>NZ_QMEY01000026.1 GCF_003315795.1 Spongiactinospora rosea
CCCCTACTACGCCCGCCCCACCCAAGAAGCCCTCTACCGCTGGTACGCCACCATCGCCGGCGAATTCCCCCACCTGCCCATCGTCATCTACAACGTCCCCTCCCGCACCGCCGTCGACATCCACCCCCAAACCGTCGCCCGCCTGCGCCACGCCCACGACAACATCATCGGCATCAAAGAGACCACCAAGGACTTCGAACACTTCTCCCGCGTCCTGCACCTGTGCGGCCGCGACTTCCTCATGTGGTCCGGCATCGAACTCCTGTGCCTGCCCCTGCTGGCCATCGGCGGCGCCGGCTTCGTCTCCGCCGCCGCCAACCTCGCCCCCGCCACCGTGGCCCGCATGTACACCGCCTACACCACCGGCGACCACACCACCGCCCTGGACCTGCACTACGCCCTGCACCCCCTGGTCGACCTGCTCTTCGTCGAGACCAACCCCGCACCCGCCAAATGGGTCCTGCACCAGCGCGGCCTGATCGCCTCCGCACACGTACGGCCGCCGCTCATCCCCCCGACCGACGCCGGTGTCCGGCGGATCGAGGAGCTGCTGGCTCAGAGCAAGGAGATCGCAGGTTGAAACTGGAGCACTACATCGACGGGGCCCACGTGCCCAGCGCCTCCGGCGCGACCTTCCATGCGATCGAGCCGGCCACCAACCAGGTCTCACTGACCGTGGCCGCGGGCGAGGCGGCCGACATCGACGCCGCGGTGCGGGCGGCGCGCAAGGCGTTCACCGACGGGCCGTGGCCGCGGATGACCGGCGAGCAGCGGGCGGTGATCCTGCGCGGCATCGCCGCCGCCATCGAGTCGCGCGACGAGATGATCGCCGAGGTCGAGTGCGCCGACACCGGCCTGCCCATCACCCAGGCCCGTGGCCAGGCCAAACGGGCCGCCCAGAACTTCCGGTTCTTCGCCGACGTGATCAGCGACCTCGGCGAGGACGTCTACCGGGTCGGCTCCGCCCAGCTCAACTACGTCGTGCGCAAACCGGTCGGCGTGGCCGGGCTGATCACCCCCTGGAACACCCCGTTCATGCTGGAGACCTGGAAGCTCGCCCCCGCGCTGGCGGCCGGTTGCCCGGTGGTGCTCAAGCCCGCCGAGTGGTCCCCGCTGTCGGCGAGCCTGCTCCCGGAGATCATGGAGGAGGGCGGGCTGCCCACCGGGGTGTTCAACCTGGTCCACGGCATCGGTGAGACGGCCGGGGCGGCGCTGGTCGCGCACCCCGACGTACCGGTCATCTCCTTCACCGGCGAGACCACGACCGGGCAGACCATCATGCGGTCGGCCGCCGCCCACCTGAAGACCCTGTCGATGGAGCTGGGCGGCAAGTCGCCGCTGGTGGTGTTCGAGGACGCCGACCTTGAACGGGCGCTGGACGCGGCGGTGTTCGGGGTGTTCTCGCTGAACGGCGAGCGCTGCACGGCCAGTTCCCGGGTGCTGGTGGAAAGGTCACGGTACGCGGAGTTCGTGAACCGGCTGGCCGAGCGGGCGGCCAAGGTCAGGGTCGGCCCGCCCGCCGACCCCGCCACCGAACTCGGCGCGCTGATCCACCCCGACCACTACGAGCGGGTCATGGGATATGTCCGCTCAGGCATGGAGGAGGGCGCACGGCTGGTGGCCGGGGGCGCGCGTCCCGAGGGGCTGCCCGACGGCAACTTCCTGTCGGCGACCGTGTTCGCCGACGTCACGCCCACGATGCGGATCTTCCAGGAGGAGATCTTCGGGCCGGTGGTCTGCGTCACGCCGTTCGACGGCGAGGCCGAGGCGATCGAGCTGGCCAACGCGACGCAGTACGGGCTGGCCGCGTACGTGTGGACCAACGACCTGCGCAGGGCGCACCGGGTGGCGCACTCCATCGAGGCCGGAATGCTCTGGATCAACTCCCAGAACGTGCGCGACCTGCGCACGCCGTTCGGCGGGATCAAGTCCAGCGGGCTCGGCCGGGAGGGCGGCAGGCACAGCATCGACCTGTTCACCGAGCCGCACATCGTGCACGTGGCCACCGAGGACCTGCCGGTGCCGCGCTTCGGCATCGGCTGATCGACCTGATCAGGGGGCCGCGACCACGCGCAGCCGGTCGTCCAGGCGGCGGGTGAGGCCGCGCGCGTCGAGGTGTTCCAGCAGCGGGATCACCACGCGGCGGGTGGTGCCGAGCGCGGTACGGGCGTCCGCCGCGGTGAACGGCCGGCCCAGCTCGGCCAGCTTCCGCGCCGCCGCGGTGTCCGCGCCCGCCGGGAGCACCACCCCGCCGGTCAGGCGCAGCAGCAGCCCGGCCCGCGCCGCCGCCCCGACCACGCGGGCGGTGAGGCCGAGTTCGGTCAGGCGGGCGGCCTCGGGGGCCCGGTACGGCGCGGCGGCCAGTTCGGCGCGCAGCCGTCCGACCGCCGCCAGCACCGGCTCCGGCAGGCCGCCGCCCGCGTCGATCCGGCCGTCGGCGACGCTCAGCGGCGGGCGCGACCTGGCCAGGGCCTCGACCAGGCCGCGCGTGGGGAGCGCGAGCGCGGTGCGGGCCGCGTCCACGGGGACGCCCGGCTGGGCGGCGGCCAGCGCGGCGAGCCGGTCGGCCAGCTCCGCCCACCTGCCAGGGTCGATCAGCCAGCCGTCCGCGACCGGGGCGGGGAGGGCGTCGCCGCCCATCGCGGCCAGTTCTGCCTCTTGTGCCATGCCGCGCCAGCGCAGCAGCGTGGCGGCATCGGGCACGGGGGCGGCCAGGGCGGCGAAGGGGGCCAGCTCGGCGGCCCTGGCCTTGGCCGCGCCGGTACGGCGGAGCGGCGCGGGGCGTACGTCGAGCACCCGCACCCCCACGATCGGGCGGCCCGGGGCGCGCAGCAGCGCCCGGTCCCCGACCCGCAGCGGCAGCGTCCGCGCCAGCGTCAGCCGTGCCGTCCCCGGGCCCAGCGGCCGCACCCGCGCGGCCACGGACGCCGACCCGATGTGCAGCACCGCCTCCCGCGGACCGGGGTCCGGGGGGTCGCCGGTGTCCAGGCGTACGTCGACGACGTCGGCCGGGAGCCAGGCGTCCGGCGTGAGCAGTGACATGCCCCTGGCCGCCCGGTCCCGTTCCACGCCGCGCAGGTTGACCGCGACGCGGGCGGTCGCCGCGACCTGCGCCGCCTGCTCCCCCAGCGCCTGCAATCCCCTGACCCGCACCGGTTCGCCTTCAAGTAGCAGCCGATCCCCCGTCCGCAGGGTGCCCGCCGCCAGCGTGCCGGTGACGACCGTCCCCGCGCCCCTGATGGTGAACGCCCGGTCGATCCACAGGCGGACGGGCGCGGCGGCGTCGGGCGCGGGCAGCGCGCCGGTCAGCCGGTCGAGCGCCGCCCGCAGCCCGTCGAGCCCCTGCCCGGTACTCCCGCTCACCGTGACCGCGGGCCACCCGACGTGCTCGCGGGCCTCGGCCAGGGCGGGCCCCGGGTCCATCAGGTCGCAGCGGGTGACCACCAGCAGCCCGTGCTCCACGCCGAGCGCGCGGATCGCCTCCCAGTGCTCCTGCGACTGGGCCTGCCAGCCCTGGTCGGCCGCGAGCACGAACATCACGGCGGGCACCGGTCCCAGCCCGGCCAGCATGTTGGTGACGAACCTGGCGTGCCCCGGTACGTCCACGAAGGCGACCCGCCTGCCGGAGGTCAGGGTGGTCCAGGCGAACCCGAGGTCGATGGTCATCCCCCGGCGGCGCTCCTCGGCCCAGCGGTCCGGCTCCATGCCGGTCAGTGCCCGCACGAGCGTGGACTTCCCGTGGTCCACATGACCAGCGGTCGCGATCACCTGCACGATGTGGCACCCTCCCGCACCTCCTCGGTGGCGGAGGCGAACGGGAATCGAACCCGCCGGCGACGCGGAGCGCCGCCCCATGGCTTTGAAGGCCAGGAGGACCACCAGGAACCCACGCGCCTCCAACGATCACCCTAACGCGGCGGCCGCACCGGCCGCGAGCGGCACTCCGGCACACGGATTTCTTACACAGCCTCCGGCCAGGCTTCTAACAGAAACGGTCAGACATTGGACAGAAAACGGTATGGGCATTGATCGGTGACGAAGCATACCGTCCTCTGGCGTTCGGCGCCGCAGCCGCGTGCCCGAATCGGCCGACAGCCACGGAGGAAAGCAACATATGACCAGGAAAAAGAACCCTTTGCGCCCACGCCGGGCCGAGATCGGCGCTCTCACGCTTTTGCCGCTGCTCGCCGGAGCCGTCCTGGCGACCACCCTGGCCGCCGCGCCCGCCAACGCCGCGAACGGCACGCTCATTCGCCACTGGAAGACCGGCAAGTGCCTGGACAGCAACAGCGCCGGCCACGTTTACCCGCTCGGCTGCAACCACGGGGCGAACCAGAAGTGGGTGGTCCAGCAGTACCAGCCGGGCTCGAACAGAATCCGGAACGTCGCCACCGGACGGTGTCTGGACACCAACGGGAAGGACGTCTACACCCTCCCCTGCCAGGACCCGAACTCCTGGCAGAAGTGGCGGCTCTACCATAACGGGAACCGGGTCCAGTTCGAGAACATCCGCACCAACAAGTGCCTGGACACCAACGGCGGCTCGGTCTACGCCCACGGTTGCAACCGGGGCGAGTACCAGAACTGGCGGCTGGGCTTCTGACCGCCTTGCACAACCGGGCCCGATAGGTCCCGGCCACCGCCCCGGCCCTCGGCTCCCCAGAGCCGAGGGCCGTCGGCGTCCCACCCCGTATCTCCACGAAATCGCGGCTCAACCCCCCTTTTTCATGCGATTGAGCCTCCCGGCGCCGACGATTACGCTTCGCCGGGGAAAGTCATGCGCGCAGAAAGCGGTGAGTATGCGAATTCGTCAATGGGTGATGGCCGTCGTGCTGGCAGCAGGAGGATTGGCCGCGTTACCCGTGACCCCGGCCGTGGCCGTGCCGGGCGGGGTGGCGGCGGCGCCGCCCGTTCAGTGTGCGGGTGACGGGACCAGCGGTCACCGGGTGCAGCTCCTGTACACCTACGAGCCGGGGTCGAACCGGTTCGCCGAGCGTGAGCCGGTCATGCGGGCCGCCGCCTGGACCGCGCAGCAGAACATCAACGACAGCGCCCGGCGGGACGGGGCGCAGCGCTGGTTGCGCTTCCTGACCGGGGCCACCGGATGCCAGCCGGTCATCTCCTCGGTCGCGGTGCCCGCCGGATCGACCAACAGCGGCACCTTCGTCAACCTGCTCAAGACCATGGGGTACGACACCCCGCAGCGGATCTACGTGATCCTCGCCGAGAACCACCGCCTCAACTGCGCGGGCGCGGAGAACGACGGCGTCGGCAACGACGACTCGTTCGGCACCGGCAACCTGCACAACAGCAAGACGTTCTGGATCACGTTCCAGCCCTCCTGCTTCTCCGGGCACACCATGACACACGAGGTGGCGCACACCCTCGGCGGCCTGCTCCCGTTCGCGCCGCACGCCGACGGCGGCGGGCACTGCACCGACGGCAACGAGACGCTGTGCCAGAACACCGGCACCGTGGCGTGTCCCGACCCGCTGGCGGTGCGGCTGCTCGACTGCGGTAGGGACGACTACTTCGCGATCGTCCCGCAGGGCTCCTACCTGCCGGCCCACTTCAACGCCGCGCTGCACAGCCGGTACCTGGAGCCGGGTGCCGCCGTACCGGCAATGACGACGATCCCGCCGCTGCCGCCGCAACTGCTGCGCGCCGCCGACGTGGAGGCGACCTCGATCGCGTTCGGCTTCCTGCCGAGCATGCTGCCCACCGGCTCCGGGTACACGGTGGACCACCAGATCCTGCGCAACGGGTCGGTCGCCGCGACCGTGCCCGGCTGGCAGACCACCGCGCGCGTGACGGGCCTGCCGCCCAGCACCACCGCGACCTACACCGTCCGCCAGCGCGTCACGTACGGCGGCGTCACACGTACGTCGGTCAGCTCCCAGCCGCTCACCGTCACCACCAACACGGGCCCCGACCCGGCCGGGCAGCCCGAGGCGGGCGCGGTGCTGATGCTCACCAACGACGTGATCGACTCCTCCGGGCCCAACCAGGCGATGGACCTGTTCGCGTTCAACGACAACGACGGCGCCGAGATCGTCCAGTGGCCCGCCAACGGCCAGGGCAACCAGCAGTGGAAGCTGACGCCCGCCGGTACGGGCTTCACGCTGAGCAGCCTGCACAGCCTCAAGTGCCTGACCCCGCTGGGCGGCGTGACCGCGCCGGGCACCAAGCTCGTGCAGACGACCTGCACCGGGGCGGCCGCCCAGCAGTGGACGTTCCCGGTGATCTCGGGCCTGACCTACCAGGTCAGGTCGGTCGCGGCGGGCCTGTGCGCGCAGTCCGAGGGCGCGGGCACCGGCGGCGGTACCAGGCTCGTCCTCGCCACGTGCGCAACGACCCAGCCGTCCCAGCGCTGGACCGCCAACAGGGCCGCCTGACCACCGGCGGGCCGGTCTCCGCGACCGGCCCGCCGGGTCAGGTCCACCGCGGGCGTGTGGGACAGACGGGGGACACACCCCGCGGTGGCATGGGCGGCCTCGGCGGGCGGCGGCGTCCGGGTGGAGGTCATCGCCGCCTGCCCTGCCGGGCCGGGTCTGGTGTCGGCCAGGAGCGGGCGGGGCCGCGCTCCCGGCAGAAGAAAGGTCGAAAGGTCGCCCGGCTGCGCGCGCACCACCAGACGCGCAGCCGGGCCGTCCTTGCCGGCGCACCCCCGTGCGCCCTGTACGCGGCGACGAAGGCCCCGGCGGCTCACCTGCACCGAGCCGCCGAGACCCCGCGCCGCAGAACGAGCCCGCCCACCGCACGGCGGGCGACTCGCTCAGCTCACCGCGCGCCCCCGCGGCTCGGCGGGCTGACCGCCATTCGAATCATCGGATGTACTGAACCTTTTTCAACCGGTCGCTTGGACCAGGTCAGGGGCGTCTCCGTCGGGCTCGGGCCGGGCCTGATGCCGCGGCAGGACGCCTGGTCAAGCGGATACGGCATCTCGCATACCGCCTTTGACCTGGGAACCTGAGGTTGAAAAAGGTTCACTCTGACCCCCGGTAGTACGCCGGACTTCGATGGCAAGGCGGTCATCGGTAGTACCAGAGTTGCCAGCGGCTTCCCTTCTTCCGGCAGTCGGTGGACCAGGCAGCGCCTTCCGCCTTCATCTCGTCGCCGGCGGCATCACAGGAGGCGTACGTCGAGTAGTATCCGCCCGCATACCATTGCGCGGCCTGCGCGGGCGTTGGGGCGAGAAAAATCGCCCCGGCCAGCAAAGCCGTCCCTGCGCCGATTGTGCTCAGCGCTTTCCTCATGGCTTCCCCTTCTTTCCGGTTGGATTTTTCCGAAGGACCGGCCACGGGAATTGTGAGCCCTGCTCTAAATTCGGTCCGCGGCCCGTCGGTGCCCCAGTCTCAGCCGCTCGGTTTGGCCTGGCAACACATTTCCATGGTCTGCTATGGTCGGCTTTGCTCGGAGGTGTTCGTCCAGCTCATGGGCCTTGGTCGACCGGATCGGACCACGGCGGACCGGCCCGGTTGCCTGCGGGAAGGCGGTAGCGGCGGGTGGATGACAAAGCGCCGGAGCCTGAGCGGGCGCGGACGGCCGCGGAATACGTGGCAGAAATGCGCAGGTTGCGCGCCTGGTCGGGGCTGAGTTATCGGCAGCTCGCCCAGCGGGCCGCCGCGGCGGGCCGGGTGCTCCCGCACAACACGCTGGTCGCGGCGCTGCAGCGGGACACATTACCGCGCAAGGAACTCCTGGTGGCCTTCGTCGAGGCGTGCGGGCTGCCCGACGAGGAGGTCGCCGCGTGGACGGCGGCCCGTTACCGGCTGATCGGGGAAACGGCCGGAGAAACGACGCGGGAAACCACCGAAGAATCATCCGGATCGACAGGCGATGAATTCGCCGGGGAAACGGCCGGGGCACGGCCCGGTAATGACGAGAATGCGGCCGATTCCCCTTCAGCCGATGTCCCGGCGACCGCCGAGGCGGAAGGCGAAGAACGACGGTCCGGCCCTTCCGCCGGTTTCTCCCGCCGTGACCTGCTCGCCACCGCCGCGGTCGCGGGCACGCTGGGCGCGGGGATCGCGCTCGCCGTACCGGAACTGCTGCGCCGCGCCGGGGCCGCGCCCAGATCCCGCCCCGCGCCCTCGCCCACCGTGGGGGCGCAGGTCGCGGTCCTGCCCCACCCCGACGTGGTCGCCGCCGTGGCCTTCAGCCCGCACGGGCGCATCCTCGCCACCGGCAGCCTCGACGGGACCGTGGGCCTGTGGGAGGTGGCGACCCGCAGGCGGCTGACCGTGTTCACCGGGCACACCCACTACGTCGGGTCGGTGGTGTTCAGCCCGGACGGCCGGATCCTGGCCACCAGCAGCTTCGACGGGACCGTACGCCTGTGGGACATGACCACGATGACGCTGCTCACCGTCCTCACCGGCCACGCCGGTCCAGTGCACGTCAGGTTCAGCCCGGACGGGCGCGTCCTGGCCACCAACGCCGACGACCCGGCGGTACGGCTCTGGGACATGGGCGACAGGACGCTCATCGCCCTCCTCACCGGGCACACCGGCCCGGCGACCGTCACCTTCAGCCCCGACGGGCGCATCCTGGCGACCAACGCCGACGACCCGGCGGTACGGCTGTGGAACGTGGCCGGCGCCCGCAGGACGTCCACCCTGCCGTTCCCCGAGCCGGGCAAGAGCCGCGTCCTGTTCGGGCGGGAGGGCCGTCTGATGCGCGTTCATCACGGGCCGCGCAGCGTGTCGGTGTCGGACATCGCGGCCGGGAAGAACCTCACGGCGTTCGACGTCACCGCGTCGAGTCTGATCGTCAACGACGACGGCGCCACCGGCCTCGCCGACGTGGTGACCCGCAGCCCGGACGGCACGGTACGCGTGTGGCCCGTACTCCCCGGCCGTCCCCTGTCCGAGCCCTGGGTCGTCTTCGCCGGGCCATCGGGCGAGGACAAGAACCTCCAGCTCGGGTGGCGCGGCGACGCCGTGGCGGTCCACGGCGTGGGCGAGACCATCGAGCCGTGGAGAGCCGACACCCGGGTCTGGCTGGGAGACGTCTACTCCAAACGCCACCTCGCCACCCTCACCGGCCACACCGGCAGAGTGCGCGCGGTGGCGTTCAGCCCGCGCCGCGACCTGGTCGCCACCGCGGGCACGGACAGAACCGCGCGCTTATGGCGAATCCGGAAGCTGTAGCCACCACCCAAACCAAAATCCCGAAAACCCCCGGAATGGGGTATCCCGTCGTGACGGGATACCCCTTTGGACCCCATGCGTCACGGACGGTCGTGCCGGATGTCCCCGGTCCCCACGTGCTCCCGCCCCCGCGGCTGCTGCTTGCGCAGCCCCAGGAGACCGAGCAGGCCCACGAGGCCCAGCAGGCCCCACATGCCGACGTTGCCGCCGCCCTCATCGGTTTCACCCGGTTGCGGCGCCGGTGAGACCTGGGTGTACGCCACCGAGGCCGCAGGGGCGTCGGCGAGCGCCGCGGTTGGGGCGAGCCCGAGACTGATGATCAGCCCCAGGCCGGCGATGGTTCTACGCATTTTCCCCCCCGATTTCGACGGACTCTCTCAAGAGCCCTGATCGGCGGCCCGGCCATGCCCGGCCGCGATGGTGCCTTCGGAGTTTCGCCTACCGTCGGCGGGTTGTCCCAAACCTCATTAAGAGCCGGTAAGCCGCCCCTTTGTACCGTTTCTTGGGCCGCGGTTTCCCATTCCACGGCGGCGCCGGGAATTCCCGAGGAAATCTCTCGAAAACTCTTCACTTTATGCGTTCAATCGAACACAGAAAGTACTCGACACAAAGGGTCATCGTATGGATACTCATCGTGTAAGCATCACGTCCCCCTCCAGACGCGTGAATCACTTGACGCACTGCCGTATTTCGTGCTGCCGGTGAACAAAAGCACCGCCAGGAGGGGCGTAGAAAGGGAGACAGAAAGTGAAGCTCAACCGCACCACGCGCGTCGCCCTCGCCCTCGCCGCCGCATGCGTGGCCTCGGCCGTCCCGGCGAGCGCGTTCGCCGCCACGTCGGCGCCCGCCGCGCCGGAGATCCAGCAGGCCGCCCCGGCCGCGCTGCCGGCCGGCTACCAGATCGTCACGCTGCCCAACGCCAACGTCCCCAACTTCCAGCGCCGCACCCTGTACTGCCCGGGCACCAAGAAGGTGCTCGGCGGCGGCGCCGAGGCCCAGGGCAACGGCGCGATCCTGGTCGGCTCCTTCCCGACCCCCGACGGTCGCGGCTGGATCGGCCTCGGCCGCCAGATCGGCTACAACGACGTGGGCATCAGCGTCTACGCGATCTGCGCCGACTGAGCGCCGCCCCAGAGAGAGACTGAGCGCGCCCCAAGCTCAGTGATCGTCGCTTGACCCGACCGGCGGCGGTGCCCCCGTGCCCGCCGCCGGCCGTTCCAGGTCAGTGCGGTCCCGGTCACTGCGGTCCCGGTCAGTGCAGACCCCGCTTGTCCGGGGTCCAGAACGGCTTGACCTTGATGGACGTACGCGGCCAGCCCCGGTCACGCACCAGGTGGTCCCGCGCGGACTGGCACGTACGCGCTTCGCCCGCCAGATAGGCCGCGCCCGGCTCGTCCGGAAGGTCGAGCGCGGCGAGAGCGTCCAGCAGCACGCGCGAGGAGACGGGCGACGCGCCGCGCCGGTACACCCGATGCAGCCCCCCGGGACACGGCGGCTCGTCGCCGGCGTCCTCGCTCTCCAGCACGCCGTACACCGGCTGCCCAGGCGTAAGGCCCCGGATCATGGGCCCGAAGGCCACGCTCGCGGTCTCCTCGCCGACGAACAGGTGGTACGGCGCGGCCCGCGTGACGAAGTCGCCCTGCGGCCCCCAGAACGTGAGCGGATCCCCCACCCGCGCCTCGCGCGCCCAGCGCACCCCGATGCCGTCCCCCTCGTACAGGTGGACCCGCAGGTCGATGGCCCGCCGAGCGGGCGAGTAGTCCCAGATCGAGTACGTGCGCAGGGTCTCCACCGGGCGCAGCAGGCCGTACAGCGAAAACGGGTCGTTGATCTGGACGCGGACGTGCTGCCCCGGCGTGTACGGCAGGCCGATCGGCTCGTCCGCGACGAACCGGATGTGCCGCATCGTGGCGGTGACCTCCTCCACCTCGGTGACGACGCCCTCGGCGTGGTACTTCGCGAAGGCTCCGGCCAGCAGGTCACGGGGCCGTCGCCGCGGTCGGTCGAGCATTTCTCAACCCCCTCTAAATTTGCTTACACTCATTAAGGAAACATAGATGCCCTAGGATGTCAACCGAACCGAGGAGAGGGAACGAGGCGATGGCGGCGCGCACAGAGAGCCGGCGGGAGAGAGTCCGGCAGCAGACGCTCGCGGAGATCCGGGCGACCGCCCGCAGGCTGCTCATCGAGCGCGGCCAGCAGGCGGTGACGATCAACGCGGTCGCCCGCGAGATGGGCATGACCGGCCCCGCGCTGTACCACTACTTCGCCGGGCTGGAGGAGTTGGTCGGCGCGATGACCGCCGACTTCCTGCGCGAACTCGCCGACACCATGCGGGCCACCCGCGACGCCCACGCGACGGCCGCCCCCGCCCGGCGGCTGCTCGCCATCTGCCGCGCGATGCGGGAATGGGCGCTCGCCCACCGGGCGGAGTTCGGGATGGTGTTCGCCAGCCCGCTACCGCCGTCCAACCGGCCGGGCACCAGCTCGGCGCGCTTCCTGGCCGGCCAGAACTTCGAGCAGGTCTTCGTGGACGAGATCGCCGAGATCTGGCAGGCCACCCCGTTCCCGGTGCCGGACGACCTCGCGCCCGCCTTGCGCGACCAGGTGGCCGCCTACGCGGCCGAGGCCGGGTGGCGGCTGCCGCCCGAGGTCGTGCACGTGATGATGTCCTGCTGGATCAGGCTGTACGGCCTGCTGTGCATGGAGGTCCTGCACCAGCTCGACTTCATCTACACCGACCTCGAACCGGTCTACGAGGAGTGCCTGCGCGACCTGGCCGAACGGCTCGCCCTGCCGTACGAGCCGCCGGCCGTCGGCTGACCGGCCACCCGGTGCCCGGCCAGGTGGGCGAGGACCGTCTGGTTCGCCGCCCAGCCGTCCGGGAACTTGATCGGTACGTTGAGCCGCACCTGCGGGCTGGACGGGTGCTCGTCCAGCAGCTCGGCGATGCCCGCCCTGGCCACGACCACGCAGGCGTGCCGGTGCCGGGAGGTCAGCACGCACAGCCGTCCCGACTCCAGGTGGAACGCGGTCGCGTCGCGTCGCCCGGACAGCGGGTGCCAGACGATCGTGACGTCGTACTCCCGGCCCTGGAGCCGGTTGGCCGTGTCCACGGTGACGCCCTCCGGTACGCCCGCCGCGCGCACCGCCGCCACCTGGTCGTTGTGCGCGCAGCCGATCGCGATCCGGTCGGCGGTGACCGGGTGCGAGCCGTGCTCGTCGTGGGCGGTCACGCCGCGTTCGAGCAGGCGGGCGGCGATCCCGGCGCACGCCCCGGCCACCTCGGGGTCGGTGCGCACGGTGTGCCGGGCGGGGAGTTCGTGCAGCGCCCAGCCGTACGCGGCGGCCTCCTCGACGGTGGCGTCCCACGGACCGGGCGCCGCGCCGGGCGGCGCGGGCTCAAGCCGCCGCTCCCCCGGCCCGGTGCCCGCCGCGAACCCCGCGAACGGGTAGAAGGCGCGCGCCACGACCGGGGCGGCGGTGCCGGGCAGCCGCCACGACACCGGCAGCCGGTGCACCGGCAGGTCGTTGATCCGCTGGGTGACCGCCACCGCGCTCTGCATCGGATCCCAGGCCAGGCCGCTCCAGCGCTCGCTCTCCACCACCGAGAACGGGTCGAGCTGCCCGGGATCGCCCACGAACAACGTGTGCCCGTCCGCGAACAGCGGTGCGACGGCGAGCAGCTTGTCGGAGCGCATCTGGTACGCCTCGTCCACGATCGCCCACCGCCAGGAGCGTCCGGAGACGTACGCCCACTTGTCGGCGGTGGCCACCACGACCTGGCAGCCCTCCACCTTGTCGATCTTGTTGTCCGGTACGACGGAGGCGTGGCGCAGGACGCGTTCGGGCGGCTCGAAGCCCTCGGCGTGCAGGCGTCCGATGGACAGGCCGGGCGACCTGCCGGCGAGCTTGTCCACCAGGTCGTCCACCTGCTCGTTGGTCTGCGCGACGATCATCAGGCGCTCGCCGGCCGCGGCGAGCCGCATGGCGGTGGCCACGACCAGCGTCGTCTTGCCCGCGCCCGGCGGGGAGTCGACGACGACGCCCCGGTGGGCGCCGCCGGTGTAGTCGTCCAGGATCGCGTCCGTGACGGCCTGGGCGGCGGCCCGCGCCGAGGTCACGACCACGCCTCCTGGGCGTCCGCGTCCGTCGGGACGTACTCCTGCGGCGGCCCGCCGTGCGTCCACGGGGTGTCCGCGAGCTCGGGCAGCGGCGGGCGGCGGCCTCCGGACGGGTCCAGGTCCGCGTAACAGACGGTCTCCCCGACCTCGGGCACGCCGTCCTTGACACCGCCGTTGATCTGGACGATGACCGTGCCGTCGGCGACGGAGACGATCTGGCCCGCCTGCTTGGGCCGGGACGGGGAGAGCACCTTCTTGCCCGGCGCCAGCCGGAGTGGGTCCGCGGTCTTGAGGGTCACCAGCGGGCGGACCACCGGCCGCTTCCCGCCCGGCGGAATGATCTTGCGGTCCGGCTCGACGGCGACCACCTCACCGGCGAACGCCACGCCCTCGGCGCGGTACTCGGCCATGACCAGCGGATCGTCGAACGCCCGGCCCGCCTCGTACGTCTGCTGGGCGATCTCCAGCGTCGCCAGCCGCCTGGCCGCCGCCACCGCGGTGTCCCACCGGCCCTGCGACCGGCCGCCCTCGGCGATCCGCGCGCTCTCCCCGGCCAGCGACGCGCGGTCGCGCTCCCAGCGCAGCGCCGCGCTCGGCGCCTCCGGCAGCGCGCGCAGCAGCGACACGCCGCGCCAGACCAGATCCCAGGTGGGCCTGAGCTGGTCATGCAGTGCGGCCCGCACCCGGTCGGCCGAGCCGGAGGCGTCGTAGTCGGCGATCGACGGCTGGAGCACCCGCCGGTCGAAGTCGGGGTCGGTGTCCGGGCCCGGCGGCGGCGAACGCCGCGGGTCCTCGGCCACGGCCGCCGCCTCGGGGCCGGTCATCCCGGCGGGCGGGTCGATCCAGCCGAGCAGCGCGGCCGGGTCGGTGTCCTCCGCGTCGCTCTGCCCGGTGACCCAGTGGGCGGCCAGCGCGTCGGTCAGGGACAGCAGCATCGCCGAACCGGCGTACTCGCCGCGTCCGTGCAGGTAGGTGAGCCAGCGGCCGAGCACGGGGACCAGCGGGTCGACGGCGTACGGGCCGTCCGCGCGGCGGAACCTGGTGGAGCGGCCGAGCAGCCGGACGAACGCGAGCGCGCCGCGGTTCGGCACGATGATCTGCGGCGCGTCCAGGCACCTCGGGTACGGGGTGCGGGCCTCGATCTCCTCGCTGTCGGCGGCGTACCGCTCGATGTAGGGGACCATGACCGAGGCCAGCTCGGCGGCGAAGGCGAACCGCAGGCCGCGGTCGCGGGGCTGGGGCACCACCAGCAGGCGCGGCTCGGCCGGATCGCACCCGACCATCGCGCCGAGCGGGGCCGCGGCCTCGCCCGCCATCCGCAGCGGCACGAACACCATCGGCCGGTCCGACAGATGCACGTGCCGGACGGTCGCGGCGGGCCGCGCCCGGCCCTCATGCCGCGCCCGCGCCTTCAGGTAAGAGCGGAACAGGGTCACACGACCGCCTCGTCATAGATCCTGTGGATGTGCCGGAGCCGTTCGGCGACCTCCGACTGGTCCGCCTCGGGCAGCACGCCGCCCTCCGCCAGGCCGATCGCGCCCGCGACCGAACCGACCCCGCCGAAGTCGTCGCGTACTGCCCGGCCCAGCGCCGCCAGGGAGTCGCACCCGTGCGCCTCGGCCCGGCAGAATGCGGCCATCTCGCAGGAGGCCAGGCACTCGGGGGCGTACCGGGCGTCGACCGCGGCCAGCGCCGCGGCCACCTCGGCGGCGGGCCTGGCCAGGTCGAAGGTCAGGTCGGCGGGGAGGGCGGCCAGGATGCGATCGACGCCCTTGAGCCGGCCGAGCTGCCGGTCCAGGACCAGGAGCTGGTGGCGTACGTCCACCAGGGTGGCCGTCGGGACGTTGCCGAAGTCCTTCGGGCAGACCAGCACGACGTCGTGCGACACCCGCTCGGGGTCGAGACCGAGATCGGCGAACAGGGCCCGCATGGCGTGGACGTAGACGGCGGCCTCCCGCGCGGCGGCGGAGACCTTCGCGGTCTCGGCCTGGCCGTCGATCACCGCGAACGCCTTGATCGCCACCACGTGGAAGCGCCCCTCCGCCTGGAAGGCGATGACGTCGGGCTCCAGGTAGACGTCGTGGCCCGCGATGGCGAGCGTGAGCAGCGGACGGTCGAGCAGGGTGGCGGCCCGCCCCGCTTCGGCGGCCTGACGCAGCAGCTCGGCGGTACGCCGGTGCCGTACCTCGCGCGCGTCACCCGCGTCCTCGCCGGTGGTCTGGTAGGCGGCGTCCTCGGTGGTCAGGTGCAGCACCTCGCGGAGCAGCCTGACCAGGTGCGCGCCGCCGTCCTCCTTGACGATGGCCTTGAACTGCTCGTTGCGGAACATCGCGAACGGCGACAGGCCGAAGCGCGGCGGATGCCCGAGATGCCGGACGGTCCGGCCCTTGTCGACACCGGCCGCGTCGAGCACGGCACGGCGGTCACAGCCGGGGTTGGCGGCGAGGGCGGCGATCGTACGGGCGTTGTGATCGATCGGTTCGACGGGACCACGCAGCACCGCGAGCCGCGCCGGATCGTGACCACCTCCGCCGGTCGCGCTCATGCCACCTCCAGTTCCGGCCAAGCAAGAGCGGCGGCGCGTACCGGCCGTCCCAGCGCCACCATGCGCTCGTCCAGTCCGCCCGCTCCCACCCGTTACTTTAAGCCCTGGCGGGAGGCCTTTCGTGCCGTATCGCCGACCTCGCCGGTCACATCACCCGGCGACCCACCTCACTCGTATGGCCGACCGGTGGCCCCCCTCACCGGCCGCCGCACCCACCGACGGTTCACTCCTCGCCGTCGTCGCCCTCCTCCTCACCACCCGTCGCGGGGTCCGGCCGGTCGGAGTCCGGCTGCGGCCCCGGCGGGGGATCGGACGGCCTGTCCTTGGGAGGTCCGCTGTGCTTGCCCATCCTCGTGGTCTCCCTTCGCTGATCGCTGATCGTGAGCGTACGACTACGAACAGCCAGCGAGCAAGAGCGTTCGACAGCCTTGACCATCCGCCCCAGCCCCCCATTTCGGAAAGGAGCGCCGGATTCATCATTAACAATGCCGGTACACCCCAGAGTCCGAATCTTTACGAGCAACCAGCCTATAATTACCCTCGCACCAGTGTCATCGTCTTCCGCCGCTGACCCCCCTGGAGCCTCTCGTCCTCATGACTCACCCCACGCCCCGGCCCACTCCACAAGCCCCGCCGACGGCACCACCCAAGCAGGACGAACCACCGCCATCCCCACCCCCGCAGCCGGCCGATGGCCCCTCTCCCACCAGGCCCCCTGGGTACACGCCACAAATCAGCGCCGAATTCTCCGGCATCGACCCCGCCGCGCTGGAAGGCTTCGAACAGGGCCTCGCCCGCACCCAGGACACCATCGGCCGAAACGAACCCCAAATCCGGCGCACCTTACAGAAGTTCGACCTCGAAACATCGCGATTGACCGTCCTGCGCGAGTTACAGAACTGGATCGCCACCAAACGCCCCGACCTCCGCCGCCGCAAGGAGACCATCGAGTCCCAGCAGTCGGAGTGGGCCACCACCCCTTCCCCCGGCGCCCCCGTCCTGGCCGCCTTCGACGAAAACCTGTACGAAAAGGCCAAACACGACCCCGACGTGTACGCCGCGATCGTCAACCTCACCAAGGCCACCGAGTCCGGCGAAGTCGACCCCAAAACCCTCACCCAACTAGAAAAACACGCCGACGACTCCCCCTTCGCCCTCGCCCTCCTCACCACCCTGGGCGCCACCGCCTACCGCAAGACCCTCGGCGAGACCGTCAGCAACAAACAGCTGAAAAAACTCGGCACCCCTCTCGGCAAACTCCTCAGTACCGCCAGCCCTAACCTCCCGCCCACCTGGCATAACGCCCTCACAGCAGATATCTGGGCCAACCGAAACGAGGTACGCGGCCTCACCCAAGCACTCAGAAACGGCACCTTCCCGCATGCTTTCGTGATGAGCGCCGTGAAGAACCTCGACATGTGGGCGCGAAACCGGTCTACCCCAGACCACGAGATCGTCGATGACATCCTGACCATCATCGCCAAGAACCCGACCCGGGCCCAGGACTACTTCATCAATGACCCGACCGCCCTCAAGTACTGGGTCACCACCGACCATGCCGAAGAGACCCAGGCCCAGTTCGCCAAAATCCTCGAACTGGCCACCACCACCTTCCGCGACCAGTCCGGCACCCCGCAAAACCCCTCCCGCGGCTACTGGTCCGCAAAGTTCACCTCTGAGTTCATCCATCTGGAAGGCCAGCGGATCGAAAAGGAGCGCTTCCCGGTAGTACCCCCGGCCACCACCGCCCTGATTCTCGCCAACTACATCAGCGACGTGGATCGCACAGCGACCGGTAGGCGCAGCCTCGAATCGGTCGGTGTGTACGGCAAGAACGATTCGGGCATTCCGGGCCACGACAACTGGGGAGCGTACTTCGATCGGCGAGACTTGATGAGCGTCATGCGAGAGGCATTTAAGAACGACAAGTCATTCACCACCGTCATTGCAGCCCAGACGGCCTTCTCCGATCTACTGCTCGACCATGGCGCTAAGAAGCTCAAGGAGACCGGAAAGAATGACTTCCTGCAGGCCAACGGAAACACGATTGGCGCGAGCTTCGGGATGATAGCGTCAGCGGCCGGACTTACCAAGATCGAGCAAGGAAAGGAGCTGGACGAATCACAAAAGCGCAAGGTGAAGCTGGTCTCAGCACTGGTCAACTCGTGCCTTGCGATTCCCCAGACGGCCGCCTGGCCAGTTGGCGCCGGAATAGTGGCAGCCTGGACGGGAATCGTAGAGGATGCCCTGGAAGGGGACTTCGAGACAAAGGCACGGAAGGATGCCAACACGACGGCGGATCAAATCTGGGTTTTGACACAGGACCTCACCGCGAAGTCCATGCTCAAGCATGGCCTATTCAAGGGATCAGAGCACCCTTGGGCCTCGCTGCAGGACATGAAGAAGAGCGACGACCCGCGCTTGAGCCCTTACAATTTTCTCCACCGCGACGGAAAGACTCTCATGAATATGGATGAGATGGTGGACAAGAATGCAGGCAACTTCACTGACATGTATCGCCGACTGGATGCCTTTGACAGATGGTTGAACGATGGCAGCGCGGGAGGCGACTGGATTGACGTGAGAACCCTGTTGCGCCAAGGATTCAGCGACTCCTTCGACCGGTTCGACTAGCCTGCCCTCCGCCTCATTCACAATCTTGAAAGCGCACGGTGTGATTTTTCATGAGAAGGCACTTCTCGGCAATTGCCACTGTATGCGCGATCATGCTGGCCTCAGCATGCGGCGGCACCCCTAAGCAAGTCGACCGTACCCCCCTCCCCACAGTGGCAGCACCGCCCTACTTGTGTGACCATGTGCCAAAGAAGGCGGCAGAACTGATGGTCGGCGTCCAAGATCCACCCGTTCGAGGCACTTTCGAGCAGAAGCTGTCCGATGACTTCAGAATAGGAAGCTGTACGATTTATCAGCGAGATGGCGAGCGACCGGTGGCATTACAGATCCGGCTCACGCCGAGCGGGTATCGCGGGCTGGTGAAGGAAGAGCTCGACAATGGAGCGACCCCGCTGCCGCAGATCGTACCCGGCGCAGAAGGCTACTATTTCAAAGCTCGCGGCACCGATCGCAACAACGCATACGCCGTCCTGGTGCGCGGGCGCACGCTCCTCAATGTGCAACTTGAGATGGGTGTCGCGGGGCGGGACAATGCCGCGGATGTGCTCGCCATGATGAAGCTCATCGCTCCCAAGCTCATCACCGACGCCAGTGCCCCGGACAAGGACTGACTGATGACGGAGATGGTGCCCAATCCGCTGTATGCCGCACTGACCGACGCTCTGAAGACCGTCGAGCCGCTGATCGAGGAGATCGATACCGCCATCGACGGGCCCTTCCGGGAGTTTCATTCCGGGAAGGTGTGGAGTGGGCCTGCCGCGAAGCGGTTCGATGGGGAGTTCGGGCAGTATCGGGGGCGGTCGCGGAGTGCTGGGGAGGCTGTGGTGGCTGATATTCGGGCGTTTTTGGCTCGGACGCCGGAGCAGGTGACCGTTGAGGAGGCCAAGGCGATCAGTAGCAGGTACGGCCTGTCCTGAGTGCGGGGGCGGAGGGGGTCAGGCTGGGGTGTCGTGGAAGATGCTCTTGCCCGGGCTGAGTTCGAGCCAGCCGCTGGTGCGGGAGGGGACGAAGCGGTTGCCGTTGAGGTGGGAGAAGCCGCGGCCGTGGTAGCGGGCGGCGGTTTGGGAGTATTCGCGGGAGCCGGCCAGGCCGTACTCGATTTGGCGGAGGTAGGCGATCATGCGGTCGCGTTGTTCGCCCTCGACGCTGGTGAGGATTCGGTCGCAGACCTGGCGGTAGAGGTGTTCGGTCTCCTCGATGAGGTCGCAGAGCCGGTCGATGGATTCTTGTAAGGTCAGGCCGTCGTGGGTGACGCTGGTGAAGACCAGGGAGTGCTGGTAGTCGCCGCCGTCGCAGTATTCCTTGCGGAAGGTGTAGAGGTCGTTCACGTACGCGAAGTGGGCGACGCCGACCCTGCGGACCTGGTCGAACATCTGGGGTAAGCGGCCCATGTCCTCGGTCATGTCGATGCCGATCGAGTACTCCCCCAGGAAGTGCACGACGTCGGCGGCCATGCTGCCCTCGCGCATGTCCAGGTATTCCTCGCGGGTGAAGTTCTTGCCCGAGGCGCGGGCCTCGACCTCGATGGCCGTGCTGCGGAGGTAGTCGCTGGAGGCGCGGCGCAGGCGGGCCTTCAGGCCGTCGGGGGAACGGCGGGACATCTCCCGCCAGGTCTTGGCCATGAAGCGGCCGATGAAGGTGGACGGGTCGGGGGCCGGATCGTCCATGGCGGCGGCGAAGTCGGCGAGGAGTTCGCCCATTCGCCCGTCGGTGAGAAAGCTGGTGTAGATGCAGTCGTCGAGCACGATGTGGGCGATGGCCGCGCGCAGCACGTCGACCATCCGGGACTCTTCGGCATCGGGGTAGCACACACAGGCCCACCACACTCCGTCCCTGACGACCGTCTCCAGCAGGCTGCGATCTTCGTCCGGCACGTCGGCCAGCAGTTCGTCGGCCCATTCGCGGGCGCAGGCGTCCCAGGCGGCGGTGTGCGGGTGCCAGGCCGTGTGGAGTTCGGGTTCGACCCCGCGCAGGTAGAAGCGGGTGCCGGCGGGGAAGGGGCGGGGTGGGGCGTACTCGGGACGGCTGTGCTGGGCGATCATCGTGCTGCTCCTCACCAGGTCGGCGCGACCCACTTCACCACTCCAGACATTCCTGCCCACATCACCGTAAGTGGCGAGATGGATTCGCTGAAGTCCGCAAGTGGGAAGACCTCCCTTCCGGACCGCGCGCCGAGGGCGTCCGCAGACCGGTGGATGAAGGTCAGCCGGTGGCCTGCATGGCCTGGTTGGCCTTGCCCATGGCGCGGGTGAGGGTGATCAGCTCGTCTCGGGTGATCCGGTCGATGAGGTACTTGCGCACGACCTCGACGTGGGCCGGGGCGATCCGGCGCAGGCATTCCATGCCCTCGTCGGTGAGCACCGCGAGCACGCCGCGGTCATCGCCCGGGCAGTCGGTCCGGCGTACCAGGCCCGCCTTCTCCAACTGGCCGATCTGGTAGGTCAGCGCGCTCTTGGAGATGACCAGTCCTCTGGCCAGCTCGGTCATGCGCATCTGGTGATCGGGGAGGCTGGAGAGCTTGACGAGGATCTCGTACTGCGGATGAGTGAGGCCCGCATCGGCCTTGAGCTGTTCTTCTATCCGCTTCTCCAGCCGGTGATAGGCGAACAGGAACGCGTGCCAGGCGGCCATCTCCACTGTGTCCAGCCATCGGGTCTCGGTCACATCGCCAGTCTACTGTTGTTCAGATTTGAACAATCCCCTACAGTGAGGCTTGTTCAAATTCAAACAACCTCTGGAGGCGTCCCATGATCGATCGGGCCAAGCCCGTCGCGCTGCTCCTCGCCAGGGTGGCCATCGGCGCCGTTTTCTTCGCCCACGGTTGGATGAAGCTCACCAAGGCGGGCCTGGAGGCCACCACAGGCGGCTTCGAGCAGATGGGCATCCCGCTGGCGACCCTGGCGGCCCCCGCCGTCACCTTTTTGGAGATCATCGGCGGGATCGCCATCATCATCGGCGCGGCGCTGCCCGTGGCCGGTACCCTCCTCGCCATCGACATGGTGGGTGCGATCTTCTTCGTCCACCTCGGCAAGGGCTTCTTCGTCGAGAACGGCGGCTACGAATTCGTGCTCGCGCTCGCGGCCGGGGCGCTCGCCGTCGGCTTCAGCGGCGGCGGCGCGCTCGCGGTGGACACGTTCCTGCAGGAGCGCCGTACGCCCGAGACGGCAGGCGTCTGACACGGCAGGCGTCTGACACGGCAGGCGTCTGAGCCGGTGCGCGAGGCGTGGGATCGCCCCCTTCCACGCCTCGCGCACCCTTGGCGCCCACCCGGAAAGCTGATTTATCGTCTCAGGTGACCTTCGGTCGGCACGTACGCCGGGAGGTGGCCGAGATGACGGCACGGAAAGCCCCCAACGGGCCGTACCGCGTCGCCCGCCGGAAGCCGGACAGGCTCCGGCGATCCACTCTGTCCGCCGCCATCACCGCCGTGACCGGCCTGGTGGGCGTGCTCGCGGCGGTGCTGGCCGATGCCCCGCCCGCGCTGGCGGCGGCGGCCGGGATGGCCGGGGGCGGCGGGCTGGCCGTCGCGGGCCTGCACGGGATGGCCCTGACCCGCGGCGGCGCGGCCGCCGACCCCGCCGAGTCCGCCGGGCAGGAGAGCCGGCGGCTGGCGGCGCTCGGCCACGAGCTGCGTACGCCGCTCAGCATGATCAAGGGCGCGGTGGACCTGCTGGGCGAGGGCAGCCCCGGCCCGCTGACCGAGGCCCAGCGACGTTTCGTCACCGTCCTGGACCGGCAGTGCGCCCAGGTCATCCGCCTGTGCGAGAGCCTGCTCACCCAGGCCAAGATCGAGGCGGGCGTGTTCGTCCCGCGTCTGGAGGAGACCGACGTCTCCGCCGTCACCCGCGACGTCGTCACCGCGATGCGCCCGCTGTGCGCCGAACGGCGCCAGCGCATCACCCTGGACACCCCGCAGGTGACGCCGCCGATATCGGCGGACCCGATGCTGCTCGCCCAGGCCGTCTCCAACCTCCTGTCCAACGCGAGCAGGTTCACCACCGTCGGTGGCGCCATCGACGTCAGAGTCCTCGCCATCGACACCGGGATCGCGGTCTACGTCACCGACGACGGCGCGGGGATGACGCGGGAGCAGCGCAGGCGGCTCTTCCAGCGGTTCGCCACCGGCCTCCCGCTGGCCGGGGGGACCGGGCTCGGCCTGGTGCTCACGAAGTCCATCGTCGAACTGCACGGCGGGTCCATCATGGTGGACACCACATCCATGCGCGGCACCACCTTCCTGTTCACCCTGCCCGCCACCCTGCCCGGCTGAGGAGGCGCGATGTACACCGCGCTCGTCGTGGACGACGAACCGCAGATGACCGCGATCGTGGAGTTCGCGCTCCGGACCAAGGACTTCGCCGTGCACGTCGCGCACGACGCCGCCACCGCGCTGAACCTGCTGCGCCACCAGGAGGTGGACCTGGTGGTGCTGGACGTTCTGATGCCGGCCATCGACGGCCTGGCCCTGTGCGAGCGGATCAGGGCCAGGTCCGACGTACCGATCATGCTGCTCACCGCGCTGACCCAGCAGGAGGACGTGATCACCGGGCTGGAGCGGGGCGCCGACGACTACGTGACCAAGCCGTTCAACCCGCACGAGGTCGCGCTGCGCGCGCACGCCCTGGCGCGCCGCGGGAGAGGCGGGAAGACCGCGCCGCTCCGGGTCGGCGGCCTGGTGATCGACCACGCCGGGCACGGCGTCACCGTCGCCGGCCGGCCGCTGCACCTGCCCTACACCGAGTTCAAGCTGCTCGCCCACCTGGCGAAGCACTGCGGTGTGCCGCAGTCGTGGCGGGACCTGCTGCGCGCGGTCTGGGGGACGGCCGACGCGCCGGGCGGCCAGGACATGGTCAAGTCGGCCGTGTACCGGCTGAGGGCCAGGCTGGCGCCCCTCAAGGCCACAGGATACGTACGCACGATCCACGGCGTGGGCTACCTGATGCCGGAGGACCCGCACGAGTGAACACCTGGTGATGAGCCCGTCACCAACGCTCACCCCGTTGTCACCGGCGGCCTGCCGCGCGCGGCCTAGCGTGCGGTGGACAGCACTCGCCCACCCATCGGCCGGCTCCACGAGGAGGCCCCCATGGAACGTGCGCGCCGATTAGCGATCACCCGTACCATCACCTGCCTGCTCGCGGGCGCCGCCGCGGTGAGCTCCTGCACCCGTACCCGCGCCGCCCCGGGCGGCCCGCCGCCCCCCGACGGCGGCGAGGTCGTGATCGCCTGTGGCGCGGCCGAGGAGTGGTGTGCGGCGACCACCCGGGCGTTCACCGCGAGGACCGGCATCGGCTCGCGCTTCGTCCGGCTGTCCAGCGGGGAGGCCGTGGCGCGGATCAGGTTCGGGCGCGACGCCCCCGAGTTCGACGTGTGGCACGGCGGCCCGGCCGACGGGTACGCCGCCGCCGACCGGTACGGCCTGCTCGCGAACTACCGCTCGCCGAACGCCGCCGCGATCCCCGCCGAGTACAAGGACCCGGACGGCACCTGGACCGGCGTCTACCTCGGGGTGCTCGGGTTCTGCAGCAACACCGCGGTGCTCGCCGCGAAGGGCCTGGTCCCGCCGCGGTCGTGGGCCGAACTGCTGCATCCGGCGCTGCGGCAGAACGTCGGCATCGCGCACCCGGCGACGTCCGGCACCGCGTACACGGCGCTGTGGACCCAGGTGGCACGACACGGGGGCGATGTGGCGGCGGCGCTGCGGTACATGCGCGCGCTGCACCCCAACGTCCTGCAGTACAGCAAGTCGGGGGGCGCGCCCGCGCAGCAGGTGGCCTTCGGCGAGGTCGGCGTGAGCGTCGTGTTCTCCCACGACTGCGTCGCGACCAGAGAGCAGGGCTACACCCACCTGCGGGTCACCTTCCCCCGCGAGGGCACCGGCTACGAGGTGGGCGGCATCGCGCTGATCAAGGGCGCGCGCAACCCGGTGAGCGCCAGGAGGTACGTCGACTGGGCGCTCACCCCGCAGGCGCAGGAGGTCGGGCAGAGCGTGGGCTCCTACCAGGTGCCGACGCACCCGGCGGCCAGGAGGTTCGGGATGACCGTCATCCTGTCGTCGGTGACGCTCGTCGACTACGACACCGTGGCCGCCGGGGCCCGCAAGACGGAGCTGACCAGGCGGTTCGACGCCGAGGTCGGCAAGGCGCCCAAGCCGTGAGCCGCGAGGGGAGCGACCGGAGGATCAGACGTCCGCGGGCCGGCGTGTGGCCGGCCGCCATCGCCTGCGCCGCGCTGGTCCTGGCCGGTACCGTGCACCCGCTCGGCGCGGTGCTCGGCACCGCGCTGTCGGCCGACGCGCTGCGGCGTTACGCGCAGTTCTTCACCTCGGCCACGGACCTCACGATCCTGCGCAACACCCTCGTGCTCGGCGTGCTGGTCGGCCTGTGCGGCACCGCGATCGGGTTCCTGTTCGCGTTCGTGCAGGCCCGGCTGGACGTGCCGGGCAAGCGCGTACTGCACCTGATAGCGCTGGTCCCGGTGGTCAGCCCGCCGTTCGCGGTGGCCACGGCCGCGGTGGTGCTGTTCGGGCGCAACGGCCTGGTGACGGATCGGCTGCTCGGCATCGACTACGACATCTACGGCCTGGACGGGCTGGTGTTCGTCCAGTCGCTGTCGCTGTTCCCGGTGGCCTACCTGGGCCTGCTCGGCATGCTGCGCGCCATGGACCCGTCGCTGGAGGAGGCGGCGACCACCCTGGGGGCGTCGCGGGCGCGGGTCTTCCGCACGGTGCTGCTGCCGCTGCTCGCCCCCGGCCTGGCCGGGCCGTTCCTGCTGCTGTTCGTGGAGGCCGTCGCGGACCTCGCCAACCCGCTGGTGGTCAGCGACGACTACGATGTCCTGGCCAGTCAGGCGTACCGCGCCGTGACCGGGCACTACGACATGACCAGCGCGGCCGTCTACAGCGTGATCCTGCTGGCGCCCTCGATCGGCGTCTTCGCCGTCCAGCGGTACTGGCTGGGCCGCAGGACGCGGACGACCGTCACCGGCAGGCCGTCCGGCAGCGTGCGGCTGATCTCCGGGTGGGGGCGCTGGCCGGTGTTCGCCCTGGCGGTGTTCATCGCGCTGATCATCGTGGTCCTTTACGGCACGGTGGTGACGGGCGGCCTCACCCGCCTGTTCGGCGTGGACTACACGCCGACGTTCGCCCATCTGGCGGAGGTGCTGTTCGGCACGGGCCGGGAGGCGGTGCTGGACACCACGCTGCTGGCGGTGCTCGCCACCCCGATCGCCGGGTTCTTCGGCCTGCTCATCGCCTGGGTCGCGGTACGGCGGATGCCCCGGCTCGGCGGCTGGCTGGACCTCGCGGGCACGCTCGGCGTCGCGGTGCCGGGGACCGTGCTCGGCATCGGGTACCTGCTCGCCTACCACGCCCCCTGGTACATCGGCGATGCGCAGGTGTTCCCCAGCCTGGTCGGCGGGGGCGCGGTGGCGGGCGGGGCGGCGATCATCGTGCTCGCGTACGTCGTGCGGTCGGTACCGGCCGCGCTGCGCACCGGTACGGCGGCGCTGTCCCAGCTGCACCCGAACCTGGAGGAGGCGGCGGCCGACCTCGGCTCCGGCCCGCTGCGCGCCTTCCGCACGGTCACCCTCCCGCTGGTCCGCCCGGCGATGTTCACCGGCCTCGGCTACGCCTTCGCCCGCTGCATGACCTCGGTCTCCACCATCGTGCTGCTGGTCACGCCGGGCACCGAGATCATCACCTCCCGGCTGCTCGGCGCGGCGACCAACAACCGCCACGGCGTCGCGCTCGCCTACTGCACGGTGCTGACCTGCATCGTGCTCGCCGGGTTCGGCGTCATCCGGCTGCTGGTCGGCCGTGACGCCGTACTTCACCGGGTCACCGGAGGAAGGCAGGAACGACGATGACATTCGCGACGCCGCCGGCGGAGGCCCCCGGGCGGCTCGGCCTGGAGCGGCTGACCAAGACGTTCCCGGGCCGAAAACCCCCGGTCACCGCCGTGGACGAGGTCACCCTGGACGTCGAGCCCGGCGAGTTCATCACGCTGCTCGGCCCCTCCGGCTGCGGGAAGACCACCACGCTGCGGATCGTGGCCGGGCTGGAGCGGGCCACGGCCGGGCACGTACGGCTGGACGGCGAGATCATCGACGCCCGGCCGCCGCAACGCCGCCCGATGGCCATGGTCTTCCAGAACTACGCGCTGTTCCCGCACCTGACCGTGGGCGAGAACATCGCCTACGGCCTGCGCGTGCTGCGCCGCGACAGGCAGGAGACCGATTCGGCCGTCGACTTCGCCCTGACCGGCATGAACCTCGTCGGCCTGGAATCCCGCAGCCCGCACGAGCTGTCCGGCGGCCAGCAGCAGCGGGTGGCGCTGGCCCGCGCGCTGGTGATGCAGCCGGAGGTGCTGCTGTTCGACGAGCCGCTGTCCAATCTGGACGCCAAGCTGCGCGGGTCGATGCGCGCCGAGATCCGCCGCATCCAGCGCAGGCTGGGCATCACCGCCCTGTACGTCACGCACGACCAGGACGAGGCGATGACCATGTCCGACCGGATCGTGGTGATGAACAAGGGCCGGATCGAGCAGGCCGCCCGCCCCGCCGACATCTACTTCCGCCCGGCCACCGTGTTCGTCGCGGACTTCGTCGGCAGGGCCAACTTCCTGGAGGTCGTCCCCGGGCGCGTGGACGACGGCGCGGCCGTCACCGCGCTGGGGCGGGCCATGACCGTCCCGGCGCACCCGGACGTGCGTGTGAACGTCGCCGCCTACCTGATGGCGCGGCCGGAGACGCTGTCGCTGGCCGCCGCCGGCGAGGGCGGGAACGGGTCGGTGCTGCGTGCCACGTTCCACGGGCACAGTGTGGACTACGAGGTCGAGACCAGGGCCGGGACCCTGGCGGTGACCGTCCCCGGGCCCGACCCCGCGCGCCTGCTCGGGGAGGGGACGAACGTCACGGTGACGATCGATCCGGAGCGGGCGTATCTTCTACCGAGACGTGATCGGGTGAGGGCTGTCAACCGCGAGCCGTGATCCCCCGTCTCTCCTATGCCCCGTCTGTCACATCAGGAGCCGCCGTGGGAGCCCGCTCGTTATCCGCGTTAGCCGCACTGCTCGCCGTGCTGGCCCTTTGCTGTCCGCCGGTGCAGGCCGAGGCGGCGGCCAACGTGGTGGTGTACCTGTGCAAGTACACCGGCACCACCGAGACGGAGACCGTCACCATCGACGTCGGGCTTGAGGTGCCGGCCTCGCCGGTGACGGGGCAGCAGATGACCATCGGGTGGCGCGGCGCGTACACGGCCCTCGCGCTGCTCGCGCCCGAGCAGGGGCTGCCCGCCGACGCCAAGCTGTACGCCTACGCCTCGATCAAGGGGATCGACGGGCTGACGTCCGCGACGGGGGTGGGCACGCTTCCCCCGGTCGGCGAGGACGACCAGATCCAGCTCCCCACCGGCGTGGTGGAGCTCAAGACCACCCCCGGCAAAGCGGGCACCGGGACGATTCAGCCCGCCGCCATCAACGTCGGCACCAAGCCCACCGAGCCGCTGATCGAGTGCGAGGTGCAGAACGAGGCGGCGCTGTCGCCCTCTCCGCTCACGATCACCGACGCGGGCCAGAGCGGTTCCCCGTCCCCGTCGCCGTCCCCGAGTCCGTCGCCCTCCGCGTCGGCTTCGGAGTCCGCCACTCAGCCGGAGGAGACGGACAACACGGACGAAGAGGAACCGAGCATGAACAAGACCCCCCTCGGCGGGGCCGCGACCGGGGCGGGCGGTGACGCCGGGCCGGACGGGCGGACGTTCGTGCTGGTGGGGCTGCTGGTCGCGTTCGCCGCTTCGGCAGGGCTGGTACTGCGCAGGCGCGGCAACCACGCCGGCTGACCATCGCGCGGATCCGCCGCCGCCCGGCAGGGTCGTCCGGCGGATCCACTCCCTCAGTGGGCGGCGGGTACCGCCCTGGGCGGACGGCCGGTCTCGGCCAGCACCCGTTCGACACTGTCGGCGGCGGTGATCAACTCGGTCACCGGCGCGATCCGCATCGGCCAGGGGAAGTAGAAGGCGACTTGGCCTTCCGCATCCGCCATGACCAGGATGTGCTCCGCTAGAACCGGCGCCTTGGGGTTGGTCACGCTCAATGAGGGTGACCAGCCTTCCTTGACGCGCAGCCGCACGGCGAAGCCTCGCAGTTCAAGCTCAGTGGCGAGCTTCTCCAGATGGATCTCCGCATCAGTGATCATGGTCGCCTCCGTTCCCTCCACGTGCCGGGCGCTCACGCCCGGCCACCGGCACCGTAGCCACTATGCGCTCACTCGGATGCCGTCGGTAGTGAGAGAATGTCTCCGCAGGCGGAGAATGAACCGCGATACGGCGTTCGTTCACCAAAAGGGGCCGGGCCGGTCAACGCAGGGTGACCAGCGCCATCCGGGAGCGGGCGGCCAGCGACGAGGTGGAGAACCACACCCCGATCAGCCCGACCAGGGCCGTCGAGTCGGGAACCTCGCAGGTCACGGTGGTCTCGTCGATCCGCCTGGCGCCCGGCACGTCCGCGGCGTACTCCGCCGCCGCGGCGGTCTGGAAGCCGCAGGTCAGCTCCAGCCGGTCGGGGATCTCCACCGGCCGTAGGTCCGCGGCCCGGCGTACCGCCTCGGCCGCCGCCTCGCGGACCATCGCCTGCGCCCGCCGCGGATGCAGGCTGTTGGCCGCGGTGACGCCCTCCGCCCGCTTGACGGCCGCGGTGACCACGCCGGGGAAGGCGCGTTCGGCCAGGCCGCAGATCTGGTCGTCGCCGGTCACCAGGCCCACCGGCACCCCGTGCTCGGCCGCGAGCAGCGCGTTCACCTCTGCCTCGGAGACGATCCGGCCGTTCAGCCTGAGCCAGGAGAACAGCGAGGAGAAGCTGTGCGCGAGCACGCCCGGGCAGCCGCCGGGGGCGTGGTAGCCGACGAACAGCGCCACGGCGTGCTCGCCACCGAGGCCGTGCGCCATGCACTGCGCCTTCGGGCTGCCGGTGACCAGCCGGGCCCGTTCGTCCAGCGCGTCCTGGAGAAAGTTGTCCATGGTCCCGTGGCTGTCGTTGACGGTGACGTTCGCCGCGCCGGCGTCGAAGGCCCCGGCGATGGCGGCGTTGGCCTCGGCGGTCATCAGTTCCTGGGCGCGCGGGTACCCGTGCCCGCCGCGGACGACCTGATCGATCGTCGCGATGCCCGCGATGCCTTCCATGTCCACGGAAATGTAGACGTCCATCCGACTCCTCTCAGAGGGTCGCCAGACTTCCATACCAGGCAAGGTCCATGTCTTCGGACGCCCGCACAGCTCGGCTGATCGGATTTCGTAGCTCCGCACGATCCGGCACCGCCGGACGCTGCCTACTGTTCACGCAACGTTCCAGGAGGTGACCAGGGTGGAGTCCGAAGATCTGCGGGCACGACTGGCGGAGCACGCGGGCGGGCAGGGCCTCACGGGCGCGGTCCTCGCCGTTCAGCACGGTGACGAGATCGCCGAGGCGGCGTACGGCGTACTCGACAAGGAATTCGGCTATCCGGCGACCACCGACTCGATCTTCCAGATCGGGTCGATCACCAAGGTCTGGACCGCGACGCTGATCATGCAGCTCGCCGACGAGGGCCTGGTCGACCTCGACACGCCCGTGGCGTACTACCTGCCGGGCTTCCGGGTCACCGACGAGGCGGCGAGCGCCGCCGTCACCGTACGGCAGTTGCTCACCCACGTCGGCGGCTTCGACGGCGACATCTTCGACGACCACGGCGACGGTGACGACGCCGTGCAGCGGTACGTGGACGCTCTGGCCGGGCCCGCGCGGCAGCTCTTCCCGCCGGGCACGCTGTGGTCGTACTGCAACAGCGGTTACGTGGTGCTCGGCCGGATCGTGTCGGTGCTGACCGGGCTGACCTGGGAGGCGGCGATCCGCGAGCGCATCGCCGCGCCGCTCGGCATGACGTACCTGGCGACCTCGCCCGCGGAGGCGATCAGGTACCGCGTGGCCATGGGCCACATCGAGGGGCCGGGCGGCGAACTGGTCAAGGCGCCGATCTGGGGCATGCCGCGCTCCAACGCGCCCGCCGGCGCCACGCTCACCATGGCCGCCCGAGACCTGCTCGCGTTCGCCAAAATGCACCAGCGGCTCGGCCTGGCCCCGGACGGCACGCGGGTGCTCTCCGAGCGGAGCGCCCTGGCGATGCGCGAACCGCAGGCCGAGGTCCCCGGCGACGGCCCGCTGGCCGACCACTGGGGCCTCGGGTGGGAGCTGTTCCGCACCGAGGGCGGGCTGATCATCGGCCACGACGGCGGCACGGTCGGGCAGTCCGCGCTGCTGCGCATGGTGCCGGAACGGGACGTCGCCCTCGTGCTCCTCACCAACGGCGGCGGGGTCCACAAGCTGCACGAGCTGGCCACCGGCCTGCTGGACGAGCTGGCCGGGACCGCGCTGCCGCCGTTCCCCACGCCGCCCGCGACGCCCCCGCGGGTGGACCCGGCGTACTTCACCGGGCACTACGAGTCCGGGACGATCGCCGCCGACGTCGTCAGGGACGGCGGCACGCTGGCCGTCGGCCTGCGCCCGATCGGCCCGGCCGCCTCCCTCCCCGAGGACGACAAGCCGGAGCTCACGCCGGTGGTGCCACTGAACGAGCGGGCCCTGATCAGCGTCGGGCGGCCCCGGGGCTTCCACGAGGTCTACACATTCATCGGCGACGGCGAGCGGGCCGAGTTCCTGCACATGGGCCGTGCCGTCCCCCGCGCGGAAGACGCCGAGAACGCCTGAGACGGCCGACCGATCCCCCACCGCCAGGCGAAGGAGCCCGACGTACATGAGAACCAGGAAGACCAGGACGGCCGCGGCGATCACCGTGATCGGGCTCGCGGCCACCGGATGCGGCGGAGCGGCGGGCGGCGGCGGGGCCGGGGGCGGGGCCGGTGACACCGTGACCATCTCGATCCCGTCCGACCCGGGCACGCTGAGCCCGATGAACACCTCGGTGTCCATCGCGGTGACGATGAACAAGTACGCCTACGACCCGCTGGTCAACATCGCCGCCGACGGGAAGGTGATCTCCGGGCTGGCCGAGAAGTGGTCGGCCACGCCCACGTCGGCGGAGTTCGTCCTGCGCGACGGCGTGACCTGCCAGGACGGCTCCAAGCTGACCGCCACGGACGTCGCCGCGATGTTCAACCACGTCGCCGACCCCAAGAACGCGGCGGCGCTGATCGGCCTGGCCGTACCGCCGATGGCCAAGGCGAAGGCCGACGACGCGACCCGCACGATCACCCTGAGCCTGGAGAGCCCGGCCCCGTTCCTGCTCCAGATGGCGGCGCTGATGCCGATCCCCTGCAAGAAGGGCATGGCCGACCCCAAGGGGCTGGCCCGCGCCACCGACGGCACCGGCCCCTACCGGCTGGACAAGGCGGTGCCGGGAGACCAGTACACCTACGTCAGACGCGACGGCTACACCTGGGGGCCGGGCGGCGCGAAGGGGTCCGAACTCCCGGCCAAGGTGGTCTTCAAGGTGGTGGCCAACGAGTCCACCGCCGCCAACCTGCTGCTCGCGGGTCAGCTCGACGTGGCCGAGGTCAACGGCCCGGACCGGCAGCGGCTGGACGCCGCCAAGATCGCCTCCCAGGCGCCCATGCTGCCGCTCGGCGAACTGCTGTTCAACGAGGGCAAGGGCCACCCCACCGCCGACTTCGCGGTGCGGCACGCGCTGGTCAGCGCCGTGGACCTGAAGCAGATCGGGTCGGTGGCGACCGGCGGGCTCGGCAAGCCCGCCACCAACCTCGGCGAGATCGCCCCCACCCCCTGCACCGGCGACACGGTCACCGGCAACGTGCCGCCGCACGACCCGGCCAAGGCCGCCGCCTCGCTCACCGAGGCCGGCTGGACCAAGGCCGGCGGCGTCTGGACGAAGGACGGCAAGCCGCTGACCATCACCGTGCCCTTCCCCGGCACCAAGGGCCCGCGGGTGACCTCGGCGATGGAGCTGATGGCCAAGCAGTGGACCGACTTCGGCGCCAAGGTGACCACCAAGCCGATCCAGCACGCCACGCTGGACGCCATCCTGGCCTCCGACGCCTGGGACATCATCTGGCTGCCGATCGCGGTGCAACTGCCCGACCAGCTCATCCCGTTCTTCGACGGCGCGGCCCCGCCCAAGGGCCAGAACTTCGGGCACGTGGACAACCCCGACTACCGGCGGCTGACCGCCAAGGCCGCCACCAAGCCGGGCCAGGAGGGCTGCCCGGACTGGGAGGCCGCGAACGCGGCGCTGGTCAAGCGGCTGGACGTGGTGACGTTCGTGACCGCGCCCAAGCCGATCTACGCCAAGGGCGTCGCGTTCCGGCTCGAAGGCGACAGCATCATCCCCACCAGCCTGCGAAAGACCGCGCGCTGATGGCACTGCCGCGCAAGCGCCCGGCCGCGCGCGGACCCTGGACGGGGTTCGCGCTGCGGCGGGTGGTCCGGCTGTTCGTGTCGCTGGCCGTCCTGGTCACCGCGTCGTTCGGGATGATCCACCTCGTCCCGGGCGACCCGGTGCGGGCCGCGCTCGGCGTGACCGCCGATCCGGCCCTGGTCGCCGCCCGGCAGCAGGCGCTGGGCCTGGACCGGCCGCTGCCCGAGCAGTTCTGGAACTTCCTGACCGGCCTGGCCCAGGGGCGGCTCGGCGCGTCGATCACCACCGAACTGCCGGTGGCGCAGATCGTGGCCGACCGGCTCCCGGCGACGCTGGAGATCGCGCTGCCCGCGTTCCTGATGATCATGCTGGTCGGGATTCCGCTGGGCATGGTGGCGGCGGTGGTGACCAGGGAGCGCCGCCGCGGTGAGCTGGCGTTCACCTCGATCACCGGGGCGATCGGCGCGGTTCCGGAGTTCCTGCTGGCGGTGGGGCTGATCGCGCTGTTCGCGGTGGCCCTGCCGGTGCTGCCGGTGGCCTCGCGCGCCGGGCTCGACTCCTACGTCCTGCCGATCCTCTCGCTGGCGCTCGTGCCCGCGGTGATGCTGGCCAGGATCGTGCGGGTGGAGACGCTGAAGGTGCTCGGCGAGGACTACATGCGCACCGCCCGCGCCAAGCTGCTGCCCGCCCGGCTGGTGTACATCCGGCACGCGCTGCCGAACCTGCTGACCTCCTCGCTCACCATCGGCGGGCTGCTGCTCACCTCGCTGATCGCCGGGACCGTGCTGATCGAGAACGTGTTCGCCTGGCCGGGGCTCGGCATGACGATCGTCCAGGCGATCACGCAGAAGGACTATCCGCTGGTGCAGGGCATCGTGCTGGTCTACGGGGCGGCGGCGCTGGTCATCACGTTCGCGGTCGATGTGGCGGTGGCCATGGCCGATCCCCGTTCCACGATCCGCGGGAGCTGAGCATGTCCAACGCGTCCTTCGCGCACCGGCTCCGCCGCACGCTCCGCACGCCGCTCGGCGTCACCGCGCTGGTCGCCGTCACCGTGCTGGCGCTGGTCACCGTGCTCGGCCCGGCCCTGATGGGCGCGGCGGCCGACCGGGTGGACACCTCGGCCATCGGCGGTGACGGCGGTGGCCACCTGTTCGGCGTGGACCACCTCGGCCGGGACGTCGCGGCCCGCGTGGTGGCCGCCACCGGGCTGACGATCGGGCTCACCCTGCTGGCCACCGCGATCGGCACGGCGGGCGGGCTGCTGCTCGGCGTCGCCCCGGCGATGCTCGGCACCCGGCTGCGGCGGTTCGTCACCGCGACCGTGGGCGTGCTGGTGGCCTTCCCCGGCCTGCTGTTCGTGCTGTTCCTGGCGACGATCTTCGGGCTGGGGACCACCGGCGCGGTGCTGGCGGTGGGACTGGCGACGGTGCCGCCCGCCGCCCGGCTGGTGCAGAACCTGACGGCGGGGGTGATCGGCTCGGACTACGTCGCCGCCGCGCGCATCCTGGGCGTGGGCCGGGTCCGGCTGGTCGCGCGGCACGTACTGCCGAACATCGCCGAGCCGGTGGTGCTGTTCACCAGCCAGACCATGGCCCAGATCCTGGTGTCGTTCTCCGGCCTGTCCTTCCTCGGGATCGGCGTGCAGCCGCCGGAGTACGACTGGGGGCGGCTGCTCAACGAGCAACTGGACCAGATCTACGTGCAGCCGGTCGTGGCGCTCGCCCCCGGGGCGGCCATCATTCTCGCCGGGCTGACGTTCAGCCTGGTCGGCGAGGTCCTCGCCCGCGCGAGCGGCAGTGATTCCTCCTCCCCACCGCTCGCGCGGGACGAGGTTCCCCCGCCCTCCCCCGCGACGGCTCCGCGCGAGGTGCTGCTTCAGGCCGACGACCTGCGGGTGACGTTCCCCGGCGGCCTCACGCCGGTCCGGGGGGTGTCGCTGTCCATCTCCGAGGGCGAGGCGGTCGGCCTGGTGGGCGAGTCCGGGTCGGGCAAGAGCCTGACCGCGCTGGCGCTGGCCGGGCTGGTGCCGCACCCGGGGCGGGTGAGCGCGGCCACGCTGCGCTTCGACGACGTGGACCTGCTCACCCGGCCGCGTACCGGCACCTCCATGGCCATGGTGTTCCAGGACCCGATGGCGTCGCTGAACCCGGCGCTGCGGGTCGGCCGCCAGCTCGCCGAGGTCACCGAGGTCCACCTGGGGCACTCGCGGTCGCAGGCCGCGGCCCGGGCCGTCGACCGGCTCGGCGCGGTGCGCATCCCCGAGCCGGAACGCCGGGCCGGGCAGCGCCCGCACGAGTACTCCGGCGGCATGCGGCAACGGGCCATGATCGGCATGGGCCTGATGGGCGAGCCGAAGCTGATCATCGCCGACGAGCCCACCACCGCGCTGGACGTGCTGGTCCAGCAGCAGGTCCTGGACCTGCTGGCCAAGGTGCGCGCCGAGTCCGGCGCGGCGCTGATCCTGGTCTCGCACGACATCGCGGTCGTCGCCCAGGTCTGCCGGCGGGTCATGGTCATGTACGGCGGGCGGGTCGTGGAGGAGCTGCCCGTGGAGAAACTGCGCACCGGGGCCGCCCACCCCTACACCCGGGCGCTGATCGGAGCGGTCCCCACGATGTCCACCGACCGGGAGAGCAGGCTGGCGACCATCCCGGGCCGCCCGCCCGAACCGGCCGAGCGGCCCGAGGGCTGCGCCTTCGCGCCGCGCTGCGAACGGGCGAACGCCCGCTGCCTGCGCGAGACGCCGGCCCTTGAGGAGCACGGCACGGCGGGCCGGGTCGCCTGCTGGCACCCGTACTCGGAGGTGGGCGCGTGAGCGCGCTGTCGATCCGCGGGGTGACCGTGCGTTATGACCGGTTCGTCGCGGTACGCGAGGTGGACCTCGACGTCCCGGACGGGACCGTGACCGGCCTGGTCGGCGGGTCGGGCTGCGGCAAGTCCACGCTGGGCAAGGCCACCGTGGCCTTGGCGCCGGTGGTGGCCGGGGAGATCACGGTGGACGGGCGGAAGATCGCCCGGCGGCCGGGGCGCGGCCCCGTACAGCTCGTCTTCCAGGACCCCTACGCCTCGCTCGATCCGCGCATGACCATCGGCGCCGCCGTCGCCCAGGGGCTGCCCCGCACCGGGCGGGCGGCCAGGGACAAGGAGGTGGCACGGTACCTGGAGCTGGTCGGGCTGGACCCCGCCCGCGCCGGGCTGACCCCCCGGGCGCTGTCCGGCGGGCAGCGGCAGCGGGTCGCGCTGGCCCGCGCGCTCGCCGCCCGGCCCGGTGTGCTGATCGCCGACGAGATCACCTCGGCGCTCGACGTGTCCGTGCAGGGCGCGATCCTCAACCTGCTGCGCGATCTGCAGCGCGAGATGGGGTTCGCGATGCTGTTCATCTCGCACAACCTCGCCGTGGTCCGGTACCTGGCCGACCGGGTCGCGGTGATGGACGCCGGGCGGATCGTCGAGCACGGCACGGCCGGCGAGGTGTTCCAGCGGCCCGCCCACGAAACGACCCGCACCCTGCTGTCCTGCGTGCCCACGTTGGAGGAGACCCCTTGAGCAGGCCCCTGGCCATCGACGACCTGTACCGCTTCGCCGTACCGGGTGATCCGGACCTGTCCCCGGACGGCGAGCGCGTCGTCTACACCCTGACCACCCAGGACGCCGCGCAGGACCGGCCGGTCTCCTGCCTGTGGGAGGTCCGCGCGGACGGCGGGCCGCCCAGGCGGCTGACCTGCGGCCCGGCCGACTCCTCGCCGCGCTGGTCCCCCGACGGGACCTCGGTGGCCTTCCTGCGCGAGGGCAGGCTGCACCTGCTGCCCGCCGCGGGCGGCGAGGCCGTACCGGTGGGCGGCGATGACCACCAGCACGGGCCGCCCGTCTGGAGCCCGGACGGGACCAGGATCGCCTGCTCCGCCCTCGTCCCCCGCAAGGACGAGAACGCGCCGGTCGTCGTCGACCGGCTCTGGTACAAGGCCGACGGGGCGGGGCTGCTCGGGCAGGGCGGCGTGCACGTCTTCGTCATCGACGTCGCCAGCGGCGACACGCGCCGGCTGACCAGCGGCGACATCCGGGCGGGCGCACCCGCGTGGTCCCCCGACGGCACCCGGCTGGCCTTCGCCGCGGCGCTGGCCGACGACCGCGACCTGACCGGGCGGTATCCCGTCCAGGTGATCGACGCCACCGCCGAGGGCGCGGAGCCGCGCGCGGCCGGTTTCACCGCCGGTACGGCCGGCGAGGTGGTCTGGTACGCGGACGGCACGGCGCTGCTGGTGTCCGGACGTACGACGGTCTCGGCCGGGCACGAGGAGCTGTTCCGCCTGCCGCTGGACGGCTCGGAGCCGGTGCCGCTCACCACGTCCCTGGACCGCAACGTGATGACCGGCGGCCCCGGCTACCCGGGCGCGCGGCCCGCCTTCGTGGGCGACGACATCCTGTTCTGCGCCCGCGACCGGGGCGTCACCCGCCTGTACCGGGCGGACGCCGCCGGCATCACCGAACTCCCGCTGCCCGCCGGGACGGGGATCGGCGGCTGCTCGGTCGCGGCCAAGGCGGGCAGGGCGGCGCTGATCACCGCCGACCGCGCGACGTTCGGCGAGGTCGCACTGCTCGACCTGGGCACCGGCGAGGTGACCGCGCTGACCGGGCACACAGCCGACGCGCTGCCCGATGTCACGCTCTACCCGGTGACCGAGCGGGAGTTCACCGTCTCCGACGGCACGCGCGTCCACGGGTTCCTCATCCGCGACCCCGGCGCCCCCGCGGGCGGTCCGCTACTGGTGGACGTACACGGCGGCCCGCACAACGCGTGGGCCCCGCACGCCGACGCCGCGCACCTCTACCACCAGGAACTCGCGGCGCGCGGCTGGACGATCCTGGCGCTGAACATCCGCGGCAGCGACGGCTACGGCGAGGACTTCTACACCGCCGCGGTGGGCGCGTGGGGCGAGGCCGACGAGCGGGACATCCTGGAGCCGGTACGCGAGCTGATCGGCGAAGGGCTCGTCCATCCGCGCCGGGTCGCGCTCACCGGCTACAGCTACGGCGGCTTCATGTCCTGCTGGCTGTCGGCGCGCAGCGACGTGTTCGCCGCCGTCGTACCGGGCGGGGTGGTCACCGACCTGCGCAGCGACGCGGGTACGGCCGACATCGGCCCGCCGCTGACCGAGATCGAGATCGGCGGCCTCGACCGGCAGGCCGAGCTGTCCCCGCTCACCTACGTGGACGGCGTACGCGCGCCCACGCTGATCCTGCACGGCGACGCCGACGAGCGGTGCCCGGCCGGGCAGGCGGAGGAGTGGTTCCACGCGCTGCGGGTGCGCGGGGTGCCGGTCCGGCTGGTCCGGTACCCGGGCGCGTCGCACCTGTTCATTCTCACGGGCCGCCCCTCCCACCGGGCCGACTACTGCCGCCGCGTCGTGGACTGGGTCACCGAGCACACCGTACTCGACGGCAGAGGAGCCGATCATGAGTGAACCGAGCGCCGGGCACTGGCAGGCCCGTCTCACCGAGCTGGCCAAAAGGCACAAGGTGCCGGGCGCGAGCCTCGGAATCCTCTTCCGCGGGGAGCTGACCGAGGCCGCCACCGGCCTGGCCAACGTGGACGCGGGCATCGAGGCGACCACCGAGACGCTGTGGCAGATCGGGTCGATCACCAAGGTGTGGACCGCGACCGTGGCGATGGCCCTGGTCGATGCGGGCGTGCTCACTCTGGACGAGCCGATCGCGTCGGTGTTCCCCGGGCTGCGCCTGGCCGACGACGGCCTCGCCAAGTCCGTGACGCTGCGGCACCTGCTCAGCCACACCAGCGGCATCGACGGCGACGTGTTCGACGACACCGGCCGCGGGGGCGACTGCCTGGAGAAGTACGTCGCGCTGCTGGACGGCGTGGCCGCGATCCACACGCTGGGCGCGACCATGTCGTACTGCAACTCCGGGTTCCCGCTGCTCGGCCTGATCCAGGAGCGGCTGACCGGCCTGCAGTGGGACGAGCTGATGCGCGAGCGGCTGTTCCGCCCGCTCGGGCTCACCCACACGGTGACACTGCCGGAGGAGGCGCTGCGGTTCCGGGCCGCCGCCGGGCACTTCGGCGACCCGCCGGTGGTCGCGCCGCAGTGGGTGCTGCCCCGCTCGATGGGACCGGCCGGGCTGATCTGCTCGACGCCGAAGGACGTGCTGACGTTCGTCAGGATGCACCTGGACGGCGGCGTCACCGCCGACGGCACGCGGTTGCTGTCGCGGGAGAGCGCGGAGCTGATGCGGACCGAGCAGGTCCGGCTGCCCGACCCGTACCTGCTCGGCGACGCCTGGGGGCTCGGCTGGATCCTGAACGGCTGGGACGGCAGGCGGCTGTTCGGGCACGGCGGCAACACCATCGGGCAGTCGGCGTTCCTCCAGGTGCTCCCGGACGCGGAGCTGGCGGTCTGCCTGCTGACCAACGGCGGCGACCCCGACGCCCTCTACCGGGACCTGTACCGGGAGATCTTCGCCGACCTGGCGGGCGTGGCGATGCCCGCCCCGATCGCGCCCGCCGGGCACGAGGTGCCGTTCGACCCGGCCGAGCTGACCGGCGTCTACGAGCGGGCGTCGGTGCGCTTCACGGTCGCGTACGAGGACGACAAGCTGATCATGCGGACGCTGGCCACCGGCCCCCAGGCCGAGCTGGCGGAGCACCCGGAGACCGAGAGCGTGCTGCTCCCCGCCGAGCCCGGCGTGTTCGCCACCCATGTGGAGGGGCGCAAGGAGTGGGTGCCGGTGGTGTTCTACTCGCTGGACGACGGCTCCCGGTACCTGCACCACGGGGGCCGGGCCACCCCGAAGGCCGGCTGAGGTGGACGGCATCGACGCGTGGGAGGCGGCGCGGCAGGCCGCGGCCGACGCCGGGGTGACCATCAGGGAGCTGCACGACCTTGAGGAGACCCACCAGGCGTGCCGGCTGATCGAGCGGGTCTGGCGCACCGGGTCGGGCGATCCGCTGATGACCCCCGAGCTGCTGCGGGTGCTGTCGCACTCCGGCGGGTACACCTCGGTGGCCTACGAGGGCGAGCGGATGGCCGGGGTGTCGCTGGGGCTGCTGGCCACCGTGGGGCTGCACTCGCACATCACCGCGGTGGAGGGCGCCTCCCGGGGCCGCAGCGTGGGCTACGCCCTCAAGCTGCACCAGCGGGCCTGGGCGATCGACCGGGGCATCCCCGCGGTGACCTGGACGTTCGATCCGCTGGTGAGCCGGAACGCCTACTTCAACCTGGCCAAGCTGGGGGCGGTGCCGACGGAGTACCTGCCGAACTTCTACGGCGTGATGCACGACGAGGTGAACGCGGGCACCGACACCGACCGGCTGCTGGTCCGCTGGGACCTTTCCGGCGATCCGGCGGCCCGGCCGGGCCCGCGCCGCGACGTCGTCGTGGTCGGGCTGGACTCCGGTCCCGGTGACCGGCCCGTGGCCGGACGTACGGACGGCGACGTGGTGATGGTCCGCGTGCCGTCCGACATCGAGGCGCTGCGCCGACGCGACCCGTGGGGGGCGCGGGAGTGGCGTTCGGCGGTCCGTGACGTGCTCGGCGGGCTGATGGCCAAGGGCTGGAGCGTCACCGGTTTCGCCAGGGACGGGTGGTACGTGGTGGAACGCCCGGCTGGTCCGGACGGGGATATCCTGCTGCGGGAGTAGCAGGAAAGGCACCGCATGCACCGCGACACCTCCGTCCGCGCGGACGCCCCGACGTCGTGATCTCACCGCCGACGTCCGTGCTGGGCCGGATCATCGACGACCTCGGCTCGACCCTGGTCGAGGTCGTCGCGGGCGAGCCCGACCCGTCCCGCCCGGTCGGCGGGGTGCTCATCCACGATCCGCTCGACGAGCCCTCCGGTATACCGGACCCGCTGGTGCTGGGCGTCGGCGTCTACGGGGCGGGCGAGGTCGCCGCGCTGGTCGAGCGGTCGGCGGCGCTCGGGGCGGCGGCGGTGATCGTGCGCTCCCCCGTGGAGGTGGACGGCCGGCTGAAGGAGGCGGTGGCCGAGTCCGGGGTGCCGGTGCTCGGCCTCACGCCGGGCGCGTCGTGGGCGCCGATCTCCGCGCTGCTGCGCTCGCTGCTCGCGGTCGAGGAGGCGGGCGAGGCGCACATCGCCGGGGAGCCGCTGGCCGGAGACCTGTTCGCGCTGGCCAACGCCACGGCCGCGCTGCTGGACGGCCCGGTGACGGTGGAGGACCGCAACGGCCGGGTGCTGGCGTTCTCCAGCAGGCAGGACGAGGGCGACGAGGCCCGGATCGCGACCATCCTGGAACGCCAGGTGCCCTACGAGAAGCTGCGCATGCTGGAGGAGCGCGGCGCGTTCCACGAGCTGTACAGCAGCGACCGCCCGGTCTACCTGGACAGCATCGTGGACAAGCCCCGGGTGGCGATCGGCATCCGGGCGGGCGGCGAGATCCTGGGCTCGATCTGGGTCGTGGTACGCGAGCCGCTGACCGAGGACCGCGACCGGTCCCTGATGGAGGCGGCGAAGGTGGCCGCGCTGCACCTGCTCGGCCGCCGGGCCGGAGAGGACGCGGGCGGCAGGCTCCGCGCCGACCTGCTGGCCAAGGTCCTGGAGGGCGGCTCCGGCGCGGCGGACGCGGCCGCCCGGCTCGGCCTTTCCGCGCACCCGGCCTGCGTGCTGGCACTGGCGGTGACCGGGCAGTTCTCCGGGCCGGACCTGGTGGCGGTGGCGCAGCGCGCCTGCCAGGCCCTCACCCTGCACCTGAGCGCGGTCCATCCGAGGGCGGCCACCGCCCAGCTCGACGACATCGTGTACGCGATCCTGCCGGCCGCCTCCGACGAGGCCGCACTGCGCGTCGCACAGACCTTCCTGGAACGGATCGGCGGCCGGGTCTCGGCGGTGATCGGCATCGGGCGGCCTGCGGCCCGCCCCGCCGAACTGCGCAGGTCCCGATCCGAGGCCGACCGCGCGCTCCGGGTGCTGCGGTCGGGACGCTCGCCGCTGCGGGCGGCCCGGCTGACCGACGTGTGGGTGCCGTCCCTGCTGCTTGAGGTGGCCGACCGGGTCTCGGTCGAGGACGACCTGTCGGGCGCGGCGGTGACCCGGCTACGCGCGTACGACGCGCAGCACGGCACCGCGCTCACCGAGACCCTGTCGGCGTGGCTGGACACCTTCGGCGACGTGATCGCCGCAGCAGCGGCGGTGCACGTCCACCCGAACACCTTCCGCTACCGCCTCAAACGCCTGGCAGAGGTGGCCGGACTGGACCTGTCCGACCCGGAGGCCAGATTCGAGGCCATGCTGCACCTCCGCCTGAGTTCATAGGCGCTCGCTCCGCTCACGCGGGCCCGGGCGCCTTCAAGGCCGCGCCCTCCGCTCCTCGCTCAGTCGCTCACTCGCTCGTTCCTCGCTCCCTCACTCCATCACTCGTCGCTGCGGACACGGCCGCGCCCGGGCCGTGCGTGGTGGCGGTCGGCGCGTCGCTTAGAAGTACGCGAGCCTTAGCGGAAGGCTGCTCTGCCGGGCAGTTCTACGGCCAGCCAGACGATCATGGCGACCAGCAGTACTAGGGCGGGGATGAGCCAGTAGGGGCCGGTGGGGAGGGGAGTGGACAGGAAGCCGATGCCGAGGAGGACCAGGGGTACGGCGGCGAGGACGATGCCGGCGGCGGAGGCACCGGCGCCGATCATGGCGGCTTCGACGCGGAGCATCCGGCGCAACTGGCGCGGTGTGGCACCGAGGCGGCGCAGGCCGTCCAGTTCCTCGCGCCGTCCGGTGGTGGTGGCCACCAACCGGTTGGCCACCGCGACCAGGACGTACGCCAGCAGTACGCCGAGCACGGCCAGGTTGATCAGCGACTGGGCGGACGCCTCGCCCGCCTGCGGCCCGTCGGCGCGCTCGCTCACCGTCACGCCCGGCCACCGCGCGAGCAGCGGGCCGAGGTCGGCGTGGCGGGCGAGGATCGCCGAGTCCAGGCCGGACGTGGTGTGGGCGCGGGCGAGGTCCCGGGAGACCACGATCGGGCCGAAGCCGAGCGAACGCCGGTAGGTGGCCACCACGCGGGCCTCGACCCGAGCGCCGTCGCCCATCATGAGGTCCAGGCGGTCTCCCACGCGGCCCACCCGCTCGTCCAGCGCGACGGCGGGACCGCGCAGGTCGCGCAGCCGACCGGCCGCCAGGCCGAGGTCCACCAGGCCGTCGGCGTCCGGGCCGAGGGCCATCACGGGCCGGGCCATCAGCATCGGGTCGTCCCCCATCTGCAAGGGCTCGGTGACCACCGTGGTCATCGTCATCCCGGCCGCGCGGGTGCGCGTGCGTACGTCGGCGAGCAGGTCGCGCGGGATGCCGCCGAGCCCTGGGGCGGTGATGGTGACCAGGCCGGACATCGCCTGGGCGGTCTCGTCGGACCGGGCCCGGTCCAGCGTGGTCTGCGTGAACACCACGCTCAGGCCGAGGGTGACGACCATGCCGAGGGCGGCGACCGCGCCCGCCGTGCGCAGGGCGTTGCCGTGCGAGTTGTGCACCGCGAGCCAGGCCGGGCCGCGCAGCCGGGACACCAGCGGCGAGGCGGCGACGGCCCCGGCCGCCCGCTGGACCAGCCGGGGTCCGGCCAGGGCCAGGCCGATCACCGCCAGGATGGCGGCCAGCGAGGGACCGACCGCGGCGACCTCGGTCCGGACCAGCAGCGGCGCGGCCGACAGCACCAGCGAGCCCACGATGAGCAGCAGTCCGGCCTTCGTACGGGCCGGGGAGGGCGGCCGGAGGCCGGCGATGCCGGACACCACCGGCATCTGGGAGATCCGCAGCGCGGCGGCCCAGGAGGCGACTCGTACGACGCCGTACAGCAGCAGCGCCGCGCCGAGGGCCGGGAGCGGCCCGTAGACCAGCGGTTGGTCGGCGCGCAGCGCCCCGATCATGACCAGCAGGTCGCCGAAGCGGGCGGCCAGGTAGTAGCCGAGCGCCGCGCCCGGGAGCAGGGCGAGTCCGGCGGCGATCGTGCCCTGGAGGCCCACCACCCGGCGGACCTGGCGCGGGGTCGCCCCGGCGGCGCGCAGCAGGGCCAGGTCGCGGCGCTGCCGGTTGATCGACAGGGACATGCCGCCGCCGACCACGAAGCCGACGATCAGCAGGCTGATGCCGCCGATCGAACTGGGCAGAAGCAGCAGCAGGGTACGTCCGGCCGCCGCGCCCGGGGACTCGGCGTCGGCGCGGTCGCGGCCGGTCGCGACCTGGTACTTCGCGCCGATCCGGTCCTTGATCCGCGCGGCCAGTTCGCCGGGGCCCACGCCGGGGTCCGCCCGGACGGCGACGAGATCGACGGTGCCCGCGCGGGGGCCGGTCGTCCGGCCCGCGAGCGCGGCGGCGGTGGCGTCGGAGAAGTAGATGCCGGGGGCGTCCACCAGGGCGGTCACCCGGTACGTGCCGGGCACGCCGCCCGCGACCAGCCGCACGGTCTGGCCGATCGTGCCCTCGCGCACCGCGACCTCATCGGCCCCGCGCGGCGCCCGCCCCTCGATCACCCGCCCACTGAGCGCGACCGACGCCCACCCATGCCCCGCCGTCGCCGGATCAGAAGCGGTCGCGGGCGCGGAGTTGCTGTCGGGTGTGGTGGGGGGGAACTTGGCGGCGGGGAAGGAGAGGTCGGGGGTGGCGGTGGCGACGCCAGGGGTGGTGGCGATCCGGTGGGTGAGGGTGGCGGGCACGGTGGCCCGTTCGGGTAGGGCGACGGGCAGGTCCTCGTTGCGTTTGATGGACTGCGGGGCGGAGATCACCACGTCGGCCCCGGCCAGCCGTACGGCGGGCTGGGACCGGAACCCCGAGTCCATGATCACTCCGGCCCCGGTCACCAGGGCCACGCCGCCGAGCACGGCCACGAAGACCACGACGAGGCCGCCGATCCTGGCCATGGCCAGCGACAACTTGATCATGACACCGGCTCCCTGCCGAGCCGGGTCAGCCGTACGGCGAGGTCTTCGGGGGCTGGCGCGTTGAGTACGTCGACCACCTTGCCGTCGGCCATCACGAGCGTGTCGTGGGCGCGGGCGGCGGAGTTGGGGTCGTGCGTGACCATGACGACGGTCTGGCCGAGGTCGTCCACCAGTTCGCGCAGCAGGGTGAGCACCTGGGCGGCGCTGCGCAGGTCGAGCGCGCCGGTGGGCTCGTCGGCGAACACCACGTCGGGGCGGGCGGCCAGCGCGCGGACGATCGCCGCCCGCTGCTGCTGCCCGCCGGAGAGTTCGCCGGGGCGGTGGTGCAGCCGCTCGCGCAGGCCGACCCGGTCCACCAGTTCGGCGAGCCAGCCGGCGTCGGGGCGCAGGCCCGCTAGGCGCAGCGGCAGGGTGATGTTGTCCTGGATGGAGATCGTGGGCAGCAGGTTGTAGGACTGGAAGACGAAGCCGATGTGCTTCCTGCGCAGCTCGGTACGCCTGGTCTCGGACATCCGGCTGACGTCCACGTCACCGATCAGGACCACGCCCGACGTGGGCGGGTCGAGCGCGGCGGCGCAGTGCAGCAGCGTGCTCTTGCCCGACCCGGACGGGCCCATGACCGCCACGAACCTGCCGCGCGGGAACATCAGCGACACCTCGTCCAGCGCGACGACGTCGCCGTAGCGCTTGGTGACCTCGTGCAGGGTGACGACGGCGGTCATGACCGGCGCCCTCGCACGTAGTGTGTGATCAGGCCGGCGATCGCGCCGAGGCCGACGACCCCCGCGGCGAGCCCGAGCGGCGTCACCGCGCCGCCCGCGGCGATGTTGGCCAGCGCGTTGCCCGCGACGCTGATGGCGAGCAGGACCCAGAGCAGCGTCGCCTTGGAGGAGCCCGGCCTGGGCGATTCCGGTGGCGGCCGGTGGGAGGGCGAGTGGTCGATGCGATAGGGATCTGTCATGTCAGCAACGCTAGGAATTTCGCGTCGCTCGCAAAAACCCGCCAACCACCCGAAATCGGGTACAGCCTGCTGTACCACGTACCCCCGCCACCTCCTCGGCGACGAAACCGGGCAAGGATTCTTCGTCGGATCCGACGAAGCCACCCCCGCCCGCACTGCCTAGGGTCGGCAGTGCTCTCACCCGCCCCCGCGCGCACGATCGGAGTCCCCTGATGCCCACCGACGCGTCCCGCCTCCACCGCGAAGCCGTGGTCGCCGACACGCACAACGACCTGCTGATGGCCGTGACCGTCCGGCCGCCCGCCGAGTGGGCGGACTACTTCCGCGCCCGCTGGCTGCCGCAGCTTCGCACGGGCGGCGTGAACGTGCAGGTGCTCCCGGTGTTCTCCGGCTGGGATCATGAGACGGACGGGGCACTGAAGCGGACCCTGCGGATGATCGAGGCGGCGCACCGGCTCGCGGAGGGCAACGCCGACGCCGTCGCGCTGTGCCGGGACGCGGCCGAGATCGACGCCGCGCTCGGCGGCGGGCGCATCGCGCTGGTGCTGGCCCTGGAGAGCTGTATCGGCATCGGCTCGGACGTCGAGCTGTTCGCCACCCTGTACCGGCTCGGCGTACGCGTCGCGTCCCTCACGCACATGGGACGCACCGCGTTCGCCGACGGCAGCGGCGAGGACGCGACGGGCGGGCGGCTCACCGCCGCGGGCGTGGCGGCCGTCGCGGAGATGCACCGGCTCGGCATGCTGCTCGACGTGTCGCACCTCGGGGCGGGCGGCGTCGAGCACGTACTGGAACTCGCCCAGGGCCCGGTGATCGCCACCCACTCCAGCGCCAGGGCGCTGCGCGACCACCACCGCAACCTGACCGACGCGCAGCTGCGCGGCATCGCCGCGACCGGCGGCGTGGTGTGCGTCAACTTCTTCGCCTCGTTCCTGCACGAGACCGAGCACACAGTGGACAAGATCGTCGATCACATCGAGCACATCGCGGGCGTGGCCGGGATCGACCACGTCGGCCTGGGCCCCGACTTCCTCAAGGAGGTGGAGGCCGACCTGACCCCGCCGTGGTGCGATGGCATGGAGGTGGCAGGACTCGACATCCATGCCTGCGTGCCCGGCCTGGAAGGCCCGGAAGGACTCCCGCTGGTCACCGAGGCGCTGCTGCGCCGGGGCTTCACCGGGGACGACACCGCCAAGGTGCTCGGCGGCAACGTCCTCGCGCTGTTGCGCCGGGTGCTTGGATGAGGACGCGTGAGGGACGAATGATGGATTTCACCGCGGCGCTGCCCGCGATGCTGGCCGACCTGGAAACCCTGGTGACCTGCGAGACCCCCTCGGCCGACCTGGCCGCGCTGGCCACGGGCGCGGAGGTCACGGCCGAGGTCGGCACCCGGCTGCTCGGCGTACCGCCCGAGCGGATCACCGTCGGCGGCCGTACCCACCTGCGCTGGGACTTCGGCGACGCCCCCGCCCGGGTGCTGCTGCTCGGCCACTACGACACGGTGTGGCCGATCGGCACCCTGGACCGCATCCCCTGGTCGGTGACCGGAGGCGTGGTACGCGGGCCGGGCTGCTTCGACATGAAGGCCGGGCTGGTCATGATCTTCCACGCGCTCGCCGCGCTGCCGGACCGGGCCGGGATCACCGTGCTGGTCAACGCGGACGAGGAGATCGGCTCGCCGACGTCCGGGGCTTTGGTCGAGGAGAGCGCGCTCGGCCGTACCGCGGCCCTGGTGCTGGAGCCGGGCGCGGACGGCGGCGCGCTGAAGATCGCCCGCAAGGGCGTCTCCCGGCACACGGTCGAGGTGCACGGGCGGGCGGCGCACGCCGGGCTCGAGCCGGAGCGCGGGATCAACGCCCTGGTCGAGGCCGCCCACCAGGTGCGGGTCATCGCGGCGCTGGCTGATCCGGGGGCGGGCACCACCGTCACCCCCACCATGATGTCGGCGGGCAGCGCGGGCAACACCGTGCCCGCGCTGGCCCGCGTCGAGATCGACGTACGGGCCGCGACCGTGGCCGAACAGCTCCGGGTGGAGACCGCCCTGGCCGGGCTGCGCCCGGACACGCCGGGGGCGTCGCTGCGCGCCTCGACCGGCGTGAGCATCCCGCCGCTGGAGCGCGCGGCGTCGGCCGGGCTGTTCGACCTGGCCCGGCGGGTCGCCGCCGATCAGGGCATCGAGCTGCGCGGCGTCGCCGTCGGCGGCGGCTCGGACGGCAACCGGACGGCCGCGGCCGGGACGCCGACGCTCGACGGGCTCGGCGCGGTCGGCGGCGGCGCGCACGCCGATGACGAGCACGTGGTGGTGGCCGAGCTGCCGGGCCGTACCGCCCTGCTGGTCGCGCTGCTCTCCGAGCTGCTTCACGAACTTCGCGGCGGAACGTCCGGCACGACGAAATCGGCCCCCGGTTTTGTGTCGGCCGGACCAGGTGAGGACGGCGGGAGACCAGCACGATGAGTTCCATGACACGTTTATCGGCGCCCTTGTCCGACGTGGCCGGCGCGGCGGCCGAAGCGGCGCGCGCGGCGGCGGGCCGTAGCGGGGTCCGTGTCGCCGAGCTGCGCGAGACCGCCGACCTGCAGCGGCTGTGCGCCCTGTTCGGGACCATCTGGCGGGCCGAGCCCGGCGGCGAGCCGCCGATGATCACGAGCCTGCTGCGGGCGCTGTGCCACACCGGCAACTACGTGACCGGCGCGTTCGACGGCGAGGAGATGGTCGGCGCGTGCGTCGGCGTGTACGCCGAGCCCGCCGGGCAGGTACTGCACTCGCACATGGCCGGGGTCGCGGCCTCGGCCCAGGCCAGGAGCATCGGCTACACGCTCAAGCTGCACCAGCGGGCCTGGGCGCTGGCCCGCGGCATCAACCGGGTGACCTGGACCTACGACCCGCTCATCCGGCGCAACGCGCACTTCAACATCACCAAGCTGGGCGCGCTGCCGACCGCGTACTTCACCGACTTCTACGGCCCGATGGAGGACGCCGTCAACGGCGGCACGCCCACCGACCGGGTGCTGGTCGAGTGGCGGCTGGACTCCGAGCGGGCCGTGACGGCCGCGTCCGGCGTACGCGTGCCCGCGCCGGTGGTGGACGCGCCGAGAATACTGAGCGTCGGCCCGGACGGGCTGCCGCTGCACGACCCGGCGGCCACCCGGTCCGGAGGGTCCGTCGTGCTCGCCGAGGTGCCCGCCGACATCGAGCGGATGCGGCACACCGACCGGGCGAGCGCCGCCGCCTGGCGGTCCGCGCTGCGCGAAGTCCTCGGCGGCCTGCTCGGGGCGGGCGCCGCGGTCACCGGATTCAGTTCCGCCAACTGCTATGTCATCGACCTGGAGGCATCGTGAAGATCACCGGAGTTGAGCTGCGGCGCGTGCAGATGCCGCTGGTCGCCCCGTTCCGCACGTCGTTCAAGGAAGAGCTGCACCGCGACATCCTGCTGGTCCGCGTGGTCACCCCCGAGGCCGAGGGCTGGGGCGAGTGCGTCACCATGGAGAGCCCGCTGTACTCCGAGGAGTACACCGACGGCGCGGCCGAGGTGATGCGCCGCTTCCTCATCCCGGCGCTGACCGCCCGTCCCGACCTGGACGCCAACCGGGTCGCGCCCACGCTGGCGAAGTTCAAGGGCCACCCGATGGCCAAGGCCGCCCTGGAGATGGCGGTGCTCGACGCCGAGCTGCGCGCGGCCGGGGTGTCCTTCGGCCGCTACCTCGGGGCGGTCCGCGACGAGGTCAGGTGCGGGGTCTCGGTCGGCATCATGAACTCCATCGGCGAACTCCTCGACGCGGTCGCCGGGTACCTGGAGGAGGGCTACCTCCGGATCAAGCTGAAGATCCAGCCCGGCTGGGACATCGCCCCGGTGCGCGCGGTCAGGGAGCGGTTCGGCGACGACGTACCGCTCCAGGTGGACGCCAACGCCGCCTACGCCCTCACCGACGCGCGGACGCTGGCCCGGCTGGACGAATTCGACCTGGAACTGATCGAGCAGCCGCTCGCCGCGGGCGACCTGTACCAGCACGCCGCGCTGGCCAAGCAGGTGCGCACACCCATCTGCCTGGACGAGTCGATCAAGTCGGCCGAGGACGCGGCGCTGGCCCTGGCCATCGGCGCGTGCTCGATCGTCAACATCAAGCCGGGCCGGGTCGGCGGATACCTGGAGGCCCGCCGCATCCACGACCTGTGCCAGGCCAACGGGATCGCCGTGTGGTGCGGCGGCATGCTGGAGACGGGCCTCGGCCGGGCCGCCAACGTGGCGCTGGCCGCGCTGCCGGGGTTCACCCTGCCCGGCGACACCTCCGCCTCCCGCCGCTACTACGCGGCCGACATCACCGAGCCGTTCGTGCTGCGTGAGGGCAGGCTGGCCGTGCCGCGGGAGCCGGGGCTCGGGGTGTCGCCGCTGCCCGACCGGCTGGCCGAGGTCACCTCCGACACCGAGTGGGTGCGCGCCGACGGGGCCTGACCCGCCCAGCGGCGGCCCGGCCCCGCCCTTCGCGCGGGGTCAGGGGCCGTCGTGGTACTTGGCGATGTGGTTGCGCACGTAGGACAGTTGCTCGCGTTCCATCCAGGGCGCGGCGACCAGCATCTTGGGCGACTCCGCGCGTTCGGTCGTCACGGCGCGGAACAGCCTGGCGACCGTGACATCGTGCTCCGGGCGGTGGATCACCTCGATCGCGTCACCGGTGCGCAGCTCGCCCGGCTCGATCACCCGCAGCATGACGCCCGGCGAACCGCTCTGGGTGAACCGCCGCACCCAGCCCTTCTCGGCGAGCCAGCCGCCGAAGGTCCGGCAGGGAATGCGCCCGCCGGTCACCTCCAGCACCACCTCGGGCCCGACCCGCCAGCGCTCGCCGACCAGGGCCTCTCTCAGATCGATGCCGATGGTGGTGAGATTCTCGCCGAACGTCCCGTTCGGCAGGGGGCGGCCCAGCTCGTTCTCCCAGCCGTCCAGGTCCTCGCGGGCGAAGGCGTAGACCGCCCGGTCGTCGCCGCCGTGGACGCGGCTGTCGCACACGTCGTCGCCTGCCACGCCGCTCCCCTGCGCGCCGGGCGCGGCCACCCGTACCGGGCCTTCCACCGGGCGCTTGTCGATCCCGGTCGCGCCGGAGGGGGCATCGGTGTAGGGGACGGGTTTCGCGCGCCCGACGTTCAGGCTGAGAATCTTCATACTCGCAGGCTAGGACAAGTCCGGACGTTTTCGGTCCGGCGGCTTATACACCAGGGGACGGCACTTTCGCGGGACTCCGCACATTCTCGGTTGGCATTCCAGATATTCCCCTGTGGCTAGTTTCTGTCAGTATGACAAGAAGCTAGTCTGACGTCATGGAAGACGAACCCTGGAAAACGCCGTACGTCATGCTCGCCGTCGACCTGGTGATCTTGACGTTGCGGCGGTCGCGGCTGCACATCCTGCTGGTCGAGCGGGGCGTCGAGCCGTACCGGGGCGCCCTGGCGCTGCCCGGCGGGTTCCTGCGGCACCCCGAGGAGGAGATCCCGGCCGCCGCCCGCCGGGAACTGGCCGAGGAGACCGACCTCGACATCGAGAACGTCCACCTGGAGGAGTTCCGGGTGTACGGGACTCCGGGCCGCGATCCGCGGGGCCGCGTGGTGTCGGTGGCCTTCCTGGCCATCGCGCCCCGGCTGCCGGAGCCGACCGCGGGCACCGACGCCGCCGCCGCCCGGTGGCAGCCCGTGGACGGCGTGCTCGCGGGGGACGTACGGCTCGCGTTCGACCACCGGCGGATCGCCGCCGACGGCGTCGAACGGGCCCGCGCCAAGATCGAATACTCCGCGCTCGCCACGGCGTTCTGCGGGCCCACCTTCACGATCACCGAGTTGCAGGAGGTGTACGAAGCAGTGTGGGGAATCCAGCTCGATCCCCGTAATTTCTACCGCAAGGTGCAGAAGACCGACGGTTTCATCATCCCGGCGGGCACCGAGCGAAAGGCCGCCACCGGCCGGCCGGCCCGGCTGTTCCGGGCCGGTCCGCACAAGATCCTCTACCCGCCGATGGTCCGCCCCGTCATGTCGGCGGCCTTAACCGGAGAAGGCCCATGAGCCCGTCGCCGACCGTGATCCTCACCGCACTGGATCTCGAATACCAGGCGGTACGCAGCCGGATGTCCGGCCCGCGCGTACACCGGCACCCGCAGGGCACCCGCTTCGAGGTCGGCCGGCTGGCCGACGCGGGGTGCGAGGTGGCCCTGGGCCACGTCGGCAAGGGCAACCAGTCCGCCGCGGTGCTGGCCGAGCGCGCCATCCACGAGTTCGCCCCGGCCGCGCTGCTGTTCGTGGGGGTGGCGGGCGCGCTGCAGTCCCACATCGCGCTCGGCGACGTGGTGGTCGCCACCCACATCTACGCCTTCCACGGCGGGACCAGCGAGGACGACGGCTTCAAGAGCCGTCCCCGGGTGTGGGAGACCTCGCACGCCGCCGAGCAGATCGCCCGGCACATCGCCCGGACCCACTCGTGGGTCAGGTACCTGCCGGAGTACACCCCGGAGCCGGAGATCCACTTCGGGCCGATCGCCGCCGGCGAGGTGGTGCTCAACTCCGCGGACTCCGCGTACGCCCGCTGGATCAGGGACAACTACAACGACGCGCGGGCGATCGAGATGGAGGGCGCGGGAATCGCCCAGGCCGCGCACCTGAACGGATCGCTGCCAGTGGTCGTCGTACGCGGGATCAGCGACCGTGCCGACGGCAGCAAGGAGGAGAGCGACCGCGCGCAGTGGCAGGGCCGCGCGGTGGTCAACGCGGCGGCCTTCGCCGCCGCCCTCGCCGGGGAACTGGCCGCCGAGCACGCGGCAGGCACCCTGCCCTCCCCGACCCCGACCCCGAGGATTCCGGAGATGCGCGGGACGACCGAGAACATCGCGATGGGCAACGCCCAGGTGGGCGTGCAGGCGGGCGTCGTACACGGCGGCATCCGGATCACCTCCGAGCCGCCCCCGCCGGCCGACCTGCCCCAGGCGCTCGACGCGCTGCGCGCCCGGCTCCGCCGCGCGCTGGCCGAGGGCCAGGTGGACCAGGTGACCTACGACGCCGTGGAGAGCGAGCTGACCGTGGCAGACGAGGCGCTGCGCGGCGGGGCCCGGCCGAGCACGGTGACGGTGGCGCTGCGGAAGGTCCGGGGGCTCATCGGCGACGTCTCCAGCCTGGCCACGGCGCTCGCGGCGGCCATCACGCTCGCCCAGGGACCGCCGTCATGACCGCGCACACGACGGGGCCGGAGCGCGGCACGACGAACAGCGCGGACGGCTCGGCCCGCGTCGGGGTGCAGGCGGGGGTGGTCCACGGCGACGTCCACAACTACACGGTGTCGCCGGACGCCGCGCCCGAGGAGAAGTTCCGCACCGGCCTGCGGTTCCTGGAGGGCGGCATGGCCAAACACGCCAGGGAGCTGATCTACGCGGCGTTCGCGGCCGGGCACCGCACCGACGAGGTCTGGTTCCACTGGCTGCTCGCCCTGGTCAGCGGCCGGACGCGGCACGAGCTCTCGGACGAGGAGGCCGCCTCGCTGCGCGCCGAGCCCGGCGGGCTGCGCCGGATCGGCGGCGGCGCCTGGACGGACGGCGTGCTGACCGTCCGCAGGCTGCTGGACTGCGCGGAAGATCCCGGGGCCGACCTGCGGTCGGTGTTCAAGGAGCTGGACGAGCTGGGCGAGACCCAGAGGGCACTGATCGTGCGGCATCTTGGCACGTTCCTGGAAGGCCCGCTGCACGACCAGATGTGGCATCGCGGGCTGGCCCGCGCCAGGCGTGAGTGGCGGGCCCGCGACCGGTCCGGCCGGTGCTGGAAGTTCTTCGAGCCGGAGCCTCTGGCGCCCCGGGAGTACAAGCCGCCGCCGCCCCGCATCCCCGGCGTCGTGCTCGCGCGGGTGACGGCCCTGGCAGCGGTCACCGGCCTGCCGGCCGTCTCGCTGGGCTACCTGCTGCTGACGGCCGGGACGCTGCTCGGCTTCCTCGGCTACCTGGTGACCCTCGCCGGGTGCTACCTCACCCTGCGGGAGGTCCTGGCCCGGCGGCTGCGGGCGGCGCTGCGCGACCCGGCGCGGCCCGCCCCCCGGCGGGCGCCGCCCGACGGTTTCGCCCGCAAGGTCGATCAGCGGTTCCTGCACTACTTCGCGAAGTACATGCCACCCGGCATGGAGCGCGGAGTCTGGATGGAGATGACCGCGGGGGTGCGGCAGAAGATCCGTGACGAGATCGTGCAGACGTACCGGGAGAGCAGGGTCGGCGTCGGCAGGATCAACTGGCTGATCCGGCACCGAACCTCGGAGGTGTGCAAACGATGGCGGAACCGCCCGTCGCAGCCGCCCGCGCCGTCGCCCCTGGCGATGCTGGGGCCGGTGGCCCTCCTCACGCTCGGGACCGTCATCACACTGACCGACCCGGTCGCGGACACCAGCACGATGCTGCTCATCACCGCGTTGGCCGGCATGTTCACCGCGCGCGACGGGCTGGACATCGCGGTGGAGTACCGGCGGCACGCGTACGAGCGGCGGGAGAGCCGACGGGCGCTGGACGCGAGCCACGCCGCATTCCAGCGGTGGCGGCAGAGGCTGGCGGACAAGCCCCAGGACCCCGAGCTGGCCGCGTGGCTCGACTGCGACCGGAAGATCCTGCTCAACAATGCGCTGCGGCACTACAAGCTGGCCATGAGCGAGATCATCGCCTACGGCTTCATCGACACCCCGGCCCCCTCGTCCGCGCGCGCCCGGGTGCGTGGCGGCCCCTGGCGCTACCGCGACTACGAGATCATGCTGTTCCTCCTCACCAGGGACGGGGTCCGCCAGGTCACCACCGAGCTGGACTTCGAGGTCGGCGAGTTCTCCGGAGAGCAGCGGGACAACTACCGGTTCGAGTCGATCGCGGTGGTGCACGTCCGCCAGACGGCGAGCCACCCGTGGACCTTCGAGCTGTCGCTGTGCAACGGGCAGCGGATCACCATCCCCGCGGACGGCCTGGCCGTGGAGGAGCTTCAGCAGGGCGAGGCCCCCGGCACGGTCGCGGAGGCCACTCTCGACGCGGCCGGGGTCCACCACACCCTGCACGTACTGGAGGGGATCGCGGCGAGCGGCAAGCACTGGGCGGACCGCGCCCGCTAGTCGAAAGGGGCCGTGGCGACCCGCCGACCCGGGGGCCGGCGGGACGACGGCCTGGCCGGGACCGTCAGCGGGGCGGGCCGACGACGATCTGGCCGTACGCGTCGGCGGCGGCGGCCAGCGCCTCCTTGGAGATCTCGAACCCGTCCGGCCTGGGCGTGGAGAGGTCCCGCCCGGCCTGCCGGAACATGCCCTCGATGCCGCCCGGGGTGGCGATCATCAGCAGGTCGGCCCGGTCGGAGGTGACGCGGTAGCCGTGCGGGATGTTCCTGGGCAGGTAGACGATGCCGCCCTCGGACAGCTCCATCTCCTCGTCGCCGACCCAGAGCAGGGCGGTCCCCTTGATCAGCAGGAAGACCTCGTCCTCCCGGGTGTGCATGTGGAACGGCGGAGCCTCGTCCTTGGGGACGTCGAAGCGGCCGACGGTCAGTTGCCCGTCGGTCGCGGCCGCGTCCAGCAGGACCGAGAAGACGCCGCCTTCCAGCCATTCGAGCCTCTGCTGCCGCTCGGGCTGGGCCAGGTAGGGAATGCTCATGGTGTCCTGTCCTCCAATCGGGAAGGTGCGGGCCGTCAGGCGGGGATGAGGGCTCCGACGATGGGGATGAGCGCCTGGCCGGCGGGTGAGGTCCAGGTGCCCGCCAGTTCGGTCAGGATCATGTTGGTGGAGGCGATGCCCGCGCCGGCCCGTTCCATGCGGCGCAGCGCGATGTCGTCGGCGGCCTTGGTCATCGAACCTCCGGCGTCGGCCACGACCTGCACCCGGTAGCCGGAGTCGAGCGCGGTCAGCGTGGGGTAGACGGTGCAGACGTCGTTGGTCACCCCGGCGATGATCAGGTTGCGGCGGCCGGTGGCCTGTACGGCGGCGGCGAACGCCGGGTCGTCCATGGCGTTCACGACGCCCGAGCGGCGGACGCGCCCGGCGTACTCCTCGGGCGCGATCTCGGCGAACTCTGGAAGCAGCGGCCCCTGCGCGTGGTCCTCCATCGAGGTGGTCAGCACCAGCGGAACGTCGAGCGCCTTGGCGGCCTTGGCCAGCGCGAACGCGTTGGCCTTGACCTCCTTCAGGTCGCTAGAGCCCACCCAGCTCAGCACGCCTTCCTGATGGTCGATGAGCAGGATCGCCGAGTCGGCGGGGGTGAAGAGGGAGAGTGCCATGGCGATGGCCCCTTTCCTGGCGGTCGGTACCGCTCCAGTTATCCGGACTATTTGCTCCGGATAACATGGCCGGCCGCGCACTTCATTCCCGGGTCCCGGATATCGTTTGCGGAGAACTTCGCCGTGAGGGAGGACCCGTGCCGCGCGAACCGGCAGCGGGCGGCGGGCGCCGCCGCCGTCCCCGATGGGACGCCGAGGCCAACCGGGAGCGGCTGCTGGCCGCGGCGGTCACCGTGATGCTCCGCGAGGGACGCCACGTCCCACTGCGGACCATCGCCGAGGAGGCGGGCGTCGGCATCGCCACCTTCTACCGCAAGTACGCCGACCGGGACGCGCTCATGCAGGCCCTGGAGCACCGCGCCTACGACCTGCTGGTCGGCGTCCTGGAGGAGATCGCCGCCCGGCCGCGCTCCGGCCGCGAGGCGATCGGCGAGTACCTGACCCGCTGCCTGGCGATGGCCGACCAGCTGGTCCTGCCGCTGCACGGCGCGCCGCCGCTGGTGACCGACGAGGCGGTGAACGCGCGCCGGACGATCTACCGGCACCTGGACGCCTTCCTGGCGCGCGGCCGGTCCGACGGCAGCGTCCGGGGGGCGGCGAACGCCACCGACGTGATCGTCTTCACCTCGCTGCTCACGCAGCCCCTGGCGCACGGCCCGGACTGGCCGCTCGCGGCCCGGCGCCAGCTCGCCCTGTTCCTGAACGCGCTGGCCGCCGAGGGCCCCACCGCCCTGCCCGGCCCGGCGATCGAGCACGCCGACATCGAGGCCGCCTTCGCCCGGCACGGGCTTACCTCAAAGTGAGTTACGCACCGAAAGGTAAATGTCGAGCATTCGGCCGGTGCCGGTTTCCGCATTTCTCGATTTCTTGACCGGGCACGGTGAATCACTTCATAATTCTGCGGGAGCGAATCCCTTTTCTGCTCGCGGGAAATATGTCCTGCCGTACACCTGGAAAGGCGTGGACCATACATGACCTCTGTCGTCACTCCCACCAGCGGGCTCGAAGTACGGCTGGCCGAACGACCGGGCGGGCCCGGTGACCCCGGGCGGCTGGTCGTCGAGACCGCCGCCGTACGGCCCCCGGGCCCCGGCGAGGCGCTGGTGCGCAACCGCTGGATGGCGGTGGTCGCGGTGATGCGCTCGCTGATGGCCGGGGACCCCGGCCTGCCGATGCCCGGCTACGACCTGGGCGCCCCGCTGTGGGGACCGGCGATCGGCGAGGTCGTGGCCTCGGCCGACCCCGGACTGCGCCCCGGCCAGACCGTGGTCCACCGGCTCGGCTGGCGGGAGTACGCGACGGGCCCGGCCGGGGGGTTCCAGGCGCTGGAGGAGGACGCGCTGCCCGCCCCCTACTACCACCTGTCCCAAGGACAGGTCGGCTGGAGGGGCATGGTGGACGTGGCGGGGGTCAGGCCGGGCGACACCGTGCTGGTCACGGGGGCCGCGGGCGGCGTGGGCTCGCTGGCCGGGCAGATCGCCCGGCTGCGCGGGGCGGGCCGGGTCATCGGCACGGCGGGCGGCCCGGCCAAGGTCCGGCGCCTGGTCCAGGAACTCGGATACGACGCCGCCATCGACCACCGCAGCGAGCCCGTCGCCGAACGGCTGGCCGAACTCGCCCCCGATGGGCTGAACGTGGTGTTCGACAACGTCGGCGGCGAGCAGTTGACGGCCGCGGTGTCCGCCGCCGCGACCGGGGCCCGCTTCGCGCTGTGCGGCGCGCTGGCCGACCAGCTCTCCAGCGGCGCGCCGACGGGCACCCGGCTCGACGTGATGACCGTGATCGCCAAGCAGATCACCCTGACCGGCTTCGCGACCCTCCCCGACCCCGGCCTCACCCGCCGCTGGACCACGGCCTTCGCGGGCTGGCTGGCCGAAGGGGCGATCTCCTTCCCGCACACGGTGGTGCGCGGCCTTGAGCGAGCGCCCGGCGCGCTGGCCGCGCTGACCAGGGGCGACCACGTCGGCGCGGTGTTCGTCGAGATCACCCCTTGAGCGGCTAGGTCAACGTGGCCAGGCAGTGTTTGTAGAAGTGGTCGGGATCGACCGTGCGGGCGCACTTGACGGGGCGGCCGGCGGGGTCCCTGACCGTACGGCCCTGACTCGGGCCGGTGGTGACGACCCGGCACCGCGCGGTCTCGAACTCGAACATGTCGGGCACGGCCAGGTAGGAGGTGGTGAGGCTGTCCCAGCCGCAGTACGGCATGCCGGTGGTCTCCAGGGTGCCGAAGGTCATCGCGAGCAGGGTCCCGGCGAGGTCGCTGACCGGGTTGCCATAGTGCTCGCCGAACGCACAGGCGAACTCACCGATGATCGGCACCAGGTCGGTGATGTCCAGGGGGAACATGGTGACGGGCACGCCGCTGTCGAAGACGCGCTGGGCGGCGTCCGGGTCCCAGTAGATGTTCCATTCGGCCGAGCCGTCGTGTCCCGGCTGATCGACGTTGCCCGGTACGTCGAGCGCACCGCCCATGAACACCACCTCAGCGATCTTGGGCTCCACCTCCGGGTGCCGGTCCAGGCACCAGGCAAGATTGGTCATGGGCCCGGTCGCCAGCACCGTGACCGGCGCCTCCGCCGCCAGCAGCCAGGCGGCGAGCTGCCGGTGCGCGGGCAGATCGACCGGCTCGCCCCCGAGCGGCCCGGGGCGGTTGAGCACCGGCAGGGCGTCCATGCGAAGCGCGTCGATCCGCCACTCCAGCGGGAAGGGGTTGCGGCCCTGGAGTTCCCCGGCGGCCACGGGCACGTGCGGCAGCCCGGTCATCGCGAGCACCTTGCGGGTGACCGACAGGGCGGGGGCGAGCAGGCAGTCGGCGGGCGTGACGGTCACACCGCGCAGCGCGACATTGCCGTACCGGGTGAGCAACAACAGGGACAGAATGTCGTCCAGGCCGCCATCGTGGTCGTGGATCACCGTCCGGACGTCGCTCATCGCGCGCCGCCTTTGCGGGGCCGTCGGCGGCTGATTTCGTTGAATGCCGATAAATGCGCCATTGCCGAAATATGCACCAGGCGATTTCGGCCGTCAACGGCCCCGCACGGACGACAAGGCCGGGGTCAGGCGGGGGTTTCCGCGGTGGCGGTCAGGACGGCGCGGGCGAGGATGTGGCCGCTGATGACGAACCCGAGATAGGCCGGGGTGGCCTCGGCCGGGACGCCGATGGACTCGACGTCAAGGGCGTGCACCACGACGAAGTAGCGGTGCGGGCCGTGCCCGGCCGGTGGGGCCGCGCCGATGTACCGGGCCGCGCGGGCGTCGTTGGGCAGTTGGAAGGTGCCCTCCGGCAGGCCCAGGCCGGTCTCGTCGCCCGCGCCCTCGGGCAGCTCGGTGACAGTGGCGGGGATGTCGGCCACCGCCCAGTGCCAGAAGCCGGAGCCGGTGGGGGCGTCGGGGTCGTACGCCGTCACGGCGTAGCTCTTCGTGCCCGCGGGGGCGCCGCTCCAGGACAGGTGCGGCGAGACGTCCTTGCCGCCGGGCACCCCGGCCGACATCTGCGCGGCGGGCCAGGTGGCGCCGTCGGCCAGCGTGGTGCTGGTGACGGTGAAGGAGGGCACCTCGGGGAGACGGGCGAAGGGGTCGTTGGCGCTCATCGCGTTGGGCTCCTCTACTGGGATCAACTTTCGGTACTTCATCGACGATAGCATAGATAATCGATTATCTGTCGAATCGTCTATGCTGTGGGCATGACGACGACGACCGGCACCTCGGCGAAGCAGATGCTCTCCGAGCGCGTGCACGCCCGGCTCCAGGAAGCGATCTTGCGCGGCGACTACGCACCGGGCGAGGCGCTCAAACCCCAGGAGCTGGCCCAGCGGCACGAGGTCAGCCTGGCCGTGGTCCGCGAGGCCCTGGTACGGCTGGTCGGCGAGGGCATCGCGGTGCGGCTGCCCAACCGCGGCTTCGCGGTCCCCGACTTCTCCGACCGGCGCTGGCAGGAGATCGCCGAGGCGCGCAGCACGATCGAACCGGCCATGCTCCGCATGGCCATCGAACGCGGCGACCTCGACTGGGAGGCCCGGGTGCGCGCCGCCCACCACCGGCTGGCGCGCACCCCGGTGTACGCGCCCGGGGAGGGCGAGTACTACAGCAGCGCCTGGTCAGAGGCCCACCGCGTCTTCCACCGGACCCTGCTGGAGGGCTGCGGCAACCCGGTGCTGCTGGACACCTTCGACCGGCTCTGGACGGCCAGTGAGCTGGCCCGCCGCTGGTCCGCCCACCGCACCCCCGGCCGCGACGGCGTCGCCGAACACCGCCGCCTGGAGGAGACGGCCCTGGCCCGCGACGCCGACACAGCAGCCGAAGTACTGACCCGGCACCTGACCACGACCGCCGCCGACCTGACGACCTGAGGATGCACGGTGTCACCACCGAAGGGTCAGTGGTCAGGTGGGTGCCACGGGCCTTCTGCTGACGCTCGGGGAGCTGACCGGCACGGATGTCGGCCGAGCCGGAAGCAGGGCGGTGAACCTCGCCGCCATGCTCGGCAAGGGCTCCAGCGTTCCGGACGGCTTCGTCACCACCACTGCCGCCCACGACCGCGTCCGCCACGGCGCTGACCGGCTGAGGCCGCTCCGGAGCGGCGGGCGGTCAGTCCTGTGGCTTGCCGGGTGGGCTGAACATCAGGCAGAAGAGGGCGGCGGTCGCCAGGGTCGCGGCGCAGGCCAGGAGGGTGGTCTGCATCGCGGTGGTGAAGGCGGTGGCGAAGGTGTCGGTGGTGATGCGTTCGTACAGGGCCGTCGTGGTGGCGTCCAGGCCGACGGGGGGCGTGGGTGGGCGGAGGTGTCGCGCGGCGGTGGTGGCGTCGGCGATGAACCGTGCGCGCAGATCTGCCGGGAGCGCGGTGGCGTGCTGCGTGGCCTGGTCGCGCAGGGTGGAGGTGAGGCGGGCCGACAGCAGTGCGCCCAGTACGGCGGTGCCGAGGACGCCGCCGACCTGGCGGATCGTGCTGGAGACGCCCGATGCCGCCCCCGCCAGGTGGGGATCGAGGCCGTCCATGGTGGCCTGCTGGAGCGGGGCGAACGTCGCGCCGCTGGCGAGGCCGATGATGAGCAGGCCGGGCAGCAGGCGCCACGCGTCACCGTCCGGCCCGGCCATGGCGGCCAGCACCAGCAGGCCGGCCGCCAGCAGCGCGAGGCCGGTCATCAGGATGTACTTGCCGCCGAAGCGGTCGGAGAGCCGCCCGGCGTACGCCGAGCCGACCGCGGTGAGCACGGCGTTCGGCAGCACCAGCAGGCCGGTCGCGAGGGCCGAGTACCCGCGCGCCATCTGCAGGTACAGCACCAGCACGAACATGATCCCGATCATGCCGAGCTGGAAGACGAACCCGACCCCGTTGCCGACCGCGAAGTTGCGCACCCGGAACAGGGCGAGCGGCATCAACGGCTCGTCCCGCCGACGGCGCTGAAGCAGGACGAACACCACCAGCAGCGCCACGCCCACGACGATGACCGAAGGGATGCCGATCGGCCCGGCGATGGTGCCCCAGCCGTAGCGTTCTCCCTCGATCAGGCCGAACACGATGCCGCCCACCCCGGCCGTGGCCAGTGCGACGCCGGGCAGGTCGAGCCGGTGGGCGCGGCCGGAGCGCATCGGCGGGGCGAGGGTCAGCGCCAGCACCACGGTGATGATCCCGATCGGGACGTTGATGAAGAAGATCCAGCGCCAGCTCAGGTGGGTGAGCAGGAAGCCGCCCAGGACCGGGCCGAGGATCGGGGCGAATCCGACGATCGCCCCGAACACCCCGAACGCCCGCCCCCTCAACCGCGCCGGGAAGATCGTCAGGATGGACGAGATGACCTGCGGGAACAGCAGCGCCCCGCCCAGCCCCTGGAGCAGCCTGGCGGCCAGCAGCCAGGACGGCGAACCGGCCAGCCCGCACAGCGCCGACCCTGCGGTGAAGGTGATGACGCCGATCACGTAGAGGCGGCGATATCCGAAGATGTCCCCCAGCCGCCCGGTGGTGATCAGTGGCACCGAGAAGACGAGCAGATAGCCGTCGATGATCCAGAGCACCTGGTCGTAGGAGGCGTCGATGCCGTGGATCAGGGTGGGGACGGCGACGTTGACGATGGATCCGTCGAGCAGCGCCATGAAGAAGCCGATGCACATGATCGCGAGCACCGGCCACGGCCGCCGCGTGACCGGTCGCTCGGCGGATTCGCGTTCCGCCCGGTTTTCTGGCTTGATTTCCGGCATTCCGGAGACCTCCCCGCGGAAACGCCTGCCGGGGAGGGGCCGGAGAGTCGGAAAGAAGGGCCGACACGCGTCGCCACCAGCACAGGACAGCCGTTCCCAGGATGTGGTGAGCGACTTCGACCCTCCCCGTGTCATCGGGACGCGGGGTAGCCGGTCGGCGGGGCGATGAGCCCAACGGTGCGAAGCCGGTCGGCAGCGTAACACAGGGGCTCGCCATGATCGGCCGGCACGCCCCTCGCCATCCTCGGTCACTGATCAGCCCCGCGCGTACGTTCAGGGTGCCGTTTCCTCTACGCGCGGCTCGGGTTTCGTGAGATCGGCACCGTCGGCACGTACACCGGGGTCCCCGCCACGGGAAACGCCGCCACGGGCGTCTCCCGCCCTGCGCCCCGCCGACCTGCCCGCGATGGTGTCGCTGGACCAGGTGGCGTTGGGCGCGCCCCCGTACCGAGATGGTGAGCGCGCCGCCCTCCTGCTCCGGGTTCCGCGTCGTGGACGGCGCTTCCGGGATCGCCGGTACGGCGGCGTCTGGCAGGACCCGGAGCAGACGGGGGATCGGCCCGGTCATCGCCACCGGCGAGGCCATCGCCAAGATCCTGATCGCCGACCTGGCGGCCGGTGTGTCCGGGGCCGTCCGGATGGACGTCGGCCGCCGGCACACCGGGCTCGCCTCGTGGGCCGGGCGGCATGGCCTGGCCCACGCGTACGACTGTCCGATCATGGCTTAGGGCCCGTCACTCGCCGGTCGCCCGGAGGCGGCGGGGCAGGCCCTCGGCCGAGAAACCTCGCTCAGCAGGTGATGGGGACGGTGGTGTCCACCTTGAGGTGTTCGACGCCCTTGTCGCCGGTCACGGTGGCGAAGACAGAGCCCTGGTAGTTCCCGCTGACGCACGGCACGGTGCTGTTGGCGGTGAGGGTCTTCGCCCTGCCCCGCTTCTCGCCGACCGCCTCCTTGTACGGCGCGTCATGGTGCGGCGTCAGCCAGACCAGCAGCCAGCCCACGTTGGCCGACGTGTCGGACGCGCACTTCGCGCCGCCGGTGAAGCGGACCTTGCCGTCGACGACACTCGGCTGGTCGAAGAACAGTTCGCACTCCGGATAGGTCTCCCCCGCCGGGGCGGCGTTCGCCACTCCCGCCGGCAATATGGTCAGCAGGCCGGCGGCGATCGACGCGGCCAGCATGGTGGATTTGCGGATGCTTCGCATGTGCTCTCCAATCGGGGCCGGATGCCCGTCTGCACGACCGTCTTGCTGTCGAGCAAAAGAGTCAATATTTCAATCATTTTGTCCATGATCTCGGCCGCGTAATGCGGGGTATGCCTCCCAGGTAATGCGGGGTATTCCTTCCGGGGGGAGCCATCTCACAGCGATGATCACGGACAGGAGCATCCGGACATGAGCCAAGCCCCGCGTCTCCACTTCGCAGGCACCGCCGCGCTGGACCGGGCGCGAGCGTTGCGCCCGTTGATCGAGAGCGAGGCGGAGGCGGGAGAGGCGCTGGGCAGGCTCACCGAGCCCGTCGTGGCGGCGCTGCGAGACGCCGGGCTTTTCGGCGTATGGGTGCCCGTACCGCTCGGCGGCGCCGAGTTGTCCCCCCGCGAGCTGATCGCCGTCTTCGAGGAACTGTCCTACGCCGACCCCTCGACCGGCTGGGTGGTCATGGCCTCCGCGCTGGAGAGCGGCGCGGCGGGCGCGTACCTCGGCGACGACGCCGTGGAGCGGATATTCCAGGGCGGACGGATGCCGATCTTCGCGGGCCAGGGCACCCGGCCGGGCACCGCCGTGCGCAAGGACGGCGGGTTCCGGCTCAGCGGCCGGTGGAGCTTCGCCTCGGGCATGCCGCACGCCCAGTACGCCCACAGCCTCGGCGCCATCGAGGGCACCGAGGAGACCCGCATCTTCATCACCCCGATCGACGATGTCACCAAGCTCGGCAACTGGGACGTCCTCGGCCTGTGCGCGACCGGCAGCATCGACTACGCGATCGATGACGTCTTCGTCCCGGAGTCCCAGACGCACGCCTTCGACGAGGACGAGCCGCTGCGCGGCGGCGCGATCTACCGGCTGGGCATCCTCGACCTGGCGCTGATCGGCCACTCCGCCTGGGCGCTCGGCATCGGCCGGCGGCTGCTGGACGAGCTGATCCGGCACGTCGGGGCCCGGGCCGGACGCCCCGGCCAGATCGCCGCCAGCGACGCCTTCCACTCCGGCTTCGCCCGCGCCGAGGCGGCCTACCGCGCCGCCCGCGCCCTGATCCACGAGACCTGGGACGACACCGAACGCACCCTGGACGCGGGCCGCAGGCTCGGCGTCCGCCAGGAGACGATGGTCCGGCTCGCCCTCAACCACGCCACCTCGACCGTCGCCGAGGTCGCCCGGTTCGTCTACACCTCGGGCGGCACCTCCGCGTTACGCGACGGGCTGATCCAGCGGCTGTTCCGGGACGCCCACGCGGGCGCCGCCCACATCACCTCCGGCCCCCGGTTCCTCCAGGAGTGCGGCCGCGAACTGGCCGGCCTGGCCGCGGGCGAGTCCTGGCGGATTTTCGAACTGCAACCACCGGAGACCAAATAGCTGGTTTTGTCCTGCGAATAATCGGGGGGACGAGTTCTGTCTTTTCGGTAAGTAGGCGTGTTCGTTCATCTTCGGGATCATGAGGCGCCGTTCCGGAGCCGCTTGCGGGAGATGAGCATGGTCAATGAAGGATCGCCGGACTACACACGTCTATTCGGAGAACTCCGCTTTCCCGAGCAGGACGACGCGCGGTCGGTCTGGTCGCCCGCCGCGTACCTGGTCGAACTGCTCGGACTGCTGGAGGGGTCGTTCGACCGGCCTGAGCTGCTGGAACGACGACCCGACCTGAAGCAGATCGTGCTGGACGCCGACAACACCTTCACCGAGACCCCCTATCTCGACATCGTCAACGAAGTGCTTGAGCGCCTTGCCGGGAACGATCCATACGAGACGCTGCGGCAGGCCCCCTACCCTTTCGGGCTGCCCTTCTCCCTGAAATCCGAACGGCTTCGGGTGTGCCTGGAACAGCTCAAGGTGACCCCGGAGGAGTTGTACCGGCTGTTCGCCACGCACGTCGATCAGGACGTGGCGGCGCGCGAATACCTCAGGCTCACCCCCGAGGACGTCGCCGCCGTGACCGAATCGAGCACGGACGCGGCGGTGCTCGCGGAACGGTACGGGCTCGCGCCCGGCGAGACGCTCGCGGTGCTGCGGGACACGCGCAGGTTCACCGAGACGACCGGGCTGGACCACGCCGGGCTGCGGGAGCTGATCGGCCTCTCCGGGCAGGGCGGCCTCGTCGTACTCGATGACGAGGAGACCGAGCTCGCCCCCGCCGACCCGAGCGCCGACGCGAGCGCCGGCCTGCCGCCGGACTGGCTCGACTGGGCGCACCGGCTGATCCGGCTGGCCCGCCGTACCGGGACCTCGCTCACCGACCTGGGCCTGATCCTGACCTCCTGCGCCGGAGGGCGGCTGGACCTCGCGGCGCTGCGCGCGGTGGCGGCGGTGACGCGGCTCGGGCAGGCGCACGGGCTCGCCGTCGAGGACGTGTGCGAGCTGGTCGTGCCCTGGCGTCCGGGCAAGGGCGTGCGGGTCGAGGTGTGCGCGGGCGACATCCTCGCCCCCGCCAACCGCGACTACCGCTTCCGGCTGGCCGCCCTGATCGACGTCGCCGAACCGGACATCGTGCGGATCGTCCGGCGCTACCGCGAGCACTACGCGGCCCGTGAGCCGAGCCCGTTCGACCGGGGCGAGGTCGGCCTCGCGGAGATCTCGCTGCTGCGCCGGGCCGGGCTGCTCGCGACGGCGCTCGGGATCGGCGCGGGCGAGCTGTTCGATGTGCTCGTCGTACTTGAGGGCGACCCCTCGTTCCAGCGGTACACCACGTTCGCCGTGCTGGGCGAGCCCGGGCCGGAGATCCACGACATGCACCGGGTGCTCGCGGGCGGGGCCGCCGAGCCCGCGCTGTGGCTGGCCCAGACGCTGTTCGCGGTGGTCGGCTGGATGGGGACGGCCGGGTTCGACGCCGCCGAACTGGCCGGGATCCTGGGCGGCGGGCCCGATCCCGGCACACCGGACCTCGCCGCGCTGTTCCACCGGCTGGGCGGCGAACTCGACGGCGTCGCGCTGTCCCCGCAGGCGCTGGCCTCGGAGCGGTTCGGCGAGCGGGCCGCGCAGGTCGTCCACGACGTACTGGTGGCCTTCGACGAGGGGGTCGTGACGTCCGTCGGCAGCAGACTGCTCGACGTCGATCCGGCCAAGGCCGGGGCCGCCGCGTACCGGGCGGTGACGGACCTCGGCACGATCTTCCCCTCGGACTTCAAGGGGCTCGGCCTGGGCGACCGGCTGCAGGGCAAGATCCTCCGCAACCTGGTGTACCGGGGCGGGCTGCGCGCCGACGGGACACTGGTGGCCGCGACGCCCGGCGACCTCGCGGGCGACTTCGAGCCCTGGCGCGAGGCGCTGTTCAAGGCCATCGCCGCCACCGCGAACGACGTCGCGGCCTTCTACCCGTCCGATCTGGAAGACCTGGAAGACCTGGAGGGCGCCGGAACGTACCAGCGCGCCGAGCTGTACGACAACCTCGTCTACCACGGTCACCTCGACGAGCAGGGCGAACTCCTCGACCCCGACTTCTTCCTCGACCCCGGCAACGCCGCCCTCTTCACCGTCAACGTGGACCTGACCGAGGCCGTCCAGCCGGTCGCCCACCTCGTCCAGGAACGGCTGGACCGGTTCCGCACCGAGGCCCTCCCGCTCGACCCGGCGGCGCTCGCCGGGCTGCGGCTCACCGACGCCCAGATGACCCGTCTGCGCGCCAGCCTGCGGTTCAACGGGCACCTTGACACCGAGGACCGCTACGCCGACCATGTGGCGCTGCTCGACATCGCCCCGCGCGATTTCGGGCTGGCCGCGGAGTTCGCTGTGCTGCGCCCGGCCGTACTCGCGGCGCTGCGCGGCCAGATCGCGGCCCACCGCACCGCCCTGACCACCTTCGCCGCCGAGGACTTCGCCGGTCTCGCCGACGACATCGCCGCCGCCAGGGCGTTCGCGGCGCTCGACGGCGGCGTCCTGGCGGGCGGCCGGGTCATCGACCCTGCGCAGTTCGCCGACCCCGACGGCACCGTGGCGCTCGGCCCGCACTTCAACGCCGCCGACCAGCGGATCGTGTTCGACCGGATCGTCACGGTGCTGCGGGACGAGGCGCCCTACCGGCTGGACCCGGCGGCGCTCACCCGCCTCGGCCTCACCGGCGAGCAGCGGACCGCGCTGCTCGGCCACCTGGTCCAGCAGGGCTGGATCACCGACCGGCACGCGGTCCCGTCCGGCAAGCTGGGATATTTCGCCGGTGCCGACAACTCGCTCGCGTTCGAGCTGCCCGGCATGACGGACTACGCCAGAGATGTCTTCTTCCTGCTCCACGACGTGGCCAGGGAGCTGACGGCCGCCGTCGCGGAGATCGCCGACCGGCTCGACGTGCTGGCCGCCCGGCAGGACGCGACGCTGTACGCGAGCCTCGCCGACGTGCTCGGCCTCGACCCGGCCACCGCGCGGGCGCTGTGCGGGGCGGTCGTGGGCGGCGAGCGGGCGGCCCGGCTGATGTTCGCGGCCCCCGCGCTCGACTCGCCCGAGCCCCCGGAAGACCCGCGGCTGCGTACCGCCTACCGCCGGATCCGCCGCTTCGCGCTGCTCGCCGCCAAGCTGGGCCTGGACGCCACCGAGGTACGCGCGGTCTTCACCGACCAGGATCTCACCGGCAAGTTCCCCGAACCGCTGACGCTGCCGCCGGGCGTCGGCCGGATCCAGGCGCTGCTCGACGCGGGCGACGGCACGATCCTGCTCTTCGGCGACGACAGCGGCTACTGGACCTACGACGCCGCCACCCGCGCCCGCACCGCCGAGGCACGCCGCCCGCTCACCGACCTGTCCCCGCACCTGGCCGCCATGACCGCCGTGGACGCCGCGTTCGTCCGGCACGGCGTCGCCTGGCTGCTCGGACGCGACGCGGCGGGCGCGGCGCTGACGTTCACCCGCGAACCCGGCGGCACCCGCTGGGCCCCGAAGACCCAGACCTGGGGAAAGACGGGCGACGCCTTCACGCGGATCGACGCGGCCTACAGCGACACCGACGGCCGCGTCCACCTGTTCTCCGGCGGCCGGTACGTGCGCTACTCCACCGGCGACTACTCGGCCGCCGATGACGGCTACCCGCGCGACATCGCCGAGTGGCGCTCCCGCCAGGGCCTGCCGGGCGGGAACGAGAGGCTGGACGCCTGCTTCCAGGACGCCGACGGCGTCCTGCACGTGTTCAGCGGCGACCGCTGGATCACCGCGGCGGGCCAGCGGCCCGTCGCCGAGTTCTGGGGCGCCGAGTTCTGGGGCGGAGGCCCGGCCCCGGACCCCGGCCGCATCGACGCGGCCTACACCACCGACTCCGCCGTCCACCTCATCTCCGGCGGTCAGGTGCTGCGCTATTCCGACAGCGTGGAGAACCCCGGTGTCCGCGCCGACGAGGGCGTGCCGCGCCGCCTCCAGGGCGTCCCGCCGCAGTTCGAGAGCGGGGTGGAGGCCGCCTTCACCGATCCGTCCGGGGTGCTGCACCTGTTCAAGGACGGCCGGACGGTCGCGCTGGACGGCTCCGGCGCGGCCGTCCAGGCGACCGCGGAACGCTGGGGCGTGCTCGGCGGCCCCGCGCCGGGCGGCCCGATCGACGCGGCGTTCACCGGGCTCGACGGCCGCACGTACCTGTTCACCGGCGGCACCTACGTCCGCTACTCGACCGCGGACTATTCGGCCGTCGATGACGGCTACCCGCGCGCGATCGAGGGCGACTGGGGCGGGCTGACCCGGGTTGCGGTGTCGTTCGTGATGGACGGCCGCACCTACCTGTTCGGCGCCGGGGGCGTGCTGCTGGAGTTACCGGAATCCCACCAGGCCGACCTGGACGCCGGGCGGCTCACCCCCGCGCTGCGCCTGCTCTTCCAGGAGCACGGCCTCACCCTCACCGGGGTGACGGGCAGCGCGCCCCGCTGGGAGCTGACCACCGCCGAGGGCGTCACGGTCGCGGTCACGCGGGAGGGCCGCAGGCTGAAGGCGCGCTCCGGCGACGACTCCCGCTTCTACGTGCGCTACTCCACCCGCGACTACCGCACCCCCGACCCCGGCTTCCCCAAGCCGCTGTCGGACAACTGGTGGAACATGCCCGACAGCATGCTGTCCCAGCCGGTGGACGCGGTGTTCACCGGGCGCGACCAGCACACGTACCTGTTCGCGGGTGACCGGTTCGTCCGCTTCGACGCGGCGCACCGCTGGTGGTCGGAGCCGATGGCGCTGCACGAGAAGTGGGAGAGCATCCCCTTCGACCGGATCGACGCCGCGTTCGTCGGCCTGGACGGGCGCACGTACCTGTTCTCCGGCGACCACTACGCGCGCTACTCCACCGCCGACTACACCGAGATCGACGACGGCTATCCCACCGCGACCTCGGGCCTTTGGGGCCACGTCACCAACGACCTGGCCCGGACCGGGCGGGTGGACGCGGCGTTCGTCCTCGATGTCACCCAGAAGATCGACGGCGTGGACGTGCCGCGCACCCGCACGTACCTGTTCTCCGGCGGCCAGTACGTCCGCTACACGGGCACCGAGCCGGCCACGGTGGACCCCGGCTACCCGCGCCGCATCGCCGCCCTGCCCGGCGAGCCGGGCCTGGGCGCGCTGCCGGTGCGGCTCGACGGGGTGGACGCGGCGTTCTCCGACCGGCGCACGGTCTACCTGTTCCGCGACGGGGTGTGCCACGCGGTGTCCACGGCGTCCTATCGCCGCTACGACGACCTGCCGCTCGGCGACGTGCGCTGCGCGTTCGTCGAGGACGGCTCGATCGTGGCCGAGACGGGCGCGGGCTGGCAGCGGCTGTCGGCGCTGGAGGGCCGCGTCGTCGCGGCGACGCCGTACCGGCCGCGCACGCTGCGCGCGGTGCCTGAGCGGTTCGCCACCGGGCTTTCCGCCGTCCTGAACGGCACGGACGGAACGACCTACCTGTTCAGCGGGCCCACCTGCTACAGCACCGAGCTGGGCCGCGACTACCCGATCGCCGAGGAGTGGGGCCGCCCCCGCGACGTACTGCGCGAGACCGGCGCGGTGGACGCCGCGTTCACCGGCCGCGACGGCAGGACGTACCTGTTCAGCGGTGACCAGTTCGTGGTGCAGGCCGCGGGCGCGACGCTCGCGGAGGGCGACCCGCGGCCGATCCGCGAGCACTGGGGCGGCCTGGAGAACGTCGCGCTGGCGTACGTCCACCGCGACCGGACCCACCTGTACAGCAGGCCCGACGCCGACGGGCTGGTACGCCATCTCGTCTACTCCGGCACCTCCTACGCCGCGCCGGACGACGGCCACCCCGCCACCGTGCACGTCTCCACCGTGTTCCCCGGCGCGCCCGACGGGTTCGCCTTCCCCAGCGCGGTGCTGGCCGAGGGGACCGGGCTGGTGCTGCTGGCGGGCCGCGACTGCGTCTCCCACGACGACCGCGCGGGCCACTGGTCGATCGTCCGCCCGATCGAACGGCTCTACCCCGGCTTCGGCCACGACCTCGCCGAGTCCGGCGAACTGCGCTCGGCTCTGCGCACGGCCGATGGCACCACCTGGTTCTTCTTCGGCGACACCTGCGCGGCCTTCCGCGACGGCGCGTTCGGCCAGCGCGTCCCGGTCAGGGACCAGTGGGGGCGCTCCCCCAACCCGTTCCTCGCGCCCGGCGGCACGATCGACGCGGCGTTCGTGTGGCGCGGCCGGTACACGTACCTGTTCTCCGGCGACCGGTACGTCCGCTACACCGGCGAGGTCTACCGCGACATCGACTCCGGCTATCCCAAGCCGATCGCGGGCCACCTGCGCACGGAGGAGCCGTTCGCGCGGCTCCCCGAGTCGTTCGAGGACGCCCTGGGCAGGCCGATCGACGCGATCGTGGGCAACGACCGGACGATCCACGTGATCATCGGCGGAGTCTGCCACACCGTGTCGCCCGCCCTGTCGGCGTCCTTCGCGCCGGGCTCCCTGGGCCGGGCCCGCGACAACCTCGCCGCGACCGGCAGGGTGGACGCCGCGCTCGTCGCCGGCCGGCGGATCTACCTGTTCTCCGGCGACCAGTACGTCCGCTTCTCCGGCCCCGGGCGCATCGACGACGGCCACCCGCGCCCCATCGCCGACCTGGCCGCCGAACTGAACCTGCCGCCGCTGCCGCCCGCCTTCCAGGACGGCCTGGACGCCGCGTTCACCGGCCGCGACGGTATCGTCCGGCTGTTCAAGGGCGGCCAATGCCTGTCCGGCGGGACGGTCACGCCGGTGAGCGGCACCTGGGGCGTGGTCCGCGACCCCTTCGACGCGGGTCCCCCCGAGGCGGCGTTCACCGCGCCGTCCGGCGAGCTGTACGTCTTCAAGGGCGGCAGGTACGCGCGGTACCCGGCGGACGGCGAGCCGGAGCACGTCGAGCCCGGCTACCCCCGGGCCGTCCACGACGACTGGGGCGACGCGCCGCCCGACTTCGACGGCGGCCCCGACGGGGCGTTCGTCCTGGACGGCCGCACGTACCTGCTCAAGGGCGACCGCTACCTGCGCTACTCCGGCTCCTACCACCTGGTGGACCGCACGTTCCCGCAGGACTTCCGGCACCGCTGGACGGGCACCGCCGACTACCGGCTGAGCGACGTGCACACGATCGTCCGTTTCGCCGCGCTGTGCCGTACCAGGCCCGCCGGACTCGCCGGGTTCTTCCTGGACGGTACCGAGGACCCCTACGCCTATCTGGCCGAGACGTTCGCCCGGCCGATCGACGAGGTGCGCTGGGCCCGGCGGAACATGGGCCTGCTGCGGGCGGACACCGGCGAGGAGAGCCTGTTCGAGATCGAGTTCCTGCTGACCCTGGTGGACCTGTGCGCCGCGGCCGACAAGGTCGGCACCGGCGTACCGGAGCTGTACGGCGTCTGGGCGAAGATCCACGGCCCCGCCCCAAACCTCGACGCGGCGGCGGACGCGCTGCGCGGCATGCTCCAGCGGCGTACCGCCGCCCAGGAGTGGCCGAAGGTGTCCGGCGCGATGCGCGACCGGCTGAACGTCCGCAAGCGGGACGCGCTGGTCGCCTGGCTCACGCCCCGGCACGGCGACTCGCGCGCGCTGTACGAGCGCTACCTCATCGACGTGGACATGGGCCCGGCGGGCACGACCTCGCGGGTCCGCGAGGCCATCGCCGCCACCCAGCTCTACCTCCAGCGCTACCTGCTCGGCCTGGAGACCGTCGCGCTGCCCGAGGGAGCCGATGCCGAGGAGGTCCGCGCCCGGCTGCGGACCTGGTGGACGTGGATGCGCGGCTACCGGACCTGGGAGGCCAACCGGAAGGTCTTCCTGTACCCGGAGAACTACCTGCGCCCCGAGCTGCGCGCCCGCAAGACCCCGGCGTTCGCCGCCCTGGAGAGCGACCTGCTCCAGGGCGACATCACCGCCGAGGCCGTCCAGGCCGCCTACAAGCGCTACCTGGACGAGTACACCGAGGTCTCCCGGCTGGCCATCGCCGGGGGCTACGTCTACCGGCCCGAGGCGGCCGAGCCGGAGGTGCGCAGGCTGGTGCTGTTCGGCCGCACCCGCACGGACCCGCCGCGCTACTACCACCGTTCCGCCGAGTTCCGCGACGGTGACAAGCTGTCGGCCACCTGGGAGCCCTGGCTGAAGGTGGACGTGCAGATCGCCGCCGAGCGGGTCCACCCGGTGCACGCCTTCGGCCGGGTGTTCGTGTTCTGGCCGGTCGTGGAGCCTGTTCCGCCCGGCGATCCGTCGGCGGCCACGGTGGTCGTCACCGCCGGGTCGGACGGACAGCAGCAGGTCGACGCCCCGCCGCCGCGCTCCCAGGTGAAGATCTGTTACTCGTTCCGCAACCTGAACGGCGAGTGGCTGCCCGCTCAGGTGCTCGCGGTGGACACCGAACGCGAGGGGGTGATCGGCGACGTCGGGCTGTACGTCCAGGCGTCGCGGAAGGTGCCCGGGGTCAGCGACCATGACGCGATCGTCGTCCGGTGCGCCTACGACTACGGCTCGAACGCGGCGGAGTCGGCGTTCACCCTGACCCCCGAGCTGTACGGGCTGCCCGCGCTCGGCACCGTCGCCCCGCCCCGGCCCGCCGACCTGGACCGGCTGTTCGACGAGCCCGCCGTGACGGCGGTGACCGAGGACGACGTCGTCCGGTTCAACGCGCCCGCCGACAGCCAGGACGGCCGCTGGTTCAGCGTGGACCACAAGGGCGGCAGCTTCCTGTGCCGTCCCGTCGCCGCGCCCGGCGACCCCGCGCCGCTCCAGGCGTTCCGCGGCAACGCCGACCGGCTGCCCACCACCTGGGACCGGGTGGACGCCGCGTTCCGCCTCACCGACGGCACCCTGTACTTCTTCGACGCCACCGGCGGGGTGTTCATCGCCGTGCCGCCCGGCAAGGTGACCTCGCAGCAGACCCGCAAGCGGGTCGCCGAACGGTTCGGCGTCGCGGGCACCGCCCTGCTGCGCGACGGCCGGGTGGACGCGGGGGTCGTCCGCGGCGGCGTGGTACTGCTGTTCGCGGGCGACGAGTACTACCGCTACTCGGGGACGCCGTTCGGCACGCTCGATTCCGGCTACCCCAGGAAGCTCGCGGACGGCGGCGGCGACCGCCTGCCCGTCACCTGGCCGAGGATCGACGTGGCGTTCACCCTGCCGGACGGCACCGAGGTGCTCTACTCCCGCGACCGCGACCAGTTCGCCGCGGGCGGCCGGGCCCCGCAGCCGGCGTCGGCCGCGTGGGGGTTCAGCGGCCTGGACCGGGTCCACCAGCGCGGCGACGCGACGTTCCTGGTCCACGGCGACAGGTACGTACGGCTGAACGCCGACCTCACCGTGGACTCCACCACGCACGAGCTGGCGGGCAACACCGACCAGGTGCCCGAGTCGGCCGGGCCGGGGCCCGTGGTGCGCGGCGGCTCGATCGAGATCGTCTTCGACAACGACCGCGGCACCTACACGGGCGGCGCGGGCGGCGACGGGACCACGCGCGACCTGGGGCGGGTCATGACCAGGTTCGCCGACAGCGGCGCGGTCACCGCCGCCTACCTCGACGGCGGGCGGCTGTTCCTGGTCGGCCCGGACGAGTACGTCCGGTACACCCTCGCCGACAACGGGACCACGATCCCCGACCACATCGACGCGGGCTACCCGAAGCGGACCGCCCAGCCGATCCGGGGCGTGCTGACCCGTGGCGAGCGGCGGTACGCGTTCGGCTCCACCGGCTACGCCCCGCTGCCCGCGGGGTGGGAGCCGGGCACGCCGCTGACGTTCCTGCCGTACGAGGGCAACTGGCGCGCGCTGCCCGACGGGTTCCCCGGTGACCTGACCGGCCTGCTGGAGGGCGACACCGCCGTGTACCTGTTCCTCGGGCAGAACTACGCGGCCTACCCGGCCGGTGACGCCGTCCCGCGCCCCTACGAGATCGCCGCGCTGCCCACCGAGCTGATCCGGCTGACCTCCAGCACCGCGGCCGAGCTGAACCGGCGGCTGCTCGCCGGTGGGGTGGACGGGCTACTCGACCCCGCCACGCAGGAGCTGGCGGAGCTGCCCGCCTTCAGCACCACCGTCTCCGACGCCAGGACCGTGCGGGTCAAGCCGGAACTGGCGGCCAATGTCCCGGTCAGCTCCTACCTGGACTTCGACAGCGCCAACGGCCTGTACTACTGGGAGATCTTCTTCCACGCGCCGCTGCTGATCGCCCAGGCGCTCAACGGCGCGCAGCGCTTCGAGGAGGCCGGGCGCTGGTACGAGTACGTCTTCGACCCCACCACGCCGAGCCGCTACTGGAGATTCCTGCCGTTCCTGGCCGCCGACGTGTACGCGCTGGTCGCCGAGTGCCGGAAGGATCTGGCCGAGCTGGGGTCCGGCTCGCTTGAGTCGCTGCTGTCGCCGATCCTCGCCGAGCTGACGGCTCTCGCTCCCGCCTTCCGCCGCGCCCGCGACCTCACCACCGACGAGCTGGACTATCTCAGCCACCTCGCCGGGACCGGCCTGGACGAGGTCAAGGCGGCCCTGGCGGGCGACCCGCGCGCCGCCGGGCTGGCCGAACGCGTCGCGATCGTCGGCGGGCTGCGCAGGCAGTACAACTCGATGGGCGACCGGCAGGCGCTCATCCGGGCGTACCTGGACGATCCGTACGACCCGCACGCCATCGCCGCGCTGCGGCCCGACGCCTACCGGCGAGCGGTCGTGATGGCCTACATCGACAACCTGCTCGACTGGGGCGACATGCTGTTCGGGCAGTACACCGCCGAGACCATCGACGAGGCGCGGATGCTCTACATCTACGCCTACGACCTGCTCGGCCCGCGTCCGATCACCCTCGGTCCGGCGGCGCTGCCGCCCGCCGCGCCCTACTCCCCCGACCTGGGCGACGGGCCGGTGGAGACCGGGCACCTGACCGCCGAGGGCGCGCTGCTGAAGGACTCCGGCGCGGTACACGCGGGCGTCGCCCACCCCTACTTCTACGTGCCCGGCAACGAGCGGTTCCAGGAGTACTGGACGCGTGTGGAGGACCGGCTGACCAAGATCCGGGCATCGCTCGACATCATGGGCGTCAGCCGGCCGATCCCGCTGTTCGACCCGCCGCTCGACGTGATGGCGCTGGTCCGGGGCGCGGCGGCCAGCGAGACGGCCGACGTGGCCGCCGCGGCGGCGGCCGTGCCGGTGCCCGCCTACCGGTTCGAGGTCGTGTACCAGCGGGCCCGCGACCTAGCCGACCGGCTCCGGCAGCTCGGGGCCGACCTGGTCGACGTCATCGACCGCCGCGACAACGAACAGCTCAGTCGTCTCCAGAACCGTCAGGACGGCGAGATCCTGGCGCTGACCACGCAGCTCAAGGAGACCGAGGTCAAGATCGCCGAGGAGGGGCTGGCCGAGGCCCGCGACGCCAAGGCCGCCGCCGAGAACCGGGTCGCCTACTACAAGAAGCTCGTGGACGAGGGGATCTCGCCGCTCCAGGAGGCGCAGCTCGCGATGCTGGTGGCGGGCGCGGCGGCGCAGTTCGTCTCCAGCGGGCTGAAGATCGGCGCGGCGGTCGCCTCGGGCGTGCCGCAGGCGCTCGTGGGGCCGTTCATCATGGGCACCTCCGTGGGCGGCGACCAGGTGGGCAAGGCCCTAGACGTCGGCGCGGACGTCGCCGCCGGGCTTGGCCAGGGGTTCGGCATGGTGGGCGAACTGCTCGGCGTACGGGCCGACCAGGAGCGCACCGAGCAGGACTGGCGGTTCCAGCTCGACACCTGCCGCTCCGACGTCGTCCAGCTCGGCCACCAGGTCACCAGCGCCGAACTCCAGCTCGCCCTCGCCCGGCGCGACCTGGAGATCCACAAACGGCAGATCGCGCACCTCACCGCCGTCAGCGACTTCCTCACCGCGAAGTTCACCGGGCCCGAGCTGTACGGCTGGATGGCCGGGCAGGTCTCCGGGATCTACTTCCAGACCTACCGGATGGCCCTGGACCTGGCCCGCGCCGCCGAACGCGCCTACGAGTCCGAGCGTGGCACGGCTCCGGGGATCGTCAGGGCCACGTACTGGGACTCCCGGCGCAAGGGCCTGCTCGCGGGGGACCGGCTCGCGTTCGACCTGGACCGGCTCGGCCAGGCGTACTTCGACTCCGGGCAGCGCGGCCTGGAGATCACCAAGCGGGTGTCGCTGCTCCGGCTCGACGCCGCCGCGCTGCTGGCGCTGAAGAACGAGCGGCACTGTGAGTTCGCGCTCACCGAGACCCTGTTCGACCGGGACTTCCCCGGCCACTACCGGCGGCGGATCAAAACACTGAGCGTCGCGTTCGTCACCGCCGACGGCCCCGTCCCCGCCAACGCGACCCTCACCCAGATCGACGACAAGACCGTGCTGTCCCCCGACCCCAAGGCGGTGCGCTTCCTGCTCGACCCCAAGGGGTCACCGCCCGCGAGCCTGCGCGGCAACTGGCGGCCGGGCCAGCGGATCGCACTGTCGGAGGTCGATGACGGGCAGGACGACGGCGGGCTGTTCGAGGTGCGGTACGACGACGACCGCTACCTGCCGTTCGAGGGGACCGGCGCGGTGTCCCGCTGGCGCCTCGAAACCCGCACGCCCCCGCCCGGCCTGCTGGACGTGGTGATCACCGTGCGGTACACCGCCGAGGACGGCGGCGAGACCTTCGCCACCGCCGTGCGCGGCATGCTCAAGCCCTACCCCTCCGCGCTGTTCCTGGACGTCGCGGCGCGCTTCCCCGAGGCGTGGGAGGAGTTCGCCTCGGGCGAGGGCGCCGAACTCGACCTGCCGATCACGCCCGACCTGTTCCCGGCGATGTCGGGCCGGCAGGTCACGGGGGTCATCGCGCAGTACGCCGCCGCGAACGGCGACGCCCGTTTCCTGCTGCAGGGGGACCCCCGGCTCGCACTGAACGCGGGCAGGCTCGTGCAGACACCCGGCCTCACCGCGGGCGGCCGACCATGGCGCTTCACCGCCACCGGCGACCCCGACGCGCTGACCGGTTTCTCCCTGATCCTCCTCTACCGGGCGATCCCATGATGAAGCGGAAGCGGACCACCAGCGACCGCACGGAGGCAGTGCACCACCCTCCGGCCACGAGCCACCCCGGCACGCCGGTGCACCTCAACGGGAACAAGCGCCGCCGCCTCGCCGGCGATTTCGTGCCGCATGTCACGGTCAGGGAGGGCACGATCACGCACATGGAGTTCGGCCCCGGCCGCACGCCGTCCCCGTTCGGTAAAGAGATGGGCGACCACACCACCGCGTGGGCGAGCGTCGTCGATGCCCTGCACGCCTCCCTGCACGGTAAGACCGTCAAAGACTCGGTGGAGGAACTGCGGAAACGGCAGTCCCACGCCGAGGCGTGGAAGTCCGATGACAACTCGACGGGCAAGAAGCTGTGGAAGATCCTGGCCTCCTCCTCCGATCCGGATCGGCGCGACGGCTTGCTCAAGGAATCCGCACGTAAGGTAGGCGAGCTGCTCGACCAGGCCGAGGATGCACTGAACGACTCGGAGCCCCCCGACAAGGCGGCCGGGCTGCTGGCGGAGGCGATCGGCCGGCACCTCACCTACGACAACCTGCTGCCCTACGCCACAGTGCGCGCCAAGAGCCAGACCGGCTCGAAGGGATCGGGCGAGGGCACCGCGCGCACCGCCGTTCTGAAGGTCGAGCGCAACCCGGACGCCCCCTTCTCGGCCACCGGGACCCGCGACAACCTGTGGAAACTGTTCTCGATGGAGGCGGCGGTCCGCGAGGCCAACATCGAACGCGTCGTCGCACCGAATTGGAGAAAGGGGATTTCGAAGGACATCAAGAACACCAGGGACCTAACGGACAAAGTGTCCGGCTTCATTCAGTCCGGCGATTGGCCGACGTTCGCCAAGGAGGCAAAAACGATCATCACGGACGCCAAGAAGCTCGCCGCCCACAAAAGACCGTACTCGGCCCTGCACGACATGACGACGCAGATCATCCAGACCGTCGGGGCGCTACAGGACCTGCTGGTCGACACGAGACGCATGAGTCCGAGAGTGCTCAAGAAGCACGCCGACGACCTGGCAGAAGGACGCAAAGCCGTGGACTCCCTAGAGGAGATGCTGACGGGCGACCCGAACGCACTCAACGACGGCGCTCTCATCCTCGCCCACCTGCTGTACAGGCACCAGACGACCGTGGCCACGGCCTACCCCAACGCCGTCGCGAAGTCGGACTTCCTGACGGCCGACGCGGCCGAGGCCGCCGCGACCCGGCTGCGCGAATACCTGAAGGCCGACCCGCAAAACGACGAAGCCGAGATCGAGCAGTTGGTCACCCGCGTCCAGGCACTGCACGCCACCTTCCAACCCCGGCCGAAGGTGGGCGACGGCAGCGGGTGGGCGGCCAGCGCCGGCACCGGGAACCTGGTCATCACCTTCAGCGGCAAGGACCTGGTCATCCAGGGCAGGGCCGCCGCGCCAGATGGAGTGGAGGGCCACGGCTCACATACAACGGCCTGGATGACCGAAGTGGACGCGGTGCACGGGATGCTGGCCACGGCCGGCAAGGCGGGGATCGCGGCCGAGCTCGGCACGCAGACGACCAAGGCCCTCAACGGTGAGCCGATGACGAAGCTCGCCGCCCTGCTGCCCGCCGATCAACTGAACGCCGGGCAGCTTCCGGCGATCTTCGACGCGGCGACGAGCGTCCTGGCGGCCGGGTCCCCAGAGGAGTCGATCAAGGCGTACCTGACGTTCAGGAACCTGCTGCCCTACGCCACCGTTGACGCGGGCGACCGCGGCGGGCACGGCGAACGCCGCGGCGCGAAGGCCACGACCCTGTTCGACGCCGAATCCCTCCAGGCCGCCATCGAACAGAAGGAACTGGAGCCCGAGGACGTGCGGGAGGCCGCGATGCGGAACGCCCACGACGTGCTCACCGCCTCACTCCCGCGATGGGACGACCCTGTTCGGCAAGCGGCCGGCACCACCGCCACCAAGCTGACCGAGCCCATCGACACCGCCCTCGCCAAAACGATCATGCGCGTCCGCCGCACGGAGCATCGGCGGATATACAACCTCGGCAGACAACAGCCACCCTCTACCAAGTGACTGTAAGTAGTGATACAACTACAGATCACAGTCAGGCGGCCGGCCCTTCCGGCGCCTCCCCCACTCTCCGAGAAGAAGACTCATCATGCGTTCAATGCGCGCGACGCTCGTCGCCGGTGGTGCCGCTCTCGCCACCCTGCTGCTGTCCACGCAGGTCGCCCAAGCCGCCCCTCCCCCCGGCTCCCCCGGAGGCGGCTGCCTGGCCGAAGGCCAGGTCGGCAGTTACCTCTCCAAGGAAGGGAGTGCCAAGGCCACGTTCTCCAGCGCCTTCCTCGGCGAGCTGCGACGGGCCGGGATCAGGTTCGAGGCGCTCGCCCCCATCGAGCTGGTCGACGGCGGCACGGCGGTGTGGATGCCGATCGGCGAGCGTTACGACAACATCGAGACGCCCTCCGGCCGGGTCTGCTACCCCGGCGGGTTCCGCTTCACCAACGACGCGACCGGCGTGACGTACGAGATCGACACCTTCTGGGTGCTGTTCGCCGCGGTGGACGACAGCCGGTTCTTCACCACGCCGACCGTGAACGGGCAGCCTCGCCCGCAGGGCGAGCTGACCATGGTCGACTTCAGCGTGCCGCAGGCCCTCGCCCCCGGCAACTTCGTCCCGCACAACGGCGGCATCGGCCCGCGCAAGGTCGTCCTGTCGATGAACGGCGACTGGGCGCGCGACCTCAACACCGCGCTCGGCACCCGGTTCAACGGCGGCTCGCACTGGGCCGACCTGGACATCGCCTGGCGGGGAGTGCCGAGCAGGCCGGTTTCGTCCGGTACGTCACTCGGCATGCTGGGCGTGCAGGTCGTGAGCGACGCGATCCAGGGCCGTGCGTCCGGCCTTCCACTGCCCGGTTCGGGCGGTTTGTTGTAACCGTATTCCGCCAAAAGGCGCGCCTTCCCCCAAGTGGGAGCGCGCCCTGCGGCATGCCCGGATTTCGCCCGGATTCGCGGCGAAGAAATTGTTTACTCAACTATTTACACAACGTCATTGACTGACTACCTTAAGCGACTGATCACAGGTCAGAGAGCCGCAAACGGCTCTCAGCGACGAAAGGTAGAACAGGCATGCGCGTCCTTGCCCGGATCGCCGGAACGCTCGTGGCCGGCGCCACGGTGCTCACCGCGGCGCTGTCCGCACCGGCCCACGCGGCCCCGTTCCCGCCGCTTCCCGGCGGCACCGCCACGGTCCAGCCGCCGACCGCCTCGTGCTTCCAGCTCCCCTACTTCGGCCCGAAGGGGCACGCGAACTTCGACTTCGGCCGTGACATCGTGCGCCTGCTCGACCAGCGCGGCGTCAAGGTGGAAGGGCTCGACCCCATCGAGGCCAAGCCCCAGAACAAGGGCGTCTACATGCCGATCGGCTGGCAGCAGGACCACATCGACCCGTGCCGGGGCGTGTACTACCCCGGCGGCTTCGTCCTCAACGACGTCCAGAGCGGTCACACCATCGCGATCCACGACATCTACCTGCGCCCCGACGGCGCGCACGCCCAGGTGGAGATCGACGGCAAGCCGCAGGGCGAGCAGCTGGTGTCCACGTACAAGCTGGCGGAGTTCGCGCCCGGCGTGCCGACCCCGCGTCCGCTCGAAGGCGGCATCGGGCCCAAGCACTGGCCGTTCTACGTCAGCGCCTACCTGGGCGAGACCGTCAGGACCCTCACCGGCATCCCGCTGAACGAGGGCGACTACCTCGCCAACCTCGACGCGGTCGTCCAGTACACCCCCTGACCCGAACGATCCACCGGCCGTGCCCGTCCAGCGACGGTCACGGGCACGGCCCGCCAGTTGCGAGGCGAAAGACACATGCGAAAGACGAACCCCCCGAGCCGGCGGACCTGGACCGCCGCCGGCGCGTCCGTCGCCATGCTGGCGACCGCCGTGCTGCTCGGCCCCTCGATGGGCCAGAGCACGGCCACCAGCCACTGGGACGCCCCCGCCACCACCCTCGACAAGCAGATCGACGCCACCGACCTGTACGCCTTCACCAGCCCGGAACGCCGGGACACCGTCACGATCGTGGCGAACTACATCCCCTTCCAGGTCCCGCACAAGCCGTACCAGTTCGACACGAACGCCCACTACGAGGTGCACGTCGACAACACCGGCACCGGGAAGGCGGCGATCACCTACCGGTGGACGTTCGCCGACAAGGGCCTGCCGGTGCCGTCCTTCCTGCGCGGCGGTGGCGCGCGGGCCGCGGCGGCACCGGCCGACGCGCTGGTCGAGCAGTCCTACACGCTCACCAAGATCCACGGCGGCAGGACCGAGACCCTGGTGAAGGACGGGTACGTCGCGCCGACCGACATGGGCCCGCTGGCCACGCCCGGCTATCCCAAGCTGCGCGACAAGGCGGTCCGTGACCTGCCCGGCGGCGGCAGGGTGTTCACCGGCACGGCCGCCGACCCGTTCTACTCCGACAACAAGGCGGTCAGCCTGCTGCGGTTCGGGCTGCCGTTCTTCCCGGTCAAGACGGGCGTGCCGATGAACGTCAGCGCGCTCGCGCTGCAGATCCCCAAGTCGGAGCTGGCGCTGGGCGGCGACGCGGCGGCCAATCCGGTGATCGGCGTCTGGACGACGGCCTCGCGCAGGTCCAGCGCGCTGCTCGGCACCGGCTCGGCCGGCCACAAGCAGGTGTCCCGGCTGGGCAACCCCAACTTCAACGAAGTGATCATCCCGCTCAAGGAGCGCGACCGGTTCAACGGGCTGCGGCCGGACAGTGACGAGAGCGGCGGCCTCGTCGTACCGTCCACCCTCGACCCGCAGCAGGCCGAGGTGGTCGCAGGCCAGGCGGGGGTGGCCGTGCCGCCCGCGCCGCGCAAGGATCTGGAGCAGATCTACCTGACCGGGCTGGCCGCCCGGGGCGAGGGCCCGATCCGGCAGGACCTCAACTCCCACCTGCTCAACCGGGACGCCTCCGGCGTGGTCAGGGCCGAGGAACTGCGGCTCAACATGAGCACGCCGGTGACCACGCCGCAGTACGGCATCCTCAAGGGCGACCCGCAGGGCTACCCGAACGGCCGCCGGCTGATCGACGACGTGGTGACCGTCAACCTGCGCATGCTGCTGGGCGAGCCCGCCGGGCGGGGCGCGCCGGGCCTGATCGCCGAGGACGGCCCGGCCTTCCTGACCAAGCCCATCTCCGGCGGCTTCCCCTACCTGGCGCTGCCCGTCACCGCCGCCTGACCCGCCACCTACGAGGACACCGACGAGGACACCCGAGCAGATGAGTCACCTGCGGAGATCGCTGCCCCTGCTGACATGCGCGCTGCTGGGGTGCGCGCTGCTGGTCCTGTTCGCGCCTGGGGGCGTGCTTCGCCGGGGCGAGCCGCCGACCGGAGGCGCCGGGCGGTCGCCGTACGATCTGACCGGTTCGATCGAGGCCGCCCAGGACCACCTGCGCCGCCACCCCGGCGACGCGGCGGCCTGGGCGTCCCTCGGCCGGTTCTGCCTGGAGCAGGCTCGCCGTACGGCCGACTTCTCCTACTACGGCAAGGCGGAGGGCGCCTTCCGGCGCTCCCTGGGGCTGCCCACCGGCGACGGGCTGCCGCACATCGACGCGGTGATCGGGATGGGCGCGCTGGCCAACGCCCGGCACGACTTCACCGGCGCGGCGCGCTGGGGCGAGCGGGCCCGCCGGGCGGCGCCGTACCGCTGGGCGGCGTACGGCGTGCTCACCGACGCCTACCTCGAACTCGGCGACTACGACCGGGCCGAGCGGTCCCTGCGGAACATGCTCCAGGGCCGCCCCGACCTGGACTCCTTCACCAGGGCGGCCCGCCTGGAGGCCCTGCGCGGGCGGAGCGGCGCCGCCCGCCTGCTGCTGGACCGCGCCCGTGCCATCGCCGGGGAGCCCGCGGAGTACGCCTTCTGCCTGTGGCAGCTCGGCGAGCTGGCCTGGAACGACGGCGACCCGGAGGCCGCGCGCGACGCGTACGCCCGGGCGCTGGCCGCCGAGCCGGCGCATGCGCCCTCGATGGCGGGCAAGGCCCGCGCCGAGGCCGCGCTCGGCCGTACCGGCGAGGCGCTGCGCGGCTACGCCGCCGCCGTCGCCCGCGCGCCTTCCTACGTGGTGGAGTACGCCGAACTGCTCGAACGCCTCGGCCGCAAGGCCGAGGCGCGGCGGCAGTACGCCGTCTTCGCCGCGCAGCACCGGCTGCTCGCGGCGGACGGAGCCGCCGACGACCTCGCGCTCGGCCGGTTCCACGCCGACCACGGCGACGCGAGGACCGCGGTCCGGCACCTGCGCGCGGAATGGAAGCGCCGCGCGAGTGTCGAGGTCGCCGACGCGCTGGCCTGGGCGCTGCACCGCACCGGCCGCGACACCGAGGCCGCCGCCTACGCCGCCCGCGCCGCCCGGCTGGGCGGGCACAACGCGGCGTTCTCCTACCACCGGGGCGAGATCGAGTACGCGCTGGGCCACACCGCCGCCGCGCGGGAGCACCTGAGCCGGGCGTTGTCCCGCAATCCGCACTTCTCGCCGGCAGGGGCCGAGCGCGCCCGGACGCTGCTGAAGGCGGACGCGTGATCGCCGTGGTGGTGGCCGCCCTGCTGGCCGCGCATCCGCTGGGCGACTTCAGCGTCAACCACTTCGACGGGCTGACCGTGCGTCCCGACCGGATCGAGGACGTCGCCATCGTGGACAGCGCCGAGATCCCCACCCTGCGGCGATCCGTGTCCGGCGATCACGGCCGGTACGCCCGGGGGGCCTGTGCCCGGCTGCGTGACGACATCCGGGCGCAGGTCGATGGGCGTGCCCTCGCCTGGCAGGTGGCCGGCGCGTCGTTCGGCTACCAGCCGGGGGCGGCCGGGCTGCGTACCAGCAGGCTGACCTGCCGCCTGACCGCTCCGCTGCGGATCGACCGGCGTCGTACGCTCACCTTCGCCAACGCCCACGAGAGCGGGGCTCCGGGGTGGCGGGAGATCACCGCGGGCGGCGAGGGTGTGCGGATCAGCGCCTCCAGCGTGCCGTCCGTGAGCCGGTCGGGAGGGTTGCGCGACTATCCTGCCGACCTGCTCAGCTCACCGCTGGACGTCCGGCGGGCCGAGGTCACCGTCGAGCCGGGCAGCGGCGGGACGGGCGCGGCGGTGAACGTCCCCGGTGTGGACGTCATCACCCGCGCGACCGGGGTGCTGGCCGGACGGCTCAACGCGCTGGTCGGGGCCGACCGGCTGACGGTACCGGTGGGGCTGCTGGCCCTGCTGCTGTCACTGCTGCTGGGTGCGGCGCACGCCGCGCTGCCCGGTCACGGCAAGACCGTGATGGCCGCGTACCTGGCCGGGCGGCGGAGCCGGCTGCGCGACGCGGCCACCGTCGCGCTGACGGTCACGGCCACGCACACGGCGGGGGTGCTGGTCCTCGGGACGCTCATCACGGTCACCACCTCGCTGGCGGGGGACGTGGTGCTGGGCTGGCTGGGCATGCTCGGCGGGCTCATCATCGCCCTGATCGGCGCGAACCTCCTCCGCGCCGCCCTACGCGACCACGGGCACGGACACGGGCACGGCCATGGACACGGCCACGGGCACGGCCACGGGCACGGCCACGGGCACGGGCACGGGCACGGGCACGGCCACGGGCACGGGCACGGGCACGGGCATGAGTGGCGGTCCGGTGGGGTGGTGGCCCTGGCGGTGGCCGGTGGGCTGGTGCCCAGCCCTTCCGCCCTGGTGGTACTGCTGGGCGCGATGGCGCTCGGACGCACCTGGTTCGGTGTGGTGACGGTGGTGTGTTACGGAGCCGGCATGGCCGCCACTCTGCTCACCGCCGCGCTCGCCCTGCGCCGCCTGGGCGATCTCACCCTCACCACACGCCTGCGGCGGCTGCGGCCCTACACCGCCATCATGACCGCCGCCCTCATCCTGGTCGTCGGCATCGGCGTCACCCTGCGCGCCGTCGCCGAACTGGCCTAGTCACCGCCGCCGCCGAACACCCGTTCCAGCGCGTTCCGCCCGGAGACGCCGAGCTTGGCGTACACCCGGCCCAGGTGGTTGTTGACCGTGCGCAACGACAGGCCGAGCCGGGCCGCCACGGCGCGGCCGGACAGACCGGCCGCGACCAGCTTGGCGACCTGGAGTTCGCGGGGGGTCAGCGTGGCCTGGCTTCCGGTGAGGTCCGTCAGGGGGGTACGGGCGCCGTCGCACTCGTCCTGTAGTTCGCGGGCCAGTACCAAGGCGCGCTTGGCCGGTGTCCGCTGCCCGGCGGCGGCGTGCAGCCGGTGGGCGGTGGCCGCCGCCTCCGCGGCGAGCAGGAGATGGCCGAGCGCGCGGAGCGTCTGGGCGGCTTCGGTCAGGGCGGGGGCGTCGTCGGCGGCCAGCGCGGCGCAGACCGTGGCGAAGGCGGTGGCCGTCGGCCCTCCGGTCTCGTCCGCGAGTCGCCGCAGCCGGTCGTTCACCTCTTTCGCCGCCCCGAACCTGGCCATGTCGCACAGCGCCTGCGCCTCGACCAGCGGCGCGCCCGCGGCCCGCGCGACCTGGGCGGCCTTGCCCGCCACGGCGACCGCGCCGGGCAGGTCGTGCGCGGCGGCCAGGGCCCAGGCGCGGTTGCGTTCGATCCAGCAGGCGAGCAGCGTGCCGGGCGGTTCGGGCGCGGCGGCCATCCGGCCGAGCCACAGGTCCGCCTTCCCGGTCTCGCCCGCCATGGCGTGCGCTCCGGCGAGTTCGGCCAGGTAGACGCGGCGTAATCGGAGGGGATCGTGCCCGTCGAGCAGTACCACCGCCTCCCGCAGGGCCTCCTGCGCGAGCCGTAACCGGCCCTGGGCCTTGGCCACGACCCCGCGCACGGCCGCCCACAGCCCGACGACGGGAGCCGGTCGCGCCGCCGCCGCCTCCCGGTACCCGTCTTCGGCCGCCTCCGCCGCGTCGGTCAGCGCCCCGCACAGCAACAGCGCCAGACACCGCGCCGCCCCCACCTGCGCCTGCCCCCACGGTAGCTCCCGCCCATGCGCCACCGCGATGTCCCACCCGGCCTTACTCCCCCGCTCCACCAGCGCGACGTCCCCCCGCATCCCCGCGGCGAACGCGACGGCGGAGGCGGCCCAAACCCGCGCCCGCGCGGGCACCGCCGCCCCGGCCCGCCCCATCACCCGCCCCCCGATCTCCAACGCCCGCCCGACCCGCCCGTCGAGCACCATCCCCCAAGCCCGCACCCCCTCCCCGCCCGGCCCTTCCGCCGGGGGAAGGGGGCGGTGCCAGTAGGCGATGCGTTCGTGGAGTATCGCCCGGCGGGCGGCGTGGGCGGGGTCGCCGCAGGCTTCGGGGGCGGGGAGGGCGGTGGCGGCGGCGGTGTGGTGGCCCTGGGCGGCCAGGGCCTCGGCCAGGGTCAGGGCCGCGTCGGGGGTGGCGTCCGATGTGCGGGCGGCGGTGGCGAACTGCTGGGCGGCCTGGAGTTCCATGCGTTCCATGGCGCGGTGGGCGGCGGCCAGGAGTTCCTGGGCCGTACTGCCGAGTCCGGCCTGTTGCCGCCATCTGGCCAGGTCAAGAGGGTCGTCGGCGCGGCGGCGGGGGGTGGCGGCCAGGTGTCCGGCGAGGCGGGCCCAGATCGCCCTGGCCCTGGCGCGGGGCATGCGGGCGCGCACCACCTCGCCGTACGCCGGGATGGCCGTCCTGACCAGGTGCCGCGCCCCCGACGACTCGACCACCACCAGGCCCTGCCGTTCCGCTCGCACCACCGCCGCGACGCCGGTGAGCCGTTCGAGCGCGGGCTGGCCGAGCGGTTCGGCGCAGGCGAGTACTTCCAGCACCTCCAGCACGCCCGGATCGTCCACCCGCATCTGCGCCTCGATCAGGTCGGCGAACCGGGCGGTGACCCGCACCCCGCCGTGCAGGTGCCATGGCCCGTCGCCGCGGCGCAGTCCGCCGTGGTCGAGCCCGGCCTGGACGAGTTCGCGGAGCACCAGCGGGTTGCCCGCGGCCAGGCCGCGCAGCGTGCGCCGGGTGACGACGTCGGCGGGGCCGCCCAGCACGCCCTCCAGCAGCAGGTCCATCTCGTCCTCGCTCAGCGGGCGGAGGTCCAGGCGCAGCGCCAGGTCCTCCTTCCACAGCGCGGTGACCACGTCGGGCGGGTGCAGCCCCTGCCGTACCGTGATGATCACGAAGGTCCTGGTGTGCACCGCGAGGTGGTGCACGAGGGCGGCGGAGGCGCCGTCCAGCAGGTGGGTGTCATCGACCACCAGCACCGGACGCCTGCCGCCCGGCATGCCGAACCGTTCGACGAGCCGGGCGAAGACCCGCCCGGCCGCCGCCTCCCCCGGTGGTACGAGCGGGAGCAGCGCGCCCAGCGGGATCGCCCCGGCCGACCGGCTGCCCGTCGCCCAGCAGGTGGGGTGGCCCTGGGCGGCCAGCCTTGCCAGCGCCTCCCTGGCCAGCCGGGTCCTGCCCAGGCCGGCCGCGCCCACCACCACCGCGCCGCCGAGGTCGGGCCGCGCCACCGCGTCGGTGAGCGCGCGCAGTTCCGCCGAGCGTCCGACGAGCGGCCAGACACCCTTGTCACCCATGTCGTCCCTTCAGGCCGTCCGCTCGCTCGCCACGACATCGCCATTGTGCTCTGCGACACCGTTTCGAGCGAAGTGCCCCGGGACGAGAAGATCACCCGTCGAGCAGGTCGCTGGCGATGGCCAGCAGCCGCACGGCGGCGGCGTCCCGCCCTCCGGCCCGGACCGGCAGCCGTTCGCCGATCCGGCGCAGCAGCTCGCGCGGATCGGGCCGGCCGGCCTCCTGGCGGTTGCGCCGTACGCGCAGCAGCAGTTCCAGGCCGCAGGCGGCCTGGGTGGCGAACAGGCCGAGCATCTCCATGTCGTCGAGTTCGCTGCGCGAGGCCGTGCGGTCGAGCACTTCGAGCACCCCGACGCACTCCTCGAACCTGATCAGCGGGGCGGCCATGATGGTGCGCGGCACGTACCCGGTGGACTCCGCCGCGTCCTGGGCGAACTGGCTCACCGTGGAGACGTCGTCGGCCACCATCGGCTGGCCGCTGACCGCCACCCACCCGGCGATCCCGGTGCCCATCGGGAAGCGGCTGCCGACCAGTTGCTTCTCGCCCTCGCCCGAGACGGCCTCGAAGACCAGGTCGCCGGTGTCCGGATCGACCAGGAAGATCGAGGAGGCGGCGGCGCCGAACATGTGCCGGGCCACCTCGACGATGGACTGGAGCAGCCGGCGTTCCGTTCCGTCGATGTCGTCAGCGGACATGTGTCTCTCCGTGGGGTCTCGTGGTGTTGTCGGCTGCCAGGTAGAGGATCGTCTTGAGCTGGAAGGGCGTCAGGAACGGGTGCTTGCTCAGGATGAGCGCGCAGATCCCCGTGATGTGCGGCGCGGCGAAGCTGTTGCCGGTGCTGCGGATCTCGCGTCCGCCGGGCCAGGCCACGGGCACCTTGACCCCGCGCGCGTGGAACTCGGCGGGCGGGGCCGGGTTGTAGTAGTAGGTCATCGGATCGGCCTCGTCGTGGCTGGCGACCGAGACGACGGAGGAGAACATCCACGGGAAGCTGAGCACCGGCATGTTGTGCGCGGCGGCGATCAGCAGGCAGCGGCGGAAGTACGCGCGGTCGGTCAGTTCGTGCAGCGCCTCGCGAAAACCGGACCTGGTGGTGGACAGGCTCAGGTTGACCAGGTCGTAGCCCTCGTCGATGGCCCAGGCCAGCCCCGCGAGGAGGGCGTCGCCGGTGCCCGCCTTGCCGTCGGTCAGTACGCGTACCGAGGTGATCGAGACTCCGGGGGCGACCGACTTGATCACGCTGGCGCAGGCGGTGCCGTGCCCGGTCGGATCGACCGGGTCGCAGTCGGCCAGGACGAGCCCGCCGTCCTCGCCGCGGACGACCTCGACGGCACGTTTTAGGCCGCCGATCCGGGGGTGTGAGCCTTCCACTCCGGTGTCGACGACGCAGACCCGCACGCCCGAGCCGTCGGCGCCGCCCCAGGCCCATTCCCTGTCCACCTCGGCGAGCGGGCTGATGTCGAAGCTCTCCGGGGCCGCCCGGGTGGTGGCCAGGCCCCACGCGGGCACCCCGGGAAAGTGCGCGCGCACCTCCCTGCGCCAGGGCGGCGGCGTGCTCGTCGGGCTCGTCGGTGTCGTCGGGGTGGTGGACACGGTTCCGTTACTCCATTCGCGGACGTCGGGGGTCGGACGTCCACTCTCGGACTCTGCGCACCAGCAGGCTGGCGCCCTTGCTCAGGTAGGCGTCGAGGGCACGGCCGGCCGCGGCGGCCGGGTCACGACCGGCGGCCCGGTGGATCTGGGCGATCTCGAAGTGGGTGTCGCCGTGCAGACAGGGGTCGTCGGTGGCGGCGAGCAGGCCGCCCAGGCGTTCCGCCGTCGCCAGGGCGCGGTCGTGGTCGCCGTCGAGCGAGGCGATCCTGGCCCGTACGGCTTCGGCGGTCAGCTCGCCGCGCAACTGGCGCGGGCCCGCCGCCCCCGCGCCCAGTTCGGCCTCGGCCCGCCGTACCTCGCCCAGCCGGAGGCTTTCCCGCGCGGCGTAGACGGCGAGGGTGGCGGCGGGCGGTTCGTGCCCGGCGTCCCGCAGCGCCGCCCCGGCGCGGACGAACAGCTCGCGGGCCCGCTCGTGCCCGCCGCCCAGGGACTCGACCAGGCCGCGGACCTGCGTGATCGCGATTGAGGAGAGGCGGAGGTGGAGTTCGTCGGCGTACCGGCCCGCGGTGTCCAGGGCCCGGTGGGCGGGTTCGAGGTCGCCGGACAGGGCCAGCAGCCTGGCCCTGGCGAGCAGGACGGGCACCAGCAGGGTGCGGTCGCCGGCGAAGCGGGCCAGCAGGTCGGCGCACAGCGCGAGACCTTCGCCCACCGGGGTGGGCGACCACTGGACGAGTTCGCACAGCCCGCCGAGCAGCCGGTCCTCCTCGTAGCGGTCGCCCATCGCCCTGGCCTTGGCGAGCCCGTCGCGCAGCGCCTGCTCCGCGGTGCCGAACCGGCCGTTCTCGGTGTGCGCCAGCGCCTCCAGCAGGTGGAAGCGGCACCGGCTGAGCGGGTCGGCGGCGTCCCCGGCCAGCCGGGCGCGCAGCGGTTCGAGCAGCGGCGCGCGGCCCGCGCGCAGCGCCAGGATCTCCCGCTGGATCGCGCAGGTCAGCTCGTTGCGCGGGTCGCCGGGCAGCAGTTCGGCCGCACGGTCCAGGGCGGCGGCGGCCTGGGCGTTCGCGCCCCTGGCGAGGTGGGCGTCGCTGATCCGTACGGCCAGCGAGCGGTGCTCGTCCCGGCCGGGGGGCAGCATCTCCCGGCCGCGTTCCAGCAGCGCGATGGCGGCGGGCAGGTCCTTGCGGTGCAGGGCCTTGCCGCCGTCGGCGATGAGGGAGGCGGCGGCCCGGTCGGTGAGCTCGGGCAGCAGCGGGTCGCCGGGCCGTACCTCCCTGGTGAAGCGGCAGGCGGTCAGCAGGTGGTGGCTGACGTCGCCGGGGAAGGGGCTCCCGCCGAGCAGGTCGGCCAGCCGCCGGTGCCAGCCGGCCCGCAGGTCCTTGCTGGTCAGCGCGTAGACGGTCTCCCGGGTGAGGGTCTGGGTGAACTCGTAGCAGCCGGTGTGCGGGCCGCGTCTGATCAGCCGGGCGCGCTGGAGCCTGCACAACGGCCCGGCGGTGGCCGGGACCCCGGCTTCGAGCAGCGCGCCCACCTGGTCGGCGGTGAAGGACTGCCCGACGGTGGCGGCCCGTTCCAGTACCTCGCGTTCCGGACGGTCCAGCCGGTCGAGCCGGGCGCCGAGCAGCGCCTGGATGGTCGGCGGCAGGGCGGCGTCGCCCTCGGCGGCGGTCTCCAGCATGAGTTCGGCGAAGAGCGGGTTGCCGTCGCAGCCCGCGGTCACCCGCCGGTGCACGTCGTCCTCGCCGTGGGCCAGTACGTCGGCGCGGGCCGCGCACAGCTCGGCGACGAGCCTGGCGGTGTCCGGCGGGCCGAGCGGCCCGACCTCCAGGGACACCGCGCGCGGCGCGCCGCCGCCCCAGGCGGGTCGGCTCTCGTACAGCTCGGGCCTGGTCACGCACACGAGCAGTACGGGTACGTCGCGCAGCCAGGCCGCGCAGTCCTCGATCAGGTCGAGCAGGGTGGGCTCGGCCCACTGGAGGTCGTCCAGCACCACGACCAGCGGCCGGTCCTCGGCGAGCACTTCGAACAGGGTGCGGACGGCCCGCGCGATCTCGGCGATCCCGGTGGTCAGCTCGCGCAGGGTGCCCGCGCATTCGGCCCCGGCCACCTCGTCCAGGTCGAGCGGTTCCAGCATCTCGGCGATGGGCCGGTAGGTCGCGCCGACGCCGTAGGCGGGGCAGCGTCCGGTGAGCACCATCGCCTCGCCGGGCAGATCGTGCAGGAACTCCCTGACCAGCCGGGACTTGCCGATGCCCGGTGCGCCCAGCAGGGTGGCCATGCCGCACCGCCGTTCCGCGACGACCTGTGCGTGCAGTTCGGTGAGCCGGTGGAGTTCGGCCGTCCTGCCGATCAGCGGGATCGTGTCCGCCTCGGGTTCGCCGCGTTCGGGGTCCACGCTGACCAGCCGCCAGGCGCGTACCGGCTCCCGCTTGCCCTTGAGGGTGAGCGGCGGGACCTCGTCCAGCACGGCGTGCCGGCGTACCAGCCTGGCCACGTCGTCGCCCAGCAGGATCTCGCCGTCACCGGCCGCCGACTGGAGCCTGGCCGCGGTGTTGACCGTGTCGCCGATCACCCGTACGTCGGCCCCTGGGCTCTCCACCACCATGACCTGGCCGAACGCGACCCCGCAGTGGGCGTCCAGGCTGACCTCGTGCGTGGGGGCCAGCTCCGCGCTCAGCCGGTGCACCGCCGCCATGGCCCGCTCAGCGGCCAGGACCGCCCGCAGCGCGTCGTCCTCGCGGCTGACCGGGACACCGAAGACGGCCATGATGGCGTCGCCGATGTACTTCTCCACCACGCCGCCGCGCTGGAAGATCTCGGTGCGGCAGGCGTCGTAGTAGCGCTCCAGGATCTGCAGGAGCAGTTCGGGGTCCAGCCGCTCGGCCAGTTCGGTCGACCCGACGATGTCGATGAAGAGGACCGCGACGTTCCTCCTGGTGGGGCGCCGGTCCTCCGCCTTCATATGAGCTTGAGCTCCTGCCCTTCGACCTCGCCCGCGACCTCGTCGAGCCGCTGCTTGATCGAGTTGAGCAGGTCCACCTCGGCCTCGTTGAGCTGGGCGAAGACCCGCTGCTGGCGCTCGTCCAGCAGATCGACGGGATGCCCGGACGCACGCAGCCTGTCCAGCGCGTCGAATGCACCTGATCCGGTTCCGGTCATCAGCCTGTCCCATCGCGAAGATCCGACGTCGTTTCTGCGACCAGCCTGGGGCGGCGAACCCACGTCGGCAAGCCCACATTCGTGCCCCTTTAGCCCACGTTTGTGGGGTTGTGTGACCCTCGCGTGGCCAGCCCATACTCAACCAGCAACGCATCTCATCCAGCAGAGAGGTGGAGACATGGCCTTCGACGCACAGGAAGCCCTGCGCCAAGCCGGAATCATCAGCGGCCCGCTCGCCACGGAGGCGGAGCAGGCTTTCGCCAGCATGACCCAGGAAGAAGTCAACCTGCTCATCGGCCTGAAGGACCGTTTCCCCGCGGGGGCGCTGTCGGGCGCCGGCTGGTCCCGGCCCGAGGTCGAGGTCCACGGCCTCGACGTCGCGCAGGCCTGTGGTTGTGGAATCTGGTCCGGCTCCGGCAGTGGCAAGGACCCCGTGTAATCCGAACGGCTCGCGAACGCGGCGCCGGCGAAATGACGGCGCTGCGTTCGCACCCACGAACCGAAGGAGTAGGAATGCCTGGCAAGCTGGCCGCAAACCGCGCGTTATTCGATGTGCCGGAAGACCTCACCTACTTCTCGCACGAGGGAACCTATCTGGTCATCAACCCGCAGATCGGCGGCCGATGCGTGCTCAGCCCGCAGGAGTTCGCCGTACTGCGCACGCTGACCCGGGTGAACGAGCCGCTTCCGGAGACTGCCGAGACGGAACGGGCGCTGGCCAAGCTCATCCTCAACTGGATCGTCTACTACGACCGGCCACGGCCGAAGATCCAGCCCGAGGCGCCTCCGCTCGTGCAGGTGTATTACGCGATCACCGACGGCTGCAACCTCAGGTGCCCGTACTGCTACGCCTCCTCGGAGAAGTGCCTGCCCGGCGAGCTGAGCACCCAGGAGTCGCTGGACCTGGTGACGCAGGCGGCGGAACTCGGCGCCGAGTACATGATCTTCACCGGTGGTGAGCCGATGATCAGGAAGGATCTGTTCCAGGTCGTCGAGCACGCCAACCGCAGCGGCATGAAGTCCAACATCATCACCAACGCCACGATGATCAGGAAGCCGGAGCAGGCCAAGCGGTTCGCCGAGCTGTTCAACCAGGTCACCATCAGCGTCGACGGCGGCACCGCGGAGACCCACGACCGCACCCGCGGCAAGGGCGCGTTCGACCGGACCCACCGGGCGCTGAAGCTGCTCAACGCCGAGGGCGTGGTACCGGTGATCAACCACATCGTCACCTCGGAGAACGTGGACGAGCTGGAGGGCTTCGCGGCCTTCATGGACGGCGTCGAGGTGGCCGACATCCGGCTGATGTACCACAACGACCTGGGCCGCGGCGTCGATGACGAGTACCAGTTCGGCTTCGCCGACCACATGCGCATCCAGAAGCTGGTGTGGACCTCCCCTGCCCTCGGCAAGCTGCGCCCCGACGGGCCACGGCCGACGCCCTCGTGCACGGTCCGCGCCAACTGCGGGATGGGCGGCAACGAGATCTACGTCAACTCGCTCGGCGACGTCTACCCGTGCAAGCTCATCACCGGCAAGGAGCACTTCGCCGGCAACATCCGCCGCCGCTCGCTGCGCGAGATCTTCCAGGGGGACCTCCTCTCCGAGATGCGGAGCAGCACCGTGTTCGGCGGCGGCTACCACGCCGACTGCGCCAAGTGCTACGTCAAGCCGTTCTGCGGCGGCGGCTGCCGGGCCACCCACATGTCGGAAAGCCTGGACCTGCGGCGCAACAGCAGGCCCAACTGCCGGATCCTGCGCCACGGGGTCACCACCCACCTGTGGCTGGAGACCGGGATCGGCTCCGCCGCGCTGGCCTCGGACGAGGAGATGACCAGGCCGCGGCTGGTCTCCGACGACTCCATGCACCCGGTCTATGAGGACTGGAAGACCTACGTCCGGCCCACGGCCAAGCCCGTCCAGCCGGTCAGGGTCGGCGAGCTGCTGCCCATCACCCCCGTCTAGAAGGAGAGGTGGAGTGTGTCACTCCGGATCAGCGACAGCATCATCTGGCAGGAGACCGGTGACGGCATCTCGCTGTACCACACCGAGACCGGCGACTTCCACAGCCTGAACGAGACGGGTTCCAAGATCTGGGAGCTGGTCGCGAGCGAGGGCGAACGGGAGAAGATCATCACCCGGCTGGCCGAGGAGTTCGCCGGGGACAACGCCCTGGTCACCGTGCACATCATGCGGGACGTCGATCGGTTCCTGGCGAGCATGGTCGAGCAGGGGCTGCTCGAAGAGTGAACAGAGCGGTCGTGCTGGGGGGCGGCCTCGCCGGCGTGCTGGCGGCCACCGTGCTGGCAAGGCACGCGGACGAGGTCGTCGTGGTCGAGCGGGACCACTTCCCCGCCGCGCCGGGCCCCCGGCGCGGGCTGCCCCAGTCCCACCACAGCCACGTCCTGGTCACCGGGGGCGCGGAGGCCCTGGAGACGCTGCTGCCCGGCACGCTCCAGGACCTGTACGCCCACGGCGCGCACCGCCGCGGCCTGCCGGGCGACTCGCTGATCCTGTCCGCCGAGGGCTGGTTCCACCGCTTCGACTGCGCGGCGTACTTCGTCTCGTGCACCCGCGGGCTCCTCGATCACGTCGTACGGCGGCGCGCGGGCGTACGGGTTGCCCAGGGCGTTCAGGCGCTCGGGCTGACCGGTGACGCCGGGCGGGTGACGGGCGTCCGGGTGGCGGGCGCGGCGGCGATCGGGGCCGATCTCGTCGTGGACGCGACCGGCCGCAGGTCACAGGGGCCCCGGTGGCTGGCCGAGATCGGCGGGCCGCCGATCGAGGAGACCACCGTGAGCACCGGCCTGGCCTACGCCACCAGGATCTGCCAGGCCCCGCCGGGCCTCGATGACCTTCCCGCCATCATGCTGCACCCCACGCCCGGCCTGCCCCGGGGCGCGACCCTGCTGCCGCTGGAGGACGGCCGGTGGGTGGCCACCCTGACCGGCACCCAGGGCTCGGCGCCGCCGCTTTCGGAGGCGGCCTTCCTGGCGTTCGCCCGCTCGCTGCGCGATCCGATCGTGGCGGAACTGCTGGCCATGACGACCGTGGAGGGCCCGATCCGTCCCTTCCGCGACACCGCCAACCGCAGGCGTCACTACGAACGGGCCGCGCTGCCCGCCGGTTTCGTGGCCATCGGGGACGCGGCCGTCGCGGTCAACCCGCTCTACTCGCACGGCATGTCGGTCGCCGCGCTCGCCGCGCTGCGCCTGGACGGCGAGCTGACGTCGGCGGAGGCGGGACCGGGGTTGCAGGCCGCGCTGGTGGCCGCGGCCGAGCCGTCCTGGCGGATGGCGGTCGCCCGCGATCGGCACGTCAGCGGCGCGGCGGACGAGCCGGAGCCGAGCGCGCACGCGCGCAAGGTCAGGGCCAGGCTGGCGAGGGCCAGGCTGGGCAGCGCCGAACTCGCCGCCGGGCTGTTCCACGCGCAGGCGCTCATCCCCGCCCCGCCGCTGGACGACGCGGCCAGGTTCCACGCGCTCACCCGTGAGCCCGCTCCCCTGCTCACCGCGGACCAGGCCCGCCGGCAGTACCCGGCGCTCACCTTCGACGCGGCGATCCCACGGTGAGCAGGCCCGACTCGTAGGCGATGCCGACCGCGTGCGCCCGGTTCCGCGCCGACAGCTTGGCCAGGATCCGGGCCAGATGGGATCGGACCGTTCCAGCGCCGATGCCCAGTTTGTCGGCGATCTGGAGGTTGGAAAGCCCGGCCGCGACCAGCGCGAGCACCTCGGCCTCGCGCCGGGTGAGCGGGGTGAGCCGGTGGCCGACCCGGTTGATCACCGCGGGGAACCGGTCGCGCAGCCGGGTGATCATGGTGCTGGAGATGAACGTCAGCCCCGCCGCGACCTGCCTGATCGCCGGAAGGATCTCGCGCAGCAGCGCCTCGCGGTGGACGAAGCCCCCCGTACCGCTCTGTAACGCCCGGCCGAGCAGATCCTCGTCCAGCGTCTCGGAGACCAGGACGACGCGGGTCCTGCCCAGGCTCCGGGCCGCGAGCGCCAGCGCGAACTCCACGTCGTCCGCCTGCCTGAGCGTCGCGTTGACCACCGCCACCATCGGCCGGTGCCGCACGATCAGCTCGTCCAGCCGGGGCGCGGCCGTGGCCTCGCCCAGCACGAAGATGCCGTTGCCCATGTGGAGCACGCTCCTGAGCCTGGCGCGCGTATCTCGGTCCTGTTCCCCCACGACCACCCGCAGCGCGGCCGGTGGCTCGCTCGTGGGGCTCGATTCGTCCAGTAGTGCCACTCTGATCCGTCCGGGGTGAGCGAGACTGCGCGTCCGCACCCTACGCACGGCGGCTCCCGGCCACCAGAGCAGGCAGGCTACTCAGCCCCGGCCCTCGCCCCGGGCATACTCAGAGCCCCGCCCATGCTCACCCGCAACGGCAGGCCGCGCAGGCCGCGCACGAGCAGTCCCGGCACCCACTCCACCGCCTCCGGCGCGACCGCCAGGGTGATCTCGTCGAAGCGCGCGAGCAGCGCGCCGAGCGCTGCCCTGGCCTGCGACCGGCCGAGAGCCGCGCCGAGACAGAAGTGCGCCCCGTGGCCCAGGCCCAGATGCCGGTTGGGGGTGCGGCCGATGTCGAACACGTCGGGGTCGGGGAACACCTCGGGGTCGCGGTTGGCCGCCAGCAGCAACGGCACCACCACGTCGCCCTGGGGGATCACCTTGCCGCCGAAGCGGATGTCGGCCAGCGCGTACAGCGGCCTGGCGTGCCCCACGGGGCCGTTGAACCGCAGTACCTCCTCGATCGCGGAGTCGAGCAGGCCGGGGTCGGCGCGCAGCCGGGCGAGCTGGGCGGGGTGGCGCAGCAGCTCCAGCATCGCGATGCCGATCAGGCCGACCGTCGTCTCGTCCCCGGCGAACAGCATCTGGAACACGCTGGAGACCAGCTCCGCCCGGCTCAGCTCGGTGCTGCCGGTCAGTTGGGAGAGCAGGTCGTCGCCCGGATCGGCGCGGCGATCCTCGATCCGGCGATTGACGTGGCCCAGGAACTCCATCCCGGCCCGCCGCGCGGCCGGCACGTCCTCGCTCAGCATGGCGTCGGACCAGGCGCGCAGCCTGCCGCGGTCCTCGGCGGGGAAGCCGATCAGTTCCGCCATGATCAGGATGGGCAGCGGCAGCGCCAGCGCCTTGATCAGGTCGCATTCGCCGGTCATGGCGCCGACCAGCTCCCCGACGCACTGATCGACGCGCCGGGACAGCGCCGCCATGCTGCGCGCGCTGAACACGGGGGCCAGCAGCCGCCGCAGCCTGGTGTGGTCGGGCGGGTCCAGGTTGAAGACGTTGCGCCGGAACATCGGCAGCGTGTCGTGTTCCCAGCGCCGGTGCGTCTCGGCCAGTTCCGGGGGCAGCCGGTCGAGCTGGCGGCCCAGTTCGGGAGCCTGGAGCGCCCGGCGTACGTCGGCGTACCGGGTCAGGTACCAGAACGCCCGGCCGGAGGCGTCCACCCGCCGCTCCACCGGGTCCCGCTCGCGCATCCGGTGGAGGTAGGCGTGCGGGTCGGCGCTGTCGAGTTCGGCGGTGAAGGTCATCGGCGCCGTACGTCCAGCGCGAAGTACCTCCTGACCGTCCGGCCGAGGTCCGCGAACCCGGTGAAGCCGCGCCTGGCCATCTCCACCGGGTCACCGCCCCAGTGCCGCAGGAACAGCTTCCCGCAGTACGCCGGGGGCGGCACCACCAGGCGGCCGATGGCCTGCTCCGCCGCCTCGTCCGCCTGCGCGACGAGGTCGGTCCACTCCTCCCAACGGCCCGACTCGCGCAGTTCGGCCAGCACGGCGGGCCGCCAGTCGAAGGACTTCCACAGCGGCCAGACCCGCAGCATCACCCGCTTGTACTGCTCGGCCACCGGCAGTCCGGCCCGCTCGGCGGCGGTCAGCCAGCCGGTCAGCGCGGGCGGCACGGCCTCCTCGACGCCGAGCCCGGCGTCCAGGTAGGCGGCGAGCCCGCGTTCCCCGGCGAACTCCGTCAGCAGCTCGGTCAGCACCCGCTCGTGCAGCTCGGGATAACCCGTCCAGTACAGCCGGGCGGCGTCCAGCACGTCGAGGTCGGACATCCACCGGCCGGGGGCGTACTCCCGCCGGCTCCGCCACCGCAGCACCTGGGCGGGGCCGGTCCCCATCGAGCGGTGAGCCTCGGTGGTCGTCTCCGGCGGCGACTCGCCGACCGCGCGCAGGGCGGCCAGCGCGTCCAGCCGTTTGCGGTCCCACTCGCCGGAGGCGATCATCCGCTCCAGCGTGCGCAGGGCGGGAAGCGCGTCGGCGCCGAGCGCCTGGGCCAGGTCCGGCCAGGTCCGGTGGGAGAAGGGCCGGTCCTTGGCGGTCCGCACGATCCGCATCCCGAGTTCGGCGGGGATGTGGCCGCTCCTGGCCCCTTCCCGGCAGCCGTAACGGATGTTGACCATGGCCACGGTGCTCGCCGGGTAGCCCACCTCGGCGGGGCCGTGCACGATGGCGACCTCGTCGTCACCGTCGATCGCGCCGGAGACGTAGAAGTCGAAGACGTCACCGACGCCGCGCATGCCGTACGGGCTCAGCTCGGCCGCGCGCAGCGCGCCCATGCTCGCCGCGCCGATCACGGTGACGCCCTCGCCGAGCAGCCAGAGCAGTTCCTTGTGGCCGACCGACAGGCGTTCGCGGTAGTAGCCGTCGATGATCACCGCGGTGTCGCCGGGGCTCCAGCGTTCGCCCAGCACGTCGCCGCGCGCCACCGGCGGGCGGACGGCCGCGCCCGGCAGTGCCTCGGCGACCTGGTCGGGGGCGAGCGTGGGACCGGTGTAGACGACCGTCCGCATCAGAACTCCTCGGGGGCGAGGCGGGCGCCCGGCGCGACCACCCTGGCCACGGGTACGCCGAGATCGTCCCTGGTCAGGTCGGTGAACAGGGGCGCGTGGCCGAAGGCGGCGGTGGCGCGCCCGACCACGTCGCGCAGGTCGTCGAGCAGGCTGGCGTTGGCCGTGACGCGGGCGATGGGCTCGGCCGGTTCGGGGGCGGGGGCCTTCCTGCGGCGTTCGCCCATCGAGGCGTAGGCGTCGGCGTGCAGGTCGTCCCGCGCGCCGGAGATGTAGGCCAGCCGGGCCTGGGCGGCCTCGGTGACGGCCCGGGTGAGCGCGATCTCCGAACTCAGGTGGCAGCCGAAGCCGCGGAAGTTCATCGCGTACTCGTCGCAGGTGATCTCGGCCAGGAAGCAGGGCAGCCCGGTGGCCGACGGCATCGACCTGACCTCCAGGCGGACCCCGGCCTTGGCCGGCAGCTCGCACAGCCGGTCCACGACGGCCGAGCCGAGCGAGGCGGGATCGGCGTTCACGCCCTTGCCGCCGCCGCTCAGCGCGAGGGTCACCGCGTCCCGCTCGATCACCTCGTACAGCGCGTGCAGTACCGCTTCGACGAGGGTGTTTCCGCTGGCCAGGCCGTTGGAGGACACCGCGAAGACGGGCGGGTGCCAGCCGGGGCCGCGGTCCATGGTGACGGTCACGAGTTCCTTGGGCAGCAGGGTGGGCTTGCCGTCGGCCAGCGAGGTGGCCGCGACCCACTCCATCGGCAGGCCCTCGTGCAACAGGCTCGGGGTGGCCTGCGGCAGCTCGCCCAGGTCGTAGCTCAGCTCACCGGCGACCTCGCGCGGCGGGGCGGTCAGCGCGGGCGGGCGGGACTGTTCGGCGTGCCACAGCTCGATCGCCTCCATCATCGCCGACAGCCGGGCCAGCTCCGGAGTGATCCCCTTGCCCTGGGAGACGGCGAGCGTGCGGGCGGCCGGCCGGATCGCCTGGTAGGTCGGTATGCCGATGGTGTCCAGCCAGGTCAGGTCGGCGACCCGGGTGATCCCCACCGGGCCCGCCGCGCGCCGGGCCATCGCCAGCGTCTGCGCCGGTTCTTTGGCCCGGTCGGTACCGGGCAGCCGCACCTTGACGTCGTCGGCCTGCGCGGGAAGCCACGAGATGTCGTCCATGCCGCGCATCAGAGGTTGCGCGCCCGGTTGAGCAGGGCGCGTCCGCCGATGGTGTAGCCGACGACCGCCATCACGGCCATCACCACCATGGGCTGCAGGGTCTCGCCCAGCCCGAAGAGCGAGGCGTCGCGCATGCCGTTGATCGCGTACGTCAGCGGGTTCACCATCGCGATCCACTGGATCACGGTCGGCATGCTCTCGATCGTGTAGAGCGAGGGGGCGGAGAAGACCAGCACCGGGATCGACACGTTGGAGAGCACCATGAAGACCTGGTGGTCGGTGATGGTGATCGCGGCGGCCAGGTACAGCCCGTTGAAGGCGAGCGAGGCGAAGACCAGCATCACCAGCAGGCCGATCCAGCCGCCCGCGGTGAACGGGAAGTCGAAGATCAGCGCCGCCACGCCCAGGCCGAGCAGGGTCTGGGCCATCACCAGCGAGACTCCGGCGATCAGCTTGCCGAGCAGGAAGCGGGACCTGCGCAGCGGATAGGACCACAGCTGGGTGGCGACGCCGCTGGTCTCCTCCTGGAAGACCGCCATGCCCGCCGTACCGGCCGCGCTGACCACCGACATGGCCAGCGTCATCGGGAGCAGGAAGATGGTGAAGGGCACGTTCATGCCGCGGTAGTCGACGTTCTGCACCAGATTGCTCAGCGAGGTGTTGACCAGGAGTAAGTAGATGAGCATCGGGGTCAGGCCCACGATCAGGTAGACCCGGTTGCGGGCCAGCAGCGCGTACTCGCGGTAGACCACCGCGAACAGGTCGGAGACCCGGCCCCGAGGCGCCGGGGGCTTGTTCTCGAAGGTCAGGGCGGCGGCCACGTCACTCCTTGTTCTCGGTCATCCGGAGGAAGACCTCCTCAAGCGAATCGGTCGCGGTGGAGACACCCGAGATCGCCACCCCGTGCTCCTGGCAGTGGCCGGACAGGCCCGGCAGGACGTCCTGCACCTGCGCGCCCTCGATCCGTACCTCGGCGTCCTCCGCCTTGACCACCAGCCCGGCCGCCTCCGCCCACGCGACCACGACCCCGCTGGTCCCCGGGTCCTGCACGGTCACCACCAGGTGCGTGGTGCCGAACTCCTCGACCAGTTCGCGCGGCTTGGCGAAGCGCATCACCCGGCCCTGGTCGATCACCATCACCCGCTGGCAGTTGCGCTCCAGCTCGTCGATGTGGTGGCTGGTCCACAGGACGGTCACGCCGTGCTCGTCGCGCAGCCAGGTCACGAACCGCTCGACGTGCCTGCGCCCGCCGACGTCGAGACCGGCGGACGGCTCGTCGAGCACCAGCAGCCGCGGGATGGTGAGCAGCGCGCGGACGAGCTGCAGGCGCTGCCGCTGGCCGCCGGAGAGCTGGAAGCAGAAGCGGGACAGGGCCGGAGTGATGCCCAGGTGCTCGACCAGTTCCATGGCCCAGGGCCGGACCTCGCGCCAGCGCAGGCCGCGGAAGCGTGCCGCGATCTTGAGGTTGTCCAGCGCGGAGAGCATCAGGTCGAACGGGCCCACCTGGTGCATCGCCCCGATCGAGGTCTTGGCCGCGACCGGTTGCCGCACGGGGTCCACGCCGAAGAGTTCGAGCCGGCCCGAGGTCGGCGCGGTGACTCCGCAGATCATCTTGATCAGGGTGGTCTTACCCGCGCCGTTGGGTCCGAGCAGCCCGATCGTCTCGCCCTGTGAGATCTCGAAGGAGATGCCGTCCACCGCCCGGCGTTCCATGCGCCGGTACTGTTTGACCAGGTCCGTGGCTGTCACAACGTCGTCAGACAACTACCCCACCTCTCCCCGCCTCGGGCAGCGTGCTGGTTGAGTATGACTCGCAGGCACATAGGGGCCACAACCCCACGAATGTGGGCGTTAGCGAAAATCCATATGCCAAACGACAGAGGACCGATTGCGCACCCACGCCGACCCGATGATCATCGGCACATGGACGAGTGCGACCGGCTGAACCGCATCCCCGGCACGCATGAGGTGGTGGACCGCGAGTGAGCTTAGAGATCCCTTCGGGAAACTTAGAGATCACGCCAGAACCCGATGCCTACACCCTCATCCTGCCGCCCGGCGGTACGGGCCTGACCTGGCGGTTGCCCGAGGAGAGCGACCCTGCGACCCCGCTCCCCTGCGTGGTCCTCGCCGACCGGGCCGGGCTCACCGAGTTCGCCGCGCTCCAGCGCGGGCTGCGCACCCTGGGCGTGCCCAGCCTGCGCATCGACGCGGAGGCCATCGACGACCTGCGCATCGCCGCGGACATCGCCGACCGCTCGCTCACGGTCAACGGACGCCGGATCGTCCCGACCGTCACCTGGGTACGGCACTTCTCGCCCCGGGCCATCCCGAACTCGGCGAGTTCGCCGTTCCGCGCCGACTCCTGGTGCGCCCTGGTCGCCCAGATGTCCCACCTGGCCGCCCACCACCTGCCCGGCGGCCCCGACATCGGGCGGCTGATCCAGTTGGGCGACGCGGCGCGGGCCGGAGTACGCACCCCGCGGACCATCGTGACCACCGACCCCGCCGCGGCCAGCGGCTCCCTGCCCGGCGACCGGGTCATCGTCAAGGCGCTCGACGGGCACTTCGTGGAGACCGAGCCCGGCACGCTGGCCGGGGTCTTCCCCGAGATCATGGACGCGGCGGCGGCCCGCGGGCTCTCCGTCAGGGACGCCCCGATGATCGTGCAGGAGTACGTCGATCACGGGGTGGAGCTGCGCGTCTATTTCCTTGACGGCGAGATTAGAACGTTCCGGGTCACCAAGCCCTCGCCCGAGGCGCTGTGGTGCGACGCCGACTCGGTCTCGGTCTGCCGGGTCTCCACTCCCGAGTCCGTGGTCGCCGCGGTCCGCAGGCTCACCGATCTGTGGGGCCTGCGCTACGGCGCCTTCGACTTCCTGATGACCAGGCAGGGGCCGGTCTTCCTTGAGGTCAACACCGACGGCGACTGGCGCTGGTTCGAGGCCAAGGCGGGCGTGGACGACGTCTCCATGGCCGCGCTCGCCATGGTCAAGGCCCTGCACGCGCAGGCGGCGCCCAAGCCCCCCGCGCCCGTCGCCCTGACCGGGTTCCTCGCCCTGGGCACCGGCAGGCGCGCACCGGCCGAGCAGGTCAGGCCCGCCCTGGACGCCCGGGTGCTTGGAACGTTCGAAATCAGGGTGGACGGCGCCCTGGTCAGGATCAGCGCCCGCAAGATCCGGCTGCTGGCCGCGATCCTGCTGCTCAGCCCCAACCAGGTGGTCGCGACCGACCAGCTCATCGACTCCCTGTGGGGCGAGTCCCCGCCGCCCACCGCCCGCAAGAACCTCCAGGTCCACGTCTCCGAACTGCGCAGGAAGGTGGGCGACCGGATCTTCTACGAGGGCTGGGGCTACCGGCTGGACGCCACGCCGGACGAACTGGACCTGCTCCGCTTCCGCCACCTGGCCGGAGCCGGGCGCGACCTGCGGCGCAGGGGCGACGGCCAGGCGGCGCTGAACCTGCTCGGCGACGCCGCCCGCCTGTGGCGCGGCCGGCCGCTCGCGGAGTTCGCCTGCGTCCCGCTGGCGGACAAGGCGGTGAGCCGCTGCACCGAGCTGTACCTCACGGTCAGCGAGGACTGGGCCGAGCTGGAGATCGAGCGGGGCAGGCACGTCGAGGCGCTGCCGCGCCTCGACGACCTGGTTTCACACTTTCCCACCCGGGAAAGACTCATAGCTGCCAGGATGACCGCCCTGGTCGGCTGCGGGCGCGCCCCCGAGGCGCTGTCGCAGTTCGAGAGCCTGCGCCGCCACCTGGCCGCCGAGCTGGGCATCGATCCCAGCCCGGCACTGCGGAAGGTCTACGAGGCGATCCTCCAGGGTCGTCCCGAAGACCCCTGGTCCTACGTGTGTCAGGAACTGGACACATAACCGGGAGCATGGCCGCGCCATACCGCTGGTTAAGCGAATCCTCCTAGCGTTGACATCGAAATCCTTCCAGTCGGGGACCTCTGGTCCAACGCGATCTGACCTGGGGCGTTCACATGGATCTTGGTTCCGTTGGCCTGCTGAACGATCGTGACCGTGAGTTGATCGTGATGCTGGCCAAGGGGTACACGACAACGAGAATCGCCCGTGAGCTGCACCTCAGCCGCTACACGGTGGCCGAATGGATCAGCAAGCTGCTCGACCGGTTCTCGTGCAGCAACCGCAGCCAGCTGGTGGCCTACTCCTACGCCCACCGGCTGCTGCACGTGGGTATCTGGCCGCCCAGCGCCTCCAGCGCCATCTCATGAACGGCCGGGGTCCGGCTCGAAGGTGAAGACGAGTTCCGCGGTCGCGGGCGTACAGCGGCGCAGCCACAGCGGGGCCATGTCGTGCGGCGGGACCGAGTGCGCCAGGCACTGGTCGCCGTCGGCGACCCTGATCCGGCGGTCGGCGTCTCCGGTCCCCGCGCGCTCCAGCCGGAACCGGTCGATCTGGTTGCCGCTCCGCTCGCCGCAGTAGTCGTCGTGGATCTCACCGTTGCGTACGCCCATGCAGCCCAGTCCCAGTTCCGGATGCTGCGTGTTGATCCTGTACCTGCCGTCACCCAGCGGCTGGACGAACCGCTTCGGAAAGGCGTCGGCGCAGGGAATCTGCCGGATCCGGCCGTCCCGGCCCTTGGACGCCGACAGACAGCGGTCACTGCCGGGAATCCGGATGCGGTAGGGGCCCGCGGCGATCGGCGCGTCCGGTCCGGCCTGGTCCAGCGACGGCTGTGGCGTCTGTGCCCGCGTCAGGTCCAGCCGGACCGATCCGCCGGTGGGGAGCAGCAGGAGGAGGGCCGTGCCGAGGAGCATCGAGAGCCAGTACGTCCACTTCCTGGGGGGCAGGTACGGGGAGTCCGCGCCTGTGGAGGGCTCGGGTCCGGCGTCCGGCCTCGGCGGCGGCTCGCCCATCGCCAGCCGGGTGCGCGCGCTTCGCCATAACTCGGCCTCCTCCTCGCCGCATCCGCAGGCGAGCACGAACGCCATGAGGACTTCGTCGCGTGGCAGGGTGCTTCGGTGCAGCACGCCGACGAGTGTGCTGTGCGGTAACGACCGGCCCGCCGCGGCGGCCCGCGCTTCCACGTTCCGGAACGTCAGTCCTGACCACGCCCTGAGCCGCCGCATCTGCGCGACGAACTCCGCAGGCGTCCTCGCCTCTCGTGGATCGGGACGATCTGAAGAATGGGGGTGCATGGCCCCTAATCTTTGTCAAACCTGCTGTCCATCTGCCAGGCCCACCGGTCCGGCCCGTGCAGGGGTCACGAGTGGGTGACACCCCGCCAGGCCGGGGGCGTCGGCCTGCTTCGAGGCCACCGGCGATGAGCGCGGTGCGGGCATCGCCCGAGCCGGCGTGCGGGAGGTACTGCAGGCGCGGGCCGAGGGATGACCCCCGGCAGCCGTGTTTATCGGCTGTGGACGAGGGCGAGCATCTCGTCCACCGAACCGGCCGGGTCGCTGATCGGGAACTGCACCGCCCGGATGATCGCATCGGGATCGACGAGCAGGCTGAGGCGCTTGAAGCGGTCGGCGCCCGCCACCCGGAAGGTCGGCAGCAGCAGCCCGGCGGCGAGCCTGCTGTCCTGGTCGGACAGTAGCGGGTAGGGCAGCTTCGCGTACTCGGCGAAGGCGGCCAGCTGGTCGGGGCGCTGCGTGCTCACGCCCCGGATCGTGGCACCTGCCGCCTCGAAGCCGGCGCTGCGTGAGGCGTACGTGAGCGCCTCCAGCGTGCAGCCCTGCGTGCCCGGGATGTCGGTCCAGCCGGGTGGGTTCCCCTGGGTGCCCGGGGCGAAGGCACCGGGGAAGAAGAACAGCACGGTCCAGAGGCCGTCCGGCGCGTTGGGCGCGACCGGCTCGCCGTCATGTCGTTCCAGCAGGACGTCCGGGATCTTCCGGTCGACCAGCTCGTGCACGCGACGGCTCTCGGCCGACCCGTCCTCGCTGGTCGCGGTGAGCGCCCCATCGCCCATCACGTGCCTGACGCCCCAGTCCTGCAGGGCGACGAGCGCGGGCAGCAGGCCCTCGCCCTTCGGGGTCAGCACGTAGTCGTGGCGCGGCGGGCGATCGGAATAGGGCCGCCGCTCGAGCACCCCGTGCTCGACCAGCCCGGCCAGGCGTTCGGCCAGGGCCCGGCGGCTGACGCCCAGCTCGCGCTGGAGGGCGTCGAAGCGGGTGATGCCGCCCGCGATGTCGCGCACCACCAGGAACGTCCACCAGTCGCCGATCACTCCGAGCGCTTGGGCGATGCCGCAGTCGGATTCGGACAGCTCGGCGCGCTTCACATCCCTAGTATAGAGTGCGTTTCAATTTGGAACTCACTTAGTGGGAGGCGCTGCGATGGGATTCGGCGGCGGAAGCGGGGCGGGCGTCTTCTGGCGATGGTGGGCGGCCGGGACGACCAGCGCGGTCGGCTCGGCGGTGGGCGCGGTGGCGCTGCCGCTGACGGCCCTGACGGTGCTCGACGCCTCCGCGTTCGAGATGGGCCTGATCACCGCCGCCGGGTACGTCGCCTGGATCGTGATCGGGCTGCCCGCCGGGGTGCTGGTGCAGCGGCTGCCCATGCGAAAGGTGCAGGTCGCCGCCGACCTGGCCCGCGCGGCGGCGATCCTCTCCATCCCGCCGGCCTGGTGGCTGGACCGGCTGACGATCGCCCAGCTGGTCATCGCGGCCCTCGTGATCGGCTTCGCGACCGTCATCTTCGACGTCGCCAACTCGACCTTCCTGCCGTCGATCGTGAGCAGGGAACAGTTGCAGTCCCGCAACAGCCTGACGTCGGGCACCCAGGCCACCGCTCAGCTCGGCGGGCCGTCGGCGGGCGGTCTCATCGTCCAGTTACTGGGAGCGGTGCCGACCCTCCTCGTCGACGCGGTGAGCTACCTCGTCTCCGCCCTCCTGCTGCGGAGCCTGCCCGAACGCCGCGCGGAGGCCCCCGGACACCGGACACCGATGCGCGCGATGATCCGCGAAGGCTGGCGCTTCGTCGTACACCACCCGGTGATGGGCCCGTGCATGTGGGCCGCCACCGCGGCGAACACGGTCTGCGGGGCGCAGCACGCCCTCTACGCGCTGTACCTCGTACGCGAACTGCACGCCGAGCCCGGCCTCGTCGGCCTGCTGCTGGCGGCGGACGGCGTCGGCACGCTGATCGGCGCGGCCCTGACGAACCGGCTCACGGCCAGGCTCGGCACCGCCCGCGCCCTGATCGTCACCGGCTTCGTCGCCGTCGCCGGGGCGCTCGTCGTCCCCCTCGGCACCGGCTGGCACGGGTTCGCCGCCTTCGCCGTCGGCAATGTGGTGTTCGCCGCCGGCGTCGTGGTGCTCAGTGTGGTGACCCGTACGTACCGGCAGATCGCCAGCCCGCCCGGCCTGCTGGCCCGGGTGATGGCCACCGTCCGCTTCGTCTCCTGGGGTGCGATCCCGATCAGCGGGCTGATCGCCGGAGTGATCGCGGGCGCGCTCGGCGGCCGGGCCACCCTGATGATCTTCGTCGTCGCGGCCGCCTGCATCCCGCTGGTCCTGCTCGCCTCACCTATCCGCCACCTGCGCGACCTCACCGACTACCGGCAGATCGAAGCCCAGGCGGACACGCTCACCCCGTGACCGGCGGGCACGCTTTTGACTACGTCACGCCTTGGGGTCCTCCGGCTTGCCGCGCTTGGTGTCGATCAGGGCGTCGATGCCGGCGATGATCCGGTTGAGGCCGAACTCGATGTCACTGTCGGTGAAATCGTTCACCTCGTAGTTCCCACCGGCCATCATGGCGGCGAGCCTGGGGAACCCGCGTTCGTTCAGGAGGGGCCGCAGGAACTCGATCACCGTGGGGGGCAGGGCGGGAGGTGCACCCAGGACGTCCATGGTGCGCGCGAGGTCCGCCGTACTGCGGGCGTAGCCGTCCAGGAGCAGCGCGCAGCCCAGGATCTCCTGATCGTCCAGCCCGGAGCCCGACATGGCCTCCAGCAGGACCTCAAGCCAGCCCAGCAGGTTCGGGGTCAAAGGGGTGCCACGGACGGGGAGGTCGAGCAGCCAGGGGTGGGCGCGGAGGCGTTCGACGGCCGCGTGGGTCCATTCGGTGGCGGCCTCCCGCCAGCCGGTGACGTGGCACAGCGCGCTGGACGGAGGGCCCCAGCCGGCCTCGGCGAGGAGGACGAGGAGTTCTTCTTTGGAGCTGACGTACCGGTAGAGCGCGTTGGCCGTGATGCCCAGCGAACCTGCGATCTTCGGCATGGACAGCGCCGCGAGGCCGTCCCGGTCGGCTATCTCCACGGCGGCCTCGACGATCCGCTCGACGCTGTGCGCGGGCTTGGGGCCGCGCCGCCGCGCGGTCGAGGCGAGTCCCCAGGCCAGGGTGAGGCCGGGGGGCAGTTCACGCTCCGGGCTGTCCTTCATCGTCAACATCTTGCACCAAGCGGCTCCCGTAAAAACTGTTCAAGCCTTACACTAATTATGCGGGCGGCGGAGACGGCACCGCCCGGCACCGCGCAACGAAGGGAGCCACGGCATGAAATCCGGACAACGGGCCAAGCGCCTGAGCATCGTCATGGCCGCCGCAGCGGTCATGACCACCTTCGCGGGGACCGCCTCGGCCGCGACCGCCGAAGCCACCGCCCTGCCCAGCGACTGCCACGCGGAAATCCTCGGCTGGAATCACACCGGCGCGACCTGCGCGCAGAGCAACGGCGGCTGGTACCAGGCCATCGCCCAATGTCAGAGCGCCGAGGGCGACATCACCCCCCGCTCCGGCCCCTGGCGTCAGGACGGCAATTCCCTCTCATACTGCCTCGGCACGGAAACCGCGATATCAGCGCAATACGCCACCACGCCCTGACAGAAGTGAACTGAGGGCGGCAGCCCGGACATCAGCGCCGCCCACGGAATTCCTCCGGTAGGTCCCCCGCCACCAGGTGGGGGGCCTGCCGCCGTCTGGGGGTGACCCCGAGCAGCCGGTCACCCTTTGCACGAGAGGTCATGCATGACTTATCGTGGCATCGTGGGCCGGATGGCCCCCCGTGGCCGGCGAGCGGCAACTCGACGACCACGGGAACGCACCACCACGCCGTACGGCGTGCTCTCACGCGACGCATCTCCCAGCGAAAGGGTGAGCAGCCATGCTGCGCACGCACACCTCGAAACAAGCCGCCGGCACCCCGGCACGGCGCCTGGCCTGTGCCCTGCTGGCCACCGCGACGGCCCTGTCAGCGGTCACGACGCCCGCACAGGCGGACACTGACCCGACCCCCGCTCCCCCGCACGACTGCGCCCAAGCGGACGAACGCTGCGACGGTACCTTGCAGGTGCCGCTGAACTGGAAGGACCCGGGCTCGGGCACCATCACCGTGGCCTTCACCTGGGTGCCGAGGGGCGACCGCGCCCGGCCCCCGCTCACCACCGTGATCGCCAACGGCGGCGGCCCCGGCCCCCTGGATCCCTCCTACGGCGAACTGGCCAAGGCCATGCTCGGTCCGCTGGCCGACCGGGTGGACGTACTGATGGTCGAGCCCCGCGGGTTCGGCCGTTCCGCGCCGCTGACCTGCGACGGACTCGACATCGACCGCCCGGCGACCATCGCCGCCTGCACCCGGAGGCTGGGGTCGCGGGCCTCGTACTTCACCACCGAGCAGCACGCCGCCGACATCGAGGCGGTACGCAAGGCGCTGGGCGGCCGGAACGTGACGTTCGTCGGCAACTCCTACGGCACCCTCATCGGCCAGGCGTACGCCGCCCGCTTCCCCAAGCAGGTCCGGGCCATGTTCCTCAACAGCGTCGTCGCCGCCGACGCGCGCGGGTACGAGGCCCGCGGCTTTCGCAACCAGCACCAGATGGGGATGAACGCACTGATCGCCGCCTGCCGCCGTTCGGCCGCCTGCGCCCGCGCCCATCCCCACCCCGAGCGGCTGTGGGAGAGGTTGCTGCGCCGCCTGCGCTCGGCCCCCGACCGGCAGGTCCCGGTGAGGGCCACCGAACCACTGCTGATCGCCGCCTCCGTACCGGACGCCCGCGAGAACCTGGCCGCGGCGAGCGCGTACCTCCGCGGCGATCGGGCACCGCTCCGCCGCCTGGTCAAGCGGGCCACGCCGACCCCGTCACCCGCCGCCCTGCCACCGGCCCTGTTCACCTACTACTGCGGGGACGCGCGGGCCCCGTACGACAGAACGGCCACCGCGCGGGTACGCGCCCGCCAGCTCGACGCCTACCTCGCCCGCCACCCGATCTTCGCCCCCTACACCGCGCGGGAGGCGTCCGGGCCGACCGCGCAGTGGCTGCGCGCATGCACGTACTGGCCCACGCCGCGCCACACCCCGCCCGTCCCGCCGGGCACCCGGCTGCCGGACGTGCCGGTGCTGGCGATGAGCGGGCGGTTCGACACCGAGACCGCGCCCGAGGACGCGACGGCGGTCGCGGCGCGCTTCCCCCGCGGCCGGGCCCTGAACATCCCGTTCGGCGGCCACGGGCTGCTCATGGGCACCGGGCCGGACAGCGGCTGCGTCCAGGACCTGCTCCGCACGTTCGTCGCCGAGCCCTCCAAGCCCGTGGCCGGTTGCTCGGCCGAGCACTACCGCCTGCTCGGCGAGCACCCGCGACGGTCGGCCGACCTGCCCCCGATCCGCGGCGGCGACGACCTGCCCGGCGCGGCCCGCCGTACCATCGCGGCCGCCTTCGCCACCGCCGTCGACGCCCTGGCCCCACGCGGCCCGTACTCCACCACGCCACTGCCCGCGCGGGAACCCGGCCTGCGCGGCGGCCACGTACGCTACGACGCCAAGACCTCCACGGTGACCCTCGCGCACACCAGGTACGTGAAGGACGTCCAGGTCAGCGGCACCGTACGGTACGCCCCGGACACCGGCGTGGCCACCGCCGACCTGAAGGCGAAGCCCACCGGCTCGCCCGAGACACCGCTGACCCTGTCATGGCGGCCCTTCCAGCCCGAAGACCTCACCCGCCTCCAGGGCAAGCTGAACGGCCACCCCTTCCAGGCCACCGCCCCGGCCTTCTGACGAGCGGCATCAGGTCCCCCGTGCTGCCGAGCGGCCACGGGACCGCTCCCCGGAGACCTGATGTTCGGTATCCCCATGCCCAGCTCACGGTTGCCGTCGAAAGTCTGGCCGCGGCTGCTCGCCTGCCTGCTGCTGCCCCCCATGCTCACGTCATGCTCTTCGAACCCGCCGCCCCCCAGCCGCACCACCACGTCACCATCGCCCCCGCCCACCACCTCCAGCGCCCCGGCGTCCCCCACCCCATCGCCCACACCGTCGCGGCCCGTTCCCCGCGACGGCACGAAACTGCGCTCATGCGCGGACGGCACCTGCGAGGTCCGGGTGAGGGAACGGGCCAAGGTGCCACTCCCCCGCCGATTCGGTATCGGCCCGATCAGGGTGACCGGCGTCGAGGACGACACCATCACGATGGTCGTCCCACTGACCCGGTCGAAGTTCGAAAGCGACGGCGGCTGCTCCGCCACCCTCATCGGCTCGTCCGCCGACGCCCCCGCCCACTGGGACCTGACCTGCCGATCCGCCGAAAAGGTCACCATCAACCAGATGACCCTGACCGTCACCGACATCACGGACAAGGCCGCGATCATCCGCATCCGCCCCGCTAAGTGATCTGTGCGCCGCCGCCTGGCGGAGGCCGCCTGATCGGGGCGGCATCCGAGCGTGACGCGGGCCTACGGTCCGGTGCCCGTTCCTTCGCCACGAGTTCGCGTACGGCGGGTGCCACCTCCTCGCCGAACCGCCTGATCCGGCTCGGGTCCATGGTCATGAGTGTGAACCCGCTGGTCCCGTGGACCCTGCGCCGCTCGACCAGGAGCAGGACGACGAACAAGGCGAGCGCGGCCACCCCGAGCGCGACCGCGGTCCAGCCCCGGCCCTGGGTGAGCGCCAGCAGCAGGGCGACCAGGCCGGCACCGAGCAGGACGGCGCCGGGGAGATCGAGCCCGCCGCGCGCGGTGTGCGCGCTCGCCGGTACGGAGCGGGCCACCAGCAGCAGGCTGACCAGGGCGAGCAGCGCGCCGAGCCCGAACAGCCAGCGCCATGACAGGTAGTCGGCGAGCAGCCCGCCGACCACCAGCCCGGCCCCGGCGCCCGCGCCGACGATCCCGGAGATCAGCCCGAACGCGAACGTCATCCGCTCGCGCGGCATCGTCTCGCGCAGGATGGCCATGGACAGCGGCACCAGCGCGAGCGCCGCGCCCTGGACGACTCTGGCCGCGATGAGCTGCCCGATGTCCTGGGCGGCCACGGCCCCGGCCATGCCGGCGAGATAGGTGATCAGTACGGCGAGCAGCACCCGGCGCTTGCCGTACAGGTCGCCCATCCGGCCGAGCAGCGGGGTCAGCACGGCGCTGGACAGCAGGAACCCGCTGATGATCCACGAGGCCCAGCCGGGTGTGGTGTCGAGTTCGCGCTGAAGCAGGCCGACCGCGGGGACGACCATCGTCTGCATGAGCGCGTAGCTGAAGACCGAGGTGACCAGGGCGAACACGTCGCGTTGGTACGCTTCACCAGCGGCTCGTCGACCGGGCCGAACGGCGCGGCGTGGTGCTCCGGGTCCGCGCCCAGCGTGACCGCCGCGCCTGCGACATCCAACTGACCGAGCAGGGCAGGCAGATCGCCCACGCGGCGCACCGCAAGGTCACCGCACAGGTCGAGCACCTGATCGGAGAGGTCGCCCCCGACGACCGCGAGCGCCTGGAACACGTGGTGACGACCATCATCCGCAGCGCACACCCCGCCCCCCGCGTCCCCGCCCCCCGCTCCTGACCCGAGGGAAGGATGGCGTACGCCGGTTCAGGGGCGGGCCGGAGCGGAGATTCCGATCCCACCTGGGAGGTCGGCGCCGAATTGCGCGAGCACCGCGTCCCAGTCGAGCGGTGCGAACGCCTCGTGGGTCGTCTCGTCGATCCTGTCGGCGGGCACCAGCCAGCACACTTCGAGTTGCAGGCCGTCGGGGTCGGCGGCGTACAGCGACTTGGTGGCGCCGTGGTCGATCTCGTCGATCAAGGCGCCTGCCTGACGCAGCCTGCCGCGGATCCGCTGGAGTTCGGCCAGGGTGTCCACCTCCCACGCCAGGTGCGCGAGCCCGGGGCGCCGGTCCGGGCCTTGCGGGGCGGCCGGGCCGTCGATCTGCATCAAGGCCAGGTCGTGGTCGTTGGTGGAGTCCTCGGCCTTCATGAACGCCGACTCGGGGATCTTGTCGCCGTCGGCATGGAGGCGGTGGTCGATGCGGAAGTTCAGCAGTTCGGTGTAGAAGGCGATGCTGCGTTCGACGTCGCGGACGTAGAGCACGGCGTGGTTGAGACGCTGGACTGGCATGTCACTCCTTGGCTGGTCACGGTTGGTCGTCTTCGCCGGCGGGGTGGGGTGCCCCGTACCGGTTCGGGGCTCAGGCGGCGGCGGTCGCGCCGCCGGCGATCGTCGCGGCGAGTTCGCGAGCTCGGTCGTGGGCATTGGCCATGGACGCCTTGTGCATCGGAAGCAGCGCGGCCATCGCCGTCTCGTGGGGGGCCATGGTCAGCTCGGGGACCACGATGGTGACGTCGAGGCCGAACATGTCCTCGTGGCCGAGCAGCGCCTCAAGGAGGGGTACGACGTAGTCCAGGCCGTGCCTGGGAGCGCCCGGGCTGTAGCTGCCGCCCCGAGCCGAGATCACCACGGCGGGACGCCCGGCGACCTGGGAGGGGCTGCCGTGCCTGACCGTGCGGCCGAGGACGATGACCTGGTCGAGCCATGCCTTGAACACCGACGGCATCGTCAGGTTGTACATCGGCACCGTGAAGAGATAGGCGTCGGCGCCAAGGAACTCCTCGATCAGTGCGTCCTGTATCGCCGCCGCGGCGGCCTGCTCGCCGGTGTGCCGGGCGGGGTCGGTGGCGCGTGCGGTGATGCCCGCCGCGCTGATGTGGGGCACGGGCGCGGCGGCAAGGTCGCGGTGAACGACCTTGCCGTGCCAGCCATCGAGGAAGGATTGCGCGACCTGGCGGGAGACCGAGGCCCCGCCGAGCGAGGAGGAGTCGATGTGCAGCAGGTAGGACATGGGTGGGTTCCTTTCAGAGTGCGCGCTCCGGTGATCCGGGAGCGGGCCGTGGTCGTGGATCGGCGCGACCGCCCCGCAGGGGGTCACATACTGGTAGTGCGGTAACGCCCGGATGAGAGGTAATCGAGATGACGTCAGCGCGACAGACCACTGGTCCGTGCCAGGCATGGCCGGAGGACAGCGCCTTCATCCGTGAGGTGCTCGACCGCATCGGCGACAAGTGGACGGTGCTGGTCATCAGCACCCTGAACGCCGGCTCGCTGCGCTACTCCGACTTGCAGGCGAGCATCCCAGGGATCTCCCAGCGGATGCTGACCCAGACGCTCAAACATCTCGAACGCGACGGACTGATCACCCGGACCGCGTACGCCGAGGTCCCGCCGCGAGTGGAGTACGAGCTGACGGACCTAGGCCGGTCGCTGAGGGACGCGGTGATGGCGATGGCCGGTTGGGCCGCGACCCACCACAGCGAGATCGCCGGCAACCGGGCCGCCAGCGAGCTGACGGGAGTCGGCCGAGGCAAGGCCGCGGTCAGCGCGTCGGCGGGCTAGCGCCGGGCATATCGGGCACGTCGCTCGCCGCCCCCTCTGTGGGGTCGATGTGGCACACCCCCGTATCGGGTTCGCACCACCCGACGGCGGGGCCCAGGTCGGGCCACACCTCGATGACGACCTGCGCCACTCAGGCCGCGTCACCCGTTCAGCCATCTTCCTCACCTCACTAAGAGTGCGTAACACCATCATGAGTGAGTAAGGCAGGGCTTACAAAAGGCACTTTCAAGTGCGGCGCACCCCAAGCTCCTCGGCGACGCCGAGCACGCCGAGCACGCCGAGCACGCCGAGACCTGATCCTTTCGATCGTGCCAAGTGCCGAAATTCGCAACAGAATCGGTCAACCTCGGTGGAGAACATCGTCAACCTATCGCCGTGCGACTCCGGTAGAGCGATTTCCAAACCACCCGAGAGACGCGGCTGAAACGACCGGCGCCAGATGTCACAAAATCGCGACGTTATGCAAATACCCGCACGTCAACGCCCACATAGTCGACATCATCCGGGACTTCTGTGCATTATGTGCGCTTGCCTGCTACCGACCGTACGGTCATTATCCCGATGAGGTGGGGAACACCGCAATACAGACGGGAGTTTCACCCATGAAACGTAGGGCATTAATGACCGCGATCGCCCTGGTGGCGGCTGTGACCACCGGCGCCGGCGCCCCGGCGAGCACGACCGGCCCATCCCCCGGCCCCCCGGGAGTCGCCCCGGACCGCCAGGCCGGACACGGTGCGAAGAGCGTCACGCTCATCACCGGCGACCGGGTCAAGCTCTCCTCGTCCGGATACTCGGTACACCCCGGCAAGGGCAGGGACGTACGGTTCGCCACGATCCAGACGAAGGACCACCTGATGGTCCTGCCCTCCGACGCGGCGCCGCTGGTCGCGCGGGGACTGGTGGACGAGCGGCTGTTCGACGTCACCCAGCTCATCGCCTGGGACTACGACGACGCGCACCGCGCAGACGTACCCGTGATCGCCAGAACCAGCGGCGCGGCTGCGGCGACGTTCCGGTTACCGGGCGCGCCCGCGCCCGCGTGGCGGAGCGGGCGGCTCGGGCTGGCCGCGGTCAAGGTACCGAAGAGCGACGCCGCGGCGGCGTGGCGGGCGCTGAGCGGCGACGCGGGCGCGCGGACGCTCGCGGCCGGGGTCAAGCGGCTGTGGCTGGATGGCCGACGTACCGCGACACTTGACCAGAGCGCGCCGCAGATCGGCGCGCCGGAGGCGTGGAAGCAGGGCTTCACCGGCAAGGGCGTGACCGTCGCCGTACTGGACAGCGGATACGACACGGCCCACCCGGACCTCAAAGGCGTGGTCGCGCACACCAAGTCGTTCATCGCGAACGACCCTGACATCAACGACGGCGTGGGCCACGGCACCCATGTGGCCTCCACGATCGCCGGATCGGGCGCGGCCTCGGGCGGCAGGTATCGCGGGATCGCGCCGGACGCCAAGCTGGCCATCGGCAAAGTCCTGAGCAGGCGGGGCGGCGACGAATCCACGATTCTCGCCGGGATGGAATGGGCCGCGGCCGAAATCCGCGCCCAGGTCGTGAGCATGAGCCTCGGCGGACGGGACACCCAGGCGCTCGACCCGCTCGAAGAGGCGGTGAACACCCTCAGCGAGAGCACCGGCGCGCTCTTCGTGATCGCCGCGGGCAACTCGGGCCCGACGGCGTCCTCGGTGGTCAGTCCGGGCAGCGCTGACGCCGCGCTGAGCGTGGGCGCGGTGGACAAGCAGGACGCGCTGGCGCTGTTCTCCAGCCGGGGGCCGCGGATCGGCGACCGCGCCGTCAAGCCGGACATCACCGCGCCGGGCGTGGGGATCACCGCCGCCCGCGCCCGGTACGGCGGGTACTCGACCCAGACCGGCACCTCGATGGCGACGCCGCACGTCGCCGGTGCCGCGGCGATCCTGGCGCAGCGCAACCCCGGCTGGCGGGCCGACCGGCTCAAGTCCGCCCTCATCAGCAGCGCCGCCCCATGGCCGGACGCCGGCCCGTACGCTCAGGGGGCCGGGCGCGTGGACGTGCGGAAGGCGATCGCGCAGACGGTCGTCGCCGTCCCCGGCAACGTGTCGGCCGCGCTGCGCTGGCCGCACGAGAAGGGCCAGCAGGCGACCAGGACCATCGCGTACGCCAACACCGGCGACGCGCCCGTCACCCTAGACCTGGCCATCGCCGCCCAGGGCGGCGGCGAGCCGCCCGCCGGTCTGTTCAGCCTGTCGGCCGACCGTCTCATGGTCCCCGCGGGCGGCCACGCGTCGGTCACCGTCACGATGGCGGCCGACGGGGTCGCGCCCGGCGCGTACGCGGGAGTCGTCACCGCGACCGCGGGCGGCACGGTCGTACGCACCCTGACCGGCGCGTACGTCGAGCCGGAGGCGTACGACCTGGCCATCTCCGCGAAGGGCGGCGCCGGCCTGTCAGGCTTCGCCGTCGCCTTCGACCTCGCGCGAAACGAGTTCGAGTACGTGGACATCCAGGACGGCAAGGGGACGCTCCGGCTCCCCGCCGTCGGATGGTACGTCCAGGCGGTGTTCGACGCGGAGAAGAAGCGGACCGTCGCCCATGTGCCGCCGTTCCGGCTCAGTGAGCGGACGAAGCAACTGACGATCGACCTCGACGCGGGCAGGCAGGTACGCCATTCGGTGGACGACCCGGCCGCCCGGCAGGCCGCCCTGGACGTCTCCGCCACCCAGCAGCAGGGCCGAATCCGGGCCCGGTTCAGCACGATCGCGTCCGATGACCAGATCTTCGTGGTGCCGTCGGAGGTGCCCGGCCTCACGTACCAGGCGCACTCGGTACTGACCAAGGCGGACGCGTCGCCCAGCCCCTACCGGTACGACCTCCTCCACACCGCGGAGAACGGCCTCCCCGCCGATCCCACCCACCAGGCCCGGACCGCCGACCTGGCCAAGACCACCGTGACCTACCGGGGCGCGGGCGTGGCGGCGTACGGCTACGTCTACAGCGGCCCCGCGAACATGTGGCTGCTCGGCGCGCCCACGCGCGTGCCGTCCACCCAGATCCGCTACCGGCCCCGCGTCGACGGCCTCGCCTGGGCGAACCAGGTGGCGTCCTACGACGACTCCGGGGAGCACTGGCTCGTGGACCTCGCGAGCGAACTGCCCCCCGGCGCCGGCACCGAGGTGTGGAACACCGCCGTGTACGGCGCCGCCCAGACCCCGTCCACCGCCCGCTACGGCAACACGGTCGTCGTCGACGGCGCGGTGTTCTCCGATTCCGGGCCCGCCCGGTTCGGCTATGAGTCCAACGCCGATGTCGCCATCGCACTGGCCAGGGACGGCGTGGAACTGGCGAGGGTGACGTGCATGCCACCGGACTCGGTGAACTGCACGCTCGGGGCCGAGGTGCCCGGCGCGGAATCCACCTACACCCTGACGATGTCGGGGCGGCGGCAGGTGCCGTACTCGGCGCTGTCCACCGCGGTGGACGCGACCTGGACCTTCCGCTCCGGCACGGTGGACGCGAAACCGCTGCCCCTGATCACCGTACGCCCGGCCGCGCAGGGGCTGGACGCCCTGAACCGGGCCGAGCGCGCCTCGCTCACCCGCATCCCGCTCATGTTCGAGCGGCACGCCTCCCCGGCCCTGGGCAGGTCGCGCCCCAAGGTCGAGGTGTCCTTCAACGACGGCGCCACCTGGCGGCGCGTCCCCGTCAGCCACACCCGCGGCCAGTGGACGGCGATGGTACGCAACCCGGCGGCCGGCGACTTCGCGTCCTTGCGCGTCTCGGCGGAGTCGGGCGACAGCGCGTTCACCCAAACGATCATCAGGGCCTACGGCCTGACCTCATAACCGCAACCATGCCCGCGGGCGCGCCCCACGAGCGCGCCCGCGGCGACGTGCCGGGGCTCACGAAGAGGAGACGGCACCGGAGCGGAGCAGCGGCGTGAAGCGCTGCCTTCGCGCCAGGACGAGCGCCACCACCATCGCGACCGCGAACGAACCCGCCGCGACCATGATGTAGCTCTGCGCGCCCGTGGCCGAGTTCTTCGCCACTCCGCCGACCGTCACGGTGGTGGACATGAGGACGGCCGAGCCCACCACGTTCATCACCACGGAGCCGATCGCGAGCATGACCTGCACCAGGCCGGTCACCACGCCTTGCCGGTCGGCGGACGCCACGCTCGTCGCCATGTTGAAGCCCGACGTCACCACCGAGCCGGCGGTGAAGCCCAGCAGGCCGGCGAAGACGACCGCGGCGAAGAGATCGGAGGTCGACAGGTACATTCCGACGATGGACACCATGCCGATCGTCACACCACCGGCCAGTGTCCACGCCGGGCCGGCCCGGGTCGCCAGCGCCCCGGCCAGGACGCCCCCGATCGTGATGCCCAGCGACGGCAGGGCGAACAGCAGGCCCAGTGATCCGTCGGCGGCGAGGCCGTACCCGAGGCCCTCGTCCTGCGAGACATGGGCGATGAGGCCGAAGAGCTGGAGCATGCTCTGGTACGCCCCGGTCGAGAGGACGACGACGAGCAGCGTGAGCACCAGCGGCAGGCTGAGATTCCTCAGGTCGATCACGGGTTCGGTACCCGCCGCACCGCCACTGCCCACAGGAACAGCAGCGCCACGCCGCCCGCGAGCAGGGCGAGCGGTCCCACGGCGGACCAGCCGAACTCCGGGCCGAGGCTGATGTAGCTCAGCACCGCCGCCAAGCCCCCGCCGAGAAGGCCGGCCCCGACGACGTCGAGCCTGCCCACGATTTTGATCGGTGACTCTGGAAGGAGCGCTCGCACCATGATCGCGGCGATGCCCGCGAGGACCGCGGACACGACGAACACGATCTGGAAGCCGTACTGCTCGGCCAGGTATTGGAAGAGGAACGGTGAGGCGACGCCGAAGATCGCCGAGCCCGAGGTCACGATCCCGGTGACGGTCATCGCGATGCGGGGCGCGCAGGTCTGGCGGATGAGCGCGACCGTGAGGAAGACGGCGGCCACGGCCGCGCCCTGCAACAGGCGCCCGGCGATGAACACCCACATGTTGGGGGCGACCAGGCACACGAGGCCACCCGTGCAGCCGATGGTCAGTGTGATCGCGAGCACCTTGCGCGTGCCGTACATGTCGGCGCTCTTGCCGAGCAGTGGCGCCCACATCGCGCCCGCCAGCATGGCGCTCGCGTTGAGCCACGCCGCCTGGTCGGTGCCGAAGTGGTCGAGCATCTGGGGGAGAACGAGAAGCGCCGCCCCGATGACCGTGTCCACGATGATGTTCGCGAGGATCAAAATGGCCACCTGGCGGCCGAGCCGCCCGCTCCATCGCGTGTGCAACTGGGCCGGGGACACAGGGCTCGGGTGCTTTGGGGGATGAGCGTTCACGTTGAGCTCCTATGCCTGCCCGACCTGGTTTCCGCGCGACCGGAATTTGGCCAGGTGGTCGATGAGGTCCGCCTCCCGGTCCGCAGGGGTGCGGGCGGCGATGTATCCGTCGGGCCGGATGAGGATCAGCTCGCCGGACCTCGGCTGGTAGACGTGCTGGAACTCGCCCTCGGCGTCGAAGATGGCGCTGTCCGGCGTCGCGCCGATCCGGCAGATGTACATGTGGGTGGGCTTGGCACGGTCCAGGATGACCGGGTCGGTGTGCTCGTAGGCGAGCAGCGTCCACTTCGGCCCCGCATGAGGTCGAAGAGGTCGCCGGAGATCTGCAGGTGGCGAGAGCTGTCGTCAGCGGCCGAGGAGCTCGGTGAACCGCTGGGCGTCGATGTTCCCGCCGGAGGCGATGACGCCGATCCGGCGCGGGAGGGCGTCGATCCGGCCGGCCATGAGGGCGGCCAGGGCGGTCGCGCCGCTGGGTTCCAGGACGATCTTCAGGCGCTCGAAGGCGAATCGCATGGCGTGGATGATCTCCTCGTCGGCGACGAGGGCGATGCCGTCGACGAGACGCCGGTTGACGGCGAAGGTGATCTCGCCGGGAGTGTTCAGGGCCTGGCCGTCGGCGATGGTCCGGGGCACGGGGATGGTGACGCGTTCGCCGCTCTCCAGGGAACGCTTGGTGTCATCGCCGTTCTCCGGCTCGACGCCGATGAGCCGGATCGCGGGATGGAGTGCCCTGGCGGCGATGGCGCTGCCGGCCATGAGGCCGCCGCCGCCCACGGGGACGACGAGGGCGCCGAGCTCTCCGGTCTCCTCAAGGAGTTCGAGGGCGGCGGTGCCCTGTCCGGCGATCACGTGGGGGTGATCGTAGGGCGGGATGAGGGCCAGGCCGCGATCTTCGGCGAGAGCCCGCGCCAGCGCTGTGCGGTCCTGGGTGTAACGGTCGTAGGTGACGACTTCCGCACCGTAACCGGCGGTGGCGGCCAGCTTGGAGCGGGGGGCGTCCTCGGGCATCAAGATGACGGCACCGGTGCCCAGTTCGCGAGCGGCCAGGGCGGTGGCCTGGGCATGGTTGCCCGAGGAGTAGGCGGCGACGCCCTTGGCCAGTCGCTCGGGGGGCAGTTGGGCGGCGGCGTTGTACGCGCCACGGAACTTGAAGGCGCCGACGCGCTGAAGGTTCTCGCACTTGATGAACACCTCGGCGCCGACCTGGGCGTTGAGAGTGCGGGAGGTGAGCACGGGAGTGCGGTGGGCGATGCCGCGCAGCCGCGCGGCGGCCTCACGGATGTCGTCGAACGTTACCGGCGGTGCGGTGGCCATTGGTGTGTCCTCGCGGTGGGAAGGAGCGGTCGTGTCAGTCCAGGGTGGCGATGGCGTGCACTTCGACAGCGGCTCCGTAGTGCAGTTCCTTGACGCCGGCCACGGCGCGCTGGGGCCGGTGGGCTCCCAGCCACTGCACGTAGAGGCGGTCGAACTCGGGCCAGTCGCCGATGTCGGTCACGTACACGGTCACCGACAGCAGCCGGTCCCGGCTGGTTCCGGCGGAGGTCAGGCAGGCGTCGATGTTGCTCAGCACCTGCCCGGCCTGGACGGCGAACGGCTCGCGGGTGAGCCGGTCGCCCTGGGGAGTGACCGGTAGCTGGCCGGAGATGTAGGCGAGCCCGCCGGACACCATGATGTGCGAGTAGTGGCCGGCGGGCGGCACCAGGTCCGGGCTGTCGATCGGGAACAGCGCGTTCGTCATTGGGCGCCCTTCGCTTTGGTGTAGTTGTAGACGGTCGCGCGGGACACGCCCAGCAGGTCCGCGATGGTCTGCGCGGCGTCCCGGGAGTCGAAGTAGCCGTCCCGGTGCAGCCTGCGTACCAGTGCCTTCTTGTCGTTCCGGCTGAGCGACCTCGGGGTTCCCGCACGTTCGGCGGACAGGGTTTCCACCATCTGGCGCAGCTCGCTGGCGTTGCGGCCACGCAGCGTCTCCAGGGGCCGTTCGCGGTGCTCGGCGTCGGTGGCGACGAGGTTGGACAGGGCGAGCGTGACCGGCGACAGCACGGAGACGTCGAGGTTCAGGCAGAGCGCCGCGATGTACTCGCCTTTGGCGTTCTTGATGCCGATGGACGTGCTCTTCGCCGGCCGTCCGTCGGGGAACCGGTTGGGGTAGTTCTGCACGCCGCCGACGATCCCCGGCCCCTTCACGGTGGGGCCCGGCCGGGTGGCTGCGGTGACCCGCCTGGTTCCGCGCACGCTCGCCGGTCAGGTCCCCTATCTGAAAGCAGAGAAACGTAGTGTCCGTTGATCGCAATCCTGTCCAGGACAGCGAAGGAGAGCGGCGGCGACGCTCGTCGCCCGGGTCGGCGTTCGCCGACTCGCTGGGTGAGGGCTGGAGCGCGGCCCCGCCGCGCCTGGCCGGGTTCGGCAGGCGCGTACGGCTGATCGAGGGGGCGCCGTGAGACCTCTGCCGTACGCCGCGCCGGACCCGCGCGGTCGTCCTCCGCGTTCGCCAAGGGCCTTGCGTCGCTGGTGCTCCGCGTTCGCCGCGGTGATGATCGTGATGTCGCTGACCGTGGTCATCACCGCCCTGGATGTTGTACGTCCCGCCGTCCCGCCCGCCCACGCGCAGGAGGATTTCGACAACTCGGTGAGCTGGAACATGAACGGCCGAGTCGGCGGGCCGGGGTCGGCTCCGGGAACCGGCCGGCCGGGTAGGGAGGATCGCTGGCGGACCGTCATCCTCCCGATCCTCCGTGAAGGAGCGGACGTCCTGCTCATGCAGGAGGCGGGCACCGAGCCGCCGTGGCAGATCCAGCGTATCGTGGGACGGCATTGGGACGGTGTTTACGAGTTCCACTGGGACCTTGGGGACCACAACGGGAACCTGGGGCTGGTCAACGTCTACTTCATGGATTCGGGCCAGCAGCGCAACGGCCTGGCGATCGTCACCCGGGAGGGCGCGGACGAGGCCGTTCAACTCCCCATCCATAGCGATCACAACGCCCGGCCGATGATGGGCGTGCGCTTCGGCGACATCTGGTATTTCACCGCGCATGCACCGTCCATGGGCCATCGTAACAACGGCGCCGAGGACGTACTGGAGACCGTCCGCCAGTTCATGGCCGGCCGGCCGCGCGAGGAACGCGGCCACGAAAGGGTCATGGGCGACTTCAACACCAACCCCGCCAGGCTGCCGATTCAATATCAGCAGAACATCTACCGCGCCAACCAGCCGACGCACCAGGGCGGCAGTGAGCTGGACTTCGGCGCCATCGCCGGCGTGCCGGCCAATCGCTCGGTCTCCGTCACCCGTGATGGGCGGGACTCCGACCACTGGACGGTGCATTTCCGCATCCACGACGGCTGCGCCATGGCGGCTCCCTTCGCGGCTGCGGCCACGCCTGACCGGCCCGCCGCAACGGCCACCTGCGGCACCTCACCCGCGCCTGGCGTGGTGTACAGCATCAGAGCCGCGTCCGGGAAACTCTTCTCGATCACCCGTACTCATGCCGGCGGTTTCACTTTCTTTCCGGCTCGCAACGAGACCTCCGGCCGGGTAGCGGTGAGTTTCGGCTCCGAACCCGAGACCTATCTCCTCGAAATGACCGGCGGCTGCCTGACACGGAACGTCCCCTCCTTCCAAGTGCTCAAGCTCGCGGACTGCGATCCGGATGACGAGATGCAGCAGTGGAAAATCGATGACGGGGCGATCCTCGACGTCGGAGGCCACCTGGCGCTGGCACCCTACGCGGAGCTCAAAGACGCACAGATCCAGCTAGTGTCCACCGAAGCCGGAAGCGCCTACAAGTGGCGGTTCCACGTCGTGAACGACCCGTACTCCGGACACGACGAGCTCAGAAGGCGGGATCTGCGGGTCATGGGTCTCGGATCGTCCACCACGTTCGGTGAGGGCAGCTCCGACGGCAACGGTTACCGCGACACCGCCGATCGAGGACTCAACCGGGTCGCCCAGGCGAGCTCGGCGGCGGCGACCGCCGACGACAGCCCCTATGTGGACTGGGTCGGTCCGTACGGGTGGGAACGATGGCCGACCGGGAGATCGAAGGCTGGCGGGGATATCGGATCAACGAGATCGCCGGCAAGGCGGACTGCGCGGTCAGCACGTACCAGCCCAACCTCATCACCCTCATCGCCGGCGGCAACGACGTCATCCAGAACTATGAGATGGACGGCGCGATCGGCCGGCTCGAAAGCCTGATCAAGCAGATCAGCGAGGACTCGCCGGGAGTCACCGTGCTGGTCGCCGGTGTGCAGCCCTTCCCCGACGCCGCCAGGAACGCGCGCGGAGACCGGTTCACCGCCCAGATCCCGGCCCTGGTCGACAAGCTCGTGGACGACGGCATCCGCGCCGTCTACACCGATCTCACCGGGCTTGAGCCGGCCGACATCGGCCCGGACGGCATCCACCCCACCGACCGCGGCTATGGCAAGATCGGCGAGGCGTTCGTGAAGGCGGCCGACCAGGCGCGGGACAACACCTGGCTTGAGCCGGTCAACCCGCAGGCGGCGAACACGCCGTCCAACCCGTGCGGGATCAAGGACTACGGCCCGGGCGCGCCTCCGCCGGCGTCCGGCAAGCTGGGCCCGAACTGGGACGACCGCGGCGTCATCCAGGCGCAGGAGTTCCCCTCCAGCAACCGGTTCTGGATGGTCGACATCAACAAGGACGGCAAGGCCGAGTTCGTCACCGTCGACAAGGACCAGAACTTCCGCTTCTGGTGGAACGGCGGCCCGTCGGGCACGAAATGGGTGCCTTTCGTGGAGGGCGAGAACTCCTACAAACCCAAGCGTGGTGCGGTCGGCAACATGCTCCGCTTCGCCGACGTCGACGGTGACGACTTCCCGGACTGCATGGTCGTCCACCTCGGCGGCCGGATCGACCTGCGCACCTGGAAGGCCGACAACCCGCCGGGCGCGCGTATGTGCATGACCGACCACGCCGTGGCGGACGTCTACTCCGACGGCTCCCTCGGGGACCCGCTGACCATCGACCCGGCCACGAAGATCCGCTTCGCCGACGTCACCGGAGGCGGCCGTGACGACTATCTGCTGATCAAGCCGGACGGCACCACGACCGCCTGGTACAACAGGGGCTTCAAGGACGGCCCACCCGGTAACAAGTCCTCGGACTCCCGCCCCGGAACCAGGGAATCCCACGTTCCCTACCTGGACTGGACCCCACCCCAGAAGATCAGCGGCCCCCTGCAGAACCCCCGCGAGATCCGCTACGCCGACCTCAACGGCGACAAACGCGCCGACCGGATCCTGATCACCGCCAAGGGCGGCGCCCGGGCCTGGATCAACGAAGGAGCCAAGGGCGCCGGCGGCAAATACCGCGACATCGGCCGCATCGCCGGCGACGCCGAGGTCCCGCCCAAGGACGTCCAGTTCGCCGACCTCGACGGAGACGACAAGGCCGACTTCGTGCGCATCGGCTGGACCGGCGTCACCCACGCCTGGCTCAACGAACTGCCACCGGACGACTTCGACACCTTCCACCCATAGGCCCTCACCACGCCCCTCGCCGGAATGCAGAAAACCCCTGCAGTCCACGCTCGGAGGCGCGGCATGCCTGGCCACCGCGGACGAGTGGTCAGGCATACCTGAGCGGTCTCACCGGAAAGTGCCGGAAATGACTGTGGGCGTCCTCATGGGAAGTGAAGACGCCCAGGTCAACTGCCGTGTGATGGGTGCGCCGCCAGGGACTCGAACCCCGGACCCGCTGATTAAGAGTCAGCGGCCCCGTATGACACGCCGTCCCGGCTCCCCTATATGGGTGTCGTTTCATGCTGTTCTATACACGATTCATCCGGTTCTTCCACCAGATCATGTCACCTCATGCCACATCGGCCCATGACATACGAGCACACCGCGAGCACACGACATGTCAACGGTGTGCTCGGGAGCGATTGAGGTCGTTGTGGGACTGCGCCCGCTCGTACCGGTTGGCGATCTGGTCGGTGATGGCTAATGCTCGCTGCTGGTAAGTGAGAGCTGTCCGGCGGCTCAGGTAGTTTGCCCAAGGCCGTTAAGCACACGAGTACGCCGTGCGCCCAGGTGCGCGCGATGGATCCGGCAATCGGGCGGATCATCGAGCGGGCCGACATCAGCGCGACGCACCAGATCCGCGCCGCCTAGTACTCCAGTGTCATTTGCGATCTTGGGGTCCAGGTCGCGCAGAGACGGCCATCACGTGATCATCAGAGTTTGTGAAGACAACCGAAGATCGCATGATGGCCGTGGCCGACACTGAGCGTTTTTCATCGCGGAAGCGCAGGTCACAGGCCGGCTACAGATCCACGTTCTTGATCGAGAAGTAGAAAGGCCCCTGGTAGAAGGGTTGTCGACCAAGATCAACCACCACCCCAGGGGCCCACATGCTGTTCTACCGTGCCGCGCTGTGAACCGCCCCGGGTTCGGTGGAGACCTCAGCGGTTGATTGCTAGGGCTTCGTTGGGGTGGTGTTGAGCGTAGTAGATCGCCTCGAACTCCTCGGGTGGGAGGTGCCCGATGGCTGAGTGCAGGCGGGTGGTGTTGAACCAAGCCACCCATTCGGCGGTGGCCAGTTCCACATCGGCCAGGCTGCGCCAGGGACCTCGGGGCTTGATCAGCTCGGTCTTGTAGAGGCCGATCTGCGATTCCATCAGGGCTTTGTCGAGCGCGTCGCCGACCGTGCCGATGGAGGCGTCGATGCCGGCTGCCAGCAGATGGGTGGTGAACCGGAAAGACGTGTATTGACTGCCCGCGTCCGAGTGATGAATCAGTCCCGGCCCGACCGGGTGGCTGGTGCGCTCGCGCCGCCACAGGGCCATGTCCAGGGCATCCAGCACGAGGGTGGTGTGCTTGGTCAGCGAGGCGGCCCAGCCGACGATCGCCCGGGAGTAGATGTCGACAACGAACGCGACGTAGACCACCCCGCACCAGGCGGAAACGTGGGTGAAGTCGGCCACCCAGGTGGCGTTCGGCCGCTGGGTGGTGAAGTCGCGCCGCAGCCGGTCGATCGCCCGCGCATGGCCCGGATCGGGCGTCGTGGTGCGATGGACCGCCCCGGCGAAATTGGAGGCTAGATCGCTTGGTTCTCGGCCGCCAGGTCAGTGCCGGCGGTCGATCGGTGGAACGTCTCCTCATACTCGACCGGAGGGACGTTCCCACAGTAAGAATGTAGCCGTTCAGAATTGTACCAGGCAACCCATTCCATCGTGGCGATAGTCACGTCCATGACGCCTTTCCAGCCGCCGTAGAAGTCGATGAGCTCCTTCTTGTAGAGACTGTTCATGGACTCGGCC
>NZ_QMEY01000027.1 GCF_003315795.1 Spongiactinospora rosea
GATGTGGTCGGCATCTTCCCGGATCGGGCGGCGATCATCCGCCTCGTGGGCGCAGTGCTGGCCGAGCAGACGGATGAGTGGGTGGAAGGGCGTCGTTACATGGGCCTGGACGTGCTGGCCAAGGCCCGGCTCCGGGTAATCGACGGCGACACGCCCGCTCAAGACCCACTGCCGCGAACCCTTACCGCTTAACCTGGCGGGCAGGATCACGCGCAGGCTGTTTCATACACCACCTCCGTGGACGTGACCTGGTCCGGTGGCAATGGTGCCGAGCAGGCCGAGCAGCGTGTGGGCTCCGTGGCTGGAAGATCAGGGGCGTCTTACGCGCGTGTGCCCCGACGATGCCGGGCATTTGTGGCGGCGATGCGGGAGTGGGACCTGCCGCGACGTTGTCGCGGCGCGGCCATCACGACAAGCAATGTGATCGCGGCCAGGACGACTACGGGGAAGATCAGTACGGGTACGCCTCCGGCGGCCAGGCCCACGACGGTGGCGGAGAAGAGCAGTGCCCAACCATGCATGATCATTACAGTGCGTCGGTGGGAGTGGCCGATGTCGAGGAGGCGGTGATGGAGGTGCCCGCGGTCGGCCGCGAACGGCGACATGCCGTGGGATGTGCGGCGTACCAGTGCGGTGAACAGGTCGATGAGGGGGACGGCCATTACGCCGACCGGCAGCAGAAGTGGCAGGACGACCGGGAATCGGTTCATGCTGTCGATCGCGTAAGGGTCCACTCCCGAGGTCACCGAAATCGTGGCGGTCGCGAGGACCATGGCGATGAGCATCGACCCGGTGTCGCCCATGAAGATTCTGGCGGGGTGTGTGTTGTGGGGCAGGAATCCGGCGCACACGCCGATCAGCACGGCGGAGATGATCGCGGCGGTGGCAATTCTCTGCCCGGTGAGGTGCTGGGACAGGATGATCGAGTAGCTCCACATCGCCATCGCGGCGATGCCGACGATGCCGACGGCCAAGCCGTCCAGACCGTCGATGAAGTTGATGGCATTGATGACGATGACGACCACCAGAATCGTGATCACCGTGCTGAGCCCGCTGTCCATGCTGGCAGCGGCGCCGTTCGGGAGTGGGAGCCAGGGCAGTGCGACGCCAAGATTGACGAGCACTCCGGCTGCGGCCACCTGGCCGCCTAGTTTGATCAGGGGATCGATTCCCCACCAGTCATCGAAGAAGCCGATGATGACGAGGATTCCGCCGGAAAGGATCACGGCGATGACGGTGTCGCTGTGCGCGAGCAGTCCGCCCGTGTGCGGAAGGGAGTTCGCGAACAACAGTGAGGCGACGAGTCCCACGTAGATGGCGAGTCCGCCGAGACGGGGGGTGGGAACGGTGTGCACATCGCGTTCGCGGACTTCCGGTGCCGCGCCGATCTTGATGGCGAAGTACCGTGCGATCGGGACGAACAGGTATGTCACGGCCGCGGCGATGAGTGCGGTGATCAGGTACTCGCGCAAGAGACCTCCGGGCACCGTGTGCGCCCCGCGATATGGCGAGGTCAGGTGTGGCACTACTTTGCCACACCTGACCTCGTTCGTCGGTTAATGCAGTTGATTCGAGTAAGCTATGTGAGTTGTTCCGCTGGCGGGCCCGTGATCCTATGGTGATTGCTGGAGAAACCGCCTGGCCGGATGCTTCAGAAGACCGTTTTTGTGCAGCCCGCTCCGGTCCTCACACCAGCCCAGGAGCGGAAGCCGAGTGAGACCCTAATGGTGGAGGTCTGGGCTGGCGAGGAGTTGAAGTTGAACGATCGGCCGGTGTGTTCCTGGCGGTGTACCGCCCCGGAGGAGCGGGCGAACTGCACGATGGTTCCTACGTCCGGGTCCCCACTCATATTGCCGGTTATGTAGACCCTCCCTCCGTTGGTTGAGACATTTCCTGAGCCGCGCAGCGTGATTCCGTCCAGGCGGCAGCGGTGACTCCATTCAGCGAGTACGGGAGGCGCGCTCAGCATGATCAGGGCTGACGCCCATAGCATGCCGATGAGCAAGCTTTTGAGTCGGCCGATCATGTAGACGCCTTCGGCATCACAGATGTGGCCACGGGTGGGGAGAGCCCTGCGAAAAGCCCCCCGCCCGTGGCTCATGACAGTTGAGTACACTGCCATGCCGCCGTTTGGTAATTCAAGTACTTGACATGCGTGGCAGCCCCGTTTAAGCGGTAATAAAGATTTTCTCCGGCATGTTCTGTAGTGGCGGAAATACGCCTGCCAGTGGAAATCCAGCGGCAGTCGCATAACCGCTGGTAAGCGAGTCTCAGGTACGCTTGCCTGGGGCTGCTGAAGGGGTGCGGCCAAAGCTACGGATCGCTGTGGGTGCTCTGCGGGCCACTAATTGTGGCAATTCTGGAGTGTGTTGCGGCGAAGAATATCGGTAAGCATCCCCAGTCTGTTGTGATCGTTGACCGTTGCTGACGATCTCGCGGTGGGTGCAGGGTCGGGACAGACCTGTCCCCCCGTCTGACTGGGAGATCGCCATGCCCGAGCTTCCGGTCGATCCCGCCCCCGGCGCCCTGGAGGACCCTCGCCGCGCCGGCCGACGCCGAGCCGGTCACCGGCTTCACGCCCGCGCAGGAGTGATCAACTCATGCGGCGGCGAGCTCGGCACCCTCAACATCGCCCTGACCAAGGGCGTCGGAGTCAACCTCTGCCTACCGCCCTAAGTCCCGGATCAACGATCACAACAGATGAAGGATGCTTACGAAACCCAGTGAGGATGCTCATGGTGTCGCGAGAAACAGGGCGGTAGCCGCTCGCTTCGCCGGCCGTTTGTGCGATGGTATCGCGCTAAGATCGCGTCCCGTGCTTTCGGGTAATTTATGGCGGTTTGTTAGGGCCGGAGTAGTCGGCCTGGTTCTTGTCGCGGTGGTCGTGGGGCTGGTGCTGGGGGACCCCTGGCTCTGGGTGGCCGTCGAATGGTCGTCGCCGGGCTTTATGAAGTTCTATATGCCCGACGGGCTGGACGGTCCGACGGTCGTGGTGTTGCTCATGGCCGCCGTGGTGAAGGCGGCGTTTCTGTGGGTGATTCTGCGCCGGCCCGCGCCGGGGGCGCTGGATCGCCGGGCGAAAATGTTGCGTCGGCTGCTGTATCTGGCGGTGGCGTACACGCTGGTGCTGTGGTTCCCGCTGGGCCTGGTTCCCGATGAGGTCGGGGCGGCGTTCTTGCTCGGGCTGTGGACCGCGATCGACGTCCTCTACCTGCTCGTCATCCGCTGGCGGTCGCGCGGGCTGCGGGTGGTGGCCGGGGTGCTGTTCGGCGTCGAGCTGGCCGGGATGGTCGGCGAGCTGCTCGACGAGCTGGACGTGCTGGAGTTCGACCTGGGCGGCGTCCTCGAATTGGGCCTGAGCCTGGGCGGGGTGGCGGTGACCCTCATCACGGTGGTCGGGCAGTCGCGCGACGGCCGGTGGAGCCGGGGCACGCTGGCCGCTGGGTGGGCGTCGGTCGGTGTGCACATGCTGGTGCTCCCGCTCAACATCTTCTTCGGGACGATCCCCAGCGGCGGTCTGGTGATAGAGATCGTGATGGACGCGGTGGGGCTCGTCGGCGTCGTGTGGATGGCGGCGACCGCCCGTGAAATGCCCATCGAGAACCGCTTGGCGGACCCTTCGCCCGCGCGGCAGCGGGTGGCCCGCGTCGGGGTGGTGGCCGTGGTCGTGGTGCCGGTCATCGCGTTGATCCAGCCGGAGCAGTCTCCGCGCGTCGCCTACACCGGCTGGTCGGGGAACTGCTACGACCGGCCCGCCTTCGGCGACCTGAAGCCGGCCGAACGCGACGCCACGTTCCTGTGCCTGGCGCGGAGCACGTCGGACGGGGTGCCGCCGATGTTCCCGGACGAGCTGTCGGACGAGGCGATCCTCGCGTACGCGCGGACGCTGTGCCGGGCGAAGGACCGCGAGGAGCGGCAGGCGATCCTGATGCGGGCCGGAAGCACACGGGCCCTCTCGGGCGTGGACTCGTCGGACCTCGTCTACGTGTGCCCGGAGATCATCGGCGCGACCCAGCCGGAGCTGCTGTACTCGACGAAGGAGGCGAATGAGGCGGGCGCCGCCTACCTCGCCGAGGAGAACGCGAAGTGCCGCGATCCGTGGCCCCGGACGAAGGGCGTCGTCCAGGCCACGGCCGTGTACTACCTGTTCCCCGACGGCGATCCCGGCTATTCGGTCCACGACCCCGACGACGAGGCGCCGGTGCGGGAGGAGGAGTACGACGGAAGTACCCTCACCCGGCTGTCCCGCAGTTCGGTGCTCGTCGGGCACATCGAGGACATCATCGATCTGTGCCTCACCGTGAAGGCCTTCCGCACCGCGCCGCCACGGCGGGCGGCCGGGTGGGATCTGGTCGACGAGGTGCCGATCGTCAGCCGCAGCGGCCGGCTCACCGTGCCGGAGCTGACCGAGGGCGATGGCGTGGGCGCCGGCGCCCCCATGCCGAACCTGGCGATCGCCGGAAAGGGCCACTACCGGCTCCGCGTGTACGTCCGGACCGACGACGCGGCGGAGGAGCACCTGGTCGTCGTGTTCCCGGGCGCGTCCCGGAAGAGACTCAGCCTGAAGCCTTGAGAAGGCTTTCGAGCTGGCCCATCTTGGCCACTTCCAGCGCATTCTTCCGTGCTCTCCGCTGCGTTAGTCTTCATCCAGCGGCCGGATTTCACGGCACCCTCGCCGGAATCAATGGAGTCGATTAGCGACAGCTGCTCTCGACTGAGTGCGTACCTTTTTACCGGCCGATCTGATCTGTAAATCAGTCAGCGAAAGAAGCTACTCACGCGGAGGGACCAAATGAATTCCCGAAAGAACGCCATGCGCTTATCCGTCCTGGTGGCGATGATCTGCGCGCTGTGCGCCGGTCTCATCGCCGGGCCGGCCGGCGCGGACCGCGCCCCGTCCACGCCGTTCACCCCCGAAGGCAAGAGCAGCCCCTGGAAGGGCTACAAGCGCACGTTCAGCGCAACCCTCCGCCGGACGGCCGCGGCCGTGTCGAAGGACGGCCAGGCCCTTCCGGATGTCATCTACTGCAGCGGGGGCATCACCAACCCGAGGGTGGACGGCGGATACATCGTCGCCGACGCCATCGCGCAGTGCGACAAGCTCGTCGACAAGATCGACCTCGCCGGCACCTTCACCGTCAACGGGACCGGGCAGCCCTGGCAGATCGTCTCGGCGCTCAATGTCCTGCAGCTCGGAATGTCCGCGACCTACGCGTGTCCGGGAGGGGCGCGCACCTACCGGTCTCTCGGCGCCGCTCAATTCACCAAGGCCGGTTATGAGAATTCACCGCTCGTGATGAGCGGCGGGTCCGGGGATCACTCACTCTCCTGCTGATTCTCATTCGACGTGCCTTGACGGGGCGATGGCCGCGGTGTTCCCCTTTTAAGCGAGAAGCAGGAGGGGAGGTGACCGAAATGACCATCGAGCGTGTGTACGAGGAGGGCCTCGTTCAGGAGTGGCACGGTAACGTCATCTGATGGCGTGGCCAGGCGTTTGGTCCGTGGCGGGAGTGCGTATTGGCTCCCGCCGCGGACGATACGGACGAAACGGGCGGCGGGGAAGGGAGGAATAGGTGCAGAGGCCCAGAGTCAAGGAATTTCTCCGTATCTACCACATTGCGGATGAGCCGCATCTCTATATCGGGATCGGGCCGGAAAAGTTCAGGATCATGAATCCCACCGGGGAAATGGTGTCGTTCGTGATGGCCCTGGACGGGTCGGCCACCCGGCAGGAGTTGCGCGGGCGGTTTCCGGAGACGGATTCCTGGCTGGAGGTCCTCGCGGCCGAGGGCGTCCTGGACGACGCCGCCGACATCCCGCCGCTGGACGCCGAAGACCTGCGGCGGTGGAGCAGGCAGATCAACCACCTGCGGCTGTACGACCGCGAGGGCTGGGACGGCTACCAGGGCATGAAACGCCTGCGTGACGCCCGAGTCGTGATCATCGGGACGGGGGCGGGCGGCACCACGCTGCTGCGGCTGCTGAACGCGGCCGGGATCGGCACGCTGGAGGCGGTGGACTTCGACACCTTCGCCGAGGAGAACTTGCCGACCCATCCGACGTTCGACGAGCAGGACGTCGGGATGCCGAAGCTGGACGCGCTGAAACGGCACCTGGAGCTACAGAATTCGCGGTCGAAGTTCGTCGCGCACCACACCCGGATCGAGTCCGCCGACGATATCGTCGAGCTCGTGCGGGGGGCCGACTTCTTCTTCAACGCCTATGACCGGCCGCGCAACCACGCGATCCGCTGGTCGAACGAGGCGAGCCTGCGCACCGGCGTGCCGTTCGGGCAGATCGGCATCACCAACAAGGGCGCCAGGGTCGGCCCGACGATGATTCCCGGCCGGACTCCCTGCATGGAATGCGTGGGCATTCGCGACCTGGACGTATTGCGCCCGGAGACATCCGGCAGCCTCACCGGGACCCTGGTCGCGATGGTCGCCGGAATCGCCGTGAACGAGGTCATCGGCCTGGTCTCCGGTGCGAAAGAGACATCGCGTACGGCCGGGCAGAGCCTTTATGTCAACGCCGACACCCTCACCTTCGAATTCACCCCCTTCGAGTTCCGGAAGGACTGCCCCTGCCGGACGTGAGCGCGACGCGCGAGGACGACCTGAGCGGGGGAGCGCGAGTCCGGGCCCTCGCCCGCTCCTGGGTCCCGACCGCCTTCGGCTCCTCGCTGCTGGCGTGGGAGATCCCCGTGGTCGCGGCCGTCGTGACGAGGATGCCGCAGGGGCCTTCCGCGCTGGCCGCCCTGGGGGCCGGGCTGTCGGTGCTGTTCGTCGTCAACTCCCCGGCCCTGGCCCTGGCCCCGCTGGTCGTCGTGGCCCGCGCGGGGCACGGCCTGCCGGCGCTGCTGCGGCACGCGCTGCTGACCGGGATCGTGGGCAGTGCGGTGATGCTCGGGCTGGCGGCCCTGCCGGCCGTCCCGGCGGTGATCGGCCTGCCGACCGGCCTGCACGACCTGTTCCAGGTGTGCCTGCTGTCCTTCTGCACGGCCCCACTGGCCGTGGCGCTCCGCCGCTACCTGCACGGACGCCTGATCGAACGAGACCGCACCCGCCCGATCGCGGTCGCCACCGGGGTCCGCATCGTCGTGACGATCGCCGCCGCCCTTGGACTGTGGCGGGCCGGACTCTCCTCGGCCGCGGTCGGCGGAGTCGCGCTGTCGGCGGGCGCGTGGGCGGAGGCGGCGTACCTGAGCACCGCGGTCCGCCGCCTGGCGGTCACCGACGACGTCCGCGGGAGCGCGGGGCGGCTGCTCGCCCAGCACGCCCGGCTGACCGTGACCATCCTGCTCAACATGAGCCCCGCCCTGATCACGACGGTCGTGCTCGCCCGTTCCGGCGCGGCCGAAGAGTCCCTGATCGTCTGGCCCGCCCTCTACGGGCTGCTGTCCCTGGGCACGATCCCGCTGTCCGACTTCGAGACGGTCGGCGCGGCCCTCCTGCGGCGCACCGGTGACGTCGCCGTGCTGCGCCGCTTCACCGTCCTGCTGGCCGGGACCCTCCTCGCGGCCGGTCTGCTGGTCGCCTGCACACCCCTGACCCATCTGTACCTCACCGGCTTCAGCAACGTCCCACCCGGCCCGGCGTACCTGGGCGAGTCGTGGGCGGCGGTCCTCGTGGCGGTCCCGGCCCTGTGGGCGGTACGCGGGCAGGCCCGCGCGTGGATCATCGCCGCCGACCGCACCCCGTTGCTGCTCCGCGCGGCCCTCGCGCACGTGGCCGGGATGCTGGCCTTCGGCCTGCTCCTGCCGCTGACCCGGCTCCCCGGGGTGGCCTGCGCGTCCATCGCGCTGCTCGGCGCGCTCGCCGCCGAGATCGTCGTGCTGCGCGCCGGCGGTCAGCCCGCGAGAGGCGGCCGGAAGGTGCGGCGGTAGGTCGCGGGGGAGACGCCGATCGCCGCGTTCAGGTGCTGCCGCAGCGAGGCGGCGGTGCCGAACCCCACCTCGGACGCGATCCGGTCCACCGGCAGGTCGGTGGATTCGAGCAGCCGCCGGGCGCGTTCGATCCGCTGCTGGATGAGCCACCGCCCCGGGCTCATGCCGGTCTCCGCGCGGAACCGGCGGGCGAAGGTCCGGCTGCTCATTCGCGCCTCCGCCGCGAGTTCGGCGAGCGTGACGGGCAGGTGCAGGTGTTCCAGCGCCCACGCGCGGGCCCTGGCCGGGCCGCCGGACGAGGGGGCCGGGACCGGCCGCTCGATGTACTGGGCCTGGCCGCCGTCCCGCCAGGGCGGGACCACGCACCTGCGGGCCACCTGGTTGGCGACCTCGCTGCCGTGGTCCCTGCGCACCAGGTGGAGGCACACATCGACCCCGGAGGCGGCCCCCGCCGAGGTCAGGATGTCGCCGTCGTCCACGAAGAGCACGTCCGGATCGACCCTGACGCGGGGGAACAGCCGCCGCAGGAGGTCGGCCTGACGCCAGTGCGTGGTCACCGGCCGCCCGTCCAGCCAGCCGGCGGCGGCCAGGACGAAGGCGCCCGTGCAGATCGACACGATGCGGGTGCCCGGGATGATCTGCGCGAGCGCCTTGGCCGCCTCGGGGGAGAGCCGGCCGTCCGGCGTGACCGGCCCCGGGATCGCGAACGGCGGGATGATCACCGTGTCGGCGGTGGCCAGCGCCTCGGGCCCGTGCTGTACGTGGACGGCGAAGTCGGCGGTGGTCGCCACCGGCCCGCCGTCGGCGCTGCACGTGATGACCTCGTACCGGTCACCGGCCGCGCCGAAGATGCGGGTCGGGATGCCCAGCTCGAACGGATAGACCCTGCCGAGCGCGAGGACGACGACGCGATGCATGGCACGATTCTATCGAGGAGCCGCCATCAGGCCATCAGAGCGGGAGGGCGTCACCGAGCATCCGCCAGTACGGCATCGCGGACGCGCCCGGCTCGACCCCGAGCACCTGCACCGCCACATGGTCGGCGCCGGCCTCGACATGGGCGTGCAGCCGCGCCGTGATCGTGTCCAGGTCGCCCCAGACGACGAGATCATCGACGATCCGATCCGCGCCGCCGCCCCCGATCTCCTCCTCCGAGTAGCCCAGCCGCCGGAACTTCGCGATGTTGTAGGGGCTGTTCAGGTACAGGCGCAGGTGCTCGCGCGCGATGGCCCGCGCCTTCGCGGGGTCCGGCTCGAACAGCACCGCCTGTTCGACGCCGAGGAAGACGTCCGGCCCGATGATCTCCCGCGCGTTCGCGGTGTGCTCCACGTTGACATGGTACGTGTGCGCCCCGTCGGTCCGCTCCCCGGCGAGGGCCAGCATCTTGGGCCCGTACGCGGCCAGGATCCGGCGCACCGGCACGTCCGGCGCGGGGTTGGGGGTCTCCAGCGAGTCCAGCTCGTCCAGGTAGTCGCTCATGGCCGTCAGGAGCTTGGTCCCCGGCTTCGGCCGGCCGCCGACGCCCAGGCCGAAGACGTACCGCCCGGGGTAGGCGTCCCCGAGCAGCCGCGCCGCGCCGTGCGCCGCCCACGCGCCCCGGAGCCAGATGTTCGCGATGGCGTTGACGATCCGCATCCGCCGGGTGGCGGCCAGCAGGAGACCGGCGTGGGTGAACGCCTCGCGCCCGAAGACCTCCGGGAACCAGAACGAGCGCCACCCCAGGTCCTCAAGCTCCTGGACCGCGTCCCGCATCCGCGCGGCCGGCAGGTGTTCGAAGTCGAAGGTGTAGATCCCGAACCTTCCCAGGTCCGTGAATGATCGCTGAGTCTCGGCCATACCCTCAGTCTGCCTGCGGAATCACCGAGGGAAAATGGCCGGATTGCCACTTAGCGATGGGATCAGGCCACGAGTCAGCCCGGACCGCGCATCCGCTGCCCGACCAGTTCGGCGAACTCGATGACCGGCGGATCCAGGTCGGCCCACGAGCGGGCCGCCCACCCCGCGGTCGGCGCGGGCAGGTCCGGGATCGGCACCAGCCGCAGCCCGGGGTGGATCGAGGACGCGAAATGCGGGACCGTCGCCACGACCGCCCGGTTCACCCCCAGCTCGGCGAGCAGCAGCGCGGTGTCCCAGTCCGAGACGGCCTGGGTGGGCAGCGCGCTCTCGCCGAGCACCGCGGTGAGCCGCCCACGCGAACTCGACGACGTCGGCAGCACGATGTCCGGGATGTCGGCGAGTTCGGCCGCGCTCAGGCTCGCCCGCGAGGCCAGCGGATCGTGCTGGTTGACCGCCAGCGCCCAGCGCAGCTCGATCAGCGGGCGCAGCTCGACGTCCGGGATCGGGCCGCTGATCGAGATCAGCGCGATGTCGGCGCGGTTCGCGGCCAGGTCGGTCAGGCAGGCCCGGCTGGTCGGCTGGGTGCGCAGCGCGATCTGCACGCCCGGGTACCGGCGGCGCAGCGTGACGATCGCCTCGGGCATGAAGTGCCGGACGGTGGCGGCCCCCGAGCTGATCCGTACCTCGCCCGCGCCGCCCGCCGCCAGCGCGCGCAACTGCTGCGCCGCCGCGTCGATCCGGCCCACTCCCGTGAGCGCCGCGTCCCGCAGCAACCGCCCGGCCGCCGTGGGCGACACGCCGCGCGGACGCCGTTCGAGCAGGCTGAGCCCGAACTCCCGCTCCAGCCGGCGCACGTGCTGGCTCACCGCCGACTGACTGCACGACAGGGCCCGTGCCACCGCGGTGAAGCTGCCCCGCTCGCACACCTCGATGAACACACGCAGGTCGTCCAGGGTCACAGCTAGAAGCTAACACTTATGGGTCTGCAACAAAACCCGAGAATTGACTTCTCCCAAACGAGAGATGACGATTCTGAACCACGCCGCGTACCTCTCCTCCGCGGCCGGCTCTCCCCCCGCCGCTCAGGACGCGGGCCGGAGCACCGCCCCCTGGGCTATGGCGACGGAAGGAGACCGCCATGTCCGAAATCCCCACCCGCACCGACGAACCCCCACAGCACTTCCACCGCGTGATGACCTGGCGAGACGCGTTCTCGCTGGCCATCACGCTGCCCGCCAGCGCGTTCGCCGTGGTCGGCTACTGGACCGGCGCGCTCGGCGCGTGGGCGGCCGTCACGCTGCTCGCCGTGTCCGGGCTGCTGGCGATCTGCCAGAACTTCGTGTACGCCGAGATGGCCGCGATGTTCCCCGACAAACCCGGAGGCATCGCCCTGTACGCCTCGGCCGCCTGGCGCGGCCGTGCCCGCCCGCTCGGCGCGCTCGCCTCCGCGGGCTACTGGATCGGCTGGTCGTTCGGCCTGGCCGGGAACGCCCTGGTGATCGGCGAGCTGGTCGCCGCGCAGTGGTTCCCCGGAGCGGGGGCCCTGCGGGTCGGCCCGCTGCACCTGGGCGGCGCGCACGCCGTCGCGGTGGCCTCGCTCGTCCTGGTGTGGCTGCTCAACACGGCCGGCATCCGCCCCGCGGTCCGGCTCAGCACGCTGGTCAACACCCTGGTGCTGGTCCTGCTCGTGGTGGCCGCCGCGACCGCGCTGTTCACCGGCAACCTGCGCCTGGACCGCCTGACGTGGGGACTCGGCGGCGACGGCCAGTCCGCGTTCGTGGTCGCGTGCGTGTGGCTGTTCCTGATGGGCTGGACCGTGTACGGCACCGAGATCGCCGCCACCTTCACCCCCGAGTACCGCAACCCGCGCACGGACGCCCCCCGGGCGCTCGTCTCCTCGGGCATCGCCGGGCTGGGCGTGTTCGTGCTGATGCCGATCCTCGCCGCGGGCACCACCGGCGAGGAGGCCATCACCGCCGAACCGCTCGGGTTCACCGTCCTGATGTTCAAGAACCTGTTCGGCGACGCGGGCTGGCTCGCCGTGGTCGTGCTGTGCCTGGCCATGCTCAACCTCATGTCGGTGGCGACCGCCGACAGCGGGCGGGCCCTGCACGGCATGGCGGTCGAGGGGCTGACCGTGCGCGGGCTCGGCGTACTGAACTCCGCGGGCATGCCCGCCCGCGCCATGACCGCCGGGCTGCTGGTCAACATCGGCCTGGTCGTGTTCATCGGCAACCTGCTCGGCGTGGTGTTCGCCTCGAACATCGGCTACATGATCGCCGTCGTGATCGCGCTCAGCGGCTACGTACTGCTGCGGCGCGCGGACACGACCCCCGGCCGGGCGTTCCGGCTGCCCGGGTACTGGCTGCCGATCGCCGTCGTCCTGGCCGCGATCAACCTGCTGCTGCTGGTGGTCGCCGTGCTCAACCCGGAACTGACCGGCTACGGCGGCTGGCGGGACGAACTCATCGGGTTCGGCGTGCTGGCCCTCGCCATGACCCTCTACGCCGCTCGCCGCCTCGGCGATCGGTCCCCGACCCACAAGAACCCGAGGTGATGAGCATGTGGCAACCGTCCATCGCACCCGGCGCAGTCGATCGGATCGCCTGCGTGGGAGCCGGCGTGATCGGCGGCGGCTGGGTGGCCCACTTCCTGGCCCGCGGCCACCGGGTCACCGCCTGGGACCCCGCGCCCGACGCCGAAGAGCGGCTGCGCCGGATCGTCGGCGCCGCGTGGCCCGCGCTGGAGTCGCTGGGCCTCGCCGAAGGGGCCTCACCGGACCGCCTCACGGTCGCGGCCACGCTCGAAGAGGCCGTCGCCGACGCCGAGTTCGTGCAGGAGAGCGCGCCGGAGAACCTGGAGCTGAAGTCGGACCTGCTGGCCCGCATCGACGCCGCCGCGCCCATCGGCGTGGTGGTCGGCTCCTCGACGTCCGGCTACCGGATGACCGACATGCAGGCCGCCGCCGCGCACCCGGAACGGCTCGTCGTCGGCCACCCGTTCAACCCGCCCTACCTGGTGCCGCTGGTCGAGGTCGTCGGCGGGGAGCGCACCGATCGGGCGGCGGTCGAGTGGGCCGCCGAGTTCTACACGCTGACCGGCAAGAGGGTGGTCCTGATGGACCGCGAGGTGACCGGGTTCATCGCCAACCGGCTGCAGGAGGCGCTGTGGCGGGAGGCGCTGCACATGATCGCGGAGGGCGAGGCCACCGTCGCCCAGATCGAGACCGCCGTGACCGCCGGGCCCGGACTGCGCTGGCCGTTCCACGGCCCGTCCACCACCTTCCACCTGGCGGGCGGTGAGGGCGGCATCGCGCACGCGCTCGACCACTTCGGCGTGGACGGCCCCTGGACCCGGCTGGACAGCCCGCCGCTCACCGACGAACTGCGCAAGGCGCTGGTCACGGGCGCGGCGGAGGTCACCGGCGGCCGGCCCGCCGCCGAACTGATCGCCGAACGCGACCGCCGCCTGATCGCGGTCCTGCGCGCGCTGCGGGAGGCCGGGGCATGACGGCCGTGCCCGCTCTGCACCGGCCGGTGCGGGACGAGTGGATCGACGCCAACGGGCACCTCAGCGAGGCGTACTACGTGCTGGTGTTCGGCGAGGCCACCGAGCACGCGCTGGCGCACCTGGGGATGACGCCGGCCTACCGCACCGAGACCGGCTGCATGGTGTTCACCGTCGAGGCCCACCTGCGCTATCTCGACCAGGTGCTCCCGGGCGAGCGGCTTGAGGTGCGCACGCAGGTGATCGGCGTGGACGCCAAGCGGCTGCTGCTGTGGCACGAGATGTCCGCCGGGGGGCGGCTGCGGGCCACGGCGGAGGTGCTGGGCGTGCACGTGTACATCCCGGGCGGCCGGTCGCGTCCCTTCACGGACGACGTACGCGCCGCCGCCGAAGCGCTGCTGCGGCCTGTGCCGCCGGACGCGGGCCGGACGGGCCGCCGATGAGACTGCTCACCGCGACCGACGTGCACGCCCTGCTCGACCCGGACGCCGCCATCGCGACCCAGCGGGCCGCGTTCACGGCCCTGGCCACGGGCGACGCCTGGCAGCCCGACAAGATCGGCGGCGGCCCCGGCGGCGTGGACTCCACCGTCTTCTGCTACGCCGCCCGCCTGGGCGCGGCGACCGGGCCGGTGTCGAAGTTCGGCAGCGTCAACCCCGGCAACGCCGCGCTGGGCCTGCCCTCGATCCACGCGGTGCTGGTGGCGCTGCACCCGGAGACCGGCGTGCCCGTCGCGGTACTGGACGGCGGAGCCGTCACCACCGTGCGGACGTCGGCGGCCAGCGCGGTGGCGGTCGCGGCGCTGGCCCGGCCGGGCGCGTCCCGGCTCGCGGTGCTGGGCGCGGGCACCCAGGGACGCGCGCACGTCCGCGCCATCTCGCGGGTGCTCGCCGTGAAGGACGTGGCCATCTGGTCGCCGATCCCGGAGGAACGCGAGTCGGCCGCCCGTGAGCTGGACGTCCGCGCCGTCGCCGACGTGGCGGACGCGGTGGCCGGGGCCGACGTCGTGGTCTGCGCGACGCTCGCCACCGAACCGATCCTCACGCCGGACCTGCTGCGCCCGGGGGCCACGGTGGTGAGCATCGGCTCGTTCGAGGAGCACCGCCGCGAGATCGGCACGGACCTGCTGGCGGCGAGCGCCGCGGTCGTCGTCGATCACGTGCCGACCGCCCGCGCCCACTCCGGGCCGGTGGTCGCCGCCCGGCGGCCGATGGAGCTGCTGGCGCTCGGCGACGTACTGACCGGGCGCGCGACCGCCCGCCGCGACCCGGACGACCTGGTGACCTACCTGAGCGTCGGCCTCGGCGTACAGGACGCCGCCGCCGCGTGGCACGTCGTCGAACGCGCCGAGGCCCTGGACATCGGCCAGGAGATCGCCTGGTGATCCGGGCGCACCGGCCACCACGAAATCGGGGAAGGACACGATGGACGAACTGCACCACCTCTCGGCGACGGAAGCGCTGCGCGCCTTCCGCGCCCGGCGGCTGTCGCCGGTCGAGCTGACCGAGGCGGTGATCGCCCGGGCCGAGCGTACCGAGCCGGTCGTCAACGCGCTGTGCCACCGCTTCTTCGAGGAGGCGCTGCGGCAGGCCGAGCTGGCCGAACGCCGCTACGCGGGCCAGGGCGAGCCGCCGCGGCCACTGGAGGGGCTGCCCACCGTCGTCAAGGAGGACGAACCGGTCACGGGCCAGCCCTGGACCCAGGGCTCGGTGCGCTACCGCGACGCCGTCGCCGGGCACACCTCGGTGTTCGTGCAGCGCGTGCTGGACGCGGGCGCGATCGTGCACGCCCGAAGCACGGCGTCGGAGTTCGCGTCCGCCGCGTTCACGCACTCGGAGCTGTGGGGCGTCACCCGCAACCCGTGGAACCCGGAGTTCTCGCCCGGCGGCTCGTCGGGCGGCTCGGCGGCGGCGCTGGCCGCCGGTTCGACGGTGCTGGCCACCGGATCGGACACCGCGGGCTCGATCCGCGTGCCCGCCTCGTTCAGCGGGGTGGTCGGCTTCAAGCCGCCGCACGGCCGGGTACCGGTGGACCCGCCCTACCACCTGGACACCTACGTCCACTCCGGGGTGCTGGCCCGGACCGTCGCCGATGTGGCGCTGATGCAGAACGTCGTGGCCGGGCCGCACCCGGCGGACGTCGGCTCGCTGCGGCCCCGGCACGTCCTGCCCGACCCCGCCGAGCCGGGCCGCGACCTGCGCGGGATGCGGATCGCGCTGTCCGCGGATCTCGGCTGGGCGGTCGATCCGGAGGTCCGCCGCAACACGCGGGAGTACGGCGAGCGGCTGCGGGCGGCGGGGGCCCAGGTCGAGGAGGTCGGGATCAGCGTGCCGCGCGCGCAGGTGATGCGCGCGGCGGCGATCCACTTCCACTACGGGTTCGGCGCGGTCATCGCGGCCGAGGGGCCCGGCATCACCCCGTACGCGGAGGCGTTCGCGCGGTGGGCGGCCGAGGAGGCCGCCGGGGCCGGAGTTCTGGACGGGTACGCCATCGAGACCGAGCTGTACCGGCCGGTCGGCGAGCTGTTCGAGCGGTTCGACGCGCTGGTCTGCCCGACGGCGGCCACCCGCGGGCTGGTGGCGGGCGAGGACTACGTCGGCCACGGCCCTGAGGTGGACGGCGAACGCCTCGGGCACTACCTGGAGTCGCTGCTCGCGCTGCCGTTCAACATCATGAGCCGCTGCCCGGTACTGGCCGTGCCGTCCGGTTTCGCCCGCAACGGGGTGCCCACCGGGGTGCAGATCGTCGGGCGCCCGTTCGACGACGACACGCCGTTCCGGATCGGCGCGGCGGCCGAGCGGCCGCAGCACTGGCCGGAGGTCACGCCATGAGCCCGCGCAACGCCGACGCGGCCCGGGTCGCCGGTCGCCCGTTCGGTGAGGACACACCGTTCCGGATCGGCGCGGCGGCCGAGCAGGCGCGGCGCTGGGTGGGGGGTGTGGCGTGAGCGGGCGGGAGGCCGATGTGGTGATCGTCGGCGCGGGTGTGATCGGCGCGTTCGCCGCGTACTACCTGGCCCGCGCGGGCGAGCGGGTCGTCGTGCTCGACCCCGACCCGGGCGGCGGCGCGTCCGCCGGGAACGCCGGGCTGCTGGTCCCCAGCTACAGCCGCCCGATGGCGCACCCGCAGGCGCTGGCCGAGGGGGTGCGGGCGGTCCTGGGCGGGGGCCACGACATCACGCTGCGCCGCCCGCTGCGGGCCGGGACGCTGGCCTGGATGGCCCGGTTCGCGCTCGCCGCCCGGCCCGGCCGGGCCTGGCGCACGGCCCCCCGGCTGGCCGCGATGGCCGCCCGCAGCCTGCGGCTTTACACCGAGTTCGCGGACGCCGAGCGCCTGGACATCGGCCTGCGCGACGCCGGGCTGCTCGCGGTGAGCCGCGACCGCCGCACCCTGGACGCCCAGCGGCGTACCGCCGAACGGCTCGCCCGCCTCGGCGTCGCCGCAGAAGTCCTGGACCCGGCCGCCGTCGCGGACGCCGAACCGGGCCTCGGCCCGGTGGCCGGCGGCGTCCGGTTCCCCGGCGACGCGCTCCTGGACCCGCTGGACGCCACCCGGGCCGCGCTGACCGCGGCCGAGCGGCACGGCGCGGTCCTGGTACGCACCGCCGCCCGGCGGATCCGGCACGTCAACGGCCAGGTCACCGGCGTGGACACCGAGGCCGGGCCGGTCGCCGCCACCACCGTGGTCCTGGCCGCCGGTACGTCGAGCGTGGCGCTGGCCCGCTCGGCGGGCGTCCGGCTGCCGGTGGAACCCGGCCACGGCTGGAGCCTCACCCTGCCCGTCGCCGAGCCGCTGCTGCGCCACGCCGTACTGGACCTGGACGCGCACGTCGTACTCGCCCAGCGCGCCGACCGGTTGCGCCTGACCGGCGGCATGGAACTCGGCGGCCCGCCCGCGCCGCCCACGCCCGAGCGGTTCGCGTCGCTGCGCCGGACCGCGGCGGGCCTCCTCCCCGGGGCCGCCCTCGGCGAACCAGGCGACCAGTGGCACGGGGCCCGCCCCATGACCCCCGACGGCCTGCCCATCGTCCGCAGGACCAGGCCCGGACTCGTCGTCGCCACCGGCCACGGGCAACTCGGCATGACACTCGCCCCCGCGACCGGCGAACTGATCGCCGCCGACCTCACCGCAAGGAGCCGAGGATGAGCCCCCCACTGCACGGCGTCCGTGTCCTGGACTTCGGCCAGTACGTCGCCGGCCCCGCCGTCGCCCTGCTGCTCGCCGACCTGGGCGCCGAAGTGATCCGCATCGACCCTCCCGGCGGCCCCCGATGGGACTCGCCCGCCGCCGCCGCGCTCAACTCCGGCAAGAAGAGCATCGTGCTGGACCTCACCGACCCGGCCGACGCGGCGACCGCCCGCCGCCTGGTGGCCACCGCCGACGTCGTGGTGGAGAACTTCCGGCCCGGCGTGATGGCCCGGTTCGGGCTCGGACCCGAGGACACGCTCGCGCTCAACCCGCGTGTGATCCACCTGTCCATGCCCGGCTTCTCCGCCACCGACCCCCGCGCCGGCCTGCCCGCCTGGGAGGGCATCGTGCTGGCCGCCACCGGCGGCTTCACCGACATGGGGCTGAACCGGATCTTGATGGGCGTCGATCCGTCGTACACGCCGCTGCCGCTGGCCTCGGCGTACGCGGCGGCGCTCGGCGCGCTCTCGGTGGCGACCGGGCTGGTCGCCCGGCGGCGTACCGGCCGGGGCGACGCCTTCGAGGTGCCGCTGGCCGAGGCCGTGCTGGAGGGGCTGGCGTTCAACTCGCTGGCCGTCTCCGGCCTGCCGCCGCGCTACCTGTCGCTGCGCGAGCACGAGATCGCCCGGCGGCGGGCCGCCGGCGAGCCGATGGACCTCACGTACGAACGGTTGCAGGAACTCCTCGACCCGTTCTACCGCAGCTACCCCTGCCAGGACGGCCGGCTTTTCTACCACTGCTGCCCCGCCCACCGCACCCACGCGATCCGGTCGCTGAAGGTGCTCGGCCTCTGGGAGACCGTACGCGCCGAGGGCATTCCGACGTTCGACCCCTACCTGTCCACCGACCACTGGCCCGAGGACGCCGACTGCACGCTGCTCGCGTACCCGCTGTCCGAACACTGGACGCAGCGGCTGTCGAAGCTGATCGCGGAAGCCTTCCTGCGGCACCCGGCGGAGGAGTGGGAACGGCGGTTCGACGCGGCGGGCATCCCGGGGGCCGCCCACCGCAGCACGCTGGAGTGGCTGCGTTCTGAGCATCCGCGCGCGGCCGGGCTGCTCGCCACCGTCGACGATCCGGTCCACGGCGAGCTGACCGTCCCCGGACCCGTGGTGTGGACCGAGGAGACGAAGCCCGGCCGCAGGCCCGCGCCCGCGCCCGACGCCGACCGGGCCGCGATCCTCGCGGACCTGCCCGGGGAGCCGTCGCCGGTCGCCCCCGCGGCGACGCCCGGCGGGCTGCCGCTGGACGGGGTCCGCATCCTGGACCTCACCAACGTCATCGCCGGGCCGATGATCGGCGCGACGCTCGCGCGGTTCGGGGCCGAGGTCATCAAGATCGATCCGCCGACGCCGGGCTTCGACCCGTACCACGCCGTGGTCATCGGCACCCACGCCCAGCGCGGCAAGCGCAGCGTGCTCGCCGACCTGCGCACTCCCGCCGGGCGCGACGTGCTCGACCGGCTGCTGCCCACCGTGGACGTCGTCACGTTCAATGGCAGCGAACGCCAGCTCGGCGCGCTCGGCCTGGACCCTGAGCGGCTGCGGTCCATGCGGCCGGAGATCGTGCTGGTCCGGGTGGACGCCTACGGCGGGCCGGGCGAGGGGCCGCGCAGCCACGCGGCCGGTTACGACGACAACGTGCAGGCGTGCACCGGGATCATGACCAGGTTCGGCGGCGGCCCGGACACCCCCGAGGAGCACGCGCACCTGGGCACGATCGACGCCCTCGCCGGGTTCTGCGGGGCCTTCGCCGTCGTCGCGGCGCTGGCCGGGCGTGGCGAGCAGGCCCCGGTGATGCGCACGTCCCTCACCGCCGCCGGGCAGTTGCTCCAGATCCCGTTCCTGTACGACGGCGCGGGCCGCGATGACCTGCGGGAACCGTCCGGGCGCGAGGTGCTGGGCGAGCACCCGGGGTACCACTGCTACCAGGCCGCGGACGGCTGGTTCTTCCTCGCGGGCCCGGCCGGCGCGGCACAGGAGCGGTTCCAGGAGCACACGATCGAGGAGTGGGCCGAACTGCTCGGCCCGCGCGGAGTCGCCGTCCACCGCATCGAGCACATCGCCGACCTGCGCGCCCGCGGGCTGGTACGGGAGAGCGCCGGGCCCGTCCCGCTGCGCGACTCGGCGGTGTTCGTCCGCCACGACCGGCACCCCAGCGGCCGGGAGGTGGACCTGATCGCCCCGCAGGCCGTCCGGCCCCGGAACGCGCGGGTGCGGATGCCGTCCGACGCTCCGCGCTACGGCGCGCACACCCGCGAAGTGCTGGCCGAACTCGGCTTCACGCCCGCCGAGATCGACGCGATGGCCGCCGACGGCTCGATCGCCGACTCCTGGACCGCCGACCACGGCTACCTGCCCACCTGAATCACCCTTTGTTAGGAAAGGAGCGCCCGATGCGCGCGCCGTACGACCCCATCGCCATCACCGCCGCCGTCACCGGAGGCGACGTACTCCCCAGCCAGAGCCCCGCCGTCCCGTGCGGCCCGGAGGCGATCACCGAGGCGGCCGTGGCCGCCGCCCGCGCCGGGGCCACCGCCGTCCACCTGCACGCCCGGGAACTCGACGGCCGCCCCACGGGCTCGGCCGCGATGTTCAAGGAGATCGTCACCGGCGTGCGCGAGCAGTGCGACGTCGTGATCAACGTCACCACGGGCGGGTCCGTGGACATGACGCCCGACCAGCGCCTTGAGGGCGTCGTCGCGGTCGCCCCGGACATCGCGACGCTCAACCTCGGCACCATGAACTTCGAGGGCTTCCCGACGCGTTCCCGCTGGCCAGAGGTGCGGCACGACTGGGAGCGCAGGGTCTTGGAGCAGTCGGGTACGGTGGTCTTCACCAACACGCTCGCCATGATGCGCCGGTTCGCCACGACGTTCCGCGAGCTCGGGGTGACCCCGGAGTTGGAGGTGTACGACCTGAGCCACCTGTCGATGGCCCGCTTCCTGATCGATGAGGGCACGCTCGCCGCCCCGGTGCGCGTGCAGTTCGTCCTGGGCGTGCTCGGCGGCGCCGGGAGCAGCCCGCACGACCTGTTCGCGCTGCGCGAGGCCGCCGGCCGCATCCTCGGGCCCGACCTCGCCGCCGTCAGCGTCGCCGGTGTCGGCTACCCCGCCGAACTGCGGCTCGCCGCCATCGCCGCCGCCTCCGGCATGGACGTCCGGGTGGGCATCGAGGACAACCTGCGCATCCGCCGCCGTCGCCAGGCCGCCGACTCGGCCGAGCTGGTCGCGGCGGCGGTGACGATCGCCGACCAGTTGGAGCGCCCGATCGCCACCCCGGCGCAGCTTCGCGCCGAACTCGCCGCGGCGCACCGATCATGAGCTCGTTGCGGATCGCCTGCCTGCAGAGCGCGGGCCACGGCCGGGACGTCGAGGCCAACCTGGCCGAACTCGGCTCGGCCGCGGCCACCGCGGCGCAGGCGGGCGCGGAGCTGCTGATCACCCCGGAGATGTTCGTGACCGGGTACGACGTCGGCGACCTCGCCGACCTCGCCGCCCTGCCGCTGACCGAGCGGGTCGCCGCCATCGCGGCGGCCCACCGGATCTCGCTGGTCGCGGGCCTGCCCGCCGTCCTGCCGGGCGGCGGCGTCGGCAACCTGGCGGTCGTCGTCGACGAGGCGGGCCGGCCGCTGGCGAGCCACGTCAAGGCCCACCTGTACGGCGAGATCGACGGCCGGTTCCGCGCCGGGGACGCTCCCATGACCGTGTTCGACCACCGCGGCGTGCGGTGTGCCGTCATGATCTGCTTCGACGCGGAGTTCCCCGAGTCCGTCCGGCTCGCGGCCCTCGCGGGGGCGCACGCGGTGCTGGTCCCGACCGGCAACATGCACCCGTACGGCGCGATCAACGAGCACATGATGTGGACCCGGGCCTGGGAGAACCAGGTCCACCTCGCCTATGTCAACCGCTGCGGCACCGAGCGCACCACCGCGTACGTCGGCCGCACCCGCGTCATCGCCCCCGACGGCACCGAACTCGCCGCCGCGGGCACCGACCCCGGCCTCGTCTACGCCACCATCGACACCAAGGCCGTCACCCACGCCCGCGCCGGCTTCGCCTACCTGCCCACCCGCCGCCCGGAACTCTACGGCCCGCTGGCAGGGGCTTGACCACTGATCGAGGCGACCGTCTCGCGGGCGCGGGGCAGGGCGACGCCCACTCCGACCAGGACGGCGACGGCCGCGCCCGGGCCGGTGTCCTGCCACAGGCCCTTGTTGACGCTTTGCAGGAGTTCGAGCAGCAGCCCGCCGACTCCGGCGGCGAGGACTTCGGGCGGCAGGTGGTCGGCGAAGACGTGTCCGGCCTGGCCCTGGCGGAGGATCTTGGCGCAGTTGCGCATGGCCGGTTCGGACAGGTCCTCGAACCAGCCGTCGCGCAGGCTCTTGTAGCCCAGCGCCAGCAGGGTCCGGTAGCGGTCGCCGACCTGCCACAGTTCGATCGTGTGCCGGGCCAGCGCCTGCGCGGGGGAGTCGCCGGGGACGGTCGCCGCCGTGATGGCCGCGCGGATGGCGGCGGCGGCCTCGTCCGCGATGGCCTCCAGCAGCGCGAGACGGCCGGGGAAGTGCGCGTACAGCGTGCGGCGGACCACTCCCGCGGCGCGGGCGATCTCGTCGATGGTCGCCTCGGGGTTGGCGCTCAGCTCGCGCCGCGCCACGGCCAGGATCCGCGCCCGGTTCGCGCGGGCATGGCTGCGCATCGGCGGCACGGCGGCAGCCGGGCCAGCAGGCCCAGAAGGCCCGGCCTTCGGCCCTCCGGCGGCGTCCTTGGTCACGGATGCACCCTATCTACTCTCGCGAAAGTTGCACATTACTGTGCAACTAACTAATCTCCCTGTCCGTGTCGTCCTTTTTGTACCGGCTCGGTGGTAAGGCCGCCCGCGCCCGTTCGTTCGTGCTCGGAGCCTGGGTGCTCGTGCTCGCCCTGGCCGGTGGCGCGATGGGCCTGTTGCAACAGGGCACCGACGACGCCTTCACGATCCCCGGCTCGGAGTCCCAGGACGCCCTGGACCATCTGAGCCACGTCTTCCCCGAGGTCAGCGGCACGTCCGCGCGCCTGGTGATCGTGCTGCCCGAAGGCGGCCGCGCCGACACCCCCACCGTCAGGCGCGCGGTGGACAAAGCCGTCCGCGACCTCGAACGGGTCGATCAGGTCGCCGTGGTGACCGGCCCGTTCGACGAGAACGTCAAGAACGCCGTCTCCCCGGACGGCAGGGCGGCCATGATCGCGCTGCCGCTCGACGTCCCGCAGGCCGAGACCGAGCCCGAGACCCTGGAGCGCCTTGAGGAGATCGGCGCCGAGCTGGCGAAGGACGCGGGCGCGAAGGTGTACGCCGGCGGCGACGCCTTCTCCAATCCCGTCCCCGGCCTCACCCCGACCGAGGGACTCGGCCTGGTCATCGCCTTCCTGACGCTCTTCCTCGTCTTCCGCTCGCTGGTGGCGGCGGTGATGCCGCTGGCCACGGCGGTGTTCGGGGTCGGGGTCGCGGTGGCGTTGATCTTCATGGCCACGGTGTTCGCGCCGATCTCCTCCACCGCGCCGATGCTCGCGGTGATGCTCGGGCTGGCCGTGGGCATCGACTACGCGCTGTTCATCCTGTCCCGCCACCGCGACCAGCTCCGCGAGGGCCTGGAGGTCACCGAGTCGATCGCCCGCGCCACCGCCACCGCCGGGTCGGCCGTGGTCTTCGCCGGGCTCACGGTGGTGATCGCGCTGCTCGGGCTGGCCGTGGCGAACATCCCGTTCCTCACCACGATGGGGGTGGCGGCGGCGTTCTCGGTGTGCGTCGCGGTGGCCGTGGCCGTCACCGCCACGCCCGCGCTGCTGGCCCTCACCGGCGAGCGGCTGCGTCCCAGGCCCGGCCGCCGCCGTCCGGGCCGCAAGGCGCGGGTGCCGCTGAGCCGCCGCTGGGTACGCCTGGCGACCAGGCGCCCCCTCATCACCATCGCCGTCATCGTGGCCGCGCTCGGCCTCTCCGCGATCCCCGCCGCCGACCTGCGCCTCGCGCTGCCCAACAGCGGCACCGAGGAGGAGGGCACCCCGGCCCGCGACACCTTCGACATCATCGCCGAGCACTTCGGCCCCGGCTACAACGCGCCGCTGATCGTCTCGGTGGACGTGCTGAACAGCACCGACCCGGTCGGCGTCACCAAGGACATCGCCGCCGAGATCGAGCGGCTGGACGGCGTGGCCGCCGTTCCCGTCGCCACCCCCAACCGCAAGGGCGACACCTCCATCATCCAGGTCGTACCGGACTCCGCGGGCGACTCGCCGGAGACCGAGGCGCTGGTGCAGCGGCTGCGGGAGCAGGCCCCGCACTTCCAGCGGGACTACGGCGTGACCACCGCCGTGACCGGCTTCACCGCCATCGGCATCGACGTGTCGGACCGGCTCGCGGGGGCGCTGGTGCCGTTCGGGCTGGTGGTCGTGGGGCTGTCGCTGGTGCTGCTGGCCATGGTGTTCCGCTCGATCGCAGTGCCGGTCAAGGCGGCGCTCGGCTACCTGCTGTCGGTGGGGGCGGCGTTCGGGGCCACGTCGTTCGTGTTCCAGCAGGGGCACCTGGCGGGGGCGTTTGGCGTGGGGCACACCGGGAGCGTGATCAGCTTCCTGCCGATCATCCTGATGGGCGTGCTGTTCGGGCTGGCCATGGACTACGAGGTGTTCCTGCTGTCGCGGATGCGGGAGGACTACGTCCACCACCGCGACCCGCACCGGGCGATCGAGTCGGGGTTCGTGTCGGCGGCGACGGTGGTGGTGGCCGCGGCGGTCATCATGTTCGCGGTGTTCGCGGCTTTCGTGCCGGAGGGCAGCGCGACCATCAAGCCGATCGCGTTCAGCCTGGCGGTGGGCGTGTTCGTGGACGCCTTCGTGGTGCGCATGACGCTCGTGCCCGCCGTACTGGCGCTGCTCGGGCACCGCGCGTGGTGGCTGCCCGGATGGCTGGAACGCAGGCTGCCCGTCTTCGACGCCGAGGGGGAGGGGCTGACGCACGAACTGCGGCTGGCCGCCTGGCCGGGCACCCCCGAGGTGGTCAGCGCCGAGGGGCTGACCGTTCGCGACGACCGCGGCGTGCCCGTGTTCTCCGGCGTCGCGGTCCACCTGCCCGCCGGGCAGGCGCTGCTGGTCCACGGGCCCGGGGCCGCCGCCCTGCTGCACACGCTCGCCGGGCGGGTGACCAAGGTCGAAGGCGACCTCAAGGTCGGCGGCCACCTTGTTCCCCAGTACGCCAGGGCCGCCCGCCGGGTGGCCGCGCTGATCCCGTGCCGCACCTCCCGCGACCCCGCCGCCGAGGCCGCGACGGCGCTGGCGGACGGCGCGCGGCTGCTCGTGCTCGAAGACCTCGACGCCGTCGTACGCCCGGAGCGGCGCGCCGCGCTCGAAGCCCTGCTCGCCGGGCTCGGCCCGGCCGCCGCCGTCGCCTCCTGCCACGATCCGGCCCTCCTCCGGGACCTGCTGCCCCCGGACACCACCGACCTGTCCCTCGACCGCACCTCCGCCGGAGTCCGCTGATGCCCGCCTCGCTGCTCCGCGCCCTGCAGGGCGCGTTCCCCGGTACGTCCAGGCCGCGGACGTGGCTGGGCCTGGTACTCGTGCCCGTCCTCGTCGCCGGGCTGCTCACCTGGGCGTTCTGGTCCCCGCTGACCAACCACGGCGTCGCCGCGGCGGCCGTGGTCAACCTGGACGAACCGGTCAAGGTCGGCGAACAACTCGTCCCGCTGGGCCGCCAGCTCGCCGACAACCTGGTCAACGGCGACGACAAGCGGTACCAGTGGACCCTCACCGACGAGGAGGACGCCCGCGAGGGGCTGCGGGACGGGAAGTACGCGGCGGTCGTCACCGTGCCGCGCGCCTTCTCCGCCCGCGCCACCTCCTACGCGACCGCAGAACCGATGGACGCCACGCAGGCCACCCTCCAGGTCGAGACCTCGCCCAGCGCGGGCCTCGCCGACCCCCGCGCGGGCCGGGACGTGGCCGACGCCGCCGTCAAGGCGCTCAACACGCAGGTCGTCCGGACCTACCTGGACAACGTGTACGTCGGCTTCGCCACCCTGCACGAGCAGATGGGCGAGGCCGCCGACGGCGCGGACCGGCTCGCGGACGGTACCGGCGACCTCGCCACCGGCACCCGCAAGCTGGCCACCGGGGCCCGCGGCCTCGCCGGCGGCCTGGGTGACCTGACCACCGGCAGCGCCCAGCTCGCCCAGGGCACCGGCCAGGCCGCCACCGGCAGCGCGCGACTCGCCACCGCCGCCGGGCAGCTCTCCACCGGGGCCAGGCAGCTCGCCAACGGCACCGGACGGCTGGCCGACGGAGCCACCAAGCTCGCGGGCGGCCTCGGCAAGGCCGCCCGCGACACCCGCAAGCTGCCCGCCGCCACCCGCAAGCTCGCCGACGGCGCTCGGCAGGTCGCCAACGGCAACCGCCGGCTCTCCGACACCGCGGGCCCCATCGCCGACCGGATCATCGACGCCATCGACGACCTGCCCTCCGCCGACTCCGTCAGCGCCGAACTCAACCGCCTCGCCGAACAGTGCAGGCGGAGCGACGAGACCGAAGGCGACGACTTCTGCGCCGGGCTCTCCCAGGCGGCCGACCGGCTGTCCGCCATCGCGGGCGACATCGACGGCATGAAGGCGCGCGCCAGGAGCGGCGCGGCCGAGATCAAGCAGTCCCTCGGGAAGCTGGCCGGTGGCGCGGAGCAGGTCGCGGACGGCACCGCGCAGCTCGCCACCCAGTCCAAGGCCCTCGTCGGCGGCATCGCCACGGCGGCGACCGGCGCCAAGCGGCTCGGCGACGGCATCAAGGAGGCCGGTACCGGAGCCCGCAAGCTCTCCACCGGCGCTTCCGCGCTCTCCCAGGGGGCCACGACGCTGGCGTCCGGCGCGTCCCGCCTGGACGCCGGGGCGCGGCGGCTCGCCACCGGCGCGGCGCAGGCGGCGCAGGGCGCCAAGGGCCTGGCCACCGGCGCGACCCGGCTGTACGGCGGCGCGAGCCAGGCCGAGGACGGCGCGACCGCGCTCGCCAAGGGCCTCACCGACGGCCTGGACCAGGTCCCCGACTACGACGAGACCGAACGCCGGCACCTCTCCGAGGTCGCCGCCACGCCGGTCGCGGCCCCCGCCGCCGCCGGCGACGAGCTGGGCGGGCCGGTCGCGGCGGCGTTCTTCCTGGTGTTCGCGCTGTGGGCGGGGGCGCTGGCGACGTACCTGGTGATCCGGGCGGTACCGCCGTTCGCGCTGACCTCGCGGCTGTCCACCTGGCGACTGGCTGGGCAGGCCGTCCTCCCGGGGGCGACGGTGGCCCTGGTCACCGGCGCGCTGCTGGCGCTGGGCCTGGCCCCCTTCCTGGACCTCGGGCCCGGCGCGGCGCTGGCGCTCCTCGGCGTCACCCTGCCGGCCGCGCTCAGCTTCACGCTGCTCGGCCAGGGTCTGGTGGCGCTGCTCGGACGTACCGGCCACCTGATCGCGCTGGCCGTGCTCGTGCTCACCCTCGCCACCGGCACCCTGTCGTCGATCCCCGCCCCGCTCGCCGCCCTGCAAACCCTGCTGCCCACCCACGGCGCGGTGACGGCGCTGCGCGCGGTCGTCACCGGCGCGGACACCGGCCTCGCCGCCGGGCTGGCGCACCTGGTGCTGTGGCTGCTGGTGGGCCTGGCCGCGACGATCTTCGCCACCGAACGCCGCCGCACCCTCAGCCCCCGCCGCCTGCGGCTGGACTCCCGCGACCTGGAGCCGATCTAAAGATCGAGGACGAGCCGTTCGGTCAGACTGCGGGAGACGCAGACGAACATGCAGGTGTTCGCCGCCCGCTCGGCGTCGCTGAGGAGGGTGTCCCGGTGGTCCGGTACGCCCGCGAGGACGTCGGTCTCGCAGGTGCCGCAGATGCCCTCCCGGCAGCTCGACGGCACGGTCACGCCCGCCGCCTCCAGCGCCTCGATGATGGCCTGGCCCGGCTCGACGCGTACGCTCCGGCCCTGCCGGTGCAGCACGACGTCGAAACCCGTCGCCTCGCCGGGGTCGGTGGCGGTCGCCTGGAAACGTTCCACGTGGAACGAAGCCTCCGGCCAGTGCCGCGCCTCGCGCTGTGCGGCGGCCAGCAGTGGCTCCGGGCCGCAGCAGTAGATCGCCGCGCCGGGCCGGGGGCGGCTGAGGAATCCGGGCAGGTCCAGCAGGCCGGTCTCGTCCTGCGGCGCGATGGTGACCTGGGGGCCGTACCGGCTCAGCTCCGGCAGGAACGCCATGCCGGCCCGGCGGCGGCCCCCGTACAGCAGCCGCCAGTCCGCGCCGCTCGCGGCCACGGCGGCGATCATCGGCAGGATCGGCGTGATGCCGATGCCGCCCGCGATGAAGTGGTAGGTGGTGGCCGGTACCAGGGCGAACCGGTTGCGCGGGCCGCCGGTCCGCACCCGGTCGCCCACCGACAGGGACCGGTGGATGGACTCCGAGCCGCCGCGTCCGGCGGGCTGCCGCAGCACCGCGACGCGCCACCGGGACCGCTCGCCGGGGTCGCCGCACAGCGAGTACTGCCGCAGGTGCCCGCCGGGGGTGCGCAGGTCGATGTGCGCGCCCGGCGTCCAGACGGGCAGGTCCCGGCCCGCCGGGTCGGACAGTTCGACGGCCATGACGTCGTCGGCGATGGGGGCCGCGGCGGAGACCACAAGGGTCCTGATCGGCAGGGCGGGGGGCGGCATCTGCGCTCCTCTCGGCTGGGGGACCAGCCCAGTGTGCGGAGCGGTGAATCACCCGGTCATCGCCTGAAACGGGTGGTTCAGAGCAGTCCTGCCGACTGCGCGGTCCTGACCGCCGTCCGCCGGTTGGGTGCGCCGAGTTTGCGGTAGATGCTCTTGAGGTGTGCCTTGACGGTGTTCACCGAGATGTACAGCTCGGCGGCGATCTCCGGGACGGTCAGCACGCCGGGCAGCAGGCGCAGCACCTCCACCTCCCGGGCCGACAGCTCCGGCCTCGGGCCTGGCCGGGCGGCGACCGGTTCGGTGCCGAGCCGGGTGGCCGCGCGTACCGTTTCCAGGTATTCGTCCAGATCCGCGTCAGGCTCCTGGTGGGCCGCCAGCAGAGCCGCGACCGGCACCCGGATGAAGGGCTGCACGAAACGTTCCCGGCGGCCCAGCCGTACCGCCTGCCCGAGCAGGGTGTCCGCCGTCGCCGACCGGCCCAGCCGGGCGTTGGCCAGCGCGGCCAGCAGGTACGCCTGAATGCGCTCCTCCAGGAAGCCGTCCGCCGCGCCGCTCAGCGCGGGCCGCAGGGTGTCCAGCGCGCCGAGCGGGTCGGCCTGGGCGAGCCGTACTTCGGCCTTGGCCAGCAGCAACGGCAGCGGCCACGGGTCGTCGGCAGCCACCGTCTCGGCCAGTAGGCGGGCCGCCGCGTCCGGCCGCCCGCCGGCGCAGCGCAGCCGGACCAGCTCCGAGTCGATCAGGGTGGCGAAGGTGGCCGGGCTGCGGGCCCCGGCCGGGACGTCCCTGGCCTCGTGCAGCGCGGCCAGCGCGCCGCCGACGTCGCCCCGGGCGGCCTGGACCAGCGCCTGGTCGCAGCGGATCGTGGCCTGCTCGGCCGCGCCGCCACGGCGGGCGGCGTCCTCGGCGCGGTCCAGGTACCGGTCGGCGGCGTCGAGATCGCCCCACAGGTAGTGGCTCCAGCCCAGGACGTGCCAGGCCATCGCCGCCTCCGCGGTGTGCGTCCAGCCGCGGCGCTCGGCCAGATCCAGGCCGCTGCGGGCGATGTTCGCCGCCTCGGACGGGCGGTCCTGCCCGCCGGCCACCGCCGCGAGCTGACTCAGGCAGCCCAGCATGATGTACTGCCGCCCGCTGCCCCGGGCCAGCGCCAGCGCCTCTTCCAGCCGCCGCCGGGCGGCGGGGCGGTTCTCCGCCCACAGTTCGGCCGCGCCCAGGTGCAGGAAAACCAGGGCCTGTAGCTCGACCGGCGGGTCCGGCGCGGCGAGCAGCGCGGCGGCGGCGTCCCGGGCGGCCCGTACGTCCCCGGCCAGCCGGGCCCGGTGCAATCGGACCAGCTCCAGCGGCACCGAGGGCTCTGATACCTCGGCGGGCAGGCAGCGTACGGCGTTGGCCAGGTCGCCGGTGGCCAGGTGGAGCAGCGCGCGTACGGCCCGCCGGTCGGTACCGGACCGCCCGTCGTCGTCAGGGAAGCGGGCCACCATCCCGGCCAGCGTCGAATGATCACCGCCCAGGTAGAGCGGCAGCCAGAGCCGGTCGAACCAGTGCGCGGCCCGGTCCCGGTCACCCGCTTCGGCGGCGTGCCAGAACGCGTCCCGGTGGTGTCCGTGCCTGCCCAGCCAGTCACCGGCGGCCCGGTGCAGCCGCCGCGCCTCGCCCGGGTCGGAGCGTTCCAGCCGCCCCCGGAGGAACCCGGCGAAGATCGGATGCAACCGGAACCACGCCCGGTCCGGGGTCACCGCGGTGATGAACAGGTTGCGCCGGTGCAGGTCGGCGAGCAGCCGCCCGGCGTCGTCCTCGCCGGTCAGATGGGCGGCCAGGCCGGCGTTGACCGTCCGGCACACCGAGATCCGCCGCAGCAGGTCCTGTACCTCGGCGGGCTGCCGCAGCAGCACCTCCGACAGCAGGTAGTCGGCGACGAAAGGCGCGTCGGGCCCGAACCGGGCCACCTGCTCGCCGGGGTCCGGGGCCGCCCGCGCGGACAGCGCGGCCATCCGGAGCCCGGCCGCCCAGCCCTCCGCGTGCTCGTTCAGCGTGGAGATCCGGTCCGCGTCCAGGTCCAGCCCGGCCCCGGCGAGCAGTTCGCCCGCCTCCCCGGTGGTGAACGCCAGCGCCGCCGCGCCGATCTCCCGGAACCGCCCGGTGCCCCGTACCCCGGCCAGCGCCGCCTCCGGCACGAAACGCCCGGCCAGCACCACCCGGAGCTGCGCCGGAGCATGCCGCAGGAGGAACCCGAGCTGGTCCAGTACGTCGGGCGCGCGCAGTTCGTGAACGTCGTCCAGTACCAGCACCACCGGAACGGGCAGCGTGCTCAGCGCGTTGACCAGCAGCGCGACGAACACCCGGCCGTCGGCCCCGCGCCCGCCCGGCGCGGACAGGGAGAACAGCGGCGGGCAGGTGTCCTCGTCCACCGCCGCCCGCAGCGCGGCGAGCAGGTAGTTCCAGAACGGCGCGGCGTCGTTCTCCTCCGGCCCGACCGACAGCCACCCGATCGGGCGGTCCGCCGCCCGGCGTTCCAGCCAGGAACCGAGCAGTACCGTCTTGCCCCAGCCCGCGGGCGCGACGACGGTGCACACCGGGCCGCCGACGGCGTCGTCCAGCTCGTGGAACAGCCGTGGCCGGGCGACCACCGGGCTCGGGCTCAGCGGTGGACCGATCTTGCTCAGCATCAGGAGCCGGGTGTCCGGCGACATGCCCGCGATGGTAGCTTCCACCGGAGGTTTCCGCAGGTCCTCAGCGTGCGGTGACGCTCACGTACAGCTCCTTCGGGGCCCGCATGGTGAAGCCGCGCACCCGCACGGGCTTGTGCTCCACCGGGTCCAGCCCGGCATATCGGGCGGTCAGCTCGTCCAGGGTGATCCGGGCGACCTCGCGGCCGAAGTTGCGTCCGGCGCAGACGTGCGCGCCGATGCCGAACGAGACGTGCGCAGGGGCGTCCCGGTCGAGGTCGAAGACGTCGGGGTGCTCGACGTGTGCCTCGTCCCGGTTCGCCGAGCCGACGCAGACCTCGATCAGGTCGCCCTCGGCGATCTCCCGGCCGCCGAGCACGAGGTCGGCGGTGGCCTGGCGATCGACGATCGGCAGCATCGCCTCCCAGCGCAGCGCCTCGTCCATCGCGCGCGGGATCAGGCCCGGGTCGGCCAGTACCCGCCGCATCTGCTCGGGCCGCCCGAGCAGGCCGTGGACGGTGGTCCCGGCCAGGTGGCCGGGCTCCTGCGCGCCCCCGGCGATCACCACCAGGATGGAGGAGTGGATGTGCGCCCGGGGGCGCGGGTCGCCCGGCGGACGCCCGGCGTACAGCATGTGCGCGAGCATCCCGTCGTCCGGCTCGTGCTCCAGCCGGTCCAGCAGCGGATCGACCGCCGCCCGCATCTCCTGTATCGCCCGGTCGGACTCGCCGAACGGGCCGGGGAGCATGGCGACGTTGGCGATGCCACCGGCCAGGCTCTGAAACCAGCGGCGCAGGGTCGGCCCGTCCACGTCCAGGCCGACCAGCCGTGCCACCGCCAGGCAGCTCACCAGCTCGAACGTCTCCATCAGCTCGACCTCGCCGGAGTCCGGCAGGGCGCCGACGGCGGACGCGGCGATCGGCCGGATCAGGTCCTCGGCGTACGCCGGCACCGCCTTCGGCAGCAGCAGCGGATCGATGGCCGCGCGCAGGTCGGTGTGCGCCGGGCCGTCCACCATCAGCACGTTCGGCATGCCCAGGGTGCGTTCCATGCGGGGCAGCGCGGTCGCCACCCCGATCTGCCGCATCCGGCGGGTGGCGAGGACGTCGTCGCGCCGGGTGACGAACCAGCCGCCGACGGCCGGGACGTACGCCACCGGCGCCTCCCGCCGCAGCCGGGCCCAGATCGGGTACGGGTCCGCCTCCAGCTCGTCCAGCGTGATGTCATCGATCCAGGTCATCCGCGTCTCCTCCGTCGCAGGGACACCCCTGGCGGGAGCCTGCACGGCCGGAGCGGATGTGCGCATCGCCCGAAACGGGTGATTGCGGGTCAGTCGTTTTCGGGTGGGGTCAGGCCGGAGGCGGCCTGGACGATGCGCCTGGTCATCGGGTCGCCCCAGGACCGCGGCGAGAGCAGTTCGATCCAGAGCGCGCGGGCGGGCTCGGCGGCCGGGTTGTGCCAGGAGTAGAGCGTGCGGGACGGCAGCGAGATGGCGTCGCCCGCCTCGACCTCGACGAGCCTGCCCTCGGTGTCGTGGTCGTTCTTGCTGCCGCCGATCCGGAAGCTGATTTTTCCCGACATGACGTACGCGAAGGTCTCCCCGGGGCGGGCGTAGGCCCCGCCGCTGGTCGCGTGCGGGGGGATGGTAAGCAGCGCCGGTTCGAGGTCGCGTCCGGGCAGGACCAGCTCCTCCCACTGGACGTTGCCCTCCAGCACGATGGTGGCCCGCTCGTGCTCGCGTACCACGGTGGCGTCGGCGGCCCGGAACGCGGCCAGCCCGCTCATCGGTATCCCGAGGGCGTCGGCGACCTCGGCGATCAGCCGGGTGGAGGCCCGATCGACGCCGCGCTCGATGGACGACAGGTGGGACGCCGAGAAGCTGGTCCGCTCGGCCAGCTCGTCCAGGGACAGGCCACGGGCGAGCCGGGCCCGGCGCAGCCGGTGCCCGCTCGGCGGCGGGCCGGCCGGACCGTCGCCGGAGCCGGCGGCCGCCTCCAGGGTGGTGCGGATGGCCGCCGGGTTCCAGCCATGGCTCTGCCGCAGGTCGGCGATCCTGCGGGCCAGTTCGACGTGTTCGGGGCGGTAGCGGCGCTGGCCTCCGGCGGTGCGGTCGGGCACCAGTAACCGCTGTTTCTCCCACACTCGCAGCGTCTGGGGGCTGACGCCCACCTCAGCGGCCACGTCTCCGATGCTGCGCCCGGTCATGCCGCCGATCCTACGGAAGCCGATGTCACTCTCGACAAACCTACAAGAGCGTTGTAGCTTTCTGCGCAGCGAGCCGGTGTGCGACAGCACACAGCGACACCGGCGGAAGGAGCCGGCGGATGAAACTGTCCGCGCAGCAGACCCACACCGAACCCGGCCTCACCGGCAGGCAGCCGTTGCAGGTCGAGGCCAGGTCCATCGACTACGTTCCCCTGACCGAGCGCCACGGCAAGGTCTGGCATCAGGGGCTGTTCTGGTTCACCGGCCAGTTCGTGCCGACCACGATGGTGGTCGGTTTCATCGGCCCCGCGATGGGGCTGTCCATCGGCTGGTCGGTGCTCGCGAGCGTGCTCGGCGTACTGATCGGCACCTGTTTCATGGCCTTCCACGCCAACCAGGGCCCGGCCATGGGGCTGCCGCAGATGATCCAGTCCCGGGCGCAGTTCGGGGTCCGCGGGGCGATCGTCCCGATGCTCGCGGTGGTCTTCGTCTACGTCGGCTTCAGCACGTTCGGCGTACTGCTCGGCACCCAGGCCATCCAGACCGTGCTCCCCGGGCCCGGCTGGCTGTGGGGGCTGGTGATCGTCGGGCTGGCCACCGTACTGGCCACCGTCGGCTACGACCTGGTCCACCTGGTGCTGCGCTGGCTGCCCTACGTGGTGGTGCCGATCTTCGCGGTACTGACGGTGCTCGCGCTGGCCGACCTGGAGCCCGCCGCCGCGGCGGCCCCGGCCGGGTTCACCGGCGCGGCGTTCCTCGCGCAGTTCACCGCCGCGATCGGCTACCAGCTCAGCTACGCCGTCTACGTCTCCGACTACTCCCGCTACCTGCCCCGGACGACCCCGGCCCGCAAGGTCATCGGCTACACGTACGCGGGGGCGGCGCTGTCCGCGCTCTGGCTGATGCCGCTCGGCACGTTCATCGCCGGGTCGGTCCCCGCGGCGGACGCGATGAGCAACCTCCGCGACATCGGCGACGGGCTGTTCCCCGGCTTCGGCGCCGCCGCCGTACTGATCCTGCTGGCGCCCACGGCCATCGCGCTGATGAGCGTCAGCCTGTACGGCTCGATGCTGTCCGGCATCAGCATCGTCCACTCGTTCCGCCCGATCCCGCTCAACCGGACGGCCCGCGCGGCCGGAATCCTCATCACGGCGGTCCTCATCTACGTCGTCTCCCAGGGCCTCCCGGTCGAGTACCTGGGCAGCTACAACGACTTCATCACCCTGATGCTGCTGGTCCTGGCCCCGTGGACGGCGGTCAACCTGGTCGACTACTACTTCGTCCGGCGCGGCCGGTACGCCATCGCCGAGCTGTTCAACGCGAACGGCCTCTACGGACGCTGGGGCACGCGCGGACTAGTGTCCTACGCGGCCGGGGTGGTCGCGCTGCTGCCGTTCGTCACCACCAACTTCTACACCGGGCCGATGGTCGCCGTGCTCGGCGGCGCGGACATCGCCTTCCTGGTCGGCCTCGCCGTCCCGGCCCTCGTGTACGCGGCCCTCACCCGCGGCTTCGACCCCGCCACCGAACTCCCCGCCATCACCGCCAGCCGCACCCTCCTCGACGGCGACCCGGCATGACAGGTGCCGGACTGGTCCGCCGGGGGGCGCCGGAGGCTCCGGCGGTGCTCTTCATCCACCCGGCCAACCTGCGGGCCGCCTGCTGGACGGCGGTGATCGAGCATCTGCCCGACGACTGGAACTGCGTCGCCATCGACCTGTCCGGGCATGGCGGATCGGCGCGTACCACGGCGTACAGCGTGCCCGGCTGGGCGGCCGAATGCGCCGAACTCATCCCCACGCTCGGCCTACGCCCGGTACACGTCGTCGGCGCGTCGGCCGGCGCCCCCGTGGCCGTGGAGCTGGCACTCGCCCACCCCGGCCTCGTGGCCACCCTGACCACCGTCGGAGGGGCCTTCGAGGCGCTGGGCGAGGCGGAGATCGGTGAGCTGGCCGAGCTGATCCTGGCCGGTGGCGGCAGTTCGGCGCTGGCCGCGGTGATCGCCGCCGAGCCCGGCCTGGACGAGGCGGCCCGGCGGCGGGTGATGGCCGACGTCAGCGTCAACGACGCCGCCGAGACCATCGCCATCTGGCGCACGGCCGGGCCCGCCGAGGGGCTGTCCAAAGCCCATCGCCTGTCCTGCCGCACGCTGGCCGTCGTCGGCGAACTCGACGCCGGATGCCCGCCCGCCGGTTCGGCCGCCTTCGCCAACGCCACCGGCGGCCGGCTCGCGGTCCTGCCCGGCCACGGCCACCTGCCGATGTACTCCGCCCCGGCCGAACTCGCCCACCTGATACGAGAGCACCTTTCAGAAGGGAAGTAGATGTCCACCCAGGACCCCCGGACGGCCCCCGCCGCCGACATCGCCGAGATCACCCGGCTGCACCGCGAGTGGTGGGAGGCCAACGTCGGCTTCGACATCGACCGCATGGTGAAGGTCTTCCCTGAGCCGGGCGACGAGTACCTGATGTTCAACTTCAACGGCCACCCCTACTTCGGCATGAAGGAGAAGGTGGCGCTCTGGCGCTGGTACAAGGAGCGGATCGCGCAGACCGGCGGCCTGGTCACCCGCATCATGCGGCTGGAGGTGCGCGGCGACACCGCCTGGCTGGCCTGTGAGTTCAGCATCGAGGCCGAGCAACTGGACGGCGGCGAGTGGACCGTCGACTCCGTGGACGCCGCCCACGGCCGGGCCACCGAGATCTACCACCGCGACGACGGCCAGGGCCGCCCGGAATGGCGGATGTGGCACACCCAGATCACCGCCCTGCCCGACCTCACCGAGGCGCGGCCCGGCTTCGACGACTCCACGGCGAGCCGCGGCCTCGGCTGGGTGCCCTGGGAGGCCCTTCCCGCCGCAGTGGAGGGCACGGCATGACCGCCCGCCCCCGGCTCGGCGTCGTACTCGGCAGCTCGCAGTCGCCCGCGCAGGTCGTGGCCGCCGCCCAGGCGGCCGAGTCGGCGGGGTTCGACGAACTCTGGGTCGGCGAGGACTACTTCTTCACCGGTGCCATCGCGACCGCCGGAGCCCTGCTCGCCGCCACCGAACTGCCGGTCGGCATCGGCATCGTACCGACCGCCTCCCGGCACCCGGCGCTGCTGGCCATGGAGATCGCCACCCTGGCCGGGATCTACCCGGGCCGCCTGACCGCCGGGGTCGGGGTCGGGGTACCGGACTGGCTGGACGCGATGCGGATCAGGCCCACGGCACCGCTCACCGCCGTACGTGAAACCCTCACCGGCCTGCGCGCCCTGCTCCAGGGCGAGTCGCTGACCACTGAGGGCAGGAGTTACGCGGCCGACGGCATCCGGCTGGAGCACCCGCCGACCCCGGTCCCGCCGCTGTACGCCGGGGTCGGCGGCCCCAAGGCGCTGCGGATGGCCGGGGGCACGGCCGACGGCACGGTGCTGTCGGTGCTGGCCGGTACCGAGTACATCCGGTGGGCGGTCGCCCAGCTCCAGGCGGGCGGCGCCGGGCCGGACCACCAGGTCGTCGCCTACGCGCTGTGCTCGGTCGGCCCGGACGCCGCCACCGCCCGCGACCGGCTGCGCGAACTGTTCGGCCTGTACCTGCTGACCGGCCCGCGCAACCCGATGACCGAGGCGCACGGCATCGCCGACGAGGCCGCCGCCCTGGCCGAACTGGACTTCGCCGACGCGGTGGCCAAGATCCCCGACGCCTGGCTGGACGAACTCGCCATCGTCGGCACCCCCGCCGACTGCGCCCGCCGGTTGACCGGCCTGGCCGCCGCCGGGGCCGACTCGGTCGCGTTGTGCCTGGTACCGGACGACGACGGCGGCCTGTCCCAGCTCCGGGCCATGGCCACGGACCTGCTCCCGCTCCTGCCCGAAGGCACGACGAGATGACCTTCTCCATCCTGAGCCACGACCCGCGCGACGGCTCCATCGGGCTGGCCTCCCAGTCGCACTTCTTCGGCGTCGGCAGCGTCGTCGGGACCGCCGAGCCGGGCGTGGGGGCCGTGGTGAGCCAGGCGTTCGCGAACACCGACTGGCCGCCCGCGGCGTTGGCCGCGCTGCGCGCGGGCCGGACCCCGCAGGACATCGTGGACGAACTGGTCCAGGGCGACCCGTGGGCGGCGTACCGGCAGGTCGCCGTCATGGACGCCACCGGGCGGCACGCCACGTTCACCGGCGGCCGGTGCGTACCGCAGACCGGTACGGCCACCGGGCCGGGCGTCGTCGCGGTCGGGAACATGCTGGCCGACCCCGGGGTGTGCGCCGCCATGGTCGCCGCGCACGACGCGTCGCCGGGCCCCGCCGAACGGCGGCTGGTCGCCGCGCTCGCGGCCGGTGAACGGGCCGGTGGCGACGCCCGCGGGTCCCAGTCGGCGTACCTGCGGGTGGTCGGCGGCGCGCGTACCGACCGGCCGTGGCGCGAGGTCCGCGCCGACATCCGGGTGGACGACGCCCCCGACCCGATCGGCGAGCTGGCCCGGCTGCTGCCCATCCAGCACGGCTTCCGCGCCGTCGGCGCGACACTGTTCACCCCGGGCGTCGTCATCGGCACGCCCGGCGAACTGGACCCCGCCACCGACCCGGCCGGCTTCGTGGACCTGCTGACCGAAGCCGTACCGGACCTCGGCGACAACCGGGAGGCGGCCCTGTGGCGCGCGGTCGTCCTGCTCCGCTTCAATGAGCCCGAACGCGGCGGACGGGAACTGGCCGCGCTGCTCGCCGACCGGCCCTCGCTCGGTCCCTTCGTCCGGGCGCTGGCCGAGGTCGGCATCCTGGCCGCCGCCGACGTCCAGGACGGTCCCGGATGACCGGGCACGTCTCGGCCGGACGCGTGACGGCGCTGACCGCCGAACTTGTCCGCGTGGACACCCAGAACCCGCCCGGCAGGGAGGCCGCCATCGTGTCGTCGGTGGCGGCGGTACTGGAGTCGTCCGGCTGCGAGACCAGGATCTTCGAGTCCCCGTCCGGACGCCCGTCGGTGCTGGCCCGGTACTCCTGCGGAAGACCGGGCGCGCCGACGCTGCTGTTCAACGGCCACCTCGACGTCGTGCCGGTGGCGGCGGCCGACTGGTCGGTGCCGCCCTTCGGCGGGATCGTGCGGGACGGCAGGGTCATCGGGCGCGGCGCGGCCGACATGAAGGGCGGCATCGCCGCCGCCATCGAGGGCCTGCGGGCCTGCCAGGACGCCGGGCTGCCGCTCGCCGCCGACGTGGAGTTCCACCTGGTCGCCGACGAGGAGACCGGCGGCGCGCACGGCACCGAGGCGCTGCTGGACGCCGGGCTGATCCACGCCGACGCCTGCATCGTCCCCGAGCCCACCGAACTCCGCGTCGCCGTCGCCGAACGCGGCTCGTACCAGGCCAGGATCGAGGTCACCGGCGAGTCCGGGCACGGCGGCGAACCCGGCCGCTCCCGTTCGGCCATCGCCGACGCCGCCCGGCTGGTCGGCGCGCTGCACCTGGCCACCTTCCACGACGAGGCCCATCCGCTGCTGGGACGGCCCAGCTGCAACGTGTCGATGATCCAGGGCGGCCTGGCGACGAACGTCGTCGCGCCGCACTGCGAGTTCGTCATCGACCGCCGCACCCTGCCCGGCGAGACGGCCGGCGACGTACTCGGATCGGTGGTCCGCAAGGCCCGGGAGACCTGCCCCGACGTGGACTTCACCGTCCACCCGGCGTTCTTCTGCGAGGCGTCGGAACTCCCGCTGCCGCACCCCTTCGCCGACCTCCTGCTCGACGCGGCCGGTGCCGGTTCCACCCCGGTGGGCCTCTCGCTGGGCACCGACGCCCGCTTCCTGCGCAACCGGCTCGGCATCCCCACCGTGGTCTACGGCCCCGGTTCGATGCGGCAGGCCCACGCCGTCGACGAATGGGTGTCCGTGACGGACCTCACGGCCGCCGCCCGTACGTTCGCGAAGGTCATCGCCTCCTTCGGCCAATAGGGTCGTTGGACATGACCCACACCGAGACCGAGATCGACGCCGAGCTGATCCGGGACCTGCTCCGCGACCAGCACCCCGACCTGGCCGATCACCCCGTGCGGCTCGGCGCGCAGGGCTGGGACAACCAGTTGTGGCGGCTCGGTGACGACCTCGCCGTCCGGCTGCCCTGGGTGACGGATGCCGAGGACACGCGGCTGCGCGAGGAGCACGCCTGGGTGCCCGGTCTCGCGCCGCGGCTGCCGCTGCCGGTCCCCGTGCCGCAGCGGCTCGGTGAGCCTTCCGCGCGGTTCCCGCGGCCGTGGATCGTCACCACCTGGGTGCCGGGCGAGCCCGCCGACCGCGCCCCCGTCACGCGCGCCGCGGAGGCGGCCGGCGTCCTGGCCGCCTTCCTGACGGCGCTGCACCGGCCCGCCCCCGAGGACGCGCCCCCCGGCCGCTTCGGCCGCGGCGGCCCGCTGGCCGGGCTCTCCGAGGGTTTCGCCGGGCAGCTCGCCGCGGCCACCGGACTGGGGCTCGTCCCCGACCCGGACGCCGTACGCGCCGTCTGGGACGACGCCGTCGCCGCCCCCGCCTGGACGGGCCCGGCGGTGTGGCTGCACGGCGACCTGCACTCGGCCAACGTCCTCACCGCGGACGGCGCCTTCTGCGGCGTGATCGACTTCGGCGACCTCTGCTCGGGCGACCCGGCCTGCGACCTCGCCGCCGCCTGGACCCTGCTGCCGGACGGCGCCATCGACCGCTTCCACGCCGCCTACCGCCCGGCCCCGGACGCCGCGACCCTGCGCCGCGCCCGCGGCTGGGCGGTACTGGTCGCGCTGGTCGGCCTCCAGGTCGGCGACGCGGGCGTCCACGGCCGCCCCGGCGGCAAGGCCACCTGGGGCCCGCCCGCCCGCGCCGCGCTCCGCCGCCTCGTCAGCCCCGCAGCCGGTACCGGATCGGCAACCGCTTGAGGCCGCCGACGAACGTGGTCGCGACGTGCTCCGGCCGGCCGGCGAGTTCGATCGTCTCCAGCCGGGACAGCAGCTCCTCGAAGAAGGCCCGCACCTCGATCCGGGCCAGCGCGGCACCCAGGCAGAAGTGCACCCCGAACCCGAACGCCAGGTGCTTGTTGGGGTCACGGCCCACGTCGAAGCGGAACGGTTCGTCGAAGACCGCCTCGTCCCGGTTCCCCGACGGGTAGGACAGCAGTACCGACTCGCCCTCGCGGATCGTCACGTCGCCCAGGCGGTAGTCGCGGTTCGCGGTCCGCATGAACTCCTTGACCGGCGTCACCCAGCGGATCATCTCCTCGACCGCCAGCGGCAGCAGCGTGGGATCGGCGCGCAGCCGGTCGAGCTGGCCGGGGTTCTCGATCAGCGCGTGCAGCCCGCCGGAGATCGTCGAACTGGTGGTGTCGTGCCCGGCGGTCGCGATGATCACGTAGTAGGAGGTGGTGTCGAGGTCGTTCAGCGGCTCGCCGTCCACCGTGGCGTTGGCGATCGCCGAGGCCAGGTCGTCGGTCGGGTGGCGGCGGCGGGCGGCGGTGAGCTCCTGGAAGTAGCCGAAGAAGTCCAGCAGGACCGCCATCTTCTCCTCGGGGGTCTCCCCGCGGCGCATGTCGCCGTCGTCCCCGCCGAACATCTCCTGGGTGAGCTTGAGCATCCGCCCGAAGTCCGACTCGGGCAGCCCGAGCAGCGACAGGATCACGTACAGCGGGTAATGCGCCGCCACCTGCTGGACGAAGTCGCAGGTCCCGCCGAGCGCGGCCAGCCGATCGACGTGCCTGCGGGCCAGCTCCCGAATGCGCGGTTCCAGGGCGCGCATCGCCTTCGGCCGGAACCAGTCCGCCCCGATGGCCCGGGTCACCCGGTGATCCGGGTCGTCCATGTGGACCAGCGTGCGCAGCGCGGGGGCGCCCTGCTCGACCTTCCGCCTGACCTCGGCGTCGAGGGCCGCGGGCAGCAACTGCGGGCGGGGCGCGTTCAGGAAGATCTGGTGGTTGCGCTCGATCTCCATGATGTCGGCGTGCCGGGTGATCGCCCAGAACGGACGGTAGTCCTCGGGTTCGACCCAGTGCACCGGGGCCTCGCGGCGCAGCAGCGCGAGCGCCTCGTGCAGCCGGTCGTCGTCGGCGTACGCCTGCGGATCGGCGAGCGCGCGGCCCGCCTCCTCCACGGTCAAGCTCATCCCGGCCCCCTCAAGATCGTCACATGTGCCGGAGACCACTCAATCACGGGGGTTCTCCGGTCCCGATTCCGGCACTCTCGATCCCCCGGAGGTCGTACGGGGCGGGCGGCTCGCCCCGTACGAGACGCGAAAGGCGTCAGAGCAGCGAGAGCGCTTTGGCCACCCCCGGGTCGCGTCCGGTGGCCAGGTCGAGGGCCGTCATCGGGGCGTGGTGGTCGACCGGTACGCCGACCGTGTCGATGATCTCGCGGGCGGGCCCGAGGTGCCGGACCTGGGGGAGCAGCAGGACGCTGCCGTCGTCGAGCAGGTACGCCTTGCCCGGGCCGGAGACGGCCCCGGCGGTGCGGGTCCCGATGAGGGTGCCCAGGCCGTTGTCCTTGACCGCCGCGCTGAAGTCCTCGCAGGCCGAGGCGCACGCGCGGTCGGTGAGGACGATCAGCCGCGAACCGAGCAGCGGCACGCTGTCGTCCGTCCGGTTGGGCACGCAGTCCCCCTTCAGGGGACAGAAGTAGCTGGTGATCTTGCCGTGCGCGAACGCGCCGAGCAGCCGGGTCACCTCGTGGGGCGACCCGCCGCCGTTGCCGCGCAGGTCCAGGACCACGGCCTTCGGCTTGTCCCGCAAGGCGGCGATGACCTTGTCGGCGGCGCCCTTGAAGAAGCCGGGCAACCGGACGTAGGTGGCGTCGCCGGGCAGCGGCTTCGTCGTCACCTCCGAGGGCTGCCGGGTGAGCGGGCCCTGCTTGATGCTGACGGTCCGGGTCCGCCCGGTCGTGGGGCGCTTGAGGGTGAGCCGTACCGTTTCGGCGGCGAGCAGGCCCGGAACGCCCTGGTTGATGGTGTCCCCGATGAACGTCGGCACGCCGTTGACCTTGACCAGGATGTCGCCGGGACGTACGTCCGCCTTGGCGGCGGGGCTGCCGGGCAGCACCCGGGTGATGTACAGCGGCGGCCGGGCCGCCGGGTCCAGCCCGTCGCCCTGCTGCGCCGACGCGCCCACGATGCCCGTCCCGGTCGGCCCGCCCGCAGGCGGCGGGGGCGGTGCGATCCAGCGGGCGTGGTTGTCCTGGAGCCCGGCGACCATGCCGGTGATCGCGGCGCGCAGCGCGCCCGGGTCGCCGGTGCCGAGGGCCTTGGCGAAGGCGGTCCAGTCGGTGTCGCGGTTCCCGGTCAGCGCGGGCAGCCGCAGGTCGGCCCGGTCGGTGCCGTACCGCAGCAGGTGCCGGGTGTAGGCGGAGAGTGCGCTCTTCAGTAACCCGGTGGAGTCCATGACCGGGCCGCTGTAGTAGTTGTCCAAGATGCAGGAGTACGCCTGGCGCAGCGTGTCCACCGAGGTCGGCGGCGCCGAATCCGGTGGCGGAGCCGTGGCCGGTACGCAGTCGGCGTTCGGGGCGGGGGCCGCCGCCGCGGGGGCGGTCATGGCGCAGGCCGTCACCAGGACGGCGGCGCAGATGGCTTTGATCATGGCCGCCAGCATGGCGGGGGGCGCGTTTCCCGGCTGTGAACGCGATGGTTAACGCGGCTGTAACCGCGATTGGTGTATGCACGTCGGCATGCGGGTTCTGGTGGCCGAAGACGAACGTGACCTCGCCGATCTCGTGGCGGTGGGGCTGCGCCGCCACGCCATGGCCGTTGACGTGGTGTACGACGGGCTCGCCGCGGTGGAACGGCTGGCGGTGCACGACTACGACGTCCTCGTACTGGACCGGGACCTGCCCGAGATGCACGGTGACCTCGTCTGCCGCGAGCTGGTCGCGCGCGGGAGCCGTACCCGGATCCTGATGATGACGGCGGCGGCGTCCGTTCCCGAGCGGGTGGCGGGCCTGGGGATGGGCGCGGACGACTACCTGCCCAAGCCGTTCGACTACGCCGAGCTGGTGGCCCGCGTACGGGCTCTGGGGCGGCGCAGCCGGCCGCACGTACCGCCGGTGCTGACCCGTCAGGGGATCGTGCTGGACACCCACCGGATGCAGGCGTCGCGGGACGGGCGGCACCTGCACCTGTCGCTCAAGGAGTTCGCCGTGCTGGAAGTGCTGATGCGGGCCGACGGCGCGGTGGTGAGCGCCGAACGGCTGCTTGAGGAGGCGTGGGACGAGCACACCGACCCGTTCACCACGGTGGTGCGGGTCGTGGTCAGCCGGTTGCGCGGCAAACTGGGCGACCCGCCGTGCATCCACACCATTCCCGGCGCGGGATACCTGCTGTGACGACGATCCGGGTACGGCTCACCCTGATCTACTCCGGGCTGTTCCTGCTGACCTCGGTCGTGCTGCTGATCACCGTCAACCTGCTGCTGCGCCAGGCGCTGGACGCGCGGATCGCGCGGCTGCCCGAGGAGGCGGTGGCCCCGTCCGAGGTCGGGCCGCGGCCCGACCGCCCGCTGCGCCCGCCGCTGCCCGAGCTGGTGAACGACGTGATCGGCTACCACTGGGAGGTCACGTGGTTCACGGTCGGGGCCCTCACGCTGGTGTCGCTGATCGTCGGCCGGTTGGTCGCCGGGCGCATGCTGCGGCCCGTCCACCGGATCACCGCCACCGCGCAACGGCTGTCCCTGTCCACCCTGCACGAACGGATCGCGCTGTCCGGGCCGCAGGACGAGCTGAAGGAACTCGCCGACACCTTCGACGCGATGCTCGACCGGCTGGAACGCTCCGTCGCGGGGCAGCGGCGGTTCATCGCGAACGCCTCCCACGAACTGCGCACCCCGCTGGCCGTCCAGCGGGCGGCGATCGAGATCGGGCTGCCGGAGGACGTCGGCGAGATCCGCCGCACGCTCCTGCTCAACAACCGCCGCGCGGAGCACCTCATCGACGCCCTGCTCGTCCTGGCCCAGGCGGAACACGGCCTGGACAAGCGCACCCCGGTGGCCCTGGACGAGGTGGTACGGCTCGTCCTGGCGGAGAAGGTCTCCGACGGCATCACCGTGACGGGCAGGGTGGAGCCGTTCGTCGTCGATGGGGATCCGGTACTGCTCAACCGGCTCGTCACCAACCTCGTGGACAACGCGATCCGCTACAACCACCCCGGCGGAACCGTCGAGGTGACGCTCTCCCGTGGCGTCCTGACGGTACGCAACACCGGCCCGCACGTCCCTCCGGAACGTTTCGGCGATCTCTTCGAGCCCTTCCGGCGGCTTGAGACCACCCGCACCCAGGGCGCCGGACTCGGGCTGTCGATCGTCGCCTCGATCGCGAAGGCGCACGGGGCCGACGTACGGGCGAGCCCCAATCCGGGCGGCGGCTTGGAATTCGTCGTGCAATTCAACCGGATTCCGCGTTCTGCCAGACGAGCGTGAACTGCTCGTGGAAATGGCCGAACCACTCACCGTCCCGGGCCCGCTGGACGCTGAACGAGGGCCGTAGGTCGTAGTCGCCGTGAAAGGACATCAAACGCAGGTCCATACGGCCGTCCGGGAGCCCGGGGTCGTAGGCGTAAAGGGTGTAGGGCGGCAGATAGTCGATCTGGCGCAGGCATAGCCCGGGGAATTCGGCTTCGAGCCCGTGCAGGATGTCCAGGTTGTTGTCCAGGGCCTCGCGCAGCCGCCCGATGTCGGAATCGGCCGAACGGAACGCGGCCATGGTCATCGCCGCCCCCGCCCGGGTGATCAGCAGCACCCTGACCCGGACTCCCCGGGTGAGCGCCTTGTGGACGAAGGGCCGCAGGAAGGGCAGGTACATCGGCAGGACCGCCCCCCACAGCCACACCTCCTCCCGCGCCTGCCCGATCCGGGCGGCGACGTCGTTCACGTCCTGGCGTTCCGCGAAGAACCGCGCGGCGGACTCGTCCCTGCCACGCCCCCGGTCGCCCGCCACCCGCTCCAGCGCTTCGAGCCACACCCGTACCTGCCGCTCGTCATGGACCTGGAAGGCCGCGAGCAGGTCCCTGAGCAGGGACGGCCGCGGCGGCCGGACCCCCTTCAGCACGTCGTGCACGGTCGAGGTCGGCAGTGGCCGCCGATGACCCATGCCCCACTGCTCCAGCTCGCGCAGCGACAACGGCGGGTACTGGGAACGCCGCAGCTCCGCCAGGCACTCCGCGAGTTCTCCGGCCGTCCGGACGGCCGCCACCCGGGCCAGAAGCTCATCGCCGCGCACCTTTTCCACGCTAACCGTCCGCGCCGGGTGCGGCCGTCCGGGCGGGACACCGGACGAACGGGGATTGCCGGACAGATCGCCGGACTGAGCCACTGGGAGGGATCACCCGCAACGAGGAAGGGTTCGTCATGACACATGTGGTCGTCATCGGTGCCGGTCTCTACGGCGCGGCGGTCGCCGCGGGGCTGGCCAGGCGGGGCGCGCGGGTCACGGTCGTGGACGGCGGCGCTCCGGGGCAGGGTACGTCCGGGGCGACGTTCTCGTGGATCAACTCCTGCGGCCGGAAGCCGGAGGTCTACCACCGGTTCGCGGTGGCGGGCGTACGGGCCCACCGCAGGCTGGCGGCCTCGGCGCGGCACGGCGACTGGTACCACGAAACGGGCGATCTGGCGTGGGCGACGGACCCGGCCCAACGCGAGAAGCTGCGGCGGAAGGTCGCCGACGGCCTGGCGCAGGGCGAGGAGGTGCGGTGGCTCAGCCGGGCCGAGGCCCTGCGCCTGGAGCCCGGCCTGGACCCGGACCGGCTGCCCGCAGAAGAGATCGCGTACTTCCCCCGCGAGGGCTGGATCGAGCCGGCCCGGTTGATCGGCCACCTGCTGGCGTACGCGCTCACCCGGGGCGGCGAGCTGGTCCGCGACGACCCCGTCACCGGCCTTGAGGTGGCCGGTGACCTGGTACGCGCGGTCCGCCTCGCCTGCGGACGGCGGTTACCGGCGGACGCCGTGGTGAACTGCGCGGGCCCGCAGGCGGCCCGAATCGCCGAACTCGCGGGCCTGGCCCTGCCCATGCGCAACACCCACGGCGTCGTGATCTGCACCTCGCCGGTGGCGGTGTGGATATCGCACGTCGTCCACGCCCCGGACGTCCACCTGCGCCCGGACGGCGGCGGCCGCCTGCTGCTGCACGCCCCCCGCATCGACGGCCCGGCCGACGCCGTACTCGCCGCCGCGTCCGCGCTCTACCCGGCCCTGACCGGCGCCACCGTGGAAAGCGTCCGGGCAGGCGAACGCCCCATCCCCGCCGACGGCCTCCCCGTTCTGGGCCGGGCACGCACGCTGCCCAACTTCCACTTCGCCGTCTCCCACAGCGGCGCGACTTTGAGCGTCCACGCGGGCGACCTCGTCGCGGCAGAAGCCCTCGGCATTCACCAGGACACGGCCCTGGCCGCTTTCCGTTTCGAGCGATTCCTGCCTCGATCGGCGCGATAATGACCGGATGAGGGGGTGCTGATGTATTTGGTTTATCGGTCGTGGGAAGAAAGCCCGCTGGGCAAGGTGGTACGGCATTTACCTCAGCCGACCGTCCTTTCCTGGGTACGCGGAATGTGGGCCGAGGCCCCGGAGGACGATCCCGATGCGGATCCGCCGGGGGCTCGGCAGAGTCCAGGAGTCACCCGACGGCTATGAGGTGCTGGAACTCCACCAGTGCGGATGAACGGGTCACATCGCGATGAGGTAGCCGACGACTCCGACCAGGGCGAGCGGTACGACCAGCGCGAGGCTTTCCAGCCGATGGCGGTGCGTACGCCCCAGCGCGAGGGGCACCAGCAACGCGACCGCCGTGAGGATCAGCGCCGTGGACCACCCGAACGTCCCCGACAGTACGTTCTTCAGCGCCTCGGCGATGAACACCCCGCCCAGCGCGGCGAGCCCGATGTTCGCCTGCCACCTGCGGCTGCTGCGGTACCAGGCCCCGGCGATGCCGAAGACGACGCCCGCCACGACGCCGAAGCCCATCCAGATGAAGGCCACCGGGCTGTAGAACGTGGCGCTGTCATCGCCGAGAAAGACGACGGCCGAGGCGTAGTAGCCCTCCACGGCGAGTACGAGCAGAAGCGCCCCGGCCACGGACACCCGCACCAGGCCCTCGACGCCCCACGCGCCCACGGCGAACGCGGCGACGGCCCACACGGCCGGGGAGTTCGCGAGGTTGGCCCACGGGTAAGGCAGCGTCACCTGGCCCAGCAGGTCGACGGGCCCGAGAAGCAGCCCCCCGGCCGTGGCCACGGCCATCAGCACCCACGTCGCGGGAACCGCGTTCCGCGACGGCGCCGACATCACGGTCCCTCCTCCGGTGGCGTGGGCCGTGGCCAGGTGACGGCGGAGAACACCACCGAGCAGGCCAGGAACCCGGCGCACATCGCCGCGAAGCCGGACCAGAACGAGCTGAGCGACGTACCGAGGTCGATCCCGAGCAGCAACGCCGTGACGAGCCCCGCCGACACCCCCGCGACCAGGCCGGGGACGTACCGGGGCGGCTTGTGCGCCACGGCCCCGGTGAGCGGCAGCACCAGCGGGAACAACGCCACGGCCCACCCCGCCCTCGGCTCCCCGGACAACGCGAGCCGCACGGCCGTCACGACAGCCGACACACCGACCGCCACCACCGTCCAGATGACGAGCTTGAGCGGGTGATAGCGCCGATTGTGCTCGGACGCGTAGGCGTCAGGACCGAACGTCCAAAAGGTAAGGAGTTCTCCGATCATGTCGCCTATATGCGACCTGTCATCCTCACGTCCCATTCCTAAACTCGCCACATCCATCCCCCACGCCTCGTATGCACTGCCCCGGCGAGTTGTCAAAGCCCGGATCGGCATGGCCGTCCTGAGCCGATCGCGGTGTGCCGCCCCGTGAACACCGGCACTATGGGCGCTCATGCTACGCGCCTCCCGGGGTCGAGACGGTGATGACCATGAGCACAAGTGACGAAAGGGCGGCGGTGCTCGCTCTCACCAAGGCCACCCGCGACCGGCCCTGGCACCACACCGCCCGAGCCATCGCCATGGCCGGCAGCGCCCTGAGACTCCTCGATGGCGAACCGAGCGAACTGGACGCACTGGACGCACTGGACGACGACGACAAAGCTCACGTAGCGGCCATCCGGGGCAGGCTCCAGCACGGCGACGTGGCCTGGGCGCGCGACCTCATCGCCGCCATGCGGTCGCACGGCCACCGGCTCATCACCGTGCTGGACGACGCCTACCCCGGCAACATGTTCTGGACGAACGACTACCAGCCGTTCCTGTGGACGCACGGCCACCCGGCCTTCACGGACGATCGGTCCGTCGCCATCGTCGGCGAGGACGATCGCGATCACGCCGCCGCCGTCGCCCGCGCCGTCGCGGAGGCGGGATTGACCGTGGTCGCGCCACTGCGCACCCGGCTCGATGCGGCCGTCCACGAGAGCGCCATCGCCGCCGGTGGCCGCACGGTGGGAGTGCTGGACGGCGGAATGGGCGAGCGTACGACAGGCGGCCGGTACGCGAGTGTGGCCCGGCGGGTAGTCGAGCACGGCGCACTGGTCTCGCAATTCTGGCCCGATACCGTCTCCACCGAGCGGACGGTAGCGCTCACCTGCATTGTGACCTGCGGATTAGCCGCCATTACCTATGTGGTCGACGGCCGAAGCGGCGGTTTCAGCTCGCCGCATGTGACGAACTCCCTCAAGACGGGCAAGCCCGTATTCGTACCTCAGCGGCTTCACCAGGAACAACCGTGGGTCGCCCAGGCCGGTTTCCGGGGAGGCATCACTGTCGTCCAGGACATTGACGACTTCTGCAAGCCGGCGGTCAATCTCGTAGATATGAGCTCCCAACCGACCATGTTCTGATCATGGGTGACGCCAAGGCGCTCACCGACTCGGTCATTTCACTTTTCAGGAACGTTCCGGCGGTACGCCCCGGCGTCTGCCGGATCTGCTTCGCCGGGCCCAACGACAGGCCCAACGGCGAGCCCTACGAGGTCTGCTCAAGCTGTGATCGCACCACGAAGCACGTTCGCCGGCATGTGGAGCCCGTGGTGTCGATCTCGCTGGCCGTCGAGAAGGGCGACGACAATCAGCTCTTCAGAATGGTGGCTCGCAAGGAGGCCATCCCCCGCGGCGGACGACCAATGAGGCCGGACAACTTGATGGCGGCCACCCTGTCCCGCTTTTACGAGGCTCACAAGGCATGCCTCACCGGGCTGGCCGGAGGCCCGTTCACCATGGTCACCACGATCCCGAGCACCCGGCTTGACCGCCCGGCCCAGGCGTTCCACATCATGCCGCGGGTCGTCGGCATGGTCGACGCGCTGAAGCACCTGTACAAGCCGCTGCTGCTGGCCGATGAGACGCACGCCAGGGTGCTCACCAGGCGCCGATCACACCCGAACGCCTTCCGGACCATGGGCGTGCCGGAGGGCGGCCAAGCCCTCAGCGGCGAACGGGTGCTCCTGGTGGACGACCTGTTCGTGTCGGGCGCCCATGTGCAGAGCGCCGCGTCGGCACTCCTCGAAGCCGGAGCCGAGGAGGTGGTCGCCCTCGTCATCCTCAGGCTGATCGTCCCGGCGCCCTGGCATGCGAACAGGACGAACATCTGGCAGGAGGCCGGCGCGCGGCCGTTCTCCTTCGCCCGCTGCTGCCTCTGCGATCCGACCACTGCGGGCGACCAAGGAATCCACTAGGGCCTGGCCGGCTCTGGGACGACCCCCCACATCAATGTGGAGCCCTTCAACAGCCGTTCTGTCGGCCTGATCCCGGTCAGGTGCTCGACGAGCAGGAAGGCGGGGCCGTCATGGGGGCGGACGAGCGGTGGGTAGAGCCGGTCGATCTCGGCCATCGTGGGCGCGAGTTCGGCCGGAGGGTCCATCGGGTATCCCTCGTCGTGCTCGAAGCAGAACCTGATCTCGCCGTCCTCGCACCAGTAGAAGTAGTCGATGCACTTGACGCCGAGGGCGGCCTGGGAGACCAGGCGGGTGCCCTTGGAGAGTTTCCTGATCACGTTGGGGTCGGTGCCGAGCCAGTCGGTGTCGAAGACGAACGTCCAGTCGCCGATCGCGGTGACGCCCAGTGGCCCGTCACGGTCCGGGTAGTCGTCGTCCGGGTCGTCGGGGAAGGGGCCCGGCTGGAAGCCCGCCCAGTGACCGCCGAGGCGGGCGACCACCTCTTCCGGTGTGGCACGAACGTAGATGAAGGAGTAGTGGTCCTCGGAGTATTCGCCGCAGAGCCAGGAGACGTCGGGGGGCTGCATGGTCATGGTCGTCATGCTGCCAGCGGCCACCGACAATCAGATGCCCATCGCAGACCGCGATCTACTTGATCGGAGACCATCGCTTTTCACGATGAGCCGGCGTGGCGGCCCGGACCTGGGCCGGGCGGGGGGTTCTTCGCCGGCCGCGCCTCCGCGACGCACTCACGGGCGGCCGTGGACGCCGACCTCGCCCGTCTCGTCCACGACCGGACGGCCGCCCTGCTCGGACTGCCGTAGGGCACGGTTCCGGCGGCCGCCGGCGCGGTGGCGGCGGACGTCGCCGAGGTCGGTGACGTCCGCCGCCTCCAGTTCGACCCGGAAGTTCGCCCGGTACTCGCGGGGCGACATCCTCTTGAGTTCGCGGAAACGCCGGTTGAAATTGGAGAGGTTGGCGAAACCGGAATCCGCGGCGACCGTGGACACCGAGCGATCCGTGTCCCGCAGCAACTGGCACGCCCGGTTGACGCGGACGAGGTTCACATAGTGCGAGACGGTGAAACCGGTACTCCGGGCGAACAACCGGCTGGCGGCACTGGCGTGCATGTGCGCCGCCGCCGCGATGTCCTCCAGCGTCAACCGCGCCGTGTAACCGGAATGGATCGCCTTCATCATGGCCTGGATCCGCACCGCCGCGCCCTGATGGAGAACCGACGGGCTCCGGCCCGTCGCCAGCAGGATGTAGGGCTCCCGGCTCAGCGTGACGAGGATGCGCAGCAGTTCGACCGTCCGCTCCGGGGGCGCGAGCCTGCTCAGGTCTTCGAGCGGCGGCAGCGCGCCGGGAAAGCGGATGCCGCGCAGGGCGTCGTCGAGCATCCGCCGCACGTTCCCGAACACCGGCGAGCCGAAGAACTCCGGCCCGAGGAAATCCCGGGCGAAGTGGACGACGATCGCCTCGATCGGCTCGCTCTCCGGCGTCGTCACATACGTGTGCGGCAGATCAGGGCCGAACAGCGCGAGGTCTCCCGGCCGGTACTCCTCCACGGAATTACCGGCGAGCCGGGTGCCGGTCCCGTGCATGATGTACGTCAGCTCGTATTCGGGATGGAAATGCCAGTACGCCTCCAGCCGGTGCTCCCGGAACCGCGTGTAGCGCCAGTTCACCGGGAACTCCGGTTCGAGGTGTTCGTAGAGGATGCGCATCGGCGGTGTTCTCTCTCTCGCGCAGCCGGGCCCCGTGTTCACCACTCAGCGTAGCCGCGGAGGCGTTTCCGCTTGTCGTGGCGTCAGGCGTACCTCCCGGCCGCCGATGACGTACTCGGTGAGATAGATCGAGCCGTCCGGCCCGACCGTCACCCCGTGCGGGCTGTTCAGCGTTCCCGCCACCAGCTCGGGGCGCTTCAGTGTGTCACCGCGCCGATCGTTCGGCCAGCCCTCGCGTTTCCCGGCGGCGGGGAACGGGATGATGTGCCGCAGCGCGCCCCTCTCCAGATCCACCGCGGTCAGCGCCCCGTCGAGGTCGGTGACGATGAGTTCGCCCCCGCGTACGGCGAGGCAGCTCGGGGCCCGCAACCGGGCGTCGGTGAAACTCCCGCGATGGTCGCCGTCCGGGCCGAAGGTCATCAGCCGCCGGTTGACCCGGTCGGCCACGACCAGTTCCGGGCCGCGCTCCGATTCGGCGATCGCCACGCCGTGCGGGCACGCGAACGCCTTTCCCGACTCGGTGCCGTCGATGGTCTTCTCATGGCCGCGCTCGCCGTAGATGTGGACGAGGCTCGCGCCATAGCCGTCCGCGACGTAAACGGCGGGGCCGTTGATCGCGATCGACGTGGGCCGCCAGGAATCGCCCGCGTACGCCGGATGCGACGGCGGGCGCAACGCGGTGAACTCGCGCGTCGCGAGGTCGAACCGGCCCGCACACCCCTGCCTGGCCTCGAAATCGTAGTCCGGCGGGCGCGCCTTGAAACCGGGGTCGGCCAGCCACAGCGCACCGCCGCCGCTCGGATCGTAGGTGATCCCGTGGATTTCCAGTAGCGGCACCTCGATCCGCTCGACGTCGCCGTCCGGCGCCCGCCGGACCAGCAGCGCCCCGCCGCCGGGGTGCGCCCAGTACAGGTTCCCCTCCGAGTCCAGCGCGATGCCGGAATGCGACCATTCCAGGCTCCCCGGCACCCCGGGCGGAAGGGTGTCCCAGCGCTCGCCGTCCGTCACGGCCGTCACCTTCCCTTCAAGTCAACGAGTTGTGCCGGCCGCCCGACATGGACCCGGGCGGTGCGAAAGTCGCGCGGCATGTTCCAGCCGACGACCGCGGTGACGATTCCGTCCCGCTGGACGGCGGCGACGAACCGCCCCGATTCCGGGTCGCCCGCGATGGTGTCGAGCGAGGTACCGCCGCCGTGCCCGTACACCTGGATCTTGGTCCCGTACAGGTCCGACCAGAAGAACGGCACCGGCGGCGCGGCGGGCACGGCTCCCGTCGCGATGGTCCGGGCCACGAGCCGCGCCTGTTCGGCGGCGTTGAGCTGGTGTTCGACCCGGACCGGGACGCCCGTGCGCGGATCGGTCCAGGCCGCGACATCGCCCGCGGCGAAGACGCCCGGCGCGGCACGTCCCGCGAAGTCGCAGACGATCCCGTCGGACACGTCGAGCCCACTCGACGCGAGCCACCCGGTGTTCGGGACGCAGCCGATGGCCGCGACCACCAGGTCCGTCTCGACGACATCGCCGCCGGACAGCACCGCGGCCGTCACCCGGTCATCGCCGCGCAGCCCGATGACCTCCTCGCCGAGCCGCAGCTCGACGCCGTTCGCCCGGTGCAGCCGCGCGATGAGCGGCGACAGCAGCGCGCCCGCCAGACCGAGGCGCAGGTGCCGGGACCGTCCGGCGAGGGTCACCGCGACGCCGCGTTCGCGCAGCCCGGCGGCGATCTCCGAGCCCAGCACGCCCGCCCCGGCCACGACGGCACGCCGGGCCGTGGCGAGGCCGGCCCGCAGGGCGATGGCGTCGGCCCGCGTACGCAGCAGGTGCACCCCGCCGAGGCCCGCGCCGTACGCCGGGCGGCGCGCCGACACCCCGGTGGTCACCACGAGGGTGCCGTAGCGCAGGTCATCGCCGGACGCCGTGGTCACCACCCGCCCGGCGGGATCGAGGGCCGCCGCCGCCGTACCCCGCAGCAGCCGGATCCCGAGCCGGTCCAGGTCCGCCTGGGTGCACAACGCGGACTCCCCGGCCGCCCACTCGCCGGTCAGGATCCGCTTGGACAGCGGCGGCCGGTCGTACGGCAGCGCGTCCTCCTCGCCGACCATGGTGATCGTGCCGGCGAAGCCCTCGTCGCGCAGCGCCCGGGCCGTGCTCAGCCCCGCCACCGACGCGCCCACGATGAGCACGTCCGACCGCGTACCGGAGTCCATACCGCGCTACTCGGCGAGCTTGATGGCGTGCGACGGGCACAACGCGGCGGCCCGCCGCGCGGCGGCCTCGTCGGCGGGGCCGATCTCGCTCTTGAGCATGATCACGATGCCGTCGTCATCCTGGTCGAAGAGATCCTCGGCGACCAGGGCACACTGACCCGCGCCCACACAGGCCGGTTTACTGACGGTGACTTCCATATCGAATCCCTCTCCATGCGCCCACGATCCCGGAGCGCGACGCCCGCGGAACGTTGATGCAGGCTCCTGTCCAGCACGGATGAGCATCGTGCGCGATGTCATCGCAACCACGATCGCCGAGCCGTACGTGCGGCGGCCACGCCGCTTTTGACCAGTTCCGGTACTTTAATGACATTTGCTGGATTCCGTTGGCCGCAGGATCGATGCTCACGTACTGTGAGCGCGCCGACGCCGGCCTCGGGGGAAGCGATCAACGGCTCGTGCGCGATCACCACGTCTGAGCGGCGGCCCTCATCGGCACGCCCGGCTCAGAGCCGTGCCGTGAGAATAGAGGAACGCGCATGACCGCCTTGCCCGCCCCCGCACCCCGCACCGAGAACACCGCCGATACCCCGCGCCACGGGCGCGTCGGGTCCCTCCTCGCCGCGATGTTCCTGGTGAACGTCTTCGGCTACGCCGCCAACGTCGCCGCCATCACCGTGCTGCTGCCCTCGCAGGTGCGGGAGGCCGCCGGGGACGGCGCCGTCGCCGCCCTGGCCCTGGTCAACGGCGTGAGCGCGATCGCCTCGTTCGGCATACCGCCGCTGGTGGGACTGATGTCGGACCGCACGCGGACGCGCTGGGGGCGTCGATCACCCTGGATCCTCGGTGGCGGCGTCGCGACCGCGGCCGCGCTCGTGCTCACCGGGGCGGTCTCCGGCGTGACCGGCCTGATGATCGGCTGGTTCCTGGTCCAGGCCACGATCAACGTCGGCCTCAACATCATCCTGGCCACGATTCCGGAAGGCATCCCGGCCAGGCGGCATGGCCTCGCCAGCACCGTGCAGGGCGTCGGCGTTCCCGTGGGCGGCGTCATCGGCGTCCAGCTGGGCGCGGCCCTGGTCGACTCCGTCATGGTCGCGTACGCGCTCCTCGGCGGCCTCTTCCTGATCGCGTCCGTCATCTCCGCGGTGCTCATCCGCGACCGCTCCGGCGCCGCTCTGGACGATCCGGGCCAGGCGCGCCCGCCCATGGGGCGGCAGTTCATGGCGATGTTCAGCAGCCTGCGCGACCGTGACTACCGGTGGGTGTTCATCTCCCGGGCCGTCATCTACCTGGGCTACAACACCGTCTTCGGGTTCAGCCTGTACATCCTGCAAGATCACATCGTGCTGCCGGACGGGCTCGCGCCCGCCTCCGCGGTGGCGACCTCCCAGACGATCAGCATCGCCTTCCTCACCGTCGCCACCCTGATCTCCGGGCCGCTGGTGGACCGGGTGGGCAGGCACCGGGGCTTCGTGCTGACCTCGTCGCTGCTGCTGGCGGCCTCGATCGTGCTGCCCCTGTTCTCCCCGAGCTGGACCATGTTCCTCGTCCAGGCGGGGCTGAGCGGATTCGCCCTCGGCGCGTTCCTCGGCGTGGACCTCTCCCTGGCCACCATCGTGCTGCCCAAGACCGGTGACGCCGGCCGTGACCTGGGCGTCTTCCACATCGCCCTGAACGCCCCCCAGGTCGTCGCGCCCTTCTTCGCCGCGCTGGCGGTGGAGCGGCTCGGCGGGTATCCCGCGCTCTTCATCGTGGGCGGCGTGTTCGCGTTCCTCGGGTCGCTCACCGTACTCCGGGTCAGGCCCCAGCGGGTGTCCGAATGAACGCCCCCGTCCACGACGAGCCCAGCGCACGCGCTGGGAGCTGTGGTTCGCCGAGCTTCGCGGCGGACTGGCTGGAGTCGGACATCGAGTTTCCGGCGCTGCCGTCCGGTGATCCGGCCGCCGCGGCGACCGCCGTACTGGGCTTCGCCGGACGTGTCCGGCGGTCCATCGAGGGCGGTGGTGGCCCGGCGGGCTCAGCCGGGTAGGTCGCGGGGGTGGGGCGGTGGGGTGGCGCCCTGGGCGACGTCGATCGCGGCGGCGGCGAGGGCCAGCACCGGGAAGATCGCGTGCGCCGGCACCCGATAGACCCCGCGCTCGGGCTGTTCGACCAGCCCGGCCGAGGCCAGCGTCTTGAGGTGGTGGTAGAGCCGGCCGGGAGAGGCCAGGGCCAGCTCCGTCTGCAGATCCGCCACCGGTTTGGGCCCGGCGACCAGTGACTGCAGGATCTGGAAGCGCGCCGGGTGCCCGGCGGCGGCCAGTACCGCGGCCAGCGGCCCCGACGGCTGCCGCAGCAACCACCCGGGGCTGCGCCGCACTTCCCACAGCCACTCGTACCCGCCGAGGCTGGCCTGACCGCCGTAGGTGATCAGACCCGTGCCGTCGCCGGCCGCTGTCGGCTTGGGCGCGTCGAGCGCCGCCTCAAGGGCGGCGACCCGCGCCTCAAGGCTCTCCAGCCGGTCGTCGGCACTGCTCAGCGTCGCCTCACTTCAATGCTGCACGAACCTTCGCGAAGAACGCCGAATCGGTCGCCATCCGCACAATGAACTGCTGATGAGCATAGCTGCGCAGCCCCGACAGCCAAGTCGATGTCGGCAGGCGCCGCAGTACGAGTACCGTCTCGCGCGGCTTCTCCCCAGGCTGGACGGTGTACATGGCCTCGCTGATCACGCCGGGCAGCGCGCCCCCCTTCGTGCCGATGCGCAGCGTGTCGGGGTCGGCGCCGGGCTGGCGCATCGGCCACTCCAGGTGCCTTCGCGCCATCTTGTCCTTCTGGAGGTCGCTGAGCACCGCGCGAAGTACGCCGGGCTTGATGTGGGTCACCTTGGTGGCCCAGGCGGCCTGCTCCTCGATGGCGGGGAGCTTGAGCTGGACCGGCTTACCGGCCTTGACGTAGTTCTGCAGGCAGGCGTCGGCGGGCAGCGCGCAGCCGCCGAACCCGTGAAGCATCTCGCCGTTGATCGTGCCGACCGGGGTCCGCGCGAACTTCTGCAGCGCGGCGGGCCCGAGGCGGTCGCGCACCAGGTCGGCGGCGGCGTTGTCGCTCTCCTCGATCATCGCGGAGACGACCTGGTCGAGCGTCACGTTCGCGCCGGGCTTGAGCCGCTTGAGCGCCGCCTCGTGCGCCCCGCCGTCCGTGCCGGGCAGGTGGTAGGCGTTCCAGCGGGCCACGGGCACGCGTTCGCCGGGCTTGACCTTGCCCTTGCGCACGGCGTCCACGTAGGCGGCGAGGTGGGTGATCTTGATGGCCGAGGCCACGGACGTGAGCCGGTCGGCGTTGTGGCTGATGCCCTTCGTCACCAGCGCGACGTCACCCGGGTGGGCGCGGATGTAGGCGAGCACGGACTCGACGTCCTTCAGATCAGCGGGGGCGGTAACGGTCGCCGGGGTGGCCACGGCGGCGGTCAGCAGCATGCTCAGGATGGTCTGCATGCCACGATTTAACCATAAAATCGAAATTCCGGATTAGCGGAGTATCGCAAGCCGGGGGCGGCGATGCGCCTGCCCGGGCCGGGATCAGGTGCCGGGGGCCGCGTCCACCCAGCGCAGGTAGGCGTCCATGTCGACGTTGCCGCCGCACACGATGGTGGCCACCCGCCGCCCCGCGAAACGGGCGCGGTCTTCGAGGATCGCCGCGATGCCGAGCGCCGCCGAAGGTTCGGCGACGAGGCCCGCGTGGCCGAGGAGCATCCGCATGCCGGCGATGATCGACTCCTCCCTGACCAGGACGGCGTCGTCGGCGACCAGCAGCAGGTCCGCGAGGACGTCCGGGATGGGGCACCGCCCGGCGACGCCGTCGGCGATGGTGTCGGTCGAGTCGGTGGTGACCACGCGCCGGCGGTGCCAGGAGTACGTCATGGCCGGTGCGCCCAGCGGCTGTACGCAGATCACCTCGACCCCGGGGGCCAGGGTCTTCAGCACATGCCCCACGCCGGTGGCCATCGCGCCGCCGCCGAGCGCGATCAGCACGGCGTCGAACGACGGCACGGCGTCCGCCAGTTCCAGGCCGATGGTCGCCGCGCCCTCGCAGGTCTCGATGTCCAGGCTGTCCTCGACCAGCCGTACGCCGTCGCGCCGGGCGATGGCCGCCGCCCGCTCGCGGGCCATGTCGAAGTCGCCGTCCACCAGTTCCAGCCTGGCGTCCAGGGCGCGGATGCGATCGAGCTTGGCCGCGGGCGCGTGGCGGGAGGCCACGACGGTGACGTCGAGCCCCCGTCCGCGCCCGGACCAGGCGAGGGCCTGGCCGAGGTTGCCCGCGCTGGCGCACACCACGGCCCCTTGGCCGTCGTCGGCGAGCAGGCTCGCGACCAGTTCGGTGCCGCGGCCCTTGAAACTGCGCACCGGATTCGCCGTTTCGAGCTTGATGTTCACCGCGCATCCGAGTGCGGGTTCCAGCGCCTCGCAGCGGTACAGCGGGCTGTTCAGGAAAACCGGGTCGATCACCCGGCGGGCCGCCCGGATCCGGTCGATGTCCAGACGCGTTTCCGGCATGGCTCAGCAGCCTAGCCGCCGTACGCGGATGGAGCCCCTATTCATCAGGGAATTGAATTAGATTGCCTGCCATGTCGCTTGCCGTGATTCCCCCGCCGCCCGCAGAGGTATGGCACCTCGGGTGGATTCCCATCCGCGGCTACACCCTTTGCGTCATGCTCGGCATCGTCGTGGCCGTCGCCTTCGCGGAGTACCGCTGGCGGGCCCGTGGCGGAACACCGGGGACCATGGTCGATCTGGCGGTCTGGGGAGTGCCGTTCGGGATCGTGGGCGGGCGGCTGTACCACGTCATCACCGACTGGCAGTTGTACTTCGGCCCGAACGCCCCCCATCGCCCCATCGACACCATCCTGATCTGGAGCGATGCCGGGCCGGGCTGGCGGGGGCTGGGCATCTGGGGGGCCGTCGCGCTGGGCGCGGTGGGCGTGTGGATCGCCTGCCGGCGGCGCGGCATCGCGGTGAGCGAGGTCGCCGACACGGTCGCGCCCGCGGTCGCGCTCGGCCAGGCCATCGCCCGCTGGTGCAACTACTTCAACCAGGAGCTGTTCGGCGGCCCCACCGATCTGCCGTGGGGCCTGGTGATCGAGGCGGGCCGCCCGGGCACCGTGCCGGGCGTCACCACCTATCACCCCACGTTCCTGTACGAGTCGCTGTGGAACCTCGGGCTGACGCTGGTCCTGGTCTGGGCCGGTCGCCGCTTCCAGTTGCGGCACGGCCGCCTCTTCGCCATGTACGTGGCGGGCTACACCCTGGGCCGGTTCTGGATCGAGGGCATGCGGGTCGATCCGGCCAACGTCATCTTCGGCATGCGGCTCAACCAGTGGACCTCGATCGCCCTCTTCCTCGGCGCGGTGGCCTACATCTACCTGGCCGGCCGCAGGTCCGCCCCCGAACCGAAGGACGCCGAACAGGTCCCCGCGTAAACGCGAAGGGCGGGGCCGGAGTACTCGCTTGCCGTAGGGCTGACCAATTGGTTAGTGTACTGACCATGCGGTCAGACAACAACGATGACCTCACCGCGCGGGCCCGGATCAGGAACGCGGCGCTGGAGCTGTTCGGCGCCGAGGGGGTCGGGCGGGTCAGCCTGCGGGCGGTCGCCGCGCGGGCCGGGGTGTCCCATGCGCTGGTGCTGCACCATTTCGGCAGCAAGGAGGGCCTGCGCAGGGAGTGCGACGGGTACGTGATCTCGCTGGTCCGCGGCGGTCCCGGCCTGGAGGCGCTGAACGACGCGCCCGCCCTGGGCGCGCTGCTGGAAGCGGGCACCGCCGTACGCCGTTACCTGGCCCGCGCCTTCCTGGACGGCACGCCGGAGGCCGCCGCGCTGTTCGACGAGATCGTCGAGGCCACCGGGCGCTGGCTGGACCAGGGCGTACGCGAGGGATGGGCGCAGCCCGCCGACGACCCGCGGGCGCGGGCGGCCATCTACGTGACCTGGCTGCTGGCCCCGCTGACCTTCGGCGAGCACCTGTCCAGGGCGCTGGGCGTGACCGACCTGCACGGCACCGACGCCACCCTGCAGTACTCCCGGGCCGCCATCGAGATCTTCACCAGAGGCGTGTTCGCCGACGACCGCGCCCTGACCGCATGGGACGCGGTCCGCAAAGAGCGCGACCAGCGCTGAACTTCCATTGGCAGCGAGTTCTTCTGGAGTGAGCATGAGCGAAATCGCCGGTCTGCTGACCGCCCCCGACCGTGACGCGTACCTGACCGGCCTGGCCGAGGACGGCCCGGTCAGCCGCGGCACCTACGTGGACGGCACCCCCATCTGGCTGGTCACCGGTTACCCGGAGAGCGTCACGGTGCTGACCGACCCCCGTTTCAGCAGCGACATCACCAAACAGCGCAAGATCGACCTCGCCGCGGCGATCGGCCTGCCCGAGGACGTCGCGCCGTACCTGCTGCACACCCTCGGCGCGTACGACCCGCCCGACCACACCCGCCTGCGCCGCCTGGTCTCCCGCGAGTTCACCGCCCGCCGGGTGGAGCGGCTGCGCCCGCGCATCCAGGAGATCACCGACGCGCTGCTGGCGGGCCTGCCGGAGGAGTTCGACCTGATCGAGCGGTACGCCTACCCGCTGCCCATCGAGGTCATCTGCGAACTGCTCGGCGTACCCGCCGGCGACCGCGACACCTGGCGCACCTGGACCGCCGGCCTCGGCGCGCCCGACCTGGACCGGATCGCCGAAGGGGCCAGGGGCCTGGTCGGCTACATGCGCGACCTGATCGCCGCCAAGCGGCGCGCGCCCGGTGACGACCTGCTGTCCGGCCTGGTCAAGGTACGCGAGGACGACGGCGACCGGCTCAGCGACGAGGAACTGATCTCGCTCTCCATCAGCATCCTGATCGCCGGGCACGAGACCACCGTGGGCCTGATCAGCCAGAGCGTCCGGCTGATCCTGACCCGCGGCCTCCGGATCGACGACGTCGAGGCGGCGGTGGAGGAGTTCCTGCGGTTCAGCGGGCCCGCCGAGATCGCCGTCATGCGGTACACCCTTGAGCCGGTGGACCTCGGCGGCACCGCGATTCCGGCGGGGGAGGCCGTGCAGGTGGTGTACGCGGCGGCCAACCGCGACCCCCGCCGCTTCGACCGGCCCGGACTGCTCGACCCGCACCGCCCCGACAACGCCCATCTCGGCTTCGGCCACGGCATCCACTACTGCCTGGGCGCGGCGCTGGCCCGCGCGGAGGCGCAGATCGCGCTGACCGGCCTGTTCGACCGGTTCCCCGGGCTCACCCTGGCCGGGGAGGCCGGCTGGCAGCCGGGCATGAAGCGGGCGCTCACCGGCCTGCCGGTCCGTACCTCCCCGCCCGCCTGACGAGCGGGCGTCAGCGGCGGACGCGCGGCAGGATCGGCACGGCGGCCAGTACCAGCAGGCCGCCCGCCAGCGGGATCGCCGCCGCGCCCACGGTGGCCAGCAACACGCCGCCCAGCACCCCGCCGAGCGAGGCCCCGACGAACATCGCGCAGGTGGCCAGCGCCATCGCCGGTCCGGCGGCCCCGGGCGCCAGCGTGAACATCATCGACTGCAACGGCGGGTTGACCGCCCATCCGGCCAGCGCCAGCAGGACCGCCGCCGCGCCGAGGACGGCGATGGGCATCCCTCCGGCCCACGCCACCGCCGCGGTCGCGACGAGGAAGACCGCATATCCGGCGAAGGCCAGCACAAGGGTGCGGTACGGGCCGATTCTGTCCGAACCGCTCGTACTCCCGGTAGCCGTTCTCGTCCCGGCCGGGCGACAACAGCCCCTGCTGCTCGTAGTAACGCAACGACCGGGCACTGACGCCGGTACGCCGGGCGAGTTCGCCGATCCTCATCTCCGATTCCATGGGCATGCGACGGAAGCTATGCCCCTGACACTAGCGTCAAGGTCAAGCCCTCCGGCGGGATGGCATCAGACGTGGGCGATCAGGGCATAGCGTTCGTCGGTGACCGGGCCGCCCCACAGGTCGGGGTCGTGGCCGAGCGGCTGGACGTGTATGTCACTGACGAGTGGGCGCACGGCGGTGGCCAGGTCGGCGGCGGTGACCCCGCCGTTCCAGGGCAGTGTCCGGGCACCCGTCACGTAGGGAGTCTCGGGCTGTCCGGGCTCGCCCCACCGGCCCTCGATCAGCACCAGCCGGCCGTCCGGGCGCAGCCGGGAGACCCACTCGCGCAGCGCCGCGTGCGGATCGGGCAGCGTCCACAGCAGGTGCCGGGACAGCAGCAGGTCGAACCGCTGGCCGCCAGTGGGCGGGAGGGCGGCGTCACCGACCAGGAAGCGTCCGGGGAGCCCGGCGTCGGCGAGTTTGGCCCGCGCCTGTTCGACCATCTGGGGCGCCAGGTCCACGCCGGTCACCCGATGCCCGGACGCTGCCAGCAACAGCGACAGCGAGCCCGTCCCGCACCCCACGTCCAGGACGTCGGCCGGATCGGCGGGCGCCCACTCTTGGAGCAGGCGGTCCCAGGCGGCGCGCGTGTGATCGGCCCGCAGCCCGTGGTCGGGCTCGTCGTCGAACGTGCGGGCGGCGGCGTCCCAATAGCCGGTGATCGCCGACGTCAGTTCGGTCATGGTGACGATTCTGGCCGTCGCCACCGACAATTCGGTGGCCCTAGTCTCTCTGGCATGCCGGTACGTCTCTCGCCGCGCCTCGCGGCCGTCGTGAACGCGCTTCCCCTCCGCCCCGGCTCCCGGGTGCTCGAAATCGGATGCGGCCCCGGCGCGGCCGCGCGGGCGGTGGCGATGCGGCTCGACGGCGGGCACATCCTGGCCATCGACAGGTCCGCCGCCGCCATCGCGCAGGCCGAGGCGGGGGCGGCGGAGGAGATCGCGGCCGGGCGGATGAGCGTCCGCCAGGTCGCGGGGGAGGACTTCGTCCTCCAGCCGCAGGAGGAACCGTACGACCTGGTGTTCGCCGTACGCGTCGGCGCGCTGGACGGACGCCACCCCGAGACCGGACGCCGCATGCTGCAACGCATCGCCGCCGCCACCACCCCCGACGCCCGCCTCTTCATCGACGGCGGCACCCCCCTTCGCGAGCTGACCATCCCCCGCGCCTGAGCATCATGACCGCCCAGGGGTGAGTACCGCCGCTCAGGCGCCGTCGCGGCGGCGGTCATACGCTCCGAGGCATGTTCGGGAAACGAACGGCGGCCGGAGTATGGCGTTGCCGGACCGACGGCCGTTGGGAACCGGCGGCCCGCCAGAGGTCGCTCGCCTTCGGAAAGGTCATCGCCACCGGCGAGCACGACGCCTGGGCCTTCGGCTGGAAGATCGTGGGCATCAGCGCATGGATCCCGATGGCGGACGGCCCACAACGCCCCACGGCCTTCCGCTGGGACGGCGATCGGTGGAGGAGCGGCGCCCTTCCCGTCGAACACGGCACCATCGGCCCGGTCGCCGCGTCCGGCCCCGCCGACGTATGGGCCGTGGGGGATACCGGCATCCTGCGCTGGGACGGACGTAGCTGGGCGGTGGTCCACCGGTCGCCCGGCATGGTCGGGGATCTCGCCGTCCTCGCCGCCGACGACGTGTGGGTCTTCGGCGACCACCGGGCCTGGCACTACGACGGCGCCACCTGGTCACGGCGACCCCTGCCGTTCCGGGCCGCGCAGGTCAGCGCGCGTTCCGCCACCGACATCTGGGCTCTCGACGACGACGCCCTCCGCCTGCACCACTTCGACGGCGAGGACTGGCACCGCATCGACCCGACTCCGGCGTTGCCGGAAATTCCGCCCTCGACCTACCCGCCCGGCCCACAGCTCACCGCCATCACCGCCGACCCGACCGGAGTGTGGATCACCGGAGAGATCGGGATGTCGTCGTTCCTGCTCGTCCCGGCCGGTTCCGGCTGGCGCTACGAGGACACCTCCACGACAGCGGGGCGCATGATCCGTGACATTCCTCCCGTTCCCGACGGCGAGGGCGGCCACTGGTTGGTCGGCTCCACCGACATCAACGGCCACGACTCCGCCCTCGCCCACCGCGACCCCAGCGGCCACTGGACCACGATCCCGGCCGGCGGCGAACTGACCTCACTGTCGGCCACCCCCGGCGGCACACTCCTGGCCGCGGGGAGAATCAGCGTTATCGGCTGAATATTCAGATGTCAGGGGGCGAGTAATGCCCGTACAGTTATTCGCGTGACGAAGCTCAATCAGATCCTCGCGGTGGAGAAGGGCGTGAAGTCCGACGTCCAGCGTAAGGTGACCGACGCCTATCACCAGATTCAGAAGACCCCGCTGCTTTCTGGTATCTCGCGCGTCTACCAGCCGATCGACGACGAGGGTGAGCAGCTTCCGCCGGAGTCGACGCGCGTCCAGGTGCAGGCGGAGGCCGTGCTGAAGGGCGTTGGCGAAGTGCTCACGCGGCTGTTCGACGTGACCGCGACAAAGGACTGGGCGAACTGCGCCGCCAAGGCCGACGTGCTCGTGGACGGTTCGGTATTGCTGGCGGATGTGCCCGTCACCTATCTGCTCTTCCTGGAAAAGCAGCTCACCGACGTGCACGCGTTCATTTCCAAGCTGCCGACCCTGGACCCGGCCGAGACCTGGGCGCAGGACGAGCACACCGAGGCATGGCGTACCGAGCCGGTCAAGACGACCCGCACCAAGAAGGTGCCGCGCAATCACGTCCTGGCCGCGGCGACCGACAAGCACCCGGCGCAGGTGCAGGTGTACAACGAGGACATCGTGGTCGGCTACTGGACCAAGGTCGCGTTCTCCGGTGCGCTGCCGCAGCGCCGCGTCAACGAATTGCTGGCCCGGGTGCAGAAACTCCAGGAGGCCGTCAAATACGCGCGTGAGGAGGCCAACGGCACCGAGGTGGTCGATCAGAAGATCGGCCAGAAGGTGTTCGGCTATCTGTTCGCCTGACCCCACAGACCCCCTCGCCTACGGGTGAGGGTGCGCGAGGAGCGCAAGCTGAGGCTGAAGCCTGAGCCTGATTCACGGGCCCGCTGGGCCGATCAAATTCAGATTCTCGCTCCAGATTCAGCATTGACCGTCGGATGCCGGACCGACCGAAGGCGGACGGAGATTGTTGAGATGCCGGTTCGAATCCGGCCCGGGCCTCCACTCGTGGCCCGGTGGCTCAATGGCAGAGCGCACATCGACCAGGACTGATCCGTCTTCTTAAACGCCGCCGGCACCACATGTGACGGCAACTTTCAGGCCCCCCGGCCATGGGTAGTCCGGGGGGCCGCTCCTTTTTCCGGTGGCACCCTTCCCGCGGGACCGTCTACTACGCGCCGTAGTATGACGCGCTGTAGTAGGACCGGGAAGGGGATGCGATGCGGAGCTCGGCGCGGTTGGTGATCTTGGGTGCGGTGTTCGTGGATCTGCTGGGGTTCACGCTGGTGCTGCCGGCGTTGCCGTTCTACGCCGCGGAGCTGGGTGCGACCGGGGTGTGGTTCGGGGCCCTGGTCAGTGCGTACGCCGTCGCGCAGTTCGTGGCGGCTCCGGTGCTGGGCAGGCTGTCCGACCGGTACGGCAGGCGGTCCGTGCTGCTGATGGCGCTGGCCGGGTCGGCGGTGTCCATGGCGCTGACCGGGATGGCGGGGTCGCTGGGGGCGTTGCTGGCGTGCCGGGTGCTGGCCGGGGCGAGTGGCGGGAGCATTTCGGTGGCGCAGGCGTACCTGGCCGATGCCGTGCCCGCCGACCGCCGTACCCAGGCGATGGCGCAGATGGGGGCCGCCATCGGGATGGCGTTCATGATCGGGCCGGCGATCGGCGGGGTGCTGGCGCCGTTGGGGTTCGCCGTGTGCGCGTACGTCGCGGCGGGGCTGGCGGCGGTCAACCTGGTCGCCGCGCTCGTCTGGCTGCCCGAACCGTCCCGCCACCGCACACCGGAGGAGCCGCCCGGTGCGAGTCAGGAAAAGTCCGGACGCGCCCCGGTGGCGCTGCTGGCCGCGACCGGCTTCCTGGCGATGACGGCCTTCGTCGGCATGGAGACCACGCTCGCGTTCCTCGGCCGGGACCGTTACGGCTGGGACGCCACCGCCATCGGCCTGGCGCTCGCCGCGGCCGGGCTGGCGCTGGTGATCGTGCAGGCCGGGCCGGTGTTCCTGCTGGCCCGCCGCTGGGGTGACGCGCGCGTGGCGGCGGCCGGGGCGGTGATCATGGCAGCGTGCATGGCGGCGGTCGCGGTGTCGGCGACCTGGTGGCAGTGCCTGGCCGCGGTCTGCCTGCTCGCCGCCGGGCACGGCCTGCTCACCCCGACGGTCTCCAGCCTGATGGCCGTCGCGGGCTCGCCCGAACGGCGCGGCGCGCGGCTGGGCCTCGGGCAGTCCGCCGAGGCCGCGGCGCGCGTCGCGGGTCCCGCCGCCGCTGGACTACTGTTCGATGTCGGGGCCGCGCTCCCGTACCTGGCCGGAGCCGCGTCGGCGGTGCTCGCGGCGGTGACCGTGCTGTCCGTACCGGCCCGCGAGCCCGTACCGGAGCCGGAGCCGGAGCCGGAGCCGCGCGGCGCGGAAGGAGGGGTGTGAACAGCCTGGGTGAGCTGGAACGCTCGATCATGGACGTGCTGTGGGGCACCGACGCCTGGCTGACCGTACGCGAGGTCGTCAACCGGCTCAGCGACCGCGACAACGCCTACACGACCGTCATGACCGTCCTGAACAGGCTCGTCCGCAAGGACTTCGTCCGCCGCGAACGCGACGACGACGGCCGCACCTGGCGCTACCGCCCCGCCGCCGGGCGCGAGACGTACATCGCCGAACTGATGCTGGCGGCCCTCGGCGAGACCGGCGACCGCCTCGCCGCCCTCGGCCACTTCGCCCGCTCCGTCACTCCTGAGGAGGCCGAAGCCCTCCGCCGAGCCCTCCCGGAGGGCGGGGCACCGTGATCTATGTGGTGCATCACCTCATCACTCTGCCCGTGGCGTGGGGAGCGATGGCGATCATGCTGCGGTCGCGGTGGGCCTGGCGGGCACCGCGGACCTCGCTGGCGATCTGGCAGGCGATCGGGGCGTGCCTCGTGCTGTCCGGGATCGGTACCGCGCTCGCGCTCGGCCTGGCCCCCTACCGGCTGGGGGTCGTGCCCGCGCTGGCCGCCTTCGCCGGTGATGCGGCCAGGGGCGATCTGCCCGCCGCGCTCACCCCCGTCCACCTCCTGCTCACCGCCTGCGGCCTGGCCGCGACCGGGTGGCTGGCGTTCGCCCTGGTGCGCAGCGCTCGCGCGGTGGCCGCGTTGCGGTGCAGGCAGCGTACGCTGCTGGCCCTGATCGCCCGCCCGCACCCCGTCCAGCGGGACGCCCTGGTGGTCGAGCATCCCGCCGTGACCGCGTACTGCCTGCCGGGCCGCCGGGCCGCGATCGTCGTCAGCACCGGCAGTCTCGACCTGCTCAGCGGCCGGGAGTTCCAGGCCGTACTGGCCCACGAGCGCGCCCACGCCCGCGAACGCCACGACCTGGTGCTGCTGCCCTTCGCCGCGCTGCACCGCGCCTTCCCCGCCGCCCGCCGGATCAGGGCCATGCTGGACGCGGTCGCCCTGCTGGTCGAGATGCGCGCCGACGACCGGGCCGCCCGCGACAACGACCGGCTGACCCTGGCCACCGCCCTCCGCCGCTTCCGCGCCTGCGAACGCCTCCCCGCCCCACCCGGCACCCTCGCCGCCACCGGCCGCGACACCGAACGGGACCTCGACGCCCGCATCGCCCGCCTGGCCACCCCACCCCGCACCTCCCGCCCGGCGCGCGTACTGCTCCTGCTCCTCGCCCTGACCGTGGCGAGCACTCCGCTCAGTTTGTTCCTTCTTCCGCTGTAGGCGAAAAAATCCCGGCCATGTCGAATTGGGTCCGCGATTTCTGGCGCTAATGGCGGGTAGCTAATGGCCCGCCCTGTCTCGGAAATAAAAATATATGAGCAGAATCGGCTCGCCGATCGATCGCCGGGCGACGATGGCCTTACCGCCCGATGGACCGTGCGATGCGGGAGCGGCGAAATTCGGATCGGATCGTGGATCAACGGCCTGACGAGTTCCATCTGGAACCGCACCGGATACACGGTTTGTTTCTATGAGCACATAAACGCCAGCGGCCGGGAACTTATCAGGATCGGCCCCGGCGGCTGGTCGAACAATGTCGGCAGCGGCGCCAACGACAAGATCTCTTCGTACACATTCTGCTGACGATTCGTTCGTCAGCGCTCAACGAACGGCCTCGTGGCGGCAGGATACGCGACCATCCCCGCCACGGGGCCGTTCCGGCGATGTCATTTGCGGTCGGTCCAGTTCTTCAGCATTCTTTTGAGCGCGCCGGGGGCCTCGGTGGCGAGGAAGGTGGCGCGCATCATGCCCTCGTAGACCGGGCGGGGGAGGGAGCCGAAGCCCTGGGCGATGTAGCCGCGGACCACCTCGCCGTGCCAGAGCGGGTGGATCTTCTGCAGGCCGCGGGTGGCCTGTTTGATCATTTCGGCGGCCTCGGGGTCGTCGCTGAGCGAGACGCGGGCGATGCCGAGTTGCATGAGCGACGCGAGCGTTTCCGGGTGCTGCTCGCCGAGCACGATGAGCCGGCCGTGGTAGGCGCGGGAGGCGTACTCGGCGCTCGTCTCGAAGTCGTGGAGGTTCATGGCCGCGCCGCTCAGGCCGTACTGGATGCGCAGCCGGATGGGGTGCCGTTCGCCCAGCGCCGCCCGGGCATCCTGGTCCGCGGCCTCCAGGATGGCGCGGCCCGTCCGGCCGTCCTGCCAGCCCGCGACGCTGATGCCGTACGCCACGCGGGCGCTCAGCGTGAGCGGGTTGGCCGGGCCGAGGCGGCGCTCGTACTCCTCGCACACCTCCCGCATCCGGACGAGCTGCTGCCGGTCCATCTTGGTGAACGGGTTCGGGGAGCGGGCGAACGCCGAGAGCTTGGCGTCCACCAGGGCCACCGCGGCCTCGAAGGCCAGCGGGTGCTGCGCCAGACCGGCGCGCTCGAAGCCCGCCAGCGCCCGTTCCGCCGCGGCCATGGCGAGCCGGGGCCGCTGGTGCAGGCCATGGATCAGCGCCTCTTCCAGGTGGCGCTGCGGCAGGTCGGGGTCGGTGACCTCGGCGAGCAGGGCGGCGGCCTCCGGCAGGCGGCCTCGCTGGCGCAGCGCGCGGGCCCGGTCGATGCGTACCCGATCGGCGTGCTCGGGGGACATATCGGGAATGCGGTGTTCGAGGCGCTGCCAATGGGGTTCGGCCTCGCTGAACCGGCCCAGGCCGTCCAGACCGGCCGCGAGCCCGTGCAGGGCCTGCGCGGTGGCCTCATCGGAAGTGGGGTGAAGGGCCAGCCGGGCGAGCTCGGTGGCCGCGCTGTAGTCGGCCACGGTGACCAGGGCCAGGGCGGCGGCGGCGGCCGCCTGGCGGGTGCGGGCGTCCTCGTCGCCGTACCGGTGGCGCAGCCGGGAGACCAGGCGCTGCGCGAGCCGGGCGGCGGACAGGTGGCTGGCGGCCCGTTCGTCGATCGCGACCAACTCGGTGAGCAGGGAAATGGCCAGGTCGTCGGGCAGGTCAGGCCCGGTGACCAGGTGCCGGGCGTGCGCCACGGTCGAGGGCGCCGGGGCGTCCGGCCCGGTCAGGTACTCAGCGACGGCCGCCCCCACCGCCGGGAGCAGGCCGGACGCGGCTCCGGGTGGCAGCGCGCGGACCACCCGGGGGTGGACGAACACGCCGTCGCCCGCCGCCGAGACCACGCACATGCGGGTCAGTGACGTAAGGGCGGGCAGCAGCCGATCCCACGCCTCCCGCTCGGTCCAGCCGTGCCGCGCCTCGGCGGTCCGCCGCAGGACGCCGCGCGGGATCGGGACCGGCGCCAGGAACAGGGCGGGCGCCAGCACCGACAGAGCGGAGGCGTCCAGCTCACGCAGGGTCTCCTGGAGGACGCTGTCCACCTCGTCCCTGATCTTCGCCCGGTACTCGGGCAGCGACACCAGCCCGCGGGCGGCCCGCAGCTTGGCGCCCGCGATGCGTAGATCCTGGGGATGTCCGCCGAGATCTCCCACCAGTCCCGCGGCCTCGGACTCCTCTCCGGTGTCGTACGCGTCTTCCAGGAGAGCGAGTCCTTCGGCCTCGGTGAGCCTGCTGAGATGGACGGGCGCGCCGATGTCGGTGTAGCGATGCTCCCGGCAGGTCAGGATGGTCCGCACCCATCGCGAGGGGACCAGCAGCTCGCGTACCACCTCGTCCGGCACCCCGGCAGGGACCTGATCGACGATCCACAGCACCGGCCGCGCCTGCCGCCCGAAGTGGTCGGCGACGCGGAAGCACAGGCGGTCGTCGTCGGCCCCGTCGAGCGCGATGCCGCGGTCCGCGGCCATGGTCCGCAGCGCGCGGCGGTAGTCGAGCAGCAGGTCGGGCCCGTCCTGGTCGGGGTCGAGCGTGAAGCGGTACACGCCCCCGAGGAAGGCCGCCGCGAACTCCTGCGCGTACTGCGCGGCCAGCGTGGTCTTGCCGGTACCGGGCAGCCCGGAGATCACCGCGACGCCGATCGCGGGACCCCGCTCGACGAGGCCGAACTCGCCCGCGTGCAACGCCGAGTGCAACTGCCACATCTCCGAGTAGCGGTGGATCATCCCCCGGTCGGGCAGCGGGTCGCCCGGCCACCAGCGGGCCGGTGGCACCGGGCCGGCCGCGCTCGGCGGGCCGGGCGAGCGGGCGACGTGCCCGGCCACGTCCTCGGCGAAACGCCGGTGGTCGGCGGCGGTGACCGGGCGCGGCCGGTACTTCAGGTCGCGCAACTGCACCGGCTCGATATGGTCGCCGGACTCCTCGGGATTGATCACGAGAATGCGGCCCGCCGCCGTGTCGCCGCGCTGGGCGAGCAGAAAGGCGAACGTCATTTCGAGCTGACAGGCCGGGCGCGTGGGATAGGCGCGGGAGTAATAGGCCAGGAAGACCGTCGACGCAAGGACGCTTTCGGTGATCCGTTTCGTGATGCTCTCGTGGTGGTCGATCGAGCGCTCGTCCCGGAAGACCCGCATCGGACGGCCATGGACCTTCACCCCGCGCAGGGCCTGCTCAAGCTCCCGGGCGATCTCCCGGTCGTCCCCGGCGTAACTGAGGAAAACGTCGTACTCGTCCGGCTCCATGACCGCCTGTTTTTTCGCGGTGGGTGGCGAATTCGCCCGCTGTCCGGATCATAAACGCGAATGCCCCCCGTGTGGGGGGCATTCCAAAAGGGCGGTCAGCGGAGCGGGCGGGGGAGGCGGATGGTGACGATGCGGCTGGGCACGCCACTGCTCACCAGCCGCCCGTCCGCGCCGAACTCACCGACGCCGAAGTCGTTGTCGTTGGCCACGACGAGGGTCCGCCGGTCGAGCAGGGCGATGCCCTCGACCTTGCCGGGCAGCGTCGGGACGACCTCGGGCAGGTCGGCGACCAGCGCCTTGGCCGGGAACCGCACGTCCTGCGGGGTGGCCTGGGCCTCCAGCGACGGCGCGGTGGCGGGGTCGTCGTAGCGTCCGCCGAGCAGGTTCGTCGCCTTGGCCAGGTCGATCTGGTAGATCCTGGCCACGTTGTCGGTGCGCTCGTCCACCAGCAGTTTGCGGCCGGAGACGTGCGCCAGGCCGGAGATCTTCATCTCGTCCTGCTCGCCGTCCGCCTTGGGGTCGAAGGTGGTGACGTCCTCGAAGCGGTAGGCGTACTCGCCGGTCACCCGCTCGGCGCGGATGTCGTACGTGAGGATGCGCCCGTTCCGCGATGATTTGGCCGTCTTCTTGTCCGGGTTCGCCAGCGGGCTCTGCACCGCGAGGTAGAGGGTGCCGCCGCCGATCGCCAGGCCCTCGAAGCCGCGGTTCTGCTGCCGGGAGGCGAGGATCGCGGGCAGGGTCTCCTTGACCGGGTAGTCGGCCCCGGTGAGCTTGAGGCCCTTGGGCACGTACCGGGCCAGCACCTTGCCCCGCTCCGAGACGTGCAGCAGCGACGGGCCGTACTCGTCCACCAGCCAGAAGTCCCCGCGCGGGCCGCGCACGATGTCCTCGGTGTCCACGCCGCTCGGGTTGTACGGCAGCGTGGTGCGCGCGTCCCAGGTGTAGGGCTCCTCGTCGTGGCCGGCCTGGTTGCTCAGGCCGGTGATCGGCTTGCCGGAGTCGCCGACCAGCGGCAGGTACTTCTTGATCTCGACTCCGAACCGGGTGGCCACCTGGACGATCGCCGGGGCGAACTCGGGGATCGGGAACGTCCGGCGCTTGTCGCCGTCCACCTTGACCTGCCCGTTCGGACCGCGGTCGGTGACCATCCAGTAGTCGCCGCGCCGCGCGGCCGGGAACAGGCCGCTGCCGATCCCGCCCAGCTCCACGCCGCGGTCGTCGGTGATGGACCTTTGCAGCTCGGCCAGGGGGACCGGCGGGATGCGCACGTCCTTGGTGACGACGGGCCGCCGGGCGGGGCCGGGCTCGGCGGCGGCGGGGGACGGTACGGCGAGCGTCACGGCGGCGAGCGCCAGGCCCGCGAGGACGGGACGGAACATGGCATGGCCTTTCATCGGCATGGCGTTCATTGATATTCCGCGCCTGTTGACGTCAACCAACCACATATTGACGCGCCGATGAACCCCCGCTGTCGAGCAGGCCGGTGACGGGCCTGCGACGTGCGGGTGGCACACCGGCGACGGGCCGGGTGCGATTGTTCGGTTTGGTTCATGTTCGGGGGTGAACGTCGGATGCCTGCTCCCGTGAAGGTTCCCCGGCCACCCGCGCCGGCCGTGTCCACGGGGCCGGACCTGCGCCGCCCGAACCCGCCGGCCGTGGTCCAGGCGCGGCGGGCGGCGGGCAACGCCGCGATGGCGGCGGCGCTGGGGGATCCGTCACGCGGTCCGATGCCGTGGGCGCGTGAGTCGCTGCTGGCGGGCCAGAACCTGGTCGGCAACCAGGCCGTGGCCCGCCGTGCGAGCGCGCCGAAGCCGCTCCCGGTACGCCCGGCCCGCGCGAAGAAGGCCGCCGCGCCTGACACCGAGCACCCGGCCGCGAAGGACACCTCCACGGCGGAGCGGCCGGACCGGAAGGCGGCGCGGGAGCAGGCCGGCCGGCGGTCGCCGGGAGCCGATCCGAAGTTCCAGGCCCTGAAGAAGGACGTCGGCGCGAAGAAACGCAGGATCGGTACCGGCCACCCGCCCGCGACCGCCGAAGCCGGGGCGGCGCAGGCCGCCGCCGTGCCGCCTGCCGACGATCGGGAGGCCCGGGGCAAGGCCGCGCACGCCGAGGACATGGACGCGGCCCGGCCGAAGGAGTTCGACAAGCAGGCGTTCATCGCCGCGGTGAAGAAGGCCGTGGCCGATCGCGCGCCGAAGAACCTGGACGAGGCGGACAAGTTCGGTAAGTCCGGCAAGGCCGACCAGATCACGCACGAGGTGCGGGGCAAGGTCGGCGAGGGCAAGGACGCCTCCGCCCGCGAGATCGCCGAGACCACGGCCCAGGTCCCGGCGCCTGCGCCGGACGCCAAACAGGTCGTCCCGCTGACGGCGGACCGGCCCCCGGCCCGTCCGCCCGCCCCGGACCCGGGCCAGGCCACCCCGGACCGGCTGCCGGCCTCGGCCACCGACCTGTCGGCGGGCCCCGCCCAGGTGGATCGGCAGATGGCGCAGGCCAAGGTCACCGAGCAGCAGTTGTCGTTCAGGAACTCCCGCGAGCCGTCCTTCGACAAGGCGGTGCGGGACAAGAAGTCGATGGAGGCGCATTCGGCGACCGCCCCCAGGAAACTGCGCGCCGGGGAGTCCCGGGAACTGGCCGAGGTGAAGAACACCGCCGCGGCCCGTGGGACGGCGGCGATGGCGGGCATGCACGGCGTACGCGTCTCCACCGGCAGGCAGGTCGGTACCGGCAAGCAGGGTGCCAAAGGCCGTGATGAGGACAAGCGGCGGCAGGTCACCGAAATCCTGCAGAAGGTGTTCGACGCGACCAAGGGCGATGTGGAGAAGATCCTCACCGGCCTGGATCGCAAGGTCGATGAGGAGTTCGCCGCCAAGGAGAAGCGGGCCAGGGAGCGTTTCACCGCCGATCACGAGGAGGGGATGCGGCGGTACAAGGACGCGCGGTACAGCGGGCTGAGCGGCAAGCTCCGCTGGGTGCGCGACCTGTTCGCGGGCCTGCCGGAGGAGGCGAACCGGATCTACGAGCGGGCCAAGGACACCTACCTGGCGGCGATGGACCAGATCATCACCGACATCGCGGGCACCGTGGAACGCGAACTCAAGCGCGCCAAGGACCGGATCGCCACCGGCCGCAAGGACCTTCAGGCGGCGGTGGACGGGCTCCCGGCCGACCTGAAGGCGATCGGCCGGGAGGCGGCCACCGAGTTCGCGGGCCGGTTCGACGAGCTGAAGGACACGGTCAACGACAAGGGCACCGAACTCGTCGACACCCTGGCCGCCAAGTACACCGACGCGGTCAGGTCGGTCGATGAGGAGATCGCGGCGGAGAAGGAGAAGAACAAGGGGCTGGTGGCCAAGGCGGCCGAGGCGATCGGCGGCGCGATCGAGACCGTCATCGAACTGGGCCGGATGCTGCTGGGCGTGCTGCGCAAGGCGGCCTCCGCCATCGGCATGATCTTGAAGGACCCGATCGGGTTCCTGGGGAACCTGGTCACCGGCGTGGGCGGCGGTCTGCGGCTGTTCGCCCGCAACGCGGGGCGGCACCTGCAACAGGGGGTGCTCACCTGGCTGCTCGGCACGGGGGCGGCGGCGGGGGTGCGACTGCCGCGTACGTTCGACGTGCTGGGCATCGTGACGATGATCGGCGGGATGCTCGGGATCTCCTGGCCGAACATCCGCGCCCGGCTGGCCCGCAAGGTCCCCGACCAGGCCATCGTCGCCGCCGAGACCGCCGTCCCGCTGGTGGCTCAGGTGAGACGGCGGGGCGTGGCCGGGATGTGGGACGACCTGAAGTCCTACGTCGGCGACCTGAAGAAACAACTGATCGACGATCTGGTGTCCTACCTGCTGCCGACGATCATCATCGCCGGGATCACCTGGATCGTGTCGCTGTTCAACCCCGCCTCGGCGTTCATCCGCGCCTGCAAGATGATCATCGACATCATCCGGTTCGTCGTGACCAACGCCCGCCAGATCATCGAGTTCGTCAACGCGGTCCTGGACGCGGTGATCGCCATCGCCCGCGGCGGCACCGGCGGCGTCCCCGCCCTGGTGGAACGAGCGCTGGCCCGCTCGATCCCGGTCCTGATCGGCGCGCTGGCGGCACTGCTGGGCATCGGCGGCATCGCGGGCAAGGTCCGGCAGATCTTCCAGAAGCTGTCCCGGCCGGTGAACCGGGCCATCGACCGGGTGATCGACAAGATCGCAGGCCTGGTCAAGAAACTCTGGGCCAAGATCAAGCCCAAGCCCCGCAAACCCGAGCGCCCGGACGCCCGCAGGCCCGGTCCGACCCGGCCCCGGCGTCCTGAGCGGCGTCCTGAGCGGCGTCCTGACCGGCGTCCTGACCGGCGGCGGGAGCCGTCGCGGCGGCCGGAGAAGGGCCCGCGCAGGCCCGAGCCCGCCCAGCCGCGGGACAAGGACCTGCAACACGTTCTCGACGCCGCGCTGCGCGACGCGCACGGCCTGGTACGCACCGGCATGCCGGTCGACGAGATCAGGCGGCGCATTCCAGCGGTCCAGCGGCGGCACCGGCTGACCGCGCTCTCGCTCGTCGTGGAACGGCTCCAGGGAGACCACCACGTCGTCCATTTCGTCGCCACCATCAACCCGTCGAAGGCGAGCCGGGCGGAGAACTCCCCGCTGAGCCGCAAGAAGGCGCAGGCCGAGTACGGAATCCTGGTCAAGAACAGCCGGAAGTTCCAGCGCTTCGCGGACCGGAACCAAGTGATCATCGATGTCCGGCCCACCAATCCCGACTCGGTGCGCCACCTCATCCGCGGCGCCTGGTACAAGCCCGTGGACATCAAGGCCAAGACGATCAACACGGCCGACACGTTCCTGAACATCGCGCCGGAGAAGAAGGGATTGGTCGGGTTCTTCGTCCATCCGGTGCCCGAACCGAAGGTGGCGAATCTCGCCGAGAAGGACGCCCAGACGGGCTGGAATCGATACCGTATGCGGGTCGACGAACGCGCCAAATACGGGCCGAAAATGCGGGCACTGGCCCGCAAGCCCCTGGGGCCCGGCAGATTCAATGTGATCGGACATGTCGTCCACGGCTATGACGAGTACAAACGCCCGCATCCCATCGCCGGCGACCACGACCTGTACGACATTCGCCGCCCGGACGGCAGCGAGATACCGCGCGACGAGTACGACCTCCTCATCGAGGACATGCGGCGAGGCAAGTTCGGCGTGATGCACGGCGCGGTCGCCCGCTGGGACCCGGAGCCGGAGGAGAGGGAGATGCGCGACAAGCTCGTGAGACAACACCAGCGCGGCGGCGATGAGGGCCTGGTGCGCTTCGCGCCCGGCCAGCCGATCAGGTTCGTCGTGGCGGAGACCCCGCCGTGGACCGACCCCAGGCCGTGGGTCCCGCCCGCGGGGAGGCCGGACCGATGACGACCGGCGATCCCCTCGCCGAACGGGTCCGGCTGATGGCCGAGAGCAACCGGATGCTCAAGCAGAAGTCGCCGGACATGAACCGGGTCCAGGAGGTCAACCGCCGCTACCGCGCGCTGCTGCCGGAGGTCACCGTCGCGCGCTGCCCCGACAGTGGCCAGGTGGTGCGCTGGCCGATCGACGTGTACGGCCTCGACGGCGCCTTCTGGGACTACGTGAGCCCCGTCCGCCGCCCGCCGCAGCCCCTGCCGCGCGGCTTTCTCGCCATGGCCGGGGCGATGCGGCTTGCCGAGCCGGTGGAGCACCCGCCGTTCGCCGTGGTCCCCGGCCCGGACGTGCCGTTCGTGCTGCCCCGGATCCTCGGCGGCCCGGGTGTGCGGGCGGTGATCGCCGAGGTGCCGGTGGGCGCGCACACCGGCTGGACGATCAGCTACTTCGGGCCCAGACCCGAGAACATCGAGCTGGTGAACCTCTGGGGATCCAACACCCACCCGGTGTACCGGGACGGCGTCAACAGCGGCTGGAGCTGGGTCGTGCCCGACACGGCCCATTACGACTTCGAGCTGACCGATTGGCTGCGCTCCGGCAAACTGCTGTGGCTGGCCCCCGGCGACGAGTCCGCCACCCTGCGCGAGGGCCCCGACGACTGCCCGTACGCCGGCCTGCCCGGCCGCCGCCGGATCACCCTCATCAGGAACGGCATGATCCAGCACCTGAAGGCATTCGCCGGCAACGGAGCCGGGTGACCGCGCCGCGTCAGCGGCCTGAGGTGCTTTCCTTCTTTGGGACGGCCATGGGGACCACGCGCATGGCGGCGCCTGCGACGGCGGCGTTGCCGACCTGGTCCTGGGCGGCGGCGAGGGTGGAGGCGAGGTGGGAGGGGGCGGTCTTGGAGTGGGAGTCCATGGCGGTCTTGGCGGCCTGGGCGTTGCCGATGACGGCGGGGACCAGGACGAGGGGCGTCTTGCCCTTGTCGGCCGCGGCGGCGGTGCGCAGCTCCTTCGCGGTGACCGGGGCGGCGGGCTGGTGTTGCGGCGGCGGGAGTTCAGGCATCGGTGGTCACCCCGGGGTCCCATTGTCGGCCAGTAATTCAGCATACGGGCCCAGCTCGGACGGGCGGAACAGCCGCGCCTCGCGCTGGAACTGCCGGGAGATGCCTTTCACCACATGACGCATTCCGATGGCCCCGCTTTCGTCGTCGGCCGCCGCCAGGGCCGCCGCGCGGGCGGCGGCGGTGATGCCCGCGCCGGTCATGTCCAGGCGGCAGAGGGCGTCCAGATCGACGTCTTCGGCCAGCGGGGCCTTCGCCGGGAACGCCTGCCGCCACAACGACCGCCGTTCCGGCACCCCCGGCCTCGGGAAATGCACCACGAACTGGAAGCGCCGGGTGAACGCCGGATCGATGTTCTCCTTCAGGTTGCTGGTCAGGATGATCAGCCCGTCGCTCGCCTCCAGGCGTTGCAGCAGGTAGCCGACCTCCAGGTTGGCATAGCGGTCGGTGCCCTGTTTGACCTCGCCGCGTTTGCCGAACAGCGCGTCGGCCTCGTCGAACAGCAGCACCGCATGGCTGTCCTCGGCCTGCTGGAAGACGATCTCCAGGTTCTTCTCCGTCTCCCCGACCCACTTGGAGACGAGCTGCGCCAGATTCACCTTCAGTAATTCCAGCCCCAGCATGCCCGTTATCACTTCGGCGGACATCGTCTTTCCTGTCCCCGGTTCGCCGGTGAAGAGCGCCTTTATCCCGCCGGTCGAGCGGCCCGCGAAACCCCAGGACTCGGCGATTTTCGGCCAGGCTCGAAAGGCCGAGACGATCTCCGCTATCTGGTGCAGTTGCGGGTCGGGGAGGACCAGGTCGCCGATGTCCCGGTCCGGGACGATCGACTGCACGGCGCTGCTGGTACGGCCCCGGGTCACCGTGGCGATGGCCGGTTCGACGTGATCGGCCGGCCGGGCCGGGCGGCCGTTGCCGGACAGGCGGGCGCCGACGTCGGCGACGGCGGCCACCGCGCGCAGTTCGCCGCCGGACAGGCGGTAGCGGGCGGCGAGGTCTTCCAGCGCGGGCCAGGCGAGGGCCGGGAACGCGGCCGACCACATCGCCACCCGCTCAGGGAAGCCGGGGGCCGGGATGGTCAGCTCGGCGTAGGCGCGGGCGGCCAGCAGCGCCGCCGGACGCCAGGGGGTCGTGCCGGTCAGGCACACCGGGACGCCCGATCGCAGCAGCGCCGGGTCGGCCTGGGCGGGAAGGTCGTCGGTCGGCAGCCATAGCACGGCGTCCAGGGCGGCGGCCATGCGCAGGTCGGCGGCGAGGTCCGTCGTGGTACGCCGCAACGGCCTGCCCGCCGCCTCCGCCAGCGCCTGCGCCACGTCGAGCTGGGCGTCCGGGCGGCACCCCCACAGGCCCACCAGGTCGATGTCCCCCGAGGCCAGGGCGCGGCCGAGCCTCGGCAGGCGTTCGTCCGACAGGTACGGGGCCACGACCTCCGGTTCCGGCCGCGGCACCTCGCCCGGGTCGTGGCCGATCAGCCCGATGTCCCCGCCCCAGCCCATCAGGAAGTCGAAGACCCCGGCCGCCAGCGTCAGTTCCTGGGCCTGCTCGGCGGGGGCCTCGCCGTACGCGCGTACCAGGCCGAACCTGCGCAGCCGCCCGGCCGGGCCCACCGCCCTGCGCAGCGCCAGGCGGGCGGACGGCGTCGGCCCGCACACCGTCACCAGCAGTTCGACGCAGGGGGTGCGGCGGTTCAGGTTGTCCACGATGTAGGCGTAGACGCGCTCGTAACCCGGGTCCAGCTCGGGGGCCGCGACCAGCAGCAGGGCGTCCTGTTCCGGGCGGGTCAGGCCGAAGCGGGCGGCCAGCGCGTCCAGCGGCAGGGTCACGCCCCTGGCGGCGGCCAGGCGGCGGAGCCGCTGTTCCTGATCCACTTCCGCATGGGGATCGGGCGGTGGCTCGGACATGGACGCGGCGAAGGCGTCCACCTGGTCGAGCAGTACGCCGACCTGCTCGTCCGTCACGCAGAACGGGGTCAGGTCGGGGCGGGTGAGCCGCGCCGCCGCCTCGGCCTGGCGGGCCACCGCCAGGCGCAGCGCCCGGTGTACGCCCGCGAGGCGTACGCGCAGGTGCTCGACGGCCGGTTCGGTCATGTCAGCCGCCCGAGAAGGTCAGGGTCCGGCCGCCCAGCCAGACCACGCCGGGCACGTCCGTCAGGGCCCCGCCGCGCCACAGGTCCGCGTGGCGGCGGCCGAGCGGAAGCTTCACGCTGACCGTGTCGCGGGAGTACCGGACCGTCGCGGAAAGGTCGGCGAACCTGGTCAGGGCCAGTACCGGATCGGGCGTCTCGCGCTCCCGCCAGAGCATCCACGCGAGCATCCCGAGGGCCAGCGACGCGGCCAGCCCCACACTGCGGTCCAGCGCGCGTTCCGGAGCGAGCGGCGCGGCGCGGCGGGCCTCGAACAGGGCCCGTGCCAGCTCCGCCGTACGCCCGGCGAGCACCGGGAACTCCGCGGCCAGGCGCGGCCCCACGCCGCCGGTCGTCCACAGCGGCGTACGCCACGGCAGGCGGGTCAGGGGGTCGGCGCGGACCGGGCGTACATCGGTGACGAACCGGACCCCGGCCGCCGCCAGTTCACGCAGGCATGCCGGAGGCAGCGGGCTGTCGCGGACGAGCACCGGCGGCCGGCCGCACGCCTGCCAGTGCGGGATCAGGCCCGCCGCTTCGGCCGCCCACGCGATCGGGAAGGTGCCCTGCCCGTCCACCAGCAACAGGCCGTCGTCCACGCCCGTCACCACCAGCGGGTCGGCGGGGTCGTGGCCCCGGCACAGCGACAGCGCGAGCACCCCGTTCAGCAGCGGCAGCGCGGGGGAGACGCGGCGGGCGAAGCCGGTCAGGTCCGGCGCCGACGCGAGTCCGGCGAACGCGGCGGCGGCCACCTGGGCCTCGCCGGTGCGCCGCCAGCCCCGTTCGGGGGCGTCCAGGACCTTGTAGGCCAGCGCCGCCGCGAACAGCGGCGCCTCCTCCAGCAGTTCGACACCGGCGAGCGCGGGGCCGATCGCGTCCAGGTAGCCGGTACGCGACAGCGGGCCGGCCAGCAGGAACGGAAGCGCCGAGCACACCGTGGTCTCCGCCGTACGCCAGGCCCCGACCCCTGGTGACGGTGGGTCGAAGGTCGTCCGGGGCAGGGGGCTGGTCGCCTCGGGGGCGGTGTCGTCGTCGTGGGTCACGGACGGCCTGCGGGCCAGTTCGGCGGCCAGCGCGCCGATCGGCTCCTCCGCCCTCGAATGAGCGGCGGAGGAGGCGGCGGCGGTGCGGAGCACCCGCAGGTACGTCCGCAGGGTCTCCTCCGGCAGCAACGCCAGCACCGCCGCCAGCTCACCGCGCTCGGCCAGCTCGCCGAACAGGTCGGCGGGCGTGGCCTCGACCTCCTCGGCCACAACGGGCGCGTGATCCGGTTCGGACGGCGCACCAGGCGGCCCGGTCTCCGGCGTGGTACCGGACAGCGGCCGGGGTACCGGCCCAGAATCCCTATCAAAACTGGCGAAACCCTGCTCGACGGCGGAAGCGGGGCCGGGCTCGATCGCGAAACCCGCTCCGGCCGTCAGGACGCTCCCGGCCCCGCCGGAGGGCAGGGCGGACAGCCGGACCGTCAGCCGTACCGGCTCGGTGATCTCCATGTCCGGCCCGTCGCCGGTCAGGTGCTCCTCGAAGTGCCCGGCCAGCAGGTCCGGCAGCGCCTCCAGCGCCCGCTGCACCAGCCCCCGCGGATCGGGCCCCCAGCTCCACCCCCCACGCCGCACGATCCGCACCACGCAGCGGTGGACGGTGATGCTCACGACTTGGTCACCGCTCGCAGGGCGGCCGTCCAGCCGGTGACCAGGGCCAGGACGCCGTAGGTACCCGAGGGCACGGACACCGGGAGGGTGACGGTGTCCCGGCCCGCCGGGATCCGGCCGGCCAGGACGTGGACGTCCGTGCCCTCGGCGACCAGCGCGAGCACGGGGGTGTCCTCGCTCACGCTGGTGGCCGTGAGCGTGATGACGAGACCGCTCGCCGTGAAACTCAGGTCCTGATCCGAGGTCCGCAGCCGTACCAGCGCGGGCCTCGGCCGTTGCCCCGGGACCTGCCGGACGCCGTAGCCCAGCGGCTCGGCGAACACCCGCGGCTCGTCGTCCGCCTCGTGGACCGCGAGGTCCCTGGCGGGCAGCGGGAGGGTGGCGATCTCCCCCACGCCGACCGGCACGCGCAGCGGCAGCGCCGCGCCCACCAGCGGTTCCGCGCCCGCCTCGACGTCCACCGGCGCGGCCCCGGTCGCCGCGACCGCGCCCACCACATGACCGGTGTCCGGCACGTACACCACCCGGAGGCTCATCCCGCGCCACCCCCATTCGCCGTCGGGACCGTCGCCAGTACGAGGAAGTCGACCGCGCCCGGACGTTCGGTGACCTCCCCGGGCTCGCCGATCGGGTCGTAGCCGCGCAGCCGGCAGCGCACCCGCCGGTCGGCGTCCACGCCCGCCTCGGCCGGGACGATGAACCCGGCCTCGGCAGGCGGGATGCGCGGCGTCACGTACACGTGCAGGGCCACCTGACCGGCGGCGACCTCCTCCGCCGACACCCCGGACGGCAGCGGCAGCAGCATGCCGTCCGTGGCCGTGCCGGACACGACCAGGACGCTGCCCGCCGAGATCCGTCCGGAGAAGCTGCCCTCGATGCTGAGGTTCCCGTTGGCCGCCACGGTCATCAGCGGGCTGACCGAGCCGTTGCCCTGGTACAGCCCGAAGACCAGGCTGGGCGGGTCCTCGCCGGACAGCACGAGCGCCGGCTCGCCCTCCCGCGCGGTGAGCCGGGAGCGCAGCGCCAGGGTGCCCGACCGCGCGGCCACCGTGTCCGCCCGCACCCCGGCGTACCGGGGGCGTACCCCGCGCGCGTCCGCCCGCGCGTCCGTGAAGTGCCCGTCCGTCCACTGGACGAACCCCAGCAGGACCAGCCAGCGCACCGGCGGATCGGCGGGCGCGGCCCCGGCGTCGGGGGGACTCTGGTCGGCGACCAGCCGTTCGTCCCCCAGCCGCCCGAAGAGGATCTGGTAGGTCTCCTCCACGCGGGTCGACTCGCCGCCGCCCGCGCACGACGCGGGTCCGGTGGCGGCCTGCGGCCGGTCCACCGCGGTCAGGAACACCGGATACGGCTCGGTGGTCCGTTCCGCGCCGTTGACCTCCGCGAAGCCGGCCTCCGACAGCACGACCGGCGCGTCGACCACGATCTCCCGGCCCGTCCCGTCGATGGCCAGTCCGGGCGACACGGTGACCTCGACGTACCGGGCGTCGGTCGCCGGGTCGGTGCGGCTGCCGGTGACCAGCGCCAGGCCCTCGGCGATGCCCCATTCGTGCAGGTGGCGGGCGTGCCGCGCGGCGCTCGCGCGGGCGTGCCCGACCGTCGCCGCCAGGTCGGCGGCGGCGAGCACCTGCCCCTCGTGAAAAGCGGGACGCAGCGGACCGGTCACGACGACTCACCCGACCGCGGCTTGCGCGTCGACGACGACCGGGTACGCCGCGGCTGAGTACCGCCCTCGGAGGACCCGCCCTCGGCGGACTCCAGCTCGGCGAGCCGGTCGCCGAGCCGTTCCGGCAGTTCCTCGCGCACCTGCGTGACCTGCTCCCTGGCCTCGTCCAACTGCGCGCGCAGCGCCGTCAGGCTCGCGGTCAGGTCGCCGACCTGGGCCCGCAGCGCGCCCAGTTCCTGGAGCCCGTCGGTGACCTCGCTCGGCACCGTGTAGATCCGCTCGTGCAGCGGCTTCGGCACGGTCTCGCCGGGCGCGGGGGTGACCAGCAGGTTCCACATGTCGTCCAGCGGGCCGCCGCGCGGCCAGTCGCCGAGCAGCCCGGCCACGTACGGCCGGCGCGCCGGGCCATCCGCCGGTACGTCGGGGCGGCGCGGGACCGGCACCGGCACGCAGCACACCTGCTGGGCCAGGTGGCGGAGCTGGTAGAGCTTGGGCAGCCACTCGCCGTACGCCGACCCGCCCGGCAGCACCTGCTCGCGCGTCGCCGCGCACACCCGGGTCACGTCGCAGTCGTCCAGCTCCAGGTGCGCGAGCAGGACGTCGGTGCCGGCGCAGTTCGAGCACGGCGGGTTCAGCGTCGAGCAGGCCGCGTCGGCGACGAACCGCCGCACGTACACCGTGAGCCGCCCGGCCGCGTCCGCGATGTGGTCCAGTTCGGCGATGGTCAGCCGCTGCGACGGGTCCGGTTCGGGCGTGGGCAGCGGCTGCGGGATCGCCGTCTTGCGGACGTCGTCGCGCAGCGCGCAGTCCCCGAGCCCGGGGGTGCGGTCCAGCCGGTTCAGCAGCCACTCGCGCAGCCGCACGATGTCGGTGCGGAACTCGGCCTGCAACACGTTGCTCACCGGAACGCCCTGCGCGAGCAGCCGCACCTCGATCGGCGCGTCGGGGTCGGGGGTCACCACGCGGGCGGCGGCCTCGGCGACCACGGCGACGGCCGCCGAGCGGTGCGCCCGGTCCGGCCACACCTGCTCGGGGTCGGTCGCGGCCAGCCGGTCGCAGGCCGTACCGAGCACGCCGCGAGCCGCCTGGACGTCGCCCAGCTCGTGCTCGCCGCGCAGCCGTTCCTGCCCGGCCGCGTCGTAGGTGTCGTACCGGGCCAGGGCACTGGCCAGCGCCCGCACGTGCTCGGTCATCTCCTGTGCCACCTGCGGCGAGGTCACCGGCCCCTCGCCGCTCTCGCTCAGCCAGGCGCGGCTGCGGGAGTAGCGGGCGGCGTCGTCGGCGGTGAACTCGATCGGCCGGGCCCCGGCCGCCCCGGCGGCGAACAGCGCGTCCACGTACAGCCCGAACCGCTGCCCGAGGACCCGCACCGGCTCGTACCGGTCGGGGTGGCCGACGGCCGCCAGCAGCCGGGTGACCGGGTTGTACCGGTGGTCCTCCGAGTCATCGCATTTCACAATGAACCGGAACCCCTCCTGGATCCGGGACGGCACGCACCCCGGAGCCGGGCACGGCTCCTCGGTCGCGTACGGCGCCACCGGATCGACCGGCGTCTCCTCGTACCGCACGTACAGGCCGTAGCGCCGCCGGTCGTCCTCGCACGCGTCGCCGCAGTCCACGCCCAGCGAGGACACCCGCAGCTCGCGTACCAGCGCCCGCACGTCCACCTTCTCCGCGCAGGACAGCACGATGTCGTTGCCCCGGGCGTCCAGGGCGTGCCCGGGGCGCACGACGACCGTCCCGCCGCCGCACGGGTCGCAGCTCACCTCCAGGCCGCACACCACGCCCGGCCCGAAAAGGGTCCGGTTGCGCAGCCGGGACTTGCCGGTCAGGTACTCGACCAGCAGGGACAGGTCGTCCTCGGTGAGCAGTTGCCCCGCGAAGAACCGCGGCCGGACGAACGCGGCGGGCCCGTCCGGCAGGCCGCCGCAGCCGCAGCCGCCACCGCAACCGCAGTTCTTGCTCATCGGCGCTCCTCGGACACGAAGAACCAGCTCTCGAACACGTCCCCGCCCGCGCCGCTGCCCGACGTCCACGGCCCGATCCCGGACGGCGGCAGCACGCACCCGTCACCGGTGTCCAGGTCGGCGTCGGTCTCCTCGGCGTCGGCGGTGGGCCCCGGCCAGGCGTCCGGGGTGCCGGAACGCGGGCGGATGAACGGCACCTTGCCGCCCACGTTGGTGCCGTCCACCGGGCGGCAGCACTGGTCCAGGATGAACGCCGTGCGCACCGTGACCAGCACCCGGTCCCCGTCCTGTAACGTCTCGCGGGTGGTCTGCCGGTACCGGAACCGCCGGGTGTACTCCCCGCCGTCCGGTTCCTCGAAGGTCCCGCCCATGTACCAGGTGTCCGCGCTGCGGCCCGCGCCGCCCTCGATCACCTGGATCTCCACGACGCCGGGCTTGAGCGTGTCCACCCGCACGTCGTCGGAGAACCGCACGACCAGCCCGCCGGTCTGCTTCTGCGTGCCGAGCAGTTCCTTGACCTCGCTGACGGTGTAGGTGTGGCCGTGCCGCCAGTTCACGCCGGTGATCACGGTCGGCACCCGCCTGCCGAACGGCCTGCGGACGTTCTGGTGGATCTGCCGCGCGCGCACCGGCCGGTGCCGGTTCACGTCGTCGATCCTGGCCAGCCACAGGACCTTGTGGTCGCAGCGGGAGCAGCAGGTCTCGCAGCGCTCGTCCTTGGGCGGCTCGCGGGTGGTGACCCGCACGACGTAGCTCTCCTCGGTGTAGCCGAACTCGCAGTCGGAGGTGTCGGCGCAACTGGAGTTGAAGACGGTCCGGGTCGGCTCGACGGCCCGCTCGGCGTACTCGACGCCGATCCACACCGGCCTGCCCTCGGACCGCTCCTCCTCCGGCAGCGCCTCCCACAGGTCCACCGCGCAGCTTCCCGGCACGACCACCTCGTGGCCGTCGCAGTCCACGCCCAGCCCGGACGTCAGGCGCACCTTCGCCCTGCGCGGCCCGCCCGCCACCTCTTCGGTCTCCGCCGCCTCGGTGGGGGCGTCGTGCGCCGGAACCGGCTCCACGTACAGCCCGCACACCACGCCGTAGCCGAGCAGGCAGCGCATCCGCAGCTTCAGCTTCTCGCGGAAGTACTCCTGCTCGCGCTGGAAGTCGCGGGCGGTGAGCGTCTGGCCGTGGAAGTACCGCAGCCGGCGGAACGGGGACTCCTCGAAGTCCCCGCGCTCCGGGGGCTGCTCGGCGGGCCGTGTCGATATCTCGGTCATCTGTTCCGTCCTCTCAGGACACTCGCGTGTGGACCCCGACCGCGGACACCACGCCCACGTCCACCCCGTGGCGGGCGCCTCGCGGCCCTGGCCTCAGTACTCCGTCGTGGTTCAGCCGCACGGACCCGAGCACCGGCGGCGGGAGCGGGGCGAACGCGGTGTCCACCCCGACCGCCGAGCGCGCGCCGACCACGAACCCCGTTCCTCCGATGCGGACCGTCCCGCTGGTGTGCGCGGGCGCCTGCCGCCGTACCAGCCGCCGCAGCGCCTTCTCGTCGGCGGTGCCGCCGGGCAGCAGGACGCGGAACCGGTGGGCGTGCTCGGCGAGCGGGTCGGTGTCCGGGTCGCCGAACGCCCGCAGCGGCGCGGCCCCCAGCCCCGATCCGCCCAGCCGGAACCGGCTCGCCGAGCGGCCGAAAAGCCGCACCGAACCGAGTCCCCGCGCCCCCGTGGGCCCCGCGATGGCCCGTACCTGGGCCCAGTGGCGGTCATCGGCCAGTTCGTCGATGACCGGCGCGGCGCCGAAGACGATGCGGATCGCCTCCGACAGCGCCCACGGCGTGCCGCGCCGCCGGTACAGCTCCGGGGCGCGGGCGATCAGCTCGCGCCGGGTGGCCGCGTCCCAGCCCGCCTCGAACGACAGGCCGAGCAGCCCGGCCAGCCACGGCAGCGCCGCGTCCGGGACTCCGGCCGGGTCGAGCAAGGCCGGGTACCGCTCGATGACCTTGTCGATCTCGTCCAGCGTGGCGTCGAACAGCGACAGGAACCGCTCGGTGAAGTCGTCGGCGGCCGGGTCCTGCCGGAACGCGGCGGGCAGCAGGTCCGCGCTGGTCGCGCGGGGGAAGTCCAGCCGGACGCGGCGCAGCGCCGGGGTGGCCAGGGTGTCGCCGGACAGGCGGACCCGGGCGGTGAGGTACCGGCCGGGCGGCTGGTCGATCAGGAGGTCGGTGACGCCGGGCGGGGCGGTCTGCCAGTCGGTGTCGGCGTACTTGCCGTCCTCGGACACGACCACCGCGACCGACACCGCCGTGCCGGGCGGCACGTCGGCCGACACCCGCACCCGGTGCCAGCGGCAGCGGGAGATCCCGCTGTCGATCGGCTCGGTGGTGAACTCGCCCTCGGGCACGTACGGGCCGGGGCCGGGCGGCGGCTCCGGGCGCGGTTCGCCGCACCAGTCGTAGCAGGAGGTGACCTCGCCGTCGGGACCCTGCTCGCGCAGGCAGAAGCCGTCCTCGCCGGCCGCCACCAGCGTGCTCGGCGGCAGCGCCGCCGCCAACTCCGCCAGGGTGGCCTCGGCGAACCGGCCGTCCGGGCCGCCCCGGTGGATGCGCAGGATGCCGTGGTGCTCGGTGAGCAGCCAGATCGCCCGGCCGGGTCCGGTGCGCAGCCCGATGATCCGGCCGCGGACGCCGGTCTCGACGCCGCCGCAGGGCCGCCCGTCCGGCCCGTACCACGACAGCCCGGTACGCCCCTCCCGCGACACCAGCACCCGCCCGTGCGGCGCGAGCGCGACCAGCTCCGCGCCCGGCACGTCGATCACCGCGACGAGCCGGTCACCCTCGTTGCGCCACACCAGGACCTGTCCGGAGTCGGCCACCGCCACCCGGTGCCCACGGGACGCGACCGCCACCGGCTCGCGCAGCAGCCCGGGATCGCAGCGCCACAGCGGACGCCAGCCCGCCGAGCACGCGTCCCGGTACAGCAGCCGGTCCCCGGCGAGCAGGTACCACGCGCCCGCCCGGCACCCGGGCGCGAGCCGGGGGCCGGGGAACCACGGCAGCAGTTGTTCCCGGGTCGGCCCCTCCGGGGACGGCCCGGCCAGGGCCAGGCGGACGCCCGCCGGATCGGCGAACCCGACCACGCCGTCCCATCCGGCCTCGTCCCACCCGACCACGTCGTCGAGCAGCCGGAACGTCGCGGCGGCCGGGGCGCACGTCATGATTCCTCCACGGGGATCAGCAGCGGGCGTTCCGGCCAGATCAGGTCGTCGGCCGGGATCGCGTGGTCCGTGCAGGGCGGCAGCCGCAGGCCGTCCACGGTGAGCGCGAGCCCGGACACCGCGCGCACGCCATCGACGGCCAGCAGGCGGCGGACCAGCGGCGTGTGCCGTACCGCGCCGCCGAACGGCCAGCCGCCGCCGTCCTCTCCGCCGCGCAGCGGGTCGAGGTGGCCGGTGACGGCGTCGGCGGCCCTGGCCAGTACGGCGGCCCGGTCCTGATCGGGGTCGAGCACGACCCGCGCCTCCACGGCCACCCGCCGGTAGGCGACCGGCCCGGTGACCACGGTGACCCCTGCGGGCGCGACCTCGCGGGACAGGAAGTCCGCCACCGCCCGCAACGTGGCCGCGTCCGCCACCGGCGGCTCATCCGTGACCAAGAGGCGCGGTACGACGAGGACGCCGACCACGCCGGGGATGGGCTTGCCGCGGAAGTCCGGGTGCAGGCCGGGGACGCCGTGCGCGCGGGCCACCGAGGCGCCGGGCGCGCGGACGGCCAGCAGGCCGTAGTCGGCCGGGGCCACGGCACGGCCCCGGGAGCGCAGTTCGCCGACCCCGCGCCGGATCACCTCGGCGTCCGGTTCGGCGTCGGTCCCGCCGGTGGCCGGGAACGGGTTGTTCACGCCGGTGACGAACGGCAGCGCGGTGACCACGCCGTTGACCGCCCCGGACGGCACCGCGCCCGCCCGGCCGCCGCCCACGCGGTACCGCACGGCTCGTACGTTGCGAAAGCCCGGCGGCACCGCCGCGCCGTTCACGCCGTCGCCGAAGGTGACCTCGCCGGTGGCGTGGTCCACCACGAACACCCGGTCGTCCGGCCCGTACGCGGCCAGGCTGGAAACCTCCCGCCACCGCGCCACGGAACTCGCGGTGACCCCGAAGAGGTCGCCGCCCGGGTCGTCGTCCACCTCGATCACCACGCTGCCCGCCAGTATCGGCGTCTGGCTGAGCCGCATCCGGCGGCGGGTGCTCTCCCGCGCGTCCTGGATCGGCTCCAGCGGCTCATCGCGGATCGTGCGGGCCGCCGTGGCCGCGACCATGTTCAGCCGCAGCCCGGTGACCAGCGGCGGCGCGGCGGTGAAGACGCCGTGCGCGACCTGGAGCCGCAGCCAGCGCAGCACCGGGCCCGGCCGGGCGGACGGCGGCGCGCCCGGCGCCCAGCCGCGCGGCACCCGAAGCTCGACCGTCCCCGAGGCGCGCAGCCCGCCGGTCTCGTCCCGCAGCACCTCGGCGGGGCGGAACCGGCCGCCGTCCAGCACGTCCCAGCGCAGCAGCGGGCGCGGGGCGGTGGGCGGCGGGGTGAGCCCGCCGGCGGCGGCGGGTGCGGGCGGCACGGCGGCCAGCACGAACCCGAGCGACAGCGAAGGGAACGGGTTCGCGGCCCCGGCGAGGCCGATCCACAGCGCGTCGCCGGGCCGGGGGTCCGCGCCGAACGGCGGGAACGGGCGGCCGGGGCCGTTCGGTCCCAGCGGGAGGGAGGCCAGCCCGCCCGCCCGCTGCACGGCCATCGCGCCGATCGTGGCGGGCGTGGCGTACAGGTCCCGGTCGGTCTCGTAGATGATCTGCCCGCCGGTCCCGGACGCGGCGGCCTGGAACCCGGCGGGGACGAGGACCGACGCGCCGTCCGGCGGCGTCACGGTGAACTCCAGCAGCGCCGCCGCCGCGGTGGCCGGTCGCCGTCGCACCCCGGCGGTGCCGAGGTGTTCGGCCAGCACCTTCTCCGGCAGCCGGTTGACCCGGGCGAGCACGGGTTCGGCCTGGGTGCCGAACAGCCGCACCAGCGCGACCCCGGCGTCCTGCCGGTCGGGGTCGGTCCAGTCGGGGGTGTATCCGGGGATGCGGTCGCGCACGGCGGCGCGGACCGCCTCCCGCGTCGCCTCCACGAGTTCCGGCTGAACCCCGGACGGCCCCGGCCCAGGGACGATGCGCCCCTCTTCGTCCGAGTCCCGCGCCCACCACACGTCGCCGGTCATGTCAGGCCCTCCCTCTGGTCCGCGGCGGGCACGATCCGTGTGCGGATCTCCCGCGCGACGGGAAGTTCACCGGGCCGCAGGGCCTGGTCGCCGCAGGCGTCGGCGGGGTCCGCGCCGTCCAGGCCGATGGCCACGCCCGCGACGTCCGCGAGGTCGCCCAGGGCCCGCTGCGCGGCCCGCAGCAGCGCGGACGGCCGCAGCGCCGCCCCGAACGGCCAGCCGGTCCCGTCGTCGCCGCCCGCCAGCGGGTCCAGGTACCGGCGCAGCGCGTCGGCGGCCAGCGCCGACACCCGCGCCCGGTCGGCCGGACGCCCGGACAGATCGACGCGCAGTCGTACCTCCCGGTACGCCGGGCCGCGCACGAACACCTCGGCGGTCAGCAGCCGCGCGCCCGCCAGCCGGTCGGCGACCTCGCACAGCAGGCCCGGATCGGGCCGCGGCGCGAGCACGCCACCGGGCACGGCGGGCACCACATGGACGCTCACCGCGCCGGGCACCCGCGCGCACGGGAAGCCCGGGTGCTCGCCGACCGACGCGTACGCCCGCCCGACCGCCACCCCCGGGGTCGTCACGGCCAGCGTGACGTGGTCCTCGGCGGTGACCGCCCGGGTCACCTCGCCCAGCGTGCCCGCCGCGCGCTCCCGCGCCTGCGCCACGGTCTCCGGGTCCGCGCCGCCCTCGGCCTGGACCAGGTTCGCGCCGCGCACCGCGACGGGATCGGCGACCGGCAGCCAGTTCCCGGTGAGCCCGCCGTTCCCGGCCCGGCCGCCGCCCAGGTCGTACTCCACCCGCACGTCCTCGCTGCGACGCGGCACCCGCCCGGTGAGCCCGTCGCCGAACACCAGCGCCCCGTCCGCCCGGTCGAGCAGGAACACCCGGTCGCGGGAGCCGCCGAAGGCGAAGTCCGCCACCGCGTTCCACCGCTCACCGCCCAGATCGAGGGTCGCGCCGAGCAGCAGGCCCGCCGCCTCCGGCAGGGTCAGCCGCTGGCCGGGCAGCTTCAGCCAGTGGTCGATCTGGCCGGACAGTTCGGCACCGGTCGCGACGCGCCGTTCCAGGTGCCGGGCGGCCGACACGTTGACCGCGAGCCGCAGCAGCCGGGGCGGCGCGGCGTACGTCGCCGCGCGCGTGGACACCAGCACGCCGCAGTCGTCGGTGGACCAGCCCTCCGGGAGCAGCAGCCGGACCACGCCGGACCGCCGCAGCCCGCCGGTGCCGTCCTCGACCCGCGCGAACGCCCCCGAGACGTCGGTCCCCGGCCGGAACCACGACCAGGTCAGCTCGGCGGGCGGGCGCACGTCCCGGACCGCGCGCGGCGACCAGGACGGCGGCACCGGCGAGTCCAGCTCCACCAGCAGCGACAGCGCGCCCGGCGCCGGGTGCCCGCCGGCGAGCGGCAGCGTGAACCGCGCCGAGGCCGCCGAACCGTCGCCCGCCAGCAGCGCGACCCCGCGCCGGGCGAGCAGGTCGGCACTGCGGTCGCGGTCGGTGTGCACCGCCACGTCGCCGCGCAGCGGGAACACCGCCACATCGCCGTCGAGGGTGAACCTGATCCGGCCCGCCGGATCGCGGGACATGACGGTCCCCGACGGCACGAACACCGGGCCGGGCCCGTCGGCGGTCAGGTGCAGCACGGTCGCCGCCGGGCGCGCGGGCCGCGGCGGGTCCAGGCCGAGCAGGTTCAAGATCGCCACGACGAGTTCGTCGGGCACCTGGTCCAGCCAGTACAGCCGCTGTTCCAGCAGGTAGGCGAACAGTTCGAGGAGCGTGACGCCCGGGTCGGCGGGCGCGTGCAGCGTCCACGCGCCGCCCGACTCGGCCGGGATGCGGCGGCGGATCGCCGCCATCATGTCGGCCCAGGTCAGGTCGTCCAGCTTGGGCGCGGGCAGGCTCATCGCTCGCCCCCCGTCAGCCCCAGGTAGAACGGGAACACCAGGTTGGCCTTGGTGTTGGTGCGCCTGATCCGGTACTCGACCGAGACCGTGACCCGCGACTCGTCGGCGGGGTCGGCCTCGGCGCGCACGGCGTCCAGCTCGACCCTCGGCTCGTACGCCCGCACCGCGTCCGCGATCGACCGCTCCAGGTCGCGCAGGTTCTGCACGCTGCCCGGCGCGAACACCGACTCCTGCGCCCGGGTGCCGAAGTCCGGCCGCATCACCCGCTCGCCCGTGCCGGTGAGCAGCAGCGCGCGCAGGCAGTGCTCGATGCTCTCCTCACCGGTGGCGTACCCGAGCCGCCCGGCCTCGTCGGGCAGGATCGGGAACCGCCAGCCGGTACCGAGGAACGGCTCGCTCATTCGACCTTCACTTTCGCCGAAAGGGCGCTGCCCGGCAGGGGCAGCACGGGCGGGCTCGTCGGTGCCCCGGCCGTGGCGGACGTGTGGGTGTGCGCGTCGAAGGCGGCCTTGAGCGCGTCGCCGAGCACCGCGGCCTGGGTGGCGCCGCCGCCGAGGTCGATGGCGTCCGCCTCGACGGTGACCTTGCGGGCCTTCAGCCTGATCTCGCCGGTGGCGGTCACGGTCACGTCGCCGCCGTCGGCGGTGGTGATGCGGATCAGCTTGGCGGCGTCGTCGAACAGCACCTCGTGCCCGGCCTTCGTCCGGATGATCTTCTGGTCCCGCCCGCCGGTGGGTGCCGTGGGCGGTTTGTCCACGCCGTTGTAGAGCCCGCCGAGCACGATCGGGAAGCGCATGTCCCCGTGGACGAACGCGACCAGCACCTCATCGCCCACCTCCGGGACGAACAGCGACCCGTAGCCGCCGCCCGCGTACAACTGGCTCACCCGGCACCACTCGGTGACCGTCGAGCCGCCGTCGAACCACGGGAACCGCACCTTGACCCGGCCCTCGTCGTCGCCCTGGTTCTCCACGACGAGCGCCTCCACGACGCCGTAGAAGCGGCGGTCGGTACTGCGCGCCCGGGGCGCGGTCCGTGGCATCACACGCCTCCCTGGTGGATCCGCCGGCCGGTGAACGTGGTGAAGAAGCCGCTGCTACCGAGCGTGTGCTCGACGCGCTTGACGAAGTAGGTGCCGGAGAAGCGCCGGCCGAGGCCGAAGATCTCCACGTTGTCGCCCGGCCGCAGCTCCGGCAGCCCGGCCACCCGGCCGGTCGCGGTGATGAACTCATAAGACCGTTCGCGCAGCAGCGCGATGGCCAGCTCGCGGGCCTCCTGCCGGCTGGTGACAGGGGCGTCCACCAGCACCTCCTGGCGGCCCCCGGCCGCGCTCTCGGCGGCCTGCGGGCCGCTCTCGCCGTCGGCGGTGTTCTGCCCGGCGGGCAGGTTCTCGGCGGTCGCGGTGAACGCCAGCTCCTGCTTGGTACGGGGGTCCCAGCCGCGTACGGTCAGCTTGCTGACCTGCTGGGACACGGTCAGGGTGGGGGTGAAGTCGAGCAGGTTGGGCACCAGGCCGGCGGGCAGCGCGGCCGGGCCGGTGGTGAGTCCCGGCTGGTAGGTCAGCCGGAACAGGCGGATCGGGCGGCCGTCCCTGCCGTCGGTGGGCCGGATGAAGTACAGGGTCTCCTCGCCGGTCTCCGGGTCGGGCAGGATGAAGCAGTCGAAGTCCAGCCGCTTCGCCCGTTCCATCAGGAAGGCCGCGTCGTCCTGGTTCTTCTGCACCACCAGGTCGTGGACCGGCCCTTCTTGGGTGGTGACGACCCGCAGCCTGTTGCGCCGGGCGATCCGCTCGGCGATCTGCCAGTCGGCCATCCGGGCGAAGGTCTTGTCCTCTTCCTTGGCCGGTTTGCGGTCCTTGAGGCGCAGCATCCCGTCCACCCCGCTGATCGAGACGGTCGGTGACGCGCCGTCGGGGAACTTGGGGGCCAGCGTGCTGATCGTGCCGGTCGCGACGGTGAGCAGCTTGTCGGCGTACCCGAGCCGCACCGACACCCGCGAGCCGAGCCGGAACCGCCGCGAGTCGCTGTGCTTGAACTTCAGGCCGACGTCGTCCCAGTTGTTCAGCTCCAGGTCGAAACCGGACATCTCATCGATGTCGCGGTGCACCTTGATGTCCAGGATGTCGTTCTTGGTGGTCGGGTCGGCCTCGACGCCCTCGATGAACACCTCGAACTCCGGGGCGTACCGGTCGGGGTCGGCGATCTGCGGTTCGGCGGCGGGCAGTGTCATCGTCTCGCCCCCTTCACGGCAGCCGGGGCACGGTCAGCACCCGTCCCGGCCGCAGGTCGCGTGGATCGGTGATGCCGTTGGCGCGGGCCAGCTCCCGCCAGGCGTCCGGCCTGCGGTACACCGCCGCCGAGATCCCGGCCAGCGTGTCGCCACGGCGTACGACGTAGCTCTTCTCCACCGTCGGCGAGGACCGCGGCGGGTCGTTGACCTGCTGGGCGGCCGGGCGGAACTCCTTGAGCGTGATGTCGAGCTGCGCCCGCAGCGGTACGCCGTCCTTGCCGAACAGCACGTAGTTGACGTCCAGCTTCTCCAGCACGCCGGTGAACACGGCCTCGTCCCAGACGAACCGCACGACCGGCGGCGCGTGCTCCCGGCTGTCGGGCCGCATCAGCTTGCGGACGGCGTCGACGTAGGCGGTCCGGACGTTCTCCAGCGTGTCGGAGGTGTCCACCAGGGCCTGCACGGACAGCGTCTCGCTGCCGCCCCGGACGTACTGGATGGGCGGCGTCTCCAGGCCCGGGATGGTGATCTCGGCGAAGGTGTTGGTCTTGCTCAGCTTGTAGTCGGTCGGATTGAACCGCAGCGGGATGCGCCGGCTCCGCTCCTCGGCGATCACCGGCCGGATGATCTCCAGGCGGGCCAGCGCGCCCTGGCCCGCGAAGGACACGGGGGTGACGCTCACCGGTGGTCCTCCATGTCACCGAGCCGCCGCTCGCTGTCGGAGTGCTTCTGGCGGGCGCACTCCTGCTCGTACAGCCGCGCCCACGCCTGGATGTGCTTGTTGAACAGCCGGGTGAACACGGCCCCGTCGTCGCCGTCCACCTGCAACCGCACCTCAAGGTTGTGGATGATCAGGTTCTTGGGCACTGTCTCTCCTACAGGACGTTGGTCAGGCCCTCGTGGGCGATCTCCAGGGATTCGATGGCCACCGCGTTCTGCTCCGCGTGCAGGTCGGGGCCGCTCCACTTGGCCGCGAGCCCGCCGTGGAAGGCCCAGGCCATCGCCGGGCGGCCGGACGCGTCCAGCACGATCACCGCGCCGTCGCGGCGCGCGCCGAGCGAGTCGGCCAGGCCCGTCTGGTACCACGACCACAGCAGCCGGTCGCGGACCACGCCGCGCTTGAGCGTGATCCGGTTCCACGAGTGCCGCAGCGGGAGCTGGCGCACCGAGTCGTTGCGCCCGCCCTCGGCGTAGTTGACCACCTCCAGTTGCGCGCCCAGCCCGGTGACCTCCTGGAACGCCCCCGCCGCGACCAGCGGCAGCAGCAGCGCCTGGGCGGGCGGCAGGTAGGCGTCGCCCGGGTCGAGGGTGACGATGAACCGGTACTTGGGCAGCGGCTCGGCCGGGTCGAGCAGCCGGTCGGCGGGCGTGGTCACGTCTCGATCACCTCCAGGCCGCGGTCCTGGCCGAGCACCAGGCGCAGCCGGACGAACTCCATCGGCACGGCGGGCGCGACCTCGACCTCGCACACCAGCAGGCCGGGGTCCTGTTCGGGCGGGTTGTTGGTGTCGTCGCAGACCACCCGGAACGCCTGCTCCGGCCGGGCCCCGGCGAGCGCGCCGGTCCTGAACGTCTCCAGCAGCACCGAGGTGATCGCGCGGACCAGGGTGAGCCGCAGTTCCGGCGTGTTCACGTCGAACACCAGCGGCCCGGCGACCCGCCGGATCGACCGGACCAGCAGGTGGACCAGCCGGCGGTGCGCGACGTAGCGGCGGCGGGGGTCGGCGGCGAGCGTACGCCCGCCCCAGACCACCAGGCCGCGGCCCCGCATGCACCGGACCAGATCCACGTTCTCCTCGAACAGGCGGACCTGCTGCGGTTCGGGGTATTCGACGTCCAGGTCCACCGCGTCCAGCAGGGTCGCGTTGGCGGGGGTGTGGTGCGCGCCGCGCTCGCCGTCCAGCCGGGCGACCAGCCCGGCGACGTGCCCGCCGGCGGGGACGGTCCGCAGCCCTGTCGCCAGGGGGTCCGGAGCGCGCAGCGGCGGGTGGTACACGGCGGCGGCGGACAGCAGCGCGTCATCGCCCAGGTCGCGCAGCGAGCGCACCCACGTCAGCACGTCGTCCGCCGTCGATCGCGTCGGCGGCACGTCCAGCAGGACCAGCCGGTCCAGCAGGGGAGCGCACGTCGTGAGCAGGGCGAGCACGAGTTCGGTGTGATCGTCGCCGCGCAGGTCGCCGCCCAGGTCCGGGAGCGCGACCAGGGCCGGTTCCGGGAGTTCGGCCTGCGCCGACACCGCCGCGACGTACTGGGCGCGCGCGGGCGGGGCGTCCGTGCCGCCGGTGAGCGTCAGGTCCCACGACCGGGAGATCGCGCCGCCCGGCGGGATCGGCCCGCCGGGCTCCCCGGGGGTCAGCCGGATCAGCCGGGACGCGGCCAGCCGGTCGCCCAGCTCGCCGGGCGCGAGCCCGGCGAACGTCTCCGGCGGCTCGCCGGGCACACGGACCCGCACGGTCACGGCGGGCGGCCCGGCGATGCTGCTGGCCTGGTACCGGATCGCCACCCGGCCGCCGTTCGCCCAGCTTCCCGGGCTGGTCGCGGTGATCCGGTACCCGTTCGACCATTCCGCGTCCGCCGTGCCGGCCGGCCCGGACACCCGAAGCGCCCACGCGGTGCGCCCGCCGTTCTCGAAGAACCCGCGCAGCGCGTACGGCATGGCCGCCGAGCCGTCCGGCGGCCCGAACACGGCGGTGACGTCGCTTCGGCTCTCCACCCGCACAGGGGTGCCGACCGGGCCGCGCCGGGCGCGGCCGATGAACGCCGCCACGTCCGTGCGCAGCGGCTCGATGCCCGAGCCGCCGGGCACGACGGTGAGGGAGACGCCGGGGAGCGCCGCGCTGGTGGTCATCTCGGCCGGCTCATGCGTCGATCAGCAGGCTCTCGACCGCCAGCACGAGCGTCTCCATGGCGATCTCGTTCTTGGTGGCGTTGAACGACGGGCCGGTGTACTTCGTCGGCCAGGCCCGGTCGAAGTTCCAGCGCATGACCTCCTGGCGGTTCTCGTCCAGCATCACGATCGAGCCGGACGTGCGGCGCACCCGGCCGTTCAGCGCCTCGTTGATCCAGTTCCAGAACCCGACGTGGCCGGTGACGCCCCGCTTGAACGTCAGCGCGCTCGGGAACTTCTTCAGCCCCACGAGCTTGCGCACGGTGATGTCCTCGCTGCCGGTGCGGTACTCGATCACCGGCAGCTCCACGTCCAGGCCGCTGGCCTCGGTGAAGGACCCGCTCACCGCGACGCCGTCATCGCTGACGTTGGTCACGATGACCAGGAAGTTATATGCGGCATACGGGTCTTCCCGCGTCACAGGTGGCATGTCCGCCGCCTCTCAATCGATTCAGGCGAGCTGGGGCTCGCGGGTCGTCTGCTGGATCCGGAAGATCACGAACTCCGCCGGGAAGACGGGCGCGACGCCGATCACGCAGATGAGCCGGCCGTTCGCGATGTCGTCGTCGGTCATCGTGGAGCGGTCGCAGGTGACGAAGAACGCCTCGTTCGCGGTCGCCCCGGCGAGCGCGCCGCTGCGCCACACGGTGGTCAGGAAGTTCGTGATGGTCTGCCGGACCAGCGCCCACAGCGACTCGTCGTTCGGCTCGAACACGACCCACTGGGTGCCCTCGTCGATCGACTCCTCCAGGAACAGGAAGAGCCGCCGGACGTTGACGTACTTCCAGGTGGTGTCGGAGGACAGCGTCCGCGCGCCCCACACCCGGTGGCCGAGGCCGGGGAAGAAGCGCAGCGCGTTGATCCCCTTGGGGTTGAGGATGTCCTGCTGGCGCTTGGTGATGTCCTGGGCGATGCCGTCGGTGAGCCGGATGCCGCGGATGACCACGTTCGCGGGGGCCTTGTGGACGCCGCGCTCGTTGTCCACGCGGGCGTAGATCCCGGCCAGGTGCCCGGACGGCGGTACCTCCACGAACCGGTTCGCCGACGGGTCGTTGACGACCAGCCAGGGGTAGTACAGCGCGGCGTACCTGGTGTCGAACGGCTCGCGGAACGCCTGGATGCGTTCCATGTCCAGCCCGTCCTGCGGGTCCAGGATGGCGAACCGGTCCTTGAGCTGTTCGCAGTGGGTGACCAGCGCCGACTCGACCGTGCCCGACCAGACGCCGGGCACCGCGCAGATCGCCACCTCGTCGATGTCCTCCAGCGCCACGATCCCGGTGCGCCTGCCGCTGCCGCCGTCGGTGCCGACGAAGTCCGCGACGCTCAGCGTGCCGTGGCCGTCGGACCCGCCGTCCAGCGGCAGCGCGGTGCCGCGCGCCGGGGTGGGGAAGCGGGTGAGGTCGTCGAGCGCGCCTCTGACGGTGACCCGGGCCAGTTGGGAACGGCCCGCCAGGGCGGCCGTCACGCTGGACGGGCCGTCGCCGCTGAGCCGCAGATTGCCGAAGCTCTCGGTGACCGAGCCGCCGCCCGGGTCGTCGAAGGCGGTGTCCACCCTGCCCTCGATCAGGTAGAGGCGGTCGCTCTCGAAGACGTCGGCGGGGGTCTCGGCGGTGAAGGTGACCTCGTCGCCGGTGATCGACCGGACGTACAGGGTGGTCAGCCGCCCGCCGGTGTCGAGCTGGGCGACCGCGCCGGTGTAGAGCCGGTTGACCGCGGCGATCCGCAGCCGCGCGGTCGCGCCCGCCGGGTTGGCCCGGCGCACCCGGCGTACCGGCTCGCCGGTGGACCAGGCGGGGTGCTCGGCGTCGCCGAGGGTCAGCGTCACCGGGCCACTGCCCGGCCGCTCCACCGCCGTGACCTCGTACCGGGCGTTGTCGATCACGATCCAGAACGGCGTGGCGAGGCCGTCGGGGACGGCGTTCACCTGGACGGCCGGGCTGTCGGGGTCGGCGGGCGCGGCCAGTTGGGTGACGAACAGCTCGCCCTCGTCCGGGTCGGGCAGTACCTGGAGGGTCGCGCCCACCATCGGCGAGACCCGCACCCGCACGCCCCGCCCCCAGGTGCCGGGGCTGGCCGCGGCGAACTCCAGCGTCGCGTCCGCGGTACGCGCGCCGACCTGCACATAGTCGCCGCGCGAGACCTTCACCTCCGCCGCCAGCCGGGCGCTGAGCACGACCCGGCCGGTGGCCGCGTCGTAGCCGGTGATGGTCGCGGCGCTGATCTCCACGTCGTCGCCGCCGCGTACCACGCTGATGGCGTCGTCGCCGCGGAAGCCGATCAGGTGGGCCAGCTCCAGCGTGGTCGCGCCGGCGGGCGCGTCGCGGGTGATCGGGCTGACCAGCCCGCGCCCGAACGTCCCGGTGGCCGGCCGCGCGTCCGCGCTCACGACCCGCTTGACGTACAGGCGCTGCCCGCCGTTGTCGAAGAACCCCTTGACGGCCAGCGGGAACAGCCACCACCGGCCGCCCTCGGCCGGGTCGCGGGCCCACGCGTCGCGCACGGTCGGGTCCGGCTCGGGCAGGAAGCCGCCGAACGTGGTCTGGAACTCCAGGAAGTTGGTGACCAGCTTGGGCTTGCCGGTCGTCGGGCCGCGCTGGGTGACCCCCACCATGCCCGCCGTACTGGTGCTCACCCCCGCGATCGGCCGCGGTCCCGCGTCTACCTCCTCGATGTAGACGCCGGGGCTCAGATACTCGGGCATGGCTCTGGCTCCTTCGCTCTCACTGCTCGCGCTGACGGTCCGGCCCGGCGACCTCGATCACGTGCCGGCGGTCGCGTCCGGCAGGCAGCCGGACGTCCAGTGACCCGGTGCGGCCCGGCCGCTCCGTGGCCTGGAGGTGGAACACCTGCTGGGCGGGCGGCCCGGGCACCCGCTCGCCCTCCCACCGCAGGGCGAGGCGGAACGCGCCGCGCGGGTCGGTCAGGGTGCGCTCGTGCCAGGCCGCCAGGTCCGGGGTCGTCGTGCCGCGCGCCTCGACCAGCGCGTTCGCCACCGGAGTTCCGGTGCCCGCGGCCCGCACCACGCCGTACACCGTGCGGACGCCCGGCCCGTACGGGAACGCGACGCTCGGCAGCAGCCGGACCAGCCGCGGTTCGCTGAGCACCGCGGGCGGCCGGGTGTCGTCGTAGGGATGGGCGACGAACTCGACCCCGCCCAGCGCCGCGTCGAACGGCTCGCCGTCGGCCGGGTACAGCGCCTGGTACCCGACGGCCTCGAACCGCACCCGGTAGCGCTCCGGGCGGGCGTCCGGCCCGGCCCGCCTGCCCAGCTCCGGGTAGGCGATGGCGGCGCTCGGGGTGCGGATCGCCTGCGTGTCCTGCGGTTCCCAGGCGTCGCGGTCCGGGTCGTACCGGTCCAGCCCGGTCGCCACCCCGGCCGTCTGGACCCGCCGGGCGAAGTCGTCGAAAGGCACGAACCACGCCGCGCTGTACAGCACCGACGTCTCGACAGGAAAGTATCGGGTCATGGCAGCGGCGTCCCGTTGATCGTGCGGCTGCGCACCAGGTGCAGGTCCGCGACGTCCAGGGAGTCCAGGTTGACGACCCGCACCTCGTAGTTGAGGGACAGCCGGTACGGCTTCTGGATCGCGTACCAGATCCACGACTTCTGGTCGAGCGTCAGCGGGGTCAGCGTGAACTGCAACGCGTCCGCCGTCCCCGCCAGGCTGCCGGTCAGCTCCTCCCCGGCCCAGATCGCGTCGTCGTAGAAGACCTGGAGGGCGCGGCCGATCATCTGGTGCTGGGTCTCCTGGTTGCCGCCCCACGGCGTGATCAGGTACCGCAGCAGCAGCGCCATCGGCGGCTTGCGCGAGGTGGGCGCGGCCGGTGGCAGCGTGCGGACGTGCGGCCGGTTGCGCGACGTCGGGTCCTCGGCGATCTCGTACAGGAACACGGTGAGCTTGGCCTGATCGACCTGCACCGGCTCGGACAGGTCGTTCAGCTCCGCCGTCACCGGTCCGGGCCGTACGTCCGCGAGGGCCCGCCGCAACCGGTCCACGATGATCGTCGAAACGTCGGCGACCACCCCGAAGTCACCCATGTACGTCCCCCTTGGCACGCCGGTTCAGGTGGCGTCGGCGTGTGTCCGAACAATGACAGGGGCCGCGTGGCGGGTCCGCCATCCGGCCGTCGCCGTGGCGTGACGGCGGCGTTTCACGCGAAGGGCGTTGACGGGCGGGCACATGCGGCGGCGACGCGGCAGTGACAGGGGCGCGCGCATGCTGCTTTCGTGGAGCCACCCTTTGCGCAGTCACCCGAGGAACGCGCCGGCAGCATGGTCCTACGCGCGTGGCTGGAGGGCGGGCGGCCGGACCGCCTGCGGGTGCGCATCCTCTCCTCGATCGGCCCCGACCAGTCGCCCCCGCTCGCGGCGACCTCTCCGGAGGAGGTTCACGCGGCCGTCCAGAACTGGCTGGAACAGCTGTGGAGCGGTAACGATGACGTTCCGGTGACGCCGGGTTGACGCTGCGGCGTCGGCGGCTACCGTAACGTGCAACGCCTGGTTCGCGAAGTTATCTGTGGGGGCGAATCGAGTCGGTGCGGACGCAGCCTGGGGGGCCGATGCGCACTGAAATATCGCAGGCCATGACCTTGCGACTGCTCAAGGGTTTCGTGTTGCTGGTGGGAGATCACCGAGTGGCGCTGTCGTCCAGCGCGCAGCGGCTGCTCGCCTTTCTCGCCTTACAGGACCGGCCGCGTACGCGGACGTACGTGGCCGGGACGCTCTGGCCGGAGGCCACGGCCGCGCGCGCCAACGCCAACCTGCGCTCGTCGCTGTGGCGCGCGCTGCGCACCGGGCACCGGGTCATCGAGGCGTCCGCGCACGAGATGGCGCTGGCCACCAACATCAACGTGGACATCCACGACGCGGTGACCCGCGCGCACCGGCTGCTCGACAAGTCCAGCCTGTGCGACGACATCCTGGACCGGCGGACCCGCGACGACCTGTCCGCCGACCTGCTGCCCGAGTGGTCGGACAACGAGTGGGTGCTGATCGAGCAGGAGCAGTACCACCAGCTCCGGCTGTACGCCCTGGAGGCGATGGCCCGGCGGCTCACCGCGGCCGGCCGGCACGGCGAGGCGGTCGCCGCCGCCCTCTCGGCGGTCCGCGCCGAGCCGCTGCGCGAGAGCGCCCACCGCGTCCTCATCGACGCCCACCTCGCCGCGGGCAACCGCGCGGCGGCGCAACGCCAGTACGAGCAATGCCGCCGCGTCCTACTCGACGAACTCGGCCTAGAGCCCTCCGACGCCCTCCGCCACCTCGTACCGCATCCCACCACCCACTGAAAGCGATCATTCCCGTCGGTCCACCCGGATAGGGTTCGTGATCATTTGTCGTGATCCCCTGGAAGGCGGGCCGCCGTGCTTTTCGTGCCGATCCGTGGGCTTCGGCCGGTTCTGCCGGAGTTCTGGTGGTGGGTGGCCGCCGCGTACGCGCTGTGGGAGCCGGTCGGGGAGATGCTGTGGCCGCCCCGGTGGGTCTGGTGCGCGGGGAGCCGCGAGTTCCACCCGGTCGGTCCCGTCCGCGAGGCCGTCGCCGAGGTGGCCGAGCGGATCGGCGACGAGGTCTGGGCGGCGGGGCCGTTCCTGCTCATCGTGATCGCCGTGTTCGTGCGCAGGCACCAGGGCGTGCGGGTGCCGCTGTGGATCGCCGTGCTGGGCTTCGGGCTCATCCTGCTGCCCGACGTGCTGCTGGCCGTCGAGGAACTGCTCGACCCGCCCCCGTCACCGCCGCCTGGGTGCCTGCCCGAGCCGAGGCCGCTCTGGATCCGCGTTCCGTCGATCGCGCTGTCATGGGTGCTGTCCCCGCTGACGCCCGCGCTGCTGGCGGGCATGGCGGGCGCGGGCGTACGCCCTGACCGGGGGGCGCTCTGGCGGCTGGGCGCGGCCACCGTCGTGGTCCTGCTCCTCGCGCAGGCCGCGCGGGTCGTGCCGGCCTGGCTGGCCGGGCCCCCGGTGGCGGACGACGGCACGCCGCGCTACGCGGTGCTCGCCAACGGCTGGCCCGAGACGCTGGACCTTTCCACCGGGCGGACCGTCCATGACGGGCCGCTCCTGCCGGGCAGGGGCCGGGCGCCGCTCCAGGCGGTGGCCGCCACCGGGCGGCCGGGGGAGTACGTCGCGAGCGTGGAAGTCCGCAGCGGCCGGGACGACTGGTCCCCTCGCGGGGTCATCTCACGGCTGCACCGCCTCACCGTGGACGCCGGCGGCCGGGGCAAGCTGGGCGAGGCCCTGACCGGCAGGCTGAAGGGGGCCATTGACCGGATCGTGGTCTCGCCGGAGGGGCGGGTCGGCTACGCCCGGAGTACCGAGGACCGCGACCGGCAGCAGCGATCGTACGCGGGCGTGCTCGGCCCGCACCGGGAGTGGCCCGCCAAGTCGTACCGGCTGTACTGGAGGGACGCCCACACCCTGGCCCTGCCGGACGAACTCGGCGTCACCTCGTTCGTCCCCGGCTCGCCGACCGGCCCCTACTTCTGGTGGGAGGCGGCCATCGACGTGCGGCTGCCCCCGTCGGACCCGCGCTCGCTGAAGGGCCGCGTCCTCGCCCCCCAGGAGGCCGGAGCCCACACCCTGCCCCTCCCGCTGCCCGGCGGCCGGACCCTGCGGGTGCGCGGGGGCGGCTACCAGGACCCGTCACAGGTGCTGCTGTACGAGGGCGCCAGGAAGGTCGCCACGGTGCTCACGCTGCCGTGCGGCGACGTCATCTCCATGGCCGCCGACCCCACTGGCCGGAACGTCCTGGTCGGCAAGGACAACGGCAACGGGCGGGGCGCCGGTGAGAGGCCCTGCGGCGGCACGAACTTCGAAGTCCTCCGCCTCGGCCTCACCCCCGGGTACCCGCACAGGACCGTCTGGCGCGGCGCATCCTCCGTCCACGACCTCACCTGGTGACGCGGGCACAGGTGGGTGGCTCGTCCGGCGGATAGTCAGAAATCGGACAGTTAACGGACTGTTGAGTGGCGGGCAAGTCCATAGAAGATACGCGTGACAGACAATCCGCCCAGCAGCCATGAGGCGCGGCGACCCCGCGCATGCCCGGCGATTTCCGCGCGCCCCCCGCGTACCCCCCGCGCCGCCAAGGCCCCCCGATCCTCGTGGCCGCCGCTGGGCGTATGCCCACATGACCCCGAGGAGTGGCATAACCATGCAGAGCACGCCCGACGCGAAGACCGTCGCGGACGCCATCGCCGCGCTCCAGGCCCGGATTCCCGGCGAACGGGTGCTGGTGGACGGGCCCGGGTACGTGGCCGCGACGGAGCTGTGGAACGGCGCGATCCGGCGGCGGCCCGCCGTGGTCGTCCGGTGCGCCGAGGTCGCCGACGTGCAGGCGGGGGTCCTTGTGGCCCGTGAGTACGGGCTGCCGCTGTCGGTGCGCGGGCCGGGGCACGACTGGACCGGCCGGGCACTGACCGACGGCGGGCTGACGCTGGACCTGACCGGCCTGAGCCAGGTCCGGATCGACGCGGAAGGCCGCCGCGCCCACGTCGGCGGCGGCGCGACGGCGAACGACCTGCTCGGCGCGGCCGAGCCGGCCGGGCTGGTCGCCGCGTCCGGCACCGTCGGCTCGGTCGGCATCGTCGGCCTGAGCCTCGTCGGCGGGTACGGCCCGCTGGCCGGGCGGGCGGGCCTGGCCGCCGACAACCTGCTGGGAGCGGAGGTCGTGCTGGCCGATGGTTCGCTGGTGCAGGTGGACGCCGAGAGCGAGCCCGACCTGCTGTGGGCGCTGCGCGGCGGCGGCGGCAACTTCGGCGTGGTGACCTCGGCCACGATCCGGCTGCACGAGGTGCCGTCGGTGGTGGCGGGCATGATCATTTACCCGTGGGCGCAGGCCGGGCGGGTACTGGGCCTGCTGCGCGAATTCCTGCCGTACACCCCGGACGAACTCACCGTGCAGACCGCCGTGGGCGCGGGCCCCGACGGCGCTCCCATGGTGATGCTGCTGCCCACCTGGAGCGGGGATCCGGCCCTCGCCGCCGCCGAGCGCGGGCCGCTGCGCTCGCTCACCCGGCTGGGCGACCCGCTGGTGACGCAGCTCGAAGCGGTGTCCCTGGCCACCCTCGTGGCCCAGCGGGACCAGATGTTCCCCGCCGGGCGGAACGTCGTGATCCGCACCCGCTCGGTGTCCGGGCTGACCGCCCCGGTCGCGGACGTGTTCACCGAGTCCGGCGGCGCGCTGCCCTCGCCGCTGTCCGCGCTCTCGCTGCACCACTTCCACGGCGCGGCGGCCCGGGTGCCGGTCGCGGACACCGCCTTCGCGGCCCGGGAGCCGCACCTGATGGCCGAGATCATCGCCATCTGGCCCCCCGAGGACAACGACGGCGAGCGGCACCGGGCATGGGCCCGGTCCGCCTCGGACGCCCTCGCCCCGCACGCGCTGCCCGGCGGTTACGTCAGCTTCCTCGATTCAGAGGACGAGGACCAGGTCGCGAACGCCTACGGCCCCAACACCGCCCGCCTGCTGGCCATCAAGTCCGCCATCGACCCGGACGACGTCTTCTCGGCCACTCCGCTGCCCAGCAAGATCGCCTTCTAGGTCAGCCTCCGCCGGAGCGCCTTCGCAGCGCGAAGAACGCCGCCACCAGACCGGCGACCACCACGATCGGGCCGATGATCGCCCAGGTGGTGTCGCCGGTCATCACGCTGCCGCCGACGACGCCGACGCCCTGGAGCGTCCAAAGGCCGCCGAGCAGGATCAGCAGGACGCCGGCGATGGCGAGGATCCACGACTTCATCGCTCACCTCATTCCTCACCGACCATCAGACCACACAATCGCCGGTTTGCAATTCCTGGAAATCCTGAATGCCGGGCGCGGTCTCGGCCAGCCGGCGATAGGACGGGCAATGCGTGAAATCGTCCGCCGTGCAGCGCATGAGGTGTTCGATCAGCGCCTTGGAGGCCGTTATCTCGGCGAGCCTGCGTTCCAGTTCGTCGTGGTGACGCTGCAGAAGGGCCTGCCGTTCGGCCCGGCCGGAGACGGTGATCACCTCCCGGATCTGCTCCAGGCTCATCCCGGCCGCCTTGGCGCGGATGATCGTCAGCACGCGGATGACGTGGTCGGCGGTGTAGCGGCGGCGGCCGTTCACCCGGGCCGCGGGGGCGAGCAGGCCCATCGACTCCCAGTGCCGCAGGACGTGCGGCGCGAGGTCGAACCGCTCGGCGAGTTCGCCGATCCGCATGATCTCGGTTGACTTCATGTTGACATTAACTTGCGGACCTGCCGCCACGTCAAGCGCCGTCCGCCAAGGAGGCGGGCGCGGGGGCTGGGGGCGCGGCCCCGCGCACGATCGCCTGCCAGGTACGTTCGTGCGCGGGGGCGCGTTCCGCGCGTGCCGCGGGCCGCGGGAGCGGCACGCGCACCGGCCGCCGGGGTCTCCGGCTCAGCCGATTCCGGCGACGATGCGGGCGACCTCGCCGGGCATCGACAGGAATGGGGAGTGCGAGGAGTCGAGCGTGGCCGTGGCTGTCGGGTCGCCGGGGAAGGCGGCGTCCGCCTCGGCGATGAACCTCTCCTGGAGGGCGGGCCGGACGGCCATGTCACGCGCGCACCTGATGTAGGTGCGGGGCACCGACCCCCAGCCGCCGCGGGTCAGGGTGGTGGTCTCCACGCCGATCCCGACCGGGCTGTCCGGGGTGAGCAGCCCGAGCGCGGCCTCGGCGGTGACCGGGTCCACGTCGGCGCAGAACGCCTCGCGGAGCAGGTCCCGGTAGGCCCGGTCGCCGGACAGGACGTCGAGCCGCAGCACGCCGGTCGCGCCCGGGTCGCCGAGCAGCGCCGCCGGGACCAGGTTGCCCTCGCTCTCGGGCATCCGCGTGTAGTCGAGGGCCGGGACGCCCGACGCCGGCATGTACGCGGTCAGGTACACCGCGTGGGCCACCAGCTTGGGCGCCTGCTCCGCGGCCCGGGTGAGCACCGCGCCGCCCATGCTGTGCGCCACGACGGTCACCGGCCTGCCCCGGCCGAGCCGTTCGATCTGGGCCACCAGCAGGTCACCGGCCTGGTCGAGGCCGATCCCGGCCATCGGGGAGACCTCCTCGGCCAGGTCCCGCGGCACGAAGGGGCGCTTGTTGATCGACTTGGGCCACCGGGCGCGCAGGCCGTGGCCGGCCATGTCCACGGCCAGGGTCGTACGCCCGGTGTGGGTCAGGTGCGCCTGCACCTCGCTCCAGCACCAGGAACCGTGCCAGAAACCGGGCAGAAAAAGCAGGGGGGTGGACATCGGTGGCTCCTTTGGTAAGGGTGGGACCGGCCGAGTGGCGTGCTTCCCGGCCGGTCCTCCCTTTGAAAGGACCGTACTCCCCGGCGTTACCGGCCAAGTCAGAAATAGCGAGACGACACCAGTGACTTTCCTCACGGTCGGACGCCCTTTCCGATAAACCCGGGAAAAGGAAATCCTGATAAACGGAATTCCGCCTTTTAGTGAGCGCCGGCCACCCGTCCGGGGGGCCTGGCCGGGCCGGTCCCGCCCGAGGTAGGGTAATAATCGTACGCGTACGAAACCCTGATGGGAGGGCCATGAACCGCAGGCCGTCGCCGGACCCCGCCCCCGTGGCGGGACAGAGCATGGCGAAACTGCTGCGCCCGCACGCCTGGAGCTTCGCCGCCGTCATGGGCCTTCAGGTCATCGGTGCCGTCGCGGGGCTCGCGCCGCTGCTCGCCGTGGCCGAGCTGGGCCGCGCCCTGCTGTCGCCCGGCCCGATCGACACCGGCCGGGTCTGGACCGCGGTGATCGTGGGCGCGGCCGGGCTGCTGGTCAGGCTCGTGTTCACCGCCGCGTCGTCCGGGATCGGGCATCTGGTGGACGGCCAGGTCCAGCTCACCCTCCGCAGGCACCTGGCCGAACGGCTGGGCCGGGTGCCGATCGGCTGGCTGTCCCGCCGCCGCACCGGCGAGCTGGCCAAGGTGGTCGGCGAGGACGTCAGCGCGGTCCACCCGTTCATCGCGCACGCCCCCGGCGAGCTGGTCTCCGCGTTCGTGGTCCCGCTGGTCTCGCTCGTCTACCTGCTGTCCATCGACTGGCGGCTCACGCTGATCACGCTGATCCCGGTGGCGCTGGCCATCGCGCACGTCCCGCTGCTGATGCTGCCCGCGCGGGCGCGCGAGCAGGAGGAGTTCGACGCGGCGATGGGCCGCATCGCCGCCTCGGTGGTGGAGTTCGTGCAGGGGATCGCGGTGGTCAAGGCGTTCGGCGGCGGGGAGCGCGCCCACCGCGCCTTCCGCACCGCCGCCGACGACTTCGTGGCCGTCTTCTCCCGCTGGGTGCGCGGCATGTCCCTGGTCGCGGCGGGGATGCAGCTCGCGCTGTCGCCGCCGTTCGTGCTGCTGGTCGTACTGATCGGCGGTACCGCGCTGATCTCCGGCGGCGGCCTGGCCCCGGCCGGCCTGCTGCCGTTCCTGCTGCTCGGGCTGGGGCTGACCGCGCCGGTGGCCGCGCTCGGCCACGGCTTCGACGACCTCCAGGCCGCCCGCCGCGCCGTCGGGCGGATCAAGGAGGTGAGCGGCGTACCGCCGCTGCCCGAGCCCGCCGCCGCCTCGATCGCCCCGCACGGGCACCGGGTGGAACTGCGCGGGGTCCGGTTCGGCTACGACGACGACCGCGAGGTGCTGCGCGGGATCGACCTCACGCTCGAACCGGGCACCGTCACCGCCCTCGTCGGCCCCTCGGGGAGCGGGAAGTCCACGCTGGTCCAGCTCCTGCCGAGGTTCTTCGACCCGGCCCACGGCTCGGTCCGCATCGGCGGCGTGGACCTGCGCGACCTGCCCGCCCGCGACCTGTACCGGATGGTCTCCTTCGTCTTCCAGGACGTCCGGCTGCTGCGCGCGTCCGTCACTGACAACATCGCGCTGGCCGTCCCGGACGCCGATCCCGAGGAGGTCGTCCGGGCCGCCCGGCAGGCGGGCGTCCACGACCGCGTCCTCGCCCTGCCCTGCGGCTACGACACGGTGATCGGCGAGGAGGCCACGCTGTCCGGCGGCGAGGCCCAGCGGATCGCCCTGGCCCGCGCACTGCTGGCCGACACCCCCATTCTGGTCCTGGACGAGGCCACCTCCTTCGCCGACCCGCAAACCGAACACGCGATCCGCCACGCCCTCGCCGCCCCCGCGGGCGACCGGACCACCCTGGTCATCGCCCACCGCCTGGAAACGGTCGCCGACGCCGACACCGTGGTGCTGCTCGACGAGGGGCGCATCGCCGAACAGGGACCCCCGGCCGAACTGCTCGCCAGGGACGGCAGGTTCGCCGCCTTCCGGCGATCCCACCGATCGGCGATCACCGCCGAACCACTGAACCTTTTTCAACCTCAGATTCCCTGGTCAGAGGCGGTAAGCGAGATGCCGTATCCGCGTGACCAGGCGTCCTGCCAGGACACCAGCCCCGGTCCGATTTCGGCGGAGGCACCCCTGACCTGGTCCAGGCGACCGGTTGAAAAAGGTTCACTAGGAGGACAGGCCCGATGATCCGGACTCTGCTGCGGGTGCTGGGCCAGCAGTACGCCGGGCCCATGCGCCGCACCATCGCCCTGATGACCGCCACCGCGGTCGTCGAAGGGCTGCTGTACGCCCTGCTGGTCCCGGTGCTGCGGGCGCTGTTCGGCGGGAGCCCCGCCGACGCCCGGCCCTGGCTGGTCGCCTTCGGGGCCGGGGTGGCGGCCTACGCCGTGCTGCGCTACTTCAGCGACCTGTCCGGCATGCGCGTCGGCACCACGATGCTGCGCGGGATGTACCACCGCCTCGGCGACCACCTGGCCAGGCTGCCGATCGGCTGGTACGACGCCGCCCGCGTCGGCGAGGTCTCCGTCATGGCCGGGCGCGGCCTGCTCCAGGCCATGGGCGTGGCCGCGCACCTGCTCGCCCCCTTCATCGCCGCGCTGATCACCCCGCTGACCATCGTCGCGGTGATGCTCGCGTTCGACCTGCGGATGGGGCTCGCCGCGCTGGCCGCCGCCCCCGTCGTGGCCCTGACCGGCGTCTGGACCGCGCGTGCCATGGCCGCCACCGACGCCGAACGGCACGAACGCGACCACCAGGCGGGCGCCCGCGTCATCGAATACCTCCAGGCCCAGCCCATCCTGCGGGCCGGTGGCCGCACCGCCGAACGCTTCGGCCTGCTCGACGACGCGCTGCGGCAGGTCCAGCGGGCCTCCCGGCGTACCACGCTGGCCGCGCTGCCCGGCGCGATCGGCCTGACCCTCACCGTGCAGGCGATGTTCACCGCGCTGCTGGTCCTCGGCACCCACCTCGCCCTGGGCGGGGGCATCGGGGCCGCGGAGGTGCTGACCATCCTGGTCCTGGCGGCCCGCTGCGCCGACCCGCTGCTGTCCCTGGCCGACATCGGCGGCAGGCTGCGCGGCGCGCGCGCCGAGATCGACCGGCTGGACGCGGTACTGCGCACCGAACCGCTCCCGCAGCCCGCCGAGCCACGCGAGCCGCGGGGGCACGGGCTGGAATTCGACGCCGTGACCTTCCGGCACGGCGACCGCACGGTCCTTTCCGGCCTGTCGCTGTCGGTCCCCGAGGGGCGGCGGGTCGCCATCGTGGGGCCGTCGGGGGCGGGCAAGAGCACGCTGCTCCAACTGGTCGCGCGGTTCTACGACGTGGACGAGGGCGCGGTACGCGTCGGCGGCGCGGACGTCCGCGCGATCGGCACCGAGACGCTGATGTCCCGGATCGCCGTCGTCTTCCAGGACGTCTACCTCTTCGCGGGCACGATCGAGGAGAACATACGCCTGGGCCGCCCGGATGCCACCGACGCCGAGGTCCGCGCGGCGGCCACGGCGGCCCGCCTGGACGAGGTCGTCGAACGCCTGCCCGGCGGCCGGCACGCCGACGTCGGCGAGGGCGGCGCCCTGCTGTCCGGCGGCGAACGCCAGCGTGTCTCCATCGCCCGCGCGCTCCTGAAGGACGCCCCCATCGTCCTCCTCGACGAGGTGACCTCGGCCCTGGACCCGATCAACGAGGCCGCCGTCCACCAGGGCATCGAACGCCTGATGGCGGGCCGCACGGTCGTGATGGTGGCCCACCGCCTGCGTACCGTCCAGCGCGCCGACCACATCGCCTTCCTCGAAGGCGGCCACATCGTGGAACAGGGGTCCCACGACACCCTCCTCCACCAGGGAGGCCGCTACACCGACTTCTGGACCGCCTCCGCCCGCGAATGAGCCGGGTCAGAGGAGGCCGTTGATGATGGCGGTCAGGGCCTGGCGGTGGGTGTCGCGGGCGTTGAGGGCGGACCAGCGGGGGGCGACCCGCGCCAGGTTGGGGTGGGTGCCGCCGTCGACCTCGGCGATGACCTTGTTCTCGGGGGTGGGGCCGGTGGCGCGGCTGCGGCGGCGTTCGCCGTGCACGCGGATGATCAGGTCGCCGACGATGTAGAACCAGATCGTGCGGTAGATGTAGACGGCCTGTTCGGGGGTGTGGCCGCAGGCGATGGCCGCGCCGATCATCTCGTCGACGAACCACAGGGCCGAGGGGGCGGTGAGGTCGTCGGCCGTGAGCACCTCGACGATCCAGACCCGTTCGGCGAGGAGTTCGTAGAGCGTGATCGCCACCGCCACCAGCCGGTCGCGCGGGTCGTCGGGGAACTCCGGGCGGGGGATGCGCCGGGCCTGTGCCTCCATCAGGAGGAGCAGCAGCTCGTCCTTGTCGCGTACGTGGTAGTACAGCGCCATCGGCGCGCTGCCCAGCTCGCTCGCCAGCCGGCGCATCGACAGCTTCTCCGGCCCTTCGGACTGCAGAATGCGCTCCGCCGCGGCGATGATCGCCTCCAGGGACAGGCGCGGCGGCCGGCCGGCGCCTTTCGCCCTGGGACCTGCTGCGGGCATCTCTTTTCCTCCACGCCCATCGATCACCCGAGCTTAGCGCGACGGGCGGACGAGGTCGTTCTCGTAGGCGGCGATGACAAGATGGACGCGGTCGCGCGCCCGGAGTTTGCTCAGCAGGTTGCCCACGTGCGTCTTCACCGTCTTGATCGAGATGGTCAGGCTCGCCGCGATCTCGTCGTTGGACAGGCCGCGCCCCACCAGGGCCAGGACCTCGGTCTCCCGCTCGGTGAGCGCCGCCAGGCCGCCCGGCCGCTCGCCGGTGGGCCGGGCCAGGTACGCCTCGATCAGGCGGGTCAGGACGCTCGGCGCGAACAGCGACTCGCCCCGGTGGACCCGCCGGATCGCGTCGAGCAACTGGGCGGGGTGGGAGTCCTTGAGCAGGAAGCCGCTCGCGCCCGCCCGGAGGGCCGTACGGACGTACTCGTCCAGCTCGAACATCGTCAGCACGATGACCTTCACCGCCCCGGCGGGCGCGTCCGCCACCACGCGGCGGGTGGCGGCGATGCCGTCCGTGCCCGGCATCCGGATGTCCATCAGCACCACATCGGGCCGCCGCTCGGCGCAGAGCCGCACGGCCTCCTCCCCGTTGCCCGCCTCGCCGACCACGCTCATGCCGTCGTCGGCGTCGATGATCGCCGCCAGGCTGTGCCGTAGCAGCGGCTGGTCGTCGGCGACGATGACACGGATGCCAGTCAAGGCCGGGCCTCGGGTACGCGGGCGGTGACCCGGAAGCCGTTGCCCGCCTGTTCGGCCTGGAAGGTCCCGCCCAGCGCGGTGAGGCGTTCGCGCAGCCCGGCGATCCCGTGCCCGGCTCCCGGGTGCGGGGTCCAGCCGGGCACCGGGCCCTCGTCGTGGACGCTGGTGACGATCCAGTCGCCGTCGCGGCGGACGTACACGCTCGCGCCCGTAGGCCCCGCGTGCCTGGCGGTGTTGGTGAGGGCTTCGCGCACCACGAAGCAGATCGCGAGCTGCGCGCCCGGGCTGACGCCGTCCACGTCGTCGAGCCGGAGCGTGACCGCCGGGCCCGCCCGCCGCGCGTCCTCGATGATGGCGGGCAGGTCGTCCAGGGTCTCGGCGGGCCGCAGCGGCACCGCGGGCTCGGCGGAGGCGGAGTCGCGCAGCACGTTGAGCATCCGGCGCAGCTCGGTCGTGGTCTGCCTGCTGATCCGCTCGACGTCCGACAGCGCGCCGGCCCGGTCGTCCGTGCCGCCGAGGTGGCGGGCCGCGCTCGCCCGGACGGTGATCAGCCCGAGCCCGTGGGAGACGATGTCGTGCAGCTCGCGGGCGATGCGCAGCCGTTCGGCCTGCGCCGCGCGCTCCCCGGCCCAGGCGGTCAGCCGTGCCTCGTACGCGATCCGCTGCCGCCGCGCCCGAAGCACCGCCCACCCGGTGGTCAGCGCCGCCAGCGCCACCACGACCACCGGGACGATGATCGCCGCGCCGCTGTCGTGGCCGACCGCGAGCAGCGCGAACAGCAGCACCAGGTGAACCGCGACGGCCGCCGGCCACACCGGCCGCCGACGCCTCGGAATCGCCTGGTCACCGCCCACCCGTGCGATTCTAAGGACCGCCCCCGGGCGGCGCATCGGCCCTGGGTCCGAGGGACCTGAGTCCGAGCCGCGCCCCCCAGGTACCGCCCCCGGCCCGATGCGCGGGCGGTCGCGCGCCCGGTTCGCTGGAGCCCATGGTGACCATCGACGGCCTCGTCAAGCGGCGCGGCGGCAAAGAGATCCTGCGCGGCATCGGCTTTTCGGCCCGCCCCGGGCGGGTGACCGGGTTCCTCGGGCCGAACGGCGCGGGCAAGAGTTCCACCCTGCGGGTCCTGCTGGGCCTGGACCGGGCGGACTCCGGCACGGCGCTCATCGACGGCCTCCCGTACGCCCGGCTGCGCGACCCGCTCGGCACGGTCGGCGCGGTGCTGGACGGCTCCGGCGCGCACCGCGCGCGTACCGGACGGGCGCACCTGCGCTGGGTGGCCCGCTCCGCCGGGCTGCCCCGGACCCGCGTCGAGGAGGTACTGGGACTCGTCGGCCTGACGGACGCCGCCGCCAAGCGGGTCGGCGGCTACTCGCTCGGCATGGGCCGGCGGCTGGCGCTGGCGACGGCGCTGCTCGGCGACCCGGCGGTGCTGGTCCTGGACGAGCCGGTGAACGGGCTGGACCCGGAGGGCATCCGGTGGATCAGGACCTTCCTGCGCGAACGCGCGGCCGACGGCCGTACCGTACTGCTGTCCAGCCACCTGATGGGCGAACTCGCCGAGACCGTGGACGACGTCGTGGTCATCGACGCGGGCCGGATCGTCGCCGACGGCACGCTCGCCGAGGTCACCGGCGCGCACCGCACCCTTGAGGACGCGTTCTTCGCGCTCACCGGGGCCGGTCGCCGATGAGGGCGCTCATGGCCGAGCTGGCCAAACTCGCCTCGCTGCCCGCCGCGTGGATCGCGGCGGCGGTCGGGGTGCTGGTACCGGGCGTGATCGCCGCGACCAGCGCCCGTGCCGGGCAGGCGCCGGACGCGACCGACGCCGGCTACCAGGAGCTGGCGTTCGGGGTGCTGGGCGCGATCGTGCTCGGCGTCGTCGCGATCAGCAGCGAGTACGTCACCGAGAGCGCGGAGTCCGGCGGCGGGCGGCAGATCACCACCAGCCTGACCGCCGTCCCCTCCCGCACCCGCTTCCTGCTCGCCAAGGTGGGCGCGGTCGCGATCGGCGGCGCGCTGCTCGCGGTCGTCGCGGCGGCGGCCACCATGGGCGTCGTCCACGCGGGCCCGTACGCCGAGCCGCTGGGCGCGGCCGACGTCCCGCGCCTGGCCGGCGTGGTCTGTTACTGGGTGCTCACCGCGCTGCTCGCTTTCGGAGTCACCGTGCTCACCCGGCACGGGGTGGTCCCGCTCGCCGTGTTCATCGTGAACACCTCGGTCGTCAGCGTCACCTACCTGCTCACCAAGGTCACTCCGCTGGCGAATTACCTGCCGGACATGGCGGGCGTCCGCATGTTCGTCCGGCGTCTCGCGGACAACGACGTCGAGATCGCCCCGCTGACCGCCGGGCTGGTGATGGCCGCCTGGGTGGCCGCACTGCTGGCGGTCGCCACCGCCGTGTTCACCCGGAGGGACGCGTGACGCCCGCCCGCGCCCTCGCGGCGGAACTGTCCAAGCTCCTCTCGCTGCGCGCCACCTGGCTCGCCCTCGGGGGCACCCTGGCCGCGAACCTGCTCCTCGCCGTGGCGTTCGCGCAGACCGCGCCGCGGGACGTGGTGGACGCCGGGCTCGCCCCGATCGGCTACACCCAGGCCGGTTTCGTGGTGCTGGGGGTGCTCGCCGCCTGCTCGGAGTACGTCGGGGGGCAGATCCGCACGACGCTGACCGCGATGCCCCGCCGCGCCCGCCAGCTCGCCGCCAAGCACCTGGCGACGGCGATCGTCGCGCTGCCCGCCGCCGCGATCATGGCCGTCTCCGGGGTCGCGCTCACCGCCCTCGTGCTCGGCGACGCGCCCACGACCTTCGCTCCCATCGTGGGCGTGACCGGATACCTGCTGCTCACGACGTTGATCGGGGTGGCCGCCGGAGCCCTGGCCCGCCGGACCCTCGTGGCGGTCGCCGTCCTGCTGGGGTACCTCTTCGTCGTCGGCCCTCTGCTGCGCGACAACCTCGCGCTGTCGAAGTACCTGCCGGACACGGCCGGGGCCGCCATGTGGTTCCCGGGCCCGCTCGCCCCGGCGCAGGGGGCGCTGGTGCTCACCGGCTGGACCGCTGTACTGGTCGCCGTCGCGCTCGCCGGGCACCACCGCCGGGACGCCTGAGTTCTGTCGGTGCCCGCTGCTTGGATGCCGCTATGGAGTTCTCCCCCCTCGCCCGGCGGCTGCTCGCCCTGATCACCGGGACCGCCGACGACGCCTCCTACTGGCCCGAGGTCTCGCAGTTGACCGTCGGACTGGGCACGCCGGTCGGCGACGGTGACGGCTCGGGGCCACCGCGCTTCGTGATCGACGAGCGGATGCGGCAGCGGGTGATGGCAGCGGCCCGCGAGCTGATCGGGTTCCTGCTGCCGGAGGACCGCGAGCCTCCGCACGGGCGCTTCTGCGCGCTGGTGGCGGCCGGGCTGGCGGGCATGGACACCGAGGTGCGCGCCGACCTGGCCGGGCGGTACGGGCCGATCGCGCTCGCCGAGATCGACCTGCTGCTCGGCTGGGACGTCGAGCGGCGGGCGCTGTTCGCCGTGCCCCGGCCGGACGGCGACTCGTCCGGCCTGGCCGAATGGCTCGGCGGCCTGCCCGGCTATCCGGCCTTCGCGCACGCGGCCCTGGAGAGCGCCGTGGCCCGCGTCCAGGCGATCCACGCGGGCGAGATCCCCTATCGGGCGGAGCAGGCGTTCGACCGCGCGGAGACGAGCGTCCTGGGCCGGGCGGTGCGTCTGGCGCTGTTCCGCGACGACGACCGGCTGCCCGCGCTGCTCGACCCGCTGGTGCGCGGGATCGCGGTGGCCCCCACCCCGGCCAAGACCCTGCCCTCGCAGCGGCTGCTGTTCGAGATCGCCCGCGCGGCGGAGGCGCACCCCACGCCAGAGGTGATCTCCGCGCTGCGCGCCGCGGGCCGGATCACCCGGCACGGCGGGGTGCCGGGCCAGCTCGACCGCGGCCTCAAGCGGATCGAGGCCGCGCTGGCCGGCCGGCTGGAGGTGGCGTTCCGGCTGCCCGACGGGCGGGTACGCCAGGCCGTCGGCGACCACACGGCGGTGATCACCACCGACGGCGAGGTCGAGCTGTCGTGGTGGCAGGGCGGCAAGCGGCTCAGGTCCGTGCCCGCGGCGGTCAGACGCCACCATCCCGACGAGGTCAAGCGGCTGCGCGAGCTGGTCAAGCAGACCAGGCAGCAACAGGCCACCCTGGCCAGGGCGCTGGAGGCCGGGATCGGCGGCGAGAGCGACCCACCGTACCGGCGGCTGGCCGGGCGGCCGGTCGCCGACCGGCTGATCTGGGAGTTCGAGGTGTCGCCCGGCGTGTGGCGGGCCGAGCTGGGCATGACCGTGCCCGACGCGCCCGTGCGGCTGTGGCACCCGGCCCGCGCGACGGCCGAGGAGGTCCGTGCCTGGCGGGAGGTGATCCAGGACAAGGAGCTGCGCCAGCCGTTCAAGCAGGCGTTCCGCGAGATCTACCTGCTCACCCCGGCCGAGGAGGCGGCGGGGGTGATGTCGGCCCGGTTCGACGGGCACGTCCTGCGCTACCGCACCCTGCGCGCGCTGTTCAAGGAGCGGGGCTGGGCGGCCGAGTTCCAGGGGCACTGGGAGACCGACGGGCACGCCCGCCGGGTGCTGGCGGGCGGAGGCTGGCGGGCGGCCCTCGCCCACGGCCTCTACGACGAGCACCACGCGGTCACCGGCGGCGTGCATTTCGAGCGGCTGGGCGGGGGCGGGTGGCGGTGCGTTCCGCTGACCGAGGTGCCGCCGCTGGTGTTCAGCGAGGCCATGCGCGACGTCGATCTGTTCGTGGCGGTGGCCTCGATCGCGGTCGATCCCCGGTTCGCCGAGGCGGGGCCCGACACGTTGCACGATTCATGGCGTTCCGGGGCGTTCGGGGCGCTGCCGCCGTCCGCCGAGGTGCGCAGGGACGCGCTGGCCCGGCTGATCGGGCGCACGGCCATCGCCGAGCGCTGCACGATGACGGACCGCTTCCTGGTGGTACGCGGTGACCTGCGCACGTACAAGATCCACCTGGGGTCGGCCAACGTCCTGATGGAGCCCAACGACGCCTACCTCTGCATCGTCACCGGACGCGAGCCCGGCACCCGGCTGTTCCTGCCGTTCGAGGAGGACGGGCGGCTGGCGCTCATCCTCAGCAAGGCGTTCCTGCTGGCCGACGACACCGCCATCACCGACGCCACCATCATCCGCCAGATCAAGGGGTGACCGGCGTTCAGTCCGCGTGCCGGTAGTCCGGCCAGGCGGTCGCCCACGGGGTGTTCGGGTCCGAGCAGACCGTGATCGGCCGGCCCTGCTCCTCGTTGGCGACCCCGGTGCCGTGGTCGATCGCCCCGGCGGGCGCGCACTGCGCGAAACGCTCGCGCAGCCGCTCGGGCGGCAGGCCGACGAAGACCGCCGTCCGGGCGGACCGCGGCGGCGGCCCCTGGTACCACAGCTCGTTGTGGCCGCTGTAGACGGTGACGTCCGGGGCGTACTTGTCGAGCGCGCCCGCCTCGCCGTAGTTCGCGGTGATCACGACCGTCTCCGGCGGCAGCGCCCGGTACACCCCGGCGACCTGCGCGGCGAACCGCGGCCAGCCCACCGACTCCCTGGGCACCTCGTTGGGCGAGACGCTGAGCAGCGGCGGCGGGAGCAGCGGCAGGGCCACGGCGATCCCGATCAGCGAGCCGCCGAGCAGACCGCACCAGACCGTACGCCGCCGGGCGGCCCGGCCCTCCATCCACGCGGCGACGGGCACGCAGCCCGCGGCGAAGGCGAAGATCAGGCTGCCCGCCACGTAGTCCGCCCGGCCGCCCGACGCGAACCCGAGCAGGATCGTCACCAGGGTCGCGATGGCCAGCGCCCGGGTCTGCGGCCCGCGGCGCAGCCAGAGCCACCCGACGACGGCGATGGCGAACGCGCCCACGCTGAGCAGCGCGACCAGCATCGGCACGAACATGATCCGGTTCATCGGCTCGCTGAGCGCGGCGGCCATGGTGAGCTGCGGCCAGCCGTTGGCGACCTGGTACACCAGGTTCGGGGAGGCGATCACCGCGGCCAGCACCACCCCCGACCAGAACCACCGGTCGGCGAACACCACCCGCGGCCCCTTCACCGCCAGCCCCGCGGTGACCAGCAGGCCCGTGGCCAGACCGGTGATCAGCAGCACGATCAAGTGCTTGTTGAACGTGGCGGCCCCCGCGACGGCCCCGGCCGCCACCCACCAGCGCCCGTCCCCGCGCAACAGGGCGCGCAGCGCGCACAGCACGCACGCCGTCCAGAACACGAAGTCGGCCGACTGGGTGAGCAGGGTATGCCCGGCCACCAGCGGGAACATCCCGGTACCGAGCCCAGCGGCGGCCAGCGCCTGCGCCCCCGCCCGCCCGCCCAACTCGCGCGCGACCGCCGCGCCGAGCAGTACCAACGCCCCGGCACACAACGCGGGCACGACCCGCAGCCCGACGATCGTGTCCCCGAACAGGCCGGTGGACAGCCGGGCCAGCAGCGGGGTCAGCGGCGGCTGGTCGAAGTACCCCCAGGCGGGGGACTGGCCGAGCAGCCGGAAGTACAGCTCGTCGCGGTGGTAGCCGTACCAGGGACTGAGCGCGAGCAGGGCGACCACGACCACGCCTGCGATGGGACCGATGGCCCGCCAGGCGATGGCGGGGATCGGGGGAGCGGTCATCTGACGGGGGGCTCGAAGCAACATGCCCCCACGGTCCGCCGAGCGAGGGGGGCGTGTCGTCTGCCCGGGAGCGGAACGTGGGGTCACCCCATGGGGATAGCCGGTGGCTCCCCGGGGTGTACGACGCCATGGTCGAACGCGTGGACCGCCGCCCGGTCGCGGTCCGGAGTGGAACGTGGGGGCTGGTGGTTTTCCAGGGTGTACGACGGCTGTGGTCGTATGCGTGGACCGCCGCCGGTTGTGGTCGGTGGGTCAGGCTGTGGGGATGGCCGGGGGTTCTCCGGGGTGTACGACGCCGTGGTCGAAGGCGAAGACCACCGCTCCGGCCCGGTCGCGTACGCCCAGCTTGGTGAAGATCCGGCCGACGTGGGTCTTGACCGTGCCCTCGCCGACCACCAGGTGGCGGGCGATCTCGGCGTTGGTGAGGCCGCGGCCGATGCCTTTGAGCACGTCCAGCTCGCGCGCGGTCAGTTCGCCGAGTCGCCGGACCGCGGCCGGGTCGGTCGCCGGGTCGGTGCGGTAGCGCCGCAGCACCCGCCCGCAGACCGCCGGGTCCAGCCAGCCGTCGCCCGCCGCCACCGCGCGGACCGCGCGCTGGATGTCCTCCGCCGGGGCGTCCTTCAGGCAGAACCCGGACGCGCCCGCCCGCAGCGCCGCGGCCAGTACGGCGTCCTCGCCGAACGTGGTCAGCACCAGCACCCGCGCGGCCGGATCGGCGGCGAGCAGGGCACGGGTGGCCTCGACGCCGTCCATCCGCGGCATCCGGATGTCCATGACCACGGCGTCGGGCCGGGCACGGGCGACCTCGGCCAGCGCCGCGTGCCCATCGGCCGCCTCGCCGACCACGTCGAAGCCGTACGGCTCGCGCAGGATCGTCCGCAGCCCGGCCCTGGCCAGCTCCTGGTCATCGACCAGCACCACCGAGATCATGCCGGGAGGTCCGTCCGCACAGCCCAGCGGCCGTCCTCAGGCCCGGCGGTGACGTGGCCGCCGAGCATGTGTACGCGGTCGGCCATGGCGCGGAGTCCCATGCCGCCATTGTGCCGGGCGGTGCGTGCGGGCAGTGGGTTGGTGACGGTCGCCTGTACCGCGCCCTGTTCCGACACGCTTATCCGGACCTCGACGGGGTGGCGCGGCGCGTGCCGGGTCGCGTTGGCCAGGGCCTCTTGGACCAGCCGGTACAGGATCATCCCGGTGGTCGCGCTCACTGCGGGCAACTCGCCTTCGACGCTCGCGTCCAGGTCCAGACCGGCGGCCCGGTACTCGGCGAACAGGCCGGGCAGCTCCGGCGCGGTGGGCTGCGGGGCGGCCACGGCCGTGCCCTCGTCGGCCAGGACGCGGACCACTTTGCGTAGTTCGGTCATGCTCTGCCGGGCCAGGCGTTCGGCCTCGGCGATCCCGGCGGCGGCCTCCTTGGGGTCGTGTTCGAGCGCCAGGCGTACGCCGCCAAGGTGCAGCACCGTCACCGCGAGGGTGTGCGCCACGATGTCGTGGACGTCGGCGGCCAGCCGCTGCCGTTCGGCCAGGGCCGCGGCGGCGGTGGCGGCGCTCTCGGCCCGGTGCAGCCGCTCGCCTACCTCGATCCGGTAGCGCGCGGCCCAGCCGCTCCAGAAGACGAGGCTCGCGGCGGCCAGCCAGTTCGGCCACCCGGGGTCGGGCGAGGCGTACGCGGCCAGGGCCACCACGCCCAGCGCGGCCAGCCAGATCACCACGCCCGCCCAAAGGCGCAGGGTGAGCGCGACGAACCCGAGGTAGAGCACCAGGACGAACCAGCCGACGCTGTTGACGGCGAGCCCGGTCAGCGCGGCGAAGGCCAGGGGGGCCGCCAATCCGGCCACCTCGGCGACACGGCCGTTCCCCGCGCGGACCATGACGAGGCAGAGCCCGACCAGGGCGGTCCCGCCGGCCAGCGGCCAGGCGGGGTCACCGCCGCGCATGATCGTCTGCGCCCACGACAGCCCGACCAACAACGCCAGCGACCCAAGGCCGACCGGCACCAGCCGGCGGGGAGACACCACCACCCGCCCATCGTAGAAACGCCCGGCCCCCCGCACATCTCCCTGAAGGGATACCCGCCCTCCACCCACGGTCAGAGCCAAAGGGCGGGCCGGGCCCCGGAGTACCTGTCCGCCAGCGACTGTCCGGCGGGGAAGCTCCGCGCTCCGCGCGCAATCGCCTTCGCTTCGCTCAGCCGCCCTTTTCTTATGTCGGGCTCCGCCCGACGCCGTGGCCCGGCCTCGTTCGCCACTTTCCCGCTGTTCCCCACTGATACTCCGGCGGGTTCTACCACGTACTCAATGAGTCGTCGCACGAGAGATGGGCAGGTCCCCTATTACCATCGACGACCTGAGTGTGTGTCGGCTCCTCCCCATCCCGGAGCATGGCCGCCGCCGGAGGCGTCTCTTCAAGGCCCTGGTGCGCTCGGGCCGGGCCGGGCCGGGCTCGCCGGGCCGCTGTCGCACTTCGGTCTCGGCCGGTCCGGGCGCATCTATGTGATCGCCGCCGGGCGGTGCTGGCACAACGCGCCCTCCACCTCTGCCCACCACACCAACAGCGCGAGCATCGGCATCGAGGCCGAGAACAACGGCTCCCAGCCGTGGCCCGCTGGCCAGCTCGACGCCTACCGGAAGCTGTGCGCCGAGCCGTGCAATGCATTCGACCTGCCCGCGTCGAGGGTGCGCGGACACAAGGAAGTGAACCGGGAAAAGCCCGACCCCCACCACATCGACATGAACACCTTCCGGGCCGAGGTCGCCCGGCGCATCAAGGGAGAGAACGACGTGAGCGCCAAGGAACTGTGGACCCACGAGCTGGCATCCGCGACGAGATCGAGAAGGTCACGGTGCGCCTGGACGTCGGCAGCGACCAGCCCTGAATGTGGATCAAGGTGTGGGAAAGCGCTGATTCTCATCACCGAGTTCCGCGCGCTCTTGTGCGACCAGCGAAATACCGCGCTTCGATCTTGCTCCTATAGTTTTCCGCCCCGATCTGAGGGGCCGAACCACCCCTCATCGGGTGTCGAGCAGGGGCATCGACGCGGCCCTATTCGCGTGGGCCTGGTTCACCAGCCAGCGCCGAGTGACGCCAGTCGCTGACCCGCGCGACGACCATGGGCGGCAGCTCGTGGTCGCCAGGCCACAGCCGATGTAGCCGCTTCGCGTCTCGAACGTGGGCCCCGCCTCTTCCCGTAGCAGGGAGGGGCGGGGGCCGTTCTCGTCATGTTGCGCTGTCTTAGATGGCCTGGCTACCCACAGCAGAATTCCTTATCGTGGGACTGTGGCAGACGACGCGTGTGTGAAGCGAATCTCCTACATCATCCTCGCCGATGACCCCGAGGGCGCGGCGGGCTGCTCGTGCGCCTTCGGCCTTGAGCCCATACGCGAGAAGCTCGCTTTCCCGGCATCCATGTTCCCGCCTGGATTCGCCAGCGAGCCGGCCATCTTGGAGCCGCTCATCGACCAGATTCTCAGACGGCTCCGCGAGCATACGGGGGAGAAGTGCATGCTCATTGACATCGAGGACGTTGAGCCAGTTGGGATCAAGACGCCTGGGCTCTAGTTAGAGTCGGCGCTGCGCGTCCTCTGACTGGGCCGCGTAGTACGCCTGATCGCGCGGATACCCGTTCAGAGCGGGTAGTGCCTCGGCGAAGGCGTTGGCTGCGGCCTGCCAGTCGTGGACGGCATACGAAACTTCGGCGCATTGCAACCGGATGCGCACTTCATCCAGCCAGTACAGCCAGCCTGGCCGGTCGTCGCCGGAGCGTTGCGCCAGCTCGTACGCTTGATCGGACAGACGCCGGGCTCGGTCCCGCTCACCCAGTGCCGCAGCCGCCATGGCGCACTCATGTGCGGCAACCGCCCCTGTAATCGGCCGCGCCGTAGCCGCTGCATGCCACGCCGCCGAAGCGATCCGTTCTGCTCGAGCCGGGTCGCGGGAGCTGGTACGCGCGTAGTACGCCCGCACCCGCAAAACCCACGCCGCCATGTCCGAGTTGCCTGCGTCGATCGCCCACCCGTGCGCCAGGTCGAGCCATCCCGCCGCGGCGCCGCGCCGATCATGTTCGGAGGCGACCCAGGACAGCCAATGCGCGTGCTCTGCCGCCAAGACCAGCAACCGGTCTGCTGTTTCCCCGCTGCCGCCGGGGATGAGCCGTGTAACCGTGTCGAGCTGGGAGCGCACCACGGGCCAGAGGTCTTCGCCGCCTACGGCGTCCTCCGCGCGGCGGTGTTCGGCGAGGACGTGTTCGATCCAGTCGGCCACCCGTACATCGCCGCGACCGCTCGTCTGTGCACGCGCTAGGCGTTCCCGCAGATCGGGGTCCGGCATCCATTCTCCCGCCGCCCGTCGAGCGGCACCTCCGAGTTCCTCCGGCACCTGCAGCCCTCTCGTGATGCGATCGATTACGTCGGCGGACTCGACGCGCCGGCGCCCGTTCTCGATCTTGGAGACATGTGATTGCGGCATACCGACCAGCTCGCCCAGCCGCATCTGGGATAGGCCACTCAACTGGCGGTACCGGCGGAACACTTGTGCCCAGTCGCAGCGTGCCCATGCGGCGCGTAGACGCCCGTCTGCCCAGGGTCGGGGAGCCGTCACAGCGGTGACAATACCCCCGGTGTATACAGCCTCGGTATTGGTTTCGCCACACTGCGTGTCGACGATGGCGGAAACGACGGAGTCCGCCGAAGCGCTCGCAACGCTCGACGGACTCCTTGGCCGCAAAGGTGGTGCGACCCGTGACAGATGATAGACCGCCCGTAGTGCCCAAAGAGGGCATGATTGGTGTTACCGCCCAAGACGACGGCCTGTTCCTCGTCTGGGAGGTCGAGTCCGGCAGCGACGGTAAGAGTGGCGTGACCAAGGACGAGGTCGTCGCCGAGAAGGACATGCTGAGTGCTCTGGCGACGTTCCGGCATGGGCGCGGGCGGGTCCGGTACGCCCGGCTCGCCCCCGCCGCACGCGGCACCATCTACGACCACCGGTACGGCTCGACGCTCGTTACCGCGCACCGGACGGACGGCGTGACCATCTCCGTCGTCGGCGACGCGTGGGAGGACACCCAATGAGCGGGTACGGCAGCGCGGCGAGGGACCTTGGTGCGCTGTCGTGCCGTACGGCGGGCCGGCGCGGGCCCGCCAGGCGCGGGCGGCATCCAGGTGGTGTTCACGCTGCCCGCGCCATCCAGTCCACGGTACGGCCGAGCCAGATCGCCCCTGGGCCGTACCGTTCCGCGCGAGGGGTTGGTAGCTCCTCGCGCCGCGCGGGCGGGCTGTGGTTGAGCGCCCGCCCGCGCCCCTTCTTGGCAGGTGTGCAGTGGACTTGCTGTGCGCCGTGAAGCGCTTGCTGATCGAGTGGAGGTGAAAGACCTGCACCGCCGTCTTGTCGCAGCAAGACGGTTGAAGCTGAGGGCAGCCTGACCCGGGAGGTGCCGGGGAGGGTGGCAAGCGGCCCTGACAAAGCCGGGACGTGTCAGCACCGTCAGATGGAGCGGGTCCGGCAAGCGAGACGGAAAGGAGTACGCGAGGAACCGGCGTTTACGCCTCCTAACGTTGCACCGGCTCCAACCTGAC
>NZ_QMEY01000028.1 GCF_003315795.1 Spongiactinospora rosea
GTCCGCCACGCCCTGGCGGCTCGCGGCCAGGCCAAGATGGACGGCTTGTACGCCGGACGGCCCGCCGTGCCCACCGGCAAGCTCATCCTCGACGCGCTGGCCGGTATCCGGCTGATCCCGGGCACCGGCCAATCACCCCCGATCATCCCGCACCCCACCGATCTCCAACTCGATCTCCTGGACCTCCTCGACATCGATCCACGAGACCTCCGCTGAAGATCACTCACGTGCGGAAAACGGGGCTAGCGGATGGCGAACCAGTAGAAGCCGTGGCCTGGCAGCGTCAGCAGGTACGGCATCTCGCCGATGACCGGGAAGGGCACCTCGCCCCGGCACTCGACCGGTGTCGAGCCGGCGAAGCGGCGCAGGTCCAGTTCCACCGGCTGGGGGTACTTCGACAGGTTGTTGACGCACATCATCCGGTCGTCGCCGTCTTCGCGGATGAAGGTCAGCACGGACGGGTTGGAGGACCACAGCTCGCTGTAGACGCCGGTGCCGAACACCGGGTGCTGCCGCCTGATCTCCAGCATCCTCCTGGTGAAGTGCAGCAGCGAGGCCGGGTTCTTCTGCTGGGCCTCGACGTTGACCGCCTGGTACCCGTAGATCGGATCCATCACCGCGGGCAGGTAGAGCCGGCCGGGGTCGGCGGCGGAGAAGCCCGCGTTGCGGTCCGGGCTCCACTGCATCGGCGTGCGTACGGCGTCGCGGTCGTCGAGCCAGATGTTGTCGCCCATGCCGATCTCGTCGCCGTAGTACATCACCGGCGACCCCGGCAGGGACAGCAGGAGCGCGGTGAACAGCTCGATCTGGTCTCTGTCGTTGTCCAGCAGCGGCGCGAGGCGGCGGCGGATGCCGAGGTAGGCCCGCATCCGCGGGTCCTTGGCGTACTCGGCGTGCATGTAGTCGCGCTCTTCGTCCGTGACGGTTTCGAGAGTCAGCTCGTCATGGTTGCGGAGGAAGATGCCCCACTGCGCCTTTTCCGGGATCTTGGGGGTGCGCGACATGATCTCGGAGATCGGCTCGCGGCTGCCCCGCCGAACCGCCATGAAGATCCGCGGCATCAGCGGGAAATGGAAGGCCATGTGGCATTCGTCACCGCCGGTGGTGGGGTCCCCGAAGTACTCCACGACGTCCTCGGGCCAGCCGTTGGCCTCGGCGAGCAGCACCCGGTCGGGGTAGAGGCGATCGACCTCGGCGCGGACCTTCTTCAGGTAGGCGTGGGTCTCCGGAAGGCCGCTGCACAGCGTGCCCTCCCGCTCGAACAGGTACGGCACGGCGTCCAGCCGGAACCCGTCGATGCCGAGGTCCAGCCAGAAGCGCAGGACCTCCAGCATGGCCTCCTGGACCGCCGGGTTGTCGTAGTTGAGGTCGGGCTGGTGGTGGAAGAACCGGTGCCAGTAGTACTGCTTGCGCACGGGGTCGTAGGTCCAGTTGGACTCCTCCGCGCCGACGAAGATGATCGGCGCGTCGGGGAAGCCCTCCGGATGGTCGGACCACACGTAGAAGTCGCCGAACGGCCCCTCCGGGTCGTGCCGGGACGCCTGGAACCACGGGTGCCGGTCGCTGGTGTGGTTCATCACCAGGTCGGTGACGATGCGGATGCCGCGCCGGTGGGCCTCCTCCACCAGCTTCACGAAGTCCCCCAGATCCCCGAAATCAGAAAGGATCTTCATATAGTCCGCGATGTCATAGCCGCCATCGCGCAACGGGGACTCGTACAACGGCAGCAGCCACAGGCAGTCGACGCCGAGCCACTCCAGGTAGTCCAGTTCGTCGATCAGCCCGCGTAGATCGCCGGTGCCGTCGGCGTTGGAGTCCTTGTATCCGCGAACGAGGACTTCGTAGAAGACCGCTCGCTTGTACCACTGCGGATCGGCCGAGACGAAGTCCTCGGAAACCGGTTCCGGGCAGGGGGATGCATCAATCATTCTCGCTCACAATGCAGGAAAGGCGAAACCGGCTCACCGGTCGCCCGGCTGTGGTTGTGGGTGAGCGCGCGCCGCCTGGAGCCCTACGTCATCCCCATGCGCTCCCAGACCGAATCGTTGATTCGGTCTGTCCATCAGCGCGCTTTCCAGGCCACACATTAGCAGCGGCCCGCCCCTGCTGAAGCGGGATATCAAGGGCGCGGTAGGGAATCTTCGGCGACTCCGTGGCAAAGGCCCGTAATTGCGTCGTTACCGGGAGTCGGCGCGACCGAAACCACAAGGTCATCACGCCCAGGGCGGCGTCAGATCCCGTAGTTTTCCCTCGTTGTCGGTGATCCAGGAACCGAACAGCACGAGGCCGCGAACCCAGAACCGGTCGTTCCACCCGTTGAACCTCGCCAGGGCGTCCGGCCCCTGTCCGATCATGTCGTGCAGCTCCGGCGAGAGCAGGCCGGGCACGCGCGCGGCCAGGGCGGTCAGCATCCGGTGCCCGTGGGCGCGGGCGGGCGCGGCGGCCGAGCGCAGCGGCACCCGGGTGAGCGGCTGCTTGACCACGTTGGTGGACGGCAGCGCCGCCACCCTGGGGTTGGCCGCGTGCAGCAGCTCGCGGTAGAAGCGCCCCTTGTCCTTGCGGGCCACGCCGACCGACAGCGCGGCGTCGAAGAAGGCCGGGTGGATGAACGGCGCGGCGAACGACGCCTCGGGCCCCACCAGGTTGACCGGCGAGCGGGCGATGCCCCTGACCGTGCGCGTGTGCAGCACCGACAGGGGGAGTTCGGCGCGATGGCCGTGCAGCATGGACGTGGACCGCGTGAACGACTCCTGGACGGTCGCCTCGATCCACTCGGCCGCCGGGCCGGACAGGAAGGGCATCGAGGGCGCGCCCAGGGCCAGGGACCTGAGCACCGCGGCCTGGCGTTCGGCGGCCGTGCCCGCGTGCATCGCCTCGCCGCTGACCATGAAGTTCTTCAGCAGGGGGCCGCCGGCCAGGCCGTCCACGAGGGTGCGCCCTGAGCGGTGGACCTCCTTGGCGAAGGGGGCGTACCAGGCGTGGTGCGGAGTCAGGTACTCCAGCCTGCGGGCCACCTCCAGTGTGTCGGCGGGGTAGCGGGCGGGGTCCTGTTCGACCACGCGGTGCCGTACACCGAGTTCGCGGGTGATCGCGCGGGCGAAGGCGATGTCGGTGTCGGTGCCGTCGTCCGGGCTCGTCGTCCAGGACTCCACGTCCGCGCCCCTGGCCACCGCCACCGAGCACAGCAGCCGGGAGTCGTAGCCGCCGCTGACCGGCACGAGCAGCGGACGGTTCTCGAACTCCTTGTACACGTCGTGCAGGATCGACAGCAGCTCGCCCGCGCCGCGCCACGCCTCGTAGGGCTCCTCGCGCACCCAGCGGGGCAGCCGCCGGTCGACGCTCACCCGCCGCGTCGCGCGGTCGTAGACCAGCGCGCTCGCGCCGGACAGGCGCTTGACGGCCTCGTACGGCGTGCCGTCGCCCAGCGGGAAGGTGACCCGCAGGATGGACGCCCAGGCCGCCCAGTCCATCTCGCGCCGTTCGCCCGTCAGCGCGAGCAGCGGTTCGAGCAGCGAGGAGAAGTAGACCGCCCCGGGGGTGCGCAGGTAGTAGACGTCCACCAGCCCGAGCCCGCCCGCGTGCAGCGTGACCTGGTGTCCGTCGTCGATGAGCCCGGGGGTCTCGTACGTCTCGGCGATCGACATCCAGCGGTCGGCGACCAGCGGCCGGCGCTCCCCCCAGGCGAACGCGTATCCGCGCTCGTCGCGGTGGTAGGGGGCCAGCGGCGCGCTGCTGAACAGCGCCGCGCCGTCGGTCTGCAGGGCCGCGCGCGTCTTGGGCCCGGCGGCGCACAGGTCCGCCAGGACCGCCGGGTCCACGCCGCCGATCGCCCCGCACACGTACGGCCGGACGTTGAACGCAGGCCAGGCCCCCTCACGCACGGGCTCATCCCTTCCCGGTCTTGAATCGCTTTCGGTTCGCCACTGTCGCGATTAGCGGCAAGAGTATCCTTTTGCACCGCTCAGGGATTCGGAGGACGACGTGGCTGGCGAGCGACTGGACGGCACCCGGCGGGCACTGCGGGACGCCATGGCGCAGGCGGAACGGGCCGCCGAGCTGGCGCGGCTCCTGGACGCCGCGCAGGCCAAGCTCGCCGAGGCCGAACGCGCAACACAGGAGTTGCGCGAGGTCAACACACGGCTGGACGAGGTCGAACGGGAACTCGCCGACACACGGGCGAGCGAGGACAAACTGCGCCGCGAACTGGCCGAGCAGCGCTACCAGACCGAGGTCGCCCGCTGGAAGCTCTCCTCCATGCAGGTCGCCCGCTGGTCCAGGCTCGGCGACGCGATCAAGTCCGGCAAGCGCAACCCGGTGCGGCTGGCCCGCGGCCTGCGCCGCGCCGCCAAACCGGTCAAGCGCCCCGCCGCCCCCAAGCGCAGACCGGCCCCCGCCGTCCCCCAGGCGGCCGAAGAGAAGCCGGGAGCGGCCTTCCAGGCCAAGGAGTCCGTGCGCGTCATCGAGGGCGCCTCCTTCAAGCTCAAGCCCTTCCGGGTGCCCACCGGCCCGAACACCCGCCCGCACCTGACCGCGGCGGTGATCGCCGGACCGCACGCCGAGGCGCTGCTGCGCTACGAGTGGCGTCAGACGGTCGGGTTCACCCCGCGCGACTTCGCCCGGGTGCTCGCCCAGGAGGTACCGCACCTGCTGGTGGTCGAGTCGGTCACCGGCGGGCCGTGGGCGGGGGAGGTCCGCGAGCCGGGCGAGGACCTGCGGGCGCTGCTGGCCTGGTGCGAGGAGCGCGGCATCCGCACGGTCTTCTGGCACACCGGCGGCGACGTGGCCGAGTTCCGGGCGGCGGCGTCGTTGTTCGAGTACGTCTTCACGGCGCTGCCCGATACGCTGCCCGCCTGGCGTGCGGCCCACCCGCGGGCGGGCGTGCTGCGGTACGCGATCCAGCCCCGGGTGCACAACCCGCTGCCGCTGGCCGGCGGGCGCTTCGACCGCGTGCTCACCCTGGCCGAGCTGCTGCCCGACCACCTGACCTACCCCGACCTGGTCACCTCCTACCGCTGGCCCAAGGGCGTGTCGGTCCCGCCGGGCACCGAGCCCTGGCGGCTGGCCGAGATCGCCGCCTGCGGCACCCCGATCGGCAGCCTGCCCGACGACCGCCGCGCCCACGCGGCGATGCGCCAGGCGTACGCCGAGGGCACGATGACCGAGCGGGTGGACGACTTCCTGGAGGCCATCGGCCTGCCCGCCGCCCGCGCCACCCTGCACGTCTCGGTGATCGTGCCGCCGACCGGCGACCTGGAGCGCGCGCTCGCCCAGCTCGCGGGCCAGGCCGGGGTCCGTCAGGCGGTACTTCTCGCACCCGACGCCGACGTGGCCGCCAAGCGGGCGGGGGAACTGCTGCCCGGGTCCGTGGACGTGGTGGCCAGGACCGCCGACCCCCGGCTGAGCACCGGCGGCGCGCTGAACCGCGCGGTCGACCTGTGCGAGGGCGACCTGGTCGCGGTGATGGACCCGCGCGACCTGTACGGCGAGCACTATCTCGCCGACCTGAGCCGGGCCTTCCTCTACACCACGGCCGACGTGGTGGGGAAGGCGTCCTACTACGCCTATCTGGAGGACGCGGGGGCGACGCTGTTGCGGCAGCCCGGCGCGGAGCACGCCTACCTGCCGGAGATCACCGGGGGGACGCTGCTGGCCCGCCGTACGGTGCTGCGCGGGCTGGGCATCGCCGACGTGGCGGAGGGCTGGGACGAGGTGCTGATGCGTCAGTGCCGCGCCGACAACATCCGGGTGTTCTCCTCCGACAGGTTCGGATACGTCCGGGTCCGCCGCGAGGACCCTGCTCTGCTGGGGTCGGCCCGGCTGGTGGAGTACGGCCCGGCGATCCCGCACGCGATGGCCTGAGCAGGGCGACTATCGTTTCCGGGGTGAGGATCGCCCTGCTGGCGCGGCTGCTCGGCGGCACACCGAGGCCGTCGGGGAGCTGGGAGCGCGAGGCGGTCTACCTGGCCCCCGCGCCCGGCCCGGGGGCGGCCGAGCGGTTGCGCGAGGTGCCCGGGATCGCCGCCGTGCGTCCCGGCCCGGGCCGGTTGCTGGAGATCGTGGTGACGACACCCGGCGAGATCGTCACCGAGTTCCGGCCGGAGGCACTGGGGTTCACCCCCTTTCAGGCGCGATGGCCGGATTTCCCGAGGACGTGGGACAACCCCGGCTTCGTCGTCCGTTACGCGCACGCGCGGGCGGTGGCCGCCGGACGCTGGGCGCGCGACCTCGGCGTGCCCCTCGGCGACTTCCGCTCCGAGACCCTGTGCGGCGCGCTGGACCGGGCCGTGCTGCGGGTGCTGGCCGAGCTGCCCAGCAGGCGTGAGCGCGCCGAGCCGGGGTGGGCGGGCTACCTGGAACGGCTGGCCCTGGCCTACCACGACGCGCACGAGGGTGCGCCCGCCGTACCGGTGGGGGACGGGGCCGCCGAGCCCGTCCACACGGCCCGCGTACGGCTGGCCGGGGCGGTCCGTCTCGTACTGGCCGGAGGGCTGGCCGCCAATGGACGAACAGCGCCCGACAGACTGTGATAAACCCTCCCGAGACGGAAAAAGGGAGTGGTGGTGGACGGAAAACGCGGGGTGATCAGGCGGTCACTACCGGCCGCCGCGGTGTTCGCGCTCGTGCTCGGCGCCCTCGCGTTCTTCTACCCCGACCTCAGAGACGCCCTCGGCACCTCGCCCGGCTCCCCGAGATCCGGAGCGGCCACCCACGCCCTGTACTCCACCGCCCCCGTGCCCAGCCGCTGCGAGTTACCCGGCGACCGCGACGAGGACATCAAGCGGACCCTGCACGCGCTGTCCCGCTGCCTGGACCGGATGTGGACGGACACCCTGCGGACCGCCGGCCACGACTACGAGCCGCCCCGCGAAATCAACCTGGTCGAGACCCCCGGCGACGCCTCCTGCGGCCAGGGCGACGACGGCTGGGCCGGCATCTACTGCCCCGAGTCCCGGTCGATCAACGTGCTGCTCGACGCGAGCTGGGCGTTCTCCGACATGTTCACCCTGGCCCACGAGTACGCCCACCACGTACAGGAGATCAGCGGGATCGCCGACCAGCGCGGTTCGGAGATCTTCGACGAGGCGTGGTCGCGGCGGCTGGAGTTACAGGCCGACTGCATGGCCGCGGCGGCCATGCGGGACGTCGACGCCGAGGCGCTGGCGATGGTCCGCGCGGCGGCGGGCTCCGCGGGGGCGGAGGACGGGGAATGGGCCGCGCACCGCAAGACCCACGGCTCGGCGAGGAACAGCGCGGCGTGGATCGGCCGGGGCGAGCGGCTGGGCACGATCGGCGCGTGCAACACGTGGGCCGCTGCGGAGGATCAGGTGTCATAGTCGGTGGTGGACGTGATTTATCCGTAGGTTCCGCCGATTTGGAGGATAAATTGCAGAGCGTGTGTCTCGGAGAATGGACAGGCGTGCCGATGGGATCAGCCGGTCCGATAGCCTCGATCGGGTGAGTCCCTTCGTCCACCCCGCAGGCGACCGGCATGCCGGGGCCCCGCCGCACGACCGCCCCGCCCACCTGCCCGGCGACCCGGGTGAGCTGATGCGCGGCCGCCTCGACCCGGCCATCTGGCCCCGCACCGCGGGGCGCGCCGACGGCGTGGTCACCGTCGGCGGCATCGACGTCCGCGACCTCGCCGCCCAGTACGGCACGCCGCTCTACGTGCTCGACGAAGACGACGTGCGCTCCCGCTGCCGCGAGTTCGCCGCCGCGTTCGGCGACGCCGACGTCCACTACGCGGGCAAGGCGTTCCTGTGCAGGGAGGTCGCCCGCTGGATCGACCAGGAGGGCCTGGGCCTCGACGTCTGCACCGGCGGCGAGCTGGCCGTCGCGCTCAGCGTCGGCTTCCCGCCCGAGCGCATCACCCTGCACGGCAACAACAAGACCGCCGCCGAGCTGGAGCGGGCGATCGAGGCAGGGGTCGGCCACATCGTCCTCGACTCCTTCGAGGAGATCGCCCGGCTGGGCCACCTGGCCGAGCGGCACGGGGTGCGGCCCACCGTCCTCATCCGGGTCACCACCGGCGTGGAGGCGCACACCCACGAGTTCATCGCCACCGCCCACGACGACCAGAAGTTCGGCTTCTCGCTGAACAGCGGGGCGGCGGCCGAGGCGGTCCGCAGGGTGCTCGCGCTGCCGCAGCTCAGGCTGGCCGGCCTGCACTCCCACATCGGCTCGCAGATCCTCGACGCCGCGGGCTTCGAGGTGGCCGCCCAGCGGCTGGCCGGGCTGCTGGTGCAGATCAAGCAGGAGCACGACGTGGTGCTGCCCGAGCTCGACCTCGGCGGCGGCTACGGCATCGCCTACACCGAGGCCGAGGAGGCCCCCGGCGTCAAGGTCATCGCCGACGCGCTGCGCGAGATCGTCGAGCGGGTCTGCACCGCCGCCGGGCTGCCGGTGCCCCGGCTGACCGTCGAGCCCGGCCGGGCGATCATCGGCCCCGCCGGCGTGACCCTCTACAACGTCGGCACCGTCAAGGACGTCGAGGGCCTGCGCACCTACGTCAGCGTGGACGGCGGGATGAGCGACAACATCCGCACCGCGCTGTACGGCGCCGAGTACACCTGCGTGCTGGCCTCCCGCACCAGCGACGCCGCGCCGATGCTCTCCCGGGTGGTCGGCAAGCACTGCGAGAGCGGCGACATCGTGGTGCGCGACACCTACCTGCCCGCCGACCTCGCACCCGGCGACCTCGTCGCGGTGGCCGCCACCGGCGCCTACTGCCGCTCGCTCGCCAGTAACTACAACTACCAGCCGAGGCCCGCCGTCGTCGCGGTGAAGGACGGCGCGTCACGAGTGATCGTGCGCGGGGAGACGGAAGACGACCTGCTGAGGGGGCAACCGTGAAACCGCTGAAAGTGGCCCTGCTGGGCTGCGGCGTCGTCGGATCGCAGGTCGTACGGCTGATGCGGGAGCAGTCCGGCGACCTCGCCGCCCGGATCGGCGCCCCGCTGGAGCTGGCCGGGGTGGCCGTGCGCCGGCTGGGCCGCAAGCGCGACGCCGACGTCGAGCAGGGGCTGCTCACCACCGACGCCGAGGCCCTGGTCTCCCGCGACGACGTGGACATCGTGATCGAGGTGATCGGCGGCATCGAGCCCGCCAGGTCGCTCATCACGACCGCGCTGCGCGGTGGCAAGTCGGTGGTGACCGCCAACAAGGCGCTGCTCGCCGAAGACGGCTCGGCCCTGTACGCCGCGGCCAGGCAGGGCGGCGGCGACCTCTACTTCGAGGCCAGCGTGGCGGGGGCGATCCCGCTGCTGCGCCCGCTGCGCGAGTCGCTGAGCGGCGACCACGTCCACCGCGTGCTCGGCATCGTCAACGGCACCACCAACTACATCCTCGACAAGATGGACTCCACGGGCGCGTCCTTCACCGACGCGCTGGAGGAGGCCCAGGCGCTGGGCTACGCCGAGGCCGACCCCACGGCCGACGTCGAGGGCTTCGACGCCGCGGCCAAGGCCGCGATCCTGGCCGGGCTGGCGTTCCACAGCCGGGTCACCGCGGCCGACGTCCACCGCGAGGGCATCACCGAGATCACCGCCGCCGACGTGGCCAGCGCCAAGGCCATGGGCTATGTGATCAAGCTGCTGGCCATCTGCGCCCGCGCCGACGACGGCCGCACGGTCGGGGTGCGCGTGCACCCGGCGATGATCCCGAGGTCGCACCCGCTCGCCGGGGTCCGCGACGCCTACAACGCGGTCTTCGTCGAGGCGCGGTCGGCCGGGGAGCTGATGTTCTACGGCAAGGGCGCGGGCGGCGCCCCGACCGCCTCGGCCGTGCTCGGCGACCTGGTCGCGGTCGCCCGCAACCGGCTGACCGGGGCGCGTGGCCCCGAGGAGTCCACCTACGCCGACCTCGCCGTCCACCCGATGGGCGACACCGTGACCCGCTACCACGTCGCCCTCGACGTCGCCGACAAGCCGGGCGTCCTCGCGCGGGTGGCCGAGATCTTCGCCAAGCACGACGTTTCCATCCAGACGGTCCGCCAGGAGGGGCACGGCGACGACGCGCAGCTCGTCCTGGTCTCCCACCGGGCGGCCGACGCGGCGCTGTCGGCCACCGTGAGCAGCCTGCGCGAGCTGGACATCGTGCGCGCGGTGGCGAGCGTGATGCGGGTGGAGGGCGACGAGTCGTCCTGAGCCCCCGTCCGGGCGGGTGTGGCGCCATCTGGCCAGAAGCCCCGTGGGCGGCGGCGAAAGGGCACTACCCTACGGGATACGCGCACGTTGGTGTCGGGTGGCTCGTGCGCGGCACACCGATCGCGCACACAGGGAGAGACCCGTGGCCAAGCCCGCTCCGGACTGCGGATGCTGCAACGGGACCGGCCAGCTCACCTACGAGAGGCCGAAACGGCAGCCGGACGGCTCCGTCATCTGGGTGAATTCACTGGAGAACTGCCACGTGTGCCGGGGCAGCGGAAAGTGTAAATGACGGGCGCGCGGCCCGCCCGGGCGCACTCCCGATGCTGACCCGTTGTCAGGGGCCCGTGCCGGGGAGCGCCCGCAATCGGTACGCTCGTTGGCGACCGCCCCGCGAATTACGGATGTGAACGAGTCCTGTATGAGTGTCGCGCCGGAATCTTCCGCCGATCCCACCACGCCGCGAGCGCCAGAGGAACGGGCCGGTCCGCGAGGATTCGTCCGCACCCCCAGTGAGGGCGACGGAGTGCTGCGCTGGGCCGGTGAGCGCTGGGTGGCCGGTGACCGTCCGCTGGGCCCGGTCGCGACCGCGCAGGACGCCGAGGCGCTGCGCCCGCTGCGCGGCCTGCGGGTCGAGTGGCCGGGGGAGTCGCCGGTCCCGCTCGCGCCCGTCCCCGACCTCGCGGCGGCCGGGGTGCCGCTGTTCGCGGCCGGGACGCCCGCCTGGGCCCGGGAAGCGGACCCGGGGCTCGCCGCCCTGCTCGCCGAATGGGACGGCCCGCGGTCCGCGGAGGGCCCTTCCGGCATCCGCTCGGTGACCGACCTGCGCCGCGAGGAGCACAGCATCCGGCTGCGGCGGCACGGGCTGCGCGCCCGTCGTACACCCGGCGCGTCCCCCGCCGAGCCGCCGACGGTCAGCGTCGTGATGTCGTGCATGCGCCCGCACCACCTGCCCGGCGCGCTCGCCCAGATCGCCCGCCAGCGGCACGTCCGCGCCGAGGTCGTGCTGGGCCTGCACGGCGTGCCCGGCGGCCGGGACCACCCCGACGTACGCCGGGCCGCCGAAGGCTTCGCGCTCCCGCTCACCGTCCTGGAGGCGGGCGAGGACCGGCCGTTCGGCGAGCTGCTGCACCAGGCGGCGGGCCGCGCCTCCGGGCAGTACATCACCAAGTGGGACGACGACGACTGGTACGGCCCCGAGCACCTGGCCGACCTGCTGCTCGCCAAGGAGCACTCGGGGGCCGACCTGGTCGGCGTGGCCCCGGAGTTCTTCTACCTGGAGCCGCTGCGCGCCACGACCCGCAGGACCGACTACACCAGCGAAGTGTGGAGCGATTACATCGCGGGCGCGACCATCCTGATGGAGCGCGCGAAATATCAAGAATCCGGGGGTTTCGCCCCGCTGACCGCCGGTGTGGACGCCGACCTTCTGAAACGAATCCACGCCGCGGGCGGCCGGATATATCGCACCCATGGCCTTGGATTCATGATTCGCCGCTCACTGGCGGCCGACCACACATGGCAGCTTCCGCTGACCCATTTCCTGCGGGTCGCGGCAAACCAGTGGCGCGGATTCCGGCCCAGTATGATCATGGAGCCCGGCTCCGGCACCGGGCAGGGAGCGCTTGTGAGCGAAGTGAGCCGTACGTGACCGTGAGGATCAGGGGCAACGACTACACCGTGCTGCGCCCGCCCGCGATCGGGTCCTGGACCCCCGCGCTGACCGTCAGCGTCGTGGTGCCGGCCTACAACGGGCAGGACAAGCTCGACCTCGTGCTCGCGGGCCTGGCCGCCCAGACCTACCCGCAGGAGCTGCTGGAGGTCGTGGTGGTCGACAACGGCAGCGCGCCCGCCCTGCGGCTCGGCGACGTCCGTCCCGAGCTGACCCGCCTGGTCGCCTGCGAGACCCCCGGCAGGGCCGCCGCCCGCAACGCGGGCCTGGCCGCCGCGACCGGCGACGTCGTGCACTGGCTCGACTCCGACATCGTGCTCGCCCCCGACGAGGTGGAGGCGCACCTGCGCTGGCACCACCTCGCCCCCTACCTCGTGATCACCAGTCACCTGCGCTTCACCACCGCGCCGCTGCCCTCGCCGCGCGCGGTGGCGGACGGCGCCGCGGGCCTGGCGGCGCTGTTCGAGCCGGCCGAGCCGCACAAGTGGCTGGTGGACCTCGTGGAGCGCACCGGCGGCCTGGTGGGCGACCCGCGGCGGGCGTTCAGCCTGCACATCGGCGGCGCGACATCGGTCGGGGCGGCGCTGCTCAAGGCCGCGGGCCCGATGGACACCGAGCTGATCCTCGGCCAGGACACCGAGCTGGGCTACCGGCTCGCCCAGGCGGGCGCGGTGTTCGTGCCCGACCCGGAGGCGCGCGGCTACCACCTCGGCCCCTCCATGCGGATGCGCGACCAGGACGCGATCGACCGGGTCAGCCACGCCTACATCGCCGACCGCATCCCCTCCTACCGCTGGCTGCGCTCCCACCCGGCCAGGCAGTGGAAGGTCCCGTACGTGCGGGCCACCGTCGAGCCCGGCGGCTACGACGACGTGCGCGCGACGGTCGACGCCCTGCTCGCGGGCACGGTCCCCGACCTCGTGGTGGACCTTCCCGGACCATGGTCACGCCTCGCCCCCGAACGCCGGGCCCCGCTCACCGACCCCGACCTCGACCTGGTGCTGATCAAGGGCCACTACCTCCACGAGCCCCGGGTGCGCCTGACCGGCGAGGAGCCCGAGCCGGACACCCCCGAGCCGTACCGCCTCCGGCTGCCCGCCGGGTGGGTGCCCGGCGAAGAGAGCCTGGCGCGGCTGCTCGACGTGGCCGCCGAGCAGGGGTACGGCCTGGTCAACGTGCTGCTGGAGGAGACCGCCGACGGCGTCGTGGCGGCCCGGCTGGAGCGCTCCGCGGCGTTCGCCAGGGCCGCGATCGTGGCCGAGCCCGGCGAGGACGTCGACGACGCGGTGGACGACACCTTCGGCGTGCTGTGGGTGGACGCCGAGACCTACGGGTTCACCCCCGCCGAGGGGGCCGCGACGCCCACCGGCAGACGCACCGCCTACCGGGCCCGCGTGGCGGCGGAGGACGAGGTCGCCAGGCTCAAGAAGGAGGCCGAACGGCTGCGCGGCCAGATCGCCAGGTGGCGTGAGGAGGCGGGCCGCTGGCGCAAGGGCGCGGTCGAGTACCGCAGGGAGATCGGCACGCTGCGCCGTGAGCTGGCCGCGGCCAAGAAGGCCCAGCCGGTGCCGCGCACGGGGTTCGCCGGAGCGCTCAGGCGGGCGCTGTCCCGGCGTCGCCGCGGCAAGGCGGAGTGAGCCGATGCCGGAGACGGGCGCGCGCGAGGTGCAGAGCAGCCCGCGTTCCAGCGTGTGGCGGCTGGAGTACGGCGGGGCCGCCGTCGTGGTCAAGCAGTCCACCGGCGGCGACGACGCCCAGGCCAGGTACGGGCGGGAGATCACCGCACTGACCCTCGCCGCCAGGGGCACGGGCGTGCCTCCGGTGGCCAGGGTGATCGCCTCCGATGCCGGCTGCCGGGTCATGGTGCTCGAACACCTCGCCGAGGTGCCCGGCACGGCCGACTGGGCGGTCCGTTACGCCGACGCGCTCGCGCGCCTGCACGCCGCCACCGGCCCCGCCGACGCGGGCGCGCTCCCCACGTGGCAGGGTCCCACGGAGGCCGACGCCGAGGCGTTCGCGGGCTTCGCCGCCGCGCTGGGCGTACCGGTGTCCGCGCGGGCCCGCGACGAGATCTCGGCGCTCGTCGAGCGGCTGGGCGCGGGCGGCCACGCGCTGCTGCACGGCGACCCGTGCCCCGACAACGTCATCGTGACCCGCCATGGCCTGCGCTTCGTGGACCTGGAGCAGGCGTCGCTGGGCAACGGCCTGATGGAGCTGGCCTATCTGCGAGCGGGCTTTCCGACCTGCTGGTGTTCGCTGGGCATCGCCCCGGCGATGGTCGCCGAGGCCGAACGGCGGTACCGCGCGATCTGGCGGGTGCTCACCGGCACCGACGTCCCGGGGCGGCTCGCCGACGCCTGCGCGGGCTGGCTGCTGCGCGGCGACGCGCTGGTCGAACGGGCCCGCAGGCACACCGCCGACCACCTCGCCGCAGTGCTGCGCGACGACTGGAGCTGGGGCGTGGCCACCGCGCGCGAACGCCTCGCGCACCGCCTCGGCGTGGTCGCCGCCGCGGACGAGCCCGATCTCGCCGCCCTGGGCGCCTTGGCCCGAGCGGTACGCGAGCGCATGCTCACCCGCTGGCCCGGTCTCGGCCCGCTGCCCGCCACCCCACCCTGAGCCCGGGGTTTCAGCCGCCGGGACGACCACGGCCGGTCAGGCGGCCGAGCAGTGACCCGCTTCGCGGGCGGGAGGGCTGCACAGGCGGGGCAGGTGCCGGTTCGCGAGGTTGCGCCGCGGGCGCGGCGGGCTTCTTCTTGGGCGCGGGCCAGAAATCGGCGTGCTCGCCCTTCAGCACCCCGTGCGTGGCCTCGATCAGCTCGTCCTTGTGATCTGCGGCGAGCCGGCCCGCCGTGGCCAGCTCACCCAGCGGCACGCCCGGGTTGGCCAGCAACAGCGCCCGGCTCAGCGCCTCGGTCCGCTCCAGCCGGGCCGTACCGCCCGCGGGCAGGTCCACCAGCACCAGCCCCGGCCGGTGCTCCTGCATCGTCTCGATCATCAGGCGCAGCGTGTCGCGGCCGAGCGGCGCGTCCACCGGCCCGGTGTACCTGAAGGGGATCGGCGCGGGGGAGGGCTGCACGGCGTCGGCCAGGCGCACCCGGTCATCGCCCGCGAAGTGCTCGCTCATCAGGCGCAGGTCCAGGTCGGGATCGCGGAGCACGGCCCGTCTGCCGCAGGTCGGCCGTGACCAGGGCGCGACCAGCGTCACCACCACGTCGCCGACGACGCCGGTCAGCGCCGCGCCCACGGCGGCCCGCACGGTCTCCTCCGGCGCGTCACCGACCTCCAGCACCACCTCGACGTACGGCACGCGCCACCGCCGCCCGGCGTCCTTGCGCAGGTCACGGCGGAGCGGCACGCGCTGGGCCAGGTACGGCGCGACCACCCGGACCGCCAGGTCGCGCTCCAGCCTCTGGGCGGGCAGCCCCAGGTGGACCGCCTGGGCCAGCGGGTCGGGGACGAACACGGCCCCGGCCTGGGCGAGCCGGTAGGCGAACTCGGTGTCCTCGCCGCGCGGCACGCCCGCGTCGATGCCGCCCGCCGCGCGGAACAGCTCGCGGTGCAGGCACAGCGTGGGGCCGGTGCAGCAGTGGTAGGGGTTGCGGCTGGTACGCAGGCCGTCCAGCCGCTCGATCGTCGCCTCGGTCGAACTCGGCACCGCCGCCGCCAGGTCGAACAGCGTGCCCAGCCCGCCGCCCGCCACGCCGTCGCGGACCCGGGCCGGGGAAAGCCCCTCAGGCTCGGCCAGGAACCGCTTGTAGCCGATCGTGACCGCGTAGTCGGTCAGGTGGTGCCAGCGGGCCAGCGCCTCGATGTGCTCGCGGCAGACCACCATGTCGGCGTCCAGGCGCTGGATCAGTGTGCCCTCGGCGACCGCCGCCCCGGTGTTGACCGCGTGCCCGATGCCCCAGCCCGACGGGTCGGCGGTGACGATCCGCGTGCCGGGCGGCGCGATCTCCGGCAGGCGCAGCGGCGGGTCGCTGCCGTCGTCCACCACGATGACCTCCAGCAGGTGCGCCGGGTAGGTCTGCGCGGACAGCGCGGCCAGGGTGTGGTCCAGGCGGCTCTGGCCCCCGTGAGCGGGTATGACGACGCTCACCGGCAGCGACGGCGTGAAGGCCCCCAGGCCGGGCGGGGTGAGCGGGGAGTGGTCGTTGCGCCGGATCCGCGGACGGTCGCCCGGCACACCGTGATGTTCACCCGTCATGTCAGCAGACCCTATCGCGATCGCGTCCGGACCCTGCGGGAGCGGGATCGCGTCCGCAGGTCAGGCCGGTTGCCCGTAAACTCGGTGCTCGACACCGCAAGTCTGCCTAGGAGCGATCATGACCAGGGTGTGGCGTGGACTCATCGAGGAGTACCGTGACCGGCTTCCGGTGACCACGGCGACGCCGGTGGTCACCCTGCTGGAGGGAGGCACGCCGCTGGTCCCCGCGCGCAGGGTCTCCGCGCTGACCGGCTGCGACGTCCACCTGAAGGTGGAGGGGCTCAACCCGACGGGGAGCTTCAAAGACCGCGGCATGACCATGGCGATCAGCAAGGCGGTCGAGGCCGGGGCCAAGGCCGTGATCTGCGCCTCCACCGGCAACACCTCCGCGTCCGCCGCCGCCTACGCCGTTCGCGCAGGGCTTACCTGCGCCGTCCTGGTGCCGCGCGGCAAGATCGCGATGGGCAAGCTGGCCCAGGCGCTGGTCCACGGGGCCAAGCTGCTCCAGGTCGACGGGTCCTTCGACGACTGCCTGGAGATGACCAGGAAGCTCTCGGAGAGCTACCCGATCGCGCTGGTCAACTCGGTCAACCCGTACCGGCTGCAGGGCCAGAAGACCGCGGCCTTCGAGATCGTGGACGCGCTCGGCGACGCGCCCGACGTGCACTGCCTGCCGGTGGGCAACGCGGGCAACATCACCGCCTACTGGATGGGCTACAAGGAATACTCCGCCGACGGGCCCGCCACCAAGCGGCCCCGGATGCTGGGGTTCCAGGCGAGCGGGGCCGCCCCGATCGTCAAGGGCGCGCCGGTGACCCACCCGCACACGATCGCCACCGCGATCCGCATCGGCAACCCCGCCTCCTGGCGGCTCGCCGAGGCGGCCCGCGACGAGTCCGGCGGCGCGATCCAGGCGGTCACCGACCGGCAGATCGCCGCGGCCTACAAGCTGCTCGCCCAGGAAGAGGGCGTGTTCGTGGAGCTGGCCTCGGCGGCGAGCGTCGCCGGGCTGCTCCAGGCGCGTGAGCAGGGGCTGGTGCAAGATGGTCAGCGGGTGGTGTGTACGGTCACCGGTAACGGCCTGAAGGACCCCGACTGGGCGATCTCCGGAGCCCCGGCGCCGGTGACGATCTCGATCGACGCGCACGCCGCCGCGATGGCGCTCGAACTCGCCTGAAGCCGGGGGCGGCGCTGCGCCATCCGGCCCGATTCCCCTGACAACGCTTCTTTCGAAGGTGGCCCATGCCCGACAGCACGACGGTCGTCGTTCGCGTGCCCGCGACGTCGGCCAACCTCGGCCCCGGCTTCGACTCGCTGGGCCTCGCGCTCGGCCTGTACGACGAGGTCACGGCGGCCTTGTCGGCGGACGGCACGCGGGTCGAGGTCACCGGCGAGGGGGAGGGGGAGCTCGATCTCGGCGAGGGCCATCTCGTCGTGCGGGCCATGCGCGCGGCGTTCGACCGGATGGGGGCGGCGCAGCCGCCGGGCGTACATCTGCGCTGTCACAACCGCATTCCGCACGCCCGGGGGCTCGGTTCGTCGTCGGCGGCCATCTGCGCGGGCCTGCTGGCCGCGCGAGCGCTCGCGGGCGACACTTCCGGGGTTTCCGAATTTTCGGATGAGGAGGTGTTCGCGCTCGCCACCGAGCTGGAGGGCCATCCCGACAACGTGGCGCCCTGCCTGGCCGGCGGGCTGACCATCGCCTGGAGCGACCAGGTGGGGATCGCGCGTATGGTGAGGCTGACGCCGCACGCCGCGATCCGGCCCGTGGCGCTCATTCCCGCCCACCGGCTGTCCACCGAGGTGGCGCGGGGCCTCCTGCCGAAGGACGTACCGCACGCCGACGCCTCCGCCAACGCGGGGCGCGCCGCGCTGCTGGTGGCCGCGATGACCGTACGACCGGAGACCCCGGTACTGCTCGCCGCGACCGAAGACCGGCTGCATCAGCGATATCGCGCGCCCGCAATGCCACAGACCGCGAGTCTGGTAAAACGGCTGCGCGCAATCGGGGTTCCCGCGGTCGTGTCCGGGGCAGGGCCGACGATTCTGGCGTTTCCGACACCGGAGGCGCAGGATTCGATCGCGTCCGAACTGGGTAATGACTGGCACATCCAGCCACTGGACGTCGATACCGACGGTGCCAGAGTCCAGTTTCCCGAGACACGCTGATGCCTCTTCGACCTTCAGGGAATAGCCGTGTGCGCTGGTGATGTTAGGCTTATAGCCGCACCAGATGCCCCCATGATGGGTGCGTGCTTGTCAGCCTCACATCGCTGCGTCATGCTCCACCTCGTCAGAAGTGGGCAGCATACCCTCCCTGAATGCGCCGTCGCCGGTTGCTCCACATCCGGTGAACGCCGCGAAGGGCGGCGCGCGCGGGGATATGCGGGCTCCAACCATCTCGATGACATCTGGTTGGCGGTAACAATCCGGGGGGTGGCCTCCAGGCCCCCATCGTCGGCGAGTCCCGGCGGTGACGGCGTGGGCGCACCTGTCCCCGACACTGGCAACCGTCCTTCGGGGCGGCCAAGGAACGCAACGTGCACCCCGACCCGGCCAGTCCCGCCGGATCGATCGCACCTCCGGGACGGTCGGCAGATCATCGCCGACGCCCGACCCCTGGGAAGGACCCTTAGTGAGCGACACCACCGAACTCCTCACCGACACCGGCTCACCTGAGCAGTCGGCGGCCGGCGACACCCCCACTCGCGCCGCGGCACGGCCGCGCCGTCGCTCCGGCACCGGCCTGTCCGCCATGGTGCTCCCCGAGCTGCAGAAGCTCGCGTCGAGCCTCGGCATCAGCGGGACCGGGCGGATGCGCAAGAGCCAGCTCATCGCGGCCATCCAGGAGAAGCAGGGCGTTTCGGCGGACGGCACGGCCCAGACCTCCGGCGGCGCGTCCGCCGACGCCAAGCCCGCCGTCTCCGCGCCGGCCCCCGTCGCCGCGGACCCCGAGCCCCAGCCCGAGCGGCCCGCCCGCACCCGCCGGGTGCGCACCCGCACCGGCGCGGCCGACACCGCCACCGACCAGCCGACGCTGCCCGAGGCCGCGGCCCAGGCCGCCGAGCCCGCGGTCGCGTCCGCGCCGCCGGTGACCGAGCAGTCCGCCGAGCAGGTTCAGCAGGACGGCAAGCCCGAGCGTGGCGAGGGACGCCGCGAGCGGGGCGAGCGCCGTGGCCGCCGCGAGCGCGGCGACGGCAGGGAGCAGCGAACCACCGACGGCGGCCAGGGCCGCGACCAGGCGCGCGGCGACCAGCGCGACCGTGGCGACCAGCGCGACGGCGGCCGTGACCAGCGCGGCGACCAGCGTGGTGACCAGGGCGGCCGGGACCAGCGTGACCGTGGCGACCAGCGCGATCGTGGCGACCAGCGTGACCGTGGCGACCAGCGCGACGGCGGCCAGGACGACGACGGCAGCCGCCGCGGCCGGCGCGGCCGGTTCAGGGAGCGCAACCGCCGCGGGCGCGACCGTTTCGACGGCAACGAGCCGGTGATCGGCGAGGACGACGTGCTGATCCCGATCGCCGGGATCCTCGACATCCTCGACAACTACGCCTTCGTCCGCACGACCGGCTACCTGCCCGGCGCCAACGATGTCTACGTGTCGCTGGCCCAGATCCGCAGGAACGGCCTGCGCAAGGGCGACGTGATCACCGGCGCGGTGCGCCAGCCGCGCGAGGGCGAGCGGCGCGAGAAGTTCAACGCGCTGGTCCGCCTCGACACGGTCAACGGCATGGACCCCGACCAGGCCCGCAACCGCCAGGACTTCAACAAGCTCACCCCGCTCTACCCGCAGGAGCGCCTGCGTCTGGAGACCGAGCCCAACGTCCTGACCACGCGGATCATCGACCTGGTCTCGCCGATCGGCAAGGGCCAGCGCGGGCTCATCGTCTCCCCGCCCAAGGCGGGCAAGACGATGGTGCTCCAGGCCATCGCCAACGCCATCACCAGGAACAACCCCGAGTGCCACCTCATGGTCGTCCTCGTGGACGAGCGTCCTGAAGAGGTCACCGACATGCAGCGGTCGGTCAAGGGCGAGGTCATCCACTCGACCTTCGACCGTCCCGCCGAAGACCACACCACCGTCGCCGAGCTGGCCATCGAGCGGGCCAAGCGGCTGGTGGAGCTGGGCCACGACGTCGTGGTGCTGCTCGACTCGATCACCCGCCTGGGCCGCGCCTACAACCTCGCGGCGCCCGCCAGCGGCCGGATCCTGTCCGGTGGTGTCGACTCCACGGCGCTCTACCCGCCCAAGCGGTTCTTCGGCGCCGCCCGCAACATCGAGAACGGCGGCTCGCTGACCATCCTGGCCACCGCCCTGGTCGAGACCGGCTCCAAGATGGACGAGGTCATCTTCGAGGAGTTCAAGGGCACCGGCAACATGGAGGTCAAGCTCAACCGGTCCCTGGCCGACAAGCGGATCTTCCCCGCGGTGGACGTCGACGCGTCCAGCACCCGCAAGGAGGAGATCCTGATGGCCAAGGAGGAGCTGCAGATCGTCTGGAAGCTGCGGCGGGTGCTGCACGCGCTGGACATGCAGCAGGCCCTTGAGCTCCTGCTGGAGAAGATGAAGGAGACCAAGTCCAACGCGGAGTTCCTGCTCCAGGTCCAGAAGACGACCGTGAGCAACGACCGCGACTGACGAGCCCTGTGCTCACGTACGGCGGGCCCATGCGGCCCGCCGTACCATTTGGCCGAAGGCGGGCGGGAAGCCGCGCGCAGGGCGCCTGACGGGCCGCTCAGGGGCATGCCCGCCGTCGCCGTGAGGCGGGCCCGGCCGCCCCGATGACCCCGGGAATTTCGGATGGCCCGGGACGGTTGCAGGATCTGGCACACTGGAACCCGAACCGCAGCGGTACCGGTTCCCGCCCGCGCGCATTTCCCGGTGTGCGGCGCGCGCACCCCGTCCGGGGTGAGGCGAAGGCAAAACGGCGACCCGGCGACCGCCACATGCGAGAGGAAGCGACATGAAGCGCGACATTCACCCTGACTACCACGTCACCCAGGTGAGCTGCACCTGCGGCAACTCCTTCACCACCCGCAGCACCGCCAAGAACGGTGTGATCCACACCGACGTGTGTTCCGAGTGCCACCCGTTCTACACGGGCAAGCAGAAGATCCTCGACACCGGCGGCCGGGTGGCGCGCTTCGAGAAGCGCTTCGGCAAGAAGATCGCGGGCAAGTAGCCAACGACCAGCGCCGGCTCGGAATCACCCCCACTTCCGGCGGGGGTGTGCCCGGGTCGGCGTTCTTGCTGGTGGGGGCTTACGCAGGAGGGTGAAGGGATCACGCGGTGAAGCTGGACGAACTGCTCAAGGAGTACGCCGAGCTGGAGACCACGCTCGCCGATCCCGCCGTGCACGCCGACCAGAACAAGGCGCGCACGATCGGCAGGCGTTACGCGCAGTTGAGCCCCATCGTGGCCACCTACCGTGAGCTTGAGTCGGTTCGTGATGACCTCGCCACCGCCAGGGAGCTGGCCGGGGAGGACCCGGCGTTCGCGGCGGAGGCCGAGGAGCTGGCCGCGCGGGTGCCCGCGCTGGAGGACCGCCTCAAGCACCTGCTCATCCCGCGCGACCCCAACGACACCAAGGACATCCTGATGGAGATCAAGGCGGGCGAGGGCGGCGAGGAGTCCGCCCTGTTCGCGGGCGACCTCCTGCGGATGTACCTCCGGTACGCCGAGCGGGCCGGCTGGAAGACCGAGATCATCGACTCCCAGCCCTCCGACCTCGGCGGCTACAAGGACGTCACCGTCGCCATCAAGTCCAAGGGCGACGAGGGCGTGTGGTCGCGGCTGAAGTTCGAGGGCGGCGTGCACCGCGTCCAGCGGGTCCCCGCCACCGAGTCGCAGGGGCGCATCCACACCAGCGCCGCCGGGGTGCTCGTCTACCCCGAGGTCGAGGAGGTCGACGTCCAGATCGACCCCAACGACCTGCGCATCGACGTCTTCCGCAGCGGCGGGCCGGGCGGGCAGAGCGTCAACACCACCGACTCCGCGGTGCGCATCACCCACCTGCCGACCGGCGTCGTGGTCTCCTGCCAGAACGAGAAGAGCCAGCTCCAGAACAAGGAGACCGCGATGCGCGTGCTCCGCGCGCGGTTGCAGGCCATCGCCGAGGAGGAGGCCGCCGCGGAGGCCGCCGCCGAGCGTAAGTCGCAGGTCCGCACCGTCGACCGGTCCGAGCGGATCCGCACCTACAACTTCCCGGAGAACCGCATCTCCGACCACCGGGTCGGCTTCAAGGCGTATAACCTCGATCACGTCCTGGACGGTGAGCTGTCCGCGGTGATCCAGGCGTTGCTCGACGCCGAGACCGCGGAAAAGCTCGCCGCCCACTCCTCAACGTCCTGATCCCGCCGAACCCCGAGCTGTCCCAAGACCTCATGTCATGAGCCTCCTCCTGGACGAGATCGCCCTCGCCACCGCCCGGCTGGCCGAAGCCGGAGTGCCCTCGCCGCGCACCGACGCCGAGGAGATCGCGGCCTTCGTCCATGGCGTGCGCCGCGGTGAGCTGCACACGGTCAAGGACTCGGAGTTCGACGCGCTCTTCTGGGAGGGCATCGCGCGCCGCGAGGCCCGCGAGCCGCTGCAGCACATCACCGGCCGGGCCTACTTCCGCTACCTGTCGCTGGAGGTCGGGCCCGGCGTCTTCGTGCCGCGCCCGGAGACCGAGGTCGTCGTCGGCTGGGCCATCGACCGGCTGCGCGAGATGGACGTCGCCTCCCCGACCGTGGTGGACCTCGGCACCGGCTCGGGCGTGATCGCCCTGTCCATCGCCCAGGAGGTCGCGCTGGCCAGGGTGCACGCGGTGGAGATCGACCCTGAGGCGTACGGCTGGGCCAAGCGCAACATCTCCGAGCTGGGGCAGGGGCGGGTCACCCTGCATCCGGAAGACCTCGCGGAAGCCCTGGGGGAGCTGGACGGTCGGGTCGATCTGGTCATCTCCAACCCGCCCTACATCCCGCCCGGCGCGATTCCCCGCCATCCCGAGGTCCGCGACTACGATCCGGCGCTGGCGCTGTACGGCTCGGGCGCCGACGGCCTCGACCAGGTCCGCGCGGTGGAGCGCACGGCCAGGCGGCTGCTGCGGCCCGGCGGGTTCGTCGTGGTCGAACACGCCGACGTGCAGGGCTCGGCGGTGTATCTCATCTTCCGTGAGGAGAACGGCTGGCGCGACGTACGCGTCCAGCAGGACCTCACCCGCAGGGACCGCTTCGTGACCGCCCGCTTCGGCCAGGAGTGAGCGGCAGTGAAAGGATGCTGACTGTGAGCCGACGTTACGACTGCGCCGACGCCGAGCAACGGGCCGCCGGCCTGGCCGACGCGGCGTCCACCCTGCGCATGAGCCAGCTCGTGGTGCTGCCCACCGACACGGTGTACGGCATCGGCTGTGACGCCTTCGTCCAGTCCGCGGTCAACGCGCTGCTGGCGGCCAAGGGCCGGGGCCGGGACATGCCGGTCCCCGTGCTGGTGGGCACCGTCCGCGCGGCCACCGCCCTGGTGGAGAACCTGGGGCCGTACGGACAGGACCTCATCGACGCGTTCTGGCCGGGGCCGCTGACGCTGATCTGCCGCGCCAACCGGTCCCTCGCCTGGGACCTCGGCGACACCAAGGGCACGGTGGCGCTGCGCATGCCGTTGCACGCGGTGGCGCTGGAGCTCCTCAAGGACATCGGCCCGATGGCGGTCAGCAGCGCCAACCGCTCCGGACAGGAGCCGGCGACCACGATCGAGGAGGCCGAGAAGCAGCTCGGCGAGGCCGTCGAGGTGTACCTGGACGACGGGGAGCGGGCGGACCGGGTGCCGTCCACGATCGTCGACCTCACCAGCGCGGTGCCGCGGCTGCTGCGGCGCGGGGTGATCAGCGAGGAGAAGCTGCGGGCGGTCGCGGGGTACATCGCGACCGACGGCCCTTCGCAGGCGCCGGCGGCGGACCCCGAGCCCGAGACCAAGCCCGAGTCAAAGCCTGAGAACAAGCCCGAGAGCGCCGCGAAGGCGGACCCCGAGCGGGATTGATCGGTTATACCTCGTCCCTATCCCTAGGACGGACGGCCTGTGCCCGGGTACGGTAAGTGGGCGGCCGATACCCTTCCCCCCGGGAGACGCGCATGGGCAAGTTCGAGGGCATGGATCCCAAGCTCGTCCGTCAGTTACTGACCGAGGTGGAGCGCGCTGCCGAGCGCATGCGTTCCACTGAGGGCCAGGTCACCCGCCTGGTGAGTGCGGCGGGCGTGCCTGCCCAGGCGCCCCATCGCCCGGTCCAGATCGCCGACGCCTGCGAGCGGATGGTGAGCGACGTCAACTCGCGGCTCACGGTCTTGGAGAAGAAGGAGGAACAGCCGGAGGGCCCGCCCCCCGGTAGTGGCGGCGAGCTGACCCAGGACGCCCCGCCCCCGGTGCGCGAGGACCCCGAGCCCAAGCGGGAGCAGCCGCAGGGCGACAAGTCCGACGAGCCCCGGCAGGACCACCCCAAGCAGGACGATCCCAAGCAGGATCACCCGAGGGACGAGCAGCCCAAGGGCGATGACCCCAAGGGCGAAAAGCCCGACGATCCCAAACAGGACGACCCGAAACAGGACGATCCCAAGCAGGATCAGCCCAGGGACGAGCGTCCGCAGGAAGATCAGCCGAAGGAAGAGCAGCCCAAGGACGAGCGTCCCAAAGACGATCAGCCGAAGGGCGAGCGGCCCGACGGGCAGCCGGAGGGCGACAGGCCGGACCAGCCGCAGCCCGACGGCGAGGACCCCAAGGACCAGCACCCGAAGGACGAGCAGCCCAAGGAGCGCGGTCCCGAGTCGCCTGAGTCCCCGCAGTCGCCAGAGTCGCCGCAGGCCCCTGAGGGCGACGACGACCGCATCGACCACCCGGACCGGATCGACCACCCCGACGACTCCGCGCCGGACGGCCCACGGGTCATCGAGCTGCCCAACGGCACCCTGATGATGCAGGTCCCGCTCGACCCGCCCACCATGGACGAGCTGCGCGACATGATCCAGAACTTCGAGAACGCCGAGCCGCACAAGATGCCGATCGCCGACGACCTGCGGCTCAGCCCGCACGGCCCGACGCCGGACGGGCCGCCCGGCCAGGTGGACCCGACCCTGCCCGACGCCGAACACCAGCCCAAGGACGAGAAGATCCCGCAGATCGAGCGCGTCCCGGACGGCGGCGAGAACCCCGACCTCGAACCCAGCGGTTCGAGCGCGGACAAGGCCGGCGGCAGCACCGTGTCCGGAGTCGCCTATGGCGATTCCACCGCGCCCGGGTCCGGCTTCTCGGACTCCGGCGGCGCCCGCGAGGGTGACGAGATCCAGACGCCCACCGTCCCCCTGTCCGGGGGAGAGGAGCAGTGGGCGGGCATCGACGAGGTGCCCGAGGACGTCGGGCCCGAAGGCGCGCCCGGAGACGTCCAGCCAGGTGAGTCCGTACGCCCCGCCTAGCCGATCGCCGATCCGACCGCGGATGGGAGGAGATGTTCGATGTTCGCCGACCCACCGGCGCCGCAGCCGTTGCAGCCTGGAGAGAGCCCGCCCGCGTCCACCGGCGACCCGCTCGGGCTCGACGGCCAGACCCGCGCCTGGCAGTTCAACCCCGAATACCAGAAGCTGGTCACGCTCTGGAACCAGGTCATGCCGATGATGGAATCGCTGACCGGCATGCTCAAGGAGGCGCGGCGGCTGGCCGAGAGCCCCGACGTATGGGACGCCCCCGTCGGCCGGCGCTACGTCGAGGACATCGGCGAATGGGACAAACGGCTGGCGCTCTACCGGCAGTCCATGCTCAGCGCGATCAGTGACCAGGCGGCCGACACCCCGCGCTGGGTGCCGGTCGAGGCGGGGGCGCCGCACGCCTTCTCCTGATCCGTGGCCGTGTTCCGGCCGCATGACATGGGAAAACCGGCCTGGCCGGGCTTACAGTGGGATGAGGTGAACCATGGGCCGGCCCGCGTCGCCGCGCCCACTGGACGCAACCGGCACGGGTCGAGGCGGATTGAGGCGAGCAGAGGTGACGGGCCAGGAGACGCCTTACTACGGTCCCGATTTCGCCATGCTGCTGCGCGAGGATCCGGAGATCGCCGCGGTGGTCCTGGACGAGCTGGACCGTGAGCGGACCGGCCTGCAACTGATCGCCAGCGAGAACTTCACCTCGCCCGCCGTTCTCGCCGCGCTCGGCTCGACGCTCACCAACAAGTACGCCGAGGGCTATCCCGGCCGCCGCTACTACGGCGGCTGTGAGGTGGTCGACCGGGCCGAGGCGCTGGCCGTGGAGCGCGCCAAACGCCTGTTCGGGGCCGATCACGCCAACGTGCAGCCGCACTCGGGGGCATCGGCCAACCTGGCGGCGTACGCGGCCCTGCTGCAACCCGGCGACACGATGCTGGCGATGGCCCTGCCGCACGGCGGTCACCTCACCCATGGCTCGAAGGTGAACTTCTCAGGAAGATGGTTCGACGTCGCGGCGTACGGCGTGCGCCGGGACACCGAACTGATCGACTACGACGAAGTGCGGGACCTCGCGCTCCGGCACCGCCCTAAGATGATCATATGTGGCGCCACGGCCTATCCCCGGCTGATCGATTTCGCCGCGTTCCGCGGGATCGCCGACGAGGTGGGGGCCTGGTTGCTCGCTGATGTGGCGCACACGATCGGGCTGATGGCGGGCGGCGCGATCCCCTCCGCGGTGCCCTACGCCGACGTGGTGACGTTCACCACGCACAAGGCGCTGCGCGGCCCGCGCGGCGGCGGGCTGCTGTGCACCGCCGAACTGGCCGCCAAGATCGACCGCGCGGTCTTTCCGTTCACCCAGGGCGGCCCGCTGATGCACGTGATCGCGGCCAAGGCGGTCGCGTTCGGCGAGGCGCTGCGCCCGGAGTTCGCCGAGTACGGCAAACGGGTCGTGGACAACGCCCGCGCGCTCGCCGACGGCCTCGCGTCCGCCGGGATGCGCCCGGTCTCCGGCGGCACGGACACCCACCTTGCGCTCGTCGACCTGCGCCCGCTCGGCGTCACCGGGCGCGAGGCCGAGCGCAGGTGCGCGGACGCCGGGATCACCCTCAACCGCAACGCGATCCCCTACGACCCCGAGCCGCCCACGGTGACCTCGGGCCTGCGGGTCGGCACGCCGTGCGTGACGACGCAGGGCCTCGGGCCCGGCGACCTGGCCGAGGTCGCCACGATGGTGGCGGCGGCGGTCCGCGACCCCGGCGGCGCGCCGGAGGTGAGGCGGCGGGTGGCGGAGCTGGTAGGCGTCCATCAGGTTTATCCCAGCGAATCATGAGCTGTTCTGTGTCGATTTCCGGCCCCAGCGGGCCGGAGCATCCAGGAAACTAGGTCCGTGCGCGAGTACTTCCTCATTGCACTGGTGGCGGCGGCGGTCACGTACCTCCTCGTGCCGCTCGTCCGCCTGTTCGCGATCCGCATCGGCGCCATGCCGGAGGTTCGCGAACGCGACGTGCACACTACCCCCACCCCCCGCCTGGGCGGCCTGGCGATGTACGGCGGGCTGGTCGCCGGCCTGCTGTTCGCCACCCGGCAGCCCTGGGTCGCCCAATCCCTCGCCGACCCCAAACTGGCCGGCGGCCAGACCGTGCTGGCCCTGATCGCGGCCGGCGGCCTGATCACCGTCACCGGGTTCCTCGACGACTGGTGGGGCATGGACCCCTTCATCAAGCTGGGCGGCCAGATCGCCGCGGCCGGCCTGCTCGTCGCGTTCGGCCTGTACCTGCAGTGGATCCCCATCCCCGGCACCGCCGCGCTGTCGCTGGACAGCACGTTGCGGACGGTGATCACGATCCTGGTCGTGGTGGTCGCGATCAATGCCGTCAACTTCGTCGATGGCCTGGACGGCCTGGCGGCGGGCATCGTCGGCATCGCGGCCATGGCCATGTGGGCGTACTCCATCGTGCTGTCCACCACGATGGGCGACACCCGGATCAACGCCACGGCGGCGATCACCTCGGTGCTCATCGGCATCTGCGCCGGGTTCCTGCCGCACAACTTCCACCCCGCGAAGATCTTCATGGGCGACACCGGCGCGATGCTGCTCGGCCTGGTGCTGGCCAGTTCGGTGGTCACGGTGACCCCGATCGACTCCAGTGCGCTCAGCGCCACGATCAACCGGTTCCCGCTGGTCCTGCCGCTGCTACTGCCGGTCGCGGTGATGGTGTTGCCGCTGCTCGACCTGTGGACCGCGGTGGTCCGCCGCACCTCCTACGGCATGTCGCCGTTCGCCCCTGACCGGGGGCATCTGCACCACCGGCTGCTGGACATCGGCCACTCCCACCGGCGGACCGTCCTGATCATGTACGCCTGGACGTTCCTGTTCGGGTTCTCCGTGGTCGGCGCGTCGATCATCAGTGTGCCGGTGATCGTGTTCGTCGGGATCGTCATCCTGGCCATGATCGCCCTGTTCCTGATGGCGTTGCCGCGGTTGCGGGAGCGCTGGCAGGGCGGTGGCGGAGGAGGCGGTGGCGGCGGAGCGCACGCCGCGGGACGGCGGCGCAGGCCGGAGGACGACTCGCCCAGCGGTCCCGTCACCGGCCCGATCGGCGGCCCCATCGCAGGTCCCGTCACCGGTCCGTTCGGCGCACCGCCCGCGCATCCGCCGATGGGCGAGACGCACCCGCCCGCCGGCCCGTACCCGCCCGGGCCCGGCGGCGGCTCCGCCGTCGAGCGTCCGCCGACGGCCGAAATGGGCCAGGACACCGCCGTGATCCCGCTGGGAGACGTGCCGCTACCTGGGCTCTCGCCTCGTGCCACCCCTTGATCATCGCATTCGAAACGGCAGGTAAAAACGGCTCTGCCGGAGCTTGTGATAGCTTTCACTAGCAGAGGTCCTCACCGGCTCGGCCGTGTGAGGCAGCAAATGCTCGCTTGACAACCGTTTCTGGAGCACCGATGCAGGCCAACGACGTGCGCGTACTCAAAAACGCCGCGATACCCGCCCTTGCGGTGGGCTTGGTCGTGGCCCTCGTCTCGACGTTCACCGTCGGTGCCGCGGGAGCGCTCGCCGCGTTGATCGGCGTCGTGGTGGTGGCCGCGTTCTTCGTGATCAGCCTGGTCGCCGTCGCGTACGCCTCGCGCGTGTCGCCGCAGATGATGATGATCGCCGCCATGGGCACCTACCTGGTCAAGATCGTCGCACTGGCCCTCGCGCTGAGCTCCCTCTCCGACGTCACCGCCTGGCATCCCATGACGTTCACCTGGACCGTCATCCTGTGCACGATCGCCTGGACCGTGGGCGAGGCCAGGGCGTTCATGAAGCTGCGCATGCTGTACGTCGAGCCGGACGTCAAGGTCCCCGGACACGTCGGGGAGAAATGATGCGCCGCAGCCGGACCGCCGTTCACCCACCGGCGGTCTCATCCCGTAAACTCACCGCAGCAGGCAGTTCGTGGCCCGATATGACTAGTCACGCTGCCGCCTGCTATCGTCGCGTGCGCGATCGCCGATCCGCCTGGGCGCCCATAGGCGCCCGCGGATCCTGGTCTCCGTCCGACCGCACCACCCACCTGACTGAGCTTCTTCCCGATCCCTCGCCATCCGGTGACCGGGCGCTGGAAGACACCCTGATCCACTACGAGGAAGGGAACGCCGAGTGAGCGCCGCGCCCCTCGCAGCCGAAGAGTTCCAGGCCCCGGGACTCAACCTCTTCGAATGGCCGGCACTGGTGTCGGGCGCCGAGTGGTTCAACAAGCCCGCGCTGCTCGCGTTCCTGGCGGCCCTGCTGGTGATCGTGCTCAGCTTCGCCGCCTTCTCGCGCCCCAAGCTGGTGCCGCGCGGGATGCAGGCTCTCGGCGAGTACGCCTACGAGTTCGTCCGCGAGCAGTGCGCGCGGCCGTTCCTCGGCAAGGACAGCGAGCGGTGGATGCCGCTGCTGTTCAGCATGTTCCTGTTCGTGCTGGTGATGAACCTCTTCGGGTCGGTCATCTTCCTCCAGTTCCCGGCGATGTCGCTGATCGGCTACCCGGCCATCCTCGCGCTGGGCGTCTGGGTGCTGGTCCTCTTCCTGGGCATGAAGCACCAGGGGCCCTGGGGCTTCTTCAAGAACATCATGTTCCCGCCCGGGCTGCCCGGCTGGATGTACGTGCTGGTCGCGCCGATCGAGTTCACCTCCACCGTGATCCTGCGGCACATCACCCACGCGGTCCGGCTCTTCGCCACCATGATGGCGGGTCACCTGATCATCGCGCTGTTCTCCGAGGTGGGCTGGCACTTCCTGTTCGTGCAGCTCAGCCCGCTCGGCGCGCCGCTGGGCCTGCTGGGTGTCGTCATGACCATCGCGCTGACCGCGTTCGAGCTGTTCATCCAGGCCCTTCAGGCCTACGTGTTCGCGATGCTGACCGCGATGTTCATCAATGACGCGCTGCACCCGGCGCACTGAGAACTCAAGAGATTCCGGTGGGCACTCCACCGGCCGATAGAAAAGGAAACGGAAAAGCATGAGCTTGCTCGCTGAAGTCTCCGGCAACCTCGGCTCCATCGGCTACGGCCTCGCCGCCATCGGCCCGGGCATCGGCGTGGGCATCATCTTCGGTCAGGGCGTACAGGCGATCGCCCGTCAGCCCGAGGCCTACAACCTGATCCGCCAGAACATGCTGCTCGGCTTCGTGTTCACCGAGGCGCTCGCCCTCATCGGTGTGGCCCTCGCCTTCGCGTTCCGGCAGTGACGAGTGACTGACCCCCGAGAGGAGGCCCAGCCATGAATGTTCTCGCCGAAGCGGGCGATAACAACCCGCTGCTTCCGCATCCGGCCGAAATGGCCATCGGCGGCTTCGCGTTCCTGTTCGTGCTGTTCTTCGTGGGACGCATGCTCGTCCCGCGGATTCAGAAGACCCTCGCGGACCGCGCGGAGGCGATCGAGGGCGGCCTGAAGAAGGCGGCCGACGCGCAGAAGGAAGCCCAGCAGGCGCTCGACGAATACCGCGAGCAGCTCGTCGAGGCCCGCCACGAGGCCGCGCGGCTGCGCGAGGAGGCGCGCGAGCAGGGCGCCCAGATCAAGGCCGAGCTCCGTGAGGAGGCGCAGGCCGAGGCCCGCCGCCTCATCGAGGCGGCGCACGCCCAGATCGAGGCCGACCGCCAGCAGGCGTTCGCCCAGCTCCGGGCGGAGATCGGCCGGCTGTCCACCGACCTGGCCGGCCGCATCGTCGGCGAGTCCCTTGAGGACGAGGCCCGCCAGCGCCGTGTCATCGACCGGTTCCTTGAGGAGCTGGAGAGCGACGCCAGGCAGGCGGTGCGTTGACGATGACGGCGGAGCGAACCCGACGCAGCGAGCGGAGTGGCCCGCGAGGAACGAGCGGTCCGCGAAGCGAGCGAGGAGCGGTGAGCGACCAATGACAATGATGGGTCTGAGCAGGGCGTCGCTGTCCTCGGTCGAGGAGCGGTTCAACGTCGTGGCGGCCGGTGCGGATCTCACCGCGCTGTCGGAGGACCTGTTCGCGGTCGCCGGGCTCCTGGACCGGGAGCACGGCCTGCGCCGTGCCCTGTCCGACCCGTCGCGTCCGGCGGAGCAGAAGGCACAGACGGCCAGGGTCCTGCTGGAAGGCAAGATCAGTGAGGCCGCGCTGGAGACCACGGCCGCCGCCGTGTCCGCCAGGTGGACCCGCGCCGGAGACGTCGCCGACGCTCTGGAGCGGGTCGCGGTGATCGCCGCCGCCGCGGCCGCCGAGGCCGCGGGGCAGATCGACGATGTGGAAGACGAGCTGTTCCGGTTCGGCCGCATCGTGGCGAGCAACGGCGACCTGCGCCGCTTCCTGGGCGACGCGGCCGTGACCGCCGAGCGCAAGGCGGAGTTCCTGCGCTCGCTGCTCGGCGGCAAGGTCGCGCCGGTGACATCGCTGCTGGTCGTACAGGCTGTCGCACACCCACGAGGACGTAGCCTGGAGACCGGGCTCGCCGAGTTCGGCACCCTGGTGGCCGCGCAGCGGCAGCGCCTGGTGGCCGTGGTGCGCAGTGCGGTCGCGCTCAGCGACGGCCAGAAGCAGCGGCTGGCCGCACTGTTGCGCGACTCCTACGGCCGAGACGTTCACCTGAACGTCGAGGTCGACCCCCGAGTGATCGGCGGGTTCTCGGTTCGTGTCGGCGACGAGATCATCGACACCACCATCGCGGCGCGAATCGAAGAAGTCCGCCGCCGCTTGGCCGGCTGACCGACGTCGGTTGTTTAGTCAATAGGGAGACAGAGAGAGATGGCGGAGCTGACGATCCGGCCGGACGAGATCCGGGACGCGCTTGAGCGCTTCGTCCAGGCGTACGAGCCGGAAGGCGCCGCGCGTGAGGAGATCGGGACCGTCGTCGACTGCGGCGACGGCATCGCCCATGTCTCCGGCCTTCCCTCGACGATGGCGAACGAGCTGCTTGAGTTCGAGGACGGCACGCGTGGCCTGGCACTGAACCTGGACGTCCGGGAGATCGGTGTCGTTATCCTGGGCGACTTCAGCAAGATCGAGGAGGGCCAGACGGTCCGCCGCACGGGCGAGGTCCTGTCGGCGCCGGTCGGCGACGCCTTCCTCGGCCGCGTGGTGGACCCACTGGGCAACCCGCTCGACGGCAAGGGCCCGATCGAGGCCGAGGGCCGCCGCGCCCTTGAGCTGCAGGCGCCCTCGGTGGTGCAGCGCCAGTCGGTGCGCCAGCCACTGCAGACCGGAATCAAGGCCATCGACGCCATGACGCCGATCGGGCGCGGTCAGCGCCAGCTCATCATCGGCGACCGTGGCACCGGCAAGACCGCGATCGCCGTGGACACCATCCTCAACCAGCGGGACAACTGGGCCTCCGGCGACCCGCAGCGGCAGGTCCGCTGCGTCTACGTCGCGGTCGGCCAGAAGGGTTCCACGATCGCGCAGGTCCGGGCGCGGCTGGAGGAGGCGGGCGCGCTGGAGTACACCACCATCGTCGCCGCGCCGGCCTCCGACCCCGCGGGCTACAAGTACATGGCCCCCTACACCGGCAGCGCGATCGGCCAGCACTGGATGTACCAGGGCAAGCACGTCCTGATCGTCTTCGACGACCTGACCAAGCAGGCCGACGCCTACCGCGCGGTCTCGCTGCTGCTGCGCCGCCCGCCGGGCCGTGAGGCGTTCCCCGGCGATGTCTTCTACCTGCACTCGCGGCTCCTGGAGCGGTGCGCCAAGCTCTCCGACGACCTGGGCGGCGGCTCGATGACCGGTCTGCCGATCATCGAGACGAAGGGCAACGACGTCTCGGCGTTCATCCCGACCAACGTCATCTCCATCACCGACGGTCAGTGCTTCCTGGAGACCGACCTGTTCAACGCAGGTGTGCGACCGGCCATCAACGTCGGTATCTCGGTTTCCCGAGTCGGCGGCTCGGCGCAGGTCAAGGCCATGCGCAAGGTCGCGGGCACGCTGAAGCTGTCACTGTCCCAGTTCCGCGACCTGGAGGCCTTCGCCTCCTTCGCCTCCGACCTCGACGCGGCCTCCCGCGCCCAGCTCGAACGCGGCGCGCGGCTGGTGGAGCTGCTCAAACAGCCCCAGTACAGCCCGTTCCCGGTCGAGCGCCAGGTCGTCTCGGTGTGGGCCGGTACGACCGGCGAGCTGGACGAGGTGCCGGTCGAGGACATCCGCCGCTTCGAGACCGAGTTCCTGGACTACCTGGCCCGCGACCACAAGGGCATCTACACCGGCATCCGGGAGACCAACGAGCTGTCCGACGACGCGGTGACCGCGCTCAAGGGTGCGATCACCGACTTCAAGAAGGGGTTCGAGACCTCCTCCGGAGAGCTGCTGGTCAAGGACGAGCCGGTCGACGCGCTGGAGGCCGGCGACGTCGGCCAGGAGAAGATCACCAAGGTCGTCCGCACCCCCGAGAAGAAGTAGCAGATCATGGGAGCACAGCTTCGGCTGCTGCGGCGCAGGATCAGGTCGGTCAAGTCGACCGCCAAGATCACTCGCGCGCAGGAGCTCATCGCGTCCTCGCGGATCGCCAAGGCCCAGCAGCGGATGGCCGAGGCACTGCCGTACGAGCGGGAGATCACCCGCGCGGTGACCGGTGTGGTGAGCAACACCTCCAGCATCGACCACCCGCTGACCGTCGAGAAGGAGCGTCCGGCCAGCGCCGGCGTGCTGATCGTCACCAGTGACAGCGGGTTCTGCGGCGGCTTCAACGCCAACGTGCTGCGTGAGGCCGAGGCCCTGCGCGGGCTGCTGGAGGAGCGCGGCGTCCGGGCCGTGCCCTTCGTGGTCGGCAGCAAGGGCGTCGGCTGGCACCGGTTCCGCGCCCGGGAGATGGCCGGTGAGTGGGAGGGCTTCTCCCGCAGGCCGGCCTACTCCGACGCCAAGGAGATCGCGGGCATGCTGATCGAGTCGTTCAAGGCGGAGGAGGGGATCGACGAGATCCACATCGTCTCCACCGAGTTCGTCTCGATGCTGACCCAGAACGTCGTGGTCAAGCGGGTTCTTCCGCTGGAGGTCGTGGAGGCCGAGCAGACCGAGGAGACGGCCCTGCTGCCGTACTTCGAGTTCGAGCCGGGCGCCGGCGCGGTGCTCGACTCGCTGCTGCCACGGTACGTGGAGTCGCGCATCTTCACCGCGCTGTTGCAGTCCGCCGCCTCCGAGGAGGCGGCCCGGCGGCGCGCGATGAAGGCGGCGACCGACAACGCCAACGAGTTGATCGGGGTCTTCACCCGGCAGATGAACCAGGCGCGTCAGGCCGAGATCACCCAGGAAATCAGCGAGATCGTCGGTGGCGCCAACGCGCTGGCCGACGCCGCAGCGGGGAAAGAGTGAAATGACTGCACAGACTGTTGAGACCGGCGTGGGCCGGGTCGCGCGGGTCACGGGTCCCGTCGTCGACGTGGAGTTCCCCGCCGAGGCGATGCCCGACATCTACAACGCGCTGAACGTCGAGGTCGCCCTGGGCGGCGAGACCAAGACGCTGACCCTGGAGGTCGCCCAGCACCTGGGCGACAACCTGGTCAGGGCGATCTCCATGCAGCCCACCGACGGCGTGGTGCGCGGCGCCCCCGTCACCGACTCCGGCGCGCCGATCTCGGTGCCGGTCGGCGACGCGGTCAAGGGCCACGTATGGAACGCCCTCGGCGAGGCGCTGGACGTGCCGACCTCCTCGGTGAAGATCGAGGAGCGCTGGGGCATCCACCGTCCCTCGCCGCCGTTCGACCAGCTTGAGTCGCGTACCGAGGTGCTGGTCACCGGCATCAAGGTCATCGACCTGCTCACCCCGTACGTCCAGGGCGGCAAGATCGGCCTGTTCGGCGGCGCGGGCGTGGGCAAGACCGTGCTGATCCAGGAGATGATCCGCCGGGTCGCCCGTAACTTCGGTGGCACCTCGTGCTTCGCCGGTGTGGGCGAGCGCACCCGTGAGGGCAACGACCTGTGGGTGGAAATGGCCGAGGCGGACGTCCTGAAGGACACCGCCCTGGTCTTCGGCCAGATGGACGAGCCGCCGGGCACCCGGCTGCGCGTCGCGCTGTCCGCGCTCACCATGGCCGAGTACTTCCGCGATGTCCAGAAGCAGGACGTGCTGCTGTTCATCGACAACATCTTCCGGTTCACCCAGGCCGGTTCGGAGGTCTCCACCCTGCTCGGCCGTATGCCGTCCGCGGTGGGCTACCAGCCGACGCTGGCCGACGAGATGGGCGTGCTGCAGGAGCGCATCACCTCCACCCGCGGCCACTCGATCACCTCCATGCAGGCGATCTACGTGCCCGCCGACGACATCACCGACCCGGCGCCGCACAACGCGTTCGCGCACCTCGACGCCCAGACGGTGCTGTCCCGGCCGATCTCGGAGAAGGGCATCTACCCGGCGGTGGACCCGCTGGACTCCTCCTCCCGGATCCTCGACCCGCAGATCGTGGGCGAGGAGCACTACGCGGTGGCCCAGGAGACCAAGCGGATCCTGCAGAAGTACAAGGAGCTCCAGGACATCATCGCGATCCTGGGCATCGACGAGCTGTCCGAAGAGGACAAGGTCACCGTCCAGCGGGCGCGGCGCATCGAGCGCTTCCTGTCCCACCCGATGTACGCCGCCGAGGCGTTCACCGGGCAGCCGGGCGAGACCGTTCCGCTCGACGAGACCATCGCCTCGTTCAAGGGCCTTTGCGCCGGCGAGTACGACCACCTGCCCGAGCAGGCCTTCTTCATGGTCGGCGGCATCGAGCAGGCGGTGGCCAAGGCCAAGGAACTCGCCCGCTAATCGTCGCTCGCGGTGCCGGTGCGGCCCTGCCCGTACCGGCACCCGGCAGAAAGGACCATGAAGTGGCGAAGCTGCGAGTGGGAGTGGTGTCGCCGGAGCGGGAGATCTGGTCCGGTGAGGCCGATATGGTCATCGCCAAGACCGTCGAGGGCGAGATCGGTATCATGCCGAATCATGCTCCCGTGCTCGGCATTCTCGTCGAGGGCGGCGTCCTGCGGGTGAAGCGCGCGGGCGGCGAGGGCGAGCTGATCGCCGCCGTCCACGGCGGGTTCTTCTCGGTGGCCGACAACGAGGTGTCGGTCCTCGCGGAGATGGCCGAGCTGGGCTCCGAGGTGGACGTCAGGTCGGCGCGCGACGCCCTGGAGCGGGCGCTCGCGTCGGTCGACGCCGACGCCGAGAACATGGAGGCGGCGCTGGAAGCCAAGCGGGCCAGGGCACGGCTCCGCGCGGCGGGCGAGGACGTGTGATCGCGCCTGCGGCGATGATCTAGACTCGGTACAACTGGGACAAGGCGGGGGCGGGGCGATGTCGGCGACGCTGGTGGTGTGTGGGGGCATCGTGGCGCTCGTCGCCCTTGTCGTGCTCCGGGGGGTGGTGCTCTCCCGCTCCCGGGGCCATGTGCTCTGTCGGCTGCGCGACGGCGTCAGCGGGTGGAAGAACGGGGTGGCCCGCTACGCCGACGGGGAGTTGCACTGGATCCCCTTCCTGAGTCTGCGGTTCCGGCCGCGCCACGCGATCGCGAGGCGCGGCCTTCGTGTTTCCGCCCGCAGGCGGGAGGGCGAGCTGTGGGCGGTCGACTGCGGCACGGTCTCCCTGGCGATGAGCGAGGACGCGCTCACCGGCTTCCTGGCCTGGCTGGAGTCGGCCCCGCCGGGCGCCCACCTCGATCTCACCTGACGGCTCACTCCTCGCGGGTGTTGCCCGGCCGCCACAGGATCTCCTGGCCCTCCGCGGCGACCCGGCAGAAGATGAACAGCAGGTCGCTCAGCCGGTTGAGGTATTTGGCGGTCAGCGGGCTGACGTCGTCGTGCGCCTCGATCGCCGCCCAGGCCGAGCGTTCGGCCCGCCGCACGATCGTGCGGGCCAGGTGCAGGTGCGCGGCGGCGGGCGTGCCGCCGGGCAGGATGAAGCTGCGCAGCGGCTCCAGGCGTTCGTTGAACTCATCGCACCGGCGTTCCAGCCAGGTGATGTAGGACTCCTCCACGCGCAGTGGCGGGAACTCCGGGTTCTCCGTCACCGGGGTGGCGAGGTCGGCGCCGAGGTCGAACAGCTCGTTCTGGACCCGGCCGAGGACCCGGGCGATGGCGGGGTCCGGCCCCGCGGCGATGGCCAGGCCGATGGCCGCGTTGGCCTCCTCCACGTCGGCGTAGGCGGCGAGCCGGGTGTCGGTCTTGCGGGTGCGGCTCATGTCGACGAGGTTGGTCGTGCCGTCGTCGCCGGTCCGGGTGTAGATCCGGGAGAGTACGACCGGCTTGTCCTTGTCAGTGCGGGTCATGGCTTCACAGTAGATGACACTTGTCATCCCGGTCGTGCGCGAGATCCACATTGAGCCGGTGATATCGGCGACTACCTGCGGATACGCCCTGGCGGCCAAGCTGGGCGGCATGAGAGACGAACCGGCACGGGCCGCCACCGCGATCGAGGTGGACGACTTCCGGCAGGCGTACGGCGACTTCGAGGCGGTGCGCGGGGTCTCGTTCACCGTACGGCGGGGCGAGCTGTTCGCGCTGCTCGGCACGAACGGCGCGGGCAAGACCACCACGATGGAGTCGCTGCTCGGCTTCGCCCGGCCGCGGGCGGGCAGCGTCCGGGTGCTCGGCCTGAACCCCGCCAAGGACGGCCGCGCGCTGCGCCCCCGGATCGGCGTGATGCTTCAGGAGGGCGGCTTCCTCGGTGACCTGACGGTCGGCGAGACCGTGCGGCTGTGGCGCGGGATGGCGGCCGACGCGGGGCGCTCGTCGATGGCGGGGGCGCTGGAGACGGTGGGGCTGGCGTCCAAGGAGCGCACCAGGGTCCGGCAGCTCTCCGGGGGACAGCGGCGCAGGCTGGACCTGGCGCTGGCGGTACTGGCCGAGCCGGAGGTGCTGTTCCTGGACGAGCCGAGCACCGGGATGGACCCCGAGGCGCGCCGCGGCACCTGGCAGATCATCCACGATCTGCGGGCGGCGGGGACCACGGTGCTGCTGACCACGCACTACCTGGAGGAGGCCGAGAAGCTGGCGGACCGCCTGGCGATCATGCACCAGGGCCGGATCACCACGTCAGGGACGGTGGACGAGGTGGTGACCCAGGCGGGCGACCAGATCCACTTCCGGCTCGCCCTGCCGCCCGCCGGGCTGCGGGAACGGCTGCGCGGGGGCCTGCCGTTCCTGGACGGCACCGCCGCCACGACGGTCCACTCGGACGAGGGCACACGGGTGACCTACGCGCTGCCCGCCTCCCCTGCGGCCGGTCGCGCGCACGCGGCGCTGCGCCCGCTGCTGGAGTGGGCCGAAAAGCACGAACTGACCTTGGAACGGCTGGAGGTACGCCGGGGGACGCTTGAGGACGTCTTCCTGCGCGTCGTGGAGGAGGGGCGATGAGAACGGATGTCCTGCACGCCGTACGACTGGCACGGGTGGACCTGAAGCTGCTCGGGCGCAACCAGACGGCCATGGTCAACGTCCTGTTGCTGCCGCTGCTGATGGGCTGGCTGTTCAGCAACGTCGCGGCCGGGCGGCAGATCGAGGGGGTGCCCGGCCAGTTGTACGTGATCACCGGGCTGCCCGGCCTGATGCTCGGGTTCGCGGTGTTCGTGAACATGGTCAACACCTTCACCGCGCGGCGCGAGGAGCTGGTGCTCAAGCGGCTGCGCGCGTCCCAGCCGTCCCCGGCGGCGATCCTCGGCGGGGCGATGCTCGGGACGCTGGCCGTCTTCGCGCTCCAGGTGGGGCTCGTGGTGGTGTGGAGCATGCGCTGGCAGGGCGGCGGGGCGCCCGCCAACCTGCCGCTGATGCTGCTCGGCGCACTGCTCGGTATCGCGATCATGGGGCTGCTCGCGGCGGCCTTCGCCGGGATCACGCCGAACGCCGAGACGGCCCAGGTGGCGGTGCTGCCGCTGTTGCTGGTCGTCATGCTCGGCGCGCCGATCATCGGCCCGACCACGGCGATGCCCGCCCCGCTCGGCCTGCTCGCCGAGGTGGTCCCGGTGACGCCGGTGGTGGAGATCATGCGGACGGCCTACCTCGGGCGGGACTTCGTCGGCAGCGGCGGCGAGCCGCTGGGCATGGCCGCGCAGTGGGTGGCCGCGCTGCCCGCGATCGGGATCGCGCTGGCCTGGGTGGGCGTGTCGGCGCTGCTGGCCCGGTGGCTGTTCCGGTGGGACCCGCGACGCGGATAACGTTTGGTGCGAGATGCCGGATAATTCGGGTGCGCGGGAGCGGACCGCGTACGAGCGGGTCCGCCGGGTGACCAGATGGTCGCTCATGGTCGGTGTGTTCATCGCCGGCATGGGCGCGCTGAACGGTCTCGGCGCCTCCTCGATGGCCGGGACGCTGTCGCCGGTCAAGGTGGTCTCCGGGCTGCTCTTTCTCGTCGTGTTCGCGGTGCTGTACCTGCGGATCACCCGGATCGCGATGACCCGCCGGACGGCCTGGCGGGAGCTCACGGCGGCGGCGGGCGTCAGCGTCGCCGCGATGCTGATCCAGGACGCGACGCCGTGGGGCTGGGGGCTCATGGCGGCGGCCTGGGCCGGTGTGGCGGCGCTCAACGTCACCACCCTCCAGGCGATCCTCATCACGCTCGGCACGACGGCCGTGGCCGTCCCGCTGAGCGCGAGCGGCAAGTACATGGTGGCGGCGTCCTTCCAGCTCATCCTGGTCTGTGTGGCCATCACCTGGGGGAACAGGTTCCAGGCGTGGTTTTGGTACGTGCTCACGGCCGCGATCGCGGGCAAGGAGGCGCAGACCAGGCTGGCGGTCACCGAGGAACGGCTGCGGTTCTCCCGCGACCTGCACGACCTGATCGGGCACAGCCTCTCGGCCATCGCGGTGAAGAGCGAGGTCGCCCTCAAGCTGGCCCACGCCGACCTGGACCGCGCCGTCGCCGAGATGGGCGAGGTCCGCCACCTGGCCAAGGAGTCGCTGCACGAGATCCGTACGGCGGTGCGCGGCTACCGCACGGTGGACCTCCCGGCCGAGCTGAGCAGCGTGCGCGCCGTGCTGGAGGCGGCGGGCATCCGCTGCGAGGTCCACGCCGCCGCCGACACCGAGCTGCCCGGCCAGGCCAGTACGCTGCTCGCCTGGGTCGTCAGGGAGGGCACCACCAACGTGCTGCGGCACAGTTCGGCCACCTTCTGCCGGATCGATGTCGAACCGGACGGCGGCCGGGTGCGGCTGCGGATGACCAACGACGGCGTACGGCCGGCCACCGAGCGGCAGCCGGGCGAGGATGGGCCGGCCGGCGACGGCAGCGGCCTGGCCGGGCTCGCCGACCGGGTGGCCGCGTACGGCGGCACGCTCTGCGCGGGACCCGGCAGGCCGGGGGAGTACGCGCTCACGGCCACGGTCCCGGTGAGGGGAATGAAATGATCAAGGTGCTGCTCGCGGACGACGAGCATCTGATCCGCAGGGCCATCGCCACCCTGCTCGGCCTGGAACCGGACATCGAGGTGGTCGCCGAGGTGGCGGCGGGCGACCTGGTACGCCCGGCGGTCGAGGAGCACCGGCCCGACGTCGTGGTGCTCGACATCGAGATGCCGGGGATGGACGGGCTGACGGTCGCGGAGGAGCTGCCGGGGCAGGCCATCCTGATCCTCACCAGTTTCGGGCGGCCCGGATATCTACGGCGGGCGCTCGCCGCGGGGGTGCGCGGGTTCATCCCGAAGGACGCCTCGGCGGAGGAATTGGCGGCGGCGATCCGCAAGGTCCACACCGGCGGGCGGTACCTGGACCCGGAGATGGCCGCCTCCGCCATGATGGCGGGGGACAGCCCGCTCACCGGGCGGGAGCGCGACGCGCTCGCGCTGGCCGCGCGCGGCGCCTCGGTGGGCGACATCGCGGTGGCGCTCAGCCTCACCGAGGGCACCGTACGCAACTACCTTTCCAGCGCCATGACCAAGCTGGGCGCGACCAACCGGATCACCGCGATCCGGGCGGCACAGGAAATGGGCTGGCTTTGAGACGCGTTCTTGACCGTTGCTTTACCGCTGCCATTTACACCGCCTGCACGAAACGGCGGTTATTAGGCATGGATCGAGCAATGCCGGGCAGGGAAGTTCGTACGCACCAGGAGAGGGAGGTGGCATGCGCGTCCGGGAACGGTCCGGCGGACAGGTGGTACGCGTCGGGCAGCGGCTCGATGTCGGCACCGTGGCGGGGGTTCGTCCCCGGTTGCATCGAGCGGTGGACTCCGGGGATGGTGACCTGGTCGTCGATCTCAGCGGCCTGGAGATGATCGACGCCACCGGTCTCGGGGTGCTGGTCGGCACCCATCGGCGCGCGCTTTCCGCGGGTCGTCACCTGGTGTTGCGCGGCGTGCCGCCCAGGATCATGCGAGTGCTGGCGGTCACCCGGCTGAACCGGGTGCTACGTGTGGAGGAGTTACCGCCGTCGGCGGCGGTGGCCTGAGCGAGGGGGGTCACGCCCCGGCCGGGCTGAACGAGCGCCGGAAGATGTGCACCGCGGTGGTGATCAGGTCGCCGGTGGCGGGCCGCACATCCGCGAGCACCCATTCGATGAGTAACTCCTGTAAGGCCCCGATCAGCCCGAGGATCAGCAGATGAGTGTTCGGTGGAGTCCGTTGCGGGTACGCCGCCACGGTCTCCTCCATGATCCGGGTGAATCCGGCCACCGCCCGCTGCCGTGCGGTGATCAGGCAGTCTCCGGCGCGGCGCACCTCCACGTGCATGATGTGCGCCCTGCGCAGGTCTTTTGTCGCGAAAGCCACGTATTCGGCTATGCCATGTTCGATCCGATCGTCGAGTGTGTTCGGCGCGGCGGCCACGGCCTTGGCCACCGCCTGGAGCGTGTCGTCCACACAGCGGTCATAGACCGCCTCCATCAGCGCCTCCCGGCCGGAGAAGCACTCATAGAAGGCCCGGTTGGACACCCTGGCCATGGTGCAGAGCCGCTCGATCGTCGTCGCGGGAAACCCTGGGTTGGCGAACAGCGTGTACGCCGCCATCATGAGCCGTTCCCGTCTGTCGGCCAGGCGTTGCTCCGCCGACAGTCCCCGGTACGCCCTACCCGTCACTATTCACCTCGCGTCCAGCGTGATCGCGGACCCCCAGAGCCCACCATTATGGACGCAAGATCCTTTTTCGGGAAGAGTCAGGACATTAGTGCTTTCGCCGCCCATGGAGGATGGTCACCAACCTGACTAAACGGTCAAGTTCCGCCTGACCGCGGCTGAACGTTGTCAGGTTCATTCCGGGAAGTGGGAAGCGCTGCCGCGAGATCGCCTTCGGCCGCGCGAACTCTCGCAGCCCATCGGCACCATGAATCCGGCCGAATCCGGAATCGCCGACGCCTCCGAAGGGCAGGGCGGGCACCCCGGCGAACGAGATGATCGAATTGATCGCCGTCATCCCCCCGCGCATCCGCCGCGCGAGGTCCATCGCGCGCCGCCTGTCGCGGGAGAAGACCGTGCCGCCCAGGCCGTAGGCGGAGGCGTTGGCCCGCACCAGTGCCTCCTCGGCGTCGGCCACCCGGCTCACGGTTACGGTCGGCCCGAATGTCTCCTCGCGCATCGCGGGACTGTCGGCCGGCACGTCCACCACCACGACCGGGTCCACGTACGGCGGGCGCACCGAACCGGGCCCGCCGACCACCGCCGTGCCCGAGGCGACCGCCTCGCCGATGTGCCGGTCGATCACGTCGAGCTGGCCCGGCATGGTGATCGGGCCGTAGTGCTCCCCGGCGCGCACCCGCCCGGCGATCTCGGTCAGCTCCCGCATGAACGGCTCGTACACCGCGTCCACCACATAGACCCGCTCGACGCCCACGCACGTCTGCCCGGCGTTGGACATCGCCCCCCACACCGCGGCGTCGGCAGCGGCCCGCAGGTCGGCGTCGGCCGCCACGATCAGGGCGTCCTTGCCGCCGCACTCGGCGACCAGCGGGGTGAGGTTCTTCGCGCAGGCCGTCATCACCCGCTTGGCGGTCGGGGTCGAGCCGGTGAACGCGATCTTGCCGATGCCCGGGTCGCCCGCCAGCGCCGCGCCGGTCTCGCCGAACCCGGTCACCACCTGAAGGACCGGGTGCTCGGGCACCGACTCGGCGAACAGCTCGACGAGCAGCGCCCCGACGCCCGGGGTGTACTCGCTGGGCTTGAACACCACCGCGTTGCCCGCCGCCAGCGCGTAGACGATCGAACCGGCCGGAGTGAACACCGGGTAGTTCCACGGCCCGATAACGCCCACCACGCCCAGCGGCTGGTACTCCAGCGTGGCCGAGAGGTTGGCCCCCAGCAGGCCGGGGAACACCCGGCGCGGGCCGAGCACCTTGGGGGCGTGCCTGGCCGCCCAGTCGGTGTGCGCGATGACCAGCACGACCTCCAGCGTGGCATCGCCGAGCGGCTTGCCCGTCTCGGCGCTCACCAGCGCGGCGATCCGCCGGATGTTCTGGGTGAGCACGGCCTTGAAGTCGAGCAGGCGGGTCTTGCGCGCGGCGTGCCCGAGGCCCGCCCACCACCGCCCGGCGGCGGTGGCCCGTTCCACGGCGGCGCGCACGTCGGCCGCCGAATGGACCGGATGGGTGCCGACGACCTCACCGGTGGCGGGGTCGAGCGAGTCGAAGCTGCGGCTGCCGGCGGTCACGGTCATGTCGTCACGATAACCCCGCGAGGACCGCGCCGACACGTCGGCACGGGACAACCGGACGGACCCGGAACGGGAGCCCCAGGCCCCTAGAACAGCGTCGGGTTCTCCGGGGCGATGCCGCGCAGCGAGTCGTAGTCGAGCACGACGCAGCCGATGCCGCGGTCGGTGGCCAGCACCCGCGCCTGCGGCTTGATCTCCTGGGCCGCGAAGACCCCGCGCACCGGCGCGATCAGCGGGTCGCGGTTGAGCAGCTCCAGATAGCGGGTCAGCTGCTCGACCCCGTCGATCTCGCCCCTGCGCTTGATCTCCACGGCGACCGTGGCGCCCGTGTGGTCGCGGCACAGGATGTCCACCGGGCCGATCGCCGTCGGGTACTCCCTGCGGATCAGCGACCAGCCCTCGCCGAGCGTGCCGATGTGCTCGGCCAGCAGCTCCTGGAGGTGGGCCTCCACACCGTCCTTACGCAACCCGGGATCGACGCCCAGCTCGTGGCTGGAGTCGTGCATGATCTCCTCGATGGTGAGGATCAGCTTCTCGCCCGTCTTGCCGTGGGTGACCGTCCAGGTCTTGTCGTCCTCACGGAGCTTGCACGGCGGATTCATCCAGTTGAGCGGTTTGTAGGCACGGTCGTCGGCGTGCACGGACACCGAACCGTCGGCCTTGAAGAGCAAGAGCCGCGGTGCCATGGGCAGATGGGCGGTGAGCCGCCCGACGTAATCCACGCTGCACCGCGCGATGACCAGCCGCATGACCGATTACCCTACCGTTGTGAGCCCCCGACGTGCCCGCAGAAAGGACCCCTTCGACCGGGGGCGGCGTGGCGACTCCGCCTCCCGCCCGCCGCCGGGGCCGATAACGGGCTTTCCCGCGGGCATGGACCGCGTCGAGGAGTGGCCCGACGGCGAGTGGAAGGTCCGCGCGCTGCGCGGCGGCGCGGCCGATCGCGCCTACCGCTGTCCCGGCTGTGACCATGAGGTCCGCGCCGGAATGCCGCACATCGTGAGCTGGCCCAACTGGCCGGGAGGCGAGGAGGAGCGGCGGCACTGGCACACCCCGTGCTGGCGCAAGCGCCTCGATCGCGGGCACGGCCGAAATCGCTACTGAAGGAGTCGCAGGGATGGAGATCCGGGCGTCCACGGTGCTGCCCGCCCGCAGGGAGCCGATCGAGCTGCACACCGCGGACGGGCTGACGCTCGTGGGCGAGGTGGCCCTGCCCGCCGAGCGGCCACCGGCGGCCACTCTGATCTGCCTGCACCCGCTGCCCACCCACGGCGGCATGATGGACAGCCACGTCTTCCGCAAGGCCGCCTACCGGCTGCCCGCGCTGGCCGACCTGGCCGTGCTGCGCTTCAACACCCGCGGCACCACCTCCGACCGCGGCACCTCCCAGGGCGCGTTCGCCGACGGCGAGGGCGAGCGGTACGACGTGGCCGCCGCGCTGGAGTACGCGGAGTTCCACGACCTGCCCCGGCCGTGGCTGGTCGGCTGGTCGTTCGGCACCGAGCTGGCGCTGCGCTGGGGGCGCGACCCGCTGATCGAGGGGGCGATCCTGCTCTCGCCGCCACTGCGCCGGGCCGGTGACGCCGACCTCACGGCGTGGGGGGAGTTCGGCCGTCCGCTGGTGGCGCTGGTGCCCGAGTTCGACGACTACCTGCGCCCGGACGAGGCCGCCGAGCGGTTCGCCCTCGTGCCGCAGGCCGAGGTGATCGGCGTGGAGGGCGCCAAGCACCTGTGGGTGGGCGAGCCCTCGGTGCGGATCGTGCTCAACGAGATCGTCCGCAGGGTGGCGCCCGGGGCGTACCCGCTGCCGGAGCGGCTGTCCTGAAACGTGATTCGTCAGACGCGGCGGGGGTATTCGGTCGGCACGATGACCCTCTGAGTATGACCGGTAACCCCGGTAGGGGTGGCAGCGGCCGAACGTCGGGTTAGGTTGTTCTCCGTGCACCTGTACTCGCGATCAACCGGCAGCGGAGTGCCGGTCGTCCTCCTCCACGCGTTCCCGCTCTCCTCGGCCATGTGGCTGGCCCAGCGGGAAGGTCTCGCCGCCGCCTGCCGGGTGATCACACCCGATCTCCGTGGCTTCGGCGGCTCGGTGCTCAATGACGAGCCCCCCTCCATCGATGCGATGGCCGATGATGTCGCCGCGCTGCTCGACGCCGAGGGCGTCGAACGGGCCGTGGTCGGCGGTCTGTCGATGGGCGGCTACGTGACGATGGCCTTCTGCCGCCGTCACCCCGACCGCCTGCTCGGCGTCATCCTGGCCGATACCAGGGCCACCGCCGACCATGAGCAGGCGCGCGCGAACCGCGAGCGGATCGCCACCGCCGTCTCCGCCAACGGCAGCGCGATCCTGCTCGACGAGGTCCTTCCCGGCCTCGTGGGGCCCACCACCAGGCAGCGCCGCGGCATGGTCTTCGGCCGGGTGCGCGGGCTGGTGCAGGCCGCCCCGCCGGGCGCGGTGGCCTGGGCCGAGCGGGCGATGGCCGGCCGCGCCGACTCCTTCGACACGCTGCGCGACCTGAAGGTCCCCGCCCTGGTGATCGTGGGGGAGGAGGACCAGATGACGACGCCGGCCGACGCCGAGGCGATCGCCGAGGCCGTGCCCGACGCGCGGTTCACGGTGATCGAGGCGGCCGGGCACCTGTCGGCGGTGGAGCAGCCCGAGGCGTTCAACCGGGCGGTCGCCGCCTTCGTGGGCGAGATCTCGTGGCCCTGAGCGTCACACGCGCGACTGGCGGGGCAGCACGACCTCCCTGATGACCAGGGCGATCGCCGCGGCCACCGGAATCGCGATGAGCGCCCCGACGATGCCGAGGAGCGTGCCGCCGAACAGCGCCGCGATCACGGTCACCGCCGGGGCGACGTCCACCGAGCGCTTCATCACGCGTGGGTATATCACGTAGTTCTCGATCTGCTGGTAGATCAGGAAGAACACCGCGCAGGCGACGCCCAGCGGCAGCGACTGCAACAGCGCCACGCCGCTCACGAACACCGCCCCGATGGTCGCCCCGACCAGCGGGATCAGGTCGGTCACCGCGACCACCAGCGCGAGCGCGAGGGCGTATCGCACCCCGGCGACGCCCAGGAACGCGTACGACAGCACGCCCGCGATCACCGAGATCACCACGTTGCCCGCCACATAGCCGCCGATGCCGACCAGGATCTCGTCGCTCATCGCGCGGGTGCGGTCCCGGCGGGTGGCGGGCACCAGGCGCAGCAGGTAGTCCTTGATCGAGCCCAGCGACCCGAGGAAGTACAGCGTCAGCACCAGCAGCGTGACGCCGGAGAAGAACGCGCCGAACACCACCGCGCCCGCGCCGACGATGCCCCCGGCGACCAGGCGAGGCAGGTCGGGGCTGGTGACGTACGCCTTGAGCTGCGCCAGCAGCCCGTAGTCGGCGTCGAGCCGCCTGATCGTGGGGTTGGCGAGCAGTTCGTTGATGTACCCGGGCACCGCCGCCACGAAGTCGCTGACCTGCTCGGCGACCGGCGGCACGATCGCCAGCCCGAACAGCGCGAAGAAGGCGATCACGCCCAGGAACACGATCGAGATCGCCGGCCGGCGGCCCAGCCCGCGCCGGACCAGCCACTCCACGGCCGGGTTCAGGCCGACCGCCAGGAACATGGCGACCAGCACCAGCACGATCACGCTGCGCGTGTTGACGACCGCCTGGGCCAGGCCGATCGCCACCAGCACGCCCAGCCCGGCGGTCAGGCCGAACAGGAAGGGGCTCTTGGCGAGGGCCTTGCCCGGAATGCCGTAGGACCGCTCTTCGGGGGCTCCGGACGCCTGCACGGGCGTCTCTGCGGTTTTCTCTGGCCCCTTCTGCGGGACCGGCTCGGGGTGCGGCGGGGTGGGCGTGTGTCCGGCGGGGGCCGGGCCGGTGGTCACAGATCCTCCAGAAGGCGGGCAAAAGGCAAGGGAGAGCCTAGCGACCAAGGTCGCCAGGCTCTCCCCGATAGCCGTCGTGCCGCCCCGTGAATTCAGTCCCCGTGCGCCGGGGCGGTGCCTACTCCTGCCACCACTCCGACTCGTCGCCCGAGTCCTTGCTCGCCGCCGGAGCGGGTGCGGGGGACTGCGCGGGAACGGCCGGCTTGTCGGCGGCGGCGCTGGAGGGCGCCAGGGCCGGCTTGGCCGGGGCCGCGGCGATGGCGGGCTCGGGGGCCGGCTCCATGCCGGGCAGCGCCGCCCCGCCGAGCAGCTGGCGGAGCTGCGCGAGGTGGCTGGTGATGCTGTCGCGCTGCCTGGTCAGCTCGTCGACCTGCTGCTGGGCCGCCGACAGGGACCGCTTGGCCTCGGTCTTGGCCTCGTGCACGATCGTCTCGGCGCTGGACTTGGCGTCGCTGACGACCTGCTCGGCGTTCTTCTTGGCGTTGGCCAGGAGCTGCTTGGCGTGGGTGTCGGCGTCGCGCCGGGTCTGGTCGGCCTGCTGGGTGGCCTTGGCGGCCCGCTGCTCGGCGGTGGCCGCCCGCTGCTCGGCCTCGGCGACCAGCTTCTGGGTGGCGGCCTGCGCGGTGGCGTGCCGCTCGGCCTCCTGGCGCTCGGCCTCCTCCCGGCGGGCGGCGAGCTGGATCTCGAACTCCGCCTCGTCCTGGGCCCGCTTGGCCTCCGACTCCTCCAGCACCCGCTGCGCCTGCGCGCGCATCTCGTCGGCCTGGCGCTTGGCGGTGGTGAGCACCTCGTCGCGCTCGCGCTTGGTGGAGGCGCGCAGCTGGGCGACCTCGCGCTCGGTGGTGGTGCGCAGCTTGGCGATCTCGCGCTCGGCGTCGGCGCGCTTCTCGGCCACCTCGTGGTCGGCGGTGGCGCGCAGCTTGGAGACCTCGCGCTCGGTGGTCGAGGTCAGTTCGTCGGCCTCGCGGCGGGCGGTCGAGCGGATCTCCTCGGCCTCGCGCTCGGCGGTGGTACGGGTCTCGTCGGCCTCTCGGGTGGCGACCGCCCGCTTGTCGGCGGCCTCGTTCTCGGCGGCGGCGCGCAGCTCCGCGGCCTCCACCTTGGCCGCCGCCTTGATCTCGTTGGCCTCGGACCTGGCCGCCTGCACCAGCTCCGTGGCCTGCTCCTCCGCCAGGCGGAGCAGTTGCTCGATCCGGGCCCCCAACCCGGAGTAGGTCGGGCGTTCCTGCTCCTGGAGCTGCCGCTTGGAGTCGGACAGCTCGCGCTGGAGGGCGCCGGCCTGCTCCCGCGCCTGGCGCAACTCGGTGTCGAGCGTCTTGAGATGGTCGTGGACCTGGTGCCGGTCATAGCCCCGGAGCACCACGTCGAACTCCCGCGCGGGGGCGTCTTCGAAGAAATTGTTGAGCTGGGCGTCGATGTCGGACTGCATGGAGGCTCGATCCTGGGTTGTCGAGACGGCTACACGGGCCGGACGGGATGAGTCGGGGCTTTCCGAGGCGGGAGCCCGTGCCGACGCGACCGCGCTGGCGCGTCGGCGGAGGAATCCACGTCCGGTGATACGCCAGCGTACTCTGCCACTGCCGTGTTGGCCGCCCCCTCAGGCGTTATGCGCGACTTGTTACGAATGAGCGTTTCTTGCGTTAGGAGAGCGCGTCAAGTCCGCGGCGGCGGCGCCTGAACCAGCTCGGTGAGCATCCCGCCCACGTCCTTGGGATGCAGGAAGGCGATCGAGGACCCCATCGATCCGTGCCTCGGCCGCTCGTCGAGCAGCCGGATCCCCTTTCCGCCGAGCTCTCCCATCGCCTCGGCGACGTCGGGCACGCCGAAGGCGACGTGATGGACGCCCTCGCCGCGCTTGGCGAGGAACTTGCCCACCGGGCTGTCCGGGCTCAGCGGTTCGAGGAGCTGGATATAAGACGAACCGTTCGGACCGTCGGCGACGTGCAGCATCGCCTCGCGGACCCCTTGTTCCTCATTGACCTCGCGGCTCACCACCGTCATGCCGAAGGTGGACTCGAAAAAGGCGATTTTGGCTTCGAGGTCGTGACAGGCGATCCCGACGTGATCGATGCGCAGGAACATAGGCCACCTCCATGGCGAGCGTCCGGGCCGTCGTGGGTATGGTGACAGAACCGCTCGCTGATCGTGCCCAGGAGGTCTGAGATGTCGGGTTCAGTCATCGTCGCCGGAGCGCGTACGCCCATTGGCCGCCTCCTCGGAGCCCTGTCCGGAATGACCGCCGTCGATCTCGGCGGCATCGTGATCAAGGCCGCGCTCGACCGCGCCGGCGTCGCCCCCGAGGCGGTGCAGTACACGATCATGGGGCAGGTGCTCCAGGCGGGCTCCGGGCAGATCCCCTCCCGCCAGGCCGCCGTCAAGGCGGGCATCCCCATGACCGTGCCGTCGTTGACCGTCAACAAGGTATGCCTTTCCGGTCTGGACGCCATCGCTCTGGCCGACCAGCTCATCAGGGCGGGCGAGTTCGAGGTCGTGGTGGCCGGCGGCATGGAGTCCATGACCAACGCCCCGCACCTGCTGCCCGGTCTGCGCAAGGGCGTCAAGTACGGCGGCTCCGAGGTGGTCGACTCGATGGCCCTCGACGGCCTCACCGACGCCTACGAGCACATCCCCATGGGCGAGTCCACCGACCTGCACAACCGCCGCCTGTCGCTCACCCGCGAGGACCAGGACGCCTTCTCCGTCCGCTCCCACCAGCTGGCCGCCGCGGCGATCAAGAACGGCGTCTTCGACGAGGAGATCGTCCCGGTGCCGGTCCCGCAGCGGCGCGGCGAGCCGGTGCTGGTCACCACCGACGAGGGCGTACGCGCCGACACCACCATCGAGGCGCTGGCCAGGCTCAAGCCCGCGTTCACTCCGGACGGCACGATCACCGCCGGGTCCGCCTCACAGATCTCCGACGGGGCCTGTGCGGTCGTGGTGATGTCCCGCGAGCGCGCCGAGCGCGAGGGCCTGTCCTGGCTCGCCGAGATCGGCGCGCACGGCAACGTCGCGGGCCCGGACAACTCGCTGCAGTCGCAGCCCGCCAACGCCATCAAGCACGCGCTGGGCAAGGCCGGGCTGAGCGCCGCCGACCTCGACCTGCTGGAGATCAACGAGGCGTTCGCCGCCGTCGTGCTGCAGTCGGTCAAGGACCTCGGCGTCCCGATGGACCGCGTCAACGTCAACGGCGGCGGCATCGCGCTCGGCCACCCGATCGGCGCCTCCGGCGCGCGGATCGCGCTGACCCTCGCGTACGAGCTGCGCCGCCGCGGCGGCGGCCTCGGCGCGGCCGGGCTGTGCGGCGGCGGAGGCCAGGGCGACGCGCTGCTGCTGCGCGTGCCCCGGTCGTGACGGCCCGCGTGACGATCTCCGAGACGGGGCCGCGTCCGCGCGCCGCCGCGGACGTCCCCGCCCTCGTACGGCAGGCCCGCTCCGGCGGGCCGCGCGCCGTAGCCCGGCTGATCTCCCTCATCGAGAACGCCGCCCCCGAGGTCCGGCAGATCACCGCCGAGCTGTGCGCGGCGCGCAGGTCCGAGCCCGCGCACGTCATCGGCCTGACCGGCTCGCCGGGGGTCGGCAAGTCCACCACGACGGCGATGCTCGTCGCGGCCTACCGCAAGCTGGGCAGGCGGGTCGGGGTGCTCGCGGTGGACCCCTCCAGCCCCTTCACCGGCGGCGCGCTGCTCGGCGACCGGGTGCGGATGCAGGACCACGCCACCGACCCCGAGGTGTTCATCCGCTCGATGGCCAGCCGGGGCCACCTCGGCGGCCTGGCCTGGGCCACCCCGCAGGCGCTGCGCGTGCTGGACGCGGCGGGCTGCGACGTGATCCTGATCGAGACCGTCGGGGTCGGCCAGGCCGAGGTGGACATCGCCTCGCTGGCCGACAGCACGATCGTGCTGCTCGCCCCGGGGATGGGCGACGGCATCCAGGCGGCCAAGGCGGGCATCCTGGAGGTCGCCGACGTCTTCGTGGTGAACAAGGCCGACCGGGAGGGCGCCCAGGCGACGGTACGCGAGCTGCGCAACATGATCGCCATGGTGCGGCGGCCGTGGAAGACGCCCATCGTGAGCACGATCGCGGCGCGCGGCGAGGGCGGCGAGGACGTGGTGGACGCGCTGGCCAAGCACCTCGACCACATGGCCGCCTCGGGCGAGCTGGAACGCCGTCGCCTGGCCAGGGCGGGCGACGAGATCGAGGCGATCGCGCTGACCGCGCTGCGGGCCGGGTTCACCGGGCTGCGCGGCGGCGACCGCCTGGAGTCGCTGGCGGCCGAGGTGGTCGCGGGGGACACCGACCCCTACAGCGCCGCCGATCGGCTGCTGGCGGCGCTGTGAGCGCGTCCCGCCGCTGAAGGGTCAGGGCTGGTCGGCGTACTTGACGGTGACGTGCTGGAAGCCGAGCGACTTGAGCATGCCCGCCAGCATGAGCCTGGTGTTCTGTTCGGCGCGGCGGGCGAGGTCGCTCGCGCGGGCGGCCTCGCCGATCTTCTGTTCGGCCAGCACGTAGAGCTCCCGCTGGTCGCCGGGCGAGGAGGACAGCAGCTCCTGGACCCGGTCCAGGATGCCGCGTTGCTGGTGGTAGACGTAGGAACGGCTGTTGTCCAGGTTGGGTTTGGCCAGGGCGGCGCGCGGCAGGCGCACGGTCACCGAGGCGCGGTCGGGGGAGACGGTCAGCGCGCCGCTGGACAACGCGGCGAAGTCGACGTAGGCGTCGACCGATCCGGCTCCCACGAACAGCGTGCGGCTGCCCTTGATCGCGTCGGGCAGGAACGCGGCGTCCTTCTGCAGGTCCACGACCACCTGGAAGTTGCCTGCCGCGGCCTGGAACCTGCTGAGGTCCTGGATCGAGGTGAGGATCGCCGGGCCGCTGCGGTCGATCCCGCGCTCACCGAAGGGATCGAGCCAGATCCAGGCCAGCCGGGCGCCCACCACGAGCAGGGCGATGACCAGGAACACGGCGACGAGGAACCGCCAGGGGCGGCGGGCGGGACGCGGCGGCGCGTCCGGCGACTGCGGCGGCGCGCCGGGGGGAGGTGCGGGGCGAGTCACATGCTTGTCCTTCCCCCGGGAGCGGGCTTATCACCGGATGTCCGCCTCGCCGGGTCGTGCCCCGATCGCCGGCGGACGCCATTCAGAAGGGTTTCCCCTGGCCGGACCGTCATTCCCGACATGGTAAGGATCTTGCAGGTCCTGGCGCAGATCGTGGTGATCGACGAGGTTCGCGGCCTCCGCCCGTTCCGCGTCCGCCAGGGGCACCGCGAGCCGTTCGCCGTGCCGGGCGCGGGCGGCCTCGTTCCGGGCGTCCTCATCAACGTGATCACCGAGGTCATCGTGATCATCGTGATCACCGTGCCGGGCGTCGCGCTCGTCGCGGTCGCGCTCCTCCTTCGGCCCGGCGACGGGCGGCTGGACGGGCGTCCCCGCCGGCCGTGGCGGCCCGGCGGGCTCCGGCGACGGGCGCTCCAGGTAGGCGCGCGGCGACTGCGCGGGGGCCGGGTAGGCGGGCTTGGGCCGGACGCCGCCGTCGTGCCCGCCGTCGGCCCGCAACCGCTGCGGGCCCCCGCCGAAGTGCTCGGCGCGCAGCGCGCACGCGGTGAAGTCGGTGTAGAACATTCGCAGCCACTCCCGGCGCTGGGCCTCGGTGAGCCCGGAGAACCACGCCGCGGCGTACTGGTGCTCGGGCAGCGGCCCGCCCGGCAGCGGCTCGCCGCGCAGCCAGGACATCACGATCTCGCGGTAGCCGCCCGGCCGCCGGTCGGCGCAGTCGCCGGCCAGGCTGTCCAGGAACTCCTCCGCCGCCTCGTCGGCGAACCCCGACTCCAGGTCATCGACGTGGACCGGGACCACGCCGGGCGTGGGGTCGCCCTCGGCGCGGCGCGGGCGCTGCTCGACCCTGGTGAACTCGGCGGGCGTGCCGCTCAGCCGGGACGCGATCTTGGTGAAGGTCGCGCCCAGGTCGGTGAGCCCGTTGCGCATCCCGGGATGGACGCAGATCGTGATCGGCCACTCCTGGCAGCTGTAGGCGACCGGCGGTGACGCGCCGCCCCCCTGCGGGCCCCCGGCCAGCCTGACCAGCCCCGCCCCGGCCGCCAGAACGGCGACCAGCGCCGCGCCGAGCAGCGCGCCCTGCCGGGTGACCATGGCCGCCCAGCCGAGCATCAGCGCGGTGCTCGCGCCGATCAGCCACAGCGTCTGGTCGGCGAACGCGGCACCGCTGAGGCCCTGGAACACGTCGTACGGCTCGCGCGTGGCGGGCGCCAGGCGTTCGGCCCACGTCGATCCCTCCACCAGCCAGGTGAACAGCCCGTAGCAGCCGAGCGCGGCCAGGGCGGGCGTGATCGTCCAGGGCAGGGCCCAGCCGGTGACCCAGCCGATCGCGACGTACAGGCCGAGCCCGGCCATGCCCATGGCGAGTGCGCTCGGCGGCAGCCGCCCGGCCTGCTCGGTGAGCACGCTCCTGACCGCGAACAGCAGAGCGGTGACCGCGAAGGACACCGCCACCACGGCCATGATCGCGAGCGGGGCCTTCATCGCCCGCCACGGCGTCAGCGGGCGTCTGGCGGTCGCCCGGCGCTTGCGCATGGCGACCCAGCCGGCGAAGGCGGCGGCGACCGGGCCGGTCAGCCGCAGCGACCCGATGATGGCCACCACGATGTTCTCCCAGGCGTCCACGCCGGGGACCAGGACGCTCCAGGCGGCGAACAGGCCGAGCACCAGCAGCAGGGCCACGGTGATCGCGGCGCTCTGCGTCAGCTCCGCACGCGAGAACCCCCGCCTGCGCCGCCGCTTACGCACGCGACCGTCGGTCCCCACGGCCACCGCCCGCCGCCCGCGCCCCCGCGCCTCCCGGCGTGTCCGATTCGAGGCGTGCCCTGGCGCCGCCGTGTGGTCCGTGTGCTCTGTGCCGTCGGTGCGGTCTGTGCGTCCGTCCGGTGTCGTGGGCGGCTGGTCCGTCGCCGCTGTCGCCTTCGCCCCCTTCGGCGTCGTCGGTGCGGGCGGCGCGCCGCCCGCCCGCGCCGCGCCTGCGTTCACGCCGCGAAGGCGACGTCGAGCTGCCATGCATCAAGCACCCCCCGTGCACTGTGCGAGCCGGCCCCCCGGCCCCGATGCCCCCCGCGCCACCGCGCGAGCCGCCGGTGGCGCGCCGGCCGGCGTCCCCTCGCCGAGCCGGGCCGTTTTGGCTTCCGTCTCACCATCCGATGCGAGAACCATAACGGAGCGTGACGTTTGGTGGACAGCTCCTTTGGGTATTCCGTGGATTCGATTACTCATCGTAAGCGGGCGAAATGGGACGAGGCCGCGCTACGGTATGCGCTGTGCCTACCGGTCAGCCTCTCAACCTGCCGTTCGACCCGATCGAGCGCGCGGCGGCCACCTGGCGTGTCCGGTTCGGGCCGTCCTCGGCGATGGCAGCCGTCACATCGATCATGAGAGCGCACCAGATCCTGCTGTCGCAACTGGACGCGCTGCTCAAACCGTATGACTTGACCTTCGCCCGGTACGAAGCACTCGTACTGCTGACCTTCAGCAAAACCGGGTCGCTGCCGCTGTCCAAGCTCGGCGAGCGCCTGATGGTCCACCCCACGAGCGTCACTAACACCGTCACCCGGCTCGAAACGGCCGGCCTGGTCCGCCGGCTGCGCAACCCCAGGGACGGCCGGGGCGTGCTCGCCGAGATCACGCCGTCCGGGCGTGAGGTCGTGCGCGAGGCCACCGCCGACCTGATGGCGGCCGACTTCGGCCTGTCCATGTACGACGAGGCGGAGCTGCAGGAGATGTTCGCCGCCCTGCGCACACTCCGGGTCGCCACCGGAGACTTCCCCGCCCTGGGCTAAAATAGTAGGACGTCCTAGTATTTACCCCGTCGATCGCCGGGCGACCGCTGGGCGAGGCGCACTGCTGTACCGGAACATGGAGGCAGCGACATGGACGCAGAGCAGACAGCCGAAGGCCGCAGGCGCTGGCAGGAGCGTTTCGACCAGGCGCGCAAGCGTGACGCGGAGTTCCGCACCCTCTCCGGCCTGGAGGTCGATCCCGTCTATGGGCCGCCCGAGGGCACCGCCGACCCGCGCATGGAGCGGATCGGCTGGCCGGGCGAGTACCCCTACACCCGTGGCCTGCACCCCACCGGGTACCGGGGCAAGCCGTGGACGATCCGGCAGTTCGCCGGGTTCGGCAACGCGCGGCAGACCAACGAGCGGTACAAGATGATCCTCGGCGCGGGCGGCGGCGGGCTGTCGGTCGCCTTCGACATGCCGACCCTGATGGGCCGCGACTCCGACGACGCGCGCTCGCTCGGCGAGGTCGGCCACTGCGGCGTCGCCGTCGACTCCGCGATGGACATGGACGTCCTGTTCGACGGCATCCCGCTGGGCGACGTGACCACGTCCATGACGATCAGCGGCCCCGCCGTGCCGATCTTCTGCATGTACCTGGTCGCGGCCGAGCGCCAGGGCGTGCCGATCGGGCGGCTCAACGGCACGCTTCAGACCGACATCTTCAAGGAGTACATCGCCCAGAAGGAGTGGCTGTTCGCGCCCGAGCCGCACCTGCGGCTCATCGGCGACCTGATGGAGTTCTGTGTCGCGGAGATCCCGGCGTACAAGCCGCTGTCGGTGTCCGGGTACCACATCCGCGAGGCGGGCGCGACCGCCGCCCAGGAGCTGGCCTTCACGCTGGCCGACGGCTTCGGGTACGTGGAGCTGGGGCTGTCGCGCGGGCTCGACGTGGACGTCTTCGGCCCCGGCCTGTCGTTCTTCTTCGACGCGCACATCGACTTCTTCGAGGAGATCGCGAAGTTCCGGGCCGCGCGGCGGATCTGGGCGCGCTGGATGCGCGACACCTACGGCGCGCGTACCGAGAAGGCCCAGTGGCTGCGCTTCCACACCCAGACCGCCGGGGTGTCGCTGACCGCGCAGCAGCCCGACAACAACATCGTCCGCACCGCCGTCGAGGCCCTGGCCGCGGTGCTCGGCGGCACCAACTCGCTGCACACCAACGCCCTGGACGAGGTGCTCGCGCTGCCCTCGGAGAAGGCCGCGGAGATCGCACTGCGCACCCAGCAGGTGATCATGGAGGAGACCGAGGTCGCCAACGTGGCCGACCCCCTCGGCGGGTCCTGGTACGTCGAGGCGCTGACCGACCGGATGGAGGCCGAGGCGGAGGCGATCTTCAAGCGGATCCGCGAGATGGGCACCGACGGCACGATGACCTCCGGCATCCTGCGCGGCATCGAGGACGGCTGGTTCATGTCCGAGATCGCCGAGTCCGCCTTCGACTACCAGCGCAAGCTGGAGAAGGGCGAGAAGAAGATCGTCGGCGTCAACTGCCACACCGCCTCGGTGGAGGAGCCGCTGCCGATCCTGCGGGTCAGCCACGAGGTCGAGCGGGAACAGAACCGCGTGCTCGCCGAACGCCGCGCCGGGCGCGACCAGGCCGCGCTCGACACCGCCATGGCCGGCCTGGTCGCCGCGGCCCGCGGCGGCGGCAACATGATCCCCCCGATGCTCGACGCGGTCCGCGCGGAGGCCACCCTCGGCGAGATCTGCGACGCCCTCCGGGCGGAGTGGGGCACCTACACCGAACCTGCAAGGTTCTAGGTACTTCCAGACTTCAAGAAATGTTCGAGAGGTAATACGGTGAGCCCTTAACGTCATCAAAGGGGATTCAGGGCGGTAAGAACACCGGGGGAAGTGTGCCGCGAACACAGAACGGGGTGTGGAGCGAGCTACGCATCGATTCCACACCCCATGTGACTGTCGCCGTATCACCGCAGGTCACGGCGTTGGCGATTCTGGCCGACGCCATTTCGGGCCGGCGCAGGGGCCTGCCTGACCGCTGGCGCAAAATGGTTCAGGAGGCGGTCAGTCCGGAAGGCTGGGAGGCGGCGCTGCCGATCGGCGCGCCCGGCCACTCGGTCGCCCCGGACAGCATCGTCCCGCTCACGCCGCTCGGGGAGGTCCCCGTGGCGCGGCACGTCGCCTGGCTGCGCGACGCCACGCCCGGCGACCTTCAGGAGGACCTGGGGCGGACCTTCGGCGCGGAGCCCGTGCCCAGGCACTGGCGGCGCGCGGCCGATCAGCCGCGGCGCTGGCTGCACGGATACGCCAAGGCCGTGGACGAGGTGTGGTCGGTCGTCGAGCCGCTGTGGCGGCGGGCCAGGCCCGCCATCGATCGCGAGGTGGAACGGGTCGGCGCGGCGGTCGTGCGGGGCGCGCACGACGTACTGCTCGGTTCGCTCAGTGAGCGGATCGTCTACAGCGACGGCACACTGCGGGTCAGCGACCTCGAACCCGGCAGGTACGAGCTGGGCGGCCGGCGGCTGGTCCTCGTGCCGACCCTGGCGGGCCGCGACTCGGTCGTGGTCAACTACGAGCACCCCGAGCTGGTGTGGATCGGCTATCCGCTGCCCGGCGCCGAGACGGTGTGGCGGCAGGCCGGCAACGAGCGGTCGGCGGACGAGCTGTCCGCGGTGCTCGGCGAGATGCGGGCCGGGCTGCTGGCCGTACTGCACACGCCGACGACCATGAGCAGGCTCGCCGAGCAGGCCGGCACGGTGCCCAGCGCCATCACCTACCACTGCGAACGGCTCGCCTCCGCCGGGCTCATCGACCGCGAGCGCAAGGGGCGCGAGGTGTGGGTCTCGCGCACCCGCAGAGGCGATGATCTCCTGGAGCTGTTCGAGATCTGACCAGCCCCGCCCCGCCTCGTACGGGCATGCGCGGGCATGGGGCAGGATTGGATGTATGAGCCCAGCGGACTTCAATCGACCCGGATCGCTGTACGGCGCGGTGGATCTCGGTGCGCGCAAGCAGGCATTGGAAGCGCAGGCCCGTCGTCAGGCCGCGGCGCAGGACAACGCGGGCGGCGGCGCGCCGGGAGCGGGCGGCGCCGCCACTGTCATCGACATCACCGACGAGACCTTCTCCGCCGAGGTGATCGAGCGCTCAATGCGCGTTCCGGTCATCCTCGACCTTTGGGCGACCTGGTGCCAGCCCTGCAAGCAGCTCAGCCCCATCCTGGAGAAGCTGGCCGCCGAGGCGGCCGGCAAGTGGGTGCTGGCCAAGGTCGACGTCGACGCCAATCCCCAGATCAGTCAGGCCCTGCGGGTCCAGAGCATCCCCACGGTGCTCGCGATCTTCCAGGGGCAGGCGGTCACCGGCTTCCAGGGGGCCCTGCCCGAGCCGCAGGTGCGCCAGTTTCTCGACCAGCTCATGGAGGCCCTGGCCCCGCACCTGCCCCAGGGCGGCGAGCAGCCGCCACAGGAGGGCCAGGAGCAGCCGGGCCGCGGCCCGCAGGTCGCCCCCGAGCTGATCGCCGCCGAGGAGGCCATCGAGAAGGGCGACCTCGACGCGGCCAAGGCCGCCTACCAGCGGCTGCTGGCCCACTCGCCGAGCAACGAGGACGCCTCGATGGGCCTGGCCGGGGTCACCCTGATCCAGCGCTCTGAGGGCCTTGACCCGGCCGACGTGCAGCGGCGCGCCGCCGACCCCAAGGACATCGAGGCCCAGTGCCAGGCAGCCGACCTGGAGATGCTGTCGGGCGCGGTGGACGCCGCCTTCGACCGGCTCGTCCGCACGATCCGGCAGACCGCGGGCGACGAGCGCGACCAGGTCCGGCGGCATCTGCTGGGCCTGTTCGAGACCCTGCCCAACGGCGACCCGGCCCTGACCAAGGCCCGCCGGTCGCTCGCCAGCGCGCTGTTCTGACGCGGTGGGGGCCGGGCCCGTTCTGGTCCGGCCCGCCGGCACGGCTCAGCCGTGCCGGGCGCGGAAGTAGGCGTTCGCGGTCGGGGTGAACATCAGCGGCAGGGCCGTCAGCACGGCCATCAGGTGCAGGAACCTGATGGCCGCCAGGACGACCGAGAGCACGCTCGCGCCCGCCACCGCCTCGGCGACCGACCCTCCGGAAAGCAGCCAGCCGATCGGCTCGATGACCAGCGAGACGGTGCCGAACACCCCGAGTCCCACGGCCAGCGCCACGCGGGCCCACGGCTTGCCCCGGTACAACCGCAGCGCCACGAAGGTGGCCGCGCCGTAGACGAGGAGCCGCAGGCCGATCTGGGGGGCCAGGCCCGCGAGCGTGGCCGAGCCGTCGGCGAGCAGGGCGGCCATCGTGATGGCCGACTCCAGGACACCCGCGCCGACCGCCGCCAGCCACAGCGCGGCGGCGGTCGCGATGTTCCTGGGGAGGGCGGGGGCGGCCTGGGGCGAGGGGGTCGCGAGCATCGTGCGCATCGGGGGCACCTTCCGAGGTGTTGCCGGTTCCTACCGCGCCGAGTCTTCTCCTCCGGGCGGCCGGGCACATCGTGGCGCGCACCCCGGTCGCAGGTACGGCCAGCCGTACCCCCGGCGCGCCGTTCCGGGGAGTTTGTCCATGCCGCGACGGGCGCGATAGGAATGACCCCATGACTGCGCTCGGTGTCGTGTTCCGTCCCCAGCTCCCTCCCGAAAGGCTCCGCGACGTGGCTCGCGCGGCCGACGCGGCCGGGCTGGAGGAGCTGTGGCTGTGGGAGGACTGCTTCCTGGAGAGCGGGATCGCGGCCATGGCGGCGGCGCTGGCCTGGACGGAGCGGTTGCGGGTCGGCGTCGGCCTGCTGCCGGTGCCCTTCCGCAACGCCGCGCTGACCTCGATGGAGACCGCGACCCTGCACCGGCTGTTCCCCGGCCGGGCGAAGCTGGCGGTCGGTCACGGCGTACAGGACTGGATGGCGCAGGTCGGCGCGCGGGCCGAGTCGCCCATGACGCTGCTGACCGAGCACCTGTCGGCGATGCGGGCCCTGCTGCGCGGCGAACGGGTCACCACGCAGGGCCGCTACGTGCGGCTCGACGGCGTCGCCCTGGACTGGCCGCCGAAGGAGGGAGCCGCGGTCTACGTCGGCGCGACCGGCCCGCGCACGCTGCGCCTGGCGGGCGCTGCCGCGGACGGCACGATCCTCACCGCCGGCCGGACGCCCGACGAGGTACGGCGGGCCCGCGAGCTGATCGAGGAGGGCAGGACCGAGGCGGGCCGTACCGGCCCCCACGAGGTCGTGGCCTACTTCAACGCCGCGACCGGACCCGGCGCCGACGCGCGGATCGAGGCCGAGCTGGCGGCCTCCGGCGACGCGGGCAAGACCGAAGCGGGGGTGGCGGGCGACGCGGGGGCGGTCGCCGAGGCCGTACGACGGATCGCCGACGCCGGGGCCGACACCGTGATCCTCCAGCCCACCGCCGACGAGCCCGATGTGGAGGGCTTCGTGCGCTTCGTGGCCGGGGAGGTACGCCCCCTGGTCGCGTGATCGGGTGACGTGCGGCCCAACGGATGACCGCCTACCTGGAAACTTTTCTGGTTACACCCTATAACCGTGACCTGGAACGGGTAAGCAACGGGTGTGCGGGTCGTGACCATCTCCGCCACGTACGGCACCGCGGGCAACGTGATCGGTCCCGCCGTGGCCGAGATGCTCGGCGTGCCGTTCGTGGACCGCGCGATCCCCGGCACGGTCGCCGAGGAGCTGGGCTGCACGCTTGAGGAGGCGCTGGTCCACGACGACCGGGCCGAGCACGGCATCGGCAGGCTGTTGTCCGGCGCGATGCGGCTGCCGACGGTGACCTTCGGCGGCGTGGACACCTACCTGCCGGGCGCGATGCCCACCCCGCCCGAGGAGTTCGTCGCGCACACCGAGAAGGTGATCAGGACGACCGCCAGGGCGCGCGGCGGGGTGATCCTCGGCCGGGCGGGCGCCATCGTGCTCGCCGACCACCCGGGAGCGCTCCACGTACGGCTGGACGCCCCGCTGGAACGCCGGATCCGCCAGACGGCGGCCTTCTTCGACCTCGGCGACCGCGAGGCCCGCAGGATCGTCGAGGACAACGACCGTGCCCGCGCCGCCTACGTCCGCCACTTCTATCGCGCCGATCCCGGTCAGCCGACCCTGTACCACCTGGTCGTGGACAGCACCAGCATCCCGGTGCCGGCCTGCGTGGAGCTGATCGCCTCGGCCGCCGAGGCGATCGGCTGACCTTCGCGGCCCGCTCGTGGCCGGGTCTGCTCAGCGGCGAACCGGACGCGCGGCGCTCAGGGAAGGTGGCACCATGGAATCCTCAAATGAGGCCACTACAAAGGAGCGGATGACGTGGCCACCGTGCCCAGTGTTTCTTACTCGATCACCGTCCGGCTGGAGGTGCCCGCAGGCGGCAAGGCCGTCAGCCAGCTCACCCACGCCGTCGAGTCGGCCGGAGGCGTGGTCACCGCCCTCGACGTGACCACCGCCGGGCACGAGAAGCTGCGGATCGACGTCACCTGCGCAGCCCGCGACACCGACCACGCCCAGGCCATCGTCGACCAGCTCGACGCGGTGGAGGGCGTGGCCATCCACAAGGTCAGCGACCGCACCTTCCTGATGCACCTCGGCGGCAAGATCGAGATGGTCTCGAAGGTTCCGCTGCGCAACCGCGACGAGCTGTCCATGGCGTACACGCCGGGCGTCGCGCGGGTGTCGATGGCCATCGCCCGCAACCCCGAAGACGCCCGCCGCCTGACCATAAAGCGCAACACGGTGGCGGTGGTCACCGACGGCTCGGCCGTCCTCGGGCTGGGCAACATCGGCCCTGCCGCCGCGCTGCCGGTGATGGAGGGCAAGTCGGCGCTGTTCAAACGGTTCGCCGGGATCGACGCCTGGCCGATCTGCCTCGACACCCAGGACACCGACGAGATCGTGCGCGCGGTGCAGCTCATCGCGCCCGGCTTCGGCGGCATCAACCTTGAGGACATCTCCGCTCCGCGCTGCTTCGAGATCGAGGCCAGGCTGCGCGAGCTGCTGGACATCCCGGTCTTCCACGACGACCAGCACGGCACGGCCATCTGCGTGCTCGCCGCCCTCACCAACGCGCTGCGGGTGGTGGAGAAGGACCTCGGGCAGGTGCGCATCACGATGGCGGGCGCGGGCGCGGCCGGTACCGCGGTGCTGCGCCTGCTGCTCGCGGCCGGGGCGCGCAACGTGGTCGTGTGCGACTACCTCGGCGCGATCCACCACGGGCGCGACGACCTCGACGACTCCCTGCGCTGGATCGCCGACCACACCAACGCCGAGGGCTACTCGGGCGACCTGCGGGGGGCGGTGAAGGACGCCGACGTCTTCATCGGCGTCTCGGCCCCGGGCATCCTCACCGGCGACGACGTGGCCACGATGGCCGAGGGCGCGGTCGTCTTCGCGCTGGCCAACCCCGAGCCGGAGGTCTCCCCGGACGACGCCCGCGAGACCGCGGCGGTGGTGGCGACCGGGCGGTCCGACTACCCCAACCAGATCAACAACGTGCTGGCCTTCCCGGGCGTCTTCCGCGGCCTGCTGGACGCCCAGGCGGACGGCGTCAGCCAGGAGATGCTGCTCGCGGCGGCCCGCGCCCTGGCGGATGTGGTCACCGACGAAGAGCTCGGCCCCAACTACATCATTCCCAGCGTCTTTCACGCCGACGTCGCCACGGCGGTGGCCGCCGCGGTCCGCGAGTCCGCCGGAGGCCGCCCCCGCGGCAGCACCGAGGCGTAGCGAAGTCTGGGGGGATCAGGGCGACGGCCCGGGATAACGCCCGGGCCAGATCGCCCCAAGCCACCACAGAAGCCCCCCCATGACCAGCAGAGCCACCGCCAGCACCACCTGCCCGGCCACAGCCGCCCGCGGCTTCTCCGGCCCACCGGGAGCCTTCGTCCCCCCCGGCACCGGCTGCCTGGTCGGCTCAGCACGGACCCCGTTGTCCAGCGGAGCGCCCCCCAGAACGGCCTGCCCGGCCGTGGGCGCGCCGGATGTCCGAGGCCCGCTGTTCGTCCTGCCCGGCTCTGGGCGGCTCAGTGCGGCCACGGCCGGTATCGGCTGCCTGGTGTCGCCGGCCGGCGGGGTGATCGCCGGGACGGCTTGCCCGGCCATGGCCGCGCCGGGCTTCTGGGGTCCGCTGGGAGCCTTCGTCCCACCCGGCTCGGGGTGCCTTAGTACTACCGGCTGCCTGGTGTCCTTGGTCAGCGGGGTGATTGCCGAGGCGGCTCGCCCGACTGTGGCCGGGCCGGGCTTTTGGGGCCCGCTGTTCGTCCTGCCCGGCTCTGGGCGGCTCAGTGGGGCCATCGCCGGAGCCGGATGGCTGGGCTGTTTGGGGTGATCCGGGGCTTTTGTTCGGCGGGTGCCGTTGGCCGGGGGGATGTCGGGGGCGGGGCGCTTTGGTACGGCATGCCCCCCATCGGCCACGCGCCGTCGTCCGTTGAGCCCTGTGGCGAGCACGCTTCTCGGGTGTCGTGGTGCCGCGCCGTATCGGCACCGGCCGCAAGGCGGGGCGTCCGCCGGCGAAGCCGTCACATGGTGATCGGCCGGGACCTGGGCCCGTGCCGCGGCCGCCTGGCCCGCCCCCAGTACGCCCGCCACCCCCACCACCACGCCCAAGGCCAGGAACCGCCCCCCCGAGGTCGTGCGGGTGCGGGCAGGGAGTGATGACATCGCCGGCTCCCCCGAATGGTACGAATGATCGATATTCCCTGGAGTGCCCGCCTGGCTCCGAGGAGTAACTTCCTCGAATGTATCGGGGTGAGGCGCGAGATTTGTGCTTCACCCTCCATGATGGTGTGTATGGCGGAGGCGATCTACGTCGGCGGGCTGCTCGTGGCGACGCCACGGCTCGACGACCCCAACTTCCGGCGTAGTGTGGTGCTGGTCCTGGAGCATGATCAGGACAGCGGCACTCTCGGGGTGGTCCTCAACAGGCCAAGTGACATTTCGGTCACTCAGGTGCTGCCCACCTGGGACGCGCTGGTGAGCGGGCCGTCCGTGCTGTTCCAGGGCGGGCCCGTGCAGACCGACAGCGCGCTGGCGCTGGCGGCGGTGCCGAGCGGGGAGGAGCCGCTGGGGTGGCGGCGGCTGCAGGCGGGCATTCCCGCCGTGTCCAGGCTGGGCACGGTCGATCTGGACGCGCCCCCCGAGATCCTGGCCGGGGAGATCGCGCAGATGCGGATATTCGCGGGCTACGCCGGGTGGACCCCGGGCCAGTTGGAGTCGGAGATCGCCGAGGGCGCCTGGTACGTGGTGGACGCCGAGCAGGGCGACACCTTCTTCTCCGACCCCGAATCACTCTGGCGCGCCGTGCTGCGCCGCCAGCCGGGCGAGCTGGCGTTCGTGGCGACCTGCCCGGACGACCCCACCCTCAACTGACACCCCGTCAGGGACCGTCCGGGGTGTCCCAGCCCGGGCGGAAGGACCGTTCGGCGAGCGTCAGGGTCTCGTCCACCCGCGCCACGAGCGCGCCCAGGTCCTCGTGCGCGCCCGGGCACTCGAAGCCGACCCGCGCGGCGGCCGCGACGAAGGCCACCACCAGGCACGCCCGCTGATCCGGCGGCCCTTCAACGCCCTGCCTGCGGGCGACCAGCCCGGCCAGCCGCCCCTCCAGCCCGGCCGCCCGCCCGACCGCCGCGCTCAGCAGGGCGGGGGTCACGTCGAGCAGCCTGCGGGTCTTCATGTAGCGTTCTTTGTCCGCCTGGTCCGAGGCGATCAGGCCGCGGGTGACCGCGCGGAAGGTGTTGATCAGCGCGGTCCCCGGCGACTCCCCGGCCGGGCGCGACTCCAGCTCCTCCGTCACGGCGATCTCCAGATCGGCCATGTGGTAGAGGGCCAGGTCGTCCTTCCCGGCGAAGTAGCGGAAGAAGGTCCGGGGGGAGACCTCGACCGCCGCGGCGATCTGCTCGATCGTCGTGTGCTCGTACCCCTGCGCGAGGAAGAGGTCGAGTCCCGCGTCGATGAGGGCGTGGCGGGTCTTGAGCTTCTTCCGCTCGCGCAGGCCGATCTGACCCATGGTCGTCATCCCTTCGCCACCTTCATGACACAGTGTGCCATCCATCACTATGTGACACTTGCTGGTCTTTGTCGATTGTCAGTGACTGTCACTATGGTGAAAAATCCTTCAAAGTAAGGGGATAGCAGGGCATGGGGTGTCCTGCTGAGTTAAGGGGGACTTTTCGTGATGGCGCATGCGAAGACAGTGGGCAGCCCACTGTCCGGCTCGCCGACCGGAAGACGAGCGCAGGGACATCCCTGGCTCACGTTGATCGCCGTGTCGCTCGGCGTGATCATGGTGATGCTCGACGGCACCGTCGTCGCCATCGCCAACCCGGTGATCGCCACCGAGCTGGGCGCGTCGCTCGCCGAGATCCAGTGGGTGACCAGCGGCTACCTGCTCGCCCTCGCGGTCTTCCTGATCACCGCGGGCAAGCTCGGCGACCTGTTCGGGCACAAGCGGGTGTTCATGGCCGGCGTCGCGGGCTTCGCGCTGACCTCGCTCGCCATCGGCCTGTCCCAGGGCATCGGCTGGCTGATCGCCTTCCGCGTGCTGCAGGGGCTGTTCGGCGCGCTGCTCCAGCCCGCCGCCCTCGCCCTGCTGCGGGTCGCCTTCCCCGGTGAGCGGCTGAACATGGCGATCGGCATCTGGGGCGCGGCGATCGGCGTCTCCAGCGCGGCGGGGCCGATCGTCGGCGGCGTCCTGGTGGAGAAGGTCAACTGGCAGTCGGTGTTCTTCATCAACGTCCCGGTCGGCCTGGTGGCGCTGGTGGTCGGGCTGATCGTGATCAAGGAGAGCCGGGCCGGGGCGCTGTCGCGCATCGACTGGCCGGGCGTGCTCCTGCTGTCCGGCGCGATGTTCTCGCTGGTGTGGGCGATCATCAAGGCGCCGGAGTACGGCTGGGGCGACGTCAAGACCATCGCCTTCGGTGTGGCGACCCTCGTCCTGGGCGCGCTGTTCGCCTGGTGGCAGAGCAGGGCGCGCGAGCCGCTGCTGCCGCTGAGCCTGTTCAGGAACGCCTCGGTGTCCATCGGCACGGTGCTGATGATCCTGACCGCCTTCTCCATGTTCGGCGCGATGTTCTTCCTGACGTTCTTCTTCCAGGGCGTGCACGGGCTGACGCCGCTCGACGCCGGGCTGCGGATGCTGCCGATGAGCGCGGGCATGATCGTCGCCTCCCCGCTGGCCGGGTTCCTGATCGGCAGGCTGGGGCCGAAGATCCCGATCGCGGGCGGCATGCTGATCACGGCGGTCTCCATGTTCCTGCTCTCCCGCCTCGGCATCGACGCCGCGTTCGTGGACACCGCGATCCCGTTCGCGCTGCTGGCGTTCGGGCTGTCGCCGGTGATGGTCGGCGCGACCGAGATCATCGTGGGCAACGCCCCGGTGGAGCTGAGCGGGGTGGCCGGCGGCCTGCAGCAGTCGGCCATGCAGGTCGGCGGCTCGCTCGGCACGGCGGTGCTCGGCGCGATCGTCGTGGCCAAGGTCGCCGACGTGCTCCCCGGCCACTTCACCGCGCAGGGGCTGCCCGCCCCGACCGCCGGTCAGGTGGACCTGATGAAGGACGCCGTGGCGTACGGCCAGGCGCCGGTGCCCCCGGGCCTGCCCGACCAGGCGGTGCAGGCGATCACCACCGCGTCGCACCTGTCGTTCCTGGACGGCATGCACCTCGGTTACACGGTCAGCGCCGCGGTGGCCGTGCTGGCCGCCCTGCTTGTCGTCTTCGTCCGGGCGGGGCGTAAGATCGATGGGCCTTCCGTGCACGTCGGCTGAGTGGGGGGCCCTTCGTGCGCATAGACTCGTTGAGGTGAGCACGAAGATCCTTCCCGAGGGCGATGTCCGCCAGGAGCTCTCCCACGACGGAGACCACGAGCGATTCGCCCACTACGCCGACCGGAACAAGATCACCGAAAGCATGGTGACCGGGACCCCGATCCGTGCCCTGTGCGGCAAGGTGTGGGTGCCCAGCCGTGACCCGAAGAAATATCCGGTCTGCCCGGAGTGCAAGGAGATATACGAGGGCCTGCCCAAGGGCGAGCCCGAGAAGTCGGAGTGACGAGGCCGGGATCGCGCAGCGCCGCGGTCCCGGTCCGTCGTGAGCCGTGCCCCGGGCCCAGGGGCGGACGCGGGGGCGTCCGCCCGCATTTCGCCGATGACTCGGGCCCCTCGGGAGTGTTGCTCGCCTACTGTGCGCGGTCATGCCGTTACGGTCTGGATAGCGCCGCGGTGCGGCGGATCTGACCGGCACGTGCCAGGTCCGGCACGGGTGAGACTCGGGGGAGTGCATGGCCCGGCGTTCGTTCGCCGCGATAGCGGTATGCCTGTTCGCGTTCGGCACGTCAGGATCGGGTGTGGCCGGCCACGCGGAGAGGGGGCCGGGTGAGGTCCACGCCCACGGCGGCGACTGCCCGCCGTACGCGGCGCGCGTCCCGGGGCCGGTCGCCCGCGCCGGGGTGCGCGAGCTCTCGCCGCAGGAGGCCCGGCGGATGGTCGCCGACCTGGACGCGCGGGCCCGGCGGCTGCGGGTCGTCCCCACGGGGGCGATCAACGTGCCGCTGTGGGTGCATGTGATCGACGGCGGGCGGCGGATCGGCAGGGAGTCCGTACGCGACCAGATCGACGCGCTGAACGCCGCGTACGGCGGCCGGTTCGGCGGCGCGGACACCCGCGTGAGGTTCAAGCTCGCCGGGATGACCTCGACCGCCAATCCCGCCTGGTTCCGCGACCCGCTCGGCCACGAGCAGGAGATGAAGCAGGCCCTGCGCCGGGGCGGCCCGTCCGCCCTGAACCTCTACATCGCCGAGTTGAACGAGGTCGTCCTCGGCTATGGCACCTATCCCTACTGGTACCGCACCAACCCGGTGCTGGACGGCGTGGTGATCGACTGGCGCAGCATGCCGGGCGGCACGATGCGGACCTTCAACCGCGGTTTCACCGCCGTCCATGAGATCGGTCACTGGCTCGGCCTGCTGCACACGTTCGAGAACGGCTGCGCCGAGCCCGGCGACGGCGTGGCCGACACCCCGCCGGAGGCGTACGCCACCGAGGGCTGCCCGGACACCAAGGACACCTGCCCGCTGTCCGGCAAGGACCCGTTCCACAACTTCATGGACTATGCCCACGATCGGTGCATGTCGGAGTTCACTCAGGGGCAGGCTGTCCGGATTCGCACTGCGTGGGCGGCTTACCGCATGGTTGGGCGGAGTTCTACCCTTAGCGGGTGACAGTACCGACCACAGTTGACGCTCCATACTCCCCCCAAGGAATCTTCAGCCCCCAGTACCGCACGGCTACCTCCGGCATCCTGCTCACGATCACCCTGATCGCGTTCGAGGGCATGTCGATCGGGGCCGCGATGCCCGCGATCTCCACGGATCTGCAGGCCATCGACCTGTACGGGTGGAGCTTCTCGGCGTTCTTGATGGCCGGGCTGTTCGTGACCGTGATGGCGGGACAGTGGTCGGACCGGCGCGGGCCCGCGCTGCCGTTCCTGCTCGGCGTGGCCGTCTTCGTGGCCGGCATGATCATGGCGGGCGCGGCGGCGAACAAGGGCATGTTCATCGCGGCGCGCGCGGTGCAGGGCTTCGGCGGGGGAGCGGTGATCGTCGCGTGCTACGTGATGATCGCGCGCGTCTACCGTCCGGACGCCCGGCCGAAGATCTTCGCGGCGCTGTCCAGCGCGTGGGTGGTGCCCGCCCTGATCGGGCCGAGCGTCGGCGGCCTGGTGGCGGGGACGGTCGGCTGGCGCTGGGTGTTCTTCGGGATCGTGCCCCTGGTGATCCCCGCGCTGCTGATGCTGCTCCCGGCGCTGCGCGCCAAGAAGGACGAGCCCAAGGCCGCCGCCGACCCCGGGGACGCCGGGGGCGCCGCTCCGGTACGTCGGGGCGGCCCGGTGGTCATGACCCTCTCCGCGGCCGGCGCGGCCGTGGGGGCGGGCGTCCTGCTGTACGGCGTGGGCGACCTGCACCTGCACCTGCCCATCGGCCTGGCGGCGTGCGCCGTGGGGCTCGTGCTGCTCGGCCTGAGCCTGCCCAGGCTGCTGCCCACCGGGTCGCTGCGGCTGCGCCGTGGCCTGCCCACCACGGTGGTCATGCGCGGCCTGCTGTCCGGCCCGTTCTTCTGCGTGAACTCCTTCATCCCGCTGATGCTCCAGGAGGTGCGCGGCTTCTCCGACGCCGCGGCGGGGGTGGCGCTCACCACGGGGGCGCTGGGCTGGTCCGCGGGGGCGTACCTGCAAAGCCGCGGCTTCGTGCGGCGTGAGCGGCTGATCATGTTCGGCGCGGTCGCCGTCACGGCCGGGATCGCGCTGACCGCGCTCGCGGTGAGCCCGGCCGTGCCCGGATGGGTCGCGGTGCCCGCGTGGGTCGTCGCCGGGTTCGGCATGGGGATGGGCGTCAGCAGCGTCAACGTCACCACGATGGCCCAGTCCAGCGATGCGGAGCAGGGCGCCAACTCCGCGTCCCTGCAGGTGACGGACACGCTGGGGGCGTCCCTGGCGATCGGCTTCGGCGGCGCGCTGATCAACTTCGTCGGGCACGACGACATCGCGACCGGGTTCGTCACCGTCTCCGCGGTGATGGCGGTACTCGGGATATTCGCCGCGATCGTCGCGGGACGTGTCCGGGTCCGGACATAGGTCTCCGTTCGTCTCAGCCGTATCTGTGATCACTGATTTCCTGAGTCCGCGCGGCGATCGTGGTAGGACAAGGGAGCGGTGGCCGTGCGGGAGGAGGCGTCGTGGAAGAACGACCGGGGACCCGGCGGCCTTACGCCCGGCAGCAGCCATGGCCCCCGGCCCGGACGCCGGCCGAGATGCCCGCCGAAACGCCCGCTAGGACACCGGAACCGGCGGGGGAGGACTTACTCCCGCCGTCCGCCCGCTGGTACGGCACGCCCGCCGACCCGCATCCGCGCCGCCTGTCCCGCCGGCTCATCCGGTCCCTCACGATCGCCGGGAGCCTCGCCGTCGGCCTGTCGCTGATCGCCGGGGCGGTCGTGATCGTGCTGCGCGCGGTGTCGCCGGAGCCCGTCGTACAGGTCGTCTCCGACCCGCTCGCCGGGGTGCGCCTGCGGCTGCCCGAGGGGTGGGCGCAGCGGCCCGTCGCCCCGGTGACGGCGTTCACGTCGGCCGCCGCCGACGCGGCGGGCGGGGCGATGGTGATGGCCATGCCGGGGCCCCCGCTGGGCGGCGGATCGCCGCGCGAGGCGGCGCTGCGGGCGTCCGAGCTGTACGGCAGGCTGCTGCTGCACGGCGACACGGTCTCGGTGGCAGAGGACGCCGCCATCGCGGTGGGCGGGGCCACCGGGCACGCGCGGGCGGTGGTCGCGCAGTACAAGGACGTGGTCAACCGTCCCGCGTACCTGCGGGTGATCGTGCTGGACCGCGGCCCGCGGACCCTGCTCATGGTGGCCATCGCGCAGCCCGACGACGCCCGCGCCCGGGCCGCGATCGGCCAGGTGATCAAGGGCGCCACGGTGGGGTGATCGCGCCGCGCGGCCGTGTAGCACGTGGAGCCGAGCTTGGCCAGGATCCGGGGCGTACGGCACGTCTTGTCGGTGCCGGGGATTACCCTGGTGTCCTTGTGAGGGCCCGAACCGAAAGAGACGCCTGCGACGCGGGCGGCCTGACGAGACGCACGGCAAGGAGCGTGGTGTGAGCACCTCCGCCGCATCGCATCTTTCCCCTTCCTATCCCGACAGAGCCGCCTGGGGCACCGCGCCCAAGCTGCGCGCCTGGCAGCAGGAGGCGTTCGACCTCTACTTCGCCGCCGAGCGGCGCGACTTCCTCACCGTGGCCACCCCCGGGGCGGGCAAGACCACCTACGCGCTGCGCATCGCCAGCGAGCTGCTGTCGCGCGGCATCGTCCGCACGGTGACGATCGTCACACCCACCGAGCACCTGAAGCGCCAGTGGGCCGACGCGGCGGGCCGGGTGGGCATCGCCATCGACCCCGAGTTCAAGAACAGCCAGGGCACCACCTCGCGCGACTATCTCGGCGTCGCCGTCACCTACGCCCAGGTCGCCATGCACCCGGCGCTGCACAGGGCGCGCACCGAGGGCCGTCGGACACTGGTCATCTTCGACGAGATCCACCACGCGGGCGATGCCAAGTCCTGGGGCGACGCGGTCAGGGAGGCGTTCGAGCCCGCGGCCCGGCGGCTGGGGCTGACCGGCACGCCGTTCCGGTCCGACGACAACCCGATCCCGTTCGTCGGCTACGTCGAAGACGGCGACGGCGGGCTGCGCAGCGTCTCCGACTACTCCTACGGCTACGGCCCGGCGCTCGCCGACGGCGTGGTCCGGCCGGTGATCTTCCTGGCCTACGCGGGCGAGATGAAGTGGCGCACCCGGGCGGGCGACGAGATCACCGCTACGTTGGGCACGCCGCTCACCAAGGACCAGCTCTCCCAGGCGTGGCGAGCCGCGCTCGACCCCAAGGGCGACTGGATCCGGCAGGTCCTGCGGGCCGCCGACCGGCGGCTGACCGAGGTGCGCAGGGGCGTCCCCGACGCGGGCGGCCTGGTGATCGCCACCGACCACGAGACGGCCAGGGCCTACGCCCGGCACATCCGCACGATCACCGGGGAGGGCGCGACCGTCGTCCTGTCCGACGACCCCGACGCCTCCAAGAAGATCAAGGGCTTCGCCGCCTCGGAGGGGCGCTGGCTGGTCGCGGTCCGGATGGTCTCGGAAGGGGTGGACATCCCGCGCCTGTGCGTGGGCGTGTACGCCACGTCGGTCTCCACGCCGCTGTTCTTCGCCCAGGCGGTGGGGCGCTTCGTGCGCGCCCGCAAGCGCGGGGAGATGGCCTCGGTGTTCGTGCCCTCGGTGCCGACCCTGATGGGGCTGGCCGGGGAGATGGAGGCCGAGCGCGACCACATCCTGGGGCGTCGGCAGGCCGAGGACGGGCTGGATGACGACCTGCTCAAGGAGGCCAGGCAGAAGAAGGACAATCCCGACGTCCTGGGTGACGAGCTGCCGTTCGAGACGGTGGAGGCGTCGGCCACGTTCGACCGGGTGCTGTTCGACGGCGGCGAGTTCGGCACCGGGGGCGATGTCGGGTCCCCTGAGGAGGAAGACTTCATCGGGCTGCCCGGCCTGCTGGAGCCCGACCAGGTGGCGACCCTGCTGCGCAAGCGCCAGTCCGAGCAGCAGGCCGCGAAGCGCAAGCTGGCTGGTACGGCCGAGGCCGCGCCCGAGCGGTCGCCGCACGAGGAGCTGGGGACGCTCCGCAAGGAGCTCAACGGCCTGGTCGGCGCCTGGAACCACCGCACCGGCCAGCCCCACGGTGTGATCCACGCCGAGCTGCGCCGCGCCTGCGGCGGCCCACCCATCGCCCAGGCCACCGCCGACCAGATCCGCGACCGCATCGCCCAGATCCGCAAATGGGCCACCCAACGCTCCCGCTGACCCCACCCCCCGGCGTGCGCGGTGAGGCTCCAGCGGGCCCGGTCTAGGGCAGCCCGACGCCCGCGGTGGGCTTCAGCCGGGCTGTTTCAGGGCGCCCGGCGCTTACGCTGACCCGCTGCGTCGTGCCCACCGGATCGTGGGACCTGGCGTTGCGAGCGGGCGGCATTCGGGGCCGCCGGGTCCTCCCGCCTCGGCCGTACCGGCCACGAGGGTCGCTCGTGGTGGGCTCCGGCCGGGCCGATTCAGGGGCGCCCGGTACTCCTGCCGGGGTCAGGGGCGGGTGATGGGGGTGCCGCTGAGCTGGACGCCGGCGGAGGACAGTTCGGCGAGGGCGGCATCGGTGGTGACCCGGGCGACTCCGGCGGTGAGGTCGAGGAGCACGCGTACGGCCAGGCCGTTCTCCACCGCGTCGATGGCCGTGGCGCGTACGCAGTGGTCGGTGGCGATGCCGACGACCTCGACCGCGTGCACCCCCCTGGCGGTCAGCCACGCCGCCAGCGTGGTGCCGTCGGGGGCGGCGCCCTCGAAGCCGCTGTAGGCGGCCGAGTGCGCCCCCTTGCTGAAGACCTCATCCACCCCGGCGGTGTCGAAGGCGGGGTGGAACTCCGCCCCGTGGGTGCCCGCCACGCAGTGCGGCGGCCAGGAGTCGACGAAGTCGGGCTCGTCGGCGAAGTGCGGCCCCGGGTCGATGTGGTAGTCGCGGGTCGCCACGATGTGGTCGTAGTCGCGCGCGGTGACATGGCGGGAGATCGCCTCGGCCACCTCCGCGCCGCCGTTCACCGCGAGGCTGCCCCCCTCGCAGAAGTCGTTCTGGACGTCCACGATGATCAGAGCGGTGCTCATGACTCGATCCTACGGTGAGCCCCACGGCCCGGCGAAGACGGTCGGGATCGCGGCGTAGCCGCGGGACAGATGATGCGCCTCCGGCGGCAGTTCGGCCGCCGAGGCGGCGCGGCGGTCCCTGGCCGCGGCGACGCTCTCCCCGCCGACGACCTCGCCGTCCTTGACCAGCGGGGCCAGCAGCGGCCGGTGGGTGTCGCGCGGGTCGGTGTCGCCGCCGTTGACCGGGACCGTCACCGCGGCCTGCGCGGCGTGCGGCCCGTCCGGGACGATGATCTCGGCCAGCGCGCAGCCGTCCGGCCCGATCCTGCGGAACGCCGCCTTGACGCCGCCGCGGCTCGGCTTGCCGACCGACCGCTTGGCCACCGGCTGCAGCTCCCCGTCCGGGTCGGCCCTGGCCACCATCTTGTAGACCATCGCGGCGGTGGGCACGCCCGAGCCGGTCACCAGTGAGGTGCCCACGCCGTAACCGTCCACCGGGGCGGCGGCGAGCGCGGCGATCGAGTACTCGTCCAGGTCGCCGGTGACGATGATCCGGGTCTTGTCCGCGCCGAGGGAGTCGAGCTGCTGACGTACCGAGACCGCGGCCTGGGCCAGGTCGCCGGAGTCGATGCGGACCGCGCCCAGCTCCGGCCCGGCCAGCTCGACGGCCGTGCGCACGGCCTCGGCCACGTCGTAGGTGTCGATGAGCAGCGTGGTCGCCGGGCCGAGGGCGGCGATCTGCGCCTGGAACGCCTGCCGCTCCGAGTCGTGCAGCAGGGTGAAGGCGTGCGCGCTGGTGCCCCTGGTGGGCACGCCGTACAGGAACCCGGCCCGCAGGTTGGAGCTGGTCGCGAACCCGCCGATGTACGCGGCCCGGGCGGCGGCCACGGCGGCCCGCTCGTGGGTGCGGCGGGTGCCCATCTCGATGAGCGGGCGCTCGCCCGCGGCGTGGGACATCCGGGCGGCGGCGGAGGTGATGGCGCTGTCGTGGTTGAGGATGGACAAGATCATGGTCTCCAGGACTACGCTCTCCGCGAACGTCCCGTGGACCACCATGATCGGGGAGCCGGGGAAATAGGACTCGCCCTCGCGGTAGCCGTACACGTCGCCGGAGAACCGGTAGCCCGCCAGGAAGTCGATCGTGGCGGCGTCGACCACATCGTGCTCGGCCAGGAAGGCCAGCTCGTCATCGGTGAACCTGAAGCTCGAAAGCGCGTCGAGCAGCCGTCCGACGCCGGCCACCACGCCGTACCTGCGCCCGCCGGGCAGGTGCCTGGCGAACACCTCGAAGACCGTTCGGCGTCCGGCCGCCCCGCTGCGCAGCGCGGCCTGGACCATCGTCAGCTCGTAGTGATCGGTGAGCAACGCGGTGCTCATGGGGTCGTTCACGTGTCGAAGACTACGGGGGAGGTAGGGCAGACTGGTGAACGTGCCCGGCACCGCTCCGATCGAGACCGAGCGTCCGACGACGGACGTGCGGCCCGACGTACCCTGGCTCACGATCGTCTGGAACGACCCGGTCAATTTGATGTCATATGTGACCTACGTCTTCCAAAAGGTGTTCGGATACCCCAAGGAGAAGGCCGAGCAACTGATGCTCGACGTCCACCACAAGGGCAAGGCCGTCGTGTCCAGCGGCGCCCGCGAGGAGATGGAGCGCGACGCCCAGATCCTGCACTCCTACGGCCTGTGGGCGACCGTCCAGCAGGATTCGTGAGGGGAGCGCGGTGAGCACGGGATTCAGGCCGGGGGCCGAGGGCGGCGTCGTGGTCGAGTTCGACCCGGCCGAGGTGTCGATCCTGCGCTCGCTGGTCGGCATGATCTTGGGGATGGTCGAGCCGGGGGAGACCGGCAGCGACCCGCTGGAACGCGCTCTCGGCATCGGCGCCGCGAAGGTCCCCGACGACCCGGTGCTGGCCAGGCTCTTCCCGTCCGCCTACGCCGACGAGGAGCAGGCCGCCGAGTTCCGCCGCTACACCGAGGCGGCGCTGCGCGACGGCAAGCGCGCCGACGCGCGGGCCGTGCTCGACAGTGTGGCCTCCGGCCGCGCGGAGCTGTCCGCCGACCAGGCCCAGGCGTGGCTGCGCGCCCTCAACGACGTACGGCTGGCCCTCGGCACCCGCCTGGAGATCACCGAAGAGGTCCACGAGGAGCTGGCGGGCATGGCCGAGGACGACCCCCGCTACCCGGCCTACATGATGTACGACTGGCTGACCTACCTGCAGGACAGCCTCGTCCGCGCACTTTGGTAGCTTCCAGGCATGCTGACGATCTCGCAGGATCTTGTGGACCGGATCGTGGCCCACGCGCGGGCCGACCACCCCGATGAGGCGTGCGGCGTGATCGCCGGTCCGGTGGGCTCCGACCGGCCCGAGCGCTTCATCCCCATGGAGAACGCCGAACGCTCGCCCACCTTCTACCGCTTCGACTCCATGGAGCAGTTGCGGGTCTGGCGCGAGATGGACGACCGCGACGAGACGCCCGTGGTGATCTACCACTCGCACACGGCCACCGAGGCGTACCCCTCGCGTACCGACATCTCCTACGCCTCCGAGCCCGACGCCCACTATGTGCTGGTCTCGACCCGCGAGGAGGACAAGGTGGAGCTCCGGTCCTACCGGATTCTCGACGGGGTGGTCACAGAGGAAGAGATCGGCATCGTTCAGTAAGCTGGTGACCGTGCCGACCTTCGACTCACCGGTTCCGCGCGCCCCGCGCGGGGCGCTCAAGGCGGTCGCCGACAGCGCGCCGCACCTGCGCCGCGGCCGGGGCCTGCCCGGCGCGCCGCCGGTGCAGAGCTACCTGTTCGCGCACACGCCCTTGGTGGTCGTCTACGACTGTCCTGGCCGCTGATCCGGCCGACCGACCCCCGGCCCGCCCGGACCGTTCCGGAACACCCGCGTGCCCGTCCGTGTTCGATCGGATGGGCGCCCGACGACGACTTATTGATCATCAAGGAGATCGATCGCGATGGCCATCGAAGTTCGCATTCCGACCATCCTGCGCACCTATACCGACGGCGCCAAGGCCGTCGAGGGCAAGGGCGGCACGCTTGAGGAGCTGATCGGCGACCTGGAGGCGCGCCACCCCGGCATCAAGGACCGGCTGGTGGACGGCGCCGGCCTGCGCCGGTTCGTCAACGTCTACCTCAACGACGAGGACGTCCGCTTCCTCGGCGGCCTTTCGACCCCCGTCGCCGACGGCGACACCGTGACCGTGCTCCCCGCCGTGGCCGGTGGCTGAGCCGGCATGCGCTTCGATTCGCTGATCGACTCGGTCGGGCGCACTCCGCTGGTGGGGCTGCCCAGGCTGTCCCCCTCGGGCGACGTGCGGATCTGGGCCAAGCTCGAAGACCGCAACCCCACCGGTTCGATCAAGGACCGGCCGGCGCTGTGGATGGTCGAGCAGGCCGAGAAGGACGGACTGCTCACCCCGGGCTGCACGATCCTGGAGCCGACGTCCGGCAACACCGGCATCTCGCTGGCCATGTCGGCCCGGCTCAAGGGCTACAAGCTGATCTGCGTGATGCCGGAGAACACCTCCGAAGAGCGCAGGCAGCTGCTGCGGATGTGGGGCGCGGAGATCATCTCCTCGCCCGCCGCCGGGGGCTCCAACGAGGCCGTCCGGGTCGCCAAGGAACTGTCCGCGGAGCATCCCGACTGGGTGATGCTCTACCAGTACGGCAACCCGGCCAACTGGCGCTCGCACTACGAGTCGACCGGGCCGGAGATCCTTGAGGACCTTCCGTCGGTGACCCACTTCGTGGCGGGCCTCGGTACGACGGGCACGCTGATGGGGGTCGGCCGGTTCCTGCGCGAGCGGGTGCCGGGCGTCCAGATCGTCGCGGCCGAGCCGCGGTACGGCGAGCTGGTGTACGGGCTGCGCAACGTGGACGAGGGCTTCGTCCCCGAACTGTACGACCCGGACGTGCTCACCACCCGCTTCTCCGTCGGCTCCGCCGACGCGCTGCGCCGCACCCGCGAACTGCTGGCCACCGAGGGCATCTTCGCGGGCATCTCCACGGGGTGCGCGCTGCACGCGGCCCTCGGCGTCGCCGCCAAGGCCGTCAAGGCGGGCACCCGCGCCGACATCGTCTTCGTGGTCGCGGACGGCGGCTGGAAGTACCTCTCCACGGGGGCCTACGAGGGCACCCTCGACGAGGCCGAAGACCGCCTGGAAGGCCAGCTCTGGGCCTGACCGCTTGGGCTCCGGCCGGCATGCGCGGCACCGCGCACGCCGGCCGCAGCCGGGGCGGCGCCCCCGCCTCCACCGGTCGCGCCGGCGCCGAGGCACACCGTCACACGGCGGACGACCTAGGATGATCGACTCACTGTTCCAGGGAGAGGGCCTGGCTGGGGCAGACGCGGACCGCTTCGCGGGCCTTCCTGACCAGCTCGCCCTCCAGTGTTTCGCGCAGCACGATGACCGTGCCGTCGTCCTCGTTCTGGTCGAACAGCGCGGGCTCGGTGTACACGCACTGCCCGGCACCGACGCACCTGCGGGTGTCCGCGATGATTTTCATGGCCCTGCCCTCTACCAGGTCACCGGGAGCCGGTACAGGCCGTAGACGGTCGCGTCGTCCTTGAACGGCAGCTCGTCGACGTCCATGGCCAACTCCAGCGTGGGGACGCGGCCGAACAACGTGTCGAACACGATCTGCAGCTCCATCCGGGCCAGGTTCTGGCCCAGGCACTGGTGCGGCCCGAACCCGAACGCGACATGGTGGCGCACGCCGCGCTCGATGTCGAGCTCGTCCGGGTCCTCGAACGCCCGCGGGTCCCGGTTGGCCGAATAGCCGAGCGCCAGCACCCCTTCGCCGGCGCGGATCTGCTGCCCGCCGACCTCGATGTCCTCGACGCACAGCCGGGCCGTCGCCAGGTCGATGATCGTGAAGTACCGCAGCATCTCCTCGACCGCGTTGAGCGTTCTGCCCGGGTCCGCCTTGATCAACGCAACCTGCTCCGGGTCGCGCAGGAACGCCATGGTCGACAGCGAAATCATGTTCGCCGTCGTCTCGTGGCCGGCCACGAGCAGCAGGAAGCCCATGCCGGCCAGTGCCGTCCGCCGGTAGGTGCCGTCCGCGCGCAGCTTGACGATCTGCCGCCCGAGCAGGTCGTCCGGCGGGTTCTCCTCCTTCTCGGTGACGAGGTCGGTTATGTAGCCCCGGACGGCGCCGGTGGCCGCCTGCCGCTCCTCGGGCGGCGTTGACTGCTTGAACATCTTCGCCGTGTGCTCCTGGAAGAACTCATGGTCGGCGTAGGGCACGCCCAGCATCTCGCAGATCACCAGTGAGGGAACCGGCAGCGACAGCGCTTCCACCAGGTCACCGGGCTTCGGCCCGGCCAGCAGCGCGTTGACCTGCCCATCGACGATCTCCTGGATCCGCGGCCGCAGCGCCGCCAGCCGGCGCACCGTGAACTCGCCGAGTACGGCCTTGCGCGCCGGCCTGTGCTCGGGGGCGTCCATCTCGACCAGGAGGCGGTCCTCGTCCGGCCGCCGGGACGCCGCCTCGCCCTCGACCAACTGCGGGAAGTCCGGATGTTGCCGGTCGGCGCTGAACCGCCGGTCGTTCAGCACGGTTCGCACGTCTTCGTGGCGGCTGACCGCCCAGGCCCACCCGCCGCCGGGCAGGCGAACCCGCGAGACCGGCTCTTCTTCGCGGATCTCCTCGTACGCCGGCGGCGGCGTGAACGGGCACGTACGGGCAATGGGGAACTCATGCTTCTCGGTGGTGGTCATGACTTTTCCTTCCATAACGTCATGGACAGGCGGATCACCGGGATGGGCGACAGCAGTGAATTCAGGCTCGACTCGTCCCCTCGCGGGCGAAGTGCGGTTCCGCCGCTTCCAGCCGCGGTACCGAGATGCCCAGCCGCCGTGCTTCCGCCAGGGCGTCCCGGCAGACCTCACGCGGCTCCTCGGCCTCGGGGTCGGAGTGCGCCGCGAAATTCACGCGCACGGGCGTGAAATGAGCGGTCAGCCAGGCGAGTACGGAGGCCGACAGCCAGGTGGGCGCACGGAACATCAGCAGGCCGCCCCGGTGACGTCGCAGATCGACGCCGCGCGCCGCGAGGACCGGCAGAAGCTCGCGGCCGGCCAGCAGCCCCTCGCGCAGGTCGCCCGTCATCCCGGCCAGATCGGACAGCGAACCCAGCCGCAGGCCCTGCGAGAACAGGCCGGCATCCGACACGAAATGGATCCACAGCCAGCCGCGGAAGTCGGGCTGCTCCTTGAGCCGGAGCCCGGCCTCGCGAAACGCCTGGCGCACGGCCCGCTCCCGGTCGGTCGGGGGCCGGCCGAGGGTGCCGAAGACGACCGACGGTAGCAGCATCCCACGGAGCACGCCGTCCGCGCCGAAACCGCCACCGGCCTGGGGGAAGCCCCAGGCGATCCGGTCGATGGGGAGTGCGCCGACCGCGGCCGCCGGCTCGGTCCAGATGTTGCCGAAGACCAGTACCGTGGCCTGCCCGACCCGTGGGGTCAGGAAGGCCGCCGCCTCCGTGAGGCGGTGGTGCGGCACGCTGAGCACGATCAGGTCGAAGTCGTGGTCCGGCTCCAGCGCCTCGCGGTAGCGCACCGGCCACTTCTGAACGATGCGCTGCCCCCACACCCGGCGCCGCATATCGATCAGGTCGAGGTCCACCGCGTCTCCGTACGTCGCCGCGCGGCCCGGCCGGACGTAGAACTCGACGTCATGTCCGGCCTGTTGCAGGGCCCAGCCGTAGACGGTGGCGATCACGCCGCGGCCGAACATCAGGATTTTCACGCTGCACCTCGTCGGGTACGATCGAATTGGAGACTATCTCCACTTCCGAAAATATGGAGGTCATCTCCATTTGTCAACGTGAGGTAGCGCATGACCGCTGACAAGCCGCTGCGGGCCGACGCCCAGCGCAACCGCGATGTCCTGATCGCCAAGGCACGAGAGATCTTCGACGCCGGCGACTTCTTCGACCTGCGCTTCGATGACTTCGCCCGCCTGGCCGGAGTGGGCACCGGCACGCTGTACCGCCATTTCCCCACCCGGGAGGCGCTGGCCGGGGCGGTCTACCAGGGGGAGGTCGCCGCGCTGTGCGACCGCGCCCGCCGGCTACAGGCCACGCTGCCCGCGGAGGAGGCTCTGGCGGCCTTCCTGCGCGGCATGGTCGAGCACATAGCCGCCCACGAGGGCCTGGCCCGGACGCTGACCACGCTCATGGCCACCGGCAAGGGCGCCCTCGCCGAGAACGGCCGGGCGCTGGAGCAGGCCGTCACCGACCTGGTGGCCGCCGCCGTGCGGGACGGCGCCATCCGCGGCGACGTGGATGCCGGTGCCCTCATGATGGCGCTGCACGGCATCGGCGCGGCCCATGACCGCTCCAATTGGCGGACCGAGGCCGACGATCTCATCACCCTCGTGCTGGACGGGCTGCGCCGCCCGCGATGACGAGGTGTGACACGGCCCCCCATCAGAGCCTTGGCGGGCCGGGAGAAAAGGAGATCCCCCGGACCGGCCGGGGCCGGGCGGGGGATCTTCCCTTGGTCAGGTGCGGGTCAGTTGAACAGGACACGGAGGGAGAAGGTGGCCTCCTCCGCCGTGGACTTGCCGCTCAGGCCGACCGCGCGCAGGACCTTGGCGTTGGCCTGGTCCTCGCCCTGCAGGGTGGGCAGGTAGAGACGTTCGGCCTTGTCGAGGTCGACGTAGATGGCGAAGCCGGCCGCGCCCGCGTCCGGGACGGCGAGCTTGAAGCTCTCGCTGTCGCCGAGGGTGCCCGCCTGGGCGAGCTGCTGAGCGTACTCCTGGGTGGAGGCCAGGATCATCACGCCGTCGCCGGTGGCCTTGCCGAGTTGCGGCAGGTTCCCGCCCTGCGCGGAGAGCAGCTGCTCGATCTTGCTCACGATGCCCTGCGCCTTGGCCGTGTCGGTGACGATGCGGGCGCCGATCTTCGGCTGGCCGTTGTCGAGGCCGTTCTCGTCCACCGCCACGGTGAGGTTCTTGCCGAGCAGGGTGGCCACGTCGTCGGGCAGCGCCACGCCGCTCTGCTGGGCGGCGGTGAGCATCTGCTGGAAGGACGGGGTCGAGGCCAGCATGGACTGGTACTTCGGCCACTGCTTGGTGAACATGTCGCCGAGCCCGGAGATGGACACCGCGCCGAGCGTGGAAGCGGGCAGGTCGGCGACCCGGGCCGCCTCGCTCTCGGCGGGCATCAGGTCCTTGGCGCCGCGCAGCAGACCGGCCAGCTCGACGTACTGCGAGTCGAACCGCAGCGCGCCCGCCATCCGGGTGCCCGCGAGCTGCTTGAGCACCTCCTGCTCGCTCCCGTCCAACTGGCCGGCCAGCTTGCCGACCTGCTCGACGTTCATCCAGAAGGACAGGACGCCCTGCTCGCCCACCGCGCCGATGTCACCGGTGAAGTCGGCGTTGTCGGCCAGCGTGGGGGAGGAGACGGACTGGTCGACCGTCTGCTGGGACTCGGCCAGCAGCGCGTAGTCCTCGCGGAAGGCGATGCCGTACTTGTCGCCGGCCATCAGCTTCTCGATGCCGGCACGCGCGGCCTCCTGGTCGGTGACCTGCACGGCGATCACCGGCGTCGGCTCGTCCGAGCCCTGGGCCGGGGGCAGTGCGGCGACCCCGATGCGCGAGCCGAGCCAGGGCTCGACGTCCTTGGCGTAGTCCAGCTTGGCGAGGTCGGAGTCGTCCTTCTTCAGCGACTCGAACAGCGCCTTGCGCGGGTCCTCGCCGGTGAAGGTGTCCTTGGTGACGGTGAACTTCCTGGCGATGCCGAACAGCGCCAGCTTCTGGTTCGCCGCCGGGTCGAGGTCCAGGCGCAGGTAGCCGATGGCGGTCTGGGGCAGTACCTCGTGCGGCTGCGTGCCGCCGCCGCTCAGCAGGCTGGCGGCGTAGACCCCGCCGCCGCCGATCAGCGCCACCACCAGCGCGGCGACGGCGGCGATCAGCCAGGTCCTCTTGCCCTTGCCGCCGCCCCCCTTGCCACCCTGCGCGGGGCCCATCACCTCGGCGTTGCCCTGCCAGGACGGCTGCCCGTACTGCTGTTGCTGCTGCCCATAGGGCTGCTGCCCGCCGTACTGCGGCTGCTGCTGACCAAACGGTTGCTGCCCGTACTGCGGCTGCTGTTGCTGCTGCCCGTAAGGCTGCTGAGGATACGGCTGACCCTGCTGGCCTGGCTGACCTTGTTGTCCGTAGGGCTGTTGTCCATAGGGCTGCTGTTGCTGCTGCCCGTACCCCTGTTGCGGTGGATATGGGGGCTGTTGTCCTTGCTGGGGCCGGTACGCCACGGTTCGCTGGGGATCCTGCTCGTCAGGTGACGGCGGACCTGAGGGGTAGTTGGCAGACATACTCACTCACACGTCTGGATTCTGGGCGATACAGACGGTAGCCCACATCAGTAGCGATCCACTTGCAGTGAACTATCATTCCGATCGCCGCATCTAACCCTATTTAGGGTCACGATCGGCCCGGACCGGGCCGAAATGAGGCGAGGACCACACCCGTACTGCGCACTAATTCACTGAGGGATCAGCACCGCTGGCCTAACCTTGGGAAACGTGGCGGGCCAGAGCATTGGGATCTTCGACAGTGGTGTGGGCGGGCTGACGGTCGCGCGGGCGATCATCGATCAGCTTCCCCGGGAGTCCATCCTCTATGTGGCGGACACGGCCCGGCAGCCGTACGGGCCGCGGCCGATCGCGGAGGTGCGGGAGTTCGCCCTCCAGGTGATGGACCACCTTGTCGAGCACGACGTGAAAATGCTGGTCATCGCCTGCAACAGCGCCAGTTCCGCGATGCTCCGCGACGCACGGGAGCGCTACGAGGTGCCCGTGGTGGAGGTCATCCAGCCCGCCACCCGGCGCGCCGCGCGGGCCACCCGCAACGGCAGGGTCGGCGTGATCGGCACCCGGGCCACCATCGAGTCGATGGCCTACAACGACGCGTTCGCCGCCGCGCCGCACATCCGGCTGACCGGGGTGGCCGCTCCGCGGCTGGTGGAGTTCGTGGAGCGCGGCGAGACCATGAGCGACCGGCTGATCGAGGTGGTCCGGGGATACCTGCGGCCGATCCTCGCGGACGGCTGCGACACGCTGATCCTCGGCTGCACCCACTATCCGCTGCTGACCGGCGCCATCGCCTATGTGGCCGGCGACGCGGTGACGCTGGTGTCCAGCGCGGAGGAGACCGCCAAGGACGTCTACCGCACACTGCACGACCGTGGCCTCGCCGGCGACGCCGAAACCCCGCGTCACCGGTTCAAGACGACCGGCGACGCCCGGCTGTTCGGGCGGCTGGGCCAGAGGTTCCTCGGGCCGGAGATCACCTCAGTCGAGGCCGCGAGCATCGGCGGGGAGATCGCCGCCGGGGTCATTCCGCAACCGGAGCGACGCACCGCTCCTCGTTAGGAGACCGCCGCCATGAAGTTGACCATCATCGGCTGCTCGGGCAGCTTCCCTGGGCCGGACAGCCCGGCCTCCTGCTACCTGCTGGAGGCCGAGGGCTTCCGGCTGCTGCTCGACCTCGGCAACGGCGCGCTCGGCGCGCTGCAACGGCACATCGGCCTGTACGACGTGGACGCCATCTGCCTGTCCCACCTGCACGCCGACCACTGCCTGGACCTCTGCTCCTACCACGTCGTCCGCACCTACTCGCCGCGCGGCCCGCTGGCCCGCGTCCCGGTCCACGCCCCCGCCGACGCCCCGCGCCGGATGGCCGCCGCCTACGGCATGCCCGACGAGCCGGGGCTGGAGACCGCGTTCGACTTCGTGCCGCTGCGCCCGGGTGTACGCGAGATCGGCCCCTTCCAGGTGTCCACCGCGCTGATGAACCACCCCGTCGAGACCTACGGCTTCCGCGTCGCCCACGGCGGCCACGCGGTGGCCTACTCCGCCGACACCGGCGAGAGCGAGGGGCTGGTCGAACTGGCCGCCGGAGCCGACGTACTGCTCTGCGAGGCGTCGTTCCTGGACGAGCCGGGGGCGCCCGGCGGGCTGCACCTGAACGGCCGCCAGGCGGCCGAGCACGCCGCGCGTGCCGAGGTGGACACGCTGGTGCTCACCCACCTGGTGCCGTGGTTCGACCACGCGCGGATCGCCGAGGACGCCACGCGTGGCGGCTTCGACGGAAAGATCGACCTGGCGCGGAGCGGAGCCGCCTATCCCCTAGGGTGAGCGTTATGGCACGCGCAGACGGACGCACACCCGACCGGCTCCGACCGGTGAAGATCACGCGCAACTGGCTGGACAACGCCGAGGGCTCGGTGCTGGTCGAGTTCGGCGGCACACGGGTCCTGTGCGCCGCGACCGTCCAGGACAGTGTGCCGCGCTGGCGCAAGGGCAGCGGCCTGGGCGGCTGGGTCACCGCCGAGTACGCCATGCTGCCCCGTTCCACCAACACCCGCTCCGACCGCGAGTCGGTGCGCGGCCGGATCGGCGGCCGGACCCACGAGATCTCCCGCCTGATCGGCCGTTCCCTGCGGGCCTGCGTGGACACCAAGGCCCTGGGCGAGAACACCATCCTGCTGGACTGCGACGTCCTGCAGGCCGACGGCGGCACCCGCACCGCGGCGATCACCGGCGCGTACGTGGCGCTGGCCGACGCGATCCGCTGGATGCGCAAGCGCCGGATGACCCCCGGCGACCCGCTGATCCGCTCGGTGGCGGCGGTGTCGGTGGGCGTGGTGAACGACGTCCCGATGCTCGACCTCTGCTACACCGAGGACGTCGCGGCCGACACCGACATGAACGTCGTGGTGACCGGCACCGGCGACTTCGTCGAGGTGCAGAGCACGGCCGAGGGCACGCCGTTCGACCGCGGGCAGCTCGACCGGCTGCTGGACCTGGCGGTGGCCGGCTGCGCCGAGCTGAGCGAGTTGCAGCGGCAGGCCCTGGCGTGAGCCGCCTGGTCCTGGCCACCCGCAACCCCGGCAAGATCGCCGAGCTGCGCCGCATCCTGGCCGACGCGGGGCTTCCCGTGACGCTCGTCGGGCTGGACGACTTCCCCGAGATCGGCGAGATCGCCGAGACCGGCCTGACCTTCGCCGAGAACGCGCTGATCAAGGCGCACGCGGTGGCCCGCGGCTCGGGGCTGCCCGCCATCGCCGACGACTCCGGTCTGTGCGTGGACGCGCTGAACGGCATGCCCGGCGTGTTCTCCGCGCGCTGGTCCGGCCGGCACGGCGACGACGCCGCCAACCTCGACCTGCTGCTCGCCCAGATCGGCGACGTCCCGGAGGGACGGCGGGGCGGCCACTTCGCGTGCGCCGCGGCGCTGGCGCTGCCCTCGGGGCAGGAGCGGGTCGTGGAGGGCGCGCTGGAAGGTGTGATCATCGACGCGCCCCGGGGGAGCGGCGGGTTCGGGTACGACCCGATCTTCGTGCCCAAGGGCGAGACGCGCACCACCGCCGAGCTGTCGCCCGCGGAGAAGGACGCGATCAGCCACCGTGGCCGGGCCTTCAGGGCGCTCGCCCCGGTCGTCGGGGAGCTTGTAACCACCGCGTAAGGTTCTCCTCCCGGCACCGGGCGTAGCGTCGGTGTCGTGCGAAGCGATGAGAGGCGGGCCGCCGTGCCCGCATGGGCCGCGGCGCTGTGCGGCCTCACGGCGGGCGCGGTGGCGCTGGGCGTGGCCGCCGCGGCGGCGGGGCTGGTCGATCCGGCGGCGTTCCCGGTGGCCGCGGTGGGCAACACGCTGGTGGACATCTCACCCGGCCCGCTGAAGGACTGGGCCATCCGCACCTTCGGGAGCTACGACAAGGCCGTGGTCGTCGCGGGGGTGTCCGTCCTGCTCGCGCTGGGCGCGGCGGGCATCGGCCGGCTCACCCGGCGGCGCGGCCTGCCGTACGGCGTGGCGGGGCTCGCGGCCTTCGGCGCGCTCGGCCTGGCCGCGGTGCTCACCCGTCCGGGCGCCTCCGCCGTGCACGCCCTGCCCACGCTGCTCGGCGTACTCGCCGGGGGCCTGGCACTCGCGCTCCTGGACCGCCGCGCCGTGACCGCCGTGGCTGCCACGCCCGACACGCCCGATCGGGAGGGCGAACGGCGTGCGGAGTTCGACCGGCGGGCGCTGCTCGGCGGCGTGGCCGGGGGCGTCGTGCTGGCGGGCATCAGCGGCGTGGCAGGCGCGCTGGCCGGCGGGCTCAGGACGGTGGACGCCGCGCGGAGCACCCTCGCCCTGCCCCGCGCCGTACGCCCCGCCACCCCGCTGCCCAGGGGCGCCGACCTCCGCATCCCCGGGCTGTCGCCGTTCGTCACGCCGAACGCCGACTTCTACCGTGTGGACACCGCCTTCGTCGTGCCCAGGGTCGATCCGCGGGACTGGACGCTGCGCGTGCACGGCATGGTGGACCGCCCGGTCGAGATCTCCTTCACCGACCTGCTCCGGCGGCCCCTGGTCGAGGCCGACGTCACGCTCACCTGCGTCTCCAACGAGGTCGGCGGCCCCTATGTGGGCAACGCCCGCTGGCTCGGCGTGCGGATGGCCGACGTGCTGCGCGAGGCCCGCCCGCACGCGGGGGCCGACATGCTGCTCAGTACCTCGGCGGACGGCTGGACCTGCGGCACGCCGCTGGAGATCGTGCTGGACGGCAGGGACGCGCTGTTCGCGGTCGGCATGAACGGCGAGCCGCTGCCCACCGAGCACGGCTTCCCGGTGCGCCAGGTCGTCCCCGGCCTGTACGGGTACGTCTCGGCCACCAAGTGGGTGGTGGACGTCAAGGTGACCAGGTTCGACCGGGACACCGCCTACTGGACCTCGCGCGGCTGGGCCGCCGAGGGGCCGATCAAGACGCAGTCGCGGATCGACGTACCGGCCGCGGGCGCGTCGGTGCCGGCCGGCCGTACGACGATCGCGGGAGTGGCCTGGGCGCAGCACCGGGGCGTGGCGGGCGTGGAGGTCAGGGTGGACCGCGGCGAGTGGCGGGCGGCGCGGCTCGCCGTCACCCCCGGCCCGGACACCTGGCGGCAGTGGTCGATCGAGGCGGACCTGCCGGCGGGCGGACACGCCATCGCGGTCCGCGCCACCGACGGCGCCGGCCGCACCCAGCCGGCCGAGACGGCCCCGCCGGTCCCGGACGGCGCCTCCGGTTACCATGTGATTCAAATTACCGCTACCTGAACTCCATGTTAGGCCAGACCGAAAACTGGGAAATTGTGGAAAGTCCGCTTGGTGGAGATGTGGGAGGAAGGGAGGCCGCGCCGATGGGCTACGAGCCGGTATCGCCGGCGGAAGCGGACCTGACCCGGATGATGTCATCGCTCGACGAGCAGGCCGCGAGGTTCGGCCGGGTCGGCAGGGACCTGGCGGAGACCCGTGGCAACGGGGAGTCGGCGGATGGACTCGTGGGGGTGGAGGTGTCGTCCTCGGGCGCCGTGGTCGGCGTCCGGATCGAGCCGGGCGCGCTGGGGCTGGGCGCGGAGGCGCTGGCGCAGGCCGTACTGCGGGCCGCCAAACGCGCCGAGCACGATGTCGCCGAACGCGCCAACCAGGCGCTCGGGCCGCTGCTCAGCGGCCGGAACGGGGAGGCGTCGGCGGCGGGCTGAGCCCTATATGGGCTGACCGCCACACGCCACAGATCGGCCGAACATCCCACGCCGGGCCGGTTCACCGTCCTACCATCGGCCTTTGCGGGCCGGTCAGCGTGACGGAGGGGGAACGGTGTTCGGTGATCCGCGCACCCGGGGCAGGCACGCCTGGCGGCTGCCCCCGGGCGGCTACAACCCGGTCGTCACCGCCGACGGCCGGCGCTGGCGCGACTACGAGATGGCGGCCGAGACCTGGCGCGACCACGAACCGGCGGCCGAGGCCGACGTCCTCGACGGGGGTCCGTCCAGGACGGGGCCGCCGCCCGCCGCCGTGCCGCGCCACGGGCCCGACTGGTTCGACCGGGCCACCCGGCCCCCGCCGCTGCCCGCCGCCCGGCCGTACGGCGCGCCCGGCGGGCTGGCCAGGCCCGACCCGCCCGCCCAGCACGACCTGTGCGCGGCGGTGCCCACCGACGAGACGGGCAGGCCCCGGCGCTTTCCCGACCCGCGCGGCACCTGGATCCGCCTGATCAACGGCGACGGGCCCGTGGACGACCCGTTCCGCACCACCAACGCCGTCGACTGCGCCCTCGCCACGCTGTCCACCTGGCACGGCGAGCCCGAGGTGGCCGCGCCGCGCAGGCCGGAGTACGACCCGGCGGGCCGTCCGGTCCTCACCGGCGAGACCAGGGGCGTGGGGCGGGCCGAGTCCTGGCTCGGCCACCGCTTCGAGTACGTCGGCCAGGGCCGCCGCGCCTACGCCGCCATCGGGCGCAGGCTGCTGACCGGCGGCCACGGCGCGGCGGCGATGCTGATCACCCGCTGGACCAGCGGCGGCGCGCACGCCTGGAACGCCGTCAACTCGCGCGGCGAGGTGATCTGGATCGACGCCCAGCGCGGCCACATGGCGGTGGAGCCGCCCTACGCCGACGTGACCGGCGTCTTCTGCGTGGTGATCGACCGTGGGGGGCGGCGGCGGTGAACATCGACCTGGCCAGGGCCGTCGCCGAAGACTACTTCAACGGCGGCCACCCCCTGGACCGGCCGCGCGAGGTCGCCATGCACGCGTTCCGCGACGGCTATGTGGCCTGGGTCCGCGAGCCGGAGGCCGGTGATCCGAGCGTGCTGCCCGACAGCGCGGGCGGCGGCTGCATCGTCATCGACGGCGCGACCGGCGAGATCGCGATCCGGCCGCTGCTCAGCCCGGAGACCGTCGCCGAGCAGTGGCCGGGCCGCAGCCCGCGCTGAGGGCCGCCGCTCACGTCTCCGACAGCGCGGCGGTGATCCGGGCGCGCGCGGCGCGGCGGGCGGGCAGCACCCCCGCCAGCACCCCGGCCAGCCCGGACAGCGCCACGAAGGTCAGCACCTGCCCCACCGGAGGCGCGTAAATGGGATCGGCGAACATCGTCTGGATCGCCGCCCAGCCGAAGACCATCCCGAGGGCCACCCCGATCAGCGCCCCGATCAGGCCGAGCACCAGCGCCTCCACCGACAGCATGAGCCGCAACTGCGGGCGGGTCAGGCCGAGCGCGCGCAGCAGCGCCGACTCCCTGGTCCGCTCGTGGACCGACAGTGACAGCGTGTTGGCGATGCCGAGCAGCGAGATCAGGATCGCCAGCCCGAGCAGCCCGGTGACCACCATCAACTGGGTGTCCAGCGCCTCGTCGAACTGGCCGCGGATGTCGGTCGAGGCCGCCACCCGCACCGTCGGATACGGCTGCGCCGCCTCCTCAAGGACCTTCCTGGCGCGGTCGGGGTCGGCCCCGGGGGCGACGTCCACCATGATCTGCGCGTCGCCGGGCACGTCGAAGTACCGGGCGAACTCCGCGGGCGGTACGACCAGAATGGGGAGCGGGGTCGCGTTGGCGTCGAAGGTGCCCGCCACCCGGAGGGTCACCGGTTCGCCGGGTTCGCCGCCCTTGTCGGGGGTCAGCGTGATCGTGCCGCCCGGCCGCAGGCCGAGCCCCTCGGCGGCCAGCACCGACCCGGGGGCCAGGTCACGCGCCGAGCCGGACGACGCCGACACCGCGAGCGGCCCCTCATAGGCGCCGACCGTGCGCCTGGCCTCCCGGCCGCCGAGCGTGACGGCCGTCTCGGTCTGCCGGATGCGCACCAGCGAGGCCAGTTCAGGGCGGGCGCGCAGCCCGTCGCCGACCGCCGCGGGGATCTGGGAACTCTCCCGCTGGGTGGTGATCATGAAGTCCACGGGGAACTGCTCTTCCAGCTTGTGGTCGTAGTTCGCCCGGATGCTGCCGGTCAGCACCGCCATCATGGTCATCAGTGTCACGCCGATGGTCAGCGCGATCGTGGTGGTCGCCGACCGCCTGGGGTTGCGCCGGGAGTTGTCCACCGCGAGCCGGCCGGGGACGCCGAAGATCCGGCCCGGCAGCCACCCGGCGACCGCGCTCAGCGGCCGGACCAGCACCGGCCCGATCACCAGCACGCCGAGGAACGTCACCATGCCGCCGCCCATCACGGTGAACAGCGCCACCTCGCCGGGGTCCAGCACGGCCACCGCCACCGCCGTGATCGCGGCCCCGGCGGCGAGCAGCAGCCCGGCCGCGACCCGCCGTGCGGTACCGGCCCCCGGCCCGTCCACCCCGGCCTCCGGCTGCGCGCGCAGCGCCGCCACGGGCGGAACGCGCGTCGTGGTCCGGGCGGGCAGCACCGCCGCGCCGACCGTCACCAGCACGCCGACCGCGAGGCCCACCGCGATCGTGCGCGGGGCCAGCGCCACGGTGCCGGTGGGCAGCGGCACGTTCATGCGGTCGAGTACGGCCAGCGCCGCGCCGCCCATGCCCAGCCCGGTCAGCAGCCCGAGCGCCGAGCAGACCACCCCGACCAGCGCCGACTCCAGCAGCACCGACCCGAACACCTGCCTGCGGGTCGCGCCCACGCAGCGCAGCAGCGCCATCTCCCTGGTCCGCTGGGCCACCAGGATGGCGAACGTGTTGTAGATCACCAGCGCGGCGACCAGCATCGCGACCACGCCGAACAGCAGCAGCCCGAGCGCGATGAAGTCGGCGCTGGCCCCGTTGGCCGCGATCAGGCGCTCGGCGAGCGCCTTGCCGGTCAGCACCTCCGGGCCGGACCCGGCGGCGCCGGCCACTTTCGCGCGCAGCCGGTCGGCGTCCACTCCGGGGGCGGCCTTGACGTCGATCTCGGCGTAGCCCTTGACCCCGGTCATGGCCCGCGCGGTCGCCGTGTCGAAGCCGACCACCCCGTAGTAGGCGAGCTCTTGGTTCACCCCGACATCGAACAGCCCGGTGAGCCGGAACCGGCGCGGGGCGTCCTTCTGGTCCAGGACGGTGACGGTCTGCCCGACCGCGAACCCGCGCAGCCGGGCGGTGTTCTCGTCCAGCACCGCCTCGCCGGGGCCGCGCGGCGCGGTCCCCTTGGTGATGGAGACCCGGGCGTCGATCGACATGCCGCGGGTCGGGTAGTCGCCGACGGTCTTGCCGTCCTTGCCGACCAGCGCGGCGATGCCGCGGACCAGGCCCTCGGCGGAGGCGACGCCGTCCACCTCGCGGACCTCGGCGAGCGTACGGTCCGGCAGTACGCCGGGCTTGTCGCCCCGCGGCGGCAGGACCACCACGTCGACCGAGTCCGCCGCCGCGCCGAAGGCCCGGGAGATCCCGGCCTGGATGGTGTCGGTCAGCACGAACGTCCCCGCGATGAACCCCACGCCCAGCGTGATCGCCACCGCGGTCAGCATCAGCCGCAGCCGGTGCGCGCGCAGCCCGGCGAGCGTCGTCCTCAGCACGGCGCGGCCTCCAGGCCCACCAGCGTGTCCAGCACGGTCTGCGGCGTCGGCGCGGCCAGCTCGCGGACCAGCAGGCCGTCGCGCAGGAAGACCACGCGGTCGGCGTAGGAGGCGGCCACCGGGTCATGGGTGACCATCACGATCGTCTGTCCCAGCTCGCGCACCGACGTACGCAGGAACGACAGCACCTCCGCGCCGCTGCGGGAGTCCAGGTTGCCGGTCGGCTCGTCGGCGAAGATCACCTGCGGGCGGGCGGCCAGCGCCCTGGCCACCGCGACCCGCTGCTGCTGCCCGCCGGACAGTTCGGACGGGCGGTGCCCGAGCCGGTCGCGCAGCCCGACGGTGTCCACCACGCGGTCGAGCAGCGCCCGGTCCGGCTGCCGCCCGGCGATCTGGAGGGGCAGCAGGATGTTCTGCTCGGCGGTGAGCGTGGGCAGCAGGTTGAAGGACTGGAAGACGAACCCGATCCGCTCCCTGCGCAGCATCGTCAGCCGCTTGTCGTCCAGGCCGGTGATCTCGGTGCCGCCGATCCGCACCGAGCCCGACGAGACCGTGTCCAGCCCGGCCAGGCAGTGCATCAGGGTGGACTTGCCGGATCCGGACGGGCCCATGATCGCGGTGAACGCCTCGGCGCCGAAGGAGACGTCCACTCCGCGCAGCGCGTGCACGGCGGCGTCGCCCTTGCCGTACACCTTGGTCAGCCCGCTGGCGATCACGGCGGCGGCCGCCGTCGTACGGGCTTCGGTCCTGCTCACGACATCACTCCTCGGATTTGTGGAACCGAGGAACAACGCTATGAGCGGGAACGACGCCCTTCATGGGCCGTGCGGAGGGACCTTCGGTGCGCCGATCGGGCACCGTCCGGGCCCCCGGTGCGACATAAGGGGCAGTCCGGTATCAGTCTTTCGGCTGATCGCGCGCCGGTTCGGCGGGGACGACCAGACCCGACTCGTACGCGTAGACCACGACCTGCGCCCGGTCGCGCAGCCCCAGCTTGGCCAGCACCCGGCCCAGGTGGGTCTTCACGGTGGCCTCCGCCAGCGTCAGCCGGTCGGCGATCTCGGCGTTGGACAGGCCGCGCGCGACCAGCAGCAGCACCTCCCGCTCCCGCGCGGTCAGCCCGGCGGCGGCCGGCCGCTCGCTGATGTCGTCGGGCAACTGCGCCACGAACCGCTCCAGCAGCCGGCGGGTCGTGCTCGGGGCCACCACCGAGTCACCGGCGTACACCGACCTGATCGCGCTGAGCAGGTCCGCCGGGGGCACGTCCTTCAGCAGGAAACCCGACGCGCCCGCCTTCAGCGCGGCGAACGCGTACTCGTCGAGGTCGAAGGTCGTCAGGATCAGCACCCGCGGCCCGTCGGCCGCGCAGATCGCCCGGGTGGCCTCCACCCCGTCCATCACCGGCATCCGGACGTCCATCAGCACCACGTCGACCGGCGTGTGCCGGGCGGCCTCCACGGCGGCGGCGCCGTCACCGGCCTCGGCCACCACCTCGATGTCCGGCTGCGCGCCGAGCACCATCCGGAACCCGGCCCGCAGCAACTCCTGGTCGTCCACCAGCATCACCCGGATCATGCCGCGCCCGCCGTCGCGGTGTCGGCCACCGGCAGGGTGACGTGGACGTGGAAGCCGCCGCCGGGGCGGGGGCCCGCGGTGACCCGCCCGCCGTACATCGTCACGCGCTCGCGCATGCCCACCAGGCCGTGACCTCCCGCGTTGCCGCCGCCCGCGTGCGGCGCGCCCGCGCCCCTGCCGTCGTCGGACACGACGAGGGTGATCTCCGCGGGGCCGTACCGGATCTCCACGGTCGCGCCCGCGCCCGGGCCGCCGTGCTTGAGCGTGTTGGTCAGCGCCTCCTGCACGATGCGGTAGATCGCGAGCTGTTCACCCGCGGGCACCGCGCCCGGCTCGCCCGACATGTGCAGCTTCACCGGCAGTCCCGACGCCCGCACCTGGGTGATCAGCTCGTCGATCTGGCCCAGGCCCGGCTGCGGCGCGTACTCCTCCGGCGGCCCGCCGTCCTGGCGCAGCACGCCGACCAGCCGGCGCATCTCGGCCAGCGCCTGCCGCGCGGTGGCCGAGATCGTCTGCATGGCCCGCCGCGCCTGCTCGGGATCGCCGTCGAGGGTGTACGCCGCGCCGTCCGCCTGCACGACGATCACGCTCACGTTGTGCGCCACCACGTCGTGCAGCTCCCGCGCGATCCTGGCCCGCTCGGCCGCCGCCGCGATGATGGCCTGCTGGTCGCGCTCCCGCTCGGCCCGCTCCGCGCGTTCCTCCAGCCCCTCCAGGTAACGCCTGCGGGTGTTGGCGTAGATCCCGGCCAGCCAGATCGCCACCACGAACACCGACCCGCTGGCGAACGCCGTCACGCCCCGGTCGTCCCACCCGCCCATCGCCAGCCACACGCCCACCTCGGCGACCACGCCCGTGGCCACGGCCCAGCGCGGCGTGTGGCGCACGGCCACGGTGTACATCGCGATCAGCACCGAGGCGTTGGCGGGCATCGCCGCCAGGCCCACCGCCCACTGCCCGAAGCTGAGCGTGGCCACCACCGCGAACACGATCCGCGGCCACCTGCGCCGCCAGAACAGCGGGAGCAGCAACGCGATGGTCATGGGCAGGTAGCCGTCCGCCACGAACGTCTGCTCGGCGCCCGGCGTGAAGATGCGGACCGGCGCGGACATGTAGCAGAAGAACGCCAGGGGCGCGACCCAGATGAAGTCGTACACCATGGGGTGGCGCTCGCCCCAGGCACGCAGTCCGCCGAACACATCCCCACGATACGTAGCGTCCGAGACCGCGCGTTCCCCCTTGCGGCGGACCTTTGGGATACGACTCAGGTCGCATGTCACCGCCCCTTACACGGCCCTTATGGCCGGTCGGGCACAGTAGTCATCGGGAGCGCCCCTCGGGGCGGTAAAGGGAGTTCTGAATGGCGGAGCGCGCCGATGCCGGGTCGCGCGGCGGTGAGGACGCGCCGCGCGACCCACGGCGGTCATGATCTGCGACCCGCCCACGGGCCCGGCCCGTCAACCGCTTACCTGAGTGCGCTCGGCGTGCGACCTGGAGCCTGTCCGGCCGGATGTGGCGGAAAGGCGTCACGGGGACGGCCGACGTCGCCGGGAAGGGCCGGAAAGGCGCGTTTTCTCACTTCGTCGTGGGGCCGCCGGGATTCGAACCCGGACTGTACGACACCTAAAATCGCCGCCTCCTGCCGTTGGGCTACGGCCCCTTTCTCAGTTGTGGTTTCCCGGGAAATCCCAGTCGTTGACCGGCGATCCCTCCTCGATCTTACATGCCGCGCCCACGCGTGGCACACCGCCCGCAGTCAGAGGGTATAGACGCAGGTCAGGCTGCCCTATACCCACGGTGACGCGCCGTGCGGAGCGGCCGGGCCGACGACGGACGAGCGCCGCCGGCGGGCCGCCAATTCGGGGCTACGAAAACGCGCCGAATAGGGTGGGTTCAGGAAACACCGAGCTTCTTGGAAAGACTCGCCACATGTCCCGTCGCCTTCACGTTGTAGAGGGCGGTGGCCACCTTGCCGTCGGCGTCGATGACGAATGTGGACCGGATCACACCGACCATGGTCTTGCCGTACAGCTTCTTCTCGCCGTACGCGCCATAGGCTTTGTGGACCGCCAGCTCCGGGTCCGACAGCAGCGGGAAGGTCAGCGCGTCGCGCTCGGCGAACTGCGTGAGCTTGGCGGGCTTGTCCTTGGAGACGCCGAGCACCACGTAACCCGCGTCGGCCAGCGAACCGAGGTTGTCCCGGAAGTCGCATGCCTGCTTCGTGCACCCAGGGGTCATCGCGGCGGGGTAGAAGTAGAGGATCACCTTTTTTCCGCGCAGGGACGCGAGGGACACACTGGAGCCGTCGGCGGCGGGCAACGTGAACTCGGGTGCGGCGTCGCCCGGTGCGAGCCGGTTGTCGTCGGCCACGGGTCCTCCTTGGCGGGGCGCGTCACAGACGTGCCGGACGCGGGAAGTTGGATGGAATGAAGTCCAGGCCAACTTACCGGCACGCCCAGCGTGCCGGGTGGGGGTGCCACCTGAAAGACTGATCGCCGTCGACGGCGACGAGAGGAGAGCCATGGCGGACATCGACCCGGATGAGCTGGAGCGGACGATCGAGCGCACGCGCGCCGATCTCGCCCGCACGGTGGACGCCATCGCCGACCGGGTGAGCCCGCGCCGGGTGGCCGAACGCGGCGTGGCCAAGGTGCGCGCGAACGCCGAACACCTCCTCTCCACGGTCGGCTCGACGGTCGGCGACATGGTGGGCCTGGCCGGCCCGCCCCGCCCGGCGTTGGGCCCCGACGAGGGCGAGGGACCGGACGACCTGTGGGTCGATCGCGAGCGGGCACGTGAACTGGCCCCGGTCCTGATCGGCGTCGGCGCGGCCCTCGTGGTCGGTGCCGCCATCATGCTCTGGCGCCGCCGCCGCCACTGACTCTCCGGGCCGATCGTGAGCGGGCGCGTGAGCCACGCACGGTCTCATGATCGCCGCTGACTCTTGGGGCGATGGTAGTGGGCGCGTGAGCCGGCCCTGGCCCTGATCGGTTTGGGGTGGTCTTGGTGGCCGCTGCCACCGCTGACCCTCTGGGCCGATAGCGAGTCGGCCGCGGTCCTGGTGGTCGCTGCCGTCGCCGACTCTGTGTGTCGATCGTGAGTGGGCGGGTGAGTCGTGCGCGGTCCTCATGGTGGCCGCTGCCGCCGGTGACTCTCTGGGCGATAGTGAGTCGGCCGCGGTCCTGGTGGTCGCTGGCGTCGCCGACTCTGTGTGTCGATCGTGAGTGGGCGGGTGAGTCGTGCGCGGTCCTCGTGGTCGGCGCCGCCGCGCCCTCTGCCGTTCGCCGCTGGGCGCGGGCGGCGGCTTCGCCGTCCGCCGTCGAGGGCCGTGCCGGGTGTGGCCGGGGCCGGGTCTTCGCCGCCCACGATCGCCGGGCGGCTCGCTGGTGGAGGGGCGTGTGTAAATTCTGGTCCGGTCGTGTTCCCCGATCGCGCAAGCGGGTGGTTCGTCCCCGCCGTGACAGGGGCGGCGCGGTGTAGCTGTGTTCGCCGTGACGACTTCGCCGGAGCAGATCATCGACCGTGCGCCCCCCGAAGGCGACCAGGAGCGCCCCGAGGCCGCGCGGGCCGCGGCGCGGGCGTTGCGGCCGACCCGGGCCCCCGCGGGCATCGCCGTGGCCGCCGGGCTCGCGGCGGTGTCGCTGCTCGCCGCCGCCGAGGCGGTCGGGGCGGTGCTGGGCGCGCCGCCGGGCGTCGTGCCGTTCGACCGGATCGTGGCCGCGCTGAACGCCCGGACATGGTCTGATCTGTACGTGCTGGCCGGATCGGCGGCCATGGTCGTGCTCGGCGGCGCGCTGCTGGCCGCCGCGCTGCTGCCCGGCCGCACCCGCCTGGTGCCCGCGGAGACCCGCGACCCGCTGATCGTGGTCGGGTTCACCCGCGCCGGGCTGCGCCGCACCCTGCGGACCGTCGCCGAGGGCGTGACCGGGGTGGACCGGGCGCGGGTACGGGTCGGCCGCGGGCGGATCGAGATCGCCGTGGTCACCGGCGCGGAGCGGCCCGCGACGCTGCTGCGGCAGGTCGGCGAGGCCGTCGGCGACCGGCTGGCCGCGCTGGGCGCGTCCGGCGCGGGCGAGGTCGTCGTACGGATGCGCGGAACCGGTGGCTGACCGGATGCGCGCCTACCTCGGCAACCGGATCGGCCTGGCGCTGGCCGGCCTGCCCATGCTCGCCTGCGGCGGGTACGCGATCCTGCGCGGACGCGGCCTGCTGCCCGGCCACCCGCGCGCCGACCGGCTGCCCGCCGTGCCCTTCGCCGAGACGGTCGCGGCGGACGGACGGCTGCGCTGGCTGCTGGCCTTCGCGCTGATGGCCCTGGCCATGCTCACCCTGCGCTGGCTGGTACGCGCGCTAGGCCGTGGGCGGCTGGGACGACGGGCCGGGTCCGCGGTCGCGATGATCGGTGTGGGGCTTAAAGAAGTCGAAGGACTCCGCCGTATCCGGGTCAGGGTCGTCGGAGACGAGCGGCTGCGAATCGGCCTGGCCTGCGCGCCAGACACGGATGTCCGCCGTCTGGTCGCCGCCCTGGACGGCGGGGTGGTGCGCCGTGTGCGGCGGGCGGTTCGGGACGACGGGCTTCCCGCGCTGGTGCGCCTGCATGTCCGCCGCCGATAGCGGCGTACCCGCGCGCCTGGCCTCCGGACGGCGGCTCGGCAGCGGTGCCGGCACGGGCGCCGCCTCGATCTTGGGCAGCGGGGCGGTGATCTCCTCCGACGGCAACGGGGTGCGGGTCGGCAGGGTCCGGCCGAGCTGCCGGGACGCGGCCGTGACCTCCTCGATCTCATCCTCCGGCGGCGTGGCCTCCTCGTGCGCCTCCGGCTCACCGCGCCCCTGTCCGCCGCGCCTGGCGAAGGCCAGCCCGGCCGCCAGGCACGCGAACGGCACCGCGGGCACCACGTACCGGTGGTCGAAGGCCGCGATGAACGGCGGCAAGGCCAGCAGCGTCACCGCCACCGCGAACGGCGTCAGCACCACCCCGCCCAGCCGCCTGATCCGCACCAGCAGCCCGGCCAGCCCGGCCAGCAGGACCGCGCCCAGCAGCGGCCCGCGCAGGTACCCGTGCTCCTGGTAGGCCCGCAGCCACCCCGCGTACGGCTCGATCACCGCCGCGTCGCCCGGCCGCCCCTGGTAGGCGGTGGTGATCTCGGTCGCGCTCCGGCCCCGCGAGGCGGTCTTGCCGGGGTCGAACGGCGGGATCGAACGCGGGAAGACGTACGCGCTCTGCGGCCCCTTGACCGGATAGACCCGGCGCTCCCAGGCGAAGATCGACGCCACGTCCAGCGCCCCGGTGCGCAGGAAGTCGGCCGGCTGAGCCATGATCGTCCGGGTGGCGAACGACGCGGCCAGCGCGTTGCGGTCCAGCCCGTTCAGCGCCTTGCTGTTGTAGGGGGAGTCGCCGCTCCAGATGTACTGCGGCGGCGTGAGCCGTTGCCCCAGCGGCTCGCGCGGGCACAGCGCGGCCTCCGGCTGCGGCGGGCGGACCTTCGCGCAGTCGGCGAACGTCATCACCCGCGCCCACAGGAAGACGTTGCTTCGGGTGAGGGCGAGCTGGCCGTGTTCGGCGCGGAACCACAGGGCGTACCCGCCCAGGCCCAGCGCGGCGGTCAGCGCGGTGGCCAGCACCGCCTTCCATCCCGCCCGGGTGAGCAGCATGGCCACCACCACGACCGCGACCAGCGCGAGCCCGACCGTCCTGGTGACGGTGGCCGCGGCCAGCAGCAGCCCGGCGGTGAGGGCCATCCACAGCGGGGGCCGTGGCCGCCACATCACCAGGGTGACCGCGGCGAGGGTCAGGAAGGTGAACAGCAGGTCGGCCATGACCAGGTGTTCGAGCTGCACCTGGTGGACGTCCAGGAGCACCGGCGAAGCGACCAGCGCCCCGGCCCACCCGGGCAGCCCGGCCCGCCGCCTGACCAGCGCGTACACGCACACGGCCATGGCCAGGCCGAGCACATGCTGCACGGCGGTGACCAGGGTCACGCTGGAGAACGGCGAGAGCGCCCACAGGAACAGCGAGTAGCCCGCCGGGCGCGACTCCAGTGGCCGTGGGTCCAGCGCCGCGTTGAGGTACGCGAAAGAGTCGGCCCAAAACCACAGCGCGGGTTGGTACCCGAGCATCGCCACCGCGCGCAGCCCCGTCCCGGCGAGCAGGACGAGGAGGAACACCCAGTGGGCGCGGAGAAACGCCACTCCAGCCGCCTCCTGCTGGTCTGCCGCGCGGGATCGGAAAGGACCCCGCGCGGGGTCGCCGGCCGTACCGGCCCCGGTCAGGTCAGGCGCACCATCCTAGACAATGAACGTATTTCGCCCGGCCGATTCGCGTCAGATCGGACGATGATTCATCGACATCGGACGTGACCGGATGTCATGTCCGATGTCCGGCCGACTCGACCACGACGGTTCTGACCAGCGCAGACCAGCAGAAGATGGATTCATTCGGCGTAATGGGCACTCGCCGGAAATCTCAGCACTCGATCACATTGACGGCCAGCCCGCCACGGCTGGTCTCCTTGTACTTGTCGAGCATGTCGCGCCCGGTGTCCTTCATCGTCTTGATCGCCCGGTCCAGGTGGACGAAGTGCCGGCCGTCGCCGCGCAGCGCGATGCGCGCGGCGGTGATGGCCTTGATGGAGGCCACCGCGTTGCGCTCGATGCACGGGATCTGCACCAGGCCGCCGATCGGGTCACAGGTGAGCCCGAGGTTGTGCTCGATGCCGATCTCGGCCGCGTTCTCCACCTGCTCGGGGGTGCCGCCCAGGACCTCGGTCAGCCCGGCGGCGGCCATCGAGCAGGCCGAACCGACCTCGCCCTGACAGCCGACCTCCGCGCCGGAGATCGAGGCGTTCTCCTTGAACAGCACGCCGATCGCCCCCGCGGTGAGCAGGAAGCGGACCACGCCGTCGTCGTCGGCGTGCGGCACGAACCTGTCGTAGTAGGTGAGCACCGCGGGAATGATCCCGGCCGCGCCGTTGGTGGGGGCGGTGACCACGCGCCCGCCCGCGGCGTTCTCCTCGTTCACGGCCAGGGCGAACAGCGTCACCCAGTCCATGATCTGCATGGGGTCCTTCTCGCCGGTCTCCGACGACAGCCGTACGTGCAGCCGGTGCGCGCGCCGCTTGACCTTCAGCCCGCCGGGCAGCACGCCCTCGGTGGCACAGCCGCGCCGCACGCAGGCGGACATGACGTGCCAGAGGTCGAGCAGCCGTTCGCGGATCTCCAGCGGGCCGCGGCCGAAGGCCCGCTCGTTCTCCAGCATCAGGCCGGAGATCGACAGGCCGGTCTCGGTGCAGTGCGCGAGCAGTTCGGCGCCGGTCGAGAAGGGGTAGGGCAGCTCGGTGTCGTCGGGCTTGATCCGGTCGGCGCCCGTGGCGTTCTCGTCCACCACGAACCCGCCGCCCACCGAGTAGTAGACCTTCTCCCGCAGCGGCTCGCCGTCCTCGCCGAAGGCGGTGAACCGCATGCCGTTGGGGTGCTGCGGGAGGGAGATCTTGCGCTCGAAGACCAGGTGGTCGCCGACGACGAAGGGGATCTCCCGCTTGCCGTACAGCGGGACGGTGCCCGAGCCGCGCATCGCGGCCAGCCGGTCGTCGATGGAGTCGACGTCGACCAGCTCGGGCTTCTCACCGGCCAGGCCGAGCAGGACGGCCTTGTCGCTGCCGTGCCCCTTCCCGGTCAGGCCGAGCGAGCCGTACAGGATGGCGCGGACGCTCGCCACCCGCTCCAGCAGGCCGTCCTCGTACAAGCCGCGGGCGAACTTGTGCGCGGCGGCCATCGGCCCGCCCGTGTGCGAACTGGACGGACCGATACCGATCTTGAACAGGTCGAAGACGCTGATCGCCATCGAGGGGCCTTCCGTCTACCGATACCGCCTTGCTCAGGAGTCGCCGGAGGTGAGGGCGGTGTACTCGGCGGCGGTCAGCAGTTCGGAGGTCGCGCCGTCGGCACGGACCCGGAACAGCCAGCCGTCGCCGTAGGGGTCGCTGTTGACCAGCGAGGGGTCGTCGGAGACCGCGTCGTTGACCGCGACGATCTCACCGCCGACGGGGCTGTAGACGTCGTTCACCGACTTGGTGGACTCCACCTCGCCGATCGCCTCGCCCTCGGTCACGGTGGCCCCGACCTCGGGCAGCTGCACGTAGACCACGTCGCCGAGCTGCTGGGCGGCGAAGGCCGTCACGCCCACGGTGGCGAGGTCACCGTCGTCAAGGCCGGACACCCACTCGTGCTCCTTGGTGTACTGGAGCTCTTCGGGAATCTCGCTCACTTCTTCCTCCTGTAGAAAGGCAGATCAACAACATCGACGGGTTCGTGGGAGCCGCGGATGTCCACGGCGAGGGGGCCCTGCGCGCCGGTGTCGACGTAGGCCATCGCGATCGGCCGGCCCAGCGACTGCGAGGGCGCGCCGCTGGTCACCTCGCCGACGACCGTACCGTCCTCGCGCAGCACCACGGGGTGGCCGTGCCTGGGCACCCGGCGGCCGACCATGACCAGGCCGGTGAGGCGGCGGCTCGGCGGGGTGTCGCGGACGCGCTCCAGCGCGGCCCTGCCGACGAAGTCGCCCGGCTTGTCGAACTTCACCACGCGGCCGAGCCCGGCGTCGAAGGGCGTGAGCGCGTCGGACAGCTCGTTGCCGTACAGCGGCATCCCGGCCTCCAGGCGCAGCGTGTCGCGGGCCGACAGCCCGGCGGGGCGCAGCGCGTACGGCTCGCCCGCCTTGGTCAGCGCGTGCCACAGCGGCGTCGCGTCCTGGCCCGCCACGAACAGCTCGAAGCCGTCCTCGCCGGTGTAGCCGGTGCGCGCGATCAGCGCCTCGAACCCGGCGACCGTGCCCGGCAGCCCCGCGTAGTACTTCAGGCCGGGAAGGTCGGCGTCGGTGAGCGAGGCCAGGATCTCCTGGGCGCGCGGCCCCTGGATCGCGATCAGCGCGATGGAGTCGGAGCGGTCGTCGACCACCGCGTCGTACGGCCGCGCCCGCGCGGTCAGCTCCGCGGCGACCCTGGGGGCGTTGGAGGCGTTGGCCACGACCATGAAGGTCTCGGCGGCCAGGCGGTAGACGATCAGGTCGTCGAGGACCCCGCCGTTCTCCGCGCAGATCATGGTGTACCGCGCCCGGCCGGCGTCGAGGGTGCTGAGGTGGCCGACGAGGGCGTGGTCGAGCGCGTCGGCGGCCTGCGGCCCGGTCACATGGATCTCGCCCATGTGCGACAGGTCGAACAGCCCGGCGGCGCCGCGGACGGCGTTGTGCTCGGCGGCCTCGCTGCCGTAGCGCAGCGGCATGAGCCAGCCGGCGAAGTCGGTCAGCGTCGCGCCCAGGCTTTCGTGGACTTCGCGTAGCGGAGTGGGTCGGGACATGTACGCAGACCCCCAGACAGGTCGGATGTGGGCATCCTCCCCCTCTGTCACGGGTGCCTGAGAGCTTCGCCCGGTTCTTAACCGGACTTTCACCTTCGGCGAGGCCATCGGTCCGCCGGCCTGCTTTCCAGAGGTCGCCTGCCCCGGGCGGTCCTTTGCCTTGAGAGGTTCGCGGGGAGGGCTTGCTCCTTCAGGGGTCCTGGCCGGCTGCCAGGACGCTCTCCCGCCGGGATCGTCAGCGACGCGCGCCAGCCTATCAAGATGGGCCGAGGTTCAGGGAGCGGCGAGCGCGATGGTGGCCTCCAGCGGAGGGGGGCCGAGGACGGTCACGTCGTTGAGCACCCTGAAATCACGAAATATCAGGTCTTTTGTGGCCCAGATCCAGTCCCTCCGGCCGCGGTCGCCGCGCCAGGCGGCGAGCGCCCCGGCCGGTTCGGCGGCGGGGCTGAACCCGGCGCGGTCGAACATCGCGTTCTCGGCCCGGCGGGGGAGCGCCCGGCCGAGGTCACCGGCGACCACCGCGGGGCGCATGTCGTTCCAGGCGGTGAGCAGTGCGCCGATCCGGGGGCGGAGGGCGGGGGCGTCGCCCGTGGGGTGGCGCAACTGCGTGGTGATCAGATGGATGGGCCGCCCATCCCGGCGCGGCCTGGTGGGGTCGCCGGGAAGGGTCATCGTCCCGGTCGCGTACGGCGGGCCGCCACCCGTGCCCCGCCCGGTGAGCGGCACCCGCGTGAGGATCAGGTTGCCCGACTGCCTGCCCGCGCCGGGCGCCCAGACCCGCGAGGCGGGACGCAGCCGCCTGGTCAGCCACTCGGCGAGATCGACGCCCGCGGCGGCGGGCAGGCCCCTGGCCACCCCCTGGAGCATCACCACGTCGGGGTCGCGCTCCTCTATCAGCTTCGCGATGGCCTCGGGATCGACGGCGGGCACGCCGGTGACCCCGTGCTGGACGTTCCAGGACAGCAGCTTGAACTGCGCGCGGGCCGGGGTCTTGGCCGCCGGGGCGGGGGTGGTGACCAGCGCGATCACCGGGGCGAGCAGGGCGACCGCGCAGCCGCCCGCCAGGTGGAACTCGTGCGCCACCGCGCCCTGGGCCCGGGGGCGGCCGAGGTGGGCGGCGAGGGCCAGCATCGCCGTACCGGCCAGCGGCCAGACCAGGCCGGGCACGCCCAGCGGCGTCTCCTGGTGGGCCTGGTAGGGCAGTACGACCACGGCGAAGCCCAGGCCCGCCGCGAGCCCGGCCAGGCCGACCCCCTCGCGTCCGTCTCCGGCGAGGGCGCGGGCCAGCAGCAACGCCGCGCAGAGCTGGGCCGCCGCCAGCGCGGCCAGGACGACCGGGCCGGTGGCGAGCAGCGCGGCGGTGAGCGCGCAGGCCAGCGCGGGCCCGGCGGCCCAGAGGACCCTGCGCCGCCACAGCGCCGCCGCGTGACCGGCCTCCCCGGCCACCACGACGGCGAAGAGCGCGCCCATGATCAGCACGCCGGACGCGACGGGCAGCGGCACCCCCGCCTGGGAGGCGGCGAAGGCCGGGCTGCCCAGCATGAGCGTGGCCAGCCCGAGGAACGGCCCGACCACCCAGGCGCGCGGCCCGGCGGGGATCGCGCCGCGCGGGACCTTCCAGGCGAGCGCGAGCGCCGCCGCGCACAGCGCGCCGGTGACGACCCAGGGCAGCGGGCCGGGCTGCCAGATCACGTCCCAGCTGAAGAACAGCGAGCGCACCGCAACGTCCAGCGCGATCCCGGTGGGCAGGCCCGCGGCGGCGGCCCCGCCCTCGGCCCCGCCGACGGTCAGCACCAGCGCGATCATCCCGAGGACGACCGCGGCCAGCCCGAGCGCGTACGGCGGGGCCTCGACCGCCTGGAGCCCGAGGCGGGCCGCGACCAGCCCGGCCACCGAGACGATGACCGCCGAGTCGCCGAGCGCCCGGCCGAGCGGCCAGGCCAGCACGGGGGCGACCAGTACGGCCGCCACGACCCCCGCCCCGGCCGCCGCCGAGTCCGCGAGCGGCCCCAGGGCGCGCAGCAACTCCAGCAGCATCGCGGTCAACACCGCGATCACCGGGCCCGATGACCCCGGGGATCGGATACGCATAAACGGCACCTTAAGCCCCATAGGTCACTAAAGGCGACAAACAGCCACACTTCGCTCGTGCGATCGTTTCAGTCACCACACAGCGTGACCGAAGGGCTACCGGCTCGCAATGCCCTTGGCCGACATGATGCAACTCAACCGGCCCCGGACTCCGGCATGGCGGTGCCGAAGGGGTTGTCGATGACGTAGCACCAGCGGCCGTCGGGGCCCTGGCGGACCACGTCGGTGGAGGTGCCGCTCAGGTCCACGGCCGTGCCGTCGGGGGCGGTGCCGCGGATGGCCCAGTCCACGATCAGCAGGGCGATGTCGCCGCAGACGTAGACGTGGCGGAGAGCGGCCTCGATGGGCAGGCCCCAGCTCAGCAGATGCGCGGTGGCGGCGGCCCGCGCCGGGCCGGTCATCGGGACGCCGGGCGAGGGGACGACGACGCTCGCCTCTTCATAAACCTGGTCGACGGCCTGGGCGTCGCCCGCGTTGAAGGCCGTCACATAAGCCGCGAGATGGGCGTGGAGACCCGCGAAGGGCTCGGTCTCGGTGTCATGAGCATTCATGACAAAATGATCATAACACGAAAGGCCGCTTGACTTCTATTCGATCACGGTGGGGAGGTCACGCGCGGCCGGGTAGCAACCGGCTGCGGCCACGGAACTCCGCGACGATCTCATCACCGCGGCGGACCGTGACGTCGTAGACGCCGCTCTTGCCGTACCTGACGCGCTCCTCGGCGACGGCGACCAGCAGATCGCCCTCGTGGGCCGGGCGGACGAACGTGATGTCCGCGCCCGCCGCCACCGCGGCCTGCCCGTGGCTGTTGCAGGCCAGCGCGAACGCCGTGTCCGCCAGCAGAAAGACATAACCGCCGTGCGCGATGCCGTGGCCGTTGACCATCGCCGCGGTCACCCGCATCCCGGCCTCCGCGCGCCCGTCCGCCGCACCGCGCAACTCGATGCCGAGGGCTTTGGAGGCGTGGTCCGCCGCGAACATCTCGTGCGCCTGGTTCATGCCGGACGGCCTCCCGTACTGGTCGTTACCGGGTCAAGGCCACCAGTATCCATCAGGGTTCGATCAAGCCCGCCCGGATGGCGTAGCGGGTGAGGTCCAGGCGGTCGCGCATGCCGAGCTTCTGCAGGATGTTGGCCCGGTGCCGGTCCACCGTCTTGACGCTGATGACCAGCGTCTCAGCGATCTCCCTGGCCGAGTTGCCCTCGGCGATCAGCTTGACGATCTCCTCCTCGCGCGGGGTCAGCACGCTCTCCGGCAGCCGTTCGCCCTGCCTGGCCCTGCGCAGGTAGTCGCGCACCAGGGCGGTGATCGCCCCCGGGTAGAGGAACGGCTCGCCGCGCATCGCCGCCCGGCAGGCTTCGAGCAGGTCGCGGTCGGCGACCGACTTGAGCACGTACCCGGAGGCCCCGGCCTTGAGGGAGGCGAAGAAGTACTGCTCGTTGTCGTACATGGACAAGATCAGGATGCGCACCTGCGGGGCCCGCCGGGAGATCTCCCGGGCCGCCTGGATGCCGGTCATGCGCGGCATCGCGATGTCCAGGATGGCGAGGTCCACGTCGCCGCCGGTGGCCGCGTCCACGGCCTCGGCGCCGTTGGCGGCCTCGGCGACCACGGCGAGGTCGGGTTCGGCGTCCAGGATCAGGCGCAGGCCGCGGCGGACCAGCGCGTGGTCATCGGCCAGGAGGATGCGCGTCTTGGATGAGGTGTCCACCAGGTCAGCTCCGCTCCGCGGGATCGGTGACGGCCCGCGCGGGCACCACCAGACGCACGTCGGTGCCCCCGCCGGGCGGGGAGTCGAGGGTCAGGCGGGCCCCGATGAGCAGGGCGCGTTCGCGCATGCCGCGCACTCCCGCGCCGTCCTGTCGCGCGCCGCCCCGGCCGTCGTCGGTGACCCGGAGGGTCAGCCCGCCGTCCCGCGCCGAGCGCAGCGACAGCCACACGCGGGTGGCGTCCGCGTGCCGCGCCACGTTGGTCAGCCCCTCCTGGGCGATCCGGTAGAGGACGAGTTCCACCTCGCCGCTCATCCCGGGCGGTTCCGGATCGATGTCGCGGGTCACCTGGACGCCGCTGGCCTCGGCGAAGTCACCGGCCAGCGCGCTGAGCGCGCTGTGCAGGCCCAGATCCTCAAGGACGCCGGGGCGCAGCCGGCGGGCCACCTGGCGCACCTCGTCCAGGCTGCCGCGCACGGTCTCCTGTACGGCGAGCAGTTCCTGCCGCAACTCCTCCGGCGCGTGGCCCAGGGTGTGCTTCAGGCTCAGCAGCACCACGGTGAGGCTCTGGCCGATCTCGTCGTGCAACTCCCTGGCGATGCGCCGGCGTTCGCCCTCCTGGGCGGCCAGGGCGTGCGCGCTGCTGGCGCTGCGCTCGGCCTCCAGGCGGTCGAGCATCCCGTTGAAGGTCTCGATCAGGTGGGTGAGGTCGCCGTTGCCGCTGTCGGTGAGCCGGTCGCCGACGCGGAGTGGATCGACGCGTTCCATCAGGGTGGTGAGCGTGTCGAGCGGCGCGAGGCTGCGGCGCAGCAGCAGCGCGTTCGCGCCGAGGATCAGCGCCAGGCCGACGATCAGCACCGGTACCTCGGTCAGCAGCACCGGCGAGGACACGGTGGCGGGCGAGACGGCGAGCACGAGCGTCCCGGCCGCGAACACCAACCCGTTGATCACGAACACCCGCCGGAACAACGCCCGCGCCGGCCGCACCTCCCGCGCCCCCACCCCTGCCCGATCCCCTGCCCGATCCCCAGTTCGGTGGCCGGGCCGGTCGCCGGGATCCCCGGCATCGGCGCCGGTCCGATTCCCGGCCCGACGTTCGGTATCCGCGCTGGGCCGATCTTCGGTTCGGTGGCCGGCGTCCGCATCGGTTCGATCCCCGGGCCGGTCGCCGGGATCCGCGCCGGTTCGCCCGCGGGCACTCCCGTCGGCCCGCTCCCCGGCATCGGCACCAGGCCGGTCTCCGGGCCGGTGGCCGGGGTCGTCCTGGGGGGTGGGGCCGGGCTCGCGCCACGCGGGGTCCGGGCGGTGGTCGTCGTCGCGCACGTCGGTGGCACCCCCTCGGGGTGGCGGCCGGACGCCGTCGCGGCGGCCGGGGCTCGCGTGGTCGCTCATTCCCTCAGCCTCATCGCCGCGGCGTACGGTTGTCCATCCGGGCCGCCCCCCATCAATACGTCTATATCTACATATTTCACCCACCCCGGTATGGGTGTCGGCCCCAATGGCGGTCGCCCCCCAACGCCGCCAGACTGGCGTCACGGACACTTTACGCAGTTGGGAGGCGTGATGGCCGTGATCAACGCCGGGCCGTGGCCCGCCGCCCGCCGTACCGTGGGCAGGCGCCGGACCCCGGTACGAGATCACGGTCGCGGGCGGCCACGGCGCCCGTGAGGGCGCGGCGGTCGCGGCCGGCTCCCCGATCGGAACGGAGGCGAGCGCGACATGGACGTGACCCGCACGACCGTGCCGGGAACCGGCCTGATCCACCAGTTCGGCACGCGCGGCGGCCAGCGGCTCGCCGTGCTCGTGGACGGAGCCGGACGCCGCCACCTCCTCGTCTACGCGGCCGCCGACCCCGACGCGCCCGCGCAGACCATCGTCATGGAACGTGACGAGGCCGATCAGGTCGCCGAGGTCCTGCACTCACGGCCGATCGCCGATCGCCTGGCCCGGCTCGAACGCCGGTTCGCCGAGATGACCGGGGAGGCGCCGTGACCGTACCGCGGACTTCCCACTCCCGCTCCCGACCGGATGGTGCAATGCAAGCGCGCGACATCGCCGTGACCCTCCCGACGGTGACCACCCGCGACCCGGTCGCCGACGCCGTGCGCGTGATGGCGGTGGGCCGCCTCCCCGGGCTCATCGTCGTCGACACGGCCGGGCGGCCCTCGACGGTCCTGCCCGGCACGCAGGTGCTCAGGCTCGCGATCCCGTCGCCCTACCAGGAGGACCCGGCGCTGTGCCGGGCGATCGACGAGGCGCACGCGGACCTGTTCTGGCAGGAACTCGGCGACCGCACCGTGGGCGACTGCCTGCCCAGGCAGCGGCCCAAGCCGGTGACGATCCCACAGCACGCCACCCTCCTCGAAGTGGCCGCGCTGATGGCCAGGCAGCACAGCCCGCTCGTCGCCGTGGTGGACGCGGCGGGCCTGCTCATCGGGGCCATCACCCTGGAGCGGCTGCTCACCTGCCTGGCCATCAGCGGCAGCGGCTGACCCGCCGCACCCCCTGACCTTTCCACGGGTCCGCCGACGGGCCCGTGTCGTTTCCGCGTGCGCACGATCCGGAGGTCCCACATGCATCGCATCTCACCGCGAACGTCATCATCCGCCATCGTCCGGGCAGGAGCCGGCCGCAGCGGACCGCCAGGGCCGGGCCGTTGAGCGCGATCGCCTCCCTCGGAATCTTCCTGGTCGCCTTCTTCTACATCGCCACAGAGAAGGCCGACAAGGTCAAGGTCGTGCTCATCGCGGCCGGGGCGATGGCCGTACTCGGGCTCATCCCCGGCGCCAAGGTGTTCTTCTCCGAGCACGAGGGCATCGACTGGAACGTCATCTTCCTGCTGTTCGGCATGATGGTCATCGTCGGGGTGATCAAGCAGACCGGGCTCTTCGACTATCTCGCCATCTGGGCGGCCAAGCGCTCCAAGGGCAGGCCGTACCGGCTGATGGTGATGCTGATGGCCATCACCGCGGTGGCCTCGCCGTTCCTGGACAACGTGACCACGATCATGCTGGTCGCGCCGGTCACCGTGATGGTCTGCGACCGGCTGCGCATCTCGGCGCGGCCGTACCTGATCGCCGAGGTGCTGGCCTCCAACATCGGCGGCGCGGCGACGCTCATCGGCGACCCGCCCAACATCATCATCGGCAGCCGGGCCGGGCTCACCTTCAACGACTTCCTGGTCCACATGGCCCCCGCCGTGGTGATCATCTTCGCGGTGTTCGTGCTGTTCAGCCGGTTCCTGTTCGGCAAGTCCTTCCAGTACAACCCCGAGCGCGTGGCCGCCGTGATGGCCCTGCAGGAACGGCGGGCGATCACCGACCCGCGGCTGCTGGTCCGCTGCCTGGTGGTGCTCGGCGGGGTGATCGTCGGCTTCGGGCTGCACTCGGTGTTCCACGTCGAGCCGTCGATCGTCGCCCTGGTGGGCGCGGGGATCATGATCCTCGTCGCCCGCACCGAGGTCTCCGACGTGCTGCGCGAGGTCGAGTGGCCCACGCTGGTGTTCTTCATGGGCCTGTTCGTGATGGTGGCCGGGCTCGTCCACACCGGGGTGATCGAGACCATCGGGACCTGGGTCATCCAGACGATCGGCGGCGACCACCTGCTCGCGGCGACCGCGCTGCTGTTCGGCTCGACCGTGCTGGGGGCGTTCTTCGACAACATCCCCTACGTCGCCACGATGACCCCGATCGTGGAGGACCTGGTCGCGCAGGTCCCGGACGCGGGCGTCGGGCAGGCGCTGTGGTGGGCCTTCGCGTTCGGCGCGGACTTCGGCGGCAACGGCACCGCGGTGGCCGCCAGCGCGAACGTCGTCGCGATCGGCATCGCCGCCCGCACCGGGCACCGGATCAGCTTCTGGGAGTTCACCCGGTACGGCATCGTCGTCACCGCGCTCAGCGCGGTCCTGGCCTGGGTCTACATCTGGCTGCGCTACTTCGTTCTCTGAGCTTGCTCTTTATCCTCGGGATTGTTGTGCTGAGCGGTGAGTTGATCGTTTCGCGGACAGCAAGACGGCCTTGAGTGATCATGTGCGGTGTCGAGTCGCTACTGATCACTACAAGGCCGTGAGGGTGAGTCTGCTGAACGATGCCGCCGGTGTCGAGTCCTCCAGGGTGTTGTCCCGGTTCCGGAATGATGTCTACGCCTGCCTGACCAGGCGGGCCGATGCGTTGTTCGAGCTGGCTGATGCGTTGT
>NZ_QMEY01000029.1 GCF_003315795.1 Spongiactinospora rosea
GTCCGCCACGCCCTGGCGGCTCGCGGCCAGGCCAAGATGGACGGCTTGTACGCCGGACGGCCCGCCGTGCCCACCGGCAAGCTCATCCTCGACGCGCTGGCCGGTATCCGGCTGATCCCGGGCACCGGCCAATCACCCCCGATCATCCCGCACCCCACCGATCTCCAACTCGATCTCCTGGACCTCCTCGACATCGATCCACGAGACCTCCGCTGAAGATCACTCACGTGCGGAAAACGGGGCTAGCGGGGGTCAACCGGCGAGCAGCCGCTCGACGTCCTCGGGCGTGGCGACCCTGCCGGTGCCGCCCTGCCCGGCCAGACTGACCGCCGCGGCGGCGGTACCGGCCGCGACGGCGGCGGGCAGGCTCTCGCCCCGCGCGAGCCAGGCGGCCAGCGCGCCGGCGAAATTGTCGCCCGCGCCGGTCTGGTCCACGATGGTGGGTGCGGTGCGGGCGGGCACGAGCACCGGCGCGGCCTCGCGCCCGGCGAGCAGCACCCCGTCCTCGCCCATGGTCACCGCCACGGCGGGCGCGCCGAGGTCCAGGCACGCGCGGGCGGTCTTCTCCGGGTCGGCGACGCCGAGCAGGGCGGTGCTGTCGCCGGGGCTGGAGATCTTGACCAGCGCGGTGTGCGGGGCGATGTCGCGCAGCACCTGGGCGGCCTGGGCGGGGGTGGTCAGCCGGGCGCGGAAGTTGGGGTCGTAGACGACCCTGCCCGAGGCGAGGCGGGCGGCGTGCCGCACGGCCTGGGCGCACGACTCGGAGATGGCCGCGGCGATGCCGCTGAGCAGCACCACCTTGGCCGAGGCGACAGGGGAGCGGTCCACGTCCGCCGGGCTCAGCCGGGTGGCCGCGCTGCCCTGGCGCAGGTAGCTGAAGGCCCGCTCGCCGGAGGGGTCCGCGCCGACCGCGTACGCCCCGGTGGGTCCGCCGCCCCGGATCATCCAGCCGGTGTCCACCCCGCGCCCGGCGGCGAACCTGATCAGGCGCTCCCCGAACTCGTCGTCGCCCACCCGGGTGACCAGCGCGACCCGCGCGCCCTGGGCCGCCGCGGCGACGGACGCGTTGAGCGCGTCGCCGGAGAAGGACAGGCGGAACAGTTCCGCGTCGTTCAGCGGCCGCTCGGAGGAGAACTCCACCAGCGGCTCGCCCAGCACCACCACGTCCACGGTCCGGCTCCTTCGCCCGCTTCGAGTAGCGACATCATGTAGCGAAATATGGTCGTTTGTCACACAACGGGGCGCCACGAGATTATGCCGTACGTCCCTCCGTGCCCGATCTCTCCGATCCCCTGGAGGCTCGCCGGTACGGCGCGCCTAGCCGAATCCGGCGTGCCTCCCGCGTAACTTGTTCATCATGGCCACCCGTACGTCCAAGGGCGCCCAGCGGGGAGGACCCCAGAACCAGAAGGGGACCGCGAAGCGCTCGACCCCGTCGAGAACAGGGCAGAGATCCGGGGCCCGCACGACGCCCGCCAAGCGGGGCGCCACCGGGCGGACCAGGGCCGCCCAAGGTCAGGGCGCGCTGCACCAAGACCCGATCAGCTGGGTCTTCGGGATGATCGGCAGGCTGTTCGCCGGTGTGTGGCTGCTGTTCGCGCACGGCGTGGGCAGCGCGGCCCGCGCGCTCGGCCACACCGCGCGCGACCTCGACCCCGCGCACCGCCGCGACGGCCTCGGCCTGGCCGTGCTCGCCGGGGCCATCACGCTGGCCGCGATGACCTGGCGGGAGACCCAGGGGGCCGCCTCGGAGCTGGTGAACGCCGTCCTGCGGGGCGTGTTCGGCTCGCTGGCCTGGGCGGTGCCCATCATGCTCGCCCTGCTCGCCTGGCGGTTCCTGCGCCACCCCGACCAGAACGCCGACACCGGCCGGATGGTGATCGGGTGGGCCGCCCTGGTCATCGGCGTGCTCGGCGTGGTCCACGTGGTCAACGACACGCCCTATCCGGCCGGCGGCGACAACGACACCATGGAGAAGGTCTCCGCCGCGGGCGGGATGATCGGCTTCATCGTCTCCGCCCCGCCGGACAGCATCCTGCCGTCGTTCATCACGATCCCGCTGCTGCTCCTCCTGTCCGGGTTCGGAGTGCTGGTGATCACCGCAACCCCGGTGCACCGGGTGCCGGAACGGCTCGCGGAGATCCGCCACATGCTGTTCCACAAGGAGGGCGAGGGCAAGGCCGCCGGCGAGCGCAAGCGCGCGCCGAAGACGGCGGGCAGGTCCAAGGGCCGGGCCAAGGGCGCGGGCGAGGAGCCGGGCGAGCACGACAAGCCCTACGACACGCCGATCGTCAAGGACGGCGGCGAGCGGCGCGAGGACCACTCGCCGGAGATCGTGCCGGGCCTGATGGACGAGCCGGAGGCCGCCGAGCCCGCCCGGCCCGAGCCGTCCGCGCCGCCGGAGCCCCCGGAGCCGCCCGTCCCGACGCCCGCGCCGCGCAAGGTCGAACAGCTCGTGCTGTCGCCGCAGGCCGGTCCCTACGCCCTGCCCGACCTCGCCTCGCTGCGATCGGGCACCGCGCCCAAGCCGCAGACCAAGGCCAACACGGTCGTGGTCAACGCGCTGACCAGCGTGCTCGAACAGTTCTCCATCGACGCGCAGGTGATCGGCTTCACCCGGGGGCCGACGGTGACCCGGTACGAGATCGAGCTGGGCCCCGCGGTGAAGGTGGAGAAGGTCACCGCGCTCACGAAGAACATCGCGTACGCCGTCAAGTCCGCCGATGTCCGGATCTTGTCCCCCATTCCGGGTAAGTCGGCGATCGGGGTGGAGATCCCGAACACCGACAAGGACCTGGTCTCGCTCGGCGACGTGCTGCGCTCCTCGGTCGCGCAGGCCGACCACCACCCGATGATCGTCGGCCTGGGCAAGGACGTCGAGGGCCGCACGATCGTGGCCAACCTCGCCAAGATGCCGCACCTGCTGATCGCGGGCGCGACCGGCGCGGGCAAGTCCGTCTGCGTCAACGGCCTGATCTCCTCGATCCTGATGCGCGCCACCCCGGACGAGGTCCGCATGGTGCTGGTCGACCCCAAGCGGGTCGAGCTGAGCGTGTACGAGGGCATCCCGCACCTGATCACGCCGATCATCACCAACCCCAAGAAGGCCGCAGAGGCGCTGGAGTGGGTCGTCGGCGAGATGGACCGCCGCTACGACGACCTGGCCGCCAGCGGCTTCCGGCACGTCGACGAGTTCAACAAGGCGGTGCGGGCGGGCAAGCTGGTCCCACCGCCCGGCAGCGAGCGGGTCTACCAGCCCTACCCCTACCTGCTGGTGATCATCGACGAGCTGTCCGACCTGATGATGGTCGCCCCCCGCGACGTCGAAGACTCCATCGTCCGCATCACCCAGCTCGCCCGCGCGGCGGGCATCCACCTGGTGATCGCCACCCAGCGCCCGAGCGTCGACGTCGTCACCGGCCTGATCAAGGCCAACGTGCCCTCCCGGCTGGCCTTCGCCACCTCCTCGCTGTCGGACTCGCGGGTCATCCTGGACCAGCCGGGCGCCGAGAAGCTGGTGGGGCAGGGCGACGCGCTGTTCCTGCCGATGGGCGCGAGCAAGCCGATGCGGCTCCAGAACGCGTTCATCTCGGAGAAGGAGATCAACGAGGTCGTCGGGCACTGCAAGGGCCAGATGCAGGCCGAGTACCGCGACGACGTGGCCGTCGCGGCCAGTGCCAAGCGGGAGATCGACGAGGACATCGGCGACGACCTCGACCTGCTGATCCAGGCCGCCGAGCTGGTGGTGACCACGCAGTTCGGCTCGACCTCGATGCTCCAGCGCAAGCTGCGGGTGGGCTTCGCCAAGGCGGGGCGGCTGATGGACCTGCTGGAGAGCCGCGAGGTCGTCGGCCCGAGCGAGGGGTCCAAGGCCCGCGAAGTGCTGGTCAAACCGGACGATCTGCCAGGGCTGCTGGCGATCCTGCGCGGAGAGTGACCCCCGATGCACGGTACGCGAGCCGCTGCTGATTGAATATGACTTACTACGCAACGTCAGGGGGAGGCGTTCGTATGGATGGGCGTAGCGAGAGCATCGGATCGGTACTGGCGCGTGCGCGGCGGTCCGCGGGGTTGACGGTGGGGCAGGTGAGCGCGCGGACACGGATCCGCGAGTCGCTCATCCACGCCCTGGAACGCGATGACTTCTCCCCGTGCGGGGGCGACTTCTACGGGCGCGGGCACGTGCGCAACATCGCCAAGGCGGTGGGCCTCGATCCGGAGGCCATGGTGCGGGCGTACGACGAGGCGGCGGGCGGCACACCGGCTCCGGTGCGCGCCTCCGCGGTCTTCCAGGCGGATCGGCGGATCAGGCTGCGCGAGCGGCGTTCGCTCAACTGGAGCATGGCCCTGGCCATCGCGCTCGGCATCGCGATCGTGTTCGGCGTGGTGCGGCTGATGGGCGGCGCGGGCGACGTCAACGTGGCAGACGTACGCCCGGCGCCGCCCAAACCCAGCGCCCCGCCGCCCGCGGTGCCGCCGCGCAACGCGGCCGCCGCCGCGCCCGTCCGGCCGGGCGACATGGTCGTGGTGGAGGTCAAGGCGAGCAAGACCACCCGGGTCACCGCCCGTGACGGCAAGGACCGCACGCTGTTCTCCGGGCGGCTGAAGCGCGGCGCGACCGCCACCTGGCGTGCCAGGTCTGAGGTCAGCCTGGAGATCGGCAACGCCGGGGCGGTGACCGTGCGGGTCAACGGCAGGGACCTCGGGGTTCCCGGCCCGCTCGGGGAAACGGTCACCCGTACCTACAAACCCCGCTGAGCCACGGTTGCCGCGCGGACACTTGCCGTTATCTTCCGGTCTATCCGCCATATCGGGCACAACCTGGCCGGGGCGGGGCTCAGGTAGGGGGCAACTGCCGATACCGTAGTGTCACCATGTCATCCCGCCGAACCGCATCGCTGATCACACTGGGCTGCGCGCGCAACGAGGTCGACTCCGAGGAGCTCGCCGCGCGACTTGAGGCTGCCGGTTGGAGCCTCGGCGACGACGATCCTGACGTGATCGTCGTCAACACCTGCGGCTTCATCGAGTCGGCGAAGAAGGACTCGATCGACACGATCCTCGCCGCCGCCGACGCGGGCACCAAGGTGGTGGCCGCGGGCTGTATGGCCGAGCGGTACGGCGAGCAGCTCGCCGACGCCCTGCCCGAAGCGTCCGCGGTGCTGTCCTTCGACGACTACACCGAGATCGGCGCCCGCCTCGACGACGTCGTCGCGGGCCGCCCGCTGCGCGCGCACAGCCCGCGCGACCGCCGCACCCTGCTGCCCATCTCCCCGGTCCAGCGCGCCGCCGCCGCGCCCGCGCACGCCATCCCCGGCCACGGTGAGCTGCCCCCGGGCATCGCCCCGGCCAGCGGCCCCCGGGTGCTGCGCAAACGCATGGACGACGGCCCGGTGGCCGCGCTCAAACTGGCCTCCGGCTGCGACCGGCGCTGCACCTTCTGCGCCATCCCCGCCTTCCGCGGCGCCTACGTCTCCCGCCGCCCCGACGAGCTGCTCGCCGAGGCCGCCTGGCTGGCCCAGCACGGCGTCAAGGAGCTGGTGCTGGTCAGCGAGAACTCCACGTCCTACGGCAAGGATCTCGGCGACCTGCGCGCGCTGGAGAAGCTGCTGCCCGAGCTGGCCGCGGTCGAGGGCGTCGAGCGGGTGCGAGTGAGCTACCTGCAGCCCGCCGAGCTGCGCCCGGGGCTGCTCAGCGTGATCGCCGCCACCGAGGGCGTGGCCCCCTACTTCGACCTGTCCTTCCAGCACGCCAGCGGCACCGTGCTGCGCCGGATGCGGCGCTTCGGCGATCCGCAGCGCTTCCTTGAGCTGCTGGACCGTATCCGCGCCGAGGCCCCCGAGGCCGGGGTGCGCTCCAACTTCATCGTCGGCTTCCCCGGCGAGACCGAGGAGGAGTTCGCCGAGCTGACCGGCTTCCTGCAAGAGGCCAGGCTCGACGTGACGGGCGTGTTCGGCTACTCCGACGAGGAGGGCACCGAGGCCGCCGGGCTGCCCGGCAAGCTCGACCAGGAGGTCGTGGACGCCCGCGTGGCGGCCCTCACCGAGCTGGCCGAGGAGCTGACCGCGCAGCGGGCCGAGGAGCGCATCGGCACCGAGGTCGACGTGCTGATCGAGGCCGACCTCGGCGACGGCGGCTACGAGGGCCGTGCCGCGCACCAGGGCCCGGAGGTGGACGGGTCGGTGACGGTCCAGGGCATCGGCCTGCGGCCCGGCGAGATCGTCCGCGCCGTGGTGGTGGACGCCGAGGGAGTCGATCTCATCGCCCGGATCAAGGCCGGTCCATGACCGAGACGCCGGACGCGACGACGCCGGCCAAAGGCCGCCGCGTGAGCCCGTGGAACGTCGCCAACGTTCTGACGGTCGTCCGTCTGGTGCTCGTCCCTTTCTTCGTCGCCTGCCTGTTCCTGCCGGGCACCGGCTGGCGGGTGGCGGCGCTCGTGCTGTTCGTGATCGCCTCGCTGACCGACCGGCTGGACGGCGAGCTGGCCAGGCGCTACGGCCTGGTCACCGACTTCGGCAAGATCGCCGACCCGATCGCCGACAAGGCGCTGATCGGCGCGGCGCTGTTCAGCCTGTCCCTGCTGGGCGAGCTGCCCTGGTGGGTCACCGGGGCCATCGTGGCCAGGGAGCTGGGGGTCACGCTGCTGCGGTTCGCGGTGATCAGGCACGGCGTGATCCCGGCGAGCTATGGCGGCAAGGTGAAGACCGTGCTCCAGGTCGTCGCGATCGGCCTGTACATCTGGCCCGGCGTCTACGACCCGCTGCGCTGGATCTTGATGGCGGCGGCGCTGGTGGTGACGCTCGTCACAGGAATCGACTACGTCGTGCGCGCGGTGCGCCTGCAGCAGGTGGCCCGTAAGGCCCGTGGCGGGTGAACATGGATCACTTGAACGAGATTCGGGTACAGACAGCGGAGAAAGCGGTTGATCTGCTGATAGATGAGCGCGAGGCGAACATGAGGGAACATTCCCGGTGATTACCGTGTTACGTCACCAGCGAACATGCTCCTTACGGTCTGCCGCCACGTCGGTGGATGCGGGTACGGTGGAGCTGTGAGTGAGGTCCGTAAGCCATCGGCGAAAAGCGACTACAGCGGGAGCCCGGCCGGCGGGCCCACGGGAACGGTGATGACGGCGAGGAGCATGTACGAGGGTCACAGAGATGGGCGGCACGAACCGATCGCGCGAAGTGGTGTGAAGGCACCCGCACCGGGGAGGGAACGACAGATGGTCCTGCTGCGACAACTGCTCGGTGACGTGCTGCGGCGACTTCGGGTGCGGCAGGGTCGCACCTTGCGAGAGGTCTCTACGCTGGCGCGCGTCTCGCTCGGCTACCTCTCGGAGGTCGAGCGCGGTCAGAAGGAGGCGTCCTCCGAGCTGCTCGCGTCCATCTGCGGCGCGCTCGGGGTTCCCCTGTCCCAGGTGCTGCGCGAGGTCTCCGACCAGTTCGCGCTCGCCGAACTGCAGGCCGCCCCCGTCATGGCCGACGTGCCCGAGCACGAGCGCCTGTCCATCGGCGAGGGTGTCGGGAGCGGCATCTCCGGCACCGTCTTCCCCGAGGTCAAGGACATGGTCGCGGCCTGAGGGCCGCGTTCACCGGCTACCGCGGCTGGCAGGCGGGACACCAGTAGACCAGCCGCTCTGGCGAGCGCGTCGCGGGCGCGCCGCCCAGGTGGGTCACGCCCACCCGCGTGCCGCAGCGTCGGCACGGCCGCCCGCCGCGGCCGTAGACCCAGGTGCCCCGGCCCGGTCGCGGATCACCTGTCGTGACCGTCGCGGCGCGCCGCCGACCGGCCATGAGCAGCCGGTGCGCGAGGTCCGCCAGGTGTTCCAGGTCGCCCACCCGCGCGACCGGACGCCAGGGTGAGATCCCGGCCAGGAACAGCGTCTCGGCCCGGTAGATCGTGCCGATCCCCGCGAGGTTGCGCTGGTCGAGCAGGGCCTCGCCGATCGTGCCCTCGTCGTGCGTGCCCGCCCAGGCGGCGAGCCGGGCCGCGGCGAGCGCCGCGTCCCAGTCGGGGCCCAGCAGATCGGGCCCCAGATGCCCGACCACGTCGTCCTCACGCGCGGTGGGCAGCAGGTCCACCATGCCCAGCCGGATCCCCACGGCGACCTGCTCGGCGTTGCCGAGCACCAGGCGCACGACGTCGCCCGGCGGGAGGCGGCCGCCCGCGGGCAGCACCCGCCAGGAGCCGTCCATCCGCAGGTGGGTGTGCACGGTCAGCCCGCCGTCCACGCGGGTCAGCAGATGTTTGCCCCTGGAGACCGTCTCGATGACCGTACGGCCGGTCAGATCGGCCGTGGCGTGCTTGGGAACCCGGAAGTCACTGCGGGTCAGCACGCGGCCGTCCAGCGCCGCGCGCAGGCGTACGGCGGTGCGGTAGACGGCGTCGCCCTCCGGCACGGCTCACGCCCCTCCCGCGGGCCTGGTCAGTCCCAGGCCGCGGGGTCTGCGGCCAGCTTGCGCACGCGGTCGGGCAGCGTGCCCGAGCAGACGTTGGCCAGCGTCACCTCTTCCAGGATCGCCCGCTCGCTGGCGCGCAGCGCGATCCACACCTCCTGAAGGGACTCGGCCGCGCCCCGGTAGCCCACGTGCTCGGGGCGCTCGCCCCGGACGTTGGCCAGCGGGCCGTCAACGGCACGGATGACATCGGCGAGGGAGATCTCGGCGGCCGGGCGGGCCAGCACGTAGCCCCCCTCTGGGCCGCGCTGGCCACGTACGAGCCCGGCACGGCGCATCTGCAGCAGGATGTTCTCCAAGTACTTGGGTGGCATGTCCTGCTCTTTGGCCAGCTCGCCCACCGTGGTCGGGCCGGCACCTGCGGCGGCGAGCTCGGCGGCGGCGCGTAGGGCGTAGTCGACACGAGCGGAAAGGCGCATGTTGTCGATTATCCCGCCTGGAGAACAGTGGTCGGGCGCAGGCCCCGCCGGAAGACCATTGTGACCATGGCTCTGACCTCGATGCCCGCCGTACCGCTGACCGTGGCGGATGGCCCATCCCGGACGCCGGGGCATCCGCCCCGCGCAGTTGATCGACACTCCGGCGAGGTGTGTTCTAGCGTGGACGAGGGTCCGTTACGCTGGGCGTGCAACTAACAGGAAGCCTTACTAAATGACTCCGCCAGCTAATCTGTGCTCGATGAAGGCGGCGGGAACACGGCGATCAGAGAGCATGGGTATGGAGCGACGTCCTGGGGTGCCCAGGTTGCTGCGGGAGATCAACGATCGGGCCGCCCTGGAGCTGCTGCTGTCCTCTGGTCCCCTCACGCGGGGCCAGATCGGCGAGATGACCGGCCTTTCCAAGGTGACCGCGTCGCAGACGCTGGCCCGGCTGGAGGAGCGCGGCCTGGTCGAGGTGGTCGGCGAGCTGGCCGGGGGCCGAGGTCCCAACGCCGCCCTGTACGCGGTGGTCGCCTCCTCGGCGTACGTCGCGGGGCTCGACGTCGGCCCGGAGAGCGTCACCACGGCCGTCGCCGACATCCACGGCGACATCGTGGCCGAGGTGACCGTGACGCCCGACGGCCATGAGGATCCGGTGGCCGTGGTGCACAGCGGTGTGGTCAAGGCGTGCCGTTCGGCGAAGGTGTCGCTGGCCAAGCTGCGCGGGGTCGTGATCGGCACGCCGGGCGTGGTCGACCCGCGCAGCGGCGACGTGCGGTTCTCCTTCGACCTTCCGGGCTGGCACGAGGGCATCCACGAGGCGCTGGCGCGCGACCTGCGCCGCGAGGTCGTCATCGAGAACGACGTCAACCTCGCCGCGGTCGCCGAGTACGCGGGCGGCGCGGCGCGCGAGGCCGACGACTTCGTGCTCGTCTGGGTGGGCCGCGGGCTCGGCTTGGCCGTCATGCTGGGCGGGCGGCTGCACCGCGGCCGCTCGGGCAGCGCCGGTGAGATCGGCTACCTGCCGGTGCCGGGGGTGCCGCTGGCGGAGGACGTCCGGGCCATTCCCGGCCGGCTGCCCTCGCTGGCGGGCGGCCTGCAGTCGCTGGTCAGCGTGGAGGCGGTGACCGAGCTGGCCGAGACGTACGGCTTCACCGGCTCCCGGCAGGCCGAGTGCGTGGCGGCGGCGGTGAAGGCGGGGCCGGAGGGCGAGCCGCTGCTCGACGAGATCGCCGCCAGGCTCGCGCTGGGGGTCGCCTCGGTGTGCGTGGTGCTCGATCCCGGCCTGGTGGTCCTGGGCGGCGATGTGAGCCGTGCGGGCGGCACGGCGCTGTCCTCCCGCGTGGAGGAGGCGGTCGCGCGGATCTGCCCCATTCGTCCCCAGGTGGTGCCGAGCGAGCAGACCGGTAACCCGGTGCTGCGCGGGGCCGTCCTGGCGGCGTTGGAGCGTGCCCGCGAGGAGGTCTTCTCTTCCTAGAGGGCCCTACACGGACGGGGCCCTACGCGGACTGGCCGGCGGTCCTGCCGGACAGCACTTCGGCCGCGGCGGTGCCGCATGCCCGAGATGACCCGAAGGTCGCGATGTGGTGCGCGCCAGGCGTGGACGGGCCCGGCCGGCCCATCTCCACGATCACGGCGTCCGGACGGTGGGAGAGCACGGTCTCGATGGCCGCGGCCACCCAGCCGTGCCTGGCGGCGTCGCGGCAGGCGACCACCAGCGGCCGGCCCAGCGCGAACGCGATCTCGAAGCCCAGCAGCCCGGCCTGCCCCGGGTCCAGGCGGACCGCCGTGGTGCCCGGCATGAGCGCCGCGAGCGGCCCGGCGACCCCCCAGCCGGTGCTGCGGTCCACCGCCAGGCTGGTGACCGAGTTCAGTTCGATGACGTGCGGCGGTACGGCCAGCGGGAGCGGCCCCGCGTGCTCCTTGGAGGTCACCCGCACGGCCCTGCGCGCCGCGGCGACCCCGATGCCCGGCTCCGCGCCTCCGCAGCCCTGACGCGGCACGGCGGCCCAGGCGGCCAGCGCCCGCACCCGGGCGGCGGCCTCGGCCAGCCGCTCCTCGGGCAGCGTGCCCTCGCGCACCGCGCCCACGATCGCGTTGCGCAGCATGTCCACCAGCCCGGGGGAGGTGTTCTCACCGCCCACGCAGATGACGTCGGCGCCCGCGGCCAGCGCCCGCACGGCGGTCATGCCGAGGCCGTAGCGCAGCGACAGGGAGGGCATCTCGATGCCGTCGGTGACGATCAGGCCCTCGAAGCCGAGTTCGCCGCGGAGCAGGTCGGTGAGGATGCGCGTGCTCATCGTGGCGGGCCAGTGCGGGTCGAGCGCGGGGACGAGCAGGTGCCCGGTCATGATCGAGCGCACGCCCGCCCGGATGGCGGTCCGGAACGGCGAGAGCGCGACCCTGGCCAGCTCACCGGCCGAGGCGGTGACCGCGGGCAGGTCGTCGTGGGAGTCGACGGTCGTACCGCCGTGCCCCGGGAAGTGCTTGGCGCAGGCGGCCACCCCCGCCTCCTGGAGGCCGGTGACCCATGCGCGGGTGTGCCGGGCGACCAGCCACGGGTCGCCGCCGAAGGCCCGCGTGCCGACGACCGGGTTGTCGGCGTAGTTGACGTCGGCCACGGGGGCGTAGTTGAGCGTGATGCCCGCTCGGGCGAGCGCGCCGCCGACGTCGCGCGCCACCGCCTCGGTGAGGCCGGGGTCGTCCACCGCGCCGAGCGCCAGGCTGCCGGGCCGCGAGCTGCCCGCCGCCACCTCCAGCCGGGTGACGTCACCGGCCTCCTCGTCGGTGGCGATGACGATCTCGGGGTTTTCCGCTCGCAGGGCCGCGGTGAGTCTGGCAAGCTGGTCCGGACCGGTGATGTTCCGGGCGAAAAGCGTGACGCCGCCGAGCCCTAAGCCCAGGCGGCGCCGGATCCAGTCGGGTGGGGTGGTGCCGATGAACCCTGGTTGCAGTACACAGTCGGCGAGTCGTGCCAGGTCGGCGCTCGCGACGTCTCGGGCGGTCTCGATGGTCATCGTGTCTCCGTCTCCGTGACGCGAGGGGCGGCGGCCATGTTCCGGCCGCATCACCTGTTTAGCATCGACTCCCCTATTAAACAAGAAACTTTACTAACAAATATCTGCCGAGGCCCTTGTCAAGGCATGTGTCAGGATGTCGTCGCGGCCTTGACGAGGCCCGGGAAGAGGAGCTCGGCAGCGGCCTGGGCGTTGGGCCGCGCGGCCCCGTACGTCGCGATGTAGACCGCGCTGCCGGGACGCCAGACGGGCAGCCCCATCTCCACGACGGCGGCGTCCGGGCGGGCCGCCACCAGCGCCGCCATCAGGGCCCGGCTCGACTCGTGCCGGTGGGCGTCCTTGGTCACGATCACCAGTGAGCGGTCTTTGGCGCGTTCCAGGAGGGATTCCGGCCCGTCCTCGCCAGGGGTGACCCGGACGACCTCGGCGGCCCGCAGCCAGGGCGCGAACCCCCACGGCACCTCGCCCACCGCGATGGTCGGCGGCGTCTCCAGCTCCACGACCAGCGGATCGACCGGCGCCTGCGGCGTTCCGGTGAAGCTGAGCGCGCGCCGGGCCGCGGCCAGGCCGACGACCTGCCCGCCGGGCGCCGCGGACCGGGGCTCGGCGAACCACGCGTGCAGCGCGGCCACGCGCGCGGCCGACTCCGCCAGCCGCTCGACCGGCAGGCGGCCCTCCTGGGCGGCCTCGGCGATGCCCGCGATGACCGCGCGGACGTCGTCATAGGTCGGCAGCGGGCCGAGGCAGAGCAGGTCGGCGCCGGCGGCCAGGGACATCGCCGCGCCACCGGCCAGGCCGTAGGCGTCGGTGATCGCCCGCATGTCCAGCGCGTCGGAGACGATCACGCCGCCGAAGCCCAGCTCCTCGCGGAGCAGGCCGGTCAGCGCGGCGGAGGACAGCGTGGCGGGCGCGTCGCCGGTCAGTACGGGCACCCGGACGTGGGCGGTCATCACGGACCTGGCCCCCGCCTCGATCGCCGCCCGGAACGGCACCAGCTCACGCGCGCGAAGCACGTCGAGTCCGGCGTCCACCAGCGGGATCTCCAGGTGGGAGTCCTGCAGGGTGGCGCCGTGCCCGGGGAAGTGCTTGACGCAGGCGGCGACTCCGGCCGCCTGCAGCCCCTCGACGGCGGCCACGGTGTGCCTGGCCACCAGCGTGGGGTCGTTGCCGAAGGCGCGGGTGCCGATCACGGGGTTGTCGTCGGCGGTGTTCACGTCGGCGTCCGGCGCCATGTTCAGGTTGATGCCGCACAGGGCCAGTTCACCGGCGATCGCGTGGTAGACCTCGCGGGTGAGCCCCACGTCGTCCACCGCGCCCAGTGCGGCGTTGCCCGGGTAGGGGCTTCCGGTGTGGTAGGCGAGCCGGGTGACGTCGCCGCCTTCCTCGTCCAGGGAGATCACCAGGTCACCGGCTTCACGCAGGCGGCCGGTCAGCGCCGCGAGCTGCGTCGCGTCGGCCACGTTGAAGCCGAACAGGGTGACGCCGCCGAGGCCGCGCTCGGCCTCGGTCAGCACCCACTCGGGGACGGTGGTGCCCTGGAAGGCGACGAGCAGGGTGCCGGCGGCCAGGCGGTACAGCTCCCGGTCGATCGGCCCGGTCGGGCGGCTCGCGGAGTTTTCGGGCATGGCTCGGCTCCTACGGATGGTTCGGAGTGACGGACGGTACGGCAGGCCGGCATGGCGGCTCGCGCCTTGTGGGCCGCGAGCCGTCAGAGACCGGTGGGAAGGGAGAGGGGATCAGCCCTTGACGGCGCCCGCGACGAGGCCGGAGACCATTCGCCGCTGCACCAGGAGGAAGAACACGAGGACCGGGATGGTCATCAGCGTGGACGCGGCCATGATCCCGCCCCAGTCGGTGGAGCGCTGGCCGATGAAGAACTGCAGCGCCCTCGGCATCGTGTAGTTGCCGGACTCGTTGATCAGTGTCAGCGCGAAGACGAACTCGTTCCACGCCGTGATGAACGAGAAGATGCTGGTCGCGACCAGGCCGGGGGCGACGAGCGGGAACAGCACCTTCCAGAAGGTGGTGAATCGGGTCGCCCCGTCGATCCATGCCGCCTCCTCCAGATCCTTGGGGACCGCGGCGACGAAGGTGCGCAGCATCCACACCGAGAATGGCAGTGTCAGCCCGATGTTGACCACGATGAGGCCGATCAACTGGTCGTACATGCCCAGCCGGCGGACCATCAGGAACAGCGGGATGAGCAGCGCCTCGGCGGGCACCATCTGCACGATCAGCAGCAGCACCAGGAACGACGTGCGGAACCTGAACCTGAACCGCGCCACGGCGGTCGCCGCCAGCAGCGCGAAGACCGCCCCGACCAGCACGGTGGTGACCGCGACGATGGCGCTGTTGAACAGGTACGCCCAGATCGAGTGCCCGGCGACACCCTTGGTGAACACCCGCTCGACGTGGTCCAGGGTGGGGGAGAGCGGGATCGGCACGAACTCGGTCGTGTAGATCTCGTCGTTCGGCTTGAACGCGGTCGCGACCATCCAGTACACGGGGAAGACCGCGAACAGGAACACCGCGATCGCGCCGGCGTTGAGACCGTACTTGGCAAGGCGCTTGCGCGCGAGTGGCGTCATCGGACGTCCTCCGCTTTGACGATCTGCCGGACGTAGACGAACGTGATCAGCAACAGCACCACGGTGAGCACCACCGCGATGGCCGCGCCGAGGCCCATGTCCGGAGGCGGGCTGAACGCCTCGATGTAGCTCCACAGCGACAGGTTGAACGCCTCACGCGGCATGTTGGTGCCACCGGCGATCAGGAAGAGCTGGGTGAAGACCTTGAAGTCCCAGATGATCTGAAGGACGATCAGAACGGAGAAGACCGGCTTCAGCAACGGGAAGGTGATCTTCCCGAACGTCTTGATCCCGGTCGAGCCGTCCACCCTGGCCGCTTCGTACAGCTCCGACGGGATGCTCTTCAGCCCGGCGAGCACGGAGACCGCCACGAACGGGAACGACGCCCACAGCACCGCCACGACCAGCACCATGTAGATGGTCAGCGGCTCGTTCAGCCACGGCTGGCCGGACCAGTCGGCGCGGCCGAAGAGCAGCGATGAGAGCCAGTCGGGCAGCAGGTTGAGCGCCCAGTTGATGATCCCGGAGTCGGCGTCGAACAGCCACTTCCAGATGATCGCCTGCGAGGTGGGCGGCACCGCCCAGGCGGCCATGATGCCCACCACCACGATCGTGGACATGACCCGGCCGAGCCGGTTGAGCAGCAGCCCCACCAGCGTGCCGACCACCAGGGTGAGCGCCCCCGTCACCACCGCGAAGACCACGGTGTTGCGCAGGGAGGTCCAGAACAGGTCCGACTGGAGAACCGTGGTGTAGTTCTCGAAGTCGTTCCACTCCGCGGGGACCGGGTTCTTCGGCCTGATCTGCTTCAGTCCCACCTTCTGGAAGGACATGACGATCATCTGGAACAGGGGGTAGAGCAACAGCGCCGCGATGACCACGAGGCCGGGTATCAAAAGCGCGTAGGGGACCAGCTTCGGCGACATGCCGCTGGTCCTGCGCGGTGGCCTTCTTCTGGGGCCCCGCGACGGGGCGGAGGGTTCTCCTCCGCCCCGGGCGATGGATCGTGTGTGCGCCATGGTTACTGCTGGTTCAGGATCTCTTCGAGTTCCTTGTTGGCGGCGGTGAGGGCCGCGTCGACGTCCTTCTCCCCCTTGATCACCGCGCGCGCCGCGTTCTGCAGCACGGCCTTGGTGTCATTGGCCTCGGCCCACTGCGGGTCGGCGGGGAAGCCCTTGGCGACCTTGAAGGTCTCCGCGAACGCCTTCTGCGCCGGGTCGTTGGCGTACTCGGCGAGGGCGTCGGGGTAGAGGGGGAGCAGGCCGTTCTCCTTGGCGTACCGGCCGCCGAACTCCTGGCCCGCGGCGAGCTTGACGTACTCCGCGGCGAGCTCGGGGTTCTCGGTGTCCTTCCAGACGGCGATGTCGTTGCCGCCCTGGAACGCCGGAGCCGGGCCGGTGCCCTCCTTGTTGGGGATGGAGAAGAAGGCCATCTGGTCGGCCTTGATCTTGCCCTTGCTCTGCTCCTCGATGGAGGCGATGTCCCAGCCGCCGGTGACGAACATGCCGACCTTGCCCGCGGCGAAGCGCTGCGCGATCTCGATCGAGTTCAGGTTCAGGCGGGACTTACCGGACACGCCCTCCTTGGCCACCAGGTCGGTGTAGAACTGGAAGCCCTCCTTGAAGGCCGGGTCGGTCAGCTTGCCGACCCACTTGCCGCCCTCGAAGGCGGCGAAGTCGCCACCCGCCGACCACACGAACGGCGAGAGCGACATGTTGGCGTCCGAACCGCCGTTGAAGGCGAGGCCGTCGACGTCGGAGCCCTTCTCCTTCTGGATCTTCTTGGCGGCCGCGATCAGCTCGTCCCAGGTCTTGGGCTCCTCGATCTTCAGCTCGCTGAACCAGTCCTTGCGGTAGAGAACGGCGCGAGTGCCGCCGCCCCACGGCACGGCGTAGATCTTGCCGTCGATCGTCTCGTAGCCCCACAGGTTCTGCGGGATCTGCTGGAAGTCCGCGGTGCTCTTGGCGACCTCGGTGATGTCGGCGAGGGCCTCCTGGGCCACCCAGGCGGACACCTGGTCGTTGCCGAACTCGGTGACGTCCGGGCCCTCGCCGCTGGCGAGCGCGGCCGTCCACTTCTTCTGGGAGTCCGGCCACGGCACCCAGGTCAGCTCGACCTTGGCGCCGGTCTGCTGCTCGAACTTGCCGTTGAGGTCGTTCATGTACTTCTCGAAGACCTCGTTGGGCGCCCCGAGGCGCCAAACCTTCAGCGTCTTGCCCGCGAACTGCGGCCCGGACGCGGAGGAGGCGGCCTCGGACGGCGTCTTCTCCGCCTGGGTACCGCCGCTGCCGCTGCTACAGGCGGCGACACTCAGAGCAAGCACGGCGGACGTCGCGGTCGCAACCGTGATCTTTGAGATTCTCACTTGGGTTTCTCCCTTCCCGGCTTCGCGTCGGGGGTCGCGCGTTCGGGGGTGCGGGCCCTGGCAGACCACCCCGCACCAGGTCGATGGCGACCTCGGACGGTCGGCGCTGTGACATCCCGAGGCGGGATCACTTGCCTGCGGGGTGACTCTCGCTAAACTAACAAGAAAGTTTCTTAAAAAAAACGCTCGTTAGCGTATCGTGACGAGAGGGGGGCCGATCCTTGTCCCGACGCCCGGGAACACCTCGGTTGCTGCGCCAGTTGAACGACCGCGCCGCACTGGAGCTCCTGCTCTCCGACGGCCCGCTCACCCGCGCCGAACTGGGTGAGCGAACCGGACTTTCCAAGGTTACGGCCGGACAGCTTCTCGCGCGCCTGGAGGGGCGCGGATTGGTGGCTCCGGTCGGCGAACAGGCGGGCGGCCGCGGCCCCAACGCGGCCCTGTACGGCGTGGTGCCCTCCAGCGCGTACGTGGCCGGCCTGGTGGTCCTCCCCGACCGCGTAACCGCAGGTGTCGCCGACATCACCGGCGAACTGATCGCCCAGATCGCGGTCGATCCCAACGGCCACGGCGACCCGGTCAGGATCGTGCACAACGCCCTGCAGCGGGTCTGCCAGACCGCGCGGGTGTCCATGGCCCAACTGCGCGCCTGTGTGATAGGAACCAGGGGCGTGGTCGATCCGCACACCGGAGACGTGCGGTTCTCCTTCGACCTGCCGTCCTGGCACGAGGGCGTGCTGGCCGCGCTGAGCGCGAGCCTGCGCCGGCCCGTGGTCATCGAGAACGACGTCAACCTCGCGGTGATTGCGGAGCGTGAGCACGGGGCCGCTCGCGGTCTGTCGGACTTCGTACTGGTCTGGGCCGGCATCGGCCAGGGCCTCGGCGTGATGTTCGGCGGGCGGCTGCACCGTGGCAGCAGCGGCGGCGCGGGCGAGATCGGCTGGCTGCCGGTGCCCGGCGAGCCGCTGCCGGTCGATGTCGGCGAGCCTCAGTCCGGGTCCTTCCAGCGCCTGGTGGGCGGGGAGGCCATCGCGGGCCTGGCCGCCGCCAACGGCCTGACCGGAGAGTCCATCAGCGAGCAGGTCGCCGCCGCCGTGGCCGATCCGAGCGGCGCCAACGGCGACTTCATCGAGGAGATCGCCGGACGGCTGGCGATCGGCGTCGCCGCGGTGACCGTGGTGCTCGACCCCGGCCTGGTCGTGCTGACCGGGGACGTGGGCAGGTCGGGCGGCAAGGCCCTCGCGGCCCGGGTCGAGGAGGCCGTGGCGCGCATCTGCCCGAGCCGCCCCCAGGTCAGGGTGACCGAGGTCGAGGGCGACCCGGTACTGCGCGGCGCGCTCCTCGCGGCGCTGGAGCGCGCCCGCGAGGAGGTCTTCACCAGCACGGTGGACGCCTGAGGCGGCCTCAGACCGCCCGCCACCGCAGCGGCACGGCCGGCCCCGCCGTGACCAGGCGTCCCGCGTGCGCGGTGAACGTGGCGGGCACCACGCACGAATCGCCGCGGGACAGCGTGCGCCACTCGTCCTCGTCGCCGCCGGGCGGCAGGCGGGTGTGGATCGCGCCGCCCGCGTCCATCGCGTACAGGCGGCCGGTCATGCCGCTGAGCGCGACCGCGTCCGCCGAGGGGCCGATGTCCGCCCAGGCGGCGCCCGGCACGTCGGCGAACGCCAGGCAGTGCAGCCGCCCCGCCGTGGTCGCCGCGTAGAAACGGCCGTCGGCGATGGCCAGGGCGATGGTGCCGGCCGGGGCGCGGCACACGTCGGTCCAGCCGCCGGAACCCGCAGGCAGCGGCCGGTGGCGCAGCACCCCGCTCGGCGTCACGCCGTACAGGCCGATGCCCAGCCCGGCCGCGGCCTCGCGGGGCACGTCCAGGCAGCGCACCCCGCCCGCGTCGGCGATCGGCCGCCACGGCAGGTTCTGCCCGCACAGCTCGCGCACGTGCAGGATGCCGCCCGCGCCCACCCCGAACAGCGACCGGGCGTATCCGGCCACCGCCACCATGTCGGCCGCCGGGCCGATGACCTCCCACTCGGCGGGGCCGGGCGGAGCCGACAGCCGGTCGATCACGTTGCGGGTGATCCGGTCCACCACGGGGTCGTCCAGCGCGTTGCCCCAGTTGATCGTGGCGGCGTTGAAGACCGTGCCGCGCCCGCTGGTGAACACGCCCATGGTGGCCGCGCCGCCCTGGCCGTACGCGCTCCAGTGCCGCAGGTCCGCCGTGGCCAGCACCACGAACGAGGACGGCGTGCCGTCCCTGGCGGTCACCCGGGGCACGCCCATGACCTCGGTGTACTCCGCGGCGTCGGTCTCGTAGCCGAGCGTGCCCTGCCCGAACGGGTCGCCGTCGGCCAGCCCGGTCCCCTCGAACGCCCAGTGGTCGGCGAACCTGACCGTGTAGGACTCCTTGAGGATCAGCGGCATGTACGGCCCCCAGGCCCCGGCGCCCTGCCGGAAGCTGACGCCGGTCAGCGAGTTCTCCGGGCGGTTCACCGGGGCGGCCGACCACTCGGTGGTGACCAGCCGGGGGTCGGGGGAGGGGTCGGTCATCGGGTCGCGGTGGCACACCATGGTGCGCCGGTCGTCCTCCAGCCGGATCTGCCACCAGCAGGTGTTGCCGGCGAAGATCGCGATGTTGCCGCCGCGCCGGACGAACTCCTCGGCCGCGTCCCGCATGCTCGCCGACCAGTACTCGTCGTGCCCGCTGACGATCAGCAGCCGGTAGCCGCTCAGCAGGTCCAGCCCGTCGTGCAGGTCCAGGTTGGAGCAGAGGTCCACGGTGTAGCCCGCCGGGCGCAGCCAGCGCAGCATGCCCTCCTCCCAGCGTTCGGGCGGCGGCCCGCCGCCCGGCCGGTCGAAGGTGACCCGGGAGGCCCGGGTCGGCTCCTCGGTCCAGTAGATGCTCTGGCCCGGCTCGCCCGCCCGGTTGTACGCCTGCCAGGTGGTGAACGGCACCGACAGCAGCACAGGGGAGCGCGGCACCGCCGGTCGCACCACGAAGTAGACCTCGTTGGGCGGCGAGACCGCCGTGCCGGGCAGTTGCTGCTCCCTGGGCCACGGCAGGTCGGCGTCGGCCTGCCCGGGGGCCAGGAAGCGGGCCCGGTACAGCGAACTCGGCCAGTCCGCGGGGACCGTGAGGGTCCATTCGGGGCCGTCCACCCGCGCCGACAGCACCCGCCGGTCATCGGTCGCGTCGGCGACGCTGACCCGCACCGGCAGGTCGGACGGCTCGGCCTGGACGTGGAAGAGCAGCGGTTCGCCGTGCGCACAGGACGTGGCCGCGGCGTACGCGGTCACCGTCATCCGGCGTGGACCTCCCGCGCCGCGGCCCGGACGGCCGCCTCCACCAGCAGGTCCTCCAGCCCGCGCAGCCAGGACTCCATCCCGGCCTTGGGCAGGTAGCGGGTGTCGGCGGTCACCGAGATGCCCAGGTTCGCGCCCTCGCCGGTGATGTGCACACAGAACCGGCAGTTCAGCCGCTCCTGGCTGATCGGCCAGGTGAGCGTGGAGGAACCGAGCGCCGCGTCGATCTCTGCGGCCTCCCAGGCGCGCGGCGGGTGCTCGGCGAAGCGCATGTCGTTGAAGCAGCAGTACGGCTGAATCTCCGCGCCCCTGGCGTCACTCGCCCGCGCGGTCGCCGCCGCCCGGCCCGCCGGGTCGTGGTAGGCGTGTCGGTAGGCGCGCAGCGCGGCGGGCCTGGCCACACGCAGCAGGTCCTCGAACCGCTCGGCGGTGACGTCGCAGACGAACAGGCCCTCCTGGGACAGCGTGGTCACCGCGTTCCTGGTGTCGGCGCGGAACCGGTTGCCCACGATCGGCAGCATCGCGCACAGCCCCTGGCCGGTGATCCGGCCGACCATGGCCGCGCTCGCCGCCAGCAGTACCGCTCCGGTCGTCGCGCCGTGCAGTACGGCGAGCCGCTGCGCGGCCATGGCGGCGGCCCGGGAGGTCAGCAGCGCCCGCCAGATCGGCGGCCCGGACGGATCGGCGACCTGTGTCGGGAACATGGAGACGGGGATGCGGGAGAACTCCCGCTCCCAGTACTCGTCGGCGGCCCGCGCGAGGCGCAGCCCCTCCGCCGAGTTCTGCCAGCGGGCCAGTGCGGCCGGCTGGGAGGGCGGCGGGCCGCCTGCCTCCCCGCGCAGCAGCAGCAACCGCAGGTCGCGCAGCGCGACCTCGGCCCCGAGGCCGTCGGCGGCCATGTGGCAGAAGACCAGCACGACGTGGCTGACCGTGCCGTCGCAGATGACCACGCCGGTACGCAGCGGGCGCTCTTCGCGGTAGTCGAAGGCCGCGGACTCCATCCGGGCCCGCAACTCGGCGGCCACGGCCGCCTCCTCGCCGCGCGCCGCGTGGACGATCCCCACGACCGGCTCGGCGGCCTCGCCGATGATCTGCGCCGGGCCGGGGCCGATGGTGGTGCGCAGCGCCTCATGGCGGTCGGTCAGCAGGCCGACGGCCCGGCGGACGTCCGCCACGCTCAGCGGCTGGACGGACCGGGGCACGGCGAGCACCCGGCCGAAGTTGAAGTAGCGGTCGTCCGGTGCGGTCCGCTCGATCGCGGCCCAGATCGCCCGCTGCCCCCAAGTGAGCGGCTCGCCGGTCACCGCGCCCGCCCGGTGATGTAGGCGGCGAGCAGGTCCAGGTCCTCCAGCGCGGCCAGCGACTCGTCGGAGAAGTCCACGTCCACGCCGAACTCGCGCTCGATGGCGTCGATCAGCCGCATCTGCGCCAGCGAGGTGAAGCCGAGGGCCGATAGCGGCAGGTCGGCGGCCAGCGCCTCCGCCGCGGAGACCTCGCCGTCGCTGGCCGCGGCCACCAGCCCGGCCAGCCGTTCCTTCGTCTCGCGCACGGCGCCCGCCGGGGCGTGCCCCCCCACTGTGCTCACGTCATGGCTCCCTGTGTGGTCGCATGTCGGTCCAGGTCAGCTCGATGTGCTCCAGGCACGCCTGCCGGTCGCCGGTGACGCCGGTGGGGTCCCACCCGGCGGGGGGCTCCCGGTCGGCGGGCCAGATCGAGTACTGCTTCTCGTGGTTGACCACCACCAGATAGGTCATCGCTCAGTCCCGCTCCCTCGCGAGGCGCGCGGCCTCCTCGTCGGTCAGTCGGTCGATCTCGGCCGTCAGCAGGTCCGTGACGGCCCGGGCGAGGTCCGCGACGGCGCCCGCGGCGAAGATCGTGCGGATCGGCACCTCCACCTCGGTCAGCGCCCGGATGCCCGCGATCACCCGCGTGGCCAGCAGCGAGTGGCCGCCGAGCGCGAAGAAGTCGTCGTGCGCGCCGACCTTCTCCAGGCCGAGGACCTCGGCGTAGACGTCGGCGACCAGCTCTTCGGCGTCGGTGCGCGGCGGCACGTAGGCGGTGGCCTCGCGTACCGGCTGCGCGTCGCCGGGCAGCGCGGCGCGGTCCACCTTGCCGTTCGGGGTCAGCGGCAGCGCCTCGGCCTGCACGAACGCGCCCGGCACCATGTACGGCGGCAGCGTGGCCGCCGCGTGCGCCCGCAGCTCCGCCACCGGGGCGTCGCCGACCACGAACGCCACCAGCGTCTCCTCCCGGACCACCACGACCGACTGCCGCACACCCGTGTGCGCGTCCAGCACGGCCTCGATCTCGCCGGGCTCGATCCGGTGGCCGCGCAGCTTGACCTGGTGGTCGGTGCGTCCGAGGCAGTCCAGGGTGCCGTCGGCGCGGCGGCGGGCCAGGTCGCCGGTGCGGTACAGGCGCGCGCCCGGCGGGCCGTACGGGTCGGGGACGAACCGCTCGGCGGTCAGCCCGGGGCGGCGCAGGTAGCCGTCCGCCACGCCCGCGCCGCCGATCAGCAGCTCGCCGGGGACGCCGATGGGGGCCAGGCGCCCGTGCCGGTCCACCACGTGACAGGTGGTGTTGGCGATCGGCCGGCCGATGGCGACCTCGCCGGGCTCTTCGGGTACCTGCCAGGCGGTGGACCAGATCGTGGTCTCGGTCGGGCCGTACACGTTGAACAGCCGCCGCGCGTTCGGCCGCAGCTCGGCGGCGAGCGCGGGCGGCAGCGGCTCGCCGCCGGCCAGGGCGGTGTCCACGCGCAGGCCCGGCAGCATCCGCCAGCCGGAGGGCGTGGCCTGGACGTGCGTGACGCCGTGCCGGGCCACCAGCGCGGCCACGGCGTCGCCGTCGCGGGCGTCGATCCCGCCGGTCATGACCACCCGGCCGCCGGTGACCAGCGGCAGGAACAGTTCCAGCGCGGAGATGTCGAAGGACAGCGAGGTCAGCGCGAGCCAGGTGTCGCCGGGGCCGCCGTCCAGCAGCGTCCGCATGGCGAGCAGGAAGTTGGTCAGCGCCCGGTGCGGCACGACGACGCCCTTGGGCCGCCCGGTGGAGCCGGAGGTGTAGATCACGTAGGCGGGGTCCTCGGGGCGGGCGCCGGGGGCCTCGCAGGCGGTGCCCGGTACGGCGAGCCGGCGTACGTCCTCGTCGGTGAGCACCCGGGCGACCTGCGCGTCCTCCAGCACGTACGCCACGCGGGCCGCCGGATAGTCCGGATCGACCGGCAGGTACGCCGCCCCGCTCATGGCCACGCCGAGCAGCGCGACCGGCGTCTCCGGCCCGCGTCCCGTGGTGATCGCCACCAGGTCGCCGCGGCCGATGCCGTCCTTGGCCAGCCGGGCGGCCAGGCCCGCCGCCCGCGCGGCGAGTTCGGCGTAGGTCAGTTCGCCGCCGTCGTGGACGACGGCCACGGCGTCCGGCGTGGCGGCGGCGTGGTTCAGCAGCAGCCCGACGATGGTGACCGGCGGCAGGTCGGCCGCGGTGTCGTTGCACGCGCCGAGCAGCAGGTCGCGCTCGGCGCGGGGGAGCAGCGGGAGCGCGGAGACCGGCCGCCGCGGGTCTTCCGCGACGGCTTCGAGCAGCACCAGGTAGCGGGCGGTCATCCGCTCGACGGTGCCGTGGTCGAACAGGTCGGCGCTGAAGATGGCGTGGCCGGTCAGGGCCCCGTCGTCGCGGGGGTAGAGGTCCATCGACAGGTCGAACCTGGCCGGGTGCCACCCGTGCGGGACCGGTGCGGCGGTCAGGCCGGGCAGCGGCTCGCCGGTGTCGCCGTGGGTGTGGACCGCGAACATGGTCTGGAACAGCGGCGTCCTGCTCAGGTCGCGGTCCAGGCCGAGCGCGCCGACCAGTCGTTCAAAGGGCACCTCTCGGTGCGCGAGCGCGGCCAGGACGCCTCTCCGTGTCCTGGCCAGCAGCTCGGCGAACACCGGGTCGCCCGACAGGTCGGCGCGCAGCGCGAGGGTGGTGGAGAACATCCCGATCAGGTTCTCTACCTCGGGGCGGTCCCGTCCGGCCGCCGGGGTGCCGACGCAGAAGTCGTCCTGCCCGCTGTGGCGGGCCAGCAGCACCTGGTAGGCGGCCAGCAGCACCATGTACGGCGTGCAGCGCTCCCGCCTGGCCAGCCGGTTGACGGCGGCGGCCAGGCCGGGCGGGATCTCGAAGATCACCTCTCCGCCCGAGGGCGTCCGGACGGCGGGCCGGGGGCGGTCGGCGGGCAGGTCCAGCGGCGGTGTTCCGGCCAGCCGTTCGGCCCACCAGGAGACGTCGGCGTCCTGTTCGCGCTCGGCCCGTACGTGGTCGGCGTAGCGCAGCGGCAGCGTCTCCAGCGTGCCGCCGGCGTACAGCTCGGCCACCTCGCGGCGCAGCACGTTGATCGACCAGCCGTCGGCGTTGATGTGGTGCAGCACCACGCACAGCACGTGGTCGTCGTCGGCGAGGCGGATCAGCGTGAGCCGCAGCGGTGGCCGCGCGGCCAGGTCGAACGCGGTGTTGGTGCGGTCGGCGACGATGGCCAGCGCGGCGCGTACGCCGTCCGCGTCAACCCGCTCGATCTCCACGGGACCCGGCGGCTCGACGACCGCCGCCGGACGGCCGTCCTCGGCCTCGGGATAGTGGGTGCGCAGCGGCTCATGCCGGGCCGCGACCTCGGTGAACGCGGCCTGGAGCCGGGTGGTGTCGAGCCCGCCACGCAGCCGGTAGGCGTAGTGCGTCGTGTAGGAGGGGTCCTGCGGGTCGAGGCGGTGCAGGAACCACAGTCTCTCCTGGCCGAACGACAGCGGGCCGTTAGTCACGTACCGTCTCCCACGCTGTTTCGGAAGGATTCTTTCCGGAAAGATTCTTAACTGTTTCCGGGTGGGCCCAGTGTTCCACGGGCCTCGCGGATGTCGCAAGCCCTGTCTCACAAGGGGTTGCGGCTCTCCAAAGCCCATGTAAAACTGTCGGCCTCGCCGAAAAGGAAAGGTTTCTTTCCAGAAAGAAACCTTACTATTCCGCTTCGCGCAACAGTCAAGACGGTGTTGACAGATGGCTACGTGATGCCCGGGGGCTCACCCATGAGTGCGATCTCCAACCTCACCATTCCCGCCCTTCTCCATGCCCGCGCTCAGGCCGACCCCGAGCGGGAGGCGCTGATCGTCCACGGAGGCGGAACCGGCGCATTCGGCGCCCGCCCCGGCTCGCTCACCTTCGCCGAGTGGGCCCGCGGCGCCACCGCGGTGGCCCGTGGCCTGGCCGCCCGCGGCGTGGGCCGCGGCGACCGCGTCGGACTGGTCTTCGGCAACGGCGACTGGATCGACTACGCGGTGGCCTTCTGCGGGGTGACCGCCGCCGGGGCGGTGGCCGTACCGCTCTCGGACCGGCTGGCCGAGTCCGAGATCGACGCGGCGCTCGCGCACTGCGGCGCGGCCACCGTGCTGCGGCCGGGCGACCTGCTGCTCGGCGACGGCCCCGACCCCGAGCCCGCGCGTCCCGGCGACGTCGCGCAGATCCTGCTGACCTCCGGCACCACCGGGCGGCCCAAGGGCGTGGCCGCCACGCACGCCAACCTGGCCTTCGGCCACGGCGGGCCCAGGCGGCCGTTCGCCCACTCCGCCCACCTCGCGCACGCGTTCCCGATCGGCACCAACGCCGGGCAGACCATGCTGGTCACCGCCCTGTCCGCGCACCCGGCCACGGTCACCCTGCCCCGCTTCACACCGGGGAGGTTCGCGGCCCTGATCGAGGACTACCACGCGGGCACGGTGTTCCTGGTGCCCGCGATGGCGGTGGAACTGCTCGCCGCCGGGGTGCAGGACCGCCACGACCTGTCGTGCGTGCGCCTGCTCGGCTCGGCCGCCGCGCCGCTGCCCGCCCCGGTCGCCGAACGGCTGTGCACCGCCTTCCCCCGCGCCGCCATCGTCAACTACTACACCTCGACCGAGTCCTACCCGGCCCAGACGATCATGATGTACGACCCTGACCGCCCCGGCAGCGTCGGCCAGGCCGTCGGCGGCGGCACCGTCAAGATCGCCACCGCGTCCGGTGAACCGGTGCCCGCCGGCACGACCGGCGAGGTCTGGCTGCGCTCGCCGGCCGCCCCGCGCGCCTACTGGGCCGACGAGCGGGGCAGCCGCGAGGTGTTCCGCGACGGCTGGGTGCGGATGGGCGACCTCGGCCGGCTCGACGAGGACGGCTACCTCTACCTCGTGGACCGCGAGAGCGATGTGATCAAGTCGGGCGCGTTCAAGGTCTCCACCCTGCACGTGGAGGAGACCGCGCACGAGTGCCCGGGCGTCCGCGAGGCCGCCGCGTTCGGCGTGCCGCACCCCACGCTGGGCATGTCCGTCGCGCTCGCCCTGGTCGGCTCGGTGACCCCGCAGGAACTGCGGCTCTTCCTGGCCGACCGGCTCGCCCCGCACGAACGCCCCGCCCGGGTCGTCCTGATGGACGCCCTTCCCAGAAACCACGCGGGCAAGGTGGACAAGCGCCTCCTGCGAGAAGGAGCACGATGATCGGTACGACGACCGTGGACGCGGTCCAGCACGGGATGTGGATCAATGAACGGCTGGGCGCGGGCTCGGCCTACCACGTCCCCGTGGTGATCAGGCTGCGCGGCCCGCTCGACCGGGGCGCGCTGATCAGGGCGTGCGCGGCCGTGGTGGAACGGCACCCGGTGCTGGCCGGGCGCGTCGAGGAGGACGACGGCGTGCCGTACCTGCGGAGCGGCGACGCCGCCGTGGAGGTCGCCCACATCGCCGCCGAGGGCGAGGCGCTGAGCGAGATCCTGCGCCGGGAGGTGGCGCGGTCGTTCGACCTCGCGGCGGGGCCGCTGGTCCGCTTCACCATGGTCGGCGAGTCGCCGCTGCGGCACCTGCTGCTCATTGTGGCCCACCACCTCGTCTTCGACGGTAGGTCCAAGGACCTGCTGGTCGCCGAACTGGCCGCGGCCTACGGCGGCGCCCGGCCCCCGGTGTTCGCGGTGCCCGCGCCCTCCGGCTCGGACGCCGAACCCGGCCCCGGCTTCTGGGACACCCGCTGGCGCGAGCCGGGCCCGGTGGCGCTGCCCGGCGCACAGGCCCGCTCCCGGAGCACCGCCCCGGGCCGTACCGTCGCCTTCGAGACCGAGACCGACTTCGCGATCCCCGGGCTGACCAGGTTCGAGGTCCTGACCGCGGCCCTGCACGCGCTGCTGCGCTCCTACGGCAACCAGGAGGTCGTCACCGCGATCGACCTGAGCACCCGCCGCCCCGGCGACGCGGTGGCGATCGGGTCGTTCGTCAACGAGCTGCCGCTGTTCAGCCGTCCCGAGACGGGCATGCCGTTCGCGGACTTCGCCGCCGGGCTGCGCGCCGAACTGCGCGCGCTCTACGCCCACCGGCACCTCCCGCTCGCCCGCGCGGTGCCCGGCCTGCGCCCGCACGCGGCGCTCGCGCCGGTCTCGATCAGCTACCGCAGGCGCGAGGAGCCCGAGCCGCTGTTCGCCGGGCTGGACGCCTCGGTCGAATGGCTGGCCTCCAACCAGGCCGTCAGAGGATCGCTCCAATTCCAGTTCCTGGACACCGCGGGCGGCCTGACCGGCTCGCTGCGGTACGACCCCGCGGAGGTCCCCGAGGCCGGGACGGTCGCCGGTGACCTGGTGGCGCTGCTGGACCGGGTGGCCGCCACCCCGGACGCGCCGCTGTTCAAGCTGCTGGACATCCGCACGGCCCACGTGGCCGAAGTCGTTTCCACCGTTCCAGCGGCCGAAGAGCCCGCCGGGGTGGACGACTCGCTGGTGGGCGAGGTCGCCGCGATCTGGGAGGAGGTCCTGGGCATCTCGCCGATCGGGCCGCACGACGACATCTTCGACCTGGGCGCGCACTCGCTGACCATCACCCAGATCATCGCCAGGATGCGCAAGCGGCTGAAGATCGAGGTGCCGCTGGACGCCTTCTTCGAGACGCCGACCATCGCCGGGGTGCTCCAGGCGGTCCGCAATGACTGACCTGCTCGACCGGCCGCCCGGCGGCCTGCCGTACCCCGGCGGGGACGGCGACGACCTCGAACTGATGCTGATGATCCGGGCGTTCGAGTACAAACTGCTCGACCTGTTCGCCGCCGGGATGCTCAACGGCACCACGCACACCTGCCTCGGGCAGGAGCACGTACCGGTGGCGCTCTCCCCGCTGATGGACCCGCGCGACCACGTCTTCAGCAACCACCGGGGCCACGGCCACTACCTGGCCAGGTACCGCGACCCGCACGGCCTGCTCGCCGAGATCATGGGCCGGGAGGGCGCGGTCTGCGGGGGAGTGGGCGGCAGCCAGCACATCCACCGCGACCGGTACATGTCCACCGGCGTGCAGGGCGAGAGCCTGCCGGTCGCGGCCGGTGTCGCGCTGCACCTCTCGCGCGCCGAGCCGGGCGCAGCGGCCTGGGCCTACATCGGCGACGGCACGTTCGGCGAGGGCGCGGTCTACGAGGCGCTGAACATCGCGGCGCTGTGGCGGCTGCCCGTCGTGGTCGTGGTGGAGAACAACGGCATCGCCCAGTCCACCCCCACGACCGCGCACCTCGCGGGGACGATCGCCGGGCGGGCCGCCGCCTTCGGCGTCCCGCACCTCGCGATCGGCTCCACCGACCCCGCCGAGATCCGCGACATCGTCGCCGAGCCGCTGGGGCACGTACGGGACGGGCGCGGGCCGCTGGTGCTGGAGTTCCGCACCCATCGGCTGGGCCCGCACAGCAAGGGCGACGACACGCGCGACGAGCAGACCCTGCGCGAGGCCCGCGCGGGCGACTGGTACCACCGCTACGCCGCGGCCGACCCCGGCGGGCTGGCCCGGGTGGAGTCCGAGCAGCGCGCGTACGTGGCGGCGGTGGCCGACGAGGTCGCCGCCCGCCCGCCGTCCACCGGGCGGGCCGCGTGCGGGTAGCCGACAACCTCAACGCGGCGCTGCACGACCTGCTCGACCGCGACCCCCGGGCCTACCTGCTCGGAGAGGACATCACCGACCCGTACGGCGGCGCCTTCAAGATCTCCCGCGGCCTGTCCGAGCGCTTCCCCGGCCGGGTGCTGTCCACCCCGATCAGCGAGGGCGCGCTCACCGGCATGGCCGCCGGGCTCGCCCTGGCCGGGGACACCGCCATCGCCGAGATCATGTTCGGCGACTTCGTCACCCTCGCCTTCGACCAGCTCGTCAACTTCGCCGCCAAGTCGGTGACGATGTACGGCAGGCGGCTGCCGCTGCGCATGGTCGTGCGCTGCCCCAGCGGCGGCGGGCGCGGATACGGCCCCACGCACAGCCAGAGCCCGCAGAAACACCTGCTCGGCGTGCCCGGCCTGGCGATCTACGAGGTCTCGCCGTTCCACGACAACCACGCCGTGTTCGCCGCGATGCTGGACCGCGGCGAACCGTGCGTGCTGTTCGAGGACAAGGTCCTCTACACCCGCCCGATGTTCCCGGCGGCCGAGCCGTTCCGGCTGACCCCGCCCGAGACCCCGGACGGCGTCGCGCGCGTCGCGCTGCCCGGCGGCGACCCCGACTGCGTGATCATCGCCACCGGCGGCACCGCCTGCAAGGCGCTCGCCGCGATGCGCGCGCTGCTGCTGGAGGACGAGATCAACGCCGCCCTCCTGGTGCCCTCGCGGCTCTACCCCTTCGAGTTCCCCGCGGAGATCGGCTCGGCGGGCACGGTGTTCGTGGTCGAGGAGAGCACGGCGGGCGGCACGTGGGGCGCGGAGGTCGCGCACGTACTGCACGACCGCATGTGGGACCGCCTGGACCGCCCCGTGCAACTGGTCCACTCCGCGGACTCGATCATTCCCACCGCCGCCCACCTCGAAGAACGCGTGCTGGTCAGCGAGTCGTCGATCCACCGAGCCATCAGAAGGGCCCTCCGTGGCTGACATCCGCGTCCCCAAGCTGAACAACAACGACGCCGAGTACCTGTTGGTGGAATGGCTCGTCGAGGACGGCGCGCCGATCCGCGCGGGCGACCCCATGGTGATCGTCGAGACCTCCAAGGCGGCCGAGGAGCTGACCGCCGAGGAGTCCGGCCACCTGCACCACGGCGTGCCCGCGGGCACCTGGTGCCGGCCCGCCCAGTCCATCGCCCGGATCACCGCCTCTGCCGCCGCTCCGGCGCGGCGCGAACCCGCCGCGGTACCCGCGCCCGCCGTACCCGAGGCGGACGGCCCGCTCATCACCGAACCGGCCCGGGCCCTGATGAACGAGCTGGGCATCACCGAGGACGCGGTCCGCGCGCTCGGCGTCGCCGTCGTCCGGCGTACCGACGTCGAACGGCTCGCCGCTCCCGCCGCCCGGCCCGCCGACGTCCCCGGCCCCGCGGGCGGCACCCGCCGCACGCTGTCCCGCGTGCAGCGGGCGGTCGGCCGCGCCGTCGAGACCTCGCACCAGACCATCCCCGCCGCCTACACCGCCGTGCGGATGGACCTCGGCCCGCTGCTGGCCCGCGCCACCCGCCTGACCAGGGAGACCCGCCGCCCCGTGGGCCTCGCCGAACTGTTCGTCATGGCGGTCGCCGAGACCCACGCCGACCACCCGATGTTCTTCGCCACCCTCACCCCGGACGGCACCGCCGCCGACATCCCCGACGCGCCGCACATCGGCGTCACCGTGGACGCGGGGGAGGGCCTGTTCGTCCCGGTGGTCCACGACGCCGCCCGGATGGGCGTCAAGGAACTGGCCACGCTGCTGATGAAGTACCGGGTGGCCGCCGCGGGCGGCGAGTTCACCGAACGGGAGCTGAGCGGCGCGGGCATGGTGATCACCCTGCACACCGAGCCCGACGTCGTGCTCGCCATCCCCTACGTGCTGCCCGGCACGGCCTGCGCGCTCGCGGTCACCCCGCCCTCGGACGGCACCCGCGCCACCATCGGCATCGCTTACGACCACCGGCTGGTCAACGGCCGGGACGCCGCGCTGTACATGGGCCGCCTCAAGCAGATCATCGAGACTCCGGAGACCGCGTGACCACCCTCTCGCCGGACAAGAAGGCCCTGCTCGCGCAGCGGCTGCGGCGGCGTACCCGGGCGCGGGTCATCACCCCCCGCGACCCCGCCGCGCAGCCGCCGCTGACGCCCGCCCAGGAGCGGCTGTGGTTCCTGGAGCAGTACCGGCCGGGCACCACCGCGTACACGATCCCGCTGGTCGTGCGCGTACAGGGGGACCTGACCGGGCCTCGTTTGGAGGCCGCGCTGGCCGGGGTCGCCGCCCGCCACGAGGCGCTGCGGATGAGCTTTCCCACCGACGGCGACGGGCGGCCCTCCATCGTCATCGACCCCGAGCCCCGGGTCGAACTGACCGTTTCCGCGGCCCCGGGCGAGGACGCGGCCCGCGCGGCGGGCACGGCGCTGCTCGCGCGCACCTTCGACCTTGCGAACGGGCCGCTGTGGCGGGCGGCGCTGGTGACGATCTCGCCCGGTGACCACCTGCTGGTGCTGGCCGTCCACCATCTGGTGGCGGACGGCTGGTCGGCGGACGTGATCCTGCGCGAGGTGCTGACCCTGTGCGGCGCGGACGCCGAACTGGAGCCGCCGGGGGCGCAGTACGGCGACTACGCGCTGTGGGAGCGCGGCAGGGACCACGACGGCGAGATCGCCTACTGGCGGGAACGCCTGTCCGGGCTGCCCGCCCTGGACCTGCCCACCGACCTGCCACGGCCCGCCGAACAGAGCAGCGCCGGGGCCGGGCACGAGTTCCAGATCGACGCGGGGACGGCCGAGCGGATCGCCGCCCTCGCCGCCGGATGCGGGGCCACGCCGTATATGGTGCTGCTGGCCGCGCTGCAGGTGCTGCTGGCCAGGCACAGCGGGCAGGCCGACTTCGCGGTCGGCTCGCCGGTCGCCGGGCGCGACGTGCCCGAACTCGACGGCGCGGTCGGCATGTTCGTCAACACGCTGGTGCTGCGCGCCGACCTGACGGGCGACCCGTCGTTCCGCGACCTGCTGGCGCGCACCCGCGAGACCGCGCTGGACGCATATGCCCACCAGGCGCTGCCGTTCGACCGGCTGGTCAGCGAGCTGAACGTGGCCCGGGACGTGAGCCGCACGCCGCTGTTCCAGGTGATGTTCGCGCTGCAGAACTACGGGGCCGCCGCCGCGAGCCCGGTCCCCGGATACTCCGTGACCGGGCTGACGCTGCCGGCCGTCGCCTCCCGCTTCGACCTGTCCTTCTACCTGCACGAGACGCCGGACGGCCTGAGCGGCTACGTCATCTACAACAGCGACCTGTTCCTGCCCGGCACGATCGAGCGGATGACCGCGCGCTATGCCAGGCTGCTGGACTCCATCGCCGACGCGCCCGAGACCCCGGTCTCCCGGCTGGACCTGATCACCGACGCGGAACGCGCGGCGCTCGGCCGCTTCAGCCATCCCGCCGAACCGCTCCCCGAGGTCGCCGGGTCGCTGCAGGAGCTGATCGCCGCGCAGGCCGCCACCACCCCCGGCGCGACCGCGATCGTCTGCGGCGGGGAGAGCCTGACCTACGCCGAACTCGACCTGCGGGCCGGGCGGCTCGCCGCCCACCTGCGCGCGGCGGGCGTCGGCCCCGACGTGCGGGTGGGGGTCTGCCTGGACCAGTCCGCGGACCTCGCCGTCGCGGTGCTGGGCGTGCTGCGGGCGGGCGGCGCGTACATCCCGATCGACCCCGCCTACCCGCGCGACCGGGTCGCGTACATGCTCCAGGACGGCGACGCACGGGCCGTGATCACCGTCCCCGAGCACACGGACCTCCTCACCGGCCAGGTGATCCTGCTCGGCGACGTTCCCGCCGACCTCGATCCGCTGCCCGTGCAGAACGCGTCGCCGGAGGACCTGGCGTACGTGATCTACACCTCCGGGACCACCGGGCGGCCCAAGGGCGTCGGCATCCAGCACCGGCAGGTGGTCAACTACCTGGCGGGCGTACGGCTGCGGCTCGGCGTGCCCGAGGGCGCGGACTTCACGCTGGCGCAGTCGCTGTCGTTCGACTTCGGCGTGACGATCTTCTATCTGGCGTTGCTCACCGGGGGCCGGCTGCACCTGGTCTCGCCCCGCACCCCCGCCGTGGAACTGGCCGAACGCTTCAGCCGCACCGACTACCTGAAGATCACCCCGTCCCACCTGGCGTCCCTGCAAGCCGAGGCTCCCGAGGCGGACCTGCTGCCGCGGCGCACGCTGATCCTCGGCGGCGAGGCGTCGCGCGCCGACTGGGCGGCCGGGCTCGCCTGCGAGGTCGTCAACCACTACGGGCCCACCGAGGCCACCGTCGGCATCACCACCTACGCCGTGCCTCCCGTGGCCGGCGGGGGCGGCATGCTGCCCATCGGCCGCCCGCTGCCCGGGGCCCGGGTGTACGTACTGGACGAGAACTTCGCGCCCGCGCCCATCGGCGTGCCCGGCGAGGTGTACCTGGGCGGCGACCGGCTGGCCCGTGGCTACCTCGGCCGCCCGGCACTGACCGCCGAACGCTTCCTGCCCGACCCGTTCGGCGAGCCCGGCGCGCGGATGTACCGCACCGGGGACATCGGCCGCTGGTCGCCCGAGGGCGATCTGCACTTCCTCGGCCGCCGCGACCTCCAGGTCAAGGTGCGCGGGTACCGCGTCGAACTCGCCGAGATCGAGGCCGTGCTGGAAGACCTTCCGGGGATCGATCAGGCGGTCGTGGAGGCCCGCGCGGACCGGCTGGTCGCGTACCTGGTCGGGACCGAGACGAACGTCGGCGAACTCCGCTCCGACCTCGCCGGGAAACTGCCCGACTACATGGTCCCCGCCCGCTACGTCTGGCTGGACGAACTCCCGCTGAAGTCGCACGGCAAGGTGGACCGCGCCGCGCTGCCCGACCCCGGCGACGAGCGCCCCGACCAGGAGACCGGCTTCGTCGAGCCGGACACGCCGCTGGAGGAGGCGGTCGCCGGGATCTGGGCGGGGGTGCTGGGACTGGCGAGGGTCGGCGTCCTGGACGACTTCTTCGACCTCGGCGGGCACTCGCTCCTCGCCGCCCAGCTCGTGGCCAAGCTCCGGCACGCCGTACCTCCCGGCGGGCGGCAGCCCACCATCCTGGACGTCTTCAAGCACCCGACGGTGCGGCGGCTGGCCAAGGTCATGGAGCCGGGCGCGGCGGGCACGTCCGAACGGCTGCTGCACCGGCTCACCCCGGCGGGACGGCGGGTCGCGGCGACGGCGGTGTGCGTGCCGTACGGCGGCGGCAGCGCGGTCATCTACCAGCCGCTCGCCGACGCCCTGCCGGCCGACTGGGACCTGTACTCGGTCGCGGTCCCCGGCAACGAACTGGGCGAAACCGCCCGGCCCTCGGCCGAGGTCGCCGAACAGTGCGCCACAGAGATCCTTGAGTCGGTGCGCGGGCCGATCGTGCTGTACGGGCACTGCGGCCTCGGCGTCACCCTCACCGTGGAGGTCACCCGCAGGCTGGAGGCGGCCGGACGCGAGGTCGAGGCGGTCTACCTGGGCGGGATCTTCCCGTTCTCCCGCCCGTCCGGCCCGCTGGCCCGGCTCGCCACCCGCATGGAACGGCTGCGCAGCGACCGCTTCTGGGCCAACGCCCTGCGCGCCTCCGGCCTGGACGTGGACGAACTCGCCCCCGACCAGCTCAAGCTGATCATCGAAAACCGCCGCCAGAGCACCCGCGAGGCCGAGGAGTACTTCGCCCGCCTCTTCCACGAGGGAATGCCACCCCTGCGCGCCCCGGTCATCTCGGTGGCGGGCGAACGGGACCCGGCGATGGAGTTCTACCAGGAGCGCTACCCCGAGTGGCACCTGATCGCCTCCACCGTGGGCCTGGTGGTCCTGGACGAGGCCAACCACTTCTTCCTCAAATACCGCGCCACCGAACTGGCCGCCATCCTCACCACCGTCCACCCCTCCCTCCCCACCGCCACCCTCATCACCACCCCCACCTGGTGGCTCCACGGCATCTCCACCACCACCCCCCCGGCCCCCACCGATCTCCTGACCGCCCCCGCCACCGCGACCACCCCGGAGTCCACCGACTCCCCCTTCGCCCCTGCCCCCGCGACAACCACCACCCCCGCGCCGGTCACCGATCTCAACCCCGACCCCGGGGCCACGTCGGTCACCGAGCTCGCCGCGGCCAGCCCCGAGGTCCCGGTCACCGCCCCCGTGGCCACTGCCGCGTCCTCTGCCTCCGCCCCGGTCCCGGACCTCAGCTCCAGCCCCACCGTGACTACCGGCCCGGCGGCCGCCACCGACCCCGTGGCCACCGCTGCGTCCGCCGCCCCCGCGCCGGTCACCGATCTCAACACCGGCCCCACCGGCCCTGCGGCCACCGACGCGGGGGCCACGTCGGTGACCGAGCTCGCCGCGACCAGCCCCGAGGCCCCCGCCATCGACCCCGTGGCCACTGCCGCGTCCTCTGCCTCCGCCCCGGTCCCGGACCTCAGCACCGGCCCCACCGTGACTTCCGACCCGGCCGCCGCCATTGACCCCGGGACCACGTCGGTCACCGACTCCGCCTGTGCCGCCGACCCTGCGGCAACCGCCGCCTCGGCCGCCCTCGCGTCGGGCGGTCACCCGAGGATCGGCGTGGCAGGGCCCGCTGCCACCGGGCCGGGGGCCGATGGCCGTACCGACCTTTCCGCCATCGTTCCGGCGCCTCGTACCGAGCTGGACACCGGGCGGATCCCCCGTACGAAAGCCGCGTCCAGGGCCGACCAGCAGGACACAGGCAGCATCGGCCGACCGGGCGTACCAACGGGTCCGCCACAGGCGCGGACCGTGGCGGGGCCGCCGCCCAACGCCGGGGCGTCCCCCAGCATGGGCCGGTTCATGCTGGTGGCGGTCGGCCAGCTCGCCTCCATCCTGGGTGCCGCGCTGACCGAGTTCGCCGTACCGATCTGGATCTACCTGACCACCGGCTCCCTCGTCAGCTACGCCCTGTTCTCGGTGATCGCCCTGGTCCCCGGCCTGCTCGCGGCCCCCCTCGCGGGCGCGGTCGCCGACCGCTTCGACCGCCGCCGGGTCATGCTGGCCGCGAACGTCGCCGCAGGCGGCGTACAACTCTGCCTCGGCAGCCTCCTGTGGACCGGCAACCTGCAGATCTGGCACATCTATCCACTGCTCGCCATCCTCTCCGTGGCCCTGGCCTTCCAGCGGCTCGCCTACCAGTCCGCCATCCCGCAACTGGTCCCCAAGCGCTACCTCGGGCACGCCAACGGCATCGTGCAGACCGCCACCGGAACGGCCCAGCTCATCGTGCCGCTGGTCGCGGTCGCCCTGATGGCCGTGATCGGCCTGGAGGGCATCCTCATCCTCGATGTCACCGGCTACACCCTCGCCATCGCCGTCCTGCTGGCCACGAAGTTCCCCGCCACCATGGCCGCGCGCCGCAGAGAGACGGTCATGGCCGAGATGATCGGCGGCTTCCGCTACTCCTGGGGCCATCGCGGGTTCCGCGGCATGCTGGCGTTCTTCGCGGTGTTCAACGTGCTCGTCTCGCCGCTGTTCCTGCTGATCTCGCCGCTCGTGCTCGCGTTCGCCACCCTCCAGGACGTCGGCAAGGTGTCCTTCGCGGGCGGCCTCGGCGCCCTGCTCGGCGGCCTCACGGTGGCCATCTGGGGCGGGCCGCGCCGCATGCGGATGCGCGGCATGCTGCTGTCCGGACTCGCCCTGGCCGCGTTCTGCCTAGCCACTGGCTTCGTGGACAGCCTGGTGGTGATCGGCGTCGGCGCGTTCGGCATGTCGTACTGGCTCGCCGTCCTCAACGGCGTCTACGCCACTCTCATCCAGGTCAAGGTGCCGCAGCGCTTCCACGGCCGGGTGTTCGCGATCAACCAGATGATCGCCTGGTCCACCCTGCCGATCGGCTTCGGCCTGGTCGCGCCCTACGGCACGGCGCTGTTCGAGCCGCTGCTCGCCCCCGGCGGACCCTTGGCCGGAACCGTGGGCGCGGTGATCGGCACCGGCGCGGGGCGCGGCATCGGCCTGATGTACCTACTGTTCGGCCTGGCGATCGCCCTCCTGGTACTGATCGCCCTACGCGTACGCGCCCTGTCCCGCTTCGACACCCACGTCCCCGACGCCCTCCCCGACGACCTCGTCGGACTCGCCGCCCTCGAAGGCCGCACTCCCCGCCCCTGAAGATCCCCACAAGGCCACCGGCCCGCCCCACGGGGCACACCCCCGGCCCCGCAGAGGGGCCGGGCCCAGGGCCCCTCCCTCGCATGGACGGCTTTCGGGGTCATGCGCGCAACCGCAGGCCGCGCGGAGTGGGGTGGAAGCCCGCCGCCTCCAGTGCGGCGGCCAGTGGGGAGTCGTTGATCGAGGTGCCGTCCGCCCGTTCGACCGTGAGCTTGCCGAGCGCCCCGTCGCGTACCGCGAGCGCCAGCGCGTCCACCGCCGGCTGTACCCGGTCGTCGCCCGCGAACGACAGCAGGGTCTTGCCGCCGCGCTCGACGTACAGCACCAGGTGTCCCTCGACCAGCACCACCAGCGCCCCCGCCTTGCGCCCCGGCTTGTGGGCGACCTCACCGGGATGGACCGGCCAGGGCAGCGCCGCGCCGTACGGGTTGGCTGGGTCGGCGGCGGCCAGCACCACGGCCCGGCGCGCGCCCGTCTCGCCCGCCGGCCTGCTGGAACCGCCCGCGGGCGGGGCCATGGCACGCATCCGGTCGACCGCGCCGGGCAGCGCGAACTGGGCTCCGCCGAGCCCCTCCACGAAGTAGCCCCGCCGGCACCGGCCGCCCTCCTCGAACGCCCGGAGCACCTGGTAGACGGCCGAATAACCGCCCGGCGACCGCTCGCCCGCGACCGCGCCCCTGGTGACCACGCCGTGTCGTTCGAGCAGCACCTCGGCCTGCGCGTGGGCGCGCTGCGTGCCGTCCTGGGAGGGGGCGGGCAGCGCCCACCACCGGCCGCCGACGGTCGGTGGCCCGCTGCGGGTGGGCAGCACCGCGCGCCGCCTGCGCCCACCGGCCGGGCGATGGGCGGGCCGCCCGGTGCCGAGCGTGGCCCGTAGCGGGGCCAGCGTGTCACCGGTCACCTGGCCGGACCACACGAGGTCCCACAGCGCCCTGGCCAGGGCCGCGTCGTCGGGCACCGCCCCGGCCCCGTCGGGCAGCGCCCTGCTGAACACCTGATTGGCCAGCTCACGGAAGAACACCGCCCCGCCGCCGCCCAGCACCGCGAGGATCTGCTCGTGCACCGGCGTGCGGGTGATCTCGGCGGGCTCCGGCAGCAGCAGCGGGGCCGTGTCGGCGAAGTAGAGCGACACCCAGCCGTCGCCGCCGGGCAGCGCGCCCTGCCCGGCCCAGATCACCTCGCCGGACGCGGTCAGCTCGTCCAGCAGCGCGGGGGAGTAGCCCGGTACGCGGGACGGCAGGACCAGCGTCTCCAGCGACGACGCGGGCACGGCGGCCCCCTGCAACTGCTCGATCGCGTTGACCAGCGCGTCCATCGCCCGCCCTGGGCCCTGCCCGCCGCCCGGCCGCCGGTCGTACGCCTCGCCCCCGGAGCGATGAGACCCGGCGGCGATCCCATGCCACACCGGAGCGAAAGCCGCGAAGGTCTCCGGCGCCACCGGCTCGACCTCCCTGCGCAGCCGCGCGAGCGACCTGCGCCGCAGCAGCCGCAGCACGCCCGAGTCGCACCACTCCTCGCCGCGCCCGCCGGGCCGGAACTCGCCCCCCACCACCCGGCCGCTCGCCGCCAGCCGGGCCAGCGCGTCGCTCACCACGGCGACGCCCAGCCCGAACCGGGCCGCCGCCGTGCTCGCCGGGAACGGCCCCCGGGTGCGGGCGTGCCGCGCCACCAGGTCGCCCAGCGGGTCGGCCACCGGCTCAAGGAACGCGACCGGGACCCCCACCGGCAGCGGCGCGCCCAGCGCGTCGCGCAACCGGCCCGCGTCTTCGATGGCCGCCCACTGCTCCACCCCCGCCACCCGCACGCGGATCGCGCGCCGGTCGCGCTCCAGGCCGGTGAGCCAGCCGGGATCGCCCTCCCGCACCCGCACGTCGTCGGCCAGCAGCGGCCCGTGCGAGCGGAGCAGGTCGGCGAGGTCTTCGGCGTCGCGCAGCGGCCGGTCGAGCCGGGCCAGCTCGCGCTCGGTGTCGGCGATCACGTCGGGGTCGAGCAGCTCGCGCAGGTCGGCCTGGCCCAGCAGCTCAGCGAGCAGCCGGGTGTCCAGTGCCAGGGCCTGCGCGCGACGCTCGGCCAGCGGGGCGTCGCCCTCGTACATGAACGCGCCGACGAAGTCGAACATCAGCGACGCCGCGAACGGCGACGCCTGGGAGGTCTCCACCTCCACCACGCGCACCCTGCGGGCGGCGAGGTCGCGCATCAGCCGCACCAGGCCGGGCACGTCGAAGACGTCCTGCAGGCACTCGCGCATCGTCTCCAGCACCACGGGGAACGAGCCGTAGGAACCGGCCACGCCGAGCAGGTGCGCGGCCCGCTGCCGCTGCTGCCACAGCGGCGTACGCCTGCCCGGGCTGCGCCGGGGCAGCAGCAGCGACCGCCCCGCGCACTCCCGGAACCGGGAGGCGAACATCGCCGACCCGCCCAGCTCCTCGACCACGATCTGCTCGATCTCCTCCGGGTCGAAGGCCGCCACGTCGGAGGGCGCGCCCTCGAAGGTGTCGGGCACGCGCAGCACGATGCCGTCGTCGGAGTGGACGGCCTGTACGTCGGTGCCGTAACGCTCGCGCAGCCGCCGCCCGATCGCCAGCGCCCAGGGCGCGTGCACCCGCGCGCCGTACGGCGAGTGCACCACCACCCGCCAGTCGCCCAGCTCGTCGTGGAACCGCTCGACCAGCAGCGTGCGGTCATCGGGCACGTAGCCGGTGGCCTCCCGCTGCTCGTCGAGGTAGGCCAGCAGGTTGGCGGTCGCGTGGTCGTCGAGCCCGGCCGCCCTGACCCGCTCCTCGCCACCGCCCTCGGCCATGCCGCGCAGGAACTCGCCGATCGCCCGGCCCAGCTCGGCGGGCCGGCCCGCCGTGTCGCCGTGCCAGAACGGCAGCTTGCCCGGCTGTCCGGGCGCGGGGGAGACCAGCACCCGGTCGGTCGTGATGTCCTCGATGCGCCAGGAGGTGGCGCCCAGCACGAACACGTCGCCGACCCGCGACTCGTAGACCATCTCCTCGTCCAGCTCGCCCACCCTGGACGACTTCTCCCCGACGAGGAACACCCCGAACAGGCCGCGGTCGGGGATCGTGCCGCCGCTGGTGACCGCCAGCCGCTGGGCCCCGGGACGCCCGCGCAGCGTGCCGGTCACGCGGTCCCACACGATGCGCGGGCGCAGCTCGGCGAACTCCTCGCTGGGATAGCGCCCGGCCAGCATGTCGAGGGTGGCCTCCAGCGCGCTGCGCGGCAGCGTGGCATAGGGGGCGGCCCGCCGCAGCACGGCCTCCAGGTCGTCGACCGTCCAGTCGTCCATCGCGGTCATCGCCACGATCTGCTGGGCCAGGACGTCGAGCGGGTTGCGCGGGTAGCGCAGCTCCTCGATCGCGCCCGCCTTCATCCGCTCGGCGACCACCGCGGTCTGCACCAGATCGCCACGGTACTTAGGGAAGATCACCCCGCGGGACACCGCGCCCACCTGGTGCCCGGCCCTGCCGATGCGCTGCAGGCCGCTCGCCACGCTCGGCGGGGCCGCGACGCACGCCACCATGTCGACCGAGCCCATGTCGATGCCCAGCTCCAGGCTGGAGGTGGCCACCACGGCGGGCAGCCGCCCGGACTTCAGCGCCTCCTCGATCTGCGCCCGCTCCTGCTTGGACACCGACCCGTGGTGCGCCCGCACGATCTCCGGGATCGCCCCCTTGCTCGCCCCGGCCTGGGCCATCATCTCGGCGGGCACCGGCTGCCCGGCGGCCTGTACGCCGTCGGCCCGCGCATGGGCCAGCTCGTTGAGCCGGGTGCACAGCCGCTCGGCCAGCCGCCGGGAGTTGGCGAAGACGATCGTCGAGCGGTTGGCCTCGATCACGTCGAGCAGCCGCTCCTCGACGTGCGGCCAGATGGAACGTCTGGCCGCGTCGGGCTCCCGCTCCCACGGCTCGGCCTCCTCGCCGGCCTGCGCCCCGTCGCGCACCGGGGCGTCGAGCTCGGTCATGTCCTCGATGGGGACGACCACATCGACGTCGATCACCTTGTCGGACGGCGGCTGCACCACCGTGGCCGGGCGCGCCCCGCCGAGGAACGCCGCCACCTCCCCGACCGGGCGGACCGTCGCGGAAAGGCCGATCCGCTGCGCGGGGCGGGGGAGCAGCGCGTCGAGCCGCTCCAGGCTCAGCGCCAGATGGGCCCCGCGCTTGGTCGCGGCGACCGCGTGGACCTCATCGACGATGACCGTCTCCACGTCGGCCAGCGCGCTCCTGGCCTGGCTGGTGAGCAGCAGGAACAGCGACTCGGGGGTGGTGATCAGGATGTCGGACGGCTTGGTGGCGAACCTGCGGCGGTCGTCGGCGGGGGTGTCGCCGGACCGGACCGCGACCGAGATCTGCGGGGCGGGCACGCCCAGGCGCACGGCGGTCTGCCGCAGGCCGGTCAGCGGCGCGCGCAGGTTGCGCTCGACGTCGACCGCCAGCGCCTTCAGCGGCGAGACGTAGACCACCCGGCACCCGCGCCCGCCGCCGGGCGGCGGGTCGCCCGCCCGCTCGGCGGCGAGCCGGTCGATGGACCACAGGAACGCCGCCAGCGTCTTGCCCGAACCGGTGGGGGCCACCACCAAGGTGTTGTCGCCCCGGGCGATCGACGCCCACGCCCCTTCCTGCGCGGCGGTGGGCGCGGCGAACGCGGCGGCGAACCACTGCCTGGTCAGGTCGGTGAAATGGGCGAGCGACGAACCGGTCATGGCCCCATGATGCAACGTGCCACCGACAATTCCGCCGGGTGCCCTGCCGCCGGTTCACCGGCTCTGATCAGCAGAATGTCGCCTTCGTGGGGGATTGAGGGGGGATGGTGGCGGAGATAGACGACGGGTATGAGCATCGACCACGCGGCGATCGAAGCGGCCAGGGCCCGGATCAGATCCTCGCATGTGCGCGACCACCGCCCGCCGAGCAGCGCGCGCGGCCTTCACCACGTCGCGCTCCTGTCCTCCGACGTGGAGCGCACCATCGCCTTCTACCAGGACCTGCTGGAGTTCCCGCTCACCGAGATCGTGGAGAACCGCGACTACAAGGGGTCCAGCCACTTCTTCTTCGACATCGGCAACGGCAACCTGCTCGCCTTCTTCGACTTCCCCGGGCTCGACCTCGGCCCCTACCGCGAAGTGCTGGGCGGGCTGCACCACATCGCCATCTCCGTGGACCCGGCCACCTGGGAACGGCTGCGCGGCAGGCTCGAAGCGGCCGGTGTGCCGCACGACATCGAGAGCGGCGCGTCGATCTACTTCCGCGACCCCGACAACGCGCGCCTCGAACTCCTCGCCGACCCCCTCGGCGAGATGTACGGCTCCCGCGTGCTCTGACCGCTTAACGGCAGCGGCGCTTTACAGACGCGGCTTTTACAGACGCGGCGCCGTCTCTCTCAGTCGCCGCACCGGCTGCGGGTGCCCTTGGGCCTGCGCGGGCGGACGCGGGTGAACGGCTCCGCCGTACCGCCGCGCCGCTCGGAGCGCGCCGCCTTCTCCTGCCGGACGGCGGCGCGGACCTGCGCGAGAAGCGCCCGCCTGCGGGCGCGGCGGGCGGTCTTCTGGGCGGGGGTGAGCGCCAGGGCGGTCGCGGCGAGCACGCCGGCGACGACGCCGATAAGGGGGAGCTTCGCCATGGCGGGGGTTCTACCCACGCCCCGCCGTACCTCAAGCGCGGGTCGCGGGCCCAAAGGGACGTGCCGCCCGCTGCTTGCCCCATACTTGGGTGATGCGTCTATCCGACTTCTGGGACCGCATGCGCCGGCACTTCGGCGAGGCGTACGCCGAGTCGTGGGCACGCGACTACGTCATTGCCGAGTTGGGCGGGCGGACGGTCACCCAGGCGCTGGCCGACGGCGTGGCCGCGAAGACCGTGTGGCGGGCGGTGTGCAAGGTGACCGACGTCGACGCCAAACTCCGCTGACCTTCGCCCGGCCGGCTCAGTGCTCCTCCGCCAGCAGTTTCTTGACCATGTCGGCGGCCTGCTCGGGGAGGTCGGCCCCTTCCTGGCCGCCGGGGGACCACAGGAACAGCCAGCCGTTCTTGGACGGCGTGGCGAACACGATGGTCTGCTTGCCGGTGGTGGGGTGCCAGATCCACAGCATGGGGTCGGAGCCCCCGAGCATCCTGCCGATCAGCCCGCGTTCGGGCAGGCGGGCGGACAGCTCGTCAAGGTAGGCGCGGCGTTGCTCGGCGAACGTGCTTGTCACGGGGCACCTCGCAGTCGTCTTCCTACAGGATCACTCCAGGTCAGCACAGTGACAACAGGTCGACCGAAATGCCCGGGAATGTCGCCTGGAGGATGGGTGCGCGACGCGTGTTCGCGGGCGATCGAACAGCCGTTCGGCTATATTGGAGCGACCGACTTCGGCCGAGCGCCGGAAAATGTCGGTGGCACCGCGTAGCTTTCACGCGACGATAACGACACACCACGACACCCTTCCAGGGGGCATTCATGGCAGCCAATGACCGCGAGAAGGCCCTTGAGACGGCGCTCGCTCAGATCGAGCGCCAGTTCGGCAAGGGCTCGGTCATGCGCCTCGGCGACGACACCCGTCCCCCGGTCGAGGTGATTCCGACCGGTTCCATCGCGCTCGACGTCGCTCTGGGCATCGGCGGTTTCCCGCGCGGCCGGATCGTCGAGGTCTATGGTCCCGAGTCCAGCGGTAAGACGACCGTCGCCCTGCACGCGGTGGCCAACGCGCAGCGGGCGGGGGGCATCGCCGCGTTCATCGACGCGGAGCACGCCCTCGACCCCGAATACGCCCGCAAGCTCGGAGTCGACACCGACGCACTGCTGGTCTCCCAGCCCGACACGGGCGAGCAGGCGCTGGAGATCGCCGACATGCTGATCCGCTCCGGCGCCGTCGACCTCATCGTCATCGACTCGGTCGCGGCCCTGGTGCCGAAGGCCGAGATCGAGGGCGAGATGGGCGACAGCCACGTCGGCCTCCAGGCCCGCCTGATGTCCCAGGCGCTCAGGAAGGTCGCCGGAGCCCTGAACAACACGGGCACGACCGCGATCTTCATCAACCAGCTCCGCGAGAAGATCGGCGTCATGTTCGGCTCGCCCGAGACCACGACCGGCGGCAAGGCGCTGAAGTTCTACGCCTCGGTCCGGCTCGACGTCCGGCGCATCGAGACGCTCAAGGACGGCACCGAGCCGGTCGGCAACCGCACCCGCGTCAAGGTCGTCAAGAACAAGATGGCCCCGCCCTTCCGCCAGGCCGACTTCGACATCCTCTACGGCCAGGGCATCTCCCGCGAGGGCGGCCTCATCGACATGGGCGTGGAGCACGGCTTCGTCCGCAAGTCCGGCGCCTGGTACACCTACGAGGGCGACCAGCTCGGCCAGGGCAAGGAGAACGCGCGAAACTTCCTCAAGGGACACCCCGACATCGCCAACGAGATCGAAAAGAAGATCAAGGAGAAGCTCGGCGTCGGCCCCCGCCTCGACGCCCCGGCAGAGCCTTCCCCCGCCACCCCGCCCGCTCCTCCGGCCACCCCGCCCCGTGCCGCCGCCACCACCCGGGGCAGCAAGGCCACGACCCCCAAGCCCGGAGACGTCTGATCGGCCTCCCCGATGACGCCGGGCGCTCCCGATGACCCACCCACCGACCCACAGCCGAGGCAACCGCCCTCGCCACCGGCCGGTGGTGGGCCGGGCGCGCGGCCGATGCCTGGGTTTTCACCAGGGCACCGGGCCGCTGAGGGGTCTTCGGACCGGAACGCTCGCCCCGCCTTCTTCCTGTCGGCCGACGCTCCTGGCTCCAGCCCGGAGCCCCGAAGCCTCGGTGACGCTTGGCCGGTAGACGGCGAGGGCGTGAGTACCGGGCGGCGGCAGGTGTTCGCGGTCATCGGCCGGTGCGGATTCGGAGGGGCTGATGGCCGGGGCAGGGGCCACTGGACTGAAACGCTCGTCGATCTCGCGCCGAGAGGTGGCATGCCCGCCGATGTATGGCCGGGACGGGAGTCGCCGGGGCGGGCGTGGCGGCTCGCGGGCAGGGGCGATCCGACGGCGGTCTAACGGAGCCTCGGCCTGATAGGCGGGGGCCGGTGTCTCGGTCGTCGGCCGGTGGTGGTTCGGAGGGGTTTGTGGCTGGGTTTTCGTCAGGGCGGCGGGCTGTTGACGGGCCTCTGGACTGGAGCGCTCGGCCCGGTCCCTCCCCGTCCGCTGGTGCATCGCCGGGCCGGGATGCGCCGGTGGGCGATGAGAGCTTCGAGCGTGGGGAGTCGCGGGCAGGGCGGCGATCTGATGGCGGTTCAACGGAACCTTGGCCTGATGGGCGGAGGCCGGGCGCCCAGGCGTCGGCCGGTGGTGATGCGTCAGGGCAGTGGGCTGCTGGCGGGGCACTGGGCTGGGACGCTCGTCCTGGCTTTTCCTCGTCGGCCGACGATTTCGGCTCCACGCCGGTAGACGGCGAGGGCGTGCGCAGGGGGTGGCGGCAGGTGTCTCGGTCGTCGGCTGGTGCGGATTCGGAGGGGCCACTGGACTGGAATGCCCGGCCTGATCTCTCGCCGTCCGCTGACGACCCAGCTCCCGCGCCGCGACGTGGCAAGCCCGCCGATGCGTCGCCGGTGGGCGATGAGGGTGCTGAGCGTGGCGGTTCGGGGAAGCGGCGGCGTGGTGGGCGAGGGGCGAAGTCGCGCTCCTCGGCCCGTGGGGGGTCGGGCGTCGATCCGGAAGGGCCGGTGCCGGGGTCGCCTGCCAGTGAGGGGCCGGATGCCGATCCGGAGGCGGTGGCGCGGTCGATCTGCCTGCGGCTGCTGACCATGGCGCCACGTACCCGGGCACAGCTCGCCGACGCGCTGCGCCGGCGTGAGGTCCCACAGGAGGCGGCCGACGCCGTGCTCGCCCGCTTCTCCGAAGTGGGATTGATCGACGACAAGGCGTTCGCCGACGCCTGGGTCACCTCCCGTCACGCCGGGCGCGGGCTGGCCCGCCGGGCCCTCGCGGCCGAGCTGCGGCGGCGCGGCGTTGACGACGACACCGTACGCGACGCGGTCGATCGCCTCGATCCCGAAGAGGAGGCCGAGACCGCCCGCCGTCTCGTGGCCCGCAAGCTCCCCTCCACCCGCGGCCTCCCCGGCCCGGTACGCACCCGCCGCCTCGCCGGCATGCTCGCCCGCAAGGGATACTCTCCCGGCCTGGCCTTCCGCATCATCCGCGAGGCCCTCGAAGCCGACGGCCTCGACTCCGCCGACCTCCCCGAAGACCTCGACTGACCCCACCGAGATCCCCGCGCACCCCTGCTCGGGTGGTGCCTTGCGGGGGTGGGGGCGGATCGCGTGGATCTGGCTGATGGTCCGGGGGCGGTTCGGTGGTGGATGTCTCGGTACGGTCGTGTCAGGGGGCGGGGTCATGGGGGTGTGAGGTCGAGGGTGAGGACGTCCAGGGTGGGGGCGAAGGGGGCGTCCGGGTGGAGGGTGGCGCGGTGGGTCCATCCCCACTTGGTGTAGGCGGAGTAGGCCGCGATGTTGCCCGGGCGGACGAGGAGGGTGGCTCGCTTTTCCGGGCGGTGCAGCAGGAGTTCGTCGTGGAGGGTGCGGGCGATGCCGCGGCGGGTCCAGGCGCGGTGGACCATGAGGGCCGAGAGCGCGAAGGTGCGGTGCCCGTCCTCGTGGTCGAACCCCGGCTCGGGCGGGCGTACCAGGCCCTTCCACCAGGCGGCGCCCGATCGTTCGTCCAGTGGCCAGCCCCACGCCTGTCCCACCGGCTCGCCGTCCTCATACGCCACGACGAGTTCGAAACCCCGGTTTGCGATGTACCGATCGAAGCGCCCGATGAATTCAGCGTCCCCCGCGGACGGGTCGCCCCCCGCGACCTCCCTGACGCACGCGCCGCGGTGGATGAGTGAGACGACGCCACGGACGGTGTGGGCGTCGTTTCGGCCATGACGCCTGACCACCAGGCCGGACATGTTCGATCACTCCTCTCCTCGATGCCAATGCGTGCAGTCCCCTCCTGGCATGAACTATTCCGTGCGGTATCAGGGTTGAATGTGGTGATTTGGGGGATGTTGTGGGACGGCGTCGTATGAGTAGGAACTAGCTTGACAGGTCGCCTTTGCTTGCCCGTTACCTCTTCGACGCTTAATCTCGACGGCAGTGAGGAGTCACTCCGCGCTGTGCGGATTGCCATAACGGTGTACGACGGACGAACGGGCTCGAAGGTGAGGCGGGCACGGCGTCGATCGGTGACGGTCGGTGCCTTACCTGACGCGGGTTGATATCTGTCCTGGCGGCGCCAGCGGTTGGTGTTTCCGTGCCGTGGGTGTGACCCTTCGCGGGCTTGAAGATCGCTACGCGAGGAGGCTGGGGGCGCGCATGGAGACTGCGGTGGTGGTCGCCCTGACGGTGGCGGTGCTCGTCTTCGCCGTGGTGGCGATCGCCGCGCTGGTCGTACTCGCGCGCCGTACCGGAGCCATCGGCCTTCGCGCGACCGGGCCCTCGCCGGAGGAACTGGCCGAGGTCCAGGCCGAGCTGGAGCGGGCCAGGCAGGAGGCCGGGGAGATCCGCACCCGCGCGGAAGCCGAGGCGGGCGAGATCGCCGGCCGCTCCGAGGCCGTCGAGAAGAGCGCGATCAAGTTGCGCCAGGAGGTCGAGGAGGAGACCCGGGTCCTCAAGTCGGAGCTGAAGGAGTTCCGGGCCGACCTTGAGCGCCGGGAGAACCGGCTGGCCGAGCGGGAGCAGCGCCTGGACGAGGAGGCGCGGCGGCAGGCGGAGCGGGGCAGGAAGCTCGCCGAGACCGAGACCGAACTGGCCGACCGGCGCGAGGACCTGCTGCAGATCGAGGACGAACGCCGGGCGATTCTGGAGCGCGTCTCCGGCCTCACCGCCGAACAGGCCAAGAACGAGCTGGTCAAGGAGATCGAGAACCAGGCCAAGCGCGAGGCCGTGCTGCTGATCAGGGAGATCGAGAGCGAGGCCCGCAAGGAGGCGGAGAAGCGCGCCTGCAAGATCGTGACGCTGGCCGTGCAGCGGGTCGCGACCGAGCAGACCGCCGAGTCGGTGGTCTCGGTCCTGCACCTGCCGGGCGATGAGATGAAGGGCCGCATCATCGGCCGCGAAGGACGCAACATCAGGGCGTTCGAGTCGACGACCGGGGTCAACCTGATCATCGACGACACCCCGGAGGCGGTGCTGCTCTCCTGCTTCGACCCGGTACGCCGGGAGACCGCCCGCCTGACGCTGGAAAAGCTGGTGCTCGACGGCCGCATCCACCCGCAGCGCATCGAGGAGGCGCACGAGCGCAGCCGGGCCGAGGTCCAGGACCTCTGCGTACGCGCCGGTGAGGACGCCCTGGTGGAGCTGGGCATCACCGACATGCACCCCGAACTGGTCACGCTGCTCGGCCAGCTCCGCTACCGCACCTCCTACGGCCAGAACGTGCTCAAGCACCTCGTCGAGTCCGCGCACATCGCCGGGATCATGGCCGTGGAGCTGGGCATGGACCCCAAGCTGCTCAAGCGCTGCACCGTCCTGCACGACATCGGCAAGGCCCTCACCCACGAGGTCGAGGGCAGCCACGCGCTGATCGGCGCCGAGATCGCCCGCAGGTACGGCGAGCACGAGGACGTCGTCCACGCGATCGAGGCCCATCACAACGAGGTCGAGGTGCGCACCGTGGAGGCCGTGCTCACCCAGGCCGCCGACGCGATCAGCGGCAGCCGCCCGGGTGCGCGGCGCGAGTCGCTGGAGGCGTACGTCAAGCGGCTGGAACGCCTGGAGCAGATCGCCCAGTCCTTCGACGGCGTGGAGAAGGTGTTCGCCATGCAGGCGGGCCGGGAGATCCGCGTCATGGTCAAGCCCGACACGGTGGACGACATCCAGACCCAGGTGATCGCTCGCGACGTCGCCAAGCAGATCGAGGAAGAGCTGACCTATCCGGGGCAGATCCGCATCACCGTCGTGCGGGAGTCGCGCTCGACGGAGTTCGCGCGCTGATCAGTTCACCGGCCCGCCCAGAAGATCTGCTGGTAGAAGGCCAGTTCGGCGGCCAGCGCGGCGCTGCGCGTCTCGGCCCGGCGAAAGCCGTGCGACTCGCCCTCGAAGGTCAGGTAGGTGCAGGGCACGCCGTGCTCGGCCAGGGCCGCCGCGAACGCCTCGGACTGCGCGGGCGGCACCACCGGGTCGTCGAGCCCCTGGAGCAGCAGCATCGGGCAGCGTACGTCGCCCGCGCGGGCGAGCGGCTCTCGGGAGGCGTACAGCACCGGGTCCTCGGCGCCGACCAGCCATTCGACGTAACGTGACTCGAAGTCGTGCGTGGTCGCGTTGAGCGGCGCGAGGGCGCTGACGCCGTAGTAGGACACGCCGCCGGCGAACGCCCGGGAGGCGCAGCAGGCCGCGAGCGCGGTCCAGCCGCCGGCGCTGCCGCCGCGCACGGCGATCCGCGTCTCGTCCGCCAGGCCCTCGGCGACCAGCCACTCGGCGGCGGCGATGGTGTCCTCGACGTCGATGACGCCCCACTGGCCGCGCAGCCGCTCCCGGTAGGCCCGGCCATAGCCGCTGGACCCGCCGTAGTTGACGTCGATGATGCCGATCCCGCGGCTGGTGAAGAACGCGCGTTCGAGGTCGAGCGCGCGGACCGCGTGCGCGGTGGGCCCGCCGTGCACCGCCACGACGTACGGCGGCAGGCCCTCGCCCTTGGCGACCGGGTTGGCCGGCGGGTAGACGATCGCGTGCACGCGCCGCCCGAAGCGGCTTTCGATCTCCACGGCCCGCGCCTCCGGCAGGTAGGCGATGTCGGGCAGCTCCTCGACGTCCCGGCGCAGCCCTTCGACCCGGCCGGTCACGGCGTCGATCCGCACCACCGAGCCGGGCACCGCCGCGCCGTACGCGATGCCGGTCAGCGTCATGCCGTCGGCGGCCAGCGAGGGCACCCAGCCGTCGTAGGGCACGTCGAGGTCGGTCAGCGTGCCGGTATCCGGATCGAGGATGGCCGGCCGCAGGTCGCCGCGGCCGTGCAGCACGGCGAGCCGCCCGTCGCCGAGCACGGCGTACGGGGCGTAGCCCAGCCGCCACAGCGCCCCGGCGAACTCCTCCTCGGCCGGATGCAGCGCCTGCAGCGAGGTGCCGTAGATGCCGATCTGGTAGAGATTCCACCAGCCCGACCAGTCGGAGATCAGGTAGAGGTGCCGGTCATCGCGCCACCGCGGAGCCAGCACAGACTCGGTCTGGCCGCCCTTGACCATCCAGGAATGGCCGTCGGCGAGGCGCGTGACCCGCAACTCGGTGCCCTGCCACGGCATCCGCGGGTGGTTCCAGCAGATGTAGGCGAGATGTGCGCCGTCGGGGGAGATGGTGGGGAAGGCGTAGAAGTCGCTGCCGGTGACGTGCTCGATGGGCTCTGCCCCGGCATGACCGATGGCGGGGTCGTCGAGGGAGATCGACACGATCGCCCGGTCCACCTTGCCGTCGTCGTGGTGGCGCTCGCGCACCGCCCACACATGCCCGTCGCGGATGTGCAGGTCGGCGTACCGCAGCCCGGCGTGCCGCTCGGGATCGGGGGTGAGGGCCACCGGCTCCGCGTCTGCGGTGACCAGGTAGAGCCGCTGGTCGGCGTGGTTGGCGAAGACCAGCAGGCCGCCGGGCGCGACCGCGTACGAGCGCCCGCCGTACTCGTGCACCCGGGACCTGGCGCTCCACGGCGCGGCCAGCAGCTCGCGGCGGGTGCCGTCGGCGGCGCGGTGCATGATCGTGGTGCGCCCGCCCTCGGCCGGACGGTCTTCGCTCCACCACACCTCATCGCCCAGCACGCTGGGGAACCCGAGGCCGAGCCCGGCTCGGGCGACGTCGGAGGTGGAGATCGGTGAGGGCCAGGCGGTGTGCGGCACGGTGGTGGTCCGGGTCGGCGGTCGCTCGGGGGACATAGCCGCATCCTGCCGGAAAAGGCGGCCGTCCGTCTCCCTTTGGCCGTCCCTTTACGTGAGTGCGCCACCTGCTCAGGTGTTCAGGTGACAGCGAGGCGGTCGCCGCGGAACTCCGGCGACCGCCTCAAGGGGCACTCAGCCCTGACCCACGCCCGCCCCGGCAGGTCCGGCCACCGTGGACAGCCCGATCGGCCGCGCCGCACTCTTACGGCTGCGCCTGCTGCGCCGCTCCAGCCAGGTGGCCAGCGCGCTGAGCAGCATGTTCAGGCCGATGTAGATGATCCCGATGACGATCGCCGCGGGGATCAGCGACCCTGGGAAGTTCGGCGGGATGATCTTGAAGCCGAAGTTCAGCAGGTCCACGTAGGCGATGATGTAGCCGAGCGCGGTGTCCTTCAGCAACACCACCAACTGGCTGACGATGGCCGGCATCATCGCGGTGATGGCCTGCGGGAGCAGGATGCGCCACAGTACGCCGGTCTTGCGCAGCCCGATCGCGTACGCGGCCTCCGACTGCCCGCGTGGCACCGCGAGCACCCCGGCCCTGATGATCTCCGCCAGCACCGACCCGTTGTACAGGGTCAGCCCCACGACCACGGCGATCAGCGTGTAGTCACCGCCGCCGAGCAGCGAGGGCAGCAGGTAGAAGACGAAGAAGATCAGCAGCAGCAGCGGAATCGCCCGGAAGACCTCCACGACCACCCCGGCCGGGATCCGGACCCACCGGTGGTCGGACAGCCTGGCCAGACCGAAGACCGCGCCGAAGACCAGCGCGAACACCGCGCCCAGCCCGGCCGCCTTGAGCGTGCCGATCAGGCCGGGAACGATGAAGTTGGTCCAGGTCGCGGGCCGTGCGAAGGGCTCCCAGATCTCGGCCCGCCACTGCCCCTTCGCGTCGAATCTGCTGTAGACGAACCAGGCGATCGCCAGCAGCGCCACCAGCGCCACCGCGGTCAGCAGGTGGTTGCGCAGCCGGGCCCGCGGCCCCGGGGCGTCGAAGAGAAGGGTCGCGCCGCCGTTCATCGGGCCACCGCCAGTCGCTTGGCCAGCCAGCCGGTCAGGAATCCGATCGGCAGCACCACCACCATGAAGGCCACGACGATGCCGAGGAAGATGGGGATCGACACGCCGGTGGTGTCGAAGGTGTCCTTCATCACGAACGCCACGTCGGCCAGGTACCCCGCGGCGATGGCGACCGTGGTGTTCTTGATCATCGCGATCATCACGTTGCCGAGCGGCGCGATGACGGCCCGGAACGCCTGTGGCAGGATGATCATGCTGAGCGACTGCAGGAAGGTCAGCCCGATCGCCCGGGCCGCCTCCGCCTGCCCGAACGGCACGGTGTTGATGCCCGCGCGCAGCGCCTCGCAGACGAAGGTGGAGGTGTAGGCGGTGAGGCCCAGCACCACAAGCCAGAACCCGTTCGTGCTCGGCTCGTCGGAGAAGACGAGCCCGATCTGGTCGCTGAGCCCGAGCGAGGAGAAGGCCAGGACCAGGGTCAGCGGTGTGTTACGCGCGATGTTGACGTAAGTCGTGCCCGCCGCGCGGAGTACCGGCGTGGGGGAGACCCGTATGCCGACCAGGATCGTGCCGAAGATCAGCGACAGCACACCGCACACCGCCGACAGCTTCAGGTTCTCCGCGAAACCGGCCAGCAGGTCCGGCGCGTATTCGATCAGTTCATCCATCGTGCTCCAGCCACGGGTGCGGCGGCGGCGGGTGCCGGCTCGCGCCGGTCACCGGCCGCCGCGTACGTGAGAGAAGTGCGAAGAGTCGCGGCGAACCCTACGCGCAGGTCTCGAACTGCGGCGCGGCCGTGGGCGCGGTGAGCCCCTTCGCCTTGCCGAACCACTTGTCGAAGATCTGCTTGGCGGTGCCGTCGCTGTACATCTTGGTGATGGCCTTGTTGACCGCCTCGCAGGTCTTGGTGTCGCCCTTCTTCAGGCCGACGCCGTACTTCTCGTCCGTGAACGGGTCACCGAGGATCTTGTAGTTACCGCCCTGCGCGGCGAACCCGGCCAGGATGAGGTCGTCGGTGGTCACCGCGTCCAGGTTGTTGCCGCTCAGCTTGGAGACGCACTCGGAGTAGTTGCTCGCGCCGACCAGCTTGGCGTCCAGGTCGAGCTTGCCGTCCGGCGGCGGGTCGGTGATCCGCTTGTAGGAGTTGGAGCCCGCGGCCTGGCAGATCCGCTTGCCCGCGAGGTCGGTCGCCTTGGTGATCTCCGTGGCGTCGCCGCGGACCATGGTGTCCTGGTGGGCCACGATGTACGGCCCGCCGAACGTCACCTTGGCCTTGCGCTCCTCGGTGATCGAGTAGGTGGCGAAGATGATGTCGACCGTGCCGTTGGCGAGGAACGGCTCGCGGTTGGAGGAGGCGGACTCCTTCCACTCGATCTGGACGTTCGGGTCGCCCGAGATCTCCTTCACGACGTACTTCGCCACGTCCACGTCGAAGCCCTGTGGTTCGCCGCCGCCGGTGTTCAGGCCCAGGCCGGGCTGGTCCCACTTGGTGCCGACCACGATCCGCTTGGTGTTCTTCACCTTGTCGACGACCGAGGTGGCCCGATCGGTCTTGGCGCCGGTTCCACCGCCGCCACCGCCGCCACCGCACGCCGCCAGGCCCAGCGTCAGCGCGCCCGCTGCGGCGAGTACCGCGCCGAAACGTCCTACCCGCATTTACGTACCTCTTCTTCCTAAAGGATGGGGCCTAAAGGTTGGAGCCTAAAGGTGGGGAGCCTTGGGGGGTGAGAGCCGTGTTGCGCGAGGTCAGGGGTTCAGTGGGTGAGGATCTTCGACAGGAAGTCCCTGGCCCGGTCGGTCCTGGCGTTGGTGAAGAACTCGTCGGGGGTGTTCTGTTCGACGATCTGGCCGTCGGCCATGAACACGACCCGGTTGGCGGCCCGGCGGGCGAATCCCATCTCGTGGGTGACCACGACCATGGTCATGCCGTCCCTGGCCAGGCCGATCATGACGTCGAGCACCTCCTGGACCATCTCCGGGTCCAGTGCCGAGGTGGGCTCGTCGAACAGGATCATCTTCGGGTCCATCGCCAGCGCGCGGGCGATGGCCACCCGCTGCTGCTGCCCGCCGGAGAGCTGCGCCGGGTACTTGTGCGCCTGACTGGCGATGCCCACCCGGTCGAGTAGCTCCATCGCGCGCATGGCCGCCTCCTTGCGCGGCTTCCTGCGAACCTTCACCGGCCCCAGTGTGACGTTGTCCAGAATCGTCTTGTGGGCGAAGAGGTTGAAGGATTGGAACACCATGCCGACCTCGGAGCGCAGCCGGGCCAGCGCCCTGCCCTCCTCGGGCAACGGTATGCCGTCGAAGATGATCTGGCCTTCGTCGATCGTCTCCAGGCGGTTGATCGTCCGGCACAGTGTCGACTTGCCCCCGCCGGAGGGCCCGATGACGACCATTACCTCGCCACGGTCCACGGTGAGGTCGATGTTCTTCAGCACATGTAGCGCGCCGAAGTGTTTGTTGACCCCGACCAGGCTGACGAGTGGAGTCGCGTCCCCGTTCTCCGTCATGGTGGTCAACGTTATGCAGGTGAAGGGCACCCGTCACTAACCGCCGGGTACCGATCCGATCACGGCGGGTTGACGAACGCGCTGTTGGTGCCCCAGGTCACAGGGGCAGGGGCCCGTCCTGTACGTGAGTGATGCCCGCTCGCGTCCGGATGACGCTTAGTCTTGTCAGCGAGATGAATGTCACCGAGGAGAGCGCCCGCGCCGGCGATGGCCGCACCTACGAGGTCCGGACCTACGGGTGCCAGATGAATGTACACGACTCCGAGCGGCTCGCCGGGCTGCTGGAGGACGCGGGCTACGTGCGGGCGGACGACGGCGAGGCCGCCGACGTGGTCGTGTTCAACACCTGCGCGGTGCGCGAGAACGCCGACAACCGCCTCTACGGCAACCTCGGGCACCTGCGCCCGGCCAAGACCCGCAACCCGCGCATGCAGATCGCGGTCGGCGGCTGCCTGGCCCAGAAGGACCAGGGGGAGATCGTCCGCAAGGCGCCGTGGGTGGACGTGGTGTTCGGCACCCACAACATCGGCTCGCTGCCCGTCCTGCTCGAACGCGCCAGGATCGCGCGCGAGGCGCAGGTCGAGATCAAGGAGTCGCTGGAGGTCTTCCCCAGCACCCTGCCGACCAAGCGCGAGTCCGCGTACGCCGCGTGGGTGGCGATCTCGGTCGGCTGCAACAACACCTGCACGTTCTGCATCGTGCCGTCGCTGCGCGGCAAGGAGAAGGACCGCCGCCCCGGCGACGTACTCGGCGAGGTCCGCACGCTCGTCGAGCAGGGCGTGCTGGAGGTGACGCTGCTCGGCCAGAACGTCAACACCTACGGCGTCGAGTTCGGCGACCGGCTGGCGTTCGGCAAGCTGCTGCGCGCCTGCGGCGAGATCGACGGCCTGGAACGCGTGCGGTTCACCTCGCCGCACCCCGCCGCCTTCACCGACGACGTGATCGCCGCCATGGCCGAGACGCCCAACGTGATGCACCAGTTGCACATGCCGCTGCAGTCCGGCTCCGACACCGTGCTGCGGGCGATGCGCCGCTCCTACCGCGCCGAGCGCTACCTCGGGATCATCGAGAGGGTCCGCGCGGCCATGCCGGACGCGGCCATCTCCACCGACATCATCGTCGGCTTCCCCGGCGAGACCGAGGCCGACTTCCAGCAGACCCTCGACGTGGTCCGCGCCTCGCGCTTCGCGCACGCCTACACCTTCCAGTACTCCATCCGCCCCGGCACCCCCGCGGCCACCATGGACGGGCAGGTGCCGAAGGAGGTCGTGCAGGAGCGCTACGAGCGGCTGGTGGCGCTGCAGGAGGAGATCTCCTGGGAGGAGAACCGCGGGCAGGTCGGCAAGGTGATCGAGGTCCTGGTGGCCGAGGGCGAGGGGCGCAAGGACGACGCGACCCGCCGCCTGTCCGGCCGCGCCCCCGACAACCGGCTCGTCCACTTCGCGCCGGGTGCGGAGCAGCCCCGGCCGGGTGACATGGTCCGCGTCGAGATCACCTACGCGGCCCCGCACCACCTGGTGGCCGACGGCGTGCCGCTGTCGCTGCGCCGCACCCGCGCGGGCGATGCGTGGGCCGCGCGCCAGGCCGCTCCGGCGCCCGCTCCAGGCGTCATGCTGGGCATGCCGTCCATCGGCCGTCCCGCCGCCACCGCCGTCCAGGCCACCGGCTGTTCCTGAGCCGCCGGGCCCGCCGGCTCAGTGCCTGCGGAGCCGGTCGAGGAACCGGTCGCAGTACGGCCGGCGGAAGTCGTCGAAGGTCGCGCACGGGTTGGCGCCGCGCCAGGTGACCGAGGGGCGCGGCGCGGGCTGTGGCTGTGGCAGGGGCTGCGGTCGTGGTTCGGGCTCCGGAGCCTGTTGACGGCGGGGAGCCCTGCGCTCGGGCGGGCGTACCGGGGCGTGGCGCGCTCCGCCGTTCCGGCGCGTCTTGGCGGTGGGCGGGCGGGGCGCCTGGCGCCCCGCGGTCGGAGGGTGCCCGCCCGGACGCGTCGCATCCACCCGATCCCCGCTCGGTACCGGGACCGCCGCCTCGCGTCGCGGCGTCGAGGGGGCGGGCGTCGGTGTGCCGCTCCCCGGCACCCATCCGGAGAACTCACCGGACGGCCGCGGCTCCGGCCGCCCCGCCGTGCCCACCGGCCGTCCCGGCCGCGGGCGCGGGGTGCCGTCACTCGTCGTCGACTGCTCCGGTGGCCCGGAATTCGCGTTCTGGCCAGCCGAAAAGGCCAGGAAGACCCCGGTTCCCGCGGTACCGAGGACGGCGACCGCGCCCGCCGCCGCCACCCAGGAACGCCGCTGACCCGCGAAAAGTCGTGAGATGAGGGACAAGGTGTGATTCCTTTGTGATCCTTGTGCGCCGATTTCGTTACTGGGGTTAGTGTGGTCCAGCACCCTCGGGAACCGTGCTGGTTTCCACCGATACGACCGCAGGGAGTTGTCGACTCATGCAGCGGCACGTCCGATCATCGACGGGCCATACCGATCCGACCGAGCACGACGAGACCAAGAACACAGGGTCCAGGAGGAAGAGAGGGAGCAGGCGCGGCCAGGCCATAGCCGCGGGTGCTCTCGTCGCCGTCCTCGCCGCGGGGGGCGTCGCCTTCGCGGTGCTCAACGACACCGGCGGTGCCGCGCCCAGCGGCACCGCCACGACAGGGCAGCCCGCGGACCGCGCGGAAGCCCCCGCGGCACCCGCGGAACAGTCCGAGCCCGCCGAGCCCGCCGAGCCCGGCGGCGAGGGAGAGGGCACGGCGGAGGACACACCCTCCGTGGAGGCCCACTCCGTCCCCGACGCCGACCCCGGCGACGCGGGCGAGCCCGGCAACGCCGGCCGCGAGCCGGAGAAGGACCCGGAAGAGAAGAAGGACTCCACGCCGACCTCGCCGAAGAACGACGGCGGGCAGGCGGAGGAGGTCGACGACTGGCCGAGCGACGGTCCTCCCGGCCTGGTCCCCGGCCGAGGCCCGCAGTAAGGGGCTGAGCGCGCCCGTCGTACCGCTTTCCCGAGCCGGTACGGCGGGCCGTGCCCTGTAGCCTGGTCCCACAGTGCGCCGTGCGGGGCGCGCCGACATGCCCCCCGCTGATGCCCGGAAGGCCCGCTGCGAATAGGGTCCGGCACATGAGCACTCACTACGACGTGGTAGTCCTGGGCGCGGGGCCCGGCGGATACACCGCCGCGGTGCGAGCCGCGCAGCTCGGCCTGCAGGTGGCGGTCGTCGAGGAGCGATACTGGGGCGGTATCTGCCTCAACGTCGGTTGTATCCCCTCCAAGGCCCTGTTGCGCAACGCCGAGCTCGCGCACATCTTCACCCATGAGGCGAAGACGTTCGGCATGCGCGTCGACGGCACCGTGTCCTTCGACTACGGCGAGGCGTTCAAGCGCAGCCGCAAGGTCGCCGACGGCCGGGTCAAGGGCGTCCACTACCTGATGAAGAAGAACGCCATCACCGAGTACGACGGGCGGGGCACGTTCACGGACGCGCACACCCTCCAGGTCGCCCGCAACGGCGGCGGCAGCGAGACGGTGACCTTCGACAACTGCATCATCGCCGCGGGCACCACCACCAAGCTGCTGCCCGGCACGTCGCTGAGCGAGCGGGTGGTGACCTTCGAGGAGCAGATCCTCGCCGACCGGCTGCCCGGAAGCGTCATCATCGCCGGGGCGGGCGCGATCGGCGTGGAGTTCGCGTACGTGCTCAACTCCTACGGCGTCAAGGTGACGATCGTGGAGTTCCTGGACCGCATCGTCCCGCTGGAGGACGCCGAGGTGTCCGCCGAACTCGCCAAGCGCTACCGGCGGCTCGGCATCGAGGTGCTGACCTCCACCAAGGTCGAGTCCATCGACGACTCCGGCGACCGGGTCCAGGTCACCGTCTCGCGCAACGGCGAGCAGCAGAAGCTCGCGGCCGACAAGGTGCTGCAGGCGATCGGGTTCCAGCCCAGGGTCGAGGGCTACGGGCTGGAGAACACGGGCGTGGCGCTGACCGAGCGCGGCGCGATCGCGGTGGACGGGCGCGGCCGTACGAACGTGCCGCACATCTTCGCGATCGGCGACGTCACCGCCAAGCTGATGCTGGCGCACGCGGCCGAGGCGATGGGCATCGTGGCGGCCGAGACGATCGGCGGCGCGGAGACGATGGAGATCGACTTCGTCATGGTGCCGCGCGCGACGTACTGCCAGCCGCAGGTCGCCAGCTTCGGCTGGACCGAGGCGCAGGCGCGGGAGCAGGGCTTCGATGTCAAGGTGGTGAAGTTCCCCTTCACCGCCAACGGCAAGGCACACGGCCTCGGCGACCCCAACGGCTTCGTCAAGGTGATCAGCGACGCCAAGTACGGCGAGATCCTGGGCGCCCACCTCATCGGCCCCGAGGTCACCGAACTCCTCCCGGAGCTGACCCTGGCCCAGCAGTGGGACCTGACGGTCCACGAGGTCGGCCGGAACATCCACGCCCACCCCACCCTGGGCGAGGCCGTCAAGGAGGCCGTCCACGGCCTGGCCGGCCACATGATCAACATGTGACCCCACCCAGGGCCCGCACGACCGTGAGCGGGGGTGACCACCGGCGCCCACCGGCCTTGGTGCCCCCACCCTCACGTTGGGTAGGGGCGGAGGTTCTCGGAAAGTACACTTGGGGCATGGACGCCGCACGCAAGTACGAAGACGAGCACGCGCTCCTCGACCGACTGCACCCGCACCAGGTCCATGAGGTGCGGGCCGTGATGTTGCGGCTGGTGGCGGCCAACGAGGGCGCGGCCGAGCCGGAGGCCACCCCGCCGGTCAAGCGGCGGCATCTGTCCTTCGCGGGCCTGTTCAGCTCCGGCGAGGGCGATCTCGCCGAACGCCATGAAGAGATCTTGCGGGACCGGCTGAATCACCCTGTGTGACGATCATTGTCGATACCGGCCCGCTGGTGGCCGCACTCGACGCCGACGACAAGCACCATCGGCGTTGCACCGAGTTCCTTGAGACGGTTCCCGGCCCCCTGCTGGTGCCGGTGGCCGTCGTAGTCGAAGTGTGCCAACTGGTCGAGAAGTACCGCGGCTCCCGCGCCGAGGCGGCCTTTCTGACCTCGCTGTCCAACGGCGACCCGCGCCTGGTGATGCCCTCCAAAGGAGACCTGGCCCGCGCCGCCGAACTGGTCGGCCGATACGAGGATCTTCCGTTGGGCGCGGTCGACGCCATGGTGATCGCCACCGCCGAACGGCTCGGTGTGGACGCGGTGGCGACGCTCGACCACCGGCATTTCAGCGTCGTGCGCCCCAGCCATGTACGGGCGTTCCGGTTACTTCCCTGATCGCTTCGGGACGGGGATCGTGGCGAGGTCGTGGGCCAGGACGATCTCGCCGGAGAAGGACTTGGCGGCCTCGTCGAGGAAGCGGGGCTCGTCGCCGGGGTCGTAGCGTTCGGAGAAGTGGGTGAGCACCAGGCGGCGGACGTTGGACTCGGCGGCGATCCGGCCGGCCTGGGCGGCGGTCAGGTGACCGTACTCCTCGGCGAGGCGGGCCTCGGCGGACAGGTACGTCGACTCGATCACCAGCAGGTCGGCGCCCTCGGCGAGCCGGAAGGCGGCGTCGCAGAGCCGGGTGTCCATCACGAAGGCGGCGCTCTGGCCCGGGCGCGGGTCGCTGCATTCGGCGAGGGTGACGGTGGAGCCGTCCGGGGCGGTGACGGCACCCTCGCGCTGGAGGCGGCCGATGAGGGGGCCCGCCAGGCCGCGGGCGCGCAGGCGGTCGGGGAGCATGCGCCGGCCGTCGGGCTCGTCGAGCCGGTAGCCGTACGCCGGGACGGTGTGGGACAGCGGGAGCGCGGTCAGGGTGACCGGGCCCGCGGGGAGGGTGACCGAGGGGCCGGTGAGGGGGCGTTCGGCGATGACCGTGGTGTCCACGAACAGGGTCGCGTGCCGTAGCCGCCGCCAGTACTCCGCGCCGCTCGCCGGATAGGCGGCCGTCACCTGGTGGGCGACACCGTCGCGGGCGATCCGCTGGACGACGCCCGGCACGCCCAGGCAGTGGTCGCCGTGCAGGTGGGTGACGCAGATCCAGGTGACGTCGTGGGCGCTCAGCCCGGCGTGGGACATCTGCCGCTGGGTGCCCTCGCCGGGGTCGAACAGGAAGCCCTCGCCGTCCCAGCGCAGCAGGTAGCCGTTCTGGTTGCGCAGCCGGGTGGGCACCGCGCTGGACGTACCGAGGACGATCAGTTCGCGCATGGACACGGACCCCATGCTAGGGACTGGTCGCCCTGCGCCGCCCGTGCCCGCCGGTGTCGCGGGCGCATAGAATCTTGTGGTGGAAAGCGTGGTATTCGGCGCGGTGCCGACGCCGCTCGGGCGGCTCGCCGTCGCCGTCACCGACGTCGGGCTGGCCGCCCTGGTCTGGGGCGACACACCCGAGCGGCGGGCGGACGCGGCGCGGCGGCTGGGGTTGCCGATGGCCGAGGGCGACCCCGACGGGCGTACGGCGGGCGTGCTCGCCGAGCTGACCCGCTACTTCGCGGGCGAGCTGCGGTCCTTCAGCGTCCCGGTGGACTGGCGGCTGCTCTCCCCGGTGCAACGGCGGGTGCTCGGCACGCTGCACGGGCGCGTGCCGTACGGCAAGGCGGTGACCTACGGCGAGCTGGCCGAGATGAGCGGCGGCGGCGTGCCCGCGCGGGCGATCGGCTCGATCATGGGCGCCAACCCGATCCCGATCGTGGTGCCCTGCCACCGCGTGGTGGCGGGCGACGGGCTCGGCGGTTTCAGCGGCGGGACGGGCGTGGAGTCCAAGCGCTGGCTGCTCACCCTGGAGGGCTACCTGCAGCCGATGCTCGACTGGGAGATGTGAGCCCGCACGGCGAGGGCGGGGCCGCACCCTCCCGGCGCGGCCCCGTCGTCAGCCCATGTCGCCCACGCGGGTGAGCGGGCCGGTGGGTCAGCCTTCCCGGCCGTCGTCGCCGCCCTGGGTCCGCTTGCGGGCCTCTTCGGCGGCGCGGTCGATCTGGTCGTCGTAGCGGCCGCCGGTCTTGTCCTTGGCCCACTCGGAGCCCTTGTCCACGATGTCGTCCGTCCGGCCTTCGGCCTGACGCGGGATGTCGTGGGTCTTGCCGCTGTGGCCGCCGAACATCTCCTTGATCTTGTCCATGATCGACATGATGGATTCCCCCGAATCGATCTATATTTCCCCTCACCCCATGCATACCCAGGCAGTTGACACACTTATCGGCGTGACAGAGCGACCCGTGGTAGCCGTCGTCGGCCCGACAGCGGTAGGAAAGTCCGATTTGGCCGTGGATCTGGCCCTCCGGCTGGGGGGTGAGGTGGTCAACGCCGACTCCATGCAGCTTTACCGAGGAATGAACGTCGGAACGGCCAAGCTTTCCCCCGAGGAGATGCGCGGTGTGCCGCATCACCTGCTCGACGTCTGGGACGTCCGCAAGACGGCCAGTGTCGCGGAGTACCAGGGCCTGGCGCGCGCGCTCCTGGACGGCATGCGCGCGCGCGGGGTGACGCCGATCCTGACCGGAGGGTCGGGCCTGTACGTCCGGGCCGCGCTGGACGACCTGGAGTTCCCGGGCACCGACCCGCGGATCCGGGCGAGGCTGGAGGCGGAACTGGCCGAATCCGGGCCGAGTGTCCTGTACGACCGGCTGAGCCGCCTCGACCCCGCCGCCGCGGCGGCCATCCTGCCCAGCAACGGCAGGCGCGTCGTGCGGGCCCTGGAGGTCATCGAACTGTCGGGGCGGCCGTTTTCGGCGACCATGCCGTCCTACGACGCGGTCTATCCCAGCGTCCAGATCGGGATCGAGGTCCCCCGCCCGGTGCTGGACGAGCGGATCGCCCTGCGGGTCGAGCGGATGTGGCGGGCCGGGCTGGTGGACGAGGTACGCGAACTCGCCCGTCACGGTCTCGCGCAAGGCCGTACGGCGAGCCGGGCCCTCGGGTACGCGCAGGTGCTCCGGTACCTGGCGGGGGAGTGGACCGAGGAACAGGCCAAGGACGAGACGATCAGGGCCACCCGCAGGTTCGCGCGCCGCCAGGAGTCGTGGTTCCGGCGCGACCCGCGCGTGGTGTGGCTCCGTCACGACTCGCCCGGCCTGCTCGAACGCGCCCTGTACACGCTCGCGGGGGCCGCTCGATAGGGTTGGGTCATGCGGTTTCTCAAGGGGCACGGCACCGACAACGACTTCGTGATCCTCCCCGACCCGGACGGCGAGCTGGACGTCTCGGCGGCGCTCGTCGCCGCGCTGTGCGAGCGGCGTACCGGGATCGGCGCGGACGGCGTGCTGCGCGTCGTGCGCACCAAGCTGTGCCCCGAGGTGGCCGACCAGGCCGGGCGGGCCGAGTGGTTCATGGACTACCGCAACGCCGACGGCAGCATGGCCGAGATGTGCGGCAACGGCGTGCGGGTCTTCGCCCGCTACCTGGTCGACGCCGGTCTCGCCGGGCCGGGTGACCTGCCCGTGGCGACCAGGGGCGGGATCAAGAAGGTCCGCGTCGGCGTGGAGGGCGAGGTGTCGGTGGACATGGGCCCGGCCACCCTGCACGGGGAGAGCACCACCACCGTCGCCGGGCAGGAGTACGCGGGGCTGCACGTCGACATGGGCAATCCGCACCTGGCCTGCGTCATCGGCGACCCGGTCGTGCAGCTCGACCTGACCCACCAGCCCGGCTTCGACTCCGCGCACTTCCCCACAGGCGTCAACATCGAGCTGATCAACGCCGTCGGCCCGCGCCGCGTGGTGATGCGCGTCCACGAGCGCGGCTCGGGCGAGACCCGCTCCTGCGGCACGGGCGCCGTCGCCGCCGCGGTGGCCGCCGCCAGGCTCGCCGGAGAGGACACCGGCACCTGGACCGTCGAGGTGCCCGGCGGCACGCTCAGCGTCGTCCTGGAGGCCGCGACGACCCACCTCTGCGGCCCCGCGGTGATCGTGGCCGCGGGCGAATATCTCACCTGAGCCCCTCGGGCGCGCCGGTGTCGCAGGCGTTTGGGGCATGCCTGCCGACCTGGCAGACTGGCTGCCCATGGACGTGGACATCTGGGCCTGGGTCGGCGACACCCAGCGGCAACTTCAAGAAGCCGGCGACGCCGGTCTCGCCATCGCGCTTGGAGATCTCCCCGCGCAGGCGTATGAAGGGCGATACGCCCAGCTTGACGTGGTAGCCCCGGCCGTCGCGGGGCAGGCCGAGACGCTGGAGCTGCCCTGGCTGGAGTTCTACGCCCGCTACTGGCACCTGGTGGGCCGGATCGGCGACCGCGCCCAGGGCGCGGTGGCGCTCGGCGACGCGGAGGAGCTGCTGGCGTTCGCCCAGCGCGAAGACGTCCGTGACTGCCCGTCGGCCCTGGCCGCCGTCGAGGCACTGGCCGTGGCCCAGGCCAACGCCGACGGCCCCGGCCATGCCGCCGACCGCCTCCGGCTGGTCGGCGAGGCGCTTTCCGGGGTGGAGCCGGGCGCTCTGCCGTTCTGCGGTCTGACCACCCAGTACGTCATGGCGCTGCTCGACTCCGGGCGTCCGGGCGAGGCCGTCGCGTACGCCGAGTCCGCGATCGAGCGGCTGCGCGCCGCCGACAACGACGCGAGCTGGGAGCTGGCCGCCGCCGCGGCCCGCGCGCTGCTCGCCGCCGACCGCGCCGAAGACGCCCTGGGCGCCCTCGAAGCCGCGTCCGGCCTCAAGCCGGACGATCCGATCAACCGCCCGCACCGCGAGGGCGTGCTGCGCGCGCTGGTGCTCGGCACCCTCGGCCGCACTTCCGAGGCCGTCGAGGCGCTGCCCGACCTCGACGTGGTCGGCGATCACCCGCACTCGTTCGTGGAGTGGTCGCGGGCCGTCCACGTCCTCGCCGGATCGTCGCAGATCGCCAACACCTGGCAGCTCGGCCGGGTGCTGCGGCAGTGGATCGACTACTTCGCGATGATGGGCGGCTACCGGGCCAGGGTCGAGCTGGCCCTGATCGCGGGCGACCTGGCGATCGCCAGGCAGGGCGTCTGGCAGGCCCGCTACCTCGCCGACATCGCGGAAAGCGGCCTCGCCGAGCTGAAGGAGGAGCAGGTGGGCGAGCTGCCCGCCCGCATCGCCAAGCTCCGCCGCGACGCCGACGCGACCACGCCGCCGGAGGCCCCCGGCCCGCTGGCCGAGCGCGTGGGCATCTTCGACGCCGCCGACGGCTCCAAGGCCGACCCCGAGCGCTGGGTGGAGTGGCTGACCCCGCTGGCGGGCGATGACCTGGAGGGCACCCGCAGGCTCACCACCACGCTGGGCTTCCTCGGTTATCCCTCACGCGGCGCCGACATCTACTGGACCATGATGGTCGAGGGCGAGTCCGCGCCGGGCACGCCCGACGACGAGGACATCGCGATCCTGGCCAACCTGCTGATCGAGGCCAGGCAGGACGAACGCCTCGAACAGTTCGCGGCCAGGCTCCCCGAGGGGCAGCGCCACCTCACCCTCGCCCGGCTGCACCGCGCCCGCGAGCGCTGGGAGGAGACGCTGGCGGAGGCCGAGCAGGCCCTCGCCGCCGGAGCGGGCCTCGACGCCCGCCGGCTGCTGTCCGGCTCGGCCCAGCGGCTCGACCAGAACACCAAGGGCGCCCAGGCGATCCGCGAGGTCCTCGACTCGCCCGAGCTGGAGGACGAAGACGTCTGGCGCATGATCGTCATGGCGAGCAGCGTGGAGGACTGGGAGACCGTCCGCCTCGGCGCGGCCAGGCTGCGCATGCCCGTGGAGGGCGACTCCGGGCCGGTGGAGCAGGAGATGGGCCTGATCCGGGTCATCCTGCCCGCCCCCGACGGCAGCCAGCGCCAGGTCATCAGCGTCCGCACCGGGCCCGCGACCGCGCGGCTGGCCATGCCGCAGCCGCCCGGGATGGAGTTCAACGCGGGCGACGTCGTGGTCTTCGACCCGCAGCTCCTCGAGCCGGTCCCGGACGGGGCGAAGGAGCGCGAGGAGTTCATCCCGCCGTTCGCCGCGGTGCGAATGCTCCGGCCGGGCGGGTACACGAGCTGGTTCTTCGACGGTGCGGCGCCGTCCGAGCACGACTGGGCGGAGTTCAACGAGGTCCTCGCGGAGCGCGGGTGGCCGATGTGGGTCTACAGCGACGAGAACTACACGGTCAGCCACCCGACGAGCGGGGACCGGCTGCCGGGCGTGTTCGGGTGGGTCGCGGTGCCGCCGGAGGTCGGCCCGACCGAGGTCGACGCGCTGCTGGACGACGCGACCGAGCGCTGGGTGCACCCGCTGGCCTGGCTCGACCTGGCCCGCGAGGTGGGCATCGAGGTCGAGCGCCACGAGCGCATCGTCAAGGAGTACGGGCTCTGAGGTAGGGGCCTTCGGCGTTCGGCGATGCGGGAGCGGTCCTGCTCGGTCCGGGCTGTTCTTCACGGCACGCACCGCTCCCGCCGTCGCGCCGTGCCACGCCGGGCCCCGTGCCCGGCGTTTCGCGGGCGCGCCGCTCGCCCGCCGCACCTGGCACCGGCTCAAGGCCCCGCCTGATTGGACACGCGTCCTTCCGCTCTGCTTGGCTCGTGTCCCATGCGAAGTGCCTGGCGTATTCCGGCCGTGCCGAAAGCGGCCCTGGTGACGAGCCTGTTCGTGGCCGGTGGGGCACTCGGCGGGTGTTCCGCCCCGGCCGCCGAGCCGCCGCCACGGGCCGCGCCCGCCACTGTGGATTCGCCGCCGGCTCAAACCTCGACACCCGCCGTGCCGGAGGCGGAGAAGGCGGCGGTCCGGCGGGAACTGCGGGCGCTGGAAGCCTCGTTCGACGGCCGGATCGGCGCGTACGCCATCGACACGGCGACCGGAAGAACGATCGGCCATCGCGCGGACGAGCGATTCCCGCTCGCGTCCACTTTCAAGGCGGTGGTGGCCGCCGCGGTGCTGCACAAGGCGCGGACATCCGATCCCGGCCTGTTGAAGCGGGTGGTGCGCTGGACCGCCGCCGAGATCGAACCCAATTCACCGGTCACTCAGGAACACGTGAAAAGCGGGCTGACCGTCGCCCGTCTGTGCGAGGCGACGGTCACCCAGAGCGACAACACCGCGGGGAACATCCTGCTGAAGGAGATCGGCGGCCCGGCCGGGCTCACCCGCTATTTCCGTTCGCTCGGCGACCGGATCTCCCGCTCCGACCGCTGGGAACCGGAAATGAACCACTGGAAACCCGGTGAGAAACGCGACACCACCTCGCCCGCCGCGATGGCGAACGACTTCCGCCGGCTCGCCACCGGTGACGCGCTGAACGCCAAGGATCAAAAGCGCTTCACCACCTGGCTGGTCGCCAGTAAGACCGGCGGCAATCGCATCCGCGCCGGCCTGCCGTCCACCTGGAAGGTGGGCGACAAGACCGGCACCGGCGGAACGTACGGCACGGCGAACGACGTCGCGGTGATCTGGCCGCCCAAGGCCGCCGCCCCTATCGTGATGGCCGTGTACACCAGCAGAAAGCCGGCAGAGGCCGACGCCGACGAAAAGGTCCTCGCCAAGACCGCCACCGCCCTGGTCCGCGCCCTACGTAAGCACTGATCAGCCGGACCCTGACGAATTCATTTGGTCGGCTGAGACTCTTTTGTTCGCCCGCGCGCGAAGCGATCTGCACTAACGTCGCGGCAAAACTCATGAACAGGTGGGGATCTGTCCCGGCTGCCGGTGATCCGGGTTTCCGCCGACACCTGGGCCGGATTCCTGAACGGCGAGCTGCTTCACATCGGGACCTTCGACACGCCGCTGCGCCCCTTCGACCCCTAACCGCGTGCATTCCGCTGGACGCGCTCCCCGGGGTGGCCCTCGCGGGTGGGATGCCCTACTGGCTGCGGGCGGCGCTTGGCTGGATCGGCGGTCCGCCGTACTCCGCCGAGGTGGCCGGTTGGCTCGCCGACGTACGGGATGCGCCGGGGATGCCGCAGGACATCCGGCACCAGGCGGTGAGACTCATGAACTACCGGGCCAATCCGCTGGAACCCCAATAACGTTTGATTCTCATGAACGAGACCCCCTAACACCACCGCTTCTGGGTAGTTGCTATACGTAACCATTACTAAACCTTGACCTGGGAGCAGCGGTGAGGAACCGGAAGAACCGGATGGCCGCAGTGACGGCGCTGGCGGCGGCGGTGGTGTTGGCGGGGTGCGCCGGCGGGGAGGCGCGGGGCGATCTGCCCGATGACAAGGCGGGCGGTGGGAGCAAGGTCGACGTCCAGGAGGCGCAGGACGAGTTGGCCGGGCTCACCGTCAAGGGGCGTGCGCCGATGACCGGGTTCGACCGGGACGAGTTCGGCCCGGCGTGGGCCGATGTCGATCGCAACGGGTGCGACACGAGGAACGACGTCCTCAAGCGGGACCTTGAGAACGAGACCTTCAAGAAGGGGACGCACGACTGCATCGTGCTGACCGGGACGCTCAAGGACCCGTACGGCGGCAAGACCATAGAGTTCGAGCGCGGCCCGAAGACCAGCATGGAGGTGCAGATCGACCATGTGGTGGCGCTCGCCGACGCCTGGCAGAAGGGCGCGGCCCGCTGGGACGAGGCCAAGCGGCGTCAGCTCGCCAACGACCCGCTCAACCTCCTCGCCGTCGATGGCCCGCTGAACAGCCAGAAGGGCGCGGGCGACGCGGCGACGTGGCTGCCGCCGCGCCGCGCCTACCGGTGTGACTACGTGGCGCGCCAGATCGACGTGAAGGTCAAGTACGACCTGTGGGTCACCCAGGCCGAGAAGGACGCCATGGGGGACACCCTGTCCGGCTGCTGACCCGGCAAGATGGGGACGCAGGCCGTCAGTCGTCGTCGTACTCACGCTCGAACTTGACGATCTCCCCGTTGTCCAGCGCCACGTCGACCTCGTACTCCCAGCGTCCCTTCTCCAGTTCCACCTGGCAGACCTGACGCCCGTGCTCGCGTTCCCGTTCGACGTCGGTGACGCGGGCGCCCGGCGCCTTCTTCCCGGCGATCTCGACCGCCCGCGCGCAGGCGCCCTTCCCGTGTGCCGCCGCGGGGGAGGGGGCGGCGGCCTGGGCCGCGCCGCCGGTCAGTACGACCAGCGCTCCCGCGCCCAGCGCGATGATGACCTTGCTTCGTGTGTTCATGGCCCCACACTCCCGCCGCCCGCCTTAGAACCGCGCTAGCCGATCGTTAAGCCGCCCCTAAAACCGCGGAATCGCCCTGCGGCAGGGTGACGGTGACCACCGCACCGCCGTGCGGCCCGCGCCCCAGGGCCATGGACCCGCCCGCCGACTCCGCCGACCGCCTGACGATGCCCAGGCCCAGCCCGGTGGACCCGGCGCCGCTGCTGCCCCTGGCCAGCCGTCCGGCCGGGAACCCCGGGCCCTCGTCGCCGATCTCGATCACCACGCCGGGGGCCAGCCGTACGGCCAGGGCGGTGCCCTCCGGGGTGTGCGCGAAGACGTTGCCGAGCAGCGCGTCCACGCACGCCGCCAGTTCCTCGGACGCCAGCGGGACCGGCAGCGGCCCGGGGTGCAGGTCCGTGGTGAGCGGGCGCTCCTGGTCCTCGGCCAGCGCCGACCAGAAGGAGACCCGCTCGGCCACCACCGCCGCCGCGTCGCAGTGCCGCCGCCCGCCCGAACGCCGCCGCGCCTCGTTGATCACAGCGGTCACCGCGCGCTCCAGATCGTCCACACGGGCTCCGATGCGCGCCGCCTCCTCCGGGTCCCGAAGCGACTCCGCGTCCAGCCGCAGGCCCGTCAGGGGCGTGCGGAGGCGGTGTGAGAGGTCGGCCACCGCCTCCCGCTCCTCGGCGAGCAGATCATCGATCCGCCCGGCCAGCCGGTTGAGCGCGAGCGCCGCCGCCCGGGCCTCCGGCGGGCCCTCGGGCACGGCCCGCGCCGACAGGTCGCCCGCGGCGAGCCGGTGGGAGGCCCGCGCGGTGGCGGCCATCGGCCGGACGATGGCCCCGGCCAGCCGGTCGGCGACCGCGATGCCGATCCCGATCAGGGCCAGGCCGAGCGCCAGCATGCCGAGCCACACCTCGCGAACGCCCCGGGTGAGGTCCGCGTCGCTCAGGTACGTACGGACCACGCTGGTGCCGCCCGCGCCCTGCACGGCGACCAGGATCTCCCTGCCGCCGGGTGCGTCGGCGGCCAGGCTCCTGCCGCGCGCCGCCAGTTCCACGGCCGGGGTACGCCGGGCGGGAGCGCCCACGGTCGATCCGCCGGGCAGGAACACGGTGATCGGGTGCCCGGTGGTGAGCGCGGCGCGTTCGACGGTGATGGCCAGTGTTCCGGGGTCCACCGAGCCGACCGCCACGGCCACGGACTCGGCCTCGCCTGTCGCCTGTCCCACCGCGCGGTTCTCCGCGGCGTTGCGCACCAGCAGGGCGAGCGGCACCAGCAGGGCGATCAGGACGAGCGAGGTGGTGGCCGCGACCAGCACCGCGAGCCACCTTCTCACGCCCGATCCCTCATGCCGGATCGACCAGCTTGACGCCGACCCCGCGCACGGTGTGCAGATAGCGCGGTTGCCGGGCGGTCTCCTTCAGCTTGCGCCGCAGCCAGGACAGGTGGACGTCCACGGTCTTGTCCGCGCCGCCGTAGGGGATCTGCCAGACCTGTGTGAGCAGTTCCCGCTTGCCGATCACCTGGCCCTTGCGCGCCGCCAGGTAGTGCAGCAGGTCGAACTCCCGCGGGGTGAGGTCGAGTGGGTCGCCGCCGAGTGCCGCCTCCCGTGTGCGCGGGTCCAGGCGGAGTTCGCCGACCTGCACGGAGGAGTCGGCCGGGCTCTCGCCCGCGCGGCGCAGTACGGCCCGGACCCGGGCGTCGAGCTGGGCGGCGCTGAACGGCTTGACCACGTAGTCGTCGGCTCCCGCGTCGAGCGCGCCCACCATGGCCGCGTCCCCGTCACGGGCGGTGGCCACGATCACCGGGACCCGGCTGACCGCCCTCAGCATGCGCAGCATCTCCACGCCGTCGAGGTCGGGCAGGCCCAGATCCAGCACCACCAGGTCGGGGCGGTCCTCCACGGCGCCGCGCAGGCCGTCCAAGGCGGTAGGGGCCGAGGACACGGCGTGCCCGCGCTCGCGCAGGCCCCGGGTGAGGGCGGTACGGATCGTCGCGTCGTCCTCGACGAGCAGGACACTGGCCATCGGCCCACGGTATCCGCGGCATGGCCCGCCGTTGAAGCCGGTGAACGGGGATTAGGGTCGTCTTAACCCCCGCTTATCACCGCGCGGGGCAGGGTGGCGATGTGGACAGGCGACGACTCGCGCTGGCGGCGGCGGGATGGCTCGGTACCGCCGTGGCGGCCACCACGGCGGGCGTCGCCCTGATCGGCCTGCTCGGCGGCACGCTGACCGGGCCCGCGGGCGGCCCGCTGTCGGAGGAGCAGGTACGCCGGATGCTCGCCCAGCCGGCCGGCACCCCGCGCGGCGTCCCCTCCGCGCCCGTCTCCGGTCCCGCCCCCGGCCCTGGCACGCTGATCAGCACCGAGGGCGGCACGCTGGTCGCCCGGTGTTCCGGCGGGATGGTCACCCTCGGGTCCCTCACCCCGGCCCAGGGCTACGCGGTGGACGACGTGGACGCCGGGCCCGTGGCGCGGGCGCGCGCGGAGTTCGAGACCGGCGACACCGAGATCCGGGTCGAGGTCCGCTGCGACGCGAGTGGAAAACCCGCCCACACCATTCGCCGCGACACGGAGTGACCGGGTTCATACCAGATTGCGACCGTGGCTCCAGTACGGTGATCCGCCATGAGCACGAGCAAGAAGCAGGGCGTCACCACGGGTTCGAGCGGGAAAGGGGGGAACCGGGGGCTGCTGAAATGGTTCGTCGGCGCGGTCGTCGCGGTCGTGGCACTCGGCTTCGCGCTCGCCGGCTGCTCCCGCGTCAGCACCCGGCCCGATGAGGTGATCCTGCACTACGCGGGGGGCACGTTCGAGGCCATCGCCTTCGAGAGGTGCATCAACCCCTCCAGCGGGGCGACCCTGCTGGGACCGGGGGACACCTCCTACTCCTACCCCTTCGGCCAGCGGACCTTCGACTTCTCCGGGTCCGAGGACTCGGAGTCGCGGCCCATCTCGATCGTCTCCAAGGACAACGTGGAGATGCAGGTCGCCGGCTCGGCCACGTTCACGCTGAACACCGACTGCCGCACGCTGCGGCAGTTCCACGAGCGGATCGGCCTGAAGTTCGGCGCGTACTCCAAGGACAGCGGCTCCTCCTCCAGCGGCTGGGACAAGATGCTGAACTTCTACTTCAAGCAGCCCCTGGACCGCGCCATGGACGCCGCCTCGCAGGAGTTCGAGTGGCGCAAGCTGTTCAACGATCCGGCGATCAAGCAGCAGTGGGAGCAGCGCGTCGGGCAGCTCGCCCGGCAGTTCATCAAGGAGACCGCGGGCGCGGACTACTTCTGCAGTCCCAACTTCGGCGGCACCGGAGACTGCGGCGACGTCGTCCTCACCATCCAAAAGCCCGAGCCGCCGGAGTCACTGGTCAACGCCCTGGCCGCCGAGCAGGCCGCCAAGGCCGAGAACATCGCCCAGGCCCAGCGCAACGCCAAGGTCCGCACCGAACTGGAGTCCATCAAGGACCTGGTCGGCGTGCTCGGACCGCAGGGCGCGGTGCTGTGGAAGGCGATCCAGGACGGCAAGGTCGAGGTGATCCCCGTCCCGCAGGACGGCAACATCACCATCAGCCCGCGTCGCCGTTAGGAGGCCCTGGCCTGGCCCCGCACCTCGATGGAGCCGAGCAGATCGGCGGTGGCGGCCGTCACGGCGGCCACCGCCCGGTCGAACGCCTCGGCGTTGTGCGCGGCCGGGGCCCGGAAGCCGGAGATCTTCCTGACGTACTGCAGGGCGGCTGCGCGCATCTCCTCTTCGGTCACGGTGTCGGTGTACGGCGGGCGGAGTGTCTTGATACTGCGGCACATGTTCCCATCATGCAGGGTCGATGGGACCGCTCACGCAGGGTCGACGGCCCGGTCGGAGTTCGCGCGCGGCGCCAGCTCCGTCCCGAACTCGTCGGCGATCTTCCGCATGCCCCTGGCCAGCTCGGCGCGGTCCAGCGCGTCGATCCGGTCGGCCGGGCCCGACACCGACATCGCCGCCACCACCCGGTCGCCGTCGTGCACGGGCACGGCCAGGCAGTGCACGCCCAGCTCCTCCTCGCCCAGGTCGAGCGCGTAGCCCTCGGTCCGGACGCGGTCCAGCGCGGCGAGCATGGCGGCCCTGCCGATGATCGTGTTGGTGGTGCGCCGCGGGGTGCCGGTCCGGTCGATGAGCGCCACGACCTCCTCGGCCGGCCTGGCGGCGAGCAGTACCTTGCCCACCGCCGTACTGTGCGGCAGCACCCTTCGTCCCACCTCGGCGAACATCCGCAGCCGCCGGGGCGAGGGCACCTGGGCCACGTAGACGATGAAGTCGCCTTCGAGCACCGCCAGGTTGGCGGTCTCGCCGGACAGCTCCACCAGGCGGGTCAGGTACGGCTGCGCCCACTCGCCGACCATTCCCTGGGCCACTCCGCCCAGCCGTACCAGGGCTCCGCCCAGCGCGTACCGGCGGTCGGACTCCTGGCGAACGTAACCGCGGGCGAGCAGCGTGCGCAGCAGCCGGTGGATCGTCCCGTACGGCAGCGCCGTACGGGCCGCCAGCTCCGAGATGCCCGCCTCGCCGCCCAGCTCGGCCAGCGTCTCCAGCAGGTCGAGCGCGCGGCCGACGCTCTGCACCCCGCTCAAGCCGGCGCCCCGAGGCGCAGGCCGCGCAGCGAGGCGTCCAGGACCTGCACGGTGTGCGCGACCGGGATCTCCGGTTCGCCCATGCGCCGCAGCGCCGCGGTGATCTGCATGGTGCAGCCGGGGTTGGCCGAGACCAGGACGTCCGCGCCGGTCGCGAGCACCCGCGTGGCCTTGCGCTCGCCCAGCTCCCGCGCGGCCTCCGGCTGGAACATGTTGTAGGTGCCCGCCGACCCGCAGCAGATCGACGATTCGGCGATCTCCTTGATCGTGAGCCCGGGGATGCCGTTCAGCAGTGCGCGCGGCTCGGCACGGACGCCCTGCGCGTGCGCCAGGTGGCAGGCGTCGTGGTAGGCCACCGAGATCGGCAGCGGGTGGCGTTCGGCCACCGGACCGAGCCCGGCCAGGAACTCGCTCACGTCCACCGTGCGGATGGCCCGCGCCCGTTCGGCCCAGCCGGGCTCGCCGGCGAGCACGTCCGCGTAGTCCTTCATGGTGGAACCACAGCCCGCCGCGTTCACCACGATCGTGTCCACTCCGGCCCGCTCGAACGTCCTGATCGTCTGCTTGGCCAGCCTGATCGCCTGCGCCTCCTGGCCGGAGTGCAGCGACAGCGCCCCGCAGCAGCCCTGGCCCGGCGGGATGACGACCTCGCAGCCCTCCATCGCCAGCACCCGCGCCGTGGCCGAGTTGACCTGCGGGAAGAACTCGCCCTGCACGCATCCGGTGAGCATCCCGACCACCGCCCGCCGTTCACCGCGGGCCGCCACCCGGTGCGGCAGGCGGACCCGCGCGGTGACGGACGGGGCCAGCTCGGCCATCGCGGCGAGCGACGGGTTGACCTCCGCCAGCCGCGGCGCGAGCCTGGCCCGCAGTCGCCCGCTGAGCCGCAGCGGCAGGCGCATCGCGCGCAGTCGCCGCGGGTAGGGGAACAGCGAGAAGACCATGGCCCGCAGCGCGCGGTCCTCCGGCCGCCTTACGTGTTCGCGTTCGACCTCGGCGCGGGTCTGCTCGATCAGCTTGTCGTAGCGCACGCCCGACGGGCAGGCCGTCACGCACGACATGCACCCCAGGCAGGCGTCGAAGTGCCCGGCCATCTCCGGGGTGATCGGGGTGCCTTCGACGTGCTGCTTCATCAGGTGGATCCGCCCGCGAGGGGAGTCCATCTCCTCGCCCCACAGCACGTACGTCGGGCACGTCGGCAGGCAGAACCCGCAGTGCACGCAATCCTTGATCAGCTCGGGGTCCATGATCGTCCCTCCTCCGCCATCGGCGCCTCCATCTCAGATGCCTCCGACGAACCGGCCGGGCGACATCCGCCGCCCGGGGTCGAACCGCTCCTTGACCCGGCGCATCAGCGTCAGCGCCCCGGTCTCGCCCCAGGGATCGATCCCGCGCATCAGAGGCTCGGGCGCGGTCACGACGACGAGCCGGCCGTCGATGGCCGCGCGCACAGCGCCCACGAAGCCGCTGAGGCCCTCATCGGGGGGCAGGGCGATCCGGAGCACCCCCGAGGCCGCCGCGCCGCTCACGCGCGGGCTCAGGCCCACCCGCTCGGCCGCGTCGCGTACGGCGAGCAGCGCCGCGGCCAGGCTCGCGGGCGGCACCCGCAGTTCGAGCAGCACGCCGGCGGCGTCGTCCCCCTGCTCGGGCGGGAGCGCCGCCGCCTCGCCCAGAGGGAGCAGGGCGGCGGCGCGCTGATCGGCGGCGGTGCCCTCGATCAGGACGGACACGGTCAGTGGCGCGCCGGGCGCGGGCCAGTCCAGCTCGACGGCGCTCGGCTCGGCCTGGGCGACGGCCAGCGCGGCGACGAGTGAGCGGGCGGCGTGCGGGTCCGGCGCGCTGAAGGCGATCCAGCGGCGCTGGGCGGGCAGCGGGTGCAGGCGGAACGTGGCCTCGGCGATGACGCCGAGCGTGCCGTAGGAGCCGGTGAACAGCTTGCCCAGGTCGTAACCCGCGACGTTCTTGACGACCCGGCCGCCGGACCGGGCCACCGTGCCGTCGGCCAGTACGACCGTGATGCCGATCAGCAGGTCACGCGCCGTGCCGTACCTGAACCGGCGCGGACCGGCCGTCGCGGTCGCCAGGGTGCCGCCCACGGTGGCGCCCGCCATCGGCACGTCCAGCGCCAGCTCCTGGCCGCTTTCCGCGAGCAGCCCGGCCAGCGCCTCCATGGTCACCCCGGCCTGGGCGCGGACCACCAGGTCCCCGGCCGCGTGATCGGGCGCGGCGGCCAGGCAGCAGGTGTCGAGCAGCACGTCGCAGCGCTCGGGCGGCGGGCCCCAGTGCAGCTTGGTACCGCCGCCGACGGGGAGCACGGCGAGGTCGTGCCCGGCCGCGGCGCGCAGCACCGCGGCGATCTCCTCGGTGGACTCGGGCAGCGCGACCCAGCTCGGGCGCAGGCCCGCCACCTCGTCGCCGGGACCGCCGTCGCGTATCGTCACCCCGGTCTTCTCCAGGGACGCCCCGGCCTCGCGCCGGACCTCCCGCGCGCCGGACATCAGAACCGCCCCGCCATCAGAACTGCTCCGCCTTCCCGGACGCGACCAGCGGATGGACGCCCTTGCGCACACCGGGGACCTCCCCGCACAGGCGGGGCGTCGGAAAGACCTTCCCGGGGTTGGACAGTCCGCGCGGGTCGAACGCGCAGCGGACGAGCTGCATGGTGTCCAAATCGTCTTCTGAGAACATTCTCGGCATATATCGGGCTTTATCAACTCCGACGCCGTGCTCGCCCGTGATGGACCCGCCGTTCTCCACGCACAGGTCGAGGATGCGGGCCGACACCAGTTCGGCCCGCTCGCCCGCCCCCGGCTCGCCGTCGTCGAACAGCACCAGCGGATGCAGGTTGCCGTCGCCCGCGTGGAACACGTTCGCCACCCGGATGCCATGCTCGGCCGACAGCCGGTCGATGCCCGCGAGCACCCTCGGCAGCGCCGTGCGCGGCACCACGCCGTCCTGGACGATGTAGGCCGGGCTGATCCGCCCGACCGCCGCGAACGCCGACTTGCGGCCCTTCCAGATGGCCGCGCGCTCCTCCGGGCCGTCGGCGGTGCGCAGCTCGAAGGACCCGCTCTCCTCACAGATGCGGGTCACCGCGGCGAACTGCGCGGCGACCTCGGCGGCGGGGCCGTCCAGCTCGACGATCAGCACCGCCGCCGCGCCCCGCGGATAGCCGCACCGGACCGCGGCCTCGGCCGCCTCGATGGCCAGCGCGTCCATCATCTCGATCGCGGCGGGCACGATGCCCTCGGCGATGATCCGCGAGACGGCCAGCCCGCCCGCCTCGACGTCGTGGAACGCGGCGAGGAGCGTGATCACCGACTCGGGCGTGCGGCTCAGCCGTACCGTGATCTTGGTCGTCACGCCGAGCGTGCCCTCCGAGCCGACGAAGGCCCCGGCCAGGTCGTATCCGGGATCGCGGGTGTCGAGAGTGACGATGTCGCCGTCGGGCGTGACGATCTCCAGCGCCTCGATGTGGTTGACCGTGAAGCCGTACTTCAGGCAGTGCGCGCCGCCGGAGTTCTCCGCGACGTTGCCGCCGATCGAGCAGACCTGCTGGCTGGAGGGGTCGGGGGCGTAGTAGTAGCCCTGGTCGCGCACCGCCTCGGTGATCGCCAGGTTGGTGACGCCGGGCTCCACGACCGCCCGGCGGTTGGGCAGGTCGATCTCCACGATCCGCCGCATCCGGGAGGTCACCAGGAGCACTCCGTCGGTCCTCGGCAGCGCGCCGCCGGACAGGCCCGTCCCCGCGCCGCGCGCCACGAACGGCACGCCGTACTCGTTGCACAGCCGCACCACCGCGGCCACCTGCTCGGCCGTCTCCGGCAGCACCACGACCCCCGGCGTGGCCCGGTGGTAGGTGAGGCCGTCGCATTCGTAGGTGCGCAGGCGCACCGGATCGGTGATCACCGCGTCCGGCCCGAGGACGCCCGCCAGTCTCCCGGGCAGCACGTCGTACAATTCAGTCACGATGGCTCCCTCCTCCCTTTCCATCCTCCTGCAACGTCAGGGTGGACCGACCCGGCGAGGGACCCTCGCCTGGGCGGCGAAGATCCCTCGTCCGGCACGGGTGGATCAGGGCATGCGGGCGTAGGCGGGAAGGGTCAGGAAGTCCGCGAAGTCGTCGTCCAGGGCGACCTCCCTGAACAGCGCGGCGGCCTCGGTGAAGCGGGCCTCGTCGTAGCCGGGCTCGGTGCGGATCTTGGCCAGTTCCTCCTCGATGACCCGCTCCACCAGGGCACGGGTGACCGTGATCCCGCTGTCGGACAGCTCGATGTCGTTGTGGATCCACTGCCAGATCTGGGACCGGCTGATCTCGGCGGTCGCGGCGTCCTCCATCAGGTTGAAGATCGCCACCGCGCCGCTGCCCGCCATCCAGGCGGCCAGGTAGCGCAGCGCGACGTTCACGTTGGCGCGGAGCCCGGTCTCGGTGATCTCGCCCGGCGTACGCGAGACGGCCAGCAGGTCCTCGGCCGTGACCTGGACGTCGTCGCGCAGCCTGTCCACCTGGTTGGGCCGGTCGCCGAGCACGCCGTCGAAGACCTCACGGCAGATGGGGACCAGGTCCGGGTGGGCCACCCACGAGCCGTCGAACCCGTCTCCGGACTCCCGGGTCTTGTCGGCGCGGACCTTCTCCAGCGCGACCTTGTTGACCTCGGGGTCACGCCGGGAGGGGATGAACGCCGCCATGCCGCCGATGGCGTGGGCGCCGCGCCGGTGACAGGTGCTGACCAGCAGCTCGGTGTAGGCGCGCATGAACGGCGCGGTCATCGTGACGGCGTTGCGCTCGGGCAGCAGGAACTCCCGCCCCCTGGTGCGGAACTTCTTGATGACGCTGAACAGGTAGTCCCAGCGGCCGGCGTTCAGCCCCGCGGAGTGCTCGCGCAGCTCGTAGAGGATCTCCTCCATCTCGAACGCGGCCGGGTAGGTCTCGATGAGCACGGTCGCCCTGATCGTGCCGCGCGGGATGTCCAGGGCCTCCTGGGCCCGGACGAACACGTCGTTCCAGAGGCGGGCCTCTTGGTGCGACTCCATCTTGGGCAGGTAGAAGTACGGGCCGCGGCCCTTGGCGATCTGGCGGCGTGCGCAGTGGAAGAAGTACAGGGCGAAGTCGAACAGCGAGGCCGAGACGGGCGAACCGTCCACGAGCAGGTGCTTCTCCTCCAGGTGCCAGCCGCGCGGCCGCACCACGACGGTGGCCAGTTCCTCGTCCGGGCGCAGCGCGTAGGTCTTCTCGCCGACGGAGAAGTCGATCGTACGGTCGAGCGCGTCACGCAGGTTGAGCTGGCCGTTCACGCAGTTCTCCCACAGCGGGGAGTTGGCGTCCTCGAAGTCGGCCAGCCAGACCTTGGCGCCGGAGTTGAGCGCGTTGATGGTCATCTTCTTGTCGACCGGGCCGGTGATCTCCACCCTGCGGTCCACCAGACCGGGCGCGGGGTCCGCGACCCGCCAGGCGTCGTCCTGGCGGATCTGCTTGGTCTCCGCGAGGAAGTCGAGGGTCGCGCCGGCCGACAGTTCGGCCTGCCGTGCCTGGCGCGCCTGGAGGAGTTCGGCGCGCCGTGGCCCGAACTCCCGCTGCAGGGCCGCCGTGAAGGCCAGCGCCTCGGGCGTCAGGATCTCGTCGAACCGGTCCAGCATGGGGCCGGTGATCTCCACACTGTCCATGGCCTCCCCTTTGGTTTTCCGTACAGTGGAAACTGTCTTCTGGATTATGGAAGTGACGCTACTTCATGCCCCTGAGACGTCAACGGGGGACCCCCGACTTTCCGGGCTTCCCCGGACATTTCATTTAGGGGTGATACCGGGGGACGGGTGGGGGACTCCCCGATGGGCACGAAGCGGTGAGCCGCGCCAAGCTGATCGCGGAGACACAGTCGGCGACTCCGAAGAGACGAGGGTTTGGAAGATGAACAGGTACGCCGTAGCGGGGGCGGTCCTCGGAACCGGGCTCATCCTGGCCGGTTGCGGAGCGGGCGGATTCGGCGGGCCCGAGAAGGAGAGCGTCGTCAACTACGACATAACCGAAAAGATCGCCCATATGCAGGTGGACACGGGGTCGGGCGACATCATCGTCACGGAGTCGGACCGCAAGGGGATCAAGGTCACCGAGACGATCCACTGGCGCGGGCAGAAGCCCAAGGCCGAGCACCCGGTGACCGGCGACAAGGTCACCCTGCGCTACGACTGCCCCAACGGGATCGGGGTGACGACCTGCTCGGTGGACTACCGGGTGGAGATCCCCAAAGGGGTCGTACTGGCCCTGAACACGGGGTCAGGGAACATCACCCTGCGTGCCGCGTCCGGGGGGGTGACCGCCAACACCGGCTCCGGCGACATCGAGGCGGCGGGCCTGACGGGCAAGTCGGCCCTGGTGGAGACCGGGTCGGGCAACGTGCAGTTCAAGTACATGGCCATCCCCGACGAGGTGGAGGTCGAGACCGGTTCGGGCGACGCCACGGTGTACGTCCCGGACGGCAAGTACGACGTGACGATCGACGTGGGCTCGGGCTCGGAGAAGGTCGAGGTGGCCCAGGACAGGTCCGTGCCCAACAAGCTGACGCTGACCACGGGCTCCGGCAACGCGTCGGTCCTGAAATCCTGACGTCCCGCGAAGATAACCGGATGAACGCCGGACTAAGACGTGCCACCATCGGGGAAGACACCACGGTGTCCGAGCGTTCTCCTCACAGAGATGACGTATATGCCGAACGATTCCCGTACCCGGTTCACCCGTGACAGCGCCCGCGAGTGGGACGACCTGGAGCAGATCTCCCAGATCGCCCCCGAGACGGGCGAGCTGGACCTGGAAGACCGCCAGGCGCTCCGCCGGGTGGCGGGGCTCTCCACAGAGCTCGAAGACATCACCGAGGTCGAATACCGCCGGCTCAGGCTGGAGCGGGTCGTCCTGGTGGGCGTGTGGACGCAGGGCACGGCCGCTGACGCGGACAACTCTCTGATGGAGCTGAAGCTGCTGGCCGAGACGGCGGGCTCGGAGGTCCTTGAGGGCCTGATCCAGCGCCGCCAGAAGCCCGACCCGGCGACGTACATCGGCTCGGGCAAGGCCGTGGAGCTGCGCGACGTCGTCGCCGCGACCGGCGCCGACACCGTGATCTGCGACGGTGAGCTGACCCCCGGTCAGCTCCGCCAGCTCGAAGACGTGGTCAAGGTCAAGGTGATCGACCGGACCGCGCTGATCCTGGACATCTTCGCCCAGCACGCCAAGAGCCGCGAGGGCAAGGCCCAGGTCGAGCTGGCCCAGCTCGAATACCTCATGCCGCGGCTGCGCGGCTGGGGCGGCAACCTGTCGCGCCAGGTCGGCGGCCGGGCCGCGGGCGGCGTTGGCATCGGCGGCCGTGGTCCCGGTGAGACGAAGATCGAGCTGGACCGGCGGCGCATCCGCACCCGCATGGGCAAGCTGCGCCGCCAGATCGGCGAGATGTCCACCGCGCGCGAGACCATGCGCACCCGCAGGCGCACGCGGGAGGTCCCCGCGGTCGCCATCGCCGGCTACACCAACGCGGGCAAGTCCTCCCTGCTCAACCGGCTCACCGGAGCCGGCGTGCTGGTGGAGGACGCGCTGTTCGCCACGCTCGACCCGACCGTACGGCGGTCGCGCACGCCCGACGGCAGGCTCTTCACGATCGCCGACACCGTCGGCTTCGTCAGGCACCTGCCGCACCAGCTCATCGAGGCGTTCCGCTCGACATTGGAGGAGGTCGGCGACGCCGACCTGATCCTGCACGTGGTGGACGGCTCCCACGCCGATCCGGAGTCCCAGCTCGCCGCGGTACGCGAAGTGCTGAGCGACGTCGACGCCGCCGGCATCCCCGAGATCGTCGTCGTCAACAAGGCCGACGCCGCCGACCCGGTGGCGCTCGCCGCGCTCACCGCCAAGGAGCGCGGCTCCGTGGTGGTCTCCGCCCGGACCGGCGCGGGGATCGACGAGCTGATGGCCGTCATCGAGCGTGAGCTGCCCAGACTGGACCACGAGGTCCGGATGCTGGTGCCGTACGACAGGGGCGACCTGATCTCCCGCGCCCACGCGGAAGGCGAGGTGCTGTCCGTCGAGCACACCGGCGACGGCAGCATCCTGCACGCACGGGTGCTGCCCAGCCTCTTCGTGGAGCTGGAACGGCACGCCAAGCCGATGGAGATCGTAAGCTGAGACGGCATCCTTCCGGGTCCGAGAAGGTGGCCCGGAAGGGTCCGTATTGCTACTATTAGCCAAACCTTTCGACACGATTCTGGCGCGGGTTTCGTATGTCGGCTGTTGTGAGTTCTGATGCTGGTCCGCCAAGATGTGGCCTGAGATGCGCTGTCGCGTCGGCGAGCGAGGCGGGACGACCGGCCGCCCCCAGCGGGGGAGCGCAAGATCGACAGGGCGTTCTTCGCGAATAACCCTGTACACCGAGCCGACCTGTGAAATAACGTAACTGAACTGAAATCGCCGGATCATGATCACGGCGATACGGTCACCGCACAACCTCAAGCGGATGAGAGCAGGAGACCCCCGATGTCGTCCGGAATGCGAGCGGGCCCCCTTGGCGCCACGGCGCCCGAGCGGGCCGGGGCGCCGCTCACCCTCGGGGTTCCCGACCGGGCGGTGATGCGATGACCGTTCGCCTGCTGACCAACATCGGTCGGCTCTGGACCGGGAACGACGTGTGCAGCAACGCCGCGATCCTGGTCCACAACGATCGCATCGCCTGGGTGGGCCGCGCGGCCGACCTGCCGCAGAGCGTGCCCGGAGTCGTCGACGACATCGTCGACGTCGACCATGTGGAGAACCTCGGCGGCGCCCTGGTGACTCCCGGCCTCATCGACGCCCACACCCACCCCGTCTACGCGGGCAACCGCTACGCCGAGATGGCGATGCGGTCCGGCGGCTCCTCGTCGAGCGCCATCAACGCCGCGGGCGGCGGCATCGGCTCCACCGTGACGGTGACCCGCGGCACCGACCCCTGGACTCTTTGCAACGGCGTACGCGAGCGCCTGCGCGACTGGCTGCTCAACGGCACCACGACCGTCGAGGCCAAGACCGGCTACCACCTCACCCGCGACGGCGAGCTGGCCGACATCCGGCTGCTGCGCGAGCTGGAGAAGGAGCCGATGATGCCGCGCATCCACGCGACCTTCCTGGCCGCGCACGTCGTGCCGCCGGAATACTTCGGCCGCCAGCGCGACTACGTCGAGGCGGTCGGCTCCTGGTGCGGCGACGCCGCGGCGGCCGGTGCCGACAGCGTCGACGTCTACTGCGACGAAGGCCACTTCACCACCGAGGAGGCGCGCTGGGTGCTCGCCTCCGGCCGCAACGTGGGCCTGCTGCCGCGCATCCACGCCGGCGCCTACAGCAGGCGCGGCGCCGTCCAGCTCGCGGCCGAGCTCGGCTGCGCCTCCGCCGACCTGCTGCACCACACCTCCGACGAGGACATCGCGGTCCTCGGCCGCTACGGCATCCCCGCCGTCGTCTGCCCCGCCACCGCGATGCAGCACGGCATGGGCGCCATGCCACCGGTCCGCCGCATGATCGCCCAAGGCGTCCCGATCGCCCTCGGCAGCGACCACAACCCCGGCCACTGCGGCATCACCTCCATGGCGCTGGTGATCAGCCTGGCCGTCTCCGCCTTCGGCATGAGCGTCAACGACGCCCTCCGCGCGGCCACCCTCGGCGGCGCCACCGTCCTGAGCGCCCCTGACCGCGGCGTCCTCGCCCCCGGCCGCCTCGCCGACATCGTCCAATGGGACGCCGACCACGAGGGCGCCTTCGCCTGGTCCTTCGGCCTCAAGCCCAAGCGCGTCTGGAGCGGCGGCACCCCCGTCCAGTAACACGAGCCACACCCGCCCTCGACGACGGCACCGGATCAGACAGCCACGAGCGGCGGTCCGGGCACAAGCCCATCGACCGGACCCCGTAGGGCGTACGCCCGCAAGGCGATCCCTCCGCGCTGCCTGACCGCCACCTCGCCCCGCCGGGGCATCTCCCGCTCCCCATGCCCCTCCCACGCCGCCGACACTGGAGTCCGATCCGGCGATCCTCCCAGAGACCCCCTGACGGCCGCCAGCTTCGTGCGGGGACAGCCCAGCGCCGACACGTGATCCAGTTCCGTTGCTCTAGACGTGGTGGACCGTTGTGGCCTACGAGCTCGATCGTGTGGGCCGACACGGATGGTCTGGGCCGATGCCGGCGCCGTTCGGATACTGCCACTTGCTGGCTACCGCAAAACGACGTGTGACCCATTGCTCTGTGCCGTAGGTGTGGCAGCCGGTCATCGTAATGAGTTCGCTCGCGTGAGCTGGCACCCATGTTCGCGGCTGACCGGATCGGCGGCGGGAGAGGACGTGAAGGTCAGCGTTGCGCGAGTACCGCAGCTCGCCGGTTACCGCAGCGCCGATGTCTGATCCGGTTCCTTTGCTTGGGTGCGGCAGTCCGTTGTGGTCCATGAGTTCGATCGCGTGGGGCGGCAGCGTTGTCGATGTCGATCTGTGATCCAATCCTCCTGCCGCGGCATGGCAGCCCGCCATCGTTCACAGAGTTGATCGTGAGCTGTGCGGGCCGACCGGATCGGTGGATCGCGTCCTGCGGAGTGGTAGAACTTTCCCTCGCAGCCGGAGTGGAAGACCTGAACGATGTCCCATTTGAGCGTTTCCATTTGGACCACTCGGCGGGGCACCACCAGCTTCCAGTTGCCGCAACGCTGATCCGGTTCACTGCCCTGGGCGTGGCAGCCATCGTCCGCAGGCTTGATCGCGTAGGCAGCACCGATGCCCGTGGCGGCACGGTCGGGGATGTCAGCGTCGTGCAGGTACCGCAGCTTGCCGGTTGCCGCAACGCTCATGTTTGATTTCTGTAGTCCGCCATTATCCACAGGCATGATCGTGCGACTTGGCAGGGTTATCCCCAGAACGCCGTTCGGCGCCGAAACGGCGGTCGCTAGCCGCTTAACCTGCGCTGCATGGCGAATTCACAATCTGCCCACACGACTCCGGAGGCGAGACTGCTGGGCCTCCTGCCTCCATCCCGGCGCGCCCGGCCGCAGGCGGTGGAGGCCGGAGATCACGAGCAGTCGGGACCGACGACGCCCGAGTGGGACTGGCCTCCGGCGGGCAGGCCGGGCCTGGTCGGTGACGCGGCCGGAGTACAGGAGGACGATCCCCCTCGAAAGAGTGGGGCAGAGCGGCTTCCTCGGGTGGATCCGGCTCCGGCAACGGGGGTGCGGCGGGCCGGACAGAAAGGGCTCCCCTGGAACCACCCCGTTCCGCCCGACACGGTGGAGGGGGATTTCGCTTGGACGCGAGCGTTCGATCGTCGTGAGTCGACAGAGACGCATGGGGTTCGTTCTGAGGGGTTTTCGCCGCGGTGGGGCAAGGCGGAGCGGACGGGCGCCGGAGAGGCCCTGTGGGGGCAGCAGGCGACGCCGGGATGGGACTGGGCCTGGCCCGAGGCGGCGGAGGTGGACCAGCGACCACAAGCTCCAAGGGCGAAGAAGCGGGACAAGGCCCGACGAAGACGAGAGAAACGGCCAGAGCCACCATCGAAGCACGGCGGCCGACGAGGGTGGTTTCGACGCCGACGGGCCGGTGACTTCGCACATCAAGAGGACACCGATAGTCCCAAGGTTTCAGTGGACTCCAGGGGGCGCCCCGCTGAACCAGCGGATCTCGAGGACCTCCCGGGTGAGCGGACGGGATTCAATGATCTTCCCTCTGAGCCCCTGGGCCCGAGGGGTCTGTCCCGTGAGCCGACGCCTCATGGAGGTATCGCAGACGAACCGATGAGCCCTCAGGATCTTCCTGTTCTGTCGGCGCGCTTCACAGGTCGCTCCAGTGGATCGGCGGACCTTGGGGGCGTTCCAGATGAATGGACAGGCTCCGATGATCACCCTGATCAGCCGCTGAGCTTCGGGGGCCGGCCTGATGGATCGGTGGATCTTCGAGGTGCGCCGGACGGGGTAGCGGGCTCTCGGGATCGTTATCTCGTGTCGACGGCCTTCGATGGTAGGTCCGGTGGGTCGGCCGACGTTGGAGACGCACCGAATAGGTGGACGGGCTCCGATGATCTTCCTGAAGGGCTGACCCGCTTAGGGAATCGGCTCGGTCGGTCGGTGGATCTTGGGGGCATCCCGGACGGCTTGGCGGGCTCTCGGGATCGTCATGTTGTGTCGGCGGCGTTCGGCGGGCGGTCCGGTGGGTCGGCGGGTCTTAGGGATGCGCCGGATGAGTGGCCGGGCTCTGGCGATCTACCTGAAGAGCCGGGGGGCTTCGGGGGTCGGCCTGGTGGATCGGTGGATCTTGGGGGCATCCCGGACGGGCTGGCGGGGCCTGGGGATCGTCATGTTGTGTCGGCGGCGTTCGGCGGGCGGTCCGGTGGGTCGGCGGGCCTTGGAGATGCGCTGGATGAGTGGCCGGGCTCTGGCGATCTACCTGGAGAGCCGGGGGGCTTCGGGGGCCGGCCTGGTGGGTCTGTGGGCCTTCGAGGTGCGCCGGACGGGCTGGCGGGCTCTCGGGATCATCAGGTCGTCTCGGCTGGCTTTGGCGGCCGGTCCGGTTGGGCGGCTGTCTATGAGAGCGTTCCGGATGAGCCGGTGGACCCCCAGGACCTTTCTGTTGGATCGCTGGGTTCGGGAGGTCGGTCCGATAGGGCGGTGGTGCTTGGCGGCATTTCGGATGAGCCGGTGGGCTTTGAGGACTTCTCCGATGAGCTGCCGGGCTTTACCGACAGGTCTCGTGGATCGGCGGTGCTCGGGGGTGGCCTGGAGGATCGCCGGGATCCCTTTGTGCTGGCGGGTTCGGGAAGCCGGGCCGCTGGGGCGGTGGAGTTCGAGGGCATCCCAGATGAATTTGTGGACTCTGACGGGTCAGCGGGCTTCGCGGCACCGAGCGACACCTGGGAACGGGTGGATCGCGAGGATCGACGGGCTTCAAAGGCGTCGATGACCCACGATGAGCGAGCGCCGGCCGTGCGGCCACCGCGGCCGCTCAGTGAGACGCTTCGCTCGACGATCGCCGCCAATGAAGTGGCGCTCAAGCTCGACAGCCCCAAGGCGCGCCTGCTGCTTCTTCTCGGATTAGGGGCGGCGCTGGCCGGTGGCTTTTACTTATGGCGGTCGCAACCTGTGGCCGAGCCGCTGCCACCACTGCCCACCGGGGCGGTGCGTCCTGTCGCCCTGCCCTCTTCACCGGTCTCTCGCTCTCCAGCGGCCGCCGAGGTGACAGTGCATGTGGCAGGCAAGGTGCGAAGACCGGGCGTCTTCACCCTGCCCGATGGCAGCCGGGTGGAAGACGCGGTCGCCGCCGCAGGCGGCCCCAAAAGAGGTGTCGCCACCGATTCGATCAACCTCGCCCGGCGCCTGATGGACGGCGAGCAGATCATCGTCGGCGGCCCGCCCGTCGCCCACGCGCCCGCTCAAGTACCCGCGCCCGATGCCCCAGGTGTCCCAAGGGAGTCCGGCCTGCCTGGCGCGTTGATCGACCTGAACACGGCCACCGTCGAGCAACTCGATGTCTTACCCGGCGTCGGCGAGGTGCTGGCGCGGCGCATCGTCGACTACCGCACTGCTAACGGCGGCTTCCGGACCGTGGACCAGCTCCAGGAGGTCTCTGGCATCGGCGACAGCAAGTTCGCCGACATCAAGGACAAAGTCCGCGTGTGACACCACCTCGCGTACACCGGTGTCTTCAGCGAGCTCGACGAAAGGAGGTCCGCTTGAGGTTCGAGGTCAGCCGTCTGCCCGCCCGTCGTGGCCCGCAACCGGACGCCGCTTCGGCGGAGCCTCCGGGCGAGCAGAAACCGGCACTGAACGTGCCCGCGCTGGCGGCGCCCGCACTCGCCACTTGGGCAACGGCGTGGATCCTGCTGGGCTGCTCCCCACTTACCTCGACGATCGTGGCGGGAGCGGCCGTCCTGGCCATCCTGGCAACGGTCCTGCGCCCCGCACCGCCACCTCGCCCGCAGAGCAAAGGCGGGTTGGCAGGAAGGGGTGAGCAGGCACGGGCTTGGCGAGATCTGCCTGCCGTCCTGACGACGGTCCGGCAGACCGTACGGACGCATCGTGTGGAGCGTTCAGGTGGGCCTGCAAGAGGTGGTGAGGGGCCGCTGGAGTGGCGGGAGCTGCCGGGCGCTGTGCGGACTGTTCCGCGGGACGTGCGGTCAGGCCGTGTGGAGGTCTCGAATGGGTCTGTGGGAGTGGGCGGAGGGCTGCGGGAGCTGCCGGGCGCTGTGCGGACTGTTCCGCGGGACGTGCGGTCAGGCCGTGTGGAGGTCTCGAATGGGTCTGTGGGAGTGGGCGGAGGGCTGCGGGAGCTGCCGGGCGCTGCGGCGACCGTCCGGTGGGGCGTTCGGATGGGCCGTGTGGAGCGTTCAGGTGGGTCTGCAAGAGGTGGTGAGGGGTCGCTGGAGTGGCGGGAGCTGCCGGGCGCTGTGCGGACTGTTCCGCGGGACGTTCGGTCAGGCCGTGTGGAGGTCTCGAATGGGTATGTGGGAGTGGGCGGAGGGCTGCGGGAGCTGCCGGGCGCTGCGGCGACCGTCCGGTGGGGCGTTCGGATGGGCCGTGTGGAGCGTTCAGGTGGGCCTGCAAGAGGTGGTGAGGGGTCGCCGGAGTGGCGGGAGCTGCCGGGCCCTGCGCCGACCATTCCGCAGGCCGTGCGGACGGACCACGTGGAGGGCTCCTGTGGGTCTGTGAGAGGTGGTGAGGGGTCGCCGGAGCGGGGGGAGCTGCCGGGCCCTGCGCCGACCACTCCGGAGGCCATGCGGGCGGGCCACATGGAGGGCTCCGGTGGACCCGTAGGGCGGGGCGGGGGAGGGCGGGGCTGGCGGCGACGGTCGGTTGCGGCGGTGATGCGTGCCGTGCGGTCGCGCCGCTCGAGGAGTACAGGCGGGTTGGAAAGGCGAGGGGAGTGGGCGCAGGGATGGCGAGGACCGCTGGTCGGCGGGCTGGCGACGGTTCTGCGGGGCGTACGGACGCGTCGGCTGGGGGGCTCGGGTGGGCTTGTGGGAGGGGGCGAAGGGGGCCAGGAGCGGCAGGGGTTGCCGGGCGCTGTTCCGGCTGTGCCGACGACGGTCCTGCGTTCCGAACTGCCACGCCGCGTGGGGAGCTCGGGGGAGGCGGCAGGGCGGGGGGATGGTGTCCCGTCGGGTGGCGTGAATGGGAACGTTCCAGTCGGACACCGCGCACGTCGGCCACCCCGGGCAGCGGAAAGGCTTTACCACTCCGCGGGGCGCGAGCGGCGGGGGGTGGCCGTGGTGGCAACGGGCGGGTGGGCTGCATGGTCGGGGCGTCTGGCGGCTGTGGGCGGGCTGGTGAGGCGGGGGGAGTGGGCGTGGGGGTGGTGGGGGCTGCTGGTTGCGGTGTTGGGGTGTGTGGCGGCGACTGCCGTCGGGGTCGGGGCTCGGGTGCATGCGGTGAGCAGTGGGCCGGTGGCCGATGGTGTGCGGGTCGGAGCCACCGTCACTGCGGAGATCGTGCTGACCGACGACCCTCGCGCGTTGCGCACTCAGGCGCGGTTCGGCGGGCCGCGGGTGATCGTGGACGCCGCCGTCGAGGCGATCGAGATGGGCGGGCGCAGGCACGCCGTCAGTGTGCCGGTCGTCGTGCTCGGTTCCGGAGACGGCTGGCAGGGCCTGCTGCCCAGCCAGCGGCTGCGGGTCAGGGGCAGGCTGGCGTCCGCCGACCGTCCCGGGCTGGTAGCCGGGATGCTCCTGGTACGCGGCCGGCCATTGATCCTCGGCGGGCCGAACCACGTTCAGCGGATCGCCGGTGTGCTGCGGGCGGGGTTGCGCACCGCGTCCGATGTGCTGCCCGCCGACCAGTCCGGGCTGCTGCCCGGACTGGTGGTGGGCGACGTCTCGCGTATGGACGGGAAGGTCGAGGCCGACTTCGAGGATGCCGGGCTGGCCCATTTGCTCGCGGTCAGTGGGGCCAACCTCGCGATCATCGCCGGTGCCGCGGTGGCCCTCGGCAGGGTGGTCTACATGCCGCTGCCCGTACGCGCGGTGCTCGCCGCCGCGGCGATGCTCGCGTTCGCGGTGGTGGCGCGGCCATCCCCGAGCGTTCTGCGGGCGCTGCTCATGGGGCTGGTCGCGGCCATCGCACTGGGCACCGGCCGGTCCCGTGACGGGCTGGCGGCGCTGTCGGCGGCCATCCTGCTGCTCATCCTGTTCGAACCCTCCTTGGCCCGCTCCTACGGCTTCGCGCTGTCCGTCTGCGCCACGGCGGGCATACTCGTGCTCGCCCCCCGCTGGCGCGATCGGCTGGCGGGAAGGCTGCCGAGGTGGCTGAGCGAGGCCATCGCCGTCCCGGCCGCGGCCCAGGCGGCGGTCGCCCCGGTCCTGGTGCTCATGTCGGGCGAGGTCTCCCTCGCAGCGGTACCGGCCAATCTGCTGGCGGGCCCTGCCGTCGCGCCCGCCACGTTGCTCGGTTTCGTCGCGTCGCTGGTGGCTCCGCTGCACGCCGAGGCGGCGAGCTGGGTCGTGCGACCGGCCGGGGTGGCGGTCGGATGGATCATCATGGTGGCCGACTGGGCGGCGCGGTTGCCGTACGGGGCGGTGCCGTGGCCGGGCGGAGTGGTCGGGATCGGTCTGCTCGGGGCGGTGGCGGTCCTGCTGGTGGCGCTCCTGCGCAGTCCGCTCGGCCGGTGGGCCGCGTGCGCGGTGGCGGCGGGGGCGCTCGTCGCGTTCCTGACCATCGGGCCTTCGGTCGCGGCCTGGCCGCCCGCGCGGTGGCTGCTCGTGGCGTGCGACGTCGGCCAGGGCGACGCGCTGGTCATCGCCGCCGGGCCGGGCAAGGGGGTGGTGGTCGACACCGGGCCCGACGGCACGCAGGTGGACAGGTGCCTGCGCGATCTCGGCGTACGTGAGATTCCGCTGCTCGTTCTGACCCATCCGCACGCCGACCATGTGGGCGGGCTCGCCGGAGCGTTCCGGGGGCGGAGGGTGGGAGCGGTCGCCATGGGGGTTCAGACGCGGGCCGCACCGGCCGTCGACCGCCTCTCGGCGGACATCGCACGACACGGGGTGCCGGAGTGGCGGGTGAGTCCCGGTCAGTGGTGGAGCTTCGGGCCTTCGCTGCTCACGGTGCTCGGGACTGCCGCCGGCGAGATTTCCGGTGGCCTCGGGGACGAGGCGGCGGTGAACAACGCCAGCGTCGTGCTTCATGTTCGCTGGGCGGCGGGATCGGCGTTGCTGAGCGGTGACATCGAGACCGAGGCCCAGGCCGCGCTGCTGAGCGGTGGGCTTCCCCGGGCCGATGTGCTCAAGGTCCCGCACCATGGGTCTGCGCGCCAGGATTCGGCCTTCCTATCGTCCGTCGGTGCGCGTGCCGCTCTGATCAGTGTGGGAGCGGACAACGGTTACGGCCACCCGGCGGCGCCGACGGTCTCCCGGCTCACCTGGGCGGGCATGCGGGTCTACCGCACCGACCGTTCCGGCGACCTCGCGGTGATCGCCACCGCCTCCGGATCGCTCTCCGTCCTGCCCCGCGGGCCCCCTGCTCGCTAGCCGCCCGGCGAGACGATCGCATGTGGGATGCTCTGAGCATGGCCGCGACTAGTCCTGCCCCTGTGACCTTGGTTCTCGGCGATGAGGAGCTGCTCGCCGACCGTGCAGTGAGCGCCGTGGTGGCCGCGGCGCGAGAGGTGGACCCAGGGCTGGAGCTGCATGATCTCCTGGGGGGGAAGGTCGAGCCCGGGCAGGTGTCCGGGCTGACGTCTCCGTCGCTGTTCGGGGACGGGGCGGCGATCGTGATCAGGTCCGCGCAGGACCTCGGCAAGGACGTGATCGCCGAGGTGGTCAAGTACACCGCCAGGCCCGCCGAGGGGATCGTGCTCGTGCTCGCCCATCCGGGAGGGGTCAAGGGCAAGGCCCTCGTGGACGGGGTGAAGAAGGCGGGCGCCCAGGTCGTCACGGTCAGCAAGATCACCAAGGCGGGGGAGCGGCTGGACTTCGTCAAGGGCGAGATCAGGCGCGCGGGCCGGACCATCGCGCCGGACGCGGCGCAGGCGCTGGTGGACGCGGTCGGGAGCGACCTGCGGGAGCTGGCGGCGGCGTGCAGCCAGCTCGCGTTCGACACGCCTGCCGATCGCAAGGGCATCGACGCGGCGGCGGTCGCCCGCTACTACCGGGGGCGGGCCGAGGTGACCGGGTTCACGGTGGCCGACGCGGCGGTCGAGGGCCGGCTCGCCGACGCGCTGGAGCAGCTCCGCTGGGCGCTGGGCACGGGCGTGGCGCCGGTGCTGCTCGTGAGCGCACTCGCGGGCGGGCTCCGATCCCTCGCCAAGGTCGGCGGGGCCCCGCGCAACCTGCGCGGCGGACAGCTCGCCTCCCATCTCGGCATGCCGCCGTGGAAGGTGGACCGCGTCAGGCGGCAGCTCGGCGGCTGGCGCCCGGACGGCATCGCCCGGGCCATCCAGGCGGTCGCGGAGGCCGACGAGCAGGTCAAGGGCGGCGGCGCCGACCCCGCGTACGCCTTGGAGCACGCCGTCCAGACCATCGTGGCGAGCCGCTCGACGACCCGCTGAAGCCGCATGCGGAGTCGTGGGGGTGACCCCTGGCCAGGGGGTCTGGAGTTTCGTGGCGTGGGCGGGGGTGAGTAGCGCCTCAGGTGGTGGCGGGTTGGGGGGTGGTGAGGGTGCCGTCGTGCATTTCGAGGACGCGGTCGGCCAAGGTCATCAGGCTGGGGTCGTGGGTGGCGACGAGGGCGGTGACGTTCTCGGTGCGGACCAGGGCGCGTAGGAGTTCCATGATCTGGCGGCCGGTCTGGGAGTCGAGCTGTCCCGTGGGCTCGTCGGCGATGAGCAGGCGGGGGCGGTTGGCCAGGGAGCGGGCGATGGCGACGCGTTGTTGCTGACCGCCGGACAGTTCGTAAGGACGCTGGTTGGCGTGCCGTTCCAGGCCGACCAACGCCAGCAGCATGGCGGTGCGCCGGTCGCGTTCGGCGGCGGGCAGCTTGGCCAGGCGCATCGGCACGCCGACGTTCTCCGCCGCCGACAGCACCGGGATCAGCCCGAACGACTGGAACACGAAGCCGATCACGTCGCGGCGCAGCGCGAGCAGGCCGTCCTCGGGCATGGCGGTCACTTCCTGTCCCGCGACCACGACGCGGCCCGCGTCCGGGCGGTCGAGGCCGCCCACCTGGTTGAGCAGGGTGGTCTTGCCGGAGCCGGAGCGGCCGCGTACGGCGATCAGTTCGCCGGGGAACGCCTGGAAGGAGACCTCTTTGAGGGCGACGACCTCGTTGGGGCCGTTCCGGTACACCTTGCGGACGCCCTCCACGACGACCAGCGGATCACTCATCCTCGCCACCCCCCGACGCTTCCGGCCACACTCCGATGTGGTCGCGTTCCAGCTCCAGCCGCACCCGGCGTTCCATGTTCAGCGCGTTGATGAAGTCGCGGGGAAGCTGCAGCCGTCCCACGCGGTCCAGCACCGCGTACTCCTCGGCGATGAGCCCGCCGTCCCCCGACTCGCGGCGCAGCGTCTCACTGCTGGTCCGCCCGTCGCGGATGCCCACGGTACGGTCGACCTGCTCCGAGACCAGGTCGTCGTGGGTGACGATCACCGCGGTGACGCCCAGCTCCCGGTTGGCGCCGCGCAGCGCGGCGAACACCTCCTCGGAGTTGTCGCTGTCCAGTTCGCCGGTGGGCTCGTCGGCCAGGATGACCTCGGGGGAGTTGGCCAGCGCGACCGCGATGGCGACCCGCTGCTGCTCGCCGCCGGACATCTCGCCGGGACGGCGGGTGGCGCAGTGCGGCACGCCCAGCAGTTCCAGCAGCTCGCCCGCGCGGGCCTGGGAGGCGCGCTTGCCGGCCAGCCGCATGGGCAGGGTCACGTTCTCCTGGCCGTTCAGGTAGGGGAGCAGGTTGCGGGCCGTCTGCTGCCAGATGAAGCCGACCACCTCCCTGCGGTACCTGAGCCGGTCCTTCGGCTTCATCGACAGCAGGTCCATGCCGGCCACCCTGGCCACGCCCGCCGTCGGTACGTCGAGCCCGGACAGCACGTTGAGCAGGGTGGACTTGCCCGACCCCGACGCGCCGACCACGGCGATCAGCTCGCCCTTCTCCACCAGCAGGTCAAGGCCCTGCAGGGCGACGACCTCGACGCCCTCGGTCTTGTAGATGCGCACCAGGTTGTCGCACAGGATGTGGGCGTGCTCGCCGAAGGCGGGCCGGGCCCTGGTGGCCTGGGCCTCCAGGTCGGACAGCGACGGGGTTTCGGTCGTCATTCAGTCACCTACTCTGAGCGCGGAGCCGAGCGAGCGGCGGCGGGCGACGGCGGCGTGCGCGAACGCACCGGCCACCGCCACCCCCGCCAGGCCGATGGCCAGCAGGGAGGGGGTCAGCACATCGATGGGGTAGCCCTCGATCCGGACGTCGCCCGCGTAGACGCTGAGGTCGATGCCGGGGCCGAGGGCGGCGGGCAGGGCCAGCCCGAGCAGCAGCCCCACCAGCGCGGTCAGCACGATCATAGGGGCGATCTCCAGAACGGTCAGGCCGCGGGCCTGCCGTTCGGACATGCCGAGGGTGCGCAGGTACGTCAGCGCGGTGCTCCGCTCGGCACCGGTGATCACCAGCACGATGAGCACCGCGAGGAGCGCGTAGCCGCCGAGGGCCACGGTGACCACCAGCAGGGTGGTCTGCACGGTACCGGCCAGCGGGGTGGAGGTGATCCGGCTCAGCTCGCCGTCCACGGTGGTCACGATGGGCGGTACCGACAGCCCGGCGGCGGCCGTCAGGCGCGCAGGGTCCAGGTTGGTGCCGCCGATCAGCAGCGTGTTGATCTCGGTGCGCGAACCGGCCCGCTCGTTGGCGTCCAGCGGCACGACGACGAGGCCGCGTGGCTCGCCATAAACGCCGGGCAGGGCGGTGACCGTGCCCTTGGGCACCACGGTCAGCCGCGCCTTCCAGCCGATCTGGAGCGTGTCGTTGCCGATGAGTTCGGGGCTGACCAGGGCCGGTACGGCCGGTGCGGGCACCCCCTCCGGCGGCGCGGGCATCGACAGCGGCGTCCCGGCGAGGATCTTCCGGTAGGCGGCCAGGTCGACGGCGAAGCCGGTGCCGAACACCCCGCCGCTGCCGATCTGCACCGACTCCTTGGCGGCCGGTACGACCTCGCGGACCCCGGGCACCCGCCGCACCCGCTCGATCGCCTCCGGCGGGATGGCCACCGCGCTGTCGATCCGCGCGTCGGCGCCCGCCCGCTGCCAGGCCGCCTCCCGCTGGGTCGAGGTGAGGCCGTTGGAGATCACCGCCGCGAAGACCGAGACGGTGAGCGCGGGCAGCAGGATGAGCACCGGCAGCGCGCTGAACGCCCTGGCCCTGGCCGCCAGCGTGAACCCCAGGAACGGCACCGCCCGTGGCCGCCGGTCCACCAGCGCGGAGATCGCCCGCAGCGGATACGGGTAGCACCGCACGGTGATCAGCGCGCCCGCCACGGTCAGCGCCACCGGCACGACCATCAGGAACGGGTCGGTCCCGTGTTCGGCGACCGACGTGGTCAGGCCGCGGGTGCGCAGCAGGTAGGCCCCGCCGAGGGCGAGCACCACGACCACCACTTCCAGCATGAGCCGCCGCGGCGACGGACGGCGGCTCACCACGTCGTCGCGCCGGTCGTGCAGCGGCTTGCGATGGGCCAGCGCCGTCCGCCCGGCGGCGAACAGCACCGCCGCCAGCGCGAGCACCACGGGCCCGATGTGCGAGATCGGCGTGAGCGGACCCGGCACCAGGTACGACAGCAGGTACCCGGCGAGCGCGGCGGGCACCGCGACCGCGGCGGCCACTCCCGCGCCCGTGCCCACCACCTGTCCCAGGGAGCCGCCGCGGGCGCGCATCAGGCCGAGCGTCGGACGGACGCGCTCGGTCAGCAACTGGACGGCGAGCGCGATCACGCCCAGCGCGACGGCGGCGAGCCCGGCCAGGATGAGCAGCAGCAGCGATTCGGCGTTGCCCAGCCGGACGAGGTAGTCGCCGAGCAGCGTGGAAAGGCCCGTGGCGGCCCGGCCGGGCGAGCCGCCGCCGGGCAGTACGCCCTGGCCGGCCGTCTGCCCCATGGCCAGCGTGCCCGCCTTGTCGACGAACACCGACGTGGCGTCGATCACCTGGCGGGCGTTACGGGCGTCGATCTTGGCCGAGTCGACCGCGATGATCCACCGATAGGTGAGCTGGCGGGCCCGGCCGTCCAGCTTGGCCAGGGTCGCGGCGGAGGTCAGGGCGGTGATGTAGGTGTCGTTGTTGTCGCTGCCCGGCTGTGACTCGATCCTCACGGCGAGCATGTCGCCGTTGTGGTCCCAGTACCGGTCGCGGGGCGCGAGCGGCTCGAAGATCGCGGTGACCCGGGCGGCGATCATGTCGCTGTGCCCGAGTACCAGCGTGGTGCCGACCGGCATGTCCATCCGCTGCGACGCCTCCCTGGTGAGGGCGATGTCGAACTGCGGCATCCCCTGCCCGCCGGGTCGCTTGGCGGTGGTGACCGGCCCCGGTGCGGTCCCCTCCACGTAGCGGACCCGGCGGTCGGCGTCGGACACCCAGCCGATGTTGACGTACTGGTGTTTCTGGTGACCGGGGGTGATGCGCCCGGAGACGGGGGTCTGCGCGGTCTTGGCGGCGGCGTGCGTCCGCGACCTGGGCCCGAGGTCGGTGGCGGCGCGCAGGTCCGGCGGGAGCAGCCGCTGCCAGCGGTCCATGGCGGCGGCGAACCCCTCGGCGTCGCCGATGAGGTCCGCGTCGACCGACTGGAGTACGGCCAGGTCGGTCCGGTGCGCCGGGACGGAGTTCATCACCTCGTGCAGGGCGTCGTCGTAGGCGCCCTGCACGGCGCGGGGCAGCCCGCCGATCAGCAGCGACGCGGTCAGCGTCAGTACGGCGAGCACCGCCGCCGCCCCGCGATGTACGCGGGTGGCCAGCACGAGCACGTTCACCGGTCCTCCCCGGCCCGAAGCGCACCGCCGAGGGCCTGCCTGCGCAGGGTCCTGGCGAGTCCGGCGACGATCAAGAACAGCAGCGCGGCGACCACGACCAGCAACCCGGCCGTGGGCAGCCACGGGATGTCCAGCGTGACGGCGGGCGTGACCGCGGTCGCCTGGCCGGTCACCACGATGTGCGGGACGACCAGGAGGGCGACCGCCACCGCGAGCCCGGTCCCCGCGGCCAGCGACAGTCCGATCAGGAACGCCTGCTCGACCGCGAGCAGGCCGAGGACCTGCCGGAAGTTCATGCCGAGCGCGCGCAGGATGGCGAACTCCGATGCGCGCTCGCGCGCCGCGACCGCCGCGTTGACCATGAAGCCGAGCAGCGCGAACACCAGCGCCGCGGCGAACCCGAGGATCAGCGCCCCCTGCAGGCCGCTGGCCAGCGGGTCATCGCGAAGTTCGCGGGTGAGCGCCGCGCGGTCCACCACCGTCTGGTCCCAGCCGGGGTGGCGGGCCAGCTCTGCGACGGCGGGCGCGGTGTCGCCGCCGCGGGCGTCCAGCCACCATTCGGTGGCGGGCCGGGAGGGCGCCCCGGCGATCGCGTCGCGCGCCTGCACGGTCGCCCAGTCGGCCAGTACGGCGGGCCGCCCCGCCGCCCCCGGCAGCGTGTCCACGATGCCGGCCACCGTGATGGGGGTGGGGCGCTGGTCCAGGGTCACCGTCGTCTGCTGGCCGGTGGCCATCCGTTCGCTGACCGCGAGGTCCCGGGTGACCAGTACCGGCAGCGGGCGGGCCGCCGGCGTGCCCAGGCCGGTGCCGCCCGCGCCGACGGGCAGCAGCGTCACGCGCTCGACGCCCGGCTCGGCCGACACGCTGAACAGGCCCTCGTCCGCGGCGACGGTGAGACCGTCGGCGGCCTGGTGGCCCCAGGTGTGTCCGACGGGCAGCGCGACCGCGCCGCCGTCGCCGGTGCGTACGCCCGCCAGGGTGACCCGTCCGCCGCCCTGCGGCACCGAGATCGTGAACCCGCGCACCGACAGTGGGTGGCTGAGCTTGCCGGTACGCCCGGCCAGCGCGGCGAGGTCGGCCTTCATCGCGTTGTCCCCGGCGCGCAGCGGGCCGAGCCGTACGTCGTGCCGTACGCCGAGCGCGTCCTCGATCGTCAGCCGCGCCTCGGCCGGGCCGGAGGCGCTCTCCACGCGGAAGTTCAGGAGCAGTTCCCGCGGCTCGCCGGGGATCGGCAGCGCCGCCGTCGCGGGCCGGTTCGCGGCCAGCCGCTCGGCGATCGCGGGGAGCGGGTCGGCCGACAGGTCGGGGCGCAGGTTGAGCAGCGCGGGCAGCCGTTCGGCCCGTAGCGCCAGCATGGTCACCTGGTTGCCGCCGAACTCCGCGCTGCTGCGGTAGGCGGGGCTGAGCGCCGCGACGCCGGGCAGCGCGGCGTAGGCGGTGCCGCGGCCGAGCGGCCCGAGTTCGGCGGCCTCGGCGGGACCGGCCACCCGCAGGTCGGCCCCGGCCTGGTGCCGGGCCTGGTCCTCCTGGGATCCGCGCCAGGTGGCGGCGGTCGCCATGGACACCACGCCGATGGCGACGGCCATGGTGAGCAGCAGCGCGGGCCCGGAGTACCGCATCGGACGCCTGCTGACCTGCCACGCGCCGAGCGCGGGGGCGAGGCCGGCGCGCCGCGAGGTGATCCGCTCGGCCAGTGCCGACACGCGGGGGACCAGGCGCAGGCCTAGCATCCCGCCGCACAGCAGGGCGAGCGCGGGGCCGGTGACGATCAGCGGGTCGATGCCGAGGCCGCCGCCCGCCGTCTGGGTGACCGGCGCGCCGTACCGCTGGAGCTGCCAGATGGCCAGCGCCGCGACGCCCAGCAGCGCCACGTCGGCCCCGGCCCGCTGGAACAGTCCGCTGCGGTCGCCGCGACCCCGCATCGACTGCTCCTCGACGTAGGTGCGGCGCGCGCCCCGGATGGCGGGCAGCGCGAGCAGTACCGCGCAGGCCAGCGCGACCACCCCGGACACCAGGAACCCGGCGGTCTCGGCGGCTGAGGACGGCTGCACGCCCGACGCCCTGATCCACGGGATCGAGGCGACCAGCCGGAGCAGCGGGGCGGCCAGGAAGGGGGCGGTGATCGCGCAGGGCAGCGCGACCAGCAGGGCCTCGCCCCCGGCGAGGGCGGCCAGCCGCAGGGTGCCCGCGCCGCGCGAACGCAGCAGCGCGACCTCCATTCGGCGGTGGTCGGCGAGCAGCCGTGCGGTCAGCATCAAGGCGTAGGCGGCCAGCAGCAGCAGTTGCAGGATGGGCACCAGCATGGTGGAGCGGGCCACCAGCCCGGCCGTGGTGAGCTGGGCGGACATCGCGGGCAGGTTCGTGGTGGCGGTGCAGTCGGCGCAGCCGGGCAGCGCCGAGTCCTCGATCCGGGTCAGCGCGCCGACCGAGGCGGCGAGCGGGCCGAGCCGGTCCGGGGCGAGTGTGCGCAGGTCCGGCTCGCCGAGCCAGGTCGCCGCCACGCTGGTGGTGAAGCGCCCGGCGAAGGTCTCCTTGGGTACGACGAGCGGGCCGTAGGTCGTGTACTCGCCGGTCTCGACACCGGCGGAGAGCAGGCGGGCGGCGGCCCAGCGCTCGTCGGCGGGGTCGTTGAGCGCGAACACGCCCGCGATCCGCACCTTGATCGGCTCGCGCCCGCGCAGCCGGGAGGCGACGGTGATCTCGTCGCCCGCGCCGAGGCCCATTCCGCGGGCGGCGGTCTGGGAGAGCGCGGCCTCGACGGCGGGCGCGCCCTCGGGCGCGGGGGAGGGCCAGCGGCCCGATTCGAGACGGGCGTGCCGGTCGATGCCCTCGAACACTCCGAACCTGGTCAGATCCGGCGTCTCCCGCTTTTCCTGGCCGGGCATGGCGTAGGAGTCCGACAGCGCGTTGATCGTGACGGTGACCGGGAGGCCGGCATAAGCGCGGGTCATCCGGTCCCTGACGGCCGCGTCGAGGCCGGGGAAGCCGTCCTTGGTGACGGTGGAGGTGAGTTTGGCCGCGGTGGTGAGCGAGGAGGCGTTCTGTACGGCGCGGCGTACGCCCATGTCGACCACGGACGACGCGTACGTGCTCAGCGCGACCAGGGTCGTGGTCGCCAGCAGGATCGACCCGAGCGCCGCGAGCAGCAGCAACGGTTCGCTGAACGCGCGTCGCAGGACGAGCGGCGCCCTCCCCCGCATGAGATCCGCCTTCCCGTGGTGCTCACTTGTTTCACGTTCCGTATGCACCATTGAGGAGCGGGGCGGGATCCGGCAATAGGCCGGATATCACGGTTGCTCAGCCGATATCCCCTGGCTATGCGGATGTGATATCGAAACTGTGACAAACCTATGACGAGCGGGGGTTATCCATCCGCTACAGGGGACGCCCCGCGGGCCTGCGGAAACGCGAAAACGCCGCACCCCCGACATGGTGGGGAGTGCGGCGTGCGGCCGGGAACGGCGGCGGGTCGCTCAGCCGGCGGCACCGAGAGCGGCGGCGCGCTTGGCGATCGCCGACTTGCGGTTGGCCGCCTGGTTCTTGTGGATGACGCCCTTGCTGGCCGCCTTGTCGAGCTGCCGGGAGGCGCTGCGCATGAGCACCACGGCCTCCTCGGTCTTACCCTCGTCGGCGGCCTCGCGGAACTTGCGGATCGCCGTCTTCAGGGACGACTTGACAGCCTTGTTGCGCATCCGGCGCTTTTCGTTCTGCCGGTTGCGCTTGATCTGGGACTTGATGTTCGCCACGAAGGAGCCTCGGTCTGCAGGTCGGTTGGATGGGGCGCGCGGGCAGATGAGAGGGCGCGCCACACGCAGTTGAACAGGTTACCAACCGGGTGGTGCGCAGCTCAAATCAGCGGCCTGGGTCTTCGGAATCGCCCGGGATCTCCTGGACCCGCCGTCGCTGGGGACCGGCCAGGGATCTTCGGGGACATCTCCGGATCACAGTCTAGCCGGTGCGGAGCCAGTGTTGCCGGTATTCAGCCCAATCCTGCTCGGTCGCGGCGAAATCGACGTACAGCGCCAGGCCGAACCGCTCCCTGCGCCTGCCGTAGTCGGTGAGCGCGATCCGCGCCCCCTGCGCGGCGTCTGCGACGCTCTCGGCGGCGTCCAGGAGCGGCAGGCCGTGGTCGTGGTAGGCCGGGGCCCCGATGAGGATGCTCGCGCCGCCTTCGGGGATGAGGTCCAGCGCGATGGCGGCCTGCCGCACGACGTGGCCGCCGTAGAGGCCGCGGGTGGGCACGCCGGCGTCGTAGGTCATGATCGCGATCTGGTCCGTGCGGGCGGCGACCTCGGTCAGGTAGCCGCGTGACCAGTACTTGTCGTGGCCGAGCAGGGCGCGGGCGATCGGGCGCAGGCCGGAGTACGGCTCGACCTGGGGGACCGACGTCGTCAGCAGGCCGCGCTCGCCGACGATCGCGCGGGTGCGGGTGAGCAGGTCGAGGAATTCGGCGTCGCCGTCGCCGATCGGCTCGAAGTTGTAGTGGACGCCGTCGAAGCCGGTGGCCATGATGTCGCGGGCGCTGTCGAGCACCCGCCGCCGGGCGCCGGGGTCGTCGAGGTCGAGGCCGTTCTTGACGGCCTGGCCGAGCCAGGCGGAGACGCGGACGCCGGGGAGGTGGTCCCGCCACCACTTCAGAAAATTTCGCGCGTTGAGGTACTTGGCGGGGTTCAGTGTGCCGTCGAAGTCGAACGGGCCGGAGTGGACGTACACGTCCCTGATGCCGGTGCCCCGCAGTCGTACGGCCAGCGCCTTCACGTCGCGCTCGGTGCGCCGGCCGTCCACCCACGCGTGTCCCAGCCACATCGCGTCGTGGCCGGTCGTGGCGGCCCAGCCGGCCGCCGGCCTGGAGTACTGCGTCAACAGCGCCGCGGCGAACGTGGCCACCAGGATGAGGAGCACGGTCAGGGGCCAGGCCAGTAAGCGTGACGCGCGGCGCGCCACGATCGTCACTCGCATTGCGCATTATCAGCGCCTTCCGGCGATCTCCGTCAAAGCAGAGCATCCGCCGCGTATCCGGCGACATGGGGTGGGCGGAGCCCGTCGGGCCCGTCGCTAGACTTGCAGGGGGGCCGGGCAGATCCCGGGCATCCCCGCTCCCAGCAGCCCAGCCGAAACGGACTCCGGTGCGCATCCAGCCAGGCCAGACCGATCCCGCGGTGATCAGGAACTTCTGCATCATCGCGCACATCGACCACGGTAAGTCGACGCTAGCCGACCGCATGCTGCAGCTCACCGGTGTGGTCGACGAGCGCCAGATGCGCGCCCAGTACCTCGACCGGATGGACATCGAGCGCGAGCGCGGCATCACCATCAAGTCGCAGGCCGTCCGGCTGCCCTGGCAGGTCGACGGCGCCGAGTACGTGCTGAACATGATCGACACCCCCGGCCACGTCGACTTCACCTACGAGGTGTCGCGCTCGCTGGCCGCCTGCGAGGGCGCGATCCTGCTGGTCGACGCGGCGCAGGGCATCGAGGCCCAGACGCTCGCCAACCTCTACCTGGCGATGAACGCCGACCTGCACATCATCCCGGTGCTCAACAAGATCGACCTGCCCGCGGCCCAGCCCGACAAGTACGCCGAAGAGCTCGCGCACCTGATCGGCTGCGACCCCGGCGACGTGCTGCGGGTGTCCGGCAAGACCGGCGCGGGCGTACGCGAGCTGCTGGACAAGGTCGTCGCCGAGGTGCCCGCCCCGGTCGGCCGGGCCGACCTGCCCGCCCGCGCGCTCATCTTCGACTCCGTCTACGACACCTACCGCGGCGTGGTCACCTACGTCCGGGTCATCGACGGCCACCTGGGCAAGCGCGAGCGGCTGCTGATGATGTCCACCACGGCCCAGCACGAGACGCTGGAGATCGGGGTCATCGCGCCCGAGCCCGCCGCCTCGGCGGCGGGGCTCGGCGTGGGCGAGGTGGGCTACCTGATCACCGGCGTGAAGGACGTCCGCCAGTCGCGGGTGGGTGACACCGTCACCTCCGCGGCCCGCCCCGCGCAGGAGATGCTGGGGGGCTACGACAACCCGCGGCCGATGGTCTACTCCGGCCTCTACCCGATCGACGGCGACGACTACCCCGAGCTACGCGAGGCCCTGGACAAGCTGCGGCTCAACGACGCCGCGCTGGTGTACGAGCCGGAGACCTCCGCGGCGCTCGGCTTCGGCTTCCGCTGCGGCTTCCTCGGGCTGTTGCACATGGAGATCGTGCGCGAACGGCTGGAGCGCGAGTTCAACCTGTCACTGATCTCGACCGCTCCCAACGTGATCTACCGGGTGGTGATGGAGGACGGCAAGGAGATGATCGTCACCAACCCGTCGGAGTTCCCGGCCGGCAAGATCGCCACGATCTACGAGCCCGTGGTCAAGGCCACTGTCCTGGCCCCCTCCGACCACATCGGCGCGATCATGGAGCTGTGCCAGGGGCGCCGGGGCGCGCTGCTCGGAATGGACTACCTGTCCGAAGACCGCGTCGAGATCCGGTACACGCTGCCCCTGGCGGAGATCATCTTCGACTTCTTCGACCAGCTCAAGTCCCGGACGCGCGGTTACGCCTCGCTCGACTACGAGCCCGCGGGCGAGCAGGAGGCCGACCTGGTGAAGGTCGACATCCTGCTGCAGGGGGAGGCGGTGGACGCCTTCAGCGCGATCGTGCACCGGGAGAAGGCCTACGCGTACGGCGTGGAGATGGCCAAGAAGCTGCGCGAGCTGATCCCGCGGCAGCAGTTCGAGGTGCCGATCCAGGCGGCCATCGGGTCCAGGGTGATCGCCAGGGAGAACATCCGGGCGATCAGGAAGGACGTCCTGGCCAAGTGCTACGGCGGCGACATCACGCGTAAGCGGAAGCTGCTGGAGAAGCAGAAGGAGGGCAAGAAGCGGATGAAGATGGTGGGCCGCGTCGAGGTCCCGCAGGAGGCGTTCGTGGCGGCGCTCTCCACCGACTCCTCCGCGGCTGAGAAGCCCAAGAAGTAGCCCTCTACCTGCGTGGTTGCCGCCGTCCGTCCCTTCGCGGGGCGGGCGGCGGTTCTTTTGCGGCGGCTCTTTTGTAGCGACTCTCTTACGGCGGCTCTTTTACGGCGGGGCCTCGGTCCTCTTTTGCGGCGGGGCCTCAGACTCTTTACGGCGGGGCGTCCCGCTCGCCGTCCGCCGTCGCCGGTGCCGCCCCGGTGGCCGGGTTTTGCGGGTGTCGTGGTCGCCCGCCGTTCCAGCACCGGCACCTTCGTGTCCCACGGAATTGTCGGTGCCGTGCCGTACCGTCTGATCGAACGCATGTGCGAACTGGAGGTTCGATTGTGACTGGAGATGGTCAGGCGGCCGAGCGGTTCGTGCGGGCCGCGATGCTGGGCAGCGCGATGGCGGCGGAGATCCAGCGGATACTGCGCGACCACGTGAAGCTCGCCGAGGTCGCCGACGACGGCACGATCCTGGTCGAGGTGCCCTTCCCCGACTCCACGGTGCTCTTCGCCGTGCTCGACGCCGCCGCGGCCTGCTTCGGGCCGGCCGAGCGCGGGGCGGCCGGCACGGAGGAGGCGCGGCAGGCGATGGTCGAGCCGGTGCTCCAGCTCGCCTCGCTCATTCCCGAGGGGGGCGAGCCCAGTGCGAGCTGAGCCACGGCGGCCTGGGGGTGCCACCGGGCGACGGCGATGGGCCGGGATGAAGCGGGCGGGGGCGCGCACTGACCCCAGGATGCGCGACCCCGCCCGGTCTGAGGGGATTCCTCCCTAGCGGACCTGTGTGGACCTAGCGGAGGATTCGGTGGAGAGCGGAGGTGAGCGACGCCTTTTCGTCGTCCTGGTCCAGCGACCACATCATCGAGCCGCCGAGCCGCTTGGCGCGGATGTAGAGGGCCTTCTGGGTGAGCGAGGCCGGGTCGTCGTAGGACCAGAACTCATTGCCGTCGTACAGCCAGTACGCCCCGGTCTTGAAGTCCCTATAACGCTTGCCGGGCTTCTTGGCCAGCAGCTTGTAGTCCTCCGAGCCCGCGGCCTGGCTGCCGGGGGCCGGTCCCGTGGCGGGCTGCCACAGGCCGTCTCCGCCGCCGGTCACGCCGGTCCAGCCCTGACCGTACGCCGGGACGCCGACCACGATCTTGTGCCGGGGCGCGCCGCGCTTCAGATAGTCGCGCACGGTCTGGTCCACGCTGTAGCGGACCGGGTAGGGGTCGCGCGGGTCGGTGAACAGGTTGCCGTTGTGGCCGGTCTTGGTGTCCCAGGAGCCGTGCAGGTCGTACCCCTGGACGGTCGCGAAGTCGAGCAGCTTGAAGACCTTGGCCACTTCGAGGCCGGGGTCGATCTTGGAGGCCGCCGCGGCGAGGAAGGCGGTGATCTGCGAGCGCCGGTCGTGCGCGTTCATCTGCTTGCGCAGTTCCGCGATGAACAGCGTGAAGTTCTGCTTGTCCTCGGGACGCACGACGTTGCCCTCGGCCCCGGGCGAGCCCGGCCACTCCCAGTCGAGGTCGATGCCGTCGAAGATGCCGGCGCCGGCGCCCGGCGGAAGCCCGGGGATGTTGCCCTTCAGCCACAGGTCGACGCACGAGGCCGCGAACGCGCTGCGGGACTCGGGGGTCAGGACCGCGTCGGAGAAGTACTTGGAGAGGGTCCAGCCGCCGAGCGAGATCAGGATCTTGAGCTTGGGGTGTTTGGCCTTGAGCTTCTTGAGCTGGTTGAGGTTGCCCTTGAGCACCTGGTCGGGGGCGTCGGCGACGCCGTCCACGCTCAGCTCGGCGGGCACCGGGCGGTCCCAGTCGGCCCACGGGTCGGCGGACGCGCACAGTCCCTTGGCGTTGACGTCGGAGAACGCGTAGTTGATGTGGGTCAGCTTGGCGGGAGCGCCGCTCGCCTCCAGGTCTTTGACATGGTAGTTGCGGGCGTAGATGCCCCACTGGACGAAGTATCCGACGCGCTTGAACTTGTCGTGGTGCCCGTGCCGGTCTTGCCCCAGCGGTTGCGGCTGGGCCTGGGCGGGTAATGCGGCGGCCGCGGCGAGCCCGAGGGCTGCTGCGGCGACGGTGAGGTGCCTGAGGAATCGGACCACGTGAACTCCACGGCTCGGCGGGGGGTGGACGGGCTGCGAGCTGCACAACTTTTAGGAAAGTTTCCTTAAAGTTGTTCCGGATCGTAGAACCGGAGGATCCTCACGTCAACGGCCTTGCCGAAATATTCCACCGCCGAGCGGCGTGCCTCGGCTAGCCTCGGGTTTAGGGAGCGGCCAGAGCTACCAGCTCAGACGTCCCGAAGGTACGGTTACACGGGTGGTTTCATCCCGGTGGGCGGATCATGGGGTCCGGCCATCGCCCGGCTGGGGGGTGGAGCTTCGGAATGGACGAGCAGCAAGCGTGCCGCCGCTGTGGGGTGAACGTCGGGGATCTCGCCCGATGTCCCAGGTGCGGCGCTCCTTCGGACTCGTTGTCAGGCGAGTTATCGGGCGGCGTGCCACCAGGCCCGCCCGGTGGGCCCGGCGTGCCGGAGAGCGGCTGGGGGGCGGGCCCGGAGCCGCTCGGCGGCGCGGAGGGGCGACCGCAGCCGCCCGCCGTACCGCAGAGCTTCGGCTCCTCCACCGACCGACCCGCCGCCGGACGCCCTGCGGCCCCCAGGCACTCCATCCCGTACGGCAGGCACTCCCGCCCATCGGCCACCCCGCCCGATCCCGCTGCGGATCCCTCTGTGGCTTCCTCTGGGGGACCTGGCGCGGATGCCACCCAGCGGATGAGCCCGCAGGCCCAGACCCCGGCAGGGGGCCGGCTGCCGCCGCCCGGATTCCGCAGGCCCGGTGACCCCAAGGGGCGGCCCGCGCCACACGAGGCGGAGAAGCCGTTACGGTCCATCCGTCCCGCCGAGTGGGAGGGGAGCGGTCCATCCGGTGGCCCGCCCGCCGGCCGGCCGGCGGGCGAGGATCCAGACCCGCCCACCATGCCCGGCGGAGGCGGCGCGGCGATCATCCCGATCGGCGGCGAGCCGGCGCAGGCGGGCGAAACGAGGGCCTTGGAGGGTCCGGCATCGGGATGGACTTCGGAGGGCGGTGGGGGTTTGGCGGGCGAAGGCGATCAGACGTCCGGATGGGGCACGGCCGGCGATGGACGAGCTCCGGCATCGGGTCCGGGTGCACCGGCCGGCGGCCCGGCTCCCGGGTGGAGCCCGGAAGGGGTCGATCCGGCCTCCTGGTGGAGACCGGAGGGCGGAGCCGCGCCCCAGGCGGGACCGCATGAAGGTACGCAGAGGTACAGCGAGGGCTGGCTCGGGGGAGGGCCCGAGGCGGGAGGCCGTGGAGGTACGCAGGCACCCAGCGGCGGCGGCTGGCTCGGCGGAGGGCCCGAGGTCTGGGACGGCGGGGATGGCGGGGACGGCGAGCCTCCGCGAAGCGGCGAGGGGCGACGACGGGTCATGTGGCCCCTCATGGCGGCCGTGCTGGCCGCCGTGGTCACCGCAGGCGTGATGTGGTTCTTGATGCGCGGCGGCACGCCCCAGCAGGCGACGCCGGTCAGCGCCCCGACCGCGGCCGGAGGCGAGGCGACCGGCACGGGCACGCGGGATCCGCAGGAGTCGGAGTCCGGTGAGCCGTCCGAGGCCCCCCAGGACGCCGGAGGCGGCACGACCGCCAAGGGGCAGGCCCAGGCCGTCGACGACCTGCTGTCCGACAGCGGCGGCGCCCGCTCCGGGCTCGGCCCCGCGCTGGTGCAGGTACGGCAGTGCGAGGAGACCACCTCGGCCATCAGCACCATCGAGCGGGTCACCGAGGCCCGCCGCAAGCAGGTCGAACAGGTACGCACCCTCGAACTCGGCGCGGTCACCGACGGCGCCACCATCAAGAACCGCCTGACCACCGCCCTGCAGGCGTCCCTCGACGCCGACGAGAGCTTCCTCACCTGGGCCCGCCGCCGCGCGAACGACTGCGACGCCGACTGGACCAAGGACCCCGACTACAACGCCGGCCTGTCCTCCTCCACGAAGGCGACGGCCGCGAAGCAGGAGTTCATCCAACTCTGGAACCCGGTGGCCGAGGACCACGGCCTACCCGACAGAGCCGCCCACGAAATCTGACCCTGTCCACCTCGCTTGCGAGGTTTCACCCTGCGCCTGAGGCCCGGCCGTGCCCCCTTGCGCACGGCGTCTTGACCGTGCCCATCGCTCACGCGGGGTCTCGTCGCGCCCGCCCACGCATGAGGTCTCACCATGCCCGCTGGGGCGTACAAAATCTCCCTGCCCGCGTCGCTCGGATGGTGTCCGATGGCGTCCCACCTAGTGGTGTAAAAGCCCAGTGATCACGGTCATACCTGGTGGACCGGCAAGAACGGCCGTGGTCCGCCGGATCATGACCGCCCCGGCCGCACCCCCACGGGCGCCGCAACGGCGAGACGCGCGACGGCGGTGCCCGGCGCCCGCCAACGGCGGTCCGCCGGAACGCGGAGCCGGGCGGCATTTCCACCACTCGTGGGGACGCCATCTGGTGTGTTGGTCCCACCGAGTGGTGTAACTGGGAATATTCAAATCAGACGTTGCACGGGTCGGCCAGTCCAGGCAGCGGGAAAGTACCATCGCTCCGCAGGGCGCGATCAGCGCTTCGCGCGACGTCTCATCGTGCCCGACTCATGTACTGGGATCTGGACGTGCCCGCCCTGCCCACGGGGCCTGACCGCGCCTCCCTCGGCGCGCGAGATCTCCCTGCCCACGCTATCCACAACGCCTGGGCGTGCCTACCTCACACGCAGGGCCTCAGCGCGCCCGATCTGCGCGTGAGGTCTGATCGGCCCACTCTGCGCAGGAGGCGTGACGTTCCTGCTCTGCGCATGAGCTCTGGGTGCCCGCCTTGTATACGGCGTCTTGACCCTGCTCACCTTGGCGCGCAAGATCCCCTGCCCACACCGTCCTCACCATCTGACCGTGCGCACCGCTCGCGCGGGTTCTCATGACGCCCGCCTTGCGTACAGGGCCCAGCCGTGCCTCCATCTTGGCGCGCAAGGTTTCCCTGCCCACACCGCCCACAGCATCTGAGCGTGCCCATCTGGCTTTGTTGGTGGGAATCGGCAGCGAATGTGTCCGTGGCCATGTAAAAGTCCCCACAGGTGGCCAGTTCGAGGCCACCACAGGTGGCCGGTTCAGGTCCCCACTTCGTCTTCGCGCTGGTTGGTGTGTCGCGCGGCGATGTGTGCCCTGAGCGGTGATCGTGACGGTGTCAGCCAGTCACGAGATCACCGCCCAGGGGGTCTGCCCGGCCATGAAGTCTTCGGGGGAAATCATGGACATCATCGCCGCCTACCAGGAGGTAGGCACCTATCGCGGAGCCGCGCAGATGTGCGGCACCACGCACAAGACCGTCAGACGCATCATCGAGCGGGCGCTGGCCGACGGCAAGCCGCCGGGCCGCAGACGGCGCGGGCACAACTTCGATACGGTCGCCGATCTGGTGGCCGAGAAGATCACCAGCACGGCCGGGCGGATCTCGGCCAAACGGCTGCTGCCCCTGGCCCAGGCCGCCGGGTATGCCGGGTCGGCGCGCAACTTCCGGCGGC
>NZ_QMEY01000003.1 GCF_003315795.1 Spongiactinospora rosea
ACCGGCCGGCACCGGCAAGTCCCACAGCCTGATCGCGCTGGGGGTCGCCGCCGTCCAGGCCGGACACAAGGTCCGCTACTTCACCGCCGCCGACCTGGTCGAAACCCTCTATCGGGGCTTGGCGGACAACTCGGTCGGCCGGGTGATCGAGAACCTGCTGCGCGCCGATCTGGTCATCATCGACGAAGTGGGGTTGGCCCCGCTGGATGACACCGGCGCCCAGTTGCTGTTCCGGTTCGTCGCCGCCGCTTATGAGCGGCGCGCGTTGGGAATCGGCTCGCACTGGCCCTTTGACCAGTGGGGACGCTTCCTGCCCGAGCACACCACCGCGGTCAGTCTGCTGGACCGGCTGCTGCACCACGGCATCGTGGTGGTCACCGAAGGTGAGTCCTTCCGGATGAAACAGGCACGAACCAGGACACCAGCACGCTTGATCAAGAAGTAGTCAACTACGAAGAGGTGGGGACTTCTACATGGCCACCAGCGGCGACACGCACTTGGCCGTTGACAGAATGGAGGCGGGAGCTGACAGCGCACGCCCCAAGCCGCCCCTCCTTGTCGCTGAGTTTTGGCAGCAGTCCGCGCGGGGCCGGGAACTGGACGGACGGCGGCCGGTTGCTCCCGGCGCTGTCGGTTCTCGCCAACGTTCCGCCGAGTCGAAGATCGCCGAGTGCTGCCAGAACTCGCGAACATCCGCTGCTACTCCGCACTGACATAGCCACCCATCGCTCGCGCGGGGTCCTGCCGTGCCTGCCTTGCATACAGGGGTGGCCGTGCCCGCCCTGTGTACGGCGTCCTGATCGTGCCCACGTTGGCGCGCGCGATTTCCCCGTCCGCGCTGTCCTCGGCATTTGAGCGTCCCCATCGCTGGCGCGGGGTCCTGCCGTGCCTGCCTTGCCTCCAGGTCCGGAGGTGCCCGCCCCATGTATGAGCTCTGGCCGTGCCCGTCTTGTGTACGGCATCTTGATCGTGCCCACCTTGGCGCGCGAGATCTCCCTGCCGCGCTGTCCTCAAGATCTGAGTGCGCCCATCGCTCGCGCGGGGGCTGACCGTGTCGTCTACGCGCGTGAAGACGGGCTTGCCTGCCCTGCGTATGGAATCTGACCTGTGCTTCACCTGGCATGCAAGATCTTCCCGCCCAGACCGCGCACAACGCCTGAGTCTGACCCGCGGCCATGCAAGGTCTGGCCCGTGCCCGCCCGCGCAAGAGATCTGATCGTGTCCATCCCTGCTCACAACGTCTGACCTGGGCTGTCCCGTGCGCGAGGTCTGATTCGCCCTCGCCGGACACGGACCGGCCTCTGCCGCGAACCTACGTGCGGGCGGCGTGTGCTTCCCGCCCATGCCTTCCTTCCGCGCCAGCGATTGACAAACTTGGTTTTTACATAAAGACTCTCTTTATCAATCGAGACGAGGAAGGACGGCCATGACCGAGCCGCTGACGATGACCGCCCGGGTGGAAGCGCCGATCGCGGAGGTGCGCCGGGCGCTGACCGACCCCGCCGCCCTGCGGGTGTGGCTCGCTGAGCACGCGGAGGTCGATCTGCCGCACCGTTACGCGTTCTGGGGTCGGCACACGCCGGAGGGCGACGCGCCGCACCAGAGTCTGTCCTACGCCGACGAGCGGGGGCTGCGGTTCACGTGGCTGCTCGACGGCGAGGAGACCACCGTAGAGATCGACCTGGTCCCGGAGAGCGAGAAGGTCACCCTGATCACGCTCTCTCAGACCCACTTCGACTACCAGGACGTGATCACCGGTAAGAGCATCCGTGGCGTGCTCCAGACCTTCTGGGCATTGGCCATCGCCAATCTGGTCGATCACCTGGAGGGGCGCGAGCCCACTCCGAAGCCCGACTTCACCTCCACTACGCCGGAGCTGCGGGCGAGTGTGGAGATCGACTCCCCGATGGAGGAGGTGTTCGACTCGCTGATCGATTCGGAGAAGGCGTCCGCGTGGTTCGGCATGCCGATCGGCATCGAGCCGCGCGTGGGCGGCCGCTTCGCGATGGGCGGACTGGACGTCGATCCCCAGCCGGCCAAGATCCTTGACCTGGTGCCCGGCGAGCGACTGTCCGTCGACTGGGGGACTGGGACGGGGGTCGGTACCTGGGAGCTGGCGGGATCCGGCGGGAAGACCAGCCTCACCATCGTGCAGAGTGGCTTCGACACGGCCCGCCCTCCCTACCCGGCCTGGACCGGCATCCTCAGCGGCATGGCCGAGCTGCGCCGCTTCCACGAGCTTTCCGACTGGCGCCCCATCTGGGTCCAAGAGGAGGCCGCCTGATCACTTACTCCTCTCGCGTCGACCGAGGCGGTGGGTCATCTGCGAGGGTGTGCCGGGCGGCTAATGGAGGCTCCGGACGGGGGCTGCCCGGTTGCCCGGTGCTCTCCCGGATACGTGCTCTGCGCCCCGTCCATCTGCTGGATGGCGTCCCACCTAGTGGTGTAAAAGTCCAGTGATCACGGTCATACCTCGTGGACCGGCAAGAACGGCCGTGGTCCGCCGGATCATGACCGCCCGGCCGCACCACCAAGGGCGCCGCAACGGCGAGACGCACTACAGCGGTGCCCGGCGCCCGCCAACGGCGGTGCGCCGGAACCCGGTGCCAGGCGGCATTTCCACCACTCGTAGGGACGCCATCATCTGCTGCTTCAGGGTGCCCGTCTGGGGCCGAGGGAGGCTGCCTGAGCACTTGCTCATCTGCCGTCGCGGGGGGTGGTGGGTCATCTGCGAGGGTGTGCGGGCGGTCGATGGAGGTTCCGGGGGGAGGCTGCCCGGTTGTTCGGTCATCTCCCGGATACGTGCTCTGTGACCCGTCCATAAGCTGCTTTTTGTGGCACGTCTGGGGCTGTGGGAGGTCGCCTGAGCACCTGCTTCTCTGCTGTCGGCCCGGGTGGGGGCATCTGCGAGGGCGCGCGGGGTTCCGGAGGGAGGCTGCCTGGTTCCCCGGTCCTCTCCGGCATATGCACTCTGCGCCCCGTCCATCAATTGCTTCAGGACCGCCCGTTTGGGGCCGAAGGAGGTTGCTTGATCGCTTGAGGCTTTTCCTGCGTGCTGATCATCCGGCTCGCTGGGGCGCTGGCCTGTCGGGGGGGGGGGGGGGGGGGGGGGGGGGGCAGGCGGCCGATCTGTGCTCAGGAGAGATTGCCGGATCGCGTAGTTCCGATGGCCGCCTCCGGGGCGGTAGTGGGTCACCGGGGTGCGGATGGCTTCGACGTGGGCGGACCTGGCGTCCCATAGCGCCCGATAGCCCGCCCGCACCTGCTCCTGGCCGTTGTACCTCGCGGGTGGGCCTGAGGAGGCGAAGGGGGACTCAGGTACGGCGTCCTCGGGTGTAGAGGTCGGGGGAGGCGTGCCGCATGGCGTCGTGGTAGCGGGCGATGAGATCGGAGATATGCGTGGTCATATGCCTTTTCAAGGGTTTGCTTCAACAGGCGTTGCATCCCATCTTGTGATGGATGAACGGTCAACGCCTGTAGAGTGAGCGGCGTGAGCACGACCCGAGCCGAGCGGCGGCGCCGTACCGAGGAGCGCATCCTGGATGCGGCACGTGCGCTGTTCGCCGAACGCGGCTTCGAGCGCACCACGATCCGCGCGGTCGCCACTGCGGCAAGTGTCGATCCGGCGCTGGTCATGCAGTACTTCGGGAGCAAAAGGGAACTGTTCGGCCAGGCCGCGCTGGCCCTTCCGGCGCGGTCCGGCGGCGATGAGGCGGGCGGCCCGGCCCGGGGTGACGAGGGCGTGATCGAGGGGGTGCTCGACACGCTCGGCGTCAGGTTGGGCGGGCTACCGGCGGTCTCGCTCGCGATGATGCGCTCGATGCTCACCCACCCGGAGGCGGCCGAGTCGGCCCGCGCGATGCTACGCGCGCAGATCGACCAGATCAGCGCCGCGCTCCCCGGTCAGGGCGGTGGTGGGGACTCCCGGCTGCGTGCTGCCCTGCTGACCTCGATCATGGTGGGTGTCACCGTGGGCCATCAGCTTCTCGGCATTGACGACCTGCGTGACACACCGGCCGAGGAGATCGCTCGCGTACTGCGTCCGGCCCTCAGCGCGCTGATCGAGTCACCACGCTCCTGATCAAAACGCTGCTGAGGGCCCTCGGTGGCGGCGATGGGTCAGCTGGAATCTGCGCGCTCGGTGTGATCGCCGGGTTCTTCGGCGGCGGCTCGGGATTTGTGCGCTGCGATGTGTGGGGCTGCTGCCCTGCTCTTGGGGGCCAGGTCAGCCGAGGAGGAGGGTGGTGAGGGCGGCGACGGCCTGGCCGAGGGTGGTGATGGCGGTGACCCGGCGGGACATTCGTTCCAGGGTGTCGGACAGTACGTCGGCGTCGGGGTCGGCCTCGGCGAGTTCGTCTTCGATGCGGTCGGCCTCGCGGAGTACCGGCCGGGCCTGGTCGCCGAGTTCGTCGCGGTGCCGTTCGACCAGGTCACGGATTTCGGCCAGCAGTCGTTCCGCGGCAGCGGGCGGGGCGGCCGGGCCGCCGATGTGCTGTACGGCTCGCGCCCCCGTACCGACCGCCATCGGCCCCTGGACGTTACCGCCGCTGATCTGGATGCCCTTGTTGACCTCGCTCAATTGACGCTCCCCGGCTGCCCCTGCTGCGGTTGATGTTGCTGCTGCCTGGCCTGGGCGTGTGCTCCCGCCGCGACCGGGCCTGTCACCGTGCCGCCGGTGATGATGGCGCCGTTGTTGATCACGGTCGCCGCCTGCTGCCGGTAGGCGGTGGTGTCGATGTCGCGGACCTCCAGATAGTCGAGCACCGCCTCGGTCAGCCGCTGCTCGATCAGTTTGGTGTACTTGTCCGCGTCGAGCACATGGGTGAACCGGTCCACGTCGATCGCCGCGCCCAACTCGCGCACGCTCTCCCGCGCCCCGAACGGATAGACCAGGTAGCGGGCGGGATTGCGCTGCCGGATGCCGCGGCGGATGTTCTGGACGGCCGTGCGTACCAGCCGCCCCGGCGCGAACACCACGTCGGCCACCAGGTCGTTCCGCCCGGACAGCGCCGCCCGCCAGACCACGATCGGCTTGGGCAGGGCCGGTAGCTTGTCGATCTCGTGGAACTGCGCCGCGACCGGCGGCAGCACCGTCACCACGAGCTGGGTGTAGAGCATGCGGCCCTCCACCGCGAGGTGGATGAACGCCGAGACGACGATCCCTCGGTCCTCCGCCGGGGCGAGCAGCAGCCCGTCGGTGTTCCTGATCTCCTGGCCGTCCACGTTGACGGTGACCCGCTGGTAGTGGCGTACGCCGCCTTGCGGATGCCGGCTCACCGCGTCGATGGTGTCCTTGCGGGCCGCGTAGTGCGGCATCCCGGAGGCGGGGTCGATCAGCGGGTGGCTGTTGTGGGGGCCGTGCCAGGTGCGGGCGCGGGCGTCCGGCCAGTCGCGGCGGGTGAACGTGCCGCGTACGGCGAGGTGGTCGGTGATGTGCAGGCCCGCGATCACCTGCGCGGGGTCGCGTACGGCGTCGCGCATCTGGAGCAGCCGGGAGCGTACGAAGTCGTGCAGATCGACGACGTCGATCTCGACCTGCCGCTCTCTGACCGGATCGTCGCGGCCCGGGGAACGGCCGGGCGGCCGGCGGAGGCGGTCAAGTTCGACGGCGATCGACCAGGACCGGTGGATGTCTCCGGCGCCGACGAACGGATTTTCCGCACCGTACAGGGTGATGTTGCCCCACTGGGCCCGCGCGATGTAATCCAGCCGCTCGCGGTGGGCCGCGGTCCCGTCGTCGGAGAGCACGTCGTGGAAGCCGGGCTTGAGGCGTTCGGACAGGGTCAGGTACCACATCACGCGGTAGCCGATCGCGAGGGCGAAGGGCAGCGCGGCGATGAGGAGCGGGCCGAGCAGACCGGCGCGCGAGAGTGCCCCGGTCACCGGGTCGAACTCCTGGCCGAGGCCGCCCATGATGATCAGATAGCCCAGCGCGGCGAGCAACAGGCCGGTCCACGCCAGCAGTGCGGCCTTGGACGTGATCGGCCCGCGGCGTACGGCGGGCACCGACAACAGCACGAGCGGCAGCAAGGGCAGGATGAACAGCACGGCGGGCCAGACCAGCAGGGACACGATGAGGAGCACCGTGATGAAGGCGTCGCGCAGCACGGTGAGGCGTTCGGCGCGCAGGCAATGGGCCAGCACCGGGATCAGGTCGACGCCGCCGAAGGAGGGCGCGACGGCGCGGTACCGGTCGTCGAGCAGTTCGCGTAGCACCCGGTCGCGGAACCGGCCGCTCAGGTAGGCCCCGGCGCACAGGTAGCGGGTGGCGTTCTGGAGAGGGGCAAGTGGCGCGGCCTGTTGCGGCTGTGGCGCGGGCTCGGCCGGTCCTGCGGCTTGGGGAATCGGCGGCCCGGGGGGCAGGCCTTGCGTTTGTGCGGCCCCTGCGTATGTCTCAGCGGGCCCCGGTGGCGCGGAGGGCGCTCCCTGGGCGGGCGGGAGCCCGGAGTACGGGCCGGATGGGGGCGCCTGTGCGGGAGGCGCTGACGGCTCGGGGGGCGGCTCCTGTGCCGTCGTAGGCGTCGGTGGCGGCGTCGTGAAGGGTGGCGCCCCGTGCGCGGGTGCGTCCCCGGGCGGCGGTGCCCCCGGCGCGCCCGATGCCCCCGAGGGGGTTGCTGATTCCGGAGGTGGCGCGTGCGGGTCGGGAGGTGGGCCGTCCGCACTGTGGATGTCGTCCATCGGCGCTCCGTAAGGGGGTCTTCACAGCATATCCCGGGACAAGGAACACCGAGAGTAGCGATCCGGTAACCCCGCTTACCGCATCTCCGGACGCTGGAGCCCCAGACTCTTGATGGCCGGTGCATGCTCCCGGCGGCGGCAGACTGAAGGGGTGCCTGCCATCCTTCCCGACGGTGAAGCCGTCCCGGCGTCGGGCGAGCTGCCCGCGAGCGCGTTCGACGGCTTCGGCGCGCGGCCGTTCGGTTTCTATGTGCATGTGCCGTTCTGCGTGACCCGCTGCGGCTACTGCGACTTCAACACCTACACCAGCAGCGAGCTCGGCCCGGGAGCCTCCCCCCGCGACTACGCCGACACCGCCATCGAGGAGGTACGCCTGGCCCGGCGGGTGCTGGAGCGGGACACCGGGGCGGTGCCGCGCGTCGAGACCGTGTTCGTCGGCGGCGGGACGCCCACCCTGCTGCCCCCGGCCGACCTGGTGCGCGTCCTGCGGGCGATCGACGAGGAGTTCGGGCTGGCCCCCGGGGCCGAGGTCACCACCGAGGCCAATCCCGAGTCGGTGGACGCCGCCGCGCTGGCCGTACTGCGCGAGGGCGGGTTCACCCGGATGAGCTTCGGCATGCAGAGCGCCAGCGAGCACGTCCTGCGGGTGCTGGACCGGCGGCACACCCCGGGCCGCGCCGCCGAGGCCGTACGGCAGGCCAAGGCGGCCGGCTTCGAGCACGTCAACCTGGACCTCATCTACGGCACGCCGGGCGAGTCCGACGCCGACTGGCGCGCCTCGCTCACCGCCGCGCTCGCCGCGGGCCCCGACCACGTGTCGGCCTACTCGCTCATCGTCGAGGACGGCACCCGGCTGGCCGCCAGGATCGGCCGCGGCGAGCTGTCGATGCCCGACGACGACGTGGCCGCCGACCGCTACCTGATCGCCGACGAACTGCTCACCGCGGCCGGTTTCTCCTGGTACGAGGTGTCCAACTGGGCCACCTCCGAGGCCGCCCGCTGCCGGCACAACCTGCTGTACTGGACCGGCGGCGACTGGTGGGGCGTCGGCCCGGGCGCGCACAGCCACGTCGGCGGCACCCGCTGGTGGAACGTCAAGCACCCCGCCGCCTACTCCGCCCGCCTGGCGCAGGGCGTCTCGCCCGCGCACGCACGGGAGGTGCTGGACACCTCGGACCAGGCCGTGGAGCGCCTGATGCTCCAGCTCAGGCTCTCCTCGGGGCACCCGCTGTCGGAGGTGGCCCCGGCCGCCCGCCCGGTGGTGGACCGGGCCAGGGCCGAGGGGCTGCTGGACGAGGACGCGCTGGCGAAGGGCGACCGGATCGTCCTGACCCTGCCCGGACGGCTGCTCGCCGACGCCCTGATCCGCGACCTGATCGTGTGAGCCGCCCGGCCGCGCCCGAGAGGGACTCGGATCAGTCGTCGCCCGGAGCCGCCGTCACGAAGTCGATCAGCTCCTCCACCCGGCCGAGCAGTTCGGGCTCCAGGTCGGCGTAGCTGCCGACCGACCCCAGGATGCGCCGCCACGCCTCGGAGGGGTCCAGCCGCCACCCCAGGGCCGCGATGACCCCTTCCTTCCACGGCGTGCCCCGGGGCACCGCGGGCCAGGCCGGGATGCCCACGGCCGCGGGCTTGACGGCCTGCCAGACGTCCACGTACGGGTGACCCACCACGAGCACGTCCGGCGACTCGATCGCGGCGGCGATCCGGCTCTCCTTGGAGCCGGCCACCAGGTGGTCGACCAGGACCCCGAGGCGCCTGCCCGGCTCCGGGCCGAACTCCGCGACGATCGCGGGCAGGTCGTCCACCCCCTCCAGGTACTCCACGACCACGCCCTCCACCCGCAGGTCGTGCCCCCAGATCTTCTCCACCAGGGCCGCGTCGTGCACGCCCTCGACGTATATCCGGCTCTCCCTGGCGACGCGGGCGCGCAGCCCCTGGACCGCGATGGACCCCGACGCGCTGCGCGCCGGTCCGCCGCCCGTGGGCGACGCCGCGGGCCGTACGAGGGTCACCGGCCTGCCGTCCAGCAGGAACCCCGCAGGGGTCAGCGGGAACACCCGCCGCCGCCCGAAGCGGTCCTCCAGGGTGACCGCCTCCTTGTCGCAGGCCACCACCGCGCCGCAGAACCCGCTGTCGGGATCTTCCACCACCAGGTCCCGCTCGGCGGGCACCTGAGGGATCTGTCCCTTTTTCGGCCGTCGCCAGTTTCCGGCGAGCACGTCACGCCCGTACATGTCCGCCGACGCTAGCAAAGACGATCGCAAAAGCGGCGTCCGACGGCTCGGCGACCGCGTCCCAGGCCCTCGCCCCGGCCTTTTCCGGCCGGGGCGGGGGATCTTACCGGCCCGTGTTATCGCACCCCGCGCACGGTGGCCGTACACTTGGCACTCGGGAACACAGAGTGCCAGCGCCGGCGTTCCCGAGTGGGACCGACGCGGATGGCAGGGAGGTGAGCACGTTGGTCGACGACCGAAAGCTCGCGGTCCTCCGCGCCATCGTCGAAGACTACGTCTCGACCAACGAACCGGTCGGATCGAAGTCCTTGACCGAGCGGCACAACCTCGGAGTCTCCCCGGCCACCGTGCGCAACGACATGGCGGCCCTGGAGGAGCTGGGTTACATCACCCAGCCGCACACGAGTGCGGGCCGGGTGCCGACCGACAAGGGCTACCGGCTGTTCGTCGATCGTCTGTCGCAGGTCAAGCCGCTGTCCGCGGCCGAGCGCCGGGCGATCGAGACCTTCCTGGCAGGCGCGGTCGACCTCGACGACGTGGTCACCCGCACCGTCCGGCTGCTGGCGCAGCTCACCCGGCAGGTCGCGGTGGTCCAGTACCCGGCGCTGAGCCAGTCCACGGTCCGGCACATCGAGCTGGTGCCGCTGACCGAGCGCCGGGTGATGATGGTCCTGATCACCAACACCGGGCGGGTCGAGCAGCGGGTCATCGAGCTGCCCGACATGGTCGACGATTCGCGGATCGCGCACATGCGGGCCCTGCTCAACGCCTGCCTCGACGGGTGCGGCCTGGCCCAGGTGCCCGACACCGTGGCCGACCTGCCCGACCGGGTGCCCGGCGAAGACCGTTCGAGCATGGTGACCATCCTTTCGGTGCTGCTGGAGACGCTGGTGGAGCGGCACGACGAGAGGCTGGTCATCGCCGGTGCCGCCAACCTCGCGGCGGCCGACTTCACCATCGGCCTGCGCGAGGTCCTGGAGGCGCTGGAAGAGCAGGTGGTGCTGATCCGCCTGCTCGGTGAGACCACCGACACCTCCGCGATCACCGTGCGGATCGGTTCGGAAAACCCCTACACCGGCCTGCGCGGCACGTCGATCGTGGCGGCCGGGTACGGCTCGGGAGACAAGCAGCTCGCCCGGCTCGGCGTGCTCGGGCCGACCCGTATGGACTACCCGGTGACCATGGGCGCGGTTCGCGCGGTGGCACGCTATGTCAGCCAGATCCTGACTGCATCATAAGAGGCCGAAGAGGTTCGATAAGTGGCTAAGAGCGACTACTACGGCACCCTAGGGGTTCGCCGTGACGCCAGTGCGGAGGAGATCAAGAAGGCCTACCGCAGGCTGGCCCGCGAGCTGCACCCGGACGTGAACCCCGACCCGGCCACCCAGGAGCGGTTCAAAGAGGTCACCCAGGCCTACGAGGTCCTGTCCGATCCGAGCAAGCGGCAGATGTACGACCTGGGCGCCGACCCCTACGCCGCCGCGGGCGCGGGAGCCGGCGCCGGTTTCGGCGCGGGGTTCCCGTTCAGCGACATCATGGACGCCTTCTTCGGCTCCGCGGGCGGCGCCCGGGCGCCGCGGTCGCGGGCCAGGCGCGGGCGCAACGCGACCATCCGCGTCGAGCTGGACCTCCGCGAGGCGTGTTTCGGCACGACCCGCGAGCTGATGGTCGACACGGCCGTGCTCTGCGAGGTGTGCCAGGGGGCGGGCGCGTCCGCGGGCACCCACCCCGACACCTGCGACATGTGCCAGGGCCGCGGTGAGGTCTCCCAGGTCACCAGGTCCTTCCTGGGCCAGGTCATGACCTCGCGGCCGTGCCCGCAGTGCGGCGGCTACGGCACGATCATCCGGCACCCCTGCCAGGAGTGCTCGGGCGACGGGCGCGTCCGCACCCGCCGTACGATCAAGGTCCGCATCCCCGCGGGCGTCGAGGACGGCACGCACATCCAGCTCGCGGGCGAGGGCGAGGTCGGGCCCGGCGGCGGCCCGCCCGGCGACCTGTTCCTGGAGATCGTCGAGAAGCCGCACGAGATCTTCGAGCGGCGCGGCGACGACCTGCACTGCACCGTGCAGATCCCGATGACCGCGGCCTCTCTCGGCACGGTGCTCACCGTCGAGACCCTCGACGGCAAAGAGGACATCGACGTCCGCCCCGGCACGCAGTCCGGGCAGGTCATCCCCCTGTACGGCAAGGGCGTCCAGCGCCTCAACGAGACCGGCCGCGGCGATCTGCTGATCCACTTCAACGTCGAGACGCCCAGCCGCCTCGACCCCGAGCAGGAAGACCTGATGCGCGAGCTGGCCAGGCTGCGTGGTGAGGAGCGTCCGCCGGGCAAGTTCGCCCCCGGGCAGCAGAGCTTCTTCTCCCGGCTGCGCGACGCCTTCAACGGCCGCTGAGCCGGGCGCGGCCATGACGGTTCCGGTCTTCCTGGCCGAGACGCAGGGGCTCGCCTCGGACACCATCGACCTCGGCGGCCAGGAGGGCCGCCACGCGGCCACCGTGCGCCGGCTGCGCGCCGGCGAGCGGGTCGATCTCACCGACGGCCTCGGCCTGGTCGCCGAGTGCGTGGTGACCGACGTCCACAAGGACGCCCTGCGCCTGGCCGTACAGCGGCGCTACGAAGTGCCGGCGGCCGAGCCGCGCCTGGTGGTCGTCCAGGGCCTGCCCAAGGGCGACCGGGGCGAGCTGGCCGTGGAGATGATGACCGAGGCGGGCGTCGACGTCATCGTGCCGTGGGCGGCGGCCCGGTCGGTCACCCGCTGGAAGGGCGAGCGCGCGGCCAAGGGCACGGCCCGCTGGCGGGCCACCGCCAGGGAGGCGGGCAAGCAGGCCCGCCGGTTCCGCCTTCCCGAGGTGACCGAGCAGGCCGAGACGCCCGAGGTGGTGGCCCTGCTGGCCGGGGCCGCGCTGGGCGTGGTGCTGCACGAGGAGGCGGCGGTGCCGCTTTCCGGCATGAGCCCGCCCGCCAAGGGCGACATCGTCGTCGTGGTCGGGCCGGAGGGCGGGATCACCGACGAGGAGATCGCCGGCTTCCGCGCCGCCGGGGCGGTGCCCGCCCTGCTCGGGCCCACCGTGCTGCGCACCTCGACGGCCGGGGTCGTGGCCGCGGCGCTGCTCTCGGCCCGCACCGGACGCTGGTGACCCGGCTGGTGACCAGGCCCGGCCAGTAGTCGATCGGGTCAGTAGTCGACCGCGGTGTTGGTGCCGAATCCGCTGGACAGCGGGCTGGCCACCTCGGTGGGGCTCGGCTCGGGATCGGACGGCGGGCACTCCTCCGGCGGGCACGGGCCGCTCGGCGAGGGCTCGCTCTCGGTCGGCGTCGGCGCGGAAGTGGGGGCGGTCGTCGGCGTCGGGCTCACCTTGGAGGGGCAGTTGGCGCCCTTGCCGGACGTCTTGGGCCGCGGCGGCTCGGGCCGGACGGCCGTCGGGTCGCCGTTGGGCGTCGGGCAGGTCTCCTTGTCCGACGGGGTCGGCGTCGGCGACTTGGAGCGATCCGGGGTCTTGGTGGTCGCCGGGGCCGCACTGATCCGCGTCGGGCTCGGGGGCGCCGGCGGCACGCTCGTGGCCTGCGGCGGAGCCTTGGGACCGCGCGAGGTGGCGTTGATCGCCGGCGGGGTCTGGGTCGCCTCGGTCAGGCCGACCGACTCTTTCTGGGGGCCGCCGCCGCGCAACTGCGGCACGGCGATCACGACCGTGGCGGCCACCAGTACCGCGCCGGCCACCGAGGCGGCGGCGCGCCACCACATCAGACGCCCGTGCCCGCGCTTCTGCTCGATGCGGGCGCGGATGATCTCCAAGCCGTCGGGGGAGGGAACGACCTCGTCCGCCTCCGCGCGAAGCACACGACGAAAGAGATCGTCGTACTCGTCGGGGGACTCGGTCATGACAATTGCTCCAACACGGTACGTAAGGCGGCCATGCCGCGGGCCGTATGGCTCTTCACCGCGCCCTTGCTGATGCCCATCGCATTGGCGATCTCAGCTTCGGACAGGTCACCGTAATACCGTAGAACCAGGGCCTCTCGCTGGCGGGTGGGCAGACTTTTCAGCGCTTCGATGACCGCGCTCCGCTCCAGTTCGCCGATCGCGCCGTTCTCCGCGCTCGGCGCGTCGGGCAGCCCCTTGGGCGCGTACTTCTCCACGACCGCGCGGTGGCGCAGCACGGATCGCGATCTGTTGACGACCGATTGGCGCAGGTAGGCGAGGGCCTTGTCGGTGTCGCGGAGTCTGCGCCAGGCGCCGTGCAAAGCCACGAAGGCGTCCTGAACCACTTCTTCCGCGGTGGCGTTGTCGCGGACCAGCAACACGGCGAGACGCACCAGCGACCGATAATGCGCGCTGTACAGCGCGGTCACGGCCATGTCGGCGTCCCACCCGACGGGCACTGCCCCGAGCGACCTGTCGGCCACGAGGGTCTCGGTGGTCACATCATTAGGACGCGTGGCCTTCGCGGAGGGTTTACTACGCTCATCCGGTTCGTTTGGGGGCATGACCCAGTCGTGTCCTCGCCGGTGGCCTCGCCCGATGTGTTTCTTACGCAGAAGTGTTGCACAGACACAATATCCGGCAGGATCTTTGCTTGCAGCCCGCCACGGGTTACCGATTGGCAACGGCGGCTGCCGCTAGGGTATGGGCCGTGGAGACCGACTGCCTGTTCTGCAAGATCGTGGCCAAGGAGATCCCAGCGGAGATCGTCCATGAGACCGGCCGCACGCTGGCGTTCCGCGACATCAACCCCCAGGCCCCGACACACGTGCTGGTGATCACCAAGGACCACCACGCCGACGCCGGGGCGGTGGCCGACGCCGACGAGGGGCTGGCCGACGAGATGCTCAAGGCCGCCCGCGCGATCGCGCGCGAGGAGGGCGTGGCCGAGGCGGGCTACCGGCTGGTGTTCAACACCGGGGCCGGCGCCGGACAGACGGTCTTCCACGCGCACCTGCACGTGCTGGGCGGGCGCGATCTCCGCTGGCCGCCGGGCTGAGCCCGGCGCTCACCCCTGGAGCGGGCGGGCGAAAAACGGCTGAGCGCGAGCAGGGTCTTCCGGGCTACCATTACGGATGAGAACGCTGTCCGAACCGGGAGGCGATCAGGCCGCGAGCCTGCCCATGTCCGAGCTTAACGAATCACGATCAAAGAGCCCCGCACCGGCCTTGGCCAAGACCCAGGCCAAGGTGGTCATCCCCGACGACTATGCGATGGTCGGCCTTCTGGGGTCGCGGGACGAGTTGCTCAAGGTCATCGAGGGCGCCTTCCGCGCCGACATTCATGTCCGCGGCAACGAGATAACCATCACCGGCAGCCCCGAGGAGAGCGGCGCCGTGGTGCGCCTGTTCGAGGAGCTGATCGAGCTGCTGCGCGGCGGCACCCCGCTCACCGTCGATGCGGTGGAGCGGAGCATCGCCATGCTGCGAATGAGTTCCGACCGCCCCGCCGAGGTGCTGTCCCTGGACATCCTGTCCTCCCGCGGGCGCACCATCCGGCCCAAGACCGTCAACCAGAAGCGCTACGTCGACGCGATCGACAAGCACACGATCGTGTTCGGCATCGGCCCCGCCGGGACCGGCAAGACCTATCTGGCGATGGCCAAGGCCGTGAAGGCGCTCCAGAACAAGGACGTCAACCGGATCATCCTCACCCGCCCCGCGGTGGAGGCCGGTGAACGGCTCGGCTTCCTGCCGGGCACCCTCTACGAGAAGATCGACCCCTACCTGCGCCCCCTGTACGACGCGCTGCACGACATGCTCGACCCCGATTCGATCCCCCGGCTGATGGCGGCGGGCACGATCGAGGTCGCCCCGCTCGCGTACATGCGCGGCCGCACTCTGAACGACGCCTTCATCATCCTGGACGAGGCCCAGAACACCTCGCCCGAGCAGATGAAGATGTTCCTCACCCGGCTGGGCTTCGCCTCCAAGATCGTGGTGACCGGTGACGTCACCCAGATCGACCTGCCGGGCGGCACGGAGAGCGGCCTGAAGGTGGTCAGGGAGATCCTCGACGGCATCACCGACATCCATTTCAGCACGCTGACCAGCGCCGACGTGGTCCGTCACCGGCTGGTGAGCGACATCGTGGACGCCTACGGCCGCTACGACGCCGCCGTGCGCCAGGGCGAGCCCACGGCGATCAAGGGCGCCAAGCGCCCACGGGGGCGATCATGAGCATCGAGGTGGCCAACGAGTCCGGCGTCGAGATCGACGAGTCCGCGCTCGTCGGCCTGGCCGGTCACGTCCTGACGCGGATGGGCATCCATCCGCTGGCCGAGCTGTCGCTGGTCGTCGTCGACGAGCCGGCGATGGCCCAGCTCCACGAGCAGTGGATGGGCGAGCCCGGCCCGACCGACGTGCTGGCGTTCCCGATGGACGAGCTGCGCCCCGGGTCCGGCGGCGGGCGTCGCGACGACGACGCCGCCACCGACCCGGCGCTGCTCGGAGACGTGGTGCTGTGCCCGCAGGTGGCCGCCAAGCAGGCGGCCGAGGCCGGGCACAGCGCGAAGGAGGAGCTCGAACTCCTGTGCACGCACGGCATCCTGCACCTGCTCGGCTACGATCATGCCGAGCCGGAGGAGCACGCGGAGATGTTCGGCTTACAGGATGAGCTGCTCAAGTCGTGGCGGGAGGTGCGGCCGGAACGGTGAGTGCCGCCAACGGGTGGTTGCTCTCGGCCGTCGTCCTGGTGGTGATCGGCGGCCTGATCGCAAGCGCAGAGACCGCGCTCGCGCGGATCTCCCGGGTGCGGGCGGACGAGTTCGTCCGTGACTCCCGGCGTGGTTCGGCGCGCCTGCGGGCCATCGTCGCCGACCCACCGCGCTACCTCAACCTGCTGCTCCTGCTCCGGCTGAGCTGCGAGCTGGGGTCCACCGTGATCGCCACACTGATCTTCATCGACCTGCTCGGCGACGAGGGCGGCGCCTACGCCGTCGCGGCGGCCACCATGATCCTGGTCAGCTACGTGATCGTCGGCGTCTCGCCGCGTACGCTGGGCCGCCAGCACGCCGAGCCCATCGCGCTGGCCTCCGCGCCCATCGTGTACGGCCTGACCCGGATCTTCGGCCCGTTGCCGCAGCTGCTCATCCTGCTCGGCAACGCGCTCACTCCGGGCAAGGGCTTCCGCGAGGGGCCGTTCACCTCCGAGGCCGAGTTGCGCGACCTGGTCGACCTGGCCGAGGAGCGCAGGGTCATCGAGCCCGACGAGCGCCAGATGATCCACTCGGTCTTCGAGCTGGGCGACACCCTCGTCCGCGAGGTCATGGTCCCGCGCACCGACATGGTCTTCATCGAGCGCGGCAAGACCCTCGACCAGGCCCTCTCCCTGGCCCTGCGGAGCGGCTTCTCGCGCATCCCGGTGGTCGGCGAGAACGAGGACGACGTGATCGGCATCGCCTACCTCAAGGACATCGTCCGCCGGGTCCACGAGGCGGGCGAGGCCGGGGGCAGGCAGCGGATCGACTCGCTGATGCGGTCGGCGACCTACGTCCCGGAGAGCAAGCCGATCGACGAGCTGATGCGCGAGATGCAGGCCAGGCAGATCCACCTGGCCATCGTCATCGACGAGTACGGCGGGACGGCCGGGCTCGTCACCATCGAGGACGTGCTGGAGGAGATCGTCGGGGAGATCACCGACGAGTACGACCAGGAGGCCCCGCGGGTCGAGCCGCTGCCCGACGGGTCGGTCCGCGTGACCGCGCGGCTGCCGGTCAGCGACCTCGGCGACCTGTTCGGCCGCGAGATCGACGTGGACGACGTCGAGACCGTGGGCGGGCTGCTGGCGCACGCGCTCGGCCGGGTGCCGATCGCGGGCTCGGAGGCGGAGGTCGCCGGGCTGCGCCTGACGGCCGAGAGCCTGGCCGGGCGGCGCAACCGGATCAGCACGGTGGTGGTGCGCAGGGTCAGCCCGTCGAACCAGGATCGGGTCGGCGCGGGGGCCGAGAAAGACTGAAATCTCTGCCTTTGGGGCGCGAAGTGCCTGCTTACGCGGCAGATGCCGTGATCGGCGACGAAGACGGCAAGTCTTTTTCAAGTGTTCTGCAAGCCGGGTGGGTCACTCTGATTGCACGACGCCCGCCACGGTGGGCGGCAAGGGGATCCGGATCGCCGGAAGGGGTTCGCGGCGTCAGGGTTCCGGGGGGTACAGGGACGCGTCGCGGCCGCCGGCGGCCGTGACGCGGCTCGATGTAAAGGGTGTTCTCGCCCGCGACGGCGCGGGTGAGAACACCCTTTAATGCTTTGTGGGGGCTTGGCGCGGTATCCGGGGAAGGTCGCGCTGCCCGGCGATTGCCGTCATTGTCGCGTGGGAAGGACAGCGGCGGGGGAGTCCGGGGGGTGCGCTGTGGGCGTCAAATGGGGCTTTGGGTGGATCGGCGCCCAGGGGCAGGCGGCCGCCGTGGCCATGATCGCGTGCGCGGCACTGGCCGGGTGCGGGGCCAGGACGGCGATCTACGCCGACGTGTCGGTGGCCAGGGAACAGGCCAGGATCCGCGAGCTGCTGCGCGACCTGCCCGGGCTGCCCGAGGGGTTCTCCGCGCGGCCGAGTGAGGGGTGGAGCCCGCCCTTCCGGCTCGGCGACACCGACTGCAAGGCCCTGCTGGACGCCGTCGCCGGACGTCCGCCCTCCGCCGGCGAACTGCGCACCCACGCCGAGGCCACCTACTACGGCGACCGCGTCGGCGAACTCGCAGGCGCGAGCGTGGCCAGCTACGCCGCGGGCGCGAGCGCGACCTTCGACGCGCTCGGCGACGCCCTGGACGGCTGCGCCCGGATGGTCCGCCGCAACCCGGCCGCCGGTACCACCCTGGCCCTCGCCGACCAGCCCTCCGCGGTCGACGAACTCGAACTCGGCGACGGCACCGCGGGCACCCGCCTGTCCGGCAGGCTGAACGGCTACCCCTACGACATGCACGTCGTCTTCGTCCAGTCCGGCCAGACGCTGATCTCGATTGTGCACGCCGCGATGGGAAGGGCCGACCCCGACCGCACGGAGGCTCTGGCCCGTGCGGTGACGGCCAGGATGACCGGCGAGGCTGAGTAACCTAGAGCACGTGACTGAGGCGACGCTCGACCCCGAAGACTCCAAGATCATCACGTTGGCCCGTGCCGCCCGTGCGCGCACGGGGGCAGCGCAGGGCGCCGCCGTACGCGACGAGACCGGCCGCACCTACTCCGCCACCAACGTGGCGCTGCCCTCGCTGACCCTGTCGGCCCTGCAGGTCGCGGTGGCGATGGCCGTCTCCAGCGGGGCCGCCGCCCTGGAGGCCGCCGCCCTGGTGACCGCGGACGGCGGGCCGAGCGAGGCCGACCGCGCCGCGGTCGCCGACCTCGGCGCGGCCACCCTGCTCACCGCCGGCCCGGACGGCACGCTTCGATGAGCGGGGCCGAGTCCGACTTCCGCTCCGGCTTCGCCTGCTTCGCCGGACGTCCCAACGTCGGCAAGTCCACCCTGATGAACGCCCTGGTCGGCACCAAGGTCGCGATCACCTCTGCCAAGCCGCAGACCACCCGCAGGGCCATCCGCGGCATCGTGCACCGCCCCGCCGCCCAGCTCGTCATCGTCGACACCCCGGGGCTGCACCGGCCCCGCACCCTGCTCGGCGAGCGGCTGGACAGTCTGGTGCTGTCCACGCTCACCGAGGTCGACGTGATCGGGTTCTGCATCCCGGCCACCGATCCGGTGGGCAAGGGCGACCGCTTCATCGCCGAGAAACTGGCCGCCGTCAAGAAGACCCCGGTGGTCGCGGTGGTCACCAAGTGCGACCTTGCCTCCCGCGAGCAGATCGCCAAGCAGTTGCTCGCCGTCTCGGAGCTGGCGGATTTCGCGGAGATCGTCCCGGTCTCAGCGGTGTCGGGCGAACAACTCGACACGGTCACCGACATCCTGGTGGGTCACCTCCCCGAGGGCCCGCCCCTGTACGCGGGCGGCGAGCTGACCGACGAGCCCGAGCAGGTCCTGGTCGCGGAGCTGATCCGTGAGGCCGCCCTTGAGGGCGTCCGCGACGAGCTCCCGCACTCGATCGCCGTCGTGGTCGAGGAGATGCGCCCCCGCGAGGGCCGCGACGACCTGCTCGACGTCTTCGCCGAAATGTACGTCGAACGCCCGTCCCAGAAGGCCATCGTGATCGGCCACCGCGGCGAACGCCTCAAGGACGTGGGCACTCGCGCCCGCAAACAGATCGAGGCCCTGCTGGGCACCCGCGTCTACCTCGACCTGCACATCAAGATCGCCAAAGACTGGCAACGCGACCCGAAACAACTCCGCCGCCTGGGCTTCTACGACTGACCCTCCACGAAGCCGCCCCCCGCCCCCATCACCTCCGACCCGGGGGCGGCGGGTCGCCTTCTCCACGGCAATCCGGCTCCATCGGCCCGCCGTCACGGGTCACGGTGTGATGCCCGGCGCCTCACGGGCGCCGCGGGCGCCCGCCGTCCCGGCACCGGCCGCCAGGCACCCTTCGCTCACCTGCTCTGTACGCGAGTGGGGAAAAAGGCGACACTCTACTCGGAACCGGGCAGCCATCTACACCCCGACCTCCGAGGACGATGACGAGATGGAAAGCCGAAGGCGCCAACGGGCGGACGCCCGCTCCTTGGCGGCCCGGGCACCTCCCCGAGGCTGAGCGAGGGGGCCGGGTCCGCGGCCCATGCCGATGCATGCGGCCTGCCGTATGTGCGAGTGCAGCCGAGCGCGGCGCAATCGCAATTCCGCGGACTATCAGTATAACTTCATCAACCTTGCAAATTTCATGAATGTGTCGATAGCGCCCATTCTGCGCCGAAGGTTGGTTATCTGGACAGATGGCCATCGGCTGGCCGGGTGCGGCTTCGGTATTTTCTGAATCGCGGCCATAAGGTGGGGAGTTCCTTGTGAAGTGATGCCCTGCCGCAGGTATGATCGAACTCTGCATGGTGTCGCGCATTATGCTGTGGCTGCTGCGATATATTGACCATTCCGGCGGGAGAGCGTAATATTCGCTCTTGATTGGATGTTCGCCGAGCCGGTGAAGATCCGAGGGCAACCGGTGTGGAATGAGGGCTCCTTATGGTGGGAAAATGGGAGGCCGATCCGGCGGTGGGCTTCAAGCGTCGCCTCGGAAAGTCGGCTCACGAACTGGGCACCACCGGAGGCAATGCGAGCTGCCCCGATATCTGGGAGCTGGACAACGGGGATGTCGCGGTGATCGGTACCGAGCTTTCCGCGGCATATCGCGACCGGCTCCCCAAAGGGGTTTCCGTGGACCCGGGGGAGAGTCTGGTGGTCATTCCGCGTAGTACGATTATGGCCGCAAAGGCGGACATCCCAGATGCATGACCTGCTGAACGGCGCCACCGGCCGGCGGATGGCCCTCGCGGAGTATTACTCCGACTTCGAGCACAACTTCGCGACGGCGAAGGAGTTCTGGAAGCTGGAGCGCGGCCAGGCGTTCGCCGAGCCCGGTGACGCAAGCTGGGAGGCGTTCGATCGAGGCGACTGGGCCGAATCGATACGCCTGCTAGAGGAGCGACGGACCGATCTGATCGCTTATCACCGCGAAGTCGCCGCGGCCGGGACGCGGACGTATCGCATCCGGATCGTCGAGCTGCCGCTCACCCCTTACCTGCAGTGGGAGCTCAACCTCCTTAACATCCGCGATCAGACGGGCGGTCCCATCCGTGTGCTCCGGGCGGACGACCTGGGATATCTAGAGGCGCAGGACCCGCTCCCCGAGATCTATACGATGGATGAAAAGGTGATGTATCAGGCGGTCTACGATGAACACGGTGTGCTGGAGAGTGCTCGCCGGTTCGACGAGGTCGAATTGATCCGCCGTTGCCGGTCCTTTATCGTGGATCTGTACAAGCATGGCGAGCCGATCGGCGACTTCTTTCGCCGCGAGGTCTCCCACCTTCCGCCGGCGCGCCCGGCGCGCCGGTCCATCGCCGATGATTATCTTCAGATCACGGGGCGGCCGGGCCCGATCCGTTCGTGAGGGACGACAGTGGCGGACGAACATGAGAATCGGGCCGACCTGAGCGACGTCAGCGGGGCCATCATCCAGGCCCGCAACGTCACCGGTGGAATCCGCATTTATCGCGACGGCCCTGGCGAGCAAGAGAACAACGTGCCCCGGCAGCTTCCCGGCGATGTCTCGCATTTCGTCAATCGCGCCGATGAGCTGGGCGCACTGACGGCCCTTCTGGACACGCAGGACGACACCGATCAAGGTGCGGCGAAGGTCATTGTGATCTCGGGCTCTCCCGGCGTGGGCAAGACCGCGTTGGCCCTCCGCCTCGCGCACTCGATCCGGGCACGGTTCACCGCGGGCGATCTGTACGTCAACCTGCGTGGCTACGATGACGGGCCGCCGCTTTCCCCCTCCTCGGTATTGGACCGGATGCTCCGCGCACTGGGCGTGCCCGGCGGGGAGATTCCCGCCGACGTCGAGGACCGATCCGCCGCACTCCGGAGCGTCACGGCGAATCGGAAGATCCTCATTCTGCTCGACAACGCTGTCTCAAGCACTCAGGTACGGCCGCTGTTGCCCGGTTCGGCGGGTCCGCTCGTCATCATCACGAGTCGCAGCGCGTTGCCCGCGTTGGCGGTCAGGGACGGTGCAAAGCGCATCCACCTGGACATCTTCCAAGAGCGTGACGCCTTGGCCCTCCTCAAGGCCATAAGTCACGGCTGGAGAGAGGACGGCGAGGCGGATCTCTTAGAACTCGTGAATCTGTGCGCGCGGTTGCCGCTCGCCCTGCGGATCGCCGCGGAGCGGGCCGTGTCCCGGCCGATGATGCTGCTCACCGAACTCATCGACGATCTCAAGGACGACTCACTCCTGTGGGAGACGCTGAGTCTGAGTGACGACTCGTCGTCCGAGGCCGTCCGCACGGTGTTCGCATGGTCCTACCGGGCACTCTCCGAGGACGCCGCCCGGACCTTCCGGCTGCTCGGTGTGAATCCCGGCGCGGACATCGGCCTCACCGCGGCGGCGGCGCTCGCCGGGGCGCCGGTCCGGGTGACGCGTCGCGCCCTCGACCTCCTGGTCGGCGCCTTCATGGTCGAAGTGCCGACGCCTGGCAGGTTCCGGTTGCACGACCTGTTGAAGGCCTACGCCGTCGCGGAGGCGCAGGCCACCGACCCGCAGGCCACGACGAGTGCGGCGATTCGCCGGTTGGCCGCATGGTACGCGCTGACGCTCGAACAGGCGGTGAAGTGGCTGGCACCGGGGGATGAGATCCGGCTTCACGTTCAGGAAGCCGAAGTCCCCGTGCCGCTGCAGTTCGCGAACTCCCTCACGGCCTACGAGTGGTTCGAGATCGAGCGGGGCAACATCGTCGCGACCGCCATGGCGGCACTGGAGCGGGAGGAGTTCGACAGCGCGTGGTGTCTCGCCATGGCGGCGAGTCCCATCCATATGTACTACTTCACCTTCGACGACTGGGCGCTCCTGAGCGAGGTGGCGGTCACCGCCGCGCGCGCCCTCGGCGATCCCGCCCGGCACGCGAACGCGCTGACCAACCGAGGCCGTTACCTGCTCAGGAGGCGATCACTCGCCGAGGCACATGAGGAGTTCCGCAACGCCCTTGTGATCAGAGAGGAACTGGGAGACGTCCGCGCGGTGTGCGAATCGCTGAACCTGCTCGGACTGGTGTGCCTGCGTACCAGAGAACTCGACGACGCGGCCTCGTACTTCGAGCGGGCCGCGGCGGGCTTTTCGGAACTGGCGGATCTACGGTGGGAGTCCCTGGCGCTCTCCAACCTCGCCGAAGCACACCTGGAGGCCGACGCCGCCGAACGCGCCCTGGGCATCCTCATCCCGCTTCCAGAGGTCTTCGCCCGGTTCAACGACTCCGCCATGCGGGGGAACTCGCTGTGGCTGATCGGCTGGGCCCAGCGGTTGAGCGGCGACCTCGCCGCGGCCGCGAGCGCCATAAACGATGCTCTCGTGATCGCCGAGGAGGACGGCAACCGCGTGCAGGAAGGCTTCTGGCAGATCGAGGCGGCCCGCATCCACCTGGCCTCCGGGGCATTTGAACAGGCGATGGAGTGCTGTGTGGTGGCGGCGTCGTTGCAGCGGCAGATCGGTGACACCAGCCGTGAGGCGATGGCCCTGGACTGTACCGGCGAAGTCCATCAGGCCCTGCGGAACTTCGAGGAGGCAGCGGCGTTCCACCTCCAGGCGCTTCGCATGCACGAGACGGTGGGCGACAAGTGGCTCGCCGCGCTGGCGTTGCGCAACCTCGTGGACTGCGAGATCGGCTTGGGCCGTTCCACGGAGGCCCGGTCCCTCGCGGTGCACGGGCTCGAACTCCTGGCCGCCTTCACCGGCCCCCGCGCCGCTGAGGCGCGAAGGCACTTCGAGTCGCTGGCGGCGACGTGAATTCAGGCGGGCGCGTGATCGCTGATCCAGAGGGGGCCGTCCGCGCACTGGACGACAGGTCCACGCCGCTCGCTCAGGCTGGTCCGGAGAATCTGGATCCGCCGTCCGTCCAGCTCTACCACCGGGCCGGCCGATCCGTGCAGGAAGCGGAAGACGCGGATCTGGTTGTGCGCGTCCCACCGGCTCTGATTCCAGGAGATCTCATTCCATTCGGCAGGTGGGAATGGCGCATCGCTCACCGCTTCTTCACTCTGCGGGATGCCCTCGTCTCCTTCCAGCGCCCGGGAGATCGCATCACCGAGAAGCGCTGGGAGACCGGATTGCATCATGCGCCAGGTATCGGCATGGGAAACGACCTCCGGGAGGTCGCCCACCGATGCCTGAGTGAGAATCGGGCCCCCGTCCATCGTTTCGGTCATGCGATGGATCGTCACCCCCAGCTCCTTGTCGCCATTGCGAATCGCCCAGGGAATGGGGGACGGGCCACGATAGCGGGGCAATAGGGAGGGGTGAATGTTCAGTGTGCCGTGTCGCGGTGCGAAGATCACGTCATCTGGGATGCGCCAGTTGAACCCGAAGACGACCAGCAGGTCGACGGCGAAGCCGCTCATCATCGGGTACAGGTCCGCGGGGCCGCTGGGCAGGAGTAGTCCTATTCCGGCGGGTATAGCGGAGATCGTCGCGGCTATTCCGTCGAAGACATCGGGTTCCGGCGGAGTGTTCGGCCGCATTGACCGACTCATGAGGTAGACGGTTGGTTCGTGACCGAATGCGGCGAGGGTGGTAGAAATCAGGGCGAACTGATTTGGGCCATACGATGCTATGGCCACGCGCAGTCTCGCACTCATGTCGCGATCCTAGCGCGGGCATGTTGTTTTGCAAGCCCCGCGTATCATCCTAAATAGGTCATGTCCCTTAGATATCCCGCCAGAGGCATGGCATCATTAATGAACGGCCAATATAGGTGGAATACTGGTGTGAGCCGGAAATTCCCGGTGGAGACCGGACGGTGGGCGTGGAGCCGTCCGGTCGTGGTGCCCGGGGCAGGTGGAGTTCACCGTACCGGGGCCGGCCACGCGGAGGGCGTGTCACCCTCGCCATCTGGTGGCGGCTGGTGCCGGTACGTCTGGCCGGGGCGGGGCGTGGGCGGCTTGCTGGGGGGCCAAAACCCGGCTGGCTTCGTATACATCCCAAACACCTCAGAAGGCCCATGTGATGTGGCGTGCCTGACAGGTCACGGTATTTCGAGTTAGATGGTGGAATTCATCTGTAACCAGTGAACGCTCACACGAGCGGCCGGTACGACGTAACCTGCCGGGAAACGACTCGGGGATCCGGGGGACCGGCGAATCCAGGGGAGCGCGCCGTGCGACGCTACACACCATGGGGGAAGGGGCGGGCCGGGGACGGGGGGTTACCGCCTGTCGTGCCGGCTGAAGGGCCGCCAGAGCCCGGGGCGGGGGCTGCTGAGGCGGCGGCGGAGGTGGAACGTGCCGCCGAGGAGGAGGCGCGGGTCAGGCGGCGGCGCAGGGCGCGGAGGTTCCGGCTGTACGGCTGGCTGGTGGCCCTCACCGCCGCGCTGGTGGCGGGCGGCTGGATCGTGTGGAACACCGGGCCGCCGACCGAGGCAGAGCTGCGCGAGCTGGCCAAGCTGACCAGCAAGCAGACGTTGCGGATCGGCGTGAAGGACGACACTCCGGGCATCGCGCTGCGCGATCCGGAGACCGGCACCTACTCGGGCTTCGACATCGACATCGCGCTGATGATCGCCGAAGACCTCGGGTTCGGGAAGAACCAGGTGGAGTTCCTGGCCATCGAGACCGAGGACCGGGCCAGGAAGCGGGCCAAGAACGAGCGGGGCGAGTTCGTCGATGTGGACCTGGTGGTGGCGAGCTTCAGCATCACGCCGACGCGGGAGAAGGACCCCACGGTCGGGTTCTCCTCCCCCTACCTGCTCACCGAGCAGTCCGTGGTGACCAGGGACGACTACGAGGGCGAGGTCACCTCGCTGTCGCAGCTCGCCGGCAAGAAGGTGTGCACGCTCGGCACCTCCACCTCCGAGGGCGCGTTACAGAGCGCGCTGGAGCGCACCGGCGCGAAGGTGACCGGCGTGAACCGGATCAAGCAGTGCATGGACGAGCTCCTCGCCGGAGAGTACGAGGCGGTGAGCACGGATGCGGCGATCATGGCGGGGTTCGTCACGCGGTCCGGCGGGCGGCTGCGCCACCATGACGTCGGCCTGGAGGCGAACGAGCGCTGGGCGATCAACAGCGGCACGAACACCGCCCTGCGCACGCTGGTGGACCTGGCGCTCTACCGTTCGCTCGCCGACCCCGGCAACCGCCGCTGGGAGGACGCCTACGACCGGCACATCCGGCCGATGATGCGGACCAACCCGGGCATCGACATCGCCGGTGACCGCCCGCCGTGCCCGAAGAGGCCGGAGGTACGCCGCTGGCCCTGGGAGCGCGACACCTCGGCCCAGGTGTGCTGACCGGGGGAGCGGCGGGGCGCAAGCCGGTCTACCGGCGCCCGCGGAACCAGGAGTGGCTGCTGGCGGTGCTGCCGGCGTTTCCGGTGGCGCTGCTCGTGCTGCGCCTGTGGTGGGCCGGTCGGCAGGACACGCAGACGTTGCTGCTCCTCGTCCAGCACGTCAGCCCGCTCGGGATGCTCAGCGTCGTGCTGCTGACCACCGTGTGGGTGGTCCCGGTCGTGGTCCTGGCCGGGCGGGTGCTCGGCCTGCTGTACCGGGTCAGCACCGGGCGCTCGTCCTGGCTGGTGCGGATCGCCGACCGGCTGCCGGACTGGGTGGTGGTGCTCGCCGCCCTGGTGGCCATGCTCGGCTGGCAGCTGCGGTTCCTGCCGGCGCTCGCCCTGCTGGCGCTCTCGGCGGCCGGGCTGACCGTCCGCGACCGCCACCCGGCGCGCGGCACGCTGGTCCACGCGGTGTGCGTGGTCGTTCCGATCATGGCGGCGGTGCTCGTGTACGTCGCCATGTCACCGGCCATCGCGATGGCCTGGGCGGAGCGCGACGTGCCGACGTTCATCCTGCTGGCGGTGCCGCCGGGGATCGCGCCGCTGCTGACCGGGCCGGTGCCGCGCCTGTCGGCCGGGCTGATCGCGCACGGGGCCGCCATCGCGCTGGCCGTACTGCTGCCGCTGGTCGCGGGCGTCGTGGTGCTCCGGGTGCCGATCCTGCCGCTGAGCGCGATGGAGTTCACCGTGCCGGCCGCGCCCGAGGCGGACCGGCCCGCGGGGCGCGAGGTCGTGGTCGGCTACGTGATCGTTAACGACGAGCAGATGACGAGCGTGCTGGAGCGTTCTGGGGCCGTTCGTTTCTTCGGCAACGACCTGCTGGTCTCCCGGGTCCTGTGCCCGGAGCCCGGAGACGTTCCCCGCAGCCGAGTCCATCTGCACCACTGGTACGTCGAGCAGAGCATGATCTCGTGGCTCGCGCCCGATCCGCTCAAGGTGGCGCCGGACCCGCGCTGCGAAGGCCGTCCGCCCGCCGCCCCGTGACCCCAGGCGGGTACGGCGGGCGGCGGAGGATCAGCGGAACCGGGTCACGCGCGCGCCCACAGAGCGGGCACGTTCGGCGGCTCCCAGCCCGGCAGCGCGGTGTGCGCCTGCAGGCAGCGGTACGACGAGCCGTTGTAGGTGACCGTGGCGCCCGCGGTGTAGGAGGTGCCGGCCGCCCACGTCGTGGGACCGCCGGTGGGACCACCGGTGGGGCTTCCCGTCGGGCTGCCGGTCGGGCTCCCCGTCGGGCTCTGGGTGGGCTGACCGGCGATGTTCAGCACGAAGTCGAACGTCGCGGTTCCCGGCTGCACGTTCATCAGCAGGCGCGGGTCGAAGATCGTGTCCGTGTTGTTGCGCGGCTCACCCGGGAAGTAGAGCTGGGTGGTCAGGACCGGGCGGTTGGGGGCCTGGACCTTGACGTGGATGTGCCGGGTACGGCCCGGGTACAGGCCAGGGATGATCGTGGTCAGGTTGTAGTAACCCTGGGCGTTCGTGAACTGGTGGCCACGGAAGGTGTACCCGACGTTGTCGTAGTTGCCGTTGTTGTCGGCCTGCCAGAAGTCCAGCAGCACGTTGGCCAGTGGCTGACAGGCCAGGTTGAAGACATAGCCGCTGACGACCAGGCGGGTGCCGCTGCCCGGCAGCGTGCTGCGCTGCGGGGAGTTGGGCTTGAAGTACGGGCCCTCGGTCTGCGCGGGGGTGCGGTCCTCGGGTTCCTGGCAGTACGGCGTGGGCTCCAGGCTCTGCCCGGGGGCCATGCTGCGGGCCAGTGCGGGAATCTGGGGAACCAGGAGGGGGATAGGCGCGGCCATGACGGCGGCCCTCAGCAGGGTCTTCCGCGAGATGACCCTGCCGTCCTTCCCGCTCGGCTCCCTCTCAGCGCCGGTGTGCTCGGCGTCCACTGTGATCTCCTTGGCTTTGGGGGGCGGCATGCCCGGAGCCGGCCCGATATCGAGGCCGGTGGACCGGGTCACTGTCCCAAAAACTGACATCGCGCCCCTGAAAGCGAGTACCCCACAGTTTTCCATAACGTCGCGATATAGACGGATGCACATAACGGTGTAATAGGTTCCAACTGATAGGGCCGCTCCTCGTGTCTTGACCGTTACGTTAACGGCGCACCCCCCGACACAAGGAGAGATACATGCTCCGCAGTAATGCCGTGACGGCGGGCATCACGCTCGCTCTCACGTTGGTGGCCGCTCCGGCCATCGCCTTCGCCGCGGCCGGCGGCGCGGGCGCACCGGAGCCCGCCCCCGCCCCGGCCGCTCCGGCGTCCGTTTATGCCCAGGTCAAGGCGGCCGCCGCGGCGGCCTCTGATCCATCCCCCCAATACATCGAACAGACCAAGAAGGACCTCGGCCTCACCACGCAGCAGGCTGAGCTGCGCATCGCCAACGAACTGGCGGCGGGGCAGCTCGAACCCCTGCTCCGCGGCCGACTCGGTGGCGCCTATGCCGGTACCTGGGTCACCGGCCCGCTCGCCTCCCTCGTGGTGGCGACCACCGACGCCGCCCAGGCCCCCGTCATCCGCGAGGCCGGCGCCGAGCCGAAGGTCGTCCAGCACTCCCTGGCGACGCTGGACGCCGCCAAGGTCTCCCTGGACCGGGCGCTGAGCAACAACGCCGAGGTCGCCACCTCGTGGGGCACCGACATCCAGACCAACAGGGTCGTCGTGCGCACCCCGAACCCGGCCAAGGCCAAGGCCAAGATCAAGGCCGCCGGCGTGGACGCGAGCCTCGTCGACGTGGTCAAGTCCAGCGAGCGGCCCGCCCTGTACGCCGACGTACGCGGCGGCGACGCCTACTACATCGGTTCCGGCAGCCGCTGCTCCGTCGGCTTCTCGGTCACCAAGGCGGGCTCGCAGGGCGGCTTCGTGACCGCGGGCCACTGCGGCAACACGGGCGCGACCACGACGGGCTCCAACCGTCAGGCGCAGGGCACCTTCCGCGGCTCCTCCTTCCCCGGCAACGACTACGCCTGGGTCGAGGTCAACAGCCAGTGGGTGCCGCGCGGCATCGTCAACGCCTACAACGCCGGCATCGTGACGATCAACGGCTCGACCGTCGCGCAGCCCGGTACGCGGATCTGCCGCTCCGGCTCGACCACCCAGAACCACTGCAACAGCGTCCAGCAGCTCAACACCAGCGTGACCTACTCGCAGGGCACCGTCTCCGGCGTCACCCGCACCAACGTGTGCGCCGAGCCCGGTGACTCCGGCGGTTCGTTCTACTCCGGTGACCAGGCGCAGGGCATGACCTCCGGTGGTTCGGGCAACTGCAGCAGCGGTGGCACCACCTACTTCCAGCCGGTCGGCGAGGCCCTGCAGGTCTACGGCCTTCAGCTCGCCGGCAGCGACGGCCCCGGCCCGACGGGCAGCCCGACCGGTGGCCCGACCGACCCGCCCGGCGGCACCTGGAAGACCTACACCTCCTACACCGCGGGCGCCACGGTCACCTACGGCGGCCAGAACTACCGCTGCCTCCAGGCGCACACGTCGCTCCCCGGCTGGGAGCCGCCGAACGTGCCGGCTCTGTGGGCCGCGTCCTGACGGTGAGAACCTGAGAGATCGAGAGTGGCCCAGGGCCGGAGGCCGCCCCTCCAGTGCCCCGGCCAGGGCCCCTTCAATGCCGGTTCCTGCCCGGCCACCGCCCGTGGCCCGTTGACCGGCACCCCTCGTGGGGCGGGACTACCACACCTCTCCCGCCCCACGAGGGCATATTCATGTCCCGGGCCGGTCGGCTCAGATCGCCTTCTGCCACTCGTGCCAGGTGTCGAGCGGGCGGAACCCCAGCAGATCGTTGATGGCCCGCATGTGCGTGTTCGAGGCGGCGTTCCAGGTGATCACCCGGTGCACCGCGGGCTCCTCGTCCAGCAGGGTCAGCGCGTTGGTCGTCTTCAGCAGCATGCCGAGCCGGTGGCCGCGGTGCGGGCGCAGCACCACGGTGTCGCTCTGCCGGCCCCATCCGTCCGCGCCGTCGTCGTCGAAGAAGACCCGGGTGAGGGCCGCGGGCGCGCCGGTGGCGGTGTGCCTGGCGATGATGGCCCTGCCATTGGCCCCCGCCTCGTGCAGCCGCAGCTCCCGCTCGCCCGTCCGGGCGGCGTCCCACACCTCGTCCTCGATGTCGAGGCCGCCGGTCGGCGCGTCGTTCATGCCGGCGTGCAGCAGGGCGAGGTCGGCGTGCAGGCGTTCGGGGGCCGTGCCTCGCCAGGCCTCCAGTTCGTAGCCGTCCGCCTGGCGGGCCGCGAGGTCGCGTGCGCCCTCGAAGGCGGCCCGGTCGGCCGTACGCAGGTCGAGGACCTGGCGGACCTCGGTGGTGGCGGCGGTGTACCCGTGGGCCTGCGCGAACGTGGCCCCCGGGCCGCCCACCGCCGCGGCCTCGGCGACCAGCGTCCGCCTGCCCGCGGCGCGGGCCCGTTCGACGGCGTGCGCGAGCAGCGCCGAACCGATGCCCTGGCGGCGGCTCTCCGGGGCGACGACCAACTTCGGGATCAGCGCCAGGTGCGCGTTGTCCCGTTCGGGCAGCTCCAGTGTGTATCCGCCGGTCACGACGCCATCGCGGACGTGGACGTACGCCTCGGCGTTGTCCTCCCAGCCGATCAGCGCCCATATGCGGAAAAACCGGGACGAGGACAGCGGACCGGGATCGTCGATCTCGTGCGCCGCCCGATACACCGAGTAGTAGCCGTCGGCGAGTGCGGCGCCCGCGCGATCGACATGCAGAATCGACATGGAGTACAGGCAATCCCACATGCCCGCGGCGGCGCCAACCGTTTTGTGGCCCCCCGAAGCCGACCGCGATCGCCGAGCCGCTACTGCTGGTAGGAGTCGACCTCGTCGATCGGCGGGGGCGCGGCGTCGTACGGGTCCTCACCGAACTCCCGCCGGGCGCGACGCCGGCGCAGCAGGTCCCAGCACTGGTCGAGCGCGCGCTCCAGCGACACGATCCGGTCGTTCTCCTCCTCGGAGGAGACCTCGCCCTGGGCCAGCCTGGCGCGCAGCTCGTGCTCCTCGGCGATCAGGCCGTTGATGCGGGTCAGGATGTCGTCGTCTTGCATGACCGCCCCCTGTTCCTCGTCTCTTCGGACTCTAGCCCGCCGACCGGCACGGCTTCACCGGCGCATCTGCTAACCTCCATAACGTGCTGCGTGGCCTGCTCCTTATGTGCCGCGGCGGGGGCCTTTCCTAGGCCGGCTCCCTCGCCGCGGAGCGTGTCATGCGCGTCGGCCGTTTCGACGAGGCCCCGACGAAGAGCACAAGGAGCACACGACCGTGAGCGATTATCCGCGGCAACAACCCAGTCGCATGCCGGTGGGCCGGTACGAGCCCTACCAGCCGGTACGCCTGACCGACCGCACCTGGCCCGACCAGGTCATCACCGAGGCCCCCCGCTGGTGCGCCGTCGATCTCCGCGACGGCAACCAGGCGCTGATCGACCCCATGGACGCCCACCGCAAGGTCAAGATGTTCGACCTGCTGGTCCGCATGGGGTTCAAGGAGATCGAGGTCGGCTTCCCGGCCGCCTCCCAGACCGACTTCGACTTCGTCCGGCAGATCATCGAAGAGGACATGATCCCCGATGACGTCGTGATCCAGGTCCTGACCCAGGCCAGGCCCGAGCTGATCGAGCGTACCTTCGAGTCGCTGCGCGGGGCCGGGCAGGCGATCGTCCACCTGTACAACTCGACCTCCACGCTGCAGCGCCGGGTGGTCTTCGGCCAGGACCGCGAGGGCATCACCGCCATCGCCGTCGAGGGCGCGAAGCTGTGCAAGAAGCTCGCCGAGGCGATGACCGACACGACGATCTTCTTCCAGTACTCTCCCGAGTCCTTCACCGGCACCGAGCTGGACTACGCCGTCGAGGTCTGCAACGCGGTCAACGAGGTGTGGCAGCCCACCCCCGACCACAAGGTCATCATCAACCTCCCCGCCACCGTCGAGATGGCCACCCCCAACGTCTACGCCGACCAGATCGAGTGGATGAACCGCCGTCTGGCTTTCCGTGACTCGGTGGTGCTGTCGCTGCACCCGCACAACGACCGGGGCACCGCCGTGGCCGCCGCCGAGCTGGGCTACCTGGCCGGGGCCGACCGCATCGAGGGCTGCCTGTTCGGCAACGGCGAGCGCACCGGCAACGTCTGCCTGGTCACCCTGGGAATGAACCTCTTCTCCCAGGGCATCGACCCCGAGCTGGACTTCTCCGACATCGACGAGATCCGCCGGGTGGTCGAGTACTGCAACCAGCTCCCCGTCCACCCGCGCCACCCGTGGGGCGGCGAGCTGGTCTACACCGCCTTCTCCGGCTCCCACCAGGACGCCATCAAGAAGGGCTTCGAGCACCTCGCGATCGACGCGGCGGCGGCCGGGGTGCCGGTGGACGACTTCCGCTGGGCGGTGCCCTACCTGCCGATCGACCCCAAGGACATCGGCCGCAGCTACGAGGCGGTCATCCGGGTGAACAGCCAGTCGGGCAAGGGCGGCGTGGCCTACATCATGAAGGCCGACCATCAGCTCGACCTGCCGCGCAAGCTGCAGATGGAGTTCTCCAAGGTGATCCAGGCCCGCACCGACGCGCAAGGCGGCGAGGTGACGCCCGCGCAGATGTGGGAGGCCTTCACCGACGAGTACCTCCCCAACCCGGCCGACCCGTGGGGCAGGCTGGGCCTGCTGGCCCACCGCACCGACTCCCAGGTCGAGGACAAGGACCGCATCGGCGCCGACCTGCGCATCGACGGTGAGATCCGCGAGGTCGAGGGCGTGGGCAACGGCCCGATCTCGGCCTTCTGCGACGCCCTGGCCGTTGTCGGGGTGCAGGTGCGGGTGCTCGACTACACCGAGCACGCGCTGAGCGCGGGCACCGACGCCAAGGCCGCGTCCTACGTGGAGTGCGACGTGGACGGCAAGGTGCTGTGGGGCGTCGGCATCGACGCCAACACCACCACCGCCGCGCTGAAGGCCCTGATCTCCGCGGTCAACCGCGCCGCTCGCTGACCCGCTCCGCGGCACGGCGGGCGGCCCGCGCCCGCCGTGCCGTCATTCCGGCAGGCCGATGAAGCGGGCCATGCAGGTCATGTTGTGGTAAAAGATCTCCGCCGGATCGAGGATCGCGTTGGCGAACTGGCCGAACACCTCCAGGCTGACCGCCCCGAACAGCGCCGTCCAGGCCGCGATGGCACGGGCGATCACCTCGTCGGAGAGGCCGGGCATGAAGTGGCGCAGGCGTTCGGCGTCGGCGGGCCAGGCGTCCCGGGGAGGGGCGGGAAAGCCCGGGGGCGGGCGCAGCCGGCCGGCCTCGTGCGCGGCGGCCAGGATGGCGCCGTAGACGGTGACGTCGCGGACGGCGGGCGCGATGGTGTCCTGGGGGGCCTGGTAGCCGGGCACCGGCGAGCCGTACAGCAGGGCGTACTCATGCGGGTGATCCAGCGCCCACCCGCGCACCGCGCGGCAGACCGCCAGCCACCGGCCGGTGTGGTCGCCCGCCGGGCAGGCCCGGTCCGCCGCCTCGACCGCGTCTCCGATCGCGTTGTAGCCGTCGATGATCAGGGCTGTGAGCAGGTCGTCCCGGCTCGGGAAATAGCGGTAGATGGCGGAGGAGACCATCCCCATCTCCCGCGCGACCGCGCGCAGCGACAGCCCGGCGGCCCCCTGGGTGGCCAGGTGCCTGCGGGCGATGTCGGTGATCTCCCTGGTCAGCTCGGCACGGACTCTCTCACGTGCGGTACGCCCGGCGTTCATGGGCCCACCTTAGCAGAGCACCCGAAGGATACGAGAGCACTGCTCTTGACAACGCCGCACCTTCTGGAGAGCATTGCTCTCGTAACGGTCCGCCGATCCAGGCAGATCCCGAGATGAAGGACAGGTCGCCATGGGCAAGCACGTCGTCGTAGGAGCGGGTCAGGTCGGCAGCGAGCTGGTCCGGCAACTGGCCGGGCTCGGGCACGAGGTCGTCGTGGTGAGCAGGTCGGGTTCGGGTCCGGAGCTGCCCGGCGTACGGCGGGCCGCCGTCGACGCCGCCGACCAGGCCGCGCTCACCGACCTCACCCGGGGCGCGACCACCCTCTACAACTGCGTCAACCCGCCCTACCACCGCTGGGCCACCGACTGGCCGCCGATCGCCGAGTCGCTGCTCGGCGCGGCCGAGGCCACCGGCGCGGACTACGTCATGCTCGGCAACCTGTACGTCTACGCCCCGCCGACCGGCCCGATGACCGAGGACCTGCCGCTGCGGCCGGAGAGCGTCAAGGCCCAGGTACGCGTCCGCATGTGGGAGCAGGCCCTCGCCGCACACCGGGCCGGCCGGATCCGCTGCACCGAGGTACGCGGCTCGGACTTCTTCGGTCCCGGCGCGCTCGACCAGTCCCACCTCGGCGAGCGATTCGTACCCAGGCTGCTGGCCGGCAAGGCGCTCAAGCACGTCGCCGACCCCGACCAGCCGCACAGCTGGACCTACATCCCCGACGCTGCCGCCGCCCTGGCCCTCGCGGGCACCGGCGAGCGGTCCTGGGGCCGCGCCTGGCACATCCCCACGGCCCCGCCGATGAGCTACCGCCAGGTGGCCGAGCGGACGAGCGCCCTGGCCGGGGTCGCCATGCCCAAGGTCGGCTCCTACCCGGCGTGGATGATCGACGCCCTCGGCCTCGCCAACCCGATGCTCGGCGAGATCAAGCACGTCCGCTACCAGTTCGCCCGGCCGTTCGTGGTGGACTCCTCGGCCTTCCAGAACACGTTCGGCGTCGCCCCCACCCCGATCGGCGAGGCGCTGTCGGCCACCGTCGCCTGGTGGCGCGAGCGCGCCGCGGCGGCGGCGTAGGCGGCCATGCCGCGCTCGGCCACGGCCAGCAGGCCCTGTGCCCGCCGCGGCGACAGCCGCGCGATCAGCGAGAAGCCGTCCGGATCATGGTAGGGCGAGGACGAGGTGGCCACTCCCACCACCGCCCTGCCCGAGATCGCCGGACCGCCGCTGTGCCCCCTGACGATCTGGCAGTTGCGCGTCATCAGCATCCCCGGCCACGGGGTCCGCGCCTCGGCGGCCCGCCCCGAGCAGCGGTACATCGCATCGCCCGGATAGCCCAGCTCGGACGGATAGCCCGGCAGGGTCACCGCCCTCACCCGGCCGTCGCCCCTGCGCGTGGACACCGGACGCAGCCCGGGTCCGGTGACATCCTCCAGCCGCCTGCCGGACGCGTCCGGCTCGACGCCCACCACCCCCACGTCGTGCGGGATCACCTCGGTGGAGTAGGAACGGGTGCGCCAGGGGCGCGTCACCCACGTACGGACGGCCCGCCATACCCCGAGCGGAGCGCCGCCCGCGCCGGAACCGCTGTAGGCGGGCACGAACGTCACCTGGTCGTACCAGCGCCGCGCCTGCCCGTCGTTGTCGAACAGGCAGTGCGCCGCGGTGAGCACCAGGCTGCGGCTCTCGGAGGCGACCACCGCCGCCCCGCAGCGGCGCTCGGCGCCGGTCAGCGGGTCGTGGCTGACCAGCAGCCCGGTGACCCGCTCCGGGAGGGCCCGGGTGTACGGCCGGGCCACCGGCGCGTAGCCGAAGCGGTCGCCGCCCGGCGTGCGGACGAGTCGTCGCGGGACCTCCTCCGGAGCGGCGGCGTACGCCACCGCCCCGGGGAGTGTGGAAACAAGGAGAACCAGCATCGAACCTAGCCGCTTGATCACACATCTCCGGTTACCCTACGTGACCAGCGGCAACCCGGGTGAGTGGTAAAGCCCCCCTCTATCAGGGATAAAGGCCCCTGAGCCGGTGCGCCTCGGCGACCCGGGAGACGCCGATCGCGTGCGCGGCCCGCCGCAGGGTGAGCCCTTCGGCCGCGGCCAGCGCGCCGACCTCCGCGTACGCCTGCTCCATCAGGTCGCGCAGCTTGACCTCGACCTCGCCCGCGCTCCAGGTGTAGGCCTGCATGTTCTGGACCCACTCCAGGTAGGACACGATCACGCCGCCCGCGTTGGCCAGGATGTCGGGGACCACGGTGACCCCCGCGTCGGCCAGGACGTCGTCGGCCGCCGGAGTGGTCGGCCCGTTGGCGCCCTCGACGACGAGCCGGGCCCTGACCTCGGGCGCCGTCTCGGCGGTCAGCACGCCTTCCAGGGCGGCCGGCACCAGCACGCTCACATCGAGCGCCAGCAGGTCGGCATGGCTCAGCGCGTCGGCGAGCGGGTATCCGGCGACGCCGCCCGCCTCGGCGACGTGCGCGCGCACCGCCGCCACGTCGAGCCCGGCGCGGTCGATGATCGCCCCGGTGGCGTCGGAGACGGCCACCACGCGGCATCCGGCGTCGGCCAGGTACTGGGCGGCGGGCGCGCCGACCTTGCCGAAGCCCTGCACGGCCACGGTGACCCCGGCGGGATCGCGGTCGCCGAGCGCGGCCATCGTGGCGATCTGCACGCCGCGGGCGGTGGCCCCCGCCCGGCCCAGCGAGCCGCCCAGGATGGTCGGCTTGCCGGTGACCACGCCGGGCACCGAGTAGCCCGCGTTCACCGAGTAGGTGTCCATGATCCAGGCCATGGTCTGCTCGTCGGTGCCCACGTCGGGGGCCGGGATGTCCTGGTCGGGGCCGATCAGCGGCAGGATCTCGTTGACGTAGCGGCGGGTGACCCGCTCCAGTTCGCGGGTGGTCAGCGTGGCCGGATCGACGCCGACGCCGCCCTTGGCGCCGCCGTACGGGATGCCGACCAGCGCGCACTTCCACGTCATCCACATGGCGAGCGCGGTGACCTCGGACAGGTCGGTGTCCGGGTGGAAGCGGATGCCGCCCTTGGCCGGGCCGCGGGAGACGTTGTGCTGGACGCGGTAGCCCTGGACGACGTCCATCCGGCCGTCCTCACGGCGGACCGGGACCGAGACGGTCAGCGAACGCCGCGGGGTCGCGAGCATCCGGTGCAGGCCGTCGTCGAGGCCGAGGTGCTCGGCGGCCTGGCCGAGCTGGAAGAGCGCGGTGTCGAGGGCCTGGCGGCCGGCGGATCCGGCCGCGGGATCCGCGCCGGTACTGGGAGTGGTGGTTGCCGACGCCGTTGGCGGCACCATGACGGTCATGAAGACCTCCGGTTGGGCGGGGCGCACGCGCCCCGTGAGTCGGGTCGTCCGGGCGGAGGCGGGGCGCCGTTGCCCCGCCGCCGATATCCCATCTTGATCCAACAACGTGATCGTGTTCATGGGAACGTGCCAGTATGACAGGCTTCGACGCGGGAAATGTGCCGTTGTGTCGCATCGGAAGGGCAGGTGACCCGTGACGGAACTCTTGGTCGGACCCATGCTCCGCTACGCCGACGCCACCAGCGCGAGCGTGTGGGTGGAGACCGCGCGGCCCGGGCGGGTCGCGGTGGAGGCGGGCGATGTACGTGTGGAGACCGCGACGTTCACCGTGCACGGTCACCACTACGCCATCGCCGACCTGATCTGGCCGCAGCCCCCGGCGGCGGAGGGCGGCGTGCCGTACACGGTGGAGGTGGACGGCGAGCGGGTCTGGCCGCCCGCCGATGGCCCGGCGGTCCCGCCCAGCCGGATCCGGCTGCCGTCGGCGGACCGGCCGCTGCGGGTGCTGTTCGGCTCCTGCCGTACCAGCGTGCCGCACGACGCTGTGCACCTGCTCTCGCACGGCGTGGACACGCTGCGCGAGTACGGCACGCGGCTGCGCGAGACCCCCGACGCCGAGTGGCCCGACCTGCTGCTGCTCCTCGGCGACCAGGTCTACGCCGACGCCCCCGGCGGCGAGGTGCTGGAGGCCGTCCGCGCCAGGGGCGGCGAGCCGGCCGGGGAGATCGCCGACTTCGGGGAGTACGCCGCGCTGTACCGGCAGGCGTGGGCCGAGCCGGAGATCCGCTGGCTGCTCGCCACCGTCCCCTCCGCGATGATCTTCGATGACCACGACCTGCGGGACGACTGGAACACCTCCGCGGCCTGGCGCGAGAAGATGGCCGCGCTGCCCTGGTGGCGGCGCAGGCTGGTCGCCGGGCTCGGCGCGTACTGGGTCTACCAGCACCTCGGCAACCTGTCGCCGGGGGAGCGGGCCGCCGACCCGCTGCTGGCCCGGCTGCGCGCGCACGAGGGCGACGGCGGCGACCTGCTCGACGCGTTCGCCGCCCAGGCCGACGAGGACCCCGCGCTCAACCGCTGGAGCTACGCCCGTGACCTCGGGGACACCCGCCTGATCATGCTGGACACCCGCTGCGCCAGGCGGCTCACCCCCGGCGACCGGCGGATGCTCGACGACGGCGAGTGGGAGTGGTTCACCCGGCAGATGGACGCGGGCGACCGCCGCGTGGTGATCGGCTCCTCCATCCCGGTGCTGCTGCCCAGCGGCATCCACCACGTGGAGAGCTGGAACGAGGCGGTGTGCGACGGGGCCTGGGGCCGCCGCGCGGCCCGCTGGGCGGAGGTCCTGCGGCAGGCGGTCGACCTGGAGCACTGGGCGGCCTTCCGGCGGTCGTTCACCGAGATGTGCCGGCTGCTGGCCGCCGCCGGCGGGACGGTGATCGTGCTGTCCGGCGACGTCCACTTCTCCTACCTCGCCAAGCTGGACGGGCTGCCGGTGTACCAGGCGGTGTGCTCGCCGATCCGCAACCCGCTGAGCCGGGTGCTGCGGGTGGCCAACGTGGTGGCGTCGATGGCGGTGGCGGGCCTGGCCGGTGGGCGGCTGGCCAGGCTCGCGGGCGTGCCGCGCCCGGTGCTGCGCTGGCGGATGCGCCGGGGGCCGTGGTTCGGCAACACGGTGGCCACCCTCACCCTCGGCGAGGTGCCCTCCGTGTACTGGCACGGCCCCGGGCGCGGGGAGCGGCTGACCGCTAACGGAGGTCGCTGAGCGCCTCCGCCAGCCGGTCCACCGCCCAGTGCAGGTCCTCCTCGGAGATCACCAGCGGCGGGCCGATCCTGATCGTGCTGCCGTGGGTGTCCTTCACCAGGACGCCCCGGGCCAGTAGCGCCTCGCTGATCTGCCTGCCGGTGGCCAGCGCCGGATCGATGTCCACCCCGGCCCAGAGGCCGCGCCCCCGGACCGCCGTGACGCCCTGCCCGGCCAGGCCGCGCAGCCGTTCGTGCAGCACCGCGCCCAGCTCCCTGGCGCGGCGCTGGAACTCCCCGGTGCTGAGCAGGTCCACCACGGCGATGCCGACCGCGCAGGCCAGCGGGTTGCCGCCGAAGGTGGAGCCGTGCTGGCCGGGCTTGAGCACGCCGAGCACGCCCGCGTCGGCCGCGATCGCCGAGACCGGTACCACGCCGCCGCCCAGCGCCTTGCCCAGGATGTACACGTCCGGTACGACGCCCTCGTGGTCGCAGGCGAAGGTGTCGCCGGTACGCCCGAGCCCCGACTGGATCTCATCGGCCATCATCAGCACACCGCGCTGCGAGCAGATCTCCCTGACCTGGGTCAGGTAGCCGTCCGGCGGCACCAGCACCCCGGCCTCGCCCTGGATGGGCTCGATCAGCACGGCCACCGTGGTGTCGTCGATCGCGTCCCTGATCGCGTCGGCCGAGCCGTACTTGACCACCCGGAACCCCGGCGCGAACGGGCCGAAGCCGCCCCGGGCGTCCGGGTCGGTGGAAAAGCCCACGATCGTGGTCGTCCGGCCGTGGAAGTTGTTCTCGGCCACCAGGATCGTGGCCATGTCGGCGGGCACGCCCTTGACCTCGTAGCCCCACTTGCGGGCCACCTTGATCGCGCTTTCGACGGCCTCGGCGCCGGTGTTCATCGGCAGGACCATGTCCTTGCCGGTGAGGTCGCCGAGCGCGGCGCAGAAATCGGCGAACCGGTCGTGCAGGAACGCGCGGCTGGTCAGCGTGAGCCGGTCGAGCTGCTCGCGGGCGGCGGCCAGGATCGCCGGGTTGCCGTGCCCGAAGTTCAGTGACGAGTAGCCCGCCAGGCAGTCGAGCAGACGCCGGCCGTCGACGTCGGTGACCCACGCCCCCTCGGCGCGCTCCACCACGACGGGCAGCGGGTGGTAGTTGTGCGCGCTCCTCCGCTCGCTCCGCTCGACGTACTCCGCGGTCTTCGGCAAAAAAGTCATTTCCGGATCTCCAGGGTGCAGCACTTGGGTCCGCCGCCCGCCTTGCGAAGCTCTGACGTGTGCACCGGGATCACCTCGTAACCCCGGCGCTTCAGTTCGAGCTGCAGGTCGGCGGCCTCATGGTTGATGATCACGTGCTTTCCGTCGCAGACCGAGTTGAGCCCGAAGGCCGCCGCGTCGGCCGGTGTGGCGATCAGCGCGTCCGGGAACAGCCGTTCGAGGACCGCGCGGCCGCCCGGGGTGAACGCCTGCGGCAGGTAGGCGATGTCCCGGCCGCCGAGCGGGCACAAGGCGGTGTCAAGGTGGTAGTACCGCGGGTCGGCGAGCCCTAACGTGATCACCGGGTGGCCGGTGAACTCCTGGACCTCCCGGTGCGCCGCCACGTCGGTGCGAAACCCGGTGCCCGCGAGCACGAGGTCGTCCACCACCAGCAGGTCGCCTTCGCCCTCGTTGGTGAACGACGGGGCCTTGACCTCGGTGAAGCCGTGCTCGGTGAACCACCGCAGGTAGGCCCCGGCCTCCTCGGCCCGCTCGGGGTGGGCGAACCGCGCGCCGTACACCCGGCTGTCCACGACCAGGGCGCCGTTGGCGGCGAAGACCATGTCCGGCAGGCCCGCCACCGGCTCGATGACCTCCACCGTGTGGCCCAGGTCCTCATAGACGGACTTCAGGTCCTCCCACTGCCGCAGCGCGAGGTCGCGGTCGGCGCCCCGGGAGGGGTCCATCCAGGGATTGATCCGGTATTCGACCGCGAAGTAGTCGGGCCGGCACATTAGGTAATGCCTGCGTGGCACGCTCATACCAGGCTCCATGGAAGCTGAGGGGCCGCCGTGCGGACACATCGCCGTGCGGAAGGGCCAGATCAGCATAAGAACGCGCGTTTGCGCAGGCCAAGTGCGGTGTGTTGCGCGTGTGCGCGGATCGGTTGCGTTGTTCAGCCGATCAGCGGCGATCCGTTGACGAGCCGGGTGAGCACGACCGCGCTCTTGGTGCGCACCACGAACGGCTCGGCCGCGATCCGCTCGATGACCTGCTCGACGTGCCGCATGTCGGAGGCCCTGATGTGCAGCAGCGCGTCGGCCTCGCCGGTCACCGTGCAGGCCGAGACGACCTCCGGGTGGCGGGCCACGGCCACCCCGATCTCGGCGGGCGAGGTCTTGCCCCGGCAGTACAGCTCGACGTACGCCTCGGTGGTCCAGCCCAGGGCGCGCGGCGCGACCCTCGCGGAGAACCCGGTTATCGCCCCGATCCCGCGCAGCCGATCGACCCTCCGCTTGACGGCGGAGGCGGACAATCCGACCTCGTGCCCGATCTCGGCATAGGTCGCCCTCGCGTCATCGACGAGGGCCTTGATGATGGCACGATCCAGCCCGTCCAACTCCACAGTGCATGTCATAGCCGAAAAGGGGGCCGCGTGGGAAACGCGGCCCCCTCGGGCGTACGGAACGGCGGTGGGGTCAGCCGCGCTCGGCGTCGCCGGTGGCCTGCTCCTGCACCTCTTCGGGCGACGCCTCAAGGTCGTCGGACTCCGCCGCCCGCGACGCCGACGCCTTGTCCAGGCGCACCCAGCTCGTCACGCTCTCCACGGCGAACAGCACGCCCAGATAGAGCGTCAGCACGGCGACCACCCAGGTCGCCACGCCGAGCGCGGCGCCCGCGCCGATCAGCAGGAGGCGCACCTCCCACCCCAGACCGGCCTGGAAGACCCACGCGGGCGGCCAGATGCTCTGCCGGGTGCGGTACACCGTGTCGTAGGTGTGGTAGCCCACGACGTAGACCAGCACGAACAGGAGCCACTTGGGGACGTCCGCGGTGATGCCGGTGAGCAGCACCGCCAGGAACTCCCCGCCCCTGATCAGCGGCGGCACCAGCCAGTCGAAGCGCCCCAGGTGGTCGCGGGTGGCCGTGGGGCCGACCAGGACCACCATGACGAGCGCGGGGACCAGCAGCATCGGCCCCGGCTCCAGCATCCCGGCCGCGCCGATCGCGGCCACCGCCACCAGCGACGCCAGGGCGGCGGGCACCGGCGGCAGACCGGCCTTGGTGACCCGGCGCAGCCCGGCGAGCAGCGGGCCGTCGTCGCGGTAGGCGAGCAGCCGCGCGGTCTGGATACGGCGGCGCTCCTCGTCGGGGTCGGGCTGGGCGACGGGGGTGTGCTGAGGGTGGGTGATCATGCGAGCGACCTAACGAGACGTCCGGTGAGCGTGTACGCGGCGGCGATGGAGCCCCAGATGACCAGGGTCAGGAAGGTGATCCTCGGCTCGAAGAAGGCGGCGGTGATCGCGATGGCGGCGAACCGCTCGCCGATCGGGAAGACGATCATCTTGCGGGCCCAGTGGACGGCGCGGACGCGCCCGGCCCGCGACCACATGCGCAGCAGCCCGCGCACGCCGGTCTGGCGGGACAGCTTGCGCTCGGCCAGCTTCTGGCGCAGCGCGGTGTCCGCGCTGACCGCCAGGTCGAGCGTGGGCAGCAGGGACGGCGGCTTGCGGCGGCTCGCCGCGCCGTAGGAGAAGTCGAGCAGGTGGCGCACCGACTGCACGGCCAGCGCCACGAGCGCCAGCGTCCACACGTCGCCCTGACCCGCCACCGCGGCCCCGATGGCCAGCCCGGCGAAGACGACGTACTCCTTGAACCGGTCGAAGGTGGCGTCCAGCCACGCGCCGAGCACCCCGAACTTGCGGGCGTACCGGGCGACCTGGCCGTCCACGCAGTCGAAGACGAACGCGAAGTAGATGAGCACCGCGCCCGCAACCGACCCCGCGCGCGTCCCGGTGGCGAAGCCGGCCGCCGCCGCGACCCCCAGGAAGATGGAGATCAGCGTCACCTGGTTGGGGGTCAGCCCGCGCCGGGCCGCCCAGCGGGCGATGAAGCGGGAGTAGGTGCTGACGAAGTAGGTCGTGAAGAAGCCGTCGGCGCCCTTGACCGCGTTGTTGAGCCGGGCGCGGTCCTCGTCGAAGCCGGCCATCTCGGCGACCGCCTCGTCGGCGGCCTCCTGGCCGGAGACCCGGCGGAAGAACAGGTCACGGCGCCCCCGGATGCCGACGGACACGCCCCGGCGTACCAGGCACAGCACCAGCAACTGGATGACGTCGTCTTCCGGGCCGAGCAGATGGGCCATCCCGGCCAGCTCGCGGGCCGCCTCGGCCAGCGTGACCGCGTGCTTGTGGTGCAGGTGCAGCGGGCCCAGCAGGACCGCGTTGGGGCGGGTCACCGCGTGGAAGGCGGAGCCGACCGAGATCACCCTGGACTTGCCCACCCGGGCGCGGACCGGCAGCCCCTCGTAGACGCGGTCGGAGATCTCCGGCTCGGCCTCGTCGATGGGCACCCGGTCGTCGTCGCCCTCGCCGTTGTCGTCGGCGTCGCCGTTCTCGCCCGCCAGACCCTCGCGCAGCTCGCGCGGCTCCTTGGCGACCAGCGCCAGCGCGCCGCGCTTGGACTTGGTGATCTGGTAGATCAGCTCGTCGTGGATCAGCGAGTCGGCGGGCAGGATGAGCAGGCTCTCCTGGGCGTCCTCGACCGCGTCGGCCAGCGCCCGCAGATCGCCGGCCAGATCGGAGGTCGTGACCAGGGTGCCGGGGTAGCCCTCATGATCGCGGGCGCGGTCGGCGCGGACGATCGTGACGGGGTGGGGATCGAGCGACGCGAGCTGGCCGTGCAGCCGGCCGGTGACCGTGGGGGAGCCCGGCAGCGCGGCGAGGAGCGGCCGGTGGGCGGGCGGATTCGGGCCGGGGGATGAACCCAGCAGGACCACGCGGGTCATGACACCCTTTCAGGCAGCGTGCAGTTGCGGGTAAAGATGGCGCGAGAGAGGTCGCCAGACGGCAAAGTCTAGTGACCTATCGGTCAAGAGGGTCCATCCGAGGTTTACCTGTGATTCATCCGCGACGCTCGATCCTAGACTGGGCGGGTGAGTCTTTACCGTGACGAAGGCGTCGTGCTGCGCACGCACAAGCTGGGCGAGGCCGACCGGATCGTCACGATCTTGACCAGGCGCACCGGCAAGGTGCGCGCCGTCGCCAAGGGCGTGCGCCGCACCACCTCCAGGTTCGGCGCGCGGCTGGAGCCGTTCACCCACGTTGACGTGCAGTTCCACACCGGGCGCACGCTCGACGTGGTCACCCAGGCCGAGACCCTGCGGCCGTACGGCGAGCGGCTGGCCGCCGACTACCCCCGCTACACCGCGGGCAGCGCGATGCTGGAGACGGCCGACAAGCTCACCGTCGCCGAGAAGGAACCGGCGCTGCGCCACTTCCTGCTGCTGGTCGGCGGCCTGCGCGCGCTGGCCGACGGCGAGCACGAGCCCCGCCTGGTGCTCGACGCCTACTTCCTGCGCTCCCTGGCCGTGGCCGGGTACGCCCCCGCCCTGGAGACCTGCGCGCGCTGCTCGGCGGAGTCGGTGCGCGCGTTCGCCATCGTGGCGGGCGGCGTGGTGTGCGCCGAGTGCCGCCCGGCGGGGGCGTCGGTCCCGGCCACCGAGACGGTCGCGCTCATGCTCGCCCTGCTGCGCGGCGACTGGGCGTCCGCGGACGCCTCCCAGGCCCGCCATCGCACCGAATGCAGCGGCCTGGTCGCCGCATATCTGCAATGGCACCTGGAGCACGGCATACGCTCTCTTCGGCATGTAGAGCGCGTATGACCGGCGCAGAAGGAGCAACAGGTGAACGTCCGTCCCCCGTCCCAGCATCCGTCGGGGGCGATCCCGCCCCCCATCCCGCGTGACCTGGTCCCCAGGCACGTGGCGATCGTGATGGACGGCAACGGCAGGTGGGCCAAGGCGCGGAACCTCCCTCGCACCGAGGGCCACAAGGCCGGCGAGGCATCACTGTTCGACGTGATCGAGGGCGCGCTCGAACTGGGGGTCCCCTACCTCTCGGCCTACGCCTTCTCGACCGAGAACTGGCGCAGGTCGCCGGACGAGGTGCGGTTCCTGATGGGCTTCAACCGCGACGTGATCCGCCGCCGCCGCGACGAGCTGCACGCGATGGGCGTGCGGGTCCGCTGGGCCGGGCGGCCGGGGCGGCTGTGGAAGAGCGTCATCAAGGAGCTGCAGGACGCCGAGGAGATGACCCGTGGCAACCGGGCTCTCACCCTGCAGTTCTGTGTCAACTACGGCGGCCGCGCGGAGATCCTGGACGCGGTCGTCAAACTGGCCCAGGACATCGCCGACGGGCGGGTCCGGCCAGGGAAGGTCACCGAACGCACCTTCCACCGCTATCTCGACGAACCGGACATCCCCGACGTCGATCTGTTCGTGCGCTCCTCCGGCGAGCAGCGCACGTCCAACTTCCTGCTGTGGCAGTCGGCCTATGCCGAAATGGTCTTCCTGAACCGGCTGTGGCCCGACTTCGACCGCCGCGACCTGTGGGAGGCGTGCGAGATGTACGCCAAGCGCGACCGCAGGTACGGCGGCGCGGTGCCCAACGACACCGCCTGACCCTCGGGGCGGGCGTGCCCGCCGGGGCACGCCCGCGGGGGCCTCAGGCCCTCCTGCGCGCCCGGTAGGCCGCCACGTGCATGCGGTTGCCGCAGGTGCGGCTGTCGCAGTAGACCCGCGACCGGTTGCGCGACTCGTCGAAGAACACCCGGTCGCAGTCAGGGGCGGCGCAGGTGCGCAGCCGCTCCCACTCGCCCTCCACCAGCAGGTGCGCCAGCGCGATGCCGCAGTCGGCGGCCAGGTGCTCGGCGACCGAGGCCCCCGGCGCGAAGTAGTGGACGTGCACCGGGTGACCGTCGTGCTCGGTCAGCCGGGGCGTCATGCGGGTCTCGCCCAGCAGGGTGTTCAGCCGGATCACGGCGGCGGCCTGGTCGGGCGCGGTGAACACCCGGTGAAAGGCGTCGCGCAGCGCGCGGACCTGGGCGAGGTCGCCAGGCCCCAGCTCGTCCACGCCGCTCACCTGCCAGCGTTCGACGAGCTCGCCGAGCTGGCCGAGGTCGGACAGGCACTCCTCGCCATCAGCCGCGGGGGAGGTGTTGATCAAATCCACCACGGTGCTGAGCGAGTGCACCATGTCGTGGCCGAATGGCATGGTCGCTCCTTCGGGGCCGGGTTCTCGCGTGTCGAGAAGCGTATAACCCCCGTGGCGCCATCAGCCTATCTCTTCGTGGCCGATGTCTGACGCAATCACGCCACGGGCCGGTTACGGACGCCCGTCAGCCCGCTTTCCGCCCCGCCGCACAGGAGGAACAGGTGCCGAAGACCTCGACGGTGTGGGTGATGTCGCTGAACCCGTGCTCCCTGCCGACGGTCTCGGCCCAGCGCTCGACCGCCGGTCCGGCCACCTCCACGGTACGCCCGCAGCGGCGGCACACCAGGTGGTGGTGGTGCGTGCCGCTGGCGCAGGCGCGGTAGACGGACTCACCGTCGTCGGTGCGCAGCACATCGACGTCGCCGTTGTCGGCGAGCGCCTGCAACGCCCGGTAGACAGTGGTGAGCCCGATCTTGGCGCCTTCCGCGCGCATCTCGGCGTAGACGTCCTGGGCGCTGCGAAAACCCTCGCTGTGGCGGAGGATGTCGAATACGGCATCGCGGCGGCTGGTCATCGTCTGGACTCCCCGGTTCGGTTCCGGCGTATGAATGTACCGACACCGAGAGCCAGGGCGAATCCCAAGAGGGCGAGCAGGACGATCCCCGCCCCCGGCGCGACGTTGATGTAGTACGTGTATCCGAGTCCGCCGACCGTCGCCACCACCCCGAAGGCCATCGCCAGCAGCAGGGTCGTCCGAAATCCCCGGGTGAGCTGCTGGCTCGCCGCCACCGGGACCACCATGAGCGCGCTGACCAGCAGCAGCCCGACAACGCGCATCGCGATCACCACGGTGAGCGCGGCGGTCACGGCCAGCAGCAGGCTGAGGAACCGCACCGGCAGGCCGCTGGCCTTGGCGACCTCCGGGTCCTGGCAGAGCAGGAACAGCTCGCGGCCGAAGACCAGCACCACGCCGAGCACCCCCGCGGCCAGCGCGCAGATCACCAGGACGTCGCCCTGGGTGACGGTGCTGACCGACCCGAACAGGTAGGACATCAGCGTGGCGTTGCTGCCCTCATCGGAGAGCCCGATGAGCAGCACGCCGCCCGCGATGCCGCCGTAGAACAGCAGCGCGAGCGCCACGTCGCCGCCGGTCCGGCCGCGCTCGCGTACCAGCTCGATGGCCACCGCGCCGAGCACCGCCACCAGCACGGCGGTCAGCGTCGGGGCGGTGCCGGTCAGGAAGCCGAGGGCCACGCCGGTCAGCGCGACGTGGCCGATGCCGTCGCCCAGCAGCGCCAGCCTGCGCTGCACGATGAAGGTGCCCACGGCGGGCGCGGACAGGCCGACCAGCAGCCCGGCGACGAGCGCGCGCTGCATGATCTGGGACTGGAACAGCTCAAGCACCGTGGGCCTCCCTGCCGGGCGCGTTCGGAAAGGTCACTCGCCGGTCGTCGCCGTGCCGGGCGACAGGGTGAGCGGCCCGCCCTCGGCGGGCTCGGCGTGCGGATGGAGGTGGTCGTGGCCGGGCAGCGCGTGCGCGCCGACCGCGCTCGGCGGCTCGCCGTCGTGCGCGACGCGGCCGTTCTTGATCACCACCGCGCGGCTGATCAGCGGCTCCAGCGGGCCCAGCTCGTGGGCCACCAGGACCACCGTACGGCCGCTCGCCACCAGCTTGGACAGCGTGTCGGCCAGGTTGGCCTGGCTCGCCGCGTCGACTCCGGCGGTGGGCTCGTCCATCACGAAGGTCTCGGGCTCACCGGCCAGCGCCCGGGCGATCAGCACCCGCTGCTGCTGGCCGCCGGACAGGGCGGCCACCGGGTCGCCGGCGCGGTCGGCCAGGCCGACCGCGGTGAGCGCGCGGGCGATGGCCGCGCGGTCGGCGGCGCTGGACGGGCGCAGCCGCCGCTGGCGGGCGATCCTGCCGGAGGCGACGACCTCGCGGATGGTCGAGGGCACGCCGCCGCCCGCCAGCAGGCGCTGTGGCACGTAACCGACCCGCTTCCAGTCGCGGAAGCGGGCGGGGGGCACGCCGTACAGCTCGGTACGTCCGGCGCTGAGGGGCACCAGGCCGAGCAGGGCGCGGATCAGGGTGGACTTGCCGGAGCCGTTCGCGCCGAGCACGGCCACCACCTCGCCGGCACGGATCTGCAGGTCCACGCCGCGCAGGACGGCGCGGCCGTCCAGGCTGACGTGGCCGCCGGTCATGGCGAACACCGTCTGTTGGCTCATCGGGTTGCGCGGGGCGAGTCCCGGGGCGTGCGCCGAGGGAGAGTGACCGCGTCTCCTTTCGGTTACTTCAGGTGAGTGTAGTGGGGACGGCCGTATCGATCATGATCAGGTGCAGGTGAGCGCGGTGCGCAGCGTCGCCAGGTTGGCGCGCATGGCGGTGAGGTAGTCGCCCGTGGCGGGCTTGCTCTCCAGTGGGTCGAGCACCGCGGTCTTGGCGCCGACCTGCTCGGCCAGCACCTCGGCGACCTTGGGGCTGACCAGCGCCTCGGTGAAGATCGTGGTGACCTTCTCCCGCTTGGCGACCTGTTCGACCTCGGCCAGGCGGGCGAGGGAGGGCTCGGCCTCGGGGTCGATGCCGCTGATGCCGACCTGCTCCAGTCCGTAGCGACCGGCCAGGTAGCCGAAGGCGGCGTGGCTGGTGACGAGCGCGTGCCCGGCGCAGGAGCCGAGGCCGCGCTTCATGTCGGCGTCGAGCTTGGTCAGCTCGGCGGCCACGGCGGCGGCGCGGTCCTTGTGGCCTTTGGCGTGCGCCGGGTCGGCGGCGGCGAGGCGGTCGCCCAGTTTGGCCGCCACGATGGCGAACCTGGACGGGTCGAGCCACAGGTGCGGGTCGTAGGAGACCTCCGCGTGCGCGGCCTCGCCCTGCTCGGCGGCGTGACCGGCCTGGCCGGCCTCCCCCTCGTGCTCGTGGTCGTGGGCGTCGCCGGTGGCGGGCAGCTTCGGTACGACTGCGGCCGCGTCGAAGCCCTTGTCCTTGGCGTTCTGCTCGACGGCCTCGTCCAGCGCGGGCTGCACGCCCTTGATGTAGACCGTCAGATCGGCTTCGGCCAGGCCGACGACCTGGCGCGGGGTGAGTTCGAGGTCGTGCGGCTCGACGCCGGGCTTGGTGAGCGGGACGACGCTCACGTCGCCGCCGCCGACCCGCTCGGCGAGCCACTGCAGTGGATAGAAGGCGGCCATCACCTGGGGCTTGGCGTCGCCGCCCGCCCCCTTGGCCTGTCCCGCGCCGCAGGCGGCGGTGGCGGCCAGCAGTACGGCCCCGGCGGTGAGACCGGCGGTGCGGCCCCATGGACCGGAGAAGTAGGACATCACATAACAAGTATGGCCCGGAATGAAAACCGTTGTCAAAACTGGCGACATCGGGGTGAAGTTCGCGAACCGCCTCTACCCGACAAATCCCGACATGTCGGCAGGTCAGAGTGGGTCAGAACAGTCCGAACCGGTCGGCGGCCAGCAGTGCCAGGAACGTCAGCAAGGCCACCCGCATCAGCCGCCCCCCCACTCGAAGCGATGGCCACGACATATAGGCCAGCCACCCCACGAACCCGGCCACCGGCAGCACGGCCACCGCGCCACGCCAGTCCGGCACCGCGAACCCGACCAGCAGCAGGACCACCATCACGACCGGGATCACCCAGCGGGGAAGCTGGAACAGGAAGACCAGCGGGGCGGCGCTGCGCTCCTCGACGGCCTTGCGAAAGCCGGTCGCGCCCGGGGTGAAGAACTGCTCGCCCTGGGGCAGCGGCCGGCGGGCCTTGCGCCCGCCCGGCGGGCCGCCCTTCCCCGCGCCGGGTCCCCCGGCGCGCCTGGCGAGCGGATGGGACGGCACGCGCCGACCCTCGGAGCTTGGATCACGCTGTTCGGCCACCCGCCGAGCCTATCCCCGCAGGGGCCTCCCGGTGCGTTCCACCTGCTCGGATCTGGCATGCTTGGCGGATGCTCGCGATCATCCGTTACTCGGTGCCCGACGCGCGGACCGGCGAGTTCGCCGAGCAGGCCCGCGAGATCCTCGACCTGCTGGCGAGCCAGCCCGGCTACGTGCGCGGCCGGCTCGGGCGTTCGGTCGACGAGCCCGGCCTGTGGGCGCTGGTCTGCGAGTGGGAGGGCGCGGGCTTCTACCGGCGCGCGCTGTCGGCGGCCAGGCTCGTGATGTATCCGCTGATGACGATGATGCTGAACGAACCCAGCGCCTTCGAGGACGTGGACCCTCCCGTGTCCCCTAAGCTGGGATCTCGTTGAATTCCTCGCCGACCTCCAGCCGGATGGAGACTTACCCAATGGCACGACGTACCGACGTGATGGACACCATCGTCAGCCTCGCCAAGCGCCGCGGGCTCGTATACCCGTCGAGCGAGATTTACGGCGGGCTGCGGGCGTCGTGGGACTACGGACCGCTCGGCGTGGAGCTGAAGAACAACGTCAAGCGCGAGTGGTGGAAGGCCGTCGTCCAGGGCCGCGACGACGTGGTCGGCCTCGACTCCTGCGTGATCCTGGCCCGTGAGGTCTGGGAGGCCAGCGGCCACGTCGACACCTTCAAGGACCCGCTGACCGAGTGTCAGTCCTGCCACAAGCGCTTCCGCGCCGACCACCTGGAGGAGGCGTTCGAGGCCAAGCACGGCCGCGCCCCCTCGGGCCTGTCCGAGGTCACCTGCCCCAACTGCGGCAACAAGGGCGCCTTCACCGACGTCAGGCAGTTCAGCGGCCTGCTGAAGACCTACCTCGGCCCGGTCGAGGACGAGTCCGGCCTGGCCTACCTGCGCCCGGAGACCGCCCAGGGCATCTTCATCAACTACCTCAACGTGCAGCAGTCCGCGCGCCGGAAGATCCCGTTCGGCATCGGCCAGATCGGCAAGTCCTTCCGCAACGAGATCACCCCGGGCAACTTCATCTTCCGCACCCGCGAGTTCGAGCAGATGGAGATGGAGTTCTTCGTCAAGCCGGGCAGCGACGAGGAGTGGCACCAGTACTGGATCGACGAGCGCTACCGCTGGTACACCGACCTCGGCATCAAGGAGGACAACCTCCGGCTCTTCGAGCACCCCGAGGAGAAGCTGGCCCACTACGCCAAGCGGACCGTCGACATCGAGTACCGCTTCGGCTTCAGCGGCGGCGAGTGGGGCGAGCTTGAGGGCATCGCCAACCGCACCGACTTCGACCTGACCTCGCACGGCAAGGCGTCGGGCACCGACCTGTCGTTCTTCGAACAGGACTCGGGCGAGCGCTACGTCCCCTACGTGATCGAGCCGGCCGCCGGCGTCGACCGCTGCGTGCTGACCTTCCTGCTCGACGCGTACGCCGAGGACGAGGCCCCCAACGCCAAGGGCGTGCTGGAGAAGCGCACGGTGCTGCGGATCGACCACCGGCTCGCCCCGGTCAAGGTCGCGGTGCTGCCGCTGTCCCGCAACACCGACCTGTCGCCCAAGGCCCGCGACCTCGCCGCCGCGCTGCGCCGCCGCTGGAACGTCGAGTTCGACGACGCGGGCGCGATCGGCCGCCGCTACCGCCGCCAGGACGAGATCGGCACGCCGTTCTGCGTCACGGTCGACTTCGACACCCTCCAGGACGACGCGGTCACCATCCGGGAGCGCGACACGATGGGGCAGCAGCGGATCGGCATCGACCAGGTCGACGCCTACCTGCGCCGGCACCTCAACGACTGAGCGAGTAGACCCGCCGGCAACGGCCCGGACGCGAACGCGTCCGGGCCGTTCTCATGCCCGCCTTACACCGGTTTTCGGCGTCCTCTGATGACATGGGCACTGTCGAGAAGTGACGAGGATGACGAAAGATACGGAGATTCGGTGATGGCACGCACGACACGCTTGAGGTCCGCCGTGTGGGTCCTGGCACTGAGCGGCGGCGCGTTCCTGGCGACCGGGAGCGCCGCCGTGCCCGACCCCACCGCGACCGCCCAGATGCACCTGCGGCTCGTCGTGGACGACTGCCCCTACCCGGTGGTGGCCGAGCCGTGACCGGCGAGGCGTCGGCCGCCGACCGGCTGGAGCGGGCGCTGTTCGAGGTCAAACGCGTCATCGTCGGCCAGGACCACATGGTCGAACGGCTCCTCGTGGCGGTACTGGCCAGGGGGCACTGCCTCCTGGAAGGCGTCCCCGGGATCGCCAAGACGCTCGCCGCCGAGACCCTGGCCACGGTCCTCGGCGGGACGTTCTCCCGGGTGCAGTTCACTCCCGACCTGGTGCCCGCCGACATCGTCGGCACCCGGATCTACCGGCCCTCGGCGGAGCGCTTCGACATCGAGCTGGGCCCGATCATGTCCAACGTGGTGCTGGCCGACGAGATCAACCGCGCCCCCGCCAAGGTGCAGTCGGCCCTGCTGGAGGTCATGGCCGAGCGGCAGGTCAGCATCGGCGGCCGGACCCACCCGGTGCCCGCGCCGTTCCTGGTGCTCGCCACCCAGAACCCGATCGAGTCCGAGGGCGTCTACCACCTGCCGGAGGCGCAGCGCGACCGGTTCCTGATGAAGATCGACGTCGGGTATCCGACGGAGTCGGAGGAACTCGCGATCCTGTACCGGATGAGCGCGGACGGGCCTCGGGCCGCGCGGATCCTGGACCCGGACCGGCTGGTGGACCTCCAGCGGGCCGCCGCCCAGGTGTTCGTCCACCACGCGGTGGCCGAGTACATCGTGCGCCTGGTCTACGCGACCAGGGAGCCGGAGCGGTTCGGGCTGGCGGGGCTGGGCGCGGTGCTGGCGTTCGGGGCCGGTCCGCGCGCCACGCTCGGGCTGGTGGCCGCCGCGCGGGCGCTGGCGCTCCTGCGCGGGCGGGAGTACGTGCTGCCGGAGGACGTACGCGACCTGGCCGCCGACGTGATGGCCCACCGGCTGGTGCTGTCCTTCGAGGGCCTGGCCGAGGGGGTGCGGCCCAGGGACATCGTGGACGGCATCGTCGCGGCGATCCCCGCGCCGGTCGTCGCGCCGCACCGCAGGGAGGCGGTGGCCTGATGCGGCACCTGCCCGCCGGGCTGCGCCGCCTGGAGCTGACCGTCACCCGCCGCCTGGACGGCCTGCTGCAGGGCGACCACCTCGGGCTGGTCCCCGGGCCGGGCTCGGAGGCGGCGGAGGCCCGGCCGTACCTGGTGGGCGACGACGTGCGGCGGATGGACTGGAACGTCACCGCCAGGGTCGCCGAGCCGCATGTGCGCGACCTCATCGCGGACCGTGAGCTGGAGACCTGGGTGCTGCTCGACGCGAGCGCCAGCATGGACTTCGGCACCGGTGACATGGAAAAACGGGACCTGGCGCTGGCCGCGGTGGCCGCCGTCGGCTTCCTCACCGAACGCGCGGGCAACCGCATCGGCGCCCACATCCTGCACGGCGGCGGTTCGGCGGGTGGGGCCCGGGTGGTCCCCGCCCGCGGAGGCAGGGCGCATCTGATGGCACTGCTGCACGCGATCTCCGCGCTGCCCAGGGCCGTGCCGGGGGAGCGCGGGCGGCCCCTCGGCGGGCACGCCGAACGGCTCGCCGCGATGCTGCGCAGGCGCGGCCTGGTCGTGGTGGTCTCCGACTTCCTCGACGACCCCGGCACCTGGGAACGCCCGCTGCGCCGGCTGGCCGCCCGCCACCAGCTCCTGGCCGTGGAGGTGATCGACCCGCGCGAGCTGACCCTGCCCGACGTGGGCGTGCTCACCCTCGTGGACCCCGAGACCGGCAGGCGCAGGGAGGTCTCCACGGCGAGCGCCCGGCTGCGCGAGCGATACGCCGCCGCAGCCGCCGCCCAGCGCGGGGCCGTCGAAGCGGCGCTGCGCCGTACCGGGGCGGCCCACCTGCGGCTGCGCACCGACCGGGACTGGGTCATGGACCTGATCCGGCACGTCGTCGCCCAGCGCCGGGCGGGTGGGCCCGGATGAGCTTCCTTTCGCCCGTCTGGCTCTTGCTTCTCCTGCCCGCGCTCGGCCTCGGGGGCGTCTATGTGGTCATGTATCTACGGCGCAGCCGTTACGCCGTCCGGTTCACCAACCTGGACCTGCTCGACAAGGTCGTCCCCCGGCGGGCCGGGTGGCGCAGGCACGTACCGGCCGCGCTGTTCGGGCTCATGCTGGTCGCGCTCGTCGCCGGCTTCGCCCGGCCCACGGCCGAGGTCCAGGTGCCCAGGGAGCGGGCCACCATCATGGTCGCCTTCGACGTGTCGGCCTCGATGCGGGCCACCGACGTCGCCCCCGACCGGTTCAGCGCCGCGCAGCAGGCCGCCCGCCGGTTCGTCGAGGGGCTGCCCCCTCGTTTCAACCTCGGTCTGGTGGCGTTCTCCGGCAGTGCGTCGATAGCCGTGCCGCCCACCACCGACCGGCAGGCCGTGCTGACCGCCATCGGGCGGCTCACCACCGGTTCGGGCACGGCCATCGGGGAGGCGGTCTTCTCCTCGCTGGACGCGATCCGCTCCCTGGACGCCGAGGCCGGTGACACGCCGCCGCCCGCGCACGTCGTGCTGCTCTCGGACGGTTCGAGCACCACCGGCCGGCCCGTGGACGCGGCGATCCAGGCGGCCACCTCGCGCGGCGTACCGGTCACCACCATCGCGTACGGCACGCCCGAGGGCGTGGTGGACCTCAACGGCGAGTCCGTGCCCGTCCCGGTGGACGGCCCCGCGCTGCGCGGCGTGGCGGAGGCGACGGGCGGGGGCTTCCACGAGGCGGCGTCGGGGGATGAGCTGCGGGCCGTCTACGACACGATCGGCACCTCCGTCGGGTATCGGCTGGAACGGCAGGAGATCTGGATGTGGTTCGTCGGGTTCGCGCTGATCTGCGCGGTACTGGCGGCGGGGACGTCCATGTTCTGGTTCTCCCGGATGATCTGACGGCACGGAAAGGATCCTGATGCGCGACCAGCCGGACCTCCTCGGCCTCGGCAGTCCCCGCGGCCCCGACTTCCTCCCGGAGCCGTTCCGGCCTGACGTGCCGAGCCGGCCGCCCACGCCGCTCGACGCCCCCTCTCCAGGTCCGGCTCCGGCGCGGGTCGTAGTCGTCGCCGCCCTGGTGGCGGCGCTGGTGGGCGGCGCGTCCGGGGTCGCCGCGGCGTTGCTCAACGGCGAGGCCGTAGCGCCGCCGCGCCCCGCGGCGGGCCCTGCGGCCTCCGGCTGGGCCGAGATCGCCGCGCGGGTGCTGCCCAGCGTGGTCTCGGTGGAGACCGGCCGGGGCAACGGCTCGGGCTTCGTGATCGACGCCGCCGGGCACATCCTCACCAACGCGCACGTGGTGTCCGGCAGGAGCAGGGTCACGGTGGTCTTCAACGACGGCGGCCGGGCCGCCGCCCGGGTGGTCGGCTCCGACGCCGCCGACGACCTGGCCGTGCTCGCCGTGGACGGCGGGCGTTCCCCGGCCCCCGCCACGCTCGGCCGTTCCGCCGGCGTCGCGGTGGGCGACGACGTACTCGCCGTGGGCTCGCCGCTCGGCCTGGCCGGCACGGTGACCTCGGGCATCGTCAGCGCGGTGGACCGTGAGGTACCGTTCGGCGAGGGCGGTGGCACGACCACGGCGCTGCAGACCGACGCCTCCATCAACCCCGGCAACTCCGGCGGCCCGCTGGCCGATGCCCGGGGCGCGGTGATCGGCGTCAACACGGCGATCCTGTCCGCGGGCGACGGCGGTTCCATCGGCATCGGGTTCGCCATCCCCATCGACCGCGCCGCGCGGGTCGCGGCGCGAATCATCCGGAATTAGGTTCGTGACATGCGCCTTCTTGTGGTCGAGGACGAAGAGGACCTGGTCGGGGCACTGCGGGTCGGCCTGGTCCGGGCCGGATACGCGGTGGACGTCGCCTACGACTTCGCCGAGGCCGAAGAGAAGATCCAGGTCAACGCGTACGACCTGGTCCTGCTCGACCTGAACCTGCCGAGCGGCGACGGGTTCGAGCTGTGCCGTGCCATCCGGGCCGGTGAGCACGGCCAGAGCGTGCGGATCATCATGGTGACCGCCCGCGACCGGCTGGACGACCGGGTCAGGGGGCTCGACGAGGGCGCGGACGACTACCTGGTCAAACCGTTCGCCTTCCCCGAACTGCTGGCGCGGGTGCGCGCCCTGCTGCGCAGGGACGGGTCGGCCGGCCGTACGGCGGTACTGGAGGTGGGCGGCCTGCGGCTGGACACCGCCCGCGTGGAGGCGTTCCACGGCGAACGCCGCCTGCCGCTCACGCCCAAGGAGTTCGGGGTGCTGCACTACCTGATGACCCGCCCCGGGCACGTCGTCTCCAGCGAGGAACTGCTGGAACACGTCTGGGACGAGCACACCGACCCGTTCACCAACACGGTCCGGGTCACCGTCGGCAATCTTCGCCGCAAGCTGGGCGCCGAGGGCGTCATCGAGACCGTGATCAGCCGCGGCTACCGGCTGAAGGAACTGGGGTGAGGCACCTGCCCGCCTTCATGCAGACGATCCGCTTCCGGCTGACCGTCCTGTACTCCGGGCTGCTCTTCCTCCTGGCCGCCACCGTGCTGGGCGCGCTCTACTACGGCGTGGCCTCCTCCACCGAGGAACGCCCGGTGTCGAAGGAGTACGCCGAGGTCGTCAGCCGGTCCGGGACGGTGCTGGGGCACGAGCCCGTCGTACGGGTACGGGAGTGGGAGAACCTGATCAACCTCAAGACCCTCGCCACGCTGCGCCGCTACGCGCTCGTGGCGCTCGGCGGGCTGCTGCTGGCCAGCCTGGGGATCGGGTGGATGCTGTCCGGGCGGGTACTCCGGCCGGTGCGGTCGATCACCCGCGCGGCGGCGGAGATCCAGGCCACCGACCTGTCCCGGCGGATCCGGCTGAGCGGGCCCAAGGACGAACTGCGCGACCTGGCCGACACGGTGGACACCATGCTGGACCGGCTGGAGGCGGGCTTTCGCGCGCAACGGCAGCTCATCGACGACGCCTCGCACGAGCTGCGCAGCCCGCTCGCCATCATCCGGGCCAACGTGGACACGGTACTGACCTCGCCGGACAGCACCGAGGACGAACGCGTCCGGGCCTCGGCGATCGTGGACCGGGCCACCACCCGGATGACCCGGCTCGTGGAGGACCTGCTGGCCACGGCCCGGCGTACGGCTCCCGCGCTCGCCGACACCGACGTGGACGTCGGCACGGTCGCCGCCGAGGCGTGCGACGACTTCGAGACCCTGGCGGCGGGGCGCGGCATGCGGCTCATCCGCGCCGCCCCGGCCGGGCTGGTCGCCATCGGCGACCACGACGCGCTGCGCCGCGCGGTGGGCAACCTGCTGTCCAACGCGGTACGCCTGGCCCCGCCCGGCAGCCACATCCGCGTGGCGGCGGGGCGGTCGTCCGGCTGGATCTGGGTGGCGGTCCGCGACGCCGGGCCGGGGCTGTCGGAGGACGACAGCGAGCGGGTGTTCGACCGGTTCTGGCGGGGTGGGGGCGAACGGCGCGAACGCGACCGGCACACGGGGCTCGGGCTGGCCATCGTCCGCCAGATCGTGGAGTCACACGGCGGCCACGTACGCCTGTTCACCCGGCTGGGCCAGGGCAGCACCTTCATCCTCTGGCTCCCAGCCCGAGGCACCGACGCCCGCGGCACCCCCGCCCCCACCCACAACCCCCTCTAACGCATTCCACCCCCCAACCGCCTTCCCTCTACTCAGTCGCGCGGTATGCCCCTCCGCCTCGGCCGGACCGCCCGCGCTCAAGCGCACAATCGCCTTCGCTTCGCTCAGCCGCGCTCTTCCATGTCGGGCTCCGCCCGACGCGCCGCTACCGGTCCTGCGCTTCTGAACAGCCAAAAGGCCCCATGGGCTTGCTCCGGTTTGACCGACACCTGTAATCAGGGGTTACCCCCGGAGGATGTCCATGATGGCGAACATGGCGAAGAAGAAGCCGCGCCCGCGGCGGTCGTTCACACCGGAGTTCAAGGCAGAGATCACTGAGTTGTGCCGCGCCGAGCATGGCAGAGTGCTCTATGGCGTCTGCCGGAGACTGGCCCGCGCGCCTACGTTCATCAGGGCACGTTGGTCGAACGCCTTCAGCGATGAGTCCCTCAGCGGAGTACCTCCATGCGCTGGGTGCCGATGACCGACAGCAGGCGCAGTGACTGCTCGGACGGCGAGCCGGGAGCGGCGGTGTAGATCACGGCCTGCTGGTCCCGGTCGGTGATGTCGAGCGTGTCGCAGTTGACGGTGACCGGGCCGACCTGCGGGTGGTGGAAGGTCTTGCACAGGGTGGGCTCGGCGGCCACGTCGTGGGAGGCCCACAGGCGCGCGAACTCCTCGCTGCCCGCGAGGAGTTCCCGCACCAGCGCGGCCACCTCGGGATCGTCGGGGTAGCGGGCGGCGGTGGCGCGCAGCCGGTGGGCCGAGAAGCGGGCGAAGTCATCGGCGTCGGACAGCCCGTACAGCACCTGCCCGTTCGCGTGGGGTCCGAGGAAGACGCGGCGCGCGAGGTTGCGGTCGCGCCGGGTCAGGGCGGAGAAGTCCTCCATGAGCGCGGCCGCCAGGTCGTTCCAGGCGATCACCTCGAACGTCGCGGACGTCACGATCGCGGCGGTCTGCGGCAGCCGCCGCAGCAGGTCGAGGATGCTCTGCCGGACCTCGCGGGATGGCCCGGGGGCGGGGCCGGGCGGCGCCCCGGCAAGGTGGTGGAGGTGGTCGCGCTCGACGTCCGACAGTCGCAGCGCGCGGGTGATCCCGGACAGCACCTCGCTCGACGGGCGCGGGCCGCGGGCCTGTTCCAGCCGGGTGTAGTACTCCGTCGAGATGTACGCCAGCCGGGCCACCTCCTCCCGGCGCAGCCCCGGGGTACGGCGGCGCGGCCCGGCGGGCAGGCCCACGTCGGCGGGGCTGATCCGCTCGCGCCTGCTGCGCAGGAATCCGGCCAGTTCTTGTCTGTCCACTCCTTCAGTGTGCAGAAATGTGCACCTCCCAGCCAGGTACTGCCGCTGCCTGGTTACGCCGGTCGGATGGGCGTCAGGCTCGGAGCATGACCCAGATCGATGACACCCTGCAGGCCATCGCCGACGGCTTCCGTACGTCACTGCGCTCGCCGATCATGCACCGGCCGGACGAGCAGGGCCTCGCGTACGAGGACGTCACCTTTCCCTCTGAGGACGGCGTGCCGCTGGAAGGCTGGTACATCCCGGCCCCCGGATCCGACAAGATCGTCATCGCCAACCACCCGCGCTGGTTCAGCCGGGCCGGGCTGCCCGCGCACCTTGAGCCGTGGAGGTCGCTCGGCGGCGCGACCGGCAACGACTTCGAGGTGAACTTCATCCCGGACTACAAGATCCTGCACGATGCCGGCTACCACGTGCTCGCCTACGACCTGCGGAACTTCGGCCACAGCGGCGCGGCCAACGGCGGCATCTTCACCGTCGGCCGATATGAGTCCCGCGACGTCATCGGCTCGCTGGACTACGTGCGCGGTCGCGCGGACACCCGGGACCTGACCATCGGCCTCTTCAGCCGCTGCCTCGGCGGCAACGCGACCATGTTCGCCATGACCAGGCGCCCGGAGGCCTTCGAGGGAGTCCGCTGCATGGTCTCGCCGCAGCCGCTGTCTCCCCGCGTCGCCTGCGAGCGGGGGCTGGAGCAGCTCGAAATCCCCGCCGGGCGCATCGACGACCTGGAGCAGCGCATCAGGCTGCACACCGGCTTCGGACTGGACGACTTCTCGCCCGTCCCCTGGGCGAAGAACGTCATGATCCCGACGATGCTGTACCAGGTCCGCGACGACCTGATGACCAGGCCGTCGGACATCCAGGCGATGTTCGACAACATCCCGGTCGCCGAGAAGGAACTGCTCTGGATCGAGGGGACGACCAGGCGCTGGGACGGCTACACGTACTTCCAGCAGAACCCGGCCCCGATGCTCGACTGGTTCGGCACCTACATGAAGAGCTAGCGGCGCGGACCTGCGGGGCACTGGTGTCACAGGTGCCCGGCGACCGGCTCCAAGAAGCCTCGACCTGACCTCACGGATGAGGAGCGCGGGCGGGCGGCGTTGTGGGGTACGCCGCCCGCCCGCGTGGCACGGGGGCTACCGGCTCCCGTGCGGCGCGGTCCGGCCAGGGAAGGTGGGCCGCCGCGCGGTGTGCGGCGCGGGCGGGGAGTACACCTCGTACCCGCCCGCGCTGGTCGGGCCATCAGCAGGCCCGTCGTACGGCGCGGCGGCGCTGAGCTCCCACGCCACGCCGCCGCGCCCGATCATGAGGTGTTCTCCCACGCGTCCCCGGCCCTGACCACGGTCGCGCCGTCCTTGCGGTGCGCGGTGAGCACGGCCGGGCCGTACACGTACCCGACGCCGATGAACGACAGGCGCGCGTACCGCACCCGGCCACGGCCTTCGGGGCGGGTGGCGAGGGCGTCGAGCATGGCCCGCTCGGCGGTTCCCGGGCTGTCGGTCACGCCGCAGGCGCGGGGCGAGTCGGCGACTTCGACGTCCCAGACCAAGAACACGGACCGTTCCGAGCAGCCAGGGAGGAAACCGTCAGGCAGGACCCACAGCACGAGGCTCCTCCACGGTCCCGGCCGCCGGGTTCAGCAGCGCGTGGTCACGTACCAGCGCTTCGACGGCACCGGGCACGGTGCTGCGATGGACGTACAGCGGGATGCCCGGCCTGAGCTGTCGCGGACTGTGCCACCAGATGCCGTCGGCTTTGACCACCGCGACCAGGCCGAAGCAGAGCGACACCAGCATTCCGTCGCGATCCCTGGCCATGAAGGCGTGGATGCCGTACGCGGCGAGCGCGTCCTTGAGCCGGTGGGCGGTCGCGTCCTCGGGCGCGGTCACGGCGGGCGGCCTGCGGTACGGGTAGGCGAGCATGAACGCGTCCATCAGCCGCGCCCCAGCGGCCCGTAGACCCTCCGGCCGGCCATTCCGCTGAGTCCTCGGGTGGCTTTCGGTCTGCTCGCCGCGAACTGTGACGTATAGGCAAAATCGCCGTGGTTCCCCTTTTTCCAGGGCGCCACATATCCTTCCATCGGTCGCACCCTCCATGCGGTAGCGCGATGCAATTTACCTGCGCACCAGGAGTTTTCCGGGCGCTGGGTTTATGCTGATCCCGTCCAGTGATCCGGGCAAGGCGTGATTGCCAATGGCATTCGCTGGCATTCGGCGGCATTCATGGGGCAGGTGCAGATGCCTAGACCACGCAAGCAGTTCGACCCATATGAGTCGATGGCGGCCTATTTCGGGTCTCGTATCCGTGCATTGCGTGACTCCTACGAAACCCGGGTCGGCGAGACCCTTGATTTGGGCGGTTTGTCCGCCAAAGCGGGATATGCCCGATCTATGCTGACGGCGATCGAGCGCGGAGAAGTACTTCCCGACAGGCATGCGGGGGTGCAGGCAATCGACGACGCGCTGGAAGCGAAGGGTGAACTGGTGGCCGTGTGGCCTTTGGTGCAGCGGCTCGGACGTATTCCCATAACCGATTTAGTGCTATCAACGGCAGCAGGTGAGGGCTACCGTAGAAGTACAACACAAGCCGCACATCAGGAAGAAGAAGACGTGGAACGCCGCCTTTTGCTCAAGCTGACGAGCCTCGGGCTGCTCTCTCAAGCTGTCGTAGACGAGCCCGCCCGGCAGATGCTCGAACGAGTCCTCAACCGCTCCACCAACGTCGCGGAGACCTACACCACGCAAGACTGGGAGATGGCGTGCGCGGATCATATGTACGCGCTGCAAACCCAGCCACCGGCCGTCGTGCGGGCGGGGATCACCAGTGATGTGATCGCGCTTCAGCAGGCGCTGGCGGCCCCGGCCGTCCGTGCGCCCACTGACCTACAGCGTGTGGCATCCCAGATGGCGATCATCCAGGCCAACGTGCTGACCCGGCTCGGCGAATACGACGCCGCTCGCCGCTGGTGGCTCACAGCACGGCACGCCGCCGAAGCATCCGGGGATCTCAACATGCGCGTCTGGGCCATGGGGTATGAGGCCGTGTTCGCGCTGTATACCCCTCGTTCACCGCATTCGGCGGTCGCGCTCGCCCGAAAGGCTCGCGCACTGGCCGGAAAATCCCAGAACGCCGGCATGCTGCATGCGGTGAGCGCCGAAGCCCAAGGGCTCGCCGTGCTCGGGCGAGAGAAGGAGGCTCTGGAGGTGCTGCATTACTTGCATGATCTATGCGAGCGGGTGTCGCCCAGCGAGGTGTTCACGTGGGGGCCGGATTCGGTGTGGTTCGTGACCTCATGGGTGCATTCGTTCGTGGGGTCTGATCGGACGGCGGACGAGGCGTGTGACAAGGCTCTTGCGGCTGAACGGAACTCACCCCGCTATCAAAACCGGGTCAATGTACAGCTTCATCGGTCGATCCGGGCCAGCCGAATAGGTGACTATGAGCGCGGGCTTCGGGAGGCGACGGAAATGCTCGACGGCCTGCCCGCCCAGTACCACAGCCTTATGATCTTGAACACGGCACACCGGGTGATCGACGCGGTGCCCATCGAAAAGCGCGCGCAGCTCAAGGGCTTCGGGGACTATCAGGTCGCTATCAAGCCCCCGGCATTCGGAGTGGCCTGAGCGGCCACAAGGTGACGTAAGGCTGCGGCACTAACGGAGCCATTGTGGCGCAGGGTTGATCACGCGCGCCTTGGGGAGAGCGGTGTCCGCTCCGACAGAGGCGTTGACGTCATTCGACCGCCTGCTGAGGGGTGTCCAGCCATACCCGCTGCCCGCCCGGGGTCACGGTCATCCCGAATCGGTGGCGGCCAGGCTCGCCCCAGTCCACCCAGCGGAAGTAGGCGTCGGTGACCTCGTCCCACAGCGGCCGATCGCCGACCTGGTAGACCTCAAAGTCGTCGGCGCCTGGCACGTGAGTGATCAGCGTCCATTGCGCCGGGACGGCCGGGTCCGACAGCCACGTCAAGAGTCGGCCGTCTTGCCGGCCGGTGCTGAGATAGAGCCCGGTGAGCGCCGACATCGCCAACGCCGCACCCGACGGTGCTTCCGTGATCGTTCGGGGGTCGATGCGCGTTCGGGCCTCACGGTCCGGGCCTCGTTCTGCGTTCGCGGCGATGCGCTGGGAACGCATCATCATGTACGCGGCGTACTCGGCGAATTTGCCCGAGGCGGTGCCATCCGGCTTGACGGTGAGGCGTAGTGCCGCATGACCGGTGGCGAAACCGGGGTCGTAGGGCAGGACGATCCGGCCGCCGGGCCGGGTCTGCTCCACCCAGGCGTACGGTACGGTGCGGATTCCGCAGGTGACGTGAACACGGTCGAATGGCGCCCGTTCAGGAGAGCCTTCCGCGCCGTCGCCGGTGATCAGGTGTGGGTGTGACCCGGCGTCGCTGAGGTTCTTCGCGGCCTGCTCCGCGAGTGCGGCGTCCACCTCGATCGATGTGACGTGCTGCGCGCCGACGAGGTGGGACAGCAGGGCGGCGGTCCAGCCGGTGCCTGTACCGATCTCCAGCACCCGGTGCCCGGGGGAAAGGTCCAGGAGGTCAAGGAAGTCGGTGACGGTGCCGGGTGCGGAATTGGAGGAGGTGTAGAGCCCACCGGCTTCGTCTCGCAGGTCGGTTGCGCCGTCGTCGAGCTGAGTGACGATGGGGAGCCGTGAGTAGACCGCGTCGAACCAGGCGGCGGGGTCGGCTTCGCGGTCGATGATCGCCGTGGTGTCATCGGCGACGAGGGCCACGGGGGGAATGAACTGGTGCCGGGGCACCGCTCGCAGCGCTCGCTTGACCGGTGCGCTGATGTCGCCGATGCCGTCGATCAACCGTTCGATTCGTGCGGCGATGCCCTTGTCCACTACTTCTTCCCGTCTTTCGGATCGCCCTCGTGCTTGCCGCTGGGGGCCGTAGTGTCGGGATTTCCGGCGGGAGGCGGGTTCGGAAGCGGCTTGTCTTCCTTTGGCTTGCCTTCGTGCTCGCCGCGCGTGGCGCTCATCTTGCCCTCCTCGCTTAGGATGGTCGCCCAACGTAACGGTAAGGCTACGCAACGAGTCTGGCAATAAGAAGGCCCAGGCGGCTTCTGCCGTCATCCGGGAACGGACGCCTATAGTCAGACTTCTGTGGACTCGCGGAGGTGTCAGCCGAGGATGCCGTGGTCGTAGGCGGTGGTGACGGCGGCGGCGCGGTCTTTGACGCGGAGTTTGCGTAGATGTGGGTGAGGTGGCTTTTGACCGTGGCCTCGCTGACGAACAGGATCGCGGCGATCTCGCGGTTGGAGGTGCCCTTGGCGAGTGGCCGCCACTCGGCGGGCGCGGCGGAGAGGGCGCTATAGAACATGAGGGCTTCGCGCACGGTGGGCTCGGTCTGCAACCGGCTCGCCTGGAGCTGCACGCCGAGGATCTCGGTGACCCGTCTGCGGTCGGCGGCCGGATCGAGCCCCGCCAGCCGTACGGTGCCCTCGTCGGGCACCCGCAGGCCCTCGACTCACTCCGCCGCGGTGGTCCTGCCCGCCCCGTTGGGACCCAGGATGCCGAAGATCTCGCCTTCCTCGACGGCGAAGGAGACGGCGTCGACCACGGGCCGCGCCCCGTAGCTCTTGCGGAGCCCGTTGACTTCGGTGATCGGCATGCCTCTGAGCATCGCGGCCCGGCCCCGCCCCGCACATCGCCCAACTCGCTCGAACACGCACAGCCGATCGGTTGATATGGCCCTACGACCCCGCCGCGAGCCGCGCCCGCTCAGGGGAAATTGGTTTACACCAATTGGTATAAACCAATTTACCGATCGATCTCGGACGAGGGTGTATTAGATCCACATGTCAATTGGATTAGACCTCATCGACCTCTCTGACCTGGGTAAATCTATTATTTCCTGATGGGTGACGTTTCGTCATCAAGTTCATCGGTACAGTCCCAGTAAGGCGGATCGATGCCTTCGTTGGCGGCGGAGAAGGAGCTGCGGTGCCGAAGTTTGTTTACGACTTCACCGAGGGGAACAAGGACCTCAAAGATCTCCTGGGCGGCAAGGGCGCCAACCTGGCCGAGATGACCAACCTGGGGCTGCCCGTTCCTCCGGGCTTCACGATCACCACCGAGGCGTGCCGTGGCTACCTCGCGGACGGGACCCTCCCCGCCGGTCTCGGCGACGAGATCGAGGCCCACCTGACCGAGCTGGAGCGGCGGATGGGCAAGCGGCTTGGCCAGGCCGACGATCCGCTGCTGGTCAGCGTACGGTCGGGGGCCAAGTTCTCGATGCCGGGCATGATGGAGACCGTCCTCAACATCGGGCTCAACGACGAGTCCGTACGCGGGCTGGCCAAGCAGGCCGGCGGCAACGACCGCTTCGCCTGGGACTCCTACCGCCGCCTCATCCAGATGTTCGGCAAGACCGTCCTCGGCATCGACGGCCGGTTCGAGCAGGCGCTGGAAGACCTCAAGGGCTCCCGCGACGACCTGGACCTGACCGCCGCCGACTTCCAGCGCCTGGTCGAGATCTACAAGGGCATCGTCCGTGACGCCACCGGCAGGGACTTCCCCGCGGACCCCCGCGAGCAGATGCGGATGGCCGTGGAGGCGGTCTTCGAGTCCTGGAACGCCCCCCGCGCGATCCTCTACCGCCGCCAGGAGCGCATCCCCGCCGACCTCGGCACGGCGGTCAACATCTGCACCATGGTCTTCGGCAACCGGGGCATGGACTCCGGCACCGGCGTCGCCTTCACCCGCGACCCGGGCAGCGGCCAGCAGGGCATCTACGGCGACTACCTGCAGAACGCCCAGGGCGAGGACGTCGTGGCGGGCATCCGCAACACCGTCCCGCTCCAGGATCTGGCCACGATCGACCCGGCCTCGTACGACGAGCTGCTGGCGATCATGGAGAAGCTGGAGAACCACTACCGCGACCTGTGCGACATCGAGTTCACCATCGAGCGCGGCAAGCTGTGGATGCTGCAGACCCGCGTCGGCAAGCGCACCGCCGCCGCCGCGTTCCGCATCGCCGTGCAGCTCGCCGACCAGGGCCTGATCGACCTCGACGAGGCCGTGACGCGGTGCAGCGGCGCGCAGCTCGCGCAGCTCATGTTCCCCCGCTTCGACAGCAACGTGAAGGCACGGAAGATCACCACGGGGATGAACGCCTCGCCGGGCGCGGCCGTCGGCAGGGCCGTGTTCTCCTCCGAGCGGGCCGTCGAGCTGGCCGCACGGGGCGAGGACGTCATCCTGGTGCGCCGGGAGACCAACCCCGAGGACCTGAGCGGGATGATCGCCGCCAATGGCATCCTGACCAGCAGGGGCGGCAAGACCTCGCACGCGGCGGTCGTCGCTCGCGGCATGGGCAAGACCTGCGTGTGCGGCGCCGAGGAGCTTGAGATCGACGTACGCGCCGGACGGCTGACCGCCCCCGGCGGCGTGGTGATCGAAGAGGGCGACGTGCTGTCCATCGACGGCACCACCGGCGCGGTCTACCTGGGCGAGGTGCCCGTCGTGGACTCCGTGGTGGTGGAGTACTTCGAGGGCTCGGCGGACGAGTCCGACGACCTGGTACGGGCCGTGGACCGGATCATGCGGCACGCCGACCAGGCCCGCGTGCTCGGCGTACGCGCCAACGCCGACACCGGCGAGGACGCCGCGCGGGCCCGGCGGTTCGGCGGCGGGGGCATCGGGCTGTGCCGCACCGAGCACATGTTCCTCGGTGAGCGGCGCAGGCTCGTGGAGAACCTGATCCTGGCCGAAGGGAAGGACGAGCGCCAGGCCGCGCTGGACGCCCTCGAACCGCTGCAGCGGGCCGACTTCGAGGAGATCTTCACGGCGATGGACGGCCTGCCGGTGACCATCCGCCTGATCGACCCGCCGCTGCACGAGTTCCTGCCCGACATCGTGGACCTGTCGGTGAAGGTCGCCACCGGCCGCGGATCCGACCGTGACGCCACGCTGCTGGAGGCGGTCAAGCGCCTGCACGAGCAGAACCCGATGCTCGGCCTGCGCGGCGTACGGCTCGGCCTGGTGATCCCCGGGCTGTTCGCGATGCAGGTGCGGGCCATCGCCGAGGCCGCGCGCGGCCGCCGGGAGCAGGGCGGCGACCCGCGTCCGGAAATCATGATCCCGCTGGTCGGGGCCGTGCAGGAGCTGGAGCAGATCCGTGAGGAGGCCGTCGGCATCCTGCGGGAGACCGGCGTCGAGGCGCTGGTCGGCACCATGATCGAGGTGCCGAGGGCGGCGCTCACCGCCGGGCAGATCGCCGAGGCGGCCGACTTCTTCTCCTTCGGCACCAACGACCTCACCCAGATGACCTGGGCCTTCTCCCGGGACGACGTGGAGTCGTCGTTCTTCGGGAAGTACCTGGACCAGGGGATCTTCGGCGTCTCGCCGTTCGAGACGATCGACCGCGACGGCGTCGGACGGCTCATGCGGATCGCCGTGGAGGAGGGCAGGCGCACCCGTCCGGACCTCAAGCTGGGCATCTGCGGCGAGCACGGGGGCGACCCCGAGTCCGTGCGCTTCTGCCACGAGGTGGGGCTGGACTACGTGTCCTGCTCGCCGTTCCGCATCCCGGTGGCCCGGCTGGAGGCGGGCAGGGCGGCCATCGCGGGCACGACGTCCGACACCCGCTGAACGTTTCCCCGGCGTTGGTGGCATAAGGCCGGTGGTGAGGGAATAGTCTCAAAACCACTGATGCGTTCGTACAGCGAGCATGACCAGGAACGATGGGTGCCGGAACCGCCCGGCAACCCGGAGCGCGGCGCGTTCGAGCGCGACCGCGCCCGGGTGCTCCACTCCTCGGCCTTGCGCAGGCTGGCGGCCAAGACACAGGTGGTCGGCCCGGGGGAGACCCTGGGCAACGGCCAGCAGGTGCCCCGGACCCGGCTCACCCACTCCCTGGAGTGCGCCCAGGTGGGCCGGGAGATGGGCAAGGCGCTGGGCTGTGACCCCGATCTGGTAGAGACCGCCTGCCTGGCCCATGACCTCGGGCATCCGCCGTTCGGGCACAACGGCGAGAGCGTGCTGGACGAACTGGCCGCCGGGTGCGGCGGCTTCGAGGGCAACGCGCAGAGCCTGCGGCTGCTGACCCGGCTGGAGGCCAAGGTCGTCACCGAGGACGGCCGCAGCGCCGGGCTCAACCTGACCAGGGCCGCCCTCGACGCCGCCACGAAGTACCCCTGGCCCGTGCGCGGCGCCGGCCCGTTCGGCGTCTACGCCGACGACCTGCCGGTCTTCGAGTGGATGCGGCAGGGCGTGCCCGAGGGCAGGGTCAGCTTCGAGGCGCAGATCATGGACTGGGCCGACGACGTGGCCTACTCCGTGCACGACCTTGAGGACGCGCTGCACGCCGGGCACGTCACTCTCGGCGCGCTGCGCTCGCCCGCCGAGCGCGCCGAGGTCTGCGACCGTACGGTCGGCTGGTACGCGCCCGGGGCCGACAGGGCCCGGCTTGAGGCGGCGCTCGCCCACCTGGTGGACCAGCCGTACTGGCCGCGCGAGTTCGACGGCAGCCTGGCGGGCCTGGCCGCGCTGAAGGGCCTGACCAGCGCCCTCATCGGCCGCCTGACCCGCGCGGCCCAGCTCGCCACCGTCGAGGCGTACGGCGAGCGTCCCGGGCGCCATGACGCCGACCTGGTGGTGCCCGCCGAGACCCGGGTGGAGTGCGCGCTGCTGAAGGGCATCACCGCGCACTACGTGATGTGCAGCGCGGAGCACAACGCCGTCCAGGCCCGGCAGCGCGAGCTGGTCACCGAGCTGGCCGCCGAGATCATGCTGGGCGCGCCCGGCACGCTGGAGCCCGCGCTGCGGCCCGCGTTCGCCAGGGCCGGGGACGACGCGGCGCGGGTGCGCGTGGTCATCGACCAGATCGCCTCGCTGACCGACACCTCGGCGGTCGCCTGGCATGCGCGGCTCACCGGACGCTGACCTCCGCGCAGGCGGATACTTGTGATCGCCCGGCATCTGATCACGAGGAAAGAGGAGAGCTAATGGCGGGACATGTCATCATCGGTGCTGGTCTGGCGGGGGCGAAGGCCGCCGAGACCTTGCGGGAGGAGGGCTACGAAGGGCCCGTCACGCTGATCGGTGAGGAGGAGTTGCGGCCCTATGAGCGGCCGCCGCTGTCCAAGGACTACCTGATGGGCAAGGCCGAGCGCGAGGCGGCGTTCGTCCATGAGCCTGACTGGTACCCGGCCAACTCCGTCGATCTGCGGCTGGGCGCCGCCGTCACGTCGATCGACCCGGATGGGCACACGGTGACGCTCGCCGGGGGTGAGACCCTGCCCTACGACAAGCTGCTGCTGGCGACCGGCTCGTCGGCCAAGGGGCTGGACGTACCCGGCGGGGAGCGCGCCAGGCGGCTGCGGACCTTCGGCGACAGCGACGCGCTGCGCGCGGCGTTCGCCGGAGGCGGGACGGTCGTGGTGGCCGGGGCGGGCTGGATCGGCCTGGAGGCCGCCGCGGCGGCCCGCGAGGCGGGCTGTGAGGTCGTGGTGGTCGAGCAGGCCCCCGGGCCGCTGCACCGGGTGCTCGGCCCCGAGCTGGGCGAGGTCTTCGCCGGGCTGCACCGCCGCCACGGGGTCGGGTTCCGCTTCGGCGCCTCCATCGCGGAGATCACCGCCACCGAGGTCCGTACCGCGGCGGGCGAGAGCCTGCCCGCCGCCCACGTGATCGCCGGGGTCGGCGCCGCGCCCAACGTCGGACTCGCCCGCGCCGCGGGCCTCGCGGTGAACGAGGGCGTGCTGACCGACGCGTCGCTGCGCAGCACGTCCCACCCCGACGTGTTCGCGGCCGGTGACATCGCCGAGGCGTTCCACCCCCTGTACGGCAGGCCCGTACGCGTCGAGCACTGGGCCAACGCCCTGAACGGCGGCCCGGACGCGGCACGCGCGATGCTCGGCCGGGAGGTCTCCTACGACCGGGTGCCCTACTTCTTCACCGACCAGTTCGAGCTGGGCATGGAGTTCAGCGGCGACATCGAGGGCCACGACGAGGTGGTCTTCCGCGGCTCGGCCGATGACCTGGAGTTCATCGCGTTCTGGCTGCGCGCGGGCAAGGTGGTCGCCGGGATGAACGTCAACGTGTGGGACGTCACCGACCAGATCCAGGACCTGATCCGCGCCGGCAGGGCCGTGGACCTGAAGGCCCTGGCCGACCCGGACGTGCCGCTCGGCTCCCTCTGACGACGACGGCCAGGGGCGGGCGCGACACGCCCGCCCCGCAGGCCCGGAGGGTCAGGAGGCCGAACCGGTCGTCGCGTGCGGGGGCGAGGGGTGGATCACGGTCGGGACCGGGTCGGGCCGCGGCTTTTTCTTCTTCTTCCCGCTGTCGGGGGTCTCCGGCGGGGGAGTGGCCGACCTGCTGGTGCAGAGGATGCGGCAAGCCGGTTCGGCCCCGCTCTTGCGCCGCGTCTCCAGCACCTCCTCGCGAGGGGAGAGGGTGCGGTTGCCGTCGCGCCAGGCGTCCAGGTAGTCCCACGGCTCGACCATGCCGCGCCGGACCCACCACGCGCCGGGGCGGGTCTTCCAGGAGATCGCGAAGTAGAGGTTGGTCGCGTTGCCCGCGGCGTTGCCCGAGTTGCCCACCCGGCCGAGGGTCTGCCCGGCGTTGACCTTCGTGCCGGGGGCGAGGCCCGGGGTCACCGAGTCGAGGTGGCCGCCCAGGTAGCGCACGCCGTCCACGCCGATGATCGACACGAACCGCCCCTCGCGGTCCTTGCCGAGGTCGCTGGACGCCCGCCACCCGTCGCCGCCGGAGACCTCGTCCACGGTGCCGTCGATGGGCGCGATGAACGCGCAGCCCCGCTGGGCCCAGATCGTGGTCTTGGGCAGCACCAGCAGCTTGCGCGCGTACTTGGCCTCGCAGCCCTTGACCGGGAACGCGTAGGTGTACTTGGAGACCTTCGGCGGCGGCACCTGCACCGGCGCGTCCGCGGGCGGGCGCTGTACGGCGACGCGCGCCTCCCCGGAGGGACCGGCCTCCTTGACGGAGGCGCCTCCCTGGGCGGGGATGGTGGCGATGACCTCGGACGCGGCCTGCGGCCCGGTGGCGACCGGCGACACGGTGACGACGCCCGCCACTCCGCCCGCCGAGGCGCAGGCGCCGGTCAGGAACACGGCGCCGGCGGCCGTGGCCACCGCGGCCAGACGCCCCGAACGTGCGTGATGTCCTGATCGCATCTTCTCCACCTGCGTACGGTATCCCGTTGTGACTCGCCGGGAGTCATTACCTTTGTAGCGGACTGCCGGTTTGGCCATGACCTGTTCGGGAAAGTCGGACGGCGGTCCCGGGCACCGGCGCGCGTTCTGTCGGCCCACGCCAATAGACTCGCGGCGTGGCAGGCCGGATCAGCGATGACGACATCGCGCACGTCAGGGAGCGCTCACCCATCGCCGACGTGGTGGGCGAGCACATCCAGCTCCGCAACGCGGGCGGCGGAAACCTGAAGGGTCTCTGCCCCTTCCACGACGAGAAGAGCCCGTCCTTCAACGTCACCCCCGCCCGCGGCTACTGGTACTGCTTCGGCTGCGGCGAGGGCGGCGACGTCATCACGTTCGTCCGCCGCCTTGAGCACCTGACCTTCTCCGAGGCGGTCGAGCGGCTGGCCCAGCGGGCGGGCATCCAGCTCCGTTACGAGCAGGGCGGATACGTGCCCGGCCGGGAGCAGGGCGAGCGCACCCGGCTGATCGAGGCGCACCGGGCCGCCGCCGAGTACTACGCGGAGCTGCTGGGCGGGCCGGAGGCTGGGCCCGGCCGCAGGTTCCTGTCCGAGCGCGGGTTCGAGCGGGTCGACGCCGAGCACTTCGGGGTGGGGTTCGCCCCGCCCGACTGGGACCGGCTGGCCAGGCACCTGATGGGCCGGGGCTTCACCGCCGCCGAGCTGATCAAGGCGGGCATCGCCAAGGAGGGCCGCCGGGGGCCGATCGACCGGTTCCGGGCGCGGCTGGTGTGGCCGATCCGCGACATCACCGGCGACGTGATCGGCTTCGGCGCGCGCAAGCTGCTCGACAACGACGAAGGCCCCAAATACCTCAACACCCCCGAGACCCCGCTCTACAAGAAGAGCGAGGTGCTGTACGGCATCGACCTGGCCAAGCGCGAGATCTCCAAGCGCTCGCAGGCCGTGGTGGTCGAGGGCTACACCGACGTGATGGCCTGCCACCTGGCCGGGGTGCCCACCGCGGTGGCGACCTGCGGCACGTCGTTCGGCGAGGGGCACATCAAGATCCTCCGCCGGCTGCTGCTCGACCAGGCCGAGTTCCGCGGCGAGGTCGTGTTCACCTTCGACGGCGACCCGGCGGGCCAGAAGGCCGCGCTGCGCGCCTTCGCGGAGGAGCAGAAGTTCGTCACGCAGACCTTCGTCGCGGTGCAGCCCGACGGGCTCGACCCGTGTGACCTGCGGATCAAGCACGGCGACGCGGCGGTCAGAGACCTCGTGGCCAGCCGTGAGCCGCTGTTCGCGTTCGCCATCCGCAGCACGATCTCCCGCTACGACCTCGCCACCAACGAGGGCAAGCTGGCTGCGCTCGACGCGGCGGCCCCCATCGTGGCCTCCATCAAGGACCGCGCGCTGCGCCAGATGTACGCCATCGACCTGGACCGCTGGCTCGGCTTCCTCAACGAGCAGCTCGTCATCGGGCGCATCACCGAGATGGCGGGGCAGGCCGCCCCCGCCCCCGCCGCCGGGCAGCAGGCCCGCCGCGCCGAGCGCCCGGCCCCGCCGCGCCGCGCCGCCGACCCGGCCGATCCCGGCGTGCGGGTCGAGGCGGAGGTGCTGAAGCTCGCCGTACAGCGGCCCGCGCTGCTCGGCCCCGGCTTCGACGCGCTCGGCCCGCAGGCGTTCACGCTGCCCGAGCACGTCGAGCTGTACGCCTGGATCCTCGGCGCGGGCGGCACCGCCCAGGCGGGCCCCGGCGGGCGCGAGTGGATCGACCGGCTGCTCGACGGCGTGCCCGACGTGACCCGCCCGATGATCACCCGGATGGCGGTGGAGGAGCTGCGCACCGAGGCGGGCGGCGAGGAGCGCTACGGGGCCGCGATGCTGGCCGCCCTGGAGGCCATCGCCGCCGACCGCGCCATCGCGCAGGTCAAGTCCCGGTTGCAGCGGCTCAACCCGGTCGATGAGCAGCAGGAGTACAACCGCCTGTTCGGCGAGCTGGTCGCCCTGGAGCAGCAGCGGCGGGTGCTGCGCGACCGGGCCGCCGGCAGCCCCTGACCCTGAGCCGATGGGGCGGCGCGGCCGTCCGGCGCCACTCAGGGTGACCGCGGGCGGGCCGCGCGAATATCCCCGGGCGGCGCGTCCGCCCGGGAAAAGATCGCGTAATGGGCTTTACTTTCCGGGAGCCGGATCTGCCAAACCTTAATCAGATATCATTTTGGTAATGACCCCCGCCTTACCATCTGTGACAAAAATAGGTCTGCCGTTTTACGGGCCCAATACAGCAGACTGTGTTCCGTGGGTGCATCGGTGCTGCCAAGTGGGCCGCCATCGGTAGACCAGGTGGCGGACCTCGTCGCGAAGGGAAGAGAGCGCGGAAGCGTCACTGTCGATGACGTGGCCGCCGCGCTCGACCGATCCGAGCTGCCGTCAGACGCGCTGGAGCGCGTCGTGCGGATGCTCGCCGAGCAAGGCGTGGAGGTCCTTGAGCCGCAGGGCGACGAGGAGACCGCTCGGGTCGATGACGAAGACGCCGGCAAGCGGGCGCCGACCAGCGACCTCGTGCGCATCTACCTGCGCGAGATCGGCAGAGTGCCCCTGCTGACGGCGGAGGAGGAGGTGGAGCTGGCCAAGTCCATCGAGGCCGGGCTGTTCGCCGAGGAGAAGCTGGCCGGTGGCGTGCTGCGGCTGGCCCATCCGGAGTTCCAGGAGCTGGTGTGGGACGGCAACCGGGCCAAGCAGCGGCTGATCGAGGCCAACCTGCGCCTGGTCGTCTCCATCGCCAAGCGCTACGTCGGGCGCGGCATGCTGTTCCTGGACCTCATCCAGGAGGGCAACCTGGGCCTGATCCGCGCGGTGGAGAAGTTCGACTACACCAAGGGCTACAAGTTCTCCACGTACGCCACCTGGTGGATCCGCCAGGCCATCACGCGCGCGATCGCCGACCAGGCCCGCACCATCCGCATCCCGGTGCACATGGTGGAGACGATCAACAAGCTGGTGCGCGTACAGCGCCAGCTCCACCAGGATCTCGGCCGCGAGCCCGCGCCCGAGGAGATAGCGCTGGAGATGGACCTCCCGGTCGATCGGGTCGTGGAGATCCAGCGGATCGCCCAGGAGCCGGTGTCCCTGCAGTCGCCGATCGGCGAGGAGGATTCCGATCTCGGCGACTTCATCGAGGACGCGGACGCGGTGGTGCCGATGGAGGCCGCCGCGTTCATCATGTTGCAGGACCAGCTCGACGACATCCTGGCGACGCTCTCGGAGCGCGAGCAGCGCATCATCCAGTTGCGGTTCGGCCTGTCCGACGGGCATCCGCGCACGCTGGAGGAGGTCGGCAGGGAGTTCGGCGTGACCAGGGAGCGGATCCGGCAGATCGAGTCCAAGACGCTCGCCAAGCTTCGCCACCCGACCAGGGCGCAGATGCTCCGCGACTATCTCGACTGACCGCCCGATCGGCGCTCAACGTCATACGAACGAACAACTGAACATACCGGCAGGAATGCCTCTACCCATGAGCCGGGCGAGCCCGGCGCGGGCCCCGCGGGAGCGTTTCTTGATCACCGCAATTCCGGCGGGATAACCCCCAGGGGTGTTCACCCGGGACATAACACCGCAAACTAAATGAATGGAGGCGCGGCCCTCGGTTGACGACGCCGCGCTCGGGCGCGAGGCACTCTCCGTGCTCGACGCGAACTGGACGGGAGTGGCCACCGTGCCCGCCCCCGGGCTCTATCCGCACCAGTGGAGCCTCGACTCCGCCTTCGTGGCGATAGGGCTGGCCAGGACCAATTCCGAGCGGGCCAAGGCCGAACTGGCCGGGCTGCTCGGTGGCCAGTGGCGGACCGGCATGGTCCCGCACATCCTCTTCCGCACGGCAGGCGGCTACTTCCCCGGGCCCTCGGTCTGGCGTTCCCACGAGCACGCCGCCGCGCCGCGCCACGTGGCCACCTCGGGGCTGACCCAGCCGCCGCTCCAGGCCCTGGCGGCCTGGTGGATCTGGCGGTACGCGACCGAGCGCGAGGCGGCGGACGCGTTCGTGCGGCGGGTCTACCCGTCGCTGGTGGCCCAGCACCGCTACCTGGAGACGGCCCGCGACCTCGGCGGGGCCGGGCTGGCGGCGATCGTCCACCCGTGGGAGTCGGGGATGGACGACAGCCCGCTGTGGGACGCGCCGCTCGCCGCGCTGCCCGCCGTCCGGTACGCCTACCACCGCGAACTCCTGCCGGGCAGGCACCCCGACAACCACCACGACCGGTACGTGTCGCTGGCCCTCGGCTACCGCGACTCCGGATACGACACCGCCTACCTGCACCAGGAGCACCCGTTCGCGATCGAGGACCCGATGTTCAACGGGATCTGGCTGGCCTCCTGCGAGGCGCTGGCCGAACTGGCGCCGGTGGCGGGCGCCGACCCGCGTCCGCAGCGGGAGGCGGCCGAACGCATCAGGACGGCCATGACGGCACGCCTGTGGGACCCCTGGGACGGCCTGTACTACGCCAGGGACCTCCGGGCGGGGGAGCCGATACCGATGGCCTCGGTGGGGTCCTTCACGCCGCTCGTGGACCCGTACCTGCCCACGGACCGCGTGCGGACCCTGGTGACCGCGCTGGAGTCGGGCAGGTTCATGGGCGCGGCCGGATACCCGGTGCCCAGCGTCGACATCCGGTCCGCGCAGTTCGACCGCTCCCGCTACTGGCGCGGCCCCTCGTGGGTGAACACCAACTGGCTGCTGCGGCACGCGGCGATCGGGCACGGCCTGGTCGACCTGGCCCAGGCATTGGCGGCCTGCACGCTGCGCCTGGTACGCCAGGCGGGCTTTCGCGAGTGCTTCGACCCCTTCGACGGCAGCGGCCGGGGCTGCCGCGACTTCTCCTGGTCGGCCGCCCTGACCTTGGACCTGCTGGCCGACGCCGAGCCGCCGGAGCCCGGCGCGCGGCCCGAGGCCGGGCCCCAGGCCGGATCGGGGTCGCGGGCACGGCCGGGTACTTTTGGGGCATGAGGTTCCCCATCGGCTCGCGCCGCCTGCCGCCCGGCGTCGAGGTCGATCCCCGCGACCGCGTACTCGCGCACGCCGAGACCGCAGGCGCCGACGGGCACGATGACGGGCACGTGGTGGCCACCGACCGCGCGCTCTACCTGCCCGGCGGCACCCGCCTGCCCTGGTATCTCATCGACCGGGGCGAGTGGGACGAGGAGGGGCTGCGCCTGCTCACCACCGACGGCGCCAGGCACGTGATCCGGGTGCCCGAGCCCGGCCGCCTGCCCGACGTCGTCAGGGAGCGGGTGACCTGGTCGATCCTGGTCAGCAGGCACGTGGAGCTGCCCGGCCGCGGCGGTGTCCGGCTGGTCGCCCGCCGGGTGCCCGACCAGGAGCAGCCGGCCTGGGAGTTCGTCTTCGACGAAGGGCTCGACCCCGACGACCCGGGCCTGCGGGCGCTCGCCGAGCAGGCGCTGGAGAGCCTGCGCCGCAGCTACGGCATCTGACCGCGGCGCGGGCCGCCGCGATTGACCGGGTGCGACTCCTGGTTCCAGACGTCGCTGGTGTCGTCCTCCTTGTGCAGGAACGGCACCCGGTCGCCGAGCACGTTCTCCGCCTTGCTCCTGGCCGCGCCCGCGGCCTGCGACACCCGCGCGCCGAACAGGCCCGCGGCCTCTTGGACCGCGGGGCTGTCCACCACCCGCTGCGCGGTCCGCTTGATCTGCTCATAACGCTCTCGCCCGGCCCGGCTGCCCAGGACGTATCCCACGGCCAGACCGATGGCGAACGTCGCCCGGTAACGCACCTTTCCCACCTCCGCCTGTCGTAGATCCCCCGCTACCCCGCTATCGCGCTCCTACCCCGCCGGACGGTTGGAGCACGCACCCGCGGATGTGCGCTAATCTAGACCCGCGCGCTGCGGACGGAGCCGAAAGGCCCGGCAGATCCGCAAGTGCGTGTGCGGTCCCGCGTAGCTCAATCGGCAGAGCGTCCGGCTGTTAACCGGCAGGTTACAGGTTCGAGTCCTGTCGCGGGAGCCACCAGGAAGGCCCCCGGGGTGCCATCCCCGGGGGCCTTTCGCATACGCGGATGGTTCAGGCCAGGCGGCGGGCCCCGGCCGAGGGCGTCGCGGGCAGGAACCGCGGGGCGGCCCAGCCGCGCTCGCCGTACGCGGCGGCCACGGCGTCCTGAACGGCCTGCAGCCGGGCGGTCGGCACCAGGGCGATGACCGAGCCGCCGAAGCCGCCTCCGGTCATTCTGGCCCCGCGCGCGCCACCGCGCACGGCCGCCTCCACCGCCACGTCCAGCTCGGCGCAGGAGACCTCGTACTGGTCGCGCAGCGACAGGTGCGAGGCGTTCAGCAGCGCGCCGACCTGCTCGACCGCCCCGGCCCGGAGCAGCCCTACGACGGCCTCCACCCGGTGGATCTCCGTCACGACGTGCTGGACCCTGGCCCGCTCGTCGCCGCCGAGCGTGCCCAGCGCCGCCGCGAGGTCGCTCACGTCGCGCAGCGCCTCGACGCCGAGCCGCTTGGCGGCGCTCTCGCAGTCGGCCCGCCGCCGCGCGTACTGGCCGTCGGCCAGCTCGTGGTGGACGCCGGTGTCGATGATCAGCAACGTCAGGTCGTGCGCGGCCACGTCCAGCGGGATCGTCCGGCCGCCCAGGCTCCGGCAGTCCAGGAACAGCGCGCGGCCCTCCTCGCCGAGCGCGGAGGCGGCCTGGTCCATGATCCCGCAGGGCATGCCGACGAAGTCGTTCTCCGCCCGCCGCGCGGCCACCGCCAGGTCCATCCGGCCCAGCCCGAGGGCGTAGAGGTCGTTCAGGGCGAAGGCCACCGCGACCTCCAGCGCGGCGCTGGAGGACAGCCCGGCCCCGGCCGGGACGTCGCCGTCGATCACGATGTCGGCCCCGCCCACGGCGTGCCCGGCGGCGCGCAGCGCCCAGAACACGCCCGCCGGATAGCGCGCCCACCCCGCGGCCTGCGAAAGGGCGTCCAGTGTGACCGGTTCGGCGCCGGCCTGGAGGGACAGCAGCCGCACTGCCGCGTCGTCGCGGCGGGAGGCGGCCACGTTCACCCCCCACGGCAGCGCGAAGGGCAGCACCAGGCCGTCGTTGTAGTCGGTGTGCTCGCCGATCAGGTTGACCCTGCCGGGCGCGTGCCAGACGCCCTCGGGGGCCGTGCCGTACGCATCGCGGAAGGCTTCGACAACGCGCATGGGCGCACACTCCTCCATGTCAGGGAAACCTGACGTAGGTTAGCGTGCCGTGGACATCACCCCGCTGACCAGCGTCGCCGACGAACGGCTTGGTGGCGTGCGGCTGTCGCTCAAGCGCGACGACCTGATCGACCCGGAGATCATCGGCAACAAGTGGCGCAAACTCCGGCACAACCTCGCCGGGCTGCGCCCCGGCCGCCCGCTGCTCACCTTCGGCGGGGCCTACTCCGGGCACCTCCGCGCGGTCGCCGCCGCGGGGCGGCGGCTCGGCGTGCCGACGATCGGCGTGGTCAGGGGCGAGGAACGGCTGCCGCTGAACCCCTCGCTGGGCCTGGCCGCGACCTACGGCATGCGGCTGCGGTACCTGGACCGCACGACCTACCGGGCCAAGCACACCCCCGAGGTGATCGCCGCGCTGCGCGCCGAACTCGGCGACTTCCACCTGATCCCCGAGGGCGGCAGCAACGCGGCCGGGGTCCGGGGCTGCGCCGAGCTGCCCGCCGAGATCACCACCGGCTACGACGTCATCTGCTGCCCGGTGGGCACCGGCGGCACGCTCGCCGGGATCGCGGCGGGCCTGCCGCCGGGCCGTCGCGCGCTCGGCTTCGCCGTGCTCAGGGGCGCGGCGTACCTGGCGGGCGAGGTGACCCGGTTGCAGCGCGAGGCGTACGGCGAGCCGACCGCCAACTGGGAGCTCGACCTGGGCCACCACTTCGGCGGCTACGCCAGGGTGCCGCCCGAGCTGGAGGCGTTCGCGGCCGGTTTCGAGGACCGCCACGGGCTGGAGGTCGAGCGGATCTACGTGGCCAAGATGCTGTACGGGATCTACGCGCGGGCCCGCGCCGGGCGTTTCCCGCCCGGCGCGCGGGTGGTCGCGGTGATCACCGGAAGGCGCTCGCTGCCTCAGCCCTCCACACCGGTCGCCCCGTGCGAGGCGCCCACCGGCTTGGACTCGGGCGATCCGCGCTGCCGCAGGTAGATCGACAGCGCCACCATCGAGGCGACCGCCAGCATCTCCGACTGCCAGTTCTGCAGCGTGCGGTTCCAGAACTCCGGCGCCAGGAGGTAGGAGCCCCAGTCCACCGGGTCGCTGAGCTGACTGAGCCGTTCCCGGTTGTAGGCGGCCATCCCCGCGACCGACTGGCCCAGCCAGGACAGCGCGAAGATCACGCCCATCACGAGGCCGAGGGAGTTGGCGTACAGCACGTGCGCGAGCCCGCGCGAGCGGGCGAACCACGGGGAGTGCTCGTCGGCGAACCCGCCGACCCCCTGCTCCTTGTCGGACTCCCTGCCCTCCTGGCCGGGCGGCTTGGACTCCGGCGACCCGCGCTGCACCAGCCACACGGTGACCAGGATGTACAAGAGGAACTGGAGGTATTCCGACTGCCAGTTCTCCGCCACGTCCACCGCGTATTCGGAGGAGGTCACGTACGCGATGAAGGAGATCGACTCGCCGCCGCCGGCGATCTGCCGCTCGTTGTAGTCGGCCGCGCCCGCGAACGCCTGGCCGACCAGCGAGGCGAGGAAGGCCAGCAGGAAGAACAGGGCGAGCGCGTTGTCCCGGAGGAAGTGGAAGAAACGGTTCATCCGCCGCCCCTTACCTGTGGAGGAGCCCGGCGGCGAAGAAGCACGCCAGGCCCACGACGATGATCGTCAAGGTCGCGTAGAAGACGAATCGCACGGCCTCACGCCTCCACTTCGCAGTCGTAGGGGCCGGGCGGGTCGGGCCGGCAGCCCGCGCCCCTGACCAGCCAGCCCTTGGCGAATCTGTGCAGGAAGAGCGTGTCGGTGCTGAGCCGTACCTGGGCCTCGTCGCCCCACACCGCGACCTGCTTCACCGTGCCCTGGCCGGGCAGCCCGAGCCGCAGTACGGCCCGCGCGCAGCCGCCCTCCTCCTCGGCCAGCGACTCCGCCGCCTCCGGGGCGAGCAGCGCGCACGCCGCCGCGCCCTGCCCGCCGCGCACCGCGTCCAGGAACCGGGCGGCGGCGGCCTGCGCGGGCCCCGCGCCCGCCGGAGCCGCGCACCCGCAGACGGACACCGCCAGCGCGGCGGCACACGCGATCAGCGCCACTCTCATGGCGTGGCCCTACCCAGCGCGGCAGGGCTTATGGGTCAGGGCGAAAAGGGTGGTTTTGCCATGTTTCCCGGGAATCCGAGATCATTGCCGGCATGACGCTGTTCGATATGCCCCTCGCCGACCTGCGGGGCTTCATGCCGCCGCGCGCCGAACCCGAGCGGTTCGACGAGTTCTGGCAGCAGACCCTTGAACAGGCCAGGGCGCATCCGCTGGACCCCGAACTGACCCCGCAATCGGGCCCCCTCGACCTGGTGGACGTCGCCGAAGTGCGCTTTTCCGGATACGACGGACACCGCATCGGCGGATGGTTCATCAAGCCGCGGCACTCGGCCGGACCGCTGCCCTGCGTGGTGCGCTACCTGGGGTACAGCATGGGCCGGGGACACGCCCACGAGTGGCTGGCGTACCCGGCGGCCGGGTTCGCCACGCTGGTGATGGACACCCGGGGCCAGGGCGGCGGGTCGGGCGCCCCCGGATACACGCCCGACCCGGAAGGGAGCCGTTCGACGGAGGTCCCCGGCTTCCTCACCAGGGGCCTGTCCGCGCCGGAGGACTACTACTACCGCCGCGTCTACGTGGACGCGGTGCGCGCCGTGGAGGCCGCGGCCGTCCTGCCCGGCGTGGACGCCACGCGGATCGTCATCGCCGGTGGGAGCCAGGGCGGCGGCATCGGCCTCGCGGTGGCCGGGCTGGCGCCGGAGATGGTGATCGGCGCGCTGCTCGACGTACCGTCCCTGGCGTACATCCGGCGGGGGACGGAGATCAGCAACGTGGGCTCGCGCATGGAGATCGTCGAGTACCTGCGCACGCACCGGCGCGACGTGGAGGAGGTCTTCGGCGTGCTCGGGTACTTCGACGGCATGCACTTCGCGGCCCGCGCCACCGCACCGGCCTGGTTCTCCGTCGCGCTGATGGACCAGATCTGCCCGCCCTCGACGGTGTTCGCGGCCTACAACCACTACGCGGGGCCGAAGGAGATCCGGGTCTGGCCCTACAACGGCCACGAGGGGGGCGGCGGCGAGCAGGAGGCGGAGAACCTGGCGGTGGCCCGCCGCCTCGCCTTCGGCGACCCGGCCGCACCCTGAGCGCCGGCCCCTGGGTTCACTGGGGCGGGAGACCGTGCGGGGTCCGCCCCCGGAGGTCCGGGCCTCCGGGTCACGCCGGCACGGGCCGCGGGCCGGCCGCTCCGGCCGGACCGCACACGATCTCCACCCCTTTTTGGAACTGCATCCCTTTCCGTTATGTAATACGGAGGGTGGGTCAGGTGGGGATTCACCCCGTTGTCATGGAGGTCGCGGCAGGGTAGGAGTTGACCTCATGGAGGTCAATCAAGCACGGTCCGTGACGGGGACAGGACGACGCCGCTGGGCCGCGCTCGGCGTCGGCTTGATCGCGTCCTTCATGACCCTGCTAGACGTCAGCATCGTCAACGTCGCGCTGCCGTCCATCCGCGAGGCGCTGCAGGCCCCGGAGAGCGCGCTGCAGTGGATCGTGTCCGGTTACGCGCTGGCGTTCGGGCTGACGCTCGTGCCCGGCGGGCGGCTGGGCGACGCGCGCTCGCGCAAGACGATGTTCATGACGGGGCTCGTGGTGTTCATCACGGCCAGCGCGGCGGCCGGGCTGGCCCGCGACGTGTGGTGGCTGGTGATCGCCCGCTTCCTGCAGGGGATGGCCAGCGGGCTGATCAACCCGCAGATCTCCGGGCTGATCCAGCAGCTCTTCCGCGGGGCCGAGCGGGGCAAGGCGTTCGGGTCGCTGGGCACCACGGTCGGCATCGCCACCGCGGCGGGGCCGGTGCTCGGCGGCCTGATCCTCGGCGTGGCCGGTTCGGAGGACGGCTGGCGCTGGGTCTTCTACGTGAACGTGCCGGTCGGCCTGCTGGCGCTCGCGCTGGCCAGGCACCTGTTCCCGGCCGGGGAGACCAAGCGCTGCGAGAGCCTGGACCCGATCGGCATCGTGCTGCTCGGGTGCGGGGTGGGCTCCCTGCTGCTGCCGTTCGCCCAGGCCAGGGAGTGGCAGAGCACGACCAAGTGGCTGCTGCTGCCGCTGGCCGCGGTGCTGCTCACCGCCTTCGTCCTCTGGGAGCGCCGCTACGCGCGGCGGGCCACCCCGCTGGTGAACCTCTCGCTGTTCCGCAAGCGCTCCTACGCGCTGGGCGCGGCGCTCATCCTGCTCTACTTCGCGGGCTTCACGGCGATCTTCTTCACCTTCACCCTCTACCTGCAGAGCGGGCTCGGCTTCAGCCCGCTGGCGGCAGGTCTGGCGATCACGCCGTTCGCGCTCGGGTCGGGCGTGGCCTCGACCGTGGGCGGGCGGATCGTCTCGCGCTACGGCCGCACCCTGGTCGCCGTCGGCCTGTGCCTGGTGCTGACCGGGCTGCTCGGCACGCTGCTGGCCGTACAGCTCGCGACCGGCCCCGGCGTGGCCTACGCGATGGCCGCGCCGCTGCTGGTCGGCGGTGTCGGCAGCGGGCTGGTCGTCTCGCCCAACGCCACGATCACGCTGTCGGAGGTGCCGGTGGCGGGCGGCGGGAGCGCGGCGGGCATGCTCCAGACCGGGCAGCGGATCGGCGCGGCGTTCGGCGTGGCGGCGGTGGGCTCGCTGTTCTTCGCCACGGTGGCCTCGACCGGGGGCGACTGGGCCTCGGCCTTCGAGCACGCGCTGCTCATGCTGTGCGTCTTCGTCCTGGCCGCGCTCTGCCTGGCGGTCGCCGACCTGCGCACGGGGCGGCACGGCGAACAGCCGCGGGAACACCACGGCGGGCACTCGGCGGAACGGCCCGGCGGCCACCCGCGGACCGGCGAATGAGCCGCGGTTACTGGCTCTGGCCGGACAGGCGGTCGAAGAGGTCGAGCGCGGCCTGGCGTACCGGCGCGGGCGTGAGCCCCTGTAGTACGTCTCTGGCCTGCGGGATCGTGCGCGTCGTGGCGCACGTGATGGCCACCGACGCCGCGGCGGCCTGGTCGAGCGAGCCGGCCGGCAGGTTGTCGGCCATCTCCCGGGCGCTGGAGGCGAGGTCGAGGTTGTCCCTCATCGGCGGGGTGGTCATGGGCCCTCCTTGACTTGCGGCGGCTCAGGGCCATTGTCGGCCACACGGGTCCTTCCAGGATGACGCACCCCCGCGTAGCGGGGCGTCACCGGTGCCTGTTCTGGCGCATCCGCGCCCCAACGGGCGAACCCGCACCCTGCCGGGTGCGGGTTCGCGCCAGGGCTCATCAACGTGTGGGGGTCATGGTAGCCCTGTGTTATACCTGTTGCCAGAGGGAGGGTGCGTTGGGCGGCTCCCAGCCGGTCAGCGCGGTGTGTCCCTGAACGCAGCGGTAGGTCGAGCCACCGTAGGTGACCGTGCTGCCGGGCTGGTAGTTGGTCCCGGCGGCCCAGGTGCCACCAGGGGTGGTCGGCTTGTCGGTGGGCGTCGGGGTCGGCTCGGGCGTCGGCTGGGGGCCGCCGGGGCCGACCTGCAGGTCCACGCAGGCGTAGAAGGCGTTGGAGGTGTCGTAGACGTTCCAGACCGCCAGCAGCTTGATCCGGCCGGTTCTGCCGCCCAGGTTCACATTGTGCGTGAACGTGGCCGGGGCCGTCTTGCCGTTGTCGTTGAACGAGGCGATGCGGGAGCCGCCGATGAAGTACTCCCATGTGCTCGTCCGGTGCTGGGCGGTGATCTTCCAGGTCAGCGAGACGTTGTTGCCGACGGAGGTCGCGGGCCAGGCCCTGCTCTCGTCGTCGAGCTGGCCGAACCGTCCTACGCCGCCACTGCAGCTGCGCTGCCCCTTGGGGCCTTCGACGCTCTGCGGCTCGTAGATGATGGGCCCGCAGTTCGAGACGCGGCCTTGCGCGCACATCGCCTGGCGGCTGGGCGGGTTGGAGATGTAACCGTGCGCCATGGCCGGCTGTGCGATGAAGACCGTCGAGCCGATGGCCATGATCGCCGCGGCCAGTAACGTGATCGCCCTTCGCATGTAGTGCTCCTTTATGGCTGGGGTAAGCTAAACATAAAGGAAAGTTTCCTAACAGTAAATCCCCCGGCAACCGAATTTCCGGGCTTCTGTCAAGATCTCCGCGCTTATCCGGCCGCGTCCGGCCGTTCCCCGCCCGCGTTCCACCTGTAGATGCGCACCGTGCGGTCACCGTGCCAGATCTCGGTGCGGTCCATCTGGAAGCCGAGCCCTTCCGCGATCCGCCACGACGCCGTGTTCCGCTCATTCACCAGGCACCACAGCTCGGTCAGCCCCAGCTCTTGCCTGGCATGCGCGAACACCGCCCGGGCCGCCTCCTTGCCCAGCCCCTGGCCCCAGTACGGCCGGGCGAACCGCCAGCCGATCTCGATCCCGTCCTCCCACGGCGCCAGCCCGCAGTCGCCGACCACCTGGCCGTCCGCCGCGCGCACCACCGTGTAGAGGGTGAACCCCCGCTCGGCCAGGCAGTTGATCTTCTTCTCCTGCTGCCCGCGGATGCGTTCCGCGCTCCAGGTCCCGCCGTCGGCGATGTAGCGCACGGCCTCGGGGTCGGCGAACAGGTCCACGAAGAAGCCCAGATCGCCGGGCTCCGGCGCGCGCAGGATCAGTCGTTCTGTGGACAGTGGCAACGGCATTTCGACATCCTCCTGGTCTCCCCGGCCCCCTGGTACGACACTTGGCCCGGGCGAGCGGGAGAATACGGCAATGCCCGATCAGCGACGAACGATTCGCCCGGATTTTGCCACCAAGCCCACGCTTGACGGCGACCTCGTGACGCTCCGCCCGATCAGCGCGGACGACCTGCCCGCGCTGCTGCCGATGCTCAAGGACCCCGAGGTGGCCCGGCTGACCGGCAGCCACGCGGCGGACTTCGACGACGAGCGGCTGCGGGCATGGTACGCCACGCGCGCCGACCAGGACGACCGGCTGGACCTCGCCGTGGTGGAGCGGGCGACCGGGCGCTGCGTCGGGGAGATCGTGCTCAACCAGTGGGACGAGGGCAACGAGAGCTGCAACTTCCGGGTCGCGTTCGTGCCCGACGCCGTCGGCAGGGGCCTCGGCACCGAGGCGGCACGGCTGATCGTCGGGTACGGCTTCGAGAAGCTGGGCCTGCACCGGATCTGGCTGGAGGTGTACGCGTTCAACCCGCGGGCCCGCCGCAGTTACGAGAAGGTCGGGTTCGTCGCCGAAGGCACGCTGCGCGACGCCCTGCTGTGGGAGGGCGAGCGGGTGGACGCCACGGTGATGTCGATCCTCGCGCCGGAGTGGGCCCGCATCGCGGCCGGGGAGCGGCGGTGACGGATCTCGTCGAACGGCACCGCGCGCTGCTCGGCCGGTTGCTGCCCGGCGACGACCTCGGCGGGCTCGACGTCCGCGAGGGGCAGTTCCATCATGTGGTGATCGGCTCGGCGCGGGTGGTGTGCCTGCCCCGCACCCCGGCCGCGGCGGCACGGCTGCCCGCCCGCGCCGCCGTGCTGCGCACGCTGGCCGGTTTCGGTCTCGGCTTTCGCGTCCCCGTCCCGGTCGCCTCGGACGGGGAACGGTACCTGGTGCTGGACCGGATCCCCGGAGCGCCGCTGCCGGACGGCGAGCCCGCCGGCCCCCGGACGTCCGAGGCGGTGGCCCGGCAGTACGCCGCGCTGCTCGCCGAGTTGGCCAGGGCCGGAGCCGACCAGACCGTGCGCGATGCGCTGCCGCACCAGGAACCGGACCGGTGGCGGAGGTTCGCGGACGATGTGCGCGCCGAGCTGTACCCGCTCATGTCCGCCGCAGGACGAGGCCGCGCGGAACGCGAACTCACGCCGCTCGCCGCCCTGCCCCACATCACCACGGCGGTCGTCCACGGCGACCTCGGCGCGGCGAACGTGCTGTGGGAGACCGCCGGGGGAGCGCCGCGCCTGGCCGGGGTGGTCGACTGGGACGAGGCGGGGCTGGGCGACCCCGCCGAGGACCTGGCCGCCATCGCCGCGAGCCACGGAACCCACCTGCTGGACCGGATCATCGCCCTGACCGGCGGCCCCGCCGCCGCGCTGCTGGCCAGGGCCGATGTCATCCGCGGCACCTTCGCCCTGCAACAGGCGCTTTCGGCGCACCGCGACGGGGACGCCGCCGAACTGGCCGACGGCCTGGCCCGCTACGTCTGAGCGCGCCCCCGCCGGATCGCCCGGACGAAGGCCGCCCACTCGCCCGGGGTGAACAGCAGGCTGGGCCCGCCGGGATCTTTGCTGTCACGGACCGCGACGGCGCCCGGCAGCAGGGCCACCTCCACGCAGTCGTCGCCGGTGCCGGAACTGCGGGTGCTCTTGCGCCAGTGTGCGGTGGTGAGGTCCATTCGTCAGCCCTCCAGGCGATCGACCAGGTTGGAGAGATACGCGATCGAGGCGTCGGCGCTCAGCGCCGAGTCGCTGAGGTGCCGGAACATCAGCCGGAAGCGGTCCAGCTCACCGGTCTCCTCAAGGTAGAGCCCGTCGGCGGGCGTCTCCAGGTAGACGATGCTGCGGTCGGTGGGATCGGGGAAGTCGAGGATCACGAACTGCCCGGCCAGCCCCGCGTGCGGGCCCGCCGACATCGGCAGGACCTGCAGCTTGACGTGGGACAGCGGGCTGGTATCGATCAGCCGCCGCAACTGCCGCTCGTGGACCTGGGGCTGGTGGACCGTGCGCAGCAGGGCGGCCTCGTCGATCACCGCCCACAGCCTGGTCGGGTCGTCCTTCTCCAGGATGCGCTGGCGCTCCATGCGGGCGGCCACCCGCCGCTCGACCTCCGCCGAATCGCGGACGCTGGCCGCCCGGGTGATCGCCCGCGCGTAGTCGGGGGTCTGCAACAGGCCGGGGATGAGGCCGAGCTGGTAGGAGCTGATCGACGCCGCCTCGGCCTCCAGCCCGACGTACGGGCCGCGGAAGACGTCCTTGTAGACCGTCCACCAGGCGGGATGACGCGCCTCGCGGGCGAGCGTGACCAGGCCGTGCACCAGCTCCTCGTCCTCGGCCCCGTAGGCCGCGCACAGGACCCGGATCACATGGACGTCCGGCCGCCTGGTCAGGCCGTTCTCCAGCCGGGAGATCTTCGACGTCGACCATTCGAGCTCGTCCGCGGCCTGCTGGATGGTCATGCCCGCGGCATCGCGCAGCCTGCGCATCTCACGGCCGAGCCGGCGCAGGCGCAGGGTCGGGCTACGATCTCCATCGCTCACGCGGTCTTCCTCTCTTGGGCTGCGCGCCGATGACCGGCGGCACCGGGGGCAAGTGGTGCGGGACCTCACCGATCAAGGGGATCGGCCGGGCTCCGTGAACGCATGATGACTCTGAGTATAGAACTTCGCGCTCTTCGTGACCGATGCGTTGCCCAGACGAGGGGCCCAGGGGAGGAGCGCAGGGAGGGGCGCCGGCCGTACGGCCCGGTGCGGTGGTGCCTGCTGGACCACCACTCGGGGCGGCTGCGAGGATGGCGAGGTGACCTCCTGCCTGTCCTCCACGCGCCTGGCCCGGGCCGCCGTCTTCGCGGTGGTCTGCGTCATGGTCTCGGTGGGCGGGCACGCCTTCGCCGGGGGCGGGCTCGTCGCCCCCGGGATGCTCGCGGCAGGCGCGGCCGGTGCGTTCGCGCTGGCGTGGGTGCTGAGCGGCCGTGAACGCGGGCTCGGCGTCGTGCTCGGCGCGACGACCGCGGCGCAGGTCGTGCTGCACGAGCTGTTCGACCGGACGCCGTACCCCGCCGATCCGCCGCCCGCCCCGCTCATCGTCCCCGGCGAATGGCATCACTACCCCGGCGCCGGGATGACCGCCGCCCATCTCGTGGTCGCCCTGCTCACCGGGTGGTGGCTGTATCGGGGCGAGAGCGCCCTCTGGCTGATGGCGCGGCTGTGGGGGATGCCCGTCCCGCCCGTGCCGGGCCGGTTCGCACTGGCCGTGCCCTGCCCGGAGGCCGGGCCGGTACGACGGGCGGTGCCGTCCGACACGCCCGCTCCGTTCGGCGCCCTGGACGTCGCGGCGCCGATCCACCGGCGCGGCCCTCCGGCGCGCCGCCACGCCGGGCGGACCGTCCCGCTGATCTTCGCGACGCGGGGCTGACGGCCGTCGGCGTGCCCGGATCGCGCCGGGCCGCGGAAGCGTGCGCTGGGCGCGATGTTCGTGCCGTACGTCCGAAAGTGCCCGGAATCCCGGGCCGTCGTCCTAGATGGAGAAAACGATGGCAATCGTGCCGCGTTTCGCGCGCAGCGGCCTCGCGGTGGTGCTCGGCTGCGCGATGTTCTTCGCCCTCACCACCGTCGCCGCCCCCGGCGCGCTGGCCCACGACCGGCTCAAGAGCAGTTCGCCCGCCAAGGACGCCAAGGTGTCGGAGCTGAAGGAGATCGAGCTGGACTTCACCTCCGGCGTCAAGTTCCCCGTGGTCGTCCTGCGCGGGCCGGGGGAGAAGGCGGTGAAGCTCGAAAAGCCGGAGACCGGTGACCAGAAGGTCACCGCCGCCGTGCCCGGGCCGCTGGAGTCCGGCGACTACGTGATCGCCTGGCGGGTGGTCTCGTCGGACGGCCACCCGATCGAGGGCGAGATCCCCTTCGAGCTGACCGCTCCGGCGGAGGATAGCGCCGAGCCCACCAGCGAGCCGACCGCCGAGCCCACCACTCAGCCCTCCGAGCCCACCGAGCCTTCAGGGCCCTCCGAGCCCGCCACCGACCCGGCCTCACCGGTCGCGGCGACCGGCGACGACGCGGGCGGCCAGGGCACGCCCGGCTGGATCTGGTTCGCGGTGGCCGCGGTCGTCGTGGTCGGCGGCGGCGTGTGGCTGGCGATCGGCCGCAAGCGCCCGGACGAGTCCGGGTGATCCGGTAACCCGCCACGCGTGATCGCACCCGATGCGCATCCGACTCCGGAACGTGATGCACGGCCACTTCCCAAGCCTTTGGATACGTGGTCCCATACGTTCCGGGGCGGACGCATTGGGGCGGGGAAATGTCAGATCAGGTGGGCTGGACCGTTTTCATCGGTGTCATTGGATTGATCATCGCCATCATGGCCTGGCTGTTACCTGACCCTTTTCACATTAACGACCGGCCCACCTCGCTCACCGTCACGATGGCGCCTCCAGCGCCCACCGAACCGATGGAGAGCCCGACCGGCGATTCCACGAACGAGCGCACGGACGAGCCCACCGAAGAACCGTCCGAAGAGCCCACGAAGGAACGCTCCGAAGAACCGGCGGAGCAGCCGTCGGAGGATCCCGAACCAGAACCAGAACCGGAGCCGGAACCTGAGCCCGAGCCGGTGACCTCGGCGCGCGCGGCCGGTTTCGCCGGCCAGGTCCAGGTGCTTCCCGGGGCCACTCTGACGGTCTACCGCCATCCCCGGCTCGCCGCGCCCGTCATGGGATACCTCCAGAACGGCTCGGTGATCCAGATTCTGTGCACCGCGCAGGGCGATACCGTGGTGGGCAACAACGGTCAGACCAGCAGCCTGTGGAATGGCATAAACGGCGGTTTCGTACCGGACGTCTTCATCTATACGGGAACGGACCAGGCGACGATGCCCAATTGCCCGCCCTGACGTCTCCCGCGCCCGGCAGGTTTGCCACCCGGTCCCCCGTGGAATCCGATGGGGTGGAGTGAACCTTTTTCAACCGGTCGCCTGGACCAGGTCGAGGGTGCCTCCGCCGAAATCGGACCGGGGCCGGTGTCCTGGCAGGACGCCTGGTCACGCGGACACGGCATCTCGCTTACCGCCTCTGGCCGGGGAATCTGAGGTTGAAAAAGGTTCAGTCTGTGGGGTCGATCATGAAAATCGCACTCATCGGGGCCGGGAGCCGCTGCTTCGGGCCGGCCACACTGCGCGACCTGTTCCTGTCCGAGCCGCTTTCCGCGCTGCCGCTCGAAGTCCGCCTGATGGACCTCGATCCCGCCGCCCTGGAAGGCGCCCTCGGCCACGCCCGCCACCTGAACGACCGGCTCGGCCGCGCCCACCAGGTCGCGGCCACCACCGACCTGGACACCGCGGTCCAGGGCGCGGATTTCGTGATCACCGCGTTCGAGCATCGCCGCGAGCACTACTGGGCGATGGACTTCCACGTGCCGCGGATGTACGGGTTCAAGCAGCCCTACGGCGAGAACGGCGGCGTCGGCGGCATCTTCCACACGCTGCGCAACCTCACGCCGATGATGGAGGTCGCGCGGGCGATCGAGCGGCTGGCCCCCGGCGCGTGGCTGCTCAACTACACCAACCCGGAGAACCGCCTGGTGGAGGCGGTCACCGCGCTGACCGGCGTGAAGGCGGCGGGGCTGTGCCACGGCATCGTCACCGGACGCCGCCAGGTCTGCCGGCTGCTCGGCCTCGCCGATGAGCACCTGGAGGCGTGGGCGGCGGGCATCAACCACTTCACCGTCTTCGAGTCGCTGCGTGACCGCCGTACCGGCGAGGACCTGTACCCGCGGCTGCGCGAGACCGAGGCGCGCGGCGACGAACTCGCCCGCTGGCAGGAACTCGCCCTCGGCCGGATCATCCTGCGCCGCTTCGGCCGCTGGCCCTCGCCCAGCTCCAACCACTACGGGGAGTACCTGGCGTGGGGGCACGACTTCGTGCTCTCCAGCGTCCAGTACTACTACGACCCCGCCCGCGGCCACCCCTGGGAGACGGGCGAGCCGCCGAAGTTCATCTACGAGCTGACCGACCGCCACACCGGCGGCCCCCGGCCCGGTCCCCCGGAAGAACGGCCCGGCGACCTCCGCGATGCCCCGCTCGAACCGTCGATCGAGTTCGGCATCCCCGTCATCGAGGGGCTGACCTGCGAGGAGCGGGTGATCGACGCGGTGAACGTGGTGAACGGCGGAGCCATCCCCAACCTGCCCGCCGACTCGGTGGTGGAGGTCCCGGCCGTGGTCGGCGCGGGCGGCATCCAGCCGCGCCGGATGAGCCCGCTGCCCGAGGCGCTGGCGGCCCTGCTGCGCACCCAGCTCTCCATCCACAAACTGATCATCGAGGCGTACCGGGAGCGGTCGAAGGACGCCCTGCTCCAGGCGGTGCTGCTCGATCCGGTGGTCGACTCCTACCCGCGCGCCGTGGCCATGACCGACCACCTTCTCGACCTGCAGAAGGACGCCCTCCCCCCACTCCGCTAGCCCCGCGCGCGGCCGGGCGGGGCCGTGGCGCGGCTAAGATGAGGATGCCTCCGTCTCGTCCATCGAGGAGCCCCGCGATGAGCCCGCCCGGTCCGCGCCGGATGCGCGCCGACGCCCGCCGCAACTACGAGTCGCTGCTGGCCACGGCGCACGTCATGTTCACCGAGCACGGCACGGACGCCTCCCTGGAGGAGATCGCCCGGCGTTCGGGGCTCGGCATCGGCACCCTCTACCGGCACTTCCCGACCCGCGAGGCGCTGCTCGAAGCGCTGCTGCACGACCGGCTGGAAGGGCTCGCGGCCGAGGCCGGCGAACTCCTCGGCGACCCGTCGCCGCGCGCGGCGATGTGGCGCTGGCTCACCGCCCTCACCGAGCGCGCGTTCATCTACCGCGGCCTGCCCGCATCCGTGATGGCCACCCTGCGCGACGAGACCTCGGAGCTGTACGCCTCCTGCCACCGCATGAACGACGCGGGCGCGGCGCTGATCCGCCGCGCCCAGGACGCGGGGGAGATCCGCGCCGACGTCGCCCCGGCCGACGTCCTGGCCATGGCCGGGGCGATCACCTGGGTCGGCGAGCAGTCCCCGGACGACCCCGAGCGGTGCGCACGGCTGCTCACCCTGCTCGCCGACGGGCTCGCCACCGGCGTCTGAGCCACCGCCGCCCTCCCACTAGCGCCTGCGCACCTCGATCAACATGGCCTGCTGCGGGTCGAGCGTGGGCATCGGCAGGCCCGCGTGCGCCAGCACCGGGCCGGGCACGTCGATCCAGCCGGTGAGCGCGGCGGACACCCACGCGGGCGGCTGCCGGTGCCGCCCGCCGGGCGCGCCGACGTCGGTGCGGATGCGCAGCCGGTAGTCGTGCCCGGGGGACAGACCGGGCAGCGGCACCCGGCCCGACTGGAGTTCGGGGGAGGTGGCGACGCGGGCCCAGCAGTACAGCGCGGCGGCCGACCCGGGGGCGAGCACGCCGTACAGGAACTCCTCGTCGTCGGCCAGGTCGGCGCGCACCACCTCGCCGCTGTGCAGCAGCGGCCGGAACTCCTTGTAGAGCGCCGCCCACGCGCTCACCCGGGTGATCTGGTCGGGTGTCAGCCTGGTGAGGTCGAGTTCGATGCCCGCGTGCCCGAACAGCGAGGTGATCAGCCGGAAGGTGTCGGTGGTGACCCGCCGGGTGCTCGGCGCACGCTCCGCGCCGAAGTGGGCGCCGATGAGTTCGAGGGGCAGGAGCTGGCCCGTCCAGCGCTGGATCATCTGCCGCTCCACCGGGTCGCTGGAGTCGGAGGCCCACACCCGGTCGGTGCGGCGCAGCACGCCGAGGTCGATCCGCCCGCCGCCGCTGGCGCACGACTCGATCTCCAGGCCGGGGTGCAGCGCCCGCAGCCTGTCCATCAGCCGGTACGCCGCCAGCGTCTGGGCCCGCACCCCGGGGCGGTCCCGCCCGCCGCGCTCGCGGCTCACCGCTTCGAGAAGCTCGCGGTTGTGGTCCCATTTGATGTAGTCGATCCGGTATTCGGAGATCAGCTCGTGCATCCGGTTCAGCAGGTACTCCCAGGCGTCCTCGTTCGCGACGTTGAGCACGTACTGCTGGCGCGAGGGCGGCCCGACCCCCGCCGACGGCGCGAGCAGCCATTCCGGGTGCGCGCGGGCGAGGTCGGAGTCGAGGTTGACCATCTCCGGCTCGAACCACAGGCCGAACTGCATGCCCAGCTCACGGACCCGCGCCACCAGCGGGGTCAGCCCCGCGGGCCATACGGTCTCGTCCACGTACCAGTCGCCCAGCCCGGCCGTGTCGTCGCGCCGCCCGCGGAACCAGCCGTCGTCCAGCACCACGCGTTCCACGCCCACCTTGGCGGCCGTCTCGGTCAGCGCGAGCAGGCGGTCGAGGTCGTGGTCGAAGTGGACGGCGTCCCAGGTGTTCAGCAGCAGCGGGCGGGGGGAGACCGGGTGGCGCGGGCGGGCGCGCAGCATCGAGTGGAAGCGCGCGGAAAGCCCGTCGAGCCCGTCCCCGGACCAGGCGAAGTAGCAGGTGGGCGCGTGGTACTCGGCACCAGGCGACAGCCGTACCTCACCCGGGCGCAGCAGTTCGCCGCCGCCGAGCACCGCGCTGTGCGCCCCGGCCCCCTCGGGCAGCCGCTCGGCCAGGTAACGCTGGTCGCCGCTCCAGCCGACGTGCACCGCCCACACCTCGCCGGACCGGAACCCGAACCCCGGCACCCCCGCCACCAGCAGGTACGGGGAGTCGGTGCCCGGCTTGCCGCGGCGGACCTCGCGGACGTGCGCCCCGTGGGTGAGCGCGCGGCGCTGCGGCGAGCGCTCGCGCAGCCACCTGCCGGTGAAGTCGAGCACCTCGGCGGCCCGGCGCGGGATCGGCAGCATCGCCGTCACCCCCGCGAGGTCGTAGTCGGGGCGGGCGGCCCGCGCCTTCAGCTTCGCGGTGACCGCGAGCACGCCGTGCGCGTCGAGCCGGTACACGAGCGTGATGTCGAGGTCGGAGACGTCGTCGTCGAGGACTAGGACCAGCTCACCGCCCCCCTCATCGAGGTCGCGCCGCTCGGCCCTGGCCAGCCGGGGCCGCGGCGTGGTCGCCGCGCCGCCCCGATGCCCCAGGTGGGCGGGGGTGCCCACCCAGCCCTCGGCCTCGGTGGGCCAGACCGAGAACAGCCGCGGCACGTCGAGCGAGTTGATCGGTACGGCGGGGCCGCCGGTCAGCGCGAGCGCGGCGAGCCCTTCCGGCGACAGCTCCCCGAGGTCTTCGCCCCAGTGCAGCACGGTGGGGACCGGTGTGGTCAGATCGACGGCGAATCCGACTCCGGCCGCACGGAGATAGGCGACTTCATCACTTGACATCGGGTCATGCCTCCTTTGACACGCCTGTTGCGGCCATCATCGCGTCCGGTCGTGAGGCCGCACTCGAACGCGGCTTGAGGGGAAGGATGAACGAAACGGGCCCGGCGTACGTGAAGGAGGGCATGGTGGTGTTACGACTGCTCGCGGTCGCGGGCATGGTGTCCGGTCTCGTCGTCGCCGGAGCGGGCACGGCCTGCGCCTGTACGTGCGCGGAGCTTCCCCCGGCGGAGTCGGTACGGCAGTCGGCGGCGGTGTTCACCGCGACCGTGGAGAGCGTCCGGCAGGACAAGCCGGTGATCGACGGCGGACGGGTGACGGCGACGCTGCGGGCCGATCACGTGTACAAGGGCGGGCGGCAGGCCCTGATCAGGGTGTCCACGCCCACGCAGAGCGCGGCGTGTGGATACTCCTTCGAGCGGGGGGCGCGCTACCTGGTGTTCGCCAAGAAGGAGCAGGGGCGGCTGACCACGATGCTGTGCTCGGGCAACCGCCGCGTCCCCGCGGGCACCCGCGCGCTGCGCGCCGGTGACGGCACGGGCATGGACAAGATCTCCAAGAAGCTGATCAAGGCGCTCGGCGACCCGGGGCCGCTGATCTCCGCCAAGAAGTCCAAGCCCCGCCCGGACCGGAAGGCCGAGGCCACGCCGGACCCCTCCACGGTGCCCTCGCCTGTGCCCTCGCCTGTGCCCTCGCCTGTGCCCTCGCCTGTGCCCTCGCCTGTGCCCTCGCCTGTGCCCTCGCCTGTGCCCTCGCCTGTGCCCTCGCCTGGGTCCGACGGCTCGCCGCCGGCTTCCGGCATGGAGCCCCGGGCGCACAGCGAACCCGCGCCCGCCGGGCCCGCTCCGGGTGTGATCGCCGCCGCGGCGGGTGGTTCGGCGCTGGCCCTCGGCGGGGCCGCCGCCTTCCTGACCTCCCGCAGGCGAAGGCACTGAGCCGCCCGGAGGCCGCCGTCCCCGAGGGGTACGGCGGCCGTTGGGCCGCTCTCACGGACAGGGGCTCACGCCGGATGCCCGCTCAGCAGTACTGCGACTGCTTGCCGATGATCCGGTACACGCAGTCGCCGTACTCCAGGAAGCGCAGCACCGCCTCCCGGTTGCGGGTGGTCTGCGGCACGATCGCCTCGTCCGGCGGGTAGAAGCCGGGGCTCGCCGAGCGCGGGTACATCTCGAACGTGTAGCTGAAGATCTTGTAGACGCCCCACATCCAGTCGTTGATCGTCCCGTCGGTGATGTACAGGTCGCTGGACTGCTCGGGGGTGTAGCCGTTGGTCGCGGCCATGTTGCGGCCCAGGGTGGCGTGCGCGTTCTGGTCGTCCACGGTCAGCCCGGGGGCGGTGTCGGCGTAGGTGTAGCCGTACGGCCACAGCACCAGCTCACTGTAGGTGTGCCAGTCGAGGTGCGCCTTGATCTGCTGCTTGCCGCCGATCACCCTGCTGCGGACCCAGTCGGCGGTGGCCTTGACCTCGCGGGCCGACTCGGGGCCGGTGCCGCGGTAGGTCTCGCTGGACGGCGTCGGCGAGGAGCCGCCGCAGCAGCCCCACCGGTAGTTCCAGTTGCGGTTCATGTCGGTGCCCACCGCACTGCCGGCCGGCTGCCGGTTCTTGCGCCAGGAGCGGTAGGTGCCGGAGGCGATGTCGTACTCGCCGCCGTCGGGGTTGAGGTCGGGCAGGATCCAGATCTCGCGGGAGTCGACCAGGCCCCTGATCCGGGCGTCCGTGGCGTAGTTGTCGGCGAGCAGGTGCATCTGGTACAGCGCCATCTCGACGGTCAGGTGCTCGCGGGCGTGCTGGTGGGCGGTGAACAGGATCTCCGGCTCGGCCTCGTCGGTGCCGACGTTGTCGCTGATCTTGACGCCGACGAGCTGCCTGCCCTGGTACGACGAGCCGTAGGTGAACTTGCTCACCAGGCCGGGGTGGGCCGCGACGATGGCGTTGATCTCGGTGTTCATCTCCGCGTAGTTGTGGTAGCCGGAGTCCGACGGCGGGAAGTCAGCGACCCCGGCGGCGGACGGGGATGGAGGGCGGGGCACCTCCACGACCCGGTAGCCGAGTCTCCTGATCGCCGATACCTCGGCCTCGGTCGCGGTGACCAGTACGGACTTGTCGGTGACCTCCTCGATCGCGGCTCCGGTGGCCGCGACCGCGCTGCGCTGTTGCGCGTCGGCGGGCCCCTGAACCCGGTACTGCTTGTTACGAGGTGGTTCGGCGGTGGCCCCGGCCACGGTGCCGCCGGTCAGGCAGAGCACTCCGAGGACGGCCAGTAGGAACATTAATCGGTGTTTCACCAGTTCCTCCACGAGCGTGAGGTTGGGGGGTGTTACTCACGCCTGCAACTGAGAGTGGAGAACGACTGTGAACCGCAACAGGCCCAATTTCCGCGCCTTGTGAATCGTGAATGCAGCGGTATAACGTTCTACTTCAGCGGAAAAACGTTATACCGAATTTTCCTCTATATGGAGGGCTGGTACGGGTGCGCAGGCCGCCGGGGCTGGCCGCCGTGGCCGAGCGGGCGGGGGTGTCGGTCTCGCTGGTGTCCAGGATTCTCACCGGCGATCCCGGGCTGCGGGTGCGGGAGACCACCCGGCAGCGGGTGCTCAGGGCCGCCGCCGACCTCGCGTACGTCCCGCACGTCTCCGGCCGTGCGCTGCGGCTGGCCGAAGCCGGGGCGATCGGGCTGGTCGTGCGGGATGTGGGGAACCCCGTCCACGCCGAGATCATCCACGGCGCGCGGCTCGCCACCGCCGCCCGCGGGCAGGCGCTGCTGCTTGCCGCCGCACCCGGCCCGGCCGCGATCGACCGGCTGATCGGGGAGGGGCGGGTCGACGGGCTGCTGTGGCTGGGCTGCGGCCTCGACGACGACCTTGCCGTACGGGCCGCCGCGCACCTGCCCACGCTGCTGGCCGGCGACCGGCCGCGGGCGGGGGTGCCCGGTGTCCGGCTCGCGGACGAGCGGGCCGTGGCGTCCGCCGTCGCGCACCTGGCCGCGCTCGGCCACCGCGACATCGGTTTCATAGGCGGTGACGCGGCCGCCGACGTCTCGGTACGCCGCCTGGCGGGCTTCGTCGCCGCGCTGCGCGAGCGCGGCCTGCCGGTACGCGAGGAGTGGATCGCCACCGGCGGATGGGACGCGGCGGACGGCCGCGCGGCGATGGACGCGCTGCTCGCGCGGCCCGCCCGCCCCACCGCGGTCGTGGTCGCCGACGTCGTCATGTGCCTGGGCGCGCTGGCCGCCGCGCGGGAGCGGGGGGTGGCGGTGCCCGCCGAGCTGTCCGTGGTCGCCGTCCACGACGCGTGGTTCGCCGCGCACGCCGCCCCGCCGCTGACGGTCGTACGCCTGCCGCTGCGCGACCTGGGCGGCAGAGCGGCGGAGTTGATCATGAGCGGTGACCTGGACGGCCCGCCCGGCGGTCACCTCATCGACGGCCCGCCCGAGCTGGTGCGGCGCGGCTCCACGGCCGCCCCCGCCCCGCCGGTCACAGGGTGATCCAGCCGGTGGAGACCGCGATGCCGGCCGAGGTACGGCAGTGCAGCCGGAACCGCTCGGCCGGTTTGGCGTCGATGGCGAAGAACCCCACCTCGTCGATGGTGGTCTCGCACACCGCGCCCGACTCGGCGCGCAGGTGGATCCGCCCCGGCTGGGGCGGGACGAGCTGCCCGATCAGGGTGTCCTCGTTCACCTCGATCTCGATCGTCAGCTCCCTGGACACGAACGTCAGCGCCCGCAGGGACGCCGAGTCGGCGGCCCTGGTCAGCGCAAGGGCGCTCTCGTCACCGAACTCCGAGTCGTAGGCCAGCTCGGCGAGCTCGGCCAGCTCGGCATCGATGTTGCGCCACGCGAAGGCCGTCCTGGCCGCCTCGACGAAGTCGCGCGGCACGCTGTCCACGGCCTTCAACGCCGCGCCGAGCCGGGCCAGTAGCTCTTCGTCGCTCCACTGCTCAGACATGGCGCTCACCTCTGGACGGCTCGGTCTCGGACTCCATCAAAGCGGCCAGTGCGGGGTCGCTGCGGAGTTTGGCCAGGCAACGCGCCCGGGTCGGGCCGACGCTGCCGATCGGGATGTTCAGGCGCGCGCTGATCTCCTGGTAGGGCAGGTCGTCCAGCAGGAGCGCGAGCATCCGGCGGCATCTCGGCGACAGCGTCATGAACGCCGCGTGGAGGACGGCGTTGCGCTCCGCCGCCTCCACCTCCTCCTCGATCAGTCCGGCCCGTTCGTCGGCGGTCATGTCGAAGCCCAGAGGATCTTCGGCGGTCTCGCCGTGGTGCCTGGACCGCAGCAGCCGGGAGCACTCGCGTTTGGCGGTGATCGCCAGCCAGGAGCCGAGCTTACCGGGGTCGCGTAGTTCGCCCAGGTGCTCGACCGCGGCCATCCACACCTGCTGGGCCACGTCGTCGGTGTCGCGCCGGTCCAGCCGGTACTGGCGGCAGATCGACCAGACCATCGACGCGTACCGTTCGACGAGATCGTTCCACGCGCCCTGGTCGCCCATGCTCGCCCGGGTGACCAGTGCGGAGACCGCCAGGTCCGTCGGCATCGCGCCTCCCTTGCCTCGATCCGCCGCCGTCTCCCTCGCGTTCAGCCGCGGGCCAGGTGGATGCGCGCGGCCTCCTTGGCGCTCACGCCCCGCTCCTGGGCGATGGCGGCGATGGCCCCGCCCACATGGGCCGTGGCGAAGGAGGTGCCGTCCCACTCGGCGTATCCGCGGCCGAAGTCGGTGATCTCCCCGGTCCGCTCGACGGTGCCCGAATCGTAATTCATCCTCACCATTTCCACATCACCTGGCAGGAACAGGCCACGCCGGTTGGTGCCCGGGGCCCAGGAGTCGGTCCAGGGGGCCTCTTCCTGACTCGGTGAGAAGAACGCCCGGCCGCCCTCCTCGTTGAGCGCGCCGACGCCGATCACGGTGGGGCTGGCCGCCGGCCACATCGGGACGGTCGGGTCCAGGGGGGAACGGGCGATCTCCTCGCCCATGAAGGCGCCGCTCCACCAGTCGTCGGGCCGCCCGTGGTTGCCGATCGCGGCGACCTTCACCACGCCGGGGGTGCGCTCGCAGGCGCGGGCCAGGACCAGCGGCTCCTCGCCGTCGGCGGTAGGGCCGCCGAGCGCCATCACCAGAACGTCCAGCTCGTCGGTCTGGGCCTGGACCATCTCCTTGGCCAGCGTCCAGGAGGTGGTGGTGAGGGTCTTGGGGTCGAGCACCGGCCTGATCACGATCTCCGCGTCCGGCGCCTGCTCGGCGGCAAGCGAGCACACCAGCAGGCAGTGCCCGCCGAAGGACACCCAGTCGGGCGCGCGCGGCAGCAGCCCGTCGTGCGCGGCCAGGTAGCGCCCGGCCAGCTCCTCGTGCGCGAACAGCGGCGTGTCGATCACGCCCACCCTGACCGGCGGCCGGTCCGCGTCCACCCGCGCGGGCAGCGCGAACGACTCCCCGCTCTTGAGCGGCCGGGGGTTGCCGGTGTTGCCGCCGCTGTACGGAGAGCCCTCGGGGTTTTCGTAGAAGCGCTCCTTGGCGACCGTTGGATGCCAGCCTGAGTGAGTGCCCGCGTATTTCCGGCGGATATAGAAGAGCAGCAGGTCAAGATGGGTCAGTGCTTCGTCGGACGCGTAGGTGCCCTCGCCCGCCTTCTTGGCCAGGCCGATCAGTTCGGTCCGGTCGGGGAGACTCTCCATGGCCGCTTCGAGGCCGTCGAGCTGGCGCAGCGCCAGCCCCAGCGGCTCGCTCTCGTCCCGATCGACGGTGTGCACATGGAGATCCGCCAATTCCTTGTCCAGCAGGCTCTCGTCCTTCAGATCCACCACTACGCGAGTCGCGTGGAACGCCTCGGTCTCGCGGCGGACTATGCCGTTGAGCTGCATGGCCATCCTCTCTGCCCCTCCTGATGGACCAACCGTCGTCATCCACAGAGGCGGGATGTCTCCCGATTGATACATCACAGGCAAAAGATCTTGCGAAAGACTTCGATGGTGGACACGAGCCCTTCCGACGCAGGCGCCGAGTTGCTGCGGCTGGCCGAAGCCGACCCGGCCCGTCTGACGATCATCGCAGGCGAGGCCGTCGAGCGGGCGCGCGCCCGGGGGGACTTCGTCCTTGCCTCGGTGGCGGCGCGCGCGCTCGGGGTGGCCGGGGTCCACCTGGACGACCTTGACGTGGCCGAACGGCGGCTGCGGGCGGCGATCAAGCTGGCCGTACGGGCGGGGTCGGCCGAGCTGGCGGCGGAGGCGCGAGTCAGGCTCGCGTTCGTCTGGTGCCTGCGCGGGCGCATCCCGTACGCGATGCGGGAGATCGACCGGGCGCTGCCCGCCCTCTCACGGGTCGGCAGGGCCCGCGCCGAGGCCCAGCGCGGGGTGATCTACAACCACCTCAAGCGGCCGGAGGAGGCCCTGGGCAGGTACCGCGTGGCGGTGCCGGTGCTGCGCAGGGCGGGCGACCGGCTGTGGCTGCAACGGGTGCTGTCCAACCGCGGCGTCGTGCACGGCTACCGGCAGGAGTTCGCCGCCGCCGAGGCCGACCTGCGCGAGGCCGAGGCGCTGTGCCAGGAACTCGACCTGGACCTGTCGGCGGCGATCGTGCAACTGAACATCGGCTGGGTCAACGCCATGCGCGGCGAGGTCCCCGCCGCGCTGCGCCACCTGGACTCGGCCGAACGGCGGTTCCGCGCGCTGGACACCCACCAGGTCTGCTGGATCCTGGTCGATCGCAGCGAGCTGCTGCTGTCGGCGGGGCTGATCGCCGAGGCCAGGGAGGCGGCCGACGAGGCGGTGGCGGAGTTCCAGCGCAGGCGGCGCGGGATCGGCCTGCCCGAGGCCCGGCTGCTGCTGGCCCGGGTCGCCTTCCTGGAGGACGACCACGCCAGCGCGGTACGCGAGGCCGGGCAGGCGGCCGTGGAGTTCGGCAGGCAGCGCAGGTCCCGGTGGGCGGCGCTGGCCCGGTTCGTGATGCTGCGCTCCCGGGTGGCGGGCGGCGTGGCCCCTGCGGTGACCGTCGGGCAGATGGAGCGCTGCGCTGCCGACCTCGCCGCGGCCGGCTGGGCGGGGTCGGTGACCGAGGCGCGGATGCTCGCCGGTCAGCTCGCCCTGCGTCACGGCTGGGCCGAGCGCGGCGGCCGGGAGCTGGCCGAGGCGGGCCGGGGCCGCAACCGCGGCCCGGCGATCCTGCGGGTCCGCGCCTGGCACGCCGAGGCGCTGTCGCGGCTGGCCCGCGGCGACCGCAGGGGCGCGGCGGTCGCCATCGGCACGGCGCTGCGCGTCCATGACGACCACCGGGCCACCCTGGGCGCCACCGACCTGCGCGCGCACGCCTCACGCTACCGGGTGGAGGTCGCCGACCTCGGGCTGCGGATGGCCCTGGAGAGCGGCGACGCGGCCCGCGTGCTCACCTGGGCCGAACGGGGCCGGGCCAGGCATCTGCTGCAGAAACCGCCGCGCCCGCCGGACGACCCCTACCTGGCCGACTCCCTGGCCCAGCTCCGCGCGCTGTCGGGGGAGATCCACGAGCGCCGGGCCCAGGACGCGCCCGTCGGGCGGCTGGTCCACCGGCAGGTGGCGCTGGAACGGGAGATCCGCGACTACTGCCGCAGGCAGGCGGGCGGCTCACCGGCGGCCACGGCCGTGGTGTCGGCCCGGGAGGTGGCCGGGGCGCTGGCCGGGCGCGCGCTCGTGGAGTTCATCCAGCTCGACGACGCGCTGCACGCGGTCACGGTGGTGGACGAGCGGGTACGCCTGCACCGGCTGGGCCCGTACCGGCCGATCAGGTCGCTGGCCGAGCGGGTGCCGTTCGCGCTGCGCCGCCTGGCCCGCCACCACCAGGTGCCGGGCAGCAGGCCCGCCGCGGCGGCGATGCTCCGCGACGCCGCGGCCCGGCTCGACACCGCGCTGCTGCGCCCGCTGGCCGCCGAGGTCGGCGACCGGCCGCTGGTGCTGATCCCCAGCGGGTCGCTGCAGGCGCTGCCCTGGTCGGTGCTGCCGTCGTGCGCGGGCCGTACGGTGAGCCTCGCGCCGTCGGCGACCCTGTGGCACGCGGCGGGCCGTGCCCCGGCCGGGGAGGGGCCCATCCTGGCGGCCTCCGGCCCCGGGCTGCCGGGGGCGCGCGCCGAGGCCGAGGGCGTGGCGTCGATCCACTCCGTGCCCGCCATGGTGGACGGCGCGGCCACCGCCGAGTCGGTGCTCACCGCCCTGGACGGCGCGCGGCTGGCCCACCTGGCCGCGCACGGGCGGCTGCACGGCACCAACCCGCTGTTCTCCTCGCTGCGCCTGGCCGACGGCCCGCTCACCATCTACGACCTGGAACGGCTGCGCCGCGCGCCGCAGATGGTGGTGCTGGCCGCGTGCGACAGCGGGCGGTTCGTGGTCCGCGCGGGCGACGAGCTGCTCGGGCTCAGCGCGACGTTCATGGCGCTCGGCGCCCGCGTGATCATCGCCCCGGTGCTGTCGATCCTGGACATCGAGACGACCACCCTGATGATCGCCATGCACAAGCTGCTCGCCGCCGGGCACTCGGCCGCCGCCGCGCTGGCCCAGGCGCAGGCGCAGATCGCCGGAGAGGACTTCGAGTCGTCCGCGGCGGCCGCCGGGTTCGTCTGCATGGGAGCGGATTTCGCGCTGACCGCCGCGGGTTGATCCGCGTCCGGAGGTATCAAATCGGTTGTCGGCGTCTCTGTTCAGGTGCATGGGAGCGGATTTCGCGCTGACCGCCGCGGGTTGATCCGCGTCCGGAGGTATCAAATCGGTTGTCGGCGTCTCTGTTCAGGTGTGGAGGCAGCGCTTCGCATCGGAAGGCACGACATGAACCCCAGGAATGCGCGGATCTCTCAGATCCACACCACCCAGAAGGGTGGCCGGATTCCCGACACGACGCCGAACGCTCCGGAGGTGGCCGGGGAGATGCCCGCGGCCAGCTTCGACCTCGTCGTGGAGATCGAGGCGGGCAGGCAGACGATGACCGGGGGACCGTACACGCTCACCGTGTCGGCGATCGACGACAGCACAGGCGGCGGCGCGCCCGCACTGGACCCGCAGATCCCGCCGCAGCGCTTCGGCGCCCCGCCCTTCCAGCGCGCCGGCGACGCGTTCTCGCTCGTGCAGATTTTCAACATCCCGGTGCCCGCCATGGGCGTGCGCGGCCATCTCTTCCACTACACCGCCGTGTTGCACAACGCGGACTTCCAGATCGTGTCGATGCAGACCACCGAGCGGTTCCTGCTCATCTGACACCAGCGGCCCGACCCACGCGTGGATACCGAAACAGGGGCCGGTATCCACGCCCTGAAGGACCGCCCGCGGCCGGAAGAAGGGGCCCGGGCGGTCACCGCTCCGGCGAATCGGCGTGCGTTCCGGCGCTCGTCGCGCTCCACGATCCCGCCTTCGCCAGCAGATGCGAATGCACGGCGGAGAGCACCACATTGGCCCGCGCCCCGGTGCGGGTCGCCAGATAGAGGGTGTTCAGCGGCCGGGCGTCCGGCTCGTGCAGCGGCCGGATCTCCCCCCGCGAAAGCTCGCCCGCGCACAGGTAGGACGGCACCACCGAGATCCCGCCGCCCGCCTTGACGGTGGCCAGTACGGCCCGCAGGTCGGGCACCACCACCTGCGCGCCGCACGACGGCTGCTCGGCGAAGACGTCCTGCCAGTAGCGGCGCACGATGGGCAGGGTGTCGGCGTAGGCGATGATCGGAATCCCCTTGAGCGCCGCCGGGCCATCGCTCGCCACCTGCTCGGGCGGCACCCGGTCCGCCTGCTCGGCCGACCCCACGAGCACGAACTCCTCCTCCATCAGCGGCGTCTCGACGATCCCGTGCCGCCGGGGTTGCGTCGTCGCGACCACGAGGTCGTGCTGACCGGCGGAAAGGTCGTCCAGCAGGTCGCCGGTCGGTCCGAAGCCCACCCGTAATCGCAGCCCGTCGTGGATCAGCCCGGCCAGCGCGGGCAGCACCAGCGTCGAGAGCAGGTCGGCGGGCCCGGCCAGCGAGAGGGTGCGTTCGGTGAGGTCCAGTGGGTCCTGCCGGCGTAGCACCGCCGCCTCCAGCGCGTCGATGTGCGCGCCGGTCTCCTCGGCCAGTTCTTCCGCCGCCTCGGTCGGGATCGCGCCGCGCGAGGTCCGCAAAAAGAGCAACTGGCCGATCTCCTTTTCCAGATTACGTATCTGACAGGTAACGGTCGGCTGTGAGATCGCCAGTAGTCCCGCCGCCTTGGTGAAGGACCCCGTCCGGTACACCGCGAGAAACGACCGGAGCAAAGTCAGTTCCACGGATTGTGCTCCTCCTGCTCGGTAAGGCCCCTCCGTTCACCGAACTATGACACGCATCATGGAACGAGTGAATATCAAACCGGTCCGCGTATTACGGGCGCATTCCGCGCCTTCCATGGAAAGGGGCCGGGCGGAGTGCGGCTCGCCCGGCCCCGGCCTTGTCCGCCCGAACTGCGGGAAGTTCACGTACCTGATTCGCGAACCACCAGGTCATCACGAACCTGACCGTCGTGCTCGCGCCCGGTCCGAGCGTGAAGGGCACCGACAGCCCGGCGTTCCAGGTACGCCCTGCGGAACTCGGCCCGCTCGCCTGGTGATCGGCGAGCCCGGGGACGTACCGGGCGCGCCCCGCGTCGCCATGCTGCGCCCAGGAGCGCAGGAAGGCGAAGAACTCGCCGGGCTCGGCCCACTGCGGCAGCGCCACGGCGGCGGGGGAGTCGGCCGGCAGCGTCATCTGCCCGGCCCCCGGATGGCCGGCGGGGCCGGATCGATGCGGTGGAGGCCGGGCCGTCCTGCGGTCGCGTGGAGAAATCGTTTTCTGGGAAAGCGCAGACGAAGGCGCCGCCGGTGCGGGCGTGCCCGCTCACCAGCGGAAGAGGCCGGCCTCCCGGGCGGCGCGCAGGTCGGCCGCCTCCGGGGCGTCGATCTCCTCGAAGAGCTTCAGGGCCCGCCGCCAGGCGTCGTCGCCGAACTCCGGCTCCTCCAGCCCGTGCCGGATGTGCCCGAGCTCGTAGAGCGTGCGGGCCTCGGCGTACGGGGCGCGCAGGTCGTGGCTGATCCGCAGCGCGGTCACGCAGTGCCCGAGCGCCGCACCGAGGTCGCCCCTGGCCCGCTCGGCCTTGGCCAGGTCCACCCTGACCAGCATCTCGACCCTGGCCAGCGACATCCGGCGGCAGATGTCCAGGCACCGCTCGTGGAACTCGACCGCGGCCCTGAGGTCGCCCTGCTCGTAGCGCAGGTTGCCGAGCGAGTTGAGGGTGTTGGCCTCGGTGTAGTGGTCGCGCTCCGCGCGGGTCATGCCGAGCGCGTCGCGCAGCGTCGCGTCGGCCTCCTCGAAGGCCCGCATCTTCACGTAGACCGTGCCGAGGTTGTTCAGCACCGCGCTGACGCCCAGCGGCTCGGGCAGCGCGAGCCGTACCGCCAGGCTCTCGCGCAGGTAGTCGACCGCCTCGCGGTAGCGGCGGCGCATCGTGCAGACCGCGCCCAGGTTGTTCAGGGCGCGGGCCAGCCCCGGCCGGTCGCCGAGGTCACGGCACAGCCGCCAGGCGCGTTGCAGGTGGCGGCTCGCGGTGGGCAGGTCGTGCCGCCGTTCGGCGGCCAGGATGCCGAGCGCGTTGCGGGCCAGGATCTCGGCGGGCTCGTCGCCGTCGCGCAGCGCCGCCTCCAGCACCGCGCCGGCCGCCTCCTCCCACTCGCCGAAGAAGCCGCGCCCGAGGAAGCCGCCCATGGAGTCCATCAGCCGGGCGATCGGCAGCACCCGGATCGAGGGGGAGCCGGTGGCCTGCAGGATCGTGCTGACCAGATTGGCGCGCTCCTGTTGCAGCCAGCGGGTGGCGGGCGCGGACCGGCTGAGCGGGTGCGGCCCGTGGTCGCCCTCGGTACGGCCGACCGGCGTCAGCCCCACCGCCCGGTCCACCGTGCGCGCGGTCGCCAGGTAGTGATCGACCAGCCGTTGCAGCGCCGCCGAGCGCTCGGCGGCGGTGTCCTCCTCGTTGCCGCGCTGCCTGGCATAGGCCCGCATCAGGTCGTGCATCTGGTAGCGGCCGGGCTCGCGGGTCTCGATCAGGTAGGCGTCCACCAGGCTTTCCAGTACGGCCTCGGCGGCGGGCTCGCGCATGGCGAACATGGCCGCCGCCGCGGAGAGGGTGATGTCGCTGCTGTTGGGGATGCCGAGCATCCGGAAGGCGGCGGCCTGGCCGGGCCGCAGCGCCCGGTAGCTCAGCTCGAAGCTGGCCCGCACCCCGAGGTCGCCGATCCGCAGCTCGTCCAGCCGCCTGCGCTGGTCGGCCAGCCGCGCGGCCAGGGTGGCCAGGCTCCAGCCGGGCCGCGCGGCGAGCCGCGCCCCGGCCACCCGGACCGCGAGCGGCAGGTTGCCACAGGCGGCGACCACCTCAAGGGCCGCCTCCGGCTCGGCCGCCACCCGGCGGGGACCGGCGATCTTGCCCAGCAGCTCCACCGCCTCCTCGGCGGGCAGCACGTCCAGGTCGATCAGGCGGACGCCCTCCAGGTCGGCCAGCCGCGCCCGGCTGGTCACCATCACGGCGCAGCTCGGGGTGCCCGGCAGCAGCGGGCGCACCTGCGCGGCGTCGCGCGCGTTGTCCAGCACTACCAGCACCCGCCGCCCGGCCAGCATCGAGCGGTACAGGGTGGCCCGCTTGTCCTCGGCCTCGGGGATGTGCGCGCCGCTGGCCCCGAGCGCGCGCAGGAAGTCGCCGAGCACCTCGGCGGCCGGGGTGTCCCTGCCGTCGGCCCCGTGCAGGTTGGCGTGCAACTGGCCGTCGGGGAACCGGTCGCGCAGCAGGTGCCCGACGTGGATGGCCAGCGTGGTCTTGCCCAGGCCCCCGCCGCCGCCGACCGCGGCGACCACCACGGGCGAGCCCTCGGACTCGCCGCGCAGCATCTCCGACAGCAGCCGCACCTGCTCGGCCCTGCCGGTGAAGTCGGGTACGTCGGCGGGCAACTGCGCGGGCGCCTGGAGGAGGGCCTGGGCCCTGCCGGTGGCGGCGGGGGTCACGTCGCCCGTCAGCACCTCCTGGTGCGTGCGCTGCAACGCCTGGCCCGGCTCCAGCCCCAGCTCCTCGACCAGGTGCCGCCGGGTCCGCTGGTAGGCGTCCAGCGCCTCGGCCTGCCGTCCGAAGCGGTGCAGGGCGACCATGAGCAGGCCGACCATCCGCTCGCGCAGCGGGTGGTCGGCCACCAGCTCGCGCAGCTCGGCGACCAGCGGCTCCTCCGGGCCCGACGTCAGGTCGGCCTCGATGCGGTCTTCCAGGGCGAGCAGGCGGGCCTCCTCCAGGCGGGCCGCGGGCACGTCGCGGACCCCGTCGGCCACGCCGACCAGCGCGGGACCGCGCCACAGCCGCAGCCCGTCGCGGAGCAGCCTGGCCGCCAGGCCGTGGTCACCGGCGCGCTGCGCGGTACGGCCCTGCTCGACCAGCCCCTCGAAGCGGTAGAGGTCCACCGTCGAGGGGTCGGCCCGTAACAGGTAGCCGCCCGAGTGCGTCTCCAGGGACGCCTTGGGGGCCTGGCCGTCGTCCGCCTCGATGACCCTGCGCAGCCGGGACACCAGGCGCTGGACGGTGTTCCTGGCGTCGGGCGCCCGCGCGCCCCACACCTGGTCGATCATGCGCTCGAACGTGACCACCCGGTTCAGGTTGAGCAGCAGCAACGCCAGCACGCTGCGCTGCTTGAACCCGCCGGTGGGGACCGGTCCGCCGGGCCGCCAGACCTCCACCGGTCCCAGTATGCGAAACTCCACGGCACCCTCTCAGGATAAGTAGCCCCCATAATAAAATTACGGCCACGGCCCCTCAAATGGATGCTTGGGGGGTGTTTTACTCATTAAATTCCATAGAATGTGGTAATGGCAAACGCCTCATGTCAATGGATATTTCACCTGAGGCGTGTCACGGTTCCGTGAAAACCGGTGACCCGGAAACGGTCATGTATCCCGCGAGTAATACCGCGGCAGGCCCTCACCGGCGGTTGTAGCGCCCGGCGCGCCCGGACAGGAAGGCGTCGACCGCCTCGCGGTGGTCGTCGGTGGCCACCATCGCATGGAACTTCTCCGCCTGCAGCGCCGTGGCCTGTTCCCTGGTCAGCCCGGGGGCGAGGGCGGCGCACGCCTTGGCGGCCTCCACCGACAGCGGGGGCCGGGAGGCGATGCGCCGGGCCTTGGCCAGGGCGGCGGGCAGCAGTTCGCCCGGTGGGTGGACCTCGGTGACCAGCCCCCAGCGCAGCGCCCGATCGGCGGGGTAGCGGTCGCCGGTCAGCAGGATCTCCTTGGCCGGGCCGAGGCCGACGACGCGGGCCAGCCGCGAGAAGCTCGCGATCAGCCCGACGTTGACGCCGGAGGCGACGAAGCAGGCGTCGTCGGCGGCGATCCTGATGTCGCAGGCCAGGGCCAGTTCCAGGCCGCCGCCCGCGGCGGCGCCGTTCACCGCGGCGATCACCGGGGCGCGGAAGTCCTCAAGGGCGCGCAGCACGCCGTCGAAGCCGGTCAGGAACTCGTCGATCCGGTCGCCGGTCAATCCCATGTCCTCGCGCAGGTCCGCGCCGGCGGTGAAGGCGCCGCCGGTGCCGGTGAGGACCAGGCAGCGGATCTCGGGGTCGCGCCCAAGGTCCGCGGTGATCTCGATGATCCGCTCCCGGACGGTCCTGTTCAGGGTGTTGGCCGGCGGGGAGTTCAGGGTGATCAGCGCGACGTGCGCGGCGGAGTGGGCGAGGGTGACGATCTGGGCCGGATCGGCGTTGTTCAATGGGTCTCCTTGGTGCAACGAGAATAGGGCGTTGCGGCCTTCCGAAATATGCGTTCTCGCATATCGCCCGGTCGCGACATGGCCTCCTTCGCAGTTCACTGCCGCCCGGCCGCCACTTGCGGCGGGTGTCCTTAATTCTGGCACGACGGATGATCCACGATCTCATTGTGCTCTGCGCCGTGCGGGCGGGCGACGCCGGGGCGGCGGAATGCGGGCCGCCTTCCGCGGTGGCCGTCCGTGACCGTGACGGCTCCGGGTGACGGTTTCCATCGGGAGGTGGCCGCGGCTGCTGCCCGGACTTATCTGGACATGGCGTTTTCCCTGGTCAGCGGTACATAACACGATGATAGAGGGAATATGCGTCTCCCTGGAGGGCCGCCGCGAGCTTACCTTGACACCATCCCTTACTCGGGATTCCACCGCCGGTTTCGCCGGCGCACCCCCCTACCCCCGAGGAGAGAGGTTCACGTGTCAAGGTTCCTCCGTACCATCGTCGCGCTGGTCCTGGGATCGGCCTTCTTCGCCGTAATGTCGCCTGTCCCCCAGGCCACCGCCACCGCGGCGAGGGTGCTCAGGTACGACGCCAGCCGCGCCGCAGAGTTCCGCGGCGTGGTGGATCAGGCGGCACAGATCTGGAATTCCAGTGTCACCAGCGTCCAGCTCGTGGCGGGCACGCCCGCCGACTTCATCGTCTACGCCGACAACGGCTGGCCCCGGGCGCAACCCACCAGCCTGGGCCGTGGCTACGTCTGGATCGGCAGGCAGGCCACCTCCCAGGGCCACAACTCGCTGCGGATCGCCACCCACGAGATCGGCCACATCCTCGGCCTGCCCGACCGGCGCACCGGCCGCTGCACCGACCTGATGTCGGGCGCGAGCGCGGGCACGAGCTGCACCAACCCCAACCCGAACACCGCCGAGCGCGCCGAGGTCCAGCGCAACTTCGGCGGCTGGCTCGTCACCCCGCAGGTGGAGTTCAACAAGATCTACGAGGACCGCGCCCTGGAGCCGGCCCACTGATCTGCTGGACCTGATCTCCTGGACCTAGGGCCCTGGGGGCCCTAGGTCCATGCGCGTGTATGCCCTAGGGCTTTTGTCCGATGTGTTGGTGTATGTGATGGTCATATCGTCACGGCCATGACGAAACGAGCATTGAGTGCGGGCCTGGTGGCGATGGTGTCACTCGTCGCCTTCGAGTACATGGCGGTGGCGATCGCGATGCCCGTCGTGGCGCGCGAACTCGGCGGTTTGGAACTCTACGGCCTCGCCTTCAGCGGGGCCATGGCCGCAGGCGTCATTGGCACGGTCCTGGGCGGGCGGTGGGCCGACCTGCGCGGCCCGGCCGCCCCGCTGTGGACCGGCGCCGTCGCCTTCAGCGGCGGACTCCTGCTCGCCGGGCTCGCCCCGGCCATGGAGGTGCTGATCGCGGGCCGGTTGGTGCAGGGCTTCGGCGGCGCGCTGGTCAACGTCGCGCTGTACGTGGTGGTGGCCCGGGTCTATCCCGAGGACCGGCATCCGAAGATCTTCTCCTTGTTCGCGACCGCGTGGGTGGTGCCGTCCATGATCGGCCCCGCGGTGGTCGGCGTCATCGTGGAGACCGTGGGCTGGCGGTGGGTGTTCCTCGCCGTTCCGGTCCTCACCGTCCTCGCCGGACTCATGCTGGTGCGCGGCCTGGCGGGCCAGCCGGTCACCGGCGGCCAGGCCCAGCCCGCGCCTGGCCTGCTGCGCAAGGTGAGCTGGGCCGCGCTGACCGCCGTCGGCGCGGGCCTCATGCAGTACGGCAGCGGCGGCAACCTCGCCCTGCTGCTCGCCGGGCTGGTCCTGCTCGGCCTGGCGCTGCCCCGGCTGCTGCCCCGCGGCACCATGCGCGCCGTGCGCGGCCTGCCCGCCGTGGTGGCCCTGCGCGGCGTCGCCGGCGGCGCGTTCTTCGCCACCGAGGTGATCGTCCCGCTGATGCTCATCAACGAGCGCGGCCTGTCGCCGGTCACCGCCGGAATCGCGCTCGCCGGGGGCTCGCTGACCTGGTCCTTCGCCTCCTGGTTGCAGGGGCGTGAGGTCTTCGGGCGTAAGACCAACCTGCTCGGCGGCTCGGCGGCCATCGCGCTGGGCATCCTGCTCATGGGCCTGGTGACCTTCGACGCGGTGCCGTTGGCGCTGGCCTACCCGTCGTGGATCGTGGCCGGGTTCGGCATGGGCCTGGTGTACCCGACTCTGTCGGTCCTGACGCTGGAACTGTCCGCGCCCGGCGAGCAGGGCGTCAACAGCTCGGCGCTGCAGGTGGGCGACATGGTGTTCTCGGTGGTGTCGGTCGCCGTCACCAGCGCCCTGTTCGTCGCCGCCGCCTCCGGCTACTGGACGGTGTTCGCGGCGGGGCTCGTCATCGCGCTGTCCGGCCTGTGGATCGCGCCGCGCGCGGCCGGGCGGGGCGCGGCGGCGGACGCCGCGGCCCCGGAGGCCGTGGGGGCGGGTGCGCGCTGAAAATCAGGGACTCCAACAGGTGCGGCCGATCGCGGGACCCCGGCGGGGTCCCCCGCTCACAATTGAGCGGAGATGTACCGCGGCAGTGGGAGGGGCCTTCCGATGCGACTCGGCACCGTGCGCCTGACCGGCGAACCGGACGGCGGCGCGGGGCGCGTCGCGCCGCCCGGCCTCCCCTGGACACGGCTGGACGACACGCTGGTCTACTGGACCGACGATGACGGCCTCTGGGCCTCGGCCGCCGAGCGGGCGCGTGCGAGCGGCCTGCGGTCCGAGGAGCGCCCGGCCCCGGCGCGTCCCGCCGAGCTGCGCCTGGTGACGCAGGTCGGGCGGGTCTTCCAGCACGAGCACCCCGACGTCCCCGTGCTGGTGGACAAGGGCCGCTACCTGGTCATCGCCGCCTCCGACGTCCTGCTCGCGCGGATCGCGCCACGAGCGGAGGTCTGCTACCGCGTCGAGCCGCTGCCCGCCGAGGGCGTCGTCTTCCGCACCCTGCCCCGCGCCGCCCGCGCCCCCGTCCCGGAGATCCAGGCGCTGACCGGCCAGGTGTCCGGCGAACGCTACCTCGCGGCGCTCGGCGAACTGGTCGCCTTCGGCACCCGCCACTCGCTCAGCACGGGCTTCGGCGCGGCCGCCGCCCTGGCCAGGGACCGGCTGGAAAAGCTCGGCTACACCGCGCGGCTTGCCCCGATCACGGTCGGGCCGGGCCGCTGCCACAACATCATCGCCGACCGCCAGGGGAGCGGCGCGCCCGCCGCACGCAAGGTGGTGCTGCTCACCGCCCACCTCGACTCGATCAACCTCGCCGGCGGCCCCAGCGCCCCCGCACCGAGGGCCGACGACAACGCGAGCGGTGCGGCCGGGCTCCTGGAGATCGCCCGCGTACTGGCCGGGCACCAGACCCACGACGACATCCGCCTCATCCTCTTCGGCGGCGAGGAGCAGGGGCTGCACGGCAGCACACAGTACGTCGCGAGCCTCGGCCCCGCCGAGACGGCCCGGATCGAGGCGGTCGTCAACATGGACATGATCGCCACCCTCAACACCGCCCGTCCCACCGTCCTGCTGGAGGGCGCGGCCCTGTCCCAGGGCCTCATCGACTCCCTCGCCACGGCGGCGGCCGACTACACGGGCCTGACGGTGCAGACCTCGCTCAACCCGTTCAACAGCGACCACGTCCCGTTCATCGACGCCTCGATCCCGGCCGTGCTCACCATCGAGGGCTCCGACGGAGCCAACACCCACATCCACACCGCGGGCGACACCCTCGACCACGTCAACACCGACCTGGCCCTCGACATCCTGCGCATGAACCTCGCCACCCTCGCCCGATCCGCCACCGCCCCCTGACCCGAGACCCCCGCCCGGTGAAGCGGCCGCATCCGTCAGAGCCGGGGGCCCTTGCAGGAGGCGTTCTCGGCCGGCAGGGTTCCGTTGCTCAGGAACGCGACGGTGGCCTTGTCGGCGCAGGCCGAGCCGGTGCCGTAGACGAAGTGGCCGCCGTGCTCGACACCGAGGAAACGGGCGCGCTCACCCAGGGCCCTGCGCATTCCCTGGCCCCCGGCCCACGGAGTGGCGTTGTCACGGCGGTTCTGCAGGATCAGGATGTTACGCGGACCGTGCGAGGTGATCTTGACCACCGGCTCGATCGGCTTCCGCGACCAGAACGCGCACGCCCGGATGTTGTTGGGCATGCCCGCGCTCAGCGGGTACTTCGCGCGGGCGGCCGCAGTGGCGTCGGCGTAGGGGGCCACCTTTCGCGACCAGGTGGTGTCCCCGCAGAGCATGGCCAGGACCATGGTGACCTGGTTGTCCGCCGGCACGCCCTTCGCAGGCGGGGTGTCGGCGAGAACCTGCCGGACCACGGCGACGTCCGCCTTCGCCGGGGTCTTGCCGGCGGACAGGTCGGCCGCCGCCTTCCAGAGCCGGGTGAGCGGGGCGAGCATCTCGTTGCGCTGCAACATCTGGTACGTGACGCTGCGCAGCAGCGCACCGCTGACGGCCACCGGTGTGCCCGGCACCGTGGCCGGCTTCCGGTCGAGGCGGGCGGTCAGCGCGACGAAGGCGTCGGTGACCTCGCCGGCGGTGTCGCCCAGCCCGAGTTCGGCATGGTTCGCCGCGGCCACGCGGGCGGCGTCCGGGAACCGGTCCTTCATGCCCTGGTTCCAGGTGTTCAGCATCTTCGCCCACACCTTGGCCGGGTCGACGTTGCCTTCCAGCACCATCCGGTCGGTGTTGCGGGGGAACAGCGAGGCGTAGACCGCGCCGAGGTAGGTGCCGAAGGACTGGCCCCAGTAGGAGATCTTCGGTGCCCCGAGCGCCTGGCGGATGCGATCCATGTCGCGCGCCGTGTTCGCGCTGTTGAAGAAGCGGAGCCTGTCACCGATCTTGGCGCACTGCCGGGCGACGGCGCGCGCGTTGGAGACGTTGCCCTTGATCGAGCCGCCGCTGCCGGGGTAGGGGAAGATGGCGAGAAGGCCGTTACCGGACAGACCGCAGCTCATCGGGGTGCTGTGGCCGACGCCGCGCGCGTCGAACCCGATCAGGTCGTAGGAGTCCAGCACCCCCTTCGGGAGCGTGCGTGCCATCTGGCCGGGCATGTCCAGGCCCTGCAGGCCCGGCCCCCCCGGGTTGAACAGCAGGACGCCGCGCTTCCTGCCGTGCTTGGCGGTGGCGATCCTGGAGACCGCGACGGTGATGGTCTCTCCGTTGGGGCGGCGGTAGTCCAGAGGCACCTTGACCGTGCCGCAGGCTTGCCTGGGGTCCCGTTGGGCGCCCGGCGCGAGTTCCGGGCACTTGTCCCACTTGATCGAAGTCTGGACGTGACCGGCGCTCGCCACGGCCCTGGCGTCGGCCGGCTGCCCGCCGATCACCGCCCCCGCCGCCGCGACCGCGGTCAGGGCGACGGCGACGACGACGCGTGCGCGGATGGTGCTTCCCATGGTGCTGTCCTCCGAATAGACGATGTGCCGCGATCCGGCTTCGCGGTTGACCGTGGTCGTCGACCGCTGATGAGAAAGGTAGAAGTGGAGGGCCCTGTCCCGAATCACTGCGTTGCGGACATTCCGTGTAGCTCATGTGAGGGACAAGCGCGGCAACATCGGGCATCAGGGATCGCTAGGCTCTCAGCCATGTCGGGGACCTGGGCCAGCGATCGCTTGCGGGGGTTGTGGGAGGTGGGGCGCGTCCACGACGCCACGGTGTGGGACCGGTGGCTGGCCGTCGTGACCACCGGCCTGGCGTTCGTGTCGGCGCTGTCGATCATGAGCGTCCAGTTCGGCGAACTTTCAGGACGCCCGGCCGACGCGTTTCAGATCGTCCTGATCCTGGCCCAGACGCTGCCTCTGGCCGTGCGTACCCGATGGCCCGCCGCGTGTCTGGCGATCAACGGCACGGCTTTCGTGATCTACGAGACGCTCGGCTACCCGATGCAGTTCGGCACCGTGACGGTGTACATCGCGCTGTACTCGGTGGGCGCGCACCAGGAGCGGTTCCGGCGCGTCATCGCCGTCGTGGCATCGGCCGCGTACGTCGTGCTGTGCGTGGCCATGATCCTGCTCGGCTCATCGGTTCTGCAGAGCGAGTTCCTGGTGTTCTACATGCTTTTCGCCGCGTGCTGGCTGTGCGGCGCCTTCGTACGCGGGCAGCGGCTCCAGGAGGCCGAGCGACGGCGGCTCGCCACCGAGGCCGCGGCCGCCGCGGAGCGGGCGCGCATCGCGCGAGAACTGCACGACGTGGTGACCCACCACGTCACCGCCATCGTCGTGCAGGCCGACGCCACGCAGTTCGTGGCCACGTCGCCGGAGCGCGTGGTCACGGCACTGTCCACGATCGGCGGCTCCGGCCGCCGGGCCCTGGCCGAACTGCGGTATCTGCTGGACGTGCTGGAGGCGACCGGAGAGTCGGCCACGCCCGTCGTGGGCAGCGTGCGAGACCTGGTCGAACAGACCCGAAGCGGCGGCCAGCCGATCGAACTGCTGGAGGACGGCGACCGGCCCTCGCTCCCGGCCGGCGTGGGGCTGGCCGTGTACCGGGTGGTCCAGGAGGGCCTGACGAACGCCGTCAAGTACGCCGAGGGCCGCCCCACCACCGTTCGCATCGGCTACCGGGACGACCGCGTCGAGGTCGAGGTGACGAACGCCGCCGCCGCGGTCCCCGTCGGCGCGAGAAGCGGCCTCTCCGGCGGCCGAGGCCTGGCCGGACTGCGCGACCGGATAGGCGCGCTGGGCGGCGAGCTGGCCGCGGGCGAGCGGCCGGACGGCGGGTTCCGAGTCTCCGCGTCGATCCCCGTAGGCGGTGCCGAATGACCATCCGTGTCGTGATCTGCGAGGACCAGGAGATCGTCCGTACCGGCTACATGACGGCGTTCGACGCGCAGCCGGACATGGAGGTGGTCGGCGTGGCCGCCGACGGCCCGGCCGCGGTCGAGGCGGTCACCGGCCTGAAGCCCGACGTGGTGGTCATGGACATCCACATGCCGCTGATGGACGGCATCGAGGTGACGAGGCGCATCGCCGGCCCCGGCGTCGTGGCGCCGCCGAAGGTGCTGGTGGTGACCACGTTCAACGTGGACAAGTACGTCTACGAAGCGCTGCGTGCCGGAGCCAGCGGCTTCCTTCTGAAGGACGCCCCTCTGCTGGAGCTGGTGAACGGCATCCGCACCGTCGCCCGCGGAGAGTCCCTGCTGTCCCCAAGCGTGACCCGTACCCTGATAGGTCGCTTCGCCGACCGCCTCCGCCCGGCCGACCCCACCCCCGGCGAGGATCCGCTGGCCGTCCTGGCTCCCCGCGAACGCGAGGTACTGCGGCTGATCGCCCGTGGCCTCTCCAACGCCGAGATAGCCGCCGAACTGGTGATCAGCTTCGAGACCGTCCGGACCTACGTCTCCCGCATCCTCACCAAACTGGACCTACGCGACCGCGTCCAAGCCGTGGTCTTCGCCTACCGCACAGGCTTCGCCGACGACGACCGCTGAACCCGGCAACCGCCCTTCCGAGCCACGGATCGGGCACCTGACGGGCACGAAAGCTCAGCGTCTTCGCACGGCTCACCGGGAGCGATCTTTGCACAGTCCCCACAGTGTGGTCAGGGGGCCGGGAAGGTGATGCGGATGGTGTGGGTGTCGGGGGGTGTGGTGGCGGCCAGGGTATGGGCGGCTTCGGTGCCGTCGGTGTGGAAGTGGATGATCATGGCCTGGGTGGTGGTGGGGGTTTCGAGTTCCACGTGGACCGTGGCGGACTCCGCGTCGCGGAGGGATTGCCGGCGGCGGTGGCGCCAGGCGAGCCAGAGGGTGGTGGCGGCGGCGGAGATGGCGCCGCTGGCCAGGTTGGCGGAGATGCCGACCAGGAGGTCGATCGTGGGGCCCCGCTCTCCGGTCGGACGCTGGGAGTGGGTGAAGTCGCCCAAGGACGCCAGGTCCTCGGGGGTCAGGCCGCTGTTCTCGATTTCCAGGCGCAAGGGAGCTCCGAGGGGAGAGGTGAAAGACCGTCAGGCGTGCATGATCCAGGGGGCGGAGGGTTCGGTGGCGGGGGTGGCGGCGTTCAGGGCCCGGACCAGGGTGGAGGGGGTGGGGTCGGTGTTCAGGGTACGGGTCAGGGCGTCCACGATCAGGGGGGACCAGGTCCTGTCGTGGATCGGACGGAGCGGGGAGATCACGAGGTCGGCTCCGGCGCGGAGGAAGGCGGTGGCGGTCGGGGGCTCGCTGACCCGGCCCAGGGGAACGGCCCGGCCGCCCGCGCAGATCGTCAGCATCACGACCAGGCCCGGGTTGACGTCCAGGGCGGCCAGTTCTGAGGGCAGCACCCAGCGGTCGTGGAGGCGCAGGGCGGCCGCTTCGCCGAGCTCGGGGACGGGTTTGCAGTGGGTCGACAGCCACAGGAGGTCGGCGGTGCGGGCGCTGTAGCGCAGACGTTCCCAGGTGACCTGCTCCTGGACCACCGGGACCGTGCCGAACAGGGCCGCGACGGCCCGGGCCTCCGCCAGGGCTCCGGGGAGGCTGAGCGGGCCCTCCGGGCCCATCGGGTCGCCGAGCACCTCGACCCGGCCGGAAAAGGGCAGCGTCGCCAACCCGAAGCGGGGACGCCGGCCGTGCCGCCGTACCACCACATGGTCCTGCGCCAGCGAACGTCCGGTGGCGTCGGGAAGGTTCTCGACCGGCACCTGCTCCCACGGCTCGCGCAGCCGCAGCGACACCTCCTCCGCCGCGCCCACCGTCTCCCGGAGGGCCGTGGCCAGGCGTTCCGCCGCCTCCGGAACCGCCGGAACCACCCGGAGCGCGCCGGCCGCGCCCTGCGCCTCGGCCCGTCGGATCGCGATGTCCGCCACCGTGACGTCCCGTGCGGACTCGGACCGGCAGACGATCACGTGCGCCGCCGTCGTGCCCTGGACCAGGTCGAGCGCGGCCGGTCCGGGGCGGGCGAACCAGCCGCCGATCTCCTCGCGCAGCCGGTCGGTGTGCGCGGGCAGTACGTCCTCGGCCCTGGCCCGCAACGCGAACACCTCCCGGACGGCCCGGGCGTCCTCGGGCGCGAGACGTTCCAGCGAGGCGGTCTCGATCGAGCGGAAATCGCGCACCGGACCTGCCTCGGCCGCCGTCTGCCGCAGCTCCCCGATCTTGACGATGGCCTCCTGGAGCCGCACCGGCAGCCTGCCGAACGCGTTCCAGTATCGGCTTTGGCGTTCGTCGACTCGCGCCCCCGCCCCGTCGGGGTCGTCGACGTTCCGGATCCGGAACGCGAGCCCGCCCCCATGGGCCGCGACGAACTCCGCCGCCCAACGGCGTTCAGCGGCGGCGGCATGGTCGTCCCCGAACGCCTCGGCCGCCGGACCGGGCAGGAAGGTGAGTGCCAGCAACCGGTCGACGTGCGCGGCTATCCCCAGGCGTTCGGCCTCGGTGACCTGCGGACCCGCCTCGGCGACCAGAGCCGAGGCCCGTTCCTTCGCCGGCGCGGTCACCATGAGGTCGAGCCCCACGTCGCGTCGTGCCTCGGAAGAACCGCCGCCCGCCAGCGCCCAGGCCGCACCGGCCCATCGCGGGACGCTCCAATACCGGTCGAGCAGCGCCAGCAGCCCTTCGGTGTGGAGAATCTTGAACACCTGGCTCTTGACGTTGTCGATGGGCGTGTTGCCGAAGATGTTCGGCCCGTCGTCTCCTCCGGGCAGCCGCTGAAACGACTCCAACAGGGCCTGGAGGTCGGGCGACCACCGCGTGACCGGCCCTTTGGAGTACAGGAGAAGATCGACCCAGGTCCCGAGCCCTTCGGCCGGAACCGAGAGGAGTTCGGCCGCCGCGTGCCAGCGCGCCGCCCCCGTCTCCCCGGTGGGCGACAGGCGCCGGCGCGGCCCGTCGCCCTCGGAGAGGGGCAGGCCGAGCAGCGTCTCGACCATGACCTTCTGCGCCTGGACGAGCCCGTCACCGGGAACGGACGCCAGGGATGTCGCGAATCTGTCCCTGGCGGCCTCAAGGGTGCCGTTGCGCAGCAGTACGTACCCGATGTCGGCCTGGATCCCGGCCGTGTAGAGCGGGACGTGGTCGGCGCCCCTCGCCCAGCCGGCCAGCGTGAAGGCCGACAGGTGATCGTCCAGCGAGGCCAGCCGGGTGGCCTGGCGCGACAGTCTGCCGCCCAGTTCGCGGTGGTTGCCGCTGAGCACGGTGGCGCACAGGCAGAGGAAGCCGTGCCAGCGGATCACCCGGGCCGACGCCCCGATCGTGTGGGCCAGCTCGGCGACCTCGTGGTGCGCCGTGGCGAGCAGGTCGTGGTCGGCCGGGGCGGCCACGTCGACCAGGTGGGCCAGCGCTTCGTACGCGGTGATCGGATCGTTGCCGTGCCTGGCGTTCTGGGCGAGCGTCAGCAACTGCCAGGGCTGACGTCTCCACCGGTCGGGATCGTTGAAGATCGATCCTGGGAGGAAGGGGTTCGGGTCGTACTCCGAACCCTGGCCGGGGTGCCCTTCGGGGCGGCCGGAGTGGTGGGACATGCGGTGGCTCTGGTGCGCGACGTCGGCGAGGACGGTGGCCCTCGTCTCCGGATCGAGCCTTTCCGCCTCCCGCTCGGCCTGGGCGTACCAGTCGGCCGCCTCGTCGAGACGGCGCAGGTCGCGCAGGGTGTTCGCGCCGTGCAGGCGGTACGTCACGACCTGCTCGGGAAGGATCTTCGGAAGGTCGGGTTCGAGGGTCAGCAGGAGGTCGAGCGAGTCCTGGATGCGGCCGCTCTCCCTGGTGATGGACGCCGCGCAGCCCACGGCGTGCGCTCGCGCGACCGGATCCTCGAACAGCGCGCAGAGGATCGGATAGGACGTCAGGGGCTGCGGCGCGAGGTGCCAGATCTTGTTCTCGACCACGAAGTGGAGGAGGGAGATGAACGCCGTGAGTCCATTGTCGCGTTCCTCCGGGGAGAGCGCGTCGACCTCGGTGGCCCGCTCGCAGAGGGAGGCCGCGCGCAGGGCCGTGTGGCCGAGCCCGCGCAGGTGAAGCTCCTGCTCCGGGACGGGCGTGTCGGTGATGTCCTGCTCGGGAGCCTCCTCGATGAGGGAGCGGAGATCGGAATAGCGTCCCGTCCGGTTCTCGGCCTCGTCGTGGAGCGCTCCACCGACCGCCGAGGCCACGCCCCGGGTCTCGCGGAGGAAGGCATCCCGGAACTCCGGCCCTCGTTCCCCCAGCCAGGACCGGACCCGAGCCTCGGCGGCGTCGCTGATCTCCCGTGTGCCGAGGCGGCCGAGAACCTGCGAGACCATGAGCCACACCATCGCCGCGAGGTGTGGCTCCGAGCTGCGCACGACCAGCTCGGCGTACCCCTCCAAGGGGCGCGGCGCGAGCCCGTGGGCCTCGTTCTCCAGCAGATAGGCCAGCAGAAACGCGAAAAGAACCAGATCCCGCCCTCTCTCGGTCTCATCGAGAGGGTCGAGCGACGCCGGGTCCCCGCATAGTTCCACAGCCCTGAGAACGGCCGCTCCGGCCTCCTGCGCCTTTGCGTCGGCCTCCGCTTCGTCCGCCTCGGAAGAGGCGCACTCATCAATGAGGTCCGAAAGGCCGATATCCCGCCTCCGCCCGCTCTCGACCTCCCTGACCAGAGCGGTTCCTACCCGGGCGGCGAAAGCGTTTCCCTCCCCAGTGCCCATGCCGTCGACCTTACGTCAAAGACGGGTCTGTGCACCGAAAAGTGATATCCCTACCACTGCCGGGTGAGGATTTCCGGCCACTACGTCGTCGCGGGTCTAATTCGTTTCGAGGTGCTTCCTGATCGCTGCGGTCCGGTCGGGCAGTGCGCCCGGGGTGATGGGCACGCATTCGTAGCCGAAGGACGCGTACGCCTCCCGATGGATCCGCTCGAAACGCAGCGATTCCTCGAAAGTGATCCGCCGCGCGGCGGTCGGGGTGACGGACCCGAGGTTCTGGATGAAGAAGACCTGCTCCTCATAGATCCGCTGGGCCTGGATCCGTTCCAGTTCGCGGGACAGAGCATCGGGGACCGGATGATCGAGATAGACGGCCAGGGCGTACGTGCAGACGGGGGAACGGTCGTAGAACTGCACGTCGCCGGGGAGGGCCGCGGCGCGCTCCTGCCTCCGGCGCTGCAGGGCGGTGATCGCCTCCGTGAAGGACGGGTTCGTCCACGGCTCAGGCTCGCCCTGGGCCTGCCGCAGGGCGATGACGTCCGTCGCCGCCTCCTCGATGACGGTGTGGCCGTCGCACTCCAGCCGGCGCAGGATCGCGGTCTTCCCCGATCCGGGCGTGCCGGTCAGAACGTAGCGCTTCATCAGTTGTCCCCATACGTCGTGCGGGTGGATGCCACCGCTCAGTGGGATGCCGCCGCCGTCCAGGGCGTGCGACCGTACGCCGCGCCGGGCTGGGAAGGGCCTGATCCGCTGTCAAAGGCGTCGCCCGGCGGGTACCGCACGCCACCGTACCACCGTGCTCGCCGCCCCCTCGGCACGGTGCGGAAGACGCTCCGCCCTCTTGACACAGCAATTCGGAATGCCATTCTGTATGATGGAATATTGCCTTCGGGATCAAGGGATGAGCATGCCGTACGATCCGCCGCTTTCCGCCTATCGCCCGATATCGCAGCTCAAGGTCCCCGCCCATGAGGTCGAGCGGGCCGCCCTGCCCGCCGTGGACGCCCACATCCACCTCGGCCGCTGGCTCACCGAGGACGGCGGCTGGATGGTCAAGGACGTCCCCGCCCTGATCGGCATGATGGACGAACTGAACCTGCGCGGCATGGTCAACCTCGACGGCCGCTGGGGCCGGGAACTGGCCGAGAACATCGAGCGCTACGACGCCGCCCACCCCGGCAGGTTCGCCACGTTCTGCCACGTGGACTGGTCGCTGGCCGCCGAGCCCGGCTTCGGCGAGAGGCTGGCCGCCCAGCTTCGGCGTTCGGTGGCCGAGGGCGCGGCCGGGTTGAAGGTCTGGAAGGACGTCGGCCTGCGGGTGCGCGACGACCGCGGCGAGCTGCTGATGCTGGACGACCCGCGGCTGGACCCGCTGTGGGCCGCGGTGGGGGAGTGCGGCGTGCCCATCGCGCTGCACACCGCCGACCCGGTGGCGTTCTTCGAGCCCGCCGACGAGCGCAACGAACGGCTCGAACAGCTCACCGCCCGCCCCGACTGGAACTTCTCCGGCCCCGAGTTCCCGCCCTTCCAGCGGCTGATGGACGCGATGGAGGCGATGATCGCCAAGCACCCGGCGACCACCGTGATCGGCGTCCACGCGGGCTGCTGGCCCGAGAACCTGGCCTTCGCCGGCCGCCTGCTGGACGCCTACCCCAACTTCCACATCGACATCGCCGCCCGGATCGCCGAGCTGGGCCGCCAGCCGCGCACGGCCCGCGCGCTGATGCTGCGCCATCCGGACCGCGTGCTGTTCGGCACCGACGAGATCCCGCCCCACCGCGCGGTCTACCGCGTCCACTTCCGGTTCATGGAGACCGACGACGAGGCGTTCGCCCACTCGCTGGACGACCCGCCGCAGATGGGCCGCTGGACGATCTCCGGCCTGCACCTGCCCGCCGAGGTCCTGCGGCAGGTCTACGCCGGCAACGCCCTGCGGCTCGTACCGAGGCTCGCCTGACCCGCCCCGCCGTACGGCTCAGCGGAACGAGCGCCGGTAGGACGCGGGCGTGGTGTGCAGCGCGGTGCGGAAACGACGGCGGAGGTTGACCGCGGAGGACAGTCCGACCCGCCGGGCGATGGTCTCCACCGGCAGGTCGGACTCCTCCAGCAGGGCGCGGGTGGCGGCCAGGCGGCGTTCGAGCAGCCAGCGGGCCGGCGGGACGCCGAGCTGTTCGGCGAACTGCCGGGTCAGCGTACGCACGGACATGCCGCTCCTGGCGGCCATGTCCTCCACGGTGATGGGCGCGGAGAGGTTGGCGAGCAGCCATTCCAGCAGCGGGGCCAGCGAGGCGGGCATGGGGCCGGTGGTGGGCAGCGGCGGGTACTGCCGCTGGCAGCCCTCCCGGTGCGGCCCGGCGGCGAGCTGGCGGCCGATCCGCATGGCGTGCGCGGCCCCGAACTCCCGCAGCACCTGGTGCAGGCACAGGTCGATGGTCGCGGCGGAGGCGCCCGCGGTGGCGACGTCGCCGTGGTCGATGTAGATGACCGTGTCGTCCAGGTGGATGCCCGGGAAGCCGGCGGCGACCTCGGCCGACAGCTCCCAGTGCACGGAGGCGCGGCGGCCGTCGAGCAGCCCCAGGGTGGCGGGCACGAAGATGCCCGCGCACACCGCGACGATGCGCCCGCCCCGGGCGTGGACATCGCGCACGGCGTCCAGTACGGCCGGCGTCGGCTTGACCGACCAGCTCGCGATGATCGCGGTGTCGGCGTCGGCGAGGGCCGCGAGCCCGTGTTCCACCTGCATGGGAACGCCCAGCGTGGTGGTGAGGGTGCCGGGGTGCTCCGTGCAGAGCCGGAAGTCGTAGTGCTGCGGGATGTCCGGGCCGTGGTAGCCGAAGACCGCGGCGGCGGAGGTGACCGGGTACAGCTCCTGGTTCGGCCCGACGAGTGCCACTACGCGGTGGGTCATGGCGCGAATGTACCTGATGATGTCATCTGGGACACCTGTCACCATCGACGGAGATGTCCAAGATTGAGCGCGTGACATCGCTGTGGACCAGGAACTTCACCTTCTACTTCGGCGCACGGGCGATCTCGCTTCTCGGTGACGCCCTCATGCCGGTCGCCTCCGCCCTCGCCGTCGGGCACCTCTACGGCATAGCCGGAGTCGGCTATGTCCTGGCCGCCCTGACCACCCCGTTCGTCCTGTTCATTCTGTTCGGCGGGGTTTTCGCCGACCGCATCGGGGCCCGCACCATGATGATCGGCGCGGACGTCGTCCGCGTCATCACCCAGGGCGTCGTGGCCGTCGCCTTCTTCACCGGCGACCCGCCGCTGCCCCTGCTGCTGGCCATGTCCTTCCTCGCGGGCGCCGCCGCGGCCATGTTCCAGCCCGGCGTGAACGGCATGGTTCCCCAGGTCGCCAAGGACCCGCAGCGGGCCAACGCGACGCTCAAGTTCGCCGACGCGGTGACCCAGCTCGCCGGGCCCGCGCTGGCCGGGGTGCTCATGGCGGTCACCGGACCGGGCTTCGTCTACACCCTGGACGCGGCGACGTTCCTGGTCAGCGGCGTGTGCCTGGCGCTGGTCCGGCTGCCCGCAATGCCCCGCGCGACGAGCAGCAGGGTGCTGTCGGACCTGCGGCGCGGCTGGGAGGAGTTTCGCGCACGCACCTGGATGTGGTCGGTGATCCTGGTCTGGGTCTTCTGGGGCGTGCTCGTCGTCGGGCCGTACGTGCCGCTGTCGTCGCAGATCATCGGCGCGGACTACGGGTGGGTGATGGCGGCGCTGGGCCTCGGTACGGTGCTCGGCGGGACGCTCGCGCTCAGGTTCCGCCCGGTCAGGCCGCTCGCGGCGGGCGCGATGGCCCTGGCCGGGTACGCGCCCATGCCGCTGATGGTGGCGCTCGGCGCGCCGCTGCCGGTGCTGATGCTGGCACACGTCGGCGGCGGGTGCGCCTGGGCGTTCTGGTCGGTGATGTGGTCCACCAGCGTGCAGACGCAGGTCGCGCCGGACGTGCTCAACCGCGTCACGGCCTACGAGGTGGCGGGCTCGGTGGCCGGCATGGCGGTCGGGCAGGCCCTCGCCGGGCCGGTCACCACGCTGATCGAGCCCCGCGACTTCATGACGGGTTCGGCGGTCGTGGCGATCGGCGTGGTGTCCGCGCTGCTCCTGATCGCCCCGGTACGACGACTGCGCCGTGCCGGCCTGAACGACGCCGAACTACGCTCGACATCATGAATCTCACGAACCACGTGCGGTTACTCGCGGTGCTCGCGCTGGCCACCGGGTTATCGGTGGCCGCGCCGGCGCAGGCCCAGACCCCGGGCCCCCGCCCCACCGACACCCGCCTGCGCGGTCTGGACCTCGACCGCGCCACCGTCCTGGACATGGGGCGGGCCATGGACAAGGGCCGCTTCGACTCCGTCGCGCTCACCCGGTTCTACCTGGACCGCATCCGCGCGGTGGACCCCCTGCTGAACGCCGTCGTGCAGACCAACCCCGACGCGCTGAAGGAGGCCGAGCGGAGCGACCGGGCCCGGCGCGGCGGTGCGCGCGGAGCCCTGCTCGGCATCCCGGTCCTGCTGAAGGACAACATCGACACCGCCGGCCGGCTCCGTACCACCGCCGGTTCGCTGGCGCTGGCCGGTTCCCGCCCGGCCCGGGACGCCGTGCTGGTCCAGAAGCTGCGCGCGGCCGGCGCGGTGATCCTCGGCAAGGCCAACCTGTCGGAGTGGGCCAACTTCCGCGCGAGCCCGTCCTCCAGCGGGTGGAGCGCCGTCGGCGGCCAGACCGCCAACCCGCACGTCCTGGACCGCAATCCGTGCGGCTCCAGCAGCGGCTCGGCGGTGGCCGTCGCCGCGAGCCTGGCCGCGGTCACCATCGGCACCGAGACCGATGGCTCGGTCGTCTGCCCCGCGGGCATCAACGGCGTGGTCGGCATCAAGCCCACGGTCGGCCTGGTCAGCGGCGCGGGTGTGGTACCGATCTCCGCGCAGCAGGACACCGCGGGGCCGATCACCAGGAACGTGACCGACGCCGCCGCCGTGCTCTCGGTCATCCAGAACGGCGGCCGCGACCACCTCGCCGCCCTGGACCGCGACGCGCTGGCGGGCAAGCGCATCGGCGTCTGGCGTTCGGCCGCCGGGGACGAGCCCGAGGTACTGGCCACCCTGGACGCCGCCGTCGCCGCCCTGCGGGCCCGCGGCGCCACCGTGATCGACGACATCGAGCCGCCGCACCTGGACCAGGTGGCCGAGGCGGAGTTCCCGGCCCTGCTGACCGAGTTCAAGCACGACCTGAACGCCTACCTGGCCGCGACGCCCGGCAGGCACCCCCGCGACCTGGGCGAGCTGATCGAGTTCAACAAGCGGCACGCCGACACCGAGCTGCGGTACTTCGGGCAGGAACTGTTCGAGCAGGCGCAGGCGACCACCGGCGACCTGAACGACCCCGAGTACCGCGCGTTCCGCGACAAGGCGACCACCCTGGCCCGGCAGGCGATCGACTCCGTGGTGAGCGAACACCGGCTCGACGCCGTGCTCGCCCCCACCAACAACGCCGCCTGGGTCACCGACCTGAAGCGCGGCGACGACTTCACCGGCTTCGTGGCCACCTCGCTGCCGTCGGCGGTGTCCGGCTACCCGGCGATCACCGTGCCCGGCGGATACGCCAGGGACGTCCTGCCGCTCGGCGTGACGTTCTTCGCGGGACGGCTCTCCGAGTCCGCGCTGATCTCCCTCGGGTACGCCTTCGAGCAGGCCACCAAGGTCCGCAAACCGCCCTCCTACCTGCGCACCCTGCCCCCGAAGGCGCGGTAGCGACCTGCCCGGCGGCCTCTCCGGTGGCCGCCGGGCCCCCTTACTGATCGCCGGGGTCGTAAGATGGGGCCTGGACGTGCCGGGGGTCTCGACGTTGGTGAGGACGGCCATTGCCGAACGGGTCTTTAGTCGCCATCAGCGACCTGCACGTGGGCTACGAGCGCAACAAGGCCGTCGTCGAGGGCATCCGCCCCGCCTCGCCGGACGACTGGCTGCTCCTCGCCGGTGACGTCGCCGAGCTGCTCGACGACTTCACCTGGGCGCTCACCCTGCTCCGCGACCGCTTCGCCAAGGTCGTGTGGGCCCCGGGCAACCACGAGCTGTGGACACACCCTGCCGACCGCTCGCCGCTGCGCGGCGTGGCGCGCTACGAGCACCTGGTGGAGATCTGCCGCTCGCTCGACGTGGTGACGCCGGAGGACCCCTACCCGATCTGGGACGGCGCGGGCGGCCCGGCCGTGATCGCGCCGCTGTTCGTGCTGTACGACTACACCTTCCGCCCCGAAGGCGCCGACACCACGGAGGCGGCCCTGGAAAGGGCCTACGAGGCCGGCGTGGTGTGCAGCGACGAGATGCTGCTGCACCCCGACCCGTATCCGTCGCGCGCGGCGTGGTGCGCCGCCCGGCTGAAGGAGACCGAACGGCGGCTGGAAGAGCGCCCGGACGGCCTGCCGACCGTGCTGGTCAACCACTATCCGCTGGTACGCGAGCCGACGCGCATTCTGCGTTATCCGGAGTTCGCGCTGTGGTGCGGCACGACCGGCACCGCCGATTGGCACCTGCGTTTCCAGGCGGCCACCGTCGTTTATGGCCACCTGCACATTCCGCGCACCACCTGGCACGACGGCGTGCGTTTCGAAGAGGTCTCCCTCGGTTATCCCCGTGAATGGGCCCCGCGCCCCACCGTCCCCGGTACCTTGCGGACCATCCTGCCGAATTGATCCGGCGACGGCTATTTCGTATGAACCCCCTGTGTTCCCTGGCCGGCGGCACCGCTGACCGGGACCGCCTGCCGAGCATACGTTAGAGCCGCACGCGACGCCATTATTTCTCCGCACCTTCCCATGCGCGCATAAGGGGTGACGGAGGGTCGCTTGGCAGATTACGGGTTGCCACATAGGGCGACGGCTGATTCCCTACACGTTTGTACGCGACTGGACGTCAATCACCATTCCACCCTCCCTGGAGGTTTGACCATTGGTCGCCGGACGTCGTATCAAACGTGCCCGAATTTCGATTCCCTTATGTGTGTTGACGCTGCTGACGCCGTTCTTCGCGCCCGCGGACGCCGCCCTCGCGCGGGCCGCGCCGCCCGTGCCCCAGGTACGGCAGGGCGGCGCTCCAGCGGCCCGTCCGATGCCGGCGGAGGTCCGGCCGGACACCGCCGTTGACCCCGCCAAGCGTCCCCCGGTCGTGCCCTCGGGGGCCAAGGCCGGCGGCGAGCCCGTCGAGCTGGGCGAACGGAAGTTCGCCGCCCTGGCCGAGCGCGCGGACGCCGCCACCGCCAAGGCCGCCGCCGCCGCGTCCGCGCGGCTCAAGGGCCGCCCCGCGACGACCGGCCCGCCCGCCGCCAGAGTGGAGGACGGCTTCACCGGTCTGTCGCTGCGCCCCGGGTTCGTGCTGGGTGACACCTCGCTGGTGCTGTACTTCGGCTCCGGCCGGCTCGATCCGGCCTGGACGGGCGCGCGGATGCGGCTGTACGAGTCCGGCTCGCAGACCGAGCAGGCGTCCACGCTGGTCACCCGCGAGGACCTGACCGCCACCACGCTGTCCTGCGGCGGGGCCGGGGAGTTCTGCCGGTCGTTCGGATCCGCCGACGGGTGGACGCTGACGACCGGTAAGGAGTACTTCGTCACGGTCGCGGCGGTCTACGACGACGGCCGGGAGGTCGTCTCGCCGCCGTCCGACATCTCCGTCCCCCCGCCAGACGATCGACCCGCCGCCGGTCCCCAACGAGCAGGCCATGGGCTGCGGCTGCGGCAACGCTCTGGCGCTCACCTCGGCCGGGCAGGCGTCCCGGGGGCTCGGGGTGAACACCGGCACCGGCGCGTACGTGCGCACCGAGACCGACTTCGCGATGGCGTCGTTCGGGCCGCAGTTCGCCACCTCCCGGACGTACAGCTCGATGAACCGGGGGGCGAGCCTGTACGGACTGGGCTGGGCCTGGTCCTACGACATGCGGGTCACCGAGGGCGAGGGCGGCGTGGCCGTCGTACGGGCCGAGGACGGCGCGCAGGCCCGGTACACGCCGCTGGCCGACGGGAAGTACAAGCGCCCCGCCGGCGTGCGGTCCAACCTGCGCAAGACCGGCGACGGGTGGACGCTCACCACGCCGCGCCAGGTCCGGTACGGCTTCGACGCCGCAGGCCGGCTGACCTCGGTGCGCAACGCCCGCGACGTCGGGGTGACGCTGGCCTATGCGGGCCTGGGCGTGATCATCACTGACGCCTCCGGGCGGAAGGTGGAGGTGCGCGTCGAGGGCGGGCTGATCCGGGAGATCCGGCTGCCCGACGGCCGCAACGTCAACTACTTCTACACCGGCAACCTGCTCACCTCGGTGCTGGACGCCCGCGGCTTCACCTGGAAGTACACCTACCATGCCAACGGGCTGCTGCATCAGGTGATCGACCCGCACCGGGTCGCCATCGTCACCAACGCCTACAGCGAGGACGGCCGGATCACCGAGCAGCGCGACGGCCTGGGCAAGGCCACCACCTTCACGTGGGACGCGGCCAAGCACGAGGCCAAGACCACCGACGCCGACGGCGTGGTGGTCTGGGACGGGTACCGGGGCAACACGCTGGTCTACTCCCAGCGCGGCACCGGCGACTCCGACAACCACCGCTATGACAGGGACCTGAACCGGGACCTGGTGGTCAACGGCAAGCAGCATCAGCACGAAGCGATCTTCGACGCCAACGGCAACCGGATCCAGACCAACGCGCCCCGGCCGCTGGGCTACTCCGAGAAGACCACGTTCGACGAGCGCAACAACCCGACTCAGCACACCGACGCCAACGGCAAGGTGTGGAAGGACACCTACAACGAGTACAACGAGCTGGTCCGCAGCGTGGACCCCGAGGGCCACGACATCACGCACGAGTACGACTCGCGCGGCCTGCGGACCTCCACCACCGACCAGCGCGGCAAGGTCACCCGCTTCGAGTACCTGCCGCAGGGCGGCCCGAACGCGGGCCTGATCAACGCCTCCGTCTCCCCGGAGGGGCGGCGCGCGGAGGTCGCGTACGACCTCACCGGACGGCGCGTCGCGTCGATCGACCCGCGCGGCACGGTGCCCGGCGGTGACCGCGCGGCGTACACCACCCGGTACGCCTACGACGCCCAGGACCGGCTGACCGGCACACAGCAGCCCGGCAAGAACAACGCCTGGCGCAGCGGTTTCGACGAGACCGGCCGCCTGGTGCGCAGCCAGACCCCGCTGGGCCAGACCACGAACTACACCTATTACGCCAATGGCCTGCTTTCCAAGGTCGATGACGAGCGGCGGACGTCGGTCCACACCTACACCGACGCCGGCCGGGACGCCACATCCCAGGTGTTGCTGCGCACCCGCGCGCCGATCGTCACCTCCTACACCTACAACGCCAAGGGCCTGCTGAAGACGGTCACCTCGCCACGCGGCAACGAGCCGGGCGCGGACAAGGCCGACTTCACCACGACCTACTTCTACGACGCCAACGACAACCCGATCCGGACCCGCCACCCCTACCCCGGCGGCGGGTTCACCGACCGGGACATCAAGGCCGACCCGCTGGACCGCACGTCCAGCAAGATAGACGAGCTGAACAAGGAATCGACGTTCGGCCGGGACAACAACGGCCAGGTCACCAACACCACCGACAACCTCGGCCGCACCACCCGGATGGCGTACGACGACGCCGGGCGGCAGACCGAGGTCACCGACGCGGCCGGCAAGACCACCAAGACCGTGTACGACCCGGCGGGCAACCCGATCAAGGAGGCCAACGCGGTCGGGGGCGTCACCACCTGGAAGTACGACGACGACGGGCTGCTGGTCGCGGTGACCGAGCCCCGCGGCAACGTCGAGGGCGCCGACCCGGGCAAGTACACCACCCGGTACGAGTACGACCGGGCCGGTCAGCAGACCAAGGTCATCGACCCGCTGGGCAACATCACGACGGCGACGTACGACGCGTCCGGCCGGGTGGTCGCGATCACCGACCCGAAGAACCACACCACGCACCAGACGTTCAGCGAGGACGACCAGCTCCGCACGGTGCACACCCCGGAGACGCCGTACAGCCCGTACGACCCGGAGGCGCGGTCCACCGTCTACACCTACAGCATTGACGGCCTGCTGGAATCGGTCCGCGACCCGCTGGGCCGCTACACCCGGATGACGTACGACGACGCCGGGCGGCTGATCACCAAGGCCGATCCGCTGTCGCGGCGGGTCGAGGTCACCTACGACGCCGAGAGCAACCCGCTCACCGCGATCACCATCAACGGCCCGGAGTGGCTGCCGCCGGAGGAGCGCGCCAGGCGTACGGTCACCAGCACCTATGACATCCTGAGCCGCCGCACCAAGACCACCCTCGGCTCGCAGGGCCCGGTCCACACCTTCGGTTATGACGCCAAGGACCGCGTCACCGCCTACGGCGACCCGACCGGCGTACGTGAGGTCGGGTACGACGATGAAGACCAGATCAAGACCGTCACTCGCAAGACCGCCGGGCTGGCGGACCAGACCTTCCGCTACGCCTGCGACGAGCGCGGCAACATCACCTCGCGTACATACCCGGACGGCACGAAGATCTCCGCCGAGTACGACGCCGACAGCCGGCTCACCGCGCAGAGCGTCGCGGGCGGGGTCGCCGGAGGCACGTCCGAGTGGACGTTCGGGTACGACGTGTCGGGCCGCCGTACCTCCACCACGCTGCCCACCGGCGGCCTGACCGAAAAACGCGCCTACGACGAGTCCGGCCGCCTGACCTCCATCGCCACCGCCAACGGCGACGCCGACCCGGTCTCGGCCTTCGACCTGACCCTCGACCAGGTCGGCAACCCCACCAAGGTCGTCACCCGGCGCGGCGACCGTACCGAGAACGTGTCCTACGCCTACGACAGCGTGGACCGGGTCACCTCGGCCTGCTACTCGGCCACCTCATGCGCCACCGGCTCGCAGATGGCCGGGCGGATCGACTACACGTACGACCTGATGGGCAACCGCCTGTCACAGAAGCGCACCGGGACGGCCGGAAACGACACCACCACCTACACCTACGACGTCGCCGACCAGCTCTTACGCGAGAGCGTCGCCAAGCCCGGCAGCACGATCTCCAAGAACTACACCTACGACGTCAACGGCAACCAGATCATGGCGGGCTCGGACAGGTTCACCTACAACCTGGACAACACCCTGGCCACCGCCAAGGTCGGCAACAACACCACCAGCTTCACCTACGACGCCACCGGCCTGCGCCTGTCCGCCGCCACCACCGTGGCCACCACGACGGGGGCGGGGACCCAGACCAGCGTCGCGGCGGCCGGTACCCAGCGCTGGGCCTGGGACGTCAACGGAACCCTGCCGCAGATCGCGCTGGACACCACCACCAACGCCTCCGGCGCGGTCGTGGAGAGCCGTGGCTTCACCTACGGCCCGGATGACGAGCCGCTGGCGTTGCTGACCGGCGGGGGCGCGCACGCCTACACCCACGACTGGCTGGGCGGCGTCGCCAACATGCTCTCTCCGACCGGCGAGGTCGAGGCCGGTTACGACTACGACCCCTTCGGCAACCCCCGCACCGGCACCACCCTCACCCCGGCCACAGCCGGCAAACCCGGAGCCCCCGAAACCACCAAGTCAGCGGAGGCGGCACCGGACAACCCCCTCAAGTACACCGGCGCCTACCAGGACGACACCACCGGCAACGGCAATTACTACTTACGCGATCGCAACTACAACCCGGGCACCGGCCGCTTCACCAGCGTCGACCCGATGCCCACCGGCAACAGTGCCACCTCGTCCTACACCTACGCCTCCAACAACCCGCTGGTGTTCACCGACCCCACCGGCATGCGCGACGACAACGGCCCCACCACCAACGGCGACACCGCCCCCGGCCAGGAGGCCGACCCCGGCCCCAGCCCGGAGGACGTGGCCAAGGCCCAGCAGCTCCAGAACAAGAGCCTGCTGGACGTGGTCCTTGAGGCGGGCGGCCAGATCCTGATGGAGATCCTGGGGGTCAACGACGTCCTGAGCTGCCTCAAGGGCGACCTCGGCGCGTGCGTATCGATGATCGTCGGCGCGCTGCCCTGGGGCAAGATCTTCAAGGCCCCGAAGATCATCGAGGCCATCTGGAAGGCCGGCAAGGCCGTCATCACCTACTTCCAGCAGATCAAGTGGGCGAGGGCCATCCTCCGAGGAGCCCAGAAGGCAGCCGAGGCCGCCAAGGCCGCCGCCGCCAAAGCCGCCCGCGAGGCCGCCACCAAACGCGCCGCCGCCAAGGCCGCCGCCGACGCCCTCGCCAAGAAACTCGTCGCCGAAGCCGCCGCGAAAGCCAAGGCCATGGCCGCCAAGGCCAAGGCCAAGACCAAACCCAAGGCCCCCGACCCCAAGTCCCGCGGCACCAAGGCCGACACCTGCCCCAACAGCTTCGCCACCGGCACCCTCGTCCTCCTCGCCAACGGCACGGCCAAGCCCATCGAAGACGTCACCCTCGGCGAACAGGTCCTCGCCACCGACCCCGAAACCGGCGAAACATCGGCCAAACCGGTCGTCCGCCTGATCGAGGGCGAGGGCAAGAAGAACCTGGTCCGCATCACGGTGGACACCGACGGCGAGCAGGGCACCGCCACCAGCGACCTGATCGCCACCGACGGCCACCCCATCTGGGTCCAGAGCGAACACAAGTGGCTCAAGGCCGACCAGCTCAAACCCGGCATGTGGCTCCGCACCAGCGCCGGCACGTACGTCCAGATCACCGCGATCAAGACCTCGACCGCCAAACAACGCGTCCACAACTTCACCATCGCCGACACCCACACCTACTACGCCCTCGCAGGCACCACCCCGCTCCTCGTCCACAACTGCGATCTCTCCGATCGGGCCGCCGAAATCCACGCGGCCGAGCCGGATCAGTACATTCGCGACAGAGTAAGTACAATATCTGTAGTCAGGGCGGATACTCCATATGGCCCGGTCGACGTCGTAGCCGGCAACGGATCGGGTCTGACGCCTGCTCAAATGTCCGCCGTCGGTAGGCACGAGGTCGTCGCAGACAACATCCTAGACACTCATGCAGAACAGAACGCCCTTCTCTTCATCAACAAGATGGGTTGGACACCCATTGCGGGAGGCTCATCGCGCAATGTGTGTCGGCGTGTATGCGCGCCGCTCATCCGGGGGACCGGCGGTAAGATGATGGGCCCCATATATCCCGGGAGCGGTGTGTCCACAACCCGGCAGAGGAGTTTTGAGTGGTAGTGAGTGAAAAGGTTGCACTGGCCATTCGCGGACAGTCGCGGCCCCAGGTTTCAACCTTCGTGGCCGGCTGTGCAGAGAGGATGGTGCAGATCTTCACCGGCCTGCGCGAGGGCGACCCTGCGCGGAACGACGACCTCGATCTCGTCGTCCAGCTCATGACGGATCTTTGGGATTCGCAGATTCCTGCGAGAGCGTTTCGGAAACATGCGGCATCTCTGGAGGGCTTTCAGGAGCTTGAGCCGTCAGAGGAGCCGGCCACCAAAACCGCGGAGATCTTCTCCTTCTACTCGGTGCTTGTGCTGCGTTACGCGGCTCTCTACCGAGCGGGTGCGGGCGCCGAGGAAGCACTCCGATGCGCACACTCATGTCTGACCGCGATGGGACAGTTGGACCAGAATCTGCCGACGGCTGACTTCTTTTCCCAGGAGGCCGACTCACAGGTGCGTTCTGCTCCATGGCCTGCTCTAGACGAATCCGGCTCGCAGGCTCTCTCGCAGCTCAGAGAAACGGACAGAGTTGCTGGTCGAGAGCGCCTTGCTGCCGTCCGCAGAGTAATACTACGCTGATATATGAGCTGATCCAGGAGTGCGGGAGAACTCGCTCTGGATATCCGCCAAGGTACGGGCACCTCCTGGAAGCCAAGGCTGCGGGGTTTCAGGCGGCTGGACGGCACTGTATTCCGGTCCGACCCCTATATCGGTAACGCAAACTGATAATCACGAAGCAGTCGGGCCTGCGTCCTGCGGGCCCGACTTGCCGATCAGTCGAAGCATCATCTCGTTTTTATGTGTTCGCCAATGGGCTTCGGATATTTCTGTCAGGCGGGATAGGGTTTCAACTTGTGATGCGGCTACGGCCACAAACCAGCCTGATCCGGAGTCAGGCCTCGCGATCTCCGCGAGCATGGCGCCATCTGTGAAGGTCCGGTAGCCTGGCTCCGGCCAGTTCCAGGCACCGAACGCGATCTCTTCCATTGGGGAGAGGATTTCACTCAATATTTCGCTGGAAATATCGAAGGCCCACATTCTGGGCGAGGTGCCGTGGAGGGCTTCTCTTACGGTATTGTGGATCAGAAATACCGTGAGCTGCTCCGGATTTCTCTTCAAGGGGTCGTACTGCTCGGCATCGAAAACGGCGTCCGGGTCATTTGGGTCGATGCACCAGCACCAGTCGGCCGTTGTATCCATCATAAAGACGGCCTTGCCGTCATCACCGATGCGAATGTCCTCTGGCCAGACCATCCATGTTGTGTGCGTGAGCTCCCTATCCCATTGCTTGGATAGGATATGCCAATCTTTGAGCGGCTCTGGGAGCCAATCGCAGGAGGCCGGAAGAGGCGCCGCGCTTATGCTGGGGGCGCCGTGCCAGGTAACCAGGAAGTCGGTCAGCTCAATGCTCTGGGGCTCGATCACCCGGTCATTCTCTCAGGAAGGCTTGGAGCTGGGGGCGGCTCTATGAAGTAGGTGCCGTACTGTTCGGCGGCACCGGCTCGATCACCGCATGCTGTGGCGCCGCGAGTGCAAGTTCAGGTGACCGCTCGATGGCAACGAGCTGTTCTGCTGCCTCGCGCTCCTGTACGCAAGTCGCTCGTCGATGCTCCCACTTTCGAAGCTCGAGCACTGCATGCGGAGAGTACGCGATGTCGGCAGGAACCTCGTCCGATCACGGTCGACATCGACGGGGAGAAGGGCACCGCCACCAGCGACCTGGTCGCCACCGATGGTCACCCCACCTGGGTGCAGAGCGAACACAAGTGGCTCAAGGCCGACCAGCTCAAGCCCGGCATGTGGCTGCGCACCAGCGTCGGCACCTACGTCCAGATCACCACGATCAGGGCGTCGACCGCCAAACAACGCGTCCACAACTTCACCATCGCCGACACTCATACGTACTACGTGTTGGCAGGGGCCACTCCAGTCCTCGTCCACAACTGTGGCGGGACGGCAGTCACGAACGGCAAGACGCACTCGACGAAATGCACCTGCGCGGATGGCGGTAACCCGCGCATTCCACCGAATCCTCATGGGCGTAATGGGGGACCGCGCCATCAGGCGGTCATTGCTCAGGTAGAGCAAGATCTGCGGGATTAGGGTTTTAAACCGAGCAGGAGGCGTCGTTCCCCACTCCCGGCGGGTTCAAATCCATACGCGCAGCCGACGTTGCCGCATATGATGATGACGGTAGACTCGTTTCCATCCACCAGGTTGGGCTGCAGACACGGGGCGGGATACCAGTAATGCGTGAGACGGAGGCCATGTCGGACATCTGGAGTGTGCTCTCGGACGGGGTCGCCATCGTGTTTCACCCGTACGGAACCAGGTAATCTGATGCGAGGTAGGCAGCGCAAGATATATCTTCATCCGGATGACCTTCCGGCAGTATACGCATACGTGCAGGACGAATTGGCTGCACTCGTACTGCAGGACCGGGCGGGCGATCCAAATGGATTTCAGGTGGCGGACGTGAAAGAGGGCGGATCGCATAGAGTGATCTGCCTTCGCTCGCAGGCCGGCGACCTTCGGCCGATCTGCATCGCAGCACGCGGCGAGTGGATTCTGACCGCCCATGCGAATCCAGTCGTCGAGTGGTGGATTCCGAAAATAGATAGTGGCTTCCTCCATCCCGGCCGGTTCTATTATCTGCCCGCTACGTCACTCCCGGAATCCGGCGACTCTAGATGGTCGAATGAATTCATCGTAATGGTGAACCGGCTATTCGGATGGGTCCGCTCGTGGGCAGTCGGTTATGAAGTCGAATGGGGTATCGAGAGGGTCGGCCCTGTGATGGCAGAGTCACTGCGTAGCGGCGAGATCTCTCTTCGGAGAGGCCCGCCTGGGTCAAGACTATAAAGCTGCGTTTCACAGTATGGGCATGCGCCAGATGTAAAGGCCGGGCGCGCTCTCGATGCGTGTGAAACGCCGCTGATGGCCCTTACTGGGGGCCCCTGTGGAAAGCAGGGCAGCCTCGCTGGGTAATATGCGGCGAGGCTGCCGCAATTATGGGCAGGCTCAATGCTGGCTCGCCAGAGCCGAGCACGCCTCACAGTCCGCACCACATCATGGTTGGGAACTTGCTGAAGGCGGTCTCTATAAAGACCGTACTGGGCAAGTTCGGCACTGGCGTCAATGATGCGGAGAATGGTGGGTGGCTGCCCCTTAGTAGCAGATCACCCAATCCGACAGGTGCCTCGGTACACTCAAGAATCCACACAAATGACTACTACGACTATGTAAACGATCTTATGGGTGAGGCACGTACCCAGCAAGAGGCTTTTGACATAATAGGTCACGTCAGGAAGCAGCTACAGGGCGGATACTGGCCCTAAGTCGAACAGCGCCCGCCTGCCAGGCTTGAGGGCTTGGCGGGCGGGGACCTTCCTGGCTCAGGGTATAGCGAAAGGTGCCCATGTCCCACAAGTGGCCGGTTGAGTCGGCTCTGGACCTCGCCACGGCGCTCCTCGGCGAGGCCCCCCTGGCCGACTTTCATCCTTCCGGGCTGATCGCCCTGGTGCGCCGCTTTTCAGAGATCGAGTTCGATGTGCCGAATCTACCTGATGTGGACGGTTATCTCCTTCAGTATGGAAAGGTAGGCTGGTTCTCCGAGCCGACCTTTGTGCTGAGCTTGGCTCGCCAGCTCGAGCTTGTCGGCCCTGCTGGGGAACATGACGCCTATATTCAAGTGCAATTTGAGCTTAGGCTCCCGCTGGTTGACGATCTAAAGGCCGTCGGCAGCTACTCTGAGTGGTGGTTTCCAGGGGATGAAAAGCTCTTTGATGTATGGCTAGAGTCGATAGGTCGAGCGCCGATTATGGGCATTCTTGCCGATAAGGTTCCGCGTGAGCTTGAGATTTGGCAGGACCAGGTTTGACGGCTCTCGGAAGTTAAGCGGGAATGGCACGGTTTCGGCTCCCTCGTGTGGTTGCGCAGCGTGACCGGAGGCGTTGGTTAGCCGGGTTGCGGAAGCTGTAGGCGCAGCGGGCTTCGAGCTTGACGACCCGGTTGGTGCCCTCGCTCTTGGACAGCTTCCGCGCAGAGAAGGCGGACGACGGCTGTCGTATCAGCAGTTGACGACGATGGAAAACTGGTGAACTCGTATCTGCCGGCGGTCGAGGGCTGAGTCGGCAGCAGAAGGATATGGTAGAGGCAGCGGGTGACCATATCGCTCCCTCGCTGGGGTTCCGTTTTCACGCCGAGTTGAACGCACTGGCCTTCATACAGGCTCGGGGATGGACTCCCATAGCCGGAGGGGCTTCTCGAAACGTATGCTTCCGCTGTGGTAGTGGTCTGGGGAGTTCAGGAGCGACGCTGTTCGGAGGAACATTCCCAGGCCGCGGGACTGGAATGAGGTTGTTCAGGTGGTGACCTTCAGCCGCGCGGGTTTGGCGGATCGACTAGCCGATCTCGACGCAGGGGCGCTGATCGTCTTCGCGGCATCATGTGTCCAGAGGAGGGTGTCGGCTGCTCAGGCACTTGCCACTCACGGGCGCTCCGAAGACCTGGAAGCGTTAGAGACGCTGCTGAGCGACCTCTGGAGCGCGCCTTTCACACGCTGGGCCTCCCCTGGCCGGTGGGAGCAGGCGAACGACTTCGAGGAAATACATGCGGATGAGGAGGCGGAGGGAGCCCTCGCCTTCTCAGAAGACGCCGTTGTGGCGCTGTGGTACGCGATTCAGTACGTCTCCAGCGGCGATTGCGCATCCATCCTAGAGTGCGCGGCCCGCTGCTACGACTGTGCGGGATTCGTGGACGACGCGTGCGGTGATACGTATGCGTTCGCCGCCGCGGAGGCGCGAATGCAACTCGAGGATCTTTCTCTTCTCGCATCGCACCCCGTCGATCCGGAACTGGTTTCCACGCTCAAGGAGCGCTCGGTGCAGGAAAGTGAACGGATCGGTGCGCAGCTCCAACAGGTGTGAAGGCACACGCTCGTCAATACGAAGCCGAGCAGATACGACCTTCGCTGCTCGCGGACAGACAAGCTCGTGAGCGCAGCGGGCCTCGACCAATCCGCTCGGCATACCGCGCAACGCTCAACTAGGTGAATGGAGCATCACGTAACCACGTCAAGCCCTTCCAGATGTGTTGCTGAAAGGCGACCCTCGGGGAGGGCAACCGCACACCCGCCCCCGTCGGCGAGCGTTCTGCCCGCCATGTACGGCTGGGGACCGGTCACGCGGGTGTAGCCGAATACTGTGCGTGCGGCTCCAGGTCGTCCCAGAAGGGATAGACGGCGTAGGTTGGGCTCAGCGGCTCCAGCAGGGGTTGTCGAACACCACACGGCCGTCTACGAGGCGAAGCCCACAGTGGTCACCCACATCCGATACCTGGACTCCGTAGAGTCGCACTGGGAACGGCAGCGCCACCTCCTGCCCACCACGGGCGTGACGGCGAGCGGGTCGGTCATCTACGTGGCCTAGTAACCGATCGCATCACGTACCGCCGGCTCGGCCATGCGAATTTCGCATCCCATGGCCCCAACGGCTCCCGAGGCCGCCACGGCAGCCGCCAAAGCCGCCCGCGAGGCCGCCACCAAACGCGCCGCCGCCAAGGCCGCCGCCGACGCCCTGGCCAAAAAACTCGTCGCCGAAGCCGCCGCGAAAGCCAAGGCCATGGCCGCCAAGGCCAAGGCCAAGACCAAACCCAAGGCCCCCGACCCCAAATCCCGCGGCACGAACGGTGGCGACCGCGCGAAGCGCAGCAGTTGCGCGAACAGCTTCGCCGTCGGCACGCCGATACTTCTGGCGAATGGTACCGCCAAGCCGATCGAAAAGGTCGATCTTGGGGAAAGGGTGATGGTCACCGACCCCGAAACCGGCCAGACCGCAACCAAGCCCGTCGTCCGCCAGATCGCCGGCGAGGGCGAAAAGAACCTCATCACTCTCACCATCGACACCGACGGGGACAGGGGCACCGCCACCGGCGAACTGGTCGCCACCGACGGCCACCCCATCTGGGTGCAGGGCGAACGCGCATGGCTTAACGCCGACCAGCTCAAAACCGGAATGTGGCTGCGCACCAGCGCTGGCACCTACGTCCAGATCACCGAAATCGGGACATCGACCACCTAGCAACGCGTCCACAACTTCACCATCGCCGACACCCACACCTACCACGTCCTGGCAGGCACCACCCCAGTCCTCGTCCACAACTGCGATATTGAGGGTATCGCCGATGGGCTTCCGGCGCGCGGGGCGCATGACCCTACAGTCGGACAAGTCGTGAATGTCACCGATGCGGGAGCTAGCAGAGTTGGAGCGCCGTTCAGGAGCGGCTCCGCCTCATTTTCGGATGACAATAGATTCGCGAGACATAGCGAATCCGCGGAGTGGGCCGCATCCATCGATCACCCATGTGGAGACCAAGCTTGCTTGGCGTATGCGGCAGCTCGGCCTGACGTCAGCGGACGTTGTGATCAACCATTCGGCCCATGCAGAGGAAGGCACTCGTGCTCAATGGCCGTTGGGGCTATCCTTCCCCAAGGTTCGAGCATGACAGTCTGGTTCAAAGGTACGGCAGGTATCACACAGAGCGTCACGCTCCATGGCAGGGCGGGGCCTGGGTGATCAAAGGTAGTGGGATTCCATGTTTCTGAGCGTACTTTTCCAAGGTGAGTGGCACTACGGTGAGAGTCCGGGCGAAACGTCACGGCTTATCGCCGCAGCCATGGCGAGCCTGCGAGGGGAGGAAGAGGGGGTGGGCTCCTACTTTCCAGGAGATGACGCATGGTTCTATCTCGCTGACCGGCGGATCACTGACGCAGAGCCGGCGGTGGCGAGTAACCTTCACGTGGCGCTGAATCGGCGCTATGGCTACGGGGCTCTGATCTGGTTCGTCGACGAGCAGTTCCCTAAAGCGGGAGGTGTATATGATTCCGTCTGGGTGTCCGACAACCCCGAGCCGGTCGATTTCGACCCGCGCATTGTGTCGGATCCCGGATATCCGCTCTTTCATGACCCCGCTAGCGCCATACCGGCTTCCCAAGTTCAGGAGGCAGTAGAGGGATTCTGTCGGGCGTATTCGGGAGACAGGCCTCAGTGTGTTGGCTGGGTTGCCGGTCACGTGAATGGGCAACGTCTCGACCGGCCACCTATAACGGGAGCCGTAGAGGATCCGGACATCGACTGGGGCAGCCTCCTTTAGGTTGTTTCCCGCCATGTATCGGAGAGGTCACAACCTACGCGGGGCAGCCATGTTGATCTGAGGCTGCAAAAAGGTACTGCAAAGGCTAGTAGAAGCCCATGTCAAAGCCTATTTGACAAGGGCTTCCCCAATTTGAGTATGGATATAGAAGCCTTGTGTTGTTCTATGCTTCGGGGACGAGGTCCAGAGGGTAGCCAGCCATTCCAATCTTTCGAAAGTGCTGGTGTGACTAAGATAGGCCGTCAGTCGTCGATCCATTACCGCTCGCATTGCAGACGAAATCGGCAGAAGAGTTGGTATAAATTCGGTTCGGGGGCGACGTCCTTCCTAACAAAGATCTAGCTACTTGAATGCTTTCAGGGAAGAAAAAGGTAACGTGCTCTGGCGAATTCTCGCACGACCGACGATGAGGCCTGGACGTCCCATACGCAGTCGCCCCGGCCCTCATCCACAATTACGATGAGGCTGGGCTCGGGGCTGCCGAGCGAGTGATCACTTTTAGCGCCCTGGCGAAGTCGCCGGTGTCCCAACTGCGGAGGAGGGCGGATGGCTTCTCGATGACATGCGGCTGCGCACCAGCGTCGGCACACACGTCCAGCTCGCCGCGATCAGGGTGTCGACCGCCAAACAACGCGTCCACAACTTCACCATCGCCGACACCCACACCTACCACGTCATTGCAGACACCGCCCCGCTCCTCGTCCACAACTGCGACGGCGACATTCATTGGGTCAACGAGAACGCAAATATGAGCTCGGCGGCGCGAGCTTATGATGCAGGTGCAGGGGGTTCCAGGGGCGGCGGGGCTCCGACGCTACAGTACTATAAGGCTAGCGGGACGACTCTGTCTCAGATCAAATTCGATGGGCTTGACCAGGTCAACGGTGTGATGATCGATCGAAAACTGAGCGTCACAACCTTCAACAAGACATACCGGCAGGCTAGGAATCAATCTCTAGCGCTTGAGCAGAACGGTTACACAGGTCGGTAGGAGGTTCCAACAGCGGCCGAGGCCGCGCGGGCCAGGAAGGTTCTCGGTGACTTTCTGATCACCAATATTCAAATGAGGGTTGTACCCTGATGGACGTCAACAAGATCCTGGCGAGCGCATTCGTGAGCGTTGTCGTCTCGATCGACTTGACAGACGACGACGACATCGACCCAGATATCGCCACGGACATTCTCGAACCTGCTGCTGCTCTTTTCCGCGATCTATCGGGAGAGGGGCGGCGTGAAGTCACCTCCTTGATTCTCGGGTGTGCCGAGCTGGAAGAGAATCCGGAGCGAAGGCGAGCAATTCTGGCGCTACCCGAAGCTATCGATCTTCTCGATGTAGACTGATTTAGGGGCGCCCTGCTGGGATCATGCGAACGCCGTGTAGGTCTCCCTGTAAACAGCCTAGGGAGACCTACACATCGTTTGAAAGGCATGTTGCTACTCGAAGCAGCCTTGGTGGAATGGGGCTCAACCTTCCAAGAGGGCGAAATGAGTTTACCGTCAGATGTTCCCCTGCCGTGCGCCACATCTCGCCATCGCCGCGACGTGCGGTGGGTCTGGATTTCGGCCTGGGGATACTGGACTACCTTGGGATTCACGCGCTCGAATGGAACGACTGCTCATCTAGTAAAATCCACGATGGGCAAGCCGCACAGCCTGGCTGGCCGGTTACCCCCTTGTCTCTCAAGCGACACCGAGGACAGGCCGGCGATCTGCTGAAGAGGCGCTCAAGGAGATTTACCGGGCAGAGCAGCACCCGAAGAGTACGCTGAGCTGCCCAAGACATTGAGCTGTTGTCAGTAACTGCTCGTCGCCCTGTGTAGTACCTGGCCGCCCCCAGCATGTCGCAGCCCGATGATCGACATGCGTAAAGCCCCTGATAGAAGTGGTCTTGACTAGAGATCAACTTCATAAATCAGAGGCTTCACGTGCCCACCAGTGTCACATACTCGGCGACCCTCGACGTACGCCGGCAGACCGTGCTGTTCCTGTCCGCCCTGCTGCACGCCGAACGCCGCCGCCGGGGCACCCGGCGAGGCCGCCGCGCGCTCGGCTGCTTCACCCAGGCCGTTCTCATCCTGCGCTGGTTCTGCGACGGCACCCGCATCCGCCAACTGGCAGCCGATCACCGAATCGGCGGCACAACCGCCTACCGCTACCTGCACGAAGGCATCGACGTCCTCGCCGCGCACGCCCCGGACCTGCGCCAAGCCCTCAACGCCGCCCAGCAGGCGGGCCTGACGCACATCAACCTCGACGGCATCCTCATCGCCACCGACCGTGTCGCCACCCCCGGCCCCAACGGCGCCGACCTGTGGTGGTCCGGAAAGCACAAGCACCACGGTGGCAACATTCAGATCATCTCCGCTCCCGACGGCCGGCCCTTGTGGGTCTCTGACGTACGGCCCGGCCGCGAGCACGACATGACCTGCGCCCGCCATCACGGCATCGTCACCGCCCTGGCCGTCGTCCGCGCCGACCTGCCGACTCTGGCCGACCTGGGTTACGAAGGCGCCGCCGACGTCATCCACGTCCCGATCAAGAAGAAGGCCGGCCGGCGCAAGCTGAGCGACGATGAGCACACCTACAACAAGCTTCTGCGCGGCCTACGCGGAGTCGGTGAACGCGCCAACGCCCTGCTCACCGTCACCTTCAAGGCCCTGCGCCGGGTCAGTCTCGACCTCTGGCGGATCGGAAAGATCATCCAGGCGGCCTTGGTCCTCCTCTACCGCGAGCACGAATGGACCATGTCGCCATCACACGATGTGATCTTCAGTTACTGACAACAACTCATTGGCTCGCGAATAGGTGTCATGAAAAATCATCATTATTCGGTCGATTGTGTGGAACCCGTGCAAGACGATGTGGCTCGCGCATTCCTCGTCAAGGTCGGGCTACCGGCTCGGTCCGGCATCTTCGCGGCTACCGAGGCCGAGCGCGGGGACGTGGTCGGCGGAAGGAATGTTCTGCGGCTCGGCTACGGGACTGAGGGCGAGGGCTTCTACTACGTGGACTGCCACGATGGCGCGGTGCTCTATGTAGAGGAATATGAATCCACTGAATATCATGTGAATGCTTCGCCGCGACACTTCTCGGAGTGCCTGACGGTCTACGCGGCGAGGACATCGGACGCCACGCCAGAGACGGGTCCGGAAGAACTGGAAGTGTTGGCGGCCGCCCTCAGGACGGAGATTGAGCGGATCGACGCTTCCTCCCTGGCCGACGACCCCGGCTTCTGGCGTTCTCTGCTGTTCGATGTGGCGAACGGGGACTATCGGCATGGGACATGAGGCGCACGGTTCGCTGCTGAGCGGCTTTCACTGATGCTCACTCCCGCTTCGCCAGACAGCCACCCGCGCTCCAGGGCATGGACGGACCCCTCGGGCGTCCATCTGAGTGTTCCGCCGGCCGAGAGGGCAGGAGGTCGGACGAGTCACCCGCGAAGAGATCGCCCTCGTTTTCGATGCATGCTATCGATCGCGACGCTGCATCGCACTCCATCGATCCGGTACTGGTTTCCGCGTCCAACGACCGCAGGCCTTGACCAATTCGCGCAGGCGACCACTTCCATGTCCTCGTACATGGGCCTGTCCGAGGCCGCGCGGACGGCTAGGGTGTAGAGCGAACACAAGTGGCTCAAGGCCTCGACTGCCATCAAAGGGGCCGAATCACCACTCACGCCCCAACGTTGCCACGAAGATTACGTCTGCGAATGGAGAACATGACCGCTTCACCTATGCGGAAGATACGCGTAGCGGAGCAATGACCTCGCAGACGGCCAGGGTCCTAGCAGACTCAATGCACCATGGCGGATGAGGGGAACTTGGCTGTGCCACTAGGTCGAGAATGCGGGCATCCCGCTGGAGGTGGCGGTAGAGAGAACTCGTTTCCAATGGAAAATCATGGCGAGCTGATCGCGCCATGCCCTGCCTGCCAACGGTCCTTGCGCCTGACCGGTGGACGTGGGTGAATCTCGTGCCCGTTTCTCCAGAGTTGCGCGCCGCGCTGGAAAGCTTGAGAAAAGTGCGGTCCGAAAAGCCCGGCGGTGAGCGCGACACCGAATCCTTTGCCGCATGGCGAGAAAGTATCGCGGAAGCACTGGATGCACTGGCCGGCGTTCTTGGCTATCCGGAAGATCGTCAGAGGGCTACCGCCGAGGCGGCCGCTGCTCGTGCTGAATCAGAAAGAATCCGTGCTGCACTGGATCAGCGGGGTTGATCGGGAACCCCGCACTGATCTATCTGCTCCGGCAGCATCTACTGCATCCTGGTGGTGTCGGCGGCTACGCAGAGTGGGCTATTCCGAACGGCGCCCCGTACAATAGGAGGTGAGTCGGCGATCTCGATCACGTTCACCCATCGAGACGGGGGTATGGAAGACGGCACCGAAGCCGCTATTCTGTCGCTCGTCGCCGAGCTCGATGGGCCCATTGATGATGAGCACCCGGATGTGGCGGTCACGGACGATGGATCCTCCTGGAGCATCTCAGCCTTCCAGGACGGGGCCTTGGTGCTTGAGAAGCTCGATGACAGCGACATCGCGCCTCGTCACATGAGGAACATTTCACGCGCAGAGATGGTTCGCGCAATGGCCATGCTAGCGCAGGGTAACGTGGCCGATCTGCAGCAATTGGATTGGCTTCCTGGTTATCAGTGACCAGCACAGGAGGCCCCAGTCGGCACCTTTATGCCGACTGGGGCTTCAGCGGATCTCGGTGAAGTCCAGACGAAACAAACCTTCCCCTGCCAGGGGTACAACGCGGCGGTCACGGAGGCCGGGGGACGGAGTTGGGGCTGAACCTTTCGCTGGCTGGACGGTCAAGGTGTTGGAAGGCCGCGTCGGAGTGGCCGGGTCGATGCTCAGGGCGTCGATGATGGGCATCACGATTTGCTGGAATTGGTGGGGATGGAGATGTGGGATCGCATGGCGGTGATGAACTGGGGGGCGGCCCGCTGCTATAGACGACTGGCTTTACGCAGGACTTCAGGGGCGCGGACTGAACTGACCGCCGCCGGTCACATCAGAACTCAAGTAACAGACCAAGTCGGCAAAAGGGTCGAGCATATATTCGACGCTACGGCGATGCCTTCTCTCAAGTTGATCTACCGTCATACCTGGTGATCGGCTGATGATCCGCCCGAAACGGAGTACGTCAAATGCCGAGCCTCGATTGGTATGAAGCGGTCATGCCGGAAATCCGCGCGCGCGTGGAAAAGCTCCTCAAGGTTATTGAACTCGTCCGGGCGACGCACCAGGGGCGACCGATCGAGGACGTGCGCAGAGCCATTGCGGAAGCTCTCGACGCTGAAGGGATCATAGTGCCGGATGGGGTTACCGAAGATGTCGCCCGTCGCATTTCGGAGGAGGAAAAGCAGTGAGGTTCGACGCTTGACGGCCAGTGTGGCGACTGGCCGCACCCGGCACAACTGATTACCTCATCAACACGGCGCTACTGGTTATAGGCCAGCGAGGCAGGCTGGAGCCCTCGCCCTGGAGTTTCATGGCGAGGGCTTTGCTTCTGCCGCGAACTTGGCTTGCGCTCGCCCGGAGAAGAATCTGTATTGGCCGGGCCAGAGCCCCGTCTTGGTTCACAACTGTGACTTTGCATCAGGCGTCGCTGGTGAGTACAACAAGCACGTTCTTGGGCATGATGATCAAGGTAAACCCACCCGTCAGCCAGATATGCCAGGATACGATACGGATGATGGGTTTGAAAGGTACGTCGCGGACGCACGAAACCTAATGTGCCTTGCCACGTGCCCGGCGGGTGCCCGTGAAGCCATCCGAAGCAACGGCGACATTATTCGACTGGATTCCTAGGGGAGGTTGGGCATGCGGCGTGGGAATGTCATCACGACCTACTTCAGGCCAGACAACCCTCTCGAATACTTCACAGGCGAGCTGGATCGATGATCCAACCTGGCGGCTCTTTTCGTGAAGAGTTTTCGAGGCTCGTCAAGGCGATGGGCCGGTGGCGTGACACCGAGCCTGATGCGCTTCTGGCCCTTTGGGCGGCGTTCGTTGAGCAATGTGAGCAGGGCTATTCGGGTGAAGCCGAAGACTACTTCAATGATCTGACCGCAAGGGCTGATCTGGAGAAGGCCATGACCGATGCGAGACTGCAGAAGTTCCCTGAGCTGGCCCAGCTCCGTGCGGTCGTGGCGACGCTGGACGAAAGGTTTCGCGCCCTTCTTCTCCCAGACGCGTTCCCGCGTACGCAGCACTGGTGGGCGCGCGGTGTGGTGAGATCCGCAAAAAGGCGCCTAGTGGAGGAACTACGCCGCGATTTTCATATCGAGGGGATGGAAGTAAGGTAGGCCGCTCTGATCATATCTGTGCGTGGAAGGCGCAGCCCGGAACAGCGTCGTGATCGATGTATGCTGTCGATCATGACGCTGCGTCCGCCGAATAACTCGTCCGCTCAGGTCATACGGGTGGCACCGAGGTGACGGAGGTCTCCGAGGGAGAGTCCAGTCGGCTGTGGGCTCGCCCCGCGACGCCACCTCCTGGGCCGCTGGCCGTGTTCCATGTGGAAGTCGGGCGATGGGAAGATGTGCCGGTCTTCGCCCGGCGTGTACGCGAGCTCATCGCCGCCGGGGTGGAAGTCTCCGGGTACGGCAACTTCGAGTCGGAGCGACTTTCAGAGGGTGACGTTCCGACATGGGCCAGAGGTGACGACCACGCAGAGGCACATAGGGACGCTCGTCGTCGGTATTTCCTGCACCGTGGAGAAGAGGAGTGGACCACCCAAGATCTTCTGTTCTCATTCGAGCCGAGGCAGAGATGTGGGGTGTGACCCTGCTTCATGGGAACCTGGATTCTCTATCTCAGTGGTGCTCATGCCGTTGTCGGCCCCCTGCTAGCGTCGCCGGGTTCTTGGCATCGGCAACGGTCAGTCGGAATCGGGGGCGTAGCCGCGGGAACAGATTGACTCGGTTCGGCCCCCTTCGACGCGCGTCCACAGATTTATCCAGAACCATGCCGCTATTGCCAGTCGGAATGGTAAGCCTGCGAAGCCCGGCTCGATGCAAGACTTGAAAACTCTGATTCAGCTTCCTGATCGCGAAGAAGGGAGTAGAGGGCCGTCCCTCGTGAAACCATGCTCGCACTGTTGAGTGGGTGGGCGACCGCGTCGATTACTCGGCTGGCGGCCCGGGGCCGTGTCGCGGCTCGTGCTACGGATGAAGCTCGAAAGGGAGCGGTTCATGTCACGTGCTGACGACTACGAAGCGGTCATGCCGCAGGTTCAAGCTTACCTGGAAAGGTACGGTAGAGCTTTCGAAGCCGTCAGGGTGCCCTTTCGGGGATGGCCCAGAGAAGTGGTCCGCGAGGTTCTTGTGGAGGCGTTCAAGACCGAAGGAATCGAGGTGTGGAGAGAAGTCATTGAAGACGCCGCTCGCCTGATATCTGAAGGGGAAGGGTAAAGCGGTCCATATTCCGGTACTTCTTGCCGGGATCAATGGCTGTACCATATGCGCGGCAGGCATCATATCGGCGCGCCCCAGCTGAGGCGATGTGAGGCGGAGCGGCGCCACATGTGCGGTGTGCCAGCATGCCGCAGGGCGTGGAAATGGCAGGAGTGCGGCGGGAATGATCGAAGAAGGTGGGCGGCTGGCCGCTCTTGAGCATCATATTCGAGGCTTCTGGGATGGGCACATCGTGGAGCCTGCCACGTGGGAGCGCGGGCCGATCTTGGAGCGGGTGCCGCGCTTCGCCACCTATCGCGTGCGTCCTCTGCGGGTGGGTGCAGCGTGGGTTTACGTTACCGTGGGGTGCTCGCTTGTCGGTGCCTCCAGAGAAGGGATGGAGTTCTTCATTATGTGCCCCTTCGCTGACGAGGTACATTCAGAGACCCTGGCGATGGTAGGCCACCTTCACTCCTTCGAGGCCCATCGACTCGATGTCGGGACGGTCATCGCCATCGGCCGCCCCTGGATGGGTGAATCACGCATGGATCACCTGCTCGTCAGCCTGCCCTATCCATACGGGCCGGATCTCGAATGGGCCTCCCGCGAGGCTGGGTGGGCGCGGTTCTTGTGGGTTCTCCCGATCCATCGGAGTGAGGCGGAGTTCATCAAGCGCAGGACGCTGGATGATTTCGAATCTCTGATGGACGACGCGGGCGCGAACGTTATAGACGTCGATCGAGACCCGCTGGTCTGAGATCACGCTCTGGTGTAACCGCCTTGCGGTGTGAGCCGGACTTGGTGCAGAGCGCCTGAGAGGGGATCTATGGATGAGGGGGAGCTTGAGCGGCTGGCCCGCCTGGCGGTCGAATATCGGAGATCCGGATGCGACATCGCCGAGATCATTGAGCTGTTCATCGATAATCATCCGAGCCTGCAGTCGAAGCCCCTCAGTCTGGCCCGAGTTCTTCGATCGGCCTTCGGCCTTTCGGTCCATGACCTGCACTACGTCACTGCATGGCTGCAAGGTGATATCTCGCTGGAAGCTTTGGCGGGGCATCTGCAAGTGGGCGGCTCTGGACCGTGGGGTCGCTGAGGTGTTATGAGCATCCGACTGTTCAGGGCTCAGGAAATGGCGGTGGCAATGGGTCCTGCGGCGTACCCTGAGCCTGGTGTGCTTCTCGCTCGGCTCGCGCGTTTGGTGGGTGAGTCGGTTCCTGCGGAGGGGGCTTCCGGTGACGCGTTTCTGCAGCGGCTGGCGGGGCGGCTTGGGTTGCAGACCTATGATCTGTTCCTCGTTGCGGACGCGCCTATCCCTGATCACGCGCTGCTCTTCGATGAGAGTGCGCGCCTCCATATCGTTCGGCTGATTGAGCGTGCGCTTCGGCTGTCCGCCTCTGGCAGGGGGCGGCTTCGGGAGCATGTTCGTTCCTTGCCCAGGCACACGGATGCTCTTGCGCCCAGGAAGGAACGGTCCTGGGAGTCCTATCCTCCTGGGTACGGTTCTCTTCTCATGCGTATGCTCGAACTGCGTAACATGAATTGGACCTTGGCGGTGAAGGCCAGGTACCTCACCTACGGTGGCATGGTCCTGTCGGCTTCGACCATTGGTGCGGTGGCCCGTTGTGTCCGGCCGCTCGACATCGACACGATCAACGGGTTCGCCGCGATACTCGGTGTTCCGGCGTCCGTTATCGCCTGCCTCATGGGCATGCCTGACACGGTGGCGACCTACCGGCCGCCAGAGGAGATTGTGGAGACGGCTCGGCTGCTCTGGGACGTACGGCAGTTGACCGAGCGGCAGATGGGACAGGTTTCCGCACTCGCACAGGAGCTGTGTCATGAAGGTGACGGGGGTTAGGGTGCGAAGAATCCCGCGTACATCGGCCGCAGGCTATTCGGTCGGTGAGCGACTGAGGATCTGGTGCGACCCCTGCGATGCCCGGATTCGATCGGCCGATGCGGATCGGGTGTACGTGGAGTGGCCATGGCGGCAGGTCGATCCCGCCTCGCCCGCCTGGGAAGGGACGATGGGGTTTCGGCGGGATGGTGAGCACTGGGAGTGGTCGAGCACTCCGTGGCGGATCGAGCCGGATCCTGAGGGGTTGGGTGGCGGAGATCTGTGCATGGTGGGGATTCCTGCCACCGAGGTGAAGGTGGTGGCCATCGAGGAGTACGACCCGCCGGGTGAGTTCGGCTGGGTGCCCAAGCCGACTTTGGGGATCGGTGTCTGCCCGGTCGCCGATCTCGATGATGAGGAGGCCGGGTATGTCCTCTATCTGCCCTGTGGCGACCCGATCGAGATCGAGCACCTTGGGATATGAGCAGGGCGGTTGTCCGAGTCATGCGGCGTCGGTGTCGGTGCCGCCCAGAATGTACTGGTCATCGCCGAACACCGCGGAGACCTGGAGCCGCCCGCCGAGGGCCTGCACATAGCGGGCGATGGCCTCCACGGTGGAGACGTCACCGTGTTCGATCTGGGAGATCCGGCCCTTGGTCACTCCCATCAGGTCGGCGACCTCCGTTTGCGACAACCCCAGGCTCCTGCGCCGTTCGGCCAGCCGGCGGCCGTCGATGTAGGTCTGATTGCGCCGCCGGGCCTCGGCCACGGCCTCCTCGCCGCCGGAGGCCGCCACGATGTCGGCGCGGACGTCGCTCCACTTGGGAAAGTTCGTCATTGGTCCCTTCTTCGGCAGGGGATGGCTCGCCGGTACCAGCCCGACCAGTCTCCGAACTTATCCCCGCCGATCAGCAAGACAGCCGACTACCGGGCAATGTTCGGGCATGTGGCAAGGGAAAGGCGCCATGCTCCACAAGCGCCCTGTGGAGGCGGCTTTGGGCCATGCCCAGAGGGCTTCTAGGTGAGGTGCCCCTGGAGGACGTTCAGCCCTGGGGGCTGCTTGGCGTGGGTGGGCCGAGGAGCCAGTTGCCGGGGGCGTTGGTGTCGGTGCTGAGGTAGAACTCCTCGATGGCGGTGCGGAATTCGTCGTGGGTGATGGTGCCGCTGCCATTGCGGTCGAGGCGGACGAAGGCGGCGCCGGAGGTGGACGGGTCGATGCCGAGGGCCTCGTACATGCGGACGTATTCGTCGGCGGTGAGGGCGCCGGTGTTGTCGGTGTCGAGGGCGCGCATGAGGGCGTCGATGATGGGCATCACGATGTGCCCGAAGTTGGCGGGGATGGAGATGTGGGAGCGCATGGCGGCGATGAACTCCGGCAGGCCCACCTCTTGGCGGGCGTCCGGGGCACCCGCTTCGACGAGGGCGTCCCACCAGCGGGTGAAGGCGTTGCGGAGGGCGTTCTTGTTGTCCTCGTCGCCCTCGGGGGCGACCGCGGCGAACACCTCGCCTATCTGGTCGAAATCACCGCGGGTGAGCCGGCCGTCGTGGCCCTGGTCGAACCAGTTGAACAGGATGGTGAACTTCTGCTCGGTGCTGTCGTAGGCCACGGGGTCTCCTTGCCGCTGAGAGGCCGTTGAGGCAATGGGTTATTGCTTCCTCAATCAGCAGGTACGCCGTTCCGATGGTAACTCTTCATATGGAGATTGCAACTGTGTGTGACGGCCCCGGATGCCGGCCGGGGCCGTGTGGTCAGTCGAAGATGCCGTTCTTGGCGCCGGTGATGAACTTGTTCCAGACGGTGCGGCGGATGATCCAGGGGTGGGTGTTGGGTTGTTCGGTGTCGCGGAGGGCGACGCGGCCGTCGGAGAGGTGTTTTGCCTCCAGGCAGTCACCGCCGAGGTGGCTGGATGCGGTGATCCATCCGGTCGGCTCGGTGATCTCTTGTGCGATTTTCTCGGTCTGTTCCACGCCGCCTACCTCCTTCGGATGTCGGGGTCAGTCGAAGATGCCGTTCTTGGCGCCGGTGATGAACTTGTCCCAGGCGGCGCGGCGGATGATCCAGGGGTGGGTGTTGGGTTGTTCGGTGTCGCGGAGGGCGACGCGGCCGTCGGAGAGGTGTTTTGCCTCCAGGCACTCGCCGCCGAGGTGGCTGGATGCGGTGATCCATCCGGCCGGGTCTGCGATCTCTCGTGTGATTTCGTCGCTCAGGTCCACGCTGCCACCCTCTCCTTGATGCGCTGCATTGACAGATACCCAGGGAGCGCCGCACTGCGAACGTATTCGATCCGCGCCGCCAGCAGCTTGATCTGCATGGGATTGTCGATGACGCGCCCGTACAGAGCTGATTCGATGTACGCGGCGATCGGTGCTCCGTTCTCCTGCGCCAAGACGACCGGGCCTGCCAGCAGTACCGTGCACATGGCCTCGTACGGCAAGAGCTGGAGGGTGAACCAGCTGTTCTCGGCCATGGTGATCAGGTGCTCCAGCTGGCGGAGGGTTATGGAACCATCCCCAATTGGACGATACAGGATGGATTCGTCGATGACAGCAAGGTATTGAGGGGGCGCGGGCCGGGAGAAGATGGTTTGTCGTTCGAGGCGGGCTCGGACGGCTTCTTCCACTTCTGGTGGCGTGGCCTGCGGGTTTCCAGCGAAGATGGCGCGCGCATACTCCTCGGTCTGCACCAGTCCTGGCACGATCAAGGGTGCGACGCTGATGATCTGATCCGCCACCCGCTCGATCGGTGGCCATTGCCGGTACCACTCCGGCGTTCCGTTGTAGCTGATCGCGGGCCAGTGGGCGAGCAGTTCGCCGTCGAGGCCGAGGGCCTTTTCGCACAGCTCGATCAACTGCCGGGTCGGATTCTCATCACCCCTCTCCACATTGCCGATGCGGCTTTTGCTGTACCCCGTCATATCCGCGAGCTGGACTTGGGTAAGCTGCGCCTCGACTCGATACTTACGTAATGCCGCGCCGAAGCGGGCCGCCGGGCCGACGGTGGGGTCGAGCTTTTTGGGTGCTGGCATCGGTGCCTCCCGTTCCAGCTCTCCTGGCTGCGTGCCAGCAGAACTCTGGGATTCGCTCTGCGTTGTTCGCGCAACCAAGGTAGCCCGGCCCCGGCAGTGTTCGGGGTGGTTATCGGATACCTAGCGAGCACGTAGGTGGTGAAGATGGCAGCGCACAAAATGCGATTGGTCGGCGAGATGCGCTTTCCCGGGCGTACCGACATCATAAGCGATGTCCGTATTTATACCGCTCGATGGCTCACTATCGAACATCCCGAATCCGCCGAAGACGACGATCTCATCTACAACCTCCGCCTCCTCACCACCGAAATCGCCGCGAATGCCATCAAGCACACCATTTCCGGCCGATGGAAGAGGGGAGCTTTCAAGATCCGGATGTGGCTCGGTGCCCGCAGCGTCCGGGTGGAGGTGTTCGACCAGGGCTCGTGGTCCAGGCCGCGGCTGCGTGATGACCCCACCGAGACCGGTGGGCGCGGACTGCGCATCGTGGCGGCGACCGCCATGCGGTGGGGGGTGGCCAGGAGGGGGTTCGGGCGGGTGGTGTGGTTCGAGCTTCCGGTCGGCCCGGTCGGCCCGCAGGCCGCCATCGTGACGATCCCCCGGCAGCGGGCCCGGCCAGGGTCAGCCGGCCAGGTCGGCGATCAACTCGGCGAGGACCAGTTCCTCCTCCACCCGGACGCCGCGCGCGGCCATCGCCGCGGACAGGTCCGGATCCCATGGCGTCGGGGAGGGGCGGCCGGTCAGCCGGGCCGGTGACGAAACCGCCTGGTAGGCGGCGGTGTCGAAACGCCAGGGGCGGAAGCCGAGCCGTTCGTGGAGCGCGGCGGCGATGGCGACCCCGCCCCAGTCGAAGTCGCCGTGGTAGGCGAACGTCGCACCCCCTGCCGCCAGGAGGTCGAGCAGCCGCCAGGCGGCGGCCGACGGACGGCCGCCGCCGCACACCAGGGGCGGGCAGGACGCGCCGAGTTCGTCGGCCGCCGCCGCGACGACCACGGGATTCTCACAGACCCGTACCAGGTCCGCCGCGAACGGCGTCTCGTGGCGGCGGAGCTGGCGCAAGGTGAGCACGCACGGCTCGCCCGCCGCCCGCGCGGCGTGCAGCATGCGTCCGGTCGGCGTGCGCTCGTCGCCGGGCAGCCCGAGGCACAGCACGAGGGAGGAAAGGTCGTCGAGATGCACCCCGACGGCGGCCCAGGCCGCGCGGCGGGCGTCGGCGCCGCCTTCGCCCGCGTACGGCTGGCCGCCGAGCGCCCGCGCCGCCGACAGAGCCAGGGTGGCGAGCGGCCTTCCCTCGTCCAGGGCGTGCGCGTCGCCACAGGTCTCGGCGGCCAGTCGGCCCAGCGGCAGCCCGGGGGAGGGCAGCCGGGCGAGTATCGCAGCCAGCGCGCCGAGCAACGGGCGGGCCTCCGTCGCTGTTCCCGCGAGCCTTCTGACCAGCCCAGTGGACTCCAGCCACGCCCGCCAGCCGGTGAGTTCGGGCCGCCCGGCGACCAGCGCGTCGAGCCGGGCGAAGGCGTCGTTCCAGGCCGCGGTGAGTGCGGCGGTCTCGCCCGCCAGGTCACGGACCGGGCCGCCCAGCCGTACGACGGCCTCGGGCAGGCCGCCCTCGGCGACGCCACCCGCGCGCAGGACCTGGTCCACGTCCTCCAGCGACACCGACAGCGAGGCCCCCGCGCCCGCCCGGCGGCCGAGCAGGGCCTCGATCGCGCGGCGCTGGGCCGGGGTGGCGGCGGGGAGCGTGACCGTGCCGGTCAGGGGCCTGCCCTGTTCCATCCGGCGGCGGGCCCGGCCGAGTAGCCAGGCGGTGTCGTCCCCGCCGAGGAGCCGTCGCAGTCTTTCGTCCGGGCCGTTCATGCGTGTGGGGTCTTGGTGGGGGAGGGTGTCATCGGGTTGGTCCGTTGGGGTCGGTGGTGGGCGTGGTCGGGGGGCTGGGCGGTGTTGTCTCCGCCGGGGAGCCGCCGGAGGCTTTGGTCGGGGTTGTTCATGGGGGTGGGGTTTTGGTGGGGGAGGGTGTCATCGGGTTGGTCCGTGACGGGTGTGGTGGGGTGGCCGGGTGGCGTCCTGGCCTCCGGGAGGTCGCTGGGGGCGGGCATTGGGGTGCTCATCCGAACAGGTCGTCCTGCTGCGCGGCGGGCCGGGGGGAGGGCGGCGCCGGGAGGGTGATGGCGGGAGGTTCGGCGCGTCGGCGTTCGTGGCCGTCCCAGCGCCATGGGGTGACGAGGACGGCGTCGATGCCGTCGCGCCGGGAGAGCTGGCAGATGGCCAGGCCCGGCACCTGCGGGTAGCAGCCCCATTCGCGCTCACTGGTCATCACCACGTCCATGTCGAACGTGGCCAGCAGCCCCAGGCACTTAGCCCGCGAGTCGTCGTCCACGCCCGCGAAAGCCTCGTCCAGGGCGACGAGCCGGGGCGCGTGCGGGTTGCCCGCCGACTTGTAGTGCGCCGAGGCCGCGGCGAACAGAGGCACCGACGCCGCCAGCACCCGTTCACCGCCGGAGGCCGGGCCGGTCGCGGCCCGCCACTGCCCGTCCTGGAGCCGCTGGATGGCGAACTCATGCCAGGCGCGGTAGTCCAAAGCCCTGGTCAGCGCCTCGATCCAGCCCGCCGCCGGATTGTCGGCGTGCTCGCGGGCGATCCGCTCCTGAAGGAACGCCCCGACCGCGCCGCGGTCGGCGACCGACCAGGCGTCCACGGTCTGCCGCAGCTTGTCGCGTACCCGGTCCAGCCCTTCGGGCGCGTTCTTGGCCGTCCGCCACAGCAGCCGCAGCCGCATGCCGGTGGAGGTCGGGCGGGACTCCAGCTCGGCGTTCATCTCCCGCACCTCGGCCTCGGCCGCGGTGATCAGCTCGTGCAGCGTGCCGGCGACCTCGTTGAGCAGGTGGTTCTCCAGGATCTCGCGCTCCTTGGCCGACAGCAGCCGGGCCCGCTGCGCCGTCTCCTGCTCCAGCGCCGCGGCGAGTTCGGGGACGTCCCTGGTCCGGCCGTGGAACAGTACGTCCACCACCATGACCCCATCGCGCAGGGTCAGCCCGACGCTGTGCCCGTGCCTCGCCATGGCGTCCGACAGGAGCTTGTGCTCCTCGGCGACCTTCTTCTGTATCCGGTCCCAGGGCGCGTCACCGTCGTCCACGGCCTCCAGTTCGGTGTTGACCGTTCTGGCCAGGAGCACGGCGGGCGTGGCCGCCCATTCGCCGCCCGGGTCGGGGATCTCCAGCTCGGGCAGCGCGACGCGCAGCAGGCCGGTCGCCGCGAACGCCTGGAACTCCAGCACGGCCGCATCACGCGTCTCAGCGGCCTGGGTGATCTGGCCCCGCAGGGTGCCGCGTTCGCCCTCGGCCTTGCCCCGCGCCTGCAGGGCGTCCTGTTCATGACGGCGGGACGCGTGCTCGGCGGTCGTGCGTTCGCGCAGCTCACGTTCCACCTCGTTGAGCCGCCGGTACAGTTCGTCCACGGCCGCCCCCGCCGTCTCGGCCAGCGCGCGGTACGTCTCGGCGGCCCCCTCCGCCTCGCCACGGGCGGTCGCGGCCAGCTCGGCGGCGTCCTGGAGCCGGTCCCTGGACCGCGCGAGATCGTCCTCGGCCGCCACGGCCGCCTCCTGGGCGCTCCGCCACGCCTGGCCGGTGTGCCACAGCCCCGCCAGCGCCACCCGGTAGCCGGAGATCGCGGCCTTGACCTCGCCGAGCGCGGACGGGTCCACGGGCAGGCCGACGTCACCGGCGAACTCGGCGGCCCGCTCTTCGGCGGATCGCAGCTCCTCCTGCCGACCCGCGAGCACCTGGGTCGCGGCGGTGTGCCCGGCGTCCAGTTCGCGCCGCCGCTCGTCGGCGGCGGCCCGCTTGATGTGGGCCTCCCGCAGCGGGGCGTCAGGTGGCAGCGCACGGTGCTCGGCGGCGAGCGTCGCCCGCCGAACCTGGAGGGCGTCCAGCTCGGCGCGTACGTCGCCGATCGCCAGCTCGGCCCGGCCCAGCTCTTCGCGAAGCGCCGCCAGCCTGGTACGCCGGGCCGCCTCCCTGGCCCCGTCGCCGATGTGGTGGGCCGCGTCCTTGTGCCAGGCGCCGGCGAGCACGCCGTTGGCCCAGCGCCCGTCCACGGCGACCCACGTCCCACCGCCTTCGCCGAGCCCGATGCCCTCCAGCACGGCCCGCACCGCGGTGTCGGACAGCGCCGCCGCCTGCGGATCGGCGCGGTCCACGGCCGGGTTCAGCACGGCGGCGCAGGACGGCCCCGGCGGCGGCCCGCCCGCCACGATGACCGTGTCGTCGGCCGCGAGCAGGCTCCCCTCGGGCGTCACCCACGCGTCCAGTACGCCCGCCGCCTCCAGCGCCGCCTCCAGTCCGGCCCGATGCGCGGCCGGTACGTCGCCGGCGAAGTCGACCACCTTCCACAGCGGCGCCCCGGGGCGTCCGGCGCGTACGGCCGGGTCGCGGGTGTGCGGGACCGGCGGGAGGTCGTGCCCGCCCGCCTCCAGCCGGGCGATCTCCTCTGATAGGGCGGCGGCGGCCCGCCGGGCGTCGCGCAGCCGGGCGTCCAGTTCCGCGCCCGACCGGCCCAGCGCGTCGGTGGCCGCCCGGGCCGCGTCGTCCACGGCGGTCTCGGCGGGGTTGGGGCCCTCGGCGGAGACCGCCCAGTTCTCCAGGGCGGCGATCGTCTCGTCCGGATCGTCGAGCCGTAGTTCGGTGAGACCGGCGAGGTAGAGGGTGTAGTCCTGGACCAGGGCGGCACTCGCCGCGTCCACCACCCGCTCGGCGATGGCGATGCGCTCCGCGGCGGCGTGCAGTTCCCCGGTCAGCCGATCGACCTCGGCGCGCGCAGACCTCAGCCGGGCCTCGGCCTGCCGTATGTTCTCGATCAGCCGCTCCAGCTCGCCCGCCGCCTGCTCCTGGCGCGCGGCCAGCGCCTCGGCCTCGCGGCGGGCCGCGGCGGGTTCGGTACCGGCCCGCTCGAAGAGGGCGAGGTGATCGCGCTCGCAGCGGGCCGACCGGGCGGCGGCGCGGGCCTGGTCCTTGGCCTCGGCCAGTTCACCGGCCGCGGTGGTGGCCGTGCGCCTGGCCGTCTCGGCGCGCTGTCCGCGCTGCCGGGCCTCGCCTTCGAGGCGGGCCCGCTCCCGTTCGGAGCGGTTCGCGTGGGCGGCCAGCCGGTCGGCCTCGTCGCTCATCCGCTTGAGGTTTTCGGCGTCGCGCATCTCCGGGCTGCTCCGCAACGCCTCCCTGCGAGCTTCGAGGAGGCCGCGCCGGGTCTCCAGTTCCTCCAGCGCGGCGCGGGCCTTGGCCAGCTCGACCTCGGCGGCGGCGTGCCGGTTCTCCGCCTCGCCGAGTTCGCGGCCCAAGTGCTCGTAGCGGCTCTGCGCCTGGCGCGGCCCGGCGGCCTTGCGTTTCGCGGCGATCGAGGCGTACCTGCGGTAGTGCAGGAGGAAGCCGGCCGCGGCCCGGCCCGCCTCCTCCAGGCCGCGCAGCGCGTCGCGTTCCTCGTCCAGGCCGCGGAACGCCTCCGCGACCGTGGTGATCAGCGCGGGGCTGAGCGGCTGGAGTGCTTCGGTGAGCGCCCGGGACAGCAGCCTCTCGTCGGGCTTTTTGGAGAGTTGCGGCTGGCGAAGCTGGATGAGCAGGTTCACCAGCGCCTCATAGCGGTGTTCGCCGAGCCCGAACAGCGCATCGTCCACCGCCCTGCGGTAGTCGGCGGCCTTGTCGTAGACCAGACCCTGCCCTTCGACGGACTCGCGCAGCTTCTCCCTGGTGAGCACCACCCGGCCCGGGGAGAGCAGGTGCAGGTCGGTCCCGACGCGCTGCGGGGTGAGAAAGAACCAGTGCCGGACGATCCCGCGATCCTTGACGGCCTTCAGCCCGCAGCCGATCGTGCGGAACTCCTCCGCGCCGTCCGGGGAGCGGCGGCCGAACTCCAGCCAGGTATAGCCCAGCCGCTCGGGGTGCGGATGCCTGCCGCCGAGCAGCAGGTTCCAGTCCATCCGCTTCTGGCGGTCACCATCGGGCTCGACCCGGTGCGGGGCGAGGTCCCCGTCCAGCAGGAACGGCAGCGTCAGCGCCAGGACCTTGGACTTTCCGGTGCCGTTGTTGCCACGCAGCAGCAGGCGGCCATCGTGGAAGTGGAACTCCTCCACGTCGTAATAGAACAGGTCCACGAGCCCGGCCCGCAACGGCTTCCAGCGCTCTGAGGTAGGGGAGGGCGGCATCACGTTCCTTTGATGACGGGGTCATTGACGGCATAACGGGCGATGGCGGGAAGCCCCACGGCGGACTCCGCCTCGACGCGGACCAGCCGCAGCGCCGTGAGTTTGGCCAGCGCCGTGGCCAGCAGCCCGTCTTCGGCACCCGGGTCGGTCACGCCCTTGCGCCAGAAGGCGGTGTGCTCGCGGGCGGCCCGGCGGACGAACTCCTTCAGCTCCTCGATGGTCGCCTCGCCCCGGGTGGCCAGCCGCTCGGCGACCAGCAGCGTCACATGCCCGTCGGTGCGCTGCTCCGGCATGCGTACGTCGGTCAGCTCGTCGTCCGGGTCCACCATCGCGATGCCCTCCGCACGAATCTCGGCCACCAGCCCGGTGGCCTCCTCCACCCGCCGGACGAGGGCGTGCCGCTGGGAGGCCAGGTAGGCGCGCTCGGCCTCGTCCAGATCGGCGAAGTAGATCACCGGGTCCTCCAGCAACCTGCGCGTCAGCCCGCGGCGAAGCGCCTGGTTGCGCAGGTCGTCGGTGTCGGCGATGGGCTCGGCGGTGAGCTCGGTGAGGCGTTCCTCTAACGATTCGGCGCTGATCGTGGAGGGGCCGCGGGCGCCGGTGAGCAGCGCCGCGAGCACCGGCCTGCGGACGTCGTAGAGCACGTCGCCGGTCGCGCTCAGGTACGCCTCCTCATCGCCCGCGACCCGGCGCAGCACCCCCCAGTCGAGCAGCATGCGGACCACGGCCACGAGGTCGGCGCGTTCGGCCCGGCTGTCGAGGGTGAAGGTGAAGTCGAGCTCCGGCTCGGCGGCGGCCGACAGCACCTCCTCGGCCAGGCGGCCGAGGGTGGTCTGGGCGTCGGCCCGTTCCAGCATCGCCAGCGCCAGGCAGAGCAGGACGTACCGGCGTCTGCCGTACGGCTCGCCCGCCCGGCCGCGTGCGGGGTGGGTCGCATCACGCGTGTCGGAAACGCTCTTGAACAGCCGCGCGGCACCGGAGTCCACCGTCAGCCGCCAGCCGGTCTCGCGGGTGAGCCACTCGCGCAGCGCGGTCAGATGGCGGCGGACCAGGACCAGCGCCTCGGCGTCGCGTTCGGCTGTCAGCAGCGGCCTGGCCAGCAGCGCCCGCAGCGCGGCCCGGCGCTGGGCCAGTTCCTCTTCCGGGGTCATGGGGCCGTCATGAGATCGCTGATCTCTATCTCGTGCTCGGGGCCGGCGAACACACCGTTCTCGGTGTGGATCTCGACCTCGCCGCCGCCGGGGACCATCGTCAGCCGTACCTCCATCGAGCCGTCGCCGGTCACGGTCTTCACCTCCGTCTCGCCGGGCCGCCGGGCGGCGAGAGCGTCGCCCAGCAGTCCGAGGAACAGCCGGAACGCCCGCGGATCGAGCACGCCCAGCTCCGACAGCATGATCGGGCCGCCGGTGTGGAGCGCGGCGCGGGCCGCGGCGGTCTCGGCCGCCTCCCGCTCGGCCTGCTCTCGCAGCAGGCTGCGCGCCTGGGCGCGGTCGGTCACGGTGTTCGGCCTGCCACGGCGCTCGTAGGAGCCCGTCCGCCGAAGCTGGGGTGAGATCCTGATCGGCGGGGCGTCCCGCCAGGGGATCCCGGGCGCGGTCTCGCGCCATTCGTCCAGCGTCGCGGGCGTGACCGTCAGATGCCGTGCGGGTGTCAGGCCGAACGCCGCCCGCCACAGCCGGTGCGCCGCCTCCTCATCCGGTGCCTCGGCGAACCACCGGGCCAGGGCGCGGAAGTCCGCCGACCGGTCGGAGCGGCCGGAGCGTCGTTCGTTGAGCAGCCCGACCGCGTCCACGAGCTGCTTGATCGCCGTGATCGCCGCCTGGCGCAGCAGCCGCGCCTGCGACGGGCGGCCCGCGCCCGAGGTGACGAACCAGTCCTGGAGGCCACGCCAGCGGTTGAGCCAGGAGGCCAGCGCGTCCTGCTCGGCCCTGACGTACGCGGCGGCGGTGTCCTCCCCGTCCGGCACCGCGTCGGCGGCCTCCCGGCGCGCGGCCAGCCGCAGCAGCTCCATGTGCCCGGACGATTCCAGCCCGGACAGCAAGGCCGCGATCCGCGCGCCGGAGTTGGCCAGGTCGGCGATGAAGCGGTCGATGTACTCGATCAGCCGCTCCTTGTAGGCGATGAAACCCGCCTCGTCACCGTCGGAGAAGTCGATCGCGCGGCGCAGTGAGGACATGAACGCTTGCGCGTTGTCGGCCAGCGAGGAGAACCGCTCGGCCAGGGAGAGCAGCAGCAGATGGACCCGGGCCGGGTCGGGCTCGGGCTCCTGGGCCAGCACGGCCAGCGACCGCAGCCGCTCGGCGATGTCGCTCAACGCCACGGACTGGAGTGTCCCGCGCCGCCCGATCGCCTCCTCATAGAACGCGATCGCCTGTTCGGCCGCCTGACCGGCCTGGGTGAGCTGGAACAGGTATCGCTTGCGGTGGAAGTCCTCCACCGAGGTGACCCTGCCGGTGTCGGCGTCTGCCCGCAGATTGCCCCATTCGCACAACTTGCCGAGCGCCTGGCCGAGCGCGTCGTCGTCCTCCCGCCGCAGTTCGGCGGCCACGTCCTCGGGGCGCAGATGCACGATGAAGCGTTCCTTCGCCCGCGCGAAGGCGCGCAGGATCGCGCGGTAGAGGGCCGCGTTGGGCGCGCTCAGGTGAGCGAAGGGCTGATGCTCCTGGGTAGGCGAGGCCATACCGACAGTCTCCCCGCTCGACGGAGTGCCGTGTCCATCGTTCGCTGAAGATCGCCGGTACTGATCGAGATCATGCGCTTCGGGCTAAAGGACGAAGCGGGCGGTGAAGCCCAGCAGTTCGGTGGCCCTGGTGAGGTCGATGGGCACGGTACGGCCGGGGAGTGGGGCGCGGAGTTCGGTGGTCGGGTGGTAACGGCGCATCAGGTCCTCGGTCGGGTGGGGGACCAGGGTGGTGGGGGCCGCGACCAGTACGGGAACCGCGCCGGGGCCTGGGACGTCGAGGGCGAGCAGGCAGGCGCGGGCGGCGTCGCCGGTCTCCAGGTACGCCCACAGCCCCCGCGCGTGCAGGCCCGGGTCCGCCGCGCACGCGGTGGCGAAGTCGCGCAGCCGCTCGTCCATGCCGCCCACGTACGGCAGGCGCAGCGAGACCACGCTCATCCCGTGCCTGCGCGCCATCATCCGCGCCGTCAGGTCGTCGGCCAGCTTCGACAGCGCGTAAGGGTCCTCGGCCTGGGAGGGCAGGTCGTGGTCGATGGGCGCGTAGGCGGGGTGCAGTTCCCGGGCGGCGAAAGGCAGCCCCGAGGCCGCCTGGGAACCGGCCACGCACGCCCGCCGTACCCCCGCCAGCCCCGCCTGTTCCAGCACGGTGAAGGTGGACTGGGTGTTGACCGCGAACACCTTCTCGGCGGGCTCCCACTCGGGGGTCGGGATGGCGGCCAGGTGGACGACGGCGCCGGCCCCGTCCAGCGCGGCGCGTACCGTCGCCGGATCGGTCGCGTCACCCACGATGACCAGGTCGGCGGGCAGGTCGCCGGGGTCGTCCAGGACGAGCGCGGTGGCCGGGACGCCCCGGTCGGCCAGCAGGTCGAGCACGGCCCGCCCGATGCGGCCGGCCGCGCCCGTCACCAGTACCCGCCGCATGTCGCTCACCTTCCGTCCAGGGGAGCGTACGCGCGGACCGCGACCACGTGCGCCGAAGGCGCGCCGTTCGTGGCCTCGGCCACCACGCGCAGCGCGTCCGCCGTGACCGGCGCGGACAGAACGTGCACGTTGCGCCGCCGCCGGTTGCCGCGCGTCTCGGCGACCGGGTGCCAGGCACCGTCCCGCCGTACCTCCACCCGGTAGTCGCGCAGCAGCGTCGGCAGCACCTCGAACGGCGTGCGGTGGTGGTGCAGGTTGATCAGATCCTCGTTGACGTCGTCGTCGGCGATCACCTCGACCCGCCCGATCGTCACCGGCTCCGCCCACGCCAGCTCCAGCGCGGCGGGCACCGTGGCCGAGACCCACATGTGCGGCCCGGCGTACGGCCGCTGGTAGCCGTCCAGCGCCTTGCCCGGCGCGAACGCCTCTGTGTCGCCCGTCTCCAGGCAGAACGTCCGGCGCAGCAGCCCGGCGTCCGTCCACTCGCGCAGCGGCTGGGGGCGCTCGTCCTGCGGGCGCAGCGGCACCCGGGTGAAGCACAGCACTCCGGGCGCGGGCCGGTCGGCGACGTGCAGCCGGACCAGCGGGTTGGCCTTGATGACGAGGAACGCGTTGCGCGGCGTGTCCGGCCGCCAGTCCAGGCCCAGGTCCACCCACTGCTTGTCGCCCGCAGGGAGCGGGATCGCGCGGGTGGTGACGAGTTCGCGCGGTACGTAGTTCTGCCCGAGCACGGGGTCGTGCAGCTCCACCGTCAGGGTGGTGTCGCCACCGGCGTCCAGCAGCAGCCGTACCCCGTCCAGGGCCGGATCGGCGGGCAGTACCAACCCCGCGTCCGCGTCGAGCGGCCACAGGTCCGCCGGTTCGTCCACGACCAGGCGGGCCAGCGTGCCGGACGCCGACGCCGTGGCCGCGCCCGCCAGGTCGGCCGGGTCGTCGAGCCGCAGCCCGACGATGGAGGCGTCCTCGCGCAGCAGGGTCCGTTGCAGGTCGGCGGCCGGCAGGTCGCGCGGCCGGGCACCGTGCTCGGCGCACAGCGCGGCGGCGGTGCCCGCGGCCTGGCCGATCGTGGCGCAGGTGGCCATCACCCTGGTCGAGCCGAAGGCCACGTGCGAGGCGGAGATGTTGCGCCCGGCCATCAGCAGGTTGGGCACGTTGACCGAGTACAGCGAGCGGTAGGGGACGTGGTAGACGCCGTCGGCGTAGCGCTGCCTGGCCCCGGCCTCGGTGGCGTACATGCCCTGCGGCGGGTGCAGGTCGATCGACCAGCCGCCGAACGCCACCCGGTCCTCGAACGGCGTCTGGCCGAGCACGTCGTGCTGGGTGAGCACGTAGTCGCCGAGCAGGCGGCGGTACTCCCGCTTGCCCGGCAGCGCGCCCACCCACTCCAGCGTCATCGTGTCGGCGTCGAACTTCCCGGAGTTCTTGATGTGGTCCCAGATGCCGTAGACGACCGACCACAGTTCGTCCCTGATGCGGTCGTTGTCGTGAACGGTGTCCAGTTCGCCGCCGAACTCGATCCACCAGTACGCGCAGCCGTTGTCACCGGCCTTGATGATGCGCCGTTCGGGGATCGAGGTGGTGGTGATGTCCTTGGCGAAGCCCGGCGGGACGTAGCGGACCGGCTCGCCCGCGTCCTTGGTGTAGAACAGCAGCGTGCTGCCGAGGGTGATGTCGTCGGGCTCGTCCGGGGCCCACGGCTCGCCGTACTCGGCCCGGCCCTCGCGGCCGATGCGGTACCGGGCCCCGGCGAGGTGGCCGATGAGGCCGTCGCCGGTGCAGTCCAGGAACATCGCCGACTCGAACGTGATCAGCCGCTCCGACCCCATCATCCAGCCGGTGACGGACGTGATCCCGTCCTCGCCGGGAAGCCCGGTGTCCACATGGCGGACGTCGGTGTTGAGGTAGAGCGAGATGCCGGGCTCGGCGCGGACCGCGTCCAGGACCGTGGTGTCCCAGAAGTAGGGGTTTCCCAGGGGGTTGCGGTATTGGTTCTCGACGAGTAGTTCGCCCATGATTCCGCCCTCGCGGGCGTGGTGGTTCTTGCCGTGGCCGGTCGCGCCGCACACCCAGACGCGCACCTCGCTGCTGGAGTTGCCGCCCAGCACCGGACGGTTGCCGACCAGCGCCACGGTACGGCCGAGCCGGGCGGCGGCGATGGCCGCGCACACTCCGGCAAGGCCGCCGCCTACAACGGTGATGTCATGACGTACGGTTTCTTGTCTCATTCGCTCAATCCGTAGTAGATGCGCGGCGCACCGTCCAGGACCACCCGTACCCTCCCATTGCGGACGGGCAGGATGCGCTCGCGGCCGATGCAGTCCACCTCGCGGACCGTCGCACCCGTGGCGGGCAGCAGCAGCGGGGTCTTGGTCGGCCAGTGGTCGGCCCACGCCTCCTTGTGCGGATACCACTGGTCGGAGCCGTGGTCGGCGTTCAGCAGGTAGCCGTCCTTACGGCTCCACAGGATCGAGAACCCGTCGAACACCAGGCCCTTCAAGTCCGGGTCGGGGAAGGCCGACCAGCGCAGGAACCGCGCCCCCTCCAGGGTCCGCGTCGCCGTCGCGTACGCCAGCAGCGCCGCCTTGGCGCTGGTGTCGCGGTTCAGCAGCCCGAAGTGGTATTCGGGGTTGGCCGGGTCGGCCTCCTGCGGGTGGTGGATCGTGCTGTCGTGCGGCTGGTACCAGTTCACCCCGTCAACGCCCTCCGAGAGCGCCAGCGCCAGGGTGAGCAGCACGTTCTCCGCCGCCTGCCGGTGATCGTCGTTCCACCACCGGTTCGGGCGGGTGCAGGCGTACGCCTCGGTCAGCCACAGCTCCTTGCCGCCGCCCTGCGCGTCGATGGTCCTGCGGGCCTCCCTCAGCGAGCCGAGGAAGTTCCAGTACGTACCGTTCTCGCCCTGCTCCCACTCCTCCGGCGGCGGCGCGTAGTCGGGGGTGAAGTTGCCGCGCCCTGGGTGGAAGGCGAACGCGTCGATCAGGTCCCAGCCGCCCGCCTCGATGAACTTCGCGGTCCACACCGTGTCCATGCCGCCGAGGCCGCAGTTCATCAGCTTGATGCCGGAGTCCTTGAGCCGGTCGTGGATCGGGCGCAGCCCGTCGCGGATGTACTCCGGCACCCGCTTGCCCTGCATCCACGGGTTGTTCAGCTCGTTGGCGACCTCGAAGTACCGGGCCCCGGAGGCGCGGGCGACGGCCGCGCGGTCGTCGGCCCAGGCCGCGACCTGCTCCGGGGTGCCGTCGAAGACGACGCCGCCGAGCTGCACGTTGTGCGCGATGCCGAGCGCGTCCAGCTCGGCGGGGGAGTGGCCGGGGGCGCCGTCGTAGGCGATGCGCACGGACTTCACGCCGATCTTGCGCATCAGCTCGCCGACCGACGCCTTGTCCGGTTGCAGCATCCAGAAGTAGTTCGCGACGCCGAACCGGCCCTCCGCCTGGTACTCGTAGGGCTTGAGCGTGGCCAGGTTCGTCCTCGCGAACGCCTCGTCCTCGCCGGAGGCGGCCTTGACCTCGGCGAACAGGATGCCCTGCGGGGAGCCCGCGACCGTGAAGGTCTCGTCCCAGACCGCGCCGGGCGCGAGCCTCCTGGACAGCGCGCCGCGCCCGGCCGTCCTGCCGTCGAAGTCGCGTACGGTCCAGGTCAGCCGCACTCTGCGCGCGGTGGGCGAGCCGTTGACGACCTGGGCCCGCAGGCGCATCCGCGCGTTCGGCTCGTGTACGCCGAACGCCTGGTCGCACCAGGCGTCCACGCTCAGCGGGGACCCGGTGGCGATCCCGTTGGCGGCCTGCGGGCGCATCGCGCCGAGCACCAGGTCGGCCTCCGTCACGTTGCCGGTGGTGGCCGGGGCGTGGATCCAGGTGGCGTTCGTGAAGCCGGGGGTGGTCTTGTCCAGGCGGAAGTACGCGCCGGTGCCGGGCCAGGTCTCCTGGTACAGCGCGCCCGCGTTGACCTCGTACGGCACGCCGCCGCGCGTGTCGCGGGTCCACCGGGTGACGGGGACGTAGCGCTCGGGCGCGGACGGGGCGAGCACGGTCCTGGCGAACATGAAGCCGGAGGGCGTCAGGGTGGCGCTGCCGCTCACCTCCCAGCGCAGCCGCGCCCGGCGGGCCGAGACGGTGAACAGGCCGCGTACCTTGACCTGCCGGGCCGACGCCGACATCGTGTAGTCGATCTGGATGGCGGGCCTGCCGTCCACGGTGACCAGCGAGGGCGTGCCGCCGAAGGTGCGCTGCTGGCCGAGCACGGTGTCCTTGATCATGAAGTGGCTGAGCCGGATCCGGTCGGCGTCGTCGCGTACCAGGATCGAGCCGCCCTCCTCGGCGATCAGCGTGATGCCGTCGGCCTGGATGGAGATCGGGGCGGCGGCATCCGCGGTGGTCGCGGCTTCGGCGGCCTTTGCCTGCGAAGCGACGAGGGCGGCGGCGGAGAGTGCCTGGATGGCGGCACGGCGCGAGATTTCAGCCATGGGGGGTGCCTTTCCTGTCTTTCATGAAATGTCAGCCCTTGAGGCCGGTGAAGCCGAGCCCGGCCACGATGTGCTTCTGGAACACCAGGAACACCACCACGGGAGGCGCGAGCGCCATCGCCATCGCGGCGATCAGCTCGTCCTGCGGGGCCTGCTCGGCCAGATTGGCCAGGGCCACGCTGATCGGCTGCTTTTCGGGGTCGGTGATGGCCACCAGCGGCCAGATGAAGTCCTTCCAGCTGTGCATGACGGCCAGCAGGCTGATCACGGCCAGGATCGGCCGGCTCATCGGCAGCACGATCCTGGTCAGCAACTGCCAGGTGTTCGCCCCGTCCACCCGGGCCGCGGCGAACAGCTCGGCGGGCAGCGCGTCGAAGAACCGCTTGGCCAGCAGCACGTTGAACGCGTACGCCCCGGACGGCAGCCAGACCGCCCAGTACGAGTCCACCAGCCCCAGGTCGATGACGGTCAGGAACAGGCTGGTCATCGAGACCGTGTAGGGCACGAACATGGTGGCCAGGATCGCGCCGTAGACGTACTTGCCGAACCACGGCCGCAGCACCGACAGCGCGAACCCCGCCGTGATCGCCACGACGAGCTGCACCGCCCACGAACCGCCCACCACCTGCACGGTGTTGAGCAGGTAGTGGCCGATGCCGAGGTCGTCCCAGGCGGTGGCGAAGTTCTCCGGCCGCGGGTCGGCGGGCCACAGGGCGAGCGGCTTCGCGATCAGGTCGGCGCTCGGCGACATGGCGCCCTTGATCGTCATGAAGATCGGGCCGAGCCCGATCACCACCAGGAAGGCCAGCGTGAGCGCCTGGACGCTGCGCAGCCCGGCCCGTACGGCCGGGCGGCGCTCCTCGACGCGGGAGATCAGGCTCATGACGCGCTCCAGCTCCTGGTGGCCCGCAGGTACACCGCCGACAGCAGGCCCAGCGCCACCGCCAGCAGGAACGACAGCGCCGCCGCCTGGCCGTAGGCGCCGTCCTGGAAGGCGTACCTGAAGATCAGCAACAGCACGGTGAGCGTGGCGTTCTCCGGGCCGCCGCCGGTGAAGACGTACGGTTCGGTGAAGACCTGCATGGTGTTGATGAGCTGCATGAGCAGCAGCAGGCCGACCACCGGGCGGAGCTGGGGCAGGGTGATGTGCCACACGCGCGTCCAGATCGAGGCCCCGTCCATCTGGGCGGCCTCGTACAGCTCGGACGGCACGCCCACGATCGCGGCCAGGTAGATCAGCACCGCGCCGCCCATGCCCGCCCAGGTGGACTGCAGGACCAGGCTGACCATCGCGGTGTCCGGCGAGTCCAGCCACGGGTACGGGCCCAGCCCGGCCAGGCCGAGCAGCCCGTTGAACAGGCCGTGCCCCGGGTCGTAGAACCACTTCCAGAGCAGGATCGCCACCACCGGCGGCACCACCACGGGCAGGTACACCAGGAAGCGGAACAGGCCCGCGCCACGGCGCACGGTGGACAGCACCACGGCCAGCACCAGCGGCGCGGGGAAGCCGATCAGCAGCGCCAGCCCGACGAACACCAGCGTGTTGACCACGGCCTTGCCCAGCAGCGGATCGGCGAACAGCGCGCCGAAGTTGGCGAGGCCCACCCAGGTGGCCGGATCGACCAGATTCGTCTCCTGGAAGCCGATCAGCAGTCCCCTGACGATCGGCCACCAGGAGAACACCCCGAACACCACCAGCGCGGGGATCAGGAACACCAGCGCGGTCAGCGTGTGACGGCCCTTCCCGGCCGTGCGCTTCGAGTGGTCCAGGGGCTTCGCGGCGATGGCGGGGCCGGCGGGGACGGCACTCACTTGCGGGCCGCCGCGAGCTTGGCGTTGACGTCGGTCTCCGCCTTGGCCAGCAGCTCGTCCACCGAGGCGTCCTTGTTGGTGAGCACCGCCTGGACCACGGTGTCGAGCACCGAGTACACCTGCTGGGCCAGTACGGCGGGCTCGGGGCGCAGGGTCAGCGCGGGGGTGCCCTCAAGCCAGGGGCGGAAGTGTTCGAGCTTGACGTTCACGTACGGCTTGATCGCCTCGTCGATCTTGGTCTGCTGCGCGGCGTCGAACATCGGCAGCGTGGGCACCCCCACCGCCGACTCGGGGTCGGCGGCCAGCTCCTTGGCCCGCTGGGCGGCGGCGGCCGGGTCGTACTGCGGCTCGGCGTAGGCGAACAGCAGCCACTTCACCGCCGCGGCGGCCTTCTCCGCGGTCGCCGACTTGGGCACCAGGTAGACGTCACCGCCGGTCAGCGTGGCGTTGCCGCCGGCCTGGGGGAGCGGGCCGATGCCGAACGCGTCGGTGTTCTCCATCCCGTACGTCATCTTGGCCAGCCGGTAGGTGCCCGGCGTGCCCATGTACATCCCGATCTCGCCCGCGGCGAACCGCTTGATCACGTCGTTCTGGTCGTTGAGCTGGGAGTCGCCCATGGAGTCGTCCGTCCAGCGCATCTCCTTGAGCAGGGTGAGCGCCTGCTTCACCGGGGCGGTGTTGAAGGCGGCGACGTGCTTGCCGCCCTCCTCGCGCTGGACCTCGCCGCCGTGCGTGTAGGCGAGCATGGTGAGCTGCCAGCCGCCCTGGTTGCTCTTCGACTCGTGCACGAAGCCCGCCTTGCCGGTCTCGGCGGCGATGGCCTTGGCCGCGGTACGAACCTCGGCCCAGGTCGTGGGCGGCTTGTCGGGGTCGAGCCCGGCCTTGGTGAACAGGTCGCGGTTGTAGACCAGGCCCTGTGCGAAGGGGGCCTGCGGGACGCCGTACACCTCACCGGACGCGTCGCTGAGCGGGCGCAGCACCTGCGGATTGAACTCCTTGTAGTGCGTCCACGCCGACAACTCCTTGGTCAGCGGCCTGACCTGCTTTCTGGCGATGAGGCCCTGCGGCTCGGTCAGCGGGACCTTGATCACCTCTTCGACCTTGCCGCCCGCCAGCTTGGCCGAGAACGTCAGCGGGTCGAACACCGTGGTCGAGCCCTGCACCTTGATCCCGGGATTTTGCCGCTCGAAGTCCGCCACCATCTTCTTGAACTGCTCCAGGCCCGGTTTGTCCGTGGCGGGCGGCATGCCCTGGACCCGGATCACGACGGTTTCGGGCCCGCCGGAGGAGGGGGAACCGCATCCGGCCAGCGCCGCGGTGAGTACGGCGCAGCCGAGGAGGCCGGCGGTCAGCTTCATGATGACTCCTGTGGTGGAGGTGGCGCAGGTCGAGATGGCGGCAGGGCGCGACGGCCGTACCGGGGTTTCGTGGAGGGGGAGAAGGGGGCTCAGCCTGGGGCGGGGCCCGTGGAGGCTCGGGGGATCAGGCGCGAGCCGATCTCGGCGGACCGCGCCTCCCCCCTGCCGGTGATGGTATCGATGAGCAGGTCGGCGGCCCGGGTGGCGACCTCGTCGGCGGAGATCCTGATCGTGGTGAGCGACGGGGTGGAGGTGGCGGCGAGCAGCGTGTCGTCTATGCCGATCACGCTCACCTGGCCGGGCACCGCCACGCCGAGCTTGGCGAACTGGTGCAGTACGCCGACCGCCACCAGGTCGTTGTGCGCGAGCACCGCCGTCGCGTCGCCGGCCGCGACGAGCGTGGCCGCGTGCACGCCGGTCTCGAAGCCGGGGTCGTAGGGCCCCAGCTCGGTCAGCGTCAGGTCGTGGGCCTCGAAGACCTGCCTGATGGACTTGCCGCGGCCGTGCTCGCCGTGTTCGGCGTTGACGAAGACGCACCGGGTGTGCCCGTACGCCTTGAGGTGCTCGGCGGCCTGCGCGATCCCCTGCGACAGCGAGATGCGCAGCTCCGGCAGCCCTTCGACGTGCCGGTTGACCAGGACGGTGGGCATCTCCGCGCCCAGCTCGCGCAGCCTTTCCGCGGGCAGCGTGGAGGCCCACAGGATCAGGCCGTCCACCTGCTTGGACACCGCGGCGATGGTCTCCAGCTCGTCGTACTCGCGCTCGTCGGTGTCGGCGGCCAGCACGGTGTAGCCGAGCCGCCGGGCGCGGGCCTGCATCGCCTTGAAGATCGGCGGGAAGAACGGGTTGGCTATGTCGGGGATGATCAGCCCGAGCGAGCCCGTCCTGCCGCCGCGCAGCGAACGGGCGGCCGGGTTGGGCGAGTAGCCCAGCTCGGCCGCCACCTCACGGACGCGCTTGAGGGTCTGCGGCTGTACCTGATCCGGCGCGGTGAACGCGCGGGAGACCGTCGAGACGGACACCCCGGCCGCGCTCGCCACCTGCTTGATCGTTACCGCCACCGCGTCCGCCCTTCCGTGTCATTGGTAGAGAGGATGGTTGCAAACGTTCCCGGAACGCGTCAAGAGTGTCCGTACCTGACCTACCCAACTCCCGGCTGCTCTGCCATGATGCGGTGCTGAGTGTTTGCGGGATCGTTTTCATGAGGAGTTGGGTGAATGAAGATCACCGGCTGGGAACTGCTCACCCTGCCCGATCACGGCGACAGCATGATGCTGCTGGTCATCGACACCGACGAGGGGCTGTACGGCCTCGGTGAGGTCGGCATCCGGTCCAGGCAGAAGGCCGTGGCCGGGGGCATCGAGCACCTGGGCGAACTCCTGATCGGCGAGGACCCGGCCAGGATCGAGCACCTGTGGCAGGTGATGTTCCGGCGCGGGTTCTTCCCGGCCGACCGGTTCCTTTCGGCCGCCATCGCCGCGGTGGACGTCGCCCTGTGGGACATCCGCGGCAAGGCCCTCGGCGTGCCGGTGTACGAGCTGTTCGGGGGGCGGGTGCGCGAGCACGTACCGGCGTACACCCACCTGGGCGACGACTACCACGACGTGGAGGCGTTCCTGGACAAGGCGCGCGGCCTGGTCGCCGAGGGCTGGCGGCACCTGCGCTTCGCCGTGCCGCACGAACCGGACGGCGTGCTCGACCAGCGGGCGGCCATGCGGGCCGGGATCTCGCTGTTCCACCGGATGCGGGAGGCGGTGGGCGAGGAGGTGGAACTGATCCTGGACGTCCACACCCGGCTCGACCCGCCGGAGGCCGTCACGCTGTGCCGGGAGATCGAACCCGCCCGGCCGTACTTCGTGGAGGACCCGCTGCGCAGCGAGAACCTGGACGCCTACCGCGCACTCCGGGCCCGCACGGCGGTACCGCTGGCGGCGGGCGAGCAGTTCGGCTCCAAGTGGGAGTTCCAGCGCCTGGTCGAACCGGACCTGATCGACTACGCCCGCGTGGACGTGGGCGTCGCGGCCGGCCTCACCGAGGCCAGGAAGATCGCCGCGATGTGCGAGACCCACTACATCAGGCTCGCCACCCACAACCCCCTCGGCCCGGTGACCGCGGCCTCCTCACTCCACCTCAACCTCGCCACCCCGAACGCCGCCGTCCAGGAACACCAGGCCCACCCCGAACCCGCCATCGACGCCCTCTTCACCGCCCGCCCGACGATCAGAGCCGGCCGCGTCGAACCCCCGACCCTCCCCGGCCTCGGCGTCACCATCGACCGCGCCGCGGCCCGCCACCACCAGGCCACCGCCGCCGAACGCCCCCACCTCCGCACCCGCGACGGCGCCTTCACCAACTGGTGACCAACGACAGGGGAAGCGCTTGTCAGGGGTGGTATGGGTCGTGAATTCAAGTCGGATCACGATTCGATTCGATTGGCTGCGGCCGTATCGTTAAGTGTTGTTTTGTAATGTGTGCCGCCCGGTGTTGTGGTCGCGGGAGTGACCAACCGGTAGCCCTGCCACCTTTGCCGAATGGTCGATATGCGTAATATGATGTGATCGTCGCAGCAGGTCAGGCCTTGCGGCTACCCGTCAGTGCGCCGTACCTTGGTGCTTCTTTGGGAAGCATCGAACGCTCGGGCGATGAACGGGACGGTATGAAAGCGAACGAAACCACCCTTCGTAAGCTAATTCAGGGGGACCAGCAGTTACTGGTCCCCCTCTACCAGCGTCAATACACCTGGGAACGCCCGCAGCTCACTCAGTTATGGTCCGACATCACTGCCCAGGTCGACGTGCTGGCCGAGCACCGGCAAGATGCACCCAGCCACTTCCTGGGATCGGTGGTCCTCGCTCCGGGGCCGGAACTGGCGCCGAGCCGGTCCCAATGGATCATTGTGGATGGTCAGCAACGCCTCACCACCCTGATGCTCGCACTATGTGCGATCCGGGACCATCTGGTGGCCGAAGATCCCACGGCTCTGGAACGAATCAACGAGCTGCACCTGATCAACAAGTTCCAGCAGGGGGAACTACGCTACCGGCTCCTGCCCACCCAGGCAGACCGAACCGCCTTCAAGGCGTGCGTGGATGGCGCCATTGACGGAAAGTCCGACAGCCTGGTCGGTAACGCTTACCAGTTCTTCCGCGGGATGCTGAGGGAGTTCGACGATCCGGCCGATCCGCATGACATCGCACGTGTGGAGTCGGTGCTGCTGGATCGGCTGAATCTCGTGCAGATCCTTGTGGAAAGGGATGACAACGCGTTCCGGATCTTCGAGTCGATCAACAACACGGGCATGCGGCTAAGCCAAGTGGATCTGATCCGCAACTATGTATTCATGTGTCTGCCCACTCGTGGTCAGCACGTCTACGACGAATACTGGAAACCGATTCAGGACCTGCTGGACGCCAAGGCGATGGAACAACTGATGTATCTGGTCCTGGTCCTGAAAGAAGGAGGCGAGGCCCAATATAATGCCGTCTACCGTGGGCATCAGCGGCTACTATTGACGCTATCCGGGAGTGAGAGCCGCATCGAGGAGTATGCTCAGGACCTTTATCGGCGTGCTCGTCATCTCAAGCAGATTCTCTTTCCGGCCGACGATCTGCCGTTCGCGGAGCGATTGCGCTTCCTCAAGGAATGGCAGGCCTCGACAGTGTACCCGCTGGTGATGCGCCTACTGGAGTTTCGGGAGGACGACCACATCGGCGACGAGGAGCTGAACGAAGCGCTGGCCTATGTCGAAAGCTTCCTCGTCCGTCGCCTGATCGCTGGGGTCACCACCGGAAACCTCAACCGCATCTTCCAACGCCTCGCTGTGCAACTGGCGGCCGAAGAGGAGGTGCCACAAGCGATACGGGTGGCGCTCTCTCCGGCAAGGCTGTACTGGCCTTCGGACGCACAGCTTCGCGAGGAGGTTCGCAGCCGCGCCTTTTATTGGCAGGGCCGTACGGTTCAGCAGAAGCTGGTCCTGCGGCGCATCGAAGAGTCGTTGGGCAGCAAGGAGCGGGTGGACCTCGCTGACAAACGCATCACGATCGAGCATGTCCTGCCTCAGTCCATGACCGCCGACTGGCTGAGCGAGCTTGCCACTGGAGGAGACGATGCCGACCTCTTGCATCGCCAGCTTGTTCACACGTTGGGCAACCTTACGCTCAGTGGCTACAATTCCGAGCTGAGTAATAATTCCTTCGCTGCCAAGCGTGAACAGCTCGGACACAGCGGGTTGGTCATGAACCAGGAGATCGCCGCCTGTGAGCGCTGGGGCAAGGCCGAGATCCTGACCCGTTCCGACCGGCTCGCGGATCGGGTGATCGCGATCTGGCCCGGGCCGGAGGAGTCCGGCTGGGGCAGTTCAGCATCCCGCGACTGGACGCTGCTGCACAGCGCGGTGGCAGCGCTGCCGGCCGCCACCTGGACCTCTTACTCGGACCTCGCCGAGTTGATCGGCTCACATCCTGTTCCCGTCGGCGTGCACCTGGCGAGCGTTCCGGTGCTCAACGCGCACCGGGTACTCACCAGATCCGGGCAGGTGTCCGACAGTTTCCGGTGGGCCGATCCTGACGATGATCGAGACGTGTACGAAGTGCTGCGCGCGGAAGGGCTGATCTTCGATGAGGCCGGACGCGCCTCTGCGGACCAGCACATCAGCGTCCGCGAAATCGCTGAATTGCTAGGCCTGCCCATCGTTGCGGATCTGGCTGAGACGGAGACCACCGGTGATGAGTCCCTCTCGCCACAAGCGATGACGACGCTGGAGCAGCGTTTCATGAATCAACTCAACGAGCAGAGCGGGCCTCAGGCAGCAGGCGCAGTTCAGCGGCTGCTGGAGCACTGGCGCTCACGGGGCGGCGAGGTCCAGTACGGCACCTCCGCCAATGCCTCCTGCGCGCCGGTCATCAAGGTCGGCGGGCGGTTGCTGTACGCGATGCGCTTCTATCCCAAGACCACCGAGATTCCTTTCGGACTCCTGCGCAACCGCAAGCCGTTCAACGACCCGGCACTGCGAGAGGAGCTTCGGCAGCGGCTCAACGATGCACCCGGCGTGGACATCCCGGTCGCCAAGCTGGAGCTGTATCCCCCGATCAAGAACACCCTGCTGGCGAGCATCGCTGTGTACGACGTGGTCGTTGCGGTGCTCGATTGGTTCATGGCCAAGGTGACCGTATCGGAGGATTAGGAGGGGCGACCAATGCGTGCCCCGAGTCTCGGGGCGGTGAGGCACCAGATCAAGAACTCTCGAAGGGCTCCAGCCGACCGAGTGCTGATGGACGAGCTCACCCGGCGGAGCATCCTCCGCCGGGCGAGCGGAACAGCTGGCAGGCGCCGATGACCAGGCTGCCAGCCTGTGCCTCACACGTCAGGAGGTGACGCTTGCCGATCCTCCTCGGGATCGGGCTCCGTGAAGAGTCCTGCTCCCAGGGCCGGGGCGCCGTCACTCGCAGGAATCATGTCGGCATCAGTGGGCTGCGGATCCTCGACAGCGGAAGCCTCATCCTCGACCTCCTCCGCGAGCGTCGGCAGGACGTATTCTTGGCCAAGTTCCGCCAAATGCAGCGGCAGAGGCAGAGCGAGGGCCTGAGGGTAGTCCGGTGGCTGGCGCAGCTGGTGTACGGCGAGCGCCAGCGTTTCCGGATCGTCACCGTCGTCTTGGTGGCATCCGAGAACGGCGATTTCCACCAGCCCGGGGTTCCAGCCGGGGATGTTAGTGTCAATTCTGGTATGACCCTTGTGCTCGCCGACGCGACGGGGGGCCAGTTTGTCGGCCTCAATGGCCGAGGTCCTGAACTGTGCCGGCTTGGGCGTGGTGCTGTAGAAGACGCGGCTCGCCCCGGCACACTGCGGTACCCACAGGTGTGATGGCAGTCCGTTCGCCTCGTCTTTCGGGTTGACGCCCCACCACTGAGGGGTCTCCCGGCCCTGCACGGTTCGCACACGGACGAGCCGCAGGTTCGGGTGCAGCCGCCGAGCCGGCGCGTGGCCGTCGCGGATGCGGTCTGCTTCCACTTGGCCGTCCTGAAGCCACGTCCAGTGCGAGCGGGCGTTCTGCCCGTGGGCGAGGAGCAGTGTGGGAGCGCCACGCAGGGAACGAAGCATCTTCTGCAGCCACTCCTCCGTGTCGCGCCGCTGCTTGTCCATGGCGCGGTAGTAGCCGCCCGGCTCGCCGTTCTCAGCACCGGGCACGGTGACCTCCGCAAGTCGCGTCAGCTTCAGCAGCAGCGCGGGGTATGGGATCCACGCATTCGCCTCGGGGTCCCAACCCTGGACAGTGGCGATTCCGCTGCCTGATCCCTGTGGTGTCACGAGCACGGCGATCGGGACGTACGCCGCCCATCGATTGCGTGCCGTGCGATTCTTCCTGACGAGCCAGACCGCGGCGTATCGTAGTCCGACGGGCAAGTTCTCACCAAGGCCATGCTCGGGGTGCACACGAATGCCGAGCTGCCGCAGGCCATCGTCCCAGGCCATGGAAACGCGGTGATCGAGGGTTTTCACCGAGTCGTATCGCCCAGCCTTCTTGGGCACCGTCACGAACTGGGTGAGCGCGCCGGCGTCCGCGAAGCCGAGCCTGAGCGCGAACTTGGGGTCGTGGTCGCCAGTCTCGAAGTCGGCCCTGCGGTCGAGTTCCACCAGTGCCAACGTGGGAGCCGTGCCTGTGATGTCGTCGGCGAGCCAGGAGCGGGCGCTGGTACGCCGGTCACGGACGGCCGCGCCGATCGCCGAGGAGGTACGGGGCCTCCCCTTCGGCGGGAGGGCAAGCCCTTCGCCGAGGCCGGCCGTCAGTTTGACGCAGTGCAGCCGCACGGTGAGCTCGGCGGACTGCCACTCAAGGGTCACCGGATCGGCGGGGCGTGCGGCCTCGTACTGCGCCTCGCTGAAGACGCCGCTCTCACCTTTCAATCCAAGTCGTTCGACGAGTCCCGTGACCGCTGCCTCGCGTAGTTCACAGGTTTGCCAGAGAAGCCGTGCTTCCAGTGTGGGAAGCGTCCCCGGATCGGCCTTTGGGGTCAGCGAGGACATCGCAAAGGCCGCGCCTACCCGCCGTTCCTCTGCCCTGCGGGCGTCTTCTGCAGGCTTGTCCTCCTTCTTCACACCGGTGGGAGGAGCGTTGAGGGGTTTCGCGGACCTCACTCGCCGCGTGCGAACCAATGTGGAAGTCGCCCGCACCTCGGGGGGAAGGGCCTGCTCGGCCCACTCGGTGAGCTCAGAACGCTGATGCGACATGAGGCCCGCCTTGACCTGGTGGCCGCCCATGGCCGTGCTGTACACGATGCCCGCACGCAGCCCCTGGTCCAGCCACTTCTCAGGCTGGGAGAGGATGTCGTCCGCACCGGGGAAGGGCTCGGCCAGCGAGATCCCGCGAAGGATGCCGGTCGGTCCGCCGTTCACCCAGCCGGTGGTCCACTCTCCTCGCTCCTTGTTCCAGCGTCTTTCCACCTTGGCCAGCGCGTAGCGCTCACTGAGCGGGGCGCCCGGCAGGTACGGTGTTCGCGGCCGCAACAGCACCGTCGTCCTGCGCCGATACGGCAGGTGGACCATACCGGTCGCCGAGCTCACCCTCGTCGCCCAGCGGCGGATACCGAAGTGCAGGTGAAAACGGGGGAGAGGGTCGAAGGGAACGGTGTGCAGGGTGATGTTGAGAACGACCGAATACCACCAGGTACGTGCGCCGGACTGGGACGGAAGCGGTTGAGAGACCAGTTCGGCGCCCTTGTCGCGAGGGCCGCGGGGCACGGCGCGGAAATGGAGCCGACCGGCGGCGTGCTCGTACGGACCGAGGGCCAGGACGCGTCTTGCCAGCCAGTCGGTGCTGAGCGGGAATTGGTGCGCAAGGGGTGCGGCCGTGCCGCCGATCAAAGTCGTGGGGCATTGGAGCAACTCGGCTTCGACCGGTTCCCAGATGGGTGGGGATGCCGACAGCTCGGCGCGGACGCCCTTGAGGAAGGCGCGGTGTTCCGGCTCCGGCCGTAGGTCTCCCAGCCAGCGGTCCAGCAGCGCACGAAAGACAGGGGCAGGAAGCGGGTCCACGACTTCCGCGGGCACGTACAGCCAGTGCTCCGACGGGCGGGGCAACGCCAGGAGGTCGGGGGCGAAGGCCTGGATCACCTGCTCGAAGCGGTAGGTGGGCACCGTGCGGTAGGGCTCGGTTTCCTCGGGACGCCCCAGGTTGCAAAGCGCGAGGATCGCGTCGCGCCAGTTCTCGGGGAAACGCAGTGCGCGGTAGCGGCCCACCATGGTGGCATCCGGCGAGACGGGTTGCCAGGAGGAGGTGCGGATGGAGTCGTAGTTGACGGGCACGGTGTCCTCAGCGGTGGTGTTCGAGGTTGGACAGGGCGTTGTACAGCGGTTGGTAGAGCAGCCGGGCGAGGGCCGCGTCCGCCGGGTCCGGGAATGCCAAAGAGTCGGCGTCGGCGTCGAAGTAGGGAGTGAGGATGGAGCGGAGGGCTGTGAGGAGGCCGTCCTCAAGGGGGACCGGGCCCGTGGCGCCGGGAGACAGCGCGCGGGCCGTCTCCGGGGCGAAACTGGCATCGACGAAGACGACCCGGGCAGGCACTCCGCCCCGTACAAGCCGGCCGATGACCTGCCACATGGTGACGAGCTGGTCCCAGGCGAACGCCCGTTTCTCCCAGGGCGACAGCCGCGAAAAGATGTAGCGCCGGGACAACAGGCGACGCCATTCCTGCCGCGCCTCGTGGCGGAAGTCGAGCCCGGCCCTGTCGAGTCCGGCGGCCTTTGCCACAAGCTCGCCGAACGTGGCCGGACCCGTGCGGTTGTCAGGCCGCCTCTGGTTCCGGACGAAACGGCACACCCAGTCGTTCACGGCGAAGATCGCCAGTGCCAGGTCGTCGGGACGGGGGTGCGGTCGGGCCAGGAACAGTACGGTGCCGAAAGCCGCGTTGCGCTCGGAGTTGAGGATGTTGTGCCCACGCTCGACCGCCAGCAGGGGCGCCACCAGCAGTTCGGCATCGTGGTCCTCGGCGAACATGGCGAGGTCGCCCCGCCGCAAAGTGGTGGCGTGCTCAGCGATCGCTGGTTCCGTGCCGCGTACGGACTGGTCGAGGTCGGCGTCGTCGGCGGCCAGGACCCGTACCCTGCCCCGCCAGCGGTCCAGCCCGTGCAGCGTGTCGGCGACGGCGTTCGCCTCCCTGTAGCTACCGACGAGCAGGATCGCCCGGCGCCGGTTGTCGTCCCCGACGAGGGCCAGCTCTTCCTCCAGCGGGCTCGCTCCGCCACCTCGTCCGGGGCTGCCCAGGCGCATGGCGAGAGCCCTGGCGGCCACTGGCCGGACCTTGGGGGCGGTGCCGGACAGCCTCATGGGTGTTCCGTCGGCGTCATAGAGGAAACGCGTGGCGAACCGCGATTTTCCCACCGCGTCGAGCGAGCGTTCCGACGGCATGAGCACGGCGCCCACGGGGGCCAGGACGTGGGCGCGGGTCGAAGCTCCGGCCCAGCTGGTGCCCGACATGAGCACCACGTGCGGTCCAGGGCGCCCCTGCCCCGGGTCCGCACCCAGCTCGTGGAGGGAGAGAAGCAGTTCCCGGCCCACGCCCGCACACCGGAAGAAGCGCAGGGTGCCGCTGTTGTTGCCGTCTTCGTCGCGTTCCCGCTCGTCCGGGAGGTATTGGAAGCCGAGGACGTTGCCCATTGGGGCCTCGGGGATGAGCGGTGCGTAGTCGAGCGGCGGGCGCCTGGCCAGCTCGTTGCCAGTGGAGTCCAGCCGGAGGGCGGCCTCGACCTGGGGCCAGAGGAACGTCAGGCGCTCCAGCCGCTGGTGGAGAGCCGACAGCATGAGCAGGAACTCAAGCCGCCTGCAGGTCAGGTCGCGCCACGTGTCGCCTCGCGTGGAGGCAGGTGTCCCCTCGATCAGCTTGTCGAGCAGAGCCTTGACACGGGCGCGGGTACGGGCCGTGTTGAGGGTGTGCAGGAGGTCGCGCGTGGTGTCGATCAGGTCATCGGTGCTGGTGCCGTACGGGCCGGAGCCGCCCAGCGGATCGTCGCGGAAGGCGTCCAGGAGCTCAGTGAGCTGTGAACGGAGAGGGTCCCGGAAGCTCTGGCTCTCGTCGGCGTCGGGTGAATCGTCGTCGTAGGGCTCGTAAAGCTGACGTTCGTCATGCACGCCTTCGGAGCCCGCGTGCTGCTCGTCGAACCAGTCCCCGAGCAGCTTCTCCTGCAGGGTCCACGGGCTGAAGTACTCGATGTCCGCCCAGTCGCGCAGTTCCTCTTCCGAGATGAGCAGCCGGTAGAGCCGGTCGGTTGCGGCGGTGACAACGGTCAGCGCCGAGTTCCACCGCTCGATGTCCTGGTCCGTGAGGGGCAGTCGGCCGCGCCGCGAGAGCTCCTCGATCTTGTGGGTGTGCAATTGGTCGAGCCAGGAGTCGGGATCCGGGCGGACGAGTGTCGCCGAGGGGGCGAAGATCTCGTCCAGCTTCATCTGGACCGAGTCGGCCTCGTCGACGATGACGATGTCGCTGAGCAGGCAGGCGAGTTCGAGATAGCGCAACCGCTCTTCGTTGAGGTGTTGCGGGACGGCGCTCTGCACGAGGCTCGCCGGGTTGGCGACCCAGATCAGTCCTTCGACGAGGTTGCGCGCCGCGCGGTGACGTGGGCATTTCGCCCACACCGGGCAGCCACGCCGGCTGCCCCGCAGTTCGTCGGCCGGGCGTTTCCGCGCGGCCTCGCCCGGCTGGTACGGCGCAGGCAGAACGATGTCGGAAGTGTGCTGCACTTTCCGCTGCTCCGGGTGGAGAGCAGTGCACGGCGCGTCGGCGTACCGCAGCGGCTGGATGGCTTCCGTGCCCCGCAGCGCGTCGATCACACACGTCGTACTGAGGTCGTCGAAGCCCGCCGCGTCATGGTCGAGAAGGTTGTCCAGACCGCGTGAGGCGAGCCGGCGATGCAGTCGCTGCACATGGGTCTCACGTGTGGTTGGTCCCAGCACTGGGACGGCGGCAAGCTCCAGGTCGTTCAGCAGCTCGCAGAGTCGCAGCTGCTCGGCGACGTCGCCGACGACGAGGGTGACGCGCAGATTTCGCCGGGCGGCCCAGACCGCGACGAGCGTCATCAGCGTGCTCTTGCCCGCACCCACCATGCCGGCCAGATGCATGAGCCCGTTGAGGTGAATATCGTCCCGTTCGCTGAAGTTCCGGCCGTCGGCACCACGAGGCGCGAACCGCAGCTCGTTGGTGCGCCCCTCCCAGTTACCGGGCCGCTCCACGCCCAGCTCCCTTTCCCGCTCATCCATCCAGACGGCCGTGGCGAGCAGCGCGGAGCGCTTGATCGTCAGCGGGGCACCTCCGCCAGGACGTCCCTGCGCGAGGTCGTGACCGGGGATGGGATCGAAGATCAGCGCCTCGGGGATGGTGACGGACGTGGGACGGCGGCGGTCCATGAATCCGCTGCGCCCCGCAGGGGCGAGGGGAAGCGGCTTGCGTGCGTGTTGTGGCAGCCGGGCGAGCGCGTCGTCGTAGACCGTGACGCGGTCGAACGCGATCGTCGGGGTCAGCTGGAAGGCGGGGCCGCCGTCCTCAGAAACGTCGTAGGCGCGCAACCTCGTGGGCACCTGGCGGTACAGGTCCAGCGCCTGGTGCCAGGCGCGGCGTCGGCGCAGCGTCCAGAGCAGGTGCCGGGCGGCGATGAGCATCGTGTCGTGCTCAGCCGTGCGGGCCAGCCCGGCCGCGCGGGCGAAGGGGTAGCCACCGAGCAGCGTGTATACGCCTTCGGCAGGCTCTTCCGGGGCCAGTCGCTGCAGGAGCCGCAGGGCCAGTTCGACCTGGCACAGGTGGGCCGGTTTCATGCCTTGCAGCGCTACGGTCAGGCCGCTCCAGACCTGGCTGAGTTCGCGGCTGACCGGTCGATGCCAGCTTTCGCGGTCACGCACGAGTGTCGCCCTTCTGCCTGCGGAGCCGGGCCCTGGCCCGTCCGATCAGGTCTGTGTCGGAGAGGAGAGGCAGGTCGCGGGCCTGAGAGGGGCGGTTCCGCTCGTACACGGAGATGTAGTCGCGCCTGGCGGCGACCCGGTGGTGGGGTACGACCCAGAACGCCTCGTCGTACGGCGGCTCCTGCGGCACCGGGCGTGCAGAACGGCCGAGAAACAGCGGGTTGGCCCAGTCCTTCACGTCGATGGCCCAGCGGTGACCGTCGGGAAAGGTGACGAGCAGGTCGTAGGCGTCATAGCCTGGCCACATCCGCACGGCTGGCCCCAATGCCGTCAACTCCTTCTGCAGAGCCGCCTCGGCACGCCCAGGCCCGGTGACGAACTGCCGCACCGGCCGCTCGACCTGGTGCACCTCGCCCATCTCCGCCGGGCGCAGCCGTCTGCCCAGGGGCGCCGGTCCCTGGCGGCGGCAGCGGTCGCGCTCGCACCACCACTCCCCGTCATGGATGGGGATGAGCAGTGTCAGACAGCGCCCACAGCAGACGTAATCACCGTCGTACCGATAGCTGTCGGGAACCGGCAGGTAAATGCGCCGGATCAATTCGTGGACCGGCTCCAGGACCAGGTCGTTGAGGACCTCGAAGCTCTCCGGCGCGGTCAGGACAGGGCGCTTGACGAGCAGCTCGCGGAAGGCGCTGTAAGCCTCCTCCTCCCCGAACGCTCGGCACAGGCGAAAAGCGGTGTGAAGGATCTCGCGGTCGCGGAAGGCCAGCGCGCTGTCGCGGGTGCGCTCGGCCCACTCGTGGCAGAGCTCGGTCGGCCGCCCGGAGTCCGCGTCCAGCAGCCGGTCCTCCTGGCCGATCGCGTCCGCAGGCAGGTCCACCGGCCAGTCGGCGAGGGGCACTTCCTTGCACCAGGACACGAGTTCGGTGAGGCTCGCCGGGGGCGTGGCCTCCCTGAGCAGACAGGCGAGGACCGTGCGGTCCAGCGCCCGCTGGGCCTCCGGCGGGTAGGGCAGGGTGAACGCGTCGAGACCGGTCTGCGCGTCGAGCGCGAGCATGGCGCCGGCCAGCGTACGGACCAGCGGAATGCCTTGGTGGGCGGCCCATTCCACGGCGGCGTCAGGCAGCGTGTCGGTGGTCATCGGGCTTCTCCTGAAGCGGTGCACCAACGGCGGGCTTCGCAATCAGCACAGTGGTCGCCGGGGGTAGGGGTGTAGGTCTCGTCGCTCGCCCATCCGGCGGCGAGTCCAGCGACGATCTCGTCTGCCTCGTCGCGGATCGCCTGGTCAAACGGATCGAACTCCTCGCAAACCGACCCGTTCTCCCGAAGAATCTCCAGCTCGATACGTGAGCGGCGGGGATCGCCGCCGGGGACGCCGGCCGCCATCAGTAAGACGGCCAGTGCAAGCTGCGGATATTCGCGGAGCAGGGAACGGCCTTCCCAGGTACGCCGCGACGCGGTCTTCGTCTCACGCCACACCCAGCCGCCCGCTTCGGTGTAGAGCAGGTCAGGATCGGCGATGACGACCGCATCCACGACAGGGTCGTAGGCGGCCAGACGCCACTGCGCGCGGACGAGTTCACCCTCCGGAAGCTCGTCGAGCGGGCAGAAGGCGCGGTGCTCTTTCACCATGCGGACAGCGGAGCCCAACTCGTCCTCTGCCAGGCCCGGCAGTTCCGTGGGCAGTGGCACCTCCCGGCAAGGGATCCGGGAATGTTCGCTGTGCCGGTCGTTGAGCCAGGCGTCGACTGCGCGGCCGCGGCGGATCGCCTCGTTCTCGACCCGGCCGTCCTTGATGTACAGGGTCCGTGTCAGATGGAAGCGCGCCGGGCAGGACTCGTAGGCGCGCAGGTCGCTGATGGAGACGCTGCGCCGCTTGCGTGGACGGCGAGGGGCCGGTACGCCGAGCAGCCCTGGAACTTGGGGAAGAGCCGTGCAGCCGAGTAGTCCTTCACAGGTGGTGCAGTCCGAGCCCGGGCGCAGGGCCTGCCCGTCAAGGATGGCGGCGTACCGCTCCTTGGCGTGTTCCTCGAACTGGCGTACTGCCTCTTCGGCATCCCAATCCGCCAGGACGAGGGGCTTCCCATCGGCGAGGCCGACGCCGATGACGCGAACCCGCTGCGGCTTGACCGCATCGGTCTCGACCTTCCGGTAAGGCTCGCCGAAGGACCCGCGAGCCGGTACTCCGGTCGCCGCGATCGCGGCGGCGCCCGCGATCTCCGCCTCCGCCCGGTTCTCCTTGGCGGAGCCGATGGACGGAATCCAGATTTCCCGCACGGAGCCGTCCCGGGTGGCGTACCTTCGGCACCAGGCGGTGCGCTCGTACTGCATAACCCCTCTCGTGTCCGGTTTGCGCAGCCGACTCAGTCCCACCCATTCAGTGGCCACGGGGAACGTGACCGGGTATCCGGCAGCCTCATGCCGAGCGCGAGCGGCGAGGTAGGCCGGCACGGCTTCGAGCGCCCACGCGCGGTGCACGGGGTGACAGTTGCGGGTGTGCCGGCCGTCCGTCAGCGCGGCCTGCACGCTGCTGCCATGGTGCTCGATCGCGTCGAGCATGCTCTGCACCGGTGCGAAGAAGAAGTCCTGGACGGGCTTCCTACGGGAGCGTTCGGGGGTCTGCGTCAACAGCGGGCGGGCCCGAAGGGCCCTTCCCCAGGCGCAGGCGTCCGCTTCCGAGCGCAGCAAAGGCAGGCCGATCCGGACCACGTCGGATCGGCCGCTGAGGCCGGAAGGCATCGGGTGAGTGCTCACGACAACAGGGAACCGCATCCTGTGAACTTAGTCAAGCGACAGTAAGTCTTCTGTCTTGGTAACGTATGAGCGTGAACACCACGGAGTGGGAGGACGCGATGCGGCCGGGAGACGTTCTCTTCGAGAGGTTCCGGATCGGCGCCGGCCTGAAGACGGGCGGCATGGCACGCGTCTGGCTGGCCGAGGACTTGCACTCGGGGGAGACGGTGGCGGTCAAGGCGCTCGGTCGCGACTACTGGCCCTCTCTGTATGACGTTGATGAGCGGAGTGTCCGCAGCGAAGCGCTCAAGCGCTTCGAGCGCGAGCGGGATCTCCTGGACAAGTTCGCAGGCCCTGGCATCCCGCGGTTGCTCGGCTACGGCTTCTTCCGCGGGGACCCGTGCCTGGTGATGGAGCTGATCTCGGGGAAGAACCTGCGGGACTTCCTCTCCCTCCACCAGCCGCCGCCGATGATCGCGGCCGCCGCGATCGGCGTGCAGATCCTGGAAATCCTCGACAGGATTCACAAGGGCGGTGTCGTGCACCGCGACCTGAAGCCGCAGAACGTGGTACTCGCCAACAGCGGCACCGTGCACATCATCGACTTCGGCATCGCCCTGCCGACCGACCCGCAGGCCACCCGCTACACGCGCCACGGCCACACCCCCGGAAGTACCGGCTACATGGCACCAGAGATCATCCGTGGTGTGAAGAACCCGACCCCTGCTGCGGACCTCTACGGTTTCGGCTGCATGCTGTACGAGTTCGTCACCGCAAAGCAGGTCTTCAGCGAGCTTCCCGACCGCAGCATCGAGGACCAGCACCGCAACGATCTCGCCCCGCGCCTTGACCCCGCGCGGCACCCCGTGGGCGCCGACCTGGCCGAACTGACGGGGGGCCTGCTGCAGAAGGAGGCCGCCGACAGGCCGAGCCTGGCCGACGGGCTGGAGGTGTTGCGCCGCTACCTTCCCCGGCTCGGGGACCCCGCCCCCTCGCCCCGGTTGCACCCGGATCCCACTCTGCCGTTCAGGGAAGGCCGCGAATCACCGCCTGTGCCCGTACCACCGGCGCCCGTGCAGAGGCAGCGTCCTTCTGTGAAGCGCAGGCTCATGCCGAGCCGTCGCGAGTTCGGTGATCTGCTCGAAGCCGCCGAGCGCGAAGTGATGGCGCAGCAGCCTGGCACGCAGACGGAGCGGGTGGCGGCGCAGGCGAGGGAGGTGGAAGCGGCCTGGGGCCCGCGTGAGCGTCTTGTCGTGCGGGCTCAACTGGTCCGTGCGGATCGTGCCAGGCTCGAAGGGGACTGGCCGGGAGCCGGCAGGCTGTACCGCACAGTGGAACGGACGCCTCTCGATGCAAAGGACGTAGACCTTCTCCTGGAAGCCCGCGTCGGCGTCGCCGAATGCCTCGTGCCGGAGAAGGACGACACCGAGGCGGCCTTCACCTTGTGGAAGGCGGTGGTCGTCGACCTTCGAGGCCTGTCCCGCTCGTCCCTCAAAGTGCATTGGCGCTGTCGCGAGTTCGCCGCGGAACTCGCCGAATGGGGCCACCGCGATGAGGTCGAGACGATGCTCGGCTCTATCTCAGCCGTCCGGCGGCCAGAAGTTCCGTGAGTGTCCGGCTCAAGGTCGCACCAACGCCGCCCACATTCGCGATGGCATGTTCAAAACGGACCAGCCGACGATGGATGTCGCCGTATCGGCGCTGCTCACCGATGGGCAGACGAGGTACCAGCAGGCGTCGCGGGTCCACTCGCGATGTGGTGGTGGCGTGTGTACCGGCCTGTCGGGCGTTAAAGTGCGCACGCAGGCAGGCGGCCAGGAACCATGGGTCGAGATGCTCGGTGTCGGGCCGGAGTCGATGGATGTGCGGCCCCAGAACCGTAGGTGCCGCAACATCCACCCATGCGCTGAACTCGGCAGATGGAACGACCACCACCACGTCGTTGGACGATGTCAAGGTGATGCCCTTGTCCCGTTCGAGCTGTTCGACGTCCTCGGCGGTTATCCAGAACTGGGGGGGCTGCCCCTCGCGCAGATCCGCGACGGTGAGCACCGGAACGCCGTCATCTGGCCGCTCACCTCGCCGTATGTATCCGTCCGGGATCGCCTGCCCTGGTGCCAGCGCGAGCGTGCCGGCTTGCTCCAGGTCGGCGACCGCGACGGCGTGGGCATCCGCCACCTCCCGCACCACCTTGAGGTCGCGTAGGACCTTTCCTAGATCCTGAGCTTCTTGGAGGCTTGAGTCGAACTGCCGCCAGGAACGGCGCTGATTGATGACCGATACCGACACGTTGGTGGGCGCATGCCGTGCGGGAGTCAGGTCGGTCTCCTCGCCCAGCAGGTCAAGAACCGGTACTTCGATGCTGCTCTCCCGCGTCTTACCTGCCATCGCGCCGAACACCCGGTCACGGACGGCGTCCCAGTCGACAGCCTGAGCGCCGGCGGCCGACAACGTGGCCCGGCAGTCGGCCGTATCCACCATGAGGAGCGAAGGAGCGGTCCGGCGCTGGGTCGGTGGCTTCAGGATCCACAGGTGCAGGCCGACCCCGAAGGGTGGAGCCGCACCCGGGGGCAGGGCGATGGCAGCTCTGAGCGATCCTGCGCGCAGCATTGCCGCCCTGATGCGACGGCCCGCGCGGCGCGAGGCCACGGCGGGCGGTAGAAGCACGACGGCGACGCCGTCATCGCTCAGCGTGGAGACGATGTGCTGCACCCAGGCGAGCTCGGACTCGGTTCGTGGTGGCAGTCCGAACAGCCATCGTCGATCGGTGGCCAGTTCCGCGTGCCCCCAGTCACGTTCATTGGTGGGCGGATTGCAGAGGATCACATCAGCGGCGGCGACCGGGGATTCGCTTCGCAAGGTGTCGATCGTTCTGAGGTCGATCTCGGGCGCCTCGGCCAGCAGGGACAACCTGGTTCTCGCCAGCATGGCGAGAACGGGATCGCGCTCGTGGCCGAGAAGCCGGTATGCGCCCTTCCAACGCTCCGCGCCGGCCAAGAGCAGTCCGCCGGCACCGCAGGCGGGATCGAGCAGTGTGCTGATTTTGCCCGGTCTAGCGTGAGCTGCCACTTCCGCCATGAACGAGGCGAGTGGAGTCGGTGTGGTGGTGATCTGGCGTATATGCGTGCCGAGCCACCGGTCGAGAAGGTATTGAAAAGTCTCCTGGCCGCCTTCATGCACGGAGAGCTCAAGAGCCTGATCGACCAGATGCTCTTCGCTGGGATCAAGCTCGCGATGAGACGCGTCTCGCAGTCGGGCGCCGAACTCGGCGACGACCCGCCCCATGCGATCACGATCGCCCAGAGCCTCAAAGGCCGGCCAGAGGCGTTCGAGTGAACTGGTGGACGATCCGAGCTTGTCGTGCTCACGCAGCCACTCCTCGACCTGGACCAGGGAGAACTGTGGGCTGGTGTCCGTACCGCTGACGGGCGAGGGGAAGGTGCGATGCCGTCTACGCCAATTGCTGACGGCGGCCCGTCCGACTCCTGCGATTCGCGCGATCTCGGCGAGTGTCACCACGACAGGGCGCTCGCCCATGGATATCAAGCCCTTCCTGAAACCAGCCCGCTCAGGCTCCCACATCTAGCGCGACTCTGTTGACCTAGTTTTCATCATACCCAATCAGTAGGCAGAGTGGCCAGGAAGCTCGTACAAGAGTTCTAGATCTACGGCTGAGCTCGCTGTGAGACGAATGTACTGGGCGCGTCGCTCCACGACACATAGAGCGCCTCGCGCGCCGGCGTGCAGGTGTGCTGGCGACGAAGAGTGCGTGGCGCTCACGCAGCATGTCACTCTCGTGCTGGAGCCGATCCCTCTCTACCGGTGTGATCTCCATGGGGCGCGTACCGGCCGCGCGCCGAAGATGATCCAGGCGGCCTCTGCGCGCCTCGGCACGGCGATCGGGCCGCCCCCTCGAACAGCGGGCTTCCCGTGCCAGGAGGCCGAGGGAGCGGCGCTCGTGGAACGGGTGCGGAAGTGGCTCGGACCGGGGGTCCGGCCAGGCGAGATCGCCGTGCGCGCGTTTCAACATCCTGTCGAACAAGGGCCGCGACCGGTTGGTGTCCGAGGCATGAAGGGACGAGTTCCGTTGTGTGGAGCTGGAAGGGCGACCGCCGACGCGGCGCCGTGTGCCGCCGCTGCGACGGATGTAGGAAGACTCGCCACGCGGCGGACGGCTTGCTGAGCACGTAGCACTGCTGCGGAGGATCGGCGTGACGGCGACGGTGGCGTTGCCGTCACGCCGATCCTGCGCGCGGTGAACCTCTCCCATGTTGCCCTTACCCAGGGGAGCCAGCAGTCGGAACCCGGTCCACCCCACGTCTAGGTTCGCCATCGCCGCTCAAACACGTTGAATGTGAACGGAGTCAACGTATAGGCTGGATGACTTGGATGCTCCCGTCGAGAGCTATTCGTCGACGTGCGGGTCGTCATTCTTGGTTGGGCCTCTGACGCCTTGTCCCATAATGACACCTGCTGGCTCATCTATTACGCTACACACTCCGGTCTCGTTGGTCGTGATGGGTGACATTCGCTGGATCGATCCACTGACCTTCTTGACATTCTGTGGACACCGTTCCGTCAAGAAAGGATACGGCTGTTCGTGATGAATCACGCGCCCGCTGCGGAGCTCCGGAAGCTTGCCGCAGAACCGTTCTTGGAGGCACGTGCCGACCAGCTCCGCTCCCTGGCCGATGCGGTCGATGAACCGGCCGAGAGCGAGCGCTGGTGCGAGGTGGATCTGTTCGCCGCCTTCCCGCCCGAGGAGACTGTCCGGCTTGTATCCCACCGGCCCAGGTGGGCGGGCCTGCTGAACGCCCTGGACCTTTTACAGCCCGTCCTGGTTTTCCTGCCCATTGGGATCACCTGGCTCGGGCTCCAGCGTGCCACCACAGCTTACGGTGAAGCCCTCAAGTCAGGCGGAGCTGAGATTGCCCGTCGCCCCTTTCTGGAGATGTGGCAGCAGGGCTTCGATGGGCGTTTGTCCGGTATTTGGCAATTTGACAGGGTTGCACTGGCCACACTGATGGCGATAACCCTTCTCATCGCTGTCACGCTGCTTGAGCGGCTCTTACGGCGCAGGGAGGAGAACCGTGCCGAGCTGCAGGCCGTGGAGCTTCGTCTCAGATTGCGGGCCGCGCTGACGGAGGCGACTCTGACCCTCGGGCAGGTACGGCTCGCGAGCCCTGCGCGTTTCCAGGCAGAACTCACCAAGAGTGCCATCGAGATCGGTGAGGTCGGATCGACCTTGCGGCGGATCCAGGAGCAAACGGTGCGATCCATGGAAGTCTCCCTGGAGAGCACCAGGCAGGCGATGGAGAGCCTGCTGGAGGCCACGGCCGATATCCAGGCGGCGACGTGGAAGCTCGATGAACACGTGGCGTCCGCGACCGCTGCCACCGTAGATCTCACGCAGACCATCGATCGAACGACGTACGCAATCGACAAGGTGGGTGAAAGGGCGGAAGCAGCGATGGACCAGGCCGGTGACCGCCTTGGCGTTCTGGTGGCCGACTCGACGGGCAGGGTCCGGGCCGCGATGGAGGAGGCCACCACCCGGGCGGGCGCGGCCGTTCGTGACACCACGAAGCAACTGGACGGGCATGTCGGGGAGCTGACCAAACGCGTCAATGAGCTGGCCACGGTCGGTAACGGCATTTCATCCGCGCTGGACGGGCTGCATCGCGCCGTGGCGGACGTCACCTCCATGACACAGGCGACGATGAACCAGGTCGGAGAGCAGATCACGGGGGCGCTCAACGACACGACCAGCGCTGTCACCCACACCTTTGGCAACACCGGTGAGGAGGTTCGTCACGCGCTGGAGGGCTGGGCCGACGCGGTCGGAGATCACGCGTCCCGAATCGAGATCGCATCTGATGCGTCGGGGAGGACGGTGCGGCTCCTGGAGGAACTGCGGGACGTACCCGCCGCCCTTACCCAAGCGATCGAAGAGATCCCTGTTTCGATCCGCGACGTCACCAGCGTGGAGCTGGACCATCTCCGTAGCGCTGTCGGTCAGCTCCCGCTGGCGGTTTCGAGGACCGTGGCCGAGATCTCGCCTGTGATCAGGAAGGCGACGGAGGCCGAGCTCATCGATCTGAGTCAGGCCATCGGTCGCCTGCAGGATGCGGTGAATCAAGTGGGTGAGGTCATCGTCGCGAGTGCGCTGCGTGACGAAAGGGACCCGACATGAGGCGCCACCGCGGACCGATGCCTTTGATCGCGCTGGCCGGCTGGCTTTTCGCGGACCTGTTGCTCGGGTTGACCATCATCATGCTCGGAGCGCAAGCGGCCTCCCCGGCGTCCCCCAAGCCGTCCCTTGGACGTACGGGCTCGCCCGTCGCGTCCCCAAGCCCGTCAGGATGTGCCGCACGCATGGCCGGGGTGGGCTCGAAGCCCTTGAAGCTTTCGTTCCAGGTCGATCCCTCGGCGGGTGGGAGGCGGCTTGTCACTCTGGTGAAGACAGCGCTGCGTACACACAAGCGGCGGCTGGCCGGGCGGCACGCGGGCATGGTTCTCACTTTCGGCGCGAACGGTGCCGCGGGCAATGGGGTGCATCTGGCCGGCCGGGTGAACGAGGCGGCACGGCGCGCCTACCCCGGCGTCTTCAAGGCCGCCGCGACCCGCAACTTCCATGATCTTGCAGCTCCGAGCGGATCGATCTCCATGGAGATCTATTTCGTGACGGAAGGCTGCGCCGACAAGTGATGAGGATGATATGAGCGAGCAGGTACTGCCCTTCTACCTGGTCTGTGACGAGTCAGCGTCCATGGACGGTGAACCCCTTGACGCGATCAACAACGAGTTGCCCAAGATCCACCAGGAGATCGCCAGCAATCCGATCGTCGCCGACAAGGCCAGGTTCTCCATGGTCGGGTTCAGTGACACTGCGGAAGTGCTGCTGCCCCTGACCGACCTGGGCGACATCGATAGCCTGCCGATGCTCTCCTCGCGCGGGCTCACCTCGTACGGCGCGGCGTTCTCGCTATTACGTCAGGCCATCACCACCGACATCGCCGAACTCAAGCAGGCCGGGCACACACCGTTCCGGCCGACGGTCTTCTTCCTGACGGATGGACAGCCGAACGACTACGGCTGGGAAGATGCCTACGGTGAGCTCGTCTCTCCGAATTTCACTGCCCGACCGCACATTCTGGCCTTCGGCTTTGGAGACGTCGAACACCAGACGCTCACCCGCATCGCGACCTTCAGGGCGTTCGTCGCCCAAACCGGTGTGTCGCCCGCGCAGGCCCTCAGCGAGTTCGCCCGGCAGCTGACCAAGTCGATTGTCCGTTCGGCGACTCTGTCGGCTTCTAATCCGGCGAACGCCCCACAGCTGGTCCTGCCTCATGAGAACGTCCCAGGCTTTACCGTACTGGCTGCCGACCCGGTCTGACCTGGAGAGGTTCACACGTGGACAAGGTGATGACACCCCACTTCCCGGAGCCCCTGATCATCGGCAAGCCCCCTCGCCTGCGATCCGCGCCCGGTCCGCTGCCCACTGCGGAACAGGCGGGCCCCGATACTGAGATCGATGGCGCCGATTTGGAGGGGCTCATCATCCGTGGCGCGTCGGTACGGGGTGACTACCATCGCTACGACGGACTGCCCCGGCAGGACGCCATGCTGATCAGGAAACTGGGGGAGTCCCATGTCCTGCTGGCGGTGGCCGATGGGCTGGGAAGCCGGGACATGTCGCATCTCGGTGCGGCCCAGGCATGCCGGGCAGCGTTCGAAGAGTGTCCAGCAAGCCTGCTGGACGGCTACGAGACGCGTTCCGATCCGGTGGTCTATTTTGCCGACATCGCCGAGTCGATGATGGATTTTGCCCGGGACAAGGGTGTCGCGGTGGCGCAGACGGCCACCACGCTTACCGTCGCGGTGATCGACGTTCAAGTTCAGCAGGGGGTTCGCCTCTGTCACATCATGCGCGTCGGCGACAGTACGGCGATGCAGCTACACGGCGGAGAGTGGACCTCCTGCTTCCCGCAGGACGATGACCAGACCCTTGCTTCGTCGGCCACATACGCGCTGCCTGGCGACGCGGCACGCGTGGAGGCGACCACATGGGTTCTCCCTCCCGGGGTCATGCTGCTGTTCTGCACGGATGGGCTGGCCAAGCCGATGGCCGGTCGGGCGGTGCGGGAGCAACTGGCCACATGGTGGCAAGAGGGCACCCCACCATCGCTGCCTGAGTTCCTGTGGCAGCTCAGCTTCCGGGTCAAGACTCATGACGATGACCGCACCGCCATCTGCGTTTGGGGCGTCTGAGGTGGCCTTCGTTCCGCACCCGCTGGATCGCCCGCGCTCCTCGCTTCAGCTTGAACGAGAGCCATTGAACGACGGCGGGCAGGGTGTGGTCACCCGTCTGGTCGGCCCGCAGGACGTGGTGTACAAGGAGTACCTGAAGTCGGCGGGAACCGTGAACGGCCAGGCCCTGGCGGGCTTGGTCGAGTTCGGTGCGAGGCTGCCCCACGATGACCAGAAGCGTTTGTTCTTCTCCTGCGCCTGGCCGACCGCACGAATCGTTGAAGGCAACAGGGCGGTGGGCTTTCTCATGCCCGAGGTTCCCGACGAGTTCCACGATCTCATCCAGGGCCGGCCGCGTCTGGTGGAGCTGCAGTTCCTGTTGTTCCCGCAGAAGCGTGCCTGGCAGGAACTACGCCTGCCGGACCTCGAGGGGCGGATCCAACTGGCGCGGAGATTCGCCGAACTGGTTGATTTCCTGCATGGACACCAGTATGTGATCGGCGACGTCTCCGCCCGTAACCTGCTCTGGTCCACCCACGAGCCGTATAAGGTCCACATTTTGGACTGCGACGGCTTCCGTCGCCTCGGCGCGGAGTCGGTGCTCAAACAGGCGCACAGTCCAGACTGGGAAGACCCCCTAGAGCCGCCAACGGGCCCAGACCTCGATACCGATCGCTATAAGCTCGCCCTGCTGATCGGCAGGATCCTGGCCAGGAACGCCTATGTGCGGCCCGGTGGAGAACTACCGCTACTCCCTGGCTTGCCGGACGACCTTGTGGGACGCGTGCGGTCCACGTTCGCGAGAGCAGCGGGCCCGGTCGGCACCAGACCGTCCGCCCGCGAATGGGCACGCGTCATCGAGGGACGTGAGTGGATCGCCGTGTCCCGGCCGCCCGTCCGGCCCCGGCCCGGTCCGGCCATCAGTTCGCCACCGAGGCAGCGTGCCAGCCAGCCGACGCTGCCACGGATCACGGGGAGAACGCCGTTCCCCACCTCACCGCCGGTCGCGGAGCGCAAATGGATTCCGGTCTCTCCGGCCGGGACCACCGCTCGCCTCGCCCGGCCGGTCCCTCAAGCCGGCATCACCCGGCCGGGCAACACGGTGCGAGCCCCGGAACCTGTCCAGACTCCAGTCCGTGGGCACGGGCTCGGGCAGAAGGTCGTCGAGTCGGCCGCATACGCCGATCAGCGGGTGAGCATCCTCGCCAAGATCACCGACCAGCAGATGGTACTGCTGCTCGACGGTCTTGAACAAGCCGCCGGCGCACTGTCTGTCAAGCAGGCGGCTCGGCTGATCTCCGAGCCTGAGGACCGCACACGACTGCTGATCGGGGAGGCCAGAAAGCTCCTCGACGTCGAGGGCATCTCCGTACTGGTGCTCAAGGACGGCGACAAGACGCTCGACCTGAACATCGCGTTGCTCGTGGAGCAGTTTCTGGAGGACGAGGGATGACGGCGACCAAGAAGGTCAGCCGCGCCAAACGGCGCGAGATCATCGCTGCCCTTGGCCGTGGGACCGTCCCGCGGCTCGGCCTCGATCTGTTCGCGGTGGGCATGGAACGGTTCGAGAAGGGCCTGAACGAGGAACTCGCCGCCGTCACGACTGGCGGGAGCGGTTTCAAAGCCGTGCGCGGTGAGTACGGCTCGGGAAAGACCTTCTTCGCACGCTGGCTCGCCGAGCGTGCCAAGCGCATGCGGATAGCGACCAGCGAGATTCAGATCTCCGACACCGAGACGCCGTTGTTCAAGACCGAGACGGTCTACCGCAGGCTCATAGGCGCGCTGTCCACTGCAAGCAGTCAGCACGGTGCCTTCAGAGAGGTCATCGATTCCTGGCTGCTTACGCTCGAAGAGGTCGTCCTGGCCGCCGGTGATGTGGACAAGCATGACCGGGCGGGCATGGCCGATGCGGTCGACAAGCTCATCGAGCGCAGGCTCGCCGAGGTTTCGAAGAGCGCGCCGGCCTTCGCCGCAGCTCTCCGGGGCTATCGTCGGGCGAGGCTCACAGGAGAGCACGACATCGCAGACGGATTGCTGGCCTGGGCCGGTGGTGAGCCGAATGTCGCGGCACCCATCCGCCGCTACGCAAATATCCGAGGCGACATCGACGCCACCAGCGCGCTCGACTTCCTGCGAGGTCTACTGGTCGTGCTGCGCGATTGCGGATATCCCGGCCTGCTCGTCATCCTGGACGAGATCGAGACGCTGCAGCGGATGCGCTCCGATTCACGGGAGAAGAGCCTCAACACGCTCAGACAGCTCATCGACGAAATCGACAAGGGTAGGTTCCCCGGCCTGTACCTGGTCATCACCGGAACCCCCGCCTTCTACGATGGTTCCAAGGGCGTGCAGCAGAGCACACCGCTGGCACAGCGCCTGGCCGTGGACTTCAGCGGTGATCCTCGTTTCGACGCCACCCGTGCTTCGCAGATCCGGCTCACAGGACTGGACCGGGGCAAGCTCGTCATGCTCGGCCGGGCCGTACGGGATCTTTACGCACGAGGCGCCTCAGCGGAGGCGAGGATCAGGGCGTTGGTCGACGACGCATACGTCGAGGAATTGGCACTCGCCGTGGCAGGCCGGCTCGGCGGCCAGATCGGCAGCTCACCACGGGTCTTCCTGCGCAAACTAGTCACTGAGGTGCTCTATAAGGTGGACGAACATCCGGATTTCAACCCGCGCCGGGATTACCGGCTCACCGTAAAGGACACTGAGCTGACCGACGAGGAACGCAATGCGGCACGAGGAGGACACCGCCCCCGATCAGCCGACGACGTTGAACTCGACTTCTGAGCATGCACCCGACGCTGGCATACCACGTCGCCAACACGCTGGGCTGGTCCCAGCTCCGCCCGCTGCAGATGGCGGCAGGCGAAGCGATCCAGCGCGGCGACGACACGCTCCTTTTGGCTCCGACCGCAGGGGGCAAGACCGAGGCTGCGGCCTTTCCCATCCTGACCATCATGGAGGATCAGCATTGGAGCGGCCTGACGGTCCTCTACATCTGTCCCATGAAGGCTCTGCTGAACAACCTGCACCCTCGGATCGAGCGCTATGCCGCCTGGCTGGGACGCGACGTGGCGATATGGCACGGTGACATCTCTGCCTCTCGGAAGCAGACGATACTCAGAAACCCGCCTGACATCCTGCTGACCACTCCTGAGTCCCTGGAGGCGATGCTCATCTCGACCAGGGTCGATCAGCGCCGTCTGATGCGGAACTTGCGGGTTGTGGTGGTCGACGAGGTCCACGCCTTCGCCAGAGATGATCGAGGTTGGCATCTGCTGGCGGTGCTGGAACGCCTGCACAGGCTCGCCGGTCGGCCACTCCAGCGAGTCGGCCTCTCAGCCACCGTCGGCAATCCGCGGAACCTGCTCTCGTGGTTACAAGGATCAGGAGCAGGGCGTCGCGCGCAGGTCGTCAGTCCTGATGAGAACCACTCGGCCACTCAGCCGGACCTCGAACTGGACCACGTTGGTACGGTCTCGAACGCGGCCAAGCTCATCGCGGTGCTGCACTACGGTGAGAAACGGCTGGTCTTCTGCGACTCGCGGCAGATGGTGGAGGAGCTGGGCGCCCTGCTCCGCGAATACGGGGTGACGACATTTCTTTCGCACGCCTCCCTCTCGGCGCAGGAGCGGCATCGGGCGGAAGAGGCGTTCGAACAGGCGCGTGACTGCGTCATCGTCTCCACCTCGACCCTCGAGCTCGGCATTGACATAGGTGACCTGGACCGTGTGATCCAGATCAACGCGCCATGGTCGGTCGCCTCGTTTCTGCAACGACTCGGCCGTACGGGCCGTCGCTCGAACACGCCGCGCAACTGCCTGCTGCTCGCACTCGACCATGGCGACCTCCTCAGCGCGGCGGGACTCCTGCAACTGTGGAGTACGGGCTACGTGGAGCCGGCACAGCCGCCGCCTCGACCCCGTCACATCGTCGCTCAGCAAATCCTGGCGGTCGCTCTGCAAGACGGAAGGATCGGCGACCAGACGTGGCCGGACTGGTGGAACGGGCTCGAAGCGTTCAAAGACGCAGAGCCCATCCTCGACTTCCTTGTCTCTGCAGGCTTCCTTGAGCGGGACGGGGGCATGCTGCTCGTCGGTACCCAAGCCGAGCAGCGCTTCGGTCGTCAGCACTTCAGGGACCTGGTCGCAGTGTTCACCGCGCCCCCGGAATTCACCGTGCTGCACAGGAATACGGAGATCGGCAGGATGGACCCGAGCCTACTGACCGCGCCGGCCGTCGGGCCGCGTCTGCTCTTGCTCGCCGGCCGTACCTGGCAGGTCGACTGGGTCGACTGGAAGCGGCGCCGCTGCTTCGTGGACCCTGTCGAAGGACTTGGGGGCGAAGCCCGCTGGCCTTCTTCCGCCTTCGGCGGGGCCTCCTTTCGCCTGGCACGGGCGATGCGCGATGTGGCACTCGGCACAGATCCGCCAGTACGCCTCACGGAGCGGGCGAGAAGAGGGTTGGAGAAGGTCAGAGGGGAGTATTCGGATTTGGTTTACGCAGGTGGCACTGTCGTGGTCCGAGAGGGAGGAGACCTGCGTTGGTGGACGTGGGCCGGGCATAGGGCCAACGCGACATTGAGAGCGACGCTCGGCCCACTGTCCGATCCGGCTCAACGAACTGACGCCTTGAGCCTCCGGCTACGCAACGACCTGGACGCTCAGGCCTGGCGCAGCGCTGTGAACCGACTTCCGGTGTGCCTCCCAGAAATCGATCGAAAAGCACTGAACGGGCTGAAGTTCAGTGCCGCACTGCCTGTCGAGCTCGCGCTCGACACCTTGCAGTCTCGTATGGCAGACGTCACGTCCGCCACAGAAGTACTTGGAGAATCCGTCAAATTCTTGATGCGAGAACACTGAATCCGTGACCGCTGTCCTGGCGAGTGGCGACATCGGTAACGGCACCAGATACCTCGATTCACCCGCACGCGGGGCAGTCGAAGCAGGTCACTACGGGCAGGGACAGACTGCGGCATGAGGAGATGCGGGAACATCGGGGAGCATGATCTTGTAGGGATCACCTTGTCTCCGAGCGATATGCACTCGCTGCTCCAGACGGTGTCCGGGGAATTCTCAGGACAGCAGCACGGGCAGTGCGCGCGGACCCTCGGTGATGATCGACGAGGTGTAGGTGAGGTCCTCCTCCGGTACGGCCAGACGTAGGTCGGGGAGGCGGGTGAACAGCGTGGACAGCGCGACGCGGGTCTCCAGTCTGGCCAGTGGGGCGCCGAGGCAGAAGTGGGTTCCGCGGCCGAAGGCCAGGTGGGGCGGGGGTCTCGGGTGACGTCGAACCGCTCGGCCTGCGGGCCGTATCTGGCGGGGTCGGTGCCGCCGGCGCCGAAGGCGATCACTACCGGCTCGCCGGCGCCGACGTCCACGCCGGCGATGCGCACGTCCTGTAGTGGGTAGCGCGGCACGGTGTTGACGACGGAGTTGCGTGAGCGCAGGGTCTCCTCGACCGCAGCGTCCCAGTCGCCGCGCTCGCGTACCCGGGCGAGCTGGGACCGGTCGGCGCAGAGGGCGACGACCGCGTTGGCGATCAGGTGCATGGTGGTCTCGTGGCCTGCCACGATGACGGACCAGAGGATCCAGCGGAGTTCGTTGCCGGAGAGGCGGTCGCCGTCGGCGTCCTGCACTTTGAGCAGGCCGCCGGTGAGGTCGTCGGCGGGGTCGTGGCGGCGTCGTTCGACGTGTTCGGCCAGATATGCCAGCAGTGCCGTACCGGCCTTGGCGGCGTCGGCGGGCGCGGCGTCGTGGGAGACGAGCACCTGGGTCCAGGCGCGGATCCCGGCGCGTTCCTCCGGCGGCACGCCGAACAGCTCGCAGATCACGATGATCGGCAGCGGGCCGGTGTAGCAGCGGACCAGGTCGGCCCCGTCGCCCTCGGCGAGCAGGTCGCCCAGTAGCTCGTCGGCCAGCGCCTGGACGCGGGGCGCGAGCGCCTGGACGCGGGCGGGGGTGAAGGCCCGGCTGACCAGGCCGCGCAGCCTGCGGTGGTCGGCCCCGTCCTTGATCAGCAGGTGCTCGCCCTCGATGACCTGGCGCATCGGCCAGTCGGCGGGGATCCGGCCGTCGTGCAGCGCGGTGAAGTTGCGGGCGTCCTTGCTGTAGAGGACGTCGTCGCCGGCCAGGACGCCGGTGATCGCTTCATGGGTGGTGACCAACCAGGCCGGTACGCCGCCGGGGAGCTTGATCGGCGCGATCGGCCCCACCTCATCGCGGAGGCGGCGTACCGTCCGCACGGAACGTTCGCCGGGGACGGGCAGTTGCTCGGGCGGAAGGTTCATGGACGGACTCCCAGGGGCCGGCGGGACGGATGGCGGACCTTCGCACTGTGCGTGCCGATGCGGGCGGCGGCCAAGGCCAGGACGATGTCACCCCGCGGACACCCGGCCCTCATCCGATGGCGACCACGACGGCCACTGGCTGCGCCGATCGTCGCCGGGTGAGGGTCGTCCGGCTCCGACCCCGGGCTGTCAATGCAGTCAAATGACGGATGCTCCCGTCCGAGGCCGGTCAGAGGATGCGGCCATGGACCTCGCCCAGGAAATCTCCCACCGGCCTCCCGACGTCCCGGGAGGGTGGCCGCTGCTCGGCCACATCGTGCCCATCCTCCGGCGGCCCCTGGAGTTCCTGCCGTCCACGGCCGCGTACGGCGATGTCGTCAAGGTGCGTTTCGGGCGGCTTCCCATCTACGTCGTCACCCATCCGGACGCGGTGCGCGAGGTGCTCGTACCAGGGGACCTCGACTACACGCGGGGACGCATCTTCGACAAGCTGGAGCCGGCCCTCGGCAAGGGCATCGCCACGGTGTCCGGCGCCGAACACCGCAGGCAGCGCCGCCTGCTGCAGCCGGTCTTCGCCCGCGAGCGCCTGATCGGCTACGCCGCCATCATGCGGACCGCGGCCGAGCAGGTCACCGCCTCCTGGCGGGACGGCCAGGTCCTCGCCATGGACGAGGTCATGAACGACCTGGCGCTGACCGCCCTCACCCGGAGCCTGTTCTCCTTCGCCGCGCGCCCGGACACGGCGGAGGCGATCAAGGAAGGCATGCGGTCGCTCACCCACGGGCTGCTGCTGCGTACCGTGCTGCCGACGGCGTGGGAACGCCTCCCCACCCCTGGCAATCTCAGATTCCGGCGCGCGATGGCCACCATGCACCGCGCGATCGACGATCTGATCACCGCCTACCGGGACGCCGGGCAGGACCGCGGCGACGTGCTGTCCGCCCTGCTCACGGTACGCGACGAGGACGGCGGGGGCCTGCCCGACGAGGAGATCCACGCTCAGGTGACCACGCTGGCGCTCACCGGGATCGAGGCGCCGGGGGCGGCGCTGGGCTGGGTGCTGTACGAGATCGGCCGCGCCCCGGAGATCGCCGGGCGCGTGCGGGCGGAGATCGACGGCGTGCTCGGCGACCGGACGCCCACCTTCGACGACCTTCCCGCCCTCGGGTACCTGAACCGGGTGATCAACGAGGTGCTGCGGCTGCGCACCCCCCTGGTCTTCATGCGGCGCACACTGAGGCCGGTCCGCGTGGGCCGGACGACCATCCCGGCGGGCTCGGAGGTCATCTACAGCCCGTACCTGCTGCACCACGACGCCCGCTGGTTCCCCGACCCGCTGCGCTTCGACCCCGATCGATGGCTGCCGGAGAACGCGGGGCGCATTCCCAAGGGGGCCTACGTGCCCTTCGCGGCCGGGGCGTACCAGTGCATCGGCAAGCTGTTCGCCACCACCGAACTCGCGATGGCGGCCGCCACGATCTTCGCGCGCTGGACGCCCCGGCCGGTCGAGGACGCCCCGGTACGCGAGATCGCCACCGCCCTCGTCCGCCCGAGTCGACTGCCCATGACGGTCCACCTGCGGACCCGTACGGATCGGGGATAGCCGCCGTGGAGACCTACGAGATCCCCGATCTGAGGCTTCCGTTCGCCACGTCCGCCCATCCTCAGGCGCAGCTCGTCCAGGAGATGACGGAGCGCTGGTGCCGCGCCCACGGCCTGCTGCGTTCTCCGGAGGTCGCGGCCAAGTTCAGGGCCCTCGGCTACGGCCGGGTCATGTCCACCCTCTGCCCGCACGCCCCCCTCGCCGGCCTGGCCCTGATCACCGACTGGAACAGCCTCTTCTTCATCACCGACGACCAGCAGAACAACGCGATCGTCACCGGCCGCACCGAACTCTACGAGGACCTCGTCGCCCGCATGCGCGCACTCGTCGCGGGCGGCGACCCGGCCGCCCACCTCGGCCATCCGCTGCCGGCGGCCCTGGGCGACCTGCTGCGCCGCACCCTGCCCGGACAGCGCCCGGCCTGGGTGTCCAGGTTCCGCCGCGACCTGGACCTGTGGCTCACGGGCCACCTGACGGAGAACGCCTACCGGGCATCGGGCACCGTTCCCGGCGTGGCGGCGTACATCGCGCTACGGCGCGACGCCAGCACCGTACTGCCCACGCTCGACCTCGTGGAGTCGGTGGAGGGCGCCACCGTGACGGACGCGCTCTACCGGACCCCGGATTATCAGACCCTGGTCACGGGCACCGCCGACATCATGTGCTGGATCAACGACATCCACTCACTGCACATGGAAGGCGACGACCCGATCAACCTCGTCACCGTACTGGACCATCACCACCGCCTTGGCGTGCCCGGCGCGATCGAGGCCGTGGCCGCGCGCATCGCCGCCCGCGTGCAGGACCATCTCGCCGCGGCCGAGGCGCTGCCGTCCACGATGGACCGGCTGGGGATGACGGCGGCGGCGCAGGTCCCGGTCATGCGGTGCGTACGCGACCAGCGGTCGTGGGCGGCCGGCATGGAGAACTGGGACCGCACGGGCACGATCCGCTTCGCCGCCTCCGAGCGTCCCGGCCCCCGGCAGGACCGCCTCGTACGTGCAGGACCTGCTCGACCGACCCACCACAGGAGGCCGATCATGACCGTCGTCCCCTTCTCGCTCCCCGTGGCCGACGAGCCGCTGCCCCGCACCCACGCCCGGTTCCGCGAGGCCGGGCCGGTCGTCCCCGTACGGCTGCCGGGCGGCGTCCACGCCTGGGCCGTGACCACGTACGCGGCCGTACGTGAGGTGCTGAGCGGCGATGACAAGGTGTTCGGCAAGCACTCCTCGCACTGGGCCGCGCTGCGCGACAGCACGGTGCCGCCGGACTGGCCGCTCCTGCCGCTGGTGCTCGGCGAGCACATGCTGGCCCGCGACGGCGCCCAGCACCGGCGGCTGCGCGGCCTGCTGTCCAAGGCGTTCACTCGCGCCCGGGTCGAGGCGCTGCGCCCCTGGATGGAGGAGATGACCGAGACCCTGCTGGACCGGGTGGTCGCCGAGAGCGACGGCGGCCGGGCGCCGGTGGACCTGGTCCCGCTGTTCACCGAGCAGGTGCCGATGGCCGTCATCTGCGAGTTGTTCGGCGTCCCCGGACCGTGGCGTGCCACGTTGCGCGGCTGGACCCGGACACTGGTGGCGCACGACGTCACCTCGGAGCAGATCCAGGCCGCCGTCCAGGAGCTCATGGCGTACCTGGGACGCCTCGCCGAGGAGAAACGGCACAAGCCGGGCGACGACCTCACCACCGCGCTGGTGCGCGCCCACGACGACCAGGACCGCCTGTCCGCCGGGGAACTGGTCGACTCCCTGTTCCTGCTGCTCATCGCGGGCCATGAGACCACCGTGCACCTGCTCGGCGACGCCGTCGTCAACCTGCTCGCCCACCCCCGGCAGCTCGGCCTCGCCCGAACCGGCGACCTGTGGCAGGACGTCATCGAGGAGACCATGCGCCTGCGCCCGCCGATCGCCGCCGCGATCTTCCGGTACGCCCTGCGGCCGGTGGAGATCGCCGGCGTGCCGATCGCGGCGGGCGACGCGGTGATGGTCTGCTACGGCGGCGCCGCCACGGACCCCGCCCGGTATGGGCCCGACGCCGGGGAGTTCGACATCACCCGCGGCAAGGTGGACCATCTGGCGTTCGGCCACGGGGTGCACACCTGCCTGGGCGCGCCCCTGGCCCGCATGGAGGCCGGCGTCGCCCTGCCCCGCCTGTTCGCCCGGCTGCCCCGCCTCAGGGCGGCCATCCCGCTCGACGAGATCCCGTACTCGCCGTCCTTCCTGACGTACGGCCCGCAGTCGATCCCGGTCCACACCGGCACACCGGCGTTCCAGCACACCCGCCGAAAATGACGCCTGATTCCAGACGCCGCCTGACGTACCGACCGCGGATCAGGGCAGGGAACGCATATGACCGGAGACCGCCCGCCGGTGGCCGGCGGGCGGTCGGTGACCGGCTGGTCAGCTCCGCGTGGGCAGCGACCAGATCTCGTACGGATTGAACTCGCAGGTCGCGAGCGTGAACGGCTCCCGGTAGGAGAATCGGCGAACGCTCACGCACAGTCCGGACGCCGTGTTGAGCACGGTCCCATTCGCCTGCTGCCGCCACAACCTCGACGTGTCGCCGGAGTCACAGGGGGCCATCACGATCTTCGTGCCCGGGGCCCGGCCGCGGTTCTGGGTGGTCATGCACCTGCCGCCCCTGCCCTTCACCTGGCCGTCCGAGGCCATGGTGAACCGCTGAGGCTCGGTGTGGTTGCAGTCCCATACCGTCAGGGCGGCGCTGTCGCCGTCGTCGGCGCACCAGATTTCGCTCATGTGGGTGATGTTGTCCGCAGCCGCCAGGCCGCGGACCGCCATCCGGAATTCGGCCGTCGCGGCGCCCGTGCCGTCGGTGACCTTGACGGTCACCTGGTGGAAGTTCACGGTGGTGGGCGTGCCGGAGATGGTGCCGGTACCGGCGTCGATGGCCAGGCCCGGCGGCAGGCCGTCGGCGGTGAACGTCTTCCTGCCACGGCCGCCGGTCGCGGTGACGGTGATCCTGACCGGCTTGCCGACGTCCGCGACCTGCTCCCCAGGCACCTTGACCGCCAGCTTCTCCCCGGTGTCGGGGCCCTGGATGGGCAGCTCCCACTGCTGGGCGGGGGCGCCGGTGCAGTCGGCCAGGGTGAACTGCGTCCGGCTCTCCAGCTTCGGCGCGTTGAGGCAGCGCCCCGAGGCGGGGTTGCGCAGCGTGCCGTCCTCGCTCTGCTGCCAGATCTGCGAGGCGGCGCGACGGCATTCGTCGATCACGATCGGCGATCCGTCGCCGGTGGCGTCGGCGGCCACCGTGAGGCACTTGCCCTTGACCTCCAGGGTGTCGTCGGCGCGGACCGTCCAGCGCTGCGTGTCGCCCGAGTTGCACTCGTACACGATGACCCTGTTGCCGTTGGTGGTGGCGCCGACCCAGTCGTCGACGCACCAATTGTCCGGACCGGTGATCAGACCGTGGTGGACGCTCCAACTGAAGAACGCCCGGCCGGTGGTGCCTGCGCCGTCCGTGGCGGTGACACTGGCCATGCCGTCGCTGACGGTGGCCGCCTTGCCGGTGATCCGGCCGGTGGTGGCGTTGATGGACAGCCCGGCGGGCAGCCCGGTCGCCCGATAGGTGAGGTTCGCCTTGCTGCCGGCGGTGCTGATGTTCATCTCGGTGCCGACAAGCGGGTCCTGGCGGCCGGGATTGGCGATCGCGCCGAAGTCCGGGGCGGTGGGCAGCGTCCACACCTGGGTCCCCGCAGCGGCGCAGGCGGCCAGAACGGTCTGGTCGCCCTGACCGGTGGCCGATGCCGCCAGGCACCGGCCGGACGCCGGGTTGCGCAGCGTGCCGTCCGCCTGCTGCCGCCAGACCTGCGACTCGGCCTTGCCGCACGCGGACAGCACGATCGGGGTCTTCTCCGCGGTGCCGTCCTTGGCCGGCGTCAGGCACTTGCCCATGCCGAGCAGTCGCCCGTCCTCGCGTACCGTCCAGAGTTGCCCCAGGTCGTTCGTGCCGCAGGACCACAACTGGATCGGCGTGTCGTCGGCGTCGCGGTCGTCGCGGATGTCGAGGCACAGGCCGTTGACGCCGGTGATCGCGCCGTCGACCACCCGCCAGGTGAAGGTCTCCGTCACGGTTCCCGCGCCGTTGGTGGCGGTGACCGTCACGTCGGCCGACTGCGAGGTGGTGGGGGTGCCGGAGATCAGCCCGGTGCTCTGGTTGATCTTCAGTCCGGCCGGCAGCCCCGTGGCGCCGTACGTCACGGTGCGGGAGCTGACGTGGTTGGTGACCGAGATCAGTTGCGAGACCGAACCGCCCTTGAGCGAGACCAGCGTGCCGGGATTCTTGATGGCCAGCGAGGGCTTCGGCTCGTTCGACAGTTGCCAGCGCTGACCGGCGCCGCCGTCGCAGGGAGCGAGGGTGAGCTGGGTTCCCCAGTGGCCGGCGGGTGCGGTCAGGCAGTTTCCGGTCGCGGGGTTGCGCAGGGCTCCGTCCTTCTCCGGCCGCCAGACCTGCGTGGCGGCGCCCTTGCACGCGGACAGCACGATGAGCCGGCCGGCGGCGGAGGTGTCGTCCGAGGCGGTCAGGCAGTAATTCGTCGCCGTGCCGTTCCAGAACATGATGTTCCCGTTGTCCCGGGCCAGCCAGTTGTGACCGCAGCCCCACACCTGGACCTTGTTCCCCTCGGCGACGCGCGAGGAGTTGTTGTCGATGCACAGGCCGTTGAGGCCGGTGATCCCGCCGAACCCGTGGATGACCTCCCAGACGAAGCTCGTCGCCGCCGACGTGGTGCCGGCGGTGGCGACGACCTCGACCGTGGTCGCGCCGGTCGCGGTCGGCGTGCCCGAGATGACCCCGGTCGCGGCGTCGATGGACATCCCGGCGGGCAGCCCGGTCGCGCTGTACCGCAGGCCGCTCGCGCCGGTCGCCTTGATCTTGGAGATCGTCACCGCGTGGCCCGCGGCCGTGAGCTGGCGTCCCGGGTTGGTGATCCGGATCGGCCCGCAGGCCGAGTTGAGCAGGCGGTTCGGCGATCCCGGACCCGCGTTCCCGACCACGTCGGTGCTCGCGCACTCGATCAAGGCGTCGGAGACCTGCTGCGGAGTCGCCTGCGGATGCGCCGACAGGTAGGCCGCGGCGGCGCCGGCCACCAGCGGCGCCGCCAGCGAGGTGCCCCCGGCGGTGCCGACGGCGGTGTCGCTGTCCCAGGCCGACGTGGTGATGTCCATGCCGGGCGCGAAGAGGTCGATGCACTTGCCGTAGCTGAAGCCGGGCCGGTTGCCGTTGCGATCGATGCCGCTGACCAGGATCGCCTCGGGGACCCGTTGCGGCGACAACTCGCACGCGTCTTCGCTGTCGTTGCCCGCGGCGATCACGTACGTGATCCCGGACCTGCTGGAGTTGCGGATCGCCTCTTCCAGATCTAGCTGGATGGCCTTTCCGGTGGTCCAGCTGATGTTGACCACGGCCGGGCGCTGCGCGCTGCGCGTGATCCAGTCGATGGCCTCCAGCGCACTGGCCGACTTGCCGTGCGCCGCGCAATCGGCGATCACCCGCACCGGGTGCACCTTGGCGTTCTTGGCCACGCCCCAGGTGCCGGCGGCGGCCGCGCCGGCCACCGCCGTGCCGTGGCCCTGGCAGTCGCCGTGGTCGGTCCCCGGCGGGCCGCTCGTCACCCGCCCGCCGAACTCCTGGTGCGTTGCCCGCACCCCGGTGTCCATGATGTAGATGCCGGCCGCCGACGCGTCCGCGTAGTCGAACGTCCCGCTCAGCGACTGCCCGATCTGGTCGATGCGGTCCAGCGCCCAGTACGGGTCGTTCTGCCTGGACTGCGCCCGCAGCGCCTCGCTGGGCGTGGAGCGCGGCCGCGAGGCCGCGTCCTTCTCCGGCTTCATCGGCGGATCGGACGGCACCACCAGGGCGACGTCCTTGCGGACCGAGGCCACCAGCGGGTCCTTGGCCAGCGCCGCCGCCTGCTCCGGCGACAACTGCGCGGAGAACCCGTGCAGCGCCGTCGTGTACACGTCCTTGAGCCGCCCCCCGACCCGATCGGTCAGGTCGCGGGCCGCCTTGGTGATGCGGTCCTCGCCCCGCAGGGCCGGCCGGTCGGCGAACCGCACGATGTAGCTGTTCGGGATCGGCTTTCCGGCGATCTCCTCGTCCTTGGCGGACAGGCCGTTCCCTGGGGGAGGAGAGGCGGTCGGCGTGGCCGATGGTCGTGGAGGCTCGGGGGCCGCCTGGGCCGCGGCCGCGCCTTCGGCGAGGAACGCGGTGGTGAGCACGGCGAGGGCCGTGACCCGTGACAACGCCGATATGGTCCTGGCGGGTAATGGCCTTCCTGACGTTCCGAACATCACCCGTCGCAGAATGCGAATCATTGACTTCCTGTTCCGGCTAAGTCGTGGAAATGCACCGGAATTAGTGCGGCCATAGCCTAGTGCAACGGTCCGTCAATTCACAAGAGAAAGTAGTGCCGCCAGGGTAGAGCCATTCCTGCGGCAATTGATAATTGAGCGCGGAATTCCGTTAGAGGCTCGGGACGCCTATGCGTTCACGCCCTTGGCAGGGCCTTGGACCAAGGGGAGGAGGTTCTGCGAGCCTCCGTCCGGTCTGCGCTCCGGGCAACGGCCGCCATGGGTTCCGGCCCGGTGGCGACCGCGTGAACAGGCCGGGCCCGGATTCGGGGCGGACACCTCGGGGCGAGCATGCGTTTGAGGCTCGGCGCGCGGGCTCTCGGTGTGCTCGTGGCCCGCCTCGGCTTCACCGGTCATTCTCCAGGCGTCAATTCCCGGAAAGCGTGGAAACGGTTTTACAAATTCGGCCGCGAGCCCGCGGCCGGCGGTGCCCTCCGCTTCGTCCCGGCCGGGGTCCGACCATGCTCCATCGGATCTCGAAGCCGCGGTGCCACGCTCGGTGCGAGTGATGCGACACGGGTGAAGAGGGGAGCGCGACATGACTCTGCCACAGAGGGTATCCGGCGGCACGGGTGTCTCCGAAGGCGCGGACGGCCCGAACGGTACGGCCGTCTCCGGTGACACGGCCCTCTACCAGGAGGTCCAGCAGTTCTACGCGCGCCAGATGCAGCTTCTCGACGAGGGCGTGGTCGAGGGGTGGGCCGGTACGTTCACCGAGGACGGGGTGTTCACCGCCAACGCCCACCCCGCCCCGCAGCGCGGGCGGTCCACGATCGAGGAGGGCGCCCGGAAGACGGCCGCCCAGCTCGAAGCCCGTGAGGTACGGCGACGCCACTGGCTCGGCATGCTGACCGTGGACGAGCGGCAGGACGGCACGATCGCCGCGCGCACGTACGCGCTGGTCCTGGAGACGCCGAAGGGCGGGCAGGCGGGCGTCCTCCTGAGCTGCACCTGTGACGACGTGCTGGTCAGGCAGGGCGGCGAACTGCTCGTACAACACCGCAGCGTGCACAGGGACGACCTGCCCGCGTAGCGGTGGCGGCGCCACGGCCCCGCAGCGCCGAGACGGCGCCTCGAACGGTCGTCGAGGCCGCCCGGTCACTGTTGCGGGCAACGGCGAGCACCCGCGAGGCAAGCAACGAGCGAACGCACGAAAGGGCCGGCCATGCGCAAGCAGGAGGGTACGGCCGCCGTGGACAGCACCGTCCACGGCGCGCCGCTGGAGACGATCGAGCACCTGGTCGGCGGGCCACGCGTCGACGACCTCCTCACGCGGGCCGCCCGCCGGGCCCCCGGCAAGCCCGCGCTGGTCACGGCGGCAGGCGTCCTCAGCTTCGCCGACCTGGACGAGCGGGCCACCCGCTGCGCCTCGGCCATCACGGACCTGGCCGGGCCGGCGACCGGCGAGGAGGCATCGCGTCAGGTGGTCGCCATCGCGACCACGCTCGACCCGGCGTTCGGGATCGCCTTCTTCGGCATCGCGCGCTCGGGCCACATCCCCGCGCTGATCAACCCGCTGCTGCGCGAGGAGGGGCTGGTGCACGTGCTGCGCACCTCGGGTGCGAGCATCGCGATCGTGCCGCCCGAGGTGCACCGCAGGCTCGCGGCCGTGCGGGACCGCCTGCCCGGCCTGCGGCACACGATACTCAACGGCGACGACGGCCTGGGCCCTGAGCCCGGGGTCCCGCTGTTCAGCGAACTGATCGAGCGGGCGGTGGACGGGGCCGCGGGCGGGATGCCCGACGGGCCGGGCGGCGATGAGGAGGAGGTCGCCTGCATCCAGTTCACCAGCGGCAGCACGGGCGCACCCAAGGCCGTCCTGCTGAGCCATCGCAACGTCACGCTCAACGCGGCGCAGTCAGCGTACGCGCACCGGCTCGACGCCCGGTCGGTGCTCTTCAACAACCTGCCGACCTTCCACCTCATGCACCTGACGATGGGCGTCACGGTCGGCGCGACACACGTGCTGTGGCCGGAGGAGGACGCCGCAGAGGCGGTCGAGGCGTGTGCCCGCCACCGTGGCACCCACTACTACAGCCTCCCGGTACGGCTCTCGCGCCTGGCCGCCGACCCCCGGCTGCCCACGCTGGAGGCCCCGTCGCTGCGGGCCTTCCTCTGCGGCGGCTCGGCGCTGCCCGTGACGACCACGAGCACCCTGCTCCAGCACTTCGGCGTGGCCGTCGCCCAGGGGTACGGCCTGCAGGAGACCTCACCGTCGACGCACTTCGACGACCTGGACGACCCGGTGATCCGCTCGTCGGGACGGCCCGTCGTGGGCACCGGCTGCCGGATCGTGGCCGTCGAGTCGCGCGACGTGCTGCCGAGGGGCGAGAAGGGCGAGATCCAGGTCAGGGGCCCCCAGCTCATGAAGGGGTACCTGGGCAGGGACAGCTCCCGCGTCGTCGATCCGGGCGGCTGGTTCTCGACGGGCGACGTCGGCTACGTGGACGAGGCCGGCCGGTTGTTCGTCGTGGACCGGATCAAGGACGTCTTCAAGCGCGACAACTGGCTCGTGTCGCCGACCGAGATCGAGCGCGTCCTGCTCAGGCACCCGGGCGTGCGCGACTGCGTCGTCTTCGACCACCCCGACGACTTCAGCGGGGCCGTCGCCCACGCGCTGGTCGTCCCGGAGACCGGTCACGGGAACGGCGCGGCCGGCGCGGTCAACGGGAACGGCGAAGGACCCGGGGAACCCGGGGTGCGCGCGGAGGAACTGGCCGCGTACGTCGCCGAGCGGTGCCCCCCCTACGAACATCTGCGCTACGTCGAGCTGGTCGACGAGATCCCCCGTTCGTCGAACGGCAAGGTCCAGCGGCGCGACCTGCGAGAGCAGGCCGTCGCCCGCCGGCCGAGGCCGCTCGACGGCACCTGACCCGAGCACATCCACCCACAGGTAAGCCAGGAGGAGAACGATGTACACGTTCATCAACCGCTTCACGGTCAGCGGCGACGCCGCCGAGTTCGAGGGACTGCTCGGCAAGATCACCGAGTACATGTCCCGTCAGCCGGGCTTCCGCTCCTACAAGCTCTACCGGTCCAGCAACGACCCCAAGGTCTACGTGGAGACCGCCGAGTGGGACGACGGCGGGTCGCACAAGCAGGCCGTCGGCCGTGACGGCTTCCGCGCCCTCGTCGGGCCTGTCATGAAGCTGGCCACCGCGGAGCCGGGCCCGTTCGAGCTGGTCTCCCAGCAGGTCGGCTAGGCGCCCGCGGCCGTCCACGGCGACTCCGAGCGAGAAAGGCTGGATGCGATGACGGAAACGGCTCCTGGCGGCCCCCCGCGGGCGGTCATGGAAATGCGGGAGCTCATGCTCGCCGCCGCCTACGCGGCCGCGGTCCGCGCGGCGGTCAGGCTGGGGCTCGCCGACGCTGTCGGCGACACGCCTGCGGCGGTGGAGGATGTCGCGCGGACGGTCGGCGCGGAGCCCGGCGCGCTGCGCCGGCTGCTGCGCGCGCTGGCCGCCAGGGGTGTCTTCACCGAGCAGGACGACGGCCGCTACGCCCACACGGAGCTGTCGCGGTCACTGCGCGAGGACGCTCCCCGCGGCATCAAGTACAACGTGCTGTGGAGCACGGAACCATGGACGTGGGAGGTCTGGCCGCGGCTCGACGAGGCGGTGCGCACGGGTAAGAGCGTCTTCCTCGACCTGCACGGCAAGGACTTCTTCGACTACCTGCACGCCGACGCGCCCGAGTCGGCCGAGGTCTTCGACCGGGCCATGACCCAGTCGAGCGGCCTGTCCGCGCGGGCCATCGCCGACACCCTCGATCTCAGCGGCGCGCACACCGTCGCCGACATCGCCGGCGGTCAGGGGCTGGTGCTGGCGACGCTGCTGGAGCGGCACCCCACGCTCAACGGGGTGCTCCTCGACCTCCCCGAGGTGGTGGCGAACGCCGACGGGCGGCTTCGGGACGGCGGCGCGCTCGCCGCGCGGGCCAGGCTCGTGCCGGGGGACTGCCGCATGGAGATCCCCGTCCGCGCCGACGTCTACATCCTGAAGAACATCCTCGAATGGGACGACGAGAGCACCGTGCGCACCCTGCGCAACGTCGCCGCCGCCGCCCCGCCGGGCGCTCGGGTCATCGTCATCGAGAACCTCGTGGACGGCAGCCCGGAGATGAGCTTCACCACGGCCATGGACCTGCTCCTGCTTCTCAACGTGGGCGGCAAGAAGCACACCAGGGACGGGCTCGTCGCGCTGGCCGGTGAGGCGGGGCTGCGCGTTCTCCGTGTCGAGCCGGTCAACTCCTACCTGCACCTCATCGAGAGCATCGTGGAGACCGAGGGCGGCGCGGGGACGGAGAAGGGCGGCGCTCGCGGAAACGGTGCGAGGGACGCGTGACCACCCCCGGAGACGTGCACGACCGGGCCGATGCCCGCCCGGTCGTGCTGCTGTTCCCCGGCCAGGGGTCGCAGCACCAGGGGATGGCGACCGCCCTGTACGGCAGGGAGCCGGTCTTCACCGCGGCCATGGACGAGTTCTTCGAGCACCTGGGCGCCGAGGGCACGCGTATGCGCGCCGACTGGCTGAGCTCCACGCCGCGCGTTCCCATGGACGACGCGTCGCGGGCCCAGCCGCTGCTGTTCGCCGTGGGGCACGCGCTCGCCAGAGACGTGATGGCCAGGGGCGTACGGCCGGTGGCCCTGCTCGGGCACAGCGTCGGCGAACTGGCCGCCGCGGCGGTCGCCGACGTGTTCGACCTGGCGGGGGCCGCCCGCGTGATGTCCGCCAGGTCGGCCGCGATGGCCGAGGTCTCGCCCGGCGGCCTGCTCGCGGTGGCGGCGGCGCAGGACGAGCTCGCGCCGTACCTCGGGCCCGCGGGCGACCCCGCCGGGGTGGCGGTGGCCGCCGTGAACGCGCCCAGGCACACCGTGCTCGCCGGTCCTGAGCCCGCGCTGCGAGAGGTGGAGCGGCTCCTGACCCAGGGGCGCGTGCCGTACCGGCGGGTGCCGTCCCTCCAGCCGTTCCACTGTCCCGCGCTGGACTCGGCGGCCCGGCGTTTCGCCGCCGGGTTCGCCGGGGTGCCGCTGCGCCCGCCCTCGGTGCCGATCATGTCGACGCGCACGGCCGGTATCGTGCGGCCCGGCCAGGCGGTCGATCCCGCGTTCTGGGCCGGGCAGCTCGCCGGGCCCGTGCTGTTCTGGCCCGCGCTCGACGCGCTGCTCGCCGACGGCGGATACACGCTGGTCGAGGCGGGGCCGGGACAGGGCCTGTCGATGCTGGCCCGCCGCCATCCCGCCGTACGGCGGGGGCGCGGCGCGGTGATCCCGCTCCTCCCCGCCGACGCCGAGGGCACCACCCGGGTGTGGCACGAGGCCCTCGACCGGCTCGCGGCCCACGACCCGGCGGCGCGGTAGACCGGGCGCCGGAGCGTCGCGCCCGGACCAGCTCACGGAAAACCTCATAGAGATGGACGCTGTTATGGAAACCACACTCGACGACCTGCCGCGGCACATCGACGCGGCCGTGAGGCCCGTCCTCAGGCGCGACCCGGTCGGTTCCCGCTTCCGCGAGCGCGTGGCGGTGGCATCGTGAGCGTCACGACCGGCAGAGTGTTCACCGACAAGGAGATCGCCTACCTGAACGGCCAGCGGATCGGCCGCCTGGCGACGGCGGGCGCGGACGGCGCGCCGCACAACGTCCCCGTCGGCGTCCACTACAACGCCGAGCTGGACACGATCGACATCGGCGGCTTCGCGCTCGCGGGCAGCCGCAAGTACCGCGACGTGCTGGCGAACCCCAAGGTCGCATTCGTGGTGGACGACGTGGTGGCGTTCGACCCGTGGGTGGCGCGCGGCATCGAGATCCGCGGCCTCGCGACCGCGTACGCCGAGGGCGGCAGGGCCGCCGGATTCCCGGCCGAGGAGCTGATCAGGATCGTTCCGACCAGGATCGTCTCGTGGGGGATCGAGGCGCACTGGCAGACCGGGTTCCACTCCCGCCGCGTGCCCGCTCAGGCCGCTGGCCGGGATGCGGACCCGCACATCCAGCACCGCGACGGCCACGGCGAAGCCGAAGCCCGTGGCGAGGACCGCGAAGGAGCGCGCCATGCCTGAGCTCATCCACGAGATCGACGTGCCGCTGACCGCGGCGAGCACGGTGTTCAGCCTGATCGGAGACGTGGAGGAGGCGCCGCAGTTCCTCCCGCCGCACGTGTACGCCAGGTACATCAAGCGGGACGGCAAGCGGGACCTGGTCGAGCGCTGGGTGGCGAACGACGGCGGCGCCATCCAGAAATGGACGGTCTGGCAGGAGCGGAGCGGGCCGCCGTACCGAATCGTCTTTGAGCACCTGCACACCAGTCCGCCGGTGCGCCAGATGGGCGGCGAGTGGACCTTCACCCAGCGCGGCGACTCGACCGCCGTGTGGGTCATGCACAACTTCGAGGTGGTGGACGACGACCCCGCCGCCGCCGCGCCGATCGAGGACGACTTCGAGGAGAGGGTGCCGAGGCAGCTCAAGTACCTCGTCGAGCTGGCCCGCAACCTCGACGACATCCGCGCTCGCACGGTGACCTGCGAGCGATCGGTCGTGATCCCCGCGGACGTGGAACGCGTGTACGAGCGGCTGCTCGCGGGGGAGGCCGGCGACGAGACCGACTGGATGCAGGTGGGCCTGCCGTTCGAGCGGGTCGTCTACAAGAGGCGGCCCGACCGGCAGCTGCCGGGCATGAACGCGCTCACGGGGGAGTACGAACTGACCGCCGATGGGTCGGGCACACGGGTCACGGCGCGGCGCACCGCGACGTTCGACCAGGCGATCGTGGACGAGGTCGGGCGCAAGGCCCTCGATGACGCGCTCCTGACGCAGCTGCGCGCGATCGGCGCATGATCACCGGCGCCACCCCCTGATCACTCTGAAGCCCGCCAGAGGCACGGCGCGGAACAAGGACGCCTGGGCCAGGCGGGGGACAAGGTGCCCGGGTCAGGATGAAACGACTCGGACGCCCGAAGAAAGCGCCCGGTCCGGGATCCCCGGGCCGGGCGCCGGCATGTCAGCGCGCGGGGCGATGGGCCGCGACGATCAGCTCCGCGCTCTGGCGGGCGATCTCACGGATCTCGGCGTCGGAGAGGGGCTGCGTACCGTGCAGCGAACGCATCCGGCCCTCGGTGGCCACCAGCAGCACGAACTGACGGGCCGCGCGGGCGGCATCGGAGACCGTCAGCGTCCCCACGGCGCCGGCCGACTCAAGGTAGCGGCCGGCCTCCTCCAGGATCGTGTCGGAGCTGGTCTCCCGCCAGGACTGCTGCAGCTCGGGATGGTGGGTGAGCTCGGCGATCGTGAGCCGGTGCAGCGCCGCGACCGTGGGGGAGAGGACGACGCGCAGAAGGCGCTCGCCCACCTGCTGGAGATCGGCCACCGGGTCGCCGGTGGGCCTCATCGGCGGCGATCCGCCGGGAACGTCGGACGCCGCGGCCCGCGCCTCGGCGATGACCGCGAGGAAGAGCCGTTCCTTGTTGCCGAAATGGCGGTAGACGGTCTGCTTGCCCACCCCCGCGTGCGCGGCGATCGTGTCGACGCTGACCCTGGCGTACCCCTCGCTCAGGAACAACCGCGCGGCCGCCTCAAGGATGACGCGGCGCTTGGCGGGCGAACGGCGGTCCCCGGCATCATGATCCATGGTCAGAGACTACGGGTTTCCGCGCCGGGCACCGGCCCATGCTCATGCCGCCCCGTTCTGGGATCATCACCGGTCGGCCGTGCGGAAGCGGCGTACCGACAACGGCACGAACACCGCCAGAATGACGGCCGACGAGAGCAGGGTCGCGGCGATCGGGTGGGTGAGCGGCCAGGCGGCGTCGGCGGGGACCTTCGTGTCCGGGTCCCCGAGCAGGCTGCGAGCCGCCGTGACGGCGGCGCTGACCGGATTCCAGTCCGCGATGGTCCGCAGCCAGGGCACCATGTGCTCGGTCGGGACGAAGGCGTTCGAGATCATCGTGACCGGGAACACGAGCGGGGTGAGCTTGTCGGCGGTCTGCTCCTTGACCAGCTGGCCGACCAGCACGCCGCACCAGCTCAGCGTGTACCTCAGCAGGATGAGCAGGGCGAAGGCGGCCAGCGTCTGCAGCGGGCCCTGCTGTGGGCGCCAGCCGAGCGCGAGGCCGCAGACGATCATGATCGAGATGGCCAGCGCGCCGATCAGGATGTCGGCGCCGGTCTGCCCGAACGGCACGGCCAGGCGGGCCATCGGCATCGAGCGGAACCGGTCCGTGACACCCCTGGCCATGTCGCCCGCCACGGCCACCGACGTCGCCGCGACGCTCGTGACCGTCATCATGGTGAACAGGCCCGGCATGAGGAACGTGAGGTAGTCGCCGCCGGGGACCGTGATGGCGCTGCCCATGACGTACCCGAACAGCAGCACCAGGGCGGCCGGGAAGATCAGCTCGCCCGCCAGCTCGCCCGGCGACCTGCGCAGCCGCAGCAGGTGGCGGTGGACGACGGTCACGCCGTCGGTGAGCGCCCAGCGGATCGTGCCGCCGATCGAGGCCGGCGGCTCGCGGGAGGTGAGCGCGGCCATTCAGACCATGTCCTTCACGGCCGGGCTGGCGCTCGGGCTCCCCGGCGCCGAGCCGTCGGTGAGACGGAAGAACACCTCGTCCAGGGTGGGGCGGCGCAGCGCGAGGTCCTCGGCGGTGACGCCCGCGCGGTCCAGCGCGTACATCGCCGTGGTCAGCGTCACCGCGTCGTCGGCGACGGAGACGCTGACCCTGCGCTCCGCCCGGTCGACGTGCGGTTCGCCGTCGCCGAGCCGGGCCAGCACCTCGCTCGCGGCCGGGATCGCCGCCTCGTCGGCGACGACCGCGTCCAGCCGGTTGCCGATCGTGGCCTTGAGCTCGGGTGGCGTGCCGGAGGCGACGGTCCGGCCCATGTCGATCACCGCGATGCGGTCCGCGAGCCGGTCGGCCTCCTCCAGGTACTGGGTGGTGAGCAGCACGGTGGTGCCGGTCATGGCCAGTTCGCGCACGGTGTCCCAGATCTGGGTGCGGCTGCGCGGGTCGAGCCCGGTCGTCGGCTCGTCGAGGAACAGCACGGGGGGTACGACGATCAGGCTGGCTATCAGGTCGAGGCGGCGGCGCATGCCGCCCGAGTACGTGTGGACCGGCCGGTCCGCCGCGTGCGCCAGGGCGTGACTTTCGAGCAGTTCGTTCGCGCGGGCCCGGGCGACCTTGCGCGAGAGGTGCGAGAGCCGGCCGAAGATGACCAGGTTGTCCCGCCCGGTGAGCGTGTCGTCCACGGCCGCGTACTGGCCCGCGAGCCCGATCCGGTAGCGGAGCCTGGCCGCGTCCTTGACCACGTCCAGGCCGTCGACGCGGGCGCGCCCGGCGTCGGGGCGGGTGAGCGTGGACAGGATGCGCACCAAGGTCGTCTTGCCCGCGCCGTTGGGCCCGAGCAGGCCGAACACCGATCCGGACGGGACCTCGACGTCCAGTCCGCGCAGGGCGACGGTCGTGCCGAAGCGCTTCCAGAGCCCTTCGGCCACGATCGCCGCCCCGTTCAGGCGTGTGCTCATGCTGCCCCCTGTGCGGCGCGCCGTTTCTCTCGATATGTGAGCAGCAGCCGGTTATCCTCGGCTGTTAAACGAGACCAGTCCGTCTAGTCTCGATTCGATGCTAGACGGACCGGTTCCGTCTCGCAAGACGTTAGGTGCATTCATGGACGAGGTGGACATCAGCGCCGGGCACCGCCGTTCTCCGGCCAAACACCGGGCGATCCTCCAGGCCGCGATCGAGGTGTTCCTCAGAGAGGGCTACTCCCGGGCGAGCGTGGACGCCATAGCCGCCGTGGCCGGGGTGGGCAAGCAGACCGTCTACGGTCATTTCGGCAGCAAGGAGCGCCTTTTCCTGGCAGCGGTCGAGGCCGCCCGCCAGGCGGGCGGCTCCGGGGCGGAGGAGCAGGAGCCGCCCTCCGAGGGCTCGGGCGACGTGGTCGGCTACCTGACGCCCATCGGTACGCGGGTGCTGAACTCGATCCTGTCGCCCGAGGTCGCGGCCCTGCACCGGCTGACGATCGCCGAACTCACCCACCACCCGGAGCTCCAGCGGTCCTGGCGCGGCAGCGAGGCGGCCCAGGAGGCGTCCAAGGCCATCGCCGGCTACCTGGCAGAACGCGACCGGGCGGGCGAGTTGTCGGTACCCGACCCGGGGCGAGCCGCCCGCCAGTTCGTGCGGCTGGTGGCGACGGAGGCCCGCGTACGCTCCCTGTACGGCACCCAGCCGCTCACCGGCGAGGAGCGCACGGCCATCGCCCGCGAGGCCGCCGAGCTGATCGTCCGCGCGCATTCGCACTGCCCGGAGTGCGGCTCCTAGGAAAGCCGCCCTCCCCGGCCCCGGCCGTGACGATCAGCGGTCACAGACCGGCGTCGCGGGCGAGGAACCCGGCCTGCGAGCGGTTCGCGCAGCCCAGTTTCTCCAGCAGCCGGGAGACGTAGCCCTTGATCGTGGCCTCGGTCAGGTGCAGCCTGGCCGCGATCTGCGCGTTGGACAGGCCCTCACCGAGGCAGGCCATCACCTGGGTCTCGCGCTCGGTCAGCTCCCTGATCAGCGCCAGCCGGTCGTCGTGCTCGGCCGAACTCATGCCGGAGGTGGCCAGCAGTTTGCCGCTGGCCGCCGACGAGAGCACGACGTGCCCGCTCGCGACGACGCGTACCAGCTCGACCAGGTCCTCCGGCGGCGTGCTCTTCAGCAGGTAGCCGGCCGCGCCGGCGCGCAGCGCCTGCGTGACGTGGTGTCCGGTGTCGAAGGTGGTGAGCGCCACGACGACGGGCGGCCGCTTGAGCGCGCGGATGTGCCTGATCGCGGTCAGCCCGTCCACGCCCGGCATGCGAAGGTCCATGAGCACCACGTCGGGCTGGTGCCGCACGGCGGACTCGACGGCCGCCGCCCCGTCGTACGCCTCGTCGACGACCTCGATGTCCTCGGCCGCCGACAGGATGGCGCGCAGGTGGGCGCAGACCATCACCTCGTCGTCGACCAGCAGCACCCGGGTCCTGTCACGTTTCACCGGCCGCTCCCTGTGCCTCGCTCCACTCGCCGAGGGAACCCCAGGTGGGGAGGCTCGCCTCGACCTCGTAGCCCCCGTCGGAGGTGGGGCCGTTGCGCAGCGTGCCGCCGACCAGCTCCACCCGTCTGCGCAGGCCGATCAGCCCCATGCCGCCGCCGGTGGCGACCAGTTCGGCGTCCCCGGGGCACGTCGGCTCGGTGTTGCGCACGCTCACGTCCACCCACTGGCGCCGGTGGCGCAGCAGCACGCGTACCTTGGCGCCCGGCGCGTGCTTGCGCGCGTTGGTCAGAGCCTCCTGCACGACGCGGTACGCCGTCCGCGCCACCACCTGCGACGCCAGGCCCGCGTCGCCCTCCTCGACCAGCTCGATCGGCACGCCCACGCTCTCGGACTCCGCGATCAGGGGCCTGACGTCCGGCACGGGGATCGGCCGCTCGCGGTCCTGCGACGCGCGACCGCCCTCGTCGTCCCCGCTCCCGTCGCCCCCGTCGCTCGCGTCTTCGTTCACGTCCTCGGTCTCGCCGTCGCGCCGGCATCCGCCCTCGCCGGGGGTGGCGGTGGCGCGCAGCAGCCCGATCATGTCGTGCAGCTCCTCAAGCGCCTGGCAGCCGGTGGTGCGCAGGCTTTCCGCCGCCGCCCGGATCCGCTCGTTGTCGGCGGTCACCCTGAGGGCGCCGGCCTGGAGGACCATGAGGGTCACCCGGTGGGAGACGATGTCGTGCATGTCGGCCGCCAGCCGGGCCCGCTCCTCCGCCCTGGCCCGCTCGGCCAGCAGGTGACGCTCGCGCTCGGCCCTGTCGGCGCGCTCGATGAGGGAGCGGAGCAGCCGTTGCCGCGCGTAGACGTACATGCCGAGCAGCGCGGGACCGGCGACGAAGACCGCGGCCTGGGAGAGGCTCGGAATGAGCCGGTGGAGCGAGATGGACTCCCACGGCGCGGCGGCGAACAGGATCAGCAGCGCGACCGGTGGCGCGGCACGCCGCCGCCCGCCCTGGGCCAGCGCGGTGTACGCGGCGAAGGGGGTGATCGGCGGGATGGTGGAGCCGGCGTCAAGGCCGGGTCCGTGAGCGATCAGCACGCCAGGCGCGGCCTGATCGACGGTGAAGATCACCACGGTGGCCACGGCCGCGATCCAGAGGAGCGCCAGCGGGGCGCGCCGCCTGAGCAGCAGGGCCCCGGCCAGGACCACGTTGACGATCAGCATCACCTTGGACGATGGCATCACCGGCGGCGAACTGAACACCGTTGCGATGCCGAGGGCCGCGGCGCTGAGCGCCATCACGGCGTCGAGGAGACGGTCGCGCCCGGACACCCGGACCGTAGGCCTCATAAGGGCCACAGTAGATCCTTCTCCCGACCCCACCGATCCCCGCGGCCGGCGCCGCCGACCACCAGGCGGGCTCGCCCAGCAAGATGCCAACGAGGTGCGGAGAACCGACTTTCGTAGGTCCAACTTCCTACCTAACACGCTGTCATGGCGGTGGGTCCTGCGGGTCGAATGGGGAGATGAAGATTCCCCGGCCACGTGTATCCCCCCTGGAGGTCAGTGATGACCGAGCTTTCGCGAGGCCGGGAATGAGCCGTCCCGCGCTGAGGATGCTTCCGATCGCCGTACGGGCCGAAGGCGTGCGGAGGGCGGGTGTGGTCGGCGGAGCGGAGGTGGCCCTGCTCGACAATGTGACGCTGTCGGTACCGCGCGGGCGTTTCACGGCGGTGACGGGGCCGTCCCGGTCGGGCGCGTCGATGCTGCTGCGCTGCCTGGGCGGGCTCGACCCGGTGAACGCGGGCCGGGTGCTCGCCGGGGACGTCGACCTGGCGCTGCTGGACGAGGCACGGCTGGCCAGGCTGCGGCGGGAGCGGTTCGGGTTCGTGGCGAAGGAACGGGATCTGATTCCGTCGCTGACCGTGCGGCAGAACGTCACGATCCCGGCCGGGGTGGACGGGCGCACGACCGACGGCGCGTGGGTGGAGGCGGTGCTGGAGACCACCGGGCTGGCCGGCTTGCAGACGCACAGGACGGCGGAGGTGCCGCCGTCGGTGTGGGTGCGGATCGCCTGCGCGAAGGCGCTGGTACGGCGGCCGGAGATCGTCTTCGCCGACCCCGCGGAGGGCTCGCACCGCGGCGAGGTCGTCGTCCCTGGTGAGGGCATCGGTTCGGGTGAGCACGAGGGGTGGCGGGAGGCTTCGCGGGTGGTGTTGCCGCTGGTGCTGCGGGAGGCGGCGACGAGGCTCGGGCCGGCGGTGATCATGGCGACCCATGACCCCGCCGGGGCGGCGCGGGCCGACACCGTGGTGTCCCTGTGCGGCGGGCGGGTGGCCGGGGTGTTGTCGAACCCGACCACCGACCGGGTACGCGCGCTCGTCGCCGCCGGTGAGGATGGCGCCGGCGGCGAGGAGACGCCTGCGTAGAGGTGTGCGTGGGTGTGGCGTCGTCGGTGGTCCGCCGTGCCCGGGGTGTGGCCGGGGTGGGTGTCCGGCCTGTGGTGTGGTGGGCGGCCCCGCGGGGCGCGGAGGGTTCATCCCCTCCGTGCCCTGCTGGGAGAGATGATCGATGCCGCGATGGCCCGGTTGACCGCGTCGATGCGGGAGGCGGCGCCGAGTTTGGTGAAGGTGTTGTACAGGTGGCGTTTGACGGTGCCTTCGGCGATGGACAGGCGGCTGGCGATCTGGATGTTGCTGAGTCCTTCGGCGACCAGTTCCAGGACGTCGCGTTCGCGTCGGGAGACGCCGTCGGGGCGGGGGTTGCCGTTGGGGGTGAGGGTGGCGGGGGAGACCGACAGCACGACGCGGCTTTCCTGGGTGGCGATGCTGCGGATGGCGGAGACGAGTTCGAGGCGGCAGGCGTTTTTGAGGAGGTATCCGCGGACGCCGAGGGCGAGCAGGCTCCACATGAGCTGGGGGTCGTCGTGCATGGTCAGGATGAGGATGCGTGAGGTGGGGGCGGCTTGGGTGATGCGGCGGACGCGTTCGGTGACGTCGTCGTCGCCGGGGATTTCCACGTCGAGGAGGATGATTTTCGGGCGTTTTTTGACGGCGACGGCGACGGCGGCGGCGCTGTCTTCGGCCTCTCCTGCGATGACGAAGCCGCGTTCGGCTTGGAGGGAGTCTCGCAGGACCTCGCGGAAGAGTGTGTGGTCATCAACGATCAGAATGTCGATCTGGCTCTCTGTTCCCACCATCTCGCTCCTCTCATCTCGCCAGGCGGGCATGCCGCTGGGCCAGGTGTGAACGTTTGCGCCGGGCGAGGCGGCCAGCCCGGCGACGGCAGCGGTGGTTCCGAACAGGCCCGCAGCAGAATGCGCGAGGTGTTTCACGAGGACGCGGCCAACGCAGGAGAAGGGCATCAACGATGGGGCCGTACCGGACCCACGTGTCGCATCTGCTCATCCCCGTTCGCAGCGCGGATCGCATGCGATATACGTGCTGACAATTGCATGCGAATCCGGCGAAGTCCACAGGTAATCCGAGCATCGGTTCGAGGCGGGCGTCTCGGGCGCCGGGGCCGAGCGTCCCCGGCCGACGCCTCCCACCACGGAAAGCCGCACGGTGACCAGGCGATTCGCGATGGTGATCGCGGGCGGCCGTTGTCCGCTTCTGGTCTCTCCGAAAAACCTTGGGTCACAGGTGAACTGAGGGGACGGGACCCGGCGGCCCTTCGCCGTACGGCGCTGAAATCTCGCCGTACGGCCTCAGAGCATCGCCCACGGTGGCCGGCCGCTGACGGCCTGGCCACCGTGGGCGATTCCGGTTCGGCGCCGCTGGCCGAACCCGTTGCTGCTCGGTCGTGGTGGTGGCGATGGGGTGTGGAGCGGGTCAGTGGATCATCTTCCCGGCATGATGAAGCCGTACGTCCGTTCCACCCGCAGGCGGATGACGAGACGCCTGTCGGCGACCTTGGAGGCCCTGAACTCCGCCCAGTCGTGGTGTTCGCCCTGCGTGGAGCGGTACATCTGGATGAGTTCGTCCACGACGGGGTCGTCGGGGGCGGTGGCCGTGGGGGATACCTCCGCGGTGCACTCCGCGACGACGTACGACCCGAAGCCCTCGGCCGTCACGTAGAAGCTGGCGCGGTGGTCGCGCTTGAGGTTCTTGGACTTGGCGCGGTCCTCGGTGGAGGCGATGCGGATGACGCCCTCGGCGTCGTCGTAGCTGAAGCCGACGGTCGAGAGCTGCGGCCTGCCGTCGCGCTTGATCGTGATGAGCACGCCCCGCCCCCCGCTTCCCGAACGCAGCAGGTCGAGGAAGGCGTTCCGTTCCTGAGTATGCGTCATGACAGCCATCCCATCGGCGTTTCGCGAGGCGATCCGCCGGATCGACAATGCGGGCGCCACGTAGCCTAGATAGGATCTTCAATTGTGGGAAGTGACCCTCCAACACGCCTTGAGTCAGCCTCGACGTAAGGGTCGGCCAGGCCATGGCAACATCCTGAGAGTGCCCATGGGGACGGTTGTACATCGAAAGAGGTAGTCATTCCATCGAAGTTGTACTGCCTTTTCGAAACTAAGTCGTACGTCCCTTGAGAGAGCCATCGAGAGCGGTTAGCTTGACAATGCGTAAACGACCGGAGAATGCGTCGACAGGGGAATCGGCGGGATAAGATGAAATTTAACCTACTTGGCCAGTTCGAGCTTACAATCGACGGAGAGAATAGCACGCCAAGCGCTCCTAAAGTGCGGCAGGTGCTCGCGCTCATGACCCTCAGAGCGAATCAGGTCGTCGGGCTCGATGCCATCATCGAGGAACTCTGGGAGGCCGATCCACCGAGGAGCGCGGTCACGACCGCCCAGACGTACGTGTATCAGCTCAGGAAGACGCTCTCCCGGCTGCGGCCGAACAAGGGCGCCGACGATGTCCTGTTCACCCGATTCCCGGGCTACATGCTGCGGGCCGACGAGGACCACATCGACGCCCGGGTGTTCTCCGGGCTGCTCGACCGTGGCAGGTCGCTGCTGGCCGGCGGCCATGTGAAGGAGGCCTCGCGCATGCTCGCCGAGGCCACCGGGATGTGGCGAGGGCCCGTACTCGCCAACGTCGTCTGCGGCCCGCTGCTGCGCAGCTACGCCGCGAACCTGGAGGAACAGCGCACCACGGCACTCGAACTGCGGGTCGCCGCCGACATGCGGCTGGGCCGCCACCGCGAGCTGATCGCCGAGCTGAAGTCACTGATCGTCTCTCATCCACTGAACGAGTGGTTCCACGGGCAGCTCATCATCGCCCTGAGCAAGGCGGGCCGCAGGGGCGAGGCCCTGCACGCGTACCGGGACATGCGCATGATCCTCAAGAGCGAGCTGGGCCTCGACCCGTCGGCGGAGCTGCAGGGCGTTCACCAGATGGTGCTGACGCTGGACCGGCGTCCGAGCCGGGAACTGTCGCTGGAGCTGCGGTAACGGCTCAGCGAGTGTGCGGCGGCCGGTGATCGGGGCGGTTCACAGAGGAATCGACAGCTCGACTCGCGTTCCCTTCCCGATCACGCTGGTCACGGTGAAGCTCCCTCCGAGGAGGTCCACCCGCTCCCGCATGGACGTCATCCCTAGGCGCGTGAGCGGCCCGGTGTCCCACGGGCCGCCGTGGCCCGCCCGGCCGCCCGGGGCGCCGTTCCACCGGACGTCTTTCGCCGGGCGGCCACAGCCGGGCGGGCCGTGGCGAGGGGGGCCGTCCGGTGGGCCGCCCACCGGTGATCTGCGCGCCGGTGGGCCGTCCGCCGGTGGGCCGTCGTCCCAGAAGCCGTCGTCCCACGTGTCGCCGGTCCACGTGCCCCTGGTCCGCGGGTCCTCGGTCCATGGCTCGATCACCTGGCCGACGTCGAAGCCTTTGCCGTCGTCGGTCACGAAGGCCAGCAGCCGCGCCGAGGTGATCTGCGCCCACACCCGTACGTTCCCGGCCGAGGCGTGGTTCAGCGAGTTGCGCAGCGCCTCGCGGATCACCAGGCTCGCCGCGGCCAGGGCCTCGGGCGGGACGAGGCTCTCGTCACCCGACACGGTGATCCGCACGTCGGTGTCGCCGGGGTCGGTGTGCCGCAGGAACTCCGTCAACGTTTCGCGGATCCCGGCTGTCAGCGGCGGGATCCTGACCCGTGGCGTACGGATCTGCGCGGTCATCTCCCTGATCCCTTCGATGGCACGCTGGGTGGCCTCCTGCGCCCGTACGACCCTGTGGAGGTTCCGGGCGCCCTCGGAGGTGCCGCACAGTTCGAGGTTCTGGTAGACGACCCCGAGCTCGTTGCCCACCCTGTCGTGCAGATCGCGCGCGATCCTGTGCCGCTCCTGGACCTCCGCCTGCGCGCTTTCGCGCAGCCGCGCGTCGACGAAGGCCGCGGACACGGCCCCGATCCGCGCCTGCACGGCGCGGTTCAGCGCCCTTACCGCATATCCCAACTCCCGTGGTGAGGCGTCGTTACCTGCCATCAGTTCCAGTGTGGCGTCGGTCATCGCGGTGAAGGCCTCGTCCAGCGCGCGGACCGTCTCCTCGAAGGGCAGTTTCCGTCGTGCGGCCGACGCGGCAATTCTCCGCACCGGTTCCAGCGAAATCCGCTCTTGACCGGAAAAGATCCGGCCCTGCTCCGGATCGGCCCGGCCGCGGGAGCCGGCGCCGTGCCCGCACGCCAGTGATACGGATGTTGCGCAGGAGGACCGGCGGAGATCGTCGGCGACTTCGGCGACGATCGCGTCGATCTGCGTGAGGAACTCGTCGAGCAGGTTACGCTCATCGAAAAGCGGACCGGCTAATTCCTGGATCGCCTGCCCGCTTATTTCCCTGATTCGTGCCCGGGACGACATGATGAGGTCGGCATTGCTGGCGGCCATCCGCACCCCCGTATTGGGTTGTCATTCCTTTCAACACTATGTGCCGCGCAAACAAAGCGGAACCGGTGGCGACCGCTCAATTCGCCTGCGGGACGGCCCCCCGCGCGGCGGCCGTCGTGACAGGTTGTGGAATTGCCATTACAGGGAGAAGCGGCCTTACCGGGGCGTGGCGCGGGCGGTCATCCTCTCCGCGAGGGCGGTTGTGTGCCGGGCGTAGCGGAAGTCCGGGTGGTCGAGGACCTGGCGCAGGAACGGGATGGTCGTCTTGACACCCTTTCCCGCCACCAGGAACTCGCCGAGCGCTCGGCGCATCCTGCGGATCGCGGTGTCCCTGTCCTCGCCCCAGACGACGACCTTGGCGAGCAGGGAGTCGTACGCGGGCGAGATCCTCAGCCCGGCGAAGCCGTGGGTGTCGACGCGCACGAACGGCCCGCCGGGCGGGCGGAACTCGGTGAGCACGCCGGGCGCGGGCGCGAAGCCGCGGTCGGGGTCCTCGGCGTTCACCCGGCACTCGATGACCGCGCCCCCCGGCGTGATGGCGTCCTGCCCGAACCCCAGCGCCTCGCCGGCCGCGATCCTGAGCTGTTCGCGGACCAGGTCCACGCCCGTCGCCAGTTCGGTGACCGGGTGCTCCACCTGGATGCGGCCGTTGACCTCCATGAAGTAGAACCGGTTCTGGTCGTCCACGAGGAACTCGAACGTGCCCGCGCCCGTGTATCCGGCGGCCAGGGCGCCGCGCACGGCCGCCGCGCGCATCTCGTCGAGCAGTTCCGCGGGCAGGCCGGGCGCCGGGGTCTCCTCGATCAGCTTCTGGTGGCGGCGCTGGATGGTGCAGTCCCGCTCGCCGAGGTGCACGCCGCCGCCGTACGCGTCGCACAGCACCTGTACCTCGACGTGCCGCGCGCGTTCCAGGTAGCGCTCCATGAACACGCGGTCGTCGCCGAAGAAGGCCCGCGCGTCGGTCCTGGCCTCCCCGTACGCCGCGGCGAGATCCTCCGGGCCGCGGGCCACCCGCATGCCCCGCCCGCCGCCGCCCGCCACCGCCTTGACGATCAGCGGGTAGCCGATCTCGGCCGCCGTGCGCTCGGCGGCGGCCCGACCGGCCAGCGGTTCGAGGCTGCCCGGCAGCAGCGGCAGCCCCGCCCCCGCCATGAGCCCGCGCGCGACCGACTTGTCACCGAGACCGGCGAGCACGGAGGCGCGCGGGCCGACGAAGACGAACCCCTCCTTCTCGCACACCTCGGCGAGGTCGGGGTCCTCGGACAGGAACCCGTAGCCGGGGTGCACGGCGTCGGCCCCCGACTGGGCGGCGGCCTGGATGATCGCGGCGATGTCGAGATAGCTGCGCTTGGCGGGCGCGGGCCCGATGTGGATCGCCTCGTCGGCCAGCCTGACGACCTCCGAGTCGCGGTCCTCGGTGGAGTACACCGCGACGGCGGCGATGCCGAGATCCCGGCAGGTCCGCAGCACCCGGAGCGCTATCTCGCCGCGGTTGGCGATCAGGACCTTGCCGAACGGCGGGCTCACGAGGACACCACCGCGATCAGCGGTGTCCCGTACTCCACGGGCTCGCCGTCGGCCACGAGGATCTTCTCCACCCGTCCCGCCCGGTCGGCCTGTATCGGGGTCATCAGCTTCATCACCTCCAGGATCGCCACCTGCTGGCCGGCCTGGACGAGATCGCCCTCGCTCACGAAGGGCGGCGCCCCCGGGCCCGGCGCGTGGTAGAAGGTGCCCACGGTGCCGGCGCGGATGTAGTGCAGCCCGTCGCCGTGGTCCTCTCGGCCCCCGTGGTCGCCCTCGCCGGCGATGCGACCGGGGGCGGTGACGCCGCCGGGGGCGGCGTGCGGGGCCGCGGGCCCCGCGGCGGTGGCGCCGGCGTCCGGCCAGTCGACCTCGACGGCGACGTCACCGGCACGTACCGAGATACGAGCGGGGAGCGCCTTCGCGGGCGACGTGAACGCCGACGACATCAACTCCGCGGCAACGCGGTGGACCTCGCGGAGGATGCTCTCCTCCGTGCGCTGGACGTCTCGAAGGACGTCCTCCTCCGTCGGCCCGCTCTTCATGTGACCCCCTCGTTGATTGGTTTCCTGCACATTCGCGATCAGGTGCCCCGCTCGGGCCTGCCGGTCCGCCGGTCAGGCCCTGCGGCGGGATCCTCCGGTCAGGTCCCGAAGGCGCGGAAGCGCGCGCGGCGCCGCCTCACGATCTCGGTGGGATCCAGGCCGAGCAGCTCGCGCAGCGCCCCCAGCACGGCATCGCGCAGACGGCTCGCCGCCAGGTCGGGCGCGCCGGCCGTGCCGCCTTCCGGTTCGGGGATGATGGTGTCCACGATGCCGAGGGCGAGCAGTTCGCCCGCCGTGAGCCGTAGAGCGGCCGCCGCCCGCGGCGCGGCGGCGGCGTCCTTCCACAGGATCGCCGCGCACCCCTCAGGGCTGATCACCGAGTAGACGGCGTTGGAGCAGATCAGCACGCGGTTGGCGACGGCCAGGGCCAGGGCCCCGCCGCTGCCGCCCTCTCCCGTCACGACGGTGACGATGGGCACCGGCAGCCCGGCCATCAGCCGCAGGTTCTCGGCGATGGCGACCGCCTGGCCCTGCTCCTCGGCCTCACGCCCCGGGTACGCGCCCGGGGTGTCCACGAGGGTCAGGACCGGCAGCCCCAGCTTGGCGGCCAGCCGCATCAGCCGGGCCGCCTTGCGATACCCCGACGGCGTGGGCATGCCGAAGTTGCGCGCGTTCAGCTCGGCGAGCGTGTTGCCCTTCTGCTGCCCGATCACGACCATAGGGATGCCGTCGAGCCGCCCGAGGCCGCCGACGATGGCCGTGCAGTCGCCGGAGAGCCGGTCACCGTGCAACTCCTCGAAGACGTCGAGGACCCGGACGAAGTAGTCCAGCGCGGTCGGCCTGGCGACGTCCCTGGCCTCGCGTACGGTCCGCCAGGGGTCGGGGGCGGGGGCGCCCGCGCCGACGGTGATCGTGCCGGGGGCGGGGGCGCCCGCGTCGAGGGCGCCGGTGCCCGGGACGGGGGAGCGCGTGCCGATCGACAGCAGGCGCCCGAGCAGCGGGCGCAGGCCGGCGCGCGGGCACACCACGTCGATCATGCCGTGCTCGCGCAGGAACTCCGCCGTCTGGAAGCCCTCGGGCAGCCGCTCCTTGATGGTCTGCTCGATCACCCGGGGCCCGGCGAAGCCCAGCCGCGCGCCCGGCTCGGCGACGATGACGTCGCACAACGTGGCGTACGAGGCCGCGACCCCCCCGTACGTCGGGTCGGTGACCAGCGCGATGGTGAGGACGCCGGCCTCGTCGAGCTGGCCGAGCGCCTGGCTCGTCTTCGCCATCTGCATCAGCGAGACGGCGCCCTCCTGCATGCGCGCCCCGCCCGACGCCGTGACGATCAGCAGCGGCAGGCGTTCGCGCAGCGCGGTCTCCGCCGCCCTGGTGATCAGCTCGCCGACGTCCGCGCCGAGGCTGCCGCCCATGAACCCGAAGTCCATCGCGGCCACGATCACCGGGTTGCCCTCGATCGCACCGCGCCGGCAGACGACGGCCTCCCGCAGGCCGGTGGCCTCCCGCGCGGCCCGCAGCCGCTCGGGGTACGGCTTGGAGTCCACGAAGCCCAGCGGGTCGGCGCCGCGTACGGGCAGGCCCAGCGGCTCGCCGGTACCCGGGTCGAGCAGCAGGTCCAGCCGCCGGACCGCGGTCATGCGCCGGTGGTCGCCGCACTCGGGGCACACGTTCAGGTTGCGGTCCAGCCGCCTGCCGTACACGAGGTGCAGGCAGCGCGGGCACTGGACCCACGCGGCGACGTCCGTGTGCCGCGTCCGCACCTTGCCGGTGATCGGTGTCATCGGCGTCATCGGGGTCATCGAAGTCGGTGTCATCGATGTCTCAGTCATCGGGCCTTCCTCGCGGGGCGCTCACAGGTCCAGGACCACGTCGTAGGCGCTCAGCCACTGGTTGAGCCACACGGCCATCTCCAGGCCGCCTCTGTCGTACGGGCGGCTCACCTCCCCGACGTCGCGGGCCGCCGCCCGGTGCGCCTTGTCGAGGTCGAGCAGCGGGCGCACGGGAGCGTCCGGGTCGCGCAGGATCGCGGCCAGTTCGCCGCGCAGCGCCTTCTCATAGCCCGGGTCCAGGGTGGCCGGGTAGGGCGTCTTGACCCGCGTGACGACGGACTCGGGCAGCAGGTCGGCCACCGCCGCGCGCAGGAGGCTCTTCTCCCTGCCGTCGAACGTCTTCATGTGCCAGGGGACGTTGAAGACGTACTGGACGAGCCGGTGGTCGCAGTACGGCACCCGCACCTCCAGGCCGGCCGCCATGCTCATGCGGTCCTTCCTGTCCAGGAGCGTCTGCACGAACCGCGTCAGGTTGAGGTAGGTGATCCGGCGCATCAGCCGGTCCCGCTCGTCCTCCCCCGCCACCGCGGGCACCTCGTCCAGGGCCTCGTGGTAGCGGGCCAGGCGGTAGCCGGGGATGTCCAGCTTCTCCTTCAGCCCGCGCTCCAGCAGGCCGAGCCCGCCGAAGTAGCGGGAGGAACCCGAGGTCAGCCAGGGGAAGGTGTCGGCGTGCGTGGCTCCGGGATTGTGGAACCAGCGGTAGCCGCCGAACAACTCGTCGGCCGACTCGCCGGACAGGGCCACCGTCGAGTGCCGCCGCACCGCGCGGGCCAGCAGGTAGAGGCTGGGCCACATGTCACCCCAGAACGCCGGCGGCGCGTCGGTGGCCCGCAGGACCGCGCTGCGCACGGAGGGGGCGGCGAGCTCGACGCTGTCCAGTACGACCTCGGTGTGCTCCGCCGCGACATGCCGCACGACGTCGCGGACGAAAGGGGCGTCGGGCGCGCCGCGCACGGCGTCGGCGCTGAACCGCTCGGCCGATCCCGCGAAGTCCACGGAGAACGAACGCACCGGCCCGCGGCCCTCCCGTGCCAGGGCCCTGGCCGCGAGCGCGGTAACCGCGGAGGAGTCCAGCCCGCCCGACAGCAGCGAGCACAGCGGCACGTCGGAGATGAGCTGGCGGGAGACCGTGTCCTCCAGCAGCTCGCGTACCGTCCTGATGGTGGTGGGCAGGTCGTCGGGGTGCTCCCTGGCTTCGAGAGCCCAGTAGCGGCTCTTGGTCAGGCGGCTCCCGTCCGGCCCCTCGCGGCGTACGCGGACGAGCTGGCCGGGCCGCACCTCGTACATGCCGGAGAAGACCGCCCGCTCGGGGGTCTTCACCATGTCGAGGGCCTCGCGCAGGCCGTCGGCGCCCACCCGGCGGGGCACGTCGGGGTTGGCGAGGATCGCCTTGGGCTCCGAGCCGAACAGCACGCCGCGCGGGGTCGGGTGGTAGAAGAGCGGCTTGACGCCCATCCGGTCCCGTACGAGCAGCAGTTCCTCGCTCCTGCAGTCCCAGATCGCGATGGCGAACATGCCGTTCAGACGCTCGGCGAAGGACGCTCCCCACTGGAGGTAGGACCGCAGCACCACCTCGGTGTCACCGCCGGTGTGGAAGCGGTGCCCGTGCGAGCTCAGCTCCGCGCGCAGCTCGCGGAAGTTGTAGACCTCGCCGCAGAAGCTGAGCGCAGCGAGCGTGACGCCGTCCTCGGCGGCGGTCATGGGCTGGCGGCTGCCGCCGGGGTCGATCACGGCCAGCCGCCGGTGCCCGAGGATGACGTGGCCGGACTCCCACAGCCCTTCGTCGTCCGGTCCCCGGCACGCCAGGGTGTCCGTCATCGCCCGAGCCGTCGCCATGCTCCGCGACAGGTCGCGGCCGAAGTCCGCCCAGCCGGTTATTCCACACATGTCCGGTCACTCCTCGCCCGGTGATCGGGCTGCCGTGTGATGCGATGGGGGCGCCGCGTCACGCGGACCGCCCGAGCGCGGTGCCGACGACACGGAGCAGGTCACCCGGCGTCTTGGCGTTGGTGACGATGTCGTCGTCCAGGGTGACGCCGTGGTCGCGCTCGATGCGGCTCACGGTGTTGAACAGCGCGAGCGAGTCGTATCCCAGCTCCTCGAAGGTCACATTGACGATGTCGCCGTCGAGGTCCACGTCCTCGTCCTCGCCCGCGCACTCGCGCAGCAGCCTGGTCAGGTCTTCCACGGTGAAACCGGCCATTTATCCGATCCCTTCTCGTTGTTCCTGCCGTCGGCTTGGGTTCGGCGGGCCGGTCACGACCATCGCCGAGTTGAACCCGCCGTGGCCGCGCGCGACGACGAGGGCGCGGCGCAGCGGGGCGTGCCTGGGGGTGTCCAGTACGAGGTCGAGATCCTCGTACGCGGGCCTGGAGACGTTCACGGTCGGCGGGATGACGCCGTCGCGCAGCGCGAGCACCGCCGTGGCCAGGTCGAGCGCGGAGCCGCCGCCGAGCAGCCGCCCCGTCATGGTCTTGGGGGCCGTCACGGGCACGCCGCGCGGGCCGAACACGGCGCTCAGCGTCTCCGCCTCGGCGCGGTCGAGCTCGGGGAGCCCGGCGGCGTCGGCGAACACGACGTCCACGTCGCCCGGCTCCAGGCCCGCCTCGGCGAGCGCGTGCTCGATCGCGCGGCGCAGCCCCGGAGGACGCCCCGAGCCGGGACGCGGATCGAACGTGGCCGCGTATCCGGAGACCTCCCCGTAGGAGCGGGCGCCCCGTTCGGCCGCGTGCTCAGGGGTCTCCAGGATGAGGTACGCGCCGCCCTCCCCCGGGGAGTGGCCACGCGCCCCGGCGTCGAAGGGCAGGTAGGCGGCACGCGGGTCGGTCGCCGTGCTCACCCGCCCCGACCTGATCATGCACAGCCACGACCACGGGCACAACGAGCCGTCCACGCCGCCGGCCATCATCAGTGAGGTGCCGTCACGCAGATGCCTGCGTGCCTTGCCGACGGTGTCGAGGCCGCCCGCCTGCTCGCTCACCAGCGCGCCGCCGGGCCCGCGCATCCCGTGCCTGATGGAGATCTGGCCGGTGTTGACCGGATAGAACCAGGCGAAGGACTGGTAGGCGCTGACGTACTGGCTGCCCCTGGACCACAGGGCCTCCAGTTCCCGCTGCCCGAACTCGAAGCCGCCGCCCGAGGCCGCCGTGATCACACCGGCCGCGAAGTCCGGCATCGTCTTCGGATCCGCGCCCGCGTCCGCCAGGGCGTACTGTGCGGTGATCAGCGCCAGCCGCGTCATGTGATCGGTCTGCGGAAGCAGCCTGCTGGGCAGGTGCCGGCCCGGGTCGAGGTCGACCTGGCCCGCGATCACGGCGGAGTAGCCCGATGGGTCGAAACGGGTGATCCGCTCCAGCCCGCTCTCACCGCGCAGCGTGGCGGCCCAGTAGGCGTCCGTGCCGAGCCCGTTCGGCGCGCAGATGCCGAGCCCGGTGATCACCGGCACGAACGCGGCCCTCGGCACGGGACGGCCCGCCCCGGTCCCGGCCTGCGTCGTGGCCGCATGGTCGTTCACGTCGTTCTCCATCCGGGCCTGGTCAGCACCATCGCGCTCTGGAAACCACCGAAGCCGCTGGCGACGCTGAGCACCGTGTTCACCCGCTGCTCCCGCGCGACCAGCGGCACGTAGTCCAGGTCGCACTCGGGGTCCGGGGTGTGCAGGTTCGCCGTGGGCGGGATCACCGAGTGCTCGATGGTCAGCGCGCAGGCCGCGACCTCCAGGGCGCAGATCGCGCCGAGCGAGTGGCCGATCATCGACTTGATCGAGCTGATCGGCGTCTCGTACGCGTGCGCGCCGAGGCTCGCCTTGAACGCCGCCGTCTCGTGCCTGTCGTTCTGCTTGGTCGACGAGCCGTGCGCGTTGACGTAGCCGATGTCGCTCGGATCGAGCCTGGCCCGGTCGAGGGCGCCGCGGATGGCGTCGGCCATTTCCAGCCCGTCCGCGCGCAGGCCGGTCATGCTGAAGGCGTTGCAGCGCTCCGCGTGCCCCGCGATCTCCGCGTAGACGTGCGCGCCGCGCCGTCGGGCGTGCTCGGCCTCCTCCAGTACGAGGATGGCGCACCCCTCGCCGAGTGCGAATCCGTCGCGCGTCAGGTCGAACGGCCGCGACGCGGTCGCCGGGTCGTCGTTGCGCGCGGTGGTGGCCTTGATGGCGTCGAAACAGGCCACGGTGATCGGTGAGATCGCCGCGTCCGAGGCGCCCGCCACCATCACATCGGCCTCGCCGTCCAGGATGAGGTCCGTCGCGTGGCCCACCACGTCGATCCCCGACGTACAGCCGGTGGACACGATGCCGACCGGGCCCTCCGCCTCGGCCAGCCAGGCGACCTCGGTCGCCATCGAGGACGGCAGGAAGTAGTCGTAGAGGTAGGGCACGCCGTGGGCCTGGTCCACCAGCCACGTGGAGCCCTGGTCGCTGACCACGGCGTACTCCCGGTCGAGGCTGATGGTCATGCCGCACGCGGTGCCGATCATGACGCCGGTCCTGACCGGGTCGGTCTCACCGATGATCCCGCTGTCCTCCAGCGCCTCGCGCGCCGCGTGCACGGCGAACTGCGTGGTCCTGTCCCATTTGCGGATCTGCCGCTGCGTCAGGCCGGCGGCCACGGGATCGAAGTCGCACTCCGCGGCCACTCTCGATCGGAACTGCGCCGCGTCGAAGAACGAGATCGTACGCGTAGCCGTCCGCCCCGCGGTGAGCAGATCCCAGAACTGTTTGGTGCCCACGCCGCCCGGTGCGACAACGCCTATACCGGTCACCACGACACGGCGGGTGTCGCGCGTTGCTGACACGTCGTCCCCTTCTGCCGCTCCCACGGCCCGGCGTCTCGTCGGCCGGACCAACCAGGACCGAGAGTCGCCCCCGCCCTTCAAGGCGGCCTTGAGATCCGTTGGGGGCGGCGCGGCCGGCGGCCTGCGCCCGGCGCGTTCACCCTGGGTCTGCGGGGGCTCGCCGGTCCGCCGGGTCTCACGGGAGCTCATGGGGGTTCGGCGGGGACGTTCCGGCCTGCCGGTGGCCTCGAACCGCCCGCGTTCGTACCTCCGACGGGATTCGAGCGAACCTCAGACCCGCGATGCGACGGTAGCCACGTCGAACCGAACCCGCAGGGCCGGGCCCGCACCTTCTCCCGGCCCGCTGAGCCGCGCTGAGCCGGGTGAGCCGCCGTGAGCCGCGGAGGTCCGGTGCCAGGCGAACCCGCGACGTCCCAGTCCCAGCGAAGGGAGCGGACCAGGAATGTGCCAGAGCGAACCCGCGGGGGTCCCCCGTTTCCCCAGGAGGTGCGTGCCGCCGACAGGCCCCCCGCCGGAGCACGAGCGGTTCCCCGGACCGCGGCTCGCGGCCGTGGCCGGTGACCTGCGCGTCAAGAGCGACCCGCGCATCAGGAAGGCCGGCCCGGCGGCGTCCGGCCTCGACTCCCCGCCGGTGACCTGGTGAGCGCCGACCGCCCGCAGAGCGGGCTCGTGTCGGTGCGCTTCTCCGCGGGCGTGGCGGACGGCTGCGTCGACGACGACGCCTTCCTGGCGATCATGAGCGCGTTCCCCAGCGGGGTCACCGCGGTGTCGACGCTCGACGAGCACGACCAGCCCGTCGGCCTCACCTGCAGCGCCGCGTGCAGCGTCTCCAAGTCGCCTCCGCTGCTGCTGGTCTGCATCCACAACGCCAGCAGGGTGCTGCGCTCGATCCTGGACCGCGAACTCTTCCTGGTGAACTTCCTGCGCGACCACAGGGAGCACATCTCCTCGCTGTTCGCCTCCGGCGCGGACGACCGGTTCACCGAGATCGTGTGGCGGCCCAGCAGGGGCGCGGGGCTGCCGTGGATGCCGCTCGACACCATCGCCTACGCCGAGTGCCGCGTGGTCCACGCGCTGAGGGCGGGCGACCACACCATCGTCATCGGCGCGATCGTCGACGGCGGCCACATGGGCGACGAACTGGGCCCGCTCATGTACTGGCGGCGCAGGTACGGCCGCTGGCCGATCGAAGACGACCCCGTCGTGGCCGCGACGACGTTGGCCGCCGAAGGCTGACCCGGCCCTCCCCAGCGGAAAAGCGAAGAAAGGACGAAAATCTTCATGGAAGAGCGCAAGGACCCCTACGACGTCATCATCATCGGCACCGGCCTGTCCGGGACGATGCTGGGCTCGATCCTCGCCAAGCAGGGCGCCAGCGTCCTCATGCTGGACGGCACGCAGCACCCGCGCTTCGCGGTCGGCGAGTCGACCATCGGCCAGACGCTGTTCCTGCTCAAGCTGGTGGCCCAGCGGTACGGCGTGCCCGAGATCGGGCACCTGGGCAGCTTCGTGGACGTCCTGAAGCACGTCGGCGGCTCGCACGGCCAGAAGAGCAACTTCGGCTTCATGATCCACCGGGACGGCGAGGAGCCCGACCCCCGGCACACGAACCAGTTCCGGCTGCTGGACGTGACGGGCAGCGCCGCCCACTTCTTCCGCCAGGACACCGACGCGTACATGTTCCACACGGCCATCTCCTACGGCTGCGAGGCGCGCCAGAACTACCGCGTGGAGAAGATCGACCTCGGGGACGACGGCGTGGCGGTCGTCGGCGCGGACGGCAGCACGTACCACGGCCGGTACCTGGTGGACGCCAGCGGCTTCCGCTCGCCCCTGGCCCGTCAGCTCGGCCTGCGCGAGGAGCCGAGCCGGCTCAAGCACCACGCGAGGTCGATCTTCACGCACATGGTCAATGTGGATCCGGCCGACGCCCACCTCAGGCACGCCGCCGAGGACCGGCCGCCGGTCGAGTGGAACGAGGGCACGCTGCACCACATCTTCGAGCGCGGCTGGATGTGGATCATCCCGTTCAACAACCACGCGGGCGCGACGAACCCGCTGTGCAGCGTGGGCATCCAGCTCGACGAGCGCCGCTACCCGCTCCGCAAGGACCTGACCCCCGAGCAGGAGTTCCAGCTCCACGTGGACCGGTTCCCCGCGGTGAAGCGGCAGCTCGCCAACGCCCGCAGCGTGCGCGAGTGGATCCGTACCGACCGCATGCAGTACTCCTCCACGCGCACCGTCGGGCACCGCTGGTGCCTGATGTCGCACGCGGCCGGTTTCATCGACCCGCTGTTCTCCCGCGGGCTGTCCAACACCTGCGAGATCATCAACGCGCTGTCGTGGCGGCTCATCGAGGCGCTGCGCGACGACGACTTCTCGCACGAGCGGTTCGCCCCGGTGGAGGAGCTGGAGCAGGGCCTGCTCGACTACAACGACAAGCTGGTCAACTGCTCCTTCATCAGCTTCTCCAACTACGACCTGTGGAACGCCGTCTTCCGCATCTGGGTCTGCGCCAGCGCCGTCGGCGGCAAGCGGTTCGTCAACGCGCTCGCCCTCACCAGGAAGACGGGCGACGACACGTACTGCCGCATCCTGGACGACTCGCCGTTCCCCGGGCTGTGGTGGCCCGACCCCGTGTACGCCGAGCTGTTCGACGAGGTCAACCGCACCTGCGAGGCCGTGGACGAGGGGCGGATGGACGCGCAGGAGGCGGCAGGCATCCTCCTGGAGAGGATCCGCACGGCGGACTGGATGCTCCCGCAGCTCGGCCTGCAAGACCCCTCCCAGCGGTTCATCAGCCCGACCGCGAGCCTGATGTCCGAGGTCGCCGAATGGGCGCGCAAGCATCCCCGGCCGGAGATCAGGGAGCTGCTCTCCTCCTCGCCGGACGAGGTCCAGGCGACGCTGAGGGGACGGGCGATATGAACGCGAACGGGACTCCCGGCGTGGCGCTGGTCACCGGCGGGACCAGCGGGATCGGGCTCGCGGTCACCAAGCGCCTGGCCGGGCGGGGACTGCGCGTGTTCATCTGCGCCCGTACGGCGGAGAACGTGGCCGCCACCGTGAAGGACCTGCGCGACCAGGGACTGGACGTGCACGGCGCGGAGGGCGACGTCCGCTCGCGCGAGTCGGTCGGCCGCGTCGTCCAGGCGGCGGTCGAGCGGTTCGGCCCGCTCACCGTCCTGGTGAACAACGCGGGCAGGAGCGGCGGCGGCATCACCGCGAAGATCGCCGACGAGCTCTGGTACGACGTGATCGACAGCAACCTCAACAGCGTCTTCCTGGTCACCCGCGAGGCGCTGACCACGGGCGGCCTGGATCGGGCCGGGAACGCGGGGCGCATCATCAACGTCGCCTCGACCGGCGGCAAGCAGGGCGTGCCGCTGGGGGCGCCGTACTCCGCCTCCAAGGCCGGGGTGATCGGTTTCACCAAGGCCCTGGCCAAGGAACTCGCCGCGAGCGGCGTCACGGTCAACGCCGTCTGTCCCGGTTACGTGGAGACGCCGATGGCCGTACGGGTCAGGCAGGCGTACGCGAACACCTGGGACACCACGGAGGACGCCGTGCTGTCCCAGTTCAACGACAAGATCCCGCTTGGCCGCTACTCGACTCCTGAAGAGGTCGCCGGCCTGGTGGACTATCTGGCCACCGACACCGCCGCCTCGATCACCGCGCAGGCGCTCAACGTCTGCGGCGGGCTCGGCATCTACTGACCTACGGACCGGAGGGATGGGCCGACCAGTGACAGGACCCGGACGCCACCACACCACACACCGGATCGACATCGCGGCGCCCGCCGACGTCGTCTATGGCCTCATCGCCGACGCCGCCGCGTGGCCGCTGCGCTTCACGCCCTCGATCCACGTCGAGCGGCTTCCGCTCGGCGGCGCCGCGGAGCGCCTGCGGATCTGGGCTCTCGCCAACGGCGAGGTCACGAACTGGACCTCGCACCGCGAGCTGGACGCCCGGCGGCGCAGGATCACCTTCCGCCAGGAGCGGTCCTCGCCGCCGGTCGCCTCCATGGGCGGCGAGTGGATCGTCGAGCAGGACGGGAGCGGCACCCGCCTGACGTTCGACCACGACTTCGACGTGGTGGACGACGACCCGGCCGGGCTGGCGTGGGTCAACCGCGCGGTCGACGGCAACAGCAAGGCCGAACTGGCCAACCTCAAGCAACTGGCCGAGGCCGGCGACAGGGAGGCGGCCGGCCTGGAGTTCTCCTTCGAGGACTCCGTGCTGGTCAAGGGCTCGGCGGACACCGTGTACGAGTTCCTCTACCGCGCCAAGCGCTGGCCCGACCGCCTTCCGCACGTACGGCACGCCGAGGTGGGCGAGGACGTCGAGAACATCCAGTCCCTGCGCATGGAGACCAGCGCCAAGGACGGCTCGGTGCACACCACCGAGTCGATCAGGATCTGCTTCCCCGACACGCGCAGGATCGTCTACAAGCAGACGGTCACGCCGCCGCTGATGGCGGCGCACACCGGCGAGTGGACCGTGCACGAGCCCGCAGGTGAAAGCGGCGGTGGCGTGCTGGTCACCTCCCGGCACACGGTCCTGGTCAACGAGGCCAACATCGGCCGGGTGCTCGGCGAGGGCGCGACCGCCGAGAAGGCCAGGAAGGTCATCCGCGACGCGCTCGGCGGCAACAGCATGGCGACGTTGACGCTGGCCAAGGCGTTCGCCGAGGCCGATCATGCGTGACAGCGGGTTCGACGTCCTCGTCGTCGGGGCGGGACCCGTGGGGCTGACGGCGGCGCACGAGCTCGCGCGCAGGGGTGTACGCGTGCGGCTGGTGGACCGGGCCACCGGTCCCGCGACCTCCAGCCGCGCACTGGCCACCCACGCCCGCACGATGGAGATCTGCCACCAGATGGGCCTGCTGACCACGCTCATGCCGCGCGGGCGCAAGGTCGAGCACTTCAGCTTCCACCTGCGCGGCCGGCGCCTGATCAGCTTCGACGCCGACTACGCGGGCATGCCCACCCGGCACCCCTTCAGCCTGATGGTGGACCAGGTCGTCACCGAGGAGGTTCTCAGGAAGGGCGTGCACGACCTCGGCGTCGAGGTCGAGTGGGAGGTCGGGCTGGAGAGCTTCGAGCAGGGGGCCGACGGGGTGACCGCCTGGCTGCGCCGGGCGGACGGCTCCGTGGAGGAGTTGTGGGTGCCCTGGCTCGTCGGGGCCGACGGCGCGCGCAGCACCGTGCGCAAGCAGCTCGGCCTCCGCCTGCTCGGCGACTCGACGGAGACCTGGCTCAACGCGGACGTGCTGCTGGACGCGCCGCTCCCCGCAGACGGCAACCACCTGGTCCACACGGGCAAGGGGACCCTGCTGCTGGTCCCGTTCCCCGAGCAGGACAAGTGGCGCATCATCGACACGGCCGACATCGACCGGGCCGACGAACCCGAGTTCGTCCGCGCCCGGCTGGCGGCCAAGCTCGCGGTCGCCCTCGGCAAGCCCGTACAGGTGTCGCAGCCGAGCTGGATCTCCGTCTTCACCGTGCAGCAGCGGATGATCGAGCACATGCGCGTCGGCCGCTGCTTCGTGGCGGGGGACGCGGCGCACGTGCACAGCCCCGCCTCGGGCCAGGGCATGAACACCGGCGTCCAGGACGCGTACAACCTGGCCTGGAAGCTCGCCGACGTCATCAAGGGGCACTGCGAGGAGGCGCTGCTCGACAGCTACGAGGCCGAGCGCGTGCCGATCGGCGCGACCCTGCTCCGCTCGACCAGGACGGCGACCGCCCTGGTCGCGCTGCGCAACGCGCTCGCGCCGGTCCTGCTCCCGGTGGGCCTCGGTCTCGTCAGGACGATCCACCCGCTCAAGCGCCGGCTCCAGCGCAAGATGATCCGCGGTTTCTGCGGCCTGGCGCTCCACTACACGGCCAGCCCGCTGACCGTGCCCGCCGGAGACGGAGACGACGGGATCGCGCCAGGTCACCGGGTCGGCTGCGACGCGGGGACCGAGCGGGTCAGCGCGGGCTGGCGGGAGCTGTACGAGGAGCTGACCGACACCCGCTGGAAGCTGCTCGCCGCCCCGGCCGATGCCGTCCAGAGCGAAACCGTGGAGTCGGCCGCACGCGCGTACGGCTCCGCCGTCTCCACCAGGGCGGTGACCGACGCGAGCGCGCCGGAAGCCACCGCGGCAGGCGAGGCCAGGGCCGGGAACGCGGTCCCGCTCGCCGACCCCGGTGGCCACCTGCGGGCCGGGCTCGGCCTGCGTCCCGGGCGGTTCGTCCTGATCCGGCCGGACGGCTACCTCGTCGCGAAGGGCGAACTGGCCGACCTGCCGCGGACCCTGGACCGGGTCCACCTCGTCGAGCAACAGTGAGCACGGAGGAGTTCGCGGATCATGCGCATCATCGACCTGTCGTCGCCCATCGACGCCTCCGGCTGGGAGCCGAACACCGTCACGCACGAGATCATGTCGGCCGTCGAGGGCGCGCGGCACATGGCCGACAGGATGCGGCAGAACTGGGGGGTCGACGTCGATCCCTCCGTCCTGCCCGGCGGTGAGCTGCTGACCCTGGACACGCTGACCCTCACCAGCCACACCGGCACCCACGTCGACGCGCCCTCGCACTACGGCACGGCGACGTACGGGCAGGCGCGGCACATCGACGAGATGCCGCTCGACTGGTTCCTGCGGCCGGCGATGGTCGTGGACCTGACCCGCGTGCCCGTCGGCACCGTGGGGGCCGACGAGCTGCGGGCGGAGTTCGACAGGATCGGGCACACGCCCGAGCCCATGGACATCGTGCTCCTGCACACGGGCGCGGACCGGCTGGTGGGTACACCGAAGTACTTCACCGACTTCGTCGGCCTCGACGGGCCCGCCACGAACCTGCTGCTCGACCTGGGCGTACGCGTGATCGGCACCGACGCCTTCAGCCTCGACGCCCCCTTTGAACACATGATCAAAAAATACGACGACACGGGCGACCAGGCCGCGCTGTGGCCCGCCCATATCGCGGGGCGCGCCCGCGAGTACTGCCAGATCGAACGCCTCGCCAACCTGGGCGCGCTGCCGCGCCCGACCGGCTTCACGGTCGCCTGCTTCCCCGTCAAGATCGCGGGCGCGGGCGCGGGCTGGGCCCGCGCCGTCGCCTTCCTCGACGACCCCGGCGACGCGGGCTGAACGCCGGCCACGCGGGAGAACGACGAAGAGAACGAGAAACGAAGGGGCGCCGCCCGCGAGGTCACGGGCGGCACTCCTCCGTTTCCCGGACAGGCACGCTGACGGACCCGCTGGTGCCCCAGGAACCGAACCGGGCGCCTGGGGCCCACGGAGAGGAGACGATGTGTCCGAAGAGGTGATGGCGGCAGGCCGGCGCACCTTCGTCAGGGAGAGGCCGGTCGGCGCCGCCGCGCTGGGCGGGGCCGGCGACGAAGCGGGCAACGGGTGAAGGAGCGCGGCTCATGACCACGCAACACCTGGGTACGACGACGGCCACGGTTCTGGACACCACGGCGGAACCGGGCGGCGGGCTCGCCCGCTTCCTGCTCGCCGTGGCCGTGATCCTGGCGGTCTGCCACCTGTGCGGCGCCCTGATGCGCCGGTGGGGACAGCCGGCCGTCCTCGGGGAGATCATGGGCGGGCTGCTGCTCGGACCGTCGGCGCTCGGCCTGGTCTGGCCGGAGGTGGGGCAGTGGCTGTTCACCGAGACGGTCAAGTCCAACCTCGACGTCGCGGCGCAACTCGGCCTGATCGTGTTCATGCTGATGCTGGGCTGCGAGCTGCGCACCGGCATGATCGGGAACGGCCGGATGGTCGGCGCGGCCGTGCTGGGCGGCATGGGCCTGCCGTTCCTGGCGGGCGCGGGACTCGGGCTGGTGGCCCTGCCGATGCTGATTGGGCGTGGCGCCGGCCAGGCCGAGTTCGTCGCGTTCTTCGGGCTGGCCATCGCCATCACCGCCCTGCCCGTACTGGCCAGGATCCTGGTGGATCTCGGGCTCGACAGGACGCCGATCGGCGCGCTGGCGCTGTCGGCGGCCGCGCTCGGCGACGGCATCGCCTGGCTCGCGCTCACCCTGATCCTCGCGGGGACGGGCACGGTGGCCATGACGGGGGTGTTCGCGCTCGCGCTGGTCGCGGCGGCGATCCTGCTGGTACGCCCCGTGCTCACCGTCCTGTCCCAGCGGATCGGCTCCGACCATGTGCTCCTCGTGGTGCCGGTGGTCGGCGCGATCACCTTCTCCGCCTGCACCCAGATGATCAACCTGCATCCGGTGATCGGCGCGTTCCTGTTCGGCGTGGTCGTGCCGCGCGACTCGCCGATGGTCGAACGCGTCACCAGGCAGCTCCACACGTTCACGATCGCGGTGCTGCTCCCGCTGTTCTTCGCGGGAGTCGGCCTGAACACCTCGGTCGGCCTGCTCGGCGCGTCCCCGGTGAGCTGGCTGCTGTTCGCCGGAGTGCTGGCGGTGGCGGTCGTGACGAAGATCGTCGGCACGGGAGGCGCCGCGCGCCTGGCCGGACTGCCCGGCCGCCAGGCGCTCTCGCTCGGCATCCTGATGAACTGCCGCGGCGTGACCGAACTCGTGGTGGCCTCCATCGGCCTGCGGGCCGGCCTGATCAACGGCCTCGGCTTCACCATCCTCGTCCTGGTCGCCGTGGTCACCACCGCCGCCACCGGCCCACTGATGCGCCGCCGCGTACGGGACGAGACCCACCACGCCGACCGGGAAGCCCGGCCCGACGGCATCGCAGAACGCGACCTCGAACAGGCCGATCTCACCGGACGGACGGAGGGCGGCCGCCCTTGACGGATGCCGTGGCGCACCGAGCATGCCCGAACCCGCCGCAGGTCAGGGAGGGTGTTGCAGAGTAGGGCGGGTGGGACTTGAACCCACGACCCACGGATTATGAGTCCGATGCTCTGACCAGCTGAGCTACCGCCCCCCGAAGGCGCGGAATGACCTGCGGCTTCGGCAAACCTGTGTGAACGTACCATGCGAGCACACCTGGTGCACAGCACAGGATTCACCGATTCGGGTGCGGTTGCAAGCCGGGGGGCGGGTCAGCAGGGGTGGGTGTCCGCGGCGGCGCGGAGGGCGGCGGCGAGGCGGGCGCGGGCCTGGGGGATGCGCGGGCGGGGGCGGTGCGGGATGGCCGGGCGGCTGCTGCTCGCCGCCGAGCCCGCGCCGCCCGGCCGTACGATCGGCCCGCACGAGCTCATCGTCCGGCGCTCGACCGCGCCGCCACCCGGCGAGCAGGCACGCGCGTGGCGCGGGCGGCGGGCGGGCACAACAGCCCTCGGTCACGCCCCATCGCCTACCGCTGAGGAGCGCCAACCGTGCCCGGATCCACAGATTCCTTCCGCGCCGCCCGCGACGCACTGCTCCGGTTCCCGTACGACCGTGCGGCCGCCGCCAGGGAGTTCCGCTGGCCGGAGTTCGGCCCACTCTTCAACTGGGCCACCGACTGGTTCGACGAGATCGCCCGGGGCAATCCCGCCACCGCGCTGTGGATCGTGGCGGAGGACGGCACCGAGACCAGGCTGTCCTTCGAGGAACTGGCCCGGCGTTCTGACCAGGTGGCGACCTGGCTTTCGGACGCCGGAGTACGGCAGGGCGATCCGGTCATCGTCATGCTGGGCAACCAGGTCGAGCTGTGGGAGACCACGCTGGCCGTGATGAAGCTCGGCGGGATCATCATGCCGACCACCACCGCCGCGGGCCCCGCCGACCTGGCCGACCGGGTGGCCCGCGGCGGCGCGCGCTTCGTGATCGCCAGGGCGGCCGACACGGCCACGTTCGAGCGGGTGCCGGGGGAGTACACCCGGATCCTCACCGGGGAGAAGGACGTGCCGGGGTGGCTGCCCTACCGCGAGGCGTACACCGTGAGCCCGCGCCGCTTCACCGCCAGGACCGCGCCCGGCGACCCGCTGCTGTACTACTTCACCTCCGGGACCACCTCACGCCCCAAGCTGGTCGTGCACACCCAGGTGTCCTATCCGGTCGGGCACCTGACGACGATGTACTGGCTCGGCGTACGCCCCGGCGACGTCCACCTGAACATCAGCTCGCCCGGCTGGGCCAAGCACGCCTACAGTTGCCTGTTCGGCCCGTGGAACGCCGGGGCCACCGTCTTCGTCGTCAACTACGCGAGGTTCGACGCCGCGGCGCTGCTCGACCGCATCCGCGCGGCGGGCGTGACGACGTTCTGCGCCCCGCCCACGGTGTGGCGGATGCTGGTGCAGGCCGACCTGTCCGGCGGGCCGGGCGCGCTGCGCGAGGCGACCGCCGCGGGGGAGCCGCTGAACGCCGAGGTCATCGCGCAGATCGAGCGGGCGTGGGGGCTGACCGTCCGCGACGGGTACGGCCAGACCGAGACCACGCTGCTGGCCGGCAACACACCGGGCGTGCCGGTCCGGCCCGGCTCGATGGGCCTGCCGCTGCCCGGCGTCGGCGTCGAGCTGATCGATCCGGTCACCGGGCTGCCGGGCGACGAGGGCGAGGTGTGCCTGGACCTCGCCGCCGGGCCGCCCAACCTGATGGCCGCCTACCTCGCCGACGAGGGCCCGGTCACGCCGGGCGCGTCCGACGGCCGGTACCACACCGGCGACATCGCTGTCCGCGACGCCGACGGCTACATCACCTTCCTGGGCCGGGCCGATGACATGTTCAAGGCGTCGGACTACCGGATCAGCCCGTTCGAGCTGGAGAGCGCGCTGATCGAGCATCCCGCGGTCGCTGAGGCCGCCGTGGTGCCCGCGCCCGACGCGATCCGGCTGGCCGTCCCCAAGGCGTACGTCACGCTGGCCCCCGGCTGGGAGCCCGGCAGGGACACCGCGCTGGCGATCCTCCGGCACGCCCGCGAACGCCTCGCGCCCTACCAGCGGATCCGCCGCCTGGAGTTCGCCGAGCTGCCCAAGACGACCTCGGGCAAGATCCGCCGCGTCGAGCTGCGAGCCAGGGAGCAGCAGGCCGCCGCCGCGCCGGGGGCGCGGGAGTGGCGCGACGAGGAGTTCCCCGAGCTGCGCGCGGGCGGCTGACGGCCGCTCGGTCCAGGTCGTGCGGGCCGGTGATTGCGTCAAAAGTCGGTCTATTAGGTGAATTCGCTATAGAAAGGCGTGTAGCGATATCGAAGCCTGGCTACCTTCCCTCTTACCACGAAGGTGTACAGAGGGGTCATCATGGGCTACACGCTGTTGCGCGGCGAGTTCGTGATCCGCTACCCGGATCGTCCGCGCCAGGGACCTGAGCCCGACGGCGACACGGTCAAGTTCCGTCCCGACACGCCGGCGCTGGTGGAGGGACTGCCCCGGCCGTCGGGCGCCCCTCCGCAGCTCAGCGCCCGCGGGATCTCGGTACGGCTGGAGGCCGTGGACGCGCTGGAGACCCACTTCGGCGACACCCACCAGGAGCTCGCCGGCGCCAACGCCGCCCGCGACGAACTGCTCCGCCTTCTCGGCTTCACCAATGTCGTCTTCTGGCCCGACCTGCCGAACAAGGTCAAATCCGCCGATCAGGACACCATGCGCGGCCATGTGCTGACCAACGGCGTGGACGCCAACGGCCGCCTGATCGCGTTCGTCTATCCCGGCGACCCCACCGGCCCGGACGGATCGGCCGTCTTCATGGACGAGGCGCTGACCGACAGGTCCGTCAACGCGGCACTGCTCGCCGCCGGCCACGTCTACCCGGCCTTCTACGCGACCCTCCCGGTCGCCCTGCGCACCCACCTGGCCGCCGTGTCGCGTGCGGCCAGGGCCGCGGCGTCCCCCACCGGCCTGTGGCCGAGGTCCACCGCCGACCCGGACGGCTTCGGCGAGGTCGCGGACCTCGCCGGGCTGGAAGAACTGGTCGTCTGGCCCAAGCTGTTCCGCCGGATCGTCCCCTACCTCGCGGCCGGGTTCACCGGCTTCGACGGGTTCGACGCCTGGCTGCGGGCCGACCCGGTGCACCGCGACGACGAGTTGTTCCTGCTGGACCGGCTGGAGCGCGGCCACATGCACGACGTCGTGCGCGGCGACGGCGACCGGATCCGGCTGACCGTGTGGCCGGAGGACTTCGTGATCAGCCCGGACCCGGCGCTGCCCGGGGCGCCCACCGTCCCGAGGCCCGCCGCCGCCGCGGACGTGCTGATCGTGGCGGTGCTGCCCGACCCGGCCGGAGCCGACCGCGGCAGGGAACTGATCACCCTGGTCAACACCACCGCGGCCGAGATCGACCTGACCGGGTGGCGGCTGGCCGACGGGGCCGACGGGGCGCGCGGCGGCCGGCCGCTCAGCGGCGTGCTCGGCGGCGGGGCGGTCGTGCAGATCGCGCTGGGCGCGGCCCACCTCGGCAACAAGGGCGACGCGCTCATCCTCGCCGACGGCACGGGGGCCGTGGTGGACCAGGTCGCCTTCAAGGCCGAGGCGGTCAAGACCGGCCGTACGATCTGCTTCGGCCGCGGTTGATCACCCCGATCTTCCGGAGAGAAGGCCGCGCAGGCGTTCCAGGAGCCGGCCGCGGCGCAGTTCCACGACCATGACGACCAGCAGGATCAGGCCCTGCGCGATCTGGTAGAGGAACGGGCTGAGCCGCATGATGTTGAACCCGCTGGCCAGCACCTGCAGCGCGATGGCGGCGAGCACGACCCCCGCCACCGAGCCGCGCCCGCCGAACGGGTCGGTGCCGCCGAGCACCGCGATCACGATGGCGAGCAGCACGTACGAGCCGCCGTAGTCGGGGCTGGCGCTGGTGGACTTGGCCGCGATCACGATCCCGGCGATCCCGGCGAGCAGCCCGCTGATCAGGTAGGTCCGCATCAGCACGCCGCGCTCGTCCACGCCGGAGTAGCGGGCGGCGACCGGGTTCGCGCCCACCAGGACGATCCTGGTGCCGAGCCCGGTACGCGAGACGATGTGCCAGATCAGCAGCGCCGCCCCGATGAAGATCAGGAACACGACCGGCACGTACGCGATCGTCGCGTCGCCGAGCCACAGGAACGTGTCCGGAAAGCCGTACTGCGCCTTGCCGTCGGTCCACAGGATCGCGATGCCGTTGAAGATCTGCATGGTGGCCAGCGTGGCCAGGATGGGGGAGACCCGCACCCGGGAGACCAGCAGGCCGTTCACCGCGCCGCAGGCCATCCCGACCAGCAGCGCCGCCGCGCAGAACGCCACCACCAGCAGCGGGCTGGTCGCGGTCTCGCCGCCGGCCGCGATGTAGAGACCGGCGGTGGTGAGCGCGGCGAGGTTGGCCGTGGCCACCACGGACAGGTCGATGCCGCCGGTGATCATGGTGAGCGCCATCGCCAGCGCGAGCAGCCCGATCTCCGGCACGGAGTAGGCGATCGACTGGAAGTTCAGCGCCGTCGGGAACACCGTGGGCGCGAGCGCCGAGAACACCACGACGAGCAGCAGCGTCAGCGCCACCAGCCGCGATACGTGCGCGTTGCGCAGGGCGGCCCCCGCCACGGTCTGCATGCCCGTCATGACCGCGCCTCCGCGAGGATCGGGGTGGATTTGCGTCTGCCCTGGCCGAGGGCCTGCAGGCCGACGCCCAGAAGGACGAGCAGGCCGACCGCGAGGCGCTGCCAGGCACTCGGCACGCCGAGCAGGACGAGGGAGTTGTTAATCAGCGCGATGAGCGTGACGCCGAGCACGGTCCCGAGGACCGAGCCACGCCCGCCGAAGATCGACGCGCCGCCGATCACGACCGCCGCGATCACGTCCAGCTCGCTGCCGACCAGGTCATAGGGGTTGGCCTGGCGGCTCAGCGTGACGTGCATGAGCCCGCCGAACCCCGCCAGCGCCCCGGCGAACAGGTAGACGAACGTCTGGACGCGCCCGACCCTGATGCCCACCCTGCGGGCGGACTCCACGTCGCCGCCGATCGCGTAGATCGACCGGCCCAGCATGGTGCTCCGCAGCAGCAGCGCGACCAGGACGCACAGCAGCGCCACCGGCAGCGCGAGGAGGGTCATCCGGGCGGTGCCGCCCCCCGTGGTGATGGCGAACAGGTCCGAGCGGGCCAGCGTCTCCAGCCCGGTGGGCAGGTTGGAGAGGTACTGGGAGCCGATGAACGCGATCAGTGCCCCCCGCACGATGCCCTGCGTACCCAGGGTGACGATCAGTGTCGGCAGCCGGAATCCGGCGACCATGGCCGCGTTGAGGGAGCCGAGGACGGCCCCGGTCAGGGCGGCGAGCGCGAACGGCCAGAAGGTCCCGTCCGCGCCGAGGTCGTTCATGAGGACGATGACGCCGTAGCCGCTGAAGATCGCGATGGCGGTGAACGAGACGTCGATGCCGCCCGAGACGATGACCACCAGCATGCCGAGCGCGAAGGTGAGGTCGACCAGCAGTGACCTGACCACGTTGGCGAAGGTCGCCGGGCCCAGGAATCCGGGTTCGACCACCCCCATCACCAGCACGAGGAGAATGATCAGGCCGGCCAGCAGCCCCTCGTTGTTCTCCCCGCGCAGCCGGGAAAGTCGCATGGCGTTCACCCGGTGAGCCCGTCCGTGACGGCCTGGACGCTCATCCGGGCCGAGGCGATCTCATCGACCACCCGCCCCCGCCGTACGACCAGGACCCGATGGCAGACGCTGACCAGTTCGGGCACGTCGTCGGAGATGACGAGCACCCCCATCCCGGCGCGGGCGCGGTCGCGCAGCACCTGGAGGATCCCTTCCTTGGAGCCGATGTCCACCCCGACGGTGGGGCTGTTCAGCACCAGTACGCGCGGCGAGCGGGCCAGCCACTTGCCGAGCACCACGCGCTGCTGGTTGCCGCCGGACAGGGTCCGCACCGGCGCGGCCACATCGGACGTCTTGATCCGCAGCGACTCGACCGCGGTGGTGACCGTGCGCTGGACGGCCTTGTCGCGCAGCCGCCCGGTCCGCGAGATGAGCCGGTCGATGCTGCCCGCGATGAGGTTGCGGCGGATCGACTGGCCGAGGAACACGCCCTGGGTCAGCCGGTCGCCGGGCACGTACGCGATCCCGGCGCGGATGGCGTCGTGGACCGAGCGCACCCGGACCGGCTCGCCGTCCACCAGGATCTCGCCGGTGTCGGCGGGCCGCATGCCGAAGATCGCCTCGGCGATCTCGGTACGGCCGGAACCGAGCAGCCCGGTCAGCCCGACCACCTCCCCGGCCCGCACCGAGAAGGACACGTCGGCGAACTCGTGCCTGCGGCCGAGCCCGCGGGTCGCAAGCACCGGGCGGGTGTCGGGGGGCAGTTCGGTGACGTCGCGGTCCTCGGTGACGTCCTGGCCGGTCATCACCCTGACCAGGGTGGGCCGGTCCAGGTCCTTGACCTCGCCCGCGTGCACGACCTCGCCGTTGCGCAGCACGGTCACCCGGTCGGAGATCCGGAAGACCTCCTCCAGCTTGTGGCTGACGAACACCACGGCCAGGCCCTCGGCGCGCAGCGTGTCCACCAGGGCCAGCAGCGCGTCCACCTCGCGCCAGGTGAGGGCGGTGGTGGGTTCGTCCATGAACAGGACCTTGGCGTCGTGCGCGAAGGCCCGGCAGATGGCCGCGAGCTGGCGCTGGGCGACCGGCAGGTTCGAAGCCCGCTCGGTGAGGTCCAGGGAGACGCCCAGCCGTTCGGTGGTGGCCTTGGCCAGGGCCATCGCGTCGCGGCGGGAGACCAGCCGCCGCCGGGACGCCACCCGGGCGACCATCGCGATGTTCTCGGCGACCGACAGGTTGGGGAACAGCGACAGGTCCTGGTGGATCACCTGGATCCCCAGCTCGACGGCCCGGGTGGGGGTGAGCCTGCCGACGTCGTGGCCGTCCAGCGTGATGGTCCCCGCGTCGGGCTGCTCCACGCCGCTCACTATCTTGATCAGGGTGGACTTGCCCGAGCCGTTCTCCCCGGCGAGGCAGTGCACCTCCCCGCGGCGGATGTCCACATCCGCTTCGCGCAGTGCCGTCACGCCCCCGTACGTCTTCCTGACGCCGCGGGCGCGCAGCACGATCGCCGTTTCCGGCATCCGCGCTCCTTCCGGCGGGGCTGGGGCCGCACGCCGGTCCCAGCCCCGGGATGGTCTAGAACTTGTATTCGGCGGCGTTGGACTTATCCACGTCGATCCAGGCGTTGCCGTGGAAGGTCGTGGGGTTGCCGGGGAACCGCTTCAGCGACTCGTAGCCGGGCAGCCCGAGGTTCGTGCCCTCCTCGACCTGCTTGCCCTCGGCCAGCAGTTGGGCGATCTTCAGCATGGCCTTGCCCGCGACCGCGGGGTCCCAGAAGAAGATCTTGTCGATCGAGCCGTCGGCGAAGTACTTCTCCGAGACCGACGGGATCGAGGTGCCCATCACGCACACCTTGTCCTGCAGGCCCGCCTCCTGGACGGCCCGGCCGATGCCGGCGACGTCGGTCGCGGCGCTGCCGATGATGCCCTTGATGTCCGGGTTGCGGGTGAGCAGTTCCTTGGTCCGGTCGTAGGCGACGCCGGTGTTCTCCTGCGACTCGATCGGGTCGGCGACCCGCGTGACGTTCTTGAACTTCTCCTGCGCCCGCGCCTGCGCGCCGGCCGCCCACTCCATGTGGGTCTTGGCGGTGAGGTGGCCGACGAAGTTGGCGTACTTGCCGGACTCGCCCATGCACTTGGCCAGCTCGTCCATCATGTGCGCGCCGTAGGCGGTGTTGTCGAACGCCTCGATGTCGGCGTCGGTGTTCTTCTGGTCGCTGGCCTCGTGGGTGACGACCTTGATGCCCGCGTCGCGGGCCCGCTTGAGCACGCCCTCCAGCGACTCCGGCGAGTTGGGGACGACCGCGATGGCGGTCGGCCGCTGCGGGATCAGGTCCTGGATGATCTTGACCTGCTTCTCCGGGCCGGCATCGTCGGCACCGGTCTGGGTGGCGTCGATGCCGGTCTCGGTGGCGAACTCCTTGACGCCGGTCTCCATCCGGTTGAACCAGCCGACGCCGGTCAGCTTCACGACGGTGACGAAACGCAGGTCGGCGGGGGCGCCGCTGTTCCCGCCGCTGTTCCCGCCATCTGGGCGGAGGTCCGCGCTGGAACCACAGGCGGCGAGGGCACTGGCGGACGCGACGGCCACCAGGAGCGTTGAGAACTTGCGCATTGAGGGCTCCTGTCCCGGGGTTGATTCAGGCGTCGCCCCTGCGCGACGGCTCCCAGTGGCCGGACTCGGCGGCCGCGGAGAGGAGGCGCTTGACCCGCTCGGGGTCCACCTCGTTCCACGTGACGCCGTCGCGCTTGAGGGCGGTGCCGACGATGCAGGCGTCCGCGATCGCCAGCATCTGCCCCACGGTCTTGGGGTTGACGCCGGTGTTGGCGATGACGGGTACCTCTCCGACCGCCTCCTTGGCGGCTCGGAGCTGCGCGACGTCCACGCCGGTGCCGGTCACGACACCGGACACGCACACCGCGTCGGCGAGCGAGCTGAACACGGCCGACCGCGCGGTGAGCGCGATGTCGCGGGGCGCGATCGGCGCCGCGAACTCGGCGGTGACGTTGTAGAACATCTTCACGCCGTCCGCGCCGATCCGGTCGCGGAAGGAAAGGGTCTCGGCCGGGTCGGTGTTCCACACCCCGAAGTCGCCCGCGTAGGCCCCCGTGAACACTTCACGGACGAAAACCGCGCCGGTGGCGTGGGCGAGCGCGAGCGCGGCCTTGGGGTCCCAGAGCACGTCCACGCCGAAGGGGATCGGCAGGTCGCGGCTCAGCTCGGCCACGGCCGCGCCCATCACCGCCGTGGTCTCCGGCCCGGCCACCGTGCGGTAGGGGCGGTCGCCCTCGTTGCAGAACATGACCGCGTCCACGCCGCTGTCCGCCAGGTGCTCAAGGTCGCGGCGGACGGCGTCGACCACGCCGCGCACCCCGGCCGACCTGTCGTGCAGCGGCTGGCCCGGCAGCGGCGGGAAGTGGGCCATCGCGATGATGGCCTTGCGCTTGCCGAACATCTCCTGGAAAAGGGTCATGCCATCCCTCCATTGCGAAGTTGCGCCGCGCCGCGCGACAGGTCGGTGTCGCGCAGGCGGGCGGTGAGTGCGACGAGCAGATCGGTGGTCGCGACCACGTCCGAGAGCTGCCCGGTTTCCGTGGGCGCGTGGGTGTAGCGCACCGGGATGCCGACGCCGACGGCGGCGATGCCCTCGGCGGTGGCCATCGGCACGAACGCCGCGTCGGTGATGATGCCGACCATGGCGTCGTGCTGGAGCGGGACGCGTCCGTCGCGTCCCGCGGCCTCGACGGCGCGGACCAGCCCCGGGTGCGGGATCAGCCCGCCCAGGGTGCCGCGCCCGTGGAAGGAGAGGCGGGAGAGCGTCGGGCCGCCGCCCAGCACGACCGAGCCGACCCCGCTGAGGTCGGGGGTGTCGGTGGCGGGGGCGACATCGACGTTCACCACCACGTCGGGGGCGAACCGGGACACCAGTGCCAGCGTGCCCCTGACGTGGAACTCCTCCTGCGTCGTGAACGCGACGTGGACGGGCTGCGGCGGCGGGTCGGCCAGCAGCCGGTCCACGTACGCCAGCAGCGCGGCCACGCCGACCCGGTCGTCCAGCGACTTGCCGGCGAACCGGCCGCCGGCCAGCTCGTCCCAGGTGGGCGCGTAGGTGATCGGGTCACCGACCCGCACGCCCAGGCGCGTCGCCTCCTCCCGGCTGTTCGCGCCGAGGTCGAGGTAGAGGTCGGTGGCCGGGCGGGCCACGTACTTCTCCTCCGGCGGGGTCAGGTGGTGGCTCTTCACACCGACGATCGCCGGGATGTCGCCGTCGCGGGTGTGCACGACCAGGCGCGCGGCCGGCAGCACCCGCTCCGGCATGCCGCCGAGCCGGTGTACGCGAAGCCAGCCGTCCGCCTCGATGCCCCGCACGACCAGCCCCAGCTCGTCGAGGTGGGCGCTGACCAGGATGCGCGGTCCGTCACCGGAGCCGCCCACGGTCACCGCCACCTGGCCGAGCCGGTCCACCACGGGGGTGAGCCCGCGAGCGGTGAGGTGGTCGGCCACCGCGGCGGTCAGCCGGTCCTCGTTCCCCGCGGGGGCGGGTGTCGCGGACAGCGACCTGATCAGCCCGGACAGATCGCCGAGCGGGTCCCAGGAGGTCAACCTGTGCCTTCCTTCCTGCGCGAAGTTGGGCGTTAGTTTGCACGCTTACGTGCACCAGCGTCAAGGTTTCTGCACGGAAGCGTGCAATGGCACCGGCTCTGCGCTTTCTCCCGTGCAGGGATTCGCGTATGGTGCTGCCACCGGGAGGGGAGATGCTCACGAGTCAGCGAAGGCGCGAGATCCTGCGCAGGGTGGCCGAGGAGGGCTACGTCGAGGCCCGCGCACTGGCCGGCGACCTTGCGGTGGACCCGTCCACCATCCGCCGCGACCTCGACGCGCTCGCCCGCGCCCGGCAGATCACCCGGGTCAGGGGCGGGGCGCGTCCCGCGCCGAGCGGGGCGGCCGACGTGCCGTACGTGGTCAAGCAGCAAGAACGGCTGCACGCCAAGACGGCCATCGCGCAGGCGGCGGCCGAGCTGGTCGCCGACGGCATGTCCGTGGTCCTGGACAGCGGATCCACGATCTACCAGGTCGGCCTGGCGCTGCGCGGGCGACGGGGGCTCACCGTGGTCACCAACGACCTGCGCACGGCCAAGATGCTGGCCACCGTGCCCGACATGCGGCTGCTGGTCTCCGGCGGCGAACTCCTCGGGTCGGTGTACTCGCTGGTCGGCCACGCGGCCGAGACGTTCGTCCGCGACGTGGCGGTGGACATGGCCTTCCTCGGCGCCGACGCGATCGAGGTGGTGGCGGGCATCACCAACACCAACAGCCTGGAGGTCCCGCTCAAGCGGGCCATGATGGAGTCGGCAGGCACCACGGTCGTGTGCGCGGACAGCAGCAAGTTCGGCAGGCGCGCGCTGGTCAAGGTGGCGGCGCTGGACGAGGTGGGGCTGGTCCTCACCGACACCGAGCTGCCCGAGCACGAGGCCGAGCCGTACGGCGGGGTACTGCGCCGGGTGCCGCTCGCCGAGGCCCCCGCGCCCGATCCCGGCGACGGCGACGGCGAGGCCGTGGCGGTGTTCGCGTGAGCGCGCCGGGTGCCGCGGGCCGCTTCCTGGGCATCGACGTAGGCACCGCCTCCAGCAAGGCGGTCCTGGTCGCCGAGGACGGCACGCTGGTCGCCTCCGCGACCCGCCCGCACGAGACCGCCAACCCCCGGCCCGGCTTCTTCGAGCACGACCCCGAGGGCGTGTGGTGGGCCGACACGGTCGCGCTGCTGCGCGAACTACGCGAGCGCGCGGGCCTTTCCGCGGTCGCCGGGATCTGCGTCAGCGGCATCGGGCCGGTGGCGCTGCTCACCGACGCGGCCGGAGCGCCGCTGCGGCCCGCGATCCTGTACGGCATCGACACCCGCGCCGGGCGGGAGATCGGCGAGCTGACCGGACGGCTCGGCGCCGAGCGGGTCGCCGGGGCCGCGGGCAACCCGCTGACCAGCCAGGCCGTCGGCCCCAAGCTGATGTGGGCGCGCCGCCACGAACCGGAGACGTGGGCGCGGGCCCGCCGCTGGTACCAGGCGTCGAGCTGGCTGGTCCACCGGCTGACCGGCGAGTACGTGATGGACCGCTACTCCGCCAGCGCCTCGGACCCGATGTACGCGCTGGACGCCCACGACTGGTGGGACCCCGCCTGGGAGGTCGCGGCCCCCGGGCTGGAGCGCCCCCGCCTGGCCGCCCCCGGCGAGATCGTGGGCGAGGTGGCCCCGGCCGCAGCGGACGCGCTCGGCCTGCCCGCGGGCGTGCCGGTGCTCGCGGGCACGATCGACGCGCTGGCCGAGGCGTACAGCGTCGGCGTGCGCGACGTCGGCGACATGATGGTCATGTACGGCTCGACGATGTTCTTCATCCAGCACGCCGCCGCCCCCGCCCGCCACCCCGGCCTGTGGAACAACGCCTCCCTGAGCGGCCGGGGCTTCTCGGTGGCCGCGGGCATGGCCACCTCCGGCCTGGTCACCGGCTGGCTGCGGGACCTCACCGGCGTCGGCTACGCCGAACTGGCCGCCGAGGCCGAGCGGGTCGCGCCCGGCAGCGACGGACTGGTCCTGCTGCCCTACTTCGCGGGGGAGCGCACGCCCATCTCCGACCCCCAGGCCCGCGGCGTGTGGGCCGGGCTCACCCTGCGGCACACCCGCGCCCACCTCTACCGCTCGGTCCTGGAGGGCGTGGCGTTCGGCGTGCGGCACAACATCGAGGCCATGGCCGAGGCCGGGGCCGACCCCGCCCGGCTGGTCGCGGTCGGCGGCGGCGCGACCGCGCTGTGGCCGCGCATCGTGACCGACGTGACCGGCAGGCCGCAGGACCTGCCCTCCACCGCGGTGGGCGCCTCCTACGGCGACGCCCGCCTGGTCGCCGACGCGCTCGGCGTGGACACCGCCACCTGGAACCCCATCAAGGAACGCCTGGAGCCCGACCCCGTCCCCCGAGACCGCTACGACGAGCTGTACGGCGTCTACCGCCGGACCTACCAGGCCCTGCGTCCCGACCTGCACCTGCTCGCCGAGATCCAGACCGGCGCGGCCGGCGGGTGAGTCAGCAGACCTGGCGGCTGATGCCGCTGATTCCGTGGCTCGAATCAACCGAGACGACCGTGAATCCGGCTGAATCAGCGGCCAGGTCCAGTCCCGGATCCCGGCGCGCCACGCGCTCACGTAAGTGCTCGATGGCCGCGCCCGGCAGGGCGCCGGTGTCGGCCAGCCGTTCCCGGTAGGCCGCGTAGACCGAAAGCGCCTCGGCGGGCCGCCCGGAACGGTAGCAGGCCAGCATGAGCAGACCCGCCACCTCCTCGTCCGGCGGGCCGTCACCCGCCAGGCGGGACAGCTCCGGGATGATCCGGGCGTGCCTGCCCAGCCGGAGTTCGGCCTTGAGGAGGGCGATCACGGCGGCGCGGTGCTCCTCCCTCAGCGCCCGCCGCTGCTCGGCCGCCCACCGGCCGGTCAGCCCGTTCAGCGGTTCGCCGGGGATCAGGCGCTCCGAACCCCACTCCCGCAGCGCCGCGCGCAGCAGCCGCACGGCCTCGGGATCATCGTCGTGCAGCCGGGCATAACCCTCCCGCGCGTGGTCGCGGAACCGGTGCACGTCCACTTCGTCGCGCTCGGCGCGCACCCGGTACAGGCCGCCCTTGCCCTCGGGCAGCAGGTGGCCGCCCGCCCGCGCCCTGCCGAGGTGGCGGCGCAGGTCGCTCGCGTAGTGGTGGATGACCTTGCGCGCGCTCTTGATCGGCTCGCCGTCCCACAGGGTGCCGATCAACTGCTCGATATGTACCGGATCGGTCTCTGAGAGCAGGAGTACGGCCAGGAGCAAACGCTGTTTACGGTCGCCGAGATGTACCCACACTCCCTCCCGATAAGCATCGACTTCACTCAACAATCGAAACCGCATCGCCCCTCCTTCGCGAACTACAAGCCGCCACCCGGCGCGATATCCGATCCTCTTTTCCAGCGGGCGGCACCGGCACCCCCGCCAACAGCCCCACAAGGGAAAGGACGTAACGATGGAAACCGCACAGGAAACCCGGCGGCGTGACGCCGAATGGTTCAAGGCCACCGCCAGTGACAACGGCGGCGGTTGTGTCGAGGTCGCCAGGCGCGGCGAGGGGGTTTCGGTCCGCGACTCCAGGGACCCCGGCGGTCCGGTGCTCCACTTCAGTGGCAAGGAGTGGACGGAGTTCATCGCCGGGGTGCACGCCGGGGAGTTCGACCTGACGACCTGACACGGGGTTGTGCCTGGCGGGGGAAAGGTGCCCGCCGCCCGTCCGCGCACGGGCGGCGGGCGGCCGGGGCGCCATGGCCACGGCGGTCAACGCGCCGTTCCGCCGATCTCGGCGCGCAGGGCCGCGAGGAATTCGCGTGCCTCATCCTGGTAGATCGCCGTACCGGCCAGCAGATTCCATTGCCGTTCGTAGATGGCGACGTCCTCTGCGGCGTTGGCGTTCAGCCGGACATGGGTGGTCTCGACCTGGACGAAGGTGTCCTCAACGCTTTCGTCACCGATGTACACGGTGAACCCGTGCGCCGGGCAGACGACCGCTTCCCTGTTGTGCGGTATCAACCCGATCGAGACGTTCTCCAGCGTGCTCAGGGACGAGACCCGGTCCAATTGGGCCAGCAGGAGTTTCACCGGGCCTGGGCGGCATCTCAGCGCCGCCTCGGTGACCAGGAATTCGAAACGCCGATTTTCCTGATAAAGTGCGAGCTGGCGTTGCAGGCGGGCGGCCACCGCCATCGCCAGGTCGCCCTCCGAGTAGGGCGGGTCGAATAACAGAAAGACCCGCCGCGCGTACTCGGCGGTCTGTAGCAGGCCCGGGACGAGCGTCGGCTGGAAGACCCTGACCAGCTTGGCCTGGTCCTCCTGCTCCCTTATGTCGTCCTGCAGATGGGGCTGGCGCTGCAGCGCGGCCCGCCAGGTGTGGATCTCGGTGAACGCCGACTCGGTCAGGTCGACCAGCCACTCCCGGGTCTGCGTGGAGGACTCCACCGCGTCGGCCCACGCGGTCACCTCCGGCATCGTCGGGATCACCGTGCCCGACTCGATCCTGGAGATCTTGGACTGGCTCATCCCGATGCGATGGGCCAGGTCACGGCCGGAGATTCCGGCGAGGTCGCGCAGCCGGCGCAGCTCGGTGGCCAGCCGCTGTCGTTTGGTCAGGTGTACTCCGCCATCACCGCTGCTTCCGTCCCGCACAGCGCCCCCCGTGGCAGTCACGCAATTGAACATCCTCGGATTACCTGATTTAGCGTGATTCCAAATGATGTAGCACTAAATCAGGTCGAGTCGGGGATGTCAAACCAGGCGTAGTCCGGACATCTTCCGCGCTCTGCCGCGTCAGGCGGGTCGTGAGCCCGCAGAGTGGCCGACTGCGATTCGGGATGATGCGGATTGATGCGAGACGGCAGCGCCGGGCCTGCCGTCTGGCAGGCCCGGCGCCGGTCGATCAGCCGGTTGACGTGCGGTTTCAGTCGAAGACGTAGCGGACGTTGACGTTGCCGTGCCGCGCGGCGTTGGCCGTCGTGCCGTTGATGTTGTTGACATCGGTGGACAGGTGCCCGTGGCCCAGAGCCTGGGTGATGCTCTCGCCGAACAGGTTGCCCGACTGTGCCGCCTCAAGGTTGCGCGTGCGGTTGCCCCAGACGTCCGCGTGGGCGGGGGCCGCCAGCAACGAGACCGCCGCGGCGGCCGCGACGACGGCGCCTGTGACACACAGCTTCTTGATCACTTGAGCTCCTGCCGAGTTGGTTGACCGTTGTGGATCAATGGCATGGTCATCCTATAACCGAGCGTGCCCGATCAGTAGCGGATCGTGACTACATTTTGATCGCCGCGTGGCCGTGCCCGGCAGGGGAGGTGACCACCCGGCAATCACCCCGAATCACGGCAGATCCCGTCATTAGTCCTTATGGTGGGCTGCGCGAGGAGGGTGGGGATTGTCGCCCTTACGTAGATGTAGCCGAGAGGGTTGACCGGGAGACGGAAGGTAGTGGATAAAGTAAACCGGGAGGGGGCCCCGTATTACAGATCTGTCCGGACCATATCGGAGCCGCCGATGTCGAGCATGGCCGCATCCATTCTGGTGGGCCGTGACACGGAGCTTGCCGCGCTCCTCGACGTGATCACCTTGCCGCCGGCGATCGCGCTGCTGGAAGGCGAGGCGGGCATCGGGAAGACACGCCTGGTACACGCGGCGATCGACGGGCTGCCGGTGCGGGAGCGCACGGTGTTGCTCGGACACTGCCACCAGATACGGGAGCCGTTCCCTTACGGCCCTGTCTTTGATGCGTTGAGGCATGTGTCGGGTCTGTCAGTAGACGAGCTAAATCCGGTCATCGGGGCGCTTCGTGAGTATTTGCCGGAGTTGGCGGGTGAATTGCCGCCCTCGCTGCCGCCGCTCGAAGACCCGAGGGCCGAGCGGCACCGGCTGTTCCGCGCCGTCCACGCGCTGCTCGCCGCGGTGGCCCCCGCCGTGCTCGTCATCGAGGACCTGCACTGGGCCGACGACGGCACCCGTGACCTGCTGAGCTTCCTGACCGACGAGCCGCCCGACGAGCTCGCGCTGATCGTCACCTACCGCCGCGAGGACCTGCCGATCCCCGGCCTGCCGTTCGGGCGGGCCCACCGCAGGCCGCCGGGCACCCGCGGCGGCGTGATCGCGCTTCGGCCGCTGGCCGCCGCCGACGTGGGCAGGCTGGCCGGGGCGCTGCTCGGCCGCTCCGACCTGAGCGAGGCGTTCGCCGCCAAGCTCCAGGAACGCACGGCCGGCATCCCGTTCGTGATCGAGGAGGTCGTGCGCTCGCTGCCGACCGGCGACCGCGACCCGCTCGCCGGAGAGGCGGGCGTGAACGCGCTCGACGGCATCGGCGTGCCGCTGCTGCTGCGCGAGGCCATGGCCGAACGCCTGGCCGGGCTCGCGCCCGACGCGCTGGGCGCGGTGCGGGCCGCGGCCGTGCTGCGCGTCCCGGCGAGCGAGGAACTGATCGCCGCCGTGGCCGGCGGCACCTCGGAGGCCGGGCTGCGCGAATGCCTCAAGGCCGGTGTCCTGCACGAGCACACCGAGGGCCGGTACGGCTTCCGGCACGCCCTCGCCCAGCAGGCCGTCTACGACGCCATCCCCGGCCCCGACCGCCGCCTGCGGCACGAGCGGGCGATGGCCGCGCTCGCCCCCCTGGACCCGCCGCCGCTGGTCCAGCTCGCCTTCCACGCCCGCCGCGCGGGCGCGATCCAGGCATGGCAGCGCTACGGCGCCGCCGCCGCCGACCACGCCGCCTCCATCGGCGACATGCCGATGGCGGTCGACCTCATGGAGGGCATGCTCGCCGACTCCGAGCTGCCGAACGCCGTGCGCGGCCCCCTGGTGCTGCGGCTGAGCAGGGTGGCCGCGGTCGGCCTGTCCCACCGGCGGGTCGTGGGCCTGGTACGCCGGCTGCTCGCCGATGACTCGCTGTCGCGCGAGGTGCGCGGCGAGGCCCGGCTGAACCTCGGCGTACTGCTGTGCAACCAGGCCGGCGAGGTCGCCGCCGGGCGGAGGGAGACCCTGGCGTCCCTCGCCGACCTGGAAGACCGTCCGGACATCGCGGCGCGCGGCCTGGCGCTGCTCGCGATGCCCCCATGGGGTGACGACTCACTGGCCACCCACCTGTCCTACATGGAACGCGCGGAGAAACTGGTCGCCACCACCGGGGACCCCGAGCTGACCACGGCCGTGCACGCCAACCGGGTCGCGCTGACCATGCTCGTGGGCGCGCCCGAGGCGGCCGAGCTGGTCGGCACGCTGCCGGTGAGCGACCCGTCGGCCGCCGTGCGCAGGCAGGTCGCGCGGGCGTACGCCAACTTCTGCGACGCGGCCGTCGCGCTCGGCACCTACGACACCGCCAAGGAGTACGAGGCCGAGACCCGGAGGCTGGCCGAGGAGACCGGGGCGCAGTACCCGAGCTATCTGGTCCACCTGTCCGCGCTGCGCCTGGACTGGCTGACCGGCCACTGGGAGGGGCTGTGGGACCGGGCCACCGCCGTGGTGCGGATGACCGCCGAGACACCGCTGGTCGCGGTGGACGCCCGGCTGGTGCTCGGCATGCTGGCCTCGGCCAGGGGCGAGTGGGACGAGGCGGAGAACCACCTGCAGGAGGCCGGGCTGCGCGACGCCGACTCCGGCTTCCTCCCGGTCATGTGCTCGGCGTCCGGCGGGCTGATCGAGCTGTACCTGACCCGCGACATGGTGGAGGAGGCGGTCGCCGAGGCCGGGCGCGCGATCGGCAGGATGCGCCGCAAGAGCATCTGGGTGTGGTGCGACCGGCTGGTGCCGCCCGCCGTGAGCGCGCTGCTGCGGGCCGGGCGCGACGCCGACGCCGCCGAGCTGGTCACCGACTTCGAGGCGGGCGTGGTCGGCCGCAGCGCCCCCGCCTGCCTGGCCGCGCTGGAGATGGCGCGCGGGATCCTGGTGGAGTCCCGTGGCGGGTTCGAGGAGGCCGCCGACCTGTACGCGCGGGCCCGCGCCGCGTTCGAGCCGATGCCGCAGCCCTTCGCCGCGGCCAGGGCGGCCGAATCCGAGGCGGGCGCGCGGCTCGGCCTCGGCGACCGCGCCGCCGCCGCCCGGCTGCTCGCCGACGCGGCCGGCCGCTTCGCCGGGCTCGGGGCGACCCACGACGCCGCCCGCTGCCGCAGGACGATGCGGGAGATCGGGGTGGAGAAGCCGCCGCCGAGGGGCCGCAAGAGCGGCGGCAACACGCTGTCGCCCAGGGAACGCGAGGTCGCCAGGCTGGTCGGGCTCGGCCGCACCAACCGGGAGATCGCCGAGGTGCTGTTCCTGTCGCGCCGCACGGTGGACACGCACGTCGCCAACGTGCTGCGCAAGCTGGGCGTCCGCTCCCGCGGCGAGGTCACGCCCCCGCCGGACTGAGCCGTTCGCCATGGCACCTCCCTTCGTTCGCTGCTTCCGCTGAAGATGGCGTGCCCCGGCCGGTGGCGGCGCACTGGGGCGAGCGCGATGCCACCGGCCGGGACCGGGCCCCCTTCCTCTGGGGTCTGGGATGGACATGACCGTGCCTTTTAGGGGCCTTTTAGGGGCCTTTCAGGTGCCCTACAGGGTGATGCTCCAGGAGTCGAGCGTCCCCTGGTCCTGCGGGTAGACGTCGGTGACCTGGAGGGTCCAGGTGCCCGCCGCGTTCTGGTTGACCGGCACCGAGTAGGTCCTGGTCTCGTACGGCGTGCAGTAGGTGCCGCCGTACTGGTCCACCAGATAGGTCGCGCCGTTCGGGGCGCGCAGGGTGAGGTGCAGGTCCTCGGCGCAGGGGTGGTCGATCGTCACGCTGAGCCGGACCGGGGACTCGGCCCGTCCGGACGCCGTGGAGGTGATCGAGCTCGACGCCGTGGTGTAGTCGTAGACCGGGTAGTCGGTGTCGTTGGTGAAGGTCCGGTCACCGTCGTCGTCGCCCACGGTCAACCGGTAGGTCGTCGTGCGCGTGGCGGTCTCGCCGGAGCCGGTGATCGTCACGTTGTACGTGCCGGGCGGCGTGGCGTCCGAGGTGGAGATGACCAGGCTGGAGCTACCGCCGGAGGTCACCGTGGGCGGGTCGAGCGTGGCGGTGGTCCCCGCGGGCAGCCCGGTGGCGGCCGACAGGTTCACCGTCTGGGGGGTGCCCGCGGTGGTGGTCGTGCCGACCGTGGCGGTGGCCCGGCCACCGGGCTCCACCGTGCCGGACGCCGGGTTCACCGAGATCGAGAAGTCGCGGTCGTTGCCGGGGCCGCCGACGGCGAGCTTCCAGATCGCGTACGCCGAGGCGTCACCCGCCCGGTCCAGGATCGTGTCGTTGATGTTGCTGATGTTGTCGCACGCCTGGTGGTAGCAGGAGTCGTACGCCTGGTTGGCGTTGCCGCCCCACTTGGTGGCCTGGCCCGAGGTCTTGCGGGCGCTGGCGCCCGCGGCCACGCCGGAGGTGGCGATCCCCGCGTTCCTGAAGGAGGCGTCGTCGGAGCGGTTGGCGCCCTCGGTGTTCTCCTCGGGGGAGAGGTTCAGCTCGTCGTAGAACGCCTTCAGATGCTGGGCGGCGGTCGTGCCGATGTTGTTGATGAAGTAGCCGCCGTTGCGCGAGCCCACCATGTCGTAGTTGTGGTAGACCTTGATCTTGTTCCGCTCGGTGGAGCCGAGCGAGTTGACGTAGAAGCGCGAGCCGTTCAGGCCCTGCTCCTCGTCGGTCCACCAGCCGAAGCGCACGTGCTTGGCCATCGTGGGCCGCTTCTCCGCAAGGGTCAGCGCGACCTCCAGCAGCATGGCCGAGCCCGAGGCGTTGTCGTTGATGCCGGGACCCGCGCTGACACTGTCGAGGTGCGCGCCGGCCATGATGACCTGGTTCTCGTCCCCGCCCGGCCAGTCGGCGATCAGGTTCGGGCCGGAGCCGCCGGTGCAGCCCGAGGTGCAGGGCTGGCGGACCACCGTGTAGCCGGCCGCGCGCAGCTTGCCCTCGACGTAGGAGACCGACGCGGTGTAGCCGGCGCTGTAGGAGCTGCGGTTGCCGCCGTTGCCGGAGGCGATCGTCTGGAACTGCTGCAGGTGCGCCTTGATGTTGCCGACGCTGATGTCGGGCGGTTCGATGTCACCGGGACCACCGTCGTCCACCCGCAGGTTGAAGGTCGCGGTGTGCGTGGTCTTCCCGGCGCCCTTGATCGTGATCGCGTAGTTGCCCTCGTTCACGGAGGAACCGACCTCGAAGGTCGCGGTCGCGGAACCGCCGCTGGTCACCGAGGTGGGGTCGAGGCGGACGGTGACGCCGTTGGGCACGTTCTCGGCCGTCAGGGCGACGGTCTGCGCGTTGCCCGCGGTGGTCTGGGTGTCCACCCGTGCCGCGATCTCCTTGCCGGGCTCCACGGTGCCGGAGGAGGGCGCGAGGGAGAGCGAGAAGTCGTCGCCCGCCTGGCCACAGGCCGGCTCACCGGACTGCGTCGGCACGCTCACCGCGTTCCAGGCGTTCTTGACCGCGTTGCACTCGGCGCTGTTGGTGCCGTACAGCTCGACCACGGCGGCCATGGACGCGGAACGGATGTTGGCGTACCGCCAGCTTGACGTCTTGCGGCTGAGCGCGCCCATGTAGACCTTGCCGGCCTTCTGGATGCCGATGCCGGTCACCGACGAGGGGCCGCCGGTGCAGATCGGGCTGCTGGGCTTGCCGCCGCCGGGGTTGCTGCCTTCGGCGACCAGGTAGAACCAGTGGTTCAGCGGGCCGGCCGCGGCGTGCACCTCGGTGTTGGGGATCTGCGAGGAGTAGCAGTTCGGGTCCCGGTTGACCAGGCTCGGGTTGTACATGTTGCGGATCGGGCCGTTGCCGACCAGGTTGACCTCTTCGCCGACCAGGTAGTCGGGCTCGTCGAGGTTGGCCGGGTGGTTCACGTAGTACTCGGTCAGCGCGCCGAAGATGTCCCCGGTGCCCTCGTTGATGCCGCCGTTCTCGTTGCCGGAGCCGGCGCCGCCGGGCGTCGTCTGGAAGATCGCGTGACCGTACTCGTGCGCCACCACGTCGATCGGGGTGGCCTGCTTGGTGTTGGCCTGGTTGTGGCCGAAGTTGGTGTAGCTGCCGTTCCAGAACGCGTTGACGTCGTTCAGGCCGACCCGCGCGGGGAAGCCACGGCCGCTGCCGTTGATGCCGTTGCGACCCAGCCACTCGCGCAGCATGTCCCATTCCTTGCCGACGGCGAACAGCACGTCGACGCAGGCGGTCTCCAGGTTGGTGCCGCTGCCGTTGCCCCAGTTGTCGTCGGGGCCGGTGTAGGCGGTGCCGCCCTGGCCGCCGCAGGAGATGCCGGGCCTGCCGGAGTCGGTCATCGAGTACTGGCTGCCGGACTGGGAGGTGCCGATGGTCACCGGGTTGCCGTTGTAGTGGCCGTTGCCGGTGCCCGCCAGGATCTCGTCGTAGGAGTCGGCGATCTTGCCGGACCTGGCGTCCACGAACACGTGCTGCTTGCTGGGCTTGCCCGAGGCCAGGCCGGAGACCACGACCTCCCAGGCGAGCTTGGGCTTGGCACCCCAGGCCAGGACGACCAGGCGCGGCTGCGCGCTGTCGTCGACCCGGCTCAGCCGGGTCTTGGCGGTGGCCAGCGCGCGGCCGGAACCGACGCTCGCCTTGGTCGGCACGCCGCTCGGGCTGGGGCCGGAGGCGGCGGCGGTGTCGCGCACCCGGCCGCTCGCGTCGGTGACCACGACGGCGTCGCCGCCGACGACGGGGAGGCCCTTGTAGGTGCGCTCGTAGGCGACGTAGTGCATACCGCCGGCGCCCGGTGTGACGCTCAGGCGGTGGTAAGCCTCATCAGGACCCCTGCGGAGTTCGTCGAGCCCGCTGAAGACCGCCTTGTCGGCGGCGGCCGCGGCGAGCGACTTGGGGTCGGCGGCGGCCTTGAGGGCATCGGCCGCGGCAGGGGTGGCCCCTGGCGGGGCCGCGTACGCGGACGACGCCGGTAACGCCGTCGATGCGACCACGGCGGCGCCTAAAGCCGCCGCGAGGAGGGTCGTGCGTTTCACATGATTCCTTTCGGCTCTCCCTGGCCGGGCCGCCGGTCGGCGGCCGTTGGCCCACCGCGCCGCCGCAGGTCGTACGGCGGCACGGTGATCGGGAAACGGGGGGTGAAGGATATGTAGCGGTCAGTACGGGTTAGGAGGGTGATCGACCCGTTCTGCCCTGTGCCGCCCGACGCTAAGGTCTCGCCCCACCGAGAAAAATCCGTAAGCGTATCGGTAGCCCATACGTAAATCGGCTGAGCAGCCCGCATACGTACCGGTCCGGTCTGGAGGCGGGCGCGAGCGTCGCCTATGGTGGCCGGGGGGTGGAGACCGGCCGCGAGGCCGAGGTACGTGATGAGGCGGTTCCCAGTGCAGGTGAGTCATCAGTCCCTCCGTCGCTTCTCGCCGCGGCCGGCTCGGGGTGAGATCGTCTTCGGCATCGCCGATCTGCAGGCCGTACGGGCGTACGCCGCCGCCTACGTCCGGGCGCTCGGGCTCACCGCCGACTGGATCGCCGACTTCCTGGTCGCGACGAACGAGGTCGCCACGAACGCCGTCGTCCACGGCGCCGGCGTCGCCCGGCTGCGGGTGTGGGACGCGGGCGGGCAGGTGGTGGCCGAGGTGTACGACGAGGGCGTGTGGCCACGGGCCGAGGGCGAGCCCGAGCTTGAGCCGCCGGGGCCCTACCCGACCGGCGGAATGGGGCTGTGGCTGGCGCACACGGTGGCGTCCGGCTTCCGGTTGAGCACCGGCGCGGCGGGTACGACCGTGACGCTGTGGTTCGACCGCGGCTGACGATCGACTCTTACCGCAAATCCTCCATACCAGGAGGAAACTCTCCGTTTCCAGGCATATACGATGTGTTGCTACTTGGATACCTCCCACGTGACACCTGGTGTTCACCCCGTCACCGGCTGCGCGCCAGACGGGCCGCCTACCTTTCGTCCGGGGCGCGTTCCCCGAGCGCCCCGGACGAAAGGAGTCGCCGATGAAACGCCGTAACTTACTCCGCGCATCGGTGGTCGGCGCGGGGGCGCTGGCCTTCACCGGAAGCCTGTGGGAGGGCGCGTTCGCCGCCCCCGCCCAGAACGCCACCGGCCCCTACGGCCCGCTCCAGCCCGCCGACGCCAACGGCATCCAGTTGCCCGCGGGCTTTTCCAGCCGGGTGGTCGCCCGTTCCGGTCAGACCGTCCCCGGTACCTCCTACACCTGGCACGCGGCCCCCGACGGCGGCGCGTGCTTCGCCGACGGCAGCGGATGGATCTACGTGTCCAACGCCGAGATCGGCAGCCGCGGCGGTGGCGCGTCGGCGATCCGGTTCAACTCGGCGGGCACGGCGACGTCCGCCTACCGGATCCTCGGCGGCACCGACCGCAACTGCGCAGGCGGCGCGACCCCGTGGAACACCTGGCTCTCCTGTGAGGAGGTGGACACCGGGCGGGTCTGGGAGACCTATCCGTTCAGCGGCTCGAGCGGCACGGCGGTCGTCCGCCCGGCGATGGGACGCTTCAACCACGAGGCCGCCGCCTGTGACCCGGTACGCCGGGCCATCTACCTCACCGAGGACAAGTCCGACGGCTGCTTCTACCGTTTCCTGCCCACCACCTGGGGCGACCTGTCGTCCGGCACCCTCCAGGTCTTCCGCGCGGGCACCGCCACCTCCGGCTCCTTCACCTGGGCGAACGTACCCGACCCCGACGGCTCGCCCACCGCCACCCGCAACCAGGTCGCAGGGGCCAAGCGGTTCAACGGCGGCGAGGGGTGTCACTACGCGAGTGACACCGTGTGGTTCACCACCAAGGGCGACAACCGCGTGTGGCAGGTCAACCTGGCCGCGGGCACCTACGAACTCGCCTACGACGACAACCTCGTCAACCCCGGCCCGGCCCCGCTGACCGGCGTGGACAACATCACCGGCTCCGGCTCCGGTGACCTGTACGTCGCCGAGGACGGCGGCAACATGGAGATCTGCCTGATCACCCCCGACGACAAGATCTCCGTCTTCCTGCGGATCGGCGGCCAGAGCTCGTCGGAGATCACCGGCCCGGCCTTCACGCCCGCGGGCGACCGCCTGTACTTCTCCTCCCAGCGCGGCACCAGCGGCTCCTCCTCCGGAGGCATCACCTACTGCGTGACCGGACCGTTCCGCACCTGACCCCCTCCTAGTGCCACCATTCCGTCACAATGGGTGAAAATCCCTATTGAAGGTGTCGGGAAAATGCAGAATCCTGGGGGGTGGTATCCGGCCGCTGAAGAGAGGGAACCCGATGAGCGTCACCGACGAGGTACTGGCCAACGCCGAGCGCTACGCCGCCGCCTTCGCCCTGGGCGACCTGCGGCTGCCCCCCGCCAAGCGGCTGGCCGTGGTCGCCTGCATGGACGCCAGGCTCGACCCCTACGCCGTGCTCGGCCTGCGCGAGGGCGACGCGCACGTGATCCGCAACGCGGGCGGCGCGGTCACCGCCGACGCCCGCCGCAGCCTGGCCATCAGCCAGCGGCTGCTGGGCACCGTGGAGATCATCCTGATCCACCACACCGACTGCGGCATGCTCACCTTCACCGACGACGCGTTCAAGGCGGGCATCCAGACCGAGACCGGGATCCGGCCGGACTGGGCCGCCGAGGCGTTCAGCGACCTGGAGGAGGACGTCCGGCAGTCGATCGCCAGGATCAAGGGCGACCCCTTCATTCCGCACACCGACCAGGTGCGCGGGTTCGTCTACGAGGTGGAGACCGGCCGGCTGCGCGAGGTCAAGCCCTGAAGCGGGCCGTCGCGAAAGGCGGCGCGGACGCCGGGGGACCAGCCCCCGGCGCCCGCGCCGCCGGAACGCTCCCGAGGGAGCCGGTTCAGTGCTCCTGCTCCTCTCCGCCGCCGCCCAGGCCGGGGGCCCACGGCTTGGCGGTCATCCCGTTCAGGTCCCAGACCACCTCGCCCGCGCGGACCGTCAGCTCACAGGTGAGCTTCTGGTCTCCGGCGAGCTTGAACCCGAAGCTGTCGGTGTAGCCGAACGCGCCCTTGTCCAGGTTGAAGACCGCGATGTCGGCGGGCGCCCCCACGGACAGGTGACCGAGGTCGGCGCGCTTGACCGACTGGGCGGACTTCCAGGTGGAGGCCGCCACCACGTCCTTGAGCGGCATGCCGAGGACGAGGAACTTCGACATGACGTTGGCCATGTCCTTCATGCCGGAGTTCATGCTGGTCACGTGCAGGTCGGTGGAGAGGGTGTCCGGGGTGAAGCCCTCCTTCATGCCCGGCACGGCGACCTTCCAGGCGAAGCTGCCGCCGCCGTGCCCGACGTCGAACAGCACGCCGCGCTTGCGCCCGGCCCACATGCCCGGGTTGAGCTTGCCGTCCTGGCCGAGTTCGCCGCGGTTGCCGGAGTAGGCGTGGGTGTAGATGTCACCCGGCCGCAGCTTCTCGGTGAGCAACTGCGCCAGCGGACGTTCCGGGCGATTGCTCCCGAAGTCCACCATCACCGGGATGTTCGCCTGCTCCCCGGCACTCACCGAGCGCTCCACCGGCTTCCAGTCCATGCCCTCGTAGTGGGCGGTCTTGATGCCGACGATCACGCCCGGGTACTTCTTCGCCGTCCGGGCCGCGGGCCCGGCCCGCATGTCGCTCAGGTCCTGTTCGTACCTCCCGCCGGCCATCCCCCTGCCGACGATGTTGAGGAAGGCCAGCACCCGGGTCTTGGACTTGTCGATCACGTACTTCTTGAACTCGCCGAAGTTCTTCCAGCCCGCGGAACCGGTGTCCACCGCGGTGGTCACCCCCGACCGGAAGGTGAAGCCGTCCGGGGCGACGGCCAGCACGCCCGCCGCGTAGGCGTCGTTCCTGCCGGTGAACAGGTGGGCGTGCAGGTCGATGATGCCGGGCGTGACGTACTTGCCCGAGGCGTCCACGGTCCGCGCCGCCTGGGCCGGGTCGATGCCCGCCCCGACCTTGGCGATCTTGCCGTCCTTGACGGCGACGTCCGTGACCGCGTCGATCCCGTTCTTGGGGTCGATCACGTGACCCTGCCGGATCACGAGGTCGTAGGCGGCCTCGGCGTGCGCGGCCGGGGCCGCACCCGCCGTACCGGCGACCAGGGTGAGGACCGCCGGAAGCACGGCCCGGCCGAGGAGGGACCCCGGTTTGCGCGATCGTGATCTCATGCCCATCTCATCCCGTCCAGGCTCATCTGACCGCGATGCAGTCGATCTCGACGAGCGAGTCGCCGGGGATGCCGGACTTGGCGGCGATGGTGGTGCGCACGCCCGGCTGGGCGCCGAACCGGCCCTTGAACACCTCGTTCATGCCGTCGTAGTCGGCGAGGTCGTTCAGGTAGACGTTCACCTTGAGGACCTTCTCCATGGAGGAGCCGACCGCTTCGAGGTTGCGCTTCAGCTCCTTCAGCACATGGTCGGTGTGCGCGCGGATGTCACCGGGGAAGTGCGCGCCGATCCCGGAGAGGAACACCAGGTCGCCGTACGTGACGACCGGGCTGAACAGCGGGTCCTTCGGCGGCTGGCCGCCCGGCCAGTGGACCTCCTTGCGCGGTTTGCGGCCCTTCCCGTGGCCGGCCGCCTCCACGTCGTCGGCCGCGGCGGCGGTGGCGGTGGCGAGGACCGGCACGGCGGCGACCGCGGCCACGGCCGGCGCGCTGCGCATGAAGTCCCGGCGGTTCGAGGTCACGCTTCCTCCTTCTTCCACGCCGCTCGGGCGTGCTGGGGTTCGGGGGGTTCGGGGGGTCTTCGGGACTGAGGGGTCAGCCCGCACGGGTGGCCGTCCAGGTGGCCTTGAGGTACTCGCCCATGTCGAGGTCGCCGCGCATGGCGCCGCCCGCCACGGTGCCGGTGAAGGTGAAGTCGAGGGCGTCGCCGTGCGACTCGGGGTAGACGCTGCGCAGCCGTACGGTGTCGCCGCTCACGGTGCCGGTCAGGTCCCGGGTGACGAACTCCCCGGTGTGGGAGCCGGTCACCTTCTCGCCGCTCTGGGTGAGTTGCAGCCGGTGCGCGGTGGAGCTGCCGGCCAGGTACTGGATCTTCACCGCCCAGGTGCCGCCGACCTGGACCGCGGGCGGCTTCGGCGGCTCCGGCGGGGCGGGCGGGTCGCGCAGCAGCTCCACCAGCCGCCGCGCGATGACCTTCTCGTCGCCGGGGGAGAGCATGTACGGCGTGATCGACACGCCGGTCTTGCCTCCGCCGCCGGTCTGGTTCAGCGCGATCCGCGGCTCGTCGTCGTAGAGGGTGTCCATCACGGTCTTGCCGGACACGCCGAGCCGCTGCTCCTCCCACAGGATGCGCAGCGACGGCGTCCGGTTGGACAGGCCCTCGGGCTGCACGACCTCCGTGGTCACGCCCTTGACGGAGGAGACCCGGCGGGCGATGTAGCGCAGCCAGGACTCCCAGCGGGCGTACTCGGCGTCGTGGTCGCGCCGCACCCACGTCTCCACGGCCATGAGCATGCCCATGGCCTCTTCCTTGCCGACCTTGAAGCCGCGGGCGAAGCCGTGGTGCGGGGCGCTGTGCACCCAGGCCGCCCGGACCAGGTCCTCGCGGCCGAGCAGCAGCCCGGCCGACTGCGGGCCGCGGATGGCCTTGCCGCCGCTGTAGGCGACCAGGTCGGCGCCGTAGCCCAGGTGGACGTTGGGGATGGTCAGGATCTCCGCCGCCGCGTCCACCAGGACCGGCACGCCGCGCGGCTTGGCCACCTCGGCGATGACCTTGGTGTTCAGCTCGCTCTTGTCCACGCGCGGCCCGGCCATGATGTAGACCAGCGCGGTCTGCGGCCCGATCGCCGCCTCCAGCTCCTGGCGGGTGGAGACCTCCACGACCTTCACCCCGACCGCGCTGATCGCCGCCTCGTAGACGTTGCGGGAGTGCTTGGGGATGATCACCTCGGTCTTCTGGAAGCCGGTGAGGTCGGGGATGCGCACGTGCAGGTCGGGGTTGCCGCCCGCGACGCAGGCCGCGGTGGCGTGCGTCAGACCGGCCGCGCAGCCCGAGCTGACCAGCCCGAACTCCGCCTTGGTCAGCTCGGCCAGGCGCCTGCCCACGGCGTCGGCCAGCTCGTCCAGGTGGACGTACTGCCGGGACGCCTGGTCGATCGCCTCCCGCACCTGGGGCAGCATCAGCGAGCCGCTGAGGATGGTGAACGTGCCGCGCGCGTTGATCAGCGGGCGCACGCCGATGGCCCGGTAGATGTCCTTGGCGGCGGCGCCCGCGGCTCCGGTGGGTACGGCGTGCGCGGCGGCGGCGGCTTCGGCGGCGGGGCTCAGTAACGGACCCAGCGCGAGGGCGCCGCCCACTCCCGCGCTGCTTCGGAGGATATTACGACGAGACAGAGCGTCAGCACGCACCATGGCCCCCAGGCACTTCGTATATCGTCGGGCAGCCCAACGGTACGAAGGTGGGGGACGGGTGTTAAGCGCGTTTTTCTGATGACCGTATTCGCGGGGCGAATGAACGGCGCGCATCCGCCGGGTGAAGAATCGGCGGTCAGGGGGCTGAGGTGCGGATTTGCCCTGGTAGATGGGGTAATGAGCGCGCCAGGGCCTCCTCACCGGTGGGCGGGGGCTGCACCTGGCGGCCGGAGAACGGCCGGTCGGCGTGTTCTGCGTCGCGGCACAACCGATCCGATCGGATCGCGCCCTAACTATACAGATAACTCCAGTTAAGGGCTGTTCGCCCCCCTGTGGGGCATTGCGCGGGCCGGGCCCGGCCCGGCTACGTAGCGTGCATCCGTAACGCCGGTACTTGCATGGAAAACCGATGTCATTACGGAGTCACGGCCCGAGTGATGCCCGCGCGGGGCGGACGGCGCTCCGCCTCGCGCCCGCGCCGGTATGACGGCCGGGGCCGGGCCGTCGTGGGCGCCGCCCGCGCGGGGGAGCGGTACCGGGGCGCTCACCGCGCCGGGGATGAACGAACTGTTTCTGGGCAGGGTGAATCGCCCACCGTGCAGGGGGCGTTTTCCATAACGCCGTGATATGCACCGGGGTGATAGATGTTATGGCCATGAGGGCTGGATGTTATGGGCTTGGATTATGGGCTAGGGCACGGTCCCGAATCCGGGGTGGGCGCCGAGCCAGTTCAGATAACGCTGGCTGCGGCGTACCGCGTCCATGTGAGCGGCCTTGGCGTGCACCACGAGGGCCGGGGCGGCCTCCGCGGCCGGTGACTCCGGGTGCCAGCCGAGGACCTGCCGCCAGCGCAGCGGCGCGCCCGCGATGGGCAGCAGGGTGACCCCCGGCGTCAGCCGGAACGTCGCCTGGCACAGCGCCACGGCCCGGCCGAGCTGGGCCAGGTGGACGCAGGTCGCCACGTCGGTCTCGTAGATCGTGCGGGGGGTGAAACCGGCCCGTGCGCAGGCCGCGGCGAAGCAGTCGGCGAAGCAGCCGTCCCCCGGCGTGACCGCCCAGTTCTCCTGGGCGAGCGCGCCGAGTTCGACCTCCGGCTCGCCCGCCAGCGGGTGGTTCTCGCCGAGCAGGATGCACACCGCGTCCAGCGCCACCGACCGCCAGGACAGATTCTCGCCGGACGGCGGAGAACTGTCCCCGCAGACGCCGACAGCGGCGAAGTCGAGCCTGCCCAGCATCAGCATCTCCGACAGCTCGTTGGCCGACCAGGAGGTGTGGGTGCTGACGCTGGCGTTGGGATGGGCCGCGGCCAGCCGGTCCACCAGACCGCCCAGGATGGGGCTGTTGGTCGCGCCGATGCGGTAGCGCTGCTGTTCACCGTCGGCGTTGTCGGCGAACCTCGCGAACCGGGCGGCCTCCTCCTGTAGCTGGCGGGCGGCCGGCAGCAGCACCCTGGCACGGGTGAGCACCAGCTCTCCGAGCGCGGTGGGGCGCGCCCCGGTGTGGTCACGCTCGAACAGGGCGCCCCCGAGCGCGCGCTCGATGCGCTTGAGCTGGGCGGTCAGGGCGGGTTGGGCCAGGCCGAGCACGGTTGCGGCCTTGGATACGCTGCCTGCTTCCGCGACGGCACGAACTATCCTGAGGTGGCGGAGCTCCAGATCCATAGCCGAACGGTATGGCCCGGACGTCCCCCTGCCAATGAGAAAATGTCACGAAGTTTGACGAATCTGAGTCGGACCGTTCCTAAATCCGGCTTAACCCCGTTAATCGGTCATCTTGTACGCTTTGGCGATCAACTCATACGAGCGGATGCGATTCTCGCCGCCGTACATCGTCGCCGTGATCATCAGCTCGTCCACGCCGGTCCGCTCGCGCAGCTCCGACAGCCCGGCCCGGACGGCGTCCGGCTCGCCGTACACGACATTGGACAGCCAGGAGTCCAGGAACTCCTCCTCGACCATGGAGTAGGGGTGGTTCTCGGCCTCCTCCGGTGTGGGCACCGGCGAGGGCGTGCCGCGGCGCAGCCGCAGCATGGCCAGGCCCCCGGTGCGCGCCAGCCGGTGCGCCTCCTGGGCGGTGTCGGCGGCGATCGCGCCCACCCCGATCATCGCGTACGGCCGGTCCAGCACCGCCGAAGGCTGGAACGCCGAGCGGTACAGGGCCAGCGCGGGCTCGGTGTTGGCGGCGCTGAAGTGGTGGGCGAACGCGAACGGCAGCCCGAGCAGGCCCGCGAGCTGCGCGCTGAACCCGCTGGAGCCGAGCAGCCAGACCGGCGGGCGGCCCGCGGGGTCGCGCGGCACGGCCAGGATGCGCTCGAAGCGGTGGCCGGGCTCGAAGGAGCCGTCCATGAACGACACCAGCTCGCCGACCTCCTGCGGGAACCGGTCGGCGTCGCCGCGGCGCAGCGCCGCCGCGGTCGCCCCGTCGGTGCCCGGGGCGCGGCCGAGGCCCAGGTCGATGCGGCCGGGGTGCAGCGCGTGCAGCATGCCGAACTGCTCGGCGATGATCAGCGGAGCGTGGTTGGGCAGCATCACCCCGCCCGAACCGAGCCGGATGGAGCTGGTGTGCGCCGCCAGGTGGGCGATGAGCACCGCCGGGGAGGAACTCGCGACACCCGGCATGCCATGGTGCTCGGCCACCCACAGCCGGTGGTAACCCCACGCCTCCGCCTTGCGCGCCAGCTCGGTGCTCGTGCGCAGCGCGTCGGCGGGGGTGTGGCCGGTGCTCACGGTCGCGAGGTCCAGCACCGACAGCGGAACTTCGGCATCGCCCTTGGCGATGCCCCTGATCTCGTCGCTCACGTCGGGCACAACCCAGAGCATGCCCGGCCCTATTCCAGGTGACGCGGGGTCTCTGGTGGGTAAGCGGTAAGTATGACAATGGGTATAGATCCTCGGGTACTCCCGGAAGAAGACCTGCTTCGCGAGCTGCGCCACGTCCACGTGACGCGCACCGAGACCCTGCGGCACGGATCCGACGACGCCCTCGACAACCACACCGTCCGCACCAGGGAGCTGGAGGCGGAGTACCTGCGCCGCCACCCCGAGCGGGAGATCGACCCGGAACGCCTGAGGGAAGGAGCGCGACAACGTGTCTAGACATGCGCCGCATTCATCGCATTCGCCGCCGAGAAGCCTGCATGACGTCCAGGCGCTCACCGACGCCGAGACCACCGTGTACGAGGCGGTCTGCTCGCTCGCGGTGGACGGCCGGATCGCCCACGTGCCCGACGTGGCCCAGATGACCGGCCAGCCCGAGCACGAGGTGCGTCAGCGCCTGGTCCGGCTGGTGGAGAACGGCTGGCTGAACCAGAAGGGCGAGGGCTTCGCCCTGGGCCCGCACGACTGGGGCCTCGAATACTGAGTTTCCGTCCCCCTGCCCCCCGGGAGGATCGATGACCCCTGCCGACCCCGGCGCCCTCGCGCCCGCCAGGGCACGCGAGCTGTTCCGGGGCGGGTTGCGCACGCCCACCGCCGGATGGTGCCGCGGCTGGACGCAGGCCAACCTGCTCGCCGTGCCCCGCTCCCTCGCCTACGACCTGCTGCTGTTCGGGCAGCGCAATCCCGCGGCCTGCCCGGTGCTCGACGTGGGCGACCCGGGGGCCTTCCGCACCGAGATCTTCGGTGGCGACCTGCGCACCGACCTGCCCGGCTACCGCGTCTACGAGAACGGTGAGCCGGTCGCCGACGCGGCCGAGGTGACCGGCCTGTGGCGGGACGACCTGGTGGCCTTCCTGATCGGGTGCAGCTTCACCTTCGAGGACGCGCTGGTCCAGGCGGGCGTCCCGGTACGGCACCTGGAGGCCGGCACGAACGTGCCGATGTACCTCACCTCGGTGAAGTGCCGCCCCGCGGGGGCGCTGGCCGGGCCCCTGGTGGTGTCGATGCGGCCGGTGCCCGCGCCGCTGGTGGCCGAGGCGGTCCGGATCACCGCGCGCTACCCGGCGGTGCACGGCGCCCCGGTGCATGTGGGCGACCCCGCGGAGATCGGGGTGGCCGACCTCGCCCGGCCCGACTTCGGCGATCCGGTGGAGGTGCGGCCCGGTGAGATCCCGCTGTTCTGGGCGTGCGGGGTGACCCCGCAGGCGGCGGTGATGGCGAGCGGGGTGCCGTTCGCGATCGGGCACCTGCCCGGCCACATGGCCGTCACCGACGTCCGGGACCACCGCTTCCTGGTCCCCTGACCGGCTGATCCGGCCACTCCCAATATTGTTGAGTGACAGGACATTATGAGGGGGTCAGGTGGCGGTCTCAGGCGGCGATGCTCGGGAGACGCCGGGCGGTCCGGCGACCACGCCCGGGCCGCGGGCGGGCGTGGAGGTCGGCGACGCCGACGCCGTGAAGGAGGACGCCGCCCGGCGTTCCGGGCTGCGCGGCTGGCGCGAGGGCATCCGGGCCACGCCCGGCGGGAGCCTGGCGCTGAAGATCGGTGTCGGCGTGGCCGGGGCGGTCCTGGTGATCGGCGGCCTGATCATGGTGCCCTTCCCGGGGCCGGGCTGGCTGGTGGTCTTCGCCGGTTTCGCGCTACTGGCCACCGAGTTCGTCTGGGCGCATCGGGTGCTGCAGTTCGGCAAGCGCACGCTCGCCGCGTGGACCGACTGGCTCAAGCGGCAGGGCTGGACCGTCCGCATCCTCGTCCTCGCGGTCACCCTGGTCGCCGCCGGGGCCATCGTCTGGCTGGGGCTGAAAGTCGGCTTTGGGATTGATGTCGTCCGGATGGCATTGTCCTATTTGGGAATGGCTTAAGGATTCGTCGCTCGTGGGGCTTAGGATGCCCGCGTGAGATTATCGAACCGTACTGGCGTGGTGGCGGGTTGCCTGGCGTTGTCCGCGTCGCTGACCCCCGCCGCGGTGGCCCAGACCGCCGCAGACACGGAGGTCGAGCTCCCCGGCACGGGAGTCGTCCTGCACGAGAAGTCCACCGACCGCCTGCTGGTCACCGCCTACACCGTGGGCGACGACGTCTACCTGCGGGACAAGGGCGGCGACAGGTTCACCAAGAAGACCGGCTACACCGAGATCACGGTCTCGCCCGGCGGCGCGCGGGCGGCCGGACTGCGCGACAAGTACGCGAGCAGCGGCTACGACCAGGTCGTCATCATCGACCGGGCGGCCGGGACGGCCAAGTTCATCAAGACCGTCAAGGACCCCTTCATCACCGCGGCGCTCTACTGGTCCCGCGACGGGCGCAAGATCCTCGGCACGACGCAGCGGAAGTCCGGCAAGGTGTGGTACACCCACGGCTTCTCCGTGATCGACGTCGCGGCGGGCACGCACAGCGAGGTCAGGCTGCCCAAGCCGCTCAAGGACCACAGCTTCGAGTGGAGCCCCGACGCGCGCGGCGTGTACATCGTGCAGGACAAGAAGATCCTGGAGTACGGGCTCGACGGCAAGCCGCGCCGCACCCTCGACGTGGGCGTCACCGCGTCCGGTGACGACGTGTTCTCCCCCTCCGGCAAGCGGCTGCTGACCTGGTGCCCGAAGAGGTACCGGGAGCCGGTGTGCGTGGCCGACCGCCGCAGCGGCAAGGTCGTCAAGCGGCTCGCGGTGGACCCGGAGCACCTGTGGGGCTGGTGGGACGAGTCCCACCTCATGATGGTGTACAAGAACGACGGGGCCTACCGGTCGGTCGTCACCGACCTGAACGGCAAGACCACCCGGGTGCTCGCCGACATCACCTCCGCCGCGTGGAAGAAGGACGACGTCTACCTCTCCTACACGCGCAGGTGAGCCGCCGTACCGCGGATCACGACCGGATGGTCGCCGCGCGGCGTCAGCCGGCCGATGACCGGCGCGCCGGGGATCTCCCCGGCGATGAGCAGCCCGCCTGAGGTCTGGGCGTCGGCGAGCAGCAGCAGCGTGTGCTCGCCGGCGTCGCCCGGGTCGAGGTGCGGCGCCACCCACTCCAGATTGCGCCGCGACCCGCCGGGCACGTAGCCGTCGCGGATCGCCTCCCAGGCCCCCTCGATGACCGGTACGGCGGCGGCGTCGAGTTCGGCGGTGACGCCCGAGGCGCGGGCCAGCTTGTACAGGTGGCCGAGCAGCCCGAAGCCGGTCACGTCGGTGGCGCAGCGCACGCCGGCGTCCGTCGCGAGGGCGGCGGCGTCGGCGTTGAGCGCGGTCATCACCTCCACCGCCTGGGGGAAGGTCTCGCCGGTCGCCTTGTGCCGGTTGTTCAGCACGCCGGAGCCGATCGGCTTGGTCAGGGACAGCGGCAGACCCGGGCGTCCGGCGTCGTTGCGCATCAGGCGATCGGGGTCGGCCATGCCGGTGACGGCCATGCCGTACAGCGGCTCGGGGCCGTGCACGCTGTGGCCGCCCGCCAGGTGGCAGCCCGCCTTGGCGGCGATGTCGGCCCCGCCGCGCAGCACCTCGCCCGCGACGTCGTAGGACAGGCCCTCGCGCGGCCAGCACAGCAGGTTCAGGGCGACGAGGGGGCGGCCGCCCATCGCGTACACGTCGGACAGCGCGTTGGCGGCGGCGATGCGCCCCCAGTCGTAGGGGTCGTCCACGACCGGCGTGAAGAAGTCGGCGGTGCTCACCACGGCCTGGCCCGCGGAGATCCGCACCACGGCGGCGTCGTCGCCGGTGTCCAGGCCCACCAGCAGGTCGCCCTGCGGCGCCCCCACGGTCAGCCCGGTCAGCCCGGCCAGCACGGCTTCGAGCTCACCGGCCGGGATCTTGCAGGCGCAGCCGCCGCCCAGGGCGTAGTGCGTCAAACGGAGCATCGGTACCTCCCTTTCGCGGGGGACGAGCCACGGGCCGGTTCGTACCCCGCCGCGCGCCGCACCACGCGGGGCTCAACGGACCTTGCGCCGCAGGTGCTGCCCCAGCGCATGCAGGGCCAGGCGAACGGCCGCGCCCCGGCGGCCGGGCGCGACCAGTCCCGCCATCCGCAGCGGCAGCGCGAGCCCGCGCCAGACCCGCATCCGCCCGTTCCCGTCGACCGCCACGGCGAGCGGCGCCCCGCACCCGGCCCGGGGCGGCACGGGGTACTCGGCGGCCAGCCCGGGGTCCCGGCACGACCGCACCACGACGGGCACGGCCAGCACCGCCGCCAGCCGCCCCGCGATCACCGAACACCCCCCGCACCCGGCATCGTGCACCACCACCAGCCGCGCCACGTCCCCCATCGAGGTCACCACCCGCAGGCCGACGCGCGAGCGACCGGCCACCGCGCGCCCCCGCCTGTCTCCGATTCCGCAGGCCGCCGCGTGCCCTCGGCCCTGCCGTGGACCATCGCCGGCCGCGTCCCTTCGTTCATCGGCCGCCGATGCCGCAGGCGAGGGCGATCACTGTGGCCAGGGCGGTCGCGAAGGCGAGGGGGCGGTGGGCGGCTCGCCAGCGGGCGTTCCAGGTTCCGTCGCCGCCGGGGGTGGGGCCGTCGTGGGCGACGGTGGCGGCCGCGGCGGTCCAGCGGGCCGCCGCGAAGCCGGTCGCGGCGGCGAGCGCGCCCACGGGGGGGACGGCGAGCAGCAGCGCGGCCAGCAGCAGGTGGGGGAGCGCCGAGGGGGAGTAGGTCCGCATCCCGGTGCCCATCTCGAACCCGAACTGCAGCGCCCCCGCCACCCGCCCGCGCAGCACCACGTGCTCGGGTACCAGCCGCCGGTTCTCCGGCACGGCGAACCGCAGCACCCCCGCCTCGCGGAACAGCACCGCCACCGCGGCGGGCACGAGGAGGGCGGGCCGCAGCGGGCCCGGCAGCAATGCCTGGAGCACCCCGCCCACGGCGGCGGCGCAGGCGGCGACGCTCCACGCGCCGGCCAGGAGCCCGAGGCCGAAGCAGGCCAGGGCGGTGCGTCCGCGCCAGACCGGCGCGCTCAGCAGGAACGCCGAGTTGTGGCTTCACGTACTGCCCGAGTTGGCGTACCCGGCGTTGAGCCCCGCCCACAGGAACATGACCAGGACGGGCGCGTCCAGCCCGGCGAGCGCCCACGCTCCGCCCGCGATCGGCACGGCCAGCGCCTCCGGGCGCAGCATCGCTCGCCGCGCGGCCGTACCCGCGGTCACAGTTCGCACATGGCGATGGTCAGGCCCCGGTAGCGGGTGCCGTCGCCCCAGGTCACGGTGGTCATCGCGTCGGAACACCGGTAGAGGTCGCCGTCCGCGGTCCAGCGCCAGGCGCTTCTGGTGTCCCGGGAACCGCAGAAGGAGTCGGTCCGGTGCGCGGTGTACTCCTCGCCGACGTCGGAGTCGGAGCGGGAGCCCTCGAAGTGCCAGTTGGCGTCGTTGCAGGGGTAGGAGCCGATCCGCCAGCCGCCGTAGCAGGCGGCGGGTCCGGAATACCAGTTCGCGTCCGCTTCGGAGTACCCCTCCGGGTAGGCGTCCTTGCAGTCGCCCGAAGGCCACTCCGAGGACGGTCCCCGGGAGGCGCGGGCCGCGCGGCGGGTCAGGTACCAGTCGAACGGCGTGAGCGTGGCCGCGAGGGCGGCGGCGGCCAGGCCGCGCAGCAGGGCGGCGCGCGAGATCGGCGGGCCGCCGATGAGCGCGCGGACCTGGCTGGGTTCCCGTCCGGTGCCCGTGCCGATCTCCGGGATGGAGTCGGTGACCTGTGTGCTCATGAGCGTCCTCCTTGGTTCGCTGGTACGGCTGGGGCGGGCAGGACCCGCGAGAGGAGGGCGGGAACGTCGGTGTCGGCGTAGACGAAGGCCCGGTGGGCGATGATGCCGTTCGCATGGACCAGGTAGAGGCAGGGGGTGTAGCCCTCGTACATCTCGGCCCACGCGCCGGGGTCGGCCAGCGGCCCGCCGGTGCCCGTGCCCGTGCCGGCGGCGGGGTCGGCGAGGCGTCGCGCGGCGTCCTCCCCGGCCACCAGGCCGAGCAGCCGGACGTCCGGCCGGCCGGCGGTGAACGCGCTCGCCTGCCGCCACAGCGCGGGGCACAGCGCGCAGCCGCCGTCCAGCAGGACGACGAGCGAGACCGACCGCCCTTCGGCGGGCGCCAGCCGGGCGGGCGCGAGCCGTACGGCGTCACCGCTTCCCTCGGCCCGCTCCAGACCCCGCAACCGCGCATAGACGGCCCCCACGGCGAGCACCGCGAACGCCGACACCCCCATCGAGCACAGCGCCAGCGCCGTCCCGGCGTTCACCGCCCACCTCGGCGACCGGTCAGGGGCGAGCACATGTTCGCGCGAGGCCCGCCGCCTGAGCGAGGGCGGGGCGCGGAGGTCAATCGGACCACCGGACTCGGATGCCGGTGAGGACGGTGTCCACGACGGTGCCGGCGGCCAGGCCGCGGGTCTCGTCCCGGCCGGGGCGGGTGGGGAAGACGACGGTGTAGGCGGCGGTGCCGGTGGCGTAGACGTAGCGCCACTCGAACGGCGTGCCTGCGAGGGCGGCGCGGGTGGCCGGGTCGAGGTCGAGGCGTTCCTTCCACACCTCGGCGTCGCCGAGCCGGGCGCCGCGCCATTCCGGCAGGCCGTCCCTGGCCGCGCGGGCGTCCCGGATCATGACCACCAGCCGGTCTCCCATGCCGACCACGAACGTGCCGTACTGGCGTACGCCCGGACCGGTGCCGCGGCGCGGCGTCAGCGTCGCCCCCTGACGCGAGTCGCGGAAGCGGACCGATGTCGTGATCGAGTCGAGGACCGCAGAGCGCGGCGCGGGACCGGCGAACCACGTCGTGGCCTCGTTGTAGGGGCCCGCCCAGACCAGGCAACTGCGCGACCGGTCCGCCGCCTCGTAGAGCACGAGGTCGTACCCCTTGCGCCCGCGCACCTCACGCCGCGCCCCCGGCAGGATCTTGCCGGGGATCACCTTGTGCTGCCCGGCGGGCGCGAGGTCATAAGCGCGCAGCAGGCCGGGCCCCGCCATCCGCGTGTGGCCGTACCATTCCAGCCCGCCCGCCTGCGCCGGCAGGTCCACCGTCACCCGCGCGCCGTCCGCCGCCCGCAGGACGGCCTGCGCCATCGTCGCGACCATATGCCCCTCAACATGCCCTTCATCGACCGAAGTCACGAAACCCGGCCAGGCTATGCGCGCGGGCCGCGTCGCCCCCGGCGAGGACACACCACATGGTCAACGCTTGAACCGCACCCGGTGCACCCTGGGCGCGAGGCGGCGGGGCTCAGAGGTACAGGCCGGTGCCGTGGTCGGTCTGCGGGGTGGCCACGGCGTGCAGGTCGCGCTCGCGCATCACCAGGTAGAGCTGTCCCTGGACCTCGACCTCGTACTGTTCTTCGGGGTTGAACAGCACCTTGTCGCCGACCTTGACCGAGCGCGCGTTGACCCCCACCCCGCATACCTCGCCCCAGGCGAGCCGGTTGGCCATCTTCACCGTCGCGGGGATGACGATTCCAGAGGTGCTGCGGCGCTCTTCCGTCTCGCCGTCCGCCTTGATCATCACGCGGTCGTGCAGCATCTGGATCTCGAACTTCGGGTCAGCCACAGGGGAAGTCTATGCATCTGTGCGACCACAATTGCGGAAAGCGCTCTCTTGGCCGGATCCGACGCCGCCGGTCAGCCGCTCGCCGCGGGGGCGGGGCTACGCCGGCGCGACTCGGGGACGATCAGCGGGGTGCGGCTCTGCGGGTCTTCGATGATCTCGCAGCGCAGGTCGAAGACCTCGGCCACCAGGTCGGCGGTGACGATCTGCGCGGGGTCGCCCTCCGCGATGATCCGGCCGTCGCGCATCACGATCAGGTGGGTGGCGTAGCGGCACGCCTGGTTCAGGTCGTGCAGTACGGCGACCAGCGTGCGGCCCTGTTCGTGCAGGTCGGCGCAGAGGTCCAGGACCTCGATCTGGTGGGCGATGTCCAGGAAGGTGGTCGGTTCGTCAAGCAGCAGGATCGGCGTCTCCTGGGCGAGCACCATGGCCAGCCACACCCGCTGGCGCTGTCCGCCGGACAGCTCGTCCACCGGGCGGTCGGCCAGGTCGGAGACGTGCGTGGCGTCCATCGCGGCGTTGACCGCCGCCTCGTCCTCGCGCGACCACTGGCGCATCAGCCGCTGGTGCGGATAGCGCCCGCGGGAGACCAGGTCGGCGACGGTGATCCCGTCGGGCACGATCGAGCTCTGCGGCAGCAGCCCGAGCCGCCTGGCCACCTCCTTCGACGGCAGCGAGGTGATCACGCCGCCGTCCAGGTAGACGGCCCCGGTGCGCGGCTTGAGCATGCGGGCCAGGGCGCGCAGCGTGGTGGACTTGCCGCAGGCGTTGGGGCCGATGATCACGGTGAAGGACCGGTCGGGGATGGCGATCTGGAGGTTGGTGGCGATCTCACGCTCGCCGTACCCGAGGGTGAGGTCGGTGCCGTGCAGGCGCGGGCCGGTGCCATCGATGCTCAACGTCGTTCCTTCCGCAGGAGCAGGACCAGGTAGCCACCGCCGAGCGCGGCGGTGAGCACGCCGACCGGGAGCTGGACGGGCGCGAGCACACGCTGCGCCGCGAAGTCGGCGAGTACCAGCAGCACCGCGCCCATCAGCGCGGACGCCACCAGCGTGACGCCGGAGGAGCGGGTCAGTCGGCGGGCGAGCTGGGGCGCGGTGAGCGCGACGAACGCCACCGGGCCCGCCGCGGCCGTCGCCACGCCGCACAGCATCACCGCGACGGCCATCGCGCAGCCGCGTACGCGCTGCACCTTGATGCCCATCGCCGCGGCGGCGTCGTCGCCCATCTCCATCATCCGCATCGGCCGCGACAGCGGCACGCACAGCGGCAGCAGCACGGCCAGGGCGAGCGCGACGGGCACGGCGTGTTCCCACCCGCGCCCGCCCAGGCTGCCGGTCAGCCAGGCCGCGGCCGTCGCCGCGTCGTTGATGTTGGCGCGGGTGAGCAGGTAGGAGTTGACCGCGAGCAGGATGGCGTTGACGCCGATGCCCACGAGGACCAGCCGGTAGCCGTGCACGCCGCGCCGGTAGGCCAGGACGTAGACGCAGACCGCCGCGAGCGCGCTGCCGGCCAGCGCACCGCCCGCGATCATCGCCGTCGCCCCTCCGGCGACCGTCGCGATGATCGCCCCGGTGGCCGCGCCGGAGGTGAAGCCGAGGAAGTCGGGGCTGCCCAGCGGGTTGCGGGTGAGGCTTTGGAACAGCGCGCCGCTGACCGCGAACGCCGCCCCCACCAGCAGCCCGGTGACCACGCGCGGCGCGCGCAGGTTGCCGACGATGAACTCGCTCGCCGGAGTGCCGCCACCGGTCAGCGTGGCCACCACCTCGCCGATCGGCAGCGGGAAGTCGCCGGTGGCGATGGCGAGCACCGCGACCACCGTGCCCGCGACCACCAGGCCCGCGGCGACGATGATCCCGCGTGGGGACAGCCGGATGGACAGCCGCCGGGCGCGCAGGGCGGAGATGCCTTGGCTCATAGCGCGGCGAGCCTCCCCTTGCGGACCAGCGCGATGAAGAAGGGGGCTCCGAGGATCGCGCACACGATCCCGGCCTGTACCTCGCCCGGCCGCCCGATCAGCCGCCCGGCGATGTCGGAGCCGAGCAGCAGGATGGGCGCGAGCAGCGCGGAGAACGGCAGCACCCACCGCTGGTCGGGGCCGACCAGCGCGCGTACGGCGTGCGGCACCGCCAGGCCGACGAAGAAGACCGGGCCGATCGCCGCGGTCGCCGAGCCGCACAGCAGCGTGATCGCCACCGCGGCCAGCAGGCGGGTGCGGCCGACGCTCATGCCGAGGGCGCGGCCCGCGTCGTCGCCGAGCGCGAGCGCGTTGAGCGGCCCGGCCAGCAGTACGCCGAGCAGCACCCCCGCTGCCATGAACGGCACGAGCTGGGCGACCACCTCACCGCCCTGCCCGGCCAGCGAGCCGGACATCCAAAAGCGCATCCGGTCGTAGGTCTCGGTGTCGATCCTGAGCACGGCGGAGGAGGCCGCGGTGAGCACCGCGCCCATCGCCACGCCCGCCAGGGCCAGCCGTACCGGGCTGGTCCCGCTGCGGCCGGCCGAGCCCAGCGCGTAGACCGCGGCGAAGGCGAGCGCCGCCCCGGCGAAGGCGAACCAGACGTAGACCGCCGGGCTGGACCAGCCGAGCAGGGCCAGCGCGATGACCACGCCGAACGCCGCCCCCTGGCCGATGCCGAGCAGCCCCGGGTCGGCGAGCGGGTTGCGGGTCAGGCTCTGCATCAGCGCCCCGGCCAGCCCGAGCGCGGCCCCCGTGCCGATGCCGAGGACGGTGCGCGGCACCCGGAGCTCACGGATCACGACGTGGTCGGCGGAGCCGGTGGGGTCGGTCAGCGCCTGGACGACGGTGGCCAGCGGCATCGACCGTGCGCCCAGCACCAGGCTGAGCACCGCGACGAGCAGCAGCAGCGCGACTCCTGCGGCCAGGCCGATGCTCCGTGCGGTGTTGGCCTTGCGCGGCACTCGGCGGGACGTCTCAGGTGTGGTCGCCGCCAGGGTGGCCGGGCTCACTCCACCCCCTCCTTTCACTGTGCGGCCGAGGCCGGGCTACCCTCAAGCGCACTGAATGAAGGTTAGCCTAACCTCATAAGATCGTATGGGAGGGGTCATGTCCAATCCTGTCCTGCACCGCCGGGGCTTTCTGACCGCGGTGGCGGGCTCCGCCGCCCTCATGGGGCTGGCCGCCTGCGGGGGCTCGGGCGGCGGCGCGGCGGCCTCCCCGGCCGCGAGCGGCGGTGGGTGGGCCTTCACCGACGACCGCGGCAAGAAGGTGTCCCTGTCCGCGCGGCCGACCCGGGTCGTGGCACAGGCGGCCGCCGCGGCGGCGCTGTGGGACTTCGGGGTGCGCCCGATCGCGGTCTTCGGCCCGCACCGGCTCAAGGACGGCGGGCGCGACCCGCAGGTCGGCGAGGTGGACATCACCAAGGTCGAATCGCTCGGCAACGTGTTCGACGAGTTCAACGTGGAGAAGTACGCCTCGCTGCGGCCGGAGCTGCTGGTCAGCGGGATGTACGACAAGAACGAGCTGTGGTACGTGCCGGAGAAGTCGGCGGCGGCCATCGAGAGCGTGGCCCCCACGGTCGGCGTGATGCTCTCCGGCCCGCCGCTGGACAAGGTCATCGGCAGGTACGCCGAGCTGGCCGCCGCACTCGGCGCCGATCTCAACGCGCCCGCCGTGCTGGCCGCCAAGGCCAGGTTCGACGCCGCGTCGGCCAAGCTGACCGAGCTGGCCGGGGAGAAGAAGCTGAAGGTCCTGATCATGTCGGGCGGCCCGGACAGCATGTGGGTCGTCGTTCCCGCCGACCACGCGGGCGTCACGTACATGAGGTCCGTCGGGGTGGATGTGGTCGTGCCGGAAAAGCCGGACTCCGCGGGCTTCTTCGAGACGTTGAGCTGGGAGAACGCCGACAAGTACGCGGCGGACGTGATCCTCTACGACGACCGCGCCCGGTCGATGACCATCGCGGAGATGAAGCAGAAGCCGACCTTCGCCAAGCTGCCCGCGGTGGCGGCGGGCCAGACGTACCCGTGGCGCGCGGAGGAGCGGTTCAGTTATCTCGGCCACGCGGGGGTGCTCGAAGAGCTGATCGCCGCCCTCGACAAGTCGAAGAAGCTCGTCTAGCCGGGAAGGTGCGCCCCGCGGACCTCGACGATCTCGGCCAGCGGGAACTCCAGATAGTCGCCCGCCTCCTCGCACCAGGCGTCGAGCACGCCGCTGCGCAGCTCGCCGTGGCTGATGGTGGCGGTCAGGCCGCCGGTCAGCGTGATCGCCGCGCGTACGCCGCGGTCCACCACGAATCCGAGCAGCGACTGCTGCGCGGTGGGCAGGCGGGTGGCGCCCCGGCCGATCACGGCCCAGGTACGGCCGCCGGGGCGGGGCTCGGTACCGGCCGCCGCCAGCAGCCGCCTGGCGTGCTCGCGTGGATCGGGCGGCGGCTCGGCGATGTCGGCGGGCGGGGCCTCCTCCAGCTCGGCGACCTGCCCGCCGGGCAGCAGGATGAGCCGCCCGCCCCGGGGCTCTTCGATCTTGGCGCGGCGGATGGTGATCTCACCGGTGTCGTCGATCGGCACCGGGGCGTACCCCGCCTCGCGCAGCGCCGCCAGGGTGCGGTCGGCGGGGGCCGAACCTGCCAGCACGGTGGGGGCCAGGGCGCGCAGGCCGAGCCGGGACAGCCGCCGGTTGGCGGCGATCTCGGCGAGCAGCGCGGGATCGGACGCCTGCACGATGCAGGTGACGCTGGTCACGGTCACCTCGCCGTGCCGCCGCGCCACGTCGTGGACCAGGTAGCTGAGCGGCTGCGGGACGGTGCCCACGGCCGCGAGCTCGTCGAGCAGGCCGTCCGGGGTGTCGCCCGCGTCGAGCGCCCTGCGCACGCTCTGCGGGGAGAAGCGCCAGACCGAGGCCGCCGCCGCGCCGCGCGACTCCCGGTCGGCGGCGCGGTCGAGCAGCGCGGCCAGCTCCGCCGACGGCGGGCCGGTGACCACCGCGGTGAGGTCGGCCCCGAACAGCGCGCTGCGGCGTACGCCCGCCAGGGCCCGGGTGGAGCACTCGACCAGCGCCGGATCGTGCTCCACGGCCGGAGCGTGGTCGTCGTGCTCGGCCCCGGCCACGCGGTCCAGCGCGGCGAGCGCCCGGCCGAGGTCGGTGAGCGCGTCGTGGGCGATCAGGCCGAGCAGCCTGGCCTCGTCCAGCACGGCGGGGGTGATCTCGGCAAGCAGCGCGGGGTCGAGGGTGGGGGCGTGCCAGCCCACATGGCGTACCAGGCCCGCGCGGTCGGCGTGCGCGGTGGCGTCGGGCAGCCCGGCGAGCACGCCGAGCACCGAGCGGCGGATACGGGCGATCACCGGCCCGGCCGGGTCGTCGCCGAGCACCGTCGCGTACTTGCCGTTGACCTTGCGAAGTGAGGAGCGCTCCATCCGCCACCAGGCGCTCAGCAGCGCGCGCAGCCGGGTCGCGCCGTCGTCCAGCCGCCAGTGGTCGAAGCGCTCGGTGGGCACCAGCCCGCCGGCCGCCTCGTCCCAGGCCAGCAGCCTGGCCACGGCGCAGATCTCCAGCAGCAGCCGGGTCTCGTCCTCGTCGCAGGAGGTCTCCTTGGCGACCCTGCGCACCTCGCGCACGCCCACCCCGCCGCTCTTGAGCAGCGGCAGCGGGGTCTTGGCGGTGTTGTCCAGCAGCGCCGCGCAGCGCTCGACCACGTGCGGGGCCGCCAGCGCCATCAGGTGATCGACCTCCTCGGGATCGACCGGCAGGGTGGCGAGGTCGGGCGGCGCGGCGGTCAGCGGCGGGTGCCAGCCGGGCCCGCGCACGGCCAGCGCGACCTCGCGCGACATCTCCGCGACGTTCCAGCTCGACCGGAACAGCAGGCCGTGGTCGGCCGCCCACTTCTCCGCCGAACCCGGCACGACGAACAGCCCGCCGTCCACCTCGCGCGCCGGGCCCTCCCAGGCGAACTCCTCGGCCAGTTTGCGCGCGCCCTGCGGCGCCTCGGCCAGCAGCGCCGCCACCTGCGCGGGGTCGGAGAGGATCTCGGTCACCCGCAGCGCGGCCCGCCGCTTGGGGCCGTGGGCGGGCACGCCGAGGTTCTTCGCCAGGGCGCGCAGGGCGTCCGCGCTGATCGTCCAGGAGTTGAGGTAGTGGGCCAGCGGCTCGCCGAGGCCGCACGGCGCGGGCCACCAGCGGGCCAGCGCGGGGGCCAGGCGTACCCGGCCCTCGTCGTCGGGCCAGGCCAGGGCGTGGTCGTACAGGCGCTCCAGCCAGGGGCGCACGTCGTCCTCGGGTACGTCGAGCAGCCCGGCCAGGCGCGCCGCCGTGGGAGCGCCGCCGGCCACCAGGCACGCCTGGGCGATCTCCAGGCACGGCAGCGGCAGGCCGCGGACCGCCTCAGCGGTCGCGATGCCGTTGGCCAGCCGCTCCGCCAGGGTGTCCAGGCGGCGCGGCCAGGGGGCGGCGATGGCGTCGGGCCGGTTGGCAAGGACGCGGGCGAGCCTGTCTTCGTCGAGGGTCTTCAGCCAGCCGAGCAGGTGATCGTCCATCTCTCAGCTCTCTTTGGGGGTCGCGCGCGGGACTTACCGAGGGCCGTAGGCAACCACGGTAATGCAGATCAGATGCCTGACGGGGGAGAGCGGCCCACAATGGAACGCGTTGTGTGGGCCGCGTGGCATCGACGCCCGCTCAGCGCGGCGAGATGAGCGCGCCCGGCGACCGGCCGCCGCCGTGTCGCCCGCTGGCACCTATCCGCCGAGGACGGCCCAGACGATCTTTCCGTACGGCGGCAGCGGCGACCAGCCCCACCGCGCGCTCAGCGACTCCACGATGTGCAGGCCGAGCCCGCCGGGCTCCAGCGGCCCGGGGTGGCGCAGCACGGGGCCGTTGGCCTCGGGGTCGGAGATGGCGCAGGTGACCATGGCGCCCCGGCGGACCAGCGACAGGCGGATCTCCTGCGCACGCCGGGAGTACTCGCCCGGCGCCAGCCGGAGGCCGTGCCGCAGGGCGTTGGTGGCCAGCTCCGAGACGATGAGCGCGGTGGTCTCGCACAGCTCGGGCAGGCCCCAGCCGGTGAGAGTGCCCGTGGCGAAGCTGCGGGAGCAGTGCACGGAGACCGCGCTGGGCGGCAGAACGAACGTGGCGCTGGCCGTCGCCGCCGGCGAGGGGCCGGTCACCAGGTCTCGCGCGGCATCGGGCCACCAGCCTGCGGGCGGCCACCAGCCTGGCGCGGTCGCGTGACCGGGCGCGCGCACAACTCCGGTATAGCCGGTATGAGCGGACTGCACAGGATCATGATGATGCAAACTAGCGTGCATGTGCAAGAGCGGATGCACGTGCATCCGGGACATGCAACCGCTACCGTTACCCCTGAACCAGTACTTCTAAAGCAAAGGAGGAACTTGATCGCGGGCAGATCCAACGGCCCGTAAAAGTGACACACTGTGAATGAGTAAAACGACCTAGGAGCAGCACGTGTCGATGGATCCGCCGGGAACCGGTTCCACTGTTCGTCGCATCATGCTCGGCGCGAGCCTGCGCCGGCTGCGCGAGAGCAGAGGGCTCACCCGTGAGGCGGCCGGATTTCACATCCGGGCCTCGGAATCCAAGATCAGCCGCATGGAACTCGGCCGGGTCGGATTCAAGACGCGTGACGTAGAAGACCTGCTCACGTTGTACGGCGTGCTCGACGACGCCGAGCGGCGGAGCCTGCTGGAGATGGTCCGCGAGGCCAACACGCCAGGCTGGTGGCACAAGTACGGTGACGTGCTGCCCGGCTGGTTCAACACCTACGTCGGGCTGGAGGAGGCGGCGAGCGTCATACGCACCTACGAGGTGCAGTTCGTTCCCGGCCTGCTGCAGACGATGTCGTACGCGCGAACCGTGGTCCAACTGGGCTATCCCGACGATTCGGCACAGGACATCGAGCGACGTGTGCATCTGCGCATGCAGCGGCAAGAACGCTTCACCACGACGGACGGACCCCGGTTGTGGGCCGTCATCGACGAAGCGGCGCTGAAGCGGCCCATCGGCGGGCCCGCGATCATGCGCGAGCAGCTCCATCACCTGCTGGAGGTCGCCACCCTGCCCAACATCACCATCCAGGTGATGCCGTTCAGGTTCGGCATGCACGCCGCTGAGGGTGGCGCGTTCAGCATTCTGCGGTTTCCCGAGTCCGATCTTTCGGACGTCGTTTACGTCGAGCAGCTCTGGGGTGCCCTCTACCTGGACAAACGTGAGGACGTTGACCCGTACCTCACCGCCATGGAGCAGTTGTGCGTGGAAAGCACCACTCCTGGGGGCACTGCCGAGATCCTCGGCGAACTTCTCAGAGAGATATAGATGAACCACACCTACAACGGCATGCCCGCACATGACCTGATCGACGTGAGCTGGCGCAAGTCGCGGTGGAGCAACTCCACCGGCAACTGCGTCGAGCTGGCCAAGCTTCCCGACGGAAGCGTCGCGGTCCGCAACTCCAGGTTCCCGCAGGGCCCCGCGCTGATCTACACGCGCGAGGAGATGCGGGCGCTGGTCCTGGGGGTCAAGGACGGCGAGTTCGACAGCCTTCTCGTGTAACGCCGTTTCTCATATCCGGCGCACCGGCCGATGAGGATCGGCGCGCGGGATGCGTTACGGGGTGGTCTTGCCCGGCGGGCGGACACCGGCTCACCACTGGTGCCGGCGCGACCGGGAACAGGGGCATGCTCGGCCGGATGACCGTGCGTCCGATGACGGACGCCCGGTGGACGGCGCGTGCGGCCATCCGCGTCACCGGAGGTGGGGACACCGCGAACTACGCCCGCCACCGGCCGTGGAGACGGCCGTCCGGGCGCGGTATCCCGCCATGCGCGGCGGCCGGATGAGCGCTGCCCGGCGCACACCTGGTGGCGTCGGCGCGTGGTCGCCATGCCGCGCGCCCGCGAAGACCCTCCCGTGCGGATATCTCGGGTGCCGTTGCCCACGCGGCGCCCTCCTTCCACACGACCGCCAGACGAGGTTAGACGCGCGAGTTCCACTGGAGGATTACCGGCTTTTCATGTTCGTGGCCAAGTTCGCTGTAGGTGCCGGTGTCGAGCTTGAACAACCGCCCGTCCTCGGGCGGCAGGCCGAGCCACCGGGCCGCCAGCACCCGCAGTACGTGGCCGTGCGCGACCACGGCCACCGCGCCCTCCGCCGCGCGGGCGCGGGCGATCACCTTGTCGGCGCGCTCGCCCACCTGGGCGGCGGTCTCGCCGGGGTGGTCGGCGTCGCCGGGGATCACGCCGTCCCGCCACAGGTACCAGCCGGGGCGTGAGCTTCGGATCTGCGGCGTCGTGATGCCCTCGTAGCCCCCGTAGTCCCACTCCCACAGGCCGGGCTCCACCTCATATCCGGTGAGGCCGGCCAGCTCCGCGGTCGATCGGGCCCGCTGGGCCGGGCTGACCAGGACGGCTCCGAACGCGCGCCCCGCGACCAGCGGCGCGAGCGCCCGCGCCTGCCCCTGGCCCCTGGCGGTGAGCGGCACGTCGGTACGCCCGGTGTGGCGGCCGTCCCGCGACCACTCCGTCTCCCCATGTCGTAGCAGCAGCATCTCGTTCATGGTCCTTCCATCTTCTCCCGCGACGCGGTGAGGTCCGCGGCCGGGGAACCCGACGGCGCCCCATAGGCTCATCGGAGCCGTCAAAGGAGGAAACAGAATGGATCCGGTGCCCGTGGGGCTGGTGGGGGCGGGGCCGTGGGCCGCGCGGATGCACGCGCCGGTGCTCGCGGCGGGGCCGCACACCAGGCTGGCGGGCGTGTGGGCGCGGCGTCCCGAGGCCGCCGCGGAGCTCGGCGCGCCCGTCTTCACCCGGCTTGAGGACCTGTTCGAGGTGTGCGAGGCGGTGGCGTTCGCGGTGCCGCCCGCCGTACAGGCCGAGCTGGCGGTGCGGGCGGCCCGCGCGGGCAAGGCCCTGCTGCTGGAAAAGCCGCTCGCCGCCGACCTCGATGGCGCCGAACGGGTCGCCGCGGCGGTGGCCGAGGCCGGTGTGCCCTCCCAGATGGTCTTCTCCTGGCGCTACGCGAAGGGCGTGCGGGAGTTCCTGGCCGAGGCCCGCGCGTGCGAGCCGTTCGGGGCCCAGGCCCGGTACGTCTCCGGCTCGCTGCGCCCGGAGTCGCCGTTCGCCACCCCCTGGCGGCTGGCCCGTGGCGCGGTGCTCGACATCGGCCCGCACATGATCGACCTGGTGGACGCGGCCCTCGGCCGCGTGGTGGACGTCCGCGCCCGCGGCAGCGTCCTCGGCTGGGCCGGGCTGCTGCTCGAACACGAGGGCGGCGCGCTCAGCGAGGTCTCACTGTGCATGAGCGCCCCCGGCGAGCGCGACGCGGCCGTCACCGTGTACGGCGAGCGGGGCCGCGCCCACGTCGATCACACCGCGCTCGGCGACGACGTCGTGTTCCCCGCCATGGCCGCCGAGTTCGCCGCGACGGTCAGAAGCGGCGCCCCGCACCCCCTCGACGCCGCCCGCGGCCTGCACGTGCAGCGGCTGATCGCCGCCGCTGAGGCGCAGTTCACCGCCTGAGCGCGACGGCCGTGAGCAACAGCCCCGCCACGTACACCGCTACCGCGAACGCCCACGACACCGGGTCATCGGCGGCCCGCAACGGCACCAGCCACCACGGCCGGAAGTCACGCGGGTGCCCGCCGGCCGCGTACAGCATGACCATGAACGCGACCAGCGGCGTGCTCAGCGCCGCCATGTGACCGAGCACCCGCCCGATCACCAGTGCCGCGCCGCTGAGAAACAGGAACGTCCTTCCGGCCTGGAGCAGCCACTCCTGCCCCAGGCCCGACACCGCCCCCGCTGCGAGGCAGCCCGCCGCCGCCACGGACAGCGCGGCGGCCCAGCCCGTGCTCCACAGGCTCAGCGGCCGGGGTGGGGCCGCCTCCAGGTCCCGATGCTCGGACCGGGTGACCAGGACGACGGCGGCGGCCAGGACGATCGGAACGGCGAAGGTCAGCGGGACGAACACGTCCCGCGCGGCCAGTGGCGGCCTTATCCATAGGGCCACCCGGCCCCACAGCGGGCAGGTGAGGAGCAGCCCGGCCATGATGGCGCCGGCCGTCGCCGCGTTGCGGGCCCGTCCGCACAGCAGCGCGCCGCGGGCGGGGGAGGTCATCGGGTCACCGGGTCGCCGGCCAGCCGGGCAGCGGGGCCTTCGGGGCCGCGCGGTCACAGGAGCCGAGTGAGTCGATGGCCGCCTCCAGCCAGCGGTCTTGGGCGGCGGTGTCCAGTCGCATGAACCTCTCGATGTCGCGGTCCAGGCTCCGCCACCCGGTGCCGCCGGGCAACCCGGCCCGCAGCGCGAGGATCGAGTGGATGTAGAACGTGATCGGGGCGGCGTCCGCCGAATCCGGGTAGAGCCGGTCACCGCAGGGGAGCCGGTCGCCCTCGCGGGACACCACCGTGTCCAGGATCGACCGCGTCAGGCCGGGCACGGTGGGCCTGGCATCGCCGATATGGATGGACGTACCGGGACCCGCGCCGGCCAGGCCGAACTGGGACAGCCGGGCGGGGAAGCCCTCCAGCGTGCCCGCGCCCTGCCGGGCCCTGACGTAGGCCGAGGTCACCAACGGTCGCAGGTACTCATCGCTCGGCCACAGGCACACCGTGCCGCCCTGCCCGGCGGGCGCGCAGGCGGCGGCGGGCGGCGTGCGCTTGATCGGGATGGGGCCGGAATAGGTGACCAGGAACACCGCGGACGCCACGGCGGCGGCGACCACCAGGCCGCGCAGCAACACCCCGCCCCAGTGCTGGGTGCCGTCCAGTGACAGCACGACGATCAGCGACAGGCCGCCGAGCAGCAGCCAGCACACGATGCCCACCGCCAGGTCGCCGGGCAGGGAGCCGATCGGGTCCCAGCGTTCGCCGAACACGGGGTAGAGCAGCCCGGTCCGGCTGCGTCCGTCGTAGGAGACCATGGCCCCGCCGAAGTACAGGACCGCGCCGAGGACGACGGGGACGAGTTTGCGCGGCCACAGCGAACCCACCGCGATCCCGATCGACGCGCCGAAGACGAGGAAGGCGGCATTGAGCGCGAGGAGGTCCCAGGGCGGCTCCCCGGCGGGGTTCACCTGGGCGGTCTGCCAGAAGGCCAGGGCGGTCATGGCCGCGTACCCGGGCAGCGCCCACAGGCACACCGTCGCCAGCAGCGACAGCAGGCGGGCCGACCGGCCCCGCGCCGCGGCGTCCTCCAGCACGGCTTGTCCGGTGCGTCGTGCGTCACCGGCCAGCCATGCCGCGATGACCGCCGTCAGCGGGCACAGCACGGCGCCCGCGGCGGAGTTCAGGGCGAGGCCGGTGTTGATCCACCGGCCCAGCCAGTTCTGCTGGTGCTGGAACGCCAGCCATACCGACGCCGCCCACAGCAACGGGATGCCCGCCAGGGCAGGGCTGCGCCGCGCGCGGATCCACATGATCCGCAGGCTGGTCAGGGCTCTCACCGCTCGTCCAGGGGCATCATTGAGCGGTCCGCTTTGGACATCAGCGCCAGATACGCTCTTTCGACGTCGGAGGTGGTGACGCCGCCGGGCTCGCCCGCCAGGGCGACCAGTTCCGGCACCTCCCCGGTGAAGATCACCCGTCCGTCCTTCAGTACGACGGCGCGCGCCGCCAGCGCGGCGACGTCTTCCACCAGGTGCGTGCTGACCAGCACCGTCATGGTGTCCGGCAGTGCCTTGATCACCTGCCGCAGCCGGACGCGCTGCTCAGGGTCCAATCCGTTGGCGGGCTCGTCGAGCAGGATCAGATCCGGCTCGTGCACGATGGCCTGGGCGATGCCGACCCGGCGCAGCATGCCACCGGACAACTCACGCAGCCGCCGCGCGCCCGTTCCCGCGAGATCCACGAGTTCGAGCACTTCGTGAATTCGGGCCCGTAGGTCGGGTCGCCGATATTTCCGCAGCCAGGCGGCGTATTCAAGGGTCTCCGCCACGGTGAAACGCGGATGGAAGGTGAAATTCTGCGGAAGCAGCCCGATCCGGCGTCGCAGCCGGGCCGTCTTCCGCGCCGCCTGCCACGACAGCAGCCGTGGCGTCGCGGTCATCCGGAATCCATGGACGACGACCTCGCCGTCCTGGATCGGATATGCCGTCGAAAGGAGGTTCAGCAATGTGGATTTGCCCGCGCCGTTCGGCCCTAATAACGCGGTTACCCCGCGCGGCACGGTGACACTGATGCCGTTCAGCGCCACCGTGCGGCCGTAGCGGTGGGAGAGTTCAGAGATCTGCACCGCGTCCATGTGTTTCAGTGTTCGGATTTTCCGTTCGCCTATCGCCTATCAGTATGCGTCAGCATACGAGTAGGTCGTCGAATCCTCATCCCCGTCCAGTGGATACGCGGTGAGGTCGGTGTAATACTGCCGGTTGATGCTGGTGGCGCCGCCGCTACCGCACTGCTTACCGTTGGGGCCCTGGTAGGTGGCCCCCGTGATGAAGGCGTCGGGCCAGTTGTCCCGGCCCTCGTATAAGGACGCGGCGGCCGCCGAGTCGGGATTGGTCGCCCCGACCATGTTGCCGCATTGGCGGGCACGGCCCGTTGATGGGCCGTAGAAGTAGCTCCCTTCCTGTGACCCCCAGCCGGAGATGGTGACCCGGCTGCGGGATATTTCGCTCGCGATCGCCGGGGTTACGGAAGCCGTGACGGCCGCCACCATGATGGAGACGGCGGCAGCGTAGCGGATGCTGGTCCATTTTGTGCCGGGTGTTCGGTGTGTCATTTCGTATCCCCTTTGCTCATATATCGAGGACACTGGCATAAGCGTGATCGTTTCGGCAATGATCCCATCGATGTGATCTTCATCACAGTGAATTAGACCCTGATCAGCGGTATCAGTGGGCCCGGAAAGGCTTCTTTTGGCTGGCCGCGAAGGCGTGGCTCAGTGCTTGATCGCTGGGGTTTCCGCGGTTTTCCAGGCGTGCTGGAGGAGGTCGGCGAAGAGCTCGGGGGGCTGGGCTCCGGCGATGACGTGGGTGTGTTGGAAGACGAAGGACGGGGCGCCGGTGATGCCGAGGGTGTGGGCCTGGGCCGTGTCGGCGCGTACGGCGTCGGCGTATTCGTCGCCCGCGAGCACTGCATGGACCCTGCTGGGGGGCAGGCCGGTGGAGAGGGCCAGGGCGGTCAGGGTGTCGTGGTCCGAGAGCAGGGCGCCCTCGGTGGCGAAGGCGCGCATCAGGCGGTCCCACAGCGCGTCCGCGCGGTCGTGGGCGGCGGCGAGGTGGATGAGGCGGTGGGCGTCGAAGCTGTTGACCGGGCGGGCCTCGGCCATGTTCAGGCGCAGCCCGGATTCGGCGGCGAGGTCGTCCAGTCTGGCGATCGCCTCGTCGGCCTGCGCGGGGGACAGGCCGAGATCGCGCTGGATGCGGTGGGGGACGCGCAGTGGCGGGCGCGCGGGGTCGTCGTGGCGGGGGCCGGTGGGGTCGAGTTCCAGGCTGCGGATCCGGACGTCCACGCGGTCGCGGTGGCCGAAGCCGGCGAGCGCGGCCTGGAAGCGGTGCCTGCCCAGGTAGCACCAGGGGCAGACGACATCGGTCCATATCTCGACGCTGATCCTCTTGCTGTCCATACCGGCTCACGCTAGGAGATGAGCTTTCTCATCGTAAGTACGTACTTCTGAGTAAGCTCCTGACATGTCCGATGCCCCAGACGCCCCCGTGACCCTCAACGACGTCTTCCAGCGCGACTGCCCCGGCCGGGTCGTGATCGACCACATCGCCGGCCGCTGGGGGATGCTCATCCTGGTGGCGCTCTGCGAGCGGCCCATGCGCTTCTTCATGCTGCGCGACCGGATCGGCGGGATCAGCGAGAAGATGCTGTCCCAGACCCTCAAGACGCTGGTCCGCGACGGGCTGGTGGCGCGCGAGGTCGAGCCGTCCACGCCGCCCAAGGTCACCTACCGGCTCACCCCGCTCGGCGGCGAGCTGGCGGGCGCGGTGCGCACGCTGGTCGGCTTCATCGGCGAACGGGTCCCCGCCATCATGGCCGCGCAGCGGCGCTACGACCGCGGGGACGGCCCTCCTGAGGGGGATTGATACCGTTTGCCGGACGCGCTGCGCACAGCGAAGTCCGGTGAGAGACCGGCGCTGTCCCGCAACTGTGACGGCCCCCGCGCGGGCCGAAGCCAGGTCGCCTGTGCGCCGCGCCGACGTCACAGCCCTCGCGGAAAAGGGTGATCCGTCGTTTCACGGGTCTCTCGGTTCCAGCGACTCTGGAAAGGATTCCTTGTGAGGCCCTTGAGATCGGCCTTCGCGGGTGTCTTGCTCGGGGTGCTGGCGCTGGCCGGATGCGGTCAGACAGGCACGACGGGCGGGCAGACCGCCGCCTCGGCGACGCCCGCCGCCTCCCCCGGCGCCGGATTCCCGGTCACCGTACAGGCCGGCAACGGCACGGTCACCATCGCCGAGCGCCCGCGCCGCATCGTCTCACTCAACCCCACCGCCACTGAGAACCTGTTCGCGATCGGCGCCGGGCCGCAGGTCATCGCCGTCGATGACCTGTCCAACCACCCGAAGGAGGCGCCGAAGACCGCGCTCTCCGGGTTCAAGCCCAACGCCGAGGCGATCATCGCGCAGAAGCCCGACCTGGTGGTGCTCAGCAATGACCTCGGCGGCGTGGTCGCCGCCCTGCAGAAGGTCAAGGTGCCGGTGCTGCTCGAACCGGCCGCCACCAAGCTGGCCGAGAGCTACGACCAGATCACCGACCTCGGCGCGGCCACCGGCAACGCGTCCGGCGCGGCCAAGGTCGTGGCGGGCATGAAGGAGAAGATCGAGGGCCTGGCCGCCGCCGCGCCCAAGGACCACAAGCTCACGTACTACCACGAGCTGGACGTCACCCCGTACTCCGCGACCTCCGGCACCTTCATCGGCGAGATCTACGGCCTCTTCGGGCTGCGCAACATCGCCGACGAGGCCCCCGACGCGGCGGGCGGCTACCCCAAGCTGTCGGCCGAGTTCGTCGCCAAGGCCGACCCCGACCTGATCTTCCTGGCCGACGTCAAGTGCTGCGGCCAGTCCAAGAAGACGCTGGCCGAGCGGCCGGGCTGGAGCGGCCTTTCGGCGATCAAGAACGACCGGGTGGTGCAGCTCGACGATGACATCGTCTCCCGCTGGGGGCCGCGCGCGGCCGAGTTCGCCCAGGTCGTCGCCGACGCCGTAGCGAAGGCCGCGGCCGGCGGGTGACGCACTCCCCGTCCGCCCCTCCGGGCCGACCGCCGCGCGCGTCCGCCCCGGACGGGCAGGCGCGGGCGTCCGCGCGGCTGCGGCCCTGGTGGGTCGCCGCCGCGCTGCTGTTCCTGGCGGGCAGCCTGCTGGCCGGGCTGCTCACCGGGGCCGCGGAGATCCCGGTGCGGGGGGTCGTGCTCCAGGCGATGGACTGGCTGCCGTTCGTCTCGGCCGACCACGGCCTCACCCCCGTCGAGCAGGGCGTGCTGGTGGAGCTGCGGCTGCCCCGGGTCCTGATCGCCGCCGTGGTGGGCGGCCTGCTCGCCATCGCGGGAGCCGGATACCAGGGCGTGTTCCGCAACCCGCTGGCCGATCCCTACCTGCTCGGGGCCGCCGCGGGCGCGGGGCTCGCGGTGACGCTGGCGATCGTGCTGATCGGCGGGGACGCCGGGGCCGCGCTGGTCCCGCCGATGGCGTTCGGCGGCGCGGTCGGCGGGGTCTTCCTGGCGTACGCGCTCGGCCACACCGCCCGCCGCGGCGGCACCGCGACGCTGGTCCTGGCCGGGGTAGCGGTCACCTCCTTCCTCACCTCGATCCAGACCTTCGTCCAGCAGCTCAAGGTCGAAGAGCTCCAGCGCATCTACGCCTGGATCCTCGGCGACGTCGGCGGCGGCTGGGAGGACCTGCGGCTGGTCGCCCCCTACGCCGCGTTCGCGGCGGTGGTGATGCTGCTGCACGGCCGCATGCTGGACGTGCTGTCGGTCGGCGACGACGAGGCGGTCAGCCTGGGCGTGCGCGCCACCCGGGTACGCCTGGCCGTGCTGCTGGCCGCGTCCCTGGCCACGGCGGCGGCGGTCGCGGTGAGCGGGCTGATCGCGTTCGTCGGCATCGTGGTCCCGCACCTGGTGCGCCGCCTGGCGGGCGGGTCCTACCGGGTGGTGCTGCCGCTCTCGCTGGTCGGCGGGGCGGCGTTCCTGGTGCTCGCCGACCTGGTGGCGCGGACCATGCTGGCCCCCGCGGAGCTGCCCATCGGCGTCGTCACGGCGTTCGTCGGCGCGCCGTTCTTCGTCTTCGTGCTCCGGCTCACCCGCAGGGTGGACACATGAGCATGATCTCCGTCAGCGGGCTGACCGTCACCCTGGGCGGCCGCGACGTGCTCCGCGGCGTCGATCTCGACGTGCGGCGCGGCGGCTGGCTGGCGGTGATCGGCCCCAACGGGGCCGGGAAGTCCACACTGCTGCGGGCCCTCGCCGGGGTCCTGGACGGCCAGGGGGAGATCCTGATCGACGGGACGCCCGCGGCCGGGCTGTCGCCGCGGCGGCGGGCGCGGCTGGTCGCCTTCGCCCCGCAGACCCCCGCGCTGCCCCCCGACATGACCGTCTACGACTACGCGCTGCTCGGCCGCACCCCCTACATCCGCTATCTGGGGCGGGAGAGCAGGGCCGACCGCGAGGTCACCGCCGGGGTGCTCGACCGCCTGGACCTGGGCGGGTTCGCCGCGCGGCGGCTGGGCCACCTGTCCGGCGGCGAGCGGCAGCGCGTGGTGATCGCCCGCGCCCTCGTCCAGCAGGCTCCGGTACTGCTGCTCGACGAGCCGACGACCGCGCTCGACCTCGGGCACCAGCAGCAGGTGCTCGAACTGGTGGACCGGCTGCGGCTGGCCGACCGGCTCACCGTGCTGTCCTCGCTGCACGACCTGAGCCTGGCCGGGCAGTACGCCGACACCATGACGCTGATCGCGGGCGGCGCGGCCGTGGCCTCCGGGCCCCCGGCGGCGGTGCTGACCGAGGAGTTGATCGCCGACCACTTCGGGGCCACCGTGAAGGTGGCGGCGGGGCCGGACGGAAGGCCCCACGTCCACCTGATGAGAGGGGATCGATGAACCACGGCCCGGTGCTCGATTGGCGGACCGAGGACGGCGAACGGCTCGGGGCGCTGTTGTGGGAGTTCGGGCCGGGGTGGCGGATGATCTCCTCGGCGGTGCTCGGCGGCGGCATCGGGCCGCGCGAGTGGGTGCTGAACGCGCAGGTCGTCGCCGGATACTCGCGGATGGACCCGGCCGAGCACCTGGCCGGGCTGGGCCCGGCGGCGGGCGCGGGCGTGGGGATGATGACCGCCGCGAAGGTGGAACGGTACACCCTGGCCGCCGACGGCGGCGTCCGCGCGCTGGCCACGGTCGGGCTGCGGGTGCCGACCTGGGCCGCCGCGCCCGAGGGCGCGAAGGACCCGGAGCTCGCGCCGATCCGGAGCGACGGCGCGATCGTGCCGGGGACGATCAACATCGTCGTGGCCGTGCCCGTGCCGATGACCGACGCGGCGCTGGTCAACGCGGTGATGACGGTGACCGAGGCCAAGACCCAGGCGCTGGCCGAGGTGGGGTTCCCCGGCACCGGCACCGCCTCGGACGCGGTGTGCGTCGCGGTGCCGATCGGCTCGGACGCGGGCGAGCCGGGCGAGCCCTTCGGCGGGCCGCGCTCGACCTGGGGGGCGCGCGTCGCGCGGGCCGTGCACGCGGCGGTACGCCGGGGCGCGGAGGAGTGGACCGGTGGGCGCTGAAAGGGGTTCCGCGGCCTGGCGGCGGGGCCGGACACATATGTGACCCGATTTGATAACGCCTTTTGGCGATATTTGGCTTACTGCCGGTCCTTGTATTGACTTATCCGGGCCGGTTGGGAACCTTGTCGTATCCCGTCGACTGCTCCTGTGGGGGAGGCGTGATGCGGCGCCCTGGTCCGCTGATCCGGCTCGCGCTCGGCGCGTTCGCCGGTGTGGCCGGTGTGACGTCCGTGGCCGTGCCCGCGCTCGCGCACGAGCACCCGAGCGGCATCACCGACCTCGTCACCCCCGCCGTGGTACGCGTCGAGGCGGTCGCGCACGTGGAGGTCACCCTGCTCGATCACGTGGGCGAGCTGCAGCACGTGGAGCGGTCCTACGAGGTGCCGATCGGCAGCGGGACCGGCGTGGTGGTCAACCCCGAGGGCGCGGTCGTGACGCTGACCAGGGTGGTCAAGTCCGAGGACGACGCCGCGGTTTATGCGGCGAACAAGGTCTTCGCTGATCACCACAAAGTGGACATCAAGCAAGATTTTCAGCGGCATCGGCTGGACGATTCGATCTTGAATCGGCACCTTCAGCAGTGCTACCCGCCGAAGACGGAGTCCGCGACCTGCCTCACCAAGGTAACCCCGCAAATCAAGATATTTCCGAACATTGCGCCCGCCGACAAGGAAGGGATCAACGCCGAGATCGGGCACACCGGTGACGATCCCGACAGCCCCGCCGTGCTCCTCCCCGTGGGCCGCGCCGACGGCGGCGCCGGACTCCCGACCGCCCCGCTCGCCGCCCGCGTGCCGGACAAGCCCGGCTCGCCGGTCTCGCTGGCCGGGTTCACCGGCAGGCCCGCCGCCGACCGCCCGCACCTGATCGACATCGCGCACCTCGACGCCGGTGGCGCGGGGAAGGGCGGCAGGCCGTTCAAGGATCCGGAGGGCAAGGTCGACGAACCGCGCAAGATCGGCGAACTCGCCGGTAAGGGACTGGCCGGGGCGCCGGTGATCGGCGACAAGGACGGGGCCGTCGTGGGGCTGCTCGCGGGCGGCGCCGGGGACGGCCGGATGATCGGCGTCAGGGAGGTCACCAAGGCGCTGGCCGAGGCCAAGGTCGAACCCAGGCGCGGGCCGCTGGACGCGGCCTTCGAGGTGGCGCTGACCCGGTTCCACACCAAGTACTTCGGTGACGCCGTACCGGCCCTGCGCCGCGTCCTCGACCTGTACCCGGGGCACGTGGTGGCCGCCAAGCACCTGAAGACCGCGCAGGACAAGCGCGGCGGGCCCGACGACGCCGGAGCCCTCGCCGCGCCCGCGCAGGCCGGTGGCGACGTCCCGCTGTGGCCGTTCATCGCCGGGGCGGGCGTGCTGGTGGCCGCCGTCATCGGCGGCACGCTGCTGATCCTGCGCAGGCGGGCGCGGCGCGACACCGCCGCCACGGCACCGATGACACCGAACGACCGGCGGGTCGCCCCCGCCGTACCGTCCGCGCCGCCGTCCCCATCACCGTCCTCATCACTGGCCCCGCCACCGGCCCCATCGCCCGCGGGGGAGCAGGACCCCGCGCGGGGCGAGCCGTCGCCGGCCGACGTGACGCGCATCGTCACGCGCTCGCCCATGCCGCCCGGCCTGCCCGCCGCGCCGGAGGGCGCGCAGGGACCGCCGCTGCTCACCGCCCGGCAGCCCGCCACCGCGCCTGCCGGGGTGCCCGCCGGCGTGCCGGGCAGAGCGGGGCAGCGGTTCTGCACCGCCTGCGGGATGGGCCTCGGGCCCGCCCACCGATTCTGTGGCTACTGCGGCCACCCGGCCGAGACGTGATGCCGGTGAACGAGCGCTCACTGATCGGCCAGGAGGTGGCCGGCTACCAGGTGGAGGAGATCGTCGGCCGGGGCGGCATGGCCGTGGTCTACCTCGCCATCGACACCCGGCTCGACCGCCGGGTGGCGCTGAAGATCCTGCATCCGGCGCTCAGCGCCGACGACCGCTTCCGCCAGCGCTTCGTGCTGGAGTCGCGCATGGTCGCCGGGATCGACCACCCCAACATCATCCCGATCTACGAGGCCAGCGCCGACGGCGAACTGCTCTACATCGCCATGCGCTACGTGGCCGGGATGGACATGCGCCGCCTCTTCCTGGACCGGGGGCCGCTGGAGATCAGCCAGGTCAACCAGATCTTCGCCCAGGTCGCCGCCGCCCTGGACACCGCGCACGCGCACGACCTGATCCACCGCGACGTCAAGCCCGCCAACATCCTCATCGCCGGGGGCGCGACCGGCGAGCACGTCTACCTCACCGACTTCGGCATCACCAAGCACCAGACCTCGATCTCCGGGCTGACCAAGACCGACCAGTTCATCGGCACCCCGCGCTACATGGCCCCCGAGCAGATCAACAAGGACCGCGTGGACGGGCGGTGCGACCAGTACGCCCTGGCGTGCGTGGTCTACGAGGCGCTGGCCGGGCGGCTGCCGTTCCAGCGGGACAACGACATCGCGCTGCTGTGGGCGCACCTGGCCGAGACGCCCGCGCCGCTGAGCGGCCTGCGCCCGGAACTCCCGCTCGGCGTGGACGGGGTGATGGCGCGGGCGCTGGCCAAGTCACCCGACCAGCGGTATCCGAGCTGCGCCGACTTCGTCGCCGAACTGCGGGACGCGATCGACGGCAGGGCCGTGCCCGTGGTGGCCGGGCCCACGGCGCCCGCGCCCGCCCCGGCGGACCCGGCGCCCGCCACGCAGCCGTCGCCGGTCCCAGCGGGCGGGCGGCGCGGCAACAGGGGCATCATCGTCGCCGCGGCGGCGGCCGTGGCGCTGATCGTGGCGGTCGCGGCGGTGCTGGCCGTACTGCTGCGCGGCGGCGAATCCGAGTGGACCCGGTACGCGGGCTCGGCCGCCGCGCCGCTGCGGTTCGACCATCCCGGCGACTGGGTCGCGCGGACCCACACGGACGTGTTCACGGTCGCCTCGCCGCACGGGGCCGCCTTCGAACGGCTCTTCGTCACCCCGGTCAGCGCCGACTGGAGCGAGGCCAACCGGCTGCTGCGCGATGACCCGGAGACGGCCACCGGCCTGTTCGTGCAGGTCCTGGACACCCTCGACCCCAACGCGGGCGTACAGGACCTCCAGGAGACCCTGCGCTCCTCGCTGCCCGGCACGGTCAGCATAACCTCGGGCATCGTTCAGGTGCCGGTGGGCGGCAGGCCCGCCGTGCGGATCGAGGGGACGCTCGCCGACCCGCAGGGCGGCGGGAACCTGGACCTCATCGGCTACGCGGTGGACCGGCCGGGCGCGGCGGCGCTGCTGGTGTACTTCTGCGCGCCCGGCACCTGCCGGGACGATGTCGCGCAGCGGATCGCCGGGAGCGTGGAACTGCGCCCCTCGTGAGCGGCGGCCACTTGGGACTCACTTGGAATCGAGTTGCTTGGGCGTTTTGTCCGGTATGCAGGAACGGTTCCGCACTCTAGGCTCCGGGCTGACGCTACTCGGAGGTACTGCCATGGAGTCCAGGGACGCGATCCGCGTCGTGATCGCCGACGATCAGGCGATGGTCCGCGCGGGCCTGCGCATGGTCCTCGAATCCGAGGCGGACATGCGCGTGGTGGGCGAGGCCGGCGACGGGGTGGACGCGGTCGCCGTGGCCCGGCGTACCACCCCGGACATCGTCCTGATGGACATCCAGATGCCCCGCATGGACGGCCTGGCCGCCACCACCGAGCTGCTGTCCCGGCCGAGCCCGCCCAAGGTGATCGTGCTGACCACCTTCGACAGCGACGACAACCTGTACGCCGCGCTGCGCGCGGGCGTCAGCGGCTTCCTGCTCAAGGTCTCACCCCCCGAACAGCTCGTGGACGGCGTACGCGTGGTCGCGGCCGGGGAGGCGCTGCTCGACCCGGCCGTCACCACGCGGGTGATCGCGTCCTTCGCGGGGCGGCACGACCCCGTACCGCCGCCCCGCCTCGGCCTGCTCACCCCCCGCGAGCTGGAGGTGCTCGGCCTGCTCGCCCGGGGGCACAGCAACGCCGAGATCGCCCGCGCGCTGTTCGTCGGTGAGGCCACCGTCAAGACCCATGTGGCGCGGGTGCTGATGAAGCTCCACCTGCGCGACCGCGCCCAGGCCGTGGTGTTCGCCTACGAGGCGGGCGTGGTACGTCCGGGCGCCTCCGGATAGAACGCCGCCCAGTCCGCCGGGCCCATCCGCAGGATGCGCACGCCGACCGAGCCGAGCGCCACCGCGGGCATCGCCCAGAACGGGATGGTCGCCGGTCCGTACGGCACCAGCATCGACCCCAGCACGCCCGCGGCGACCAGCGCGGGCACCCACCAGTGCGCCTGCCCGGCCCGCCAGACCGCCACCGTCAGCAGGGGCAGCCCCACGATCCCCAGGTACAGCCACGGGATGGTGAACCCGAACACCACCCCCGGCAGGTCCAGCACCTCCCCGGCCAGCCGCTCGGCCTCCTCCGCCGGGTAGCGTTCGCCGAACCACCAGGACACCGGGTCGGTGAGCAGCAGCGCCGACATGCTGCCGTAGCCGACGACGGTCATCGCCCCCGCGATGTGGCCGAGCGCCACCGCCCGCCGCCGTACCAGGTGGAGCAGCCCGAAGGCGGCGAACGCGGTGAGCAGCCAGCTCCAGTGGTAGAGCACCGACTGCACCTGCGCCAGGACCGGATCGTCGCCGAAGCTGACGGCCTCGCGGTCGTCCCCCCACGTCCCCGGGTCCACGACGACGGCGGCGGTCTGCAGCAGCGGGGCCACGATCAGCAGTGATCCGGCGGCCACCCGCCTGAAGGTCGAGTCGAGCACGAGAGCCCCCTGGGCGGTCATGGGACGGCGGGGGCCGTGCCCGTCCGCCGTACTGTCGGCCGGAACGCTATCCGCGCGCCCCGGCGCGGGTCGTCCGCCCGGCGGGGGACGGCGGGTCCGCCACGCGGCGGAAAACGGGTGACCTCGTCCGTGCCGGGCCGCGCCTCGCCGTAAGCTCGGTTGCGTCATCGATCGCGCGAGGGGAGCGGCTGTTGAGCGCGAAAGTGATCGTGGTCACCGGGGCGGGCGGCCCGGCCGGGCAGGCCGTCGTCCGGCGGCTGGCCGCCGAGGGGGACACGGTGCTGGCGGTGGACGCCCACCACCACCCCGACGTCGAGGGCGTGGAGCGCCACACCGTCGATCTGCTCCAGCCGCACGCCGTGGGCGACCTGGCCCGCGACGTCGCCGCCCGGTACGGCAGGGCGGACGGCGTCGTCCACCTGGTGGGCGGGTGGCGCGGGGCCAAGTCCTTCGCCGAGACCTCGCTGGCCGACTGGGAGCTGCTGCACGGTCTGCTGATCCGCACGCTCCAGCACGTCTCGCTGGCGTTCGACCCGCTGCTGCGCGAGAGCGGCGACGGCAGGTTCGTGATCGTCTCGGCCGAGGCCGCCCGCTCGCCCACCCAGGGGAGCGCCGCCTACGCGGCGGCCAAGGCCGCCGCCGAGGCATGGACCCTCGCGATGGCCGACGGCTTCGCGGGCACCCGCGCCGCCGCCACGATCCTGGTGGTCAACGCGCTGGTCCACGACGCCATGCGGGCGGAGAACCCCGGCGCGACCTTCCCCGGCCACACCGACGTGAACGACCTGGCGGAGATCGTCGCCGGGCTCTGGGAGGCCCCCGCGGTCGAGATCAACGGCCGCCGCCTGGACCTTTCCAAATGACCGCCGCATGACCGTCGTACGACGCAGGCACGATCCCGCGGCGCGCGGGTTCGCCAGTGACAACCAGGCGGGGGTCCACCCGGAGGTGCTGCGGGCCCTCGCGCTGGCCAACGAGGGCCACCAGAGCGCCTACGGCGACGACGTCTACACCGACGCCATGGAAGAGGTCTTCCGGGCCGTGTTCGGGCCGCAGGCGCGCGTCTGGCCGGTGTTCAACGGCACCGGGGCCAACGTGGTCGCGCTGCGCGCGATGTGCGCCCCCTGGGAGGCCGTCGTCTGCGCGGAGAGCGCCCACGTCCACACCGACGAGGGCGGGGCCCCCGAGGTGACCGGCGGCCTCAAGCTGCTCACCGTGGCGGCCCCGGACGGCAAGCTCACCCCTGACCTCATCGACCGCCGCGCCCACGGGTTCGGCGACCCGCACCGGGCGCAGCCGAAGGTCGTCACCATCTCCAACGCCACCGAGCTGGGCACCGTCTACACCCCTCGGGAGACCGCGGCCGTCTGCGCGCACGCCCACCGGCTCGGCCTGCGGGTCCACCTGGACGGCGCGCGGCTGGCCAACGCCGCCGCCGCGCTGGACGTCCCGCTGCGCGCGCTGACCACCGACGCGGGCGTGGACGCGCTGTCCTTCGGCGGCACCAAGTCCGGCCTGATGTACGGCGAGGCCGTGGTCGTGCTGAACCCCGGCGCGGCCGGCGGGCTTGAGTACGTCCGCAAGACCGCGATGCAGCTCGGGTCCAAGCTGCGGTTCCTGTCCGTCCAGTTCGAGGCGCTGCTCGGCGGCGACCTGTGGCTGCGCAACGCCCGGCGGGCCAACGCGATGGCGGCGCGGCTGGCGCGGGCGGTACGCGAGATCCCGGGGGTGCGGGTCCGCTCGCCGGTGCAGGCCAACGCCGTGTTCGCGGTGCTGCCCGCCGCCGTCGCCGACCGGCTGCGCGACCGCTTCGCCTTCTACACCTGGGACGAGAGCACCGGCGAGGTCCGCTGGATGTGCTCCTTCGACACCACGGAGGCCGACGTGGACGCCTTCGCCGCGGCCGTCGCCGAGGAAATGGCCGCCGGACGGCGGCCTTAGATCAGGTCTCGCGCAGCGCCAGGCGGGCCGCCTCCCGGCCGCCCATGCCGTGCGCCCCCGCGCCCGGCGGGGTGCTCGACGAGCACAGGTAGACGCCGCGCAGCGGGGTGCGCCACGGGTGCGGCGACAGCACCGGCCGCGCGGCGAACTGCCACAGGCCGGCCAGCCCGCCGCCGATGTCGCCGCCCACCAGGTTGGGGTTGTGCCGCTCCAGCTCGGCGGGGCCGCGCGCGCTGCGCGCGAGGATCAGGTCGCGAAAGCCCGGCGCGTACCGCTCGATCTGCGCCTCGATCGCCTCGGTCATGTTCACGCCGGAGCCGTTCGGCACATGGCAGTAGCCCCACAGGGTGTGCCCGCCGGCCGGGGCGCGCGTGGGATCGGCCGCGCCCGGCTGCACCACCAGCACGTACGGCCGGCGCGGGTGCCGCCCCGCGGCCACCTCCGCCTCGCTGTGCGCGATCTCCGCGAGCGTCCCGCCGAGGTGGACCGTGCCCGCCCCCGCCACCGCCGGATCGCGCCACGGCACCGGGCCGGACAGCGCCCAGTCCAGCTTGAACGCCCCCGGCCCGTAGCGGAACCTGGACAGCCTTTCCCGATAGCGGGCGGGCAGCCGCGGCCCGGCCATCCGCAGGAACTGGCGCGGGGTCACGTCCAGCAGGATCGTCCGGGCGGGCGGCAGCTCGGCCAGGTCGCCGACCCACTGCCCGCTCACCACCTCACCGCCCAGCTCGCGCAGCCTGGCCACCAACGCGTCGGCGAACGTCTGGGAGCCGCCCCGCGCCACCGGCCAGCCGACCAGGTGCGCCAGCGAGGCCAGCATCATGCCGTACCCGGAGGAGACCGGCGCACGCAGGTCGAGCATCGAGTGCGCGGCCATCCCGGCCAGCAGGGCCCGCGCCCGGGGCGCGCGGAACACCGTGCCGGCGAGCACCGTGGCGGGCAGCAGGGCCAGCGGGCCGAACCGGGCCAGCGCGACCGGCGCGCGCGGCACGCCGAACGGCGCCAGCAGCGTGTCCACCAGCGGCAACCCGGCCCGCGCCGCCGCGCCCACCGTCTCCAGCCAGGCGACGCCGTCGCGGCCCAGCCCGGCGGCGGTCCGCGCGGGATCGCGGTGGAGCAGCACCGCGGGCCCGTCGTCCAGCGGGTGAGCGGCCGGGACGGGCGGATGCGCGAACTCGACGTTCAGACCGAGGTCACGGAACGCCGGGGAGGCCACCGCGATGGCCAGCACGGACGCGCACACGTCGTGGGCGTGGCCGGGCAGCGTCAGCTCCTCGGTGCGCAGCCCGCCGCCGAACCGCCGGGCGCCCTCCACCAGCAGCACCCGCCTCCCGGCGGCGGCCAGCGTCAGCGCCCCGGACAGCCCGTTGGGCCCGGACCCCACCACGACCGCGTCGAAACCGTCGGCCGCCACGCGCACGCCCCCCTTTGTCGGCGGCCACCCGATCTTTCAGACCTTGTGACCGGTCTCCTTCTCATAGGCGGTGAGCTGCTGCTCAAGCGCCTTCATCAGCTCGAAGACCTGGCTCGGGGGAAGGCGGATACGGCTGACGATGCGGGTCGGGACGCTCAGGATGCGCTGCCCGGACTGCGGATCGCCGGTGAGCTGCGGCGGCCTGGTGATCACCGCGAAGTCGAGGACGAACCCATCGCGGGTGTGCCAGACCGATGCGAAGTTCGCGTACATCCCCGCTTCGACCTCGGCCGAGATGCTCACCTCAAGATGGCTCTCCGGCTCGTCGTTCACTGTCTCTCCGTCCTTCGCGGCGGTGGGGGTGGGAGGGGGAGGACGCCTCCGGCCTGGGGCCGGACGCGTCAGTCGAGGATCGTCGGGTACGGCTTCGCGCCGCGGGCGCGGAGCAGGTCGGTCATCAGCTTGATCTCGCCGCTCTGACCGGCGCTGATGTGCCTGGCCATGGTGGCGACCTCCTCGCGGTCGGACAGGCGCAGCAGGCCGTCGGCCATCTGCACGCCCCCCTCATGGTGACGGATCATGAGCTGCAGGAACAGCACCTCGGCCGCCTTGCCCTGGGCCTGTCGCAGCCGGTCCATCTCCGCGGCGCTCGCCATGCCGGGCATCAGCCCGCCGGCGGGCGTCGCGGGCTTCGCCCGGCCCGCGCCGTGTCCGTGACCGGACATCCAGGCCATCCGCGGCAGCTCACCCGCCTGGTTCAGCCCCCACTGCTGAAGCCAGCCCATGAAGATCCCGCGCTGGGCGGTCTGGGTGAGAATGATGTCGCTGGTGAGCGCCCGCAGCGTCTCGTCCTGGGTGGCGTCGTGGGCGGCGAACGCCATCTCCACGGCCTGGGCGTGATGGACGGCCATGTCCCGCGCGAACCCCGCCTCCGGGGAGGCGTCCGAGGGCGTGCCGTACCGGCCGGCGAACACGACGGCGGCGACGACGGCGACCAGGACGGCGCAGACCGCCACGACGAGCAGCGGGCGGCGCCGTGGGCGTGCGGGAGTTTCAACGGGGACGTCCATCGTTTGCTCAGCGTACCCGTGATCTCCGGTAAGCGGCGTGAGGAGAACTTAAAGCCCTTATTCTCCACATACGTTGGTACGGAATAAGGTGACCCCTGATTGGGCCCGCCGATGGAGGAATGATGTCCAAGGAGAAGGCGCAGGCGAGGCGTGAGCATCTGGCGCAGATGCGAGCCGCGCAGAAGCGCAAGGAGCGCCGTACCGCCATGCTCATGTGGGGCGCGGGCGGGCTCGTCATCATCCTGCTCGTCGGCGTGGTCGCGTTCTATCTGATCAGGGAACGGTCGGCGACCTCGCTCGGCGATGTGGTCTCCGCGAAGTACCCGGCCAGCCAGCACAAGGAGACCAAGATCTCCTACAAGGAGAACCCGCCGCTCGGCGGTGAGCACAACAGCGTCTGGCAGCGCTGCGGCATCTACGACGAGCCGGTCAACAGCGAGCACGCGGTCCACTCCCTGGAGCACGGGGCGATCTGGATCACCTACCAGCCCAGCCTCCCCAAGGCCCAGGTGGACACCCTGAAGAAGCTGGCCTCCGAGGAGTACATGCTGCTCAGCCCGTACCCCGGGCTGCCCTCGCCGGTCGTGGCCAGCGCGTGGAACAACCAGCTCAAGCTGGCCACCGCCGACGACCCCAAGCTTCCGCGGTTCATCAGCAAGTACCGCAACAACCCGACCAACACGCCGGAGTTCGGCGCCTCCTGCGAAGGCCCGTACAGCACCGACAAGACCGCGGCCCAGAAGGAGATCCCGGCGGTCGCGCCGAGCGGATCGGCGGACACCATGGGCACGCCGCCCGCCGAGCCCAGCGCCCCCGCGACCGGCGCCCCCGAGCCCAGCGCCTCCTGAGCCGCGGGGACGGCCCTACGTCAAGAACTCATCGACGCCCGCGAACTCCAGCCCGTGCGCCTCGGCCACGGGCCGGTTCGTCACATGGCCCTCGTGCGTGTTCAGGCCGCGGGCGAGGGCCGGGTCGGCCCGTAGCGCCGCCCGCCAGCCGAGGTCGGCGACGGCCAGCGCGTAGGGGACGGTGACGTTCGTCAGCGCGTAGGTGGAGGTGTGCGGGACCGCGCCCGGCATGTTCGCGACGCAGTAGAAGACCGAGTCGTGGACCCGGTACGTCGGGTCGGCGTGGGTCGTCGGGCGGGAGTCCTCGAACGAGCCGCCCTGGTCGATGGAGATGTCCACGAGCACCGAGCCCGGGCGCATCCGCGCGACCAGCTCGTTGGTGACCAGCTTGGGGGCCCTGGCCCCCGGTACCAGAACCGCCCCGATCACCAGGTCCGCCTCACGGACGGCACGCTCGATCTCGTAGGCGTTGGAGGCGATGGTCTGGCAGTGGCCCTGGTAGATGATGTCGGCCTGGCGCAGCCGGTCGATGTTCTTGTCCAGCAGCACCACCTCCGACTGCATGCCCAGCGCGATCGCCGCGGCGTTCATCCCGGCGACCCCGGCCCCGATCACCACCACGCGGGCCGCGTGCACCCCCGACACGCCGCCCATCAGCACCCCGCGCCCGCCGCCCTGGCTCATCAGGTGATAGGCGCCCACCTGCGGCGCGAGCCGCCCGGCCACCTCCGACATGGGCGCGAGCAGCGGCAGGAAGCCGCTCGCCGTCTGCACGGTCTCGTAGGCGATGCCGGTGATCCCCGACTCCAGCATGGCCGTGGTGCAGGGCGCCGACGCGGCCAGGTGCAGATAGGTGAACAGCACCTGGCCCTTGCGCATCCGGTGGTACTCCACCGCGACCGGCTCCTTGACCTTCAGCACCAGGTCGGCCTGCCCCCACACCTCGTCGGCCGACGCCACGATCACCGCCCCGGCGGCGGCGAAGTCGTCGTCGGGGATCGCCGAGCCGGTACCGGCGTCCCGTTCGATGAGGACCTGATGCCCGTGCCGGACGAACTCGTGCGCCCCGGCCGGCGTGAGCGCGACGCGGTATTCGTTGTCCTTTACCTCGCGCGGAACTCCGATCTGCACGGCTCCTCCTCGCGTAGCCCCGTCTTTCACTGTGCGTTCCCCCGGGGAGGACCACCACGCGCAGGGTGGAGGGAATCGGCGGAGCTTGATGACAATTTGTCGGGGAAGCAATGCCTTTACGCGTGGATTACGCGGGGTTGGGGACGATCGGTAGGCTCGTTCCCGCCAGCGAGCAACGTCATGAACATATGGGGTCCACACCGATGGAGAAGCAGCCGGTGGAGAAGCGGCCGGATTCCGGCGAGGAGCCAGGGGCGCCCTCGTCCGCGGAGGCCGCCCCGGCAGATGACGAGCCGAAGGCCAGCAGGGCGACCACGGCGCTGCTCGCGGTCGCGCTCGTCCTGGTCGTGGTCATCACCGGGGTGCTCGCCACCGTCGCCGTGCTGATGACGGTGAACCCCGACGCGCTGCCCGGCGGCACCCGGCCCAGCAAGCTGGCCGCGCCGATCTTCTTCGCGCCGCTGACCGGCACCCAGCCCGCGCCCTGCCCGGGCCGCGAGGCGCTGCTCGACGACGCGGGCACCACCTGCTACTTCATGGCCGACGGCGTGGCGGTCACCGCCGTACGCACCATCGAGGCCGTACGCGAGCCGACCGGCACCTACGCGGTGCGCATCGCGCTGCCCGCGCCGTTCCGCGACCAGGTGGGCGCGCTGACGCAGGAGGCGGTACGGGAGCGGATCGTGGTGGTCGCGGGCGACCGCGTGGTGGCGGCCCCGCGCGTGGCACAGGCCATCACCGAGGACACCCTCAGCCTGTCCGGCTCCTTCAGCAAGGACGTCGCCGACGGCATCGTGGCCAAACTCCGCGGCCCGGCCACCACCGCCACCTGCCCCCCGGGCACCGTCCCGAGCTCCGCCGCCCCGAACGGCACCACTCCAGGAGGCACGGGCACCCCGCCGGGCACCAACGGCACCGGCGGCACTGGAGGGCCCGCGGGTAACGGAGGGCCGATCGGTACCGATGGCACTGGCGGCACTGGCGGCACTGGCGGCACTGGCGGCACTGGCGGCACTGGCGGCACTGGCGGCACTGGCGGCACTGGAGGGCCCGCGGGCAACGGAGGGCCGATCGGTACCGGCGGGGCTGGCGGGACTGGCGGAGCGGCGGCCGACGGTGCGGGGTCGCCTGTGGGCGACGGCTCCACGGGAGGCGCGCCTACGGCGGGGACGGGTACGGGGACGGGGACCGGCACCGGGACCGAGACCGGGGTCACGCCGCCGGGGGCCGGGACTGCGACTCCGGAGAGCACCTGCGTGCCGGAGGCACCCGCCGGTACGGGAACGGGCACCGGAACCGACCCGGCGACGGGCACGGGCACAGGCACGGGCACGGGCACGGGCACGGGCACGGGCACGGGCACGGGCACAGGTACGGGGCCGGTGACCGGGCCGACGGGAGGTGCGACCGGGCTGGGCACCGCGACCCTGTCCGGGAACGGGACGACGGCGGCCCCGGTCGGGATCGCGCCGCAGGGCGGTCGCGAACTGGACGAACCCGATCCGCGCTTCGCGAGCTGCCGTGAGGTCGGTGAGGCGGGATACGGTCCGTACTTCAAGGAGACCCACCCGGAGTACCAGTACTATCAGGACAAGGACCACGACAACGTGGCGTGCGACCACGACGAGCCGGGCTGACCGGCGCTTGACCCCGATTCCGCCTCGAGCGGACATCGATCACTCTGGGTAAAGCTAAATTGACTGTGCGTTAGAGTGCGGTTAAGTTCACGCGTAGGCAAGTCCACGCAGCACACCTCAGCTCGGAGTCGATGATGGCTTTGAAGTTCCTCGGCAAGGATCCTGGAAGTGACGTTGACGACTGCCCGTCGGTCTGGGTCGATGAGACCGACGGCAGCATCGTGATCCAGGGCAGGGAAGTGCAAGATGCCGAGACACGGGTCCTGATGACATCGCTCAACCCCCTCGCGGAGGGCGAGCGGGTGGTCCGCATCCCCTTTCGCATGGCGCCGCTGCTCCTGGCGGCCTGCCGGGACGCCGACCTCGGGGGTTCGCATTCGTGACGCGGGCCGCCCGGCCCTCGTCGCCGTGGCCACGCCACACCTACATCACCGTCGGTGGCCGGCTCCCCGACGCGCCCGAGCAGGTCGGCACGCCAACCGACGCGTGTGAGGCGGTATGGGATCCGGACAAGCGACATCGACGCGTGTGACGTCGGCGGTCCGCCGGCCCAACGCGACCCAGTCATCGAGCAGCGTGCTCGCCGCCCGCAGGCTGATCGCGCAGCGCCTGCGCGAGCTGCGGCTGGACGCGGGGCTGAGCGCCCGCGCGCTGGCCGCGGCGGCCGGCTGGCACGAGTCCAAGTCCAGCCGCATCGAGAACGCCAAGACCCCGCCCTCCGACGACGATCTACGCGCGTGGTGCGGGGCCTGTGGCGCTGACGGGGAGGTGGAGGAGTTGATCGCCGCCTCCCGGCAGGCCGATGAGATGTACGTCGAGTGGCGCCGGGTGCACCGGGCGGGTCTGCGCCGCACCCAGGAGTCCGGCATCGCGCGCTACGAGGCCACCCGGCACTTCCGGGTGTACTGCTCGCACGTGGTGCCGGGGCTGCTCCAGACGGCCGCCTACGCCCGCGCGCTGCTGGCCTCGGTGGCCGCGTTCCGCGGGCTGCCCGACGACTCGGAGGCGGCGGCTCAGGCCCGCCTGACCCGCTCCCGGGTGCTGCACGAGGGCGACCACCGCTTCGCCATCCTCATGGAGGAGTCGGTGCTGCGCTACCGCATCGGCGACGCCGACGTCATGTCCGGCCAGCTCGACCACCTGCTGACCGTCATGGCCCTGCCCCGCGTCTCACTGGGGGTGATCCCGCAGACCGAGTCACGCCGCCTGTGGCCGGTGGAGGCCTTCCACATCTTCGACGACAGAGCGGTCAAGGTCGAACTGCTCACCGCCTCGGTCAACGTCACCCAGCCCCGCGAGATCGCCCAATACGCCAAGGGCTTCGACGAACTGGCCGCGATGGCCCGCTACGGCCGACACGCCCACGACCTGATCGCCCAGGCCCACGCCGGCCTCACCTGACCACCCCGCCGCCCGCGGCCCGAGGTCCCGGGCGGAGGGGGCGCGGCCTGTACTCGCGTGGGTGGCCGAGGTCCATGGTCCTGTTCGACGAGCCGGCGGCGATGGCCCGGTACGGCCGGCACGCCCACGACCTGATCGCCCAGGCTCACGCCGGCCTCACCTGACCACCCCGCTGCCCGCGGCCCGAGGTCACCGTGGGGAGGGGGGGAAAGTCGTGTGCAAGTTCGTGCAAGCTCGTTGAGGGGGGCGGAGGCTCGTTCCTATCGTCGGAGGCGTGCCTCCCAGCGCATCGGGCCGCGTCGCGGGCCGGTGTGGCGAACTCGGCCGACAGCGTGGTCTGCTGATCGAACAGGAGGCGAACGGTAGTGGTCGGCGGACGCGAAGGGCGTGCCATGGCTCGTGGCGACTGGACCATCGTCGGCAGGGTGGCGATCCGGTACGCGAACGGCCGTCAGGTCGTGGTCGCGGCCGGCGGGCGGTTCAAGTCGCTCGATGAGGCCATCGGTCACTGGGAGAGCCGGGAGGCCGAGCGGCGCAACCGGGAGCTGGCCGAGCTGGGCCATGTCGTCAACACGGCGTTCAAGCGCATGGAACGGGCCTGCCGGCGGCTGAACGAGATCAAGTTCGAGACGGGGGATCTGGTGTGATGAGCACTCTCGGAGGCCGGACGACCCCGTCACGCCGTCGCCCCTGACCCTCGTGGCCCGTGACCATGCCCGGAGCAACACCCGGCCTCCGAGAGACCAGCGCGCAGGGTCGCGGTCTCCCCGCACCGCCCGCGGCGGTGCCCTCGGGCGCCTGCCGCGGGAAGCCGGTCCCGCGGCAGGTCCCGCGGCCGTGCCCACGACGATGGGCCCGCCCTCAGCCGTCGAACAGGCCCACGCTGAAGAAGGCCACGAACATCGCGGCCACCACGTACAGCAGCGGGTGCGCGTCGCCCGGCCGCCCCCGCCCCAGCTTGATCGCGACGTAGGCGATCAGCCCCGCGCCCAGCCCCGTGGTGATGCTGTAGGTGAAGGGCATCAGGGCGATCGTCAGAAACGCGGGGATCGCGAGGTCCAGGTCCGTCCAGGGCACGTTGCGCGCCTGGGTCATCATCAGCGCGCCGACCAGTACCAGGGCGGGGGCCGCCGCCGCGGCCGGGACGACCGTCGTGACGGGCGTGAACAGCAGCGTCAGCCCCAGCAAGGCCCCGGTGACCAGGCTGGCCAGGCCGGTGCGGGCGCCCTCGCCGACCCCGGCCGCCGACTCGACGAAGACGGTGTTGGCCGAGGCGCTGGCCGTGCCTCCGATCGCGGCGGACACGCCGTCCACGGTGAGGATCGCCCCGAGGCGCGGCACCCGGCCCTGTTCGTCCACCAGGCCCGCCTCGTCGCTGACGCCGATGATGGTGCCCATCGCGTCGAAGAACCCGGACAGCACCAGCGTGAACAGTACGACGGTGGCGGTCAGCGCGCCCGCCGTGCCGAAACCGCCGAACAGGTCGAATTGCCCGAGCAGCCCGAAGTCGGGCGCCGCGACGACCGAGGCGGGCACCCTCGGCGCGACCACCCCCCACTGCGCCGGATCGACGGCGAACGCCGTGTTGACCACGATGGCCAGCACCGTCGTGGCCACGATGCTGATCAGGATCGCCCCGGGAACGCGCCGGGCGTACAGCACGATCATCAGCAGCAGCCCGAAGCAGAACACCGTGACCGGCCAGCCGGAGAGGTGGCCGGTCGAGCCGAGCTGTACCGGCGTGCCGGTGCCCCTGGCCACGAAACCGGCGTCCACCAGGCCGATCAGCGCGATGAACAGGCCGATCCCGACGCTGATGGCGTGCTTGAGGGCGAGCGGGATGGCGTTCATGATCATCCGCCGTACGCCGGACAGCGCCAGCACCACGATGGCCAGCCCTTCGAGCACGACCAGGCCCATCGCCTGCGGCCAGGTCATGTGCGGCGCGGCCTGGTAGGCCACCACGGCGTTCAGCCCGAGGCCCGCGGCCAGCCCGAAGGGGGCGTTGCCGACCACCGCCATCAGCAGCGTGCTGATCGCCGCCGCCAGCGCCGTGGCGGTGGTGAGCTGCGGGATCGACAGCCTGGCGCCGGTGACGTCCACGGCCCCGGCCAGGATGATCGGGTTGAGCAGGACGATGTAGGCCATCGCCACGAACGTGGTCACCCCGCCGCGCACCTCGGCGGCGACCGTGCTCCCGCGGGCCCGCAGGCCGAAGAAGCGGTCGAGTCGGTCCACGATCCTCCCTTGCCCCGGCGGGGGGAGACGTGACCGGTCCTACCCAGCTCCGGGCGGCACGATGTACGCCCACCCGCCAGGACCCCGCCGCGGCGATTCCGTAACGGTTGCAGCGTGACCGGCGATGAGTTTTACACACACGGCCTCTAACCGGTCACGGTTCCCGGCGAGGCGCGGCGGTCGTTCGCCGCGCGGCTGCCGGACCCGCTTTTCGACTACGCCGAAAAAGCGCCAGTCAGAGCCCGTGCGGACGCTCGGCGTGTTCCTGGAGTACTCGGGGTCGTGGAACACCCGCGCCGAGCGCCCGCATGCACATGTCAACACGGTGAGGTATCGGATGCGGAGGGTGGAGGAACCGACCGGGGGGCGTGCCCGACCGGCCGGGCCGATCTCTTCCTTGCTTTACCAGTGAGTCAGCAGCAAAGCGGCTCACCCACGTCCGAGAATGGCGACATGGAGGATTGCGCGGCCGTAGCATTGGCCGCGACGGTGGCCATGACTGTGCACAGGACAGCCATGGCGAAAAGCAAGAGACGTCGACGCATGGTGGTGCTCCCGTCACTGTTTTCGTTCGACGACATTGTTCCAAGGGGTGCCGGTGAGTCAAGATCTGGTGGGGCAGCGCATTAAGACAATTCGTCGGCAGAGGGGTATGTCGCAAGCCCAGCTCGCGCATCCGGAGTTGTCCGACAGCTATGTTTCTCTTATCGAAAGCGGTAAGCGGACGCCGACCACGGCGGTGCTGGAGTTGCTGGCCGGCAAGCTCGACTGCTCGCTGAGTTACCTGGTCAACGGTGTTACCGGCGAGCAGTTGCACGAATTCGAGCTGGAACTCGGCTACGCGCGCCTCGCGCTGGAGAACGGCGCGGTGGCCGAGGCGCGCATGCGGTTCACGAACCTGGTCGCCGACAAGAATCTCACCGGGCTGACCCGGCTGCGGTTCGAGGCCGAATTCGGCCTGGCACGGGCGATGGAGGCGGGTGGCGACCTCGACGCGGCCATCGCGACCCTGAACGGCCTGCGGGCCGCGGCGGGCGGGGCCATGACCCCGGAGCAGCACATCACGGTGACCATCGCGTTGTCCCGCTGCTACCGGGAGCGGGGCGACCTGTCGGCGGCCGTGCAGGTCTGTGAGCAGATCCTGCTCGGCCCGGTGCGTCCGGCCTGGTCCGACGAACTGGTCGAGCTCGGCTCCACGCTGCTCGGCGCGTACATGCTGCGCGGCGACCTCCTGCGGGCGCAGCACTGGTCGGCGGAACTGCTGGCCGCCGCCGACCTGCTGGGCACCCCCAGGGCCACGGTCGCCGCCTGCTGGAACGGGTCGGCCCTGGCCGAGGCGATCGGACGTACCAAGGACGCCCTGGCCCTGGCCCAGCGGGCGCTCGCCGTGCACTCGGAGAACGGCGATCCCCGCAACCTGGCGCGCGTCCGGCTGAGCTGCACCTATCAGCGGTTCCTGCTGCTACCGGAGGAGGCGGAGATCTGCCGGGAGGCCCTGCACCGCTCCCGGCGCGAGCTGGCCGAGTCGTCGGCGGGGGTGGCCGACCGGGCCAGGTGCGAGCTGGACCTGGCCCACGTCGAACTCGCCCTCGGAAACCTCGGGCAGGCCATAGCCCATGCCCGCAGGGCCCACGAGCTGGTCTCCAGCACGACCAACGGGCTCGGCGCGGATGCCCAGCTGCTGCTGGCCGGGGCGTACGCGATGGCCGACGAGCCCATGGAGGCGCGTACGGCGCTGGAGGCGGCCAGGCGATGGCTGGAGCAGGTGACGCCCGCGCGGCGCGCGGCGCAGGGCTGGCGGACCGTCGCCGAGGTGCTGCGCAAGCTCCAGGACGGCCCCGGCAGCGTCGCCGCCTACCAGCGGGCGCTGGTCAGCGTGGGGCTGTAGCCGGGGGTGGCGACCCATCCGAATCCCGGATAACAGCCGCGCGTTACGGAACGATGTGATATAAGCACGATATGCTCGTAATTCACGAGCTGGTGAGGTGCGCTGATCCGCGCAGTGGGGGGCCATGAAAACGGAACGCGTGCGAGCGCCCGGCGCGTTCACCGGCCGTGCGGGGCCGGTGAGCGGTGGGCCGAGCGCTCACACGCGCATGGTCTTGGCGGGAGGTCCGGCGCGGGATGGACGGGGCCTGATCAGGTCCTGCCCGTCCGCGACGGCCGATCCCGCCGGTCTCGGCTCTGCCGGGACGCGGCTAGCAGCAGGCTATGTCCTTCCCTTCCGTGACCACCTGGGTCCCGGACGGATAGGCCTCCGCGGCGGTAGCATTGGCCGCGACGGCGATGAGGGCTGTGCATAGCACCGTCAGGGCGGAGACAGTGAGGCGTCGACGCATGGTGGTGCTCCCGTCACTGGTTTTCGTTCGACGACATTGTTCCAAGGGGTGCCGGTGAGTCAAGATCTGGCGGGCCAGCGCATTAAGACAATCCGCCGCCAGCGCGGTATGTCTCAAGCCCAGCTCGCGCATCCGGAGTTGTCCGACAGCTATGTATCTCTTATCGAAAGCGGGAAGCGAACGCCAACTCCAGCGGTGCTGGAGTTGCTGGCCGGCAAGCTCGATTGTTCGCTGAGTTACCTGGTCAACGGCGTCACCGCCGAGCAGATGGAGGAGCTGGAGCTAGAACTCGGCTATGCCCGCATGGCGCTGGAGAACGGCGAGGTCGCCGAGGCGCGCAGGCGGTATGCCGCTCTGGTGGCCGACAACGATCTGGCTGGTTTGGCACAACTCCGGCTCGACGCCGAATTCGGACTGGCGCGGGCGATGGAGGCGGGCGGCGACCTCGACGCGGCGATCGCGACCCTCAACGGGCTGCGCGCGTCGGCCGGCGAGGCCATGACGCCCGAGCGGCACGTCGAGGTGGCCATCGCGCTGTCGCGCTGCTACCGGGAGCGGGGCGACCTGTCGGCGGCCGTACAGGTCTGCGAGCAGATCCTGATGGGCAGCGCCCGCCCGGCCTGGACCGACGAGCTGATCGAGCTGGGCGCCACGCTTCTCTACGCCTACCACTTCCGCGGCGACCTGCTGCGGGCCACGCAGTTCTGCGCCGAGCTGTTCGCCGCCGCCGAGCTGCTGGGCACGCCCCGGGCGATCGTCGCCACCTGCTGGAACGGCGCGCTGCTCGCGGAGGCCACCAACCAGAAGGAGGAGGCGCTGGCGCTGGCCGAGCGGGCGCTCGCCATCCACTCCGAGAACGGCGATCCGCGCAACCTCGCCAGGGTCCGGCTGGCCTACACCTACCTGCGGTTCCGCATCCGGCCCGAGGAGGCCGAGAGCTGCCGGGAGGCCCTGCTGCGCTCCCAGCAGGAGCTGGCCGGGACCTCGGCGGGCAGCGCCGACCAGGCCAGGTGCGAGCGCGAGCTGGGGCGGGTGGAGTTCGCCCTGGGCAACTACGACCAGGCCATCGTGCACGCCCAGAAGGCGCACGACCTGGTCTCCGACACCATCAACGGGCTCGGCGCGGAGCCGCAGCTTCTGCTGTCCGGCGCCTACGCGGTGCTCGGCAAGCGGGCCGAGGCGCACGAGGCGATCGACTCGGCCAAGCGGTGGCTGGAGAAGGTGACGCCCGCCCGCCGGGCCGCTCAGGGCTGGCGCACGGTGGCCGAGGTGCTCGGCAAGCTCGACGACCGCCCTGGCAGCGTCGCCGCCTACCAGCGCGCCCTCACCAGCGTCGGGCTGTGATCGACGGCTGATCGCGACCGCCCCGGTCGCCCGGGGCGGTCCGGGACCGTTCCAGCGCGGTCAGGAGGTGGCAAGGGGGGCCCAAGGTTGCGATCCGCGGTTCGGGGCGGCCCTTCCCGTCGGTAGCCTGGGATCGCCATGAAGACTTTCCCGTCGCGCGCCGCGCTGGCCGTACCGCTCGGCGCGCTGCTGCTCGCGCTCCTCGCCTCTCCCGCGTCGGCCCACGGCGCGCTCGCCGCCCCCGAGGGCGGGGGCGGGCTGCCGGTGTGGGTGTGGATCCTGGCCGGCGGCCTCGCCGGCGTCGGCATCGGGCTCTTCCTCAGCCTGCGCGGCAAGAGCGGCAAGAAGCGGTGAACAGAAGCGTACGCCTGACGATCGCCGCGGTCGCCGCGGCGGTGGCCGCCCTGGTCGCGGCCATGTTCGTGGGCGGCGCCGCGACGCCGCGCATCATCCCCGGCCTGCCCGACGAGGGCACCTTGACCCGGTGGGCGCTGCCGCTGTCCAAGTTGCTGATGAACGCCGCGGGCGTGCTCACCGTCGGCACCCTGCTGGCCGCCACCACGCTGCTGCCCAGCGACAAGGGCCTGCTGGGCAAGCCCGCCCTGGAGTACGTCAAGGCAGCCTCCTGGCTGGCGCTGGGCTGGGCCGCCGCGACGGCCGCGACGATGCTGTTCACCGTTTCGGAGACCTGGGGCGCGCCGGTCGCGCAGATCCTCAACGGCAACGAGCTGCTCAGCTTCGCCAGCCAGAGTTCGCAGGGCGTGGCGCTCACCCTGGTGATCCTCTTCGCGGTGGCGATCGCGCTGTTCTCCCGGGGCGCGATCACCGCCGGCGCCGCGGGCGGCCTGCTGGTGCTGGCCATCGCCACCCTGCTGCCCCCCGCGCTGACCGGTCACTCCTCCTCCTCGCCCAACCACGGGCTGGCGACCACGTCGATCGCCCTGCACCTGGTCGGCCTCTCACTGTGGGTGGGCGGCCTGGTCGTGGTGGCGACCCACGCGATTCGCAAGCAGCAGCACCTGGCGGTGGCGAGCGACCGCTTCTCACGGATGGCGCTGTGGTGCTTCGTCATGGTGGGCCTGTCGGGCGTGTTCATCACCCTGGCCCAGCTCACCGCCATCGGCGACCTGGTGACCTCCCCGTACGGCCGGCTCATCGTGATCAAGGCGGTCGCCTTCGCGGTGCTCGGCCTCTTCGGCTACCTGCACCGCAGGCGCACCCTGCCGCAGGTGGCGCAGAGCAGGCCGGGCGCGTTCACCCGGCTGGCCGGGGGCGAGACGGTGCTCATGCTCGCCACCGTCGGCCTGGCCGTCGGGCTCGGCCGTACCGAGCCCCCGCCCTCCCCGATCGCCCTGGACCGCGCCTTTGAGCTGCTGGGCTTCCCGCTGCCGCCGGAGATCTCGCTCGGCAACGTGCTGACGCTGTGGTGGTTCGACGTCTTCTTCGCCACGCTGGCCGCCGTGCTCGCCGGGCTCTACGGGGCCGGTGTGCTGCGGCTGCGCCGCCGCGGCGACTCCTGGCCGTGGGGACGCACGATCTCGTGGTTCATCGGTGTGCTGATCCTCGTCCTGGTCACGCAGAGCGGCGCGGGCCGCTACGCCAAGGTGCTGTTCAGCGCGCACATGACCGAGCACATGGTGATCTCCATGCTGGCGCCGATCTTCCTGGTGCTCGGCGCGCCGGTCACGCTGGCGCTGCGCGCGCTCAAGCCCGTGCCGCGCAGGGGCGACCGGGGCCCGCGCGAGTGGCTGACGGTGATCCTGCACAGCCGGGCGATGCGCTTCCTGGCCCACCCTGCCATCGCCACGACGCTGTTCATCGTCTCCACCTACGCGCTGTACTTCACGCCGCTGTTCGCCTCGGCGATGGACAGCCACCTCGGCCACATCGCGATGTCGGTGCACTTCCTGGCCAGCGGCTCGCTGTTCTTCTGGGTGATCATCGGCATCGACCCGGCCCCGCACCGGCTGCCGCACGTGGCCAAGCTGCTGACGCTGTTCGTGACGATGCCCTTCCACGCCTTCTTCGGCATCGCGCTGATGATGATGACCAGCCAGATCGCGGCGACCTACTACGACCAGCTCGGCCGCACCTGGGGCACGTCCGCGGTGGCCGACCAGCAGACCGGCGGCGCGATCGCCTGGGGCTTCGGTGAGATCCCGACCCTGATCGTGCTCATCGCGCTGGCCGTCCAGTGGTGGCGGGACGACGACCGCAAGGCGCGCGTGGCCGACCGCAGGGCCGACGCCATCGCCGCCCGCACCGGCGGCAGCGGCGACGCGGAGCTGGACGCCTACAACGACTACCTCGCCGAGCTGGACAAGAAGGGCCGCGCGGACTGACCACGCGGCCCGGCGGCAACGCCCCGGCCCAGGGCTCTCCGGTAGCCTGTGGCTGGGGGAGTGGGACATCGCAGGCGCGTCGCCGGCCAGGCGTCGCCCGGCACCTCCGGCGGGCCGTCGTGGGGGCGGCGGGCGCGCCGGGAGCGTGATGTCCCCGCGTGAGAGGACGCATGGCCGTGACCGAGGAAACACGCATGCGCGGGGGACAGGGGCTCGCCGAGGCCCTGGAGGATCACCTCGACCGGTGGTCCCGCCGCACCGGCATCGCGGTCGAGACCTGGGCGCTGCCGCAGGGCGACGTCGAGCCGGACGTCAGCCGCGGCGTCATGGCCGCCTTCGGTGAGGCGCTGGCCAACGTCGAGCGGCACAGCCGGGCCCGTACGGTCTCGGTGGCGGTCACGCTGGGCGCCTCGGGGCTGCGCATGACGGTCAGCGACGACGGCGTGGGCTTCTACGGCACGGCCACCGGCCGGGGGGCCGCGCTGATGCGCGCGGCCTTCGCCGAACTCGGCGGTGTGCTCACCGTCCACGGCGTGCCCGGCGAGGGCACCACGGTCACCGGCGTGATCCCGCGCCGCTGAACGCCGTGCCGCCGCCGCTCACGGCAGGGTCAGGATCTCCCGGCCGTCGTCGGTGACGAGGATCGTGTGCTCGAACTGCGCGGTGCGGCGGCGGTCCCGGGTGACGGCGGTCCAGCCGTCGGGCCAGATGTCGTAGTCGATCGCGCCCAGCGTGAGCATCGGCTCGATGGTGAACGTCATGCCCGGCACCAGCGTGGCGGACAGCGACGGGTCGTCGTAGTGCGGCACGATCAGGCCGGAGTGGAACGTCGTGCCGATGCCGTGCCCGGTGAAGTCGCGCACCACGCCGTAGCCGAACCGCTTGGCGTACGCCTCGATGACCCGCCCCACCACGTTGAGCCGCCGCCCGGGGGCAACGGCCTTGATCGCCCGGTCGGTCGCCTCCCTGGTGCGCTCCACCAGCAGCCGCGACTCCTCGTCGACCTCGCCGACCAGGAACGTGGCGTCGGTGTCGCCGTGCACCCCGCCGATGAACGCGGTGATGTCGACGTTGACGATGTCACCGTCGCGCAGCACCGTGTCGTCGGGGATGCCGTGGCAGATGACCTCGTTGATCGACGTGCACAGCGACTTGGGGTAGCCGCGGTAGCCGAGCGTGCTGGGGTAGGCCCCGTGGTCGCACAGGAACTCGTGGCCGATGCGGTCCAGCTCGTCGGTGGTCACCCCGGGCGCGACGTGCCTGCCGACCTCCTCCAGCGCCTGCGCGGCCAGCCTGCCCGCGACCCGCATCCGCTCGATGATCTCCGGCGTCTTGACGTCGGGCTCGCCGGTCTTCGGGGCCTTCTTGCCGACGTACTCCGGCCGCTGGATGTGGGCGGGGACCTTACGCATGGGCGAGATCCGCCCGGGCTGGAGCAGTGTCGTCATGGCGGCAAGTCTAGTTGGGCCCCGAAGCGGGCAGTATTCGTCAGGTGAGCGGCAAATGGTGGTTCTGTCTGACGCATCTGCGAGTAGAGCCCGACGAGGGGTGTCCCAACAAGGACCGCATGGGCCCCTATGAGACCCGGGAGGCGGCGGCGCGCGCGTTGCAGACCGCCGCCGAGCGCAACGAGGCGTGGCGCGAGGGCGACCGCAAGTGGGACGACGACTGATCCCGTCTCCGGGCGGGCAGGGTCAGGAGGCGGTCACCGGCGTGCGTGCGCGCGCCACCACGAGGGTGCGCCGGGAGGGCGCGAGGGTGACGTTCTTGAGCAGCGCCCTTTCCGGGGCGAGGCCGCCGCCCGCGGTCAGTTCGACGCGGCCGAGCACCTCGCGGATGATCGCGCGCATCTCCAGCAGCGCGAGCTGCGCCCCCGCGCAGTACCGGCGTCCGCCGCCGAACGGCATCCAGGACCGCTGCGCGCGCTCGGTGACGCCGTCCCCGCCGTGCTCCACGGCCAGGAACCGCTCCGGCCGGAACGCGTCCGGGTCGGGGTAGGCGTCCGGGTCGCGGTGGATGAGCGAGATGAGCGGGGCGACGTACCACCCGGCCGGGATCTCGTACCCGCCGAGCGAGAGCGGCCGGTCCAGCAACCGGGGGGCCTCGAAGACCACCGGGCGCGAGCGCAGCCCCTCCTTGATCACCGCGTCGAGGTAGTGGTCCTCGCCCGCCGCGAGGTCCGCGGTGAGCCGGTCGAGCACCCGCGGGGCGCGGACCAGCCGCTCGAACGTCCAGGCCAGCCCGGTGGCGGTGGTCTCGTGCCCGGCCATCAGCATGGTGACCAGTTCGTCGCGGATCTCCTGGTCCGACATCGGGTCGCCGTTCTCGTCGGTGGCGGCCAGCAGGCGGGACAGCATGTCCGTGGCGTCCGGCCGGGTCGTGGCCCGGCGCCTGGCGATCTCGTCGAACAGCAGGGAGTCGAGCGCCTCGCGCAGCACCGCGAAGCGGGTGGTGGGCAGGTACGGCACGCGGCGCAGCAGCGGCGAGGCCATCATCCGGTCGGTGATGGAGGCCGGCAGCATCAGCATCGAGCCGCTGCCCGTCGTCTCCAGCAGCTTCGGCAGCAGGGCGCGCAGCCGCCGCAGCCGCCCGGCCTCGGTGATGCCGAACACCAGCCGGATGATCACCTCCAGCGTGATGTCCTGCATCCGGTCGCGCAGCGCGAACGGCTCGCCGAGCGGCCAGCCGTCCACCGAGCGGGCGGCGATCCGCTCGATCTCGCCGCGCCACCCGGCGACGGCCCTGCCGTGCAGCGGCGGGCTGAGCAGCTTGCGGTGCCGCCGCCACGGCTCGCCGTCCAGGCTGAGCAGCGAGTGCCTGCCGACCATCGGCTCCATGAACGCCCTGCGGACCTCCCCGGCCCGCCCGCCGCCGTCGCCGTCCAGCGCGTAGACGCGCTCGGCGAGTTCGGCGCCGGCGACGTAGACCTCCGGCGGGAAGCCGAAGTAGCGGATGGTGAACACCGGCCCATGCTCGCGTCCGGCGGCACGGAAGAAGGCGTCCGGGTCGCGCACGAGGCGGTAGGTCTGCAGAGCTGATGTGAGCCGGGGTCCGGGCGGTGGCGTGGGCATCGGAGGCCCCCCTTCCGACGGTTATGCGAACGATCGTCTTATGCGTTTGAATAGATTTGTATCATGGCTTCCGTGTCACGTGAACAGCCGGTGGCCGGCCACCGGGAACGACTTCTCGCCGGAGCGGTGAGCTGCCTGCAGGAAAAGGGCTACGCCGCGACCACGGTCCGCGACCTCGTGGCCGCCTCGGGCACCAACATGGCCTCCATCGGCTACCACTTCGGCGGCAAGGAGGCACTGCTGCACGAGGCGCTGGAGGAGTGCTTCCGGCTCTGGACGGCACGGGTCGAGCAGGCCGTCTTCGCCTCGGAGGACGATGACGCCGACATGGCGGGCGCGCTGGCCCGCGGGCTCACGGCGCTGCTGGAGGTGTTCAAGGAGTCCCGGCCGCTGCTCATCGCGTTCGTCGAGGCGTTCCCCCCGGCCGCGCGCTCCGAGGCGCTGCGCGCCCGGCTGGCCGCGGCCTACGCCGAGTCCCGCGCCTCGGGCGTGGCGATGGTGCGCCGGGTGTCCGAGCGAACGGGCAGGCTTCCGCCGTTCGACCCGGAGGTGTTCGTCACCGTCATGATGGCCGTCCAGGACGGGCTGATCCTGCAGTGGCTGATCGACCCGGACAACACCCCGGAGGCGAGCCAGGTGCTCGCGGTCTTCGCCGCGCTGCCAGAGATGACCGGCGGGGCGCGGTGAGCGCCCGCCGGCGGGCGCGGTCAGTCCACGACGTGCGGGCCGCTCACCCGGTCGAGCAGGCGGGCCAGCCGCCCGCGCAGGCCGCGGCCGTTCCCGCGCTCGCTCGCGGCCATGCTGACCAGGTGCTGGGCCCCGTCGAAGGACACCGGGGCGTCGGCGGGGACGAACAGGGCGTCATGGGCCAGGCCGCTCAGCTCGGGGTCGCCGCCGTCGCCGTCCAGGGCCAGGATGGTCGCACCGGTGCGCCTGGCGTCGTCCAGCCGTTCCAGCAGCGGGACCGGAGCGGAGCTCTCCGCGACCACGAACAGCGTTTCGCCGCGCCGCGCCTCGCGCAGCCGGTCCATGCCTACCCGCAGGTGCGGCGGCGCGCCCGGCGGCACCGTCCAGCGCACCAGCGTCGGGGCGAGCTGCGGGAGATCCGCCAGCCGGGCCTCGTCGGCGAGGTGCGCGGTCACATGCCAGGGCTCCTCGGCGGGGGTGCCCACCACCAGCAGCCCGCCGGGCGAGCGGGTGGCCCGCAGGCCCCTGGCGAAGTCGCGGGTGCGCTCCACCCATCCGGTCGGCGCGAGGGCCTCGCGCAGGAAGTCCACAGACGACGCGTCCATGACATTCATGCTGCCGCAGCGACCCCGGGGGCGTCTCGCGATCGGCAGCCTGGCATGATGCCTGCTTACGGCGGCGATGAGGAGTGAGAATCGTGGCGGATGGCGCGCTTACCGAGGTCGAGGCCCTTTCCCTGGGCATCTTGGGCGGGACCGGCGACCAGGGCAAGGGCCTGGCGCGGCGGTTCGCGCTGGCCGGGCAGCGGGTGCTGATCGGGTCCAGGAACGCCGAGCGGGCCCGGCAGGCCGCCGAGTCGATCGGGCACGGCGTCACGGCGGGCGAGAACGCCGAGGTCGCCGCCAAGGCCGACGTCGTGATCGTCGCCGTGCCGTGGGACGGGCACAAGGCCACCTTGGAGGCGCTGCGCGAGCCGCTGACCGGCAAGATCGTGATTGACTGCGTGAACCCGCTCGGCTTCGACAAGCAGGGGGCCTACGCCCTGCCGGTCGAGGAGGGCAGCGCCGCCCAGCAGGCCGCCGCGGTGCTGACCGGCAGCCGGGTGGTCGCCGCCTTCCACCATGTCTCGGCCGTCACGCTGCTCGACCCCGAGGTGGCGGAGGTCGATCTCGACGTGCTGGTGCTGGGCGACGACCGCGAGGCCACCGACACCGTGCAGGCCCTCGCCTCGCGCATCCCCGGCGTACGCGGGATCTACGGCGGACGCCTGCGCAACGCCCACCAGGTCGAGGCGCTGACCGCCAACATCATCTCCATCAACCGCCGCCACAAGGCGCACGCGGGCATCCGCATCACCGACGTCTGAGCGCCACGGCCGCGGAACATCCGCCGCGGGATGGGCGACCGTCTCGGCCGCACGCCGGGCAGCGGCCTGGTGGCGCCCTTCGGCTACGAAAAGGGGCGGGCCGGTCACTACGGTAGGGGCCACATCTACCGGAGGTGACGGCGGGCCATGCGGCGGTTCGAGGACAGAATCGTGATGATCACGGGGGCGGCGCACGGGATCGGGCTGGGGATCGCGGAGCGGCTGGCCGGGGAGGGCGCCGCCGTCGCGGTGGCCGACGTGGACGCGGCGGCGGGGGAGCGCGCCGCCGTACGGCTGGCCGCCGGTGGGACACAGGCGGTGGCGGTCACCTGCGACGTGACGTCCGGCGAGTCCGTGGCGGCGGCGGTCGCCGCCGTCGTGGCCCGGTTCGGGCGGCTGGACGTGCTGGTGAACAACGCGGGCGGCGGGCTGAACCTCCCCGACCTGGACGAGCTGACCGACGACGACTGGCACCGCCAGATCGACGTCACGCTGATGGGCGTGGTGCGCTGCGTACGGGCCGCGACACCGCACCTGACCCGCTCACCGCACGGCGGCAACGTGGTGACGGTGGGCTCGATCAACGGGCTGGCGCCGTTCGGCTCGGTGGCCTACTCGGCCGCCAAGGCCGGGCTGCGCAACCTCACCGAGAACCTGGCGTCCCGATGCGCCGCCGACGGCGTGCGGTTCAACCTGGTCGCGCCGGGCACCATCCGCACCAGGGCCTGGGACGACCAGCCGGACTCCCTCGACCGGATCGCCTCCACCATCCCGCTCGGCCGGATCGGACGCCCGGACGACATCGCCGCCGCCGTCGCGTTCCTGGCCTCCGGCGACGCGGCCTGGATCACCGGCGTCACGCTCCCGGTGGACGGCGGCGCGCTGCTCAACGCCGGACGTGTCTTCCGCGACTCCGCCGCCCGCACGCGCTGATCCCGCCGAGGCGGGGGCCGGTGCCGCGCGCGAAACCGGCCGGGCGATCCTGGTTGTCATGAGCGAACTGAGCCCCGAGACCCGTGCCGTCCACCTGCCGAGGCCGCCGCTGAACGGCAGCGCCCCGATCAGCACGCCGATCTACCAGACCTCCGGGTTCGTCTTCGACGACCCGGCCGTCTTCGCCGACGGCATGGGACGCCCCGACGGCGCGTTCGTCTACGGCCGGCTGACCAACCCGACCGTGCGGGCGCTGGAGGAGGCCGTGTCGGGGCTGGAGGGCGGCTCGGGCGCGATCGCCACCGCCTCGGGCATGGCCGCGATCAACACCGTGCTGCTCGCGCTGGTGGGGCAGGGCGACCACGTGATCGCCCAGCGCGCGCTGTACGGCGGGACGGCCACCATGCTCAACGAACTGCGCGAGCGGTTCGGCGTCTCGGTCACCTACGTCGCCGAGGACGACCCCGAGGCGGTGCGCGCCGCCGTACGGCCCGAGACCAGGCTGCTGTACCTGGAGACGATCGCCAACCCGATGACGCAGGTGGCCGACCTGCCGGCGATGTGCGCGGCGGCCAGGGAGGCGGGGGTGACCACGGTGGTGGACAACACGTTCGCCTCGCCCATCCTGTGCCGGCCGATCGAGCACGGGGCCGACATCGTGGTGCACTCCACCACCAAGTACCTCGGCGGGCACACCGACGTGCTGGGCGGCGTCGCGGTGTTCGCCTCCGACGCGACCTACCGCAAGGTGTGGCGGTTCTCGGTGGACCTCGGCCCGACCGCCGACCCCTTCGCCGCCTGGCTCACCCTGCGCGGCATCCAGACCCTGCACCTGCGGATGGAACGCCACTGCGCCAACGCGCGCTTCCTGGCGACCAGGCTGGCCGCCCACCCGGCGGTCGCCGCCGTGCACTGGCCGGGCCTCGCCTCCCACCCCTCGCACGAGACGGCGACCCGGCTGCTGCCCGCCTTCGGCGGCGTGTTCTCCTTCGACCTGACGGGCGGGCGCGCGGCCGGCGAGCGGTTCATGAGCGCGGTGAAGCTGGCTCTGCTGGCCCCCTCCCTCGGCGGCGTCGAGACGCTGATCCTGCACCCGGCCACCACCTCCCACCGCGCCCTGTCCGCCGGGGAACTGGCCAGGCACGGCATCGGCGAGGGCACGGTCCGCGTCGCGGCGGGGATCGAGCACCCCGAGGACCTGTGGGCCGACTTCGAGCAGGCGCTCAGCTCGTCCTGAACAGTCCCGTCGCGTCGAGCGCCAGTACCGCCGCCACCGCGCCCACCGCGATCGCCCAGCCCACCGGGCCGACCGGGGCCGAGCCGAAGAAGTGGCTGAGCACCGGCGTCTGCACCACGACGGCCAGCACCGCCGCCGAGCCGAGCGCGCTGAGCAGCACGGCGCGGTCGCGGCCGCCCGCCTGGAGGGTCTGGGCGAGCTGTGCGCCCACCAGGGCCAGCAGGCCCACGGTCCGGGCGCGGGCGCGGGTGCCGGTGAACCGGGCCGCCGTCCAGGCGACCCCCGCGGCGGCGGTCGTGATCACTGCCCGCCGTACGATGTCGCGGTTCAGCGCGTGCCCCAGCGAGGACTCCGGACCCTCCTGGAGCAGCCCGGCCGCCGTGCCGGTGGACGGCGCGCGCAGCGCGATGGCCAGCGACGGGGCCAGGTCGGTGAGCAGGTTCACCAGCAGCAGCTGACGGGCCGACAGCGGCGAGGAGCCGGTGAACAGCGACCCGAGCAGGGTGAAGGCGATCTCACCGAGGTTCCCGCCGACCAGGATGGCCAGCGCCGCGCGCACCGACGCCCACAGCGCCCGGCCCTCCACCAGCGCGTGGACGATGGTCTCCAGCCGGTCGTCGGCGACCACCAGGTCGGCCGCCGCGCGGGCGGCGGGGGTGCCGGTGCCGCCGAGGGCGATGCCGACGTCGGCCAGCCGGATGCCCGCCGCGTCGTTCGCGCCGTCGCCGGTCATCGCGATCGTCCGGCCCAGCTTCTGGAAGCAGCGCACCACCTTGACCTTCTGCGCGGGCGTGCAGCGGGCCACCACGTCGGCGGCGGGCAGCCGCCGGCGTAGTTCCTCGTCGTCCATCTCCTCAAGGTCCGCGCCGGTCAGGACGTGCGGCTCGCGGTCGCCGGGGAGCAGACCGGCGGCGACCGCGCCCGCGGTGCCCGGGTGGTCGCCGGTGAGCATGACGATCTGCACGCCCGCCGCGCGCAGCCGGGCCAGGGCCGGGCTGGCCGCCCGCCGTACGACGTCGGCGAGGCCGAGCAGGCCGACGAAGACCAGTTCGGCGACGTCCTCGTCGGCCGGTTCCGCGGTGGGCCGCCACGAGGCGGGCAGGCGGCGCTCGGCCACGGCCAGGACCCGGTGCCCGGACTCGGCCAGGGACCTGACCCGCTTGTCCAGGCGGCGGCGTTCGGCCGCGGTGAGCGGCCGGTCCTCGCCGTTCAGGCGGATCAGCGTGCAGCGGGGCAGCACCGTCTCCGGCGCGCCCTTCACGCTGAGCAGATGGGCGTGCCCGGCCCGGCCGATGGTGGCGTGGAAGCCGCGGGAGGGCTCGAACGGCAGCGCCGCCACCTCGCGCCAGCCCCGCTCGCCGGTCCTGCGGGTCACCTTGACCCGCTCCGCGCCCTCGGCGACCGCCGCGTCCGTCAGATGGCTGTGCTCGCCGTCGTGCCCGCGCCGGGGGGTGGCACGTACGCCCGCGGCCAGTACGCGCGCCAGGGCGTCGTCCAGCTCGTCCGGGGGGCGTTCACGGCGGGCGTCGGCGACCCTGGTGAGCCGGATCTCGCCCGCGGTGAGGGTCCCGGTCTTGTCGAAGCAGAGCACCTCGACCCGGCCCAGGGCCTCGATGATGCGCGGGTCGCGTACGTGCACCCCGTGCGCCGACAGCCGCCGGGTGGCGGCCAGCTGGGCCGCGCTGACCAGCAGCGGCAGTCCCTCGGGCACCGCGGCCACGGCCAGGTTGACGCCCTCGCCCAGCGAGTCGCGCAGCGGCCGGCCGCGCGTCAGGCCGGACAGCACGATCGCGGCGGCGGCGCTCAGCGCGATCGGCGTGGTCGCCCCGGTGATCTGCGCCAGCCGGTCGGCGACCCCGCTCACCTGCGGCTTCTCCTTGGCCGCCGCCATCGCCCGGCCCGCCTCGGTGTCCTCGTCCACGGCGACCACCACGGCCTTCGCCGTACCGGCGGCGATCGAGGTGCCCTCGTAGAGCATGCTGCGCCGCTCGGCCACCTCCCGGGCGCGCAGCGGCGCGGGGTCCTTGGCGACCGGCAGCGACTCGCCGGTCAGCGCGGACTCGTCGGCCTCCAGCCCGTCGGCCTCGACGATCCGGCAGTCGGCGGGCACCACCTGACCGGCCGACAGCAGCACGATGTCGCCGGGGACCAGGTCGCGGGCGTCGGCCTCGCGCACCCGGCCGCCGCGCAGCACCATCGCCGGGACCCGCATGTGCCGGGCCAGGCCCGCGAGGGTCCGCGCGGTGGCGGCCCGCTGCGCGCCGCCGATCAGCGCGGACATGCCCATCACGGCGAGGATCAGGCCCGCGTCCACGAACGAGCCGATCGCGGCCGAGCCCGCCGCGCCCGAGGCGAGCACCGGTGTGAACGGGTTGGCCAGTTCGGCGACCACCCCACCGGCCAGCGTCTGCCGCTCGGCGGCGGGCCGGGGGCGCTGTTCCCGAGGGACGTCCGGCAGGCCGTCGGGGTGGGAGCGGAGTTCGGCCAGGACGTCCTCGACCGGCATGGAGTGCCAGGGGACGCGCTTGGCGGGCTCGCGTATCGGGTCGCGTATCGCGCGCCAGGCCCGCCACGCGCCCTGGCCGATGGAAAGGCAGGTGACCGCGCCGACCGCGGACAGCCCCTGCTGCGCCGACCGGCTCTCGCGGCCGGTCAGGGTGAGCATGGCGGCCACGGCGGTCCCGGCGCGGGCCAGCCGTACGCCGTCCTGGCTGACCCGGCGGGCCGCCTCGACGGCCGCGATCAGATGCACGGCGGGGGCCGGGCCGCCGGGCAGGATCAGGGCCGCGCCCCACGGGGGCGGGCCGTCGCCGTCCGGTACGCCGAGCCCGCAGTCGGCGGCGGCCAGCGCGGGCCCGTCCGAGGACACCAGGAGCACGCCGCCGCCCTCGCGTTGCAGCCCGCGCACCTCCTCGGCGCCCGGCTCGGCGATCGTGACGAACCGCAGGCCCGCCCGCGCTGCGGCGGCCTCGACGACCTCCCCGTACGGCGAGCCGCGCAGCGTGCGCTCCGACACGGCGACCGTGTCGATCCGGTCCAGGCGGCGCAGCGCCCGCCGGTCGACGACCACGATCCCGCGGCGGGCCAGCACCGCGCCCAGTTCGGCGGCGAAGGTCTCGCGGCCCGCGAAGGCGGGCTTGGGCGTGAAGATCATCGCGGTCTGCAGTCCGCGCCGGGGCACCGAGGTGAGCAGCGCGCCGATCACCCCGCCCAGCGGCGCGCCCGTCATGAGCTGGTCGGCGTAGCGTTCGGCGGGGCCGTTCGGCAGCCGCGCGGGCCGTGAGGCGGGGCGCAGCCGGGAGGCGGCCCGCTCCGGGGTGCCGGTCAGCCGTTCCTCGGCGGCCCGCCAGGCCGCCGCCAGCGCCCGCGACTCGCGTACCTGCACGATCCGCTGCGCCGTGTCGGCCACCAGTCCGGTCACGCCGGGCGCGAGGCCCTGCGCGGCGGCCCCCACCACGGGCAGCCACGCCTTGAGGATGTCGGCGTGCGCCGCCCGGCCGGCCGCCTCGCGCAGCTTCGGCATGGTGTCGATCAGGCCGACCAGTCCGGCCGCCTCGGCGGGCAGCGGGGTCCGCCGCAGCGCCCATTCCAGGATGGTCGCGGCCATGCCGCCGAGGTCGGCGGCGAGCACCAGGCCGGGCGGGGGCTGATCGGGCGTGGCGGCGTGCGCCGGGTCCTTGGGGGCGTCCTCGGCCTTGCGCTCGGCCTCGTCCAGCGCGGCCAGCAGCGCCTTGGTGTCGGGGGCGGGGTCGCCGATCGCGACGATCACGCGTCCGGCCGGTTCGTTGACGCGCGCCCAGCGGACGCCGGGGACGACCTGGAGCGCGTTCTCGATCGCGGTCGTGGGGGCGGGCTCGCACAGCAGCTCAAGGTGGATTCGGCCGGGGTAGGTCCAGGTGGACCTGCCCAGCAGCGGTCCGGCGATCGTCGTGGCGACGTCCGCGACCCAGTGCAGGGGAGCGGGCAGGCGACCGAGTCCGAATGGCATGACCGGGCAATACCCGGCATCGGCCGGTGAGTCGTGGGATCAGGTGAAATCTTGGTGAATCACTGATGGGAGTGGTGTCGGCTATCTTGGAACGTCGGCCGTGATACGGGGGATCTATGGACGAGACACCGGACGTGACGCCGGAGGGGATCGAGCGGGCGGCCGGCCGCATCGGCGGATATATCCGGCGCACGCCGGTGATCGAGGCCGAGCCGGGGCTGTACTTCAAGCTGGAGTTCCTGCAGCACGCCGGGTCGTTCAAGCCGCGCGGGGCGTTCAACCGCATCCTGTCGGCCCGTGAGGCGGGCGCGCTGCCCGAGGCGGGGGTGATCGCGGCCAGCGGCGGCAACCACGGGCTCGCCGTCGCGCACGCCGCCCGCACGCTCGGCATCCGCGCCGAGATATTCGTGCCCGAGGTGACCGCCGCGGTCAAGGTCGCGGGGCTGCGCGCGCTCGGCGCCGAGGTCCACCAGACCGGCTCGCTGTACGCCGACGCGCGCACCGCCTCGCTCAAGCGGGCCGCCGAGACCGGCGCGCTCGACGTCCACGCCTACGACCAGCCCGAGACCGTGACCGGTCAGGCCACGCTCGGGCGCGAACTGCTCGGCCAGGTGCCCGATCTCGGCGCGGTGCTGGTCGCGGTGGGCGGCGGGGGTCTCGCCGCGGGGATCGCGGCGGCGCTCGGCGGTACCGGGCGGGTGGTGGCGGTCGAGCCGGAGCGCAGCCCCACCCTGCGGGAGGCCCTTTCGCACGGCTCGCCGGTGGACGTGGAAGTCGGCGGCGTGGCCGCCGACGCACTCGGCGCGAGCCGCCTCGGCTCGATCGCGTTCGGCCTGCTCTCCGGCGTGCGCAGCCTGCTGGTGCCGGACGAGGCGATCGTCACGGCCCGGCGGGAGCTGTGGCAGCGCTACCGGATCGCGGTCGAGCCCGCGGGCGCGACCGCCTACGCGGCCCTGCTCACCGGCGCCCACCGCCCGGCCCCCGGCGAGCCCACCGTGATCATCCTGTGCGGCGCCAACACCGACCCCGCCGACCTCCAGGCCCGTCCCTCCTGACCCGGCCCCACGGCTTCGGGGCCGGGTGGGGGACGGGTCAGCGGTAGCTGTGCTCGGGGGTGGGGAAGGCGCCGGTGGTGACCTCGGCGGCGAAGTCGCGGACCGCGCGGTCCATCTCGGTGGCCAGGTCGGCGTACTTCTTGACGAACTTGGCCGGGTGCGGAGTCAGGCCCATGAGGTCCTGCCAGACGAGGACCTGCGCGTCGGTGCCCGGCCCGGCCCCGATGCCGATGGTCGGGATCGACAGCGAGGCGGTCACCCGCTCGGCCAGCTCGGCGGGCACGCACTCAAGGACGACGGAGAACGCGCCCGCGTGCTCCAGCGCCTTGGCGTCGGCCATCAGCTCGTCGCCCGCCTCGCCGCGCCCCTGCACGCGGTAGCCGCCGAACACGTTGACCGACTGAGGGGTCAGCCCCAGGTGGGCCATCACCGGGATGCCCGCCGAAACCAGCGTCTCGACCTGCGGCAGGATCCGCCGCCCGCCCTCGACCTTGATCGCGTGGACGCCCGCCTCCTTCATGAAGCGGGCCGCGCTCTCAAGCGCTTGCTGCGGTGAGGACTGATAGGAGCCGAACGGCAGGTCGGCGACCACCAGCGCCCGCGAGGACCCCCGGACGACCGCCGCCGCGAGCGGCAGCAGATCGTCCACCGAGACGGGGATGGTCGAGTCGTAGCCGTAGACCACCATCGCGGCCGAGTCGCCGACCAGCAGCACGGGGATGCCCGCCTGGTCGAAGACGCGGGCGGTCATCGCGTCGTAGGCGGTGACCATCGGCCAGCGCTCGCCGCGCTCCCTGGCGGCGGCGATGTCGCGGACGGTGACCCTTCTGCCGGCCTGGCCGCCGTACAGCGCGGTCGGCGAGCCGGTGGCCGGGGTGGTGGCCGGGGTGGTGGCCGGGGTGGTCGTACCTGACGTCGATACGGACATGACAGAGGACATCGTGGATCCCTCCTGGCCTCGAAGCGCCCCTGTGGCGTCTCCGGACCTCTCGATGATGGCACGCCCCGCTGCGCGGTGACACCCCTGGTTTCAACCACGGGCCCGTCCCGGGTAATCCCTTTCCGAAATGTCACACCGAACCGGCAGAATATCTCGGGAGGTAAGTGACAAAATGGACTTAACGCCTTACAAGCGGGTGCTGGCGGTCCCCGGGGTGCGGACGCTGCTGCTGGTCGGGCTCCTCGCCCGGATCCCGGTGACGGCCACCGGCATGACGCTGACCATGCACGTGCTGCACGGCATGAAGCTGAACTTCACCCAGGCGGGCCTGGTGGGCGCGATCATCACCGTGGGCATGGCGATCAGCGCGCCGGTGGCCGGGCGCTTCATCGACAAGAAGGGGCTGCGCCCGGTGATCGCGATCACCACCGTGGCCCAGCTCGCGTTCTGGCTCACCGCGCCTACGCTCCCCTACCTCGCGCTGCTCGTCTCCGCCGCGCTGTCGGGCCTGCTCACCCTGCCGCTGTTCAGCGTGATCCGGCAGTGCGTGGCCGCGGTGCTGCCCGCCGAACGGCGGCGTACGGGCTTCGCGCTGGACTCCATGGCGGTGGAGCTGTCGTACATGATCGGCCCGGCCGCCGGGGTCGGGCTGGTGCTCGGCGTGGGCAGCGGTTGGGCCCTGGCGCTCGTGGGGTTCGGGCAGGTCGCGGCGGGCGCGGCGCTGCTGGTGCTCAACCCGCCGACCCGTTCGGCGCAGGAGGACGCGGAGTCCGAGGGCGCGCCCGTCGTACCCAGGAGGCGGTGGCTCGGGATGGGCGTGATCACCCTGCTCGGCACGGTCTCGGCGCTCACGTTCGTGCTCACCGCCACCGAGCTGTCGCTGGTGGCCGTGCTCAAGGAGGGCCACGCCACGGAGTGGACCGGCCTGGTGATCGGCCTGTGGTGCTTCTACTCGCTGGTGGGCGGATTCGTCTACGGCGGACTGCCCCGCGCGCTCTCCCCGCTGCTGCTGACCGCCGGGCTGTGCGCGTTCACCGCCCCGCTCGGCCTGGTCACCGGCGGCTGGGGCTGGCTCTGCCTGGCGCTCATCCCGGCGGGCCTGCTGTGCGCCCCCGCGCTGGCCTCCTCGGTGGACGCGCTGACCCAGCGGACGCCGCCGTCCGTGCGCGGTGAGGCGATGGGCCTGCACTCGACCGCGCTGACCATCGGCATGGCGGCGGCCGGTCCGGTCGCCGGAGCGGTGATCGACGGGTACGGCCCGGGGTGGGCGTTCCTGGCGACGGGCGTGCTGGCGGCGGTGCTCGTGCTGGTGGCGATGCCGTTCTGGCGGCGCGCGCCGCAGGCGGTCAAGGAGCCGGCGCCCGCGTGATGAGCGTCACGCCCCTATTTCGAAACGGGACGGTTGCGTATCGAAATATGATCCGCTACGGTTGCGTAGCGAAACTTACGCGTATCGAAATTCTGTAGTTGGTGGGGGCCCTTCTTGGAAGCTCAAACCGGCCATCCCCGTCGGTGGCCGATCCTCGGTGTGCTGGTGTTCAGCCTGCTCGCCGTGGTACTGGACAACACGATCCTCAACGTCGCGCTGAAGACGATCGCCGACCCCCGGCACGGGCTCGGCGCCACGCAGAGCGAGCTGGAGTGGGCGATCAACTCCTACACGCTCGTCTTCGCCGGGCTGTTGTTCACCTTCGGGGTGGTGGGCGACCGCACCGGGCGGCGGCGGATGCTGCTCGTCGGCATGGCGCTGTTCGGGTTGTCGTCACTGGCCAGCGCCTACGCCCAGGACCCGGCGCAGCTCATCGTCGCCCGGGCCTTCATGGGCATCGGCGGCGCGGCGATCATGCCGGCCACCCTGGCGATCATCTCCAACGTCTTCCCGCCGAAGGAGCGCGGCCGGGCGATCGGGGTCTGGGCGGCGGGCGTCGGCCTGGCCGTCGCGGTCGGGCCGATCACCGGCGGCCTGCTGATCGAGCACTTCTGGTGGGGCTCGGTCTTCCTGATCAACGTGCCCGTGGTGGCGATCAGCGTGGTGCTGATCGCGCTGGTGGTGCCCGAGTCGCGTGACCCCAAGCCGTCCAGGCTCGACCCGGTCGGCGTGGTGCTGTCCATCATCGGGCTGGTCGCCGTGACGTACGGCATCATCAGGGGCGGCGAGCTGGCCACCATCGCCAGCCCGCAGGTGCTCGTCCCGCTGCTGGGCGGCCTCGTCGTACTGGCGGTCTTCGCCTGGTACGAACGTCGCATCGACCACCCGGCCTTCGACGTCACCTACTTCCGCGACGTGCGGTTCTCCATCGCCATCGGCATGGTCGGCATCGTGTTCTTCGCCATGATGGGCACGATGTTCTTCCTGGCCTTCTACCTCCAGACGGTGCTGGGCTTCAGCGCCCTGGAGTCGGGCGTGCTGATGATCCCGTTCGCCGCGGCGCAGCTCATCTTCGCCCCGCTGAGCCAGCGGGTGGCGATCCGCTTCGGCGGCAAGGCGTCGGCCGGGGTGAGCATGGTGGTCGTCGCCCTGATGATCGGCGCGTACGCGCTGATGGACGAACACACGCCGATCCCGGTGATGGTCGTGCTGTTCTTCATCCAGGGCGCGGCGATGGCCAACATCATGCCGCCCGCGACCACCGCGATCATGAACGCGCTGCCCAGGGAGAAGGCGGGCGTCGGGTCCGCGATGAGCAACACCGTCCGCCAGGTCGCCGGAGCGCTCGGCGTGGCCATCCTCGGATCGCTGCTGTCGGCGGTCTACCGGGACGGCATCGCGCCCTCCCTGACCATCCTGCCCGAGGGCGTACGTCACGCGGCGGGAGAGTCGCTGCCCGCCACCATGGCGGTCGCGCAGAGCCTCGGCGAGGCCGGTCAGGCCCTCGTCGCACCCGCCAAGGCCGCCTTCGTGAGCGGCATGCACGTCACCGCCGCGGCGTCCGCGGTGATCGCGCTGCTGGGCGCGGCGATGGTCTTCCGCTGGCTGCCGGGCAAGGCCAAGGCCGCGGAGCCGGCGCTACCGCAGGAACATGAGAAGGAACCGGCTGTAGTGTGAGGGTCAAATGACGACCTATGGAACGGCCGAAGGGGCGGCCCGCGCGGCGGGCCGCCCCCGTTCCGCGAAGGCGGAGAAGGCCATCGTCGACGCGGTCATCGACCTGATGGGCGAGGGCATCACGGTGTCGGAGCTGACCATCGAGGCCGTCGCGGCGCGCGCGGGCGTGGGCAAGACCACGATCTACCGCCGCTGGTCCAACAAGGAGGACCTGGTGGTCGACGCGATGGCGACGCTCAAGGCGCCGCTGCCGCCGCTGCCGGGCACCTCGGTCCGCGATGACCTGCTGGTCTACCTCGGCGCGATCCATCGCGAGGTGCAGGACCCGCGGGCCCGGTGCGTGATGGGCATCGCGATGAGCGAGTCCGAGCGGCACCCCCGGCTGGTCCAGCGGGTGCACGAGGTCACCATCGCGCCGCGCCGCAAGGTCCTGCGGGCGCTGCTCACCCGGGGCGTGGCGACCGGCGAGCTGCGGCACGACCTCAACGTGGACATCGCGATGGCCTCCGTCGTCGGCACGATGATGTGGTACATGAAGTGGCCGCACGAGGACGGAGTGCCCGGCGACCTGCCCGCACTCATTACGGACGAGCTGCTGACCGGCATGCGCGCGGCCTGAGCCGCGCGGCGGCTACGCCGTCGTCTCGCGCCAGCGGTTGGTGATCGGCAGCCTGCGGTCCCGGCCGAAGTTCTTCGGGGTGATCTTCGGCCCCGGGGGATACTGCCTGCGCTTGTACTCGGCCACGTCGACCAGGCGGATCACCCGGGCGACCAGCTCGGCGTCGTGCCCGGCGGCGATCAGCTCCGCCGCGCCCATGTCGCGCTCGACGTAGTCGTCCAGCAGCCGGTCCAGCAGGTCGTAGGCGGGCAGCGAGTCGATGTCGCGCTGGCCGGGCCGCAGCTCGGCGCTGGGCTCCTTCTCGATCGAGTTGGGCGGGATCGGCGGGCCGCCGAAGTCGTGGAGGAAATCGCCCGCGCCGCGCTGCTCGTTGCGCCACCTGGACAGCCGCCAGACCGTCGTCTTGGGCACGTCCTTGATCGGCGCGTAGCCGCCCGCCGAGTCGCCGTACAGGGTGGAGTAGCCGGTGGCCAGCTCGCTCTTGTTGCCCGTGGTCAGCACCAGGTGGCCGTGCTCGTTGGACAGGCTCATCAGCAGCATGCCGCGCACCCGCGCCTGGAGGTTCTCCGCCGACAGGCCGCTGAGCTGGATCTCCTTCTCGAAGGCGTTGACGATGCCCTCGATCGGCACCAGCCGGTCCTGCAGGCCCTGCCGTTCCACCAGGTCGCGCGCGTCGGACACGGAGTGCTCTGAGGAGTGGCGGGAGGGCATCAGGACCACGTGCACGCGCTCCGGGCCGATCGCGTCGGCGGCGATGGTGGCGGTCAGCGCCGAGTCGATGCCGCCGGAAAGGCCCAGGATCACCGAGCGGAAGCCGTTCTTGGCCACGTAGTCGCGCACGCCCAGCACCAGCGCCGAGTAGACCTCGGCCGGCTCGTCGAGCCGGTCGGCCAGCCGCGGCGGGGCGGGCGGCGCCTCGCGGGGCCGTACCTCGCCCAGCGTGGCCCGCTCGACCGTGATCGTGGTGCCGTCGTGGGCGTCGAAGGCGGACGGCCCCTGCGGCGCGTCCTGGCCGGCGGCGGGCACCTCCACGTCGGCGACCAGCAGCTCCTCCACGAACCGCGCGGCCCTGGCGACCGGCGCGCCGTCCGGCCCGACGACGACCGAGTCGCCGTCGAAGATCAGCTCGTCCTGCCCGCCCACCTGGTTGACGTACGCGAGCGCGCATCCGGCCTCGCGCGCCCGGCGGGCGACCAGATCCAGGCGGACGTCGCCCTTGTCCTTCTCGTACGGCGAGGCGTTGGGCACCACCAGCAGTCCCGCGCCCGCCTGCGCGACCACCGAGACCGGCCCGCCCTCCTGCCAGAGGTCCTCGCAGACCGCGATGGCCACGTCGGCGCCGTTCAGCCGGAAGATCGGCAGCCGGTCGCCCCTGACGAAGTAGCGGTACTCGTCGAACACGCCGTAGTTGGGCAGGTGGTGCTTGGCCGTGCGGGCCACGACGGCCCCGCGGTGCAGCAGCGCGGCGGCGTCGAGCGGGGCGCCCTTGGGCTGTCCCACGCGCGGCGCGAGACCGGCCCGGCCGACGTACCCCGCCACCACGGCGATCTCGCCCAGCCCCTCTTCGGCCAGCCGTACCGCCAGCTCCTCCAGGGCGGCGATGGACGCCTCCACGAAGGACGTGCGCAGCACGAGGTCCTCCACCGGATAGCCGGTCAGGAACATCTCGGGGAACACCACCAGATGCGCGCCCCGGTCGGCGGCGCGGCGGGTCCACTCCACCAGCTTGGCGGCGTTGCCGGTCAGGTCGCCGACGGTGGGGTTGGTCTGGGCCAGGGCGATGCGCAGGTGTACCACGTCGCCCAGCCTATTACCGGCGATCTCCTCGCCGGTGCGGGCCCTCCATCGCGGTCTCCCCGCCGGGCAGGGGGAGCACCGCCGAGACGAGCGTCCCGCCCCCGGGCGGGGAGGTGATCGAGCATGTCCCGCCCAGTTCGGCGGCGCGTTCCCGCATCGAGGAGAAGCCGACCCCTGGCCGCAGGCCCGCGCGCAGGCCGCCGCCGTCGTCGCCGACGGTGACGACCAGCGCCCCGCGCCGTTCGCAGTGCCGCAGCGTGACCGCGGCGGTGCTCGTCCCGGCGTGCTTGCGCACGTTGGTCAGCGCCTCCTGCACGATCCGGTACGCCGCCACCTCGACCGCCGCCGGCAGGCCGGTGGGCAGGTCCTCGGCGGTGACGGTGGCGGCGAGGCCGGTCTCGGCGGCCAGCGCGCGCACCGCGCCGGTCAGCCCGAGGTCGTCCAGGGACGGCGGGCGCAGGCCGTACACCAGTTCGCGGATCTCCTGGCTGACCGTGTCCATGCCGGTGCGCAGCTCGCCGAGCAGCCGGTCTGCCGACTCCGGCGATCCGCGCAGCGACGCCCTGGCCAGCGTGATCGACATCGACATCCCGGCCAGTGCCTGGCCGAGGCCGTCGTGCAGGTCGCGGCGCAGCCTGCGGCGTTCCTCCTCGCGGGCGGTCAGGATGCGCTCTCTGGAGCGCTCCAGATCCGCGGCCATGATCACGGCGTGCGCCACGTCCGCGACGTACGGCGTGACCGCGGCGATCAGCCGTTCGTTGTAGGCGGCGGCGAACCGGCGCGGCCCTGGCGGGCCGAGCAGCATGCGTCCCACCGGCTCCCCGTGCCAGACCAGCGGCACCTGCCGGGGCGCCGGGCCGGTCTCGCCCGCCTCGGCCGTGCCGGCCCCGCCCAGGTCCACCGTCACCCCGGTCACGCCCAGCGCCTCGCGTACCGAGGTGGTCACCGCGGCCAGCGCGCCGCGCGGATCGCTCGCGCCGATCTCGCTCACCAGGCGTCTGGCCAGCTCGCGGGGGTCGCCGTGCCTGCCGTACAGCAGCAGGTCCATCAGCCGGCGCAGCCGGGTCAGCACCGGCCGGAACAGCGCGCCGGTGACCAGCGCGGCGACCGGCCCCGCCACCGCGTCATAGCCGGTGACGAACATCCCGGCCAGGGCCGCCACTCCGAAGTAGACCGCGCTCACGACCACCACCAGGCCGGTGGCCACCACCGCGCGGCTGACCACCGTCTCGATGCCGTACAGCCGGTAGCGCAGCACCGAGAACGCCATGGCCACCGGCACCAGGCCGGTCCACAGCGAACCGGCCAGCCAGAAGCCCTCACCGGCGATCAGGAACGCCACATAGCCCGCGAACGTCGCCAGCGGCCAGGCGATCTGCCGCCGGATCGTCGCGTCGCCGCGGGCGAAGCGCAGCCCGAGGGCGAGCAGCGCACAGACGACGGCGGCCGTCGTACCGGCCTTGGTGAAGGTCTGCACCGCGTGGTTGTAGGGGGCCAGGGCCTCCAGCGCGATCGGGTTCGGGATGATCCGCGGGAACGGGTAGCCCATGGCGGACGGCGTGGGCCGTACGGCGGCGCGGGCGGCCTCGATCAGCGTGACCGCCACGGTGAACACCAGTACCGGCCGCCAGCGGCGCGAGGGCAGCCGGCCGTCGGGGGAGTAGAGCGGCAGTAGCACGGCCAGCGTGGAGCCGCCGAGGGCCCACGCCATCGTCCCGATGATCCGGAACCAACCGGCGGTGTCCATGTCGCCCGCGGACGCATGCGCCGACACCTGCGCCGAGGAGAACACGTTCACCGCGCAGAGCAGTCCGCCGACCAGCATCAGCCAGCCGATCACCAGGCGCGGGCGGCGTGCCACCAGGTAGGCCCCCACCAGCGGGAACATCAGCCCGGCCGCGTGGTCGGGGACCAGCGGCGGGTCGAGCCGCCAGCCCGGCGGCAGCGGTGCGGCGACGATCAGCGCGGCGACGGTCAGGCCCACCCCACCGGCCGCCGCCGAGGCGACCAGGGCGCTTCCGCCCCGGCGGATCGCGCTCATGGCACACTGCCCGTGCGGCCGGCCAGCCCGGACTCGTACGCCAGGACCACGATCTGGGCCCGGTCGAACAGGCCGAGCCGGTCCAGCAGGCCGGCGACCGCGCCGCTCACCTCCGGCTCGGGCAGGCTCAGCGTCGCCGCGATCTGCCGGTCGGTCAGCCCGCGGGCGACCAGTTTGACCATGTCCAGGTGCCGGTCGGACAGCCCGGCCAGCTCCGGTGGCGCCTTGGGGTCGAAGCGGCCGGCGAAGGCCGCGATCAGCCGCGTGGTGACCGCGGGGTCGATCAGCGCGTCTCCGGCGGCGGCGGCGCGCAGGGCCGCGACGAGCTGTTCGGGCGGGGAGGTCTTCAGTACGAAGCCGCTGACCCCGGCGCGCAGCGCGGCGTACAGGTTCTCGTCGGTGCCGAAGGTGGTCATCATGACCACCTTCGGCGGGGCGGGCTCGGCCAGGATGCGCCTGGCGGCGGTCAGGCCGTCCAGGCGGGGCATCTGGATGTCCAGCAGCACCAGATCGGGACGGACCGCGCGGACCACGCCGATGGCCTGCTCGCCGTCCTCGGCCTCGCCCGCGAAGGCGAGCCCGGGTTCGTTCTCCAGGACCACGCGCAGCCCCGTACGCACCAGCGCCTGGTCGTCGGCGACCACGACCCGCAGCTCCTCGCCCTTGACGGCCGGCTCGTTGCCGGGCGCGGACGCCGGGTCGAGGTGGGGGGCCTGGGCGAGCATGTCGGATTCCAGGCGGCGCAGCGCGGCGGGCAGGTCCAGGCCCAGCTCCTCGCGCCACAGGCCGCGCGCCCGGCGTACGGCCGCCAGCGCGTCCCCCTGGCGGCCCGCCCGGTACAGGGCCAGGGCCAGCAGCCGCCACGCCTCCTCGCGCATCGGGTGGGCGGTGGCGTGCGCCTCAAGGTCGGCGACCAGCGGCGCGGAGCGGCCGAGTGCGACCCCGGCGGCGGCCCGCCGTTCGGCCGCGACCAGGCGCAGCTCCTCCAGCCTGGCCGCCTCCGCGGCGGCCCACGGCAGGTCGGCGAACTCGGCCAGCGCCGGGCCGCGCCACAGCCCGAGCGCCGTCTCCATCAGCTCCCACTCGGCCGCGGGGCTCGCCTGCGCCGGGGACTTCACCAGGGCCTCGAACCGCCACGAGTCCACCTGCCCCGGTTCGGCCCGCAGCGCGTACCCCGGCGGCGCGGACACCAGTACGCCCGCCTCCCCGCGCGGGGCGCGGCCCGGCTCCAGCGCGCGGCGCAGCCGCGACACGTACCCCTGGATCGTCGCGAGCGCCTGCGCCGGGGGCTCGCCCGGCCACAGCTCGCCGATCAGGGTGCCGACGGGTACGGCGCGGCCCCCGGCGACGACGAGCCGGGCGAGTACCGCCCGCTGACGCCTCCCGCCGAGGTCCAGCACCGAGTCACGATGGGATGCCCGAAAAGGACCGAGAACCTGAAAAATCAACATTTCAGCCGTAAGCGTAGGGCCGGTGTGCCGCCACCGATAGGGCGGCTTTCCACCGGCATCCGTCCTGCCCACCTGCCGGGACCTGTGGCGGGCGGGCATGTCACGGCACGCTAGGCGGGGCCGATCTCCAACGGATCAACGACCGGTTGCCACGGCCGGGGTTTCGGTCCGCCTATCCCGGGCGCTGCCGGGCACCCAGGTGGAAACGACGGATTCGGCTGGAGCGGCATCCTTGCCGCTAACCTGGTGCACATCGGGCGTCCGGCCGTACAAGCGCTGGTCGTAACGTGTGTGAAACACGAAGCGGGCAGACTGGAAAGCGACCGGAGCGGGTTTTCGGGCACCGCGGTGATAGGAGATGCCTTGGACCGCCAGCAGGAGTTCGTTCTTCGCACCCTGGAAGAGCGCGACATCCGGTTCATCCGGCTGTGGTTCAGCGACGTGCTGGGGTTCCTCAAGTCCGTGGCCATCGCCCCGGCCGAGCTGGAGGGCGCCTTCGCGGAGGGCATCGGCTTCGACGGCTCGGCCATCGAGGGCTTCGCCCGCGTGTACGAGTCCGACATGCTGGCCAAGCCCGATCCCTCGACCTTCCAGATACTGCCGTGGCGCAGCGAGAGCCCGGGTGCGGCCCGCATCTTCTGCGACATCCTGATGCCGGACGGCTCGCCTTCCCACGCCGACCCGCGCTGGGTGCTCAAGCGCGCCCTGGCCAAGGCGTCCGACATGGGCTTCAGCTTCTACACCCACCCCGAGGTGGAGTTCTTCCTGCTGCGCGGCAGGCCGGAGCCCGGCGTACGCCCCCAGCCGATGGACGACGGCGGCTACTTCGACCACACCCCGCACAGCTCCGGGCACGACTTCCGGCGCAACGCGATCATGATGCTGGAGTCGATGGGCATCTCCGTGGAGTTCAGTCACCACGAGGGCGGCCCCGGCCAGCAGGAGATCGACCTGCGCTACGCCGACGCGCTCACGACGGCCGACAACATCATGACGTTCCGGCTGGTCATGAAGGAGGTCGCCCTGGAGCAGGGGGTCTGGGCGAGCTTCATGCCCAAGCCGTTCACCGAGCACCCGGGCTCGGGCATGCACACCCACATGTCGCTCTTCGAAGGCGACCGCAACGCCTTCTACGAGCCCGGTGCCGAATACCAGCTCAGCAAGATCGGCCGCTCGTTCATCGGCGGCCTGCTCCGGCACGCCGCCGAGATCACCGCGGTCTGCAACCAGTGGGTCAACTCCTACAAGCGCCTGTGGGGCAGCTCCGAGGCCATCGCCGGCCAGGGCGGCGAGGCCCCCTCCTACATCAGCTGGGGCCACAACAACCGCTCCGCCCTCGTGCGCGTCCCGATGTACAAGCCGCACAAGAGCGGCTCCACCCGCATCGAGTTCCGCTCCCTGGACTCGGCCTGCAACCCCTACCTGGCGTTCGCCGTCATCCTGGCCGCCGGCCTGAAGGGCATCGAGGAGGGCTACGAGATGCCCCCGGGCGCCGAAGACGACGTCTGGGCCCTCACCACCGCCGAACGCCGCGCCCTCGGCATCGCCCCCCTGCCCCAGTCCCTCGACGAGGCCATCGTCGCCATGGAACGCAGCGAGTTGGTCGCCGAGACCCTGGGCGAGCACGTCTTCGACTACTTCCTGCGCAACAAGCGCACCGAGTGGCAGGAATACCGCCGCCAGGTCACCGAATACGAACTCGGCCGCTACCTGCCGGTGCTCTGATCCGCGGCCGGGGCGGACGCGGGTTTTCTGGCGAGCCAGACGTCTCGTTGTGAGCGCAGGGTGAGGTCGTGGCGGTGGAGGACGTTGTGGGGGCCGTCGCTGTCGATGAGCCGGTCCAGGACGGACAGGTCGTCGGGGTCGAGGGGGGCCTCAAGGGTGGTCAGGCCGTTTCGGAGGCGGCGCAGGGAGAGTTGGGCGTAGCGTCCGGCGGCCTCGGGGAGCGGGGGGCGTAGTTCGATCTCGAACTTGCGGTACGCCTCGACGGTGAAACCGGCGGCCGTGAGGTGCGGGGCCCAGTCGGCGCCGCGGTGGGGCATCGTCGCGGCGTGCCGGCGGTCGAGCTCGGCGCGGCAGCGGTTCTCCAGGCCGGGGCGGCCGATGCCGAGGTCGTCGGGGAGCAGGCGTGGGGGGCCGTCGCGTTCGACGGCGGCCAGGAGGCCGCCGGGGCGCAGGGCGGTGAACGCCTGGCGCAGCGCGTGGGCCGGGTCGGCCAGGTGGTGCAGGGACGCCGACGCCCAGACGAGGTCCACCTCGCCGACGGCGGGCCACGCCTTGTCCAGGTCGGCCGCGACCGTGCGCACCCGGTCCTCCCAGCCGAGGTCGCGGGCCTTGTCGCGCAGGTGGGTCAGCAGGTGGGGTTCCATGTCCAGGGCGATGATCTCGGCGTCCGCGAAGCGTCGCAGCAGGGCGAAGGAGCCGGTGCCGGTACCGCTGCCGACGTCGAGGATGCGGCGCACGCCGCCCGCGATCTCGGCGAGCCAGGCGGTCAGTTCGGTCAGGTGCTCATGGAAGACCTCCGCGTCGAGGTCGAGCAGCAGGGCCGTGTCGCCGTTCTCCGGGCCGAAGGAGGGAGGGGCGTGCCGGTTGTGGTGGTCATGGGAGTGGTCCGTCATGTTCGTGACCCTACGTCCGTCTTGCGCTAGTGGCATAGGCTCTTGCGTATGAGGCAAGAGGGCGAGGACCTGGACGGCCTGGTGCGCAAGCGGATCAGAGGGCTGCGGCTGGTGCTGGGCTGGTCACTGGACGACCTGGCGGCCCGCTGCTACCTGAGCCCGTCCACGCTGAGCCGGATCGAGACGGGCCACCGGCGGATCAGCCTGGACCAGCTCACCGTGATCGCCCGCGCCCTCGGCACCACGCTGGACCAGCTCGTGGAGTCCGCCTCCGACGACGACGTGGTGATCAGGCCGCGCCACGACGCCAAGCGCGGGGTCACCACCTGGAGCCTCAGCCGCGACCCGGCCATCACCGTGGCCAAAATGCGGGTCACCAAGCCCCCGCCGGCGAGCGTCGCGGAGCTGAAGGTCCATCCCGGCAAGGACTGGATCATCATCCTGTCCGGTGTCCTGGTTCTGATGCTCGGCGAGCGGCGGATCCTGGTCGAGGCGGGGCAGGCGGCGGAGTTCTCCACCATGATCCCGCACGGGTTCGGGGCGCACGACGGGCCGGTGGAGCTGATCGGCATCTTCGACCCGGAGGGGCGGCGCACCCACCTGCGGTCCGGCCGCTGAAGGCCGCCCGGAGGTCAGGGGGCGAGCCGCTTGGGCCCGCGCCACGGGCGTTCGGTAAGGTCAATGATTCATTACCTGAACAAGTATTCACCTTTACCTGGAGGGCAGCACATGACGGCTCCGGCCGAACTGCGGACGGTGGTCTCGGTACCGGCCCGTTACCGGGGGCCGGAGACGGCCGCGAACGGCGGTTGGATCGCCGCGGTGGTGGCGGAGGCGCTGGGCGAGGCGGCGAGGGAGGCCCCGGTCGAGGTGACCCTGCACGCGCCCACGCCGCTGGACACCGAGTTGAACCTGGTCCACCACGGCAACGCCGTCACCCTGTGCCGGGACGGCGCGGGCCTGGTGGAGGCCATCCCGGTCGCCGAACCGCTCGGCGAGCCGGGGTTCGTGCCGTTCAACGAGGCGGCCAGGGCCGAGGAGGGCTTCGCCGGGCTGGACGGGCACCCGTTCCCCGAGTGCTTCGTGTGCGGGATGCGCGAGCCGGGCGACGGCCTGCGGATCTTCCCCGGCCCGGTGCCCGGTACGGCGGGCCTGCACGCCGCGGGCTGGCGGGTGCCGATGAGCGTCACCGGCGAGGACGGCGTGGTGCCGGTGCCGGTGGTGTGGGCGGCGCTCGACTGCGTGAGCGGGTGGGCGAGCATGCGCGAGGGGGAGCGGCCGCTGCTCGGGCGGCTGACCGCGCAGGTGCACCGGCGGGTCTACCCGGGCGGCGCGTACTCGGTGGTCGGCGCCCCGCTGCCGGGCGCGGAGGGCAGGGACGGCCGCAAGCTCACCGCGAGCAGCGCGATCTACGAGGCCGACGGCACGCTGGTGGCGGTGGCCAAGGCGGTGTGGATCCTCCCCCGAACCGCCCAAGATCCCCAATAAGTCCCGATTTCCCTAATAATGGGAGATATGGCGATAACCATTGTCGAGCATCAGGCGGAGGCCCCCGCCGGGCCGCTGGCCGGCTGGCTGACCGAGGCGGGGGCGGACCACACGGTCGTCCAGCCCTACCTCGGCGAACCAGTGCCGGCGCGGGCTGATGGCGGCCTGATCGTCCTCGGCGGCTCCGCGTCCGCCTGGGAGGACGAGGTCTGCCCCTGGCTGCCCGCGACCCGCGGCCTGATCGCGCGCTGCGTCGCGGACGGCGTGCCCACGCTGGGCATCTGCCTGGGGGCCCAGCTCATGACCATCGCCTGCGGCGGGACCGTCGAGCGCGGCGCGGCCGGCCTGGAGGTCGGCCTCACCGCGCTCACCCCGCTGCCGCAGGCGGCCGGCGACCCGCTGTTCGGCGGGCTCGGACCGGCCGTCGCGGTGCAGTACCACCAGGACGCCACGACCGTACCGCCCCCCGGAGCCGTGCCGCTGCTGACCGGCGAGCGCTACCCGCACCAGGCGTACCGGCTGGGCGAGGCGGCGTGGGCCGCGCAGTTCCACCTTGAGGCCGACCACGAGATCTTCGCCCGCTGGACGAGCGCCACCGCGGGCGCCCTGACGGCCGCGGGCCACTCGCCCGGCGAACTCGACGCCGAGGTACGGCGGGAGCAGGACCGCCTGACCCGGACCTGGCGGCCGGTGGGCCACGCGTTCGCCGGACTGTGCCTGAGCCGGTCAGGTGTTCGGGAAGTGCAGGCGTCCCGCCGATGATGGCGTGATCGCGCACCGGAACCGCTGAGGACGCCGCGCGCCCCTAAGGTTTACGCTGTGCGACGACGCCCCGACGACGCCGCGCCCCCCGGCCCCGGAGACGGGCGGGCCGATCCGTGCGCTGACAGAGGGACGGTGATGACGGTGCCCCGCATCGAGACGACCGCGGGGAGGCTGGCGCGGCTGGGCTTCGCCGACGCGGCGCGGGCCGGGCGGCTGCTCGCCGAACTGGGGCCGCACGCCGCCGACGACGCCGGCCTGCTCGGCGACCTGGTCGCGGTGGCCGACCCCGACCTCGCGCTGACCTCGCTCACCCGGCTGGCCGAGCGCGACCCCGGCGTTCTCGCCGCGCTGCGGAACGACCCGGGGCTGCGCGGGCGGTTGCTCGGGGTGTTCGGCGTCAGCGCGGCCCTCGCGGAGCACGTGGTGCGCCATCCCGGCCACTGGAAGGCGCTCAGCGGCCCGTCCGCCGTACACCCGCAGGCCAAGGACGAGCCGCGTGATGACCTGCTGCGCGCGGTCGGCGCCGACCCCCGGGCCGCCGAGCCCCGCGCCGCGGCCGACGACACCGAGACGCTGTCCGCGCTGCGCGTCGCCTACCGGCGCAGGCTGCTCTGCCTGGCCGCCAGGGACATCACCGGCCTGGTTCCGCTGACCGAGGTCACCGCCGAGCTGTCCGACCTGGCAGGGGCCGCCCTGGAGGCGGCGCTCGCCATCGCCAGGGCCGGTGCGGGCGAGGCGGCCGATCAGGTACGGCTGGCCGTGATCGGCATGGGCAAGTGCGGCGCCCGCGAGCTCAACTACATCAGCGACGTGGACGTCGTCTTCGTCGCCGAGCCGCGCGACGGCGTGCCCGAGGACGAGGCGCTGCGCGTCGCCACCCGGCTCGCCCAGGGCACGATGCGCGCCTGCGGCGTGAGCACCCCCGAGGGCGCGCTGTGGGAGGTGGACGCCGGGCTGCGCCCCGAGGGCCGGGCCGGGCCGCTGGTCCGCACCCTGGCCAGCCACCTCGCCTACTACCGGCGCTGGGCCAAGACCTGGGAGTTCCAGGCCCTGCTCAAGGCGCGGGCCGTCGCCGGGGACCCCGCGCTGGGCGCCGAGTACACCGTCGCGGTCGGCGAGCTGGTCTGGCAGGCCGCCGCCAGGCCCGGCTTCGTCGAGGACGTACAGGCCATGCGCCGCAGGGTCGAGGCGCACATCCGGGCCGACGAGCAGGGCCGCCAGCTCAAGCTCGGCCCCGGCGGGCTGCGCGACATCGAGTTCGCGGTCCAGCTCCTCCAGCTCGTCCACGGGCGGCACGACCCGCTGCTGCGCCGCCGGGCCACCCTGACCGCGCTCACCGCCCTGTCCCGCGGCGGCTACGTCGGCAGGGACGACGCCAGGGCGCTCGCCGAGGCGTACGCGTTCCTGCGGCAGGTCGAGCACCTGCTCCAGCTCCACCGGCTGCGCCGCACCCACGTCGTGCCCGAAGACCCCGCCGCGCTGCGGCGGATCGGCCGGGCCCTGGGCATGACCACCGACCCGGTGGGGGAGTTCACCGCCCGCTGGAAGCGGCACGCCATGGAGGCCAGGCGGCTGCACGAGAAGCTGTTCTACCGGCCGCTGCTGCAGGCGGTGGCGCGACTGCCGGGCGAGGAGGCCCGGCTGTCCGCCGCGGCGGCCAAGGCCCGGCTGGAGGCGCTCGGGTACGCCGACCCGCAGGGCGCGCTGCGCCACATCGCCGCCCTCACCGACGGCGTGTCCCGGCGGGCGGCGATCCAGCGCACCCTGCTGCCGGTGATGCTCGGCTGGTTCGCCGACGCGCCCGACCCCGACGCCGGGCTGCTCGGCTTCCGCCAGGTCAGCGACAAGCTCGGCACCACCCCCTGGTACCTGCGGCTGCTGCGCGACGAGACCGCCGTGGCCGCGCGGATGGCCAGGCTGCTGGGCACCAGCCGCTACGTCACCGGCCTGCTGCTGCACGCCCCGGACGCGGTCGCCATGCTCGGCGCAGACGCCGAGCTGTCGCCGCGCCCGGCCGGGGCGCTGGCCGCCGAGGCCGCCGCGGCGGTGGCCCGGCACGACGACGCCGAGAGCGCCGTCATCGCGGCGCGCGCGCTGCGCCGCAAAGAACTGTTCCGCACGGCCGTGGCGGACCTCGTGGGGGTCCGGGACATCGAGCAGGTGGGCATGGCACTGTCCGAGCTGAACGACGTCACCATCGCGGCGGCCCTGTCCGCCGCCGTCGGCAAAGTGGCCGCCGACCTGGGCGGGGGGCTGCCCACCAGGTTCGCGGTGATCGCGATGGGCCGGCTCGGCGGGTTCGAGTCGTCCTACGCCAGCGACGCCGACGTCATGTTCGTCCACGAGCCGCTGCCCGGGGCGGCGGAGAAGGACGCGACCGACGCGGCCTTCGCGGTGGCGAACGAACTCCGGCGGCTGCTCGCCGCACCGGCCCCCGACCCGCCGCTGCACATCGACCCCGACCTGCGGCCGGAGGGCCGCCAGGGGCCGCTGGTGCGCAGCCTCGCCTCCTATGCGGCCTACTACGCGCGCTGGTCGGCCCCCTGGGAGGCGCAGGCGCTGCTGCGGGCCAGGTTCTCGGCGGGCGACGAGGGCCTGGGGGAGCGGTTCACCGCGCTGGTCGATCCGCTGCGCTACCCGCGCGGCGGCGTCCCGGCGGCGGCGCTGCGCGAGATCAGGCGCCTCAAGGCCCGCATGGAGGCCGAACGCCTGCCGCGCGGCGCCGACCCCGCCCTGCACACCAAGCTCGGCCCCGGCGGTCTCGCCGACGTGGAGTGGGTCGCCCAGCTCATCCAGCTCGGCCACGCCCACAAGGTGCCGGGCCTGCGCACCACCCGCACGCTCGACGCGCTGCGCGCCGCCGTGGACGCCGGGCTGCTCGCCCCGGGCGACGCCGAGACGCTGACCCACGCCTGGCGCTTCGCCTCCCGCGTCCGTGACGCGATCATGCTGGTCAAGGGCAGGGCGGCCGACTCGATCCCGGCCGGGCTGCGCGAACGCGTGCTGATCTCCCGCGCGCTCGGGTACCCGCCCGACGCCTCAGAGGACATGCTGGACGACTACCGCAGGGCCACCCGCCGCGCCCGCCGGGTCGTCGAACGCGTCTTCTACGGCGACGGCGCCTGACCTCACCTTGTCGCGGCGAATGTCGCCGAAGCCGTTGCGGGCGGTGGCGGCTGCGTGTATCAACGGGTCCGGGTGATCCACATTGATATCCATTTACCTGGACTTGGCGATCGGCTTGGCCGTCGCCTTCTTGTTACTCTCCTTGCTGGTCAGCGGACTCAACGAGGGCGTCGTCCGGCTGCTCTCGATCCGCAGCAAGTTCCTCTGGGCGTACCTGCGCGACACGATGGACGGGGCCCCCGGCGGCAAGTCCTGGATCCCCAAGCGGATCCGCGACGTGTTCTTCCGCCTGCCTTTCGCCGAGGACCCCCGTCCCCGGCACACGCCCGAACCCGCGCCCGCCGTGGTCAGCGCGGTGCCGCAGCCCGACGCGGCCGGGCGCGACGGGCCCGCCGACCTCACCGGCCACCTGTACGAGCGGCTGCGCGAGATCGACCATCCCAAGCGGGGGCGCACCAGCATCGCCACCATCCCGCCGCAGCGGTTCGCGCTGGCGATGATGGAACTGGTCTCGGCCGACCCCAAGGGCGTGCCCGGCCTGCTGGAACGCCTGAACGCGATGGGCAGCCCGCTGTACGGCCACCTGAGCGGCGTGTGGAAGAGCGCCGCCAACGACCTTGAGCACTTCCGCAAGGGCACCGAGGAGTGGTTCGACGGCGAGATGCAGCGGCTCACCATGCTCTACCGGCGCTACGTGCGCTGGGTGGTGGTGTCGCTGTCGCTGCTGGTGGTGCTGCTGTTCAGCGTGGACGGGCTGGAGTACGGCAAGGCGCTGCTGCGCGACCACGCGTTCCGCGCGGGCGTGGCCTCGATCGCGACCGGCGGCTCGGAGGGGCTGGCCGCGCTGAAACAGCGCTGCACCGCCACCGGCGAGTCGGCCGACCCGTACGTGTGCGTGACCGAGACCCTCAGCTCGCCCGCCATGGTGCAGGTCTTCGAGCACTCGCTGGTCAGCATGCGGATGCCGCCGGACGGCGGGAGCCCCACCGTGTCGTGGAACACCGAGGCGTGGGCGCGGCGGCTGATCACCCCCGGGCACTGGCCCGGGTTCCTGATCTCGCTGGTGGCGTTGCTGTTCGGCGCGCCGTTCTGGTGGGACGCGCTGCGCCGGCTGACCGGCTTTCGCGGCCGGTTCACCAAATAGCGCGCTAGCCCGGACGGGGGCGGCGGCGTACCGGGGTGCGCGGGCGGCGGTCCGGCCCGCCGGACCTCGCCGCCGCTCCGATCCGGTGCCGGATGCGCCGCCTGCGCCGGTTGCGCGACTGGGCGCGGTGCTCGGCGTCGAACAGGTCCAGCAGGCGGTCCAGGTGGACGAGTACTTCGGCGTGCAGCCGCCACTCCGCCGACCGCGCGGAGATCCACGGCGCGAGCGCGTCGGCGAACTCGTCGCGCATCTTCCTGCCCTCGGCGAGGTGACGGCGCAGCGCCTCGTCGTAGGCGCGTACGTCGCGGACCACCTCCGAGCGCACCAGCAGGCCGAAGGCCCGCATGCACTCGGAGATCTCGCGCAGCGCCGCGCTGAGCCGGTCCCTGGCCTCGATGGCGTAGATGCCGCTGTCCCCCAGATGCTGGCGGTCGGCCAGGGACCGGGCCAGCCCGCGCAGGTTGACCGCCGAGTACTCCAGCGTCTCCAGGCCGCTGCGCAGCGCCGTGCCCATCGGGTGCAGGCCGCCCGCCCGGGGATTGAGCCGCAGGCTGTCCTCGGCCTGGCTGAGCGCGCCGTCGGTGCGCTGGATGTCGCGGCCCACCTCCCGGGCGTCGCGCAGCAGCGCGGGGAAGTCGGGGCCCTCCCCGGCCTCTCCGCCCGTGCCGCGCTCGCCCGGCCACAGCCCGTCGGCCAGGCGGTCGGTCAGCTCGCCCAGCCGGCAGCCGAGGTCGCCGATGGCCTCCTGGGCGGTCTCCATGTGGACCGGGGAGGCGATCAGCCCGGCCAGCAGCCCCATGCCCGCCCCGACCAGGGTCTCGAACACCCGGTCGGCCGCGCCCGCCGTGGTGGCCGCGCCCAGCGCGAAGATCAGCATGGCGCTGATCGGCACCTCCAGTATGTGGTCGCCGAGCCGGGCGGTATAGCCGATGACCAGCGAGGTCGCGATGGCCAGCCCGAGGGTCCACCAGGTGAACCCCACGGTCGCGGCCAGTAGGACGGCGATGAGCACGCCGACCACCACGCTGGAGATCCGCTGGATGGCCGACCTGATCGTCTGGTACAGCGTGTACTGCACGACGAGCAGCGCGGTGAGCGGCGCGAGCAGCGGCTTCTCTGCCAGCGGGAGCGCCAGGGCGACCAGGTAGGCGGCCACCGCCGTGACCGTCAGGCGGATGATGAAGACGGCTGTGGGCTGCGCCCGCCGGGTGGCGAGCAGGACGGGTCTGACGCGTCTGGACGTCTGGGTGAATTGCGGCATCACCGGAAACAGGGGTAGCGGACAGGGCATTTCGGAGAAGCGACGCCTGCCCATCCGGCCGCCGGGTATGCCGTCGCGTCCGGGTATTTGGCGGCGCTTTACCCCGCCGCGGCCCGTTCCGGCAGGTCAGGTGTTGGCGTACTTGAGGATCACGTCGCCGTGGCAGGCGGCGTCCAGGTCGCAGGTGCACACCACGTCCAGGCCGCCCGCGCGGCGGCGCAGCTCCTCAATGGTGGTGGGCGGGCGCCCAGGGGCGCTCTCCACGCCTCCGGCGAGCAGGTCGCGCTCGTACAGCCCGGCCGCCTCCTCGGCGGTGTACGGGCCGTACGGCCGCACCTTGTACGGGTTGCCGAACCTCGACGGCCGGGTGATCACGATGGAGTCCGGCGGCTTGTGCCACCCCTTCAACTCGTGGCGCGACGGCTTCTGATGACGACGCGGCATCGTGTCCCCCTCCCCGGCGGCGCGACCCACGAGGCCACTACCCGTTTCGCCGCCCCGGCACGCCGGCGGCCCCCACGTCCGGCAGGACAGGGGGCCGTCGGCGGCGCCGGCTACACGTCGTAGTACAGCTCGAACTCGTGCGGGTGCGGGCGCAGGCGGATCGGGTCCACCTCGTTGGCCCGCTTGTAGTTGATCCACGTCTCGATCAGGTCGGGCGTGAACACGCCGCCCTCAAGCAGGAACTCGTGGTCGGCGGCGAGCGCGTCGAGGACCTCGGGCAGCGAGGCGGGCACCTGCGCGATGCCGCGGGCCTCCTCGGGCGGCAGCTCGTAGAGGTCCTTGTCCACCGGCTCCGGCGGCTCGATTTTGTTGCGGATGCCGTCGATGCCGGCCATCAGCATGGCCGCGAACGCGAAGTACGGGTTGCACGACGGGTCGGGCACGCGGAACTCGATGCGCTTGGCCTTCGGGTTGGAGCCCGTGATCGGGATGCGGACGCAGGCCGAGCGGTTGCGCTGGGAGTAGACCAGGTTGACCGGGGCCTCGTAGCCGGGGACCAGGCGGTGGTAGGAGTTGACCGTCGGGTTGGTGAAGGCCAGCAGCGCCGGGGCGTGCCGCAGCAGGCCGCCGATGTAGTAGCGGGCGGTGTCGGACAGGCCCGCGTAGCCCACCTCGTCGTAGAACAGCGGCTCGCCGTCCTTCCACAGCGACTGGTGGCAGTGCATGCCCGAGCCGTTGTCACCGTAGATCGGCTTGGGCATGAAGGTGACCGTGTGGCCGTGCTCCAGCGCCGTGCTCTTGATGACGTACTTGTACAGCATCATGTTGTCGGCCGTCTTGAGCAGCGGGCCGAACCTGAAGTCGATCTCCGCCTGACCCGCCGTGCCCACCTCGTGGTGCTGCATCTCGACGTCGATGCCGACCTCGATGAGCTTCCTGACCATCTCCGAGCGCAGGTCGGTGAAGTGGTCCATGGGCGGGACCGGGAAGTAGCCGCCCTTGTAGCGGGGCTTGTAGCCGAGGTTGCCGCCCTCGGACGCCTTGCCGGTGTTCCAGGCGCCCTCGATGGAGTCGATGTAGTAGAAGCCGGCGTTCGGGCTGGTCTCGAACCGGACGTCGTCGAAGATGTAGAACTCGGCCTCGGGGCCGAAGTAGGCGGTGTCGGCGATGCCGGTGCCCTTGAGGTACTCCTCCGCCTTGCGCGCGACGTTTCGCGGGTCCCGGCTGTAGGCCTCGCCGGTCAGCGGGTCGTGCACGAAGAAGTTGATGTTCAGCGTCTTGTGCGGGCGGAACGGGTCGATCACGGCCGTGGACGGGTCCGGCAGCAGCAGCATGTCCGACTCGTGGATGGCCTGGAAGCCGCGGATGGACGACCCGTCGAACATGAGGCCGTCGGTGAACACTCTGGCCCCGAAGTTCTCCACGGGGAAGGTGAAGTGGTGCGTCGTTCCCGGCAGGTCGGTGAACCTGACGTCGACGAACTGCACGCCTTCGTCCCGGATGAACTTCAGGACGTCGTCGGCGGAGCTAAACACTCGAGAACCTCCCAACGGCACAGGCTTGCATTCCCGAACGTATGGCTGCGCCGTTTCCACCCCATGTCTCGCTTGTTTCGCACGTGTTAAGCGGGCGGACATCGCACCAGGCCGCGGGCGAGATGCCGGACCGGCCCATCGGGCGGCTACCGTAACAGGTATGACCACCAGGCAGGGCCCCCGCTGGACGCAGTCGCTGCTGATCGGCATCCGGGGCGATGACTCCGAGGACCGGGGGAGCGGGCTCGGGCTGCCCGCGAAGGGCCCCGGCTCGGTCGCGAGCTGGCCGCGCCGGATCGGCGCGATCATGATCGACTGGATGATCTGCACCTGGGCCATCGCCCAGGGGCTGCTGCGGCTTCCGGCCATCGACTACCCGCTGGCCGGGCTCGGCGTCTTCGCCGTGACGTGCCTGCTGCTGATCGGCACCATGGGGATGACCTTCGGCATGCGCCTGACGGGCATCCGGGTGGCCGCGCTCGACGGCGGCAGGCCGGCGTTCGTGCCGGTCGTGGTGCGCACGCTGCTGCTCTGCCTGGCGGTGCCCGCGCTGGTGTGGGACCGCGACCGGCGCGGCCTGCACGACCGTGCGGCGGGCACCGTCGTAGTGCACCTCTGACCCGCGGGCGCGCTCACGCCTCGCAGGTGAAGATCGCGGTGCCCGGGATGAGGGCGCCGCGCAGCGGGCTCCAGCCGTTCCACGCGCGCCGGTGGCCCCTGGGCCACTCGGGCTCCAGCAGGCCCGTCAGGCGCAGGCCCGCGCCCGCGATCAGGCCGATCCAGTCGCCCATCGTGCGGTGGTGCTCGACGTAGGTCGGCGTGCCGTCCTCGTCCGTCTCGACGTACGGCCTGCGGTCGAAGTAGGAGCGGTCGGCGGTGAGCCCGCGCCTGCCCGGGTCGTCGGGGAAGGCCCAGCGCACCGGATGGGTGACCGAGAACACGAACCGCCCGCCCGGCCGCAGCACCCTGCGCACCTCGCCGAGCACCGCCCCGGCGTCGGCGACGAACGGCAGCGCCCCGTAGGCCGAGCACGCCAGGTCGAAACTGGCGTCCGCGAACGGGATGCGCCGCGCGTCGGCCTGCACGGCCGCCAGCCGTACGCCGCTGGCCTCGTCGATCCGTCGTGAATGCCGCAGCTGACGCGCCGACAGGTCGAACCCCGTGGCCCGCGCCCCCTGCGCGGTCAGCCACCGCCCGGCCTGCCCCGCGCCGCAGCCGACCTCCAGCACCCGCCGCCCGGCCACCTCGCCGAGCAGCCTCGCCGCGGCCTCGTCCACGCCCTCGGGACACCACACGAAGCCCACGTCACGCAGGAACTCGCCGTGTTCGTCCTGGTAGGAGTCGGCCGCCGAGTCCCACCAGCCGCGGTTGGCCCTCGCGGTGGTCTCGGCGCCGACCTCGTGGTATCCGGCCGCCGCGGCCTCGGTCATCAACGGCCCTTCGGCCGGGGGCCACCGCCGCCGCGCGGCATCCGCACGTTGCGCGGCATCGGTCCCTTGGGCACCGGGATGTTGGTCGGCAGCGCCCGCAGCCGGGACTTGACCTCCTCCACCGCGGGCTTGCGCAGGTTGCGCGGCAGCTTCATCAGGTGACGCTGCAGCTTGGGCAGGGGTATCTGGCCCTCGCCGTCGCCGCACTGGACGTCGTAGACGGGCACCTCCATGGCCACCCGCTGGACGCGCTTCTTCTCCGCCACCAGCATCCGCTGCACGCGCGAGCCCGGCCCCTCCGACACCAGCACGATGCCCGGGTAGCCGATGACGCGGTGGATCACGTCCTGGTCGCGGTTGACCGCGACGGCCGGGGAGACGTCCCACTTGCCGCGCATGCTCTGCAGGATCGCCGCCGCCGCGCCGACCTGGCCGTCCAGCAGCCGGTACTGCGCCCGCTGGGCGAGCTGGCCGAACACGACCAGGCCCACGATCAGCGCCAGCGGGATGCCGAGCACGAGCATGTACCAGAACCAGGAGGTCACCACGCCGATCACGACGCACAAGGCGAACGTGCCCAGCGCGGCCGCGAAGACGATGGGCATCCCCTTGGGGTTTGCCTGCTGGATGATCTGCGCGATCATCCGGAGCTGCTTGATCCGCCCCGGGCGGTCTGCGGTCGCGGGATCTGAGGGCTTCTTCGCCATGTTATGCAGCATACAAACGGGGGGCTGCCGAGATGAAAACGAGACCCCCGGCCCCCGCTCGCTGGCGGCGGGGGCCGGCGACAGGCGGGCCGATCAGCCCGCGGTGGACTGACGCGCCGCGATGGCCTGCTGGTAGAGCTTGCCCGCGCGGTAGGAGGAGCGCACCAGCGGCCCGGACAGCACGCCCGCGAACCCGATCCCCTCGGCCTCGCCGGACAGCTCCACGAACTCCTCCGGCTTGACCCAGCGGTCCACCGGGTGGTGGCGGGGGGTCGGCCGGAGGTACTGGGTGATGGTGAGCAGGTCGCACCCGGCCTCGTGCAGGTCGCGCATGGCCTCGACGATCTCGTCGCGGGTCTCGCCCATGCCCAGGATGAGGTTGGACTTGGTGACCAGACCGGCCTCGCGGGCCATCCTGATCACGTCCAGCGAGCGCTCGTAGCGGAACCCCGGGCGGATGCGCCGGAAGATCCGCGGCACGGTCTCGATGTTGTGCGCGAAGACCTCGGGACGGCTGCCGAACACCTCTTCCAACTGGCCGGCGTCGCCGTTGAAGTCGGGGACGAGGAGCTCGACGCCGCAGCCCGGCACGGCCTCGTGGATCTGCCTGGCGGTCTCGGCGTAGAGCCAGGAGGCGCCGTCGGGCAGGTCGTCGCGGGCCACGCCGGTCACGGTGGCGTAGCGCAGGCCCATCCGCTTGACCGAGTCGGCGACCCGGCGCGGCTCGTCCCGGTCGTAGCCGGTCGGTTTACCGGTGTCGATCAGGCAGAAGTCGCATCGGCGGGTGCACTGGTCGCCGCCGATCAGGAAGGTCGCCTCGCGGTCTTCCCAGCACTCGTAGATGTTGGGGCAGCCCGCCTCTTCACAGACCGTGTGCAGGCCCTCGCGCCGTACCAGCGACTTCAGCTCGCTGTATTCGGGGCCCGTCTTCAACCGGGTCTTGATCCAGGGGGGCTTGCGCTCGATCGGGGTCTGGCTGTTTCGCACCTCCAGGCGGAGGAGCTTACGGCCTTCAGGAGCAACGGTCACGCCATCCAGCTTAAGTCCCGGCCCGCCGCGCGCTCGACGGGGTGCCGTTCCGGTGCCCGGCGCCTGCCGGACCTCATGTGATCAGGGAGAAGCCGCGCAGCGCGCGTGTGTAGTGGGCGATCAGTTCCTCGTCGATGGCGGCCGATTCGCCGTCGCTCAGCAGGTCGCGCGCGGGCCCTCCGGGAGCGGCCCCGGTGGCGCGGGCCAGGACCGCCCGCCGGATGGCGGGGACCTTCTCGCCGCGCAGCGCGGCGGCCTGGAGCGGCGCGACGAGGCCGCCGGGGGCGGCCAGGGCGGCGTCCACCTCGGCGAGCGTGCCGGGCGAGGCGATCTCGGCGGCGCGCCGCGCGGCGCGTTCGGCCGCCCGTACGGTTTCGCGGCGCACCAGCCCTCGCAGAACGAGGTCCAGCAGCAGGACGGGGGCGCCGAGCACCCTGCCGATCATGCGCCCGAACGTCCCCGCGACCTCATAGGAGGTGTCCGGGGAGCCGTAGACGCCGAGGGTGAGCTGCATCTCCTCCTGGGCCCGCTGGCGGGCGCTGAGCGCGTCGCTGGCCAGCAGCGCGTGCCGCCACTGGCCGAGCGTGGCCAGCGCGCCGCCGACGATCAGGTCATCGGCGGTGTTGGCCCGGGCGCAGGCGCCGGCCAGCAGCCCGACGCGCTGGGCGGGGGAGGTGGCCAGCCACAGCGGCAGCCCGATGGTGAGCACGGGACGGCGGCGCAGCCCCATCCGCTCGTAGGAGGTGCGCGCGGCGAGGTCGCGCACCGCGATGAGGGCCGGGCGCGGCACTCCGGCCCGGTCGGCCACCCGGTCGGCCACCGCGTGGAGGGCGGGCGCGGCGTCCCGGGTGAGCGTCTCGGCGTCGGACGCGAGTTTCGGGGCCCGTGGGCGCAGTAGTACGCCGATGGCCACGAACAGGCCGCCGAACAGCCAGGAGACGGTGTACTGCGGGGCACGGGCGATCGTCTGGACGCCGAGCGCCAAGAAGGCCAGCGTGCTCAGATGGACGGCCAGCGAGATGGCGTAGGCCGCCCCGCGCCGGGCCCACGTGCCCGCCCGTGCGGCGAACGAGCCCTCGGCTAACGAACCGGTGATCGACATGGCGGCAATGGTGGCATCCGCCACCGACGACCGCCACCGGATCGTCAGGGACGGAACACGTCTTCCTCGGGAAGGTCGTAGGGCTCCATGCCGAGCGCTTCGGCCAGCCGCTTCTCGGCGTACGGCACGACCTCGTCCACCACGATCCTGCGCCCGGTCTCGGCCGACAGCGAGGACACCTGGGCCCCGGCGACGCCGCACGGGACGATCCGGTCGAACCAGCTCGGGTCGGTCGCGCAGTTGAGCGCGAACCCGTGCATGGTGACACCGCCGGTCACCCGGATGCCGATCGCGCCCAGCCCCCTGGGCGCACCCCCGTCGCCCGGCCCGCCCGTCCAGATGCCGCTGCGTCCCGCGACGCGCCCGGCGCTCACCCCGAAGTCGGCACAGACCTGGATCAGCACGTCTTCGAGCAGCCGGATGTAGCCCTCCACACCGAGCGGCGGGGACAGCGCGATGATCGGGTAGCCGACCAGCTGGCCTGGCCCGTGCCAGGTCATCCGGCCGCCCCGGTCGACGTCGATGACGGGCGTACCGTCGGCGGGCCGCTCGTGCGGGGCGGTGCGGCGACCGGCCGTGTAGACCGGCGCGTGCTCCAGCATCAGGCAGGTGTCCGGGGCCGCGCCGCCCACCCGGCCGGCGTGGATCCGCCGCTGCAGCTCCCATGCCTGCTCGTAGGGAACATCGACCCCCAGCCGTACGATCGCCACCGCCGGTCCGCCGCCACTGTGCGCCGTGGGGCGCATGTGCCGATTGTGTCGTTCCCTCACGCCACCAGCGTATCCACTGCGACGCTGCGCGTCGCGGCTCGGGCGCTGATAACCGGTGCGTCTTCGTGGTAGGGGGGTCAGGGCTTGAGGAGGCGGGGTTCGATGCGCAGCTCCTTGACTCCGCCTGTGCCGTCGGGCTGGACGTGGTAGGCGTATCCGGCCGGGTCGACGGTCACCGCCTGGACGAACTCGGTGCCCACGTAGTGCAGCGCGACCCCCTCGTCGGCCGCGTAGCCCTCGGGCAGCGCGCCGCTGGCGATCGACTCGTGCAGCACCGGACGCCGCTGCGGCTCGGAGTTGTAGTGGACGCCGCAGGAGTAGGGGAGCAGAGCGAGCCCTTCGGCCCACGGGCGAAGCTCCGGGCCGAAGGAGTCGGTGTTGCCGCCGACATGCCAGCACAGCGCGCCCGCGCTCTGGCCGGACAGCACGATGCCCGCCCGCCACGCCTCGGCGAACGCCTCGTCCAGCCCGTGCGTGCGCCACAGGGCCGCGAGGTTGGCGACGCTGCCGCCGGTGACGTAGATGACGTCCTGTTCGAGGATCCAGGCGCGCGGGTCTTCGACGTTGGGCATCGGGAACACGGTGAGATGACTGACCTCGGCGTCGAATCGCTGGAACGCGCCGTACATCTTGGCCAGGATGTCGGTGTCGTCGCCGACCGCGGTGGCCACCAGGCCGAGCTTGGGCCGGTCCTGCCCCGTGAGGTCGAGGGCGTATCTCATCAGGGGGCTCGGCTCCCAGAACGCGTAGCACCGCACCTGCCGGAACGATCCACCACCGATGGCGAGGATATGGGACTGACCGGCCCTGCTCATACGGCTCTCCAGAATAGGGGGACAAATGAATGGATATCTTAAAATATGGCGGAAAACGCTTGGTCGAGACTCTTGTGGCGGAATATATATCCGCTTTCGGTCAGCTTTCCGGGGAGCGCCCTGGGGCCGGTAAGGATCCCCTCATCGGCGAAGCCCCCCAGTGCCAGGCGAAGCGCGAACGGCGGAGGGCCGAGCGGCATCACCGGTCGGCGCAGCGCCTTGGCCAAGGTTCGAGTGAAATCTACATTGTTAACCGGGGCAGGGGAAGTCACATTGACCGGCCCAGTTATTTCGGGTTTGTGTAGGATGTATCGGACGGCGTCCACCCAGTCTTCCCTGGTTACCCAGGACCAGAACTGCCTGCCCGAGCCCATCGGGGCGCCCAGGCCCAGCCGGAAGATCGGCAACATCCTGGCCAGCGCGCCGCCCTCGGCGCTGAGCGCCATCGAGGTGCGCAGCGTCACCACCCGGATGCCCGCCTCCTCTCGCGCCCGCAGCGCCTCGGCCTCCCAGCGGGCCACCAGGGTCGGCAGGAACCCCTCCCCGGCGGGGCCCGACTCGTCCACGGCGCGGTCGCCGGTGTCGCCGTAGTAATGGATGCCCGAGCCCGACAGCAGCGCCTCCGGCTTGCGGGTGAGCCCGGTGAGCGCGGTGACCAGTGTCCGGGTGCCGTCGATCCGGCTGCGGACGATCTCCCGCCGGTAGGCGGGCGTCCAGCGCCGGTCACCGATCCCCGCCCCGGCCAGATGGACCACCGCCTGCGCGCCCTCCAGCGCGCCGGGGTCGATCAGGCCCTCCCGGGGGTTCCAGAACGACTCGTCAGGGCCTTGCGCGGTCCGGCGTACCAGACATACCACCCGGTGCCCGTCCTGGCGCAGCGCCGCCCTCAGGGCGCTGCCGAGCAGTCCTGACGCGCCCGTCAAGATGATCGTCACAGTGCCAACCTACGCCCCTGTCACCGGCCGGGCGAGGACATCGGGCACCGATGGGCCCCCTACGAATCCGCCCCCTGCCCGTCGCGGCCGGTCACGAGGTCCCCTAACGCACACGAAAAAGGCCGGGCCCGCCCGCCGGAGCGGACGGACCCGGCCACAGGCCCGCGACCCTGCCCCCCGAAGGGGGAAGGATCAGGAGGGAAGGCCGAGCTGGTTTTCGAAACGGCCCTCTTCCAGGCGGCGCTTGATCGTGGTGAGGAAGCGCGCGGCGTCGGCGCCGTCGATCAGCCGGTGGTCGTAGGTGAGGGCCAGGTAGACCATCGAACGGACCGCGATGACCTCGCCGAGGTCAGGGTCGTCCACCACGACGGCCCGCTTGACCACCGCGCCGGTGCCCAGCATGCCCACCTGCGGCTGGAACAGGATCGGCGTGTCGAACAGCGCGCCCCTGCTGCCGGTGTTGGTGAGCGTGAAGGTCGCGCCGGCCAGCTCGTCCGGGCTGACCTTGTTGGCGCGGAACCGGTCGGCCAGGTCGGCGATCTTACGCGCCAGGCCCGGCATGTTGAGGTCGCCCGCGTTGCGCACGGTCACCGCGGCGAGCCCCTTCTCGGCGTCCACCGCGATGCCGAGGTGCTCGACGTCGTGGTAGGTGACCTCGTTGGTCTCGCTGTTGATCACCGCGTTCAGCTTCGGGTGCTGCTTCAGCGCCTCGACCGTGGCCAGCGCGAAGAACGGCAGGAACGACAGCTTGACGCCCTCGCGCCGCAGGAACTCCTCCTTCGCCCGCTCCCGCAGCCGGGCGATCCTCGTCACGTCGACCTCGACGACCGTCGTGAGCTGCGCGGAGGTCTGCAGCGACTCCACCGTGCGCTTGGCGATGGTCTGCCGCAGCCGGGACATCTTCTCGGTACGGCCGCGCAGCGCGGTGTCGACCTGCACCGGCTCGGGGGCCGCGGCGGGAGCGGCGGCCGGAGCCTGCGCCGCCGGGGCGGCGGGCGCGGCCGGAGCCGCGGGCTGCGCCGGGGCCTGCTGGGCGGCGGCCTGCTCGCGCTGGGCGCGGGCGGCCTCAAGGACGTCCTGCTTGCGGATGCGCCCGCCGACGCCCGTGCCGTTCAGGGAGTCGAGGTCGACCCCGTGCTCGCTGGCGAGCTTGCGCACCAGCGGCGTGACGTACGGGGCCTCGCCGGTGGAGGGCAGCGGGGTGGGCGGCGGCGGAGCCTGCTCGGTCGGAGCGGGCGCCTGCGGCTGCGGCGCGGGAGGCGCCTGCTGGGCGGCCGGGGCCGGCTGCGGGATCGAGGACGGCGGCGCGGCCTGCGGCTCCGGCGCGGGAGGCGCGGGCTGTGCCTGAGGCTGGGCCTGGGCCTGCGGCTCCGGCTCCGGCGCGGCCTGCGGCGCGGGCTCCTCGGCGGGGGCGGCAGCCCCGGCGCCGGAACCCGACTCGTCGATCACCGCCAGTTCGGCGCCGACCTCGACCGTCTCGTCCTCTGCGACGACGATCCTGGTCAGCACGCCGCCTGAGGGCGAGGGGATCTCGGTGTCCACCTTGTCGGTGGACACCTCAAGGAGCGGCTCGTCGGCCTCGACGCGCTCGCCTTCCTTCTTCAGCCAACGGGTGACAGTGCCTTCGGTGACGCTCTCGCCGAGCTGGGGCATCGTTACGGAGACCGGCATGTGTGATTCTTCTCTCGCGTTTCCTGGGTTTCGCGGGCTTTGTGGTTAGTTGTGCACGTGGAGCGGCTTGCCGGCCAGCGCCAGCATCGCCTCGCCCACGGCCTCTGACTGCGTGGGGTGGGCGTGGATGAGCTGCGCCACTTCGGCGGGCAGGGCCTCCCAGTTGTAGATGAGCTGCCCCTCGGTCACCAGCTCGCCGACGCGGCGGCCGACCATGTGCACTCCGAGCACCGGGCCGTCCTGCTGCGCGATGATCTTGACCGAGCCCTGCGTCTGCAGGATCTGGCTCTTGGGGTTGCCCGCGAGGTCGTAGGTCATCTCGACCACCTGCAGGCCCCGCTCGCGCGCCTTGGCCGTGGTGATGCCGACCGAGGCGACCTCGGGATCGGAGTAGGTGATCCTGGGCACGCCGTCGTAGTCGATCGGGATCGGGCCGAGCCCTGCGATGTGCTCGGCCACCAGGATGCCCTCGGCGAACCCCGCGTGCGCGAGCTGCGGCGTGGGGATCAGGTCGCCGACGGCGTAGACGCCGGGGACACCGGTCTGGCAGTACTCGTCCACCACGACCGTGCCGCGCTCCAGGCGCACCCCGGCCTCCTCGTAGCCGAGCCCCGCCGTGACCGGGCCGCGGCCGACCGCGACCAGCAGCAGCTCCGCGTCGAGGGTCTTGCCGCCTTCGAGGGTGACCACCACCCCGGTCTCGGTGACCTTGACACTGTCGAACCGGCTGCCCAGCTCATAGCGGATGCCCCGGCGGCGGAACGCGCGCTCCAGGGCCTTGGAGCTGGACTCCTCCTCTAGCGGCAGCAGGTGCGGCAGCGCCTCGACGACGGTGACCTCGGCCCCGAACGAGCGCCACAGGCTGGCGAACTCGACGCCGATCACGCCGCCGCCCAGCACGATCACCGAGGCGGGCACCCGGCCCAGCGTGAGCGCGTGGTCGCTGGTGATGATCCGCTCACCGTCGATCTTCAGGCCGGGCAGCGACCGCGGCTCGGAGCCGGTGGCCAGCACCACGTTGGCGGCCCGGTAGATCTGCCCGCCGACGCTCACCTGACCGGCCCCGGCGAGGCGGCCCTCGCCCTCGACGATGGTGACCCCCTTGCTCTTCAGGAGCCCCTGTACGCCCTTCCACGCCCTGGTGACGATCTTGTCACGAAATCCGTGGACGCCCTCGATGTCGATGCCCTCGAACCGGGCCTTGACGCCGAACGTCGCGGCCTCGCGGGTCTCGTCGGCCACCTCGGCCGCGTGCAAGAACGTCTTGGTGGGGATGCACCCCCGGTGCAGGCAGGTGCCGCCGATCTTGTCCTTCTCGATCAGCGCGACCTTACTGCCCAGCTCGGCCGCCCGCAGGGCGCAGGCGTAGCCTCCGCTGCCGCCGCCCAGGACGACGATGTCGAAGTCGTTGGGGCTGCCTTCAGCCACGGGATAGCTCCTTGTCGGATTGGTCTTTCGCCGAGGCCAGGCGGGTGACCCGCCCTCGGCAATGGCATCTTTTCATTTGTGCGCGCCGTCCGTGACCAGGATCGGGGTGGGCCCGGGGGTCAGCGCGAGTACCGCTCCGCGATGCCGACGAGGGTCCGGGTGATGGCCCCCGTACCGCCCTTCGGCGTGTACCCGTGCGGCTCGCCCTTGTTGAAGGCCGGGCCGGCGATGTCCAGATGTGCCCAGCGAACCCCCTCCGGAACGAACTCGCGCAGGAAGATCCCCGCGGCGAGCATCGCGCCCCACCGCTCGGGCTGCAGGTTGGCGATGTCGGCCACCGCCGAGTCGAGCCCCTTGCGCAGTTCGGCGGGCAGCGGCATGCCCCACGCGCCCTCGCCCTGCGCCGCGGCGATGTCCACGACCTCCTGGCGCAGCTCGTCGTCGTTGGACATGACCCCGGCGGTGCGCCAGCCGAGCGCGACGATCTGCGCGCCGGTCAGCGTGGCGACGTCCACGATCAGGTCGGGGTCGTCCTGGGCCGCGCGGGCGATGCCGTCGATCAGCACCAGGCGGCCCTCGGCGTCGGTGTCGAGCACTTCGACGGTCTTGCCGCTGTAGCTGGTGAACACGTCGGAAGGACGCTGCGCGGTGCCGCTCGGCATGTTCTCCGCCAGGCACAGGTAGCCGACGACGTTGACCGGCAGGCCCAGCCTGGCCACGCCGACGATCGCGCCGAACACGGCGCCCGCGCCGCCCATATCGGACTTCATCCAGTCCATCGAGGCGGACGGCTTGAGCGACAGGCCGCCGGAGTCGAAGGTGATGCCCTTGCCGACGAACGCGATGGTCTTGGCGGCCTCGGGGTGGCTGTAGGCCAGGCGTACCAGGCGGGGCGGCCGGGCCGAGCCCTGGCCGACGGCGACGATGCCGCCGTACCCGCCCTCGCGCAGCGCCGTCTCGTCCAGGACCTCGACCGACAGGCCGTGCTCGGCGGCGGCCTGCTCGGCCAGCTCGGCGAACCGCGCCGGCCACAGGTCGGAGGGCGGGGTGTTGACCAGATCGCGGACCAGGCTCACCGACTCGGCCACGACCGCGGCCCGCTCGACCGCGGCGGCGGCGCCCTCGGCCGCGCTCAGCACGGTCACCTCGGCGACCGGCTCGGGCACGTCGCCGGTGGTGCGGTACTTCGTGAACGCGTAGGCGCCCAGCAGGCCGCCGGTGGCGACCGCCTCGGCCTGCCCCGCCGTGGCGGCGGGCAGCGCGAGCGCGACCCGGGACGTGCCGGACAGCGCGCGTACGGCTGCGCCCGCCGCGCGCCGCAGGACCTCGGGGTCGTGGCCGTCCTCGCCGGGCTCCTCACCCAGACCGGCCACCACCAGGACCGGCGCGGGCAGCGCGCCCAGGGTCGGGACCTTGGTGATCTCGCCCGCCTTTCCCTTGGCGCCCAGTGCGGTCAGCGTGGCGGCGAACGTGCCGCCCAGGGCCGCGTCGAGCCCTTCGGCTCCGGGCGCGGGGCGGGGCCCGTCCGCTCCGGAATGGATTCCGACGACCAGCGCGTCGGTGTCGAGCGAGACGGAATCAGATGTGTTCAGCCGCACAGTGGTCACGTGAGCCGATGCTATCTGTGCGGACAGCTTAGGCATAAACGAGGGTTCGTCCTACCAATTCGTGTCCTCACCGTACGTGGTCAGACCACTGCGAACACCAGCAGCACGGCGGTCGCCGCGACCTCGCACAGGCCGCCCAGCACGTCACCGGTCACGCCCCCGAACCGGTCCGTGGCACGCCGCCTGACCGGCCAGGCGGCGAGCAGCCCGGCGAGCGCGGCGGCGGGCAGGGTGAGCGAGAGCGGGGCGGTCAGGTGGATGGGCAGCGGAAATGAGAAGACCCCGACGGAGTATTCCAGCCCGGGTTCGAGGAACGCGGCTCCCTCGCCCGAGGCCGAGAAGTCGGGGAAGCTGCGGTCGAATGACCCGTTCATCACGTACGTCCAGCCGTCCGTCTCGGCGAGCAGGCCCAAGGCGGCCAGCGCGAGCAGGGACAGGGTGGTGACGCCGAGAGCCGCCCAGCGCCCCACCGTGCCCGCGACCATCGCGCCGAGGCCGTCCGGGCGTGCGGCGGGCACATCGGCCCGGCAGCCCCACATGATCGCCAGCCGCCCGGTGACGCACGCGGTGACCAGGGCGAGCGCGCCCATCTCGCTCGCCGACAGCGCGACCACCTGTACCAGCAGTACCAGGCACAGCGTCACCACGCCGAACGGGCCGATGTCCGAGCGGCGCATGATCTCCAGCGCGGCGGCGGCCGGTTTGCCGCTGCCCAGGCCGTCGGCCATGTCGGCCAGGCCGTCCAGGTGCAGCGCGCGGGTGAGCAGCGCGAGCGCGGCCACGGCGAGTACGGCGGCGAGCAGTGTCTGGCCGGTGAGCAGCCCCGCCACCGTGAAGACCACCGCCGCCGCGACGCCGAGCAGCGCCCCGGCCAGCGGCGCGGCGAGGATCCCGTTACGGGCCACGGCCCGGTCCACCTCGACATGGCCGACGCGCACGATCGTGAACGTGCCGAGGGCGAACTGGAGCCCCGTCAGTAATCCGGAGGTCGATCCCTTGTCGTCCGACATGACGGCCGATGCTATCCGCGCGCCACCCCAACCGCGTCAAACCGGCAGTGGCACCGGCCGCCGGGCGATGACCAGGAAGGACCCCTTCGAGGTCCGGAGGTGTCCGGTGCGGCGGTTGATCGCGGCCACCCGTGTGCCGCCCTCTGCCGCGCTAGACCGGCAGTGGCACCGGCCGTCCGGCGATGACCAGGAAGGACGCCTCCGACTCGTGTGCAAGTGCCTGGTTGAGGCGGCCCAGCGCGTCGCGGAAGACCCGCCCGCTGCGGGTCGCGGGCACCACGCCCAGGCCCGCCTCGTCGGAGACCGCGACCAGCCGGGCCGCAGTGTGCCGCCAGGCCGTCACCAGTTCGGCGCAGCGCTCCGCCACGGCGGCCTCCGCCTCCGGGGCGTCGTCCCAGGCGCCGCACTCGCCGAGCACGGCGGCCAGCCAGGTGCCGATGCCGTCGATGAGCAGCGGGGCGTCCGGCGCGGCCGTGCGCAGTACCCCGGCCAGGTCGGTGGACTCGACGGTCTCCCAGTGCGCCGGACGGCGGCGGCGGTGCGCCTCGACCCTGGCCCGCCACTCGGCGTCGCCGCCCGGTTCGCCGGTCGCCACGTAGGTGACCGCGGGCTCGGCGGCCAGCCTCAGCTCCGCCTCGGCGGACTTCCCCGACCGCGACCCGCCGAGCAGCAGCGTCCGCCGCGCGGGCCGGGGGAGGGCGGCGGGTACGTCTCCGGCCGCCACGACCGTCCCGTCCGGTACGGCCCGCGCCCCCCACAGTGCCAGCCGGCGGTGCAGTTCCGCCTCCGAGGCGACCCGGTGGTCGATGCCCACCGCGATCACCTGCGTTCGGGCGTCCACCGCGCCCGCGCGGCGCAGGACCCCCAGCCGGGACGGCTCGCCGAGCAGGTCGATCGCCACGACGTCGAACGGGGACGCGGACGGCCCCGGCCGTCCGGTGTGGTGCAGCAGGCGCGCGCCGCCGGGTGCGCTGATCTCGACGCCCAGCGCGGATTCCCGCACGTCGTACCCGGGGGGCGGGGGAGCGGGCGAGCCGACGTGCAGTACGCCGTCCACGACGATCTCCAGCGGACACCGCGGCGCGCCCTCCGCCACGGCCCGGCCGCACGACGCGCACGGGCATCCGCCGATGGGATGGCCGAGCGCGCCCGCCGTACCCCTGAACTCCACCTTCACCCGGTCAGACTACGCATCTGATCTCGTGGGGTAGAGGATGGGACAAGGTGTCCGCCGGGCGGGATGATGTCGTCCGTACCGCCGGGACTACTGGAATGACCGAGGTGAGTGCGAGCGATGGGACGGGGATGGCTCGGTACAGGGTTCGCCGAGCGATTCAGGGCGCACCCGCCGAACCCGCGTAAAGGCCCGCGAAAAGGAGCGTATGGCATGGTGTGGCGCTGGCGTTACGAGAACGCGTCCGGTGGCGAGGTGACCGAGCGGATTCTGCCCCGCGAGCTGTTCCAGAGCCAGGCGGACGCGGAGTCATGGCTCGGCGAGAACTGGGGCGAGCTGCTGGAGCTGGGCGTGGAGCGGGTGACGCTGCTGGAGGAGGACCGCGTCGAGTACGCGGGGATGTCACTGCGGCCGGAGTGAACGCGAAGGCCCCTCGGCGGCGCGCCGCCGAGGGGCCTGGCAGTGCGCACGTCAGTCCCGGGTCTTGGGGCTCATCCGCTCCACCAGGGAGCCGTCGCGCTGGACGTGCTCGCCGAGCACCTGGTCGATCCGCTCAAGCACGTCCGCGCCCAGCTTCACGCCGCTGGCCTTGACGTTCTCCCGTACCTGCTCGGGGCGGCTGGCGCCGATGATGGCCGAGGAGACGTTCGGGTTCTGCAGCACCCACGCGATGGCGAGCTGGGCCATGCTCAGCCCGAGGTCGGCGGCGATCGGCCGCAGCTCCTGCACGCGGGTGAGCAGGTCGTCGTTCATGAACCGGCCGATCGGTCCGGCGCTCACCGGGTCGGCCGCCCGCGAACCGCTCGGCGGGGCCTGGCCAGGCAGGTACTTGCCGGTCAGCACCCCCTGCGCGATCGGCGACCAGACGACCTGCCCGACGCCCTCCCGGTCGCAGAGCGGCACGACGTCGGCCTCGATGATGCGCCACAACATGGAGTACTGCGGCTGGTTGGACACCAGCCGGTCGAAGCCCATCCGGTCGGCGATCTCCAGCGCCCGCTGGATCTGCGGGGCCGTCCACTCGCTGACGCCGACATAGAGGATCTTGCCCCGGCGCACGAGGTCGTCGAAGGTCTTTAGGGTCTCCTCCAGCGGGGTCTCATAGTCGAACCGGTGCGCCTGGTAGAGGTCGACGTAGTCGGTTCCCAAGCGGCGCAGCGAGCCGTCGATCGCCTCGGTGAGGTGCTTGCGGGACAGGCCGCGGTCGTTGCGGCCCTCGCCGGTCGGCCAGTAGACCTTGGTGAAGATCTCCAACGACTCCCGGCGCACGCCCTTCAGGGCCCGGCCGAGCACCTCCTCCGCCTTGGTGCCGGCGTAGACATCGGCGGTGTCAAAGGTCGTGATGCCCTCGTCGAGCGCGGCCCGCACGCACGCGTGCGCGGCCTCCTCCTCCACCTGGGACCCATGGGTGAGCCAGTTGCCATAGCTGATCTCGCTGACCATCAGGCCGCTACGGCCGAGATGCCGGAATTCCATGCTTCTGACCCTAAACCGCGGTCCGGGAAAGATCCGCTTGGGCTAATGTGCCCGTGATGTCGACGAGCTCATTGCCCCCCAAGGGCGCGGCGGGGCCACGCCTCCTGGCCGCGGGGCTGCTGGTGGCGGGCGTGGTACTGGTGGCGGCCGGGGTGCGGGCGCTGCGGACGTCCGCCGTACGGCAGGCCGCCCCGGGCCGCGAGCCGGACGAGGCCGCCGCCGCGCCGTGGCCGCCCGGCCCGATTCTCGGCAGGCCGTCGGAGGACGACCTCAGGCGGTATCGGCGGCCCGCCCGCATCCCGAAGTTCATCACCGCGCTGGAGCGGGCCGCCGGCGAGCGGCGTGCCGAGCCCGCCCCCCAGCCGGGGCCCGAGCGGCGGCTGCTGATGCGCTGGGGCGTCGCCGCCATCGCCGCCGGGCTCGTCGTCTTCCTGGCGATGGCCTTCGAGCAGTCGGTCTTCCGCAAGGACTCCGTGACTCTGGAAGTAAGGAGCCCTGGCAGCGGAGAGCCGCTGCCCGGGTGGGACCCCGCCTGCCCGATCCCGGAGAACGAGAGCGAGGGGGAGTGGGGCAGTACGGCCTACGTCTGCTCCGGGCAGGAGGATTTCGTGGCCGGCGTCGTCACCTCGCCCGAGCGGATCGAAGAGCCCGCTCCCGTGCCGGCCGATCCGATGACCACCGACGCCGCCCGCGCGGCCGGGTGCGTCCCGCCGGACACCGCGCCCGTCGTACGGCCGGTCAAGCCCAACGTGACCCGCGCCGTCACCCGTCAGTGGCGGCGGATCGAGACCTGGCTGCGGGCCAACGCCCCGGACACCTACCGGACGCTGAAGCGCCCCGCCAAGGCCCGCACCATCGCCATCGCCGAGGCCCAGATGGGCGTGCGCATCCCCGATGACCTGCGGGCCTCACTGCTGCGGCACAACGGCGCGGCCGGCCGCGCGGGAGCCTTCGGCTACCTTGGGGCCACGGCGATGGGCGTGCGGGAGATACGCGACAACTGGCGGGTCAAGTGCGGCGTGGCGGTCTCCACGGGCGCGGCGACGGGCCCGCGCGCGGGCTGGTGGCACGGCAGGCTGGTGCCGTTCGGCGACCACGGCAACGGCGGCCTGCTGGTCACCGACTCCAAGGGCGGGGCGGTCGGCGAGGCGAACCACGAGACGGGCCTGCGCTTCGGCCAGGGCGCCTTTCCCAGCTATCACGCCTTGCTCAAGCGCACCGCGGACGCCCTGCGCAGCGGCAGGCCCGTCAACGGGATGTACCCGGTCGTGGCGGACGGCCGCCTGGAATGGGACACCCGGCGCGGCTGAACCCGGTGCCGTTCGCCTCTGGGACTACTCGGGGACTACTTGTCCTTGGGCTGCTTGGGCGGCACCGGCCTGCCGCCGGGCAGGAACAGCGGCGGCGGGAAGCGCAGCTTGCGGATCTGCAGCGCGCGCATCGCCGCGTAGAAGCCGACGCCCCGCACGCTCTCGTCGGGGAACTTCTCCGCCGCGACCTTCTTGACCTTCCACGACACCCAGATGGAGGTGAACAGCACGCCGACCATCATGACCGGCCAGCCCACCGTGATGACCGCCGTATAGACGTAGCCCTGGACGGGCGGCGGGAACGGGATCATCGTGGCGAGCAGGATCACCAGTGAGAAGGGCAGGAAGTACTGGCTCACGATGCGCCGCGAGTCGACCCAGTCACGGGCGAACTTGCGCACCGGGCCACGGTCGCGCGCCGGGAGGTACTTCTCCTCGCCGCGCATCATGCCCTCGCGGGCGCGCGTGCGCTCGACCGCCTGACGCTCGCGCATCTGGCGGTAGGCCTCCTTGCGGTTGGCAGGCGCGGTGACCGGCCTGCGCCGCTCCTTTTCCGCGTCACTGCGCTTACGCGTCGGGCGGCCCTTGCCCTGGGGCTTAGGATCGGTTATGGAGTTATCGTTGGCGGGGACGGGGGACTCGTCCACGTCCTGCTGGGTACGGCGTCGGAACACGGTGTCAGCCTACCGGGAGTGCAACTTAATGACGCCCCCGCGCGTTATGCGTAGGGTAATCCCAAGGCGGCTCCATTGGGGGCGTACGAGCGGGGAGACCCGAGGCGGAAGTGAAGAAGGGGACGGCCAACGCGCATGAGCGTGATGAAGAGACTTTCCATGATCTTCAAGTCCAAGGCCAACAAGGCCCTGGACAAGATGGAAGATCCGCGCGAGACCCTTGACTACTCCTACCAGCGGCAGCTTGAGCTGCTGCAGAAGGTGCGCAGAGGAGTCGCCGACGTGGCCACCTCGCGCAAGCGGGTCGAGTTGCAGATCAACCAGCTCGAACAGCAGGGCACCCGCCTTGAGGACCAGGGGCGCAAGGCGCTGGCGGCCGGCCGCGAAGACCTCGCCCGCGAGGCGCTGACCCGCCGCAACGGCCTGCAGACCCAGGTCGCCGACCTGCGGCTGCAGCACAACAACCTGCAGGCCGAAGAGGAGAAGCTGACCACGGCCTCCCACCGGCTGCAGGCCAAGGTCGACGCCTTCCGCACCAAGAAGGAGACCATCAAGGCCACCTACACCGCGGCCGAGGCACAGACCCGGATCAACGAGGCGTTCTCCGGCATCTCCGAGGAGATGGGCGACGTCGGCCTGGCGATCCAGCGCGCCGAGGACAAGACGGCGCAGATGCAGGCGCGGGCCGGGGCCATCGACGAGCTGCTGGCCAGCGGCGCGCTCGAAGACTTCACCGGGCAGCGCGACGACATCCAGGCCGAGCTGGACCGCATGGGCGCGGGCAGCGACATTGAGCTGGAGCTGCAGCGGATGAAGGCGGAGCTGGGCCAGGGGCCCGCGCCGCGCGACGCGATCGGACCGGGCCAGCCCGGCCAGGCTCAGCAGTACCAGCAGCAGCCCCAGTACCAGCAGCCGCCGCAGCAGCAGGACTACCAGCAGCACCAGGACCGCCCCCCGACGCAGCCGTACCAGGCGCAACCGCATCGGCCGGGGGAGGGCGCATGATCGTCCGCATCATGGGAGAGGGCCAGATCGAGGTGGCCGCCGCCGACATCGGCGTCCTCAACGATCTGGACGGCGAGCTGGAGGCCGCGATCCAGACGGGCGACGAGTCCGTCTTCAGGGTCCGCCTGCACGCTCTGCTGGACAAGGTGCGCGAGGTCGGCAAGTCGTTGCCGGACAACAGCCTTGAGCCCTCCGAGCTGATCCTGCCGCCGTCCGACGCCTCCATGGAGGAGGTCCGGGAGATGCTGGGCGACGAGGGGCTCATCCCCGGCTGACCTGGTCGCCGCCCGGCCGGATGACACCCGCCCTTCCGGTGATCGAGCACGTCCCGGCGGGGCGCGCCCATGGATCGGTCACCGGGACGGGCGGATAGCGTGGTGTCATGACACGTACCCGGTTCGCCGCTGACCGGGGCCTGACCGGCCGCATGGTCCTCACCCTGTTCCTGATCGGCCTGCTCTACGTCGCCTTCGTGGCGGTCCTCATCGCCTTGGGAGCGCGGGCCCTGACGGTGCTGGCGCTGGCCCTGGTGCTGCTGGTCGTCCAGTACTTCCTGTCCGACAAGATCGCCCTGTACGCGATGAACGGGCGGGAGGTCACCCCGCAGCAGGCACCCGAGCTGCACGGGGCGATCGATCGCCTGTGCGCCATGGCCGACATGCCGAAGCCCAAGGTGGCGATCGCCGACTCGGACGTCCCCAACGCGTTCGCCACCGGGCACAGCCAGAAGAAGTCCGTGGTCTGCGTGACCACGGGCCTGCTCCGCCGCCTCGAACCCGACGAGCTGGAAGGCGTGCTCGCGCACGAGATGTCCCACGTCGCGCACCGCGACGTGGTGGTGATGACGATCGCCTCCTTCCTCGGCATCGTGGCGGGGCTGATGACCCGCTTCGCCCTCTACAGTGGCCTGGCCCGCGGCCGGGACAGCCGCGGCGGCCCTCCGATCGGGCTGATCATCATGCTCGTGTCCGGCCTGGTCTACGCGCTGAGCTTCGTGCTCACCCGCGCCCTGTCCCGCTACCGCGAACTGGCCGCCGACCGCGCCGCCGCGCTGCTCACCCAGCGGCCCTCGGCCCTGGCCGGCGCGCTGACCAAGGTGAGCGGCGAGATGGGCCGCATCCCGACCCGCGACCTGCGCAGGGCCGAGCCGTTCAACGCCTTCTTCTTCGCGCCCGCGCTGTCGTCCGGCGCGAGCCTGGCGGCGCTGCTGTCCACCCATCCGCCGCTGGAGCGTCGCCTCCGGCAGCTCGCCGAGATCTCCGCCCAGCTCGGCCGGGGCGCCTGATGGGCTGGCTGGACGCGCTGCTCGGCCGCAGCAAGCCCGCCGAACCCGATCTGTCCGCGCTGTTCGCGCTGCCGTCCGCCGCGGTCACGCTGGAGGCGGCCACCGGCCTGACCCCCTCGGGCACCGGGTCCGTGGCCTTCCGCGCGGCCGAGGGCGGCGCGTTCGCCGCGCTCGCGCGCGATGCCAAGGCGCTGCTCGGCGACGGCGTGGAGGAGTCCATCGACCCCTACGGCTACACCTGGTTGCTGCTGCGCCGCCCTGCAACCGACCTCGGTTCCCTGGTCACCGAGCTGCACGCGGTCAACTCCACCCTGGAGAGCGCCGGGTTCGGGCCGTCGCTGCTGTGCTCGCTGGTGAACTTCACCGGCGAGAAGCGCCGGCTGGCCATCGTCTACCTCTACAAGCGCGGCACGTTCTACCCCTTCGCCCCGCTCACCGGCGAGCACCGTGACAACGCGCTGGAGCTCCAGGTGCGGGCCGCCATCTCGGGAGAGCTGAAGATCGAGCCCGACCTCGGCAGATGGTTCCCCGTGTGGGGCGCTCCCGGCCTGTGACCGATTTCGGGTCGTGACGCCGGGCGCGTCGCCTGCCAGGCTGATAGCCGGTACGGCCGAGCCTAGGGGGACGCGCATGAGAACGTGGACGCACGCCGACCACACGCGGGCGGTGGGCGATGAGATCAACCGGATGGCGAAGACCGTCACCGGTCATGACATGTCGGCACCCACGCCGACCTGTCCAGGATGGGACCTGGGCGCGCTGATCGCGCACACGGGCGTCATCCACCGCTGGGCCGCCGCGATGGTCCGCGACCTGAGCCCGGAGCGGTACCACCGCGGCGAGATGGACTTCGGCGAGCCGGAACGCCGTACGGACTACCCCGCCTGGCTCGCCCAGGGCGCCGAGATCCTCCAGCAGGCCCTGTCCGGCCAGGAGCCGGACGCCCCGATGTGGGCCTGGGGCGGCGACCGGCACGTCCGGTTCTGGTCGCGCCGCCAGTTGCACGAGACCGTCGTCCACCACGCCGACGCCCAGATCGCCATCGGCATCGCCCCGGCGATCGACGAGGACATCGCGGCCGACGGGGTCGAGGAACTGTTCGACCTGCTCCCGTACGCCCGCGGCGGGGCCCCCGCCCGCGAGCTGACCGGCGAAGGCGAGACGCTTTCCTGGCAGGCCGACAGCGGCGCGGGGTGGGTGGTGACCCTTGAGCCCGGCGGGTTCTCCTACCGGCGCTCACCGGAGCCGGGCGACGTCACCGTACGCGCCGCCACCTCCTCCGACCTGCAACTCCTCGTGTGGGGCAGGCGCAGGGCCGACGACTACTCGATCGACGGTGACAGCGCGCTGCTGGCCTGGTGGCTGTCCCACTCGGCCGTCTGAACGTCACCGCGCGGCCCGGCCTGTCCGGCCGGGCCGTCCGGGCGGCGGCAGGGGCGGCGCCAGGGTCAGGGCAGGGTCAGGGCAGGGCCAGCATCCGGTCCAGGGCGACCTTCGCCCAGTGGGCGGTGTCGGCGTCCACCGTGATCTGGTTGACCACCTGACCGGCGGCCAGCGACTCCAGCGCCCACACCAGGTGCGGCAGGTCGATGCGGTTCATCGTGGAGCAGTAGCAGACGGTCCGGTCCAGGAACGTGATCTGCTTGTCGGGGAACTCCTGGGCCAGCCGCTTGACCAGGTTCAGCTCGGTACCGATCGCCCAGGCGCTGCCCGCGGGCGCCTCGCGCAGCTTGCGGATGATGTACTCCGTGGAGCCGACGTGGTCGGCCTTGGTGACCACTTCGTGCCGGCACTCGGGGTGGACGAGCACGTTGACGCCGGGGATGCGCTGCCGCACGTCGTCCACGCACTCGGGCGTGAAGCGCCCGTGCACCGAGCAGTGACCCCGCCACAGGATCATCTTGGCGTCCGCGAGTTGCTGCGCGGTCAGGCCGCCGTTGGGCCGGTGCGGGTTGTAGACGACGCAGTCGTCGAGCCCCATGTCCATCTCCAGCACGGCGGTGTTGCGGCCGAGGTGCTGGTCGGGCAGGAAGAGCACCTTGCGCCCCCGCTGGAACGCCCACTCCAGGGCCTTGCGGGCGTTGGAGGAGGTGCACACCGCGCCGCCGTTGCGCCCGCAGAACGCCTTGATGTCGGCGCTGGAGTTCATGTACGTGATCGGCACCACATCGTCGGCGATCCCCGCGTCCTCCAGCGCCTCCCAGCACTCCTCCACCTGGTCGAACGTGGCCATGTCGGCCATCGAACACCCGGCGGCCAGGTCGGGCAGCACGACCCGCTGGTCATCACTGGTCAGGATGTCGGCCGACTCGGCCATGAAGTGGACGCCGCAGAAGACGATGTACTCGGCATGCGGCCGCGCGGCGGCCTCACGGGCCAGCTTGAACGAGTCCCCGGTCACATCGGCGAACTGAATGACCTCGTCGCGCTGGTAGTGGTGGCCGAGTACGAACAGCCGATCGCCCAACGCCGCCTTGGCCGCCCGCGCCCGCGCCACCAACCCTGGATCCGACGCCGCCGGCAACTCTCCCGGGCACTCCACACCCCGCTCACTGTGCGGATCACGGCCCTGGCCGAGGACGAAGAGCGGAAGTCCGGTCTGGGTGGTCGTCACGACCATCCCCCCTTATCGTCGAACTGACGACTAATGATTACACACCATCTGTCGGTTTCCGCCCGGGGGTACCCCCTCCGGCACCTGGGGCCCAGCCCCGGCACGCCCCCGCCCAAAGGCCCTCGCTTCACCCGGACGATCACCCTCACGCCGGGCTTCACCCGACGTACGGCCGCCCCGCTCAGATGGGCCGAGGCCACTGCCGTTTACCGCCCTCAGAGTGAGACGGCCCCCTTTGGTACCAGCGCGCCGTCGGCCGGCAGGCCACCGTTACCTCTGGAGCGTGAGACGAAAGATCGCTGGACGGCCGGGCGGCGCGGCTCTTCGAGCGCTACGTATGGCAGACATATCCGTGCGTCTCCAGCCCTTCGGAGACGTACAGCCCTTCGGCCGCGCTGCCGCGCAACGCCTGGAGAACCTTGACCTTGGCGTCACGCGCACGCCCCCAGGCCATCGAAGCCCGCCAGAGACTCCGGCCGTGGCCGAGCTCCCGGTAGGCGGGGTGGACGGCGAAGTACGCGGGCTGCTGGATCGCGCGGCCGTCCGGTCCCGCGACGGTCGAGAGCGGGCCGACCGCTCCGACGACCCGGTCATCAGCGACCGTGACAAGAGTCGGGCCATCCTGGTGCCCGGTCTTCATCCGCTGGTAGAGGAACTGAAAGCCTTCCGGCCCGATCTCATCGGCGAACGCGCCGAAGGTGCCGGCGGCCGGGCACTCCGTGAGGGGCTGAACGCTGTGCACCGGTCGCTCGTCGGCGCAGGAGAAGCGCTTGACCATCACCCTCCCACGCGCCCCGTCCGGGCGGTCGGAGAACCAGACCACCCTGTTCCCGGCCCTGGCATTGTGGGACCTCGCCAACCGCTGGCCCAGGCGCGCCAGCGCGGGGAGGTCCGGCGCCGAGGCGCTGTAGTAGTAGACCTTCACCAGGCCGCCGCCGCGTGTACTCATCGCGGGGACGATCGTCTCTGCGGCCGTGTGCACCACGTCGCCGACGAGGACCCGTTCGTCCTTCGTGGCCGTCCAGCGTCGGTCCTTGTCGAACGGCAGGAAGCCGCCGGTGAGCGCGACGCCCAGCACCGCGTCGAACAGGGCGGCACCGACCGTCTCAGGCGGCATCGGGCCGAGCGTCGGAACGAACGGGGCGTGCATCACGGGCTGAAGCCAGTCCCAGCGGAATCGCATGTCCCGCAGGTTACCGAGCCCTAACGCAGCGGACCTCGGATCGTCGAAGGCGGTCCGAGGTCCTATTCGCGGAGAAAGGCGCGGCGGCTAGAAGGGGTTGTCGTCCCCGGCCGCGCAGGAGCAGAGGTTGCCCTCCGACAGGTCGTCGATGTTGGCGATCAGGGTGATGCCAGGCGGCTCGATCGCGACCGGCACGGTCGCGGCCGCCTCCGGCCGTGCCGGAAGGGCGAGGGGCGCAGTGGTCATGCCGACTCCTTCTCTCGGTGCTGGCAGTACGTGACCAAGGGGGCCTTGGCCTTGCGGTAGAGCTGCACGAGCGGCATGCAGGTACCGCAGGTTCCCTGGAGCTGGCAGCCGGTGCAGCCGGCCTGCCGCAGCAGCAGGGAGTCAGCGATCGTGCCAAGGCCGCGCAGCCCCTCGACGCCTTCGGCGATCAGGTCGATGTTCGGGTCGCGCCCCACCTTGCAGATGGATGCCTTGCCGAACGGGTTGACGTGGAAGAACGTGTGCCCGGCGTTGCAGCCTGTGAAGGGCTTCCGTTTCCGCAAGTGGGCGGCGGACTGGGTGGGGAGCGTTTCGTCTCCGCCGTAGATCGTGGGCACCATGTTGGTGTACTCGTCCATCGGCGCTCCGATCCGCTCGGCGAGCTCGCGCATCAGGCTCACTTCGCCGGCGTTGTCCTCGGTCACGATCATCGACAGGGAGAGGGGCATCCCGGCCTCGTGCGCGGCGGCCAGGGCCTTCGTGAAAAGCCGGAAGGCTCCCTTGCGGCCGGTCGTCCTGTCGTAGCTCTCCTCGGTCGCGCCGTAGACGCTGACGGTGATCCGGTCTGGTCGGCGGTTCGCCAGCAGGTCGAGAATCCCAGGCAGGAACAGCCGTGAGCCATTGGTGAGGAGGGTGATCATCATGCCAAGGTCGTACGCGGCGGTGTAGGTTTCGATGAACAGCCGGTCCACCATGGGCTCGCCGCCTGTTAGCTGGAGCCAGAGCACCCCGGCGTCTCGCAAGGTGAGGAGGAGCTTGATGCGGTCCTCCATCTCCAGCCCCTCGAACTTCTTGACGCCCAGGTAGCAGTGGGGGCAGTCGTAGTTGCAACCCAGATTCAGCTCCCAGGACGCCCTCCCGTAACCCAGGCCGGGGTCATCGCGCACCAGGACGTGAGGCGAGAGCGGCTTGCCCGCCAGCTCGACCCCCCACGCCTGTCGCGCGGCGACGGCCAGCCAGTCCGGGGCCTGTGCGTCGGAGGCGGCCTCGGCGAGTTCCCGGTATCGGTAAGCGGGCATGGTCCCGCCCGCCTTGCTGCCCGGCTTCACCATGACGTAGCGCCCCATGTAGGGGCTGACGATGAACTCATGCATGTGGGTCCTTCACTTATAGCCCTAGGTAGGGGAGCGGCCTGCCGCCGAGCGAGGCCCGCTGTGCTGCGCTTGCCGATTCACAGGTAGGAGAAGGGCGCAGCGGGGAAGTCGAGGTCGTAGCCGTCGTGGCGCAGCTCGCGTGCGGGCCTGTCGAGCGCTTCGCGCTGTGCCGGCGGGCCGGTCTTGCCGTTCATTACACGCGCGTTCGACGCGACCGCGAGATGATGATGGTGCTGTTGATCAGCCACTTGCCGGGCCCGAGCCGCCTGAGGATGCGGGGGCCGCCGAGAATACGTATAGGCCCAGAGCTGGTCGAGTACCTGGACTGCGTCGGCCTCATGCGCCGGTTCCATTACCGAGTCGCTTCGCCGGGGGATGTCGAGTGCCATGCGGGCGGGCCTCCGGATCGGGCGTCGAGAAGGAGCGGTGCCACCTGACTCGACTTTGACGTCCGGTCCGCCCTGGAGGCCAGGGAGTTAGCAGTTTTTAGCAGCTACTTCATCGAAGGGCGGTAGTCGGCGTGCGGGGTCGCGCGCTCCCACACCTGCTCGAATGCGAGGAGGCATTGGGCAACCGTGTCAGGGGCGCTGCTGAAGACCTCCTCCCCGGTGTCGGTCCCGTCCCCGGCGCAGAAGTTGTAGGCGACGACCCGGTTGTCCACAAGGTAGAAGTCGGCACCGGGCAGCAGGAGATCGAACGCCTGGGTGCGCGGAAGCCAGCGGATCTTCTCACCAGCGTCGACGTTCTCGTCGCTGATCATGTGCTCCCACTGGATCTCCTTGCTCAATGGCTCGGAAACGACACGGGCGCGCCGCATCGCCACTCCGCGCCCGGCGAGCTCGCGCACGAGGTCCTTGAAGGTCGTCCGGTCGTAGCGGCCGGTCCCTCCGGCAAGCCAGTCGAGGTAGGCCGGGTGCTGGGGCGTGTAGGTGTCGCGCATCTCCAGGTGGAGCACCGAGTGCTTCGCCCGGCGGATCAGGTCCTCGACGGTCACGGGGCCGCTCCCCTTGAGCCCGCTGTCGTAGGTGCCGTCGATTGCCTGACCGATGATCGGGATCATGTTCTCGCCCATCGACACGATCACCTCATCGGCGGCCGGTGGGACGTCCTTGGCGAACCGGGCCAGAAGCTCGGGGTCCTTCTCCTATCAGCCGGTTTGGGCAGAGGAAGCTCCGCCCTCAGGGAAGCGGGGGCGGGATCGTCCGTGGCGGGGCTAGCAGGGCGATGGACTCGCAGGCTGACGACTCGTCCGTATGGCGTGCTGCCAGGGCCGCCTATGTCTCCTGACACGCCCGCGGTCCTCGCACAGGTTCGGCGACGACGGCCACGTCCCTGAAGCGGTGGGGCGGGGGTAAAGGCGGGGCGGGTGCTGGGGAGGTCTTCGGAAAGCCGGTGTGAGGTACGGCGGTCGGCCACGACGTCCTGCGAAACACCGGGCACCGGGCTGCGACCGAGCACGGTGAGCGGCGTTGACCGGGCTTGCCGTACGTCGGGCGGAGCCCGACATGGGGAAAGGCAGGCCGAGCGTCAGCGAGGACCGTTGCGCGCGGAGCGTGCCTCCCCGCCGGAGGCGGGGGTAGCGCCCGGAGGGCGCGGCTTGTGCGAGCGGAGCGAGCGCCTTGAGTACTTCTGAAGGGTGCGCCTGCCGCAACCACGTACGGCCCGGACGCGGCCTTGAAGGCGCCCGGGCCCGCGCGAGCGGAGCGAGCGCCATGAACACAGCGCGAGTGCCATCGACACGGAATGTGTGGAAGGGGACGGGTGTTGGTAGCGTCTAAGTAGGACGTCAGAAACAGACAGCCGCCTTCGGGGGCTGATCCAGACGCGGGAGTCAGCAAATGACGGTTAAGAGCAGCGAGACGACGCAGCAGGGCCTGATCCTGACCGATGCGGCCGCCGCCAAGGTCAAGAGCCTGCTGGAGCAGCAGGGTGAGGAAGGGCTCAGCCTGCGCGTGGCCGTGCAGCCGGGTGGCTGTTCGGGTCTTCGCTACCAGCTCTTCTTCGACGACCGCTCCATGGACGGGGACGTGATTTCCGACTTCGGCGGCGTCAGCGTGGTCACCGACCGGATGAGCGCCCCGTACCTGACGGGCGCCTCCATCGACTACGTCGACACCATCGAAAAGCAGGGCTTCACGATCGACAACCCCAACGCCACGGGCTCCTGCGCCTGCGGCGACTCGTTCAACTAGCGGGGCCGGTCCTCGCGACCCTGAAGGCCCCATGATCACAGGCTGGTCATGGGGCCTGTTCGCGTTGGGCTAGAGGCCGCGTCCGGAGCGAGATCCACGGCATGACCCTCGGTGCTGCTTTAACATAGTCTTGCGGAGCTCGTCGAAATCCGGCCCGTCCCCCAGGGCGCGGGCCACAGCAAGATGCAGACAACGAGGAGAAGAACCCCGTGCGCATCGCCGTCACCGGCTCCATCGCGACCGATAATCTGATGACCTTTCCCGGTCGCTTCGGCGATCAGCTCATCGCCGAGCAGCTCGACCGGGTCTCGCTGTCGTTCCTCGTGGACGACCTTCAGGTCCGGCGCGGCGGGATCGCCGCCAACATCGCATTCGGGATGGGTTGTCTCGGCCTGACGCCGATCCTGGTCGGCGCGGTCGGCGCCGACTTCGCCGACTACCGGTCCTGGCTGGAGCGCCACGGAGTCGACTGCGACTCGATCCACGTCTCCGAGCTCCACCACACCGCCCGGTTCCTGTGCACCACCGACCAGGACCACAACCAGATCGCGTCGTTCTACACCGGCGCGATGGCCGAGGCGCGGGAGATCGAGCTGGGCCCGGTGGCCGATCGGGTGGGCGGCCTGGACCTCGTGCTGGTCGGGGCCAACGACCCCGACGCCATGCTGCGGCACACCGAGGAGTGCCGCCAGCGCGGCATCCCGTTCGCCGCCGACCCCTCCCAGCAGCTCGCCCGGATGGAGGGCGCGGACATCCGCACCCTCGTCGAGGGCGCGACCTACCTGTTCACGAACGAGTACGAGAAGGCGCTCGTCGAGCAGAAGACCGGCTGGTCGGACGAAGAGGTCCTGAGCCGGGTGAAGGTCAGGGTGACCACGCTGGGGCCCAAGGGCGCGCGCATCGACCGCGCGGGGGAGCCGTCGCTGCACATCCCGCCCGCGCCGGAGAAGGCCAAGGTCGACCCGACGGGCGTCGGCGACGCCTTCCGCGCCGGGTTCCTGGCCTCGGTGGGCTGGGGCCTGTCGCTTGAGCGGTGCGCCCAGGTGGGCAACCTGACCGCGACGCATGTGCTGGAGCACGTGGGCGGCCAGGAGTACGAGCTGGCCCGGCAGGAGTTCCTGGACCGGCTCGGCTCCGCCTACGGGGCGTCGGCCGCCGCCGAGGTCGCCGAGCACGTCCGCTGCCCGCACCCCTGATCCACACGCCCGCCGCACGCCGAAGGACGGCAGAGGGCCACAGCGCTCTCTGCCGTCAGGACGGCGCGTAGATGCGGCTCACCAGCTCGGAGAGCTTGTCCGGGGGCAGGTGCCTGGCCAGATCGGCCTCGCTGATCATGCCGATGATCTGGTCGTCCTCCACCACCGGCAGCCGCCGGATCTGATGCTCCTCCATTTTGGCCAGGGCCTCGTCGATCGTCGCGTCGGAGCCGACCCAGATCAGGCCGGACGCGAGGTCGCCCGCCCGGGTCTTTGCCGGGTCCCGGCCCGCCGCGACGCACTCGACGACGATGTCGCGGTCGGTGATGATGCCCTGGAGCCGCCGGCCGTCGTCACAGACCGGCAGTGCCCCGACGCCGAGTTCGCGCATCAACTGGGCGGCGCGGTCGAGGGTCTCGTGCGCCTCGATGCAGCGTGCGCCGGGGTGCATGACGTCCTTGACCATGGTGGCGCTCTGCGCGGTACCCATCGTGATCCCCCCTGAAAGTCGGATGAGCCGTACGACTTTCAGGGGCGACTACCCGTTTCGCCGCCGACCAGGCTCAGGCCACGCTCAGGCCAGCCTCAGATCAGGCTCAGTAGTTGCGCCGGACGTGGATCGCCCAGCCGCCCTTGGGCAGCTCGTACGTGGCCACGTGCGGGTGCGACTTCAGCCGGCACCACGCGGGTACGTCCGTGTACGCCGCCGGGTCGTCCGCCAGCACCGCCACGATCGCGTTCAGCGGCACCGAGCGGATCTGCTCGGCGAGCAGGATGATCGGGATGGGGCACTTCTTGCCCAGCGCGTCGATGGTCAACGCGGGCTCCTGCGCGGCCTCTTCCCATGTGGCGGCCTGCCTACGCGACATCTACCAGCTCACCCCTGCTTCCTGGCGGATACGGCGCACGGTCTCAGGAAGGAGAGCGAGGAACCGGTCCACATCCGCCTCCAATGTTCCACTGGGCAGCGATACCCGGACATTTCCATGAGTAAGCACACCCATCGCTTCCAAAACGTGCGATGGACGAAGCGTACTCGCCGTACAAGAACTTCCTGACGATACTGAGAAACCCGCCTTGTCAAGTTCGCGGAGCAGCGCCTCGCCCTCCACGTAAAGGCACGAGAAGGTCACGATGTGCGGGGCGCGATCGACCGGATCGCCGATCACCTCCACGTCGGGGATCGTGGCGGCGACGGTACGCCTGATCTTGTCGATCAGCCCGGCCAGCCGTTCCCGCTCCCCGGTCTCGGCCACGCGGGCCCGCAGCGCCGCCGCGGCGGCGAGGACGCCCGGCACGTTCTCGAAGCCGGGCACCCGGCGGGCCTCGCGCTCGTCCTCCGGCAGCGGCGAGCGGTACCGGGTGCCCTTGCGCACGGCCAGCACCCCCACGCCCGGCGGGCCGCCCCACTTGTGCGCGCTCGCGATCAGTACCGACCAGCCGGGCGGAACCGGCAGCCGGCCCACCGTCTGCGCCGCGTCCACCAGCAGCGGCACCCCGGCGTCCCGGCAGGCCGCGGCGGCCTCGGCCACCGGCTGGAGCGTTCCCACCTCGTGGTTGGCGGTCTGCAGGCAGGCCAGGGCCGTGCCGGGCGCGGCCACCGCGCGGGCGAAGTCGCCGGCATCGACCGCCCCAGTACGGCCGACCCCGACCGTCTCGACAGTGCCGCCGTCCCGCTCGTGCGACTGCGCGGAGTGCAGTACGGCGGAATGCTCCACCGCGCCGACCACGAGATGCCGCCCGGCACGTCGCCGTCCGTGTAGGGTTCCGAGGACACCGAGGTGCACCGCCTGGGTGCCCGACGTGGTGAACACCACCTCGTCGGGCCGGGCGCCCAGCACCTCGGCGATCTCCGCGCGGCCCTGGTCGAGGAGCAACCGTGCCCGGCGGGCGGAGCCGTACAGTCTCGCCGGGTCGGCCCAGCCGGATTCCAGCGCCATCAGCAGGGCCTCTTTGGCCTGCGGGTGCAGGGGTTCGGTAGAGGCGGCATCGAAGTAGGCCACAGCGTGACACTAACGGGGGCTGCGCGGAGGGGCGAACAGGGTTGGCGCTAATGTGTGTCCACATCCGAACCGTGCTTGTGAAGCTTATGAAATCGACCGCCCAGGGATCGACTCCCTGGGCTGCATCTGTGGGGTAGGCGATCCGTGAGTCCGACCCGCCGTGCGACACGGCGTCCGTTGGCCCGTCGCAGGGTGCCACGTGCCGCCGTTCTGGCGTTGCTGCTGGCCTCGGCGACGGCATGCAGTAATGAAGTTGCGGCCGAGTGGTCGCGTGGCGGCATGCCAGAATCCGTGACCAGACAGGGCGACATAGTCCAGAGCCTGTGGAACGGGTCGTGGATCGCGGCGCTCGCCACCGGTGCGGTCGTCATCGGCCTCATCGTGTGGGCGTGCATCTTCCATCGCAAGAAGAAGCACAGTGACCAGGAGCTGCCGCCGCAGGTGAGGTACAACCTGCCGATCGAGATCCTCTACACCATGGTCCCCGTCATCATGGTCGCGGTGTTCTTCTACTTCACCGCCAGGGATCAGAACGAGCTCGGCAAGCTCACCGGCACCGCCGCGGTGAAGGTGCGAGTTGACGCCTTCCAGTGGAGCTGGCGGTTCACCACCGACTACAACAAGCAGAAGGTCAGCGTGATCGGCCGCCCGGCGAGCAGCTACATGGCGGCCGAGGCCCCCGAGCTGGTGCTGCCGGTCGGCTCCAAGGTCGAGTTCGACCTGCGCTCGCCCGACGTGATCCACTCCTTCTGGATTCCTGCCTTCCTGTTCAAGCGGGACGTGATCCCGGGGGTCGACACGAACAAGTTCGAGGTCGACACGCTCAACGAGACCGGCACGCACGCCGGCCGGTGCGCCGAGCTGTGCGGCTACGACCACAGCCGGATGCTGTTCCGGGTGAAGCTCGTGGAGAAGGCAGAGTTCGACAGGTACATCGCCGAACAGGCGAGGAGCACGCAGTGACCGCCATCAACGAACCCATCCACCAGACCATCACGCCGGTGCCCACCCGCAAGGGTTCGGTCATCGCGCGCTGGGCCTCCTCCACGGACCACAAGATCATCGGTCACATGTACCTGATCACGTCGTTCGTGTTCTTCCTGATCGGCGGCGTGATGGCGCTGGTCATGCGGGCCGAGCTGGTCGCGCCCGGCCTGCAGCTGGTGAGCAGGGAGCAGTTCAACCAGCTCTTCACCATGCACGGCACGATCATGCTGCTGCTGTTCGCGACCCCGCTGTTCGCCGGGTTCGCCAACGAGCTGATGCCGCTGCAGATCGGCGCGCCGGACGTGGCCTTCCCCCGCCTGAACATGGTGAGCTACTGGATGTTCCTGTTCGGGGGCCTCATCACCATCAGCGGCTTCGTGACCCCGGGCGGCGCGGCCAGCTTCGGCTGGTTCGCCTACACGCCGCTGTCCAACGCGGTCAGCTCGCCCGGAGTGGGCGGCGACCTGTGGATCATGGGCCTGGTGCTGGCCGGTCTCGGCACGATCCTCGGCGCGGTCAACTTCATCACCACGATCATCTGCATGCGCGCGCCCGGCATGACGATGTTCCGGATGCCGATCTTCACCTGGAACGTCCTGCTCACCTCCATCCTGGTGCTGCTGGCCTTCCCGGTGCTGGCCGCCGCGCTGCTCGCCCTGGAGGCCGACCGCAAGCTCGGCACGCACATCTTCGCCCCTGAAAACGGTGGCGCGATGCTGTGGCAGCACCTGTTCTGGTTCTTCGGGCACCCGGAGGTCTACATCATCGCGCTGCCGTTCTTCGGCATCGTGACCGAGGTGCTGCCGGTCTTCAGCCGCAAGCCGGTGTTCGGGTACATCAGCCTCATCGGCGCGACCATCGCCATCGCCGGCCTGTCGCTGACGGTGTGGGCGCACCACATGTTCCCAACGGGACAAGTGCTCTTGCCGTTCTTCTCGTTCATGACGTTCCTGATCGCGGTACCGACCGGCGTGAAGTTCTTCAACTGGATCGGCACGATGTGGCGCGGGCATCTCAGTTTCGAGTCGCCCATGCTGTTCTCGGTCGGGTTCCTGATCACCTTCCTGCTGGGCGGCCTGACCGGCGTCATCCTGGCCTCGCCGCCGCTGGACTTCCACATCAGCGACACCTACTTCGTCGTGGCCCACTTCCACTACGTGGTGTTCGGCACGGTGGTGTTCGCGATGTTCGCCGGCTTCTACTTCTGGTGGCCCAAGTTCACCGGCAGGATGCTGAACGACCGGCTGGGCAAGGTCCACTTCTGGACGCTGTTCATCGGCTTCCACACCACGTTCCTGGTGCAGCACTGGCTGGGCGTGATCGGCTTCCCCCGGCGGTACGCCGACTACAGCCCGATCGACGGGTTCACCAACCTCAACGTGATCTCCTCGGTCGGTGCGTTCATCCTGGGCGCGTCCACGCTGCCGTTCCTGTACAACGTGTGGCGCACCTGGCGCTCGGCCCCGAAGGTCACCGTGGACGACCCCTGGGGCTTCGGAAACTCGCTGGAGTGGGCCACCTCCTGCCCGCCGCCGCGACACAACTTCACCTCGCTGCCGCGGATCCGCTCTGAGCGTCCCGCGTTCGACCTGCACTACCCGCACGTCACGGCCAAGTCCAGAGGCCAGTTGGAGGAGATGAGCCAATGAAGGTTCAGGGCTGGCTTTTCCTGTTCTGCGGCGTGTTCTTCGGCCTGGTGGGCGTCGTCTACTGGTTCTGGTCGGGCGAGCCGGTGGGCACCACCGCGCTGGCCATCTCCGTGGGCTTCGCCCTCATGATCGGCTACTACCTGATGTTCACCGCGCGCCGGATCGGGGCGCAGCCGGAGGACGACAAGAAGGCCGAGATCAGCGATGGCGCGGGGGAGATCGGCTTCTTCAGCCCGCACAGCTGGTGGCCACTGTTCGTCACCGCGGCTGCGGCGCTGGCGTTCGTCGGCTTCGTGATCGGGTGGTGGCTGTTCATGATCGGCGTGGCCTGCATCATCATGACCTCGATCGGCTTCGTGTTCCAGTACTACCGGGGGCACTTCTCGCACTGATCAACTTCCCCGCCGGATAAAGCGCGTCACAACGGGTGGTCGAACCTCATCGATCACCCGTTTTGGCGTTCTTTGCCGGTGAAGTGCAGCATTACGAGCACTCTTGCCGTCACTGTGGGTAATAACCCCGATAGTGGGCGGGCCTGGCATGTCAGGCCCGACGGGGGGAGTCACAGGTGGGGCACGCAATCCGGGTATCGGCACATGGCGCGGGACTGCTCGTACTGGCCCTGACGGCATCGTGTTCGTCAGGTGCCACCGCCTCGGAGGGCGAACGCAAGGGCCCCGACGCGCGGGTCACCGTCGTCCCCGCGAACTCCGCGGGCAATGTGGCGCCGGACGCGCCCGTCGTCGTGTCCGCGCAGCACGGCACCATCTCGGAGGTGACCGTCACCTCGCCCAAGGGGGCCCTGAACGGCGTTTACAGCGCCGACCGCACCCAGTGGCGCAGCAGGGACGTCGGCACGCCCGGCACCACCTACACGGTCACGGCGGCGGCCACCAACGCCGACGGCAAGGTCATCCGGGCGACCAGCACGTTCTCCACGGTGACGCCGAAGAGCGCCTTCAAGGTCGAGAACATCCTGCCGCACAAGGACGACACCGGGCTGACCGTGGGCGTCGGGATGCCCATCATGATCTCCTTCGACAAGGAGATCACCGACCGGGTCGGCGTGGAGCGCAACCTGATCGTCCAGTCCTCCAAGCCGGTGCTCGGCGCATGGCACTGGTTCGACGAGAAGACCGTGCACTACCGGCCGAAGACCTTCTGGCCGGCCGGCACCAGGGTACGGCTGATCGCCCGGCTGGCCGGCGCGCACGGCGGCGAGGGCATGTACGGGACGAAGAACCACGTGCTCGACTTCAAGGTCGGCCGCTCGCAGATCACCAGCGGGAGCCTGAACGACCACGTCATGCGGGTCAAGCGGAACGGGAGGGTGATCCGCACCATCCCGTTCAGCGCGGGGCGGGGCGGGGTGATGAAGTACCACACCACCAGCGGCGTCCACCTGGCCATGTCCCGGGAGGGGGTCACCGTGATGACCTCGCCCGACGCCGGGCCGGGCCAGGCGGGGTACTACCAGCTCACGGTGTACAACACCGTCCGCATCTCCAACAGCGGGGAGTACATCCACAGCGCGCCCTGGTCGGTCGGCTCACAGGGCAACTCCAACGTCAGCCACGGCTGCGTCAACGTCAGCCCGTCGCACGCCAAGTGGTTCCTGGACAACACGCTGATCGGGGACCCGATCATCCTGACCGGCTCGCCGCGGCGCCTGGAGCCGCTGAACGGGTGGGGCCACTGGCAGGAGAGCTGGCCGGAGTGGCTGCGCTGGACCAGCCTGGGCTCCGCCTTCACGACCGACCCCTACACCGCCTCCTGAGGCGTCTCAGGGCGTTCTGAGGGGGCGTGGGCCATACCGCCGCCCCCCGAAGGTTCGTGTGACCCCGTGCCCGGCCGGTGGCCGCCACCGGCCGGGCTTCGCAGGGTCCGTATCGGGGGGCAGGGGCTACTTGATGATCCCGCAGGCGAAGCGGCCGCCCGCGTCGCCGGTGCGCTTGGTGGCGTCGTCGGGGCCGTTCGGGGCGTAGCGCTCGGGGATGTGGGCGAGGTTGTCGGGCAGCGCGTGGATGATGATCGCGCTGCCGTCGGCGTCGTTGAGCTGGCCCAGCCGGAACTTGTCGGTCACGACGCTGGCCGTGCTGGTGCCGTCACCTGCGGCGAGCAGCGGCGGAAGGTCGCCGGAGTGCGCGCCGTGCGTGCCCTGGCCGAGATTGAAATGGCCGCCGGCGGTGAAGAAGGGCGAGACGTTTCCGGTGGAAGGGTCGACCGCTTTGGGGTCGCACACGCCGGTCGCGTGGATGTGGAATCCGTGGAAGCCCTCGGAGAGCCCGCGCGCCGAGACGGTGACGCGGGACTTGCCGTATCCCTGGTTGGCGATCGTGAGGCGGCCGATGGCGTTGCCCTCGACGTCGCGGATGACGGCCGAGGAGGCGTGTCCCCCCTGGGCCGACGTGGCCTCGGCGATGGCGGAGACGCCGACGGCCGCGACGCCCGCGGCGAGCACGGTGGCGATGGCCAGATGAGTTCTGCGGAGCGGCATCACGAACCTGTCCCTCTGAAGGTAGCGTTTCGGTCTTACCGAGGGTAAAGGAACACGTTTGGTCAGTCGTCCCTATTGGAATAGGGATTGCATATCATTTTTCCACGGTTTTGCGTTATAGGACATTCGCTACGAAAACCGCGAAAGGGGCCCGGGATAGGACATCCCGGGCCCCTTGGCGCGTTGTGGCGACGCGCGTTCCGCCGTGGTCAGCGATCCAGCGTCCGGCCTTCGCCGCCCGCTCCGATGCCGGCGTGCTCCTCGTGCTCCCCGATCTCCGCGTGGGCGCCGTGGTCGTCGCCGTGCGGCTGCTCCAGCGGGATCTTCTCCCCGCCGTAGGCGCGGCTCATCCGCCCGCGCAGACGGCCCAGCGGGCCGCGCATGCCCTTCGGCGGGATGCCCTTCCCGTCCGCTCCGCCGGGGAGGGCCGGGATGGGCGTCTTGCCGCGTACGTGGGCCTCGATGTCCTCGGCCGGCGGCACGTGGACCTCGATGAACTCACCGTGCGGCAGGCGCTTGATCACACCCGACTCGACGCCGTGGCCGATCACCTCGGCGTCCTTGCGCTGCAGCCCGAGGCACATGCGGTAGGTGATGATGTACGCCAGGATCGGGCCCACGATGACCGCGATCTGGCCGAACCTGGTGATCGTGAAGAGCGAGATGTGGAAGGTGGCCGCGAGTTCGTCGTTCGCGCCCAGCAGCCACAGCACGCCGTAGAAGGTGATCGCCGACATGCCGATCGAGGTGCGGTGCGGGTTGTTGCGCGGCCGGTCGACGACATGGTGCTCGCTCCGGTCGCCGGTGACCCACTGTTCGATGAACGGATACAGCGCCAGGCCCGTCATGACGATCCCCAGCGGTAGCAAGGCCGGGATGATCACGCTCATCGGCAGCGTGTAGCCGAGGACGTTGATCTCCCAGGCCGGCATGATCCGCAGCGAGCCTTCGAGGAAGCCCATGTAGAAGTCGGGCTGCGAACCCGCCGAGATGTCCGCCGGTGTGTACGGCCCGAACAGCCAGATCGGGTTGATCTGCGCGAACGTGCCGAGCGCGGCCAGGATCCCGAACGTGAACAGGAAGTACGAGCCCGCCTTGAGCGCGAAGGACGGGAAGAACGGGCCGCCCACGACGTTCATGTTCGTGCGTCCCTTGCCCGGCTGCTGCGAGTGCTTCTGCACCCACATCAGCACCATGTGCGCGGTGACCAGCGCAACCAGGATGGCGGGGATCAGCAGGACGTGCAGGGTGTAGAACCGGGAGATGACATCCTCACCCGGATATTCCCCGCCGAACAGGAAGAACGAGATGTAGGTGCCCACCAGCGGCAGCGAGATCGCCACGCCCTGGGTGATCCGCAGGCCCGCGCCGGACAGCAGGTCGTCCGGCAGTGAGTAGCCGGTCAGGCCCTCGGCCAGGGCCAGCGTGAAGAGCAGGATGCCGATGATCCAGTTCAGCTCACGCGGCTTGCGGTACGCGCCGGTGAAGAACACCCGGAGCATGTGGGCCATCATCCCGGCGATGAAGAGCAGCGCCGCCCAGTGGTGGATCTGCCGGATCAGCAGGCCACCGCGGACCTCGAAGCTGATGTGCAGCGACGAGGCGTACGCCTCGGACATCATCACGCCGCGCAGCGGCTCGTAGGGACCGTCGTAGATGACGTGACCCATGCTGGGCTTGAACCAGAGCGTCAGGAACGTACCGGTCAGCAGCAGGATGATGAACGAGTAGAGCGCGATCTCGCCAAGCAGGAACGACCAGTGGTCGGGGAAGACCTTTCGCATGTTGCGCCGGATGAAGTTTCCGGCGCCGATGCGCTGGTCGAGGTAGCTGCTCGGTCCTGAGACGGCCTTGGGGATTTCAGCGGTTTCCGGCCGGTGGCCGCCTTCGGTGCTCATACCTGGCCTCCCTTCTGCCGGTACTCCGCCTCGGCGTCACCGCGTTCCCAGAAGCTCGGACCGACCGGGACCGGGAAGTCCCCCGTGGCGATGAGGTAGCCCTCCGCGTCCACGTCGATCGGGAGCTGGGGAAGCGGCCGGGCCGCCGGGCCGAAGACCACCTTCGCGCCGTCCGTGGCGTCGAACGTCGACTGGTGGCAGGGGCAGAGGATGTTGTGCGTGTTCTGCTCGTACAGCGCCGCCGGGCACCCGACGTGGGTGCAGATCTTGGAGTAGGCGACGATCCCGTTGTGGGTCCAGTTCTTGTTCGTCCCGGACTTGATCTCCTCGGGCCGCAGGTTGATCAGGATCACCGTGGCCTTGGCGAGGACGGTCAGGTCGTGCTCGTACCCCTCGGGCACCACCGACAGCAGGCCGCCGGGGGTGTTGAAGTCGGCGGCCCGGATGGGCTGGCCGGTGCCCTCGACGAGGAGCCGCAGCGGCTTGCCTTCCTTGGTCTTCTCGCCCCAGACCGTGTGCCGGAGCTTGGTCTCCGGCAGCGGGCCGAGGTCGCGCAGCAGCACCACCGGGGCCAGCCCCAGCGGGGCCACCGCGGCTAGCAGCGTGCGGCGCAGCAGCTTGCGCTTGACGAAGCCGCTCTCCTCCACGCCCTGCACGAACTTCTCGGCGACGTCGCGCCTGGTCTCCCGGTCGGAGGCCATCACGTGCCGCTCCTGGATGACGCTGTACTTCGGCAGCACCATCCGGGCCCAGACCACCATGCCGAGGGCCAGGCCGAGCAGGGCCAGCGTCAGCGTGCCGCCGAGCGCGAGGTTGGAGGCCGCGGTGCCGTCCAGGTCGCCGACCTGGAAGATCACGTACGAGGCGATGAAGCCGATGCCCGCCAGGAAGGTGATGGTGAAGCAGAGCGCGGCGAGGCGCTCGCCCTTCTTCACTATCCGCGGGTCCTGCGGCTTGACCCCGGCCACGACGGCGGGCGCGGCGGGCTTGTCCTCGCCGAGCAGCGCGGGTTCCGTGGCCGCGGCTGGAGTGCCGATGACGCGCTTGGGAACGCGTTCTTCCGGCCGTTCGAACTCAGGGTTGTGGTCAGTCATTGGCCTGTCGCCTCTTAGCGGTGATCCAGATGGCTGCGAGCACAAGGCCGCCGATTCCCACGATCCAGGCCACCAGGCCCTCGGTCACCGGGCCGATCCGGCCGAGCCCGAAACCGCCCGGGTCGGTCTGCCCGCGGACGCTCACGATGTAGGCGATCATGTCGCGCTTCTGCTGGGGGGTGATCGTGGAGTCGTTGAAGACCGGCATCGCCTGCGGGCCGGTGATCATCGCCTCGTAGATCTGGGCGGGGGAGGAGCTGTTGAGGTTGGGGGCGTACTTGCCCTGGGTGAGCGCCCCGCCCGCGCCCGCCCAGTTGTGGCAGCTGATGCAGTTCGCCCGGAACAGCTCGCCGCCCTTGGCCGGGTCGCCCTTGGCCGGGTCCACCTGGTCCTTGCTGGGGACGGTGGGGCCGCCGCCGAGGGACTGGACGTAGGCGGCGATCTGGTCGATCTTCTCCTGCGTCACCCAGGCGGGCAGCGGCTTGCGCGGTACCTGGGCGCCCACCGTGGTGGCGGGCATACGGCCGCTGCTCATCTGGAAGTCGACCGCCGCGGCGCCCACGCCGACCAGCGTGGGCCCGTCCGCGGTGCCCCGCGCCTCGGGCCCGTGGCAGGTGAGGCAGTGCGACTTGAAGAGCTCCTCGCCGGCCTTCACGTCGTCGACCTTGCCCGACGCGATCGCCGCGTCGGCGCTCTGGCTCTTCGGAGAGAAGGCCGCATAGCCCACGCCCAGCAACGCCAGTGCGAAAAGCAGGACGGCGTATCTCGCGAGGGGATGCCGCCGCCTAGCGGTGATCCTGGTCACAGAGATCCCCGTTCCTGTTACTTGATCACGTAGATGGTCATAAAGAGGCCGATCCAGACAACGTCGACGAAGTGCCAGTAGTAGGACACGACGATCGCGCTGGTCGCCTGCTCATGGGTGAAGCGCTTCGCGGCGTACGTGCGTCCCAGCATGAACAGGAACGCGATCAGTCCACCGGTCACGTGCAAGCCGTGGAAACCCGTGGCCAGGTAGAAGATGGAGTCATAGGCCGAGTGGGAGAGGGTGTGCCCCTCGCCGGCGAGCTGGCCGTACTCGTAGACCTGGCCGATCACGAAGACCAGGCCCATCAGGAAGCTGACGGTATACCAGAACCGCAGCTTGCTGACCTGGCCCTTTTCCGCGGCCCACACGCCCATCTGGCACGTCACACTCGACAGGACCAGGATGATCGTGTTGACCGTTGAGAACGGGACGTTCAGGTGAGCCTCGGGCCAGTGATGCCCCTGGCCGATGGTCACTGACCGGATGGTGAAGTACATCGCGAACAGCGCCGCGAAGAACATGAGCTCAGAGGACAGCCAGACGATCGTCCCGACGCTGACCAGGTTGGGCCGGCGAGACGAGTGTGCTGTCGTCGTCGTGATTGCGGATGCTGTCGCCACGGGCAGCATTATTGCGGCTCCCCTGCTCGGGTCGCCGCACGACCCCCCGTTAGGTGGAACAAAGCGCACACCAACAAGGGCAAACCGGACAATTGCCTGGCTGGGGCCTCCAAGCTGGGTATCCACCCGCCTCGCCCGGTACGATCCCTGTTGACCATACCTCTTGGCCGCGCCGCACCGCCCGATGGCCGGCGGCCCGCCAGGAGACACCGATGTTGGAAGCGAGCATCACCTTGGGCACCGAACCGGCCGCGGACGTCAAGATGAAGGTTCTCGTCTACAGCGACGACGCCGCCACCAGAGAGAAGGTACGCCTGGCCATCGGCAGGCGGCCCGCCGCCGACGTGCCGGCGGTGGAGTTCGTGGAGTGCGCGACGCAGCCCAAGGTTCTGCAGCACTTCGACTCCGGTGAGATCGACGTGGCCGTGCTGGACGGCGAGGCGCGGCCCGCGGGCGGCATGGGCGTCGCCCGCCAGGCCAAGGACGAGGTCTACGACTGCCCGCCGATCTGCCTGGTCGTCGCCCGCCGCGATGACCGCTGGCTGGCCAACTGGTCGCGCGCCGAGGCCGTCGTGGCCCAGCCGCTCGACCCGATCGCCCTGGCCGAGGCCGTGGCCGACCTGATGCGGCAGCGGCTCGCCCGCACCGCGCTGCCCGCGCAGCCCGCGGGACACGCCGAAATCCCGCCCGCCCGGTAGCCGCCCGGCGGACCGCCGGCTCATGACTGGAGATCCCATGGACGCGCGCACCACCTGGCCCGCGCTGCTGTCGGCCCTGCTCGCCGGAGAGCACCTCACCACCGACGAGACGGCCTGGGCGATGAAGGAGATCATGACGGGCTCGGCGACGCCCGCCCAGATCGCCGGCTTCGCCGTGGCGCTGCGCGCCAAGGGTGAGACGGTGGCCGAGGTCACCGGCCTGGCCCGGGTCATGCTCGACCTGGCCACCCCGCTGCGGGTGGAGGGCCCGGTCGTCGACATCGTGGGCACCGGCGGCGACCGTGCCCACACCGTCAACGTCTCGACGATGGCGGCTATCGTCACCGCCGCGACGGGGGCGCGGGTCGTCAAGCACGGCAACCGCGCGGCCTCCTCCTCCTGCGGGGCGGCCGACGTGCTCGAACACCTGGGCATCACCCTGGAGATGTCGCCGGACGACACCGCCGCCGTGGCCGTCGAGGCCGGGATCGCCTTCTGCTTCGCACCGGCCTACCACCCGGGCTTCCGCTTCGCCGGGCCGCCGCGCCGGGAGCTGGGCGTGCCGACGTTCTTCAACTTTCTCGGGCCGCTGACCAATCCGGCCAGGCCCGCGGCGCAGGCGATCGGCGTCTTCGACGCGCGCATGCTGCCGGTGGTGGCGGGGGTGTTCGCCGAGCGCGGGGTGTCGGCGCTGGTGTTCCGCGGCGACGACGGGCTGGATGAGCTGACGCTCGCGACCACCTCCACGGTGTGGGTGGTCGGCAACGGCACGGCCACCCAGGTCACCTTCGACCCGGCCACGATCGGCATCCCCCGGTCGAGCGTCGAGTCCCTGCGCGGCGGCGACGTCGAGTTCAACGCCCAGGCCGTACGCGACCTGGTGGCGGGCAAGCAGGGCCCGGTCCGCGACGCCGTCCTCCTGAACGCCGCGGCGGGCATCGTCGCCGCGACCGGCACCGCCACCGGCGACGACCTGGACACGGCCATGGCCGAGGCCCACACCCGCGCCGCCGAGGCCGTCGACTCCGGCGCCGCCGCCACCACCCTCGACCGCTGGATCGCCACCAGCCGCGCCCACAGCCACGGCTGACAGCCCGCCGGTGACCGGGCCTGGCCGTGCCCGGCTGCAGGTGCGCCCGGGCCTGCGTGTCGGGTACGCCGGTACCTCGGTGGCGCCCGGCCGTACCCGGCTGTGGGCTCGGCCGTGTCCCCGGGGCATGGACGGCGGTCGCCACGCGGGCGGCAGCGGCCGGTCCTGGTCGTCCTGGCTGTCGGTGTGCCTGAGTCCGCGGGTTGGAAGCCCGTCAGACCGCAGTCCTGGGGCCTATCGGGGTGCCCCGCGGGCGGGGCCGCTGGATAGCGGTCGGCCGAGTCTGTCGCGTCGGCTGGAGCCGAGCATCCCGACTCCAGAGTCGGTGGACGGTGGAGCGCAGGGCGGGGCGTCGATCGTGGGGTGCTGCCGGTCCTGCATGTCATCGCCGGGCTGTGGGCCTCCGTCTGCTGCAGGTGGGGTCAGCCCAGCACCTGGGCCGGGGCGGGTCCGCATGGTGGGGGAGCGGGGGTCATCCTGGGTGGGGATGTCCGGGGGCCGGTAGGGGGCCTACGCTCCCCGGCATGCGGCGTCTCGACCTTGTGGTCGCCATCGTCCACCCCATCGTCGTGTGGGTCCCCGCGGTGCTGCTGGCAGGTGCGCTCGGGCTGCTCGGCGGCTGGGCCGTGCGCGCGCGGCGCAGGGTGTCCGCGCTGTCGGAGCGGGTGCGGGAGCAGCGGGCCGAGCTGGACCGGGCGGTGGTGGCCGGGGAGCGGCAGGTGATCGCGGGCGAGGTGCACGAGGTGGTGGCGCACGTGGTGTCGGTGATGACCCTGCGCGTCGGCGGTGCGCGGCTGGTCATGCGCCGCGATCCCGAGCAGGCCGAGGCCGCCATGCGCGAGGCCGAGGACGCCGGTCGGCTGGCCGTGGCGGAACTACGGCGCCTGGCGGCGCTGCCGCGGCCCGCGGAGCGGCCCAAGGCGGATCTCGCGGGCCCGCATGAACCGGACGGCATCCCGCCGATTGGTGTGAACGGGAACGCTCGAATCGGACATCGCGCAGGCCGGCCGGTCCAGGCCGCGGAAAGGTTCCACCACTCCGCAGGACGCGATCACGAACCCCCGCCCGGGTCTTCGGGGCGGGAGCCGTTGCCGGGGCTGGGGGATCTGGCTCGGCTGGTGGCCGAGGCGCAGGCGGGCGGGCTGGTCGTACGGCTCGGCGTGACAGGGGAGCCGCCGCCGCTGTCGCCGATGTTCGAGGTGTCGGTGTGCCGGATCGTGCAGGAGGCGCTGGCCAACGCCGTACGGCACGGCGCCGCCCGCACCGCCGAGGTGTCGCTGCACTGGGGCTCCGGCGTACTGGACCTGCTCGTACGCGACCACGGCACCGCCGGGGCCAAGGCCGTGACCCCCGGCAGGGGGCTCGCCGGAATGGGAGCGCGGGCCGCCCTCTTCGGCGGCACGCTGTCGGCCGCCGCGCATCCCCGCGGCGGCTTCGAGGTGCGGGTCAGGCTGCCGACCGCCGGAGCGGGGCCCGGCGGCGGCGAGGTCAGTCGGCCTCGTTGAGCCCGATGGAGAAGGCCGCCTCAAGGTCGTGCTTGGAGTAGGTGCGGAACGCCAGGTGCGTCTCGGTGTGCCGGACCCCCACGACCTTGTTCAGCCGGCCGGGCACCAGGTCGGCGACCTGCTCATAGGCGCGCACCCTGATCATGGCCAGCAGGTCGAACTCGCCTGTGATGGAGTAGACCTCGCTCACCCCGTCGATGTCGGCGATCTCTTTGGCCACCTGCGGGATCCGGTCGACCTCGGCCTTGATGTGCACGATCGCGGTGACCACGAGCCCCTCCTTCGGTGACCTGCCAGGATGGCCTCCACCCTATCGCGGCAGTCGATCACCGCAGCGGACGCCCCTCCCGCTCGCTGTCCCGCCGCAGCGCCCGGTAGGCCCGCTCGATGCGGCCGCGCAGCCGGGCCGCCCCCCAGGCGGGCATGCTCCATCCGTCGTCGGCCTGCACCAGGCGGACCCCCGGCGACTCCAGCCAGCGCAAAATGCACTCGGTCTCCTCCGCGGTGGCCGCCGGAGTGGGGCCGGGGCCGGGGCGTACGGTCTCGGCGGTGGACACCAGGGCGTCGACGAAGGGGGTGGGGTGCGCGCCGCGCGGCATCACCCCGGCGGCGGCGAGCCTGCCGTACCGGACGACGTGGATGTCCCAGCCGCCGCCGAAGGCGGGGCTCGCGGCCACGAGCTGGGGCAGCCGGGTCAGCGACCGCAGGCGCTGCATGCGCGCGGCGGCGCGGATATAGGCGGCCAGCCGGTCGCGGTCGGCGGCGGCCTCCTCGTAGCGCTGCTCGACCGACAGCCGCTCCATCCGGGCCTGGATGGCGGCGTAGACCGCCGAGGCGTCGTGCTCCATCGCGCGGCGCACCGCCTCGGCGTGCACGGCGTACCCCGCCTGGCTCTCCCGCCCCTCGCAGGGCGCGCCGCAGCGGCCCAGCTCGGCCAGCGCGCACGCGGTGCGGGACGGCCGCAGGCTCAGCCGCTCGGTGCAGCGGCGCAGCGGGATCGCCTCGTGCAGGGCGCTCCTGGCGTCTTCGGCGGCGCGGCTGCTGCCGAACGGCCCGAGGTAGGCCGCCTCGTCGTCGCGGACCTCACGGACGATCGACAGCCGCGGGAACGGCTCGTCGGTGAGCTTCAGCCACACCGCCCGCTCGGGAAAGCGGGAGCGGCGGTTGTAGCGCGGCTTGCCCGCCGCGATCAGCCGCAGCTCCCTGACCTCGGCCTCCAGCCCGGTGGCGCACACGATGGTGCGGACCCGCTCGGCGACGCCGATCATCTCGCGGATCCGGCGGCGGGTCTCGCTCGCGGTGAAGTAGCTGCGCACGCGGGTGCGCAGGCTGCCGCTCTTGCCGATGTACAGCGCCTCGCCGCGGTCGTCCTCGAAGACGTAGACGCCCGGCGCGGCGGGCACCGCGTCGGCCAGGTGGCGCTTGCGCCGCTGCTCCGGCGTGGGGGCGCGGACGAACCCCTTCAGCTCCTCCAGGGTGTGCACGCCGAAGGAGCCCGCGCGTTCGAGCAGGGCGTGCAGCACGTCGGTGGTGGCCCTGGCGTCGGCCAGGGCCCGGTGGGAGGGCTCTGTCGAGCTGCGGAAGATCCGGGCGAGCGTGGCCAGCTTGCAGTTGGGCGCCTCGTCGCGAGTGAGCATCCGCCGGGCCAGGTCGGCGGTGTCGACCACCGGGTTGGCCGGTGGCGGGTATCCGTGCGCCGCGCACGCCGCCTTGATGAAGCCCATGTCGAAGGGGGCGTTGTGGGCCACCAGGGTGGCGCCCTTGATGAACTCCAGAAAGGACGGCAGCACCGAGGCGAACTTCGGCGCCGCCGCCACCATCGCGTCGGTGATGCCGGTCAGCACCGCGATGAACGGCGGGATCGGCCCGCCGGGATCGACCAGCGTGGCCAGCTCGCCGACCACCTGACCGCCCAGCACCTTGACCGCGCCGATCTCGGTGATCGCGTGCTCGGCGGGTGAGCCTCCCGTCGTCTCCAGGTCGAACACCACGAATGTCACCTGGTCGAGTGGCGTGCCCAACTCGTCGAGCGCCCCCTGCACAGCGATCTCCACGCTCTTGACCATAAGGGCGGCCACCGACATATTCCCGGATTCAACGGTTTTGGATTCACGGCTGCGCCTGCCGCAGGCGGTCGGCCCGGATGCCCCGCAGCAGCGCCTCCGCGGTCAGCGCGACGGCGGCGAACGCGGCGACCAGGGCCGCGCCCGCGACCATGGCGACCAGTCCGAGGGACGGCTCGTACAGCAGCGGCGGCGTGCTCGGCGCGGTCGCGAACTCCGGCACGCGCGGCAGCGCCACCCGTGTGGCGAGCAGGCCCGCGCCGGCCCCTGCGAGGACCTCCCGTCCGCCTGCCTCGCGGGTGAGGGCCTGGCAGGACAACGCCGGCGCGGCGTGACAGTGCCTAGGCGGACGTCACGAACCCGTCACGATCTCCGCTGGCCCGGAAAGGGGCCACCAGTCCGGGGACGGCCCGGTCGGCCAGCTCGACCGCCGCGGCCTCCGCGGCGTCGTGGACGGTGTAGGAGCCGTGCCCGGCGGCGGTGGTGGCGACCAGCGTCGCCAGCCCGGCGCGGCGCTGGAAGACCGACTGGCGGAAGTGCCAGCCGATGATCCCGGCGCGGTCGAGCGCGACGGTGCGGCGCACCGCCGTACCGGACCTGGCGACCAGGTGGCGGCCGGTGAGCCCGTGCCCGAGCCCCCGGTAGGCGTCGGCGGCGAAGAAGGCGGCGGCCGGTACGGCGGCGGCCGGGAGCGCCCACGCCCACCACGGCATCCAGGCGAACAGCGCATCCAGCGCCGCCGTGGCCACGGCGAGGGTCACCACGGCGAACCCGGCCCAGCGCATCCGCCGGGCGCGCGCGGCCTTCGGATGCGCCCGCAGCGCGACGGGCTCGCCCGGGGAGATCTCCTGGGCCACCCGAAGCGCCTCCGGCAGCGGCACCGGCGGGGTCAGGGCGTCGGCGCGCTCGGTCTCCTTGTCGTTCTTCGACAGGCCGGTGACGACCGCCTTGACCCGCGCGCCGCCGCCCCAGCGCAGCAGCAGCGGCTGGGACAGCTCGACGCCGCGCAGCCGCCGTTCGGTGAGCGTCAGCGAGCGGGTGGTCAGCAGGCCCCTGCGCAGCCGCAGGGTGCCGCTCGGCTCGCGGTCCAGCCGGTAGCGCCACCACGACTCGACGAACAGCGCGACCGCGCCGGCCGTCCCGACCAGCAGGTTGGCCGCTAGCAGCAGCACGATCAGCAGCCACGCCGGGACCACGCGTAGCCGGTCCCACAGGTCGCCGAGCGCGTCCAGGGAGAACAGCTCCACGCCGATGATGTCCAGCGCGCGGTGGGCCACGCCCACCAGGACGGCGCCGCCGACGAACGCCCACACGGTCAGCGGGGCGTAGCGGAGCCACGCCCAGCGCAGCTCGGCGATGGGGGCCTCGTCCTGCGGCGTGCCGTGCGTCTCCGGGCCCCCGTGCAGGAGCGTGCGGCGCAGCCGGTCGGCCTCGGCCCGCCCGACCGGGTCGAGCGTCAGTTCGGCCTTGTCGTCGGCGGCCCGCTCGCCGGTGCCGACCTTGACCACCGCCAGGCCGAGCACGCGGCGCACGGGGTCGGCGGTGACGTCCACCGTGCGGACCCGGTCCCTGGGGATGGACCGGTGCTCGCGCACCATGATCCCCGAGCGCAGCTCCACGCGTTCGCCGGTGATCCGGTACGTCGTGGCGCGCCAGCGCAGCACGTCGTAGATCACCACCCCGATGACGATCAGCACCGCCGCCCCGGCGTCGGCGGCGACCACCGGCCGCAGCGCCACCTCCTTGTCCAGCAGGACCTTGGTCAAGACCGTGACCAGCGGGACGACCAGTGCCATCGACATCACCGCGGAGGCCAGGAAGGTGCGCCGGTGCAGGCGCAGCCACTCGCCGCTCATGTGGCGTCCCCCGGCGTGCGCTGGGTGATCTCGGTGAGCCGTTCGGCCAGCCCGGCGGCGAGCGCGTGGTCCAGGCCCTCGATCTTGATCGCGCCCGCCGACGAGGCCGTGGTCACCGTCACGTCCGACAGCCCGAACAGCCGCTGCAACGGGCCGCGTACCGTGTCCACCGTCTGGATGCGTGACATCGGCGCGATCCGCCACGACCGGAACAACCACCCTGAGCACGTATAGACGGCCTCGTCCGTCACCTCCCAGCGGGAGAAGCGGTAGTACGCCCGCGGCCAGGCCAGCGCCAGCGCGAGCAGCGCCAGGACGAAGAGGGCCGCCACCGCCGCCAGCCACAGCGGCCGGTCGGTGAACAGCGCGTACGGCACGCCCACGGCCACCGCGGCCACCAGGACCCCGATCAGCCCCTGGACGGTCCACCAGGTGACGGCCCGCCGGTCGGCCCGGTTGCGCGGAGGTCGAAGATCCATCGGTTCAGCCCTCCTCGCGGCCGGAGGACCTGCCGGCCGCCCGCGCGGCGGCGCACAGGGCCACGCCGAGCACGCCGACAACGATGCTGGCGAAGATCTCGTGCCCGTCCAGGGCCGGGATATGGTTGACCAGAAACCAGCTCGGCGTGGAGCTGCCCAGCAGGTTGTTCAGCGCCCCGCCCACGGCCTGGACGATGCACAGCACCCCGGCGACGTCCAATATCACTTTCATGCGTCCGACGATCGCGGACCGCGCCGCCGGGGCGCTTCGGCCGGAGGGCGGCCCCGGCATCGACTTTGGTAGCTGTCGTCGCATCCGTTCGACCACGTAACCTGCACGTCAGGATGAGTACCGAGTATCGCTGGCTGCTGCCCGCGGCCCTGATCGGCACCCTGGAGGAGCGGCCGGGGCGGCCCGCGCGGCGTACCCCTCGCGACTGGGCCGTGGACATCACCATGTTCGTGCTGGCCTGCCTGATCACCCTGGTCTTCCTGGGCGATCTCGCGGGCAGGCCGCGGGAGGTGGTGGTCGCCGAGCAGGTCCTGGGGGCGCTGTCGTGCGCGGCGGTCTGGCTGCGCCGCAGGTGGCCGGTGGGGCTGGCGCTCACGCTCGCGCCGCTGTCGGCGTTCTCGCTCCTGGTCTCGGGGCCGCTGCTGATCGCGGTGTTCACGGTGGCGGTCCACCGGCCGTTCCGGTACATCGTGCTGATCATGGTGCCGCACCTGCTGGCCCTGCTGCCCTACGGCTGGCTGTACCCCGATCCCGAGTTCGGCTTCGCCGGGACGATCCTCGTGGCGGTGCTGGTCTACCTGGTGCTGATCGCCTGGGGGATGCTCACCCGGTCCAGGCGGCAGATCGTGGTCACCCTGCGCGAGCGCGCCGACCAGGCGGCCGAGCAGGCCCGGCGGCTGGAGCGCGAGCGGATCGCCAGGGAGATGCACGACGTGCTGGCCCACCGCCTTACGCTGCTCAGCCTGCACGCCGGGGCGCTGGAGTTCCGCAAGGACGCCTCCGCCGAGGAGATCGCCACGGCGGCCGGGGCGATCAGGTCCGGCGCGCACGAGGCGCTCCAGGACCTGCGGGAGGTGATCGGCGTGCTGCGCTGGGACCGGCAGGGCGAGGCCCCCGAGCCGCCGCAGCCGACGATGGCCGACCTGAACGGCCTGCTGGAGGCGTCGCGGAAGGCCGGGATGGAGGTACGGCCCGCGCTGCGCGTGTCCGGCGAGCCGGAGGTGCCCGCGGCGCTCGGCCGTACGGTGTACCGGGTCGTGCAGGAGGGGCTGACCAACGCGCGCAAGCACGCGCCCGGCGTGCCGGTGACCGTCGCCGTGGACGGCGCACCCGGCCCGGGCCTGACCGTCGAGATCCGTAACCCGGCGCGTACGCCGGGCCGCCACACCGTCATCCCGGGCAGCGGCACCGGGCTGATCGGCCTTGCCGAGCGGACCGGCCTGGCGGGAGGGCGGCTGGAGCACGGAACGCGCCCCGACGGTGACTATGTGCTGCGCGCCTGGCTACCGTGGCCCTCATGAGCGCTCCCGCCGCCCCCATCAGCGTCCTGATCGTGGACGACGACGCCCTGGTGCGCGCCGGACTGTCCATGATCCTCGGCGGTGCCCCGGACATCGCCCTGGCGGGCGAGGCCGCCGACGGCGACGAGGTGCCCGCCATGGTCGCCAGACACCGCCCCGACATCGTGCTGATGGACATCCGGATGCCCAGGCTGGACGGGCTGGAGGCGACCGAGCGGCTGCGCGCCGCGCCCCGCCCGCCCGAGGTCGTCATCCTGACCACCTTCCACGCCGACGCCCAGGTGCTCCGCGCGCTGCGCGCCGGGGCCGCGGGCTTCCTGCTGAAGGACACCCCGCCGGGCGATCTGGTCGAGGCGATCCGCCGGGTCGCGGCCGGGGAGCCCATCCTGTCGCCCATCGTGACCAGGCAGCTCATCGATCATGTGGCCGACCCCTGGGCGGGCGACCGCCGCTCCCGCGCCCGTGAACTGCTGGACCGGCTGAGCGAACGCGAACGCGAGGTGGCGCTCGCCGTCGGCCGGGGCGGCTCCAACGCGGAGATCGGCGCCGAGCTTTTCATGAGCGTGGCCACCGTCAAGGCGCACGTCTCACGCGTCCTCACCAAACTGGAACTTAACAACCGCGTCCAGATCGCCCTGACCGTTCACGACGCAGGTCACGTCTAGGTCATGTCCGCCCCAGTACCGGACCAAGCCAGTTGCGTGACGGCCGTACCCTTGTCGGATAGACGTTTTTTCTGGAAGGGTGCCTGACGAGGGCTGAGGGGACATGGGATGAGTTCAGCCGATGAGGGCCTGTCTCGTCCGCTGCCCGAACAGGTAAGGGTCCACGTGGTCGATCTCGCGGCCCAGGTGCTCGGGACGATCCCGGGCCCGGCCGTGCCCGCGCCGCTGCGCGGGATCGCCAAGTTCGAGCCCCGTAAACGCGCCAGGTTGGGCGGCGCCGCGATCGCCGCCCAGCTGGAGACCGACAAGGAGTTCCGCGAGGTCGTCGCGGAGACGCTGGCCGCGGGCTGGCCCGAGCTGGTCTCCAGCCTGGCCGAGGGCACCGTGCCCCCCGCCGCCGATCCGGTGCTGGTCGCCGCCGCGGCCTACCTGACCCGCCCGCCCGGCTGGCCGGACATGGTGGAGTCCGCGCGGGCCGATCTCGCCCGCTCCGCCGCCGCCGCGGAGGGCTCCGCGCACGAGCAGACCATCGCGCGGCTGCGCGAACAGCTCGCCGGGCAGAAGGCGGCGGCCAAGGAGGAGATCGACCGCGTCCGCGAGCAGCTCAGGTCGGCCCGCGCCGAGATCGCCGACCTGCGCCGCAAGCTGCACGACGCGCGGGAACGCGCCAAGGCCGCCGACGCCAGGGCGGCCGACCACGAGCAGGCCGCCGAGGAGGCGTCGGCCGCGCTCGCCTCGGCGGGCAGCGCGGCCGAGACCGAGCTGCGCCGCACCCGCGAACGCCTCACGGAGGCCGAGCGCCAGCTCGAAGCGGGCCGCAGGTCCGCCCGCGAGGGCCGCAGCGCCGAGGACACCCGGGTGCGGGTGCTGCTGGACGCCCTCCAGGACGCGGCGGCCGGGCTGCGCAGGGAGCTGGCGCTGCCCTCGACGATCAGCCGCCCGGCCGACACGGTGAGCGCGGTCTCGCCCGACCGGCCGGGGGTGCGCGCCGTCCCGGCCCGCGCCCTGGCCGACGACGATCCGGCGCTGCTCGACCAGTTGCTGGCGCTGCCGCAGGTCCATCTGATCATCGACGGCTACAACGTCACCAAGACCGGGTACGGCACGCTCACGCTGGCCGACCAGCGCGGCCGGCTGCTGACCGGCCTCGGCGGGCTGGTCGCGCAGACCAGGGTCGAGGTGACGTGCGTCTTCGACGGGGCCGAGCTGAACGGCCCGGTGCCGGTCACCGCGCCGCGCGGCGTGCGGGTGATGTTCAGCGCGCCCGGCCAGATCGCCGATGACCTGATAAGGCAGCTCGTGCGGGCCGAACCGGCGGGCCGGGCCATCGCCGTGGTGTCCTCCGACCGGGAGGTCGCCGAGTCGGTGCGGCGGATGGGCGCGCGCCCGGTGCAGTCGTCGCTGCTGCTGCGCCGCCTCGGCCGCGCCTGAAGGATCTCAATCACGCCGAAAACGTGAGCCACACCTGCATAATTCTGTACTATTTCGCCCCAAGTCCGGAAACGTAAAGATTTGGGTTGATGCAGGTGAGGGTTGTGCGGATCCCCGTCGCCGCTGGGATCATTGTGGCCGCGTTGACCGTACCGCTCGGCGGGTCCGCCGTCGCTGATCCCAGACCGACCCTCCAGCAGGCCAAGGCGAAGCTGGCGAAGCTGAACGATCAGGCGGACAAGGTCGTCGACCAGTACAACGCGGCGACCGAGAAGCAGAAGAACGCCAAGAAGAAGTACCAGCGGCTCAAGGACGAGTACGCCAAGCAGAACGGCACCGTGGACGGCCTGCGCCGCCAGCTCGTCGGCATGGCCGTCACCGCCTACCAGGGCGCCGAGCTGAGCACCTGGCCGGGCATGATGGGCCAGCAGGACCCGGCGGCCATGCTCGTCGGCCTGGCCTCGATCAGCCAGCTCTCCGCGTCCCGCTCCCAGTCGCTGACCGCGTTCGACGCGGCCACCCGCGACCTGGTGCGCAAGCGGGACGCCGCCAAGAAGGCCCTGGGCGAGACCGAGAAGGTGCTCGACGAGGTCAGGGGCGAGAAGAAGAAGGTCGAAGGGCTGGTCAAGGAGCAGACCAAGCTGCTGCGCCGGCTCGGGGCCTTCCGCAACGGCGACCCGAACAGCCAGGGCGTCAAGTACACCGGCAGCGCCTCGGGCAACGCCCGCCAGGTGCTCAGCTTCGCCTTCGCCCAGATCGGCAAGCCCTACCGGTACGGCGGCACGGGGCCGGGCGGCTACGACTGCTCCGGGCTCACCCAGGCGGCCTGGCGCTCCGGCGGCGTGTCACTGCCCCGGACCACGTGGGAGCAGTGGCGCTGGGGCGCGGGCCGGAAGGTCTCGATGGACGCCCTCCAGCCCGGCGACCTGCTGTTCAGCCACGGGCTCGGCCATGTCGGGATCTATGCCGGCAATAACAAGATGGTCCACGCGCCGCAGACGGGCGACGTCATCAAGGTCGTCTCCCTCGACTCCTATGGCCGGGGCCGCTTCGTCGGGGCCATTCGCCCCTAATCGTGCGGGTTCGCGCGGGAGCACGAGGGTGCTCCCGCCACCGTTCGCCGTGGACGAACCGGGCAATGGCCGGAGTGCGGCACAGGCGGACGACGGGCGTGGTAGGTTAAAGGTGTTGCAGTTGTGGTACCCATAAGATTTCTTGTGCACCTGACGCGTTGTAACGGCCTCAGGTGCTTTTCTTTTTCCGGGCCTCTCCGGATGGGGGTCATCGCGGCGACACGGGGTCCGCACGGTGTGGGCCTCGTCTCTGCACCTGTCAGAAGGAGATAGGCATGAGCACGACCGGAACCGTGAAGTGGTTCAACTCCGAAAAGGGCTTCGGCTTCATCGAGCAGGACGGCGGCGGCGCCGACGTCTTCGCCCACTACTCCAACATCGTGTCCCAGGGTGGCTACCGTGAGCTGCACGAGGGCCAGCGCGTGGCCTTCGACATCACCCAGGGGCAGAAGGGCCCGCAGGCGGAGAACATCGTCCCTGCCTGACCTCGGGTCACCTGGCGGGCCGCGGGCCCGCCGAGCAGAGTACGGCCAGATCGCACGAGCGGTCTGGCCGTTTTCTTTTGTCCCGCCCGCCTCGCATCCGGCCTCCTCGCCTGTCGTGTCCCGGCAGCGGGCCCCATGGGCCCCTCAGAGCGCCGCTGACGCCCTTCCGTGCCTTCCGGGGGATCTGGCCCGGACCCGCCTCGGACCGCCCCTCGATCTCGGCACGGCCTTCCGGTTCGGGCGGACTCCCAGCGGGACGGGAGCTTAGCACGGCTTACCGCACCCTTTGCGGAGTTCGCGAAGAATGCCTTCTGTGACGCCAGTGAAGATCATGGGCTCCGGCGGCCATAAGTGATCTCTGTTACCGGATTCGCGAAATATGTGAGCAGTGTCACATCGGGCGCCGGGAACCCCATGTGGTGCGGGGGATTGGCGTGATCCACGAGGGCGTGTTCGATCTCCGCGCTTTGTCGGCCCTTTGCCGGAGTTTGGTGATGGGGGTACCTTCTCGCATCGCGGCGAACATGTCGATTCGCCGCACGACATCGGCCCGGATCCGCCGGTGTCGTTTCTCTGAATAGCGAGATCCGTCAGGTCACCGCCCGTCCGCCGCGACGCGTGCCGTACCCCCCGTTTCCGGGTGGTGACCCTGCCGAATCCATGCAGACATGAGGCATGGAGCCGGGGACCCAATGGACCCGTCCCGCACCGAGCGTTTCGCTGCGGGAAACGGCCAGGGGTGAATCGGCGCGCGAGCGCCGTAGGGCGAACTTCCCCGCCCGAATCCGTCAGCTAACCCGGTAGGCGTTCGTGGAAGAGTTGAGGAGCGACCCTGTCCGCATCCGTGCATGATTCGCGGCCGTCTCGCCGTGCCCGCCTTTCCCTCGGCGGCGCGGTCCTCACCGTCACCGCCTCTGTGGTGACGATGTCGCTGCAGGCCACTGCGGCGCAGGCGACGGCCGAACCCGAACCCGCCACCGTGCGGGCCGATCCGGCGAAAACGCCGTCCCCCGTCGCCGCCAAGGCGGAAGCCGGCGATTCCGCGGTCCCGGCGGCCAAGAAACTCAGCAAGGCCGCCGCGCAGCGGATCAAGGCCGCCAAGGCCGTTTCCGTGGCCAGGAAACAGGTCGGCGACCCCTATCGATGGGGAGGCAGCGGCCCCGGCGCCTTCGACTGCTCGGGCCTCGTTCAGTTCAGCTGGAAGAAGGCCGGGGTGCGGCTTCCCCGGGTTACCTACAGCCAGTACGCCCGCATCAAGAAGAAGGTGTCCTTCAAGAATCTGCGCCCGGGAGATCTGATGTTCTTCCGGGGCAAGGGCCACGTCGGCATGTACGTCGGCGACGGCAAGATGGTCCACTCGCCGAGCAGCGGAAAGACGGTCCGCGTCGAGAAGCTGAGCGGCTGGCGGAAGGCGAGTTTCAGCGGCGCCGTACGCCCGGGCCTCTGATCCCGGAAACGCCTTTTCCGAAGAACCGTGATCCGGGAAGGCGGCCCTTTCCTTCCGTCCCCCTCCGGCGGGGCGGGCCGCTTTCCCGGACCACCACAATTCCCCGCGAATCTGGAAATTGACCGCCCCCGGCCATAAAGATCCGTACCCCGCCGCACGGCGGTTCCATCCGCTTGAATAGGCTCCACGACCGGCCGGAGGACGTGGCGCGCACGCGCAGGTGTGGCTCCGCGACCGGCCGATCCTGGAGAATGCGCTACTAGATGTGGCGCCGGCGGGGGGAGTGGCTGACGTGCGGGGGGTGCGCGCGGCATGGGCCGCACTGGTGGTGCTCGGCCTGGTTCTCGCCGGGGTCGTCGCGATGACGACGCCGTGGCGGGCGCCGGCACAGGGCGTGCCCGAGGTGGCCGCAGATCCGGCCCGCGACTTCGCCGCGGCGGAGATCGCCCGGTCACAGGCGTTCGACACGGCGCTCAGCGTGCCCGCCTATCTGTCCCTCGCGCTCGGGCTGGCCTTCGCCGTGCTGCTGGTGGCGACGCCGTTCGGGGCGCGGGTGGTGCGGCGGGTGCCCGGTCCCTGGTGGGTCAAGGCGGTGGGCGGCGTGGTGGCGCTCACCGCGGTGGTGGAGCTGCTGCGGTGGCCGCTCGGCGTCTGGTCGGAGACCTACCTCCGCGAGTACGGCCTTTCCACGCAGACCTGGCTGTCGTGGAACATCGACCGGCTGAAGAACACCGCTGTGAGCACGCTGCTGACCGCGCTCATGGTGGTCGTGCTGATCGCGCTGGCGCGGAGGTTCGCGCGGTGGTGGATTCCGGCGGCGCTGGGCGCGTTCGCGCTGACGCTGGCCGCCTCGTTCGTCTACCCCGTCGTGGTGGAGCCGATCTTCAACGACTTCCGGCCCATGCAGGCGGGGAAGCTGCGCGATGACCTGCTGGCCATGGCCGGCCGCGACCGCGTACCGGTGAACGACGTGCTGGTCGCCGACGCCTCCCGGCGCACCACGGCCCTCAACGCGTACGTCTCCGGGTTCGGCGCGACCCGCCGCATCGTCGTCTACGACACGCTGCTCAAGGCCCCGGAGAAGGAGGTCGAGCTGATCGTGGCGCACGAGCTGGGCCACGCCAAGCGCGACGACGTCCTCTATGGCACGCTGATCGGCGGCCTCGGCGCGGCCTGCGGGGCGATCCTGCTCTACCTGGTGACCTCGTCCGGCGCGCTGCGCCGCCGCACCGGCGTGCCGTCGATCGCCGACCCCAGGGCCGTCGGCCTGCTGATGGGCCTGATGAGCCTGGCCACCTTCCTGTCCGGCCCGGCCCAGAACGTGGTCAGCAGGCACATCGAGGCCCGGGCCGACGTCCACGCGCTCGACCTGACCCGCGACCCGGGCACGTTCGTGGCGATGCAGCGGCGGCTGGCGCTCACCAACATCGCCGACCTCGCCCCCGACCCGCTGGAGTACCTGCTCTACTCCTCCCACCCCACGGCTCCCCAGCGGATCGCCGCCGCCCGTTCGTGGGCGCTGCGCGAGCGCGTGCCGGAGCCATGACGCCGCCCGGCGGGCCGCCGGAGCCGAACGGCACCGCCCGGACGCTGATCGTCACCAACGACCTCCCGCCCAGGCCGGGCGGGATCCAGGCGTTCGTCCACGGCCTGGCGATGCACCGCCCGCCCGGCTCGGTGGTCGTCTACGCGCCGCGCTGGCCCGGCTGCGAGGCGTTCGACGGCCGCCAGCCGTACCAGGTCGTGCGCCACCCCGGCGCGCTGATGCTGCCGCTGCCCGCCGTGGCCCGCCGGGCGGCCCGGCTGGTGCGGCTGCACGGGATCGAGACGGTCGTGTTCGGCGCGGCCGCGCCGCTCGGGCTGCTGGCCCCTACGCTGCGCGCGGCCGGGGCCCGGCGGGTCGTCATGCTCACCCACGGGCACGAGGCGTCGTGGGCGCGGCTGCCGGGCCCCCGCCAGGTCCTCGCCCGGATCGGCGCGCACGCCGACGTGGTGACCTACCTGGGCGAGTACACCCGGGGCAGGCTGGAGCGGGTGATCGACCCGGGCAAGCTGGCCAGGCTCACCCCGGGCGTGGACACGACGGTGTTCCGCCCCGGCGCGGGCGGGGCCGAGGTGCGCAAGCGGCTCGGGCTGTCCGGGCGTCCGGTGGCGGTGTGCGTGTCGCGGCTGGTCCCGCGCAAGGGCCAGGACGTCCTGGTGCGGGCCTGGCCGCGGGTGCTGCGGGCGGTGCCGGACGCCGTACTGCTGCTGGTCGGCGGCGGGCCGGGCCGCAGGACGCTGGAGCGGTCCGCGGCGCGGCTCGGCGGGTCCGTGCGGTTCACCGGACCGGTGCCCTGGACGGCCCTGCCCGCCCACTACGACGCGGGCGACGTCTTCGCGATGCCCTGCCGCACCCGGCTCGGCGGCATCGACGTGGAAGGGCTCGGCATCGTCTACCTGGAGGCGTCCGCGACCGGGCTGCCGGTGATCGCGGGCTCCTCGGGCGGCGCGCCCGACGCGGTACGCCACGGCGAGACCGGCCTGCTGGTGGACGGCACGTCGGTGGAGCAGGTCGCCGCCGCGCTCGTCGAGCTGCTGAGCGACCAGGGCAGGGCACGGGCGATGGGCGACCGGGGCCGGGCCTGGACCACGCGCGAGTGGTCCTGGCCCCTGGTGGCGGGCCGGTTCGCCGAGCTGCTGGCCCCCTGAGCGCCGCCCGCGCTCAGGAGCGGGTGTCGATGTACAGCTCGTCGATCTCCTTGGCGAACTCCGCCATCACCACATGGCGCTTGATCGACTGCTTGGGAGTGACGTGCCCGGTCTCCTCGGTCAGCTCGATCGGCAGCACCACGAACTTCTTGATCTGCTCGGCCTTGGACACCATCCGGTTGGCCTCGTCGATGGCGTTCTGGACCTCGGCGCGGACGGCGGGGTCGGCGCTGAGGTCGGCCAGCGTGGCCGAACCGAGGTTGTTGTTCGTCTTCCACTGCGCCAGCGCCTCGGCGTCGAGGGTGACCACCGCGGCGATGAACGGGCGGTCATCGCCCACCACCAGCGCCTGGCTGACCAGCGGGTGGGCGCGGATGCGGTCCTCCAGCGGGGCCGGGGCGACGTTCTTGCCCGCCGCGGTGACCAGGATCTCCTTCTTGCGCCCGGTGACGCGCAGGTAGCCGTCGGCGTCGATCTCGCCCACGTCGCCGGAGTGGAACCAGCCCTCCTCGTCGATCACCTCGGCGGTGGCCTCGGGGGCGTTCCAGTAGCCGTCGAAGATGTGCCTGCCCTTGATCAGGATCTCGCCGTCGTCGGCGATGCGGATGGTCACGCCGGGCAGCGGCTTGCCCACCGTGCCGATCTTGTTGCCCCCGGGCATGTTGACCGTGGAGGGGGCGGAGGTCTCGGTCAGGCCGTACCCCTCGAACACCTCGATGCCCACGCCCCGGAAGAAGTGGCCGAGCCGTTCGCCGAGCGCCGAGCCGCCGGAGACCGCCGCGGTCATCTGGCCGCCGGTGGCGGCGCGCAGCTTGCCGTACACGAGCCGGTCGAACAGCGCGCGCCGCAGCCGCAGGCCCAGGCTCGCCCCGCCTGAGCTCTCCGCGCGGCTCCAGGCGATCGCGCTGTCGGCGGCCAGCTTGAAGATCTTGCCCTTGCCGTCGGCGGTGGCCCGCTGCACCGCGCCGTTGTAGACCTTCTCGAACACGCGGGGCACCGCGAGCAGGAAGTTCGGCTTGAACGACTGCAGGTCGGGGGCCACGGCGCGCAGGTTGGGGGAGTGGCCGAGGATGGTCGCGGTCTCGATCAGCACGACCTGGATGATCCGCGCGAGGCTGTGCGCCAGCGGGAGGAACAGCAGCCCGGAACGGCCGGGCGACTCGAACAGTTGCTCCAGCGGCCCCGCCGCCACGTTGCGCGCGGTGAACAGCAGGTTGTCGTGGGTGAGCCGGCAGCCTTTGGGCCGGCCGGTGGTGCCCGCGGTGTAGATGATCGTGGCGAGGTCGGCGATGCCGCGCGAGGTGCGGCGCTCCTCCAGCGTCTCCTCGGTGACCTCGGCGCCGGCCGCGGTCACCTTGGCGAGCGCGTCGTCGTCCACGCACCAGACGTGTTCCACGGCGGGCAGCTCGTCCTCCACCTCGCGCACGGTGTCGCGGTGCTCGGCCAGCTCCACGAAGACCGCCCTGGCGCCGCTGTCGGCGAGGATCCACTTGATCTGCTCGGCCGAGGAGGTGTCGTAGATCGGCACGCTGACCGCGCCCGCCGCCCAGAGCGCGTAGTCGATGACCGCCCACTCATAGCGGGTGCGCGACATCAGCCCGACGCGGTCGCCGGGGGTGATGCCCATCGCGATCAGGCCCTTGGCGAGCGCCGCGACCTCGTCGCGGAACTCCCGGGCGGTCACCGCCGACCAGCCGTCGCCGGCCAGGCGGCGGATCACCACGGTGCCGGGCTGCTGCTCGGCCCGCTCGAAGACCGTGTCGGTGCAGTTGGCGGCCGGGGGGACGTCCACCAGCATCGGGACGCTGTACTCGCGCACGGGACACTCCTTGCGGCGCATGTCGATCGATGGCTGGGACGCTACCGCGATAAGTTACGCGTGGGTAGGGCTCGAAACCCAGGCGTTACCAACGGTGTTCCCCACGCTACCAGGGCGCGCCCACAGCCCCTGGGAACGCGCCGCACCCGCCCCCGGCGGCGATCGCGCGGCTGACTAGGATGTCGGCCATGCGGGTCCATGTCGTGAGCGATGTACACGGGAGGGCCGATGCCCTGGCCCGCGCGGGAGACGGCGCCGACGCCCTGATCTGCCTGGGCGACCTCGTCCTGTTCATCGACTACGCCGATCACTCGCAGGGCATCTTCCCCGAGCTGTTCGGCGCGGACAACGCCGCCCGCTACGTCGGGCTGCGCACGGCGGGCCGGTTCGAGGAGGCCCGCGTCATGTCGGCCGGGCTGTGGGCGACGCTCGACGGCGAGCCCCGCGACCACATCGAGCGGATGGTCGACAAGCAGTACGCGGAGCTGTTCGCGGCCATGCCGACGCCCGCGTACATGACCTACGGCAACGTCGATGTGCCGCGCTTCTGGGCGGGCCACGCCCGCGACGGGCACCACATCCTGGACGGCGAGCGGGTCGAGATCGGCGGGCTGACCTTCGGGTTCGTCGGCGGCGGGCTCCGCACGCGCTACCGCACCCCCTACGAGATCGACGACGAGGAGTACGCGGCGAAGGTGGCGGCGGTGGGGCAGGTGGACGTGCTGTGCGCGCACATCCCGCCGGCCGTGCCGGAGCTGTTGTACGACGTGGTGGCCCGGCGGTTCGAGCGGGGCAGCGAGGCGACGCTCCAGGCGATCAAGGAGACGCAGCCGAAGTACGCGCTGTTCGGCCACGTCCATCAGCCGCTGGCCGCGCGGACCAGGATCGGCCGCACCGAATGCGTCAATGTCGGCCACTTTCGGGCCAGGCGCACACCCTATGCCCTGGAGTGGTGACTATGTGATGCATCAGGGGAACGAGTACGGTTAGCCCCATGGCTGATCGCACCTCCTCAAGCATCACGATCGCCGCGGACCGATCGGCCGTCATGGCCGTGATCGCCGACTTCGCGGCGTACCCGGAGTGGGCGGGCCAGGTCAAGTCCGCGGAGGTGCTGTCCGCCGGCGCGGCCGGACGGGCGTCCGAGGTCAGGTTCACGCTGGACGCCGGAGTGATCAGCGACTCCTACGTGCTCGCCTACGACTGGCACGGCGACGAGGCCGTCGGCTGGCGCATCGCCGAGCCCGGCGCCATGGTGTCCGGGCTGACCGGCGGCTACCGGCTGGCCCCCGCGGGCGGCGGAACCGAGGTGACCTACGAGCTGGCCGTCGAGCTGAAGGTGCCGATGATCGGCATGATCCGGCGCAAGGCCGAGAAGGTCATCGTGGACACCGCGCTGAAGGGGCTGAAGAAGCGCGTCGAGGCGGCATGACGCGGGCGCGCGCCGCGAAGGTCACCTGCGGGTACGGTTCGAGTCAGGAGGCCTTGAATGACTGAGAACCGTGACATTGACGGCGGCAGGGGCGCGGAAGATCCGTGGAGCGCCGTCGTGGACCAGGTCGGCGATACGGCCGATACCCCTGCAGGCCCCCGCGAGCCGCGGGACACCGGCGGGGCGGAGTGGGACGAGCGGGCCGAGGCGGCCCGGCGCGCGGCCTGGGAGCGTGAGGTCGAGCGGGCCAGGGCCGAGGGCCGCGACCCGCTCACCGTGGTGGCGGGCGAGGCCAGGCGGCTGCTCGACTCCCTCCAGGACCGCGCGGCCCGCGAGATCGGCCGCGGCCTGCTGTGGGGCACCCGCAAGGGCATCGGCAGAGGCATCGGCCAGGTGTTCGGCGGTGGGCGCGGCGGGCGGCGTGACGAGCGCGACGTCTGGCAGGAGGCGATCTCCGAGCACGAGGACGGCTACATCTGCCGCTCCTGTCCCGTCTGCCGGGTGATCGCCGCGCGCCGCGAGGCCGGGCAGAGTACGAGCGCGGGCGTCGGCACCGACATCGCCGACCATCTGGTGGCGGCCGGCGGCGAGCTGGTCACCGCGCTTCGCGAGGCGGTGGACGCGCTGGCGCGGCCGGCGCCCCCGCGCAGGCCCAGAGACGACCGGGACGCCCCCGGCGACCGTGGGGAGCACAACGACCTGGGCTGACGCCCTTGGAGAGAGGCTGGCAGATGGCGCTGACCATTGGCGTGGACATCGGCGGGACGAAGGTCGCCGCCGGGCTGGTCGACGAGCACGGCGAGATCGTCGCCCAGACCCTGCGGTCCACCCCCGCCGACGACCCCGACCAGGTGGCGCAGACCATCGCCGAAGTGATCAAGGAGCTGGCGCACGGGCACGAGGTGGAGGCGGTCGGCCTGGGCGCGGCCGGGTTCGTCGACGAGACCCGTTCGATCGTGCGCTTCGCCCCCAACCTGGCCTGGCGCGAGGAGCCGCTGCGCGAGAAGGTGGCCGCCCTCGTCGGGCTGCCCGTCGTGGTGGAGAACGACGCCAACGCGATGGCCTGGGCCGAGGCCGAGTACGGCGCGGGCCGCGGGGAGAGCCACATCGTGTGCGTCACCGTCGGCACCGGCATCGGCGGCGGCATCGTGCTCGGCGGCGAGCTGTACCGCGGCCGGTGGGGGATGGGCGCGGAGATGGGCCACATGCAGGTGGTCCAGCGCGGACGCCTGTGCGGGTGCGGCAACCTCGGCTGCTGGGAGCGCTACGCCAGCGGCAGCGCGCTGGTGGAGGAGGCCAGGGTGATCGCCGCCGCCGAGCCCCGGCGCGCGGCCACGCTGCTGGAGATGGCCGGCGGCTCGCCCGCCGACATCGAGGGCGAGGAGATCACCGAGGCCGCCAGGGCGGGCGACGACGCGGCGCTGTCCGCCTTCGCGAGCATCGGCCACTGGCTCGGCCAGGGTATGGCCGACATGGCGGCGGTGCTCGACCCGGGCTGCTTCATCCTGGGCGGCGGCGTGTCGCGCGCGGCCGACCTGTTCATCGACCGGGTCAGGGAGTCGTTCGCCCGCGCGCTCACCGGCAGCGGGCACCGCCCGGTCGCCGACATCCGGCTCGCCGAACTGGGCGCGTCGGCCGGGCTGGTGGGCGCGGCCGACCTCGCGCGCCGCCGGTGAACCCGGCGCCGCAGGCATCCCGCGCCGCATGACGATCAGGGTCGCGACGTACAACGTGCACGGGATGCGCGACGACGTCCCGGCGCTGGTCCGGGTGATCCGGGCGGCCCGGCCCGACGTCCTGTGCGTGCAGGAGGTCCCGCGGCGGTGGGCCTGGCGGCGCAGGCGCGCCCGGCTCGCCGCGGAGACCGGGATGATCGTGGCGGCCGGGCGGCGGCGCGGCGGTACGGCGGTGCTGACCGGCCCCGGCGTGCGGGTGCTGCGCGCCGAGACCCACCTGCTGCGCTTCCACGCCTTCCTGGAGCGCAGGGCGACGTCGATCGCGGTGGTGGAGTCCGGCGGGCTGCGCGTCGCGGTCGCCTCGGTCCACCTGGACCTGCACGTCGCCGCGCGCGCCCGGCACGCGGAGGAGGCGCTGGCGCTGCTCGCGGCGGCGGCCGAGCCGTACGGCGCGGCCCTCGTACTGGCCGGTGACCTCAACGAGCAGCCCCACCAGGACACCTTCCGCCACCTGGCGGGCCGCCTCACCGACTGCTACGCCCGCGCCCCGCGCGGCCAGGGGCCGACGTTCACCGCCAGGCGGCCGGACAAGCGGATCGACGCGGTCTTCGCCGGTCCCGGCCTTTCGGCCGTGTCCTGCGGCGGGGCGGACGCCGACCCCGCCGACCTCGCCGCCGCCAGCGACCACCTGCCGGTCGTGGCCGAGCTGCGCCCCGGCTGACCGCCCGCGCGACCATCTCGATACATGACCCTGGCGAACCGCCACTGAGCTGCGGGCTTGAGGCGGAACGGGGCATTCATACTGATGTGACACCTGTCCTTGACGAGGCGGATGTCCACACGGGCGAGAGCATCACCGTACGATTCTGACTATGACCAGCCGCTCACTGCGGCGTGTGGTGGTGACAGGCGCGGGAGCGGCGCTCCTCGCCGGGCTCGTCCTTCCTGGCACGTCGGCCGCCTACGCGCACGCCGATCCCACGCGCCCGCCCGCGCTCGCCGAGTCCTGGCTGCGCACCGAGCGCGTGCGGCTGCAGGGCGACAGCTCGCTGGCCGACGTGGCCGGGCTGTCGGCCGGCGACGTCTGGGCGGTCGGCCAGCAGGAGATCTGGGACGCCTGGGAAAACCGCGGCGCGATCGCCCACTGGGACGGCCGCGCGTGGACCCAGGTGGGCATCCGCAACGACGACACCGGCGCCGGATACCTGCGCTCGATCGCCGCCGCCGCGGCCAACGACCTGTGGACGGTCGGCGCCGGGCACGACGGCCTCCCGTACGTCGCGCACGGCGACGGCTCCGGCTTCGACCGGGTCGGCATCGACCAGCTCCGCGCCAGCGACTGGCTCGCGGGCGTCTCGGCGGTGCCTGGGCGGATGGTCACGGTCGGCAGCCGCGACCGCAGGCCGCTCATCGTCACCCGCACCGGGGCGGCCTGGCGGGTGGAGTCCATGCGCGACGAGGGCACCCTGTACGGCGTGTCGCTCACCGGCAAGGGCGACGGCTTCGCGGTCGGCGACGCCGACGGCAGGCCGCTGATCGTGCGCCAGTCCGGCGGCGGGGCCTGGAAGAAGGTCACGGCGCCGCGCATCCGCGGCGGCTACCTGCGCGACGTCCACAGCGACGGGCCCAAGCAGGCCCTGGCGATCGGCGGCGTCTACCGGGCCTCGGGCGAGATCTCGCCGCTGGTGCTGTCCTGGAACGGCAAGCGCTGGTCCCAGGTGCGGCTGCCCGACCGCGACGCCCGCCTGTACGGCGTGACCGGCGACGGCAAGGGCACCTTCTGGATCTCCGGCCACGACCCCGGCCGCCCCGGCGAGGCGTTCCTGCTGCGGCACCAGGGCAAGGAGACCGACGTCGTGCGCGGCGAGTCGACCTCGTCATCGCGCACCATGCGGCTGCAGGCGGTGAGCCACCTGCCCGGCACCGACGACACCGTGTGGGCGGTGGGCCACGTCATCGACGACAAGGACGCCTACACCGACGTGGTCGAGCGGTTCGGCCCCAAGAGCCCCAAGGCGCTCGACGAGGAGCCCTCGGCCGGTACGACGCCCGCCACGCGGTCGTAGCGCCGCCCGGCGCGGTCAGAGGACCGCGCCGTCGTCCCACCCGGAGTCGCCCGGAGGGCCGTCGCCCTTGCGCACCACCAGCATCACGAACCCGCCGATGAAGGCCGCGACCGCCGCGAACAGCGCCCAGCTCTGCAAGTCCCAGCCGAGCAGGACGGCCAGCAGCAGATAGGCCGGACCGCCGAACAGGGCGGCCCAGGCGATCCGCGTGGAGGCGTCGGCCTTGGGCAGCGGCGGCGGGGGCGGGGGTACGTAGTGACCCTCTTCGTCTTCGGCCGGGGCGCCGGTGACCTCGGCCGGGTCGGCCACGCCGGTGAGATCACCGGCGGCCGGGGCGTCGGCGGCGTCGCCCCCCGCGCCCGGCTCGTCGCCGTCGCGCCCGAGCGCCCGCCTGGCGGGCTCGGAGGGGAGGTTCTCGCTGTCCGGCCAAGGGTGACCGTCCGCGGTGTCCGCGGACGGCTCGTTGAACGAGGCGACGATCTGCCGCCAGACCTCGTCCTCGTCGCTCTGGGGCGTCACGTAGTGGGCCTGTCAGTCATCGAAGTCCCGTGCCTTCTTCCTCCCGAGGCCGCCACCCGCATCGGGTCAGTCCCTCTGTAAGGGTACCGAGGCGTGCGTCCTGATGAAGTCCAGGCTCCCCGCGAAGATCTCGGCGGCGTCGTTGTCGAGCGTGGCGACGTGGTAGCTGTCGGCCAGCTCGACGACGGTCAGGCCGCCGCCGGTCAGGCGCTCGCGCAGGAGCCTTACGCTGGTGGGTTTGACGACGTGGTCGTCCGGGCTGTGGTAGACGAGCAGCGGCTGGGTGACCAGGTCCAGGCGCGACCGCACCAGCGACCACAGCCGGGGGAGCGTCGCCGCGGCGCGCACCGGCGTACGCGCGTAGGCCAGCTCGGTCGCGCCCTCCTTCTTGATGTCGCCCGCCACGCCCGCCACCGAGGGGATGACGTATTTCAGCAGCGGGGCCAGGCGCAGCAGTGGCTCATCGACCGTGAGCGAGGGGTTGACCAGGACCAGGCCGCGGACCGACGCGCCGTGCACCTGCGCCAGCCGCAGCGCCAGGCACCCGCCGAGCGACAGCCCGGCCACGAACACCTCCGCGCAGCGCCCGAGCAGGTCGGCGAAGGTCTTGTCCAGCTCGGCGTACCAGTCCTCCCAGCGGGTGCGGCTCATCTCCCGCCAGGTGGTGCCGTGGCCGGGGAGCCTCGGCAGCGCGACGGTCAGGCCCGCCCCCGCCAGGTGCTCGGCCCACGGCCGCAGCGACTGCGGTGTGCCGGTGAACCCGTGACACAACAGCACGCCCACAGGGCCTTCGTCGTGGTGGTACGGCTCGGCGCCGGGCAGCACGGGCATCGCGCCCCCTCCTTCGGCGGTTCGCCCGATCGTCGCATGAGACACGCTGGTTTGGGGAGAGGAACGCCGGTTTGGCGGTGAGACTTCCCGGCCGGAAGATGGGAAGATGGCTGCCTTGCCGTACCGGCGCCGGACCCAGACGACGGCCCGAGGCGGCCACCGATGCCGAGAAGAGGTGCCCGAGTGTTCTACTGGGTGGTCAAGGCCATCTTGGGGCCGTTCCTTCACCTGGTGTTCCGCCCGTGGGCGGAGGGCACTGACAACGTGCCGCGCGAAGGACCGGTCATCCTGGCGGGCAACCACCTGTCGTTCGCCGACCACTTCTTCGGCGCGCTGTTCCTGCCGCGCAAGGTCATCTCGCTCGGCAAGGCCGAATACTTCACCGGCACCGGGATCAAGGGCCTGCTCAGCCGGATGTTCTTCTCCGGGGTCGGCACCGTGCCGATCGACCGCTCCGGCGGCAAGGCGAGCGAGGCGGCGCTGCGCACCGGGCTGCGCATCCTGCGCAACGGGCACGTGCTCGGCATCTACCCCGAGGGCACCCGCTCGCCGGACGGGCGGCTCTACAAGGGCAAGACCGGGGTGGCCAGGCTCGCGCTGGAGTCGCGGGTGCCGGTGATCCCGTGGGCGATGGTCAACACCTTCGAGATGATGCCGCCCGGGCGTCCGCTGCCCAAGCTCGGCATCCGGCCGGGGGTGCGGTTCGGCAAGCCGCTCGACTTCTCCCGCTACTACGGCATGGAGGACGACCGGCTGGTGCTCCGCGCGGTCACCGACGAGATCATGTACGCGCTGATGGAGCTGGCCGGGCAGGAGTACGTCGACAAGTACGCCGCCAGCGCCAAGATCGAGATGGTCCGCGCCGCCCGCGAGGCCGCCAACACGGGCGAGCAGCAGGACTGAGCCGGTCGGGAAGTGATGCACCGAGCGCATCATGCACGGGACCGGGCGCATCACGCACGGGACCGGGCGCGGTCGTGTCTGGACCGACGAGCGATCGAGTGAGGAACGAGCGAGGGAGCGAGGAGGGGAAGACGCGACCTTGAAGGCGCCCGGGCCCCGCGCGAGCGGAGCGAGCGCCATGAGCAACGACTCAGCGGGTGAGCAGCCCGTGCCGGGCCGCCAGGAACCCCGCGTGAAACCTGGTGCGGGCACCCAGGTGCTCGCACAGGGTCTGCACCCGGCGCTGCACCGTACGCGCGCTGAGGCCGAGCTGCCGGGCGATGGCCTCGTCCTTCAGCCCCGTGGCCAGCAGGGTCAGCACCTCGGTGTCGGACGAGCGGGGCCATGGTCCGGGCTCGGCCTCGATGGGGTCGCCCGTCCCCGCGGGCGCGAGCCGCAGCGGCACCGCGCCCCGCCACAGCGTCTCGAACAGCGCCACCAGCGCGTCGAGCAGCGCCGATGGGTGGACCACCAGGGCGTCGTTCGGGTCGGGCTCGGAGGCCAGCGGCAGGATCGCGGTGCGCCCGTCGGCGATGGCCAGCTTGATCGGCACCTCGCCCAGCCGGGCGTGCTCGCCCTCGGCGATGGCCCGCCGGGTGTGCTCCAGCATGATCGGGTCGTCGAAGGCGCGCGGCCCGTAGATCGCCCGGGCCTGGACCCGGCGCAGGCTGCGCCGCCGGTTGACCCCCTCGTCGGTGATGTCCACCGCGTACGGCGGATGCACCAGGACCAGGAACTCCTCGGTCGCGTTGCGCTCAAGCTGGAGGAAACGCCGGGCGACCGCCTCCTTGCCGGTCACCACCTCCAGCACCTCCTCCGGGTGGTGCCCGGACGGGTCGCCGACCTCGGCGGCCAGGGCCGCGGCGGCGGCCCTGCTGTGCGTGATCTCGTCGTGCCTGCGCGCCACCAGGATGTCGATCGCCACGTTGGGCGGGGTCGCGAACAGCCGGAGCGGCCGCCCGGCCACCCGGGTGACCAGCCCGAGGTTCTCCATCCTGGGCAGCATCCTGCGGATGGCGGTCACCGAACCCCCGGTCCGCGCGGAAAGGCCGCTCAACGTGGACGGCCCATGCCGCAGCAACGCCCGATAGGCGTTCTCCTCCGCGGCGCTGACCCCCAGTCCCTCCAGCAGACGCCGTTCCGCCATGCTCGGTTGCCCCCATCCGTACGTGCCGGCGGCTGACACTTTACTCGCGGAGTCGGGTTCACGACATGTCAGGTCCTCGCCATGGTCAGGCCATAGACAGTGATAGGTCCTGGCGATTAGGACTTTGAACGATCTTTCCCTAATTGTGGAGGTTGTCGATGACCCTCCGGCAAGGGCGGTTATGGCGCCGCTCCGCCGTGCACTTATCCGTCACCACCATCTCCTTAGCGACCGCCGTGGCCTCCACGGCGCTCATCGGGCAGGCCCCGGCCGCGGCGACCCGGGCCACGCCGACCACGAAGATCACCGCCGCGCCACGCTCCTACGATGTCACCCTGATCACCGGTGACCGTGTCCACGTCACCGAGTCGGCCGGCGGCCGCAGCGCCGCCACGGTCACCCCCGCCAGGCGGGGGACCTCCCTGCCGTCCGGGTTCCGCGTTCAGCAGCGTGACGGCGACACGTACGTCTACCCGAACGACATGCTCGGCCTGATCCCGGATCGTCTGGATCCCGAGCTGTTCAACGTCACCACGCTGGCCGAAGAGGGGCACACCGACGCCGGGCCGGCGGCCATTCCGCTCATCCTCACCTATGCGAAGAACGCCACCAAGGCGGCTGTTCCCCAGCTCTCCAGGCTTCGCAGCCTGGAGAGCATCGGCGGGGCGGGGGTGACCCTGGACAAGGACAAGGCGGCCGACTTCGGTGGCGCGCTCCTCAAGCTCGCCGCGTCCGGCCGTACCAAGGCCGCGTCCCCGCTGGACGGCGTACGGAAGATCTGGCTGGACCGCAAGGCCAGATCGACGCTGGACCGCAGCACGCATCAGATCGGCGCGCCCGCCGCGTGGGCCGCCGGGTTCGACGGGACCGGCACCACCGTGGCGGTCCTGGACAGCGGCGTGGACGCCGGGCACCCCGACCTCGCCGGGCGGGTCGCCGTCCAGAAGGACTTCACCGGCATCGGCACCGGCGACCAGTACGGGCACGGCACGCACGTCGCGGCCATCCTCGGCGGCAGCGGCCAGGGCTCGGCCGGCGCGCGCAAGGGCGTCGCACCGGGCGCGAGGCTGCTCGACGGCCGGGTCCTCGACGGCGGAGGAATGGGCTACGCGTCCTGGATCATCGACGGGATGGAGTGGGCCGCAGGGGAGCAGCACGCCGACATCGTCAACCTGAGCCTCGGTTTCGCCGAGCCCGGCGGGCCGCTCACCGACGCGGTGGGCGACCTCACCCGTAGATACGGCACGCTGTTCGTGGTGGCGGCGGGCAACTCCGGCTGTCAGGCGTGCGTCGGCAGTCCCGGCGACGCTCCCGAGGCGCTGACCGTCGGCGCGGTGGACCGCGAGGACGGGCTGGCCGATTTCTCCAGCTACGGGCCGGTCGGCATGCAGCGGGCGGTCAAGCCCGACGTCACCGCGCCCGGCGTGGGCATCGTCGCGGCGAGAGCGCGGGGGACCGGGCTCGGTGAGCCGGTCGACGCCACCTATACCAAGATCTCCGGCACCTCCATGGCCACCCCGCACGTCGCGGGGGCGGCCGCGCTGCTGCGCCAGGCCAGGCCCGGGATCACCGCGGCCGAGCTGAAGTCGCTGCTGACGGGCACCGCCAAGCCCGGCGCCGGCGTCCCCGCGGACAAGCAGGGCACCGGCCGGATCGACGTCGCCGCGGCCCTCGCCCAGCCGGTCCAGGCGTCCTCCGGGCCCGTGGACTTCGGGCTCGTGGTGACCCCTGAGGGTGAGCCGGTCGCCCGTACCGTCGGCTACCGCAACCCCTCGGCCGCGCCCGTCACGCTCGACCTCAGCGCGGGCGGCGCGTTCACGGTCACCCCGGCCCGGCTGGACCTGCCCGCGGGCGGCACCGGCCAGGTCACCGTCACCCTCGATCCGGCCAAGGCCGAGGCGGGGTGGCAGCGCGCCGAACTCCTCGCCAAGGCCGGCACCGGCCCCGCGCTGCGCACGCTGCTCACCGCCAACGCCGAGCCGGAGCGGGCCGAGCTTCAGGTCAAGGCGTTCGCCAGGGACGGCCGGGTCACGAAGCCGGTGGTCAACATCGTCAACGTGGCCGACGGCGGACTGGACGGCCGCGCGCTGCCCGGCGACCCGGTCCAGTGGTGCGACGAGGGCCAGTTGCCAGGGTCCTGTGTGCGCGTTCTCCCCGGGACCTACTCCGTACTCGGGCGGGTCCTCACCATGCACCCCGGCCAGGACCCGCTGGAGGAGGGCATGCGCGGCAACGCGCTGCACACCACCTTCGCCGGCGACCCCGAGGTGGAGGTCACCGGCGACACCGAAGTGGTGCTCGACGCCCGCGAGGCGGTCGAGATCGAGATCGAAACGCCGCATCCGGACGCCCAGGCGGTTCCTGAGGGCGCGACCAAGCTGATCTGGCACCGGAAGCCGGTGAAGGGCCCGGACAACGTCGACGCCTACCTGCCCGCGGGCAACCTCCAAGAGCGCTTCTTCGCCACGCCGACCGAGAGCGTGACCAAGGGTGAGTTCGGGTTCGCCAGCAGGTGGCGGCTGGCCGCGCCGCAGATCACCCTGCGGACGCCGGGCGTCGACCTCGACCCGCGCTACTACGACGCCGTGTGGTTCAGCGACGACACGACCCAGTTCCCGCGCCTGGACGGCGAAGCCGACCTGACGGTCGTCAACGCCGGGCGGGCCAGGCCGGGCGACCTCGCGGGCAAGGACCTGAGAGGCAGGCTCGCCCTGGTCCGCAGGGACCCGTCGGCCACGGTCGCCGCGCAGTCCAACGCCGCCGCGGCGGCGGGGGCCAAGCTCGTGGCGATCTACAGCGACACGCCCGGCATGGACGGGGTGTTCCCCGGCACCGGGACGAAACTGTCCGTCCCGACCGTGCGGCTGACCCAGGAGGAGGGCCTCGCCCTGCTCGCGCGGATGCGTCAGGGACCCGTCGTCGTCCACGCCACCGGCGTGGTCGCCAGTCCCTACGCCTACGAGGTCTACGAGCGTGAGGAGGGACGGATACCGGCCGGGCTGAAGTACACGGTGGCGCCGCAGGAGGCGGCCACGGTCGAGACCACGTACCGGACCCAGCTCACCGGCAAGCTGGTGCTGTCGGAGACCCGGTTCGGGTGGCAGCCCTGGGAGGACGGCTCCTACGACGCATGGCACCCGCAGTACGCGCCGCGCACCCGGGTGGACTATGTCACCGCCGACCCCGAGCTGAGCTGGGAGGCGATGGCCGTCGCGCCGGAGAGGTACTACAACGTCATCTGGCAGCCGCCGGACCTGTCGCGGATCTCGCTGTCGGAGTTCACCAACCGGCCGCTCAAGCCGGGCGAGGTGACCAAGCTGGACTGGTTCCGGCAGCCGCTCGCCCCGGGTGTGCGGCAGTACGACCAGTTGCGCAAGACCGGCGACCTGCTTCACGTGGACATGCAGGCGTACGTCGACGCCCACGGCAACACCGGCACTGTCGGCACGGGTCCGTTCCCGGGCGCGACGACGACCGACTTCCGCCTGTACCAGGGGGACACACTCGTCGCGCAGACCGCGGGGGTTCCGGCGGGGACGATCGCGCTGCCCCCGGAGCCCGCGGGCTACCGGATCGAGTACGACGTGCGGACCCCTGGCTCCTACGCCAAGCTGTCCACCCGGACCAGGGCGGTCTGGACGTTCGGCTCGCAGCGCCCGCAGGGCGAGGAGACCGTGGTCGTCCCGCTGCTGCTCGCCGGGTACGACGTGCCGGTGGACATCCAGAACAGGAGCGGTGCCGACGAGTTCGGCCTGCGGCTGTACCACCAGCGCGGCTCGGAGGCCGCCGAGATCACGGACGTGTCCCTGGACGTGTCCTACGACGACGGCGCGACCTGGCGGCCCGTCGACCGCCTGGTGGGCAAGGGCGGTGGCCTGTACGACGTCTCGGTGGGCCGGCCGGGCGGCGAGTTCGTCTCGCTCCGCCTCAAGGCCACCGACCAGCGCGGGAACAGCCTCTCCCAGGAGGTGATCCGCGCCTACGCCCGCCGCTGACCCGCCCGGCCGGAACGAATCCGGCGAGCGGCGATCATGAGGGAGGCCGTCCCTCACTCCCGGCGACCCCGGGAGTGAGGGACGCGTTCGTTTCCGGACGCCGTTCCGCCACGCTGGGTGCACTCATCCGTACGTGCCGCTGGCTGACACGCCTCCAGGAGAGTCGGGTTTACGACATGTCAGGTCTTCGCCATGTCCGGACATGGACAGCCGGATGTCCAGACGATTAGGAATTAGGACGATCTTTTCCCCCCTTTGTGGAGGTTGCCAATGGGCCTCCGGCCGGGATCGCCGCGCTGGCGCCGTGCCGCCCTGACCGTGTCCGTCACCACCGTGTCGCTGGCCACCGCAGTGGCGGCCACGATGCTCACCGGGACGGGCGCGGCGGCGGTCAGCGCACCCCCCGCGCAGGGGCTCGCGGCCGGGCAGCGCACCTATGACGTGACCCTGATCACCGGTGACCGCGTTCACGTCACCGAGTCGGCCGGTGGCCGCAGCGCCGCCACGGTCACACCCGCCAGGCGCGGCGACGGCCTGCCGTCCGGGTTCCGCGTCCAGCAGCGTGACGGCGACACGTACGTCTACCCCAACGACATGCTCGGGCTCGTCCCCGAACGCCTGGACCCCGAGCTGTTCAACGTCACCACGCTGGCCGAGGAGGGGCACACCGACGCCGGGTCCGGCTCGATCCCGCTCATCCTCACCTACGCCGCGAACGCCACCAAGGCGGCGGTCCCGCAGCTCGGCGGGGTCCGTGCCCTGCCCAGCATCGGCGGGGCGGGGGCGACCCTGGACAAGGCCAAGGCGGCCGACTTCGGCGGCGCGCTGTCCAAGCTGGCCTCCTCCGCCCGTACCAAGGCCGCGTCCCCGCTGGACGGCGTGCGCAAGATCTGGCTGGACCGCAAGGTCGGCTCGGTACTCGACCACAGCGTCAAGCAGATCGGCGCGCCCGCCGCGTGGGCGGCCGGGTTCGACGGGACCGGCACCACCGTGGCGGTACTCGACAGTGGCGTGGACGCCGGGCACCCCGACCTCGCCGGGCGGGTCGCCGTCCAGAAGGACTTCACCGAGACGGGCGACGGCGACCAGCACGGGCACGGCACGCACGTCGCGGCCATCGTCGGCGGCAGCGGCCAGGGCTCCGGCGGCGCGCGCAAGGGCGTCGCACCGGGCGCGAAGCTGCTCAGCGGCCGGGTCCTCGACGGCGACGGCGTGGGATTCGCCTCGTGGATCATCGCGGGCATGGAGTGGGCGGCGGCCGAGCAGCGCGCCGACGTCGTCAACATGAGCCTCGGCACCGCGCAGCCCGGCGGCCCGCTCACCGACGCGGTGGGCGACCTCACCCGCAGGTACGGCACGCTGTTCGTGGTGGCGGCGGGCAACTCCGGCTGTCAGGCGTGCGTCGGCAGTCCCGGAGACGCTCCCGAGGCGCTGACCGTCGGCGCGGTGGACCGGCAGGACCGGCTGGCCGACTTCTCCAGCTACGGGCCGATCGGCATGCAGCGGGCGGTCAAGCCCGACGTCACCGCCCCGGGCGTGGGCGTGGTCGCGGCCAGGGCGCGGGGGACCGGGCTCGGTGAGCCGGTCGACGACTCCTACACCAGGATGTCCGGCACCTCGATGGCCGCCCCGCACGTCGCGGGTGCCGCCGCGCTGCTGCGCCAGGCCAGGCCGGGGATCACCGCGGCCGAGCTGAAGTCGCTGCTGATGGGCACCGCCAAGCCCGGCGCCGATATCCCCGCGGACAAGCAGGGCACCGGGCGGATCGACGTCGCCGCCGCGCTCGCGCAGCCGGTCCAGGCGTCCTCCGGGCCCGTGGACTTCGGGCTCGTGGTGGTCCCGAAGGGTGAGCCGGTCGGCCGTACGGTGACCTACCGCAACTCCTCGGCCGCGCCGGTCACGCTCGACCTCAGCGCGGGCGGCGCGTTCACGGTCGTCCCGGCCCGGCTGGACCTGCCCGCGGGCGGTACCGGCCAGGTGACCGTCACCCTCGACCCGGCCAAGGCCGAGATCGGATGGCAGCGCGCCGAACTCGCCGCCAAGTCCGGCGACGGCCCCGCGCTGCGCACACTGCTGACCGCCAACGCCGAGCCCCCGCGGGCGAACCTGAAGGTCGTGCCGATCGCCAGGGACGGCCGGGTGACCCGGTCCGTGGTCAACGTCGTCAATGTCGAGGACGGCGGGCTGGACGGACGCGCGCTGCCCGGCGACCCGGTCCAGTGGTGCGACGACGGAGGCGTCCCCGGCTCGTGCGTACGGGTCCTGCCCGGCACCTACTCCGTGCTGGGACGGGTCACCACCGTCCACCCGAGCCTGGACCCCTTCGACGACGGCATGCGCGGCAACATCCTCAACGCCACCTTCGCCGGCGACCCCGAGGTGAAGGTCACCGCCGACACCGAGGTGGTCCTCGACGCCCGCAAGGCCACCGAGATCAAGATCGACACCCCGCACCGGGACGCCGAGGCCGGACCGGGCGGGGCCACCAAGCTCACCTGGCACCGGGCCCCCGAGAACGGCCCGGACAACGTGGACGTCTACCTGCCCGCGGGCAGCCAGGAGGAGCGGTTCTTCGCGACGCCGACCCGGCGGGTGACCAAGGGCGAGTTCGGGTTCGCCGGCAGGTGGCGGCTGACCGCGCCGGAGATCACCCTGCGGACGCCCGGCATCGACCTTCGCCCCCGCTATGTCGACGCCGTGTGGTTCAGCGACGACACCACCCAGTTCCCGCGCCTGGACGGCAACGCCGTACTCCTGGCCGCCGACGCCGGGCGGGCCACCGCCAAGGACCTCGCGGGCAAGAACCTGCGGGGCAGGCTGGCCCTGATCCGCAGAGACCCGTCGGCCACGGTCGCGGAGCAGTCCAACGCCGCCGCGGCGGCGGGGGCCAGACTGGTGGCGATCTACAGCGACACGCCCGGCCTGGACCCGGTGTTCCCGGGCACCGGGACGCGGCTTTCCGTCCCGACCCTCCGGCTGACCCACGAGGAGGGCCTGCGGCTGCTGGACCGGATGCGCAAGATCCCCGTCGTGGTCCTCGCCACCGGCGTCGTGACCAGCCCCTACGCCTACGAAATCTACGAGCGCGAGGAGGGGCGCATTCCGGCCAGGCTGGAGTACACCGTGCGGCCGAGGTCGATGGCCACGGTGCAGACCACGTACCGCACCCAGCTCGCCGACAGGCTGGTCCTGTCGGAGACCAGGTTCGGGTGGCAGCCCTGGGAGGACGGCTCCTACGACTCCTGGCACCCGCAGTACGCCCCGAGCACCCGCGTGGACTACGTCACCGCCGACCCCAAGGTCACCTGGGAGGCGATGGCGGTCGCGCCGGAGCACAACTACAACGTCATCTGGCAGCCGCGGCAGGTGCCGCGGATCGCGCTGAGGGAGTTCACCAACCGGCCGCTCGTGGCGGGGAAGCGGACCGAGCTGGACTGGTTCCGGCAGCCCCTCGCCCCGGGTGTGCGGCAGTACGACCAGTTGCGCAGGACCGGCGACCTGCTTCACGTGGACATGCAGGCGTACGTGGACGCACACGGCAACACCGGGACCGCCAGCACGGGTTTCTTCCCGGGCGCGACGACGAGCGACTTCCGCCTGTACCAGGGGGAGACGCTGGTCGCGCAGACCAAGGCCACTCCGGCGGGCACCATCGCCCTGCCCGCGCAGCGGGAGGACTACCGGATCGAGTACGAGATCCGCACGCCCGAACCGCACGCCAAGCTGTCCACCAGGACCCGGGCGGAGTGGACGTTCGGCTCGCAGCGGCCGGAGGGCGACGCGACCACGGTGGTGCCGCTGCTGCTCGCCGAGTACGACGCCCCCGTGGACGGCAGGAACCGGGCCAAGAGCGACAAGCTCGGGCTGCGGCTGTACCACCAGCGCGGCTCGGACCCCGCCCGGATCAAGAACGTGTCCCTGGAGGTCTCCTACGACGACGGCGCCACCTGGCGACCGGTTGACCGCCTGCGCGCCAAGGGCGGCAACGCGTATGAGGCCAGACTCGGCCGCGCCGGGGGCGAGTTCGTCTCCCTCCGCCTCAAGGCCACCGACCAGCGCGGAAACAGCCTCTCCCAAGAGCTGATCCGCGCCTACGCCCGCCGCTGACCCGTCCGGCCGGAACGGATACAGCAAGCGGGAACCTGAGGGAGGCCGTCCCTCACTCCCGGCGACCCCGGGAGTGAGGGACGCGATCCTCCCCACCACGAACCACCTCCGGCCAGCGCCGCTCCCCGCCGGGTGCGGCCTGCCGTAGGGCGTACGGCCGGTGGGGTGCCGCTGCCGGCGTGACGTGCTCGATGGCGTGGCCCGGACGTGCGCGGCCGTTCTGGCGGTCGTGTGTCCGGCGGTGGGCGTCGGATCTGCCCGACGCCCACGTCCCTGCCGATCGCATCCCGCGGAACGGGACGCCATGCCCTTGCCCGGCACCGCTAGCGGTGTGGGGGGTCAGGGGCGTTTCCAGAAGGCGCGGGTGGAGCGGCCGCCCGCGTCGCGGGGCTGGAGGTGGGTGCCGAGTACGCCCGGTGGTCGGGTGTCGCCGCCGGTGAGGTGGGTCAGGAGGGTGAGCGCGCGCCGCCACAGGCCGCGTGGGTCCGCGCCCGGGCGTTCGGCCGCCACGAGGTCCCTGGCCAGGTCGGCCAGCTCCTGGTGGCCGCCGAGGTGGCCCGCCAGGACCGCCAGGCGGCTGCCGAGGTCGGCCAGGTACCCCGCCAGGGCGGGATCGGGCAGCGCCTCGGCCGCGCGCAGCCGTTCCAGCTCGGCGACCAGCTGCGGGCGTACCGACTCGAACGCGTGCGGCACCGGCCGCGCCGGGGCGGTGAAGCCGCGCCCGGGCCGTGGACCGGGCGCGGGCGGCCTGCGCAAGACCGGACTCTGCGGCGGCGCACCGGCGAACCCCTCGGGCGCGCCGGCCGGAGCGGCGAACGGCGCCGGAGCGGCCGGGGCGAACGACGCCGCCATGGCCTGCGCCCCGAACCCGATCTGCCCACCGCCCGCAGCGGGCGCGTCCCACCCGCTCGGCGGTTCCACCGGCTGCACGACGCGGTGCTGCGGCCCGCCTTCGGCCACCACCTTCGTGTCGATCGCGACGAACGCCGTGAACCTGCACAGCACCCCGTACTTCAGAGACGTCGCGACGATCGTCTCCTCCAGCGTGCGGTCGCCCATCGCGTAACGGTCCTCCAGGGTGCGCAGCCGCGCCCGCGCCCACACCGCCCGCACGGCCGGGTTGCCGGACGCCGCGCCGGTCACCTCGCGCTCCCAGGGCTGTCCGCCCGCCGCCAGCCCGCGTACGGTCAGCGTGGCCGCCGCCGCGCCGTTCGCGGCCCGGTAACGGCCGAACACCGAAAGCGGCACCCCCGAGAACAGCGACCCCGCCCGGGTCACCGTGTCGGGGACCAGCTCGAACCCGTCGGCCTTCAGCGACAGGTCGGTCACCAGCGGCGCGCCGATCCGGCGGTGGATGTGCTCCATCGCCTCGTCTAGCCGGTCCTCCGACTCCACCAGCTCGCAGCGCCCCGCGCCGAGCCCGGCCAGCCGCCCGAGGAACCCGGCGTTGACCGCCCGGTCGATGCCCACGGTGTGCACGCGTACCTGCGCCAGCCGGGCGCCGGTACGCTCCAGGATCTGGTCTTCGTTGCCGACCTGGCCGTCGGTGACCAGCACCAGGACCCGCTCGCGTTCGCCGTCCGTCAGCAGGCCGAGGGCCCGCTCGATCGGCGACAGCATCTCGGTGCCGCCCCGGGCGTCCAGCCTGGCCAGGTGCTCCACGGCCCGGTACCGGTTGCGGTCGGTGGCCGCCACCAGCCCTTCGGGCAGGTGCTCCGGGTGCTCCACGACGGTGTCGAACGACAGCACCGCGAAGCGGTCGTCCGCGGTCAGCGTGTCCACGATCCGCGCCGCGGCCCGCCGGGCGGCGACCATCTTCCAGCCGCCCATGCTGCCGGAGCGGTCGAGTACGAGTACCACGTCACGCGGCGTCCGCACTGCCTCACCGGCCGGTGGCATCACGGTCAGCGCGAACGTGCCCTCGCCGCTCGCGGCGTCCTCGTCGTCGGGGACCATGGCGAGCGCCGTCGAGGTCTCGAAGGTCAGTCGCAGGATGAAGTCGCGGTCCAGCCGCTCGCCGGGCTGGAGACTGACGTTGGTGCCGTCGATCGAGACCACGTGCAGGCTGGATCGCATCTCGCGCAGGTCCAGCCCGGCCGGATCGACGTTGACGGCCAGCGACAGGCGTACCGGGTTGGGGAACCCGGGCAGCAGCACGGGCGGCGAGATGCGCGAGGCGTCCGGGACGGCGTCGGTGTCGGGCTCCACGCCCGGCCCGGCCGGGGCGTCGTCCAGCGGCGTGCCCGGGATGTAACGCGGGGCCACCACCAGCGGGAAGCGGAAGGTGGCGGCGCCGTCCTCGTACGGGAGGGGCTGGCTCAGCGTGAGGCGTACCCGGACCTTCTCGCCGGGCACGATGTTGCCGACCCTGATGCTGAAGACGTCGGGCCGGTCCTCTTCGGCGATGGCGGCGCGCTTGCCTTCCGCGATGGCCCGGTCGTAGTCGGCCCGGGCCTGACCGCGCTCCTTGAGCAGGCCCTCGATGACCCGGTCATCGGCCTCCATCCGGAACGCGGTGACCGCCGCCCTGGGCGGCAGCGGGAAGATGTAGGTCGCCTCCAGCGGCAGGTCGTACGGGTTGTGGAAGCCCTGGGTCACCTCCACGGCGGCGATCAGTCCCGTCACCTCGGCGGTGACGTCCAGGCTTTCCAGCGGCAGGTTGCCCCGCTCGGTGCGCAGCGTACCGAGACCCGCATCGGGATCAGGGACGCACTCCTCCGGCCGCAGCGGGGTGATCGGAACAATCATGCGGTGCTCCCTTCCGGGTGGCTGACGTGAGTCGGGCCCGCCAGGTCTTTCGCATCCTCTGTACTGCTTGGCGCGGTGTACGGCCCGGCGCCCATCGGACCCGCGGGCTCTTTCGCCCCGCCGTCAGGTCTCGCGCCGTCTTGCGCGGCGGGCGGCTGGGCGTCGACCGGGTCCGCCAGGCCTTTCGGGCCGTCGTCGGATTTCGAGTTCGTTGCGTTGTCCTGCGCGGCGGGCGGTCCACGGTCGATCAGGTCGGCTCGCTCTCCCGGGCCGCCATCGCGGTTCGTGTCCGTCGCACTGTCTCGCGCGCTGGATGGTCCGGTGTGGATCGGGTCGCGTTGATCTTCCGGGCTGCCGTTGCCCGTTGTGCTGGGTTGCGCGTACGACGGTCCGGGGGGGATCAGGCCGCGCTCGGCGAGTACGGCGAGCAGGGGGGCGGCGGCGGTGGCGATCGCCGGGAAATCGCCGGGGGCGGGTGCCCGGCCTGCGCCGTCGAGCAGGACGGTCACGCCGTGGGCCAGCCGTACGCCGTACACCATGCCCGCCGCCTGCCCGTCGAGCTCCGGTGGAATCGGGGCCGAGGTCGGGGGCGCAGATGGGGGTGAGGCCCAGAAGCGCGGGCGGGCTCTGGCGGGCTCCGGCGATGCGGACAGGAGGGATGGGCCGGGCAGGCCCTCCGGCTCCTGTTCCTGTGGCCGGGGGACCTGGGCGACGGTGGCGAGATGCGCGTCGGTGGCCCCCGCCAGCCTGGTCTGGATCTCGGCGATCGACAGGCCGTCCGCCTGCAGGCGCTTGATCGCGACGAGCTGGAGCAGGTGGCGCCGTCCGTACAGGGCGATCCGGCCGCGGCGGGTGAGCGGCGGATCGACCAGGCCGATGGTCGTGTACCACCGGATCAGACGCGCCCCGGGCACCTCGCGGACCCGGCCGTTCACCGTCTGGGCCGCCCCGCCTGCTTCACGGGAGGCGGCCTGCGCGGCGGAGGCGTCGCCGGACCTGGCGCGCAGCGTGTCGGCCGCGCGCTCGGCCAGCTCGCCGATGGTCCAGGTTTCGCTCATACCGTGATAGTGACACTGTAATTATGACAGTGTCAAGCAAGGGGCATATGCCGCGAACGACTGGGTAGCGGGAAAACCTGACCTTGATGTCGACTTCGGGGAGGGGATGTGACATGGCCGCCATCACGGGCGCGTTGCCGCCGGATGAGAGGAAGGTCGTGGGCGAGGCCCTGCAGGGGGCGCTCATCGATCTGATCGACCTTTCGCTCGTGGCCAAGCAGGCCCACTGGAACATCGTCGGCCACCACTTCCGGCCGCTGCACCTGCAACTGGACGAGATCGTCTCGCTCGCCCGCGAGCACACCGACGTGATGGCCGAGCGCGCCGTCGCCCTCGGAATCAACCCTGACGGACGCTCCGCGACCGTGGCGCGCGCCACGGAGCTGCCGCAGCCCGACGTGGGATGGATCAACGACGGCAAGGTGGTCGCCCTGATCACCGACGCCCTGGAGGGCATGGTCGAACGGATGCGCGAGCGCGTGAAGGCGACCGAGGAGGCCGACCCGGTGACCCAGGACCTCCTGATCAAGGCGACCCAGGACCTGGAGAAGCAGCACTGGATGATGCAGGCCCAGCGTTAACGACCGCCTAGACGATCATCCCGGCCCAAGCCGGGAAGACCCGACCACCCGGGCCCGCGGCGGGTCATACGACCCCGACCTCGGGCCCGCCGCTGTCCGCCGGATCCGCTATGGCACGCGTGTTGCTCTGGCGACGGACAGGGCGTAGGTGACGCCGGTAAGCCGCTCGGACATCTGCCAGAGGCGTGCGGCCGTGGCGGCGTCGCGGATGGCGTACTCGCGGGTCCGGCGAGCGGGCTCGCCATGGAGTTGCAGTACTCCGTTGGGAACGATGTAGCTTCCGCCGGGCAGGTCCGGCACGGTCGCCGCGTACAGGGAGGTCTTCGCCCCCTCCAGGGTGGGCCGGAAGGCCACGCGCACCATCAGGCGCGTGAGGGCCGCATACACCTGTCCTCTGCCGCTGTTGGCGCCGCCGGTGAGCACGTTCGTGCGGGTGAGCCCAGGTGCGACGGCCATGCTGCGGAGCTTGTGCCCGGCGGCGTCGGCCCGGCGCTGCAGTTCCATCGCGAAGTAGAGGTTGGCCCGCTTGGACTGCACGTAGGCGAACGCCGCGCGGTAGCGGCGTTCGGCGTTGAGGTTCTCCAGGTCGAAGGGGGCGAAGCGCTGGCCTTCGCTGCTGACCGTGACCACCCGCGGATCGGGTGCGGCGAGCAGGTGCGGCAGGAGCAGGCCGGTCAGGGCGAAGGTGCCCAGGTGGTTGATGCCGAACTGCGATTCGAACCCGTCGGCGGTCCGGGCGTAGGGCACCATCGCCACCCCGGCGTTGTTGACCAGCAGATCTAGCCGGTCGCGGTCCCAAGCGGCGGCGAACGCCCGGATGGAGGTCAGGCCGCCCAGGTCCAGACGCCGCAGTTCCAGGTGAGCGCCGGGCAGCTCATCCCGCATGCGGGCGAGGGCGGCCTGGCCGCGTCCGGGGTCGCGGCAGGCCAGCACGACATGCGCGCCCTTGCGGGCCAGCTCACGGGCGGTGACGTAGCCGATGCCGCTGTTGGCTCCGGTCACTACCGCGACACGCCCGGTCAGGTCGGGGATGGCGTGGAAGGTCCAGGGATGGGAGCTGCGCATGATGTGTCACCTCAAAGGGATGCAGATGGAGCTATCGCAACTTTGAGTTGCGATACACTCATCTTGTCACCCGCTCCACGGATATCGCAACTTGGAGTTGCAATGCAGCCTGGTCAATCCTCCGCCCGGCCGATCGGCCGCGGCAGCAAGGTGCGCGCCGCCGTCCACGCCGCCACGCTCGCCGAACTCGTGGACAGAGGCTATGCCGCGTTGAGCGTCGAGAACGTCGCGCAGCGCGCCGGGGTTCACAAGACGACGGTGTACCGGCGCTGGAAGGATCGCGAGAGCCTGCTCACCGATGCTCTGGCCGAGCACATGGCGATGGACATCCCCGTTCCCGACACCGGAGCGATCGAGACCGATCTGGCAGCGCTGGCGCGCTCGATCGTCCAGACGTTCACCAGCCCGACCGGGCAGGCCATCCTCGCCGCGATGTTCACCGGAGCAGCTCATCTTCCGGAGATCGCCGCAGCACGGCGCCAGGTGTTCGACGACCGCCTCGCCAGGGCCGAACCCGTGGTCACGCGTGCCATCCAGCGCGGTGAACTTCCCGGAGACACCGATCCCGCCGAGCTGTTGAAGACCTTGGCCGCGCCGATCTATCTGCGCCTGCTCATCACCGCCGATCCAGTCGACGAGACGACCGCCGACCAGGCGGTGCTCGTCGCGCTGACCGCCGCGCGCGGTGGTGCCCTGCGAACAGATCATGGTGCGCGGGGTCAGGGGCGGAAGGGGCCGGTGATCTCGTAGGTGGTGCCGGTGATGGCGGTGAGGGAGCGGGTGGGGCGGCGGGCGAGGGTGGGGCGGGTGGAGAAGTACAGGCGGTGGCCGGTGGGGGAGAAGGCGAGGCCGGTGATCTTGGAGCGGTCCTGGCCGGTCAGGCGGAGCAGGGGGCCCGGGGCCGGGGACTCGGGGGTGACCACGCTGATCTCCAGCGTGTGGCCGTCTTCCGCGGTGTAGAGGTCGCGGTCGCGGTGCGGTGGGTCGGTGAGCAGTCGTCCGCCGTCGTAGACGACGTGCAGGCGCTCGGCCGTCGCGTCGTACGCCCATACCTGGCCGTCGCCCGTGGTGGTGAGGGCGAGCACGCCGTCCGCGTAGTGGCAGCCGCCGGGCCTGGCGAAGCGCACCGCCTCGGGCACCTGGTGCCGGGCCGGGGTGAACAGTGAGGCCGGGCTGGGCACCGGCCGCCAGGCGACTCGCCCCGGGGCCGTGCCGGGCGCGTGGCACAGCACCTGAAGCTCGCCCTCGATGAGCTCGCCCCAGTCCACCGGCCGGAAGCGGTAGAGGCAGCCGTCGTCCTCGTCCTCTGTCAGGTAGACGACTCCCCGGTCGGCGTCACAGGCGAGGGCCTGGTGTTTGAAGCGGCCCATGGCCAGGCGCGGCATTGCCGCGCGCACGCCGTACGGGTCGCACTCGAAGATGCGCCCGAGGACGGTGCCCTCGCCCGACAGCCATGTACGCCATGGGGTCGCGCAGCCGGCGCGGTTGAGGGTGGCGCCGGACAGGATGCGGTAGGCGTCGCGTACCGAGCCGTCCGGGCGGAACCTGATCGCGGACGCGCCGCCGAGCAGCGGGACCGCCGAGTTGGAGACGTAGATCCAGCCCTCGCCGTCAGGGACGCACGCGCCGCCGTCGGGGGCGGCGTGCCAGCGCAGGCCGCCCACGGGCTGCCCCGTGCGGGCGATGACCCGGCCGTCGAACCCGGCCGGCAGGGCCAGGCCGTCGCGGTCGGGCGACCGTAGCGGGCCGTAGGGGCCTTCCTCGCCGGGCGCGCTCCCGCCCGCCGCGGCGGCGCGCCACAGCGATCCGTCAAGCGCCCGGGCGGTCCACGGGCCCGTCCGGGCGAACGTACGGCGCAGCATCGGGACCTGCCTCCACATGTCCGGGGTGCGACGTGTTCACGGCCACGCTACTCGCGGGCCACCGGTCGGGATCGATTGGATCGGTGGGGTGTTAACGGCTAGGAATATCCGGACTCCTGGCGGCCTAACGTCACAAGAAGCTCCGACGCCCGCCCACCAGGCCCCCGACCACTGCGAATCCCCGTGCCTTCACATCCGCCCCGCCCCGGTCCGAACCTCGATCCCCCGACCTCGGTTCTGGGCCTTACCCAGGAACGGCCGCCCACAACACCCGGAAGCACATCGATCCGCTCCCCGACGGCCGTACCGATGGCGACCCGGCGTTTCGTGTGCCGGGACTTGACGCAAGCGCGGCTTCGCCGCCGTTGTCCTATCCGAAGGCGTCCTATCCGAAGGCGGCCGGTCCCGCCGACCGGGCTGCCTTTCAGGCCGCCCCTGTGCCCGGCGCGCGTCCGGGATGGGAGGCCGGCCGCGCCTGGCCGTTCGCGTCCGGGGTGGCGCGGCCGGAGTAGTGGGGGAGAGGGGGTGGTCAGGTGAGGCTCATGGACCAGATCTGTTCGACCACGGGGGTGCCCTCCTCGTCGCCGGGCTCCTCGCCGGTCAGCTCGAAGCCCGCGCGTTGGTAGAGGCGGCGGGCGTCGGTGAGGGCGTGGCGGGTCCACAGCATGATGCGCCTGTAGCCGGCGGCGCGGGCGAAGGAGACGCACTCGTCGACCAGGCGGCCGCCGATGCCCAGGCCGCGGGCGAACGGCTCGACGAGGAGCATCCGGAGCTGGGCCGTCTCGTCGTCCTTGCGGACGCAGAAGACGCACCCGGCCCGCTCGCCGTCGACCTCGGCGATCCAGCCCGCCTCGCGGGCGGGGTCGTGGTGGTCGGCGTAGTCGGCGACGATGCGGGCGACCAGCCCCTCGAAGCGCTGCCCCCAGCCCTGCTCGCGGGCGTAGAGGACGCCGTGCCGGAACACCACCCAGCCCAGGTCGCCGGTCTGCGGCGGGCGGATCGCATAGCGAGCGCCGGCGCGGATCTCGTCGCTGAGCGTCTGCTCGATCACCGACATGGCGCCGACGAGCCGCCCGCGGCCGTCGTCGCCGAGCTTGGCCAGCATCTCCTGGACCCGCTCGTCTGAGCGTTTGTCCAGCTCGGTGAAGGTGGCCCGCCCGGTGTCGGTGAGCCGGACGACCTGCCGCCGCCCGTCGGCGGGGGAGCGCTCCCTGGTGGCCAGCCCCTCGCCCTCGAAGCGGGCCAGGATGCGGCTCAGGTAGCCCGCGTCGAGCCCGAGGTCGCGGCGCAGGTCGGTGACCTCGCTCTGCCCGCCCTCGCGCCGGTGCTGCTCCAGCTCGTACAGCACCCGGGCCTCGGTCAGCGAGTAGGGCGCGTACATCGTCTCGGCCTGGAGGGCGCCGATGACCCCCGTGTAGAAGCGGTTGAAGGCGCGCACGGCGGCCACGCGGTCATCGACCGTCATCACTCTCTCCCTCCTGATCGAGCCTTGTCGAGCCTGATCGAGCAGTTCGTTGACTGAGTCAAAGAATAGCTTGATCGCCTCCCGCCGGCAACTCCACCGAACCCGACGGAACCGGAGCGAACACGATCGAAGCGGGCGTGGCACGATGCTCCTGGACCGGCCCCCGAGCGATTTTCTGAACACGAGATGGGAGATCCATTGCCTCTGTTCGACATGCCCCTGGCCGAGTTGCGCGACTACCTCCCCACAAGGGATGAACCCGCCGACTTCGATGACTTCTGGAAGCGGACCCTCACCGAGGCCGAGGCGTTCGATCTGGCCGCCGAGTTCAAGCCGCACGACGCCGCCCTGACCTCCGTGGACGTGTACGACACCGCCTTCGCGGGCTGGCGCGGGCACCGGATCAACGCGTGGTTCATCCTGCCGCGCCACGTCCCCGACCCGGTCCCCTGCGTGGTCACCTACATCGGCTACACCGGCGGGCGGGGCTTCCCGCACACCCACCTCGAATGGCCCGCCGCAGGTTACGCCGTACTGGTCATGGACACCAGGGGCCAGGGCGGGGCCCACCCGGACAGGCCGGGCGCGACCGCCGACCCGGACGGAGGCGACTTCGCCACCGCCTTCGGGATGATGACCAGAGGCGTCCTGGACCCGGAGGGCTACTACTACCGCCGGGTGTTCGCCGACGCGGCCAGGGCGGTGGACGTGGCGGCGGCCCACCCCCGCGTGGACGCCACGCGCATCGCCGTGCAGGGGGAGAGCCAGGGCGGCGGCATCGCCCAGGCCGTCGCCGCGCTGCGGCCCGAGGTCGCCGCCGCGCTGATCGACGTGCCCTTCCTGACGCACTTCCGGCGCGCGGTGGAGATCACCGGCAGCGACCCGTACGCCGAGATCGTCCGGTTCCTGTCCGCCCAGCGCGGTTTGGAGGAGCAGGTCTTCCGCACACTGAGCTACTTCGACGGGGTCAACTTCGCGGCCAGGGGCACCGTCCCCGCCCTCTACTCGGTGGCCCTGATGGACACGGTCTGCCCGCCGTCCACCGTGTTCGCCGCCTACAACCACCGGCCCGGTCCCAAGGAGATCACCGTGTGGCCATGGAACGCCCATGAGGGCGGGGCTGGAGCGCAACGGGAGGCCCAGCTCCGGTACCTTCGCCAGTTGTGGCGACCACACGACTGATCTACATCGGCGGCTACACGCCGGACAGCGGCGGAGCGGGCCCGGGCATCACCACCGTGCGGATGGAACACGACGGCCGGCTGACGACGGTCGCCGAGACCGCCGCGTCCGGGCCGTCGTTCCTGGCGGCGCACCCCACGCTGCCGGTGCTCTACGCGGTCGGCGAGACCGGTGAGGGCACAGTGGCGGCGTTCACCCGCCACCCGGACGGCAGGCTGACCGAGATCGGCAGGCGCCCCAGCGGCGGCGACAGCCCCTGCCACGTGGCGGTGGACCCGCACGGGTCCTGGCTCGCGGTGGCCAACTACGGCGACGGCGTGCTCGGCGTCCAGCGCCTGGACGAGTTCGGCCGGATGGCGGGCCCGCTCAAGTCGTTCCCCGGCGATGGTTCGGGGCCCGTCGCCGACCGCCAGGCGGGCCCGCACGCCCACCAGGCCGTCTTCGGGCCCGACGGCGCGCTCTACGTGCCCGACCTCGGCGCCGACGAGGTACGCCGCTACCTGGTGGACGACAGCGTCCGCCCGCACCCCGACGGCCCGGTACGGGTGACCCCCGGCACCGGCCCGCGCCACCTGTTCCACTCGGCCGGACGCTGGTACCTCACGGGCGAGCTGGACGGCACCGTGTCGATGTACGACCGGCAGTGGAGGGAGGCGGCCCGCGTCCCCGCCTCCCGCGCCGAGCCCAACGCGCCCTCCCACATCGAGGTCTCCCCGGACGGCCGCCTGGTCTACGTCGCCAACCGAGGCCCGGACACCGTGTCGGTCCTGGACGCGGGAGACCTGTCCCATATCGACGAGATCCCCTCCGGCTGCGGATGGCCGAGGCACTTCGCGCTCATCGGCGACCGCCTCTACGTCGCCGGCCAGAACTCCGGCGACATCGCCATGCTCCACACCAAGTCCGGCATCCCGCAGTCCGCGGCGACGGCCTTCACCGTCGCCACCCCCTCCTGCATCCTCGCGCCCGGCGAGCTCTGAGCGGCCGGGAGGGTCATGCGCCCGTCCGCACCCTGACCAGCAGATCGTGCAGCGCGGGGCCCGCGGTGGCCGCCTCGGGGAGCGTGGACCGCTCTTCGGCCTCGGCCAGAGCGGCGGTCAGCCGCGCCACGTCGGAGGCCAGCCGTTCCGCGCCGGGCGCGTCGGCGGGCAGCGCCCCGTGCTCGGCCTCCCGCTTGGCCGCCACCAGCTCGGGCAGGTACGCCGGCGCGTCGCCGTACAGGCGAGTCACGTCGGCCACCACCTCGCCCGTGCGCATCAGCCACAGCCCGGTCAGCAGCACCCGGAACGTGTAGAGCAGCGGCTTCAGCCCGCCCGACCTGCCGAACAGCGCCCACTGGTTGCGCGCGAACCCCAGGTAGTGCTGCGCGTGCCACCGGGTCAGGCACCCCGGGGCCAGGGCGCACAGTTCCTCGTGCACCCCGGACGTGGCCACCACGAGCGGGGAGAGCAACTGCTCCAGCACGTAGCCGTTGCGCCCGAGCAGCAGCCGGCAGAACTTGGCGAGGTCGTGCGTGACCAGGTCCACCTCGACGCCGTCGCGCGTCCAGGAGCGGGTCACGGTCTCCTCGCCCTGCCGCAGGCCGACCACGTCGGCGAGCGGGAGCAGGTGGACGCCGCGCAGGTCCACGTCGGAGTCGCGGGAGGGGAACCCGTACAGGTGGGCGCCGCTGACCGTGGCGAACGTGAGCGGGTACGGCTGGCCCGCCGGTATCTCGGCGAGCCACCGGGGCGGTACGGCGGTCACAGGTGCGCCCTTCTGACGCCGGTCAGGAACGCCTCGACGGCCGCGTGGTCGGGGGCCTCGGGCAGCGGGCCGCCGTCCGCGCCGAGCCCGTCGGCCAGCTGGGCGCGCCAGCGGTCCACCTCCGCCCAGCTCAGTTCGCCGCGGCGCAGGGCGAGCAGGCGGTCGCGGTGGGGGCTGACGTCCAGCAGCGGCTCGCCGTGCAGGGCCAGGTGGCGGGCCGACAGCAGCAGCCGGATCAGGTGCATGGCCATCTTCCAGCGCGGCGCTGCCGGGTCCAGGCGGCGGTACTGGCGGGCGGCGTACCGCTCGAAGGTGCCGAGCGCCCGCCGGGACAGGAAGCCGCGCCGCAGGGCCCGCAGTTCCTCGCCCACCGGGGTGGCCCGCTCGACCAGCGGCGACCACAGGCATTCCAGGACGGTGGGGTTGGCCGCGAGGGCCAGTTCGCAGAACCGCTCGACCTCCCAGGAGAACTGCTCCGGCAGCGGCCCCTCGATGTGGGTGGGCGGCTTGTCCAGCCGCCAGAACAGCGGGGTCGGGGCGACGAACACGCCCCGCCGGTCGGTGTCGGACGCGGCGGTCGAGAGCCCGTACGCGCGGGACCCGACCACCACCGAGAGCACGGTGTGGTCGGTCACCAAACTCGCCGAGTCCCACATAGGGCACAAAGTGTGCCATGCGGGAGGCCGCGTCCCCGCCTGGTTTTCCGCCGGGCGCTCAGGCCCAGCCGCGGGCCCGCTCCACCGCCCTGCCCCACCGCCGGTACGCCTCCTCGTCCCGCGCGCCGGGCTCGAAGCGGCGTTCCAGCCGCCAGGTCTCGCGCAGCTCGTCCGGGGAGGACCACACGCCCGCGCCCAGCCCCGCCAGGAAGGCCGCGCCCAGCGCCGTGGTCTCCTGGATCACCGGCCGCTCGACCGGGGTCGCGAGCTGATCGGCCTGGAACTGCATGAGCAGGTCGTTGCCGCTCGCCCCGCCGTCCGACTTCAGCACCGGCACGGCCAGCCCGGCCGCCCCGGTCATCACCTCCACCACGTCGCGCACCTCGAACGCGATGGCCTCCAGCGTGGCCCGCACCAGGTGCGCCCTGGTGGTGCCGCGGGTGATCCCGCAGATCGTGCCGCGGGCGTCAGGGTCCCAGTGGGGGGCGCCGAGGCCGGTGAGGGCCGGTACGAACACCACGCCCCCGGAGTCGGGCACCGTGCCGGCCACCGCCTGCGTCTGGCGGGCGGTGTCGATCAGGCCCAGCCCGTCGCGCAGCCACTGGACGGCGGCCCCCGTGACGAAGATCGCCCCCTCCAGCGCGTAGGTGATCTCCCCGGACGGGCTCTGCCAGGCCACCGTGGTGAGCAGCCCGTCCTGGGAGCGCACCGGTTCGGTGCCGGTGTTGATGAGCACGAACGAGCCGGTGCCGTAGGTGCACTTGACGTCGCCGGGGGCGAAGCAGGTCTGCCCGAACAGCGCCGCCTGCTGGTCGCCCGCCAGGCCGCTGATCGGCAGGTCGAGCCCGAGGAAGGCGCGCGGGTCGGTACGCCCGGCAATGCCGTGGTTGGGCACGATCTCCGGCAGCGCCGCCCTGGGCACGCCGAACAGCTCGCACAGCTCGTCGGACCAGCCGCCCGCCGCCAGGTCGTACAGCAGCGTGCGGGAGGCGTTGGAGGGATCGGTGACGTGCCGGGCCCCACCGGTCATCCGGGCGACCAGGTAGGAGTCGACGGTGCCGATCACCGCGGCACCGCTGGTGACCGCCGCCCAGGACCGGGCGTCGTGCTCGGCCAGCCAGGTGAGCTTGGTCGCGGTGAAGTAGGGGTCCAGGCGCAGGCCGGTCAGCTCGGCGACGCGCGGCTCGTGCCCGGCCTCGCGCAGCCGCGCGCAGATGCCCGCGCTGCGGCGGTCCTGCCACACGATCGCGCGGCGCGGCGCGGCGAGGTCCGAGCGGTTCCAAAGGACCGCGGTCTCGCGCTGGTTGGTGATCCCGACGCAGGCCGGGGTGAGGTCCGAGCCGTCCAGCGCGGTACGGCAGGCGGCCAGAACGGCCTGCCAGATCTCCTCGGGGGCGTGCTCGACCCGCCCCGGCTCCGGAAAGTGCTGGGCGAACTCCTGGTAGCCGCGCGAATCGATCCGGCCGTCCTCGGTGACGATCAGGGCGGTGACGCCGGTGGTGCCCGCGTCGACGGCCAGGACACTCATGACACTCCTCGCGTATGGTCTAGACCAGTACTAGTGGCTACGGCAGAATGCCAGGGTCGGGTGGCGACACCATCACCGTGCGCCGACCGTACTACCCCTTAGAGTCTTGCCGTGCAAACCATCGGGAGGAACCCGCAATGCGTATAGGAGTGCTCACCGGAGGCGGTGACTGTCCCGGGCTCAACGCCGTCATCAGGGCGGTCGTCCGCAAGGGCGTGAGCGTCTACGGGCATGAGTTCGTAGGATTCCGGGACGGCTGGCGCGGTCCGCTCGAAGGCGAAACGATGCCGCTGGACATCCAGGCGGTGCGCGGCATCCTGCCGCGCGGCGGCACGATCCTCGGGTCGTCGAGGACCAACCCGATCAAGATCGACGGCGGCGTGGAACGCATCAACGCCAACCTGAGCTCCTCAGGGGTCGACGCGTTGATCGCCATCGGCGGCGAGGACACCCTGGGTGTCGCCAAGCAGCTCTTCGACCTCGGCGTCCGCGTGATCGGCGTGCCCAAGACGATCGACAACGACCTCAACGCGACCGACTACACGTTCGGCTTCGACACCGCGGTCAACATCGTGATGGAGGCGATCGACCGGCTGCACACCACCGCCGAGTCCCACCACCGCGCGCTGATCTGCGAGGTCATGGGCCGCCACGCGGGCTGGATCGCGCTGCACGCGGGCATGGCCTCCGGGGCCAACGTCATCCTGATCCCGGAAAAGCCGTTCGACATCGACCGGGTCTGCGAGTACGTCGAGAGCCGGTTCAAGACCCGCTACGCGCCGATAATCGTGGTCGCCGAGGGCGCGCACCCGGTCGAGGGCCAGATGGCGCTGCAGACCGGCGAGCTCGACGCGTTCGGCCACGTCCGGCTGGGCGGCATCGGCGAGCGGCTGGCCAAGGAGATCGAGAAGCGCACCGGCAAGGAGGCCCGCACCACGGTGCTCGGCCACATCCAGCGCGGCGGCACCCCGACGGCCTTCGACCGCGTCCTGGCCACCCGGTTCGGCCTGCAGGCGATCGACGCCGCCCACGAGGGCGACTTCGGCAAGATGGTCGCGCTGCGCGGCACCGACATCGTCCGGGTCGGCCTGGACGAGGCGACCAAGGAGCTGAAGACCGTTCCGGTCTCGCGCTACGAGGAGGCCGAGGTCTTCTTCGGCTGATCCGCCCCCGGTCGGGGCCGATCTTTGCAAGCGGTTTGCAAGCGGCCCGGCCTAGGGTCTCGTGATGTCAGCGGGTGATCCGCTCACATCCCCTCCGTGTACGGCTTGCGCCTTGGTTGAAGCGGCCCGCGAGGCGCAGGCCGTACATCTTCGCTCACCCGTACGCCGGCGGTTCGGGCCTCGCGTGCCCCGGCGCCAGCAGTACGGCCAGCAGCAGCGCGAACGTCACCACGCTGATCGCCACCACGACCGGCGGCAGCAGGTCGATCGCCTCCGCGCCCGGCGGTTCACCGCCCATCGGACGCACCCGCACCCGGAGCGCGAACATGCCCGTGTGGTGCACGCCGCTGACCGCCACGCCCAGGACGAGCGCCCCCGCCACCGCGGCGGCAGGGCCGGTCCGCCGTACGCACCGCAGGGCGGCGGTCGCCGCCGCCATCGCGACGAACACCGACAGCACGACGATCACAGGGTCGTAGAACACGTCCGCGTTCATGTTCATCGACGCCATCCCCAGGTAGTGCATGCCCGCGATGCCGAGTCCCACGACGACCCCCGCCCAGGCGAGGGCCGGGCGCTCGCCGCTCCGCGCGGCCAGGGACAGGCCGGTGCCCACCACCACGATGGCGAAGACCGCCGACGCGGCGGTCAGCGGCAGGTCGTACCGGACCCGCGTACCGGGGACCCGGAAGCCCATCATCGCGATGAAGTGCATGACCCAGACGCCGGTCCAGCCGGTCGAGAGCGCGCCGCCCACCAGCCAGGCCGCGCGGGCGCGGCCCGTGGAGTCGCGGGCCCGCGCGGTCAGCAGGAGTCCCAGCAGTGCGCCGACGCTGGAGACGAGGTAGGCGACCGCCGACGTCCACCATTCATGCGCAAAATAATCAATATGCGACATACGCCCTGAGTTCCTATTACATAGGGAGGTTTCGGGAAGTATGGCAGCGCCCACCCAGTGACATGAGCTTTTGTCACCTATTGACCACGCGAACCGGCGAACCGCTTTCCGGCGCGAAGGGCCCTGATGCGCTATGAAGGTCCCGCGGTGATGTTTCCGGGCCGGGGAGAGGACGCGCGGGTGGGCATCGACATGCCGTTCTGGCGGGCCATCGCGGTCTTCAGGATCGCCTCGATCGTCTACGCGGCGGCCCTGCTGATCCGCGCGGACGGCTATCTGCGCCCGCAGGCCGGCTGGGCGGTGATCGGCGTGATGACGGTGTGGACCGTGGTCACGATCTACGCCTACGCCTCACCCGCGATGCGCGGGCGCGCGCTGCTCGCGGCCGACATGATCGTCACCGTGCTCTGCCTGCTCGCCACCCCGTACGTACAAGGGCCCTACCAGACGGGCGCGCTGCCCATCACCGCGACCTGGATGGGCGGGCCGGTCATCGCCTGGGGCGTCCAGGGCGGTCGCCGGGCGGGCGCTCTGGGCGCGGCGATCGTCTCGGGCGCCGATCTGTGGCTGCGCGGGGTCGGCGAGGTCTCCGACTTCGGCGTCGCCTCGGTGTCGATCAACGGCGTGGTGCTGCTATTCCTGGCCGGGATCCTGATCGGCCACGTGGCCCAGCTCGCCCGCCAGGCCGAGGAGCGCATGCAGCGGGCCACCGAGATGGAGGCCGCCGGCCGCGAGCGGGAACGCCTGGCCCGCGGCATCCACGACTCGGTGCTGCAGGTCCTCGCCCTGGTGCAGCGCCGCGGCCAGGAGATCGGCGGCGAGGCCGCCGAACTCGGCAGGCTGGCCGGGCAGCAGGAGGCCGCGCTGCGCGAGCTGGTGAGCCTGCAGCGCGAGCCCTCCCCGGCGGGCACCTGCGACCTGCGCACGCTGCTGCGCGCGTACGGCGGCACCGACGTCACCGTCTCCACCCCCGCCACCCCGCTCGACCTCCCCACGGGCGCCGCCCGGGAGGTCGCCGCGGCGGTGGCCGCCGCGCTGGACAACGTCCGCCGCCACTGCGGGGCGGGCGCGCACGCCTGGATCCTCGCCGAGGGCGAGGAGGACACCATCACCGTCACCGTCAGGGACGACGGGCCGGGCATCCCGGAGGGCCGCCTGGAGGAGGCCGCCGCCGCGGGACGCCTCGGGGTGGCCCAGTCCATCCGGGGGCGCGTCGCCGACCTCGGCGGCCGGGTCGTGATCACCTCCGCGCCCGGTCAGGGCACCGAGGTCGAGCTGACCGTGCCACGTGGCGAAACCCCCGTCCGGTCGTAGAGTGGCGGGTGTGGACGGCTTGCGCGTGATGGTGGTGGACGACCACCCGATGTGGCGGGACGGCGTGGCCCGCGACCTCGCCGAGGCGGGGTGCGAGGTCGTCGCGACGGCGGGGGAGGGACGGCAGGCCGTGCGCGTCGCGGCGGCGGCCAGACCCGAGGTGGTCGTGCTGGACCTCCAGCTCCCGGACATGACCGGCGTCGAGGTGACGCGCAGCCTGGCGGCGGGCGACCATCCGGCGCGGGTGCTGGTGCTGTCGGCGAGCGCCGAGCAGACCGACGTGCTGGAGGCGGTCAAGGCGGGCGCGTCCGGCTATCTGGTCAAATCGGCGAGCCGGGAGGAGTTCCTGGACGCCGTGCGCCGTACCGCGGCGGGCGACGCCGTCTTCACCCCCGGCCTGGCCGGGCTGGTGCTCGGCGAGTACCGCAGGCTGGCCGCCCAGCCCGCCGGCGGCGGGGCCGGGCCGAGCCTGACGCCGCGCGAGACCGAGGTGCTGCGGCTGGTCGCTAAGGGCCTGTCCTACCGGCAGATCGCCGAGCGCCTGGTGCTCTCGCACCGGACCGTCCAGAACCACGTCCAGAACACCCTCAGCAAGCTTCACCTGCACAACCGGGTCGAACTGGTGCGATACGCGATCGAGCAAGGGCTCGACGACGCCTGAACAGCACTAAAGTAGCCCGGACTAAAGTAGCTCGGTCACGCGTTGTGCGGAACGACCCCCGGGAGGACCGGGCGACCGCCACGCCATCCTTGCCGATCCCCGCTGCGGAGGAAACACAATGCTCGACGTGACGTCCGTTGGGACGCCTGCCGCGCTGGGCGAGCCGTGCGTGCTGCTCAAGCTGGGCGAGGTCGTGCTGAAGGGGAAGAACCGCGAGCAGTTCGAGCGGCGGCTGCAGAGCAACATCAGGGCCGCCCTGAAGGACTGCGGCGTGCGCGTGGACGTGCGCCAGCGGCACGGGGTCATCGCCGTCTTCCTTCCCGCCGGCACGGCCCTGGAGTCCGCGCAGGCCGTGGCCCAGCGGGTGGCCGACGTCCCCGGCCTGGTGTGGGTGCATCTGGCCCACCGCGTCGAGAAGGACCCCGACGCGGTCACCAAGGCGGCGCTCGCGCTGGTGGAGAGCCGCCTCGCCACCGGCGAGGGCCCGCGGCTGCCGAGGTTCGCGGTGCGCTCGCGGCGGCGGGACAAGCGCTTCCCGCTGCGCTCCAACGAGCTGGACCGCATGGTCGGCGGCGAGATCAACGACGTGTTCGGGCTGCCTGTGGACCTGAGCCACCCCGAGCTGACCGTCCACATCGAGGTCGACAGGGACGAGGTCTTCGTCTTCACCGACGGCCTCCCCGGCCAGGGCGGCCTGCCGGTCGGGGTGAGCGGACGCGCGCTGGTGCTGATGTCCGGCGGCATCGACTCCCCGGTGGCGGCCTACCGGATGATGCGGCGCGGCCTGCGGGTCGACTTCCTGCACTTCTCCGGCATCCCGTTCACCACGACGGAGTCGATCTACAAGGCGTACGCGCTGGTGCGCTCGCTGGACCGCTTCCAGGGCCGCTCGCGCCTGTGGGTGGTGCCCTTCGGCAAGGCGCAGCAGTCGATCCGGGCCTCCGGCCAGGACCGGCTGGCCGTGATCACCCAGCGGCGGCTGATGCTCAAGACCGCCGAGGAGGTGGCCCGGCGGATCCGCGCCGGGGCGCTGGTCACCGGCGACTCCCTCGGCCAGGTCTCCTCCCAGACCCTCCAGAACATCACCGCCCAGGACCACGCGGTGGACATGCCCGTGCTGCGCCCGCTGATCGGCCTGGACAAGATCGAGATCATGGCGGAGGCCCGCAGGATCGGCACGCTGGGGATCTCCGAGCTGCCCGACGAGGACTGCTGCACCCTGCTGGCCCCGCGCCGCGCCGAGACCCGCGCCAAGATCGAGGACCTCAAGCAGATCGAGCGCCGCCTGGACGCCGAAGACCTCGCCGTCCAGCTCGCCGACTCCTTGCAGGAATACAAGCTGGACGCCTGAGGCCCCGATTTCCGGGCGGGCCGCGCCGCCCGGAAAAGCGGATCGGGCGGCCCGCCGGAATTGCGGCTAGGCATTCTTACGGATGCCGGACGGGCGCTTTTCCGCCGGGCCCGCGATAAGGCTCGATAAGACGTTCAATCCACCTTGAAGGGGTCGTGCTCGGCGATGAGCCGCTCCAGCCGGGCCTGGTCGATGCGGCTGGTCATCTCGGCGATCTCCTGCCGGTCACGGACGATCTTCGCGAGCGTGAACGCGGACGTGACGACGTACAGGACGCCGACCGCGAAGAACGCGCGGATCCAGCCGTCGACCGGCAGGTAGGCCACGCCGATGATGAGCGCGCCCAGGGAGATCGCGAAGGCCAGCACCGCCTGGACGAAGAACGCCGTGGTCGGGTTCCGGATGATCGCCTTGTCGGCCGCTCTGTTCATGTCCTGATCGTCGCCGCGCCGGGCGTCGGCCGCATGAGCGGGAGTACCCGGTCGCTCATGAGTAGGCGGACGCCCGGCGGTGGGTCAGACGGCGGAGAGCGGCGGGGTGGCGGCGGGCGCGGTCGCCGCGGTACGGCCGAGCAGCGGCGGGAACTGCCGCATGACCCGGGCGAGTTCGCGCAGATCGCCGTCCACCAGCGCCTGCGGCCCGTCACAGAGCGCCTGCTCCGGATGGGGATGGACATCGACGATCACGCCGTCGGCGCCCGCGGCGATGGCGGCCCGGCTGAGCGGCAGGACCAGGTCCCGGCGCCCGCCCGAGTGGGAGGGGTCCACGATCACCGGCAGGTGCGACAGCCGCTGGGCGACCGGCACGGCCGAGACGTCCAGGGTGTTGCGCGTGGCGGTCTCGAAGGTGCGGATGCCGCGCTCGCACAGCACGATGTCCAGGTTGCCGCGCTGGGCGATGTACTCGGCGGCCATCAGCCACTCCTCGATGGTGGCGTTCATGCCACGCTTGAGCAGCACCGGCCGGCCGGCCGCGCCGACCGCCTGGAGCAGCGCGAAGTTCTGCGCGTTGCGGGTGCCCACCTGGAGCATGTCGGCGTACTCGGCGACCAGTGGGACGTCGTGCGCGTCGACCACCTCGGTGACGATCGGCAGCCCGGTCGCCTCGCGCACGTCGGCCAGGATGCGCAGCCCGGCCTCGCCGAGCCCCTGGAAGGCGTAGGGGGAGGTGCGCGGCTTGTAGGCCCCGCCGCGCAGCAGCGTGGCCCCCGCGGACCTGGCCATCTCGGCCGCCTCCAGGGTCTGCTGCGGCGTCTCCACCGCGCACGGTCCCGCGATCAGCGTGACCGTGTCCGGCCCGATCGGCACCCCGCCCACCGTGATCGTCGTGCGATCCGGGTGGTTCTCCCTGCTGACCAGCTTGTACGGGGTGGACACCCGCATCACGTCGGCCACCCCGCGCATCCCGCGCAGGTTGAGCGCGCCGAACTGCGCCACGTCGCCGACCAGCCCGATGATGGTACGGCTGACGCCGCGGCTCACGAACGCCTCGCCGCCCGCGGTGCCGACGAGCGCGATGATCGCCTCGACGTCTTCCGCGGTGGCCTGCGGGGTCATCACGATGACCATGTGTCGTTCCTCCCAGTGAAATGCGAAAGGCCCCGGATCCTTGCGGACCCGGGGCCTTCGCGACGCCGTCAGATGTCAGTGCAGCATCTGGTGGCGAACGGTCCGACCCACGGGCCCGTCGCCATACCAAAACCAGAACGCTGTACGCATCGCGCACATGCTAGCGCATCGGCCCGGCGTCCGTGATACCCGCCCGGGTCGGGGCGACCGGGAGGGCGGTGGCAGGATGGCGGGAGTGCCCGGCGGCACCGGCCTTGCGGCGCGTCGGGACACGAACGCGCGGACCGGCGGAAGGGAGTGGCGGTGGATCCATCCGAGGCTCCCCGGGAGGAGACTCGCCTGCCACCGGGGCAGTACGTCCCCAGGGGCAGACCAGTGATCCACTACGGCCGCGTGCCGCCCTTCCGCCCCGAGACCTGGGACTTCCGAGTCTTCGGCGCCACCGCCGACGGCCGTGAGCACGCCCTGGCCTGGCCGGAGTTCGCCGCGCTGCCCAGGGAGACGGTCCTGGCCGACTTCCACTGCGTCACCAAGTTCTCGCTCATGGGCAACGAGTGGCGCGGCGTCCCTGCGAGCGTCGTCCTGCGGGCCTTCCCGCCCGCTCCCGGCGTGCGTCACGTGATGATCTGGGGCGAGTACGGATACAGCGCCAATGTGCGGACCGGCGATTTCGACCGCGCGCTGTTCGCCATGGAACTGGACGGCAAGCCGATCTCCGCCGACCGGGGATTTCCGGTACGCGCGATTGTGCCCCATCTGTACGCCTGGAAGAGCGTCAAGTGGGTGCGCGGCGTGGAGTACATGATCGAGGATCGCCGGGGTTTCTGGGAGGAACGCGGCTATCACAACATCGGCGACCCATGGCTCGAACAGCGCTACTCCTATCAGGAAGAACCCGGCGAGGGGCCGTCCTGACTCCGGATTGACCGATTTGAATAACTCGATGTGGCCATTCTCTTTACTGATGGTCACCGTTTCGGTTGCGATTTGAGCGGCGGCAGGGCAGCGTGGAGTTCATGCTTCGTGTTCTCGCGGTGGACGATGAGTTGCCGGCCCTGGAAGAGCTGGCCTTTCTGCTGCGGCATGACGCGAGGGTCGGGCATGTGGTGACCGCGACCGACGGCGTGACCGCGCTGCAGGACATGGTGCAGATGATCGGCACCGGCGAACGGCTCGACGGCGTGTTCCTGGACATCCGCATGCCCGGCTTCGACGGCCTGGAGCTGGCCCGGATGATCCGCGGCTTCCCGGCCCCGCCGGGGCTGGTCTTCGTCACCGGCCACGAGGACGGCGCGGTGCGGGCCTTCGAGCTGCAGGCCATCGACTACCTGCTCAAGCCGGTCCGCGCCGAGCGGCTGGCCGAGGCGGTGGGGCGGCTGGCCGAGGCCGTCGCGCCGGGCGGGGGGGCCATTGAGCCCGGCGACGAGGAGATGATCCCGGTCGAGCTGGGCGGGCGCACCCGGTTCGTGCCGCAGCACGCGGTCTGGTTCGCCGAGGCCAAGGGCGACTACGTCAGGCTGCACACGGGCGAGGGCAACTACCTGGTCCGCATGTCCCTGGGCGCGCTGGAGCGGCGCTGGGCGGGCGCGGGCTTCATCAGGGTCCACCGCAGCACGCTCGTGTCCGCACGGCACGTCCAGGAGCTGCGCTTCGAGGACGGCAGGGCGATCCTGCAGGTCGGCACCGAGACGCTGGCGGTGAGCCGCCGCCACACCCGGCGGGTCAGGGAGCAGCTCGTGCGCCAGTTCAGGGCGCTGCCGCGGCCGACCTGAGCGTCGCCGGGGGGTCACCGCCGGGGGCGTGCCCGCGAACCGGCCGACCGCTGGTCGTGCGCGATCGACCTCTCATCGCGCGCCGACTCTCCGCACATCGATGACTACAGACCGTTGGCAGAGTGGGTGGGCAACCGGGTTTCCCCCTCTTGATCGTGACCGTAATGTTGCGCCTGTCGAAGCCACAAACCGCCGCATCGGGGGGGACCGAGCCATCCGGCTCGCATTGACCTGATGCGCGGGGACCTGGGTGACATTCGGGTGTCACCTTGCCGCCTGGCCCTTACCGGGGGGGAAGGGCCAGGCGGCTCCGGCGTGACGAGGGCGCTCGTGTACGGCCGCGGGCCGCACCGCGATCCGGTCTGCGGGGGCGACCGGATCGCCGGGGAACGGGCCCCTCGTCACGCCCTATGCGCCGCAGGGGGCTCGGTCAGGCCGCGCGGAGCTTCTTCAGCAGCTCGATGTCCTCGCGGTGCTTGACGGCCTTGCCGGGGGTCTCCACGCACAGCGGGACGCCCGCCGCGGCCGGGTGCCGCATGATCTCGCCGAACGCCTCGGCGCCGATGTGACCCGCGCCGATGTTCTCGTGGTGGTCGCGGTTGGAGCCCACCGGGTCCTTGGAGTCGTTGGCGTGGATCAGCTTCAGCCGCCCGGGCGCGATGGCGTGCAGCGCGTCGAAGGTCTCCCGCACGCCGTCCGGGCTCGCGAGGTCGTGGCCCGCGGCGAAGGCGTGGCAGGTGTCCAGGCAGACGCCGGCGCGCGGGTGGAAGTCGAGGGCGGCGAGGTAGGGGCCGAGGTCCTGGACGGCGGCGCAGAGCATCCGGCCCTGGCCCGCCATCGGCTCCAGGAGCAGATCGGGGCCGTCGGCCGGGATCTCGTCGAGCAGCGGGAGCAGGTGCTCGCGTACCTGGAGCAGGGCCTCCTCCTTGGACCGGCTCACCGCCGAGCCGGTGTGCACCACCACGCCCCTGGCCCCGATGGCGGCGGCCCTGGTCAGGGCGTGCCGCACGCTGTCCACCGACTTGGTGAGGGTGTCGGGGTTGGGCGAGCCGAGGTTGACCAGGTAGCAGGCGTGCACGAAGGTCACCGTGCCGGACTCGCGCAACCGGGCGTCTTCGGCCGGAACGCCCGGATTGAGCGCCCAGCCGCGCGGGTTGGACACGAAGACCTGGATCATCTCGGCGCCGATGTCTGCGGCGTAGGCGAGGCCGCCGGTGGCCAGGCCCCCCGCGACCATCACATGGCCGCCGATCAGTGGTGTCTCGCTCATGGTGGAAGCCAGTTTAGGGGCAGGTGGGCGAGGGCGGGCCGCCGGGCGGCACGAGAGGAAGCCGTTTGCCGTCACCGGTCCGTGATGTGCTGTGATGTAGGCCCCTACGCAACCGAGGAGCAGGTTCATTGGCCGAGGGTCATGTCATCATCGCGCCCGACAAGTTCAAGGGGTCGCTCTCCGCGGCGGAGGTCGCCGACCGGGTGGCGGCCGGTCTCGGGCCGGGCGTCGAAACGGTCCGCCTGCCGGTCGCCGACGGCGGCGACGGCACCGTGGACGCGGTCGTGGCCTGCGGGTTCACCCGGATCGAGACGGAGGTCACCGGCCCCGTCGGAGATCCCGTCAAGGCCGCGTACGCCTGGCACCCCGGCCCGCTCGGCGACGACGTGCCGACGGCGGTGGTGGAGCTGGCCGAGGCGTCGGGGCTGCGCCGCCTGCCCGCCGCCGACCCCGGCTCGGCGCGGCCCGAGGGCGCGCACGAGGGCGTGGCCCTCGCGCCGCTCACCGCGACCAGCAGAGGCACCGGCGAGCTGATCGCGCACGCCGTACGGCGGGGCGCCCGGCGCGTCGTCCTGGGGCTGGGCGGCAGCGCCTGCACCGACGGCGGCACCGGGATGATGGCCGGGCTCGGAGTGCGGTTCCTGGACGAACAGGGGGCCGAACTCGGGCCGGGCGGCGCCGCGCTCCGCGACCTCCACACCATCGACACCTCCGGTCTCATCGACGTCTCCGGTGTCGAGGTGATCGTCGCCAGTGACGTGGACAACCCGCTGCTCGGCCCGTACGGCGCGGCGGCGGTGTACGGCCCGCAGAAGGGCGCGACCCCCGCCGGCGTGGCCGTGCTCGAAGCGGGGCTCGCCCGGCTGGCCGCCGTCGCCGCGCACACCCACGGGGTGGTCGGCGCGGGCGAGCACGACGGCGTGGTCCGGCGGATGGGCGTGGCCGCCGAACCGGGCGCGGGCGCGGCCGGGGGAGTCGGCTTCGGCGCGCTCGCCTTCCTGGCCGCCGACCTGCGGCCCGGCATCTCCTACCTGCTGGACCTGCTCGGCTTCGCCCGCCACCTGGAGGGGGCCCGCCTGGTCGTCACCGGCGAGGGCGCGCTGGATGAGCAGACCCTGCGCGGCAAGGCCCCCGCGGGCGTCGCCGAGGCCGCGGCCAAGGCGGGCGTGCCCGTCGTCGCGGTGTGCGGACGCCGCTCGCTCGGCGAGAGCGAACTGCGCGCCGCGGGCATCGAGGCCGCCTACGCCCTCACCGACATCGAGTCCGACCCCGCCCGCTGCATCGCCGACGCCGGCCCGCTGCTGGAACGCCTCACCGCGGAGCGGCTGAGGGAAAGGGTCAGTACCAGATCGTGACGCGGCTGCCGCGGGGGGCGTGGCCCGACATCGGGAACTGACCGCGCACGATGCCGCCGCCCCGGCGCAGCTTGCGGGTCTTGACCGAGAAGCCCGCGGCCTGCAGCTCGCGCCGGGCGTCGCCGACGCTCTTGTTGAGCACGTTGGGGACGGCGAGGACGGCCCCGTCGCCGTCGATGTCGAAGCGCCCGCCGTCCCACGGCCACTGGAAGCCGGTGTTGCAGTTGGACAGCGTGAGCGTGACCTTCGTGTTGCGGTCGATCTCCGCCTTGGCGGCCGGGTCCTGGGCGATGACCGTACACGGCTGGGCGTCGTCGGCCTGCTCCCTGAACTCCACCTGGAAGCCCTGCTCGCGCAGCCAGGCGTCGGCCTGGTCGCGCGGGATGCCCTTCATGTCGGGCATCAGCAGCCCGGCGCTGAGCGTGATGTCGACCTTGCCGCCCTCGCGGACCTTGCCGCCCGCCTGCGGGGAGGTGGACAGGACCAGGCCGCGCGCGACCGTGTCGCTCTCGATGCGGTGCACGTCGTCGACCTTCAGGCCGAGCTTGGCCAGGCGCTCGCGCGCCGCGCCCTCGGTGCCGCCGGCCAGGTCGGGGACCGCGATCATCTTGGGGCCCAGCGAGGGGATCAGCGTGACCTTCGCGCCGTCGTCCACCTCGGTGCCGGCCACCGGGTCCATCCTGACCACGGTGTCCTTGGCCGCCTTGTCGTCGTGGACGCCCTGGCCGACCACCACGACGAACCCGCGGCCCTCCATCTGGGACCTGGCCAGGTCGATGTTCTTGCCGCGCACCTCGGGGACCTTGATCGGGTCGCTCTGCGCGAAGTACCAGCCGGTGAGGCCGATGGCCACCGCCATCACCGCGCCCAGCACGGTCAGGAAGCGCCCGGCGGGCGGCATGCCGCGCCACAGGCGCGAGGGGCCGCGGCCCTCGGGCATCTGCGGGCGCGGCTGGATCAGCGTGTGCCCTGGTGCGGCGGGGGCCGTCGCCGTGTTCGGGATCGAGACCGTGGCGTTCGGACCGGCCGCCCCTGGCGTGGACAGGCTCGCCACGGTCTCACCGGCGCGCGGGGCGGTGTCTCCGGCCAGCGCCCGGTGCGTCGCAACGGCCCGGATCAGCAGCGCGGTCGCGTCGGCGGGCCGCTCACCGGGGTCGCGGCAGGCCGCCGCGGCCACCAGCGCGTCGAGCGCGGGCGGCGCGTCCGGCACCACGGAGGACGGCGGCGGGACGTCCTCGTGGACGTGCTTGTAGGCGATCGTCATCGGCGCCTCGCCGGAGTAGGGCGGGCCGCCCGTGACCAGCTCGAACAGCATGATGCCCGCCGCGTAGACGTCGCTCCTGGCGTCGGTGCGGCCGGTGGTCACCTGCTCGGGCGACATGTAGCCGATCGTGCCGATCATGACGCCGGTGCGGGTCTGGTTGCTCGCCTCCACCGCGCGGGCCAGCCCGAAGTCGACCACCTTGACCCGGCCGTCGGCGGCCAGCAGCACGTTCTCCGGCTTCACGTCGCGGTGGATCAGGCCCTTCTGGTGGGCCGCCCCCAGCGCCGCGAGCACCGGGATCATGACCTCCAGCGCCTCCCGCGCGGTCAGCCTGCCCCGCTCGCGCAGCACGTCGCGCAGCGTGCGGCCCGGGACGTACTCCATCGACAGGAAGACGACATCGCCGTCGGTGCCCTGGTCGAACACCTGGACCACGTTGGGGTGGGACAGGCTGGCGGCCGACTTGGCCTCGCCGATGAACCTGCGCACGAACGCCGGGTCCTCGGCGAGGGACCGATGCATCACCTTCAGGGCGACGGTGCGGTCGAGCCGGATGTCCAGGGCGACATAGACCGTCGCCATGCCGCCCCTGGCGATCCGGGACTCGACGCGGTAGCGCCCGTCGAGAAGTCTCCCGATGAGGGGATCGGCAAGCGTCGTGTCCACAAGCCCGAGTTTACGGGCGTTTTGCGGCGGGCACCGCGTCTACGTCCCAAACCGATGCCGAGCCGTTCTCACAGGTTGGGCAAGAACGTTCAGGGGGTCATCGGCGAGGACGCCTCCGCGTACCTTCTGCGTGGAATGCGCCCCGCCCGGCGGGCCAGCCGCCCGGCCTCAACGGCCGACCGCATCGCCGCGGCCATCAGTTCAGGCCGCTGCGCGCGGGTGACCGCGGTGGCCAGCATGACCGCCTCGCAGCCGAGTTCCATGGCCAGGGCCGCGTCGCTGGCGGTGCCGACGCCCGCGTCCAGGATCACCGGCACCGAGACCGCCTCCACGATCAGCTCGATGCTGTGCGGGTTGCGGATGCCGAGGCCCGAGCCGATCGGCGAGCCCAGCGGCATCACGGCGGCGCACCCGGCCTGCTCCAGCCTCCTGGCCAGCGCCGGGTCGTCGCCGATGTAGGGCAGCACCACGAACCCGTCGGCGACCAGCCGTTCGGCGGCGTCGAAGGTCTCGATCGGGTCGGGCAGCAGGGTCCGCTCGTCGTTGATGACCTCGACCTTGACCCAGTCGGTGCCCAGCGCCTCGCGGGCCAGCCGGGCGGTCAGCACGGCCTCGCCCGCCGTGTAGCAGCCGGCGGTGTTCGGCAGGACCGCGATGCCGCGCCGCCGCAGTACGTCGAGCACGGACCCGGGCGCGGACGGGTCCACCCGCCGCATCGCCACCGTGGTCAGCTCGGTGCCCGAGGCGGCCAGCGCCCGATCCAGCACCTCCAGGGAGGGCGCGCCGCCGGTGCCCATGATCAGCCGGGAGCCGAACGTCCTCCCGGCGACGGTGAACCCGTCCTCCTCCGCCGCGCCGTTCACCGGCGGGGCGGTCACCTGCTCGATCATCTGGCCGGTCATCGTCATCCTCCCTGCACCGCGGTGAGCACTTCCACGCGGTCCCGCTCGGAGAGCGCGGTCGACTCCCACGCCCCCCTGGTGACGACCTCCTCGTTCAACGCGACCGCCACACCCGAGGTCGCGGTGGTGAGCGCGGTCACGGCGTTCGCGACGGTGGCCCCCTCGGGGAGGTCGTACGGGCTGCCGTTGATGGTCACTTTCATCTGCTGCTTTCCTCGAAACGCGATGGTGAACAGGGGTGGTCCACGATCGTCTCGCCCGCCAGCAGGCGGACGACCAGATCGGCGGTGAGGGGGGCGAGCAGCACGCCGCCCCGGTGGTGGCCCGAGGCGACCAGCAGCCCCGGCAGCGCGGTGGGGCCGATCGCCGGCAGGTTGTCGGGCGTCCCCGGCCGTAGTCCGGCCACGACGTCGGTGACCTCCCATTCGGTGACGCCCGGCACCAGTTCCCTGGCGTCGCGCAGGATCTCCCACAGGCCGCCCGCCGTGACGCGGGTGTCGAAGCCCATCTCCTCCTGAGTGGCCCCGAGCACCACCTCGCCGTCGCCGCGCGGCACCAGGTAGACGGGGGAGCCGTGGACGGTGCCGCGCACGCATCGGGTCAGCGCGGGGTAGGGGGTGCGCAGGCGCATGATCTGGCCCTTGACCGGGCGTACCGGGGGCAGCACGCCATCGGGCACCCCGGGCAGTGAGCCGGTCCACGCCCCGGCCGCCAGCACCACCTGCTCCGCCGGGATCGTCTCCGGGGCCTCGCCGGAGTCCTGTAGGAGGAGCGGGGCGCGGCCGGGCCGTACGCCGCCGGACGCGGGCCCGCCCGGCCCGCCGAGCCGTACGCCCTGGACCGTGCCACCGGCGACGACCACTTCGGCGACCCGGCGGCGCACCACCGGCACCCCGAGCCGGGACAGGGCGGTGAGCAGGGCACGGGTCACCCTGCGCGGGTTCACCCAGGAGTCGCCGGGGGCGAGGATGCCGCCGCGCACCGACGGGGCCAGCAGGGGCTCCAGGCGGCGGCACTCGCGGCCGGTGAGCCGTTCGACCGGCAGGTCCAGCTTGGCCATGAACTCCGCCAGCTCGCCCAGCGCCGCCAGGTCGTCCGCGCCGAAGGCGACGTCCAGCGTGCCCGCCGAACGCAGGTCGAGGTCGTCGCCACTGTCCTCGGTGAGTTCGGCGGCGAACCCCGGCCAGCGGGCGAGCGAGTCCACCCCCAGCCGCAGCAGCGACTCCTCGGTGTAGGTCACCTCGCTCACCGGCGCGAGCATCCCGGCCGCGGCGTACGACGCGCCGCCCCCGGGATCGGGGTCGATGACGGTGACGGCCGCGCCCTCCCTGGCCGCCCGCCAGGCGGCGCTCAGGCCCACGACGCCGCCTCCCACCACCACGACCCGCCCTCTGCGACCGGCGAGCCGCTTGGGGCGCTCCGCGGCCCTTTGCGGGCCGCCGTCAACCCCTGTTGAGGTGCTTCCGTGTCCGGCCGGTTTTTTCGGTCCCGGCGCGTCCGTGCCCGGGGGATCGGCGCGGCGCTCGCCGCCGGACGCCGACGGGCCTCCGGCCGCGCTCAGCGGCGGGGGAGCGGGGCCGCCCGGGGGCTCGCCGGCGGGTTTCGGGCCGTTCGCGGACCCGCCGGTGGACACGGCGTGCGGGTGATTCCCGGCTGCGGCCGGGAATTTCGGGCCGAACTCATCCCCGTCTGGGGGATCGACCCTCCGCATGCCTTCGCTTGGGGCCGCCGTCGGCGGGGTACCCCCTTCGTGGGTGGCTCCTTCCGAGCCGGTCTCCTCGGAGGCCCCTACCAGGTTCCTTCGCACTCGATCGACTGGTTGGTGGCGCTGTTGCTCGCTTCGGTGGTGCTCGCTTCGCTGTGGCCTCATGCGGCCGATCGCTCCCTTCGCCGGCATGACCCGGATCAGGTTCTGTTACGGTCGAGGGCCGTGGCAGCCCTCCTCTCAGCCCGGTTCGTCCGGACTCCCGTGCGTTTATCCCTTCTAGCGTAAGCGTCCGCAGAAGTGACCCCGCACGGGGTGCCTGCCGCGGGCCGTGTGCATTGGACTAGCGTTTTCGTCATCGAATCGCCATTGGCGCGCTTTCGATCGCGCCGACTTAGGGTCGTGGGTTGTGAATAGTGTCGTGGTGGTGGGAGCCGGGCTCGCCGGTGTGCGCAGCGTGGAGGCCCTTCGGGCCCACGGGTACGACGGCAGGATCACTCTGATCGGAGAGGAACGGCACCGGCCCTACGACCGCCCGCCGCTCTCCAAGGCCGTGCTGAACAGGGAGAAGGAGGTCGACTCGACCTACGTCGAACTCGACCTCGACGCCCTGGAGATCGACTGGCGTCAGGCCGTGGCCGCCAAGGGACTGCGGCCCGGAGTGGTCGAGACGACCGAGGGCGAGCTGCCGTACGACGGGCTGGTGATCGCGACCGGCGCCACGCCGATCCGGCTGCGCGGCGAGGGCCCCCAACACGTGCTGCGGACCATTGACGACGCCCTGGAGCTGCGCGACAAGCTCGCGCCCGGGGTCCGGGTGGCGGTCATCGGCGCGGGCTGGATCGGCGCGGAGGTCACCACCGCGGCGGCCCGCGCCGGGTGCGAGGTGGTCGTCGTGGAGGCGGGTCCGGCCCCGCTGAGCGCGGCCCTTGGCGACGACGCGGGCGCGTGGACCGTCCCATGGTACGCCGAGACCGGGGTCGAGCTGCGCCTTTCCACACGGGTCGCCTCGGTCGACCATGACGGGCTCACCCTCGCCGACGGCTCACGGATCGAGGCCGACGTCGTCGTCACCGGCGTGGGCGTCCGCCCGGCGGTCGGCTGGCTGTCCGGCTCCGGCATCGAGCTGGCCGACGGGGTCGTGACCGACGAGCACCTGCGCACCTCGCTGCCCGGCGTCGTCGCGGTCGGCGACTGCGCCGCCTGGTGGTCGCGCCGCTTCGCGCGGCGGCTGCGGGTCGAGCACTGGGACACCGCGCTCGGCGCGCCCGACGTCGCCGCCGCGGCCATCCTCGGCGAGGACGCCGTCTACGACCCGGTGCCCTACTTCTGGTCGGAGCAGTTCGGGCACATGGTGCAGTACGCCGGGCACCACGCGGGCCCGCGCGCCGCCCGCCGCGTCCTGCGGGGCGACCCGCGCACCGACGCCAAATGGGCCATCTGCTGGCTGACCGGCGACGACCGGCTGACCGCGATCCTCACCGTCGACCGGCCGCGCGATCTCGTCCAGGGCAGGCGCATCGTGGAGGGCGGCCGCAGGCTCGACGCCCGCCGCCTGGCCGACCCTGCCACGATGCTGCGCGACTGCGTGGTGGCCTGAAGGTGTTTGCAGGTCGTCCAGTCGTGGTAGTGGTGGATTCGTGACGCTTTCTGTTGCACAGATCGACCAGCAGACCGACGAGTTGGTCGGGGAGTGGATCCCGCTGTCGGAAGTGGCCAAGCGGCTGGGACTGCCGACCGGCCGGGCCAAGCAACTGCTGAAGGACCGCAAGATCATCGGAGTACGGCGCGACGGAGGCGAGCCCCAGGTGCCCGCCGCGTTCCTGGGCGCCGACGATGTGCTCAAGGGCCTGCCGGGCACGCTGACCGTGCTCGGCGACGCCGGATACGACGACGTCGAGGCGCTGCGCTGGCTGTTCACCCCAGACGAGTCCCTGCCGGGGGCGCCCGTCCAGGCGATAGCCGCCGGCCGGCACACCGAGGTCAAGCGCCGGGCACAGGCGCTCGCCTTCTGACCGGCCGCTCGATGTCCTCTCCTTCGTTCTCCGCCGGGCGCGCCGCGCCCGGCGCGAGCCGTACCTCACTGACCGAACGCCTGCGATCGGCCCGCCTCTACCTCTGCACCGACGGCCGCCGCGACCGCGGTGACCTGCCCGCCTTCCTCGACGCCGTGCTCGGCGCCGGGGTCGACATCGTGCAGCTCCGGGAGAAGGGGCTGGAGGCGCGCGAGGAGCTGGCCCTGCTGGAGGTGTTCCGCGACGCCTGCGACCGGCACGGCGCGCTCCTGGCCGTCAACGACCGGGCCGACGTCGCCTACGCGGCCCGGCCCGACGTCCTGCACCTGGGCCAGGACGACCTGCCGGTCCCCGTCGCGCGCGACATCCTCGGCCCCGACGTCCTCATCGGCCGCTCCACCCACGAGGCCGGCGAGGCCTCCGCGGCGGCGGCCGAAGACGGCGTGGACTACTACTGCTGCGGCCCGGTCTGGCCCACGCCGACCAAGCCGGGCCGCCCGGCCCCGGGGCCGGGCCTGCTCAAGCACGCGGCGAGCCTGCCCGCCACGCGCCCCTGGTTCGCCATCGGCGGCATCGACCTGGCCAACCTGGACGAGGTGATGTCCTACGGCGCGCGCCGGGTCGTCGTGGTCCGCGCCATCACCGACGCCGGCGATCCCGCCGCCGCGGCGGCGGAGTTCGCCGCCCGGCTGGCCGCCGCGCCGCCGCCGTGAGCCTTGTGGCCGGGGTCAGGTGTCGCGGGTCGTGGCGGCCACCGCGAGGTCGGCCAGGGCGGTACGCGCCTCCGTGGTGATCGGGGCGCGCTCCAGCGCCTCCAGGGCGTCGTGCAGGTACTGCTTGATCATCTCCTCACAGGCCGCCAGCGCCCCGCTCTCCTGGATGATCGTGCGCAGCGTGGCCACGCCCTCCGCGCCGAGGGCGGGGTCGCCGAGCAGCCGCCGGACCACGGCCGCCGCCTCGGGCGGCGCCGCGGCCAGCGTGCGGGCGATCAGCATGGTCCGCTTGCCCTCGCGCAGGTCATCACCTGCGGGCTTGCCGGTCTGGGAGGGGTCGCCGAAGACGCCGAGCACGTCGTCACGGAGCTGGAAGGCGATGCCCACGCCGGTGCCGTAGTCGGAGCACAGCGCGTCCGTCCACGGCGGCGCGCCCCTGGTCGCCAGGGTCAGGCCGAGCCGCAGCGGGCGCTCCACCGAGTAGCGGCCGCTCTTGTAGAGCGCGACCCGCAGCGCGCTCTCGAAGGTGTTCTCGCCGTGCGCCTGCTCCAGCAGGTCCAGGTACTGGCCGCACATCAGCTCGGTGCGCATGTGGTCGTGCGCGGGCTGGGCGGCGGCCAGCGCCTCCGCGGGCAGCCCGCAGGTGCGCCACATCTCGCTGGACCACAGCAGCAGCAGGTTGCCCAGCAGCACCGCGGCCCCCGCGCCGAACTGCTCGGCCGAACCGTTCCAGCCCTCCTTCTCGTGCAGGGCCTGGAAGCGGCGGTGCGCGGCCGGCATGCCGCGCCGCAGGTCGCTGTTGTCCATCAGGTCGTCGTGGACGAGGGCGCTGGCCTGGAGCAGTTCGAGGGAGGCCGCCGCGGTGAACACCGCCGGGTCGTCGCCGCCGCCCCCCGCCTTCCAGCCCCAGTAGCAAAAGGCCGGGCGCAGCCGCTTGCCGCCCGCCAGGAAGTCCTCGGCGGCGTCGAAGAGCGGTACGACATCGGGTCCGCCGCCCACCGCCCGCTGATGGTCGAGGAAGGTCTTCAGCGAACGGTCGACCTCGGTGCGGAGCATGCCGCGCGCGGCGCCGGAAACGGTCATGTTCCGAGCGTAACGGCAGGGAGGTGCGGGGAATGATCCCGACTGCCCGTTTCCGCATGGACTTCGGCGGGGACTTGACAGGACTCCGGCGGCGTGAGCGGCAGGGCGGATGGCCGGGTGGACGGCCGGGTGAGGGCTTAGCGTTTACCGGTGGCGCCCCGTACCCTGGTGGACATGTCTTTGGGTCGTCCGTCCGTCCGCCCCGGCCGTGTGCCGACCGTGCGCGAGTTGCTCGCGAGCGGCGACCGGTCGTTCTCCTTCGAGTTCTTCCCCCCCAAGTCCGAGGAGGGGGAGCGCCAGTTGTGGCGCGCGATCAGGGAGCTGGAGGCCCTCAGCCCCACCTTCGTCTCGGTGACCTACGGCGCGGGCGGCGGCAACCGCGACCGCACCGTCGGCATCGTCGAGCGGGTCGCCCACGAGACCACCCTCACCCCGGTCGCCCACTTCACCGCGGTCAACCACTCGGTGCGCGAGCTGCGCCACCTCGTCGGCCGGTTCGCCGACGCCGGGGTGCGCAACATCCTCGCGGTGCGCGGTGACCCGCCCGGCGACCCTATGGGGGAGTGGGTCCAGCACCCCGAGGGCGTCCTGTACGCCGAGGAGCTGGTCCGGCTCATCCGGCAGTCCGGTGACTTCTGCGTCGGCGTGGCCGCCTTCCCCTACAAGCATCCGAGGTCGGCCACGATCGAGTCCGACACCGACTTCTTCGTGCGCAAGTGCCGCGCGGGGGCCGACTACGCGATCACCCAGATGTTCTTCCGCGCCGACGACTACCTGCGGCTGCGCGACCGGGTGGCGGCCGGCGGGTGCGACACGCCGATCATCCCGGGCATCATGCCGGTCACCCGGATGAGCACGATCGCCCGCTCCGAGCAGCTTTCCGGCGCGCCCTTCCCCGAGGAGGTCGCCGCCCGCTTCGAGGAGGTCAAGGACGACCCGGAGGCGGTCCGGGAGCTGGGCATCGAGCACGCGGCCGAGCTGTGCCGCCGGCTGCTCGACGAGGGCGCGCCGGGCATCCACTTCATCACCTTCAACCGCTCCAGCGCGACCAGGGAGGTCTTCCAGCGCATCGCCCCCGTTCCGGCGGCGTCGCCGGTCTGACCTGTGGTGGTGGCGGCCTCCGGCGTCAGAAGACGTGGTGGCCGCGGATGTAGTGCGGCAGCAGGTCGAGGAAGGCGTGCAGCGCGCGCGCCGGAGTGCGCGAGGCCGAGGTCACCACGCTGAGCGTCCAGGACAACCCGCCGCCCGCGAGTGGTACGGCGCGCACGCGCGGCACGACCGACTCGGCGAAGGCGGCGGGCATGAACGCCACCCCGAGCCCGTGCGCGACGAACTGCGGGATCGTGGTGATGTCCGGCACCTCGATCAGGACATGGCGGGTCAGGTCGGCGGCGGCGAACGCCGCGTCGGCCGCCTCGCGCTGCCCGAACCCGATGGGCATCTCCACGAACGACTCCTCGGCGATCTCCTCCAGCCGCACCGAGCGCCGCCCGGCCAGCGGGTGGCTCTCGGCCACCAGCAGGTGCACGTCGTAGCGCTTTATCGGGGTGACCCGAAGCTGCTCGTCGTGCGGCTCGGCCCCCACGAAGGCCACGTCGACGTGGCTCTCCTTGATCCGCTCGATCAGCCCGTGGGTGCCGCGCTGCGACACCTCCATGCGCAGCCGCACGCCGGGATGCCGCCGATGGAACTCCCCGGCGAGGGCCGGGACGTCCACGAGCGTGAAACTGCTGAGCATCCCGATCGCCAGCCGCCCGCGCAGCCCGGCCGAGACCGGCTCGACGGCCGCGCGCGCCCGGTCCAGGGCCTCCAGCGCCGCGCGGGCCTCCGGCAGGAACGCCGAACCCGCCTCGCTGAGCGTGACGGACCGCGTCGAGCGGATGAGCAGCTCGGCCTTGAGGTCGCTCTCCAGGGCCTTGATGCCCGCCGACAGCGTGGACTGCGTGACGTGCAGGCGCTGGGCGGCGCGCGTGAAGTTCAGTTCTTCGGCCACGGTGATGAAGTACTCCAGCCGGCGCTGGTCCACCTCACCCTCCATTGATCGATAAATGCGATAGTGCGATCGTAACTCTTCGTTGGACACGATAGCCGGGCGCTGCCACCGTTGTCACGCGGCCTCATTCCCCTATCCGTCCAGGAGGAACGAACATGCGCGTCCTGCTCACCGGCGGCACCGGTCACATCGGCTCCGCCGTACTCGGCCGGCTGGTGGCCGCGGGCCACCAGGTGTCCGCTCTGGTCCGTGACGCCGGAAAGGCCGATGCCGTCAAGGCCAAGGGCGCCGGCGCGATCATCGGCGATCTGTCCGACGGCGATGCGCTGCACGAGCTGGCGGCCCGCAGTGACGGGGTGATCCATCTGGCCTCCCCCGGCGACGCGACCGGCCCGGCCCTCGACGAGACCGCCGCGACCGCGTTCCTGCGCGCCCTTTCGGGCACCGACCGGCCGTACCTGCACACCGCCGGCGTGTGGGAGCACGGCAGCGGCACGGTGATCAACGAGTCCACTCCCATGAACCCGCCGCGCCTGACGGCCTGGCGGGCCTCGATCGCCGAGCGGGTGCTCGCGGCGACGGACGTCCGGACCGCCGTGGTGGCCCCCGCCGTCGCGTACGGGCACGGCGGCGGCCTGGTGAACCTCGTGGCCGCGGGCCCGCGTACCGAAGGGCCCGAACCGGCGCTGACCATGATCGGCCACGGCGAGCAGCGCTGGAGCACCGTGCACGTCGATGACCTGGCCGAGCTGTACGTGCTCGCGCTGGAGAAGGCGCCCGCAGGGTCGTACTTCATCGGCGCCGCGGGCGCGAGCCCGACCGTCCGGCAGATCACCGAGGCCGTGAGCAACGCGGTCGGCCTGTCCGGCCGCGTCGAGCCCGAGCCGGTCGCACAGACCCTCGACCGGCTCGGCCTGCTCGGCGAGGCGCTGCTGCTCGACCAGCAGGCCCAGGGCGAGGCGGCGCGACGCCTGCTGGGCTGGGCCCCGGCCCGGCCGGACATCCTGCGGGACATCGCCCGGACCCACTTCGCGCCGGTCGCATGACCACCACGCCCGCGGGGCGGGCGGTCCCGGCCGCGCGGGCCTCGTCCCGCTCGCGCCTGCTGTCCGTGCCCGCCGCCATCGCCACCGGCATGGTGATCCCGGTGCAGGCCCGGCTGAACGGTGAGCTGAGCCAGCGCCTCGGCGACGGCATCGCCGCCGCGGCGCTCAGCTTCACCGGCGGCCTGATCCTGATGACCGTCCTGGCCGCCTGCTCGCCCGGGCTGCGCCGCTCGCTGCGCGCCCTCGGCACGGCGGCGATGCCGGGCCGCCTGCCCCGCCGGTACCTGCTGGCGGGGGTCTTCGGCGGCACGTTCGCGCTGGCCCAGTCCACGGCGGCGCTGCTCACCGGGATCGCGGTCTTCACGGTCGCGGCGATCGCGGGCCAGACGCTCAGCGGGCTGATCGTGGACGCGCGCGGCGTCGGCGGCGGCGTCAAGCAGCGTCCCGACGGGCGGCGCGTGGCGGGCGCCGCCGTCATCCTGGCCGCCGCCGTCATCTCCGCCGTACCGGGGCTGTCCGCCGCCCCGGCGGCCGGGGCCGTGGCGCTGCCCGCGCTGGCCGCCGCCGTCGCGGGCTTCCTGCTCGGCCTGCAACAGGCCATGAACGGGGCCATCGGCGCGGCGGCCGGGTCCCCGCTCGCCGCCACCTGGCTGAACTTCTTCGCCGGCGCGGTCTTCCTGGCCGCCGCCTGGGGGGTGAAGGCGATCCTCCAGGGGACGGCCGGGCACCCGCCGTCCACCGACTGGTGGACGTATCTGGGCGGCCTGTGCGGGGTGGTGTTCATCGGAGCGGCCACGTTCCTCGTACGGCGGATCGGCGTGCTGCTCCTGGGCATGGCGCTGATAGCGGGCCAGCTGGCGAGTTCGATCATGCTGGACGTGTTCGTCCCGTCGGGTGGCCGCTCACCCGGGGCACTCACCTACGTGGGCGCGTTGCTCACCTTCGCGGCGGTCTGGATGACCTCCCGGCGTCCGCGCCCATCGACCGGAAAATGAAAGGAACCACCCATATGTCGCACGACGGACCGCCGGACACCGGACGCATCCTGATCAAGGGCGCGTACGTGATGTCCCAGGATCCCGGCATCGGCAACATCGTCGGCGACGTCCTGATCGCGGACGGCAGGATCAGCGCGGTCGGCGCGGGCCTCCATGATGATCAGGCCCGCGTCATCGACGGCGCCAGGAAGGCGGTGCTGCCCGGCTTCATCGACACGCACCGGCACAACTGGCAGGGCGCGCTGCGCAACCTCGGCCCCGCCTGGACGTACCAGGAGTACCGCAGCACGGTGCAGATCGGACTCGGGCCGTACTTCACCCCCGAAGACGTCCACATCGGCAACCTCGCCGCCGACATGCTGTCCGTCGACTCGGGCGTCACCACGGTCCGCGACGAGTCGCACATCAGCAACAGCCCCCAACACACCGACGCCGCGATCGAGGCGCACTGGGAGTCGGGCATCCGCGCCGTCTTCGACCACGGGTGGCCCTCCACGGACGCCGAGGAGTGGCAGTTCGGCAGCTCCCGCACCCACCCCGAGGACATCCGCCGGGTCCGCGGCGAGGTACTGGCCGACGACTCGGCCCGGGTGACCCTCAACGCGATGCTGCGCGGCCCCGAACTGTCCACCCTCGCAGTGGCCCGGCAGGACATCCGCCTGGCCAGGGAACTCGGGCTGCGCATCAGCATGCACGTCGGCCTGGGGGAGTGGGGGACGCGGCAGCGGGCGGTCCGGCGGCTCGCCGACTCCGGCCTGCTCGGCTCGGACATGACCTTCATCCACTGCTGCACCTCGACCGACGACGAGCTGAAGATGATCGCCGCGCACGGGGCCACCGCGTCCGTGGCCTCCGCGCTTGAGGTCTTCATGCCCGGACTGGGCCAGCCGGCGACCAACCGGCTGCTCGCCGCGGGCATCCGGCCGAGCCTGAGCGTGGACACCGAGACGATCGTCAGCGGCGATATGTTCGGGGTCATGCGGGCCGCCCTCGCCTACCAGCAACTGATCATCGCCGGGGCCGCGGGGCCGATGGACCGCGAGCCGGGGCTGCCGACGTTCGACGCCGCCGACCTGATCGGTTTCGCGACCATCGAAGGGGCGCGGGCCTGCGGGATCGACGACCGTACCGGGAGCCTGACGCCCGGCAAGGAAGCCGACCTGATCATGGTCTGCCTCGACCACACGAACCTTCTCCCGGCCACCGACGTCGCGGCCTCGGTCGTGGCGGGGGGCCACGCAGGCAACGTGGATCTGGTCCTCGTGGGCGGCAGGGTCCTCAAGGAGGACGGCGTGCTCACGGCCGGCGAGGCCGTCTTCGAGGAGGCCGCCGCCTCCCGCGACCGGCTGTTCCACGCGGCCGGCCTGCCCCTCCCGGCCTGACCCCGCCCCATGGCCCTCCGGTCCCGGGTGCTTTCGGCCGGGTATGACCGCGGCCTGGGTGCGGGCGATCGGCTCGTGCGCCGGCGTGGGTCGTCATAGCGGCCCGCCCGCGTACGCAGGGCGGCCCGCCACCGCCGATTTCGCCGTCAGGAGGTGCCCCGTCAGCATCGGAGTCGCGGGCTGAAGGCGTCGTTCAGGCGTCGCGGGCCGCGTCCTGGGCGCCCTTGAGCGGCAGCGCCGCGCCCATGATCGCGTAGCGCTCGTAGCCGCCCGGGAACACGTACCGTGTCAGCAGATCGACGAACCCGAGGCTGTGGTACAGGTGCCGGGCCGCCGTCCGCCGGTCGTGCGTGGACAGCACCGACGTACGCTCCGGCCGCCCGTCGCACAACGCGTGCATCATCGCCCGGCCGGTGCCCTTGCCCTGGTAGTCGGGGTGCACGTGCACCTCGGCGATCTCCAGCGTGTCGCCGAGCCACCCCATCGCCGCCTCCGGCCCGCCCGCCTCGCTCAGTGAGCGGTAGATGACGTCGTGCCACCACTGGTTGGCCGCGCCGTGGAAGCCGTAGGCGAAGCCGACCGGCTCGCCGTCCTCGCGCTCGGCGAGCACGCAGGTGAAGTCGGGGTAGGTCGTGTGGTTGCGCATGATGCTCTTGCGACCGGAGAGCTGGTCGGCCGGTGGACGCATGGCGGCCGTGTAGATGGCGATCGCCGCGTCCAGTCCCGCGCCGAACTCATCTGGCCCGACATGCCGCAGTACGATCACTTCTCGCACCCTAGCAGCCGCCTGGACGGACTCACTCGACCTCGACCGGCGTCCCGCCGGTGATGCGGACCAGCTCCTCGAAGGTGGTGGGGAAGACGGTATGCGGGTGGCCGCCCGCCGCCCACACGACCTCGTGCTTGCTCAGCCAGGTGTCCACCAGCGTACGGACCGGCGCGGGGTGCCCCACCGGCGCGACACCGCCGATCGGCTGGCCGGTGGCGGCCCTGACGAACTCGGGCGTCGCCCGCTTCACCTTCGCGACGCCCGCCGTCCGGGCGATCAGGGCGGTGTCGACCCGGTGGGCCCCGCTGGTGAGGACGAGCAGGGGCGTGCCGTCCGCGTCGAAGATCAGGCTGTTGGCGATCGCGCCGACCTCACAGCCGAGCTGCGCGGCGGCCGCCGCGGCGGTGGGCGCCGACTCGGGTAGCAGCACGATCTCCCCTTCCGCGCCCACCTCGCGCAGCGCGGTCCCCACCTTTACCGCGTTGTGCGGCAACTTTTCTGGCATCCCGACACTCTAATCAACGCGGGGCGTACATATCGATTGATTACCGATCGATGGCACTTGTCGACCCTAGGTGACTGTTCCACTAGAGTCACTTGTTTTAGCACTAATATGTGTGAGGGGATGGTTTGACGTGGGGGCAGCGAAGCAGCTAGGAGTAGCCGCGTGCGCGACCGCGGCGGCCGTACTCATCGCCGGATGCGGCTTCACCGGCTCGAAGCCCGTGGCCGGGGCCGCGCCGCGCGCCGTACACGCGGAGTTCGTGAGCGCGCCGAGCGGCGGCGCCGTCGCCGGACTCGCTGCAGGCCGGGCCGAGCCCGCGCCGTTCACCGCGCCCGGCAAGACGCTGCGCCTCGGCGCCAAGGGCAAGGTCGTCAAGCTGCTCCAGACGCGCCTGAAGGAGCTGGGGTACCACCCCGGCAAGATCGACGGTCAGTACGGGGGCGGCACGCAGTTCGCCGTCTGGGCCTTCCAGAAGGTCAACGGCATCCCACCGACCAGCACGATCGCGCGCCGGACCTGGAACGCGCTGGAGGACCCCAAGGCGCCTAATGTACTGGCCCGCCGGGGCAAGGCCACCAGGGTCGAGATCAACCTCACCCAGCAGGTCATGGTCCTGTACGTGGGCGGCGTGCCGAAGCTGATCAGCCACACCTCCTCGGGCAGCGGCATCCCGTACTGCGAGACCACCACGTGGCAGGGCAAGGAGCAGCGCTTCTGCGGCAGCGCCCGCACCCCCACGGGCGACTACAAGACCACCTGGCGCAAGTCCGGCTGGCACAAGTCCTACCTGGGCCAGCTCTACAACCCGATCTTCTTCAACGGCGGCATCGCCCTGCACGGCGCCCTGTCGGTCCCGCTGGCCCCGGCCTCGCACGGCTGCGTCCGCCTGCCCATGCACATCGCCAAGATGCTCCCCGCCATGCTCGGCAAGGGCGTCCCCGTCCACGTCCGAGGCAAATTCCAGCGCTGACCCTCACCCCCCCAACCCGGCCGGTATGCCAAAGGGCGTCGGCGGGCCCAATGGCTCGGCCCTCGCTGACGCTCGGACGCTCTTCCTCATGCCCGGCTTCGCCCGACACCGCCGCCCAACGGGCCTCGGCTTCCATGCGACCAGGTCCCCTGCCCCCTCGCCCACCGTCCCCACCCCTCAGGCGGCCGGTGCGCAAGGGCTCGGCCCTCGCTGACGCTCGGACGCTTTTCCTTGTGTCGGGCTTCGCCCGACCTCGGGGCTCGCTCTGTGCCATGGGTTGCGTCCCGCCGAGTGGTGTAAATGGGAACATTCAAGTCGGGCACCGCGCAGGTCGGCCACTCCAGACGGCAGGAAAGCGCCGCGCCTACGCGGGTACGGTTCGGTGAGCCGCTGTCGGGGAGTCCGGGCATCTGCCTGGTGGCCTATGGGTACGGGGTGTTCGCCCTCCGGCCGTCAGTTGAGTACAGGTCTGATCGTGCCCGTGTGGTGATGACAGGGAAGAGTCCCCACCGGACCGTGCCCGGCTCCGGTGGGGGCTCGCTCATGTTCTCGGCGGAGCGCTCGCCCGGACGTCCCGCCAAGCGGTCAGGCCGCGCCCATCCGGGCGAGGATGCCAAGTTGCACGTTGAGTGCGGCCACCATCTCGTGCGGTCCAGGACGGGCGAACTGGGTCAGCACTCCGGCCGCCTTCTGCTCCCGCGTCGGCGGGGTGTGCTTGGTGGCCCACCACCACCCTCTTTCCACCACGATGTGCCAGCCGGGGTAGGTGGTCGCGATGGCGGTCAGGTAGGCCCGCTGGTCGGGCGTCAGCTCATCCACTGCACACCCCGGGGGAGAGGGCGCGGGCGGGCTGTGGGGTGCCCGCCCGCGCGGCACGAGGGGCTACCGACTCCCCGTGCGGGACGGTACGGCCCCGGGGCGATGGGGCGGGGCCGTACCGTGGCCTGGTCGGCGCGGGCAGCATGGACACCACCTCGAAGCCGCCCGCGCCGGCCCGCCGTACGGCACGGCGACGCGCAGGCCCTCGCCGCGCCGCCGTACCCGCTCACTGGGTGTCCTCCCACGCGTCCCCGGCGATGGAGACGGTCACGCCGTCCATCCGGTGGGCGGTGATAAGGGTCGTGCCGTACCGGTAGTCATAGACCGCGCGGGGCGCGGGGGCGAGCCGCGCGTACCGAACTCGGCCACGCCCATGCCGGAACGTTGCGAGAGCGCTCAGCATGTCCTTCTCGGCGGCGGCCTCGTCGTCGGTCACGCCGCACTTGCCGTCGCCACCTGCTTCCACCTCCCAGACGAGGAACAGGCCATCGTCTTGGGCGGTAGACCCGATCACGTCCCCTTTGGGCACTACGGGCGGTCTATCATCGCTCACGGGTCGCACTCCTCTGCGGCCAAGGCCCCGGCCGGTGGGTGAGATCACCGCGCTCGGGGCCGCCCTGCGTTACCGAACGAACACAATCAGTGAAGCGATGGCGGGAAGCAGTGGCGAGAGGCAGGATGGGTTAGGAAGGGGCCAGTCTAGGGGCTCCAACCCACCCCCCGGTGAAAGGTGCATCGGAATATGTCCCCCGATGAGACTTTTGCTGCTCGCCTTCGCAGGTTGCGCGAAGCACCCCCGTACTGGTCCCGAGCCGACCTCGCCCGCCGCATCAGAGCCGTCGCGCATGCCGACGACGACATTCCGCACGTATCTAGCCTCGTCGGCTCGATCAAACAGTGGGAAAGCGAAATCCACATGCCAGGGCGTAAATACCGCCCGCTGCTCGCTCGCGCGCTTGGTGCGTCCGAGGGCGACCTGTTCGGCGATATCGGGATATGGCATCCCCAAGGGCTCGAAGATGAGTTGAACGAGGACGACTATGACCGGCTCACCAGCGCCCTTGCGCGTTCATCACGTTTGGACAGGCCGGTCGTTGATGCGCTCGCGACGATCCTTGCCCAGCAACGGCGGCTTGACGACATGCTGGGACCTAACGCGATCATGGCCGCGACCGCTGCCGAAGCCGACGCTGTGGTCGCGTTGCTGCGCGACGCGCGTGGATCTGCTCGCGAGCTGCTGCTTCCCGTAGCCGCCGAGTATGTGCAATTCCATGGCTGGCTGAATGCGGAAGCACGGAATGATCAAGACGCACTGCACCTGCTGACGGACGCCGAAAGCCTGGCCGACGAAACCGGCGATGGGAAATTGGTGGCCCAGGCCACCAATTTCAAGGGATGGCTCGCACGCCAGCAGGGCGTAACGCGAGCCACCGTCCGGCACTTCCTTGCTGCACACCACACGCCCGGTGCGCACCCTGCCCAGCGGTTAGGGGATGCTGTGCAGGCGGCCCAGGGCCTGGCGCTGCTCGGGGACGCTGGTGAGGCCCGCCGAATGCTGGACGTAGCAACGGCACTTGAAGAGGACGCGCGGTCTCAAGCCCCAGGGACGGCGTACTGGCTGACCCCGGACTACCACTCCCTCAATATCGGCCTTGCGCTGCTGGCCCTCAAAGAACATAGGGCGGCTGTGGAGCATCTACGGCATGGCTTGGACACTCTGCCTGCCGATCAGCAAGGCGCGGAGTGGGCGCAGGAGTACCGCATGGCGTTGCACCGCACCGAGGCACGTACATAGCCCTCACACACGTGGGGATGGACCTCACTGATTGCCAGGCTATGGGGGCACGGCCGGTCCGGCGATCTGGAGTACGGGATGCGGCGTCGCGCGCCTGTTGTGCGGCGACCTCCGCAAGCGGCCAGTAGGGCTCGCCGTTGAGGGGACGATGCCGTGACCGACCGGCGGGGGCGACTGGCTGAGGGGCCGGGCCGGGGGCGATGGGCGGGAGTCAGCCCGCGAGGGGGATGGAGGTGGGCAGAGGGGGTTGTCCGGGCACGCCGAGGATGGCCTCAACGGTGGTGACGAACGTCTCCGCCTCCGCGATCAGCTCTTCCGCGTCGCGTGCGCTGACCGCCCGGACCATACCCGCCTCGGCGGCGGCGCGCTTGCCCGCGCTCACCGCGAAGTAGGCCGCCCATTCGGCCAGCCGTGGCTCGGCCTCTGGGAGCAGCTCCCAGGCGCTGCGCAGCCGTCGGCGCCTGCCGTCCATCGGCCGGGGCCGGGCGGCGAGCACCGCCGCCGCCGCACGCAGCGCGGCCAGGTGGGCGGATACATAACGCGTCGCCGGGGTGGTCGCCGACGCGGCCTGCGTCAGGCAGTCGCGCGCATCGGCCAGGTGTGCTCTGACCGTGGGCGACAATCGGGGCCCGCTGTCATCGCTGAGCCGTGGGGTCATGCTGCAGCCTCCCTCGCTCGTGGCGGCTCCGGCTCACTGCCGGTGATGCCACATTCGCATACAGCACCGACAATCTTGCCGGGCGGCCGGACGAGGAGCTTCCCCACTCCCCGCCCGGCCGGGCGACGCCCACTCGTCTCCGCCGACGACGAGGACGCCACCCACCGCCCATGGAACGGGCCGCGAGTCCCGTCCTCACCATCGAACATAAATTCGATCCGGCGTTGGTGTCAAGTCTTCTGCGAACACATTTTCGATCAAGGGCGCTGACCAGGCCGGAGGGCGTCGTCTGGAGTCAGGGCGCGCACGGGCCCCCAGTCAGACGAAGTACACGTCGCCAGCGTCAGGCCGTGATCGACTAAGACCAGTGCGTACGGCACACGACAAGCCCCAACGTCGGGCGAAGCCCGACATGAGGAAGAGCGTCCGAGCGGTAGCGAGGGCCAATGGGGAAGGGAGTTCGTGCTGGGGATTTCGAGGGTGGGAGGTGGCCTGCGGGAGCTGGGCAGGGGGCTTGCCGTACCGGGGGCAGGGACGGTGCGCAAGGGTGCAGTCGACGCTGGCGGCTACACCCGCCGCGAAGCCGAGCTGTTCGACGTGCTGCTCGTCGAGCAGGCCGCAGCATCCTTCAGCTGAAGGCCGAGCTGCGGCAGGTGTGGCTGCGGCTCGGCTCGGCGCTGCAACGCGTAGGCGGTGACGCCGCGGTTCAGCACCGTCCGGACCACGTCCCAGCCCTGAACATCGCGGTAGTAGGCGACCAGCCGCGGATACGGTCCGGTGCCGCGCCGTACCCATGTGCGGCCCTCACGCGCGGCGTGGTCCAGCGCCCACCATGCGATCAGGCACCCCGGTCGGTACTGCCGGTAGGCGGGGTCGGTGACCGTGGTCGCCAGGAAGAACGACGGTTGGAAGCGCTCGGCCTCCTCAGGCCACAACAGCCCAGACGTCTGCTCATACAGGCTGGTCACGCCGATGACCCGTTCATCGTGGGTCATCACCCAAACGGGCATCTCCTTCTCACCTGCCTGTCCGGCCAGCGTGTCAGCGCGGTCGTGCCATCCCTCCCAGCCCGGCAGGAGGCGCTCGTGCATCCACTCGGCGCGGGCCCGGATCAGCTGGGCGATCACAGGCCGGTCCCCGACGAAAGCACGTCGCATCTCGAACACGACTGCAACGCTAGCGGCGAGGTAGTGGACTGTCTCGGGTTTCCTGCTGGGGAGTATCGGTCGCGAGGGCGGGTGGTGGCCGCTGAGAGCGGCGGTATGGGGCCTGCTGTGCAGGGGCCAGGGCCGGTATGTGAGGGCGCGACCGGCGTCGTGCAGAGGGAAGTCGCTGCAGCCGATTTGGACCGGTACGTATGGCATACGGCGAGCCATGGCGTCGGGCGGAGCCCGACACGAGGAGAAGTGTCCGAGCGGTAGCGAGGGCCGAGCCCTTGGGCGCGTCAGCGCCCTTTGGGTGTACTGGCTGGGTCAGGGGTCGGGGTGGAGGGGGGCGGGGCTGCGGCGGAGGAGGAGCATGGCGGCGTCGTCGCTGAGGGGGCGGCCCACGTGCTTGAGCAGGTCGGCGCGGAGGGTGTCCAGGGAGGTCTGGGGGTCGGGGCCGGTCAGGAGGTGCACTCTGTCGGTCAGTGGGTAGAACGCGCCGCCATGGTCGCGGGCCTCGACGATCCCGTCGGTGTAGAGCAGGATCTGGTCCCCTTCGGCGAACCGTTCCACGAGCACCGTCGGCTCTTCGGGCTTGAGCCAGGCCAGCCCGAGTGGCGGCGTCTCCTCCGGAGGTTCGGCGAACTCCGCGCCGCCGTCCGAGCGGATGATCAGCGGGGCCGGGTGCCCGCAGTTGACGATGGCGATCTCGTCCTCGTCGCGTACCTCGGCCAGCACCGCCGTGACGAACTGCTCGCCGGTGAGCCGCCGCGACAGCGCGTTCTCCAGGCGGGTCACGACGCCGAGCAGGTCGAGTTCGTCGTACGCGGCCTCCCGGAACGCGCCGAGCACGATCGCCGCGGTCTCGACCGCCTCTAAGCCCTTGCCCTGTACGTCGCCCACGATGACCCGTACGCCGCGCGGATGGGTGACCACCTCGTACAGGTCGCCGCCGATGCGGGCCTCGGCGACCGCGGAGGTGTAGGACACCGCGACCCCGAGGCCGGGGCCGGCCCTGCGGGGCACCGGCCGCAGCAGCACCCGCTGGGCGGCCTCGGCGACCGACCGGACGTCGGCCAGACGGCGCTCGTGGCGGGTCCGGGCGGCGCTGGCGACCAGACTGGCCAGGGTCACCCCCGCGATGGCCGTGAGGGCCACGTGGAGCCGGTACTGGCCGCTCGGGCCTTGGGTGGACAGCGGCAGGCACAGGGCGACGGCGACGATGCCGACCATCCCGGTGCGCCGCAGATCGCAGGCGACGCTGGCGAACGCGGGGCCGAGGGCGAGCAGCGGCAGCAGGCCGATGTCGGGCACGATCAGCCAGTCGGCGAGGGCGACGATCGCCATGACGACGTAGGGGAGCACCAGCAGCAGTGAACGCGTGGTGGACGGCGTGGCGCGGTGCGCCGCCTGGCCGTGGCGAGGGCCGTCCCGCTCCCCGTCTGAAACGCGCGCCATACCCACCGATTCTCGTGCCCGTGCCTTGATCGTGCGCCCCTATGGCAAGATCTTGAAATCGCCGCCTGATGTTACCGGGCATGAAACGGGCACTGCGACCGTGCGGCGACGCGGCGCGGTGACGTGCGCCGGAGCCCGGCCCTGACGCGGACATGCCCCTCTAGGACGCGCCGAGGCGGCGGCGCCTCCTAAAGGGGCATCGGACGTGCGGCGAGCCGAGCCGGGGACGGATCAGAAGGACTCGACCGCGCGCCTCGCCTCGGCGTCGAGGACGCCCCAGCTGATCAGCTCCTCGGTCAGCTCGCCGGGCGACTTGTCATAGATCACCGCGAGCGAGCGCAGGTCTTCCTGCCTGATCGACAGCACCTTGCCGTTGTAGTCACCGCGCTGGCTCTGAATGGTCGCGGCATAACGGGCGAGCGCTCCGGCCTTCTCCTTGGGCAACTGGGAGAGCCGCTCCAGGTCGATGACCAGCTTCGGCGTCGGGCCGAGCGGGCTCGGCGCGGCGCCGCCGGGCAGCAGCTCCGAAACGGGCACGCCGTAGAAGTCGGCGAGCTCCGCCAGCTTCTGCACCGTGACCGCACGGTCGCCGCGCTCGTAAGAGCCGACGACAACGGCTTTCCATCGGCCGCGTGACTTCTCTTCGACTCCGTGCAGGGACAGCCCCTGCTGGGTGCGGATCGCGCGGAGTCGTGCACCCAGCGACTTGGCATACTCAGACGGCATCCTGTGGCCCCCCGGCTCTCTATGTAGCGCTCTCTCTAGATTGTCCTACCTCGCGGCTTATGCCCTGACCACCGGGGGTCGGTGCCAGGGGCAGGCACCAACGGTGACCATAGCGTTGGGGTTTAGCCCGGTACGCCACGAGGAGTGGTTACGCACAGTGACGGTAAAGCGGTGGACGCCGAAGGTCAAGCTGATTGGAAAAAAGATGCCGAATCCGGTCCGGTGAAGTACGCCGCATTCGTTACTCAGATCCCATATGAAACATGGGTTCGTCAGGGTTTGACATTCCTGCTTCTGCCGCTCGGCTCGGCCTTGGGGGTCCTGGGCAAGATCATAACAGGACGTGTGGCAGACCGAACGATCTTCAATGAGGTGTCCCCCAGAAACACCCGGCGCAGCGGCCCGGAGTCGCTGGAGGCGCAGATCAGCAGCTCGCCGGGCAGCCAGCCGACCGAGGCCAGCGCGGCTCCGACGTTCCTCGCCTCGGCCATCTCGGCCGAGATCTCCGGCGAGCCGGGCAGCTCCCCGTCACGGACGACCAGCGCCAGATCCTCGGTGTACTGCTCGCGCGAACGCCGCAGCATGTCCTCCTCAAGGGCCGCCCGCCGCGCGCCGCGCACCGCCGGGCGTGGCACCACCAGCGTGAGCAGCCGCAGCGGCACCCCCAGGCGGGCCGCCCCGGCCGCGGCCAGGCGGACCGCGGCGTCGCAGCCGGGGCCGCGCCGGTAGGCGACGGTCACCCGGTCGATGGCGGGCGGCGGACGTTCGCCGTACCCGGCGGGGGCCAGCGCGACCGGCACGGGGGAGGAGTGCAGCAACTGGTCGGCGGTGCTGCCGACGGCGATCCGCCCGCGCGCCGCGCGCTGCGGCGACCCGATGACGATGACCTCCGCGCCGCCCCGCCGGGCCATCGCGGCCAGTCCGTGGCCGCTGCCACGGTCCACGCCGATGACCCGCTCGGGCTCGCCCGGCCCGTCCCCGGGTACCAAGCCCGCGGCCTCCTCCAGCGCCTCCTCGGCCCGCTCGCGCAGGTACCGGGTCCACTCGGCATCGACCTTGGCGCTGCCCGGCGTGGTCCAGCCCGGCGGCCTGATGACGGCGACGGTGAGGGCGTGGGGGTCGTGACCGGCCAGCAGGGCGCCCAGGGCGAGCGCGTCCCTGCCGCCCCGGTCCGGCGTGTAGCCGGCGAGGACGTGGGCGTACCTCATCGCGGACCTCCGGCGAGGCGGGAATGGCGATAGCCGTACCCGAAGTAGACCAGCAGCCCGAACACCGTCCAGGCCAGGAACGTGATCTAGGTCGCCGCGTCCAGCCGGCTCATCAGGAACAGGCAGAACACCACCCCGAGGATCGGGGTCAGCGGGTACAGCGGCGTGCGGAAGGACCGGCGCAGCCCCGGCTTGGTGCGGCGCAGCACGATCACCCCGGCGTTGACCACGGCGAAGGCGAAGAGCGTGCCGATGCTGGTGGCGTCGGCCAGCCGGCCGAGCGGCACCAGCCCGGCCAGCAGCGCGATGAAGGCGGCCACGATGAGGGTGTTGGCGGCCGGTACCTGGCGGCGCGGGCTGACCCGCTGGAAGATCCGCGGGATCAGCCCGTCGCGGGACATCGCGAACAGGATGCGGGTCTGGCCGTACATGACGGTGAGCACGACGCTGAAGATCGCGATGACCGCCCCGGCCGAGAGCACCGCCGCGGGCCAGCCCGCGCCCGTGGTCTCGGTGAGGACCATGGCCAGCGACGCCTCCGAGCCCGCCAGCCGCTGCCACGGGATCGCGCCCACCGCCGACAGCGCCACCAGCACGTACACGACGGTGACGATGCCCAGGGACAGCAGGATGGCCAGCGGCAGGTCGCGCCGCGGGTTCCTGGACTCCTCACCGGCCGTGGAGGCGGCGTCGAAGCCGATGTAGGAGAAGAAGACCTTGGCCCCGGCGGCGCTGATCCCTGCCGCGCCCATCGGGGCGAAGGGGGTGAGGTTGCCCGAGTCGAACGCGCTGAAGGCCACCACGCAGAAGAACAGCAGGACCCCGACCTTGACGAACACCATGATCATGTTGGCGGTCGCGCTCTCCGACGCCCCGCGCAGCAGCAGCAGGGTGGCCAGCGCGACCACCGTGACGGCCGGGACGTTGACCACCCCGCCCGAGCCCGGCGGCCCGGCCAGCACCTCGGGGATGGCCACGCCGGCGACCTGCCGCAGGAACTCGTTGAGGTACTGGCCCCAGCCCACCGCGACCGCCGAGACCGACACCGCGTACTCCAGGATCAGGCACCACCCGGCCACCCACGCCACCAGCTCGCCCAGCGTCGCGTACGCGTAGGAGTAGGAAGACCCGGAGACCGGGATCGTCCCGGCCAGCTCCGCGTAGGACAGCGCCGAGAACAGCGCGGTCACCGCGGCCAGGACGAAGGACAGCACGACGGCCGGACCGGCCAGCGGGGTGGCCTCGCCGAGGATCACGAAGATGCCGGTGCCGAGCGTGGCCCCCACGCTGAAGAGGGTGAGCTGGGTGAGCGTCATCGTGCGGCGCAGCTCGCCGCCCTCGCCCCGCCCGCCCTCCGCGACGATCTCCTCCGCGGGCTTGGTGCGCAGCACCCGCCGCCAGCCGTTCACGCCGCGTCCGCCGATCCCCGGGCCGCTCAAGGGGGTCAGACGCCGTCGCGTTCCAGAGGGCAGCTCAGGCACCGGGGGCCGCCGCGCCCGCGGCCCAGTTCGCCGCCGGGCACGGTCACCACCTCCACGCCCCGCTCGCGCAGGAAGTTGTTGGTGGTCGTGTTGCGGTCGTAGGCGATCACCACGCCGGGCTCGATGGCAAGCACGTTGCACCCGTCGTCCCACTGCTCGCGCTCGGCGGCGTGGACGTCCTGCTGCGCCGTCAGGACCTCGATCTCGTCCAGGCCGATCGCGCTGCCGATCGCGCGGTGCATGTCCTCCGGCCGGTGGTCGGTGACCTTCAGCTCCTTCTCGTTGTCGCCCGGCTCGATCGTGTAGGAGGGGAGCATGCCCAGCCCCGCGTACTTCGTGAAGCGCCCGTCGTCGACCATCGTCATGACCGTGTCCAGGTGCATGAACGCCCGCGCCTTCGGCATGCTCAGCGCCACGATCGTGGTGGCCGAACCGGCCTTGAACAGGTTGCGGGCCACGAGTTCGACCGCCTGCGGCTGGGTGCGCTCGCTCACCCCGATCAGCACCGCGCCCCTGCCGAGCACCAGCACGTCGCCGCCCTCGATGGTGGCCGGGGCCATCGCCGTGCCCGGGTACCACACCCGGAACCCGCCATCGGCCTGCTCGGCCGCGAACATGGGGTGCCAGCGGTAGACGGCCTCCATGTTGACGGTCTCGTTCATCCGCGCCTTCTTGCGCATCGCGTTGATCGAGACGCCGTCGTAGATCCACGAGGAGTTGTCGCGGGTGAACATGTGGTTGGGCAGCGGCTGGAGGATGAAGTCGTCCGGGGCCAGGCAGTGGAAGGCCAGGCTCTTGGGGGCGCAGTCGTGCTCCATGATCTCGCGCTTGGTGATGCCGCCGGTCAGGTACGTCTGCAGCGCCGCCGAGTCGAGCGAGTCGAGGGTGTTGCGGATGGCGTCGGTGGCCAGCGGGCCGAACCAGCGCTCATCGACGATCTTGTCCAGGATGTGCTTGCGCGCCTCGGGGATCTCGACCGTCTCGCGCAGCAGGTCGGCCAGCAGATGGACCTCGATGCCGCGCTCGCGCAGCACCCGCTGCCACTGCTCGTGCTCCTCCAGCGCGCGCTGCACCCAAAGGACGTCGTCGAACAGCATGCTGTGCATGTTGCTCGGGGTCAGCCGCTTGAGCGCCAGCTCGGGCTTGTGCACGAGCACCCGGCGCAGCCGGCCCACCTCGGAATCGACGTGAAAGCTCATCTGACCCCCCTTGACGACTTACACACCCTCCCCGCCCGAGACGAGCGTCAAACGCCGCGTTCAGCGTGGTTTCGTGCATCGTGGCTGGTAGGGGTGCGTGAGGGCGATGTGGGGTGATTCCTTGGGGCTGCTAGGGTGATGGGACCACGAATCCTTTAAGACCCGTCCCGTGAGGCGGGAAAGGCGGTGACTTTCGCATGTCCGACGCCCCAAGGGCGGTCCTCGACGGACCGGACATCAACCGGGCGCTGACCCGTATCGCGCACGAGATCATCGAGCGCACCAAGGGCGCTGAGGGCGTCGTCCTGCTCGGCATCCCCACCCGGGGGGCCACGCTGGCGCGCCGGCTCGGCGACCGCATCGCCCAGTTCGAGGGACTGAAGGTCCCCGTGGGCTACCTCGACATCACGATGTACCGCGACGACCTGCGCCTGCGTCCCGCCCGGCCGCTGGGCCGCACCGAGCTGCCGCCCGACGGCATCGACGACAAGATCGTGGTCCTGGTGGACGACGTCCTGTTCTCCGGCCGGACCGTCCGGGCCGCCCTCGACGCCCTGGGCGACGTCGGCCGCCCCCGCGCGGTGCAGCTCGCGACGCTCGTCGACCGCGGGCACCGGGAGCTGCCGATCCGCGCCGACTACGTCGGGAAGAACCTCCCGACCGCCAAGAGCGAGCAGGTCAAGGTCCACCTCACCGAGATCGACGGGCGCGACGCGGTGCTGCTGTTCAAACCCGGGCCCGGACAGGGGCCCGGCGCGGCCGAAGGGAGCGAGCGGTGAAACGGCATCTGATCTCGGCCGCCGACCTCAGCAGGGACGACGCGCTGCTCATCCTGGACACCGCCGACGAGCTGGCCAGGGTCTCGGAACGCTCCATCAAGAAGCTGCCGACCCTGCGCGGCCGTACGGTCGTCAACCTGTTCTTCGAGGACTCCACCCGCACGCGGATCTCCTTCGAGGCGGCGGCCAAGCGGCTGTCCGCCGACGTGATCAACTTCTCCGCCAAGGGGTCCAGCGTCTCCAAGGGCGAGAGCCTGAAGGACACCGCGCTGACCCTCCAGGCGATGGGCGCCGACGCGGTCGTCATCAGGCACGGTGCCTCGGGCGCCCCGCACCGCCTGGCGACCTGGGTGGACGGCAGCGTGGTCAACGCCGGGGACGGCACCCACGAGCACCCCACCCAGGCGCTGCTGGACGCGTACACCATGCGCAGCAGGCTGGGCGCCCTGGACGGCCGCAGGATCGCGATCGTCGGCGACGTGCTGCACAGCCGCGTCGCCCGCTCCAACGTGCTGCTGCTGCACACGCTCGGCGCGGAGGTGACGCTGGTCGCGCCGCCCACCCTGCTGCCGGTGACGGTCCGGTCCTGGCCGTGCGAGGTCTCCTACGACCTCGACGCCGTGCTGCCCAAGGCCGACGCGGTGATGATGCTGCGCGTGCAGAAGGAGCGGATGAACGACGCCTACTTCCCCAGCGCCCGGGAGTACAGCCGCCGCTACGGGCTCGACCGCGACCGCCTGGCCAGGATGTCGGAGGAGGCGATCGTGATGCACCCGGGGCCGATGAACCGCGGCATGGAGATCGCCGCCGAGGTCGCCGACTCGCCCCGCTCCACCATCGTCGAACAGGTCGCCAACGGCGTGACCATCCGCATGGCCGTTCTGTACCTGCTGCTCGGGGGAGAGACCCAGTGATCCTGATCAAGAACGCCCGCGTGCTCGGCGGCGACCCCACGGACATCCTCGTCCGTGACGGCGTGATCGCCGAGATGGGCACGGGTCTGACCGCCGCGGGGAGCACCGTGATCGACGCCGGCGGGCTGATCGCCCTGCCCGGCCTGGTCGATCTGCACACCCACCTGCGCGAGCCCGGCCGCGAGGACGCCGAGACCGTCGAGTCCGGCACCCGCTCGGCCGCGCTCGGCGGGTTCACCGCCGTCCACGCGATGGCCAACACCTCGCCGGTCGCCGACACCGCCGGGGTGGTCGAGCAGGTCTGGCGGCTCGGCCAGGAGGCCGGGCACTGCGACGTACGGCCGGTCGGCGCGGTCACGGTCGGCCTGGCCGGTGAGCGGCTGGCCGAGCTGGGCGCGATGGCCGACTCCGCGGCCGGGGTGCGCGTCTTCTCCGACGACGGCAAGTGCGTCTCCGACGCGGTGCTGATGCGCCGCGCGCTGGAGTACGTCAAGGCGTTCGACGGCGTGATCGCCCAGCACGCGCAGGAGCCGCGCCTCACCGAGGACGCCCAGATGAACGAGGGCTCGGTGTCGGGCAGGCTCGGCCTGACCGGCTGGCCCGCCGTCGCCGAGGAGGCGATCATCTCCCGCGACTGCCTGCTCGCCGCGCACGTCGGCTCCCGGCTGCACGTCTGTCACGTCTCCACCGCCGGTTCGGTCGAGATACTGCGCTGGGCCAAGTCCAAGGGCTGGAGCGTCACCGCCGAGGTCACCCCGCACCACCTGCTGCTCACCGACGACCTGGTGGAGACCTCCCCGGTCGGCTCCTACAACCCGATCTACAAGGTCAACCCGCCGCTGCGCACCCGGGACGACGTGCTGGCCCTGCGCGAGGCGCTGGCCGACGGCACGATCGACTGCGTGGCCACCGACCACGCGCCGCACCCCGTCGAGGACAAGGAGGCCGAATGGGCCGCCGCCGCGATGGGCATGATCGGCCTGGAGACGGCGCTCTCCGTGGTCCAGGAGGCGATGGTGGACACCGGGCTGCTGGACTGGGCGGGGGTGGCCGACCGGATGTCGGCGCGCCCGGCCCGCATCGGCCGCCTCTCCGGCCACGGGCAGCCCCTGGTCGCGGGCCTGGCGGCCAACATCACCCTCTACGACCCCGCCCCCCGCACGGCCGTCGATCCACACGGGTTCGCGTCCAAGAGCCGAAACACCCCCTACGCAGGCATGTCACTGCCCGGCCGAGTGGTGGCCACGCTGCTGCGCGGCAGGCCGACCGTCATGGAAGGGAAGCTGGTCTGATGGCCGTCCTCGTTCTCGAAGACGGGCGTGTCTTCCGCGGCGCGCCGTACGGCGCGCGGGGTGAGACGTTCGGCGAGATGGTGTTCAACACCGGCATGACCGGCTACCAGGAGACCCTCACCGACCCCTCCTACCACCGCCAGATCGTGGCGATGACCTCCCCGCACATCGGCAACACCGGTGTCAACGACGAGGACCCGGAGTCCTCCAGGGTGTGGGTCGCCGGTTACGTGGTCAGGGAGCCCGCCCGCGTCCACTCCAACTGGCGGGCCACTCGCAGCCTGGACGACTACCTGGCCGACCAGGGCGTGGTCGGCATCGCCATGCCGGGCACCCGGGCGCTCACCCGCCACCTGCGCGAGCGCGGCGCCATGCGCGCGGGGATCTTCTCCGGCAAGGGCGCCGACGCGCCGGTCGAGGAACTGGTCGAGCGGGTGCGCCACTCGCCCGGCATGGTGGGGGCCGACCTCGCCGCCGAGGTCTCCACCCGCGAGCCGTACATCGTGCCGGCGGCCGGGGAGCGGCGCTTCAAGGTCGCCGCGGTCGATCTCGGCATCAAGGCGATGACCCCGCACCGGATGGCCCAGCGGGGCTGTGAGGTGCACGTGCTGCCCGCGTGGTCCACGGCCGAGGACATCCTCGCCCTCGACCCCGACGGGGTGTTCTTCTCCAACGGCCCCGGCGACCCGGCCGCCGCCGACGCCCAGGTGGAGGCGCTGCGCGGGGTGCTCGACGCGGGCCGGCCGTTCTTCGGCATCTGCTTCGGCAACCAGCTCTTCGGGCGCGCGCTCGGCCTCGGCACCTACAAGCTGCGCTACGGCCACCGCGGGGTCAACCAGCCGGTCCAGGACCGGCGCACCGGCAAGGTCGACATCTCCGCGCACAACCACGGCTTCGCCGTGCGCGCCCCGCTGGACGGGCCGTTCGACACGCCGTACGGCAGGGCGGAGGTCAGCCACGTCAACCTCAACGACGACTGCGTCGAGGGCCTGCGGCTGGTCGGCCGCCCGGCCTTCAGCGTCCAGTACCACCCGGAGGCGGCGGCGGGGCCGCACGACGCGGCGGGCCTGTTCGACGAGTTCTGCGACCTGATGGGGGCGAGGCAGGGTGCCTAAGCGCACGGACATACAGTCGATCATGGTCATCGGCTCCGGGCCGATCGTGATCGGTCAGGCGTGCGAGTTCGACTATTCGGGCACTCAGGCGTGCCGGGTGCTGCGCGCCGAGGGCTTCCGGGTGATCCTGGTCAACAGCAACCCGGCCACGATCATGACCGACCCGGAGTTCGCCGACGCGACCTACGTCGAGCCGATCGTCCCCGACATCGTCGAGAAGATCATCGCCAAGGAGCGGCCCGACGCGCTGCTGCCGACGCTCGGCGGCCAGACCGCGCTGAACACCGCGATCGCGCTGCACGAGGCCGGTGTGCTGGAGCGCCACGGCGTGGAGCTGATCGGCGCCGACGTCGAGGCGATCCAGGCGGGGGAGAACCGCGAGAAGTTCAAGGAGATCGTCGCCAAGGTCGCCGCCGAGCACGGCCTCAACGCCGAGTCGGCGCGCAGCGCGATCTGCCACACGATGGACGAGTGCCTGGCCGCCGCCGAGCAGCTGGGCTATCCCGTCGTCGTGCGGCCGAGCTTCACCATGGGCGGCGCGGGCTCGGGGTTCGCCCACGACGAGCGCGAACTGCGCCGCATCGCCGGGGCCGGGCTCGACGCCTCGCCGACCACCGAGGTGCTCCTTGAGGAGTCCATCCTCGGCTGGAAGGAGTACGAGCTGGAGGTCATGCGCGACCAGAACGACAACGTCGTCATCGTGTGCTCCATCGAGAACATCGACCCGATGGGCGTGCACACCGGCGACAGCGTCACGGTCGCGCCCGCCATGACCCTCACCGACCGCGAATACCAGAACATGCGCGACGTCGCCATCGCGGTCATCCGCGAGGTCGGCGTGGACACCGGCGGCTGCAACATCCAGTTCGCGGTCCACCCCGGCACCGGCCGCATGATCGTGATCGAGATGAACCCCCGGGTGTCCCGGTCCAGCGCGCTCGCCTCCAAGGCCACCGGCTTCCCGATCGCCAAGATCGCCGCCAAGCTGGCCATCGGCTACACGCTCGACGAGATCCCCAACGACATCACCAAGGAGACCCCGGCCTCCTTCGAGCCCACGCTCGACTACGTGGTGGTCAAGGTGCCGCGGTTCGCCTTCGAGAAGTTCGACGGCGCCGACGAGACCCTGACCACGCACATGAAGTCGGTCGGCGAGGCGATGGCGATCGGCAGGTCCTTCCCCGAAGCGCTCCAGAAGGCCCTGCGCTCGCTGGAGAAGAAGGGCGCCCCGTTCACCTGGGCGGGCTCGCCCGGGGCCCTCCCGGCGCTCCTCGCGGCCGCGGGCAGGCCGCACGACGGCAGGCTGGGCACCGTCATGCGCGCGATCAGGGCCGGGGCCACCCTCGCGCAGCTCCACGAGGCCACCTCGATCGACCCGTGGTTCCTGGACCAGCTCCAGGCGATCGACGAGGGGGCCCGCGCGCTGGCCGGGGCCGCCGACCTGACCGCGGCCGACATCCTCGCGGCCAAGCGGCTCGGGTTCAGCGACGCCCAGATCGCCGAGATCCGCGGCATGGACGAGGCCCGGGTACGCGACCTGCGCCACGCCCTCGGCCTGCGGCCGGTGTACAACACCGTCGACACCTGCGCCGCGGAGTTCGCCGCCCGCACGCCCTACCTCTACTCCACCTACGACGAGGAGAACGAGGTCCCCTACGGGGAGCGCCCCAAGGTCATCATCCTGGGCAGCGGCCCCAACCGGATCGGCCAGGGCATCGAGTTCGACTACGCCTGCGTGCACGCCTCCTTCGAGCTGTCGCGGGCCGGGTTCGAGACCGTGATGGTCAACTGCAACCCCGAGACGGTCTCCACCGACTACGACACCTCCGACCGGCTCTACTTCGAGCCGCTGACGCTGGAAGACGTCCTGGAGGTCGTGCACGCCGAGCAGCAGAGCGGCCCGGTGGCCGGCGTCATCGTGCAGCTCGGCGGCCAGACCCCGCTGGGCCTGGCGCAGGCGCTGAAGGACGCGGGCGTGCCGGTGGTCGGCACCAGCCCCGAGTCCATCCACCTGGCCGAGGAGCGCGGGGCGTTCGGCAGGGTCCTGGCCGAGGCCGGGCTGCCCGCGCCCAAGCACGGCACCGCGCTGACCACCGGCCAGGCCCGCGACGTCGCGGCCGAGATCGGCTACCCGGTGCTGGTGCGGCCCTCCTACGTGCTCGGCGGCGCGGGGATGGCGATCGTCTACGACGACGAGACCCTGACCTCCTACATGTCCAAGGCCGTGGGGGAGCACCCCGTCCTGGTCGACAGGTTCCTCGACGAGTCCATCGAGATCGACGTGGACGCGCTGTTCGACGGCGACGACCTCTACCTCGGCGGCGTCATGGAGCACATCGAGGAGGCCGGCATCCACTCCGGCGACTCGGCCTGCGCGCTGCCGCCGATAACGCTGGGCTCGGCCGACATCAAGCGCATCCGCGCGGCGACCGAGGCCATCGCGCGGGGCGTGGGGGTGCGCGGGCTGCTCAACGTCCAGTACGCGATGTCGGCGGGAGTCCTGTACGTGCTGGAGGCCAACCCGCGGGCCAGCCGTACGGTGCCGTTCGTGTCCAAGGCCACGGCCGTGCCGCTGGCCAAGGCGGCGGCGCGGGTCATGATGGGCGCGACCATCGCCGAGCTGCGCGCCGAGGGCATCCTGCCGGCCACCGGCGACGGCGGCACCCTGCCGCTGGACTCCCCGGTCGCGGTCAAGGAGGCCGTGCTCCCGTTCAACCGGTTCATCCACGCGGTCAACGACGGCGTGGACACCGTGCTCGGGCCGGAGATGCGCTCCACCGGCGAGGTGATGGGCATCGACGCGGTCTTCGGCACCGCCTACGCCAAGTCCCAGACCGCGGCGTACGGCTCGCTGCCCACCAAGGGCCGCGCCTTCGTGTCGGTGGCCAACCGCGACAAGCGGGCGATGATCTTCCCGGTCAAGGCGCTGGCCGATCTCGGCTTCGAGATCCTGGCCACCGAGGGCACCGCCGAGGTGCTGCGCCGCAACGGCGTCCATGCCAAGATCGTGCGAAAGCACAGCGAGGGAACGGGCCCGGACGGCGAGCCGACCATCGTGGGCCTCGTTCTGGACGGTCAGGTGGATCTCATCGTGAACACGCCCTTCGGCAGCCCCGGGCAGTCCGGGCCGCGCCTGGACGGATACGAGATCCGGACCGCCGCGGTGCTCCGCGGCATCCCGTGCATCACGACGGTCCAGGGACTCGCCGCGGCGGTTCAGGGCGTCCAGGCCATCGTCCGGGGCGATGTGGGCGTACGGTCCCTGCAGGAGTACGCGCGAGCGCTGCGGGGCTGACCGGCCCCGTCGCGGAGGTGATGGAAGACGGCTGCGACCCCGGTACAGGTGACCGGCACGGTGCTGACCACGCGCCGGGTCGATGCCTACCATGCCCTGACGGTGGTGGCCCCGGGGATCGCGGAGCACCTGCGGCCCGGCCATTTCGTGGCCGTGGCCGTGGGCGGCCCGCGCTCTTCGATGCTGACCCGCAGGTCGTTCTCCGTCCACGACGTCAAGCCCGACTACGGCGGCACGGTGGAGCTGGTCTTCGCGGTGCGCGGCCCCGGCACGTCCTGGCTGGCCGAGCGGCGCGCCCGGGACACGCTCGACGTGGTGGGGCCGCTCGGCCGGCCGTTCCCGCTGCCCCGTGACCCGGTCAACTGCGTGCTGGTCGGCGGCGACTACGGCTCGGCGACGCTGTTCGGGCTGGCCGACGCGCTGCAACGGCGGGGGTGCCGGGTCGACTTCGTGATCGGCGCGGAGTCGGCCGAGCGGGTCTTCGGCGCGCTGCGGGCCCGCAGGATGGGCGAGACCACGACGCTCACCACCGAGGACGGCTCTCTCGGCATGCGCGGCAAGGTGACCGACGTGCTGCCCGGCGTCATCGCCGACGTACGCGCGGACGTCGTCTACGCGTGCGGCCCGATGGAGACGCTGCGCGGGGTCACCGCGGTCGCCATCGAGTTCGACATCCCCGTGCAGGTGTCCGTGGAGGAGGCGATGGCCTGCGGGTTCGGCGTGTGCATGACGTGCGTGCTGCCGGTGATCGGAGAGGACGGGATCACCCGGATGGTCCGCGCGTGCGTGGACGGGCCGGTGTTCCGCGGTGAGCGGGTGCGGTTCGAGGACGTCGGGACGATCCCGTTCGACGCGGCGGGCGCTCCCGGCGCGCCGTCGGCTTCGACGTCGCCCGCGTCGGCGGGCGGAGGTGGCGGACCCCGAAATGTCAGTTGATATGCGGACATATCTGGCACATGTGGAGCTGGCCAACCCGATCACCACCGCGGCCGGCTGCGCCTCCTCCGGCCGCGAGCTGTCCCAGTTCTTCGACCTCAACCGGATCGGCGCGCTGGTGACCCGCTCGATCACCATGGCGCCCCGGGCCGGACGCCCCACCCCGCGCATGGCCGAGACGCCCTCTGGGCTCCTCAACGCCGTCGGACTGCAGGGGCCGGGCATAGACGCCTTCCTCGATCGCGAACTCCCCTGGCTGGCCCACAGGGGCGTGCGCACGGTGGTCTCCATCGGCGGGGGCACCGTCAACGAGTACGGCGCGCTCGCCCGGCGGCTCACCGACGCGCCCGGCGTCACCGCGGTGGAGGTCAACCTCGCCTGCCCCAACATCGAGGACCGAGGCAGGGTCTTCGCCAGGGACGGCGCGGCGGCGGCCGAGGTGGTCTCCTCGGTCCGCGCCCTGATGCGCTACGACGTGCCCGTGATCGCCAAGCTGTCCCCGGACGTGGCCGACATCGTCGCCGTCGCCCGGGCGTGCGTGGACGGCGGCGCCGACGCGCTGTCCATGATCAACACGCCGGTGGGCATGAGCATCGACACCGAGACGCTGCGCCCGGCGCTCGCCGCGGTGACCGGGGGGCTGTCGGGGCCCGCCGTGCGGCCCCTGGCGGTGCGCTGCGTGTGGCAGGTCTACGCCGCCCTGCCCGGAGTGCCGATCATCGGCGTTGGCGGCGTGCTGACCGGCAGGGACGCCTTCGAGCTGATCCTGGCGGGCGCCTGCGTGGTCGGCGTCGGCACCGCGCTGTTCCACGACCCCTACGCGTGCCTGCGCATCCTGCGCGAGCTTGAGGAGCTGCTGTCCGCCCGCGGCTTCCAACGCCTGGCCGACGCCGTCGGCCTGGCTCATCACCACCCGCCGGGAGGCGGCACGCGGCACCGCGCCGACGTCCTGCCCGACCCGGGCGCGCCCGGCTTCGGCGCCGCCCCCGGCGGATCGGATCTGGAGGAGAGTTCTCTTTGACGCCCGCACCCATCGCCGTCGCCTTGGACGCGCCCGACCTCGAAACCGCGGCCCGCTGGGCGGCCCTGGTGACCCCGCACGTGAGCACCATCAAGGTGGGTCTCGAACTCTACCTCCGCTACGGCCCCGACGTGATTGCCTCCGTACGCGGCGCCAGCGGCGTGAACATCTTCCTGGACCTCAAGCTCCACGACATCCCCAACACCGTCGCAGGGGCCGCCAAGGCCGTCGCCAGGTTGCGTCCCACGATCCTGACCGTCCACGCGGCGGGCGGCCCGGCGATGATCCGGGCCGCGGTGGAGTCCGCCCCCAACACCCGGATCGCCGCGGTGACCCTGCTCACCTCGCTGTCCGAGGCCGACCTTGACCGGATCGGCCTGGCCGGCCCGGCGATCGACGCCGTGCGGCGGCTGGCCGTGCTCGCCGTCGGCGCGGGCGCGCGGGCACTGGTCTGCTCGCCCCGCGAGGTCGCCGCGGTGCGCGCCGAGGTCGGCCCGGACGTGATGTTGATCACTCCCGGGGTGCGGCCGGACGGTGCCGCGAGCCAGGATCAGGCGCGCGTGGCGACGCCGGAGCAGGCTCTCGCGGACGGCGCGGACCTCCTCGTGATCGGACGGCCCATCACCGGCGCGGCCGATCCCGGTGCCGCTGCGGCAACGATAGCGGCTGCGCTGCGCCGTATGATCCCGACCCCCTGAAACCACGGTGGTGAGGGCCTTTTGATGAACAAAGGGTTATTTCTCCATCGCGGAGAGTGATGAAGAAGATTTTGTCGGCACCGAAACGCCCCTTGACGTTGCTTGAAGGTCAATGACCAGCTAGTTTCCCTTCCCGTCCGAGTACATCGACAGAAATTCGAGGTGACCCGGCGTGGCTCTTCCTCCCCTGACCCCCGAGCAGCGCGCCGCAGCCCTGGAGAAGGCTGCCAAGGCTCGCAAGGAGCGTGCCGAGGTCAAGAACCGGCTCAAGCACGGCGCGGTTTCTCTGGCTGAGGTGCTGAAGGATGGTCAGACCGACGACGTCATCGGCAAGATGAAGGTGTCGGCGCTGTTGGAGTCGCTCCCTGGCGTGGGCAAGGTCCGCGCCAAGCAGCTCATGGAGCGGCTCGGTATCGCCGAGTCCCGCCGCGTGCGCGGGCTCGGAGCCAACCAGCGCGCTTCCCTGGAGCGCGAGTTCGGCGCTTCCGAGAACTGATCTCGGAAGCGCCGGAGAGATTCATCGGGGGGTATGGAGTGACCGGTACGTCGTGGGCCCGGGAGACCCGGGACGACCAGGCCGCCGCCTCAGGCGGTCCTGGCACGCGTGACGGTGACTCCATGCCCTCCTTGGCAGGCCCCGGCCGTCCCGAGGATCTTCCCCGGGGCCCGGGGAGGCGCCTGACGGTCCTTTCCGGGCCGTCCGGCGTCGGCAAGTCCACCGTCGTCGCCGAGCTCCGGAGGGCGCACCCCCAGGTGTGGCTGTCGGTCTCGGTGACAACGCGGCGACCGAGGCCGGGCGAGACCCATGGCGTGGAGTACTTCTTCGCCGGCGACACGGAGTTCGACCGCCTCGTCGCCGAGGGGGAGCTGCTGGAGTGGGCCGAGTTCGCCGGCAACCGGTACGGCACGCCCCGCGGCCCCGTGCTCGAACGTTTGAACGCCGGAGTGCCCACCCTGCTGGAGATCGACCTCCAGGGGGCCAGGCAGGTCCGGGAGAGCATGCCGGAGGCCCTGCTGGTGTTCCTGGCCCCCCCGAGCTGGGAGGAGCTGGAGAACCGCCTCCGCGGCCGTGGCACCGAGCCCGAAGACGTCATCGCGCTCCGGCTGGAGGCCGGCCGGGTGGAGCTGGCGGCCGAGAAGGAGTTCGACGTGACGCTGGTCAACACGTCCGTCCCTGACGTGTGCCGCCGCCTGATAGCCTTGATGAGCGCGTAGCAGCTACCCAGACGAGAGGTCCACCAACGTGGCAGGCACTGCCCCGGTTGCCGAAGGCATCACCAACCCGCCCATCGACCAGCTTCTCGACGTGGTCGACAGCAAGTACAGCCTTGTGATCATGGGCGCCAAGCGGGCGCGCCAGATCAACGCCTACTACTCCCAGCTCGGCGAGGGCCTGCTGGAGTACGTCGGCCCGCTGGTCGAGACGCACGCCCAGGAAAAGCCGCTGTCCATCGCGCTGCGCGAGGTCAGCGAGGGTCTGCTCACCGCCGACCCGATCGAGGGCTGACATCGCCGGGGTGTTCCGCGTCGTCCTCGGAGTGAGCGGCGGCATCGCCGCCTACAAGGCGTGCGAGCTGCTCCGCCTGTTCACCGAGTCGGGGCATCAGGTCCGGGTCGTGCCGACCCGCGAGGCCCTGCGATTCGTCGGCGAGCCGACGTGGGCCGCGCTGTCGGGCAATCCCGTCTCCGCCGAGGTGTGGGACTCGGTCCATGAGGTGCCGCACGTCCGCATCGGCCAGGAGGCCGACCTGGTGGTCGTCGCGCCCGCCACCGCCGACGTACTGGCCAAGGCCGCGCACGGCCTCGCCTCCGACCTGCTGACCAACACCCTGCTCACCGCCCGGTGCCCGGTCGTCTTCGCGCCCGCCATGCACACCGAGATGTGGGAGCACCCTGCCACCCGCGCCAACGTCGCGACGCTGCGCGAGCGCGGGTCCGTGGTGGTCGAGCCCGCCGTGGGCAGGCTGACCGGCGCCGACAGCGGGCGCGGGCGGCTGCCCGAGCCGCGCGAGATCTTCGACCTGTGCGTGCGCGTCCTCGCCGGGCGCGACCGCGACCTGGCCGGCCGGCACGTTGTCGTCTCCGCGGGCGGCACCCGCGAGGCGATCGACCCGGTCCGCTTCATCGGCAACCGCTCCTCGGGGCTGCAGGGCCTGGCCCTGGCCCGTACGGCGCTGGCCAGGGGCGCGGAGGTCACCCTGCTGGCGGCCAACGTGGCGCTGCCCGACCCGCCGGGGGCCAAGGTCGTCCGCGTGGAGTCGGCCCTGGAGCTTCGCGAGGCCGTGCTCGCCGCGGCCGAGACGGCCGACGCGGTGGTGATGGCGGCGGCGGTGGCCGACTTCCGTCCCGCCGCGACCAGCGACTCCAAGATCAAGAAGACCTCGGGCGAGCCCGAGCCCATCCGCCTGGTCCAGAACCCGGACATCCTGGCCGAGCTGGGGGAGCGCCGCCGCACCGGGCGGCTGCCCGGCGCCACGGTGCTGGTCGGCTTCGCCGCCGAGACCGATGACGTGCTGGCCAACGGCGCGGCCAAACTGGCCCGCAAGGGCTGCGACCTCCTGGTCGTCAACCAGGTCGGCGCGGGCAAGGCGTTCGGCACCCCCGACAACGCGGCCACGATCCTGTCCACGGACGCGCCGCCGCTGGAGATCCCGCTGGGCCCCAAGGAGGGCCTGGCCGACACCGTGTGGGATCTCGTCTCCACCCGCCTGTCCTGACCACCCTGGCTCTGTACGGACACGGGGACGTTCCTTCTTTGTAGCGCTGTGGATGGATTGTCGGCTCTGTGCTGTGATATGAGCGAGCGCGGCCATTGCGGCATGCTGGGCGCAGGCGGATACTCACCGCAGGGCCTCCCAGCGGTGACGCCGGGTCTCGGGCCGCCCACGTGCCGGTTCGCTGCAGGTCGCGAGGAGGCTGGAAATGCCGGTGAGCAGCACGGTCCGCGCGCGCTGCCGGGCGCTGCTACGGCCGGGGGAGGCGATTCGCTACATCTTCCCCGCGCTGTCCGTCGGCTCCCCGGGAGAGGCGCACTTCCTGGTCATCGTCACCGACACGTCCATCCTGGTGATCTCCACCCGGATGTTCAGCAAGGATCAGCCGGTCGCGGTGTACGCGGCCCATCCCCGTCACACCCGCCTCGGGCCGGTGGACCACTCGCTCGGCCCGGTGATCAGCCTGGGCGGGCTGTCGCTGGAGATCGACGAGGAGTACGTCCCCGTGGTGTGCGCGGCCGACGCCGAGGTGTTCGCCCCGGAGACCCTGCCCGCCGACCCCCTGCCCGACCTTTGAGGGCGGGCCCATCGTGCCGCAGGGGCCGCATAGCGGGACGGATCGCCGGGCCACTCCGCGGATTCGGCCGAGGCCGTACTATCGACGTAACCGGACACAGGCCCGCAGGGCGTGACCTCATACGGCCGCGCTGGGTTTGATCCGGGTTTCGCCGTGCGACCTTAGGTCAAGCTAGACTGCGGCGAAGCATCGTGGCGTGCCCCCGCACGCCGCACCCCACCCGTCAGCAGCCGCTGCATGAGGAGCCACTCAGTTGTCCCGTCGCCTCTTCACCTCCGAGTCGGTCACCGAGGGCCATCCGGACAAGATCGCCGACCAGATCAGTGACGCGATTCTCGACGCGATGCTCAAGGACGACGCGACCAGCCGCGTCGCCGTCGAGACGCTGATCACCACCGGCCAGGTCCATGTCGCCGGCGAGGTGACGACGGAGACCTACGTCGACATCCCGGCCCTGATCCGCGAGAAGATCCTGGAGATCGGCTACGACGCCTCGCACAAGGGCTTCGACGGCGCCTCCTGCGGCGTGTCGGTGTCCATCGGCGCGCAGTCGCCCGACATCGCCCAGGGCGTCGATGACGCCTACGAGAACCGCGAGGGCATCGGCGTCGATGACCTCGACCGCCAGGGCGCGGGCGACCAGGGCCTGATGTTCGGCTTCGCCTGCCGCGAGACGCCCGAGCTGATGCCGCTGCCGATCATGCTGGCGCACCGGCTGGCCGCCCGCCTGTCGGAGGTCCGCAAGTCCGGCACCGTCCCCTACCTGCGTCCCGACGGCAAGACCCAGGTCACCGTCGAGTACGACGGCGTCGTCCCGGTCCGCCTGGACACCGTCGTGGTCTCCACCCAGCACGCGGCGGAGATCGACCTCAAGGAGATGCTGGCCCCCGACATCAAGGAGCACGTGGTCGACCCCGTGCTCGCCGGGCTGGAGATCCCGAGCGACGGCTACCGCCTGCTGGTCAACCCGACCGGCCGCTTCGAGATCGGCGGCCCGATGGGCGACGCCGGCCTGACCGGACGCAAGATCATCGTCGACACCTACGGCGGCATGGCCCGTCACGGCGGCGGCGCCTTCTCCGGCAAGGACCCGTCCAAGGTCGACCGCTCCGCGGCCTACGCGATGCGCTGGGTGGCCAAGAACGTCGTGGCCGCCGGGCTGGCCGAGCGCGCCGAGGTGCAGGTCGCCTACGCGATCGGCAAGGCCCAGCCGGTCGGCGTGTTCATCGAGACCTTCGGCACCGAGACCGCTCCGGTCGAGAGCATCCAGAAGGCCGTGCTGGAGGTCTTCGACCTGCGCCCGGCCGCGATCATCCGCGACCTCGACCTGCTGCGCCCGATCTACTCCCAGACCGCCGCCTACGGCCACTTCGGCCGCGAGGAGCCCGACTTCTCCTGGGAGCGCACCGACCGCGCCGAGGCCCTGCGCGCCGCCGTGGGCGCCTGACCGCCCGCGGTCACGAAGGACCCGCTCTACACCGCCCCGCCGCCCTCGCCGCCGCGAGGGGCGGGGCGGAAGTGCGCGCACGCCTGGACATCCGGCGGCCGGCGTTCCAGGATTGGACAACGCAGATCTTCGGGGAGTTGGTGACCTGCGCATGATGCCGAGTGGGCGGCCCGCCCTGCCCGCCGACCCGACGGCCTTCGTCGGCAGGCGGAGGGAGACCGCCGACATCCGGCGCACTCTGGAGAGATCCCGTCTGGTCACCCTGACCGGGATCGCCGGGGTGGGCAAGACCAGAGTCGCGTTGCGCGCGGCGGAGAGCATGCGCAGGGCCTTCGCCGACGGCGTGCTGTTCGTGGAGCTGTCCAGCCTGTCCGACCCCGACCGGCTGGCCCAGGTCGTCGCGCGCGCCCTGGAGATCCCCGACCAGTCGGTGCCCGATCTCGACATGCTCGCCGAATACCTCGCCGACAAGCAGCTCCTGCTGGTCCTGGACACCTGCGAGCACCTGGTCGAGTCCTGCTCGCGCCTGGTCGGCGGGCTGCTGACCGCCGCCAGGGGCCTGCGGGTGCTGGCCACCAGCAGGCAGCCGCTGGGCGCGCCCGGCGAGCACTGCCTGGTGATCCGGCCCATGGAGGTCCCGGCCCCGGAGACGGCCGGGTCCGTACAGGACCTGGCGCGCTGCGAGTCCGTGGCCCTCTTCCTCGATCGGGTTGGCGCGGTCGATCCCGGGTTCGAGCTGACCGAACAGAACGCCCCTGTGGTCGGCGAGCTGTGCCGCCGCCTGGACGGCATCCCGCTGGCGCTGGAGCTGGCGGCGGGCCGGGTGCGGTCGATGCCGGTCGAGCGCATCCTGACCCTGCTCGACGAGCGGTTCTGGGCCGAGGAGGAGGACACCTGCGCGGATGATCCGCGCCACCGCACCATGCAGGCCGCCATCGCGTGGAGCCACGGCCTGTGCACCCCCGCCGAGCGGCTGCTGTGGTCGGGGCTTTCGGTGTTCCCCGCCCGTTTCGACCTCGCCGCGGCCGAGGCCGTGTGCGCCCAGGAGGGCCTGCCCGCGCACGAGGTCTATCCGGCGCTGGACGGCCTGGTGGCCAAGTCGATCCTGGTCTGCGCCAAGGGGCCGGACCGCACGACGTACCGGATGCCCGACAGCCTGCGCGAGTACGGCGCGGCGCAGATGCCCGACCACGACCGCCGCCGGGTGCTGCTGGCCCGCCACCGCGACCACTACGCCGGGCTCGCGGAGGCGGCCTCGGAGGTGCCGCCGCGCGACGAGCAGGCCGAGGAGTGGAAGCGCGTCCGTGAGGAGTGGCCCAACCTGCGGGCCGCGCTGGAGTTCTGTGCGACCGACCCGGCCGAGACCGACGACGGGGTGCGGCTGGTCATCACCCTGACCTTCCTGTGGATCGCCTGCGGGATGGGCCGCGAGGGCCGGCACTACATGGAGTGGTTCGTCCGGGTGGCCCGCCTGGACGAGGTGACCCGGGTACGCCTCCTGCTGCTGCTCGCGTACGTGATGGTCGCCCAGGGCGACCTGCGCACCTCCAGGCAGACCCTCGACGAGTGCGCCGACCTGGTGTCACGTTCCGACGATCCGCTCAGCCACATCCACCTGGAGAAGATGCGCGGCACCCTGGCCTACGCCGAGGGCGACCTCGCCGCCGCCGACGCCCACCTGACCGAGGCGATCGGCCGGCTGCGCGCCGGAGGGTCCCCCGACATCACCGTGCTGGCCGCGATGGTGGAGCTGGGCATCACCCGGCTGTGGCTGGGGCGTCCCGACGACGCGGCCGAGGTGCTGCTGGAGTGCAAGCGCGAGTGCGAGGACTCCGGCCAGTCGTGGGCGCGCTCGTGGGCCGACCTCGGGCTCAGCCTGGTGCTGCGGGCGCGGGGCGAGCTGCCCGGCGCGCTCGCGCTGGCCAAGGAGGCGCTGCGCACCCAGCGGCGGCTGCACGACGCCAGCGGCGCGTCCCTGTGCCTGGAACTGGTGGCGTGGCTGGCCACCGGCCAGGAGGACCCCGCCTGGGCGGCCCGCCTGCTGCACGCCTCGCACGGCACCTGGCGGCAGGTCCGCAGGCCCCTGTACGGCTCGCCGCACTTCCTGGCCGAGCACGCCCGCTCCGAGGAGACACTGCGCCGGGCGCTCGCGCCCGCCGAGTACGAGGAGGCGGCGGCCGAGGGCGGCGCGATGTCGATGGACGAGGCCATCGCCCACGCCCTCGGCGAGCCCCCCGGCGCGCCGCAGGCCGCCCCCAAGGAGCGCGTGACCCCGCTGTCGCCGCGCGAGCTGGAGGTCGCCGACCTGGTGGCCGACGGCCTGACCAACAAGGAGATCGCGCAACGGCTGGTCGTCGGCCGCCGGACGATCGACACCCACGTCGAGCACATCCTGGCCAAGCTCGACTTCTCCTCGCGCAGCCAGATCGCCGCTTGGGCGATCGGGCATCGGGAAGGAGGCTGACCATGGCCGAGCGAAGACCCGGCGAGCTCCCGGCGGAGATGATCGGCTTCGTCTTCTCGTCGCGCGGCCTGAGCGCCGCTTGGGCGATCGGGCATCGGGAAGGAGGCTGACCATGGCCGAGCGAAGACCCGGCAACCTCCCCGCGGAGATGACCAGTTTCGTCGGCCGCTCCGGCGAGCTCGCCGCGGGCGGGCGGATGCTGATGGGCGGGCGGCTGCTCACCGTGACCGGCCCGGCGGGGGTGGGCAAGAGCCGGCTGGCGCTGCGCGTCGCCGACAGCGTGCGCAGGCGCTTCCCCGATGGCCTGTGGCACGTCGAGCTGTCCCAGGTGGCGCCCGCGCACCTGCGCCCGATCGGAGGGCCGGGCCCGGCCGCCGCCGTCGCCGCGGCCCTCGGGCGGCTCGGTGAGCACGCCGAGGACGGTGACGGGCTCGCCGCGGCCCTGGGCGACCGCAGGGCGCTGCTCGTGCTCGACACCTGCGAGCACCTCGCCGCCGAGATCGGCCCGCTGGTGGAGGCCGTGCTCCAGGGATCGCCGCGGGTCCGTGTGCTGGCCACCGGCCGCGGCCCGCTCGGCCTGCCCGGCGAGCGGGTGCTGCGGCTGGACCCGCTGCCGCTCACCGACCCGGCCGACCCCGATCCCGGCTGTCCCTCGGTGGCGCTGTTCGCCGAGCGGGCCGTGGCCGTCGATCCGGACTTCTCGCTCGACTCCTGCTCGCTCAGCGACGTGGCCCAGGTGTGCAGGTGCCTGGACGGCCTGCCGCTGGCGATCGAGCTGGCCGCGGCGCGCACGCGCTCGCTGTCCATCCCCGAGCTGCTGGAACGGCTCGACGACATGACCACCATGCCCGGCTGGGGCGCGCACACCGCCGCGCCCCGCCACCGCGACCTGCGCGCCGCCATCGCCTGGAGCCACGAGCTGTGCCGCCCGGACCAGCGCCTGCTGTGGGAGGCGCTGGCGGTGATCGAGGGGGAGTTCGGTGTGGAGGCCGCGCGCCGGGCGGTGACCCGCGAGGGCGTACTGGTGACCCGGCAGAGCCTGGACGAACTGGTGGACCGATCGATCCTGCTCAGATCGGGCGATCCGGGCAGACCCGGGCGTTACCGGATGCTGGAGACCTACCGCCGTTTCTGGCTCGACCCGAACTTCGGCCGTCCCGGCCGCGCGCTGCTCGGCCACCGGTTCGGCGCCGGGCGGTGGAGCCGCCTCCCGCAGGCCGCGGCGGCGACAGCGCCGGCCGCCGCGCCGCAGGCCCCCGCCCCCGCGCCGGTGCGGATCGGCAGGCCGGTGACCTCCACGCTGACGCCGCGTGAGCTGGAGGTCGCCGAGCTGATCGCCGAAGGGCTGTCCAATCCGCAGATCGCCGTGCGGCTGTTGATCGCCAAGCGTACTGTGGACGCGCACGTCCGGAACATCCTCGCCAAGGGCGGCCTCGCCTCCCGCACCCAAGTGGCCGCCTGGTTCGCCGAACGCACCCAATGGGCCGACGCCTAGGCACTTTTCCGGATGTGCGATTTCTCCCGGGCCACAACACTATGTGAGGCCAGTGGGTGACGAGATGTGCCAATGTGTTTCCGCAGCGCTCAGGCGCCGAGCGGGAGGGGTCCCCCGCCGCCTGAGGAAACTAGGGTGGATCGCTCCAGTTCCGGGCGGCACCCACTGGCCAAAACACTTCCCGCCTTCGCGGGTCTGGTAGGAACAGGTGCGTGAGCAAGGGGAGCGGCGCACCGGGCGCGACGGACGCCGGCGGGGGAGAGCAGGGCGAGCTGATCGCCGCCCCCGCGCCGCCCGCCGCACGGCAGGGTTCCGGGGCCGCCAAGGGCGCTGTGGTGCCCGCCCCCGCCTCGCCGGTCGCCAGGGTCGTGGTGGACAACCCGCTGCCGCACCTGGACCGCGAGTTCGACTACCTGGTTCCGGCGGCGCTGCACGACAGCGCCGTGCCGGGATGCCGGGTCCGGGTCAGGTTCGCGGGCAAGCTGCTGGACGGCTTCCTGCTGGAACGCGCCGAGGACACCGAGCACACCGGCAGGCTCACCCCCCTGGAACGCGTCATATCCCCCGAACCGGTGCTCACAGCGGAGATCGCCGCCCTGGCCCGCGCCGTGGCCGACCGCTACGCGGGCACCCGCGCCGACGTCCTGCGGCTGGCCGTCCCGCCGCGCCACGCCCGCGTGGAGGCCGAAGCGCCCCAGGAGCCGCCCGAGGAGACCGGCCTGCCCGCCGGCTCCGGGGCCGGGGTGTGGGACGCCTATCCCGCCGGGCCGTCGTTCCTGGCGGCGCTGGCCGGCGGCCGCTCGCCGCGCGCGGTGTGGTCGGCGCTGCCGGGCGAGTGGGGCGGCCGGCCGCACGCCGTCCCGGAGTGGGCGGTGGCCGTCGCGGCGGCGGCCAGGGCGGCGCTGACGGGCGGCAGGGGCACGCTGGTGGCGGTGCCGGACGGCAAGGACGTGGCGCTGGCCGATGAGGCGCTGACGGCCGTCCTGGGGCCGGGCAGGCACGTCGCGCTGACCGCCGACCTCGGCCCCGCCGAGCGCTACCGGCGCTGGCTTCGCGTGCTGCGCGGCCAGGTGCGGATCGTGGTGGGCACCCGCGCGGCGGTGTTCGCGCCGGTGCGCGACCTCGGCCTGGCGGTGGTGTGGGACGACGGCGACGACCTGCTCGCCGAACCGCTCGCCCCCTACTGCCACGCGCGCGAGGTGCTGGCCATCCGTGCCCACCGCGCCGGCGCGGGCCTGCTGATCGGCGGCTACGCGCGCACGGCGGAGGCCACCCGGCTGGTCGGCGAGCGGTGGGCCCGGCCGATCGTCGCCGCCCGCACGACGGTCCGGGCGCGCGCCCCACGGGTGCGCGCCGCGGGCGAGGACGCCGAGCTGGCCCGCGACGAGGCCGCGCGGGCGGCGCGGCTGCCCACGCTCGCCTGGCGGGCGCTGCGGCAGGGCCTGGAACACGGCCCGGTGCTCGTCCAGGTGCCGCGCCGGGGCTACCTTCCGGTGCTGGCCTGCCAGAACTGCCGGGCCGCCGCCCGCTGCCCGCAGGTGCCCGCCGCGCCGGGCGGTCCGCGCTGCGGCGGGCCGCTGGCGCTGCGCGGCGGGCACGCGGTGCCGTACTGCCGGTGGTGCGGCAGGATCGCCGGGCAGTGGCGCTGCCCCTCCTGCGGCGCCTCGCGGATGCGCGCCGCCGTGGTGGGCGCCCGGCGTACCGCCGAGGAGCTGGGCCGGGCCTTCCCACAGGTGACGGTCCGCACCTCCGGGCGCGACGGGGTGCTCGCGCGGGTCGGCGAGGGCAGGGCGCTGGTGGTGGCCACGCCCGGGGCCGAGCCGCACGCGGCGGGCGGCTACGCGGCCGGGGTGCTGCTGGACGCCTGGGCCCTGCTGGGCAGGCCCGACCTGCGCGCCGCCGAGGAGACCGTGCGCCGCTGGATGAACGCCGCCGCCCTGCTGCGACCCGGTGCGGAGCTGGTCGTGCCCGCCGACGCGGGGCTGGCCGCAGTGCAGGCCCTCGTACGCTGGGACCCGGTGACCCACGCCGAGCGCGAGCTGTCCGAGCGGATAGAACTCGCTTTCCCTCCGGCCGTGCGCCTGGCGGCGCTGACCGGGGTCCCCAAGGCCGTCAGGGAGCTGCTGGGCGAGGCCCGGCTGCCCGCCGCGGCCCAGGTGCTCGGCCCGGTGCCGGTGGACGCGCCACGCCGTGCGGCGGGCGAGGAAACCGCCAGGGAGCGCGCGCTGATCCGTGTTCCGCGCGGGGACGGCACGGCGCTCGCCGCGGCCCTTAAGGCCGTCGCGGGCGCGCGTTCGGCGCGCAAGGCACCCGACGTCGTCCGGGTATGCGTCGATCCCGTAGAAGGGATCTAGTCGGTGGGTTTTCCGGCGTATCGCGAATCGCCCCGATTCGCCGCGCCCTCGGTAAGCCGTTAGTTTCTCCCTGTGTCGATCGAATGGGTGAATAGGGCCATCGTCGATCTGCGAGCCTGGGGGCGCGCACACGGCGTCGACGTGGACGTTGACGAAGCGCGGCTGCTCTGCGACTACGCGAGCGACTATCTGGAGGTCAGGCGGCTCGCCGACTTCGCCCCCGAGACGTTCGAAGAACTACTGCTCAGCATCTACCCGCGCAAGGTGATCGCGCCGCCGGAGAGCGCGCGCGAAACGCTCGCCGCCGCCCGCACACTGGTCGACTTCCTGCAGACGGCCGGGCACGTTCCCGGCTCCACCGCGGTGCGGATGCGGGCCACGCTCGACCGCGTCGAGCCGGAGATGCCCGCGGCCCTCGCCGACACCTCGCGCTATGGCATGGCCAAGAGCATCTTCAGCGCGATCGGCCCCGAGGCGCTCGACGACCCGACGCCGGTGACCCTCGCGCCCGGGCCGCGCGCCGACGAGGCCCCGATCGGCGACGCCCACGAGCTGTGCGACTGCGCGGCCTGCTCGCCGCTGCCCGCCGTGCGTCTGGCCGGGCGCGCCGGCCTGGCCGCCGCGGCCCGCGAGGTACCGCTGCTGGCCGACACCCACCGGCTGGCCGAGTGGATGCTCGCCGAGGGCCGCGTGCCGACCGTCAAGGGCGGGCTGCGCGTGAAGGACGCCGCCGCGGCCTCCGCCGCGCTGGCGCTGCCCGAGCCCGCGCTGCTGTGGGGCCTGGCCGTCCACACGGGCGTGCTGACGGTCGCCGGGGCGTCCGTCGCGGCGGGCGGCGCGTTCGCCCCGCGTGACGAGGATCACCTGCTCGACCTGTGGGCGGGCACCGTGGGGTTCCTGGTCGAGCAGGCCACCGCCGGGCGGGTCACCGGCAGCGCCGCCCTGGACGACCGGCTCTACGACCTCTGCGACATGCTCTACCGGGTCCAGGTGCCGGTCATGACGCAGGTGGTCGCCGAGCACCTGGCCGAGTCCGGGGTGGGCGGCGACGGCGGCGAGGTCCCCGACCTGGGGCGGGCCGTCGCCCGGCTGGCCTATTGCGGGCTCGTCGAGGTCGTGCGGGGCGACATGCTGACGCTGACCCCGCTGGGGGTGTGGGGGATGCGCGAGCTGTACCGCGACCTCGGCATCGACGCGCCTGAGGCCCCCGACCTCGCCGGGGCGGGCGCGCACGACCTGATCGACGCGCTGCTCAGCGGGGTGCCCGCCGAACAGGCCGAGCACGACATCGCCCGGTGGCTCGCGCACCGCACGCCGGAGGGCGCGGCGGCCGACCTGCTCGCCGCCGCCGGGGGCAAGCCGGCCGTGGCCCGCGGCCTGGCGGTGACGATCGTCGACCGGCTGGGCGCGGAGGCCGAGCCCGCCGTACGCGGCCACCTGGCCGACCCCGAGCTGCGCCCGTACGTCATCCACTGGCTCACCTCGCGCCGCCTGCCCACGCCCGCGCTCACGCAGGAGGAGCTGCTGTGGATGAGCGTGGACATGCTGGCCCTCGCGATGCCGGCGGCCGGTGACGACCTCGACGAGTTCGCCGCCAACATCGCCGCCTCCGGCCCGCCCGCCCACATGATCGAGGAGATGTGGCGGGTCGATCACCCCGATGTCGCCGAGGTCCTGGAGTTGCTGGGCAGGGCGCTGACCGACGACACGGTGGCCAAGATCGCGCGCAAGGCGGCCTTCAAGGCGCGGTCCCGATCCATTGGATGACGTACGCGGGTGTGGCCGGTGTGCAGTAAGTTTCGTGAGTGGCAAAGAGCGCGAACAAGGGAAACGTCTTTGATCTCGGCGAGCTGCGGAGAGCGGCCGGCGACCTGGGTCTCGACGACCTGACCGGCATGCCGGGCGTACCCGGCGCCGGCGCGGAGGGCCCCGACCACGCCGGAGGCGACGCCGTGGCGTGCGGCTGCCCCGACTGCGACGCGGAGGTGCTCAGCTTCCCGCCGGTCGCGCTGGCCGACTCGGCCGAGCTCGCCGCCGCCGTGCCCGGAGTGCCGCTGGTCGCCGACGCCCGCCGCCTCGCGGCCTGGACGGGCACCAGGGAGCTGACCGCCGAGCGCCTGCTGCCGCTCGCCGAGGCCCGCGCCGCCGTGGCCGACCTCGGGCTGCCGATCCCCGGCGACGCGGTGGCCGCCGCGGGCTCCGCGCGCGATCTGCCGCTGCTCCACCTGCTGTGGGTGGTCGCGGTCAACACCGGCCTGGTGCGGATCACCGGGATGCTGGCCGAGCCCGGCCCGCTCGCCGACACCGCCACGATGGACTTCTGGGACGGCGTGGTCATGGACGTCCTGGACCGCGCCGACGAGGGCCTGACCGGATCGGCCGTCGTCGATGACCACCTCGCCGAGATGCTCGCCACGATGTACTCCGTCAGCGCGGGCATCGCCGAGCCGACCCTGGTCAAGGGCATCCTCCAGTCCCACGAGGTGGCCTGCGAGGCGCGTCCCGACGACATGCGCCGGCTGGCCGTGACGCTCCCCGGCGAGCTGTCCCGCGCGCTGGCCCTGCTGGCCTACTGCGGCCTGCTGGAGGAGACCGCCGGGGCCAGGCACCGGCTCACCCCGCTCGGGCTGTGGGCCGTGCGCCAGGACCTCCTGCGCGAGGGCCACGACGCGCCCACCGTCGAGGAGGTCGCGGTGTTCGCCGACCTCGGCGCGGCCGAGCTGGTGGACACCCTGCTGGCCGGCGACGGCGCGCCCAGCGCGGTCTCGGTGTGGCTGGAGCGGCGCACCCCCGAGGCCGCCGCCCGCGAGCTGATCGAGGTCGCCGCGTCCGGCACCCCGGGCAGGCGGGCGACCGCCGTGACCGTCCTGGAGGAGCTGGGCCCCGAGGCCGAGGCCCCGTTCCGCGCCGCGCTGGGCCACCCGGTCGTGTGGCGCTACGCCGCCTCCTGGCTGCACGTACGCGACCTGCCCGCGCCCGCCCTCAGCCCCGAAGACGGCGACTGGATCGCGGTGGACACCCTGGCCTCGCTGCTCTACGTCGAGGGCGGCCCCGAGGAGATGGCGGGCTTCGACGTGCTCGCCTCCCAGGAGGAGCTGGCCCGCCTGGTGGAGGAGATGCCGGGCGTCGACCACCCCGACGCCCTGCCCGCGCTCGACATGCTCGCCGCTCACCACCCCGACGGCGAGATCGCCAAGGCGGCCCGCAAGTCCGCCATGCGCGCCCGCTCCCAGGCGATCGGCTGACCCGCGCGGGCGGCACCGCCCCCGACGCGGCGATCGTCCGCCCGGGCTGCGGCCCGCCGTAGACTGGGCAGATCCCGATCGTCGTGATGTGAAACGGAGTGGCCCGTTGGCTATCCAGCCGATTCGCCTGTTCCCCGACCCCGTGCTGCGCACCCCTGCCGATCCCGTCGTCGACTTCGACAAGGAGCTGCGCAAGCTCGTCAGCGACCTCACCGACACGATGATGGACGCGCCGGGGGCCGGGCTCGCCGCCCCGCAGATCGGCGTCGGCCTGCGGGTGTTCACCTATTACGTGGACGAGCAGCTCGGGCACCTGATCAACCCCGACCTCGACCTGTCCGACGAGCTGGACGAGGAGGGCGAGGAGGGCTGCCTGTCCTTCCCCGGGCTGTCCTTCCCGACCCCGCGGGCGATCCGGGCCGTGGCCAAGGGCTTCAACATGTACGGCGAGCCGGTGACCCTTGAGGGTACCGACCTGATGGCCCGCTGCTTCCAGCACGAGACCGACCACCTCGACGGCGTCCTGTTCATCGACCGGATGGACCCCGCGATGCGCAAGCAGGCGATGAAGGCCGTCCGCGAGGCCGAGTGGAGCGGCATGGCCCCGCCCGCGGTCAAGCTGTCCCCGCACCCCATGCACGGGAAGGCGTTGTAGAACCTTGCGCCTGGTCTTCGCCGGAACACCGGAAACCGCCGTCCCGTCGTTGCGGGCCGTGCTCGGCTCGTCGCGGCACGAGGTGGCCGCCGTCGTGACGCGCCCCGACGCGCCGTCCGGCCGGGGCAGGAGGCTGCACCCGAGCCCGGTCGCCGAGGTGGCCGAGGAGGCGGGCGTGGAGGTGCTGCGCCCGGCCAAGGTCTCCGACCCGGAGTTCCTCGACCGGCTGCGAAAGATCGGGCCCGACTGCTGCCCGGTCGTGGCCTACGGCGCGCTGCTGCCGCAGTCGGCCCTCGACATCCCCCCGGCGGGCTGGGTCAACCTGCACTTCTCGCTGCTGCCCGCCTGGCGCGGCGCGGCCCCGGTACAGCACTCCGTGCTCAGCGGCGACGAGATCACCGGCGCGACCACCTTCCAGATCGTCAAGGAGCTGGACGCGGGGCCGGTGTTCGGCGTGGTGACCGAGGAGGTCGCCCCGGCCGACACCAGCGGCGAGCTGCTGGGCCGGCTGGCGATCTCCGGGGCCGGGCTGCTGCTGGCCACCCTCGACGGCATCGAGGACGGCACGCTCACCGCCCGCCCGCAGCCCGCGGACGGCGTCTCCTACGCACCCAAGATCAACGTGGTGGACGCGCGGGCCGACTGGCAGGCCCCCGCCTTCCGGGTCGACAGGCTGGTGCGCGCCTGCACCCCCGCGCCCGGCGCGTGGACCGAGTTCCGCGGGGCCCGCGTCAAGCTCGGCCCGGTGCGGCCCGCGCCCGACGCCGCCGCGCTGGGCCCCGGCGAGATCCTGGTGGCCAAGGACCGCGTGCTGGCAGGCACCGCCAGCCACCCGGTGGAGCTGGGCGAGGTCCAGCCGCAGGGCAAGCGCGCGATGACGGCCGCCGAGTGGGCCAGAGGGGTCCGCCTCGCCTCGGGCGAGCGCTTCGAGTAGTTTCAGCGGTTTCACGAGAGAGGTCGAGTGGGGACGGGAATGGCACAGCGAGGGGGACGTGGGGCGGGCAAGGCCGTCCGGTCCCGCAAGCCGGCCCGAGACGAGGCCCGCAACGCGGCCTACGACGTGCTGCGCGCGGTCGACGAACGAGACGCCTACGCCAACCTGCTGATGCCCCGCCTGCTCGCCGAGCGCGGGCTGAGCGGCCGGGACGCGGCGCTCGCCACCGAGCTGGCCTACGGCACGCTGCGCGGCCTCGGCGCCTACGACGAGATCATCGCGGCGTGCAGCGACCGGCCGCCCGAGGACATCGACCCGCCGCTGCTGGACGCGGTGCGGATCGGCGTACACCAGCTGCTGCGCACCCGGGTCCCCCCGCACGCCGCGGTGGGCACCACGGTCGAGCTGGTGCGGCTGCGGGTCGGCATCGGCCCGTCCCGGTACGCCAACGCGGTGCTGCGCAGGGTCGCCACGCGCACCCTCCCCGCGTGGCTCGCGATCGTCGCCCCGCACCCGGACGACGACCCCGTGGGGCACCTCGCGGTCTCCCACAGCCACCCCCGGTGGATCGTCTCGGCGTTCCGCGACGCCCTTGAGGCGGGCGGCGACGCGGACGGCTGGGAGGAGACCGCGGCGCTGCTGGAGGCCGACAACGAGCGGCCCCGGGTCACCCTGGTCGCCCGGCCCGGCCGGGCCTCGGTCGAGGAGCTGGTCAAGGACGGCGCGGAGCCCGCGCAGCTCTCCCCGTACGCCGCGTACCTGCCCGAGGGCGACCCCGCCTCGATCCCGGCGGTGGCCGAGGGCCGGGCCGCGGTACAGGACGAGGCGAGCCAGCTCGTCGCGCTCGCCCTGACGCGCGTGCCGGTCACCGGCGCAGACGGGCGCTGGCTCGACATGTGCGCCGGGCCGGGCGGCAAGGCCGGCCTGCTGGACGCCGTCGTGACGGGCGGCGGCGGCCGGCTGCTGGCCTCCGACGTGCAGCCGCACCGGGCCCGGCTGGTCCGGCAGACCACCGGCGAGGCGGCGGTGATCGTCGCCGACGGCGGCGAGCCCGCCTGGCGTCCCGGCGTCTTCGACCGGGTCATGCTGGACGCCCCCTGCACCGGGCTCGGCGCGCTGCGCCGCCGCCCGGAGGCCCGCTGGCGGCGCGACCCCGCCAGCCTGGCCGAGCTGACCGCCCTGCAGCGCGCGCTGCTCGGCTCGGCGCTCGACTCGGTGCGGCCGGGCGGCGTGGTGGCCTACGTGACCTGCTCGCCGCACCTGGCCGAGACCCGCGACGTGGTGGCGGCCGTGCTCGACGGCAGAGACGACACCGAACGGCTCGACGCGCGGGAGTTCCTGCCCGAGGTGCCCGGCCTCGGCGAGGGGCCCTACGCCGCGTTCTGGCCGCACCGGCACGGCACCGACGCGATGTTCCTCGCCCTGCTGCGCCGCACCGGGGCCTGAAACACGCCGGTAGGGACGCTCGTACGACGACATGGCGGCACTGAGCCGCCGTGGGCGCCGGCGAATGGGGGCCTTGACGCCCCGCCGGTGGGTACGGTGTGGCGGTGGATCTCTTAGAGGAGCTGCACCGGTGGGAGATCGGGACGGTCCTGTGGGTCCAGGACCTCCCCGGCTGGCTCACCCCGATCATGTGGCTGGCCTCCGCCGTCGGCACGGACGGCGCGGTGCTGGTGCTGCTGGCCACCGTGTACTGGTGCGTCAGCCCGCGGGTGGGCATCCGGCTGGGGCTGGCCGTCCTGCTGTCGGCCGGGCTGAACGCCGTGGCCAAGCTGGCCTTCCACGCGCCGCGCCCCGCCTGGATCGACCCGAGGGTGGAGGCGTTGACGGGGGAGCGGTCGTTCGGCATGCCGTCCGGGCACGCGCAGACCTCCGTGGTGGCGACCGGCGTCGGGGCCCGCGTACTGGACCGCCCGGCCGCCTGGTGGGGCGCGTTCGCGGTGGCCGCGCTCATCTGCCTGTCCCGGGTCCACCTGGGCGTCCACTTCCCGACCGACGTCCTCGGCGGCCTCCTGATCGGCGCGCTGGTCCTGGGCGGCCACCTGCTGTACGCCGACCGGCTCGGCGCCTGGTGGCGGCTGCGGTCACTGCCGCAACAGGTGCTGCTGTCGGCCGCGGCGGCGGGCGCGCTGCTGGGGGCCGGGCTCGTCGCCGAGGTCTTCTGGCAGGGCTGGACGGCACCGCCCACCTGGGGTTCGGTGAGCCAGGAGGGGCCGTCCGGCCTCACCCGGGTCACCGCCATGGCCGGGGCGCTGTTCGGCGCGCTCGCCGGTGCCTCGGCGATGCGGGCGCTGGGCTGGTTCTCCACGAGCGGCACCCTGCCCGGGCGGGCGCTGCGGCTGCTGATCGGCGGGGTGGGGGCGGGGGTGCTGTGGCTGGCGGCCTGGCCGCTCGGTACCTCGGTGCTCGCGGGCACCTTCAGGTACACCGTGGTCGCGGCGTGGATCGTGCTCGGCGCGCCGCTGGTGTTCCTGCGGCTGGGGCTGGCCGTCCCGGACCGCCGGGACCGGACGCCCGCCACGGCCCAATAGACTTCCCCCATCATGGCCGTACAGATCTCGCCCAGCATCCTTTCCGCCGACTTCGCCAGGCTCGCCGAAGAGGCCGCAGCCGTGTCCAATGCCGACTGGCTGCACGTCGATGTCATGGACAACCACTTCGTCCCCAACCTGACCATCGGGCTGCCGGTGGTCGAGGCCCTGCGCAAGGCGGCCGACACCCCGCTGGACTGCCACCTGATGATCGAGGACCCCGACCGCTGGGCGCCCGCCTACGCCGAGGCCGGGGCGGGCAGCGTGACCATCCACGTCGAGGCCGCCAAGGCCCCGGTCCGCACGCTGCGCCAGATCCGTTCGGCGGGCGCGCGGGCGGGGCTGGCGCTCAACCCGGCCACCGCGGTCGAGCCGTACGCCGACCTGCTCGGCGAGATCGACATGCTGCTGCTGATGACGGTCGAGCCGGGTTTCGGCGGGCAGCGGTTCCTGGACGTCGTGCTGCCGAAGGTGCGCAGGGCGCGCGAGCTGATCACCGCGCATGGCGGCCAGGTGTGGCTGCAGGTGGACGGCGGCGTGGCCGCCGAGACCATCGAGCGCTGCGCGGAGGCGGGCGCCGACGTCTTCGTCGCGGGCAGCGCGGTGTACGGCGCGGACGACCCGGCCAGGGCCGTGGACGCGCTGCGGGCGCTGGCCGAGGGCGCCGCCGGCTAGCTCAGCGCGGGGTCGAGCACCACGTCGCCGCCCCGGACGCCGGGCGTCTCGGGGAAGTGGCAGGCGGTGAGGTGGTCCTCGCCGTTGCCGTCGAGGCGGACCAGCGGCGGCTCCTCGGCCGCGCACTTGTCCTGCGCCTTCCAGCAGCGGGTCCGGAAACGGCACCCGGACGGCGGGTCGATGGGCGAGGGCACGTCGCCCGCCAGGCGGATCCGCTCGCGGGCGGGCGCGGAAAGGCCCGCCTCGGGCACCGCCGACAGCAGCGCGTGGGTGTAGGGGTGGCGGGGCCGCTCGTACAGCGACTCGCGGTCCGCGATCTCGACGATTTTGCCGAGGTACATCACCGCGACCCGCTGGGAGAAGTGCCGCACCACCGCCAGGTCGTGCGCGATGAACAGGAACGCGATGCCGAGTTCCCGTTGCAGCCGCTGCAGCAGGTTGACCACCTGCGCCTGGATGGAGACGTCCAGCGCGGAGACCGGCTCGTCGGCGATGATCAGCTTGGGCTGCAGCGCGAGCGCGCGGGCCACCCCGATCCGCTGCCGCTGCCCGCCGGAGAACTCGTGCGGGAACCGGTTGTAGTGCTCGGGGTTGAGCCCGACGATCTCCAGCAGCTCGCGCACCCGCGCGTCCCGCCCGCCGGGCGGGTCGATCCCGTTGACCTCCATCGGCCCGCGGATGATGCCGCCCACGGTGTGGCGGGGGTTGAGCGACGAGTACGGGTCCTGGAAGATCATCTGGATCTCCGGCCGGATCGGCCGAAGCTCGCTCCTGGACGCGTGGCTGATGTCCCTGCCCTGGTAGCGGATGGTCCCCGAGGTGGGCTCCAGCAGCCGGGCGGCGAGCCGTCCGGTGGTGGACTTGCCGCACCCGGACTCCCCGACCAGGCCCAGGCTCTCCCCGGCGCGCACGGTCAGGTCCACGCCGTCCACCGCGTGGACGCTCGCGATCCGCCGCTTCACGATGAGCCCGCCCATGACCGGGAAGTGCTTGGTCAGGCCGGAGATCTCCAGCAGTGTGTCCGTCACAGGTGTTCCTTGACCTTTTCCAGGAAGATGTCACGCTTTTGCGCCGGGGTGAGGTAGCAGGCGTCGCCGTGCCCCCGGTGCGGGGACAGTTCGGGGCGCTCCTGCGCGCACAGCCCCGGACCCGCCAGCGCCGTGTAGTCGCAGCGAGGGTGGAACGGGCAGCCGGGCGGCACGTTGATCAGGCTGGGCGGGGTGCCGCGCACCGGCACGAGCGGGACGTCCACCGGCGCGGACAGCCGCGGCAGCGACGACAGCAGCCCCCAGGTGTAGGGGTGCCGCGGCGAGCCGAGCACTTCGCGTACCGTGCCCCGCTCCACGGCCCTGCCCGCGTACATCACCAGCACCTCGTGCGCGGCGGAGGTGACCACGCCGAGGTCGTGGGTGATCAGGATGATCGCGGTGCCCATCTGTTCTTGCAGGTCGTGCAGCAGGTCCAGGATCTGGGCCTGCACGGTGACGTCCAGCGCGGTGGTGGGCTCGTCGGCGATGAGCAGGTCGGGGTCGCAGACCAGGGCCATCGCGATCATGACCCGCTGCCGCATGCCGCCGGAGAACTGGTGCGGGTAGTCGTCCACCCGGCTCTGCGGCTGCGGGATGCCGACCCGTCCCAGCATCTCGATCGCCCGCTCCCGCGCCTTCGCCCGGCTCGCCCCGGTGTGCTTGCGGTAGGTCTCGCCGATCTGGCGGCCCACCGTGTGGTACGGCGAGAGCGAGGTCAGCGGGTCCTGGAAGATCATCGCGACCTTGTTGCCGCGCAGCCGTTCCAGCTCCCGGCGGCTCGCGCCGATCAGCTCCTGGCCGTCGAGCACGATCTCACCGCTGATGCCGGTGAACTCCGGGTCGTGCAGTCCGAGGATGGCCAGGTTGGTGACCGACTTGCCGGAGCCCGACTCGCCCACGATGCCGAGCGTGGTGCCCTTCTCGATGTCGAAGGACAGGCCGTTCACCGCGTGGACGACGCCGTCCTCGGTGGAGAAGTCGACGGTCAGGTCGCGGACCGACAGGAAAGGGGCAGTCAACGAGGGGCTCCTAGCTCAGCCGTACGCGGGGGTCGATGAACGCGTACGCGGCGTCCACGACGATGTTGAACAGCACGATGGCGGTCGCCGCCACCAGGATCACGCCGAGCAGCATCGGCAGGTCCTGGTTGATCACGGCCTTGATGGACAGCTCGCCGACGCCGTGCAGGCTGAACGTCTGCTCGGTGATGATCGCGCCGCCGAGCAGTACGCCGAGGTCCACGCCGAAGATCGTGACGACCGGGCCCATCGCGCCGCGCCAGGCGAAGCGCAGGAACACCGTCCGCGCCGACATGCCCTTGGCCCGCGCGGTGCGGACGTAGTCCTCGCCGAGCTGTTCCACCATCGACGACCGGGTCATCCTGGTGTAGTTGGCGGTGAAGATGATCGACAGCACCAGCCAGGGGAGCAGCAGCCCGTAGAACCACTGCAACGGGTTCTCGGTCAGCGGCGTGTAGGAGGGCCGCTCGATGATCTGGAGCTGGTCGACCAGTACCCAGGTGGCGAGCACGCCGACGAAGTAGATCTGCATGGACGCGCCGATCAGCGACGCCGAGCTGGCGATCTTGTCGGCCGGCCGGCCCTGCCGGGCCGCCGCGATCATGCCCATGCCGATGCCGAACAGCAGGAAGACCACGGCCGCGCCGATGGTGAGCGACAGCGTGGTCGGGAAGCGGTCCACCAGCGCCTGGAAGATCGGCTCCTGGTTGACGAAGGAGTATCCCAGGCAGGGCGCGTCACAGTGGCCGTAGGTGAAGTCCCGGCCGGTGAAGATGCCGACCAGCCAGTGCCAGTACTGCAGGAAGACCGGTTCGTCGATGCCCAGGTTGCGCCGCACGATCTCCAGCGTCTCTGGCGTGCAGAGCTTGCCGCAGGCGAAGGCGGCCGGGTCTCTGGGAATGGCGAAGAACAGGAAGAACGTGAGTGCGCTGATGATCAGCAGGATCACCGCGGCGCCGAGTATCCGGCGGACCAGGAAGCGGTACATGGATTCTCCGGTGGGCCCACGGCGGGCGGTGGTGGCCCGCCCGCCGGGGATGCGGGTTCACACGGCGGACCGGCCGGCCCGCCGCCCCGGGCGGTGGGCCCGGGCGCGGCCGGGACCGGCCGCCTCTGGGTCGCGCGGCGGGCTCGGCGCCCGCCGCGCGAGTGGTCACTGCTTGACGAAGACGTCGTTCGGGTGCTGCTCACCGGTGACCGGGTTGAACTTCACCCCGCCGAGGCCCGAGCCGTACAGGCCGAAGTAGGACTGGTAGAACTCGGGGATGATGGGCGCCTTCTCCATGATCATCTTGTCCAGGGCGGCCCACGCCTTGCCCGCTTCGGCCGGGTCGACGATCGCGTCGGCCTTGTCGATCGCCGCGTTGACCTCGGGGTCGTTGAAGTGGGAGTAGTTCGGCTGCTGATTGGCGATCTTGCGGCCGTCGTAGGTCAGCGTGATCGCCGTCGAGCCGGTCGGCCAGTCGGTCGCCCAGCCGGACCAGTACACGTCGTAGGGGTTGTCCAGCTTGCCGATCGCGTCGTAGTACGTGGCGGCGTTCAGCGGCTTGGTGACCACCTTGAACCCGGCCTTCTCCAGGCCCGTCTTGATCGCGACGGTGATCTTCTCCTGGGTGGGGGTCTGGTTGTAGGCGTACACGATCGTCGGGTTGGGCTGGCCCGCCTCGGCGAGCAGCTTCTTGGCCTTCTCCGGGTCGCCCTGCGGCTTGATCTGCTGGCCGTACAGGTCGAAGGGCTCGTGGCCGAGGACCGTCGGGCTGATGATCGTGCTGGCGAACTTGCCGATGCCCAGCTCGCCGCCCTGCAACTGGCGCACCTGCTGCATCGGGAACGCGCTGATCAGCGCCTGGCGGACCTTCACGTCCTTCACCCGGCTGTTGTTGATGTTGTAGAAGGTGGTGAACGGCGTCAGGCCCTGGACGGTCCGCTTCATCAGCTCGGAATCGCCGACGACCTGCTGGATCCGCTCGGTGGCGACCGGGTTGTGGAAGGTCAGCGTCTGCTTGTCCGCGCCGTTGTCGGCGATGAACCGGTCGGTGGACTGCAGCGACTGCACCCCGAACTCCATGTGCCACTTGTCCGGGTAGGCGTTCCGGATCGGGTCGGTGGCCGGGTCCCAGTGCTCGTTGCGCTCCAGGTCCATGGACTTGTCGGTGACGTGGCTGACGATCTTGTACGGCCCCGAGGAGAAGGGCATCTTGTCGTACTTCTGCTTGGTGTCGTGCTTCTTGGGCACGGCGCCGTAGCCGGTCATCGCCACGGTGAAGTTGAAGTCGGGGTGCGGGGAGTTCAGGTGGAAGACGATCGTCTTGTCGTCCGCCGCCTCGATGCTGTCCAGGTGCTCGCCGTCGTAGGGGCCCTTGTACTTCTTGCCCTCGGGCAGCAGCCACTCCTCCGCGTACGGCGGTCCCTCAGGGGTGAAGTCGGCGTAGATGCGCTCGAAGGAGTGCTTGATGTCCTCCGTGGTGATCGGCGAGCCGTCCTGCCACTTGATGTTGTCCTTGAGGGTGAACTTCCACGTCTTGCCGCCGTCCTCGGTGGTGCCGGCGTCGGTGGCCAGGTCGCCCACGAGCGTGAGGCTGCCGTCCGAGGCCAGCTTGTACTCGGTGAGCTGCCTGGTGAACAGCTTGGACGCGGTCATGTTGTAGTTCAGCCAGATGCGGGCCGGGTCGAGGTGGGAGAAGTCGTCACGGTCGATCATGTTGACCGTCCCGCCCTTGGCCGCGCCGGGCTCGGCCGCCGCGGGGCCCTTGGAGTCCTCCGCGGTGCCCACCTTGATCTTGCTGGCCGCCTGGGCGTCCTGCGTCCTGGTCGGCGCGGCGTTGCTGGTCTTCGGCCCGCCCCCGCCCCCCTGCGCGCACGCGGACAGGGCCAGCGCGCCCGCCACCAACGTCGCGACGGCGGTGACCGCCCGCTTGCGTGGATATCTCATCTCGTCCTTCCTTACCGGGAGGTCCTGTCGTTCAGGTCTGGTGGCGCCGGGGGGTCACCGGCGGGTCTTGGGGTCGAGCGCGTCCCGTACGGAGTCGCCGAGCAGGTTGAACGCCAGCACGAAGACCACCAGGGACACGCCGGGGAAGAGCAGGAAGGTGATGTCGTCGCGGTAGACCTCCGCGCCGCGCTGGATCAGCCGCCCCCAGTCCGGGGTGGGCTCGATGATGCCGACGCCGAGGAAGGACAGCCCCGCCTCCGCCGTCACGAACGCCGGGAGCAGCAGCGTGGACTGGATGATGATCGGCGTCCAGAGGTTGGGCAGCAGTTCCTTGAAGATGATCCGCGCGGGTGAGGCCCCGGTGACCCGCGCCGCCTCGACGAACTCCCGCTCGCGCAGGGACAGCACCTGGCCGCGCAGCAGGCGGGCGATCGTCGCCCAGCCGAAGAGGGTGAGCACGGTGATCAGCGAGACCGTGCGCAGCCAGACCGGCGTCTCCTCGCGCGGCGACACGAACAGCGACTCCACCACCGGCATGAAGGCGATGAAGAACAGCGTGGAGGGGAACGACAGCAGGATGTCGATGCCCCGGCCGATCAGGTAGTCGGTCTTGCCGCCCGCGTATCCGGCGACGAGGCCGACGACCACCCCGATCAGCGTGGTCAGCAGCGTGGCGGCGGCGGCGATCAGCAGAGAGGTCCTGATCCCGTAGACCAGCAGCATGAAGACGTCACGGCCGAGGCCCGGTTCCAGGCCGAACCAGAATTCGCCGCTCATTCCGCCGTTGGGCAGCAGCGGATAGCCGAATTCGTTGAGCAGGCCCTCGCGCTCCTGGCCGTACTGCGTGTACGGGTCGTTTCCGTATGCCATGGAGATGAGCGGGGCCGCCAGTGCCACCACGAAGAAGAACAGCACCACGAAAGCGGATATCACCCCGGTGCGGTCTCTGCGGAAACGCATCCAGGTGAGCCGGCCCGGTGAGCGTCCGGCGGTTCCGGCGTCCGGCGGGCGGCCGCCAGGGTCGGCGGATGCTTCCGGTAGGGCCGGGGCAGGCATGGTCATCGCTGTGAGGACTCCCCGAGTCACGTGCCGGGGACGGACCTCTCCGGCTATGAGGAACCCTTGCAAAACACTTTGCCGCAATCAATGGATTGTCACAGGATCAAGATATAAAGCGGGCTTTGTTGCGCAAAGTAAATAGGCTTGTTGTCGTTGGTACATTGACCTGGGGAGTGGTGCTGCGGCACAATATTGTAAGGTCGTAGAGCTTATTTCACGATTTTGTTACACGGTCATGACGCGGCACTGACAATGCGGTGCCACGCTGTCCCGCGCACGCGAGCGGCCGGGGGCGCGGTACCTCTGGAGGAAGATCACTTTGGGGCGCGCCCCGGGCCCTGTGCCGGTGGCACCCCATCCCAGGCGCGCGTTTTATCCCGGCATGGCACACTGAGAGGTGAGCAAGCGTGCTCCGGGGTCGGTGTAATTCCGAACCGGCGGTTACAGTCCGCGACCCGGCCGAAGCCATCGGCCGGTGGAGCCGGTGAAATTCCGGTACCGACGGTGAAAGTCCGGATGGGAGGCGGCACGCGGGTGGCGGCGCGCGACGAGCGCGTCCGCTACCGGACGGATGTGCTCGACGCATCCCGTCACACCCCCGGGGCCCGCCACGGCTCGGCAGCCGATGGCGAACAGGAGGGCCAGGGGTGGGCGACCTCACACACATGCGCCGCGCGATCGCGCTCGCCGCGGGCGGGCGCGGGACGACCAGTCCCAACCCGGTCGTGGGCTGCGTGATCCTCGACGCCGGCGGCCAGGTGGCGGGGGAGGGCTTCCACGCCCGCGCGGGCGGCCCGCACGCCGAGGTGGTCGCGCTGCGCCAGGCGGGCGAGCGCGCCCGGGGCGGCACCGCCTACGTCACCCTCGAACCCTGCGACCACACCGGCCGCACCGGTCCCTGTTCCCTCGCGCTGCTCGCCGCCGGAGTGCGGCGGGTCGTGGTGGCCGTGGCCGACCCCAACCCGGTCGCCGCGGGCGGGGCCGCCCGGCTGCGCGCGGCGGGCGTACCGGTGGAGACCGGCCTGCTGGCCGATGAGGCCGGGCGCGGCAACGCCGAATGGCTCACCTTCATGCGCCGCGGCCGTCCCCACGTGACCTGGAAGTTCGCCGCCACACTGGACGGCAGGTCGGCCGCGGCCGACGGCACCAGCCAGTGGATCACCTCCGCCGAGGCCCGCGCCGACGTGCACCTGCTGCGCGCGCGCAGCGACGCGATCGTCGCCGGCGTCGGCACCGTCCTGGCCGATGACCCCCGCCTCACCGCCCGCCCGCCGCTGGAGCGGGCCTCAGGGCCGCCGCTGCGGGTCGTGGTGGACACCCGCGGGCGCGTGCCTGCCGGCGCCAGGGTGCTGTCGGAGGAGGCCCCCACGCTGCTGGCCGTGGCCGAGGGCGTCACGCCGGGGCCGGTGGGGGCCGCCGAGGTCGTACGGCTGCCGCGCGCCCCCGAAACGGGGCTCGACCTGCGCGCCCTCCTGAGCGAACTCCACAAGAGAGACATTGTCGGCATCTTCCTGGAAGGCGGGCCGACCCTCGCGGGTTCCTTCATGAGGGAAGGACTGATCGACCGCGTGGTCGGCTACCTCGCGCCCGCGCTGCTGGGCGACGGGGCCGCCGCGCTCGGCCCCGCCGGGGTGCGGACGATCGGGCAGACCCACCGGCTGGAGTTCGAGGAAGTCGTCAGCGTCGGGCCGGACCTTCGGGTCACCGCCCGGCCGGCACCCAGTGAGGAGAACTGAGCGGATGTTCACCGGAATCGTGGAAGAGCTGGGCGAGGTGGTCGCCGTCGAACCGCGCGAGGGCGCGGCGCGGCTGTCGATCCGCGGCGCCACCGTGTCCGCCGACGCCGCCCATGGCGCGTCGATCTCGGTCAACGGCGTGTGCCTGACCGTCGCCGGGCTCGACGGCGACGTGTTCACCGCCGACGTGATGCCGGAGACGCTGCGGCGCAGCACGCTCGGCGGGCTCGGCGCGGGCGACCGGGTCAACCTGGAACGCGCGCTGCGCGCCGACGGCAGGCTCGGCGGCCACATCGTGCAGGGCCACGTGGACGGCACCGGGGTGGTGCTCTCCCGCGACCCCGGGACCGACTGGCACGACGTGCGCTTCTCCCTCGGCGACGACCTCGAACGCTATGTGGTCGAGAAGGGCTCCATCGCGATCGACGGCGTCAGCCTCACCGTCACCGCGGTCGCCCCCGGCGAGTTCGCCGTCGCGCTGATCCCCACGACCCTGCGGGAGACAACGCTCGGCCTGCGCGCGCCCGGCGAGCCGGTGAACCTGGAGGTCGACGTGATCGCCAAGTACGTCGAGCGGCTGACCGTCGCCCACCGCCCGAAGGCGCGGGCATGAGCGGCGGCACCACATGGGCGACCGCCGGCTTCGAACTGTTCGGCCAGCACGTCGTCTGGATCGACCTGGTGGGCAACATCGGCGCCCTGGCGACCGTCATGCTGGCCATCCGGCGCACCATCTGGACCTGGCCGGTCCAGCTCTTCGCCTCCTCGCTGCTGTTCGCGGCCTCGATCAGCGCCCACGTGACCGGCAACGCGCTCAAGCAGGCGCTGTTCGCGGCGCTGGCGGTGTACGGCTGGTGGAAGTGGTCGCGCGGCATCCGCGCCGAGCGCACGCTGCCGGTACGCCCCGGCACGATCGCCGAACGGGTGACCCTGATCGGCATCATGATCGCCGGTACCGGGGTGGTCGCGCTGGCCTTCCACCTAGTGAACCAGAATCTCTTCGAGATCTCCTGGAACCCGCTGCCGGACGCGTACATCTTCGTCGGCAGCGCGGTGGCCACGTTCGCCCAGGGACGGGCACTGATCGACTTCTGGTGGATATGGGTGCTCGTCGACCTGGTCGGCGTGCCGTTGGCCTTCGGCGCCGGACTGGTGGTCTCCGGTGTCGTGTACGGCGTGTTCCTCGTGCTCGTCGCCGTGGGCTTCGTGACCTGGACGCGTGAATACCGGTCCCGTACGGCGGCGCCGGTGGAGAAGGTGGTCAGCGCATGAGCGACATCAAGATGGATCCGGTGGAGCGGGCCGTGGCCGACATCCGCGACGGCAGGCCCGTCGTGGTCGTGGACGACGAGAACCGCGAGAACGAGGGCGACCTCATCTTCGCCGCCGCCAAGGCCACCCCCGAACTGGTCGCCTTCACCATCAGGCACGGCAGCGGCGTGATCTGCGTCCCGATGCGGGGCGTCGAGCTCGACCGCCTCGGGCTGCCGCTGATGGTCGGCGAGAACCGCGAGCGCATGCGCACGGCGTACACCGTCAGTGTGGACGCCCGCGACGGCGTGTCCACCGGCATCTCCGCCGCCGACCGGGCACGGACCATCCGCACGCTGTGCGACTCGGCGACCGAGCCGTACGAGCTGGTACGGCCCGGCCACATCTTCCCGCTGCGCTACGCCGAAGGCGGCGTACTGGCCCGGCGCGGCCACACCGAGGCCGCCGTGGACCTCGCGGTCCTGGCCGGGCTGCCGCCCGCGGGCGCGATCTGCGAGATCGTCAACGACGACGGCACCATGAAGCGGCTGCCCGCGCTGCGCGCGTTCGCCGACGAGCACGACCTGGCCCTCATCTCGATCGAGCAGCTGGCCGACCACCGCCGGCGTACCGAGCGGATGGTGACCCGCGTGGCCGAGACCGCGCTGCCCAACCGGCACGGCCAGTGGCGCGCGTACGGCTACGCCAGCACCCTCGACGGCGGCGAACACCTCGCGCTCGTCTACGGCGACCTCGCGGGCGGAGAGAACGTCCTGGTCCGCGCCCACTCCGAATGCCTCACCGGCGACGTCCTCGGCTCGCTGCGCTGCGACTGCGGCGTGCAGCTCGACGCGGCCATGGAGGCGATCGCCGCCGAGGGCCGCGGGGTCATCGTCTACCTGCGCGGGCACGAGGGCCGGGGGATCGGGCTGCTGGCCAAGCTCCGCGCCTACAGCCTCCAGGACGCGGGCAGCGACACCGTCTCGGCGAACCTGGAGCTCGGCCTGCCGGTGGACGCCAGGGAGTTCTCCAACGCCGCGCAGATGCTGGCCGACCTGGGCGTCAAGTCGGTCCGGCTGCTCACCAACAACCCGGCCAAGACCCGCGGGATGGACGGCTACGGCATCAAGGTCCTCGGCCGGGAGCCGATGGCGGCCGCCGTCACGCCGTTCAACCGCAAGTACCTGATGGCCAAGCGCGACCGTCTCGGCCACGACATCCCGCAGGAGATCTCATGAGTTCAGGCGGACGCCCGGACGCCCACACCGTACCGGCGGCGGGGCTGACGGTCGGGATCGTGGCCGCCCGCTGGCACGAGAAGATCACCGACCGGCTGGTGGAACGCGCCGTACAGGCCGCGGACGACTGCGGCGCGACCCCGACGGTGGTGCGGGTGGCGGGCACCCTGGAGATCCCCGTGGTCGTCCAGTCCCTCGCCCGCTCCCACGACGCCGTGGTCGCCCTCGGCGCGGTGATCCGCGGCGAGACCGCCCACTTCGAGTACGTCTGCGACTCCGTCACGGCAGGGCTGACCCGGATCTCCCTGGACGAGGAGACCCCGGTCGGCAACGGCGTCCTCACCTGCGACGACCTCGACCAGGCCACGGCCCGCTCCGGCCCGGAGGGCAAGGAGGACAAGGGGTACGAGGCGACGGTTGCGGCCCTGGAGACCGCGCTGACCCTTCGCGGGCTGCGAAGGGCCTGATCCACAGGACCGGGGGCGGGTGCGGTAGGTTGCGTTCCGTCTTCGCCGCCGTGCGGGCCCCTGCCCGCGTGGCGGCATCCGAGGGAACGACCCGATGAGAGCGCCGCCGATGCCAGAGATCGTCACTCCGCCCAGCCTGCCCGTCACCTGGCGGCCACGCCGAGGCAGGCTGGTGGCGTACGGCTTCGCGGCGGCGGCGGTGATCGGGGCGCTGATCCTGGCGATCGCGCTTCCCGAGCCGTTCGGCCTCGCCGACAAGCTCGCCATGGTCGGCCTCGGCTGCGTCTTCGCCGGCGTGCTGCACCTCCTCGGCCGCTGCCGGGTCGAGGCCGACGGCACGGGCATCACCCTGATCAACGCCCTGCGCACCCACCGCTACACCTGGCCCCAGGTCATCGACGTCACCCTGATCGACGGCGAGCCCTGGGCGAAGATCGACTTCGCCGACGGCTCCACGGTGGGCGCGATGGGCATCCAGGGTTCAGAAAAGGAACGCGCCCGCCGCCAGGTCGCCGAACTCACCGCCCTCATCCACCAGCACAGCGAAGCCGGCGAACCCCCACCCCCCACCACCCCCTGACGTACGTCCGAGCCTGGGGCCGCGCAGGCCCGTCACCCGGGCTTGCCCTCGGGCATAGCGGATGCCCCGGGACCTCCTTCGAGTCGGCCCGCACTTCCGCTTGGCCGGTTCTCCCGTGGTACCGCGCGTGAGCGGGAGCGCCGCCGTCCCCGGGATGGATGCCCCGGTACTGAATCACGGCCCCCCACTTCCGTGCCTGGGGCATCGCGCGCACATGCCCTCGGGCATCGCGGATGTCTCGGGACCTCCTTCGAGTCGGCTCGCGCCTCTGCCTGGCCGGTTCTCTCGTGGCACCGCGCGTGAGCGGGAGCGCCGCCGTCCCGGGGCGGCGGCGATCCCCGCGAGAGGGATGCCCCGGTACGGAATCACGGCCCCCCACTTCCGCCCATCAAAGGCTCTCCAGACGGGGAGGACGGCATCCGCCGCTTGGTACCGGGCCTTCTGGGGCGGGAGGTGGCGTTGTCCACAGGCGACCAGCCGTTCTGCGGCGGGGATGTCCACAGGTGCCGGCGCTTTGGGCGGTGCCTGTGGTGGGCGCGCGTAGCCTGATGTTGTGTTGCGCGCGACGACCACCGCCACCGGGGTCGAGTCCCCCGCCGGGCTCGCCCGGTTGCTCGACGCCCATGCCTATCTCGCCGACGACGGCCTGGCCACCGCCTGCTTCCTCGCCCTGCGGATGCGCCGGCCGCTGTTCCTGGAGGGCGAGGCCGGCGTCGGCAAGACCGAGCTGGCCAAGTGCCTGGCGGCGGTGCTCGGCGCGCCGCTGATCAGGCTCCAGTGCTACGAGGGCCTGGACGCCGCGCACGCCCTCTACGACTGGGACTTCGCGCGCCAGCTCCTCCACCTGAAGGCCGCGGAGGCCGCCGGGGCGGCCGACGCCGCCCGGCTGGAGGGCGAGCTCTACGACCGCCGCTTCCTGATCGCCAGGCCGCTGCTCGCCGCGCTGGAGACCCAGCCCAGCGTGCTGCTGGTCGACGAGATCGACCGCGGCGACGACGAGTTCGAGGCGTTCCTGCTGGAGACCCTGTCCGACTACGCCATTTCCGTGCCCGAGCTCGGCACGATCCGCGCGCAGACGCCCCCGGTCGTCGTGGTGACCTCCAACCGCACCCGCGAGGTCCACGACGCGCTGAAACGCCGCTGCATCTACCACTGGCTGGAGCACCCCTCCTTCGACCGCGAGGTCGCCATCCTGCTACGCCGCCTGCCCCACTGCGGCCAGAACCTGGCCGCCCAGGTCGCCACCGTGGCGGGGCGGTTGCGTTCGGCCGATCTGGTCAAACCCCCCGGCATCGCCGAAACCCTCGACTGGACAGAGGCCCTGCTCACCCTGGGCGCCCGCGACCTCGACCCCGACCTGGCCGCCGCCTCTCTCGGCGCACTGCTCAAACACCGTGAGGACCAGGCGTCCGTGCTGCGCGATGGGCTGCTGCGCCATGGATGAGATCCCTGGCCGCGTCGCTCAAGCCCCGAAGGGGTCGGGCGTCTGGGTGGTGGGAGGGGTGTTGGGCTCTGTCTGCGCTCTCCGGCTAGGTCGCTCAAGCACCGAGTGGACCATGGGTCCGATCTTCGGCTGCGTCGCTCAGTCCCCGAAGGGGCCGGGCATTCCTGTCGTGGGAGGGGTGTTGGGCCATGTGTGAGATCCCCGGCCATGTTGCTCAAGTGCCGAGTGGAGCAGGTGTCTGTGCTGCGCGATGGGCTGTTGCGCGATGGGTGGGATTTCCGACCGCGTTGCCCAGGCACCCGAAGGAGCGGGCATCGGTGTCGCGGTGTTGGGCTGCGTGTGAGATCCCCGGTCGTGTCACTCAAGTGCCGAGTGGAGCAGGTGTCTGTGCTGCGCGATGGGTTGTTGCGCCATGGGTGAGGTCTCCGGCTGCGTCGCTTGGGCACCGAAGGGACCTGGCGTCCGGCTGTCGGGCTATGGGTGCGGTTCCCGGTTGGGTCGCTCATGTACCGGGGGGACCGGGGGTACGTCTCGCAGGAGGGGGGCTGGGCCATGAGTGAGATCCCCAGCCGCGTCGTGGCCACGTTGACCGGCTTTGCTCGTACGCTGCGGGCCGCCGGGGTGTCCGCCGATCATGAGCGCACGCAGAACATGCTGCGGGCCGCCGCCGTGCTCGGGGTGGCCGAGCCCCATGGCGTCTACTGGGCGGGACGCCTCACCCTGTGCGCGTCACCCGACGATCTGCCCCGCTACGACAGGTGCTTCGCCGCCTACTTCGGCGGCCTGCGGCCCGTGGTGGCCCGGGTGGCACCGCCCGCCATGACCGTCACCCGGCACCTCACGGCCCTCGGCGGTGACCGGGGCGGCACCGATCCCCACGATCCCGGAGAGCCCCAGGCCGTCGCCGCCAGCGACGCCGAACGGCTCCGGCACCGCGACGTGGCCGCGCTGACCGCTGCCGAGCGGGCCGAGATCCACCGGATGCTCGCCCTGCTCACCGGGGAGCGCGAGCGGCGCAGGTCGCGCCGGTTCGCACCGGCCCAGCGCGGCGTACTCGACGAGCGGCGCACGATCCGGGAGGGCCTGCGCCGGGGCGGCGAGATCTCCCTGCTGCGCCGCCGGGCGCATCGCCATCGCCCGCGCGCGGTGGTCCTGTTGATCGACGTCAGCGGATCGATGTCCCCTTACGCCGACACCCTGCTGCGCTTCGCGCACGCCATGGTCAGATCCGAGCCGCGGACCACCGAGGTGTTCACCGTGGGCACCCGGCTGACCCGGCTCACCCCCGAGCTGCGCCACCGCGACCCCGGCCTGGCGATGGCCGCCGCCTCCGCCGCCATCCCCGACTGGAGCGGCGGCACCCGCCTGGGCGAGGAGCTGAAGGAGTTCCTGACCTCGCACCGGGCGCGGGGCGCAACCGTAGTGATCGCCTCCGACGGATGGGAACGCGGCGACGCGGCCCTGCTGGGCGCGCAGATGGCCCGGCTGTCCCGGCTGGCCCACCGGGTGATCTGGGTCAACCCGCACAAGGGGCACGAGGGATACGAGCCGCTGACCGCCGGGATGCGCGCCGCGCTGCCCTATCTCGATGATTTCGTGGCCGGTCACAGCCTGGCCGCTTTCCAGGACCTCGCAGGAAGGCTCGGACATGCGTGATGTGTTGTCGCAGATCATCAAATGGTGGTCGGCGGGGGAGAAGTTCGGCCTGGCGACCGTGGTCGGAACGTTCCGGAGCGCACCCCGGCCACCGGGCGCGGCGATGGCGGTGCTCGGCGGCGAGGCGGTCGGCAGTGTGTCCGGCGGCTGCGTCGAAGGGGCGGTCTACGAGCTGGCCCAGGAGGTCACGGCCACGGGGGAGCCAGTGCTGCAACGGTACGGCGTGTCCGACGACGAGGCGTTCTCGGTCGGGCTGACCTGCGGCGGCATCATCGACATCCTGGTCGAGCCGGTGTCTCGCGACACCTACCCGGAGCTGGGTGAGGTCGCCGCCTCGATCGCCGCCCGCGAGCCGGTCGCGGTCGCCACGGTGCTGTCCGGCCCCGGCCGGGCGGGGGCCCGGCGCGTCGTGTGGCCCGACCGGGCGTCGGGGTCGCTGGGCGCGCCCAGGCTGGACGCCGCCATCGACGACGACGCTCGCGGCATGCTGGCCCAGGGCCTCACCGGGATCCGCCGGTACGGCGCGCGCGGCGAGCGCAGGCTCGACGATCTGTCGGTGTTCGTCCAGTCCTTCGCCCCGCCGCCGAAGCTGCTCGTCTTCGGGGCCATCGACTTCGCGGCCGCCGTCGCACGGATCGGCAAATTCCTCGGCTACCACGTCGTGGTCTGCGACGCCCGGCCGGTCTTCGCCACCGAGAAGCGCTTCCCCGACGCCGATGAAGTGGTGGTGAAGTGGCCGCACGACTACCTCACTTCGGTCACGGTCGACGAACGCACGGTGATCTGCGTGCTCACCCACGATCCCAAGTTCGACGTGCCGCTGCTGGAGGTGGCGCTGCGCACTCGCGCGGGCTACGTCGGCGCGATGGGCAGCCGCCGCACCCACGACGACCGGATCGCCCGCCTGCGCGAGGCGGGCCTGACGGACGAGGAACTGGCCCGGCTGCGCTCCCCGATCGGCCTCGACCTCGGGGCCCGTACTCCTGAGGAGACCGCGGTCGCCATCGCCGCCGAACTGATCCAGTTGCGCTGGGGCGGTTCGGGAAGGCCGCTCACCGACACCACGGGGCGTATCCATGGTGAGATCTGAGCTTGGAAGCTGAACCTTCGGGTTGTCGGTGTCGCGTGACTGATGGGGAGGTCCGACGTGGGGGGCCTGGACGTTCGCCTGACCAAAGGTGCCGTCGGAGCCTGGCGGAACGGCTCGCCACCCTGGCCGGTACCACCCCGAGCAACCTGACGGGCCGGGCCGCCCCGAACGAGCGCGCATCGAATCGTCAGACCCGGCATCCGGCCCTGAGCGGAACGCGTCCGCTCTGGCCCGCAAGCTGCGGATGCCTCCTTGGGGCGGGGTCTCCTGGCGGAGTCACGATCCGTGCGGTATGGCAGGCGGGGCCGTGTTGGAGGGGCTCGTACTGGGTGGACGTCCGGTGGAGGTGGCTTGCCTGGGGGAGTCGCGGGCGGCGTGACATGGCAGGTGGGGCTGTCCTGGAAGGGGGCGTACTGAGTCGTCAGACCCGGTACTCGGCTTGGGCGGTATGCGGTCGGTCTGGCCCGCGAGCCTCATCTGGGGCGTCCGGGAACTGGGAGACGACGCGGCCGGGCTGAGCTGGGAGGGCGTCCCGGATCGTCAGACCGGCATTCACCGCGTGCGGTATGGCGCCCGGGGCGTCCTGGGCGAGTGGGTATTGAATCGTCAGGTTCGGCATTTGCGTTGAGCGGCGTGCACTCCTCGAAGCGGAGATCAGCCGGTGGAGTCGCGAACTGTCGTGGATTCCGTGGGAGTGGCGGCGGGGGTGTCGTCGCTGGTGAGGGTGGCGAGGTCGTGGGGGGTGTCGATGTCGGCGGGGTCGGCTACGTCGTCGCAGGGGACAGGGGTGACCAGGGTGGGGTTGGCGCGCAGGAAGTCGCGGGCGCCGATGTCGCCGATGGCCGACTCGGCGACCGCGGGGATGTGCTCGCGGGAGATGAGGACGGGGTTGCGGGGGCGTCCGGCGTAGGTGGCGACGGCGAGGCTCGCGCCCTCGTGGGCGGCCTCGATGAGGCGGGCCACCGCCTCCGGGCCGATGCGGGGCTGGTCGACCAGCATGACCACGACCCGTTCGGCCTCTGCCGGAAGCGCCGCCAGCCCGGCGCGCAGCGAGGAGCCCATCCCGGTACGCCAGGCCGCGTTGTGGACGACGACCGCCCCCCGGACCTGGACCAACGCGGCCCCCAGTACGACGATCACCGGATGGCAGCCGCCCTCCCGCAGCGTGCGCACGGCCCGATCGACCAGCCGTTCCCCCGCGAACTCGATCTCCGCCTTGGGCATGCCGAACCGCGCGCCCTCACCGGCGGCCAGCAACAACCCTGCGGTACCCGTCGAAATCCTCATCGCTCAAGTGTTCACCGCCTCTCCGGCCGTTTCCGACACCTTCAGGTCAAGAAAACACCCCGTACTTATCTCGCCACCGCCGGGGTGGGGGTGAGGCGGAGGGCGGCGTGGGCGGCGTGGTGGTCGCTGCCGGGGGCCGGATGGACGGCGGCGGTGGTGGCGGTGAGGCCGCGGTAGAGGATGTGGTCCGGGCGGGTGATGGGGAACTCGGCGGGCCAGGTGAAGCCGAAACCGGTGCCGGCCTCCAGGTGGGCGTCCGCCAGGGGCGGTACCAGGCCGGTGCGGTGCCGGTCGGTGGTGGCGGTGTTGAGGTCGCCCAGGAGGAGAAGACGTTCGCTCGGGTCGCCGTCCACCAGGCGTCTGGCCGCCGCGAGGGTCCGGTCCCGCCGTACGGTGTGGCCCGGCCGGGCCGAAGCCAGGTGCATCACGTACACCGTCACGTCGCCGCCCAGGGTCCTGACGACCGCGCGCAGCGCGCGGTCCCAGCCGAGGCCCACGTCGATGGGGCGGGCAGAGACGATCGGGGGGCGGCTCCACAGCCCGACCGTGCCCGCCGTGTAGGAGTGCGGGTGGGTGCGGCGAAGTTCGCGGGCCACCGTGCGCAGCGCCTGCCCGGTGACCTCCTGCAGGGCCAGCAGGTCGGTCCCGTCGGCCACCGCGCGTACGGCGCCGGCGGGCCGGGGATTGGCCGCGCCCACGTTGAGCGTGGTCGCGGAAAGGTCGCTGGGCCCGCCCGGCGGGTCGCGCAGCAGCGCGGGCCCGAACATCGCGCCCCACACGGCGGCCGGGACGAGCGAGGCGGCCATCGGCCGCCAGGAGCCGGTGCAGCAGGACGCCACCAGGAGCACCGGCACCCCGGCCCCGAGCCACGGCAGCAGGCTCTCCACCACCGGCATGACACCGCCGACGTCCGGTACCAGCCGGTGACCGCCGAGCAGCAGCGCCAGCAGGCCCGCCACCACGATGATCGTCCTCTTCAGCAGCACACCGTCCCCGTCCCCCCTCGCACGCCGGATGGGTAAGGCTAGGGGGAGCGTCTGGCTGTCGCCAGGCCGACACACGGCGGATACGCTGACACCTGACCGAATATGATTCTGTACTCCCGATGGAGGCTCCGTCCGCATGCGCATCGGTATGGCACTGGGATACGCGGGGGGATTCAAAGAGACGGTGGCCGAGCTGGTCGACCACGAAAAGGCCGGGCTCGACATCGTATTCGTCCCCGAGGCGTACACTTTCGACGCCGTCAGCCAGATGGGCTACATCGCGGCCGTGACCGAGCGGGTGCGGATCGCCTCCGGCATCCTGCCGATCTACTCCCGCACCCCGGCGTTGCTGGCGATGACCGCGGCCGGGATGGACTACGTCTCCGAGGGCCGGTTCGTGCTCGGCCTCGGGACGTCCGGGCCGCAGGTCATCGAGGGGTTCCACGGCGTGCCGTACACCGCCCCGGTCGGCCGCACCCGGGAGGTCATCGAGATCTGCCGCAAGGTGTGGCGGCGCGAGCGGCTGGAGTACGAGGGCAGGCACTACACCCTGCCGCTGCCCGAGGGCGCGGGCACCGGCCTCGGCAAGCCGCTCAAGCTGATCAACCACCCGGTGCGCGACCGCATCCCGGTCGTGGTGGCCGCGATCGGGCCGAAGAACGTGGCGCTGGCCGCCGAGCTGGCCGAGGGCTGGCAGCCGATCTTCTACCTGCCGGAGAGGGCCGGAGCCGTGTGGGACGGGCCACTCGCGGAGGGCCGGGCCCGCCGTGACCCCGAGCTGGGCCCCCTGGACGTGATCGCGCAGGCCCCGCTGGCCATCGGCGACGACGTGGCCGGGCTGCGGGAGTTCGTCCGGCCGGTGCTCGCGCTCTACATCGGCGGAATGGGCGCGCGCGGCCGCAACTTCTACAACGACCTGGCCCGCCGCTACGGGTACGAGCGGGAGGCCGAGCGCATCCAGGATCTCTACCTTGCGGGCAAGAAGGACGAGGCCGCCGCCCAGGTGCCCGCCGAGCTGCTGGAGAAGACCTGCCTGATCGGCCCGGAGGGGTTCGTCCGAGACAGGATCCAGGCGCTGCGGGAGTCGGGGGTGACCACGCTCAACGTCACGCCGCTCGCGGACACGCCGGGGGAGCGGGTGAAGCTGATCGAGCGGGTCAGAGCCCTGGCCTCCTGAGGCAGAGCCCGGAGGCAAGGCCCCCGCCCTGCGGGACAGGGCGGGGGCCGCTGCCGTGCATCAGGGCACGGGGCCCCACGGCGGGCCGCACCCGACAGGGAGGAGAGGCGAGTCCGGCCGCCGAGATGGACAACTTATCGCACAATCGGCTTGACTTTTAGTCATATCCGAAAGTCATGGAATTGATCGTTTTATGGCAGAGCTGTCTTTCTTGCGGGCTTCTGCCGTACGTATCGAGAGTCTTGCCCGGCGGGTCCTTGCCGTACGTTATGCCGCGTGCCGTACATTCGGCGCATGTCCGCCAACCACCACGAGCGCCGCAGGCGCCTGTCCGGGCTGCTGCCCCCCGCCGGCGTCGAGGCGATCCTGGTCACCAAGCCCGTCAACGTCCGCTACCTCACCGGCCTGGTCAGCAGCAACGCCGCGCTGCTGGTGACGGCCGCGGGCGGGGCGGCGCTGGCCACCGACCTGCGCTACTTCGAGGCGGCCCGGAAGATGTGCGCGGACATCGAGGTCATCGAGGGGCGCGACACCGCCGGTGTGCTCGCCAGGCGCGCAGGCCCGGTACGGCTGGCGGTCGAGGGCCACCACCTGCCGGTCGCCGAGTTCCGCAGGATCGCCCCGGAAGCGGAGGCCGGCGAGCCGCTGCCGCTCTCCGGGCTGGTGGAAGAAGTGCGCACGGTCAAGGACGAGGCCGAGATCGACCTGCTCCGCACCGCGTGCGCGATCACCGACCAGGCGCTGGCCGACGTGCTGGCGGCGATCAGGCCCGGGGTGACCGAGCGGGCGATCGCCCGCATGCTGCAGGGCCGGATGCTCGAACTCGGCGCGGAGAAGGCCGCCTTCGACACCATCGTGGCCGCGGGCCCGAACGGCGCGGTGCCGCACCACTCGCCCACCGACCGGCCGGTCGCCCCGGGCGATTTCGTCACGATGGACTTCGGCGCGCTGCACGCGGGCTACCACGCCGACATGACCAGGACCGTGATGGTCGGCCCGCCCGCCGACTGGCAGCGTGAGCTGTACGAACTCGTCCGCACCGCGCAACGCGCGGGCAGGGACGCGGTCAGGCCCGGGGCCACCGCCCACGACCTGGACGCCGCCGCCCGCGATCTGATCACCGAGGCCGGGCACGGCGAGCACTTCGGGCACGGTCTCGGGCACGGCATCGGCCTGGAGATCCACGAGGTTCCGTTTCTGGGCCCGGACAAGCCCGGTAGGATAGAGGATCGAGTTCCGATCACCGTTGAGCCGGGGGTCTACCTCCCCGGTAGGGGCGGGGTTCGCATCGAGGACACGCTCGTGACGCGCGTCGACCGACCGGAGCTCCTCACCCAGACGACCAGAGAGCTGCTGATCCTCTAAGGCGGGAGTGGCAGCCGTACGCAGGAGACAAGCGAGTGGCGACGACCAACGACCTCAAGAACGGCATCGTACTTCGGCTGGACGGCGGCGAGCTGTGGACGGTCGTCGAGTTCCAGCACGTCAAGCCCGGTAAGGGCGGCGCGTTCGTGCGCACCAAGCTCAAGCACGTCCTGTCCGGCAAAGTCGTCGACAAGACCTTCAACGCCGGGGTGAAGGTCGAGGTCGCCAACGTCGACAAGCGGGAGATGCAGTACTCCTACCCCGACGGTGACGACTTCGTGTTCATGGACACCGAGACCTACGACATGGTCAACGTCCCGCGCGCCACCGTCGGCTCCGCCGCCGACTACCTGCTGGAGAACACCCTGGCCACGGTGGCCTTCAACGACGGCGCGGCGCTCTACATCGAGCTGCCCGCCGCGGTCGAGCTGACCGTGTCGCACACCGAGCCGGGCCTGCAGGGCGACCGCTCCACCGGCGGTACCAAGCCCGCCACGCTGGAGACCGGCGCGGAGATCAAGGTCCCGCTGTTCATCACCACCGGAGAGAAGGTCAAGGTCGACACCCGCACCGGCGACTACCTCGGCCGCGCCTGATGACCGCACGGGGCAAGGCCCGCAGGCGAGCCCTGGACATCCTCTTCGAGGCGGAGCTGCGCGGCGAGGATCCGGGCAGGATCCTCGCCGAGCGGCTGGAGCGTGCCGAACCACCGGTCAACGAGTACACCGCCGCGCTCGTGGAGGGCGTGGTGCGCCACCTGCCCAGGATCGACGAGCTGATCTCGACCTACTCCGAGGGCTGGAGCCTGGACCGCATGCCCGCGGTGGACCGCAACGTGCTCCGCGGCGGCTCCTACGAGCTGCTGTGGATGCCCGACGTCCCGGAGGGCGTGGTGATCAGCGAGTGGGTGCACCTGGCCTCGGAGCTGTCCACCGACGAGTCCCCCCAGTTCATCAACGGCATTCTGGCCCGGTTCAAGGAGCTCAAGCCCAGCCTCAGCCTGTGAGGACCGGCCGCCCGGCGTAGGCTGGGGCGCGTGGGACGCCCTTGGACCTGAGGGCGCGGTCGAGGGAGGCTGGGACGTTGCGGACCGAAGGTGTGACCCGGCAGGCGGCCGTGCCTGCGGCGCGGACCGCCGTGCTGTGGGACGCGTTGCGGGCGGTGTTGGCCGAGCGGGCCTCCGCCACCGGGCGCGCACGGCTCGACATCATCGACGCCGGGGGCGGTACGGGCGGTTTCGCCGTGCCCCTGGCGGGGCTGGGGCACGCGGTCACCGTGGTGGACCCGAGCCCCGACTCGCTCGCCGCGCTGGAGCGGCGCGCGGCCGAGGCGGGTGTGGGCGTGCGCGCGTTGCAGGGCGATGCCGCCGACCTCGGCGACCTGCTTCCCGAGGGCGGCGCGGACCTGGTGCTGTGCCACAGCGTGCTCGAGTACGTCGATGACCCGGCGGGCGCGCTGCGGGCGGTGGCCCGCCTGCTGCGGCCGGGCGGCGTGGTGAGCCTGCTCGCCGCCAATCCGGTCGCCACGGCCGTCCACCGGGCGCTGAGCGGGCGGTTCGAGGAGGCCAGGCTGGTCCTCGGCGACGCCGAGGGGCGCTGGGGCGACCGCGACCCGACCCCGCGCCGGTTCACCGGCGAAGGGCTGGAGGCGCTGCTGGCCGCCACCGGCTTCGCGGTGGGCGAGGTGCACGGCGTGCGGATCTTCGCCGACCTGGTGCCGAGCCGGCTCGTGGACGGCGAGCCCGGCGCGGCGGAGGCCCTTGTCGCGCTGGAACGTGCCGCCGCGGCCCATCCGGTGCTGCGGGAGATCGCCACCCAGACGCACGTCCTGGCGACCCTCGGGTAGGCCGCCTGCTCGAACGCGCGTTCGCCTAGGATGGTGCCGTGTCCCGCAAACAGCAGGTCCCCAGGGTCATCACGACGGGGTCGGCCGACGACACCGGCTGCCCCATCCTGCATGTTGACATGGACGCGTTCTACGCGAGCGTCGAGCTGCTCGACCGGCCGGAGCTGGCCGGCACCCCGGTGATCATCGGCGCGGCCGGGGCGCGCGGCGTGGTGCTCAGCGCCACCTACGAGGCCAGGCGCTACGGCGTGCACTCCGCAATGCCGATGACCCGCGCGATGCGGCTGTGCCCGCAGGCCACGATCATCCCGCCCAGTCACGGAAAGTACTCGGCGGTGTCCCGCGGCGTGATGGAGATCTTCCACGCGGTGACGCCCCAGGTGGAGCCGATCGCCTCCGACGAGGCGTTCCTGGACGTCGGCGGCGCGCGGCGCAGGCTGGGTTCGCCCGCCCGGGTGGCCGCGCTGATCCGGACCCAGGTCGCCGAGCGCTTCGGCATCACCTGCTCGGTGGGCGTGGCCAGCAGCAAATTCGTAGCAAAACTGGCATCTCGCCAGTGCAAGCCGGACGGCCTGCTGGTGGTCCCCGCCGACGGGGTGGTGGAGTTCCTGCACCCGCTTCCGGTCGGGGCGCTGTGGGGGGTCGGCGACCGCACCGAGGAGGCCCTGCTGCGGCTGGGCATCAAGACGGTGGGCGATCTGGCCAGGGTGCCGGTGACCACGCTGCGCCGGGAGCTGGGCCACGCCGCGGGCGGCCACCTGGCCGCCCTGGCCTGGGGCCGCGACGAGCGGGAGGTGACCCCGCACGTCCCGGACAAGAGCATCGGCGCGGAGGAGACCTTCGCGGCCGACGTCGATGATCCGGAGACGATCCGCAGGGAGCTGCTGCGCCTGTCGGAGAAGGTCGCGGCGCGGCTGCGCGCGGGCGGTCACGTCGGCCGCACGGTCAGTGTCAAGCTCCGCCGCGCCGATTTCACCACCATCACGCGTTCGCGCACCCTGCGCGAGGCGACCGACGTCGCGCAGGAGATTTACGTCACAGCCTGCGAACTTTACGCCGCCGCGGACCTCGCGCGGGTGCGGCTGCGGCTGGTCGGAGTGCGAATGGAGAACCTCCTGAGGGCCGAGGCATCCGTGCGTCAGCTTACTCTTGGAGAACGAGAGTCCGGCTGGAGGGAGGCGGAACGCGCGATGGACAAGGCGGTCGCGAGGTTCGGCCCGGGGGCGGTGCGCCCGGCCTCGCTGGTGCGGCCAAAGTTTGATGGAATAGATCTATGACGTCACCTCCGGTTTGGTCTACGTTGGACGTTTTCTTTCGCCCGCGTCTACAGCCTCGTATTCTGGGGATAACCGACCGCGAGGTTCGGACACCCCGTGTCGTCCGTTGCCGTCTTCCCCGTCCTGGGGCCGTCCTTGGGAGGCGCCGTGCCGCTCTCTGAGCACGAGCAGCGCTTGCTCGACCAGATCGAGCAGGCCCTCTACGCCGAGGACCCGAAGTGGGCCAATACCGTACGAATCCGCGACCCCCGTAACCACTACAAGCGCCGCCTCGTGAAGGCCAGCATCGGCTTCCTTCTCGGCGTCGTCCTGCTGATGGTCGGCGTCGTGTCGCAGCTCATCCTGCTCGGTGTCGGCGGCTTCGTGGTCATGCTCCTGGCGTGTCTTTGGGGCTTGTCGAGCTGGAAGAAGATGAACGGGTTCGGTGACGGCTCGCCGTCACCGGCGCCGGGCCAGCCCGGCGCCGCACCTCCCGGCCGTCCGGCCGGTGGGCGGCGCGGCGGTCCGCGGCCCAGCTTCATGGAACGCATGGAGGAGCGCTGGCGGCGCCGCCACGACGAGCGCTGAGCGACCGCTCCGCGACGCCGTACGACCGGCCGGACCCCTCCTGCGTCTCTTCGTCCCCTTCGCCCACCGGCGCGGGGGAGCAGATCATGGCGAGAGAACGAACGTGGCCGCCCCCGCAGCGCGGGGGCGGCCACGTTTCGTGGGCGCCGTCGGTGCTCAGCCCGGCGTCTTGCGCACCCGCAGGCTCTCCAGCCGGTCGAACCCGTCCAGCAGCCGCCCGCCGACCAGGCGCAGCCGCCGCAGCATCGACGGCGGCAGCAGTACCGCCCTGATCCGCCGCCCGCGTGAGGCCGTGGCGGCCAGCGCGCGGCGCACCCGCCGCAGATCCTCGCCCATCGGCCGCTGGTCACCGGGCGACCTGGCGAACAGCATCCGCTCGGTCGCCGTGGCGATCCGCTCGATCGCCGCCGCGGCCAGCGGGTCGAAGCCGTGCTCGGCGGCCAGCCTGCGGCTCAGCGCCCGCGGCGTCTCACTGGCCCCCCGGCTCAGCCCGTAGTCGTACAGCGCGTCGTCGAACTCCGCCCACGCCGCCGACACCGGCGAGGACCGCCTGACCGTCCGCACGCCGACGGACGGCTGGGAACCGCCTCCCGGCCCTGGGTCGTCCGCGACGGGCCTTCCCACGACCCGCAGCCGCCGCCTGCGCACGAACACCCGCAGCGCCGCCGGGATCAGCACGATCAGCAGCAGCACCAGCGCGCCCGTGCCGATCCGGCCGCCCACGGACGTGGTCTCCTCCGGCGCGGCCGGGGTGATCGTGCCCTCCCGGTCGAGCAGCGCCGGGTTGCGCGGGCGTTCCGGCGTGCCGCTGGTCGTACCGGTCTCCTCGTCCTCGCCGCCGGCCGGGCCGGGGGAGGAGGTGGCCGGGCCGGGCTCGTCGGGCGGCGGCATGCTGTAGTCGGGCGCGCGCGCCGTGCCCTGTCCCGCCGTCCCCGAGGGGGTCGGCTCGAAGGGGAGCCAGCCCACGCCCTCGAAGTACAGCTCGGGCCAGGCATGCATATCGTGCGTGCCGACCTGCCAGCGCCCGCCGCCCAGCGGCGTGCCGCCGGTGTAGCCGACCGCCACCCGGGCCGGGACGCCCAGGGTGCGCGCCATCACGGCCATCGCCGCGGCGAACTGCTCGCAGTACCCCACCCTGCTGCTGGTCAGGAAGTCCAGCAGCGCGGAGTTGCTGTGGCCGCTCTTGGTGTTCACGCTGTAGGAGAAGTTCCCGTCGTCGGTGAACCACTCCTGCAGCCGGACGGCCTTCTCATAAGGGGTCTTCCGGTTCCTGGTGACGCGTTCGGCCTCCTGGCGCACCTGCGGCGGCAGCCCCCGCGGCAGCGCCAGATAGCGCGCGGCGACCTCCGGGACCGGCTCGCCCGACTCCTTCAGCCGGTCGGCGGTGGCCTTCGGCTCGCCGCTGATCACCTGGTAGCGCAGGCCCCGCGTGGAGTCGCGGGTGGAGAAGACCATGAGCGAGGTACGGTCGGCCCGCCAGTCGCCCTCCGCGGTCACCCGCAGCGGCGGGTACGGCAGCGGCAGGAACTCCACGTCCAGATCATCACTGATCTGGATGTCGGTCTTGACCTGCCGGTCCTGCGGGCTGGGGGTCAGCCCGGGCGGCGCGGGCAGCGGCCCGTTCTCCACCCGGTTCTCCGGGGTCCCCGACGGGTTGGACATGGTCCACACGTCGCTGTTGAACGTGTCCAGCGCGTACAGCCGCAGGTACCTCGGCACGTTGTCGTCATTGGCGTACGTGAGGACGGGCGTGTTCTCCGGCAGCGTGAGCTGCCCCTTCAGCCCCACGATCGGGTTGGGGATGCTGATCGTGTTGCCCTCGCCCCTGCCGTCGCCCGCGCCGACGCCGAAGGTGAACAGCGGGTTGGGTTCGAGCGTCGGCACCAGCGCGGGCACCAGCACGGCCAGCCCGATCGCCGTCACCCCGATCCGCTTGCCGGACAGCCGCAACTGCCCGCTGTCGCCCTCCCGCCTGGCGGCCGTGCCGCGCATCCGGCGGACCAGCACCGCCCGGCCCCAGTGGCCGATCCGCTCCCGGCCGTCGGCGAGCAGCAGCGCGGTGAACCCCAGCGCCGCCACGATGAACGCCGGCCAGGGGATCTGGTCGGTGACGATCTCGGCCGGCACCACGAACAGCGCGAGCAGCGGCAGCCCCGCGAGCGCGGCCCGGCGCAGCCGTACCGCCAGCAGGTCCACCGCGACGGCGATCAGCCCGATGCCCAGCGCGGTGAACAGCATGATCGACGGGTTGGCCGGGACCGGCGGGGCGTAGCGCTGGATGTCCTGGAAGCCGTCCTCGACCAGGCGGGCCAGGGCGATCACGGAGTCGCTGGTGGGCACCACCATGGCCCACGCCTCATCCCCGGCGAACGCGGCGGTCAGGTAGATCCACAGCCCGGCGAGCTGGGCGAGCGCCGACAGCCAGGCCGGTACGGCCAGCCGGGAGGCGATCACCCCCACCGCGCCGATCACCACGATCGCGCCGAGGGTGGTCCACAGCCAGGCCCCTCCGGAGAAGAGCTGGTACAACGTCGTGGCGACGGCCATCGTGGCCAGCGCCGCGGTGATCGGAAGTCTCATTCCCCACCTCCGCCGGCTGTGCTCATTCGCCACCTCCGCCGGCAGTTCTCATTGGCCCTTCCGGCGGCAGTTCTCATTGGCCACCTCCGGCGGCCGTGTTGCCTATCGGGGACCGCGCGGCCCGGCGGGCGGCCTCCGGCCATACCGACGCGATGGACGCGCCGGAGCGCAGCCGCGCGACCCGCCAGCCGTACCCGGCAAGGACGGCCCTGGCCTGCTCGTAGTCCTCGCTGGGCGGCGCGTCGGGATGCTCCCACACGGCCGTGTCGAGCACCACCGCCACACCGGTGACGCTGCCGTGCCGCAGCCGGGCCACGGCGGTGACCTCCTCGGCCCGCAGCGACCCGAGCACGGCCACGATCAGCCCGTCGCCGCCGCCCTGCCGCAGCGCGGTGATCCCGTACTCCAGCGAACGCGTCTGGCTCTGCCGTACCACCGCCAGCGTGTCCAGCAGACCGTGGCTCAGCCCCGTGTCGGTCAGGTGCTCCGCGCCCTGGTCGGTGACCAGGCGCAGGCCCAGGCCCTCCCGGGCCAGGTGGACGCCGATGGAGGCCGCGGCCGAGACGGCGACCTCGAACGACGAGCGCGGGCCCTCCCCCCGGTGGGCCATCCTGCGGGTGTCGAGCAGGAGCGCGCCGCGGCTCTGCCACTGCTGCTCCTCCCGCCGCACCATCAGCTCGCCGTGCCTGGCGGTGGAGCGCCAGTGGACGCGGCGCAGGTCGTCCCCCTGGCGGTACTCCCGCGGCGCCACGTCGTCATCGCCCGCCGCCGCCACGCTCCTGGTACGGCTGTCACCGCCGCCGGTCCACTCGCCGGAAAGACGTACATGCGGCAGCGGCACCACCTGCGGCGTCACCACCAGGGTGTCGCTGATGGTGAACCCGCGGGCCAGCTCGACCAGCCCGAACGGGTCGGTGATCCGCACCGAAAGCGGCCCGATCGGGAACTTGCCCCGCAGGTCGGAGCGGACCCGGTAGTCGATCTCGCGAATCCCCTGCGGCTCCACCCGGTCCAGCACGAACCTGGGCCGCGCGCCGAGCGCGTAGGGAACGGTGTCCTCCACCAGCAGCAACCCGGTCGGCAGCCGGGTGACGTTCTCCAGCCGCAGGGTGACCGTGGCCTCGACGCCGACCTCCGCGCGCTGCGGCTCCAGGCGGCGGGCGCAGCTCAGCCGGTAGCGGGTGCGCGCGACGACCATGGCGGCCAGCAGCGGCAGCGTGAGGATCAGGATGCCGATCCGCAGCAGGTCGTGTTCGCCGAGCAGCACGGCGCACAGCAGGGCGGCGATCCCGGAGGCGACGAACGACCGCCCGCGCGCGGTCAGCGCGCCGAGCCCCGCCTTCACCGCCTCGTTCCCACCCCGCCGGGCCCCCGGCCCGGTGCGTCGGGCACGGGCACGCGGCGTACCAGGTCGGCGACCACCTGCTCGGGATGGCGGCGCTGGCCCTGCGCCTCGACGCTGGGCAGCAGCCGATGGGCGAGCACCGGGATGGCGAGGTCCTGAAGGTCGTCGGGGATGACGTAGTCGCGGCCCGACAGCGCGGCGTGCGCCCGGCCTGCCCGCACGAGCTGCAGCGTCGAGCGGGGCGAGGCGCCGAGGCGCAGGTCCGGGGTCTGCCGGGTGGCGGTGACCAAGTCGATGGCGTACTTCTTGATCGGCGGGGAGACGAACACCGCCCGCACGGCCTCGATCAGCGCCCGCACCTCGGCGGTGGTGGCCACCGGCTCCAGCTTGTCCAGCGGCGAGGCCGCGCCGTGGACGTCCAGCATCTCCAGCTCCGCCGCAGGCTCGGGGTAGCCCATCGCGATCCTGGCGGTGAAGCGGTCCCGTTGCGCCTCGGGGAGGGGATAGGTGCCCTCCATCTCGATCGGGTTCTGGGTGGCGATCACCATGAACGGCGTGTCGAGCCGGTACGTGGCCCCGTCGACGGTCACCTGGTGCTCTTCCATGCACTCCAGCAGCGCGGACTGCGTCTTGGGGGAGGCGCGGTTGATCTCGTCGCCCACCACGATGTTCGCGAAGACCGGGCCCGGCTTGAACTCGAACTCGCGGGTCTGCTGGTTGTAGGCGCTCACCCCGGTGATGTCGCTGGGCAGCAGGTCCGGGGTGAACTGCACGCGGCGCACGGGACAGTCGATGGACCGGGCCAGCGCCTTGGCGAGCATCGTCTTGCCGACACCCGGCACGTCCTCGATGAGCAGGTGACCCTCGGCCAGCAGGACGGTCAATGTGAGCCGGACGACATCCGCCTTGCCCTCGATCACCGATTCGATCGCGTGCCGGATCCGGTGCGCTGTGGAGACCAGATCCTCGAGTTGATGTCCGACGTCATGGCTGACAGCCACCGGGCCTCCAGGATGGTGGTACGGCAAGCCCGCGCAGGCGCTTTTGCGGGGGCCTTGCGTTTCTTTTCCATTGTGTGTACAGACACTACGTTGCCGGGGGTTGCGGGGCGACTTTTAGCCGATTTACCGGCGAATGCCGCTATAGCCCGGCCGCTATACGGGCGCCCGTGCTCCACGGCGCTCCACCACTGCACCCCACCCGCCACGTATTCGGGGCGCTGTAGGTATTCCGGCGCCGGCACGCCGCGCCGACACGCGGGGGCGCCGCTCCGCGCCCCCACCGGTACTCCACCGCCCTGACCTGCACAAACGTCACGAAAATGGCGGCGACACACGGCGACGATTAGTTGACGGTGGAGAGAAGTGGAGTAAGGTGGTGCGCAGTGGAGGGCAGGTGCTCTCGTGACCGAGCACTCCACTAGGCACGGGAGGTGGAGCCGATGTTCCTCGGCACACACCAACCGCGCCTGGACGACAAGGGACGGCTGTTCCTGCCGGCGAAGTACCGTGAGGAGCTGGCGGAGGGTCTGGTGATCACCAAAGGCCAGGAGCGCTGCCTCTACGTTTTTCCCGTAGAGGAGTTCGAGCGCATCACCGAGGCTCTGCGCACCGCGCCGGTGACCGCCAAGGCGGTCCGCGACTACAGCCGTGTCCTCTTCGCGAGTGCGTCCGACGAGGTCCCTGACAAGCAGGGGCGGATCACGATCCCGCAAGCCCTTCGCCAGTATGCCGGGCTCACCCGTGACTGTGTGGTGATCGGGGCCAACACGCGGCTGGAGATCTGGGACGCGCGTGCCTGGGAGACCTACCTGTCCGACCAGGAGCAGGCGTTCGCCGATCTGTCGGAGGAGGTGCTGCCAGGGATTTTGTGACAACGGTCGAATCGTCGGTGTAACAAGTCGTTCGGCGAGGTCTCCACCCGCACCCACTGGACCACCAGCTGATGCACCTTCCCCGGTGTCAGGTGGCGGTCACCCAGACGGTTGCGGATGGGGACCTGGCCGGACGGCCGGGTGGGGGCCCGAGAGAGAACGGGATGGCCGATGGTTCGGCGAAGCCGCGAAACATCCGCGAGTACGAGCGGCGGGAGGGGGTGGAAAGAGCATGCGAGCGACTGATGACAACGGTCTTCGCGCGGGCGGCCATGTGCCGGTGATGCTCGCGCGCGTGCTCGACCTCCTCGCGCCCGCGCTGGACCGGCCGGACTCGGTGCTGGTCGATGCCAACCTCGGGCTCGGCGGGCACGCGGAGGCGCTGCTCGCGGCCCACCCCACGCTCCGGCTGATCGGGATCGACCGCGATCCGGTGGCCGTCGAGCGCTCCGCCGTACGGCTGGCCCCCTTCGGCCTGCGCGCCACGCTGGTGCGCGCGGTCTCCAGCGACCTGCCCGCCGTGCTCGCGGCGGCCCGGGCGCCGCGCGTGGACGCCGCGTTGTTCGATCTCGGCGTGTCCTCGCCGCAGCTCGACGAGCCGGAACGAGGATTCGCCTACTCTTACGACGCGCCGCTCGACATGCGGATGGACCGCGAACAGGAGCTCACGGCGGCGGAGGTGGTCAACACCTATCCGGCGAAGGAGCTGACCCGCGTGCTGCGCGACTACGGCGAGGAGCGGTTCGCCGCGCGCATCGCCCGGCTGATCTGCGAGGAGCGGGCCAGGGAGCCCATCGACTCGACCAGGCGGCTGGCCGACATCGTGCGCACCGCGATCCCCGCCGCGACCCGGCGCACCGGGGGCAACCCCGCGAAGAGGACTTTCCAGGCGTTGCGCATCGAGGTGAACGAGGAGCTGTCCGCCCTGGAGACGGCGCTCCCCGCCGCCCTCGACGCGCTCACCCTGGGCGGGCGGGTCGTCGTGCTCGCCTACCACTCCCTTGAGGACCGGCTGGCCAAGCAGGTCCTCGCGGCGCGAACCAAGGAGACGGGCCCACCCGGCCTGCCGGTGCCGCTGCCCGCGCACCAGCCGAGGTTCCGCCTGGTGACGAGGGGAGCCGAACTCCCCGACGAGGAGGAGGTCACGCGCAACCCGCGCGCGGCCTCGGCCCGCCTGCGGGCCGCAGAGAGGATCCGTGAGCCTGTTGACGAAGACCGAGCGTGAGCTCCCGCGTGGAGTCCGCTCCCGCACGCCCCGTCAGCCCCGCGCCACCACGGCACGGGTGGCCCCGCCGCGCCCGAAGGCCCCCCGGCCGAACCAGCGGCGCCCGGAAGAGATCCCGGAAAACGGCTCCCCGGCCACCGGTGCTCCCGACCGGACCGCTCCAGGCAAGGAGACCTCAGGCCGGACCGCTTCCGGCAGGAGCGCTCCGGGCAAGCGCGCTCCCGACCGGGTGACCCCGGGCAAGGGCGCCTCCGGCCGGTCCGGCGCGGGCAAGGGCACTTCCGAGCGGTCCGCCACGGGCAAGGGCGCGTCCGGCCGGATCGCCCCGGCCAAGGCCGCCCCCGGCCGGTCCGGCGCGGGCAAGGGTGCTCCCGGTCGCTCCGCCCCGGAAAGAGGCGTTCCCGGCCGCGCCGGCTCGGGCAAGGCCGCTCCCGGCCGGTCCAATCCGGAAAGAGGCGCTCCTGGGGCGAACGGCTCGGGCCGTAGTGCCGCCGGCCGGGTCGTTCCGGACAGGGGCGCATCGGGTCGCCCCGCTCCGGGCAAGGCCGGGCCTGACGGGTCCGCCCCGGGCAAGGCCGCCGCTGAGGGGGTCGGCCTGGGCAACGGTGTGCTGGGCAAGGCCGGTCCGGTACGCGATCTGCTGAGCGGGGGCGCTCCGTCGAAGAGCGCGTGGCGTACGGGCGAGACGCGGCGGCTGCCGCGCCCGGCCCGGGCCGCGACCGCCGCTCCGGCCCGCCGCGGCCGCGCGCCGCGCGCGCCGTTCGTGCTGCTGCTGGTCGGCCTGCTGTGCGGTGGCCTGGTCACCCTGCTGCTGCTCAACACCGTCCTGGCCCAGGACTCCTTCGAGGCCGACGAGCTTCGCCACGGCGTCGCCCGCATCCAGCGGGAGGCCGAGCGGCAGAAGCTCGACAACGCCCGGCAGGACACCGCCGAGGCGCTGGCGGAGCGGGCCGGGAAGCTCGGCGCGCGGCCCGACCCCTCGGCCAGGGTGATCGAGATCGGCAAGGGCGCTCCCGTGGGCGCCGAGACGGGGGACGCGGGCAGGTGAGAAACGGCGGTGGCCGGGGTTCGGGACCCGGCCGCGGCGGATCCGGCGCCGGAGCCTCTGGGGGCCCCGGCGCCGGTCGTCGTGTGCCCGGTGGCCCGCGCAGGCCCGGCGGTACCGGACCACCACCGGGAGACGGCCACCAGGCCCCGCCCCCCCGGCGAGCGGGCGACGACCCACCCCGCCAGGACCGCCGCCCCGGCGACGGCCCCCCGCGCCCCGGCAAGCCCACCGGCGACGGCACGCCACGTTCCGGAAAGGGGAACGGCGAGGCCACGACCCGTTCCGGCCGGGCCAACGGTGATGGTCCGGCGCGTCCCGGCAGGGCGAACGGTGATGGCGGGGCACGTTCTACCCGGGTGAGCGGCGATGGTCCGGTACGTCCTGGCAGGGCGAGCGGCGACGGGCCGCCGCGTCCGGGGCGGGGGAATGGTGAGGGTCCGCCGTGGGCCGGGCGGCTGCGCGGGCCGGGTCCGCATGACCCGCAGCGACCGCCGCGCCCCCGCAGGCCGCCGCGTCCGCCGAAGCCCCCCACGATGCTGCGCCTGGGCAACCCGCGCAGGCGGATCGGCATCGGCCTGATCGGGATGACCTTCGTGCTGTCCATCCTGTCCGGGCGGCTGGTGCAGCTCCAGGGCCTGGACTCCAAGGTCTACGAGGCCAGGGCCGCCGAGCAGCGCGTGCAGCCCGAGACGCTGCCCGCCAGGCGCGGCCCCATCACCGACATCAACGGCCACGAGCTGGCCGTCACCGCCGAGGCGCGGGAGGTGTCGGTGGACCCCTCCAGGGTGACCCCCGCCCAGCGCACCAACCTCGCCGCCATGCTCGCCACCGAGCTGCGCAAGCCGCAGCCTGAGGTCGCCGCCAAGCTGGCCCGCACCCAGACGCGCTACCAGCTCATCGCCAAGGACGTCGATCCGGTGGTCGCCCAGCGCATCGTGGACCGCGGCTACAACGGCGTCAGCATCAAGTCCCAGTACCGCCGCCTCTACCCGGGCGACGACCTGGCCGGCAGCCTGATCGGCTTCGTCGGCTTCGAGGGGCGCGGCCTGGTCGGCCTGGAGCGGATCCACGACAAGGTGCTCGCCGGGCGGGACGGCCTGCAGAGCATCGAGATGGGCAGGGACCGCCAGCGCATCCCGATGACCCGGGACACCCGCAAGGCCCCGGTGCCCGGCAGAGAGGTCCGCCTGACGATCGACCGCGACATCCAGTGGGCCGCCCAGAAGGCCATCGCCGAGCAGGTCAGGGCCACCGGCGCGCGCAGCGGCAGCGTGATCGTGATGGACGTCCGCAACGGCCACGTCCTGGGCATGGCCAACGCCCCCGAGCTCGACCTCAACAACTGGCAGAAGACCCCCCAGGAGGCGTGGATCAACCGCGCCGTGGCCGAGGTGTTCGAGCCCGGCAGCACCGGCAAGGTGATCACGGCCGCGGCGGCCCTTGAGGCCGGGGCGGTGCGCCCGGAGTCGGTCTTCGACGTACGTGACTCCATCCGCTGCGCCGACCGCGTGCTGCACGACTCCCACCCACACCAGCCGGAGAAGCTGACCTTCTCCGGGATCGTGGCCACCTCCAGCAACGTCGGCACGATCATGGCCGCGCAGAAGATCGGGAACCAGGCGCTGCACAAGAAGCTCCTCGACTTCGGGTTCGGCGTCAAGCCGGGCAGCGGCCTGCCGGGCGAGGAGGCCGGGCTGCTGCCGGGCTGGCAGAAGTGGTCGGGCAGCCAGGGCTGCACGATCGCCTACGGACAGGGCGTGTCGGTCACCGCGCTGCAGATGGCCAGCGTCTACCAGACCATCGCCAACGGCGGCGTGCGGATCACGCCGCAGATCGTGGCCGGGATCGCGGATGAGGACGGCAAGATCGTACCGGCCGAGCCGGGTGAGCGTACCCGGGTGATCGGTTCGCGCGCCGCCAAGGACATCGCGCTCATGCTGGAGGCGGCGGTGAGCGAGGAGGGCACCGGCAAGCTGGCGGCCATCCCCGGCTACCGTGTGGCCGGCAAGACCGGCACCGCGATGCGCTATGACGCGAAGTGTCAGGGCTACTGTGGTTACACGGCGACGTTCGCGGGGTTCACCCCGGCGGACGAGCCGAGGATCGTCGCCCTCTCGGTGATCCAGGACCCTCGCAAGGGGCACTACGGCGGCGAGATCGCCGCGCCCGTCTTCAAGGACGTCATGACCTTCGCGTTAAAGAGCAGGAAGATTCCACCTACCGGTACTACTCCGCCATCGGTGCGGATACGCGCCGATGGGTGACGAGTGACGGTACGCTCTCGCCGTGCGTCCCCCGTCTATGCGTCCGACGACGAGTCCGCCGCGCCCGCTGTCCGGGCTCGCGGCGCTGCTCGGCGTGCCCAGTGAAGGCCCGCGCGCCGCGGTCACCGGCATCACCCACGACTCGCGCCAGGTACGGCGCGGCGATCTCTACGCGGCCCTGCCGGGGGCGAACTTCCACGGCTCCCGCTTCGCCGCCGAGGCGCTGGCGTCCGGGGCCGCCGCCGTACTGACCGACCCCGCGGGCCGGGACACCGCGGCGGCCACCGGCCTGCCGGTGCTCGTGGTGCCCGACCCGCGCGCGGTGCTGGGCAAGGTCGCCGCCTGGGTGTACGGCGATCCGGCCGCCGCCGTGACCGTCCTCGGGGTGACCGGCACCAGCGGCAAGTCCACCAGCACGTTCCTGCTGGAGGCGGGGCTGCGCGCGGCCGGGCACAGCGCCGGGCTGATCGGCGGCGTGGAGATCCACGTGGCCGGCCGGAGCTTCCCCGCGCAGCTCACCACGCCGGAGGCGAGCGACGTGCACGGCCTCCTCGCGCTGATGCGCGAGGAGGGCGTCACCGCCGCCGCCATGGAGGTCTCCAGTCACGCCCTGGCCCTGGACCGGGTGGACGGCGTGCGCTACGACGTGGCCGTGTTCACCAACCTCTCCCAGGACCACCTCGACTTCCACCGCGACCTCGACGACTACTTCGCCACCAAGGCGAGGCTGTTCACGCCGGAGTTCAGCCGCGTCGGGGTGGTCAACCTCGACGACGCCCACGGCCGCGAGCTGCTGGGCATGGCCAAGATCCCGATGACCTCGTTCTCCGCGGCGGGGTCGGCGCGGGCCGAGTGGCGGGCGCAGGACGTCCGCTGCGGCGGCGACGGCAGCACCTTCCGGGTGGTGGGCCCGGGCGGGGTGGAGGCGGACGTCACGGTGTCGCTGCCCGGCCCCTTCAACGTGTCCAACACCCTGGGCGCGATCGTCGCCCTGGTGGAGGCCGGAGTGCCGATGCAGGCCGCGGTCCACGGCGTGGGCTCGCTGCGCGGCGTACCGGGCCGCATGGAGCGGGTCGAGACCGGCGGCGACTACGAGGTGATCGTCGACTACTCCCACAAACCGGGCGCGGTGGAGTCGGTGCTGCGGTCGCTGCGCGAGGTCACCGCGGGCACGCTCATCGTGGTGCTCGGCTGCGGCGGCGACCGCGACCAGGGCAAGCGCCCGCTGATGGGGGAGGCCGCCGCCCGGCTGGCCGACGTGGTCGTTCTCACGAGCGACAACCCGCGCTCCGAAGACCCTCTGGTCATCCTGGACGCCATGCTCGAAGGGGTGCTGGACGTCCCGCCCCGGGAACGCGCGCATGTGATCATGGAACCGGACCGCGCCGCGGCCATCGGCCTCGCGGTGCGACGGGCCGGGCCCGGCGATGTCGTCCTGATCGCCGGCAAGGGTCACGAGCAGGGGCAGTACATCGCCGGCGAGGTGATCCCCTTCGACGACCGGCAGGTGGCCGCGCAGGCCGTCCGCCGCCGGGAAACATATGGAGAGTAGGGAAGAAGCATGATCCCGATGCCGCTGGCGAGGGTCGCCGAGATAACCTCGGGGGCGCTCACGGGCATTGCCGATCCCCGCGCGGTCGTGCGCGGGCCCGTGGTGGTCGACTCGCGGGCCGCCGAGCCGGGATCTCTGTTCGTCGCCCTCAAGGGCGCTCGCGTGGACGGGCACGACTTCGCCGAGGAGGCGCACCGCGCCGGGGCCGTCGCGGTGCTCGCCGCCCGGCCCACCGAGGCCCCCACGGTGATCGTCGGCGACGTGCTCGCCGCCCTGGCCGCCCTCGCCGCCGAGGTGTGCGCCGAACTCCCCGGGCCCACCGTGCTCGGCGTGACCGGCTCCGCCGGCAAGACCACCACCAAGGACCTGCTGGCCGGGCTCACCTCCCTGATCGGCCCCACCGTCTCCCCGGCCGGCTCCCACAACAACGAGATCGGCCACCCGCTCACCGTGCTGCGGGCCGACGCCGCGACGAGGTTCATGGTGCTGGAGCTGAGCGCCCGCAACGTCGGGCACATCGCCGCCCTGGCCCGCATCGCGCCGCCGCAGATCGGCGTGGTGCTCAACGTCGGCACCGCCCACCTCGGCGTGTTCGGCAGCAGGGAGGCGATCGCCAAGGCCAAGGGCGAACTGGTCGAGGCGCTGCCGGGCAAGGGCGGCGTCGCGGTGCTGAACGCCGACGACCCGCACGTACGCGCGATGGCCGACCGCCGCCCCGCCCGGGTGACGCTGTTCGGCCGCACGCCGGAGGCCGCCGTACGGGCCGAGGACCTCTCGCTCGACGACCGCGGCCGGGCCCGCTTCACCCTGTGCACGCCCTCCGGCGACGCGCCGGTCGCGCTGCGCCTGTACGGCGAGCACATGGTCTACAACGCGCTGGCCGCCGCCGCCGCGGCCTACGAACTGGGCCTCCCGGTCGCCACCATCGCCAGGCAGCTTTCCGAGTCGGTGCCGCGCAGCCCGTGGCGGATGGAGGTCACCGACCGGCCGGACGGCGTCACCGTGATCAACGACGCGTACAACGCCAACCCCGACTCCATGCGCGCGGCCTTCGTCACCCTCGGCGAACTCGGGCGGCAGCGGCGCAGGTTCGCGGTGATCGCACCGATGCTGGAACTCGGCGAAGAGGGCCGGCTGCTCAACGAGCAGGCCGGCCGGATGGCCGCGGGCGCCGGCCTCGCCGGGCTGATCGTGGTGGGCGGCGAGGAGGCCCGCTCGATCGTGGCCGGCGCGGCGGGCGCGCCGGTGCTGCACGTGCCCGACCCCCCGGCGGCGGCACAGGCGCTGCTGCCCAGACTGGCTCCAGGAGACGTCGTGCTGATCAAGGGATCGCGGGCCACCGGGCTGGAACGCGTGGCCGAGCTGCTGCTCGGGGGTGCCGCCCAGTGAGGGACATCCTTGTCGCCGCCGCGGTGGCGCTGCTGCTCTCGATGATCGGTACACCGGTCGCGATGCGCGTGTTCTCCCGGCGTGGATACGGCCAGAACATCCGGGAGGAGGGCCCGTCCGGCCACTACGACAAGCGCGGCACGCCCACCATGGGCGGCACCGTGATCGTGATCGCCGCGCTGCTCGGGTACGCCGCCTCGCACGCCGCCACGCTCACCACCCCCACCATCTCCGGCGGGCTGGTGCTGTTCTTGATGACCGGGCTGGCCGCGGTGGGCTTCCTGGACGACTTCATCAAGATCTACAAGCAGCGCAGCCTGGGCCTGCGCAGCGGCGCCAAGGCGTTCGGCCAGCTCATCGTGGGCGCGGTGTTCGCCGTCCTGGTGGTCCGCTTCCCCAACGCCTACGACATCACCCCCGCCACCACCCGCCTTTCCTTCCTGCGAGACTTCGGCCCCTCGATCAGCCTGATCCCCTTCATCATCTGGGTGCTGATCATGATCGTCGGCTTCTCCAACGCGGTGAACCTCACCGACGGCCTGGACGGCCTGGCCTCCGGCGCGACCGGGGTGGTGCTCGCCTCCTACGTGCTGATCGGCAACTGGCAGCTCCGCAACAGTTGCGTGAACCAGCTCGGCCCGAACTGCTACTGGGTGCGCGATCCGCTCGACCTGGCGGTGGTGGCCGCGGCGGTGCTAGGGGCCTTGGTGGGCTTCCTGTGGTGGAACGCCCCACCCGCCAAGATCTTCATGGGCGACACCGGCTCGCTGGCGCTGGGCGGCGTGATCGCCGGGCTGGCCGTCACCACCCGCACCCAGCTCCTGCTGATCATCCTGGCCGGGATGTGCGTCATCATCACCCTGTCGGTGATCATCCAGGTCGGGTTCTTCAAGATGACCAGAAGACGCGTCTTCCGGATGGCGCCGCTGCAGCACCACTTCGAGCTGGCGGGCTGGGCGGAGACCACCATCGTGGTCCGGTTCTGGCTGATCGCGGGGCTGTGCGCGGCGGCCGGGCTCGGCCTGTTCTACGTCGAATGGATGCCCAAGTCATGATCACTGTGGCCGGTCTCGGCGTGTCGGGTCAGGCCGCGGCGCGGGCGCTGGCCGGGCGCGGCGAGCGCGTCGTGGTCCTTGAGGCCAAGGACGGCGAACGGCAGCGCGCGGCGGCGGCCGAGCTGGCCGGGCTGGGCGTGGAGGTGCGGTTCGGGCCGGACGCGAAGCCGCCCGCGGACACCACGCTGCTGGTCACCTCGCCCGGCTGGCCGCCGTCCCACCCGCTGCTGACCGCCGCGGCCGAGGCGGGCGTTGCGGTCATCGGCGAGGTGGAGCTGGCCTGGCGGCTGCGGCCCGCGGGGGCCGCGCCCTGGCTCGCGCTCACCGGCACCGACGGCAAGACCACCGTGGTCCGCATGCTGGCGGCCATGCTGACCGCCGCCGGGCACAAGGCGCTCGCGGTGGGCAACATCGGCACGCCCATCGTGGAGGCGGTCTCGGGGCCGGGCGACGTGCTCGCGGTCGAGCTGTCCAGCTTCCAGTTGCACTGGTCGAACAGCCTGGCCCCGCACACGGCGGCGGTGCTCAACGTCGCGCCCGACCACCTGGACTGGCACGGCTCGCTGGACGAGTACGCCAGGGTCAAGGGCAAGGTGTTCGAGCGCGCGGGCACGGTGGTCTACAACGCCGACGACGAGATCGCCACGCGCCTGGCGGAGCCGTACGCGGGGGCGGTGGGCTTCACCCTGCGGGTGCCGCGCCCGGGGCAGCTCGGCGTCGTCGAGGACCTGCTGGTGGACCGCGCCTTCGTGGCCGACCCCGCGGACAACGCCGAAGAGCTGGCGGAGCTGTCCGACGTACGGCCGTTCGCGCCGCACAACGTGGCCAACGCCCTCGCCGCCGCCGCCCTGGCCCGCTCCTACGGCGTGCCGGTCGCGGCCGTACGGCAGGGACTGGCCGACTTCGTGCCCGACCCGCACCGGATGGAGTTCGTGGCCACGGTCGGCGAAGTGAGCTACGTCAACGACTCCAAGGCCACCAACGCGCACGCCGCCGGGGCCTCCCTGGCGGCCTACCCGTCGATCGTGTGGGTGGCGGGCGGCCTGCTGAAGGGGGCCGACGTCGACGACCTCGTACGCCGGGCCGCGCCCCGGCTGCGCGCCGCCGTCCTATTGGGCGCGGACCGTGAGCGAATTCGGACGGCACTGGCGCGACACGCGGCGAATGTCCCCGTGGTGGAGGTGCCCGGGCAAGACACTGGGGTGATGGACCGCGTCGTCACCGAGGCCGCGGGGCTCGCCGCCCCCGGCGACACCGTACTGCTCGCCCCCGCCGGAGCCTCCCAGGACATCTTCGACAACTACGGGGCCCGGGGGGAGGCGTTCGCCCGGGCCGTCCACCGCCTGGCGGCCGACCCCGCCGGAGCCCAGGAGTGACCCCCCGCCCCCTCTCCCATCCAGCGCGCCCCGCTTTTTTCAGTCACCCGGCGTACGGCAGGGTTTCGGGCCGGCCGGTTCTCCGGCGCGGAGGCGAGCGGGCCGCCCACGCCTCGCGGGGCGGGCTTTCGCGCCCGGAGGGCCGACGCCTCATGGCGGGTCCGTACAGGGCCGGATGCGGGCGCGGCGGGGCGGGAGCGCGCGATGCCTGAGCCGGACGCCGTTACCGGCGCGTCGCGGCGGGGCCGTGCGATGCCGAGGGCGCGTGCCCGGACGGGTGTCCCGCGGTGGGGCCGCGCGGTGCCGGAGGCGAAGGCGGAGGACTCGTGGCGGGGGAGGTGGGGGAGATGACGACGGACACGGGGACCGGGGCCGCTGAGCCGGTGGCGCGGAAGAACGCGGCCGGTGCGGCGCGGGGTCCGCGTGGCGGGTGGGATCGTCGCGGGTTGTTCCGTGAGCGGATGGGCGCGCTGCTCGAACTGCTGGACCGGCCGCTCACCTCCTACTACCTGGTGCTGGGCTGTAGCGCGCTGCTGCTCGCGCTGGGCCTGATGATGGTGCTCTCCGCCTCCAGCATCGAGGCGCTGCAGGAGACCGGCAGCCCGTTCTCCTGGTTCCTGCGGCAGTCGTTCTCCGCGACGCTGGGCGTACCGATCATGTGGATCTGCTCCCGCCTGCCGCAACGGTTTTTCCGGCTGGCCGGATATCCCCTGATGGTGCTCTCTGTGATCGGCCTGATCCTGGTGATCCTGGTCGGCGAGTCCCAGCAGGGCGCGCAGCGGTGGATCGACCTCGGTCCCATCTACCTGCAGCCGTCGGAGCCCGCCAAGCTCGGCCTGGCCCTGTGGGGGGCCGACCTGCTGGCCCGTAAGGCCAGGGCGGGCCGGATCGAGTGGCGGCAGCTCCTGATCCCGCTGATGCCCGGCACGGCCATCCTGGCCGTGATGGTCATGCTCGGCCGCGACCTCGGCACCACCCTGGTGCTGATGCTGATCTTCCTGTCGCTGCTGTGGGTGGTCGGAGCCCCGGTCCGGATCTTCGGCGTGATCCTCCTGGGGGCCGTGCTGGCGGCGGTCATCATGATCACCGTCGAGCCGTACCGGATGGCCCGTGTCACGGCATATCTGCGTCCGTGGGAGGATGCTCAGGGCGCGGGCTACCAGGCGGTCCAAGGGCAGATCGCGATGGGCTCCGGAGGGTGGTTCGGGCTCGGGCTGGGCAGCAGCCGGCAGAAATGGAGCTGGCTGCCGCATTCCGAAAGCGACTTCATCTTCGCCATCCTCGGTGAGGAACTCGGACTGGCGGGCACACTTGCCGTCGTGACGCTTTTCGGCCTGCTCGGTTATGCCGGTCTCCGGGTGGCCTCCAGGGTGAACGACCCGTTCATCCGGCTCGCCTCGGCCGCCACAGTGGCCTGGGTCGCCGGTCAGGCCATCGTGAACATCGGCGCGGTGATCGGTGTCCTGCCCATCACCGGCATCCCGTTGCCGCTGGTGTCCTATGGTGGTTCGGCCCTGTTGCCCACACTCGCCGCGCTTGGCATGTTGTTGTCATTCGCCAGGCGGGAGCCAGGCGCCCGCGAGGCTCTGGCCGCGCGTGGCCCCGGACCGGTGGCGAGAGCCCTAAGCTGGCTTGGCCTGGGCGGTCCGAAGGCGCGCAGTCGCCGTGCGGGCCGTACAGGGCGGTCATTCGATAGGTGAAGTGAAAGGACCGACATGAGGGTGGTCCTCGCGGGCGGCGGGACGGCCGGGCACATCGAGCCGGCGCTCGCCCTTGCCGACGCGTTGCGCCGGCTGGCCCCGGACACCGGAATCACCTGCTTGGGCACCGAGCGCGGCCTGGAGACCCGCCTGGTCCCGGAGCGGGGGTATGAGCTGCAGCTCATACCGGCGGTGCCGCTGCCGCGCGCGCTCACGCCGCAGCTCCTCACCGTCCCCGGGCGGCTGGCCGGCGCGATCAACGCAGCGGCCGGGGTGCTCGACCGGGTTCAGGCCGACGTCGTGGTCGGGTTCGGCGGTTACGTCGCCACCCCCGGCTACCTCGCCGCCCGCCGCAGGGGCGTGCCGATCGTGGTGCACGAGGCCAACCCACGCCCCGGCCTGGCCAACCGGCTCGGCGCGCGGCTGACCGAGCACGTCTACACCGGACATCCGGAAACGGCCCTCACTCACGCCCAATACCTCGGGATCCCCCTCAGGCACGACATCTCCCACCTGGACCGCCTGTCCATGGGGGACAAGGCCCGCTCGTGGTTCGGCCTGGAGGCCGACCTGCCGACGCTGCTGGTCTTCGGCGGCTCCCAGGGGGCCCGCTCGCTCAACCAGGCCGCGCTCGCCGCGAGCGACACCCTGCGCCGCTCGGGCGTCCAGGTGCTGCACGTGCTCGGCCCGAGGAACACCATCGAGCACGAGCCGCCGCCCGGCGATCCCCAGTACGTCGTGCTGCCCTACATCGACCGGATGGAGCTGGCCTACGCCGCCGCCGACTTCGCGCTGTGCCGCAGCGGCGCGATGACCTGCGCCGAGCTGACCGCGGTCGGCCTGCCCGCCGCCTACGTGCCGCTGCCGCACGGGAACGGCGAGCAGCGCACCAACGCCGCCCCGATCGTGGCCGCGGGCGGCGGCCTCATGGTCGACGACGCCGACCTCGACCCCGAGTGGATCGCCCACCACCTGCTGCCGATCCTGTCCGACCCCGAGCGGGTCGCGATGATGTCCGAGGCGTCCGCCAGGCTCGGCCGCAGAGACGCCGACGAGGTCATGGCCCACCGGGTGCTGCAGATCGCCGCCACCCGGCGAGAAGGGCGGTGACCCGCGGATGAGCCTGGTCAAACTCGTCGAGCCGGTCGCCGCCGGCGACCTCGGCAGGGTCCACTTCATCGGCATCGGCGGCGCCGGAATGTCCGGCATCGCGCGCATCCTGCTCAAGCGCGGCGTCCGGGTGAGCGGCAGCGACACACGTACCTCCCCCCTGGTCACCGAGCTGCGCGAGCTGGGCGCGACGGTCCACATCGGCCACGCCGCCTCCCACATCAAGAACATCGACACCGTGGTGGTCTCCACCGCGATCCGCGACTCCAACCCCGAGCTGGGGGAGGCGCTGCGCCAGGGGCTGCGGGTCATCCCGCGGGCCGCGGCGCTGGCCGCCGTCATGGCGGGCCGTACCGGCGTGGCGGTCGCGGGCACTCACGGCAAGACCACCACCACCTCCATGCTCACCGTGGCCCTCCAGAAGTGCGGCGCCGACCCCTCCTACTGTGTGGGCGGGCAGCTCGTCACCACCGGGCTGGGCGCCGACGAGGGCGCGGGCGAGGTCTTCGTGGCCGAGGCCGACGAGAGCGACGGGTCGTTCCTGATGCTGGCCCCGGGCATCGCCGTGGTCACCAACGTCGAGGCCGACCACCTGGACAACTACGGCGACCCCGACGCCGTGTACGACAGCTTCGCCCGCTTCGTGGAGCGGGTCGGCTCCTCGCTGATCGTCTGCGCCGACGACCCGGGCTCGGCCGCGCTGATCCCCCAGGCCCGCGAGCGCGGCCTGCGCGTCCGCACCTACGGTGAGGCCGAAGACGCCGACCTGCGCATCCGCGCGGTCCGCCCGGACGGCTTCGGCGTCGCCTTCGAGGTCGAGGGCCACGGCCCGGTACGCCTGTCGGTGCCCGGCGCGCACAACGCCCTCAACGCCACCGCCGTCATCGCGGTCGCGGTGGAGCTCGGCCTGCCCTTCGACGAGATCCGCGACGGCCTGGCGGCCTTCACCGGGGCCAAGCGGCGCTTCGAGTCCAAGGGCGAGGCGGGCGGTGTCGCGGTCTTCGACAGTTACGCCCACCACCCGACCGAGCTGGCCGCCGACCTGCGCGCCGCACGCGACGTGGTCGCCGGGTTCTCGGCGGGCCAGGGCCGGGTGATCGCGGTCTTCCAGCCGCACCTGTACTCGCGGACCAGGTTCTTCGCCGACGAGTTCGGCGTGGCGCTCGCCCTGGCCGACGAGGCCATCGTGATGGACGTCTACGGCGCCAGGGAAGATCCCGAGCCCGGCGTCTCCGGCGCCCTGGTCGCGGGCAAGGTGCCGCTGCCGGCCGGGCAGGTCGCCTACGTGACCGACCGCGCCGACGTACCGGCGCTGGTCGCCGCCAAAGCACGCGCCGGTGACCTCGTCTTGACCATGGGCGCGGGTGATGTCACCGAGCTGGGCCCTATGATCGTCGCGGAGCTTTCGAGCCGCTGATCCTCCCCCTTTTCCATGCACGCCTATCGGAGGGACACCGCACGACCGCATGGCCACGCGAAGGGGACCGCACACCGCGCCGCCGTACCACCGGGCGCGGGTCGTCTGTCATGAAAGACGCCGGGGCCGGGACGTGCCCCGCCTTCCGGCCCCCTGGCACGGGGCGGGAGCGGCAGAAGTCCTGATCATGGCCGCCTCCGGGCGGGGCGGCGGCGAACCGGGGACCACCGGGGCCGCCGATGCCGCCGGGACGGCCGATCGGGCGGGCGAGGTGGACGACGCCCCTGGACCGCCGGAACCCCCCGGGCCTCCCGCGCCGCCGCCCGCGGGCGGCGAGGACGCCGGGGCGGCCAGGGGCCGCTGGACCGGCTGGCGGGTGGTGCTGGTGCTCGTGCTGTTCGCGGCGGTGGTCGGCTGCGCGACCTGGATCGTGTTCTTCTCCAGCGTGCTGGGCCTGCGGGAGATCAAGGTTGTGGGAAATCTCACCGTGCCGTCCGAGCAGATCCAGCGGGCCGCGGGCGTCCCGGACGGTCACCCGCTGGCGACCGTCGATCTCGGCGGCGTGCAGGCGCGGGTCCTCGGCATCCGGCAGATCGAGTCGGCCGCCGTGGAGCGCACCTGGCCGGGGACGCTCCGGATCGCGATCGTGGAGCGCCGCCCTGTGGCGGTGGTCCCGGTGGCGGGCAAGGCGGCGCTGGTGGACAAGTACGGCGTGGTGACCGAGGTCCGGTCCGTGGGATCGCCGAGGCTGCCGCTGCTCCGGGTGAACCGTCCCGGTCCCGACGACCCGGCGACCAGGGCGGCCCTCGCGGTGATCGTCTCACTGCCCGCGGCGCTCGCGCCCAAGGTCGCCGAGGTACGGGCCACGGGCCCCGAAGCCGTGTCCCTGCGCCTGGGGGACGGCAGGACGGTGGTGTGGGGCGGCGCGGACCGCGCCCGGCAGAAGGCGCGTATCCTCATGACCTTGCTCAAGAAGCCCGCGGACAGCTACGACGTCAGCTCGCCCGAGGTCGTGACCGTGGAATGAGATCGTCAGGCCCGCCGCGACGGGCCGCCGGGGGTGCCGCGCGAAAAGGACACGCCGCGACACGCCGGGCGCGCTTGCGGCGCGGTTAGTTGACCCGCGTAGAGCGTAACTCCTACTGTCCGTATCAATCCTCAGGTTGACATAAATCTAAATCTCAACTTGAGGGTGAGGGTTTGGGAATCGCGGGCACGGCATCGCCGTACCGCACGAACACCGTAAGTCACCGGAAACATCGCAAGTCAACGAGCGGAAAGGCCCCTCGTCGTGGCAGCACCGCAGAACTACCTCGCGGTCATCAAGGTCGTCGGCATCGGCGGCGGCGGCGTCAACGCCGTCAACCGAATGATCGAGGAGGGACTCAAGGGCGTCGAGTTCATCGCCATCAACACCGACGCCCAGGCGCTGCTGATGAGTGACGCCGACGTCAAACTCGATGTCGGCAGAGAACTCACGCGCGGCCTTGGCGCGGGCGCCAACCCGGAGGTGGGCCGCAAGGCGGCCGAAGACCACCGGGAGGAGATCGAAGAGGTCCTCAAGGGCGCGGACATGGTGTTCGTGACCGCCGGGGAGGGCGGCGGCACCGGCACCGGCGGCGCGCCCGTGGTGGCCAGCATCGCCCGGTCCCTGGGGGCGCTCACCATAGGAGTCGTCACCCGGCCGTTCAGCTTCGAGGGACGGCGGCGCGCCTCCCAGGCCGAGGCCGGAATAGAGACACTGCGCGACGAGGTCGACACCCTCATCGTGATCCCCAACGACCGGCTGCTGTCGATCTCCGACCGGCAGGTGAGCGTCCTGGACGCCTTCAAGGCGGCCGACCAGGTGCTGCTGTCCGGTGTGCAGGGCATAACGGATCTCATCACCACCCCCGGTCTGATCAACCTCGACTTCGCCGACGTGAAGTCGGTCATGTCCGGCGCGGGCTCCGCGCTGATGGGCATCGGACACGCCAGGGGCGACGACCGCTCGGTCGCCGCCGCCGAGATGGCCGTCTCCAGCCCCCTCCTGGAGGCCAGCATCGACGGCGCGCACGGGGTGCTGCTGTCCATCGCGGGCGGCTCCGACCTCGGCCTGTTCGAGATCAACGAGGCCGCCCAGCTCGTCTCCAACGCGGCGGCCCCCGAAGCCAACATCATCTTCGGCACGGTCATCGACGACGCCCTCGGCGACGAGGTGCGGGTCACGGTGATCGCGGCCGGGTTCGACGAGCCGGCCAGGGAGAGCCCGGCACCTGTCGCCCACCAGCCCACGGCCCGGCCGCAGCCCGCGCGGCCCGCCGCGCCGGCCTCTCCGGGGCCGGTCCGCTCATCGCCGGGTACGCCGAGCGTCAAGGCGGACCACCGTACGGAGTCCGCCCGCTCCGACCCTCCACCCAGGTCAGAGGCGCCGCACAGACCCGAGCCGCGCCACGAGACCCCGCGCTATGAGACGCCGCGCGAGCCGCAGCGCCAGGAGATGCCCCGGCCCGAGCCGCGCATCGAGCCGCGCCCGCAGCCCCGGCCCGAACCGCGCCCCGAGCCGCCCGCGCCGGTGCGCCCGCTGGCCGGCGCCACCTCGCCGGAGGCGCCCGCCGACGAACCGCCCGGCCTCTCGCTGGCCAGGCCCGTCGCCGAGCCCGCCACCTCGCCCGCCCCGCCCACGCCGATCAGCTCCCGGATGCCGGACCAGCCCCGGCCCCGGGTCGTCTTCGAGGAGGAAGAGGAACTCGACGTTCCCGACTTCCTGAAGTGATCCTTCTCACCCTCGGCCCGATGCGGGGCGGGAAAGGGGGAGGGGGGACGATGGTGCCGCTGAGTGAATGCCAACGTGACGACTGGTGGGCGGCGAGAAGTGAGCGGGACGACACGGCGCGAGGAGATCGCGGCGGGGCTTGAGGCGGTAGAGGCGCGCATCGCGGCGGCGTGCCGTGCGGCGGGCAGGGACCGGGCGGAGGTCTCGCTGGTCGCCGTGACCAAGACCTACCCCGCCTCCGATGTGCGGATTCTCGCCGGACTCGGGGTCCGTGACGTCGCCGAGAACCGCGCCCAGGAGGCGGCGGGCAAGGCGGAAGAATGCGCTGATCTTCCGCTGACCTGGCATTTCGTCGGGCAGTTGCAGACCAACAAGGTCCGTCTGGTGGTCGGCCATGCCGCGGTCGTGCACTCGGTGGACCGCCCGCGGCTGGTCGGTGCGTTGAGCACAGAGGCCGTGCGGGCCGGGCGGGAGGTCGGCTGCCTGGTACAGGTGGCGCTGGACGACGATCCGACACGCGGTGGCGCGAGGCCCGCCGACGTGCTCGCGGTGGCCGACGCGGTGGCGGCGGCCGAGGGGCTGGCGCTGCGCGGGGTGATGGCGGTCGCGCCGCTGGGGGAGGAGCCCGCCAAGGCGTTCGCCCGGCTGCGCGAGATCGCGGGGGCGGTACGCGCCGGGCACCCGGCCGCCACCGTCATCTCCGCGGGGATGAGCGGCGACCTGGACGAGGCGATCGCAAACGGCGCGACACACCTGCGGATCGGTACGGCGTTGCTCGGTCGCCGGAAGCCCTTCGTCAGGTAATGTCCACTCAAGTGGGCCTTGACGTCCACGCTCCAGGAGAGGTCGATCAGCGGTCAGCTCCAAAAGGGGGTACGGCTGCCGTCACGGACCCGCAAGTGCTGACGGAGGAAGACGTAGCGATGGCCGGCGCGATGCGCAAGATGGCGGTCTACCTCGGCCTCGTGGAGGACGACCGCTACGAGAGGTACGACCAATACTCCGAGGACGACTACGACGAGTACGACGAGTCGAGGCGTCCCGCGGAAGAGCGCGAGCCCGCGGTCCACGAGCGCGACGAGGAGACCGATCCCGGCCTGCCCGCCCCCCGGCCCGCGACGGCCGTGATGGAGCGCCGGACGACCGACCTGGCCAGGATCACCACCCTGCACCCGCGCACGTACAACGAGGCGCGCACGATCGGCGAGCACTTCCGTGACGGCACGCCGGTCATCATGAACCTTACGGAGATGGTCGACAGCGATGCCAAGCGTCTTGTCGATTTCGCGGCAGGTCTCGTCTTTGGGCTACATGGGAGCATCGAACGTGTTACCAACAAGGTGTTCCTGTTGTCCCCAGCCAATGTCGAGGTGACTGCCGAGGACAAGGCCCGAATCGCGGAACGCGGGTTCTTCAACCAGAGTTAGAGTTCCACTATGGACGTGACCGACCGGCCCATTGGCCCCCGGCGTGAGCGGGGATGGGGATGGCGGGGTACCGGGATGGAGGCAGGGCGACACTGTGGGGATCGTTAGTGAGATCTTGGTCGTTGTCCTGTCGATCTATCTGGTGCTCCTCATCGGCAGAATGATCTTCGAGACGGTGCAGGCGTTCGCCCGGCAGTGGCGTCCGACCGGCGCGGTATTGGTGCTGGCAGAGGCCACATACACGGTGACCGACCCACCTCTCAAGTTCCTCCGCCGTTTCATTCCGCCCCTCCGGTTGGGTACGGTGGCCTTTGACCTAAGCTTCACAGTGCTCTTCATTGTGGTCTTGGTCTTGATCCAGATCGTGTCCGCGCTTCGTTGACGGGTACCGTCCCTCCGGACAGACTCCCAAGCGCGCCAAGGAGACCGAAATGCCGCTGACGCCCGCCGATGTGCGGAACAAGCAGTTCAGTACGACCCGGCTGCGGCCGGGCTACGACGAGGAAGAGGTTGACGCCTTCCTCGACGAAGTGGAGGCCGAGCTCGACCGCCTGATCCAGGAGAACGAGGAGCTGCGCGCCAAGCTCGCCGAGTGCCTGCGTGGCAAGGTCCCCGGCGGAATGGGCGTCGGCATGACCCCCGCCCCGGTGGCGGAGCCCAAGCCGGAGATGATGGCGCCGCAGCCCGAGCCGATGAAGGCGCCCGAGCCGCCGCCGCAGCAACAGCCGCAGCAGCAGCCGGTCCCCGTCGGCATGGGCATGCCGCCCGCCGAGGACAACATGGACACCGCGGCCCGCGTGCTCGCCCTCGCCCAGCAGACGGCCGACCAGGCCATCGCGGACGCCCGCCGGGAGGCGGACGAGACCGTGACCAGGGCCCGCCGCGAGGCCGACGACATCCTCGGCAAGGCCAGGCGCCAGGCCGAGCAGGTCATCGGCGACGCCCGTGCCCGCGCCGAGACGCTGGAGCGCGACGCCCAGGAGCGCCACCGCCAGGCCATGGGTTCGCTCGTCCAGACGCGTGACGAGCTGGAGCGCAAGGTCGAGGAGCTGCGCAGCTTCGAGCGCGAGTACCGCAGCCGCCTGAAGCTGTATCTGGAGGACCAGCTGTCCAAGCTGGACATCGCCGGTGACGGCAGTGGCGCGTTCCCGATCGTCGGCGGGCAGATGCCGGCGAGCCCCGCGATGTCGCGTGCGCCGGGTCAGCAGTCGCTGCAGGGCGGACCTGGCTCGTTCGGCCCCGAGGCCGGGCAGCACCAGGGCGCCTTCCAGACGGCGGACGGCCCGCACAACGACCGCAGGTAGGCTTCCGGGTCACGTCACTCTCCCCGACCCGTAAGCCGGGAGTCACTCTGTGATCTTCGTAAGTGCTGGACTCGTACTAGCCGCGATCGTGCTGCTGATCGCGGGCATCGTGCTGGCCGAGCCGTCCCTTGTGATGTGGTCGATCGTGGTCAGCGTGCTGTCCGCGGTCTTCCTGCTGATCGGGGTGCTGCTCCGCAGGCACGCCCTGTTCCCCCGCGGGGGGCCGGCGAAGGCGACGATGCCTCCGCCCGCGCCCCTTCAGGCCGGCCCCTACCAGGCCGGTCCGATGGCGTCGCCGATGATGGCGGCTCCACCGCCGCAGGCCGTCCAGCACATGGCCACGATGCCTTCTCAGCCCCGTGCCCACCATCCGATGGCCGCGGGGGCCTCCCCGGTGGCCCCCAGGCGCGCGGGCGGCATCTCGCCGGACGCGATCGTGCTGGTGATACCCGGGCGCAGGCGCTACCACGTGGCGGGCTGCAGGCAACTCGCCGGCCGCGACCATGAGGAGCTGACTTACGAGGAGGCCCGGGAGGAGGGTTTCTCACCCTGCACCACCTGCCTTCCCGACGCCGCCCTCGGCGGAGTCCAGGCACCCCCCACTCCCGAGCCCGCGTCCTCTCCCGCCGAGGGGACCACGCAGACCACACAGACCCTTCAGACCATTCACCCCGAGCCGACCACCAACCCGGTCCGCGTCGCACGCCCCGCCTCGGGCGCCGACGGCCCGGATCGCCCCGGCGCCGTACCCATCGGCCGCGTGACCCCCGAGCCCGCCGGGCCCCCGCCCGCCGAGCCCGCCGGCCGAGAGGCGCCCCCCGCGCGCCCCTCCGCCTCCACCGCCACCCCGGCAGAGTCGCCTTCCGCCACCCCGGCCGATTCCGCCGCCCCGCCGTCCACGCCGGGTTCCCCCGCGCCGGACGCCCCCACGGGCCCCAAGCCCGCCCCATCTGCTTCCGCAGCCGCCTCGCGCCCCGCGCCTGGTTCTCCTACCGGTTCGCCGTCCGTGTCGCCTTCTTCCGCGCCTGCGGCTTCTCCCGCCTCCGCCGGTGGCCCTGGTTCGCGGCCCGCGCCGGACTCTTCTGCGTCGGACACGCCCGCGGCTTCCAAGCCCGCCTCGCCTGCCTCTGGTCCCGTCGCCTCGCGCCCCGCGCCTGGTTCTCCTACCGGTTCGCCGTCCGTGTCGCCTTCTTCCGCGCCTGCGGCTTCTCCCGCCTCCGCCGGTGGCCCTGGTTCGCGGCCCGCGCCGGACTCTTCTGCGTCGGACACGCCCGCGGCTTCCAAGCCCGCCTCGCCCGCCTCTGGTCCCGCCGTCTCGCGGCCCGCGCCGGACGCCCCCACGGGTCCCAGGCCCGCTTCGCCTGCTTCCACGGCCGCGTCGGACACGCCCGCGGCTTCTAAGTCCGCCTCGCCTGCCTCTGGTCCCGCTGCCTCGCGGCCCGGGCCTGGTTCTTCTACCGGTTCGCCGTCCGCGGCTTCTCCCGCCTCGGCCGGTGGCGCTGGTACGCGGCCTGCGCCGGATGCCGGGGGGCCGCCGCGTGGGCCCGGACGTCCTGCCCAGGAGCCGCCGTCCCGCTCCTCCGCGCCGCAGGATTCCGGCCCGCGTGATCGGCCCGAGGGCGAGAGCGCCCGGGGTGGTGGGTCGGGGGTGGCCGGTACGCCCGTGTCCTGGTTCGGCTCGCCGGCGGAGGGGCCCGCGTCCGGCCAGAAGAGCGCGGGGGACACCCGGGAGGAGAAGGCCGCCGCCGGTGGCAGCGCCACGCCCGGGCAGAAGCCCGCCAAGGCGCCGGATGACGCTCCCCGGGACAAGGACACCCCGGGTGATGTGCCCGCGCCCACGGTCGGGGGCGAGCCACGGGTGTTCGCCGATGACGCCACCCGGGTGGTGGTGACCGTGGACGAGGAGAACTCCGACCCCGGCCACCGTCCCTCGCCCACTGCGCGGAGCGTCAAGGTCGTCTCCGGCACCGGGCGTTTCCACACCACCAACTGCCCCCTCGTGCGCGCCGCCGCCGCCGACTCCGTCGAGACGATGCCCAGGGCCAAGGCCGAGGCCGCCGGACTCACCCACTGCTTGGTCTGCATAACGAGCGACTGAACGCACGGAAGGGGGTGTGCGCGCCCGCCGGGCGCGCACACCCCCTTCCGCGTGTTCTAGCCTCCGACGCGGCGGAGCTGGAAGCTCAGCCCCAGGTCCGCGTCGCTGTGCGTGGGCAGCCCCGGTTCGGTGCCCTCGGTGAACGCCCCGGCCAGCACCTCATCGCCCACCGTGGCCGCGTGGGTGCGCATGGCCTGCGCCACGTCGGGCGAGCCGGCCGTCCACCACAGCTCGATCCGGTCGGTGATGGAGAGACCGGAGGACTTGCGGGCCTCCTGGATGAGGCGCACCGCCTCGCGGGCCAGCCCGGCCAGCCGCAGTTCGTCGGTGATGGCCAGGTCCAGCGCCACGGTCTCGCCGGTGCCGGTCTCGATCGCGCCGGTCTCGACCGCCCAGCCGGACCGCGGCTGCTCGGTGACGATCACGTCGTCGGGCCCGAGCTCCACCTCGCCGATCTCCTCCACCTGGACCGTCGCCGTCCCGCCCCCGCGCAGCGCGCCCGCCAGCGCGACCGGGTCGGCCGCCGTGACGGCCGCGGCGACGAGCTTGGTACGCCCGCCGTACCGCTTGCCCAGGGCGCGGAAGTTCGGCTTGACGGTGAAGGACACCAGGTCGGCGGAGAAGCCCGACAGATCCTCCAGCTTCAGGACGTTCAGCTCGTCGGCGATCAGCGCCCGCAGCTCGCCGGGCAGGCTCGACCACCCGGGCGCGCCCACAAGGGCCCGTCCGAGCGGCTGACGCGTCTTCACGCCGGAGGAGGCCCGCGCCGAGCGGCCCAGCTCCACCAGCCGCCGTACGAGCGCCATACGCTCGCTCAGGGCCGGGTCGAGCAGGCTCTCCTCCACCTCCGGCCAGGTGGTCAGGTGGACCGAGGAGGGGGCCTCCGGAGCGCGCAGCACCTCCCACACGTGGTCGGTCAGGAACGGCGTGATCGGCGCCATCAGCCGGGTCACCGTCTCCAGGCACTCGTACAGCGTGGCGAAGGCCGCCTGCTCGCCCGCCCAGAACCGGCGGCGCGAGCGCCGGACGTACCAGTTGGACAGGTCGTCCAGGAAGGCGGCCAGCCTGCGCCCGGCGCGGGCCGTGTCGTAGCTCTCCATGGAGGCGGTGACCTCGGCGACCGTGCGGTGCAGCTCGGCCAGCGCCCAGCGGTCCAGCAGCGAGCGCCGCTCCGGCGGCGGCGCGGACGCGAGCGCGGCCGGCGACCACCCCTCGGCGTTGGCGTAGAGCACGAAGAACGACGCCGTGTTCCAGTAGGTCAGCAGGACCTTGCGGACGATCTCCTCCAGCGCCGCGTGCCCGACCCGGCGCGCCGCCCACGGCGAGCCCGAGCAGGCCATGAACCAGCGCAGGGCGTCGGCGCCGTGCTGGTCCATCAGCGGGATGGGCTCCAGCACGTTGCCCAGGTGCTTGCTCATCTTGCGGCCGTCCTCGGCCAGGATCAGCCCGAGGCACAGCACGTTCTCGTAGGAGGAACGGCCGAAGACCAGCGTGCCGACCGCCATCAGCGAGTAGAACCACCCCCGCGTCTGGTCGGTCGCCTCACAGATGAACTGCGCCGGGTAGGCGCGCTCGAACGCCTCCTTGTTCAGGTGCGGCGCGCCCCACTGGGCGAACGGCATCGAACCGGAGTCGTACCAGGCGTCGATCACGTCGGGCACCCGGCGCGCCTCGGCCCCGCAGGTGGGGCAGTCGAAGGTCACGTCGTCCACGTAGGGGCGGTGCGGGTCGAGCGCGGACAGGTCGCGCCCGGCGTGCCTGCCCAGCTCGGCCAGCGATCCGACGCAGGTCACGTGCGACTCGTCGGCGGTGCACACCCACAGCGGCAGCGGCGTGCCCCAGTAGCGCGAGCGCGACAGCGCCCAGTCGACGTTGTTGCGCAGCCACTCGCCGAACCGGCCCCACTTGATCGTCTCGGGGTACCAGGCGGTCTTCTCGTTCTCCGCGAGCAACTGCTCCTTGATCGCGGTCGTGCGGATGTACCAGGACGGCAGCGCGTAGTACAGCAGCGGCGTGTGGCAGCGCCAGCAGTGCGGGTAGCTGTGCTCGAAGTGCCCGCCGCGGAACAGCAGGCCGCGTGCGCGCAGGTCCGCGGTGAGCGCCTCGTCGGCGTCCTTGAAGAACTCGCCGCCGACCATCGGCACGTCGGCCAGGAACCGCCCGTCGGGCCCGATCGGGTTGACCACCGGCAGGCCGTACCGCTTGCAGATGGTCAGGTCGTCCGCGCCGAAGGCGGGGGCCTGGTGGACCAGGCCGGTGCCGTCCTCGACGGTGACGTAGTCGGCCAGTACGACGTAGTGCGCGCCGGGGATGTCCACCAGCTCGAACGGCCGGGCGTAGGTCGTGTGCTCAAGGTCGGCGCCGGAGAAGGTGGCGACCACTTCGGCGTCCTCTCCGAGCACGGACGCGGCCAGCGGCTCGGCCACGACCAGCGTCTCGTCCCGGCCCGCCGGGCGCGCGGCCACGTAGGTGACGTCGGGCCGCACCGCGACGGCGGTGTTGGACACCAGCGTCCACGGCGTGGTCGTCCAGATCAGCAGGTCGGCGCCCAGCTCGGCCAGCGGCCCGGAGGTCGCGGGCAGCCGTACGTACACCGAAGGGCTGGTCACCGTCTCGTACCCGCCGGGCTGGCCCAGCTCGTGGTCGGACAGGCCGGTGCCGCAGCGCGGGCAGTACGGCGTGATGCGGAAGTCGCGGAACAGCAGGTCCTTGTCCCAGATGGTCTTCAGCGACCACCAGACGGACTCGATGTAGGAGGAGTCCATCGTGCGGTACGCCTGGGAGGTGTCCACCCAGAAGCCCATCCGCTCGGTCATCGTCTCGAAGGCGTCCACGTGCCGCAGCACCGACTCGCGGCAGCGGTCGTTGAACTCGGCGATGCCGTACGCCTCGATCTCGGGCTTGCCGGACAGGCCCAGCTCCCGCTCCACGGCGACCTCGACGGGCAGGCCGTGGCAGTCCCAGCCGGCCTTGCGCGGCACGCTGTAGCCGCGCATCGACCGGTAGCGGGGGAAGACGTCCTTGAAGACGCGGGCCTCGACGTGGTGGACGCCCGGGCGGCCGTTGGCGGTGGGCGGGCCCTCGTAGAAGACCCACGCCGGGCCGGTCGCGGTCTGCTCGACCGAGCGCTCGAAGACCTTGCCGTCCCGCCAGCGGTCCAGGATCTCGTGCTCCAGGGCGGGCAGATCCACCTGGGCGGGCAGTGAACGGAAATAGTGTGCTGACATCGGGATGGGGCCTCCACGCGGTGACGGGCCGTCGATCATGCTTGCCTCGCGTGGAGGGACGAAGCGCCGGGCTCCGCGGTACCACCCTCCTTGGCCCCCGATGGGCGGGGACCCTCTCGTCATGCCCGCTGCCGGTTCTACTGGACCCGCGCGGCGGGCCGTTCTTCCGGCGGCTCGGGGGTGATCTTCGATCCGGCTCTCGCCCCGGACTCACACCGTCTCCGGGTCGCTCGTGCGAGGGATGCTCGGACCTACTCGTCCCCGTCAGCGCCTTGCAGGGCGGGTGCAGGTCGCTCTTACTGCACCGCTAAAACGATAACGCACCAGGGGAGTGCGCCGCTTCCCGGTTTGCACGTGCGGCCCTCTCGGCTGTGTCAAGGCAGGCGTAGAGGCGTGGCGTATTGGGAAGGACGTGGCGGATCGGGGTGGGATGCTACGGGAGAGGCGAATGTCCTGGCGGGTCAGTTGCCGTTCTGTTATCTCCGGACCTAGGCTTCCCCGCACCCGTTCGAGTCACTTGATCGGTTAGGAGGGCGTATGAGCGCAACCGCGCGCGCAGGTAAGAGCACCGCCGTGAACGGAGAGGGTGCCTGGACCGAGGTGGAGCTCGCGGAGGTACGCGACAACCTGTCCCGCGAGATGGAGGAGCTTCGCGTCGTCATCACGCGGTCGGAGTCGGAGATAGCCTCGGGGGACATCACCGAGGGCGCCGGGGACGACCAGGCGGACGCCGGGGCCAAGACGTATGAGCGGGAACGTGAGATCGCCCTTACCCTGAACTCGCGCGACCTGCTCGCGCAGAACGAGCGGGCGATCGCAAGGATCGACGCGGGGACCTACGGAGAGTGCGAATCGTGCCACAAGCCGATCGGGAAGGAACGGCTGCGGGCGTTCCCGAGGGCGACGCTGTGCGTGGCCTGCAAACAGAAGGAGGAACGCCGCTGACCGACGACCGGAACGACCCGGGCCGGAACGGCGAGTCCGCCCCTCCCGGCACCCCCCGCCCCCCCGATCCCCCCTCTCCGGCCCCTTCCGCCGCCCCGGCCGGGCGGCGCAGGGTGGGACTGCTGGCCGGGCTCGCCGCCGTGATCTACGTCCTCGACCTGGTCACCAAGGTCCTCGTGGTGACGTATCTGGAGGGCAAGGACCCGGTCGTGCTGATCCCGGACGTCCTGCTGTTCCGGGTGATCCGCAACTCGGGGGCCGCCTTCAGCATCGGCACCGGGCTCACCCTGGTGCTCACCCTGATCGCCACCGGCGTGGTGATCGCCATCCTGCGCACCGCGCGCAACCTCCGCAGCCTGCCCTGGGCGATCACCCTCGGCCTGCTCCTCGGCGGCGCGTTCGGCAACCTGACCGACCGCGTCTTCCGTGCGCCCGCCCCGTTGCAGGGGCACGTCGTGGACTTCGTCCAGGTCTTCCCCGCGACCGGGTTCCCGATCTTCAACGTGGCCGACTCCTCGATCGTCTGCGGCGGCGTGCTGGCCGTACTGCTGGCCTGGCGCGGCTACCAGATCGACGGCTCCCGCCAGGTGGACACCGGCAAGGGCGCGAGCGGTGAAGCGAGCGGCGGCGAATGAGCGAGCAGCGCAGCCTCCCCGTCCCCGACGGCCTCGCGGGCGAACGCCTCGACGCCGCCATCTCCCGGCTGTTCGGCCTCTCCCGCACCCGGGCCGCCGAGATGATCGGCGCGGGCGACGTGCTCGTGGACGGCACGGCGGCGGCCAAGTCCGACCGCGTCCACGCCGGCGCCTGGCTCGACGTCACGCTGCCCCCGCCGCCGACCGCCCCGGTCCCGGTGGCCGAGCCCGTGCCGGGGATGCGCGTCCTGCACGAGGACGACGACATCGTGGTCGTGGACAAGCCGATCGGCGTCGCCGCGCACCCGACCGTCGGCTGGAACGGCCCGACCGTGCTCGGTGGCCTGCTCGGGTCCGGCCACCGGGTGGCCACCAGCGGCGCGGCCGAACGTCAGGGCATCGTGCACCGGCTCGACGCCAACACCTCGGGCGTGATGGTCGTGGCCAAGAGCGAAGGGGCCTATTCCTGGCTCAAGCGGGCGTTCAAGGAACGTACCGTCGAAAAGCGCTACCACGCCCTCGTCCAGGGCCACCCCGACCCGCTGCGCGGCACCGTGGACGCCCCCATCGACCGCCACCCGTCGGGCGACGGCCGGTTCGCCGTGGTCGCCGGCGGCAAGCCGTCGGTCACCCATTACGACACCGTCGAGGCGTTCCGGGCGGCCTCCCTGCTCGACATCAGGCTGGAGACCGGGCGCACCCACCAGATCCGCGTGCACATGGCGGCCCTGCGGCATCCCTGCGTGGGCGACCTGCTGTACGGGGCCGATCCCACGCTCGCGGCCCGGCTGGGGGTGACCCGCCAGTGGCTGCACGCGGTGTCCCTCGCCTTCGAGCACCCGGCCACGGGGGAGTGGGTCCAGTTCACCAGCGACTACCCGGCCGACCTCGACACGGCCCTGAACGCCGTCCGCGGCGAGTCCTGAACATCCGCGGGCACCTCGAATCCTCTCGGCAGCAGGCCCTACGGCTCCGGTCACCGGGCGGGCCGGCGTGACCATCGCCGGCACGAGCGACGCGGCGGTCAGCGTGTTCGACGGCGAGACCTGCGGGGGCACGCGGCTCGGCGGCCTCTCGCCGGGGGAGACCCGATTCATCGCCTGCACGGGCGCGTCGTTCTCACTGTACGTCTCCGGGCTGTGAGTCCCTGGCAGACGGATCACCTGCTCTGAGGCCCGGTGGCCGGGCCCGCTCCGCCAAGGGCGGTGCCCGGCCGCGGCCCTCCGGACGCGATCAGATCCGGATGACGGCGTGGGGCGTGAGCGCCGGGTCGCCCACCCTGACGGTGGTCCGGGCGCTCGGCAGGTCCTGGGTGTCCCAGGGGTCGATCTCGCCGTCGCCGCCCGGGTTGCTCGCCTCGGGGGAGGGCTCCGGGGCCGGGCTCTCCTCGCCCTCCTCCTTCTCCTTGTCCTTCTTCTCGTCAGGCGACCTGTCCGGCGAAGGGGACTTCTCGCGTTCCTTTTCCTCGTTCTCCTTTTCGCGCTGCCTCTCCCGCTGCTCCCGCTCCCGCTCGCGCCGCCGGTCGTCGTCCTCCCGCCCCTCCGGGGAGGACTCGTCCGTGGGAGCGGGGGCGGGCCGTACCTGCTCGTCCGGCGAGGGGGCCGGGGCTTGCACGGGGACCTCGGGGCTCGCCGGGGCGGTGGTCCTGATCGTGGTCGTCGTGGTGACGAACCCGGGGGCGGGCGCACGGCGTTCCCCCGGCTGCGCCGACAGCCAGGCGGCCCCGCCGCTGACCATGGCGACGAGCATCGCCAGGCCGGTCAGCCCGGCCACCGCGAGCACCTTCCTGCCACCGGTCTCCCGCGAGGCTGCGGCCGGGCGGTCGCGGTCGCCGTCCGGCTCGGCGGGCTCTGTGTGTCCGGAGTGCGCGTTGCGCGCCGTACGGTGGCCGTGGCCCGGCCCATGCGCCGGACGGGCCGCCCGGGCGGCGGAGACCCTGGCGTGGCCGCACCCGGCCCCCCGCGCCGCGGGCCGTACGCCCGCCGCCGCCTCCACCACCCCCACGGGGATGGGCGCGGTGGACTCGGGTTCCAGGCCCGACAGCACGGCCTGCATCCGGGCCGCCGCCTGCTCGGCGGTCGGGCGTTCGCGCGGGTCCTTGCTCAGCAGCGCGCCGATCACCGGGGCGAGCGCGCCCGCGTGGCTCATCGGCGGCGGCTCCTCGTGCAGGATCGCCGAAAGGGTCGCCAGCGCGTGGCCGCGGTGGAACGGCGAGCGGCCCTCCACCGCCAGGTACAGCGTCGCGCCGAGCGACCACAGGTCCGAGGCCCGTACCGCCCGGCCGCCGGCCGCGCGCTCCGGGGCCATGAAGCCGGGCGTGCCGACCAGCATCCCGGTCCGTGTCATCGGCGAGTCGCCCTCCATGGTGGCGATGCCGAAGTCGGTCAGTACCGCGCGCTGATCGTCGGTGAGCAGCACGTTGTCCGGTTTCACGTCCCGGTGCAGCACACCCGCGAGATGGGCGGCCCGCAGCGCGGCGATCACCTGGACGCCGATCCGGGCCACCTCCATCGGTGGCAGCGCCCCGCGTTCGCGGATCGCCGCCCCCAGTGTGGTCGAGGGCACCAGTTCCATGGCGATCCACGGATGGCCCCGTTCCTCCAGTACGTCGTACACGGCGGCCACACCCGGATGGCTGATCCTCCCGGCGGCCCGCGCCTCGCGGAACGTACGGGTGGTGAACGCCTCACGTTCCGGTTCGGACAGGTCCGGCGGTGGAGTGATCTTCTTTATCGCGATGTCCCGGCCGAGCGTTTCGTCGTGCGCCCGCCATACGGTCCCCATGCCACCGCGGCCGATCGGCTCGACCAGCCGGTAGCGCCTCCCGACCAACTGGCCCCGCTCCTGCGAATCCGACATGGACCGACGGCTACCCAGGGAAGGCCCCGGCATGCGACAGGAAGGGCGTTACGGACATACCTCACTTGGCGGGCTGGAAGGTCCTCGCGAAGGTGTCGAAGAAGGACAGGTCCTTTTTCCAGCTATCGGCCTTGGTGTGCCAGTAGAGCGCGTAACCCTTGCCGCCGTCGGTGACGAAGCCCCGGTTGCGGACACGCGCCCGGTCCGACTTCAGCTGCCAGGTGAACTCCCAGTCGGCCGCGGCCTTCATGTAGTCCACCTTCTCGATCTTCACGATCTTGTAGCCCCTGAAGGACTTCCGCGCGCTCTTCTCCTGCACCACCCAGTCCTTGTACGGGTCGGACCCGGCGTCCGCCGCCTCCTCGATCAGCAGGTAACTGCCCTTCGCCGTCCCCGGCCCGTGGAACCACACCGAACGCCCCTTCTCCTGATAGGCCGACCAGCCTTTCGGCAGGGCGATGGAGAAACCGCGCTCGTTCTTGTAGGTCCACCATCCTTCGGGGGCCTTGGTATCGGGTTTCGGGTCTTCGTCTTCCTCCTTGTCGGACTTGTCATCCGATTTCGGGGGCTCGGCGGACTTCTCCGGGGCGGATTGCGGCGGCGAGACGGATTGCCGTCCGCCCTGTTCGCTCTTGCTCTTCTCCCCTTCTTTCTTTTTCTTGTCGTCGTCCTTGCCGCCACTGGCGTCGGAGGAGGGGCTGCTGGTGATCTCGGCGGTGCCGGTACCGCCGTCGGAGGCGCTGCGCATCCCCAGCCACCATGCGATCAGCCCCACGAGCACGACGGCCAGCACGACGAACGGGATGGCGCGCTTGAACTGACCGCCGGGGAGCAGGCCGGGACGATCTCCGGGCGGCGGGGCGGGCGGGAAGTCCGCAGGCCCGAACGACGGCCGGGGGCCGGTCGGCGGGAACTCGACCGCGGTCCGCGCGGCGGGCGGCTCCTGACGCGGCGGGTCCTTCCTGAACCAGCCCGCCAGTTCCTCATCGATGCCGATGGCAGGCGGTTTCTTCGGGGACGGCCGCTTTTCGGGGACCGGGTCCAGTCGCGCGGTCTGCCCGTCCTTGGCGACGTTCTTTACGGCTTTGGAGGGCTTGGCGGATTTGCCGGGTGTTTTGTCGCTGGACGGTCCTGCCGCCTTGGGCGCCGGGGAGGCGGTTTCCTTGCCGGCGGCCGCGGTGGGTTTGGCGGATTTTCCGGATGCCGCGCTGGGCTTGTCCTTTTTGTCGTCGTCGGTGGCGCGGGTGGCCGGCCCTGCGGTCGCGGCCTTCGGGGTGGCCTTGGCGGGCTTTCCGGGTGTGGCGCCGGAATGGTTCTCTTCGTTGCCGGTGGCCGAGCCGGATGGGCCTGCCGCCTTGGGCTTCGCGGTCTCCGCGCCTGTTCCGCCCTGTTCGGCGGTGGAGCGGGACGGCTCGGCCGCCTTCGGCGTCGATGGCGGGGCTTCACCGTCCGCGGGCTCGCCGGGAGCCGAAGCGGCCGCGGAGCCGCCGGACTCTTCCTTGATCGAAGGGGCGAGGGCGGTGTCATCGGCCTCGGCATCGATCGGGGCGATGTCCGGTGAGGTGTCGTCCGTCGCGGCGTCGGACACGGCGGAGGCTTCGGCCGCCGCGGTACCGGCGTCGGAGGTGTCCGGCCCGGGGTCCTTGCCCGATTCGGCCGGGGCGGCGGTCTTGGCACCGGCGCCGGAGGCCGCCTTGCCCTTGGCGGTGGCCCCCTGTTTTCCGGCCTTGGAACCGGTGCCGCTCTCCGGGGCCTTCGCCGTACCGGCGGGCTTGCCCTTGGCGGTACTGGCGGACGCGGACGGCTTCCCGCTCTCCGGGGCCGTCGGGCTTTTCGCGTCCGCCGGTTCACCGGACTTCTCGGAGAGCGTGACCTTGGTGGTGGCGGCCTGATCGGTGGCGGGCTTCGGCGTCGCCGTACGCGCGTAGGGAGGACGGCGGCGCGTCGCCGCGTCATCCTGCCCGCCCGCCGCCTCTTCGTCGGCAGGCGACGCGAACGCGCCCTTCCCGTACCCCTTGGGAGGCGCGCCCTGCCCGAACGCGCCGCGACCGGGGGCATCCGGGGGAGAGGTGGAGGCGAACGCGCCCCGCCCAGGAGTGGCCTGGGAGGCGGCCTTCTCGAACGCGCCCAGCCCCGAAGTGCCCGGTTCGGTACCGGAGGTGGACACCGGCGGCACGGCCAGCTTCGTCTCCGGCTCGGAGGACGCCTCCACCTCAGGGGACTCGCCTTGGGCCGCGTCCTCTTCCGCCTCGGCGGCCTTCGGTGGTACGGGGGCCGAGGCCCTCTGCTCCGGCGCGGGCCGCCCGGTGGACGGCGGCCCGCCTAATGCCGACCCGCCGCCGGGTACGGCGGGTGGCGGCGCGCCCGTGGGGCCGCTGGAGGGTTTTCCGCTTTCCGATCCGGCGGGCGGCGGTGTGCTCTTGGGGCCGCCGGCGGGAGACTTGCTCGCGGGTGCGGCCGATGGCGATGCGCTGCCGCGTGCGGCGGGTGGCGGCGTGGCCGCGGGCCCGCCGGACGGGATACCGCTCGCGGGCGGGGCCGATGGTGGCGGGCCGCCGGCAGGGGCGCTGGGCGGGGAAGCGGGGGTGGGCCGTGCCGGCGCGGGCGCCGGGCGGGGCTGGGCGGCCGGGCGAGGGGCCGGGTCCTGGGCGGGGCCGTAAGGGGGCTGCTGGCGGGCGGCGTCGGCCGCCGGGCCGTAGGGGTTCCCGGGGCGCCTCGGGTCCGGGGCGGGGCGGTGGGGAGCGCCCTGGCGTCCCGCATCCGCCGGAGGACCGTAAGGGGCGGCCGGGCGCTGCGGGCCTCCCGCGCGGTTCGGTGGCGGCGGAACCGGCGTACGCCCGGGCCCCTGAGCGGGCCCCGGGCCCGGCCGCCGCTGGACCGGGCGGATCGCGGGCATGATGCGGGTCGGGTTGCCGCCGTCCAGTACCTGGCGCAGCATCCGCGTGGCCTCGTCATGGGAGAGCCGCTGCACGGGCTCCTTCAGCAGCAGCCCCTCGATCACCGGCAGCAGCGGCCCCGCGTGCGGCGCGGGGTCGGGCGCGTCGGTCAGTACCGAGTGCATGGTCGCCAGCGGCGTGCCGCGATCATGCGGCGGGCGGCCCTCCACCGCCGCGTACAGGGTCGCGCCCAAGGACCACAGGTCCGACTCACGGCGCGCCGGACGCCCGCGCAGCCGCTCCGGCGCGATGAACGCCGGAGTGCCCGCCAGCCCGGTCATGGTGAGCTGGGTCTCCGCCTCCAGCGTGGCGATGCCGAAGTCGGTGAGCACCACCCGGCCGTCATCGGCCAGCAGCACGTTCTCCGGCTTGACGTCCCGGTGCAGCACGCCGGCCTTGTGCGCGCTGCGCAGCGCGCTGACCACCTCCAGGCCGATCTTGGCGGCCCGCTGCGCGAGCAGCGGCCCCTCCTGCTTGATCACCTGCCCGAGCGACCGCGAGGGGACCAGTTGCATGACGATCCAGGGCCGGCCGTCCTCCTCGATCACGTCATGGACGACCACCACGTTGGGATGGCTCAGCCGCGCCGCGGCCCGGGCCTCCCGCAAGGTACGGCGGTTGAGCTGCTGCACCTCGTCACCGAGCGCGACCGCGTAGCGCACCTCCTTGACGGCGACCCGCCGGTCCAGCAGATCGTCGTGAGCGGCCCACACCACGCCCATGCCGCCGCGCCCGATGGGTTCGAGCAGATGGTAACGCTTTGCTACCACACGTTCGCTGCGCTGCCCCTCCGACATCACCGACTTTGACCCCCTCCCTGAAGCTAAAAATCCTCCCATAGAGGTGGATCTGGAGCGACCGCAAGCCGTTGCACGGCGGGCGATCCAGAGTCCGCACAGTGACCAGGATCTTCCGTCAAGTGGCGCGACGGGTGGTGATGGCCTAAGGTCATGGGCATGGATCACCATTTCGCGTTTATCGAGCCGGCTCCGGGAGGGCCGGTCGCACCAGCGTGAAGTAGCGATCGACCGGAGCCGGCTCAAGGCAGGGACGACACGTCTCTGCCTTTTGTTTTACCTCTTCACCTCACCCGCCGGCTCGTGGGGAACGCACGGCCGGCCCAATGCACAGGAGCCGAGATGTCGTCGATTTCCCTGCATGGTCAGTGGGAAAGGTCCGATTCGTGAGCGTAGAAATTCCGGACCTGCGCACGACGCGGGTCGTACGGATCGGACAGGTACCACTGGGTCAGGACGTCCTGCCGGTGGTGATAGGCGGAACCGCCGCGGCGGCCGGGCCGGGCGGCGCGCCCGGCGCGGCACAGGACATCCGATGGATCACGCTGCGTGGTCATCACGGACGCCGCCCGGCGGGCGAGATGGTCGCCGAGGCCCGCGCCGGATGGGCGGGCCCGATCCTGGTGGAGCCGTTCTCGGCCGCCGATCTGCCGGACATCGCGGAGCAGGCCGACGGCGTGGTCGTCGGCGCGGCCTGGATGCAGGACTTCCGGCTGGTGCGCGCCGCGGCCAAACTCGGGCTCCCGGTGATCGTGCAGCGTGGCCCGGCCGCGACGCTGGAGGAGTGGCTGGCCATCGCCGACTACTGCGTGGCCGAGGGCAACGACCAGGTGGCGCTGTGCGAGTGCGGCAGCCGTACGCCCATGCCGGGCGGCGGGATCACGCTCGACCTGGCCATGGCGCGCGAGGCGCGGGACCGCACCGGCAGGCCGGTACTGGTCGCGCTCGGCCGGGACGCCGAGCTGGCCGGGGCGGCGGTCGCGGCCGGGGCCGACGGGCTGATGCTCGCCCCCGACGCCGAACGCGAGGTCGTGGCGGCGGCCAGGGAGGCGGCGGTCGTGGTGGGCGCGATGGTGCGCCGCGAGGACCCCGCCACGGTGGCCGAGGCCCGTCAGGTCATCGACCGGGTGGACGCCGCGCTGGCCACGCTCCTGGAACGCCGGGCCGAGCTGGCCGGCGTCGTGCAGCGGCTGAAGCCGGTGGGCGGGTTCGCCGGGCGCGACATGGAACGCGAGCGCAGCCTGGTGGCCGCCATGGCCCGCCGCGCCCCCGTCCTGGGCGCGGACCGCCTGGCCCCGGTGATGAACGCCGTGATCGAGGCGGGCCTGCACCTGGCCGAGGAGCGCCGCGCCGGGCCGGACGGCGGGTGATCCTCCCGCGCCCCGGCAGGCGTGTCGCCGCGGCGCGGACCCTTTCCCGCTGGTGACGGGGCGGCGCCCGGCAGGTGTCCGGATGACGGGCGCCGGGTGGCCGCAACGCCCGCCGAACACGCGTAGGCTCTTGTCCGCCGCCTTTCGCGAGTGGTGATCGAGGGAGCCGCATGAGCGAGTCGTTCGTCCATCTGCACGTGCACACCGAGTACTCCATGCTCGACGGTGCCGCCCGGTTGAAGCAGATGTTCAAGCAGGTGGGCGATCTGGGCATGCCGGCCATCGCGATCACCGACCACGGCAACATGCACGGCGCCTACGACTTCTACAGGCAGGCCATGGCCGCCGACATCAAGCCGATCATCGGGATCGAGGCGTACGTCGCGCCGGAGCTGCGGCACAACAAGAAGCCGGTCCTGTGGGGCGAGCCGCACCAGAAGCGGGACGACGTCTCGGCGGGCGGCTACTACACCCACATGACCATCTGGGCTCGTGACAAGACGGGCCTGCACAACCTGATGAAGCTCAGCTCGCGGGCCTACACCGAGGGGTTCGTCCGCAAGTGGGCCCGGATGGACGCCGAGCTGCTCGCCGAGCACTCGGCGGGGCTCATGGCCACCACCGGCTGCCCGTCCGGCGAGGTCCAGACGCGGCTGCGGCTCGGCCAGTACGACGAGGCCGTCAAGGCCGCCGCGAAGTTCCAGGAGATCTTCGGCAAGGAGAACTACTTCCTGGAGGTCATGGACCACGGCCTGGACATCGAGCGCCGGGTCCGCGACGGCCTCACCCGGATCAGCCGGGAGCTGGACATCCCGCCGCTGGTCACCAACGACTCGCACTACACCTACGAGTCCGACGCCACCGGCCACGACGCCCTGCTGTGCATCCAGACCGGCAAGCAGCTGTCCGACCCCGACCGGTTCAGGTTCGACGGCACCGGCTACTACGTCAAGACCGCCGACGAGATGCGGGCGATCCACCCCAACGAGGAGCTGTGGCAGGAGGGCTGCCGCAACACGCTGCTGGTCGCCGAGCGGGTGGACCCGGCGGGGTTCTTCGAGTTCAAGAACCTCATGCCCACCTACCCGATCCCGGAGGGCATGTCCGAGGCCGAGTTCTTCCGGTCCCAGGTCTGGGAGGGGATGGGCCGCCGCTGGCCGGAGGGCTTCGACGAGGAGCACCGCAAGCAGGCGGAGTACGAGATCGGGATCATCGAGCAGATGGGCTTCCCGTCCTACTTCCTCGTGGTCGCCGACTTCATCATGTGGGCCAAGGCCAACGGCATCCGGGTGGGCCCGGGGCGTGGTTCGGCGGCCGGTTCGCTGGTGGCCTACGCGCTCGGCATCACCGACCTCGACCCGCTCCCGCACGGGCTGATCTTCGAGCGGTTCCTCAACCCCGACCGCGTCTCCATGCCCGACGTCGACATCGACTTCGACGAGCGCAGGCGCGGTGACGTGATCCGGTACGTCACCGACAAGTGGGGCGCCGACAAGGTCGCCATGATCGCCACGTTCGGCACCATCAAGGCGAAGGCCGCCATCAAGGACGCCGCACGCGTCCTGGGCTACCCGTACGCGCTCGGCGACAAGGTGTCCAAGGCGTTCCCGCCGTCGGTGATGGGCAAGGACATCCCGCTCTCGGGCATCTTCGACGCCGACCACCCGCGCTACAACGAGGCGGGCGAGCTGCGCAAGCTGTACGAGGAGGACGTCGATGTCAAGGCCGCGGTCGACCTGGGCAGGGGCCTTGAGGGCCTGATCCGCCAGACCGGCGTGCACGCCGCCGGCGTGATCATGTCCGCCGAGGTGATCACCGACCACATCCCGATCATGCGCCGCGACTCCGACGGCGCGATCATCACGCAGTTCGACTACCCGACCTGCGAGACGCTCGGCCTGCTGAAGATGGACTTCCTGGGCCTGCGCAACCTGACGATCATCGACGACTGCCTGAAGATGGTCGAGGGCAACACCGGCGAGCGGATCGACCTGCTGAAGCTGCCGCTCGACGACCCCAAGACCTACGAGCTCCTCGGCCGGGGCGACACCCTGGGAGTGTTCCAGCTGGACGGCGGCGGCATGCGCTCGCTGCTGCGGCTGATGAAGCCCGACAACTTCGAGGACATCTCCGCGGTCGGCGCCCTCTACCGGCCCGGCCCGATGGGCGCCAACTCCCACACCAACTACGCGCTGCGCAAGAACGGCCAGCAGAAGATCGAGCCGATCCACCCCGAGTTCGAGGAGTCCCTGGCCGAGATCCTCGGCACGACCTACGGCCTGATCGTCTACCAGGAGCAGGTCATGGCCATCGCGCAGAAGGTCGCCGGGTTCTCGCTCGGCAAAGCGGACCTCCTCCGCCGCGCGATGGGCAAGAAGAAGAAGGCCGAGCTGGACAAGCAGTTCGCCTCCTTCGAGCAGGGCATGAAGGACAACGGATACTCCGCCGCGGCGATCAAGACGCTGTGGGACATCCTGCTGCCCTTCTCCGACTACGCGTTCAACAAGGCGCACAGCGCCGCGTACGGCCTGGTCTCCTACTGGACCGCCTACCTCAAGGCCAACTACCCGGCCGAGTACATGGCGGCGCTGCTGACGTCCGTCAAGGACGACAAGGACAAGTCCGCCCTCTACCTCAACGAGTGCCGCCGGATGGGCATCAAGGTGCTGCCGCCCGACGTCAACGACTCCGACTTCGACTTCACCCCGCGCGGCGCGGACGTCCGGTTCGGCCTGTCGGCGATCCGCAACGTCGGCGGCAACGTGGTGGACGGCATCATCGCGGCCCGCCGGGAGAAGAGCCGGTTCACCGACTTCAAGGACTTCCTGCGCAAGGTCCCCGCGCTCGTCTGCAACAAGCGCGTGATCGAGTCGCTGATCAAGGCGGGCGCCTTCGACTCCTTCGGGCATGTCCGCAAGGGCCTGGTCATGGTCCACGAGCAGTCCGTGGACGCGATCATCGACATCAAGAAGAACGAGGCGATCGGCCAGGACTCCCTGTTCGGCGCGGTCGAGGGCGTGGAGGACCAGACCTTCGACGTGCAGATCCCGGAGGGGGAGTGGGACAAGAGCACGGTGCTGGCCTTCGAGCGGGAGATGCTCGGCCTGTACGTCTCCGACCACCCGCTGCTGGGCGTGGAGCACATCCTGTCCCAGGGGGCCGACTGCTCGATCGCCGCGCTGCAGGCCGACGAACGGCCGGACGGCCAGGTGATCACGGTCGGCGGCATCCTGTCGGGGTTGCAGCGCAAGGTCACCAAGAAGGGCGACACATGGGTGCTCACCCAACTGGAGGACCTTGAGGGCTCCATCGAGGTGATGATCTTCCCATCCGCCTACCAGCTCTGCGCCACGATCCTGGCCGAGGACGCCATCGTCTTCGTCAAGGGCCGCCTGGACAAGCGGGAGGACGTCGCCAAGATCATCGCGATGGAGGTCACCGCCCCCGACCTGACCCAGGAGGCCGGCGGCCCGCTGCTGGTCAGCCTGGCCCTCAGCCGCTGCACACCACCGCTGGTGGGCCGGCTGAAGGAGGTGCTGACCACCCATCCGGGCACCACCGAGATCCACCTGCAGGTCCACAACGGGGCCAGGACGACGGTGCTGCGCCTGGACGACCGCCTGCGGGTGTCCCCCTCCCCGGCGCTGATGGGCGACCTCAAGCAGCTTCTCGGCCCCGCCTGCCTCGGGGCCTGACCCCGGGCCAAGGCGGGGTCAGCGGCCCCAGGGCAGGTTCAGCCAGCGGTCGATCACCCGGGTGTGGCGGTGGTGCCGGTGCTGGCGGTGGTTCCGGTGGCCGCCGCGGGCCCGGTGGTGGCCGTCGCGGCCGTGGCGCCGCCACCGGCGGCCCTCGCCGCGGTGGTGCCGCCCCTCGCCGCGTTCGGCCTCCGCCTGTTCGAGGCCGGGGGTGTGCCCGCCGCCGAAGCGCGACATGTCCGGCCTGCGGAACGGTGTGGGCGCGGTGTCGCGCAGCGCGCGGGACATGGAGTCCACCCAGATGGGCCCCGGCAGCGACGCCCCCTGCACGCTGCCGTAGTGGGTGCCGCCGATGGTCACGCCGCGCAGCGGGTAGCGGTAGGAGCCCCGGATGTCGCCCACGCTGACCGCCGCGGCCAGGTCCGGGGTGTACCCGGCGAACCACGCCGAGGTGTAGCCGTTGTTGGTGCCGGTCTTGCCCGCCGCGTCGCGGCCGATGTCCTGGCCGCGCATGGTGCCCTTGTCGAAGACGCCGCGCAGCACGTGGGAGACCGCGTCGGCGACGTCGGGCTCGATGGCCTGGGAGCAGTCCGGGGGCACGCGGGTGGCCCGCCCGCCCGGCTCGGCGATCTCGGCGATCACCATCGGCCGGCAGTACCTGCCCCTGGCGCCGAAGGCGGCGAAGGCCGCGGCGACCGTCACCGGATCGACCTCGTTGACGCCGAGGGTGAACGTCGGCACCTCGCGCAGCGGTGTCCCGTCCGCGCGCTTGACGCCGAACCTGCGGGCCGTCCGCACCACGTCGCACAGCCCGACCTTCTGCTCCAGCATCATGTAGAAGATGTTCACCGACTTCCAGGTGCCGGTGGAGATGCTGTGCGGGCCGCCCTCGCCCTCGCCGCTGGCGTTGTGGATCACGGTGCCGGGGTCGTTGACCGGGTTGCCGTGGCAGTCGCGGTACCCGTACCCGGCGACGAACGACCCGGGCGTGTTGAAGCCCTCGTCGAACCGCCAGCCCTCGGCCAGCGCCGTGGCCAGCGTGAACACCTTGAACGTCGAGCCCGCCTGGAGCCCCTGCCCGCCGCCGTGCGCGATGTCGGCGGGCAGGTTGTAGGTGGTGTGGTCGCCGTGCTTGCTGTTGCGCGGATTGCGGCCGTAGCGCTTGCTGGCCGCCAGCGCGCGGATCATGCCGGTGCCCGGCTCGATCATCGCCTCGGCCGCGACCTGGGCGTCGGCGGGGTCCACCTGCGCCGAGACCGCCTTCTCGGCGGCGCGCTGGATGCGCGGGTCCAGGGTGGTGCGCAGCACGATCCCGCCGTGCATCAGGCGGCGCTGGCGTTCGGCCCTGGTGTGCCCGAACGCGGGGTTGGCCAGCAGCTCCTTCTGCACGTACAGGCAGAAATAGGGCGAAGAGCTCTCCGAGCAGCCGCCCGGCTCGGGGCGCAGCCTGATGCCGAGCCCTTCCCGCCGCGCCTCCGCGGCCCGCGCCGCGGTGATCATGCCGAGACCGGCCATCCGGTCCAGCACCAGGTCACGGCGTTCGCGCAGGCGCTGCCTGCGGCTCGGCCCGAGGGCCGGGTCCGTCTCGTACGGCCGGCGCACCGCTCCCGCCAGCGTCGCCGCCTGCCCCAGCGTGAGCCGGTCGGCCGTGGTGGAGAAGAACCGCCGGGCCGCCGCCTCCACCCCGAACGCGCCCGCCCCGAAGTAGGTGATGTTGAGGTAGCGCTCCAGGATCTCGTCCTTGGTGTACTTCTTCTCCAGCGCCAGCGCGTACCGCAGCTCGCTGATCTTCCTGCGCAGGCTCGGCGCCCGCGCGCGCTGCCGCTCCTGCTCCGACTCCGCGGCCTCCACCAGGATGTTCTTCACGAGCTGCTGGGTGAGGGAGGAGCCGCCCTGCCGGATGCCGCCCGCCTGGGTGTTGGTGATCAGCGCCCGCAGCGTGCCCCGGACGTCGAGCCCGCCGTGCTCGTAGAACCTGGCGTCCTCGATGGCCACCAGGGCCTGCCGCATCACCGGGGCCACCCGCGACAGCGGCACGGTGGTGCGGTTTTGGAAGTAGAACTGGGCGAACTGCCGGCCCCGGGTGTCCAGCAGGCGCGTGTGCTGGGCCAGCGGCACCTCGCGCGGCGCGGCCGGCAGGTCGGTGAAGGTGGCCGAGACCTGCTTGGCCGCCAGCCCCGCCCCGCCCACCGCGGGCAGCGCGAGCGCGGCGGCGAGCAGCCCGCCGAGCGCGCCCGCCATGGCCAGCTTGGCGAGCGCCCCCTGCCCGGCGGCCGGCGCCCCGTCACGCCGCTTACGCGCGGCCCTACCCGACCTCACGTCTGGGTAGGTGCAACCAGCCGATCAGTGTCAAACGCCGCCCGCCGGAATCTTTACTCCGCGCTTCACTTCACCGGGGCCATTTCCCTGCTGATCTTCAGCCCGAGCGAGGCGAACTGCTCGAACGGCCGGTGGTAGCCCCGCTCGATGTGGTGGACCCCGCGCAGCGTGGAGGTGCCCTCCGCCGCGGCGGCGGCCAGCACCGCGGAGAACCCGGCGCGGATGTCGGGCAGGCGTACGTCCGCTCCGCGCAGCTTGGACACCCCGCGCACCACGGCGGAGTGCTTGGCGTTGGTGTCGTGGTAGCGGCAGGCGGGCCCGCCCAGGCACACGTCGAACACCTCGATCTCACAGCCCATCTTCTGCAGCGCGGGCACATAGACCAGGCGGTTCTCGAAGACCGTCTCGTGCAGCACGGACATGCCGTGGCTCTGGGTGAACAGCACCATCAGCGGGGTCTGCCAGTCGGTCATGAACCCCGGATGGGTGTCGGTCTGCACGGCCGCCTGGCGCAGCCCGTCGGGGGCCGACGCCGACAGCCAGTCATCGGTGATGTCCACCTGCGCGCCCATCCGGGCGAGCGTGGTGATCGCGGTGACCAGGCGGTCCTGGGGGCACCCGTGGACCCGCACCTGACCGCCGGTGATCAGCCCGGCCACCAGGTAGGAGAACGCCTCGATGCGGTCGCCCGCCAGCCAGGTGGAGGCGCCGCGCAGGGTCGGCACGCCCTCGATCACGATCCTGCGGTCGGGACTCAGCTCGATGCGCGCCCCCATCCGCTGCAGGAACAGCGCCAGCTCCACGACCTCCGGCTCCATCGCCGCGCCCTTGAGCACCGTCTTGCCCTCGGCGCGCACCGCGGACATCAAGATCGTCTCGGTGGCGCCGACGCTCGGGTACGGCAGCTCGATCCGGGTGCCGTGCAGCGCCTTGGCCTTGGCGGTGATGCCGCTGTCGCCGACCTCGATCTCCGCGCCCATCGCGCGCAGCGCCTCGACGTGGAAGTTGACCGGCCTGCGGCCGATCGGGTCGCCGCCGACCAACGGCACGTACGCCTCGCCCGCCAGGTGCAGCAACGGCCCCAGCATCAGGATCGGGATCCGGTTCAGGCCGGTGAACGCCGCCGGGACCTGCGGCTGGATGACGGGGCCCTGCGAGATGGCGATCTCCCGCTGGGTGATCTCCACGTTCATCCCGAGCGCCCGGAGCATCGCCGCGGTGATCTCCACCTCGCCGACCTCGGGCGCGTTCTGGATCGTGCTCTCCCCCGTGCCGAGCATCGCCGCGACCATGTGCTTGGACACGGCGTTCTTGGACCCCCGGACCTCGACGTCGCCGCGCAGCGGTCCGGAGGGCTCGATCAGCCAGACCTCTTCTTCGTTCACGCGCCAAAGCCTAGCGAAGCGGCTCTCGTGGGCCCCGTGACCGTCGGCCTCCTTCTGTAGCATCGGAGGAATCCAACCAAAAAGGGGGCCCTCCTTGCGGGAGTCGCGGGACTTCGCCGTAACCGTGCTCGTGCTGGCCGTGCTGGGTGTCGCGGCGGGGGTGGTCTGGTCGCTGGTCGCGCCGCGCGCGCCGTACGTCGCGCTGGACGGCGGACCGGCCCTCGCCGATCCGTCCACCCAGGCCCTCGTCGCCGCCGACGGATGGTTCGCGGTGATCACCGGCGCGGTGGGGCTCGCGGTGGGGCTGGTGGGGTTCGTGCTGTCGCGGGGGCGTTCGCCCGCCGTGCTGGCGGGGCTCGCTGGCGGCGGGCTGGTGGCCGCGTTCCTGGCCCGCTGGATCGGCGGCGTGGTCAACCTCGGCACCGCGCACGTCGCGGCGCCGGTCGCGGGCGGGCCCGCCGTGCCGGGGGCGCTGGAGCTGACCGCGTCCGGGGTGCTGGTGACCTGCCCGCTGCTGGCCGTCGGCCTGTACGGCCTGCTGCTCGGCCTCGGCCTCTACCGCGACGACGACCCCGTCCCGTCGCCACCGCCCCTGTAGCCCGGGCGTGGCGGCCCAGTGAGTAGAGCAGGCCAGTAGAGCAGGTCGGTAGAGCAGGTCAGCCGAGCAGTGGCGGGCGGCGGGCCGCGTGGCCGGTGGCGGCCTCGAACGCCGCCGCCGCCCGCAGCACGCCCGCGTCGCCGTACGGCCGGCCCACGAGCTGCACCCCCACCGGCAGCCCGTCCGGCGTGAACCCGCACGGCACCGACGCCGCCGGCGCGTGCAGCACGCTGATCCAGTACGCCGACCGCATCCACGCCAGGTAGTCCGGCATCGGCACCCCCGCCACCACCGCCACGTGCGGCTCCTCGACGGGGAACGGCGGCACCTGGCTGACCGGGGCGATCAGCAGGTCGTAGTTCGCCCAGAAGGCGCTCATCCTGCGGAACAGGCCGGTGCGCAGGCGTTCGGCCCTGGCCAGGTCGGCCGCGGTGAGCGCGCGCCCGGCCGTGACGTTCCAGCGCACGTTCTCGGCCAGCTCGGACTGCGGCAGCTCGCCGTAGGCGAGCGTGTAGTACCATGCCCGGTAGATCCGGAAGGCGTCGTCGGCGGCGGACAGGTCGAGGTCCACCCGCTCGACCCGCGCGCCCAGCCGCTCGAAGACCGCGGGCGCCCGCGCGGTGATCGCCGCGGTGTCCGGGTCCACCGGGAGCCCGCCCAGATCGGGGCTCCAGGCCACCCGCAGACCGGTCAGGCCGTCCGGCGCGGACAGCGCATGGGACAGCGAACTGGACAGCGCGTTGGACAGGGCCGTGAACTCCGACCCGTCGCCGGGCAGGGTCAGCGGCGAGGAGTGATCGAACCCGGCGATCACGCCGAGCAGCAGCGCCAGGTCGCCGACCGTCCGTGCCATCGGGCCGCTGACGCCCAGGGTGTACCAGGCGGCGGTGCCGGTGGCGGGGGAGGGCACCAGGCCGGGGGTCGGCCGCAGGCCGGTCACGTTGCAGAACGAGGCCGGGTTGCGCAGCGAGCCGCCCATGTCGGAGCCGTCGGCGAGCGGGACCATGCCGGTGGCCAGCGCCGCCGCCGCGCCCCCGCTGCTGCCGCCCGCGCTCCTGGCCGTGTCGTAGGGGTTGCGGGTGGCGCCGAACACCGCGTTGACGGTGTGCGAGCCGGTGCCGAACTCGGGGGTGTTGGTCTTGCCCACGGTGATCGCGCCTGCCGCGCGCATCCGCCGCACGATCACCGCGTCGCGGTCGGGCACGTGCTCCTCGTACAGCCGCGAGCCGTAGGTGGTGCGGATGCCCGCGGTGTCCACCAGGTCCTTGTGCGCGACCGGCAGCCCGTGCAGGGGGCCGCGCAGGTGACCGGCCGCGAGGTCGGCGTCGGCCTTGGCGGCCTCGGCCAGCGCCTGGTCGGCCACCAGCGTGACGATGGCGTTGACCGTGCCGTTGACCCGCTCGATCCGGCGCAGGCACGACTCCACCAGCTCGACGGCGGTGATGTGGCGTTCGCGTACGAGCCGGGCGGCCTCGACGGCGGTGAGGTCGCACGGCTCGGTGTCGCTGATCATGGCGGGCTCAGCCCGCCTTGGCGATGGCGGCGGTGACGCCCCTGGTCAGCTCGACGAGCACGGACGGGGCGGTCTCGATCTGCAGGCCCCTGCGCCCCGCGGAGAAGTAGATCGTCTCGAACGCGAGCGCCGAGGAGTCGATCACCGTGGGCAGGCTCCGGCGCTGGCCGAGCGGGCTGATGCCGCCCACCACGTATCCGGTGACCCGCTCGACCTTGCCGGACTCGGCCATGACCGCGCGCTTGCCGCCGAGCGCCGCCGCGAACGCCTTCAGGTCGAGCTTGCCCGCCACCGGCACCACGGCGACCGCCAGGCCGTCCTCGACCTCGGCGACCAGTGTCTTGAAGATCCGCTCGTGCGGCACGCCGAGCGCGTCGGCGGCCTCCTCGCCGTACGCCTGAGCGCTCGGGTCGTGCTCGTACGGATGCAGGGTGAAACCGGCCCTGGCCTGTGTCAGCGCCACGGTGGCCGGGGTGCCCTGCCCGCCCTTGCTCTTGCTCCTGCCCACAGGGAGAGCCTAGGGGAAGACCAAAGATCTACTTTGTAAAGGCCGAGGGACGGGTGTCCACAAGGTGGACAGAACGAGTTTCGTCTTGCGCACTCCGTAAACTGGTGAGGTGATTTCCCGTATCGATCTGCGCGGAGGGCTCCCCAGAGACCTCCGCGCCGTGCTGCCCCGCGCCGAGCTCGACGTCGAGGCCGCCCTTGCCAAGGTGCGGCCGATCTGCGATGACGTGCGTCATCGTGGCGTGGCCGCGATCCGGGAGCTCACCGCACGCTTCGAGGGTGTGGAGCTGGCCTCCACCCGCGTCCCCGTCCAGGCCCTGGCCGACGCGCTGGCCGCGCTCGACCCCAAGGTCCGCGCGGCCCTTGAGGAGTCCATCCGCCGCGCCCGGCTGGTCCACCGCGCCCAGCGGCGGTCCGACGTCACCACCCAGGTGGTGCCCGGCGGCACGGTCACCGAGCGCTGGGTGCCGGTCGAGCGGGTCGGCCTCTACGTCCCGGGCGGCCGGGCGGTCTACCCGTCCAGCGTGGTCATGAACGTCGTGCCCGCCCAGGAGGCCGGGGTCGGCTCCCTGGCGGTCACCAGCCCGGCGCAGGCCGCGTTCGGCGGTCTGCCGCACCCGTCGATCCTGGCCGCGTGCGCGCTGCTCGGCGTCGATGAGGTCTACGCCGTGGGCGGCGCCCAGGCGGTCGCCATGTTCGCGTACGGCACGCAGGAGTGCCCGCCCGCGACCATGGTCACCGGCCCGGGGAGCATCTGGGTGGCGGCGGCCAAGCGGCTGCTCAAGGGCCGGATCGGCATCGACTCGGAGGCCGGCCCCACCGAGATCGCCGTCCTCGCCGACCGCACCGCCGACCCGGTCCACGTCGCCGCCGACCTGATCAGCCAGGCCGAGCACGACGTGATCGCCGCCGCGGTGCTGGTCACCGATGACGCAGACCTGGCCGCCCGGGTGGAGAAGGAGCTGGCCGCGCAGGTCGCCGCGACGCGGCACGGCGAGCGGGTCACCGAGGCCCTTTCCGGCAGGCAGTCCGGCATCGTGCTCGTCTCGGGCATCGACGACGGCCTCGCGGTGGTCGACGCTTACGCCGCCGAGCACCTGGAGATCCAGACCGCCGACGCCGCCGCGGTCGCCGCCCGCGTGCGCAACGCCGGGGCGATCTTCATCGGCCCCTACTCCCCGGTCTCGCTGGGCGACTACCTGGCCGGCTCCAACCACGTGCTGCCCACCGGCGGGTGCGCCTGCCACTCCTCGGGCCTGTCGGTCCAGACGTTCCTGCGCGGCATCCACGTGGTGGAGTACGACCGCGCGGCGCTGGCCGGGGCGGCGGCCCATGTGTGCACGCTGGCCGACACCGAAGACCTGCCCGCCCACGGCGCCGCGATCCGCGCCAGGTTCGACTGGGGGCTGCCCTCGTGACCTCGCTCTCCGACCTGCCGATCCGCGAAGATCTGCGCGGACGCTCGCCGTACGGCGCTCCGCAGATCGACGTGCCGGTCCGGCTCAACACCAACGAGAACCCCTACCCGCCGTCGCCGGGGCTGGCCGACGACCTGGCCCGGGCGGTGCGCGAGCAGGCCGTCGGCCTCAACCGCTACCCCGACCGCGACGCGGTCGAGCTGCGCGCCCGGCTCGCCGACTATCTCGGGCACGACCTGTCCGGCGAGCGGGTGTGGGCGGCCAACGGGTCCAACGAGGTGATCCAGCAGATCCTGCAGGCGTTCGGCGGCCCGGGGCGCACGGCGCTGGGCTTCGAGCCGTCCTACTCGATGCACCCCATCCTGACCAGGGGCACCGCGACCGAGTGGATCGCCGCCGCCCGCGAGGACGACTTCGGCATCGACCCCGGCAAGGCGGTGGCCGCGATCGAGGAGCACCGGCCCGACGTGGTGTTCCTCACCTCGCCCAACAACCCGACCGGCACCGCGCTGCCGATGCACGTGATCGAGCGGGTGGTCGCCGCCGCGCCCGGCATGGTGGTCGTCGACGAGGCCTACTTCGAGTTCGCCCGCACCGGCACGCCGTCGGCGCTGACGCTGCTGCCCGGCCACCCGCGGCTGATCGTGACCCGCACGATGTCCAAGGCGTTCGCGATGGCGGGCACCCGGCTGGGCTACCTGGCCGCGCACCCGGCGGTGATCGAGGCGCTGCTGCTGGTCCGCCTGCCGTACCATTTGTCGTCGTTGACGCAGGCGGCGGCGCTGGTCGCGCTGGCCCACCACGCGGAGCTGCTGGGCACGGTCGATCGGTTGCGCGCCGAGCGCGACGCGACGGTGGCCTGGCTGCGCGGCAAGGGCCTGTCCGCGGCCGACTCCGACGCCAACTTCGTGCTGTTCGGGCGCTTTCCCGACCGCCGCGCGGTCTGGGAGGCGCTGCTGGCGCGCGGGGTGCTGGTCCGCGAGCTGGGCCCGGCGGAGTGGCTGCGGGTTTCGATCGGGACGGGCGAGGAGATGGCGGCCTTCCGGGCCGCACTGGAAGGCGCCGTGATGGAGGGGGCTGCATGAGGTTCGGCCGGGTGGAGCGTACGACCAAGGAGACCTCGGTGCTGGTCGAGGTCGGCCTGGACGGCACCGGGCAGGTCGATGTCGCGACCGGAGTGGGGTTCTTCGACCACATGCTCGCGCAGCTCGGCAAGCACGGGCTGTTCGACCTGACCGTCAAGACCGAGGGCGACCTGCACATCGACTCCCACCACACGATGGAGGACACCGCGCTGGCGCTGGGGGCGGCGTTCCGCGAGGCGCTGGGCGACAAGTCCGGCATCCGGCGGTTCGGCAGCGCGTCGTGCCCGCTGGACGAGTCGCTGGCCCAGGTCACCGTCGACCTGTCGGGGCGGCCCTACCTGGTCCACACCGAGCCGGAGGGCATGGCCCCGATCATCGGCCGCGACTACGACACCACCATGACCAGGCACATCCTGGAGTCCCTGGTGGCCCAGGCGGCGATCTGCCTGCACGTCCACGTCCCCTATGGTCGCAACGCCCACCACATCGTGGAGGCCCAGTTCAAGGCGCTGGCCAGGGCGCTGCGCGAGGCGTCCGAGCGCGACCCCCGGGTCACCGGGGTGCCCAGTACCAAGGGCGTCCTGTGACGAACAACTGGACCGCCGCGGTCATGATGTTCGTCGGGCTCTTCCTGATCGGCGGCGTCGTCTCCTTCTTCAAGCAGGGCATGAAGCTGTTCGCCGTGGTGCTCGGCGTCGGCGCGGCCCTGGCGATCACGGCGGGGGTGCTGTGGTGGTGAAGGACGTCGTCATCCTCGACTACGGCTCGGGCAACCTGCGCTCGGCCGAGCGGGCGCTGGCCCGCGCCGGCGCCCAGGTGACGGTCACGGCCGACTACGACGCGGCGCTCAACGCCGACGGCCTGGTGGTGCCGGGCGTCGGCGCGTTCGCCGCGTGCATGGCGGGCCTGACCGGCGTACAGGGCGACCGGCTGGTGGCCCGGCGGCTGGCGGCCGGGCGTCCGGTGCTCGGCATCTGCGTCGGCATGCAGATCCTGTTCGAGGAGGGCGTCGAGCACGGCGTGCACACCAAGGGCTGCGGCGAGTGGCCCGGCACCGTTGAGCGCCTGTCCGCGCCGATCCTGCCGCACATGGGCTGGAACACCGTGGCCGCGCCCGAGGGCTCGGTGCTGTTCGCCGGGCTGCCCGCCGGCACCCGGTTCTACTTCGTCCACTCCTACGGCGTGCGGCAGTGGGAGCTGGCCGCCGGTCCGGGGTTCGCCGACCCGCTGGTGACCTGGTCCCGGCACGGCGAGCCGTTCGTGGCGGCGGCCGAGAACGGCCCGCTGTCGGCCACCCAGTTCCACCCGGAGAAGTCGGGAGACGCCGGAGCGGCGCTCCTGGCCAACTGGGTCGGCTCGCTCGGCTGAGCGCGCGATGAGGCGAGCGTGAGCAAGGAGCGGGCCCGCCGCCGGGCCGAGCGGGAGGCCGAACGCGAACGGCAGGCCGCGCTGCGCGCCCGGCAGGAGGCCAGGACGGCCCGCCGCCGGGAGCGGCGCGGCAGGCTGCTGGCCGTGCTGCCCCGCCGGGTGCGGGTGGCCAGGCAGGGCGGCCTGCTCGCCCGCCGCCAGCGCGCCCAGAACGCGGTGTTCCTGGTGCTCTTCCTGATCGTCCAGGTGCTCGCCTGGCTGCTGTTCTCCACCTGGGCGGCCCGGCTGGGCGTCCTGGTGTTGTCGTTGCTGATCGTCCCGGTGCTCGTCACCCTCGTCTTCGACCGGAGGTCGTGAACAAATGTCGTCGCTGGTGCTGCTGCCCGCCGTAGACGTAGCGGACGGCCAGGCCGTGCGCCTGGTGCAGGGCGAGGCCGGGACGGAGACGTCCTACGGCGATCCGCTCGCCGCCGCGCTGGCCTGGCAGGAGGCCGGGGCGGAGTGGGTCCACCTGGTCGACCTCGACGCGGCCTTCGGCCGGGGTACCAACCGCGAGCTGCTGGCCTCCGTGGTGGGCGCGCTCGACGTCCAGGTCGAGCTGTCCGGCGGGATCAGGGACGACGAGTCCCTGACCGCGGCCCTGTCCACCGGGTGCCGCAGGGTCAACATCGGGACCGCCGCCCTGGAGGACCCGGTCTGGTGCGCCAAGATCATCGCCGAGTACGGCGACCGGGTCGCGGTCGGCCTCGACGTCCGCGGCACCACCCTGGCCGCCCGCGGCTGGACCCGCGAGGGCGGCGACCTGTGGGAGGTGCTGGACCGGCTGGAGTCGGAGGGCTGCTCCCGGTACGTGGTCACCGACGTCACCAAGGACGGCACGCTGCGCGGCCCCAACGTCGAGCTGCTGCGCCAGGTGTGCGCGCGCACCGAGCGTCCGGTGATCGCCAGCGGCGGCGTCTCCTCGCTGGACGACCTGCGGGTGCTGTCCTCGCTGGTCCCCGAAGGGGTGGAGGGCGCGATCGTCGGCAAGGCGCTGTACGCGCAGGCGTTCACCCTTCCCGAGGCCCTGGCCGCGGTCGCCGCCTGACGTGGCGCGCCGGGTACGCTGGGTGACGGACGAACGGGAAGGAGTGGCCGGGTGAGCGTCGCGGTACGCGTGATCCCCTGCCTGGACGTCGATGCCGGACGGGTGGTCAAGGGGGTCAACTTCACCGGCCTGCGCGACGCCGGAGACCCGGTCGAGCTGGCCGCGCGCTATGACGCCGAAGGCGCCGACGAGCTGACGTTCCTCGATATCACGGCCTCGTCGGGGGAGCGCGAGACGATGTTCGACGTGGTCCGCCGGACGGCGGAGCAGGTCTTCATCCCGCTCACCGTGGGCGGCGGCGTCCGCGCCGTGGCCGACGTCGACCGGCTGCTGCGGGAGGGCGCCGACAAGGTCGCCCTCAACACCGCGGCCGTGGCCCGGCCCGAGCTGCTGACCGAGGCGTCCCGCCGGTTCGGCGCGCAGTGCGTGGTCCTGTCGGTCGACGCCCGGCGGGTCGTGGACGGCCCGCCGACCCCGAGCGGCTTCGAGGTCACCACGCACGGCGGGCGGCGCGGCACCGGCATCGACGCCGTGGAGTGGGCCAGGCGCGGCGAGGAGCTGGGCGCGGGGGAGATCCTGCTCAACTCGATGGACGGCGACGGCACCAAGTCCGGCTACGACATCGAGATGCTCCGCGCGGTCCGCGCGGCCGTCTCCCTCCCGGTGATCGCCAGCGGCGGCGCGGGCGACCTCGCCCACTTCCCCCCGGCCGTCGAGGCCGGAGCCGACGCGGTGCTCGCCGCCAGCGTCCTGCACTTCGGCCAGCTCAAGATCGGCGACATCAAGGACACCCTGCGCCAGGCGGGCCACCCCGTCCGCTGACCCCCGCCCGACCCCCGAACGGCTGACAGCCGATCGGCCGTCATGCGGCCGGGGTGCCCTGGGGTGCATCCTGAAGCAGCGGAACGGGCAGGAGAGGATCCGCGGGAGGGCAAGGCGGGCACCGGATGGGCACTGCGCGCCCGCCACGGCGGATCCGTCTCCTGTCCCGTTCGGCGTATCGATTCAGGACCCGCGGGCGGGCCACGGATGGGCGCCGTAGGCCCGCCGCAGCGGTTCCGTCCCCTGCCCGACCCGGCCCGTTGATCAGGGATCAACGGGCCAGTGGGCCGTTGTACGGCAGGGCGCGGATCCGTTTCCTGTCCCGTTCGGCGTGATGGTCAGGGATCAATGGGCGTAGACTGAGTTCCGCCCATCCCCCCCGCCGAAGGTGCGCGCGGTTTGCCCATGACCGCCGGTCTCCTGTTCCACGACACGGAGAGCCGCACCCCTGCTCGCGCGGCGTTGAACCGCGTCATCGCCGTGTGCGGCGCCGTCATGCGCGGCGCCGAGGCCCTGCTGGCCGCCGCCGCGGGTCTGCTCGGCGCGCTCCCGCCGGTCTCGCTCGCCTGGCTGTCGTCGGCGCTGCTGCTCAATCTGCTCTGGACCTCCGCCTTCGTGTGGGCCGCGCTGCGGTACGGCCTGCGGGCCTGGCTGGTCGCCGGGGAGATCGCCGTCGCCTGCGCCCTGTGCCTGGCCCAGGGGCGGCTGCTGGTCCCTGAGGTGGCCATGGCCGGGGCGAGCTGGGTCGCCGTGCTGGCCACGATGTCCATCCTGATCGCCGCGATGGCCTGGCGGCCGAGCGCGGCGGTACCGGGCGGGCTGGCGGTGGCGCTGGCCCATCTCACCGGGGCGCAGCTCGCCGGGTTCGGTGGTGGGGTCGTCACGGTGGGCATCCACTGCGTCCAGATCATCGCGGGGGTCACGCTGATGACGCTGCTGCGCCGTTCGGCCGACCTGGCCGACGCGCTGCTCACGCGTTCCAGGGAGGCCGCCAAGGCCGACGCCGTACAGCGGGCGCGGCGCGCCGACGAACGCGGCCAGTACAGCCGGGTCCACGACACCGTGCTCAACACGCTGACCACGGTCGGCGCGGGCGGCGTCGAACGCACCTCCCCGACGCTTCGCGGCCAGGCCGCCGCCGACCTGCGCGAACTGGAGCGCATCGCACGAGACGCCGCCCCCTCCGGCGGCCCGGCCCGGCTGGACGAACGACTGGCCGCCGTCGCCACCGAGGCCACACCACAGGTCCACACCGACCTCACCCCCCACACGGTCCCCGGCCACGTCGCCGAGGCGTTCGCCGGAGCCTGCGCCGAGGCCCTGACCAACGTCGCCCGCCACGCCGGAACCGGCACCGCTCACCTACGCCTCACCGACGGCGACGGCCGCGTCCTGGTGGAGATCACCGACACCGGCCACGGTTTCGACCCGGCGAGCATCCCCACCGACCGCTACGGCCTGCGCGGCTCGATCACCGCCCGGATGGAGTCGGTCGGCGGCGGAGCCCGTGTGGAGTCCGGCGCACACGGTACGCGTGTCCTGTTGTGGTGGTCGCCTTGAGTGATGATCCGGCGATTCTGGTCGCGCAGCGGTATGGGCGCGGGGCGACCGCGGCGATTGTGGTGATCTTCGCGTGCTGGCACGCGGGCTACGATCTGGCCGCCACGGTGATCAGCCGGGATGTCTATCGGTCGCCGTTGCTGGTGGCCGGGGCGTGGGTGGTCTTTCTGGGCATCGGGGTCGCGGGGTCGGTCGCGTTGTACCGGTCTGAGCGGCCGATTCGCGGGGTGTGGGGCTATGCCGCCGCCGCGCTCGCGGTGGCGGCGGCCGTGCTGGTGGCGTGTCCGCCCGCCGAGGTGGTGCAGCTCGCCGACTGGGGCTGGGTCTCGGTCGCCTGGCTCGGTCTCATCCTGTTCTGGCGGCGGCGGCACCACCTGCGCGAACTGCTTCTGTTCCTGGCCCTCGACGCGGTGATCGTGGTGGCCGGGATGGCGGTGTACGACCGGCTGGACCGGATCTCCCTGGCGTTGTTCCTGATGGTGTTCTTCGGCGGGGTGACCCTGGCGGTCGGGGCGAGCGTGGCCGGGCACGGGCTGGTGGCGGCGGCGTCGTTCGCCGCCGAGCGGTCCGCCGAGCAGGCTCGTGCCGAGACGGCCAGAGAGATCGCCGGGCAGGTGCACGCCGACCGGCTCCGCCGCTACCAGGCGGTCAGGTACGCCGCCGCCGATCTGCTGACCGCGCTGGCCGGGGGCGCCGACCCCGCCGACGAGCGGCTCAGGCGCGAGTGCGCCGCGGGCGGCGCCCGGCTGCGCCGGTTGATCTCCGAGACCGAGGACGTCCCCGACCCGCTGCTGCGCACGCTGCGCGACCACGTGCTCGACGCCGAGCGCCGCGACGTCGTGGTCGCCCTGGAGCCGCCGGTCGGCACGATCCCCGAACTGCCCCCCGGTGTACGCGGGGCCCTCGCCGACGCCCCGCTGCGGGCGCTGCGCGGGGCCCGCGCCGAGGCGCGTGTAACGATCTACGCGACCCCCCACGAAGTCATCGTCAGCGTGGTCGCCGACAGCGACGACCTCACCGTGCCCGGCGACGGCGGCGAGGTGGAGGTCACCCAGCAGAGGGAGGGAAGATCGCTGTGGGTTCAGAGCCGCTGGCCCGGCCGGTGACCTTGGCCGTGGTCGAGGACCACCCGGTGACCATCGACGGGATCCGGCTGTGGCTCGCCCGCGACCCGGCCCGGCGCGTGGAGCTGGTCGCCGGGGGCGCGACGGTCGAGTCGGTGCTGACCGGGCCGGGCGCGAGCGCCGACGTACTGCTCCTGGACCTCGAACTCGACGGTGTCATGATCACCGATCGGGTCGCCGGGCTGTGCGCGGACGGGCGGCGGGTGATCGTCTTCTCCGGCCATCGGGAGCCGGAGACCGTGCTGGCCGTCCTGGACGCGGGCGCGGCGGCCTTCATCGCCAAGCACGAGAGCGCCGACCACTGCGTGGAGACCATCGTGGCGGTCGCGCGCGACCGCCCGTACGTGACGCCGAGCATGGCCCACGCGCTGATCGCCGACGACCGCCCGCAGCGCCCGCGCTTTTCCGAACGCGAGCACCGGGCGCTGCTGCTGTGGTTCCAGTCGATGTCCAAGGCGTCGGTGGCCCGCAGGATGGGCATCAGCGAGGCGACCGTGCGGCAGTACATCGACCGGGCACGGGTGAAGTACGCCAAGATCGGGCGGCCCGCCCCGACCAAGGCCGCCCTGCTGGCCCGCGCCATCCAGGACGGCCTGATCCGGCCCGACGAGGTCGGGGAGTACCGCTCGTACGCCGCCGAGTGAGCCGGGCCGGGCCTTTCAGAAGGCGCGGAAGTGATGGTACAGCTCGAACGCCTGGTCCTCAGCGGCGAACGCCGCGGCCTCCGAGCGCTTGACCGCGAGGTACGCCTCGCGCCGCAGCGGCCCCAGTGCCTCCATGAGCAGTTCGTCGGCCTCCAGCGCGGCCAGGGCCTCCTCCAGGGTCGCCGGAAGGCGGTGGACGCCCAGGCGGGCCCGCTCGGCGGCGCTGAGCGTGTCCGGATCGACGCTGACCGCCTCGCCCGGGTCCAGGCCGCGGCGCAGCCCGTCCAGCCCGGCGTGGATGACCGCGCCGAGCGCCAGATAGGGGTTGGCCGAGGAGTCGGACGGCTTCAGCTCCAGGTTGACCGAGCCGGGGGCGAGCGGGGAGCAGATCCGCACCGCGGCCTCCCGGTTGTCCAGGCCGTAGCAGGTGTAGGCGCTGGACCACATCCGTGGCGCGAGCCGCCGGAAGCCGTTGACGGTGCCGCTGGTGAGCGCCACCAGGGCGGGCAGGTGGGCGAGCAGGCCGCCGATGAAGCGGTAGCCGAGCTGGGAGAGCCCGTTGGGGTCCGCGTCGTCGGCGAACAGGTTGTCGCGCCCCTCCCGGTCCCACAGCGACAGGTGCAGGTGGGCTCCGTTGCCCGCCTGGTCGGCGATGGGCTTGGGGGCCAGGGAGGCCCACATCGACATCCGCAGCGCCGTACCGCGCACGGTCTCGCGGTAGATCACCTGGTTGTCGGCGGCGCGCAGGGCGGGCGCGTGCCGGATGGACAGCTCGTGCTGGCCGTGCCCCAGCTCCGGGTGGTAGTGCTCCACCCGCAGGCCCTGCGCCTCCAGCGCCTTGACCAGTGCGGAGGTGTAGTCGTGGGCGGCGTTGAACCCGGTCGTGGCGTAGCACAGGCTGTCGTCGAGGGGGGCCAGGCGGTCCAGCGGTTCGCCGGGCAGCCGCCGGCCGAGCGTGAACTCCGGCTCGTACGCGGCCATCAGGGTGTACCCGGCCCCGGCCAGCGACTCGGCCGCCTGCCGAAGGAAGTCGCGCGGGCAGGCGTCCCACGGGCCGCCGTCGGGCAGGCGCATGTCGCACAGCATGGACGCCGACCCGGGCGCGTACGGCAACGGCACGAACGTCGAGGGGTCGGGGACGAGCCGGATCTCGCCCACCGGGCCCATGCCCGCCACCGGCTGGAGCCGGTCGAGCATGTTCATCGCCATCATGGCCACCGTGTGACCGATGCCGGTGCCGAGGCGCTGGGCCAGGCGCGAACGCGAGGCCGCCTTTCCCCGGATGACTCCGCCGTGGTCGGCGTACAGGAAGCGGATCAGCTCGATGCCCTCGATCTCGGAGCGCTCAAGGACCCGCCGGGCCGCCGGGTCCAGTGGCTTGATCTCGGTGACGCGCTGGCGATCTGTCATCCTGCCTGCGTAACACGTCGGCGTTCGCGGGGAAAGCACTACCGGGGGAGTGGCCTGCCGAGCCCTCCCCGGATGCCGGCGAACGCGCCGGTCAGGTGAGGATCTGACTGAAGAAAGTGGCCAATTGGTTCGCGCCGTTCATGATGCCGTCGAGAACGCCGTTGACGGCAGCCGCCGCCTGCGACGGTCTGCTGAACAAGTAGAAGACCACGAACGCGATACCGACGTACGTGAGCACCTTCTTGACCTGCATGGGGGGCCTCCTGCAGTCCAATCCCTGGCTTATATACCCGGTTTCGACGAGTTGCTCTCGGAAACTTGGGCGATCATAACCTTTCGGTCGGCCGCCACTCCGGCGCCACCCGCTCCCCGAAGCCCCCGTCGCTGCGAACCCTAACCCGCGCGGACGGGGCTTGTCGGCGTTGACTCGCCGGTGACGCCGCTGTCAGGGCTTTGTCACATGCCCGCGCCCGCCCGCCCGGCCGTCATAGGCCCAGGTCCGCGCCGCGCAGCCGGGCGATGTCGGCCGGTTCGCCGCTGAGATCGACCCTCGCGTGGTCCATGCGCCCCGCGCAGAACATCAGCAGCTCGGCCGCCGGGCCGGTCACCTCCACGTGGGGGGCGTCGCGGTCGCCGCCCAGCGCGACCCCGCCGCCGAGCCGGTGCAGCACGACGCCGACCGGCGCGCGGCGCAGCATCAGGCGGGCGGTCTTGGCGAGTCTGCGCCACAGGGTCCGCTGCTGCTCCGGTGGCAGGTCGCGGGGCTCCCAGCCGGGCTGGGCGCGGCGGACGTCCTCGTGGTGGACAAAGAACTCCACCGTGTTGACGGCCTCGTCCGCGCCGGGGACGAGGCCGTACACGCCGCCCGGCCCCCGCCTGATCAGCTCGACCAGCCCCGCGTAGCCGTGCTTGGCCTTCAGCGACTCCTGGACGGAGGCGGTGTAGGGGGCCAGAGCCTTGACCGCGATGCCGCCCATGGCGTCGACCCGGCGTTCGCGCAGGACGAGGTGGGCGGCGAGGTCGAAGGTCGCCCAGCCCGCGCACAGCGTCGGCGCCTCGGGGCCGAGCCGGTCGAGGAGGTCGCTGAGCGCGGCGCGTTCCGCGCGGGCATGGCTCACATCTTGATCGTAACAACCGCCGCACGCCCGGTGCCGCGGGGCGTTCGCCGGGGGAGCCGCCGCCTTCCGGCGGAATAAACGTGTCGGTAGTTCGTGATAGTGAGATAGACGGAAATTTCATACGGAATCCCTGCAGATAGTCGATCAGCCGTCGAAAGGACCCCCGTATCGTGGCGAGCAAGGTCACCACCGCCGTCATGCGCGAGGGCCTCCAGGTGCTCTGGGTGGCCATCCGCGCGGAGCCGGTGGTCTTCACCTTCGCGGTCCTTTCCAGCGCCGTCTACGGGGGCATGACGGTCGCCTCCGCCTGGGCGCTCGGGTGGGCCACCGAGCACGTGGTGCAGGAGGCGTTCGAGAACGGGGACATCGCCGGCGGCGTGGTCGCCACGGGCGTCCTGCTGATCCTCGGCACCGCGCTGCTCAAGGCGCTCGGCGTGGCCGGCCGGCGCATCCTGGCGGGCGTCATGCAGTACCGCATGCAGGCCCGCTCGCGGCGCGGCGTCACCCGCCAGTACCTCAAGCTGCCGCTGTCGTGGCACCACCGCCACCCCACGGGCCAGCTCCTGTCCAACGCCAGCGCCGACGCCGAGGCCGCCTGGGCCCCGCTCGCGCCGCTGCCGATGGCCGTCGGCGTGATCGTCATGCTGTTCACCGCCGCGGTGAGCATGGTGCTCACCGACACGGCACTGGCCGTCGTGGGCTTCCTGATCTTCCCGGCCATCGCCGTGCTCAACCTGGTCTACCAGCGCAGGCTGAGCCCGCTGGTCACCAAGGCCCAGCAGTTGCGCGCCGAGGTCAGCGAGATCGCCCACGAGAGCTTCGACGGCGCGCTGGTCGTCAAGACCCTCGGCCGCGAGGACCTGGAGACCGAGCGGTTCGCCGCCAGGGCGGGCGCGCTGCGCGACGCCAACATCGCCGTCGGCCGCATCCGCGGCCTGTTCGACCCCATGCTGGAGGCGCTGCCCACGCTCGGCGTGCTGGCCGTGCTGCTGGTCGGCGCGATGCGCCTGGAGTCGGGCGCGATCACCGTCGGCGTGCTCGTGCAGGTGGCCTACCTGTTCACCCTGCTCGCCTTCCCGATCAGGGCGCTCGGCTGGGTGCTCGCCGAACTGCCGCGCAGCGTGGTCGGCTGGCGGCGGGTGCAGGCCGTGCTGGACGCGACCGGCGCGATGGAGTACGGCACGGAGACCTTCGGCGAGCGGGCCGCCCCGGCGGCGCTCACCGTCGAAGGGCTCGGTTACGCCTACTCCGACAGCCCCGTCCTGCACGACGTCGCCTTCGAGGTGCCGGCCGGACGTACCGTCGCGCTGGTCGGGCCGACCGGATCGGGCAAGTCCACGCTGGCCCAGACGCTCGTGCGGCTGGTCGACCCCACATCGGGAACGGTCCGGCTGGACGGCGTGGACCTGCGCGAGGCCGCCCGCGGCGAGGTCAGCCGGGTCGCGGCGTTCGTGCCGCAGCAGACGTTCCTGTTCGACGACACCGTGCGCGGCAACGTCACGCTCGGCCTGCCCATCCCCGACGAGGACGTCTGGGCGGCGCTGCGGCTCGCGCAGGCCGACGGCTTCGTCAGCGCGCTGCCCGGCGGCCTGGACACCAAGATCGGCGAGCGCGGCGCGACCCTGTCCGGCGGCCAGCGCCAGCGCCTGGCCCTGGCCCGCGCGGTGGTCCGCCGCCCCCGGTTGCTCATCCTGGACGACGCGACCTCCAGCGTGGACCCCCAGGTCGAGGCCAGGATCCTGTACGGCCTGCGGGACGCCGCCGAGGCCGCCACGGTGGTCGTCATCGCCTACCGGATGGCGACCATCGCCCTGGCCGACGAGGTGATCTACCTCGAACACGGCCGGGTCGCCGACCGCGGCACCCACGCCGACCTCATCGTCCACTGCGCCGGATACCGCGAGCTGGTCACCGCCTACCAGCGCGAGGAGGCCGAGCGCGAGGCCCTGGCGGACTCCGGCTCGCCCGCCCCGTCCCGCTCCGATGACCCCGAGGAGGTCTCCGCTTGAGCGCCCTGCAGGGAGTCGAGCGTTCCGCGCTCGCCACCGTCCGGCGCGGGCTCGCGCTCACCCCGGAGTTCCGCAAGGGGCTCGCGGGCACGATCGCGCTCGCGGTGATCGCCACCCTCGGCAAGATCATCGTGCCGATCGCGGTCCAGCAGACCATCGACACCGGCCTGCGCGGCGCGGTCCCCGACCTGCCCTACATCCGTACCGCCGTCCTGGTGTGCGCCGCCGCCGTCGTGGTCACCGCCGTGGCCGCGTACCTGATGAACGTACGGCTCTACAAGTCCACCGAGTCGTCGCTGGCGACCCTGCGGGTCCGCGGCTTCCGGCACGTCCACGACCTGTCCGTGCTCACCCAGAACACCGAACGGCGCGGCGCGCTGGTCTCGCGCGTCACCGGCGACGTGGACCAGATCAGCAACTTCATGCAGTGGGGCGGGATGATGATCATCGTCGCGCTGGGCCAGATCGTGGTCGCCAGCGTGCTGATGTTCGTCTACTCCTGGCAGCTCACCCTGCTGGTGTGGGGGTGCTTCGTGCCGCTGTTCGTCGCCCTGCCGCGCGTCCAGCGCCGCCTGTCGGGGGCCTATACCCATGTCAGGGAGCGCACCGGCGACATGCTGTCCGGCATCAGCGAGTCCGTCGTCGGCGCGGGCGTGATCCGCGCGCACAGCTCCGAGGACCGCACCGCCGACCGGGTGGACCGGGCCATCAACGCCACCCGCTCGGCGCAGACCCGCGCCCAGACCATCGTCGGCATCGTCTTCCCGGTGACCGAGATCGTCGGGGCCCTGGCCCTGGCCGCCGTGGTGCTGCTCGGCGTACGGCTCGGCCTGGACGGCGACATCACGGCCGGGCGCCTGGTCGCCTTCCTGTTCCTGATCACGCTCTTCTTCGCGCCGATGCAGATGGCCACCGAGGTGCTGAACGAGGCGCAGAACGCCATCGCCGGCTGGCGGCGCGTCCTCGGCGTGATCGACACCCCGCCCGACGTCGCCGACCCCGGCGAGGACGGCGTCACCCTGCCGCGCGGCCCGATCGAGGTCTCCTTCGAGTCGGTCGGGTTCGCCTACCCGGGCGGCAAGCCGGTGCTGAAGGACGTGACGGTGGACATCCGCCCGCGTACGCGCGTGGCCGTGGTGGGGGAGACCGGCTCGGGCAAGACGACCTTCGCCAAGCTCCTCACCCGCCTGATGGACCCCACGTCCGGCCGGGTCCTGGTGGACGGCCAGGATCTGCGCCAGGTGCGCTTCTCCTCACTGCGCGAGCGCATCGTGATGGTCCCCCAGGACGGCTTCCTGTTCGACGGCACCCTCGCCGACAACATCCGCTACGGCAGGCCCGGCTCGACCGACGAGGAGATCCTGCTCGCCCTCACCGAACTGGGCCTGGCCGACTGGCTGGAGGGCCTGCCCGCCGGGCTGGACACGCCGGTCGGCCAGCGCGGGGAGTCCCTGTCGGCGGGCGAGCGCCAGCTCGTCGCCCTGGCCCGCGCCTACCTCGCCGACCCCGACCTGCTGCTGCTGGACGAGGCGACCTCCGCCGTGGACCCCGCCACCGAGGTACGGCTGGCGCGGGCCCTGGAGGGCGTCACACGCGGCCGTACCGCGATCTCCATCGCCCACCGGCTGTCCACCGCCGAGGCCGCCGACGAGGTGCTGGTGTTCGACCAGGGCCGCATCGTCCAGCGCGGCCCGCACCGCACGCTGGTCGAGGAGCCCGGCGTCTACGCGGAACTGCACGCCTCCTGGATCTCGGCGGCCCGCTCCTGAACGGACGGGCCGCCGGGGCTGGAGCGCGGACCGGTACGAGGTGCACACTGGCCTGGTGATCAGAAAGCTGCGCCCCCGCGCCTACGACGAGGCGATCTACGTCGGGCACTACTTCCGCACGGGCGTCCCCGTCGTGATGGACCTCAGCGCCCTGCCCGACGCCGAGGCCAGGCAGATGGTCGACTTCGCCGCCGGGCTCGTGTGCGGGCGGGGCGGCGACATGGACCGCCTCACCGACCGGGTCTTCCTGCTGCTGCCCGCGGCCCGCTGACCGGCCCGCTCATAGGGGCCACCTGTTGGGGGACCGCCCGGCCGGTGCGGCACAATTGGGGGCATGTCCCTTGACCCCGCCATCGCGGCCAGGTTGAAGCGCGACCCCGACGGGCTGGTGCCCGCCGTGGTCCAGCAGCACGACACCGGCGAGGTGCTGATGCTGGCGTGGATGGACGACGAGGCACTGCACCGCACGCTCACCACCGGCCGGGCGACCTACTGGTCGCGCAGCCGCAAGGAGTACTGGGTGAAGGGCGAGACCTCGGGCAATCCGCAGTGGGTCAAATCCGCCGCGCTCGACTGCGACGGCGACACGATCCTGCTGCGGGTCGACCAGGTGGGCGTGGCCTGCCACACCGGCGACCGCACCTGCTTCGACGCGGGCGCGCTGGCCGTGCCCGCCGCCGGATGAGCGCGCGGTGACCGCCGACTCCCGGCGCGGCCTCGCGATCTGGGTGGTCGCCTGCGCGCTCGGCGCGGGCCTGACGCTGTTCGCCGCCGGACGCGACTGGGCCAAGGTCACCATGGGCGGCGTCGCGGGCGGCCCGGCGAGCACGGTGCCGGTGTCCGGCGGCACCCTGGTCCCGGTCCTGACCCCGCTCGCGCTGGCCGCCGCCGCCTCCGCCGTGGCCGTGCTGGCCACCCGCGGCCTGTGGCGGCGCGTGGTGGGCGCGGTCCTGGCGCTGTGCGGCGTGGGCGCCGCCGTCGCCGCGGCGACCGGCGTGTCGGCCGCGTCGGGCCCGGCCGCGGCCGAGGCCGCCGCCCGGCAGAGCGCCCTGGCGCTGAGCGGCCAGGCCGCCGCCCAGGCCGTCTGGCCCTGGCCCGCGGTCGCCCTGGCCGGAGGCGTGGTGCTGGCGCTCACCGGGCTCGTCGCCTGCGTGCGGGGCGGACGCTGGGCCGCCATGTCCGCCCGGTACGATCGCCCCGGATCACGGCGTGAGGCCGCCGCCTCCGGTGACCGCGCGATGTGGGACGCGCTCGACGAGGGCGTCGATCCCACGGCCGACCCCGTAAAGCACGACAAGGAGAAATGATGGCCGGCAAGGACCCGACCAACGACCACGGCAGCCCGGCGGCGTGGACCACCGTGGCGATCATGCTGATCGGCTCGACCGTGAGCGGCCTGGCGCTCATCTGGGACTCTCCGACGATCTTCTTCAGCGGCCTCGGCGTGGTGGTGGCCGGAGGGATCGTGGGCAAGGTCATGCAGATGATGGGACTCGGCAAGCAGCCCGCCTGATCCCCTCTGGTCACAACTTTCCTGCAAAGCGGACTTTCCGCGTATTGCTGCGGCCGGTTGTCGCTACGCTTTGCGCGCGTACTCTCGCGTGACCTGATGGGCCGCCTTCAGATCACGATCGTCACCCTGACGGTCGTGGCGGAGGTCTTCCCCCGTGTGGAACGGTTTACCAGCGGTCGCCGATTCGAGCGCACGGCCAGTGAAGCGCCGATCACCGAGGAGACCTTGATGAGCTACGGCCATGGCAATGGCGGCTACCAGGACCAGCCGCCCTCTGACGGCTACGGGAACCAGCCCCCGTACGGCCAGGGGCAGCAGCCCGGTCCGGGGTACGGCCAGCCGGGCGGCTATGGCCAGGGCCACGGTCAGCCCGGCGGGCAGGGGTACGGCCAAGGTTACGGCCAGGGCCAGCCGCCGCCCGGTTACGGCGATCCCGGCGGCTACGGTCAGCCTGGTTACGGTTATGGCCAGCCCGGCGGCTACCCGCCGCCGCGCACCAACAACGGCATGGCCATCGCCGCCATGATCGTGGGCATCGTGGGCCTGCTCAGCTGCGGCCTGCTGTCCATCATCGGCGTCGTGCTCGGGCATGTCTCGCTCAAGCAGATCGAGCGGACCGGCGAGGACGGCCGCGGCATGGCCATCGCGGGCCTGGTGATGTCCTACATCGGGGTGGCGGTCGTGCTGGTCTACGTCGTGTTCATCGTCGGGATCCTCGGCTACGGGTTCTTCCTGTTCGACAACATGGCGGAGTCCGGTTCCCTCACGTCCTGAACACAGGTCCGCGGGTAGTGTGAGGGGCGATGACGGAGGTCCGGCGGCCGATGGCGGCACAGGGGGCGGGCAGGGGCCGGGGCGACCGGCCGCTCGCGGCGCTGGTCCCCGCCGGGGCGGGGGCCGCGGCCCTGGCCGCGGTCGCCTACATCGGGCTCGTCGATCCCGGTGAGCCCGGCCACTACCCGCCGTGCCCCTTCCTGATGCTCACCGGCCTGTACTGCCCCGGCTGCGGCACGCTGCGCGCCGTGCACGCCCTGGCCCACGGCGATCCGGTGACCGCCTTCGGCCTCAACCCGCTGGTGGTCGCCCTGATCCCATTCGTGGTCTGGTGGTGGGGGCGCTGGCTCGCGGGCGCGCTGCGCGGCAGGCCGTGGCCCGCCGTACGCGTACGCCCGGTCCTGCTGTGGATCGGGCTCGCGGGCGTCCTCGCGTACTGGGTAGTGCGCAATCTTCCTTTCGCGGCCTATCTGGCGCCGTGACCGGACCCGGGTGTGACCGCCCCCACCCTGCGGCCGGTCGAGTGCGCACAGGCCGATACCATCGAGCAAGCGAATCCGAGCTCCAAGGCGAGGAGATGGCATGACAGTGCTGGACGAGATCCTGGACGGTGTGCGCGCCGACCTCGCGGAGCGGCAGAAGGCCGTCTCACTCGAAGACCTCAAGCAGCGCGCCGAGCGCGCGCCCGCCGCCCGCGACGTCTTCGCGGCGCTCGGCGGCGACAAGGTCTCGGTGATCGCTGAGGTCAAGCGGTCCAGCCCGTCCAAGGGCGCGCTGGCCGCCATCGCCGACCCCGCGGCCCTGGCCGCCGACTACGAGGCCGGCGGCGCGCACGTGATCAGCGTGCTCACCGAGCGGCGGCGGTTCGCCGGCAGCCTGGACGACCTCGCGGCCGTCCGCGCCGCCGTGGACGTGCCCATCCTGCGCAAGGACTTCATCGTGTCCTCCTACCAGTTGTGGGAGGCCCGGGCGTACGGCGCCGACCTGGCCCTGCTGATCGTCGCCGCGCTCGACCAGAACGCGCTGGTGTCGCTGATCGAGCGGGCCGTGTCGATCGGCCTCACTCCGCTCGTCGAGGTGCACACTGAAGAGGAGCTGACGCGGGCCGTCGAGGCGGGCGCGCGGATCATCGGGATCAACACCCGCAACCTCAAGACGCTCGAAGTCGACCGCGACGTGTTCGCCGCGCTGGCTCCGAAGGTCCCCGACGGTATGATCAAGGTGGCCGAGTCGGGGGTCCGCGGCCCGCATGACCTGCTGGCCTACGCCAGGGCCGGGGCCGACGCCGTCCTGGTCGGCGAGAGCCTGGTGACCGGCAAGGACCCGAAGGCCGCGGTGGTGGACCTCGTCACGGCGGGGGCGCACCCGGCCACCCGGCTCGATCCGTCGCGGGCCGACAACCGACCTGAGAGGCATCAGTGACCGCACCAGAGGGATCCGTTCTCACGACCGCCGACCTGGCCGGAAACGCCGTGCTCGGTGACGATCCCGACAGCAACGGCAAGTTCGGGTCCTTCGGCGGCCGCTTCGTGCCCGAGGCGCTGATCCCGGCGCTCGACGAGGTCGCGGCGGAGTACGCCAAGGCCAAGACCGACCCGGAGTTCCTGCGCGAGTTCGACCATCTGCTGCGCGACTACGCGGGCCGGCCGACGTCGATCACCGAGGTGCCGCGGTTCGCCGCGCACGCGGGCGGCGCGCGGATCGTGCTCAAGCGCGAGGACCTCAACCACACCGGCGCACACAAGATCAACAACGTGCTCGGCCAGGCCCTGCTGACCAGGCGGCTGGGCAAGACCCGGCTGGTCGCCGAGACCGGCGCGGGCCAGCACGGCGTGGCCACCGCGACCGCCGCGGCGCTGCTCGGCCTGGAGTGCGTGATCTACATGGGCGCGGTCGACTGCGAGCGCCAGGCGCTCAACGTCGCGAGGATGAAGCTCCTCGGCGCGACCGTGGTCCCGGTCCACAACGGCAGCAAGACCCTGAAGGACGCCATCAATGAGGCGTTCCGCGACTGGGTGACCAACGTCGACCACACCCACTACCTGTTCGGCACGGTCGCGGGGCCGCATCCGTTCCCCGAGATCGTCCGCGACTTCGCCCGCATCATCGGGGTCGAGGCCCGCCGCCAGGTGCTGGAGCGCTACGGCCGGCTGCCCGACGCGGTCGCCGCCGCGATCGGCGGCGGCTCCAACGCGATCGGGATCTTCCACCCCTTCATCGCCGACCGCGACGTCAAGCTGTACGGCTACGAGGCCGCCGGGCACGGCGTGGACAGCGGCGAGCACGCCGCCACCCTCTCCGCGGGCACGGTCGGCGTGCTGCACGGTTCGCGCACCTACGTCCTGCAAGACGACGAGGGCCAGACCATCGAGTCCCACTCGATCTCCGCCGGCCTCGACTACCCCGGCGTCGGTCCCGAGCACGCCTGGCTGAAGGACACCGGCCGGGCGACCTACGCGGGCATCACCGACGACGAGGCCATGGCCGCGTTCGCCCTGCTGGCCAAGACCGAGGGCATCATCCCGGCCATCGAGTCCTCGCACGCCCTGGCCGGGGCGCTCAAGCTCGGCCCGGAGCTGGGCCCCGAGGCGATCATCCTGGTCAACCTGTCCGGGCGCGGGGACAAGGACATGGGCACCGCGATGAGCTACTTCAACCTGTGACACCCGACCTTGAAAGGGGCGGGGCCGCCGCAGGCCCGGCCCGGTGAGAACGGACGCCATTCGATGACGCAATCCACGACGACCCTGGCCTCGGTGTTCGGGAAGACCCGCGCGGAGGGCAGGGCGGCCCTGATCGGCTACCTCCCGGCCGGGTTCCCCACCAAGGAGGGCGGCGTCGCCGCGGCCTCGGCCATGGTCGAGTCGGGCTGCGACGTGATCGAGATCGGCCTCCCGTACTCCGACCCGCTGATGGACGGCCCGACCATCCAGGACGCGGTGCACCGCTCGCTGACCAACCGCACCCGCATCGCCGACGTGCTGCGCACCGTGGAGGGCGTGGCCGCCACCGGCGCCGCCACCCTGGTGATGACCTACTGGAACCCGATCGACCGCTACGGCGCCGAGCGCTTCGCCCGCGACCTCGCCGACGCGGGCGGGGCGGGCACCATCACCCCCGACCTCACCCCCGAGGAGTCGCAGGAGTGGCGTGAGGCGTCGGCCAAGGCGGGCATCGACACGGTGTTCCTGGTCGCGCCGAGTTCCACCGAGGAGCGCATCGCGGCGGTGACCGAGTGCTGCTCCGGGTTCGTCTACGCGGCCTCCCTGATGGGCGTCACGGGCGCCAGGGAGAGCGTGGGATCGGCCGCCGAGAGCCTGGTCAAGCGCACCCGCTCGCACACCGAGCTGCCGGTCTGCGTGGGCCTGGGCGTCGGCACGGGCGCGCAGGCCGCCGAGGTGGCCGGCTACGCCGACGGGGTCATCGTCGGCTCGGCCTTCTGCCGCCGCCTGCTCGACGCGCCCGACGAGGCGGCGGGTCTGCGCGCGGTGGGCGAGCTGGCCGCCGAGCTGGCGGCGGGCGTACGGCGCAGCGGACACTGACGGGGGCCGCCCTCCGCGGCGGCTCTCCGGAGGTCGTCTGATACACCTGACTTGCGGGTCTTTGCCGGTCACAGCGGCAGGACTCGCAGGTCTTACCCCACTCTTATGCGCCCCGTGATCTCATCTATGCGGGTACTGTGCGCTTTCAGTCCGCCCGATGCAAGGACCACCTCCCCTTTAGGAGACCATGGTGCTCGTGACATCAGAACCGCCCGCGTCGATCCGGTCGCGCACTGTCGCGAAGGCGCTACCCTGGGTGACGACCGTGGCCCGGCTGGTGGTCGCGGGCGTGCTGATCGTGGCCGGATGGCTCAAGATAGGCAACCCCGCGCTGTCGGTCCGGGCCGTCGAGGCGTACGAGCTGCTGCCCGGCGCCGTGGCGACCGTGGTGGGCTACGGCCTGCCTATCCTGGAGATAGTCGTAGGGGTGTTGCTGGTTGTCGGCCTGCTCACGAGGATCGCGGGCGCGATCTCCGCGTTGCTCATGCTGGCCTTCGTCATCGGCATCGCCTCCGCGTGGGCCCGTGGGCTGCGGATCGACTGCGGCTGCTTCGGCGGCGGCGGCGAGCTGGCGGCGGGGGAGGATCCCGAATACCTCTTGGAGATCGTCAGGGACTTCGGCATCGCGCTGCTCGCCGCCTGGATCACGATCCGCCCGCCCGGGCGTTTCGCGCTCGACTCCGCCCTCGGGCTGGCGCCAGATCGCGAGCAGTACGACCGCCACGACGACGAATGGGACGCCGACGAGGCTCCCGGCACAAAGGAGAACGGCTGATGGGTCGCAAGACCTCTGGTGACGCCGGAGCGCGCGAGCGCATCAAGGCCCAGCGCGAGGCCGACCGCAAGCGCGAGCAGCGCAAGCGCGTCACCACCATCGTGGCCGCGGCGGCCGCCGCGGTGCTCGCCGTGGGCGCGGGCATGTGGTACGCCGCGTCCAGCAGCCGGTCAGAGACCGCCACCACGGCGACCGCGCCGATCACCAAGCAGGCCGACGGCACGGTGGTGATGGCCAAGCCGGGCGTCGAGAGCCCGGTGCTCGACATCTACGAGGACTTCCAGTGCCCCGCCTGCCAGGCGCTGGAGGAGACCAGCGGCGCGACGGTGAAGAACCTCGCGGCCGAGGGCAAGGTCAAGGTCGTCTACCACCCGATCACGATCTTCGGGATGGAGCCGACCAAGTCCAACTCGGTCCGCGCGGGCGCGGCGGCGCGCTGCGCCCCCGCCGGGCAGTGGCTGGCCTTCCACGACAAGCTGTTCGAGGAGCAGCCCAGCGAGACCGTCAAGGGCTTCGAGCTTCCCGACCTGGTCGGCTGGGGCAAGGACGCCGGCATCGAGGACCCGGCCTTCGAGAAGTGCGTCACCTCCCAGGAGCAGGCCAAGGCCCACCAGGACTACAGCAAGCAGGTGCTCGGCTCCGGCGTCATCAAGCGCGGCACGCCGACCGTCCTGCTGGCGGGCACCGAGCTCAACGACACGGCGTTCAAGCCGGCGGATCTTCGTCAAGCCGTTCTCAATGCCGCCGCCAAGTAGACCCCCGACACGCTAATCTCACCTGACATGCCCCTCGCCTCGATTCCCAGCCCGTCCGAGGGCACCTGGTACCTCGGACCCATCCCGCTGCGGGCGTACGCGCTCTGCATCCTGCTCGGCATCATCGTCGCCGTCTGGATGGGCGAGCGCCGCTGGCGCGCCCGCGGCGGCACCCCGGGCACCATCGTCGACCTCGCCGTCTGGGCCGTCCCCTTCGGCCTCGTCGGCGGGCGGCTCTACCACGTCATCACCGACTACCAGCTCTACTTCCCCGACCGGCCGATCGAGGCGCTCTTCATCTGGAACGGCGGTCTGGGGATCTGGGGGGCCATCGCGCTCGGCGGTGTCGGGGTCTGGATCGCGTGCCGCCGCCGCGGCATCGCGCTCAGCGCGATCGCCGACACCCTGGCCCCGTGCATCGCCGTCGGCCAGGCCATCGGCCGCTGGGGCAACTACTTCAACCAGGAGCTATTCGGCAAGCCCACCGATCTCCCGTGGGGGCTGGAGATCGACCCGGGCCGCGACGGCACGGTCGTCGGCGCGGACACCTACCACCCCACCTTCCTGTACGAGTCGCTGTGGAACCTCGCGCTGGCGTTCGTGCTGATCTGGGTGGGCAGGCGCTTCGCGCTGCGGCACGGGCGGCTGTTCGCGTTGTACGTCGCCGGATACACCTTCGGCCGCTTCTGGATCGAGGGGCTGCGGGTCGATGAGGCCCACCAGATCCTCGGCCTGCGGCTGAACCAGTGGACCTCGATCGTGCTCTTCCTGGCCGCGCTCGCCTTCTTCTGGCTGACCAGGAACAAGACCGGCGAGGAGTCGCTGGGCGAGCCGCCGGACGAGACGGCCGAGACCCCTGAGACGACCCAGACCGGCGATGACGACCCGGCGCACCCGGGCGACCAGGCCGACGACGAGCCCGCCGCTGCCACCACGGCCGCTCTCAGGGCCGGTGATGAGGATCCGGCGCATCCGGGCGACCAGGCCGACGCCGAGGAGAGCGGCACGGGCGCCGCGGGCGGCGCCGCCGCCGGGCGCGACGGCTCGCCCGACCCGGTGCACGCCACCGACCAGGCCGACGCGGAGGAGGCGGAGGCCGCCGCCCGGGTCAAGGCGGAGGCCGGCGACTCCGACGGCTCGGTACAGGTCGGCACGGAGCCGGAGGCCGGCACCAGATGATCGTGGGCGGTTCGCGCGGCCCGGCCGGGACCCACCGGCGGGGCCGCGCCGGCACCGGTGGCCTGCCGGTGCCCGGCGAATGAGCAGGGCGCCCGCGCGCAGGCGTCGTCGTACCGCACCGCCGCGCCGCACTCCGCCGCCGGCGCCGCGCCGTACCCCGCCCCCGCCGCCCCTGGAGGAGAACGCGCTGGCCCGGTGGGGGCTGGACCACCGCCAGCAGCGCATCCTGACGATCATCGCGGTGACCGCGGGAGTGATCATCGCCGCGGTCGCGCTCACGTACGCCATCACCGGTCTCGGCGGCGGGGTGAGCGCCGGGGAAACCGAATCGGCCACCAGTCCGGTGCAGGCCAGACCGGACGCCTACCACGGCTGGGCCTCGACGCCGGTGTTCGCCCCGATCGCGGCGCGCACCGCCGACGCCCGGGCCCTCACCGTCAAGGAGGTCTTCGGCCAGAAGACCCTCAAGGCCGGGAAGATCAGCCTGAAGCTGGTGGCGACCAAGCTGGACGGCGACTGCGCCGCCGCCGCGTGGGGCGCCCCGCTCACCGAACGGCTCGCCGCGGGCGAGTGCAACCAGGCGCTGCGCGGCCTGTACGCGAGCGCCGACAACCGCTATGTCGCCCAGTACACGCTGTTCAACCTGCGTGACACCGAGGCCGCCAACACCCTGGTCAACGACCTTGAGACCCTGCACAGGGGCGGCTGGGCCGCCGCGCTGCCCGCCGAGCGGGCCGCGATGCCGCGCGACGGGCACACCGAGGCCAGCGGCCACGCGATGGGCCACTACGCCGGGCTGGTGTGGATCGGCCGCGGCGACGGGGCCGAGCCCGCCGCGTCCGACGACTTCGTCACGCTCTCGCTGGCCGTGCGCGGCGTGGAGAAGTCGGTGTACCGCAGGATCGTGGCCGCCTCGGGCACGCCGACGCAGTAGGAGCCATGTCCCGCCGCACCATCGTGATCGCCGTGTCCGCCGTCTGCCTGCTCGCCGTCGTCGCGGGCCTGCTGGCCTGGTTCCTGGTAGATGACCCGCCGCGCGCCGCCGTGGTGCGCGGCGACCGGACGTCGGCGGTGTACGCGCCGATCGCCGCGCGGACCCAGGATCCGGCCCCGCTGACCGTGGCGGAGGTGTTCGCGGCGGGGCAGGTGCGCTCGGGTAAGGTGGTGCTGAACCGGGGGGAGACCGGCTCGCCCGGCGAGTGCGCCGAGGCGGTGTGGGGGGACACGGTGACCGGGGCGGTCGCCGGATGCACGCAGGCGCTGCGGGCGGGGTACCGGACGCCGGACGGCCGGGTGGCCGGACAGTTCGTGATCTTCAACCTGGCCGACGCCGCAGCGGCCGACCGCCTGGTGGACGCGCTCGCCGGACGTACCGGCGGGTTCGCGCGGCTCGCGCCCGGAGTGCCGGACGACTTCGACGCGGCGCGCAGCCGCGCCCACGCGCGGGCCCTCGGCCACTTCGTCGCGGTGAGCTGGGCCGCGCCGCTGATCGGCGGCCCGGAGGTGGACCTCACCCGGCACCTGGTCGCGCTGGACACCCTCGGCCAGGCGGCGACCGCCCGCGTGGTGCGGGCGACTTAGCGCCGCCTTGACGGCCGCCGCGGCGGCGACGATGCCGCCCGCGGCCCTTGACGGACATTGCGCCGGATGTTCGTGATGCCGACCTGATGGGCACTATTCCGGCAGGGTACGGTAACCTCTACCCACACCGCAGCAGGGCCAACGTCGTCCCTCGCCTGTAGCAACCAGCAGACGAAGACGACGGGAGGGATTCAATGCCTGCTGCCCGCCTCGGGTTCCCCGAGCCCCAGGGCCTGTACCACCCCGCCACCGAGCACGACTCCTGTGGTGTCGCCATGGTCGCCGACGTGGCAGGCCGGCGCAGCCACGACATCGTCGCCAAGGCGCTGACCGCGCTCTGCAATCTCGATCACCGGGGGGCCAAGGGGAGCGAGCCGGACACCGGTGACGGCGCCGGCATACTCACCCAGATACCCGACACCTTCCTGCGCGTGGTCACCGGCTTCCCGCTGCCCGCGGCCGGGGCCTACGCGGCCGGCACCGCCTTCCTGCCCTCCGACGGGGAGGCCAGGGCGATCGCCGTGCAGATGATCGAGGAGATCGCCGCCGAGGAAGGGCTCACCGTACTCGGCTGGCGCGACCTGCCCGTCGATGTGACCAACGCCGGACCCTCCGCCCGCGCGGTCATGCCGTTCTTCCGGCAGCTCTTCGTCGCCTCCCCCGGCGGTGAGCGCGGGCTCGACCTGGACCGCCTGGTCTTCCGCCTGCGCAAGCGCGCCGAGCACGAGGTGGACGTCTACTTCCCCTCGCTCGGCTCGCGGACCATCGTCTACAAGGGCATGCTGACGACCCCGCAGCTCGAACCCTTCTTCCCCGACCTCTCCGACGAGCGCTTCGAGTCGGCCATCGCGCTGGTCCACTCGCGCTTCTCCACCAACACCTTCCCCTCCTGGCCGCTGGCGCACCCCTACCGGTACGTCGCGCACAACGGCGAGATCAACACCGTCAAGGGCAACCGCAACTGGATGCGGGCCCGTGAGGCGATGCTCGCCACCGGCCTGATCCCCGGCGACATGGCGCAGCTCTTCCCGATCTGCGACCCCGACGCCTCCGACACCGCCTCCTTCGACGAGTGCCTGGAACTGCTGCACCTGGGCGGGCGCAGCCTGCCGCACGCGGTGCTGATGATGATCCCCGAGGCGTGGGAGAACCACACCGAGATGGACCCCGCGCGGCGGGCGTTCTATGAGTTCCACTCCACGCTGATGGAGGCGTGGGACGGCCCCGCGTCGATCACCTTCTCCGACGGCACCCTGGTCGGCGCCGTACTGGACCGCAACGGCCTGCGTCCGGGCCGGTTCTGGGTCACCGCGGACGGCCTGGTCGTGCTCGCCTCCGAGGCGGGCGTACTGGACATCCCGGCCGAGGACGTGGTCCGCAAGGGCCGCCTGCAGCCGGGCCGGATGTTCCTGATCGACACCGCCCGTGGCAAGATCATCGAGGACGACGAGATCAAGGCGGAGCTGGCCGCCGCCCTGCCGTACGGGGAGTGGCTGCACGCCGGGCTGGTCCGGTTCGAGGAGCTGCCCGCCCGCGAGCGGCAGATCCCCACCCACGAGGCGCTGGTCAAGCGGCAGCAGACGTTCGGGTACACCGAGGAGGAACTGCGGGTCATCCTGGCCCCGATGGCCAGGACCGGCGGCGAGCCGCTGGGGTCGATGGGCACCGACACGCCGGTGGCGGTGCTGAGCGAGCGGCCCAGGCTGCTGTTCGACTACTTCAGCCAGCTCTTCGCGCAGGTCACCAACCCGCCGCTGGACGCCATCCGCGAGGAACTGGTCACCTCGCTGCAGTCCACCATCGGGCCCGAGGGCAACCTGCTGGAGCCCGGTCCCGCCTCCTGCCGGCGGCTGGTGCTGCCGTACCCGGTGATCGACAACGACGAGCTCGCGAAGATCATCCACATCAACGACGAGGGCGCGCTGCCCGGCTTCCAGCCGCACGTAGTATCCGGCCTGTACGAGGTGGCGGGCGGCGGCGAGGCGCTGCTCGCCCGGCTTGAGGAGATCCGCGCCGAGGTGTCGCGGGCCATCGCGGGCGGCGCGCGGATCATCGTGCTGTCCGACCGCGGCTCCTCCGCCACCATGGCGCCGATCCCGGCACTGATGCTCACTGGAGCGGTACATCACCACCTGATCAGGGAGAAGAGCCGCACCCGGGCCGGCCTGGTGATCGAGACCGCCGAGGCCAGGGAGTGCCACCACATGGCGCTGCTGATCGGCTACGGCGCCTCGGCGGTCAACCCCTACCTGGCCATCGAGACCGTCGAGGACATGATCGCCACCGGCGTGCTCGACCTCGACCCGCGCAAGGCCGTGCGCAACCTGATCAAGGCGTACGGCAAGGGCGTGCTGAAGGTCATGTCCAAGATGGGGGTCTCCACCGTCGCCTCCTACACCGGCGCGCAGATCTTCGAGGCGCTCGGCCTGGGCCAGGAGGTCGTCGACGCCTGCTTCGCCGGGACCACCTCCCGCCTGGGCGGCGTCGGCTTCGACGTACTCGCCCGCGAGGTCGCCGAACGGCACGCGCACGCATACCCCCGGGTGGAGAACGCGCACCGCCGCCTCGCGGTCGGCGGGGAGTACCAGTGGCGGCGCGAGGGCGAGCCGCACCTGTTCAACCCCGACACCGTCTTCAAGCTCCAGCACGCCACCCGCACCCGCCGCTACGAGATATTCAAGGAGTACACCGGCCTGGTGGACTCCCAGTCCGAGCGGCTGATGACCCTGCGCGGCATGTTCAAGCTGCGCGGGCGCACCCCGGTGCCGATCGAGGAGGTCGAGCCGGCCTCCGAGATCGTCAAGCGGTTCTCCACCGGAGCCATGTCCTACGGGTCGATCTCCAGGGAGGCCCACGAGACGCTGGCCATCGCGATGAACCGGCTGGGCGGCAAGTCCAACACCGGCGAGGGCGGCGAGGACCCCGAACGGCTCTACGACGCCGAACGGCGCAGCGCGATCAAGCAGGTGGCCAGCGGCCGGTTCGGCGTGACCAGCGAGTACCTGGTCAACGCGACCGACCTGCAGATCAAGATGGCCCAGGGCGCCAAGCCCGGCGAGGGCGGCCAGCTCCCCGGCCACAAGGTCTACCCGTGGATCGCCCGCACCCGCCACTCCACGCCCGGCGTCGGCCTGATCTCGCCGCCGCCGCACCACGACATCTACTCCATCGAGGACCTCGCCCAGCTCATCCACGACCTGAAGAACGCCAACCCGGCCTCCCGCGTCCATGTGAAGCTGGTGGCCGAGGTCGGGGTCGGCACGGTCGCGGCGGGGGTGTCCAAGGCGCACGCCGATGTGGTGCTCATCTCCGGGCACGACGGCGGCACCGGCGCCTCGCCGCAGACCAGCATCAAGCACGCGGGCGCGCCGTGGGAGCTGGGCCTGGCCGAGACCCAGCAGACCCTGCTGCTCAACGGCCTGCGCGACCGGATCGTGGTGCAGGTGGACGGCCAGCTCAAGACCGGCCGCGACGTCGTGGTGGCGGCGCTGCTGGGCGCCGAGGAGTACGGCTTCGCCACCGCGCCGCTGGTGGTCTCGGGCTGCGTGATGATGCGCGTCTGCCACCTGGACACCTGCCCGGTCGGCGTGGCCACCCAGAACCCCGAACTGCGCAAGCGGTTCTCCGGCAAGCCGGAGTTCGTGGTCAACTTCTTCGAGTTCATCGCCGAGGAGGTCCGCGAGCTGCTGGCCGAGCTGGGGTTCCGGTCGCTGGAGGAGGCCATCGGGCACAGCGAGCTGCTGGACACCCGGGCGGCGGTGGACCACTGGAAGGCGTCCGGGCTGGACCTGTCGCCGATCCTGTACCGGCCGGAGCTGCCGGCGAGCGCGTCGCTGCGCCGTACCGAGTTCCAGGACCACGGCCTGGACCGGGCACTGGACAACACGCTCATCCAGCTCGCCGAGGGCGCGCTTAACCTGGGTGAACCGGTCACCCTGCAACTGCCGATCCGCAACGTCAACCGCACGGTCGGCACCATGCTCGGCCACGAGGTCACCAAGCGGTACGGCGGGTCCGGCCTGCCCGACGACACCATCGACGTGTCGTTCACCGGCAGCGCGGGCAACTCCTTCGGGGCGTTCGTGCCCAGGGGGATCACCCTGCGCCTGACCGGCGACGCCAACGACTACCTGGGCAAGGGCCTGTCCGGTGGCCGGCTCGTCGTCCGGCCGCACCCGGACGCGCAGTTCGCCGCCGAGACCCAGGTCATCGCCGGGAACGTCGGCCTGTACGGGGCCACCTCCGGCGAGGTGTTCGTCCGCGGGATCGTCGGCGAGCGGTTCTGCGTCCGCAACTCCGGCGCCACCGCGGTGGTGGAGGGCGTCGGCGACCACGGTTGTGAGTACATGACCGGCGGCCGGGCCGTCATCCTCGGGCCCACCGGGCGCAACCTCGCGGCCGGGATGTCGGGCGGCATCGCGTACGTGCTCGACCTTGAGACCGCGCGGGTCAACCGCGAGATGGTCGAGATCGAGTCGCTGGACGAGGCCGACGCCGAGTTCCTGCGCGAGATCGTCGAGCGGCACCTGGCCGAGACCGGCTCCACGGTCGCCAAGGAGCTGCTCGCCGGCTGGGAGGCGGCGGCGAGCCGGTTCGGCAAGATCATGCCCCGGGACTACAAGCGGGTGCTCGCCGCGCGGGCCGCCGCCGAGGCCGAAGGGCGCGACATCGACGAGGCGGTCATGGCCGCCGCGCACGGATAAGGGAGGTTCGACGATGGCCGACCCCAAGGGGTTCCTCACGCACCCGCGCGAGCTGCCGGCGCGCCGGCCCGTGGACGTGCGCATCCGCGACTGGCGGGAGGTCTACACCGACTTCCCGCGGTCCGCGCTGGCCAGGCAGGCCGCGCGGTGCATGGACTGCGGCATCCCGTTCTGCCACAACGGCTGCCCGCTGGGCAACCTGATCCCGGAGTGGAACGACCTCGTCTACCGCGACGACTGGCGCGACGCGATCGAACGGCTGCACGCCACCAACAACTTCCCGGAGTTCACCGGGAGGCTGTGCCCCGCCCCGTGCGAGGCGGCGTGCGTGCTGGGGATCAACTCCGACCCGGTCGCGATCAAGCGGGTCGAGGTGGAGATCATCGACCGGGCGTTCGCCGAGGGCTGGGTCGTCCCGCAGCCGCCGCAGACCAGGACCGGCAAGCGGGTCGCGGTGGTCGGTTCCGGCCCCGCCGGGCTCGCCGCCGCCCAGCAGCTCACCCGCGCGGGCCACGACGTCGTGGTGTTCGAGCGGGCCGACCGGATCGGCGGGCTGCTGCGGTACGGCATCCCCGAGTTCAAGATGGAAAAGCGGCACATCGAACGGCGGATCGCCCAGATGCGGGCCGAGGGCACCGAGTTCCGCACCGGCGTCAACGTCGGCGTGGACATCACCGCCGCCGAACTGCGCGAGCGGTTCGACGCGGTGGTGCTCGCGGGCGGCGCGACCGCCTGGCGCGACCTGCCGGTGCCCGGCCGCGAACTCGCGGGCATCCACCAGGCGATGGAGTACCTTCCGCTCGCCAACCGGGTGCAGGAGGGCGACTACGCGGCCCCGCCGATCTCGGCGGAGGGCAAGCACGTGGTGGTGATCGGCGGTGGCGACACCGGCGCCGACTGCATCGGCACGGCCCTGCGCCAGGGCGCGGCCTCGATCACCCAGCTTGAGATCATGCCGCGTCCGCCGGAGTCGCGGCCGGGCGCTCAGCCGTGGCCGACCTTCCCGACGCTGTTCAAGATGGAGAGCGCCCACGAGGAACTGGCCGGCCAGGGCGGCGACCGGGTGTACGCGGTGTCCACGACCGAGTTCGCCGGCGACGCCGAAGGACGGGTCAGGGCGCTGCGCCTGGTCGAGGTGGAGGGCCCGGGCAGCGGGTTCCGGCCGATCCCCGGCACCGAGCGGGAGATCCCGGCCGAGCTGGTCACGCTGGCGATGGGCTTCGTGGGCCCGGAACACGGCGGCCTGCTCGCCGACCTCGCCGGACAGTCCGGCGACGCCGAGTCCTTCTTCGACGCCCGCGGCAACGTGGCCCGCGACGCCTCCTACATGTCGCCGCTGGACGGCGTCTTCGTGGCGGGCGACATGGGCCGCGGCCAGTCCCTCATCGTCTGGGCCATCGCCGAGGGCCGCTCCGCCGCCGCCGCCACCGACCACTACCTCACCGGCCGCACCGCCCTCCCCACCCCGATCCCCCCGACAGCCCGCCCCCTGGTCTGACCGGGCCCCATACCAGTACCAGGCACTCAGGGCCCCCTCGTCCGCCGGTCCGCCGGTCCGAGGGGGCCGCATGGGCGTACGTCACGGCCCGCCGCGGTCCCGTCGGTCCGTTGATCTGACGGGGCCGTGCCGGGCGGATGGCGCTGCCCGTTGAGGTCCCCCGGGCGGCTGGTCCGCCGGTTCAAGGGGGCGAACGGGGCGCAGGTGTCGCCTGTCGTGATCTCGCCGACGGCTGGTCTGTTGATTCGACGTGGACGCGTCAGGCGTACGGCGTTGCCCTTCGCGAGCCCGCCGAAAGCCGGATCCGCCGGTCTGACGGGGGCCGTACCGGGCGTACGGTGCCGGGCGGCGTGATACCTCCGACATCCCGACACACCGGTGATTACGCACGTCCGGCCCCTGCGTGGGGGCGGCGTGCATGATCTTTCTGATCCCTTTTGGTTCGTGGGTACGGCGGGGCCCGTCCGTTGGTGCCGTACAAATCGCGAAAAGTCAGTCAAAAGATGCCAGGAGGGTGAAGTAGCAGAGTCTAGGGTTGGATCCCTGGACAGAATGCTGGGGGAGAGCCGGCACAGCGGGAGGGTTGATGAGACGGGGGAACGATCGCCTGGCCCGCGCTGTGGCCGCGCTCGCCGTGACATGTGCGATGGCGCCGGCCATCGCCGGGGCCGGGGCGGTGCCCGCAGGTACGCAGGAGGGGGCCCAGGCGCGCCGGGCTCACCTGGTCTTCTATGCCGAAGGCGGGCGGGCGGCGGCCGAGCGGGCCGTGCGGGAGGCGGGGGGCACGCTCCGGCCGGGTGAGGCCGATCCACGGCTCGGGTACCTCGTCGCCGACGGTCCGGGGACCGCGTTCGTCCGGAACCTGGCGCACAGTGACGCCATCGTCGGCGTATCCGCCAACCGGCGGATCGGGACGGCCACCCGGGCGGCGGGCACGCTCGCCGTACCCCGCGTCGACAAGGACCTCGCCGGTCACGCCGACCTCGGCACCGCCCTCGCCGCCGGCGCGGAACCGCTCGCCGACCGGCAGTGGGACATGAAGATGATCGGCGCGACCGCCGCCAAGTCCTACGCCGCCGCGCCCGGCGACAAGCGGGTCCTGGTCGGGGTGATCGACACCGGCGTGGACGGCTCGCACCCCGACATCGCGCCCAACTTCGACCGCGGGCTCAGCCGCAACTTCGTCACCGACCAGCCCAAGGACCCCAAGGGCCAGGAGCTGGACGGCCCCTGCGAGCACGCCGGCTGCAAGGACCCCGTGGACGTGGACGACGACGGCCACGGCACCCACGTCGCCAGTACCATCGCCTCGCCCATCAACGGCCTCGGCGTCGCGGGCGTCGCGCCCAACGTGACCGTGGTCAACATCCGCGCCGGCCAGGACTCCGGGCTGTTCTTCCTCAAGCCCAGCCTGGACGCCCTGACCTACGCCGCCGACGCCGGCATCGACGTGGTCAACATGAGCTACTACATCGACCCCTGGCTGTTCAACTGCACCGACAACCCCGCCGACTCCAAGGCCGAGCAGCTGGAGCAGCGCGGCATCATCACCGGCATGCAGCGCGCCCTGGACTACGCCCGCGGCAAGGGCGTCACGCTGATCAGCGCCATCGGCAACGGCGCCACCGACCTCGGCCGCCCCAAGGTGGACACCACCAGCCCCGACCACCCTTCAGGGGCCGAGCGCACCCGGCGGATCGACAACACCTGCCTGAACGTCCCGGCCGAGTCCAAGGGCGTCATCTCGGTCTCCGCGGTCGGCCCGGACAAGGCCAAGGCCGCCTACTCCGACTACGGCATCGAGCAGACCGACCTCACCGCGCCCGGCGGCGACACGGGGAGCGGCGACGTCACCAAGACCATCCTGGCCGCCGCGCCCGAGCGGGCGCTACGCGAGCGCGGCCTGATCGGCCCGGACGGCGCCCCCAAGAGCCCCGCGGTCGTACGCGACTGCCGCGGCGCCACCTGCGCCTACTACCAGTACCTCCAGGGCACCTCGATGGCCGCCCCGCACGCCACCGGCGTGGCCGCCATCCTGATCAGCCGGTTCGGCGGGAGCGCGAACGGGGCCAAGGGGACCGAGGGCGGCAAGGCGGCGGGCGGCGCGTTCGGCATGGACCCCGGCAAGGTCAAGGCCCTGCTGTACGAGACCGCCACGCCGATCGCCTGCCCGATGCCGCGCGGCCAGCGGTACGTGGACGGCACCCACACCTGTGAGGGCGACCGCTCGCGCAACGGCTTCTACGGCCACGGGCTGGTCGACGCCGCCAAGGCCGCCACCATCCGCCCCTGAGTACCCGGCTCGGGGCGGTTGAGTAGGGACGCGGATTGCCGGTCCCCGGCCGCCCGCCTAACGTCGGATACATGGGATATCGGCTGGTCGGAGACGGCGCGATGGTCGTCCACTTCCTCTTCCTCGCGTACATGGCGCTCGGCGGGTTCCTGGCCTGGTGGCTGCCGCGGAGCATGTGGGCGCACGCCGCGGTCGCGGCCTGGGGACTGATCTCCATCACCACGGGCGTGGAGTGCCCGCTGACCGCCCTGGAGAACTGGGGCAGGACCAACGCCGGGCTCGCCGGGCTCGGCCCGAACGGGTTCATCGACCACTACATCGAGGGGATCATCTACCCGGAGGAGTACACCACGCTGGTGCGCTGGATCGTCGCCGCCCTCGTGCTGGTCTCCTGGATCGGGTACGGAACTCTGTCCAAGTGGCGGGGCGGGCGCCGGAGGCCGGTGGAACGGGCCAGCTCAGAGGGCCTGACGTCGGCGTGACCTTCACCAGGTTCTCCCGCCCGGTCAACGTGGATGTCATCAGCAAGTGGTCTGTACCAATAAAGTAGTCGTGTGACTCGTCGCGCAAAGATCGTCTGTACCCTCGGCCCCGCAACCTCCTCCCCCGAGCGCATCCGTGAGCTCGTCGCCTCCGGGATGGACGTAGCGCGGTTCAACCTCAGCCACGGCACCCATGAGCTGCACAAGGAGATCTACGACAGGGTGCGCGAGGCGGCCGCCGACCTCGGCCGGGGCGTCGGCCTGCTGGCCGACCTGCAGGGTCCGAAGATCCGCGTCGGCACCTTCGAGGAAGGTCCCGTCCGCCTCGGCTTCGGTGACGTGTTCGCGATCACCACCGAGAAGGTCCCCGGCGACCGCGAGCAGGTCTCCACCACCTACGCCGGGCTGCCCAACGACGTCAAGGCCGGTGACACCGTCCTGGTCGACGACGGCCGCGTGGTGCTGGAGGTGACCAGGGTCGACGGCCCGCGCGTCACCACCCGCGTGGTCGTCGGCGGCATGATCTCCGACAACAAGGGCCTCAACCTGCCGGGCGTCAACGTCAGCGCGCCCGCCCTCACCGACAAGGACGAGGCCGACCTGCGCTGGGCGCTGCGCACCGGCTTCGACATGATCGCCCTGTCCTTCGTCAGGCGCCCCTCCGACGCCGACGTCGTCCGCAACATCATGGAGCAGGAGGCGGTCCGCCTCCCGCTGCTCGCCAAGATCGAGAAGCCGCAGGCGGTGGAGCGGCTGCCGGAGGTCGTCGAGGCGTTCGACGGCATCATGGTCGCCCGGGGCGACCTCGGCGTGGAGCTGCCGCTGGAAGACGTGCCGATCGTGCAGAAGCGGGCCATCGAGCTGTGCCGGGAGAAGGCCAGGCCGGTCATCGTGGCCACCCAGATGCTCGACTCGATGATGCACTCCCCGCGGCCCACCCGCGCCGAGGCGTCCGACGTCGCCAACGCGGTGATGGACGGCGCCGACGCGGTCATGCTCTCCGGCGAGACGTCGGTCGGCACCTACCCGATCGAGGCCGTCCAGACGATGGACCGCATCGCCTGCGCGGCCGAGCGCGCCGTCCTGTACGCCACCCACACGCTGGACCGCATGCCGGAGACCACCGGTGGCGCCATCGCGCGGGCCGCGGCCGAGGTCGGGGCCATCGTCGGGGCCAAGGTCCTGGTGGCCTTCACGATGTCCGGCGAGACCGCCCGCCGGCTGGCCCGCTATCGCTCGCCCATTCCGCTGGTGGCCTTCACCTCGGCCACGCAGGTACGCGGCCAGCTCTCCCTGACCTGGGGCGTGGAGACCTTCCACGTGCCGTTCGTGCACCACACCGACGACATGGTCAGGCAGGTCGAGTCGTCGCTGCTCAGCCTGGGCCGCTGCGAGAAGGGCGACAAGGTCGTGATCGTCGCGGGCTCCCCTCCCGGCACGCACGGCTCCACCAACGCCCTGCGCGTGCACACCATCGGCTCGGCGGTCTCCCACCCGAGCTAGCCCGGCGCCGGGCGCGGACGGCGGGGCGTGCCCGCCGTTCGCACGTGCCGGAGAACGCGGCATTCAGCCTTGGGCAAAGGGCGGGGGAGGGCGCGAGCGCGCCGATCGATCAGGGGTGCCGGAAGTGGGACTCGAACCCACATGCCCTCGCGGACAAACGCTTTTGAGGCGTTCGCGTATGCCTATTCCGCCATTCCGGCTAAACTATGAACTTGTCCCGGTTTGACAGAGACCTCTGACCGGTCGAAGTCGATCGGCTAGCGCCCGTCAGCGTGGTACTAGCGTACCGGACGTCGGTACCCTTCTGGTCGTGAGTACGCAGCGGCGAGTAGTGATCGCGGAGGACGAGGCCCTGATCCGCCTCGATCTCAAGGAGATGCTGGAAGAGGACGGCTATGCCGTCGTCGGGGAGGCGGGCGATGGGGAGACCGCGGTCAAGCTCGCCCTGGAGCTGCGCCCGGATCTGGTGATCCTGGATGTGAAGATGCCCGTCCTGGACGGGATCTCGGCCGCGGAGCGGATCGTCTCCGAGCGGGTGGCGCCCTGCCTGATCCTGACCGCCTTCTCCCAGCGCGACCTGGTGGAACGGGCGCGCGACGCCGGGGCGATGGCCTATCTGGTCAAGCCGTTCACCAAGTCCGACCTGGTGCCCGCGATCGAGATGGCGGTCAGCAGGCACGACGAGATCAAGGCCCTGGAGCGCGAGGTCGGCACGCTGTCGGACCGGCTGGAGACGCGCAAGCTGGTCGAGCGGGCCAAGGGCCTGCTGATGGCCCGGCACGGCTGGACCGAGCCGCAGGCGTTCCGGTGGATCCAGAAGGCGTCCATGGACCGCCGGTTGAGCATGCGGCAGGTCGCGCAGGTCGTGGTGGACGAGGCGGCGGCCGGGCCGCCGCCCGAGTCCTGAAGGCGCGCTTCCTCGGGGCGGGAGGCCCGTTCAGCGGTCCGTGCAGGTCTCCCGCAGCAGCCGGTCCAGCGACCGCCGCAGGTCCGGCGTGACCTCGAACTCCAGGTAGCGCCGTTCGAGGCCGGGAAGGCCCGCCCAGAACGGGAACGTGTAGGGCTTCTTGGCGTCGGCCATGGCGTGGGCCGAGCAGTTCGGCGCGGTGAAGCGCACCGGCACCGTCAGCTCGTCCCGGTCCGGGCCCAGTACGGCGAGCGGCTTTTTCGCCGGCCCGGCCGGCGACAGCCCGAAGATCACGCTGCCGCCGACGTCGTGCAGCGTCACGGTGACGCCGGGCGTCTTACGCCGCATCACGACGTCGCCGGCCAGCGCGTCGCCCCGCCGGGTCCAGCGGGCGCCGAGCCGTACGTCCGCGGCCGCGCGCACGGCCTGCGCGCCGCACTCCAGGCCGACCAGGCGGGTCACCAGCGGGTCGGGGTGGGGGAGCGGCAGGCGGACCTGGCGGGTGCCGCCCGCCTGTTCGATCCAGGCGAGCACGTGGGCGGGGCCGGGCGTGGGCGGCGCGTCGCCGGTGCAGCGGGGCGCGCCGTAGGGGATGCGCAGATCCACCCGGGGAGTGGTCCCGATCCGGGTGTCCACCGGCTCGGGCGGCAGCGTGGCCAGCGGCGGGGCGATGAGCTGGATCCGCTCGATGTGGACGGGCGCGGGGCCGGGGTTGCCGACGGCGACGGACAGGACGTGCTTGAGCTCGTCGACGCGCATCTGCCGCAGCGAGACCGTGAGCCCCGGCGGCACCGGCGGCGCGGGCTCGGGGGCCGCGGCAGGCCCGGCGCAGGCCGTCACCGCGCAGGTGAGCGCGAGCGCCGCGGCCTTCGTGAGGGGGCCGCGCCGGTGACGCGGGCGGGGTACGGCGGGGCCGATCACGATCGGCACCTTAGCCCGCCGCCCCGGATTACAAAACCCGGTAGTTGGCATTCAAACGCGTTATAGGGCGTCAATAGTCCTCCCAGGTGTGTCTTCCGACAGATGCCGCGCCCGCCGCGCCGCCCGCCGGATCGCCGGACCATGTCCGGGTAGATCGCTTTTACTTCCGGTATACGAGACAAGGTAACCGGCATGTGAGACGATGACGCCGCGGTGTCCCATGTTGTTACACGTCACGCCGGTAATGCCGATCCGACCGCCGGTAAGTTGAGGAGTGATTACGACTCCGCATCCAAGTGCCCTCAGTTCCGGCGGATCTATGGCTTGCGGGGTGCGCGGTTTTATACGTTTCCGTCATTCGATCGGGACGGGTCGGCGGCGCTGACATATCCCGGCCTGGATGAAGGAGATGCTTCATGATCCGCATTGCCCCCGTCGGGCGCGTGCTGGCCGTCGCTGCGGCCGCGAGTCTCGCCCTGACGGCCTGCGGCGGTGGCGGCAACAACGCTGCCGCGCCGACCGACTCTGCGTCCTCGGCGCCATCAACGTCCGCGGCGCAGGCCAAGGGTGACGGCACGCTCACCATCGGGACCCTGCTACCGCAGACCGGTGACCTGGCGTACCTCGGACCGCCGGAGTTCGCCGGCGTGGACCTGGCCATCGAGGAGATCAACGCCGCGGGCGGCGTCCTCGGCAAGTCGGTGGCCAAGATCCACACGGACTCCGGTGACGCGAAGACCGACATCGCCTCGCAGTCCGTCGACAAGATGATCCAGCAGAAGGCCGACGCCATCATCGGCGCGGCGTCGTCCGGTGTGTCGTTCACGGTGATCGACAAGATCGTGAACGCGGGTGTGATCCACTTCTCGCCCGCCAACACCTCGCCCGAGTTCACGACCTACAACGACAAGGGCCTGTACTTCCGTACCGCGCCCTCCGACGTGCTGCAGGGCCGGGTCCTCGGCGACCTGATCATCGCTGACGGCAGCGACGCCGTCGCGATCCTCAACCGCCAGGACTCCTACGGCACCGGCCTGGCCGACCAGGTGGAGAAGGCCGTCACGGGCGGCGGTGGCGAGGTCACCGACAAGATCGCCTACGACCCGGCCGCGGCCGACTTCTCCGCCGACGTCGCCAAGATCAAGGCCAAGAACCCCAAGGCGCTGGCGCTGATCTCGTTCGAGGAGAGCAAGAAGATCATCCCTGAGCTGATCAAGCAGGGCATCGGCCCCGACAAGGTCAAGCTCTACTTCGTCGACGGCAACCTCCAGAACTACTCCGAGGACTTCCCGAAGGGCACCCTGAAGGGTGTCAAGGGCACCCAGCCCGGCGCGGAGGTCAAGGACGACCTGAAGAACAAGCTGCTGAAGATCAACCCGGACCTGAAGGACTTCAACTACGGTCCCGAGTCCTACGACGCCGCGATCCTGATCGCGCTGGCCGCCGAGGCCGCCAAGAGCGACGAGGGCGCCGCGGTCGCCGCCAAGCTCCCCGAGGTCAGCAAGGGCGGCGAGAAGTGCGACAACTTCAAGGCGTGCGCCGACCTGATCAAGGCGGGCAAGGACGTCGACTACAACGGTGTCAGCGGCCCGATCGAGTTCAGCGACGCGGGTGACCCGACCGAGGCCACCATCGGCGTCTACCAGTACGACGACAGCAACACGCACAAGAACGTCGACTTCCGCACGGGCAAGGTCGAGGGCTGATCCCGCCCGGCGTTCGCAACCTGGGGAGGCGGCGGCCCTGAGCCCGCTCGGATCCGGCTGATCTCCCCGCAGAAAGCCGCTTCACCGAAGGGCCCCGGCCGCTCCAGGCCGGGGCCCTTCGCCATGGATCGCGCCAGCGCCTCCCCGGGGAACGGGGCGCCTCAGCGCCACGCTCCCGGCCGTCACCACCGCTATGGGAATAAGTGTCGATCCCGCCTCGATGGGCGCTCCACGGCGCGCTCAGCCCCGCGCAGGCGCATGCGAACGGCCCCGGCCCTCGCGGGGGCCGGGGCCGTCGCCGGTGCGGGATCAGGCCTTGGCGAGCGTGCCCAGGTACAGCTCGATCACCTTCGGGTCGTTGATCAGTTGCTTGCCGGTGGCGGTGTAGGCGTTGCGGCCCTGGTCGAGCACGTAGCCGCGGTCGCAGATCTGCAGGCAGCGGCGGGCGTTCTGCTCCACCATGATCACCGTGACGCCCGCCCGGTTGATCTGCTGCGCGCGGATGAACACCTGGTCCTGCAGCTTGGGCGACAGGCCCGCGGAGGGCTCGTCGAGCAGCAGCACGGAGGGTTCGGTCATCAGGGCCCGGGCCATGGCGACCATCTGCCGCTCGCCGCCGGACAGCGATCCGGCGCGCTGCTTGCGGCGCTCCTTCAGCGCAGGGAACAGCTCGGCGACGAACTCGAAGCGCTCCTTGAACTTCCTGGGCGCCTGGAACGCGCCCATCTGAAGGTTCTCCTCGATGCTGAGGCTGGGGAAGACGTTGTTGGTCTGCGGGACGTAGCCCACCCCGCGCGCCACCAGCGCGTGCGCCTTGAGCCGGGTGATGTTCTCACCCTTCAGGGTCACCGTGCCCTGACGGACGTCCACCAGCCCGAACATCGACTTGAGCAGGGTGGACTTGCCCGCGCCGTTCGGGCCGATGATGCCGATCAGCTCGCCCTCGCCGACGTAGAGGTCGCACCCATTGAGGATGTTCACGCCGGGCACGTATCCGGCGTACAGCTCGTCGCAGCGCAGCACCGCGTCCTTCGCCGCCGCGACGTGCGCCGAACGGTCGGTGACGGCGGCCGCGGAGGTGTCTTGGGCCTCCTGGGCCCGGGTGAGCGGCTGGCCGTTGGGCTCGGTCACCGGCCTGCTCCTTCCTGAGCGGTCGCGTCGGTCCCCGGAGAGCCGGGGGAGTCCGTGGAGTCGGGGGCGGGCTCCTTGGCGGCCTCGGTCTCCAGTTCGGCTTCGGCCTCGGCGAGCTGCCGCTCCTCCTCCTCTGCCGACAGGGGCGTGTCGTGGTGCGCGCCGAGGTAGGCGTCCACCACGCGGGTGTCCGACATGATCGTGCCGGGCGGGCCCTCGGCGATCACCTGGCCCTGGGCCATGACGATCACCCAGTCGCTGATGTCGCGGACCATGTCCATGTCGTGCTCGACGAACAGCACGGTCATGCCCTGCTCGCGCAGATCCTTGACGTGCCCGAGCAGGGACTGGGTGAGGGCCGGGTTGACCCCCGCCATCGGCTCGTCGAGCATCACCAGCTCGGGGCCGACCATCAGCGCCCGGGCCATCTCCAGCAGCTTGCGCTGGCCGCCGGACAGGCTGCCGGCGAAGTCGCCGCGCTTGGCGTCCAGCTTGAACCGCGTGAGCAGTTCCTCGGCCCGCTCGGTGATCTCGTCCTCCTGGCCGCGCCACAGGCTCGGGATCAGCGCCCGCAGGAAGCTCTCGCCGACCTGCTTCTGGGCGCCCAGGCGCATGTTCTCCAGGACCGTCAGCTTGGACAGGGCCTTGGTGAGCTGGAAGGTGCGGACCATCCCGATCCGCGCGATCTTGTGCGCGGCCAGGCCGTTGATCTTGCGGCCGTTGAAGGTCCAGTGCCCGGCGTCAGCGGTGTCGAAGCCGGTGAGCTGGTTGAAGAAGGTGGTCTTGCCGGCGCCGTTCGGGCCGATCAGCGCGGTGATCGAACCGCGCTGGATCTCGACGTGCTCGACGTCCACCGCGGTAAGGCCGCCGAAGCGGCGCACCACCTTGTCGGCGACCAGGATGGGGTCGGGCTTGGCCACGCCCGGCTCGGTTGCCAGTCCGGCGAAGACGGCGGTGGCCTGCGCCTTGCGACTGCCGTCCGTGGCGGGCTGCGGAGTGTGCCCCGCGGCCTCGGGCGAACGGCCTGCGGCGGCTTCGTCAGCGTGCATCGAGTGCGATCTCCCTCTTGTCGCCGAAGATGCCCTGCGGCCGGAAGATGAGCAGGAGCATCAGTCCCAGGCCGACCAGCATGAACCTGATCGCGCCGACCTGGTTGGTGGTGATGAAGGTGATGACGCCCGCGCGGACGGCCTCCTCCAGCCCGGTCGTGATCAGGACGAGCAGGGCCCAGAAGATGGCCGCGCCCACCACGGGTCCGAGGATGCGGGCGGCGCCGCCGAGGATGAGGACCGTGTACGCGTAGAAGGTCAGCTCCGTGCTGAACAGGTCCGGCTGCACCGCGGCGCGGCTGAGGGCGAAGATGAAGCCCGCCAGCGAGCCGATCACGCCGCCGATCATCAGCGACTGCATCTTGTAGGAGAACACGTTCTTGCCGAGGCTGCGAACGGCGTCCTCGTCCTCGCGGATGGCCTTCAGCACCCGGCCCCAGGGGCTCTTCATGAGCAGGTAGATCAGGAAGCAGGAGATCGCGACCAGCAGCCAGCCGACGGTGAGCACCCACATCGTGCGGTGGTCGAAGCCGATGATCGAGCCGAGTTCGTACTGCCCGGCGGGGTAGGGGTTGAGCGAGTAGAACGAGTCGGAGAACCCCTGCAGGCCGTCCGTGCCGCCGAAGGTGTCGCGCAGGGCCACCGCGCGCACCACCAGGCGGACGATCTCGGCCGCGGCGATGGTGACGATGGCCAGGTAGTCCGCCCGTAGCCGCAGGGTGGGTATGCCCAGCAGCAGGGCCAGCACGATCGCCAGGGCCAGGCCGATCGCCACGCCGAGGAAGAACGGCAGGCCGAAGGTCGAGACGGTGACGGCGATCGCGTAGGCGCCGACCGCGAGGAAGGCGGCCTGGCCGAAGTTCAGCAGGCCGGTGTAGCCGAAGTGCACGTTGAGACCGATCGCGGCGAGCGCGTAGATCACGGTCTCGGTGCCGATGCCGGCCTCCGCGGCGCGGCTGATGATGAGAGTCCAGTCCATGTCCGCGGTCCCCCTAACCGATCCGCTCGCGGCGGCCGAGGATGCCCTGCGGCCGGATGAGTAGCACGATGATGAGGACCACCAGCGCGCCCACCGTCTTCATCTCCGGTGGGATCCACAAAGTGGAGACCTGGATGAACACCCCCACGATCAGGGACCCGACCAGGGCGCCGAAGGCGGTGCCGAGCCCGCCGAGCGTGACCCCGGCGAACATCAGCAACAGGACCTGCAGGCCCATCTGGTAGCCGAGGTTCTGGGTGGTGCCGAGCAGGATGCCGGCCAGCGCGGCGGTGGCGGTGCCCGCCGCCCACACGATCCGCACGACCCGGTCGACGTTGATGCCCGAGGACGCGGCGAGCGCCGGGTTGTCGGCGACCGCGCGGGTGGCCTTGCCGATGCGCGTGTAGAGCAGCGCCAGGCCGATGAGGATCAGCACGGCGATCTCGATGGCCATCGCGACCAGGCTCTTGGGCGTGGCGGAGATCGGGCCGATCTGCATGCCCTGCTGGGCGACGTACTGGCCGTAGGACCTGCCCTGGCCGCCGAAGAAGAACAGCAGCGTGTACCGCAGGAACATGGCCAGGCCGATCGACACGATCATCATCGAGATGATCCCGGTCTTGCGCCTGCGCAGGATGCCCCAGAACCAGCGGTCCTGCGCGTATCCGAAGACCGCCGCGACGGCCACGGCCAGCGGGGCGGCGATCAGCAGGTGCAGCCCCATGGCGGTGTTGAACACGAACGCGGCGAACGCGCCGAGGGTGAGCAGTTCCCCGTGCGCGAAGTTGGTGAGTCCGGTCGTGCCGAAGATGAGCGACAGGCCCACCGCGCCGAGCGCGATGACCAGGCCGAGGCTCAGCCCCTCGAAGCCGAGTTGCGCCACGCGGGTCCAGTACTGGGCCGACTCGCTCGGCGGCGCGGTCGTCTGGGCGTCGCCCTGGCCGCCGCCTCCGCCCGCCGCGATGGCGAACAGGACGTTTCGCTGGTTGCCCTCATAGACCTGTACCGTGAGGGTGGCTCTGTCCTTGAACTTCAGCGCCACTCCCTGCGGGAGCGTCTTCTGGTCCAGGGTGACCTTGTAGGTGCCTGCCTTGGGAACGGGGATCGCCCATTCGCCCTTGGCATCGGTGGTGTCGTCGCCGACGGCGGCCCCGCCCTCGTCTACGACACTGATCTTCACACCGTTCACTGGCTGACTCTGGTGTTTGAGTGTCCCCTTCAGGCCCTCGCCCTCTGCCCACGCCGCAGCGGTAGAGGACGTGAGCAGGAAGATGAGTCCGCCAAGGAACGCCGTGAACGCGATCACGGCTCTGCGCAATGGTGCTCCCTAATGAGGTCGTGGTGGAGGTTGTGCCCCCATCCCGGCACGCCACATCGCAAGAATGAGGTGCAATGCTGTGGGCGGAGCTTAGCTCTGGGCCGCCCGGTAAGGGGCCGTTCGTCACCAATCGGTGACCAGGGTGTTTCTTCGGCGTGAGGAAAAATCGACCAGGTCAGAGCATATTTACTGAAGATATGAAGTCCGACAGTGCCGTCTTATGGTTTGGCTAATTACGCCAATTCGGTCATGCCCCCGAGGGGGACACCTCAGGCCACCATCGTCACTACCGCCCCGAACGTTACGAACGTCATGGATCACCACAAAAGCCTCTGACGTCTCCCTTTGCGCGGGAGCCGTCGGCTCGCTACCGTGGGGCCAACGAGCCCGGGGTGGCCGAGTAGACAACGTGCGGGGCGGGGAAGCCCATTCACGGCACCAAAGGCGCCCCGGGCCCATCACCGCCCACCGCCGCGGGCCGGCCGTCCCGACCTGGGAGCGGACCGGTGTCAAGGGGAGCCCCATAGTCTGCCGAGCTCGGGTTTTCTGTCGTAGGCGGCGACTAGGCTGCGTGGTGTGCCGAAGACAGAAGTGACCCCCGCGTCCCCACGCCTGATGCTGCTCGACGGGCATTCGCTGGCCTATCGGGCGTTCTACGCGCTCAAGGAGGCCAACCTCGTCACGACCGACGGCCAGCACACCGAGGCGGTCTACGGGTTCACCTCCATGCTGGTCAACGCGTTGCGCGATGAGCGGCCGACCCACATCGCGGTCTGCTTCGACCGCTCGGAGCCGACCTTCAGGCATGTCGAGTACGCCGAGTACAAGGCCAACCGCACCGAGACGCCCGAAGACTTCCGCGGCCAGGTCAGCCTGATCTTCGAAATGCTCGACACGCTGGGCGTGCCGCGCATGTCCCAGGCCGGTTACGAGGCCGACGACCTGATCGCGACGCTCGCCACCCAGGCCGCGGGCCAGGAGATGGACGTGCTGATCGTCACCGGCGACCGCGACGCGCTCCAGCTCGTCAACGACCGGATCACCGTGCTGATGACCCGCCGCGGCATCAGCGACATGACCCGGTTCACGCCGGAGGCCGTCTACGAGAAGTACGAGCTGACCCCGGTCCAGTACCCCGACTTCGCCGCGATCCGCGGCGACACCAGCGACAACCTGAAGAACATCCCGGGGGTCGGCGAGAAGACCGCCGCCAAGTGGATCCGCGAGTACGGCTCGCTGCAGGAGCTGGTCGACCGGGTCGACGAGGTCAAGGGCAAGGTCGGCGAGAAGCTGCGCGACCACCTCGACCAGGTGCTGCTCAACCGGCGGCTCACCGAGCTGCGCCGCGACGTGCCGGTCGAGACCGACATCGCCGCCCTCACCATGGGCACCTTCGACCGCGACGGCATCCACAAGCTCCTCGACTCCCTGCAGATCCGCGGCGAGCTGCGCGAGCGGCTGTTCAACACGCTCGGCCCCGCCTCGGGCGCCGCCGAGGCGGAGGCGGGCTTCGAGGTCGAGCTGACCGTGCCCGGCCCCGACGAGCTGGCCGGCTGGCTCGCCGACATGCCGCAGGGCCGGGCCGGGCTGGAGTTCCGCAGCGCCTACGGCAGCGGCACCGGCCGCATCGACGCGCTGGCGATCGCCTCGCCGGGCGGCGTCGCGGCCTACGTCGACCCCGCCGCGCTCACCGAGGGCGACGAGCGGGCGCTGCGCGAGTGGCTGGCCGACGAGGCCAGGCCCAAGGCCGTCCACGACGCCAAGGGCCCGATGCTCGCGCTGTGGGCGCAGGGCCTCGACCTGCGCGGGCTGTCGTGCGACACCGCGCTGGCGGCCTACCTGGCGACCCCGGGCCAGCGTGACTTCAAGCTCGACGACCTGGCCGTGCGCTACCTGTCGCGGGAGCTGCGGGCCGAGTCCGCCCCCGACGGGCAGGGCACGCTGTTCGACGCCGCGGGCGAGGAGAACGACGACGCCGAGGCCCGCGACCTCGCGCTGCGCGCCCAGGCGGTGCGCGAGCTGGCCGACGGCCTGGAGGAGTTCCTCTCCTCGCGCGGCGGCACCCACCTGATGGGCGATGTCGAGCTGCCGCTGGTGAGGGTCCTCGCCGAGATGGAGCGCGCGGGCATCGCCGCCGACCGGGAGCACTTCGCCGCCCAGGAGGCCCAGTTCGGGGCCGCCGTCAAGCAGGCGGTGGAGGAGGCCCACCGGGTGGTCGGCGAGCAGTTCAACCTGGGCTCGCCCAAGCAGCTCCAGGAGATCCTGTTCGGCAAGCTGGGCCTGCCCAAGACCAAGCGCACCAAGACCGGCTACAGCACCGACGCCGACCAGCTCGCCTGGCTGGCCACGCAGACCGAGCACGAGTTGCCGACGATCATGCTGCGGCACCGCGACCAGACCAAGCTCAGGGTCACGGTCGAGGGCCTGATCAAGGAGATCGGCGACGACGGCCGCATCCACACCACCTTCAACCAGATCATCGCGGCCACCGGCCGGCTCAGCTCGGAAAAGCCCAACCTCCAGAACATCCCGATCCGCACCACCGAGGGCCGGCGCATCCGGCAGGGCTTCACCGTCGGTGAGGGCTACGAGACCCTGCTGACCGCCGACTACAGCCAGATCGAGCTGCGGATCATGGCCCATCTGTCCGGCGACGAGTCACTGATCGCCGCCTTCGAGTCCGGCCACGACTTCCACCAGGCCACCGCCGCGCGGGTGTTCGGCCTGCCGCCCGAGCAGGTCGGCGGCGAGCTGCGGGCCCGGATCAAGGCGATGAACTACGGCCTGGCCTACGGCCTGTCCGACTTCGGGCTGTCCGGGCAGCTCAACATCCCGGTCGCCGAGGCCAGGGCGCTGAAGGACGAATACTTCCAGGAGTTCGGCGGGGTGCGCGACTTCCTGCACGCGATCGTGGCGCAGGCCCGCAACGACGGCTACACCGAGACCATCATGGGCCGCCGCCGCTACCTCCCCGACCTGACCAGCGACAACCGGCAGCGGCGGGAGATGGCCGAGCGGATGGCGCTCAACGCCCCGATCCAGGGGTCGGCCGCCGACATCATCAAGGTCGCGATGCTCAACGTGCGCCGGGCGCTGGCGGAGGAGGGGCTGCGGTCGCGGATGCTGCTGCAGGTCCACGACGAGCTGGTGTTCGAGGTGGCCCCCGGCGAGACCGAGCGGGTGCGGCAGGTCGCCATCGAGCAGATGAGCTCGGCGTACCTGCTGCGCGTCCCGCTGGACGTGTCGATCGGCGTCGGCCGTACATGGGAGGACGCCGGGCACTGAGTGGTTTATCCGGTTTCGCGCGCATCTCGGGGATAGGTCCTAGTGTGGTGATCTGTCCGTCCCCGAGATCGGCCCTGGAGAGGTGTGCGCAGTCCGGCATTCGTCACGCGTGCGGTCGCCATCGCCAATGTCATCGTCGTCGCGGCGGCGCTGCTGTCCCTTCAGTCCATGTCCGGTCAAGATCCGCCGGTGAGCCACCCCGTCACCAAGCCACGGCCGAAGACCGGACCGACCGCCGCCCCGGCCACGACTCCGGCCGTGCCGCCGCAGGTTCAGGCGCTCCCGTCGGTGGGCCCGCCCGAGCCGGTCACCGCCACGCCGGAGTCGGCGCGCCGGGTCAAGGCCAACGAGCTGGGCCTGGTTCCGGTGATCATGTACCACCGGATCATCGCCAAGCGGTACGCGTCCATCGACCGCACCCCGGCGGCGATCCGCGCCGAGCTGGTGCGGCTGGCCAAGGAGGGCTACGTCCCGGTCACCGCCCGTGAGTTCGTGCGCGGCGAGATCAACATCCCGGCGGGCGCGCATCCGGTCGTGCTGACCTTCGACGACGGCCACGAGAGCCACTTCGCCCTGGACGAGCGGGGGATGCCGGCCAAGGACACCGCGGTCGCGATCATCTACGACGTCGCCAAGAAGTACCCGGACTTCCGGCCGGTGGCGACGTTCTGGATCAACAGCCGGCCGTTCGGGCTGAAGGACAGGAAGCGGCAGGAGCAGGCCGTGCGCTGGCTGGTCGAACGCGGCTTCGAGGTGGGCAACCACACCTGGTCCCACCCCGACCTCCGGGCCATCCCGCCGAAGCGGGCGCGCGAGCAGATCGCCAGGGGGGAGCGGCAGCTCCACCAGCTCGGCGTGACCGACTCGGAGACGTTCGCCCTGCCGTTCGGCTCGCGCCCGCGCGGCAAGACCTCCAAGACCGGCAAGTGGAACGGCACCAGGTACGACTACAAGGGCGTCTTCCTGGCCGGGGCCGAGCCCTCGCTGTCGCCGCACCACAAGAAGCTCGACCGCGGGGCCATCCAGCGGATCCAGAGCAACGGCAAAAGGGGCGAGTGCCGCCGCTGGTGCTCCAGGTACTGGCTCGACTGGCTGGCCAAGCATCCTGATCAGCGGTATACCGCCGACGGCGATCCCGCTCGGATATCCATCCCGCGGAAACTTCAGGGTAATATCGCGGTCAAGGGGAGCCAGCAGGTCAACGCCTATTAGGCCGCGTGACGCGGGGGCATCCGGCCCCCGATGGGTCCGCTTCCCGGGATTGACCAGGCCGCTCACGTCTCATATGCTGATCGCTGCGCTGTGGGCTCGCGCGTGCCTCAGACGGAGCGGGCTCGCGCTCGACGATGTCGATCAACGATTCCTCGGGTTGAAGTGAGGGCCTGCCGCGCGCTAGCCACACATCGACATCTGTCCGCGTTCGGAGCAATTCCACACATGACGAGCAGCACTGAGGCCACCTCGAGCACCCCGCAGGTAGCGGTCAACGACATCGGTTCCGAAGAGGCCTTCCTCGCCGCGATCGACGAGACCATCAAGTACTTCAATGACGGTGACATCGTCGAGGGCACCGTTGTCAAGGTCGATCGAGACGAGGTCTTGCTCGACATCGGTTACAAGACCGAGGGAGTCATCCCCTCCCGTGAGCTCTCGATCAAGCACGATGTCGATCCGGCCGAGGTCGTCGAGGTAGGCGAGCACGTTGAAGCCCTTGTTCTCCAGAAGGAGGACAAGGAGGGCCGCCTGATCCTGTCCAAGAAGCGCGCCCAGTACGAGCGCGCCTGGGGCACGATCGAGAAGATCAAGGACGAGGACGGCATCGTCACGGGCACCGTCATCGAGGTCGTCAAGGGCGGCCTCATCCTCGACATCGGGCTGCGCGGCTTCCTGCCGGCGTCCCTGGTCGAGATGCGCCGGGTCCGCGACCTGCAGCCGTACGTCGGCCGTGAGCTCGAAGCCAAGATCATCGAGCTGGACAAGAACCGCAACAACGTGGTCCTCTCCCGCCGCGCCTGGCTGGAGCAGACCCAGTCCGAGGTTCGCCAGACGTTCCTCAACACCCTCCAGAAGGGCCAGGTCCGCAAGGGCGTCGTGTCCTCGATCGTCAACTTCGGCGCGTTCGTCGACCTCGGCGGCGTGGACGGTCTGGTGCACGTCTCCGAGCTGTCCTGGAAGCACATCGACCACCCGTCCGAGGTCGTCGAGGTGGGCCAGGAGGTCACCGTCGAGGTGCTCGACGTGGACATGGAGCGCGAGCGGGTCTCCCTCTCGCTCAAGGCCACCCAGGAAGACCCCTGGCAGCAGTTCGCCCGCACCCACCAGATCGGCCAGGTCGTCCCCGGCCGGGTCACCAAGCTGGTGCCGTTCGGCGCGTTCGTCCGGGTCGAGGAGGGCATCGAGGGCCTGGTCCACATCTCCGAGTTGGCCGAGCGCCACGTGGAGATCCCGGAGCAGGTCGTCCAGGTCGGCGACGAGATCTTCGTGAAGATCATCGACATCGACCTCGACCGGCGGCGCATCTCGCTGTCCCTCAAGCAGGCCAACGAGGGCGCGATCGGCGCGGACGTGGAGTTCGACCCCACGCTGTACGGCATGGCGGCGACCTACGACGACCAGGGCAACTACATCTACCCCGAGGGCTTCGACCCCGAGACCGGCGAGTGGCTGGAAGGCTTCGAGAAGCAGCGTGAGGAGTGGGAGCGGCAGTACGCCGAGGCCCAGACGCGCTTCGAGGCCCACAAGAAGCAGGTCGAGGAGGCCCGCAAGGCCGAGGCCGAGGCCGGCGGAGAGGGCGCCCAGACCTCCTACTCCGGCGAGCCTCAGGGTGGTTCCACCGGCGGCGCCCCTGCCCAGGGCGGCGGCACCGGCGGCGCACTCGCCTCCGACGAGGCCCTCGCGGCGCTGCGCGAGAAGCTGGCCGGCGGCCAGAGCTGACACACCGGTTCGCCCCGGCCTTCCCGGCCGGGGCCACCGGCCCCACCGGACCCCGCCCCCGTGGCGGGGTTTCGTGTTTCTCCGGCGTTCTCCGGCCGCTCGCGGGGTCAGTAGGGTGGTCGCCGTGACACGGATCGAGAGGGCCGGGCCGGACGACGCGGGGGAGATCCTGACCGTCCAGCGCGCCGCCTACGTGACCGAGGCCCAGCTCTACGGCGACCCGTTCATCCCGCCGCTGGTGGAGTCGGTGCAGCAGATCCGCCACGCAGCGGACGCCGGGCTGATGCTGAAGGCGTCGGCGGGCTCCCGGATCGTCGGCTCGGTGCGCGGCCTGCTCTCCGGGACCACCTGCCTGGTCGGCCGCCTGGTGGTGGTGCCGGACATGCAGGGCCGGGGCATCGGCGGCGGGCTGCTCGGCGCACTGCACGAACGGGCCGCCGAGGCGGCGGAGATCGCCGCGTTCGACCTGTTCACCGGCCATCTGTCGGAGACGAGCCTGCGCCTGTACCGGCGGCACGGCTACCGGGAGACCGGCAGGGAACGGGTCCATGACCATCTGACGCTCGTCCACATGCGCCGCCGGGCCGAGCCGGCCGGAGAGGGGCGGTCCTGATGCTGAAGGTCGGACTCACCGGGGGGATCGGCTCGGGCAAGTCCGAGGTCGCGCGGATGCTGGCCCGCCAGGGCGCGGTCGTCATCGACGCCGACCAGGTCGCCAGGGAGGTCGTCGAACCCGGCACCGAGGGGCTGGCCCGCGTCGTGGCCGCCTTCGGCGAGGAGGTGCTGACGAAGGACGGGGCGCTGGACCGCGCCAGGCTCGGGTCGATCGTGTTCGCCGACTCCGCCAAGCTCGCCACGCTCAACGGCATCGTCCACCCGCTGGTCGGCACGCGGGTCGCCGAGTTGCAGGCCGCCGCCCCCGCCGACGCGATCGTGGTCTACGACGTGCCGCTGCTCGTGGAGAACGACCTCGCCTCGCAGTACGACTCGGTGATCGTGGTGGACGCCTCCGAGGAGATCAGGCTGGAGCGGCTGGTCCGCACCCGCGGCATGAGCGAGGCCGACGCCAAGGCCCGTATCGCCGCTCAGGCGTCCCGGGAGGCCCGGTTGGCGGTAGCGGACCACATCGTGCCCAACGAGGGCTCTGTGGCCGATCTGGAGGCCCGCACGGGGGATGTCTGGGCGGCGCTGCGCCGCCAGGCCGGACGCTGAGAGGGCCGGACGCTGAGAGGGCCGGACGCTGAGAGGGCCCGGCGTACGGGCGTGCGCCGGGCCCTCTTCTCGTCAGGTCAGAACCAGCCGCGGCGGCGGGCCATGTTCTGCAGCGCGTTCTGCAGGGTCTGCTCCACCCCCGCCGGGTTGTCGCCGTAGCCGACGGTGAACCTGCTGTAGGTGTCACCGCCCGCCGACAGGAACCCGCCGCGGTTGTCGGCCTCCAAGATCACGTCCATCGCCTGCGGCCCCGCGATGAACGTCAGCTCCAGCTCGTTGAAGTGGCGCCGCCACTCGTGCCCCGCGTAGTACTCGATCTCCTGGAAGAACGGCATGCTGGAGCCGCGCAGCGTGCCGCGTTCCAGGTCGGCCTTCTTGAACCCGAACCCCATCCGGCTCAGGGCGCCGATCAGGTACTCCTGCGCCGGCAGCGGGTTGATGAACAGCGGGTCGAGGTCGCCCTTGTCCAGCGCCCCCGCCAGGGACAGCTCGGTGGCGACGCCCAGGCGCATGCCGCGCAGCGGATGCCCGCCGATGGCGCTGATCGGCGTCTCCCACGGCACCTGGATCTCGAACGGCACCGACCTCGCGTTGCCCGCGGGCAGCTCCGACGGCCCCGCCACCGCCTGGTGCAGGAAGCTGTAGGTGGCGTTGTACTCGTTGTCGCCGCTCTCGACCTCGACCTTCGCGGTGAAGTCGATGAAGATCCCGTCGATCCGCTGGTCGGCGGAGCCGCCGCGGAAGTTGACCTCCCCGCGGAGGATGTCGCCGGGACGGACGTTCGAGTCGTGCAGGACCGTGTCTACCTCGACACCCGCGCCGAACGCGGCCATCAGTTTGCGGAACACCATCGGGACGTCTCCAGGTATGAAGTGACTCAGCAGGGGGTTGTCAGGTTCGGGGCGGATCCGCCGGTCCAGGTCAGGCGGACCTGGGGGGCGGCGGTTGTACAACGGGCGGCGGCAGGTGGCCGTTCCCTCCCGTGATCTTGGGGAGCATCTGCGCCAGCAGCAGCGTGGACAGCGCGGACGATTCGCCCGAGCCGGTCGCGGTCCTGACCACGAGCGGCTGCGGCGCGCTCTCGGCCAGCTTGGCGCCCACCTCCAGGCGGCGCCTGGCCAGCTCGTACTGCAGCACCGCGCGGTTGTCGCGGTAGGACTCAGCCAGCCGGCGCTGCGCCTTGGCCTCGTTCTCGGCGGAGGTCAGCTCGGCCCGGCCGCGCGCCTCGATCTCCCACCGGACCCGCTGCGCCTCGGTCTCGTGCTCCTCCAGCATCCGCGCCACGTCCTTGCGCGCGGTGTTGTGGGCGGCCTTGACCTCGACGATCCGCGCGTCGCGGGTCTTCTTGGCCCGCTCGATCTCCATCAGCAGCGTGTCGATGCGGCGCTTCCTGGTCAGCTCCCACTCCCGCTCGTAGGCCGACAGCTCCTTGGCGACCTTCTCGCGGGTGGACAGGTGCTGCTGGTACTGGTCGGGGAGCTGCACGTCGGGGATGTTGCAGCCCATCACCCGCACGCCGTACCGGCCGAGCTGGCGGTTCAGCGCCTCCTGCATGTCGTTGACGTCCGAGCCGCGCAGGTCGTACGCGCGCTCGGTGTTGACCCTGCGGCTGCGCTGGCGGATGGCGTCCTGGACGGCGCTGGACAGCACGAGGTCGAAGTTGCCCGCGCCGATCGTGCGGACGAAGGCGACCGGGTCCACGATCCGGAACTTCAGGAAGAACTCGATGGCCTTCAGCGGCACGTTCTCGGCCGTTGGGCAGGCGGCGATGGGCGCGGTGTAGGGGATCTCGGTGGAGGTGTCCACGACCGCCTCGACCCGGTCCCAGGGCAGCCACAGGTAGTGGCGGCCGGGGTCGAGCGTGCCGGTGATCGCGCCCCACCTGCTGCGCACGCCGGTGGTGCCCTGCTCGATCTCGATGATCGCCCGCCGCCACATCCAGATGAGGCCGGTGACCAGGAAGAACGCGGCGCCGATCCAGGCGAGCAGGCCGACGATGGCGTAGTCGGCCAGCACCGCCGTACCGGCCAGGTAGACGGCCAGGAACATCAGGGTCATCCACGAGAACCCGCGCCGGTCCTTGGGGATCACGACGGGGACGAGCTGGCCCTGCTCACCGCCGCGCAGCAGCTGGCGGATCTCCGACCAGGAGGCCAGCGATTCCTTGATCTTGGAGAAGTCGCGGTTCATCGGGTCTCCCCAGGAGTGAAGGGCGGCTCCTCGCGGGGCGCGGGCTGCGCGCTGATCGCGTGCCGTCCGGTGGGCTCGGGCGCGGGGGGCGGCGCGGGGGCCTGCGCGGGCTCGGCGTGTACGGCGGGGGCCCCCGCCGCGAGCAGCGCGGCGATCTCGGACTCCCGCTCCGCGACCCGCTGCCCGATCTCGCCCAGCCGGGCGCGGATCGCGGCCATGTCCTCACCGGAGAACAGCGTCGCGTCCTTGCCGCCGACCAGCTGCCTGGCCAGTGCCAGGAAGTCGATGTCGGCGCCGTCGCCCACCTGGATCACCTGGGGCAGCCGGGCGGCCACGCCCTCCAGCTTGTCCAGCAGGTCGGTCTGGAAGCGGTAGTCCAGGATCTCGGGGGCCTCGGCCGCCGAGAGTGCCCGGATGTCCAGGGCCTGGGCCTCCAGCAGCGCGGCGTTGGCGTTCGCGGTGCTCTCGGCCTCCACCAGGCGCTGCCGCGCCTGCGCCTTGGCCTGGTGGGAGGCACGTTCCAACGCGGTGTCCATCTGCGCCTGGTACCCGGCGATCTCCGCGTGGATGGCCGACAGCGTCTCCTGCAGACCGGCCAGCTCCTTGGTCAGGTCGCCCTCGTTCTGCTCCTTGCGGAGCTGCAGCTCGTACTCGTAGGTGTAGGCCTCCTTGGCCACCCTGACCATCTCGGGGGCGGCCAGGTCCATCCGGTACTCCTGGCTGGACGGCTCGGCGTGGGTGATGTTCACGTCCGTCAGCCGTACGGCGGGCAGGAACTGCTGGTTCAGGTTGTCCAGCATGCCGACGGTGCTCTCCCCGACGAGGTCGTAGATGTCCTCGGCGCGCTGGGCGTAGATCAGGCTGCGGGTGACCTCGCTGATCGCGTTCTGGAGCTTGGCCTGGAAGCCGGTCACCGAGCCGAGCACGAAGATGAACTCGGCCGGGTCCTCGATCCGGAACTGCAGGAACAGGTCCACGCTGGCCTTGACGCCCTGCTGGGTCGGGGCCTCGCGGATGGGGGCGTTGAACGGGTACTCACGCGTGGTGTTGACGATGTAGCTGACCCGCTTCCACGGGTTGAACAGCGTCACCCGGCCCGGTTCGGCGATCTGGACCAGCTTGCCGAACTTGGTGATGAGCGCGCGGCACCCCTCCGGCACCATGACCACGCTCCTGCGCCACCACAGGAACGCGGCGGCCAGTACCAGCACCGCCCAGTAGTGCGGGCCGAACAGCACCGCCGTCCCGATGGGCAGGCCGCTGACCACCAGCCCGACCAGGCCGAGCCCGGCGAGCGCCACCAGCGGGATGATCGCCTTGGCGGTCCCGGACTTCGGCATGATCACCGGCGAGATGACGTGCGCGGGCTCGCCGTTCGGGCCCTTGCCGGCGAAGCTGCGGTTGACGATCTCGCTCGCCTCGTTCAGCGACGCCGACCTCGCCTCGATCAGCGTGCCGAGCGAGCCTGCGTGGTCACGGGCGGCGAGGAAGTCGTCCGGGTTCAGGTGGAAACCTGCTCCCCTGTCGCCGGGTAGCTGCCCGGCGAGTTCGTCGATGGCCTGCCCGACCGCGCCGCGCAGATCACCACCCTCGGCGACTCGCTGGGCAACGCCCCTCGCCTTGTCGATGACCGCCTGTCGTGGACGGGCCATCCATCACACCTCCGGGTTGTCACGCGCGGTGAGCGCAGAACTATGTGGAGTTCCGGATATATCACGGCATGTAGTGATAGACACACCGTTGCTGCCGGACAGTTAAGAGAACGACGCTTGCGATCGGCTTGACATCGGATTGATCGTTGTCACCGATGCTGCGTCTGTGTGATGAACGCAGGTCACCCGAGGTGACGGGGGCCGCCACGGCGCTCCCGGCGGCGATCGGGAGGCGGGCCGTTTCTGTCGGTGGGGCCGCCTACAGTGGAGTGCGTGAGGCCAGTTACAGATCTGCAGCGCAGTGTGGCGCCGTTCAAGGTCGTCACCGAAATGACGCCGTCCGGTGACCAGCCCCAGGCGATCTCCGAGCTCACGGCCCGGATCACCGGCGGGGAGAAGGACAGCGTGCTCCTGGGCGCGACCGGCACCGGCAAGACCGCCTCCATCGCGTGGCTGATCGAGCGCGTGCAGCGGCCCACCCTGGTGATGCAGCCCAACAAGACCCTGGCCGCGCAGTTCGCCAACGAGCTGCGCGAGATGATGCCGGGCAACGCCGTCGAATACTTCGTCTCCTACTACGACTACTACCAGCCCGAGGCGTACGTCCCGCAGAGCGACACCTACATCGAGAAGGACTCCTCGATCAACGAGGAGGTCGAGCGGCTGCGCCACTCGGCGACCAACTCGCTGCTCACCCGCCGCGACACCGTCGTGGTCGCCTCCGTCTCCTGCATCTACGGCCTGGGCACCCCGCAGGAATACGTCGATCGGATGCTCCGGCTCAAGGTCGGCCAGGAGATCGAGCGCGACCGGCTGCTGCGCCGCCTGGTCGACATGCAGTACGCCCGAAACGACCTGGCCTTCACCCGGGGCACCTTCCGCGTGCGCGGCGACACCATCGAGATCATCCCCCAGTACGAAGAGCTGGCCGTCCGCATCGAGATGTTCGGCGACGAGATCGAGAAGCTGGCCACCCTGCACCCGCTCACCGGCGAGGTGATCACCGAGGACGCCGAGCTGTACATCTTCCCGGCCTCCCACTACGTGGCGGGCCCGGAGCGGATGGAGCGGGCGATCGCCGGCATCGAGCGGGAGCTGGCGGTCCGCCTTGAGCAGTTCGAGCAGCAGGGCAAGCTGCTGGAGGCCCAGCGGCTGCGCATGCGCACGACCTACGACATCGAGATGATGCGCCAGATCGGCACCTGCGCCGGCATCGAGAACTACTCGCGCCACATCGACGGCCGCGAGGCCGGGTCGGCGCCCAACACCCTGCTCGACTACTTCCCCGAAGACTTCATGCTGGTCCTGGACGAGTCCCACCAGACCGTCCCGCAGGTCGGCGCGATGTACGAAGGCGACGCCTCCCGCAAGCGCACCCTGGTCGACCACGGCTTCCGGCTCCCCTCGGCGCTGGACAACCGGCCGCTGAAGTGGGAGGAGTTCCTCGACCGCATCGGCCAGACGATCTACCTGTCGGCCACCCCCGGCTCCTACGAGCTGGGCCGGGTCAAGGGCGACGTCGTGGAGCAGGTGATCCGCCCCACCGGCCTGATCGACCCCGAGGTCGTCGTCAAGCCCACCAAGGGGCAGATCGACGACCTGGTCCACGAGATCCGCGAGCGCGCCGACCGCGACGAGCGCGTCCTGGTCACCACGCTCACCAAGAAGATGGCCGAAGACCTCACCGACTACCTGCTTGAGCTGGGCATCCGGGTCCGCTACCTGCACAGCGAGGTCGACACGCTGCGCCGGGTGGAGCTGCTGCGCGAGCTGCGGCTCGGCGAGTTCGACGTGCTGGTGGGCATCAACCTGCTGCGCGAGGGCCTCGACCTGCCCGAGGTGTCGCTGGTCTGCATCCTCGACGCCGACAAGGAGGGCTTCCTGCGCTCGGAGACCTCGCTGATCCAGACCATCGGCCGGGCGGCCAGAAACGTCTCCGGCCAGGTCCACATGTACGCCGACACGGTGACCCCCTCGATGCAGCGCGCGATCGAGGAGACCAACCGCCGCCGGGAGAAGCAGGTCGCCTACAACACCGCCAACGGCATCGACCCGCAGCCGCTGCGCAAGAAGATCGCCGACATCCTCGACCAGCTCACCCGCGAAGACGCCGACACCGACCAGCTCCTCGGCGGCGGCCGCCGGCAAAGCCGCGGCAAGGCCCCCGTCCCGGGCCTGTCCCGCCAGGCCGGCCAGCACGCCAAGGCCATCGCCGGCGAGATGCCCCGCGCACAGCTGGAGTCGCTGATCGAGTCCCTGACCGACCAGATGCACCAGGCCGCCGCCGACCTCCAGTTCGAGGTCGCCGCCCGCCTCCGCGACGAGATCAAGGAGCTCAAACGCGAGGTCCGCGACATGCAGGAGGCCGGCGTCTCCTGACCCTTCCTTCACCCGAACTCCAATGCGCCGACCGGCGCCCCCGGCGGTCGGCTCGTTGCGGGGAACGCCTGCTGCCTTGCCCGCTCATCGTCGTGGCCGGTGATCGGCGGACGGAGGGTGTCGAACTTCGGCGTACGAGTCTGGTCATCCGAGCAGTCGGTCCGGCGGCGTCGGCCGGTGGGATGTTTCGGTTCGGTGGGCGGTTCGTTGCTCGGGCGCGGTTGCTTTCGTGTGCCGGGTCTGGTTTTGAGGGGAACGGCTGCTGCGTTGCCTGTCATTGAGCCTGAGTCGTGGCGGGCGGACGGAGGGGGCCGATCTTCGCCCCGCCGTACTCCGGCGCACCGGCCCGTACCGTGGCCGCCGCCCACGATCGGCGGTGGCCCACGTGGCGGGGCATTGAGCCTGAGTCGTGGCGGGCGGACGGAGGGGGCCGATCTTCGCCCCGCCGTACTCCGGCGCACCGGCCCGTACCGTGGCCGCCGCCCACGATCGGCGGTGGCCCACGTGGCGGGGCATTGAGCCTGAGTCGTGGCGGGCGGGGAGTGGTGATCCTCGCTCCGACGTACTTCGGCGTACTCGCCTGTACGGTGGCCATCGCCCTGGCCCATTGGGCTCGGTTGGTGGGGTCGGTGTTCGCCTTGTGGGGCTGGGGGACTAGGGCTCCAGGGGGTGGCTGAGCAGGGGGATCATCACTTCGTCGACGATCTCGGTGATCACTTCGTCTGTTATGGGGACGCCGTAGAAGAGGAAGTGGCTGCGTAGCAGGGCCTGGCCGGTTTCGATGCGGCGTTGGGTGACGGCTGAGGCCGGGATCTCGCCGCGCTGGACCGCGCGGAGGGCGATTTCGCGCATGGCCTTGCGGCCCAGGCCGAGGGAGTGGCCGCGGAGTTCTTCGAGGCGGGCCTGGTCGCGCAGGGCGTCGCTGAGCAGGCCGCGGACTATCTCGCCGCCCGGTCCCGCCAGCAGGTCGGCGGTGCCGCGCAGCACCGCAAGCAGGTCGCCGCGCAGGGAGCCGGTGTCCGGGGGCAGGCCGTGGTCCGGCATCAGGCGATGGACGGCCTCGACGATCAGCTCCATCCGGCTCGACCAGCGCCGGTAGAGGGAGGCCTTGCCGGTCTTGGCGCGTTCGGCGATCCGCTCCATGGTCATTTTGGCGTACCCGACCTCGGCCAGCTCCTCCAGCGTCGCCTGGAAGATCGCGGTGTTCAGCGCGTCGCCGCGGCGGCGGGGGAGTCGGCGATGGTCGGCGGCCATGAGCAGATCCTATGGAGCGGCAGCGGTGACGCGGCCCGTCCGGCCGTCCACGGTGACCAACTGGCCGTCCTTGAGCACGGCGGTGCCGCGCCCGGTGCCCATGACGGCCGGTATGCCGTACTCGCGGGCCACGATCGCCGCGTGCGAGGCGGCGCTGCCCGAATCGACCACGACGGCCGCCGCGCGCTGGAACAGCGGGGTCCACGACGGGTTGGTGTAAGGACAGACCAGGACATCGCCGCCCGCCAGCCTGCCGAACTCGGCGGGCTCGCGTACGATCCGGACCGGACCCGTCGCGCTGCCCCCGCCCGCGGGCGTCCCGGACACGAGGGCGTCGCCGTGGTCGCGCGGGGGATGGATCAGGGCCGGGTCGAGGAGCGGCACGCCCGCCAGTTCCGCCCGCCGCGCCGCCCTGGCCCGTACGGCGGAGCGCAGCCGACCCCCCGCCGCCCCTTTCAAGACCTGTGGGTCCGCGATCTCCTCCAGCTCCTCAAGACGCAGGTGGAAGACCTCCTCGGCGTCGTCGAGCACCCCCACCTCGCACAGCCGCCGCCCGATCTCCAGCAGCGCCCGGCGCAGCACCGGCAGCGGCTTGGTGAAGTAGAAGTGGGTGTCCTCGCGGAAGGCCATCCCCGCCCGCGCGGCCAGCACCTGCCGCAGCACCCGCTCACGCCGCCCGGGGTCGCGCCGCAGCCTCGGGTGGTCCAGGAGCCGCGCCAGTGCCTCTCCGGCCCTGTCGGTCGCGGCGGGCGGATCGGCGGCGAGCACCTTGATCAGGCCGAGTACGACCTCCGGGACCTCGCCCCAGGTGGGCGGCGTGACCAGGATCGGGGAGGCGGTCTCGCGGTGCCCGTACTCGCGGAGAAAGTCGGTGAAGTCCGCCCAGAAGGCGTCATACCCCTTGAGCCGGTCCAGATCGGCCGCCTCCACCGCGTCGCGCAGCCCGGCGTCGGCGCGGACCGGCTCCGCGAGGGCCGCGAGGGCGCGGTTGGCGGCGGCGGTCCGGGTGTCCGCGCCGAGTACCAGGTCACCGAACATCTTCCGGCGCCGCAGCCCGGCCAGCGTCAGCAGCAGCCGGACCAAGGACCGGCCCACCCCCGGCAGGTAGGAGGTCCGCATGCCGAGCAGTGGCCTGACCAGGTCGAGTGCCTGCCGGGGCACGCGGATGAGCCGCGCCCACGGCATCGCCGCCAGGTCTTCCGCTGCCAGCCGGTCGGCGCTGGACCGCCACGCCGCGAACCGCGGGTCCTCCGTCCAGCGGGCGGGGTCGTACCGTCTGGCCAGCGAGAACAGCCGGTACGGCGCGCGCAGCACCCCGATGGTCGGCCGTGGGGTGCTCGGGGCGAGCCGGGTGACCACCCCGTCCTCCTCCACGAGGAACCCCTCGAACGCCCCCCGCACGCCGAAGTACTCGGTCAGCCTGGCCATGAGCCCCGCGGGGCCGTGCGGGATCCAGGTGGTCATGTCGATCGGGTACGGCCGCACGGGCAGCATCTCCAGCAGGGTGGCGGCGAGCCGCCGCCCTGCCGGGCCCAGGCGGATCGGCGGCGGGGGCAGCGCGGTCATCGGCCGGGCCTGGAGCAGGGACAACCGGCCGTCCGCGTAGGCCCATTCGATGTCCTGGGGCGTGCCGAAGTGACGGGCCGCGCGTGCGCCCAGCCGGGCGAGCTCGGCCAGGGCGGCACGCGGCAGCCGTTCCGCCGGGGCCGCGGACTCGCCGGAGGAGTGGGCGACACCGCCGCCCGCCGTACTGCGCACGACCACCTCACGCCGCCCGGCGGCGAACTCGTGAAGCCTGCCCCGGGGGTCGAGCACGTAGTGGTCGGGGGTGACGAGGCCGGAGACCACGGCCTCGCCCAGGCCGCCGCTCGCGTCGATCACCGTGCGGTCGCGCCGCCCGGTCACCGGGTCGGCGGTGAACATCACCCCGGCCAGCTCGGCGTCGATCATCCGCTGCACGACGACGGCGATGCGCACCTCGTCGTGCGCGATGCCGCGCCTGTCGCGGTAGGCGATGGCACGGTCGGTCCACAGCGACGCCCAGCACCGGCGCACCGCGTCGATCAGGGCCGTCTCGCCGATGACGTTGAGGTAGGTGTCCTGCTGGCCCGCGAAGGCCGCGCCCGGCAGGTCTTCGGCGGTCGCGCTGGAGCGCACGGCGACCGGCGGGCGGCCCGCGTCGGCGTAGGCGCGGGCGATCTGGGCGCGCAGGTCGTCAGGTACGGTCAGCGACTCGAACCGGGCGCGCAGCGCCGCGCCGTCCAGGCCGCTCGTGCCGGGCGCGACCGCCGCGTACGCCTCGGTGGTGACCACGAAGCCGCCCGGCACCGGGAAGCCCGCCCTGATCAGCTCGCCGAGATTGGCCCCCTTGCCCCCGGCGAGGGCGATGTCGGCGCGGCCGAAAGCGCCGAGCGGCGCGACGAGTGCCATCGGGTCTCCTAGACCAACTAGAGAACGAACCGTTCTCTAGCGACGATAGCCGTCGCCCATTAGAAGACGCAACGTTCACTGTTACGTCATAATCCGAGGGGGTGGCAGACGCAGGTCGATGTCGACTTCGAAGCCCACATAGGTCCGCAGCCGATGGTGGTGGATCCCCGTCGGCACGTACACCCGCACAGCGGGATCCAGCTCGTAGGTGTAGGCGACCGGGCGGTCGTCCTCCTCCTCGACGCGCCACAGGTAGCGGATCCCGGCATCGGCGTACTTGATCGGTTTTGTGACGCGGTCGCGGTCACAAGTTTCGTCGGATACCACCTCGGCGACCAGATGGACCTGCTCCGGCTGGAAAGTGGTCAGCTCGTTGTGCAGGACCGCGGCCTTGACCACGAGGATGTCGGGCTCCGGGCGCTGCCGCAGGCCCAGCGTCACCGTCATCTCACGCGCGACGGCCAGCCCGTCAGGCGGCCGGATCCGATGCTCCAGCAGGCCGACGACCCGCATATGGAAGACCGTCTGCGGCGGCCGCACCGTGAGTGCCCCGTCGATCAGTTCGACGTGCCGCGGTGCCTCGGGAGGCAGGTGGTCGAGCATGTCGGCGGTCCATCCGCCTGGCGGGCCAGGGTGGAACCACTCGGGAAGCGCGGTGGTCATCCGGGCGATCGTCTCACGGTGGGTGACGGTCAGGCGCGCTCTTCCGGGGGGCGGGCCGGGTGGTCGAGGGTGCGGCGGTACAGGTCGTCGATCTCGTCGAGCGGGTCGCGGACGACGTTGCGGCGGGCCTCGAGCTCCAGGTCGGCACGCCCGCGCAGGTCGTCGATGCCGCTCCCGGAGTGGCCGATGTGGTCGTCCAGCAGGTCGGCGCGGATCTTGGCGCAGGTCGTGGCGAGCTTGATGTGGTGGGCGCGGAGCCGCTCCAGGGTGACGTGGTCGATGAAGCCGGAGGCGCGGCGCTGCTGGGCGTACAGGGCGAGCTGCCCGTCCAGGACGTCGGCGTGCTCGCCCACCTCGCGCACCAAAACCGGCAGGTCGCCGAGGCTCCAGCCCTGGCGGGCCGCGTGGTCGAGGGCCTGGCGGGTCAGGGTGACCTCGCGGCGGAGCTCGACCCGTAGCCGCTCGGCCTCGGCGGCCTCGCCGGTGCCCATCGCGTTGACGTGGGTGGCGATCCTGGTCGTCGCGGCACGGGCCTTCTTCGTCGCCGCCTTCCCGAGCTTGACGGCGAAATAGAGCCCGACTCCTCCGATGACCAGGAAGAGCAGGAAGAGCACCAGGACGATCGTGATGAACGTGCTGATCGCAGACACCCCCAACCGCGGTGAGGGCCGGTAGGCCCGGATACCCTGATGTCATCGAGCATATCCACCGGGCGGCCCATGAGACGCCCGATGAGAACGCCGATCACGCGACTTCAGGGGACGCCGCGCACGGCTCGCGCGGTGCGCCGGCGCCGCCGTACCGCCCTGATCACCCACCACGCCGCCACGGCGAGCAGCAGCAGCACCACGACCACCAGCACCGGCAGGAAGAGCGCGACCAGGCTGATGCCGACCGACCCCGCGTCCTCCACGGTGCTGACCACGGGCGCGCCCACCCCCGCCGTCGTCGCGTTGACCACCGGGCGCGCGGCGGCCTTCATCAGGTGCACGACCAGGGCCAGGGCGATGCCGAGCAGCCAGCCGACCCATGGATGGTCGGCCATCCAGGACGAGCCCTCCAGCTCGGCCGCGGCGGCGGTGGCGCTGAAGACGACGCCGCCGGCGGCGGGCCGTACCGCGGTCTGGATGATGTCGTTGACGTGGTCCACCACGGGGACCTTGTCCAGCGCCAGCTCCGCCAGCAGCAGCACGCCGATGATCAGCAGTACCGGCCACTCGGCCAGCCAGGCGTACCCCTCGGGCAGCCGCACGGCGTCGGTGAAGTTGGCCGCCAGGCCGACCACCAGCAGCGGGATGTAGGCGTTGAGCCCCGCGGCGGTGGACAGGCCGAGGCCGGTCAGTGTCGCCAGCATGCGTCCTCCCGGGCGCCGTTCTCCGTCGGTCGCAAGAAGTCGTTCGCAAGAAGTCGATGGCAAGAACGCTTCCCGTGCGCCCGGAGATCCCACCCTGGGGTCACATGTCGATGACGCCGCGCAGCCTGGCCACCGCGGCGCCGAACTCCTCGATCATCTCCTGGACCACCTGCCGCGTAGGGCCGACCCGGTCGAGCTGGCCGACGACCTGCCCGACGAAGTAACCGGCCAGCCGCTCCGCGCCGGGATTGCCGGACTCGGCGGCCCGGCCGATCCGCGTCATCGCCGCCTCGGCGACCAGCGTCTGCAACGGCGGGGGCAGCGCGCCGGGGCTCTCGGTGGCCTCGTCCCACTCGTCGGTCCAGGCGGACCTGAGCTGGCGCGCGGGCCTGCCGGTGCGGGCGGTGGAGCGCGTGGTGTCGAGTGAGGTCGCGGCCAGCATCTTCCGCCGTACCGGCGCGGACGTCTCGGCCTCCTCTGTGGTCAGCCACACCGAGCCGCACCACACGCCCTCCGCGCCGAGCGCCAGCGCCGCGGCCATCTGGCGGCCGGAGGCGATCCCGCCCGCCGCCAGCACCGGCACCTCGACGGCGTCCACCACCTGGGGGACCAGGACCATCGTGGTGATCTCGCCGGTGTGCCCGCCCGCCTCCGTGCCCTGCGCCACGATCACGTCCGCGCCCGCCGCCGCGTGCCGCCTGGCCTGCTCGACCGTGCCCACGGACGCCGCCACCGGCACCCCCGCCGCCCTGGCCTTGGCCACCAGCGCCGCGTCGGGGGCGGCGGAGGCCCCCGCGATCAGCGCGATCGGGTGCTTGAGCGCCACCTCGGCGAGCGCGGCGGCCCCCGCGGGCCCGACCCTGCGGCCGAACTCCTCGGCGGGCGCGGCCAGGTGCCCGGGCAGCGGGTCCAGGGTGCTCACGCCGTACTTGGCGAGCAGGTGCGCCACGAAGTCGCGGTGCCGCTCGGGGATCAGGTCGGCGACCCGCGTGAACGCGTCGCCCGCCGTCGCGGTGGCCCGCAGGTCGACCGTCGCGGGCGCGGGCACGTTCACCCCGTACGGCCGACCGCCGACCTCCTCGTCCAGCCTGGACAGCTCGGCGTCGAGCCGGTCGGGGGAGTAGGCGGCGGCGCCGAGCACGCCGAACCCGCCCGCGCCGGTGACCGCCGCGACTACGTGCCGGGAGTGGCTGAACGCGAAGAGTGGGTGTTCGATGCCGAAGCGTTCACAGATCGCGGTCCGCATGCGGCGAAGGTAACCCCGGTATCGTGGCCGGGTCCAGCGGAACGGAAGTCTCCTGCGGTCCGGCCGCGACCGGCCCCGCGGAGATCGGCCCGGAGGGCAGGAACGGCATTCGCCAGCCCTCGTCAGGGGTGTAGCTGCGCACCACCCTGGCCGGGACCCCGGCGAGCACGCAGTGGTCGGGGAACTCCCCCCTGACCACGGCCCCGCCCGCCACCACGGTGTTCCGCCCCAGCCGCGTCCCCGGCAGGATGATCGCTCCGGCCCCGAGCCATGAGCCCGACCCGATCGTCACCGGGTTGTTGCGTGGCCACTGTCGGCCGATCGGGGTTTCGGGGTCGTCGTAGACGTGGTTCTGGTCGGTTATATAGACGTACGGGCCGGTGAAGACGTCGTCACCGATCTCGATTCGCTGGTGGCCGACGATGTGCGTGCCCCTGCCGATGGAGCAGGAACGGCCGATCCGCACCACCGTCCCGGGGCCGAGATCCAGCCCCGGGTTCATGCCCGCGCTGATCGACACGCGCTCGCCGACGAGGGTCCCGTCGCCGATCTCGATCCACTCTTCCCCGAAGATCGCGCCGGTGGGAAAGGCCAGGCAGGCGCCCTCGCCCAGCCTTTTGAAGCGGTGTCCCGCGGGGCTGCGCGGCGTGATCGCGCCGGCCCGCCTGATCGCCGCCCAGGCGCGGTGGACCAGCGTTCCCGCGGCCCGCCGTACGGCATCGCGGACTGACATAACCGCCCAAGCTACTGCGTGCCCGCCACATAACGGAACAGCAGGTCGAGCACAGGAGGACCACGGTGTTTGATAATCTGAGAGCCCGTGGGTACGGGAGGCCGCCCACTCAACGGCCGACGATCGAGACGACCACGGGAGCCCTCTTGCGCAGCGCCGCACACACCAAACATCTGTTCGTCACCGGCGGCGTCGCCTCAAGTCTCGGCAAGGGGCTGACGGCCTCCAGCCTGGGGCGCCTGCTGAAGCTTCGCGGCCTGCGGGTGACGATGCAGAAACTCGACCCCTACCTCAACGTCGACCCCGGCACGATGAACCCCTTCCAGCACGGCGAGGTGTTCGTCACCGACGACGGCGCCGAGACCGACCTCGACATCGGTCACTACGAGCGGTTCCTGGACACCGAGCTGCACGGCTCGGCCAACGTGACCACCGGGCAGGTCTACTCCAACGTCATCGCCAAGGAGCGCCGCGGCGAATACCTCGGCGACACCGTCCAGGTCATCCCGCACATCACCAACGAGATCAAGGACCGCATCCTCGGCATGTCCGGGCGCGACGTGGACGTGGTCATCACCGAGGTGGGCGGCACGGTCGGCGACATCGAGTCGCTGCCGTTCCTGGAGGCCGTCCGCCAGGTCCGCCACGAGGTGGGCCGGGACAACTGCTTCTTTCTGCACGTCTCGCTGCTGCCGTACATCGGGCCGAGCGGCGAGCTGAAGACCAAGCCGACCCAGCACAGCGTGGCCGCGCTGCGCAGCATCGGCATCCAGCCGGACGCGATCGTGTGCCGATCCGACCGGCCCATCACCACCAGCCTCAAGCGCAAGATCAGCCTGATGTGCGACGTGGACGAGGACGCCGTGGTCAGCGCCGTGGACGCGGCGAGCATCTACGACATCCCCAAGGTCCTGCACGCCGAAGGGCTCGACGCCTACGTGGTCCGCCGCCTCGGCCTGCCCTTCCGTGACGTGGACTGGAAGGAGTGGGACCAGCTCCTGCGCCGGGTCCACCGCCCGGCCAAGGAGGTCACGATCGCGCTGGTCGGCAAGTACATCGACCTGCCCGACGCCTACCTGAGCGTCACCGAGGCGCTGCGCGCGGGCGGCTTCGCCAACGACGCCAGGGTCAACATCCGCTGGGTCAAGAGCGACGACTGCGAGACCACCGAGGGCGCGGCCCGCGAGCTGGACGGCGTGGACGGCGTGCTGATCCCCGGCGGGTTCGGCGTGCGCGGCATCGAGGGCAAGGTCGGCGCGGTCCGCCACGCCAGGGAGAACCTGGTCCCGCTGCTCGGCATCTGCCTGGGCATGCAGTGCATGATCATCGAGGCGGCGCGCACGCTGGCCGGGCTGCCCGACGCCAACAGCGCCGAGTTCCTGCCGGACACCGTGCACGCGGTGATCTCCACCATGGCCGACCAGGAAGACGTCGTCGCGGGCGAGCGCGACATGGGCGGCACCATGCGCCTCGGCCTCTACCCGGCCGAGCTGCAGGACGGCACGCTGGCCCGCAAGCTGTACGGCAAGAGCCGCGTCGAAGAACGGCACCGGCACAGATACGAGGTCGCCAACTCCTACCGGGAGGGGCTGGAGAAGGTCGGCGTCGTCTTCTCGGGCCTTTCGCCCGACGGGCGGCTGGTGGAGTACGCCGAGCTGCCGGTCTCCGCCCACCCGTTCTTCATCGGCACCCAGGCCCACCCCGAGTTCAGGTCCCGCCCGACCCGCCCGCACCCGCTGTTCAAGGGGCTGGTGGCGGCGGCGCTCGACTTCGCCGACGAGCGCAGCGCCGCGGCCAGGGCGGGGAGCGGCGCATGAAGCGCATCGACGTCGCCGATGTCGCGGACTCGCCGGAGGAATGGGAGGTCGTGGCCTCCTTCGACCGGTTCGCGTCGAAGATCATCAATGTCCGGACCGACCGGGTGCGGATGCCGCTCGACGACACGGCCGACCGCGACTACGTGACCCACCCCGGGTCCGTCGCCGTCCTGGCGCTCGACGAGCGGCAGCGGGTGCTGATGCTGCGCCAGTACCGCCATCCGGTGCGCGGCATGCTGTGGGAGCTGCCCGCGGGCATCCGCGACGTGTCGGGCGAGCCCACCTGGGTCACCGCGGCCAGGGAACTGGCCGAGGAGGCGGCCTACCGCGCCACCACCTGGCACACGCTGGTCGACCTCTACAGCTCGCCGGGGATGACCAACGAGCGCATCCGCGTCTTCCTGGCCCGCGGCCTCACCGAGATCCCCGAATCCGAACGCGACTTCGAGCACCACCACGAGGAGATCGGCATGCCGGTGGTGTGGGTGCCGCTGGCGGAGGCGGTCGGCAAGGTCCAATCGGGAATGATCCACAATTCCCCGGCCGTGGCCGGTATCCTCGCCGCGTACGCGGCCTCCGCCGACGGGTTCGCCTCCCTGCGGCCCGCCGACGCTCCGGAGGCCTGAGCACGAAGGGGGTCGGGCGCGCTGAGCGACACGGAGGCTGTGCTTTCCAGCTACCTCGACCATCTGGCGGTCGAGCGTGGCCTTGCCGCCAACACGCTCGCCTCCTACCGTCGTGACCTGCTGCGCTACGTCGATCACCTGAAGACGCGCGGGCTGACCCGGTTCGGCGACGTGGCCGAGGCCGACGTGGTGGCGTTCCTGGCCGCGCTGCGCGAGGGCGACGAACGGCACCGGGCGCTGGTGGCCAGTTCCACCGCCCGGGCCGTCTCGGCCGTGCGCGGCCTGCACCGCTTCGCGCTGCGCGAGGGCGCGGCCGGGCACGACCCCGCCCACGAGGTACGCCCGCCGCGCCGGCTCCGTCGGCTGCCCAAGGCGATCGGCGTGGCCGAGGTCGAGCGGCTGATCGCCGCCGCGGGCCCCGACGGCCAGCCGCTGACGCTGCGCAACCGCGCGCTGCTCGAAGTCCTGTACGGCACCGGCGCGCGCATCTCCGAGGCCGTCGGCATGGCGGTGGACGACGCCGAGCCGGAGCAGGTACGGCTGCGCGGCAAGGGCGGCCGGGGCAGGGTCGTGCCGCTCGGCCGCTACGCCCGGCAGGCCCTGGACGCCTACCTGGTGCGGGCCCGCCCCGCGCTGTCCGCCCACGGCCGCGGCACCTCCGCGCTGTTCCTCAACGCCCGCGGCGGGCGGCTGACCCGCCAGGGCGCCTGGGAGGTGCTGCAGGCCGCCGCCGAACGCGCCGGTCTGGACGGTGTTTCTCCGCACATGTTGCGACATTCGTTCGCAACGCACCTCCTGGACGGCGGCGCGGACGTTAGGGTTGTCCAGGAGCTGCTCGGCCATGCCTCGGTGACCACCACCCAGGTCTACACCTTGGTCACGGTCGATAAGCTACGAGAGGTCTACGCCGCCGCGCACCCCCGCGCCAGGCGATGATCGCTGTCGAGACGTTGGAGATGCTTGCCGATCGGGCGTAGCCGGGCGTGCCGCCTTGCCGCATACGTGCTGACGCCATAGTGTCCGTCCGGACGGTCCGGTTCGGGGCCGTCAGGGAGGTTCAACTGGTGACTGTGACCACCGACGGTTCCAGCCGGAGGGCGACCCCCGGCACCACCCCCGACAACCCGTGGGGTGATTCCAAGACCGCCGCGTCCACGGCGGCGAGTGGGATCCTCGGCCCCACGGGTCGGCCCCGCCCGGTGTTCCCCGAGCCGCCCGCGCGCACGTCCCACGGGCCGGCGCGGGTCGTCGCCATGGTCAACCAGAAGGGCGGGGTGGGCAAGACCACCACGACCATCAACCTCGGGGCCGCGCTCGCCGAGTGCGGGCTGCGGGTGCTGCTCGTCGACTTCGACCCGCAGGGGGCGCTGTCGGTCGGCCTCGGCATCAACCCGCTCCAGCTCGACCTGACGATCTACAACCTGCTGATGGAGCGCGGCGTCGCCCCCGACGAGGTCCTGCTGAAGACCTCCGTCGAGGGCATGGACCTGCTGCCCAGCAACATCGACCTGTCGGCGGCCGAGGTCCAGCTCGTCACCGAGGTCGCCCGCGAGCAGGTGCTGGGCCGGGTGATCAAGCCGCTGCTGCCCGACTACGACGTCTGCCTGATCGACTGCCAGCCGTCCCTGGGCCTGCTCACCATCAACGCGCTGACCTGCGCGCACGGCGTCATCGTCCCGCTGGAGTGCGAGTTCTTCGCGCTGCGCGGCGTCGCCCTGCTGATGGACACCATCACCAAGGTGCAGGAGCGGCTCAACGCCGACCTGGAGATCGAGGGCCTGCTCGCCACGATGTACGACGCGCGCACCCTGCACGGCCGGGAGGTGCTGGCCCGGGTCGTCGAGGCGTTCGACGAGAAGGTCTTCCACACGGTGATCAACCGCACCGTGCGCTTCCCCGACGCGACCGTCGCGGGCGAGCCGATCACCATCTTCGACTCCTCCTCGCTGGGCGCGAGCGCCTACCGCGAGCTGGCCCGCGAGGTCCTGGCCCGCTGGCCCGACATCCCGGCCTGACCCCTTCGCGAGCCGTGGCCCCCGCGGGCGGTGCGCGGGGGGACAATGGCGGGGTGACGGAGGAGACGGAGGAACAGACCGCCAGGCCGGGCGGCTTCCAGGTCCACCTGGACGTGTTCGAGGGCCCCTTCGACCTGCTCCTCGGGCTGATCTCCAAGCACAAGCTCGACATCACCGAGGTGTCCCTGCACAAGGTCACCGACGAGTTCATCGCCCACATCCGCTCCCGCGGCCCGGAGTGGGACCTCGACCAGGCCAGCCACTTCCTGCTGGTGGCCGCCACCCTGCTCGACCTGAAGGCGGCCCGGCTGCTGCCCTCCGGCGAGGTCGAGGACGAAGAGGACCTGGCCCTGCTGGAGGCCCGCGACCTGCTGTTCGCCCGGCTGCTCCAGTACCGCGCCTACAAGGAGGTCGCCAAGGTCTTCTCCGGGCGGATGGCCGCCGAGGCGCTACGGTACGCCCGGATCGTGCCGATGGAGCCGCGGTTCGCCGACCTGCTGCCCGACCTGGTGCTCGGCATCGGCCCGGAACAGCTCGCCAAGATCGCCGCCAGGGCGATGACGCCCAAGGCCCCGCCGTCGGTCTCGGTCGCCCACATCTACCAACCGCTCGCCAGTGTGCGCGAACAGGCGGCTATCCTTGTGCGGCGGCTGCGGGAGGTCCGCCGTGCGACGTTCCGGGCGCTGGTGGCCGACTGCACGGGCACCTTCGAGGTCGTCGCGCGCTTCCTGGCGGTCCTGGAGCTGTACCGCGAGGCGGCGGTCACCTTCGAGCAGATCGAGCCGCTGGGCGACCTGCACGTGCAATGGACCGGCGCCGACGACGGAGACGTCTCGGTCGCCGACGACTACGACGAGAACGCCGGAAAGAAACCCGATGAGTGAAGCAGACCCGCGCGAGGCGACCGGCCTGGCCGAGCCCGGCCTGGCGGCCGCGCTGGAGGCGATCCTGCTGGTCGTGGACGAGCCGGTGGCCGAGGTGACGCTCGCCCAGGTGCTCGAACGCCCCACGCACGAGGTCGCGGCGGCGCTGCGCGACCTCGCGGCGGAATACACGGCGGCCGGACGGGGTTTCGATCTGAGAGAGGTCGCGGGCGGCTGGCGTTACTACACGCGGGCCGAGTGCGCGCCTTTCGTCGAGCGTTTCGTCCGCGACGGCCAGCAGACGCGACTCACCCAGGCCGCGCTGGAGACCCTGTCCGTGGTGGCCTACCGGCAGCCGGTGAGCCGCGCAAGGATCTCGGCCATCCGCGGCGTGAACAGCGACGGGGTCATGCGGACCCTCGTCGCCAGGGGGCTGGTCGAAGAGGCCGGCACCGACCCGGAGAGCCAAGCCGTGCTCTACCGGACCACTTCCTACTTCCTCGAACGGCTGGGTCTGCGCGACCTGGGCGAGCTTCCTGAGCTGGCGCCCTTCCTGCCCGAGGACGTGGAGAACTTGGAGGAGACCAAGTGAACGATGGACGCACCCCGTCCGGTGATGGACGCGGTCGGCGTTTCGAGTCCCGCGGCGGCGACGCCGGACGCGGGTCCTTCCGCGCCTCCAGAGGAGGCGCCAGGGAGCGGTTCGGCACGCCGCAGGGCGGCGGACAGCCGGGCTCCCGCTCCGGCGGGCCCCGAGGGCCCCGCCAGGACTCCAGGGACACCTTCCGCGACCGGCCCGCCCGCGACTCTCGCGAGGGGCGCGACGGACGCGACGACAGGCGCGGGCGCCCCGACGACCGCCCGCGCCGCGACGACTTCGGTTCGCGTGGCGATTCGGGCTCCCGTGGCGGCTATGGGTCGCGCGGTGGGGATTCCGGTTCGCGCGGTGGTTATGGCTCGCGTGGCGATTCTGGTTCGCGCGGTGGTTATGGCTCGCGTGGCGATTCCGGTTCGCGCGGTGGTTATGGCTCCCGCGGTGACTCAGGTTCGCGTGGCGGTTATGGCTCGCGCGGCGATTCGGGCTCGCGCGGGGGTTCCGGGGGCCGTGGCGATTCGAGCTCGCGTGGCGGCTACGGGTCGCGCGGTGGGGATTCCGGTTCGCGCGGTGGTTATGGCTCGCGCGGCGATTCTGGTTCGCGCGGTGGTTACGGTTCCCGTGGTGATTCGGGTTCGCGCGGTGGTTATGGCTCGCGCGGCGATTCTGGTTCGCGCGGTGGTTACGGTTCCCGTGGTGATTCGGGTTCGCGTGGCGGTTATGGCTCGCGCGGCGATTCGGGCTCTCGCGGGGGCTACGGTTCCCGCGGCGAGGCAGGTTCTCGGGGCGGTTATGGGCCCCGTGGTGGCGATGGCGGCTCGCGCGGTGGCTACGGCTCGGGTGATTCGGGTTCGCGCAGCCGTTATGGCTCGCGGGACGACTCGGGCTCGCGCGGTGACTTCGGTTCGCGGGACGACCGCGGCTCCCGGGGCGACTACCGGCCGCGTCCCGATTCGGGTTCGCGCGGCGAGTACCGATCCGGCGGCGGCTTCGACTCCCGTGGCGACCGCGGCTCCCGTGGGCGTGGCGAGTACGGTTCGCGCGACGCCGTACAGACGATCGGCGGCGGCGGACCCGGTGGCGGGCGTGCTCGTTACGGGCGTCCGGAGGGCGACCGCAGGGAGCGGGCCGGGCGTACCGACCGGGGCGGCCGCCCCGAGTGGACCGCGCGCGCCGACCGGCAGGGCAGGCCGCAGCGCCGGACGTCCGGCGAGGGCTTCAAGACGGCCGAGCAGCCGCTGCGCGACCCCGACCACTTCCCGCCCGGCTACAGCGACGAGCGCGACACCACCGAGGTCCCCGACGGCGTACGCCTGCAGAAGGTGCTCGCCCAGGCCGGCGTGGCCAGCAGGCGCGCCTGCGAGGAGATGATCGGCGCGGGCCGGGTCACCGTGGACGGCCAGGTGGTACGCAGGTTCGGCGCACGCGTCGATCCGGTCAAGCAGGTCATCCACGTGGACGGCAAGCGCATCCCGACCGCCCCCGACCTCGTCTACTTCGCCATCAACAAGCCGATCGGCGTGGTCAGCACCATGTCCGATCCCGATGGCAGGCCGTCCCTGGCCGACTACGTGGCCGACCGCAAGGAGCGGCTGTTCCACGTGGGCCGGCTGGACACCGAGACCGAGGGCCTGATCCTGCTCACCAACGACGGCGAGCTGGCCAACCGGCTCACCCACCCCAGCTACGGCGTGCGGAAGAAGTACTGGGCCAAGGTGAACGGCACCATCGAGCGCGGGCTCGGCAAGCGGCTGCACGAGGGCGTGGAGCTGGAGGACGGCCCGGTCAAGGTCGACGACTTCAAGGTCGTGCAGGAGCACGGACGTCAGGCGCTGGTCGAGGTGGTGATCCACGAGGGCCGCAAGCACGTGGTGCGCCGGATGCTCGCCGAGGTCGGGCACAGTGTGATCGACCTGGCGCGCATCGAGTTCGGGCCGGTCAAGATGGGCCGGCTGAAGTCGGGCACGCTGCGCGCCCTCACGCTGCAGGAGATCGGCGAACTGTATGCTGCGGTCGGGCTGTAGCCTGTCCGGCACGGCCGGTGCGTACGCCCTGGCCTCGTGGGCAGGAGCGCCCCGCACGCGTGGGGCGCTCGGAAGGGGATGAGATGGTGCGGGCGATCCGCGGTGCGACTCAGATCGAGTCCGATGACCGCGATGCGATCCTGTCGGGAGTCACCGAGCTGGTGACCGAGGTGATGTCGCGCAATGAGCTGACGACCGACGACGTGATCAGCGTGATCTTCACCGCGACCCCCGACCTCACGGCGGAGTTCCCCGCGCTGGCCGCGCGCAAGCTCGGGTTCCACGACGTCCCGCTGATCTGCGCCTCGGAGATCGACGTGCCGGGGGCGCTGCCCCGCGTGGTGCGGCTGATGGCCCACGTGGAGACCGACCGCCCCCGGCAGCAGGTCCAGCACGTCTACCTGCGCGGCGCGGTCGCGCTGCGGGTGGACATCGCGCAGTGAGCGGCGTCCGGGGCATGGCGAGCGAATCATGGTCTTCCATGGTCATTTGCGAGGCGGGGAGCCGGTGAGTCCTCTGGACAGCGTCCTGGTCGTCGGTACCGGGCTGATCGGCACCTCGGTGGCCCTCGCCCTGCGCGAGCACGACGTCGAGGTGCGGCTGGCCGACCTCGACCCGGGCTCGGTACGCCTGGCGAGCGAGCTGGGCGCGGGCCTTCCGTGGTCGCCGGGGGAGGGCGGTCCGGCGTTCGACCTCGCGGTGATCGCCGTGCCGCCGCAGTACGTCGCGGCCGAACTCCTCTCGCTTCAGCGGCAGGGCGTCGCCCGCCACTACACCGACGTGGCGAGCGTCAAGGCGCTGCCGCTGGCCGAGGCCGGGCGCCTCGGCTGCGACCTCGCGAGCTTCGTCGCCGGGCACCCGCTCGCGGGGCGGGAGCGGTCGGGCCCGGCCGCGGCCAGGGCCGACCTGTTCCTTGGGCGGCCCTGGGCGTACTGCCCGGCCCCGGAGACCTCGCCCGCGGCCGTGGAGACCCTGCTCGGGCTGATCAAGCTGTGCGGGGCCGAGGCGGTGCGGGTGGCGGCCGAGGAGCACGACCGGGCCGTCGCCGTCGTGTCGCACGCGCCGCACGTGACCGCCGCGGCGGTCGCCGCCCGGCTGGCCGAGGCGCCGGAGACCGCGCTGGGGCTGGCCGGCCAGGGGGTGCGTGACGTGACGCGCATCGCGGCGGGCGACCCGGCGCTGTGGACCGGCATCCTGTCGGGCAACGCGCTGCCGGTGGCCAAGGTGCTCGAAGCGGTGGCGGCCGACATCGCCGCCGCGGCGGCGGCGCTGCGCCGTACGGCCGGGGCCGACGTCCCGGACGCCGGCGCCGAGGCCGGGATGCCCTGGGTCACCGCGCTGCTCGAACGCGGCGTGACCGGCACCGAGCGGATCCCCGGCAAGCACGGCGGCCCCGCGAGCGTCTACGCCAACGTCCAGGTGATCGTCGGCGACCGTCCCGGCGAGCTGGCGCGGCTGTTCCAGGTCGCCAAGGAGGCCGGGGTCAACATCGAGGACGTCCGGCTGGAGCACACCCCCGGGCTGCCGCTGGGCGCGGCCGAGCTTTCGGTACAGCCCCAGGCGGCGGACACGCTGATCGGCGCGCTGCGCGCGCACGGCTGGCACATTCCCTGATCGGAGCCACCGGGCCGGTGCCGTTGACAGGCACCGGCCTTTCGTGTTTCATAGTGGGTAACAGTGTTACCGCTTAGAAACAGCGTTACCAACTCCATTGGGGGACTGACGATGACGAGCTCGGAGAAGACCCCGTTCCACGGTGGCTACGCCCCGGTGACGGAAGAGATCACCGCCTTCGACCTGCCGGTCACCGGCAGCCTGCCGGAGAGCCTGAGCGGCCGGTTCCTGCGCAACGGGCCCAACCCGCTCGACCTGGAAGACCCGCACCCGCACCTCCTCGTCGACAACGGCATGGTCCACGGCGTGCGGATCCGGGACGGCAAGGCGGAGTGGTACCGCAACCGGTGGGTGCGCTCCGACAAGATCGCGGCGGCCCTCGGGGAGGAGCCGCGTCCGGGCGGCATCAACGAGGCGCCCAACACGCACGTCATCGGGCATGCGGGCAAGACCCTGGCCCTGATGGAGGCCGGAGCGCCGGTCGTGGAGCTGACGTACGAGCTGGACACGATCGGCCGGGGCGACTTCGGGGGCACGCTGCCGGGTGGCCTCACCGCGCACTCCAAGATCGACCAGCGGACCGGGGAGCTGCACGCGGTGGCCTATGACGTCACCCGGCACGACCGTGTCCAGCATGTGGTGGTCAGTGCGGCGGGGCAGGTCACGCGCGTCACCGACATCGCCGTCAGCGACGGGCCGATGATGCACGACTTCGCGCTCACCGGTAAGTACGTGGTCGTGTACGACCTTCCGGTGACGTTCAGCATGGCGGCGGCGGAGGCGGGCGTGCGCCTGCCGTACGCCTGGAACGAGGCGCACCGGGCGCGGGTCGGGCTGCTGCCGCGCGAGGGCGGCGGGAAGGGCATCCGCTGGTTCGACATCGACCCCTGCTGGGTGTTCCATACGCTCAACAGCTACGACGACGGCGACCGTGTGGTGATCGACGTGGTCGCCTACGACACCCTGTTCGTGGACGCCAGGCTCGGCACGGGCGGCCCTCCCGCGCTGGAGCGGTGGACGATCGACCTGACCGCCGGCGCGCTGAAGCGCGAGCGGCTGGACGACCGGCCCCAGGAGTTCCCGCGCATCGACGAGCGCAGGTCGGGCCTGCCGCACCGGTACGGCTACACCGCCCAGACCGAGGAGTTCCTCAAGCGGCTGTCGCGCGATGCCCAGGATCTCTCGGACCTGCCCACGCCCGCGTTCGGCGCCGCGCTGCTCAAGCACGACTTCCGCACGGGGAGCCGCGAGGAGCACCTGTTCCCGCGCGGCTACTTCGCGAGCGAGCCGGTCTTCGTGCCGGGTGACCCGGAGGCGGACTCCGCCGAGTCCGCCGAAGACGACGGATATGTCATGACCTATGTCCACAACCCGGACCGGGACGCGGCCGACCTGGTCGTCCTCTCCGCCCAGGACTTCGCCGCCGGCCCCGTCGCCACCGTCCACCTGCCCGGGCGGGTGCCGCTGGGCTTCCACGGCAGCTTCGTCCCCGACGCCCCCTGAGTCACGCCCAGGGCCGATGCCGATTGACAGGCATCGGCCCTAAGGCGTTGAATGGCGGTAACGGCGTTACCACGTAGTAACGACGTACCTACATGGGTGATGGGGGACCTACGATGACGAGCTTGGAGAAGAACCCGTTCCGGGGCGGCTACGCCCCGGTGACGGAGGAGATCACCGCCTTCGACCTGCCGGTCACCGGCAGACTGCCGGAGATTTTGAACGGCCGGTTCCTGCGTAACGGGCCCAACCCGCTCGACCTTGACGAACCCAGCCCGCACCTTTTTCTGGGCAACGGCATGGTGCACGGCGTGCGGATCCGGGACGGCAGGGCGGAGTGGTACCGCAACCGGTGGATCCGCTCCGACGCGGTCGCCGCGGCTTTGGGAGAGGAGCCCCGGCCGGGGCCGCGCTTCGACGGCCTGGACTCGAACGCCAACACGCACGTCATCGGGCACGCGGGCAAGACGCTCGCCATGGTGGAGAGCGGGCTGCCCATCCAGGAGCTGACCTACGAGTTGGACACCGTCGGACGGTACGACTTCGACGGCACCCTGCCGGGCGGCTTCGCCGCGCACTCCACGGTCGATCCGCACACCGGGGACCTGCACGCGGTGGCCTACTACTTCGGCTGGCCGGACCGTATCCAGCACCTGGTGGTCAACCCCGCGGGCCGGGTCGAGTGCGCCGTGGACATCGCCGTCAAGGACGGGCCGATGGTTCACGACTTCGCGCTCACCGGCAAGTACGTGGTGCTGTACGACCTTCCGGTGACCTACAGCACGGCGGCGCTGGAGGCGGGCGTGCGCCTGCCGTACGCCTGGAACGAGGCGCATCCGGCGCGCGTCGGGCTGCTGCCGCGCGACGGCGGCGGCGAGGACGTCCGCTGGTTCGACATCGACCCCTGCTGGGTGTTCCACACGCTCAACGGCTACGACGACGGTGACCGTGTGGTGATCTACGTGGTGGCCTACGACAGCCTGTTCGTGGACGCCAGGCTCGACGGGGGCGGCCCCCCCGGGCTGGAGCGGTGGGTGATCGACCCGGCGTCCGGCTCGGTGAAGCGTGAACGCCTGGACGACCGCGCCCAGGAGTTCCCGCGCATCGACCCGCGCAGGGCGGGCATGCCGCACCGCTACGGCTACACGGTCGACACCGAGGAGCTTCTCGTCCAGTTGCCGCGCGGGGCCCAGGATCTGTCGGAACTGCCGCCTCCCGCGTTCGGCGCAGCGCTGCTCAAGTACGACTTCCGGACAGGGAACCGCGAGGAGCACCTGTTCCCGCGCGGCTCCTACGCGAGCGAGCCGGTCTTCGTGCCCGCCGATCCGAGCGCCGAGGCAGCCGAGTCCGTCGAAGACGACGGATATGTCATGACCTACGTCCACAACCCAGACCGGAACGCGGCCGACCTGGTCATTCTCTCGGCCCAGGACTTCGCCGGCGGCCCCGTCGCCACCGTCCACCTGCCCGCCCGGGTGCCGCTGGGCTTCCACGGAGGTTTCGTCTTCGACGAGTCCTGAGGGCTTCGACGAGTCCTGAGAGCTTCGACCAGTCCTGAGGCCGATCGGCGTCCCGAGATTGACAAAACGAGACTTTACATAAAAGCTTGTTCTTGAGATGAGGGACGTCGTCTATCTGGACCGGCTGGAGCAGGCCGAGGCGCTGCTCAAACCCATGCGCGTGGAGGTGCTGCGCCGGCTCGCCGAGCCGAGCTCGTGCACCGAGGTGGCCAAGCAGCTCGGCCAGACACCGCAGCGGGTCTACTACCACGTCAAACAACTGGTCGCGGTCGGTCTGGCCGAGCAGGTGAGCGAGCGCCGGGTGCGCGGCATCAACGAGGGCATCTACCAGGCCGTCGCGCGCTCCTACTGGCTCTCGCCCGCCCTCGTCGGGCGGCTGGGGCCGCGCCGCTCCGAAGACCGGCTCAGCCTGGGCTACGTGCTCAGCCTGGTCGAGGAGGTCCAGGCCGACATCGCCAACCTCGACCGCACCGCACCCGAGCTGCCCTCGCTCGGCATCTCGGGACAGGTCTGCCTGCCCGAGGAGCGGCGGCCGGAGTTCCTGGCCGACCTGAGGGAGGCCATGCAGGGCCTGTTCGAAAAGTACGGCGGCGCGGAGGGCTCGTCCTTCCGCGTCGCTCTGGTCTGTTACCCGGCCGCCGAAGGGCCTCCCGTGGAGCCCGTGACAGCGGACCCTGCCGCGGAGGACGCCGCCGAATCCTCGAACGCTCCCAAACACCGGTAGCCTCGACTGCGAACACATCGGCAGCTTTGCGCACAGGCAAATAGGGAGTGGCCGTGACCGGACTGGTCGTCGCCATGGACGGTCCTTCTGGATCGGGCAAGTCCAGCGCGTCCCGCGGGGTGGCGCGGGCGCTGGGGCTTCGCTACCTCGATACCGGGGCGATGTACCGCGCGGTCACCTGGTGGATGCTCCAGCACGGCGTCGAGCCGGCCGACCCCGCGGCGATCGCGGCCCGCGCCGCCGACCCCGTGCTCGATGTCGGCACCGACCCCGACGGCCCCACGATCGCCGTGGGCGGCGTCGATGTGGCCGGTCCCATCCGGGGCCCGGAGGTCACCGGCGCGGTCTCCGCGGTGAGCGCGGTCCCCGAGGTCCGCGCCCGGCTCGTCGCCGCGCAGCGGGCCGTCATCGGCTCGGGCGACATCGTCGTGGAGGGCCGTGACATCGGCACCGTGGTGGCCCCGGGCGCGCAGGTCAAGGTCTACCTGACGGCCAGCGCCGAGGCCCGCGCGCACCGCCGTACGGCGGAGCTGAACGGCGGCGCGGCCGGCACCACGGTCGAGGCCCAGCGGGCCGCCATGGCGCGGCGTGACGCGCTCGACTCCACGCGCAAGGCCGACCCTCTGGTGCGGGCCGATGACGCCGTCGAGCTGGACACGACCGCGCTCACCCTCGACGAGGTGATCGCCGAGATACTGCGACTGGTAAAGGAAAGAACGTGACGGGGGAGCGGTTCGACGAGGGCTTCGACGAGGGCTGGGTCGAGTTCGGCGAGTTCGCCGAAGACATGGCGGACCTCGCGGCCGAGCAGGAGGCCGACTCCGGCCCGCTTCCGGTGGTCGCCGTGGTCGGCCGGCCCAACGTGGGCAAGTCCACCCTGGTCAACCGGATCATCGGCCGCCGGGAGGCGGTCGTCGAAGACGTGCCGGGCGTGACCCGCGACCGGGTGACGTACGAGGCGACCTGGCGGGGCCGCCGGTTCACCGTGGTCGACACCGGCGGCTGGGACCCTGAGGCCACCGGCATGGCCCAGCGCATCGCCGAGCAGGCCCAGGTGGCGGTGGAGCTGGCCGATGTGATCCTGTTCGTGACCGACGTCACCGTGGGCATCACCGACGCCGACGAGGCCGTCGCCCGGGTGCTGCGGCGCGCGGGCAAGCCGGTCGTCCTGGCCGCCAACAAGGTCGACGACCAGCGCGCGGAGCTGGAGGCCGGGGCGCTGTGGGCGCTCGGCATCGGCACCCCGCACCCGGTCTCGGCGCTGCACGGCCGGTCCAGCGGCGACCTGCTCGACCTGATCCTCGACGCGCTGCCCGAGGCCCCCGAGCAGCGGTTCGGCCCTGAGCGCGGCCCGCGCCGGATCGCCCTGGTCGGCAAGCCCAACGTGGGCAAGTCCTCGCTGCTGAACAAGCTGGCGGGCGAGGAGCGGGCACTGGTCGACCCGATGGCCGGCACCACCCGCGACCCGGTGGACGAGCTGGTGGAGCTGGGCGGCAAGACTTGGCGCTTCATCGACACCGCGGGCATCCGCCGCCGCGACCGCGAGCTGCAGGGCGCCGACTTCTACGCCAGCCTGCGCACCAGGGCCGCCCTGGAGCGCTCTGAGGTCGCGGTCGTGCTCATCGACGCGAGCGACCCACTGACCGAGCAGGACCTGCGGATCATCTCCCTGGTGGTCGAGACCGGCCGGTGCGTCGTGGTCGCCTTCAACAAGTGGGACCTCGTCGACGAAGACCGCCGCTACTACCTGGAAAAGGAGATCGACCGCCAGCTCGTGCGCATCCCGTGGGCACTGCGGGTCAACATCTCCGCCAAGACCGGCCGCCACGTCGATCGCCTGGTCCCCGCCATCGAACGCGCCCTCGACTCCTGGGCCACCCGCGTCCCCACCAGCCGGCTCAACGCCTTCCTCACCGAGCTGATCCAGGCCACCCCGCCCCCGGTCCGTGGCGGCAAGCAGCCCAAGATCCTCTTCGCCACCCAGGCATCGGTGGAGCCGCCCAAGTTCGTGTTGTTCACCTCCGGTTTCCTTGAGGACACCTACCGGCGTTTCATCGAACGCCGGCTGCGCGAGGAGTTCGGTTTCGCCGGTTCCCCGGTGGAAATCAGCATGAAAATCCGCGAAAAGCGCTTCGCCAAAAAACGCGGATAACCACCTCCCCGGCAAGGGGATATAGTTTGCCGCCAATGTGGCGACAGGTGTATTTTCCTCTGTGCCCGTCACCGGGACGGGCACAGAGGAGGTGAGATCGTGGTGCACGCGTTCCGGCGGACAGCGGGTTCGTTAGGCGTCGGTCTCTGCCTGCTGGCGGTTTCGGCATGCCAGGTGGCGGGGGAAAGTCTGCAGAAGGCGCTCGACAAGGCGGTTCCTCCCGAGTACACCATTACGGCGGAGGCGCCGTTCGCGGGGTCCAAGGCGGAGACGTTCGGGGACGGGGCGGCGGCGATCGTGCCGCCGGAGGCGGTGAAGGCCGGCGCTTTTTCCCGTAAGGACGTGGCGGTGGCGTACCGGACGGCGAAGAAGATGCTGGTGGCCGCCTACCTGGACCGGGTGACACTTCAGGGCGGGAAACCGCAGGCGTTCGCCCGGCTCCTCGGTCCGGAGCAGCGCAAGGATTTCCTGAAGAATCTCGACCACAAGGATCAGAACAAGAACAGCCGCGGCGAGGTGGCGAGTTTCGCCAAAGGGCAGGCGGAGCTGGTCGGTGATGTCATAAAGGTGCAGGGCAAGATGTCGGCCAAGCCGCGTAAGGGCGATGACGGCGGCGCCGAATTGCGGGTGACGTACGAGTACCGGTTCGTGTACGCGGTGCGTAAGCCGGGGACCGGCATGATCACCCGGGTGATGGCCTACGACAAGGGCGCCTACGACTTCTGGCGGGACGCTCCCGGGGGGCCTCTTCAGCACTGGTGGATGGGCTCGGACGAAAGATGGCAGGCCGGTGTCGAGTGCGAACCGGACGACGGCTTCATCCGGCCGACCTATCCCGATGCCGCGCCGACCGGGGTGCAGCCCTCGGGGCCGGTCCAGGACGCCTACGGTGAAGGGGAGTCCAGCGACGAGGATTGCGGCAGCGTCGGGGACATCTGACCCAGCCCGGCGGCTCTCTTCGGCATCTCGCCGCCGATCGGGCTCCCACCTGTGACAATGGGAGCCAGTGATGATGCCGGAGATCGCGTTTTCCGCGCTGCACCCCGAGGTTGTTTCTGCGTTGCGCGCGGCGGGGTGGGCGCCAGGGCGAAAGGTCGCGACCGCGGCGTGGGTCGAGCCGCTGGTCTGTGAGGGGCATGTGGTGAGCCCGCTCGCCGAGGCCGTGCTGGCGTCGCTGGGCGGGCTGGTGATCCAGCCGGTCGCCGGGGGCGAGCCGCGCTTTTCGAACGGTGAGCCGTTCAGCGTCGATCCACTGGCCGCCGGGGCCGGGCAGCGGGAGCTGGGCCGGGAGGTCGAGACGGTGCTCGGCGGGAGCTATTTCCCGATCGCCGAGTGGCTGAGCTATTCGAGCGTGTTCCTTGAGGCCGGGGGCCGGATGGTGGCCTGCGGGCTGGGCTGGATCTGGGAGCTGGGCGGCACCTTCGAGGAGGGGCTGGAGCTGGCCGTACGCGCGCACCGGCCGCTCGTGTGCCTGCACGCCGACCCCGGGCTCGACCCCTGGCCGTGAGACTCCTGGCCCTGAGATCCCTGGCCGTGAGACTCCTGGCCCTGAGACCCCCGGCCGTGACGCCGACCGGGCGTCAGCGCTCCCGGGTGGCCGAGACCAGCGCGAGCACCGCCGCCAGCGCGCACAGCCCGGCCGTGAGCAGGAAGATCTCGGTGTACTCGGTGTGCAGCGCCGCCTTGACCTGCGCCTGGTACTCCGCCATCCGCCTGGCGTACTCCGCCTCCTCCACCCCGAATGGCAGCGGCGTGTCCAGCTCCGCGGTCAGCGACCGGAACCGGTAGAACCCCCACGCCGACAGCCCGGCCACGCCGAGGAGCATGCCCATCATCCGGGCGACGACCACCGCCGCCGAGGCCACGCCGTGCTGGGCGGCGGGGGAGACCCGAAGCACGGCGGAGGAGACCGGCGCGATCACCAGGCCGAGCCCCGCCCCGGCCAGGATCAGGTCGAGGTCGATCCGGAGACCGGCGGCGGCCAGGTCGAGCGGCCACTGACCGATCCGGATATATCCGGCGGTCGCCAGGGCCAGACCGGCCACCGCGACCGTTTGCTCACCGAGCCTCCTGGCCAGCAGCCCGCCCGCCAGCGCGGTCACCGCCAGCGCCACCAGGAACCTGGACAGCACCAGCGCGCCGCCCACGGCGTCCAGGCCGAGCAGCGTCTGCGCGGTGAGTTGTACGTCGACCAGCGTGACCAGCAGCGCCGCGCCGCTCAGGAAGCTCACCCCGAGCCAGCCGAAGAACGGCCCCCGGCGCACCCGCGTGAGGTCGATCAGCCGGTGCCGGGCCCGGCGCTCCCACAGGACGAACGCCACGCCCACGGCCACGCCCGCGAGCGCCAGCGGCGGCCCCCACGGCGGCAGCACCGCCCGCTCCGGCTCGGGGTTGTAGAGCCCGGCCACCAGCAGGCCCAGCGCGAGCGCCAGCAGCAGCCCGCCGGTCACGTCCGTGCGCGGCCGGTCGGCGCCGTCGTCCCCGGCGGGCGGCGCGGCCCCGCCCGGTACGGTACGCCACACCGCGACCGCCGCGAGCGCCGACAGCGGGAGGTTCACCCAGAAGATCCCCCGCCAGCCGACCAGGGCGGCCACGCCCGCGCCGTACAGCGGGCCGAGGACGCTGCCCAGCTCCTGGGCCGCGCCCACCGCGCCGAGCGCCACCGGCCTGGCGTGCTCGTCCCACAGGTCGGCGACCAGCGCCATGGTGATCGGCAGCAGCGCGCCCCCGGCGAGGCCCTGCAACGCGCGCCCGGCGACCAGCGGCGGCACCGATCCGGCCAGTGCGGTCAGCGCGGACCCGGCGGCGAACCCCGCCAGGCAGGCCAGGATGAGCGGACGCCTGCCGTACCGGTCGGACAGCCTGCCGAGCAGCGGCATCGCCGCGACGTAGCCGAGCAGGAACCCGGTGACGACCGGGGTCGCCCGCTCCAGGCGGTTGAGCGGGACGCCGACGTCGGCGGCGATGTCGACCAGGACGGTGACCACCACGTAGGCGTCGAGCGCGGCCAGCAGGACGGCCGTGCCGCCCACGCCCAGCGCGACACCGCGCCGGGCCCGCCGGGACGCACCGCCGCCTGAGAGCGCGGCATCAGAGGGAGCGGACGGGACGGTCACTTCGGCGCGGTCACCTGCACCGGGGCATCGTAGTCGCTGAGCGTCACGACCACCGTGCCGGACGCCTCGCCCTTGCCCAGCGGGAGGCTGGCCTTCACCAGCCGGCCGTTCGCCTTGTCCAGCCACAGCGTGGCGTCCGACCCCTGCTGGACGCCCGGCACCACCGTGGACAGCGCCGCCTGCGGCAGCGTGGCGGTGACCCGGTAGGCGGCCACGCCGCCGACCTCCTCCTCGGCCTGGGTGGCCGCCTTGGTGGACGAAGCGAGCAGCGCGGGCACGCCCTTGGCCGGATCGAGGATGGCCGAGGGGTCGTAGAAGGCGGCGAGCTGCCGCCTGGTCATCGTCTGGTAGCCGCCGGTGGGCCCCTTGAAGTGCACGGTGTCGCCGAGCAGGACGAAGGCCAGCTCCTGCAGGCTGCCGATCACCTCGATCTGGACGGTGCCGTCGGCGTCGCCGGCGGCGGTCAGCCTGCCGTCCGCCTTGCGCACCGAGACCGGCGGGCTGCCCTCGGTCTCGATCGCGAACGCCGCGCTCTTGACCGTGCGCATCGCCGTCGCGGACTTCTTCATCAGCTCCTCGCCCGGCGGCAGCGCCGAGCCCGACGCGCCGCAGCCCGCCACGGCCACCGGCACGGCGAGCAGTGCCAGGCACAGCGCGAGCGCGCGTATCCGGGCCCTCACCGCAGGCTCTTCAGGTGGTCGATCACCGGGTCGAGGGCGCACTGGAGATCGCGGATCTGGTCGTCGGTGAGCCTGTCGATGAAGTGCTGGCGTACACCCGCCACGTGGTGCGGTGCCACCCGCTGGATGGTCTCCCAGCCCTGCTCGGTCAGCACCGCGAACGTGCCGCGCCGGTCGTCGTCGCAGCTCTCCCTGGTGACCAGCCCGGCCGCCTCCATGCGCGATATCTGGTGGGAGAGCCGGCTGCGCGACTGGATCGTGGCGTCGGCGAGGTCGCTCATCCGCATCCGCCGCTGCGGGCTCTCCGAGAGGTTGACCAGGATCTCGTAGTCGTTGAGCGAGAGCCCGAACTCGTGCAACTCGCGGTCGAGCCGGTGGGAGAGGAGTTTGTGGGCGCTGAGATGGGAACGCCACGCCCGCTGCTCGACCGAGGTGAGCCAGCGGGGTTCGTCGGTGCTCATGCCATGAATCTATACGCAGGTGGCCGATCGCGTACTGTCGCGCAGACGACCTTCATTGGCCACGGGTCCGGCTGATCCGCAGGTCTGGTGAGAGGTTTCTCATTCGATGCTCACCCTGCCCCAATGCGGCGCGGCGATCGTGGGAAACGGCCGGGAGAGGCAGCGAGGGCACGGGAGGCAGGCATGCTCAGGCGACTACTGCGGCTCCTCCTGGTGGTCTCGCTGGTGCTCACCCTCGGCTGGGGGGCCACCGGCACGGCGGCGGGGGTCGTACGGGGGGCACCGGGGGCCGTACCGGCGTCCGCCGCCCTGCTCGCCGACGACGGCGACGACGAAGACGATGACGACGATGACGACGATGACGATGAGGGCGAGGCCCGGCGGCAGCGGTACCGCCCGGTGGCGCGCGCCGAGGGCGGGGCCGTCCGGCGCAGGAGCGGCGAGCCCGGGGAGAGGCGGAAGGCGGACCCGGTGCGCGCTACGCCCTCCGGCCGGGAGCCCTCCGCCGCGCCGCCCCGGCGCCCCTTGCCGGGCGACGAGGAGGCCGCTTCCCGTCCTCAGAAGCCGCGGAAGCCGGAACAAGAGGAGAAGGCGCCTGTCGCGTCCCCGCACGGTACGGAGCGGCCCCACGAGGCTTCTGCGGGCGGCGGGACGCCGCTGGCCGAGGTCGATGGCAGGCTCGTGGGCACCGAGTCGGCGCAGAGCGAGGGGGCGTGGGCGCTGGTGATGAGCGCCCTGGCGGCGACCGGCATGTTCCTCGGGGGCGCGTTCTGGCTCTCGCGCAGGCCCGTCATGAACGGCCCGGGGGCACACGGCGGCAAGCCGAAGACCCGGCGTGCCACGGCCGTCCGCGCCCGTTGCCCCGGCCCGCCCCGCCGTACCCGCTGACCGCCGATCAGGGGGAAGGGGCGGCGGCACGGTCGTAGGCGGTGCGGGAGGCGACCACGGCGGGGCCGTGCCGTTCGGCCCAGGCGGTGAGCCCCACCAGGTGGTCGTACAGCTCGCGGGCCATCTCCGTGGCCGTGTACTCCACCTTGGCCGGCACCGTCGGGTAGACCGTCCGCACGATCAGCCCGTCGCGTTCCAGGTTGCGCAGGGTCAGGGTGAGCATCCGCCTGCTGATGCCGCCGATCGACCGCTCCAGCTCGGTGAAGCGCACCGGCCCGCCGGCGGTCCGGATCAGCACGGTGATGCTCCACTTGCCGCTGACGCGGTTGAGCACGTCGAGGATCGCGCACGCCTGCCCCTCATCGACGTGCTCGGTCACATCCGTGTTCCGTTGTGACATGAAACTGCCTCCTTCCGCGTACGCCCTCGGTAACAAATGATGGCCCCCATAACAGAACATGTCCCACAGGGGGAAGGGGACCCAGGTGCCCGTCACCATGAACGAGGCCACGCGCCGGCTGATCGACGGCCGGAACTTCGCCACCGTCGCCACGCTCAACCCGGACGGCAGCCCGCACACGTCGGTCGTGTGGGTCATGCGGGAGGGCGAGGCCGTGTTGTTCACCACCACCGAACGCCGCCGCAAGGCGCGCAACCTGGCCGCCGATCCGCGGATCAGCCTGTCGATCTTCGAGATGGGCGACCCGTACAACTACGCGGAGATCCGCGGCACCGCCGAACTGCTGGAGGACCCGGGCAAGACGCTCGGCCGCACGCTGTCGCACAAGTACGTCGGCGAGGACCCGCCGCCGGAGCCCGCCGACGTGCTCCGCCTGATCGTCAGGGTGACCCCGGAGAGGGTCTTCCACGCGTCCTTCGGATAGCCGTCGCGCACGAAGAGGGCCCGGCCGCCGTCACCGGCGGCCGGGCCCTTTCGGCGCGCGCCGTGGGGGCGCGCGAATCGGCCGAGGACCTCGCCCGCCTCACAACTTTGGCCGGAGCGGGACGGACGGGACCTCCCATCGCGAACCGAACTGACACGCGGAGTGAGAAACCTACTACCCGATGCATGCAAGTTGGTTGCCACCGGTTAGTGTCGCAAATCCTGCGGCCTCATTAAAAGCAAGAGGTACGAGCCTTTGTGACATATATCACGCTGGCACAAGACGGATATACCGGGCGGCGAAACGGCATTCCCGCTGGTAAGGCGCGGTGTTTCGCGGGAGACTCGCCGACAGACACAAGTCCGAGGACCTCGTCCGTCTCACATCTTTGGCCGGAGCGGGCCGGGCGGGGCCTCCCATCGAAAGGAAGTCCACGTGTCTGTTGACCCATGCCCGCCGAACGGGCACGACCTCGCGGCCACGCCACGGATCCGCCCCATCCGCCCCGCCGTACGGCGGGCAGTGGGGGATCGCAGATGACCTCGTCCGCGACGGCAGACCCGGACGACGACACACCCGCGTCACGCGAGGCCACAGCCTCTCCGGCGCTGCCCCTGTCCGCCGTCCGGGACGTACGCCGGGCGGTCCGCTTCACCGCCTGCGGCCTCGCCGACTCCTACGGCGCCGACAGCGAGGACATCGCCCAGGAGGTGCTGCTGGCCCTGCTCACCGCCCACCGGCTGGGCAGGCTCCCCGAGCGCCCGGCGGCCTGGGCGCAGACGGTGGCCCGGCGGCGCGCCTGGAAGTCCGACATGGACCGCCGCCGCGAGGTGCCCGTCGGCGGCCCCGGCGAACTCGACCTGGTCTCCTCGGCGACCGGCGCGCGCGGCGACGAGATGGCCGACCTGACCGTGCAGCGGCACCGGCTGGTCGGCTGGATCGGCGACCTGCCGCCCGAGGTGCGGGCGGTGATGGCGCTGCGGATGGACGGCTACTCCGACGGCGAGATCGCCCAGCGGCTGCGGATGAGCCGTTCGCTGGTCAAGGTCCATGCCCGGGAGGGGACCGAGCGGCTGCGCGCCGCCCTGGTCGGCCAGATGGCCGCGGAGATGGCGGCCGAGCAGGCCGAGCGCCGCGCCGAGCAGGCCGAGACCCGCCAGGCCGGGCCCGTGCCCGCCTGTCCCGCCCCGGCCGCGCCGTCGCCGTCCGAGGACCGGGCGCTGGCCGGTCTGCCGCCCCGCCAGAAGGAGGTGCTGCGGCTCAGCCGCCGCGGGTACACCCCCGCGCAGATCGCCCGCCTGCTGGGCCTGAGCGCCAACACCGCGCGGGTCAACCTGTACCACGCCCGCAAGCGGGTGCGGCGCGATTTGGGACTGCTGGACGACCGGCGTCCGGACGACGCGGGCCCGCGGGCGGGCCGGGCATGAGGTACGGCGCGGACACCGCCATCGCGCGATCCCCAATCGACCGACGAGGAGAGGTGCCCATGGCCCCGGCCGACCCCGGCAGCGGCGCACGGCCCGAGCACGATGAGCACGATGACCACTCGCGGGAGGAGCCGCCCACGACGCCCGCCGCGGCCGGTGGCGGTCCGCCTTCGGCGACCGCCGTGTTCGACGACGCGCTCGCCACCGCGGCCGGCGGCGTACGGGCCGCCTACGAGATCGGCCTGCTGTGGGCCGACGAGATCGGCCGGGACATCGAACACCGGCTCGGCCTCGACGCGGGCGACGAGCTGGCCTGGAGCGACCAGCGCTACGGCCGCGCGCTGGCGCTGTGCTCCCGCCTCGCCGAACTGGCCGCCGCCCTCCAGGCCCTCCACGACGACACCAGGAAGCTGACCCGCACCGGCCCGCCGTGAGACCACCAGACGGCCGGGTCGCCGCCCCTTTCGGGGCGGGCCCGGCCGCGGTGGGGCCGGATCAGGCGTACTTGCAGATCAGCGCCTGGCTGCCGCCCTGTGCGTAGCCCAGGTAGGTGAGGCTCGGGTTGAAGTAGACGCAGGCCGCCGACGGGCTGCCGCTGCCCGCGTAGACGAGGTTGGGCGTGCCCCAGCGGTAGCAGCTTAGGCCGCCGTTGTAGAAGCCGATGGTGGCGGAGGGGTTGACCTTCGCGGCGCAGTAGTCGCCGAGGGAGAGCGGGCTGTAGACGACCTCGGTGGCCGCCTGCGCGGGGGTGGCCGAAACGGCGACCGTACCGAGGCAGGCGAGGGCCGTGACGGCCATCGCGGCGAGTGCGCGGGTGCGTCGGGGCATGGCGGACCTCCATGGGGATGCGGCGAATGACGCCGGAAGGGGGCGCGGGCGGGCATGACGAAAGCCCGCCGCCGGGCGAGGGATGGGGTGCTGCGAGCCGATGAGCTGTGCTGATCGCAGTATTAAATAGGAAACCTTCCTGTGCAATGGGCGGAGGGAGCCTTTCATCCCAGCTTTGCCCGTTGTCGTCGCCCGGTCAGGAACGTGCCATTCGGCCGCCTCGCCTCCCGGAAAAGACCCGCGGGGGTTTCGGTCGTGCGCCGAGCGACCCCGGCCTCCCGGACCTGCCCGGACGCCGCGCCGTTTCGTGATCGAGCCGCCGTCCCGTATCGGGCCGAAATCGCCCCGGAAAGCGCTTACGATCGCGGTGACCAGCAACAAGATGTTCCGGTCAGGGCCTTGACGGAGTGTGGGCCCGGCATGTTGCCTTGAATTGGCCGTGGCGCACGTGACCGCGGACGCGTACGACGGGCCGGCGCGGGGGATTGAGACGGTTACCTGCGGAGGTGATGTCGATGCTGATAGACGCGATCCTGCGGACCAAGGGCACGGCGGTGGCGACCGTGCCGCCCGACGCCAGCGTCCGGCGGCTGCTGGCGGTGCTGGCCGAACAGAACATCGGAGCCGTCGTGGTGTCGGAGGACGGTGCCACCATCGCCGGCATCGTGTCCGAGCGCGATGTGGTCAGGCGGCTCAACGAGCAAGGGGCGGAGGTGCTGGACGCCCCGGTCTCGGCGATCATGACCACCGAGGTCCGCACCTGCGCGCCGGACGCCAACGTCGACGAGTTGCGGCGCACCATGACCACGCACCGCATCCGGCATGTGCCGGTGGTGAACGGCGGGCGGCTGGCCGGACTGGTCAGCATCGGCGACGTCGTGAAGAGCGCGATCGAGGAACTGGAGACCGAGAAGGCCCACCTGGTGGAGTACATCCACCGCTGAGCGCCGGGCGGATCCCTCACCGCCAGTCAGCGAGAACCCTACGGCGTTGTCAAGTTGTCCGGATTTGCCGGATTCGGCCGGTCCTTTCCGCTTTTCGCGGCGAGGGCCGGCCGTCCCGCATCGGTCCGGACGGGCCCGAAACAGGGGGCGGACGGCCCTAGATGTCGGGTTTTTCGTGACTGATGTGATCTAAGTGGTTAAGGTTGTGGATTTTCCCGACATGTCAGTGTGGGAACTGCTATGAAGATACGCGGCCAAGATTTCTGACAGAAGGGGTCACCATGAGCCGCGGATCGCAAGATCCGTCGTACGGCGGTCACCGCGAGCCTGACCATGAGGAGATCTGGGAGCAGACCGGCGCTCTCGACCCTGACTGGTCGGCCGATGCCGCGGGCTCCCCGGAGCGCGGCGACGGCGACGTGCTGTCGGACGGATGGGAAACGGACGCCGAAGAGGAGCCCGCGCCCGAGTCCGATGACAACCTCCACATCAAGACCGGTGTCCACATGGCCCTCGACCCGAGGCTCATGTCGGACGACCGCGAATGGACCGAGGGCGAGCGCTGGGACGATGGCGCCGACCAGCCCAAGGAATGGGAGAACGAGTCCAGGGAGTGGGAGAAGACCCACCACGCCGACGACTGGGAGCCCGGTGAGGACGGCCCGGGCACCGAGGAACGGCGGGGATTCCTCGGGGCGGGTGTCCGGCACCAGCACGACTACGACGAACCGGACCTCGCCGAGGACGAGGAGCGCCCGCGCCGGGGCAAGGGCCTGCTACTGATCGCCGCGGGGGCCGTGGTGGCCGCCACGGCCGGCGGCTGGATGCTGTTCGCCTCGCTCGGCGACTCGTCCGATCCCTGCACCAGCGCCGCGACCTGCGCGTCCGTGGGGCGTCCCGCGCCCACCGCGGCGCCGGCCACCACCTCCGCCGAGCCGACGCTGGAGGAGGCCGAGGAGCCGCTGGACCCCACGGTCACGCCCACGGCGGAGGTGTCGACGACCTCACCCACGCGGGGCGCGGAGCAGGTGGCCACCCAGCCCACGGCCGAGCCCACGCGGACCGGCGAGGCCCGGCCGTCGCCGACGCGCACCGGCCGGACCTCCCACGCCCCGAGGCCCGAGGCGGAGGAGCCGGAAGAGCGCCCGAAGCCGCAGGAGAGCTCGGTGCCCAAGCCGAAGACCACGACCTCCGTGCCGCTGCCCCCGCCCAGCAAGTCTCAGGCGCCACCGCCCCCGCCGGAGAAGGAGAAAGAGAAGGAGAACGGCGGATTGCTGGACTGGCTCTTCTGAGTCCGGCGCGGTCAAGGACAGGCGGTCGAGCGGGGCCCGGCGCACCGGGCCCCGCTCACGCGTCCGGCGTGCTTCCCGCCGCTGCGGGGGCCGCCGGTACGCCCGGCCCGGCGAAGTCGATGACCCGGTCCGCCCAGCGGTCGAGCAGCACGGTGTCGTGGCTGATGGCCAGCACGCCCGCCCCGGTCCGCCTGCGGTAGGCGTCCACCACGCCCACCAGCAGGGCCTGCGTGGACGCGTCCAGCATCGTCGTCATCTCGTCGCAGATCAGGTAGCGCGGTTCCAGGCTCAGCGCCCTCGCCAGGCACGCGCGCTGGAGCTGCCCCTCCGACACCTCGTGCGAGCGTCGGGTCAGCAGGTCGTCGGTCAGGCCGGTCTCGCGGGCGAGCGCGCGGACCCGCTCGGGGTCCGGGCGGCCGTTGGCCGCCAGCGGCTCGGCGATCACCTCGGTGAGCGTCAGGCGCGGATCGACGGCCTGGCGGGGCGACTGGTAGATCAGGGCCACGCTGGTGCGCAGCCGCCGATCGGCCCGCTGGCGCCAGCCCCGTACGGTGACGCCGTCCACGCTGACCTGCCCCGACCGTGGCCGCAGCATCAGCGCGAGCACCCTGGCCAGGGTGGACTTGCCGCAGCCGCTCGGCCCGGACAGCGCGGTCACCAGGCCCGGCTCGACCGACAGCGACACGTCCGCGAGCACGATTTTGCGCTGGTAGGCGACGGTGACGTCCTTGGCCTCAAGCATCGGCGGTCTCCAGCGGGTGGTGGCAGGCCACGCCGCCGCCGAAGGCGGGCGGCGCGGCGCACGCGTCGTCGGCGCGGGGGCAGCGGGGGCGGAACGCGCAGCCCTCCGGCAGCCTGGTCAGTTCCGGCGGCAGGCCGGGGATCGGCGCGAACTCCCGGTCCGGCTGGGCGGCGAGCAGGCCCGCGGTGTACGGATGGCGGGGCCGGGCGAACACCCGGGCGGCCGGGCCCTGCTCCACCAGCCGGCTGGCGTACATCACGGCGATGTCGTCGGCCACCTGTTCGGCGGCCCGCAGGTCGTGCGTGATCAGCAGCACCGCGCGGCCCTCGTCGCACAGCTCGCGCAGCGTGCCCATGGCCTTCTCGACCAGCGGCCGGTCCAGCCCGCTGGTCGGCTCGTCGGCGAGTACCAGCCACGGGTCCCCGGCCAGCGCCATCGCGTTGGCCACCCGCTGGGCCATCCCCCCGGACAGCTCGTGCGGGTAGCGGTCCAGGTCGGCGGGGCGCAGGCCGTACCGCAGCACCAGGTCATCGGCGCGTTGCGCCGAGCCCAGTTCGCGCAGCGCCTCGGTGAGCTGCGCCCGCGCGGTGCGCACGGGCGTGAGGTGGGTGGCCGGGCTCTGCGGGATCAGCCCGATCCGCCGCCCCCTGACCCGCCCGGCCAGTACGGCGGGCGGCGCGGAGAGCAGTTCGACCGGCTCCCCGTCGCCTTCCAGCCAGGCCGCGCCGGACACGGTGGCGTTGCCCGGCAGCAGCCCGAGCAGCGCGTGCGCGAGCACCGACTTGCCGCACCCGGACTCCCCGACCAGGGCCAGGCAGCGGCCCGGCCGTACGGTGAAGTTCGCGTCGCTGACCGCCCGCACGGTCCCGCCGGGGACGCGGAAGGTCACCGTCAGCCCCTCGGCGCGCAGCAGCCGTCCTTGAGTGGTCACAGTTCCAGCTCCGATCGCTGCCTGGGGTTCAGCCGGTCGCGCAGCCGCTGCGCGAGCACCGCCACGGCCAGCGTGGGCACCAGGATGAACAGGCCGGGCACCAGGCTCGGCCACCACGCGCCGGTGAGCAGCGAGCGCTGCCCGTCGCTGATCATGTTGCCCAGCGAGGCCAAATGCGGCGGCAGGCCCAGCCCGAGGAAGCTGAGCGCGGTCTCGTGCCAGATGGCGTGCGGCACCATCAGCACCGTGGCCAGCAGCAGGTGCGGGAACAGGTGTGGCAGCAGGTGCCTGCGCACGACCCGGGTACGGCTGGCCCCGCCGGAGATCGCCGCCTCCACGAACGGGCGCGAACGCAGCGACAGCACCTCCGAGCGGACGATCCGGGCGGCCGTCGTCCAGTGCGTGACGCCGACCGAGACCACCACGGCGACCGGGCTCGGCGCGAACAGCGCGACGATGAAGATGCCGAACAGCAGGTGCGGCAGCGCGTTGAAGCCGTCCACGACGCGCATCAGCAGCCGGTCGGCCAGGCCGCCCAAGCTGCCCGCGGCGAGCCCGACCAGGCCGCCGATGACCATGCTGACCAGCGCGGCCACCAGACCGACCAGGAAGGAGACGCGCAGCCCGTAGATCGACCTGACCAGCAGGTCGCGGCCCACCTCGTCGGTGCCGAACAGGTGGGAAAGGGACGGGGGCTGCCCCGCCGCGCGCAGGTCCACCAGGCTCTGGTCCAGTTGCACGATCGGCGGGACCAGGACGACGGCCAGGGCCAGGACGGCGAGGGCGGCCAGTGAGAGGCGTACCGGCATCAGCCCACCCCCAGCGTACGGACCCGGGGGTCGGCGACGGTGTAGGCGATGTCGGCGAGCAGGTTGCCGGCCAGCACCGCCACGGTGCCGAGCAGGGTCAGCGCGGCCAGCAGCGGGAAGTCCACGGCCAGCGCCGCCTGCACCGACGTACCGGCCACGCCCGGCCAGGAGAACACGGTCTCCACCAGGATCGCGCCGGTCACCAGTTCGGGCATCCGGGCCCCGAGCAGGGTCAGGAACGGCAGCAGCGCCGAGCGCAGCGCATGCCGGACCAGGATCGTGCGTTCGCGCAGGCCGCGCGCCCGGGCGCCGATCACGAAGTCCTCGCGCAGGGTGCCGATCACCGACTCGCGTACGTACAGGACCAGCCACGACGACTGCGACACGGCGAGCACCACCACGGGCAGCACCATGTGCGCGGCCACGTCGCCGACGGTGATCGAGGTCGAGGCGGCGTCGGTGAGGCCGCCCGCGGGCAGCCAGCCGAGCGTCACCGCGAACACCGAGATCGCCAGCAGGCCGAGCCAGAACACCGGCGCGGCCTCGTTGGCGAACGCGCCCCCGACGATCAGCCGGTCCAGCCACGACCCGCGCCGCCAGGCCGCGATCGTGCCGACCACCAGCGAGGCGGCGAACATCAGCACCATCGCCGAGCCGGTGGCCAGCAGGGTCCAGCCCAGCCGTTCGCCGATGACCTCGGCCACCGGCCGGTGGAAGGAGCGGGACTCGCCGAGGTCGCCGCTCACCAGATTGCCGAACCACGCGGCGAACTGCTCGTGGACCGGCCGGTCCAGCCCCCAGTTCGCCCGGATCTGCTCAAGGATCTCCGGGGAGGTGACCAGCGCCCGGTCGCCCAGGTACTGCCGCACGGGGTCGAACGGCGAGGCCTGGGCGAGGGCGAACATCACGATGGTGACGATCACGAGCAGCGGGACGGCGAACGCGACCCGCCAGGCGACCATCCGCAGGACGGCTCTCACGCGGCGGGTTTCCAGGTGTGGATCGTCGCGAACAGCCCGCCGGTGGCGTGCTCGTGCGCGTCCACGCCCGGGGTGATCCCGGTGTACTGGCCGCGGACCACGTAGACGTGCTTGAGGAACACGATGTAGGTCCACGCCTGGTCATCGTGGATGAACTTCTGGAACTCGCGGTACGCCTGCTTGCGTTCCGCGTCGCCGGCGGACGCGCGGCCCTTGTCGAGGAGTTCGTCCACCTTGGGGTTGTTGTAGTGGCCCGGGTTGAAGTATCCCTCTCCGGCGTACTTGGAGTGGAACAGCTCGTAGTTGATGTAGTCGGGGTCATAAGGGCTGCCGTAGCCCATGATCAGCGCGTCCTCGGCCATGCGCGGCTCGATGGCGTCCCAGTCCAGGCCGGCCGGCTCCACCGCGATGCCGATCTTCTTGGCGTCGGAGGCGACGGCCAGCGCCAGTTCCTTGCGCAGCGAGTCGCCCGCCGGGTACATGAGCGTGAACTCAGCCCTGCGGCCGTCCTTCTCCCTGATCCCGTCGGCGCCCGGCTTGTACCCGGCCTCCTCCAGCAGCCGCTTGGCGGCCTCCTGGTCCGTCTTGCCGGTCACCTCGGGGTTGTGCCAGGCGGTGTCGGGCGAGATGGGCCCGTACGCCGGGGTGCCCGCGCCGGCCAGGATCGCGTCCACGATCGCCTGCCGGTCGATGGCCAGATCGACGGCCTTGCGGATGGCCTTGTCACCGGTCACCGGCTGCTTCATCGGCCAGGCGATACCGCGGTAGTCGGCGGTGTGGGCGTCGTACACGGTCAGCCCCTGCTGCCCGCGGAACCCGGCCGCGGCCTTGGGCGGCAGCACGGTGGCGTCGAATTCACCGGCCCGCAACCGCGTGGCCCGGACATTGTCATCGGGCGCGAACGCGAGCACCAGCCGGGAGATCGCCGGAGCGCCGCCCCAGTAGTCCTTGTTCGCCTCCAGCACGACCTTGTCGCCGGGGGTCCAGGACACGAACTTGTACGGCCCGCTGCCCACGGGCCTGGTCTTCTCCAGCGTCCCCTTCGGCACGATGCCGAGGGTGGTGCGCTGGGGGAGCGGGGCGTAGGGGTGGTTCAGCTCGAACACGACCGTGGTGGGGTCGGGCGCCTCCACCTCTTTGATCGCGGCGTAGTCGCCCCTGATCGAGGAGTTGTTCTTGGGGTCGAGCAGCGCCTCGTAGGTGTACTCGACGTCTTCACTGGTGAGCGGCTTGCCGTCGTGGAACTTCACACCTTGGCGCAGGGTGAACGTGACGGTCTTGCCGTCCTCGGAGATCTGCGGGGGCGCGGTGGCGAGGGAGGGCTTGAGGGTGAGGTCGGGGGACCGGGTCATCAGGCCGTCGAACATCATCGACCCGCCGTCAGGGGAGAAGCCGAGCACGGGGCTCAGGTTGTCGAACTCAGAGCTCATCCCGATGACGAACGTGCCGTCGTCGGCCTTGCCCGCCGGTGCGGCGGGGCCTTTGGGCGCGGAGCAGGCGGCGGCGGTCAGCATGCCGAACGCGACAGACAGCGCGATCAGGCGCTTCATTACAGATAACCTCCGAGGTGCGATCAAATCGGACCCTAACCAGGATTGTTCGCAGTTGCAAACAAGTCGCAACTGGGGGTCCGCGTAGACTCCTCCCGTGAAGCTGAAGCTGGATCTCCACCCGATCTACAACCGGGGCGGCGAGATCGACAAGGCGCTGCGCGGCATCATCGACGAGGCCATCCGGAAGAAGGCGACGGAGGTCGAGATCATTCCGGGCAAGGGCTCAGGGCAGTTGAAGAAGAAGGTCCTGCGCTTCCTTGATCAGAAGGAGATCAAGGCCCTGTACCACCGCATCGACAAGGACTCCAAGAACCACGGGCGGCTGTTCGTCTACTTCCGCCACCGCTGATACCTCCACCACCACCGCCGAGCGGGACGCCACGCGGTGGGAAAAGCTGGGTAACGGCCACATATGCGGTGGCCTGGTGTCACGTCTGTGAATCCAGGCGAATGATGCGCTGTTCGTGACGAGTGTCGTGAACGAGTCGCTGGAGCAGCGTATGGGGCAGATGACAATGATCGGTACGACCGCGCTCGCGGCCGTACTGCTGATCACCGGCGAGACGGCCGCGCGCGGAGACGCCGGGCTCGAACGGCCCCCAGGGGACGGCAAGGTCGCGGCATCCCCGGTGCAGGACCCCGCCGCGACCCTGGCCTACTGGACGGACGCCCGCCTGGCGGCGGTGACCAACGAGCCGCCCCTCAACGGCCAGGCCCGGGGGAGCGCCCCGGCGCCGCCGGCACGCCCGGGGCGCGATGAGTCGCACACGCAACGGCCCCGGCACCGGGAACGCCCGGGCGCCGAGCGCCCGGACCGGGCCAGGCCGTCCCGCGGCGGCCCCGCGAGCCGGGAGGAGTCCAGGCGGCGGCCGGGCCCCTCGCGGTCGGTGAACCTCGCGCGGCCGGCGGCCGAAGATCCGAGGAACAGGATCCTCACCAAGGGCGGCGACAGCCGGGGGTACGCGCCCTGGCCCACGCCGTACTCGGCGGACTCGCGCTCACGCATCACCGGGAAGCTGTTCTTCTTCGACGAGGTCGACCGCCGGGACGAGAGCTGCAGCGCCAGCGTGGTCAAGTCGCAGAGCCGCAACGTGATCAGCACGGCCGCGCACTGCCTGATCAACGGGACCACCTGGTCGAGCCGGGTGCTGTTCATCCCGGCGTACCGGGAGTCGGGCGGCCGGGTGGAGAGGCCGTTCGGCCGGTGGGCGGCGACCCAGTCGTTCATCCCGCGCCGGTACCTCGACGCCAACGCCGGGTTCAACGTGGACATCGGGCTGGTCGCGCTGGCCCCCGACGACCGGGGCCGCCGGGTGCAGAACGTGGTGGGCGGATTCGTCCCGCACATCAGCCGGACCGGCACGAAGTTCCCGCCGGTGATCAACCTGGGGTACCCGCAGGAAGGGCCGTACACCGGCGGCCTGCTGTACCGCTGCGACGCCCACGTCACCGACCTGAACCACCGCGACGACAACAGCCTGCTGACCACCCGCAACTGCCGCGTGGCCCCGGGCAACAGCGGCGGCCCGTGGATCACCCGCTGGCCGCACCACCACGGCCCCGGCCCGGCCATCGGCCCGCCGCCGCCGGTCTGGGAGGAAGAGGAGAAGGGCTGGCTGCGTCCATTGCCGCGCAGCGCCGAGTGCCGCCCCGAGGACCACCACCACTGGTACCTGATCGGGGTCCTGAACAGCGGAAACGGCACCTCGGAAGCGGCCAGGCTGCACCCGTCCACCTACGGGATCCTCGCCGGTCCGGCCGACCGCGCCGCGCTCCGCGCCGCCGGCCAGGACCACCGCCTCGCCACCACCAACGCCGTCCCATGCGGCACCCCGGCATCGGCCGGCTCGGATTCCTGACCCGCTGGGCCGGGCGGCCGGCCTGGAAAGGCCGTGCCGCCCGGTGCGGATTCCCGTACCGGCCGGGTGTGGGCTTTTCAAGCCGTGCATCAACGTCGTGCCGGGCGGCCGGGTTTCCAGGCCGTACCGTCCGGTGTGGTCAGGGCCACCGATGGCCGCATCGGGATCGCGCCGGGTCCGTATCGGGTGGCCGGACTTTCAGTGTCGCCTGGTGCGGACCGGGGCGTGCCGGGCGGTGATCGGAGGGGCCGGGCCCACCGGATGTTCGGTGGGGCCGGCCCCTCCGCGTTTTTCGGTGCCGACGCCGTTGCCGGGCGTGTCCGTGCCCCCGTGGAACGGACCTGGCCACGTCACCGGTGCGCCGGATCTGTGTCCGGCCCGGTCGGTGTCGGCCGGCTCGGCGAGTGCCGATTTCATCTGCGGGTGTGCGCTCGGCGGGCGCCCGGCGCCGGGGCGGCCCGCGCCCGGGCGCCCGGCCGAGCCGCCGGTGACTACATGGCCGCGACGACGTCGCGCGTCATGCCGGGCCGGTCGTGGCCACCGGCCCGCCGGGTGACCCTGGTGCCCCCGCAGGTGACCCGGGTACCCGACGCCATGGTGTTCTGGCAGGTAACGAGTGTTCCGCGCATGGTCCAACTGGTGGACGCGCCGCAGGTGACGCGGGTGCCCCGGCGGTGCCTGGTCCAGCTCGTGGACGCCATGGTCCAGCTCGTGGACCGGGGGGCGCCGGCGGTCACCCGCGTGCCCCGCATGGTCCAGCTGGTGGAGCCGCCGCAGGTGACGCGGGTGCCCCGGCGGTGCCTCGTCCAACTGGTGGACGCGGTCACCCTGGTGCCCCCACGGGTGACGCGAGTGCCCGACGACACCGCCCCGGTGTACTGCTGCCTCTGTACGGATTCCCCCGTGATACTCACGATCTACCCCTTGTTCAGCTCGTTGTTATAGATAATATGTTCGATAGGATGAGCGCGCGGATTCCAGGGTCGCCGGAACCCGGCGCGTTCGGGTGGAGGGTCGTCCGCGGCGATGGCGGTCGCGTCCGGAGGACGCGACGGCTCATGCCCGCGGGCCGCCCCCGTGGCAGGCTGTGGTGGTGAGTGCGCCGCCGGCGCAGGGCGTCTTCGCCGGCCCTGCCGTACCGCGTGGCGCGTGTCCCCAGCGGGTCCCACGGCCTGGTGTGGCCGTGGGCCGATGATGTGGCCCGCTGCTCGCCCGTACCGGCGGCGAAGGCCGGTCGTGGTCGGTCAGCGGTCGATCGGCGTCATTCGCTGCCTCGCGTCCGATCGCCGTCGGTGTGCTCGCAAGCGGTCCCCCGACCGCTTCCGGGAAAGACTCCCCCGTCCCCCGGTGAACCCATCCGAACCGGTCGGCTCCTGCTCGGCCATCCGAATCGCCCCCTGTAGGTCACTCTCACCCCCTGCCGGCTTACATATGGTTCGACGCGGGCGACCGCGGGTTTGTTCGCCGAATCCGGCCGCCAATTTGATCAATATGTTCCCGGGCCCCGGGAGAGGGGCGGTCAGAGCTTGCGGAAGTCCCGGGCCTCCTCGGCCGCCGCCAGGACGTCGGCGAGCGCGGCCCCGCCGCCCGCCGTGGCCGCGGCGGCCACCGCGCCCTCCACGAACGGGGCGTCGGCGACCACGACGGAGCCGTGTTCCTCCATCAGGCGCGCGGTCAGCACCGAGCTTCCGATGTCGGGGATGAGCACCACGCCGCCGCCCCGGTCCGCCTTCTCGATCGCGGCGGCGATGCGGTCGGCGCTCGTACCGAGCCCGCCGTCCTCGTCGCCCCCGGCCGCGGCCACCGTGACCTCGCCGCCGCAGATCTGCGCGGCCATCGCCGCCGCCGCCTCCGCCAGCCCCGCGCTGTGCGACACCAGCACGATCCCCACCATCGGCCCGCTCACCTCGCCTGCCCCGCTCATCGTGAACCGCTCGCCGAGATGTGCAGCGCGCGCATGATCAGGGCGCTGGAGGCCGCACCGGGGTCGAGGTGGCCCATGCTGCGCTCGCCGAGGTAGCTGGCCCGGCCCTTGCGGGCGCGCAGCGGGACCGTGGCCCTGGCCCCCTCCTCGGCCGCGCGGGCCGCCGCGTCGAACGCCTTGCGCCTGCCCGCGCCGTCCTGGAGCGCCTGTTCCAGGGCCCGCACCGCCGGGGTCAGGGCGTCGACCATGGTCTTGTCGCCCTGCTCGGCCGACCCGAGCGCGCGTACCGCGGCGAGCCCGTCCGTGAGCGCCGCCGCCAGCTCGGCCGGGCTGACCTCGGGGGAGTCGCCGAGGCTCTTGCCCGCCTGCCGGAAGAAGGTCCCGTACAGGGGACCGGACGCCCCGCCCACCTTGCGGATCAGCGTGCCGCCGAGCAGTACGAGCGCGTCGCCGGGCGTGCCCGGCGGCCGGGCGGACAGCGCCGCGCGCACCGCGGCGAACCCCCGGTCCAGGTTGGCCCCGTGGTCGGCGTCGCCGATCGCCGCGTCCAGGGCGGTCAGGTGCTCGCGTTCGCCGGCGACCAGCCGGGTGATCTCATCGATCCAGTCGGTGATGAACGCCGCGTCCACCGGCGGGCCTCCTCAGTGTCCCCAGCGCAGCGCGGGTGTCCGCACGGGCGCGTCCCACAGCCGGGTGAGATCGTCGGTCAGCGCGCACACGCTGACCGAGAAGCCTTGCATGTCCAGGCTCGTCACATGGTTTCCGACCAGGCTGCGGGCCGCGGTCGCGCCGTGCTCACGCAGGTAGGCGTCCACCTCCGCGAAGGCGATGTACAGCTCGATCAGTGGGGTGCCGCCCATGCCGTTGACCAGCACCAGCGTGTCACCCGACAGCGGCAGGTCGGCCTGGAGGGCGTCCATCGCCACCCGTACCAGCTCGCGGGCGGTGCCCGCGGGCCCGCGGGAGCGGCCGGGCTCGCCGTGGATGCCGATGCCCAGCTCGACCTCGTTCCCGGCCAGCTCGAAGGTCGGCTTGCCCGCGGCGGGCGTGGTACAGGCCGACAGCGCCACCCCGAACGAGCGGCTGCGCGCGTTGACCTCGTCGCCGATCGCGGCCACCTCGGCGAGCGGCGCGCCCTCCTCGGCCAGCGCCCCGGCGATCTTCTCCACGAAAAGCGTCGCGCCGGTGCCCCTGCGCCCGGCCGTGTAGAGCGAGTCGCGTACCGCCACGTCGTCGTCGACCAGCACGCGGGCCACCTCCACGCCCTCGTCCGCGCACAGCTCGGCGGCCATCTCGAAGTTGAGCACGTCGCCCGTGTAGTTCTTGACGATGTGCAGCACGCCCGCGCCGCCGCTGACCGCGGTCGTGGCCTCGACGATCTGGTCGGGCACGGGGGAGGTGAAGATCTCTCCGGGGCAGGCCGCGTCGAGCATGCCGTACCCCACGAAGCCGGCGTGCAGCGGCTCGTGACCCGAACCGCCGCCGGAGACCAGGCCCACCTTGCCCGGCCGAGGGCCGTCCGCGCGGTAGACGACGCGGGCGTCCAGGTCCACGCGCAGCTCGCGGTGGGCGGCGGCGAGGCCGGTGAGCGCGTCGGTCACCACGGTGTCCACGGCATTGATGATCTTTTTCATCGGGCTTCCTCGTCCGGGGATGCTGCCTCACCGACCACCCTGTGCCCGCGGGAGTAATCGCGCAACCGTGTCACGATGTGCGTATCGGAACGTTCCGCGCGAGGAGGCGGCGATGTCGGTACTCAAGAGCCTGGTAGGGGCCATCGGCGACGGCACGGTCGAGGTGATCGACCTCACCGCGCCCCTGTCGCCCGCGACACCGGTGCTGCGGCTGCCCGAGCCGTTCGCCAACACGATCGGTTTCCGGCTGGAGGAGATCAGCCGCTACGACGACCGCGGCCCCGCCTGGTACTGGAACGACATCCACACCGGCGAGCACACCGGCACGCACTTCGACGCGCCCGTCCACTGGGCCACCGCCAAGGACGGCCAGGACGTCTCCCAGGTCCCGGTGACCCGGCTGATCGCCCCCGCCGTGGTCCTCGACTTCGCCGCCGAGGCCGCCCGCGACCCCGACTTCCTGCTCCAGATCGACCATGTGGCCGCCTGGGAGAAGGAGCACGGCCCGCTGCCCGAGGGCGGCTGGCTGCTCTACCGGACCGGCTGGGACGCCCGGGCCGGTGACCAGGAGGCGTTCCTGAACGGCGGGCACGCGCCCGGCATCTCCGCCGAGTGCGCCAGGTGGCTGGCCGAGCGTTCGCCGATCGGCGGGCTCGGCGTGGAGACCGTCGGCACCGACGCGGGCGCGGCGCACTCCTTCGACCCGCCCTTCCCGTGCCATTCGTTCCTGCTCGGCGCGGGCAAGTACGGCCTGACCCAGCTTCGCAACCTGGACCGGCTGCCGGCCACCGGCTCGGTCGTGGTGGCCCCGCCGCTGCCCATCGTCGGCGGGTCGGGCAGCCCGGTGCGCGTCCTCGCGCTGGTGGAGTCCGAGAGCGGCCCGGGGGAGTCGCGTTGATCGTCGCCGAGGCCGTCGGGCGCGCGCTCGCCGGGCTGGGCGTGGACACCGTCTTCGGCGTGGTGGGCAGCGGTAACTTCCATGTGACGAACGCCCTGGTCGCGGCCGGGGCCCGATACATCGCGGCGCGGCACGAGGGCGGCGCGGCGACCATGGCCGACGCCTACGCCCGCACCGGCGGCGGTCTGGGCGTGCTCAGCGTCCACCAGGGGCCGGGGCTGACCAACGCGATGACCGGCATCGCCGAGGCGGCCAAGAGCCGCACCCCGCTGCTGGTCCTGGCCGGGGAGGCCACCGAGGCCGCCTCCAACTTCCACATCGACCAGGCGGCCATGGTGGCGGCGGTGGGAGCGGTCGCGGCGCGGGTCCGGTCGGCGGAGTCGGCGGTGGCCGACGCGGCGGCGGCGGCCCGCCTGGCGCTGCGCGAGCGGCGTACGGTGCTGCTCAACCTGCCGCTGGACGTCCAGGCCCAGCCCGTACGTCAGGCCGATCCGCCGGCCCCCGGCCCCGCGCCGGAGAGCGCGCCGCCCTGCCCTGAGCAGGTCGCCGCGCTGGCGGAGGCGCTGGCCGCCGCGCGCCGCCCGGTGTTCGTGGCCGGGCGGGGCGCGCGGCACGCCCGCGACGCCCTCACGGCGCTGGCCGACCGGGCCGGGGCGCTGCCGGCCACGTCCGCCGTGGCCAAGGGCCTGTTCCGCGGCGACCCGTGGGACCTCGACGTGAGCGGCGGCTTCGCCTCACCGCTCGCCGCCGAACTGATCCGCGGCGCGGACCTGCTGGTGTCCTGGGGCTGCGCGCTCAACATGTGGACCACCCGGCACGGCGCGCTGATCGGTCCGCGCACGACTCTCGTCCAGGTGGACATCGAGCGGGACGCGATCGGCCGGCACCGCGCCGTCGATCTCGGCGTCGTGGGCGACGTACGCGAGACCGCGACGCTCACCGCCGCCCGCCTGCCGGAGATCCGGCCCGGGTACCGGTCGCCGGGGCTGGCCGAGCGGATCGAGCGGGAGGTCCGGTGGCGCGACGTGCCGTACAAGGACGCGGGCGGCGACGGGCGGATCGACCCGCGGACCCTGACGGCGGAACTGGACGACGTGCTGCCCCGGGAACGGGTCGTCGCCGTTGACTCAGGAAATTTCATGGGCTATCCGTCGATGTACCTCTCGGTGCCGGACGAGCGGGGCTTCTGCTTCACCCAGGCGTTCCAGGCCGTCGGCCTGGGCCTCGCCACCGCGATCGGGGCGGCGCTGGCCCAGCCGGACCGGCTGCCGGTCGCGGCGCTCGGCGACGGCGGCGCGCTGATGGGCATCGCCGAGCTGGAGACGGTGGTGCGCCTCGGCCTGCCGATGGTGATCGTCGTCTACGACGACGAGGCGTACGGCGCGGAGGTCCACCACTTCGGTCCTGACGGCCACCCGCTCGCCACCGTGACCTTCCCGCCCGCCGACCTGGCGGCCATCGCCCGCGGCCACGGCTGCGCCGCGGTCACCGTACGCGAGCCCGCCGACATCGCCGCCGTGGCCGAATGGGTGACGGGCCCGCGGGACCGCCCGCTGCTCGTCCACGCGAAGATCGCCCCAGGCCCGGCGGCATGGTGGCTGGAGGAGGCGTTCCGCGGCCACTGAAAACCCCTGAAGGAGTGAAACCACCCGATGAATGTCGAACTGCGTCCGCTGCGGGAATCGGATGTGGCGCGTATGGAACACGTTCTCTCCACGCCGGAAGGCACCGGCGAACTCCAGTGGTTCGGTCACCGCAACCTCGCGCACATCAGAGAGAAGGTCGCGGCGAGCGGATACCTGGGCCCCGACGACGGCGGGCTGGCCGTGGAGGCCGATGGGGCCTTCGCCGGCTGGGTGACCTGGAACAAGCACTTCTGGGGCCCGCGGACCACCTCGTGGAGCTGGAACGTCGGCGTGATGATCGCCTCCGCGTTCCGCGGCAAGGGCGTCGGGACCGCCGCCCAGCGCGGACTCGTCGGCTATCTGTTCGCGCACACGCCCGTGCAGCGCGTCCAAGCGGGCACGGACGTCAGGAATCTCGCCGAGCAGCGCGTTCTCGAGAAAATCGGATTCCAGCGCGAAGGGGTGATCCGGCGGGCGCAGTGGCGAATGGGAGAATGGCACGACCAGATCCTCTATTCCATTCTTCGTGAAGAATGGAATACGACCGGGTAATGGAAACAGGGTCATCCGGCGCCGTGCGGGCGGGGGCCGGGGCTCCGGCCGGATCCGCCCGCCCGCACGGGCCGTACGGGCGCTGCCGTCCCCGGGCCGGGTTTGACATGATGTGGTCAGATCGCTGGTCAAGGATCGCATCTCTAGACATGTCCCGTTAGGCTCGCCTGGTCGATGTGCTTTTCGCTAGGGAGTAGTGCCCAATGGGGGTAAAGTACAGCCCGTTCGATTACGCGATCCACGACGACCCGTTTCCGGTCTATGCCAGGCTCCTGGAAGAAGCGCCTCTCTACCGCAACGACGAGGCCGACTTCTGGGCGCTGAGCAGGCATGCCGACGTGACGGCGGCGCTGGCGGACCACGCGCGTTACTCCAGTTCGCACGGGCCGCTGCTGGACCGGCCGCCGTGGGGCCCCGACGCCTCGGCCGCCCTGTCCTTCGTCGCGATGGACCCGCCCGGGCACACGGAGCTGCGCACGCCGGTCTCCCGGGGCTTCACCGCCCGCCGTGTCGCCGCCATGGAGCCGCGCATCCGTGAGATCGCCCGCCGCCACCTCGCGGAGGCGTTGCAACACGGCACGTTCGACTTCATCGAGGACTTCGCCGTCCGCGTGCCCCTCGACGTCGTCTCCGAGCTGGTCGGCGTGCCCGAGTCCGACCGCGACGAGGTGCGCAGGCTGGCCGCCCGCTCGCTGCACCGCGAGGACAGCACCCAGGAGGTCACCGCCGACGGCGCGGCGGCCGGGGCCGCGCTGCTGGAGTACTACAGCGGGCTGATCGCGCGCCGCCGGGCCGAGCCCGCCGACGACATGATCTCGGTGCTCACCGCGAGCCTGCGCGACGAGGAGATCGTGCCGATCCTGTTCGTCCTGCTGGCGGCGGGCAGCGAGACCACCACCAACCTGCTCGGCCACGCCTGGTACTGGGCCTGGCGCTACCCCGAGCAGCGGGAGATCGCCTTCGGCGGAGATGTCACCGGCTGGATCGAGGAGAGCCTGCGCTACGACCCGCCCGCGGTCGGGGTGGCCCGCCTGCTGACCGAGGACACCGAGCTGTACGGCACACGCGTCCCCGCCGGGTCGCGGATGTGGCTCATCATCGCCGCGGCCAACCGCGACCCGCGCGTCTTCCCCGACCCGGGCCGATACGACCTGCGCAGGGACACCACCGACCTGCTGAGCTTCAGCGGCGGCCGGCACTACTGCATGGGCGCGACCCTCGGGCGCATGGAGGCGCGGATCGCCCTGGAGGAGCTGGTCGCCGCCGTCGCGGAGTACGAGATCGACCCCTCCGGGCTGCGCCGCTCCCATATGGGCAACGTCCGCGGCTTCGCCACCATGCCGACCACGGTGAAGCCCCGCTGACCTCGCCAGCGCCGCCGGACCGTGTGCCCGCGGATACGTTGCCGTAGGTTACGGTTGCTCCATGTCGGAGATCGTGTATCCGCCGGTCATCGTGACGGCGTTGACCTTGTTCCGCGCCCTCGACCTCAAGCTGCACATCGAGGGCGCGGACCACGTGCCCCGGCAGGGCGGTGCGGTGCTGGTGAGCAACCACATCAGCTACCTCGACTTCATCTTCGCGGGCATGGGGGCACGCCGGTCGCGGCGGCTGGTCCGGTTCCTGGCCAAGAAGGAGGTCTTCGACCACCGGATCTCCGGGCCGCTGATGCGCGGCATGCACCACATCCCGGTCGATCGCGCGGCGGGCGCGGGCTCCTACGCCGCCTCGCTGCGCGCGCTCAAGGCGGGCGAGGTCGTCGGGGTGTTCGCGGAGGGCACGATCAGCAGGTCGTTCACGGTCAAGGAGATCAAGAACGGCGCGATCAGGATGGCCGCGGCCAGCGGCGTGCCGATCATCCCGGTCGGGCTGTGGGGCACCCAGCGGCTGTGGACCAAGGGCCGCCCGCGCAACCTGCTGCAGCGGCACGTCCCGATCACGATCCTGGTCGGCGAGCCCATCCACCCCAAGCGCGGCGACGACATGGCGGCCCGTACCGGCGAGCTGCACACCCGGCTGACCGAGCTGCTCGACCGCGCCCAGCGCACCTACCCGGAGATCCCGCAGGGGGTCTGGTGGCAGCCCCGCCACCTCGGCGGCACCGCCCCCACCCCGGAGGAGGCCGCGGCGATGGACGAGGCGGAGGCCGCCAAATCCGGCGACTGAGCGTGCGCCTGGTGTGATCGGTGTTGCCCGTGGTGCCGCCGTGACAGGATGTGCGGCATGCCGCATGCCTCCGGGACGGGCGACGACGAGTACGTCTGGGTGCCCGCCACCGCCGGTCATGAGCTGGCGCTGGACGGCGACCGGCTGATCTGCCGCGACTGTGACGGCAGGCCGCGCAAGGCGGTGCCCAAGGCGGTCAGGGAGAGCCGGGCCGCCGAGGAGCTGACCGCGTTGCGCGACCACCTCCAGCGGCACGCGGCCGGCTGCCGCGCCGAGGTGGAGCGCTGGATGCTCGGCGCGCGGCCGGTGCCCGCGGGCCTGCTGTGCGAGCTGTGGCCCGACCCGGCCTGGCGGGACGCGCTCACCGGCCTGGTGGTGGCGGGCGACCGGACCGCGTTGTTCACCGGGATCGACGAGACCGGCCGGATCGGCACGGTGAGCCTGGACGGCGAGCCCGGCGGCCTCGCCCCCGGCGCGGTGGTGCGGATCGCCCACCCGCTCACCCTCGGCGACCTCGCCGGAGCCCGCGAACTGGCCGCCAAGCTCGGCCTCTCCCAGGGCGTACCGCAGCTCGCCCGCACCCTGCACGGCAAGCCGGACGACGTGACCGGGACGGCCTGCCACACCTACGCCGACGCCAGGTTCGCCGAACTTCGCCAGGCCACCGGCCGCGCGACCCGCCTCGGGTTCACCCTGTCCGGCGGCTATGCCACCTGCGCGGTGTCCGAGGGAGGGGAGTGGGTACGGGCCTGGTTCTGGCTCGGCGCGGGCCCACCCGAGGCCGCCACCTGGACCGGGGAACTGATCTGGACCATCGAGCCCGGCGAGCCGATCCCCCTGCCCCGCGTCGGCCCCATCGCCTGGTCCGAAGGACTCCGCATGGCCGAACTCCTGCACGCCGGCCGGGTGACCGATGCCGACTGACCCCCCGCCCGAACCGACCAGTACCCGCACCTACCGCCACCCCCGCCTGGGCGGCGGCCGGGTCGTGATCAGACCATCCGGACAAATCAGCCCCCCGGCCCTGGACCACGAAATGTCCACCCTCGGCTTCACCCCACCCCCACCACCCCGGGGCTCGGTGCCGGAGGGTGGGGCAGGGGTGGTGGCGGCGGCCGGGCTGGCGCATGTCGTATGGCGGGGGGATGTGCGGCCTGCGGCCCTCGTGGAGCGGGCCGAGGCGATCGCCCGCGGTCTTGCCGTCGCCGATCTGCCCGCTTTCTGGGACCAGGTGGCCAGATACCACCTGGAGGCCGGGCATCCGCAGCGGGCCGCGGTGATGTTCCTGCGTGCCAGGCGGGCCGAGGACGAGCACGGCCTGGCCGTGCAGGAGTCCGCCCGGCGGGCGGCGTACCTGCGGTTCGCGCTCGCCGGGGCGCTGCCCACCAAGGCCGTCGCCGCCTACGCGGCCGGGCTGGCCGAGCGTCATCCCCCCGCCCGCGCCCACGCCGAGCTGCTGGAACTGGTCGCCGGCTACACCGGAGGCGGCCTGCCGCCCTGGCCCGCGCTGCCCCGGCAGCTTCGCGCGCTGGCCAAGGCCGCCGGGCTGGACCCGGCGGAGGAGGAGCGCCGCGCGTTCGCCCTGCTGCTGCGCGCCCCCGCGACCCGCCACGCCTCCGCCGCCTTCTGGAACGCCAACCGGGCCCGGCTGGTACGCCTGGCCAAGCGGTACGCCGAGCTGCGGCACGCCCTGCTCTACCTGTTCCCCGACGCCGACATGGACGAGTGGTGGCTGGCCCTGCTCGATGAGACCGGCGCGCTCGCCGACCTGGCTCGCGCCGAGGCCGCGGGCTGGCTCACCCGCATGGCCGCGCACCTGGAACGAGGCAGGCGCACCGGCCGCACCCCGCCCCTTCTGCTCGACCTCGTCACCCGGCTGAAGCCGGGCGCGGAGCCGGTACGCCCGGCCGGCTCCTCGCGTGCTGGAGTCATCGACGCCGATTTGCTGGACGCCTGCCTGGCCGCCGGGCTCCCGGTGGCCGACCCCGCCCCCGGCCACACCATCGACCTGGACCGCTGGCTGGAACACCGGCAACGCGACCTCGCCGCCATCGGCGCCGACCCGCGCCACGCCCGGCTGCTGAGCACCGCGGTGGGCGCGTTCGCCGCCCGGCACGGCGTCGGCGCGCTCCTGGACGTGGCCGCGCTGCGCCCGCTGGTCAGGGACTGGGTGGCCGCCGAGGTGGGCGAGATCGCCCGGGGCGGGCTGGCCGACGCCCGTGAGGCCGTACAGCGCCTTTCCAGCGGGCTGCCGCCGGGCGCGGCGGGCATGGCGGCGATGCCCGAGGGCGTACGCGAGGCCATCGAACGGGCGGACGTGGCGGTCCCCCTCACCCGCACCCTGCGCGCGGGCATCCTGGACGAACTGGGCTGGGACGACCTGGACACCGTCGCCGACGAACTCGGGCCGGACGCCGAGATCACCCCGAGCTGGCCGGTGCTCACCGTCTACAACCGGCGGCGCGCGGTGGCGGTCGGCCCGTCCGGGCGGATCGCCGAGCACGACCTGCGGCTGCCCGCCACGGCCGAGTCCTTCACGGTGGTCTACTCGGCGGGGGAGTTCCTGGTGGCCTGGGACGACCACCGCACGGCCCGCGGCCACTGGACGTCGGGCCCGTCACGGACCGCCCCAGGCCCGGTGACCTGCGTGGGCGGCGCACTGCGGCCGAGGGCCGGGTACGGCTACGCGTTCCTCGACGCGTCCGGCGCGCGGGTCACCGGAAGGCGGGCGCTGCGCCCGGGGGATCTGCGCCTGGCCGACACCCCGCGGCTGCTGTGCGACGGCGTGACGTACTGGTCCCAGCCGGAGGCGTGGCGTCCGGAACTACGCGAACTGGACCCGGCCACCGGCGAACTGGGCCGCGCCTCGCTGCCGGGCTTCCTGGAACGCGCCCCGCTCCCGCCGGGCCGCGCCTGGGCCGTCGAGGCGTGCACGCTCGCCCCGCTGCCTGAGGGGGTGCGGCGGACGCCGCTCGGCACGGACGGCACGCTGGTGGGCTTCCGCGTCAGCAAGGGCACCGACACCGAAGGCCGCTATGTCATCGAGGGCGTGGACGGCCGCAGGGCCGAGCCGCGCGGCCGGGCGGGCGCGGTGCCCTGGGGCCTGATCGAACTCCCGCACGCGGGCCGCCACGGCGTCGGCGTACTGGCCGGTGACACGCTGGTGTGGCTGGCCGACCGGACGGGCGAGGCCGCCCACTGGCAGGTCGCGGCGGGCACCGGCGACCGCTGGGTCCCGCCCGCCGCGAGGCTCGCCGCCCGCGGCACGCCGATCGTCCCACCGCCCGCCTTCTGGCACTTCCTCTCCCCACGCGACCCGGCCGCCTCCGCCCGCCTGAGGACCATCCCCGAAGCCGCCGTACGCGCCCTCCTCGACGCCGCCACCACCGACCTCACCACCGCCCCGGCCCGCGCCGAACTGCCCCGCACGGCCCGCCTCATCGAGAAACTGGCCACCCACCCCCGCCTGCGCGCCGGCCTGACCGGTTTCATCCGCCACGCCGCCGACCTCCACCTCCGCCTATCGGCCCTGGCCACAGGAGGCGGGTAGCGAGGCCACCGCACTCGACGCCGCGGAGGTTACACTTATTTCAGATATCAAGGGGTGGAGGTGGCCATGCCTCGCAAGGGAGCGTTGGCCGGCGCGACACGCGTCGAAGCGGGAAGCGGTGACCGTGAGCTGCTTGAGCACCTTGAGAAGACCGCTTCCGCCGCGGAAGCGTCGCTCGTCCTGCGCGGACCTGATGGGACCGAGATCGAGTTGCCGCCGCTGCTGGTGGGACTCCTGGCGGCGGCAGCGCATGACCTTGCCAAGGGCAACGCGGTGTTCACCTTGCCCGTCGAGACCCGGTTGACCCCCAATGAGGTCGCCGAGGTGCTTGGGCTCTCGCGGCCTTTTGTCGCGCGATTGCTCGACGAGGGCGAGATCCCCTCGCAGAACCTGCCGCACAGTCGTCACCGCCGGGTCCGCCTGGTGGACGTCCTGGAATTCCAGGCTCGTCGGGAGCGTCGCGCCGAAGGCCGTCGCCGGATCATGGAAGCCGCCGAAGAGGCAGAGCTGCCTTACTAGTCTTCCGGAGGACAGTGGCCGATGGCGCGGGTCTTCGTCGACACGAACGTGCTGTTCCCCTTCTCCTTGATGGACCTGATGCTCGCACTGACCGAGGACGCCGTGCACACCGTGGTCTGGAGCGATCATCTGCTTGAGGAGTGGGAACGTGTCATCGTGCGCGAGCAGCGCCGCTCCGCGGCGACGGCTGCGCGAATCGGGACGCAGATTCGGGACTTCTTCGCTGATTGCCGCGTTCCGGAGGATGACTACAAGCATCTGGTCGATCAGATGGAAGGTCCCGATCTCGACGACCGTCATCACATGGCCGCCGCCATCGCAGGCCGTGCCCAGACTCTGGTCACATGGAACACCGTGGACTTCCCCGCGGCCTTCCTCGGCCGCCACGGGCTGACCGTTGCCGAACCCGACACCTACCTGTGCTCACTGCTGAGCCAGAGTCCTCACGAGGTGATGGACGTACTGGCCCGGATGGCGTCCGGAAAGCGCCGTCCGCCGATGACCGCCATGGACATCGTCGATGCCCTGGACAGAGCAGGGGTTCCCGCTTTCGCGCGACGTGCGCGTGGCCGCATGTACGGAGTGGCGGAATAAGGGTGACCGGCGTCGATGCGGTTCGATGCCCCGGCGCCCGGTTGGGAGCGCCGGGGCGTCTTGCAGGATGTCACCCCATGTGCGGGTAGCGGTGGTCGGTCGGGGGGATGAGGTTCTCCTTGATGGCGCGGGCGTTGACCCAGCGGATCAGGTTGAAGATGGACCCGGCCTTGTCGTTGGTGCCGGAGGCGCGGGCGCCGCCGAAGGGTTGCTGGCCGACGACGGCGCCGGTGGGCTTGTCGTTGATGTAGAAGTTGCCCGCGGCGAAGCGGAGGCGTTCGGCGGTGGCGGCGATGGCATGGCGGTCCTGGGCGATGACCGCGCCGGTCAGGGCGTACGGGGCGATGCCCTCCATCTGGTTCAGCATGGCGTCGTAGTCGGCGTCGTCGTAGACGTGGACGGCCAGGATCGGGCCGAAGTACTCCTTGACGAAGATCTCGTCGGTGGGGTCGGCGCACTCCAGTACCGTGGGCCGCACGAAGTAGCCGGTGGAGTCGTCGTAGGAGCCGGTGAGCACGTTGACCGCGTCCGCGGCGCGGGCCCGGTCGATGGCGGCCTTGTGCTTGGCGAAGGCCCGCTCGTCGATCACCGCGCCCATGAACAGCGACAGGTCGGTGGTGACGTCGCCGATCGTCAGGGACTCCGCGGTGGCGATGAAGTCGTCGCGGATGCGGTCCCACACTGAGCGCGGCACGTACGCGCGCGAGGCCGCCGAGCACTTCTGCCCCTGGTACTCGAAGGCGCCCCTGATCAGCGCGGTGGAGAGCACGGCCGGGTCGGCGGAGGGGTGGGCCACCACGAAGTCCTTGCCGCCGGTCTCGCCCACCAGGCGCGGGTAGCCGTGGTACCCGGTGATGCCCGAGCCCACCGTGGACCACAGGTGCTGGAAGGTGGCGGTGGAGCCGGTGAAGTGGATGCCCGCCAGCCGCGGGTCGCGCAGCGCGACCTCGGAGACGGCCTCGCCGTTGCCGGTGACCAGGTTGATCACGCCCGGCGGCAGGCCCGCCTCCTCCAGCAGGCGCATGATGAAGTGCGCGGAGAACTGCTGGGTCGGCGAGGGCTTCCAGACGACGACGTTGCCCATCAGGGCCGGGGCGGTCGGCAGGTTGGCCGCGATGGAGGTGAAGTTGAACGGCGTGATCGCCAGCACGAACCCTTCGAGCGGCCGGTACTCCATCCGGTTCCACACCCCGGGGGAGGAGATGGGCTGCTCGGCCAGCAGGGCCCGCGCGTACGCGACGTTGAACCGGAAGAAGTCGATCAGCTCGCAGGCCGCGTCGATCTCCGCCTGGTAGGCGGTCTTGGACTGGGCCAGCATGGTGGCGGCGTTCAGCGTCTGCCGCCACGGACCGGCCAGCAGGTCGGCCGCCCGGAGCAGTACGGCGGCGCGGTCGTCGAAGGACAGCGCCCGCCACGCCGGGGCCGCCTCGGTGGCCGCGTCGATGGCCGCCCGCACGTCGGACGGCGTCGCCTCGGCCAGCCGGCCGAGCACCGCGGCCCGGTTGTGCGGCTGCACCGCCTCGATCTCGGCGCCGCCGCCCATCCGCCGCTCACCACCGATGGTCATGGTCATGTCGAGCCGCGTGCCGCCGAGCTCCTTGAGCCGGCTCTCCAGCGCGGCGCGCTCGGGGCTGCCCGGCGCGTAGCCGTACACCGGCTCGTTGGCCGGGACCGGGACGTTGCTGATCGCATCCATGTTCGTGGAACCTCTTCACTTGGACGTGAGCGAGCGCAGGAAGAAGGCCAGGTTGGCCGGGCGCTCGGCGAGCCTGCGCATGAAGTAGCCGTACCAGTCGTCGCCGTAGGGCACGTAGACCCGGACGGTGTGCCCCGCCCCCGCCAGTGCCGTCTGCCGGTCGGTCCGGATGCCGTACAGCATCTGGTACTCGTAGTCGCCGCGCTCACGGCCGTAGCGGGCGGCGAGCGACTCGCTGATCGAGATCAGCCGGTCGTCGTGCGTGGCCACCATGGGATACCCCTTCCCCGCCATGAGGATCCGCAGGCATCGCACGTACGCCCGATCGACGTCTTCCTTCTTCTGGTGGGCGACCCCGGGCGGCTCGGCGTAGGCGCCCTTCACCAGGCGCACCCGCGAGCCCTCCCCGGCCAGGTCGTGGCAGTCGCCCTCGGTGCGGAACAGGTAGGACTGCACGGCGACGCCGGTGCCGGGGAAGTCGGCGCGCAGCTCGCGCAGGATGCCGAGGGTGGAGTCGACCGTGGTGTGGTCCTCCATGTCCAGGGTGACCGTCGTACCGGCGGCGCGGGCCGCGGAGCAGATCTCCCTGGCGTGGTCGAGCGCGATGGCGTCGCCGTCCGCGCCGAGGGCCTGGCCGACGGCGGACAGCTTGACCGACACCTCCGTGCCGTGCCCCTGGCCGAGCCCGGCGAGGCCCTCCAGCAGGATGACGTACGCCTTGGCGGCCTGCGCCGCCGCGCCCGCGTCGCGGGTCTCCTCGCCGAGATGGTCGATGGTCACGGTGAGACCGGAGCCGGTCAGCCGCCGCGAGGCCGCGACCGCCGCCTCCGTGTCGTCACCGGCGACGAAGCGTTTGACGACCCGGCGGCTCGGCGGGAAGCCGGAGACGGCGCGCCGTACGAGCCGGCTGCGCGAGCCGGCCAGAAGCAGTGAACCGAGCATGTCCCCAAGGTTAGAAAGGTGGCTCCGCCCGGCACCATGGACAAGCGCACCGGGTCGTTCATACAAATGTATGATGAGGGGGTGGACCTCCAGGAGACAGTGGACGAGGTCGCGCGGGTGCTCGGCGCGTCGGCGACCCTGGAGGACCGTTCCTTCCAGCTCCTGGCCTACGCGGCGCAGAGCGGCGACATCGACGCCATCCGCCGCGACTCCATCCTGCGCCGCCGGGCCACCGACGAGGTGCGGGCCTACTTCGAGGGGTACGGCATCGCCACCGCCCCCGGTCCGATCCGCATCCCCGCCGACGACGCGCTCGGCGTGCTGGCCCGCGTCTGTGTCCCGCTGCGCCGCGCCGGGGTGACCTACGGCTACCTGTGGCTGCTCGACCCGGCCGACGGCGGCGGCGTCCCCGACGCGATGCTCGCGCGGATCGCCCCGCTGGCCGAAGACGCCGCCGACCTGCTGGCCCTGGAGGCGCGCAACCGCCAGGAGCTGGGCCGCGGCCTGCGCGAGCTGCTCTCGGCCGATCCGGAGCGCAGGGCCGCCGCGCTGGCCAGGCTCGACATCGAGGGGCCGGTGGCGGTCGTCGCGGTGCGCGGCGCCCCCGAGCGGGTCGCCGCGCTGTGGACGCTGCCGCGCGGCGTGCTGGCAGAGCCGGGCGACCCGGTGGCGCTGCTGGTGCCCGCCCACCTGGCGGCCGAGGTCGCCGCGCGGGCGCACGCGATGTACCGCGCTCCCGCCGGAGTCGGCGGCCCGAGGAAGGACCCGGCCGACGCGTGGCGAAGCTGGCGGGAGGCGCGGCAGGCGCTGCGGGTCGCCGAGCGGGTCGGGCGGTTCGGCCCGGTGGCCTCCTGGGCCGACCTGGGCGTCTACCGGATGCTCGCCCGGCTGCCCGCCGCCGACCTGGCCGAGCTGGCCGCCGAGGCCGCCGACCTGCTCGCCGATCCCGAGCTGGCGCACACCGTGGAGATCTACCTCGACCGGGGCGGCCACGCGCAGCAGGCCGCGGCGGCGCTCGGGGTGCACCGGCAGACCCTCTACTACCGCCTGTCCAAGGCCGAACGCGCGGTGGCGGCCGACCTGTCGGACGGCGAGACGCGGCTGCGGCTGCACCTCGCGCTCAAGGCGGCCCGGATGACCGCCTGAGCCCGCGGCGGCCCCGGGGTCAGTCGTCGGCCTCGCCGTACACCACGAAGCTGGTGCCGTGGCCGCCCGCCCGCGCCGCCATGGGCACGGGCCGCCCTTCCTGAGCGGGATCGCCCTCACCCGGGGCGGACCCCAGCAGCGCGCGGGTCAGCGCCTGCCGTTCGCCCAGCATCTCCGAGAGCGCGGCGGTCAGGTGGGCGTCGGTCAGGACGCTCGCGTCGTCTCCCGCCATGATCGTCCGCAGCACGGCGCGGCGCAGCAGCTCCTTGAAGAACGACGCGGTCGCGCCCTCGGTGCGGGACACGATCGCGTCGGTGTCGGCGGCGAGCCGCTGGCCGCGGGAGTAGAGCCGCAGCAGCGCCGACCGGCCCGCGGCGTCCGGCTTGGGGATCTCCACGGCCAGGTCGATCCGGCCGGGCCGGTCGGCGAGCGCGCGTTCCAGCACGTCCGCCCGGTTGGTGGTGAGCACGAACGCCACGTCGGCGTCGGACCCGATGCCGTCCATCGCGTCGAGCAGCATGAACAGCAGCGGATTGCCCTCGGGAGTGAACGAGCGGTCCATCGCCACCAGATCGACGTCCTCAAGCACCACCATCGCCGGCTGCAGCCGCCTGGCCAGCGCCGCGGCCTGCTCGATGTGGCGGATCGCCATGCCGGTCATGACGATCACCGTGCAGCCGGTCATCCGGCCCATCAGGTAGCGCACGGTGTGGGTCTTGCCGCTGCCCGGCGGGCCGTGCAGCAGCAGGCCGCGCTTGAGGTGGCGGCCGTGCGCGCGCAGCCGGTCGGCCAGCTCGCCGACCTCGATCACGTGCCGCTCCACCACATCGAGCAGCCCGGCGGGCAGGATCACCTCATCGGCCGCGACCTGCGGCCGGGGCAGGAAGCTGACCAGCTCGTTGCCGCGGTGCTCGGTCCAGGTGAAGGAGAGGATGCGCCCGCGGAAGACGTCGTGCTCGTGCATCAGGCGGGTGATCTCGTCCCTGGCCGCCCGCGCGCCGTCCCTGGAGGCGGCGAGCACCTCGATCCGGCACTCCGGCGGGCCGTGCTCCATCCAGGTACGCAGGCCGAGCACCAGCGGCGTGCCGTCCGGGGCGTACGCGCAGACCAGCCCGGCGCTCACCACCTCCATGGTGTCGCTCGGCCCGATCGCCGCGGTGGCGTAGCCGACCGTCCCCAGGTCGAACTGGTCCCAGCCGCGCGCCATCATGGTCAGCATGTCGGCGTAGTCGTACCCGTGCCTGCTCTCGCCCGCGATGCCGAACCACTCGGCGCCGGGGGCGTGCCCGGCCAGGTAGGCGTCCACGCCGCGCTGCAGGTTGGCGTGCTCCCAGCGGGGAAAGGTCTCGCTCACACTGATCACCTCGGTGAGCGCGCACCCGAGGTGGCCGGTGACGCGGGAGACGAGCGGAGCCTCCGGTCGCTCCTCCCGCAGCCGCCGGTTCGCGTTGGACAGTAGATCGCTTAACTCCCGCGCCAGATGCCGCGCGTCGCTGGAATCCATGCCGCCTCCCGTGGGTGCAAGCCTGTCAGACTCGGGCCCGTTACGGGAGGGGCATGTCCGGCGATGTGCCGTTTCCGCGCGAGTGCGTCGCGAGTGTGTCAAGTCTGGACGGGCACCTCCGGCTCGCCCATCGTCTCGGCGTACACCCGCAGCAGTTCCTGGCTGATCCGCTCGTAGGAGTAGCGCGAGCGAACCCGGTCGGCGCCGGCGAACCCGAGCGCGGACCGCTTGGTCGGGTCGGTCAGCAGCTCGCGCGCCAGCCTGGCGGTGAGCGCGGGGCGGCGGGGCGGGACCAGCATCCCGGTCACCCCGTCCAGGACGGAGTCCAGGTGCGCGCCCACGGCGGAGGCGATGACCGGCACACCGCAGGCCATGGCCTCCAGGGCGACCACCCCGGCGCTGGCGTCGTCGGGCAGCGTGAGCACCACGTCGGCGCTGCGCATCAGCTTGGCCACGGTCGCGGACGGCACCTGGCCGAGGAAGGTGACCCGGCCGTCCACGCCGGTCTCCTTGGCGAGCAGGCGCAGGTGGTGGGCGTCGGGGTCCTGGGCGAGCGCGTCGGCGGGCGGGCCGCCGGCGAGCACGAGTTCGGCGTCAGGGACGCCTTCCAGGGCGCGGATGGCGGTGGCCGCGCCGCCCTGCGGGCCGAGCGGGCCGACGTGCAGCAGCCGGGGCCGCTTGCCGCGCTGGGCGGCCGGGCCGTGCCTGCGGAAGCGCTCGACGTCGAGCCCGCAGGGGACCACGGTGATGCTCCTGCGCGGCACGCCGAGGCGGATCAGTTCGGCCTCCTCGTCGCCGCAGCCGGCGATGACGGCGCTGGCGGTACGGCCGATGGCGCGGGCCAGCCGCACCCGGGCGGCGCTGTCGGTGCCGCCCGCCTTGGCGGGCGCGGTCTTGCGGGCGGGGAGGGGCAGCGGGCGCAGCCGGGGCAGCGTCTGGGCGACCGGTACGTTCAGGCCGTCGGCCCCGGCGATGGCGGCCAGGCCGCCGGCCCAGGAGTGCGCGTGGATGACGTCGGGTCGTTCGGCGCCCCAGCGGCGGGTCAACTCCGCGCCGAGGTCGCCGGCGTAGCGCAGGACGCCCTCTTCGGAGAGTTCCTCGGGCGGGCCCGCGGGCAGGAGTTCGATGGTCACGCCGTGGGCCAGACGGGCCTTGGGACGGCGCTCGGGCGAGTCGAGCCTGCCGTAGATCGTGACGTGGTGGCTGCGGCCGAGCTCGCGGGCCACGGCCAGGAGATGCGCACGCTGGGCGGCGCGGTCGGAGTCGTCTACGGCACCTGCGGTCACTGCGTCGGACGCGACGATTGCTATGTTCACGGCACACCTCGGGGAGCCGGGCCGATTGAGAACAGCCCTAGGAATCCGTCAGGTGTGCCTGTGTCTTAAGCACCTCGACGCTCAAGACCATACCCGGCACCGCGCGATATGCAAACCTCGGATCTGTCGGGTTCGGAGGTGTATGTCGGGTTATTTGCAACCGATTCTACGGACGGGTTTCGTCCGCGGGCAGGCTCAGCCCCGGCGCGGTGTCCCAGCCGATGATCTGGATGAGCTGCCGGACGTGCGGGGCCACCGGCGCGAGCACCAGGTGGCGGCCCTCCGCGTCGATCTCCCCGGCCACCTCGACGATCGCGCGCAGCCCGCCGAGGTCGATGAAGGACAGCTCGCCGAGATCGAGCCTGATGTCACCGCGCAACGACCGCGCCCCGGCGCGCAGCGCGGCCAGGAAGCGCTCGGCGGAGTTGGCGTCGATCTCGCCCTCGACGCGCAGCAGCGGCGGGTGCGGCGTGGCGTGGATGCGAAAGAGCGCACCCTCGTATTCCACGCCCATGCTCGCTCTCCTCTGGCGCCCGGGCAGGCCGCCCCGCGCCGTGGATCGTCTCGGTTCCGTAGAAGATCGTCATCTTAGTCCACCCCCCGTCCGCTGGCGCCTTCCAAGGACGAGCGGCCTCATCGCGACTCCATCGCGACCTCATCACGAGCCGGTCGCGAACGCATGGCGGGCCGGTCAGGCGACCCGCAGCGCCAAGATCACGATTTCGTCATAGAACCGGCCGCCGGAGAACGCGCTGCGATCCTCCTCGACGGTCTTGACCAGCGTCGCCGGGGACTGCGCGACGCATCGGCCGAGCACGTCGCCGAGCCGGGTCTCGCCGTACGGCTCGCCGTGCTCGTCCCGGGACGCCACCAGCCCGTCGGAGTAGAAGACCAGCGTCTCACCGGGCGTCAGCTCCAGGTCCTCGGCGGCCAGATCGGCGGCGTCGTCGATGCCCAGCGGCACGCCGCCGCCCGCCAGGAAGCGGACGCTGCCATCGGGCCGCAGCAGCGCCGCGGGATGGTGCCCGGCGGAGGCGATGCGGATCCTCCGCCCCGGATCGCCCGCGGGCACGTAGCCGGTCAGCGCCATCACGAACATGCCGCTGCCCTGCATCAGCAGCGCCTGGTTCACCTTGCGGATCGCCTCGGCCGGATCGGACTCGAACGCGCCGAGCACCCGCAGGCCGTTCCTGACCAGGGCGCTCACCGCCGCCGCCGTCTCGCCCTTGCCGCAGGCCCCGCCCAGCGCGATCCCCCAGCCGTCCTTGACCGGGAAGACGTCGTAGAACTCCGCGCCCACGGTCACCGGCCCGGACCCCGAATGGTAGATCGCCGCCGCCTCGAACCCGGGGATGTCCGGCAGGCTCCTCGGCACCACGCTGCTGCGCAGCGCCTCGGCGGCATCGCTCCTGGACTGGAAGGCCCGCTGGGCGCGCAGCGCCAGCCCCAGATGCGTGCCGATCTCCTCCATCAGCCCCAGGTCGGCCAGGGTGAACGGCTCGTGCTCGCCCAGGCGCAGCAGCGTCACCGCGCCCTCGGCCGCCTGGCCGGTCTGTATCGGCACGCACATCAGCGATCCCGCGCCGAGCGTGCGCAGCAGCGGCGTGCCGTCCGGGGTGAGGCCCAGCGACTTCTCGTCCTCCACCATCTCCTGGACCACTCCGGACCCCTGGGCCAGCACCTGCGCCACGACCGGCGCCGCCGCCGGGTCCAGCCGCTCGGCCACCCGCAGCCGGTCGCCCACGGGCTGCTCGGCCGGGCCCAGCACGGTGACGCGTACCGGCACGCCGTCGCGCACCACGTCGATCAGCACCCAGTCGGCCGACTCGGCGGCCAGCAGCCGCGCCGCCCGCGACAGCGCGACCGGCTCGCGGAGGTTCTCCACGTCCAGCAGCAGGCGGGTCATCCGCGCCAGCAGCTCCTTGCGCCGGGCCGAGGCCATCAGCAGGGCCGCGTCGGACATCTCGACCCGCCCGGCGGGCCGTTCGGGAAGCTGTACCTCCGTCGGCAGCGCGACCGCCACCACCATGTCCTGTGGCTCGCCCGGCAGGGACAGGCGGGTCAGCGCGAGCTGAACGGTGTGCGCCCGGCCCTGGTGGGCCAGCCTGGTCTGGAACGAGGCCGGCTGCCCGCTCTGCTGCACGGCGCTCAGGTGCGAGCGGAACGCCGCCCGCCGCGCCACGTCCACCAGCAGCGGGAACGGCCGGCCGATCAGGTAGCCCGCCGGGCTGCCCAGCAGCCGCGCCGTCTCCCCGTTTATCCTGCGGACCACGCCCGCGCTGTCCATGACCACCGTGGGGATCGGCAGCGAACGGAAGATCTGCCGCATGAGCTTCTGCTCGCGCAGCGTACCGCCGTCCCGCTCGCCGCCGCGCCGCTGCTTCCTGCGCAGCTCGCCGAGCGCCGTACCGAGCAACTCGGCCGCGGTGTCCAGCTCGGCGAGGGCCGCGTCGAGTGTGGTGCCCAGGTCCTTGGGGTAGGTGGACCTGGCTTCGCGCAGGGATGTGACGCGCGCGGCGAGATCCGCCACCGCGTGCTCAAGCGAGGTAAGGGCACCCAGTTCCGTCAAAGCACATCCTTGCCGCTGAAGGATCCTTCTTCATAGACGCTACGACACTTGGCCGAGCGCTTCGATGCTGGGATTAATGTAGGCACACCGGGAAGGAGGTCGCGCTCGTTGAACGGCTCAGGATTGATCAGCCCGGCGCTCGCCGGCGAACTGGCGGCGCTGGCCAGGGTGAGTGACGACACGTCCAGTGAGAGTGTGCTGCGCGGGCTGACGGAGACCCTGGTGCGCGGCATCTCCGGATGCTCGGGCGGGTCGGCGGAGCTGTGGCGGTCCGAGCGCGTCCTGCTGTCGGCCTCGCACAGCGAGCTGATCGTGCTCGCCGAGAGCGAGGACACCCTGAACGAGAGCCCCGCCAGGGAGGCCAGGTCCACCGGCGCGCCGGTGCTGGTGCCCGACGTGCTCAGCGACCGCAGGTGGGCCCGGTGGGCCGGGATGGCCACCCGCTGCGGGGTCCGCTCGGTGCTGGTGATCCCGATCACCGTGGAGTCGTCGATGCTCGTCGTCGCCCTGTACTCCGTGCGCCCCGGCGTCTTCCCCGCCAACGCGGTGGCCCCGCTCGCCGGCATGCTCGCCGACCAGGTGACGGTCGCCCTGCGCAACGTCTGGGACTTCGACGAGGTCCGCACCGACGCCGCGCAGATGCACGAGGCGCTGGCCGGGCGGGCCGTGATCGACCAGGCCAAGGGCATCATCATGCAGGCCAGCGGGTGCTCGGCCGAGGCCGCCTTCGACGAGCTGCGCCGGGTCTCCCAGCACCACCAGATCAAGGTGGTGGAGCTGGCCAGGCTGCTGGTGAGCGAGCACCAGCGCAACGAACGCCCGGCGAGCTGACCGCGCGCGCTCAGCTTTCCCGCAGCCCGGCGAGCGCGTCGTCCAGCGAGTCGTACAGCGGCAGGCGACCGGCCAGGCCGGTGACCCACATCACCTTCGACCGGGAGTACTGGACCCCGACGAGCGCGAAGCGCGTCCCGGCCCCCGTGCTCGCCTGCCAGTAGTGGACGATCAGGCCCAGGGCCCGGGAGTCCATGAACGACACGCCGCCCAGATCGAGGATCATGCCCTCGCGGTGCCGCGCCGCGGTGTCGGCCAGGAAAGCGGCGAACTGCTCGCGCGTCGTGGCGTCCAGGATGCCGTGGATCTCCACCACCGCGATGTCGCCCACCGTGCGGGCGGTGAGTGAGAGGGCCGGAGCGCCTTCCACATCGCCCGGCAAGTTGCCCGACATGCCCACCCGTGCGTCTCCTCGCCATCCGGTCCATGGCGCATGGCGCCAGCGCCGCTCGCGCGGGCCAAGAGCAACCTTACTGTCACCCCGAAGTGTGGCGTACGCTTGACGAAGCGGGAATGCATCACCCGAGGTCCAGCAGCGGGCCTCGTCTTCGACTTCGCGCGAGGCGAGCGTGTCCGGATGGGCCGGTCCGAAAGGCCCGACCTTGGGCCCTTCTCTTCCCAGAGCTCCTTGCCGGCCGCGCGCCCGCTGTCCATATCGAGGAGCGAGCGATGACCGTTCACGCGCGCGACATCACCGAGCTGACCGCTGAGGAACTGCTGACCGAGGCCGCCGCCCCCCGGATCGATCCGGCGCTTCGGGAACGGCTTCGCGAGCGGATCGTGGAGATGCACAGGCCGCTGGCCATGGAGATCGCCCGCCGCTACCGCTACCGCGGCGAGCCGCTGGAGGATCTGCTCCAGGCCGCCTACGTCGGCCTGATGAAGGCCGTCAACGGCTTCGACCCCGCCCTCGGCCACGCCTTCCGCGGCTATGCCGTGGTCACCATGACCGGCGAGGTCAAACGTCACTTCAGAGATCGCACCTGGGCCATCCGCGTACCGCGCCTGTACCAGGAACGCCGCTCCGAGCTGAACCGCCTCGTCGCCGACCTCAGCCAGGAGCTGGGCCGCTCGCCGACGGTCCCGGAACTGGCCACCCGGATGAACATCTCAGAAGAGGACGTCCTGCTCACCCTGGACGCCTCCGCCGCCTACAGCACCCTGTCCCTGGACGCCCCGCTGGGCACCGACGACGACGCCGCCGCGCTCGGCGACGTGATCCCGGAAGAGGGCGACGAACTGAGCAGCCTGGTGGACCGCGAGGCGGTCAAACCGCTGATCGACGAACTGCCCCCCAGGGAGAAGAAGATCCTGCTGCTGCGGTTCTTCGGCAACATGACCCAGGCGGAGATCGCCGCCGAGTTCGACATCTCGCAGATGCACGTCTCGCGCATCCTGCGGAAGGTGCTCGACCGGCTCCGCGGCGAACTTCTCTCCGGGCCCGACCGGCCCTGACCCGCCCCTTGCCGTACTTCCGTCCTTGCGACCGAGTAATCTGCCGCAAACAGGGCACCCAACGAACCTGAGGGCGGAGGTGAGGGCAAACGGCTGTCACAAGCAGGATGACGCAGGCAGGGGGCGCAGGCGGCGCCCGCCTCGCAGGTGGGAGGCGATCCCGGGTGAACGAGGATTCACGTCCTCATGAAAGGCCGCTGAACGGCGGTGCGGCCGAGCAGATCGCCTTCGGCCTGCCCGGCCTGCCCGGCGCCCGCGATTTCGCCGCCGCCTACGCCCATCGGCAGGGCATGCCCGATGACCGGGTGGGCGAACTCCTCCTCGCCGTCAACGAGGTCGCCACCAACGCCGTCACCCACGGGGACGGCCGGGCCACCATGCGCGTCTGGTGCGCCGGCGACCACGTCATGGTCGAAGTCCACGACGAGGGCCGCTGGCCGCTCGACGGCACGACCCCCGGCGTGACACCGCCCGGCCCCTACGCCACCAGCGGGATGGGCCTGTGGGTCGCCCGCAGGCTCAGCTCCGCCATCGACTTCGCGACCGGCGCTTCCGGCACCACCGTGACGATGAGCTTCAAGGTTTAGCCGGGACACCCACGGTTAGCTGCGTCAGCGTGACGAAGCACATGGGTAGCTGGATAGAGCACGCAGCCTGCAGGGACGCCGATCCGGAACTCTTCTTCCCGATCGGCGCCGTCCCCTCGCCGGAACAGCTCAAGGCCGCCCGCCGAGTCTGTGCGGGCTGCCCGGTACACGGGCCGTGCCTGCGATTCGCGGTGGAATCCGGCCAGTCGGGCGGGATCTGGGCGGGCACCACCGAACGCGAACGCCGCGCGATGCGGGAGGAGGTGCTGCATGGCGCGAGGACCTAGGACGCCCGGCGGTTCCCCACCCCGCATCCTGATCATCGGAGGCGGATACGTCGGGCTGAACACCGCGATGCGCCTGCAGCGCCGGCTGCGCCCCGGGGAGGCCGAGATCACCGTTCTCGACTCCGACTCCTACATGACCTACCAGCCGTTCCTGCCCGAGGCGGCGGCCGGCAGCCTCGAACCGCGCCACGTCGTGGTCCCGCTGCGCCGGGTGCTCTCCCGGTGCAGGATCCTCAACGGCTGGGTCGTCCGCGTGGACAGCGCCAGGCGGTCGGTGGAGTTCCGGCCGCACGAGGGGGAGTCCTACGAGATCGGTTACGACATCCTCGTCGTCTCGCCCGGCTCGGTCTCCCGCATCCTGCCCATCCCGGGCCTGGCCGACTGCGGCATCGGGTTCAAGACCGTCGAAGAGGCCATCCACCTGCGCAACCACGTCCTGGGCCAGCTCGACCTGGCCGCCTCCACCCGTCGGGCGGACGTCCGCCGCCGGGCGCTGACGTTCGTCTTCGTCGGCGCGGGCTTCGCCGGTGTGGAGGCGCTGGCCGAACTGGAGGACATGGCCGGGTACGCCTGCCGCCGCTACTACCCCGGCATCAGCCGCGAGGACATGCGCTGGGTGCTGGTGGAGGCCACCGGCCGCATCCTGCCGGAGGTCGGCGAGGAGATGGGCCGCTGGACGCTGGAGCAGCTTCGCGCCCGCGGCATCGACGTCCGCCTGAACACCCGCGTGGACACCGCCGAGCACGGCGACATCGTGCTCAGCGACGGCGGGCGGTTCCCGTCCGACACGCTGGTGTGGACGGCGGGCGTACGGCCGCACCCGCTGATGCGCGCCACCGACCTGCCGGTGGACGACAAGGACCGGCTCAAGGTCACCCCCCGGCTCAACGTCGAGGGCAGGGACGACGTCTTCAGCGCGGGCGACTGCGCGGCCGTACCGGACCTCACCAGGCCGGGGGAGTACTGCGCGCCGAACGCCCAGCACGCCGTGCGGCAGGCGCGGCGGCTGGCCGCCAACATCATCGCCACCCTGCGCGGCACGCCGCTGGCCGACTACCGGCACGCGTACGCCGGGTCGGTGGCGAGCCTGGGGCTGCACAAGGGCGTGGCCCAGATCTACGGGCACAAGCTGCGCGGCCCGCTGGCCTGGTTCGTCCACCGGACGTACCACCTGTCGCGGGTCCCGACGGTCAACAAGAAGGTCCGCGTGCTGAGCGACTGGACGCTCGCGCTGTTCTTCCGCAGGGAGATCGTGTCCTTCGGGGCGATGTCCCGGCCGCGCGCCGAGTTCGAGTTCGCGGCCCGCTCCACCGTCCACGCCGGACGCCTCGACGGCGACCTTCCCCCGGCCTGACACCTGCCGAACACCTACTGAATCCGGTACTGAATCCGGCCTGACATCTGCCGGGCGCGCCGAAGGGCCGCCCTTCCTTTCCGGAAGGGCGGCCCTTTTCGCGGTTACCGCCGGTGGGTCAGCGCCTGGTGCGGCTCCGCCAGTTCCCGCCCCAGCTCCGGACGCCCGCCGTGCCCACGCCCGCCTGGTGCAGGGCCAGCAGGAGCAGGCCGAGCAGCATGAACGTGGTCGCGTTGATGCCCGCTCCGAGGCTGACGCCGACGAGGTCGAGCAGCAGGCCGAGTCCGAAGACGATGGCGGCGACGACTGCTAACACGGGGGCCACCTCCTATTTCTGGCTGTTTCTGGCTGTTCTATGGCTCTCTTCGGCTATTTCTGGTCGGTCAGGTGGAGCAGGTGTTCCAGCGTGGCGCGGTAGTCGCGCAGCGCCAGCCGGAGCCGTTCGGTGTCGGCCTCGCCGGCGTTGGTCCACTGCTCGTGCAGCCGGTCGGCGCGCGAGTCGAGCGCCTCCCGCATCGCCGCGACCACCTCGCCGAACAGCCCGTCGGCCCGTTCCACGGCCAGCCGCGGGTCGTCCACGAAGGTCGCCTGGACGTCGCGCCAGCGGCGCTGGATCTCGGTGGCGTCCTGGCCGAACAGGTCGGCGGCGGTCAGACCGGCGTCCGGCTGGCCGTGTTCCCCCGGCTCGGCGGGCTCGGGGATCTCACCGTCCTGCGCGGACGTCGCCGCCGGGCCCATCGCGTGCGCCCCGGGCCGCGGCTCCTCGCCGGGCACCGGCACCCCCGCTTCCTCGCCCACGGTCTCGGTGCGGCCGGGGGCCTCGAACCGGTCCGGCGGGACCTGGGTCTCCGGCTCCACGCCCTGGCGTACCTCGCCCGGGGTGTCCTCGGGCAGCCCCGTGGCGTCCTCCTCGGGCCGGTACACCGGCCCCGGGCCCTCCCGCCTGTCCCGCTCGGCGGCCTCCGGCGGGAGGTCGTCACGCTGCCTGGGCACCAGCGGGTCTTCCTTCTCCTCGCCCACGAGCGGGGCGTTCCTGTCGTGTCGCCTTTCCACGTTCGTTCACCGTCCTCGTGATTCGCGGTTGGCCGTGCGCTCGGCGACGAAGTCGTCCGGCTCGGCGTCCCCCCGGCCGCCGGAGCGGCCGCTCGCCGCGCCCGCCGGCCCCTGCTGGGGCCTTCGCTGCTGCGCCGGTACGCGGGGCCGATCCGCGGTGTCCTCTGTGTTCGTCGTCTGGGGGCCGCCCTCCGAGAGGAGTTCGTCGAACAGCGCCCGGTAGTGCACCATCGCCTGACGAAGTTCCTCGGTGGACGCCCGCTGCTTGGCCGCGCGGCCGCTGATCTCGTGCGCCTTGCGGTAGTGGTCGAGCGTGCGGCCGTGCGTGACCGAAAGGTCGGAAAGCCGCTGCTCGAACCGCTCGGTCGGGTATCCCCGATCCCGCATCACGGAGGTGACGAGCTGGTCGGCCGCCGTCACCGCGAAGCCGGGGGAGTCGACGAAGCGTTCCTGCACCTCTGTCCACTTCGCGGCGTATCCCTGACGGGCCTCCGGAGATAGCGGACGGATGTCCAGTTCGGCGACGCGTTCCTCGCGGGCGCGCAGTTCCCGTTCGGCGTCACGCCTGCTCTCGCGCTCGGTGATGGTCCGTTCGTACTCGGGGCCGAAGCGTTCGCGCAGACGGTGCCGGCGCTGATGCTGCAGTACGACGTAGCCGACTGCGATGATCGCCACCACCACGGCGACGACGACGGCCACCCAGATCAAGGTCTCGGTGGACATGTCCTGCCTCCGGGTCGATTTCTGCCTTCGTCGGGCGCACTGCCCTGGGGAAAGGGGTCGAAACCGGGTCGGGTCACGGGGAGGTCACGGAGGCGTAATCAATCGATCGAGGGGTAGAGGGTTCGCGCGTCGAAATAGGAGGGAGTTCGCGATGGGCTTTGGAGCCGCGCTGACCTTCATTGCGATAGGGGCGGTGCTCGCCTTTGCCGTCCGGTGGGACGTTCCTGGTATCGATCTTCAGATGATCGGCTGGATCCTCATGGGGGTGGGTGTCGTCGCCGGAGTCATCACCCGGATGTACACCCGCAAGCCTGGTGAAGAAACCGTAGAGGTGGTGGAACCGGACATCGTGTACACCACGGACCCTGCGCCGGAGAACGACCCGCACCATGTCCATGTCCACGACCACAGGCAGGCGCCGGTGGAGGAGCACCGCGGCGAGGACCAGACCCGCCCGCACCCCCACTTGTACCGTGACGGGCCCGCCTGACCCCCGCCCGGGGGTTCAGGCGTCCTGCGCGCCGCCGGAGAGGGCCTGCCTCGCGCGGGCCAGGACGCCCGCGATGTGCGAGTCGTCCGGGGCGGCGGGCACCTCGGTGAAACCGGCCACGGGGTCGTAGGTGACGTCGGAGCCCGCGTCGATGAGGCGCTGCGCCCAGCGCAGCGCGGTGTTCACCTTCTCCGGCGGTACGCTGCCGCCCTGCGCGACGGCCGAGAGGTTGCGCAGGTTGGTGGCCGGGCCGGACTGGACGTGCTCGCGTTTGACCGTCCAGGGGATCGCGGCCCGGTGGTCGAGGGTCGGCCTGGCCAGCCCCGCGGCCCGCTTGGCCTGGAGCACGCCCGACTCCGACACCCCGAAGTGCTCGGCGATCCGGCGCACCGTCCAGCCCTCGGCGACGAGCCGGGACAACTCCTGCCGGTCGATCTGCGCCCTGCGCCCCGCCACGCTCGCCTCTCGTTCTTGCCCGCGACCTCGCAAAACCGCTCCCAATATAGCGAACCTCGCCGATCTCAAGCTCCCTGTTCAGGGAGGGGGCGCGAGGCGGAGGGCGGCGGGCCCGCCGGTGGCCCGCGCCCGCCCGGACGCGAGCCAGATCGGGTGGTCCGCCGCCCGTGGTAAGGTTTCTAACGCGCGCCAGGGGGAACACCTCCGCACCGCGCGGCGGGACGTGGCCTAGTTTGGTTAGGGCACTTGACTGGGGGTCAAGAGGTCGCCGGTTCGAATCCGGCCGTCCCGACCGAGGTCAAAGGCCGCTACCGAGTCATCGGAAGCGGCCTTTGTGTGTTCGTACAGCAGCGAAGTACAGCTACGGGGCGGTAGGCGAGCCTTCCGGTTGGTGATCAGTAGGGCCGCTGAGCCGGTCTCCGAGCCGCTTTAACGCCTCTCTGGTGACCTCGGCAGGCACTTGAGTGTAGATGTCCATGGTGATGCTGATCTGGCTGTGTCGGAGGATCTGCATCGCGGTCCGAGGATGTACATCAAGGGCTGCAAGTAGCGACCCGCACGTATGCCGGGTGTCGTGCACGCGGATGATCCGGACGCCAGCACGCGTGGTTCGGTGAGCGAAGCTGCGGTTGACGTTTCTGGGCTCGATCGCCCGGCCGGTCCGGGTTGTGAAGACCAGACCCTCGCCGGTCCATGGCTGCTCACGGGCCGCGCATTCGGCTTCCTGCCGCTTCTGCCGGATGCGAAGCGCGGTCACGCAGATGGCCGGGAGAGGTAGAACATCGGTCGAGTCTTCGGTCTTGGTGCGCTCCTTGTGAATGAGCTGGCCCCGTACTCGTTGAAGCTGCATGCTGACCGACAGCTCGCCGCCGTCCAGGTCCACATCTTCCCACCGCAGGCCCAGGACTTCACCCTTCCGCAGGCCCAGAATGAGAATCAGGACCCACGCGGCATATAACGGGTCCTCGTGTTCCCGTGCCGACTCCAGGAACTGCCGCGCCTCGTCTACGCTCCACGACGACCGCGCCCGTGGGCGCTTTCGCATCGTGGGGAGCTTCACCATCTTGGCAACATTGCGGGAAAGGATTTCTTCGGCCTGAGCCTGGCTGAGAGCCGCCCGAAGGGTGTTACGTGCCGCCTGAATCGTTCTTCTACTCGGATACGACTTACAGCACTTCCCGACAGCGCAGCATCGTTGCCGTTTACGGGGGTCGCTGTGCCGTTCCGGGCGAGCCGCATCCTTGCCCTGTTCGCAGCACTGGCACACGGTGGGCAGTTTGTTGACCCACTGCTGGACATCGCGGACGGTCAGCCGGTCCAGCCGTCTATTGCCTAGTGCCGGAATCACGTACAAGCGGCCGAGTGTCTCGTACTGGGCGTAGGTCTGCGGTTCTCGATTCGGTTCGATCACCTCACTCAGCCAGTACTTTATGTATTTCTCCACGGTCGGTATCGTCGTGGCCACCGGCCCTTTCTTTGCCTCATTGAGGAGCTTCACGTACTTGTCGTGAACCTCCTCGCGGCTCTTGCCGTAGGCCCACTTCTTCTTGCGCTCTCCGCTTGGTGTGGTGACCCAGACGTAGGCCGCGTAGCCGTTGCGATAGGGGAAAATGGAGCCTTCGCCGTTGGCTCGCGTGCGTGGTTTGGTCATGGCCGCCTTCCGAAGCGGTATCGGATGACCGGGGGTCCGGAGTGATCGATGGTGTGGGAATGGCACACGCCGTTGCGGATGAGGTCATCCAGGGTGGCCGTGATGACGTCGGGGGGAACGGTCACGCCGTGGTGAGCGAACATGCGGCACAGTTCGGCGTGGCTGAGCCCTCGGGCGGCTGCGATCTCCAGGGCGTCAAGGATGGTGCCGCGGACCTCGTTGGGGCTGGGCGGGGTAGTGTCGTCGCTCACGGCCAACGAGTCGAGCCAGCGGCCGTAGCTCAAGACGCTGATCCGGACTTGGCCGTCTGGCCAGACGACCCCGGCGGGAACGTTGCCGGCGGTTTCCCACTCCTGCCAGTCGGCAAGCGGAATGCCCAGGTCGGCGAGGATGTCCGGGACGGTGAGCCAGTCGAACGGGCTACGGCCGGGCACGGCGAGCATCATCGGGCGCTCACTCCCGCTTCGCGCTTGAGGTCGGCAATGTAGTCGGCAATGGCGGTTCCGGGTACGAGCGCCGTGCGGCCCTCGTGGACGACGTACAGACGCCCGGCGTTGATGAGCTGGTAGAGCTTGGCGCGGCTCTGCCCGATCGCCCGCGCGGCGTCCGCGATGCGGTACAGGCGGTGTTCGGCGGGGATCTGATCGATTGCCGGTGCGGGGGTCATGGTGGTCTCCGGGCCGGTTTCGGGTGGTGTGGCACGACCGGTGGGCCGCTGTGGGGTGTTCATGCCGGAGTGGTGGGGTGATGGGCGGTCAGGCCGGTACGGCGGGCGCAGCGTGGGCACAGCCCGTACTGAAGGACGATGGGTCCGGCCGAGTACAGGCCGGTGTGCAGGGCGCGGGCGGGTTTGCGGCATCGGTCGCAGCGCATGTCCTCGGCCGGGTCGGGCCGTAGTTCGGCGATGCAGCCGGAGCAGGTCACGCGGTCGGGTGCCCACGCGGCGACGTGGAGCACGGTAGGCGCGTCCAGGTGCGGGCAGCACAGCGCGGTGCCGGTGTGCAGCGCGCGGGCGACGGCGCGGGCCTGCCCGTCCAGCCAGGGCACGTTCACCTTGCGCGCCGGGGTGCGGCATGCGGTGGCGGCGAATCGATCGATGATCGTGTTCGCCTCCTTCGTCGCGGCCCACAACTGGTCGTTCAGGGCGGTGATGTGCGAAGGGGCGGTCATGAGAGGGTCCTTTGCGGAGATCGGAGAACCAGGAGGCGGTTCATGACGACGGGCGAGGGACAGCGCCGGTGTTTCGAGCCGGGCTTCGTGGTGGCGTTGCGTGTGCGTGAAGGTGCCGCGCCGCTGCGGAGCTATGTGGGCAAGGTGCAGGCGGCAGACGAGCACGGGGTGCGGGTCACCCTGGCGGACTGGCTGGTCGGCGGGTTCGTCAGCCACGACCTGTTCGTGCCGTGGGCCAACATCGAAGTGGCCTACATCGCGACGGAGGACTACACCCCGGGTGAGGGTGAGCTGGGCCGGTGGCAGGAAGCGTTGAAGGCCGACAGCGGCCAGGAGTGAGACGGCTTCGGCTTCCCCGGACGGCAGGCAGAGCGCCGAAGGGAGCCAAGGGAGCGAAGGGAGCGGGTTTTCGGAAGGCACACCCTTCGCTCCCTTTGCACCGCGCGGGAAGGTCGCGCGGCGGGCTTGCGCGGCGAAGGGCGTGAAGGGCGTACTCCTCACAGAGCCGCTCCCTTCGCGCTCTTGGCTCCCTTGGCGCTGCCGGTGGCGTGCAGTGCCCAGACCCAGCCGCCCCCGAAGTCGGACTTACGGGAGGCGACGCGGGCCTTGGCTTTTGCGCGCTTGAGCTGGTCGCGGGAGAACCCGGCGGCGCTGCCTTCCTGAAACACCTCTAAGGCGGTGGCCTCCTGGTTGGGCTGGCCGGTGAGGTAGCCGGTCAGCCACAAGGCCGCCTCATCGCGTTCGGCACGCTCGGACGGGTCGCCGCTCCCTTCGGCAAGGATGTCGTCCACACTGCGGTCGGATTCGCCGGTGAAGTCGAGCTTGCCGACGTAGGCCGGTCCTTCCTCGGTGGCCACTTCCGCCGTGCTCACCACGTACCGCAGGGACGGCAGGTCCAGGCGGCCCAGGTTGTTCTTGGCCTGACTCAAGACGCACGAGCCGTCATCGGCCTGCGGGTCGCGGGCGATGGCGAGTACGGCCCGCGCCACGGCGGAAAACGCCCGCGAGCCGGTGATGAGGTTCAGCGCGTCGGTGTTGGCCGACTTGTTGAAGTGGGCCAGCCCGACCACCGAGCATCCGGTCGTGTCGGCCAGGCGCACCAGTGGTTCCAGCGCTGTGCGTAGTTGCTGGTCTTTGAAGCTGTCGATCTGGGAGGAGATCAGCGACAGCAGGGGATCGGCGGCCAGCAGGGACACCCCGATCTCGGTGATGACCTCGGCCAGCTCATCGCAGTCACGGGGCAAGGTGAGCTGATCGAAGCCGCCGGGCCGTTCGACATCGACGCGGAAGACCTTCTCCAGGTCGGCCCCGGCCGCGTGCAGGCGCGGGCCGATGGTGTGCTCCCAGGAGTCCTCGGTGGCGGCGTAGATGACCGGCCGGGGCGTGCCCTGGTGGAGACCGGGCAACTCACCGCGAGTGAGGCGGGCGGTCAGCCACGCCAGGATCAGTGACTTGCCGATGCCCTCCCGCCCCGGGATCAAGGTGAGTGCTCCGGCGGGGATGCGGTCGGCCCACAGCCAGCGGACCGGGCGGAGCCGGACCGCCGATGCCGGGGTGAGTTTCAGGCGGCGGGGCGTGCCGTCGAAGGCGTCGAAGGTGTTGCCGGTGGCGGGCGGCTGATGGGTCGCCCCGGTCGTCTCGGGTGGGGTGAGGTTCTTGAGCGGGGGCGCGTCCTGGGGCGGGTGCCCGTTGAGCGCGCCGTTGAGGTGAGACAAGGGTGGCTCCTTGCACGGTTGGACCGCCGGACCACCGGCCGGGGGCGGGCGGTCCGGGCGAGGGCGAGCAAGCGGGGTGTGGCCGGTCCGGTCAGTCCGGTAGGGCGGCGGGGGCGATGCCGAACGCGGTCAGCAGGTCGTGCGCGGCCTGCCGGGCGTCGCCCATCTCGTGGCCCTCAAAGCGGGCCTTGACGCCCCGGCGGCTCAGCTCGTGCATGACCAGCACGACCACGCCCCAAGCGTCGAACCCGGACTCGGCGGGGCCGGTGGGCTCAGCCATGGGTCACCACCGTCCAGGCCAGCACCAGCAGGGCGGGCAGTACCGGCACCAGCGGGCGGAACGGCCGGAACGGGCCGCGGCGGTGGTCCGGCGCGCGGGCGGGGAGTCCTGCCCTACTGTCCCCACTATCGGGCTTACTGGGCTTACGTACAGGGCGAACGCAGCGCGCCAGCAGCGCGCGGGCGGCGGCGGACCGGTCACCGGCGAGGGCGGCCAGATGCCGGCGGAACGCGTCGGCACGGCGGGGCCGAAGCCCCGGCCGGAACCCGCAGGTCCGCACGAACGCGGTCGGCGGGCGGTCGGCTTTGGCCTGGTTGCATGGCTCGCAGGCCAGCACCAGGTTTGCCCGCGCCCACGTCCCGCCCAACGCGGTCGGCACCAGGTGATCCAAGGTGGCTTCGGTCGCCGGGTCGGCGAAGCGGTGGCGGCAGTAGAAGCACCGCGCGCCATCCCGGGCGGCCAGTTGGCGGCGGTAGCGCTGCCGCTTGTCGGAGTTGGGGCGGGTGGTCATCAGGCCACCCGTTCGGGCGTGGCGGTGGCCATGGCGCTGGCGAGGGTTCTGGCCAACATCCACGCCCGGACACGCGCGGTGCCCTCGCGGCGGGAGTCGGACCACAAACCGGCCCGGTCGGCGCTGTGGTCGCCGGGGGTGGTGTTCTGCTTTTCGTCCTGGAAGGCGTACCACTTCACCGAAGCCCGTCCGCCCAGACGGGCGGTCCCCTGAGCGATCCAGGCGGCCATCTGCTCTATGGAGGTGGCTCGCGCGCCGGTCGGCATGTCGGAGGCGTACAGCGCCACGGCCAGCTCGGTGTAGGTCATCTCAGCGGGCGAGAGCATCAGGCCACCACCGGACCGGCCAGCGTGCGAACGATGGCGCGGTACCACTCCAGGTGCGCTTCGCCGCTCGGGTCCGGGCCGCCGTTATCGGCGGACAGCATGGCCATGGTCTCGTAGATCTCGCTGGCGGGGTTCTCGGTCAAGATGGTCTTCAGCTCGGCCTGGACCTCGGCGGCGGTCGGGACGGTGCGGGTCTGCCACTTGGAGATGAAGCTCACCGACAGACCGGTCAGGAGCATGGCCGCCTCGTCCACAGTCAGGCCCATCAGGGCCGCGTGCCGCTCGAAGCTCATTGGGACCTGCTCCTCGACCGGGATAGCGTAGAGGTACATCGAGAGGTCTCCTTAACTGATCGATGTCCGGCCCTGGCGGGGTGCCACCCGCCGGGGCCTTCCTTGTGTCCGGGGCCCAACCTCGCTTGCGTTAGCCCCCTTACGCAAGGACGGTAACCCCGGCTCTCAGAGACCGTCAAGGGGTTCGACTAGATTCCCGTAACCCCCCTTACTAGACTGTCGGAGACCGCCGACAGAAGGGTGACGCGGTGCACGAACTGAGAAAGATCAAGGAGACCGCAGACCCGTTGGAGCGGGTCCGGCTAGCGACGGAAGCGCTTGCCGAGTACCAAGAGGCCATCTCCGATCTCGGGCGCATCCGCCGTGATGCGGTCGAGTACCTGCGCAGCCAGGGAATGACGCTCACGGAAATCGCAGACCGGGCGGGGGTCAGTCGTGCCCGACTCTCCCAGCTTGGGACGACACGCCGGGCGGTTGAGCGTGCACTCTTTTCCGAGGGTGCGCCGATCACTATTGCTGTGGACACCAAACAGGAGTCCGAATCGGGTCGCCCGGTAGTGCATCAGGAACACACTGCTGCAATCGAAATCATCACTCGAACGGCTCGAAAGGTGGGGCTTGAGGCTGGCTCTGTTGAATACATTACGCCACCCGGAATTATCGACCTGAATCGGGACGGGCTAGTGGTAGTTTGCGGCCCCCGCCGTTCACCACTAATCGCGCAGGTTCTCGCCGCCGATGAACGATACGGTTTCGAGAAAGATGAGCAGGGTTGGCTCCTGGTCGATAAGGCAACGGGCCGAGAGTACCGTTCTCCGGAGGATTCTGGAAAGCCTGGTGACTATGCCTATTTGGGGCGCCTCCCTCGCCCTGACGGGCGTGGCCACTGGCTGTATATGGCCGGTATTCACGCGCCGGGGGGACAGGGGGCCGCTATGTATCTCGAACGAGAGCTAGCCGACCTGTATCGGAACGTTCGCGCTGGCCGTTGGTCTTGCCTTATCGAGTGCGAATGGGACCCTGAGAGTCTGGGGTTGGTACGGGCCGAGCTACTTGCTCCCATACATCAGCCAGGGAGGTCAAGTGCGCGTCAGCGTCGCAAGTGAGTCCGGACGCGAGGACGGGCGTAACGAGGATTGGGCGGGCGCTACAGCAACAAGCGCCGTTGTGCTTGACGGCCTATCGGAGGGACCTGAAACGGGCTGTGTTCATGGCACCCCCTGGTATGTTCGCCAGCTCGGTGAGCGGCTGCTTGCCCTCGCAGGCAACTTTTCCTTGCCTCTCGCGGACGCCCTTTCGGAAGCAATTAGGGGAGTGGCGAGACTCCATGAAGAGTCCTGCGACTTGAACCACCCCGGGTCTCCGTGTTCGACCGTGGCCTTGTTGCGCCAGCGTCGGGATGCGGTGGACTATTTGGTTCTCTCAGACTCCACGATTGTTATTGACCGCGCAAGCGACCCTGTCGTTATCACAGACAAGTCGGTTGATTCCGTTGCGCAAGAGAAGGCGGCGGCGGCAACGGCGGTCACGGACAAGAATGACAAGAAGGCGCTAAATGCGCTCATTGAGGAGCAGCAACGCGTACGTAATCGCGAGGGTGGATATTGGGTCGCACAGGTCGATCCGGCTGCATCTGATCACGCCCGTACGGGAACGCTCGGCGATGTGCGGGGTGCCGCGCTTTTGTCCGATGGTGCCGCACTCTTGGTCACAGACTTTCATGTCTTAGACTGGGGAACTCTACTCACGTTGGGCTATGAACGTGGGCCAAGCGAGATAATCGCCATGACTCGTGAGTTTGAGGATCGGGACCCTAACGGCGCTATCTGGCCGCGATACAAGCATCGGGACGACGCAAGTGCCGTCATCTGCATGATGCCTTGACCGCACAGCCTGAGGAAGCGTCGAGGCGTCCAATGGGGGGGGGCCGGTTGGCACGGCAGGCCCGGCGAGTGGCACGGCCACCCTCGCCACACCCTCAGACAGGGCGGGCAGACGGGCCGCATGAAGCGGGCACTGTTCCACCCCGGCCCGCGCTCGCGGCGGTTGCCGGCAGACCGGGGCAACGTCTCCAACTGGTGGCCCCGATCGGCCACCCGCAGGGCCACCAGTTGGATGGGCGCGTGCCGGTCGCAGCAAGACCGGCACGCCGCGGCACATGGAGTGCCTTGAAGGGCGAAGAAGGCGCTTCGCGCGTCTTTTGGCGCTTCGCGCGGAGCTGGCGCCCACTCTGCCGGTCTAGCATGCCCGCGCCCTGCTCTGGCTGGCCTTCCCAGCGGCTTGACCGGGGGTCTGCGGGAACGGCCTCTAGGCGCTAGATCCCTGCCCAGAGACGGTCTGGGGGTCTAGAGGACGCTCTAGACCTAGAGGGGTCCACCTCTAGACCTAGAGCCCCCGCCCCCTCCTGTCCAAGCGTCCGTGCCCCGACCGCCCCCCTGGTGTTCCAGCAGGGCCCCGCCACCACCGCAAGGCCAACTCAAACGGCGCACCAGGTCAGGGCGTACCCGGCCGGGCGTGCCACGTCCGGAGGGCTGTACCTCGTCCCCCGGTGACCGCAGGCAGACCGTACCTGGACCCGACCCCTTGGGAAGGGATCACCAACCATTTGGTGGCCTGCTGGGACTCTGGGGCTACAGCCACCAAATGGTGCTTCAGCGCTCTTTCCTGGTCCGAGCCTGACCGCCCCCCTTGGACGCTTCCCCTGTGGCGTCGCCGCGCCCGCCGTTCTCGCCGCCTGACCGCACGGCGGGTCTTCCGCTCGCTGACCAACCGGGGGGCGTGCTCCTTTGAGTTGGTCCGGTGGTGGTGGCGGGGCCGTGCTGGAACACCAGGAAAGGTCGGGGCCACGGACGCTTGGACAGTGGGGGGTGTGTTTGAACAGGGTCGGGGAAGCGCTGAAGCACCTTCGGCTCCAACTCCTGGCGGGCGCGTAGCGGTAGCGGGCGGGCGGGTCACACCATGCACCGATCGGGCTGGTTGCAGAGGCGACGGCCGGATTCCGCTACCCGCATGTATCCGGGCTGGTCAAGGGACGGGCGGGCGGTAGCGGCGATGGGCGGTATGCGTGGGCAGACCGGTCAACGTGGGCGCCAGCTCCGCGCGAAGCGCCAAAGGGGCGTGCGAAGCGCCTTCGTGGAGCCGTCGGCCCCGGCCTACCGCGACGCGTCGCGCATGGCCCTGCCCGACGCGTGGGAGGTCGGCGGGAACCATCCGTCGCGTCCCGCCGGTGGCGGGCGACGGATCGGGCCGGGGGTGCGCCGGGCGGGGGCGTGGCCCCCCTCGGGGGGCCACGGGCGGGGGGTTGGGGGGAGGGTTACAGGTCAGGCCGGGGGCCACGGTCCGTGGCCCCCTCTCGTGGCCCCCTGTGGCCCCCCTCGTGGCGGGGGGCGTGGCCCCCCGTGGCACCCTCTACGGTCTGGTGTGGCACCGTACGTGGCAGCTTGATCAACTAGTGTTCGGGCGTTCTCCCACGCGCAGCCGTACGAGGGCGCGGCGGTCGCCACGGGCTTCGCCGCCGGGGGCCGCCGCACGCTGTCGCTAGCGGGGCCGCGCTGTGCCCGCGTACGGGGCTGAACCGGCCGTCTGGACCCGTGGCGACTGAGGGGGGTGCTAGGCGCTAGGGCGCACGTGGGGCCGCCTGCGGGGTGCTAGTGGGGGTGCTAGGTCTAGCACCGCCCCCCGCTAGACCTAGCGGCCCCCGGCGGGTTGTCACGGGCGGGGGCCGGGGGAGAGAGTTACAGGTCGGCGGGAGCGTGACAGCGTGACAAGCCCCCGTGACACGGGCCGTGACAGTGAGCGTGACACGCGCTGTGACAAGATCATTAGCGGGTCGGGCGTGTCTCCCACGCGCAGCCGTGCGGGAGTGAGTGCCCCACCCGCTCCTAGCGTGCGGTACAGCCGCGAAGTACAGCAACAGGAGTAGACGCTGGTGGACGTCCATGGACGTCAGGACACGCCTGATCGGATGCTTAGCGAGATGGCGGGATGTGTGCCGCTAGCTGGGGGTCAAGAGGTCGCCGGTTCGAATCCGGCCGTCCCGACGGTCACCCGGATCGCACGCAGCGATCCGGGTTTTTCACTTTCACGCTCATGGCTTGGCGTAGTACCGCTCGGCCCCCGGGTGCGGCGGCACCGGCGCGGTCTTCTGCGCCTCCGTCTTGACGATGTTCGCCGCCTCGGGGTGCACCTTGGTCAGGTCGGCCCGGTGGTCGAACAGCAGCGCCGTGAGGCTCGTGGCCAGGGCGTCCGGCATGTCGGCGGAGACGATCAGCAGGTTCGGCACGGCGATGCCCGGTACGTCCGCGGGAGTGCCGTAGACCTCCTTCTTCAGCGGCGCGGCCTGGTAGACCTCCCCGTACTGCGCGCGCAGCCGGGGCAGCAGGTCGTCCAGCGGTACGAAGGCGACCTTGTCCCGCATGCTGACGGTCAGGTCGGTGACGCCGCCGGTGGGCAGGCCGCCGGACCAGAAGAACGCGTCCAGGGTGCCGTCCTTCATGCCCTGCACCGTCTCGGGCAGCGACAGCGACTGGGCGGCGATGCCGGTCCGCGGGTCGATCCCGGCGGCGGTGAGCAGCCGCCGGGCGATCACCTCGGTGCCGGAGTTGGGCGAGCCGACGGAGATCCGCTTGCCGCGCATCGCGGCCACCGAGCCGATCCCGGCGTCGGTGCGGGCGATGACGTGCGTGTGGTTGGCGTACAGCCGGGCCAGGGCGCGGATGGGCTGCGGGCCGGAGAACCCGTTCTTGCCCTGCGCGGCGTCCGCGGCGACGTCGGCCAGGGTGAAGGCGATGTCGGAGTCGCCGCGCGCGACCCGCTGGATGTTCTCCACCGAGGCGGCGGTGGTCTCCGCGGTGGCCTGGTAGCCCGGCACGAACCTGCCGACCAGGTCGGCGTACCCGCCGCCGAGCTGGTAGTAGACGCCGGTGGTGTTACCGGTGGCGATGGACAGCCGGCCGCCCTTGTAGAGGGCAGTGCCGCCGGAGCCGCCGGTGCCACCCGTGCCGCCTCCGCCGCAGCCGGCGGCGACGATGATGACGATCAACAGCAGCGCGCGGAACGAGAGTTTCATCGTGCTTCCTTCTGGTCGGGTCGGGTACGCCGGAGCGTCAGGTGGATCAGTACGGCCAGAGCCAGCAGGGCCAGGCCGATGGCCGCGCTCGCCGATTCGAGGTACAGCAGGAAGACCGCCGCGAGCGCGCACAGCACCCGCTCCGGCCACCGGGCAGGGCCGGTCAGCCACCCGCCGGTCGCCGCCGCCAGCGCGGCCACGGCGACCGCCGAGAGCGCCAGCGCCACCAGCACGGCGGGCAGCGGGGCCCGCCACAGCAGCGCCTCCCCGGCCGGGGCGAGCACGAAGGCGAACGGCACGAGGAACGCGGGAAGCGTGTACTTCCAGGTCTGCATCATGGTCTTGAAGGCGTTGCCGCCGGTCACGGCCGCGGCGGCGACCGCCGCCAGCGCGGTCGGCGGGGTGACCTCCGACAGCACCGCGTAGTAGAAGACGAACATGTTCGTCGCCTCCGGCGACACGCCCAGCGACTGCAGCGCGGGCCCGATGACCACCGCGGCGATGATGAACGACGCGGTCACCGGCACGGCCAGCCCGAGCAGCAGTACGGCCACCGCGGCCAGCACCGCCGTCAGCGCCGGGACGCCGCCCGCCAGGTCCACGATGATGCGCGAGGTCTTCAGCCCCAGCCCGGTCAGCGTGACCACCGCGACGATGATCCCAGCCGCGGCCGTGGTGGCAGCCACCGGCAGTACGCCGAGCGTCCCCTCGGTCAGCGCCCGGGCGAGGCGGCGCGGCCCGAGCCTGCGGCGGCGGTCCAGGAACGACAGCGCGACGGCCATCACGGTGGCGTAGACGACGGCGCGGAACGGCGAGACGCCCACCATCATCAGCACCACGATCGCGATCAGCGACGAGAAGTGATAGCCGGACCGGACCAGCAACCGCCAGGCGGAGGGCAGGTCCACGGCGACCGAGCGGGTGCCGTACCTGCGGGCGTCGATCTCGACGGCGAGGATGATCCCCAGGTAGTACAGGATCGTGGGCACGATCGCGTACAGCAGCACCGTCACGTAGGAGACCTGGAGATACTCGGCGATGATGAACGCCGCCGCGCCCAGCGTGGGCGGCGAGAGCAGCGCGCCGATCCCGGCCGCGGCGAGCACCCCGCCGCCCTGCGCGGGCGGGTAACCGGCCCGCCGCAGGATCGGCCAGGCCACACTGCCCAGCGACACCGCCGTCGCGGTGCCGGACCCGGAGACCGTGCCCATCAGGAACCCGGCCAGCGTCACGGTACGACCGGGCGCGGCCGTCGAACGGCGGAAGGCGGCGAACGAGATCTCCACGAAGAACGCGCCCGCGCCGGAGTGTTCGAGCACCGCGCCGTAGATCGTGAACAGCACGATGTAGGTCGCGGCCACGTCCAGGGGGACGCCGAACAGGCCCTCGGTGCCCATGTAGAGCTGCACCAGGAGGCGGTCCAGGCCGTAGCCGGGATGGCCGAGCAGCGAGTCGACCGGCAGGTTGCCGCCGAGCAGGGCGTAGCCGAGGAACAGCACGCAGATGATCGGGAGCGCGAGGCCGACCGTACGGCGGGTGGCCTCCAGCACCAGCAGCACGCACGCGCCGGCCATCACCAGGTCGAGGGTGGCGGGGTCGAAGGTCCGCCGGATGAAGTCGTCGAAGGACAGCAGCGGGTACGCGCACACCGCGGCGGACGCCGCGGCCAGCACCCAGTCGACGATCCCGGGCCGGGCGCCGCCGGTCAGGACGGGCCGGTAGACCAGGAAGGTGAGCGGCAGGACGAGGGCCAGGAAGCTCATCCGGTACGGCAGTACGGGCACCGGGCTGAACACGGCGTACAACGCGTACACCGACACCCCGAACGCCACCACCGCCACCACCCGCGCCGGCCCCCCACCAAGCCGCCGCCCCACCCGCTCCCCGTCCTGCACCGCCAGGACCTCTGGAGGCGGGGGCTCGTCGGGTGGGGGTGCGGGGCCTGCTGGGGTAGGGTCGGCCTTTTCGTGCTGGGGAAACGTCATCAGTGCCTCCTGGGTGTCCGGGCCGCGTCGCGGGCGGCCGGTGTGGTCGTGCCGGTTGCCGGTGGCCGGTTGCCGGAAACGTAAGCGTGACCTGGGCCACATCAGAAGGCGTGGCGGAGATCCTTGATGGGCGCTTAACGAAGACGCCGGGGGCGCGTCCGATCCGTGGCGCAGCGCCGGAAAAGTCCAGTGTTAAGCGGCCATCAAATCCGCGCCATGTCCTGGGTGGGGGCGCTGCCCGCGGCTTACCATGCCCCTATGCATGGGAGCGCTCCACCGGGGCGGACACGCGTGCTCGTCGTCGAAGACGACCTCGGAGTGGCCGAGGCCCTCGTCTCCGGACTGCGCCGCCTGGGCCTGCAGGTGGTCCCCGCGCACAGCGCGGCCGAGGCGCTGGCCGCGCCCCCCGCCGACCTGGTGCTGCTGGACCTCAACCTCCCCGACGCCAAGGGCGTGGACCTGTGCCGCAGGTTGCGCGCCAAGGCCGCCGACATGGGCATCATCGCCGTCACCTGCCTGGGGGAGACCCACCATCGGATCGCGGGCCTGCACGCGGGCGCCGACGACTACGTCGTCAAACCGTTCTCGCTCGCCGAGCTGTGCGCGCGCATGGAGGCGGTGCTGCGCCGCGTACGCCCCCGCCCGGAGGAGCCCATCGTGCTCGGCGGCCTGCGGATCGATCCGGCCGCTCGCGCCGTCATCAGGGACGACCGCCCGATCGGGCTGGCCCCCAAGGAGTTCGACCTGCTGCTGTGCCTGGCCCGCGCGGCCGGCACGGTGGTACCGCGCAAGCGGTTGTACCTGGAGGGCTGGGACACCATCGGGCAGGGGATGGGCCGCACCCTGGACGTCCACATCGCGACGCTGCGCGCCAAGCTCGGCGAGCCCCCTCTGATCGAGACCGTGCGCAGCATCGGATACCGGCTGCCCCTCCCCGGCGACTGGGGGCGTCCGTGTCCGTAGCGCGGGTCCGCGCTCCCCGGTGGCGTACGGCGGTCGTGCTCGCCGCCGTACTGACCACGATCGTCACCGCGTGCGCGAACCCCGCCCTCCCCGCCGCGCCACGAGGCCCGATCCGGATCGCGTCCGGCAGCGCCGGGGGCGTCTACGCCCTGTACGGCGGCGCGCTGGCGCACCTGGTCAGGCAGCGCTTCCCGGAGACTGCGGCCGAGCCGATCACCACCGTCGGCAGCGTCGAGAACATCGAGCTGATCACCGCGGGCAAGGCCGAGGCCGGTTTCGTGCTCGCCGACATCGCCTCCGACGCCGTGACCGGCCGCGAGGCGTTCCCCGGCGGCCGCCCCATCGTCGCCCTGGCCCGGCTGTACGACAACTACGTGCAGCTCGTCGTACGCGCCAACGGCCCGATACGCACCATGGCCGACCTCGCCGGGCGGCGGGTGTCGATCGGCGCCAAGGGCTCGGGCACGGCGGTCGTCAGCGAGCGCGTCCTGCGGCTCGCCGGGCTGTACGACGACGTCGTACTCGCCCACGAGGAGATCAGCCCCTCCGCACGCGCCCTAGAACTGGGCGAACTGGACGCCTTCTTCTGGAGCGGCGGCCTGCCGAGCGAGGGCATCACCGGCCTGCGCGCCTCGACCCCGGTACGGCTCATCGACCTCGGCCAGACCGCGGGCATGCTCACCCGGCAGTACGGCGAGCTGTACACCGAGACGACCGTCCCGGCCTCGGTGTACGGCCTCGCCGACGAGGTGGGCACCGTGAGCGTGCCCAACTACCTCGTCGTCCACCGCGACCTGCCAGAGCCCGCCGCCTACTGGCTCACCAGGACCCTCTTCGAGGAACAGCCCCGCCTCGCCGACGTCCACGGCGAGGCCCGCCGCCTGGACGCCGGTTCGGCGATCATGACTTATCCGCTGGATCTGCATCCGGGTGCGGCTCGCTGGTATCGGCGGCAGCATCGCTGAGCGGTAGCCGGAGCAGTGCCTGCAATCCGCGAGGCCGCAGCGGCGTCAGTTCCAGTGACCCCCCGCTGCGCTGCGCGAGCGTGCGGGTGCCGGCCAGGCCGAGGCCGGTGCCGGGTGTGTTCTGGTGCCGGGGGCTGCGCCAGAAGCGGCCCCCCGCCTGGGCGAACTCCTCTTCGGTCAGCCCGTCGCCGCGGTCGCGTACGGCGATCGTGACCCAGCCCGCGCCGGGGCCCCCGTTCTCGGAGCCGACCGACACCTCCACGGGGGCGCCGCCGCCGAACTTCAGCGCATTGTCCAGCAGCACGTCCAGGGCGTGCCCCGGCAGGTCCGGGGGGCACAGCGCGGTGACCGGATCGGCGGCGTCCACGGTGAGCGGGGTCGCCGCCTTCTGGTAGGCGGCCCGCCAGGCTTCGGCGCGCCGCCGTACCTCGGCGGAGACGTCGACGGGCTCCGGCCGGGAGTCATGGGCCTCGGCCCGGGCCAGGCGCAGCAGGCCGTCCACCGTCACCCCGAGCCGGTCGGTCTCCTCCAGCGCGCGGCTCAGGTCCTCGCGCCCATGCTCGTCGGCGGCGAACGCCTTGGCGTTCTCCAGCCGCAGCCGCAGTGCCGTCAGCGGGTTGCGCAACTGGTGGGAGGCGTTGGCGACGAACTCCCGCTGCGCCCGCGCCGCCGCGGCCAGGTCGTCGGCCATGGCGTTGAAGCTGGCCGCGAGCCTGCGCAGCTCGGGCGGGCCGATGCGGTCGGAGACGTGCGCGGCCAGCGCGCCGGAGCCGACGGCGTGCGCGGCCTCGTCGAGGTCGCGGACCGGGCGCAGCACCCACCGCACCAGCGGCACGGCCACCGCCAGGGCCACCAGAACGAGCGCGAGCAGGCCGCCCGCGGCGAGGTAGCCCAGCAGTACGGCGAGTTCGCCGCGCGCCGCGTCGGTGGGGGAGACGGTCACCGCCGCGCCGAGTACGCGGTTGTCCCTGACCACCGGCTCCACCACGACGTAGGGGCGGCCGTCCCACGGCCACAGGACGTGCGGCCGCTGCGGCGGCCGTCCCGCGAGGCCCCTTTGCAGCGGGCGGGCCACCTCGGGGTCGTTGAGCGAGACCGCGGTACGCGAGGCGGCGAAGACCTTGCCGTCGGCGTCCACGACGAAGGCCGGGCTGTCGAAGAGCTCGTCGTAGCGGCGCAGGTCGGCGCGGAGCCGCTGGGTGCTACCGGTGGACAGGGCCGACTCGGCGGCGTCGGCGAACCGGCCGGTGTCGTCGGCCCGGCTGATGAACACCGCATGCGAGGTCTGCTCGGCCCCGGTGATGGCGAGCGGCAGCCCGAGCGCGGCCACCAGCCCGGAGACCAGCGCGATGACGATCACCAGCAGCCGCCTGCGCATGACGCCTCACCTCGCGCCAAGCGTACGAGCCGCCGACCCTCCGTGCACCCCCGTTAGCCGACCATGTATCCCCGTAGACCTGCGTGCACCTTCATTGACCGAGTGTGCGTCTCGGTCGGTCCTCCATGTATCCCTCGTTTTGTCGGCTGGGCGGGCCGTCAGGATTTGGTTGGAGGTCCCTTTCGGATGCGTACGTCCTCGGAGACGCTGCGGAGGACCAGGGTGCGTTCGCTGCGTGGGGCGTCGCGGACTTCGGAGCGTTGGGTGCCGTGGCGGGAGGTGGCCTTGACCCGGTAGGAGCCGTCGACCTCGGGGACCGTGGTGACGACTCTGCCGTCGTTGGACAGGGCGCGGACCTCGGCGGGTGGGGTGGCGAAGGAGAGGTCGATGTCGCCGCTGCCGGTGCGGGCGCGCACGATGCCCGAGCGGGCCCCGACCATGGTCAGGTCGCCGTCGGCGCTGTTCATCCGCACCGTGCCGGTTGCGGCCTCGACGTGGACGTTGCCCGAGTGCGTGGTGACGTTGAGCTCGCCGGCCAGGCCGGTCACGCGGACGTCGTCGTCGCTGACGTCCACGCTCACCTTGGGCGTGCCGGGGACGCGCACCACGTAACGCGCGCCGCAGTCGCCGAAGACCATGTTGCAGTCGGCGCCGAGCGTGAGCGTGTCGCCGCGCAGGGACCAGGTGGCCATGCCCTCCCCGGCCGCCTTGCCGCGCACCCAGCGCTCGACCCGTAGGGACGACCCCGTGGCCGGGACCACGTTGACGCGCACGCCCGACTTGATGGACAGGGCCTGGCCCCGGCCGTCGAACGGGAAGTCGCGCACGTCGTGCCGCTCCTTGGCGTCCAGTTCGACCCCGCAGGACGCCAGGGCGCCCACCGCCGTGAGCACGCCCGCCAGTAGCAGAATCCTCCTCATGCCCCTGAGCATCCCGCGCCGGGCGGCGGGCCGGTATCGTCCAGCGGGCCGATCATTCGGCCGATGGCATCGGCCGATCGGTCGATGCCGCCGGCCGGCACGTCCCCGGCCGCGGCGGCGCGCGGGCCGCCGCGGGCAGAGGCGTTATGTGTCGCCGGGCCGGTTCATCCCGGCCCGTTCGTCAGCGTGTCAGCCCTGTTCCGCGAGGCGGAAGGAGGGGCTGCCCTGGGCGTCCACGTCGGCGTCGAGGGACTTGGTCTCCAGGGCGTCGGCCGCCACCGGGTCCAGGAACACGCGAGCGCCTTCGACCTCGATGACCTGGTCCTGGTTGGCCGGGCCTTCGGAGATCGACAGGACCAGCGAACCCGCCTGGTCGGCCTGGGAGGCGATGCGGATCCCCGTGTCCTGCGAACCGCTCGACTGCGCGGTCAGGTCGCGGATCACCTGGACGGCGTTGTCGGTCAGCGTGAGCACTATGACTCCTCGTCAACTTGATTGAGGTACCCGACCCGCCCTGCCCGCTTCCGCCGGGCTCAATCACGAGGGCCTTCGGAAATCTCGGTTTTTTACACTCGCGGGGCCGCGCGAGGGGGTTTCAGGCGTGTTCGCTCAGCCAGCGGGCGCGGTGCCGCGACGCCGTACGGCGGGCGTGCCGCAGCGCGTCCGCGGGCACCGGGTCGTCCCGCCAGGAGTCCAGTACGGCGCGCATCTCGGTGACGAACTCCGTGCCGACTGCGGTGAGCCGCCCCGAGCCGAGCAGCACCTCCGACACCTCCGCCGCCGCGTCCCGCCACCGGACATAACCGGCGTGCGCGTCGAAGGCCGCGCCGGGATCGCGTTCCAGCTCCCGCTGCCGCCGCCAGAACCGGGCGATGCCGAGGTGCGCGTACGCCCCTTGGAGCAGACCGCCCGCCGGGCGCGGGTCGGGCCGCCAGGGGGCGTAGAAGCCGCCTCCTGCGGGGGTCCGCTCGACCAGGTCGAACATGTCCGTCAGAGCGGCCAGCTTGACGTGCTGCACCTCGTGCGCCAGCGCTTCCGCGACCTGCACCGGGCCGGGCGGCGCGGACATGGCCAGGCAGCCGTAGGCGGCCCGCGAGGTCGCGCTGCGGTATCCGGACGGCGGGCCGGCCAGCGGGACCAGCACGGTGAACGCCTCCGCGCACTCGGCCGCCGCCCAGCCGTGGTGGCGGGACAGGAACAGCCAGCCCGCCTGCAGCCGTTCGTGCCAGGCGCGCAACTCGGGGAGGGGGAGCCGGGGGAGGCGTTCCAGGGCGCCAGGGAAGCGGTGGGGATCGAGGTCGTCGGCGAGCAGGGTCACCCGGTGCCCGGGGGCGCGCAGCTGCAGGCGGCGCAGGCCCTGCCAGCGGGGGCCGTCCTGGTAGAGGTCGGGCGGCAGCCGGACGTGGCGGCGGCCCGCCGACAGCAGGGCCGGCTCGCCGCCTGGGCCGCCCGCCCGGAAGGTCACCGGCCCGGGCGGGAGCGCGGCCCTGCCGAGCCCGGGGAGCGTGAGGCCCCCAGGGTCCGCCGTCAGCTCCAGTTCGGCCTGGACGCGGCCGAGCGCCGCCGCCCCGGCGGTGATGGCCGCCAGGCGTCCGGGGCGCGCGTCCGGGCGGCCATTGATCATGTCGTGCAGCGTCGCCAGGGCCCAGGAACCCACGGCGGGGTTGCGCAGGACCGTCTCGGCGGCGGCGGGCGCGGCCCGTCGTACGGCGTGCAGCGCGGACAACGCCGCAGCGGCCTGCCGCGCCTGCGGGTGACCGCGCTCGGCCGCCTGGGCGACCACCGCGGTGAGCAGCAGCAGATGTTTGCTGAGCTGCGCCGGGGCCAGCTCCCGCAGCGCCGCGGCCCCGTCCTCCCCGCGTGCCAGGGCCACCAGTGTCCGCCGCGCCAGCCGATGCCCCCGCGTCATCGTCCCGCCACGCTCATGTGCCGGTGCGGAGGGCCATGATGTCGCCGGACACGCGGGTGCGGATGTGCCCGATGAGCCGGTAGAGATCGGGGCAGTACACCGACGGGTTGGCGAAGCCGGTGCCCTCCCGGTAGCGGTGCGCGTAGTGCCCGCCGCCGCACACCCGGACCACCGGGCAGGCCCGGCAGCGCGGGGCGAGGGCCGCCGCGCCGATCTGCCTGGCGGCGATCCCGGGCACCAGCAGCGCCGCGTCGAACGGGTCGCGGGCCACGTGCAGCCCGGTGTACGCGGCGCCGTCGTGGACGGACTTGAGCGCGTCGGTCTGCTCGATCGTCCCGTCGGTCTCCACCACGGCGACCCCCACGGGCGTGAGCCCCAGGCCCTCGGTCCGGGCGTGCCCGCCGAGCAGCAGGTGGATGATCTCGTCGAAGAGCCGGACGGAGGTGGGCCGGGGGACGGCGGCGTACCACTCCTCGAAGATCGCGATGAGCCAGTCCGCGTACGGCGTGCCGCTCCCGTCGCCTCCCGCGGGCGGGGCGGACCAGTTGGCGTGCGGAAGCAGGAAGTCCACCACGGGCGGGGCGTGGCGCAGCAGCTCCCGGTAGACGCCGAGCGGGTCGGCGCGCACGTCGATCGTGCACAGCAGCCCACGGAACAGCGGGCGGAAGGCCGCGCCGCCCAGCCGCCGCAGCGCCGCCGAGACCGCCGCGTGGCTGCCCCGGCCCCCGGCGGTACGCCGCCGCCCGTCGTGGACCCGCGCGGGACCGTCCAGGCTGACGCCGACGCCGACCCCGAGGTCCTTGAACAGCCGCAGGAACGTCTCGTCCAGGCGCACGCCGTTGGTCTGGACGGTCAGTGACGCGCGCACGGGAGCACGGACGGCCGCGCGGATCTCCCGCACCAGCGCCGCCACGTGCCCGGGCGGGCACAGCAGCGGCTCGCCGCCGTGCAGCACCACCTGTACGCCCCGCAACCCGTGCCCGGCGGCGTGCTCGGCGATCCGCGCCGCCGCCCGCGCCGCCACCGCGGTGGACATCATCCGGGGCCGGTCGCGCCAGGAGCGGTCCGGCCCGGAGTAGACGTAGCAGTAGTCGCAGGCCAGGTCGCACCGGCTGTGGATCTTCAAAACGAACGTGCGGAAAGGCCGTGGCCGCCGGCCTCCGGCCGGCGGTGCCGCCACGTCACTCGAATCCGGCCAAGGATCCGGCGGGGCGGCTGGCATGGATCCGCACCTCACATGATGAGGAATGTGGAATGTCTAGGATCATACAGGGATGTGGTCGCTTGGGAAGCGGCTCGATAATATAAGAACATTGATCGGAGTTATCTGGTGATATGCGATATAACACCGTATTGCCCGAGTTAATCGGAGGAAGCGGCGGCTGTGACTGACGCGGCGGAAAACGGCGACGAGCTTCGGTCCGACCTGATCGACATCGGCGGCATCGATCCGGCGGCCCTCGACGCCCTGCCGCGGGACGGCGTGCTGGCCATCGCGCTGCGCCGCCTGTACCGGGATGCCGAGGAGTCGCCCGAGCTGTACTGCTCCGGATTCGGGTCCGGCCTGGCCGCCACGGATGAAACGTATGACTGATGGCCGTTCCGGGGTAAGTTCACACCGCGCCGCGCTTTGCGAACAACCGTATCCGGGTGCGCCGGAATGTGGCAGAGTGGTGGCCGGGCGGCTGTCGCCGTCCGTCGGTGGCAAAATGGGGCGGCGATGAACGGCGGATCCAATCAGCCCGGAATCATCATCTCCTTCCATTCGCTGCGCGGGGGCATCGGCAGCACCATGACGCTGGCCAACGTCGCGGTCATTCTCGCGACCGCGGGAAAACGCGTCCTGGTGGCCGACACCGGGCCGTCCGCGCCCGCGCTGCGGCGCTACCTGCACAGGTTCCTGCCGCCCGCCCCCGAGCCCGGCGCCGTGCCGATCCGCCTCGACCTCGGCCCGCTCGCCGACCAGGGCGGCCGCCTCGACCTCGCCGTGACGGTGGACGACGAGGCCGCGGGCCCCGCCGGATGGGGCGAGCCGGCGACCGTGCGCAAGCGGCTGCGCGACAGCGGATACGACTACGTGCTGGTCAGGGTCCCCACCCGGACGGGCGCCGCGGCGCTGCGCTGGTCGGCGCTGCTGTCCGACATCGCGGTCATCGGTTTCCCGCTGAGCCCGTCGGCCATCGCCGAGGTCGCCGACGCCGTCGCCCAGATCGGCATCATGGGCGGCGCGGCGCGGGTGCTCCCGCTGCCGATGATGGTCGATCGCACCCGTGCCGCGCAGTTGCAGGAGGCCCGGCGGCGGGTGCGCGAGGAGCTGGGGGAGTCCGAGCTGGTCCTCGACACCGGCGTGGAGATCCCCTACAGCGGCGACCACTACTTCACCGACGCGCTCGCCGTGCTCAGCGAGCCCGCGGGCGGCGACGGCCTGCGCGACGCCTACGAGGGCGTGGCCGCGCGGATCACCGGCGGCCTGGTCACCGGAGTGCGCCGCGTCTCGGTCGTGTACACCGCCCGCTACCGCACCTGGGCGGAGTGGCTGACGACCCAGATCGCCGGGGCGGGCCTGCGGGTCAGGGAGATCCCCCTGGGCGGCCTCGCCGACGAGGCCCCCGACGGCCTGAGCGGCGACTCCCTCGTCCTGGTCGTCTCGCCCACCCGGATGAGCCTGGACGAGACCGACCGGCTCGACGTACTGGTCGGCCTGTGGCGCGACGGCGGGAGCGGACACACCGAGAACGGCCTGGTCTTCGTCAGGGTGGACGACCACACGCTCGCCGGGCCCCCCGAAGGCGTGCAGGAGCTCGACCTCCGGGGCGAGGAGGAGGCCGAGATCAAGGCCGACCTGCGCCGGCGGCTGCGCATCCGCGACCCGCTCCCCGTCGGCGCCGGCGGCACCCGCTTCCCCCGCCTGCCCACGACCCACAATCTGCCCTCCGCCGAGCGCGACTTCGTCGGCAGGGAGCGGCTGCTCCTCCAGTTACGCGACCGGATGCTCGACTCGCCCGACGGGCGCTGCATGATCCACGGCGGCCCGGGCGCGGGAAAGAGCGAGCTGGCGCTGGAGTACGCCGAGCGCTTTCTCGGCGGCTACGACATCGTCTGGTGGATCCAGGCCCGCAACGAGGACAAGACCCGCGAGGGCCTGAGCGCCCTCGCCCACCGGCTGGAGCTGCCCGAGGGCGGCGACGCGGTGGCCGCCGCGCTGCGCTACCTCACCGCCGCCGCCGAGACGCGGTGGCTGCTCGTCTACGACGACTTCGGCCAGGACGAGGAGCTACCCGGCCTGGTCCCCGCCGAGGGTGGGCACGTCATCTTCACCACCCGCGCCCGGCCCCCCGCCGACCGCGCCTCCCACCTGCAGGTCGGCCCGCTGTCCCTGGAGGAGAGCGCCACGCTGCTGCGCCGCGGCGACCCGCACATCACCACCGACGACGCGCGCCAGGTGGCCGGCATGCTCGGCGGGATGCCGCTCGCGATGGAGATGGGACGGGCCTGGCTGGCCAGGGCCGCGAGCGATCCCAGCCGGGCACGCGTGCCGCTGCGCGACCGCGCGGCCCAGGCCGTCGCGGAGCTGCGCGTCACGTACCGCAGGGTCGTGGCGGGCCTGGAGGCGGACCGCAGGGTTCACGCCGAGCCCGGGACGACCCCCGACCCGGTGGCCTCGCACGAGGCGATGGTCGGCGCCGCGCTCGCCGCCCTCGACCCCGCCGAGCTGTGGATCATGCAGGCGATCTCGTTCCTCAGCTTCGACGGGGTCTCCCTCGACCTGCTGCGCTCGCCCGCCTTCCTGGGCGCGCTGTGCGGCGAGGGCGGGCCGTTCGCCGACCCGCTGGACATCGACGTGACGATGGAGAGCCTGCGCGGGTACGGCCTGGTCAGGATCGAGCACGGCGACGCCGGTTCGCTGCGCGCCCACCGGCTGATCCGCGACTCCGTTCTGGCGTCCATGCGCGGCCCGGCCGAGGAGCTGCGCCGGGAGGAGGTCCTGCACGGCCTGGCGCGGTTCGCCCCCGCCGAGAACGAAGGCCCCGAAGACCTGCGCGCCCGCAGGTTCGCCGAGCTCAACCGGCATGTGGTCACCAGCGACGCGATCAGGTGCCCGCACCGGCCGGTGCGCCGCTGGGTGATCGACCAGGTCCGCCACCTCTTCCAGCTCCAGGACTACAGCGCCTGGCGGCGGGCCCGGCGGCTCGGCGAGCGGGCCCTTGCCGAGTGGGGCGCGAGCCCCGACCCCTCGATGGTCCCCGAGCTGCGCGTGCAGATCGCCAACGTGCTGCGCGAGCTGGGCGAGCACTCCGCCGCCGTCCGGCACAGCGAGGCCGCGCTGCGGGTCCTGGTACGCCGCGGCGAAAAGTCCTTCAGGGCCCTCAACGCCGCCATGGTGCACGGCGCGGACCTGCGCGCCAAGGGCGACTTCGGGCTGGCCTACCTGCGCAGCAGCGCCGCCTGGTCCGGCTTCGAGCGGCTGCTCGGCGCGCAGAGCCCGCACACCGGGCGGGCCCTCAACAACCTGGCGGTCTCCGCCTCGCTGGCCGGCAAGCCGTACGAGGCCGAGGAACTGGCCCGGCGCTGCCACCTCGACCGGCTGACCCTGTACGGCGAGACGTCCCCCGCCGCCTGGTGGACCGGCTGCAACCTGGCCTACTTCATGCGCGAGCTGGGCGATGTGGAGGGCTCACTCGACCTGCTGCGGCGCGGCCTCGGGCTGCTCGCGCCCGCCCAGGCCAAGGCGGCCGGTCCGCGCAGCCTGCTGCTCCTGCGGATCGAGTGCGGGATCGCGGTGTGCGAACGCAGGCTCGGCCGTTCCTTCGAGGCGCTGAGCCGCGACACCGAGGCGCTGGAAGAGCTGCGCGAGGTCGCCGGCGAACGGCACGCCGAGACCATACTGTGCTCCGCCGCCGTCGCCGCCGACCTGCACGCCGAGGGCGACCACGCGGGGGCCGTGATCCGCGCCCAGCGGGCGGTGGCCGCCTTCCGCGAGGTGTTCGGCCGCGACCACCCGCAGGCCTACGCGCTGCAGGCCAACCTCGGCGTCTACCTGCGCGCCGCGGGCGACGCGGAGGAGGCCGAGCGGCTGGGCGCGGAAGCCTGCGCGGCGCTGGCCGACCGGCTCGGCCCGCGCCACCCGCTGACGCTCGCCGCCGAGGTCGATCACGCCAACAGCCTCGCCCCCAGGGACAGGAATCTGGCCGTCGACCGGATGGCGACGGCCCTCGAACGCCTGCTGTACTTCTACGGGCCCGGCCATCCGCATGTGCGGATCTGTGAGCGCAACCTCGCCGACCTGCGCAGAGAGGGCCTCGGGGGACGCCGCGACCCCGGTCGCCGGCGTGACATCGACATCGAGGTCATGCGGTACTGAGCCGTATCGAAACGGAAGGACGCAGATGACCGCGAAGGAGGATCCGCCCGCGTGCGTGATCCGGCGCTCCTCGTACGGCGGCGCCGCCTACGAGAACATCATCGCGTTGTGCCAGGACGAGTTCCGCGACCCGCAGGGCCTGCACACCGTGAGCTACTTCGACCACGGCTTCCACGGCTTCTCCGCAGACCTGTTCCACAAGATGACCGGCCGGTTCGGCGGGCGCGACATCGAGGCGGTGCGCGAGGGCTACGAGAACGCGTTCCATGAGTTCGTCATCAACGTCGAGCGGATGGACCGGCTGCTCGCCGACCTGGAGACCGGCGACCTCATCCGCACGGTGGTGGAGACCTCCGAGGGGGCCATCCACTGCGGCTGGGTCTACTCCGGCGAGTACGTCGTCGGGGCGACCCTGGACACCTCCGCCGTGGAGTCCATGGACTGGAAGATGTCCGCGCTGGCGACGAAGATCAGGGACATGGCGTTCAGCCTGCCGGGACGGATGCCCGGCGGCGACGTCGAGGCGGAGGCCGCAGGGCTGGCCGAGCCGGTCACGCCCTTCCTCGCGCGGGGCGAGCCGCTGAGCGAGGCCGCCGAGCGCGGGCTGCGCGAGGTCTGCGTCCCCCGGCTTGCCGCGGGCGAGCTGCACTACGTCGCCCTGCACATCGACTGGGAGTTCCGCTTCTCCGCCGATGTCTTCGACAACCCCGCCCTGGACTCCTGGTTCCACCGGCTGACCAGGGACCTGCGGCGCAAGCAGTACCTGGAGGTGGCGCGGCGGCTGCAGCGCGACCTCGCGGAGCTGACGCACGCGCTGTGGAGGTTCACCCATGAGCCGTTCCGGCGCGTGGTGCTGGACGTGGAGTCCGGCGCGATCTACGTGTACCCCTTGAACCGCAGCGGAGCCTTCCTGCTCGGTGTCACCTTGTTCCAGCCATTGGTGCCGCATGCCGAGGAACGGATGCGCGAACTGCTGCCCGATGTGGAGCGGGTGCTGGATGAAACGCCCCCCTGAGGACCGCCCTCCTGACGAGGCCGGTTCCGTCCTGCGGCGGCCCCGCGCGGCCCCGCGGCTCTCACCCGCCGTGGCCCGGCTCGCGGTGGCCGTCACCGTGGTCGCCGCGGGCGCGGCGGCGGCCGGCGCGGTGCCGGGCGTCGCGCAGTCCGTCGGCTCGCCGCTGTACATGTACGCGGTGACCGCCCTGCTCTCGATCGGCCTGTACAGCAGCGCCCACGGCATCTCCCGCGAGGTCACCAAGGATCTGCGCACGGTGGTGCTCGCGGTCACCGTCGGGGTGCTGCTGAAGGCCGTGCTGATCGGCGGGGTGATGTACCTCTCCTGGCCGCGGCCGGAGTCGCTGCTGCTCGGCGTGGCGGTCGCGCAGATCGACCCGCTTTCTGTGGCCGCCCTGATCGGCAGTTCGCGCATGTCGGAGCGGGCGAAGAACCTGCTGCTCGCGTGGGCGTCGTTCGACGATCCGATCACCGCGCTGCTGACCGTCTACTTCAGCGCGATGCTGCTCGGCGGGCGCGGCGGCGTGGGCGCGTACCTCACGACCACCTGGGGCAACGCGCTGCTGGCCGGGGTCGTGCTGCTCGGCTGGGCGGTCGCGAGGTGGGCGGCGGCCCGGTACGACTGGCCGGTCCTGCACGACCCGCCGACCAGGCGGATCACCGGCGTGGCCGTGCTGCTGGCCGCGCTGGTGGTGGCCGTGCAGCAGTTCCTGGTGCTCGGCATCGCGCTGATCGGGCTGTTCCTGCGCCCCGGCATCGAACGCGCGCTCGGCAGGGTGCTTTCCGCCGCCTTCCTGGTCGCGGCCTTCGCGCTGGGGATGCTGCTGCCCGGCGGCGTCGAGCCGGTGCGCGGCGCGCTGCTCGGCGTGGCCGCGTACGCCGCGCAGGTCGTCGTCGGCGGGCTGATCCCGGCGCGCGGCCTGACCGGGGTCGAGCGGGTCTATCTCGCCCTCGGCCAGCAGAACGGCATCACCGCGATCATGCTGGCGCTGGCGCTGCTGCCCGGCGTGCCGGACGCGGTCGCCATGATCGCCCCCGCCGTCCTCACCGTGAACCTGCTGCACCTGATCGCGAACACGCTCTGGGAACGGCTCGACACGGCTGGGCAGGAGCGCATGGCGGAAAGGATCACCCAGGTACGGGTGGGTGCCAAAAGGTAGAGATGCCCGGCCGCCGGGGCGATACGCCTGGTTCGGCTGCTGGCTGAATCTTGCCCGTGAGATCGGCGGCGCCCTTAGAGTTATGGGCAGGCGGAGCACCCGCCGGCGCCCATTGCGATCGCCCACGCCGGTTCGCATACGAAGGCCAAGAGTCCCTGACTCAGTGCGCGCCGGCAGTTGCGCGGCCTGATCGTGCCGCCCCGATCGGTGGGATGCGTGGGGCCCGTCGGAGGGCATGATGGCCGACGATCGGCACACGGTGAGCGACGACCCGCACGACCCGTGCGGGGATCGGCGGCGACGGGCCGTGCCCGGCAGGGCGCGCAGACGCGCCATCAGGGCCCGCGCCGCGATGTCGGGCGTTCCCTATTCGGTTGCGGCGCGCTGGCCGGACGCCTGGCCCGGCCAGTGCGAGACACCGGCCAGCCGCGGCCGCACGATCTATCCCGCGAGCACCGACGGCCGCCGTCGCCGGTTGATCGGCCGCCGCGCCCGGCGCACCTTCCACCAGCGGGTGCAGGACGCCCGGATGGCCGCCGACCTGCCCCGCGGCCGGGCCGGGCACCTGGTCGAGCGGTTCCCGCCCGCCCGCGGCGACGGCGGCACCGGCGTGGGCCCGCTCTACCACGGCGAGGGCCGCGAAGACGTGCTCGCCATGGTCTATTTCCTCGTCGCCACCGAGACGCGGTCCATCGTGCCCGCGCCCGGCGAGCTGGCCTGGACGGCCGAGCTGGGCGAGGAGACCGCGGTCGACACCATGTGCGCGCTGATCGACCGCATGGTCCGGCTGACGCTCGACACCGAGCCCGCCGCGCTGCGCCGCCGCGCCGCCGCGGCGATCACGGCCGGGACCGCCGACCGCGGCTTTCGCACTCGCGACGAGGCCGTGCGACTGGCGGCGGCCATCGCCCCGCACGACCCGGCCCGCTGGGCGGGGCTGCCGTTCACCGGCGCCCGGCAGATCCTCGACGCCCTGCTCGTGGTGGCCGAAGACGGCCACGCTCCCGGCACCCGCGTGCGGATCGCCAACGGCCCGCGCGCCGGGTCCGGGGCGACGATCGTCGGCGCGCTGTGGGGCCTGACCGGGCCGCCGCTCGCCTACCAGGTGCATCCCGACCGTTCCCCGGCGGCCATCGTCGCCGACCCCGACGATCTCGTCGTCGTCACCCGCGACAGCGGGCCGTCCGCAGTGCCTTCTCAGGAGGTGTGATGTTCGAAAGATTCACCGACCGCGCACGGCGGGTCGTCGTCCTGGCCCACGAGGAGGCCAGGGCGCTCAACCACAACTGCATCGGCACCGAGCACATGCTGCTCGGGCTGATCCGCGAGGGCGAAGGCGTCGCCGCCAAGGCGCTGGACGGCCTCGGCCTGACCCACGAGGTCGTCCGGCGGCAGGTCGAGGACATGATCGGCAAGGGCCAGTCGGGGCCTTCGGGGCACGTTCCGTTCACCCCGCGCGCCAAGAAGGTCCTTGAGCTGTCCCTTCGTGAGGCCCTGCAGCTCGGCCACAGCTACATCGGCACCGAGCACATGCTGCTCGGGGTGATCCGCGAGGGCGACGGCGTGGCCGTGCAGGTGCTGGGCAGGCTGGGCGTCGATCTCGGCGCGGTCCGCGAGCAGGTGATCCGCCTGCTGCACGGCCTGCAGGGCGGCGACCCGGCGGGCGCCGGAGGCAGGGAGGAGTCCGCCCCCGCCTCGTCCGCCGTGCTCGACCAGTTCGGCCGCAACCTGACGCAGGCCGCCCGTGAGGGCAAGCTCGACCCGGTCATCGGGCGCGAGAAGGAGATCGAGCGGGTCATGCAGGTGCTGTCCCGCCGTACCAAGAACAACCCGGTCCTGGTGGGCGAGCCCGGCGTGGGCAAGACCGCCGTGGTCGAGGGGCTGTCCCAGAAGATCGTCAAGGGCGAGGTGCCCGAGACGCTGAAGGACAAGCAGCTCTACACCCTCGATCTG
>NZ_QMEY01000030.1 GCF_003315795.1 Spongiactinospora rosea
TGTCGGCCTCGGCCGACATCAACGCCTCGGCCATGGTCTTCACCATGGAGCGCAACATGTCGGGGTCATCGGTCTGGAGTTGCTTCGTCAGCCACTGCTGGGGCGTCACACTGTTGTCTGCGGCCATCGCTGGTCTCCTTCGATCTTGAACTGTGCATTCGAAGGATCACGCGATGGCCGTTCTCGTTCCTCGTCGCCACGCTTGTGACCTGGTCAAACTCGTACACCACTTCCGTGGACGCAACCCCGGACGACACATCATCACCGACAAACCGCCTATTTCTGACGAGGGCCGTGGTTCCCGGCGCCCAGCGGCGTTCCCCGGGTACTTATCGGGGTGAGCGGCATACCGGCTGTGCGGGCACGCTTATCGGCAGGCTGGCTCTCTCGTCAGGTGTGAAATCCGAGCCGGCGATCACGTCGCACAGCTTCCATCGCCATCGCGCGGCATCCAGCCGCAGCGGCCCGCCGCTGCCGTCGTTGAGGACGTTGGGCTTCCACGTCACCGGCGCCGGAGGGCTGCCAGGCCGACCAGTGCTCAACACTCGCCGTGATGCGCGGCTGCGCAGGAGCACGCAGCAGGGGAAGCGTGACATCGATCCGGACGCGGGCGGCGGGCTCGATGTCCGGGGGCGTCCCGAGCGCGGCGTTGACCACGTGCGCGCAGGTCAATGCCAGCTCTTCGGTGATCAGAAAGCCCACTCCCACCGGTTCGCCCTGCCGGTCGCGGATCTGGAGTACGGCCGATTCGAGGATGTTCGGGCCTGAACCGACGGCGAAGGACCCGGGCTCGATCGCGGTCACGATGCCGCCTCGTTTTCCTGCGCGGAGATGGCCGGATCAGTGGGCTCTTTCCGCCAGACGAGCGATACTTTGAAGCTGGCCTGCGCCGACGTACTGGAGATCACCACATCGGCCTCGGCCGACAGGGACAGACCGAACTCAACGCTGATCTCATCGGGCCTTTCCACCATGCCCTGGAAGCCATCGACGAAGTTTTGCGCGACCGGTCTGACCGCGGCCAGCATGTCACCCAGTGAGCGTGTGGCCCGCGCGACGACCTGGCCTGGCGACTTTGACCAGGCCGTCCTCCACGTGCCCGACCTGGACCTTCACCACTGCGACGCGCCCGCCCGCGCCTTCTACCGGCAACTCCACGAGATAGGTCACCGTTTCTCCTTCGGCCACCCTGACTTTCGCTCGGCTTGCGGGCCCCGCCAATTACCTTGCCCCAAGATTCGGAGGTTAGGAGGGCTTATGAAAGCGTGACCACCGAATCCCACGAGCAAGTGAACCGGATAATAATGTCCATTTCATCAAAAGAGGCTGTGCTTCTCCGGGAGATCGACGACTCCGGCCAAGGCCAGGGCCGCGAGGACGGTCAGGGTGAGGGTGAGGATGCCGAGCAGGAGCCAGGCGATGGGGTGGCCGAGGTTGAGGGTCCAGGAGGAGGGGCCGAGGCGGGCGTGGACGAGGAGGGCCGGGTCGCGGCGGTTGGCGTAGACGGCGCCGGCGAGGTGCCAGTGGCGGTCGTCGTCGCGCTGGGCGGCTCCGGAGTCCTCCTCTTCCTCGCCGGGGAGGGCGGGGAGCCGGTGGCCGGACTGACCTACCTTGATCGTCCAGGTCAGCCAGGCGCCCAGGAGTGCGACGAGCGGGGCGACGGTGGCCGCCGCCCAGGCGGTGCCGGGGGTGGCGATCTCCCAGAGCGGCAGGGCGGCGAGGAACAGGCTGAGGTTCAGGCAGGCCGCGGACAGCAGTGACAGCGTGGCGACGCCGCGCAGGTAGACGCGGTAGCGGCGGGCCGAGCCGCGGGGGCGGGCGGCGTCGAGCTCGGGGCGGGCGCGCAGCACGGCCGCGACGGTGGCGAGGACGATCACGATGACGGCGAGCTGGTAGATCACCGGCTGGAAGGCGGTCAGCAGGGTGGTCGGCTCACGCTGGGCGGGGGCCGTGCCGTACCCGGGGAACGGCGGCAGCGTGGGCGGCAGTCCCCCGTAACGCGCCCAGCCGACACCGGCGGTGAGCAGCAGGACGGCCAGCGCGGGAAGACCCCATGGCCAGGGCACCCGCACCGGGTCGGTGCGGAAGGTGGTGTCCACGGTGACGGCCTGGCGGCGTTCGGACGCCCACCCGCCGGCGAGTTTGGCGGCGCGGATCGTGCGATGGGCGCGGTAGAAGAGCAGCAGGTCCGCGACCAGCACCACCGTCGCGGAGATGACGGCGGATCCGGTGACCGGCAGGGCCAGGGGCGAGAGCACCGCGGCGATCCCGGCCACCAGGAGGGTCAGACGGGTGTAGGACCGGCGGGCCGCGGCGATGGCGGGATCGCCGGTCCGCTGGACGCCCACGCGGACCCCGAACGGCAGGGTGGGCCCGGCCAGTGCCGGAAGCGCCAGCATCAGGGACGTGACCAGCGCGATCAGGATGAGTCCGGCGCAGAGGAGCAGGATCACGGCCCCTCCTCGAAACCGGTCAGCAGGGCCTCGCAGCGGCGCAGCACATCCTGCCGGTCCATGCCATGGACGGTGGCCTCCGCCAGCAGCACACGCACGCGTTCCTCCCAGTCGTCGGCGAAGCCCGCCTCGGGCGGGCCCGTGGCGGCGTCACGTCGTACGACCGCGCCGCTCTTGCGGTTGATCCGGATGATGCCCTGCTGTCGCAGCAGGTCATAGGCCTTGCTCACGGTATGGAAGTTGATGCCGAAATCCGCGGCGAGCTGCCGCGTGGAGGGGAGCGGGTCGCCTTCGCGCGCCTGCCCCCTGGCGATCGCCTCCACGATCCGGTCCCGGATCTGCTGGTAGATCGGGACCTCGCTGTCGAGGTCAAGGGTCAACTGCACGCCAGCACTCTATCTGATATACAACTAATAGAACAGATAGCGATAGGAGGACAGATGATGTTGCACGTAGAGATCCACCAGGACACGCTGACCGTCCGTTTCGCCCCGTGGGCGCGGCTGTTCACCAGGACCGGCACGGTGAGCGTGCCGCTGACGGAGATCGCCGAGGTGCGCCTGATCGACCGGCCGCTGAAGGTCGCCAAGGGCACGTACCGCGGCCTGCTCGTCTCCGGCGTCGTCAAGATCGGCACCTGGACGTCGCCGAGCGGGGTCAAGCGCCTGACCGCCGCCCGGCGGGACGTCGGCGGGCTGCAGATCATCCTGAAGAGCCCGATGGCGGGCCACGACGAGCTGGTCCTCAGCGTCCCGGACGCCGAGCCGCTTCGGCGGCGGCTGCTCGCGGTGCCGGCATGAACGTCGAGGTGCGCGGCCTGACCAAGACGTACGGGCCGATCAGCGCCGTCACCGACCTGAGCTTCGAGGCCGGGGCGGGCCTGGTGACGGGGTTCCTGGGGCCGAACGGCGCAGGAAAGACCACCACGATGCGAATGATGCTGGGCCTGGTCGCGCCGACGTCCGGCACCGCCACGTTCGGCGGGCGGCGCTACGCGGACCTGCGCCGCCCGTCGGCCGCCGTCGGAGCCGTACTGGACGGCGCGGGCTTCCACCCCGCCCACACCGCCCGCGACCACCTGCGGGTCTACGCGCGGATGGGCCGGTACGGCATGGCCAGGGTCGAGGAGGTCGCCGACCTGACCGGGGTGTCGGCCTTCGCGGGCCGTCCCACGCGTACGCTGTCCACCGGCATGCGGCAGCGCCTCGGCCTGGCCACCGCGCTGCTCGGCGACCCCCGGGTGCTGCTGCTGGACGAACCGAGCAACGGCCTGGACCCGGAAGGCATCGCCTGGCTGCGGCGCTTCGTCCGCGAACTGGCCGCCGACGGACGTACCGTCCTGATCTCCAGCCATGTGCTAGGCGAGATCGAGCACATGGCCGACCACGTGGTGGTGATCCGTGACGGGCGGCTGGTCACCACCGGCCCCATCAGCGGTCTGTACGGCACGGCCACCGTGCTGGTCCGCGCCCCGCGAGCCGATGAGTTCGCGGCGAGGCTGACGGCGAGCGGGGCCCGGGTGGAGCGCCCAGAACCGGATCTCCTGCGAATCCACGGCCTGGGCACCGCCGAGGTCGCCGCCGCGGCCACCTCGTACGGCATCGCGCTGCACGAGATCACCCCCGAACGTCCCACCCTCGAACAGGCGTTCCTGCACCTCACCGGAGGTTCCCGATGAGCGCACTGCTGCGTGCGGAATGGACGCGTCTGACCGGCACGACGCTGTGGCTGTGGGGCCTGCTGGCCGCGCTGGGCAGCGGGGCCGCCGTCGGCCTGCTCGCGCTCGCCGGGCCGGAGAACTTCACCCCGCCACTGCCCGGCCTGGACACCGCCGAGGGCGCCCACACGCTGCTCGGCCTGCTCGGCTTCACCGTCTTCGCCCCCGCCCTGCTCGGCACCATCGCCGTGTCCGCCGAATACCGGCACCGGACCATCACCACCACGACGTTGTTCGCTCCCCGGCGCTGGACCTGGCTGGCGGCCAAGCTGGCGATCTACACGGGCGCGGGGCTGGTCTACGGCGTGATCGCCGCGGCCGTGACCGGCGGCGCTCTCCTCGCCGTGGCCACGCTCAAGGGCATCACGCTCGGCCTTCCGGCCGTCACGATCGCGGCCCTGCTCGCCCGCATCGCCCTGACCATGGCCGTCTACACCCTGCTGGGCGTCGCCGTGGGCGCGCTGCTGCGCAACCAGGTGACCGCCCTCGTCGCCGTCGGCGCGTACTTCTACATGGTCGAGACCGTGCTGATGCTCATCCCGGGGATCAAGGCGCTCTACCCCTATCTGCCGGGCGGCGCCACCGCCGCGCTGACCGGTTTCACCTATCTGGCGAACGCCATCGCCGACCAGACCGGCACCGCCTCGGCCCACCTGCTGTCCGCGCCCGCAGGGGCCGCCGTACTGGTCTGCTATGCCCTGATCGCGGTCGCCATCGCGGTGGCGGCCCCCTTGCGGCGCGACATCCTGTGAGCGATCAGCGGCACGGCGGCCGGTACTCCAGGCCGGGGAAGTACCTGGCCCACTCGCGTTCGGTGACGCGGGGGTGCGCCAGCGCGCACACCTGTGCGGCGACCCGCTCGGGGTCGGTGATCCACAGGCGGGCGGTGCGGTCCTCCCCTGAGGTGAGCAGCACGCGCCCTCCGGGGCCGAACGTGACCGCGTGCACCCGGTCGCCGTGCCCGGAGAGCACGGCCCGCAGCACCGGGCGGGCCATGGCGGACACGTCCCACAGGCGTACGGTGCCGTCCATTCCGGCGGTCGCGAGCGCCCGGCCGTCCGGGCTGATCGCGACCGACTGAACACCTCCGACATGTCCTGACATGACGGCCAGCGGGCGGGGCCGCTCGGGAGTGCTCACGTCCCACAGGCGGGCGGTGCCGTCGAGACCGGCGGTCGCCAGCGTGCGCCCGTTCCGGCTGAAGACGACCTTCCGCACCGAGTACGGGTGGGCGGTGAAACCGGCGAGACGTACGGGGTGGCGCGGGTCGGCCACGCGCCACAGGTGCACGTCGCGGTCCTGGACGACCGCGAGCAGCGCGCCGCGCGGGCCGAAGGCCGCGTTCAGCACGCCCATGTTCTCCTTGATCGCGCCGATCGGCCGCGCCCGGCGCGGGTCCGACAGATCCCACAGCCGGAGCCCGGTGGCACCGCCGCCCCCGGTGGCGAGGATCGCGTCCCCCTGGAACGCGACCGTCCAACCCGGATTCGCGGCCTGCCCGAGGGCGGCTGCCGTGGCGCGGCGAACCGCCGGATCGAGCAGGGTGTGGGCAAGGCGGCAAACCCGGTGTCGCCACTCGAAACCAGGGCCTGGAAGACCTCGCGAAACGACCGGGCCGTGCAAAGTGCCGCCGCGGAATGGAAACGCTGCATGGCCCGCAGGGGGCACGATTACAAGGACCCGGTCAACGCCCCCTACTCCTACTGGACCTCCCAGCGAATGGCCGCGCATCCGAATCCGACGAAAGAGCAGCGGAAACACGGAATTCCGCCTACGGACGCCGAGCGCCAGGCCGCGCTCGACGACATCGGGTGCAAGAACGAGTCGGGATTCGTGCGGATCTGGCTGGCCGCCGAACTCGCCCTGCAGCGGCGGCTGGTCGCGGAAAATCGGGTACCGCTGGAAGAGCACAGAAAGCGGCTGGACCGGATGCTGCGAAACGCCACGGAGGCGCTTGGCCCGATCGCCGCTACGTCGTCCGCTCGCGGGTGACCAGGGCGAGGGCGAGCCAGATCAGCGCCGCGCCGGCGGGCAGGTAGTTCAGATCGACCGTGATGGCGACGAAGCCGAGGGTGACCAGTACGGGGGCGAGGGCGTTGCGGCCGGGGCCGGTGATCGCGTACTGCACGAGCAGCGCCAGCAGCCCGGCCATGAAGAACACCGGGCCGATCTCGTAGACCACCTGGGGAAGTACGGCGGGGACGTCCGCGTACCGGGCGCCCAGGGCGCTCTTCTCGGCGGCGTCCGCGGCCTCCAGGCCGATCACGATGTCGATGATCGCGACGCGGACGAACATCACCAGCCCGAAGGCGGCGACCGCGGCCCCGATGGCGGCCACGACGCGGTGGGCGGGGCCGCCTGTCCTGACGCGGGCGTACAGGCCCGCGATCACCCAGCCGTACAGCAGGAGGGAGACCAGGAAGATCACGTGGCCGGTCGTCCAGGCGGGTCCGGGTCCGTGCTGCCCGTCGCGGCCGTCGATGAGCCGGACGACGCCGTAGGCGAGCATGAGCGCCGGGGCGAGATGGAAGGCGATTCTCTTCATGCGATCGATCTTCGGGAAACCGGCCGCCGGGCGGATCGCCGCCGCGAGCGGTCTTCGGGCGGGCGCGGCTCCCCCGCGCGAGGGAGCCGTCACCTGTCAGGAAAGCTCGATCAGCCGGGTCTCGTACGCGGCGATCACGGCCTGGACGCGGTCGCGGATGCCGAGCTTGGCCAGGACGTTGCTCACGTGGGTCTTCACGGTGTGCTCGCTGACGACCATGGACGCGGCGATCTCCGCGTTGGACAGGCCGCGGCCGAGGTGGCGCAGGGTCTCGCGCTCGCGTTCGGTAAGGACCGACAGCCGCTCGGCGGCGGTGGTGCCGGCGCGCGGGCGGTTGCGGGTGATGTCGGCGATGAGGCGGCGGGTGACGGTGGGCGCGAGCAGCGACTCGCCCGCCGCCACCACGCGGACCGCGTGTACCAGGTCGTCGCGGCGTACGTCCTTGAGCAGGAACCCGCTGGCACCGGCGTAGAGGGCGTCGTAGACGTAGTCGTCCTGGTCGAACGTGGTGAGCATGATCGCGCGGGTCCTGGTCTCGGCGCACACGAGCTTCGCGGCCTCGATGCCGTCCAGGTCCGGCATGCGGATGTCGAGCAGCACGATGTCGGGGTCGTGCTCGCGTACGGCGCTGATCGCGGCGCGGCCGTCGCCCGCCTCGGCGACCACCTCGATGTCGGGCTGGGCGTCCAGGATCATCGCGAAGCCGCTGCGGACCAGTTCCTGGTCGTCGGCGAGCACCACGCGGATCACGCGGCCACCGCCGCGGCGTACGGGAGGCGGGCGAAGACCCGGAAACCGCCGCCGGGCAGCGGACCGGCCTCGGCCGTGCCGCCGCAGGCGGCGACGCGCTCACGGATGCCGATCAGGCCGTCGCCGCCCCGCCGCCAGCCCGGGTCTCCCTGGTCCTGGCCTTTGCCGTCGTCGGTCACGGTGATCTCCAGTTCGTGGCCGGTCCAGCGGAGCCGGACCTCGGCCGCGCGCGCGTCGGCGTGCTTGACGGTGTTGGTGAGCGCTTCCTGGACGATCCGGTACGCCGCCAGGTCGGCGTCCGCGGGCAGGTCACGAGGTACGCCCTCGACCATGAGCCGCACCCGCACCTGGGTGCGGTCGACGTGCTCGACCAGGCCGGGCAGTGCGCCGATGGTGGGCCGCGGCGCGCGTACGCCGTGGTCGTGCTCCTCCTTGAGCACGCCCAGCGTGCGGCGCAACTGGGCCATCGCGTCCCGGCCCGCGACGGCGATCGTGTCGAAGACGCGTTCGGCCTGGCCGGGGTCGGTGCGGACGACCACGGGGCCGGCCTCGGCCTGGACGACCATGATGCTGACGGCGTGCGCGAGCACGTCGTGCATGTCGCGGGCGATGCGGGCCCGCTCCTCGGCCGCCGCCCGCGCCGCCTCGGCCTGGCGCTCGCGTTCGAGCTGCGCGGAACGCTCGGCCAGCGCGTCCGAGCGCTCCCGCGAGGTACGCGCCAGCGTGCCGAGCAGGAACGCCGTCATGGGCAGGAGCAGCGTGAACATCAACTCGCCCGCGTTGTTGTCCTTCACCAGCAGCGCGCCTGGCGGGATCGTCAGCGTCAGCACGCCGATGAAGCCCCAGCGCTGCCAGCGGTGTCGTCCCAGGTCGGCGAGGGTGTAGACGGCCACAAGGGCGCCGTACTGCACCATCTGGCCCGGCCGGTGATGCAGCGACACCCCCAGCGCGAAGCACGCCACGACCAGCGCGACCGCGAACGGCGCCCGCCGCCGCCACACCAGCGGCACGACCGTCCCGAGGTTGAGCACCACCCCGAGCGCCGTCACCTCCCGCGCCGTACCGAACGGGACGAACACCGCGACGCCGACCGCCGTGGCGACCAGCACGTCCACAGGCCGGGCGGGGAAACGGAAACCACGGAACCGATCCGACATCCGCCCAGTATCGCCCCCGGTACCGGCATGATCACATCCGTCGTACGAGGGATTTCGGAGCTAGGCGGCGGGCGGGTCGAGCAGGGCGGCGGCCAGTTCGCGGGCCTCGCGCAGCCAGGCGGCCCGCTGCGCCTCGCCCGAGCCGGTCACCGTGCGGAAGACCGTCCGGCGTACGTCCACGGCCCCGACATAGGGCAGCACGCAAGCGCTCCAGATGCGCTGCAACGGGTCACCGAACTCGTCCCGCTCGCGCTCGGCCGGGGTGTCGGAGGTGTTGAGCACCAGCGCCCGCCCGGCCTTGAGCAGCCCGGCGGGCTCACCGTCGGCCGTGCCCAGCTTGTACGCGACGCCGGGCACGAGCACCCGCTGCACCCACCCGGCCAGCATCGCGGGCGGCATGCCCCACCAGTTGGGATGCACGAACACCAGGGCGTCCAGCTCGGCGACCTCGGCCCGGTGCGCCTGGACCAGGTCGTCAACGGACGGCCCGCCATCGGCCACGGTCTCGGTCTCGGCGGCCGCCAACGCCGGGTCGAACCCCTCGGCGTACAGGTCGTGCGCCCGGACGTCGGCCCCCAGCCCCCGCAACTCGTCCACGACCGCGTCGAACAGGGCCCCGTTGAAACTGCCCGGCCTCGGGTGGGCGAGGTAGACGCCGATACGCACGCGCAGATCCCTTCATTACCGCTTTCCTGGAGGGAAAGGGTCTCATACCACCGCTGGCCATGCGTATCCTTATGTGTGTACGTATACATAGCTGAAAGTCGGCCATGCCCAGCAAGACGATCTATCTGAACGTGGAAGACCTGGCGTTCATCGAGGCCCACCGCGACGAGATCGGCGGGTCACTGTCGAGCGCCCTGATGGAAGGGCTGCGAATGGTGATCGAGAAGAGGAAGCTCGAAGCCACCGGCTTCGAGGAGATCCGGGTGGACGTCGGCGGGCCGGGCGCGCCCAGGCTCAAGGTCTTCCCCGGAAGGCTCGTCGTGCGCGCCAACACGACGGAGAACAGCGGCACGACCCAGGTCTCCCGCCGCCTCTACACCACGCCCAAGGGTTTCTGGGTCTACTTCGAACGCTCCTCCGTCAACTGGAACTACTGGACGGGTGGCGGTGGTCAGGCTTCCGGCGACATCGAATCGTTCGATCCCTCCGAGGTGGAGAACCGCCGGATCTTCGAAGTACGCCCGTCCCTGGACGAACTCACCGAACTCGCCCCCGCCGAGCTGATCGCGCAGGCCCGGGCGGAGACGGACGACAACGCCAGCCACATCGAACACCTCGACCTCTAACACGGCCACCGAGCCGGTACTGCAGGTGGAGGCGCTTCGCAAGAACTACCTGGACAAACGCCACACCATCCCCGCCCTCAACAAGGCCGCCTTTTGACCTGTTTCCGGCTGTGCGCCCAAAGCCCGGCACGGTGACCACCGCGGGCCGCGAACGAGCAGTCCTGCATGTCGGCCTCGAAGATCGGCTCGAGCACGAGCTTCACAGCCGCCTGCACGATCCGGTCACGGACAGAAGGAATCGACAACGGCCTCTGCTCGCCAGAACCCGGCTTCGGGATGAACACCCGCCGGTTCGGCAGCGGCCGATACCGCTTGCCCTTCAACTCCGCGGCCAGCTCATCAAGGAGCCGGGCCACGCCGTACTCCCCGACATCCGCCAGGGTGACGCGGTCGATGCCGGCCGCGCCGCGGTTGCGGCACACGTCCTGCCACGCCCGTTCCAACACGTCCCTACGATGGGCTTTGTCGAACAGCGCGTGGAACCGTCGATTCGGGTCGGCCTTGGCCGCCCGGTAGAGCGCGTGCTGCAAGGCGCGGACTCTGTCCCCACAGACAGCCGCCAGGGTGGACCTAGCCGATACGGCACTCACCAGTCGCATCTCGCAATCTCGCGCATGAACGAAGCAGCGGCCCTTCCCTCACCACAGGTTGTGTGTCCTGCGGCTCGATCAGTACTACGACCGCCTCCGACTCCCTCCCAGCCGCCGCCCACTTCCCGGCTCCTCACCGGTTATAGGACGGCGTTGTCCACGCCTATCCGCAGCACGCTTCGGCCGGGGAGGGCCTCCCCAGTTCCCGACGCCACCTTCTGAACGTTCCGCGCCCTCTTACGCCGGAGAGTTCCTCGCGGCTGCCTTTCCAGGATCTTCACCGCTTCGATGGCCTTCGCCGTGAACCGCCCGGCTCGGCTCTCTCTTGGTGTCTAACGACGCGGCAGGCTTCGCTTCCGCTACGGACCGCTCAGTTGCTCCCCCAAATGGGCTTTCGACGCTGGGCTTCGACCCGGCCCGTTTCCAGACCAAGCCGCCAGCCTGCTACCGGGCTCCCTGGCGATTACCCGGACCGGACTCACACCGGCAGGCGACGACGAGCTTGTGATCAGGTTCTGGTCGCTGGACGACCACCTCCTTGATCTCTGGGCGCACCGGCGGCAGTACTAGGCCGCTCAGGCCGCCCTGACTGCGTTAGCACATCCTCTGCTGTCCGAGCAGCGGCCGACGAGTGGATGTACTGGACCCCGCCGCACTACGTCACCAGCGCTTCCTTTCCGACTTCCAGCCGATGGCGGTGAATGGCTCTTCACGCGGGCGCATCCAAAGGCTCTGTCGGCTCGGAAAGCAGCCTTCCCAGGTGGCGGCGGCGGCCCGGTTTGCCGCTATGGGCTCTGAACCATGCCAGCGCTTGCCCAAGCATCCGTTTTAGCCGCTTAATGGCGACTTGCCGGTTTTCCACCCTATTGGCACAGCCTTTACCTCCCGGCTCGCAAACAAATATGCGGAAGTGTATCCATGCTTCCGATTGCGGGATGTAACGTTCCGGTTTGTCGTAGCGACGATTTATCGGGATACGGCGAGGGATGGCGAACTGCGAATGACGGTGACATGGCGTGGTTGAGGAGTTACCTGTTGTCTCACTTGATGGCGGTCTGCCCGATCCGCAACGGAAGGAGCAATTGAGTCTCGCCTACACACACATGGTGGTGACCGCCGCAGGCTGCTGGATCAAGGACCACCGCACCGACGTTGACGGAGTCGACATCACCATCGCCTCGTCCGCCGAGTACGAAACCTGGTACGGCCCGGAGTTCGAGCTGCAGCTCAAGTGCACTGCTCAGCAGGACCTACTCAAGGATGACCACATCGTCTGGCAGATGAAGGCGGAGCCGTTGCGAAAGCTGATCAACCCCAAACGTTTCACGCCTGCTCTGCTGGGCGTACTGCTGGTGCCGGAGGACGCTGGATCGTGGCTGAACCAGAGCGAGGAGCAGCTGCTCCTCGAAGGTGGCATGTACTGGGAGTATGCGGCAAAACTGGGAGAGATTCCTGAAGGCCAGGGGTCGAAAACGGTTCACCTACCAAGGAGTAACCTCTTTGATGTAGAGAGGCTTCTTGGCATCATGAGAACCATCGGAGACGGAGGCGGCAGGTGAAACGATCACCCTTAGAGTCCTCCATCAAGGAGTTGACGAACAACCTCGCTCCCACTGCCGTATCCCAGTTTCTGGCCTCTCAGGCATGGGAACTAGAGTCACGTCAAGATCACATAAGGGAGATCTGGCGACTGTCCGACGCTCGACATGGTGCCGTCGCCCGCATCATGCTGCCGCTTGCTACCGACTTCGCCGACTTCGCCGAGCGGTTTTATGATGCGCTCCGAGCGATCGGACGCGTGAACGGATGGGATGCCGACAGGCTGTACGAGCACATCGTCGCCGCCAGAGCCGACCGCCTGTTCATCGGCCTTGACCAAGCGGCGGCCGATGGCACGATCCCGTTCAAGCAGGCGGAAACGACAATCAATGCAATCTATCGGATGTTGCGTGCTGCTGCCACGACGGCGGCGGATCCCTCACACTCGCACCGTGGCAGGCGATCCGCTACGGTCACCGACTTCCTCGACGAAGGGGTTCGCCTTGGACACACTAAGCGAGGAAGCTACGTCTTCACCGTTGTGACCAGGCTCGATCTCGACGAGATGCAGCCAACTGCCCCAATTGAGGCCGATAGAGGCAAGGTAAAGCCCTTCTCTCGCAGGGTGATGACCACGCTTGCGCGAGGACTGCAAACCACCGACGATCTCGCCCGAGGGCACGCCAGAGAGTCTCTGGTCGATCCTGCCGCCTACGGGCTCAGCGCCAGCCTCCTCGAATCGTTAGAGGAGATCGCGCAGCCGCCTGCACTTAGAGCCCTCAATTTGTCCTTTGATTGGGCATTTGGGATGGACGCGCCTGATGTGAGAGCAGGGACGATTACGCTTCGACGTGAAGCCTTTCCTGCCATTTCGCGCGTCCGAGAGCGATTAGCCCGCCAAGAAGAGCCCCCTCGCCGGGAGAGACTCGTTGGGCCTGTGAAGTCACTTACGCGAGAAGAACTCGACGATCCATCTGACGAGGCCGCGACCATAGTCATTCTTGCCGACGTGAACGGACGTACTAGAAATGTCCATATCCCCTTGGCCGGAGAAAACCACGACTGGGCGATCAGAGCATATAAGAGCAAACTACCTCTCACGGTGATCGGTGACCTCGTCTACGAGCGGCGAGCCTGGAAGCTTCAGGGAGACATTGATCTGGACACGAGCTTCCTGAGATACACCCTTGGTGATCGCCCCGAGGACTGAGCGACCGTCCGGTTTCAACCGGCATGTTCAGTCAACAGCCATACCACGGATTCGATGGCGAGTCGGCGTCGTAAAATCACCAAGAGTCGCGATCAATGCCCATTGATCTTGTATATATGGCGTTCTCAAATTGTCGCCGCCGGCGATAGACGACATCGCGGGCGGGATCGGGCAGATCCGGTACGAGCGCAAACTCTCGGACGACTCGGTCACCCGCCCATACCATGGAGCCGGGACAGTGCTCCTTGAGCCCCCGCCGGGGCGAGGCCGCCAGCCTGAGTCGGCGCGAGGTCAACGAGCTGGCCAAGACTATCGGGATCAACTGGCAGATCGTCCAACTCGACTGGCAACCCATCCAAGGCAAACCGAAAACCGACGCCAGCGACCGCACCATCGCCATGGACGCCGGAAGCGTGGCCGCCCTGCGCCACCACGCGCCCAACAGGCCAAAGAACAACTCGCCACCGGTCAGGACTGGACTAATAGCTGGTTCGTCTCCGCCGGCGAACTCGGACACCCACTGCACCCCCAGCACCTCACCGACCAGTTCTACCGGCTCGCCTACGAAGCAGGACTGCCACCGATCCGCCTCCACGATGCTCGCCGCCGGAGTCAAACCGAAAATCGTTCAAGAAACCCTCGGCCACGTGTCCACGAGTTTCACCCGCGACACCTACACCGGCACCGATTTTTCCGATCTTGAGTGACGCCTACTCTATGCGTACGCGACCATCCTCAGTCCCCGCCAGTCGGCGGCTTCCTCATCCAATCGGGGCTCGGCTTCCTCGCGGGGGACGGCCGTCCTGACTGGTAATCGCAACGAAACTCCTGGCTCACTCCGCTGGTGTCTCCGATATAGGCGTGGCGCAGCACGTGTCGATGATGTCTTAGGCGTAATCCGGCAGGCCTTGCGCAGCGATGAGCACCCCACACAAGAAGGTGATTACGGTACCGAACCGGGCGTTTTCAATCAGCACGTACCCAAGGCCGAAGCGGCCAGGGCGCCTACCCACAGTCCGCTTCATCCGCGCGCTCATCCTGCGCCTGATCCGAGAAGACCTCTTCTGGAGGTACCGGGGCGTACACACGCCTTTGGCATCAAGCCCACCGCCTTTACGGGATACGTGGTGAGTCGCGCTCCTGCGGCGGGCTTGCGGGGCGATGATGGCAACCTGTACGTTGCCATTATAGGCAACCTGGAGGTTGCGAAGGAGAGGGCGGGCATGGTTTCGAACGCGATCGAACGTGTGGTGGTGCTGCGGCACCCCATCGAGCGGGTGTGGGCGGCGCTGACCACCGCCGAAGGGCTCTCGCGGTGGTTCGGCTCGGTGGCGGAGATCGATCTGCGGCCCGGTGGGCGCGCGTTCTTCCGCTGGGACGACCTCGGCCAGGAGTCCGTCGCCACCATCGCGGTGGTCGATCCACCACACCGTTTCGCGTTCAGGTGGGCGATCGAGGGCCTGCCGGAGGACGACGCACCCCGGACCCATGTGGACTTCACCCTGGAACCGGTGCCGGACGGCACCCGGCTGCGCCTGGTGGAGAGCGGGTTCGCCCAGGCCGCCGACAATGTGGCCCGGTCCGCCCACAAGGCCAACAGCCAGGGGTGGGACATGGAGCTCGTCGACCTGGAGACCTACCTCGATGCGACCGCCTGATGGGGAAGGGCAGGCCGTCGCGGTGTTCGTGGCGCTCACCGATCCGACGCGGCGGGCACTGCTGGAAGAGCTCGCCCGTACCGGACCCGCGACCGTCACCGATCTCGCGCGACGCTTGCCGATCAGCCGCCAGGCGGTCGCCAAGCACCTGAGCCAGCTCGCCGAAGCGGGCCTGATCAGCTCCGGCGAACCGACCGGCCGCCGCCACCCCTACCGGTTGGAGCCGGCCGCCATCCGCACCGCCCAGGTGTGGCTGGCCAGGCTCGCCAACAGGTGGGACGACCGGCTGGCCGCGCTGGAAGACGTACTGGACGCCACCGACACGAACCGAGGAGTCACCCACCATGAGCAAGCCTGAATACACGGCCGGCCTGAACATCGCCATGAAGATCCCCAAGGCACAGTACGAGGCGACTGTGGCCTTCTACCGCGACACTTTGGGCTTCGACGTCAAGGAAGACGACGTCTCCTACGCTCCGACCGTCTCACGAACTCATTCGGTGCAATTCGGACCCAATACCCTGTGGCTCGACTGTGTCGACAACTACAGCCGGCCCGACCTGTGGCTGCAGCTCCACACCGACGACCTGGACGCGGCGACGAGCGAGCTGGCCGGCATCGGCATCCACCCGTGCGACGAGGTCGAGCCCCTGCAGAACCTCGATTCCCGCACCCACTGGATCAAGAACCCGGCCGGTGTCGTACACCTGCTCGCGGAGTCCCGCTGATCCGAAGCCCACGAGCAGGTCACTCGCGCGCGGAACCGCCCGTGGCCGATGTGTCCGGCTCCGCGCTCGTCCGGCCGGTCGCGAAACGCGGGGCCACCGCGTATGGGTCGTGCTTCAGGTCGCGTCTGAGGGGAGGAGTCCGGGGGGTGTCCGGTCGGTGGCCGCCGTGGTGGCGTCGGCGCGGACGCGGAGCACCGCGGAGGCCCCGAGGAGCGAGATCGCTCCGCTGATGAGGTAGAGGGGGGAGTAGCCGCCGAGCGAGCTGACGATCAGCGCGGCGAAGAACGGGGCGACGACCTGCGGTGCGGTGAGCGCGATGTGGAACACGCCGAGGTCGCGGCCGGTGTCGCCGTCCGTGGGCAGGACCAGTGTCGCCAGCGCGAGGTCGACGCCCAGGTACAGGCCCATGGCGAAGGCGCTGATGGCACCGCTGATCAGCGAAGCGGTCCACACCGGCCACACGAACGGGATCAGCATCGACCCCGCGCTCGCCAGCCCGGACACGAGCACGAACATCCGGTGGTGCTTGAACCGGTCGACCAGCGGCCCGGCGATGGCGGTGCCGAGCACGGTGAGCGGGAGCAGGAACGACGAGCCGATCGCGACCGCCTGCGCCGCGGTCATGCCGGGCGGCAGCTTGATGTAGTCCTGCATGATGTAGAGGTTGAAGCTGCTGACCATGGCGAAGCCGAGATAGAGCACGGCCCGGGAGATGAAGACCCAGCGGTAGTCACGGAACCGCAGGCTGGCGAACGTCTGGCGCAGTTCGGTGAACACCGGCCGCCGTTCACGGACCTCCGTCGCGACGCTGCGCGCCTCGCGTGTGAGCCAGGCGCTCACCAGTGAGGCGAGCGGCACCAGAATGGCCAGGAGCAGGTACCCGGTGAAGATCGAATCGACGAAGTAGGCGCCGATCTGCACCCCGGCGATGGCGCCGACAGGCAACCCCAGCCCCTGGATCGTGCTCGCGAGCCCGTGCCGGTGCGCGGGAATCCGGTCGGGAATCGCCGCGAGGATGACGTTGAGCCCGATGTTCACCAGGGCCTGCATCAGGAACCAGCCGACGACGAGCCCGGCCACGGTTCCGGCCGAGCCGAGCATCATCAGTGAGCCGGCGGTGCCGAGACCGCCGAAGAAGATCCACGGCGCCCTTCTGCCCCACCGGCTCCGGGTGCGGTCCGACAGGATTCCGATGAACGGCGGTACGGCGAACGAGGCGATCGCCGCGATCCCGGTGACCAGAGCGAGCGCGGACGGGGCATCGTCGCCGGCGATGAGCCGTACCTGCGTGGGGAGCAGGACCTGGAGAGCCCCGGTGATCGCCGCGTAGGCGAAGACGTTGAGCACGAACATCGCGAGCAGGATCGGCCACACTCGGACCGTGGGGGCAGGGGTGTCGGCGGGCAGTTGGTCCTGGCGGGGGGCTTGGGGTGTCACGAACACACCTCCGGGATCGAGGGCCGTTCCGTCGGGGGGTGGTCACGTCCACCGGGCCGCGGACCGGGCACCGTTCGCATGAGAATCGCACTATAGCCTCCGGCAGCCGAACATAATAGTTCGATTTTTGAACGATGGAGAGTGGTTTCACGTTCAGCCCGACCGCGGCGGGGTAACGCATCTTCCGGCCCTGGGGGCCTGGTGGCCGATTTTCATGCAAAGCCTGGTCGGCCTAGGGTGAAAGCATGACCGACCGTCCACGCTCGCCGCGGATCGAGCCGCCTGCGTCGATCGGCTCCGTGTTCGATCTCATCCGCCGCAGGGTCGCCACCACCCGGCGGGAGATCTCCCGGCACACCGGGCTCGCGCCGTCCACCGTCTCCCTGCGGGTGGATTCACTCATCGCGGCCGGCCTCGTCGAGGAGAGCACGAGCGGGCGGGCCACCGGTGGCAGGCAGCCGCGCTCCCTGCGCGTGCGGGGAGACGCCGGAGCGGTCGTGTCGGTCGCGCTCGGCACGCACCACTTCCGCCTCGCGGTCGCCGACCTGGTCGGGCGGCTGCTGCAGGTGGCCGAATGCCCGATCGACGTGACACTCGGCCCGGGCGCGGCGATGCGCACCATCTGGGAACGGACCCTGATCGCGCTCGGTGACGCCCGTATCGGCGTCGGTTCTGTGCGCGGGATGACGCTGGGCGTACCGGCTCCGATCGACTCCCGGCTGGGCAGCGTGACGTCCTCGGCCCAGCTCCCCGGCTGGGACCAGCAGAACCTCTATGAGCTGATGAAGCAGCACACCGAGCTACCGGTGTCGATCGAGAACGACGCGAACCTGCTGGCTCTCGGGGAATTCCGCTCGGTCGCGCCCGGTCTGCGGCACATGCTCGCGGTGAAGGTCGGCAGCCGGATCGGTTCCGGGGTCGTCATCGACGGACGGCTGTATCCGGGCGCGAGCGGCGCCGCAGGCGAGGTCAGCCACTCCCGTTCGTCCGGTCGTTCGGCGATCCACTGCTGGTGCGGCACTCCGGACTGCCTGGAGTCGGTCGCCGGAGGCGCGGCGGTCGTCGCCCGGCTCCGTCAGGAGGGGTACGACATCGGCGAGACCACCGACCTCGTCACCCTCGCCAGCGCCGGCGACGCGCGCACGATCGAACGGCTGCGTGAGGCAGGTGCGCTGATCGGCGAGGGGTTGTCCTACGTCGTCAACTTCCTCAACCCGGACCTGATCACCTTCGGCGGGCAGCTTTCTGTGGTACCGCCGTTCGTCGCCGCGATCCGTGGCGCGGTGTTCCAGCAGTGTCTTCCCGTGGTCACCGATGCGCTCGACGTGCGGGTCGGCACCGCCGGCGCCGACGCCGAAATCCTCGGCGGCGTCGACCTGATCCTCGACCGTACGCTGCAGGTCGACGCCATCGACAAGCTCGTCGCGAGCGGAAGTACCGCTTTCTCCGGCTGACGTGCCCGGCGGTTCCGCCGGCCCCTGTCCCCTTCCGGGCAAAAGGAGTATCGGAACCGGTCATCAGAGGCGTTGTTCACACTGTCGCCGCCCCGTGAGGGTTGAGGTACGTGTTCCCGCTGGGCCACGACCCATCCTCGACAGGAAGAACATCTTGTGAACGACGTATCCGCGCACACGGCGGCCACGAGCGCCATTGCGGCCATCCGGCGACTCAGCGGTCTCGCCGCCGACCGCGTCCATGTGGTCGCCGATCCCGACCTCGGGGACGGGTTCCGGGTCTGGGCCGCCGACGGGGACCTGCATGTCGAGGCGTCGGGCGCGGGGGCGGCCGTCGCGGGGTACGCCGCGTTCGCCCGCCGGACCGGAGTGGCCCATGTGTCGCGGTTCGGCACCCGTCCGGTGGACCGTGACCTGCCCGCGGACGTGGTGGTCGAGCGGCGGGCCCGGCTCGGCCTGCGCGTCGCCTACAACCTCACGGTGTCGGGGTACACGACCCCGTACTTCGACTGGGACCAGTGGGAAGCCGAACTGGACCTGCTCGCCGCGAGCGGCATCAACGCCGCACATGTCACGCTCGGCCAGGAAGCCGTCTACCTGGAGACGTTCACGCGGTTCGGGTACACCGAGGATGAGGTCCTGCAGTGGCTCGGGCCGCCGTCGCACCAGCCGTGGCTGTGGCTGAACAGCATCCAGAACTTCGGCAGGGGCACGACGCGCGCGCTGGTCGAGAAGCGTGCCGACCTGGCCCGCAAGGTCATCGGGCGCATGCGCGAGCTGGACATCACGCCGATCTTCCCGGGCTTCAGCGGCGCCGTCCCGCCGAAGTTCGGCGAGCGCAACGAAGGCGCCCGGGTGGTGCGGCAGGGGCTCTGGTTCCTGGACGTCGCCGGGCCGGAGCGGCCGGACTGGCTCGACACGACCTCGGACGAGTACGCCGCGGTCGCCGCGACGTTCTACGCGGCGCAACGCTCGGCGTTCGGTCCCAGCGGGCTGTGGGCGGTGGACCTGCTGCACGAGGGCGGGACGACCGGCGGGGTCGACCTCGGGGAGGCCGCGCGTGGGGTGCAGCGGGCCATGATCGCCGCCGACCCGGACTCCACATGGGTCCTGCAGGCCTGGCTCGGCAACCCCCGCCGGGAACTGCTCGAGGCGATCGACCTGTCCCAGGTACTCGTGCTCGACCTGACCGGTGACGCCGCCGACGCCAACGGCGGCTTCCTGGACGCGAAGTGGGCGCTGGGCATCCTGCCGAACTACGGTGGCCGGACGGTGTTGTACGGAGACGTGGCGGCGGTCGCCGCGACGCCGAAGCGCTGGGCCGCGGACGCCGTGGACAATGCGGACGCCGAGCCGTCCCGTCTCACCGGCCTGACCAACATGGCGGAGGGCCTCGGTAACAACCCGGTGCTGTGGGACCTGTTCAGCGATCTCGCGTGGGCCGACGGCGAGATCGAGATCGGCCCCTGGCTCGACGAGTGGACGACCGCCCGGTACGCCGCCACCGACGAACACGCGCGCGCCGCGTGGCAGACCCTGATCGAGACCGCCTACGGGCCGTGGCGGCACGACGGCACGGCCGCCACTCCGGCCGAGTCGCAGCAGGCCATGGCGGGCAACCCGGTCGATGCGGCCGATTTCGGCAAGGAACTCGCCACAGAGACGCCGTTCGCGGCGATGAACATCACCGATTCTTCGCTGGACGTCCCCGTCATGCCGGCCGGGAGCACCGATTCGGTGATCGCGGCCATCCCCAGCATGCAGGCCAACCAGGCGAGCATGGTGGGGCCGCGTGCGCTGCCCTACCCGGAGGACGCGCTCATCCCCGCCCTGCGGGAACTGCTGGCCGCCGCCGATTCCCTGCACACCACGGGGTTCGCGTACGACCTCGCCGACGTCGCCCGCCAGGTGGCCGACGACGCCGCCCGCGCGGGCCTGCGGGCGATCGCCGAGGCGGCCGAGGCGGGCGACGTCGGTTCCTACGACGAGCGGGTGGCCGAGTACCTGGAGCTGATCGACGCCCAGGAAGCGGTTCTGCGCACCAATGAGCATTTCCTCCTCGGACGATGGCTCGACGACGCCCGCGCGTGGGGTTCGACGGCGGAGGAGGGCGACTATCTCGCGGAGGAGGCCAAGCGGCTGCTGACGTCCTGGGGCTATGCGGACTCCACCTTCCTGGTCGACTACGGCAACCGCGGCTGGTCGGGCCTGGTCGGCGACTACTACCGCTCCCGGTGGACGGCCTGGCTGGCGCAGATCCGCAACGTCCTCACCGGGGAGGCCACGACGCCGATCGACTGGTACCGGTTCGCCGACCAGTGGATCCGGGGCGGCACCCGGTACGCGAGCAGCCCGCACGGCGACCTGAGGACGGCTGCGAAGGCCGTACTTGAGATCGCCGAACGGCTCACCTCGGCGAAATAGGCCGGATATCAGAGAAAGGCGGTTTGCCGTATGACAACACATCTGAACACCCAGGACATGGGATGTCCTTACCAGCATCCGCCGGTGATGCCCACGGACGGCACGCCGTTCCGGCCCTCCCCGCAGTTCGCGCAGTGGCGTGCCGAGGCGCCGGCGACCCGGATCACCGCCGAGGACGGGAACATCGGGTGGTTCGTCACCGGATATGAGCTGGCCCGCCAGGTGCTCGTGGACACCCGCTTCAGCATGTCCGACCGGCGGACCCCGCTGGGACCCACACAACTGCCGATGGGGAAGCCGATCGACGCGGAGAAGGGGCACGCCCTGATGGTGGGCAACGTGCTGGGTCTCGACCCGCCCCAGCACACGAGGATCCGCCGGGCGGCGGTCGGGCGTTTCTCGGTCCGCGCGGTACGGGGGCAACGGACGGCGATCGGCGAGTTCATCGAACGGAGACTCGACGAGATCCTCGCCGCCGGGCCCACCGCCGATCTGTTCGGGGATTTCGCCGTCCCGGTCTCGGTCTTCGCCCACTGCCGGGTCCTCGGCATCCCGGACGCCAAGGCCGAGGAGTTCGCCGCGATCTTCGCCACCGAGGAACTGCGGTTCGGCGACATGGTGGCGTTCGCGGCCGACGTACTCGACCTGAAGGCCACCGACCTCGGCGAGGACACGATCAGCGATCTCCTGCGCTCGGAGCTGACCGGACCCGAGCGGCTGGGGATCGCCACGGTGCTGATGGGCTCGGGACGCGACGCGATCGCGTACATGATCGGGACGATCATGGTGTCGCTCCTGTCGGACACCGGCCAGCTTGAGACCTTGCGGCGCGAGCCCGAGCGCGTTCCGGCGGCGGTCGAGGAGTTCGTGCGGTTCCACGCGATGTTCGTCTCGACCCATCCGCGAACCGTGGCGGAGGACGTGACCCTGGAGGGGATCGACTTCCGCAAGGGCGAACCGGTCTGGGTGTCCACGGTGGCCGCCAACCGGGACGGCGAGCGGTTCCCCGACCCGGACACCTTCGATGTGACGCGCGAGGCGTCCGGCCATCTCGCCTTCGGCCACGGGGTCCACGCGTGCATCGGACAGCAACTGGCCAGGGTGGTGATCGCCGACGCGATCACCCGGCTGCTGGCACGACTGCCTGCACTGCGCCTGGTCGAGGCCGAACAGCTCGCACCGATGGCGTTCGCCGGTGATCTGCCGACCTACGCGCCGGGGGCCGTCCGCGTCACCTGGGACCAGCGGCCCGAACGGGGGTGAGCGACCTGACCCGGGGGGTGGCCGGATCGGTTCCGGCCACCGGATCACCCGGCGCCACGGACGAGTCTCCTCACATTGCCGTCGCGATGCCGAGCAGCGGATGCTCCGGTGTGCTCGATCGCAGCTCATGAAAGCCGAGGCGAGCATAGAACGCCAATGCCCCCGTGTTCGAGGCGTCGACGCCCAGGTACAGCGCCGGCACCCCGCGCTCGGCCAGCGCCCCGCGGAACGTGTCGACGAGACGCCTGCCGAGGCCCCGGCCCTGCAGTTCGGGCAGCAGGTTGATGTGCAGGTGCGCCGGGTAGTCGGCGATCTCGGGGATGCGGGTCACCTCGGGATGCAGTCCCACCCAGACGAGCAGTTCCTCGGTGCTCGTGGGCGCGTGGCCGGTCGGAGGGCCCGGCTGCGGATGCCTCTCCGCGAACCCGGGCGTCCAGTGCCGTTCCCACCATTCGACGAACGTGGCGGTGTCCGCGACGCCGATGACATAGCCGAGGACGCGCTCCCCGTCGTCGACGACGAACGCGAGGTCGGGCGCGAACTCCAGGTACGGCAGTGCGGCCACGTCGGCGACGAGCGTGTCGTCGGAGTACATCCCCGTCGCGTCGGCGCCGCTCGCCCCCGTACGGAGGCAGACGTCCGCCACATCATCGCGATCGGCGGGCCGGTACGGGCGGATCGTCAGCCCGCCGGTTCCGCCGAGTTCCGCCTGTGCGACGTCGTTCATGAATATCGCCGACCTTTCGTACCTGACGCCTGTGTGTTCAGCGTCGGGGATCCGAGGTCGTGCGACAACGCCGTGGTTTGTCGGAATCGGTACGATCTTTGCCCGATCAGGGAGGGCGTGGATGTCGGTCGTCTACGAGCACCTTGAGCCGCTCTACCCGCTCGGCTGGCGGCACTTCCGGCTCCAGGCACCCTGGTTCCCGCCGCGCAGCGGCCACGTCCATCCCGAGTTCGAGCTGACGTACATGGTGCGCGGAGCAGGCACCCGGGTCATCGGTGACTCGATCGATCAGTTCGAGCCCGGCGACCTCGTACTGATCGGCCCGCATCTGGCCCATATGTACGCATCGATCCCCGAAGCCGGGCCGATCGAGACGATCGTCGTGCAGTTCACGAGGGACGCTCTCGGCGAGGGGTTCTTCGATCAGCCCGTGTTCGCCGACGTGGCCGCGCTCCTGGACGCCTCCGCCGACGGACTCCGATTCGCCGAGGTGCCGCCCGCGCTGGCGACTCTCGATGACCTCACACCCGCGGAAAAGACCGTCGCGCTGCTGGACGTCCTCGTCACCCTCGGCCGCGGCCCTTACGTGCGGCTCGCCCCCGGCCAGTCCGCGTCCGGCACAGCCATCGCCCGCCGAATCGGGACGATCGTGGCGTACGTCCACGAACACTACCGCTCACAGATCACCCTCCAGGGCATCGCCGACGCCGTACGAATGAACCCGAGCGCCACGAGCCGGCTCTTCTCCCGATCGACCGGATTCACCCTCACCCGGTTCATCACCGTCGTACGCCTCAACGCCGCGTGCCGCCTCCTGCACGACACAGACCTGCCGATCGCGGCCATCGCGTCCAGATGCGGCTTCCCCAACCTCTCGAACTTCAACCGGCGCTTCCGCGAGGTGAAGCACACCACCCCGAAGGCCCACCGCGCACTTCTCAACGCGGGCCAAGGAGGAGTGCCGTCCCACGAACACCTCCCCGACAGGAAGTGGCCGGGCGGGGTGGAGTGGTGGAGCGCCGGGGGCTCGAACCCTGAACCCACAGATCAGGAGCGCTTCTGATCATTACCGTCCCGTGCGGACTCGGCGGCCTCGGCCAGCAGGTGGGAGAGGCCGTCCACCGTGGGGTTCTCCAGGATGGTGCGCACCGGTACGCGGAATCCGAGTTCGGTCCGCAGCCGGGACGCCATGCGGACCGCGAGCATCGAATGCCCGCCCAGGGCGAAGAAGTCGTCGTGGGGGTCGACTCGCGGCACCTCGAAGAGCTCACACCAGATGGCGGCGACGACGCCGGCGGTTCCGGTGCGGACATCGGCGGACTCGTCCTCGGCGGTGGAGGTCTCGGCCCTCTCGGAGTACTCGCTCACTCGCCGCTCCCCTGCCCGGACCGAAGGTGTCGCAGCCGGTTCCGGCGGTCGCGCAGCCGGGCCGCACGCGTCCGGTCGGGCGGCTCGGGTACCGCGTGTCCCGTTCCGGGGTCGCCGGCCAGGTGCCGCGCGAGCGTGGCGATCGTCGGGAACTCCAGCAGTGACACCAGCGACGTCTCCTCTCCGGTGCGGGCACCGATCAGGGTGTGTACGGCGGCGAGGGCGAAGGACGTGCCTCCGAGGTCGAAGAAGTTGTCGTCGAGGCCGATGTCGTCGCGGCCCAGCACCTCCCGCCAGATCTGGATGAGGTTCTGCTCCAGGCCGACGCGGTCCGACGTCGTGAGAAGGGGACGGGGCACCGCCGTCGCCGCCGCCGGACCCGGGGGCCGGGGGACGACGACCTCGGCCGGGCCGGGCAGCGACCGGATCGGGGCCGCCGGATCCGCGACGGCCGCGACCAGCAGCCGCTCGAAGTACGCGGCCATCCGCGCCACGGTGGCGGGCTCGAACAGGTCGGCCCGGTAGGTGAGCGTCAGGTCGAAGTCGTCCCCGCCCCCGGCCGAGCGGAAGACCAGCATGTCGAGGTCGACCTTCGCCCCGGTCGGCGGGAGGTCGATGGCCGTGGCGCGCAGCCCCGCCAGGCGCGGGCTCACGATCGGCTCCTGCTCGAAGGAGAAGAACGCCTGGACCAGCGGGGCGTGCCCGGGGTCGCGGTCGGGCGCGAGCTCCTGCGCGAGCTGCTCCATCGTCACGTCACGGTAGGTCAGGACGTCCAGCAGCTCCGACTGGACCGACCGGCAGAGGTCGGCGAAGCTCCGGTCGCGGTGGGCCTCGACGAGCACCGGTAGCGTCGTGGCGAAGAACCCGATCACGCTTTCGAGCTCGGCGCGGTCGCGGGCGCTCACCGGGACGCCGACCAGCACGTCCCGGGCGCCGGCGAGCTGGGAGAGAAAGGTGGCGTAGGCGGTCAGCACCAGCACGAACGGTGTCACCCGCAGGTCCTGCGCCAGCCGCAACGCCGGTCCCATCACCGCCGCGCGCAGCGTGTGCCGGTGATTGCCCCCGCGCGGGCCGGCGACCGCCGGACGGGGCCGGTCGGTCGGCAGCCGCAGCACCGTCGGGACCCCGGCGAGGCGGTTCCGCCACCAGCCGAGTTGTTCGGCGTCGACGGGACGGGCCCGCTGCCAGGCCGCGTAGTCGGCGAACTGGAGGGCCGGCGCGGCACGCTCGGGCCCACCGGCGTACTCCTCCGCCAGCTCGTCGAAGAACACCTGCAGCGACGGGCCGTCCGAGATGAGCTGGTGCATCGTGACGACGAGCAGGTGGTGCTCGGGCCCCGCCACGAGCAACCGCGTGCGCAGCAGCGGTCCGCGTTCCAGGTCGAACGGCTCGTCGGCCCACGGCTGGGCCGCGCGGAGCGCCGCGGCGTCCACGTCCTCGGTCCTGTCGGCGTCCAGCGCGACGACGGGCAGTTCCGTGTCCGGGGCGCCGATCCGCTGGACGGGTTCGAACGGCGGCGCGGTGCCGCGCACGAAGGTCGTGCGCAACGCGTCGTGCCGCGCGACGACGCGAGCGATGGCGCTGCGGAGCCGCGGAACGTCGAGCGGGCCCTCCAGGCGGACCGCCACCGTGATGTTGTACATCGGCGTACCCGGGTGGAGCAGTTCGACCAGGTACAGCGCCCGCTGGGCACCCGAAAGCGGCGGCGGCCCCGCCGACCGGTCCAGCGCCGGGATGTGGTCCGGCGCCGCCGCGGTGATCTTCTCGATCATGCCGCCCCCTCGGTGGCAAGGGCGAGCCGGTCGACCTTCCCGCTGGGCGTGCGCGGCAACGACCCGACGACGTCGGCCCGGACCGGCACCATGTACGCGGGCAGCCGGTCGCGCAGGCCCGCGAGCAGACCCGCCGTCCAGGCCGAGGTGTCCTCCGGAGCCGACTTCGGCACGAGGAACGCGCGGAGGTTCCGCTCCTCGGCCGCGGAGCCCGCGACCACCACCACCGCCTGCGCGACGGACGGGTCGGCGGCCAGTACGCTCTCGATCTCCCCGAGCTCGATCCGGAATCCCCGCACCTTGACCTGTGTGTCCTCCCGGCCGAGAAATTCGAGGAGACCGTCCGGGGTGACCCGGCCGAGGTCGCCGCTGCGGTAGGCCGGCACCGCCGGGTCCAGCGGGTCGGTGCGGTAGCTGCGCGCCGTGCGCTCGGGCAGGCCGAGGTAACCGGGCCCGACGGCCGCGCCGGTGATCCACAGCTCTCCCACCTCGCCGTCCGGCACCGGCCGGCCGTCCGGATCGCAGACCCGGACGCCGGTGCCGGTGATCGGCCTGCCGATCGAGGGCAGGTCGGCCCAGGTGGTCACGTCCGCGGGCAGCTCGTACCAGGTGGCCACGTGGGTCTCGGTCGTGCCCCACTGGTTCACCAGCCGGCAGTCCGGCAGCCGGGTGAACATCGCCCGGACCGCCGCCGTGCACTGCACCTGCTCCCCCGACGTGAGGATCTCGCGCAGTGGGTGCCGCCGCGGGGTGGCCTCGTCGGCGAACAGGGCGAGCGACTGGATCATCACGAACGGGATGAAGAGCCGGTTGACCCGTTCGCGTTCGATGAGGTCCCAGAGCAACTGCGGGTCCAGCCGCTCGTCCTCGTCGCAGCAGACCACGGTGCCACCCTCCCCGAGAGCGGTGAGCACCTCCTGGTAGGTCACGTCGAACGACGCGGGGGCGAACTGCAGCGTCCGGTCGCCCGGCCCGCAGCCGCTGGCATCTGCCTGCCAGGACACGAGGTTGGCGAGGTTGCGGTGCGCGTAGCGCACGCCCTTCGGACGGCCGGTGGACCCGGAGGTGTAGACGATGTAGGCGATGTCGTCGCCGGTCACCTCGGGAGCCTCGAACGCCGGAGCCGGGTCCGGCACGGGCCGGGCCGGACCGGTGGAGGCGTAGCAGACCTCCCGGTCGGCCGCGACGGTGCTGAAGCCGCCCAGCCGGGAGAGAGGGCCCTGGTGACCGACGACCAGCTTCACACCGGCGTCGGCGCACATGAACCGCAGCCGCTCGGCGGGGTACCCGACGTCCAGCGGCACCGCGACGCAGCCGGAGCGCAGCACCCCGACCAGCGTCACGACCAGGTCCGCCGACCGTTCCAGATGCACGCCGACGGGCGTGCCGGGAGCGGCGCCGAGCTGCGCGAGCCGCGCCGCGACCTGCGCGGACCGCTCCCACAGGGTGCGGTAGTCGAGGGCCTCGTGGGCCGAGCGGACCGCCTCGGCGTCCGGCGTCCGCCGCACGTGCTCGGCGACCGCGCGCAGCACCAGGACCGTGGTGTCGGAATCGGGACTCATTTACGCCACTCCTCAGTCGTCGCCTGGACCAGGCCGGGGGCGTCCGGTCCGAGATCGCCGCGCGGATCCGAAGGCTCGCTCGATGTCGCCGGGTGGCGGGGCACCAGGTAGGGACGTCGCTCGAACGGATAGGTGGGCAGGCGCAGGCGGCGCCGCCGTTCGCCCGCGTGCAGGGCCGCGAAGTCGACCGTCGCCCCGGCCGCCCAGAGGCGGCCGGCCGCGGCGAGCACCGTCCGGAAACCGGCCGGTGACCGGCCGGGCTCGTCCAGGACGTCGACGTACACCGGCTCGACCACGCCGGTGGCAGGCGCCGCCGGTCGCTCCGCCCCGATGTGCACGATGATCTGCCCCGGCGGTGCGCCGTCCAACGCCGCCTCGACGTCGCAGAGGACCGGCCCGCCAGGCCGCGCCGGCGCTCCGGCGACCACATCCGCGTCGGCTCCGGTGGGCGTGACGAGCAGGCGGGCGGTGTCGGCGGGGCCGAGCTCCGCCGCGATGGCCGCCGCGCAGCGGGCGCCGCGCCCCTGCCCGGCCACGGCGTCGGGGTACAGGCCCCAGGACATCAGCAGCCTGGCCGTCGCGTACTGCACGGCGAGGTGCGCGGGCGTGCTCTCCGGGCCCGGAACCGCGAGCAGCGCCCGGCGCAGGTCGTGGCCGAGGTGCGGGTGCGCGGCTTCGGCGATCTCGTCCAGATGGGCGCGGAACACCTGCTCGGTGCCGTGGATCGCGGCGACGGAGCCGGTGCGGTCGCCGCCGGGCTCGGCGAAGACGAACACGGTGCGCAGCCGGCCCGGGTGCCCCGGGCCGCTTTCGGCCGGCGGGCTCCCGCGGAGGGCCGCAACGGCCTCGGGCACGTCCGCGGCGACCACGAAGTGGCGTTCGGGATGCATCGCCCGGCCCGTCTGCAACGTCCAGGCGACGTCGGCGAGATCGGCGTCCGGGCGCCGTTCGAGGTGGTCGGCCAGCCTGCGGGCGGCGTTCTGGAGCGCGGGCCGGGTCCGGGCCGACAAGACCAGCAGGTGGTCCGGTCGCCCCGGGGTCGTCGGGAGCGCGGCCGGCGCCTCGGCCACCACGGCGTGCGCGTTGGTACCGCCGAACGCGATCACGTTCGTGGCGGCGATCCGGGCCCGCCCCCCGGACTCCCACGGGACGGTCCGGTCGTTGACGACGAACGGGGAGGACGCGAAGTCGATCTGCGGGTTCGGCTCGCTGAAGTTCAGGCTGGCGGGGAGCACGCCATGCTCCACGCAGAGCACCGTCTTGATCAGTCCCACGATGCCCGCGGCCGCGTCGGCGTGGCCGATGTTGGCCTTGACCGATCCGATCCGGCAGTACCCCGTCCGGTCCGTGCTCTGGCGGAACGCCTTGGTCAACCCGGCGACCTCGACCGGGTCACCGAGCACGCTGCCGGTGCCGTGCGCCTCGACGTAGCCGATCTCGTCGGCGCCGACACCGGCCACGAGCTGAGCGGCGCGGGCGGCCCCGGCCGGCCCGGCCACGCTCGGGACGTGAAAGCCCATCTTGCGCCGGCCGTCGTTGTTCACCGCGGTACCGCGGATGACCGCGTGCACGTGGTCACCGTCTTCCAGCGCCTCGGCGAGCGGACGGAGCACCACCAGGCCCACCGCGCTCGCCCGCACGGTGCCACGGCCGTGCGCGTCGAACGGACGGCACCGCCCGTCGTCGGCGAAGATGTCGTCCGGGTCGTGCCGCAACGCCGGAATCACGGCCGGCACCGAGGCGCCGCCGGCGACCGCCATCGCGCAGTCGCCCGCGAGCAGCGAACCGATGGCGACGTGGACCGCCACCAGCGACGAGGAGCAGGCCGTCTGCACCGCCATGGCGGGCCCGGTCAGGCCCAGCTTGTAGGCGATCCGGGTGGCGAGGAAGTCGATGTCGTTCGCCTGCTGGACACGGGTCTCCGACACCGGGACGCCCCGGGCGTGCCCCCATGCCCGGACGAGGGCTCCGTGGTCGGTGACGGACCCGCCGACGAACACGCCGGTGGGCAGGCGTTCCGGGCCGCCGTGCCCGGCCCGCTCAAGGGCCTCGTGGGCGCACTCCAGCAGCAACCGGTGCTGCGGATCCATGATCAGGGCGTCCTCGGGCGAGTAGTCGAAATGGCCGGCGTCGAAGAGCTCCGGATCGCTCAGCAGTCCGTAGGACGGCACGTACCCGGCTGCCGCAGCCGGCAGTTGGCCGGACAGCACCGACACCGATTCCCGGCCGTTGCAGAGGTCGTCCCAGAAGGTCTCGATGTCCGAAGCTCCAGGAAAACGACCCGCCATGGCCGTGACGGCGACGAAACCGCTTTCGTCAACGTCGTCGTTACTCATATGACTCAGTCTCCGTCGGAATCGATCGCGACGTCAGCGCGACGGAAGTTATGTCGGGCAGGAAATGACCGGCGACCTGTACGGGACGGCGATCATCAGCGTAACCATGCGCCCGCGCCATCACAGATAGGGAGTGGGTGAACGTCGGACTAATTTCCGATGACGCCGGAGGGTCGCACTGACCGAATCAACCATTCCGCGCCGGGCGTCTTGACAAATACTCGGCCCACTCGGTCTACTGAAATTCGCCCGCCGGCCGATCTTCGTCTGATTCGCCATGCGCGAATTCAGATCGCCGAGCCGTTGAACACGCGCGAGACGCCGAAGGCGCTTTTCGTCTCGCATTTCCCACCCTGAAGGACACCATGCCCGATACGACCGTCGACCGGTGCCCGGGATGACGACCGACCGGCGAGCGATCCCGCGCCGGAGCCTGTGGGGCGCCGCGGACTTCCGCAACCTCTGGATGTCCCAGACCGTGAGCCTGGCCGGCACCGGCATCACCCTGCTGGCCCTCCCGCTGGTGGCGCTGTTCGCCCTCGGCGCGTCACCCGCGGAGATCGGCCTGCTCTGGGCGGTCGAGTACCTGCCGATCCTGCTGGTCGGTCTCCCCGCAGGCGTCTGGGTGGACCGGTTGCCGCTGCGCGCGGTGATGGTCGGGGCCGACCTGCTGCGGGTGGCGGCGCTGCTCGCCGTGCCGGTCGCGCTGGCACTGGACGTGCTGACCATGCCGCTGCTCTACGTCGTCACGTTCCTGATCGGACTGGGGACGCTCTTCTACGACGTCGCGCAGATGTCGATCCTGCCCGCGCTGGTCGCCGAGGACCGTCTCGTGGACGCCAACGGCAAGCTGGAGCTGTCCCGCTCGGTCTCCCAGATCGGCGGCCCGCCCGTCGGCGGTCTCATGGTGCAGCTGCTCACCGCCCCGCTCGCGGTGCTCGCCGACGTGGTCACGTACCTGTTGTCGGCCTACTGCGTCCTCCGCGTCCGCAGGCCCGCACCGGTGGACCGGCCGGTCGACGAGGCCGGTCTCGGCCGGGACATCCGCGAGGGCATGCGCTTCGTCTTCGGTCACCCGCTGATCCGCCCGCTGCTGCTGTGCGCCACGCTCGCCGAGATCGCGTCCGCGGTCATCCAGGCCCTACAGGTCGTCTACGCCGCCGAGGTGCACTCCATGGGCCCCGTGGCGATCGGTGTCGCGCTGGCCGTCGGCAACGGCGGCGGCGTGCTCGGGGCGCTCGTGGCGGAGCCGTTCGCACGGCGCTTCGGCACCGGAACCGCCTTCATGGTCTCGATCGTCCTGTTCACCGCGGGCTCGGCGATCCTGCCGATGTCCATCGGGCCCGTGACGTTCGCGATGGGGATGTTCGTCGCGTACCTCGGCGCGTTCGTCTTCAACGTCCTGCAGGTCAGCCTCTGCCAGGCCGTCACACCGCCGCACCTGCTGGGGCGGATGAACTCGGTGTTCCGGTTCGCCACCTGGGGCGTCATCCCGCTGGGCGCCGCGGGCGGCGGACTGCTGGTCGAGTACGTCGGGCTGCCGGGAGTGTTCTGGATGGCCGCCGGGCTCAACGCCCTGTCCATCCTGCCGCCGCTGTTGTCCAAGATCCCCGGGCTTCGCGAGGTCGTCCACCACAGTGCGGAGCAGCCGGCCGCGGAGACAACGGCCGGCCCCTCCCGCATCCACCCGGAAGAACCCCCGGCGGACCGGCCGTGACGGTGTCGATCCCGGTGTCGATCCCGGTGTCGATCCCGGTGTCAATCCGGCTCGGCTGAGCGCAGGGCCGCCCGGCGCCGGTCCAGGCGAGCGCGCCCGGCACTCCGCCGTGCGGCCCGGCCGGACTCGTCGGCATCGGAGCCGGCATCCGGGGCGGCGACCGCGTCGCGTTCGTCCAGGTACCTCGCCAGGTGCTGGATCGTCGGATACTCGAAGAACGTCACGATCGACAGGTCGTGACCCCGCCCGGCGAGCTCCCGCTGCACCTCGGCCAGCAGCAGCGAGTGCCCGCCGATGTCGAAGAAGTTGTCGTCGAGGCCGACGCGTTCCAGCCGCAGCACCGTGCGCCAGGCCCCGGCGAGCCACCGTTCCGTATCGGTGCCGGGCGCCCGGAAGTCGGGGTCGGGCTCGGCCGGTCCGGGGGCCGGCAGAGCGCGCTCGTCCACCTTCCCGTTCCGGTTGAGCGGCAACGAGTCCAGCAGCACGAAATCGGCGGGCATCATGTATCGCGGCAGGCGGTCGGCCAGGTGCTCACGCAGCCGCTGCCGCAGCGCCGGCCGGTCCGCCGCCTCAAGGTAGGCGACGAGACGCTTCTCCCCCGTTCCGTCGGTCGTGGCCAGCACCACCGCGTCGATGACCGCGGGGTGGGCGCGCAGCGCCTCGACGATCTCGGCCGGTTCGATCCGGTAGCCACGCAGCTTGATCTGGCGGTCCCGGCGGCCGAGGAAGGCGATCTTCCCGCTCGGGAGATGCCGGGCCAGGTCGCCGGAGCGGTACATCCGCGCCCCGGGGACACCGGAGAACGGGTCGGGGACGAAGCGGTCCGCGGTGAGTTCCGCCGAACCGTGGTAGCCGCGTGCGACGCCGACGCCGCCGATCCACAGCTCACCGGTCGCCCCGGGTGGTACCGGTTGCCGCCACGCGTCCAGGATGTAGACGCTGACGCCGGTGATCGGGCGCCCGATGTCGGGTGGCCCGGACACGGTTGCGCAGGGGGCGATGTACCCGGCCGTCGCGGTCGCCGTGGTCTCCGACGGGCCGTACTCGTTGAGCACCCGGAACGGCAGATGGGCGGCCGGCCGGACCCGGAGCCGGTCACCCCCGGTGATCAGCACCCGAAGGGCCGGCTCGGCCGGCCAGGTCAACGCCAGCACGCGTTCGGCCAGCGCCGTCGGCAGCTCGGTCACGGTGATCCCTTCGTCGACCAGCCACGAGCGCAGCCGCTCCGGGTCGAGCCGGGTGTCCTGGTCCGGCACGTACAGGGTCGCGCCGCAGGCCAGGGTGGGCCAGATGTCGGTCACGGAGGTGTCGAACCCGGGGGAGGCGACCTGGGCGATCCGGTCGTCCTGCCCGAGGCCACAGCGGCGCGAACGCCAGGTGACCACGTTGGACAGCGACCGATGCTCGACCATCACGATCTTCGGCCGGCCGGTCGAACCGGAGGTCGCGATGAGATAGGCGAGGTCGTCGTGCGTCGTCGTGTCCGGCGGACCGGCGTCGGCCCCATCGGCGGCGTCCGGCAGCCGGTCCATCGACAGCCGTTCGAGATCGCCGGGGAGGCGGTCGGCGATCGCGCTGTGGGTGATGATGAGAACGGCGCCGGCGGCGGCGTACTGGTCTGCCAGGCGGGCGGGCGGATTCTCCGGGTCCAGGGGGAGGTAGGCGGCCCCGGCGCAGAGCACGGCCAGCTCGGCGATCACCAGGTCCGCGCCGCGCGGCAGGCAGACGCCCACCACCGTCCGAGGCCGGACACCGCGTGCGCGGAGGATGCCGGCCAGCGCGTCCGCGTGCTGGATCAGCTCGGCGTAGCCGACCTCGCGGGCACCGTCGCGAATGGCCGGGGCGTCCGGTGTCCTCCGAGCCTGCGCCCGGACCGCGTGATGGACGAGCGGGCCGACGTCGGCAGGGGGATGGCGTTCGGGGTTCCAGTCGTTCAGCACCATGTCGCGATCCCGCGGGCTGAGCACGGCCAGCTGGAACAGCGGCGCCGCCGGCCTGGCGATCGCATCGGCCAGCAGCCGCAGGTAAGCGTCGGCCATCCGTTGGACGGTCGCGTCGTCGAACAGGTCGGCGACGTACTCCCAGAGCATGGTGATCCGGCCGTCGGCCTGTTCGGCGTCAGCGCCCCGCCGTTCCGCGCGCGGGATCACCACGACGTTCAGGTCGGTCTTCGCCCCGCCGTTCCCGTGCTCGACGATCGTCCCGGTCGCTCCGGCGAGGTCGAGGTCCGGGATCGTGAAGTCGTCGACGCTGAAGAGGACGTCGGTCAGCGGGTTGCGGCCCGGCTCCCGGTCGGGGTTGAGCGCCCGCACCAGCTCAGGGAACGGCAGCAGCTCGTTCGCCGTCGCGTCCAGCACGACGCCGTGCACCTGCTCGGCCAGGTCGGCGAAGCTCAGCGTGGCGTCGACGTCGCACCGCAACGGCACCGTGTTGGCGAACATTCCGATCAGGTCCTCGGTCAGGGGTGCCTGCCGGCCGGCGAACGCGGACCCGACGCAGATGTCCCGCTGCCCGGTGTATCGGTACAGAAGTGCGTAGAACGCCGCGAGCATGGTGCTGGACAACGACACCCGGTGAGATCGGCAGAATGCGCGCAGCCCGGCCGGCAGCCCCGGTGGCAGGTCCACCCGCAGGGTCTTCCCGCGGAAGCTCTGGATCGCGGGCCTCGGGTGGTCTATCGGCAACTCCAGCAGGGGCGGCAGGTCACCGAGCCGGTTCTGCCAGTACGCGAGCTGCGCCTGCATGGGCGCGGTCTCCAGCGCCGCGCGTTGCCGGCATGCGAAGTCCCGGTACTGGACGGGCGGTTCGGCCAGCGGCGACCCGGCGCCTTCGGCGAACGCGTTGTACAGCGTCTCGAACTCGCGCATCAACCGCGAGAAGGACCACCGGTCGCGCAGCAGGTGGTTCTCCACCACGATGAGTTCGTGCTCCTCCGCCGACAGCCGCACCACGGTCCAGCGGATCAGCGGCAGGTGTTCGATGTCGAACGGCCTGCGCATCTCCCGGGCCACGATCTCGTCCAGCAGCTTTTGCCGTCCCTCGCGGGTGTCGCCGACGTCGAGCCGCCTCGCCCGGACCGGTTGCGGCGGGTGCACCACCTGCCGCGGCTTACCACCGATCTCCGGGTATGAGGTGCGCAGTACCTCGTGCCGCCGGCTGATCTCCGTGATGACACGATCGAGCCGGTCGAGGTCGAAGGCGCCGACGACCCGGATCGTCGCCTGCGCATGGTGAGCGATGCCGTCCGGAGCGAGCCGGTGCAGGAACCAGATCTGTTCCTGCTGGAGTGACAAGGGGATCCCGGCGTCGGCGCCCGGCTCGAAAGCCTTCTGCCCCGGGCCATGCACTCCATTTACATGGCCGTCAGAATCTCGCTGTCCCAACGTACATTCCTCCCTCGACTCCGTTCAAAATTCCAGCCACGTACTTTTATCTGAAAATTCGGAGGATTAATCTGACTTGAATGACAGATTTCTTGAATATCAATGGAGGCGGCCGGTAGCCGGGGACGGAGCGCGGCCCAGCGCCTGGAGCCCGATCAGGTCATCGGGGGTGGCGTCGGGACCGTCGTCGAGGAGCCGGGGCAGCCCGGAGCGCAGCGCCACCACCGCCAGCAACATGATGACCACCGCGAACAGCACGTACAGCAGCGCGATCCCCTGACCCGGCCCGCCGCCCGCCACCGCGCCTGCGGCCGGCAGCGGCTCGAACGGCATCGACGCGCAGGCCGCGACCAGGCCGAAGCCGATCGGCAGCGCCGGCCACGAGATCATCGTGTTGAGCGCGAGCACCCGGCCGTGGAACCGCTGCGGCATCTTGACCTCCACGATCGCGGCATGGATCCCGTTGAGCAGCGTCAGCGACAGCGTCATGCCGAACACGCCGATGCCGATCGTCACCAGGTCCGCCCGCAGGCCGGTCACCAGGCCGAACACGCCCAGGCAGAGCGTGCACAGCAATACGCCGCGCATCCGGTGTCGCGGCGGGCCGCCCCACATCGTCATGACGAGGGCGCCCAGCGCGCCCGCCAGTCCCGAGCCGAGCAGGATCCAGCCGACGTCGGTGAGCGTTCCGGCCGCGAGGACCAGCGGTGGGATCAGCAGGAACAGCGGCGACAGGAAGACGTTGAGCACCGCGAAGAAGATCAGCATCCGGCGGAACCGGGGGTCGTCCCACAAGTACCGGAACCCGGCCTTGATCTCGGCCGTCAGCGGCTCCCCTCGCCGCCACGCCATGGTGCGCGGGAACCGGACCAGGAGCGTGACGGCGATCGCGACCGCGTGGCTCAGTACGGCGAGGACGAGGACGCCCTCCAGCCCCACGACGGCCATGAGCCCGGCGGCCGCGATCGGCACGATCAGCCGGCTCGCCCCCGTGGCCATCTGGACGAGACCGGTGGCGTGGCCGAGGTACCGCTTGGGGACGAGCTGCGGCACGGCGGAGTCGTGGGCGAGCCGCTGGAACGTGAGCGCGGCCGACAGGAACGCGAGCAGCGGATGGACGTGCCAGCTCTGCAGGTTTCCGGTCCACAGCAGCAGGCCGAGCAGCGACTGGACCCCACCCGCGCCGGCGGCCCCCGCGAGCATGATCGTGCGACGGCTGCCGCGATCCACCACCGTGCCGGCGGCCGGCGCGATGAGCAGCCCGGGTACCACCCCGGCGACGGCGGACAGGGCGAACTCGACGAGTGAGCCGGTGACGAGGTAGATCCAGATCGGGATCGCGAACACGGTCAGCATCGAGCCGCTGATCGACAGGAGCTGCCCCGACGCCACCGCGAGGAACCGGCGCACGCCAGGCCGGGGCCCGCTGGGCGGATCCGGCGGCCCCGCGTGCGAGACGTCGAGCAGCCGCCACCCGTCCCCGCCGACCGGCTCTCCGGTGGAGAGGGCCGGATGGGTGGTCGTCACGATCTCGGCGAGCTCGGCGGCGCGGTGTTTCTGGAAGAAGTGGCCCGCCTCGTCGAGCAGCACCACGGCGGTGGTGTCGCTGAGGAAGTGCCACTCGCGGAAGCGCTCCTGGTAGTACTCGGACGCCGGGTCGTGCTCCCCGGCCACGCTGATGATCGGCGCCCGTAGCCGCTCCACCGAGCTGTCGAACAGCTTGGTGAAGTACTCCTCCGCCGCCTCGGTGTCGCGGCGGGTGTTGCGCACGATGCGCCGCGCCTGCGCGGGGTCGATGTCGCTCAGGTCGAGCCCGAGCGAGGTCAGCCCGTCCGCGTAGGAGCGGTCGCTGCGCCACGCGTCCGGGTTCGTGAGCCGGCCCAGCGCGGCGGGCAGGCCGAGGCGCGGCCGGGCGAAGGGGAAGATCGCGCCGATGTAGACCGCTTCCGGGACGCGGCCGGCCGCCTCCAGCCTCCTGGCGATCTCCACGACGAGCGCCGAGCCGACACCACAGTGCCCGTACAGCGCGATCGGCCCGGCGATCTTCTCCTGGATCTCCCGCACGCACCGCTCGGCGACATCCTCAAGTGGGGCGTGCGGCTCGTCGATCCCGGCGTCGTGGCCGGAGATGGCGACCGACCACAGCGCGTACGTGGCAGGCAGCGCGTCCGCCAGCGACTTGTAGACCATCGCGCCGCCTCCGCCGTACGGAACGGCGACGTAGCTCAGCTCGGGCCCGGCCGTCGGCTCCGGGGTCAGCCGGTGGAGAATCCCGCGCGCCGCCGTCGTGGTCCCGTCGAGCAGGGCGGCGAGCCGCCGGATCGTCGGGTGGGTGAACAGGTCCATCACGGCGATCCCGGTGCCGCCGGGCACCGAGCGCCGCAGCCGTTCCACCACTTTGATCGCGAGCAGGGAGTGGCCGCCCAGGTCGAAGAAGTCGTCGTCGATCCCGGCGTCGGCCTGTTCGAGTACGTCCGCCCACACCGCGTGGACGGCCCGCTCCGGGTCGGTGCGCGGTGGTGTCCGTCCGGTGTCCCGGCCGGCGGGCGCGTCGGGCGCGGGCAGCCGCCCGCGGTCCACCTTGCCGTTCGCGGTCAGCGGCAGCCGGGGCAGCGTGATGAACGCGTTGGGGACCATGTAGGCCGGTAGCGCCGCGGCGAGGTGCGACCGCAGCCGCCCGGGGTCGGGCGCGTGTCCGGGTTCGGCCACGACGTACGCCACGAGCTGGGCGAGGCCGCCGGTCCCGTGCGTGGTCACCACGCATTCGGCGACCTCGGGATGGCGGGTCAGGTGCGCCTCGATCTCGCCGAGCTCGATCCGGTAACCGCGGATCTTGACCTGGGCGTCGGCCCGGCCCAGGAACTCGATCACCCCATCGGGCCGGTACCGGCCGAGGTCGCCGGTCCGGTAGAGGCGGGCGCCGGTGCGCGGGTGCGTGACGAACGCCGCCGCGGTCCGCTCCGGGTCCTTCCAGTAACCGGTCGCCACTCCGGCGCCCCCGATGTACAGCTCGCCGGGCACGCCGGCCGGGACGTCGCACATCCCGGGGTCGAGGATGTGGAACCGCTGGTTGGCCAGCGGGCGGCCGTACGGGATCGAGGTCCACGACGGGTCGACGTGCCCGATCGGATGAAAGATCGACCAGATCGACCCCTCGGTCGCGCCGCCGAGGCTGACGATCTCGGCGGACGGGGCGAGCGCGCGGATGCGGTCGGGCAGCGCCGGCGGGATCCAGTCGCCGGACATCATGACGAGCCGCAGCGAGCTGATGTCGGAGCCTTCCCGCTCGGCGTGCTCGACCAGCAGTTCCATCAGTGCGGGTACCGAGTTCCACACGGTGATCCGCTGGTCCGTGACGATCCGGGCCCACGCCGCCGGGTCCTTGTCCTCCGCGGCCCGTCCCATGACCAGCGTGGCACCGGCGGCCAGCGTGCCGTAGACGTCGTAGACCGACAGGTCGAAGCTCAGCGCGGACAGCGCGAACACCCGGTCGCCGGGTCCCACCCGGAACCGCCCGGTGATGTCGCGGACGGTGTTCAGCGCGGCCTTGTGCTCGATCATCACGCCTTTCGGCGTACCGGTCGAGCCCGAGGTGAAGATCACGTAGGCGAGGTCGCCGGGCTCGGCGGGGCAGGCCGGCGCGGAACCGCCCGACGCCTCGGTGACGGGCAGCGTCGTCAGCCCGTCCGGCCAGGTCAGCCGCGAACACAGCGCCGGCTGGGTGAGCGCCACGGTGCAGCCGCCGCGCGCGATGAGCTCGTCGCGGCGGCGTTCGGGCAGATCGGCGTCGACGGGCAGGTAGGCGGCGCCGGCCTTGTTGATCGCCAGTACGGCGACGACCTGCTCCCATCCACGCTCCATCACGACCGCCACCAGGTCGCCCCTTGTCACCCCGGAGGCGACCAGTCGCGCCGCGACGTGATCGGCCCTCCGATCGACCTCGGCGTGCGAGAGGCGGCCGCCGGGGTGGAGCACGGCCGGGTGGTCGGGCGTCCTGCGCGCCTGCGCCTCGACCGGGGCGTGCAGGCACTCGTCGGCGCCGAAGTCGGCGCCGGTGTCGTTCCAGTGCGCGCGCTGCGCGCGCTCGTCGGCCGTGAGCAGCTCGTAGCGTGAGATCGGGACGTGCGGGTCCGCGGCGATGCCTTCCAGGAGAACGCGGAAGTGGCCGGCCATGCGCGCGATCGAGTCCGCGCCGAACAGCGCGGTGTTGTAGATCAACATGAAGCCGCCGTCGCCGGCGGTGTGGAGTTCCAGGTCGAACCGGGTCACGCAGTGCGACAGGGCGACGTCCGCGGTGGCGGTGAGCGACGCGGTGCCCGGCAGGGCCGGCTCATAGCTCTGCATGGAGAAGACCACCTGGAACAGCGGCGAACGTGACACCTCACGCGGCACGTTCAGCTCGGTGACCAGGCGCTCGAACGGCAGGTCCTGGTGGGTGAACGCGTGCCCGGCCGTGGCGCGGACCCGCTGCAGCAGCTCCGCGAACGTCGGGTCGCCCGACAAGTCCACCCGCATCGTCACCATGTTGACGAAGCAGCCGACGAGGTCGTCGAGCTCGGGCACCGATCGGCCGGCCGTCGGCGACCCGATCGTGACGTCGTCCTGCCGCGCCCGGCGGCCCAGCAGGACCGCGAACGCCGCGAGCAGCACCATGTACTGCGTGGCCCGGTGCTCGCGCCCGAACCGGAACAACTCGCCGAGCCCGCCCGGCGCCACCGAGAACTCGTGCGCGGCGCCGGTGTAGGTCGGCACCGGTGGCCGCTGCCGGTCGGTCGGCAGCTCCAGCGGCGTGACGCCGGCGAGTTGCTCGCGCCAGTACGCCACATCGCGCTCGGTGCCGGGCTGGGCGCGCTGCCACGCGGCGAAGTCGCGGTAGCGCACCGGCAGGTCCGGCAGCGGATCGCCGGCGAGGCAGGCCAGCACCTCGCCGAGCAGGAGCTCGGTGGACCAGCCGTCCGCCGCGATGTGGTGCACCGCGAGCGCGAACACGTGCTCGTCGGGGGCGATCCTGATCAGCATCGCCCGCGCCACGGGGCCGGCGGCGAGGTCGAACGGCTCGGCCATGAAAGCGTCGACGAGCGCCCCCACCTCGTCGTCGGACCCGGCCTCCGCGGTGGTGAGCGGGATCGCGCCGGCACCGTCGACATCGTCGACGAGTATGGCGGGCCGGCCGTCACCGGTCGCGGGGAAGCGGGTCCGCAACGGCTCGTGCCGGGCCGCGACCTGGCTCAACGCCGCGGCGAGCGCGGCCGGATCGACCGCGCCGCGCAGCCGCCAGGCCTCCGGGATCGTGTACGCCGTCGTGCCCGGCGCGTACGCGTCCATGAACCAGAGGCGTTCCTGGGCGAATGACATCACGGGTTCCGCGTCGGGCACGACGGGGATCGTCGTCGGTGTCGCAGGCAGTTCGGTCAGGTCGCGCACAGGACGTCCTCCGGAGGTCATCTGAGCCGTCCACCGGACGCGTCCGGCGGCTCTCGGTCGGCGGGCGGGGCGGCCCGTTCCGGCGGATCGGATCCACTCACCAGCGCGGCGAGCTCGCGGATCGTGGCGTGGTCGAAGACGTCCATGATCGTGAGTTGCGGGACGTCCGGGCCCAGCGCCGGACCCAGCAGGGCCAGCATGCGCGTCGCGTGCAGGGAGTGGCCGCCGAGCTCGAAGAAGTCGTCGTCGACACCCACGTGCCGCACGCGGAGCACGTCGCGCCATACTTCGGCGATCGTCTTCTCGACCGGCGTACGGGGATCGGCCGGTGTACGGTCCGCGTCATGTCCGGGCGCAGGTTCCGCGACGGGTGTGGGGGCGTCCAGCGCGAACCGCTCACGCTGGAACGGGTACGTGGGCAGCGGGACACGCCGGGGCGGCCGGCCGGTGTGCAGCGCGGACCAGCGCACGGACACCCCGGCCTGCCACAACTCCCCGGTGGCGCGCAGCGACTCGGCGGCGCTCCCTGCTCCTCCGGGCGCGTCCGGCAGGCTCTGCACGATCGTGCGGCGCGGTCCGCAGCCGGGGTGCTGCCGGGCCAGGCTCCCGAGCGTACCGCCGGGGCCGACCTCCAGCAGGATCCCGGCGGAGTCGGCGAGCAGGGTCTGCAACGCGTCGGAGAAGCGGATGGTGCCGCGCAGGTGACCGGCGTGGTAGGCCGGGTCGCACGCGTCGCGCGCCGTGACCGGCGCACCGGTCCGGTCGGAGATCCACGGTAGCCGCGGTGCGCGCGGTCGCACGGACGCCACGGCATCGGCGTACTCCTCGAGGACGTCGTCGGCGAGGACCGGGTGAGCCACAGAGCCGGCGGGCAGGCGGCGGGCGTCCACTCCGCGGGCGGCGAGGCGCTGGAGGAACCGCTCGGCACCGGCCGTGGTACCGCTGACAACGCACTGTCCCGGGCCGTCGAGCGCAATGATCGTCATGTCGCCGGCGAGCGTCGGCAGCAGGTCGGCCTCCGGCAGCGGCACCGCGAACACGGCGACCTCGGGTGAGCGGTCCAGAAGCCGCCCGTGCGTGAGCGCCAGCGACAGTGCGTCCGCCCTGGTGAGCACCCCGGCCGAGACGGCGGCGGCGTACGTGCCCGGACCGTACCCGAGGACGGCGTGCGGGCCGACCCCACGGGATTCCCACAGTTCGGCCATGGCGTGCTCTACGGCGAAGATCGCGGGCAGGCACACGGCCATCGTGGTCGGCCGCGCCTCCGCCTCGGCCTCGGCGCCGGGCTCCGGGTACAGCACCTGCCGCAGGTCCAGACCGAGGTCCGCGCCGACCTGAGCTGCGCAGTCGTCGATGGCCGCGCGGAAGACCGGCTCCTGCGCGTACAGCTCGCGGGTCATGCCCGCATCCCGGCCGCCTCGCCCGGGGAAGAGGAACGCGACGTGCGGCGTCCCCGCCACGGGGTCTCCCGGGGCCTGCGGACGTTCGGCCAGGCCGGTCAGTGCCCGGACGGCTTCATCGCGGTCGCGGCACACCACGAAGGCCCGGTGGGCGAACGCGGCCCGCCCGGTCTGCAGAGTCCATGCCGCGTCGGCGACGGCGACCGGGTCCCGAGCGAGCCGGGCGCCCAGCCGCGCCGCCGACTCGGCGAGTGCTGGAGCGGTACGCGCCGACAACGGCAACAGGTGGTAGCGGTCGTCGTCGGGTGGCAGGGGTGCGGCGGGCGCCTCCTCCACGAGGAGGTGGGCGTTCGTCCCGCCGATCCCGGTGGAGTTGACCCCGGCTCGGCGGGGACGGTCACCCGGGGGCCACGGCGTCACCTCGCTCGTCACCACGAACGGGCCGGCGGCGAGATCGAGGTGCGGGTTGGGGCGGCGGAAGTGCGCAGTGCCCGGAATGAGGCCGTGGCGCAACGACAGCACCACCTTGATGAGGCCGATCACGCCCGCCGCGGTGTCGGTGTGGCCGATGTTCGACTTGACGGAGCCCAGCACGCACCGCTGCGGCGAGCCCGGCCCGAACGCCTCCGACAGCGCGCGGACCTCGATCGTGTCGCCGATCGCGGTGCCGGTGCCGTGCGCCTCGACGTACCCGATCGTCTCCGGGGAAACGCCGGCGAGGAGGTGCGCGGAGCGGATCGCGGCCACCTGTCCTGCCACGCTCGGCGCGGTGAAACTCACCTTGCCCGAGCCGTCGTTGCTGAGCGCCCACCCCCGGAGTACGGCGTCGATGTGATCCCCATCGGCGAGCGCGTCGGGCAGCCGCTTGAGCACGACGATTCCCGCCCCGTCGGCGCCGACCATTCCGTCGGCGTCCGCGTCGAACGGCCGGCAGCGGCCCTCCGGCGAGAGCAGGTCGTCATCCTCCTCGGCACCTGCGGCGCCACGCAGCGTTACCCCACCGGCCAGCGCCATGTCGCACTCGCCGGTGAGCAGCGCCTGGCTTGCCAGGTGAACGGCGACGAGCGAGGTGGAGCAGCCGGTGTGCACGGTGACGGCCGGGCCACGCAGGTTCAGCTTGTACGCCACCTGGCCGGTCAGGAAGTCCCGGCTACTGACGAGCCGGAGCCGGCCGTCCGTCATGTCCGGGAACAGCCGCCGCTGCGAACGCAGGACGGCGAGGTGGTCCGTCTCACCACTTCCGGCGTACACGCCGATGGCACCCGGGTACGTGTGCGGGTCGTAACCGGCGTGCTCCAGAGCCTCCCAGGCGCACTCAAGGAACACCCGATTCTGCGGGTCGAGCACCGGCGCTTCCTGCGGCGGGACCCCGAAGAACGCGGCATCGAACCATTCGGTGCCGTCGACCATCCCGTACGAGCGCCGGGATTCGAGGCGAGTGGTCAGATCCCGGCCGGCGACGAGCGCGGCCCAGAACGCGTCGATGTCCGCGACCCCGGGTATCCGGGCAGCCATCCCGATGACGGCCACGGCGGTCTGCATGTCCTCGTCGGTTCCTGCGATGGCGGTCATGTCCTCCTCACCTCGCAGACATGACCGGATCGGCGTAACCCGCGTTGTGATGTGAGTGATTCCACCGGATCGAACACGCAGAGCCTTCGTACATCTTCCGCCAACCACTTGATTCGATTTGCAAGGGTAATCCGCGTATCAATGAGGCACCGTCGTTCCACGCGTCGACGAGTATTATTTGAGGGATTGAATAGACGGTTAATCCCCCACAAACGCGACAGATATAGATGCCGTCGGTAAGCCGGGAGCACCGACCACACCTCCACACCCCAAGCAGGCCGCTGACCTCCTGGAATGTGGCTCTCACACCCTCTTCGCCATCTTCTCTTCAGGCGCGGGTACTCACCGGGAAGTAGCGCCATCACACTTACGGGCATGACCCCTGGAGCGACCACGTAAAGCGCGTAAATCAATGCGGCACCGAACAATCACTACGCGGTTTATAAACGGTGCGCACGCATCAATGAGGCCCCCGGCAGGCGACTCGGCCGGCTGCGTGACGCCTGGCCGACCAGAAGCCCGGCAGATGGTATTTCGCCGCATCCGGCCGACTTTACGAACCGCACCGAACGCCGCCATCCGGGAAGACCTCCTCCAGGCCGATCCGATCCCGCCCGACTCGCCCGGCTCCCCTCACCGCGGCACCCCGACCCGGCGGTCAGACCTCGGCCGGAACCGGCACGAACTGACCGTGACCACGACCGCCGTGCCGTACCGCACACATGCGAGCGGCCACCGAGCAACATAGGCGGATGGCACTCCAAGATCATTTTGATTGGGCGGCGCGTTGCGGGGCGCCGCTGCCGGCCCGCGATCACGGGCATCCGGCCGCGCTGGACGGCTCGTAGGGATATCTGCGGCAGTTCGCCGGGGGTGGTGACCTTCGTAGGCGGCCGACAGATCTCTGCTCGCCCCTCGATGCTCTTCGTAGCCGACACGGTGTGGCGGTCGGCATTCATGTGTGGCGGGTTGCCAGCGGTTGCCGCTGGGGTGCCGCCGAGGTCAGGGGTGGAAGGTGTCGAAGTAGTCGGCCGGGAGTTCGTTGAGCCAGGCGTGCATGACGCCGGTCCAGCCGATGCGCAGGAAGTCGGCCTTGCCGTCGCCGTCGACGTCGACGTCGGCGAACTGGACGTCCTTGGGCGGCACCTCGGCGTCACCAGCGATCTTGCCGATGTCGCGGAACTTTCCACCCAGTCGGCGCACCCGGCCATGGAGGTGCTGTTCGGGCGCGCGACAGCCCGCATGACAACCCCGGGGAGCGTATCTGGGCCGTGCTGAAGACGTTCATCGCCATTGCCGGCCGCAAAGGTGGCGGGCATCGATTCGCGGTGGTGCGCCGTAACCCGATACAGGCTGACGTTGGGCGACACGGGCAAGACAGAGAGACGATAGGTGGACCTTCTATCCTCATTCCCATGTCGAAACACTCGCAAGCGTCGTCATTACTGTTGACCGCACCACCGTGACGGCTTTCCTTGCAGGTTCGGCGAGTGTGGGCGACGTTTCCGAGCAGAAGAATCCATCATCAGAGATGAGGCAAGCGAATGAGGTTCACGAAAACGCTGATCCTGTCCATCGCCGGCGCGGCCGCCATGATCGTGTCCGCTGCACCCGCCAACGCCACTGAAGCCATTCCGGCTCATAAGGCGCAGGCATCGACCGCGATGGGCGTCTACACCAGCCCTCCGTACGCGACCTTCGCGGACTGTGAATATTGGCGCGGCGTCAAGGAGAGCCTCGGCTGGCTCACGAATCCGTGCGAGTTCCATCCTGTCAGGATGCAGTGGTTCTTTCTGTACTACTGAACCCGCTCGCCAGAAAGCCCCTCTGCGGTAGGCTCGATCGCCTTGAGCCTTCGCAACAGCCGTGTCGGCCACTCCGCTGTCATGGCATCGTGGACGAGCGGATAGGCTGCTAGTGCATGGTCGATCGACGTGCGCAGCGCCCACGGGCGGCCCCGCCTTCAGGCGGGGCCGCCCGTTACAGATGGTGCGGAATATCGGGACATCCGTTGATGCAGGCGTATGCGTCGCATTCTGCTCTTCGGTCGGACTCCACCTGATGCCGCGCCATGGAGGGTGCCGCTTTCCAGGCCTTCCGCAGATGAACACAAAGAGCATGCAACGAGCCATTGAATGTTGGAGCGAGTGAGCCGGAATCGTCAGTGCACAGTAGCCGCTCGGCCTCTCTGACGCATCGCCGCTCAGGCCGAGCCGAGCCCGTCAGGCGCCTGGCTCAAAATGCCAGAAGAGCCACTCGCTGGCACCGTAGAAGCAGGTATACGGAGCGGGCGGATCGGTCTGATACCCGGCGGCTCGGACGGCTTCGAGCTCTACGTTGCAGAGCCATTCGACGTTGTAGCGGTGAAACCTCCATTCCCCGCCGGCCCGCGACGTCTCTGCTTGAGCCGCTGAGGTTATGCCGGGACTGAACATCGTCATCGCCAGTGCGCCGGCGATGACTCCCATCTGGATGAGTTTGCGCATCGTGCTCCTTCGGAATCGCATTTGATGCCGTGGCAGACCTCAGGCTATGGAATGCACCTGTCATCCTCGTGGCGCAGACCTATCGTGAAGCTGGCGCAACTGACACGCGCCGACAATGTGCGGCACGCATGCCATGTCGTCGCTGCCTGAGTCGGCTGAGGATGGACTGCGGCCACGTCGTCGAGCGCACCCGGGGCCGGACTTCCCAAGCCGGGCTTGAGGTGTGACCATACGCTCGCCACGAGATTGAGTGCGGGCGGTAGGTCGGCGATGGCGTCCCACCCAGTGGTGTAAAAGTCCAGTGATCACGGTCATACCTCGTGGACCGCAAGAACGGCCGTGGTCCGCCGGATCGTGACCGCCCGGCCGCACCACCACGGGCACCGCAACGGCGAGACGCACCACAGCGATGCCCGGCGCCCGCCAACGGCGGTCCGCCGGAACGCGGAGCCAGGCGGCATTTCCACCACTCGTGGGGACGCCATCAGGTCGGCAGGTGGAACACCGTCAGCGGTGGGCGCGCTGTGATCAGGCTGCGCCGTCCAGGCGTCGCCGTGGGTATCGACGTAGTGCCAGGCGAACACGTCGGCCTGGTGAGCAGCGTCCAGCAGGTGGGCGAAGTCTGCTGCGGGCCACAGTCCAGGTGCACGTGGAGCCGCGGGAAAGGCCGGCTGGTCGGCGAGCGTGGATTTCATGACGGGGAACCGAGCGCAAGCCGAACACTCGGTTCCCCGTCGTGGCGTGCGACGTCGCCTCACCTCTCGCCGACCGGCATGAATCAGCCCAGAGCTTCGGAGGCCGTGGGGAGGGGCCGTGGGCACCGATGGCGGCGCTGGTCATCGGTCAGCCCGGCTGGAATCGTCCCCCACCCGTGCGCGGCACTCCGGTCGGCAACAGCCGCGGCGGCACGCCAGGGATCGCGCCTGAACTCTGCGATCCCGCTCTCACACCTCAGGCTCGATGAGCTCCCGTGCCCGGACGGCGGCCGCTAGCGCGTCGGGGTCGCCGCTGGACCGATACACCTGCACGGCGGTGTCGGTGAACTTGATGACATGCTCGTCTCCGTTCGCCACCGCGCGTTCCAGGAGGTCTGCAACGGGATCATCCGCGCGTGGAGCCTCCGGCAACTCCGCCTGTGGAACCGTGTGATCGGGCGCGTAGGCGGACACGATCGCTGCGGCGGCGGACCACACCGCGGCCAGGCTCGGCACCCACATCTCCTTGGGCAAGGCGGGCAGAGTGTGCCTGACGGCGTTGGGCGCCGTGGCCGTGTGGACCAGCAGAATGGGGCTGCCGTGAGCATGGTGGAGGTAGCGCAGCGTCGCCGCCCGGACCAACTCCTCCAGGAGAGCGGGTACGTCGTCGGCGTCGGCCGGAGCGCGCAGCGCCGCCTGGGCGGCCGGCCAGGCCGGCAGGTCGGCGAGCCGGGCGAGCCGATGGGCGAGAAGCCCGGACTGGTCGGCTAGGAGGGGGATGCCGGCCAAGGCCTGTTCGGGGCTCAGGTCGCCGGACGGAGCCGTCGCGCCCGGCGTGGGCCGGCTACGCGCTGCCCAGAAGGCGAGTCCGTGCGCGAGTTCGGACTCCGCGAGTTCCCCCGCGCCGCCGATGAGGCTGCGAACCGCGTGGCCCACCCGGATCGCGCCGTGGGTCGCGCCGGCGGTTATGCCGGGCAGGAGTATCGGCCACCACCTCGCGAGGACGTCCTGCCAGGGCCGCTCGGTCATCTGGCGGGTGAAGTACTCCGTCCAGTCGCCGAGCCTGGAACGCCCTCCGCCCAGCGAGTCGCGGAGGTTCTGCGCGGTGATGGGTTCGCGAGCCGGGGGCATATCGATCAACCGCGCGACGTAACGGTCGAGCCAGGTGGACACCTGGTCGCCATATCCGTGGCGAATGAGAACCTCCGCGGCCATCGGCCCATGGTTGGCGAGTCCGTGGTCGCCCTGCTGGTCACCACCGAATTCCGGGCCCGTGCCGTGCAGTCGCAGGTACGCCTCGTCGAGAGAGGCACTCATGCTCATCATCCCTATCCTTGGCTGCGCAACGTGATGGTCATGCGAAGGTCAACTCCTGTGTGCTGTCTCGCTTCATCTCCGCCCAATCCGGGCAGGCGGCCAACGTCCTCACCGCGTTGAAGACGGCGACGGCTTGAGGGCCTCGGGGGATGCCGGTCAGGACCGGCCCGAACAGGGCTTGTCCGTCGAAATGCAAGGCGGGTGTCCCGGCCGGCCGGCCCAGCGGGGCCATGCCTTCGGCGTGGCTCGCGCGCAGAAAGTCATCGTGGTCCGTCGACCACGCGGACTCGCTCAGATCGGCTGGAAGACCCGCGTCAGCGAGGGCCGGCGCCAATACCGTCATGTTCTTCGTGCCTTCGTTGTGCAGCCGCCGGCCCAAGGCGGTGTAAAGGGCCCGGAGCGCTTGCTGGCCGAAGAGCCGGTCGGCGGCCGCGCAGGCCCGGGCGAGTACCCAGAGCCGGCCGCTCGGCTCGCGCGACTCCGGATCGGGCGGAGGTTCGTCGTTGAGCAACGAGAGGCTCATGACCCGGAACCGGAGGTCGACTTCGACCTGCGACTCGACCTCCAGCATCCACCGGGAGGCGATCCAGGCGTACGGACAGCACGGGTCGAAGTAGAGGACGACTCCAGGCGGATCGGCATCCTGGGCGATTTCCTCTCCCCCGAGCCGCTCGGTGTGCGCGCTCATCGCCCGCCCCTGTGGTCGTCGTTGTTCGCCGCCGCGTACAGGTGGCGCACGCTCTGCGGCAGCGGGAGATCATGGCGCAGTTCGGGGGCGGGTTCCGGCGGCTCCAGCCGAGTCGTCATGGGCAGTACCCCGGCCCATACATCGTCTGTGGCATCGGATGAGTCGCCGTCGCTGGGTGGCCCGGTTCGCACTTTGACGGACGCCTCATCGATCGTCAGGGCGAGCAGGCTCGTCGCGGCGAGTTCCTTGGGCGAAGGTCTGCGAACCTCCGCCCAGCGACCTGGGACCAGACGATTCGTGAACGCCTTCAGCGCCGCATCGCACTCTTCGGCCGGTACCGGCGTGAACCGGCCGAGCAGAACGGCGGAACGGTAGTTGGCGGAGTGCTCGAACACCGACCTGGCCAGAACCAACCCGTCGACCATCGTGATCGTCACACAGGCCGGAGCACCGTCCTGAAGTATGCGGAGCGCCCGGCTACCGGTCGAGCCGTGGATGTACAGGGTTTCGCCCACACGGACGTGCAGAAACGGCATGCAATATGGCCGGCCGGCCTCGATGAAGGCAACGTGCGCCACTATCGCGGCATCCAGCACCTCGTGGATATCGGAGCGTGCGTAGTGCCCCCGCTCAGGGCTCCTCCGCACGCGTACGCGTTCTGATGTCACAAGACGAATGTGGCGAGGAGACTGGCCCGTTGTTAAGGTCCAGATTCATGGAATCGGAGGAGGCCAGATGGCTGTCATTACAGCGTCTGCCCGGTGAGCGGTTGGCGGATGCGGCCGAGCGCACAGTTCGCGAAGCGATCCGGGGAGGGTCACTGCGTCCAGGCGTGAAACTTCCCTCGTCCCGGACGCTCGCGGTCCAACTAGGCGTTTCGCGTGGTGTGATCACCGAGGCGTACGAGCAGTTGGCCGCCCAGGGGTATCTCGTGAGCCGGCCCAAAGCGGCCCCGGTCGTCGCGGACGCTCCACGCCCGATGCCCCGGCCGGCGCCGCGGCGTGAAAGGCCGGGCCGAGTACGGTTCGACTTCACCGCGACGACTCCCGACGTCTCACAGTTCCCGGTTCGCCAGTGGGCGGCCAGTCTCGCGACGGCCGCGCGTTCGATCCCGGTGAGCGCGTATGACTACGGTGATCCCCGCGGGAGCGAGAAGTTCCGTGAGGTGCTCGCCGGTCACCTCGGCCGAACTCGTGGCGTCGTAGCCGACCCTGAGCGGATTCTGGGCGTCCATGGGACCGCACAGGGCATTGACCTTCTCTTGCGGACACTGCGGGCCGCGGGTGCGCAGCGCGTCGGGGTGGAGGATCCCTCTCTGCCCAGCCAGATCAATCGCGTCACCGCTCACGGCCTCGCGGCACGACCGATACCGATCGACGGTGACGGGCTGCTCGTCGATGGCCTGGACGTCGACGCCGTGCTCGTCACGCCGGCCCACCAGTTCCCCACCGGCGTCGTGCTTTCCGGGGAGCGCCGCCGAGCGCTTCTCGATTGGGCCAAGGGGGCGGGCGGCCTGGTGCTCGAAGACGATTACGACGCCGAATTCCGTTACGACAGACAGCCGGTACGCGCGCTGCAAGGCCTGGACCCCGAGCACGTCGCCTACCTGGGCACGACGTCCAAGACCCTGGCTCCGGCATTGAGGCTGGGCTGGGTGGTGCTGCCTGCTCATCACATGCCCGAGGCGCAGCGTATTCGCAACCTCATGGACGTATGTCCCCCCGCGGTCGAGCAGCAGGCTCTGGCCATGATGATCGAGCGTGGTGACTATGATCGGCACGTGCGCCGGGCCCGCAAGGCGTACCGGCGACGACGCGAGCAGCTCATCGCCGCTCTCGCCGAACGCCTGCCCGACCTGCAGGTCGAGGGGATCGCCGCCGGCATGCACCTTCTGCTACGGCTGCCGGCCGACCTCGACGACGCCGCCATCGCGGCCCGCGCGCTTGACAAGGGTGTTCAGGTGGCCCCGTTGAGCCAGTTCAGCCATTCGGGCCATCCAGGCCACCGGCGCTATCCGGGCTATCCGCGCTATCCGGGCTATCCGGGCTATCCGGGCAGCGGCTTGGTTCTCGGCTATGGCCGGATCACCGAACGTGACATGGACCCCGCGGTGGCCGCGCTCGCCACGGCGATCCGGGCCTGACTCCGCCTGCCACCGGCCACGGCAGTGTGGGAGGACTGGGCGGTCCCCGTGAGATGTTGTGACCGGAGCCAGGTCTTCAGCCCTCGCCGCCGGCCGGCATCTGTGCCGCCTCCTCCGGCACGGGCGGGCGGGCGTTACGCAGCCACACCAGTGCCACCACACCGAGGACGGCCGCGGTGATCGAGCCGATCAGGCCGACCGTGGAGAAGCCGTCGATGAACGCCAGGCGGACGGCATCGAGCAGGCGGGGGCCGGCCGGGGCAGGTAAGTCCCCGGCGGTGGCCACGGCGGCGCCCAGGGTGCTTCGGGCGGCCGACGCGGCTTCAGCCGGGACACCGTGGGGCAGGATCGCGGCGAGCGTGTCCCGGTAGACGCCGAAGCCGATGCTGCCGAAGACGGCGATACCGAGCGCGGTGCCCAGTTCCGTGCCGGTCTCCGAGATGGCCGACGCCGCACCGGCCCGCTCCGGCGGTGCCGCGGCGACGACAGAGTCGGTGCCGAGGGTGACGAGCGGGCCGAGACCAAGGCCGATCACGGCCGACCCGAGGACGGTAATGGCCAGGTCGCTCGGAGCGCGGACGAAGAAGAGCAGAAGTGAGCCGATGCCCAGGACGAACAAGGCGGTCGCGAACACCGCTTTGAGACTGACCTTCTGCCGCAAGGCAGGCGCGCCCATGGAGCCGATGACCACGCCGGCAGTGGTCGGCAGGGACCATAGGCCGGCCTGAATCGGGGAGAGACCCCTGACCAGCATCAGGTACTGCATGACGAACAGCTGGGAGCCGGCCATCACCAGGACGCCCAGCATCAGCAGCGTCAGCGGCCCGCTGAACGCCGACGACCGGAACAACCGCACGTCGATGAGCGGTGTCCGCAGCTTCGGCTGCCTCACGATCAGGCCCGAACCGACGAGCAAGGCCACGACGATCAGCACGATCGAGATCCATTCGGCCCCGTGCTCCGCGATCCGCTTGAGGCCTTGAACCAGGGAAAGCACGGCGAGGATGGACATGAGCACGCTCAGCAGGTCGGGACGGCCGGCCGATGAGTCGCGGTGCTCGGGCAGCAACTTCGGCCCGGCCGCGAGCAGCAGCATCATGACCGGTACAGCCGGCAGGAAGACCGAACCCCACCAGAAGTACGCCAGCAGCGCGCCGCCCACAAGCGGACCGATCAGGGTGCCGACACCGAGACACATCGACCAGATTCCGATGGCCGCGGTGCGCTGCTTCGGATCGTGGAACATGTTACGGATCAACGACAGCGTCGACGGCATCAGCGTTGCGCCGGCGATACCGAGCAAGGCCCGGGCGCCGATCAACATGACCGGGCTGGTGGCGATGGCGGCGGCAACCGACGCGGCACCGAACCCGACCGCCCCGATCGACAACAGTTTGCGCCGTCCGATCCGGTCACCGATCGCGCCCATGGTGATGAGCAGACCCGCGACCATGAACCCGTAGACGTCGACGATCCACAGCAACTCCGTGTTGGTCGGCTTCAAGTCCGCGGACATCGCAGGCAGCGCCAGGTGGAGCACCGTCAAGTCCATCGAGATCAGCAATGTCGGGAGCCCGAGAATTGCCAGTCCCAGCCATTCTCGCCGCCCCGCTTTGGTCGGCGCCGAAGCCATACAGTCCCCTTCAGTTCAGCCGCGTGTGTCAGGGCATCGCACAGGCCGGCGGCGTGCGACCTCAACCGGCTGGACCGGCGAACAGGTCGGACGCCCAGCAGGGCTGCCGGCGGCCACCAGCGGAATGCGGCCGTTTCCCGCCGTGGTACCCGCATTCCATGCACACCGGTGATGGCCGCTACCTCGCTGTGGGTCGCTTGATCACGAGGCTCGATTTCGGCCTCCCCAAGGGGCCGGCGCTCAGGGAGCGAGCGAACACGAATTCCGCAGGGCCCGTGATTTCACCTGGACGACCAGAGGGGGTCGCCGCCCGCAGTGTAGACGACCATGTTGCCGTCATCCTGGACCTGGAGGAACGCGCCTGGGTTCCCGGCGGTCCTGGTGCCCCACAGCGGCTTCTCGCCGCTGGAGTAGACGACGAAGTTGCCGTCGTTCTGCATCACGGCGAAAGCCCCGGCATTCCCGCCGGTCTTGCTGCTCCACAGCGCGGCGCCGCCGGATTGCAGGACGAGGTTGCCGTCCTCCTGCATGACCAGCCTGTAGCGGCGCTGGGCCGAGCGCAGATAGTCACCGGGGCGCAGTTCCCGGTCGGCCGTCAGCCTCGCGAACGACGCCTTGCGTTCCCACACCGCCTCGCCGCTCTTGGCGTAGATCACCAGATTGCCGTCCCCCTGGACGGCGAGAAAGGCGCCAGGCGTGTCGCCGGTTCCCGAGGACCACAGCGGCCGCTTGCCGGTGCTGTAGACGACAAGGTTGCCGTCCTTTTGCATGACGGCGCTCGCGCCCGGCTGCTTGCCAGTGCCGCTGGACCAGAGGGCCTTCTTGGCGCGGTCATACATGACCAGGTTGCCGTCGGACTGCATGGCCAGCAGGTATGCGCCGTTGGCCGAGCGGCGGGTCTGGCCTGCCTTCAGCCATTGGCCGGGCATCAGCTTGTCGGCCGCCGCGACGTGGACCACAGCCGCGGACGCCGGGGCGGCCGCGAGGGGTACGGGCGAGAAGGCGGCGGCTATTCCCAGCGTGAGCGTGACAAGCTTCCTCATGGGTTCCCCTCTGAATTCGCGGACAGGGCCCAGGCGAACCCGGGCGGCTCATAACTGTGGCGGAGCGATCTGTCGCCCACCTGTCGTCGGCCTGCCGGGGGCGCCCCTATTGGGGGCGTCGCAGCACCGTCGGCGCAGGCGTCGGTGCGTACCCTGGACGTGCAGATCGACTGCGGTCGTGCTTCCGCACGGCCGTACAGGTGCCACAGCAGCGGCGACATCCGTGAGGCACCCGCGATGGCCCCCGGTCCGCTGCCGCACTCTGCCATGGCCGGATCGGGCCGGTGCGCAGGCCGCCGACGGGCAGGCCGATCGGGGCGCCGCTGAATCGGGCAGACTCAATCGCGTGCCCCGGACCGCACGACTCCTACCGACACCCCACTTGACCGTCCCTTTGTGACGAGGGGCGATTCTTCCTCAGGGGGCGGGGCGTCCGGCCATGTCGTAGGCGTTGCGGGCGACTTCCACGCCGGCGAGATGCGCGTCGGACCATGCGATGAGGGTGGCGAAGACCGGGCTCAGGGTGCGTCCGAGGTCGCTGATCTCGTACTCCACCCGGGGCGGGATCTCCGCGTAGTAGTCGCGGGTGATGAGCCCGTCTCGCTCCAGTTGCCGGAGGCGCTGGGTGAGCACTTTCGGGGTGATGGCGGGCAGCAAACGCTGGATCTCCCCGAACCGCTGCCGCCCGTGCTCTTTCAGCACCCACAGGATCGGTGTCGACCAGCGGCTGAACACCAGATCCACCACAGGGCTGATGGGGCACGCGGCGGTGGCCTCGACAGGTCGGGACGCCACATGGCCTCCATGGTCATAATGGAGAGTGACTATCTTCTAGGAACCTAGTATATCCAGGATGTTAGCTTCCTTCCGTTGGAGGATCCAGCGAGAAGGAGACCCGATAGCATGACCGTGCTCAGCCTGCCCGCCCGTACCGGTGCGCGGCCCCGGACCGGCCCCTCGGTCCCACACGTCCAGCTCAGCCAGAACAGTCCCGACGGACTGCGCGAGCGGCTCAAGCTGTGGATGACCGGCCACCTGCACGGGGCCGTGATCCGCCCGAGTGAGATCTCCGAACCGGGGTCGCTCGCCTTCTTCCTCGACGGCCTGCTCGCACCGTCCGGGACGGTCCTGCTGCCACCACGACTGAACGCCGAGTTCGTTCACGTGCACCCTGACGGGAGCCTGCATCTGGCCCTGTCACAGGACGACCAGCGCGAACTCATCGCCAAAGGCTGGGGAGAGCGGCACCCGCTGTACTCCCCCACGATCAACGTGGTGATGCTTTACGGTCCCCGGACCGACAACGAACTGGAGATCGCCAAGACCGTGGTCGCGGCGTCCTACCACTACGCGACCGGTGGACCGAGCGCTGCGGGTCCAGCCGCCCACCCCGACGGCTTGGAGGCCGAGCCTCGTTCGGTGAGGTGAGGTGACGCTGACCTGAACGCCGTTCGCCCCCGACCTGTCCCTGTCCGGCACCTCCGACACCATTCTCGCCGACTGCGGACACGGCTGTGAGACTACTCCGCTGGGCGCACCTCAGGATTCGCCTGCGGTACGACGCGCGGCCACAAGTGCCTGCGACAACATCGAGGCCATGAGACATCGCACGCTGAAGGCCAACGGCATCGACGTTCATTTCGCCGAAGCCGGAGACGGTCCGCCGGTTGTCCTGCTGCACGGTTTCCCCGAACTGTGGTACTCGTGGCGCCACCAGTTACCTGCGCTGGCCGCGGCCGGTTTTCACGCCGTCGCGCCCGACCTGCGCGGTTACGGCCGTACGAGCATTCCAGCCGACGTCGAGGCGTACAGCATGCGCGCGATGGTGGCCGACGTCGCCGGTCTACTGGACGCGCTCAACGAGCCGGTCGCTGTGCTGGTCGGGCATGACTGGGGCGCCCAAATCGCCTGGGCATGCGCCCAACTGCTCCCGGAACGGTTCCCGGCCGTGGCCGCGCTGAGCGTGCCGTACCACCGGCGAACACCCACCCCGCTGACCCAAGATCTGCGCCGTTGGGCAGGCGATAACTTCAACTGGCTGCTGTACTTCCAGACCCCCGGCCTCGCTGAAGCCGAACTGGAGGCCGACATCGAACTCTCGATGCGGCTCGTCTCCTACGCCCTGTCCGGGGAGGCGCCCGACGGGCTGGCGGTCAGGCTGCTGACGGGACTGCCGACCGACTCCCGGCTGCTCGATTCGATCCCCGAGCCTGATGGCCTGCCGTCCTGGTTGACCGAAACGGACCTGGCCTACTACGTGGAGGAATTCCGCCGCACCGGCTTCACCGGGGCACTCAACCGCTACCGCAACGTCGACCGTGACTGGGAGGAGTTGCCCGCGCTGGGCGTCACGCCCGTACGCCAGCCGGTGTTGTTCGTCACCGGCGAGAAGGACACCGCCACGCGCTTCATGGATGCCGAAGCCATGCGCGAGTATGTGCCGAACCTGCGTGACCCCATCGTGCTGCCCGGCTGCGGGCACTGGATCCAGCAGGAGCGACCCGTCGAGGTCAACGCGCACCTGGTCGACTTCCTCTCCTCCTGCCGGCGGTAGTCGCCTCACAGGTTCAACGCGATGACTTTCGGTGGGTGCGGTCCGGGCCAGGCTTGGATCTCGTTGAACTCGTCGGTCGTGATGAGCCGGAGGGTGTGCAGGATGGCGGCGGCCCGGCGCCAGCAGTCCTGCGCCTCCTCCTGTTCGTCCAGGTCGTTCAGCGCACGACCGAGGCCCCACAGGTGCTCGGCCTGCCAGTAGGTACCGGTGTGCCCCTCGGCCTCATCGACGGCGAGAACCTGCTCGAAGCAGACGATCGATCGTTGCGGGTCACCCGCCTGCCGGTGGGATTCGGCGAGCTTCCCCAGCGGATCCACCCTGGCTTCACGCTCTCCGATCTCCTCCAGAATCGCCGCAGAACGAGTGTGCGCCTCGATGGCCTCGTCGTAGCGGCCGACGCTCTGGTAGACCAATCCCAGGTTGGTCAGGGTGGCGGCCTCGTTGAACCGGCTCCCCAACTGCCGATTGAGCACCAGTAGATCGGAGTGATACCTGATGGCCTGCTCGAAGTCGCCGAGCTGGCGATAGGCGACCGCCAGGCCGGACAGCGGTCCCGGCTGACGCTCCAGAGCACCTATCCGGTCATAGGCCTCCACGGCTTGGCTGAGATCCGCGATTCCCTCAGCCAGCCTGCCCACCCGTACCTTGGTCCACCCCAGGTCGGTATACGAGATTCCCTGATGCAGAGGATCGCCGGAGCGGTGGGCTGCCTCCGCCGCTCGCTCAGCGACGGCCAGCTCGTCCCGCCAGCGGCCACGGCGATCCAACGGGGTGTCAAGGGCGGCGGCGAGGGCGACCGCGAGTGCCGGGCCGTCGTCGTCCAAGCGGGTCGCCTGGGCGACGGCGGCGACCAGGTTCCGGATCTCGCCGTTGATCCAGGTGGTGACCTCGTCGCTGCTGGTGAGGGCTTCCCCTGGATAGGTCAGCGACTGAGGAGCGAGCTCGGTGCGCCAGCCGGCCGAGGGGGTGAGGTCGGTAGCGCTTCGAGCGGTGCTCAAATAGCTGTGGAGGACGCGCCGTACGGCCTGCTCCCGCGCTTGATCGCTCTCCTCCTGCTGCGCTCGTTCGCGAGCGAACAACCGCAGCAGGTCGTGCATGCTGTAGCGGTCGACGACGTTGGTGTTGATCAGGTGCACGTCGGCCAGACGGTCGAGGAGTCGCTGGGCCGCATCCGTGGAGATGCCGCCGGCGGCAGCGGCCGCCCTGACCCCTACATCGGGCCCTTCCAATAAACTGAGCAACCGGAACATCCGGGCTGCGCCGATGCCATCGGCGCCTTCCAGCAGATCCTGATAGCTGACCTGGAAGGTGGCGCGCACCGCCCGATCATCGATCTGCAGCTCGGCCAGACGATGATGTTCGAGGGCGAGCCGGTCGGCGAAAGGCCGAATGGGCCACTCCGGTCGCGAGACAAGGCGGGCGGCGGCGATGCGAATCGCCAAGGGAAACCCTTCGCACAGCTCGATCACCCGTGCGGCGGCGCGGCTTTCCGCCTGGACGCGAACAGCGCCGATCAAGTTGCCCAGCAGCGTCCTCGCCTCAGCCTCTGATAGAACGTCGAGCTGTTCGTGGCTGGAGCCGTCAAGTGAGGCCAGCATTCGACGGCTGGTGATCAGCACAGCGCTGGATCCACTGCCGGGGAGCAACGGACGAATCTGAGCGATATCGCGAGCGTTGTCCAGCACGACGATCATCCGCTTGCCATCGATCAAGGAGCGAAATCGTGCGGCGGCCTCGTCCACCTCTGGGGGGATGGCCGAGTCGGCGACTCCAAGAGAGCGCAGGAAGCGAGCGAGTGCTTCGTGCGGGTCGAGCGGCTTCACATCAGGCGTGGCGCCGTGCAGGTTGACATAGAGCTGCCCGTCGGGGAAATGACTGGAAACGCGGTGGGCGACGTGGGTGGCGAGGGTGGACTTGCCGACACCTCCCACTCCACTGATCGTGATCACTGGAGCTTGACCGTGGGAGGTCAATGTTCGCCTCAGACGCTCCACCTCCGATACGCGTCCGGTGAAGCCGGCGGTGTCGGCAGGCAGTTCGGCCGGGTGAGGCGGCCCGGCAAGGGCGGCTGGAGAAGGTTCTGCCGCCGGGACTTCGGCCCCCGGCATCGAGACGCTGAGCGGTTCGCCGGCGGAGGAGGGAGCGTACGCCGGCAGGAGCAGGGCGGGATCGGCATGGAGGATGGACTGGTGCAGGTGGCGCAGCTCATCCCCCGGGTCCACGCCTAGTTCCTCGCGTAGCAGGCTCCCGATCGTGCGATAGGCCTGGAGCGCTTCGGCTTGGCGGCCGCACCGGTACAACGCCAGCATCAACTGGCCCCACAGGCGTTCGCGCAACGGATGTGACGCCGACGCGGTCTTCAGCTCCCCGACCAGCTGTTCGTGCCTGCCGGCAAGAAGACCGAGTTCGAGCCAGCGTTCCAGCGCCCGCATCCGTTCTTCGTCCAGGCCGTCAGCGTGGACACGGCGCAGCGGCTCCGACGGAACGTCGGCCAGGGCGGGTCCACGCCACAGGGCCAGCGCCTGGTGGAGCAGGCTGATCTCGGTGTCCGCATCCGCCGCCAGTCCTGCGCGGCCGACGAGATCACGGAACTGGACCACGTCGATATCGGCGCCGCCGAGTTCGATCAGGTATCCGTGGTCCCGGGTGCGGATCAGCCCCGCACCGCCCTGGTCATCGCCGAGCACCTGCCTCAGCCGTGCGATATGCGTGCGGAGTGCCGCCTGCGCGTCGCGCGGCATCTCATCCGGCCAGATGTGCTCGATCAGGCGTTCACCGGAGACGTACTGGTTGACGTGCAGCAGGAGGGTGGTCAGCACGATGCGTTGCTTGGTCGCGGTGATGGAGACCTGCCGCCCCCCTATGACCACCGCCAACGAACCCAGGATCCCGAACCAGGCTCCCGAGCCCTCCCCGCCCCTTGGTTCCACCTGCTGGGGCAAGCCTTCTCCCATGGTCAAGATGCCCGCCGTTTCAGCGGCTGGGGATCAGTCGGACAATATCGACAATTCTTCCGCGCTCTCCCGGCCGGCGTCTGGATCACACCAGCGATCACCATGCCGTCGCATCCCCCAACCCCCTGGCAAATCAATACATACGCATAAGAATGATATAGGGCGATGGGCAAATCAAGTCATTTGTACCGATACGCTGTGGCCGTGGCGGGTGAAGGCGGTCGTACGCGCGGCCTGGAGGCCGCCATGAGGTACGACGGCCCCAGATCGCGGAGGCGCTGCCGACGATCATCGACCATCACGGGCTCGACGCGGTGAACCTGCGTGACGTGGCGCCGCCAGGCAGGCCCCAGCCCGTGAGCCGTTCGCCAGGCCACCGGACTTCCCATAACCCGGGGCGGGTGTGGCCCGAAGCGACATCCGCCCCGGCGTTTCGGTTCCCGGCTCGGTCTGTCAGGCGGTCTTGGACTGGCCGCCGTCGATGATGTAGTCGCCACCGTTGATGTTGCGGGCCTGTCCTGAGGCCAGGAACAGTACGAGGGCGGCGACCTCGTCGGGCTCGGTGAGCCGCCCGGTGTTGAAGCCCGCCCTGGCCGGGAATCCGGCCAGAAACTCAGGCACGGTGCTGCCACCGGCTGCGGCGAGCACCGCTCCGATGCCGTGCTCGCCCTCCCAGGCAGGGGTACGGGTCGGGCCGGGTGAGACGGTGTTGACCCGCACCCCGCGCGGCCCGAGTTCCTCGGCCAGAGCCTTGCCCAGGTTGGTCAGCGCCGCCTTGGACGCCCCGTAGTCGACCGTGGCGGGCTGCGGGAAGCGCCCGCGAATGGAGGAGACGTTCACGATCGCCCCCTGGCGTTCCAGCAGGGACGGCAGAGCCGCGCGGATCGCGCGGACCGCGGAGAAGAAGTTGACCTCGAACGTGTGCTGCCATTGAGCGTCAGTGATCTCGCCGAACCCTCCCAGTCGCGCGTCGAACGCGCCCACATTGTTGATCAGGATGTCGATCCCGCCGAGCAGGCCGACGGCCTGGCGCACCGCCTGGCCAGGACCATCGGCGGTCGCCAGATCCACCGCGACGGCATGGGCTCCGACGGCTTTGAGGTCTTCGCTGATCGTGCGGGAGACTCCGACCACCCGGGCTCCCTGAGCGGCCGCTTCCTTGGCGACGGCGAGCCCGATTCCCTGGCTCGCTCCGGTCACCAGCAGCGTCTTTCCCCGTAGGGACATGGCAGACCTCCATCTGTAACGATCGTTTCAAATGACGGGTAAAAAAAATCTCTGTGCGGCCCCGCCCTCACAAAGCGGCCACTGTCGCCTCCACCACCTCCACCAGGTGCCGCCGATCCGTCGCGGTCTTGCCGATCACGCGCAGTCCATAGATGGCGTTCAGGACGAACCGCGCCAGCGCACTCGCACTGCGCTCACGAGTGACCTCGCCCTCCCGCTGGCCTCGCTCCAAGGCCACCGTCAGCGCCTCCTCAACGCGGGCGAAGATGCGCCTGACCGTGGCGGTGACCGCCTCGTCCTTACCGGCCAGCTCGATCGCGGCGTTCACCGCCAGGCAACCGCGCCGTCCCGGATCGCCGAGTTCGGCGTCGACCACCCCGAGCATCAACTCCCTGATCCGCTCCTTCACCGGCCCCGGCTCCTCCAGCAGGGCGATGTCGGACTCGGTGTTGCGCTCCAGGTACCGGCGTAGCGCCAACTCATAGAGCTGATGCTTGCCGGCGAAGGCGTTGTAGAGGCTGCTCCGCCCCAAACCGGTGCAGTCCACGAGGTCCTGCGCCGAAGTCGAGGCGTACCCGCGAGCCCAGAAGGCCTCCATCGCGGCCTCCAGCACCCGCTCGCCGTCGAACTCCCGCCCTCGCGACATGTACATCACGCTACCCCATTCGTAACGATCGTTCCAGATGCATGGGGAGAGTCGAAGATGACAGCGCCCATCGCGGTCTGAGCCTCCCCCCGGTCTCGCCCACCTCATGGGAGTCCGTCGGCCGGCGGACGGCGGTCCACCGATCGGTGGACCGCCAGGCCCCGACCACTGGTCGATGCCGGAAATGCGCTGGTCATAGCAGGCTGAGGAGCCACAGCACATCGCCGGAAGGACAGGCATGCCACCAGTGATCGAGGTACGCGACCTCCACAAGCGCTATGCGGACAAGGTCGCGGTCGAGGATGTCTCGCTCACCGTTCAGGAGGGTGAGATCTTTGGCATCCTCGGCCCGAACGGCGCCGGCAAGACGACGACCGTGGAGTGCATCGAGGGCCTCCGCGTGCCGGATCGCGGCGAGATCAGGATACTCGGGCTCGACCCCCTCCGAGATCGCGCCGAGCTGACCCGGCGGCTCGGCGTCCAGTTGCAGGCCGGTCACCTCCCCGAGCGGCTACAGGTCGCCGAGGCCCTGGAGCTTTACAGCTCCTTCTACCCCGAGCCCGCCGACTGGCGCGCGCTGCTGGACGTCCTCGGCCTGGCGGACAAGGCCAAGACCAGGTACGCCAAGCTGTCCGGCGGCCAGAAACAACGGCTGTCGATCGCGCTGGCGCTCATCGGCGGCCCCCGGGTGGCGATCCTCGACGAGCTCACCACCGGTCTCGACCCGCAGGCCCGGCGCGACACCTGGGGCCTGATCGAGGACGTGCGCTCTCGCGGGGTGACGATCGTGCTGGTCACCCACTTCATGGAGGAGGCCGAGCGGCTGTGCGACCGGCTCGCGCTGATCGACGCCGGCCGCGTCCTCATGGTGGACACCCCGGCCGGTCTGACCGAGCGGGCGCGCATCGAGCAGCGGATCCGGTTCCGCCCGTCCAGGCCGATGGACGACCGCCTGCTGACGAGCCTGCCCGACGTCTCCAGCGTCACTCGCCAGGGCGATCTGGTCATCGTCAGCGGCAACGACAACGTGCTCAACGCCGTCACCACCGTGCTGGCCCGCAACCAGATCGTTGCCGAACGGCTGCGCGTCGAGCAGACAAGCCTGGAGGACGCGTTCGTCCAGCTGACCGGCAAGCGCCTCGAACCCGGCCCCCGGTAGCACATCGCAGAGAAAGGACCGCATACCCATGTCAGCCCTGCGCACCACCGCGGCCACCGCCGCAGCCACCGTCACCGCCGGGCCAGCTTCCGCGACGTGGCGGCTCGTCAAAGCCGAGAGCACGTTGTGCGTCCGGGACAAGGTCGCCCCCCTGTGGGGCATCGGCTTCCCGCTGGTCCTGTTGATCGTCCTCGGTGGCGTCCCCGATCTGCGGGAGCCCGTGGAGGGCGGCGGCCTGACGTACTTCGACCTGTACGTCCCTGTTCTGATCCTGTTCAATCTGGCCATCCTGGCCACGACCTCCCTGCCGACCACGCTCGCGGGATACCGGGAGAACGGCGTGCTGCGGCGCATGCGGACCACGCCGGTCGGCCCGGCCCGCGTGCTCGCCGCCCAGCTCGTGGCCCACTTCGCCATCGCGGTCATCGCGATGGTCCTGTTCCTCGCGGTGGCCGGGTTCGGCTTCGGCGTCGACCTGCCGAAGCACCTTCTCGGTTTCGCCCTCGCCTGGCTGCTCGCGGCGGCCGCGCTGCTCGCGATCGGCCTGCTGATCACCGCGCTCGCGCCCGGGCGTGGCCCGGCCACGGCGATCGGCACGGTGTTGTTCTTCCCGATGATGTTCTTCGCCGGGCTCTGGGTGCCGATCTCGCAGATGCCGCCGCTGCTGGCGAACATCGCCCACCACACCCCGCTCGGCGCGGGCATGGGGGCGTTCCAGGACGCGTACCTGGGTCACTTTCCGTCCGCCGCACCGATGCTGACCCTGGCGGCCTATGCGACGGTGTGCGCGTTCGTCGCGGTCCGCTGGTTCCGCTGGGAATAGGCGCCGGGAATAGAATCTGGCGGGGAGAGGGAATCTTGAGCAGAAAGATCTCGCAACAGCCGCCGTTCCTTCTGGTCAGCGTGGTGCCGTACGCACTGCTGGCGCTCCTCGTCACGATCCTGATGATCGTGGAGAACCGGTCGGGCGGCGCCCTGCTCATCGACCTCGGCCTGTGCGGGCTGGCGGCCGCGTGGATGCTCGGCATGTTCACCCTGCGTCCCGGCTGGTGGGACCGGCCACGGATCATGGCGGTGTTCGTCGCGGGACTGCTCGTGATCACCGCGGTCCTGGTGGCCCGTCACCCGGCTTGCGGACTCTTCACCCCCGCCGCCTACATCTACTCCTTCACAGTCCTGCACTGGCCGTGGCGGCTGCTGGGCGTGGCCACCGCGGCGGTCCTGGCCGGTACGGCGCAGGCATCCGGCATCCCCAAAACGGACGCGCTCGGCCTGGCGATGTACGGGATCATCGTCGCCTTCAACATCGCCATGATGTGCGGCTGCGCCTGGGTCCTGCGGCTCGCCGAGCGGGAGGAGGAGCGGCGCGAGCAGACCCTCGAAGAGCTGAGCCGGACGAACCGGCTGCTGGAGGCGTCGCTCGCCGAGAACGCCGGCCTGCATGCCCAATTGCTCGCCCAGGCCAGGGAGGCGGGCGTACTCGACGAGCGCCAGCGGATGGCCCGCGAGATCCATGACACCCTGGCGCAGGGGCTCACCGGGATCATCGCGCAGTTGCAGGCGGCGGAGCAGATGCACGAGGTCCCGGCGCCGTGGCGGCGGCCCTTCAACGCCGTCAAGAACCTGGCCAGGGAAAGCCTGGCCGAGGCACGGCGCTCCGTCGACGCACTGCGGCCCGAACCGCTGCAGACCGCGCGCCTGAGCGACGTACTCGCCGACGTCACCGACCGGTGGTCGAAGCTGCACGGGGTCACCGCCCAGGTCACGACGACCGGCACGGCGCGCCCGCTGACACCGGAGGTCGAGTTCGCGCTGCTGCGCACGGCACAAGAGGCGCTGGCCAACGTGGCCAAACACGCGCACGCGACCAGAGCCGGGGTGACGCTGTCCTACCTGGAGAACGAAGTGGCACTGGACGTACGCGACGACGGCAAGGGCTTCGACCCGGCGTGCCTTGAGGCCGGCGGGTTCGGCCTGACGATCATGCGGCAGCGCGTGGAAGAGCTGACCGGCAGCCTGCGCGTCGAGTCCGAGCCCGGCGCCGGCACCGGCATCTCGGCCTGCGTCCCCTGTCCGCTGACCGGGAGCGGCGCATGACCGGCACCCCTGTCCGGCTGCTGATCGCCGACGACCACCCTGTTGTCAGAGATGGGCTGAGCGGCATGTTCGCTTCCGCGCCCGGATTCGAGGTACTGGGTGCGGCCTCTGACGGCGCTGACGTGGTACGGCTGGCCCAGGAACTGCGGCCCGACGTGATCCTGATGGACCTGCGCATGCCGCGCATGGACGGGCTGGCCGCGATCAACGAGTTGACCCGGCTCGGCGTCACCGCGCGCGTACTGGTGCTGACGACCTACGATTCCGACACCGACGTCCTGCCGGCGATCGAGGCGGGCGCGACCGGCTACCTGCTCAAGGACTCCCCCCGGGCGGACCTGCTGCGTGGCGCGCGGGCCGCGGCCAGGGGCGAGAGCGTGCTGTCCCCCTCGGTGGCGGCCCGGCTGATGAACCGGATGCGGGCACCCGCGCCGCAGCCGCTCAGCCCCCGCGAGCTGGAGGTCCTCGAACTCGTGGCGGCCGGGAACACCAACCGCGAGGCGGCCGTCCGCCTGTTCATCACGGAGGCCACCGTCAAGTCCCACCTGCTGAACATCTACACCAAGCTCGGCGTGAACGACCGCGCCGCCGCCGTCACCGAGGCTTTCAACCTCGGCCTGCTCGTTCCGCGAACACCCGGAGAGCCGTGACCCGCAGACTCCGCTCAGGTGTTGAATCGGAGAACTCACGGTCGTCGCCGGTCAGGTTCGCCGGCCTCGACGCGGCGGCTCGGCGATGGTCAGGACGTCGGGGGCGCCGAAGCGGTCGATCTGGAGGGGCGCCACATCGGGAACATCGGCGGGCCGTCGGGCATGAAGATCGGGTCGCCGAGGTCCTGATAGCCGTGGCGCAGGTAGAGCCTGCGGCTGCGGGTGCTGCTGGCCTCCAAATATGCGGGTATGCCCGCTTCGTCGAGCTTGCGGTGGTACTCCGCGAGCAGCCGGGTCCCCGTCCTCCGCCCCTGGTGCCCAGGGAGCACCGCGAGGAACGCCAGGTAGTGGTGCGGGTCCTGTGGGTGGCGCTTGTCCATCTCCTCCTCCATCCGCCTGATGCGCTCCGCGTGGGGACCGGCGAACGCCTCCACCCGGGCGTCCCGGTCGGGGATCTCGGGAAGCGGCTCGGCCCCCTTGGGGAACCACACGGCCACGGCGGACATGTCGGCCGTCGCGTGGACCTCGCCGTGGACGAGAGCGTTCTCGGCGGCCATGGAGAACAAGGGGGGCATCACGCGGCGGCGGTCGTCGTCCGGTGGGATCGACCAGGCCGAGATCTCCTGCTCGTGGAAGGAGGTGGCGATGATCGCGCCGATGGTCTCGGCGACTCCGGGACCGTTCTGAACGCGAATGATCTCTGTCATTCGGTCCCTCCCACGGCAGACTGGGCGCCCCTCCCGATGTTCGCGTACACCTGGGGCCGGTTGGCCCGCAGGGCGAGTCCCCATATGACGCCGAGCCCCACGGCGACGACGTAGACGAAGGGCATGATCCAGCGCAGAGGGGAGTCGGGCGCCACCCCGAGCACGACGTCGAAGTTGGCTATGACGAGCGCGATGACCACGATCAGCAGGACCGAGGAGACGCCCGGGGCGATCCTGGCCCGCCAGGCGTTCTCCTCGTGGTGGTTCGTGGCGAAGAAGACCAGCACGGAGATGGAGGTGGCCGCGAGCAGTATGAGCAGGCCCAGGCCGCCGAACGACCCAACGGTGAAGAACAGCTGGACGACCGGATCCAGGCCGAGGACCGCGTATATGACGATCGTGGCCAGCGCGATGACACTCTGCGTCAGCGAGCCGTTGATCGGCGCACCGGTCCGGGGGGAAGTGCGGCCGAAGGCCTCGGGCAGAACCCTCTCCCTGCCGAGGGCGAAGATGTACCGGGAGATCGTGTTGTGGAAGGCGATCAGCGCGGCAAGGAGGCTCGTCACGAAGAGGAGGGAGCCGATGGTGGCGAGGGTCGCGCCCAGATGCTGCCCGGCCAGGTTGAACAACAGGGCCGAACTCTGCTGGCGAGAGGTCTCGGCGATCTTGTCCGAGCCGATCGGCACGGTCATCGCCCAGGACGAAACGGCGTAGAGGCCGGAGATGACGGCGAGTGCGACATAGGTCGCGATCGGCACCGTGCGCCTCGGGTCCTTGGTCTCCTCGGAGAACACCACCGACGCCTCGAAGCCCGCGAAGGACGCCATGCAGATCGCGACCACCGCACCGACCCCGGGGACGAAAAGGCTGGACGGGGCGAAGACGTCCAGGCTGTAGCCCGAGGCCGCCGGGTTGATCAGGTCCGCGATGTCGAACACGACGATGACGGCTATCTCCGTCAGCAGCAGGACCGCCAGGACCTTCCCGTTCACGTCGACCCGCATGAGGCCGAGCACCCCGGTCAGCGCCCAGGCGACCAGTCCGATGACCCACCAGGGCGGAGCGAATCCGAACCAGTCGTCGATCAGCGGCTGGGCTGCCGCACCGATCATGCCGTAGAGACCCACCTGGAGCGGGTTGTAGGCCAGCAACGCGACCCACGCGGTCGCCACCCCCACCGGCCTGCCGAGTCCTCTCGCGGTGTACGCGTAGAACGCCCCGGCGTTGACGACGTAACGGGCCATCGTCACGTAGCCGACGGCGAACAGACCCAGGATGCCCCCGATCAGGAGGTAGGCGAGCGGCACGCCCGTCACGCCGGTCGCGGCGTAGGCGGCGGTCACCGAGCCGCCGATGACGGTCAGCGGCGCCGCCGCCGAGATGACGAAGAACATCACCGATGGGACACCGAGGCGGTCCTCGGCGAGCGCGGCGGAAACGGCGCCGGCCCTTCGTTCTGTCACTGACATTGGCATCCTCCTGATGAGGGGGGCGGGTTCATCGGGGGCTGATGGTGGAGTTGCCTACGGCCGCCTCGGTCTGCGCGATCAGTTCCTGAAGCGGCGCCGGGAGGGCGGCGATCGCATCAGAGACGTATCTCCGGTTCTGCTCCCACAGGACCAACCGGCTGCCTCCGGTCGCGACGAGCAGCCCCAGCAGGACACTGTCCTGAACGTTGAGCGGCTCATCGCGGTCGATCGCCAGGTTGACGCGTCCCCTGGACAGCGCCGCGGTGCTCGCGTTGACCGGTGCCTGCCTCCGCGACAGCCGTCTGACCGCAGACGGGCGCAGCAGCCCGTCGGCGGTCATCCGGGCCGCCACGTCGGTGGCCGCCGTACGGGCGAGGAACTGCAGCCAGGTACGGAATCGATGCGAAGGTTCCGCGATGATGTGGTTCAGGGCGGTCCTGGTGAGCGCGTCGGCGGGCGGCGTCGCGTCGAGAACGACGAGCCGTGTCCGCCCCGCCGCCGATGCCAAGGTCGTCCGCCCGGCGAGCATCAGCTCTCCCAGGATGGCAGCGGCCAACCCCAAGCCGGTCAGGCGGGCATGAAGCCTCATCCGGCCGGACACGTTGTCATGCACGGCGAAGAACAGGTCGTCGGCTAATCGGGTTCTTGAAAGGTCGACTCCGGCCACGAACGGCGATCGTATAGCTAAATCATTAAATCTGTCATTACTCGAACGAGGGTCCGGCATCGGGTAAAGGCCGACCGGCAAGAAGTGAAGAAACGGACAGATAGCCAATGACCTGGAGTTATGCCTTGCGGACATCGCCCTGCTGCGCCATCGCTGTGAAGGATCACGCCGGACCTGTCCAGGTACCGGCATGGCAGGTGTAGTTCTTCAACATTTGCGCCTCCCCCGTGTACGTCTACAACCTGGAGATATCCGTGCCGGTTACGGACGAGCGGATGGATGTGCAGGCGACCCGCCGGTTAGAGGAAGGCCCTGGAGCGCGACGCTCCACTGACGGTGGGAGGCGGAGCTCTTCGCATGGTGGAACGCGCATGGCGGCCCCTCGCTTCGCGACCGGGACTGGACATGACCGATCAAAATGGCAATGGCCTGAACTCAAGAGCGCCGCCGCCGCGTGGCACCAGGTCATGGGCCACGCCGCGCAGGTGTCCGCGCTCGCCGCGAAGGCCGGACACCACGAAGATGACGCTTACCACCGGGTACATGGCGGCGCGGGACAAGCTCCCCGCCGCCGCCGACTAACACGGCAGATGGTACGTCGCTGTCCAAGTCGACGGGCTCAGCGGACGACGCGAACGCTTCCGGCGCGGCGGCTACGCCACCGCCGGCGAGACTCAGCGAGCCTTCCGGACAGTCGGCAACATGAGCTGACAGAAGTCTGGAGGAGGTAGGGACGTGACGAGGCGTCGCAGGCAGTTCTCACCCGAGTTCGAACAAGACGCCTTCTTCGCAGCCGATCATCGATGACGCTCGCCAAATACGAGCTGATCGATGCGGAGAAGGCGCATCAGTCGATCGCGCGGATGTGCCCCGGCGCGTTCGAGCCGGATCAGCTCGATGACCTCTCTCGCCTCCCTCTGGTCGGCGCCGGTCAGCTCGGTCACCGCGCGCTCCAGGTGCGAGAGATGAAGGGTTTTGAGGGGCCTGAAGGGAGGGGGTCTGTGTTTCCCGGACGCGTTGAGCGGAGACCTCAGACCCTTTGGCGGCAAAAGGAACGTCGCGCTAAACCGAGTCGGTGACGGCCACGCTGCCGGGTGGAGGCGTCGCGACCGGCGCCGTAGGCCCCGCCGCTGTCGCGCTTTCCAGTTATTGCCGGTTGACGTCCTCGTCCGGGACATAGCGAAGGATGTCGCCGGGCTGGCAGTCGAGGGCTTTGCAGATGGCGTCCAGGGTGCTGAAGCGGATTGCCTTCCCACGGCCATTCTTCAGGACGGAGATGTTCGCGGCGGAGATGTTCACCGCGGTGACGAACTCGCCGACGGACATCTTGCGTCGGGCCAGCTGGACGTCGATGTCGACGATGATGCTCATCAGATCACCTCGTCGAGTTCGGTGCGCAGCGCGATGGCCTGCACCAGCAGGTGCCGGCCGACAAGGGTGAGGAGGAGCAACACCACGCCCGCCGCGACGCCGCCGGCCGAGCCGAGCCAAAGGCCGAGAGTCTCCATGCCGTCGGTCGGGGAGGGGATGTCGGCGAACGTCACGAACAGAAAGAGGCCGAGGGTGACCACGGTGGCTGCAGCTGCGACCCCGACGCCGACGTTGACCCAGGTCAACGTGGGACCGGCGAACAGGGTGCCGGCACCCGCCCGCCCGAGCAGGAAGATCAGCGCGACGAGCCCGACCTGGACGCAAGCGATGAAGATGATCGCGGCTGTCACCAGGGGCGTCTCCAGCGGCGCGTACGGCGGGAAAGCGGCGACCTCGTCGGCGGCGACGGTTGGGATGATGACGATCTGCGCGTAGAGGCCGACGATCACCGCGAAGCCGAAGCACAGCTGCAGGAGGGAGGCGAGGGTCCGAGACATATATCGATAATCGATGCCTATTTATCGTTTGTCAAGCGCGCACCGGGCATCGGCCTGCCGCAGGGCAACTTCTTCGTGCCGCCTATCGGCATTGGCCGGCCGAACTCTGCCGCAGAGACCGGAGTTTCGCTCGGGATGATGTACCGGCGGCGGTCGAAGCGGTGGACCGACGTTGGTGTGCGCGACGAGCTGCAACGGTGGGACGGGGTTGCATCGCATCGACTGGGTGTCGCGTGGCGGTGGACGGTAGTCACCTCGACGCGTGAGAAAGGGTTCCGGCGCGGGTCGGTCACCGTCGGCCATCCCGGCCACCTGCCCGAGTGGGCCGCCCAGCACGAGCCGCCGCTGGAGCGGGTTCGTCGCGTACGCCATGGTGAACGAGGTGATCCGGCGGGTGGCCGGGCAGTCGTTGCAGCAGGTGTACGACGAGCGCATCCGCATCCCGTACGGACCGCACCTCTACCTGGGGCTGCCCGAGGCCGAGGAGGAGCGGTTCCGGCCGGTCCAGCGGTGGACGGCCACGCCGGAGCAGGAGGCCGCGTTCTGGTCCGATGTGCCCGGCCCGCACAGCCTCCTCGGCGTCAGGTACGGCCTCAACAGCACTCCGCCGCTGGACCAGGTGGCCTTCGCCAACACCCGCACCGCGCACGCGCTCGGGTCGCCCCGCGTGCCTGGTGCCGGACGCGGGACACGCGACCTCCTGTGTCGTGCCGGATCACCGGCTCATGCCTTGGCGGCCAGTGGTCGCCACGCGTTCCAGGTGTCGAGCCGCTGCCGGTAGGCGGCTTCGACGACGGGATAGGGGTAGGTGCCGAGGAAGAGCCGCAGGGGCGGATCGTCGGCGTCGATCAGTTCGAGGATGACGTCGGCGGTGGCCCGGGGGTCCTGTGGTGCGCGGGCGGTCGCGCCGGCCTGGCGGGCGCGGCGGATCGGTTCGTAGGCGGGGAGGGGTTCGGTGTGGACCGCGGACGCGCCGGACCAGTCGGTGCCGTACGGGCCGGGTTCGACGATCGTGACGCGGATGCCGAGCGGGCCGACCTCCTGGGCGAGCGCTTCGCTCATCCCCTCCAGCGCCCACTTGGAGGCGTTGTACAGCCCGAGGGTAGGGAAGGCGGCCAGGCCGCCGAGGCTGGACACCTGCACGATGTGCCCGCCGCCTCGGGCGCGCATCAGCGGCAGCGCGGCCTGGGTCACCCAGAGCGGGCCGAGCAGGTTGGTGTCGAGCTGGGCACGGGCCTGCTCTTCCGTGACCTCTTCGACCATCCCGAACAGGCCGTAGCCCGCGTTGTTCACGACCACGTCGAGGTGGCCGAAGGCGTCGGCGGCCCGCCCTACCGCGGCGGTGGCGGCGGCCCGGTCGGTGACGTCGAGGTGGAGCGGCAGGACGCTGTCCCCGTACGCCTCGACGAGGGGCAGCAGGGCTTCGGGGCGGCGTGCCGTGGCGGCGACGCGGTCGCCGCGGGCGAGGGCGGCTTCGGCCCAGATGCGGCCGAAGCCGCGGGACGCGCCGGTGATGAACCAGGTCTTCATGCCTCCACCCTGCGCGGTCCACCGGCGTCCAGCCAGCACCCCGGCGGGGTTACCCTTCGGATATGGCGAGCGACAACGCCTTGGGGGAATTCCTGAAGGCCAGGCGGGGACGGGTTCCGCCGTCGCGGGCGAACCCGCCCGCCGTCGGCCGGCGCCGGGTGGCGGGGCTGCGCAGAGACGAGCTGGCCGGCTTGGCCGGCATCAGCGAGCCGTACCTGACCCGGCTGGAGCAGGGCATCGACCGGCACCCGTCACCGCAGGTGCTGCGGGCCCTCGCGCGGGCGCTGGAACTGGACGCCGACGCCTCGGCGTACCTGCTGGCCCTCGCCGCCCCCGACCCCGTACGGCCGCCGGAGACCGAGGTCGGCGCGGACGTGCATCGGCTGCTCGACATGTGGGCGGGCACTCCGGCGTACACGCGCAACCGGCGGTTCGACGTGCTGGGCGCCAACAAGTGGGCCCGCGCGCTCGCCCCGATGTACGAGCCCGGGCACAACCTGGCGCGGGAGGTGTTCCTCCGTCCCGAGGCCCACCGGCTGTTCCCCGACTGGCAGCAGATCGCCGCGCAGACGGCCGCGGCCCTGCGTGCCGAGTCCGACCCGCGCGATCCCAGGACCGCGCGGCTCGTGGCCGAGTTGGAGGCCGACGAGGACTTCCGCCGCCTGTGGGCGCTGCACGACGCGCGCCCCGCCCGCGACGAGCTCAAACGGTTCGTCCATCCGGTCGTCGGGGAACTCGCCCTGCGGCGGCAGGCCCTCACCGTCGGCGGCGCCGAGCACCAGGTGATCATCGTCTACCAGGCGACGCCGGGAAGCCCCTCCGAGTCCGCCCTCGCCCGGCTGATCTGACCCTTTGCCCCGTCCGCCAGGGCCGTAGCACCGACCGCCGAGCACGGCACGTGGGGGCCAGTCGGCCACGGCCGTCACGACCTGGAACGGCAGGGGCGTACGGCGCGGCCACGGCGGCTGAAGGTCGCGGAGGACGACGCCACAGCTCACACCTGACCCAGGTGTCGCCGCTTCCTGAAAACTGACCCCCTACAGGCCCTTGGGTTCTAACACTTGTCGGAACATTCCTTGATCAAATAGGGATGTGTTGATGGCGAGGCGGGGCAAGAAGCGCGGGCTGGGACTCGAAGCCGAGTACTGGCGCCTGCTGGAGTCCGGTGTGGGCACAGTCGAGGCGTGCAAGCGGCTGGGGATCTCCCGGAACAGGTTGGCCGTGTCCGTTGACACACTCGCGCCGGAGCCGTTGTCCTTGCGCCCCATGGCCCACCTCGGTAGCCGGCGCCTGGTCGATCGGGTCCGGCACCGCTACCACAATCGAAGAGCGCCCTTTGACCTGGGCCGAACGACCGGTTGAAAAAGGTTCAGCGGCAGGATGTGATCTTCCTATCTGGTATCCTCAAGCGACGCCGGGGGTGACTCCGGTGATTTCCCCTCGTCCTCGCCGAGGTACGCGTCGATGACATCAGGCCGCTGGAAGACTTCCCGCGGCGACCCTTCTGCGAGGATTCCACCGCCGCTGAGCACGGTTATGCGGTCACAGATGTCCGTTACGACCCGCACGTTGTGCTCGACGATCAGCACCGACAGCCCGGATTCGCGCAGCCACTCCAGCCGGGTGCGCAGGAGCTCGATCTCGTGGTCGTTCATACCAGATGTCGGCTCATCCAGGACGAGCAGGCGAGGGCGCACCATCAGCGCCCGGGCGATGTCGATCATCTTCAGGTCGCCGCTCGCGATCGTACCGAGTTCTCGCTCGAGCAGATCGGGGCTGAGGCCGAGCGAAGTCAGTGCCTGTTCACAACGCTTGGCGAACATGTGCCGCTGATGCGCGGCCTTCCAGGGCCGGAACGCCACCGTGTGCCACTGTAGGGTCCTGGTCTGATGCTCGCCCAGCCTGAGCAGATCGGCGACGGTCATGTCGTCGGGGGCCTTTGGATTTTGGAAGGTGCGTCCGAGTCCTTTGCCCACCCTTCGGTGGGCGGCCAGCCCGTTCAACCGCCTGCCGTCCAGTGTGATCGTTCCCGTGCAGTCGACGAATCCACTGATCGCGTTCAGCAGCGTGGTCTTGCCGGATCCGTTCGGTCCGATCAGCCCGTGGATCTGGCCGTGGGTGACCGCGACGGAGACGTCTCGGAGCACGTGGGCACCGCCGAAACGAACATTGAGTCGCGTGATTTCCAGCACTACGCCTCCTCCTGCCTGGTACGAGCGCGACGAATTCGGCCGCCCAGCCTGCCGACCACGGCTTTCCCGACGCCCGCCACGCCACCGGGCAGCAGCAACAGCAACAGCAACGTGGCCAGTCCGTACACCAGGCCGCTCGCCTCGGCGAGATCGAGCATGCCGCGCGAGGCATAGGTGAGCACCACCGCCGCGACCACTGTTCCCATGCTCGACGACGCCCCGCCGAACACCACGATCAACAGCAGCAGGACCGCCGCGCCGAGGCCGAAATCCTGCGGGCCCACATACCCGTTCAAAATGGCCAGCAGCGCACCGGCGAGACCGGCGAGGCCCCCGGAGACGATCGTGGCCAGAGTCCGGCTCCTGTCGATGGCGACGCCCGCGGCCTTGGCCAGGTACTCGTCCGCCGCCGCCGCCTTGAGCGAAAGGCCGAATCTGGATTTCCGCAGGCAGTGCACCAGGTACGCGCACCCGGCGACCAGCGGAACCGCCAGGAGGATGAAGTACTGCGGGTCGGCCAACTGGAGGCCGAACAGCGAGACCAGGGCGACGGGGTGACCGTTCGAACCACCAGTGATCGAACTTTCGTTGACGAGCACCAGCCGCACGCCCTCGGCCAAGGCGAGTGTCGCCAGCGCGAAGTAGTGTGACTTGGTCCGCGCGCCTACGACACCGCTAAGCCCTGAGATGGCCGCGCCTGCCACAACGGCCAGCAGCAGTGCGGGCAGGAGGCCGATCGCGTCCACGGCGATCAGCGCGACGGTGTAACCGCCCACGGCCATGATCGCGGCCTGCGCCAGCGACAGCATGCCGGCGAGTCCGAACACCACGGTGAGGCCGAGTGCCGCGATCGCATAGACGCAGGCGAGCGAGATGGTCATCAGGGTGGTGTCAGGCGCGCCGCTCAACGCGACCATGAAGACGACCGCTGTCACCGCGAAGCCCAGCGGGCCGCGCACCGGCTGTAGCCCCTGGGCCCGCCGCCGCCAGCCGCGGTAGGCGGCCGATCGAGTAATCGAGCTCATACCTGCCGCACCGCCTCGATGTCATCGCCGAACAGTCCTCGTACTCGAACCAACAGCACGAGGGCCATGACGAGGTAGGCGACGCCGAGACCGTACCCGGCGCTGAGGTAGACCTGGGTCATGTTGACGAGCAGCGCGATCAGGAAGCCGCCGACGAGCGCGCCGGGCAGACTGCCGAGGCCACCGAGAACGGCGGCGCTGAAACCGATGGTGCTGAGTTCCAGACCGCCTGTGGGCTTGAGCCCGGTGACCGGTGCGATCAGCACGCCGGCGAGACCGGCCAGGACTCCGCCGAGCACGAACGACAACAGGTACATCCGAGCTGGGCTGACCCCGAACAGGGTGACCACTTCGGGGTCCTGTGCGCAGCCGCGCATCGCCCTTCCCACCTTGGTCGTGGCGATGACCCACAGCAACGGCAGCACGACCGCCCCGGTGATCCCGACGATGACGACCTGGTTCGGTGTGATCGACAGGCCGGAGATCCGCCAGGGCTCGTCGGAGGCGAGGCTTTCGAGGTAGAGTGGCTGGCTTCCCCAGACAAGGCTGATCACGGCCTCGATGACGATCGCGACGGCGACCGTGGCCAAGATCGGCACACTGATGTGGCGGGTACGGAGCGGCGCAAGGACCACCCGGTCCATCACAAAGGCGAACGCCGCCGCGGCGAGCACACCGCCGAGCACCGCGGCGGGCATGACCAGGCCGAGCTTCAGGAGGCTGTAGGACACGTACGGTGCCAGGATCGCGATGCTGCCGTGCGCGAAGTTGACCAGTTTCGTCGTCTGGTAGATCAGTGAGAAGCCCACCGCGATGAGAGCGTAGATCGCACCCGCCGCGACCGCACTGATGATCGTCTGTCCGAAGATCGCCATCATCGACCTGCCCGGATGTCATGCCGCCGCAACGAGACCGCGATCATTCGGCGTCTTCGGGAAGCAGGACGTCGACGAGCTTGCGCTTTCCGTTCTCCCAGGTCCCGGTGAGGACGAGCGGGTTGACCGGGTCGCCGTTCTCGTCGAAGGCGAAGTCGCCCATCGGCAGGTCGGGGATCTTGGCCTTCCGGTAGGCGGCGTTGAACGCCTCCGCGGATCGTCCTGCCCCGGGGTTGCTGCGCAAGGTGCTCAACATGGTGACGGCCATGGTGTAGAAGGATGCGCAGTCCGCGTTCGGCGGGTAGCCGAAGCGGTCCTCCCATTTCTTGCTGAAGCCTCGTGCCGCGTCCGACCATTCGGGGAGGAACGGAGTCGAGTAGGTGATCTTGTTCGCGAGCTCGGGGCCGACGGTCTTCAGGAAGGTGTCGCTGGAGGCGGTCGTCGGGAAGTAGAGCTTGGCGTCCAGGCCGAGCTGATAGGCCTGTTTGGCCAGGCGTGCGGCCTGTAGGTCGTAGCCCTCCATGTAGGCTAGACCGACACCGGCGCGTTTCAGCGCGAGCAACTGCCCGGCGTAGTCGGTGGCGGCGTACTCATAGGTCGAATTCACCGCCGGGGTGACGCCGAGGTCGGCGAAGCCGGCTGTGATCGTCTTGTTGTTGGCCAGCCCGTAAGGGGTCGTGTCGGTGATGACACCGACCTTGCCCTTCTTGTCCGACTTATCATGAATCCACTTTGCGTAGATCTTATTGGTCAGCCCGTCGTGAGTTTGCACGCGGAAGATGTACTTGTTGCCCTCCGCGGTCAGCGACGGATCGAAGCTTCCGGACACAATCGACACTTTCTTGGCTTGGGTGAGCGGTATCGCCGCTCGGGTGTCACCGGAACAGACGGTGATCACAGCGATGGGGTTTTTGGCGAGGACCGTGCGGGTGGCGGCGACCGCGGCGGACGGCTCGCATTTGGCATCGGACTTGGCGAGCGCGATCGGTCTGCCGCCGGCTTCGCGGCCGAGCTCACCGAAAGCGAGCTCCCATGCGTCGTCAAGCCATTCGCCATAATAGGCCGCGTCACCGGAGTAAGGCGCCGCTATTCCCACCGTGATCGGAGCGTCTTCCGCCGCCTCGGTGCCGCTGCCGCACCCGGTCAGGGCGAGGGCGGTGACAGCACCTCCGGCTATCAGCGTCGTGACCCTGCGGGCTGGGTCATGGCCGTGCGTGGTTCTCATCTTTCACTTCCGATTTTCTGAGCCTCGGGCCGGCGGCCATCACCGAACCCCACATCGTTGGTCGTCGCCGCGCCGGCGGGTCGTCATGACCATCCCCGCCGGCGTCACGCCCTCCGGGTGTCGCCCACACCGAGATAGCCGTCCCGAAGTCGATCCGCGGCCAGCAGTTCGGCGGCGGCTCCGGTCATCACTCCTCGCCCCTCGTCGAGAACCATTCCTCGATCCGCCGTGCGCAGGCTCTTGCGGACGTTCTGCTCGACGAGAAGAATCGCGGTGCCACCTTTCGCGATCTTGGTCATTTCCTCGAGTACGTCCTGCTGATAGGCGGGTGACAACCCCGTCAACGGCTCGTCCAACAGCAGCGCCACCGGCCGTGACATGAGCGCCCGGCCTATCGCGAGCAGTTGCTGTTCACCGCCGCTGAGGGTTCCCGCCCGACGCGCGCCCCAGGTCGCGAGGGCGGGCAGCATGGCAAGAACGTCGTCCAACGCCGACGCCAGGGCGGTACGGGAATGCTGATATCCGCCGAGTTTCAAGTTGTCCAGCGCCGTCATTCCGGGTATCACCCGTCGTCCAGCCGGAACATGGGCGATTCCACTGCGGGCGACTCGTTCGGCGGACAGGCCGGTGAAATCCCGCCCCTTCAAACGCACACTCCCTCGCCTGCAGGGCAACAGGCCCGACAGCGCGCGCAGCAACGTGGTCTTGCCCGCCCCGTTGCGACCGACCACCGCGAAGATCTCGCCTGCTCCCACCGTGAGCGACAGGTCGCGCAGAATGGCTGGGCCCCGGTGGTAGCCGACCTCGATCTCGCTGACGACCAAGCCCTGCTCGGCACGATCGGCAGGATCTTCCTTGGGTCGCTCCTTGCCCGCTTTCCCCAGCATCTTCCCCACCTCCGGGGATAGTTCTGTCGATCGATGTATAATACTTTTTATATTCCATAGTCAATGGCGAGAGGTCTCGCCGACTGCCCGTGCCCAGGCGAGATCGCTATCGGGAAGGCGGTTCGGCGGAACGCGTCGACGCCCGCGGGTTTCGCGTCGACGACGAGCGCGTGGATGTCGGCCGTGCCCCCATAGCCCCTTGGGACGGCCTCGCGTCGGCGGGTTCGCCCAAGCCGATGTTGCCGGGGCGTGGCCGGCAGGACTCCTTCATCCGTCCGGGGTGGTGAGCGAGGGGGGTGGCGCGGCTGACTTCGAGTGCCATGGCGGCGAGTTCCTGTTGGGCGAGCGGAAAGGATGCGATCGGCCCGCCGTACCGAGCACGGTCAGCGCCGTGGTCGAATGCGGCCGAGACGCAGGCTCGCGGGTCCGGCGTGGCCTGGTGTTCTTCTGTTCCTCCGAGCTCCGCCGGCGGATCACGCAGATCGATGGTGAGCCCGGCGGCCGCGAGGTCCGCGGGAAACGGTCGCTCCAGCGAACCGACCGCCGACGCGAGGGATCACCCGCTTGGCGAAGTAGGCGCGCACAGTGCCGTGGACGGGGCGCTCCTCATCGCCCAGCGACACGTCAACGGCAAGGAAATGGCTAAGGTCGGTCCGGGCGGGCGCGGGGTGGTGATCATCACCCTCCTGCCATAGTCTGTAAAATATAGAGCTAAGCATGCAAGGTTCACATCCGGCAAGCAAGCCCACCTTGGGGAGAGCATGAGTTTGCCCGAGTTCACGCCGCGGGAGTCAGTGCGGCGCCGTCGGCTCACCGCTCGCGACGTGGTCGCGGAGGAACTGCGGCGCGGGATCGTGAGCGGGCGACTGCCGCCCGGCACCAAGCTGACTCCGCAGGAGGTGGCCGAGCGGCTCGGAGTGAGCCAGACGCCCGCCAGAGAGGCGATCCAGCTTCTGACGAGCGAGGGCCTCATTCAAAACGACGCGTTCCGCGGCGCCCAGGTCTCCCCGTTGACCGTCGAGGAGTACGAAGAGCTCTATCTCATGCGGATCGGGATCGAGGGGTTCGCGGCACGACTCGGGGCCGAGCGCATCGCCCGCGAAGGCGTCGAGCAAATGGCGGAGCTGCTGACCGAGATGGAGCACGCGGCCAGGGCGGCCGACTTCGACCGCTTCTATGAGGCCGATCACCAATTCCACCAGCTGCACTACCGCGCGACCAACCGCGAGTCGCTCGTTCGCCGCATCATGAACCTTCGGGTCGCGACGGAGCGATATGCCCGGGTCGCGTATCGGATGCCCAAGGTCAGCATGGAAGACACCCTGGCGAACCACCGGTCGCTGCTCGAAGCCGTTCGCGCGGGTGACGGTTCCACCTGCGAGGCCGTGCTCAAAGAAGATCTCAGTCGCACGCTCGACGCCTTCACGAAGGGCTTCCCGCTCGACGACGCGCAGTAGCCGGCGGCTCCGGGTCGCTCCCACCCATTGACTTTGGTTCGGAGCGACGCCTAATGTCCAAGATTATAGTCTATAGACTGTTTGATCTGCTGCGGCGAATGCTGTCGCAGAAGGGACGGGGGGCGTGTTGCCTGGCGTCGGAGAGTTCGATGGCATGACCCGGTTCCGCTGCAACGGAGAGGACCGTCAGGTCGGCCGGTTCGACGAGCGTTTGCTGATCGATGTGCTGCGCGAGGACCTCCGGTTGACCGGAACCAAGCTCGGATGCGGCACCGGTGACTGCGGCGCGTGCACCGTGTTGCTGGACGGCCGGCCGGTCAACTCCTGTCTCGTCTACGCGGTCGAGTGCGTCGCGCGCGAGGTCGAAACCGTGGAGCGGGTGTCGCAGGACGACGTTGGGCGGATACTCGCCGAAGAGCTCGTCGCGGCGGGCGCAGTACAGTGCGGAATCTGCACGCCGGGTGTGCTCGTCATGGCGACCAGCCTGGTCAGATCGAATCCCACGCCTGACCGCGCCGACATCGAGACCGCGTTGAGCGGCAACCTGTGCCGTTGCACGGGTTACCTGTCGATCGTGGGGGCCGTGGAAGCCGCGGCGCGACGGGTCGCGGACCAGGGGGAGCCGGCATGACACTGCTGGGTTCGGCGCTGCACCGCCCCGATTCGGCCGCCAAAGCCGATGGAACCGCCCGCTATACCGAGGACTTCCAGCCCGATGGCCTGCTGCACTGCGCGGTGGTGCGATCGCCGCTCGCGTCGGCGCGCATTCTGGGCGTCGATACCGCTCGGGCGGCGGACGTCCCCGGAGTGGTGCGGATCCTGACCGCCGCGGACCTCCCGGACCGGCGGTGGGGAACGGTGATACGTGATCAGCCCGTGCTGGCCCGTGACGTCGTACGGTTCGCGGGCGAGCCGATCGCACTGATCGCGGCCGAGAGCAAGGCGGCGGCGAACCAGGCGGCGGAGCTGGTCGAGTTGCGCCTCGACCCGCTGCCGGCCTCGGTGACGATGGCCGACGCGCTGCGCGAGGACGCTTGGCCGGTACACGAGGGGCAGCCGAACCGCCGAGAGGCGGCGCGGATCCGCCGGGGCGACGTGGACGCGTGCATGCCGGACGCGCCTTTCGTGGTGACCACCCGCATCGAGTCGCATCGCGTGCACCAGGGCTATATCGAGCCGCGGGCCACCCTCGCCGAACCGGACGGCGCGGGCGGGATCGCGGTGACCACCGCCTCGCAGGCGCCCTTCGTGGTCCGTCAGGGACTCGCGGCGCTGCTGGATCTGCCGATGTCGAAGATCTCCGTACGGGTGCCGGCGCTCGGCGGCGGATTCGGCGGAAAACTCCATCTCGGACTCGCCCCCCTGGCGGCGGTGACATGCCTGGCCACCGGCCGGCCGGTGCGGGTGGTCTGCTCCCGCGCGGAGGACATGCGGGCCGGCAATCCGCGGGAGAACTCGATCGTGGAGCTGACCAGCGCCGTCGACCGTTCGGGCCGGATCCTCGCGCGCCGCGCGGTGGTCTATCTCGACTCCGGCGCCTATGCCTTCGACACCCCGATGATCGCCTCGATCGCCGCGCTCATGGGCACCGGGCCCTACCGGGTGGACGCGATCGACCTGGCGGCCGTTCCGGTGGCCACGAACACCTGCCCCACCGGGTCCTTTCGCGGCCCTTCCGGGCCGCAGATGGTATACGCCGTCGAGACGCACATGAACGAGATCGCCGCCGCCGCCGGGCTCAGCCCGATGGAGATCCGACGGCGCAACCTGCTGCGTTCCGGCGATCGCGGACCGTCCGGAGAGCTGCTGCCCGACGTCACCATGGGCGAGTGCCTGGAGCTCGCCGCGCGGCGGCTGGAGGAGTGGCGCCGCGACGAGCCGGCCGCCGGCCGCGGACGCCGCCGTGGCTACGGCCTCGCGTGCGCGTGGTGGCTGACCTCGGGCGCCCCCGCCGGCGCGACGGTGAGCATGAACGAGGACGGCACCGCGACCGTGACCACAGGAGGAACGGAGATCGGCACCGGTGCCGTCGTCGTCGGAGTCGCCGCCCTCGTCGCGGACGCACTCGGCCTGCCTCTCGAACGGGTCACCGTACGCTCGGGCAGCACCGATGTGGGCCCCTACGACTCCGGCTCGAAGGGCAGCCGCACCCTCTTCGGCGTCGGCAACGCGGCGCTCATGGCGGCGGAGGAGGTCGCCGGGCAGTTGCGCGATGAGGCGGCCGAGCAGCTCGAAGCCGCACCAGAGGATCTTGTGCTCGCCGATGGGCGGGTCAGCGTCCGCGGCCTGCCACAGGCGTCGGTGGCACTCGCCGACCTGGTGGTGGGCGCGATCAACCGGACCGGCCCGGTCGTCGGCACCGGGCGGTTCCGCGGTGCGCCCATCCCGCTGGAGGGCTCGATCCTCGACGGCATGCGCTTCGACGCGTTCAACGAGGCCACCTTTCACTGCCATGCCGCCGAGATCGAGCTCGATCCGGAGACCGGCCGTATCGAGGTGCTGCGTTACCTGGCAGTGCACGAGATCGGGACGGTGCTCAATCCCGACGGTGCCCGTGGGCAGGTGGAGGGAGGGGTCGTGCAGGGTCTGGGTTACGCGCTGAGCGAGGTGCTCGACGTCGGCGCGGACGGTACCGTCCGCAATGCCGACCTCGTCGACTACCGGCTGCCCACCATCGCCGACATTCCCCGGCAGATCGAAACCGTTTTCGTCGCGGGGCATCCGGGACCAAGCGGCCCGCACGGCGCGAAGGGCATCGGCGAGGCACCGGTCATCATTCCGGCCGCCGCGATCGGTGCCGCGCTTCGCGACATCCTGGGGGATCAGCCGCGCGGGTTGCCCTTCGACCCGATCCGGGTCGCCGCGTTCCTCGACGGCGTCGACGAGACGCGGCAGCCATGACGCTGCTGGGCACTTTGCTCGCCGGTGAACCCCGCGCGCTGGCGCGCGCGATCTCCCTCGTCGAGCGCGGAGGCCCGGCCGGAGAGAAGCTGGTCGTCCAGGCGAGTGCGCACGCCGGCACGGCCGCGATCACCGGCATCACCGGCCCGCCAGGAGTCGGCAAGTCGACGCTGGTCGGCGCGCTCGTGCGTGAACTTCGGACACGTGACGACCGGGTCGCCGTGCTGTCGGTCGATCCCACGTCCCCTTTCACCGGCGGCGCTCTGCTGGGTGACCGGATTCGCCTGGCCGACCACTTCCTCGACGAGGCGGTGTTCATCCGTTCACTGGCCAGCCGCGGCTCCCTCGGCGGCCTGGCGGCGGCGGTCCGCCCGGCGGCGCTGCTGGCCGATGCCGCCGGCTACTCGCACGTGCTGATCGAGACCGTCGGGATCGGACAGGCCGAGGTGGACATCGCCGGGCAGGCGGATACCACCGTGGTCGTCCTCATGCCCGGCGCCGGCGACACGCTCCAGGCGATCAAAGCCGGACTGATGGAGATCCCGGACGTCCTCGTGGTCAACAAGGCCGACCACCCGCGGGCGGACGACCTGGTCAGGGAGCTCAGGCGCACGGCGAGGTTCCGCGCGCGGAATGCGCCGATCGTGAAGACCAACGCCCTGACCGGCGACGGGGTCGCCGAGCTGGCCGATGTCATCGCCGGGCATCGGAGCCGAGAGCACGGCCGGCGAACTGCGGGCCGGCAGACCGCGGCCCAACGCGAGATCGTCCGCCTCGCGATGGACGGGCTGCGGGTACGCATCGAGCGGCTGCTGCACGGCGGCGACGAAGGCCGTGCGGCGCTCGAAGCGGTCGCCGCCGGGCACCGTACGCCCGAGAGCACCGCACGATGGTTGATCGCGGAACTGACTGGGGAAGGTGGCAATCGTTGACTCCGGAGAGCCATGAGGCATCGGCGGGCACGCGTAAGCGGTACCGCATCGGCTTCGACATCGGCGGCACGTTCACCGACTTCGCGCTGCACGACAGCCAGACCGGTGAACTGCATGTCTGGAAGCGGCTGTCCACGAACACGGACCCGTCGGTCGGCGCCCTGGCGGGGATCGATGACCTGCTCGGGCTGGTCGGCGGCTCGATGGACGAGGTCGGCCAGGTCGTGCACGGGACGACGATCGGGGCGAACATCGTGATCGAGCGCAAGGGCGCCGTGACGGCGCTGCTGGTCACGGACGGGTTCCGCGATCTGCTGATCATGCAGCGGCCGGCCCGATACAGCACCTACGACCTGTGGTTCGACAAGCATGAACCGCTCATTCCACGACATCATGTGGTGCCGGTCCGCGAGCGCATGGCCTATGACGGGACCGTCGTCCGCGAGCTCGACGAGACCGATCTGCGAAGCTCGCTGGAGGAGCTGCGCGCCGCCGGCATCGAAGCGGTCGCGGTCTCCCTGCTGCATTCCTACGCGGCCAACGATCACGAGACGCGGGTCGGCAAGCTCGTCTCGGAACTGCTCCCCGAGGCATCGACGTCGCTCTCGCACGAGGTGGCGCCGATCACCGGCGAGTACGAGCGCACCAGCACGACAGTGGTCAACGCCTATATCCAGCCCGCGTTCCGGCGCTATCTCGATTCCTTGGAGCGCGCGCTGGCCGAGCGCGGCTTCACCGGCCAGGTCTTCATCAACCAGGGCAACGGCGGCCTGACGACGCCGGCCGAGGTCGTCCACCTGCCGATCCGGGCCCTTGAGTCGGGCCCGGCGGCGGGGGTGTCGATGGCCGCGTGGATCGGGCGGGCGCACGGGCGCGGTGACCTCGTCGCCTTCGACATGGGCGGGACCACCGCCAAGGCATGTCTCATCGAGGATGGCGAGCCGAAGATGGAACGCGTCTTCGATGTGGATCAGACCTTGATGCGCGTGGGCACCGGACTCCCCGTGGTGACCCCGTCGGTCGACCTCATCGAGATCGGCGCCGGCGGCGGCAGCATCGCCCGGGTCGGGCTGGGGATCATCGAGGTAGGGCCGGAAAGCGCGGGCGCCGAGCCCGGCCCGATCTGCTACGGGCGGGGCGGAACACGGCCGACCGTGACCGACGCCAACGTCGTGCTCGGATACCTGAACCCGGACTTCTTTCTCGGCGGCCGGATGAGCCTGGACGTCGATGGTGCTCGCGAGGCGATCGCCGCCCAGGTCGGAGCACCGCTCGGTCTCGACGCGGGGGAAGCCGCGTGGGGCGTTCACGAGGCGGTCACCGCGAACATGGAGCACGCCATCCGCGCCGTGTCGATCGAGCGGGGCCGTGACCCCCGGGATCTGACGCTCGTGGCCTTGGGCGGCGCGGGCCCGACCCACGCCGCGCGGCTGGCTCGCAACCTCGGCATCGGTGAGGTGATCTTCCCTGCGGCGGCCGGCATCGCCTCCGCCGTCGGTCTCCTGCAGGCCGCGCCCCGGGTGGACCTGATCCGCACCTTCGTGTCGCCTGTGGACGAGCCGGGGATGGTCCGGCTGGGGTCCGAACTGGCCGAGCTGGACGCCGCCGTGAACCAGCTTCTGGACAACGTGACCCCCGGGGCGGAACGGTCCATCACGTACCGGGCGGACATGCAGTACGCGGGCCAAGGTCACGTCGTCGAGGTCGAGATTCCGCGTTGCCCCGCCGGCGAACTGGCCGGCGCCCTGCGGGAGCGCTTCGACACGGACTACGCCGCGATGTACGGCTATCGCTATCCGGACGCGCAGGCACAGATCACGTCCATCACGGTCGCCGGCAGCGCCGCACCCGCCGCTTTCGAGCTTCCGCCCAACGCCGCGACCGGGGCCAGGGCCAGGGACGAGAGCCGCCGCGTGTACTTTCCCGAGCTGTCCGGCTATGTGCGATGCGCGGTGCACCGGCGAGATGACCTGCCCACCGGCACACAGGTCGAAGGCCCCGCGGTCATCGAGGACGGCCAGTGCGCGATTCTGCTGCTGCCCGGTGACACGGCCACCGTCGACGGTCACCGCAACGTACTCGCCCGCATCGGTAGAAACTCCGACCCCGCGGCGGGCGACCTGACCACGGGCACCACAACAGGAAGAGACTGACATGGACCCGCTCACGCTCGGTGTGATGTGGCGCGGCATGGTCGCACTGACCAATGACGCCGGTACCGTGCTGCGCCGGACAGCGTACTCGGAGGCGGTCCGCGAAGGCCGCGACTTCTCGGTCGGCCTGTTCGACCGGCACGAACGGATGATCGTCCAGGGAGACTTCAGCCCCGGGCACCTCGGGTCCATGCCATCCGCCGTCACGAACTTCCTGCGGTACTACGACGCCGAGGAGCTGCGCCCCGGCGACTGTCTCATCTTGAACGATCCCTGGATGGGCTCCGGGCATCTACCTGACTTCTTCATGCTCAGCCCCTGTTTCGTCGATGGCACGATCGCCGGCTACGCCGTCAACTGCACGCACATGATCGACGTCGGCGGTGCCGCGCCCGGATCGCAGCAGGTCGAGGGGATCAACGATCAGTTTCAGGAGGGGTTGCGCCTGTGGCCGACCCGGGTGTGGAGTGAGGGACAGCCGAACAAGGAGATCCTGCGCATCATCGAAGCGAACGTCCGGGTTCCGGACAAGCTGCTCGGTGACCTCATGGCGATGCGCAACTGCAACCGGATCGTGGAGCAGCGGCTCGCGCACTTGATCGGCAAGTACGGGATGGATCGCTACGACGAGGCCTGCGCGGAGATCCTCGACCGGTCGGAGGAGGCGATGCGGGCCGCGATCAGCGAGATGCCCGACGGCACCTACCACGCGGTCGACTATTTCGACGACTACGGTCCGGGGACCGAGCCGCTGCGGATCGAGGTCACCGTCACCGTGGACGGGAGTTCGGTGACCATCGACTTCACCGGGTCGAGCCCGCAGACCCGGTCAGGGATCAACGCGGTGCTCACGTATGTCCGCGCGTTCTGCTACTACACCGTCAAATGCATCACCAGCGGTGGGACCATACCGCAGAACGGCGGCTGCCTGCGGCCGATCAACTTCGTGGCCGAACCCGGATCGGTGGTGAACGCTCAGCCGCCGGCCGGCTCCGGGGCACGAGCGATCATGCAGCAACGCTTCGTCGACGTACTGATGCAGGCGTTCTCCGAGGTGTTGCCCGACCGGGTCATCGCGCCCAGTTCGCACTGGGCCAACCCCAATCTCGGCGGCTTCGACCCGAGAACCGGGCGCCGCTTCGTGCACTACGACATCATCATCGGGGGTTTCGGCGGCCGGCCGGACTCCGACGGCATGGAGGCCGCCCCCAGCGCGTTCAACATCGACGCCATTCCGGTGGAGGTCAACGAGAACTCCTACCCGGTGCGCGTCGAGCGGCTGGAGCTGATCCCCGACTCGGCGGGAGCCGGCCGCAACCGCGGCGGCCACGGCGTTCGCAAGGACGTCACGGTACTCGGCGAGAGCATGACGTTCTCGAACCTCACCGACCGGCAGCGATTCGCGCCGCCCGGAATCCTGGGCGGCGAAGCCGGCGCCGTCGGGCGGACGGTCCTCAACGCCGACGGCGCGGATCCTGTTGTGCTGGGTTCGAAGGGCACCTACCAGCTCGGCCATGGCGATGTCGTCACCACCTGGCTGTCCGGCGGCGGCGGATACGGTCACCCGTTCGACCGGGAGGTCGAGCGGGTCTCCGCCGATGTGGTCGCCGGTCTGCTGAGTGTGCGGAAGGCGGCGACGTCGTACGGTGTGGTCCTTGACAGCGCCGGTGTCGTCGACCCGGCCGCCACGCGGGATCTGCGCGCCGCGCGGCGGAGGGCGGAGCGATGAGCGGGCGCGATCAGATCGAGTTCTCCTTCAACGGCAAGAAGATCGAGGCCGCGCCGGGGCAGTCGGTGGCCGGGGCGTTGCTGGCCGGCGGCCAGGTGGAACTGAGCCGCAGCGCCAAGTACCGCCGCGCCCGCGGTGTCTACTGCGCGCACGGTCACTGCCCCAACTGTCTGGTGCGTGTGGACGGTGTGCCGCATGTCCGCTCCTGCCTCGTCCCCGCGCGGCCGGGCATGCTGGTGGCGACCGAGGGGGCCACGGGCCGGCGTTTCGACGTCTATCGCTCGATCGGCGCCTTCGGGCGGTTCTTCCCCGTGGGCTTCCAGTACCGCTGGTTCAAGCGGCAGAACCTGGCCTGGCGGTTGTGGGAGGGCCGGCTGCGCGAGCTGGCCGCCGAGACCGAGATTCCGGCTTCCTTCGAAATCCCCGCGGCTGAGCGCCTTCGCGCCGATCTGCTCGTGGTCGGCGCCGGCCCCGCGGGCCTCGGTGCCGCCGCCACGGCGGCCAAGGCCGGGCTCCACGTGGTTCTGGCCGGACGGCGGGCCCGCCTCGGCGGCTCCGCCGCGCCCGCGGTGTCCGACGGCGCCGCGAGCGCGGAGTTGCGCCAGGCCATCGACCTGGTGCGCACCGCCACCAACGTGACGGTGATCGCGCCGGGGACGGTGGTCGCCGGGTTCGGTGATCAGTACCTGGTCGACCGGGGCGACCGGGTCGTCGAAGTGACCGCCGCCGCGAGCGTGCTGGCGACCGGCGCGTACGAGCGAGCCGTGGTCTTCGCCGGCAACGATCGGCCGGGCGTCCTGCTGACCAGTGGCCTGCACCGGCTCGTGCTGGAGGATCGGGTGCTCACCGGCGCCCAGGCCGTGCTGGTGACGGAGAACGACACCGCGTACCGCCTGGCCGGCGATCTCCATCGGGCCGGGCTCGGCGTGCGGGCCATCGTGGACAGCCGCCCGGACGGACCTGGACCGGTCGCGGATCCGCCGCCGGACATCGAAGTGCTGACCGGGGCGCGGGTCACCCGCGTGCGCGGCAGGCGCCGGATCACCGGCGTGGTGGTGGAAACCGCCGGTGGCCGGCGAACGATCAGGTGCGACGTGGTCGGGATGAGCGGTGGCTGGCAGCGAGCCGACGAACTGCGTTACAGCGCGACCAGCAGCGGCGACGCGGTGGTGGACGGACAGCGCGCGACCCGTATCGACCCCGCCGGATGGGAGCACGCCCCGCTGCCGGTGTTGCAGGGGGTCGGCGCGGTGACCGGGACGACGGATCCCGGCACGGCCTTCGCCGAGGGCGCGGTGGCGGGAGCGTGGGCCGCGGCGCGCGTCGCGGGAGGAACGGAGCTGATCGCCGGCGCGCTGGCCGCCCTGCGCGGCGGCGACGTCCTGGGAGGAAGTCATGGCTGACAAGATCATGCTCTGCCTGTGCCTGGACATCACCGAGCACGACCTCGACCGCGCGATCGAGGAAGGCTTCACCGACGCCGAGACGTTCAAGCGCTACACGGCCGGCTTCATGGGGCCCTGTCAGGGAAAGTCGTGCATGGACACGATTCTCGAACGGCTTGCGCACAAGACGGGCGTCGATCCGGAGTCGCTGCGTCGCCCGACGCTGCGCCCGCCGGCGCACCCGGTCCGGCTGGGGCTGGTGGCGGGGCTGGGAGGCTCGGATGCCTCGTAGGATTCTCCCGACCGCGCAACCGCTGCGCGACTGCGAGATCGCGATCGTCGGTGGCGGCGTACACGGGCTCTCGCTCGCCTACAACCTGGCGAAATCCGGGCGGAAGAACATCGCGGTGTTCGAGCGCTCCTATCTCGGCGCGGGCGCGAGCGGACGCAACCTCGCCCTCATCCGGAGCTCGTGGCAGCAACGGGCGTGGGCGGAGCTGGTCTGGTACTGCCGGCAGATCTGGAGTCAGATCTCGGTGGAGCTGGACTACAACGTCATGCTGACCGAGCGCGGCTCCTACCTGTGCATCCGCGACGAGCGTTCGATCGCCGTCGCCAAAGACGCGGTGACGATGCAGAACTCGCTCGGCATTCCCACCCGGTTCGTCTCGCCCGGGGAACTCGCCGAGGCGGTCCCCCAGCTGAACACCCAGGGGATGCTCGGCGGTATCCATGACCCGACTGCCGGTGTCTCGCGGCACGATGCGCTCGTCTGGGCCTACGCGCACGCGGCCGACCGGCTCGGCGTCGCCGTACACCTGGAAACGGCGGTGACCGGCATGCAGGTGATCGGGGGGCGAGTGAACCGGATCGTCACCAATCGCGGGACGATCGCCACGGGCCTCGTCGTCAACTGCGCGGGGTCGGGCTCGGCCGAGGTGGCCGAGATGGCCGGCGTCGCGCTCCCAACCCGCAAGCTGGCGCTGGAGATGTTCGTCACCGAGCCTTACCGCGCCTTTCTCGACCCGATCGTCTCGGTGATCGAGGATCAGGCGTACATCATGCAGACCTCCCGGGGGGAGTTCGTCGGTGGCGCCGAGCCCACCGGCCATACGGGCACCCCCAGACTGACGACGAGCTATGCCGCCCTTCGCCAGTCGGCCGCCGTCATCGCCCGGCTGTTTCCCGATCTACGCGGCGTGAACATCCTGCGCACGTGGGCCGGCTTGATCGACATGACCCCCGACGGGGCCGGTCTGGTGGGTGAGGCGGAGGAACGCCCGGGGTTCTTCCTGGACTGCGGGTGGGGCGGAGAGGGCTACATGGTGTCGGTCGGGACCGGGCGGCTGATCGCCGACTACTTGAACACCGGAGTGCTGGACCGGCGCCTCCGGCCCTTCCACTTCAGCCGGTTCGCCACCGGGGACCGGCTGGACGACGGACTGCTCGTCGTGGACGCGGCGGGCGAGACCCGGGCTTGATGGGAGCAGGATGTACTACCGTCATCTCATAGAGCGGACCGTGCGCATGCACGGTGACCGGGTGGCCGTGGTGTGCGGCGAGACGGCACGAACCTTCACGGTCGTGCACGAACGCGCCAAGCGGCTGGCCAACGCGCTCGCCGCGCGAGGATGCCGGCCCGGTGACCGGGTCGCGGTCCTGCTGCACAACTGCCCCGAATATCTGGAAATCGACATCGGCCTGGCGCTGGCTGGATATGTCCGGGTCTCGCTGAACACCCGTGCCCCGGCGCGTCAGCAGGTGGACGTGGTGACCGACGCCGGCGCGAAGGCGTTGATCTACGCGGAACGCTTCGCCGCGGCGGCCGGGGAGATCCTCCGTACGGCCGACGTGCCGGCGGTGCTGCGCCTCGAGGGGGACACGACCGCCGAGGAGATCTCCGACTACGACGCCGCGCTGGCCGCCGCCCCGGACACACCGCCTCCCGGCGACGCCGAGCCGGGCACGCCGTACTGCCTCTTCTACACCTCGGGCACGACCGGCCGCCCGAAGGGCGTCGTACTCACCCCCTCGGCGTATGTCGCCGTGGCGCACAATCTGCTGCTGGAATTCGGGCCGGTGTGCGCCGGAGACAAGATCGTGCTCACTCAGCCGCTCAGCCACGGTGGCGGCTTCTTCCTGCTGCCATGGTTCATGAGCGGCGCGACCTGCGTCGTCATGGAGAAGTTCGATCCGGTCGGCTGTATCGAACTCACCGAACGCCATGGCGCGCAGACGCTCAAGGTGGTGCCGACGATGCTGCTGCAGATGCTCTCGGCAGGCGTCACCGCGTCCGACCTGCCGGCGCTACAAAAGATTATTTACGGTGCCTCGCCGATGCCGGCCACGCAGCTCCAGGAGCTCATCGGCACGTTCGGAGCCATCTTCGCCCAGTTGTACGGGCAGGCCGAAGCTCCGATGTCCATCACCGTGCTCGACGAGCGAGACCACGCCGCCGGCGGCCGGCTGCTGTCGTCCGCCGGACGTGCCTGGCGCGGCGTGGAGGTGCGGGTGGTCGACGCGGACGGCCGGGACGTCGCCCCGGGTGAGCCCGGTGAGGTGATCGTGCGCGGCCCGCATCTGATGGCCGGATACTGGAAACAGCCGGAAATGACCGCAGAGGTGTTGCGTGGTGGCTACGTCCACACGCGTGACATGGCCGAGCTGGATGATCGCGGCTACCTCTACCTGCTCGGCCGCACCGACGAAATGATCATCAGTGGTGGCTTCAACATCGCGCCCCGCGTCGTCGAGGACGTCCTCAACCGGCACCCGGCGATCCTGGAATCCGCCGTCATCGGCCTGCCGCACGACACGCTCGGTCAGCAGGTCGCCGCCTTCGTGAGCCCGCGGCCCGGCCGGGACGTGAGCGTCGAGGAGATCGTCGCCTACACGAGAGCCGAGCTCGGTTACCAAAGACCGCGCCGGGTCGAGGTCCGGGCGAGCCTGCCGCGCAACGCCTACGGCAAGGTCTCCACACCGGATCTGCTCGCCGGTCTCCGGGAGGTGGACACCCGATGACCGGGACGCGGCTGCGGCCCTGGGGTGTGCCGGCCGATGAGGAGTTCTTCCGGCTCGACGCCGGTCCGGCCGTACAGGCCGCGTATGACCGGGGCGACCTGTCCCGGCGCGACGTCGACGACGAGCGGATCGGGGCCCCTGGGGCATTCCCGTTCACCCGGGGCATCCATCCCGACGGGCAGCGGACCACGCCGACCCTCGTGAAGGTGTACACCGGGCTGGGGACCCCCGATGACACCAATCGCCGGGTGCGCAAGCTGGTCGACTGGGGCGCGGAGATCGTCCAGCTCGCTGTCGACCTGCCGGCGCAGATCGGCTATGACCCGGACCACATCATGTCCGCGGGCGAGGTGGGACGCTCGGGGGTGTCGATCGCGTCGCTGCGCGACCTGGAGTGCGTCTTCGACGGCGTGCCGGTGTCACGGCTCCGCCGGGTCGGCATGCTCGGTAACGCGATCGGGCCGATCGCGCTGGCGCTGTTCCTCGCGCTCGCCGAACGCCAGGGATGCCAGGTCGACGACTTCGTCCTCGACCTGCAGAACGACCCGCTCAAGGAGTACGTCGCCAGGGGAACGCAGTTCCTGCCGGTCGAAGATGCGGTACGGCTGGCCGCCGACGTGGTCGAGTGGTCCGCCCGGCACGCGCCGCACTTCTATCCGCTCGACGTGTGCGTCAACCACCTCAACGCCGCGGGAGCGGGATCGACCTGGGGCACGGCGTTCGCCCTCGGCAACGCGACCTGTTACATCCAGACCCTGATCGACCGCGGCCTTCCGATCGACGCGTTCGCCCCCCAGATCCAGTTGTTCCTCGACGAGCGGGAGGACTTCTTCGCCGCGATCGCCAACGTGCGGGCGACCAGGCGGATATGGGCGGAATTGCTGCGCGACCGTTTCGGCGCGCTCGATCCGAAGTCGATGGCGCTGGAGGTCACCGCGTACGGGCACGGCCGGGAGACTCGCCAGGAACCGTTGAACAACATCGTCCGGATCACGCTCGGGTCGCTTGCCTATTACCTGGCCGGAGTACAGAGCTTGTACACGGCCTCGTACGACGAAGTGATACAGACGCCGTCGGACGAGGCAGTGAAGATCGCGGTCCGGATGCAGCAGATCATGGGCCTTGAGATCGGCCTCGGTCTCACCGCGGATCCGCTCGGGGGGTCGTACTACCTCGAATCGCTCACCAGCGAACTCGAGGCAGGCATCCGCGAGCGATTCGCCGCGGTCGAGGCAGAGGGTGGGGCGCGGGCGTGCATCGACTCGGGCTTCATCCGCGAGATCATCAGCGACGGCGCGGTCCGTCGGCAGGAACGCTACGAGGCGGGAGTCCGGCCGATGGTCGGCGTGGACCGGCTCGCGGTGGCCGACGACGACTCCTGGGCGGTGCGCCCCACCTCGGTGATGTCCGAGGCCGCGGAGGAGCGGCGCCGCACGGACCTGGCCGAATTGCGGCGCGTTCGAGACGGCAGGCGGGTGACCGGCGCCCTGCGTGATGTGGAGGCCGCTGTGCGGCGCGGCGACAACTCCGTCGCGACGGTGCTGGAGGCCGTGCGGGCCTACGCGACGATCGGCGAGATCTCAGACGTGCTCAGGGAGGTGTTCGGCGAATGGGTACCGGACCAGACGTTCTGAGCGGGCGACAGGCAGTGCGCATCGTGGTGGCCAAGGTCGGCCTCGACGGACATGAGGTGGGCGCGCGGGTGGTGGCCCGTGGGCTGGTGGACGCCGGCATGGAGGTCATCTACACCGGTTTGCGCCGTACGCCCGAACAGGTGGTGGCGACCGCGTCGCAGGAGGATTGCGATGTCATCGGGATAAGCATCCTGTCCGGTGCCCATGTGCCGCTGCTGCGCCGCGTCTGCGCGCTCATGAAGGAGCACGGCCTGGACGACGTCCTGCTGCTCGTCGGCGGGGTCATCCCCGACGTCGACGTCCAGCCGCTACGCGAGTTCGGCGTCGATGAAATCTTCCATCCGGCGACGAAGATCGACGAGATCGTACGGTTCATCACCGCCAATGTGCGATCCGGTCCCGGCGATCCGGAACAGGACGGACCCTTATGACACAGCAGGTGGTAGCCGGTGTCGGCATGCACGAGTTCGGCCGGTTTCCGGGTCGACGAGGTGACCCTGCCCTCAACCGGGACGCTGACCTCGTTCGCCACGGCATGGGTGCCGCGTACGGGACTGCTGTGTCCCTATGTGCTCGGACAGGTCGATATCGGCGCCGGGGCGATGGTGTTCGCGCACATCCGTGGGCTACCCGACGACGCCGGCACACCGGTCGCGGTCCGCCTCGCACTGAACCCGAACCGGCCGCCGGACCGCGCTTCTGGTTCGAATACAAGATCCTCCCAGCCGAACAAGAAGGACCATCCGATGTCTGAAAACGTTCCCGAAGCAGCGGTAGCGGAGTACAAACGTGGCTTCGCCTGTGTGGACGGTGAATTCGTGCCCGCGGCCACGGCCTCGGTCTCGATCTTCGATCACAGTTTTCTCTACGGCGACGGAGTGTTCGAGACGATCATTTGCCGCGGCGGGCGGCTGTTCGCGTTGCGCCCGCACCTCGATCGGCTGTGGGCGTCCTGCCAGTACCTGCAGATCACGCCCCCGTACGACCAAGAGCAGATAACCGCGTTCATCACCGAACTGGCGAAGCGCAACGAGCTTTCCGACGGCTACGTGCGGGTGGTGATCAGCCGCGGTGAAGGGTATCCGGTATCCGATCCCCGCAAGGCTCTCAAGTCCAAGCTGGTCATCTCGATGCAGGGTGCCCCGGCGGTGACCCGTCCCCCCGACGTCGGGGTCAAGCTGGCGATCGCCTCCACACGACGGACCCCGCCGATCTGTCTTGAGCCGCGAGTGAAGTCGAACAATTACCTCAACCACATTGTCGCGAAACTCGAGGCGATCGCGGCGGGAGCCGACGACGCGATCATGCTCGATCTCGAAGGCAACGTCGCGGAGCTTCCGGTCGCGAACATCTTCGCGCGCCACGGCGACACCTTGGCGACGCCCCCGTCCAACGGGATTCTCGCCGGGATCACCCGGGAGACGATCCTGCGGCTGGTCGCCGAGGGTGCCGCGGGCCCAGGATTGCGGGTCGTCCAGCGCGTGATGACCGCCTACGACCTCTTCACCGCGGCGGAGGTGTTCATCGTGGGCACCGGAAGCGGGGTCGCGTTCGTCGAGTCGATCGACGGACGCCGGATCGGAGACGGCACCATGGGGCCGGCCACCAAGCGGCTGATGGACGCCTACACCGAACTGCTCGGCCGGGACGGGGCGGAACCCGACCTGCAACTGACCACCAAGGAGGCGTAGTCGGACTATGTCCAGTGATATGCGGTATCCCGAACTGCGTGGCAAGAACGTTCTGGTGACCGGCGGCTCCCGTGGAATCGGCGAGGCGGCCGTCCGGGACTTCGTGGCGACGGGCGCGAACGTCTTCTTCAACTACCGGGCGAGCTCGCGACGCTCCGATGAGCTCGTCGCCGAACTGGGCTCGGAGCGGACGGCCGCGACCCGCGCCGACCTCGCCGAGCTCCGAGATGTCGAACGCCTGTGGGAGGAGGCGGTGGCCTGGAAGGGCGGAATCGACGTGGTCGTGAACAACGCGTCGGTACGCGAGCCCATCGCGCTCGACGTGTCGGCCGAGGAGTGGGACCGCCACTGGATGACCGCACTCCGGGTCAACCTTGTCGCTCCCGCCCACCTGTCGCGGTTCGCGATCCATCACTTCCTCGAACGGGGCTGCCAGGGCATCATCATCGGCTTGACCGGTCGGATCGCGGTGCGTGGCGACTACCCGGACTATCTACAGGACGGCGCCGCGAAGGGCGGCTTGAACTCGTTGCTGCGCGGAGTCGCCCGCGGTTTCGCGAAGGACGACATCCTCACCTATCTGATCTCGGGTGGGATCATCGATACCGAACAGGCTCGGGCGCAGGTCGACAGCCATGGCGGCCCCGACCGGTACCTGGCCGAGATTCCGATGGGAGAGTTCGGTACGGCCCGCGACATCTCTGAACTGATCCTCTTCTTGTCGACGGGCCGGGCACGATATTCCACAGGATCGACCATCGACGCCGGCGGCGCGTCGTTCCTCCACTAGGACCTCGTCATGCCCACCACGGGATTCACGTACCTGCGACCACTCACGGTCGCCGATCTCATTCGTGACCTGGCAGAACCGGGAGCGTTCGCGCTGGCCGGCGGCACCGACCTCGTCCCGCTTCGGGCCGCCGGCGCGATCATCCCTGCGGTCCTGGTCGACGTCAAGCACGTGGCCGAGCTTCGCGGCGTCGAACCCGAAGGCGACGCGATACGGATCGGCGCCGCGACCACGCTGGCCGATCTCGGCGAGCGTGATGACCGGTCGCTGGACGCGATCCTCGACGGGGCGAAGATCGTCGGCGCGGCACAGACCCGCGAACGAGCCACCCTGGGCGGCAATCTCTGCCGCTCATCGCCGGCCGGTGACACATTGTGCGGCCTGCTCGTCCTCGACGCAGTCGCCGAACTACAGTCACTCGACGGCATCCGCCACGTTCCAGTCCGGGACTTTTTCACCGGTCCGAGCCGCAATGTCAGGAAGCCATCGGAGGCGCTGGTCTCCATCCGAGTTCCGGTGCGGGAGGGCGGTTCGGCTTATCGGCGTTTCACCTACCGGCGTTCGATGGACCTCGCGGTCGTCGGGGTGGCCGCGTGGTTGTCCATCGAGAATGGGGTGTGCGTGGATGCGGCGATCGCGATCGGTGCCGTGGCGCCGACACCACGCCTGGTTCCCGCCGCCGCCGAGACGCTGGTGGGCACGACATGTGACGACGAGGCAATCGCTCACGCATGCGAACATGTCGTCGCGGCCTCGTCACCGATCGATGATGTACGCGGCACCCGTGACCACCGCCTCCGCGTGCTGCGCCCCCTCACCCGCGACACACTGCTGCTCGCCCTGACCCGGGCCTTGGGCTCAAGCCCCCCGTAGCACGCCGGCCCCGGCTGCAGGCGGGCGCAACGTGAGCGATCAGGACCGTCTCGCGAGTCGTACAAGACCGTATCGGGCTGCCGACCCGCCCGGCTGGGCATTGTTCATCTTCGCCTTGCCGCCGGCGGCTCGCGAGGTCTTGTCCCCGTCGCGAACCATGTCTTCGAGCTCACGCCCGGCTCCTGCCCGGGTGGCTGGAAACGCGGCAGGCACCGGAGTCGCGGTCCGGCTGTTCACGCATCCGGATCGTGTCCGCCGCGGTCCGCCTGGCACGTTAGGGCTGCCCGCGGTGATGTCCGCGCCGATAGGGTCGTGTTCATGGGCTCTCGACTCTGCTCCGAGATCGAGCGGTGCGGTGCGTTCGCTGCCGCTCGTGCGCTTTCCGTCTGGGTGGGGGATGGCCGGGCGGTCACCGCCGGTGGCGCGCTCAAACCCGCGCTGGTGCCGCAGGCGGCCGAGACGCTGGGGGCACCGTGCCCGCCCAAGGTCCGGCGGCTGAGTGACCTTCCCGCGGTCCACCGCGCCTGGACGGCCGCGCTGGTCGCCGGCCTCATCACCATCTCCGGCAGCCGGGCCTCGCAGCGGAATGCCCCGGCGGAGCCGACCGGCCAGGAATGGCTCGCGGCGCTGGAAGAGGTGCTCTGCGCACAGGTGAGCGATCCGTGTGACGCTGATCCGCGCATCGTGTGCCAGGTAACACTGCTGGTGCTGGACCAGCGGGAGCCGCCACTGGGCGGTGCGCTACGTGAAGCGGTCGCCGAGGTGATGCGCGGGCGCGGAGACTGGGATTGGCGCGCCGTCTACCTGCCCGGCGAGGGCAGGGTGCATCCCGTCGACCGAGTGGTGGAGATCCTGCGCGACTTCGGTGCTCTGGACGAGCGCATGGCACTGACCGGCCTGGGCGAGTACGCGCGGGCCGAGCTGGACCGGAGGGTTCCGCCGCCGGTCACCCCGGATCTGCCCGCCGCTCGTGTGCTGGAGCTGCTGGCCGCACTACCTGAGGAAGAGATCTGGGAGCCGGTGTGGCGCTGGATCGACCCCTTCCTCGCCAAGCCCGGTTCCCGCGACCCGTTGCGGGAGTTGCTGCACGCCGCCGCGGACGCCACTCCGGCCGGGCGGATCACCGCCGTCGAGGTGATCGGCGAACGCGGTGAGTACGCCCTGCCGCTCTGGCGCGAAGTGCGCGACCACCCCGTGCTCGGCGCCCATGCCCGGCGCCTCCTGGCGGATCTGGACTGCGGCCCCATCCCTGAGGGGCGGGACGTGAACTGGGTCGCGGCCGACTACGCGCTGGCCGCTCTGGACCGCTACGGCGCGACCGACGCCCGGTACGTCCTGCTGAACGCCGTCGAGGGAGGTGTCCGCGAAGCCGCGGACGGCAGCGGCCACCCCGAGGCCGAGCGGCTGCTGGCCGCGCTGCCGTCCGTACCGCCGCCGATTCCGGCCTACCAAATCAAGATCTCCCTGTACGGCGGGCCGTGGCGGCGCGTACTGGTGCCGGAGAACCTGAGCTTGGGGGCTCTGCACGAGGTGATCCGGATCCTGTTCGGCTGGGGCGACGATCACCTGCACATGTTCAAGACCGCCAAGCGCCGATACTCCGACCCGTCCTTCGGGCTGGAGGAGTGCGGCGATGAGTACGCCTATCGCATCAACCGGGCCCTGCCGTCACCCCGTTCAAAGATGACCTACGTCTACGACCTCGGTGACTCCTGGACACACGAGATCCTGCTGGAGAAGGTCTGCGGCAACGTCGCCCATCCGGTCTGCGTCGCCGGCAAGGGGGACAACCCGATCGAGCACTACGACCCCGAGTATCCCGAACAACCGGTCCTCTTCGATAAGGACGCCGTCAACGAGCTGCTGGCGGTGCCGCCGGCTCAGACCGAAGCCGGGCTGTGGCACACATGAGGCGAAAGCCCGTACCTCCGCCACGGCGCCCCCTCGCCCTGGCAACAGGCAGGAATCCGAAGGTGATCACCCTTGGCCACTCAAGCATCGTGATGACCGCCGACACCTACACCTTGGTCCTGGCCGAGACTTACCAGCACCCCGCCACATCGACCGCCCAGCTGGTGATCAGCCAAGCACGCAGAACCGCACGCAAGACCACATGCTGACCACCTGACCCCTTCCGCGTCAGAGTCAACGAACCAGTTCCGGTCCGAAACACCTATCAGCCGCGGGTGGTTTGATTACTCCTTGGAAGAGGCCGGAGCGGGTGGCAGGACCCCAAGCCGTCCCCGTCGCGTACGGGTAAGCCAGGTAAGCGTACGTTGCTCGCCCCATCGGTGAAGTACCAGGTGTTCGTCGAGGTGCTCACCGGCCAGTCCACCCAGGGCGAGGCGGCTGACAAGTACGGCGTGAACCGGATGACGGTCAACGTCATCTGCAAGACCGCCAAGCAGGGCGCGCTCGACGCGCTGGCGGGCACCTCCACGAGCGGCCGTCCGGGCAAAAGCCCCGAAGCCGCCGAGCTGGCCGCAGCCCGCCGGGAGATCGAGCGGCTGCGCGCGACGGTGACCGAACAGGCCGTCGCCCTCCACCTCCACCAGGGAAAATCGCTTTGGGGCTGAACGCCGGCCCGGTCCCGCCGCGAGTCGACGCCTACGTCAAGGCCGGTCTGCTGGAGCTCGTCGCGCACGCGGCCCGTGAGGGCGGCTGGTCCACCCGCCGGGCCGCGGCGCTGCTGGGGCTGGATCACGTGCGGGTGCTGCGCTGGCAGGCCCGCGCAGTGGTGGGCCGCCTGGACGATGCCAAGCCGGGCCCGGAGATCGCGCTGCACGCGCTGCTGCCGTGGGAACGCGAGGCGATCGTGAAGATCGCCGAGGAGCGGCTGGAGATCGACCGCTCCCACCGCAAGCCGGCCCATCGCGGCTCGCGTCTGGAGGTGTTCCACGCCTCGGAATCGACGGTGCTGCGGGTGCTGCAAGCGGCCGGGATCAAGGTCGCCGAGCGGCCCGCACGCGAGCGACGGCCACGCCGGGAATGGCCCGAGTGGGTCGAGTGGGTCGAGCTGGTGCCGGACGTGATCACGATCTATGACTTCACGCACTTTCGGGGCGTGAGGCCTTGGTCCGCGATCGCGGTCATGGACGTGGTTTCGCGCTACTGGCTGGCCACGGTGGTCTCCCCGGAGGAGACCTCCACCCAGGTCGAGGTGGCCTCCACGCGTGCCCTGGAGGTGCTAGGCAAGGCGCATCTCCTCGATGACGAGGAGTTCTTGGCCGAGCTGCGCGGCGGGCAGGTGCCCGGCCACGATGCCTTCCCGCTGCCGGCCGTCTCCGACAACGGGCCGCAGATGACCTCCTCGGCGACCAGGACGTTCATGGCCGGAGCGCGGATCGCCCAGCACTTCGGGCCGGAGGAACTACTTGGTGGCGTACTGCGTGCCCGGTCCGTGCCCGCGAGCAACCGGCGAGCGGCCACAGGAGATCAATTGCTGGCCGCAGGCCGCCCTCTGGGGAGGGAGCGCTGGTCAGGTGGGGTGGGAGTGGTGGGGCGCCAGGGGCTCGAACCCTGAACCTACAGATTAAAAGCGCCCTTGATCACTACCGTGCGATGTCGGTACATGCCACACTCTACGATTTCAGCCACTATGACGCCCGCCGGAATATCCAACCGTCACTATTCCTGGCGTGCCGTATCGCGAACACACGAGCAAACACCGAGCAACCACGCCGGCCTGTAGGCGGGCACAACATGATCGATCAGGACCGTCTCGCCAGTCGTACAAGATCGTGTCGGGTTGCCGATCCGCCAGGGTCCAAGACCACACGCCCAAGGCGCGGCTTGGCGCGCGGTGCTCTCCGCCCTTCCGATCAGGCTCGCATGGGGGCTCAGGACGGCACCTCGGCAACCTGGCCACGAGTGACCGGCTTCGTGGAGTGAACTTCCATCGCCCCGCCAGCCCGGCTTGTCAGCCGGCGATTCGTTGCGTTCGGCGAGTTCATCTTCCAACTGCTCAATTCGGTCCGGGCGGTGGCAATCTCCTCCTGGAGCTCCTCCACGCGAAGCCTGCGGTAGAGAGGGGTGTCCTCGTCGAAGCGGGTGATGACCTTGATGTCGTCTCGATGAGACACGACACTGTTGATCAATAACGCCCGGCCGAGATCGGAGAATGCACTGCGATCGCGCGATGAGATAGCACGCCAGGGATTGCGGGCGAACGCGTCCAGCCCGGCGACCACGAACGCACCCTGCCTCTGGATCTCCTGGACCTGTTCCAGTTGCATCACCAGTCGCCTGCGCTGCCGGGCGAGGGGTCTGCCCTGGCTGCACCGATGTGCCCGTCATAGATGTCGATCTACGCCTTCAGGTACTGGGCATAGGCCGCCAGAGATTTGAGGAGACGGCGCCAGTTCAGGGGCGATCGCCCAGCGGGAGCGGTTGTTGATGCGGCGGCGAAGCGCTTTGTCCACTACAGCGTCAATGTCCTCCTTCCGCGCGCGATGGAAGCGGCCGTCCGCATGCCGCTGATCACAGCTGTACGTCAACGGAAGACTGAACCTTTTTCATCCTCGGGTGGTCTCGTAGTTCTGGAGTACCGCGATGGCCTTGCACAGGGGGCCGGCCTTGCAGGGGCTGCACCGGAGCTTGCGGAGGACGGCCCAGTTCTTGAGCTGGGCGTTGGCCCGCTCTCCCGGGCCGCGTAGACGTGCATGAGCCCGGTTGGCCCGCTTCTGCGACTCCGGCTTGCCCTTGCCCCGGTACGGCGTGACCACCACACCGCCTGCTCCCTGGTAGCCCTTGTCCGCCAGGACGAGGATGCCCGCCTGCCCCAGCGCACGCAGGACGCCCCAGATCCGCGCGGCGGAAAGGTCGTGCGTGCTGCCCGGCAAGGCGCCCGAGGTCCACACGATCGTCCCGTCGGGTGAGGCGATCACCTGAACGTTCATCCCATGGACCCGGTGCTTGCCGGAGAAGTAGGGCCGGTCGGCCTTGATCCGGTCGGTGCGGATCAGCGTGCCGTCCAAGACCAGGTAATGCAGCTTGTCATGGCGGGCCTTGCTCAAGGCCCGGTCGAGCTTGGGCGAGCGCGCCGACAGCAGCATCACCGTCTCCTCCACATGCCGCCATGCGGTCGTCGTTGACACGCCGAACCCGGCGCCGGCCATGTGGAAGGTTTCGCCTTTGCGCAGGTAGACCAGGACGAGCAGGGCTTGTCTGCCTGGGTTGAGCCGTCGCCAGGGGGAGCGGATCGCCTTGCGGTGGCGCCGGATGATGCCGGCCACGTAGTTGAGGGTGTGGGAGGACAAATCGACGGCGGCACGATAGAACAGCACCTGGGCCCCTGGTTCAGTTGGATTGTTCTTGGTCGATCAACCCATCTACCAGGGGCTTTCTTGTGTCACCGGCCCTCCGGTAGAACCGCGATCACACCGTGATCAAGCGCCCACAGACATGGATGTAGGGTCGGGAGCTGGCGCGGTGGCTTCTCCTGACGGTAGGGCTCGGAGCCTTTCTTCCGCCGGTTTCCCGGTCGGCTGTGCTCTCCCCGATGACCATGGCCAGGTTCGTGGCTCCGTTTCCAGCTCCCGCCGCATCGAACCGGGCATGCGGTTCTCCCGCACCCGGCTCACCAACGTCGTTCACCGCCGGCATTCGGCCTCACCCGCCAGTCCTTGAAGGGCCAGGGCGAGACGACGATTCCATACATGCCGATCAGGCCGAGTTCATTCGGCGACAAGGCAACCAGTGTTCGCCAGCCGAACCCCTTGCTGGCACGGCGCCGCTTGCTGATGAACAAAGCGAGCCGCATCCGCGCATATTGCCTGATCTTGCTGAAGCGCTCGGCGGAGTGCCCGTACTTGAAGAAGGCCACCCAGCCACG
>NZ_QMEY01000031.1 GCF_003315795.1 Spongiactinospora rosea
GGTCCGCCACGCCCTGGCGGCTCGCGGCCAGGCCAAGATGGACGGCTTGTACGCCGGACGGCCCGCCGTGCCCACCGGCAAGCTCATCCTCGACGCGCTGGCCGGTATCCGGCTGATCCCGGGCACCGGCCAATCACCCCCGATCATCCCGCACCCCACCGATCTCCAACTCGATCTCCTGGACCTCCTCGACATCGATCCACGAGACCTCCGCTGAAGATCACTCACGTGCGGAAAACGGGGCTAGCGCGAGTGGGTCCCCGGGTACGGCCGAGGGGCAGGGCTCGCAGGTCAGGTCGGGGTATCGCCCTCTACAGGGTGTCGGTGGACCGGCCGCAGGAGGCGTGAAGACCGTCACGCTCATCACGGGAGACCAGGTAAGGATCTCCTCTTCAGGCTACTCGGTCCGGCCCGGCAAGGGCCGTAAGGTTCAGTTCTCCGCGATCCGGAAGAAGGACCATCTGATGGTCCTCCCATCCGACGCGGCCCCGCTGATCGCGCGCGGACTGCTGGATGAGCGGCTGTTCGACGTCACGCAGCTCATCGAATGGAAGTACGACGACGCGCACCGCAAGGACGTCCCCGTCATCGCCCGCACGACCGGCGCGGCGGCGGCGACGTTCCGGTTATCCGGTGCGCCGGCTCCCTCCTGGCGCAGCGGGGCGCTCGGGCTGGCGGCGGTCAAGGTCCCCAAGGAGGACGCGACCACGGCGTGGCAGGCGCTGAGCGGCGGCGCGAACGCCCGGTCGCTGGCGGGCGGGGTCGGCCGGCTGTGGCTGGACGGTAGGCGGATGCCGTCCCTGGACAAGAGCGTGGCGCAGGTCGGTGCGCCGGAGGCGTGGAAGAGCGGGTACACCGGCAAGGGTGTGACCGTCGCGGTCCTGGACACCGGCTACGACCCGGCTCACCCCGACCTGAAGGGCGTGGTCACGCACAGCAAGAGCTTCAGCAGCGACGAGCCGGACGTCAATGACCACGTCGGCCATGGCACCCACGTGGCCTCGACGATCGCGGGAACGGGAGCGGCCTCCGGCGGGAAGTACCGGGGTGTCGCGCCGGACGCCAAAATCGCGGTCGGCAAGGTGCTCGGCGAGTTCGGCGGAAGTGAATCGGAGATCGCCGCAGGCATGGAATGGGCGGCGAACGAGGTCAAGGCCAAGGTCGTCAACATGAGCCTCGGCGGGGCCGACACCCAGACGCTCGATCCGCTCGAAGAGGCGGTGAACGTCCTCAGCGAGCGGACGGGCGCGCTGTTCGTGATCGCGGCCGGTAACGCCGGCGCGGTGCCCGGTGCGGTGGGCAGCCTGGGCAGCGCGGATGCCGCGCTGACCGTGGGCGCGGTGGACAAGCAGGACCAGATGGCCGAGTTCTCCAGCCGCGGCCCACGGGTCGGCGACGGCGCGATCAAACCGGAGATCACCGCGCCTGGCGTCGACATCACCGCCGCGGTTCCGGGCGGGGCCGAAGGCGCTTATGACGCATATTCCGGTACCTCGATGGCGACGCCGCACGTCGCGGGCGCTGCGGCGATCCTGGCCCAGCGGCAGCCGGACTGGCGGGGAGAGCGGCTGAAGTCGGCGCTGATCAGCAGTGCCACCCCCAAGACCGACGCCGACGCGTTCGCGCAGGGCGCGGGACGATTGGAGGCGGCCAAGGCGCTCACCCAGACCGTGGTCACCCTCCCCGGCAACGTCTCCGCGGTGCTCAGGTATCCGCACGAGAAGGGCCAGCAGACCACCAAGACCATCACCTACACCAACACCGGCGACGCCCCCGTCACCTTCGACCTGGCCATCGCGCCCGTCGGAGGCGGCGCACTCCCCAAAGGGGTGCTGAGCCTGTCGGCCGACCGGGTCACGGTGCCCGCCAAGGGTGAGGCGTCGGTCACCGTCACCGTGGCGGCGGACGGGATCACACCGGGCGCGTACGCGGGAGTGGTCACCGCGACCGCGGGCGACACGGTGGTGCGCACCCTGGCCGGTGCGTACGTCGAGCCGGAGTCCTATGACCTGACCGTCACCACCAAGGGCGGAGCGCCCGGCCAGGCAGGCTACGTGGTCGCCGTCAACTTCGAAACGGAGTGGCTGGAGTTCATCGAGCTTCGTGACGGCGCCGGCACGGTCCGGCTGCCCGCGGGTGAATGGTACCTGCGCGCCCTGGTCTCCGAGGGAGAGGACAAGGCGACCATCGCCCAGCCGCCGCCGTTCCGGCTCAGCGAGCAGACCAGGCAGGTGACGTTCGATCTCGCAGCGGGCAAGGAGGTCGTCCAGACCATCGACGACCCGGCCGCCCGGCGGGACGCCCAGGGCGTCTCGGCCATTCAGCGCAAGGGGGACGCGTGGATCGGCTTCTACCTGCTGGCGTTGGAAGGCAAGATCTTCGTCGTGCCGTCACAGGTGCCCGGTCTGTCGTTCATGGCACAATCGACGCTGGTCAAGGCGGATACGACGCCCAGCCCCTACCGGTACGACCTCGTCAACACCGTCGAGGGCGGTCTGCCCGGCGACCCGGTGTACACGAGTAGAAGAGCGGACCTCGCCAAGGTGACGGCGACCTACCGGGGCGCGGGCGTACCGGCGAGTGGCGCCGCGCTGGTCGGCCGGCTCGATGACTGGCTCATCGACACCCCCGTGCGCGTGCCCGCGAAGCTCGTCCACTACCGGTCCGTCGTCAAGGGCCTCAAGTGGGGATCCCAGCTCTCTCTGTACGACGAGAGCGGCGGGCAGACGATCCAGGACTCGGGCAGGGAGGTGACCCGCGGGTCGCACACCGAGCTGTGGAACACCGCCGTGCTCGGCGCGGCGCAGTCCCCCTGGTCCCTCCGTGAGCGTGATCTCCTCCAGCTCGACAGCACGCTGTTCTCCGACTCAGGGGCAGGACGCGCCGGCTGGGAGGACAACTCCTCGGTCGCGCTCACCCTGGCCAAGGACGGCAAGGAACTCGCCAGGGAAGCGTGCGAGCCGCCGTTCGCGGGAATCTGCTTCATCGGCACGGAGGTGCCGCCCGAGGAGTCGGTCTACACGGCGACGATGTCGGGACGGCGGCAGGTGCCGTACGCCTCGCTGTCCACCGCCGTGGACGCCAAGTTGACCTTCCGCTCCGGCAGCACGGCGGAGATCACGCCGCTGTCCCTGCTGCACGTGCGGATGGCCCCGCAGGGCCTCGACGAGTTGAACCGGGCCAGGCGCTCCGTGCTCACCCCGATCAGGCTTCTGGTCGAGCGGCCGGGAGTGGCCTCGGACAAGATCCGGCCGAAGGCCGAGGTCTCCTTCGACGAGGGCAGGACCTGGCGGGCCGCCCCGGTGGCCCGGGTGCACGGACAGTGGACGGCGCTGGTCCGCAACCCGGCGGCGGGCGACTTCGTGTCGCTGCGCGTCTCGGCGGGCTCGGGTGACACCACGTTCGCCCAGACCGTCATCAGGGCCTACGGGCTGACCTCGTAAGAATCGTTCGCGGGCGCGCGTCACCACGAGCGCGCCCGCGAACGACGCTCTACGTCAGCAGGTGGGCCACCGCCCGGAAGGAGGCGCGGGAGACACCGTGGGTGGCGATGTGGACGGCTCCGGCGGGCGGCCCGGGGACGCCGGTCTCGACGACGATGAGGTCGGGACGCCGCCGTACCGCCTCGGCGGTCAGCTCGCCGACCCAGGCGTGGCGGACCGCGTCGTGCGCCACCAGGACCACCGGGCCCGGCACGCCGAGGTCGGGCAGCCGGGGGTCGGCGGCGGTGACGGTGTGGGAACGGGTGCCCGGCAGTACGCCGGACAGCGCGCCCGCCAGGCCGGACGGTACGTCGCCATCGACGGCGAGCGTCATACGCGGGGCGAGGTCCACGACCAGCGGCGGAGCGGAAAGCACCGGATCGGGCAGCGGGCCCGCGGCGGTGACGCGAAGGGCGGCCCGGGCCGCCGCGAGGCCGAGTTCGTGGTCGGGCGGGGCGGTGTCGGGGGCCGCCTCGGCGTGCCAGCGGGCCAGGTCGAGCACCCGGGAGGCGGCCTGTGCCAGCCGGGACTCCGCCAGCGTGCCCGCGTGGACCGCCGCGACGATCGCGTCGCGCAGCGCGAGGACGCTCTCCCCGTCGGGTGAGGTGGCCCCCGCGCAGATCGCGTCGGCCCCCGCGGCGAGCGCCCTGACCGCGATCTCGCCGGGGGAGTGCAGGGCGGCCACCGCGCGCATCTCGATCGCGTCGGTGACCAGCATGCCGGTGAAGCCGAGTTCGTCGCGCAGGAGTCCGGTGAGTATCCGGTGGCTGAACGTGGCGGGCTGTTCGGGGTCCAGTGCGGGCACCAGCAGGTGGCCGCACATCACCGCGCGCACGCCCGCGTCGATCGCCGCGCGGAACGGCGGCAGGTCCCGTTCGCGTAGCAGGGCGAGCGGCGCGTGTACGGCGGGCAGGCCGTGGTGGGAGTCGGTGACGGTGTCGCCGTGCCCGGGGAAGTGCTTGGCGCACGCCGCCACCCCGGTGCCCTGCAGCCCGTTCACCCAGGCCGCGGTGTGCGCGGCCACCGGTCCGGGTTCCGCGCCGAAGGAGCGGATGCCGATCACCGGGTTGGCCGCGTCGGCGTTGACGTCGGCCACCGGGGCGTAGTCGAGGGTGATCCCGGCCCTGGCCAGCATGCGCCCGATCTGGCGGGCCACCAGTTCGGTGCGGCCGGTGTCGCCGCCCACGCCGAGCGCCAGGTTGCCCGGCCAGGAACTGCCCGTCCGGGCCTCCATCCGGGTGACGACCCCGCCCTCCTCGTCCACCGCGACGACGACTTGGGGATTGCCGGCGCGGATCGCGGCGACCAGTTCGGCGGCCTGGTCCGCGTCCGTGATGTTCCTGGCGAACAGCACGGTGCCGCCCAGCCCTTCGCCGAGCGCGCGGCGCAGCCAGGTGGGCGGGGTGGTGCCGTGGAAGCCGGGCTGCAGCACGGTCATGGCCAGCCTGCCGAGGTCAGGGCTGCGGTGCATTCAAGGTCCCCCGCCGTGTAGGAAATCTACGCGGACTTTACCGTGATGAAAACACCCGCCGTTGGGGAATCCGGCGAGCGCGCCCGCCGGCCGCCGCGCGAGGCGGGGGCCGGCGGAGGCGCGGGTGCTCAGTCGCCGGTGTAGAGGATGGCGTCGATCTCGATGTCGAAGCCGTTGAGCGCCACCGGCAGGGTGGTCCTGACCGGCGGGTCGGGGTGGCCGAAGTACTCGGCGTAGATCTCGTTCATCTCCGCGAAGTCGGCGAAGTCGCGCAGGTACACGCCGACCCGTACGGCCTGCGTCAGGTCCGCGCCCGCCGCCTCCGCGACGCGCGCCAGGTTCTCGAACGCCGCCCTGGCCTGGTCGGCGAACGCCCCGCGCACCCACGTGCCGTCGGGCAGTACGGGGCAGGCGCCCGCCAGGTACACGTGGTCGCCGGCGACGACCGCCTGGGAGTACGGGCCTCCGGGAGGGGCCGCCTTGTCCGTGCTGATGGCCTTCTTGGGCATATCGTTCACCTTTCAGTAGTGATGGTCGGGCGCGTGACGGACTCGATCCGCTTTCCGGTGCGGCGGTCGAACCAGGGGGCGCCGGTCAGGTCGGGCCGGACGCGGCACGGGTCTCCGGGGGCGAAGCGGACATCGCCGGGTATCCGGGCGTGGTGCAGATCGCCGGAGCGTCCCGGCGGGCCGAGCCGGAAGGCGACCACGCTCTCGGCGCCCCGCCGTTCGACCCCGGCCACCTGCGCGGGCACGCCTTCGCCGTCCGGCGGGCCCACTGTCACCCTTTCGGCGCGTACGCCGATCAGGACGTCGTCCCCCGCCCCGCCGAACAGCGGGCCGGGCAACAGGTTCATCGGCGGGCTGCCGACGAACCGGGCCACGAACGTGTTCGCCGGGCTCTCGTAGACCTCGCCGGGCGTGCCGTACTGCTGCACCACGCCGTCGTTGAGCACGATGACGCGCGTGGCCATGCTCATCGCCTCGTCCTGGTCGTGGGTGACGTAGACGAAGCTCGTGCCCGTCCGGTGGTAGAGCGCGCCGATCTCGGCGCGCAACTCGGTGCGCAGCGGCCCGTCCAGGCCGGTCAGCGGCTCGTCCAGCAGGTACAGCGACGGTTCGCGGACCAGCTCACGGGCGAGGGCCACCCGGCGGCGCTGGCCGCCGGACAGCGCCCGGGGGCGGCGGTCCAGGAACTCGGTGACCCGCATCGACGCGGCCGCCCGCTCGATCCGCCGGTTGACCTCGGCGTCGCGCACGAAGGCCCGGCGCAGCGCCCGGCCCGCCACCGGCAGGTGGTGGTACCAGCGGAAGCGGCCGACCATCAGCGGGAACGCGATGTTCGCCCGGACCGACAGGTGCGGATAGAGCGCGGCGGACTGGAAGACGAAGGCGACGTCGCGCTGGTCGGGGGCCAGGTCGTTCACCTTCCTTCCGTCGAACTCCAAGGTCCCGCCGGTGAGGCCGGTCAGCCCGGCGATCATCCTGAGCATGGTGGACTTGCCGCTTCCGGACGGGCCGAGCAGTACGAGGAACTCACCGTCGGGGATCTCCGCGTCGAACCTCTCGATGACCGTGACGTCCCCGAACGACTTGGTGACCCCCGCGAAGCGAATCCTCGGCATCGCCGCGACCTCTATCCGTTGGATCGTTGGCTAGTGTGTTCAATCGATTGACAACTCGTCAATGGGGTTAACAGAATTTCTTCCAACGAATGTGAGGCGGGACGGTGAACCTGCCACACTGACCCCAGGCGGCCGGTCCGGCCGCCGCCCCCGGTCCGCTGAAGGAGTCGCGATGCCTGCCGAGCGTGCCCCCGGGCGCACCGCCGCCACCGGGCTCGATGACCTCGCGCCGATCCTGCGGCCGGTCATGAAGGCCGTCGCCGCCGCGGTGGGCCCGCACTGCGAGGTCGTGCTGCACGATCTGACCGGCCACGAGATGGAGAGCACCATCGCCGCCATCGAGAACGGCCACGTCACCGGCCGTTCGGTGGGCGGGCCGTCCACCAACCTCGGCCTTGAGACGCTGCGCAGCGAGGAGGAGGACCACGACGAGTTCGGCTACCGCGCCCGCACCGCCGACGGCCGCGACCTGCGATCCTCGTCGGTCTTCATCCGCGACGCCGACGGGCGGGTCATCGCGTCGCTGTGCGTCAACGTGGACATGACGCCCTTCCACGCGGCCAGGGCGGGCATCGACGAGATCATCGGATCCGCCGACGCCCCCGCCCGCGAGGAGATCTTCGCCCAGGACATCTCCGAGGTCCTGGACAACCTCATCGAGTCCGCCATCGCCGCCACCGGCAGGACGGTGGCCCTGATGAGCCGCGAGGACAAGATCGCGGTCCTGCGCTTCCTTGACGACAAGGGCGCGTTCTTCGTCAAACGTTCGGTGGACCGCGTGGCCCGGCGGCTGGGCGTCTCCCGCGTCACCGCATACAACTACCTCGACCAGATCCGCGCCGGAACACCGTGACCGGGCGCGGCGGCGCTCAGCCCGGCCCGAACAGCAGGTCGGCGACGCTGTCCGGCTCGTCGCACGGTCACCGGCCGCTGCGGGCATCTGGCCGCCGGGGAAGGCGGGATCGCCTCACGCCGGGCTGGTGGACGGGCTCGCCTTCCGCCCGGCCGCGGGGTCGATCTTGGTGAGCAGGTCGAGCATGTGGTCGATCTGCGCGGACAGTCCCTTGCTGAGCTTGCGGGCCTGCTCGACCGTCGCGGGGTTGGTCCCGGTCGAGACCTCGGTGTTGCACATCTGGACGCCGTCGTCGTGGTGGGCGATCAGCATCTGCAGGAAGTCCCGGTCGAACTCGCCGGGGGGCGCCTTGCGCAGCTTGGCGATGGCCTTCTTGGCGATCTCCGGCATGCCGCCGTGCGCGGCGTGGGCGTCCTTGCCCACGGTGAGCGGCTGGTTCCAGCCGTACAGGCGCTCGGACATCGCGAAGACCTCGGCCGCCTGGGTGACCGCGACGGCCTCGGCCATGGTCTTGACCGTCGGATCGGCGGCCTGCTTGCCGGCCAGCCTGGCGATCTCGATGCTCTGGCGGTGATGCGGGATCATCATCTGCAGGAACATCACGTCCGCCGCGTTGACCGGGCCGGTGGCCTCCGCCTCCGAGGGGGCGGCGGGCTGCGCCGGCGAACCGGCCGCCGCGCCGCCCGCACACCCGGCGAGCAGCAGTACGGCGGCGGCGCTCAGCGCCGTGACCAGGCGCTTCATACGGGCTCCCGGGGGGTGGGGGCGGGGGGCCGATCGGAGCGTCCGGGCGGGCGGGGAGGGGATCCGCCCGCCCGGACGGGTCAGAGACGCTGCCAGAGAGAGGCGGCGTTCGGCGGTTCCCAGCCCACGAGGGCGGTGTGCGCCTGGCGGCACTGGTAGCTGAGGCCGCCGTAGGTGACGCGGTCGCCCGACCGGTAGGCCGTGCCCGCCGTCCACGTGCCGCCCGGGTCGGTGACCGTCGGCGTGGGGGTCGGCGTGGACGTGGGAGTCGGGGTGGGCGTCGGGGTCGGGGTCGGGGTGGGTGTCGGAGTCGGCGTGGGCTCCACGCCACCGCCGAAGTCGACGTCCGAGCAGGTGTAGAACGCCTCCTGGCTGCCGAGAACGCGCTGCCAGATCGAGTAGATCAGGTGGCGGCCGGTGCGCTGCGGGAGGTTGATCGTCCAGTTGGTGAACGTGGTCGGGTTCTGGTTGTTGAAGTTCTTGATCGGCACCAGGTCGGACCAGCGCAGCGGCATCGTCGGGTTCCAGCCCTCACGGGTGATGTAGAACTCGAAGTTGCTGTTGGCGTGCGGCGCGGTCGCGTGGTAGGTGATCGTCAGCGGGCCGGGGGAGACGCGGGTGGCCGGCCAGTCGGCGCGGTTCAGGTCGAGCCCGCGGTACTTGTCCCGCCCCGCGCCGCACAGCTTCCCGTCCGGGATCAGCTCGCGGTGCCGGCCGCCCGCGGTGAGCAGGGACACCTCGTGCCAGTCGTAGAACGCCTGGGGGCCGCCCGCGGCACGGGCCGCCTTGCACGCGTCCGACTTAGGGGTCTCCGGACCCTCGGTCTTGCAGACGTAGGCGCGGCTGGGAGGATTGGACATCGAGCCGTGCGCGGCGGCCGGCGTGGCCGGCAGCGCGACGGCGACGGCCACCAAGGGCACGGTGGTCGCCAGCGCGGTCTTCAGACGGACGTGCAATGGAGCTCCTGCGTGTATGGGGGGTGTGGATCGCAGGTTATTAAAAGGAAACCTTACTAAGAATTAAACTAAACACGCTGGTGCGTCCCAGCGCAAGCGGTTCGGCGGGGTTGGCGGCGCTCGCCGCCCGATCGCGGGTCGCAGAGCCGCCCATCCAGGTGTCCTACCGGACAATTAGGACATCGCGCCGCCGTGCCGTACTCCCCGGGCGGCCGACCGGCCCGAGGTACGGGACAAGGCGGTGGGAAAGACGGCAGACTGGTGCCATGGCTACCGGAGTCGTCGGAGTGACGGGCGCGAGCGGACAGCTCGGCGGGCGGATCGCCAGGAGACTGGCCGAGCGCGGCGCATCGACGCGGCTGGTGGTCAGAGACCCGGCGCGGGCTCCTTCGCTGCCCGGCGCCGAGACGGCCGTCGCCGCCTACCAGGACCCCGGCGCGCTGCGCACGGCGCTGGACGGCGTGGGCACGCTGCTGCTGGTCTCGGCGACCGAGGCCGCCGACCGGCGCGAGCAGCACGTCGCCGCGGTGGACGCCGCCGTCGCGGCGGGCGTGACCCGGATCGTCTACACCTCCTTCACCGGAGCCGCCCCCGACGCCACGTTCACCTTCGCCCGCGACCACTGGCACACCGAGCAGCACATCCGCGAGACCGGCGTCGGCTTCACGTTCCTGCGCGACAACCTCTACCTGGACCTGCTGCCGCTGTTCGCCGGTGAGGACGGCGTGATCCGCGGTCCGGCCGGCGAGGGCCGGGCGGGCGTGGTGGCCAGGGACGACATCGCCGACGCGGCGGTGGCGGTGCTGCTCGGCGAGGGTCACGACGGCGCGACCTACGACCTCACCGGCCCGCAGGCGCTGACCATGGCCGAGGTGGCGGCCGAGATCACCCGCGCCACCGGCAGGAAGGTCACCTACCAGGCCGAGACTCTGGAGGAGGCGTACGCCTCACGGGCGGTCTACGGCGCCCCTCAGTGGGAGGTGGACGGCTGGGTGACCTCCTACTCGGCCATCGCCGCGGGCGAACTCGACCTGGTCACCGACGCCGTGGCCACGCTCACCGGGCACCCGCCGATCTCGCTGGCCGACCACCTCGCCGCGCACCGGGAGTGAGCCCGCGCCCGGCGCGGATCACACCGCGGCGGTGCGCTTGGCGTTGACCTCCATGGCGTGCTTGACCAGGGTGATCAGCACTTCCTTGCCCGACTCGCGGCGGCGCGCGTCGCACAGCAGGATCGGCAGCGGGTCGGGCAGCCCCAGGGCCAGCCTGACCTCGTCGACCTCGTACTGCCGCGCGCCGTCGAAGCAGTTGACCGCCACGATGAACGGCGTGCCGCGCCGCTCGAAGTAGTCCACGGCGGGGAAGCAGTCGGCCAGCCGCCGGGTGTCGGCCAGGATGACCGCGCCCAGCGCGCCCGCCGACAGCTCGTCCCACATGAACCAGAACCGCTCCTGGCCCGGCGTGCCGAACAGGTAGAGCATGTAGTCGTCACCGACGCTGATCCGGCCGAAGTCCATCGCGACCGTGGTGGTGTTCTTGGCCTCCACCCCGGCCACGTCGTCGATGCCGACGCCCCGGTCGGTCAGCAGTTCCTCGGTGCGCAGCGGCCTGATCTCCGACACCGCGCTGACAAGCGTCGTCTTGCCGACCCCGAAGCCCCCCGCGACCAGCAGCTTGATCGCGGTCGGGAGCTTCTTGGCGGATCGGCCGCGATCAGAGCGCTCGTAGTCCATCCAGCACCGCCTCGTACATTCTCCGGTCGCGCATGTCGACCTCGGGTTGTGGGTCCTGCACCGTGACGTAGCCCCGGTCCAGCAGGTCGCCGAGCAGCACCCGGATGGTGCCCGCGGGCAGGTCCAGGTGCGCCGCCACCTCCGCCACCGAAAGCGGTTCCTGGCACAGCCGCACGATCGCCAGGTGCTCGGGGTTGAGGCCGACCTCCTTGGCCCCGACCGGCCGGATCGAGGCGATCAGCGAGATCAGGTCGAAGTCGCCCCTGATCGGCTCGGTGCGCCCCCGCGTCATCACGTACGGGCGGACGATCGGCCCGGCCTGGTCGTCCAGCCAGGACTCCTCCGGCAGCTCGTCGTTGAAGTTCATCGTGGAGCGTCACCCCTGGCGCCGTCCCCGTTGCGCGCGGGGGAGACGAGGTACTGCCCGACGCGGGTCACCATCATCGCCATCTCGTAGGCGACCACGCCCACATCGGCGTCCTGGCCGCACAGCACGGCCAGGCAGGTGCCCTGCCCGGCCACGGTGACCAGCAGGTACGCCTGGCGCATCTCGATGATGGTCTGACGCACCGAGCCGCCGCCGAACCGCTCGCCGACCCCCTTGGCCAGGCTCTGGATCCCGGCCGCCACCGCGGACAGGTGCTCGGCGTCGACCTGGCCCAGGTCGCGCGAGCAGGCCATCAGCAGGCCGTCATTGGACAGCACGATCCCGTGTCTGGCCTCTCTGGTCCGATCCACCAGATCGTCGAGCAACCAGGCCAGGTCGGCGGGTGAAGCGGTCTTCTGGGACACTCGTCGTCCTCTTTCTGCTGGCTCGTGCGTTCCGCGGGTGCCGCGGCCGGCGGGGTTCGGGAAATGGGGGGCGTGGGGTCGGGGCGGCGGGTCAGCGCGGATCGCCGGGGTCGCGTCCGTGCCGGGGGGCGGGGCCGGGATCGTCGTCCGCGTGGGCCTGCTCGGCGGCCCTCCGGCCGCGCACGGTGCCCGCCTGGTAGGAGCCCATGATGCGGCGGATCTCCTCGGGCGAGCGGGCGTCCTCCTCCGGGTCCTCGGCGGGCTCCGCGGGCGGCTGCTCGGCGCGCAGCGCCGGGGCCAGGCTCGCCTGCGGCACCCGGAACGGCAGGCCGCCGGGGGTGAAGCCGGCCTCGTCGGGGCCCTCCTCATCTGGGCCGTCCTCCCGCACCGGGCTCGCCGGCGGATCGTACCGGCGCGCGGGCGCGTCGCCCGGGGGCGGCGTCCGGCGCCCGTTCACGTCCGGTACGGCGAGCGCGCCGTTCCTGCGCGGTAGCGGGGGAAGGCCGTTCGCGCCCGGCTCCGGCCGGATGCCGCCGCCGGTGGTCGCCGTCAGGGCGGGCTTCGCCGATGACTCCGACATGCTGCTCGTCTCTCCCAATAGGGCGGTCCTGCGTGCGATCTCCGGGTCACCGCCCCACGGCCCGGCGGTGACGGCCGGCATCGGCCCGGAGTCGATCTCCCGCCTGACGGGGCCCCCGCCCCGGTCGTCCTCCTCGGCCAGCACGATGTCCGGCGGAAGCAGGATGACCGCGGTGGTGCCGCCGTAGGGGGAGCCCTTCAGGGACACCTTGATGCCGTGCCGTTCGGCGAGCCTGCTGACCACGAACAGGCCGAGCCTGGAGGTGTCCCGCAGGTCGAACTCGGGCGGGTCGACGATCCGGGCGTTGGCCGCGGCGAGGTCGTCGGCGGTCATGCCGAGGCCGCGGTCCTCGATCTCGATCACGTAGCCGTTGGCCACGATCTGTCCGTGGACCTCCGCAGTGGTGTAGGGCGGGGAGTAGGAGACGGCGTTCTCGATCAGCTCGGCGAGCAGGTGGATGACGTCACCGACGGCCCGGCCGACCAGCGCGACCTCGCCCATCGGCGGGACGCTCACCCGCGTGTAGTCCTCGACCTCGGCCAGCGCGCCGCGCACCACGTCGATCATCGGGACCGGCCGCCGCCAGGACCGGGCGGGCGAGGAGCCGGACAGCACGATCAGGTTCTCCGCGTTGCGGCGCATGCGGGTGGCCAGGTGGTCGACCCGGAACAGGTCCGAAAGCTCCGAGGGGTCGCTCTCCCTGCGCTCCATGGTGTCCAGCAGCGCGAGCTGGCGGTGCACCAGCGACTGGGTGCGCCTGGCCAGGCTCAGCAGGATCTCCCTGATGCTGCGGCGCAGCTCCGCCTGCTCGACGGCGACGCGGATCGCGGTCTCCTGCACCTCGTTGAACGCCTGGCCGACCTGGCCGATCTGGTCGTCCCCGAACCGCAGCGGCGGCGCCTCGGCCGCGATGTCCACCTTCTCGCCGTGCCCGAGTCGTTCCACCACTCCGGGCAGCCGCTCCCTGGCCAGCTCGGTGGCCGAGGTCCGCAGCCGGTCGAGCTGGCGCACGAGGGCGCGCGCGGTGGTGATGGACAGCACGACCGAGGCGATGACCGCGAGCAGGCCCAGGCCGCCGGCCAGGGCGAGGCGGATGATGACGCCGGTCGCGATCGGCGTGGCCTGCTCGACGATCCGGTCGCCCGCGGCGTTGACCGTCTGCTCCAGCTCGGTGAGCGCCGGGGTGGTGGCCGAGCGCCACTGGTCCCCGCTCACCGGGAACGGCCGGGCGCCGTTGTTGGCGATGACGACGTCCTCGATCGTCTGGAGGCGGACGAGCGCCCCGCTGTCGCTGAGGCTGTCGAAGGCCACCGGGTCCACCTCGCGCACCTCGGTGAGCGAGTTGCCCATGAGGTGCCGCCGGGCCCCGACGAGCTGGACGAAGTCGTCGCGCCGGTCGGGGTCGATGCGGCCGGCGGCGAGCATGCCGCCGAGCATCGCGTCCTCGCGGGCCAGCAGTTCACGCGCCCGGTTGAGGTTGATGATCGCCCAGGTCTTCTTCGCGAACCCCTCGTCGTCGAGCGTCGCCATGGCGTCGTACGTGCGGAACAGTGAGTCGATGACCTCGGAGTACATTCCCGCGGCGCTGTTCTGGTCGGTCATCCCGTCGCCGGCGGCCTTGCGCGACTTCTTCAGCGAATCCAGCCTGCGGTACACCTCTTCGAGCCGCTTGAGCAGCGTCTCGCTGCCCGCCAACCCGACCAGATCGCCCTGGGACTCGGTCTCGAACACGGCGATCGCGGCGTCGGTGCGGGCCTGCTGGGCGGCCAGCGCCTCGCGCTGGCGGGCGCCGGGCGCGCCCAGCCGGACGAGGGTGAGCCGCCGCTCGCGCTGGAGCTCGGCGAGCATGGGCTCGCTGGGCGAGGAGATGGCCTGGTCGAGCTGCGTCACCCACAGCAGGTTCAGGCCGTCGCGCATGGTCACCCAGGCGGCGAAGGCCCACAGTGCGGTGAGGGAGACCAACAGGGCGACGACCTTGGGGCCCAACCGGGTTTTGCGCAAACGCATACGTAGCCATTCTGCGGAGGACGGGCGGAAACCCGCAGCTCATGATCACGGCGATGCGGAATCACCGAAGGACCGGTGGAACGAGCACACGGCAGGCAGCCGACACCGGCCTCAGGAACCTTAGCAATCACGCTAAAGCTGCTCAAGTCAACATTGCAGACGGCGGCTAATGTCCATTTATGTCGTTTTGCAGAAAGCTTGGGTGGTAAGTCCCTTTACAGGGGGTTTGACGGCGAGTTGCGGCCGCCGGCATGAAGGGCCGCCAGCGCCGCCGCGCGTATGATCGCCGGCGGCGCGTACAGGTCCTTGTCGTGCCACAGCGGGGTGTCGTCCGGCGAGTCCAGCCGCGCCCGGATGTACTCCCGCCCGCGCTCGGCGGCCCGCCCGCGCCGGGCGTCCGGCGACGGGTCGGTCATGGCCAGGGTCTGGACGGCATAGGCGGTCTCCTCCACCGTCCCCGACCATGTTCCCCACGAGCCGTCGGGCCGCTGGGTGGCCATGACCCAGTCCGCGGCACGCCGTACCGCCCCGGCCGACCGCGCCCCGCCGAACTCGGCCAGGGCCAGGGCGCAACAGGCCGTCGCGTAGTACGGAGAGGCGTGCCACCGGTCGGACCAGGCCCCTTCCGGACTCTGCTGTTCGCGCAGCCAGTCCGACACTTTCCCGATCGCGGCCCGGTATCGGCCGCGCGGTTCCGCGCTGCCGCTGACGTACATGCCGAAAGCGTCAAGGACATGCGCGTTAACGGTGGGCGAAACTCCCTCCTCGCCCTGCCAGGTACAGAAATGCGTGTCCACCTCGTAGGCCCAGAGGCCCGCCGGTTCATAGGGCATGCCGAGCAGCGACAGCGAGTAGAGCGCCACCGCCGTGGTGTCGGCGTCGGCGGGCAGTCCCGGCCCGGCGGCGGTGCCGGCGTGCCCGCTGGCCGCGCCCAGGCTCCACAGCACCTCCTCCGGGATCTGTGGCCTGATCCCCGCCCTGACCAGGGAGCTCAGCACCCACCCCCGCTCGAAGACGGTCACCGGCATCCCGCACGGCACCGGCCCTCCGTGCCTGCGCACGACCGACTCCAGGTGCCGCCGGGCGGTGTCGCTGGGCTCGATGGCGGGCTGCACCGCCAGCCAGGCGGCCGTCGCCGCCGGGGAGGCCCCGACCGACCCGATCGACGTGGGCCGCACGCCGAGACCGGCCACCGCCTCGCCCGCCACCTCCAGCGCGTGCAGCATCTTCTCCGGCAGCGCGGGCCGCGCGGCCAGCGACTCCCGGTAGCGGGCGAGCCGGGACAGGCCCGCCCGCGCGGGCGGGGCCAGGCGCGCGCCGTGCCAGCGGGCCAGGGGCGCCTCCAGGTCGGCGCACAGCCCGCCCAGGTGGCGGTCGAGGCGTTCGACCAGGGAGGCCACGATCAGCTCGATCGCGGGCATGTCCGGGATCGGGAACGGATAGGAGGCGGCCGACCAGGTGAAGAGCAGCCGCAGCCCGCGGTCGATCGCCTCGGCCAGCCGGCCTCCGCTGCCCCACCGCCCGGCCTCGGTCAGCAGCGCCTCGGTGGCGCCCAGCGTCGGCACGAGCGCGTACCCGCCGGGACCGCCCCAGCCACCGTCGGCCCGCTGGACGTCCAGCAGGTAGTCCACCCGTTCGGCGTGCCCGATCAGCCAGGGCGCGAGGGTCACCAGCCGGCTGGTCTCGTACACCGAGGGCGAGACGCGGCCCCACGGCTCGGTGACGAGGTCGGTGACGAGCTTGCCCGCCTCCGCGGCGAGGTCCACCCGCACGGTCACAGCCGCCCCCAGTAGTCGGCGAGCTGGTAGAACCCGGCGCAGAAGTCCATCTGGCGCTCCAGGTAGTCCGCCAGGTCCGGGCGGCAGGCCCGTACCGGATCCAGGAGTTCCCGGGCCCGGGTGGCCAGCTCGGCCGAGAGGGCCAGCACCTGCTCCCGGTCGCGGCCGAGCATTAGCGCGTTGAGGTCACCCCAGTCGGCGTCCCGCTCGTGGCTGCCCAGGTCGTTGAGCAGCCGGATGACCCGCTGCACGGCGGCGCTCGCCGCCCGCACGGCCTCGATCTCCTCAGGCGAGGGCGCGGCCGAAGTCGTCGCGATCCAGTGCGTGGTGAAGACGAAGGAGAAGCCGAGATTGTCGGCGTTGTCGAGATATCGGGTGAAATCCGGGACGACGCCCTCCGCCTTCCAGGTGAGTTCCACGGTCATCGCGTCGAGCATGTGCCGCAGGTCCTCGCGCCAGACGTGCCCGAGGGCGGCGAAGGCGGGCAGTTCCGCGAGTTCCGCCCGGATCTCGGCCAGGAAGCGGGCGAGGTCGTCGCCCGCGCCGGGCGGCGCCCCCTCCGCGACGGCCAGGCAGCGCCGTGTCGTCTCCTGAACCTCCTCCGGCCCGGTGGCCAGGTAGTCCATCAGCCAGTCCAGCGCGAAGCACCACAGGCACGCCCGGTTGGCCATGCGCAGGTCCGCCGCCCGCGACCACGGGCCGCTGAACGCCGACGCGAGGGTCAGCGTGCTGTACAGGGCCGCGTCGAACGGCTTGGCGGAGAACAGGCCGGGGTACTCCTCCGCCCACGCGCGCATGTCGCGCTGGAGCGTCCCGGCGACCGCGCACACCTTCCCGATCTCTGCGGGGCCCAGGGAGGTCGCCCGGACGCCGCCACCGGCGGTGAGCCCGCTCACCGGCCCGTCCGCCGGTGCAGGGTCATCCATACGCGCCTGCGGGTCCGCAGTGACGCGGCGGCGCGCGGGGTCACCCGATCCCCCTCCAGCAGCCGGGGCCGGAAACGGCTCAGCAGACCGGCCACGATGAGCAGCGCCTCGATGTCGAAGACGTGCGTGCCCAGGCACTGGTGCGGGCCGCCGCCGAAGGGGAAGTAGGCGTAGCGGTGCCGCGCCCCGGCGTGCGCCTCGGCGAACCGCTCGGGATCGAACCTCAGCGGGTCCTCCCAGAACTCCCCGAGCCGGTGGGTGAGATAGGGGCTGATGAGCACGTTCGCCCCGGCCTGCAGGCGCACCCCGCCCATCACGTCGTCGCGCACCACCATCCGCGGGAGCAGCCAGCCGACCGGATACAGCCTCAGCAGTTCCTGCACGACCATCCGGGTGTAGCGCAGGGCGGGCAGGTGGTCGGGGGTGACCCGCTCATCGCCGACCACCTCGTCGATCTCCGCGTGCAGCCGGGCGGCGACGTGCGGGTTCTCGGCGAGGACCGGCCACAGCCAGGTCAGGGCGACGGAGGTGGTCTCCGTCCCGGCCGCGAACATCGCCACCATGTTGTCGCGCACCCACTGGTCGTCCAGTTCGCCGCCGCTCGCGTCCCGGGCCCGGCACAGCACGGCGAAGATGTCGTCGCCCTCGGGCGGGGCGGCCGGGTGCCGGGCGACCAGCGGGCGCATCACGCTGTCGAACGTCCGCACCGCCTGGTGGAACGCCCGGTCGCCGGGCAGCGGCACCCGGTGCGGCACCAGCGGCAGCAGCAGCCGCGAGACGATGGACAGGGCGATCTTGTCATGCGCCGGGATGAGCCGGGTGCTCTCCTCGTCGGTGATCCTGCGGTCGAAGAAGGCCGCGATGACGGTCCGGTTGACCAGCTGCGCCATGAAGTCCGCCGCGTCGATCGTGGCGGGGGAGGCGGGGACCAGCTCGTCGATCGCCTCGGCCACCGTCGTGGCCATGAGCCCGATCAGGGAGTCCACGTTGCGCGCGGTGAAAACGGGTTGCAGGACCTTCCTGCTGGTGTGCCAGGACGGGCCGTCGGACAGGACGCCGTCGCCGAACAACCGGTGCAGCGGCCGCCAGAAGACGCCCTCGCGCGTGTAGTTCGCCGCGTTCCCCCGGAACACCTGCTGGACGTGGTCGGGATGGGTGACCAGATAGGGCCGGAACGTCCCGAGGTCCAGCCGCACGATCTCGCCTGCCGCCTCGGCGGACATCGCTTCGAGCGCGGCGATCGGGTCGCGGACGAGGCGGGGCACGATGCGATGGAAGGGGAGTGTCCTGGCCGGGCGGGCGGGCCGCGCGGTGGCAGAGATCGGCATGCTGGGAAGTTCCTCACCTGGTGCGATTACGTGGCGTGCGAATATGGGCGCGCTTTGTGACTGAACCTGTGCGTGGAAATGCCGAACGACGTGCTGGGGAAATGGGAATGACGGGCTGCGGGTGGGGCCGGTCGATCTTGACCCTCGCCCTCGACTGCTAGTTCACGGATGCTTGCGTGAAGTATCACATGATCTACCAAAGGTGAACAAGATCTACCAAGCTGGGGTTCTGATGCTAATAATTGGTATTAGTGTCTTTGGTAACCGTCTGTAGCTGTATGGTCACGCACATGTATACGGGGTACGTTGGGGATCTTCGGTTGCAGAGCGCATGGCGAACGTGAGGTTGCTTCGTGGCACTTGACGCCTCCCCGGCTTTTCCCAGGTCGATCGCGCGAACCCAGGCACTGGTGCGGCCGGCGCTGCACGAGGCGGTACGCACTCTGCACCCGTGGCAGGCGGAGATCGCCTCCTATGCCTTCGGCTGGGCGGGCGATGAGGGAGGACGGACCGGCTCGGGCGGGAAGGGGCTGCGGCCCGCGCTCGTCGTGCTGTGCGCGCAGGGCGTCGGCGTGCCCGCCGCCACCGCAGTCCCCGCGGCGGTGGCCGTGGAGCTGGTGCACGCCTTCTCACTGATCCACGACGACATCATCGACGGCGACGAGCGCAGGCGGCACCGCGAGACGGTGTGGAAGGTGTACGGCGTCGGCCCCGCGCTGCTGGCGGGCGACGGCCTGCTGGCGCTGGCGATGCGGACCCTCGCGATGGCCCCCGGATCCGAGCGGGCCACCCGCCACCTGTCGGCCGCGCTGATGGAGATCGTCCACGGGCAGACCGACGACGTGCTGTTCGAGGAGCGCGCCTGGACCGGCGGCGAGGCGGTCAGCGTCGAGGAGTACGCCGGGATGGCCGGCGGCAAGTCCGGGGCGCTGTTCGCGTGCGCCGCCGCCCTGGGCGCGGTGCTCGGCGGCGTACGGCCGGCCGTGGTGGACCGGCTCACCGAGATGGGCAGGCACCTGGGCATCGCGCTGCAGATCGTGGACGACCTGCTCGGCCTCTGGGGCGAGCAGGAGGTGATGGGCAAGCCGGTGCTGAGCGACCTGCGGCGGCGCAAGAAGACCCTGCCGGTCGTGGCGGCGCTGGCCGCGCCGGGCGCGCCCGCGCGGCGGCTGGCGGGCCTGCTGGACGACGCGCCGCGCGAGGGCGGCCAGGAGGCGCTGCGCGCCGCGGCGCGACTGATCGAGGAGGCCGGGGGCAGGGGGCTGGCGGAACGGCAGGCGGACGAGCGCGTCGAGGCCGCGCTGCGGATCGCGGACGAGGTCCTGGAGCGCTCGGTGGCGGCCGATCTGCGGGCGTACGCCGCGTACCTGGTACGTCGCGATAGGTAACGCAGAGTACAGTAATTCGGACATTTCACCCACTGCCATCACTGTGAGTAAATATCGTAGTTTGGGAAGCTGGTTGCGTTTCCGCAGACCAGACAGAACTTCGTCAGGTTTTGTACGGATCTATGTGGTCATGGTTTATGATCCATCACTTATTGCGGCACTAGCCGCGCGCCCGCAGCCTTACGGAGGGGGAGTGCGAGTGGGGCACGACTCGCGAACGGACGACTGCAACCTGCCCGGATCACACGGAGAGCATGTGCTCCAGTCCCTGTTCGCCACCGGGGAACGGGCCGAGAACTTCTACCGTCGCCAGTTCACCGAGCGCCTGACGCACGAGATGCGGGAGTTCATCGCCCGTCAGGAGATGGCCTTCGTCGGCACCGCCGACGCGGCGGGCAACTGCGACACCACCTTCAGGTCGGGCCCGGCCGGGTTCGTGCGGGTGCTCGACGACACCACGCTCGTCTACCCCGAGTTCCGCGGCAACGGGGTGCTGGCCAGCCTCGGCAACATCCTGGAGAACCCGCACATCAGCCTGCTGTTCGTGGACTTCTTCGACGACCTCGCCGGACTGCACGTGAACGGCAGGGCCACCATCACGACCGCGCTGGACGCCGCCCGCCGGTACGGCCTCGACGACGACGACCGCACCTCGCCGGGCCGCCGGGTCGAGCGCTGGGTCAAGGTGGACGTGGAGGAGGCGTACATCCACTGCTCCAAGCACATCCCCCGGCTGGCCAGGAAGGACCGCAGGGACGGACCCCGCCCCGCGGCGGGCGATCACTTCGGGGTGGCGCGAGCGCGCGCCGGGGCGTCGCCGCGCGACGGAAACGGGCCGCTCTGACGCCATGGCCATCGACACCGCCCTGATCCGCCGTAGCTGGTCCCTGGTCGAACCGCGCCAGAGCAAGGTCGCCGCCGACTTCTACGCCCTGCTGTTCTCCCGCTATCCGCAGGTCAGGGGCATGTTCCCGGCCGCCATGGACCTTCAGCGCGATCGTCTGCTGCACGCGCTCACCCGGGTGGTGCTGAGCCTCGGTGAGATCGAGGGGCTGAGCGCCTACCTGGGACAACTCGGCCGCGACCACCGCAAGTACGGCGTGGTGCCCGAGCACTATCCGATGCTCGGCGCCTGCCTGATCACCGCCATGCGGGTGAACGCGGGGGGGAACTGGCTGCCCGCCTACGACCAGGCGTGGGCGGCGGCCTACGACCTTGTCGCCCGGGTGATGGCCGAGGCGGCGGAGCGGGACTCCCACACGGCCCCGCCGTACTGGACGGCGACCGTGGTCGGGCACGAGCTGCGCTCCCACGACCTCGCGGTGATCGTGCTGCGGCCGAGCCACCCGTACCTCTTCCAGGCCGGGCAGTACACCACCGTGCAGACCCCGCAGTGGCCCCGGGTGTGGCGGCCCTACTCGATCGCGAACCCGCCCCGCGAAGACAACCTGATCTCCCTGCACGTGCGGGTGGTCCCCGGCGGCTGGGTCAGCACGGCGCTGGCCCACCGCACCGCCGTGGGCGACACCGTGTACCTCGGACCGCCGCGCGGGTCGATGGTGCTCAGCCGCTCCACCGCCTCCCACCTGGTCTTCATCGCGGGCGGCACCGGCCTGGCGCCGCTCAAGGCGATCATCGAGGAGACCGCGTGGATGCACGAGCGGCCCTCGGTGGACCTCTTCCACGGCGTGCGGCTGCGCAGCCAGGCGTACGACCTGCCCGACCTGCTCCGGCTGCGCGAGCAGCACGGCCGGATGAGGTTCGTGCTCGCGGTCTCCGACGATCCGGCGCACCCGCCCAGGGAGAGCGTCGCCGACACCATCGCCAGGCACCGCCTCCCGGCCGACAGCGAAATCTTCATCTGTGGCTCGCCCGGTATGGTGCAGGCGTGCACGGCCCGGTTGCTGCGGCTGGGCATACCGGGGCACAACGTTCATATGGAGGCCGTGGACGAGGGCGGACTCGCGCTGCCCTGGGCCGCGCCCTCCGTCGGCCGCTAACGCACAGGTGCAGTTAACCCTCCGGTAACCGGCGCTTTCTACCCTGCATGGCCATGAGCTGGAAGCGTAAGGTCAACGCGACCCTGGAAGGGATCACCGGTTACAACCTCACGAGGGCCGAGCGGCTGGCGCGCAAGCCGCCGCCGCCCCCGCGGGTCCCCCGGTCGGCCCTGCTGCCGCCGCGGATGGCCGGCGACGAGGTACGCGGACCGGCCGAGGCGGCCGACCGGCTGATCCCCGGCCCGGTGTTCGTGCTCTCCGCGGTCAGGTCCGGCTCGACCCTGCTGCGCGTCATGCTGAACAGCCACTCCCAGATCCACGCGCCGCACGAGATGCACGTACGGCGGATCACCGTGAACCTCCCCACCGAGCCGGTCCAGCAGGCCATGCGTGCGCTCGGCCACACCCACAGCGACGTGGAGCACCTGGTCTGGGACCGCATGCTGCACCGTGAGCTGGCCAGGAGCGGCAAGAGCATCCTGGTGGAGAAGACCCCGAGCAACGTGTTCGCCTACCGGCGGCTCGCGGCCTGCTGGCCCGAGGCGAAGTTCATCTTCCTGCTGCGCCACCCGCTGTCCATCGCCACCTCCTGGCACGAGGCCGACCCGGAGGCCCGGCCGATGCCCGAGGCCGTCCGGCACACCTACCAGTACATGAAGTACCTGGAGGAGGCCATGGGCGAACTCTCCGGCCTGCGCCTGACCTACGAGCAACTGACCGGCGACCCCGCGACCCACACCAAGCGCATCTGCGCCTTCCTCGGCGTGGACTGGGAGCCGGGCATGCTGCACTACGGCGACCACACGCACGGCGACTTCGTCAAGGGCATCGGCGACTGGCGGGACAAGATCCGCAGCGGGACCGTGCAGCCGGGCCGCCCGCTGCCCGCCGAGGACGAGATCCCGCCCGAACTGATCGATGTGTGCAGGAGCTGGGGGTACCTCTCCGCGTAGCGGGAAATCGGGGTTACCCAGGCAACGCTCAGGATCCGTTGTTAACCTCCCCGTTCATGAATTGGAAGCGCAAGGTCAACGAAACCGTCGGTGGACTGACCGGATTCCGCTTCAGCCGCGTCCAGGCCACCGGCGCGGCCGTCCCCGAGCGCGCGGCGGCGACCTTGCCCGCGCGGCCCGCCGCCGCGGCGGACGAACTCGTGCGCCCGCCCGCCGATCCCGGCCACGACCGCCTGGTCGCGCCGGTGTTCCTGCTGTCGCCCGTCCGGTCGGGATCGACGCTGCTCCGGGTGATCCTGAACGCGCACACCCGGATCCACGCCCCCCACGAGCTGCACGTCCGGCGGCTGACCGTCGGATTCGGCACCTCGCTCGCGGAGAAGGCCATGGACGCCCTCGGGCACAACCAGGCCGACCTGGAGCACCTGCTGTGGGACCGGCTGCTGCACCGCGAGCTGGTGCGCTCGGGCAAGGGCATCATCGTGGACAAGACCCCGGCCAACGCCTTCGCCTACAAGCGGCTGCGCACCTGCTGGCCGCAGGCCCGGTTCATCTTCCTGCTGCGCCACCCGGTGTCCATCGCCACCTCCTGGCACGAGGCCGCCCCCGACCGGCGGGACATGGACGCCGCCATCGCCGACGCGCTGCGCTACATGAAGGCGGTGCAGCGCGCCCGCACCGCGCTGACCGGCCTGACCGTCCGCTACGAGGACCTGACCGAGGACCCGGCGCGGGAGACCCGGCGCATCTGCGAGTTCCTGGACGTCGAGTGGGAGGCCGGGATGCTCGAATACGGCGGGGAGGCCCGGTTCGTCAAGGGCCTCGGCGACTGGAAGGACAAGATCCGCTCGGGCGCGGTGCAGCCCGGGCGGGAGCTTCCCCGGCCGGAGGACGTCCCCGCCCCGCTCAAGGAGATCTGCGCCGCCTGGGGTTACGAGGCATGAGCGAGCAGTTCACGCAGGCCGCCGCGCACGCCGAGGTGGAGCAGGTCTGGCCCGAGAACGGCGAGATCCGCGTGCTGGGCCGCCTGCACGGCCTGACCGCCGCCGCGCCGCAGGAGGGCTGGCTGGTCCAGTGCGCGCTGCGCGAGCCGCGCGGCCTGTGCCTGGAACACCCGGCGTCGGTGTCCGGCGAGGCGTTCGAGGCCGTCGTGCCCATCGCCGCCCTGGCCCCGCCCGAGGCCCCCGGCAAGGGCGTCTGGGACGTCCACCTCGTCAACGGCGGCGAACGGCTTCGCGTGGGACGGCGGCTGGACGACATCCGCGCGAAGAACACCATCATGATCTACCCGGCGCAGACCTTCCCCGCGGGCGGCGGCCAGGTCGAGGTGCGTCCCCGCTACACGGTCCACGAGAACCTGTCGATCGACTACCAGCGGGTGGCGGGGACCGCATGAAGATCCGATATCTGCTGCTGCACGCCTACGGGATGGGCGGCACCATCCGCACGGTGATCACCCAGGCCAACGCGATGGCCGCGGCCGGGCACGACGTCGAGCTGGTCAGCGTCGTACGGCGGCGCGAGGAGCCCCAGTTCGCCATCGACCCCCGGGTCCGGCTGTCGGCCCTGGCCGATCAGCGCGCGGGGGTGCGGGAGCCGAGCCTGGCCGCCCGGCTGGCGCGCAGGCTGCGCGGCGGGGCCGTGCCGAGGGGCGAGTTCGCCGCCCACTACTTCACCCCGGCCGTCGAACGTGCCGTCGCCTCCTACATCGCCCGGCTCACCGACGGCGTGCTGGTCACCACCCGGCCCGCGCTCAACCTGCTCTCGGCCAGGCACGCGGGCCCCGGCGTGGTACAGGTCGCCCAGGAACACATGAACCTTTCCACGCACCGGCCCGCCGTACGGGACGCGGTGCTGCGCAACTACGCGAAGTTCGACGCGGTCGTGGTCCTCACCGAAGGCGACCGCAGGGAGTACCAGGAGGCCATCCCCGGCGCGCGGGTGGAGCGCATCCCCAACTCGGTGCACTCCCTGGACCAGCCCTTCTCCGACCAGACCGGCAAGATCGTGCTGGCCGCCGGGCGGCTGTACCCGCAGAAGGGCTTCGACCTGCTGCTGCCCGCCTGGGCCGAGGTCGTCCGCGACCACCCGGACTGGCAGTTGCGGATCTTCGGCACCGGCCCGAGGAAGGACCGGCTGCGCGGCCAGATCGAACAGCTCCGGCTCTACAACCACGCCTTCCTGATGGGCCGCTCGGAGCACTTCCACGACGAGCTGACCAAGGCGTCGGTTTTCGTGCTCAGCTCCCGCTTCGAGGGGCTGCCGATGGTGATGATCGAGGCCATGTCGCACGCGCTGCCGATCGTCAGCTTCGACTGCCCGACCGGCCCCGCCGACGTCATCACGCACGGCCGGGAGGGCCTGCTGGTGCCGCCGAAGGACGTTCCGGGCCTGGCCGCGGCGCTGAAGACGGTGATCGGCGACCGGGAACTGCGCGAGCGGATGGGCGCGCGGGCCGCCAAGACGGTCGCCGCTTACGCCCCGGCCTCGGTCATGCCACGCTGGGAGGCGTTGTTCTCCGAGCTGAGCGCGGCGCGATCCGGGAGCTGACCGCCGCGTTCCGGCCCTTACGGGGGGAGGTGCGCGTGCTGAGGGGCATCGACGTGTCCGACTGGCAGAGCGCCGTGGACTGGGCCGCCCGCGCGGGGGAGGGCGTCGCCTTCGGGTTCGCGCGGGCGAGCGAGGGCGACGCCGTGACCGACAGGCGGTTCGCGGGCCACTGGGCGGCGATGCGCGAGCACGGCCTGGTACGCGGGGCCTATCACGTCGCCCGGCCCGACACCGATCCGGCGGCCCAGGCCCGGCGCTTCCTCGGCGTCGTGGTGGCGGGCGGATCGGCACAGGGCGACCTGCTCGCCCTCGTCCTGGACCGCGCCCGCGGCGTCGAGCCGGCCGGGGTGTCGGCCTTCGCGCTGGAGTGGTGCCGCGCGGTGGAGCGCGAATGCGGCGTACGTCCTTTCGTCCACACGTTCGCCGCCTTCGCCAGGGAGGGCAACTGCGCCGGGCTCGGCGGTCACCCGCTGTGGATCTCCTCGCCCGGCAGGCCGCAGGGCGATCCGGAGGTCCCCGCGCCCTGGCGGGAGTGGCGGATCCACCAGTACGCGCACAGCCCGCTGGACCTCAACGTGTTCGCGGGCACCAGGGGTGACCTGACCGCGCTGGGTCTTCGCCACCGGTAACATGCGGTGTACTCAGTCGTCCTGTAGCGATCTAGGAGAAACCGTGTCTGCCGTGGCGCACCTTCGCATCACCCTCGCCGGAGCCGAGCGTGCGGTGGCGGCGGGCACGACGTACGGCGAGGCGCTGTCGGCCGACGGCACGACGGTCATCGCCGCCCGCGCCGACGGCGAGCTGAAAGACCTCGCCGCCGAGGTCGCCGACGGCCAGGCCATCGAGCCGGTGGAGATCGGCAGCGACGACGGCAGGGCGATCCTGCGCCACTCCACCGCGCACGTCATGGCCCAGGCCGTGCAGGACCTCTTCCCGCACGCCAGGCTGGGCATCGGCCCGCCGGTGGAGAACGGGTTCTACTACGACTTCGACGTCGAGCAGCCGTTCACCCCCGACGACCTCAAGCGCATCGAGAAGCGGATGCGCGAGATCGTCAAGCAGGGCCAGGCGTTCTCCCGGCGGCCGGTGACCGACGGCGACGCGCGCGAGGAACTGGCCGCCGAGCCGTACAAGCTGGAGCTGATCGGGCTCAAGGGCGGCGCGGCCGACGCGGGCGAGGGCGCGAGCGTGGAGGTCGGCGCGGGCGAGCTGACGATCTACGACAACCTCGACCCCAAGACCGGCGAGCGCCGCTGGCGCGACCTGTGCCGCGGCCCGCACCTGCCGACCACCCGGGTCATCCCCGCCTTCAAGCTGATGCGCACCGGCGGCGCCTACTGGCGCGGCAGCGAGAAGAACCCGCAGCTCCAGCGCATCTACGGCACCGCCTGGGAGTCGCGCGAGGCGCAGGACGCCTACCTGACCATGCTGGCCGAGGCCGAAAAGCGCGACCACCGCAAGCTCGGCAGCGAGCTGGACCTCTTCAGCTTCCCCGCCGAGATCGGCGGCGGGCTGGCCGTGTGGCACCCCAAGGGCGGCCGGGTGCGGCGGGTGATGGAGGAATACTCCCGGGTGCGGCACGAGGAGGCCGGCTACGAGTTCGTGGTCACCCCGCACCTCACCAAGTCCTCGCTGTTCGAGACCTCCGGCCACCTGGAGTGGTACGCCGACGGGATGTACCCGCCCATGGAGATGGAGGGCGCGAAGTACTACCCCAAGCCGATGAACTGCCCGTTCCACATCACGATCTTCAAGGCGCGCGGGCGGTCCTATCGTGAGCTGCCGCTGCGGATGTTCGAGCTGGGCACCGTCTACCGCTTCGAGAAGTCCGGCGTGCTGCACGGCCTGACCAGGGCGCGCGGCTTCACCCAGGACGACGCGCACATCTTCGTCACCCCCGACCAGCTCGCCGACGAGCTGGCCTCGCTGCTGCAGTTCATCATCGACCTGCTGCGCGACTACGGCCTGACCGAGTTCGAGGCGGAGCTGGCCACCCGGCCGGAGAAGTTCGTCGGCGACCCGGCCGAGTGGGACGAGGCGACGGCGGCGCTGCGGCACGCGCTGGACAAGTCCGGCGTCCCGTACATCGTGGCGGAGGGCGAGGGCGCGTTCTACGCCCCCAAGGTCGACGTGCACATCCGCGACGCCATCGGCCGCCGCTGGCAACTGTCCACCCTCCAGGTCGACTTCCAGCTCCCGCAGCGCTTCGACATGGAGTACCAGGCCGCCGACGGCACCCGCAGGCGGCCGTACATGATCCACCGGGCGCTGTTCGGGTCGGTGGAGCGGTTCTTCGCGATCCTGCTGGAGCACTACGCGGGCGCGATGCCGCCGTGGCTGGCCCCCGTCCAGGTCGTCGGCATCCCCATCGCCGACGCCCACGTCCCGCACCTCAAGGCGGTCGCCGAAAAGCTCGCGGCCCGGGGCATCAGGGTCGAGGTGGACGAGGGCGACGAGCGAATGCAGAAGAAGATCCGCAACGCCCAGAAGGCCAAGGTCCCGTTCATGCTGCTGGCCGGTGACGACGACGTCGCCGCGAACGCGGTGTCCTTCCGCTACCGCAGCGGCGAGCAGAAGAACGGCGTGCCCGTGGACGAGGCGATCGGGGAGATCGTCGACGCCGTGGCCCGGCGCGTCCAGGTCTGACGCCCTCGCGCCCCGCGCCCGCGCCGGCACGCCCTATGCTGCTTGGCATGCACGACAGCGACCCGATCGAACAGGCGGGCGCGGGCGCCCCGGACAACTTCCAGCGGCTGTGGACCCCGCACCGGATGGCCTACATCAAGGGCGAGGGCAAGCCCGGGGGCACCGGGCCCGACGACGGCTGCCCGTTCTGCGAGATCCCCAAGCTGGACGACACCGAAGGGCTGATCATCGCCCGCGGCGGGTCGGTGTACGCGGTGCTCAACCTCTATCCGTACAACTCCGGCCACCTGATGGTCTGCCCCTACCGGCACGTCTCCGACTACGCCGACCTCGACGACCAGGAGACCGCCGAACTGGCCGCCTTCACCAAGAACGCGCTGACCGCGCTGCGCCGCGCGAGCGGCGCACAGGGCTTCAACGTGGGCATGAACCTCGGCGGCGTGGCCGGCGCGGGCATCGCCGCCCACCTGCACCAGCACGTGGTGCCCCGGTGGGGCGGCGACACCAACTTCATGCCGGTCGTCGGGCACACCAGGGTCCTGCCACAACTCCTCGCCGACACCCGCGACATGCTGGCCCAGGCCTGGCCCGCCCCCGGCGAGAAGCCCTGACGACGCCCCGGCTCTAGGCCGGTTTCGGGGTGACGGGCGGGGTGGCCGACAGGATCGAGCCGGGGGCCTCGTGGCCGCTGGAGGGGAGGGCGGCCACGCCCGCGGCGATCACCAGGGGGACGGCGAGGGCCAGGGCCATCGACAGGACCGCCGCGCCGGAGTCGTTGACCAGCATGCCGACCACGCCGCTGATCAGCGTGCCCACCAGCCCGGCGCGCAGTGCGGGGGAGTACTCGAAGGCGGCCGGTACGACGCCCGCGCTGGCCTGCCCCGGGTGGCGGACCGCGTACACCAGGAAGACCGCTGCGGTGATCAGGATCGGCATCAGGATCGGGTTGGCCATGGTGCCGATCATCGCGGCCAGCTTGCGCAGGATGACCTCGACCGCCTCGCCGCTCAGCACCTGGCCCACGAACCGCCCGAGGTGCGTCTGCGACGCGGGCGGGCGCAGGTAGTCCAGGAACGCGATGGACATCACCACGACCCCGCCGATGACGCAGAACACCGCCAGCTTGACCAGCGAGACCCGGCGGCCGGCGATCATCAGCGCGGTCACCGCGATGCCCGGGATGAACGCGATCACCCCGCCGAAGTCGCTGCCGATGCCCGGCCAGCCGCCCAGGATCATCGCGGTGCCGCCGAGCACCGCCACCGCCGCCACGGCCGCCGTCCGCCGGCCGCGCAGGAGGAGCAGGTGCGCCACCACGGTGGAGGCCAGCAGCACGCCCGTGGCCAGCAGCGCGAACGGGATGTTGCCCAGGCCGTAGTAGCGCGAGCCGACCACGGCGGTGTAGCCCATCACGCTGTTGAGCTGCAGGGTGGTGCCGGTGAGCAGGTCGGCGGCCAGGGCGAGGCCGGTGATCCCGGCCACCACCGCGAGCGGCCCGAGCGGGCTGCGCCGCCACGGACCGGCCAGTGCGACGGCGGCGATCAGCGCGGCGATCGCGACGATCACGCCGACGTGCGCCAGTAGCGGGCTGCCCGAGGCCGACCAGGGCACGAGGTTCACCAGCAGGCTGGCCACCGGCACCGAGGACAGCGCGACCGCCGCGGTGCGGACCCGGCCGAGGGCCTTCCTGCGCCGCATCAGCACGAACGCGGCCAGGTAGAACGCCACCTGCAACACCGCCAGGCCGAAGAAGAAGCCGGTCAGCATGCTCCTGATGGTCTGCCCGGCCGCGTCGTCGTCATCGAAGGCGGCGGCGGCCTGCTGGAGCGGCCCGGCCTCGCCCTGACCGGGCGTCCAGGGGGTGCCCACCACATTGGGCGGCGCGGCGACGCCAGCGGCGTGCAGCAGCGTTGCGGTGATGTCGGGGATGATCGTGACGTCGTCGAGCCGGGTGGAGGTGGTGCCCAGGGTGTGGCCCGCGGCCTCGGGGGCGCGCAGCATGGCGGCGCGCAGGTGGGGTACGGACCCGTGGTCGGACAGGCCCGCGACCAGGACGGTGGCGCCGGGCGGCAGCGCGGCCAGCACGGCCCCGGCCTTGGCGTCGGCGGCCCGGACCGCGGCGGCGCGCACGCCGGCCGCGACGGACTCCGCCTCACGCGGGATGTGACCGCCCGCCATGTACGGCCGGGCGATGTCGTCGATGTCGGCGGCCACCACGGGACACCCGCCCAGCGCGGCGGTGGTGAGCCCGTCGGCCGACGGCCGGTAGACATCGACCGCGCCGGAGCGGTCGGCGAGGGCCAGCGCCCCGCCGGGACCGATCGCGGCGGTGCACCGCCCGGCGGCCCGCAGCGCCTCGCCCAGCGCGCCAGCGTGCCGCTGCCGGGCGACGGAGTGCAGGTAGCCGTAGTCGGGGATGACCGCGCCCGCGCCGCGCGACTCGGGCACCGGAGGCAGCCCGCAGCGGTAGCCGACCGCCGAGCGGATGCCCGCCGAGACCGTCAGCCACCCGTCGTAGGGGCAGGTGACCGGGCCGACCGTGCGGATCGACAACGACCCGAGCGCGCTCTCGCCCGCCACCCTCCAGAGGTTCGGTGTCTCCCGCTCGCTCAGGTCGCTCCACCGCAGCCCCGGAACGCCGAGCAGCGCCACGACCCCCTGAGGGCCGGTGGCCCCCGCATCGGTGGTCGCCGCGTCCGTGGTCGCCGTATCCGCGGCCGCCCATGCGGGAGCGGCCGTGCCCAAGACGAGCGACGCCAGCAACGCGAGCAGTGTCCGCCTCACCAGAACCTCCCCCATGTCGCACAACATTCTGCCGGGTCTGATCCGCGGCACTGTACGCTGACGGCACGGTAGGGGAGGCGGAGGCCGCGCGTCCAGGATTCCCCGTATTCTGTGGAAAACCCCGGCCCGGCAGTGGTTCATCGGTGGTTCAGCAGTGGATCAGCGGTGGCTCAGACCTTGATCTGGGCGGCCTCCGACTCGTTGTGCAGCCGGTCCAGCGCGGTCACCAGGTAGGTGCCCGGCGTCTTGGTCGCGATGGCGGTGCCGTCGGAGACGATCCCGACCAGGTTGGTCGCGTCGGCGGTGGCGCAGCGGCCCGGCTCGCCGTCCACCCGGTAGACCGCGTACGCCCGTGCCCCCTGCGACGGCTTCCAGCTCAGCTCACCGCCCGAGGCGCGCAGGTCAGCCGGCGCGGCCGGGGCCTCGCCGCCAAGGTCCTTGATCAACGGAAGCAGCGCCGGGCGCGTATAGTGCTGGGAGTCCAGCCGGTCGAGCACCCCGAGCGGGTTGGTCAGCAGCGACTTGGCGCTGAAGTAGACGTCGCCGCGGATCTTCTTGTGCTCGCGGTTGAGCGTCAGGTGCGCGGGGAGCTCGCCCGGCTTGCGCCAGGCCCCCGTGGTGCCGACCTGGTAGAGCGCCTGCCCGATGTACAGGTGGACGCCGCTGCCCTTGACCTCCTCGGCCCACCACGGGGCGAGCACCGAGTAGTCGGCGTTGGCCTGCCCGCGCGGCCAGTAGAGCTGCGGGATGACGTAGTCGACCGTGCCGTTCTTGATCCAGTGGCGGGAGTCGGCGAAGATCTGGTCGTAGGCCGACATCCCGCTGGTGCGCGACCCCGAGGCGTCCTGGGCCTTGTTGCGCCAGATGCCGAACGGACTGATCCCGAACTTCACCTCGGGCCGCGCCTTGTGCACGGCGTCATCGACCTCGGCGACCAGCTTGTTGACGTTGTCCCGCCGCCAGGCGGCCAGGCTCTTGCCGCCGCCGTACTTGCGGAACGCCGCCTCGTCGGCGAACCTCGTGCCCTGCCCCGGATAGGGGTAGAAGTAGTCGTCGAAGTGGACGCCGTCCACGTCGTAGCGGGTGGCGACGTCGGTGACGACCTTCACCACGTGGTCGCGGACCTGGGGCAGGCCGGGGTTGTAGTAGAGGCGGCCCTCGTGCTTGACCACCCAGTCGGGGTGCTTCCTGGCCGGATGCGCGGCGGGCAGCCTGCCGCCCTTGTCGTCGGCCGCGCGGTAGGGGTTGAACCACGCGTGGAACTCCAGGCCGCGCTTGTGCGCCTCGGAGACCAGGAACGGCAGCGGGTCCCAGCCCGGGTCCTTGCCGGGAGTGCCGGTGAGAAAGCGCGACCACGGCTCCAGGGAGGACTTGTAGATCGCGTCGGAGGCCGGGCGGACCTGCACGAAGACCGCGTTGAAGCGGCGCTTGGCGGCGTTGTCCAGGAGGCGGGTGTACTCGGCCTGCTGCCGCTGCTGGGACAGGCCGGTCTTGGAGGGCCAGTCGAGGTTGTTGACGGTGGCGATCCACACCCCGCGAAGCTGGCGCTTGGGCCGGGCCTTGTCGACCTTGCAGTCGGGGGCGGCGGTCACGGCGTACGCCTCGCGGGCGGTCTCGCCCTTGCCGCCCGGCTCGGCGCCGGACTTCACGGCGGTGCGTGCCTTGTCCGCCCCCTTGTCCCGTTGCCCGGCCTTCGCGTCGGGGCCGAACGCGTAGGCGGTGGCGGTGGCGGCCACGGCGACGACCGCCGAGGCGAGAAGCGCCTTCCGCATGACGCTGGTCTCCTGGTGTCCGGTGCGCATGGTTCCCCAGTCTTACACCGCGGGCGGAATGCTTTGACCGGAAGAAAGAAATCGTTTCGTGATACTTGCGTGATGAAGCCGGACGCCCGGGGCGGCGCCCCCGGCGGGGCGCCGCCCGGTGGACGTTCGTGCAGGTCCGCGGGGCCGGGCGGGAGTCAATCGTCGTGCTGGGCGGACACGACCTTGTCGGCGAGGTGCCCGGGCAGCGGCTCGTAGCGCAGGAACGTGCGCTGGAAGGCCCCGGTGCCGTGTGACATGGACCTCAGGTCGATGGCGTACCGGGTGATCTCAAGCTCCGGCACCTCGGCCCGGACGAGCGTACGGCCGGTGCCGACCGGCTCGGTGCCGAGCACCCGGCCGCGCCGCGAGGAGAGGTCGGACATCACCGACCCCACGTAGTCGTCGTCCACCAGCACGGAGATCTCATCGACGGGCTCCAGGAGCAGTGTGGAGACCTTGCCCGCGGCCTCCTTCAGCGCCAGGGAGCCGGCGATCTGGAAGGCCATGTCGGAGGAGTCCACCGAGTGCGCCTTGCCGTCGTACAGGGTGACCTTGACGTCGACCATCGGGTATCCGGCGAGCACCCCGCGTTCCATCTGGGTGCGCACGCCCTTTTCCACCGAAGGGATGAACTGCCGGGGCACGACGCCCCCGACGATCTTGTCCACGAACTCGAACCCGCCGCCCGAGGGCAGGGGCTCGACCTCCAGGTGGCAGATGGCGTACTGGCCGTGCCCGCCGGTCTGCTTGACGTTGCGCCCCATGGCCTGGCACCGGCCGCCGAAGGTCTCGCGCAGCGGCACCCGGAGGTCCACCCGCTCGACCTCCACGCCGTACCGTTTGGCCAGGCGGTCCAGCAGCACGTCGGCGTGCGCCTCGCCCATGCACCACAGGACGAGCTGGCGGGTCTCGGCGTTGTTCTCCAGGCGCAGCGTGGGGTCCTCGGCGACCAGCCGGGCGAGGGCCTGGCTCAGCTTGTCCTCGTCGGCCTTGGACTTGGCGTGGATCGCCACCGGCAGCAGCGGGTCGGGCATCGTCCAGGACCGCATCAGCAGCGGGCGGTCCTTGTCGGACAGCGTGTCGCCGGTCTCGGCCCTGGCCAGCTTGGCCACGGCGGTGATGTCGCCGGCCACGCACTTGCCGGTGACCCGCTGGGTCTTGCCGAGCGGGGAGGACAGCGTGCCGATCCGCTCGTCCACGTCGTGGTCCTCGTGGCCGCGGTCGGCCAGCCCGTGCCCGGAGACGTGCACGGTCATGTCCGGGCGCAGCGTGCCGGAGAAGACCCGCACCAGGCTGATCCGGCCCACGTAGGGGTCGCTGGTGGTCTTGACCACCTCGGCCACGAGCGGGCCGTCGGGGTCGCAGGCCAGGGCGCGGACCGCCCCGCCGTCGATCGTGGTGACCTCGGGCAGCGGGTGCTCAAGCGGGGACGGAAACCCCTGCGTGATGATCTCCAGCAGCTCCTGCGCGCCGATCCCGGCGCCCGAGGCGAGCACCGGGTAGAACCCGCCCCTGGCGACCGCCTTCTCCAGGTCCTCGATGAGGACCTTGGGGTCGATCTCCTCGCCCGACAGGTAGCGGTCCATCAGGGACTCGTCCTCGGACTCCTGGATGATGCCCTCGATGAGCATGCCGCGGTACTGCTCGATCGTGTCGATGGTGTCGCCCGACGGCTCGCGTACGGCGGGCGTGCCGCCGGAGTAGTCGATGAACCGCTGCGAGAGCAGGGCGATGAGCCCGCCGTCGTGCGGGAGGTAGAGCGGCGCCACCCCGTCGCCGAAGGCGTTCTGGCAGGAGGTGAGCACGGCGTCGAAGTCGGCCCGCTGATGGTCGATCTTGGTGATCACCACCGCGCGGGGCATGCCCACCGAGGCGCACTCCTCCCACAGCAGCTTGGTGAGGCCGTCGATGCCCTCGGCGGCGGAGACGACGAACAGCGCCGCGTCGGCGGCGCGCAGCCCCGCCCGCAGGTCGCCCACGAAGTCGGCGTAGCCGGGGGTGTCCAGCAGGTTGATCTTGATGCCGTTGTGCACCAGCGGGGCGAGGGTCAGGTTGACCGAGCGCTGCTGGCGCACCTCGACCTCGTCGAAGTCGCTGACGGTCGTGCCGTCCTCGACGCGCCCGGTGCGGGAGATGGTGCCGGTCGCCGCGAGCAGGGCCTCGACGAGCGTCGTCTTGCCCGCTCCGGAATGGCCGACCAGCACCACGTTGCGCACCATGTCAGGCCGGTCGGCCGCCGGTGCCCTGCCCGCGGCTCCCGCGGTCGCGCCGGTCGTCTTGTCAGCCATTTCGCCTCCAGCGTCGTGTCGTCCACCGCGGCACAAGGCCGCGCCCGGTCCGCCACCGCGTCCTGACGCGTGCCGTTGTGCCGAGCTTGCGGGGTCACCGACAAGACGTGGTGTGTTCACTGAATACCTAGACGCTAGACCAAAAGCCACCTGAAGGAAATGCAGGTGAACGACCTGGTAGCAAGATTGCCTCCAAGATCATCAGGAACGGCGGATGACCCGCACGCGCGAGCGCGCCGCCGGCGGTGGTGAGGTCCGCCGGCACCTGCTACCTACCCCAGATCAAGATCATCGAGACCTTGCCGTCAGTAGGAGGGCTTCTTGCGAAGCAGGTGGCGCCGGCCGGCGATCTCCGGCTGGTACACCTGCTCGTCCCATGCCTCCGGCGCCACCGGCTCCAAGGCGATGGAGACGACCCCTTCGCCGACTCCGAAGGCGCCGGTCACCGCGTCGGTGACCTTGGCCAGCAGCGTGTCCTCCTGCTCCTGGGTGAGGTCGGCGGGGAAGTGCTTGATGGTGATGTGCGGCATCGGAAACCTCCTGGGGATTCATGCGTTGGTGTGGCCGGATGGGGCGAGTGCCGGATCGTGCAGCTCCAGCCCGTCCATGAACCACGCTTCGACCTGGCGCAGCCGGGCGACGCAGGTCGCCCGGTCGGGCCCCGACACCAGCGTGGTGAACAGGAAGTCCGCAGAGAAGGTGGCCGCCCCCATGGTCTGTCCCGGCTCGACGAAGACCTGGTACTTCTCGATCCACGGGAACGGCGGCGGGCCGCCGGGCACCGAGACCACCCGGCCGGGCCGCTTCATCAGCACCAGCTGCCCGGTCATCCGGCCGGGCCGGGGCCGCCCGGGGCCCGCCTCGGTGAGCGCCGCGGGCAGCGGGAGGCCGAGCTGGGCGCGTACCCAGGACTCGGTCGGATCGACGCCGAACAGGATCCGGATGACGTCGCGGACCGAGGCGCCGCCGGTCCGGCAGGCGATCTCGCACAGCACCAGCTCGTCGCCGGGCGTGTGGAAGATCTCGGCGTGGAAGGCGAAGTCGCGGGGGCCGGGCAGCGCCTTCAGCGCCCGCTCGGTCAGCTCTACCAGGCGGCCGGTGAGCGGGTCGTCCACGTCGAGCGTGACGTCCATCCTGCCGCCCCGATCCTCGCGGAAGGAGGACAGCGAGTAGAGGTACTGCGACGGCCAGGCCAGCACCATCCGGCCGCCCACCACGAGCCCGTCCACATGGCACATCGGCCCCGGCACGAACCGCTCGGCGATCAGGTTGGGCGGGTGCTCGCCGTACAGGTCCAGCTCGCCGGCCAGGTACGTCTCCAGTTCGCCCGCGGACCGCAGTATCCGCAGCCCCACCGAGCCGGCGCTGTCGCGGGGCTTCACCACCAGCGGGAAGCCGTGCTCCCCGGCGAAGGCGAGCAGGTCCGCGGCGCACTCGATCTCCCGGTACGGGGCCACCGGCAGGCCCGCGGCGACGAACCGCTCCTTCATGAGGACCTTGTCGCGGAACGGCAGCACGCTGTCCAGCCGCTGACCGGGCAGCCCGAGGATCTCCCTGAGCTGGGCGGCCCGCTCCAGATCGCGTTCCTGGCAGGCCACGACGTGCCGGACGCCGTGCTCGCGGGCCAGGTCCAGGGCGAGGGCCTCCACCTGGCCGCCGGTCTCGTAGCCGGGCACCGCCGCCGCGTGCCGGTAGCCCGCGGCGGCCGGGGCGAGGTTGTCCTCGTCGGCGGTGAGCAGCAGGACGTCGCCGTCGTACCCGGCGACCCACTGGTCATAGGGCGTCGCGGCGATCGAACCGCGGTAGTGCAGAACCAGGACGCTCATGGCGCGGCCTCCTGCGCGGCAGCGGACAGGGCCGCCTGGGCGCGTACCGCGGCCCGGGTGGACGCGCCGCGGGGGTCGTAGTGGACGGTGTCGACCAGCCAGTCGCCGGCCGCGGTGCGCACCGCCTCGACGGCGCGCGGGTGGCCGGGGGTGTCCGGCAGCAGCGCGAGGGCGGCGTCGGTCACGGCGATGCCGGGGCCGTGGTGCCGCGCCCCGCGCACCGGGGACTCGACGGTCAGGTCCGGCACGAGGGCGGGGTCCACCGGCAGCCGTCCGGCGGCGAAGGCGCGCAGCTCCCTCTCGTCGCGCAGTTCGGCGACGGCCGGTCTGTCCGGCGCCCGGCGTCGCCGGACGAGGAGCGGATAGCCCCAGCGATGCGCGTACCAGTACAGGTCGCACACCCGGCGCACCCCCGCCCGCCGTACGACCGGAACGCCGGCCCGCCGCAGCAGCGCCCGCGCCGCCACCGGGTCCGCCAGCGGCAGCGCCGCGTCCCGGGACTGGCCCGGCAGGCCGAGCAGGTCGCGCAGGCCGCCCGCCCTGACCTGGTCGGCGGGATCGACCGCGACGATGGCCGTGATCTGACCGCGCGCGGCCAGGTCGCGCACCGCCGTTTCCGCCGCGGCGAATCCGAGCCCGGTCAGGAACCGCACGCCGCCGTAACCCGTGTCGTCCACGGCCGGCGCGGGCCGGTCGGTCAGCAGGATCGGCGCCGCGTCCAGCCACCGCGGATAGGGGAGCAACGGCCGGCCGGGCCGGTCCAGGACGATGATGCTCACCGATCGCCCTCCATCCTGACGGTCACCGTCTCGATCAGCTCCTCGCACAGCCGCACGGCCTTGTCGGTGTCGGCGGCGGTGACCGCGACCAGGCCCAGCCGGTCCCAGTTGTCGCGCATCCGGCGCACCACCGCGCCCGGCCGGGCGCTCACGTCGACGGCGAGCACGTCCGGGTGCGCCCGCAGTTCCTCGACGCCCTCGACGGCGGCGATCCGGCCCGGCCTGCCGACCAGCCCGCGGGCGCACGCCGCGCCGATCGGCTCCGGCGACCCCGGCAGCGCGTCGACCAGGCCGAACGGCCAGGCGAGCGTGTAGTGCGTCAGGTCGATGCCGTAGGCCGCCCGGACCAGCGCCCCGATGCGGCCCCCGCCGATCCGGTTGTGGGACTCGATGACCAGTGGGCCGCGCGGCGAGACCCGTAGCTCGGTGTGGGCCGGTCCGTCCGCCACCCCGATCACGTCCAGGAACTGGGCCGTCGCGGCGGTGAGCGCGGCGGCGGTATCGGTGTCCACCCGGGCGGGCATGGCGTGGCCGAGTTCGGCGAAGTGGGCCGAGCCGACCAGCTTCTCGGTGATCGCCACGACCACGTGCCGCCCGGCGAAGCTGAAGCTCTCCACGCTGTACTCGGGCCCGGCGATGTACTCCTCCATGAGGTAGTCCTGGACCTCGTACAGCGTGGTGCCCCGGTCCACCCCGTCCGTGCGCAGCGCCCGCACCTGCTCCCAGACCGGTCCGGTGTCCTGCGGCCCGCGGACCAGCGAGATGCCGAAGCCGGCCGTCAGGTCGGTGGGCTTGACCACGAAGGGGTAGCCGTGCCGGTCGCCGAACGCGCGCAGGTCGTCGCGGTCCCGCAGCGGCTCCGCGGCGACCGTGGGCGCGCCCGCCGCGGCCAGGTGCCGCCGCATGGCCAGCTTGTCGCGCAGCAGGTGGGCGGCCCGCCGCCCGGTGCCGCCGAGCCCGAACAGGTCGTTGATCCGGCCGGCGGGTTCCAGACCGGGCTCGGTCAGCGACAGCGCGGCGGAGAAGTTCCAGATCCGGTGCGCCGCCTCGGCGAGCGGCCGGAGCACCGCCCAGTCGGTGTAGTCGGCGATCAGCGTGACGTCGGCCAGTTCGGCCTGCTCGGGCTGGAACTTGTCCTTGTGCTGGATGAGGATCACGTTCAGGCCCAGCGACTTGGCCAGCCGGATCGGCTCGGTGAGGTGGCCGATCAGCAGCAGGGTGCGAGCGGGGTTCAGCGTCGCCTGCGCGGTCCGGTGCACGGCGTTCACCGGCGTGCCCTCGGGCTCCACCCACAGCAGCGCCTTGGCCTCGGCCGCCCGCTCCCGCGCCGCCTCGGGGGTCGGCCCCTCGGTGACGACGTACCCGTGCCGGCTGCCCGAGTGCCGGGTGACCGGAAGCACGTCGCCGGGCCCGAAGCGGAACTTCACCTCGCGTACGAAGGGCAGCGCGGCGATCTCCTCCACGCCACCGGCCGCCGCGATCGGGCCGGGCGGCAACCGGAAGAAGGACACGCAGCCCGTCGCGCGCGCGGGTCCGGGCACGACCGGCCGCCCGGCCAGCGCCTCGAAGATCGCCGCCTCGATGTCGAACCCGGTGGCGACCCTGATCAGCGTCGGGATGCGGTCGCCGCCCAGCCGGGACTGCGACTCGACGATCCGGGGGCCGTCGCCGGTGAGGATGACCTCGGTGTGCGCGGGGCCGAACGTGAAGCCGGCCGCGTCCAGGAAGGCGGTCACCAGGCCGGTGACGGCCGCGGCGTCCGCCTCCGGCAGCGGTGCCGGGAACACGTGCCCGGTCTCCACGAACAGCGGCGGCGGCATCGTCTCCTTGGCGGTGATGCCGATCACCTGGTGACGTCCGCCCGCCGACAGCGTCTCCACGCTGAACTCCGGGCCGCGCAGGTACTCCTCGGCCAGCACCGGGCCCTGGTAGCCGAAGGCGGCCAGCTCGTCCGCCCATTCGGTCAGCTCGCCGGTGGCGTGCACCAGCCGTACCCCGGCGCTGCCCTGCAGGCCGCAGGGCTTGACGATCACCGGCAGGTCGAAGCCGGTCAGCAAGGGGGCCAGTTCGCCGGGGGAGTCGGCGCGGACGGACCGCACCGGCGACAGGCCGTGCCGGGCCAGCAGCTCGCGGGTCGCGGCCTTGTCGTTGAGCGCGCGGATCGCCGCGGGGGTGTTGGGCGCGAGACCGAGGGCGTGCGCCTCCTCGGCGACCGGCAGCATCGTCTGCTCCTTGCCCAGGTGCAGCACATGGGCCACGTCGCGGGCGACCGCCGTCTCGCGTACCAGCCGCCGCAGCTCCGCCACGTCGGAGAAGTCGGTCAGCAGCAGCTCGGCGGAGTGCCCGGCCACGTCCGCCAGGTACTCGGGGGTCTGCAGCGCGGGATCCCAGATGGAGTACACGGTGAAGCCGGCGGCGACCGCCTTCTCCACCAGTTGGCTGTAGGGCTGCACCATCAGCAGCCTGTTGCCGTGGTCAGTCACCGGACCGCGCTCCTTCCAGCAGCGGTGTGCGGTCGCCCAGGTTCCGGAAGAGCGATCGGTACAACCAGATGGCGGTGGCCCCGAAGACCACGTAGAGCCCGGCCATCCCCGAGGGGGGCACCACCGACCCGAGCGACACGCACGCCGAGCCGATCACCAGGCCGAGCCGGATGGCCAGGCCGTACGCGGCCATGTACTTGGTCCGGTCGGACGCGGGCACCAGGTTGGCCAGCAGGGTCTGCTTGACCGGCGCGTTCATCAGCTCGCCGACGGTGACCACCACGGCCGCCCCGATCAGCACCCAGACGTCCCCGCTCACCGCCCACACCGCGTATCCGGCGGTGAACACCGCGATGCCGGCCGTCAGCCGCCGCTGCTCGCTCAGCCGCCCGAACAACCGGCCCGCGAAGAGGCCCAGGCAGACGACCAGGAAGGTGTTGACGGCACGCAGGATGCCCAGCGTGTTGACGCCGTCCACGGTGAGGTGCCAGGGGCCGATGTCCAGCAGCCGCTGCGGGGTGAAGTCGGCGCTCAGCCGCACCGCGATGTAGGTGGAGATCTGCACCTCGATCGCCCGGACCAGCAGCGCGGCCACCACCAGCCGCAGGAAGATCCGGTCGCGGACCACCGAGACGTAGCCGGCCAGCATGGCGGCCAGGCCGCCGGCGGTGCCGCCGGGCGCGCTCTCGCGGATCGCCAGCAAGGTCACCAGGAAGATGCCCAGGTACACCAGCGCCCCGGCCAGCAGCAGCTGGAAGAAGAAGCCGGTGTAGAGGAAACCGCCGGTCAGCGAGCCGAACATGAAGGCCACGTTGATCGACCAGTACTTGAGCGTGTACACCGTGGTCCGGTTCTCCGGCGTGGAGACGTCCACGATCATCGCCTCACCGGCCGGCAGGGCGATCGCCGCGCAGCCGGACGCGCCCAGGTACAGCAGGTACGTGAGCACGCCCGAACCGCCGCCCAGCGGCGAGTTGACCAGGGCCAGCCCGGCGAAGCAGAGCACGCCGCCGAGCTCGCCGAGCAGGAGTACCGGGCGGCGTCCGTGGACGTCGGCCAGATGCCCGCCGGCCAGGGTGCCGCCGATGGCGACGACCGCGGTCCCTAGGGTCATCAGGCCGGCCAGGGCCGCCCCGTACAGCCCGGAGAAGTGGATGACCATCAGCGGGACCAGCATGATGTCCAGGAAACGCTGGCAGAAGCCCACGCCCAGGCGCAGCTTGACGGTGCGGTGCAGCTCCCGGTAGCCCATCAGACCGGCCACCAGCTCAGGTACCGCTCACCGCTGTCCGGGAAGATCGTCACGATGGTCCGGCCCGACAGGTCGTGGCGGCGGGCGAGTTCGGTGCAGCCGTGCGCGGCGGCTCCGGAGGAGATGCCCACCAGCAGTCCGGTGCGGGCGGCGATGGCCCGGGTCATCTGCGCCGCGGCCTCGTCCGGCACGGTGATCACCTCGTCGATGCAGCTGATGTCGGTGACGGGGCTGGTGAAGCCGCCGTTCAGGCCCGGGATGCGGTGCGGTCCGGGGGAGCCGCCGGACAGCAGGGGGGAGCCCGCGGGCTCGACCGCGACGATCCGCAGGTCGGGGTTGCGCTCGCGCAGGTAGCGGCCCGTGCCGGTGAGGGTGCCGCCGGTGCCGACGCCGCACACCAGCACGTCCACCGCGCCACCGGTGTCCGCCCAGATCTCCGGGCCGGTGGTCGAGTAGTGCGCGCGTACGTTGTCCGGGTTCTCGTGCTGGCGGGCGTACCAGGAGCCGGGGATGGCGGCGTGCAGTTCCTCCGCCCGCTCCACGCACCCCAGGAAGCCCAGGGCGTGATCGGTCAGCTCGACCCTGGCGCCCAGCATGCGCAGGGTGAGCACCCGCTCCCGCGACGCGTTGTCCGGCAGCACGATCACGCACGGATGGCCCCGGGCCGCCGCCAGCGACGCCAGCGCGATGCCGGTGTTGCCCGAGGTGGACTCGACCACCGTGGCGCCGGGCGCCAGCGCCCCGGACTCCTCGGCCGCCCGCAGCATGTACGCCGCCGCGCGGTCCTTGACGCTGGACAGTGGGTTGGCCGCTTCCAGCTTGGCCAGCACGGTGGCGGCCGAGGGCACGCCATCGAGCTTGAGACGGAGCAGCGGGGTCCGGCCGATGAGGTCTTCGACCGTCTCGACGCCGCCGGACCGGGCCGGCGGCGGTGCGGGGGTCGCGATGGGGAAATGCTCGATGGAGATATATGGCATCGGAGACCTCTCGGGATCTATGCGTTGGCGTGGGCGGGCCGGACGGCGAACGCGGCGGCCGGGTGGATCTCGCCGGGCATCGCCATCGGCCGCGTCACGGGGTGCGTCCGGACGCCCGGCCGGCTCTACCGCCTTGGCCCGCCCGGCGCGGTTCGGCGGACGCCGCCTTCGGGGAGCCGCTTCTCTACGCGGTGGTCCACGGCGTTAAAAGGAAAAGGCCAGAGGGCCGTGGCTCGTTTCGGACGCACGAGTTCCACGCGGAAAGAGTGACAGTTTCTCCAAGCAAAGGTCAACCCTTTCTTGCCGTATTCTTCGGGAAATATTCACGCGGCCCGGGAAATGCGGGAAGCCCGCTCGACTTCAGTGTCGATCGGGCGGAGAAAACGGCTTCTGTTCAATCGATCCGGTCCCTCTTCTCTGTCGGCGGGGTGTGCCGGAGGCCCCTCCACGGCGGGAGATACGGCCGGAGCCCGTGGCCGAGCCGTCCCGATCCTCGGCCGAAGGGCCTTCTTTTCCCTTCTCATTCGCTTTCCGGCAATGAGAAGCCGGTGAGAAGCGGTGTGTGCTCGAATCGGCGGCGAAGCATGCGCGCTCACTCCGCGCCGCTCGCGAATGCGGTATGCCGGGAGCCGGGACGGCCGATCGCCGCGGCCGGACCTTCACGGCATGGTTCCGCCGCCGCCGGGCTTGGGCTCGCCGCGCCGGGGAAGTGGCGGGCCCAGGGAAGGGTAAAGTGCTCGGCTCACGTGCGTTCCAGGGCGGTCTTGGTGCGACGTGTCCTACGATCGGACCGCGATGCTCAAACTCCTGCGCCCCGCAGTCACCCGGATCCTGACCCCGCTGGGCACGGCGCTGGCCCGCCGTGGGGTCAGCCCGAACACGGTGACCGCCCTGGGCACCCTCGGCACGGCGGCCTCGGCCCTGTTCTTCTTCCCGCAAGGGTGGCTCTTCACGGGCACCCTGGTGATCACGTTCTTCGTGCTCGCCGACCTGCTCGACGGCGTGCTGGCCCGGCTGGGCGGCACCGGGGGCAGCACCTGGGGCGCCTTCCTGGACTCCACGCTCGACCGGGTCGGCGACGCGTCGATCTTCGCGGGCCTGACCTTCTGGTGCGTGCTCAGCGGTCAGATGGTGCTCGCGGGGGTGGCGATGTTCTGCCTCGTCGCCGGCGCGATGGTGTCCTACGTCAAGGCGCGGGCCGAAGGTCTGGGGCTGTCCTGCGACGTCGGGCTGGTCGAACGGCCGGAGCGGCTGCTGATCGCGCTGGTCGCCGCGGGGCTGTCCGGCCTCGGCGTGCCGTACATTCTGGGCGTGGGCCTGTGGCTGCTCGCGCTGGGCAGTGCGGTGACCGTGGTCCAGCGCGTGCTGCACGTCCACCGCCAGACCACAGCGGACGGCGTGCCCGCCGGCACCGCGGCAGACCGGGAGAGCGATGAGCGCTGAGCGCGAGAAGGCGAGCCTGACCGAGCGCCTGGTGGCGGCCGGCTTCGCGGCGGGCTGGACCCTCCTGCCCAAGCTGCCCGAGCGGCTGACCTCGGCGGCCTTCCGCATGGCGGCCGACCAGGTGTGGCGCCGCCGCGGCAAGGGCGTGCTGCGCCTTGAGGCCAATCTGGCCAGGGTCACCGGGATGACCCCGGGCAGCCCCCAGATGCGCGAGCTGAGCAGGGCGGGGATGCGGTCCTACCTGCGCTACTTCCACGAGGTCTTCCGGCTGCCCGCGATGGACCCGGCGGAGGTGGTCGCGCGCAGTCACGTCATCGGCCTGGAGCACGTGCAGGCCGCGGCGGAGGAGGGGCGCGGCGCGGTGCTCGCGCTGCCGCACATGGGCAACTGGGACCAGGCGGGCGCGTGGCTGGCCGCGGTGGGCCACCCGTTCACGACGGTGGCCGAGCGGCTGCGCCCCGAGTCGCTGTACCTGCGCTACACGCGCTTTCGCGAGGGCCTGGGCATGGAGGTGCTGCCGCTGACCGGCGGCGACGGGCACAGCTACGCCACGCTGGCCCAGCGGGTGCGCCGGGGCGGCGTGGTGTGCCTGCCCGCCGAGCGCGACCTCACCAGCAAGGGCGTGCCCGTGCGGTTCTATGGCGAGGCCAGCCGGGTGCCCGCCGGGCCGCCGCTGCTCGCGGTGCAGACCCGCTGCGCGCTGCTACCGGTGATCTTGTGGTTCGAGGGCGACGACTGGGGGATCCACATCCACCCGGAGATCCCCGTCCCGGAGGAGGGCACCCGGCAGGAGAAGGTCGCCGCGGTGGCGCAGAGCCTGGTGGACGTGTTCGAGAAGGGCATCGCCGAGCACCCCCAGGACTGGCACATGCTGCAGCGGCTGTGGCTCTCCGATCTGGAGCCGCGGCATGGGTGACGGGTGCGGCTCATGAGGGTCGGCCTGGTCTGTCCCTACGCCTGGGACGTGCCCGGCGGGGTGATGGCGCACGTCCGTGACCTGGCCGAGGCGCTGATCGCCGACGGTCACCACGTCTCGGTGATCGCCCCGGCCACCGACGACGCCGCCGTTCCCGAATACGTGGTGCCCGCGGGGCGGGCGGTGCCGGTGCCCTACAACGGGTCGGTGGCGCGGATGGCGTTCGGCTTCCTGTCGGCGGCCCGGGTGCGGCGCTGGATCCGCGAGGGGCGCTTCGACGTCCTGCACATCCACGAGCCGCTGGTGCCCAGCCTGGGCGTACTGGCCTGCTGGGCGGCCAGGGGGCCGATCGTGGCCACCTTCCACGCCTCCTGGGTGCGCTCACGGGCCATCGCGGTCGCCGAGCCGATGCTGCGCAGCGCGCTGGAGAAGATCAGCGGCCGGATCGCGGTCTCCGACGCGGCCAGGAAGAGCCTGGTCGAGCAGTTCGGCGGGGACACCGTGCTGATCCCCAACGGCGTGACGGTGAGCCGCTACGCCGAGGGCGAGCCGCTCGACGGCTGGGGCCCGGACGGCCACACGCTGGGCTTCCTGGGCCGGATGGACGAGCCCCGCAAGGGCCTGCCGATCCTGCTGGACGCGTTCGCCGAGCTGGCCGCCGAACGCCCGCGCACGCGGCTGCTGATCGCCGGTCCCGGCGACGCCGACGACGTCTACGAGCGGGTGCCCGCCGAGTTCCACGACCGGGTCACCCTGCTGGGCATGGTCAGCGAGGAGGAGAAGGTCCGCGCCTACCACTCGGTGGACGTCTTCTGCGCTCCCAACACCGGCGGGGAGAGCTTCGGCATCGTGCTCGCCGAGGCGATGTCGGCCGGGGCCACCGTGCTGGCCAGCGACATCCCGGCGTTTCGCCGGGTGCTGGGCGACGGCGAGGCGGGCGCCCTGTTCCGCAACGGCGACCCGGGGTCGCTGGCGCGGGAGGCCGGGCGGCTGCTCGACGACCCTGAACGCAGGACCCGCCTGGCGGAGGAGGCGCGGCGCGCGGTGCTCAAGTACGACTGGTCCACGGTGGCGCGTGACGTGGTGCGGGTGTACGAGACGGTGACCCAGCACGAGGCGGGGGTCGTGGAGGACAGGTCGGACGCCCCATGACGTCCACGGTGGTCATCTTGGTGGTGGGCGTCGTGCTGGTGCTCACCGCCGTCTACATCTCCTGGCGGGCCGGCCGGCTGGACCGCCTGCACATCCGCCTGGAGCTCGCCCAGGAGGCGCTGGACGCGGCCCTGGTGCGGCGTGCCGCCGTCTGCCTGGAGCTGGCCGCCTCCCGGATCCTGGACCCGGCCACGTCGCTGGTGCTCGCCTCGGCCGCCCACGAGGCCCGTACGGCGGGCCCCGACGAACGCGAGCACGCCGAGAGCGACCTGTCCGGCACCCTGCGGGCGGCGGTGGAGCAGGAGCGCTTCCGGGAGAAGCTGGCCGAGGCCCCCGGCGGGGCCGGGCTGCTGGAGGAGCTGGACGAGGCCGTGGCCAAGGTCGTCTACGCCCGCAGGTTCTACAACAACGCGGTCGGGGTCACCCGTACCGCCCAGCGCCGCTGGCTGGCCCGCACGCTGCGGCTGGCCGGGCGTACCGAGTACCCGAACTTCTTCGAGATCGACGACACCCCGCCCGCGTCGATGGCGGCCGAGTGACCTGTCGTGATCCGCTCCGTATGGTGTGGAGTGGGGGTTTGTTGACCTTCGTTACCCATTTTTGAGCTTTTCCGCAGGTCGCATCGGTAAGCTCTTCCCGATTCACGGCAAAACCGGAGGGGGATGACTCGTGCGGGCATATCGGGTGATGACGGTCGCGCTGGCCGGAGTGGCCGTCCTGGTTCCCAGCGTGGCCTGCTCCTCCGGCGGCGGCGGTGGCGGATCGGCGGCCGGACCGCAGAGCCCCGCGCCCCCCTCGCCCACACCGACCCCGCAGCCCGAGCACCCCTTCACCGGCAGGCCGTCCGCCCAGCGCAAGCCGGTGCTGGCGGTCAAGATCGAGAACACCGCCGCGGGCAAGCCGCAGATCGGGGTGGGCAGCGCGGACATCGTCTACGTCGAGCAGGTCGAGGGCGGCCTCACCCGGCTGATGGCGGTCTTCTCCTCCAAGCTGCCGCCGAAGGTCGGCCCGGTCCGCTCGGCCAGGATCTCCGACCTGCACATCCTGCCGCAGTTCGGCAAGCCGGCGCTGGCCTACTCCGGCGTCCAGAGCAAGATGGTGCCCTACGTCCAGCAGGCGTCGCTGTTCGACGTGTCCGACAGTGCGGCCGGGTCGGCCTACGTACGCGAGCCGGGGCGGTCCGCGCCGTACAACCTGGTGGCCAGCCCGCGCAAGCTGCTCGCCCAGGCCCCCAAGGCGACCAAGGCCAAGGACGTCGGCTTCACCTTCGCCGACGAGGCGCCCGAGGGCGGCGCCGACCGCAGGTCCTTCCGGGTGCGCTATCCGGCCGCGAACTTCGAGTTCAAGTGGTCGCAGACGCAGAAGCGGTGGCTGATCTGGCAGGACGGCAAGAAGGACATGGGCGCGGAGGGCCGCCAGCTCGGCGCGCCGACGGTCGTCGTCCAGTACGCCAAGACCACCCGCTCGGAGTTCCACGACTTCACCGGCAGCTACACGCCGCTGATCCACACGACCGGCAAGGGCAGGGCCGTGGTGCTGCGCGACGGCAAGGCGTACAAGGCCCGGTGGGAGCGCAAGTCGGAGGAGGAGGGCACGGCCTTCACCACCGAGGCGGGGGAGCCGCTGCCGTTCGCCAGAGGGCAGGTCTGGGTGGTCATCGCCGCGCCCAAGCCGGTGCAACCCTGACGCGGTGTCCACCGAGGTCAGGCGATCCACTCCGAATTGGCGTGCCACCTTGCGTTCGGGACTTTGGAGTCAGGACCTATCCTTGAGTCGATAGATACGCCCGCCTTGTGAGGTATGCACCCGTGTCGAGCAGTACTCCTGAAGTTACCGAAACCCCCGCCACCGGCACCGCCAGGGTCAAGCGCGGCATGGCCGAGATGCTCAAGGGCGGCGTCATCATGGACGTGGTCACCGCCGAGCAGGCCAAGATCGCCGAAGACGCCGGAGCGGTCGCGGTCATGGCCCTTGAGCGGGTTCCCGCCGACATCAGGGCCCAGGGCGGCGTGTCCCGGATGAGCGACCCGGACATGATCGAGGGCATCATCTCCGCGGTCTCCATCCCGGTCATGGCCAAGGCCCGCATCGGCCACTTCGTCGAGGCGCAGGTGCTCCAGGCGCTCGGCGTGGACTACGTGGACGAGTCGGAGGTGCTGACCCCCGCCGACTACGCCAACCACATCGACAAGTGGAAGTTCACCGTCCCGTTCGTGTGCGGCGCGACCAACCTGGGCGAGGCGCTGCGCCGGATCACCGAGGGCGCGGCGATGATCCGCTCCAAGGGCGAGGCCGGCACCGGCGACGTCTCCAACGCCACCACGCACATGCGGCAGATCAGGGCCGAGCTGAAGCGGCTGACCAACCTGCCGGAGGACGAGCTGTACGTCGCGGCCAAGGAGCTGCAGGCGCCGTACGAGCTGGTCGCCGAGGTCGCCAAGCTGGGCAAGCTGCCGGTGGTGCTGTTCACCGCGGGCGGCATCGCCACCCCGGCGGACGCGGCGATGATGATGCAGCTCGGCGCCGAGGGCGTGTTCGTCGGCTCGGGCATCTTCAAGTCCGGCGACCCGGCCAAGCGCGCGGCGGCCATCGTCAAGGCCACCACCTTCTACGACGACCCCGACGTCATCGCCAAGGTCTCGCGCGGGCTGGGCGAGCCGATGGTGGGCATCAACGTGGACGACATCCCGCAGCCGCACCGCCTGGCCGAGCGCGGCTGGTAGATCGCGAGTCCTCGCCGGCGGGCCGGGCAGGCCCGCCGGGGGCTCCGCGCGCCCCTCGCCCGAACGGTTACCGACGGGTCAAGTTGGGTCAATGGCCACCGTAATTGCACCTTCAAGACACCGGGTTTCGTCAAGCTGCGGACGTCCCTGAGCTTGATCGCTCCTCCCGATCGTCTTGGAGGTCCCCCCATGTCCCCGTTCACCAGGCGGTCCTTTCTGGTGACCTCCCTGGCCGCGGGCGCCGTCGCCGGTGCCGCGGAGGCGGCCTCCGCCGAGCCCGAGCCCGCCGGGCCGTCGCCGAGCGAGCTGCGCACCGACCCCTTCACCCTCGGGGTGGCCTCCGGTGACCCGGCCCACGACGGATTCGTCATCTGGACCAGGCTCGCGGTGCTGCCCCTGGCCGAGGACGGCATGGGCGGCATGCCCGCCCGCCCGGTGCCGGTGCAGTGGCAGGTCGCCGCCGACGAGCGGTTCCGCAGGATCGTGCGGCGCGGCACCTCGGTCGCGACGCCGGAGTGGGGCCACAGCGTCCATGTGGAGCTGGACGACATGCTCTCCGACCGGGAGTACTGGTACCGGTTCAAGGTGGGCCGATACGTCTCCCCGGTGGGCCGGGCCCGTACCGCGCCCCACCCGCTGTCCTACGGCGGCGCGCTGGCCATGGCCTTCGTGTCGTGCTCGCAGTACGAGCACGGCTACTTCACCGCCTACCGCCGGCTGGCGGAGGAGGCCCCCGACCTGATCCTGCACCTCGGCGACTACCAGTACGAGTACAAGCGCGACACGTACAACATCCCCGGCGGCAACGTCCGTCACCACGAGGGGCCGGAGACCGAGACGCTGGCGGGCTACCGCCAGCGGCACGCCCAGTACAAGACCGACCCCGACCTGCGGGCCGCGCACGCCGTCACCACCTGGGCGGTGGTCTGGGACGACCATGAGCTGGACAACAACTGGGCCGACGAGGTGCCCGAGCGGCCCGACATCCCGCAGCCGAACTTCCGCGCCCGGCGCGAGGCCGCCTTCCGTGCCTACTACGAGAACATGCCGCTGCGCCGCACGTCCGTCCCGCGCGGCATCGACATGCAGCTCTACCGGCGCATCCGGTGGGGCCGGCTGGCCACGTTCCACATGCTGGACACCCGGCAGTACCGTGACGACCAGGGCTGCGGCGACGGCTACCGCAACTGCCCCGACTCGGTGGACCCGGCCCGTTCCATCACCGGCGCGGCGCAGGAGGAGTGGCTGCTGCGCGGCTTCCACCACTCCCGGGCGCACTGGGACATCCTCGGTCAGCAGGTGTTCTTCGCCCAGCGCGACAACAACGCCGGTCCGCTCAAGGTGACCAGCCAGGACGCCTGGGACGGCTACGTGGCCTCCCGCGAGCGGATCACCCGGGGCTGGGTCGAGGCCAAGGTCAGGAACCCCGTCGTGCTCACCGGCGACGTGCACGCGCACTGGGCGAGCGACCTCAAGCTCGACTACGACGACCCCACCTCGGCGACCGTGGGCTCGGAACTGGTCGCCTCCTCCATCACCTCCGGCGGCGACGGGTCCGACTCCGACCCGGCCGCGCACCCGTTCCTGAAGATCAACCCGCATCTGCGGTTCTTCAACGACCAGCGGGGATACGTGACCACGAAGATCACTAGGTCGGAGATCAGCGCCGACTTCCGGGTGCTGCCCGCGGTGAGCGTGCCGGACGCGCCGGTGCACACCAAGGCGAGCTTCGTGATCGAGGACCGGGTGCCCGGTCCGCGGCTGACGTACCTGCGGCCGGTCGACCCGGCGGCCAGGCGCGACGGCGGGGACCCCGTGCAGGAGACCGTCGACCGGGAGACAAAGCGACCCTGACTTTGTAAAGGGCGGCGGCCGGGGCCGCCGCCCTTTCCTCGGCCGGATACTCGGCCAGGCCGGCGGTCCGCCTCTCCCTGGAGCTGCGCCATCTGGTGATGCCGCTGCGCCGGGTCTCCGAGGGGCGGTCGCGCCGTTCGCCGCCACCGGGGTCGGCGAGGAGATCCACCCGGGCCTGCCCTACCACCTGGCCCCGCTGAACAGGGTGGACGCGGGCCACGCCGGGCGGGATGCCCTGTTGAGGGCGTGATCTGGGAAGATTGCTGACCATCTGGGCGTTGCAGTCCAGATGCCATCCCGCGACCCGAAGGAAGTCCTGTGACCAATGTGCCCGTCATCGGTGTGCTCGCGCTGCAGGGAGACGTCCGCGAGCATCTGAGTGCCTTGCGCGAGGCCGGCGCCGACGCCCGTGCGGTACGGCGTCCCGCCGAGCTGGACGAGGTCGGCGCACTGGTCATACCCGGCGGGGAGTCCACGACCATGTGGAAGCTCGCCGAGACGTTCGAGATCCTAGAGCCGCTGCGCCTGCGGATCAAGGAGGGGATGCCCGCCTACGGGTCCTGCGCCGGCATGATCATGCTGGCCGACCGCATCGAGGGCGGCGTGACCGGGCAGCAGACCATCGGCGGTATCGATATGGTGGTGCGCCGCAACGCCTTCGGGCGTCAGGTCGACTCCTTCGAGTCCGACATCGAGTTCGCCGGGCGGGGAGACCTGCGCGCGGTGTTCATCCGGGCGCCGTGGGTGGAGTCGGTGGGTGATCGGGTCGAAGTGCTGGGCCGTACGCACGCGGGGGATAGGATCGTCGCGGTCCGTCAGGGCCCGCTGCTCGCGACGTCCTTCCATCCCGAGCTGACCGGTGACGGCCGCGTGCACGCGTACTTTGTCGAGATGGTTCGTAGAGACACTAGGGAGCGCTAGGCGATGTCCGGCCACTCCAAATGGGCGACGACCAAGCACAAGAAGGCCGCGCTGGATGCCAAGCGGGGCAAGCTGTTCGCCAAGCTCATCAAGAACATCGAGGTCGCGGCGAGGACGGGCGGCCCCGACCCGGACGGCAACCCCACGCTCTTCGACGCCATCCAGAAGGCCAGGAAGAACTCGGTTCCGCTGGACAACATCGAGCGCGCCAGGAAGCGCGGCGGCGGGCTTGAGGCGGGCGGCGCCGACTGGCAGACCATCATGTACGAGGGCTACGCCGCCGGCGGCGTAGCCGTGCTGGTGGAGTGCCTCACCGACAACCGCAACCGCGCGGCCTCCGAGGTGCGCGTGGCGATGACCCGCAACGGCGGCTCGATGGCCGACCCGGGCTCGGTCTCCTACATGTTCAACCGCAAGGGCGTCGTGATCGTGCCCAAGGCGGGCGACCTGTCGGAGGACGACGTGCTCACCGCCGTCCTCGACGCGGGCGCCGAGGAGGTCAACGACCTCGGCGAGTCCTTCGAGGTGGTCTCCGAGGCCGGTGACCTCGTGGAGGTCCGCAAGGCGTTGCAGGCCGCGGGCATCGACTACGAGTCCGCCGAGCAGTCCTTCCTGCCCTCGGTGAGCATCGCCCTGGACGAGGACGGCGCGCGCAAGGTGTTCCGCCTGCTGGAGGCGCTGGAGGACAGCGACGACGTACAGAACGTCTGGGCCAACTTCGATGTCTCCGACGACATCATGGCCAAGCTGGACTAAATGGGTTCGCGCGCGCCCGGGGAAAATGCGTAGTTTTGGTCCTTATGGACATTCGTGACCTTACGGCAGGCGACCTGGAGGCCGTGCTCGACAATCGCAGGCGCGCGTTCGGCCCGGTGCCCGAGGGCGATCTGGAGTCCTGGCGTGAGGGCATGCTGGCGCAGCTTCCGCAGGGCCGCTGCCTCGGCGTCTTCGACGGGCCGAGGCTGGTCGCCTCCGCCCGGATCGGCGAGTTCCGGCAGTGGTGGCACGGCCGTCCCGTCTCGATGGGCGGAGTGGGCGGCGTGGCCGTGATGCCGGAGGAGCGCGGGCGCGGGGTCGGCGGCATGCTGATGCGCGCGGTGATCGAGCGCTGCGCCGAGCTGGGGCACTCGACCTCCGTGCTCTTCCCCGCCACCACCCCCATCTACCGGGGCGTGGGCTACGAACACGCGGGCGGCCACTACGTCGCGACCCTGTCCGCGGAGGCGCTGCGCGGGCTCGGCGCGCCCGGCGAGCCGGTCAAGCTGCGCAGGCTCGGCCCCGACGACGCGCCCGAGGTGATGGCCATCGTGGAGCGCGTCTACGCGGCGGGCCGGGCAAGCGGCCCCATCTGCTGGAACGAGCAGGTCTGGCGGCACTGGCTGGGTGAGAAGGACGACCTCATCTACGGCACCGACGACGGGTTCGTGATCTACCGCTGGGACGGCGATGACATCGACGTGGACAACCTCGTCGCGGGCTCGGAGGCCACCGCACGCGCGCTGTGGTCCCTGGTGGGCACCGCCTCCTCCGTCGCCAAGTCCGTCCGCGCGTGCATCGCGCCGGACGACCCGATGCTCTGGATGCTGCGCGAGCGTTCGCGAGAGGACTGGCGGCACATCCGCTGGATGCTGCGGCTGATCGACGTACCCGCCGCCGTCGCCGGGCGCGGGTTCCCCGCGGGCGTCGCGCTCGACACCCTCCTGACCGTGGACGACCCCGAGCGGCCCGCCAATTCCGGGACCTGGCGGCTGCGTGTCGAGGGCGGTGAGGGCGCGCTGACCCGGGCGGCCGGGGGAGAGGGGCCGCGCCTTTCGATCGGCGCCCTGTCGGCCCTGTACGCCGGGGTCCCGGCTGTGGTGCTGCGCCGCTCCGGCCTGATGACGGGCGGCGACCCCGGCGCGGACGAAGCGCTGGAATCGGCCTTCGCCGGCACGGCGTACATGGTGGACTACTTCTGAGCGGGCCGTACCCGCGGCGCCCCGGGGTGTCGCGGATGCGCGCCGGGGCCGGGACGCGATAGAGTCGCCCCGAACTGGTGTTCGGCCATAGGGGGAGGGGTGCGCGTGCCCGGCCTGAGGGTGCTCGGCGTCGATCCCGGGCTGACCCGATGCGGGCTCGGCGCGGTCGAGGGGCGTCCGGGGGCACCGCTGTCGCTGGTGGCCGTCGGGGTCGTCCGCACCCCCGCCGACGATGACATCGGCTCAAGGCTGGTCGCCATCGAGGCCGGGATCGAGCACTGGCTGGACGAGGTCAAGCCCGACTCCGTCGCCGTGGAGCGGGTGTTCGCCCAGCACAACACCCGCACCGTGATGGGCACCGCCCAGGCGTCCGCGGTGGCGATCGTCTGCGCCGCGCGGCGCGGCCTGCCGGTCACCCTGCACACCCCGAGCGAGGTCAAGGCCGCCATCACCGGCAGCGGCACGGCCGACAAGAAGCAGATCGGGGCCATGGTCACCCGCCTGCTGCGGCTGTCGGCCACGCCCAAGCCGGCCGACGCCGCCGACGCGCTGGCCCTGGCCATCTGTCACGTATGGCGCTCCGGCGCCCAGAACCGCATGGCCGAGGCGCTGGCCAGGGCGCGGGCCGGGAAGGGAGCAGGCCGGTGATCGCTTCGGTGTCCGGGCGCACGACCGCGATCGGGCCGGGCACGGCCGTGGTGGAGGTGGGCGGCATCGGCGTGCTGGTGCACTGCACGCCGGGCACCCTGGCCGCGCTGCGGGTGGGCGAGCCCGCCCGGCTGGCCACGTCCCTGGTGGTGCGCGAAGAATCGCTCACCCTCTTCGGGTTCGCCGACACCGAGGAGCGCGACGTGTTCGAGGCCGTCCAGAAGGTCGCCGGGGTGGGCCCGAAGCTGGCCCTCGCCATGCTTGCCGTGCACGCTCCGGGCCAGTTGCGGCTGGCCGTCGCGAGCGGCGACGTCAAGGCGCTCACCATGGTCCCCGGCATCGGCCCCAAGGTCGCCCAGCGGATCATCCTGGAGCTGAAGGACAAGCTCGTGCCGGGCGCCCCGGCCGACGCCGGGCCCGGCGTACCGGGCGTCGCGCTCCCGTGGCGCGAGCAGGTGCACACCGGCCTGGTCGGGCTGGGCTACTCCGCGCGCGACGCCGACGAGGCGGTCGCCGCGGTGGCCCCGCAGGCCGACGCCGAGCTGGCCGCCGGGCGGGTGCCACAGGTCGCCGCGCTGCTGAAGGCCGCGCTGCGGGCGCTGAGCGTTCGTTAGGTTGGGGCCGTGTCCTCCGAGTCTCCCGCATCCCCCGAGCCCTCCGGCCTTCCCGAGTTCACCGAGTTCACCACGGGCCCCGGCCTGGAACGCGAGCTGGTCTCACCCGACGCCGACGGCGACGAGCGCGCCGTCGAGGCGGCCCTGCGGCCCCGCATGCTGGGCGAGTTCATCGGGCAGACGCGGGTGCGCGAGCAGCTTTCGCTGGTCCTGGAGAGCGCCCGGCGGCGGGGCAAGGCCCCCGACCACGTGCTGATGAGCGGCGCCCCCGGGCTGGGCAAGACCACCCTGGCCATGATCATCGCCGCCGAGCTGGCCGCGCCGCTGCGGCTCACCTCCGGCCCGGCGCTGGAGCGCGCGGGCGACCTCGCGGCGATCCTGTCCACGCTCGCCGAGGGCGAGGTGCTGTTCATCGACGAGATCCACCGCATGGCCAGGCCCGCCGAGGAGATGCTCTACCTCGCGATGGAGGACTTCCGGGTCGACATCGTGGTCGGCAAGGGGCCGGGGGCGACCGCGATCCCGCTCGAAATCGCCCCCTTCACCCTGGTCGGGGCCACCACCAGGGCCGGGCTGCTGCCCGCGCCGCTGCGCGACAGGTTCGGCTTCGTCGCGCACATGGACTTCTACGACGCGGCGGAGCTGGAGCTGGTCCTGTTCCGCTCGGCCCGGCTGCTCGGCGTGGCGCTGCCGGAGGACGCCGCCCGCGAGATCGCCCGCAGGTCCCGGGGCACCCCCCGCATCGCCAACCGCCTGCTGCGCAGGGTCCGCGACTTCGCGGAGGTACGCGCAGACGGCGTGCTCACCGCCGACATCGCCGCCGCCGCCCTCAACCTGTACGAGGTCGACGGCGAGGGGCTGGACCGCCTGGACCGCGCGGTCCTCGGCGCGCTGCTGGGCAAGTTCGGCGGCGGCCCGGTGGGCCTTTCCACGCTGGCCGTGGCCGTGGGGGAGGAGCCGGAGACGGTCGAGGTCGTTGCCGAGCCGTTCCTGGTGCGCCAGGGGCTGCTGGCCCGCACCCCGCGCGGCCGGGTGGCCACCGCGGCGGCCTGGATCCACCTTGGTCTCACCCCACCGCCCGACGCCTTCGGCGCGGCGGCCTCCGCACCGCCCGCCGGTCCCTGAACGCCGGCGACCGCGCGGGCGACAGTGCGGAATAGGGCGTCGTGTCTGCTTTATTCTGATCACAGATCGGCTACAACGATCTCGAAGTGGGAACTTTCCCGCGTGCCGCCTCGTGGGTTCGTTGCCGGGCCTCTCAACGCTCGCCTACACTCCCTGGCTTGTCCGGCTGTGTAGGCTGACGTGCTGAGCGGCCAGGCCGCACACATCGCACGACACGGCCGGCCGCGCGCCGGTCTCATTCACAGGGAAGGTGGCCCATCGTGGGCGGCAGCAACCTGACTTCTTTCATACCGCTGATCCTGCTGGTGGTGGTCTTCTACTTCCTGCTGATCAGGCCGCAGCGCAAGCGTCAGCAAGAACAGCTCCGCATGCAGAACTCCCTGGTGCCCGGGACGCGCGTGGTGACCACGGCGGGCATGTTCGCCACGGTGGTCGCGCTCGACGACGAGGACGTGATCCTGGAGATCGCCCCCGGCGTCGAGGCCCGGTTCATGAAGGGCGCGATCGGCCGCGTGATCACCCCGGTGGCCGAGGAGCACGACGAGCACGACGAGAAGGAAGACGTCGCCGGGGACGACGAAGACGGCCGGGAGAGGGCGGCCGACGACGTTGAGACCGTGAACGGCGACGAGAAGGGCTCCAGCACCGGCAGGCCCTGACTAGGCTACGAGAAACCCTTTACCCAGAAGGAAACAGGCGACCAGTGGCCCGACGACCGACCAGCAGCCACAGCAGGCCGGGGCGCATGCTCCTGCTGCTCGTGGCACTCATCCTCGCCCTGGGCGGGACCATGTTCCTGCAGCGGGCGTTCGCCCCCCTCTTCGGCCTCGACCTGGCCGGCGGCACCATCGTGACGCTGTCCCCGGTGACGTCGAACAACAAGGCGCCTTCACAAGAGAGCCTCGATCTCGCGGTCAACATCATCCGTGACCGCGTCAACGGCACAGGGATCTCCGACGCCGAGGTCACCAAATCCGGTGACAACATCGTGATCTCCGTGCCCGGAGCGGGCCAGGAAGACGTCGTGAAGCTGGTCGGCACCACTGCGGAGCTGCGTTTCCGCCAGGTGCTCGGGGTCGCCGCGGCGGCCCCGCCGATGCCCACGGCCGCGCCGACCCCGAGTGCGTCGTCCGGCGACGCCTCGACTCCGCCCAGCGCCACGCCGGCGGCCACCCCTTCGCAGAGCGCGGGCACGCCGGGTCCCGGCGGCACGCCCGCGGCCCAGGGCGGCATCACCAGCGGCAAGCGCGCCTTCAGCACGCTGACCAACCCGTCCCCGGCCCCGACGCCGACCGGCACCAGCAAGGAGCCGGGCAAGGGTGACAGAGGCGACAAGGACGGCGACGGGAAGTCCGGCGATGAATCGGGCGACGACAAATCCGGTGACAAGGCCGGCGACAAGGGCAAGGGCACGCCCGAGCCGTCCACCCCGCCCACCGCGCCACCTACTGGGCCCCCCAGTGACGACCCGTTGGCCGGCATCGACCCCAACGGCATCGACCCCGCGGTCCTGGAGCAGTTCAAGAACCTCGACTGCACGAAGGCCGACCGCGGCCAGGGCGCCCAGGACGACCCCGCCAAGCAGATAGCGGTCTGCGACGCCGACGGCTCGGCCCGCTACATCCTCGACAAGGCGGCCGTCGTCGGCACCGAGATCTCCAGCGCCGACTCCGGCGTGGCCCAGGACACCGGCGAGTGGCTGGTCCAGCTCAGCTTCAAGAGCAAGGGCGCACAGGAGTGGAGCCAGGTCACCACGACCGCCTTCAACTCCCAGGCTCCGCGCAACCAGGTCGCGATGGTCCTCGACGGCGTCGTGATCTCCGCGCCGGTCATCCAGGAGCCCATCACCGGCGGCCGGGCCCAGATCTCCGGCACCTTCAACCAGGAGTCCGCCAACGAGCTGGCCAACCAGCTCAAGTACGGCGCGCTGCCGCTGAAGTTCGTGCGCAGCTCGATCTCCGAGATCTCCTCCACCCTCGGCGCCGACCAGCTGCGGGGCGGCCTCATCGCGGGCGGCATCGGCCTGGCGCTGGTCGTGGTCTACTCGCTGCTCTACTACCGGGGCCTGGGCGTCGTGTCGGTGCTGAGCCTCGCGGTGGCCACCATCTTGACCTACCAGTCGGTGGTGGTGCTCGGCGCGGGCGCGGGTTTCCGGCTGTCCCTGCCGCACATCATCGGCCTGATCGTATCGATCGGCATCACCGCCGACTCCTTCATCGTCTACTTCGAGCGCATCCGAGACGAGATGAAGGAGGGCAGACGGTCGCTCCGCGCGGCCGTGGAGGTCGCCTGGGTGCGCGCCCGCCGCACGATCCTGATCGCCGACGCGGTGATGTTCATCGCCGCCGTGGTGCTCTACTTCCTGGCGGTGGGCGGTGTGGCCGGCTTCGCCTTCGCGATGGGCCTGACCACGCTGATCGACATCCTGGTGGTCTTCATGTTCACCAAGCCGTTCGTGGCGCTGCTGGCCAGGCTGAAGTTCTTCGCCAAGGGCCACAAGCTCTCCGGCCTGGACGCCGAGCGCATGAGCGCCGACCCCGTCCGCACGACCGCACCGCGGGAGGCCTGACATGGCTGGTTTCGGTTCCGGGCTCGCCCGACGCCTCTACCGGGGCGAGGTCGACGTCGACTTCGTGGGCAAGCAGAAACTCTGGTACAGCCTTTCGGCCCTGCTCCTGCTGCTGTCGATCGCCGGCCTGGTCGTGAAGGGTGGGCTCAACCTCGGAGTGGAGTTCACCGGAGGATCGGTCTTCTCCTTCCAGGCGCCGAAGGCGGGCATCGAGGACGTCCGCACCACCTTCCTCGACCAGAAGGTGCACCAGGTCATCCCGCAGACCGCGGGCGACTACTGGCGGGTCACGACCGAGCCGTTGCCCGAGGGCAAGGTCACCCAGATCCAGAAGGCCATCGCCGCCGAGTACGACCTCCCCCAGAAGGAGGTCAACGTCGACCTGATCGGCGCGACCTGGGGCGGTCAGGTCTCAGAGAAGGCGTTGATCGGTCTCGGCGTGTTCATGCTGGCGATCATCCTCTATCTGACCATGGCCTTCGAGTGGAAGATGGCGCTGGCCGCGATCGTCGCCCTCTTCCACGACCTGATCATCACGGCCGGTGTCTACGCCTGGACGGGCTTCGAGGTGACCCCGGCGACGGTGCTGGGCTTCCTCACCATCCTGGGCTATTCGCTGTACGACGCCGTCGTGGTCTTCGACATGATCAAGGAGGTCACCGCCAAGCTCGGCCTGGGCTCCAAGGTGACCTACGCGCAGGCCGCCAACGACGCGCTCAACCACACGCTGATCCGGTCGCTGAACACCACCCTGGTGGCGATCCTGCCGGTCGCGGCGATCCTGTTCATCGGTACCACGCTGCTCGGCGCGGGCACCCTGAAGGACCTGTCGCTGGCGCTGTTCGTGGGCATGCTCGTCGGCACCTACTCCTCGCTGTGCGTGGCCACGCCGATGCTGGTCACGATGAAGGAGCGGGAGCCGAAGTACCAGCAGCTCGCCAGGCGGCTGGGCGCCCGCGGCGCGCAGTCCAAGGAGCCGCGCGACGCGCCCGACGACAAGCGCGAGCCGGTGAGCGCCAACTCCGCGACGACCACCAAGCGGCGCAAGAAGTAGCATCCTGATACGCGCCTCCGCCACGGCAGGGCCGGGGTGGGGGCGCGTACGGCTGCCCGGGCCCAGACCGTGCCCCCTCTGCCCCCCTTGTTTCCATCCTCCCTGCGACGACAGGCCGATAATGAGCGAGCTGAGCGAGCTGATCCTGCGACGGATCCGCGACGTCCCCGACTATCCGCGGCCGGGTGTGGTGTTCAAGGACATCACCCCGTTGCTCGCCGACCACGCCGCCTTCGGCGCGGTGGTGGACGAGCTGGCCGGGATGTGCGAGGGGATCGACAAGATCGTCGGCATCGAGGCGCGCGGCTTCATCCTGGCCGCGCCGGTGGCCTACCGGGCGGGCACGGGCTTCGTGCCGGTACGGAAAAAGGGCAAATTGCCCGCCGAAACGCTGGAGAGGTCCTACGATCTGGAGTACGGCTCCGCCGTCGTGGAGGTGCACCGAGACGCCTTCGAGCCCGGCGACCGGGTTCTCATCGTGGATGACGTGCTCGCCACCGGCGGGACCGCGCGGGCGACCGCGGACCTGGTCCGCGAGGCCGGAGCCGAGGTCGTCGGCGCGGCCGTGCTCATGGAACTGGCCTTCCTGGCCGGACGTGACCGGCTCGCCGGTCTCGACCTGCGATCTCTTGTGATCGTCTGATCCCCCGGGGACGCCACCTCGGTGAACCGCGTGGATACACTGAGGGATCTAGACTCGAACGTGAGGAGTCTGCGTGCCCCGTGACGTGGTGGTGTCAGAGACGACCGCAGGCGGTGCGGCCCCCGGGCCCGCCGCCCCGCAGGGCGGTCCCGGTGGTGCGCCGGGAGCCGGTCAGGACCGCCCCGCGGCGCCGCCGCGGCGCGGCAGGCTCTCGCGGTTTGGGGGAGGGGCCATGAACCCGGTGCTCGAACCTCTGTTCCGCACCGTGAAGGCGACGCACCCGAAAGCCGACCTGCGGCTCATCGAACGCGCCTACGAGGTGGCCGCCCACCACCACCGCGGCCAGAAGCGCAAGAGCGGCGACCCCTACATCACCCACCCGCTCGCGGTCGCCACCATCCTGGCCGAGCTGGGCACCGACGACGAGACCCTGTGCGCCGCGCTGCTGCACGACACCGTCGAGGACACCGCCTACAGCCTGGACGAGCTGCGCCGCGACTTCGGCGAGAACGTCGGCCTGCTGGTGGACGGCGTGACCAAGCTGGACAAGGTCAAGTTCGGCGACGCGGCCCAGGCCGAGACCGTGCGCAAGATGGTCGTGGCCATGTCGCGCGACATCCGCGTGCTGGTCATCAAGCTCGCCGACCGCCTGCACAACATGCGGACCATGCGCTACCTGCCGCCGCACAAGCGCGAGCAGAAGTCCCGCGAGACGCTGGAGATCTTCGCCCCGCTGGCCCACCGCCTGGGCATGAACACCATCAAGTGGGAGCTGGAGGACCTCGCGTTCGCGCTGCTCTACCCCAAGCGCTACGACGAGATCGCCCGGATGGTCTCCGAGCGCGCGCCGCGCCGCGACCTGTTCCTGCAAGAGGTGATCGAGAAGGTCGCGGCCGACCTGCGGGACGCCAAGATCCGCGCCACCGTGAAGGGCCGCCCCAAGCACTACTACTCGATCTACCAGAAGATGATCGCCAGAGACGTCGCCTTCGACGACATCTACGACCTGGTGGGCATCCGGGTGCTGGTGGACACGGTTCGCGACTGCTATGCGGCCCTCGGAACGATCCACGCCAGGTGGAACCCGGTCCCCGGCCGGTTCAAGGACTACATCGCGATGCCCAAGTTCAACATGTACCAGTCGTTGCACACGACGGTCATCGGGCCCGAGGGCAAGACGGTCGAGCTGCAGATCCGCACACACGCGATGCACCACAGGGCCGAGTACGGCGTGGCCGCGCACTGGAAGTACAAAGAAGACCTGACCGCCACCGGCCCGGGCGGGGCCAAGGTCAGGCCCGGCAGCGACATGGCCTGGCTGCGGCAGCTCCTGGACTGGCAGAAGGAGACCTCCGACCCCGGGGAGTTCCTGGAGTCGCTGCGCTTCGACCTCTCGGTCTCGGAGGTCTACGTCTTCACGCCGCGCGGCCAGGTCATCGCGCTGCCCGAGGGGGCGACCCCGGTCGACTTCGCCTACGCCGTGCACACCGAGGTCGGCCACCGCTGCATCGGCGCGCGGGTCAACGGCCGCCTGGTGCCGCTGGAGTCGCGGCTGGGCAACGGCGACACGGTGGAGATCTTCACCTCCAAGTCCCAGGACGCCGGGCCGTCGCGCGACTGGCTGAAGTTCGTCAAGAGCGGCCGGGCCCGCAACAAGATCCGGCAGTGGTTCTCCAAGGAGCGCCGCGAGACCGCGATCGAGGCGGGCAAGGAGGCCATCGGCCGGGCGATGCGCAAGCAGGGGCTGCCCCTGCAGCGGCTGATGTCGGGGGAGGCCCTGCTCGCCCTGGCCCGTGACCTGCGCTATCCCGACGTGTCGGCGCTGTACGCGGCGGTCGGCGAGGGCCACGTCTCGGCCCAGTCGGTGGTCGGCAAGCTGGTCGAGTCGATCGGCGGCGTGGACAGCGCGCAGGAGGACATCGCCGAGGCGTCCGTCCCGACCCGGCTGCGCGGCCGGCCCCGCACCGGCGCCAACGCGGGCGTGATCGTGGCCGGCGACCAGGACGTCTGGGTGCGCCTGTCGCGCTGCTGCACACCGGTGCCGGGCGATGAGATCCTCGGGTTCGTCACCCGCGGCCACGGGGTGTCGGTCCACCGGGTCAACTGCCCCAACGTCGAGCAGCTGCGCGCCCAGCAGGACCGCTTGGTCGAGGTGAGCTGGTCGCCGGGTGACGACTCGGTCTTCCTGGTGGCCATCCAGGTCGAGGCGCTGGACCGGCCGCGGCTGCTGTCCGACGTGACCCGCACCCTGTCGGACCACCACGTCAACATACTGTCGGCGTCCGTGGCGACCTCCCGCGACCGGGTCGCGGTGAGCAGGTTCACCTTCGAGATGGGCGACCCCAAGCACCTCGGTCACGTCCTGAAGGGCGTGCGCAACGTGCAAGGCGTCTACGACGTCTACCGGGTGAACAACTGACGCCCTCTGGCGGCCCGTAGGGCGCGCGAAGCCGCCACCCGTGGTTCGGGGTGGCCGGTGGCGCGCCGGCCCGGCACAGGCCCTTTCAGGGGCTCTGCGGGGCCTGTCCGGGCGGGCCGGTGCGCCACCGGATGTGAGAGCCCTTCAGGAGAACTCGCCGAGCGTGCGCTCGGCCTCCTCCAGCCAGGACCTGCGGGCGGCGAGCGCGTCCTCGTGCTCCCTGACGTCCTTCTCCAGGCCGGCGGCGCGCGCCTGGGACAGGCGGGCCTCAAGCTGGTCGATGGAGCGGCGCAGCTGGTTGACGGTGTCCTGGGCCCGGGCCCGGGCCTCGGGGTTGGAGCGCTTCCACTCCGACTCCTCGGCCTTGCGCACCGCGTCGTCCACCCGGCGCAGCCCGCCTTCGAGGCGGTCGCGCAGGTCGCGAGGCACCGGCCCGGCCGCCTCCCAGCGCTCCAGCAGGTGACGCAGGGCGGCACGGGCGCTGCGCGCGTCGGTCACCGGCAGGATCTTCTCGGCCTCGGCCAGCAACTGCTCCTTGACCTCGGCGTTCTCCCGCAGGGACGCGTCACGCTCGGCGAAGACAGCCGAACGCGCCTGGAAGAACTGGTCCTGGGCCCCCTTGAAGCGGGTCCACAGCTCCTCCTCGACCTCGCGGGAGGCACGGCCCGCGGCCTTCCAGCGGCGCATCAGCTCGCGGTAGGCGGCCGCGGTCGCCCCCCAGTCGGTGGAGCCGGCCAGGGCCTCGGCCTCGGCGACGATCTGGTCCTTCTCCGCGCGGACGCCCTCGCGCTGCTCGTCGAGCCCCGCGAAGTACACCTTGCGCCGCTTGGCGAACGCCGTGCGGGCCGCCGACAGCCGCTTCCACAGCGCCGCCTCGGTGACGCGGTCGATGCGGTCGGCGGCCTTCCACTCCTCGACGAGCTGACGCAGCCGTTCGCCGCCGGACTTCCAGTGGGTGGTCTCGGTGGCGATCCGCTCGGCCTCGCCGACGATGCGCTCCTTGACCGACCGCGCCTCCGCGCGGGCCTGGTCGCGGGCCACCTTGACCTCCTCGCGCCGCTTGGCGACCAGGTCGGTCAGGGTGTCCAGGCGGCCCAGCAGGGCGTCGAGGTCGCCCACGGCGTGGGCGTCCGTGATCGCCTCGCGCAGCTTGGTGATGCCCGCCTCGGCCTGCGCGGGGGGCAGGTCGGTGCCACGTAGCCGCTGTTCGAGCAGCTCGACCTGGGTGGCGAGCTCCTCGAACTTGCGATGGAAGTAGGCCAGCGCCTCTTCGGGCTCACCGGCCTGCCAGGACCCGACGGCTCGCTCTCCCTCAGCCGTACGCACGTAGACGGTGCCGTCGTCGTCTACCCGGCCCCACGGGTCGGTGCTCACCGTGTCCTCCACTTGATAGTCCCTGACCTATGTGGCTATTACGTCAGCTCTTGCCAGAGATTGTCACGTCTTTGATTTGCACTTTCACCTTCGGGGCGGTGTTGTCCGCCAGGAACCCACCTTTGGCCACCTTGTCGAGGATGTCCATTCCCTTGCTGACGGTACCGAATGGGGTGTACTTCGGGGGGAGGGACTTGGTCTCGTCCCCGAAGATGAGGAAGAACTGGCTGCCGTTGGTGTTCTCGCCGCTGTTGGCCATCGCCACGACGCCCCGGCCGTAGGGCATCCCGCCCAGGTTCTCGTCGGCGAAGCTGTAGCCGGGACCGCCCTGGCCGTCCGTTCCGCCCTTGCCGTCGGCCTTGGCCTTCGGGTCGCCGCACTGCAGGATCGCCAGGCCGCCGGTCTCCGGGGTGACCAGCCGGTGGCAGCTGGTGCCGTCGAAGTAGTCCTTGCCCGCCAGGAAGGCGAAGGAGTTGACCGTGCAGGGCGCCTTCATCGGCTGCATGTCCACGACGATCTCGCCCTGGCTGGTGCCGAGCCTCATCTGCGTCGCGGTCAGGTCGGGCTTGCTCGGGGGAGTGCCGACCTTCTTGGTCACCCCCTTGGCGTCCTCCGGGTAGGAGCAGCTCACCTTCGTCGCGTCCAAGGGAGAGGAGGAGGGAGAAGGGCTGGACGCCGCCTGCGGGCGGGAATCGCCGCCGCCCAACAGCGTGACCGCGGCCACCACGCCTCCGATCACCACCACGACGCCGATCGTGGAGCCGATGACCGCGTTGCGCTTGGTCTTGGCCTGACGCTCGATCCGCCGTTGCATCTGACGCTCGTAGTGCTCACGCGCGAGCTGTCGCTGCCGCTCCTTGCCGGTTGCCACTGCCGTCCACCCTTCGAGTGTCACGCCGATGAACTAACTGAGGTGGGCGAATCGTATCGGCCAACACCTAATGGTTCGCAGCCCGGCGACCGGCACCGGTACCCTTCGGTTACATTCCCATCCGCATTCTTGACGAGATCAACTGAGGCAGATGCTGATCGCCGGGTTTCCCGCAGGGGCCTTCCAGGCCAACTGTTACGTCGTAGCCCCCGCCGCAGGCGAGGAGTGCGTGGTCATCGACCCAGGCCAGGACGCCGTCGGCGACCTCGACGACGTCCTGCGCGAGCATCGGCTGAAGCCGGTCGCGGTGCTGGCCACACACGGACACATCGACCACGTCTGGTCGGTGGCGCCGGTGTGCGGGGCGCGTGACATCCCCGCCTGGATCCACCCGGACGACCGCCACCTGCTCAGCGATCCCGCCAAGGGCTTCTCGGCCGCCTCCGGGCAGATCTTCGGCGGGCTCACCCTGAGCGAACCCGACGACGTGCGCGAGCTGGCCGACGGCGCGGTGCTGGAGCTGGCCGGCCTGACGGTCACCGTCGATCACACCCCGGGCCACACCCCGGGGTCGGTCTGCTTCAGGCTCGCGGGGGAGCAGGTGATGTTCTCCGGCGACCTGCTGTTCTCCGGATCCATCGGGCGTACCGACCTGCCCGGCGGCGACTACCGGCAGATCCTGGCCAGCCTCGCCGGCAAATGCCTTCCCCTGCCAGATGAGACGGTGGTCCTGCCCGGGCACGGACCACAGACCACGATCGGCCGGGAGCGCGCCGCCAACCCGTATCTGGCGGAGGCGATCCCGCTCGCCGGTCCCACCAGGGGGATCTGAATGGCCTTCCAATCGCCCAAGGGCACCTTCGACTGGCTGCCGCCGCGCTCGGAGCGCGCGCTGCGGGTCCGCGAGGCCGTGTCCGCGCCCGCCCGCCGGGCCGGCTACGGCTACATCGAGACGCCGACCTTCGAGGACACCGCGCTGTTCGCCCGGGGGGTGGGCGAGTCCACCGACATCGTGTCCAAGGAGATGTACACCTTCGACGACAAGGGCGGCAGGTCCATCACGCTGCGCCCGGAGGGCACCGCGCCGGTCGTGCGCGCGGTGCTCCAGCACGGCCTGCACAACGGCAGGCTGCCGGTCAAGCTGTGGTACTCGGGCAACAACTTCCGCTACGAGCGCGCCCAGCGCGGCCGCTACCGCCACTTCTCCCAGGTCGGCATCGAGGCCCTGGGCGCCGATGACCCGGTGCTCGACGCCGAGGTGATCCTGCTCGCCGCCGAGGGCTACGCCGCGCTCGGCCTGACCGGCGTCACCCTGCTCCTCAACACCCTGGGCTGCAAGGAGTGCCGCCCCGCCTACCGGGCGGCGCTGCAGGGCTTCCTGGCCGGCCTGGACCTGGACGAGCCGACCCGGCGGCGGGCCGAGATCAACCCGCTGCGCGTGCTCGACGACCGCCGGCCGGAGCTCCAGGCCAGGCTCGCCGCCGCGCCGCTGGTCACCGACCACCTGTGCGAGGCGTGCAAGGCCTACCACGAGGAGGTCCGCTCGCTGCTCTCGGCCATGGGCGTCGCCTACACCGACGACCCCCGCCTGGTCCGCGGGCTCGACTACTACATGCGCACCACGTTCGAGTTCGTCCACGACGGGCTCGGCTCGCAGTCGGCGGTCGGCGGCGGCGGCCGCTACGACGGGCTGAGCGAAATGATCGGCGGGCCGCCGCTGCCCGGGGTCGGCTGGGCCATCGGGGTCGACCGCACGGTCCTCGCCATGGAGGCCGAGGGGCTGTTCGGCGAGGAGGACCCGGCCGGGGGCGTCCCGGTCCAGGTGTACGGCGTGCCGCTGGGCGAGGAGGCGCGCCGCCGGATGTTCCGGCTGCTGGCCGAGATCCGCGCGGCGGGACTGGTCGCCGACATGGCCTTCGGCGGCAAGGGCCTGAAGGGCGCCATGAAGGGCGCCGACCGCTCGGGCGCGCGGTTCGCGCTCATCCTGGGCGAGCGCGACCTGGCGGCGCAGGCCGTACAGGTGAAGGACCTGACCACCGCGGAGCAGACCGAGGTGCCGCTGGCCCAGGTCGTCCACGTCTTGAAAGGGAAGATTCAGTGATCCGCACGCATACGGCCGGCTCGCTCCGCAAGGAGCACGCGGGCCGGCAGGTGACGCTGGCCGGATGGGTGGCCCGTCGCCGTGACCACGGCGGCGTCGTCTTCATCGACCTGCGCGACGCCTCGGGCAGTGCCCAGGTCGTGTTCAGGGAGGACGAGGTCGCCCACGACCTGCGCTCCGAGTACTGCCTGCGGGTGGTCGGCCAGGTGCGCGTGCGGCCCGAGGGCAACGAGAACCCCGACCTGCCCACCGGCGAGGTCGAGGTCGTGGCCGACGAGGTGGTCGTGCTCAGCGAGGCGGCGCCGCTGCCCTTCCCCATCGAGGGCGGCACCGGGGTCTCGGAGGAGGCCCGGCTGAAGTACCGCTACCTCGACATCCGCCGTCCGCAGGTGGCCGAGGCGCTGCGCATCCGCTCCAAGGCCACGTACCTGGCCCACCAGGTGATGGACGAGCACGGGTTCGTCTACGTCGAGACGCCCTCGCTGACCCGCTCCACGCCCGAGGGCGCCCGCGACTTCCTGGTGCCGGTCCGCCTGCAGCCCGGCCACTGGTACGCGCTGCCGCAGTCGCCGCAGCTCTTCAAGCAGCTCCTGATGGTCTCCGGGCTGGAGCGCTACTACCAGCTCGCCAAGTGCTACCGCGACGAGGACCTCCGCGCCGACCGGCAGCCCGAGTTCACCCAGATCGACGTGGAGATGTCCTTCGTCGACCAGGACGACGTGATCGCGCTGGGCGAGGCGCTGGTCGGGCGGCTGTGGAAGGAGATCGCCGGCCACGAGCTGCCCACGCCGCTGCCCCGGATGACCTACGCCGACGCGATGGCCCGGTACGGCTCCGACAAGCCCGACCTGCGCTTCGGCTGCGAGCTGGTCGACATGACCGGATACTTCTCCGGCACCTCCTTCCGGGTGTTCCAGGCCCCCTACGTCGGTGCCGTGGTGATGCCGGGCGGTGCCGGGCAGACCCGCAGGGAGCTGGACGCCTGGCAGGACTGGGCCAAGGCGCGCGGCGCCAGGGGCCTCGCCTACGTGCTCGTGCAGCAGGACGGCACCCTGGGCGGGCCGGTGGCCAAGAACCTCTCAGAGGCCGAGCTGGCGGGCCTGGCGGACCAGACCGGGGCGCGGCCGGGCGACGCCGTCTTCTTCGCGGCGGGCAAGCCGTCCGACTCGCGCGAACTGCTCGGCGCGGCCCGCCTGGAGATCGGCCGGCGCTGCGGGCTGATCGACGAGTCGCAGTGGTCGTTCCTGTGGGTCGTGGACGCCCCCATGTTCGAAGACGACGGCGAGGGCGGCTGGACGGCCGTCCACCACCCGTTCACCGGCCCCAAGCCCGAGTGGGCCGACAACTTCCAGGACCACCCGGCCGAGGCCCTGGCCTACGCCTACGACATGGTCTGCAACGGCATGGAGATCGGCGGCGGCTCCATCCGTATCCACCGGGCCGAGATGCAGCAGCGGGTGTTCGACGTGCTGGGCATCTCCAAGGAGGAGGCGGAGAGCAAGTTCGGGTTCCTGCTGGAGGCGTTCAAGTACGGCCCGCCGCCGCACGGCGGCATCGCCTACGGCTGGGACCGCATCTGCATGCTGCTGGCGGGCGGCGAGTCGATCCGCGACGTGATCGCCTTCCCCAAGACCGCCTCCGGCTTCGACCCGCTGACCGGCGCGCCCACCCCGATCACCGCCGACCAGCGCAAGGAGGCCGGTGTGGACGCCCGCCCGCGCGAGGAGGAGGGCGCCGCGACCGCGTGACGGCCCGCTGACGACGGAAGGCCGCCGCCCCTCAGGAGGGGCGGCGGCCTTCCGCTCGTGTCCGCTCGCTTGGCCGGCTACCTGGCCAGGCGCAGGTCCTTGACGATGACCGGGAGCTTCGGGGCGTGCGAGCCGCCCTCGTCCCGCGCGTCGGCCTCGTTGGTGATCCAGCCGCCCTTGACGATCTTGTCGATCACGTCCAGGCCCTTGCTCACCCTGCCGAACGGCGTGTAGGCGGGCTGGGCGTCGAGAGCCGTCGTGTCGTTGGCATAGGAGATCGCGAACTGGCTGCCGTTGGAGTTGGCGTCCTCGGAGCCCTGCGCCATGAACACCGTGCCCCTGTCGTAGGACATCCCGCCGAGGTTCTCGTCGTTGAAGATGTAGCCGGGGCTGCCCGCGCCGTCCGTCTTGGACTTGCCGTCCCCCTTGGCGAACGGGTCGCCGCACTGGAGCAGCGCCAGGCCGGTGGTGGCCGGCGCGGCCAGCCGGTGACACCGGGTGCCGTCGAAGAAGTTCTTCTTGGCCAGGAAGGCGAAGGAGTTGACCGTGCACGGCGCCTTGTCGGTCGCCAGATCGATGACGATGTCGCCCTGGTTGGTCTCGATCGTCATCGTCTTCCACTTCAGGTTGGGCTTGCCCGGCGGCCTGCCCACGTCCTTGGCCGGGCTCTTGCTCTCGTCCTTGCGGTATTCGCAGGTGCCCGGCTTGGCGCCGGCGGACGCGCCGATGGACGGGGTGGTCACCGGCGTCGAGGGCGACGTCGAGGGTGCCGGGGACTTCGAGGCGGAGGTCGCCGCCGTGCCCGCCTTCCCTCCGCCGAGCAGCGTCATCGCGGCGATGACCCCGCCCGCCACGACCACGACTCCGAGCCCCGCCCCGACGGTGACGTTCCGCTTCGCCCTGGCGCTCGCCTTGCGCTCCTCGGCGGCCCGCTGAGCCTGCCGCTGTTTGTGCTGCTGCGCCAGCTCGCTCTGACGGTCGTCGCCGCTCACCGCTGTTTCCTCCAGGATGGATTGCTTGACGTACAACTCGGCGAATCGTACCGGCCCTGAGATGTGGAATACGTAAGAGCCGCAATTTGCCCGAGATGCCGGAGAGATCCGCGATGCCGGGAACCAGCGGCGGCCCGGCATCCGTATTGCAGGAAACGGCCTGTCCATCACGGCGCACCCATCGTGCCCCCGCTCGCACCAGGAGCACTCGCATGTTCGAGCAGCTTTTCGGCCTCCCGGCCCACCCCCTGATCATCCACGCCGCCGTCGTCCTGGCCCCGCTCGCGGCCCTCGTGTGCGCCGCCCACGCCCTGGTCCCCGCCTGGCGGCCGCGGCTCGGCTGGGCCGTCGTGGGGCTGTCCATCGCCGCCCCCGCGTCCGTGTTCGCCGCCAGGCAGAGCGGCCTGGCGCTGAAGGACCACCTGTTCCCCGACGGCGTCCCCGGTCCCATGGCCGCGACCATCGGTGACCACGAGGGCTTCGCCGCACCGCTGCTGTGGACCACCGCGGGGCTCGGCCTGGCCGGGCTGCTGATGGTCTTCGCCGGGTCCAGGGCGGGCAAGGTCCCCGCGGCGGCGCTGTCCGGGGTGACCGTGCTGCTCGCCCTGGCGGCCGGCTTCTACGTGATCCGCGCCGGTCACACGGGCGCGATCGCCGTCTGGGGCTGACCGCAAGGCCCGTGGACGGCGGTAGGCTGCTGCCAGTGGACAGTCTGTTCGATTCGGCGGCCGAGGAGGCGCATCGCGGGCAGGAGCCGCTCGCGGTGCGCATGCGTCCGCGCGGCCTCGACGAGGTGCTGGGCCAGCGCCACCTGCTCGGCCAGGGCACCCCGCTGCGCCGGCTGGTGGAGAGCGAGGCCCCCATGTCGCTCTTCCTGTGGGGGCCGCCGGGCACCGGCAAGACCACCCTCGCCTACGTGGTCGCGGGCGTCACCAAGCGCCGCTTCATCGAGGTCTCGGCGGTGTCGGCCGGGGTCAAGGACGTCCGCGCCGCCATCGACTCGGCGCGGCGCGAGCTGGGCATGACCGGGCGGCAGACGGTCCTGTTCGTCGATGAGGTGCACCGCTTCAACAAGGCCCAGCAGGACGCCCTGCTGCCCGCCGTGGAGAACCGCTGGGTCACCTTCATCGGCGCCACCACGGAAAACCCGTTCTTCTCCGTCATCTCGCCGCTGCTGTCCCGCTCGCTGCTGCTCACCTTGGAGTCGCTGTCCGACGACGACGTGCGCGCGGTGCTGGAGCGCGCCGTCGGCGACCCGCGCGGGCTCGACGGCCGGGCCCGCCTCGCGCCCGACGCACTCGACCAGCTCGTACGCCTGGCGGGCGGCGACGCCCGCCGCTCCCTCACCTACCTGGAGGCCGCCGCCCTGCTGGCCGACGACATCACCGTCGAGGTCGTCGAGCGCGCGGTGGACAAGGCGGCGGTCCGCTACGACCGCCAGGGCGACCAGCACTACGACGTGATCAGCGCCTTCATCAAGTCGATGCGCGGCTCCGACGCCGACGCCGCGCTGCACTACCTGGCCCGCATGGTGGAGGCGGGGGAGGACCCGCGGTTCATCGCCAGGCGCATCGTCATCTTCGCCTCAGAAGACGTGGGCATGGCCGACCCCACCTGCCTGCAGGTCGCGGTGGCCGCGGCGCAGGCGGTGGAGTTCATCGGCCTGCCAGAGGGCCGGCTCAACCTGGCCCAGGCGGTGATCCACTGCGCGCTGGCGCCCAAGTCCAACGCCGTGATCAAGGCCATCGGCGAGGCCTGCGCCGACGTCTCGCGGGGGTCGATCGGCCAGGTCCCCGTACACCTGCGCGACGCGCACAACCGCGGCTCCAAGGAGCTCGGCCACGGCAAGGGCTACAAGTACCCGCACGACTACGAGCACGGCCTGGTCCGCCAGGACTACGCCCCCGCCGAGTTGCGCGACCGCCGCTACTACGAGCCGACCGGCCATGGGGCCGAGGCCGCCTTCGGCGAGCGCTGGTCCAAGATCCGCGCCTTCCTGCGGGGTGGCGGTCAGGGGTGATCCGGCCGGAGCCGTACCATCGACGGATAGGCGCCGGGCGGTCGTCCCGGCACGATAGGGTCTTTCCACTCCGCTCGACAGTGAGCCGGGTCGCCAACGAGGGGATCTGAACCACAGATGCTTACCGCGGGAGAGGTCGCGGGCCTGGTGGTCGCCATGTTCTGGGCGATCCTGGTCTGCTTTCTCGCCATGGTGCTGGTCAAGGTCGCCCGGCTGCTGAACGAGACCACCAAGATGGTCTCCGAGCTGAGCGACCGTGTCGCGCCGCTGCTCGACGACGTCACGGCCACCGTCGGCGAGGCCAACCGGCGGCTCGTCGCCGTCGAGGCCATCTCCACCGACGTCAAGCAGGTCAGCGGCCACCTGGCGCGGCTCAGCGCCATCGCCTCCACGCTGGTCACCGGCCCGCTGATCAAGGTCTCCGCGCTCGGCCACGGCGTGCGCCGCGCCGCCGCCGCACGCCGCGATCCGCACCGGCGGCCCCTCTCGGCAGGGCGGCGGCGATGATCCGCAGGCTCTTCTACCTCTCCCTGGGCGCGCTCGCCGCCGTCTGGGTGATGCGCAGGCTGCGCGCCCTGCAACCGGACCACATCGCGCACCGCGCCGCGGACCGGGTCTCCGGGGCCATGGCCGGGCTGCGCGACTTCGCCGGCGACGCCATGGAGGCGGCGGCCAAGCGCGAGACCGAGCTTCGGGCCCAGTACGGCCTCGACACGGGCATCGACCCGACCCTCCCTGCAAACCACTACCTGAAGGACGGCCGCTGACATGGAGTCGGCAGAGATCGCCCGCCGCTTCCTGCGCTTCTTCGAGGAGCGTGGGCACACCATCGTGCCCTCGGCCAGCCTGGTCGCCGAGGATCCGACGCTGCTGCTCGTCAACGCGGGCATGGTGCCCTTCAAGCCCTACTTCCTGGGCCAGCGCAAGCCTCCCGCCAACCGGCTCACCACCGCCCAGAAGTGCGTGCGCACCCCCGACATCGACGAGGTCGGCAAGACCACCAGGCACGCCACCTTCTTCCAGATGCTCGGCAACTTCTCCTTCGGCGACTACTTCAAGGACGGGGCCATCCCGTTCGCCTGGGAGCTGCTGACCCGCTCGGAGGCCGACGGCGGCTTCGCCTTCCCCGAAGAGCGGCTGTGGGTCACCGTCTTCGAGGACGACGACGACGCCGTCGCGCTGTGGCACGGCAAGGTCGGCGTCCCGATGGAGCGCATCCAGCGCCGCGGCCTGGCCGACAACTACTGGCACATGGGCGTCCCCGGCCCGGGCGGTCCCTGCTCGGAGATCTACTACGACCGCGGCCCGGAGTACGGCCGCGAGGGCGGTCCCATCGCCGACGAGAACCGCTACCTCGAAGTCTGGAACCTCGTCTTCATGCAGGCGCAGCTCGCCGAGGTGCGCAGCAAGGTCGACTTCGACGTCCAGGGCGAGCTGCCGGCCAAGAACATCGACACCGGCATGGGCCTTGAGCGCATGGCGGCGATCCTGCAGGGCGTCGACAACATCTACGAGATCGACACCACCTACAAGATCCTGGACCGCGCGGCCGACCTCACCCGCACCCGCTACGGCCGCGACCAGCGCGCCGACGTCAGCCTGCGCGTGGTCGCCGACCATGTCCGCACCGGCACGATGCTGGTCGCCGACGGGGTGATGCCGGGCAACGAGGGCCGCGGCTACGTGCTGCGCCGCATCCTGCGCCGCTCGATCCGCAACCTGCGGCTGCTCGGCTCCGGCGACGAGCGCTACATGCACGAGCTGACCGCGGTCGCCATCGACGTCATGGGGCGCCAGTACCCCGAGCTGGTGGCCGACGCCCCGCAGATCCACGGCGTGATCGACGCCGAGGAGGCGTCCTTCCTGGGCACGCTGCGCACCGGCACCGCGATCTTCGACGTGGCGGTGGAGGAGACCAAGCGCAAGGGCGGCCAGGTGCTGGCCGGGACCCAGGCGTTCCAGCTCCACGACACCTACGGCTTCCCCATCGACCTCACCCTGGAGATGGCCGCCGAGCAGGGCCTGAAGGTCGACGAGGAGGGCTTTCGCCGGCTGATGCGCGAGCAGCGCGAGCGGGCCAAGGCCGACGCCGCCGCCAAGAAGACCGGCAACGCCGACATCTCCGTGCTCGGCCAGATCCTGGAGCGCGCGGGCCGGGTCGACTTCCTGGGCTATGACCAGACGGTGGCCGAGAGCGAGGTCGCCGGCATCATGATCGACGGCGCCGCGGTGCCCGCGGCGGGCGCCGGCTCGGCCGTCGAGATCGTGCTGAGCCGCACCCCGTTCTACGCCGAGGGCGGCGGGCAGCTCGCCGACCAGGGCGTCATCCGCACCGCCGGGGCCGAGATCGACATCGTGGACGTGCAGTCCCCGCTCGCCGGGCTGATCGTGCACCGGGGCACGGTGCGCACCGGCGAGGTCCGGGTGGGCGACCAAGCCCAGGCCGAGATCGACGTCGAGCGCCGCCGCGCCATCTCGCGCAGCCACACCGCCACCCACCTGGTGCACCGCGGCTTCCGCAACGCGCTCGGCGAGACGGCCGCGCAGGCCGGCTCGGAAAACTCGCCGGGCCGCTTCCGGTTCGACTTCACCGCGGCGGGCGCGGTGCCGCCCAGCGTGCTGCGCGACGTCGAGGACGAGGTCAACGCCGTCCTGATCAACGACCTGGCGGTCAACGCGTTCTACACCACCCAGCGCGAGGCGCGGGCGATGGGCGCGCTGGCCCTGTTCGGCGAGAAGTACGGCGACGAGGTCCGCATCGTCGAGGTCGGCGACTACTCCCGCGAGCTGTGCGGCGGTACTCACGTGGCCAGTTCCGGCCACCTCGGGCTGATCAAGGTGCTCGGCGAGTCGTCCATCGGCGCGGGCGTGCGCCGGGTGGAGGCCCTAGTGGGACTCGACGCCTTCCGCTTCCTGGCCCGGGAGAGCGTGCTGGTCGCCCAGCTCAGCGAGCAGCTCAAGGCCCGCAGGGAAGAGCTGCCCGAGCGGGTCGAGGGCATCGTCGGGCGGCTGCGCGCGGCGGAGAAGGAGCTGGAGCGGCTGCGCTCGGCCCAGGTGCTCGCCGTGGCGGGCGAGCTGGCCGCGGGGGCGGCCGACGTCAGCGGCGCCTCCGTGGTGACCCACCGGGCGCCCGACGGCACCTCCGCCGACGACCTGCGCAAGCTGGCCCTGGATGTACGGGGCAGGTTCCCCGCCGACCGCGCCGCCGTCGTGGTGATCGCGGGCGTGCCCGCCGAGCGCCCGGTGGTCGTGGCCGCGGTCAACGAGCAGGGCCGCGCGCTCGGCCTGTCGGCGGGCCGCCTGGTCGGCGTGGCCGCCAAGCAGCTCGGCGGCGGTGGCGGCGGCAAGGACGACGTGGCCCAGGGCGGCGGCGCCCGCCCCGAGTCCATCGGCGACGCCCTCCACGCGGTACGCTCCGCGGTGGCCCAGCGGCTCGCGTGAGCGACAGCAGACGCACCGTGTGCCACATTCCGGCGGCCGGGGGACCGGAGGCACACGGCGCGTCCGTCCGCATGCGGGGGGATTTCAGACGCGCACGAGGCACGCGGCGGGTTGTGACCCGTGCCTGCGGCAGGCGGCCCTGTACGCGGCGGGACCTCGGTTGCGGGCGCGGTACGTGGTGTTGTGGGCGGTGGGGTCTCACCCGCGTGTACGGCAGGCGGCTCTGTGCGCGGCGGGGTTTCACCTGCGTGTGCGGTACGTGGTCTTCCGGGCGTGTGGCTTCCACTCGCGCGCAGGGGACGCGGGCGGCTTCCCCTCGTGCCTGCGGCAGGCGGCCCTGTGCGCGGCGGGGTTTCGCCTGCGTTTGTGGCACACCGTCTTACGGGCGGCGGGCTTTCGCCTGTGCGCGAGGGGGTTTCACCTCCAGGCGTGGCATGCGGGCCTGCACTCGGGGGGCGGGATGAGGCGCGGGGTGCGGCTGGGTGTCGATGTCGGCGCGGTTCGGGTCGGGGTGGCGCGTAGCGATCCCTCGGGGTTGCTGGCCACGCCGGTGGAGACCGTGCGGGCGGGGAAGGGCGACCTGGCCCGGATCGCGGAGATCGCCGCCGAGTATGAGGTCATCGAGGTCGTGGTGGGGCTGCCCACCTCGCTGTCCGGCCGGGCCGGTAAGGCGGCCGAGCTGGCCACCGCCTTCGCCCGGCGGCTCGCGGCGCGGCTGGCGCCGGTGCCGGTGCGGCTGTTCGACGAGCGGCTGACCACGGTGAGCGCGCAGCGCGACCTGCGCGCGAGCGGAGTGCGGGCCAAGAACCAGCGCGAGGTGGTGGATCAGGCCGCCGCCGTCGTACTGTTGCAGGCCGCCCTGGACGCCGAGCGGGCCGCGGGCCGGCCGCCCGGAAGGCCCGTCGAGGCGGGGTCCGGAGGCAGCGCTCGTTGACGGTACCCATCGTCCATAACACTTTTCCGAACTATGGACTATCAGCGGTTCCTGCGGGAAATTTCCCGGGGAAGGCACCTTCGTGACGGCCTCGGATCCAGACAGGGATGTTCGGCAGGGGGTTCCGGCATGGCCTGGCCAGGTTAGAATCACGAAATTTCCTGACAAAGAGAGCGAGTCTGTGAGATACCGGGAAGAGTCGCAGAATTACCTCGGGACGAATTGATGTCCGGTGGGATACCCCCCATCCCGTCGGGGCAGCCGAGCGTACCCGGCACTCCGGGACACCGTTCCGGCCGGCTCGGCCTCGCTACCGGTTCGGCTGATTCGCTTGACGCCGGGCCGTCCGTACCGGGAGATTGGCCAGCGCACCTATGAACGATCTCGATATGGACTTCCTGCTCGGCACCGATGACGATGACGACCGGTCGCGGCGCCGCGGCCGGTCCAATGCAGGACGTGCGCGCAAGCGCGGCCGCCGTCGGCGTCGCCGCCGTAACCGCGGCGGCTTCCTGGCGCCGATGCTGGCGGTGATCATCCTGCTCGGCATCTTCGGCGGCGGTGCCTACTACGGCTACCAGTGGCTGAACGACGTCATGGTGCCCGACGACTTCGTCGGCAAGGGCACCGGCGAGGTCGTGGTGGAGGTGCGCCAGGGCGCGAGCGCCGCCGAGGTCGCCGCCCTCCTGGAGAAGGAGGGCATCGTGGCCAGCGCGCGGGCGTTCACCAACGCCGCCGACGCGGCCGGCAAGAGCGGTTCTCTGCAGCCCGGCGAGTACAAGATGCGCAAGCGCATGGCCGCCGCCGAGGCGGTCACGCTGCTCGACCCGTCCAAGCGGCTGCTGGCCAAGATCACCATCAGGGAGGGTCTGCGGGTCTCCCAGATCCTCGCCGAGCTGTCCAAGCAGACGAAGATCCCAGTGCGGGAGTTCGAGGCCGCCGCCAAGGCGCTCGACCTGCCGCGCGCCGCGAAGGGCAAGCTGGAGGGCTACGCTTTCCCGGCGACCTACGAGATCACGCCGAAGATGACGCCGACCGAGATCCTCACGAGGATGGTGGACCGCTACGGGGCCGCCGCCGAGCAGGCCGGCATGCAGGAGGCGGCCAAGGACCTCAGGCTGACCCAGCACCAGCTGCTCACCATCGCCAGCATCGTGCAGGCCGAGTCCGGCCGGGCGTCCGACATGCCGAAGGTCGCCAGGGTGATCTACAACCGGCTGGCCCAGAAGCCGCCGATGCGCCTGCAGATGGACAGCACCACCATGTACGGCCTGAACAAGTTCGGCATCGCCGCCAGCAACGCCGAGCTGAAGAGCGAGTCGCCCTACAACACCTACCAGATCGACGGCCTGCCGCCCGGCCCCATCAGCAACCCCGGCGACCACGCCATCCAGGCGGCGCTCAACCCGGCGGACGGCGGCTGGCTCTACTTCGTCACCACCGACCCCAAGCAGGGCATCACCAAGTTCACCACGAACTACAATGAGTTCCTGCAGTTCAAGGGCGAATTCGAGAAGAACTACCAGGGCGGATGACACAGGCACCAGGCATGGCGAGGGCGGCGGTGCTCGGCTCTCCGATCGCCCATTCGCTCTCGCCCGTGCTGCACCGGGCGGCTTACGCGGCGCTCGGCCTGTCCGGCTGGAGCTACCAGGCGATCGAGTGCGACGAGGCGGAGCTGCCCGCCCTGCTGGCGGGCCTCGGGCCGGAATGGGCGGGCCTGTCGCTCACCATGCCGCTCAAGCGGGCCGTGCTGCCGTTGCTCGACTCGGTCTCCGACCTGGCCGTCGAGGTGGGCGGGGTGAACACCGTCCTGTTCGACGGCGGCGGCACGGGCGGCAGGCACGGCGACAACACCGACGTCCACGGCATCGTGGCGGCGCTACGGGAGGCGGGCGTGCGCGCCCCCGGCTCCGCGGCGGTCCTCGGCGGCGGGGCCACGGCGGCCTCCGCGCTGGCCGCCCTGCGCGACCTCGGTCTGGACACCGCCACGCTGGTGGTCCGCGACCCCGGCCGCGCGGCGGACACGCTGCGGGTCGCCGACCGGCTCGGCCTCACGCTGTCGGTACGGGGCCTGGACGCCCTTTCCGACATCGCCGCCACCGACCTGGTGATCAGCACACTGCCCTCCGGGGCGGCCGACCCGCTGGCCGGCGCGCTGGCCGGGGTGCCCGCGTTGCTGGACGTGGCCTACTCGCCGTGGCCGACCGCGGCGGCGGAGGCGGTGGCCGCCAAGGGCGGCACCGTGGTGAGCGGCTTCGCCATGCTGCTCCACCAGGCGGTGCGCCAGGTGGAGCTGATGACCGGCCGCGGCGACGTCCCCGTCGAGGCCATGCGCGCCGCGGGCGAGGCGGAGCTGGCGCGCCGGGCCGCGGGATGATTCTGCCGGTGGCACGCGTTGTGGTAACGTAAGTACTCGATCGGTCCGGCGTGCCTGCCGGATGCGCAAGCGGAGGTCTTCCTCCCACCTGACCGGCCCTGCGGCCGGCGGGTCAAGGATCACAACCGGATTCGAGTTCCGGAGAGCCTGTTAGGCTCGGTGGCCCCGCATGCGCGACGTGCGGGGCATTTCGTTTCGCCAGCATCTGGCGTCGCGGTATGGACCCCGGCACGATCGAGCACGTGGCGGCCGCCCGGAGGCGGCCGAGGATCGTAAACCTAGGAGGTCCCATCAGCGCCGAACCCCGCATCAACGAGCGTATCCGCGTACCTGAGGTCCGCCTCGTCGGTCCCAACGGTGAGCAGGTCGGCATCGTCTCCATTCACGATGCGCTGAAGCTGGCCCAGGAGGCCGACCTGGATCTGGTGGAGGTCGCGGCTACCGCTCGGCCGCCTGTGTGCAAGCTCATGGACTACGGAAAGTTCAAGTACGAGTCCGCGATGAAGGCGCGCGAGGCGCGCCGCAACCAGGCGCACACGATCATCAAGGAGATCAAGCTCCGGCCGAAGATCGACCCGCACGACTACGAGACCAAGAAGGGTCACGTCGTGCGCTTCCTCAAGGCGGGGGACAAGGTCAAGGTCACGATCATGTTCAGGGGTCGTGAGCAGTCCCGGCCCGAGCTGGGTTCCCGGCTGCTGCGGCGGCTCGCTGAGGACGTGACGGAGCTGGGCTTCGTCGAGTCGCAGCCGAAGCAGGACGGCCGTAACATGATCATGGTGATCGGGCCGCACAAGAAGAAGGCCGAGGCCAAGGCCGAAAAGGCGGCCGCCAAGGCCCGACGCGGCGATGACGACGCGGCGAACGAGGCTGTCGAGGAAGGTTAGCCGCCGGTAGGCCCTGCACGGGGGCCACGGCCGCCGACCAAGCCGGGACCGGTACGGTCTCGATGTCAGGCATGCCCTTGACTCGGGTCACCGGCCCGGGACATCGGCACGAGGAACGAGGGAGAGACGGCTGTCATGCCGAAGATGAAGACGCACAGCGGTGCCAAGAAGCGGTTCCGGATGACCGGATCCGGAAAGATCATCCGTCGCCGGGCCAACCGCGCGCACTACAACGAGCACAAGCCGTCCACCCTGACCCGGCGTCTCGCTCCCGACGTGGTCATGTCCGCCGCGGACACCAAGAAGATCAAGAAGCTGCTCGCAAAGTAAAGCGATTCCCGGGGAGATAGATACAGATGGCACGCGTGAAGCGGGCGCTCAACGCCAAGAAGAAGCGCCGGGTCGTTCTCGAACGGGCGAGCGGCTACCGGGGTCAGCGGTCGCGCCTGTACCGCAAGGCCAAGGAGCAGATGCTCCACTCGATGACCTACGCCTACCGCGACCGCAAGGATCGCAAGGGCCAGTTCCGGCGGCTGTGGATCCAGCGGATCAACGCCGCGGCCCGGCAGAACGGCATCACCTACAACCGGTTCATCCAGGGCCTGAAGCTCGCGGGCATCGAGGTCGACCGCAAGATCCTCGCCGATCTGGCCGTCACCGACGCCCAGACCTTCTCGACGCTGGTCGAGGCCGCGCGCAAGGCGCTGCCCGCCGACGTCAACGCGCCGGTCGCCTGACGGCGTCACCGTCCGCCGTGATCGCGCGGCTCCGCGCCGACCCCGCCGAAGGGGCCGCGTGGCCGTGGGGTCACGGCGGTTTCGTATGCACCGACCTGTTCGTCCCAGTGGCGGGGGAGCGCGATGGCCACGTCTGAACTGACCAGCATCAGGTCGCAGAAGGTGAAGGCGGCCAAACGGCTGGCCAAACGGGCCTTCCGCGACCGCGACCGGGCGTTCCTGGCCGAGGGGCCGCAGGCGGTGCGCGAGGCGCTGCGGCTGCCGGGCGTCACCGTCGAGCTGTTCGCCACGGCCGACGCCGGGTCCAGGCATCCGGCGATCATGGCCGACGCGGCGGCGGCGGGCGTACCGGTCCACCTGGCCAGCGGAGAGGTCATGGCCGAGCTGGCCCAGACGGTGACCCCGCAGGGCGTGCTCGCGGTGTGTCGGCTGCTGCACGTGCCGCTGATCGAGGCCGTGCGCGAGGACGCCCGGCTGGTCGCCGTGCTGGCGCACGTACGCGACCCCGGCAACGCGGGCACCGTGCTGCGCACCGCCGACGCCGCGGGCGCCGACGCGGTGGTGTTCACCGACGCCTCGGTGGACCCCTACAACGGCAAGTGCGTCCGGGCCAGCGCGGGCAGCCTGTTCCACCTGCCGGTCGCCACCGGCGAGCCGTTCGCGCGGACCGTGGCCCTGCTGCGCGAGCGCGGGCTGCGGGTGCTCGCCGCCGACGGCGCGGGGGAGCGCACGCTCGACGATGTGGACCTGTCCGGGCCGACCGCGTGGGTCTTCGGCAACGAGGCGTGGGGCCTGCCCGAAGAGATCCTCGCCGAGGCCGACGAGGTGGTCCGCGTGCCCATCTACGGGGGTGCGGAAAGCCTCAATCTCGCGACCGCCGCAGCGGTGTGTTTGTACGCATCTGCCCGGGCTCAGCGGGAAAAGTGAGGCTGCCGTAGGGGGCCGGAAACCCGCTATTGTCGCCTTGTAGGTCGAGGAGGCGGGGTCGTTGCAGGGCGAGAACACCGATACGCCGCACCCTGGTGCCGCATGCCCGGTCAGCGCCGACGAGCTGCCCGACGGCCTGATCGTCATCGACCACGAGGGCCTGATCCTGCTGGTCAACCGAGCCGCGGCGCGGTTGACCGGGGTGCGCCCCGAGGCCGCGGTCGGCAGCGACATCCGTGACGTCTTCCCCTTCAAGGACCCTGACGGGCGCGAGTGGTGGAAGTGGCTCGACCCCGCGGGCGGGCCGCGCACCCGCACCCGCCAGCCCGAGTGCTACGTCCAGGTCCCCGGCGGTCAGGAGTTGCTGCTCGCCGCCCGGCTGGTGCGCGAGCCCGAGCGCGGCGGCGAGGTCGTCCGGGTGGTGGTGACCCTGCGCGACGCGGGCGCCCGCGCCCGTCTGGAGCGCAGCAGGGCCGACCTGGTCTCCACCGTGGCCCACGAGCTGCGCTCCCCGCTGACCAGCGTGAAGGGGTTCACCGCCACGCTGCTGGCCAAGTGGTCCCGCTTCACCGACGACCAGAAGCGCGTCATGCTGGAGACCGTCAACTCCGACGCCGACCGGGTCACCCGGCTGATCACCGAGCTGCTCGACGTGTCCCGCATCGAGTCCGGCCGGTTGCAGTTGCACCGCCAGGTGGTGGACATCCCGGCACGGGTACGGCGGCTGATCGCCGGGCGGGTGGCGGCCGGTGAACGCGACGGCCGGTTCCGGCTGCACGTGGAGGGCGAGCTCCCCGAGACCTGGCTCGACCAGGACAAGATCGACCAGATCCTGGCCAACCTGCTGGAAAACGCCGTGCGCCACGGACGCGGTACGGTGACAATAGTCGTGGAACCGATCGAGTGGGGAGTGGCCGTGTCCGTCCGGGACGAAGGCGAGGGCATCGCGCCCGAGCTGGCCACGCGCGTGTTCCGGCAGTTCTGGCGAGGGCAGGGCCGCCGCCGCGGCGGCACCGGGCTCGGCCTGTTCATCGTCAAGGGTCTCGTGGAGGCGCACGGCGGCACGATCACCGTGCAGCGTGCCCCGGAGGGCGGCGCGGATTTCCGATTTACCGTGCCCACCGGCACGCCCGACTTCGCCTGAGCGAACCCGCGGTCGTCCTCCCGGTGGGCTCCAGCGCGGAAAGCACTAGACTCGTGCCGCTCAAGCCCTGAATCGGAGCTCTGTCTTGTCTAACTACGACCCGGTCGAGGTCACCCCGCTGCACGCCGACGAGGTGGCGCGCATGCGGGACGACGCCCTGGCCGCCATCAAGGCGGCAGGCGACCTCGACGCACTCAAGAAGGTACGGCTGGCGCACGCCGGCGACCGGTCCCCGATCGCCCTCGCCAACCGGGAGATCGGCGCGCTGCCCCCACAGGCGCGTGCCGAGGCGGGCAAGCGCGTGGGCATGGCCCGCAAGGCGGTCGCCGAGGCCCTCGCCGCCCGCCAGACCGAGCTCACCGCCGAGCGCGACGAACGCGTACTGGTCGAGGAGGCCGTTGACGTCACCCTGCCCTGGGACCGCCTGCCGCGCGGCGCCAGGCACCCGCTGACCACGCTGCAAGAGCGCGTGGCCGACGTCTTCGTGGCCATGGGCTACGAGGTCGCCGAGGGGCCGGAGCTGGAGGGCGAGTGGTTCAACTTCGACGCCCTCAACATCGCGCCCGACCACCCCGCGCGCTCCGACCACGACACCTTCTTCGTGGAATCGGTCGACTCGGGCAAGGTGCTGCGCACCCAGACCTCGCCGATGCAGGTCAGGGCGCTGCTCGCGCGCGGTGTGCCGTGCTACGTCATCTCGCCGGGCAAGGTGTTCCGCACCGACGAGCTCGACGTCACGCACACCCCGGTGTTCCACCAGATCGAGGGGATCGCCGTGGACGAGGGCCTGACGATGGGCCACCTGAAGGGCACCCTCGACCGGTTCGCGGAGGTGATGTTCGGCGAGGGCATGACGACCCGGTTCCGGCCCAACTACTTCCCCTTCACCGAGCCGTCCGCCGAGATGGACCTCAAGTGTTTCGTGTGCCGGGGCGCCTCGGCGGTCCCGGGCGGCCCGCCGTGCCGCACCTGCAAGTCCGAGGGCTGGATCGAGTGGGGCGGCTGCGGCATGGTCAACCCGCGGGTGCTGGTCGCCTGCGGCGTCGACCCCAAGCGCTACTCCGGGTTCGCGTTCGGCATGGGCGTCGAGCGCACCCTGATGTTCCGGCACAACGCCGAGGACATGCGTGACATGGTCGAGGGAGACGTGCGCTTCACGCTCCCGTTCGGGATGGAGGTCTGATGAGGGTCCCGCTCTCCTGGCTGCGGGAGTTCGTCGACCTGCCCGCGGTCACCGCGCACGAGATCGCCGACCGGCTCACCGCCGCCGGGCTGAAGCTGGAGTCGATCACCTCCTATGGCCACGAGATCAAGAACGTCGTGGTCGGCGAGGTCCTCGACATCGAGGAGCTGACCGGGTTCAACAAGCCGGTCCGCTACTGTCAGGTGGAGGTGGGCGAGGCCGCTCCGCGCGGCATCATCTGCGGCGCGAGCAACTTCTCGGTCGGCGACCGGGTCCCGGTGGCGCTGCCGGGCGCGGTCCTGCCCGGCGGGTTCGAGATCGGCGCACGCAAGACGTACGGCAGGCTCTCCGACGGCATGATCTGCTCCGAGCAGGAGCTGGCCATCGCCGAGACCTCCGCGGGCATCCTGGTCCTGTCGCCCGGCTCGCCGATCGGCGCCGACGTGGTGGAGCTGCTGTCCCTGCGCGATGAGGTCATCGAGCTGGAGGTCACCCCCGACCGCGGCTACGCCCTGTCCATCCGGGGCGTGGCGCGCGAGGCGGCGACCGCCTTCGGCGTGCCGTTCCGCGACCCGGCCGACCTCGACCTGCCGGCCTCGGCCGAGTCGGGCTACCCCGCCTCCATCGCCGACCCCACCGCCTGCGACCGGTTCGTGCTGCGCGAGGTCGGCGGCTTCGACCCGGCCGCGCCCAGCCCGCTGTGGATGCGCATCCGGCTGCTGCGGGCCGGGATGCGCCCGGTGTCGCTGGCCGTCGATGTCACCAACTACGTGATGCTGGAGCTCGGCCAGCCGCTGCACGCCTTCGACCGCACCCGGCTGACCGGCGAGATCGTGGTGCGCCGGGCCCGCGAGGGCGAGACGCTGGAGACGCTCGACCACGTCGTGCGCAAGCTGCACACCGACGACATCCTGATCACCGACGAGTCGGGCGCGATCTCGATGGCGGGCACCATGGGCGGCCTGGAGACCGAGATCTCCGAGGGCTCCACCGAGCTGGTGATCGAGGCGGCGCACTTCTCGGCCACCGGCACCGCCCGCATGTCCCGCAGGCACGGCCTGGTCAGCGAGGCGTCCCGGCGCTTCGAGCGGGGCGTGGACCGCGAGCTGCCGCTGTACGCCTCCTGGCGCGCGGTGCGGCTGCTGGTCGAGCTGGGCGGCGGTACGGCGGGCCCGGGCGTGACCCATGCCTCGATCGACGTCGAGCCGGTCCGGATCACCATCCCCGCCGCCTACCCGGGGCGGGTGGCCGGTCTGACCTACCCGCGCGAGGCCGTCATCCGCCGGCTGGAGCAGGTCGGCTGCACCGTCGCCGAGGGCGCCGACCCGCAGTGCGGCGGCGGGCCGGTGACCGGCACGGGCACCGTGACCGGCGGCGACCTGCGCGAACAGCTCGACGTGAGCGACGGGGAGACCGACCTGCTGACGGTCACCCCGCCCACCTGGCGGCTGGACCTCACCGACCCCAACGACCTGGCCGAAGAGGTCATCCGGCTGGAGGGCTACCAGCGGCTCGACTCCGTGCTCCCTGCCGCCCCCGCGGGCGGCGGGCTCACCGAGGGCCAGCGGCTGCGCCGCCGCGCCGGGCGGGCGCTGGCCGCCGCAGGATACGTCGAGGTGCTGGCCTACCCGTTCATGGGCGAGCGCGACCTCGACAACCTGCGGCTGGCCGCCGACGACCCGCGCCGCCTGGCGGTGCGGCTGGCCAACCCGCTCAGCGAGGACGAGCCGCTGCTGCGCACCACGCTGCTGCCCGGCCTGCTGAAGATCCTGGTCCGCAACGTCGGCAGGGGAGCGGGCGATGTGACGCTGTTCGAGAACGGGCTGGTCTACCGGCCGGTTCCCGGCGCGCCCGCCACCGCTCCGGTCCTCGGCGTGGACCGCAGGCCCACCGCCGACGAGCTGGCCATGATCGAGGCGGCGCTGCCCACGCAGCCCTACCGCGTGGCCGCCGTGCTGACCGGCGAGTTCGAGCGGTCCGGCTGGTGGGGTCCCGGCCGCCCGGCGACCTGGGCCGACGCCATCGAGGCCGCGCGGGTCGTGGTGCGCGAGGCCGGGTTCGACCCGGTCGTGGCCGCCGCGACGCACGAGCCGTGGCACCCGGGCCGCTGCGCGTCCATCCATGTGGGCGACGTGCTGATCGGGCACGCGGGCGAGCTGCACCCGAGGGTCGCCGAGGCGTACGGCCTGCCGCCGCGCACCTGCGCCATGGAGCTGGAGCTGAGCCGGCTGGAGAGCGCGATGAGCGGCCTGGCCCAGGCCCCCGCCGTGTCGTCCTACCCGGTCGCCACCCAGGACGTCGCGCTCATCGTGCCCGCCGCCACCCCGGTGGCCGAGGTGGAGGCGGTGCTCCGCGAGGGGGCGGGCGAGCTGCTGGAGTCCATCCGGCTGTTCGACGTCTACACCGGGGCCCAGGTCGGCGAGGGCGGCAAGTCGCTCGCCTACGCCCTGCGCTTCCGGGCCCCCGGCCGCACGCTGACCGTCGAGGAGACCAGCGCGGCCCGCGACGCCGCGGTGGCGCTGGCCGCCGAACGCCTCGGGGCCCGGCTGCGAGGTTCGTGAGCCCCATCGGGCCGGGCAAGGGCCGGTGCGAACCTCTCGCACCGGCCCTTTCGCATGCCGCCGCGCTAGGTGGCCGCGGCCTCGCGGCGGGCGCGCTCGGTCAGCGCGTGCTCGTCGGTACGGGCGTCGTAGCGGCGGAACTTCGGCAGCAGCGCCGCCATCGCCGCCACCGCGCCCACGCACAGCACGCCGCCCGCGCCCAGGGAGAAGCGGGTGCCGCCGAGGTCGGCCATCAGCCCGGCCCTGCCGTTGCCGAGCATCGGCCCGGAGGAGTAGGACAGCAGCTCGATCCCGGCCAGCCGGCCGCGCAGCTCGTCGGGGATGGTCTGGTTCCAGATCGTGGAACGGAAGATGCCGCTGATCATGTCGGCTCCACCGGCGACGGCCAGGCAGGCGAACACCAGCCACAGGCTGGGCGCGAACGCCGCGACCAGCACCGCGAGCCCCCACACCGCCGCCGCCAGGATCACGCCCATGCCGTGCCGGTGCACGTTTCTCGTCCAGCCGGAGGTGACAGAGGCGAGCAGCGCCCCGACGGCCGCCGCGGAGTAGAGCAGGCCCACCGCCTGCGGCGCGCGCAGCTCATCGGCCAGGAACGGGTACAGCGCGTTGGCCATGGCGAAGAACATCGCGGCCATGTCCACCAGGTAGGTGCCCATCAGGTCGGGCCTGCGCACCGCGTAGCGGACGCCCTCGACCAGGCTGCGCAGGGTCGCCGGCGCGGCGTCCTCACGTGGCGGCGTGGCCCGCACCCGCCACAGCAAGAGCAGCGACAGCAGGTAGGTCAGCACGTCGATGCCGTAGGTCATGGCCGGTCCCGCGGCCGCCACGATCAGCCCGGCCAGGGCGGGCCCGGCGATGGCGCCGAGGTTCCAGCGGAAGCTGATCAGGGCCGCGGCGGCGGTGAGCTGGTCGTGCCGCACGACCCGCGGCACCATGGCGTCCAGGCTGGGGCGCTGCAGGCTGTCCAGGGCCGCCAGCAGCGGGGCCAGCACGAACAGCGCCCACACCTGCGGGTGGGGCAGCAGCGCGTTGAGCGTCAGCAGGCCCGCGACCAGCGCCAGGCCCGCCTCACAGATGAGCACGATCCGGCGCCGGTCGAGCGCGTCGGCGATGGCCCCGCCCCACAGCCCGAACACCACCATCGGCACGAACTCCACCAGGCTGATCAGGCCGACCGCCACATAGGAGCCGGTGAGCTGCTTCATCTGCAACGGCACGGTGACGTACGTCAGGAAGCTGCCGAACATCGTGATCAGCCCGGAGCCCATGAGATACCGGAAGTCGCGGGACTCGCGCAGCGGGCCGAGGTCCATTCGCAGATGGCGGATCAGGGCGCGCAGTGACCGTTCGGAATCTGGCACGAATGAAGATTGTCACCGGGCCACGCCGGGCGGGGCAAACCATTTTCCGCCCGCGCGGCCGGTCAGGAGCCCAGGACCTCCCGGCGCAGGAGATCCTTCACGATCTTGCCGCCGGGGTTGCGGGGGAGTTCGCCCTGCCGGAACCAGTAGTGGGCGGGGATCTTGAACGGGGCGATCCTGCCCTTGAGGAAGCCGGTGAGGTCGCCCGGCGCGAGCGCGGCGCCGGGCGTGGTGTGGATCACCGCGCCGACCTCCTCGCCCAGCTCGTCGTGCGGGACGCCGATCACGGCCGCGTCACGCACCGCCGGATGCTCGAACAGGGCGGCCTCGACCTCGGCGCAGTAGACGTTCTCGCCCCCGCGGATGACCATGTCCTTGACCCGGTCGACAATGAAGACCAGGCCGTCCTCGTCCACGCGGGCCAGGTCGCCGGTGCGGAACCAGCCGCCGGCGAAGGACTCGGCGGTGGCCTCGGGCCGGTTCCAGTAGCCGCCGACCACCGGGGCGCCGCGTACGCACAGCTCGCCCACCTCGCCGGGCCGGGCCTTCGCGCCCCCCGGGCCGGTGACCCGTACGTCCACGACCGGGACGGGCCTGCCCACACTGTCCGGCCGGTCGGGGTAGGCCCCGCCGCTGTTGTCGATGATCAGCGCGCTGGTCTCGGTCATGCCGTACACGTTGGACGGCGCGCGGCCGGGCAGCCGGTCACGGATGCGCGCGAGCAGGCTCGGCGGGGCCGGGGCGCCGCCGTAGAACAGCGTGCCGAGGCTCGCGACGTCGTGGTCGCCGAAGCCGGGGTGCGCCATGAGCTGCCAGGCGTTGGTCGGCGTGCCGGTGACCCCGGTGACCCGCTCCCGCTCGATCAGCCGCAGCGCCTGTCCGGCGTCCCACTTGTACATGAGCACGATCGTCGCGCCGCCGAACATGGCCGAGAGCATGCTGCCGAAACAGCCGGTGACGTGGAAGAGCGGCACGGCCAGCAGGGTGACCCTGCGCCGCCCGCTCGCCCGTCCGGGGTCGCCGCGGCGCATGGCCGCGCCGCGCGACAGCGAGTAGCCGACGGTCAGCGGGGCCTGCCCGACGTTGCGGTGGGTGCCCAGCGCGCCCTTGGGCCGTCCGGTGGTGCCGGAGGTGTAGAAGATGGTGGCCGGGTCGTCCGGCGTCAGGTCCACCTCGGGGAGGGTCACCTCGCCGGTGGGCTCCCCGATCAGGTCGGCCAGTACGGCGGCGCCCGGCGGCACGCTCCCGCCCGGCCGGGTGACGATGATCCGCACGCCCGCGTCCGCCATCAGCCGGGCCCGCTCCCCGTCGGCGATCAGCACCGCCGCGCCCGAGTCGGCCAGCCCGAACGCCAGCTCCCGCCTGGTCCACCAGGCGTTCAGCGGCACCGCCACCGCCCCGGCGGCCAGGACGGCGGAGAACGCGACCACCCATTCGGGGTAGTTGCGCATGGCGATGGCGACGCGGTCGCCCTTGGCGACGCCGTACTCCCCGGCCAGCCGCCCGGCCAGCGCGGCGGCCCGGCGGAAGTGGTCTTCGAAGGTGACCCGCTCGTCCTCGTAGCGCAGGAACACCCGCTCGCCGTGCCTGCGGCTGGCCGTGAGCAGCGCGCGGAAGTGGGCCGGAGCGTTCTTCCAGGTGCGGATCCGGTGCCCGCCCGCCTCGGCCTCGGTCATCTCGAAGAGCCGCCCCGGCGCGGTGAGCCGCGCCTCCACCTCGTCATGGGTCAACGTGATCTCCTCGGCGTGGGCGGCGGGAACCGGCGGGCCAGCGGCCAGGATACCGACCGGTATGTGCGCCGGGGCAGCCGAAGGTGGCGCTCCCGGGCGTTCGGAAGGGCGCTTGCATGGGCATGCCTGCTGATGCATACTCTTTAGCAAGCTCATGCAAGGTGATGCATGAATATGCGAACAGCAGAGGAGCTGAGTCGATTTGGGAGCGCGCGCGGCCGTCGCCGGAGCGAGCGGATACGCGGGGGGTGAGCTGCTGCGCCTGCTGCTGGGCCACCCCGAGCTGGAGATCGGCGCGCTGACCGCCGGGTCCAATTCCGGCGCCCTCCTCGGTGACCACCAGCCCCACCTCGCCCAGCTCGCCGACCGCAGGCTGCTGGACACCACCCCCGAGACCCTGGACGGGCACGACGTCGTCTTCCTGGCGCTGCCGCACGGCAGGTCCGCCGAGCTGGCCGCGAGCCTCGGCTCGGCCACCCTGGTGGTCGACTGCGGCGCCGACCACCGGCTGACCGATCCCGCCGCCTGGGAGCACTTCTACGGCGGCCCGCACGCGGGCGCCTGGCCGTACGGCCTGCCCGAGCTTCCCGGGCAGCGCGAGCGCCTGCGCGCGACCCGCAGGATCGCCGTGCCAGGCTGCTATCCGACCGCCGTGACCCTCGCCCTCGCGCCCGCCTTCGCCGCCGGCATGGCGGGCTCCGACGTGGTCGTGGTCGCGGCCAGCGGCACCAGCGGCGCCGGGCGATCGCCGAAGCCCCACCTGCTCGCCAGCGAGGTGATGGGCTCGGTCAGCGCCTACGGCGTGGGCGGCGTCCACCGCCACACCCCCGAAATGGAACAGAACCTCGCGGCCGTGGCGGGCACCGCCGTGCGGGTCTCCTTCACTCCGACCCTCGCCCCGATGAGCCGCGGCATCCTCGCCACCTGCACCGCCCCGGCCGCACCCGGCGTCACGGCGGGCGCGCTGCGCGAGGCGTACCACGCGGCGACCGCCGGCGAGCCGTTCCTGCGCCTGCTGCCCGAGGGCACCTGGCCCGCCACCGCCATGACGACCGGCTCCAACACCGCGGCCCTCCAGGTGACCCTGGACGAGCGGGCGGGCCGGATCATCGCCGTCATCGCCATCGACAACCTCACCAAAGGCACCGCCGGAGGCGCGATCCAAAGCGCCAACCTCGCTCTCGGCCTGCCGGAAGAAGCCGGCCTTCCCCTCAACGGAGTCGCTCCATGAGCGTTACCGCACCACTCGGATTCAGGGCGGCGGGCGTCGCCGCCGGGCTCAAGTCGGGCGACCAGCGCGACCTCGCGCTCGTGGTCAACGACGGGCCCTCCCACGCCGCCGCGGGGGTCTTCACCGCCAACCGCGTCCAGGCGGCCCCGGTGCTGTGGTCCCGCCAGGTGCTCGCGGGCGGACGGGTCACCGCGGTCGTCCTCAACTCCGGCGGGGCCAACGCCTGCACCGGCCCCGAGGGGTTCCAGGACACCCACGCCACCGCCGAGAAGGCCGCCGCGCTGCTCGGCGAGTCAGCAGGCGAGATCGCCGTCTGCTCCACCGGGCTGATCGGCGAGCGGTTGCCCATGGACGCACTGCTGGCGGGCGTGGAGTCCGCCGCCGGGCAGCTCAGCAGGGACGGCGGGCTGCCCGCCGCCGACGCGATCCGCACCACCGACACGGTCTCCAAGATCTCCTTCCGCCGCGGCGACGGCTACATGGTGGGCGGCATGGCCAAGGGCGCGGGCATGCTCGCCCCCGGCCTGGCCACCATGCTCTGCGTGATCACCACCGACGCCGACGTGCCCGCCGACCGCCTCGACGCGGTGCTGCGCGCGGCCACCGCGGTCACCTTCGACCGCCTGGACACCGACGGCTGCATGTCCACCAACGACACCGTGCTGCTGCTGGCCAGCGGCGCCGCCGGGGTCACCCCGGCCGAGGCCGAGTTCGCCGAGAAGGTCACCGAGGTCTGCGCCGACCTCGCCAGGCAGCTCCTGGTCGACGCCGAGGGCGCCACCAAGGCCGTCGCCATCGAGGTCATCGGCGCGGCCACCGTGGCCGACGCGGTCACCGTGGGCCGCGCGGTGGCCCGCAGCAACCTGTTCAAGTGCGCCGTGCACGGCGAGGACCCCAACTGGGGCCGGGTCCTGTCCGCGGTCGGCACCACCGACGCGGCGTTCGAGCCCGAGCGCGTCAACGTGGCGATCAACGGCATCTGGATCTGCCGCGGCGGCGCGGCCGGCGACGACCGGAGCAAGGTGGACCTGCGCCCCCGCGATGTCACCGTCACCATCGACCTGTCGGCCGGCAGCGAGTCCGCCACCATCCACACCACCGACCTGACCGCCGCCTACGTCCACGAGAACTCGGCGTACTCCACATGAGCGACCTCACCGCCGCCACGAAGGCCGCGACGCTGATCGAGGCGCTGCCCTGGCTGGCCGAGTTCCACGGCGCGACCGTCGTCATCAAGTACGGCGGCAACGCCATGACCGACGACGAACTCAAGGCCGCGTTCGCCGAGGACGTGGTGTTCCTGCGCTACGCGGGGCTGCGGCCGGTGGTCGTACACGGCGGCGGCCCGCAGATCAGCGCCCACCTCGACCGGCTCGGCATCGAGTCCAGCTTCACCGCCGGGCTGCGGGTCACCAGTCCCGAGGCCATGGAAGTGGTCAGGATGGTGCTGGTCGGGCAGGTCAACCGGGACGTGGTCGGGCTGATCAACGACCACGGCCCGTTCGCGGTGGGCATGTCCGGCGAGGACGCCCACCTGTTCACCGCCGCCCGCAAGTACGCCGTCGTGGACGGCGAGCAGGTCGACATCGGGCAGGTCGGCGACATCGTCAAGGTGGAGGCCGGAGCCGTGCGCGCGCTGCTGGACAACGGGCGCATCCCCGTGATCAGCAGCATCGCCAGAGGCGAGGACGGCACCGTCTACAACGTCAACGCCGACACCGCCGCCGCCGAGCTGGCCGTCGCGCTCGGCGCGCAGAAGCTGGTGGTCCTCACCGACGTCGAGGGCCTGTACGCCGACTGGCCCGCGAGCGGCGAGATCATCAGCAGCATCACCGACGACGAGCTGGCGACGCTGCTCCCGTCCCTGTCCAGCGGCATGCTGCCCAAGATGGGGGCCTGCCTCACCGCCGTGCGCGGCGGAGTGCCGCAGGCACACGTACTGGACGGGCGGGTGCCGCACGCCCTGCTCCTGGAGGTCTTCACCGACGAGGGCGTGGGCACCATGGTGGTCCCCACGGGCACGTCCGGCGGCCCCGGAGAAACGGCAGAAACCGACGACCAGGAGGTCCAAGCGTGAGCCCGCACGGCGACGCCGCATCCGCCGATTCCCAGGACCTGAAGGAACGCTTCGAGGCGGCCTTCATGCCCAACTACGGGGTCCCGTCCCCCGTGCTGGCGCGCGGCCTCGGCTGCCGCGTCTGGGACGTGGACGGGCGCGAGTACCTGGACCTGATCGGCGGCATCGCGGTCAGCTCGCTCGGCCACGCCCACCCCGCCCTGGTCCAGGCCGTCTCCGACCAGGTAGCGACGCTGGCGCACACCTCCAACCTGTTCGTGCACAAGCCCGAGGTGCTGCTCGCCGAGCGGCTGCTCGACCTGCTCGACGCCCCCGGCCGGGTGTTCCTCGCCAACTCCGGCACCGAGGCCAACGAGTGCGCGCTGAAGCTGGTGCTCAAGTACGGCAAGGCCAGGGGCCGCAACTACGTGGTCGCCGCGGAGAACGGCTTCCACGGCCGCACGCTCGGCGCGCTGTCCCTCACCGGCAAGGCGTCCATCCGCGACCAGTTCGGGCCCTTCCCGCTGGACGTCCGCTTCGTTCCCTACGGCGACGCCGACGCGCTCAAGAACGCCGTCACCGACCAGTGCGCCGGCATCTTCCTTGAGCCCACCCAGGGCGAGGCCGGCGTTCTCACGCCGCCGGACGGCTACTTCGCCGCCGCCAGGGAGATCTGCGACGCCACCGGCGCGCTGCTGGTCGCCGACGAGATCCAGTCGGGCATCGGCCGGACCGGCTACTGGTTCGCCCACCAGGCCGAAGGCCCGCTCCCCGACATCCTCACCCTGGCCAAGGGCCTCGGCGGGGGCATGCCGATCGGCGCGTGCATCGGGCTCGGCGACGCGGGCACGCTGTTCGCCAAGGGCGACCACGGCTCGACGTTCGGCGGCAACCCGGTCTCGTGCGCGGCGGCCCTGGCCGTGCTCGACACGATCGAACGCGAGGGCCTGCTGGAGCAGGCGTACTCGGCCGGGGTGGCGCTGTCCCGCGGCATCGCCTCGATCCGCCACCCGCTGCTCGCCGGGGTCCGCGGGCGCGGCCTGTGGCTCGGCGTCCTGCTCACCGCCGATCTCGCCCCCCAGGTCCAGGCCGCCGCCCTGCGCGCCGGGTTCCTCGTCAACGCGGTAAAACCCGGTGCGCTCCGGCTGGCCCCGCCGCTGCTGATCACCGAGGCCGAGATCGCCTCCTTCGTCGCCGCACTGCCCGCGATCCTGTCGGAGGTACTGCCATGACCAGGCACTTCCTGCGCGATGACGACCTGTCGCCGGCCGAGCAGGCCCAGGTCCTGGACCTGGCCGACGCGATGAAGAAGGACCGCTTCGGCCACCGGCCGCTGGCCGGTCCGCAGACGGTCGCCGTGCTGTTCGACAAGCACTCCACCCGCACGCGCATCTCCTTCGCCACCGGCATCGCCGATCTCGGCGGCCAGCCGCTGGTCATCGACGCGGGCAGCTCCCAGATGGGCCGGGGCGAGCCGATCGAGGACACCGCGCGGGTGCTGTCCCGCCAGGTCGCCGCCGTGGTGTGGCGCACCTACGGCCAGGAGCGCATCGAGGCCATGGCCGCGGCCGCCACCGTGCCGGTGGTCAACGCCCTCACCGACGCCTTCCACCCCTGCCAGATCCTCGCCGACCTGCAGACCATCCGGGAACGCACCGGCGCCCTGGCCGGACTCAGCCTCACCTACCTGGGCGACGGCGCCAACAACATGGCCCACTCCTACCTGCTCGGCGGCGCCACCGCCGGGATGCACGTACGGATCGGCGCGCCCCCCGGCTACCAGCCGGACGCGCTGATCCTGGACAAGGCCGCCACCATCGCCGCCCGCACCGGCGGGTCCGTCGTGGCCGTCTCCGACCCCGCCGCTGCCGTGCGCGGCGCGCACGTCATCGCCACCGACACCTGGGTGTCGATGGGCCAGGAGGACAAGGACGAGCGGATCGCCGCGCTGATGCCGTACCAGGTCTGCGCCGAGCTGCTTGAGCACGCCGCCCCCGACGCCGTCGTCCTGCACTGCCTGCCCGCCTACCGCGGCCTGGAGATCACCGCCGAGGTCATCGACGGACCGCACAGCGCCGTATGGGACCAGGCCGAGAACCGGTTGCACGCGCAGAAGGCGCTGCTCGCGTTCTTAATGGAGAGCGCGTCGTGACCATCCCGGCGACCAAGGCGGCCAGGCAGGCCCGCATCACCGAGCTCCTGCGCCGCGAGGCCGTGCGCTCCCAGCCCGAGCTGGCCAGGATGCTCGCCGAGAGCGGCGTGGAGGTCACCCAGGCGACGCTCTCGCGCGACCTGGACGAGCTGGGCGCGCTGCGGCTGCGCGCCGAGGACGGCTCGCTGGTCTACGCGCTGCCCGGCGAGGGCGGCGCGCGCATCCAGCCGCGCCGCCTGGGCGCGGGGGAGAGCCCCGCCGCCCGGCTGCGCCGCATCGCCGAAGAACTGCTGGTCTCGGCCGAGGCGTCGGCCAACCTGGTGATCGCCCGCACCCCGCCGGGGGCCGCGCAGTTCCTCGCCTCGGCGATCGACCACGCCGGCTGGGAGACCATCCTCGGCACGGTCGCGGGAGACGACACGATCCTCGTCATCAGCCGGGACCCGCAGGGTGGCCAGGCCGTGGCCGACGCCCTGCTCAAGGCGGCCGATCGACGTACCTGGCCCGCGTCGCCCTGACGCGGGCTCACCCGACCCCGCCCATCCGGAAGCCCAGATATCGGGAAGCTGATTCGCCATGAACGACCGCGTCGTACTCGCCTACTCCGGCGGCCTGGACACCTCCGTCGCCATCCCGTTCCTCGCCGAGAAGATGGGGGCCGAGGTGGTCGCCGTCGCGGTGGACGTCGGTCAGGGTGGCGAGGACATGGAGGTCATCAGGCGGCGGGCGATCGACTGCGGCGCCGTGGAGTCCGTCGTGGTCGACGCCCGCGAGGAGTTCGCGGCCCGGTACTGCGTGCCCGCGCTCCAGGCCAACGCCCTCTACATGGACCGCTACCCGCTGGTGTCCGCGCTGTCGCGGCCGCTGATCGTCGAGCACCTGGTGGCCGCGGCCAGGGAGTTCGGCGGCACCCATGTCTCGCACGGCTGCACCGGCAAGGGCAACGACCAGGTCCGCTTCGAGGCGGGCCTCGCCGCGCTGGCCCCCGAGCTGCAGGTGATCGCTCCGGCCCGCGACCACGCCTGGACCCGCGACAAGGCCATCGCCTTCGCCGAGGAGAAGGGCCTGCCGATCGACGTCACCAAGCGGTCCCCGTACTCGATCGACCAGAACATCTGGGGCAGGGCCATCGAGACCGGCTTCCTTGAGGACATCTGGAACGGCCCCTCGGAGGAGGTCTACGCCTACACCGCCGACCCGGCGGGCCCCCGCGAGCCCGACGAGGTGGTGATCACCTTCGACCGCGGCGTGCCGGTGGCCCTCGACGGCAGGGCGCTGACGCCGTTCGAGATCATCGCCGAGCTGAACGACCGCGCGGGCGCGCACGGCGTCGGCCGCATCGACCTGGTCGAGGACCGCCTGGTGGGCATCAAGTCACGGGAGATCTACGAGGCGCCGGGCGCGATCACCCTGATCGCCGCCCACATGGAGCTGGAGAACGTCACCGTCGAGCGCGACCTCGCCAGGTTCAAGCGCGGCGTCGACCAGCGCTGGACCGAACTCGTCTACGACGGGCTGTGGACCTCCCCGCTGAAGAGGGCCCTGGACGCCTTCATCGCGGAGGCCCAGCGCCACGTCACCGGCGAGATCAGAATGATCCTGCACGGAGGCAGGGCGGTCGTCACCGGACGCCGCTCCGAAGCGTCCCTGTACGACTTCAGCCTCGCCACATACGACACCGGCGACACGTTCGACCAGTCGTCGGCCAAGGGCTTCGTGGAATTGTGGAGCCTGCCATCGAAGATCGCCGCGGCTCGCGACACCCGCAGGTGAACCACCTCACCGCGCCGGTCACCTCGGCTGGTGACCGGCGCGTCGCATGGACGCGCTCAAGTGGTGCGCGGGTCGGAGTAAGGTCGCGGAAGGATAAGGGAGGGAGACACGGTGAGTGAGGGTGGCAAGCCGATGCGGTTGTGGGGCGGCCGGTTCGAGGGGGGTCCCGCCGACGCGCTGACGCGCCTGTCGGTGAGTGTTCAGTTCGACTGGCGGCTCGCGCCGTACGACCTGCTGGCCTCCCGGGCGCACGCCCGGGTCCTGAACCGGGCGGGGCTGCTGGACGACGACGAGCTGAGCCGCATGATCGGCGCGCTCGACGACCTGGAGCGCGCCTGCGTGTCCGGGGAGTTCCGGCCCACGGTGGCCGACGAGGACGTCCACACGGCGCTGGAGCGCGGGCTGCTGGAGCGGCTCGGCGCGCTCGGCGGCAAGCTGCGGGCCGGCCGCAGCCGTAACGACCAGGTGGCCACCGACCTGCGGCTCTACCTGCGCGACCATGTCAGGCACATCGTGTCCAGGCTAGTCGAGCTGGAGACGGCGCTGATGAGCCAGGCCGAGCAGCACACCGAGACGGCCGCGCCGGGCATGACCCACCTGCAGCACGCCCAGCCGGTGGCATTCGGCCACCAGCTCCTCGCGCACGTCCACGCCTTCGCCCGCGACATCGACCGGCTGCGCGACTGGGACCGCCGGGCCGCGGTCTCCCCGCTGGGCGCCGGCGCCCTCGCTGGCTCCTCCCTGCCGCTCGACCCGCAGACCGTGGCCGAGGAGCTGGGCTTCGGCTCGGCCGCCCCCAACTCGATGGATGCCGTGGCCGACCGCGACTTCGCCGCCGAGTTCCTGTTCTGCGCCGCGATGATCGGCGTCCACCTGTCCAGGCTGGGCGAGGAGATCGTCCTGTGGGCCTCCCAGGAGTTCCGCTGGATCGAGATGGACGACGCCTACTCGACCGGCTCCTCGATCATGCCGCAGAAGAAGAACCCCGACGTCGCCGAGCTGGCCAGGGGCAAGTCCGGGCGGCTGATCGGCGCGCTGACCACGCTGCTCACCGTGCTGAAGGGCCTCCCGCTCACCTACAACCGCGACCTGCAGGAGGACAAGGAGCCGGTGTTCGACGCGGTCGACACGCTGCTGCTGGTGCTGCCCGCGGTCGCCGGGCTGGTCGCCACCATGCGGGTCAACACCGCGCGGCTGACCGCCAGCGCCCCCGACGGCTTCGCCCTCGCCACCGACCTGGCCGAGCTCCTGGTCCGCAAGGGCGTGCCGTTCCGCGACGCGCACGAGGCGGTCGGGCACCTGGTGGTGTGGTGCCAGGTCAACGACAAGACCCTCGACGAGATCACCGACGAGGAGCTGGCCAAGGTCTCTCCGCACTTCACCCCCGACTCCCGCGACGTCCTCAACGTGCCGGGCGCCCTGGCCGCCCGCAAGGCCCACGGCGGCACGGCCCCCGACCGGGTCCGCGACCAGCTCCTGTCGCTGCGCGAGGTCGTGGACGCCCAGGCGGCCTGGGCCGCGGGCGCGTGACATGCCCGCCGTACCGGGCCTGGCCCGCGACTTCTTCGCCCGTCCCGCCGAGGAGGTCGCGCCCGGCCTGCTCGGCACGGTCCTCGTCCACGGGCCGGTGGCGCTCCGGCTGACCGAGGTCGAGGCGTACGGCCTGCCGGGCGAAGATCCCGCGTCCCACACCTACCGGGGGATGACCCGGCGCAACGAGGTGATGTTCGGGCCGCCCGGCCACCTGTACGTCTACTTCACCTACGGCATGCACTTCTGCGCCAACCTCGTCTGCCGCGGCGAGGGGGAGGGCTCGGCGGTGCTGCTGCGCGCGGGGGAGGTCATCGAGGGCGCGGCCGAGGCGCGCGAGCGGCGCGGCCCCGCCGTACGCGACCGCGACCTCGCCCGCGGCCCCGCGCGGCTGGCCACCGCGCTCGGCTTCGGCCGCGCGCACAACGGCCTGGACGCCTGCGACGGCGGTTCGCTGTCCGTCCGCCCCAGCCAGATGGACGGACTCGTGGTCCGGTCCGGCCCGCGCACCGGCATCTCCACGGGGGTGGACACGCCGTGGCGCTTCTGGATCGACGGAGACCCGACCGTCTCGCCTTACCGCGCCCACGTGCCCCGCCGCCGCGCCGCGGTCGCCCCGCGCGGGTGAGGGTTTCGAGTGGCGGACTGGGCGTCCGATCGGGCAGGCTTTGCCGTACCGGGTCATGCGCGCCGGCGCGCATCGGCTTCATACCAGTGACCGAACGACGAAAGTCAGGAACGTGACGGACATCCTCGATGAGCTCGAATGGCGCGACGTGCTCGCGCAGACCACCGACGCCGACGCCCTGCGCGCGGCGCTGGCCGAGGGTCCGATCACGGTCTATAGCGGCTACGACCCCACCGCGCCCTCACTCCACCTGGGCAACCTCGCCACGCTGCTGATCCTCACCCGCTTCCAGCGGGCGGGACACCGCCCGATCGGCCTGGTCGGCGGGGCCACCGGCCTGATCGGCGACCCCAGCGGGCGCAGCACCGAACGCGCGCTCAACTCGTCCGAGCTGGTCGCGGAATGGGTCGCCCGGATCCGCGCGCAGGTGGAGAAGTTCCTGTCCTTCGAGCCCGGCCCGACCTCGGCCGAGCTGGTCAGCAACCTGGACTGGACCTCCGGCCTCTCGGCCATCGACTTCCTGCGCGACGTGGGCAAGCACTTCCCGATCAACCGGATGCTGGCCCGCGAGTCGGTCTCCGCGCGGCTGGCCGGCGAAGGACTCAGCTACACCGAGTTCAGCTACCAGATCCTGCAGGCCAACGACTACCTGGAGCTGTACCGCAGGTTCGGCTGCGCGTTGCAGGTGGGCGGCAGCGACCAGTGGGGCAACATCACCGCGGGCGTCGACCTGATCCGCCGGGTCGAGGGCGCGCACGTGCACGCCCTGACCGGCAAGCTCATCACCAAGGCCGACGGCACGAAGTTCGGTAAGACGGCCGGCGGGGCGGTGTGGCTGGATCCGGAGCTGACCTCGCCGTACGCGTTCTACCAGTTCTGGCTGAACGCCGACGACCGCGACGTGGTGCGCTTCCTGAAGGTGTTCACCTTCCGCGGCCGCGAGGAGATCGAGGCGCTGGAGAAGGCGGTCGCCGACCGCCCGGCCGCCCGCGAGGCGCAGCGGACCCTCGCCGAGGACGTGACCGCGATGGTCCACGGCAGTGACGAGCTGGCCCGCGTGGTCGCCGCCTCCAAAGCCCTGTTCGGCCAGGGGTCCCTGTCCGAGCTGGACGCACGCACCCTCGGCTCGGCCCTGGCCGAGGTCCCTCGCGCCTCGGTGCCGGCCCTGGGGGCCACGTACGTCGACCTGCTCGCCGAGAGCGGCCTGGTGGAGTCGAAGTCGGCGGCGCGGCGTGCGGTCAAGGAGGGCGGGGCCTACCTCAACAACGCCAAGGTGACCGACGAGGCGTACGTGCCGGTCAGTGATGATCTCCTGCACGGGCGGTACCTGGTCCTGCGCCGGGGCAAGCGATCCATCGGCGGGGTCGAGGTCACCGGAGCCTGACCGTCGTCCCGATGTCCCGGGGCCTTGGGCGTTTCCCAGGGCTTCGGGCGTTTGTCGAGGTCGGGGCCGGTGTGTTGGATGTTGCCGTTGGGTCTCGATGTGTTCGGCGCAATGTAACGTTCCGGTCGCAAAGCCGGGCGCCCGTGGTGGGCGGGCCGTTGACCTGCATGTCCGCCAGAGCCGCGATTTGACTGCCCTCTGAGCGCCGCCTAATCTTCATTGCACCCGGGAGCGAACCGGACGCCGATCGCGGCGGACGGGCCCCAGGGTGAGCTTCTTGACTCGGTCGCCTGCAACGGCACCTGTCAAGATCGCAGGCGGTGTTGACCTCTCGGTGATCCGGTCGAGTTCGACGCGCTGCGGATTGCACGGTAAGTTCACGGGGCCGCCCTGGCGACAGGGTGTCCCAAAGATCTCTGCTTGATCGTCGGATGCACCGTTTGACGCGGTTCTGGCGAACTGGTAGAGTCTGGAATGAAGAAGTCTGCCCCGGAGGGTGTGGCTGGCTCGGCCGGTCCGGACTTGATGGTGTACGCGCCCGTTTTTTGAGAACTCAACAGTGTGCTAAAAGCCAGTGCATGTACGAATTACATGTATGACCCCGTCACTCTCACCTTATTTGGTGGGGGTGGTGGATTCCTTTGAACGAGACGCCGCTTATCGCCCTTTAGCCGGGTGGGTGTCTCGTGCAGGATGATGGTTCTTCAAGCATTGTTTGGAGAGTTTGATCCTGGCTCAGGACGAACGCTGGCGGCGTGCTTAACACATGCAAGTCGAGCGGAAAGGCCCTTCGGGGTACTCGAGCGGCGAACGGGTGAGTAACACGTGAGTAACCTGCCCCTGACTTCGGGATAAGCCTGGG
>NZ_QMEY01000032.1 GCF_003315795.1 Spongiactinospora rosea
CTTCACGGCGGCCTGCACAACGCGATCACGAACTGCGGGAATCGATAACGGGCGCAACTCCTCCCGCACCCCCGGCTTCGGGATCAGCACCCGCCGCGCGGGCAGCGGACGATAGCGTCCCTCCCGTAGTTCGCAGGCCAACTGGCCGAGCAGCCGGTCCACGCCGTACTCCTCGGCCTTGGCCAGGGTGACCTGGTCGATACCCGGTGCGCCGTTGTTGCCACGCACCGTCAGCCACGCGCGCGCCAGAACGTCTCTGCGGTAGATCTTGTCCATCAGCGCGTGGAATCGACGCCCGGGCTCGGCCTTGGCCGCCCGGTAGAGCGTGTGCTGCAAGGCTCGGACCGGATCTCGCGGAGAACGTCCACCAGATCCACCAGCGGCGGGGATAGCCGAAACGGCACTCACCGGGCCCCTCCTCAACATCGCACGCATCGACGAAGCAGTGGCCCTTCCCATCGCCGCCGGTTGTGTTGTCCGGTCGACTGGTAGCGGTACTACGGCCACCTCCGACGCCCACCCGGCCGACCATCCACTTCCCGAGGTCATCGGTTATAGGACGCCACGCTCCGGCGACTCTTTCCGCAGGTCACCGGGCCGGGGAGGGCCTCCCCAGTTCCCGCCGTCACTATCGATGCGTTCCATGCCCCATACGCCGGGGAGTTCTTGACGGCTGCGCTTCCAGGCTCTTGGCCGCGTCCGTGGCCTTCGCCCTGATCTCGAAAGGCTCGGCTCTCCCTTGTCCCGCCCCGCAGGACGGCTGAGTAACGACGCCGCAGGCTTCGCTTCATGCTACGGACCGCATCGTTGCTTCCCCTTGAAAGGGCCTTTGACGCTGGGCTTCGACCCCGCCCGTTTCCCGACGAAGCCGCCAGCCTGCTACCGGGCCTCCTGGCAGCTACCCGGACCGGACTTCCACCGGCAAGCGACGACGAGCTTACGAACACAAGATGAGCCGCTATGTCACGGCTTCACCTCCGTTCTGCTGGGCGCACGAAAAAGGTTCACTGTCGCCGGGTTGATGCTCGGGAGCCGCATCCGACGGTGACACAGCCCGCATCTGACATTCAGGTCAAGTTCCAGTGGCTGTGGGTTGACTTCGTCGAATTCCTGTAGCGCTGCGATCACCGTCCGATAATCGTGCGCGCGGGTGCTGTAGACCTGGACCCAGAAGTCATCGCCACCAGCGATCACGGGAGCGATGAGCGTCAAGGCTAATGTGATCTGTATCACACTTGATCGCCGTGTGATGTCCAGTTATATTTCTCGGAGTTTGCCGAATTAGTCCAAGCCTCTCGAACCACCGGGTTACTTCATCAGCAGTTGCAGGACTGCTCGATTGCGTTGCTTCGTGCTGCCGCCTGGTGCTTGTTCCCACGTTAGACACTTAGGCCAACACAGACATCGCTTCGTACGACAGCGCACGAACCAATGGGTCCGTCGCTTGCCAAGTGAGGCGGGCACGACTCCGCAATTCGCAGTTCCGCAGCCCCGTGCCGGCAGGCAGCGGGGCCAGCAGTCGTTTGCCCATTATATGGGGCACACGTATTTGACCACCCATTACCATAAGGCTGTCAGTAACCGAGCATGCTTATTCCCGTAGTGTGATCCAAGTCACTCTTGCCGCACCCAAGTATGCGCGCTACATTCCTTTCGATTTGCCTAGTTTGCACCACCCCAATTAGACACTCTGATCCTAGGGCGATTGGGACACAGGCTTCAGTTTTCTGATTGCTCCAGGGACGAGCACGGAGGGCGATGACCCATGCGTGGAATACGGTTGTGGATGCGTTCAATCAACCGCCATGCTCTGTTAACACTGATCGTCACCGTGCTGGTCCTGCCTGGGCTGATATCCGTGCAAGCGATTCCCGCCTGGGCCGAACCGCAAGCCGAGACCGTGCTGCCGAACACGCCTGACCAGGCCATCGGCACGGCCGCCGGGGTACCGAGCCTGGTCGGCGCCGCTGCGACGCAGGCCAAGGCAGGGATCGGGCTCTCGTCCAGCGCAGTTAAAAGACCCAAGAACGCATTGCTGCTGGAAAGATCCAGGGGAAAGGCGTCCAAGCCCGACCCTCTGCGCGACTCGACTCTCCCACCAGGGGTTCGGCGAGCGAATCAAAAGGACGCCGCCACCGTGCTCGATCCGCTCTTCTGCCTCGGCTACTACGAGTGGGAGCGTACACGGTTCTACACGGTGGGATCTCGTGTCAGCCATAAGGAAAGGATTTACGAGCGGATAGGCTTTGCCGGTTCAGGAGACGAGCCGACTCCAGGATCCTCCACCTGGAAGCCGGTCGGCTGGTGTCCGCCCAGCGTCGATTCCATGACGCCGACGGGCGACCAATTGATGACCACGCTGACACCAAAGCTGACGGCGCTTGGTTCCACCCCCTCGGGCGCACCTCTCCGCTATCGCTTCGACCTGTGCCGGATCGAGGGCGACACTTCGCATGACTGCGTCTACTCGGACTTTCTCCCGATAGGAACGCGTGAATGGACGCCGCCGGCCGGTTCCGTCCGATGGAGCGCGGAATACGAGTGGACCGTCATCGTATCCGACACCGAAACCCACCTCACCGCCGGCGCCAGCCGGACATTCGTCACGGGTGTTCGACAGCCTCCGATCACCTCGCAACTGTCCGCTCGCGGTGGAAACGGCCAGGAGTTCCACGAGCTGGCAGGCAACTACACCACCAGCTTCACTGATGCGAACGTGACGGTGGCCGGTCCCCCGTTGTCGGTGGTGCGCTCCTACAACTCGATGGATCCCCGAAGGAGCGGCGCCTTCGGCGCGGGATGGTCAACCCGATGGGATTCCAAGATCATCCGAAGTGACTTCGGTGGCATCGACACGCTGCTGGTCACCTACCCGGATGGCCATCAGGCGCGCTACGCCGCCAACGGCGACGGCACCTACCAGCCACCGCCTGGAGTGCATGCCACCCTTGCCGAAGTGAGCGGCGGATGGCGACTTATGGACAAGTCCTCGACCTCCTATCTCTTCGACGCCCAAGGCCGCCTGACAAAGGTTACCGACGCCCGGGGACGCAGCCAGGAACTGATCTACGGTGCGGATGGCAAGCTCACCAAGGCCACGTCGGTCGGCGGGCGTTCTCTGTACTTCGCCTGGGCTGGTGAACATGTCAGCTCCGTGTCCACGGACTCGGTGGACGGTGCTCCGCTCGCATGGACATATGCGTACACCGGCGACCAGCTCTCCAAAGTATGCGCGCCAATGACAGCACCCAATTGCACAACCTTCTCGTATACCGATGGCTCGCTGTACCGCAGTGTGATACTCGACTCCGATCCCTACGGCTACTGGCGACTGGGTGAGGCATCCGGTTCTCAGGCCGTCGGCCAGGGATGGGGTGCGGGAAATGGCACATACGACAGCGTCACCTACGGGCAGCCCGGCGCACTCGGCGGTACTGGTGACACCAGTGTGAACTTCGGTAATAGCCATGAGGCGGGGATGTATCTGCCTCAGGACGCTCTGGCCAACTTGGGCACACAGACGTCGGTCGAGGCGTGGTTCAAGACCGCGGTGTCCGGAATCATCGCATCTGCGGGCACGTCCTCCGGGGGCGGCATGTCGGACCCACTGGTGTACGTCGGCACGGACGGCAAGTTGCGTGGTTCATTCCGTCGCACGCTGTCCCCGATCACCACGGCGAACGCGGTCAACGATAACCAATGGCACCATGTCGTGCTGACCGTCTCCGGCCCCACACAGATCCTCTATCTAGATGGTCAGCAAGTGGGAACTCTGTCTGAGGTCATTCCGGACTACGATCTTCAACGCTCTCACGTCACCGTGGGTAACGGTTGGCCTTATCCACACCAGTCGCCTGGTGTACCCGGCCAACCGGGCACACAACAACCCTTCAGGTTTCAAGGCAGTATTGACGAATTTGCGCTATATGATAAGGCGCTTTCACCGGCGGAGATCCAGCGACACACCTCGGCTCGAGCCGGAGTGCCACACAGACTAACCAAAATCACCCTCCCGTCCGGTCGTATATGGGGCGAGAACGAGTACGACTCCAGCACCGACCGACTCAAGAAGCACACTGACCACCATGGCGGTACCTGGCAACTCGGAGCTCCCTCCTACGATGCCGGCACCGGACGTTCGACAGTCACGGTGACAGATCCCCACAACAAGCCACTGCAATACGTCTATGACGCATGGCGTAACTACCGTCTGATCAAGGAGATCGACCAAACACAGGCGACCACCGAGTACTACTACGACACGGGTGGATATCTGTCCGAGGTCATTGACCGGAACGGACAGGCCAGCAAGCAGACCCACGACAAGCGCGGCAACATGCTCAGCCGCACGACCTGCCGTTCGGCCACCGTATGCAAGGCCGAGTACTACACCTACCACGTCAACGAGGCGGATCCGTTCGATCCCCGCAACGATCAGATGATCGCGTCCCGCGACGAGCGCTCGGCCTCCGCGACGGACGACACGTACGTCACCAAGTGGGAACTTGACGCGTTCGGCGAAGTCGTGAAGGAAACGACGCCCGGGACGCCGGACTTCCCTTCGGGCCGCTCAATGACTTACGCGTTCACCGACGGAAACGAAGATGCGGTGGGCGGCGGGAAAGTGCCCGCCGGGTTGCTCAAGTCGGAGAAGGAGCCCGGTGGCGGTGAGACATCGTACGGCTACAACGCCGCCGGCGACGTGGTAGAGGTGACCGATCCCGCCGAGCTTGTGCTCACGTTCGAGTACGACGTTCTGGGAAGAGAAAGGTCCCGCAAGGAGACCTCCTCCGCCAATCCGGACGGTGTCACCACCCGGCTCACCTACGACGGCGCGGGCAGGCTCAGCACGCATACCGGTGCGGCGGCCAAAAACGAGATCACGGGAGTGACGCACTCCCCCCAGACTCGCTACAGCTACACGGCTGACGGACTAACGGCAACACAGTCGGTAGTGGACCTAACGGGCGGCGACCCCGAGCGCAAAATCTCGTACACCTATGACACCTACGGCCGGGTCGAATCCGTCACCGGTCCAGAAGGAGGGGTGGTCCGCTACACGTGGGACCACACGGGGGTTCGTACTTCGGTCACCGATGAGATGGGCAATGTCTCCCATTACACCTACACGGCCCGTGGCGAACTGGCGTCCCGCATCCTGAAGAGCTGGACCGGAAGTCCTGTCACTCCGCACGAGCCTCGCGACCTGATTCTGGAGTCCTATACCTACGACCCCGAAGGCCGGCTCGCCGCACGTGTCGATTCGATGGGCCGCAAACTCGCCTACAAGTACTACGGGGATGGGTCACTCGCCACCGTCACCGCCGAAGCCGCGAAGCTCAACGGTTCCACCACGCCACGGAACGTGGTTCTCGAAAACAACACCTATGACGTGGCGGGGAATCTGATCGAGCAGGTGACCGGAGGCGGCAAAGAGAAGACGACCTATGTCTACGACGCCGCGAGCCGACTGACATCGAAGACCTTCGACCCCAGTGCATTGGCCCGTAAGACGAGCTACGTCTACGACGCCGACGACAACGTGATCAAGGAGACCGAAACCGCGGCGGGCACCGACCGGGCCGAGGCCACCGAGTACGGCTACAACGCCGACGGTGCCCAGGTGCGTAGGGCCGTCGAGAACGGCGACACCGACCTGGTCACGACCTGGACCGTGGATGATCGCGGGCTGGTCACCGAGGTGGTGGATCCGCGGGGCAACCTGCCGGGCGCCGACCGTGCCGCGTACACGACCACGTATCGCTACGACGCCGCCGAGCATCTGGTCGAGGTGCGCGAGCCGAAGGTGAAGATCGAAAAGTCCGGGGTGCCGACGAACGAGGCGCACCCGACACAGATCTTCGGCTATGACAGTGCCGGGCGCCGGACACACAGCAAGGACGCGGAGGGGCGTGTGTCCGCGGCGGCCTATGACCGGTTGGGCCGGATGACCGCGGTGAGCGAGCCGCCGTACACGCCGCCAGGTGGCACCTCCATCACGCCGACCAGGCGCTTTGGCTACGACGCCGCGGGGCGAATGAACCGCTACGCCGACGAGCGCGGCTCTGTGTGGACGAGTGAGTACGACGCTCTGGGCAATCGGGTGCGTGTGGTCGAGCCCGGTACCGGCGGCCAGCCCGGCGGGAGGCACGTCTACGAGTACGACACGGTCGGCGAGATGCTGGCCGGCGTCGATCCGACCGGTGCTCGCACCGAGTGGACGTACGACGATCTGGGCCGTCAGATCACCGCCACGATCATCGAGCGCAAGCCGACCGCCAAGGCGATCGTGTCGCGGATTGAGTACGACGACGCCGGACGAAAGATCAAGGAACTCTCCCCCGGCAATCGCACGATCACCTACACGGTGAACGCGGCAGGTGAGACCACCAGGGTGACGGATCCTCTCGGTGACACGACCGCCTACGCGTATGACCTCGACGGCCGTACTGTCAAGGTCACCGACCCGCTGGGCAACGCGCAGGCCACGGAGTACGACCGGGCCGGCCGGGAAGTGGCGACCAAAGATCTGAACAGTTCGGGCGTCGTGCAACGGACCGTCACGTCTGACTACGACGCGGCGGGCAACATGATCGCCGAGACGTCCGGTGAGGGCTCGACCGTCCGGTACAAGTACGACGCGTCGGACGCATTGGTTGAACTGGTCGAGCCCGTCGCCGATGGGCGGTCGATCACCACAACGTACGGGTATGACGCCACCGGCGCGCTGACCCGGGCGACGGACGGTCGCGGCAACACCACCTGGACCACGTACAACAGCATGGGCCTGGTCGAGGACCAGATCGAACCGGCCACTCCCGCGCACCCACAGCCCGCCGACCGGACCTGGAGCAGCGTCTATGACGCTGGTGGCAATGTGACGTCCGCGATCCAGCCGGGCGGCGTGCGCGTCGATCGCCACTACGACGAACTCGGCCGGGTGATCAAGGAGACGGGCACGGGCGCGCAGGTGGCCACGCCCGAGCGGACGTACGGCTACGACCTGGCCGGACGCGAGAGCAAGGTCGGCGACTACAGCCTTGAGTACAACGACCGGGGCCTGCTGACCAAGGTTTCCAAGGGCACCAGCCAGACGGCGGCCTTTGGCTACGACGACCTCGGCAACGTCACACAGCGCACCGACACCGCAGGGGCGGCGACGTTCGGCTGGGACATCGACGACCGCCTCCAGACGGCCTCCGACCCGGTGACCGGCCGTCAGCTCACCTATGGCTACGACAAGGCGGACCGGCTCACCTCGCTGGCCTCGACCAACCCGGCGACCACGCAGTCCTTCGGCTACGACGCGATGGACCGGATCACCAGCCACACGCTCAAGAACGGCTCGAACGCGGAACTGGCCAAGCTCACCTACGGGTGGGACAAGGACGACCAGCTCATCTCGAAGGTCACGTCCGGTACGGCGGGCGGGGGGACCAACACCTACAGCTACGACGGGTCGGGGCGGCTCATTTCGTGGAAGGCCCCGAATGGCAATGTGACGTCGTACGAGTGGGACGCGTCGGGCAACCGGACCAAGGCCGGAAATGCGACGTTCACCTACGACGAGCGAAATCGGCTACTGAACGGGGACGGCACCGACTACACCTACACCCCGCGCGGCTCGCTGGCCAGCGAAGCCACGAATGGGGTCACCCGGAACCTGACGTTCGACGCTTTCGACCGGATGGTCTCGGACGGCGACGCCACCTATACCTACGACGCGATGGGGCGGCTTGAGTCCCGGTCGCAGAGTGGGAACACGGAACGCTTCCAGTATTCGGGCATCGACAACGACATCGTGTCGGTCACGGACGGGGCGGGGGCCGTACAGGCCAAGTACGGCCGCGATCCCTCGGGCGCGTTGCTGAGCCTCCAAGAGGGCAACGGGCCTGCCGTCGGGGTCATGTCCGACCAGCACGACGACGTGGTGGCGACCTTCTCCGGCACGGCGCTGGTGGACTCGACGGCTTACGACCCGTTCGGTGAGGTCATCGCACAGAACGGCGCGCGGCGCAGGCTCGGCTACCAGGGTGAGTACACCGACCCGGACACCGGCAAGGTGAACATGCTCGCTCGCTGGTACATCCCAGGCACCGGCGGTTTCACCTCCCGCGACGACGCGAATTTGAGCCCGTATCCGTCGGCGAACTTGAACCGGTACACGTACGCGATGGGCGACCCCCTGGCGTACACCGACCCTTCGGGTAACTGCCCGATCTGCATCCCACTGCTGTTCGCCGCGGGGCGAGTCGGAGGCCAGCTCCTGCTCCGCCGCCTGGCCCAGCGAGGCGCCACCCAGGTGGGCAAGCGACTCGCCTCCCGGGCCGGGCAGGCGGCGAAACGCACGGGGACGCGCGCGATGACGAGGGCTCAGAAGAAGGTCGCGCAGCAAGCCACAAAGACGGCTCAGAACGCCTTGAAGAAGGCGCTGCAGCAATCCGTCAAGAAGGCCGCAAAGAAGGCCACAAAGGCCATCGAGAAAAAGATCAAGAAGCAGATCAAGCAGAAGCTGAGAGAACAGGCCAACAAGAAGATAAAGCAGAAGATCAAGGAGAAGGTCAAGCAGCATACCAAGAAGAAGACTCAGCAGAAGATCAGGGAAAAGGCCAAGAGCAAGGCGCAGGAGAAGGTAAAGAAGAAGAGCTCGAACCAGAAGACGAAGTCGAAGTCGTCGTCCAAGACCAAGACGAAGAGCAAGAGCAGGTCCAACTCGTCCACCAAGACCAAGAAGAAGAGCTCGTCGAACGACGACAAGATCGAGATGATCTCGGACGGCATCGACATGTTCGTCGGCGAGATCAACGGCGGCCCGACGACGCTCGAACCCCTCGGCATCGACCTGGACCTCAACTGCGTCAGCCTGCGCGGCTGTGCCAAGGACCTGGTCGAGAATCTGGTGGACAACACCACCGACCAGGTGGTGGACGAGATCATCGACGAGGTCGCACCCGACCTGCCGCCCATCGACACTCCGGGCGACGGATCACAGGGCTGCCGCCTTCGCTCCAACAGCTTCGTTCCCGGCACACCGGTCCTCATGGCCGACGGCTCCACCAAGCCCATCGAGGACGTGAAGGTCGGTGACTACGTCCTCGCCACCGATCCGGAAGCCGGCTACAGCACGTCTCGCCCGATCACCACAGTGATCACCGGCGACGGCGTCAAGAACCTCGTCGAGATCACAGTCGACATCGACGGACCCCGCGGCAACGCCACCGACGAGATCACCGCCACGGACGAACACCCCTTCTGGGTCCCGGCCCTGCATGAGTGGGTGGGCGCGGCCCGCCTCCAGCCGGGCATGTGGCTGCAAACCTCAGCTGGCACCTACGTCCAGATCACCGCCCTCGACCGCCACACCGCCACCCAACGCGTCCATAACCTGACTGTCGCCGACGTCCACACTTACCACGTCCTGGCAGGCAGCCATGCTGCCCTGGTTCACAACGACAATCCGCTCAGCGACGACGAGTGCTTTGCAATAGCAGATGGTGCCCGCGACGAAGAGCGTGAACGCATGTCAAAGACGCAGCGCCAACTGCACGTTATGATCGTAGGCGTAGTGGACTGCACTACCGGACTGGTTGTAGTTGGAAAGAAGCGCTCAAGGGCAGGAGATTTCTGCGCCGAGGACGACGCAAGGAATAGGGCAATAGAGCAGGGCGCGGATCCAACTAACCTGCGATATGGACATCCCGTGTATCCAAACACCATGATGGACGCCGACTTCTGCGATAGATGCCGCACCCGAATAGACCCAAGCCAAGTGCCTCCAGACCGTCGATGGTGATTCGAGAAGGGATACAAATACGGCATGACGTGGATATGGAAGGAATTGAAGACACTGTCGGGCGACGCCGTCAGCATCCCGCCCTTGCTGGACGACCTACTGCATGGCACTTACGAAAAGAGGGCAAGGGCATTCCAGGCCTTGGAGGGAAAAGCTGTTAACCAAGGAGATCTCTTCTCTTCGGCCGCTGCCGTGACCGACATAATAATCACAGAATTGGAAGAGGAAGGTGTTTTATCAGAGCATGCATGGCTCATGCTCCACGAGCTGTTCAGGGGAGCCTCCTACGGCCGCACCTTCAGGCTGGGTGCTGACGAGTACGACATCGAGGTTTATTGCCGAGATAGAGTTCTAAATAGCATGAACCTTATCGATCGCGCCGTCGTTGGACTATCAGGAGATGCATTCACCTATGCATCGTTTCTATTGAGTGGCATTGGTGAGTATTCTCGCGAGGTGATACCTATCCTCGAACGAGAGATTGCTAATTCCCAAGGCGCCCGGCTCGCCTCAGCTCGTGACGCACTCGAGGTAGCACTAGAGCTTTCAAATAAAAAACTCTCCGACTGTTGACGAACCCCCGACACCACGCTGTTGCCAACTACTGAGGTTAAATGTGTGGTGTCGCATAACCGAGCAGGGACGAGTCCGGTGCCGACAGGGCAACCATCCAGCACGTCGTGGCGGTATTGAAGCCGTCGTAAGCCCCGACGCACAGCGGCGATCACCTCCTGCGGGCCAGCGAAGTCGCGGCTGGCCAGGGTGGAACGCCACAGGATCGACCAGATCCCCTCGGCCGGGTTGAGGTCCGGGGCGTACGAAGGTAACCGGTAGACGGTAAGCCAGTCCCGCTCGGCGGTGTAGCAGCGCATCTCGGCGGCCAGATGAGTGTTCAGGTTGTCCCACACCAGCGCGATCGGCCCGCCGAGCTGCCGATGGGCGGCGGCGATCAGGTCGCGGTAGTCGGTCCAGGCGAAGCTCTTGTGTTCGTCGCTGCGGGGATCGGCGCACGGCCGGTAGATCAACCGGGTCCGTTCCCCAGGCTTGTAACAGATCAGCGCCGCCACCGACAGGCGGCGGCGGGAACGGCCACGTACCCTTACGAGCGGCGTACGGCCCTTGCGGGCCCAGGTCCGGCAGATGGGCGGCGTCATCGCGAACCCCGCTTCGTCTTCGAAGACGAGCTAGGCCCCGAACGCCGCCGCGGTGTTTCCACCTGCGGCCAGGTCCCCTTCACCCAACCGGCCACCGCCGCCTCATCGCGTTCGGCCGTCGGCCGCGCTGGCACCCGGCACGACCAGCCATGCCGCTTGAGCAGCGCGGCCACTCCCTGGACGGTGTAGCTCTTGTGGAACCGGCGTCCGATCACCATCTTGATCCGTGCCAGTGTCCAGGTCTGGTCCGGCCACCCGTGCGTGAGGTCAACGAAACGGCCAAGACGATCGGGATCAACTGGCAGATCACCCAACTCGGCTGGCAACCCATCCAAGGCAAACCGAAAACCGACGCCAGCGACCGCACCATCGCCGTGGACACCGAGACCATGGCCGCCCTCCGCCACCACCGCAAGCAGCAAGCCGAAGAACACCTCGCCGCAGGCCAGGACTGGGCAGACAGCGGGTTCGCCTTCACCGACGAACTCGGACGCCCGCTACACCCCCAGCACCTCACCGACCAGTTCCATTTGCTCGCCTACGAGGCGGGACTGCCACCAATCCGCCTCCACGATCTACGCCACGGAGCCGCCTCCATGATGCTCGCCGCCGGAGTCGAACTGAAAATCGTCCAAGAAACTTTCGGACACGTCTCCTCGACCTTCACCCGCGACACCTACACCAGCGTCTACCCCGAAGTCGCAGCCGCAGCCGCCGAACAGACCGCCGCCCTCATCACCACCCCAGCCCCGCCCATGCAACCGATCCCCGCCCGCGCAGGCCGGTCGGAATGGCAGGGCCGTACAGCGGGGCCACGGCGGCTGAAGGTCGCGTGGGACGACACCACCGCCCACACCTGACCGGCTACCTGACCGAGCCGGGCCCGCTGCGGGCTGCGGCGGGCTCGGTACTCGGTCACCGCCGCCTCAGATACCGGTGCCTAAACGATCATTCATGTGCCCGGTCCGTGCCCGCGAGCGACCGGCGAGCGACCACACGAGACGAACTGCTCGCCGCGGGTGCTCCTCTGGGGAGGGAGCGCTGGTCGGATGGGGTGGGGGTGGTGGGGCGCCAGGGGCTCGAACCCTGAACCTACAGATTAAAAGCGCCCTTGATCACTGCCACACTCTGCCAGGACGTACCGCTTCGTGGCCTTCAGGACACGTCTGACTCCATAGAAGTGCCAGGCCGTGACTACAGCTGCCGTGCCGTATCGCATGCACGCGAGCAACCATCGAGCAACCACAAACCTATGCCTGCCACGAACGCCTGTACTCCCGGAAACGGGCCTCGTCTTACCGGAAGCGCTGAGGTAGCCCACCCCTGTCACCTTCTCTCTCGGTCAGGTAGTCAACGCAGACCTGCCGCGAACATGCACACCACCGGACTGATCAGGCGTCGAAGGGCCGATGAAACCTAGGCGATGTTGCACTGGCCGCTGCTAATTGTGGCCGTTCGGGACCTCGGGGACGCTGTTAGCCGAAAAGAGATGGAATACGGCAGCCCCACATAGCTGAAAACATTACAGATCGCTACGCCATGAACCATTGCGGCGTAACAGCACTGTTCCCGTGGCCTCCTGGGCGAGCCGATTCCCTGCGACGATGACGTTGGCCGCTTGGCCACGGATGGTTTCGGGAAGCCACGCAACGCGCCGCTCGGCGACGATCGGGTCGATCTTCTTCGGCGCCAATCCACGGACGTCCTGGCCGACAAGAAGGCGGTAAAGGCCCGCAGCAGGACGGACCGGTGGAAGTCCCAGCGCCGCGGCGGTCACGTTGGCTCGCTGCGGGATCGTGAGCCCGTCCTCGTCGAGGTCGCCGTAATAGGCGATGTCGGTCACGCCAGCCAGCCTGCTGATCCGCGCGACGGATGCCTCGAAGGCGTGCCCGCCGCCAAACGCCACGTATCCGACCTGCCCGCAGCGGTGCTCCAGCAGCGTGCTGAGGGTGGTGAAGGAGTCGCTGTTCTCGATCACCAGAACGATGCTGCCTGGGCCGACACGTTCGTACGCCAAGGGAGGAGGGATGCGCTCGGCGGCCAGGGTGGCCAGGGTGAGGCGGCCGGGTGCGAACAAGGTGGTGGCCGTGAGCGCGTCGAGGCGCTTCTCATCACCGAAGATCTCCAGGGAGCGCTCGCGCATCGGGACGACGGTCCGCCGTTCATCGTCCCCGTCGGTGTCGCGCAGCCACCGGTTGACCGTCTTGAGGACGTCGAGTTGCGCTGAGGACAGCGAGTCCGCGGCGGCCCAGGCGAGCTCACGGCGCCAGACGGCCATCGACGGTGCGCGGGGGTGCCGAGTGTCCTGCTTCGGCTGCGGCGGCAGGCGGAGCCAGCGTGGGAGTGGCGGGAGCGCGTCATCCCACCCATTGCGGCCTCGCGGCAGTTCTGCAAGGTGGTGGTCGGCGAGCTCATCTAGGAGTGCGGAAAGGACAAGGCGAGCCTGGGTGGTACCCGCCGTTCCAGGGCAGGCGGCGACGAAAGCCGCGAGAATCCCGGCCTGCTCGACGCGGCGCTCTGCCATCGCGTTCAAGGTGGCCGAGAGGATAGCCGCCGATTGCGAGAGCGGTCGCTCATCAGCCTCCTCGCCGCCGCTCACTGAGTGTCGCCTTCTTGCCGGGTCTCGTCGCCGGTTTCGTGCTCGCGTGGTTTCACCAGCAGCCGCGCGGCGGAGATCCGGCCGGTGACATGGAGGTGCCCTATCCCCGTACGCTGGTCGGCGTCGTTTCGCAGCCGGATACACAGCGGGAAGGTAGCCAGTACTCGATCCTCCATGTTCCCTGTGGTGTAGATCAGCTGGACGCCCAGCGCCATGGCCATGTTCATCTGCAGGCTTAGCAGGTAGTCGGCGCTGGCCTTGCCGATCGGATTGTCCAGGATCAGCATCCCGCCCAACCCGCTGCCGGTGCGGGCTCCCGTCCGTGTGCTGCTGCGCAGGGCGGCCAGCGTGCAGTACAGCATGATCGCGCCGGTGAGCTCCTGCCCACCGGAGAAGATCTTGCCCATTTCGCTGATTGACGCGTACTCGGCACGGCCCGCGGCATCGGGCTTGAGAATCTCCACTTTGAAGTCACGTGGCACCGCGGCCCCGACGCAGCGCAGCACGAGGTCCCGGCCTGCCTGGCTCGGCTGAATGCGAGCGTTCTCGTCTAGGGCTTCGGCGATCCGCACGACCAGGGTCTGCGGTTCCGGCTTGGCGAAGCCGATCTTCAAGATCCGGCGACCGGCCCATACGCCGGCGCTCTCGGGCAGCCGCGATAGCCGCTCAGCCTTCTCCAGCAGAGCCAGCGCCTCGCTGGTGTGATGCTTCAGCTGGTCGATGAGTAGCTTCCGATGGCGGTCCGAGTCCTCGAGATCGGTGGTCAGGCTCGCCGCCCGCCCGGTGAGCTCGGCTGCCCATTCGCCGGCGCGTGCGGTCAGCGATGCCTTGTCGATTTCGGTGACCTGCTTGTAGATCGGCGCCTTGAGCTTGCCGAACCGGTTCTGGTTAGCGGTTTCACGGAAGTCCATGACGGCGTCGTCCACGGCTCGGTCCACATCCCGAAGGTGATCGGACGCTTTACTGTACGCCTCGGTCGCCTTGTCCGCGGCTTGCTGCGCCTCGTCGGCGGTTCCCGCGAACGGTCCTGAGACGGGCGGGAGGTCCAGCTTGCGGACGTCGGAGGCGAGGCTGCGTTGGACGACGGCCATCTCGCGTGCGGTGGCCTCGGCCTTGTGGAGCCGGCGCTCAGCAGCCAGTTTCAGCTCGAACGCCGTCTTGAGCAGTTCGTCGGCCTCGGCGAGTACGCCGATGGCTCGTTCAGTGAGCGCCGCGCCTTCGTCGGAGCTCGACGGTGCCCAGTCGTCGTCGAGGCTGGTCCACGGCGCTCCGTTACGCTGGCCTGCCGAGGATGTCTGCGCTTGCAGGTGAATGACCTGCTCGCTCAGCTTGCCGTACTCGCCTTCCAGAGTTGCCACCGTGCGCTTGAGTCTCCGCTTCGCGGCCTCGAGAGACGCGGAGCTTCCCGCGTCCGGGGATGCGGCCAGCGCTTCTGCACGAGCCCGGATGACAGCCGGTTCGTTGAGCAGCTCCGCCTCAAGAGAGGAGATCTCCCGCTGCGCGTCATTGACGCGCTGTCGCAGATCCTGGCCCACCTCTACAGCGAGGAAGGCGGATTCAGCCTGCTCGTAGGAGATCTCCAGCGCGGCGAGGTCGGCTTCGTCCGTGACCTGGCCGAACGGCTCGTTGCCGTGAACAACCTTCTTGATCCGGTCGGCGTACGCGGCGGCGTCGCGGCGGAACGACTCGGCTTGCACCGCGTATTCGGTGGCCCGGTCGCGGGATCGCTCGGCTTGCTCGCGGAACTCCTGGGCCGCGTCACGATATCCCACGGCCTCTGCTTCGAGCCTGGCGATCTCCAGACGATCCTTGTCGGCGGCGGCGGCGTCCGCTGTGAGCTGTTCGAAGGACTCGGCGGTGCGGACATCGTCAGCTGCGGTCTCTTCGGCCTCTATCACTACCTGGGCGTGCTGGTCGACAGCGTCAGCGGCTCGTGCGTACCTGTCGCGGGCCGTGTCCAGCAGGGACTTGGCCTCAGCCGCGGCGACCGACGCCGCTTGTGCCTCCGAGCGCAAGCGCTCCACATCGGCTGCCGGATGTTCGCGAAGCCACTCACCAAGCCTGTGATTGAGCTCGAATGCGGCTTTCCGGAGCTCGGCCAGTTCGCGGAGAGCGGCGGCGCGGCCCTGGATGCGGGCGCGTGCCTGCTCCTGCAGCGCGGCGGCGGCCTCCAGGTCGTGCAAAGCGGGTGTCGGCTCCACGACGAACCCGTTCTCGGTCTCCTCTGCGCTCCCCTCGAACGACGCTGCGGTGGTGACGAGCACCGCTGCTGGTGGCAGCGGGCGTACCTCGGCGAGCACCGCCCGTGCCTTGTCCAGGGTCAGTTGGTCGGCCACGATGATGCCATCGACCAGGGCGGGGCGGGCTTGGATAATCTCGGTATGCAGGCGAGGATTCACCAGCTGCTCCAGCGCCCGCCAGCCCGCTGTCGCGGCGACCTTGTGGTCTGACAGCACCCGTAGCAGGTCCTCGACCGCCGGGCGCGGCGGCATGAGCGCTTCGTCCTCGGCGATGAGCGCTTCGATCAGCCGCTGGTCTGCCTTGTTGTCCGCGGTCAACGCGTCCAGCCGGTCCTCGGCCGATCTCTGCGCAGCAGCGGCAAGGTTGCCGAGCGCAGAGGCGTTCGTCTCCAACCACAAGGCTGGATCGCGGCCGGGGACCTCCTCGTCGTCGCGGAGTTCGGCGAGTTCGCGCAACAACGTCTCTGCTGCGAGTGCCCGTGCCACGCCTTCCATGCTCTCAACCGCGCGGACCGCGATCTCGACTGCCTGGCGTGCCTCCATCTCAGGCTCGATCAGCTGGCGTGCGGCATCCTCGAGCTTGCGGAGCTCCAACTTGAGCTGGTTGTCGGCTTCACGATACCGCGCCGCCCTGGTCGTGCTCTCCTTGGCTTTGGAGCGTAGCCTGGCATCCGCTTCGCGGACACTCTCGCCTTCCTCCAGAATGCCCTGATCCCGCGCGGCCTCCACGCGGCGATCCACGTCCTTGACCTGCTTGGTCAGGAGCTCGGCGCGTACGGTGTTCGAGGTGGCCTGCCGCTCGTCCTCGCCCGCGCGGCGTTCGGCTGCTGCAGCGCCTGCCTTAGCCTTCGCGCTTTTGCCTGCCAGGTCGTTCGCCTGGGCGGTGCAGCGCTCCACGGCGCGGTGAAGGGCGCTTCCGAAGGTGGCTCCGGCTCGGTCACGGCGGAGCTGTGCGGCTCCTGCGGCCTGCTCGGCAGTATCCAGTAGTTCGCTGGCGACTTGGTACTTCTCGCGTGCGGCAGCGGTCTTCAACAGGTTGGGGACCAGCGTCCAGGCGGCTAGCTCCGTGCGGTCGCGAGCAAGCTGCCGCTCGACCTCCTGAGCCTTGGCACACGCCTCGTCACGACGCAAGGCCAGGGTCCTTCGCCATACCTCTTTATGGACCAGGTCGGCCTGGTCGCGAGCCTGCTGCCGAACCTCGGCGTTCTGCCTCGCGGTCTTCACGTCTGCCTCATGGGCGGGCAGCGCGTCCTTGGCGCGCTGGACGGTCTCCCTGAGCTCAGCCGTGAGCTGTGCCAGGGCCGCCGCCGAAATCTGAGCGTCCTTGGCCGCCGTCACCTGTTCGGCGCGCCGGGTGGCGAGGCGATGCGCGACTGCCGCGGTGGCGGTAGAGAAGTCGCGGTCCAGCAACAACTGCTCGCGTCGCCCGATGTTGCCGGCGTATTTGGCAAAGGCCTTGCCCATTTCGATGTAGTTCTCCGCATCCAGCGCCTTGCTCAGCAGCCACTCGACGAACTGGCGGCCCGTGGTGGTCTTGAACGCCTCGGCCGCGTCGCCTTCGTCGACGTTCATCGCCTGCTGCACCGCGAAGAGATCCGGCTCCAGACCGAGTCGGCGCAGATGGTTCTCCCATTCGCCCTGCCGCCTCTCGATCTCCACGTGCAGCGACTTATCCGCAGCGTCAAGGCGCTTGAGTGCGTCGTGGAAGGCGTTCATCGGGAGCCGCCGCTGGCCTTCGGCGAATGGCAGGCTGGCCAGAGTAACGTCTTCTCCAGGGTTGAAGGAGTAGAACATCCGATCGGGCTTGCCGTCCGCGAGGGGGGACAGTACTTGGCCGGTCACCAGCGTCTCACCGGTCCGGACATTGACCCATTCCAGCGCCACGTGGGAGGGAGCTGCCGCGGACACCACATAGGCGCGCAACGCCTCACGGCCCTTACGGGACTGGCGTTCGGGAAGCACCGTGGACAGCAGCATCCGGATGAACACGGACTTGCCGCCGCCATTCTCCAGCACCAGCAGGGTCGCCGGAGCCGGACGCCGGAACACCTGGCCGGGTGACGGGATCAGGGTACGGGCCGCGATCGGCGGACCGCCGTCGGACAGGTCCAGCACAACATCGTCGTAGCGGGCGCTGCTCGGGCCGATATTGTAGAGGCGGACCCGGTTCAGCTCATACATCGCTGGATCAACCTCCTGACTCGGTCGAAGCGGGGGCCTCGCCGCCCGGGCTGTGGAACGTTGGCTTGCCGTCCAAGCCGACGGCGACCCCGAGCGCGGCCAATTCGCCGAGCATCTGCTGCCCGGCCAGTTCTCGTACCTGGATCTGGTATCGGGCCGTGGTGGTATAGGTGCCGCCGTTCTCGTTGCCTGCGCGCCGCAGCATACCGTTGTCGGCCAGGTACTCGGCGACGCGCTTGGTGATCGCATGTCTGCTCTTGGAATGGGCTCGCGCGTCTTCGGTGGGAGCCACCGGGTTGCGCCGCTGGTGGTAACGCCACAGCTGCACGAGATCTGGCTGACCGGCCGGAACTCCGTCGTCCTCGCCGGTCTCGGCCGCACGATGTTCCAGTTCCTTGGCCGCCTGCTCCACCATCTCATCGACGTGACGGATCGTGACCCGGCCGACATGGGCCTCATCGTCGAGGTCTTCTGGCCGGTAGTAAGCGAGCGCGGCTATGGCTAGGTGCGCCAGCGCGGCGATCGGGCGGTCGGCGACCTGTTTGATGTGGTCGATGACGCTAGCGGCGAACTGCGTCTCAGGCGTAGTCCCGAACACGAGCCCAGCCCGCGGGTCCACCGCGATGACGGTCAGGTCGAAGCCGCGCGCGGCAGCGTGCAGCAGCTGGGCGAACGCGGCATCGGCACGGTACCGACTCACCAGGGTGGCGTACTCGACGCTGCGCCGGGGCGTCAGCCCGGGCTGAAAGCCGAAGGAGACCAGCCTGCAGGCCGCAGCCAGGTCCTCGAAATTGCTCATGCTTATCTCTCCAGACTGTCCGCGATCAAGCCGCGTACCACCAGAAGGTCGTTTCCGGCGAAGACCTCGTCGTCCAGTTCCTCGTCGTCCGCCACCGCGGCCAGCGTCATACAGTGCTCGGCGTCGTAGCGTGGCGCCCCAAACAGAGCCAGCACCTGCAGAGCCAGCAGCCGGTCGGTTTTGCAGTGGGCGGCACGGCGTACCGCCTTCAGCAGCGCGGACAACCGGATGCCGTCGGCATGCGCCAGCAGCGATTCGACAGCCGCGTACTGCTCCTCGGAGAAGGCTGGGTCGTCGTCGGCTTCACCGAACTCCGGCTCGGTGATCAGGCCGTCTTCACTATCCCGTTCGTCAGGCAGCGTCATCAGGCCCGTGATCAAATCCGGAAGGTAGACGACGGCGGGCCGGCGCGGCGGTGTCGCCGCGCTGGCGAACCCCTCCAGCAGCGGAAGTGCCTGTCTTACTGACAGCTCTAGCACCGGTTCAAGGAGCTGGCGGTCGAGATCGACGTAGGACCGGCTCGGCGGGGGTACGAAAATCTGCCGCTCCTGTTCCGCGCGAAACCTCTCACCCACCTCCTGGAGGTTCGCCTGCAGCATCGCGTGCCTGCGCAAGCATTCCTCGAGAATTGCGATCAGCTCAGCAGCCTGAGCCGGGGTGGCCTCCTCCGTGCTGTTGTCCATCATCTGGATCAGGTTGTCCTTGATGACGCTCTCGGCGTTTATTCGGTCCTCAATGTGCTCCAGCGCCTCCGCCTGGGTCCGCCGCACGTCACGGACCCAGTCCACCGAGCGCACGTCCCTGCGCATCCCCTCCAGCCGAGTACGGATGTACTCGGCGTACTGCACCGTGCGACGCAACGCCATCTCTGCCGCGCGGTGGGCGTCGGCCAGCCGTCCACGCCTCACGAGCGCCTCCAGCTTGGCGTCCGCTGCCACCTGCTCGGAAGCGATGTCGATGTCCACCGCGCCGACTAGCACCGCGATCGCCTCGTTGGAAGCGCGAAGTCGTGGTCGGCCATCGGGGCCGACGACCTCTCGCAACAGCTTGAAGGAGAACTCGTGCGAGACGTAAGTGCCGTCCCATACGAGGCCGTACATGTGGCTGAAGTCGCGATCGACCGTCCCGACGTTCACCAGGCTGTCCAGGATCCAGCGCGCCACATCGGTGTGTTGGTCGAGGCTGCGGGTGGGCATCTGGAGCTCTGCTACACGAATCACCGCTGCCACGACGTCCTCGTGACGGGCACCGTCCTCGAAGTCCATCTTCAGCGTGACGGTGTCGATGGCGGTGAGCGCGAGTTCCTCCATCTGGTAGCCGCCCCAGTCCCGTGACGTGAGCAGTGACTTGCGGCGTTCCAGGTCGAGGACCGGATCGGCAACGGCCAGCGCCTTCACTCGCGTGGACAAGCCCAACGTATCCCGACCGGGCCTATGCGCTTCCGACATCTGGATTCCTCCCCTCCTCTTCAACTGGTTACGCCAGCGTCTGCAATCCGCTGGACAGATCTGCCTGTACCAGCTCGTCGCGTTCCGCCTGGGTCATCCATCGCGCTGTGGAACCAGCGGGCCCGTTCTCCACCCACAGGACGTCATCGACGCCTTCGGCGACGGCATGCAGGTGGCTGATCACCATGACGAGCCGGTCACCCCCGACCTGGGAGCGCAGCACGTCCAGTGCCGATTCCAGCGCCGTGGTGTCGAGGGTCGCGAAGCCTTCGTCGAGGAAAAGCGATCCCAGTCGCGGGCCGCTGCGTGAGTGCAGTTCGGCGAGTGCCAGCGCGAGAGCGAGCGAGGCCAGGAACTTCTCCCCGCCGGACAGCCGGTTAGGGTGATGGACGACGCCGGAACCTCTACTGATGATTTCGAACCCGTCGGCGAAGCCGAACCGCTGGTCGGTCAGCTGTCCGAGAAGGTCGCTCGCCACGCCTAGCAGTGCCCGTGTGCGCAGCATGGTGAGGTGGCCGAGAAACTTGGCGTCGACGAGTTCTTTGCGCAGCAGTTCCAGCGCGCTGCAGCGGGCTTTCCCTGCAGCGATGGCAGCGTCCAGGTCGGCTGCGGGCTTGATCAGGCGTTCTGCCCTGTGTTGCTCTCTACGTTGACCTTCTGCCTCTGCGGCGGCTTTCGCCGCCGCAGCTACGAGGGGGTGCAGCAGATGGGGGACCGTCAGGTCGCTGGGCTGGAAGCCGTCTACGTCGGCGACCTCGGCGGCCTTCTCGCGCAGGTTGGACAACGCTGCGTCGGCCCGAGCTGTACCGATGGCGGACGCCTGGCCGAGTTCGCAGCCGAGCGTCTCAGCGATCTTCGACAGCTCGGTGGCGAACAAGCGGATTCCAGCGATCCCATAATCGGCAGGAGCCTGCGGCCTGCGGTGCCGTCTCCGTGTGCCAAGGTGATTGATCGCCTCCTCGACGGCCTGCGCCCAGTCGTTCAGGGCTGCGTGCAGCTTGTCGAGCGGCTGTTCCATAGTGGTGCGCGCCTCGTGGTCCAGTGCTCGCTGCTGGGTGAGGACCTCGGCCTTCTCCTCTCGTACGGTTTCAAGCTGTTCGACGAGGCGCTGGATCTCGGACAGGTGAGTGGCGACAGTGGTGGCCGCTGCTGCCGCGGCGTCGGCTCGGACCTCGATCGCTTCCTCGGGCAGCATCGCCTGGATGTGTACCGGCAGTGCCTGCAAGTCTGCGGCGAGACGGCCTACAGCGCCCGAGTGTCGGTCGGAGGCTGTGTTGGCGTCTTCGATCGCCTGCTGGTGCCTGTCCTTTTGGTTTTCGAGCGCTTCTCGGGCGGCTTCGAGCCTTGCAGTATGTCTGAGGGCGTCGGTCTGCTTCCGGTCGGCGACGGCGGTGGCCTCCAGTTCGCACACCGTGATCACCTCGGTGATCGTCGTGATGTGCTGTTGGTCGTCGGCGGTAGTGAGCCTCTCTGTCGCTGATTCGGCGTCGAAGTCTCCCTCGGCCTCCAGGACCAGAGCCGCGAAGTCCTTCAGGGCGGCCGCCGCCTTTATCTGAGCCTCCTGGACGTCCTGCAAGGCACGCTGGTGATCCCTTTCGCGGTCGAGCTTGGCCTGGTCGGCCGTGGTCAAGGCTGCGCGTGCTTGGACGAGCTGTCCGAAGATCTCGTCCTGCGCCACTGTGGCCTCGCGTAGCCGCTCTTTGGCGCTGTGCAGCTCCGCGGCGTAGCTCTCGGATGTGGGCGTGAAGTCGGCAGGGACGCTCTGTTTGCACACGGGACAGCCGTCGCCGGGGTGCAATCCGGCGGCGAGCCCGGCTGCCTGGTCACGAAGAAGGAGCGTGTCAAGCTGCCTCGCAGCGATTGCGGCGCGTTCCTTGATGGCGAGAGCGTTTCCTTCCAGGATTCCGATGTTGTGGCGGGCGGTCTCACAGGTGCCGACCGCGGTGGCGTACTTGAGCGCGGCACCGGCGACGGCGCGGGCCGCCGTGGCGGCGAGGGCCACTAGGGGCCGGGCGATGGCCGCGCTCGTCCGGACCCTCTTGCTCGTTTCCGCAGCATCCTCGGCGGCGTGTGCCAGGGGTTCAGCGTTGGCAGCTCGTGTGGCCAAATCCGATTCTGCTGCGGCGATGGCAGCGCCGTCCGTAGCAAGTCGCCTGTTCAACTTGGCGAGCCGGTCACGCTCGCCGCGATGCTCTTCGGCTCGCGCTGCGAGGTCTTCGAGAATCACGGCGGACCTGCGGAGCTCTTCATCGCCGGCGTCGGCGATCGCCTTGGTCAGCTGCTCCTCCGCCCGTACTGCATCGTGGCCGCGCCGATTCAGGAGGTCGCGACGTGCCGCGATATCGGCGGCGATGGGCTCGAGGCCGTGCAGTACGGCATCGGCGTTGGCCACCCCCCGTGCCGACAAATCCTCGGCTGCGGTGGCGGCCGTCTCCGCCATGCTGCGAGCCCGGACGGCTTCGGTCTGTAGAGCCGAGATGCGATCGATGGCGGTGTTGAGAAACGCGGCACGAGCCTCGGCGGCGTCGGCGGCCGCACCCGCAGCCGTCGCGGCCTGCCGCGGGTCCAGTGGCATGGTGGTGCGTTTGCCTTCCGCAGCGCCTATCAGCGACTGGAGTGTGATGTACCGGCTACCGGCCAGTTTCTGGACGGATTCCAGGGACTCGATGCCGAACAGTTCCCGCAGCCGCCTACTCCGCTCGGTCTGGCCCGCGGTGAGGAGCTGGTCGAACCTACCCTGCGCGAGCAGGCCGACGCGCATGAAGGTCTTGTATCCCATCTGGAGGATGGCTTTGATGCGCTCGTCGACCTTGACGGCGTTGTCGAGTTCCTCGCCGGTGTGGAGGTTCCTCAGGTGGTGCCGGGCCGCGTTCGGGTTGGTGACGTGTAGGGTGCGCTGCACGTGCCAGTGCTGGGCGCCCTGTATGAACGTGAGCTCCACGCTCATGGCCTGGGCACCGTCGGCGATGCGCTGCCGGGCTTCTCTGGTCTCCCAGGAAGTCGTGCGGAACAACGCGTAAGTGATGGCGTCGAGGAGGCTGGTCTTCCCTGCGCCGGTATCACCGAGCGCCGCGACCAGGCTCTTGCCGGTGAAGTCGATGGTGACAGGGGCGGGGTAACTGCGGAGCCCGGTCAGAGACAGTTGCAGCAGTCTCATCGGCCAACCTCCTGCTCGCACGCGAGCGCGGCGGTCAGCAGCGTCTCCTCGCAGCACGGTGCGGGATCCTCAAGGTCCGATTCGGCCCGCAGCTGGACGAAGGTTTCCATGGCACAGTCCAGGGCCAGGCCGGTTATACCGCGGCTGGGCAGGTAGTCGCGAAGGAGGTCATCGACGCCAGGAAGTTCCTGGACGGTGACATCGCGATCCAGGAGGCGGCCCGCCGACTCGGGACGGCGTTCTTCGATGGCGACGACGGTCGCCGCCGGCAGCATCTTCGCGATGGTGTCCGCCAGGGACGAGGTTGAGGCGTCGACGTTCACTACCGCTTTCACCCAGGCGTCGCCGACACTGCCCGCACGGTGCGCGATCTCCTCGAGGGTGCCCTCTAGACGGATCAGGCGGCGGCCGGAGTCGAGCGGTACGAGTTCGATGCGCGGCGCGTGCCCCGGAGCGATCTCCGCCAGGACGACGCTCTTGATGTCACGGGTCTCGCCGAAGTCCAGTTGTAGCGGGCTGCCCGCGTAGTGGGCGGGGAATCCGGCGCGGGCGACGGGCTGCGGTTTGTGGATGTGGCCGAGGGCGCCGTAGTCGACCGCGGGAAGGTCGGCGGTGGCGATCGCGTAGTCGGCTTCGATGGAGAAGCGCCGCTCGGAGTAGGAGGGCATGGCGCCTTCGACGAACAGGTGGGCGGCGAAGACCAGGATGTCGCGTGCAGAACGCCCTACCGCCAGCCGGTGGTAGACATCGGCCTGGACGGCACGCATCCGCTGGGCGTACGCGGCTGTCACCATGGCGGGGTCGACGAAGTCGTAGGCGAACCTGTTGGGGTGCAAGTACGGAAGCGCGCCAACCCGCAGGGTCAGCTCACCCCCCGCGCCTGGGTACTCGGCCATCAGCAGTCCGCTGGGGCGAGCGTCGGTGGCGAACCGCACCTGGACCTGGTCCTCCTCCCGGTTACCCATATCGCTAAGGACGAACTGCAGGAATGCCAGCACATGGGCGGTGTCGTGATTGCCTGCCACCACCACTGTCGGCGCGATCGCCTCGAGGCGGCGCAGCGCTTGGGCGGCGCGGCGCATGTCGTCTAGGCCCGGGCGTGGGCCGTCGAACAGGTCGCCGCTATGCACGATCACGTCGGGGGCGAAGTCGGTGGCGATCTCGATGATCTCGTCCAGGACGGCGTCGAACTCGTTGTCGCGCCGGTGACGGCCGAGCTGGCGGCCAAGATGCCAGTCGGAGGTGTGGAACACACGTCCCATCACGGGAGTCTCCAGGGGGAAGAGCCCGCAGGACAGCACGAGTCGCGCAGCCACACGGGCGGAGGAGTAGATGTAGCCGACCGTACCTCAAACTCTGGAGAAAATCTGGAAGCTTCGGGAACCCTGGTACCGTTGAGCCATGAGTGATCCGCTGGACGCACTGGAGAAGAGCATCAGCGTCCTGCGCCGCGCGATCCGCGACGCCTCCGCAGCCGGCGACATGGAGCGCGCCAGTGAGTTGCGCGCTCAGCTCCGCCGCGCCGAACGGGCATGGGACGCGCTCATCGACACTGACGTGCCCCCCACCCCACCGACGGTGGGCTCTGGCCCGGTGCCCGGCGGTGCGCAGGGCTCGATGTTGCCGGCACGCGAGCACGTGCATCGTGCGCTGGTGCTGTTAGGAATCCCGGCAGCGCCGAAGCTGATCGTGAGCGTCCACGAGGCGTTCTTCCCTGGTGAACTGTCCGCTGCCAAGCTGTCCAGCCTGCGCCGCGACGAGGAGCGGTCCTACCGGTCGGCGCCCGGTGCCCGGCCGTACTATCTGTGCCCCGCGCTGACCCATGACCTGCTGACCCCGGCGCGGGCCCTGATCACGATCAGTACGTGGTCACTGGAACAGCGCGTCATCGGCCCGCTGTCCCCGCGTGTCGACTTCCTCACCGCCGCGATGCGCATCGCCGAGACGATACACACCGTAGCCAGATCGTCGGAAACAGGGCCTAGCGCGGCAGCGCGGCGGCTACTCTGGCGATTCGCTGTGAATATACCTGGGGCGACGCCTGTCGGACAGACCGTCCACGACGCCGTGCCCGACCCGCACCTGGTGATCGCCGCGGCTCGAGCTGAGCTGAACGTTCACAGCGACGCGGACCGTGCCACCCGGGCCGAGGCTGCGCGGCGGGCTCGCAAGCGTCTCGGTGAGGATTCGCAGCTGTTCGGCACGCCCCTGCGGAACGTCAAACGTCTGCAGGCTTAGACCTGATTTTCTTCCACAAGATCCCGTCTTCTCATGAGGATCCCCACACCGTGAATGCAGCAGTCGACGCACGCTTGGACGTGCTGCGCGGCTCCGCGCCGCGCCTGACCTACAGCGCCAGGTCACTGGCCGCGCTGGAGAACAACCCGCGCTGCACCCTACGCGCTGTCCTGGACGCCTCCGGCTCCAACAAGAACGACATCGCCAAGCACGCCGGCTACGAGCTGCCCTTCGGCCAGTCTCCCTTCGCAATCACTCGCGGCGACTCCTTCGAGGCGATGGTGAAGGCCAACGGCTGCGCGGAGCTGCTGCGGGTTCTGCGCGAGATCCTGCAGTTGCCCCTGCCGGAGGTGGGCTACCAGGATCTGAACGACGTCGGCGGCGACGGCCGGCCAGAGATCCGCCACGCCCGCACCAAGCAGCTGCTTGTTCGGGCCGCTCAGGGGCTGGGCGACGGCACCCTGTACGACCACCCGATGCTGCTGCTCCGGGTCGGTGGGCACGCCGCGTTTCTGGAGCCGGACCTGGTGGCATTCCGTGTTGGAGACCGTTTTCACGTGGTGGAGATCAAGAGCTTTCCGATCATCGACACGCGCGCCGACCCCGCGAAGGTGCGGGCAGCCACAACGCAGGCCTGCGCGTACATCATCGCGCTACGCGCGATGCTCGCCGAGGCTGGCATCGGCCCGGAGGCGGTTTCCGAGACGATCGTGCTGGTGGCGCCCAAAGACTTCACCAATCGCCCGACCGCGGCATTCGTCGACGCCCGCAAGCAAGTGTCCACCCTGACCAGGCAGCTAGCACGCATCGAGCGCATCGGCGACCTGCTCGCCGTGCTGCCTGACGACCTCACCTTCGACCTTGTCGGCGAGGCCGGGGCGCCGCGACCGGCCAGCGAGCTCGTCGAAGCCCTGGACCAAGTGCCGGCGGCTTACCGGCCGGACTGCCTGAACCACTGTGAGATGGCCTTCTACTGCCGGGCCCGAGCGCGCGACGGCGGGTCGCTGGACGTGCTCGGGCCAGTGGTGCGCGAGCAGCTCGGCGGCATCGACACCGTCACCATGGCCTTAGGCCTGGCACGCGGAGAGCTGCAGCCGAACGACGAGCAGGTCGAGATCGCCGCCTCCTTGCGGCACGCCGCCCGCTTACGTGCCGAGCTGCGTTCCACCCTCGGAACACCGGGAGCTACGACGTGAGCAGAGTGTCCGCGCTGGCACGTCTGGAGGCGATGGAGGCGATGGCCGCGGTACCACTGACCGAGTTCCGCCACCGGTTCCTGTCCGACCATCCCCTGGTGATCGTGCCGCTGGTCATGGCGGGAGAGGCAGGAGCGCCGCTCGCGGCGATGGTCGGCTCCGCCAAGAGGTCACCGAAGCTGCTGGTCGTCGCGCAGCCGCGCAGCCGGACCCAGCGCGTCGCCTTCGCCGCCGAGCTCGGCGGGATCGTGATGAGCTATATCGACCACTGCCGCCGCGAGCGCCGTACGAGCACTTCTCGAGGTCAGGAGGTCGCCTCTTACTACACCGATGCCCCTCAGGTCCTGGTTCCCAATCCCGGCGGGGTCAAAGCTCTGGCAGACCTTGGCCGGGCATGCCGGTTCCGCGCGACCACAGGCCCTTACCGCGTGGCGGACATCGTTCCGCGGCTCGGCATGTGGCTGACGTTCCTGGTGGAGTCGGCCGAGCAGGCAGGCACCTCGATGTTGCTGCCGGTCACCGGTATGCTCAGCGAGCATTGGGCCACCGGCCAGAGCGTGCTGGAAGACCAGAACCTTGCCTCGCTGATGGCATGGATCGCTCCACCCGACGGTCTGAGCGTGGCACAAGCCATGGCCGATGCGGAGAATCCTGACGTTTGCCCGCCTGCGGGTCCTGCCACGGCTCCGAGCTTCGACAGATACTATCTAGAACCGGCGATCAAGCGGTTCGACACGGCCGATCCACAAGCGAAGGCTGCAGCAGAGGACGAACTGCGGGAGCTGCTCGCCGATCAGCTCAAGCCCACGTGGCGATTGATGTGGCAGGCGATCTCCCTGCTGCGCGGCGTCCCCGAGGCGCCGCGGGCCGCGGCGCGTTTCGAACGCGACCGCGTGTCCTTTACTGCGTTCTCCGACTACCAGGACGCCAGCGGCTTGCCGCAACGCAAGCAGGACACCCCAATCGGCGCGGCCAGGCGCCTGAGCCGGCTGGAGCGGGCTTTGGCGGACTTTGAGGTGGACATGGCGTTCGACGACCCGTATGTGCTGGCTGACCGGCGCAGCGTCGGAGAGGCATTCGCCGGGACGGTGGTGGCGGGCGAGCCCGGCCGGTTTGTCACCACGGACAAGGGCAGGCGGGTGCCCAGGCCGCTGATCACCGTCCGTACCCAGGACCCTACGCGGCTGGCCCCCGGCACCAAGCTGATCAGCCCGTCCATGCCGGCGAGCCATCGGGCGCTCATCATCTCGACGGTCCCCGACGGGGACACGAGCCTGGTTACCGTCGAGGTCGTTAGCGGCATGGGCCGCGGCCTCGTTCCGAAGCCGGGAACCGTTCCCGCTGAGGGCCAGCAGCTCGCCTACCTTCCCGACCCCGGTTGGCGGCCCGCACCGGTGTTCCCAGACAACGACCGGGTTCCGTGGACGCACGCCGCCGCGACCGATGACTCTGACGAATTGCAGGAAGCCGCCACAGAGGAATGGGGCGATGATGACTGAGACCGATGCGGCTGCCAGGGCCGACGCGGCCATCACGGAGATCTTGGCCGACCTGTCCGACAGTAGGCACAAGGCGGTGGTCGTCGACTCCCCGCCGGGGGCAGGCAAGAGCACCCTCGTGGTCCGCGCCGCCGGAGATCTGGTCGGCGGCGGCGAACGCCCGATCGTCGTCGCCCAGACCAACAACCAGATCGACGACCTTGTCGTGCGGCTAGCCGCCGCACACCCAAGCCTATCCATCGGACGACTCAGCAAAAGCGGGTACACTCCCCTGCCAGAGGTGAGCGAACCAGCGAACACGTTCGTCGGTGCCACCTTGTCCGACTTGAAGGGCTGCGAGATCATCGTCGGTACGTCGGCCAAGTGGGCCACCGTCCGCGAAGGAACGTTCGACTGGGCGATCCTCGACGAGTCCTACCAGATGCGCTCCGACACTCTGCTGCAGATCGTCGAGCGTTTCGAGCGCGGCTTGTTCGTCGGCGATCCCGGACAGTTGGACCCGTTCACGATGGTCGGCACGGAGCGGTGGATCGGCCTGCCGCACGACCCGACACTCAACGGCGTCTCAGTGATGCTGGCCCACAATCGGGGCATCCCTGAGCATCGGCTGCCACTGTCATGGCGCCTGCCATCCACCGCCGCACCCACTATCTCAGAGGCGTTCTACCCGTTCACGGGCTTCACTGCGGGCACCAGCCCTGGAACGCGCATCCTGGAGTTCCATACAGCCGCCTTCGGCAACACCGATCTGGATGAGACCCTGGCAATGGCGTTTACCACCGGGTGGGCGCTACACGAGTTGCCGCGCCGCCATGTCCCACGCACTGACGCCGAGACCCTTCTGGCGGCCACACGACTAGCCACCCGAATACTGGAGCGCGGAACCCTCGCCACCTGCGAGCGGTATCCCGGTGGCCGGTTCCTGGACGCCACCGACATCGCCATCGGCGTCGCCCACCGCGACCAAGCCGACCTGGTCCGGACCACACTCGCCAGGACCGGCAACCCAGCTCTGTCACGGGTGGCCGTCGACACGGCCAACCGGCTGCAGGGCCGGGAATACGAGGTCGTCATCGTCGTGCACCCGCTGTCCGGCCGCCGGGACGCAACCTCATTTCACCTGGAAGCCGGACGGCTGTGCGTGCTCACGTCCCGGCACCGACAAGCATGTATCGTCGTCGCACGCGAAGGCATCGTCGACCTCCTGGACAGCCATCCTTCGACCGACCCCGTGCACCTGTCAGTGCCGGCGAAGTTCCCCGACGGCTGGGAGGCCAACCAGGTCGTGATGAGCAAGCTCGCGCAGCACCGCATCGCGGCGTAGCGGCTGATGCTTTCCGCACGCGCGATATCTCGTAGTGTGGTGGACTACTGTCCGTGGCCGCATCAGAGCTGACCGATCGCCAGGTCAAGGTCTTGCGCTGGATCGCGGACGGCTGCCCCGAGCGCTCGTGGCCGGATGAATCGCACAAGCACACCGCTCGGGCACTGCAGAGCCGCGGTCTTGCCAACGTCAGCCGCAAACGCAAGATCTGGACAGCAACCATCACCGAAGCCGGCCGGTACTACCTTGAGCACGGTACGTACCGGCCAGACCCTGCATGCGAGACCAGACGGCCCCGTAGACAGACGACGCGCGCGCAGGCCACTCCTGACGGCCCTCCGTCAAACGCCACCGCACGCGCCATGAGCCGGGTTGCCAACCGCCCCAAACTCACCGAGGTCAAGCAGACGAAGCGCGAGATCAAGGAGACGTACATGCGCTACAAGGTCGTGGTCACACGGGTCCAGGTAGCCGAACGTTTTGTCCGTTCCACTAGCGAGGAGGAAGCCGCAGCCAAGGTCCAGGCAGAGTTCGATCGCCCCTATGGCTACTTCGGCTCATGGAAGACGACCACGTCGGAGATCGATGTGATCGAGGCCGAGCAGACCACGGTGATCGGACCGACTCACCTATCGAACGAGGGGCCCCTGCTCCTCAGCATCAAAGACGCTGGCAAAGCACTGGGGATCAGCTACTCCACTCTGTACCAGATGATGAATCAGGGTGACATTGAGTGGGTCGCTATCGGCTCGCGTAAGTACATCTCCCGCGAACACCTAATGGAGTTCATCAAGGCCAACACACATAAGGGTTACTACGTCGCACAGTGATGCATTGACCTCTAGGCATGCGTGTCCGGCCCCAGGCCACCGCGTATAGCAGGCGACTCGCAGGGGACATTACACAGGATGGATGTCATGTTGCCGCAGCAAAGGATAAAAGGTATCGATCCACGCGGCAGGACGCAGCTCAGCGAAGCCTCAGCCGCAGTCAGCGAGAAGCGAGGCTGTTATCCCTGGTGCCGTCACCATCACCCCCAACGGCACCTGCGACAGCGGCACGCTCAATGGGCCTGGACCTACGATTCCGATGACGGTGCCCTCATCTGGTGCAACGGCTTCGGCATGGACGAATACGCTGTAGCAGAAACCAAAAGCTGGCCATCGCCATCCTCCGGCTCGCGTTCTGGCGCGCCGCAGCCAGGCAACCGGATGAAGGAGGGGACACAATGCCTGAGCTGATCATCACTGCCCCCAACGGCGTCGTATGGAAACGCCTTCCTGGCGGCACCACGTCGGGGACCGATTTCTTGGCGGCACTGGAGATGCTCGTGAGCCTCTCTGATGTCAGCCGGCAGTGGAATTGGTGGCAGGAAGGACGAGAAAGACGGGAACGCGAGCGGCTCCATCGTATACTCGAGCAGTGGGACCATGCCGCGCCTCCGCCTGGCGGATACCTGTCGAAGGAAGAGTTGGACGCAGAGTTCGCCGCCAAGCGGGCTCAACGCGAAGAGGAACGACAGCGTCGCGCCGCGTCCTACGATGAAGAGCGGGCAATGATCCGGCTTTCTCTACTCAGGGCGGAAGCCACCGCAGGTTTCATGTGCAACGCGCTTGCGATACCCGGCAGCCGCGCATGGCAACCCAAGGCGGAAGAATTACGACGCGCAAGCGAGCGAGAAGCCGCTGCGTTGAAAGAAAAACTCGGCGACCCGAACGCGGTCGTCGACCAAGCTGGCGACCTTCCGCAGACACGCCGAGAACGGCACCTATACGAGCACATGGCATTCTTTCGTCACCCCTTGCTCCAAGAGTGGTCTTCCAGCCAGCGGAAGCGATTCCATAAGCTGCTCGCCATGCCGCCACCGCGACCATCTGACATGTGCGCCGAATGCCAGGCACCCGCAGACTGGCACACCTACGGATTCTCGCTGAGCCTATGGCAAGGAAAGCCCGCATCGGGCTCCACCGCAGAGGTGCTGGGAAGACTCATGCCTGGGTGGTGGGAAAGATGCCTGGCCTGTACTCCGTATCAGCTTCATCACCAGTGGGGCCATAACGCTCTGCCTGACTTCGGATACGAGCAATGGCACGCGATGCTGCCGCCCCTGCTGCGCGCTATCTTCGCTCCGGGCACACCAGCGCCACGGAAGCCAGTTGATCCCCGTGCAGCGCTTGAGAAACGCCTCCGTGCCACCGAAGCCAAAGCTGAACAATTGCGGCGTCAACTTGCTGAGATCGAACTCGCCGACCGAGGCGATCAAGCCGATCCATGACCTGTTCCGTCGGAATCCTAGAGATCTCGCCAGTAACCGGGGAGCTGACGGCAACGCAGCTACGTCCGCTCGTAGAGGCGGGCGAAGCGCCGGATGCGCGGGAACCTGGTGTCGGTGACGTTCATGCCTAGATCATGTCATGCAGGCCCGCAGTTGTGCCGCAAACCGCAGCGCCGCCACGTGCCCTGCATCCGCCTCTGGATCATATGGGCGGACGTGCCTGCTGAAGACTCTAGATCATCCAACCTAGCCGAGCATTAACAACGTCGCGCTCACGGGCATGGCCCCTCAAAGGACCATCTGAGGCAGTGGAGCAATGCAACGCCGAAACGTCATTGCGTGAACTTCAAGCAGTGCGGATGCATCGATCAAGCCATCGATAGGCAGCTTGGCAGGCGGTGTGACCGCCTGGCCGACCATGAGCACAGCAGATGGTACCTGGCCGTCCAAGTCGATGGGCTCAGTGGCCACCGTCCCCGCAGCCTGACGTCCGTCCGCGCCCCGCCGTACGGTACGGCGAGGCGCCCAACCCGCCTAGGCCGTGTTTCAAAAGATCATCGTGAGCTGGGCGTGTCGGTGATCGTGAATAGAGGAGGTCTCCGGTAGTTGGTTCAACGACCAAGAAGAACAAAACACCGGAGACCTCGTGGCCGGCATAGCGGTGACGAGGCGGCACGACCTCACCGACGCGCAGTGGGCGGTCCTGGAGCCGCATCTGCCTGCCGCATCGGGCAAGGGACGTCCGCCGAAGCGGAGCAGGCGGCAGTTGATCGACGGGATCCGGCGGCGGACGTGTACGGCCTGTTCCGCCGCCGGCAGCGGAACGGGATCTGGGCACGGATCCTGGCAGGGTTGCAGGCCTGTGCGGACGCCGCGGGGAAGATCGGCTGGACGAGAGCGTGGACTCCAGCATCGTGCGGGCTCACCAGCACGCGGCGGGCGCGCGCCGGGACGGTCATCTGCAGAAGGAGCCGCCCGGCGGGGGACACCAGGAACCGGCCGACCACGCGCTGGGACGCTCGCGCGGCGGCTGACCACCAAGACCCATCTGGCGTGTGAGCAGGGCCGCAAGCTGTTGGCCGCGGTGGTGACCGCCGGGCAGCGGGGCGACAGCCCGCAGTTCATTGCGGTGCTGGGCAGGATCCGGGTGGCCCGCACCGGCGGTGGTCGTCCCCGGACCCGCCCGGACCGTGTCGTGGCCGACAAGGCCTACACCAGCCGGGCCAACCGGGCTCATCTGCGCCGGCGGGGGATCAAGACGTGTATTCCGAGCAAGGCCGACCAGGACGCTCACCGCAAGGCCCGGGGATCGAAGGGAGGCCGCCCGCCTGCCTTCGATCCTGTGATCTACCGCCTGCGGCACGCTGTGGAGTGCGGTATCAACCTGCTCAAACGTCATCGTGGCATGACCACCCGTTACGACAAGCTCGCCGTTCGTTACGAAGCCATCCTCACCATCGCCGCGATCAACAAGTGGCTGAACGTCTTATGAAACACGGCCTAGGAGTGTCCTGAAGATCTTGCTGGTCTGGCCAGACGGAGGTTTGGGGTTCAGACTCGGGTCGTGATGGGCCATCAGAGGGCTCCGGCCGGGCCCCCGGTGTGGGTCGTGTGCCGGGAGATGATCCCGGCCGGGAGCGTGTTCGCGTTCCTGGCCGAACACCGGCGGGTGTTGTTCCCGCCGGAGGCGTTCGCGGACATGTACGCCCCGGTCAACGGGCGCCCCTCAGTGCCGCCGGACCTGCTGGCCACGGTCGTGGTGCTGCAGGCGTTGCATGGGTTGTCGGATGAGGAGGCGGCCGGAGCGCTGCGGTTCGATCTGCGGTGGAAGGCCGCTTGCGGGCTGGGTCTGTATGATCGGGGGTTCGATCCGTCGCTGCTGACCTATTTCCGGCGTCGGCTGGCTCACTCATCAGACCCGGACCGGATCTTCGGCATCGTCCGCACGGTAGTGAAGCAGACCGGGGTACTGACGGGCCGGACGCGGCGGGCGCTGGACTCGGCGGTGCTGCTGGATGCGGTAGCCACCCAGGACACCATTACCCAGCTGATCGCCGCCATCCGGCGGGTGGCCTGCCAGGTCCCCGGCGCGAGCGCGCTGGTCGCGGCCCACTGCCACGCGCATGACTATGCCGAACCGGGCAAGCCGAAGATCGCCTGGGACGATGAGGAGGCCAAGAATGCCCTGGTCAGCGGGCTGGTCACCGACGCGCTCACCTTGCTGGACCGGCTGAGCGGCCAGGACCTGGACGAGCACGCCGAGTACGCGGTCGGCCTGCTGGCGTTGATCGCCGGCCAGGACGTCGAGCCCGCAGACACCTCGGACGGCTCCGATGGCCGATGGCGGATCGCCCGCCGCACCGCACCGGATCGGATCATCTCCACCGTCGACCCCGAGGCCCGCCACATCCACAAAAGCGGACAGCAACGCGAGGACGGCTACAAGGCCCACCTGGCCGTCGAGCCGGAGACCGGCCTGTTCACCGCCGTCGCCCTGCGGATCGGCGCCGGAGCCGCCAACCACGAGGCCACGGTCGCTCCCGCCCTGCTCGCCCACGAGCAGGGCGGGGCGTTGCAGATCCTGGCCGATGCCGCCTACGCCGCCTCCGGCCTGCGCGCCGCCCTCACCACCGCGGGGCACCGGCTGCTGATCAAACCGCCCGCGCTCAAGCCCGCCGTCCCGGGCGGGTTCACCCTGGACGACTTCATCATCGACACGAGCATCGGCACGGTGACCTGCCCGGCCGGGCACACCGCCCCCCTCGCGGCACAAGGTGGCCGCTACCGGCAACGCCGCGCCACCTTCACCGGCTTATGCGCCGCCTGTCCACTGCGTGATCGCTGCACCACCACCGCCGCCACCGGCCGCGTGGTGACCATCCGCCCGCACCACGATCTGCAGGCCGCCGCCCGCCATCAGGCCGCCACCGACCCCGCCTGGCAGGACGACTACCGCCGCTGGCGACCCATGGTGGAACGGGCCGTGGCCTGGCTGGTCGCCCGCGGCAATCGCCGCCTGCGCTACCGCGGCACTCATGCCAACGACCGCTGGCTTCACCACCGCGCCGCCGCTCTCAACCTCCGCCGCCTGATCAACCTCGGACTCACCCACATCAACGGCATCTGGGCTCTCGTCCCGATCACTGCATAGCAATAGGGTGGGCCAGCTCATGCCGACCCACCCAGCAAGATCTTCAGGGCATTCCTAGGCGAAGGCAAGCCTGAAGAAGGACTGGATCCCTCGGGAGACGGTCCGTGCCAGGCTTCGTGCAAGCATCAAGCGCCTGCTCGCACGCTTCAACTACCCCGCCGCACTACGAAGCAACGGTGAGAACACGACATCCGTTCCCGAAGCTTGGTAGCTTGGTAGGTGAGGGTTGGGGGCCCACTTATGACGACGTGAAACATCTTGGGATCTCATGGTTCAAGACACCCGTCGGGTCCAGACGGCAGTACTCGGACGACCCGATTCCGATCACCCCATTTCCCTCCCAACGGATCGCCGGAAGGCTGTGTTCTACCTTTCGCGTTATCGAGGCAAGCGCTTCTTCTGCGGGATACACCTTGGCGGGTGCGGCTGGGAGCTCATGCACAAGCTCTATGGTGACCGTGTCTGCCATTTCGCACATCACCCCGATACCAAAGGGATAGCTCCGAGGTGTGAGCGCCGCCACGTCGGCACCGACAGCGCCGACCATCTCTACATTCACCGTGGATTGACTCATCAACTGGGAAAATCCGCAAGCCCGCAACGATTTCAAGGCACCATGGTGAACGGCCAATGTACTGACCTGCTGGTCAACGCAAGCCAAGGCCGTGCTGCGATCAAAGTCCAGTTCATGCACCTGTCGCGCGACGCCTGGACGAAAAAAGATGAAGAACTTCGCTCCCGTCTTGGCCAAGTCGACTGGGTCATCGGCCCTTATGCAGCAGAGACCACGGAGTATCTACTCGATCGCAACGGGTATGCGCTGCGTGTTCGATGTGAACATGAAGGTAGTACCCGTGTCGTCAGGGTTGGCACAGAAACACGTGAAGGTGACCTTGAGTGGTCTCGCCTGGATGAGTGTGAGATCAATGAGCAGGGGATCGTCACACCACCCCTCCGCAAGATACGTCGGATCGCAGAGCGGAAGGTACCTGAAGTTATGCAATATCCAGGCCTACCGCTGACGGTCAAGAAAATAGTGATCTACCCTAGTGAGCACAGCACTCGACCGGCAGAAGGTGCCGATGGATTTCATGCCACCGCCGCCACCGTCCGTGTCGCCGAAAGCGAACCTATGCATGCGTGGATCATGCTGCCAACGCCTGCCAAGCTCGTGGTGGGCGAGCCGTACTCCCTTCGAGAGCCAGCCTCTGTAGATGTTACGAGAAACCCTGGCCATTCTCCACGCATCTGGACGATTTTCAGTCCAGGATTGCTTCCTATCCGGCCAGCCGAACAGACAAGCGTATCTCCGTCGAGACTGCGCCAGCCGGGCACTACACCTCCACTCATTCGAAACAAGCTGAGCTCGCTCATTCAAGATATGCGCAGAGCAAGGAAGGCCGGAGATTACGAACACATCATCCAAACATTGACAGATAATGCAGATCTTCTCAACATTTAACCCATCGCGATTTCAAAAAGGAACAGGACGCGATCGGAGAACTTCGCCGCTGGGCGGCTGCAAAGGATGAGGCGCGAGCAAGGATAGAGCAGGAGGTCCACGAGGAATGCGCCCTACTCATTAACCAAGTTGCTGGGGCCAGGGCGGAGGGGGATCTACCAGAAGTACAGCGCGCGATCTCGTCACTCCGCAAGACTTTAGTACGCGTCTCAGCGAGCAACCCAAGATTCACCGTAGAGACCGCGAATTTATATGGACACGAGTCCTGGCTTGAGCGAACACAAAATCAAATGCGATCGAAACAGCATTACCGACTCTACGCCATAATAGACCGCCTCAGGAAGGCAGAGGTAGCAGGGCAAGTAGATGAGGTGCGCACACTATACAATGAGTGCCAGTTCCTACTCAAGGAGCTGGGCTCTCATGCGTCTTCTTATGAGAAGAGACAAATCGGCCTGACCTCCCGGTGGCTCACAGCCGTCCCGGCTGGCGACAGTCTTGCTATCTCACCGCCGACCGCCCCATCAGGGAGGCTCAAGGCTGCCGCACACGGGCTGAGCGATTACCTGAGCGCTATCTTGACGAAAACCGCCCGCTCCCAGACGACCATCAGCCTGAAGGACTTGGCGGAACAGGCTGGGGCGACCGAACGGTTATGCACGGGTGCGCTGATAATGATTGATAAGGAATCAGGCGCGAACGGGCCGATGTTGTCTGCTCTCGTCGCTTCGCCACACGGCGATGCAAGACCGGATTTTCGCCAGGTCCTCGCCGAACTCAACTACGAGGTCCCGCAGACTGACATAGCTCTAAATTATGTCTGGCGGCGCGAACTGGAGCGGGCATACGCCTTCCACGCGGAGCCGCCACGGGAAATGCCAGCGAGACTGGTTCCGCGCAAGAAAACGCCATAAATGGTGAACTTGTGACTACTATACTCCCGCCGAAGGTCGGCGCAAGGTCGGCTGCGGCCTAGTGCGCTTCCCGTCCCGTACTCTTGCGCGCTTCCTCGGGAGAACGTCACATCCTGATCCTGATCCTGATCCTGATCCTGATCCTGATCCTGATCCTGATCCTGATCCTGATCCTGATCCTGATCAGTTGAGTGTGACGCTTGGGGAAGACTCGGCCGACCGCTGGAGCAGGTACGACAGCGCCGATCGGCCATAGAGAGGAATCAGAGCCGGATGATGGCACCAATCGCGATCCCAGGCCCCTCACCACCTCGGCGGCGAGCTGGCGGTCGAGGTGTGTCGGCGACATGTGAAAAAATTGAGCGCCGTTGACAGAGATCCCCGGCTAAGGCCCGGCAAAGGCAACACCCCACGGCTACCAACGACACGCATCCTGGCTCTGACACTTTACTTGCGATCTTCTCTTCACAATCTTTCTGTGAGTGGTAGCGGCCGCCTGAGGACCATGTCGGAGCGAGGGCCTCCGCCTCGCTTAGTCACCAAAAAGTAATGCCATCGTGCTCACGGGTATGGCCCCTGGAAGAACCGTATAAGGGGGCGAAGCAATGCGACTTCGAAATGATCACTGCGTGGTCTACAAGCGGTGCGGATGCATCGATGAAGCCACCGGCAGGCAGCTCGGCCGGCGGTGTGACCGCCTGGCCGACCAGGAGCACGGCAGCTGGTACTTCGCCGCCCAAGTCGATGGGCTCAGTGGGCGGCGCGAACGTATCCGGCGTGGCGGCTACGCCACTGCGAACGAGGCTCGGCAAGCGTGGCGGGATATGATCCCGATCAGCGCCGAGCAGGCGGCCGGAAACGGCTATACCGTCGCGCGATGGCTGAACCACTGGCTGGAAACGCACCAAGGGCTGCGCCCCAACACCCGCAAGTGCTACGCCGACCACGTACGACTGCATCTCATCCCGCACCTCGGCCGCATCGACCTGGGCAAGCTCACCAGCCGGGACGTGGCACGGATGTTCAGCGCGCTCGCGCAACGCCGTACCCGTTACGGGGTACCGATCGCCGCCTCTACCCTGCACCGCATCCGGGCGACTCTACGAGCCGCGCTGAACACCGCCATCCGCGAAGGCCTCCTCCAGGCCAATCCGGCCCGGCTCGTCCGGCTGCCCTCACCGCGGCGCCCCTACCCGGTGGTATGGACCGACCGCAGGATCGCAGCCTGGCAATGCAGTGGAGAGCGCCCCGCCGTAGCCGTATGGACCACCCAGCACTTGGCCGAGTTCCTGGACTTCGTACGCTCAGACCGGCTCTATCCGATGTGGTGGCTGATCGCCCTACGCGGACTGCGCCGTGGCGAAGCCGCGGCTCTGCGCTGGGTAGACCTCGACCTGGACCGGCACGAACTCACCGTGACCCAGCAACTGATGCACACCGGCCAGAGCCTCATCACCTGCCCACCCAAGAGCGATGCCAGCCACCGGACCATCGCCCTGGATACCGAGACCAGCCGCTTGCTGCGCCGCCACGAGCGCAAGGAACGTCAACGGCTGGGCAGCCGCTGGAGTGAGACAAGTCCCGTGTTCGCCGCTCCCGATGGGAACTGGCTCCGCCCCGACCACCTCACAACCCGCTTCCATGCCCTCGTGAGGGCCAGCGGACTGCCGCCGATCCGGCTGCACGATCTCCGCCACGGCGCGGCCACCCTTGCTCTGGCCGCCGGTACGAATCTGAAGGTGGTCCAACACACTCTCGGCCACTCAAGCATCGTGGTGACCGCCGACACCTACACTTCGGTCCTGCCCGAAACCTACCACCACGCCGCGACAGCGACCGCGCAACTGGTGATCGCCCAAGCACGCAGAACCGCACGAAAGGCCCGCACACCAGCCGCCTGCTCATCGTGACCCACGTATGACTCACACGTGACCCACTATCAGCAACAAACCTGCCCGTATGCGGCAAAGCCGCAGGTCGGAGTGGTGGGGCGCCAGGGGCTCGAACCCTGAACCTACAGATTAAAAGTCTGCAGCTCTACCATTGAGCTAACGCCCCCTGTGAAGACTACAGAGAGGAACCGTCGGCGGCGACAGGGTTCCTCCGTGAGGATAACTTACCGCACCACCGGCCATAGATCGGGACAGTGGACGGGTTGGGGGGGTTTGGGCTCGCAGGGGGCGGGTGGGCTACAGGGTGTAGGGCTTGAGGGAGATGGATTCGGCGGTTTTGCGGGCGCCCTTGGCCATGAGGGACTTGCCAGGGAGGTAGGGCATGAGCTTGTAGTTCTGGCGGAGGAACCAGGCCATGGCGCGGCTTTGGGGGACCATGAACTTGCTGACGCCCTCGCCCATCTTCATGCACTTTTGGGCGTAGCCGCGCATCTGCTGTTCGTAGGCGGGGAAGGCGGTGCGGTGGTCGCCGTGGGTGGTGGCGAGTTCGCCGGCGAGGATGTAGGCGCCTACGAGGGCGAGGCCGCTGCCCATGCCGGACAGGGGGGATGGGGAGTAGGCGGCGTCGCCGAGGAGGGCGGTGCGGCCGGTGGTCCAGGTGTCCATGTGGACCTGGCCGATGGCGTCGAAGTAGAAGTCCGGGGAGTCCCACATGGCGACGAGGAGGGGGTCGCTCTCCCAGCCGTTGCCGCGGAAGGTGTCGGCGAGGATCTCCTTCTGGCGGGCGATGTCGTGGCGGTGGTAGTCGGTGGATGGGGAGGCGAACCAGAGGACGGCCTTGGCCTCGGTGTTGTGGCGGGCGCTGTAGATGGAGACGAGTTTGCCCGGGGTGCTGTAGGCGAGGGCGGTGTACTGGAGTCCCAGGTGGTTGGGCGTGGTGAAGATGGCGCAGTGCAGGCCCAGGTGCTTGAAGTAGCGGGACTCGGGGCCGAAGGCCAGGGAGCGGACCTTGGAGTGGATGCCGTCCGCGCCGATGACCAGGTCGAAGCGGCGGGGTGGGGCGTGTTCGAAGGTGACGTGGACGCCGTCGCCGTCTTCGCGCATGGCGGTGATGGAGTCGCCGAAGATGTACTCGGTGTGCTGGGCGGTCGCGTCGTAGAGGATTCGGGCGAGGTCGCCGCGCAGGATCTCGACGTCGCCGGCGAACAGGTCGGCGGGCATGCCGGCGAGGCGTTTGCCCGCGCTGTTGACGTACCAGGTCGCGCCCATGCGGGTGCGTGCGGCCTCGACGGCGTCGAGGATGCCCATGCGGCGCAGGACGGTGAGGTGGGCCTCGCCGCGGAAGTCCACGGCGTGGCCGCCGTCGCGCAGGGCGGGGGCGCGTTCGACGATGGTGGGGGTGAAGCCGTACCGGTGCAGCCAGTACGCGAGGGCGGGGCCGGCCACTGAGGCGCCGGAGATGAGGATGTTCCGGTTGGTGGGTGAGGTCGTCATGTGGATGAGGATGCGCCGGCGCGCTCACCGGCCGCTCTCCGGCCGCTCACCGCGTGCCCACCGGCCGCCGGCCAAAGCTCACGGTGACCCGTCGAAGAGGGTGTGGAGCGGCGAGGCCGCGATGACCTGCTCGGATACGCCCGCTTGGCGGAGTGCCCGGGCGCGGGTCATGGTCAGGCCGCGGGTGAACGCGTGCTCGAACGGAAGGTCGCCCAGGGCCTGCCGTACGTCTTCGGTGAGGGCGGACGGTTCGGTGGGTACGCCGCGCAGGGTGACGGCGGCGCCGAGCAGTACGGCGGCGGCGGTCGCGTCGCCCTCGGCGTACGCGACCTCGGCGAGGGCTTCGAGGGGGCGGGACGTCTCCGGGAACGCGCCCATGCTCACCGCCGTCTCGGCGGCCCGCCGATGGAACTCGCGGGCGGCGGGCAGGTCGCCGCGCAGGTGGGCGATCCGGCCGAGGCCCATGAGGGTACGCGCGCGGTTGCCGATGCCGCGCATGGCGTGCGGGTCGAAGCGGGCGAGGGCGTCGGTGTAGTGGCGTTCGGCCTCGTCGAGGTGGCCTTCCAGAAGGGCGATGTCACCGAGGCCGCGCAGGGCGGCGGCCAGGTAGGTGGCGCTGCCGGATTGGCGGGCGAGGGCGGCGGCCTGTTCGTAGTCGGCGCGGGCCACGGCGATCCCCTCCTCGGCACGTTCGGCCATGGTGTGGTCGGCTCGGTTGCAGAGGAGGTCGGCGGTGTCCTCGGTGGCGGCCAGGGCGTGGGTGAGGGCGAGGGCCTGGTCGGTGAGGTCGAGGGCGCGGGAGGGGTGGCCGAGGTTGGCGAAGAGGCCGGCGAGGGCGTCCAGGGCGAGGGCGGTGCCCCATCTGTCGCCCACCGCGCGGAAGGCGGTGACGGCGGAGGTGAGCAGGCGTTCGGCGGTCTCGTACCGGCCGCTGCCGTACTCGGAGTAGCCCCAGATCAGTTCGCCGCCCGCGCGTTCCCAGGGGTCGGGGCTGCGGCGGATGGCGTCGATGAGGGCGAGGGCGGGGCCGGGCTTCATGTCGGCGGCGTGGGTGAGCAGCCACAGGAACGGCGCGGCCGGGTGCGAGGGGCCCTCGGCGTTGACGAGGACGCGTTCGGCGGTCGCGCGGTGCTCTTCGGCGCGGGGCCCGGCGATCAGGACGCAGAGGGCGTACGGGCGGCCCAGCTCGGACGCGGCGGCGGGCGGGGTACGGTCGAGGAGGGCGGTGGCTTCGGGGAGTACCGACGAACGTAGGCCGCGTATCAACAAATACGTGGACATGGCGGCGAGCAGCCCGAAACCCATGTCCGCTGAGACGTCCCCGCTGACGGCCCAGCGGAGGGCCGTGCGCAGGTTCTCGTGCTCGGCGGCGAGCGTACGCAGCCAGTCGAGCTGTTCGGTCCGCCGGGTCATCGGGTCGGCGGCGCGGGCCAGGTCCAGCATGTGGGCGGCGTGCGCCCGTCGTACCGCCTCGCCCTCCCCCGCGGCCTCCAGTTGTTCGGCGGCGTACGCCCGGATCGTCTCCAGCATCCGGTATCGGCCGCCCGAGACCTCCAAAAGGGATTTGTCCGCCAGCGACTCCAGGATGGCCTCGGTTTCGGCAAGCGCCCCCGAGCCCGCCACCCGGTGGACGGAATCGGCGGTCGCGCCCCCGGCGAACACCGTGAACCGTCTGGCGATCTCCTGCTCCCGCCCCGGCAGCAGGTCCCAGCTCCACGCCACCACCGCGCGCAGCGTCTGGTGCCGGGCCTCCGCCGTACGGCTGGCCCACGGCGGCAGCGGGGAGGGCGCGGTCAGGCGGGCGGCGAGCGCGGCGAGGTCGTGGGTGCGCATCCGGGCGGCCGCGAGCTCGATCGCCAGGGGCAGGCCGTCCAGGGCGGCGCAGATCCGGCGTACGCCGGGCTCGCCCGCGGCGTCGAGCGCGAAGCCCCGGCGTACGGCGGCGGCCCGGTCGGCGAAAAGCCGGGCGGCGGCGGTGCCGGCGAGGGGACGCACCTGCCACAGGTGCTCCCCCGGAATGCCGAGAGGTTCCCGGCTGGTCGCGATGATCCGCAGCCGGGGGCAGGCGGACAGCAGGTACTCCGCCAGCGCGGCGGCGGCCTCGATGACGTGCTCGCAGTTGTCGAGCACCAGCAGCGTGGCACGATCGGCCAGCGCGGCGACGAGCCGGGCCGCCCCCACCGGCGGGGACCCTGGCGAGAAGAGGGGGGATTCGCGCAGGCCGTAGGCGGCGGTGATGGCCTGGACGACTTCGGTGGCGTCGCGGACCGGGGTGAGGCGGACGAAGCACACCTCCTCCGGCAGCGAAGCGGCCAGTTCGGCGGACAGCCGGGTCTTGCCGACGCCGCCCGGCCCGTGCAGCGTGATCAGCCGGGCCGTGCCCGCCAGGGCGCGCAACTCGGCGAGGTCGTCGTCCCTGCCGACGAAGCTGGTCAGCGGTGCCGGTGGGCGGGCAACGGCCGGGGAATGGCCGTGCAGCAGCCGCTGGTGGAGGGCGGCGAGGTCCGGGGAGGGGTCGGTGCCGAGTTCGTCGGCGAGGACGCGCCGGGCGCGTTCGTACGCGGTCAGCGCCTCGGCCGGTCGCCCGTCGGCTTCGAGGGCGCGCATGAGCAGGCCGTGCAGGCGTTCCCGCAGGGGGTGGCGGTCGGTCAGCTCGCGCAGCTCGGCGGTCACCTCGCGGGCGGCGCCGAGCAGCAGGTCGGCCTCGGCGCGGTCTTCGAGGGCGGCCAGCCGGTGCTCCTCCAGGCGTTCGGCCACGGCGGGTTCGGCGTCGGCGGCGTCGGCCAGGGCGGGGCCGCGCCACAGCTCCAGGGCGGCGCGGAGCAGGGACGCGGCGTGCCCGGGGTCGCCGTCCAGCAGCGCCCGGCGGCCCTCGGCGGCCAGCCGCAGGAAACGGCCCGCGTCCACGTCGTCGGGGTCGGCGGCGAGGCGGTAGCCGGTGGGGGTCCGCTCGATGGACGCGCCGGGGCCGAGGATCCGGCGCAGCCGGGAGACCTGGGACTGCAACGCGTGCGCCGGACCGGCGGCCCCGGGGGCGTACAGGGCGTCGAGCAGGCGGTCCACGGTGACGGTCTCGCCGGGCGCGGCCAGGAGCAGGGCCAGCAGAGTACGCCGGGCGGGGCCGCCCAGCGGCACCTCGCCGCCACCGTTCCGCCAGACCCGCGTCGTCCCCAGGATGCCGAACCGCACGCCCGCCATTCTCCCCTGCCGCGCCGCGGCGGGTAGCGTGTGCCCATGTCCGTGGACGTGGGCTTCGAGGACCTGCTGCGCGAGCTGGCGCCGCAGGTGCTCGGCACGCTCATCCGCCGCCACGGCGCCTTCGACGCCTGCGAGGACGCCGTCCAGGAGGCCCTGCTGGCGGCCAGCCTCCAGTGGCCGCAGGAGGGCGTACCGGACAACGCGCGCGGCTGGCTGATCACCGTCGCGTCGCGGCGGCTCACCGACCAGATCCGCAGCGAGACCGCGCGCAGGCGGCGGGAGGTCACCGCGGCGACGCAGGTGCCCGCCGACGAGCTGATCGCCCGGCCGCCCGGCGAGGACGACGCGGCGGCCGGCCGGGACGACACCCTGACGCTGCTGTTCATGTGCTGCCATCCTGCGCTGTCCGCGCCGTCGCAGGTTGCGCTGACCCTGCGGGCCGTGGGCGGGCTCACCACCGCGCAGATCGCCCGCGCCTTCATGGTGCCCGAGGCGACCATGGCGCAGCGGATCAGCCGGGCCAAGCAGCGGGTCAAGAGCGCGGGCGTGCCGTTCGGCATGCCGCCCGCGGGCGAGCTGGACGACCGGCTGCGCGTGGTGCTGCACGTCCTGTACCTGATCTTCAACGAGGGGTACACCGCCTCCTCCGGCCCGGAGTTGCACCGGGCGGAGCTGACCGGGGAGGCGATCCGGCTCACCCGCGCGGTGCGCGGGCTGCTGCCCGGGGCGGGCGAGGTGGCCGGGCTGCTCGCGTTGATGCTGCTCACCGAGGCCCGGCGGCCCGCGCGTACGCTGCCGGACGGGTCACTGGTCCCGCTGGCCGAGCAGGACCGGCGGCTGTGGGACACCGCCCTGATCAAGGAGGGCGTGGCGCTGATCACCGGCACGCTGTCCTGGGCGCCGATCGGGACCTACCAGATCCAGGCGGCCATCGCCGCCGTCCACGACGAGGCGCCGCGCGCCGAGGACACCGACTGGGAGCAGATCCTGGCGCTCTACCAGTTGCTGGAGCGCGTTTCCCCCAATCCGATGGTCACCCTCAACCACGCGGTGACGCTGGCCATGGTCCGCGGCCCCGAGGCGGGGCTCGGCATGCTGGCGGGGCTCGACGCGGACGAACGGCTGGCGGGGCACCACCGGCTGGCCGCGGTACGCGCGCACCTGCTGGAGATGGCGGGCGACGTGGCGGGGGCGCTGGCGGAGTATCAGGAGGCGGCCCGGCGTACGACGAGCCTGCCCGAACGGCGCTACCTGGAGGGCCGCGCGGCCAGGCTGAAGCCGTGACCGGCTAGAGGTTGTGGCGGGGGTTGACCGGCGGGCGCCAGCCCAGGATGGCCTCGGTCATCCGCACCGCCGCGACCGCCTGGGGCACGTCGTGCACCCGCAGGACGCGCGCGCCCTGCAGGACGCAGACCACGTTGGCCGCGATCGTGCCCTCCACCCGCCCGTCCTGGGGGGCGTCCAGGGTCTCGCCGATGAAGTCCTTGTTGGAGACGGCGGCCAGGGTCGGGTAGCCGATCGCGGCGATCTCGCTCAGCCGGCGGGTCAGCTCCAGCGAGTGGTAGGTGTTCTTGTTGAGGTCGTGGCCCGGGTCGATGATGATCCGGTCGGGGGCGATCCCGGCGTCGAGCGCGTGCCGTACGCGCTCGCGCAGGAAGTGGGCCACCTCGTCCACCACGTCGGTGTACGTCGGGCGGCTGACCACCGTGCGCGGGCCGCCGATGCTGTGCGTGACCACCACGGACGCGCCCGCCTCCGCCACCGCCTTGGCCATGGCCGCGTCGCGGATGCCGTTGGTGTCGTTGACGACGTCGGCCCCGGCGGCCAGCGCCGCGCGGGCCACCTCGGCGCGGTGGGTGTCCACCGAGATCACGACGTCGGAGGCGGCGCGCACGGCCTCGATGACCGGCGCGACCCGGTCGATCTCGGCGGACACGGTCAGGTCGTCCTGGTCGGCGCGGAAGGCCAGGCCGCCGATGTCGACCCAGTCCGCGCCGTCGGCGACGGCGCGGCGGGCGGCCTGGACCGCGTGGTCCAGCTCGTATGTACGCCCGCGGTCGTGCATCGAGTTGGGGGTACGGTTGATGATCGCCATGACGGCGACCTGGCGGGAGAAGTCGAACTCCCGGTTTCCGATCCTCCGCACCGGAGCGATGATCTCCGGCTGGAAGACGCTGGTCCCCCCTGCCACGGCGCTCGCTTCCCTGGTCTCCTGGCTGACGGTGCTATGGACCGGCAGTGCTGCCGAGGTCGAGCCTAGCGCGCGTGGACGACCACGCCGCCCCTGATCGGACGCGTCCGTGATCGGACACGGTCAGCGGGCGGCCGCGTCGTTCTCCTGGGTCGCCTCGTCGTCGCGCTCATCCTCTTCGGCGCCCGACAGCTCCGCGCGCAGGCGGTCGATGTCCATGCTGTGCGTGCGGTACTTGAGCTGCCGTGCGACCTTCTTCTGCTTTGCCTTGGCTCGGCCTCGTCCCATGGGGCTCCACTCCCTCGCCCTGTCCCGGCATCTCCCTATCAACCTTACTATTTGCGCAAGCAGGAAAGTCACGAGTTAAACAGTGTGACCGAACACTCACCAAGGACGGGTAGCACCAGGTCAAACGTACCGGAGCGGCCCGGCGCCCTCACAACGCCGAGGTCGGACGGCCTCCGGCCTGCGGTTCGGCGGGTTGGGAGCCGCGCGCGGCGCGGGGTCCACGCGCGGAGCGCGGGGGCGGGAGCGGCCGGTTTGCGGGAATATGCAGGTGCCGTGACGTACGGCGGGCCGAGGTCAAGCGCAGGGGACGTACCGCCGGAGGGAACGCAAAAGTACCCCCGCCGGTCTCATGACGCGGAACGGCCGCGGTGCGTACCATCGGGCCCAGGTGATGATCCGCTGGACAAGATCGTGGTTCCCGATTTCCGCGGCATGCAGGCGCTGAACGCCTGGCTCGCCGGGCACGACGCGGGCGTACTGCTCCAGGGCATCGAGCCCGACGGCCCGGCCCCGCTCACCGACGGTGTGGTGGTCGCGCAGCGGCCCGCCCCGGGGAGCGTGGTGCACCGCTGGGACGTGATCACGGTGTGGCTGCGCGGCGAACCCGGCGATGGGGCGGGCGACCGCGAGCCGCGCGAGCCGTCCCCGCCGGTCGGAGCGCTCAGCCGGGAGCTTCCCGGAGAGATCCCCGATCGACCCGGCTACCCTCCCACTCGGCCGCCCTCCTGATCGGGCTGATCGGATCGATCGGGCGCGGGCCCGAGGTCGGTCGTGAGGGTCGGGACGGCGGGCGTGGCGGGCACGTCGGTGACCGTCTCGGCGTCGGTGGTCGGGTGGGGTTGGTTGCGGTTGGTGAACAGGGCGAGGAACTCGTCGAGGTTGAGATCGGCCTCCGCCGGATGGCGGAAGCCCCGGTCTTCGTTGATGGTGTAACGGTTGCGGCGGCCGACCCGGGTGCGTGTGAGGTAGCCCGCGGTCACCAGGTCGGAGACGATGGCCTGAGCGGCGCGCTCGGTGATCCCGGCGGTGGCGGCGACGTCGCGCAGCCGTACCTCGGGGTCGCGGGCGATCTCCAGGAGTACGCGGGCATGGTTGGTCAGGAACGTCCAGCGGCCGGCCTTCGCACCGTCGTCGGGACCCATGACCATCTCCGCATCATACGGTCGTGAAGGGAGGGTCAAGAGACCCCTCATCCATGGGCGAAACTTTTTTCGTGCATCAGTTGACAGGTGTTCGAGCCGCAGAGCACGCTGAGGGTCTTACCAGACACAGACGATTTGTCCGGCCCGACTGCTGCGAAGGATCGGTGGAATCATGACCAATACCCTGGTCTCGCAGCCACATCCGTCTGGGTGACCCACCGTGCCCGCGCGAGAGGGACCGCCCCTGGGGGGCGGCCCGGTGAGTGCCCGGCGCGTGCTCTTCAACGACGGACGGCTCCGCGTCGTGGCACTCGCCTCAATGGACGATTCGGCGACACTGTTGATCAGCGGTGAGATCGATCGGAGCAACAGCGATCGGCTCGGCGCGATCCTGGCCGAGGTCCAGGTGACCACCCGGCCGGCCGGCGACGCCATGGTCGTCGATCTGGCCGAGGTGTCGTTCGTGGACCTGTCGGGGCTGCGCGTACTGGCGCTGATCCCTGGCGTCCCGCGGGAGCAGGCGCCGCGGGTGCTGAACATGCCGCCCTTCGTCCAGCGGCTGCTCGGGCTGCTCGGGCCCGATGGCGATGAGGGCGGCCGTACCGGGTAAGTCCATCGTCACCGGGACTATCGGGGGTCGGCCGCGCACATCCCGAGTTCTTCGACAGTATTGGTACCGGCGCGTCCATAGCGACCCCCGTGCCATGCCCGAAACATGGTGATATCCCCGACCGACAATAAGGAACGCGACACAAAATGTCCGAGAACGACTTTCCCCTCGTGCAGTTCATGCGCGAGGGCCTGGACCCGGTCGCCGAGCTCGCGCGCATCCGCGCCGAGCAGCCGGTCTTCCCGCTCAAGATGCCGGACGGGCAGACCGTCTGGCTGGTGACCCGGTACGAGGACGTCCGGTCCGTGCTCGGTGACGCGGGCCGGTTCAGCAACGACTTCGCCAACGTGTCGGGGGCGGTTCAGCAGGAGGACCCGGGCGGCCTGGGCTTTCGCGACCCGCCCGAGCACACCCGACTGCGCAGGCTGCTCACGCCCGAGTTCACCGTGCGGCGGCTGCGACGGCTGGAGCCGCGCATCGAGGCGATCGTGGCCGAGCACCTGGACGAGATGGAGCGGGCGGGGGGTCCGGTCGACTTCGTGCAGAAGTTCGCGCTGCCGATCCCGTCGCTGGTGGTCGGCGAGCTGCTCGGCGTACCGAAGGCGGACCAGGCCGGTTTCGTGAAGCTGGGCGCCGACCGCTTCGACTTCTCCGCCGGGCCCGAGGCGTCGCTGAAGGCGGTCAACGACGCGATGACGTACCTGACCGACCTGGTCGCCAGGGAGCGTGCGAACCCGGGTGACGGGCTGCTCGGCATGCTGCTCCGCGAGCACGGCGACGAGCTGGGCGACCGGGAGCTGGCCAGCCTCGCCGACGGGATGCTCACCGGCGGGCACGACACCAGCACCAGCATGTTCGCCCTCGGCACGCTGTGGCTGCTCGGGCACCCGGAGGAGGCCGCCAGGGTGCGCGAGGAGGAGGGCTACATCGTGCAGGTGGTGGAGGAGCTGCTGCGTTACCTCACCGTCGTGCAGGTCGCCTTCCCGAGGTTCGCCAAGGAGGACCTGGTCGTCGGCGGGCAGCCGATCGCCAAGGGCGAGATGGTGCTGTGCTCGCTGGTGGCGGCCAACCGCGATCCGGCGCTGGGCGAGGACATGGACACGGCACGCCCGGGCCGCGAGGTCGCCTCGCACATGGCGTTCGGGCACGGCCTGCACCACTGCATCGGGGCGCCGCTCGCCCGGATGGAGATGAAGATCGCCTACCCGGCGCTGCTGCGCCGCTTCCCGGGGCTGCGGCTGGCCGTTCCCGAGTCGGAGATCCCCTACCGCGGGATCTCCATCGTGTACGGCGTGGACGCCCTGCCCGTTGCCTGGTGACGATCGTCGAGCCTAAACTCATCAGAGGAGGAATTACCTCGCTCGATTAGGCCCGGGTAGGAGAGTGCGCCATGCGCCGGACTCCAGCGGCGATCGTGACTTCCATCTTCTTCGGAGTCGGTCCGGGTACGGTCGCCGTGCTGGTGCCGTGGGTCATCACGCGCTGGGAGTTCGCCGATCCGCTTTCTGCTGGGTTGATGCCGCCGCTCCGCGCCGCCGGTGTGCTGTTGATCGCCGGCGGCGGGGCGGTGCTGGTCCACGCGTTCACCCGGTTCGTCCGGGAGGGGCTGGGCACGCCCGTCCCGGTCGCCCCGCCGGAGCGGCTGGTGATCGGCGGCCTGTACCGGTACGTCCGCAACCCGATGTACGTCGCGCTCTTCGCGGTGGTGGCCGGGCAGGCGCTGCTGTTCGGCCAGGTGTCGCTGCTGCTGTACCTCGCGCTGGTGGCCGGGCCGGTGGTCGCGTTCGTCAAACTGCGCGAGGAACCCCTGCTGACCCGCAGGTTCGGCGCGGACTACCGGCGCTACCGCGAGGAGGTACCTGGCTGGTGGCCGCGCGTCCCGAGGCGGTGACGAAGAGCGTCCGCGACGCTCCCTAGAGTCACTCTTTGCCGGAGCCACCGTCTGCCGCTCCGAGACAGCGGGGAGAAGACCACTATCTCTTCCATCTGTCTGGAGGGCCCAATGAGGGGCTACGGGGTTTGCCGGACAGGGGCCGTGGCGCTCAGCCTGCTGGCCCTCGCCGGGTGCATGTCGGACGCGGACGACGCGGTCAAGGTGGCCGCCGCCAAGAAGGCGGCGAAGGCCGTGTCGCCGCAGGAGGTGCGCAAGGCCCGGCTCGCCGTGGCGGCCAAGGCCAAGGCCAACGAGCTGGGCCAGGTCCCGGTGCTGATGTACCACCGGGTGGTGGCCAAACCGGACATCGCCGACGACCGCACCCCCGCGCAGTTCCGCGCCGAGCTGGAGCGGCTGGCCCAGGAGGGGTACGTCCCGATCACCGCCGCCGAGTACGCCACCGGCAAGATCGGCATCCCGGCGGGCAAGCACCCCGTGGTGCTCACCTTCGACGACTCCTCGCCCTCGCAGGTCACCCTGGACGGCATGGGCGAGCCCGCGCCGGACAGCGCGGTGGGCATCCTGCTCGACGTGGGACGCAGGCATCCCGGCTTCCGGCCGGTCGCCACCTTCTACGTGACCCGTGACATGTTCGGCAAGGCCCGGCCGGAGGAGCAGACGCAGATCCTCACCTGGCTGCACGAGCGCGGCTTCGACCTCGGCAACCACACCCGCGACCACCTCAACCTGCGCGGCAAGGCCAAGAAGCAGGTCGAGAAGGAGGTCGCCGCCGGGCACCAGGTGATCAGGGGGCGCATCCCGTTCGACCCGGTGACGCTGGCGCTGCCGTACGGGAACCAGCCGAACACCAAGGAGTGGGCGCTGCGCGGCTCGGCCTCGGGCACCCGGTACGACTACGGTGGGGTGTTCCTGGCCGGTTACACGCCCGCGGCCTCCCCCTTCTCCAAGGACTTCGACCCGCTGGGCATCCCGCGCATCAAGTCGCAGGACAAGAAGGGCGAGTGCCTGCGGTTCTGCTCGACGGCGTGGCTGGACTGGCTCAAGGAGCACCCGGAGGAGCGGTACACCTCGGACGGCGACATCAGGACCGTCGCCTATCCGAAGTTCAAGGCCGCGTTCGGCGCCAAGAAGTACGCCGCCTACGCGCTGCCCTACTGACCCTTGCCGCGAAGGGCCGCGGGCAGGGTGAACCGGATCGTCTCGTGGGTGACCTCGCGTTCTTCCACCGTGACGCCGCCGAGGCCATCGAGCGCCGCGACCACCGCGTCCACCAGGTACGGGGGTGCGGACGCCCCGGCGCTCAGCCCCACCACCCCGGCCCTGGCCAGCCACTCCGGGCGGATGTCGGACGCGTCGTCGATCAGGTGACTCGACGTGCCGTGCCTGCGGGCCAGCTCGACCATCCGCATCGAGTTGGAGGAGTTGGCCGAGCCGACCACCAGCACCACGTCGGACTCCCGCGCGATGGCCGCCACCGCCTGCTGGCGGTTGGTGGTGGCGTAGCAGATGTCGTCGGTGCCCGGCCCGCGCAGCGCGGGGAACCGGCCGCGAAGGACGTCCACGACCTCCTGGGCCTCGTCCACGGCCAGCGTGGTCTGGGTGAGGTAGGAGACCCGGGAGGGGTCGGGGACCGACACCAGGGCGGCCTCGGCGGCGTCGGCGACCACGATGGTCTCGCGCGGGGCCTCGCCGTAGGTGCCCTCGACCTCCTCGTGCCCCTCGTGCCCGATCAGCAGCACGGTGTCGCCGCGCCCGGCGAACCTGCGGGCCTCCGCGTGGACCTTGGTGACCAGCGGGCAGGTCGCGTCGATCACGTCCAGGCCGCGCCGCGCGGCGTCCTCGCGTACGGCGGGCGACACCCCGTGCGCGGAGAACACCACCGTCGCCCCGTCGGGGACCTCGGCCAGCTCCTCCACGAACACCGCGCCCCGCCCGGCCAGGTCGGCCACGACGTGCGCGTTGTGGACGATCTGCTTGCGTACGTAGATCGGGCCGCCCCGGCGGCGCAGCACCTCCGCGACGATCTCGATGGCCCGCTCGACGCCCGCGCAGAACGAGCGCGGCGCGGCCAGCAGCACGAGCCGGGGCCGGGCCACCGCCAGGCACGCGCCGAGCGCGGCGCGGGCGGCGGGCCAGGCGGTGATGTCGTCGCGGACGGTGGCCACGCCGAGCCCGGCCGGGCCGTTCGCGCCGGACACCGTGACCGTGAGCGAGTCGAGGCCGGGGTCGCCCTGGTGACCGAGCGGGCCGCGGACGACGAGCACGCCGCGGCGGCGCAGGTCGCCCTCGACCAGGCCGGCCGCCGGGCAGCGGACCGGGGGGCCGCCGGGAACGATCAGCTCATCGGCGACGAGCACGGCGCCTGGCTGTGGGATGGGGGCCGTGCGATCCTCCGGCATGGAACCTCCTGGTGCAGTCGGTCAGTGATCTCGTCGGGTGACCAGGCGGGCCAGGCTCTGAAGTTCGGCCGCGGCGCGGGCGGACGCGCCGGTCTGCGCCCAGTCCAGCTCCCGCGTGGCGGTGGCCAGCAGGCCGTCGGCCTCCGCCTGGCTCCACGCCCTGCCGCCGGCCTCCTCCACCAGCCGGGCGGCGCGGGCCAGCTCGGGGTCGGTCAGCGGGTGCGCGGATCGGTACAGGGCGGCCAGCTCCCGGCCCGCGGGGGTGTCGGAGGTCAGGGCGGCCACCACCGGCAGCGACTTCTTGCGGTTGCGCAGGTCGGAGTACACCGGTTTGCCGGTGACGCCGGGATCGCCCCAGATGCCGAGCAGGTCGTCGACGTGCTGGAAGGCGAGGCCGAGGTGCCTGCCGAACGCGCCCAGGTGCTCGACCCGCTCGTCGGGGGCGCCGCCGTACAGTGCGCCGAGCGCGCACGCGCCGCCGAGCAGCGCCCCGGTCTTGGCCGTGGCCATGGCCTGGCACTCGGCCAGCGCGACGTCGTCGCGCCGCTCGAAGGACACGTCGGAGTACTGGCCGTCGATCAGCTCCAGGACGGCGGCGCCGAGGGCCCTGGCCGCCCGGCGCGCGGCCGGGCGGCCCGCCGCGGCCAGGACGTCGAAGGCCAGGGTCATCAGCGCGTCGCCGGCCAGGATCGCCGGGCCGCGGCCGAAGATCGTCCAGGCGGTGGCGCGATGGCGGCGGCTGGTGTCGCCGTCCATCACGTCGTCGTGCAGCAGCGAGAAGTTGTGGGTCAGCTCGACCGCGACCGCCGCGGGCACGGCGTCGGCCGCCTCCCCGCCGACCACCTCGGCGGACAGCAGGACCAGCGCGGGCCGGATCGCCTTGCCGCCCCCGGCTTCGTCGGCCTCGCCCGCCGGACGGCCCTGCTCGTCGGACCAGCCGAAGTGGTAGCCCACGATGCGCCGGACCGCCTCCGGCAGCGACTCGACGGCCTCGCGCAGGGCGGGGCCGATCAGGGCCCTCCCCCAGGCGAGCACGTCGGCGGCGGGCCGCGGGTGGATCTTCTCCTCGACTGCGGACATCTCTCGCCTTTCGGTCCTCGCCCGCGGATCAGCGCGCGATCTCTACGTTCTCCAGTACGCCGAGCGCGTCGGGGACCAGCACCGCCGCCGAGTAGTAGGCGCTCACCAGGTAGGAGGCCACCGCCTGCTCGGTGATCCCCATGAACCGGACGGTGAGCCCCGGCTCGCGCTCGTCGGGCAGCCCCGTCTCGCGCAGGCCGACGACGCCCTCGTCCTTCTCCCCGGTGCGCATGACCAGGATGGACGTGGTGCCCTCGCGGCTGATCGGGATCTTGTCGGAGGGCAGCACCGGGACGCCGCGCCAGGTGGTGACCCGGGTGCCCTCGAAGTCGATCGACTCGGGGTAGACCCCGGCCCTGGTGCACTCGCGGCGGAACGCCGCGATGGCCCGCGGGTGGGCCAGGAAGAACCGGGACTTCCTGCGCCGGGCGAGCACCGCGTCCATGTCGGCGGGCGTGGGCGGGCCGGTACGGGTGTGCACCCGCTGCTTGAGGTCGGCGTTGTGCAGCAGCCCGAACTCCGGGTTGTTGAGCATCTCGTGCTCCTGCCGCTCACGCAGCGCCTCGACGGTCAGCCGGAGCTGCTGCTCCAGTTGGTCCATCGGGTCGTTGAACAGGTCGATCACCCGGGTGTGCGCCCGCAGCAGCGTCTGGGCCACGCTGAGCTGGTACTCGCGGGGGGCCAGCTCGTAGTCCACGAACGTGCCGGGCAGCGCCGCCTCGCCGCTGTGCCCCGCCGACAGCGCGATGGCCGCCTCGCCGTGCTTGTCGGTCGCCCGGCCGGGCGCGGCCAGGTGGCGGGCCACGTGGTCGCGCAGCGACTCCGAACGCTCCTGCTCCGCCGCGAAGGCGGCGCGCGGCAGCACCAGCAGGATGACGCCGGTGACGGCCACGACGCCCTCGTCCCAGGTGGCGTCGGGGCTGGTCAGCGCGGCGTCGCCGAAGTGGTCGCCGTCGGCCAGGTGGCCGGTCTCGGCGGGCTCGCCGTACGGCCCGGCCACCGTGCGGCGCAACTTGCCGTGCGCGACCAGGTACAGGCCCTCGGCGGGATCGCCGGGCGCGGCGATCTCCGTGCCCGCCGCGTATTCGCGCTGCTCGAACCGGCCGGCCAGCGCGACGAGCGCGTCGTCGTCGGCCAGCCCGCGCAGCAGCGGCAGCTCGCGCAGCTCGGGCGCGACCACCTGGACGCGCCCCGCGGCCGAGATGAAACTGACCCGGCCGTCGCCGACCGTGTAGGTCAGCCGCCGGTTGACCCGGTAGGCGCCGCCCCTGGCCTCGACCCAGGGCAGCATCCGCAACAGCCAGCGCGGGGTGATGCTCTGGGACTGCGGCTCGGTCTTGGTGGTGGTGGCCAGGTTGCGCGCGGCGGCCGTGCCCAGGCTGAGCCGCGCGTCTTCCGGTCGTGCCTCGCGGACCATCAGTGGCCGATCTCGGCGTTGTCCAGGACACCGAGCGCGTCGGGCACCAGGACGGCGGCCGAGTAGTAAGCGCTGACCAGATAGGACATGACGGCCTGCTCGTTGATGCCCATGAACCGCACGGACAGGCTCGGCTGGTACTCGTCGGGGATGCCGGTCTGGTGCAGGCCGACGACGCCCTGGTTGTTCTCGCCGGTGCGCATCAGCAGGACGGACGTGGTGCGGGCCTTGCTGATCGGCAGCTTGTCACAGGGCAGCACCGGCACGCCGCGCCAGGCGGGGACCTTGTGCCCGGCGATGTCGACGCTGTCGGGGTAGACCCCGCGCTTGCTGCACTCGCGGCCGAACGCGGCGATGGCCTGCGGGTGGGCCAGGAAGACCGAGGGCTCCTTCCACACCAGCGCCAGCAGCTCGTCGAAGTCGTCCGGAGTGGGCGGGCCGGTGCGGGTGTGCACCCGCTGCTTGAGGTCGGCGTTGTGCAGCAGGCCGAAGTCGCGGTTGTTGATCATCTCGTGCTCCTGGCGCTCGCGCAGGGCCTCGATGGTCAGCCGGAGCTGCTGCTCGACCTGGTTCATCGGCTGGTTGAACAGATCGGCCACCCGGGTGTGCACCCGCAGCACGGTCTGCGCCACGCTGAGCTGGTACTCGCGCGGCTCAAGCTCGTAGTCCACGAACGTGCCGGGCAGGACCGGCTCGCCGTCGTGGCCGGACGACAGCTCGATGGCGGACTCGCCGTAGGCGTCCTGGGCCTTGGTGGGGGCGGCCAGGTAGCGCGCGACGTGCTCGCGCAGCCCGTCGGAGGAGTCGATCAGCTCCTGCAGCGCCGCGCGCGGCAGCACGAGGACCGTTCCACCGGTGATCGCCTTGATCGAGTAGTCCCAGTCGCCTTCGGGCTCCACGATCTCGTGGTCGCCGAAGTAGTCGCCGTCGGCGAGCACGGCCAGCACGTTGTCCTCGCCGTACTGGCCTTCGCCGATCTTGTTGACCTTGCCGTGCGCGATGATGAACAGCTCCTGGGCCGGGGAGCCGCTGGTCACCAGGGTGTCGCCGACCTCGAAGGGCCGCTGCTCGAACCGGCCGGCGAGCGCGGTGAGCAACTCGGCGTCGTCGAACCCGCGCAACAGGCCCAGCTCGGTCAGCTCGGCCGGGATGACGCGGATGTCGGCGCCCGTGGAGGTGAAGCTGACCCGGCCGTCGCCGACCGCGTAGCTGAGGCGCCGGTTGACGCGGTATGTTCCACCGGACACCTGGACCCAGGGAAGCACGCGCAGGAGCCACCGTGAGGTGATGCCCTGCATCTGCGGTACGGTCTTGGTCGTGGTCGCCAGATTACGTGCGGCGGCCGTACTCAGGCTCAGCTGCGACGACTCTTCGACGCCTGCGCCGTTCTCCACCGTCTCGGTCACGATGCGCACCACCAATCTCCATCGGGGGGATGGACATAACGGAATTGGTCAGACAGGTTGACCGGACGGATCACTGCAAATAGGGCATATGAGTGCGGCGTCTGCCGCCCGGCCTGTCTGATGTGGGGAAACTCAGGACCACCGGACTACGCGCGCACACGCGCACGGCCCATGGCGAATCTATCGAGCTTTACCCTACCGAGGGTGTACAGGGCGAATCCTTTGCGGATTCGGCCGGGTTTTCGTGGACGCCCACCAGTATGCTTGTGCGCCATTCTGAAGTCAATGAGTCACTAACCGCAACGGGAATTACCACTTTTCCCGCTTAATTCCGGCTTCACCCGGAGTTGCCGTGTGGTCAATATTTTCCGACCTAGGGGATCAATCGGTCGTTAGTGGTATATAGTGACTTTTGTCGCATTCGCCCATTTTGTCGGCGTTACCGGGTGATCCTTCGCGATCGGATGAAGTGGGCGTTCAGCCGGACAGACGGGCACTACCCTGGCCCGCTATGACGTACGGCGCGCCTCATCACCGACCCCCTCAGCAGAACGCTCCACACCCCCACCACCAGCGGTGGCGTCCGCCCATGGGCCACCCGCCGGTCGTGATCGACGTGGCCGCGGGGGCGAGGCGCAAGGCCGTGATCGGTGGGTCGGTCTCCGGCGTCGTCGGGCTCATCGCCATCGTGTCGGTGTTCACCGGCCAGGTGCTCGGCGGGCAGGCGACCTACGTCACGGGGTTCATCATCGGCCTGGTGTTCCTGCTGATCGGGCTACTGCCAGTGATCGCCTGGCGGAAGCTCACCCGGCCGCGCAAGCTCGTCTTCGACATGGGCGGCGTGCGCTGGGACGACCCGCAGGGCAAGCCCTGGGCCGTCCCGTGGCACGATCTGTCCGCCGTCGTCATCTCACGGTCCAAGCAGCCAAGGGTCCAGCCCAGCGACTACGTCCTGCGCAAGATCATGGTCCGCCTGGACCTCCATCCCGCCGACCCCGCGTTCCGGGGCCGGCATCCGGAGATGGAGCATCTGTGGGAGTTCCACAGGGTCAAGAACGGCTACCGGCTGCCGCTCGGGTCCTCTCCCGCCTACATCCCGATCATCGAGGGCGCCATGCGGGCCTTCGCCCCCGGGCTCTACCAGGGGATTCGCGACGAGGGGTTCGTCGGCGGGCTCGTGTAGGGGTCAGTGGGGGCTCACCTGCCGCGGCGGCGCCAGCGGTCCAGCAGGCCGCGGGCCTTCTGCCGATTGCGCGGGTCGTTGGCCATCCGCTTGGCCTTCTCCACGGCCTGCCGGCCCTGCGGGCTGCTGAGGTAGCGGCGGACCTTGTCTACCAGTGATGCCATGTTCGCCTCCTTGCGTTGTCCTCCCACTACCCTGCGTTCCGCCTTCGATGCGCCCCGGATGATCTGGCCCAGCTATAGGCCGCGGGTTTGCCCTCTCGTGAGGTGAAATCGCCTATACATGAGCAAATAGCCGGATGTCAGGTTTCGGGGATGAGTGCGGAGAACATGGCTGCCAACGCGCCGCACGGCGAGCGATCCGTGCGCACGCGGATCATGGGGACGGTGCTGCCCCGACTCGGGTTGTTCCTGGTCGTGGCGCTGCCCGCCACCTACCTCGCGGTACGCGCGGCCCCCTCGCCGGGTGTGGCGCTGGCGACCGGGCTCGCGGTGCTGGGGGTCACGGTGCTGGTCGTGGCGGGGCTGGTCGTGCGGCGCGCGGCCGGGCGTACGGCCCGGCGGGTGGAACGGATGGGTACGGCGCTGCGCGAGGCCACCGCCGCCGACCTCGGCCGCAGGATGCCCGTGCCGCCCCGGCCCCGCGACGGCGACGAGGTGGACCGGCTGGCCGCGGCGGTGAACCGGACCCTGGACCGGCTGGAACGCGCTGTGGAGTACGAGCGGCGGTTCGCCTCGGACGCGTCGCACGAGCTGCGCACACCGCTGACCGGGCTGCGCACGCGCATCGAGTTCGCGCTGGCCGACCGTGAAGAGACCGACCCCTGGCAGACGCTCAAGGACGTACTGAAGGACGCCGACCGCATCCAGGCCATCGTGGAGGACCTGCACACCCTGTCCCTCCTGGACGCCGGGCACCGTCCCCGCAGGGAGCCCGTGGACCTGTCCGCGCTGACCAGGGCGGTGCTGTCCGCCTCCCCCACGCGGGTGCCGGTGTCCACCGACATCGCGCTCGGCGTGGCCGTGCCGGGCGACCCGTTCCAGCTCAGGGCCCTGGTGACGAACCTGCTGACCAACGCCGAGCGGCACGCGAACAGCGCGGTGTCGATCACGGTGTCCGCCGGTGAGGGCACGGCCGTGCTGGTGGTGACCGACGACGGCGGCGGCATCGCCCCGGCGGACCGCGAGCGGGTCTTCAAGCGGTTCAGCCGCCTGGACACCGCCCGCAGCCGGGATCGGGGCGGCACCGGGCTGGGCCTGTCCATCGCCAGGGACATCGCCGCGGCCCACGACGGCCAGCTCCGCGTCGAGGACCCGGTGAACGGCCAGGGCGCGCGGCTGGTGCTGCGGCTGCCGCTGACGGCCGAGCGCGCATCCATCACTTCATGAACACATTAAGCGCAAATACGCTCCTTTATCACCCTCAACAGCGGTAACATGATCACGCTATGTCATCGGGAGACCAGCACGACGCGCTCGGCAGCGGCTACCAACTGCTCGACAAGATCGGCGAAGGGGCCATGGGCGCGGTCTGGCGTGCCGTGGACCGGCGTACCGGTGAGCACGTCGCCGCCAAGCTGCTGCACGGCCGCCTCCTCGACGATCCGGACATCGTCGGGCGTTTCGTACAAGAGCGCAGCGTCCTGCTCCGGCTGCGCCACCATGGCATCGTCGCCATCCGCGACTTCGTGATCGAGGGGTCGCGCGTCGCGATCGTGATGGACCTCGTCGAGGGCGCCGACCTCGGCCGCTATCTGCGCGAGCGCGGCACGCTGCCGCCCGCCGAGGCCGTCGGGATCGTCATCGAGCTGGCCGGGGCGCTGGCCGCCGCGCACGCGGCCGGGGTGGTCCACCGCGACGTCAAACCGGCGAACGTCCTGCTCGGCCGTTCCGTGATGCTGACCGACTTCGGCGTCGCGCGCATCCTCCAGGGCCCCGCGGCGGCGGCGACCGCCGTGGTGGGCACGCCGATCTACATGGCCCCCGAGGCGATCGAGGGGGCCAGCGCCGCCCCGGCCGCCGACGTGTACGCGCTCGGCATGGTCCTCTACGAGCTGCTGGCCGGGCGGGCGCCGTTCGCGGGCGGCAACCACCTGAGCGCGCTGCACAGCGCGTTCAACATGACCCCCAGGCGGCTGCCGGGGATGGGCGACGAGATCTGGTCGATCATCCAGGACGCCACGGCCAAGGACCCCGCCCGGCGGCCCACGGTCCCGGTGCTGGCGGAGCGGCTGCGCGCGGTGCTGCCCGCCGTACAGGGGACGGGGGCGCTGCCCCGGGTGCATCGGGACGCGCCGCTCGCGCTCACGACCGTGCCGGTCGAGCGGGCCGCGCAGGCCGCGCCCACGCGGCGGCGACGCAAGCGCGTGATCGCCGCGGTCAGCAGCGTCGTGGCGGCCGGGGCGCTGACCCTGGTCGCGGTCCAGTTCGCGAACGCCGGGAGCGGCCCGGCCGATCCGCACCCCACGCCCGTGGCGGCCGGTCGTACGGTCGCGCCCACGCCGGAGGTCTCCCTGGCGCCTCCGCAGGTGGTGGAACTCAGCCCCACCGCCACGCCGGAGAAGACCGATAAGTCCGGCAAATCAGACAAGAAGCAGGACCCCTCCTCCGCCCGCCGCCCCGCCACCTCCGACTCCCACGTCACCGCCCCGCCCACCAAGCGCGCCGACAAGCCCTCCAAGGGCGAGACCTCCCCCAAGCCGACGAAAACGGCAAGCCCGTCTCCCGCGAAGCCATCCTTCATCCAGGAGGGCCCCGTGCGCCGCGACGAGATGCGCTGCCGCGAGCCCTGGCTGGTGGTGGCCAAGGCCGGGATCGCGATGCGCCCGTGCATCCGGGTCAAGGACGGCATCATGGCCGTCATGGGTCAGGTACGCGGCTCCAAGGGCGTCACCGCCGACGCCCACGTCGAGCTGTGGCGGCCGGGCGTCGGCACGATGCTCGGGCCCTACATCTGCAACGGTATGCGCTTCACCTACGACGGCCAGATCAAGACCTGCGGCTGGTTCAAGGTGGACCCGCCGGACGGCGCGACCTACCAGGCCAGGCAGCGGTGGCGGCTGTCCGGCAAGGGCGGCGACTTCAACGGCGGCGCGCAGTCGGCCGGGCTGGAGTGGTAGTCGTTCAGGTGACCGCGAGGCGGCGGGTGTAGCGCTCGTCGTGCCACGGTTCGGCCGCGAAGACCTCGGTCAGCGCGGTCGCGGCGTCGTAGACGTCCACGTACCGCAGGTACAGCGGCGCGAACCCGAACCGCAGGATGTCCGGGGCGCGGAAGTCGCCCTGCACGCCGCGTTCGGCCAGCGCGCGGACGACCGGGTAGCCGTGCGGATGGCGGAAGGACACCTGGCTGCCGCGCCGCGCGGGCTCGCGCGGGGTGGCCAGCCGTAGGTCCGGGTGAGCGGATTCGGCCAGCTCGATGAACAGCGACGTCAGCGCGAGGCTCTTGGCGCGGACCGCGGCGAGGTCGGCCCGCTCGAAGATCTCCAGCGCGGCGTCCAGCGCGGCGAACGACAGTACGTGCGGGGTGCTCACCGCGAATCCGCGGACGCCCTCGGCCGGGCGGAAGGACGGCTCGAAGGCGAACGGCTCGGCGTGGGCGTACCAGCCGGTGAGCGCGTTGCGCGCGGTGCCGTGGTGGCGCGGGTTGACGTACAGGAAGGCCGGGGACCCCGGACCGCCGTTGAGGTACTTGTACGTGCATCCGACCGCGAAGTCCGCGGCCGAGACGTCCACCGGAAACGCGCCGACGCTGTGGCACACGTCCCACACCATCAGCGCGCCCGCCGCCTGGACCCGCGCGGTCACCTCGGCGACGTCGCGGCGCTCGCCGGTGCTGTAGACCACCTCCGACAGCAGCACCACGGCCACGTCGTCGCCGACGTGGGGCCAGTCGCGCACCTCGTAGCCGTCCAGCAGGGCGGCCAGGCCCTCGGCGATGTACCGGTCGGTGGGGAACTCCCCGAGGTCGGCGACGATCACCCTGCGGTCCGGGCGCAGCTTGAGCGCGGCGGCCAGCGCCTGGAAGACCGCGATGGAGGTGGTGTTGCCGGCCACCACCTGGCCCGGCCCCGCGCCGATCAGCGGCGCGATCCGGTCGCCCATGGCCAGCGGCTGGGCAAACCAGCCGGCGGTGTTCCAGCCGCCGACCAGCTCACCGCCCCACTCCCGCTCCACCGCCCGGGCGACCCGGGCCGCGGCGCTCTTGGGCGGCGCGCCGAGCGAGTTGCCCGCCAGGTAGATCCGGTCGTCGGGCAGGGTGAACTCGGCGCGGAAACCGGCGAGCGGGTCTGTGGCGTCCAGGGCCTGGCATTCGTCGCGGGACAGGGTCATGCGTGTTCCTCCGGTGCGTGGGTCACCCGTCAGCCCTTGCCGGGGTGGTGGGCCCCGCAGGCGTCGCAGGTGCGGGCCTTCTCGTCGGCGTAGAACGCCTCGAAGACCGGCGGCAGGTCGACCACGATGTCGCGTACCTGCAGCTCCACCTCGTGGACCAGGTTGCCGCACTCCTGGCAGTACCACTGGAAGCGCTCCAGCGTGCCCTCCGGCCGGACCTTCTCCACCAGGAAGCCGATCGAACCGGGCTCGGGGCGCTGCGGCGAGTGCGGCAGGTTGCGCGGCAGCAGCCACATCTGGCCTTCGCGGATGTGGACGGTGTCGGGGCCCTCCGGCGTGATGACGTTGACGTGCATGTTGCCGCGGACCTGGTAGAACAGCTCCTCGTACGGGTCCACGTGGTAGTCGGTGCGGGCGTTGGGGCCGCCGACGACCATGACCACCAGGTCGTCCGCGCCCTCGAAGATCACCTTGTTGCCGACCGGCGGTTTGAGCAGGTGGGCGTGCTCGTCGATCCACTTCGTGAAGTCGATGGGTGGGATCATGGGCGTCCTCCGCTGCAGACGTGCGGTAAGTCTCGTTTTATCCGGCAAAGCCGGACATATCAACCAGGTTCAGGCGTCCTCCAGCTTGATCGTCACCGTGGAGGGCTCGGAGTAGAAGTCCAGCGAGTGGACGCCGCCCTCGCGGCCGATCCCGGACAGCCGCAGCCCGCCGAACGGCGTGCGCAGGTCGCGCAGGAACCAGGTGTTGACCCACACCAGCCCGGCCTGGACGGCGGCGGCCACCCGATGCGCCCGGGACAGGTCGCGCGTCCACACCGTGGCCGCCAGGCCGTACCGGCTGTCGTTGGCCAGCGCGACCGCCTCGGCCTCGGTGTCGAACGGCGCGATGTGGCACACGGGCCCGAAGATCTCCTCCTGGTTCACCCGCGAACCCTGCGGCAGGCCGGTGAGAACGGTCGGCTCGACGTGGTAGCCGCTCTCCGCCCAGGGCGGGACGCCGCCCCCGGCCAATACCTCCGCGCCCTCGGACGCCGCCAGCCGGTAGTACGAGAGCACCTTCTCGCGGTGACCGGCCGAGATCATCGGCATCGGCTCGCGCTCGCGGGACAGCTCCTCGGCGCGTTTGGCCAGCCGCCTGGCGAACTCCTCGTAGATCGGCCGCTCGACGTACAGCCGTTCGGTGCACAGGCAGACCTGGCCGCCGTTGGTGAACACCGAGCGCACCGAGCCCTCCACGGCCGCGTCCAGGCGGGCATCCGCGAAGATCAGCCCGGCGTTCTTGCCGCCCAGCTCGAACGAGATCGGCTTGACGCCGTCGGCGACGGTCCGCATGATCGCCGACCCGGTACGGCTCTCGCCGGTGAACGTCACGCCGTCCACCCCCGGGTGCCCGGCCAGGAACTCCCCCGCCGACCCCGCGCCCGGCCCGTTGACCACGTTGAGCACGCCGGCGGGCAGCCCCACCTGGGCCGCGATGTCCGCCAGCACGGCGGCCGACCCCGGCGTCAGCTCGGACGGCTTGATCACGATCGTGTTGCCCGCCACCAGCGCCGCCCCGGCCTTCCAGGTGGTCAGCAGGAACGGCAGGTTCCACGGGACGATCACCGCCACCACTCCGAGCGGACGGCGGATGGTGTAGCTCAGCGTACCGGGCAGGTGGTACGCGTTGTCCGGACGCTGGGCGGCTATGTCGGCGAACACCCTGAAGTTGGCGGCTCCGCGTGGGATGTCCAGCGTGCGGGCCTGCACGGCGTCCTTACCGGTGTCGGCGACCTCGGCGGCCACCAGGTCGTCGAACCGCGCCTCCATGCCGTCCGCGAGCCGCCGCAGCCACGCCGCGCGCTCGGCCACCGGCAGCGCGGCCCAGCCCGGCTGCGCGCGCCTGGCGGCCGTCACGGCCCGGTCCACGGTCTCGCGTCCGGCCTCGTGGATCCGGCCGATCTCGGCCCCGGTCACCGGGTCGTGGTTGGCGAAGGTGGCGCCCTCCGCGATCCACTCACCGCCGATGAAATGACCGTTCTGGTATGACATCACCGCCTCCTCCCTCCCTTCGCATCGTCTCTCCCGGCGGCCCCGGACGCCAGCGCGCGCGCTGTTGGCGATCTATGTGTCGCGTGACATCCTGGGTGATCGTGACGACACGTACAGAACGGGTGACGGTATCGGACGGGGCCTTCGACATGCCGGTGTGGCTGCCGGCGTCCGGACGCGGGCCGGGGATTCTGCTGATCCAGGAGGTCTGGGGCGTCGGGCCCTACATCAGGAAGGTCGGCGAAGACCTCGCCGCGCTGGGCTACGTCGTGGGCGCGCCCGAGCTGTTCTGGCGGCTGCACGAGCACTGGGAGGGCGCCCACGACGACGCGGGCCTGGCGGCCTCCCTCGACCTGGCCTCGCGCTTCGACTTCGAGCGCGGCGTGGAGGACAGCGCCGCCGCCCTCGGCCACCTGCGCGGCCTGCCGGAGGTCGCCGGGCGGGCCGGGACGTTCGGGATCTGCCTGGGCGGGTCGATCGGCTACATGCTCGGCGCGCGGGGCCTGCCCGACGCCGTGGTGGCGTTCTACGGGTCGGCCATCCCCGACGCCACGGATCTGATGGACTCGGTGCGGGCGCCGCTGCTGTGCGTGTTCGGCGGCTCGGACCCGTACATCCCCAGGGACAAGGTGGCCAAGGTCGAGGAGGCGGCGGCCGGGCGGCCCGGTGTCGAGGTACGCGTCTACGAGAAGGCCGGACACGCCTTCCACAACCATCTGGCCCCGCGCTTCCACGATCCGGAGTACGCGCCGCGCGCCTGGGAGGCCGCAACGACCTTCCTTTCCCGCCACCTTCCCGTTACCTGACACTCCATTCACGCAGGTCAGGTCGCGCACCCGTGGGGTCTCTCTTTACGCGATTGCCATCCGTCGGTGATGGGCACGATCATTACCGGCCAGGACCGTTCCACGGTAACGGACCGAGAAAACCCCCGTAGATCACCACATAGGCACGATTCACTCAAAATCAACTCGGGACCAACCTGCGTATCTGTGCGATCGTGGACAAGACGGGGCAAGTTCTCTGGAGAGCCAAAGCAGTTGGTGACAGAGGGTGATCAAACGTGTCGGAATCCCCGGTGTCCAACGAGCCCCCGATCTATCGGCGCATAGCCGACGGGCTCCGCGCCGCGATCTTGTCCGGTGAACTGCGGGACGGCGACCGGTTGCCGGGCGAGAACGCGCTGATGGCCGAGTACGGCATCGCCCGTGCGACCGCCAGGCAGGCGCTCTCCGTGCTCATCAACGAGGGTCTGGCCGTGCCCAAGCGAGGGTCCGGAGTCTATGTGCGCAGGTTCAAGCCGATCAGGCGGCACGGCTCCCGGCGTCTGGCGCGCGACCAGTGGGGCCAGGGGCGGGCGATCTGGGACTCCGACACGCGCGGGCGGCCGTACACGGTCGACGGGCTGCGCGTGGCCAGGGAGCCCGCGCCCGACGACGTGGCGGCGATCCTGGCCGCCTCGGAGGTCTGGGTGCGCAGGCGGCGCTACTCGGTGGACGAGCGGCCGGTACAGCTCGCGACCTCCTATTTCCCCGCCGACCTGGTGGAGGGCACACCCATCACGCTCCCCGACACCGGCCCCGGCGGCGTCTACGCCAGGCTCGGCGACCTCGGCCAGGCCCCCGCGCACTTCACCGAGGAGGTCCAGGCGCGGATGCCGCAGCCGGAGGAGGTGACCGCGCTGCAACTGCCCGCGGGCACGCCCGTGGTCGTCGTCTGCCGCACGGCCTACACGGCGGGAGGGACCGCGGTGGAGGTCAACCTCATGACGTTAGACGCCGCGTCTTATGTACTTCAGTACGACTTCGACGCCTAAGTCAAGGCAAAACGTCAAGCGGCTACGTTGACCTGACCCCTACGATCATTGATTTCTCTAGAGATGTGGCGCACCTTCGTAAGTGCAAGGTCGCAAACCGGGCCCTGGGGAAAGGGTGGACAGATGTCCTTGGACCGGCATCTCACAGAAATCGCCCGGGAGTACCCCGACTGGACCATCTGGCGCAGCGACGCGGGCCGGTGGTGGGCCACCCGCCACCACCCGCTCTCCCTGCCGGAGCGCGAGGCCGGCCTCGCCATGACCATTGACGCCGACACCCCGGACGACCTGCGCGAACAGCTCATCGACCAGCGGGAGCGCGCCGAGTCGCTGGGGCCGGACCCCTAGCCAGCCCCGTGGAACGCACCCGATCGAGGGGGGGCGCTCCACGGGTCCGAGCCGCCCGGTGCCGGAGTCTGCGTCACGCGGCTCCGGCGCCGGGCACCACAGGCGCGGAAGCCTCTGACCCGATCGGGGGCGGGGGTTTCCGCTTCGGTCCGGCCGCGCCGACGAAGCCGCGGCCCGGACCACGCAGTACCAGCACCACGAAAGTGCGCGGCGAGCCCACACCACCCACTGCACCATCGCCCGCGCACCCTGAGCGGGACGACGGCCGCCGGTCAGCCGCGGTCGTGCCGGGAACGGGCGTACGCGTCGTCAGGTATCCCGTCGGCCTCGACGACATCGTGCGCACCGGGCTCCGGCGCTCCGGGGCGGCCGGTCTCCGCGTCGTCGTCCCGCTCCACCTCGGCCCCCGGGCGGGGGGCCTCGTCCTCGGCGTCGTCCACGACCACGCGGACGACCTCGGCGTCGAAGTCGGGGGCGGGCTCCAGCGCGTCCTGGGGCTCGGTGAGCTTGCGGACGTCCTGGGTCATGTCGGGGGTGACCTCGGGGGTGATCTCGGGGACGGCCTCCGGCGCGATCTCAGGCGTGGGGAACTGCTGCACCGCCGAAGGCGGGAGTACTTGAGCCTCGTTCACCAGCGCCCCGGCCGCGTTCTCCTGGTGCAACAGGTCGCCGAGCACCGCGCCGATCTCGGTGAGCCTGCGCACCACCTCGCCGTGGGTGTCGGTCAGGTAGGCGACCCTGCGCCCGGTCTGCTCGTCGAGCGTCGCGGCGCGGTGCTGGGCCGCGGCCAGCGCGGCCTGGGCGTCGGCGCGGGCGGCCTCAAGGGTGGCCTCCGACTCCGCCCTGGCGGCGGCGAGCGTGGCCTCGGCCTCGGCGCGAGCGCCGCCGATGGTCTGCTCCGACTCCTGCCTGGCCTCGGTGAGCAGCCGCTCGGACTCGGCCTGCGCCGCGCGCACGGTCTGGTCGGCCTCCGCCCTGGCGGTGGACACGGCCTCCTCGGCCTGCGCCTGGGACTGGGCCAGCATCTGCTCGGAGGCGGCGGTGGCCTCGGTGACCCGGCGCTCCGCCTCGGCCTGGGCCGCCGACAGGATGCTCTCGGACTGCTCCCGAGCGGTGGTCATCAGCCGCTCGGACTCGGTGGCGGCCTCCTCGCGCACCCTTCCCGCCTCGGCCTCGGCGTCCTGCTTCTTGGCCGCGGCCTCCTCCTCGCCCAGCTTGAGGATCTGCGCGAGCCGGGGGCTGAGGTCTTCGTAGCTCTGCGGCCCCTCGACCATCCGCCTGCGGGCCTCCGCCAGCTCGATGCGGCCCTGCTCCGCCTGCTCGATCGCCCGCGCCAGCCGCTCCTCCAGATCGCGGATCTGGTTCCGCGTGCGGACCATATAGTCGTGGACCTGACGGCGGCTGTAGCCGCGCATGACGACCTCGAAGGAGTCGTCCTGCATCAGGTCTGGAATGCTTTCGTGCTGGTTTGTCATGGCATTGCCCTGGGGGTCTACGAGATGAGGAAGGACGACGGCTCAGGCCGATGGTACGGCGGGCTGGACGGCCAGGGCGTCAGGAAACGACTTTCCTGCCTGCGGGCCGAGTCCGCAACCCGAACGCTCCACCTGCTGCGGAAATATCGACTTACTACCATGAATCCATGAATGATCTCCCCTCCATCAGGACTACCCCCTTCATCGGGGCTCTCCCCTTCGACGCGACGAATGATCTCCCCTTCATCGCGGCCCTCCCTCCCGACGCGACTCCTGACATCCACCCAGAAGCGTATGTCGCTCCCGGAGCCGTCGTGGTCGGCAGGGTGCGGCTCGGCCGCGCGGCCAACGTCTGGTACGGCTCCGTGCTCCGCGGTGACGATGAGCGGATCGAGGTGGCGGAGGAGTGCAACATCCAGGACCTTTGCTGCCTGCACTCCGACCCTGGGGAGCCGGCGATCCTGGAGCCGCGGGTGAGCCTCGGGCACCGGGCCATGGTCCACGGGGCGTACGTCGAGACGGGCGCGCTCATCGGGATCGGCGCGATCGTGCTCGGCGGGGCCCGGGTGGGCGCGGGCACGCTGGTCGCGGCCGGGGCGGTGGTGCCGCCAGGGCGTACCGTACCGGCCGGTGTGCTGGTGGCCGGTACACCGGCCAAGGTGATCCGTGAGCTGACCGACGCCGACCGGGCCTCGTTCGCCAAGACGCCCGAGGGGTACATGGCCAAGGCCGACCTGCACCGCGCAGCGCGGCGCGTATGATCGACGCCCCGCGAGACGTCTAACATGGCCGCCGTGCGACAGTGGGATGGATTCTCGACCATCGAGGGCGACGTACGCGCCATGGTCGACGATCCGCGCTGGCCGGGGTTGCCGGCGCAGGCCAAGGCGCAGGCCGTCGCCGCGCGCATGCTGGTCACCGCGGACGGCGGGAGATGGCTGTTCGGCACGCACGCGCGCTGGTACCGCCAAGATCCGGTCGATGGGCGCTGGCACCTGTCCGCGCCCCCGCTGGACCAGACGCTGCGCTCCTCCGCCCACGTCGTGCGGCACACCTCTCCGCTGGCCGCGGACCTCGTGCCGCGCGGACCCGACTTCTCCTACGAGGAGGGTTCGACTCAGGGCTTCATCGGCCCCGACGTGCCCACCGACATCGTGGAGAAGGTCCGTGTGCTGGTCCTGTCCCGCAGGGCCAGGCACGAGGACTTCCCGCTCACCACCGAACCGCTCAGCAGGCTCTTCGCCGGTGACGTCGCCAGCACCGTCGCCGCGGTGTGGGGCACGCTGATGTGGACGGCCTACGCCCCGGCGTTCGACGGCAACGAGGTGCTGCTGTCGATGTTCGGCGAGTTCCTGGGGCGGGCGCTGCCGGGCGACGAGTTCGTCCGGTGGGTGAGCCGGGTCTCCCTGCTCGACCTGGCCGGCCTGTACGCCGAGCGGATCAGAGCCGGGGAGCCCAAGGCCGGGCTGCGGCTCGCGGCGGTGATGGCCAACACCGCCGACGCCGTGCTCGCCGACGACCGCTTCCGGCCGCGCGCCGCGGCGCTGCTCGCCATGCTCCAGCCCGCGCTGCGCCGCCGCGACCTCGACCACGCCGCCGCCCACCAGGGCGACGAGGCCGTACGACAGGCGTGGCTGGACCGCTGCCCCCCGCTGCTGACCCGCGCGGTGGTCTGCGAGACCTCGCCCGGCGAATACTTCAGGCACTCGATGTACGACCTGGTGCAGTCCCTCGGCTACATCGCCAAGCGGCGGCACGACCCGCGGGTCACCGCGGCGGCACTGCTGGCCGCCGACCTCGCCGCGCTGTCCCCCCAGTCGGCCGCCAAGGTCTATCCGTGGCTGGACCCGGAGATGCGGCACGTCGTCCACACCGTGCTCGCCGACCCCCGGCACACGCTGCGCGGCCAGTGGCCGGACGACGGCGAGCTGCCGCCCTCACTGCGCCCGCCGGACATCGGCAGCGCGGCGGCCCTGCTCGGCACCGCCTACGCCACGGGCCTCGCCTGGTGCTCCCTGGCCGGGGTGGAGGCCCCCGCGAGCGGGTTCGCGACGGCGGCGGCGACGGCCCGGCGACTCACGCATCACTTGATCTTCGCCAATGAATCCGGCTTAAACCAATAGGTGGGTAATTTCCGCCTTACCTTCCCTATACCCTCCCAATACCCTCCGGTCTGAAGATTCATCGAATTGTGATCTCCGAACCGGAAAAGATCCATACCTGGATCGGGACCAGCCGGAAGGAATGGTCCCGATGGGCCATGTCGCCGAAAGGCCCCCAGTCGTAACCTCGTGATGGGTGTGGGCTGCGGAAGGAAGGACGACGCGGTGGGGCACGACGACATGGACCTGCGGGTCCACGACCGTGTCGCGTTGGACGAAATCGCGCTCTACGCCGAGGTGCTCACCGCCGTCGCCATCACGGAGCGACGGCTGACCTTGGAAGAGCTCGACAACGCGCTCGGATTGCGGACTCCGGCGAGCCACTGACGAGTCACTGAGACCATCACAACTGCCTAGTCCCGGCCTTGTCCAGGGCCGGGACTACGTATTTTTCGGGCCGGTGTACGGACTAGCCTCGTGCCGGGGGCCGGACTAGTCCCGTTTCTGAGCTCTTTTCATGATCTGGGCTCACGATGTGGTGTCCAGGCTCATCACTTGGGGTCCAGGCTCATGGCTTGGGGGTCTGGGCTCACGACTTGGAGGGCTGGGCTCACGACTTGGAGGGCTGGGCTCACGACTTGACCAGGCGGGCTATCGCCGCGGAGGCCTCCTTGACCTTCTCCGACGCCTCCGGGCCGCCGGAGCTGATCGCGTCCGCCACGCAGTGGCCGATGTGGTCTTCCAGCAGGCCCAGGGCGACCGCCTGGAGGGCCCGGGTGGCCGCGGAGACCTGGGTGAGCACGTCGATGCAGTAAGAGTCTTCCTCGACCATCCGCTGCAGGCCCCGGATCTGCCCCTCGATACGCCGCAGCCGGGTGAGATACGCCTGCTTGTCCCCGCTGTACCCATGCATGTACCCAAGCTACCGGTTAGCGGTATCACCGCAGGGTAGTGAACAGCTCCTCCCACTGTTCCGCCACAGCGGGAGCGGCGTACCCGGCGGCGCTCGCCAGCGCGCCCGCGCCGAGGGCCCGGCGCCGCCGCTCGTCGTCGATGAGGGAGAGCAGGGCCGCCGCGTACGCCTCCACGTCGCCCTCGCCCTCCGGCACCAGCAGCCCGTTGCGGCCCGGCGTGACGAACTGCCCCGGCCCGCGCGGGCTATCGAACCCCACCACCGGCACCCCGCAGCCCAGCGCCTCCATCACCGTCATGCCCAGCGCCTCGGCCTGCGAGGTGACCGCCACGATGGACGCCTTGGCGAACTCCCCGGTGAGGTCCGGCGTGGTCCCCATGAAGTAGACGTGGTTGTGCAGGCCCAGGGTGGCGACCAGGGCTCGCAGCCGCTTCTCCTCCGGCCCGCCGCCGTACAGGCGCAATCGCCAGTCCGGGCGCTTGTCGGCCACGGTGGCGAACGCGCGCAGCAGCCGGTCATAGCCCTTGACCGGCACCCAGCGCCCGCCGGCGGCCACGATCCGGTTGTCCATCCGCGAACGCGGCCATGGGGCCGCGGGCAGCGCGTCGGGCACCAGCCGTATAGCGGTTCCAGGGGCATTGTCCAGCAGCCGGGTCCACTCCTCGGCGGCGGTCTCGGTGGCCGTCACCACGCCGTCCAGCCGCGGGTAGAACCGTTTGACCGGAGCCGGGCTCGGCGGCCTGCCCCACTCCCTGGCCAGCTTCAGCACCTCGCGCGGCGCGTGCCTGGCGGCCTGCACGGCGAGCGCGGGCCTGGTGGTGATCAGTACGTCCGCGCGCAGCACGCGCAGCCTGCGCCACAGCGCGACCTCGGCGCGCATCTCACCGCGCGGGAGCAGGTGGCGTACGCCCGGCCGCACATCGACCAGCCAGCGCAGCTCCACCCGCGAATCGACCGGGAAGAACGGCTTGTCCCGGTGCCGTTTGACGCTGAGGATCTCCACCTCGTGGCGCTCGGCCAGCTCGGCCGCGAGATTGACGACGGACCGCACGTCACCGCGCATCCCGTACACCGACGGCAGCACCACGCAGATCCTCAAACGCCGACCTCCAGGCGCAGCTCGTCGTCGGCGGTGAAGGCCGGCCGGACGGGCACACCGTCCACGGTCGCGGCCGGGTAGTGCAGGCGGCGGCGTTTGCCGTCCACGTCGTCGAGCATCGCCGCCAGGCGCAGCGGGCCGGGCACGCCCTCCACCTCTAAGGAGGGCTGCCACTCGCCGGTGGCGGCGTTGGTCGCCTCGACGACGTCGCACAGCGACAGGGCCGCGTGGAACCGTACGCCCTGGACCGTCGCGGCGGCGGTGAGCACGGTGGCAGGTGTGTCCTGGTGCAGCGCGAGACGGGCCTCGTGGCGCGAGTCGTCGTCGGAAAGGCCGGTGTACGCGAGCAGCCCGGTCACCTCGAACCGGCCCTCCCGGAACCACACCGCCCGCACCTCCGCCACCGGCCGCGCCTCGGATATCTTCAGCGCCAGATTGCCGTTGAGGGTGCGGTAGGCCCGGTAGGCGATGGTCCGCCTGGCGAGCGCGTAGGCGTCGAGGTGATCGAGCGAGAAGCCGGGATCGGTGCTCTTCAGCCGTACCCGCTGCGCGCCCCGCCCGAGATAGGCGTCCCACCTGCCGGGTTCGAGCCGCAACGCGGCCAGCGACACGGCCAGCGCCGCGTCCCGCACCTCCGGGCTCCACGCTCCGAGCGGCACCCGCCGCTCCTCACCACTGCCCCGGCGGCGCAGCACCAGCTCCGCCTCCTGCCCGAGCGGGCGATCCACGGCGAGCCGCAGCGAGAGCACATCGGCCAAGGTGACCTCGGCATCGGTGACCACGACGCGCACCCGCCAGCCCTCCCCCTCGAATTGAGCCACGCGTCTGTGAGGTTACCGTGATTCTTCCGTAATGTGGAGAAGCCGCTTTGTCCAGACTTACCCACCCTCGCCCGAAGCCTGGCCGGTAAGGGACATCGGACGGCCCCTTCCCACGCCGACCGCCGCCACCCGCCGGCGCCCGCCACCGCCCGGCGCAAGGACTCGGCCGAACGACGCCACCCCGGCCCCGGCGGCCCGCCACGGCGACCCGGCCAACGGCTCGGGCGAGCCGGCTCCACCACCACCCACGAATGACCAGAAAGTGGATACCTATTGGGCTGTCAGATGGCCATTCATACGATGAGGATAAATGCGTCTGGAAAATCACTTAAAACGACAGCACAAGCTCCCTGAGAATCCTGCCGAGCTCGTCAGGGCAGCGAATTTCTGCAATTCATGAACCCCATCCCTCGGAAAGGTGAATTTCCGTGAAACGAATGGCCAAGAACGCGATTCTGGCGACACTGGCATCCGTCGCCATGACCGCCTCGCTCACCGTCACCGCGCCGGCCGCGTTCGCGATCAACAGGGTCGACTGCGGCCGCAGCGACTTCACGTGGGTCGAGCTCCACTTCTCCGGCGGCGGCGCCGAGGACTGGTGCTACGCCAATCGCGGTGAGGCCGGCATCCGCGGCGGCGCGTGGCTGGACAAGATTCACACGGGCAACAACCGCGTCCAGTGGTTCGGGGACGGAAGGTGGCAGCCCGCCCAGCCGATCAACAAGTGGACGACGTTCCACTTCCCGAACCACCCGGGCGGCGTCAACATAACCGCCATCAGAATCGTCTGACCCACCGGCGATAACAGGGGCGGCGATCGGGCCCGATCGCCGCCCCACCCCCTTGTTCCCGGTCATCAGTACCCCTATATCGGCAGCGAGCCCGCCCCATCAGGCCGGTAGCCACCGACTCGCGCCCATCCGGGTCCGCGCACGACCACACCCCCGCAGCGTCTTCGACGGCTTCCCGCAGCCGCAACGGACCGTGCCGACGTACCGTCCACCCGTTCCCCGCCTGCCGGGTGATCGCCTGGGAACCGGTGTCACGTACCTGCCACAACCACAGGAACTGGGGTGTACGGCCCGGCACATGCCGCCACCTCGTCGCCTCCCAATGCCGATCTCCAGGACCTTCTCACCGTCGCCGATACCGGCCATCAGGATTCACCGGCCATCATTGCCGGTGAACCGGATTCCAGACGACCCCGGTGCGGGATTACGGGCGAGGAGGTTCCGGCTGTTCGAGCCCCAGCCAGAAGGCCGCTGTAGAGGGCACGTCCGTACCCAAGGTGGATCCGTCATGGGGCAGCAACTCGGTCGGTGCGAGATATCCGTCTCCCTGCTCAAGCCGGATGCGCAGGCAGCGCAGTGGCCGTCCCTCCGCGACATAGCGGCGTACGTCATCGGTGTGCGGCCAGTTCTCAACTGCGGCCACCCCATACAGCTCCTGACATATCTCCTGAATGTCCCGATCGCCGAGGAGTAGATACCTTGGCCCTGGACCAAGGTTGAGGCCCAGCCGGCGGCGGGAACGGTGCCGGGCGGCCTGCGGTCGCCGATCGAAGTTGTCCACGTGCAGCCCGATGCGCTGGTCGATCGAGTGGTCCCTGGTGGTGGTCGTGAGACCTCCACGGTTCACCACACACCCGAGGAGTTCGGTCGGCCAGCGGCCGTCGAGCGGATCGAGCTCGGCCGCCGCGTCCCGCCGGCTGTGCTCGCCAGCGCCGAACAACGGCAACTCGCATCGCACCAGTTCGACAAGGCGGCCGGTCTCCGTCGCGTCCGACGCTTGAAACCGATCGGCCTCCTCCCTGGTCAAAGGCTGCCAGTCGTCCACCGGGACTACCGCACCTTCGTCGTAATCCTCCTTTGCGCCGGCCTGGCGGACCGTGGCGATCTCGCATCGTCCGATCAAGTCGGCGAAGGAATCGAAGATCAAGCGGATGCCCACGTTGTTCCCCCGTTCGATCGAACCGCTAGGCATCCTCGCCGTAGGTGACGTCCAGCTCTGCGGCCAGCGCCTCACCGAGTTGATGGACCTGCGACCGCTCGATCGTCACCCCCTTGAGGGAGCCGACGCCGCGGATGGCGGACAGGTCCTGGCCTCGTAGATCGCACCCACGGAGATGGCCGCCGACGAATTCGGTTCGCCGCAGTTCACACTCGTCGAACAGGGCCCTGCTGAGGTCTACTCCAGTGAAGGCCGCCTCCTGTAGCGAGCACCCCGTGAAGATCAGCCCCCCTGCACCACGATAGCGGTTGACGGCCGGGCTACTGGCGAAGCCGGCATAGTCCAGCCGACACCGCTCGAACATCACGTCGTCGAGAGTGACGTCGTCGAACGCGGCCCCGAGAAGCTTGCAGTTGGTGAACTTCACGCGAGAGAGCTTGCTATCACTCCAGCGCAGCTCGGACAGCTCGCAGTCCACGAACTCCACCGAGGACACCCGCAGGCCATGGAAAACCACACGCTGTACCCGGAGGTCGGCGACGCGCCCGGTCGAAAGGGCTATATCGTTCAGCGAAAGCTGGCGCAGGTCCGACCCGGCATAGACGAATTCGGCCAGCTTTCCCTCGTTGCCTACATCCAGCGAGTTCGTGGCTGTGAGAAATTCCTCCTCCACGGCGGGAAGCAGAACCTGCACACCACGAATCGTGCTGCATTCCATCGCTCAGTCTCCATTACGGCTCCAGCCGTCGGTGCCACAGCGCCCCGCAACGGCACCAGTCACTAAAACCTACTTTTTATTCCAGTTGTCCCAGCTCGGACGGTTATCAAAGGGTCCGGGGCTCTTCTTCCAGTTGTCCCAACTAGGCTGATTGTCGAATCCATCGATTGGAGGAGGGCCGCTGGAGGTCAACTCCATCATGACCGGCGCCCGCGAAGCGGCAAGTCGCTCTAGAATCGTCACCCGTTTTCCTCTCGTGTGGCCATGTCGGCCAGTGCCGTTACCAGGGCTTGCCGGGAGACGCGGCAGTAGTTGGTCTCAGTCCGGTCGAAGCGTCCGTGCTCGAAGTACCGGTTGCCCGCCTGGGCGCCGCGACACCAGGAGAAGAGGTCGCACGTGGTTTCGCAGCCATCCAGGCCGTCCAGGAACTCCTGAACATAACGAAGGCGATGGGCATGTGCCAAGATCACGGGGATGGACTGCCGCAGCACGTTGCCCGCCAGGAAGTCATCGTAGGCCGGGGCGGTGATACCGGCCAGTTCCGGGCTGAGCAGCACCACGTCCCCATTCCAGGCCACAGTGGGGATCGGATCGAGGAGGTGCTGGTCCCAGTGAGCCTCACAGCCCTCGCGGAGCAGGCGCCTGCGGGCCCACCACCGAGATCGCCGAGAAGGGGATGCGACGTTCCCGCAGGAGGGCGATGCCTTGGGTGATTCGGTCGAAGGCCGGCCGCTGCGCGATGTCCGCGCGGTCAGAATTCAGCTCTGCGGGGCCGTCGATGCTGACGCCTACATGAATGCCGTAGGCAACGATGAGGTCGCACCATTGGGCGTTGATCAAAGTGGCGTTGGTCTGGACACAGTGGCTGACGAATCCGGCGCGGCGCAGCTCCTCGAAGGGCTCCAGCAAGGCGGTGAACTTCCGGACCCCGAGCACAAGCGGCTCTCCTCCATGCCAAACGATCTCCAGGGGATGTTCCATTTCAGCCATCATTTCCACTGATATGGCGATAGCTCTGGACACCTCCACCGGCATCTCGTTTCTGAGACGACGATGAGGCAGGTAGCAGTACCCGCAGTCCAGATTGCACAAAGTGGTCGGCTGGATTATCAGGGCGCGCGGGCGAGATGCGAATCGAAGATCGTAGCGAGCGCGCCCACCGTGATGTGTCATCGCTTCTCCTGAGGATGCACCAGCTAAATGTACATGGCTATAAGCTGCCCAGCTGGTTAGTGTCCACTACGTCCGTTCGGTCCGCTTCAGGAAAATGAGGGACACCCTCCAACCGCCCCCTTACCCCCGCGGTCTCCCCGTCACCGGATGCCATGGCGGCCGGTCACATCTGCGCTCGGAATTCGTCGTACGCGCCCCGCCTCGCCTCCAGCACGAAGCGGCTCCAGGAATCTCCTGTGGTGACGATGTAGGAACGTGGGCCCGCTATCAGGTCACCGATGTTCAGCCTCAGCAGATCTTCGTACCGCTCCGGCGTGGCCGTGCCGCCTTTCACCGCTGTGAGCCATCTGCTGAACGCCCTGCGGGACATATGAATGCCGTTGCTGGTTTCGTCGCAGTCGTCCCATATACGCAGCCACGTTCCGGTACCGAGCCTGGCGACCTGAACCATCAAAGCCATTGCACAGCCTCCAGCTCTCGGCTCCCAGTCAAGAATTGTCCTATTTATCGGTTGTCGTATATCTGTCGGCGAGTGGCCTGCTGGCGTCATGATTGTATCCGTCATTTATAACGTCCATCGGGTGGTGCTAATGTGCCCGACGTCGGACGTTCCTGTCCGGTGGAGCCGCGCGACAATTTGGTGATTGTTGGCCACTCGTCGTGTCACCAGAAGTCTGATGTCGTCACCAGCCTGTCGGTCGCCAGGGAAATGGAGCCCCCATGGCCAAGGAAACGCACTCCCCGAAGTCCCGCTTCGGCGCCGAGCTGCGCCGCCGTCGCGAAGAAAAGGGCTGGACCCAGCGGAGCCTCGCGGCCCATCTAGGGTATGGGCATTCGCTGATCGGTCATATCGAACGAGGTACCCGAAACCCGCAAAAAGTGTTCGCCGAGAGGTGTGATGAGGTCTTTGGGCTCGATGGGTATTTTGTTCGACTCTGGCGCCTCACCAACGAGGCCCCGACAGGTCCGCTGTGGTACGCGAAGTGGAAGGACGAGATCGAGCCCGAAGCCGAGGTCCTGCGGACCTGGGACCCTCTGGTCATTCCGGGCCTCCTACAGACGGAGGCATACGCCCGCGCCCTCATCGCGGGCGGCGAGTCAGCCGCGCACGAAATCGAAGACCGAGTCCGTGCCCGAATGGGTCGTAGGGGCGCCCTAGAGCGCGCGAAGCCGCCAGAACTCTGGGTGTTCCTGGACGAGGGGTATTGTACCGCCAGGTCGGCACGCCACAGCTCATGGTCGATCAGCTTGATCACCTGCTGGAGGTGATGGCCAAGCCATGGGTGAGGGTGCAGGTCGTGCCCTTGAGCGCACACACCTATGCCGGTCTGGCCGGTGGGTTCATCATCGCGGAATCCAGTAGCCAGCCCACCGCCGTATCCATAGAATCGGCCGGACATGGCGAGGTATCCACAGAGCCAGAGCTGGTGCGCCTGATCTGGCGTCGATATGACAGGATACGGACCGAGGTACTCCGTCCCGATGAGACCGTAGACTTGATCACGAAAGCGCGGGACCAATGGATGCAGCAGATTTGAGCAGCGCCGACCTTTCCTCGGCCACTTGGAAGAAGAGCAGCTACTCTGCGGATGGTGGCGGCAACTGCGTCGAGATTGCCGGTAATATCTCCGGAGTCGTCGGAGTAAGGGACAGCAAGAATCCCACCGGCCCCACGCTCCGATTCACCCCCGACGAGTGGCGGACCTTCCTCACCGGCATCAAAAACGGCCAAACCCCCTAGCCGGCATCCCGACAGGCCCCCTTCCCTACCAAAGGTGGGGGCCTCGCCCCGCTGGCGCGATCATAAAAGGGGGCCAATGGATTCAGCAGGAGTGAGCAGCACGGACCTTTCCTTGGCAGTCTGGAGAAAGAGCTGTAGGTCAAGCGGCAGCGGTGGCAGCCGCGGTGAGGTGGTGGGAGCGGGTTCGGCCCAGGTACACCGCTCCTTGATCTCTTCTCTAGCCCACAGTGCGTCGTCCAAGTCAATGGGGCATAGTTGGCGATGGCTGCGAGCAATACAGGACTTCGAGGAATGGGCCCCTTGGCGAGCGAGGAGCGCTCCGGGCCGGTTACGATCAAGCGGGGCCATAGTCCGCATGGTCGATGGCCCGCTCCCAGACTGCATCGAAGGCGGAGATGCAGAGCTTGATCACCGAGGGTTCGTCACACAGCTCGTCGTCCAGGATCGAGCCGTCACCGGCGAAGTGGTGAAACCTGATGAGCCGGTCGTCGAACACCCAGAAGTCATTGCCCGGCAGCGCCAGATCGGACGCCTGACGCCGAGGGAGCCACCTCACTCGCTCACCGGCCGCGACGTTGTACTCCTGTGTTAGGGCGTGTTCATATCTGATGTAGTCGGCGAGCGGCTCCGAAACGATCCGCGCCCTGCGAAACTCGACACCGCGCGCTATGGCGTCGCCGATGGTGTCACGCCATTTGGTGAAGTCGATGTGATCGAGGCTCCCTGTCTCCAGCCACCTGCGGAAGTTGGGGTTGTCCGGGGAGTAGGCGTCACGCATCTCCAGGTGAATTGCGCTGCGTATCGCGCCCGCGATCAGTTCAGGGAATGGTGGGATCTTCCTCTTCGAGTTCACGCATCTTCTCCAATACGAGCCTTCTTGCACAGTGTGGGAGCCCCCTCGGGCTCCCATGGGGAGACCTCCACTGCTCGCCTGCAACGAGGTCACATCGCCAGTCTCCCCGGGCCAGCGGCATCGTCACCTTCCGCTTGAATCTATAACGGACCGTAGTCACGTAGAGGGCTTCCAGAGCCGCGGAGCAAGTAACGGCGAAAACCCGCCAAGCGACACAATGGCCTGCCCGTCGTACGGCGAGCGGCCACGGCACACACGAATCCCGGCCACAGGCACCCGCAGGGCGACGGGCCTTCGATCGTGGAGGCTTCCCGTAAAGGAACCCAGGCGAGAATGTGCGGCACGTGAGAAGCCCCGCGTCGGGCTAAGCCCGACACCAGGAAAAGCGTCCGAGCGCAGCGAGGGCCGAGCTTTTGGGCGCGCGAAGCGCGCTTGAGGAGGACGTGCTCACCTACGGTAGGGGCGTTGCCATTGGGAGGGCGCTTTAGCCGGTGCGAGGTACGGCGAGCGGCCACGGCACACGCGAAAGGCCGGGCACAGGGCGTGGCCGGGCACGGTGGGGCGGTGGTAGGAGGCTCCGCCGTACAAGAACCTGGGCCAGGACGCACGGCACACGAGAAGCGTCCGCGTCGGGCGGAGCCCGGCGTCCGAGGGCCATGAAAGGACCCCGCCGGCTGTGCCGGGCGGGGTCGTGTGTGCGTTCTGTCGCTGTGTGCGTGTCGCATCGAACGCGATCAGTCGGTGTCGACCACGATGGTGTTCTGGCAGGCGGTCAGGTACCACTGCCCGTCCTCCTTGGCCATGACGAACATCGGCGTGCCCACGTCCTTCGTCCCATCGAGGTTCCGGTAGACCTGGCGCACCTTCACGGCTGCGACGTCGGGACGGATGAACAGCACATGTTCGACCTCGAACGTGACCGTCGCGCCCTGCATTCCTCCGGGAAGGACCTGGTGGGTGAAGGCCGAGATCGCATCACGGCCGAAGAGACGCTTGCCGTGGCCTGTCGTCCAGATCGCGTCGGCCCGGAACAGGGCGACGAATTCGTCAGGGAGCTCGTTGTTCTGGACGTGCTCGACCTTGGCCACCACCTGCTTGATCGCTTCGATGTCGGCCTGGCTTGTCTGGTCGGCGATGCTCGTTGTGCTCATACTTTGGACGATAGGACCTTAAGTTGACTTGAGGTCAACAGCGTCATCCCCTGGCGCTGTGACCGGAAACGATCACCGGGTTGACGTGTAGGGCGGGCGGGCCTGCGCGTGGGGCCTGGTCGTTCTGGCCGCCGTTCTGCATCGGTCGGCGGGAGCACATGGGTGCCGAATCGGTGTGGTCACCCATGCCGGGTCCAGGGGCGCGGGCCAGGTGCGGCAGTACCTGCATGTGGCGGCTCAGGAAGGGCCATCCTGGTGGCCGGGTCAGTCGCCCCGCTTCCAGTAGTTGTCGGGATCGTCCTGGTCCGGGTGGCGTTCTTCGTCCACCCGTAGCATTTTCCGGTGCTCCCGTTCGATCTCCTCCGCGGTCCTGACGCCGCCCCGAGTCAGGAACCAGCCCAAGAGCCGGAGTGAAACCACCGCCGCCACCAGCAGCAGCACCATGAATCCCACCCCTACCAAAACGGTGAGTCCGTTCATGAGCCTTCCGCCATCCAGAGGAGCAGTTCGGCGGCTTGATCCGGGTTGTTGAGTGCCATCTCAACATGACCGCTCCGGGACGGGTCCGCTAGCTAGACACACGGCACGTGAGGAGCCCCCCGTCGGGCGAAGCCCGACACCAGGAAGACGTCCGAGCGCCAGCGAGGGCCAAGCTCTTCGGGCGCGCGGAGCGCGCTTGCCCGCCGAAGGCGGGGTATCGCTGTCTCCGTTGTAGGTGGTGCTGGAACGGCGAGGGGCCACAGCGCATGCGAAAGGCCGGGCACAGAGCGCAACAGAGCACGGCGGGGCGGGAGTAGGAGGCCCCGCCGTACAGGAACCTGGACCAGGACACACGGCACACCACAAGCCCGCACGCCGGGCGAAGCCCGACATCAGGAAAGCCGCCGAGCGGAGCGAGGGCCGAGCCCTTCGGCCTTCGGGCCGAGCGTTAGCGAGGGGTCTTTCGGGCGCGTGCGTGTAGCGCGCGCCCGAAAGCATGATCAGGGGGTGGGGGCTGGTTCGCCCTTGATGGAGCGGATCAGGAGTTGGGCGACGTCCACGACCTCCAGGGACTCCTTGGCCTCGCCCGCGTTCTTCTTCTCGCTGATCGCGTCCCCCAGCATCACCAGGCAGAACGGGCAGGCCGTCGAGACCCGGTCCGGATCCGTGGTCAGCGCCTCGTCCACCCGTTCGGTGTTGATGCGCTTGCCGATCCGCTCCTCCATCCACATCCGAGCACCGCCCGCCCCACAGCAGAACCCCCGGTCCTTGCACCGGTGCATCTCCTGCGTACGCACCCCCGGCACCTTGGCCATGATGTCGCGCGGCTGCGCGTAGACCTTGTTGTGCCGCCCCAGGAAGCAGGGGTCGTGGTAGGTGATCTTCTCGTCGATCGGGGTGATCGGGGTGAGTTTGCCCTCCTCCACCAGGTGGGCCAGCAGCTGCGTGTGGTGCACGACCTCGTACTGGCCGCCGAGCTGCGGGTACTCGTTGGCGAGGGTGTTGAAGCAGTGCGGGCAGGTGGCGACGATCTTCTTGACGCCCGCGTCGTTCAGGGTCTCGATGTTCTGCTGGGCGAGCATCGAGAACACGAACTCCATGCCCAGCCGCCGCGCCGGGTCGCCCGTGCACGCCTCCATCGGCCCCAGCACCGCGAACTTGACGCCCGCGATGTGCAGCAGCTCCGCGACCGCCTTGGTGGTCTTCTTGGCGCGGTCCTCAAGCGCGCCCGCGCAGCCGACCCAGAACAGGTACTCGGCGTCCTCGGGCATCTTGTCCTCGACCATCGGGACCTCGAAGTCCAGCTCCTCGATCCACTCGGCGCGCTTCATCTCGGACATGCCCCACGGGTTGCCCTTGTTCTCCAGGTTCTTCAGCATCACCCCGGCCTCGGAGGGGAAGCTGGACTCGATCATGACCTGGTAGCGCCGCATGTCCAGGATGTGGTCGATGTGCTCGATGTCCACCGGGCACTGCTCCACGCAGGCCCCGCAGTTGGTGCACGACCACAGTACGTCGGGGTGGATCACGCCGTCCTCGCCCACCAGCGGCTTGCCCGCCAGGGCCAGGACGTCCTCGGGCAGGTTCTCGCGTTCGGACTCGCTCGCCATCAGGTAGGGGGCGATCTTGAAGGCGTGGTCGCGCTGGTCGAGGATCAGCATCTTCGGGGAGAGCGGCTTGTCGGTGTTCCAGGCGGGGCACTGGGACTGGCACCGGCCGCACTCGGTGCAGGTGTAGAAGTCGAGGAAGCCCTTCCAGGTGGTGTCCTCGATCTTGCCGCGGCCGAACACGTCGGTGTCGGGGTCGGCCTCCTCGAAGTCGAGGAGCTTGCCGGCGCTGCGCATCGGCTGGGCCGCGCCGTTGCCGTCGGGGCGGCGGGAGAACAGCACGTTAAGGGGGGCGGTGAAGATGTGCAGGTGCTTGGAGTTGAGCACGATGACCAGGAAGATCAGCATGACGCCGATGTGCAGGAGCAGGCCGACGTGCTCAAGTGCCTGGTTGGCGCCGGCGCCGAGCGGGCGCAGCAGGGCCGCGGTGGCCTCGGAGACGAACGCGCCGCCCTCGTAGGGGAAGGCGCCGGTGTTGATGGCCGCGCCTCGGTACAGGAACATCGTCCAGATCACGTTGAAGATCATGATCAGGACGAGCCACGCGCCGCCGAGGTGGGAGCCGGAGAAGCGGGAGTCGCGGCCGAGGGTCTTCGGGGAGTTCTTCGCGCGGATGACGGCGAACGCGACCAGGCCGAGCAGCGCGGCGGCGGCGATGAAGTCCTGGAGGAAGCCGAGGACCGCCCAGGTGCCGATCAGCGGGATGTGGAAGTCGGGGGTGCCGGTGATGCCCCCCTGGATCAGCGCGCCGTACGCCTCGATGTAGACGGTGAGCAGGATGAAGAACGCCCACATCACGAAGAAGTGCGCGGTGCCGGACGCCGTCCACTTGAGCAGCTTGCGCTGCCCGAAGACCTCCACGAGCTGGGCCTTCAGCTCTGCGCCCGCATTGTCCTTGGCGTACGCGACCCGCTCGGGGGCCGGTTGCCCGGCCATGGCGAGCCGATACAGCCACAGTGCGCGACGGGCCGCCAGCGCCACCGCCACGGCGGTCATCACGAGTCCGATGATCGCTACCAGGAGCACCTGGACCTCCCACAACTACCTTGGCTGTCAGCGTAGACCGCCGCACGCCCACAACGGCGACAGGGCACCAGGCTAGAACAATGCTCGGTGTATTGTGCGCGCGGGGGGGCACCCCGCCTGGTCAGTCGCCCGTCATGTACCTCTGGATGGACGGCCCGACCAGCTCCGCGACCTCGTCGATGTCGGCCGAGGCGAGCGGTTCCAGCCGCACGATGTAGCGCATCATCAGCATGCCGAAGATCTGCGAGAACGCCGCCTCCATCCGCATCGGCGGCACCCCGGCGACCGCCATCACCCGCCCGAGGATGGCCCGCGTGATGAACTCCCTGATCATCGTCAGGGCCTGCTCGTTGGTCATCGCGGTGCGCATCAGCGCCAGGATCGGCTCGCGGGCGGCGGGCTCGGCGGTGACCGTCAGGATCTCCTTGACCAGCCGGTACCCGACCCGGTCGCGCGGCCCCTCAAGCACGCGGGTCACCACCTGGCCGGGGTCGGCGGGCAGCCGCATCGCCGCGACGAAGACGCCTTCCTTGCTCTCGAAGTAGTGGTGGACCAGCGCCGGGTCCACCTCGGCCTCCCGCGCGATGCCGCGGATCGTGGCCTTGTCGAACCCCTTCTCGGCGAAGATCTTGCTGGCCGCGGCGAGGATCTGGCCCCGCGTGTCGGCGGTGCCCGGACGCCTGCCGGGACGCCGGCGCGTGGCCGCGCCGTTCTCGTGCTCCTGTGCCGTGCCCACCGGCCCGGCGGCGGACTCGCTCATGCGCCGGCCGTGGACGCCGCGAGGTGCAGGCGGGCGAAGGCCAGCCCCTCGGCGAGGTCGTCCACCCGCTCGGTGCGGCTCGCCGCCTTGCGGGTGTTGATCTCCAGCACCACCAGCCCGTCGTAGCCGGTCGTGGCCAGCCGCTCCAGGATGGGCGCGCAGGGCTGGCCGCCCCGGCCGGGCACCAGGTGCTCGTCCTTGTTGGCCGTGCCGAGGCCGTCGGCCAGGTGCAGGTGGGCCAGCCGGTCGCCGAGCTTGGCGGCCATCTCCAGAGCGTCGGTCCCGGACACCGCCGTGTGCGACAGGTCGAGCGTCACCTGCGGGAAGTCGTGGTCGACCGGGTTCCAGCTCGGGGCGTAGGGCACGACCTCGTTGCCGCGCGCCCGCAGCGGGAACATGTTCTCCACCGCGAAGGTCACGTCGGTCTCCTCACGCATCCGGGCCAGGCCGGTCTCGAAGTCGCGGGCGTAGTCGCGCTGCCACCGGAACGGCGGATGGACCACGACGGTCCTCGCGCCCAGCCGCTCGGCCGCCTTCTGTGCCCGCACCAGTTTGGCCCATGGGTCGCGGCCCCACACCCGCTGGGTCACCAGGAGACAGGGCGCGTGGATGGCCAGGATCGGGAGCTGGTAGTGATCGACCAGACGTTCCAGGACATCGACGTCCTGGCTCACCGGGTCGGCGCCCACCATGATCTCAACGCCGTCGTACCCCAGCCTGGCCGCCAGCTCGAACGCGTCGGGCGTGCGCTCGGGGTAGACCGACGCGGTGGACAGCGCGATCTTGGCACTGGGCACCCGGAGCACGTCACTCACTTCGCGACCTCATTCGGTAGACACCGCATTCGGTTGACACCGCACATAAGCCAGACTAAGCCGGTGCGCCAAAGAGTGGCGTCATAGCATCCGTGGGGCACGTCACTCGCGCGGGATGCGCGTAGGGTTCCACACCATGGGTCGGATCGCGAAAGGGGCCATTCCCAGCCCTAACATCTGGAACAACCCCCGGACCTACGAGTTGGAGAACCGCGCGGTCGATCCGGAACGCCGGGCCGACGCCGCGCTGGCCGAGATCCGGCCGCTGACCGGCGCGGTCGTGCTCGACATCGGCTGCGGCACCGGGTTTCACCTGCCGTCGTTCGCCGCCGTGGCGCGCGAGGTGGTGGGGGTCGAGCCGCACGGCGACCTCGCGGCGCTCGCCGTACGGCGCTGCGCGTCCCTGCCCAACGTCAGCGTCCGCGCCGGGTCGGCCCAGGCGTTGCCGCTGCCCGACGCGTCCGTGGACGTGGCCGTGGCCCGCTGGGCGTACTTCTTCGGCCCCGGCTGCGAGCCCGGCCTGGCCGAGCTGTCCCGGGTCGTACGACGCGGCGGCGCCGCGTTCGTGATCGACCTGGACGCCACGCGCGGGGCCTTCGGCCGGTGGTTCAGCCGTACCGTGCCGACCTACTCCCCCCGCGCCGTGGAGGACTTCTGGACCCGCCAGGGTTGGCAGCGCCGCCCACTGGACCTGCGGATGGTCTTCGACCGCCGGTCCGACCTGGAGGCGGTGCTGCGGATCGAGTTCACGCCGGAGGTCGCCGACCAGGCCATCGCCGAGACCCCCGGCCTGGAGATCGCCTACCCGAATGTGCTGCGCTGGAAGTCCTACTAACTTTGTCGGCCCAGATTGTCGGCGCGGCCCGCTAGCCTGCGGTGCATGGCCAAGACTGCGCAAAAGCCCGGCTACCGCTGCGCGGAGTGCGGGTGGCGTGCCACCAAGTGGGTCGGGCGCTGCGGGGAGTGCCAGGCGTGGGGCACGGTCGAGGAGGAGGGCGCCAAGGGCGGGGTCCATGTGGCGGCCGCCGGGGCGGTCACCGCGCCCGCCGTGCCGATCGGGCAGGTCAAGGCCGAGATCGCGGCGGCCCGCACCACCGGGGTCGGCGAGCTGGACCGGGTGCTCGGCGGCGGCCTGGTGCCCGGCGCGGTGGTGCTGCTGGCCGGCGAGCCGGGCATCGGCAAGTCCACCCTGCTGCTTGAGGCGGCGGCGCGGATCGCCCGCGCCGAGACCGTCCTGTACGTCACGGGCGAGGAGTCCGCCGCCCAGGTCCGGCTGCGCGCCGACCGCATCGGTGCGCTGCAGGACCGCCTCTACCTCGCCGCCGAGACCGACCTGTCGGCGCTGGTCGCCCACGTCGAGCAGGTCCGCCCCGACGTGCTGATCGTCGACTCGGTGCAGACCATCGGCTCGGCCCAGGCCACCGGCGTGCCCGGCGGGGTCACCCAGGTCCGGGAGGTGGCAGGCAACCTCGTGCGGCTGGCCAAGGAGCGCGGCATGTCCACCGTGCTCGTGGGGCACGTCACCAAGGACGGTTCAATCGCCGGTCCGCGCGTCCTTGAGCACCTGGTCGACGTGGTGCTGCACTTCGAGGGCGACCGCCACTCCCGGTTGCGCCTGGTCCGCGCGATCAAGAACCGCTTCGGCCCGGTCGACGAGGTCGGCTGCTTCGACCTGCACGAGCGCGGTATCGACGGGCTGACCGACCCGACCGGGCTGTTCGTGTCGCGGCGCGGCGAGCCGGTGCCGGGCACCTGCGTCACGGTCACGGTGGAGGGCACCCGCCCGCTGCCCGCCGAGGTCCAGGCGCTGGTGGCGCGCACCGAGGCGCAGCAGCCCCGGCGCAGCTCCTCCGGGCTCGACCCGTTCCGGGTGACCATGGTGCTGGCCGTCCTGGAGCGACGGCTCAACGCCCGGCTGAGCGGCTGCGACGTCTTCACCGCCACGGTCGGCGGCATCCGGCTGGGCGACCCGGCGGTCGATCTGGCGGTGCTGCTCGCGGTCGCCAGCGCGGCCGGTGACAAGCCGCTGCCGGCCGGCATGGTGGTGCTCGGCGAGGTCGGGCTGGCGGGCGAGCTGCGCCCGGTCCGCGACGTGCGCAGGAGGCTGTCGGAGGCGGCCCGGCTGGGGTTCTCCCGGGCGCTGGTGCCCGCGGGGTCGCTCGACGTCACGGAGGGCGGCCCGGCGTCGCTGGTGCCGGTGGGCGACCGTACGGCCAGCCTGGCGTCCGGTTTCGACGTCACGGAGGCGGAGCACGTGTGGGACGCGCTCCGGCATGTCACCTGACGTTCCACCGGCCGTGCGACGAGACCAGACCGATCTCCTGGCACGCCGGTAAGCTGGAGTGTGGTAAAGCGCGGCGGGGGTCATGCGTAGGGCGGGACCAGCGGGGGTCATGTGGCAACGAACGACAAGGGGATCGACGAGCGGCGAAGAGCCACCCTTGCCGAGGTCGCACCCGGCACCGCGCTGCGCGACGGCCTGGAGCGGGTCCTGCGCGGGCACACCGGGGGCCTCGTGGTGCTCGGCTACGACAACACCGTGGAGCAGTTGTGCAGCGGCGGCTTCGAGCTGGACGTCGACTTCTCCGCCACCCGGCTGCGCGAGCTGGCCAAGATGGACGGCGCGATCGTGCTGCGCGACGACTACAAGATCGTGCGTGCCGCGGTGCACCTGGTGCCCGACCCGTCCATCCCGACCGACGAGGCCGGCACCCGGCACCGCACCGCGCAGCGGGTGGCCAAGCAGACCGGCCGCCCGGTCATCTCGATCAGCAAGTCCATGCGGATCATCGCCCTCTACCTCGACGGCATCCGCTACGTGCTGGAGGAGTCCGCGGTCATCCTGTCCAAGGCCAACCAGGCCCTGGCCACCCTTGAGCGCTACAAGCTCCGCCTCGACGAGGTGTCCGGCACGCTTTCGGCGCTGGAGATCGAAGACCTGGTGACGGTCCGCGACGTCGCGGTGGTCGCGCAGCGGCTGGAGATGGTCCGCAGGATCGCCCGCGAGATCGAGGACTACGTGGTGGAGCTGGGCACCGACGGGCGGCTGCTCACCCTCCAGCTCGACGAGCTGGTCGCCGGGGTCGAGCCCGACCGCGACCTCATCGTCCGCGACTATCTCCCGGACGGCGGGCGGCGGCCGCGCAAGGTCGCCGACGCGCTGCACGACCTCGACCAGCTCTCCCAGGGCGACCTGCTCGACCTGTCCAAGGTGGCCCAGGTGCTCGGCCACACCGGCGCCGAGGCGCTGGACACCCCGGTCAGCCCGCGCGGCTTCCGGCTGCTGGCCAAGGTGCCGCGGCTGCCCGGCACGGTCGTCGATCGGCTGGTCAACCACTTCGGCGGGCTCCAGAAGCTGCTCGCGGCCAGCATCGACGACCTCCAGTCGGTCGGCGGCGTCGGCGAGGCCAGGGCGCGCAACGTCCGTGAGGGGCTGTCCCGCCTGGCGGAGTCCTCCATTCTGGAACGTTACGTGTGACCTCCGCCGGTCGATAACCGGCGGTGCGCCGGGCGCCCCGATGGTGAATTGCCACCATGATCGGCAAATCCATCACCCGGGCCGCCGGTCCTCGTGCACCGTGAACCTGTGCGACTCATGCGTGATCCCGCGAAACTGGCCCTGACGGTGGCCGGGCTCGTGTTCCTCACCGGGCTGGTGTGGGTGCTCGGTCCCGGCGCGCTGTGGGTGCTGGAGCACATCGACGGCGTCGGAGGGCTGGCCGGCAAGGACCTGGCGGCGGCGATCGACGCGACGCGCGGCCGGGCGCTGACCGTGGCCACCGGTACGGCGGCGCTGGTCGCCGTCTACTACACCGCCCGCAACGCCGACACCGCCCGCCGTACGTTCCAGCTCGGCGAGCGCGGCCACGACACCGACCGGTACGGCAAGGCGGCCGAGCAGCTCGGCCACGCCCAGGCCCCGGTACGGCTGGCCGGCCTGTACGCGCTGGAACGGCTGGCCCAGAACAACCCCGCCCTGCGGCAGACGATCGCGGACGTGATCAGCGCCTACCTCCGGATGCCCTACCACCCGCCCCGGGAGGAGGAACGGCTGCGCAGGATCCGCGCCGCGCAGCGCGCCTACCACGCCCGCCTGGCCCGCCGCCCGGCTCCCACACAGGGCCGCGACCCGCACGAGGAACGGCAGGTCCGGCTCACCGCCCAGCGCATCCTCGCCGACCACCTGCGCCCCCACGTACTGCCGCCGCGAGGCCGCCGGGCCCGCGCGGCCACGCCGGCCGACCGCTTCTGGCCCGGCATCCGCCTTGACCTCACCGGGGCCACCCTCATCGACTTCGACTTCCAGGACTGCCGCGCGACGTCGGCCAGGTTCAGTGACGCGCTGTTCTGGGGCGACGCGGTGTTCCGCGGGGCCCGGTTCGAGCAGGAGGCGGAGTTCGGCGCGGCGGAGTTCACGGGCCCGGCGAGGTTCGGCGGGGCGGAGTTCGGCGGCCGGGCCGGGTTCGGCGACGTGGCGTTCCACGACGACGCCGAGTTCGGCGGGGCCGAGTTCCTGGACAACGCCTGGTTCGGCAAGGCGCGGTTCAGCGGCGACGCGGGGTTCGGCGGGGCCGGGTTCGCCGGGGGCGCGGGGTTCGCCGAGGCGGAGTTCGGCGGGCGGGCCGCGTTCGGCGAGGCGAAGTTCGCGGGCCGGGCGGACTTCCAGGGGGCGATGTTCTCGGGGTCGGCCCGGTTCGGCAAGGCCGGGTTCGCGCAGAGCGCGGAGTTCGGCGGCGCGGTGTTCACCGGCCGCACCGACTTCGAGGAGGCGGAGTTCGTGCGCGCGGCGGGGTTCGGGGCGGCGACGTTGCTGAGCGACGCGCGGTTCCAGGTACGGCGGGGCGTGGAGCAGGCGGCCACGGACGGCGTGGGGCCGATGTCCACGGCGCATCGCTCGCCGGAGCCCCTGCCGGAGGAGGAGCGCGGGCAGGTGTGATAACCAGGTGGCCTGGTGGGCCTGGAGGGGCAGAATTGATACTCCGACCTGGTTCGCCCGAGGGGAGAGATGTGATGGCATTGGGCAAGGCGCTGCACGAACACGCCGACCACGGCGGCACGATCGACCGGCCGCGCGCCTACGAGATCGTGTCCCGGGCCGGCTTCCTCGGACGGCGGCGCGAGATGTTCACCCGGCTGGCGTCCCTGGCCGGGGTCCGCCCCGGGCACCGGGTGCTCGACGTGGGCTGCGGCACCGGCTACCTGAGCCGGATCATCGCGCCGGTCGCCGGGGCCGGCGGGCACGTGACCGGCATCGACCCGTCCGCCGCGATGATCGGCCACGCCCGCGACCGGGCCCCCGCCAACTGCTCCTACCAGGTGGGCGAGGGCCAGGCGCTCGACTTTCCCGACGCCTCCTTCGACGTGGTGGTCTCCAGCCTGGCCGTGCACCACATCCCGGCGGACGCCCGTCCGGCCGCCGCGCGGGAGATGTTCCGGGTGCTGCGGCCCGGCGGGCGGGTGCTGATCGCCGAGTCCAGGCCGCCGGCCAATCCGCTGCTGGCCCGGCTCGCCGGGCCGCTGTTCGGTGCGGCCATGCGGCACGACCCGCGCGACCTGCTGGCCGGCCTGCTGCCCGGCGCGGGCTTCACGGTCGAGGACGACGGCGAGCTGCCGATCATGCTCTACTACGTGCGGGGCGTCCGCCCGGCCTAGCGGAGGTGGAAGACGGCCTTGGGGGGGCTCTGCAGGTCATCGGCGTAGACGGCGGCCACGTAGGTGCCGGGGCGCGCCCCCGGCCGGGCCGTGCCGCAACGGCCGCCCGAGCGGTGCCGGTCCCACTCGACGGGACGCACGTAGGGGATGCCCCGCTCCAGGCGCTTGATCTCGACGCCGTCGCCGCTGATGCAGTCGGAGGTCGACCAGATCCGGTCCGCGCCGGAGGTGATCCTGATCTCCAGGGCGCGCGGCCCGACATCGGTCTTGCACATCACGTCGCCGGTGTTGACCAGCGTCACCACGAATTTCGGCCGGGTGCCGCCCGGATAGACCTGCTGCTCGCCCTGGAGGTTCAGCACGAGGTCGCTCCTGGCGCACGGGTCGCCGGGGCGGGTGGCGGGGGTGGTCGCGGCCTCGGGTGACAGCGTGGGAGCGGGGGTCGGGGACGGCTTCTGCTCCTTGCGCGCCCCCGGGGTCGCGTACGGGCCCGGCCGCGGGCTGGCCTGGAGCGCCGCGAGCGGGTCCGGGCCGGTGGGCGTGGCCCGCGCGGCCGGCGGCTGGTGGGCGTCCGATGTCCTCGAACAGGCCCAGGCCACCACGGCGACGATGATGAGGACGGCGACGAGCAGCGCCATTCTGCGGCGCCAGTAAATCTCGGGATCCACCTCATGGAGATCGTCGCGGAACGCGTCCGGATCCATACACTCAGTATGCGGAATCGTTGCCGGTGGACGGCAACCTGGGCGTTGACCAGGCGTTTCAACGTCAATCCCGCACAACCCGGGCTTCTGGCCGGGGAGGCTGCGCTAGGTTCGACGGGTGGCCGAGCCCAATCCCCTGCGCGAGCCGTTGCTGGACTGGTACGCCGAGCATGCCCGCGACCTGCCCTGGCGGCGTGCGGACGCCACGCCCTGGGGCGTCCTGGTCAGCGAGATCATGCTCCAGCAGACCCCGGTGGCCCGCGTGCTGCCCGTCTGGGCGCAGTGGCTGGCCCGCTGGCCCGCCCCGGCCGATCTGGCGGCCGAGCCGCCCGGCGAGGCGGTACGCGCCTGGGGCCGGCTCGGCTACCCGCGCCGCGCCCTCAACCTGCACGCCTGCGCCCGCGCCATCACCGCCGAGCACGGCGGCGAGGTGCCCGCCGACCACGACACGCTGCGCGCGCTGCCCGGCATCGGCGAGTACACCGCCGCCGCCGTGGCCAGCTTCGCGTTCGGCGGGCGGCACGCCGTACTGGACACCAACGTGCGGCGCGTCCTGGCGCGGGCGATGCGCGGCGAGGAGTACCCGCCCAAGGCCACCACCGCCGCCGAACGCGCCCTCGCCACCCGGCTGCTTCCCGCGCACGACGCCCCCACCTGGGGCGTCGCCGTCATGGAGCTGGGCGCGCTGGTCTGCACGGCCCGCGCGCCGCGCTGCGCGGACTGCCCGATCGCCGCGCTGTGCCGGTGGCGGCTCGCGGGCCGCCCGCCGCACGAGGGCCCGGCCCGCAAGGGCCAGACGTACGCGGGCACCGACCGGCAGTGCCGGGGCAGGCTGCTGGCCGTACTGCGCGGCTCGCACGACCCGGTGCCCAAGGCGGCCCTGGACGCCGTGTGGTCCGACCCCATCCAGCGCGAACGCGCCCTCGACGGCCTGGTCCACGACGGCCTGGCCGAAGCCCTCCCCGACGGCACCTACCGCCTCCCGCTGGCCGTCGTCTCCGAGTGAGGCCCCCCGGGGGCGGCGAGGGACCCGATGTGCCGGGCGAGGGCCCGCCGAGCCCAGGAGGGGTCGGCGGCGGCCCCCTCGTAGATCAGGTGGGCGGCCAGGCCGTCGATGAGGGCGTGCAGCCGGGCGGCCTCCAGCTCGCGGTCCGCGCCGGGGTCCAGGTCGGTGCCGTTGTCCAGTTGGGCGATCATCCAGCGGGCGCTCTCGCGCATCCGCAGGTGCGCCTCGTCGCGGGGCACGCGCAGCTTCGGGTCGGCGTTGGCGGCGGTGAACAGCGCCAGGTAGACCTCCATCTCGGCGCGGCGGTCGCGGTCCAGCGGCAGCAGCTCGGCCGCCACCGCCTGTACCGTCGCCACGGCCGTCGGCCCCGGCGGCAGCGCCGTGACGCGGGCCGTGGCCCGCTCGATGACCAGCTTCAGCGCGAACACCAGCAGCTCGGAGTGGGTGGGGAAGATGTGGCGCAGCGACCCGGTGGACTGCCCGGCCTCGGCGGCGATCGTACGGACGGACGCGCCGGACACGCCATCTCGGACGATCACCCGCCAGGTCGCCTCGGCGAGCCGTTCGCGGCGTTCGTTGTGGTCGATGAGTCTGGGCACGTTCGTTCTTAGCACGCCCCGGCCATCATGACGCCTTGGACCGGGCCGCCGCGAAGTACTCCCGCACCCGCCTCGGCCACCACAGCAGCGCGAACATCACGACGTGCAGCGCGTCGGAGGCGATCACCGCCCACAGGTACTCGCTCCCCGCGGCGGCCGAGACAAGGCTGGCGAGCGAGGCGAACACCAGGTAGCCGCTGAACGCGACACGCGCCCAGGTGCGGCCTTTGCGCAGTTTGAGGACCAGCCAGAGGGTGAGGACGATGTCCAGGGCGTGCAGGCCGCCTGAGTAGATGTGCGCGCCCGCGACGGCGAAGTCCAGGTGGGCGGGATCCAGCGACGGGTTGTTCCGCATGATCGAGCGGGCCACGGCGTCGCCGTTGAGCAGCATCTGCACCGGCAGCGCGACGAGCACGGCGATGTAGACGACGAGCAGGCGGGCCAGCAGGCGCAGCTCCGGGGGTTCAGGTACGGGGAAGGTCACCCGCCCGACGTTACTAATACACTCGTGTTAATACAAACCGTGATCAACAACTCCTCCTTTTGGACATATCGCCGGTGGTGCTGTGAGGATGCGGTGCCATGACGACAGCACGCACATTGATCAGCAGTGGATCGGCGTTCGAGGAGCGGATCGGGTACTCGCGCGCGGTCGTGGTCGATGGATGGGTCCATGTGTCCGGTACGACGGGCTTCGACTACCGCACGATGACGATCTCCGAGGACGTGGTGGAACAGGCGCGGCAGTGCCTGCGCAACATCGGGGAGGCGCTGCGCGAGGCGGGCGGCACGCTCGCCGACGTGGTGCGGGTGACGTACATGCTGCCCGACCCCGCCGACTTCGAGCCGTGCTGGCCGACGCTGCGCGAGCACTTCGGCGACATCCGCCCGGCCGCCACGATGATCTCCTGCCGCCTGGCGGACCCGCGGATGCGCATCGAGATCGAGGTCACCGCCCGGCTGGGCGGCGGGCGGGCTACCTGAGCACGATGTCGAGCAGGCCGGGGAAGCGGGCGTCCAGGTCGGCGCGGCGGAGGGTGAGGTAGAGCTTGCGACCGGCCCGGCGCTGGCGGATCACCCCGCTCTCGCGCAGGGTCCGCCAGTGGTGGGTCATGCTCGACTTGGGCACATCGGGCCGGATCTCGCCACAGAACCGCTCCTCGCCGGAGGCCAGCGCGCGGGCGGCCGCCAGGCGCACCGGATGCCCGAGGGCGGCGAGCACGTCGGCGAGTTCGATCTCTTCGGCGGCGGGATGGTGCAGTACGGCCACAGGACCACTGTACGTGATTCTCGTACGACCGGCTTGACACCCTGCGTTCGATTGTACGAACATCTCGTACTGTCATTCATACGAGATTTCCGTACAGTCGAACGACAGGGGATGCCATGTCCGCGAACGACTCTCTCGGCGACGAAGCCCTCGCGCGCTCGCTGCCGGGCACGTTCACCAGCCGGCACGCCGAGGTGAACGGCGTGCGGCTGCACTACGTCGAGGGCGGCGGCGGTGAGCCGCTGCTGCTGCTCGGCGGCTGGCCGCAGACGTGGTGGCAGTGGAACAAGGTCATGCCCGACCTGGCCCGCCGCTACCGGGTGATCGCCGTGGACCTGCGCGGCATGGGCGGCTCCGGCAAGCCCGCCGGCGGCTACGACAAGAAGACGATGGCGGCCGACATCCACGCCCTCGTCCGCCATCTGGGCCTGACGACCGTCAACATCGCGGGCCACGACATCGGGGCCATGGTCGCGTACGCCCACGCGGCCAACCACCCCGAGGCCACCACCAAGATCGCACTCCTGGACGTCGCCCACCCCGACGAGTCGTGGTCCGCCATGCGCCTGCTCCCCGGGCCCGACCAGCACGTCGACTCGGTCATCGAGGCGGGCGCCCGCTCCTACCTGTGGTGGTTCGCCTTCAACCAGGTACGCGGCCTGCCGGAGAAGCTGCTTGAGGGCCGCCACCGGCTGCTGGGCGACTGGCTGTTCGACCGCCAGTCCGACGACCCGGGCTTCATCGACGAGCGGTCCCGCGAGGTCTACGCGCGCGCGTACTCCACCGCCGACGCGATCCGCGCGGGCAACGGGTGGTACCAGACCTTCAACCGCGACATCGAGGACGAACGCGGCTACGGACGCGTCACCGCCCCGATGCTCGTGCTCGGCGGCGACCGCAGCAACTACGCCAATCTGCGTGACACCATGCCCGCCAAGGGCACCGACGTGCAGGTCGTCAAGGTGGCCGACTGTGGTCACTACATCCCGGAGGAGCGCCCCCAGGTGGTCATCGACGCCCTGACCGCCTTCCTGGGCTGAACTCTCCCCGTGCAGGGTGACAGCATCCTCTCGTAACGGTAAGTAGTGATTCGATCACACAACGTGCATGATCGATCGAGCAGGTTCCCCCCACCTAGGAGCGATCATGTACATGACCATCGTGCGCCGCCTGGCCGTCGGGTTCGTCGCCGGCGCCGCGGCCGTGAGCGCGTTCGCGCTGCCCGCCGGGGCCGCGTCAGCGGACCCATGGGACGAGCTCCCCAGCAGCGAGCAGATCGAGCAGGAGGCCATCGCCCGCGGCGAGGGCTGTGTGGACGGCAGCGGCGTCAAGCAACCCATCGGCACCACGCGTACCGCCACGCTGAGCCAGGGCTGGCTGGTGACCCAGCGCTGCGGGGCCGGTTCGCTGGGCGGCATCGACTGGATCGACAACCCGTCGAGCGTCCGCCCGGCCTGACCCCGCAGGGGCCCGTGAGCGGGCCCTCAGGAGCGCTCAAGGGCGGCCGACCGTGGGGGCCGCTCTTGAGTCCCGGGCCACGGGTGAGCAGGTCAGGCGGCGAGCTGGAGGCCCAGCGAGCTGAGGTTGCGGCGGGCCCAGTCCAGCTCCTCGGCGAGGGCGGAGACCAGCGCGCCCGGCCCCTTGCCCCGGAGCGGCACCGCGAGGTCGTGGGTCTCGACCTCGACGTGCGCGGTCCCGGCCACGGTGCCCGACAGCATCGCGGTCAGCGTGTCCTCAAGCACCGAACGCGTGGTCGGCAGCTCGCCCCGCGCCTGCCCCGCGTGGTCGTGTACGTGGCTGAGCTTGACCACCGGCGCTCCGGCCCGGGCCAGCTCGCGCAGCGCCGTACCGGGCTCCTCGGGGCCGTCGGCGAGGTGGCAGGCGTCCAGGCAGACGCCCAGGTGCTCGGAGTCGATGCCGCCGACGCGCTGGAGGGCCTGCTCGGTGGTCTCCAGCACGCACCCGGGCCACGGCTCGAAGCCGACGCGGATGGTCTTGCCGGTCACGCTGTACAGGCCGCGCAGTTCGCGGGAGAGGCGTTCGAGCCGCTGGGACGCTATGGCGTGCAGGTCGGCCGGCCAGTCGCGGCGCCAGCCGATCGGGATGGTGGAGATGCTGCCGAACTCCACGTCGTCGGGCAGCAGGAACGCGAGGATCTTGGCCAGCGCCATCGTGTAGCGGTAGCGCTCGGGCTTGGCCCAGTCGGGGCCGGGCGACTCCTGGTTGCGACCGCCCGTGCCGTTGAGGCTGACGACCTCCAGGCCGCGCTCCTCCAGCGACCGGCGCAGCCGGACCAGCTCGATGCGGTCGGCGATGAGATGGTCGGCCACGCTGGGGGCGAGCCACAGGCCGACGCCCATCCGCTCCACCCCGAGCCGCTTGCGCACGGGCATCGCGTAGCGGGTGAGGTGGGCGATCAGGTTTTCCAGGTCTTCAGCGGGGTGAACACCGGCGTTGTAAGCCAGGTGAACGAGCGTGCCGTCGTCGTGGCGCATGCGCATCCGGTGCCTCCAGCGTGCTACGTGTGTGAAGCGCTTCCCGCCGCCCGTCGCAGGGCCGGGCGGGAATCCCCTCCCTGCCGAATTCGGCTGGGTCTGCCCGAGCATGCCCCCCGGTATGCGGGTTTCGCGTCACCCCTGGAGCCCATTGCGGACTACGTCGCAGGGGTGACCTCCGGGGCCGACGCCACACTACGGGTGACCACTTGTGAGCCACTGGGAGCAGACTTGGCCGTATTCGCTCTACGCAGTGTAGTACTACATCTGGTGGCGCGATACCAGGTACCCCGCAAAAGATGCCCGCACATGCGAGACCCCGCGTGGCGGTGCCACGCGGGGTCTCGAACGGGTCGATCGACCTGCGGCTCAGCGCTGGCCGGCTTCGACGATCGCCGCGGCCGAGTCGGGCACCAGCGATGCCGGCGCCGCCTCGCCCACGAAGGTGAACTTGGCGTTCTCGCCCTCGCCCTCGACGGCGATCTTGACGATCTGGCCGGGGCGCAGCTCGCCGTACAGGATCTTCTCCGACAGGGAGTCCTCCAGCTCGCGCTGGATGGTCCGCCGCAGCGGCCGGGCGCCCATCACCGGGTCGTAGCCCCGGTCGGCCAGCAACTGCTTGGCCTCCTGGGTGAGCTCCAGGCCCATGTCGCGGTCCTTCAGGCGCTCGGCGACCTGGTTGAGCATCAGGTCGACGATCTGGATGATCTCCTTCGGGGTGAGCTGGTGGAACACCACCGTGTCATCGACACGGTTCAGGAACTCCGGCCGGAAGTGCTGCTTCAGCTCCTCCTGCACCTTCGCCTTCATCCGGTCGTAGTTGCTCTCCGCGTCGTTGTTACGCGCGAACCCGACCCCGATGCCCTTGGAGATGTCCCGCGTGCCCAGGTTGGTGGTCATGATGATCACCGTGTTCTTGAAGTCGACCACCCGGCCCTGAGCATCGGTCAGCCGGCCGTCCTCCAGAATCTGCAGCAGCGAGTTGAAGATGTCCGGATGCGCCTTCTCGATCTCGTCGAACAGCACCACCGAGAACGGCTTGCGGCGCACCTTCTCGGTGAGCTGGCCGCCCTCCTCATACCCGACATAGCCGGGGGGAGAGCCGAACAGCCGCGAGACCGTGTGCTTCTCCATGAACTCCGACATGTCCAGCATGATCAGCGCGTCTTCGTCGCCGAACAGGAACTCCGCCAGCGCCTTGGACAGCTCGGTCTTACCCACACCGGACGGACCGGCGAAGATGAACGACCCACCCGGACGCCGCGGGTCCTTCAGCCCGGCGCGAGTGCGCCGGATCGACCGGGACAGGCCCTTGATCGCGTCGTCCTGGCCGATGATCCGCTTGTGCAGCTCGTCTTCCATCCGCAGCAGCCGCTGCGACTCCTCCTCGGTGAGCTTGAACACCGGGATGCCGGTCGCCGTCGCCAGAACCTCGGCGATCAGCTCCTCGGTGACCTCGGCCACGACGTCCATGTCGCCGGCCTTCCACTCCTTCTCCCGGCGCTCACGCTTGAGCTGGAGCTGCTTTTCCTGGTCGCGCAGCGCGGCGGCCTTCTCGAAGTCCTGCGCGTCGATCGCGGACTCCTTGTCGCGCCGCACGTTGGCGATCTTCTCGTCGTACTCCCGCAGGTCCGGCGGCGCGGTCATCCGCCGGATGCGCATCCGCGAACCGGCCTCGTCGATCAGGTCGATCGCCTTGTCCGGCAGGAACCGGTCGCTGATGTAGCGGTCGGCGAGCTGGGCGGCGGCCACGAGCGCGCCGTCGGTGATCGACACGCGGTGGTGCGCCTCGTAGCGGTCGCGCAGGCCCTTCAGGATCTCGATCGTGTGGCTGAGGCTGGGCTCGGCCACCTGGATCGGCTGGAACCGGCGCTCAAGCGCCGCGTCCTTCTCCAGGTGCTTGCGGTACTCGTCGAGCGTGGTCGCACCGATGGTCTGCAGCTCGCCGCGGGCCAGCATCGGCTTGAGGATGCTGGCGGCGTCGATCGCGCCCTCCGCGGCGCCCGCGCCGACCAGGGTGTGCAACTCGTCGATGAACAGGATGATGTCACCGCGGGTGCGGATCTCCTTGAGCACCTTCTTCAGGCGCTCCTCGAAGTCACCGCGGTAACGCGACCCGGCCACCAGGGCGCCCAGATCGAGGGTGTAGAGCTGCTTGTCCTTCAGCGTCTCGGGCACCTCGCCCTTGACGATCTTCTGGGACAGCCCCTCGACCACGGCGGTCTTGCCCACGCCGGGCTCGCCCACCAGGACCGGGTTGTTCTTGGTACGGCGGGACAGCACCTGCATGACCCGCTCGATC
>NZ_QMEY01000033.1 GCF_003315795.1 Spongiactinospora rosea
TGGGCTGTTCGCCCATTAAAGCGGTACGCGAGCTGGGTTTAGAACGTCGCGAGACAGTTCGGTCCCTATCCGCTGCGCGCGTAGGAGACTTGAAGGGGGCTGTCCCTAGTACGAGAGGACCGGGACGGACGAACCTCTGGTGTGCCAGTTGTATCGCCAGGTGCATGGCTGGTTGGCTACGTTCGGGAAGGATAACCGCTGAAGGCATCTAAGCGGGAAGCTTGCCTTGAGATGAGGTCTCCCTCCCACGAAGGTGGGGTAAGGCTCCCGGTGGATGACCGGGTTGATAGGCTGGTGGTGGAAGCGTTGTGAGGCGTGGAGCTGACTGGTACTAATAGGCCGAGGACTTGACCACAACAAACACGTCTGTGCTGTGTGTGGTGCTCGCGTTCACTGTGTGATTCTGAGACTGCAACCAGGCTGCGGTCTGCCTCTTTTGGGGGGTGGGTCTGCGCCGGTTGGTGGTTTCAATGTGTTGCGGTGGTTATGGCGGTGGGGAGACACCCGGTTACATTCCGAACCCGGAAGTTAAGCCTGCCTGCGCTGATGGTACTGCACTGGGGACGGTGTGGGAGAGTAGGTCGCTGCCGCACAAATATTGAATATGGGGAGGCCCTTGTCGCCCGGCACGGAGTTGAGGTTCCGTGCCGGGCGATGAGGGCCTCCCTTTTTTATGCCCTACTACCCTCACCCCCACCACCGTCTACACTGGACCCAACGACCTACGGAAGGACGAGCATGGTGGGGCGGCGAGCTAGTCGCGCCGAGCTGGGACACTCCGAGGACCACGTCCTCGCCTGATCCCCTCGGCCGGCTCGGCGTGTGCTGCCCGCCCATCGATCCTTTCGGACGAACGTCACCGGTCAGGTGGCGAGGAGATTCCGGTGTTCGTCCGGCTCCACCCATGTGAGGCCGTTCCATGCGTTCCCCGCAGATCCGGGACACTTTCCTGGACTACTTCACCGCGCGCGGACATCAGCGTGTGCCCTCCAGCTCGCTGATCCCTTCCGAACCCACCCTGCTCCTCACCAACGCCGGAATGAACCAGTTTCAGCCCTACTACCTCGGTACGGCGCAGCCGGAGTACAGCAGGGCGACGTCGGTGCAGAAGTGCGTGCGTACCAGCGACATCGAGAACGTCGGCCGGACCACCCGCCATGCCACCTTCTTCGAGATGCTGGGCAACTTCGCGTTCGGCGACTACTTCAAGACCGAGGCGATCGACTTCGCCCACGACCTGTTCGTCAACGGCTATGGTCTCGACCCGGCCCGGCTGTGGGTGACCGTGTACCTCGATGACGACGAGGCCGCGCTGCACTGGCGGTCGCGCGGTGTCCCGGCCGAGCGGATTCAGCGGCTCGGCATGAAGGACAACTATTGGTCGATGGGCGTGCCCGGCCCGGCGGGGCCGTCGTCCGAGCTGTGCTACGACCGGGGCCCGGCGTTCGGGCCCGAGGGTGGGCCGGCGGTGAATGACGAGCGGTACATCGAGCTGTGGAACCTCGTCTTCATGCACACCGTGCGCGGTGAGACCCGGGGGACCGGCTCGGTGAAGGAGGGCTACGAGATCGTCGGTGAGCTGCCCCGCAGGAACATCGACACCGGTCTCGGCATGGACCGCCTGGCGATGATCCTCCAGGGCGTGGACACGGTGTGCCAGACCGACCTGCTCGCGCCGACGCTGCGCACGGTTGAGGAGCTGGCGGGCCGTGGCTTCCCCGGCCGGGACGGTTCGCCGCGGGCGCTGTCCTTCCAGGTGGTGGCCGAGCATGCGCGTACGGTCGCGTTCCTGGTGGCGGACGGCGTGCTGCCGGGCAACGAGGGGCGCGGCTACGTGCTGCGCAGGCTGATGCGCCGCGTCGTCCGGCACGCGCGGCTCCTCGGCATCGAGGGGCCTGTGCTGCCCGCGGTGACCGCGAGCGTCGTCGGCAACCTCGGGGAGGTGTGGCCGGAGCTGCCCGCGCAGGCGGAGCTGATCTCCCGGGTGGTGAGCGCGGAGGAGGAGTCGTCCACGCGTACGCTGCGGTCCGGTTCGCGGCTGCTGGACGCGGCGATCGAGCGTGTTCGCGGCTCGTCGGCGTCCGTGCTGCCGGGGGAGACCGCGTTCGAGCTGCACGACACGTTCGGCTTCCCGGTCGAGCTGACCGTGGAGGCGGCGCGGGACGCGGGGCTTTCGGTGGACGAGGACAGGTTCGCCGAACTGCTCACCGAGCAGCGGCGGCGGGCGCAGGCGGGGGACAGGGCCAGGACGGCGGAGGCGCTGCGCCGGACCGACCTCTACCGCGATCTGTCCGCGCGGCACGGCCGTACCGACTTCGTGGGCTACACCGACCTGACCAGCGAGGGCACGGTGGTCGGGCTGATCGCCGGCGGCGCGGTCGTCCCCGGTGCGGGGGAGGGGCAGGAGATGGAGCTGGTCCTGGACCGTTCGCCGTTCTACGCGGAGGCGGGCGGCCAGGTCGGTGACACCGGCACGGTCCGTACGTCGGGCGGCGCGGTGCTCGCGGTCACCGGCACCCGGTACGGACTCGACGGGCTGCACGTGCACACCGCGAAGGTGATCTCGGGCGAGGTTCGCACGGGCGAGGCGGTGGAGGCGTCCGTGGACGGGCCGCGCCGGGCGGCGATCGCGCGTTCCCATTCGGCGACGCAGTGCTGCACGCGATGCTCCGCCGTATTCTGGGCGACCACGCCCGCCAGCACGGCTCGCTGGTGGAGGCGGGGCGGTTGCGCTTCGACTTCGCGCACTTCTCCGCGGTCGGGCCCGAGTTGCTGCACCAGGTGGAGGAACTGGTCAACGAGCGCATCCTGGACGATCCGGAGGTGCGGGTCTGGTACGCGAGCCGGGCTGAGGCAGAGGCGGCGGGCGCGCTCGCGCTGTTCGGCGAGAAGTACGGCGAGACCGTGCGGATCGTGGACATCGGCGACTTCTCCCGCGAGCTCTGCGGCGGCACCCATATCACCCATGGCTCGCTCGCCGGGCCGGTGAAGATCGTCGGGGAGTCGTCGATCGGCGCGAACCTGCGCAGGATCGAGGCGCTGACCGGGTACGACGCGCTGCGCAGGCAGAGCGGCGAGCGTCACCTGCTGACCGAGCTGTCGGCGATCCTGGGCGTGGCCCGGCCGGAGGAGGCGCCCGAGCGGCTGCGGCAGCGGCTGGAGGCGCTGGCGTCCGCGCGCCGCGAACTCGGCCGGTTCCACCGGATCGAGGTCGAGCGTACGGCGGCGCGGCTGGCGGAGCGGGCCGTGCGGGTGGACGGCGACGGCCCCGGCGAAGGGTGGCTGGTCGCGGCCCGCGTGGACGGCGACGTGCCCGCCGACCTGCGGACCCTGGCCGAGGCGGTCCTCGACCGGCGCGAGGGCCGTCCCGCCGTGGTGGTGCTCGCGAGCGGCGACGCGGACCGGGCCCGGCTGGTCGCGGCGGTGAGCGCGGACCTGTACGCGGCGGGCGTACGGGCCCGGGACATTCTGCATGAGGCGGGCAGGACCATCGGCGGCGGCGCGGGAGGCCGCGGCGCGATCGCCAACGCGGGCGGCCCCGACGGCCGGCACCTCGACGGCGCCCTGCGCACCGCGGGTGAGGCCGCGCGCGTCCACCTGCACAAGTCGATCACCTGACGAGCGGCACAAAGGGGAAGGGCGTGAACTCGAGGTTCGGGGCATGCCCTTTTCAGGAGTGGCTGGGGCAGCGGGCAGTGATACGCGCCCACCTGCGTAAGTCGATCATCTGACGGGCGGCACAAAACAAAGGGGAAGGGCATAAACCCGGGTCCGGGGCATGCCCTTTTCGCGAGAGGACGGGTCACTCGATGGCGCCCCGGGCGCCCGCGTGCGCAAGTCGATCATCTGACGGGCGGCACGAAGCGAAAAGGGCATGAACCCGATCCGGGGTTCATGCCCTTTCAAAGGGGCAAAAGGGGCCGGGTCAGCGGGCGGTGATGAAGAGGGCGTCGCCGACGGTGCGCTCGCGGCCGTCGGAGGGGCGGTTGACGACCTTGTGCTTGACGACCATGGCCGTGGAGCCGCCGCCGTCCAGGTTGATGGCCTGCTTGGCGCCGAGCCAGCGCATCAGCTTGGCCGCCTCCACCATCGACGCGCCCACCGCCTCGCCCGGCTTGCGGCCGTCGACGGTGGCCAGGATGAGCCCGCCGGTGCGGCTGATGCCCGCGAGGGTGCGCGGGTGGCGGCGGAGGATCATGTTGACCGACGCGTGGCCGTCCGCCTTGGCGGTGATCTTGACGGTTCCGTTGCGGACCAGGCCGACCGAGCCCCCGAGGATGTGGGTGTCCGGGGTGAGCGGCACGGCCTTGCCGGTGCGCTGGTCGATGACCTTGGTGTTGAGGGTGAGCGTCCAGTCGGTCCAGGCGTGCTGGTTGATCCAGTCGGCGGTGGCGCCGCTGCCGTGCAGTACCCAGGTGCCGCGCGGCACGGTGCCGCCCGCCGCGCGCACCTTGACCACCTTGCCGGTGGCGGCCTCCACGACCGCCTCCGCTCCGCCGTCGGCGGCCGTCTTCTCCCCGAACTCCTCGGTGTAGACGACCAGTTCGTCTGCCGCCGCCGCGCGGTTGATCCCCTGGACGGCGGACCCGCCGCCTTCCCCGCCCGAGACCCCGATCTGGGTCTTCAACTCGGTGATGCGCGCGGTGCCGCCCTTGAGGATCAGCGCGCTGCGCCCGGCCACCGCCTCGCTGAGCAGTCTGCCGCCCACCACGGAGATGCCCATGGGGTCGCCCTGGAGCTGCTTCGGCGTGTGGATGTTGAAGAACCCGCCGTTGACCCCGGCGATCGCGTTCACCTGCTTGGACATCGACGAGGTGGTCTCGCGCTTGGCCACGCTCTTGCCGACGCTCGCCACGTAGGAGCCGCGGAAGCGGCGGCCGTCCACCATCAGCACCTGCATGCTCCACGGGCCGGTGGTCTCGAAGCCGTCGTCGCCCAGGTAGTCGGTCTTGGCGCGGATGTCGTCCTTCTTCAGCTTGGCGACCAGCTTGTCGGCCTTGGCGCGCTCCTTGAGGGTCCAGCGGCCGATCCGGACGGAGAAGTACTCCCGCTCGGGGTCGTCGGCCACGCCGGGGCGTACGAACCGCGTCACGATCGGCGTCTCGCCCGCCGCCTGTACCTCGGCGGCCTTGGCGTCGGCGTCGGCCTGGGAGCCGTGGTCGCGGCCGTTGGGCATCAGGACGGTGACCGTCCAGCCCTCGGTGGCCTTGCCGCTGCCGACCCGGAACAGGTCGATCCCCGGTGCCACGGCGCTGTGCGCGCGGGCCGGTACGCCACGCAGCCCGAGCGGGAACTGGGCCGTGGGGAAGCCCACGGACGCGGGCGCCGCCGATGCGGCCGGTACGGCGGCGACCACGAGAACGGTGGCGGCCGACAGGCCGACGAGGATACGACGCGTCATTATGTTGTCTCCGGCACAGGTTGGGCTGAGGGCGTTGATCGTCGGTCAACCATGGTGCCGATCTTTGACCCGGAACGTCAGCGAAACACGCTAAAAACGCCGAGAAAGGTATGGCAATTCGCCTACATCCACGGGGTTCCGGGTCAGTGCGGCGCCCGCCGGAAGGATTCGAGTGCCAGCAGCGCCACGTGGAGTGACAGGCAGGAGTCCACGTCGTCGAGGTCGGTGTCGAGGATGCGTTCCAGGCGGCGCAGCCGGTCGTAGAAGGCGGGCCGGGAAAGGTGCGCGCGCTGGGCCGCGACCGCCTTGTTGCGGCCCGCGTCGAGGTAGACGCGCAGGATGCGGGTGAGGTCGCCGCCGCGCTGGGCGTCGTGGGCGAGCAGCGCGGCCAGCTCGCGTTCGGCGAAGGTCTGCAGCCGGGCGTCGTCGCGCAGCAGGTGGAGCAGCCCGCGCAGGCGCAGGTCGGTCATGCGGTAGAAGACCCGGCCGTCCGGCCGCCGTACCGCGACGTCGGCCACCTGCTCGGCCTCCAGGAAGCTGCGCCGGACGTCTTTGATCGACTCGACGGTGGAGCCCGCGGCCAGCACGAAGGCGGGGTTGAAGGCGATGCGGAGGCGTTCGGCGAGCGCGGTGAGCGCGGCCTCGGCCACGCCGCGCGGCGGCAGCGGGAGCAGGACCGCGACCCTGTCCTCGTCCAGGGAGCCGACCAGGGCGGGCAGGCGTACGTCGCGGCATGCGCCCGCGGCGGCCTCGGCGAGGTCGCCGAGCTGCGCCTGGCCGTCCAGGGCGGTGCCGCCGGACTCGGTGAGCCGCAGCACCACGCTGACCAGCTTGCGGCCGGTGAGCGGCACGCCCACCGCCCGGGCGCGGGCGGCGGCCTCCTCGGGGTCGGCGTAGGCGTGGGTGAGGATGCCGGTGATGATCGAGCCGTGCGCCTGGCGCTCCAGGCTGCGCTGGTGGCGTTCCAGCAGGCGGCCGAGGGCCAGTGTGGTGGCGGCGCGCTCGGCGAGCACGATGTCGCGCGGGCCCGGCCGCTCGTCGCAGAACAGGATGAGCCGGCCCCAGTCCTGGCCGCGCGCGCCCACCATGGCCACGAGCCAGCCGGAGGTGGCGTCGTAGGCGGTGCGCTCGGCGGGGGCCACGGCCCGCGAGCGGGTCTCCCAGGTCGCGAGCAGCGTGCCGGTGTCGCGACCGGCGCTCTCGCAGGCGAGCACCTGGTGGGCGAGGTTCTCCAGCAGCGCGGGCTTGCCGGAGATCCGCGCGACCTGGCCGAGTACTTCGGCGGGCGACGCGCCCTCCACGGAAAGCTCGGTGAACACCTCGTGCAGGTGCTCTGAGGCGCGCAGCTCCTCCAGTTGGATGTCGATGATGCGGGCGTGCACCGACTCGGTGATCTGCACGAACGGCGTCTCGCGGGCGAGCGTGACCAGCGGTAGGCCCTGCTCTTCGGCGGCGGCGACCACCAGCGCGGGAAGCTCGCCGATGAACCTGCGGCCCAGTTCGACGATCAGCCCGGACGCGCCCACCTCGGCCAGCGCGCCCACGTAGTCGATCAGCTTGCGCGGATCGTCGGGCAGCGCCACCCCGGTGGTGAGGACGAGTTCGCCGCCGCGCAGCAGTTGCGCGATGTCGGTCACCTCGCCCACGTGCACCCAGCGGACCCGGGTGTCCAGCCGATCCGCGCCGGCCACGACTCGGGGGTTGCCGCGGCGCACCGGTTCCAAGGCCAGGATGTCGGCGATGGTAGGGAGCACGCGCCCGACACTATCTGATCAGGCTGTAAATCCGGATCGTAAAAGCCTTACACGGTGGGGGAAATCGCGGGTCAGGTCACGCGGACGGCGATGCCGTCCAGGAGGCAGTTCAGCCCGAACTCGAACCGCGCCTCCACGGCGCGGGCCGTGTCCGGCAGGCGCCGCTGTGCCTCGATGACCGCGCGCAGCCGGGGCAGGTCGGCCGTGCCCGCCCGGAGTGCGGGATCGTGCTGCTCGGTCCACTCCTCGTAGGTGAGGCCGGAGGCGTTGACCGTCTCCCGCCAGGCGGCGTCGGTACCGGAGATGCCGATGACGTAGCCGATCACGGCGGTGACGGTGAAGTCGATGTCGGTGTGGCCGAGGCCGGCGTCGCCGAAGATGGTCGCCATCCGATCGGCCATGCGCAGCGCGTTGGGGCCGATGTTGGGGCGGCCCCCGAGCAGGCGAGCCAGCCAGGGGTGGCGCATCAGAGCGCGGCGCAGGCTGTGTGCGAACACGCTGGTGGCCTCGCGCCAGCCGATCCCGCCGCCTGCCGGGACGGCGATCTCGCCGAACACCTCGTCTATCACGAGGTCGAGCAGGTCGGTCTTGTTGGCCACGTACCAGTAGATGGAGGTCGCGCCCATGCCGAGCTTGGCGCCGAGGCGGCGCATGCTGAGCGCGTCCAGGCCCTCGGTGTCGAGGATCTCGATGGCGGCGCGGACGATCTGGGCCCGGCTCGGCTGGTCGCGTGCCGGCTTGGCGGTGGCGGGCCGTGCCCGCTCGGCCGCCTCGCGCGCCCAGACCGAGATGTACTGCGGTTTCGCTGTCACCGGAGCCCTCCTTCTCCGGCGAACATTCTAAACCCGCTCGCACAGCGTTCGAGAGATATCGTACGCTGTGCGGGTGGAATCGAACACCGTACGAGATGCGCCCGGCGCGGCGCCACAACGCGACCCCCGGCGCTGGTTGATCCTCGGGGTGCTCTGTCTGAGCCTGCTGGTGCTCGTGGTCGACAACACCGTGCTCAACCTCGCGATCCCCGCGCTGATGCGCGACCTCGGGGCGACCAACGGGGACATCCAGTGGATCATCGACGCCTATGTGCTGGTCTTCGCGGGCCTGCTGCTCACCTCGGGCAGTCTGTCCGACCGGTACGGCAGGCGGCGCTTCCTGATCATCGGCCTGGTCGTCTTCGGCGGCGCGTCCATGGTCGCCACGCTCGCCGCCGAGCCGTGGCACCTGATCGCCGCCCGCGCGCTGATGGGCGTCGGAGGCTCCATCCTGATGCCGAGCACCCTGTCGATCCTGATCACCGTCTTCGACGCCGAGGAGCGCCGCAAGGCCATCGCCGCCTGGAGCGCCGTGGCCATGGTCGGCGTCATCGCCGGACCGACCCTGGGCGGTTTCCTGCTGGAGAACTACTGGTGGGGCTCGGTCTTCCTGATCAACATCCCGGTGGCCGTCGTCGCGGTGATCGCCGCGGTGGCGCTGATGCCCGAGACGCGCGGTCCGGCGCGGCCGATCGACCCGCTGGGCGTACTGCTGTCCACCGCCGGGATGACCGCGCTCGTCTACGTCGTGATCTCCGGGCCGCACGCGGGCTGGACGACGCCGGCGTCGCTGGCCGCGATGGCGGTGGCCGTGGTCGCGCTCGGCGGGTTCGTGGTCTGGGAGGCGCGCAGCAGGAACCCGATGCTGCCGCTGGAACTGTTCCGGGACCGGAACTTCAGCGGGTCGTCGTTCTCCATCGTGCTGCTCTCGTTCGGCACCGGGGCGCTGCTGCTGATGATCACCCAGTACCTGCAGTTCGTGCTGGGGTACGGCCCCTTGCAGGCGGGTGTGGCGCTGGTGCCGTACGCGGTGGCGGGCGCGGTCTTCAACGCGGTCGGCGCGGGGCTCGGGCAGCGGGTGAGCAACCGGCTGCTGATCGTCGCGGGCCTGGGCGTGATGGCGGTGGGCTTCGCGGTGCTGTCCTTCACCGGCCCGGTGGACGGCTACGGCACGATGATCACCGCCCTGATCGTGATGGGCCTGGGCTCCGGGCTCGCGGGCCCGGCCGCCTACGCCACGCTCATGGGCGCGGTGCCACCGGAGCGCGCGGGCGTGGGCTCGGCGATGAACGACACCGTGCAGCAGGTGGGCATGGCGCTGAGCGTCGCCATCCTGGGCAGCGTGCTGGCCGGGGTGTACGCGTCCGGCATGCCGGCCGGCGCTCCCGACCTCGCCCGCGAGTCGATCGCAGGGGCGCTCGCGCTGCACGACGCGGGGCTGGCCGGGGCGGCGCGCGAGTCCTTCGTCTCGGCACTGTCGTTCGGGTCATGGGTGGGGGTGGGCTGCTGCGTAGCGGCTGCGGTGCTGGCCCGCCTGGTACTGCGTGCTCCGGCGAGGCCGGCTGCGGCCGGGCCGCCCCGCCAGGATGCCGTGCTGGGCTGATTCCCGAGTTCGGCTTTCGAGGTTGTGGTGGGCTGCTGTGTGGGGGCTGCGGTGCTGGCCTGTCTGGTGCTGTGTGCTCCGGCGAAGTCTGCTGCGGCCGGGCCGTCCCGTCAGGATGCCGGGCTGGGCTGACCTTTGAGCCCGGCTTTCGAGGTCGTCACCGCGGTGCTGGCCTGTCTGGTGCTGCGTGCTCCGGCGAGGTCCGCTGCGGCCGGGCCGCCTCGTCGGGACGCTGTGCTGGGCTGACTGCCGAGCCTGGCCTTCGGCGCGAGCGTTTTTGGCGTGGTGGTCTGACCGTCGCCGCGCGACGGTGCTCATCGGGATCGGCGTGAGGCGCGTCGGGGATGGCCGGTGGGCGGTAGGCTCCCGCACGTAGGCGGTGGAAGGGGCCCCAGGTGAGGCGTGGCAGGCGGATGGCGGCGTTCGTGTGCGCCGGTGGCGCCGCGCTCGCGGCGTGCGGCGGGGCGGGCGTGGCCACCGCCGATTCGTCCCGGGCCGCCACCCGCACCACGCCGTCCCCCAAACCCACTCCCACCCCCACTCCCACGGCGTCGCTGGACGAGGGGGAGGGCCTGCTGACCGTGCTCTCCTACCGTGGCTACACCGAGTGGGGCGGCAACGACCCCAAGGTCAACTGGGTCGCGCCGTTCGAGCGGGAGACCGGTTGCAAGGTGACCACGCTCGACCACGTGCGCAATGCCGAGGAGCTGCACAAGGCGTACGACGCCGCGCCCTACGACGTGGTGGCCGCCGGTCCCGAGGCGGCCGGGCGGTTGATCACCGAGGGCAAGGTGGGGCCGGTGAACACCGCCCTGCTGCCCGACTACGACGACATCCCCAAACGGCTGCGCACGCTGCCCGCCTACAACCGCGGCGGCAAGGTCTACGGCGTCCCGTACCTGTGGGAGACCACCCAGCTCGCCTATGACGCTGAAGGGGAGCGCCCGCGCGGCGCGGACGCGCTGTTCCGCTCCGACGCGGCGGCCATCGAGGACGATCCGCTGAGCATCGCGGTGGCGGCGCTCGCGCTCAGCCGCACCGAGCCCGATCTCGGCGTGAAGGACCCCTTCCAGCTCACGCCCGCGCAACTGGATCGGGCGCTCACCCTGCTCGCCGGACGCAAGGGCGAGGGACGGGTCTACTGGACCGACCCGCTCGACGTGGTGTCCGGTTTCGCCGACGGCTCGACCCCGCTCGCGCAGACCTCTCCATACGTGCTGAACCTGCTGCGCAGGGCCGGGCGGCCCGTACGCGCGGCCTCCGCCGACCCGGGCCCGGGCCGGGCCGACGCCTGGATGCTGGCGGCCGAGCCGCAGCACCCGGGCTGCGCCTACCGGTGGCTGCGGTGGATGAGCACGCCCCGGGCGCAGCGCGACGCCGCCGCCTGGAACGGGCTGGCCCCGGCCAATCCCCGCGCGTGCACGGGCCGGGCCGGGCGGGTGTGCGCGGCGTTCCGCGTGGGCGATGAGAAGTGGCTGGACAAGGTGACCTTCGCCACCCGGCCGTCGGCCGACTGCGGTCACAGCGGGGGCGCGGCGAAGTGCACCGACTACGCCGAATGGCAGAAGCGCTGGCAGGGCCTCGTCGGCTGACGCCGCTCACGACAGCGCGGCCCGGCGTCTGCCGGGCATGGGCGCGGGAAACGGGCAGGGCGTCGCCGCCACGGCGGGCACCAGCGCGTCGGCGCACTCGCCGCAGGCCAGTACGGCCACGCCGTCCGGCAACCGGCCCACCCGCACGCGCGGTCTCGGCCACTTCTTGTGGCAGACCACGCACGCGTCGCCGCACCGCTGCGCGTATGTCAGGCCGTCGGGATCGAACAGCCGTGCCGTCGCGGCAGGACCCCCGTCCATCACGCTCCCCGAGGTGATCGTCAGTGCCATACGGGAACCGTTATAACCCTGTCTCGCTCACTGATCGCCTAATCGGGCGTCAAGGTGCGGTAAATCACCGGCGTCACGCTTGGCGTAGGGCAATAAATTAGGACACCAGACATATAAGCCTGATGTCCTAATTGCCGGGCAAGCCGTGGCGACCCGGAGAAGATCAGAGGTCGCCGAAGATCTTGTCCAGAATGCCGAGCCCCTCGTCCAGCAGGTGGTCCGGCATCACCAGCGGCGGCAGGAAGCGCAGCACGTTGCCGTAGGTGCCGGCGGTCAGCGTGAGCAGCCCCTCGGCGTGGGTGCGCCGCGCCACCTCGCCGGTCGTGACCGGGTCGGGCTCCTTGGTGCCGGGCTTGACCAGCTCGATGGCGACCATCGCGCCCCTGCCCCTGACGTCGCCGATCACCGGGTGGCGTTCGGCCAGCGCGCGCAGCCGGGGCAGCATGATCGACCCGATCCGCCGGGCCCGCTCCACCAGCCCGTCGCTCTCGATCGTCTCCAGCACCCCCAGCGCCGCCTCGCAGGCCAGCGGGTTGCCGCCGTAGGTGCCGCCCAGCCCGCCGGCGTGGACCTTGTCCATCAGCTCGGCCCGGCCGGTCACCGCGGCCAGCGGCAGTCCGCCCGCGATGCCCTTGGCGGTGGTCACGATGTCCGGCACGATGCCCTCGTGCTCGCAGGCGAACAGGTCGCCGGTACGGGCGAAGCCGGTCTGCACCTCATCGGCGATGAACACGATGCCGTTGGCCTTGCAGAACTCGGCCAGCCTGGGCAGGAACCCGGGGGCCGGCTCGATGAACCCGCCCTCGCCCGCGATCGGCTCGATCACCACGGCCGCGACGTTCTCCGCGCCGATCTGCTTGTTGATCGTGTCGATGGCCTGGGCCGCGGCCTCGGCCGCGCAGTTGTCCGGGCCGGTCGGCCAGCGGAACGGGTAGGCCAGCGGCATCCGGTAGACCTCGGGCGCGAAGGGCCCGAACCGGTGCTTGTAAGGCATGTTCTTGGCGGTGAGCGTCATCGTCAGCAGCGTCCGCCCGTGGTAGCCGTGGTCGAAGACGACCACCGCGGGCCGGCCGGTGGCGTGCCTGGCCACCTTGACGGCGTTCTCCACGGCCTCGGCGCCGCTGTTCACCAGGAACGTGCGCTTCTCGTGGTCTCCGGGGGTGATCCGGTTCAGCGCCTCGCACACCTCGACGTACGACTGGTACGGCGTGACCATGAAACACGTGTGCGTGAAGTCGCCGACCTGCTTGCGCACCCGCTCGGCCACCCGCGGATTGGCGTTGCCCACGCTGGTGACCGCGATGCCCGAGCCGAAGTCGATCAGCGAGTTGCCGTCGGCGTCCACGACGACGCCGCCGCCCGCGTGGGTGACGAAGACCGGCAGCGTGGTACCGACGCCCGCGGGCACCGCCGCCTGCTTGCGGGCCAGCAGCTCACGGGACCGGGGGCCGGGGATCTCGGTGACGACGCGGCGCTCCTGGGGAAGCGACGGGCCGCCCTGCGTGATGGTGCTCATACCCGTGACGGTACGTGCGCCCGGGCCGGGTGCCGATGCTGCACTATGGCAGACTGGTAGGGCCTGGGTTATCCAGAAAGTACAACGCGCCCGGGCGCTCAGGGGAGAGATCGACACGTGGCACCGACACTGCGGCGCGTCGTCGCCCACGCCCCGCTGCGGCTGCGCGTCCTCGTCGGCGAGGACCTGCTCGACCGGCCGGTCCGCTGGGTGGCGGTCAGCGAGCTGGAAGACCCGACGCCGTTCCTGGAGGGCGGCGAACTCGTCCTGAGCACCGGGATGCGGATCCGCCCGGAGACCGCCGGGCCCTACGTGACGCGGCTGGTGGAGCGCGGCGTCGCCGGGCTCGGCGTCGGCCTCGGGCTCACCCACGAGACCGTGCCCGCCGCACTCGCCGAGGCCGCAGAACGCGCCGGGCTGCCGCTCATCGAGGTGCCCCGCGAGACCGCGTTCGTGGCCATCGGCAAGGTGGTCAGCGAGTTGCTGGCCGCCGAGCAGTACGAGGAGCTGACCCGGGCGTTCGCCGTGCAGGGGCGGCTGACCCGGGCCGCGCTGCGCCCGGAGGGGACGCACGCGGTGCTGGGCAGGCTCGTCGCCGAGATCGGCGGCTGGGCGGCGCTGCTCGACGACACCGGCGAGGTGATCGCCACGGCCGGGGAGCGGGCGCGGGGGCGTGTCCCCGCGCTGCGGCCCGAGCTTGCGCGGCTGCGCGGCAGGCACGCGAGCCTCACCCTGTCCACGCCGGACGAGCACGTCATCGTCCAGGCCCTCGCCGGGGCGGGCCGGGTCAGGGGCTACTTCGCGGTGGGGGCGGCGACGGGGGAGCGGACGTTCTCCCCGGTCAGGCACACCGTGGTCAACGTCGCGGGCTCGCTGCTGACCCTCGCGCTGGAGCAGGAGGCGCGGCGGCCCGCGGCCGAACGGCGGGTGCGCGCCGCGGTCCTGCGGCTGCTGCTGGCCGGCGAGGTGGACGGCGCCCGCGCCGCCCTGGCCGCGCTGGGCGATCCGCTGCCCGAACCTCCGGTGGTGGCGCTCGCCACCCGCGGCGACCGCGACGGGGTGATCGAGGCGGCCGGAGGGGCGTTCGCCGCCGCGCTCGGCGAGGAGACCATCGTGCTGGCCGCATCCGGGGAAGAGCGGGAGGCGCTGGTGGGCGCGCTGGGGCCGTACGGGCCGGTCGGCGCCGGCGAGCCGGTCGGCATCGACCGCCTGGCGGCCGGTGTGGACCAGGCCCGGCGCGCGCTGGCCGCCGCCCAGCGGGCCGGCGTCCCCGTGATGCACTACGCGGCGCTGCCCGGCCAGGGCCTGCTCGCGGTGCTCGACCCCGGCGCGGCCCAGGCGTTCGCGACCGCGCTGCTGGCCCCGATGCTGGAGTACGGCACGCGCGCCGACCTGCTGGAGTCGCTGCGCGCGTACCTGGAGGCCAACGGTCACTGGGACGCCGCCGCGCAACGCCTCGGCGTGCACCGGCACACGCTGCGCTACCGGATGCGCAAGGTCGCCGAACTGCTCGGCCGCGACATCGACGACCCCGCCACCCGGGCCGAACTGTGGGTCGCCTGCTCCATCATCGGCTGAGCCCCGCGCTCAGTCGGTCTTGCGGACCAGGAAACAGCAGATGGTGGCGCTGGTCACCGCGTCGAAGGTGCGCGAGTCGCGGAAGTGCCCGGCGCGCTCCAGACTGATCGCGCCGTGCGCGGCCGCCCACAGCGCGTCGGCGATCTTGCGCGGCTGGGTCGGGATGATGTACCCGGCCGAGATGCAGTCGGCGATCACCCGGTCGATGATGTTGAGCGCGGCCCTGGCCAGCGTGCGCGCCCGTTCGCTCGGCTCGAAACCCGGGATGGCCTTCTCGAACATCAGGCTGTAGTAGGCGGGCTCGGACAGGCACGCCTCGCGGTAGACCGGGGCCAGCGCGATGAGGTAGTCGTAAGGGTCCTTGCGCGGGGGGACGGCCTCCAGCCTGCGCCGGAATCGCTCGAAGCCCTCCAGGTACAGGGCCTCGGCGAGCCCTTCCTTGCTGCCGAACATCGTGTAGATGACCGTGGTGGAGCAGCCCGCCTCGGTGGCGATGCGCCGCATGGAAAGGCTGTCGGGCCCATGGGTGAGCAGCAGCTCCCCGGCGACATCGAGCAGCCGGGTACGCAGCTCGTCGTGGGAGGTGCGCTCGCCAAGGAGGTAGGCGCCCTGGAGCCCACGAGGCGCCGACGAGGTCATGAGCTTCAGCCCTTTCACTCCGGGGCCCGCACGCGACCCACACATGACTTAACCCCGGCCGCGCAGGTTCAAACCGTCCTGCACGAAGTCATCCGGATTTATGGCCTATTTCGTTACAGGCAAGCGGTCGGCCGATGTGCATTATCCGCCGCGGCGTGGAAAAGCGCACCGATTGTGCGTACTGGAGTAAAGCTCTGGGCGGTGGGGTGGCATAGCGTTCAGGTATGGACGTGCGCCCCTTCTGGCTCGCCGGCCGCGCCGCCACCGGCGAAGCCGAGCTGACCGTGACGAACCCCCACGACGGCAAGGTCGTGGCGATCTGTTCCGTGCCGACGGAGGAGCAGGTCGAACAGGCCGTCGCCGCCGCCGAGGCGGTACGCGCGCAGGCCGCGGCGCTGCCCGTGCACGTACGCGCCGACGCGCTCGCCCACGTCTCGCGGCGGCTCGCCGAGCGCGCCGACGAGCTGGCCACGCTGATCAGCAGGGAGAACGGCAAGCCCATGATGTGGGCCCGGGGCGAGGTCGCCCGCGCCGTGTCCACCTTCAGGTTCGCCGCGGAGGAGACCCGCAGGTTCAGTGGCGATGTCCAGCGGCTGGACACCGACGCGGGCGGCGCGGGCCGGCTGGCGTACGTCACCCGGGTGCCGCGCGGGCCCGTGCTCGCCATCACGCCGTTCAACTTCCCGCTCAACCTGGTCGCGCACAAGGTCGCCCCGGCCATCGCGGTCGGCGCGCCGGTCGTGGTCAAGCCCGCGCCCGCCACCCCCGTCTCCTCGCTGGTGCTCGGCGACATCCTGGCCGAGACCGGGCTGCCAGAAGGCATGTTCTCGGTGCTGCCGGTGCCCAACGAGCGGGCCGCCGGGCTGGTGGACGACCCGCGCCTGCCGGTCGTGTCCTTCACCGGCTCCGGGCCGGTCGGCTACGCGCTGCTGGACCGGGTGCCGCGCAAGCACGTCACCCTCGAACTGGGCGGCAACGCGGCGGCCGTCGTGCTCGCCGACGCCGACCTGGACTGGGCCGCCTCCCGGATCGCGGTGTTCGGCAACTACCAGGCCGGGCAGAGCTGCATCGCGGTGCAGCGGGTGATCGTGGAGGACGCCGCCTACGACCGGTTCGTGGAGCGGCTGCTGCCCGCCGTCCAGGCGCTCGTCACCGGCGACCCGGGCGATGAGAAGACGCAGGTCGGGCCGCTGGTCTCGGAGGCCGCCGCGGAGCGCGTGGAGCAGTGGATCGCCGAGGCCGTGGCCGCGGGCGGGCAGGTGCTGGCCGGTGGCACCCGCGAGGGCGCCACCATCGCCCCCACCGTGCTGACCGACGTGCCCGCCGACGCCAAGGTCAACCGCGAGGAGGTCTTCGGGCCGGTCATGGTGCTCTCCCGGGTGGCCGGCGTGGACGAGGCGTTCGCCGCGGTCAACGACTCGGCGTACGGCCTGCAGGCGGGGGTCTTCACCCGGTCGCTGGACATCGCCTTCCGGGCCAACCGGGAGCTGGAGGTCGGCGGCGTGATCGTCGGCGACGTGCCGTCCTACCGGGCCGACCAGATGCCCTACGGCGGGGTCAAGCAGTCGGGGATCGGGCGCGAGGGGCTGCGTTCGGCCATGGAGGACCTGACCTACGAGAAGACCATGGTGCTGACCGGCCTGACCCTGTGACGGCGGGGGCTTCGCCTCAGGCGCGTTGCGCCCTCGCGTAGAGGTCCTTGGCGGCGGCGCCGAGGTAGGGGCCGTACATCACGGTCTCGTCGTCGGTGTACTTGAAGCTGCTCACCGAGGTCAGCGTGCCGCGCCCGGTGCGCGCGTCGAAACCGGCGAGCCACGGGCCGCCGCTGGCCCCGGCCGTCATGTCGCACGGCAGGCCCTGGTCGTGGGTCTGGCCGTGCGGGTCGGGCCGGGGCCGCCCGGCGCAGTAGACCAGCCGCCGCCCGTCGTACGGCGGGTCGGCGGGGAAGCCGAAGATGTGCGCGGCGCCGCCGCGCCGGACGTTGAAGGCGATCTCCTGGACGCCCGTGACGTCGGCGACGTGCCTGCCCCTGCGGGGGTTGAGCGCGACCATGCCGACGTCGTGGCTGTCGTCGCCGCGCTGGGACCACTGGCGCGGCACGAACATCCGGCGGGCGGTGAACGATCCGTACGGCCCGCCGCCGTCGCGGTAGCCGGGCACGAAGATCCAGTTGTCCGCCCACTCGCCCGTGCCGTCCTTGAGGCAGTGGCCCGCGGTCACCACGAGATCGCGGCTGGCGCTGCGCACGGTGCTGGCCGAGCAGACGAAGTCGCCGCCCGCCATCGTCAGGAAGACCCTGCCGGTCGTGCGGCCCACCGACCCCGCCGCACCCCTGCCGGTCCACACCGCCCCGGCGGTGCTCTTCCCGGCCGGGGCGCGCAGGGCGGGGAGCGATGCCGCGAGCGGCGCGGCGGGCAGGGCCGCGGCCATGCGCCGGGGCGTCCAGTAACGCAGCACCCTGCGGCGCTCGGCCGCGCCCGGGGCGGCCTGGTGCTCCGCCGTACCGGTCGCGACGGCGGGCCGGGCGGGGGCGGACGGGGGAGCCGTGAGGACGGCCGGGCCGGTGGTCGTCAGCAGGGTGGCGGCGGCGAGAAGGGGGAGACTCGGGGCCATGAACCCGAGTATGGAATACGTATCGTGTTTTCGCCACTACTTTCGGTGAATCGTGCGTGGCTTATTCGGCGCTCGATCCTCGGTGAAATTGCCTAGGGCGGATAAATCGGCGCTCGGGGCGCGTCACTTCATTTCTCGGCAGATGAAGCTCTGTATTCAGTTAATGCGGATATATCGCTTTAAGTGGATGCGGTGTGTCAAATGCCACCGCGCCTAGGTCTGCTCGTCGAGCAGCCCGGCGTCGTGGGCCAGCAGGGCGATCTGGACCCGGTTGTTGAGGTCCAGCTTGGCCAGGATGCTGGACACGTGCGTCTTGATGGTCGGGACGCTCAGGTACAGCGTGGCGGCGATGTCGGCGTTGGACCGGCCCTGGCCGACGGCCACGGCGACCTCGCGTTCGCGGGCGTTCAGCCGCGCGAGGCGTTCGCGGGCAAGGTCGCGGCGGCGGTCCTGCCCCGACTCGGCCACCCGGGCGATCAACCGGCGGGTGACCCCGGGCGAGAGCACCGGATACCCCCTGGCGACCTGGCGGACCGCGGTGACGATCTCGCCCGGCGGCGTGTCCTTGAGCAGGAAGCCCGCCGCTCCCGCCCGCAGCGCCCGAAGGACGTGCTCGTCGGCGTCGAACGTGGTCAGCACGATGACCTCCGGCGCCCCTGCGCGCGCCCGCAGCGTCTCGGTGGCGGTCAGGCCGTCCATGCCCGGCATCCGGATGTCCATCAGGACCACGTCGGGCCCGTGCCGGGCGGCCATGGCCACGGCCTCGCCGCCGTCGCCCGCCTCGGCGACCACGCGGACGTCGGGCGCCCCGCCCAGCATCATCGTCAGCCCGGCCCGTACCAGCGGGTCGTCGTCCACGATGAGCACGCTCACTGTGCCCGGCTCCGGTGTCGTCATGGCGGCCACGGTAGCCAGGCCGTCAGCAGCCAGCCGCCCTCGGGGGTCGGGCCGCGCGAAAGCCGCCCACCGGCCAGCGCGACCCGCTCGGCCAGCCCCGCGAGGCCCTGACCCGCGGAAGGCGGCACGCTGGTCCCCGCCGCGGGGTCCGGCGGCGTGTTGCGCACCTCGACGGTCAGGCCCTCCCCGGGCCCGCCCGTCACGGCGACCTCCACGGCCGCCCCGGGCGCGTGCTTGCGCGCGTTCGTCAGCGCCTCCTGGACGATCCGGTAGGTCGTACGACCGGCCGCGTCGGAGACCGGCCCCGGCGGCTCGCGGCGCAGTTCCACGGCCATGCCCGCGCGCCGGGACTCGGCCACCAGCGCCGGGAGGTCGGCCAGGGTCGGCTGCGGCAGCTCGCCCACGGGCGCGCGCAGCACCCCGATCACCTCGCGAAGGTCCTGGAGCGCCCGGTGGGCGCTCTCCCTGATCACCGTGGCCGCGCGGGCGACGTCCTCGGCGGAGGCGTCCGGGCGGTACTCCAGCGCGCCCGCGTGCACGCTGAGCAGGGACAGCCGGTGGCCGAGCACGTCGTGGATCTCCCTGGCGATCTCCTCGCGGGCGTGGTGGCGGGCCTGCTCGGCGCGCAGCCGGGCCTCGGTCTCCGCCCGCTCCGCGCGGTCCTGCAGCGACCACAGCAGCCTGCGGCGGTGGTGGACGTACAGCCCCCAGCCCACCGCCGCCCCCTGTACGGCCAGTCCGAACAGCATGGTCACGAAGGCGGGCAGGTCGGGCTCCGGGCGCAGCACGACGTAGATGACGGTCGCCCCGAGGCTGAGCGGGAAGATCCGCCAGGTCACCGGCGGCGGCCGGTGCACCGCGACCGTGAACATCGACACCAGCAGCGCGCCCGCGACCAGCTCGGAGAACGTGGACAGCAGGATCAGCGCCACGGCCAGCTGGACCGGGAAGCGGCGGCGCAGCCACAGCGCGGCGCACCCCAGTACGCCCACCAGCTGGTCGAGGGCGAACAGCCACTCCGGGTGCTCGGGAACGGTCGCCGCCTCCACCCGCAGGACGACCTCCAGCAGGCCGAACAGCACCGCGAACAGGAACAGCGCCAGGTCCACGGCCCACTCGCGCAGGCCGCGCCTGCGGCGGGCGGCGGGCGTGCCGGGAGGGGGAGGGCCGAGGCCACTGGTCGCGGAGGCGTTCATCCTGATCGGAGCCTATGCGCAGGCCGGGCGGGGGTGTCCGGGGCGGCCGGGGTTCGGTACCGAAGTCGGCGGGTCCGGTACTTTGGTCGTACGCCCTCCCGGCGGGCGGCTCCGAGGGTCACCGGCCCGCGCGCCCGACGGCCGATCCGCGCGCCCCGGCCGCGTCCCTAGCGTGTCCGGTATGCGAAAAGCCTTCCAGGTCGTAGGGGTGGTGCTGACCCTGCAGGGGATCAGCGGGGCCATCGACCACCTGGCCGTGCAGCCGATCATGGGAATCTTCCTCAACGTCTTCAACCGCCTGGTCATCCCGCGGCTGGAGTTCCTGACCGGCTACGAGTTGTACGCGAACCTCACGCTCGCCCTGTTCGGCATCGCCGTATTCGTAGCGGCCACAAGGGTCGACTCGTCGTGACGGCCCGCCCGGGCAGGGACAATGGGGTGGTGCAGTCAGATATCACGCGCTCTGTCTCCGTGCTGGGATCGACCGGGTCGATCGGCACCCAGGCCCTCGATGTGATCGGCCGCAATCCGGGGAGGTTCACGGTCGCCGGGCTGGCCGCAGGCGGCGGCAGGGTCGGCCTGCTGGCCGAGCAGGCGGCGCGGACGGGGGCGGCGGTGGTGGCCGTCGCCGACGAGGGGGCGGTGCCCGAGCTGCGCGAGGCGCTGGCCGCCCACGGCGTGTCGCCCACCGTCCTGGCCGGTGAGGAGGGCGTGGCCGAGGTCGCCGCCCGGCCGTGCGACGTGGTGCTCAACGGCATCACCGGGGCGCTCGGGCTCACCTCGACTCTGGCCGCGCTGGAGGCCGGGCGGGTGCTGGCGCTGGCCAACAAGGAGTCGCTGATCATGGGCGGCGCCCTGGTCAAGCGGCTGGCCAAGCCGGGCGCGCTGATCCCGGTCGATTCGGAGCACTCGGCGCTGGCGCAGTGCCTGTGGGCGGCGACGCCGAGCGGTGAGGACGCCCGGGCCGTACGCCGGCTGATCGTCACCGCCAGCGGCGGGCCGTTCCGCGGGCGCAGGCGCGCGGAGCTGGGCGATGTCACCCCGGAGCAGGCGCTGGCCCACCCAACCTGGTCGATGGGCCCGGTCGTCACGATCAACTCGGCCACGCTGGTCAACAAGGGCCTTGAGGTCATCGAGGCCGACCTGCTGTTCGATGTCGGCTTCGACCGGATCACGGTCGTCGTCCATCCGCAGTCGGTGATCCACTCGATGGTGGAGTTCGTGGACGGCGCGGTGATCGCCCAGGCCAGCCCACCCGACATGCGGCTGCCGATCGCGCTGGCGCTCGGCTGGCCCGAGCGGGTGCCCGACGCCGCGCCCACGGTGGCCTGGGACGTCGCCCAGTCCTGGACGTTCGAGCCGCTGGACGAGGAGGCGTTCCCCTCGGTGGCGCTGGCCCGGCACGTCGGCACCCAGGGCGGCACCGCCCCGGCCGTTTACAACGCGGCCAACGAAGTGTGTGTGGAGGCGTTCGTACAGCGGCGCCTGCCGTTCCTCGGCATCGTGGACACCGTGGCCAAGGTGGTCTCCGAGCATGGTGTGACCCAGGCGGGCACGGTCGAGGAGGTGCTCGCGGCCGACGCGTGGGCCCGCGCGCGGGCCGGTGAGCTGGCCGGTCGCTGAGTGAAAGCCGACGATGATCGAGCGCGATCGAGCGGATTGAAGTGACGTATCACATCATGTGTTAGTAAATCGGACAGCCCGATATGGCGATTAGGGGATGAACGGCTATCTACGTCACAGTGACGGTTGTTACCTTCGCGGGCCGTGCGTTCGCCGGACTACCTAGACTGTTGGCGTACGAATGCGGCTGCCAGGGCCCGTTGCGACACTAACCAGTCAAGGTGCTGAGATGTCTATTGATCTTGGGATCCCCTCCGTGCGCACCCGGCCCCTCGCCGAGCGCAGGAAATCACGGCAGATCATGGTCGGATCGGTCCCGGTGGGCGGCGACGCCCCCGTTTCGGTCCAGTCCATGACGACGACCGTGACCGCCGACGTCAACGCGACCTTGCAGCAGATCGCGGAGCTGACCGCGTCCGGGTGCCAGATCGTGCGGGTGGCCGTGCCCTCCCAGGACGACGCGGACGCGCTGCCGATCATCGCCAGGAAGTCGCAGATCCCGGTGATCGCCGACATCCACTTCCAGCCGAAGTACGTCTTCGCCGCGATCGAGGCGGGCTGCGCCGCCGTACGCGTCAACCCGGGCAACATCAAGAAGTTCGACGACAAGGTCGGCGAGATCGCCAGGGCCGCCGCCGACCACGGCGTGCCGATCCGGATCGGCGTCAACGCCGGGTCCCTGGACCCGCGCCTGCTGCAGAAGTACGGCAAGGCCACCCCCGAGGCGCTGGTGGAGTCCGCGCTGTGGGAGTGCTCGCTGTTCGAGGAGCACGGCTTCCGGGACATCAAGATCTCCGTCAAGCACCACGACCCCGTCGTGATGATCCAGGCGTACCGGCAGCTCGCCGAGAAGTGCGACTACCCGCTGCACCTCGGCGTCACCGAGGCGGGCCCGGCCTTCCAGGGCACGATCAAGTCGGCGGTCGCCTTCGGCGCGCTGCTCGCCGAGGGCATCGGCGACACCATCCGGGTGTCGCTGTCGGCCCCGCCGGTGGAGGAGGTCAAGGTCGGCATCGGCATCCTGGAGTCGCTCAACCTCCGCGAGCGCGGCCTGGAGATCGTCTCCTGCCCCTCCTGCGGACGCGCCCAGGTCGATGTCTACACCCTGGCCGACCAGGTGCACGCCGGGCTCGACGGGCTCAAGGTCCCGCTCAGGGTCGCCGTGATGGGCTGCGTCGTCAACGGCCCGGGGGAGGCGCGCGAGGCCGACCTCGGGGTGGCCTCCGGCAACGGCAAGGGCCAGATCTTCGTCAAGGGCGAGGTCATCAAGACCGTGCCGGAGTCGCAGATCGTGGAGACCCTGATCGAGGAGGCCCTGCGGCTCGCCGAGGAGATGGGCGTCGACGTCGATCTCGACGACGACGGGACCGCGACCGGGCCGGAGGTCGTCGTCGGCTGACCGCCCGCGGGCCCGCCGCCGCGCGCCGCGCAATGGATCGATCACAGGTTGGCAATCATTGGCCATGACCCTATGTGAGCGAGCGGTGACTTAGGGGAACATCACCTCTGTCGAATGAGCAGAGGAGAGCTGTCGAGTGAAGCGCGTCGTCGGAGTTGTCGCGGGCGTTGCGGTACTTACCTTGGGGATGGGGGGCGTGCCCGGCGGAGCGGCCGGCGCCGACGGCGATCCCAGGGGCGTGGACGGCGGGCGAGCGGGACCGGGCTCCGGCTCCTCCGCGGGGCCGGACGATCCGATCTGGCCGGGACGGACTCCGGTGGGCAAGGGCGCCCCGAGGCCGTCCACGCTCGCCTGGCGGCCCTGCCCGGAGCCTGCCAAGCGGCACACCGCGGCCCGGATGCCAGGCCACTCCGTGCTCGCCGGCACGCGGACGGCTCCGGCGCAGAAGGTCGAGTGCGCGACCCTGCGGGTGCCGCTCGACCACCGGGAGCCGTACGGCCAGACCATCGAGCTGGCGCTCAACCGGGTGCGGGGCACCGCCTCGCGCGACCACAACCACCTGGGCGCGCTGCTGGTCAACCCGGGCGGCCCCGGGGCGTCAGGGCGCGACCTGGCCAGGCACGTCGCGGCGGGGCTGCCCGCCACGCTCGCCGAGCGGTTCGACGTGATCGGGTTCGACCCGCGCGGCGTCGGGGCCAGCAAGCCCGCGCTGACCTGCGTGGACGCCAAGGCCTACTACGCCCCGCCGCGCCTCGACCACGTGCCGCGCGGCGCGGCCCAGGAGCAGCGGCTGCTCGCCCAGGCCAGGGAGTACGCCGCCGCGTGCGGCAACCGCTGGTCGTGGATGCTGCCGCACATGACGACGGAGAACTCCGCGCGCGACATCGAGGCGATCAGGACGGCGCTCGGCGAGGAGAAGATCAGCTACCTCGGCTACTCCTACGGCACCTATCTCGGGGCCGTCTACGCCAGCCTCTACCCGTCCAGGATCAGGCGGCTGGTGCTGGACAGCTCGGTCGATCCGCAGGGCGTCTGGTACAAGGCCAACCTCGCCCAGGACTACGCCTTCGAACAGCGCCACCGCGCCTTCCTGGCCTGGGTGGCCCGGCACAACCGGGTCTACCGGCTCGGCGCGAAGGCGACCGACGTCCGCTTCGCCTGGTACTCGATGCGCGACCGGCTGCGCGGCCGTCCGGCGGGCGGGCTGGTCGGGCCGAGCGAGCTGGACGACATCTACACCGTGGCCGGATACTCCGACCGGGTGTGGCCGTCGCTGGCCGAGGCGTTCTCCGCGTACGTCCGCAAGGGCGGCACCAAGAGCCTGATCGACGCCTACCACCGGCACGGCGAGAACGACGCCGGCGCCGAGAACAACTACGCGGTCTACCTGAGCGTGCAGTGCCGCGACGCCGCCTGGCCCCGCGAGTGGAGCGCCTGGCGCGCCGACACCACCGAGATCCACGCCAAGGCGCCCTTCCTGGCCTGGCCGAACACCTGGTACAACGCCCCGTGCGCGTCCTGGCCGGTGCCCGCCGCCGGGCCCGTGCGGGTCAGGTCCAGCCGGGCGCTGCCGCCGATCCTGATGCTCCAGACCCGGCACGACGCCGCCACGCCGTACGCGGGGGCGCTGCGCCTGCGCCGCGCGCTCGGCACGGCCAGCATGGTCCTGGAAGGCGGCGGCAACCACGGCGCCGGACTCGCCGGAAACGCCTGCGTCGACCGCTACCTGGTCGCCTACCTGCGCGAAGGCGCCCTGCCCGCGCGCAAGAGCGCCGCGCCGGACGCCAAGTGCCCGGCGGGCGCGGCCCCCACGCCGACCGCCGCCGCGAGCTGACACAGGAGGTCGGGAGACTTCGGGGAGGCGCCTCAGGGGGCGGTATCGATTTGGGGGTCTGCGTCGGTTCCTGCCAAATTCGGGGAGGTCGCGTACGCTTGGCGCGTGATGCTGCGAACATCGGCGTCGCGCGTGCTCGACGACAACGATCGTGAAGAAGTGCTGGCCCTTCTCGACCTCGATCCTGTCGCCAACGTCTTCGTCGCCTCCAGGGTGCGCTCGGTGGGCCTGAACTCGGCCAGGCTCGGCGGGCAGATGTGGGGATTCGGCCCGCGCGGCGGACTGACCTCACTGTGCTACGCCGGTGCCAACCTGGTGCCCGTCAACGCGGGCCAGGAGGCCGTACAGGCCTTCGCCGAGCGCGCCCGCAGGCAGGGCAGGCGCTGCTCCTCGATCGTGGGCCCGGTGCAGGCCGTCGAGCCGATGTGGGAGATCCTGCAACCGTACTGGGGCCCGGCCCGCGCGATCCGCTGGCAGCAGCCGGTCATGCGGATCTCGTCGGCCCCGCTGGCCGCCCCCGACCCGCTGGTGCGCCGGGTGCGGCCGGACGAGTTCGACGCGCTGCTGCCCGCGTGCGTGGCGATGTTCACCGAGGAGGTCGGCGTCTCCCCGGACACCGGCGACGGCGGTGCCCTGTACCGCACCCGGGTGGCCGAGCTGATCCGGATCGGCCGCTCCTACGCCCGGCTGGACGGCCGGCAGGTGGTGTTCAAGGCCGAGATCGGGGCGGTGACCCCGCAGGCGTGCCAGATCCAGGGGGTGTGGGTGCACCCCGAGCGGCGCGGCCAGGGGCACGCGGTGGCCGGGATGGCCGCGGTGGTGGACCAGGCGCTGCGATACTTCGCGCCGGTCGTCACGCTCTACGTCAACGACTTCAACAGCCCGGCCAGGGCGGTGTACCGCAAGGTGGGGTTCACCGAGGTCGGCACCTTCATGTCGGTGCTCTTCTGATCCTTCGCCCGGCCCCGGTCTCGCCTGGTGGATACATGCAGGTGATGGCCGTTGACGGCGGCTGGTCCGGCCCCTTTCAGTAGAGGGGCGACCATTGGGTGGCGGCGAGGGGAGGCTGCCGGTGCCGCAGGCGCAGCCGCTCAGGACGGGGGACCCGCCGAGGCTGGGCGACTACGAGCTGTCCGGGCGCCTGGGCGAGGGCGGCCAGGGCGTGGTGTTCCTCGCCACCCGTCCCGCGGACGGCGACGCCGAGCGTTACGCGGTCAAGCTGCTGTACGCGCCGGTCGGCGACGAGGAGGCGGCGTTCCTGCGGGAGGCGGAGCTGGCCAAGCAGGTCGCCAGGTTCTGCACCGCCCAGGTCATCGACGCGGGGGTGATGGCGGGGCGTCCGTTCATCGTCAGCGAATACGTGGACGGGCCGTCCCTGCAATCCGACGTCGCCCTGGCCGGGCCGCGTACGGGCGGGGCGCTGGAACGCCTCGCGGTCGGTACGGCGACGGCCCTGGCCGCGATCCACCGTGCCGGGATCGTACACCGCGACTTCAAGCCCCAGAACGTGCTCCTCGGCCCGGACGGGCCACGCGTGATCGACTTCGGCCTCGCCCGCGCCCTCGACGCCGCCGCGACCCTCAGCGGGCGCGGCATGGGCACTCCCGCGTACATGTCGCCCGAACAGATCGGCGCGGAGGAGCTGACCCCCGCGGTGGACGTCTTCGCCTGGGGGGCGACGATCTGCTTCGCCGCCACCGGGCAGGCGCCCTTCGGGCAGGACTCGGTGGCGGCGGTCCTGCACCGGATCCTCACCGCGCAGCCGGAGATGGGGCGCATTCCCCGGCATTTACGGGGCCTGGTGGAACAGTGCCTGGACAAGACGCCGGGCAACCGCCCGGCGAGCAGGGAACTGGTGCTCGCGCTGCTGGGGGAGGTGCCCTCGGGTTCCGGCTCGTACTACCTGGGGACGGCCGCGACCGGCGTCGCTCCCGAGCGCCCGGAGGAGGACATCGCGCCCTCCGATCCGGTAGAGGCCGAGGACGGTGGTCCTTCTGGGGGCGGGCAGAGGAGGGCCGCGGCCAGGATGTCCATGGCGGCCTTCGGGGCGATCGTGGTGAGCGCGATCGTGCTCGCGGTGGTACTGCTGCCGGGGTTGCTCACCGGAGGGGGCGCCCGGTCCGGGCCGTCCCCCACCACGACCGGCACGCTCGGCGTCACTCCCCAGAGGATGGACAAGCCCGCCACCAAGGTCCCCCCGGCCGTGACCGACAGGGCCGCGCCGCCCGCGGCCGCGTCCGTGGTCGTCACGGTCCCTGAGATGGCCGGGCTGGACCGGGCGGCGGCGGTCCGCGCGATCCGGCGGGCCGGGCTGCGGCCCGGCCAGATCACCGAGTCCGACTCCCCGGAGAAGATCGGCCGCGTGCTGTCCGCGACCCCGGCGGCGGGCACGTCCGTGCGCAAGGGGTCCAAGGTACGTCTGCGCGTGTCGGCGGGGATCGTGGTGCCCGTCGTCACGGGCCTGCGCCGGACCGCCGCCGAGTCGGCGCTGTCGGCGGCCGGGCTGTCGGCGGGCAAGGTGAGCCGGACCTGCTCCGGGCTCCCCGGCGGCCAGGTCATCGAGACCCGCCCGGCCGCCGGCGCTCGCGTGGCGGGCGGCACGGCGGTGTCGCTGGTGGTGTCCCGGCACGGCAAGGAGGTGCCGGGCGTGGTCGGCAAGCCGGAGGCGAACGCCGGTACCGCCCTCGCGGCCCTGGGCTTCGCGGTGGAGCGCCGGACGCGGGTGGCCGACTCGGCGGACCAGGTGGGCACGGTACTCGCGCAGAGCCTGTCACCGGGCTCATGCGGCGCCCCCGGTGCGAAGATCACCATCACCGTGGGCGTCGAGGGCCCCTCCGATGACCCTGCCCCCGACCCTGACCCGCGCGGCGACGACGGGGACTCGACCGATCAGCCGGACGTCTTCGAGCCCGCCGTCGCCCTCAGTCCTCCCCGGACGGGTCACGCAGGTGGCGCAGCACCTCGTCGAGGGTGAGGCCGGTGGCGTCCTTGTCGGGGTCCCAGCGGTGCATCACGTCCTCGGCGGCCAGCGCGAGATCCGCAGGGAGGTTCGCCGCGCGCAGCGCATGGGCCACCTCGGCCATCTCCGGCGCCCACCGCCAGGCCCGGGAGGCGACCCCCGGCAACTGCCCGGGCTCGGCCAGCGCGGACGCCGCCATCCGCTCGGCCTCGGCCACCAGCTCGCGTTCCACACCGTGATGGGCGGCCAAGGCATGCGAGACCGCGGCCAGGGCCCGGCTCGTCTTCTGGAAGGAGCCGTAGGCCATCTTCAGCGCCGACGCGGCACCGATCGCCTCGCCCAGCGCGACGGCCTCAACGGCACTCTGCCGGAACAGCCCGCCGACCACCTCGACGGCGTCCTGCGGACCCGACAAGTAGAGCCGCGCACTGACCCGATCACCCGGCGGCGGGCCGATGACGCAGCCGTCCACAAAGCCCTGCGGCGGGAACAGCGCGGCGATCCGCTGGGCGCGGTGGGGGCTGATCGCGTTCCCCTCCACATAGATCCTGGGCACCCCGGCGGCGGCCACCTGCTCCGCGGTCTCCTCCGCAGCGGCCGGCGGCACGACCGATATCACCACATCGGCCGCCGCCACCCCCTCCCGCAGGCTCCCGGCAGCCTCGAACCCACCCTCGGCCGCCCGCCGCCCACTCGCGGCCCCACGCCCTTCGGGCGACCACAGGACCCGCCCACCACCAAGCCGCACCTGCACCCCGAGCGCGGTCCCCATCTGCCCGGGATGCAACAACAACACCGTCGTCATTCCACCCATTTTCCCGCCAGGAGCACCACCGAACACCACGGCACCGTGAAAGCGAGACGGCGGTCCGGGCGGTGCCGGAAGAGGCGTGCCACCGCCCTCACCTGCGCCGTTGCCGGAACCGAGCCGGTACAGCCCGGCGGGAACGCCGCCTGCTGCCTTTTCGTGGAAGAGATCAACCGCACCAGAAGTACCACCCGCAGTGCCCCGAGGGGCCGTACTCACATATGACCGGTGAAAGCGAAGCTTCGGTCCGCGCAGTGTTGGAAGAGGCGTGCCGCCGCGCTCACCTGGCCGTGGAGGGGGCTGAACTGGTGCGGCTCGGCGAGAACGCCATCTACCGCCTCCCCGCGAAAGTGATCGCCCGCATCACCCGGCCAGGTCGGCAATCCGCCGCCCGGCGGGAAGTACTGATCGCGCGCTGGCCGGCCGCCCACCGGGTGCCCGCCGTCGAGCCGCTCCCCGGTGTCCCGCAGCCGTTCAACGTCGATGGCCGGGCGGTCACCTGGTGGCGGGAACTTCCGCCGCACCGCCACGGAACCGCGCTGGAAGTGGCCGGGGCGCTGCGTCGCTTGCACGCGCTGACCCCGCCGGTGGATTTCGCCCTCGGCCGCTTGGCCCCGTTCGTCCGCCTGCCCGAACGGATCGAACGGGCGACCACTCTTGACGCACGGGGTCGGGCATGGATGCGCGAGCGTCTGGCCGATCTTGGAGAGCGTTACGCCGCGCTGCCCGGGGGGCTGCCGGAATGCGTGGTGCATGGCGACGCGTGGATCGGCAATGTGGTCGGTACGAGCGACGGGCGGGTGGTACTCCTCGACCTGGAGCGGTGCGCGGTGGGCCCACCGGAATGGGACCTCGTCTCCACAGCCGTCAAGGCGTTCACCCTCGCCGGGATCACCCGAGCGGATTACCGGGCCTTCGCCGAGGCGTACGGGTATGACGTCACCGGGTGGCATGCCTGCGCGGTGAGCACGGCCCCCGCCCATGGCCGTGGACCGCGGTCTCCTGAGCCGAAGGGAAGTACAGCGTGACAGCGCAGCCGCCCCTTCCGCGCATCGCCGAAGACCTCGCCTGTCTGGTCACGACGGTGATCGATGAGATCCGTCCTCGGTTGATCGAGGCCGCGCTGTCCGGTGAACGCTCGGAGAGCAGGAATGTCCGCCACGCCGGCAACTTCCTGTCGGCCCACGACCTGTGGACGCACCGGCGCTATCAGGAGCTGCTGGCCGAGGTCTTCCCCTCGTTCGTCTATGCCTCAGAGGAGGGGGACCCGCTGGTCATCGGCAGCGACCCCGATCCTGACCTGTGTGTTCTGGTAGATCCGCTCGACACGAGCGAACTCGCCGTCCGGGCCCTCTTCGGCTACACACATGTCCTGGTTTACTCGCGCGCCCTCGCCCGTCCCATCGCCGCGGCCGTGGGCGACATCTTTCACCATCTCCAGGTGTACCTCGCGGCCCGCGACGAGAGCGGGCGAGATCAGGCGTTTCTGTGTACGCGGGAGGGCACACGCCATGCCCTGCGGCTGCGCCGATCCGCTGCCCTGCACGAGGCGCTGGTCACCAATTACCTGATGAAGCCCACCGAACGCTTCCAGACGCTCGCCACCCAGACCCGCTTGATCGAAGAAGTGAGCCGACCTTCGCAGGACGGCGCGCGCCGTGGCAGGTTGGGCGTGGACTTCGGATCGATCGGCCTGTGCCACGTCGCGGCCGGGTTCAGTGATGCGATGGTCGAGTTCGCCAAGGGCTTCGCGGTCTGGGATCTCGCGCCGGGGCACTACATCCTGAGCGCGGCCGGAGGCGTGGTACTTGATCTTCAGGGACACCCGCTTCCACTGGACTACGGGTTCGGGACCGTGGACGAGATCACGAAGGCCATGGCTCGCCGCGACAGATTCGTGGCCGCCTCCAGCCGGTCGCTGGCCCAGGAGATCGTCGCGGCCATGAGCAACGCTTGACCGGGCCGGCCGCCGACCGCGGGGGTGCTCTCTGCCCGTAGAAGCTGTGGGCTCAGAGTGTCAGGCCGGCGGCAAGGCCATCGTGACCCGCTCGTGGAGCTCCGCCACCTCTGCTCGCGCGGGGTGCTGCTCGACCGATCGCCGGAGCAGCGCGAGAAGTATGGTGACCCGGTGCGAACGTACCGATTCCGCCTCCTCCACCGCGGCCGAGCCGACGGTGGACGCGGCTGCGGTATCGCCCGTACTCAAATGCACCATGGCGAGCCGGGCCTGGGACAGAACACGCGAGCGGCTGACATCGCCATGAGTGTCAATGGCCCTCGTGATCCGCCCAGCTCCTTCGACGATGGACTTGGGCGAGGCCAGATCGACCAGCGCGTGCCCGGTCTCCGCCAAATGTTGAGCGGCTGTGAACCAGTACAGGCCGGGAGGAGCATCGCCGGTGGTGACCTTTCCGAACTGTTCGTCGGCGTGTCCCACCGCCGAGATCGCGTCCTCCGTCCGGCCGAGCCTGGCGAGTGCGCGGGCACGCACACCGGACAACATGGCACGAATCCCGGGTGTCAGGCGGTCGGCGCGAACCTGGGCCATTTCGATGTAGGTGAGCGTCGAGTCCGGGTCCTCCAACCAGAACGCCTGCCGTCCCAGTTGCGCCAGGATGATGGCCCGATGGTTCCAGTCCCCGGCATCTTCGGCACATGCGAGCGCGAGACGGTAGAGCCGCGACGCCGACTGATTGTCATACGCGTCGAAGGCCATGAATCCGGATGTGCCGGCGAGAAAGGCCACAGCAGAGAACAAGTCGGCACGCAAATCCGCATGGGGGCAGTGAGCCTTCAGCAGGATCAGGGAGTAGCGCACTTGGGCGGCCAGCGCGTCACGGGCGAGGCCACTGCTTCCGCATCGATGATCCAGTGCTCCGAACAGTTGGGCGACCGTCCGAATTTCGTTGATTTCGGCTGGCCCGATAGTGGATGGTGTCGGAGTGGTACGTGCGGGCTCTGATAATACAGCGAGAGAGGCTGGGGACAGAGCGACGGCGCCCATCCCGAAGGTGGCGGTGAGAAACTGTTTGCGGTTCACGTCGTTCACGGTAACAATCGAGGATGAACGTCCGCGAGGGGCGAAGCCGAGCTCGGTATCAGTGTCCACGCCCAGCACCGCCCGCAGGCCGGCACGATAGGCCACACTGGGCCATCGGACCTCACCACGCTCCAGCTTGCCGATGTATCCAGCGTCCAGAGCGCTGGTCTGCTGCATGTTCTGGTGGATCCAGCGGTTGACCAGATCTGCCAGCTCCTGCCGGGAAAGCTCTGAATCGGGCCATAGGGTGGATTTCATGCGCATGCGGGCTTCGCGTAGCCGGTGATTCCACTTCTCTGGATTCGGGGACCGCTCGGTCATGTCCAGGTCCTTTGGGGAGGTCGTCCGCTGATCGTTTCTGGGCATCCGGCGCCACCTAATGTAACGGGTCCCTAATGTATCTGTGATCAACCGACCTTGCCGCGCCTAACCGTATATTGGCCGAGCACTCCCTGGCTTGGTGCAGGCGCGAAGCGGCGAAGTCCCGTTATGGCCACACGCAGTGTAAATATATGGGGATATTCCTGTTTTGGGATGAGTGGTCGGTGTGCGCCTTTTGGCGGAAGCGCTGCCGGTTCAGCCGTATGCCCTGTTGGCACCGACTTCCGATTTTAAGCGTACGGCGAAAATGTTCTCTGCGACTCATCAGGTGTCGTGGGGTAACGGTCGTTCTGATCGGGTGGAATAGCCCGATTAACGGGGCGGTACGCCGGGGGAGCGCGAGGGGGCCGGAGGCCCCTTCGCCGGGGGTTTGGGGGCGAAGCCCCCAAGGGGGCACAGTCCGAGCTTGGTTCGCGCGGAGCGCGGTTTTGGCGAGGGCCGTGTGGTTGGCGTTGGCTGGGGCTTTTGATCAGGGTTGTCAGGGGCGGGCGTGGCGGCCTCGGCGGGTGGCGTGAGGGGGGTCGTGGAGGGGGCGGGGCGGGCGATTGGGGGGTGCCGTGGCGGCCGGGTGGAACCAGTTCCACTCTGGGTGCCGGTCGGCGGGGAGCGGGGAGCGCGGGCTCGGTACGGGACGGTGGCGGCGGCCCCGGGGCGCCTGCTCGGCCACGGCCGGGGACACATGATCGTCGGACGCTACGACCCTGCGTCGCCGCCCCCGGTACGGCGTGTGTCGATCCTCTCCCGCCGGCGCCTTCCCGGTCGCGTGCCTTCCCGGCGCCACGGCCTGGACGTCGTGGGCGATGATCAGGTCGGGCTGGGCGGCGTGGCGGCCACGGGTCCGGGACGTACGCCCGGCGCGCCCGCCCGCCGTACGCGCCGGCTCGCCCATGGCGGAGGCGTGCCGCGCCGCGGAAGGGGCGTGCCGCAGGGCAGGTGCCGCCGCCAGGGCGGGCTCGGGGCTCGCCGGCGGCGTGGCGGCGCTCTCGGCCGGGCGGACGGTGAGCCCGGTGGCGGCCTGTACCCGGAGCCGGCGGGAGCGGGCGTGGGCGAGAAGGCCGATGGCGGCGAGGAGGACCGGGGCGAGGAGTACAGGGCTGCTCAGGTCCGGGAGGGGGGACTGGAGGGCGCTCGGGGCCGAGAGGGGCGAGCCGGTGAGCGGGGCCGTGTCGGGAAGGGCCTTGGTCCTCGGCGCGGGGTCGGGCGCGGAACTTCGGGCCGGTGCGGCGCGGTCGTCGTCGGCTGGAGCGCTGGGTGGGGAGGCCTTCGGGAGCGGATTTCGGGGGGCCGCCTTGGCGGTGGCGGGCTTGCTGGGGGCGCTGGACTCCCGCGCCGGAACTCGCGGCGCGGGCTTGTCGCGCGACGGTTCGAACGGCCGGGGCGAGATGAGCCGGGCCGCGATGTCGGGCGCGACGTTCACCTGCGGCCCTTGCGGCCCTTGCGGCATCGCCGCGTCCTGGCCCGCCTGGCCGAGCACGGAGTCCGGCGGCATAACGGGGGCCTCCAGGGCCTCCTTGACCTTCTCCGGGTAGCCGTACCCGACGACCTTGTCCTGGTCGCGCTTCTTGCGCTTGGCGATCCCGCCGTCGATGTTGCCCTCGATGGTGAGGATCTTCCGGCCCTTGACCCCGGTGACCACACCAACGTGGTCGATCCCGCCGATCTTCTTCCCGCCGCTCCAGTCGTAGAAGACGAGGGCGCCTGGCTCCGGCTTGGTGCCGAACGCGCCCTGCTTCTCGAACCAGCGAGCGTGCGAGGGGGTCCACGCGAACTGCCCGATCCACTCCTCGTACCCGAGCTTCTTGGCCGCCCAGGAGAGGTACATGTCGCACCAGGGCTGGGCGCTGTAGTCGGCGTCGGATTCGACGGAGTTGTACCAGGCGCCGAACTTGGTGTGGCCGCCCTTCTTCTCGGCGTAACCGAGCTGTTTCTCAAGGAGCTTGATGAACTTTTCGGTCTCAGGGCTCATCTATGTGTGGGGGACCGCCGGGCAGCCCTTGGGCATGGTCGCGCCGCCTTCGCGACCGGGCTGTACGGAGGTGGGGTCGATCGATGGCGCGTTCGCGCGGGCCGATCGCGGGGGAACCGATCGGTACGCGCGTGGCGGCACCACAGGTCAAGGTCTTCCGTGACGACGGAGACTACCTGCGAGTAATGAGAGGTCAAACCACCGCAAAGGGAGAGTCAAGCGACGGTCGATCCCCGCGGCGCGCGTAGCCGCAGGTCGAGCAGCGTTCCCCTTTGCCCAAACTTGAGGGATATGTGATGTAAATCAACCTTTGAGGTGACTTAGTGGATCATGTCCGCTATCGGGATCGCCGCGAAGGTGATCGTGGCGTAGGGACCGGATTCGCCGGTCTCGTACAGCAATCCGACCGTCTCCCCGTCCACCGCCACAAGATCGGAATAGGCCGCGGGCAGGCTGGAGAGCGTGAGGGCGTCCCGCCACGTACGGCCCGCGTCCTCACTCGCGCGGATCGTCATCCGCGCCCGCGAATCGGGGTCGGCCGGGCCGGAGAACAGCAGCACCTCGGGATCGGGCCACTGCAGCACGCTGCCCTCCACCACGGGGCCGACCAGCCCCTCCTGCGCCTGGAAGGGCGCTTCGAGGGTCTGCCCGCCGTCGGCGGAGTAGGCGTCGGCGCGGGTGCCGGGGGCGGTCGAGTCGGTACGGGTGTTCAGGTAGATCCGGCCGCCGGGGAGTTCGGCCGCGGTGGTCTCGTTGACGTTGATGCGGCCGTCCGGGTCGTCGTCCAGGTAGCCGAGCGTCCAGGTCTCGCCGCTGTCGTCGCTGAGCAGGCCGTGGCCGCCGTCGTACTTGCCCTCGGCACCGGTGTCGCCCTTCGCGGGCGGCACGGAGTGGTTGCCGGGGACCACGATCCGCCCGGCGTGCGTCCCGGCCCGGAGTTCCAGCGCGTGGCCCGGCGTGGTCGCGTACCAGCGCCACTCCCGCCGCTTGACGCTCGCGGTGATCTCCCGGGGCGGCGTCCAGGTCGCGCCGTCGTCCTCGCTGCGCTGGACGTAGACCCGGCGGCCCTCCTCGGCCTTGACCTGGCCCCTGCGGATCTTCTGTTCGGTGGCCGAGGCCGCGTTCTGGACGGAGACGAGCACGATCGGGCCGCCCGAGGTGACCACCGGCGCGGGGTTGCCCACCGTGCCGCCGCCGTCGCGGGCGGCGACCACCTGCAACGCGCCCCATGTACGCCCGCCGTCGGCGGACCGTCTGAGCACAAGGTCGATCCGGCCGGTGTCGCCGGCCGAGTCGCGCCGGCCCTCGGCGAACGCGAGCAGCGTGCCCGCGCCCGTCGCGACGATCGCCGGAATGCGATAGGTGTGATAACCCTCGGTACCCGCCCGGAACGGGACAGACTCAACGACCGCCATCAGGGCCTCCGTACGCGTATGGACGGCAGCTTTCGGCGCTTCGACGCTAACCCCGACCGGCGGGCGGTGCGACGGCTTCGGCGGAACTCTCATCATCGCCGGGCGGTTCGTCCACCGGGCGCTGATCGGTGGGCGTGGGCTCCTCCGCGCACGGCGGCCCGGTGAGCAGGGCCTCTCTGACCTCGGGGCCGCCCTTGGCCGCGCGGTCGGTGGACACCAGGACGCCCAGGTGGGCCCGTTCGCCGCAGGGTACGTCGCCGAGCGGGTTCTTGATCTCCACGGTGTACTCGGTGCGCCCGCGCAGGATCCGGCGGTCCGTGCGCAGGGTGCGGGCCGCGCCTTCGCCGTCGCGGCGGGTGTAGGCCACGGTCAGGCGTACCGGGCCGGGACCGCCGGTCGTGACGCGGAGACTGCCCGCCGAACCGTCCCAGGCGACCACCTGCGCCTCCCGCACGGCGGGCGGCGGGCACGCGTCCCCTCGTACGACGGCCGTCCGGGACGCGGTGCCCCCGCCCGGCACGGCCGTCACGGTCAGCCGCCGGTAGACCGTCGTGTCGCACGCCGGGCGGGCGAACGGATGGGTGAGGACCCGGGTGTAGGCGCTCGCCCCGGCGAGGGTGAACGTACGCGGCGGGGCGGTGGTCAGCCGGTCGGGCGCGGGGCCTTCGGCGAACAGCGCGGCCACGGTCACGCTGCCCCGGGTGGACGCGGAAAGGCTCAGCGTCCCCCGGCCGCCGTCGAAGGCGGCGATGCGTAACCCCTTGACCGTGTGCGCGGGCGCCGGAGTGCCGCTGGCGCTCACCGGACGCGGTTCGGTGGGGGCGGCCGTCCATACGGCCCGCGGGCTCCGCTCGCCCTGCCCGGTGGTGGTGGCGGTGGGCGTGGCCCTGGCGTCCCGCTCCTCACCGGGGGGACGCTCGGGGGACTGGCCGCGCGGCTCGCGCGGCGGCGTGGCCAGGAAGGTGTCGGGGGTGCCGTCGGCGGCCAGCAGGATCACGGTGACCGCGGCGGCGGCCATCCCGGCGGCCACGGCGAGCCGCGGCCGCGCTCCGAGAGCCTGCGAGGCCCGCCGCGTACGCCGCCGCCCCCCGGACCCGGTGATCCGGCCGAGGAGCAGCGCGATCCGCGATGGCCGCCGCCGTTCGGCGGCGCGGGAGCCGTGCTTCGGCCCGCCGTCGCGGGGATGCGGCTCGCTCCGGTCGCCGATCGTGGGGCGCTCACCATCGCGGGGGTGCGGCCCTGTGAGCCTGCCGAGGAGCAGGGTGACGCGGGAAGGTCGTCGCCGGTCGGTGGCCGTGCGGGCGCGGGGGAGGGGGCCCGCCAGGGGGAAGCGCAGGGCCAGTGTCGTCGCCAGTTCGGCCAGGTGACGCCGCCCCCGCTTGTCCCACTCGGGGCCGTAGGCGGCGCGTGCGGCGGCGTCCAGCGCCGTGGCGTGCGCGCGGGCGTTCGCCGGGCGCGGTTCCGGGTCGCCCGACAGCCCGGCCGCGACCGCGTCCCGTACCGAGCCCGGGACCTTGCGCAGGGTCTCCTCCTGCGGCGGGCCGCCGGTCAGGCACTCCACCAGCGCGCAGGTGACGGCGTGCAGGTCCGCGGCGGCCTCCCCGGCCGCCAGGCCGTCCGGCAGGGGGTACGGCGGAGCGCTCCCGGGCGGCGTCAGCCCGAAGTCCGCGATCTTGACCGTCCCGTCCGCCTGGACCAGGACGTTCTCCGGCTTGAACGAGCGGTGCGCGATCCCCAGGTCGTGGGCCGTGGCCAGACCCGCGAGGCACCCGTTGACCAGGAAGAGCGCGGCCTCCGGACTCATCGTGCGGTGCTCGTCCAGGATCGCGCGCAGCGAGACCCCGTCGACCAGCTCCGTCACCAGGGCCGCGCTCGTCCGCGTCTCGACGTACTCGTGCATCCGCACCACATGCGGGTCGTCCAGCCCGACCAGGTGGCGCGCCTCCGCACGGAAGCGGGCCAGGAACGCGGGGTCCGCCCACAGCAGCGGACGCAGGAACCTGATCGCGACGTAGGCTCCGGTCGCCGTGTACGTCGCCAGCACGACCCGCCCGGCCGCGCCACTGCCCAACTGGCGTACTTCCTCATACCCGGATACCATCCGCCCCCCTATCGAGTACTGCGCCACAAATTTGACGGTCTCACCCCGGGGGTCGGTTGTCACGGAAGCCGATATTTAGCTATTTGTCGCCACACCTAATCGGCGCCCGGCGGCCATCTGAACGGCCCTACAACATGATCGCCGCCGCCCGCGAATACGCGAGCGGCGGCGATATCAGTGAAGATGGAAGTGATATGTGTGATCTAAGTGGTGCGAGTGATGAGAGGGGACCGGCCGATCATCGGCCCAGGTCGTACTCCCCGCTCTTGACGCCCGCGACGAACGCCCCCCACTCCGCGGGGGTGAACCGCAGCTCACCGCCACCGGGGCGCTTGGAGTCGCGGACGCCGACGGCGCCGCTCGCGACGGAAACCTCCACGCAGTTTCCGCCACCGCTGTAGGAGCTCTTGACCCAGCCTTCTCTCGCGAACTCGTTCACGTGTGCCCTTTCCCAAACGGTTAGACGAGACTGTCTGTCATATCGCGGATCAGATTCGCCGAGTCGCCCGTGTTCAACGCGGACGCCCGCAGGTGGTCGAACACCAGCGTGGCGCGCCGCGTCTCCTCGGGTTCCTCCAGGTACACGCATCCCATGAGATGCTCCAGATAGAGCACGTCCGGGTATCCGTCGAACGTCAGCAGTACGAACGAGCCGTCGATCGCCGCGTGCACCCCCGCGCTGAACGGGAGCACCTGAAGCGACACGTTGGCCAGTTCGCCCAGCTCAAGCAGCCGCCGAAGCTGGGCGCGCATGATGGCCGGGCCGCCGACGACACGGCGCAGCGCCGCCTCCTCGACGATCTGCCAGACGTTCAGCGGACTGGTGCCGGCGGTCAGCCGTGCCTGCCGCCCGAGCCGTACGCGCACGGCCCGGTCCGCCTCCTCCGAACTCACCTGCCGCGATCCGAGCAGCACGGCGCGCGCGTAGTCCCCGGTCTGGAACAGGCCGGGGATCACTTGCGCGTCGTAGCCACGATAGGTCGCCGCCTCCGCCTCGAAGCCGAGGAACTGGGTGAACCCCGTTTTGAGCACTGCGCGGTAGGGGTGCCACCACCCCTGCCTGCGAGCCTCACGCGCGAGCCGTACCAGTTCGGTGCGCTCTTCGGCGGTGACGGTGTAGATCTCGCACAGTTCCATCACCTCGCCCGAGGTGATGCGCATGCGCGCGTTCTCCATCCGGCTGATCTTGGACTGGTCCCAGCCTGCCAGGCGTGCCGCCTGTTCGCCGCTGAGCCCGGCCGCCTCCCGGATGCGCCGGATCTCATGCGCGAGACGCCTGCCACGAACCGTGGGTACGTAGGCCATTGCTTCTCCGCATAATGTTCCGATTTCCCTTGCGGCACCCGAGCTGCCGCGACAAGGTGTAACCATACGACTACGGAACCTGTACGGGGGCGGGTTTCGACGAGTCCGAGGGGGAGGCCATGTCCAGGGCAAGGTTGCTGGGATCACTAGACATCCCGGGTACGGCCGCCGCCCCCGCGCATGCGCGGAGCTACCTGCGCACGATCCTCGATCCCACCCTGCACGCGCTCGACGCGATCGCCGACGTGACCCTGCTGACCAGCGAATTGGTCACCAACGCGGTCGTCCACACCGCCTCGGGCGACGGCGGCAAGGTGACCGTCAGCGTGATGGAGTTCCCCGGTGGGGGCATCCTGGTCCAGGTCGCCGACGAGGGCGGGCCGACGCGCCCGACCCCGCGGGCGCCCGACGACGAGTTCGACCTGCACGGCCGTGGCCTGCGGCTGGTCGACGCGCTGGCGGCGACCTGGGGTCACCAGCGCGACGGCGTCGGCACCACCACGTGGTTCATGGTGGACGCGGGCGAGGTACAGGTCGAGCGGCGGGACGCCTCGTGAGGCCCGATCCGGTCACACAGAGTGACCGTCGGCGGCGCGGGAAGGGCCGAGCAGTCTGCTCGACTCCGACTCCTGGGCCAGCCGGCGCAGTACGTCGAAGAGCCGCCCGTACAGCACCGTGCCGATCACCAGATGCTCGACGGCGGCGTCCCGCGGCCCCTCGAACGGCACCCCGGCCAGCTCGTGCTCGGCCAGCGCGTGCGCGGCCCGCGCATAGGGCAGCACCGCCTCCGGGTCTGTGGCCATGCCGAGCCGGTCCAGCGTCAGCAGGCTCTGGGCCAGCTCGTCCAGGGCGGGCGCGTCCGGGTTGATCGACCAGCCGAGGTCGCCGGTCAGCGTACGGGCCCGGTCGCGGGCCTCCCGCCAGGCGGTCTCGTCGGCGTCGGGCTCGACGTCCGGGGCGAGCGCGTAGTGCGCGGTGCCGAGCATGTGGTGCACCGGCAGGTCCTCGTCCTGCACGGCGGCGACCACCTTGCGGATGGCGGCCACCGGCAGCCGCCCCACCTCGATCAGCGCCCGGATCAGCCGGAGCCTGCGCAGGTGGTCCTCGTCGTAGACGGCCCGGGTGGCGGACGTCTGCTCGCCCTGCGGGAGCAGGCCCTCGCGCAGGTAGTACTTGATCGTCGGGATGGGCACCTGCGACCGCGCGCTCAGTTCGGAGATCCGCATTGTTAGATAGTAGCGCTAACCAACCCCTGTGCCGCCGGTGAAGACGTCGTGCGCGGGCGCGTCGCGTTCGCCCAGGATGTCCAGCGCGGCCAGCCAGGCCGCCGCGCCCGCGCCGTCGGCGGCGACCGTGACCGGGGCGTCCCAGCGTTCGCGTAGCAGGGCGTGCACGGCCCGCCGTACCGGACCATGGCTGGTCAGCACACTTCCCGCCAGGACGATGGGGGTGCGCGCGCCGGGCGGGCGCACGCTCGCCACCGTGCCGGTGAGCAGCCGCGCCGCCTCCGCCACGATCTCCAGCGCCATCTCGTCGCCCGCCTCGGCCGCCCGGCTCACCAGCGGGGCCAGCCTGGCCAGCTCGATCGGCGGGCGGGCCTGGGCGGCGGCGATCACCGGTCCGGCCGCGCCTCTGCCGGTGCCCGCGGGCTCGGTACCGAGGATCGCGCGGACGACCATGCCGGTCAGCGGCCCCGGTGGATCGCCCGCGGCCATGGCGTGCACCACGCGCCTGGCGGCCTGGTGGCCGATCCAGTGGCCCGAGCCGAGGTCGCCGAACAGCCAGCCGAGGCCGTCGGCGACGGCCCCCAGGTCCCGCCCGGCCACCGCCGCCGCGATCGCGCCGGTACCGGCCAGCAGTACGTGGCCGTCCGGCTCCGGGGTGCCCGCGGCGAAGGCCACCAGTACGTCGTCGATCGCGGTCACCGGCCCGGCGGCCCCCAGGGCCTCCCAGATGCCGGTGAAGGCCGCGCGTCCCTCGCCGTGGTACAGCGGGCCGCCCCCGGCGATCCCGGCCACCCCGCCGAGCACCCGCGGCCGGCCGTACTCCCGCGCGTAGGCGTCCAGCGCCTCGCCCGCCGCCGCGGCCATGGCGGCGCAGGCCACGGAGACCCCGTGCGCGCTGGGGTTGCCGGGGCCCGCGACCCCGCGGGCGAGCCGGGAGCCGTCGAGCGCGGCGGCCACCGCCCGGGTGTTGGAGCCGCCCACGTCCAGGCCCAGCACCACACCGTCTAGAGCGCGTTCCTCAGACATGACCACATCCTGGGACTTGACTCCTGGCGAACGCAAGAATAATTTTCATCCAATCGTCCCAATCGTGAAAGGAATGCTTGTGGCCGGAGGGGTGCTCGGACGCATCCAGGCCGAGCTGCCCGGTCTGCCCGAGGCGCTGCGGCGCGTCGGGGAGCTGATCCTCGCGGATCCGGGGGAGGCGGCACGCTCGACGATCATCACGCTCGCCGAGCGGAGCGGCAGCTCTCCCGCGACCGTGACCAGGTTCTGCAGGGTGTTCGGCTTCGCCGGATACGCCGAGCTGCGGGTCAGCCTGGCCACCGAGACCGGCAGGGCGGCCCAGGCCAACTGGGGCCGGGGCGTGGGCCGGGACATCGGGCCCACCGACCCGCTGGACACCGCGATCGAGACGATGGCCGCGTCCGACTCGCGGCTGATCCAGGAGACCGCCGCCCAGCTCGACACCGACATGGTGGCCAAGGTGGCCGAGGCCATCGTGTCCGCCCGCCGGGTGCTGCTGTTCGGGGTGTCCATCAGCGGGGCGGTCGCGGGCATGCTGGAGGCGCGGCTGCGCCGGATCAGCATCCCCTGCTGGAGCCACACCGACGCGCACGAGGCGCTGGCCGACGCCTCACTGCTCGCCGCCCAGGACGTCGCCATCGGCATCTCGCACCGGGGCCGCACCCGGGAGGTGCTGGAGGCGCTGGCCGAGGCGGGCGCGCACGGCGCGACGCTGGTCGCGGTGACGTCGTTCGCCAGGTCGCCGCTCGCCGAGCTGTCGGACCTGGTGCTCACCACAGCGGGCCGGGACATCAAGACCTTCCGCCCGGGCGGGCTGGCCGCCGTCCACTCCCAGCTCTTCGTGCTCGACGCGGTCTACGTGGCGGTCGCCCAGCGCACCTACGAGCGGTCCAGGGACGCCTACGAGCTGACCATCAACGCGGTCGAGAGCCACCGTGTCGAAAGGGGTTGAGTAGATCGTGGACATCGGCGCCGCCGCCTACGTCGAGCAGATCGAGAAGCTGGTGAGCGAGGTCGCACGGGCCCAGGCCGAGCCGGTACGCCGGGCCGCCGCCCTCGTGACCGCCGCGCTGCGCGCCGGAGGCGTGGTCAACGCCTTCGGCTCCGGCCACTCCGAGGCCATCGCCATGGAGATCGCCGGCCGGGCGGGCGGGCTCGTCCCGACCAACCGGCTCGCGCTGCGCGACGTCGTCGTCTACGGCGGCGAACCGGTGAGCATGCTCACCGCCGCCAACGCCCGTGAGCTGGAACGCGACCCCACCATCGCGCAGCGGATCTACGACCTGGCGCCGGTGCGGCCGGAGGACGTGTTCGTGCTGATCTCCAGCTCCGGGGTGAACGGCTCGATCGTGGAACTGGCCGAGATCGTCAAACGCAACGGCCACGGGCTGATCGCGATCACCTCCGTGCGGCACAGCACGGAGATGACCTCGCGTCACCCCTCCGGGCACAAGCTGCTCGACCTCGCCGACGTGGTGCTCGACAACGGCGCGCCGTACGGCGACGCGGTCATGCCGCTGCCCGGCGGCGCCTCCACCGGCGCGGTGTCCACGATCACCTCGGCGCTGCTCGCGCAGATGGTGGTCGCCGAGGTCGTCAGGGAACTGCTGGAGGCGGGGGAGACCCCGCCCATGTACCGGTCGGTCAACGTGGCCGGCGGCGACGAGCACAACCGCGCGCTGGAGGCCCGCTACGCCGGGCGGATCCGCCGGGGCGCCTGAACCACCAGGTCACATCACCACAGGAGGGACCCCACCATGGCACCAACCCCCTTCACCCGGCGCGAGCTGCTGAGGAACGCCGCCCTCGCGGGCATGCTGCTGCCCGCCGCCGGCGCACTGGCCTCCTGCGCCACCCCGGCGGGTAACTCGGGCCCGGCCCAGGCCCCCACCGCGGGCGCCAAGAGCGCGAACAACCCGCTGGGCATCCCCGAGGACAAGCCCGTCGAGGTCATCATCTTCGACGGCGGCTTCGGCGACACCTACTTCACCGACATCCACAAGCCGCTGTTCCGCACCAAGCACCCCAAGGTCGAGATCAAGGAGACCGCGACCAAGGAGATCGCCAAGACCCTCCAGCCGCGGCTCGCGGGCGGCAGCCCGCCCGAGGTCATCCACAACTCCGGCGCCAACGCGATGGACGTCGGCGCGCTGGTGCAGGACGGCCAGCTCTACGACCTGCAGACCCTGCTGGACGCGCCGAGCTGGGACGACCCCAACGTCAAGGTGCGCGACACGATCTCGCCGAACGTGATCGAGTGGGGCACGTTCGAGGGCAAGTTCCAGGTCATGGCCTACACGAACGGCGTCTGGGGGATGTGGTACTCCCAGAAGCTGTTCAGGGAGGAGGGCTGGCCGACCGCGCCCAAGACCTGGGAGGAGTTCACCGGGCTCCTGGAGACCATCAAGAAGTCCGGGAAGATGGCCCCGTTCACCTACGCGGGCAAGCACCCCTTCTACATCTACGAGACCATCCTCACCCTCGCCGCCAAGATCGGCGGCAAGGACGTGCTGAAGAACATCGACAACCTGGAGGACGGCGCCTGGTCGGCCGAGCCGGTCAAGCAGGCCGCCGCCGCGTTCCAGGAGATCGGCGCGAAGTACCTGCTGCCCGGTACGGCGGGCCTGGACCACGTCCAGACCCAGACCGCCCAGAACAAGGGCAAGGTCGCCATCCTGCCGTGCGGGGTGTGGCTGGAGAACGAGCAGAAGGGCACCGCGCCCGCGGACTTCGAGTACGGGGTCTTCCCGCTGCCCGACTTCACCTCCTCAGACGCGCTGCCGTACGGGACGGTCCACGCGCGGCCCGGCGAGGACTTCATGGTCGGGGCCAAGTCGCCCAACCCGCTGGGCGGCGTGGAGGTCCTGCGGGCCATGCTGTCCAAGCAGGCGGCGGCCAAGTTCGTGCAGGCCGTCAGCACGCCGTCCATCGTCAAGGGCGCGGCCGAGGGCGTGCCGCTCAGCCCCGGCCTGAAGTCGGCCATCGCCATGCTGGACGCGGCGGGGGACAACACCACGTTCTTCCGTATGCGCCAGTGGTACCTGCCCATGCACGACGAGGTGGCCGCGGCCACCGGCCAGCTGATGAACGGCCGGCTGACCGTGGACAAGTGGGCCGAGCGCATCCAGAAGAAGGCCGCCGGCATCAAGGCCGACTCCTCCGTCACGAAGTACAAGCGCGACTGAGCGCGCCCCAACCGATGTGAGCGACCAATGAGATATCGCAGGACGGGATTCGTCGTCGGATTCCTCGCGGCGCCGGTGCTCCTCTACGTGATCTACGTGATCGCGCCCTATGCGCAGGCGTTCTATATCGCGCTGACCAACTGGAGAGGGGTCAACGCCAGCCCGGAGTTCATCGGGCTGGAGAATTTCCGGCGCCTGTTCGAGGACTCCGTCTTCTGGAAGGCCGTCTGGCACAACCTGCTCCTGCTGATCCTCATGCCGGTGCTGACACTCGGGATCGCGCTGTTCTTCGCCTTCCTGCTGAACGTCGGCGGGAAGTCGGGCGTGACCGGGATCTGGGGGTCGAAGTTCTACCGGGTGGTGTTCTTCTTCCCCCAGGTCCTGGCGGTCGCCATCGTGGCGGTGCTGTTCCAGCAGGTGTTCCGCCCGGACCGCAGCGGCATGCTGAACGCGCCGCTGATCGCGGCCGGGCTGGAGCCCATCGGGTTCCTGTCGAACCCGGACGTCGCGTTCTGGTCCGTGCTCGGCGTGCTGGTGTGGCAGGCCGTCGGGTTCTATGTGGTGCTGTTCTCCGCGGGCATGGCCTCGGTGCCGAAGGACATGTTCGAGGCGGCGGCCATCGACGGCGCGGGCCGCCTCGCGCTGTTCTTCCGCGTGACGCTGCCGCTGCTGTGGGACACCATCCAGGTCGGCTGGGTGTACCTCGGCATCGCCGCGCTGGACGTCTTCGCCGTGGTGTGGGTGATGACCGCCGAGCACGGCGGCCCCGACTCCTCCACCACCGTCATGGCCGCGGAGATCTACCGCAACGCGTTCCAGTACTTCAGGTTCGGCTACGCCTCGGCCATGGGCGTGGTGCTGTTCTTCTTCACCGTTGGTTTCGCGGCGCTGTCCTTGCGGCTGTCGCGGCGCGAGCGGATCGAGTTCTAGGGGATCTCCAGTGGCTTCTCAGAGTCTGCCGTTCTCACGGTCCGAGGCCAGGAAAGAGCGCAAGGCGCGGCTCGGGCCGATGGCCATGCTCTCGCACGTGGCGCTGGCGCTGTGGACGATCCTCGTCGCGGTACCGATCATCTGGACGTTCCTGGCCTCGGTCAAGAGCGAGGACGAGATCTTCGGTGACGCCTGGTCGCTGCCCGCCGCGCTGCGCCTGGACAACTGGGCGCGGGCCTGGGAACAGGCGCACATCGGCCAGTACATGCTGAACAGCATCGTGGTCGTCTTCTTCGGCGTGTCCGGCACCATGCTGCTCGGGGCGATGGCCGCGTACGTGCTTTCGCGGTATGAGTTCCGCGGGAGCAAGGCGCTGTACCTGCTGTTCGTGTCCGGCCTGGCCTTCCCGGTGTACCTGGCGCTCACGCCGCTGTTCTTCGTGGTGCAGAACATGGGCAGGGTGCCGGTGATCGGCCCGTTCATCGGGCTCAACAGCCACGCCGGTCTGGTGCTGGTCTACATCGCCTACTCACTGCCGTTCACGGTGTTCTTCCTGGCCGCGTTCTTCCGCACGCTGCCCACGGCGGTGGCGGAGGCGGCCTTCGTGGACGGCGCCTCGCACACCCGGGTGTTCTTCCAGATCATGCTGCCGATGGCCAGGCCGGGGATCGTGAGCATCACGGTGTTCAACATCCTCGGGCAGTGGAACCAGTACCAGATTCCGCTGGTGCTGCTGGCCGGGGCCAAGGACAAATGGGTGCTCACCCAGGGCATCGCCGACATCTCCACGGCGGCGGGCTACGACGCCGACTGGTCGGCGCTGTTCGCCGCGCTCAGCATGGCCATCCTGCCGATGCTGGTGGTCTACACCGTCTTCCAGCGGCAGATCCAGGCCGGGCTGACCGCCGGGGCGCTCAAGTAGCGGGGCTCAGGTAGCGAGGGACAGACAGGGCTCAGGCGTCGAGCACGTTGCGCAGCGCCTCGCGGCGGCTGAGCCCGCTGATGCCCTTGTGCTCGACGTAGCGGACCACCTCGCGGGGATCGACCTTCGCGTACTCGCGCAGCGCCCAGCCGATCGCCTTGCGGGCGAAGAAGTCGGTGTCGGACAGGCTGGGCTCGATGCAGGCGTAGAGCAGGCCCAGGTCGGTGTCGTGGCGGAAGCGATTCTGCGACAGGATGGACGCGCGGCGCTTCCACAGATCATCGGCCCGCGACCAGTCGAGCATGAGCGGGCGCATGGTGTCGGGGAAGGCGGCGAGCAGGCCGCCGATGCGATGGACGGCCAGGTCGTCGACGTAGTCCCACCACGCGCCGGTGACGATCATCTCTTCGTACATCGGCAGCGTGTAGAGGGTCTGCCAGGGCCGGTAGTAGCGGTAGCCGGTCAGCTCGATCGCCGCGTAGCGCTCCTCGCGGTATTCGGCCGCGCGCCAGATGGCCAGCGAGGTCTTGCGCCACTCGGGGGCGGCCGGGATGCGGTGGCGGGCGAAGACCTTCTTCAGCGCCGCCCGGCGCGGGACGGCCTGCACGCCCAGGAAGGGCATGTCGGATTTCATGTAGGCGCGCATGGCCTCGGCCTTGGTGGGCTCGGCCGCGGTGGTGAGCGCCAGCCGGATCTCCTCGCGCAGCGCGTTCATGCGCGCTGGCTGGTGCGCTCGCCCGTGGAAAGGCCGTCGAACAGCACCGTGATGTAGTGCTCGGCCAGCGCGCCGGTGTCGAGCGGGCCGTCGGAGCGGAACCAGCGCACGGTCACCCAGATCGTGTCGCGGATGGTGCGGTAGGCGAGCTTGGGGTCGATGTCGGCGCGCAACTGGCCCCTGGCCTGGCCGCTCATGATCTGGTCGACCCACATGCGCTCGACCTCGTCCTCGGCCTTGACCAGGTAGTCGAACCGGTCGCCGGGCAGCGAGCGCAGGTAGCTCCAGTCGTTCTGCATGACGGTGATGGCGGCCCGGTGCGGCTCCAGCGTGGCGAACCCGATGCGGACCATGTCGGACAGCACGGCGCGCGGCTCGCCGCCGCGGGCCAGGGCGGTGCGGTAACGGCCGATCAGGTCGCGGAGGAAGCTCGCGAGCACCTCATCGACGATGCTCTCCTTGGAGTCGAAGTGGTGGTAGAGGCTGCCCGAGTGGATCCCGGCCTCCTGCGCGATCTCGCGGACGGTGGTCGCCTGGAAGCCCTTGCGCGCGAAGATCTCGGCGGCCAGCCGGACGAGATGATCGCGGCGGTCCGAGACAGGGGTCGCCTTACCCGTGTTCACGCCCACCATTATGGGCCCTCGCCGAATCGCTTGTTGACGATACGGGTTCGCAAGCTCTCACCCTCAGTACCCTCATATTCCACTATTTCCTCACTTATCCTTGCAAACCAAACACTCCACCCGAACCGGGTACATCGGGTATCTCTCTACGCGACGATCGTGTCATGGCGAAGATCGGATATCCCTTCACCCTTGGTGTGGCGTCCGGCGAGCCCACGTCCAGCGGCGTGATCATCTGGACCCGGCTCGCGCCCGACCCGGTCGGCCTCGACCCCGGCCGCCCGGGCGGGATGCCGGCCGAGACGGTCCCGGTGCGCTGGCAGGTGGCCGAGGACGAGCGGTTCACCAAGATCGTCGCGACCGGCACGGCGCAGGCCGGGCCGCAGTGGGCGCACAGCGTGCACGTCAAGGTGGACGGCCTGCGCCCGGCCGCCGACTACCACTACCGCTTCTCGGTCCCGGCCGCGTCCGGCGGGGCCACGAGCCCGGCGGGCCGTACCAGGACCGCCCCGGCCCGCGAGTCGGGCGACCCGGTGCGGTTCGCGGCCGCCTCCTGCCAGCGCTACGAGCACGGCCACTTCTCCGCGCTCGGCCACATCGCGGACGAGCGGCCCGACATCGTCTTCCACGTCGGCGACTACATCTACGAGGGGGGCAGGCCCGCCGATCCGCCGCCCGGCCGGTACGTCCGGCCGCTGGAAAGGCCCGAGCGCACCTGCCGCACGCTGCGCGACTACCGCAACCGGTACGCCCGCTACCGCACCGACGCCGACCTGCGGGCCGCGCACGCGGCGGCCCCCTGGACCCCGATCTGGGACGACCACGAGGTGCGCGACAACTACGCGGGAACGCGGCCGGGCGACGGCTCCGACCCCGAGGAGTTCCTGCGCCGCCGCACGGCCGCCTACCAGGCGTACTACGAGCACTTCCCGCTGCGGGTCCGCCCGGTCGGCACCGGGCTGCACATGTACCGCTGGCGGCCCTACGGCCGGGTCGCCGACTTCCTGGTCCTGGACGCGCGGCAGTACCGCGAGCCGGGGGACATGCTCGGCCGCGCGCAGGAGGAGTGGCTGGTCGGGCGGCTGGATGCCTCGACGGCCCGGTGGAAGGTGCTCGTCCAGCCGACGTTCTTCGCCCGCAGGCAGTTCCCCGACGGGTCGCTCAGCACGGACGCCTGGGACGCCTTCCCGGCCCAGCGGGCCCGCGTGCTCTCCGCGGTGGACGGCGGCCTGGTCGTACTGAGCGGAGATGTGCACAACAACTGGGCCTGCGACCTCGCCGACGACGCCGGGCGGCCGGTGGGCGTGGAGTTCGTGGGCACCGCGATCACCAGCGCGCCGCCCGCGACGGACAACGCCGCGATCCTGGCGGCCAACCCGCACATCCGCTTCCACGACGGCCATCGCGGTTACATGTCGGGCACGGCGGGGCCGGACGGACTGGAACTCGCCTACCGCGTCGTGGACTTCGTGGACCGGCCCGGCTCCCCGGTCCGGACGGTGGCGATGTTCGGAGTGGAAGGGGATCGCTTGAAAGGCTTGATATCTGACGCGGGGCTGAAATCGCGTGATCAGCCCCCTAGCAATTAGGAAAGTTTCCTATTAGATTGTCGGCATGCCCAAGAGCGGTGACGCATGAGCCGACGCGACCACGAGCTGCTGCGCCTGGCCGATGAGGTCCTTCTTCCGGGATTCACCGGAACCACGCCCCCCGACTGGCTGAGACGCCGGCTCGGCGACGGACTCGCGGGGGTGGTGCTGTTCTCCAGGAACATCCGCGACCCTGAGCAGGTCGCCGGCCTCACCGCCGCGCTACGGGCGGAGAAACCCGACCTGCTCGTCGGCATCGACGAGGAGTCCGGGGAGGTCACCCGGCTGGAGGTCACGGGCGGCAGCAGCAGGCCGGGCAGCTTCGCCCTCGGGGTCGTGGACGACGTCGAGCTGACCGAGGCGATCGCCCGGGGTCTCGGGCTGGACCTCGCCGCCGCCGGGGTGACGATCAACTTCGCGCCCTCCGCCGACGTCAACTCCAACCCGGACAACCCGGTCATCGGGCTGCGCTCGTTCGGCGCCGATCCTGAACTCGTGGCGCGGCACACCGTCGCCTCGGTCCGCGGCATGCAGTCGGCGGGCGTCGCCGCGTGCGTCAAGCACTACCCGGGACACGGCGACACCGCCATCGACTCCCACCACGCCGTGCCGTACGTGGACGCCACGGAGGAGGAGCTGTGGAAGGTGCCGCTGCTGCCGTTCCGCTCCGCCATCGAGGCGGGCGTGCGCGCGGTCATGACCGGGCACCTGCTCATCCCGGCCCTGGACGACGACCGGCCCGCCACGCTCAGCCCCAGGGTGCTCACCGGGCTGCTGCGTGAGGAGATGGGCTTCACCGGGCTGGTCGTGACCGACGCGATCGAGATGTCGGCCGTGTCCGGCCCGTACGGCATCGGCGGCGCGTCCGCGCTGGCCATCGCGGCCGGGGCCGACGCGATCTGCATCGGCGGCGAGCACGCCGACGAGAAGACCGCCGAGGCGGCCAGGGACGCCATCGCCGACGCGGTGACCGGCGGACGGCTGAGCGAGGAGCGCCTGGCCGAGGCTGCGGGCCGGGTACGCGAACTGGCGACCTGGACCGTCGCCGCCAACCGCGAGGGCGACCCCGGCGCGGGACTGGACGGATCTCCGCTCGGCCTGCGGGCCGCCCGCCGCGCGCTGCGGGTCACCCGCCGCTCGGCCGACGCCTGCGTTCCGCTGGGCGGCCCGGCGTACGTGCTGGAGTTCGCGCCGGAGATGAACCTGGCGATCGACAAGGGCACCCCGTGGGGGATCGGCGGCCCGCTCGCCGAACTGGTCCCCGGCACCACCACGACCAGGCTGACGGCCTCCGCCGCCACCGGAGGGGCCGTGGAGGCGGTCCTTTCCGCGGCGAACGACCGGCCGCTCGTCCTGGTGGTCAGGGACGCGCACCGGCACGCCTGGCAGATGTCCGCCCTGGACCACCTGCTCGCCGCCCGCCCGGACGCCGTCGTGGTCGAGATGGGCCTGCCCAATCGCCGCGACCTCGGCGCCGTCCACATCGCCACGCACGGCTCGGCCCGGGTCTGCGGCCTGGCCGCCGCCGAAGTCCTCAGTGGCCGCATCGACGGGCACTTCTCCGGGGAGGTTGGCGACCTGCATCCGCTGGCCCCCTGAGCGGGGCGCGTTCCTGTCGGTGGGCGCTGGTTGAATCGCGGTATGGAGTTCGAGTCGGAGGATCTTTCCAGCGCCTCCCTGGAGGAGCGGCTGCGCGACGGCGGCCCGCACGTCTTCCGGGAGTGCGACCTCACGCAGGCCGACCTGCGGGGTCTCTCCCTGTTCGAGGCGGTCTTCGAGGCGTGCGTGCTCGGCCGTGCCGACTTCCGGCGGGCCGACCTCGACGGCGCCCGCTTCTCCGGCGGCGGCGGGTCCGGCGTGCGCTTCGAGGACGCCGAGCTGGTCGACGCGGTCTTCACCGACGTCGACCTGACCTCGGCCAAGTTCGGCAACGCGCTGCTGACCGACGCGGTGTTCACCGGCTGCCGGATGATCGGCGCGGTGCTGTCCGGGTGCCGCGGCACCGGCTACCGCTTCACGGGCGGCAACCTGACCCTCGCCGACCTGACCGGCTGCACGCTGCGCGGGGAGATGATCGAGGACGTCCGGCTCGACGAGGCCAACCTCTCCGGCTGCGACTTCACCAAGGCGGTGTTCCTGCGCTCGCGGCTGATCGGCACCCGGCTGGTGGAGACCCGTTTCGAGGGGGCCGACCTGCGCGGAGCCGACCTCGGCGAGGTCGACGACACCCGGCTGCGGGCCCTGCGGGGCGCGGTCCTGTCGGCGGAGCAGGCCGCGCGGATCCTGGGGGAGCGGGGGCTGACGGTGCTGAAGTGCCGACAGGTACAGAAGATAATTCTGATAACTGTGGGCTATGCTCTGGTCACTCTCGGCTATAGCATCGGGATGCAATTGACCTTGAGGTCTACGGACGGTCGATCGGGGGGTCAAGGCCGGGTGTGGTGGCCTTCGGGCCTTCGCCGCGGCCGTCCGGCGTCCAACCGCTAAGGAGATCAAGTGATCAAGAAGCTGTGCGTCGCCGGTGCCGTCCTGGCCGCTGCCACCACCGCCGCGCTGGTCGCGGCGCCCGCTCAGGCGGAGTCCGCGGACAGATGGTCCAACTGGGCGAGCAACCACCGCTCGGCCCAGTCCGGCAACCTGTTCGGCAAGCTCGTCACCACCGCGGCCGGCGGCGCCGGATCGGCCAACGTCAACAACATCAACGGCACCGTCGCCAACGCCACCAACGGCAGCGTCACGGTGTTCTACTCGTTCCGCTGATCCCCGCTCGACGTGCGGGCCGGGCGTCCTCGAAGTGGACCCGGCCCGCGCCGCTCATCTCATGACGCCTGATCCAGGCCGGCGCCCCGCGCGATGACGCGCAGGGGCGCTTTTTCGTGTTTCTCGCTTGTCGTGGCCCGCTGCGGGCGGGAGGGTGCCCTGGCGGGCGTGGGGGACCCGCCAGGACACCTCCCTTTCCGGTCGCGTCGGCGTTAGAACCCCGGCGAGGGATGAGGTCCTAGGCCGATTGGCCGCGACCGGAGCCGGTGGGGGGAAAGGCTCTCGGCGGAGCCTCCCGGGTGCCGGTACCGGCCGGTGCCGAGGCGTGCCGCCCCGGCGAGGCCGTCCGCAGGATGAACGGCCGTGTGCCCGCCTTCGCTCCTGACGGACACCCCGTCCCCATCGCTCTGGTAGGTGTGGGTGAACCCGTGGCGTCGCGATGCGTAGCGCAGTAGACGCGTCGCGTCGCAGGGATCGTGCCAGGGCGGTGTTGGCGCGCCCGCACGGACCGACAGCACCGGCCGTCACCCCCTCGCCGACCTTTCGATGGTTTTGTACCAACGTTTGGATGATGAGGCTCAAAGGGGGGCGCGGTCAAGGGCTGAGTTTCAAACTAGAACCAGATCGTCTAGATTCGTTGGCACAAAAGGGGTGAATGTGGCGCGGTCGACGCTGTACCAGCAGGTGGCCTCAGAACTACGGAGGGCCATCTACTCCGGTGACCTCGGTCCCGGGGACCAGCTTCCGACCGAGGCCGACCTCATGACCTCCTACGGGGTCAGTCGCAATACGGTCAGGCTCGCCCTCGGCGAGCTGGTCAACGAGGGGCTGATCAGCCGGACCCCGCGGCGCGGCAGCATCGTCCGCGACCGCCGCCCGCTGCTGATGTACCCCCAGCGCGAGCTGACACCGCAGCCGGCCAGCGTGCCGCGCGAGGCGTTCGGCTTCGCGGTGTCCCAGGAGGGCCGCGAGCCGAGCCAGGTCATCGAGGTGTCGATCGTCGAGCCGCCGGAGGACATCGCGATCCGGCTGGAACTTCCCGACGGCGGGCTCGCCGTGGTGCGGCGGCGGCTGCGGTTCGTGGACGGCCAGCCGTACAACACCAACGACTCCTTCTTCCCGCACGCCCTGGTGCGCGACTCGGAGATCGTGCGGCCCGGCGACATCCTGCGCGGGGCCAACCGCGTGCTCGAAGAGCTCGGGCACCCCCAGGTGCGGGTGGTGGACGACATCTCCGCGCGGATGCCCACCCCGGCCGAAAGTTCCCGGCTCGAACTGGAGCCGGGCACACCTGTCGTGGAGTACGTCAGGGTCGGTTACGACTCTGATGACGTGCCGGTCCGTGTCGCCGTGTCGGTGCTACCAGCGGACAAGCACCTGATCCGGTACGAGCTGGAACGCCGCTGACCCATCGCGGCATCGGTGACCGCCCGGTGATCTTGCCGGCGCGGTGCTAGATACTTCCCCAAAAATCCGGATTTGTACCGACATTTCCGTGTGCCTTGACTCAGGCACGATTCGTGTTCACCCAAACACAGATCGCAACGAAGGGAAGTACCATGCAATCCAACCTCGTGCTGTCCCCCCAGACGCTCACCCTCCGCCAGGCCGGCGGCGGCGACCTCCCCGCCGCCCTCGGGCTGCTCGCCGAGGCCGCCGAGTGGCTGCACCGCCGGGGGGTCCGCCAGTGGCCGCGCGGCGGCTTCGGCCCCGAGCGGATCGAGCCGCTGATCGAGCAGGGCGTGCTCTACGTCGCCGACATCGCCGGCCGTCCCGGACGGCGGGCGCAGGTGGCGGTCGTGGCGGTCGACGGATTCGCCGACCCGGATTTCTGGACCGCCGCCGACCACCCCGGCGACGCGCTGTACGTCCACAAGCTCGCCGTCTCCCGGGAGATCGCGGGCATGGGCGCCGGCGACGCGCTGCTCGACTGGGCGAGCGGGATGGCCCGCGACCGGGGCCGCCGGTGGCTGCGCCTGGACTGCTCCAAGGACAACCAGCGGCTTCAGTCCTACTACGGCGGGCGGGCGTTCGCCCACCTGCGGACGGTGGACCTGCCGCACCGCGCCTCCGGCGCGCTGTTCCAGCGTCCGGCGGGCCTCACCACGGGCGCGCCGCGCGTCCACCTGCTCGACCGTACGGCCCGCCGCGAGACCTCACCGGCCCTGGTGTAGGCCGCGGCGTCTCCCGCCGGGACCCGCGACAGGGCCCCGGCGGGGGGCCTGCGCCCCGATTTCGGGATGCATGCCGTACTGACCGCGAAACACAGCCGATAGCCTCGATCCATGACCGGAGCCCTGCTTGAGGTGATCGCGCTGGACGTGCGCGACGCCGTCGCCGCCGAGCAAGGCGGCGCCGACCGCCTGGAGGTCGTCGCCGACATGGCGTCCGACGGCCTCACGCCAGCGGCCGAGACGGTCGCGGACATCGCCAAGGAGTGCTCGCTCCCGCAGATGGTGATGCTCCGGCCCGGACCGGGCTTCACCGTGACGGGCGAACAGCTGGAAAGGCTCCGCGCGAGCGCGCGGGCCCTCGCCGAGGCCGGCGCGGCCGGATTCGTGTTCGGCTTCCTCGACGATGAGGGCGCGGTGGACCTGGCCGCGACGGAGGCGATGATCCACGCCGTCGCGCCGCTGCCATGGACCTTCCACCGCGCGGTCGATCACGCCGCCGACGTCCAGGCGGCTTGGCGGGCCGTCCGGCTGCTGCCCAACCTGGCGACCGTCCTCACCGCGGGCTCCCCTGAGGGAGTCGCGAGCGGCCTCGGCGTCCTTCGCGCCCGCGCCGGAGCCGGTGACGCGGGCCTGATCCTCGCCGGCGGCGGACTGGCCCCCGAACACGTCCCGCCATTGCTCGACTACGGAGTGCGGGCCTTCCACGTCGGCAGCGCCGTCCGCCCCTCCTGGCACGCGCCGGTCGATCCCACCCTCGTCCGCCACTGGCGCACCCTCGCCGACCAGACCTGAGCCTTGAAGGCCCGTCAGTCGTCGAGGGCGTGGCGGGCGCGGGTCAGGGCGGTGGTCACGGCCTTGCGGGTCGCCGGGCCGGCCTCTGGGAGCCGGGCGGTGTAGTCGGCGCGGTGGGCCAGATGGAAGGTGTAGGTGGCCGTGTAGCGGCTCACGAGGTGGGCGGGGTGGGTGTCACCGCCCTGGTAGTAGCCGTGGGTCAGGGCGTGGGCCACCAGGCCCGCGTGGCGGCGCCACAGGGCGCGTACGTCGGCGGCGGAGCCGGTGGCCGGGACGACGGCGGGGGAGCCGTCCGCCAGTTCGACCCCCGTGCCCGCGAAGGCCGTCTGCATCACGTGCCGGGCGTGGTCGCACGCCGGGTGGTCCGGGCGCTGCTCGTGCGGGGTCAGGCCGCAGGCCGCCGTGTAACCGGACACCCCTAAGCGGGCCGCGGTCAGTCTCCCGCCCGCCGTCTCCACCAGGCCGGGACGCAGGAAGCGCAGCGTGCGCGGGTCGTCCACCTGCATCTCGAACCGCAGCGTGCCGTCCGCGAGGCCGAGGCCGCGCTCCAGCGCCGCCAGGCAGCCGGCGAACTGGCCGAGATACGCCTCCTGAAGCACTTTGGGGAAGGTGATGACGAACCCGGGTGGCAGACCCCCGGCGAGGCCCGTTACGGCCGTCAGGAAGCCGTCCAGCGTCCGCAGGGGCCGCACCGGGTCTCCGGTGGCGAACGACCCGGCCCGCACCCCCCAGCGCCGCGGCAGCCGCCCCGCCGCGTGCAGCGCGGCCACGTCTCGGGCGGCGGACTCGGCGTGGGCGTCCTCGTCGCCGCCGCCGTAGCCGTCCTCGAAGTCGATGCGCAGGTCCTCCACCGGCTCGGCGGCCAGCTTGGCGGCGACCCGGCGGTGGACCTCGGCGGCGAGCGCGGGGGAGGAGACGCCGAACACCCCGGCGAGCGCGCCGGGCGAGCGCAGGTGCGCGGCCAGCAGCCCCGCCGCCGTACGGCCCCACTCGGCGAGCGTCCCGGCGTGGAAGACATCGGCGGGCACGTAGACGGTGTGCACCGGCTGCCAGGCGGGCTCGGCCCCCGCCCGCTCCGCGGCCCGCTGGCCGGCGTACGCCGCGGCGAAACCCGGGATGAGCGCCGCCGGGTCGGGGAGCGTCACCCGCATCAGGCCGGCGCCTGCTCCCTGCCGCAGGCGGCCAGCATCGCGGCCAGCCCGACCAGCTTGACCCGCTCGCCCCGGCCGAGCGAACGTGCCCGCTCGGCCTCTGCCGCCTCGATGGACAGCCACTCGGTGTAGGTGATCGGCCGGACGCCGCGCTCGGCGAGCAGGTCGTCCAGCCGCGCGGCGGGCGGCGGGGCGGGCTCGGCGGCCAGGTCGGCCAGCAGGGTGCGCACGGTCTCGGCCGCGTCGGACTTGTTGGTGCCGATCACGCCGGTCGGGCCGCGCTTGAGCCACCCCGCGACGTACTGGCCCCTTGCGATCCGGCCCGCCGTGTTCGGCACCGTCGCCGAGCGCTCGTCGAACGGCACGCCGGGCAGCGGGACGCTCTGGTAGCCCACCGAGCGCAGCACCATCCCGGCCGGGATCGTCTCGAACACGCCCGTGCCCACCACCTTGCCGTCGGACAGCGCGGTGCGCTCCAGGCGTACGCCCTCCACCCGGTCCGTGCCGATGATCTCGACGGGACGCAGCCAGAACCGTACGTCCAGCCGCCGGGGGCGGCCCGCCGGAGTGCGCGCCGCCCAGCCGCGCAGCACCTCGACGTTGCCCCTGATCTGCCGGGACAGGGCGCTGACATCGCTGTCGCCCGCCTCGTCGGCCCGCACGGAGACGTCGGCGTTGGCCAGCTCGCCCAGCTCGCGCAGCTCCTTGAGGGTGAACTTGGCGTGCTCGGGCCCGCGCCTGCCGATCATGTGGATGGCCTTGACCTGGCTGTCGGCCAGCGCGCCCAGCACCTCCTCGGGCACGTCGGTCGAGCGCAGCTCGCCCGCGGTCTTGGCCAGGATGCGCACCACGTCGACCGCGACGTTGCCGACCCCGATGACCGCGACCTCGGTGCTGTCCAGAGTGAAGGCGTCGGCGGGCACGTCGGGGTGCCCGCAGTACCAGTTGACGAAGTCGGTGGCGGCCACGCTGCCGGGGAGGTCTTCGCCGGGGATGTTCATCCGCCGGTCGACCATCGCGCCGGTGCAGTAGACCACCGCGTCGTAGCAGGCGCTCAGGTCATCGACGGTGACATGGCGGCCCAGCTCCACACCGCCCAGGAACCGGATGCCCGGCTGCTCAAGGACCCGGCGCAGATAGCCCGCGATCGACTTGATCGAGGTGTGGTCGGGGGCCACGCCGTACCGGACCAGCCCGTACGGCGTCGGCAGCCGTTCGATCACATCGACCTCGACCGGATCCACCGACTGCTTGGTCAGTGCCTCGGCCGTATAGATCCCAGCAGGACCCGACCCAACGATCGCCACACGCAGCGGCACGTCCGCCTCCCTCGTCTCGGGGTCCACCGCACCCCATTACACACCCACTACGAACAGCCGGGCATCAAGGTTCCATCCCGCCCCGCTCTCGCCCGCGCCCGCGCAGACCAAAGCCGGACGTCCGCCAACGCGGCCGACAATTCCGAAGCCACCCCCGAATACGGCCAGAGGCTTGCGGGATGCCGACCTACCCGATCACAGTTGGACCTCGTGGGCGCAGGGGCGAACAAACGGCGAAGAGGGCGCGGGCGGCGGCCGGAGGACGGCACGGTCCCGGGCCGCGGACCGCGTCAGGGACCTCCGCGCGGGCCGGCCGCCCTGCCGGGCATCGACGAAGACCTCATCGCGCCCGCCGCGCGCCGCTACGAGGCGCTCGGGCGGGTGATGGCCGCGCTGGCCGCGCAGACCGAGATCGTGGAGTCCTGCCGCGACCTCGCCTGGTGGCGTGGGGCCGACCACAGCTGGCACATCGAGTGGCGCGACGGCCTGTACGCCTTCGAGGTCGCGGCGCTGCTCGCCGACCAGATGCGCGACAGCGCCATCGCGGGTCCGCTGGCCGCCGCCGCGGGCCCGGCCTCACGGGGTTCGGCCGCCATCGACGTCCTGGGCGTGCGGTTCGCGCTGCGCGCGCTCGACCCGCTCGGCCGGGCCCGGCTGCGCGCCCGGCCGGGCCTGTGGCGGCTCGCCGAGGCCCTTGACACCTCCCGGCCGGGTGACACCCGCCGCGCCTGGGAGGAACTGCTCGGCGGTTAGCCTTCCCGGAGGCGGGCAGCTTCCGATTCCATGGGGGACGAACGGGACGGGACGGGGCATGTGCCGCTTCCCGGAGCCGGTGGCGAGCCCGGTTACGAGGGGTTCGCCGAGTACGACCGCAGGCAGGAGCGCATCGGCCGGCAGGTGGTGGCGGCCTTCGCGCTCGGCCTGCTGTTCGGCGTCTTCGGCGTGGTCGCCACGCACGTCCTGCCCATCGGCGTGACCGCCGTCTTCAACCCCTACGGCTACTTCCTGCTGGCCGTCTACGTGGGCGGCACCGCCGCGGGGATCGGCTGGGCGGCGCTGTGCAGCCTGCTCGCCGCGCTGGCCCCGCTGGTGGCCTCGATGGCGGGCACGCTCCTTTTCGAGGGCTTCGACACCCGGGCGTGGGGCGGCGGCAGCGCCATCGAGACCAACGTGCTGCTGGTCGCCATCTTCGGGTACGGCCTGGCCGCCTACGTCGCCCGCCGCGACGGGATCGCCGGGGACGTCACCGCCGGGCTGCTCGGCGGAGTGCTGCTGGCCGACGCCGCGGACAAGGCCGCGCCGGGGTGGGTGGAGTACGTGCCGGGCTTTTGGCTCTGGCCCGCCGCGGTGGTCGCCCTGCTGGTCATGGCGACCATCGCGCTGCTGCGCGGGAACACCGCCGGACGCGCCCGCGCGCTGGCGTCGGCGCTCGTCATCCCCGCCGCCGTCATTCTCCTCGCGCCGCCCTGGTGAGCCGATAGCCTGGAGGTCTCCGCGGGCCCCTTCGGCGGGGCCGAATTCTCGATCCGGGAGTGGCCGTGCTGCTGCGCATGTCGTCGTTGTTCCTACGCACCCTGCGGGACGACCCGGTGGACGCGGAGGTCCCCAGCCACAGGCTCCTGGTCCGGGCCGGATACGTGCGCAGGGTCGCCCCCGGCATCTACTCCTGGCTGCCGCTCGGCAAGAAGGTCCTGGAGAACGTCACCCGCGTGATCCGCGAGGAGATGGACCGCATGGGCGGGCAGGAGGTGCTGTTCCCCGCCCTGCTGCCGCGCGACTACTACGAGGCCACCGGGCGCTGGACGGAGTACGGCGAGGCGCTGTTCCGGCTGAAGGACCGCAAGGGCGCCGACTACCTGCTCGGCCCCACCCACGAGGAGATGTTCGCCGACATGGTCAGGGGCGAGCTGTCCTCCTACAAGGACTTCCCGGTCACGCTGTACCAGATCCAGACCAAGTACCGCGACGAGGCGCGGCCCCGGGCGGGCATCCTGCGCGGGCGCGAGTTCGTGATGAAGGACTCCTACTCCTTCGACCTCGACGACGACGGCCTCAAGCGCTCCTACGAGCAGCACCGCGAGACCTACATCCGCACCTTCGAACGCCTCGGCATCGACTACCGCATCTGCTTCGCGACCTCGGGCGCGATGGGCGGCTCGGCGTCCGAGGAGTTCCTGGCCCCCGCCGAGACCGGGGCCGACGCCTTCGTCGCCTGCCGTTCCTGCGGCTACGCCGCCAACGCCGAGGCCGTCATCACGCCCGTCCCGCCCGCGGGCCCGGCCGAGCACCCCCCGCTGCGGGTGCTCGACACCCCGGACACCCCGACCATCCAGACCCTGGTCGACTTCGTCAACGAGCACCACGGGCTGGGCGTCACCGCGGCCGACACGCTGAAGAACATCGTGGTCAAGGTCCGCACCCCCGGCTCCGACAAGGCCGAGGTGCTGGTGATCGGCGTCCCCGGCGACCGCGAGGTCGACTTCAAGCGGCTGGAGGCCGCGGTGGCCCCCGGCACGCCGGAGATCTTCGAGGCCGCCGACTTCGAGCGCCACCCGGGCCTGGTGCGCGGCTACATCGGCCCGCAGGTGCTGAAGGACCTCGGCATCACCTACCTGGTCGATCCGCGGGTGGTCACCGGCACCTCGTGGGTCACCGGGGCCAACGAGCCGGGCAGGCACGCGGCCAACGTGGTGGCCGGGCGCGACTTCACCCCCGACGGCACCATCGAGGCCGCCGAGATCCGGGCGGGCGACGCGTGCCCGCAATGCGGCTCGCCGCTGTCCATCGACCGGGGCATCGAGATCGGGCACATCTTCCAACTCGGCAGGAAGTACTCCGACGTCGCCGAGCTGGACGCGCTCGGCCCCGACGGCAAGCCGATCCGGATCACGATGGGCTCCTACGGCATCGGCGTCTCCCGCGCGGTCGCGGTGATCGCCGAACAGCGCCACGACGAGCTGGGCCTGGTCTGGCCGCGCGAGATCGCGCCCGCGGACGTCCACATCGTGGGCACCGGCAAGGACGACCAGATCGAGGTCGCGCTCTCGCTCGCGCAGGAGCTGGCGGCGCGCGGGGTGCGCGTCCTGGTGGACGACCGGCCGGGGGTCTCGCCCGGCGTGAAGTTCAAGGACGCCGAGCTGCTGGGCATGCCCACGATCCTGGTGATCGGGCGCGGGCTGGGCCAGGGGGTGGCCGAGCTGCGCGACCGGGCGTCCGGCGAGCGGCAGGACATCCCGATCGCCGAGGCCGTGGACCGCGTCGCCGCCCTCGCCTCCTGACCCCGCCCCGCCCGACCCACGCTCACCCCATGGCGGGCGCCGGCGTCGGTGACCCGGACTCCGTGCCGCAAGCGGGAGCGTTGGTGTCGAGCTCGCCGTTGGTTCTTCTGTCCATGGCTTGGCGCTCACCCCGTGGCTCGGTGCTCACTCCGAGGCAGGTGTGGGCCGGTGCCCCGGGCTTCGTGCTGGGGCCGCGGTGTCGGTGTTGAGGTTTTGGTCCCCGTGGCTCGGTGCTCACCCTGTGGCGGGTGTGGGCGCCGGCGAGGCGGACTTCGCGGTGGGCTCTGGGGCGGCGGTCTCGCGCAGGCCGGGCAGTGCCGGGATCTCGGCGTCGAAGCCGTACGCGCGGGTGACCGACTCCTGCATGGCCAGGGCGGCGCGCCTGCGCAGCGCGACGTCGGCGGTCGCGGCCAGTTGCAGGTAGGCCGCGGTCACGCCCTCCTCGACGTGCACGGCCAGCCGGGTCGCCTCGGCCGCCGAGCGGGGGGTGACCGGCACCGCGTAGGACGCCTCGGCCTCGCGGGGCGCGGTGCCGCGCTCGCGGATCATCCCCCGGAGCTGGTCGCGCCTGGCCCGGTGGGCGTTGTAGGCGGTGGACGCCGCCGAGCGCAGCGAGCCGGTCGTGCGGGCCGCGATGAGGCCGTAGGCGTACACGGCGGCGTGCTCGGCCGCCAGCGCCTGCTGGAGGTCGTCGAGGGTGCTCACAGCGACCTCGACAGGGCCGCGGCGTGTGCCGCCTCGCAGGCCCCGATGCTGGCCAGGAGCTGGGCGAGCGCCGGGGCGGCCGACCGCACCTGGTCGGCCCTGGCCGCCGCGGACGCGCGCTCCCGGTCGCGCAGCGCGGCCGGGGTGACCTTGCCGGGGGAGGGACGCGCCGGGGTGGGCGTACGGCCGGGCGTGGCGCCGGGCGTCGGCGTGGGCGGCGGCGGGAGCCTGCGCCGCAGCTCGGCCAGGTGCGCCTGGTGCCGCCGCAGGAACGGCACGAGGTCGGCGTCGGCCCTGGCGGCGCGGTCGTACAGGGCGACGGTGCGCTCCTTGTCGGCCACCAGTTCGCGCAGCAGCACGACCTGCGGATCGGGTGGCTGGGGGGCCGTCCTCCGCTCCGCGGCGCACCCGGACACGGCCGCGGCGGCCAGCCCGGCGGCCGAGCCCCGCAGCAGGACGCGCCTGGTCAGGCGTGGCGGACGCACGGACGGGCCTCCTGGAGAAAAGCGGCGGAAGGGAGGCACCCGGCGAACCCGGGACGGATACGGCCGTGATGCCCCTAGCATGGTACGGCTCGCGGCGTGCGCATTCCGCGTATACGCATCCGCGCGGCGCGGCACTTCGGCGGGCTCGCCGCAGCGAGTGGCGCTTTTCCACGCGTGGGTGTGGATAGGCTGGTTAACCGCATGGGCGAGGTCCGCCCGATTGAGATCGTGACAATAGGAGGTCGGCATGGGAAGAGACGCCTCCCGTGACCGCCTGGTGCAGTTCCTTGATCCGGTGGTGGCCGGCGAGGGGCTCGATCTGGAGGACGTCACGGTCACCCCGGCGGGCAAGCGACGGGTGTTGCGGGTCATCGTCGACCGGGACGGCGGAGTGAGTCTCGACGACGTGGCCGACGTGAGCCGGGCGATCTCCAGCGCGCTGGACGCCGGAGACACCATGGGCGCCGCCCCTTACGTCCTGGAGGTCACCTCGCCCGGGGTGGACCGCCCGCTGACCGAGCCGCGGCACTGGCGGCGCGCGGCCGGGCGGCTGGTCGCCGTGGAGCTGCGCGAGGGCGGCACGATCGAGGGGCGGGTCCGCGCCGCCGACGACAGCGGCGTGGATCTCGACGTCTCCGGGGGGCCGCGCCGCCTGGACTACGAGGACCTCACCCGTGGGCGGGTGCAGGTCGAGTTCCGCCGTCCCGGCGACGACACCGCCGATACGGACGACGACATCGACGACTCTGAAGACATTGATGACACTGACGACATCGAAGGCGACGACGGCCAAGGGGGAGCCTCGTGGACATCGACATGAGCGTTCTGCGCAGCCTGGAGCGAGAGAAGGACATCTCGTTCGACCTGGTCGTCAAGGCCATCGAGGACGCGCTGCTGATCGCCTACTTCCGCACCGACGGCGCGGCCGCCAAGGCCAGGGCCGAGCTGGACCGCCAGTCCGGGCACGTCACCATCTGGGCGGCCGAGGTGGACGAGGCCGGTGAGGTGCTGCGCGAGTACGACGACACCCCCGGCAACTTCAGCCGGATCGCGGCGACCACCGCCAAGCAGGTCATCCTGCAGCAGCTCAGGGACGCCGAGGACGAGATCAACTTCGGCGAGTTCGCCAGCCGCGAGGGCGAGCTGGTGGCCGGCATCATCCAGCAGGGCAAGGACCCGCGGATCGTGCTGGTCGACCTGGGCAAGATCGAGGCGGTGCTGCCGCACAACGAGCAGGTCCCCGGCGAGGACTACGCGCACGGCGAGCGCATCCGCTGCTACGTCGTGCAGGTCAAGAAGGGGCACAAGGGCCCGTCGGTGACGCTTTCGCGCACCCACCCCGGCCTGGTCAAGAAGCTCTTCGCGCTGGAGGTCCCGGAGATCGCCGACGGCACGGTGGAGATCGCCGCCGTGGCCCGCGAGGCCGGGCACCGGACCAAGATCGCGGTGCGGTCGCGGCGTCCGGGCGTCAACGCCAAGGGCGCCTGCATCGGGCCCATGGGATCACGAGTCCGTAACGTCATGACGGAGCTGCACGGCGAGAAGATCGACATCATCGACTGGTCGGAGGAGCCCGCGGAGTTCGTGGGGAATGCCCTCTCGCCGGCCCGCGTTTCGCATGTCGAGGTGGTAAACGCCGACGCCAGGGTGGCCAGGGTCACCGTGCCCGACTATCAGCTTTCCCTCGCGATCGGCAAAGAGGGACAGAACGCCCGCCTCGCGGCGAGGCTCACCGGGTGGCGGATCGACATCCGTCCGGACACCGCGCTCGGCGATGCCGCCGGACCCGTAGATGCGTCCACGAGGTAAGCTGGAATATGGTGGCCAGGCGGCCCCGCTGAGAACCTGCGTGGGCTGCCGGGTTCGTACGGTCAAGTCCGAGCTGCTCCGCCTGGTGGAGGTCGAGGGCGTCATCGTCCCCGACCCGGCAGGTCGGCTGCCGGGCCGTGGTGCCTCGCTGCACCCGGCCCCCGGTTGCCTGGAGCTCGCCGAGCGTCGCCGGGCGTTCCCGCGTGCGTTTCGCGCCGCAGGAGCGCTCGACATGACGCGATTGCGGGCCTACCTGGAGGAGCGAGACGATGCTGGAGGAACCTCGTGAAGGTTGCCAACTGTCATGTAGGACGCCGAGTTGATGGGCGGGTCAGATAGCGATGAGCGCCTGATGAGCATGCGGCGATGAACACGTCTAGGTAGCGACGGTCCGGCGGCTACAGCCTCCCGGGCCGAGTAAGGGAGTGCAGTGGCGAAGGTCCGGGTCTACGAGCTCGCCAAGGAGTTCGGCGTAGAGAGCAAGGTCGTGATGGCCAAGCTCCAAGAGATGGGCGAGTTCGTGCGGTCGGCGTCCTCCACGATCGAGGCGCCGGTGGTCCGCAAGCTCACCGAAGCTTTCTCGGGTGGGCCGAAAGGCTCGTCCGACAGATCCAGGTCGTCCCAGAAGGCGACCCCCCGGCCGGGTGGCCCCCGCGCCGGAAACGGCGCACAGGCGCCCATGGGCAATGTCCCCAAGCCGGGTCCCAGGCCGGGCCCGCGTCCCGGCCCCGCCGGGCGTCCGCCCGTGCCCGCCCCTCCGGGGCAGCAGGTCCCGCAGGCGCCGCAGCAGCCGGTCCAGCAACAGCAGCCGCCGCAGCCGCAGCCGCAGCCCGGCCCCCAGGCCGTCCCGCAGCAGCAGCAGGGGCAGCAGCGGCCGGAGGGCTCGCGTCCGTCCGCGCCCGCGCAGCGTCCGGGCCCGCAGTCCGGTCCCAAGCCGGGCCCCAGGCCCGCGCCGCGTCCGGGTCCGCAGCAGGGCGGTCCTTCCGCCCCCGCCGCTCCCGGCGGCGGCCGTCCGGGCGGCGAGCGCGGTCCCAAGCCGGGCCCGCGTCCGGGTCCGCGTGGCCCGCGTCCCGGCAACAACCCGTTCTCTTCGACCGCCAGCGGCATGGGCCAGCCCCGCACGCCGCGTCAGGGCCGCGACGGTGGCCCGCGCGACGGTGGAGCGGGCACCCGTGAGCCGCGCCGCGAGGGCGGCGGTCAGGGTCCGCGCGACGGCGCGATGCCGCGTCCGCCGTCCGGCCGTGGCGGCGCTCCCGGTGCGGGCGGTCCCCGTCCGGGTCCCGGCGGTCCGCGTCCGGGCCCGGGTGCGGGCGGTCCGCGTCCCGGCGGTCCCCGGCCCAACCCGATGATGATGCCGCAGCGTCCGGTCTCCGGTGGCGGCCCAGGCCGCCCGGGTCCGGGTGGCGGCGGTGGCGGCGGCGGTCGCCCCGGTGGCGGCGGTGGCCGTCCCGGCGGTGGCGGCGGCGGTCGTCCCGGTGGCGGTGGCGGCGGGTTCGCCGGCCGTACCGGCACGGGCGCGCGTCCCGGTGGCGGTGGCGGCGGTGGCGCTCCCGGTGGTGGCGGCGGCTTCGGCGGCCGTCCCGGCGGGCGTGGCCGCGGCGGCGGCACGGCGGGCGCCTTCGGCCGTCCGGGCGGACGCCCGGCGCGCGGGCGCAAGTCCAAGCGGCAGCGCCGTCAAGAGTTCGACAACATGCAGGCCCCGGCGATCGGCGGCGTGCAGGTCCAGCGTGGCGGCGGTCAGACGATCCGGCTTCCGCGCGGCGCGTCCCTGTCCGACTTCGCCGACAAGATCGGTGCCAACCCCGCCTCGCTGGTGCAGATCATGCTGCACCTCGGCGAGATGGTGACGGCCACCCAGTCGGTCAACGAGGAGACGTTGCAGCTCCTCGGCGCCGAGCTGGACTACGTCATCCAGGTGGTCAGCCCGGAGGAGGAGGACCGCGAGCTTCTCGAGTCCTTCGACATCGAGTTCGGCGAGGACGAGGGCGACGAGGGCGACCTCGCGGCCCGTCCGCCGGTCGTGACCGTCATGGGTCACGTCGACCACGGTAAGACGAAGCTGCTGGACGCGATCCGCAAGACCAACGTGGCGGCCCGCGAGGCCGGCGGGATCACCCAGCACATCGGCGCCTACCAGGTCGAGACCCAGCATGACGGTCAAGAGCGCAAGATCACCTTCATCGACACCCCGGGTCACGAGGCGTTCACCGCCATGCGTGCCCGTGGTGCGCAGTCGACCGACATCGCCGTGCTGGTGGTCGCCGCCGACGACGGTGTGAAGCCGCAGACCATCGAGGCGCTGAACCACGCCCAGGCGGCCGGCGTGCCGGTCGTCGTGGCGGTCAACAAGATCGACCGCGAGGGCGCCGACCCGAGCAAGGTCCGTGGCCAGCTCACCGAGTACGGCCTGGTGGCGGAGGAGTACGGCGGCTCGACGCTGTTCGCCGACATCTCCGCCCTGAACGGCACCGGCATCGACGGCCTGCTGGAGTCCATCCTGCTGACCGCCGACGCCGAGCTGGACCTGCGGGCCAACCCGACGATGGACGCCCAGGGCATCGCCATCGAGGCGCACCTGGACCGGGGCCGCGGCCCCGTGGCCACCGTCCTGGTCCAGCGCGGCACGCTGCGGGTGGGCGACTCGATCGTCTGTGGCGACGCCTTCGGCCGGGTCCGGGCCATGCTGGACGACAACGGCGAGCCGGTCGCCGAGGCCGACCCGTCGCGTCCGGTCCTGGTGATGGGCCTCACGGCCGTGCCGAGCGCCGGTGACAACTTCATCGTGGTCAACGACGACCGAATGGCTCGCCAGATCGCCCAGCAGCGGGCGGCCCGCCAGCGCAGCGCCGACATGGCCAGGTCCGGCCGCAGGCGCAGCCTGGAAGAGCTCTTCAAGGACATGGAGAAGGGCCAGGTCGACGAGCTCAAGCTGATCATCAAGGGTGACGTCTCCGGTTCGGTGGAGGCCCTTGAGGACGCGCTGCTCAAGATCGACGTCGGCGAGGAGGTCAACCTCCGGGTGCTGCACCGCGCAGTCGGTGCGATCACCGAGTACGACGTCAACCTGGCGATCGCCGACGACAACGCGGTGATCATCGGCTTCAACGTCCGGCCCGAGGTCAGGGCCCGCGACCTCGCCGAGCGCGAGGGCGTGGACATCCGCTACTACTCGGTCATCTACCAGGCGATCGAGGAGGTCGAGGCGGCCCTCAAGGGCATGCTGAAGCCGGAGTTCGAGGAAGTCCAGATGGGCACCGCCGAGGTGCGCGAGGTCTTCCGAGTTCCCAAGATCGGCAACGTGGCGGGCTGCCTGGTCCGCTCGGGCCTGATCGTCCGGAACAGCAAGGCCCGGATCATCCGCGACGGCGTCGTGGTGGCCGACAACCTCACGGTGTCGTCGCTGCGCCGCTTCAAGGACGACGCGACCGAGGTCCGCGAAGGCTTCGAGTGCGGTATCGGTGTCGGGTACAACGACATCAAGCTCGACGACGTCATCGAGACGTTCGAGATGCGGGAGAAGCCGCGCGCCTGACGCCGGCCTACGGCCCTGGAGATGCGGCGGGCACACCGGCCCGCCGTATCTCCGCAGGCCGGGGCGCACGGCGCGTGCGGACTGCCATGTACGTTGGTGCTCTGACACTTGACATCCTGCTCGGCGACGTCCGATCGCTGAAGCAGAAACGCTCGGCGGTGCGTCCCGTCATCGCCGAGGTCCAGCGGCGGTTCCCGGGCGTTGCCGTCGCCGAGACCGGCAACCAGGATCTCCACCGCCGCACCCTGATCGGGGTGGCGGTGGTCTCCGCCGAAGCGGCCAACTGCCGCGAGGTGCTGGAGGCCATCGAGCGCCTGGTCGCCTACCGCCCGGAGATCGAGCTGCTGTCCGCGCGGCAGCGGCTCTACAACCACGAAGAAGAGGACTGAAGCCTGGACGACCGGCCGGAGCCGCCCTCCGCGCCGGTCGTCGTCGGTTCGCGGTACCGTGCCCAACGGGGCCGTACGATGAGGGGGAGCCATTATGGACGCCGCCCGCGCGCGCAAGCTGGCCGATCGGATCCAGCAGGTCGTGGCGGAGATGCTGGAGCGCCGGATCAAGGACCCGCGCCTCGGCTTCGTGACGGTCACCGACGCCAGGATCACCGCAGACCTGCGCGATGCCACGGTCTTCTACACCGTTTTCGGCTCCGACGCCGAGCGGGCGGACAGCGCCGCGGCGCTGGAGAGCGCCAAGGGCGTGATCCGCTCGGAGGTGGGCAGGCAGACCGGGCTGCGGCACACCCCGACGCTGACCTTCAAGCACGACCCGCTGCCCGACTCGGCCAAGCACATCGACGGCCTGCTGGCCGAGGCGCGGGCACGGGACGCCGAGATCGCCAAGCGGGCCGAGGGCGCGCGGCACGCCGGTGACGCCGACCCGTACCGCAAGCCCGAGGCCGACGAGCCGGACGAGTCCGCGGACGAGGCGGCCCACCACGGCGACGAGCCGTCCGACCGGGCGGGACACTCCGCGAAGTGACCCCAAAGGAGATCGGCGCTGACCACACCGGAGCCCCGGCGGTGCCCGAGGAGACCTGGCGGCGGGCCGTCGAGCTCGTCACCGCCGCCGAGGAGGTCGCGCTGGCCTGCCACGTGTCCCCGGACGGCGACGCCCTCGGGTCCATGCTGGCCACCGGCCAGGCACTCGCCGCGCTCGGCAAGCGCGTGGTCGCCTCCTTCGGCGACCAGCGCTTCGGCGTGCCCCGGCTGCTGCGGTTCCTGCCCGGCCAGCACCTCCTGGTCGAACCGGCGGGCTACCCCGCGGCGCCCGCGCTGATGATGACCTTCGACGCCTCGACCGTCGAACGGCTCGGCCTGCTCGGCGACAGCGCGGCCAAGGCCCGCGAGCTGGTCGTGGTGGACCACCACCCCTCCAACGCCGGGTTCGGCACGATGAGCCTGATCGATCCGGGGGTCGCGGCCACCGCCGTACTGGCCGAGGAGCTGATCGGCCGCCTCGGTGTGCCACTGAACAAGGACATCGCGACCTGCCTGTACACCGGGCTGGTCACCGACACCGGCTCGTTCAAGTACGACTCCACGACCCCCGCGGTGCACGAACTGGCCGCCCGGCTGATCGCCACCGGGCTGTCGCCCGAGCTGATCGCCCGCGACCTGTACGACCGCTCGCCGTTCGGCTACCTGCGCGTGCTGGGGGCCGCCCTGTCGCGGGCGGAGCTGGACGGCGCGGCGGCGGGCGGCCTCGGGATGGTGTGGACCTACGTCACCCGGGCCGACCGCGCCCTGTCCGGCCTGCCGTACGACGAGGTGGAGGGCATGATCGACATCGTCCGCCGGGCGGATGAGGCCGAGGTGGCGGTCGTGCTCAAGGAGGACGACGACGGGGCCTGGCAGGTGTCCACCCGGTCCAAGGGCGCGATCGACGTCGGCCGCGCCTGCCACCTGCTGGGCGGCGGCGGCCACGCCAGAGCGGCCGGTTTCACCTCCTACCAGCCCGTGACGCAGACCGTGGCCGCGCTACGCGGCGTGCTGCCTCCCCCCGCCTGAAAGGACGCCCATGAGCCGTACGGCCGGCCCCCGCCGCCCCCCGCCGCCCAGCGGGCTGATCATCGTGGACAAACCGCAGGGCTGGACCTCCCACGACGTGGTGGCCAAGCTGCGCGGCGTGGCCGGCACCCGCAAGGTGGGCCACGCGGGCACCCTGGACCCGATGGCCACCGGCGTGCTGGTGACCGGAGTGGAGCGGGCCACCCGGCTGCTCGGCCACCTGGCGCTCACCGAGAAGTCCTACGACGGCACGATCCGCCTCGGCAGTTCCACCAACACCGACGACGCCGAGGGCGAGACGGTGGCCACCACCGACGCCGGGCAGGTGACCGACGCCGAGATCCTGGCGGGCACAGCCCGGCTGACCGGCCGGATCATGCAGGTGCCGCCGCAGGTCAGCGCGATCAAGGTGAACGGCGAGCGGGCCTACCGGCGGTCGCGGGCGGGGGAGAACGTCGAGCTTTCGGCCCGCCCGGTGACGGTGTCGGCCTTCGAGGTCGTCGCGATCCGCCGCGAGGGCGGTTTCGTGGACGTCGATGTGTCGGTGGACTGTTCGAGCGGCACCTACATCCGCTCGCTGGCCCGCGACCTGGGCGACGGGCTGGGCGTGGGCGGTCACCTGACCGCGCTGCGCCGTACCCGGGTCGGGCCCTACCCGCTGGCGCTCGCGCACACCATGGACGAACTGGCCAAGGAGTGCGTGATCCTGCCGATCGCCGAGGCGGTGACCGCGGCGTTCCCGCGCCGCGAGCTGACCGCGGAGCAGGCCAGGCTGGTCGCGCACGGCGGGCGCCCGCCCGCGGCGGGCCTCGGCCCCGGCCCGGTGGGGGCCTTCGCCCCCGACGGCACGCTGGTCGCGCTGCTCACCGAGGAGGGCGGCGTCGCCAAGCCGCTCGTGGTCTTCGCCCCGTAGCCGTCAGGGCACCCGGGCGACCAGGATGTCACGGGTGATCGCCTGGTCGACCCGGTGCTCGAAGCCCCGGTACGGCTCGGAGTCGAACACCTCAAGGCCGCTCTCGGCGAGCACCCCGGCGAGCTCGTCGCGCGGCGCGACGTAGGTGTTGAACGAGATGCCCACCGCGCCGCCGGGGCGCACCAGCTCCCGCCAGAGCGGCACCGCCCGGCGCAGCAGCGCCATCGGGCTGCGGGACAGGCCTTCGCCGCCGCCGCGCGTGCCGTGCTGCACGCCGTAGGGGGCGTCGGTGACCAGCAGGTCGAAGGAGCGGGCGCGCAGCAGCTCGCGGCTGCGCAGGGTGTCGGCGTTGATCATGGCGATCCGGTCGACCTCACCGGCCTTGTACCGCTCCTTGCTGCGCCCGATGTCCACCTGGAAGCGCCGGCCGACCAGGGCGCGCTCGCGCCTGATGGGGGTGGTCTCGGCGGCGTGCTTGAGGCGGTGGTTCTTCAGCCAGGTGCGCAGGAACGCGGAGTAGGCGTCGAAGTCCTTGCCGTCCACGTCGATCCCAGTGGCGTCGTAGCCGTACATCAGAGCCTGGTTGAGCGTGGTGCCCCGGCCGCACAGCGGGTCCAGCACCGACAGCTTGCGCTCCAGCATGTCGGCGGGGCGGGCGGCGGACACGGCGGTGACGTTGAGCAGCAGGCGGGTGAAGTGCTCGTTGGTCTTGCCCGCGTACTTCAGGATGGTGACCAGGTCGCTCGCGAAGACGTCCAGCGGCCGGACGGCGATCGGGCGCAGCAGTTCGCCCTCGCGCTGGAACAACGCGTACATCGACGACAGGTTGGACAGGAACCGCACGTCCGGCTCGGTCAGCTCGCCGGCCTCGAAGGTGACGTACGGGACGCCCCCGATGCGGGTCTCGGCGATGTCGCCGACCCGGCCGCCGAGCGCGGTGCGGTTGAACACGGCCAGTTCGCCGAGGGTCAGCCTGATCGCGCTCTCGCCGTAGACGCGGTTGAAAGCGGGAAGGATCAAAAGCGCGAAAGTTGCCATGGACCTTGTGCTCGCTGGGAAGAGGTGACCGGTGGGCGGGCTGCCCGGAGAATCGTCCGGGTGATTATATGGCCGTCGCCGTACCGCGGCGGCGTCCCCGGCGGGCGGCCCGGTGCCGCGCGAAAGTCCGGCGCATGGCACTCTTGTCCGGGAAGATGTTGGTCGCAGGGATCACCGACAGGATCGAGGTCAACGTGCGAAGCTGGCACGGGCTGGGAAACGTGCCCGAAGACCTGGGCAGGTCCGTGGTTACGATCGGTGTCTTCGACGGGATTCACCGCGGGCACCAGCGGGTGCTCGGGAGGGTGGCCGAGATCGCGGCCGAGCGGGGACTGCCCTCCGTGGTCGTCACCTTCGACGTCCACCCGGAGGAGATCCTGCTCCCGGGCACGCATCCGCCCATGCTGACCACGCAGCGGCACCGCATGGAGATCTTCGAGGGGCTCGGCGTGGACGAGGTCTGCGTGCTGCCCTTCACCGTGGAGCTGTCCCGGCTCACGCCGGAGGAGTTCGTGCAGACCGTGCTGGCCGACCGGCTGCGCCCCGCGGTCGTGGTGACCGGTGAGGGGTTCCGCTTCGGCCACCGCACCGCGGGTGACGTCGAGACGCTGCGCACGCTGGGCGACAAGCACGGCTTCTCGGTCGAGGCCGTCCCGCGCGCCGAGATCGGCGGGCAGGCGCAGGGCGTGGTGTCGGCGGGCATGGTGCGCGCGCGGGTGGAGTCCGGTGACGTGGAGGCCGCCGCGGCGGCGCTCGGGCGTCCGCACCGGGTGGAGGGCGTGGTGGTACGCGGCCACCAGCGCGGACGCAAGCTGGGCGTGCCGACCGCCAACGTCGAGTCGCCGCCGCACACCGCGATCCCGGCCGACGCCGTGTACGCCGGATGGCTGCGCTGCGTGCCGAGGGACGACGTCCCGGCCGCCTACGGCGGCGAGCGGTGGCCCGCGGCCATCTCGATCGGCACCAACCCGACCTTCGACGGTGTGGTCCGCACGGTCGAGGCCCACGTGGTGGGCCGCGACGACCTCGACCTGTACGGCACGCACGTGGCCGTGGAGTTCGGCTACCGGCTGCGCGACCACTCCAAGTTCGAGAGCATCGACGCGCTGATCGAGCAGATGCGCGCGGACATCGCGGAAACCCTGAGGCTCACCGGCTGACCGCCGGCCGCCGTTCGGTGCCCCGGGGCCGCCCGAGACCGGTCCCGGGCCGTCGATGTGCCGTGGCTGCGATGCGTGATGGTAGCCTTACATGTCAGCTCGGTTGGGGTGGCGATGCATGCTGCCCTCCGGCTCTGCCACGGCGACTGTAGGCACGCACGGTCGTTTCGGGTTTTTTACGCATTTAGCGCGTGCCCTTGGAAAAGACAGAGGAGAGCCGTGTCCCTCGACACCGCCACAAAGAAGTCGATCATCGCTGAGTATTCCACCGGAGACGGGGACACCGGGTCCCCCGAGGTGCAGATCGCACTGCTCAGCAAGCGGATCAGCGACCTGACCGAGCACATGAAGGTCCACAAGCACGACTTCCACAGCCAGCGCGGTCTGCTGCTGCTGGTCGGCCGCCGTCGCCGGCTGCTCAAGTACCTGCAGAGCAATGACATCGGGCGGTACCGCTCGCTCATCGAGCGGCTCGGACTCCGCCGATAAACTGGGAAGGGAGCGGCACACGCCGCTCCCTTCGCGTATCGCTCCCGTGCGGCGAACGCGGCGGAAAAGGAGCGGGACACGACGCTCGGATCGCACTTCCCGGCCGGATGGGCGATCGGCACAACTGAAGACAACTGAACAACCGAGAAAGGCCCCGCGTCCGCGCAGCAAGCGTGCCCCGTGACGCCTGCGGGCCGGTCCTCGGTAGTGGCTTCCGGTGGATGACAAGCGCGGCGACTGGCCGTACGAACCGGGCGCTTCGATCGAAGACCGGCGCTGCACCTGACGGGGGAGATCAGGACGCGGGAGAGACCGACCGAAGAGGAGGTCCCCCGTGGAGGGTGTCCACACTACCGAAGCCGTCATCGACAACGGTTCATTCGGGTCGAGAACGATCCGCTTCGAGACCGGGCGCCTCGCCCGCCAGGCGGCGGGTTCGTCCGTCGTCTACCTCGATGACGAGACCATGGTCCTGTCCGCGACCACGGCTTCCAAGCAACCTAAGGAAAGCCTCGACTTCTTCCCGCTGACGGTCGACGTCGAAGAGCGGATGTACGCCGCGGGCCGCATCCCCGGCTCGTTCTTCCGGCGCGAGGGCCGCCCGTCCGAGGACGCGATCCTCACCTGCCGCCTGATCGACCGGCCGCTGCGCCCGTCCTTCGTCAAGGGCCTGCGCAACGAGATCCAGGTCGTGGCGACCGTCATGGCGCTGCACCCCGACCACCTGTACGACGTGGTGGCCATCAACGCCGCCTCGCTGTCCACGCAGCTCGCCGGGCTGCCGTTCTCCGGGCCCATCGGCGGCGTGCGGGTCGCGCTGATCGACGGCCGCTGGGTCGGCTTCCCGACCCACCCGGAGCTGGAGCAGGCGACCTTCGACATGGTCGTGGCGGGCCGGGTGCTCGAAGACGGCGACGTCGCGATCATGATGGTCGAGGCCGAGTCCACCCGTGACACGCTCAAGCTCGTCGCCGACGGCGCGGTCGCCCCGACCGAGGAGACCGTGGCCGAGGGCCTTGAGGCGGCCAAGCCGTTCATCAAGGTGCTGTGCGAGGCGCAGGCCAAGCTGGCCCAGGTGGCCGCCAAGCCGACCGCCGAATACCCGATCTTCCTGGACTACCAGGAGGACGCGTACGAGGCGGTCGCCGGAGCGGTCAAGAGCGAGCTGGCCGCGGCGCTGACCATCGCCGGCAAGCAGGAGCGCGAGGCCGAGCTGGACCGCGTGAAGGCGCTGGCCGCCGAGAAGCTGCTGCCCGACTTCGAGGGCAGGGAGAAGGAGCTCGGCGCGGCGTTCCGGTCGCTGACCAAGCAGCTCATGCGCGAGCGGGTGATCCGTGAGGGCGTGCGCATCGACGGGCGCGGCGTGAAGGACATCCGGCAGCTCGGCGCCGAGGTCCACATCGTGCCCCGGGTGCACGGCTCGGCGCTGTTCGAGCGCGGTGAGACCCAGATCCTGGGCGTCACGACGCTGAACATGCTCCGCATGGAGCAGACCATCGACACGCTCAACCCCGAGCGCACCAAGCGCTACATGCACAACTACAACTTCCCGCCCTACTCCACCGGTGAGACCGGCCGGGTGGGCTCGCCCAAGCGGCGGGAGATCGGGCACGGCGCGCTCGCCGAGCGGGCGCTGATCCCGGTGCTGCCCACGCGCGAGGAGTTCCCGTACGCGATCAGGCAGGTCTCCGAGGCGGTCGGCTCCAACGGATCGACCTCCATGGGCTCGGTCTGCGCCTCCACGATGTCCCTGCTGGACGCGGGCGTGCCGCTGGCCAAGATGGTGGCCGGCATCGCGATGGGCCTGATCCACGAGGGCGGCGACTACGTCACCCTGACCGACATCCTCGGCGCCGAGGACGCCATGGGCGACATGGACTTCAAGGTCGCCGGCACCGACGAGGTGATCACCGCCCTGCAGCTCGACACCAAGCTCGACGGCATTCCCGCCAACGTGCTCGGCGCCGCGCTCAAGCAGGCCAAGGCCGCCAGGCTGGCCATCCTGGACGTGATGCAGGAGGCCATCGACTCCCCGGCGGAGATGAACCCGACCGCGCCGCGGATCATCACGATCAAGGTCCCGGTCGACAAGATCGGCGAGGTCATCGGCCCCAAGGGCAAGATGATCAACCAGATCCAGGACGACACGGGCGCCGAGATCACCATCGAGGACGACGGCACGATCTACATCGGCGCCACCGACGGCCCGTCCGCGGAGGCGGCGCGCAGCTCGATCAACGCGATCGCCAACCCGCACATGCCGGAGGTGGGGGAGCGCTACCTGGGCACGGTCGTCAAGATCGCCGCCTTCGGCGCGTTCGTCTCGCTGCTGCCCGGCAAGGACGGCCTGCTGCACGTCTCGCAGATCCGCAAGCTGCACGGTGGCAAGCGCATCGAGAACGTCGAAGACGTGATGAGCGTCGGCGAGAAGATCCAGGTGGAGATCGCCGAGATCGACGCCAGGGGCAAGCTGTCGCTGGTCCCGGTCGAGGTCATCGAGGCCGAGGCCCAGAACGCCGCCGCGGCCCCTGCCGCTCCGGACGAGGAGGGCGACGGGCGCGCGGCCGAGGGCCGCTCCGCCGGGCGCGGCGACCAGCCGCAGGACGAGGGACGCACCGAGCGTCCGCGCCGGCAGCGGGTGCGCACCCGCGGTGGGCGGGACGACCGCAACACCTGACCGGGCGTCGCGAGCCGCGCCGGGCGCGCGGCTCGCCGGCCCGACGACCCCCCCGAGCGACGACTGGGCGGGCCGGACGGCTGCCGGGGCACCGGCCGCGCCGCCCGGTCCGCGAGGAGCCGAGCATTGAAAACCCTCACTCTGCATCCCGGCAAGGACGGCGCCGGGACGGTGCGGCGCACCGTACTCCCCGGCGGGCTCCGCGTGGTGACCGAGACCATGCCGACCGTGCGATCCGTCGCCGTCGGCATGTGGGTCGGCATCGGTTCGCGTGACGAGGCCCCCGAGCACACCGGGGCCACCCACTTCCTTGAGCACCTGCTGTTCAAGGGCACCCCGCGGCGCAACGCGCTGGAGATCTCCGCCGCCGTGGAAGGCATCGGCGGGGAGATCAACGCGTTCACCGCCAAGGAGTACACCTGTTACTACGCGCGGGTCCTTGACGAGGATCTGCCGCTGGCGATCGACGTGCTGGCCGACGTGGTGACCTCCTCACTGATCACCGAAGAGGACGTCAAGTCCGAGCGCGGGGTGATCCTGGAAGAGATCGCCATGCACGACGACGACCCGTCCGACGTCGTGCACGAGCAGTTCTCCGCGGAGCTGTACGGCGACACGCCGATCGGCCGGCCCATCCTGGGCACGGTCGAGACGATCAGCGACCTGACCCGTGACCGCATCGTCGAGTACTACCAGCGCTACTACCGCCCGACGCACACCGTGGTGTCGGTGGCGGGCAACGTCTCGCACGAGGCCGTGGTGGAGCTCGTCGCCCAGGCGTACGAGCGGGCGGGCGCGCTCGGCGGGCCCGAGGAGCCGGTGCCGCCGCGGCTGTCCGGGCCCGGCGTGCCGGAGCGCTCCGGCGTACGCGTCCTGGACCGCCCCACCGAGCAGGCCAACCTGATCCTCGGCACCTCCGGCATCAAGCGCACCGACGACCGCAGGTTCGCGCTGGGCGTGCTCAACGCGGCCCTGGGCGGCGGCATGTCCTCGCGGCTGTTCCAGGAGATCAGGGAGAAGCGCGGGCTGGCCTACTCCGCCTACAGCTACACCTCCCAGTACGCCGACACCGGCCAGTTCGGCGTCTACGTCGGCTGCCTGCCCGGCAAGATCGACGAAGTGCTCGCCATCTGCCGCGAGGAGCTGGCCAGGGTCGCCGCCGACGGCATCACCGAGGAGGAGATCGCCAGGGGCAAGGGCCAGATGCGCGGCGGGCTGGTGCTCGGCCTGGAGGACACCGGGTCGCGGATGTCGCGGATCGGCAAGAGCGAGCTGGTCTATGACCGGCTGCTCTCGGTGGACGACGTGCTGGCCCGCATCGACGCGGTCACCGCCGAGGAGATCGTCGAGGTCGGCCGGGACGTCCTTGAGCGCCCGATGACCCTGGCCGTGATCGGGCCTTACACGGACAAGGACTTCTCCGCGGTGATCGGCTGACCGCGACTTCGATAGGGTTGGGGCTGTGATCAGGGTAGGTGTGCTGGGCGCCCGCGGGCGCGTGGGCGTGGAGGTCTGCAAGGCCGTCCACGCGGCCGACGACATGGAACTTGTGGCCGCGATCGATCAGGGCGACCCGATCGAGGGCCTGACGGCGGCCGAGGTCGTCGTCGACTTCACCCACCCCGACGCGGTGATGGGCAATCTGCGCTGGTGCATCGAGCACGGGGTGCACCCGGTGGTCGGCACCACCGGGTTCGATGACGAGCGGCTCGGGCAGGTCCGGGGCTGGCTCGCCGACAACCCCCGGACCAACGTCCTGATCTGCCCCAACTTCGCGATCGGGGCGGTGCTGATGATGCACTTCGCCCAGCAGGCCGCCCGGTTCTTCGACTCCGTCGAGATCATCGAGCTGCACCACCCGAACAAGGCCGACGCGCCCTCGGGCACCGCCCGCCGTACGGCGGAGCTGGTCGGGCAGGCGAGGGCCAAGGCCGGGCTCGGCCCCTCGCCCGACGCCACCAGCACCGCGCTCGACGGGGCGCGGGGCACCGAGGTCGAGGCGGTGCGGGTGCACTCGGTGCGCCTGGCCGGGCTGATCGCCCACCAGGAGGTGCTGCTCGGCACCGGCGGGGAGACGCTGACCCTGCGGCATGACACCACCAGCCGCGCCTCCTTCACGCCGGGCGTGCTGCTCGGTGTCCGGCGGATCCGCGAGCTGCCCGGCCTGACCGTCGGCCTGGAGCACCTGCTCGACCTGTGATCAGGCCCCGGCCAGGTAGGCGTCCAACTCGGCCAGATAGCCGTCCTTGACGTCGCGGGGCAGCCAGGTGATCTCGAAGGCGTTGCGCTGGAGCAGTACCAGATCCTCCTTGGTCAGCTCCAGCTCATCGGCGACCACCGCGAGGTTCTCGGCGACGTAGCCCATGAAGTAGGCGGGGTCGTCGGAGTTGATCGTGACCCGCAGCCCGAGGTCCAGCATCCGCCGGATCTGCGTGGATTTCGTCGAGCCGGTCACGTAGCCGTTGGAGATCGGGCACACCGTCAGTCCCAGCCCGCGGTCCTTGATCGCCGCGATCAGCGCGGGGTCCTCCAGGGCGTTGACGCCGTGGTCGATGCGGTCCACGCCGATGTCGTGGATCGCCTGGCGGATGTGCTCGGTGGCGTCGTCCTGGTCGACGTCGCAGTGCATGGTCAGCAGGTAGCCCTCGCGCCTGGCCCGCTCGAAGACCGCGGCGAACTTGGCCGGGGGGTTGCCCTTCTCGTCGGAGTCCAGTCCGACCCCGGCGATCCGGTCCTGGTGGGGCAGGCTGGCCAGCAGGGTGTCCATCGCCTCGCCGGCCGGGCGGTCGCGCAGGAAGCACATGATGAGCTGGGAGCGCACCCCGAGGAGCCGTTCGCCGTCGAGCAGCGCCCGGTGCAGGCCGTCGATCACCGTGGCGAACGGCACCCCGCGCGAGGTGTGCGCCTGCGGGTCGAAGAAGATCTCCGCGTAGCGGACGTTCTGGTCGGCGGCCTTGCGCAGGTAGGCCGTGCCGAGGTCGTAGAAGTCGGGCTCGGTGCGCAGCACGTCCATGCCCTCGTAGTAGATCCGCAGGAACGAGGGCAGGCTGTCGAACCGGTAGGCGGCACGGATCGCGTCCGGCCCGTCGTAGGGCAGCGCGATGCCGTGCCGCTCGGCCAGTTCCAGCTTGAGCGACGGCTCAAGGGTGCCCTCGATGTGCAGGTGGAGTTCGCACTTGGGCAGCCCGGCGATGAAATCCTTCACAGCGGCCAGCCTAGAAGGCCAGGCCCACCGCCAGAAGGAGGCCGAAGGCGAGTTGCAGCCGGCCGGTCTGGCGCAGGCAGTCGATCAGGGCCGGGCCGGTCGCGCCGTGCCGTACGGTGCGGACCGGGCGCGCGGCCACGGCCAGCGCGAGCAGGCAGAGCAGCGCCAGCGGATGGACCACCACGAACGCCGCGGCCACCGCGAACGGCGCGAGCATCGTCACGGTGTAGAGCGTGCGGGTGCGCGCGTCGCCGACCAGCACCGCCAGGGTGCGTTTGCCCGCCGCCCGGTCGCCGTCGATGTCGCGCAGGTTGTTGACGATCAGCAGCGCGCAGGCCAGCAGCCCCACCGGCACGGCCGCCGCCAGCGCCAGCCAGGGCAGCCGCTCGACCTGCACATAGGTGGTGCCGGCCACGGCGACCACGCCGAAGAAGACGAAGACCGACACCTCGCCGAGCGCGCGGTAGCCGTACGGGCGCGAGCCGCCGGTGTAGAACCAGGCCGCGGCGATGGACAGCGCGCCCACCGCCAGCAGCCACCACGCCCGGGTGACCACCACCAGCACCAGCCCCGCGACCGCCGCCGCGGCGAAGCAGCCCATGGCGGCGGTCAGGACCGCGCGCGGGCCGGCCGCGCCCGAGGCGACCAGGCGCATCGGGCCGACCCTGGCGTCGTCGGTGCCGCGCACGCCGTCGCTGTAGTCGTTGGCGTAGTTGACGCCGATCTGGAGCAGCAGCGCCACGGCCAGGGCCAGCAGGGCCCGCCACCAGACCACGCCGCCCTCTGAGGCGGCGACGCCGGTGCCCACCACGACGGGGACGACGGCGGCGGGGAACGTGCGGGGGCGGGCCCCCGCGACCCACTGCCCGGGGGTCGCCGAAGTCGTCTCGCTCATGGGCGGATGTCCGTGGTCATGCGGATCATCCGCACCGGCCGTCCCATGTCCAGCACCCGCTCGGCGCCGTCCTCGCCCCACCCGGAGGACTCCAGGAAGGCGAGCATGGCGTGGTTGTCGGCGAACACCCAGGCGATCAGCGAGGAGAACTCGTCCTGGCGCAGGTAGTCGACCGTGGCGTGCAGCAGTCTGCTGCCGTGGCCGCGCCTGATGTGGTCGGGGTCGACCAGTAGCGAGAGCAGCTCGGCGGTGACCGTGGGGTCGGTGTCGGGGTCTTCGGCCGGGGCGTGCGAGGCCAGGCCGACGACCTTCTCCGGGGCGGCCGACGCCTCGGCCGCCGCGATGCCGCCGGGACCGAGCGCCGGGAAGGCGTCGGTGTCGAGGACCCGCTCGATCGCCACCAGCAGCCGGTGGCGTGGGGTCGGCGGGGAATCGACGGCCTCCTCCCACTGGCGCTGCCACAACTCCTCCGCGGCCGGGCCGGTCATCTGCTCCAGCGGCCCCTCGGGCAGGAACTCGCGGTATCCCAACCGCCAGGCCCTGATCTGGGCGCGGGTCACCGCAACCACGTCTTCGTGGCGCGCCGCCCGCACGCCTACGTCTGCCATCTCGGCCCCGCCCCTTCGCAATGCCGTCGTGCCGCCTGGACCTGGCCCCGCGAGAGATCTGTCCGGTGGCGTGGCGCGATCGTCGAACCGGAGGAGTTCCGCGGTGCAGGCTCTCCAACCGTATCGGGGAATCGCGGTCAAGAAGGACGCGTACGGTGCTGTCTTGCTCGGTACGCGCGGGTTTTTGTGCGATTGCCGCAGACTCGCATCGAGCACCAGGCCCTCGAACGGTTCTTGGAGGCGTCGATGAACGCCCACCGGCAGGTGCCCTCGGCGCACACCTTGAGCCGCCGCCAGGTGCCGTCGGCCTGGGCGCGGGCCACCGCGGCGGCGATGGCCCCGAGGCCGCCCCTGACGCCCGCGGCGAGCGGGGCGAGGCCCGGACCGGCCGTGGTGAGCCGGACGCGCAGCGGCAGCGCCCGCAGTGCCTCCTCCAGGACCTGCTGTGCGCCCTGAAGGGCCGCGGCGGGCAGGCCGGTGGTCAAGGTCGTGCGCAGGCCCTCACGCAGGCACACGGCCAATGTGAGGTCGTCGTCGGTCGCCCGGTCGCCGGGGCCGGTCAGCGCGCGCTCGTGCAGCCACACCGACAGCTCGGCGGGGGAGGCAAGGTCGTCGGTGTCGTCTTCGACGTCGTAGGTGTTGACGAAGTCGCGTACGAGCTCGGCGGCGCTCGTCATGTCCTGGTCACCTCCGGGGGACACTGTATGCCAGCGCGGGGACGTTCCTACGGCGTCACCGGCCCGCGAGCCCGCGCGTTCTCCTTGCGCAGGGCCGTCGCCAGGCGGCGCACGCCCTCGTCCAGCTCGGCGGTGTGGGCGGCGGCGATGTGGGTGACCCGGACGCGCGGGCCCGGCGGCTCGGCCGGGTAGAAGATGCGCCCCGGGCTGACCAGCACGCCTTCGCGGCGCGCGGCGTCCACCAGCGCGGCGTCGTCGAGGTCGGGCGGCAGCCGCAGCCACAGGTGCAGGCCGCCCTGGGGGATGTGGTGGATCTCCAGCTCGGGGGCGCGGGCGGTGAGCGAGGCGACCAGGGCGTCGCGCCGGGCCGCGATCTGGGCGGACAGGGCCGCGAGGTGCCTGCCCCAGGCGGGGGAGCCGGTCAGCTCGACCACCGTCTCCTGCAGCGGGCGCGCCACGAAGAACGACTCCACGACCTGGGCGGCGCGCAGCCGGTGGGCGGCCGGGCCGCGCGCGGTGACCCCCGCCACCCGCAGGCTGGGCGCGACGGCCTTGCTGAGCGAGTTGAGGTGGACCACGGTGCCGTGTGTGTCCAAGGTCACCATGGACGGCGGCAGCGGCGCGGAGAGGTAGCGGGCGTAGTCGTCCTCGATCACGAACGCCCCGGCGGCCCTGGCCACCGCGAGCACCTGCTCGCGCCGGTCGCGCGGCAGCACCGCGCCGGTGGGGTTGTGCGGGCCGGGCTGGCAGTAGAAGACCCGCGCCCCGGTGACCGCGAACGCCTCGGCGAGCAGGTCGGGGCGCACGCCGTCCCGGTCGATGGGGACGGCGTGCGCGCGCAGGCCCAGGGTGCGCGCCGCGGCGAGCGCACCCGGGTAGGTCGGGGTCTCGACGAGCACCGGCGCGCCGGGCGCGGCGAGGGCGCGCAGCGCCTGGGTGAGCGCCGCCTGACCGCCTCCGGCGATCACCACGTCCGCGGGCGTCACGTCGCCGCCCGCCTCGGCGGCGAACCAGCGGCGCAGCTCGGGGACGCCGGACAGCGGCGGCATGCCCCAGGTGGCCGCCCGCCGCACGGCACGGGCGGCCGCGGTGGTGAGCGCCTTGGCCGGGCGCAGCGCCGGGTTGAGGTATCCGCTGGTCAGCCCGATGGCGTTGTCGTCGGCGAACGCCGTGGGCGGCGGCATCAGCAGGGGCACCACGCCGGAGTCGTCCACCACCCGGTCGCCGAGCGCGACCGTCTGCCAGGACAGGTCGGCGCTCTCGCCACGCGCCTCGGCGGGCCGGGCCACGTACGTGCCGCTGCCCGGCCTGGTCACCACCCGGCCCTCGGCGGCGAGGACGGCCAGCGCCCGGGAGACGGTCACCGGGCTCACGCCGTGCGCCCGCACCAGCTCGCGGCTGGACGGCAGGCGGTCGCCCGGGCGGAGGCTCTCGGTCAGCCCGCGCAGCATCGCCGCCAGCGAGACGATACTGCTATCGTCATTCATGAGAAATGAGAGTAGCGCTACTGTCACCGCGACGATAGCGGTCGGCGGCCCGCCGGGCCACGCCGCGTGGCGGGGCACCGCGCTGGCGGCCCTGGGCGTGCTGGCCTTCTCCGGCACGCTGCCCGCCACCGGGTTCGCGCTGCGCGGCTTCGACCCCTACCTGGTGGGCGTCGGCCGCGCGGTCGGCGCCGGGCTGATCGCGCTGGCCTGCCTGCTGGCCCGGCGCGCGCCGCTGCTGCCGCCCAGGCGCGAGCTGCCCGGCTACGCGGTCATCGCGGCGGGCATCGTGTTCGGGTTCCCGGTCTTCAGCGCGCTCGCGATGGGGCTGGGCGCGAGCAGTTCGCACGGGGCCGTGGTGATCGGGCTGCTGCCCGCCACGACCGCCGCCGTGGCGTTCCTGCGGGCCGGTGAGCGCCCGAAGCTCCGCTTCTGGATCGCCTGCGGGGCCGGGGCCGTGGTGGTGACGGCCTTCACGCTGCACGGCGGCGGCGGGCACATCACCCTGGCCGACCTGCTGCTGCTCGCGGCGCTGCTGGCGGCGGCGGCCGGGTACACCGAGGGCGGGCGGATGTCGCGGCGCACGCCGGGCTGGCGGGTCGTCTCCTACGCGCTGGTGCTCTCGCTGCCGCTCACCATCCCGCTGACGGCCGTCCTGGCGGTGGTGACCGAGGTACGTCCGGACGGGGCGGCGCTGGCGGGGTTCGCGTACGTGACGGTCGTGTCGATGTTCCTGGGGTTCATCCCCTGGTACGCGGGGCTGGCGGCGGGCGGGATCGCCCGGGCCGGGCAGGTCCAGCTCATCCAGCCGAGCCTCACGCTGATCTGGTCATGGTGGCTGCTCGCCGAGCCCGTCGGAGTGGTCACCGTGGCGGGCGCGCTGGCCGTACTGGCCTGTGTCGCCATCACGCAGCACAGTCGCGCTTGAAAGCCATGACATCGAGTCGGAGGATGAGAGGCAGGGTGTAACAGCCGTTGACGAGGGGTGCAGCATGGCGGACCTCAGAATTCCCGATGGCGGGTTCTGGCCGGCACCGGAGATCCCCCAGCCGAACATCTATCCGATGGAATGGCGGGTCGACACCGAAAAGCTCGCGGAGATCTACGAGAAGTCCAAGCGGGTGGTCTGGAACCCCGCCGACCTGCCATGGGACTCCCTCGACCCCGCCGACTTCACCCGCGAGCAGCGGCTCGGCATCATGTACTGGTTCTCGGTACTGGCCAACTTCGACGCCAGCGGGCCGGCCGTGTTCGCCAGGGCGACCATCCACGCGTTCGAGAAGCACGAGGAAGACCCCGTGCGCAAGTGCTTCTTCTCGATCACCCGCGACGAGATGAACCACGAGGAGTGCTGCCAGCGGGCCATCGCCAGGCTGTGGCCGGGCGGGCCGCTGGACTGGACCCCGGCCGACGACCTGGAGCGCGCGGCCCACAACAACATCGGCTGGCTGTACCACAACGGCGGGCGCTACTGGAACGGCTACAACGCGGCGGTGGGCAGGTACACGCTGCCGGTGCTGTTCACCAGCTTCATGATGGGGGAGATGGCCGCCTCGACGCTGTTCCGCGGCATGTCCTCGGGCACCGAGCACCCGGTGTTCCGCGAGGTCTTCCAGCGGATCGGCCGGGACGAGTCCCGGCATCTCCAGATCTGCATGACGATCCTGGAGAAGGAGTGGCCCGGCCTCACCGACGACGTACGCTCGACGATCACCCGCCAGTTGCGGGCGGGGTTCGTCTTCCTGTCGATGATCCTCTGGGAGCCGCCCGAGGGCTTCTGGGACCTTCCGCCGTACTTCATGCACAACCACCGTGTGCTGATGGACCACGCCCGCGACGCGGGCCTCGGCCTGCTGTCCTACGAGGAGCAGGCGGAGAACTGGCGGACGGCGATGGCCCGGGTGCGGGCCATCGTGGAGCGCTGGGGCATCGAGTTCCCGGCCATCCCCGAGCTGGACATCGACGGGGTGGAGGTGGAGGTCATCGACCCCGAGGACATCATCCCGGTCTTCTGAGCGCCCCTGCGGGCTCAGGGGCGTACCGGGAGGCTGTAGACCACCCGGAACCGGTCGCCGGACATCACGATGTCGCTGGTCTCCACCGGCCGGTCGCCCGCCAGGTGGGTGCGCTCGACGTGCAGCACGTTGACCCCGGCCGGCAGGTCGAGCGCGTCGCGCTCGGCCGGTTCGGGGATGCGGGTCCGGACGCTCTCGACGATCTCCGAGACGGTCACCCCGGCGGCGGCCATCCTGGCGATGACGCCCTGGCGGCCGTTGCTGCCCTCGACGGGCATCGCCTGGTCGGAGGCCGGGCCCGCGAGGTCGGCGGGCTCGTAGGAGAAGGCGAGCTGCACCGGCTTGCCGTTGCTGCGGAACAGGTAGCGGGCGCGGACCACGGGGGCCGCCTCGCGCAGCCGCAGCCGCTCGGCGATGCCCCGGCTGGCCACGCCGCGCTCCAGCCGCCACACCCAGGTGACATCGACCCCGTAGGGCGCGAGGTCGGCGGCGAGCGGCGCGTGGTGGTCGCTCCACCGGCCGCGGTGCAGCGGCAGCAGCACCGGCCGCGGCCTGACGTAGTGGCCCGACCCGACCCGGCCGACGATCAGCCCCTCCGCGGCGAGCACCCGGAGGGCGTGCCTGGCCGCGGTCTCGCCGACGCCGTACCTGCGGGTGAGCTGCGCCCGCGAGGGGATCAGTGCGCCGGGTGGAAGCGTGCCGTCGACGATCTGACGCCGAAGATCTTCGACAATGCGCAGGTAGACCGGATCGGAACTGGCCATGTCCATCCCTGTGTGTGCCCGTTGCTCAATCTTGTCGTATCGAGGGGGCGACGCAGGGTAACCGTTTCGGGCTGGAGCTCCAACTTATGGGACGGCGATACGGGCGAAAATATTTCAGGTTGTGTGTAACACCACGGTAAGGGACAGCGATTCCAGGGATAGAGGCCGTCGATGTGTGTACCCCCGAGCACATATCGGCGGCCTCTTTTTCACCGGCTCCGGCCGGGACCGCCCGGCAGGCCGCCGGGGGCTGAGGTCATGGCAGGGTCATCGCCAGGGTCACAGCCGGGGTGGCGGGGTCCACTGTCCCCGCCGTTCCGGGGTACCGTTCGGTTTATGGCATCGCCAACTCGAACTCCGGACGCCCCTTTCGGCCGCATGCTGACCGCCATGGTGACGCCGTTCACCGCGGACGGCGCCCTCGACTACGACGGCGCCCAGCAGCTCGCCGCCTATCTGGTCGACGAGCAGCGCAATGACGGCCTCATCGTCAGCGGTACGACGGGCGAGTCGCCCGTCACCAGCGACGAGGAGAAAGAGCGGCTGCTGCGCGCGGTGGTGGAGGCGGTCGGCGAGCGCGCCACGGTCGTGGCCGGGGCGGGCACCTACGACACCCACCACAGCGTCGAGTTGGCCAGGCGATCGGAGCGCGCGGGCGCGCACGGGCTGCTGCTCGTCACGCCCTACTACAGCAAGCCGCCCCAGGAGGGCGTCTACCGGCACTTCACGGCCATCGCCGACGCCACCGGCCTGCCCGTGATGCTCTACGACATCCCCGGGCGCACCGGCACGCCGATCGCCACCGAGACGCTCATCCGGCTCGCCCAGCACGAGCGCGTCGTCGCCGTCAAGGACGCCAAGGGCGACCTGTTCGCCGGCTCCCAGGTCATGACCGCGACCGACCTGGTCTACTACTCCGGCGACGACACGCTCAACCTGCCCTGGCTGTCCGTGGGCGGGGCCGGGTTCGTCAGCGTCATCGGCCACGTGGCCGGAGCCGTGCTGGCCCGGATGATCGAACGCCACCGCGCCGGCGACCCGGCCGGGGCGCTCGCGCTCTACCGGCAGGTGCTGCCGGTCGTAGACGGGATCATGATGCGCGCCGGCGGTGCGATCATGAGCAAGGCCGCCCTCGGCCTGGTGGGGCGGCCCGTCGGGCCGGTGCGCCCGCCGCTGGTGGGGGCGACGCAAGAGCAGATCGCCGAGCTGCGGGCCTGTCTCGTGGCGGGCGGGGTGAAGCTGTCGGACACCTGATCATGGGGAGGAATCACCGGTTTGAACAACAGTAGCCACAGCGGGCGGTCCGGTGAGCGCGCCACCGGCACGGCACGGGGGGAGCGCGCATGAGCCATCCGCATCCCGATCTCGGCCCGCCGCCGCCACTGCCCGCGGGCGCGTTGCGCATCGTGGCGCTCGGCGGCCTCGGGGAGATCGGCCGCAACATGGCGGTCTTCGAGTACGGCGGCCGCCTGCTGGTCGTCGACTGCGGCGTGCTCTTCCCCGAGCCCGACCAACCGGGGATCGACCTGATCCTCCCGGACTTCGACTACATCCGCGACCGCCTGGACGACATCGAGGCGGTGATCCTCACCCACGCGCACGAGGATCACATCGGCGCGGTGCCGTACCTGCTGCGCGAGCGGCCGGACATCACGGTGGTGGGGTCGCGGCTCACTCTCGCGCTGATCGAGAGCAAGCTCACCGAGCACCGCATCCAGCCGGTCAAGCACGAGGTGGTCGAGGGCGAGCGGCACTCCTTCGGCCCCTTCGAGTGCGAGTTCTTCGCGGTCAACCACTCGATCCCGGACGCGCTGGCCGTCGCGCTGCGCACGGAGGCGGGCATCGTCCTGCACACCGGCGACTTCAAGATGGACCAGCTGCCGATGGACGGCAGGCTGACCGACCTCGGCGGCTTCGCCAGGCTCGGCGCCGAGGGCGTCGACCTGCTGATGTCCGACTCCACCAACTCCGAGGTGCCCGGCTTCGTCACCAGCGAGCGCGAGATCGCCCCGGTGATCGACGACGTGTTCCGCCGCGCCGAGCAGCGGATCATCGTGGCCTGCTTCGCCTCCCACGTCCACCGCGTCCAGCAGGTGCTGGACGCCGCCGACAAGCACGGCCGCAAGGTCGCCCTGATGGGCCGGTCGATGGTGCGCAACATGGGCGTCGCCCGCGACCTCGGCTACCTGAAGGTCCCGCCCGGCCTGATGCTGGACGCCAAGGAGATCGAGCAGTGGCCGCCCAAGGACGTGGTGCTGATCTGCACCGGGTCGCAGGGCGAGCCGATGGCCGCGCTGTCGCGGATGGCCAACCGCGACCACCCGATCCGGATCACCGAGGACGACACCGTCCTGCTGGCCTCCTCGCTCGTCCCGGGCAACGAGACCGCGGTGAACAAGGTCATCAACGGCCTGACCCGCTGGGGCGCGCGGGTGATCCACAAGGGCAACGCCCGGGTCCACGTCTCCGGCCACGCCGCCGCGGGCGAGCTGCTCTACGTGCTCAACCTCACCAGGCCCTCCAACTTCATGCCGGTGCACGGCGAGTGGCGGCACCTGCGGGCGCACGCCAGGCTGGCGGCGCTGACCGGGGTGCCCGACGACCACATCGTCATCGCCGAGGACGGCGTGGTGGTGGACCTGCTCGACGGCCGGGCCAGGATCGTGGGCGCGGTCAAGGCCGGGTACGTCTACGTCGATGGCACCTCCGTGGGCGGCGTGACCGACGTGGCCCTGAAGGACCGGCGGATCCTCGGCGACGAGGGGTTCATCTCCATCGTCATCGTGGTCGACTCGACCACGGGCAAGCTGACCGGCGGCCCCGAGGTGCACGCCAGGGGCTCGGGCATCGACCTCGACGCCTTCGAGGCGGTCATCCCGCAACTGGAGCACGCCCTTGAGGAGGCGGCCCTCGACGGGGTCGCCGACGTGCAGCAGATGCGCCGGGTGGTCCGACGTACGGTGGGGCGCTGGGTGAGCGACACCTACCGCAGACGGCCGATGATCATCCCCGTGGTGGTCGAGGTCTGACAGCGGAACGCGAAAGGACGGCAGGCGCGATCACGCGCCTGCCGTCCTTTCGTTTCCGCGGGGTTCCGGCCGCTACCTGACCTTGACGGTGGCCTCGCGGGTGACGCCGCTGACGGTCACCGACAGCGTCACGGTGCCGGGCCTGCGGGCGGTCAGCCTGCCGGTCGCCGGGTCGAAGGCCGCCACGTGGTAGCCGTGGGCCGTACGCGGGTCGCCGATGTGCAGGGTGCGCCCGCCCGACCACTCCGCGCCGACCGGGTAGGCCACCGGCACCTGCCGGCCGCCCTGGGTCAGGACGGCGGACACCGCCGCCGAGGCGCCCCTGGCCAGCTCGGCGGGCGCGGTGAGGGTCAGCGCGTCCACGTGCGGCCTGGTCTGCGCGGTGAGCCAGCGCGGCCCGCCCGCGAACGGCAGCACCTTGGCGGCCAGCCGGTCCAGCCGGGAGACCGGGTCCACCCCGAACATGGTCCAGCCGGTGAAGCCGCCCTCACCCGGCTCGGTGGCCGGGGCCTTGGCGGAGTTGCCGTTCACCAGGTACGGCACGCCGTCCACCCGGGAGGCGTGGAAGGTGCCGACGTGCCCGCCGACGAACGCCGCGCCCTTGCCGGTCCGGTGCTGGAAGTCGGCCAGCCACTGTTCCACCAGCGCGGCCTCCTTGCGGTCGCCGAGCTGGCTGCCCTTGCCGGGGGTGGGGTCGCGCGGCGGGTGGTGCTCGATCAGCACGAACGAGCCGATCGAGTCGTCGCGGGCCGCCTCGTCCAGCGACCGGCGCAGCCGCTCGATCTGGTCGAAGCCGCCGCCTCTGATCGTGCCGAGCGAGGTGTCCAGGGTGACGAACCTGGTGCCCTTGTGGTCGAACGTGCGGTGGGTGTCGCCGAAGCGGGCCTTGAAGTTCGCGATGCTCGCGCCCATCACCTCGTGGTTGCCGGGCACGTAGTGGTACGGCAGCGCGCCGCCCAGCTCCTCGTCCAGGATGCGCTTGGCGAGGTCGAAGTCGGCCTCCGACGCCTCGTCCACCAGGTCGCCCGCGATCACCAGGAAGTCCGGCCGGGCCGCCTTGATCTCGCGCAGCGTGCGCCGCGCGCCCGCGACCAGCGGGGAGTTCGGGTCGCGCGCGACGAACTGCGCGTCGGACATGACGGCGAAGCGCCAGTCGCGGCGGTCCAGCTCGCCGGAGATCAGCCGGTCCTTGACGGCGTCCGGCTCCGGGGCCTCGATGGACGGCGCGACCTGCGCGTACACCTCGTCGATCAGCACGTCGCCGGTGTACTGCCGGTCGGCCTTCAGCTCGATCGTGTAGAAGCGGCTGACCGAGACCGGCTGCGGCAGCCCGGCGGGCACCGGGATCTCGATCTCCTTCCAGCCCTGCCAGGTGATGTACGGGCCGTAGACCGAGGTCGCCTTGCCCGCAGCGTCGACGACGGTGAACGCCGTCCACTCGCCGCGCCCGTGACCGTAGACCGACAGGCCGAAGGCGCGGGTCTGGCCGGGCAGGCCGAGGTTGCGCGGGGGGATGGCGTACGCGGTGCGGGTCGCGGTGGACTTGGTGAAGTCGTAGGACAGCTTCAGCCCCGGACCGGAACTTCCTCCGGCGACCGGTTCGACGGCGGCGGTGCCGCGCGCCGAGCCCGCCTTCCACTGGGCGCCGTCGCCCATGTCGGCCAGCACCCGCTTCTCCACGCCCACGGTGACCGCGACGGTGGCGGTGCGGCCCGCCGCCTTGACGGTGACCAGGGCGGCCCCTGAGGGGCGCTTGGCGGAGATCGTGTACCCGCCGGACTCGCCCGGCGCGACGGTGAGCAGCGCGGTGTCGTACTCCAGCCGGACGTCGGCGGGCTCGACCGGGGCCGAGTTGCCGTGCTGGTCGTAGCCGACGACGCCGAACGCGGCCTTGCCCGAGGCGTCCGCGATGTTGACCGACGGGTGGGTGGTGTCCAGCCGGGCCAGCGGTCCCAGTACCTCCAGCTTGACGCTGCCGCGCACCCGTCCGGAGCGGGCGGTCACGGTGGCGGTCCCGGGCAGCGCGGCACGGAACACGCCGCCGTCGTCCGCCCGGCCGTGGGTGGCCGTCCAGCGGATGTCGCGCGGCGCGCCCGCCGGGCCGTACACCTCGTCGTGGCCGGTGGCGGCGATCGTGCGGGTCAGGCCGAGGAAGACCCGGTCGGGACGTCCGCCGGCGACCGGGCCGGTGCCCGGGGCGACCGAGGGGTCCACGGCGGGACGCACCCAAAGGCCGTGCAGCCTGCCGCTGCCCTTGGCGCGGTGGATCGCCAGGCCGTTGGGCACCAGGCGCTCGGTGCCGTCGTTGGGCTCGTTCTCGACGCGCACCCGCTCGGCGCCGGGCTCGCGGACCGCCATGGTGGCCGAACCGCCGCCGTCGATCTCCAGGCCGACGTGCGCGCCGAGCGCGACGAGCCGGTCGGCCATCTCCTTGAGGGAAGCGCCGCGGCTGTTGACGGTGCGGTTGCCGTCCACGGTGACCAGGTACATCTCGGTGCCGTCGGCGTTGAAGCCGAGCGCCATCCGGGCGGCCAGGGTCGTGTCGTCGGCGGGCTGTGCCGCGCCGTCCTTGACCAGCAGGCTCCTGCCGCCGATGGCGGTACGCGCGGGGCCGGTGTCCTGGCTGGGCCGGGGGCGGTAGGTGATCTCGACGGGGTCGCCAGGGGCGAGCGCGGCCAGCCTGGCGGCTCCGGCGTCGCGGCCGAGCAGCACGGTCGCGCCCGCAGGGATCTCGCCCTCCCCCGCGCCTGTGGTCACCCGCTCGACCTTGCCGTCCCTGATCAGGGCCTCGGTCACCTGGGTGACGCCCTGGACGGCCCTGGTGCGCGAGAAGGCGCCCCAGCGGGCGTCGTAGGCACCGATGCCGCCCTGGGGCAGGTCGGTGGCGTTGAGCCGGTCCAGCTTGACCCGCTCGTCGCGGGGGAGCGCGACCGTGCCCTCGAAGAGCATGTCGAGCACCCGCCCGACGCCCTTGGCGTCGATGGTGGCGGCCCGGTTCCAGTCGGCGGACGGGGACTTGATCAGCTTGCCGTCCTGGACGGCGACGCCGAGCGGCGCGCCGGAGTTGTTGATGTCGAAGAAGTCGCCGTTGACGGCGGCCACCGCGCCGGCCTTGTCGGCCATCTCGCTGATCTTGCCGGTGGCGGCGATCTTCCCGGTGTCGAGGTAGCCGACCGTGTTGCCCTTTTTGAGGTCGATGGTCAGCGCGTCGGACCGTTGCCAGCCGCGCGGGTCGAGGGTGTCGATCGAGTCGATCTCGACACCGGGCGCGACGGGCCTTTCGGTGTGGAAGGTCTCGACCCGGGAGCCCGCGGCGGCGGCCGGACCGGCCAGCGTGGTGGCCGCGGGCGGGTGCGACGACGCGCCCATGGCCTGGGGCGCGGTGTCGGCGACGGGATCGGCCGGCGGCGCGGCCGTGGCGGTGGCGGGTAGCGCCACCAGGCCGAGTACGGCGGCCGCCAGCAGGGCCGCGGTACGGCCCCGGGGAGAGCGATGCCTGGACAGGGGGACCTCCGATGAGGACTGAGTTGAGCATCGGAAGTCAACTAGAACATGGTTGACGAAAAATACCCAGAGATCATGAACTAGAGGCGAAAAGTTTCATGGGGTGATATGCCAGGTGTTCACCGCCCGGCTGGTGAAAACCGCGCGTCACAGGGCCGCCCATGGCGGCCTGTGATCGGCGTGATAGGAGTTGACCAGCGGTATCAAGGTGGGGGAGCCATGCGCAAAGAGCGGTTCGGCACGCTTTCCTCTGGTCAGGCGGTCGAGCGGTTCACGCTCGACGGCGGCGACCGGCTGCGGATCGCGGTGCTGACGTACGGCGGGATCATCCAGGCGATCGAGACGCCCGACGCGTCCGGGCGCATGGCGGGCGTGGCGCTCGGCTTCGACACCCTGGACGGCTACCTGGAGCGCAGCCCCTACTTCGGGGCGCTGGTCGGCCGGTACGCCAACCGCATCGGCGGCGCCGCGTTCACCCTCGACGGCACCGCCCGCGTCCTCGCCCCCAACGTGCCGCCCGACACGCTGCACGGCGGGTGGCAGGGCTTCGACAAGCGGGTCTGGGACGCCGAACCGGACGGCGACAGGTCGCTCGCCCTGTCCTACGTCAGCCCCGACGGCGAGGAGGGCTATCCCGGCACGCTGGGCGTCCGGGTGGTCTACACCGTCACCCCGCAGGGGGAGCTGCGCATCGAGTACCGGGCCACCACCGACGCGCCCACCGTGCTCAACCTGACCAACCACTCCTACTTCAACCTCGCCGGGGCGGGCGAGGGCGACGTGCTGGACCACGTGCTCACCATCGACGCCGACCACTACCTGCCCGAGGACGAGCGGCAGATCCCGACGGGCGAGGTGGCCCCGGTGGCGGGCACGCCGTTCGACTTCACCCGGCCCCACCGGATCGGCGAGCGCATCGGCGCGGACCACCCGCAGCTCCGCGTCGGCAAGGGCTATGACCACTGCTGGGTGTTCAACGACGGCGACGGCGTGCGGGCGCGGGTGGAGGAGCCGACCTCCGGGCGGGTCCTCGAAGTCCTGACGACCGAGCCGGGGGTGCAGTTCTACACCGGCAACATGCTCGGTACGGACGGCACGCCGTACGCGCCGTACGCGGCCCTGTGCCTGGAGGCCCAGCACTTCCCCGACTCGCCCAACCGGCCCGAGTTCCCCTCCACCGTGCTGCGGCCGGGGGAGGAGTTCGTCTCGGTCACGACCTACCGGTTCGGCACGGTCGCCTAGCGGCTAGCCCCGTTTTCCGCACGTGAGGCTTTTTGAAGATCGCCGGGTTGCCGTGGTGATCGTCGTCGCGATATCACCTGGCTGGTGAGACAGCGTGCGCAGTGGGGCCAGGCCAGTGTCGAGAAGATGCTCGGAGCGTTACCGGTCATCGCCGGGTTCTGCTCGCGGTTACGGATCCGGGAGCTGGTGGATGCGGCCTGCCCGGTGCGGGACACGGCGGAGTTGACGCATGGACAGGTGATCGAGGCGC
>NZ_QMEY01000034.1 GCF_003315795.1 Spongiactinospora rosea
GTCAGGTTGGAGCCGGTGCAACGTTAGGAGGCGTAAACGCCGGTTCCTCGCGTACTCCTTTCCGTCTCGCTTGCCGGACCCGCTCCATCTGACGGTGCTGACACGTCCCGGCTTTGTCAGGGCCGCTTGCCACCCTCCCCGGCACCTCCCGGGTCAGGCTGCCCTCAGCTTCAACCGTCTTGCTGCGACAAGACGGCGGTGCAGGTCTTTCACCTCCACTCGATCAGCAAGCGCTTCACGGCGCACAGCGCGGCCATCGCATCCACCAGATGCGGTTCTGCTTCCGCCCCACGGCCGAGGTGCACATTGCACACACCCTCGAAGCCATCGAGGTGGCCAGCCCCGAACCGGCCGCCCGCCGGATCGTCCGTACAGTCGCCGTCCACATCCCGCCACGCCAGGCGCAGAGCCGCGAATGCGTGGTCGCTCTGGCCGGCACGCGCCGCCATCTCGGCCTGCAGGGCGTGGGCGCGGGCTCGCATGATGGGGCTTTCGCTCCGACCGGCCGTACGGACGGCCTCGTCGGCGACGGCTCGGGCGGCTGCGACATCGCGGCCCGAGTAGAGGACGACCAAGGCGCGGCTGGTGTTCATGGCCGTACGCTGCCACGCCGGTGCGTCAACGGCTGCGCGGACGGCTTCCTGGTAAAGGCGCAGCGAGGTGTCATCGTCGCGTGCCTCGAAAGCGATACGCGCGGCGACCATGAAGGCGCCCGCCGTTACCTGTGCGAGCGGCTGCCGTAAATGCTCGGACCTCGGTGCGGCCATGAGGCGACGAGAGATCTCTACGGCAGGAGCCATGGCGAGGTGGAGGCGGGCGAAAGGCGCACCGCCGACCTGGCCGTTGACATCCGCCACGAGCGCGTCCAACGCGTTGACGCCCCCCATGGTCAGGTGGCCCTTCCCATTGACCGCCGAGACCAGCGGTTCCAGGCCAGGCGGCAAGAATGCCAGCAAGCCGTGGCCAGATGTCGCCGCACGCGTGGCCAGGTCGCGGATCTCGGCCACGCGCTCAGCCGAGCCGCCCCATGTCACGATCAGGTCCATGACCTGATCGAAGTCAGAGCCCTGACCCACTCGTACGTTCTCGCCGCGACGGGCGAAGACATATGCCAGCAGCAGTTGGTAGCGCTCGGCGGGGGAGGTCGGCCGATCTTCGCGTTCCCATCGCGCGATCGTCCGTACGAGGCTGGGGACGGTGAGGCGATCGACCGGTGTCGTGGCGAGCTCGCCTGCGGCGGACTTGATCGCGCGCGCCAGATCAGACCATGACCAGCCGCGGCCTTCACGGAGGAGTCGCAGGGTGCACGCCGCCGCACGCCGCTCACTCGCTGTCATGCGCGTATTACAGCATGCTGCAGGAGCTAGATGGGGTGGATCAGCCGAGGCTTGTTCCGCTCCGCCGCGTAGTTGAGCGTGTACCAGGTCCCGCCCGATGGGCCTTTCGGGAAACCGAGGACAAAGTCACTTCGATCGACCATCCACCGATTCCGGGCGTGGTAGCTCTCGGTGGACGGATGCCGAGGATGCCGCAACTCGACCAGTTCGGACAGACGGTCGCGCTCTCGTGCCAAGGCCACGGCACGGCGAGCGTCGGCGGGTTGGTCGGCGAGGGTGCCCGGGGTCGCCACGATCAGTGACGCCTGGGTCTCGGATGACAGCCATAGCAGGGCAAGAGAGTCGATTCCCGAGGCTCCGCCGAGGTAGATCGCCACACCGGCGCGCGCAAAGGGGCCGAGGTAGGTGTTGAAGATCGCCCAGTACTCGTCCGACCGCCGATGATCAGTCGCCCTTGACCCGGTGATGGTCATCGCACCCGGCATCCCGTCCCGCCCTGTCATCGGATGTCATCTTCCTGGAAGCAGCCCCCTCCGGGTCTACTCGTCATCATGACCCAGCCTGACGACCTCCACGGTGTCACCGACGATGCGGACGCCGACGAGAAGGCCATGCTCGACGCCCTGGACGGCTTCCTCGCCGGCCGGGGACGTGTGCGGTACGCCCGGCTGTCGTTCCTCGGGATCGGCTACGAGTACGGCCGACGGCGCGACCGTCACGGCGGCCGGCGACACGTGGAGGGCGACCCCATGAACGGGTGCGGTGGCGCGGCGAGGGAGTACAGCGCGCCGCCGTGCCGTACGGCGGGCCGCCGAGGGCCCGCCTGGCGCGGGTGGGTACGAGGTGTGCTCCCCGCCCGCGCCACCCCGTGGACCGCGCGGCGGCCCCACCTTCCCTGGGGCCGATGCCGCGCCGCACGGGGCAGCGGCAGTCCCCGTGCCGCGCGGGCGGGCGGTGTGCCCCACAACGCCGCCCGTCCGCGCCCTGCGAAGGACGGTGTGCAGTGGACGGCTTGAGCGCTCGCGAACGCGCCCACCTTGCCGCAATGGGGGTCATATCCCTGAGGTCGCACGTGTGGCAGACAACGAAGTACGCCCAGCCCGGCACGGCTTGCCGATGATCCGCTTCTTCGAAGGCCCCGGTATCAGATGCCTGAAACAGCCGGTGACATAAGGAAGATCGTCCGAGGGGAGCGAGGGCCCTTGGTCCAGGGCGGTAGGCGGGGGCGGCCGTTAAGGTGGGGGCATCATGCGTTCGATCATGTCTCCCCCCGCCGCTCGCTAGGCGGGCGGGGCTCACGCGCGTAGCCGGGTCTGGGTGACTCGGTGAGTGGTCGCTGCCCGCGTACGGGTCCCTTTTCGGCCACTCCCCTTCGGAGAGTTCTCGATGACGCATGTCTCCGTGCGGCAGGGTCTGCTGTACGTGTCCATTGCGGCCACCGCCTGGGGCACCGGTGGTGCCGCGGCGGCCCTGATCTATCGGCTCGGCGGCCTTGGGCCGGTCGCCGTCTCGTTCTGGCGGTTCGCCATCGGTGCCGCGTTGCTCGCCGTGGCGGGCGCGCTGATCGCTCGCGCGGGTGTCCGTGCGGGGCGCGGGCGGATGGTGGTCACCGGCGTGTGTATGGCGGTGTCGCAGACGTCCTACTTCGCCGCGGTCGGCGAATCCGGGCTCGCCGTGGCCACCGTGGTCACGCTGGGCGCGGCGCCGGTGCTCGTCGCCGCGGGTGCGCGGCTTGTTCTCGGCGAACGGCTCGGCGCGGGCAGGCTCGCCTCGGTCACCGCCGCGCTGGCCGGGCTGGTCCTGTTGAGCCTGCCCGGCGGTTCGACGGACTTCTCGCCGCTCGGGCTGGGCTGGGCGTTGCTGTCGGCCGTGACGTACGCGAGCGTGACGCTGGTCAACCGCGCGGGCGGCGGCGACCCGTACCGTACGGCGCTCGGCTCGCTGGTCGTCGGCGGGATCTTCCTGCTGCCCGCCGCGCTCGCCACCGGCGTACTGCCGTCCGGCGGCCATCCGGTCGCCGCGGCGGCGCTGCTCGCCTACCTGGGGGCGGTGCCCACGGCGCTCGCGTACGGGCTGTTCTTCGCGGGCCTGCGCACCGTACCGGCCACCACCTCGTCGGTGATCGTGCTGGTGGAGCCGCTGGCCGCTACGCTGATCGGGGTCTTGCTGCTGGGCGAGACGCTGACCCCGTACTCCGCGGCGGGAGCGGCCGTACTGCTGCTCGCGGTGGTGGCGCTGGCGCTGCGCGAACCGCAGTGATCACAATGGGGTGAGGCAGGCGCACGCCTGCGGCGGCGATGCATACTAGGAGCCTTCGGGGAACGTGTCCCTCGAACGGCTCGTTGGAGGGTTCGTGGCCTCTTTAGCGCAGATGTTCCGCAAGCTCCTGCAGCGTCCAGGTTCGCTGGACCTCACCCCGTTCGAGCGCGTGGTCGCCAGGGCGGGCGAACGCGGGGAGGCCGTCGCGGCGCTCGACGAGCTGCCCACCCCGGCGATGGACGACCTCGCGGAGTTCTGCGCCATCGCCAGGGAGGCCGCCGACCGTACCCTCGGCCTGCGCCCCTACGACGTGCAGCTCGTCGGCACGGTCGCGCTGCTGGCCGGGCACGTGGCCGAGATGGCGACCGGTGAGGGCAAGACCCTCTCCGGCGCGATGGCCGCGGCCGGCTACGCCCTGCAGGGCAAGCGCGTCCACGTGATCTCCGTCAACGACTACCTGGCCAGGCGCGACGCCGAGTGGATGGAGCCGCTGTACACGGCGCTCGGCGTCAGCGTCGGCTGGATCGGCCAGGACTCCACGCGCGAGGAGCGCAGGGAGGCGTACGCCAAGGACATCACCTACGGCTCGGTCAGCGAGATCGGCTTCGACGTACTGCGTGACCGGATGGTCACCTCCGCCGCCGACCAGATCGTGCCCGAGCCCAACGTGGCGCTGATCGACGAGGCCGACTCCGTGCTGGTGGACGAGGCCAGGGTGCCGCTGGTACTGGCCGGGGCCGCCGACCCGGGCACCAGCGTGCCGTCGATGGCCGCGCTGGTCAGGCAGCTCGTCCGGGGCTACCACTACGAGCTCGACGAGCAGGGCCGCAACGTCTTCCTCACCGCGCTCGGCACCGACGCGGTGGAGGAGGCCCTGGGCGAGACGCTGGGCGAGGACGGCAACCTCTACGACACGCCCGACAAGGTGACCGAGGTCAACCTGGCCCTGCACGCGCACGCGCTGCTGACCCGAGACATCGACTACATCGTCAGGGACGGCCGGGTCCAGCTCATCAACGCCTCGCGGGGCCGGGTCGCGCTGCTCCAGCGCTGGCCGGACGGCCTGCAGGCGGCGGTGGAGGCCAAGGAGGCGCTGCCCGCCAGCGAGACCGGCGAGATCCTGGACTCGATCACCATCCAGGGGCTCATCACCCGTTATCCGGAGAAGTGCGGAATGACGGGCACGGCGGTGGCGGTGGGCGAACAGCTCACCGAGTTCTACGACCTCCAGGTCGCCGCGATCCAGCCGAACAAGCCGTCCGGCCGGGTGGACGAGCCCGACGTCCTGTACGCCACGGTGACCGACCGTGACATGGCGCTGGCGCACAAGATCGTCGAGGTGCACGCCACCGGCCGGCCGATCCTGATCGGCACGCTCGACGTGGCCGAATCCGAACGCCTGGCGCTCACCCTGCGCGGGCGCGGCATCGACTGCGTGGTGCTCAACGCCAAGAACGACGCCGAGGAGGCGTCGATCATCGCCAAGGCGGGCGAGCGCGGCGCGATCACCGTCTCGACCCAGATGGCCGGGCGCGGCACCGACATCAGGCTCGGCGAGAGCGTTGCCGAGCTAGGCGGCCTGTACGTCATCGGCTCCGGCCGCCACTCCAGCTCCCGCCTGGACGACCAGCTCCGCGGCCGGGCCGGACGCCAGGGCGACCCCGGCGGCTCGGTCTTCTACGTCAGCCTGGAAGACGAGCTGATCACCAGGTTCGCGCCCGACGAGCGCCCGCCCGCCGCCGACAAGGACGGCGTGGTCAGACACCGCCGCGGCGACCACATCGTCGGCCACGCCCAGCGCGTCGCCGAGGGCGCCAACCTGGAGATCCACCGCAACACCTGGCGCTACACCCGGCTGCTGGAACACCAGCGGTCGCTGGTCCTGGAACACCGCGACAAGATCCTGCACGGCGACAGCGCGGCCGACGCGCTGGCCGAGGCCCGGCCGGAGCGGTGGGCCGAGCTGCTTGAGTCGGTGGGCGAAGACGTACTGCGCGAGGCGGCCAGGCAGATCGTGCTGTACCACCTGGACGCGGGCTGGACCCGTCACATGGCCTTCCTCACCGAGGTCCGCGAGGGCATCCACCTGCGGGTGCTCGGCCGGATGAACCCACTGGACGAGTTCCACCGCGAGGCGGTCGCCGGTTACCAGCGGCTGCTGGCCGAGGTCGAGGAGTCCTCGGTGGAGGCGTTCGAGACCGCCCCGGTCACCGCCGACGGGCTCGACCTGGCCGCCGCCGACATCAAGCGCCCGACCGCCACCTGGACCTACATGGTCCAGGAGAACCCGTTCGGCACCGCCCTGGAGCGCATCCTCAAGCGGGTCTCGGGCAAGGACCGCGACTGACGGCCCGAAAAAAGCGACCCCGAAAAGTCGGCCCGGAAATGTCGGCCCGGAAATGTCGGTGCCATGCGGCAGCATCTGCCGCATGGCACGGAAATTCCAGGTGACCTTCGACTGCGCCGACCCCGATCGGCTGGCCCGCTTCTGGGCCGACGCCCTGCACTACCGGCTGGAGGAGCCGCCCGACGGCTTCGCCACCTGGGCCGCCTACTGGGCGGACCGAGGGCTCCAGGAGGAGATCCCCGACGGCTACGACTCGGTGGTCGATCCCGACGGCGCGGGTCCGGGCATCTGGTTCCAGCGGGTGCCCGAGGGCAAGGTCGTGAAGAACCGCGTGCACCTCGACATCCAGGTCACCGAGGGCCGCGCCGTGCCGGTGGAGGTCCGCAGGCGGCAGGTCGACACCGAGGCCGAGCGCCTGGTCGGCCTCGGCGCGACCCTGGTCCGGGCGGTGCCCGGCGGCGGCATCCCCGACTATTACGCGGTCACCATGCTCGACCCGGAGGGCAACGAGTTCTGCCTGAGCTGACCGGCTCTCATTCGGTCAGAGATCAGAAACAGGTGAGGTCGGGGTTGGGCGTCGGGCCGCAGGGGCCCTGGTTGCCGCCGCCGTCGATCACCATGCCCGGCGGGGCCCAGATCAGGTGTCCGGCGTTGCCGCTGCCGGTGTTGTTCGCCAGCGTGATCCGCTTCAGCGGGTCGTCGGTGCCGGTCCTGATGTGGATGCCGCCGCGTACCGCGTTGCCGCCCGCGTCGGTGAGGCCGCTCGGGTCGTGGCCGTTGTTGACGAACTCGTTGCCGGACAGCGCGTCGGGGCTCGCCACGGGAGTCATGGTGAGCAGGTACATCCCGGCCGTGTCGTTGTCCTCGAACACGTTGTTCCGCACGATCACATTGCGCATGTCGTGGCTGCGCAGGCCGATGTCGTTGTCCCGGAAGACGTTGTCCTCCACGATCCCGGCCCGCGCGGCGTCGTACACCGCGCCCGCGGTGAAGGCGGTGGCCGTGTTGGCGAAGATGTTGCTCTTGAACAGGTTCCTGCGGCTCACCACGCTGGTGGACACCGGGAAGGCGTCGAAGACGTTGCCCGTGTAGATGCCTCCGTCGGACTGCCAGATGTTCAGCGATCCGTTGCTCAGCTCGCTGTCCCTGATGGCGGACCCGTTGCTCTCCGACAGGCTGACCGAGCCGGTCAGCACGCAGTCGTCGATTTTCAGGACCGTGTAGCGCACGTTCACCCCGGACAGCTCGCAGTTCGAGGTCGTCCCGGCGACGGTCACCGTGTTACCGCCGAAGGAGCGCAAGGGGGCGGCGAGCCTTACGCCGGTCAGGGTGATGCCGGCCCCTGTCTCCAGGTACACGCCATCGGCGAAGCCGGTGATCGTGCCGTTGGTCACGGCGACGCCCTGCGGCCGGTCGAGCTGCACTCCCTTCCCGGTGCCGTTGCCTCTGATGGTGTGGCCGTTCAGGTCGATGGTCACGTTGGCGGCGCCGACGGTCAGCGCGTCGCCCGCGCAGGTCAGGTCGGCGGTGAGGGTGACGCTCGCGGTGAGGGTGTCCCCGCAGGCCACGGTGAGCGCACTCGCGTGCGCGGCCGGTACGGTCGCGCCGTACCCGAGCAGGGCTGCGGCCAGGGCGATGACGCCCAGGCGCTGCACCGTTCCAAGAACGCGCAGGTTCGCCATGCTTCTCCTTCTGGAGCAGGGGGATCAAGGTCGTGGAAGGACGTCGGGTCCGCGACGTCGGCGACTAACGATGAGCATGCACGGCATCCCAAGATCCGTGAAGTCACTCACCCGTGCTGTGGCGTGCGGGAAATATGGCGATATGGGGGATATTGCGGGACGCCCTGTCAGGCATCCGGACACAGCACGGCGGAAGTGGCGGCATGGCCGCCGGGATGCGTGTCCTCAGCGCCTCGGGGCCGTTCGGACAGGTCGCCGGAGACGCGGTCCTCCTCGATCGGGCCGGGCCCCGCCCGGACCGATCACTTGCGCAGCAGCGGCATGCCCACCACCGGCATGGCCCTGGCCGTCTCGCCGCGCCGGGCACCGAGCAGCCCGCCGAGGCCCGGCACCTGCCCCTCGTGCAGCGCGCTGGAGACATCCGGCCGCACGTTCTGCCTGGTCGGCCCGGTCGCCTCCAGGAGGGGCAGGACGGCCGGGCCAGGCTCCTCGGGGAGCGGGCGGTGCTGGTGGAGGGGGCGGCCGAGCATCAGTGAGACCAGCCGGACCCGGTCCAGCCCGGCGAGGCCGCCGGTGTGGACGACCTTGCCCTCGTGCAGCACGGTCACCGTGTCGCAGACCCGGTACAGCTCCTCCAGCCGGTGACTGACGTAGATGATCGACCGACCCTGGGCGCGCAGCCGGGCGACGGCCCGGAACAGCGTCTCCATCTCCCCCGGTTCGAGGGCCGAGGTGGGCTCGTCCATGATGACCACGCGGGCGTCCGCCCAGGCGGCCCTGGCCATCGCGACCAGTTGCCGGGTGCCCGGGGAGAGCGAGCCGAGCGGGCGGCGGACGTCCAGGGGCATGCCGTACGACCGGACGATCTGGTCGGCTTCGGCGTGCAGCCGGGCGAAATCGATCAGCCCGAACCGGCCGCGCGGCTCGCGCCCGAGGAACAGGTTGCGGGCCACGCTCATCAGCGGGACGAGGTTGCCCTCCTGGTGGACGGTGGCGATCCCGGCCCGCCTGGCCTCGGCCGGCGAGCCGAAGCGCACCCGCTCGCCGCCCACCCGCAACTCGCCGCGGTCCGGCCGGTAGACCCCGGAGAGCACCTTGACGAGCGTGGACTTGCCCGCGCCGCTGCCGCCCACCAGCGCGTGCACCTCGCCCGGACCGACCGCGAAGGAGACGTGATCGAGGGCGCGTACACCCGAGAACGTCTTCAGCACCCCGTCGGCTTGGAGAACCGTACTGCTCATCGCACTTTCCTTGCCTCGCTGGGATCGATGGTGAGCCGGGCGGAAAACGATCCCGTAACGAAAAGGCCATGATCTTGTCACGGCCGATCACATGTGATCAGGCGTGGGCCACATGCAGCCGTACGCCACGGCCGCTCAGCTCGTCCAGCACGTCACGAGGGGCGCCGTCGTCGGTGACCAGATGGTCGAACTGCTCGACGGCGATCGTCTGCACCATGGTGTCCACGCCGATCTTGGTGTGGTCGGCCAGCACCACGACCTCCTCCGCCGCCCCGGCCAGCGCCCGATCGACCCCGGCCACCTGCATGTTGGGGGTGGACAGGCCGCGCTCGGCGGTGAGGCCGTTGCCGGAGACGAACGCCCGGCGCACCCGCAGCCCGGCCAGGGAGTGCTCGGCGGCGCTGCCGACCAGGGCGTGGATGGAGCCGCGCAGCGTGCCGCCGGTGAGCACCACCTCGATGCGCGGCGAACCGGACAGCGCCTGGGCGACCAGCAGTGAGTTGGTGACCACGGCCAGCTCGGTATGCCGGGTGAGCCGCCGGGCGAACTCCTGGGTGGTGGTGCCGGGGCCGACCACGATGGCGTCGCCGTCTTCGACCAGGGAGGCGGCGAGGTCGGCGATGGCGGCCTTCTCCCCTGCGGCGACCTGCGCCTTTTGTGCATAGGTGGGCTCGCGGGACAGCTCACCCGGCAGCGTCGCGCCGCCGTGGTGGCGGTTGATCAGCCCTTCGGCCTCCAGCGCGCGCAGGTCGCGGCGGACGGTGACCTCCGAGGAGCGCACGGCCTGGGCCAGCTCGCGCAGCGACACCGCGCCGTTGACCCGCAGCAGCTCGATGATGCGCTGACGGCGCTCCGCGGCGAACACCGGCCGGCGGCCGTCGCCCGGCGCCTGGGTCTCGCCCACGGTCTGCCCGCCCGTCGTTGGTCGGCTCGTCGTCCGGTCGGATCCGATCATAGTGGGCCCGGCCGCAGGTCGCGATCCATCCGGCGGGGCTCCCAGCGTCCCTTCAGGGATCGATTGAGCGATCGGATCAGAACGAATCAGATCATTCAGCTATGTTTTCCATAGCCATACGCGATCGAAACTGTTCAGGCGGGATAGGCGTGGGTCTCGGTGGCCTTGACCCCGGCCCAGACCTCCTGGCCGGGCGACAGCCCGAGGTCGGCCACCGCGGCGGGGGTGATGTCCGCGCCCGCCGCGATCGGGCCGCCGAGGTGGACGCGGACGTTGTCGCCGTACCGTTCCATGCCCTCGATGCGGGCCCGCCACAGGTTGCGCGGGGTGCCGTCGGGGCGGGTGCGGTACAGCGCGACGGCCGACGGCGGGAACGCCACGAACACCTGCCCCCGCAGGTGCTCGGCCACACTGAACTCCACGCCGTCCACCGTGACCCCGGCGCCGTCGGCCGTGCCGCGGTACAGGTTGAGCCCGACCAGCCTGGCCACGTAGTCGGTGCGCGGACGCCTGGCGACCTGGCCGGGGGTGCCCTCCTGGGCGACCGCGCCGTCCTCGATCACCACCAGCCGGTCGGCGAGCACCATCGCCTCCAGCGGGTCATGGGTGACCAGCACGGTGGCCCCGTCGAAGTCGGCCAGGTGGCGGCGCAACTGGGAGCGCACCGAAAGCCGGGTGTGCGCGTCGAGCGCGGCCAGCGGCTCGTCCAGCAGCAGCAGCCGCGGGTGCACGGCGAGCGCGCGGGCCAGCGCGACCCGCTGGGCCTGCCCCCCGGAGAGCTGCCTGGGCCGGGCGGCGGCGTGTTCGGTCAGGCCGACCCGCTCCAGCCACTCGCTCGCCGTACGCCGGGCCGCGACCTTGGCCGCCCCCTGGCAGCGCGGGCCGAAGGCGACGTTGTCGAGCGCGGAAAGGTGCGGGAACAGCAGGTAGTCCTGGAACACCACGCCGATCGGGCGCTCCTCGACCGGCATCGTGTGCAGCGGCCTGCCGTCCAGGTAGATGCGGCCGTCGGTGAGCGGGGTGAGCCCGGCCATGGCGCGCAGCGCGGTGGTCTTGCCCGCGCCGTTGGGGCCGAGCAGCGCGAGTACCTGGCCCGCGGCGACGGTCAGTTCGATGTCGAGCCGGAAGCGCGGGCGCTCGACGATCAGGCGCGCGTGCAGCGTCACGGGGCCGCCACCCATCGGTCGCGCAGCCCCGCGAGGATCGCGACCGAGACCACGAGCAGGATCAGGCTGAGCACGATGGCCGACTCCGGGTCGGTCTCCATCGCGAGGTAGACGGCGAGCGGCATGGTACGTGTGACCCCCGGGAAGTTTCCTGCGAAGGTGATGGTCGCCCCGAACTCCCCCAGCGCGCGGGCCCAGCACAGTACGCCGCCCGCCACGATGCCGGGCAGCACCAGCGGGACGGTGACCCTGCGGAAGATCGTCCAGCGTGACGCGCCGAGCGTCGCGGCGGCCTCCTCGAACCGGTCGTCGGCCCCGCGCAGCGCCCCCTCCACGCTGATCACCAGGAACGGCATCGCCACGAACGCCTCGGCGACGACCACGGCCGCCGTGGTGAACGGCAGCGAGATCCCGAACGTCTCGGCGAGCCACTGCCCGGCCAGCCCCCGGCGGCCGAGCGCCAGCAGCAGTGCGACCCCGCCCACGACCGGCGGCAGCACCAGCGGGATGGTGACCAGCGCCCGCACCAGCCGCTTGCCGGGGAACGCGACCCGCGCCAGCAGCCAGGCCAACGGCACGCCGAGCAGCAGGCACAGCACGGTGGCGACGGTCGCGGTGAGCAGCGAGAGACGCAGCGCCTCAAGCACCTCGGGCTGGGCCAACCGGCGCGGCATCGTGGACCAGGGCGCGCGGGCCAGCAGACCGGCCAGCGGCAGCACCAGGAAGCCCAGCCCGAGCAGCGCGGGAACGACGAGCATCCATGGCGATCGGCTGCGTGGACGGCTCGCGCGAACGGAGGGGGCCTTGCTGTTCACCACCTCACCATACTCTCGCGCGTGCGGGGCACATCCCCCGATACCCCTCGCAGAAGCATGGCAAACTTCGGCATGTCCTGAGTTTTCGCGACATATCGGAGATGGCGGCGGGCCTGCTCGGCGTGAGGGAAAGGCCGGTCGTGGGACCGGCCTCCCCTACTCGCGCAGCGCCCTGACCACCACGACAGCCAGGCGGATCGCCGAGACCAGGCCGCCCCAGCCGAACACGATCAGCCACATGCCCAGCGCCTCCGGGTCCCGCACGCCGAGCACGGCGATGAGGATCACCGTCACGACGAAATGGGCTACCACGATGCCGTTGGTGATCCGGGTGTCACGGACCTGAAGTGCGGCGAGAAGCGTCCACACGACGGCGATGCCGATCAGCGCGAGCATGGCGATGAACACGAGGGCGGGTCCTGTCAGGGGCTGCTGTAGGCCGGATCGGGCTGGAGGGAATTGTCGAGGCAGAACCTCGCCGCGGACGGATTCACCCCGGCATCCGAAGGCACGGAAATGTCCCACGGATTGCCGCTCTGACCCGTCGCGGGGCCGCACGGCCCATAGGGATTCTCCCACAATGGCCAGGTCTGATTAGGGTCGGGGATCCTGCTGAACCGGTCGAACCTGCCTTTCACGACAGGGGCGGCGCTGTTGCTCTGCCCGCCATTCAGGTCCATTGCCTGCCCATTGTGGTAAAGGTACTGGTCCGGCATGTGACTTGAGCGCAGCAGTGGCCGGTCGCCGTTCTTGCGCACGCTGCCGTCGGTGCACACCCGGAGATTGAGTTCCTGCCAGATCGGCGGTCCCTGGCCGAATATCGACCCGAGGCCGGGAATGATCCCCTTGTTGAAGAAGGCGTTGTAAATCTCCCCGGCGACCTTGGCGACCTCCGGAGGCACCCTCGTGTCCCCCTCGACGCGGGCCTTCCAGTCCGCCGCCTTCTCCCAGGGCTTCCCGTCGTCCGCGCCGAGCATCGGGCGGTAGCCGATCGAGCCGCCGGAGGTGTACAGGGCGGCGACGCAGGTGCCGCCGGTGCCGGTCGGGTTGCCCGCCGCGTCCACGGCGACGGGGGCCTTGCCCGCGTAGGCGTACGCCCGGCCGGGCAGGATGCCGGTCAGGTGCGGCCTCGCGGTGCGCCGCACGCCGTCGTGGCTGTTGAGGTCAGCGGTGCTGTAGGTGAGGTCGGGCGGGGCTATGCCGTAGTCGGCCTGGAGGGCCGCGAAGGTGTCCTTGACGAAGCGCGGCAGGTGCGTGTCGCCGGTGCGGTTGGCGTACTCGCCGTGTTCGCTCCCGGCGACGATCGTGCCGTCCGCCGCCTTGACGAACGAGATGGACACCTTGGAGCGGATCTTGTAGGTCCCGTCATTCGTGTCGTACCACGGGGGTTTGGCCGGGCTCGTCGGGCGATCGGTGTAGGGGTTGGCGAACCCGATCCAGGTGGCGATGCTCTTGCCGTCGGGGTGGTCGACGGGGTCGGTGCCCGCGGCCACCACGTCTGTGTGCCATCGGCCCATGGCGGCCTTGATCCCGGGCATGGTGCACAACATCGTCGGCCCGCCCGAGCAGTCCGGCAGCGACGTCACCGCGCTCGAGGTCTCGATCCCCCAGTCGTACAGGGCCTGCCTGCTCCGCAGCGGGGTCGGGAAGTCGGACGCGGGCGGCGCGCTGTCCACGTCCTGATCCTCGTCGAACAGCGCGACGGCCTCCACGGTGTGCTCGGCGAAAGTGCCGCTGACGGGCTGGACCGCGACGACGTCCCAGACGATCGACTCCTTGCCGTCGCCGGAGGAGTCGAGCGTGCTGAGCCGGATCACCGGCGGCCCGGCGAACTGGAAGGCGCCGATGGAGACCCACCGGTTGGTCCTGCCGTCACCGCGTTGCGAAATCGTCCGGGTGCGTAATCCCTGGGCGGTCTGGACCTCGTATTTCGCGTGTTTCGTGTAGCCGAGTTTCGCGGGCAGGTGGACCCAGACATTGGCCGGTCCGTTCACCGAACGGTTCAGGGTCCAGGTACCGGAGACCTTGAAGACCTCGCCGTTGTGGTCGGGCGAACGGGTGAATCCGTACCAGTAGTGGCCACCGAATCCATTGCCGATCTGCCCGAAGTCGGCCTTCGCCGGAACCCTGCCCTGCGCGTCGCGGCCGAACTCGAATCCGAGGCTCCCCGAGTTGGCCCATCCGCTGTTGTCGCAGCCGCCCCTGATCGCGGGAACGGTGGAGGGCACATCGTCGATGATGTACGCGCCGGAAGGCAGTCCCGGGGTACGGCACGGCGTCCAATGATCGGTCGGGTCGGCCCTTTCCGTATAGGCCCACTCCGGATCCGAATAGCGAATGGTCCCTTCGTTTCCACAGGTGGTGTCGCAGTTCACCTTCCACAGCTTGGGCAGGTGCCACCAGCATTTGAAGTCGGCCCGCCGGCAGGTGCCGGGCGTACTGGCCCCGGGTACGCTCGCGCCCGGCTGGCAGTCGTTGTGGTCGGTGCCCGAGGCGCGGCAGAACGCGTTGATGTCCACCGCGAACGACGTGCCGGCGTTGACAGTCGGGACGATCTGCGAGCGGTCGGTCACCGTGTTCCACCACGCGTAGTTGTATCCGGCCTGGTCGAGCCATTTCTGCTGGGCGGCGTCGTAGTAGGACTTGACGATCGGCCAGGCGGCCCAGCCCAGGACCTTCTCCTGGTAGGGCCAGTCCTGCGGGTGGGCGGCGTCGGAATAGGTGTTGTTGTCCAGGAACGGGTGGCGGTCCGGGCGGTAGGCGGGGTTGGCCGGGTTGTTGGCCCAGCCGACGCCCCACGCGCCGCCGTTCGCCGGGGCCTCGGCCTTGGGGTGCCAGCCGGAGTTGTACGCCCAGAGGGCGAAGTACCAGTTCTCGATCTTGGCGGGGTTTCCGGTGTTGGCCTTGACCGCACCGCCGGTGTCGTCCCAGATCTGGTTCCACTTCTGGGTGAGGGTGCGCAGCCCGGCCGCGATGTTGGTGGCGTAGTCGAGCGCCACCGCGCGCTGCTTGTCCGGCGGCCAGGCGGTCTCGCCCGGCCGTTCCGAACCGGCCTTGCGCATGCCGTCGGTCTGCTGGCTGATCCCGTAGCCGCAGTCGGCCTTGGTGAAATCGATGTCCCAGTCGTTGCCGGGGTCGTTGTCATAGAGGTCGAGGCCGTAGTAGTTGCCGACGAGCGGGTTGCCCGGCTCGCCCTCGGCGGCGTTGCGCTGGGCCTGCCAGAGGTTGGACTCCTGCGCCAGCACGCCCAGCATGATCGTGGAGGGCACCCGGCCGCCGCCGCGCAGGTCCTCGATGGGGAACATCGCCGCGGGCGACCAGCTCGGCAGCCCGGATCCCTTCCAGTTGGCGGGGCGGGCGAGCGTCAGGCGGTTCTTGAACACGAGCTGGTTCACCGCCCATTCCACCTGCCGCCAGTGCGGCTGGTACACCTGGACGGTGGGATCGTTGCGCGGCACGGCGCAGGTGTGGCCCGCGTCCACCGTTCCCTCGGCGGCAAGCCGGGGGTTGATGCGCGTGCCGGTGCTCGCCTGCGGCGCGGCGCTCACGTCCGGCTGCACGGTGAACCCGACCTCGGCCCGGGTGGCGGTCACCTGGGCGGCGATGCGGACCGGCTCGGGCTCCGTCTTCCCTATGCCGGTGCCGGAGATGCCGGTGTCCTTGAGAGCGGCCGCGTCGGCTCGTACGTCCGGCGCGGCTGACGTGACCGCCAGGCCGCCCTCCGACGACACCTCGCTACGGGCGGGCGCGGAGGCCAGATGGGTGACACTGGCGGGCAGGTCGCGCACCCGCTCGGCGTCCCCGAGCAGGAACAGCCGCCCGCGCGTCCCCGTCTCGACCGACAACCGGCCGAGCCGCCCGGTGGCCAGCAGCCGGGCCGAGCCCGCACGATGGTAGCGGACCTCGACCCGTTCGCCCGCGCGCTCGGCGAACACCACGCCGCCATCGTCGTCCGCGCGCAGGTCGAACGGCACCGAACCGGTCGTGACCAGCGTGCGCACCCCGGAGCCGGACACCTCGACCAGCCGGCCGCCCGCCGCCGCCACCACGCGGTCGCGCACCGGGATCGCGGAGGTGACCTGGCCGGGCGCCTGGATACGGGTCGTCACCTTCCGCTCGGCGGCGTTCAGGACCAGCAGGCGGGTGGAGTCATGCCGCTCCACCGCGCCCTGGGTGAGCACGACCCGCTCGCCCGCTCCGCAGCCGGGGTTGAAGTACGACAGCGACACCTGGTCCCGTAACTTCGTCACCTCACCGGACCGCAGATCGACCACGGCCGCGAACCCGCCACGGTTGAACAGCTCTTCCCTGTTGGTGAAATGCCGCGGCGCGTAAACGGCCACCGCGCTGTTCCCCGAGCCGGTCAGGCAGGCGTTTCCGATCCACTGGTCGGTGTCCAGGCCGGGTTCGCGGAGGGTGGCGAGCGTACGCCACTGATAGCCGGTGGCGGCCTCGGCGGTCAGGAGGTGGAACCCGGTCGAGTCTCCGGCGGTCGCCAGTGCCACGTCCTTCGACTCGCGCCATTTCGCGGGCAGCACCCGATCCCGTTTCGCCGGTTCGATCGCCGACCGTCCGGCGGGGTCCGCCGGGGGCGGCGGGGGTTTTCCGGCCGTTCCGGCCGTTCCTGGCGGGCCGGTGGCCGCGGCGCCCGACGCGGGCGGTGCGCCCGCGCACACCAGTAAGAGCACGACGAACGGCGCAAGAAAGCGTCTCATTTCATCCTCGATTCAGAACCAGGTTCGTTACATTGAGGAGAGCGAGAGGTCGGCGGCAAAAGCGGAGGCGTTTTCCCCGTACGCCTGGGCGTTTTTCGGCGGACTGATCATTTATCAGAAAGCCGATCCTGTCCACCCTGCTTTCACAGTGATCTGGATCACATCGAGCGAGATGAGCGGGATTACGGACGCCCGTTGACCGCCATCGGGCACGACTTCAACGTCCGGGCAGGCCCATGAAATAACGAATTAGCCCCCAACCTTGACAGTTTCTCCACGGCGTAATAGAAATCCCTGTTCCGCTGTCATCGAAAGGATGTCGGATGGTGAGAAACAGGCACAGACCCAGGGCGGCGCTCGGCCGCGCCGCCGTTCTCGGCGCCTTACTGGCGCTCGTTTCGGGCCTCCTGCCGGCCGCCCCCGCCGCAGCGGACGACGTGATCTTCTGGCAGAACCGCTTTTCCAGCCAGTTGCTCGATGTGAAGAACGGCACGACGGCCAATGAAGGACCGGTGGTGCAACAGCACTACAACGGACAGCCACCGAATCCGAACGGCCAGTACTGGCGAGTGGTCTCCTACGGTGGCGGGCTGCGCCGCGCCTTCATGAACACCTGGAGCGGCAATCAGCAATGGGTCGAGGAATCCCGCTACTTCAACGGCGCCCTTCTCGGGATGAGCCTGCGCAGCAATGAGAGCTGCTGCCGCACCTCGCCGAACTCCACCTCCGCGCCGGCGGCCGCGAGTCCGCCACCACCTTCCTCACTGAGGTCGCCACCCTCGACCTCTCCCCCGACGGCCTCGCCACCGCCACCGAACTCACCGCCGACCTGCGATCCTGACCCGGCCGGAAGGGCCGCGGCCTCGGATACCCCCATCCGGGGAGCGCGCTGAGCACCGCGGCTGCGGGGCGGCCCGGTCACGGCGGACCGGCGATGTACCGGCACGGCCCCTTGATCGTCCGCGCCCGCCGTTCGTGAAGGGTGTACGGTGGGGCGCCGTGGCCACTTCCGGGACGGGCGTCTTACCCACGGCGGACGAGTTGCCCGAGGTGCTGCTGGACCTCGGGGTGCCGCACGAGGACATCGGCGAGCTGGTCGCGCTGCGGGCCTCGCTCCTGAAGGACCCGGCCGCGCTGCGGTCGCTGGAGGAGGGCCTACCGGCCCTCGTCGACGGGATCGGGACGCTGGACAGGCCGTTCCAGCTTCCGGAGCCGCCACGAGAGCCCGAAGCGCTCGGCCGTTTCTTCAACCTCTTCGTGTACCTCGCCGCCCTGCCGTACGTCCTGGACTACCACCAGCGGCACGGCATCCCCCGCGACATCTCCCGCCGTACGCTCGCCGACCTCGGCCGCAGCGTCGCGGCCCACCGCCGCTGGCGGGGCACCGGCGGCCTGCGCTACCCGCGCTGGCTCAGGTTCCACTTCCGGGGTGAGCTGTACCAGCTCGGCCGGTTGCAGTTCCAGCGGGCCCGCCTCGGCACCCGCACCGGCGAGGGCCTGGCCGCCGCCGGTCTCCCGTACGTCCCCGGCGACCCGTGCCTGACGGTCCACATCCCCGACTTCTACGGCCCGCTGTCCCCGCAGGCATGCGACCACTCCATGGCCTTGGCCCGCGCGTTCTTCCCCCGCCATTTCCCCGGCGAGCGGTACCGGATCGCCCTGCTCCACTCCTGGGTCCTGGACCGGCAGCTCGCCCGATACCTCCCGCCCGGCTCCAACCTGATCCGGTTCCAGGACCGCTTTCACACCGCTTACGAGTCCGCCGAGCCCGCCGACACCGACCCCATCGCCTTCGTCTTCGGCAGCGCCGACCACCCCCTCGACACCCTCCCCCGCCGCACCACCCTCCAGCGCGCCCTCACCGACCACCTCCGCGCCGGCGGCCACTGGTACATCGGCCACGGCTGGTGCCCGCTGTGAACCCGGACACCACCGACCCGGACACCCGACGGGCGTGACCATGGTACGTTCGCCCTGATCGATGCCCCTTCCACGAATTCGGAGGCCCGCATGGCGACCCCATCGTGGTACGAGAGCCTCCCGCAGGTCATGAGTGAAGCCGAGTACAACGCGCTCTCCGAAGAGATCGCCAGGAGCATCGAAGTAGTACACGGGCACGTCATCAAATGTGAGTCACCGGCACCGGGCCACAACCGGATCGCCCGCCGCCTCGCCACGCAGTTGGAGGACGCGCGTCCGCCCACCGGCCCCTGCCTGAGCGTGGAGACCGATATCGATGTAGTGCTCTGGCGCGTCCCCAAGTTCACATTCCGACGGCCGGACGTAGTGATCTACAAATGTCTGGACGAACCCCGGCAGAAGCCGCACGCGTCGCAGACGCTCGCCGTTGTGGAGGTCTCGTCACCGGCGACCGCGCGGGAGGACCTGACCGACAAGCGCAGCCAGTACGCGGCGGCCGGGATTCCGCTTTACCTGATGGTCCTTCTCGACGAGAAGCTGGAGATCACTGAGGTATGGGAGTTCCACCTCGACGCTGTGGCGATGGAGTATCGGCAACACCGGATCCATCGCACCGTGCTGGAACTGGAACTCCCGATCATGGTCTCCATTCCGCTCGCCGCGTTGACCGCTCCCTGAGCGGTCAGGAGGAACCGGTCTTGAGCACTGACACCCGCTGAAGGTACTCGTCGTCGGTCATCTCGCCGCGGGCGAAGCGTTCGGCGAGGAGGCGTTCGGCGGATTCGGTGGGGCTTGCGGGGGCCGGGGAGGCGAAGGGGGGTTTCCAGCCCTTTTTGCGGGCCTTGATGAACAGGGTGACGGCGGCGATCCAGAAGATCAGCCAGAAGACCGGGATGATCGGCCAGAAGCCGCCACCGCCCCAGTGGGCCACGGCCAGAACGTTCATGAGATGGCTCCTTTCGACACCTCAACGGTCCGGGATTTCCGGGCAGGAGGCATCCGCCGGCGGCCTTGTTCGCAGGTACGACGGGTGGAGTGCGGGGCGGTGACCCGGAGTACTCCCGGTGACGTACGCTCCACGGCCCGCCTAAGGTCGGTCGTATGCGTTTTGGGGTACTAGGTCCGCTCACCGTCTGGACCGACGCCGGGGAGGTCGTCTCGATCCCCGGGGCCAAGGTGCGGGCGTTGCTGGCCGATCTGCTCGCGCACGAGGGCCGGGTGGTGTCGGCCGATCGGCTGGTCGCGGACCTGTGGGGGGACGACGTGCCGGGCAATCCGGTGGCGGCGTTGCAGGTGCGCGTGTCGCAGTTGCGGCGGGCGCTGGAGGAGGCCGAGCCGGGGGGCAAACTGCTGGTCGTCTCCCGCGCGCCCGGCTACCAGTTGCGGGTGGAGCCGGACGCGGTGGACGCCGCCCGGTTCGCCCGGCTCGTGGCGGAGAAGCGGCTGCCCGAGGCGCTGGACCTGTGGCGGGGATCGGCGTACGCCGACTTCGCCGACCACGAGTTCGCCCAGCACGCGATCACCAGGCTGGAGGAGGCGCGGCTGGCCGCGGTGGAGGAGCTGTCGGAGGTACGCCTGGCCGCGGGCGAGCCGGTGGACGTGACCGAGCTGACCAACGCCCACCCGCTGCGCGAACGCCTGCGCGCCGTCCACATGCAGGCCCTCTACCGGGCCGGGCGGCAGAGCGAGGCCCTGGCCGCGTACGCCGAGCTGCGCGAACGGCTGGCGGGCGAACTCGGCCTGGACCCCTCCCCCGAACTCGCCGACCTGCACACCCGGATCCTGCGCCAGGATCCGGCCCTGAGCGGCCCGGCCCGGCGGCGGCAGACCAACCTGCCCGCCCCGGTCAACGACCTGATCGGCCGGGAGACGGCCGTCGCCGAGATCCGCGCGCTGCTGGGCACGGCCCGGCTGGTCACGCTGACCGGTTCCGGCGGGGTCGGCAAGACGCGCCTGGCGCTGGAGACGGCCGCCGGGCTGGCCGCCGACCACGCCGACGGGGTCTGGCTGGTCGAACTGGCCGCGCACGAGAAGGACGACACCGGCTCGCTGGCCGAGGCCGTGCTCGCCGCGCTCGACGTACGGGACGGCGCGGGCCCGGACAGCGCCCTGGAACGCCTGGTGGACGCGCTGCGCGCCCGGCGGCTGCTGCTGGTCCTCGACAACTGCGAGCACGTCGTCGAGCACGCCGCGCGGCTCGCCGACGAGCTGCTGCGCGCCGCCCCCGGCCTGCGCGTCCTGGCGACCAGCAGGGAGCCGCTGTGCGTGGCCGGTGAGGCCCTGTACGCCGTACCCCCGCTCGACCTCCCCAAGGGCGGCGACCTGCGCGCCGTGGCCGGGTCGCACGCGGTGCGGCTCTTCCTGGCGCGGGCCGCCGCGTCGGCGCGCGGGTTCGCGCTGGACGAGACCAACGCGGCGGCCGTCGCGCAGCTCTGCCGCCGCCTGGACGGCCTGCCGCTCGCCCTGGAACTGGCCGCCACCCGGGTGCGGGCACTCGGCGTCGAGGAGCTGGTGGCCCGGCTGGACGACCGCTTCCGGGTGCTGTCCGGCTGGCAGCGCGGCGGACCGGCGCGGCAGCAGACGCTCTCGGCGACGATCGACTGGAGCTGGACGCTGCTCAGCGACGCCGAGCGGGTGGTGCTGCGCCGCCTTTCGATCCACTCCGACGGTTGCACCCTCCAGGCCGCCGAGGAGGTCTGCGGCGGCGACGGGCTCGACGTGCTGGAACTGATCGCGCGGCTGGTGGACCGGTCGCTGGTGACGGTGGTGGACGGGCCCGCGGGCACGCGCTACCGGCTGCTGGAGTCGGTGGCCGCGTACTGCAGGCGCAGGCTGGACGACGCGGGCGAGACCGAGCGGGTACGCCGGGCGCACGTCGAGTGCTACGCGGCGCTCGCCGTACGGGCGGAGGCGCGGTTGCGCGGGCCCGAGCAGGCGCAGTGGCTGCGCCGCCTGGACGCCGAGGCCGCGAACCTGCGCGCCGCGCTCGACGCCGCCCCCGCGGACGCGGCGCTGCGGCTGGTCAACGCGCTGGCCTGGTACTGGTTCCTGCGCGGCAGGCTGCGCGAGGCGCGGCGGGCGCTGGACGTCGCGCTGCGCGCCCCCGGCGACGCGCCCGAGGCGGACCGGGCCAGGGCGCGGGCCTGGCGGGCCGGGTTCGCGCTGCTGCTCGGCCAGGACGCCGGCTGGGCCGACTGGAAGGACACCCTCGCGATGGACGACCCGGGCGACCGCGCCCGGGCCGAGTGGTTCTTCGCCTGGAGCATGCCCGACCTGCCGTCCGCGCGGGCCTTGGCCGACAGCGCCCTGCTGACGTTCCGGGAACAGGGCGACCGCTGGGGCGTCGCGGTGACGCTGAGCGTGCTGGCCCGCGACGCCTACACCCGGCGCGACTTCCCGGACCTTGAGCGGACCGGGACGGAGAGCGAGCGGCTGTTCCGCGAGCTGGGCGACCGCTGGGGGCTGCTGCAGGCGACCGAGTGGCTGGGCGGGCTGGCCGAGGTGCGCGGCGAGTACGAGCGGGCGAGCCGGATGTTCACCGAGGGCCTGCACATCGCCGAGGAACTGGGCCTGTGGCCGGAGGCGGCGGGCCGGCTGTCCTGGCTCGGCTGGATCGCGCTGAGCCTGGGCGAGTACGACAGGGCGATGGAGACCTGCGAGCGGGCGCTGCGGCTGTCCCTCGGGCAGGGGCACCGGCAGGGGGAGATCTTCGCGCGGATGGGGCTCGGCTACGCCGCCCGCAAGGCCGGTCGGCCGGATCTCGCCGAGGAGCACCTGAACGCGATGCTGGCGGGCGTGCCCCGGGACCCGGACCTGGAACCGGCCCTGCACCTGCCGACGGTGCTGGTCGAGCTGGGGTTCGTCCGGCACGGGCGGGGGGAGGCGGAGGCGGCCAGGGAGCTGTTCCTGGAGGCGTTCGCCGCGGCCAGGAAGATCGGCGACCCGCTGAGCACGGCGTGGGCCGTCGAGGCGCTGGCGGCGACCGTCCCGGCCGGGGAGGCGGCCCGGCTGCTGGGGCTCGCCGCCGCCGCGCGGGCCGCGGCGGGCGTACGGGTCAACCGGCACGAACGCGACGACATCGACCGCATCACCGAGCAGGCCCAGCGCGCGCTGGGCGCGGAGCCGTTCGCCGCCGCGCACGCGCTCGGCGGCGGGCAGGGGTTCGACGACGTGCTGTGAGCCTCAGGCCCCGGGGGCCGGACCGCCGAGGACCATGGCGAGCCGGCCCGCCAGGATGCGGTTCTCGGCGAGGCGGGGGTAGGCGGCCATCAGGGCGTCGGCGTGCCGGGTCAGCGAGTCGCGGGCCAGTTTCAGCAGGTCGGCGTACGGCACGACGGCGATCCCCCGGGCGTAGGAGCTGGCCACCAGCACCCGGCCGTCGTCGAAGCGGAGGCTGAGCCATTCGTCGTCTTCGAGGAAGTCCATGGACATGCGCCCGGCCGCCGGGAGGCCGGAGAGCCGCCAGGCGAAGCCGACCGCGAAGCTCAGCGTCGCCACCCAGCCGAAGTTCGTGCGGAAATTCAGGCCGTCGAGCCGCAGATCCACGTCGCCGACGAAGCAGGAGAAGAAGAGCTGGTACCCGGGCGCGGTGGCGAGGTCGAGTTCGTCTTCCCGTTTGCGGCGCTCAGGGTCCTCGCGCACGCTGAAATCGAGCGCGAGTTCGGCAGGCTTGTCGTATGGCATGTGAATTGTGGCGGGGGTCGGATGGCGAATGAGCGATGCGGACCAGGCGGACGCGGCGGGCCGCGAAAGGGCAGGAAGAGGCCGGAAGGGGCCACGGCTTTCGGCATGGGATCCGCCGGCCGAGCCCCGCGCCCGCGCGCGGGGTCGCCACGGCGGGACAGGCTTCCGGGCAGCCCTCCGGTCCTTTTCGGAGAACACGCAGAAGTCACCACAGTATCACTTGGCGACTTTTTCATCGCGGTTTTCCACGTTTTATCGGCGCACTTCTCCGCGGTCGAGATCGAGAATGGCGTCGGCCACCGCGCGCAGCGTCCGCCGGTCCTCCTCGGGCGGGCGCATCGCCGCGGGAGTGCCCGGGTAGGTGTCGAACAGGACGTGTTCCGCGCCGAGGCCGGCGAGCGCGAGCAGGTCGCCGCGGATCTGGTCGAGGGTGCCCTGCCCGGCCAGGCGTTCGTCCTCGGGCAGCGGCGAGCCGGTGACCCGCAGCGGCAGGCGCGGCGCGAAGGCCGGGACGGGACGGCCCGCCTCCAGGGCCGCCGCCCGCAGGGCGGCGAGTCCTTCGTGGATCTGAGCGGGCCGGAGGTTCAGCGGGTGCCAGGCGTCGCCGAACCGCACGGTACGCCGCAGCGCCGCGCCGCTGGCCCCGCCGACCCAGATCGGCGGGCGTCGCCTGCCCGCCGAGGCCGAAGCGACCGACACCTCCTCGAAGGCGACGTGTTCGCCCGCGAAGGACACCACGTCCTCGGTCCAGTAGCGGGTGATCACCTCCAGGTACTCGTCGGTGATCGCCCCGCGCCGCTCGAACGGCACCCCGAGCGCCGCGTACTCCCGCCTGGCCCAGCTCACCCCGACCCCGAGGATCAGCCGCCCGCTGCTGTACTCGTCGATGTCGGCGGCCATCCGCGCGACCTCCAGCGGATGCCGGAAGGGCAGCACCACGACCGTCGTGCCGAGGCCGATCCGCGACGTGCGCCCGGCGAGCCAGGCGAGCGCGGTGAACGGATCGTAGAACGGCGCCGGGTACTGTTTCGCCACATCCGGGGTCACCGCCAGATGATCGGAGATCATCGCGAAGTGGAACCCCTCGTCCTCGGCGAATCGCGCCCAGCCGAGCAATGTGCCCGCGTCGGTGCCGGGGCCGAAGTTGAGGATGTTGACGCCGAATTTCATTGACTCTCCCGTTCATCGCTCGTTGCCTTGGGGGGCGGGCCTGCCGTGAGCACGCTACGAGCGGTGCTGGAGCGTCAGAGGGTGCGCCAGAGGGTGTTTCAGAAGGTGTTTCAGAGGGTGTGGACGAAGCGGGTGGCGTCGTCGTGGGACATGCCGGTCTCGCCCCGGACCAGCATGATCGCGCGGTCGGGGTGGCCTGAGGACTTCAGCGCCCGCGCCCGCGCGGCGAGGTCGGGCTCGCGCGGCGGCGGCCTGCGGCCCCCGGCGAGCCGGACCGCGAGCAGGATCAAACCGATCGTCAAGGCCGCGATCAATGCGAAGACGACCATGATGATCATTAATTCGACCGGGCCCAGGTTCGGCACACCTCGATGATACGTCGCGGCCCCCGCGAGAGGGCGCGCCAATCGCCGTCGGCGATTTCACGCCGCCATATCGCCCGCTAATAGTAAAAGCGGAAAAATACTCCAAAATCCCCATATGTGGCTTCACAGCCCCCGCCCCCCGAGACCACCGCACACCCAGTGAACCTTTTTCAACCGGTCGCTTGGACCAGGTCAGGGGCGCCTCCACCAGACTCGGCCCGGGCATGGTAGCCCGGCAGGACGCCTGGTCATGCGGGCACGGAATCCCACTTACCACCCCTGACCAGGGAACCTGAGGTGGAAAAAGGTTCAGTGATACCCTCCCACATCCATGCGGTTCGACCACAACGACCACTACCACCCCCTGCTCCTCCGCAGCCTCCCCCGGGGCGCGCGGACGGCGCTCGACGTCGGGTGCGGCACCGGCCGGTTCGCCCGCAGGCTCGCCGCGCGCGGCCTGGAGGTGGACGCGCTCGACCCCTCCCCCGAGGTGATCGAGGACGCCGCGCGGGTCTCACCGGCCGCCGGGGTCCGCTACCAGGTGGCCGACATCACCGAGGTCGCGCTCCCCGCCGCCCGCTACGACTACATCTCCTGCCTGGCCAGCCTGCATCATGTGCCCTTTGAGACGGTCACCCGGCTGCGCGCCGCGCTCGCGCCCGGCGGCGTCCTGGCCGTCCTGGGCTGCTACGCCGAGCGCACCCCCGCCGACTACGCCGTCGGCCTGGTCGCCGCGCCGGTCAACGCCGTGGCCCGGCTCGCCGCCGCCGTACGCGGCCCGGACGACGGCGCGATCCGCGCCCCCGTGCACCGGCCCGCGATGAGCCTGCCCGAGATCAGGCGGGCCGCCGCCCGGCTGCTCCCCGGCGCGTCCGTCCGCCGCCTGCTCTTCTGGCGTTACCTCCTCCTGTACCACGCCGGCAGGCCCTGACGCTCAGGCGGCGTCGGCCACCGGGGTGGAGACGTCGACGATGAGGCCGTTGGGGTCGGCGAGCAGGCAGCTCCGCTGCCCGTAGAACAGGTCGCGCGGCGGGGCGACCACCGGTACGCCCTTGATGACGGCGCTCTTGTAGACCGTGTCCACATCGTCCACCACGATGGTCAGGATCACGCCCTGCGGAGGGTTGCGGACCTCCCCCGGCACCAGCTCGTGGTCCCGCCGCCAGATGCCGATCTCCCGCTTCGGCTCGCCGGGGGCGGAGAGGTTGATGAACCAGTCCGATTCGAAAGCCACCGCGAACCCCAGCAGGCCCACATAGAAGTCACGGGTCTCGGTGAGGCGGTCGGACAGGATGTTGGGCAGCACTCGGTCAATCATGCGACCCCCTCTACCCGGCATCGCCCGCCACACCCTTCGAGCGCCGCCCAAGTATGGGTAGATTCACACACTAGCGATATGCGCTCGCGCTTCGCGCACTCAGCCCTACTCTGGTGTGATGACGGCACCTATCGCCTCTGGCCGTACCGCGGGCGCATACGCCATCGGCGGCGAGGCGGTCATCTACTCGTGCGACGCCGCAGCGGATCCTGCGGATCTCGTACTGACGCGGGCCGGTCTGACCAGTTGAACCGCTTGAACCACAGAAAGCGCGAAAACCGGAAGCACCAAAGAAGCATGTGAATCAGATCATTCAGTTCAATTATTCGAATTAGTCGAACCGTGAGGCGGCAGCCATGACCGAACCCTTCTCGGCGAGATGGCCCGGACGCTGTTCCGATGACGCGGCGCAGGGGTCACTCCGGGGTGAATATCGGGTCGACACGGACGTATGGGCACGCTGGAACCAACCACATCAAGCGGAACGCATCGGGCCGCTGCATCAGCACGATTGGGGTAATCGAGGCATGGACGGCATCAGCGGATCTTCTGCATTTCCGCCGATCGGTGACTACGGTTTCCTGTCCGACTGCGAGGTAACGGCCCTCGTCGCGCCGAGCGGGAACATCGAGTGGCTATGCCTGCCGCGCCTGGATGCGCCGAGCGTGTTCGGAGCAGTGCTGGATAGAGGGGCCGGCGGCTTCCGGCTCGGCCCCGCCGATATCCGGGTGCCCGCGGCCCGCCGATATATCCCCGGCACCATGGTGCTGGAGACCAGTTGGGGCACCGCGACCGGCTGGATCATCGTCCGTGATGTACTGCTCATGGGGCCCTGGCACCATGAGGACGAGCTTTCGCACACCCACCGAAGAGCCCCGACCGACTATGACGCGGAGCACGTGCTGCTGCGCACGGTCCGGTGCGTGAGCGGCGAGGTGCAGGTCACCCTGGAGTGCGAGCCGGTGTTCGACTACGGCAGGCAGGCCGCCACCTGGTCCTACACCGACCGCGGCTACCACCAGGGGGTGGCGCGCGCCGAGGAGGTCGGCCTTGAGCTGAAGCTGACCACCGACATGCGACTCGGGTTCGAGGCGGGCAAGGCCATGGCCCGCACCCTGCTCAAGGAGGGCGAGACCCGCTACGCCGCGCTGTCGTGGACCGAGCACGAGCCGCCGCACGACTTCCGGGAGGCGTACGAGCGGCTGGTGTGGACCGCCCACCACTGGCAGCACTGGCTGGCCAGGGGCGACTTCCCCGACCACCCGTGGCGGAGCTTCCTGGAGCGCAGCGCGCTCACGCTGAAGGGCCTGACGTTCGCGCCGACCGGCGCGCTGGTGGCGGCGGCCACCACGTCGCTGCCGGAGACCCCGGGCGGGCAGCGCAACTGGGACTACCGCTTCAGTTGGATCCGCGACTCCACGTTCGCCCTGTGGGGGCTGTACACGCTGGGGTTCGACTGGGAGGCCGACGACTTCTTCTGGTTCATCGCGGACGTCGCCGAGCGGGACAAGGACCTGCAGATCATGTACGGCGTGGACGGCGAGCGCGACCTGCACGAGGAGACGCTCGACCACCTGCACGGCTATGAGGGCGCCAAGCCGGTCCGGATCGGCAACGGTGCCTACAACCACCGCCAGAACGACGTGTGGGGCGCGATCCTCGACTCCTTCTACATCCACATCAAGTCGCGCGACGGCCTGGACGAGCGGATCTGGCCCATCATCAAGCGCCTGGTGGAAGCGGCCATCACGCACTGGCGGGAGCCGGACCGGGGCATCTGGGAGGTACGCGGCGAGCCCAAGCACTTCACCTCCTCCAAGGTGATGTGCTGGGTGGCGACCGACCGGGGCGCGCGGCTGGCCCGGCTGCGCGAGGAGCCCGAACTGGCCGACCGGTGGCAGAAGGTCGCCGACGAGATCCACGCGGACGTCTGCACGCGCGGGGTCTCCGCCGACGGCATCTTCCGCCAGCACTACGACACCGACGCGCTGGACGCCTCGCTGCTGCTCATCCCGCTGGTGCGGTTCCTGCCGCCGGACGACGCCCGGGTGAAGGCCACGGTGCTGGCCATCGCCGACCATCTGACGGTCGATGACCTGGTGCTCCGCTACATCACCGACGAGACCGACGACGGCATGACCGGCCAGGAGGGCAGTTTCACGATCTGCTCGTTCTGGCTGGTCTCGGCGCTGGTGGAGATCGGCGAGCTGGACCGGGCGCGGCGGCTGTGCGAGAAGCTGCTGTCGTTCGCCAGCCCGCTCGGCCTGTACGCCGAGGAGATCAACCCGGTCAACGGCCGCCACCTGGGCAACTTCCCGCAGGCGTTCACCCACCTGGCCCTGATCAACGCGATCATCCACATCATCAGGGCCGAACAGCAGCAACTGGCCGTGCCGTCGATCACGTCGAACGGCGGTCCGGGGCGGGTGTGAGCCCGCCGGGCGGCAGGTAGGGCGCGGGCACGGTGTAGGTCCAGCCCTCCTGCCACCCGAAGGGCGCGTCCACCAGGTCCTCCAGCGCCTCGCCGTGCAGCAGGTGCTGGAGGGCCCACCGGTTGGCCGAGTGGGCGATGACCAGCACCCGCGCGCCGTCCCACGACGCGGCGAGGTCGGCCAGGAACGCGGCGGTCTCGGCGGTCACCTGCCGGTAGCTCTGCCCGCCGGGCCACGGCCGGTCGATGTACCCGGCGCGGCGGCCCGCCAGGCGCGCCACGGGCCCGCCGTTCAGCTCGCCGTAGTCGCACTCGCGCAGCCGCCGGTCCTGCCGCAGCGGCACCGCCGAACCGGCGAACGCGATCTCCGCGGTCTGCACGGCCCGCCGCAGGTCGGAGCTGTACACCACGTCGATGCCGTCGTCGCGACGCCGCTCGCCCAGCTCGGCCGCCAGCGCCCGCCCGCGCGCGGACAGCTCCCCCGGCAGCCACCCCGTCGCGATGCCCGTCTCGTTGTCGGTCGTGATCGAGTGCGTCTCGTAGACCAACGTCACCGCCACCGTCGCCCCCTTTCGCCCGTCCGGTCCCTGCTATGACAACCTGGGGCGGTGCACTCTGTGGTGGATCTCGCTACCGGCGAAAAGACCTACACCCTCAGGCGGGCCGTGGCGGCGGACGTACGGCCGATCGTCGCGCTGCTGGCCGCCGACCAGCTCGGCGCGACCCGCGAGGACCCGGACGGCGGCGACTGGACGGCGTACGAGCGCGCGTTCGCGGCCATCGACGCCGACCCCGCGCACCTGCTGCTCGCCGTGACCACCTCACCCGGCGGCGAGGTCGTCGGCACCATGCAGCTCAGCTTCCTGCCCGGCCTGGCCAGGCGCGGCGCGACCCGCGCCCAGATCGAAGCGGTACGTGTCCATGAGCGGCACCGGGGCGGCGGGCTCGGCGCGGCGATGATCTCCTGGGCCGTCGGCGAGGCCCGGCGCAGAGGTTGTGCGCTCGTGCAGCTCACCAGTGACAAACGCCGCTCGGACGCCCATCGCTTCTACACCCGCCTCGGCTTCACCGCCGGCCACGAGGGCTTCAAGCTGGCACTTTGACCTGCGGCGCGGGCACGCGGGCGGTGGCACGGACGACAGGGGTGATGGCCAGGCCGGACAGGAGGAAGGCCACGCCGAGGGTCAGCCAGCCCGCGGTGCCCCAGCCGAGCAGCATGGTGGTGAGCAGCAGCGGGCCGAGCATCCGGGCGATCTGCGGGGCCATGCCGTAGAAGCCCTGGTACTGCCCGTGCCGGCCGTCGGGGGCGAGGGCGAAGCTCAGTTCCCAGCCGCCCGCACCCTGCATCATCTCGCCGAACACCTGGATCACCGCGGCGACGAGGAGTACGGCGATAGCGGCGGTGGTCCCGATGGGCGCACCGGACAGGGCGTACACCGCGCAGGCGGCGAACATCAGCAGGCCCGCGCGGCGGATCGCGGTGGCGGCGGTGCTCGGGCCGGTCACCGGGCGGGCCAGGCGCACCTGGAACAGCACGACACTGATCATGTAGACCATGAGCAGCGCGGCGGCCAGCCACGCGGGGGCCTCGGTGCGGTGCACGATCCACAGCGGCAGGCCCAGGCTGAGCAGCGGCATGTTCAGGTACATGACCGCGTTCAGCAGGGTGATCAGCGCGTACGGGCGGTCCCGCAGTACGGCCAGCCGTGGCTCGCCCGCCGCGACCGGCGGCGCGGGCGGCACCTCGGGCAGCCCGCGCAGCACCAGCGTGGCGGCGAGGAAGCACACCGCGTCGGCCACGAACACCGCCAGGTAGGCGGCCTCGGTGTCCACCGACAGGGCCAGTCCGCCGAGGCCCGCCCCGACGGCGAGGCCCGCGTTCAGGGTGGACTGGAGTCGGGCGCGCATGGCGGTCCGCTCCGCGGGGTCCACCAGCCCGGCCAGCAGCGCCTGCCTGGCCGAGGTCAGCCCGGCCTGGCAGCAGGCGTAGGCGCAGGCCGCGACCAGGAACGCCGGGAAGGACCGCACCACCAGGAACGCGCTCAGCGCGGCGGCGGTGAGCAGGGCGAGCAGCAGCGCGGTACGGCGCGGCCCCCAGCGGTCGGCCAGGTGCCCCATCGGCACCCCGGCCAGCATGCCCGCGCCCCACGCGAGCGTGAGGCCCAGCCCGACCTGGGTCGGCGACAGGCCGACGATCCGGGTGAAGAACAGCGCCGAGGTGGCGTAGTAGGCGCCATCGCCCAGCGAGTTGACCAGTTGCGCCAGGGCCAGTACGCGGGGCGGCCCGGCAGGGGGCAGGATTCGGTTCATGCCGCCCTCCTCGTCGGGGTGGTGGCACCATTGAACAACGGGGAATTGGCCGGGATAAGAGCCAATGGGAGCAAAGTCGATTGGGCCAATAGTGGACATCCATATCAGCCTGGAAGGGCCCGGCGACCTGGCCGCGCGCATTTACCGCGGTATTCAGGACGCCATTCTGGACGGCAGGCTGCGTCCGGGCGAGCGCCTGCCGCCGACCAGGGCTCTGGCCCGCGGGCTGGAGGTGTCGCGCAACACGGCCTCGGTGGCCTACGAACGGCTGACGGCCGAGGGTTTCCTGGTCGCCAGGGTGGGCGCGGGGACGTTCGTGAGCGACCGGCACATTCCGCCCGCCCGGCCCGCGGGGCCGTCGTACGGCGGCGCGGTGCGCCCCCGCTCGCCGTGGCGCGACATCGACCCGGTCATCGAGGACCCGACGGAGGCTCCCTACGACTTCCGGGTCGGCGTCCCGGACGGCGGGCTGTTCCCGCTGGCCACCTGGCGGCGGCTGATCGCGGGCGAGCTGCGCGCCCGGGCGGTGTCCGCCGGTTACCACGATGCCGCCGGTCACCTGGGGCTGCGCCAGGCCATCGCCCGTTATGTCGGGGTCGCCCGGTCGGTCCGGGCCCGTCCTGATGACGTGCTGCTCACCCAGGGCGCGCAGCAGGCACTCGACCTCATCGGCCGGGTGCTGATCGCCCCCGGCGACCGGGTGGCGGTGGAGGAGCCCGGCTATCCCCCGGCGCGGATGCTGTTCGCGGCCATGGGCGCGCGGGTGACCGGCGTGCCGGTGGACGACCAGGGCCTGGTGGTGGCCGCGCTGCCGCCCGGCGTACGGCTGGTGTACGTCACGCCGTCGCACCAGTTCCCGCTGGGCGTCCCGATGTCGCTGGAACGGCGGGCCGCGCTGCTGGACTGGGCCGCCCGGCACGAGGCGGTGATCGTGGAGGACGACTACGACAGCGAGTTCCGCTTCTCCGACCGGCCGCTCGCGCCGTTACAGAGCCTGGACCGCACCGGGCGGGTCCTGTACGTCGGCACGTTCTCCAAGACCCTGCTGCCGATGCTGCGGCTCGGCTTCCTGGTCGCGCCCGCCTCGCTGCGCACCGCCCTGCGGGCCGCCAAACGGCTGGCCGACTGGCACGGCGACCCCATCGCGCAGGCCGCGCTGGCCCGGTTCATCGACGACGGCGAGCTGCCCCGGCACATCCGCAGGGCGACCCGCGCCTACGCGGCCCGGCATGAGCTGATCGTCGCGGCGCTCCGCGGTGACCTGGCCGAATGGCTGACCCCCATGCCCTCGACGGCCGGGTTGCACGTCTGCGCCCGGCTCAATCCGGGCGTGCCCGCCGCTCTCGGCGAGGTCCGGGCACGGGCGCGGCGGCTCGGGGTGGCCGTCGAGCCGCTGGCCGGCTACTACGCGGGCGAGCCGGAGCACGGCCTGGTACTGGGCTACGGGGCGATCCCGGCCGAACGCGTCCCCGAGGGACTGCGGCGGCTGCGCCGCGCGTTCACGGAGGTGGCGTGAGCCCTCAGGCGGCCAGGGGCAGTTCGCGGGCGATGGCGGCAAGGCGGGTGTAGGAGTCGAGCCGCCGCTCGTGGTCGTAGGTGTTCATGGTGACCAGCACCTCGTCGGCGCCGGTACGCGCCACCAGGCCGGACAGCTCGGCCGCCACCTCGTCCTCGGTGCCGTGGATCTGGCCCTCCAAAGCCTCCTCGAAGTAGCCGCGTTCCCTGGCGTCCATCGCGCGGGCGAGGATGTCGCGCGGCGGGGAAAGCTGCGGGAACTCGCCCCTGGTCCGGGAGTAGGCGGTGGACCACGCCTCGGGCACCAGGAGTTCCTGCGCCTCGGCGGCGGTGGCGGCCACCGCGACGGTCGCCGCCACCACGACGTACGGGCGGCCCGTGACGGTGGCGCGGTACCGCTCGATCGCGGGCCGCATGCGCTCCTCCCGCCCGCCGATGACCAGCGGCAGGCCCAGTTCGGCGGCGATGTCCGCGCCGCTGCCCATGGCCAGGACGAACGCGGGCACCCGCAGCCCCTCGGCGGGCCAGGCGTGCACGCCGGGATGGCGGGGCGCGCGACCGGCGAAGTATCCGAGCAGCTCCGACACCTGGCCGGCGAAGTCGTCGGTGGCCTCCTTGCCGTGGCCGAGCGCCCGTCGTACGCCGTCGGTGAAGCCCACCGACCGCCCGAGCCCCATGTCGATACGCCCCGGGTAGAGCGATTCCAGCACCCCGAACTGCTCGGCGACCACCAACGGGCGGTGGTTGGGCAGCATCACGCCACCGGTGCCCACCCTGATCCGCGAGGTCGCCGCGGCCACCGCGGCGGCCAGCACGGTGGGCGCGGAACCCGCCACGCCGGGCACGCTGTGGTGCTCCGACACCCAGAAGCGGTGGTAGCCCAGCCGTTCGGCGGCACGGGCGAACCGCACGGTCTCGCGCAGCGCCTCCGCGTGCCCCTTTTGGTGCCCTGCTCGGACCAGCGAGCGGTCCAGGATCGAAATGCGCATCACCTTCGGTGTAACACCGGGTGATTCGCGGTGGTTCCCATGCGTTTGGGGGATGCTGGGTAGATGGTGGCGTTGCGCTTCGACGAAGAGCTGCGGGTGTTCCTGGCCGCCGGGCGGCGCGGCGGGGACGTCAGCGTGCCCGCCGACGGCACCTCCACGCTCGGGCACCTGGTGGAGGCGGCGGGGGTGCCACTGACCGAGGTCGGTTCGATGCTGGTGGACGGGCGGGACGAGCCGCCGTCGTACCGGCCGGACGGCGGCGAGACCGTCGAGGTGGGGCCGGTGCGCAGGCCGCAGCGGGTGGAGTCGGCGGGGTTCCTGCTGGACGTGCACCTGGGCACGCTCGCGCGGCGGCTGCGGGTGCTCGGCGTGGACGCCGCCTACCACAACGATCGCGACGACGACGAGCTGATCGAGCAGGCCAATACCGAACGGCGGGTGCTGCTCACCCGCGACCGGGGCCTGCTGCGCCGCAGGAGGCTGTGGGCGGGCGCGTACGTGCGCGGCGAGCGGCCAGACGACCAGCTCGCCGACGTACTCGACCGGTTCGCCCCGGACCTCGCCCCCTGGACCCGCTGCACGGCGTGCAACGGGCTGCTCGAACCGGCCGCCAAGGAGGACGTGATGCACCTGCTGGAGCCGGGCACCCGCCGGGAGTACGACACGTTCGCCCGCTGCCGGACGTGCGGGCGCGCCTACTGGCCGGGCGCGCACCGCCCGCACCTGTCGGCGATCGTGCGCCGCGCCCGGGGGCGCTGAACCGGCCCGGTCACCTCTCCTGGAGCACCGACAGGACGTTGCCCGCCGGGTCCTTGAACCACGCGATGTACGGCCCGCCGGCCCGCATCACCCCGCGTTCGTCCTGTTCCATGCCCGGATAGCGCTCGAAGGTGATGCCCCGCCCGGTCAGCTCGTCGATGGCCGCCTCGATGTCGTCGACCGGGAAGTTGAGGATGGTGAAGGACGCCGGGGTGTGGCCCGGCTTGGGATAGATCAGCACGTTCGCCCCCGAACCGAGGCGCAGGGTGAGCAGGCCGTACTCCTCGGAGACGTCGAGCCCCAGCGTCTCACCGTAGAAGCGGCGGGCCTGCTCGATGTCGTCCACGGAAAAACCGCTGAACGCGTTGGTGTTCTTGAACATGCTTCCCCATTATTCGCTGATCAGTGCGGGTGCGCCCAACGATTCGGATCGTCTTCAAGCGACTCGCGGTCCCAGCGGCCGAGGTCGGCCGCCGCCGTGTAGGTGTCCTGGAGGAAGTCGAGCACGGCCCGGTCGGGGTCGTTCGCGGTCCGGGCGGCCTCGTACGGCAGCACGAACTCGCCCAGGTCGGCGTTGTAGGAGGCCGCCTGCGGGCGTACCGGGAAGTCGGCGTAGCCCTCCGGCTCCGGGTAGGCGTAGGAGTAGAACGCGCCCTCCTCGCCGCCGCCGGGGAAGAAGCCGCAGCTGCTCAGCTCGTGGGAGTAGCCCTCGACCATCACCCAGTCGCCGACGTTGGGCGCGCCGCCGGGGTGCTTGGGCGCGGTACGGCCGGAGAACCGCGTGCAGGCGAGGTCCATCGCGCCCCAGAACAGGTGGACCGGGCTCACCTTGCCGATGAAGTAGGACCGGAACTCGCTGAGCACCCGGTGGGCCTGGACGAGCTGGAGCCAGAACAGGTGCGCCTGCGCCGGGTCGTAGGAGCAGTGCTGGTAGTCCTCGGCGAACGGGATGGCGGGCTCGACCTCGTTGGGGCGGGGCCTGATCCGCACGTCCAGGCCGAGTTCGTGCAGCGCGTTCATGGTCTCGGTGTAGAAGACGGCGACGGGCATCGCCTCAAGGGCGATGTCGCGGACCCGCCCGTCGCCCGCCCGGATGCGCAGCAGGTGGTCGCACAGGTCGAACTCGATGTCGAAGACGCGCCTGCCGTACGGGATGGCGGAGGTGGTCAGGCCCTGCGCGCTGACGTACAGCGGGACCTGCCACCAGTGGTTCACCATCGGTGCCTGGGCCAGACGGACCTTGCCGACGACCTGGGCCCACATGTGCAGCGTGTCGCGCGTGGGGCTCCACTCCGCGACCCGCAGACTCGGCCACTCCTCCATAGCGCACCCCATTCCCCCACGTCAGGGGGCATAACCCGACGGGTTACGGCGTCCAGGAGGGGTCGCGGCCGGTCAGTCCGAGCACCCGGTCGAGCGTCGGCGAGCCGTCCGGCACCGGCACCTCGGGGCCGTAGACGCCCATCTGCCTGCCCATGTCGGCGGTCTTGGCGACCTCCTCATGGGCGTGGGCCAGCAGACCGGCGTCCCAGGTGGCCGGCCTGCCGACGGCCCGCGACAGGTCCCAGCCGTGCACCAGGAACTCCACCGTGACCATGCCGCCGACCAGCGCGGCGGGCAGTTCGGTGGGGCCGCCCATGTGGGTCGTGCCCGTCCAGGCGCCGGGGTCGTCCCAGGCGGCGGCCGTGCGTTCGACCTGGGCCACGAGGTCGGCGGCCCAGTCGCCGCCGGTCAGGTCGAGTTCGCTCTCGGTCGCGGCGGGCGGCGGGACGGTCTCCTTGCGCCCGGCCCCTTCCAGCGAGGGCCCCCAGAAGAGCAGGTGGTGGACCAGCGCGCGGACGTCGAAGTCGGCGCACGGGGTGGGCGCGGTCAGGTGGTCCGGCTTGAGGTCACGGACGATGTCGATCAGGGTACGGCCCGCTTCTGCGACCGGTCGTGCGTCAGACATGAGGTCCACGCTAGGGCCCTCACCTGGGGAGGTATTAGCCGACCTCGGCTACGCCGACCAGGCCCACTTCGCCCGCGACTTCAAGGCCATGTTCGGCGAGTCCCCCACCCACTACGCCGAACGCTACTGAGCCCCGGCCCGTCACGGGCCGGGGTCAGGTCACCAGTTGGCGGGGAGGCCGGGGGTGGTGCGGGGGAGTTTGTGGCCCTTGGGGTGGATGATGTAGACGATGCCGCCGCTGCTGGTGCTGCGCAGCCAGACGTTCTCGAAGGCGGCGCGGGGGTAGACGCGGCGGACGGCGGCGTTGTCCGGGGAGGCCGGGTCGTTGGCGATCACGTCGCCGGTGGCGGTGAAGCCGATCACGACCATCAGGTGGCCGTTGGTGCCGTATCCGGCGCCGGGCAGTTCGTGGGCCTGGAAGGACTGCGAGGTCACCACCGGGATGCCCGCCTTGATCAGGCTTTCCAGCTCGGTCAGCGAGCGCAGCCTGGTGACGAAGCCGGACAGGCCGAACCGGCCCGCGTAGGCGGTGTTGAACGGCCAGTTGCCCGCGCCTTGGTAGGTGTAGTCGTAGGTGTGCCTGGCGGCGTAGTCGACCTCGGGGTCGGGGTCGGTGGGATCGACCCAGGAGGTGTCCCGTTTTGTCGGCCACCGGTGCCAGCGGCCGAGGACCATGGTGGTGGACGTGGGGCTGCACCACGCCTCGCCGCCGCCGTCCCATTCGGGGTAGTGCCCCTCGTGGACGTTCTGCGACCGGCGCGGTACGTCGAGTTCGACGCCCCACGCGCCGCCGCCCGGGCTGACCGGCACGGTCGCGCGGTCCGGTACGGCGGAGGCCATCGCGCCGAGCGCGCTGAGGACCGGCCCGCGGGACTGGCCCGGCTTGCGGTAGAGGGTGACGCGCAACTGGTAGGAGTCGATCGGCCTGTCCTTGGCGGCGACGAACGTGTCCACCGCCACGCTGCCGTCGGCGTCGCCCTGGCCGCGTACGGACGTGCGCTGGATGTCGGCGTCGCCGTACGCCCAGCGGCCGAGGATGTACCACTTGGTGTCGGGGGCGGTGCCGCGCATGTCCACCTGGATCCAGGTGCCCGCCGGGGTGTCGGCGGTCCAGGAGGCGACGAGTTCGGTGGCGGCGAACCCGACGTCCCGGCCGGAGCCGGTCCAGCGGGCGTACTCCCAGGTCTTGGTGCCCAGCGCGTCGGTGTAGGCCAGGGTGCCCACGGCCTTGCCGAAGCGCAGCGCGCCTCCGGCGGCGAAGGTGCCCTCCTGGGTGCCCGCGGGGAAGGCGGCCCGCTGGTAGACGACGTCGGGAATCGGCGCGGGGACCCTCGCGGCGGCGGCCTCACCCGTCATCGGGGCGGCGACGAGGACCAATGACATGAGCGCTACGGTCAGCTTTCGCATTTGACCTCACTTCGGGGCTCGACGCGGGGAATGTAGTTCGCCGGTCGGGCACGCGCATCGGAGATGTTACGTATCGCGTGCGGAACCCTGGCAACTCCGGCGAAGTTCCGCGGTTTCCCGATTTCCGGACGTCCCCTTTGCAATGATCACCAAGTTCTTATTCTCATGAAAGGCTGTGGCCGATCATGGAGTGCCCGTCCCCCGGAAGGAACGATCGCCATGGCCGGCGCGAGCGACCCGCCCCCCGGACTCGACCCGACCGTCCCGCACACCGCCCGGATCTGGAACTACTGGCTCGGCGGCAAGGACAACTACGCGGCCGATCGGGCGGTCGGTGACCGAATCCGGCAGGTGATCCCGGACATCGCCGAGTCGGCGCGGGCCGATCGGATGTTCCTCGGCCGGGCCGTCCGATATCTGGCGGGCGAGGCGGGCATCCGGCAGTTCCTGGACCTGGGCACCGGCCTGCCCACCGCCGGGAACACGCACGAGATCGCGCAGGGCATCGCCCCCGAGTCGCGGATCGTGTACGTGGACAACGACCCCCTCGTACTCACCCACGCCCGCGCCCTCCTCGTCGGCACCCCCGAGGGCCGGACCGACTACCTGCACGCGGATGTGCGCGATCCCGGCGCGGTGATCGAGGCGGCCGGGGCGACCCTGGACTTCTCCCGGCCGGTGGCGATCATGATGCTCGGCATCCTCAACTTCGTCACCGACGACGTGGAGGCCGGTGCGATCGTGCGCCGGTTCCTGGACGCGGTGCCCTCGGGCGGCCATCTGGCCATCGCCCATCCCACCGATGAGGTCAGCGCGGAGGCGGCGCACGAGGCCGTCCGGATCGGGAACGAGGCGGGAGTGGCCGAAATGTGCCTCCGCGGGAAGGACCGGTTGCTCGCGTTCTTCGACGGGCTGGAACTGCTGCCACCCGGGGTCGTCTCGTGCTCCCGGTGGCGTCCAGAGGAGTCGCCGTTCGGGGTTCCGGACGAGGTCTATCAGTTCTGTGGGCTTGCCAGAAAACCATGAGACGGGTGGTGGTGCGCTGCTGTGTGACACGGCATGCGGTTTACGGGCGGGCCGTATCATCGAAACGTGACCGCACTTTATCTCTAAGTACGCTTGTATTGCCAAATACGGCCCCGCTTTTATTCTGACATCGTGAGGGCCGCCTTCTATTGGATAAGACTTCCCAAGTACAGTGCCTCTTCCTGCTTTAAGAAGGATTCACGACCTTCTGCCCTTACGATGTGGGTGGCATTGTGCTAGGCGGAGGTATCTGATGGTTCGACACACTTTGGGGAAGGAAGACAAGGGCGGCCCGCGCGATCCCGTCCCACTGGGAGCCGTCGGCGCCCTTCCTGCCTTCTCCGATGTCGGCATAGTGCTCGCCGAGGCGGTTGGGAGGATCACGCCCGACGACTTACTCTCCGCTGATCACGGATACACTCAAACGGACAGAAAGCAGATCCTTGCCCATGTCCGGCTGCGCGACATGCGCTCGATCAGCAAAATGGCCGCGACCAGTCTTACCCGGGCGCTGCGCGGAAGTGACAAGAAAAGGGGCTCTTCACTTATCTGCGCACTGAGTACCCGCTTTAGCCGTGGCTTCGACAACTCCGATGGACTCTCAGCAGAGACCTGCGTCAACCTTCTGCGCGCGAGCACGGCGGCCGGGGCACTGGCCGAGGCGCCGCAGATCGCCGAGGCGCTGACGAGCCTGGACGGTCTCACCGGCAACTTCGTCGACCTGGTGCTGATCGACATCTTCCGGCACGACCACGCGCTGTCCGGGCTGGCGCTCGCCCTGCTGCTCTCCTCCGCCGAGCGGATGGCCCCGCAGGCGGCCGACGTGCTCCGCACGGCCTGGGACCAGTTACGGGAGGGCCAGGCGAGGCTGCCCGAGGTACCGATCTCGCTGGCCGAACTCCGCGCCATCGCGGCGGCGGAGGCGGCTGCTGCTGAGGCGGCCGAGGCCGCTGCGGCGATGGCTGCGGAGGCCAAGGCGGTCGCGGGTAATGGTGCCGCCCCCGCTGCCGTGGCGGCTGAGCCGGAAGTCCGGCCGCCCGCGCCTGCTGCTTCCGAGGCCGTTTTCGACGGGGCCGCGTTCGACGAGCTGCGGGTGGGTCTGGAACGGTTGCGCGCGTCGTTCGTGGCGGCGGCGGGTTCGGCAGAGCGGGTACGGCAGGCGTACGCCGACCAGCGCCGCCCGGCCCAGCCGGACCTGAGCGCGCTCAGCGGGGTCGCCGGTGAGTTCGACGCCCTGCGCGCCCGCGTCGAGGCGGTGTGCGGCGGCCAGGTCGCCGAGGCCGGCGCCGACGCCCTGGAAGAGGTACTGGACCAGGCCGCGTCCGCCCACTTCCGGCAGCACCGGGTACGCGCCCTGGCCGAGGTCACCGGGCCTTCGGTGCTGGAAACACTGCTGTCGGAGGTACGCGAGGGGGCCTTGGTGGGCGCGCCGGGCCTGGAGACCCTGGCCGACCTGATCGGCCTGGGCGGCGACCCGGACGCCTTCCTGGAGAGGTTCAGTTTGCAGGAGCGCTTCCGCCAGGAGGCCCCGGACCACTGGGCCCCGGTCGCGGGCGCCGCCGCCGAGGGTCTGCTCACCCTCCCCGAACACCCGCCACGCCCGCCGGCCCCACGCCCACCCTCCGACGGCCCCCTCCCCACCACGGGCCACCCGCCTCCCACCACAACGGGAAGCATGGCCACCGCCCACCCGGGCACCGGGCGAACCCCCTCGGAGCAGGCTGTCACCGGCACGCCCAGGGCGGCCCTGGCAGCCGACGGCCCATCGGCCGCCGCCCACCCTGTCAGGACCCGCCCCCCGAGCACCCCCGGCCTACAGACCCCGGGCCGCCCCAACACGAACTCGGCACCCACCGGCCACACGGCGGTCAACCTGCCCGGCACGGATCAGGCCCCCCCGGGGCTGCCCAACGCCGACCCGCCGGCCACCGGGCGATCCGCCACGGGCCGGTCCACCACTGCCCACCTACAGGCCACCGCCCCCCGCACGCCCGGCCCACCGGCCGCCCAGGCCACCCCGGGCCTGCGCACCGGGGCCCCACAGGTCACCGGTCACGCGACGGCCGAGCCGGGCACCGACCCGCGCACATCCGGCCTACAGGCCGCTGACGAGGCCCCCACTGGCCTGCCCAACGCACACCCGACGGCAACCGGCCGGCCCCCCAGCGCACCCGCCACAGCGGACCTCACAGCCGACCAGCCGGGCACCGACCCACACATATCCGGCGTACAGGCCGATGCGGGCCGACCCGGCTCCACCCCACCGGGTACCGCTCAGCCCCCCAGTGCGAGCCAGGGGGACAAGGGCAGGGGCGACGGCGTTGGGGATCTCACGGAGCTCGACGCGTTCCTGGAGCAGGTCTACTTCGAGCGGCAAGCCGCCCCCCGGACCGAGCGCGTCAAGAAGGGCGGTGCCGGGCAGAGCGAGGAGCCGCCGGGCACGGAGGTAGCGGCGAGCGAGGAGCGACAGGACAACGGTACGACGGCCGAGAAACCCGGAGGGAACCGTCCGAAGGCGGCCCCGCCGGGTGAGATGCCGCTCGAAGCCCCGGAGGACTCCCCACCGGCCGACCCCAGCGCGAGCGACCAGGCCGAAGCACAAGATCAGACCCAAGGAACGCCCGCCGGCCCCCAGGACCACCGCCGGTCGGACGATCCACCCGCCAAGCCCAAGGCACAGGCCGGAGACTGCGGCGGCAAGCCCGGCCGATCAGCGCAGCGGGATCTAAGTCCATGCGGAAAGGCCCTCGATCGCCCGGCCGGGCGCAACGAGCAGGCAGCGGAGACGACAGCAGTCGCCGAGGCGGCCGACAGGTGGGAGGCCGCCGAGGCGCAGGCCCTGGACGGCGGGCGGTTCGCGGCGGCGGCCTGGCTACGGCAGGCGGCCGACCGGCCCGCGGCCGAGGCGGCGGCGCGGCGGTGCGCCGCGGTGGCCGGGGAGATGAGCGAGTTCGGCGGGCGGTTGTCGGCGGCGTTCGCCGAGGCGGCGGGCGCGGTCTCGCTGAAGGCACTCGCCGACGACGCCCCCGGGCGGCTGCTCGCCTGGGCCGCCGCCGTACGCGCCGGACTGATCCATCCGACGCCGCAGATCGCCCAACTGCTGGACGACCTCGCCCCCGCGCTCTCCCCGTACCCGCGGCTGGCCAGGCTCGGCGCGGCGTTCGCCAGGACGGCGCACGCCGGGGCGTACCTGGTCCCCGGCCTTTCCGGCCGGATGCGCGACGCCGCGCGGGCCGAGGCCGCCCAGCAGGCCGCCGCCACGGCGGCGGGCCGGTTCCTGACCGAGAGCCCGACGCAGACGATCAAGTACGCGCTGGCCACCGAGGTCTGGAAGACCCTGCTCCAGGAAGAGGAACCGCTCGGCGCGCTGCTCGCCCTGGCCGCCCGCAACGACTGCGCCAAGGTACGGCGGGCGGCCGAGGAGCTTGAGCGGCTGCGCACCGGCGACACCGTGGACCGGATGATCGACGACACCGCCAAGACCCGCCGGGCGAACCGGCCGGGCGGCCGCATCCACTCGGGGGCCCGCGCCAAGCTGGTGGACAAGATCGGCAAGGGCCTCGACCTGGTGGACACCTGGGTGACGGCGGCCCGCGAGGTGACGGCGCTGCACGCGGCGGACGCCGAGGTGTCCTGGGTGCTCAAGCCACTGGACGACCTGCGCGGCGTGGTCACCGAGCACCGCGCCGAGGCCGAGGCAGAGCTGGCCGCGCTGGCCTGCGCACCCGATCCGCTGACGGCCGCAGCCGCGCGCAGTGCGGCGGCCCTGGTCGCCGACACGATCCGGCTGCTGGACGGCGGGCCGCTCCCGGCCGCCGAGCCCGCCGCCGCCCACCTGCTCAACGGCGACCTGCTGCTCTGCGCGTCGCTGCCGCTGGAGCCGGGTACGCTCGCCCCGCGCACCCCGCCACCCCCCGCGGCGCTCATCCCGCTGTGCGAGCACCCGCCCACCGACGATCAGTGGCGGGCCGCCTTCCACGCCCGCGCCCGGCTCGGCGACCACGAGGGCACCGCCTCGCTGCTGGCCGTACTCGGCGCGCGGGACCGGCGGCTGGCCGAGGAACTGCGCCAGCGCCGCGACAAGCTGGTGGACGAGGCCAGGCACGACCGCAGCGACCGGATCGAGGCGATCTCCGACCTGCTCGCCCAGTGGCGGGACGACGGCGTGCTGCCCCAGGCGGCGGCGGCCCGGTTCGCCGCGGCGGTCGCGGCGCTGGGCGACGACGGCAGGGATGACTTCGGCGTGATCGCCAAGGCCCTCGCCGACGTGGAGCGGGAGGCGCGGGCGATCCGCGCCACCGAGATCGCCGGGACGCTCGACCGGCTAGCCGAACTCACCGGGCGGCACGCCACGGTGGCCGCGGGGGCGGCGCGGATCAGCGCGTACGCCGAGGCGGGCGATCTCACCACGGCCCGCGAGCTGCTGGCGCGGGCCTGCGAGGGACGGCCGCCGCCGGAGCCGCCGGACACGATCGACCACCTGGAGCGGTTCTTCCCGCGGTTCCCGCAGGCGTTCGAGCACGCGTACGGGCGCAAGCGCGGCGCGGACGCGCCGACGTGGCCGAGGCTGCTCGCCGACGCGCTGCGCGCTGGTACTCCTCCCGCCGACCCGGCACTCGCGGCCCTGCTCGAACGCTGCGGCCTCACCCCGGCCGAGCTGCCCGCCGCCCGCCGCGAGGAGTCGGCCGAGGGCCTGCTCGGCTGGCACGCCCTGGCCAAGGGCCCCAAGGCCGAGGGCGACCTTCCCGGGCAGGTGGCGGCGGCCCTGCGCATGATCGGCCTGACGGGCGAACCGGACGGCCCGCCACGCGTGGAACAGAACCGCGCCTGGATCACCTTGACCGAGGTCCGCACCTCCGACGACTCCCCGATCCCCGCCTTCGGCTCCCGGATGACCCCCTCGCCCACGCAACACGCGCTCGGCAACAAGTCCCCGGCGACCGGCCCGACGAACGGGCCGGGCGAGCGGTTGCGGGTGTTGCTGGTCTGGCGGGGGCAGCCGCAGCAGGTGGCCGATCTCCTCAAGGACCAGCCGAGGGACCAGACCGTGCTGGTGTTGTGCTTCGGGGTGCTGTCGCCCGAGCAGCGGCATCGGATGGCCGCCGCCTGCCGTACCGGGCCGGGCCCCGTGGCCGGGGTGGTCGATGACGCCGTGCTCGGGTACCTCGCCTGCCTGCCCGGACCGAGCTGGGCCGCCGCCGTGGGGCTGCTCGCGCCGTTCGGTTCGGCGAACCCGTACGCCGCCGCGGGCCAGGCGCCCCCCGAGATGTTCTACGGCCGCGCCGCGCAGCTCGCCGCCGTGACCGGCGGTACCGGGCCCTGCCTGGTGTACGGCGGGCGGCGGCTCGGCAAGTCCACCCTGCTCCGCCAAGCCGGACGCCAGGCCCCGGGCACCACGGTGGTCTCGGCCTCCATCAGGCAGGTCGGCACGGTGATGCCGGTCGCCGCGCTGTGGCACGCGCTCGCCGCGGCCCTCGCCGACGCCGGACTGCCGCCGGCCCTCGATAGGACACCAGCCGGGGTCCGCCGCCTGATCGCCGGCTGGATCGAGGCGGACCCGTCCAGGCGGATGCTGATCCTGCTGGACGACGCCGAGGGTTTCCTGGCCGCCGACGCGCGGCAGGCGTCGTCGGCGAACATGGCCGCGCTCGCCGACCTGATGGACGAGACCGGCCACCGCGTGCGGGTGGTCTTCGCGGGGCCCGGTCACCCGGGCCGGTTCCAGGGGGAGGCGGTCGAGGTCGGCCCGCTCGACCCGCAGGACGCATTCGACCTGCTCACCCGCCCGCTGGCGGCGCTGGGACTGCGGCTCGGCCCCGAGGCGGCGGCCCGAGTCACGACCGAGGCGAACAACGCCCCCGCGCTGATCCGGCTGTTCGCCGACGCGCTGCTGTGCCGGGCGCGGCGGGCCCCGGTCGCACGTACGGCGCTGCCGTACACGGTCACCCGGGAGGACGTGGCTGCCGTGTGGCGGGACCTCCGCGCCGCGCCGGGGTACCGCGACCTGCTGGAACGGGCGCTCGGCCTCGCCGGGCGGTGCAAGGTGATCGTCTACGCGATGGCGTTCCACGCGCTGGACGCGGGGACGGACGCCGTGCTGACCGCGGCCGAGTTGCGCGCCGCGTGCGAGGAGTGGTGGCCGGAGGGCTTCGCCGGTACGGGCGGGGACTTCCCCGCGCTGCTTGAGGAGTGCGCGGGCCTGGGGATGCTGGCCGCCGACGGCGGTGGCGGGTACCGGCTGCGCACGCCGTACATCCTGACCCTGCTGGGCGGCGCCGGCGAGATCGAGGCCGTGCTCGAAGGGGGCTTCGGGGCGCCGGAGGGCTTCGCCCCGGACTCCTACCGCCCGCCCGGCCCGGACGGCGGGGAGCGTTCGCCGCTGACCGGCTGCCAGACGGCCCGGCTGCTGCACCAGCGCACCGGGTTACACCTGGTCACCGGCTCGGCGGCGCTGCGCATCGACCGGGTGCCCGCCGCGCTGACGGACACCGCCGTACGACACGGCCCGAGCCGGGTGTGGCGGGCCGGCGACGACCTGCCGCTCGCCGAGGCGCTGCGCCGCGCGGGCGAGGGCACCGGGCACGACCTCGTACTGGTCGAACTGGCCGGACGCACGCCACAGGAGACGACCGCGCTCGCCGAGGCACTGCGCCAGGCCGACGACGGCATGGAACACGACCGCGTACTGGCCGAGTTGACCGGCCGTACGCCGCAGGAGACCACCGGGCCCGCTGTGGTGTTGGTGGCGACGCCGGAGCTTGCCGTGCTCTGGCCCGCTCTGGCCCGCTGGGCGGGAGGGGCCGGGCAGGTGGTCGGGTTGCGGCGGTTCGATCGGCGGGCGCTGGCCCTGTGGGCGGACGAGGACGACATCGGCCTGAGCGGCGAGGCGGACCGGCAGGCCGTGCTCCAGGTCACCGGCGGATGGCCGGCGCTCGTCGGCGAGGTCGTGAGGGGCCTGGCGCAGGGCGAGGGCGAGCGGGCGCTGGCGGCCTGCCGTACGCGGCTGGAGCGGTCGCCGGAGGCGTTCGTGCGTTCCACGGGCGTGCTGTCCGGCGCTGCCGTCGCCGCGGCGTGGCGGCTGCTGGCCGCGCAGACCGAGATCGCCGACAGCGCCGAGACGCTGGCCGGGCTGCTCGCGCTCGCGGGCGCGGACGAGCCGGGCCATCCGCTGTCGGAGGCGGCGTTGCGCGCCGAGGGGCACTCCTCCACCGCCGACCTGGTCGAGGTGCTGCGGATGCTGGGCGCGCTGACGCCCCGCCCGGACGGCCGGCTGGAGCGTGAAGAGGTGCTCGCGTCCGCGACCCGGAGGCTGGGGCCGGCGGGGTGAGTTCCGATCTCCTCCTGCCGGTACTGCACGCCGCCGCCAAGGTGGTGCTGTCGCGTCCCGCCCTGGCCGAGGAAGGGCACGACGTCGAGCGGTTCGCCGCCGAGAACCGGGAGATGCTGCTCAAGGCGCTGGTCCAGGTACCGGACCTGCGCGGCCGGGTCCGTGCCGAGCTGCGCATCCGCCGCGACCAGCCGGACGCCCAGGCCCTCGCGACGCTGGTGCTCGCCGACGACGACGAGGTGGTGCGCGCCGCGCTGAAGCTGGCCGAGCACCTGGTCAGGGAGAGCCGCACGCAGCAGGTACGGCTGCGCCGCCACCAGGAGAAGCTGAGTGAGCTGCGCGGCAGGCTGGACCGGGCAAACGGCCGCCACGAGCACACCCTGGCCGGGCTGAACACCACCACCGCGGCCCTGGCCGACGCCGACAAACGCGCGGAAGAGCTGGACATCCAGGTCACGGCGCTCCAGCGGCGGCTGGGCGACCCGCGTACGGCGGCCTCCAGCCTGCTCGCCGCGCTGCAACGTTCTCCGGTGAACGACGCCGCCCCAGCGGACGCGCTGCTCGAACGGGCCGCCGCGGCGGCCGGGATCTCCTCGCCGGAGCTGGTCACGGCCATCCAGGCGATCGTGTCCCCGCCGCAGGAGATCGCGGGCGACCGGGTGTCGGTCGTACGCGAGCGCGCGCTGCGGGTGACGCCGCTGGGCGGGGACACCGAGATCGGCGGTTCGTGCGTACTGGTGGAGGCGGGCGGCACCCGGCTGCTGGTGGACGCCGGGCTGCGCCCCGGCGACCCCGCGCGACCGCCCCGCGACATCGACCGGGCGCTCACCATGCCGCTGGACGCGGCGATCGTCACCCACGCGCACACCGACCACTGCGGGTACATCCCGGCGCTGGTCGAGCGCTTCCCGAAGCTGCGGGTGATCGCGACCCCGGCCACGGTCCAGCTCATGCCCGCGATGTGGGCCGACTCGGCCAAGCTGATGATCCGCCGCGAGCGCACCTACCGGCAGTGGGGCGCGGACGGCGCGACCGCCCTGTACGGGCGGGCCGCCGTCGAGGAGGCCGCGCAGCGCTGCGAGGAGGTCCCGTACGGCAGGCCGCGGCAGGTCGGCGAGGTCGGCGTGGAGCTGTTCCCGGCCGGGCACATCCTGGGCGCGGCCGGGGTCGTGGTACGCGCGGGCGATCAGCGCGTGGTGATATCCGGTGACATATCGGGCTTCAACCAGCGGACCGTGGACGGCTACCAGATCCCCGAGTCCGCCCGCGAGCCCGACCTGCTGGTACTGGAGTCCACCTGCTGCGCCGAGACCCACGGACCGCGCGAGGGCCGGGTGAACGACCTGGTCAAAGCGGTCGGCGACGTCCACGCGGCGGGCGGGCGGGTGCTCATCCCGGCGTTCGCGCTGGGCCGCGCCCAGGAGATCGCGCTGATCCTCCAGGATCGGCTGCCGCACGTCCCGGTGCTGCTGGACGGCATGGCGGCCGACGTGGCGGCGGCGTTCGAGCGGGTCACCGCCGACGGGCCCGCGCCGCTGCGCATCTTCCAGGGCTCGGTGTCGCGCGCCGACCGGCCGGGCGACCTGGACCGGTTCGCCTCGGGGGTGGTGATCACGACGTCCGGCATGATGACCGGCGGCCCGGCCGTGCAGTGGGCGGCGCGCATCCTGCCCGAGCCCAACGGCGCGCTGTTCCTGTCCGGCTACCAGGACGAGGAGTCGGGCGGGGCGCGGCTGCTGCGGCTGGCCGAGGACGGCGCGGCGTCGCTGACGCTCGACGACAACGGCGTGGAGCGCAAGGTGCCGATCCGGGCCAGGATCGAGATGATGCGGCTGTCCGCGCACGCCGACAAGCGCGGCCTGCTCGACATCGCGGACGAGGTCGCGGCCCGCGAGGTGATGCTGGTCCACGGGTTCTCGGCGCGGCAGCGGGAGTTCGCCAAGATCCTCAGTGTGCGGCGGCACTCACCGGTGGCCTCCGGGGTGTGGGGAGAGCAGCGTCAGGGGTGAGGGGTCAGCGGGCCGTTGCCGTGCACGACGGCGACCGGCTGGCCGGTGCCGTACAGCACGGCCTGGGCGGTCGCGCCGAGCGAGGGGGCGGCGGGTTCGCCCACCACGACCAGCGCGGAGTCCGCGGCGAGCGCGGCCAGGGCGCGGGCAGGGGGACGCTGGTCGATCCGGGTGCGCACCTGGACCTGGGGGTAGCGCTCCAGCCACGGGGCCAGCAGCCGCTGGAAGCGGCGGCCGGTCTCGCGCCAGGCGTCCTCGCCCGCGGCGCAGGTCCGTACGATCTGCAACTCGCACCGCCGCAGGCACGCCTCCTCGAAGGCGAAGCCCACCGCCTTGTTCCCCGGCTCCTCCCCCACGCCCACCAGCACCACGCGGCGGGGCGCGGAGGTACCCGGCCCGACGACGATCACCGGGCCCGGCGCGTGCGAGGAGACGTGGACGGCCGTGGAGCCGAGCTTCAGCCGGCCGTGGCCGCCGTTCACGCCCCGGGTGCCGACCACCATGAGCTGCGCGGCCTTCGCGTCCATGAGCAGCGCCCCGGCGGCCGTGCCGCGCTCCAGTTTGGGTCGTACCACGAGCCGCCCGGCCATGTCCTTGGCGAGTTCGACGCCGTGCCGCAGGATCAGCTCGGCCGACTGCCGTACGGCGGCGACCGCGATCGGGTCGTTCAGGAAGCCGGGGATGGGCACCTGCCAGGCGTGGTAGACGACCAGGGGGGCGTACCGGAGCTGGGCCTCGCGTACGGCCCACCGCAGCGCCGCCTCCGCCGCCGCCGATCCGTCGTACCCCGTCGCGACCGGCCTGCCGGGATCTTCGGTCCGCATGGATCCCCCCTTCGCCGCGTCCTACCTCCTAGCCTTGCCGGAATGCGCGCCTTGCCTACCTTGTCAAGCATGATTCTTGGCCGCGGCGGCCCGCGCGGCCCCGGCTAAGGGGTCATCAGGGGTGGATAGGGGATGGCCGGGAGCACGGTTGTTCGTCACCATGGCGATTACGAGGTGACGCCCCGCGCGAGCGGGCCCGGCCGACGAGGAGTGCCCAGATGAAGAAGCACATCGTGCTCACCGCCCCCTCCGCCGACGACGCCACCCCGGACGGCCCGGTCGATGTGACGCTGGAAGGCGGCCCCGCGCATCTGCCGCGGAGCCTGCGCGTCGAGCCGGGCGAGGCGGCGTCCGGGCGGCTGAAGATCGCCAGCGGGGCGGGCTACGAGCACTTCGAGCGCGTCCCGGACGGCGACGCCGGGGCCTGGGTGTTCCGCTGGATCATGCGGACCACGATCGCCGAGTAGAAGGCGGGCCCCGGCCCGCCTATCGTGAGATCGTGCATGCCCCCCGGACGAAGAGGCCCGCTTGATCGAGATCATCCTGCCCCCCACGGTGGTGGCGGTGGACACCACCGACGACCCTGCCGACGCCGGCCTCCATCCTGAAGAGGAGGAGGTCGTCCGCAAGGCGGTCGACAAACGCCGCAGGGAGTTCACCACGGGGCGGACGTGCGCGCGGCGGGCCTTGGGCCTGCTCGGCCTGCCGCCCGCGCCGATCCCGCAGGGTGCGCGCGGCGAACCGGTGTGGCCCGAGGGCGTCGTCGGCAGCATCACGCACTGCGCGGGCTACCGGGGCGCGGTGCTCGGCCGTACCTCGAACGTCGCCGCGATCGGCATCGACGCCGAGCCCAACGAGAGGCTGCCGGACGGCGTGCTGGACGCGGTCACCTCCGAGGGCGAGCGGCGGGCGATCATCGAGGCGCTGCGTTCGCATCCGGGCGTCCACTGGGACCGGATGCTGTTCTGCGCCAAGGAGACGGTCTACAAGGTGTGGTTCCCGCTGGCCGGGCGGTGGCTCGGCTTCGAGGACGCGGAGGTCACGATCAACCCGCTGACCGGCGCGTTCGAGGCCCGGCTGCTGGTCGAGGGGCCTTCGGTCAACGGCGGCGCGCTGACCCGGCTGACCGGCCGGTGGCTCGTGAAGAACGGCCTGATCCTCACCGCCATCGTGCTGCCCGCCGGGTAGCGGCGCCCCGTTTTCGCCGGAGGGCGTCAGTCCGGCGATTCGCCGAGTCTCGCGGTGACGGCGTCGAGTTCGGTGTCCAGTTCGGAGGTCGCTCCGGTGAGTCCGGGGCCGCCCTCGCCGTCGCGGGCCAGATCCTCGACGCGGCGGCACAGGCGGGCCGCGTGCGACTCGCCCACCGTGGCGCAGGTGCCCGCCAGGCGGTGCGCCAGGGCGGCGGCCTTCGGCAGGTCGCCGGACGCCACGGCGTCGGCCAGGTCCCGGCGTACGGCGGGCACGGTGGCGGCGAACGCCTGCGCGATCTCCGCCAGTTCCTCCGGCGTCAGCCCGTCGATCCCGGCCACGTCCTCCTCGGCTTCGGCGTCGATCCCGGCCAGGTCCTCCTCGGCTTCGGCCTCAGGCCGGGCCTCCTCGTGCTTGATCCAGGTGGGGATGCGGGCCAGTACGTCCTGCCAGTCGACCGGTTTGGGGAGATGGTCGTCCATCCCGGCGGCCAGGCAGCGGGCGCGGTCGGCGGGGCTCGCGGCGGCGGTCATCGCGATGACCGGCGTACGCCGGGGCGGCCCCTCCTCCCGGCGCAGCCGCTCGGTGGCGGCCAGGCCGTCCATCACCGGGAGCTGGCAGTCCATGAAGACGAGGTCGTAGTCGCCGGCCAGCACCATCCGTACCGCCTGCGGCCCGTCGCCCGCCACCTCCACCCGGTGGCCCGCCTTCTCCAGGACCAGCCTGGCCACCTGGCGGCTGACCTCGTCGTCCTCGGCCACCAGGATCGTGGCCGGGGCGGCGGGCGCGGCGGCGAACTCGCGGGCCACGGGGCTGTTCCGGGCGGTGAGCAGGGCGTTCTCCACGGCGGCGAGCAGCCGTCGGCGGCTGGCCGGGCGGGTGACCGACTGGACCGAACGGTCGCTGCCGTTCGGCGCGGACGGCCACTCGTGCCGGGTACGGCCGGGCGCGATCAGCACGATCACCCCGGTCGCCGCGAACAGCGGGTCGGACAGCACGGCGTCGGCGAGCGAGCCCTCGTCCTCGTCGGCCGCCACGGCGTTCATGTCCAGGTCGATCACGGCCAGGTCGTAGGGGTTCCCCTCCTCGGCGGCCCGGCGCAGCGCGGCCAGCGCCCCGGGGGCGACCGCCGCCTCGTCGGTGCGCAGGCCCGCGCCGGCGAGGATGCGCGCGGTCAGCACCCGGTCGTCCGGCGTGCCGTCCACCACCAGCGCCCGCAGGTCGCGCAGCGCCTCCACCTCGGGTGGCGCCCAGGTGATCACGTCCAGCGGCACGGTCACCCAGAACCGGCTGCCGACGCCCTCCACGCTGTCCAGCCCGATGCTGCCGCCCATCAGCTCGGTGAGCTGACGGCCGATGGCCAGGCCCAGGCCGCTGCCGCCGGTGCGGCGGGTGATCGGCGAGTCCACCCGCCGGAAGATGTCGAAGACCTGCTCGCTGTCGTCCGCGCCGACGCCCACGCCCGTGTCGGTCACGGTGAACCGCAGCACGGCCCGCACGTCGCTGATCTTGCGCTCCAGGCCCACCTCCAGGCGCACGCCGCCCTGGAAGGTGAACTTCAGCGCGTTGCCGATCAGGTTGCTGAGCACCTGACGCAGCCGTACCGGGTCGCCCGCCACATGCTGCGGCACGTCGTCGGCGAGGTCGAGGGTGAGCCACAGCCCCTGCCGGTAGGCGTGCGGGGCCAGCGGCGCGATCAGCTCGTCACAGAACCTGGGCAGGTCGAACGGCAGGGTGGAGACCTCCAGATGCCCGGCCTCGATGGTGGACAGGTCGAGGAAGTCGTCGAGCAGGCGCAGCAGGTTCTGCGCCGAGTCCTGGGCAGTGCTCACGTAGTGGCGCTGCTCGTCGTCCAGGCGGGTGCGCAGCAGCAGGGAGTTCATGCCGAGCATGCCGTTGATCGGGGTGCGGATCTCGTGGCTGACCTTGGCCAGGAACTCCGACTTGGCCTTGGACGCGCTCACCGCCTCATCGCGGGCGGAGGCCAGCGCGTCGGCGTACACGGCCAGCGCGCGCTGGGCGCGGCGGCGGTCCCTGGTGGTGTGGATCTGCAGCGCGAGCCCGGCCAGCAGCATCAGGGCGACCAGCGCGGCCACGGTGAGCAGGCTGGTGCGCAGCCGGCCCGCGGACGCCATGGCCTCGGCGGTGGGCACTTCGGCGGTGACCGTCCAGCCGATGCCGGGGATCGGTTCTGAGGCCGAGAGCACCGGCCCGTCGTACCCCATGTAGTCGGTGGACCACCTGCGCCCGGCCAGCGCGGCGTCCACCCGCGGGTCCTCGCGCAGCGAGGTCAGCCCGACCAGCTTGCGCCCGTAGTCGGCGACCAGTACGCCCGCCTGGTCGGTGATGAGCAGCCGGATGCCCTGGGCCCTGGCCGCCTCGTACGTGAAGTCCTGGATCGCCTCAAGGCTGTAGACGACGACCAGAATCCCGGCGATGCCGATGCCGCCCGCCTTCGGGACCGGCGCGGCCACGGCCACCGCCCGGATGCGTCCGCGCGGGGGCGTGTACGCCTGCGACACGTACGCCTGGTTGCGCACCAGGACCGCCTGGTACCAGTCGGTGGCGGTGAAGTCCTGCGGGAGCCCGCCGGGCGGCGCGGCCCCGATCGTGTAGCCCTCCGGATCGATCACGATCACGCCCGAGACGCCGGCGCGCAGTTGCCGCAGCTCGTCACGGTAGCGGCCCATGGCCGTCTCCACGTCGGGGCTGGGCGGCCGCCCGGCGCGTACCCCGCCCGCCGAGGAGGTCACGACCTTGGCGATCTCCGGCCGCTGCGCGAACGCGCTGACCAGTTGTTTCAGCGACAGCATCTGCTGGTCCACCACGACCCTGCTCACCGCGGCGGTGGTGCCCACCCGTTCCCTGACCTCGTCGCTCACCGCGTCCTCGGAGAGCTGGACGCTGGACGAGGTCAGCAGGCCGAGCGGAAGCAGCCCGAGCAGCAGCCACATGACGATGACGGCGAGCAACCAGTTTCGATAGTTGTCGCCGTCGATGCCCTGCGACCCTCGCAGAACTCCGGTATCGCGTCCGCCGGTGGCGCGTGTCCTGGTACGGTGCGCCAAGCGGCTCGAGCGTCGAAAGACCAGTACCCTCACCTCCCCCGAGGCCGTCGGGGTCCGATATTAGGCGGATCGGATCGGAGGGGCGGGACACGGTGAGCAGAACAAACTAAAGCCCCATGCAATAACATCGATATACATAAGATGACACGATCGAAAAATAGAAGGTCCAGTCCCTTCACCTGGATGCGGCGATGACGATGACCATCGGAACTCCCCCTGGCTCGAAGGACATCACGGTCCTCATCGTCGATGACGATCCCGTCGTCACGACCGCCCTCAAAGCACAGGTCAACCGTGTCCCGGGGTTCAAGGTGATCGGGGTCACCCACACCGGCCGCGCCGCGCTGGCCGCCGTGCCCCGCCTCGTTCCCCGGCTGGTGCTGCTCGACCTGTACCTCCCGGACCTGCCCGGCCTTGAGGTCGCCCACCAGCTCCGGCGGCCCAACCAGCCCTCCACGGACGTCATCGTGATCAGCGGCAGGAAGGAGTCCGGCGCGGTACGGGCCGCCATGCAGCACGGCGCGCTGTACTACCTGGTCAAGCCCACCAGGATGGGCACCCTGGAACAGACGCTCACCCGCTACGCGGCGGCGGTCGACCAGTTCTCCGCGACCGAGGCCACGGTGGACCAGGAGGAGATCGACCGGATCTTCCGCTCGCTGCACATGGACCAGGTCGCCCGGCCCAAGAGCATCTCCCAGGAGACCGAGCACGCCGTGCTGGGCGCGCTGGAGTCGGCCGGGGCGGACCTCTCGGCCAACGAGGTGGCCCAGTCGATCGGCATCAGCCGGGCCACCGCGCGGCGCTACCTGGAGTACCTCTCCGAACGCGGGCACGTCGAGGTCGGGCTGCGGTACGGGCCGAAGGGACGGCCGCAGCACAGGTACTGGATACGGGTGACGTGAGCCGGGCGAGGCTCGCCGCCCGGGTCGTGCGCGTCGCGCTGGCCGTCCTGGCGGCGGTGCCGCTCGGCGCGGCCTGCGCCGAACCCGCGGCGGCCCCGGGTTTCCCCGACGAGTCCACCCTGCAGCGGATCGAGCGGCGCGGGGTGCTCACCGTGGGCATCAAGTTCGACCACCCGCTGTTCGGCTTCAAGGATCCCACCAACGGGCGGATCACCGGCTTCGACGCGGAGCTGGCCCGGCTGGTGGCCAAGGACCTCACCGGCAGCGAGCGCAACGTCCGCTTCATCGAGATCATGCCGCGCGACCGGGAGAAGTTCATCGAGCAGGGCCTGGTGGACATGATCGCGGCCACCTACTCGATCACCCCGGAGCGGGCCAGGGCGGTCGGTTTCACCGACCCGTACTACTACGCCGACCAGGACATCCTGGTCCGCGCCGACGACACGCGCATCAGGGGCGTGGACGACCTGGCGGGCAAGAAGGTCTGCACGGCGGACGGCTCGACCTCCAAGGACCGGCTGCGCGCCCGCGCGCCGCGCGCCAAGCTGGAGGTCGTCAACTCCTACAGCGAGTGCACCCACGCGCTGGTGTCCGGCCGGATCGACGCGATCAGCACCGACGACAGCATCCTTATCGGGCTGATGAGCCTGCGCCCGGACAGCGTGCGGCTGGTCGGCGAGACGTTCGGCAGGGAGCTGTACGGCATCGGCGTACGCCGCGAGGACCACGCCTTCCGGCGGTACCTCAACGGGCTCCTCACCCAGTACCTCCGCGACGGCCGCTGGGACCGGGCCTTCCGCGACACCATCGGCATCACGGGCGCCGACCGCGGCCGCGCCAAACCGGCCCGCTGACCGACCAGAGACGGCCGTTCACGGACCGGCACTGATTACGGGCGGCGACACGGCGGTACCATCACGGCACCGGACCAACCGGAGGGAGGGCGTCAACGTGGCCGCCATCACCGCCATCGACCTGACCCTGGTGACCGGCGTCGTCTTCGACGCCGACGTCATCACCGACACCGCGCGCATCCACGCCGCGGCCTGGAAGCGGGTGTTCGACCCGTTCCTGCGGGGGCGCTCGGCGCCCTTCGACATCCGGGCCGACTACCTGCGGCATGTGGACGGCCGGCCGCGCCTGGACGGCGTGCGCACGTTCCTGGCCTCAAGGGACATCACCCTGCCCGAGGGCGGCCCCGGCGACGAGCCGGGGGCGGCCACCGTACACGGCCTCGGCCTGGCCAAGGACCGGCTGTTCGCGGCCGAGGTCGAACGCTACGGCGTGGCCGCGTTCCCCTCCTCCGTCGCGCTGCTGCACGAGCTGCGCAGGCGGGGCTGCCGCACCGCCGTGGTGTCGGCGAGCCGGCACTGCCGTACGACGATCACCTCCGCCGGCCTGTCCGGGCTGTTCGACGCGCTGCTGGACGGCAACGACGCCGCCGGGCTCGGCCTGCTGGGCACCCCGGACCCGGCGATGTACCTGGCGGCGGCCCGGCTGCTCGGCACGCCCCCGGAGCGCACGGCGGCCGTGGACGACGCGCCGGCCGGTGTGACCGCCGGGCGCAGGGGCGGCTTCGGGCTGGTGGTCGGCGTGAGCCGGACCAACACGGCGGACGTCCTGCGGGCGAGCGGGGCCGACCTGGTGGTCGCCGACCTGTCGGGCCTCCCGGTCCGCGGCCGGGTCCCCGCGGGCGCGCTGACGCGCCCGCGGGCCTGACCCGCGGCCCGGTCAGGGGCCCTGGGGGTCCACGGCGTCGCGGTCGGCCCAGAAGGGGTCGAGCAGTTCGCGGATGCGTTCCGCGCCGACCTTCTCCACCAGTTCCAGCGCGGCGACGTTGTCCAGCAGCTGCTCTTCCTTGGTGACCCCGAACAGCACGCTGGCGATGGCCGGGTGGGTCAGGCAGAAGGCGACGCACAGCCGGGCCGGGGTGGTGCCGAGGTCGGCGGCCACCCGGGCGATGCCCTCGGCGGACTCCATGATCTTGCTGCGCACGTCGCCCGGGTCGCGCCCGATGGGGCGGGTCGGGGTCAGCCGCCCGGCCAGGATGCCGCCCTCCATGACGTCGGACGCCTGGAGCCCGATGCCCAGCTCCCACAGTTCGGCGAACGGCTCGCCTTCCGCGATGGTCCGGCGGCACGGGCTGTACTTGAGCTGCGCGAACTGCGGCCCCGGCGACCCGCCGGAATGCGCGTGGCGGCGGATCTCCAAGATCGTGGAGGTCGACCAGTTGTTGACGCCCCACCAGCCGATCAGGCCGTCGGCCTCCAGCGCGGCCAGGTCCAGCGCGAGGCGCTGGAGGTTGACGCGGTCGCTGCGGATGTCGCCGAGCACCGCGACGTCGGCGCGGTCCACGCCGGCCCGGAACAGCGCGTTCTCCAACTGGGCGCGCAGTGGGCGCTCGGGGTAGCCGTCCAGCCAGAGCTTGGTGGACAGCAGGTACTCGTCCCGCTTGATCCCCGCGGCCCGCACCATGGCCGAGAACAGCACGTCGGTGAACACCGGCGGGTAGCCGGGCATGCTGTAGACCCCGACATCGAACAGGTTGATGCCGAGATCGACGGCCTTGCGTAACATCGCGACCGCGTCGCCGAAGTCCATCCGGTCGTAGGTGTGCCAGGACCCCAGGGACAGGACGGAGGCCAGCGGGCCGTCCCCTCCGAGGCGGCGGATCGGAATCGTCGTGCTCATCTGGTTTCCGTTCGTTCGGTGACCATGTTCGTTCGGTGATCAAGAAAGGCCGGGCTGGACCACGGCCTTGACCTGCTCCAGCCGGGACATCGCGGCGAGCGCGTCCGAGGCGCCCGCGAGTCCGACCGGCTCGCTGAACAACTCGTCCCACGCGAAGAACGAGCGGAATTCGCGCAGGAACTCGATGGCCCGGTGGTAGTCGGCGATGTCGCCGTTGAGCGAGCCCAGCACGGCCAGTTGCTTGCCCATCACCGTCCCCAGCGGGACCGGGTCCGGGCGCGGGCCCGTCGTGCCCACCACCACGTACTTGCCGCCCCAGGCGGCCATGTCCACCGCCTCGGCCGCCACGCCGGGCGCGCCCGCCATGTCGAGCACGAGGTCGGCGCCCCGGCCGTCGGTGGCGGCCATCACCTCGGCCACCCGGTCGGCCGGTTCGCCGGACAGGCCGATCGTGACGTCCGCCCCGAACCTGGTGGCCAGGTCGAGCCGGGCGGCGGGCGCGCCGACCGTGATGACCACGCCCGCCCCTGCCGCCGTGGCCAGGGCGGTGGCGACCAGGCCGAGCCCGCCCGCGCCCTGGATCACGACGTTCGCGCCCGGGCGCAGGCCGCCGGCCCGCTCGAAGGCGTGCACGACGGTCTTGACCGCGCACCCGGACGCCGCCGCCCACGTGTCGGCCACGTCGTCGGGCAGCAGGAGCTTCTGCGACGTGGCGGCCACGTAGGCGTGTTCGGCGAGGCCGCCCGTGGCGTACGGCCAGGCGTCGGCCCGCTGCGTGAAGCCGTAGCCGCGGTTGGCGCAGGCCACCGGCTCACGCAGGACCGTGCACCCGTGGCAGTGCCCGCAGGTGGACTCCGACCAGCCGATCCGGTCGCCCACCTTGATCGGCCGGCCGAGCGCGTCGCGGGTGTCCTCGCCGTGCGCCACCACCCGGCCGGCCATCTCGTGCCCGAGCACCAGCGGGAGCATGCCGGGGAACGACATGGCCCCGCTCCACAGGTGGACGTCGGTCGCGCACAGCGTCGCGCAGGTCACCTCGACGACCGCCGAGCCGGGCGCGCATTCGCCGGGCAGCGGCAGCTCCTCGATGACCAGCGGCTCGCCGTGGGCGCGCAGGACCGCCGCCCGCGTGGACGCGGGGATCGTGCCGGGGGGTGTCATGCGGTCTCCTCATCTGGCGGCGGTGGCGGTGTCCCAGACCTCGTGCCGGCTTCGCCACCACAGCAGCGCGAGCATCACCAGGAACGGCAGCACCCCCCGATAGGCCTGTACGGCCTCCAAGGAGGCGGCCGCGCCCTCCAGGCAGCCGAGCAGCAGTCCGCCCGCGAGCGTCAGCCACAGGCTGTGGAAGGCGCCGATCATGGCCACCGCCAGGGCGGTGGTGACCAGGTTGCCCAGGGTGGAGAAGTCGCCGCCCAGGCGCGGCGCGACCAGGACGATCACCAGCGTGGTCAGCGCCCCGATGCCGGTCCACACGGCCATCGCGAGCCGCGGGGCGGGGATGCCGACCACCTCGGCGGTGGCCGGCCGTTCGGAGATCGCCTGGAGCCGCAGGCCGAACATCGTACGGCCGAGCAGCAGCGTCACCCCGACGGTGATCAGTACCGCCAGGGCCAGCGAGACCAGCGCGGCCTGCGGCACGACCACGTCGCCCACCACGAACGCGGGCGCGTCGAACGGCTGCGGGAAGCGCCGCGCGCCGGTGGTGACGCTGCCGAACAGCCGCAGCCCGAGCGCCATCAGCGCCACGTAGACGGCGACGGTGACGGCGGCCTTGGTACGCAGCGCGTGCGCGCCGAACCAGCGGACCAGGCCCGCGCCGAGCAGCGCGGACAGCAGCCCGCCCGACACGGCCCCGACGATGAGGGCCGGCCAGACGTTCAGCCCCATGTCGGTGAGCGAGGCCATCACGAACGCCCCCATCGCCCCGACCACGGCCATGGCGAAGTTGACCACCGCCGCCAGCCGATAGGTCAGCACGATGGAGAGCCCGAGCAGCGCGTATACGCCGCCGCTGGTCAGGCCCGCGACCACTGATCCGACCATGTGCGCGCCCCCTTCCCGAGGTGCAGGTAGGTGCCGAGGGCTAGTTCTTGCCGGGGACGATGAAGCCCTCGGGGAGCACCTTCCAGGCGCCGCCCTCGGCCTTGACGAACCGGCTGCCCTCGATCGGGTTGTGCGCCTGCCCGGGGCCGAACACCCACGGCGTGCCCACCAGCGGGTAGTCGATCGGCTGCATGGACTTGAACGCCTTGGTCACCGACTCGCGGTTGATCTCGCCCTTGATGCCCTTGAGCACCTGGACGAAGACGTCCGCGGCCATCACCGCGCCCTGGCTGAACGCGGTCTTCTGGATCTTGTTCTTAGTGACGACCTGCGACCAGCGGTCATTGCCGGGCAGCGTCTCGTCGGTGTAGGGCTGCCACTCGGTGCCGACGTACGCCTTCAATCCCTCGGGGATGAGCTTGGCGTTGGCGTCGGTGTAGCTGTTGGCCATCATGATGAAGTCCACGTCGGTCATGCCCTGCGTCTTGGCCTGCGCGAACCACGGCCCGACCTGAGCGTTGTAGATGACCGCCTGGCAGCCGCCCGCCTTGAGCTTGACCAGGTAGGGGGTGGGGTCGCCCTGCCCGACCGAGGTGTCCTTGACGGCGAGGGACTTACCGGTGAGGTCGGACCACTCCTTGATCGCGGCGTCGATGCCGCCGCCGCTGCCCGGCAGGACGGTGAAGGCCAGGCAGACCTTGTCGTGCTTCTGCGTCTCGGAGGCGTAGTAGAGCAGCGCGGTCAGCAGCTTGAACGGGCCGGGGTTGACCGGCGCGATGTTGGGGCTGGTGAAGCAGGCCGGGTCGACGCCCACCGCGGGGATGGAGACAATGTTGCTCCGGGTGTACATGGTCCGGTTGAGCCCGCAGTCCACGGCGCTGGAGGAGCCGACGAGCGCCACGACGCCCTCGGAGTCGATCAGGGCGCGGGCGGCCTCGGTGGACCGCTGCGGGTTCATCGCGTCGTCCTTGCTGATCAGTTCGAGCTTGCGCCCGTTGATCCCACCGGCCGCGTTGACCTCCTCGAACACGGCCTTGACCGCGGGGGCGACCTCCGGTGTCTGGAAAAGGCCGGTCATGCCGTTGATCGACCCCACCTTGATCGTGTCGGAGGCCGAGTTCCCGCCGGAGCAGGCGGTCACTCCTAATACCAGCGATGCGACCAAACCGACCAGGCGTGCGTGCTTCATGCTGCCACTTCCTATGGCTGAAAATATCTAGGGCTGGACAGGTGCGGTATCAAGGAGCGGGACGTCCGCCGTACCGAGGTAGGCGTCCCTGACGGCCGGGTTCTCCAGCACGTCGTGCGTCGGGCCGGACGCGATGACGTGCCCGAAGTCGAGTACGGTCACCTGCTCGCAGGCGGCCCTGACGAGTTGCATGTCGTGTTCCACCAGCAGGACCGACACCCCGAACCGCTCGGGCACCTCGGCGAGCCTGCGGCCGAACTCCATGGACTCGTCCAGCGACTGCCCGGCGGCCGGCTCGTCGAGCAGCGCCACCCGCGGCCGGGCGGCGATGGCCGCGGCCACGTCGAGCAGCCGGCGGGTGCCCGCGTCGATGATGGAGACCGGCACGTCGCCGGGCGGGCAGCCGAAGAACTTCAGCAGCGCCTCGGCCTCGCCGCGGCCGAGGCTCCGGCCCGCGCTGATCATCAGGTACTCGTACTGCGTCAGCTCGGGCGCGATGGCCGTGGTCTGGAAGGTGCGCCGCAGTCCGTGGCGGGCCCGGACGCTCGGGCTGTAGCGGTCGATGGCCTTGCCGTCCAGTTCCACCGTGCCCTGGTAACCGGCCAGGAAGCCGGTGACTGCGGAGATGAGCGTGGACTTGCCCGCGCCGTTGGGGCCGATCAGCCCGACGACGCCGCGCTCGGGCACGGTGAGGTCCACGCCGGAAAGGGCGACGACCTCGCCGAAGCGGACGGTCAGCCCGCGTACGGCCAGGCGGTCGCCGCGCCCGTCCCCGGTGGGGGGCGGTGGCGGTGGCAGGTCCGGTACGGGAGGGCGTTCGCGGGCCAGCAGCGCCCGCGCGTCCTTCTCCCGCTTCCTCATCCTGGTGAAGTCGGTCTGGCTGAACCCGCTGCGCAGCGCGAAGATCGCCGCCACGCCGAACAGGATGCCGCCGACGTCCTGGGGCAATCCGATGGTGTCCAGCAGCGTGGCCATCACCGCGCCGAAGATGCCGCCCATGATGGCGCCCTCGGGGTGGTGCGGCCCGATCAGGACCGCCACCGCGAACATCGCCACCGACTGCATCATCGCGAAGTTGCTGGACACGACCGAGCTGATCTGCCCGACCATCAGCCCGCCCGCGATGCCCGCGACGAACGCGCTGATCGCGAACGCGGCGAGCTTGCTGCGCGCGACGGAGATGCCGTGCGCGGCGGCGGCCTGCTCGGAGTGCCGCAGCTCGGTCCAGGAGCGGCCGAGCCTGGTCCGGTTGAACAGGCCGAGCCCGATCGCGATGAGCACGAAGACGATCACGGTCAGCACGAAGTAGCCTTGGTCGCTCTCGAACAGCGCCGGGCGTTGCAGGCTCTTGAACTCGCTGGTGCCGGGGAACTGGTTGGCGTTCAGCACGATGTCGGTGGAGACGCCGAAGCCGAGCGTGACGACCGCGAGGTTGACCCCGCGGATGCGCAGCGCGGGCAGCCCGATCGCCACCCCGACGGGCACCGCGGCCAGGCCGCCGAGCACCAGCCAGAGCAGGAAGCCGCCGGGGGCGTCCCGGAGGTTGAGCCAGAGGACGACCCACGCGCCGATCGCCGCGAAGGACATCTGACACAGGGACATCACCCCGGCCCGGCCCACGATGACGCCGAAGCTCTGCATCAGCACGGAGCTGACCATGGCGGCGATGGCGAGGTAGATCCAGTACGGCGGGAGCGCCAGGGGCAGCGCGACGCACGCCGCCAGGGCGAGGAGCAGCCCGATCCCCCAGGGACGAAGCTCGCTGACGTTCACCGGGCCTCGCCTTCCGCCGCGACCTTCTCGGCGGTGTCGTCATCTTGGGGGGAATCTTCGGCGGTGCCGAAGTAGTACTCCTTGAGCAGGTCGTCGTCGCCCGCCAGGTCGGCGCACGGGCCCTCGAAGACCACGCGGCCCTTGCGCAGCACGTACGCCCGGCTGCCGATCTCCAGCGCCAGGTGCGCGAACTGCTCGACCAGCAGGACCGCGATGCCGAGAGAGGTCAGCTCCCGCACCGCGCCCATCAGCCGGCGGACCACCACGGGCGCGAGGCCGAGCGACATCTCGTCGATGAGGAGCACCTTGGGCTCGCCGAGCAGCGCGCGGGCCAGGACCAGCATCTGCTGCTCGCCGCCGGACAGGTGCCCGGCGCCCAGCGCGCGCCGCCGTTCCAGCTCGGGGAAGAGCCGGTAGGCGGTGCCGAGGTCGCCGTTGCCGGTCCTGGCCACCAGCAGGTTCTGCTCGACGGTGAGGGACTTGAAGACCGTGCGGGCCTGTTCGGCGTAGCCGAGCCCGGCGTGCGCCCTGCGGTAGGTGGGCAGCCCGGCGATGGCCTGGCCGCCCAGGCCGATCGTTCCCGAGGTGGTCTTCGCCAGCCCGGCGATGCCGTCCAGGAGGGTGGTCTTGCCCGCGCCGTTCGCGCCCAGCAGGACGGTGACGGCCTCCGGCTGGACCCCGAGCGTGACGTCGTACACGACTGGGACATCGCCCCTGGCGACACTTATGTCACGCACATCGAGGATTTGTTCGGACATCAAACACTCCTGGCGAAAGCGGACCGCAGCGCCTCGATCGCCCGCGCGTGGGCGTCGGCGGCCGGGGACAGCTCGGTGGACAGCAGCCCGAAGAAGCCGTGGATCAGGCCGGGCATCCGGACCGCCTCGGCCTGGCCGCCCGCCTCGCGCAGCGCGCGGGCGTAGTCCTCGCCCTCGTCGCGCAGCACGTCGTACTCGGCGCCCAGGACCAGCGCGGGCGGCAGACCCGACAGGTCGGTGGCGCGCAGCGGCAGCAGGTAGGGGTCGTCGAGGTCGCTGGGGGCCTTGGGGTAGGTCGTGAAGAACCAGTCCATCGAGGACTTGGTGAGGAAGTAGCCGTCGGCGAAGTCGCGGTAGGAGGCGCGGCCGTCGTCGGGGTGGCCGAGCACCGGGGAGATCAGCAGTTGCAGGGCGATGGCGGGACCGTCCTGGTCGCGGGCGCGCAGCGCGGTCACCGCGGCGAGGTTGCCGCCCGCGCTCTCCCCGCCGACCGCGATCCGTGCGGGGTCCACACCGATGTCGCCGGCGCTGTCGTGGACCCACCGGAAGACGGCGTAGCAGTCGTCGGCGGCGGCCGGGAACGGGTTCTCCGGGGCGAGCCGGTAGTCGGCGGAGACGACCACGGCCCCGGCGCCCGCGCAGATCGTGCGGCAGGCGTACTCGTTCTCGTCGATGGAGCCGATCGTCCAGCCGCCCCCGTGGTACCAGACCAGCGCGGGGAACGGGCCGGGGCCCTCGGGGGTGTACACGCGTACGGGGATGTCACCCGCGGGGCCCGGGGCGACCTTCTCGGTGACGTGCCCGACCGGTGGCAGATCGTCGGGGATGGGCCAGGCCCTGCGGAACTCCTCCCGCATCGCGGCCACATCGGGCTGCGCGGCGGGACCGTCTGTGACTGGGGCGAGAGGAATCCGATCGATGATGCGCCGTGCCTGGGGGTGCAGGGGCATCGTCACCTCCGGCTGCCCGGTGCCTTTTGTTCAGGCACAAATCGTATCTGATTCCATGTACGTTATGCGTAGGTAAACGGGGGTGTCCAGAGTGGAGGCCAAGATGTCACGAATGGGTTCCTGGGCCGACCTCGACTCGGCGGATCTTGTCATGACCGGCGGCACCGTGCATACCGTGGACGCCGGCGACCGCGTCGCCGAGGCGATCGCGATCACCGCCGGAAGGATCTCCAGGGTGGGTACCGATGAGGAGGTCGCCTGCCTCGTCGGCCCGCGTACACGGGTCGTACGGCTCGCCGGGAGGTCGGTGCTCCCCGGCATCAACGACTCCCATCTGCACGGTACGTGGCTCGGCCAGATGTGGCCCGAGCTGCTGATGGACCAAATGGCCGCGCCCCCCGCCGCCGAACCGCCCAAGAAGCGCGTCCGGCTGGAGACCTCCGCCCAACGGCGGGCCGCGATCCTGCGCGCCACCCAGCTCCTCGCCCCGCTCGGCATCACCAGCTACACCGAACCCGGCCTCGGGCCCGGTGAGGACGACGGCCCGAGCGGGTGCTTCGGCTCCGCCGTCCTGCGAGAGTACGCCGATCTCGCCGCCGAGGGCAGACTCAACGCGAGAGTCACCGCGCTGATGTTGTTCGGCGAGCTGGACGGGGCCAGCTCGCTGCCCGGCTTCCTGGCCGGGCTCGACGGCTTCACCCCGCCCGGCGACATCCCCGGCTGGTTCCACGTCGCCGGGGTGAAGATCTTCGCCGACGGCATCCCGCCGATGGGCACGGCCTGGAACGACGAGCCGTACACCACCGGCGGGCACGGCTCGCTGCTGGTGGAGGGCGCCGACGAGGAGGAGCGCGAGGCGGCGCTGATCGCCATGATCGGCGCGGCGCGGGCGGCCGGGCACCAGATCGGCGTGCACGCCACCGGCAGCAGGACGACCAGGACCGTGGTGAACGCCTTGGCCGCGAGCGGTGGCGGCGGGGATCGGCACTACATCATCCACGGCGACCTGATCCACCCCGAGACCCTGGCCAAGATGGCCGCGGCCCGGATCGGCCTGAACACCCAGCCGGGGCTGGTGGCGACGGCGGGGGCGATGATGCGCGGCGCGGTGGGCGAGGAGGCGATGCGGCACGCCTGGCCGGTCTGCGACGCGCTGAGCGCCGGGGTGCCGCTGTGCCTCAGCTCCGACTCACCGGTGCTGACCCCGGACTGGCGGTACGGCATGGCCGCCGCCCTCACCCGCCCCGAGCAGCGCCTGACTCTCGCCCAGGCGATCCGCGCCTACACGATGACGCCCGCCTGGCAGGACGGGGCCGACTCCTGGAAGGGCTCGCTGGAGGCGGGCAAGGTCGCCGATCTGTGCGTCCTTGAGACCGACCTGGCGGAGACCGACCCCGCGGCGATACCGCAGGTGACGGTCTCCATGACCATGGTGGACGGGCGCGTCGTCCATGAGCTGTGAGTTATCGGGCTTACTCGGTGCCCCAGGAGGCATCGGGCGCGACCACGTCGCGGTCGGCCCACAGGTCCGCGACGGCGGCGCGAAGTTCGTCACCGTGCCGGGCGAGCAGGTCCAGCGCGCCCAGGTTGTCGTCGAACTGCTCCCGGCGGCTCACCCCGACCAGCACGCTCGCGGTCGCCGGGTGGGTCAGGGTGTAGGCGACGGCGACCTGCGCCGGGGTGGCGCCGAAGCCGTCGGCGACCCGCTTGAGGGCGGGGAAGGAGTCGCGGATGCGCTCCCTGATCCCGCCCGGGTCGGCGCCGATCTTGCGTTCGGGGTTCAGCTTCCCGGCCAGGATGCCGCCCTCCAGCACGTCGGACGCCTGAAGGCCGAGCCCGTCGGCGAACAGCCCGCCGTACGGCTCGCCCTCCGGCACCGAGCGCCGCGCCACGCTGTACTTGAGCTGCGCGAACGACGGCGGCACCAGCCCCTCCGCGCGGGCGAAGCCGATGGCCAGGCGCAGGTCGGCGGCCGACCAGTTGTTCACCCCCCACGAGGCGAACAGGCCGGCCGCGACCATCTCGGCCACGTCCGCGACCACCCGCCGGACGTCCAGCTCGCCGAAGAAGTCCCCGGCCACCACCATGTCGGCCCGGTCGGTGCCGACCCGCTCCAGGGCGACCTTGAGCGGGTCGCTCAGCGAGGACGCCGGGTAGTCCCACAGCCAGAGCTTGCCGCACAGCAGGTAGTCCTCGCGGCGCAGCCCGGCCTCGGCGGTCACCCGGCCGAAGATCACGTCGGTCCGCGCGTTCTCGGCGTGCGGGCCGAAGTTGTAGTGGGCCACGTCGAACAGGTTCACCCCGCGATCGACGGCCGCCCGGACCAGCTCGACCGCCGCCCCGGCCTCCATCCGGTCCCACGTGTTCCAGGAACCGAGGCCGAACACCGGGACCTCCGGCCCAGCCGCGCCGAGCCTGCGACGGGGCACCTGTCCTGCGACTTCCACAGCCCACCTCCGGTGGTGACGAGCGGCCCGGCGATGGATGCCCGCGTGCCGCTGACGGATCAGCAAAAATCGTATAGCATTCCAAATATTTTCCAGTGCCGGGCATGTCCAGGGAGTCCATGAGATGCCACCACAACCAGAGCCCGTGACGCCGGCGGCGTCCGCCGGGATCGACAAGATCGCCGCTGTGGCCACCGGTTACATGGCCGCCAAGCAGCTCTTCGTGGCGGCCGAGACCGGCCTGTTCGCCGCGCTGGCCGAGGGCCCCGCCACGGCGGCCGAGGTCGCCGAGCGCATCGGGCTGCCGCCGCGGACCACCCGCATCCTGGCCGACGCGATGACCTCCCTGGACCTGCTCACCCGCGACGACGGCCGGTACGCCAACACCGCCGCCACCGCCCGCCACCTCGCGGGCACCGGCGAGGACGTGGACCTGCGGCCCTGGCTGGCGTTCCTGGACCAGATCAGCTACCCGCACTGGCTGCGCTTCGGGCAGACCGCCCGCACCGACGCCCCCGTGCCGCTCGACCTGTCCGGCGACCGGATGAGCACCTTCCTGTCCGGCGTGATGACCTACAACGCGCTGCACGCCAAGATGCTGGCCAAGAACTACGACTTCACCCGGCACACCAGGGCCCTCGACTTCGGCGGCCTGTCCGGCGCGTTCCTCGCCCAGGCGCTGCGCTCGGCCCCCGGCCTGCACGGCACGTTCCTGTCCGGCGGCGACCTGGCCGAGTACGCGGGCAAGTCGCTGGCCGAGGCCGGCGAACGCGCCGAGGTGGTCACCGGCGACCTGCTCGAAGGGCCGGTGCCCGGCGGCTTCGACCTCGTCCTGCTCGAACACGTCGTCCACCGGTTCACCGCCGGGGACAACCAGCGCATCGCGGCACGCGCCCGGCAGGCCGCCGCCCCCGGCGCCCGGCTGCTGCTGCTCGACTTCTTCCTCGACGACGACCCCTTGCAGCGCGCCCTTGACGCCCTGCACGCGGGCGAGTACTTGGTGATCGACGGGACGGTCGTCTACTCGACGGAGGAGGTCGCCGGGTGGCTGCGCGAGGCGGGCTGGGAACCGGTGGAGACGCTGATCCTCGCGGGTTCCCCGCGGGTCCTGGTGGCGGAGGCGAAGTGAGCGGCAGGGTCGTACTGGTCACGGGCGCGGCGAGCGGAATCGGCAGGGCCGTCGCGGAGGCGTTCGCCGCGGACGGCGAACGGGTGGTGGTGGCCGACGTCGCGATGGAGGAGGCGGAGAAGGCGGCGGCGACGTTCGGCGCGCTGGCCGTACGGCTGGACGTCAGCGACCCCGCCTCCGTCGAGGCCGCGCTGGACACCGTCACCGACCGGCTCGGGCCGGTGGAGGTACTGGTCAACAACGCCGGCGTGGTCGCCGGCGGCGGCCCGCTGATCGACCTGCCGCACGAGATCTTCGACCGCGTGGTGTCGGTCAACCTGCGCGGCACCTTCAACGTCACCAAGGCGGTGGCCAAGCGGATGATCGAGGCCGGCATCGCGGGCCGCGTCGTCAACATCAGCTCCATCGGCGCCCGCCAGCCCACCGCGGGCCTCGGCCACTACGAGGCCACCAAGGCCGGCGTCGACGCCCTCACCCGCACTGCGGCCCTCGAACTCGCCCCGAGCGGCATCCTCGTCAACGGCGTCGCCCCCGGCCCCGTCTACACCCCCATGACCGCGGGCCTGATGGACATCCCCGAGGCCCGCCAGGCCTGGGAGTCCCGCATCCCCCTCCGCAAGATCGCCACCCCCGCCGACCTCACCCCCTTGGTCGTCTTCCTCGCCTCCCCCGCCGCCGGCCACATCACCGGCGCCACCATCCAGGTGGACGGCGGCCAACTCCTCACCTGACGTACGGGGCTGAACGGCCCCGGAAAAGGCGGTGGGGAGCGGCCCTCGCGGACGACTCCCCTGCCTTAGTGGGTCCCACTCTAGGCCCCGGCCCGGGTGCCTGTCCGGCTTTGGGGGGTCAGGCCGGTCGTGGCGAGGTGGAAGAGGCGGGCCGCGTGGGCGGCCGGGGTGGGGTGGTGTTCGGTGGCCATGGCGATGCCCACGATGAGGGTGATCAGGTCCGCGACGGTGATGTCCGGTGCCACGGCGCCGTCCTGTACGGCGTGGCGCAGCAGGGGGGCCGCCGCCTCTTCCAAGGCGGCTGAGCAGGCGTTCTCGTGTACCGGGTCGGCCTCGGTGCCGTCGTAGGAGAGCGCGGCGGCAAGCCCCCGGGCGGAGACGCAGTAGGCGACGACCTCGCTCAGCCATGCCATGAGCGCTTCGCGGCCGTCGCCCGTGCCGGTCAGTTCGCGGGCGCGGGCGCACAGGGCGTCGATCCGTTTCCGGGAGACCGCCTCCAGCAGGGCGCGGCGGGTGGGGAAGTGCCGCCGGACGGTCGCCGAGCCGACGCCCGCGATGCGGGCGATCTGTTCCAGGGACGCGCCTGCGCCGTGGGCGGCGACCTCCTCCTCGGCCACGGCGAGGATGCGCGTGTAGTTGCGCCTGGCGTCGGAACGCAGCCCCTCTGACATGGCGTCACCTCCGGTCGCTTGCTAAGTGGCGGGCCCCGCCGTATTGTACCAAGCAGAAAACGGCGGGCCCCGCCGTTTTTCCGTGAGCGCTTTGGGGGAAACCGTATGTCCACAGCATCCGCGCCCGTCCTGGTCACCGGAGCCACCGGCAGGCAGGGCGGAGCCACCGCCCGCGCTCTGCGCGCGGCGGGCGTCCCCGTGCGTGCCTTGGTACGTGACCCGGCCACCGACCGCGCCCAGGCCGTCCGGGCACTCGGCGCCGAACTGGTCACCGGCGACCTGCTCGACCGCGACTCCATCGTCCGGGCCGCCGAGGGCGTGCGTGCCGTCTTCTCCGTGCAGATGCCCGGCCTCACGGAGCAGGGCTTCGACTTCGCGGGCGAGGTCACCCAGGGCGTCAACCTCATCGAGGCCGCCCGGGCCGCCGGGGTGCCGCGGTTCGTGCACACCTCCGTCTCCGGCGCGGGTCAGCACACCGAGACCCCGGGCTGGGCCGAAGGCCGCTGGGCGGCTCTGGCCCCCACTATGGAAGCCAAGAGCGCCATCCAGGACCGGCTCCGCACGGCGGGCTTCCCACACTGGACCATCCTCAAGCCCGGCTTCTTCATGGAGAACTTCCTGCCCTCCATGGCGTACCTGTTCCCCCACGGCATCGAGGGCGGCCTGGTGACCGCGCTGAAGCCCGAGACCCGCCTGTCCCTCATCGCCGTGGCCGACATCGGCGAGGCCGCCGCCAGGGCCATCGCCGAACCGGAGCGATTCCACCAGGTCGAACTGGAGCTGGCCGGCGACCATCTGTCAATGAAGGAGATCGCCGAGGTCCTGTCCCAAGCCCTGGGCACTCCCGTGTCCGCGCCGGAAATGACCCAGGAAGAGGCCCTCGCTGGTGGAATGCCCCCCATGGGCGCCACCCTCGACTGGCTGAACGAGGCGGGCCAGCCCGCCCGCCCGGAGTACGCCAAGGCCCTCGGCATCCCCCTCACCCCCTTCGCCCAATGGGCGCAAAAGTACATGTCCCCCACCGCCTAGCACCGGCGGAACGGGCCCTCCCGGCATCACCCGGCCGGAGAGGGCCCGCCCTGCTTCGCTCCGCTACCTGTCGCTATCTCGTATCGACCACCTCCCTGCGAAGCTCTCGGTCACATCCGCCGCGGCAGCGCGAACTCGTCGAAGTCACCCCGCTGAGCCCGGACCAGGAAGGCCATCCACGACTCGTACGTGGTCACCAGCCACCGCGACCGCTCCGCCAGGTCACCGACCTCCACCAGCGCCAGGCCCTGCCGTTCCACCGGCCGCACCTCCCCCGCCAGCGCCCCGGCCACGAACGCGCTGAACCCCTGCCGCGACACCAGCACCCCGCCGCTGGTCAGGTCGGCCGAGTCCCGCACCCGCACCCACGCCGCGTCCAGCCCCGACGCCTCCACCTCAAGCCCCGCGACCATCTCGCCTCCCCTCCGGCCCGCCCGGGGCCATCGCCGCCTCATGCCGCGCAGAAGGTCACGGCCACGTCGGCCCATACCGCCCGCCGCCCTCCCGGCAGCGCCCGCTGCCCCCAGGCCAGCGCCACCTGTTCCACCATCCACAGGCCGCGCCCGGATTCCATGTCCCAGTCGGGGTAGCGCGGCCGGGGTACCGTCGTCGCGCCGTCGTCGATGACATCGACCCGCACCACATCGGCCGCCGGGTAGGTGAGCCGCACCACCACGCGCCCCCCGTCGCGCTGCGAGCGGGTGTGCTTGATCGCATTTCCCACCAGCTCGCTGATGACCAGAACGGCGGAGTCCACGTACTTGCAGCCGTCCGCCAGCATGACCAGGGCGGCCCACTCCCGGACGACCCCGATCGCCTCCGCCGTTCCCGGAATCCGCATCGCCGTCGCGCCGGCCATCTAACGCACCGCCCTGTGGATCGTCGCCGCCGCGGCCGGATCGCCGAGATCCACCCACTGCGTCGTGCCTCGTCCCCACCTGAACGTGGGCCTGCCGACCCGGGCCGCCACGACGATCCGGACTTCTGTCCCGCAGCCGCGCGAAAGGCGCACACACGGCTGATCGTCGGCCGGTAACTCGACACATACCGCTCGGCCCAGCCACCGCAGCCGCCACGCCAGCCGCGTCAGCGCAACGAACTCCGATTCCTCCCGTGACGCGTTGTCGTCGCTCACCGCACCCTCCGCACGCCAATGTCACGACTACGGCCCGTGTCGAGCCCGCTACTCGTTATGATGGTCAACCATGACCTTCGGATGCGCAAGCAGATCTGTAAATTTGCATCTGCCTTCTCACGGAAGTGGATCCGAGTAAGCTCCCCGCCGTACCCCTGATCACCAGCCGACCTACGGAGACTCCCCATGACGCCTGCGCGTGGCCCCTCGGTGCGCCGCCGACGACTGGCGGGCGAGCTGCGGCGACTTCGCGAACGCAGCGCGTGGACCATTGAGGAGACCGCCGAGCGGCTGGGCTGGTCGATCGCCAAGGTCTCCCGCATCGAGACCGCGCGCACCGGCATCACGATTCCCGATCTCACCCGGATGCTCGACCTGTACGACATGCCCGCCGACCGGCGCGAAGCCCTCTACGTGCTCGCCCGTACGGCACGCCGCCGGGGCTGGTGGGACGCGTACGCCGACTCGCTGCCCACCGACTACGCGACGTACATCGAGCTGGAGGCCGAAACCGCTTCCATCCGCGCCTTCAACCCGATCATCCTGCACGGCCTGCTCCAGACCGAGGACTACGCACGCGAGATCATACGATCGGCCCACATGGGCATGCTGGCCCCGAACGAGATCGACCGGCGGGTCGATGTCCGGATGACGCGGCAGCGGCTCCTGCACCGGCAGGACGACCCGCTCAAGCTGTGGGTGATCATCGATGAGGCGGTGCTCGCTCACACGGTCGGCTCGCCGGCGATCATGGCCGCCCAGAACGACCGGCTTCTTGAACTCGCCCGGCTCGATACCGTCACCTTGCAGGTGCTCCCACTCACCAAGGGAGCGCACCCGTCCACGGCCGGTCCCTTCTCCATCCTTGAGTTCCAGGAGCGGTACGACCCGCAGGTGGTGTACGTCGAGACCATGATGAGTAGCCTGTACATCGAGAGCGATGCCGAGATATACCGGTACACAATGGCTTTCGACCACCTGAGCCGCGCGGCCCTGGACCTCGACGCATCGACGGCCCTGATCTCGCGCATCGCCCGTCGCTGATCACGACACGGCCGATCCCCCCACAGAGAAAGCCCGGGTATCCGAAATGGACCTGACCGACATCCAGTGGCGCAAGAGCAGCCGCAGCGGCAATGGCTCCGACTGCGTCGAGGTCGCCACCGTAGCCCCAGATCAGACCGCTGCCCAAGCCGGCCGCCTGTTCCTCGTCAGAGATTCCAAGGACCCCCAAGGCCCCGTACTCACCTTCACCCCCGCCGAGTGGGCCGCATTCGCTGGTGGCATCAAAGACGGCGAGTTCGACGACCTTCGCTGATCCCTCCCTTCACCCCAGGGGACCCACGGTCCCCTGGGAAATACGGTGGTTCGTGCAACGTCCCGTGTCCTCTGTCCGTCGTAGTCGGGATGGATGGAGGAAGGTGCGGACTTGCAGGATGATGCGCTGTTTGAGCAGTTCCTTGCCGAACGGGCTGATGCGTTACTCCGCTTCGGATACCTGCTGACGGGCAATCCGCACGATGCGGCCGATCTCGTGCAGGACGCTCTCGTCCGGTTGCGCGGGGCGTGGGAGCGGGTGCGGCGGAAGAGCGATCCGGAGAGTTATGTCCGGACCACGATGACGCGGCTGCACATCAATGCCTGGCGCAGGCGCAGGCGGGAGCATGTCACGGCGGCCCCGCCGGACCAGATTCATGTGGACGTCCCGTATGAGGGCTCGCCCGTCTGGGACGTGCTGGCGAGGCTGCCCCGGCGTCAGCGGGCGGTGCTGGTGTTGCGCTACTACGAGCAGCTGACGGACGCCGAGATCGCCGGGGTGCTGGGGATCTCGCAGGGGACCGTGCGCAGTCAGGCGTTCCGCGCGCTCGGCAAGCTCCGCGACGACCTGCCCGCCCTCGTCGAGAAGGGACATCTCGCATGACCACGGAACTGGAGAAGTCGCTGGCCGCCGAGTTCGAGCAGGCCGCGCGGTACGCCCCGCGGCCGGTCGGGGATCTGCGCGGGCGGGTCGAGGACGGGTATCGGCGGCGGCGCAGGCGGGGTACGGCGCTGTACGCGGCGGCGGCCGTCGTCGTACTGACGGCGGGCGGCACGTACGCCGTCAACGGCGTGGCCCCGCGCGACCCGGAGATCGCCGAGCGCCCGGTACCGGCCGTCACGCCCACCGCGACCTCGGCGCCGGACAAGGTCTTCCCGCCGATCGAGAAGGTGTGGCCGGACGCCGTGCACAGCATTCCCGCCACCCTGCCCAACGGCAGGGCGTTCCGGCCCGAGGCGTTCCTGGACGACCGGACGATCCTGGCCAGGACCCTGAAGGACGGCCACGCCGACAAGATGGACGGCCTGTGGGCGTACGACATCGGCTCGCGCACCGCCAAGCGGCTCGTCGCCGTCACCCCGCCCCCGCGCACGACCGTCACCGCCAGCGTGATCTCGGCGGGCGGCGGGCGGCTGGCCTGGTGGACGGCGCGAAAGGTGGAGAGCCGCCCCGTGGTGGACATCTGGACCGCCCCGGCCTCCGGGGGCGCGCAGCGGAAGGTCGCCACGTTCGGGACCGTTCCGCACTACGGCGGGATCGACATGGAGATCGTCGGCGACAAGGCCGTGTGGTCGCCGTGGGGCGGGTCCGGCGTCTACGAGGTACCGCTCACCGGCGGACGCCCGAAGCCGGTACCGGGCGCGATGGCGCACTACACCCTGCTCGTCTGGCCCTGGGCGGGCGTCCCGCGCCCCGACGCTCTCAAGCGGAGCAGCATCGTGGCCTTCAGCACCCTGGTCAACCTCGAAACCCGGCGCCGGCTCGGGCGGGCAACCGCCCCGAAGGGAGCCTTCTGCGCCGCCACCTGGTGCGTTCTGGACCGCTCGGCGTTCCGCCGCGACGACGGCACAGAACGCCCCCTGCCCGGCAGGATCGATTCCAACGGGGTGGAACTCGACCGTTTCGTCACGCTCCTTCAGTCCGCCGACAAGGGGCGGTTGCGGGGACAGGTGCTGTACGACCTGTCCACTGGGCGGGCGGGGGACCTCGGCATCCGGCCGGTCAAGGTCAAGCCCAGGCCGGGAAGCAAGCTCAAGCGCGAGTCGGTCACCATGCCCGTGGCGGTGCTCGACTACCGCCAGCAGGGGCTGTTCGGCTACGAGAGCGGCGACAGTTGGGTGGTCGTGAACCTGCGCCGGATCAAATGACCCGTGCCGCTGTTAGGTTTCAGGCACATGTCGCCGCGAGGATTCGGTCAACGAGATGAGCCACCCGTCGTACAGGTTCCCGGTCTCGATCAAAGGCGTGATCGTCCGCGCCGGTCGCGTGCTGTTGTTGAAGAACGAACGGGACGAATGGGAACTGCCCGGCGGACGGCTGGAGCTGGGCGAGGACCCGCCGGAGCGGCTGGTCCAGGAGATCAAGGAAGAGGTCGGCTGGGACGCCGTGGCGGGGCCGATCCTGGACTCGTGGCTGTACCACATCCGCGACGGCGCCGACGTCTTCATCGTGACCTACGGCGCCACCGTGGACACCGACGCGCCCCCGGTCATCAGCCATGAGCACAAGCAGGCGGGCCTGTTCACCGAGGACGAGGTACCCGGCTTGCCGATGCCCGAAGGCTACAAACGGTCGATCGCCACCTGGTTCGCCCGCCTCGGATAGCGCGGGTGCGGGCCCGTGCGGGCCCGCACCCGATCGGTCAGCGCGGGCTGCCGACGTGGGCGCTGTGCAGGGCCGCCGCCGTGGCGACCTTGTGCATCCGGGCCGCCTCCTCGACCTCGGCCGCCGCCGCGCGGGTCTCGATGAGTTCGAGCAGGTGGTCGTGTTCCTCGACGGAACGACGGGCGCGCCCCGGCACGTACGTGAACGTGGACCGGCGCATGTGGTCGAGCCGCGCCCACTCCGACTCCAGCAGCGCGTTGAGATGATCGTCCGGGCAGTGCCGGTAGATCGAGAAGTGGAACTCCCGGTTGAGCGCCGTGAAGGAGGCCGGGTCGAACTCCTCCAGCGCCTCGAACATCCTGACGTTGATCTCGCGCGACTCGCGGATCTGCTCGGCGCTCATCAGCGGCGCGGAGATCGCGGTCGCATACCCCTCCAGCCGGGCCAGCACGTTGAGCGTGTGCTCGACCTGCACCGCGTCGAAGGCGGCCACCCGGGCGCCGATGTTGCGGATGACCTCGACCAGGCCGTCGGACTGCAACCGGCGCACGGCCTCGCGCAGCGGGATGGTGCTCACGCCGGTCTCCCTGGCCAGCTGGTCGATGACCAGCCGGTACCCGGGACCGTACGTGCCGTCCAGAATGCGCGAGCGCAGCAGCGAGTAGCTCAGCTCGGCCTTCGATCCCTTGGCCCTGGTCTGCTTCCCGGCCGGGGCCGATCTCTTGGTGGTGCTCACACGTCCCCCCTCGCTCATCGCTGGAGCACCTTCACGACGGCCTCGCGGAAGTCGGCTCCCGTCAGGGCCTCGATGTGTCCTCCAGGGACCATGACGAGCTGCGCGCCCGCGGTCGACTCGACGATACGCTCGATTCCCCTGACCATCATGTCGTCGCGCCCGGCGATCAGCACGGGCGGTGTGCGGCCCGCCCAGGTCGCCGGGTCGAACGGCGTCTCGCGCAGCCCCTCCACCACCATGGCCAGGCCCGCGGCCCGCTCTCCGGTGGCGGCGACCATTCCGGCGATCATCCCGGTGAACGGGTCGGCCGGCTGCTCGCCGGTGCGCACCGCGCGGTGCAGCGCCGCCGGGTCCACCGCGGTGAACGGCTCGGCCGGGCTGAGCCCGCCGAGCACCACCCGGCCCGCGCGTCCGGCGGCCTGCCGGACGACCTCCCAGGCCAGCCGCGCGCCCAGCGAGTAGCCGACGATGTCGAACTCCCGGGCTCCGGCCTGGTCGAGCACCGCGAGCACGTCGCGGGCCAGCGCGTCGGCGTGCGCCTCCGCGGGCGCGGCCGGGGCCGGGCTGGCCCCGTGGCCGCGCAGGTCGGGCACGATCACCGTGTGCCCGGCCGCGGCCAGTGCCGCGGCCGTGCCCGGTCGCACCCAGTCGGCGTCTCCGTCCGAGCAGAACCCGTGCAGCAGGACCGTGACGCGCCCGTCGCCGGACGGGCCCGGCTCGAACCTTCTGTACGACAACACCGGCCGCTCAGCCATCCCCAGGTACTCCTGTGTTATTTCACATATGATTTCTTATCGACTGGCCATCGTATCGTGTCCGGGCACGGCGAAGTCGACGACCACCTGCCCGGTCCCGGTCGAGCCGAAGTACGGGCAGAGCTGCTCGCCGCTGCCCTTGTAGTCGCGCCAGCCCAGCATGCCGAAGAGCATGGCCGTGTCGGCCATCGCGCCCTCGCCCGAGCAGCGCCGGTTGTAGTCGGGCAGCATGTCGATGAACTCGGCCGCCCGGCCGGTCGTCCACATGTCGAGCACCGCCATGTCCACCTTGCGGTTGATCTCGCTGCTCACGTCGTTCAGCAGCGACTCAGCGACCTCGTTGTCCGGGAACGCGTGCGACAGCGAGCCGCTGGCCAGGAAGGCCACCTTGTTGTCGCTGTGCCGGATGGCCCGCATCAGCGCCTCGCCGATCCGCCGGTTCTCCTCGATCGAGGAGTAGACGTTGCAGCCGATCGGCAGCACCCTGATGTTGGAGTCGGGGTTCATGAAGTACATCGGCACGAGGGTCGCGTACTCCAGCCCGAGGTCCCGGTAGGTGTGCACGAGCCCCTTCTGGCCGCCCGCGACGATCTCCTGCCTGGCCAGCTCGGCCAGCTCCGGGTTGCCCGGATAGTCGTATTCGAGGTCGTGGATGAAGTGCGGCAGCTCATGGCTGGCGTAGGAGCCGCTGTGCCGCTCCTTGCCGTTGAGATGGAAGCCGATGCTGTTCATCCAGTGGGTGTCGGCGATCAGGAAGGTGTCGGCGCCGCGCTCCCTGGCCCTCCGGCCGACCTCGCTGAGTGCGAGTTCGGCCGGACGGCGGATGCCGAAGTGCTTGCCGGGCTGGAGTGACAGCCAGATCGACGGCACATGCGTGATCTTCGCTGCGAGGACGAGTTCTCCCATCACACCCCTCCAAGGTGTGTCCAGACGCCTTTGACCTCCGTGTAGGCGTCAATGGCGTAGGGTCCCATCTCCCGCCCCCAGCCGCTGGCCTTGAAACCGCCCCAGGTCGTCGCGGCGTCGGGTACATGACCCATATTGATGAATACGGCGCCGGCCCGGATCCTCGCGGCCAGCTTGTGCGCGGTGGACAGGTCGTTGGTCCAGATCGACGCGGCCAGGCCGTACTCCGACGCGTTGGCGCGCGCCACCATCTCCTCTGGGTCATCGTAGGCGATCACAGGGATGACCGGGCCGAAGACTTCTTCTTTCGCAACCGTCATTTCGTCGCCTACACCTGCCAGGACGGTCGGCTCGTAGAAGAACCCGCCCGCCAGCGGCCCGTCGGCGCGCTGCCCGCCGATCACCAGTTCGGCGCCCTCGGCGCGGGCGCCGCGCACGTAGGAGTCGACCCGGTTCAGGTGCTCCTCGGTGATCAGCGGCCCGAGCTGGGACTCCGGGTCGAGCCCCGGGCCGAGGCGCAGCCGGGACGCGGCGGCGGCCATCTTGGCGGTGAACTCGTCGGCGCGCTTGCGATCGACGTAGAAGCGGGCGTAGGCGGCGCAGACCTGGCCGCTGTTGAACAGCGCGCCCATCACGTTGCCCGCCACGGCGGCGTCGATGTCGGCGTCGGCCGCGATGATGCTGGGCGCCTTGCCGCCCAGTTCCAGGGTGAGCCGCTTCATGTTGCCCGCGCCCGCGTAGACGAGGGAACGGCCGACCCGGGTGGACCCGGTGAACGACACCTTGTCCACGTCCTCGTGCACGGCGAGCCCGGCCCCGACCGCGGGGCCTCCGGTCAGCAGGTTGACCACGCCGGGCGGGAAACCGGCACGTTCCATCAGCTCCACCAGCGCAACCGTGCTCAGCGGCGTCTGTTCGGCGGGCTTGATGATCACCGTGTTGCCGCAGGCCAGCGCGGGCGCGAGCTTCCAGGCGGCGATCATCATCGGGAAGTTCCATGGGGTGATCAGCGCGCACACGCCGACCGGTTCGCGTCTCGTGTAGTGCAGGGTGTCCGGGTAGGAGACCGGGATCACGTCGCCCTGGATCTTGGTACACCAACCGGCGAAGTAGCGGAAGTGCTCGGCCGTCCCGGCGACCGTGATGTCCTTGGCCACGCCCAGCGGCTGCCCGTTGTCCCGGGTCTCCAGCTCGGCCAGCTCGTCCGCGTGCTCTTCGACCAGGTCGGCGACCCTCCACAGTAATCGGGCCCGGCGCGCGGGCGGCAGATCGGCCCACGCCGGGTCGTGCAGCGCCGCTCTGGCCGCCGCCACCGCCCGGTCGATGTCGGCGGGCGCCGCCTCCGCGCACTCCGCGAGGACCGTACCGTCCGCGGGGTTCACGGTTTGAAACCGCGCTCCGCCCGATGCCGCCGTCCACTCACCGCCGACCAGCAAATTCGTCATCCGCCAGCCTCCTTCTCGCCGCAGTCATCCCCGACCGTCACCGCACTCCCACCGGCCGCTGCCGAGCGACCGCGTTCCCCGGGGGTGGCCTTGGAATCCGCACCCCCGGGGATGACCCCGGGAACTCCGTCCCGCCGAGTTCCCGCAGCCGCGCGCCCCACACCGAAGGAGCGCATCGGGGTGGCACGCCACATCCGGGGGATCGCCTTGGCAGGAGGGAAACCCCGAAGGCGCACCGCCCTCGGAGTCGAAGAGCGACCCTTCCCCGTGAGGCGCGCACCGACCCATAGCTGAAATCATGTATGAAGTCAGATATTTTTGTCTATAGCCCGACCGGGGCCCAAGAAGTATCATCAACGATGTCCTATATGATCCGAAAGGGATGGGATGGAACACCCGCTGGGCCTCTCGCCAGCCAAAATCATCGCGGTCCACCTGAACTACCGCAGCCGCGCGGCCGAGCGTGGACGTCTCCCGGCCCCCCACCCCACCTACTTCCTCAAGCCGCCGTCGTCGCTGTCGTGGTCCGGCCGCACGGTCGTGCGGCCCGCCGGATGCGAGCTGCTGGCCTTCGAGGGCGAGATCGCGATCATCATCGGGACGCGCGCGCACCGGGTGTCCAGGGAGAAGGCGCTCGGCCACGTCCTGGGCTACGCCGCGGCCAACGACTTCGGCGTCTATGACTTCAAGCACACCGACGGGGGCTCCAACCTGCGGGCCAAGGGCCAGGACGGCTTCACCCCGATCGGCCCCGCGATCGTGTGGGCCGCCGACGCCGACCCCGAGAACCTGCTGCTGCGCACGTACGTCAACGGCGAGATCGTCCAGGAGGCCCGTACCGACGAGCTGCTCTACCCGTTCGACCTGCTGATCGCCGACCTGTCGCGGATGATGACGCTGGAACCGGGCGACATCATCCTGGCCGGCACCCCGGCGGGCTCGACCGTCGTCGAGCCGGGCGACGTCGTGGAGGTCGAGTTGGAGAACGCGGGCCGGCTGAGCAACAAGATCGTCGCCGAGGAGGACCCGATCCCGTCGTACGGGGCGCAGCCCCAGGCGGACGAGAAGACCCGGGCCCTGGCGTACGGGAGCGTCCCGCCGCCGCCGGTGCTGCCCGACGACGTGGCCGCCACCCTGCGGACGGTGTCCACCGCGACGCTGTCGGCGCGGCTGCGCGCGCACGGCATCGACCACCACTTCATCGAGGGCGTCCGCCCGGCCCGGCCGGACCTGCGCATGGTCGGCGTGGCGCGCACACTGCGGTACGTCCCGCTGCGCGAGGACGTGTTCAAGAAGATCGGCGGGGGCATGAACGCCCAGAAGCGCACGATCGAGGAGATCCGGCCGGGTGAGGTGCTGGTGATCGAGGCACGGGGCGACCATGGCGCGGGCACGCTCGGCGACATCCTCGCCCTGCGTGCGCTGCGCAGGGGCGCGGCCGGCGTGGTCACCGACGGCGGCCTGCGGGACAGCCCGTCGTTCGGCAGGCTGGACATGCCCGCCTACTACGCGGTAGCGCACGCCTCCGTGCTCGGGCGGCGGCACGTTCCACTGGAGTCACAGGTGCCGGTGGCCTGCGGCGGGGTGTTGGTGATGCCCGGTGACGTGCTCGTGGGCGACGCCGAGGGCGTGGTCGTCATCCCGCCCGCCCTGGTCGCGGAGGTCGCCCAGGAGGCCGCCGCCCAGGAACGCGAGGAACGTTTCATCTATCAGCAGGTGGACGGCGGCGCCTCGATCGACGGTCTCTACCCGCTCGGCCCGCGCCGCCGCCGCGAATACGAGGAGTGGAAGGAGGAGTGAGTCCGGCATGAGATTCCGTTCCGACCCCGCGTCGATCCGTGGGTCCATCGCCCCGGTGGTCACCCCGTTCACCACCGACGGCGCCCTCGACCACGACTCACTACGCGAACTGGTCCGCTGGCAACTCCGCCAAGGCTCCCACGGCATCTCCACCGGCGGCTCCACCGGCGAACCCTCCGCCCAGACCACCGACGAACGCCTCACCGCCATCACCACCGTCGCCCAAGAGACCAACGACACCGTCCCCTTCCTCCCCGCCACCGGCGCCGCCCACCTCCAAGACACCCTCCACCTCACCGACCACGCCGACCGCCACGGCGCCGACGCCGCCC
>NZ_QMEY01000035.1 GCF_003315795.1 Spongiactinospora rosea
GTCGTCCGGCCCGGACGCTGCCCGTCATCGACCTCGGCCTGCCGGATCCACGTCCGCAACGCCTCCCGATGCACCCCGAGCTTGTCTGCGACCCGGGCGATCGCGCCTGTCCGCTCGCCCGTCTGCTCACGAAGCTCAAAGACCATCCGAACCGCACGTTCACGCAGTTCAGAGCTGTACTTCCTCGGTGGTGCCATAGCTCCTCACCCTTCCAGGTTCAGGAGCCTCCAACCAACCCGGGGTGATCCAACCCCGAGCTATCGCTGAATCCCCGGGAAGCGGCGGTCGAGGGCACAGACGGAAACCACGACCTGAGCCCGCCGGAATGGACCGGGGGCTCAGCCCATGGACAGGACCGAACCACAGGCCCAGGTGATTATCAGCCCCGGGGAAAGGTGTCGGCGTACTGCTTCTTGTGCAGAGCTACTCGTGACGGTGATTCCGCCTGGCCAGGCCACCGTGGAGCCCTTTGCTGCTTGCGCTGATCGAACAGCCCGTACTTGCGCGGCCACCGCTGATCCCGCCGATGGCAAGGAGGTGTCACCGCATGGCGGTTTCCGTCATCTCCCTGATGTGTGCGGTACGCAGCAGGATTAGCTTGGTCATGTAACGCCGCAGGACAAGAGCCTCTGCGACGGCGCCCAATGGGCCAGCGGGGGCGGCGAAGTCGACGATGTCTTTCATGAGGGTCACCTCGATGCCGGTGTCGCCGTCGTGTGTCGATTCGAAGGTGTGCGCGTGGCGCCAATACCGAAATGGGCCGCTTACTTGTTCGTCGACGAAGTACGAGGGCCGGATGTAGGCGCTGATCGTCGAGGTCAGGTGCCAGGTGAAGCCGAAGTGGCGGGCCCGCCACGTGACTTGATCGCCCAGGGCAAGTTGTCCGGAAGTGACCCCGGCGACTGCTTGCTCGCGCGAGCCGCGCATAGAAGAGGTGTGCAACTCGACCGATAAGGACGCATCGAAGACGACCGCTGGCGGCGCGAGAACCGGGGTGGCCACCTCAAAACGGGACATGCGCGGATCTTAGCTCACGGCAGCGGACACGCCGCTCACCTCTGCACGTTTACCCGTACCTGACTCTGCACATGGACCCGTACGCGGACACCTGTTACCGGCCCTGGAAAGGGGCGAACGAGCGGTCCAGACGGAAACCAAGGGCCGGGCCCTCCGGAATGAACCCGAGGGCCGGCCCGCGGGCACGGCCAAGCCGCAGGCTTCAGCTATTGCCGGCCCTTGCGGAAGGGACGGCCGAAAGCCAAGGCTCGGACAACGGCCAAGCCTGCGGAATGCCCGGAGCCCATCGCCTGGGCAGAACCGAGCCGCAGACTCCAGGGTGGCGCCCCGCCAAGTGGTGTGAATGGGAGCGTTCAAATCGGACATCGCGCAGGTCGGCCACGCCAGGCTGCGGGGAGGTTCGACCGCTCCGCAGGGCGCGATCGGCTCCAGCTGTTCCGGCCCCTGGAAAAGGGGTGACCGAGGGGTCAGACGGAAACCAAAGGCCGGGCACTCCGGAATGAACCCGAGAGCCCATCCGTGGGCAGACCGAGCCGTGGGCCCAGGCGATTGCCGGCACCGGAGGGGGACGGCCGAAGGTCCGGGCGGAAGCCAAACCCCGGACAATGGCCAAGCCTGCGGAATGGACCCCGGATTCAACCCGTGGGCGGAACCGAGCCGCAGGCTCCGGCTGTTATCGCCCTGAGAAAGGGGCGGTAACAGGGCCATGGTCTGGGCCCATCTGAGATGGAGCTGGGGATTGGGCCGAGGTATGGGCCCAGCAACACCTTGCGCCCATGTTGGGCTAGGGGGCGAGGCGGGTCAGGGCGGTGTGGAGGCGGGATTGGGTGCGGGTGGGGCCTAGGGCTTGGATGGATTCGAAGAGGGGGAGGCCGATGGTGCGGCCGGTGAGGGCGACGCGGATCGGGGCCTGGGCCTTGCTGAGTTTGAGGCCGTGTTCCTGGCCGACCTCCTCCAGAGCCGTCTTCAGGGACTCGGGGTCGAAGGAGACGGTCTCCAGGCGGGCGAGGTAGCCGGAGAGGATCTCGCGGGGGGAGTTCTTCATGGCCTTGTCCCAGCTGGCCTGGTCGAACACCGGCTCCGGGAGGAACAGGAAGTCGACGTTGGGCACCACCTCGGACAGCACGGAGATGCGGGTCTGGACCAGCGGCGCGATCTCGGCGAAGACCTGGCGGTCCCAGGACGGGTCGAGGAAGGGGTCGCAGCGGGCGATGAACTCCGCGAGCGGCAGCGCCCTGATGTACTCGCCGTTGAACGCCCGCAGTTTCTTCTCGTCGAAGAAGGCGGAGGCGGAGTTGACGTCTTCCAGCTTGAAGAGCGGCATCATCTCCGACCACGGCATGATCTCGCGGTCGCCGCCCGGCCCCCAGCCGAGCAGCATCAGGTAGTTGACCATCGCCTCGGCGAGGTAGCCCTCGTCGCGGTAGGACTCCAGGGCGACCTTGTCGCGGCGCTTGGAGAGCTTCTTGCGCTGCTCGTTGACGATCACCGGCAGGTGCGCCCACACCGGTGGCGTCGCGCCGAGGGCGGGCCAGAGCAGCTGCTGGCGGGCGGCGTTGGGCAGGTGCTCCTCGCCGCGGATCACGTGGGTGATCGACTGGGTGATGTCATCGACGGCGTTGGCCAGCACGTACAGCGGAGAGCCGTTGGTGCGGGCGATGACGAAGTCCTCCTGGGCGTCGTTGGGGAACTCCAGCCGCCCGCGGATCACGTCGTCCACGACCGTCACGCCTTCGTCGGGCGTGCGGAAGCGGACGGCGCCCGAGGTCAGTCCGCGGTCGCGGCAGTGGCCGTCGTAGCCGCGGTGCTCCGAGCCGGTACGGGCCTCAAGCTGCTCCCTGGTGCAGTCGCAGTGGTAGGCCTTGCCGTCGGCGAGCAGCTTGGCCACCGCCTCGCGGTGCTGCGGCTCGTAGGCCGACTGGAAGTAGGGGCCCTCGAAGACCGGGTTCTCGCCGTGGATGCCGATCCAGGCGAGCGCGGAGATGATGCCCTCGGTCCACTCCGGCCGGTTGCGCGCGGCGTCGGTGTCCTCGATGCGCAGCACGAACTGCCCGCCGTACTGTTCGGCGAGCGCCCAGTTGAACAGCGCGGAACGCGCGCCGCCGACATGGAACATGCCGGTGGGCGAGGGGGCGAAACGAACCCTAATCACGGGAGACCACCCGGTTGCTGAGAGTGCCGATTCCTTCGATGCCGACGCCGACCTCGTCACCCACGCTGAGCGGGCCGACGCCCGCCGGTGTGCCGGTGAGGATCACATCGCCGGGGATGAGCGTCATCACCGCGCTCACGTAGGCGATCAGCGCGGGGATGTCGTGCAGGAGCTGGGAGGTCCGGGCGCTCTGCCGGATCTCGCCGTTGACGGTCGTGGTGATCGCGAGGTCGGCCGGGTCGAGATCCGTCTGGATCCAGGGGCCGAGCGGGCAGAAGGTGTCGAAGCCCTTCGCCCGTGTCCATTGACCGTCCTTCTTCTGCAGGTCGCGGGCGGTCACGTCGTTGGCGCAGGTGTAGCCGAAGATCACCTCGGCGGTCCGCTCGACGGGCACGTCGCGGCACAGCCGGCCGATCACCACGGCCAGCTCGCCCTCGAAGTCGACCCGTTCGGAGAGCTTCTCGGGGTAGACGATCGCCTCGCCGGGGCCGATCACGGAGGTGGACGGCTTGCTGAAGACCACCGGCTCGGCCGGCGGTTCGGCGCCCATCTCGCGGGCGTGGTCGGCGTAGTTCTTGCCGATCGCGATGACCTTGCTGGGCAGCATCGGCGCGACCAGACGCACCTCGGAGAGGGGCCGGCGTTCACCGGTGAACTGCACCGTGCCGAACGGATGGCCGTGCACGGCCGCGACGAACTCTTCGCCGGGCCCGCCTTCGACCACGCCGAATGTCACACCTTCGCCGGTGGTGAACCTCGCTATGCGCACTGGTGGCCGCCCCTGACAGTCGGATGCCGTACGGCACGAGCCTACTGAGGCCGCCGAGTGGTTTCCGCCAGCGGACCTCCGGGGCTTTCCAGCGGATGACCAGGAGGCCGTACGCGAAGGGAAATGACATGGAAACTACCGGGAAAAAGGGCATCAAGTACGGATTGTGCCGCTGACCTGCGGCAATAGGAGGATATATCGCGTTTTTTGGGATGCCCTGAGCGCACTTGGAGGGCACTCGGGGGGTCACTGAGGTGGCCACGAGGAAGTACGAGGAGCCGGGGGGAACCGACGTGTCCGAGACCACGCACAGGGAAGCAGCGGTACCCCGCGCCCGCACCGAAGAGTCCGGCGCGGCCGGGCCGTTGCAGTCGGGCAAGGGGAACACGACGATCGCCGACGGCGTCGTCGCCAAGATCGCCGCGATGGCGGCGCGCGACGTGTCCGGGGTTCACGAGATGGGCGGCACCGCCGGGCGCGCGCTGAACGCCGTGCGCGGCATGGTCGGCGGCGGTGACCGGCCCACGACACAGGGCGTCTCGGTCGAGGTGGGCGAACGGCAGGCCGCCGTGGACGTGAACCTCGTCGCGGACTACGGGGTCGCGATCCCGGACATGGCGTCCGCCGTACGCACGAACGTGATCACCGCGGTGGAGCGCATGTGCGGCCTTGAGGTCACCGAGGTGAACATCAAGGTGGACGACGTGCACCTGCCCGATGACGACAAGCAGGGCGGCGACCAGCAGAAGAGGGCCCAGCAGCAACAGCAGGAAGAGTCGCGGGTCCGGTGAACGGCGGGTACCCCGCGGAGGGGACGCCCCCCGGGCCGCCGGCCGAGCCCACCGAGCCCGTCCAGACCGGTGAGCGCGGTGAGTCCGCGCCCCGGGAAGGGGAACGCGGCGCGAGCACCGGCACCGAGGACGAGTTGGTTCGGGACATCGCGCGCCGGGTCGAGGGGTGCGCGGACGTGGCGGAACTGTCCGGCGGGCCGTTCGGGACGATCGCGACGTACCTGCCCGGCGGCCGGGTCCGTGGGATCGCGCTACGGGACGACGGGCTGGACATCGCGGTCACCGCCAGGTACGGCACGCCGCTGCCCGAGATCGCCGACCGGATACGGGAGGCCGTCGGGCAGGCGGCGGGCGGCAGGCCGGTGAACGTGAGGATCGACGATCTACAAGTGAGCACCTGAAACACGCTCAACACCACACCGAAGCCTCAAGGAGGCAGGAATGGAAACCTTCCCACTGTGGCCGATGATCGGCCTCATCGTAGGTCTGGCACTCGGGTTCGCCGGAGCGTTCGGTGGCCTGGGGGCGTTCCTGCTGGTCCTCGTTCTCGGGGCGGTCGGCCTGCTGGTCGGCCACCTGCTGGAGGGCGGCCAGGTCGATCTCTCGCGGCTCGCCGCGAGGCGGCGGTGACCCAGGCGATGACCGACACCAGGGCAACGGCGGCGCCGCCGGGGCAGCGCGGCCGGACGATCATCCCGGACCAGGTGGTCTCACGCGTCGCCGCCCGCGCGGCCCGTGAAGTGGACGGTGTGCTCGAGGTACGGCGGCGCGGCGCGGTGCCGTGGAGCGAGCGGACGAGCGCCAACGTGGACGGCGGCCTGGCCACGCTCGCCCTGGACGTGACCGTGGCCTACCCGGCCCCGCTGCGTACCCTCACCGAACGGATACGCCGCCATGTGGCGGCCAGGGTCCACCAGTTGACGGGGCTCGCCATCGGCCATGTGGACATCGACGTGACCGCGATGGTGCCGGCCCAGCGCGCCGGTGAGACGGGCCGCAGGGAGTCGCGATGAGCACGGCCGGTACGTACCCGCAGGCCGACGCCCCGCCGCGCAAGGGCGGCAGGCGGGCCGATCACGCCGCCGCGCACGCGTTCCGGCCGTGGCGCAGGTGGCCTGCGGTGATCGCCTCGGTGGTGCTGATGGCGCTGGGGATCATCGCCGCGATCGAGATCATCTCGGCGCTGTTCGGCGGCGCGGCGCGCGTCGTGCCGTACGAGCCGCTGTGGCGGTGGGCGACGAGCGCGCACTGGAACGAACCCGCGATGCTGACAGGGGCCGCCGTCGCGGCCCTGCTCGGGATCATCCTGCTGCTGGCCGCGCTGATCCCCGGACGGCCGCGTTTCGTGCCGCTGCGCAGCGGCGACCGCGACCTGATCATGGGCATGCAGCGCCGCAGCTTCACCAACGCGGTACGGCACGCGGTCGAGGACGTGGACGGGGTCAGGGAGGCCAAGGCCCGGCTGCGCCGGGGAAGGGTCCGTGTGACGGCGACGACGTCGCTGCTGACGGCCGCGCCGCGGCTGACCGAGGCGGTACGCCAGGCCGCCGCGGCGAAGATCCGCACGCTGGCTCCCGTGTCCACGCCGGACGTCAAGGTGACGGTACGCGACGGAAAGGGCCGCCGCCATGGAACGTAAGACGGCCAGGGGCAACCGGCTGGGGCTGATGCTGTGCGGCCTGGCGCTGCTCCTTCCCGGGCTGTACGCACTGGCCAGAGGGCTCGGGCTGTTCGGCGCGGCGGCGCGGGACCAGCCGGTGATCGGCCCGGGGGTGACCGGCTTCTTCGCGGCCAACCCGTGGCTGTGGTGGGTGCTCGCGGTGGTCTCGGTGGTGCTCGCGCTGCTCGGGCTGCGCTGGCTGTTCGCGCAGGCCCGCAAGGACGTACTGTCCGGGCTGCGGCTGGCGCAGGGACCGACGGGCAAGACGGACGTCGAGGCCGACGGCGTGTCCAAGGCGCTGGAGTCGGATGTGTCCGACCATCCTGCGATACTGCGTGCGAAGGCCGACCTGACCGGCACGCGGAAGAAGCCCGGGGTACGGCTGGCGGTCGTGGCGGACGAGCGTTCGCCGATCGAGGAGGTACGGCGGCACCTCGGCGGCAAGGCGATCCCGCGGATGCGCGACGCGCTTGAGGTGGAGAAGCTGCCCGCCGTCGTCCGGCTCAAGCTGGAAGAGCCCTCCAAGCCATCACGAAACATCCACTAACCGGGCAAAACATCTGGCAACCGAAGAAATGTCCACAAGCTGAGATGGCGTGCTCGCGCAGCGAGACGGAACCGGTATGGTATGCGCATGGATTCTCGCAGCATCCGCCTGGCGGTCATTCCCGGAGACGGCATCGGCACCGAGGTCGTCGACGAAGGTCTGAAGGTGCTCCAGACGGTCGGCCCGAAGGTGGAGACCACCACCTACGATCTCGGCGCGCGGCGGTACCACGCCACCGGTGAGACGCTGCCCGACGCGGTGCTGGCCGAGCTGCGCGACTACGACGCGATCCTGCTGGGCGCGGTGGGCGACCCCAGCGTGCCGCCCGGCGTGCTGGAGCGCGAGCTGCTGCTGCGCCTGCGCTTCGACCTCGACCACTACGTCAACCTGCGCCCGGTCAAGCTCTTCCCGGGCGTCACCACTCCGCTGGCCGCGTCCGGCCCCGGCGACATCGACATGGTCGTCGTGCGCGAGGGCACCGAGGGCCCCTACACGGGGGCGGGCGGCGCGATGCGGCGCGGCACGCCGCACGAGATCGCCACCCAGGAGTCGTTCAACACGGCCCACGGCGTGGAGCGGGTGATCCGGTACGCCTTCGACAAGGCCCGCGGGCGCGACCGCAAGAAGCTCACGCTGGTCCACAAGACCAACGTGCTGACCTACGCGGGCGACCTGTGGGCGCGCACGTTCGACCGGCTCGCCGCCGAATACCCTGAGGTCACCACCGACTACTGCCACGTCGACGCGGCCTCGATGTTCTTCGTCAGCCAGCCGGAGCGGTTCGACGTGATCGTCACCGACAACCTGTTCGGCGACATCCTGACCGACATCGGCGCCGCCATCGCGGGCGGCATCGGCCTCGCGGCCAGCGGCAACGTCAACCCCGACCGCACCGCGCCGAGCATGTTCGAGCCGGTCCACGGCAGCGCGCCCGACATCGCGGGCCAGGGCAAGGCCGACCCGACCGCCACGATCCTGTCGGTCGGCATGCTGCTCGACCACCTGGGCTTCACCGACGCGGCGGGCGCGATCGAGCGCGCGGTGGCCGACGACCTGGCCGAGCGCGGCGACGCGGTGCGCAGTACGAGCCGGATCGGCGACGACATCACCGCACGAGTAGCCGGGTAGCCCCGGGCCGCTCACACTCACGCGCATGGCGACCCGGGAGGGGTGCCATGCGCGTTCGCATGTCGGCCGAAGGTCTTCGGGACCACCGAAGGTGACAGGCTGTGAGCTTCGTAAGGTGTGACACACCACACGAAGAACGTGAAATGTACCGTCACACGCGGGAGACGGCGCAGCGGGAGCCGGGTCACCCAAACCTGGACTCCCAGGCTCTGCCGAATGTCCAGATTATGCAGTAGCTTTCCGTTACGGCCTGCCTCCGTCGCACAATGGAGTCAGGGCAGACCATCCAAGAGAAGGACCTCGCCATGACCACCGCTCAGAAGCTCAGCTTTGACGTGCAGCTCACGGACCATGCTCGCACCGTAGCCGAGCGTGAGCAGGTACTGGCGAACCCTGGGTTCGGCCAGCACTTCACCGACCACATGATCTCGGTCGACTACACCGAGGGCGTGGGCTGGCACGACGCGCGGCTGCTGCCGTACGGCCCGCTCACCCTCGACCCGGCAACGTCCGTCTTCCACTACGCGCAGGAGCTGTTCGAGGGCCTGAAGGCGTACCGGCAGGCCAACGGCAGCATCGCCACCTTCCGCCCGTTCGCGAACGCCGCCCGCTTCAACGCCTCGGCGCTGCGCATGGCCATGCCCGAGCTGCCCGAGGAGACCTTCGTGGAGTCCTTGGAACTGCTCGTGCAGACCGACCGGGAGTGGGTGCCCACCACCGAGGGGCACAGCCTCTACCTGCGCCCGTTCATGATCGCCACGCAGGCGGCGCTCGGCGTCAACTACCCGTCGCGCGCCTACAAGTACATGGTGATCGCCTCGCCGGCCGCCTCCTACTTCTCCGGCGGCGTCAAGCCCGTGTCGGTCTGGCTGTCCACCGAGTACACCCGCGCCGCCCCCGGCGGCACCGGTTTCGCCAAGTGCGGCGGCAACTACGCGGCGGCCTTCGTGGCCCAGCGGCAGGCCGTCGAGAACGGCTGCGACCAGGTCGTCTGGCTCGACGCGGTGGAACACCGCTACGTCGAGGAGATGGGCGGAATGAACCTGTTCTTCGTCTTCGGCAACAAACTGCTCACCCCCGCCCTCACCGGCACGCTCCTGCCCGGGATCACCCGTGACTCGATCATCACCATGGCGGGCGACCTGGGGCTGGAGGTCGCCGAGGGCCGCCTCTCCATCGAGGAGTGGCAGGCCGGGTGCGAGTCGGGCGAACTGACCGAGGCCTTCGCCTGCGGCACTGCCGCCGTGATCACCCCGGTCGGCACCGTCAAGGGCGCCGACCGCGGCTGGACGATCGGCGACGGCACCCCCGGCCCGGTGACGCTCAAGCTCCGCGACGAGCTGGTCGGCGTCCAGTACGGCGCACGCCCCGACACCCACGACTGGGTCCACAAGATCTGCTGACGTCAGGGCACGCCTGCGGCCGGGACTCGCCCGAGATCCCGGCCGTGGCCGTCAGTTCTTCCTGATCAGCGTCAGGCCGTCGGCGATCGGCAGCAACACGCTGGTCACCCGCGCGTCGCCGCGCACGAGGTCGTTGAACGCGCGCATCACCACCGTGCTCGCGGCGTCGTTCGTCGGATCGGCCACGTTCCCGTCGCGCAGGGTGTTGTCGACGAGGATCACCCCGCCCGGGGCCAGCCTGGCCATCACCAGCTCGTAGTAGACCGGGTAGCCGGGCTTGTCCGCGTCGATGAAGGCCAGGTCGATGGGCGGATCGGCGGGAAAGCGCGTCAGGGTCTCTGCGGCCGGGCCCAGTACCAGCTCGATCCGGTCGGCCACGCCCGCCTCCGCCCAGTAGCGCCGGGCGATCGAGGTCCATTCCTCGCTCACGTCGAAACAGGTCATCCTGCCCCCGGGGGCCATGCCGCGGGCCAGGCAGATCGACGAGTAGCCGGTGAACGTGCCGACCTCGACGATGTTCGCCGCCCCGGACATCTGGGCGATCATGGTCATGAACCGCCCCTGCTCCGGGGAGATCTGCATCCCCGCGTGGCCGCCGGTGATCGCGCGGGTCTCCACGGCGAGGCGTTCCAGCAGGTCATCGGGGGGTGTCGTGTGGGCCAGGACGTACTGGCCCACGGCGGAATCCAGGTAGGTGGCCTTCATGGCGCTCATTCTGCACGGGAGGGGGTGCGCCCGCACGCGTACCGCTCCGTGTCTCGGACTCTGAGATCAATGTGCCAGATGCCGGAGGATGTGGCAGACTGCTAGGCACCATGAAGAACGGTCTGCTCATTATCGGCAGGCGCGCCGGCACGTAACAGGACCACGCCGGCGCGCAGACCTCTCACGTCCGTGAGGGGTCTTTTTGTTTGCCGGAGCGTGCACATGGCGATCGAAGATCGACCCGCGAAAAGACCGTCAAGGAGACGAACCGATGGCCGACGACCGCTTCCACGTCTATGACACAACGCTGCGCGACGGGGCCCAGCAGGAGGGCCTGAACCTCACGGTGGCCGACAAGCTCACCGTCGCGCGCCACCTGGACGGCCTGGGCGTCGGCTTCATCGAGGGGGGATGGCCGGGCGCCAACCCCAAGGACACCGAATTCTTCCGGCGCGCTCGAACAGAGCTCGACCTGAAGCACGCGCAACTCGCCGCGTTCGGCGCGACCCGCCGGGCCGGAGTGAAGGCCGCCGACGACCCACTGGTGGCCGCCTTGCGCGAATCCGGCGCGCCGGTCGTGACCCTTGTCGCCAAGAGTCACGACCGGCACGTGGAGCTGGCCCTTCGCACGACTCTCACGGAGAACCTCGCGATGATCCGCGATACGGTTTCTCACCTTCGTGCGGAGGGTCAGCGTGTCTTCCTCGACGCCGAGCACTTCTTCGACGGGTACAAGTCCAATCCAGCCTACGCGCTCGAAGTCATCCGCACGGCGGCCGAGGCCGGGGCCGACGTGATCGCGCTGTGCGACACCAACGGCGGCATGCTGCCCGACGAGCTGGCCGACGTGGTCCTCGCCGCGGCGGGCACGCAGGCGCGGCTAGGCATCCACTGCCACGACGACACCGGGTGCGCGGTGGCCAACACGCTGGCCGCGGTACGCGCGGGCGTCACGCACGTCCAGGGCTGCGCCAACGGGTACGGCGAGCGGTCGGGCAACGCCAACCTGTTCACGGTCGTGGCCAACCTCCAGCTCAAGCGGGGCTTCGACCTCGTACCGCGCGAGGCGCTGGCCGACATGACCCGCATCGCGCACGCGATCACCGAGGTCACCAACGTCACGCCCAACTCCCACCAGCCCTACGTCGGCGTGTCGGCCTTCGCCCACAAGGCCGGCCTGCACGCCAGCGCCATCAAGGTCGACCCCAACCTCTACCAGCACATCGACCCGGCCGAGGTCGGCAACGACATGCGGATGCTGGTCTCCGACATGGCCGGGCGCGCGTCCGTCGAGCTGAAGGGCCGTGAGCTGGGGTACACCCTCAGCCCGCAGGACTCCCGGGAGCTGGTCGAGCGCGTCAAAGACCTGGAGTCCCAGGGTTACACGTTCGAGGCCGCCGACGCCTCCTTCGAGCTTTTGCTCCGCGACACGGTCGGCGGCGACCGCCGCAGGCACTTCTCCGTCGAGTCCTGGCGGGTCATCGTGGAGCGCCCCGCGGGCGGCGACGTGGTCAGCGAGGCCACCGTCAAGCTGCACGCCAAGGGCGAGCGCATCGTGGCCACCGGCGAGGGCAACGGCCCGGTCAACGCCCTGGACAAGGCCGTACGGCAGGCGCTCGAACGCCTCTACCCCGAGCTGGCCCGGCTGGAGCTGACCGACTTCAAGGTGCGCATACTCGAAGGCACCCACGGCACCCAGGCGATAACCCGCGTGCTGATCACCTCCAGCGACGACACCGGAGAGTGGTCCACGGTCGGCGTCGACGAGAACATCATCGAGGCGTCCTGGCAGGCCCTGGAGCAGGCGGTGACGTACGGCCTGCTCCGGGCCGGGCACGAGGGCGACTAGCGCGGGTCAGGCGCGCTGCGGGGCTCTCAGGAGAGCGTGCCGGCGGGCGTGGCCGTGAAGGACACCGCGCCGCCGGCCGTCTCCACCGTGACCTTGCCGCCCGAGCACCGCACCTTCGGGTCGCCCACACCGGGCACCACGACGGTCAGCAGCGGGTCGGCCGAGGCGGGCGAGAGCACGGCGGGCGCGGGGGTCTTCTTCAGGTAGGAGGGCGAGACCCATCCCTGGATCGGGTTGTTCGCGCCCCTGACCACCTTCAGCCCGCTCACCGGGCGGCAGGATGGCAGCGCGACCTGCACGAGCGTGGCCTTCCAGTCCTTGTCCCGCAGCACGACCCGGCCGCCGCCGGGCGCGGCCGCGGTCAGGCCGAGGTCGAAGTGCCAGATGTTGCTGATCTTGGACTTGCCGGCCGCGGTGTCGAGCACGGCCATCAGGTCATCGCCGTGGTTGACCAGCACCGAGCGCGTACGCGCCACGCCGTACGCCCGGTCGGTCAGCCGGTAGCTCTGCCGGCTCCCGCCGGTGGACGACTTCACCAGCTTGGAGGGGGTGCCGCCACGGAACGCGGCACCGGCCACGACCGGCACATTGTGCGCCTGCGGTGACATGGTCCAGCGGCGGTACGGGGTGTTCTCGTAGGAGTGGAAGCCCACGTCCACCAGCACGTCACGGCCTTGCGCGAAGTAGGTGACGCCCAGGTGGTCCTCGTGGCCGTGGTACTTCAGGCCGGGGCCGAAGCGGATCGAGTAGAACGCCGAGTCCTTCTCATCCTTCCAGGAGGAGCGGCCGAAGACGTACCCGGAGCTGCCGAAGACCTTCACCTTCTGCGTGGGGGCGTCGTAGCCCGCGGGCCGTACGTCGGCTCCGCCGTCGCCGATCGGGACCATGTTGCCGTTGGGCTGCGTGGCGTGCGCGATGAAGGTCTCCAGGGAGTTCCAGCGCTTGGTGATCTGGGCGGGCACGGCGCGGTCGCACGCCTTGATGTTGTCGATGGCGACCTTGAGCCGCTGGTGCACGTAGATCGCGTAACGCGGCGCCTGCTCGCGCAGCGCGCCCTGGGAGTCGACGTCGAGGATCACGGTCTCGGTGAGCCGCCGGATCGCCAGCTTGGACCACTCGTCCCGGCCGTACCGGCAGCCGACGCCGAGCAGCGCGATGTCCTGGTCGATGCCGTGGTTGTGGCCCTTCTCGTAGAGCCTGGGGTCGGCCAGCATGCGGCCGTGCTCGGCCAGGCTCTTCTTCAGCCAGTCATCGCCGACGTGCTTGCTCAGGCACACCAGCGCGGGCGCGCGGAGCGCGATGGGGTGCTCCTGCCAGGCGTAGGGGCTGGTGTTCCGGCCGCCGCGCGGGTTGTCGTCCACCCAGTCCTTGGCGATCTCCCGGGCCCGGCGCAGGTAGCTCTCCTTGCCGTTGAGCTCGTAGTCGGCGACGAGCCTGCCCATCCAGCGCAGGGAGTGGAAGACCATGTCCCATGAGCGGTTCTTGTAGGGGCTCCATCGCCAGTTCACGTTCTTGCCCACCTTGACGGCGGGCAGCCCGAGGAACGACAGCTCCCCGGCCATGACCTCCTCCGACGTCGGCGTGGCGGGCAGCCAGTCCCCCTGACACTCCACCGTCCGCTTCACGGCCACGGCCTCGGCCCCGCTCACCACCCCGCCACCGGCCAGCAGCATGACGGCGGACAACACGAGGGCAGCACTCGATCGGCGACGCACGCCAGTTTCCTTCCAGGACCGGGACAAAAGGGGGCGGATCATGCTTTCCGACCCGCGAAGCCCGGGTCAAGTCACGCTGGGCGCATGAGCCACATCGTTATCAGGCTCGCAGCGGCCTTTTGGAATCCTCTCGAACTGGCGTGCGATCAGTCTCGCTTGCCGCTACACTAAGTAGCTATATAAACACGATGTGAACACACTCTTGGAGGGGTGATGGCCTACATCCACGACCGCTATGGCAAGCTCTGCGAGCTGCTTCCGGACATGCGCGCCGAGCTTCACGATGACCGGATCGTGGTGACCGACATGCCAACGACCGGGGCGCACAATGACGCCTTGTCCGCACTGCTGATGCAGCTCGTCGGTGTGGCGGCCGCGAAGGGGTGGCGGATCTGGCCCGCGATCAAGTTGTTCTTCGGGCCGCAGGAGGCGCGGTTCATTCCCGATCTGGTGGTCGTCAGGCCGGATCGCCGGATGTGGGGGGATGACCACGTGTACGCCGAGGACGCGTTGCTGGTGGTGGAGGTGGTGTCGCCGAGCAGCTCACACGACGACCACCAGCTCAAACCCGCCACCTGCGCACGCGGGAAAGTACCGCTCTACCTGGTGATCGACACCTACGAACAACGCGTACGCCTGCTCAGCGACCCCGGCGAAAAGGGCTACGCCACCGAAAGCGAGGCCGCGTTCGGCGAACCGCTCGAACTACCCGGGCCATGGCACCTCACCCTCGACACCACACCCTTCAAGGACTGTGGCGAGGGCACCGGCCCCGGCCCCCCGGCCGAGTACGAGCGCTACGTCATGGTCTGTGAGCTGCTTCCGGAGATGCGTGTCGAGCTCCACGATGACCGGATCGTGGTGACCGACATGCCGACCGTGAAGCACAGCACTGTCGTGTGGCTGCTGCTCAGGCAGTTGTTCGCGCTCATCGGCGAGCGGGGGTGGCTGGCCTGGACCGGCCCCAAGCTGTTTTTCGGCCCGCAGGACGACCGATACATCCCCGACCTCGTCGTCGCTCCCCCAGAGCACCGCATGTGGGGCGAGGATCACGTATACGCCGAGGACACGTTGCTGGTGGTGGAGGTGGTGTCGCCGAGCAGCTCACACGACGACCACCAGCTCAAACCCGCCACCTGCGCACGCGGGAAAGTACCGCTCTACCTGGTGATCGACACCTACGAACAACGCGTACGCCTGCTCAGCGACCCCGGCGAAAAGGGCTACGCCACCGAAAGCGAGGCCGCGTTCGGCGAACCGCTCGAACTACCCGAGCCATGGCACCTCACCCTCGACACCACACCCTTCAAAGGGCTGTGATGAGGGGGGGCAGGGGTTACTTCGGGGCGGCGGTTTCGATGACCTCGAAGGACCAGATTTCGGAGCCGGTGGCGGCGGGGCCCTGGCCGTGGCCGTGGCCTGCTCCCTGCGGGGGGCCGGAGGGGCGTTCGCCTGCGGCTTGGGCGTGGCCGCGCTGGAAGGCCTGGCTGTTCTGCCAGCGCTGGAAGTCCTCTTCGCTGCGCCAGCGGGTGTAGACGAGGTAGCGGTCGGTGCCGTCGAGCGGACGCAGCAGCTCGAACCACTCGAAGCCGTCCTGGGATTCGACCATGCCCGCGCGGCCGGCGAAACGGCGCTCCAGCTCTTCGCGCATGTCCGGCGGGACGGTCAGGACATTGATCTTGACCACCGATGCCATGGGGCCCTCCTCCGCTCCGTACGGTCACGGATCACTTTAGAGCCCCCGCCCGCCGGTCCGTGTCACCGGCCGACGGGCGGCGCGCCGGTCAGATGTCGAATTCGCCGTCCTTGACGCCGGCCACGAACGCCTCCCACTCGGCGGGAGTGAAGGTCAGCACGGGGCCGTCCGGGTTCTTGGAGTCGCGGAGCAGGAAGAGCTGCTCTCCCTCGGCGGCCTTGTTGTGGCTGGAGTCCGACGAGTCGACGGCCGTGACCTCAACGCAGTGTCCGTCGCTGCGCGAGCTCTTCTTCCACTGGCGAGCGCGTGAGTCCATGTTCTGGTTTCCTCGATCGATGCGGCGGTTCACGAGGGGCGAAACGTACCCCACGCATCGTGCCACACCGCGCCCCTCGTGTCCGGGGGTCCGCAGGGAATGGCCGCTGGATGTCAGCGCGTCGGCGAACCGCCGTTGTCGCGGCGGTCCAGCGCGAACTGAACGGCGTCCGCGGCCTCGTCACGCTCTTCGTCGGAGGGGTTCCAGGGATACATCTCGTACATGATCTTCTCTCGATCTCGTGGGCGAACGCGCACGCGACCACGCGCACGCGGAATGTCGGGCGGGAAAGCAGTTCGGGCACACACGAACTCTTGATCGACCCGTCAACGGGATCCGGGTCACAGATCCTCAGGCGGATCACCGGCCGGCAAGCGCACGCACCGCAGCGGGTCGCCGGCCTGCCCTGGTCAGGCCCCGCCGCGGCAGGTAAGAATCACGAATACCTGGCGCATTACCACATAAGACTACCCCGCGTTCCGGGGTGCGTCTCGCTGGCCGTCCGATTATCTCACCATGTGAGACAACGACACCGTTCAGAGCCAGCCGCGGTCCACGGCGATCCTGATGGCCTCCGCCCGCGTACGGGCGCCGGTCTTGCCGATCGCCGCGGACAGGTGGTTACGTACCGTCCCCTCGGAAAGGTGGAGGTCACGGGCGAGGTCGGCGACCGTGCCACCGGCTGCGGCCGCTCGCAGCACCTGGTGCTCCCGTCGGGTCAGCGGACTGGGGCCGGTGGCCAGTGACTCGGCCGCGAGTTGCGGATCGACCACCCGCAGTCCGGCGTGCACCTTGCGGACGGTGTCGACCAGTTGCTCGGGCGAGATGTCCTTGACGACGAACCCGCTGGCCCCCGCCGCCATCGCGCGGGACACGTAGCCCGAGCGGCCGAAGGTGGTGAGCATGACGACCCGGCACCCCATGTCCTTGAGCAGGGCGGCCGTCGCCAGGCCGTCCTGGCCGGGCATCTGGATGTCCAGCAGGACCACGTCGGCCTCGGTACGGCGGACCTCCCCCGGTACGTCCTCGCCCCGCCCGACCTGGGCCACCACGTCGATGTCGCGTTCGATCCCGAGCAGGGCCGCCAGCGCGCCCCTGATCAGCGCCTGGTCGTCGGCGATCAGCACCTTGATCACGACGGGAACTCGGCTCGCAGCAGGTGGCCGCCCTCCGCGCCGGGCCCGGCCGTCAGCGTGCCGCCCACCGCGCACAGCCGTTCGGTAAGGCCGCGCAGGCCGTGCCCGAGTCCCCGCGCACCCCCGATGCCGTCGTCCGCGATCTCCATCGTGCTCGCGGTCACCCGGATCGCACAACGACCGGCCCGGCTGTGCTTGATCACATTGGTGACACCCTCGCGCAGCACGTAGGCGAACACCACCTGGACGCGCTCCGGCACGTCGGGCGGGCAGGATCGCACGTCCGGACGGATGCCTGCGGCGGACAGCGCCGCCTCCGCGTCGGCCAGCGCGTCCGGCAGCGACGGCCGGTGGTTGGCGGCCACGGTCGCGCGGACGTCGGCCAACGCCTGGCGGCCGAGCCGTTCGATGTCGCGCACCTCCTGCACGGCCCGCCCGGCGGCGCCGTCCTCAAGCAACCGGCGGGCCAGTCCGGCCTTCACGGTGAGCGTGGTCAGCGTGGAGCCGATGACGTCGTGCAGGTCTCTGGCGAGCCGTTCGCGATCCTCGTGGACCCGGGCCTCCGCGATCCGCGCCTGGGCCTGCTCCAGCAGGAGGTACTCCTGCCAGGCGTGCCGCAGCGGGGCCACCGTGAGCACGATCACCATCAGAAAGAGCAGGCCCCACCCGCCCTGGGTGAGACCGGCGACGAGCAACGTCGCGCCGGTCACGACGAGCGCCACCGGCCACCACAGGGCCAGGGAGAGCGCGGCGACGAGATGGGCGAGGTTCCAGGCCGCAAGGTCGTGGCCGAGGACGAGCATCAGGCCGACCCCGGTGATGGCGCAACAGAACACGGCGCGCCACTTCGTGGACCTGCGGGCCGCCGCCGGGGCTCCCAGGATGTAGAGGGCCAGGTACGCGAGCAGCAGGCCGGCCTTGGTGACCTTCCAGGCGGGCGCGGCGGCCGAGGTGACGGTGGTGACGAGCGCATGGTCGAGCGGAGCCGAGAAGACCACGGCCACGCCGTACCAGCCCCAGGTCGTCCGCTGCACGCTGGTGGCTTCGAGAAAGCGGCGTGACCAGGCGAGATGAGCGGGGGGTTCGAAACGCGAAGCCGGGCCGTCGGCGGGCATCACGGTCACCATAACCGCCACCTCCCGGCCTGAGAAGGCCGTGACGCCAGCGTGCTGAGCCCCGCGGAGGCGGGATGTGTCGCGGCGATAGAGGGTGGCGACGACGGCCGCAAGGGCGAGAAACCAGATGAGGACCACCAAGGGACCGGCAAGACCCGGCGAGCCGGAGATGAGATACTGGCGCGCGTTCTCAGCCAGCCAGAAGCTGGGCAATACCTTCCCGAACATCGCCATGAAACCCGGCAAGACCCCACCGGCAACCACTGCGGTGTGGCCGTCAGAGACGGGATCTGTCGCGGCGATAGAGGGTGGCGACGACGAGCAACCATATGAAGACCGGCAAGGCCCGGCGAGCCGGAGATGAGATGCTGGCGCGCGTTCTCGGCCAGCCAGAAGCTGGGCAGGACCTTTGCGAACGTCGCCATGAAACCCGGCAAGACCCCACCGGTACCCACTGCGGTGTGGCCGTCAGAGACGAGATGTGTCGCGGCGGTAGAGAGTGGCGACGACGGCCGCAAGGGCGAGGAACCAGGTGAGGACCACCAAGGGACCGGCAAGGCCCGGTGAGCCGGAGATGAGATGCTGGCGCGCGTTCTCGGCCAGCCAGTAGCTGGGCAGGACCTTTGCGAACGTCGCCATGAAACCCGGGAGGATCTCCACCGGCACCCACAGGCCGCCCAGCATGGCCAGCGGCAGGTAGACGGCGACGCCCAGTCCGTCCGCCGAGTCGGGGCGGACGGAGAGGCCGATGGCCAGTCCGATCACGCCGAACGGGAGTGCGCCCAGCCAGACCGCGAGGGTGGCGCCCAGCCATTGGCCGGCGGTCAGTGACACGCCCTTGAGGGCGAGGCCGGCCAGGAAGATCAGCAGGGTCGTCGGCAGTACCAGGGCCAGTGCGACGATCACCTTGGACACTACGTACGACCACCCGGGCAGCGGGGTCAGGCGGAGCTGCCGGTTCCAGCCGGCCAGCCGTTCCCGGCCGACCCTCGTCCCGACCGCGATCGACACCGACATGGCCCCGAAGGCCGCCATGCTGAGCATCATGTACCGGGACATGTCGATGCCCCTGATGTCCATGTCGCCGAACACCTCGGACATGACCAGGAAGAACACCACCGGCAGGCCGATGGTGACCAGCAGGAAGGTGACGTTCCTCGCCAGTGCCCGCAGTTCCGCCCATACCAGCATCGTCATCGTCAGACCCCCTCTTCGGTGTTCACCGGCTCGTCCGCGGTGAGCGCGATGAAGGCGTCCTCCAGCGACATCGCGGTGACCGAGATGTCATGGGCCGCGGGCGCGCGGGCCAGGAGGGCGCGCAGGGCGGTGTCGGAGTCGGCGCAGTGCAGTTCGGCGCGGTCGCCGCGCAGTACGGCGGAGGCGACGCCAGGCAGCGCGCGCAGCTCGTCGGCAGGGGTGCCGGGAACGACCGCGCCGATGGTCCGCCCGTCCACCTTGGCGCAGATCTCCGCGACCGAACCGTCCGCGATCACGCGGCCCCGGCGCATCAACACGACGCGGTCGGCGAAGTCCTGCGCCTCGGCGAGGTAGTGCGTCGCGAAGACCACCGTCCGCCCGCCGGTGGTGTACTCGCGCATCGCCGCCCAGAAACCGGCGCGCGCGCCGACGTCCATCGCCACGGTCGGCTCGTCGAGCACCAGCAGGTCGGGGTCGCAGACGAGGGCCGCCGCGAACCGCACCCGCTGTTTCTGGCCGCCGGAGAGCCCGCCGTACCTGGCCCTGGCGTACGTATCGACGCCGGCCCGGCCGAGGGCGTCGTCGACCTTCAGCGAGCGCGGGTACTGCGCCGCCATCACCTGGACGATCTCCCTGGCGGTCAGCTCGTCGAGCAGGCCGCCCGACTGGAGCATCGCCCCGACCAGCCCTTCCGCCGTGGCCCTGCGCGGGGTGCGCCCGAACAGGGTGATCTCTCCCTGGTCGGGGGTGGTGAGACCGAGCAGCATGTCCATGGTGGTGGTCTTGCCCGCCGCGTTCGGCCCGAGCAGCGCGAGGACCTCGCCGGGGGCGACCGTCAGATCCACCCCGCGCACGGCATGCACGTCACCGAACGTCTTGTGCAGCCCTTTCAGGCGTACGGCCGCTCCCGCGGCCACCGGATCGCTCATGACCCGACTCTCCCGCTCGTACGGCCTGCGGGCCTCGGCCGCCTGTCACGATCCGGCCATGACGAATGTCACGGATCGGGTGAACTGATCGTGGGGTGGGGACGTTCTGAGCGGTGTGAGAGGTCTTTGGGTGGCCGTGGCCGTGGTCGCGGTGTTCGTGATGGGCGGGCCTGAGCCAGGGGTGAGGGAGGCGCCGGTCGTGGCGGCGGCTTGTCCGCAGCGGTGGGGTGGCACGGGGACGGGCGGCTGGGTGCCCGTCGCGGGGCGGGTGGAGGGCGCCGGGGAGGCGCTGGTGCCCGGGGTGCCGGTGAAGGCGATGATCTGTGCCTATCCGGGGGTCAACGACAAGCCCGGCGGTGAACGGCTGGCCGGTACGCGTACGCTGACCGCCGGGGTGCGGGCGATGGCGCGGGACATCGCCTGGACGCCGATCGGCACCGGGCGGGGGGTCTGCACGGCGATGGCCGGTCCGATGACCAACTATCTGGTCCGGTTCGCCTACCCCGACGGCTCGGCATTGTGGCTGGGTAGCGCGGAGGAGGTCAACTCCTGCGCGATCACCACCAACGGCACCGTCGCATCCGGTTCGTACATCGGCGCGTACATCACCGCCGCCTACCGCACCGGGACCTGGCGTCCCGTCCGGCAGACCGACGCCTGCCAGGGCACCACCGGCCGGCGGGGCCAGGAGGACACGATGGTCCCCGGCGAGCCGGTCTCCGTCACCGTGTGCCGTCGGACCTCACCTGTGGAAACGGCGACCCGCCTGCGGTACGGCGCGCGGGAGGCCGCCGCGCTCGCCGAGGCGCTGAACGCTCCGCGCGCCCGGGAGAGCGAGCACGGCTGTAGCGGCGGACCGGACGACGCGGTGGACTTCCGGCTCGTGTTCGGCTACCGGGACGGGCCGCCGGTGGACGTCACGTTCACGCCCGGATGCGCGCCGCCCATCGACAGCGGCACGCTGCAGACCGGCATCGCCCCCGAACTGGGCGAGCAGATCATCCGCATGGCCCCGGCGAGGTGAACCCCCCGCCGGGGTGAACAGGCGGGTGGTCAGTCGGCGAGGTCGACCGTGCGGCCGGAGTCCGCGCCGATCTCCGCCATGATGGCCGGGAGGAGGTCGTCCGGGATGGTGGTGTCCACGGTCAGGGCGATGAGCGCGCGCCCGCCCTTCTCGTCTCTCGCGACCTGCATGGACGCGATGTTGATGGAGTGGTCGCCGAGGATGCGCCCGACGATGCCGACGATGCCCGGCCGGTCGTGGTAGCCGAAGAAGGCCAGGTGGTCGGTGGGCTCGATCTCCACCGCGAAGCCGTTGACCTCGACGATCTTGGTGACCTGCCGGGTGCCGGCCAGCGTGCCCGACACCGAGACGTTGCGGCCGTCGGCGAGGACGCCGCGCACGGTGACGACGTTGCGCCAGTCGGGGCTGTCCTGGCTGGTGACCAGCTCGACGGCGACGCCGCGGTCCTGGGCCAGCAGCGGGGCGTTGACGTAGGTGACGGAGTCCTCGACCACGTCGGTGAACACGCCCTTGAGCGCGGCCAGCTCCAGCACCCGCACGTCGTGGGCGGCGATCTCGCCGCGCACCTCGATGTCCAGCTTGGTGGCGGTCTCCCTGGCCAGCGCGGTGAAGACGCGGCCGAGCGTCTCGGCCAGGGGGAGGCCCGGCTTGACGTCCTCGGCGACCGCGCCGCCCTGGACGTTGACGGCGTCCGGCACGAACTCGCCGGACAGCGCCAGCTTGACGCTGCGCGCGACCTGGGTGCCGGCCTTCTCCTGGGCCTCGTGGGTGGAGGCGCCGAGGTGCGGGGTGACGACCACGTTGTCCAGCTCGAACAGCGGGCTGTCGGTGCAGGGCTCCTTGGCGAACACGTCGATGCCCGCCCCGGCGACCCGGCCCTCCTTGAGCGCCGCGTAGAGCGCAGCCTCGTCGACGATGCCGCCGCGGGCGACGTTGACGATGCGCACCGAGGGCTTGACGGCGTGCAGCTCACGGTCGCCGATCAGCCCGACCGTCTCCTTGGACTTGGGCAGGTGGACCGTGATGAAGTCGGACTCGGCCAGCAGCTCCTCCAGCGACACCATGCGGACGCCGATCTGCGCGGCCCGCGCGGGCTGCAGGAAGGGGTCGTAGGCGATCAGCTCGACGCCGAACGGCTGCAGGCGCTGGGCGACGAGCTGCCCGATCCGGCCGAGCCCGAGGATGCCGACGACCTTCTCGTCCAGCTCGACGCCGGTGTACTTGGACCGCTTCCACTCGCCGCCCTTGAGCGCGCTGTGGCCCTGGGCGACGTTGCGCGCGCTGGCCAGGATGAGCGCCACGGTGTGCTCGGCGGCGCTGGTGATGTTGGAGGTGGGCGCGTTCACGACCATGACGCCGGCCTTGGTGGCGGCCTCGACGTCGACGTTGTCCAGCCCGACCCCCGCCCGCGCCACGACGCGGAGCCTGGGCGCGTGGGACAGCGCCTCGGCATCGACCTGGGTGGCGCTGCGCACGATGAGGGCGTCGGCCTCGGCGAGCGCGGGGAGAAGCTGGGAGCGGTCGGCTCCGTCGGTCTGACGGACCTCGAAGTCGGCACCGAGTACGGCGATGCCGGCCGGGGAGAGCTCCTCGGCCACCAGGACAACGGGCTTGTTCACGGGACGGTCCTTACTGGTCGGCATGGGTCGCCATGCAGTCTATCGACCGCTTGTGAATGCGTTCACGAGTGTCCCGGCATCCGAGACGCCCCAGGCGGGGCGTTCACGCCGGGCTTACGGCCCGTGTACCCACGGTTGGGCGAATCCACCCGTTCTGCCGCCATCTTGGTATTGCTCGCAAAGAATCTTCACGATTACCCTGATAAGCCGTGGTTCACTACCTATCGTTCGTCATATGAGCATCGGGAACCCCGCTCTCGGCGAAGTGCTCGCCCAGCACGGCAGTCCTCACCGGCTCCTGTCGGCGCTCGCCGATGGAGGAATCCTGGTGGCCGTCCGCCCCGACCGCTCCGTCGTGCTCGGCACGACCCAGGCGGGCGATCGCGTGCTGCTCGGCTACACCAGCCCGCACACCTACGCGCGTCACCGCGGCAGCCACTCCCTGTCGCCGTGTGACGCGGACACCATCCTGGACATCCAGCGGGTGACCGGCGTCCGGGAGGTCGTGATCGACGCCGCGGGCCCGGCGGCCGCGGCGGTCCCGATCGAGGATCTGCAGCGATTCCTGCAGGTGACCCGCACGGGACCGACCCCCGCGATGTCGCACCTCGCTCCGAACGCGTACGCGACGGGGGCGATGGCCACGGTCGGCCAGGCCGCCACCGTGCACAGCGCGCCCACGACGGCGCCCGCGGCCGCCGTCCCGGTGTCGGCGTTCTCCACACCGGCGCCCGCCCAGTCGTGGATCCCGGCGCCGCGCCCGCATCTGTCCGGGCCGATGCAGCAGGTCGATCCGGGGTACCGCCGCTGCGCCCACCCGATCCTGCCCGGCCTGCGCAAGGCCATCGCGCAGATCCTCGCGGACTATCCGCTGGTCCACCACGTGTGGATCTCCGAGGCGCGTACGGCCTCCGGCGCACCCGGCATCATGCTGCACGTCAAGGTGCACATGATGGCCGCCGAGGACGTCGTGCGGGATCTGCACCGCGGCGTACGCGCCCGGCTGCCGCAACTCGCCGCCAGCGAGGCGCCGATCCTGATGGCCCGGGTGGCCGACGCGCGCAGCGAACGCCGGATGATCGAGATCGGTGCCCACGTGGTCTGCGCCGACGTGGCCGACTGACGAAGCGCAGCGGTTTTCGTCACGCTGGGGTGGCGGCTCGCCACCCGGCGTGACGTTCGGCTCTAATGGCGCCGTGAACGCAACGGCGTCGGGTTCGGTGACCCGGACGGTCACGCAGGGGGTCCGGCTGGGCTACGGCGTGGGTTCCTTCTGCACGGGGACCTGGGGCGCCGTGCCCGGCCTGCTGCTGCTCTACTACATGACCAACATCATGGCCGTGCCCGCCTGGCTGGCCGGGATCGTCGTCACCGCGCCCAAGGCCTGGGACCTGGTCGCCAACCCGCTGATCGGCCGCTGGTCGGACCGCACCAGGTCGCGGCTCGGCCCGCGGCGTCCATGGCTGCTGGCGGGCGCGCTGACGCTGCCGGTGGCCTTCACGCTCACCTTCGCCGGGCCGCCGATCACCGGTGCGCCCGCCGCGATCTACGTCGGCGTGTGCTTCCTGCTGTCCGCGACGGCCTACTCGGTGTTCGAGGTGCCCTACAAGACCATGTCGGCGGAGATGACCGGCGACTACCACGAGCGGACCTCGCTGTTGCAGTGGCGCATGGTCTTCGTCGGCGTGGCCACCGCGATCAGCGGCATCGCCGCCCCGGCGATCGTCAACGCCGAACGGCCCGGCGGCACCCCGGAGAGCTACCGGCTGATGGCCGTGTTCGTGGCGCTGGTCATGCTGGCCGCCATGCTGGGCGCGTTCTTCGGTACGGCTCGCGCCCCCGCCGTCATCCGCGCCGCCCCCCAGCAGGGCTCGCTGTTCGCCCAGCTCTCGGCGGCCAGGGGCAACGGCCCGTTCTGGTGGCTGCTCGCCATCGCCTCCAGCCAGACGCTGTCGGGCAGCGTGATGCTGGCCGGCGCACCCTATTTCGCCACCTACATCATGGACGATCCCAAAGCCACCAGCACGCTGTTCGCCGCCCTGGTCATACCGCTTCTGCTTACCATGCCGATGTGGGTCTGGCTGGCCAGGCGTCTGGACAAGCGCGGCGCGATGATCCTCGCGGGGCTGCTGCTCGGCGGGGGCACCGCCGCGGCCATGGCGACGCCGGTGTTCGGCACGGTCTACACCCATCTGACCCTGTTGGTGGCGGGCGTGGGGCTGGGCGGGGTCCAGCTCATGCAGTTCTCCATGCTGGCCGACGTGGTCGCCGCCGACGCGGCGACGACCGGCAGGCGGCGGGCGGGGATGTTCACCGGGCTGTGGACGGCCATCGAGAGCGGAGTGTCGGCGTTCGGCACGATGATCTTCGCGGCGGTGCTCACGGTGGGCGGATTCATCTCCTCCGATCCGAGCCGGCGGGTGACCCAGCCGGCGGGGGCGGAGGCCGCCATCATGATCGGGCAGTGCCTGGTCCCGGCGGTGATCATTCTGATGGCCGTCCTGATGACCTTCAACTATCGGCTGACCGCGGACAGGGTGTCATGAACCGCAACAACCCGATTCACCAGCTCCGGTACGCCTGGCGCAATCCCCACAAGATCGCGCCCCACCTGCGCCGCCTCACCAGGGACACCTGGCTGCGGCTGCGCACCCGCGACCACGTGAGCTACTACCGGGCCGTGATGAGGTCCGACACCGCCCGCGACCCGGAGGGCGCGGTCGGCAGCAAGTCGCACCAGCGCTGGATCGCGCTCGGCCGCATGCAGTTCGACTACCTGGTGGAACACGGCCTGCGCCCGGACATGCGGATGCTGGAGATCGGCTGCGGCAACCTGCGCGCGGGACGGCTGTTCATCGACCACCTCCACGCCGGCAACTACTACGGCATCGACATCTCCCCCGACATCCTGATGTCGGCGCAGCAGGTGCTGGCGGAGTACGACCTGCGGGCCAAGCTCCCGCACCTCACCCCGGTCAGGGACCTGCGCCTGGAATTCCTGCCCGACGAGACCTTCGACGTCGTGCACGCGCACAGCGTGTTCTCCCACTCCCCGCTGCCGGTGATCGAGGAGTGCTTCGCGCACGTCGGCCGGGTCATGCGGCCGGGGGCGTGGTTCGACTTCACCTTCGACCGCACCGAGGGCAGGGAGCACCAGGTGCTCCGCGAGGACTTCTACTACCGCACCGAGACGCTGCTCGACCTGGCCGCCCGGCACGGCCTGGCCGGGCGGTTCATGGACGACTGGGAGAAGCTTCCGCACAAGCAGTCCAAGATCCGCCTGACCAGGCCCGCCGCCTGATCCGGCGTCAGGTGACCAGGCCCTGGGAGACCAGCCACTTCTTGGCGACCAGCACGGGCACGCCGCCGTCCACGTCCACCTCGGCGTTGAGGCCGCGCATCACGTCGTCGGTGAGCCGTTCGCTGATCGCCGCGAAGATGCGGGCGATCTCCGGGTGCGCCCGCAGCAGCTCCCCGCGCACGGTCACGCACGCGTTGAACGCCGGGAAGAACGTGCGGTCGTCCTCCAGCGTGACCAGGTCCAGCGCCCGCACCCGCCCGTCCGTGGAGGTGATCATGCCCATCGTGCAGACGCCGCTGGCGATGGAGTTGTAGAGCACGCCGACCGACGTACGCCGCACCGCGGACTGCCGGATGTCGCTGCCGTACGCCAGCCCGTAGCCGCGCAGCATGCCGAGGAACCCGTCGTCGCGGCCGAAGGTCTCGTGGTCCACGCAGAAGGTGCGCTGGGCCTGCGGCACCTTGGTGATGTCGGAGATCTTCCGCAGCCCGTACTTCTCCGCCGACTCCCGCGTCACGCCCACCGCGTAGGTGTTGTTCAGCGCCGCGGGCGGCAGCCAGGTGATGTCGTTCCGCTTGGCGTCCAGGTCGCGCGTCGCCTCGTACTGCTTGCGGGCGTCCGGGAAGGTCTGGTCCTGCCCGAGGAAGGTGACCCACCCGGTGCCCACGTACTCCCACATCAGGTCCGCGTCGTCGCGGGTCAGCGAGGCGCGGGCGTTCACGCTGCCCTGCACGTTGGTCTGGTCGGACACCTGCGCGCCGGCCGCGGTCAGCGCCAGCACGGCGATCTTGCCGAGCACCAGCTGCTCGGTGAACTCCTTGGACGTCACCCGGACCCGCACGTCCGCGAGGCCGGGAACGGGCTTGATGGCGCCGGGTTCGACCGGCGGGACGAAGGCGGAGGCCGGGTGCAGCCCGCAGGCGGTGGTGAGCAGCAGCACGGCGAGCAGCGCCGCGAGCGGCGCCGGTGCGCGGCGCATGTCAGGACAGTCCTTTCGGGGAGAGGTGGCGCTGGGCGACGCCGCCCAGCCAGTCGATCAGCAGCGCGAGCACGGCGATCAGCACGCATCCGGTGACCAGGACGAGGTTGCGCTGGGTGCTCACCCCCGCGGTGATCAGGTCGCCGAGGCCGCCCGCGCCGATGAACGCGGCGATGCTCGCCGTGCCGACGTTGAGCACCAGCGTGGTGCGTACGCCGGACAGGATGACCGGGACGGCCATCGGGAGTTCGACCTTGAACAGCACGCCCGCGGCGGACATGCCGATGCCGCGGCCCGCGTCCACCAGGCGCGGATCGACCTGTTGCAGGCCGACCATCGTGTTGCGCAGCGTGGGCAGCAGGCTGTACGCGACCAGGGCGACGACCGCGACCCAGAACCCGATCCGGAACACCACGGCCAGCAGCACCACCAGGCCCACGGCGGGGATGGCCTGGCCGAGGTTCACCACGGCCAGTACGACGGGCGTCGCCCGGCGCAGCGCGTGCCGGGTGAGCGCGACCCCGAGCGGCAGCGCGATGGCCAGCACCAGCAGCGTGGAGCAGAACACCAGTCCGACGTGCTCCCAGGTGCGCCGCAGGATGAAGCCGAGGTCGAGGGAGTTGCGTTCGAGGCTGTCCAGCGGGGTCACCTGGGTGTAGGCGACCATCGCCACGCCGATGGCGAGGTAGCACAGCGGCGCCAGCGCGAGCCAGACGGAACGGCCAAGCCTGGGTTGGGGTGCGCGCGCGGCCAGCTCGGCGGATTCGGTGAGGGTCATGCGCCGTCCCCGTGGTGGCGCCGGCGGCGGTCCCGTTCCCGGGACTTGATGGCCTGGATGGCCTGCTGGACGGTGCCGAGCGAGACGGCCCCGGCGTACACCTGCCGCCTGCCGACCACCGGCACCACGTCGTTGTCGGTGTTGAGCAGCGCCTCCAGCGCCTCTTGGAGGGTCGTCCGCCCGCCGATCAGGACCTCGGCGGGCTCGCCTTCGACCTCGCCCGCCGTGCCCTCGGCTCCCGCGAGGGCCGCGGTGGTGACCCAGCGGCGCGGGCGGCGCTGCCGGTCGAGCACCAGCGCGTAGCCGCGCCCGTCGGCCTCGGCCTGGGCGTGCAGGTCGCGGGCGTCGGTGTCCTCGGTCGCGTGCGGCACCTGGTCCAGGCCGATGTCACCGACCTTGGTCAGCGACAGCAGCCGCATCGACGAACCGCCGCCGAGGTACTGTTCGACGTAGTCGTCCGCGGGGTGGGCGAGGATCTCGGCGGGGCTCGCGTACTGCACGACCCGGGAGCCGCGCTGCATGATCGCGATCCGGTCGCCGACCTTCAGCGCCTCGTCCACGTCGTGCGTGACGAAGACGATGGTCTTGGCCAGTTCCTCCTGCAGGCGCAGGAGTTCGTCCTGGAGCCGGGCGCGGTTGATCGGGTCGAGCGCGCCGAACGGCTCGTCCATCAGCAGCACCGGCGGATCGGCGGCCAGCGCCCTGGCCACCCCGACCCGTTGCTGCTGGCCGCCGGACAGCTTGCGCGGATAGCGGTCGCGGAAGGTCGCCGGTTCCAGGCCGACCAGCGCGAGAAGCTCGTCCACCCGCTCCGACACGCGCCGGGAGTCCCAGCCGAGCAGCCGCGGCACCTGCGCGATGTTGCCCGCGACGGTCATGTGCGGGAACAGCCCGGCCTGCTGGATCACGTACCCGATGCCCCGGCGCAGCCGGTCGGGGTCGATGTCCCTGGCGTTGCGCCCGCCGATCAGGATGTCGCCCGAGGTCGGCTCGGTGAGCCGGTTGATCATCCGCATGGTGGTGGTCTTGCCGCAGCCGGAGGGGCCGAGCAGCACCACGGTCTCGCCGGCCTCGATCGTGAGGTCCAGGTCCTGTACGGCGGGCTCGCCCGCGCCGGGGAACACCTTGGTCACCCCGCGCAGCTCGATCGGCACGCCCTTGCCGCCGTTCATGTGGTCCGCGGCCTCAGGCACGTACGCCTCCCGGGATGGTCAGCCGCCCGATCAGCACGTAGCAGGCGTCGAAGAGCAGGGCGAGGACGGCGATGCCGATCGTCCCGGTCAGCGCGGAGTTGACGGCGTTGGCCCCGCCCAGCCGGGCCAGGCCGGAGAAGATCTGCTCGCCGAGCCCGGGGCCGGAGACGTACGCGGCGACCGCGCCGATGCCCATCGCGAGCTGGGTGGCGACCCGGATGCCGGTGAGGATCACCGGCCAGGCGAGCGGCAGTTCGACCCGCAGCAGCGAGCGGCGCCTGCTCATGCCGATGCCGCGGGCGGCGTCGACCAGTGTCGAATCGACGCCATTGAGGCCCACGACGGTGTTACGGATGATCGGCAGCAGCGCGTAGACCGTGACCGCGACGACGCTCGGCGCCACGCCGAGGCCAAGGACGGGGATCAGCAGGCCCAGCAGCGCCAGCGAGGGGACCGTGAACACCAGCCCCGCCGTGGACGTGGCCAGCCCGGACAGGCGGGGCCGCCGGTAGGTCGCGACTCCGGCGAGCACTCCGGCCACGGCCGCGACCAGGACGCATTGGGCCACCATGCTGGCGTGCTGTACCGCCTCGAACAGGAGGAGATCCCTCCGGTCCGCGATGTACTCCCACAAGCTCACTCATTTACCCCCGGCTACGTAGTTACCTACCGTGATGCAACCATGCTCCAAACCTCCCGTAAATTCGGACTTAACCCCCGGGAATCACGCGAGACCGCGCCCGATGACGTTGTTCTGGACACGAAACCCCGCGTGGGCCGATACTTTTGAGCATGAGCTCGACGCCGCCCACGTCCCGGGCGTCCGACGGTGATCGCGATCGGGCGATCAACGAATTGCGGGACCGCGTGGTCGAGGGGCGGCTGTCCCACGACACGTTCCTCGGTCGTGTGGACATGGCGTTGCGTGCCCGCAGCCGCGGCGAGCTCGACGAACTGGTCGCCGACCTGCCCCCACGCGGCAAGCTGCGGCGGATGCTCACCGAGGTCGTGGGCGCGGCCTCCGACTTCACCTCGCGGTTGCAGCGCGCCTGGCGCCGCCCCCGGCTGCAACGGCTGCTGCTGCCCGACGACGAGCGGCTGCGCTATGTGGTGGGCCGGGGTTCGGCCTGCGACCTGGTGCTGTCCGACCTCACGGTGTCCCGCGTCCATGCCGAGCTGCGCCGCGAGACCGGCGGCGAGTGGATGCTGATCGACCTGGGCTCGCTCAACGGCACCCGGCTGAACGGCTGGCGGCTGGTCGGCCCGGCCCGTGTGCGTCCCGGCGATGAGGTCTCCTTCGGCGACTGCGCCTTCCTGGTCTCCCCGCCGCAGCTCGCCGCCTGAGCCGGGTCCGCCGGGCACGGTTTCCGCCGCCGCCGTGCGGGGCATCCCCTGACCATTGCCCGCCGCCGCGGGCGTCGCCGCAGGTCGTACGGCTGTGACGGGTTTCCAACGCGCACCGGGGCCGCGAACCCCTTGTAGCACGGGGTTTGCGACGCCGGAGGGCAGTCCCAGGGTTACCTGGAGCCCCAATAATCTCTGAAATATCCTGACATGTCCGGTTTGTTCGCGACAGAATGCGTGTTCCAACAGGCGTCAACCACCTGGAGGAGCACATGCGCAGACTCATCCGGGCACTCGCGTGCCTCGGCGGTCTCGCAGTAGTAAGTACCACCCCGGCCGTCATCGCCGCGTCCCCCGCGCAGGCCGGGCACGACCCCTGCCGCGTCCAAGCGGCCCTGCCCCAACTCAACGGCACCACCGTGCGCGCCGCCGGCACGCGCGTCGGCTGCACCGACTCCAGCAAGCTGCGCGTCCAGCTCCGCTGGGCGCGCCCCGGCCCCGACCCGCTGCTCGCCAAGAAGCACACGACCCTAAAGAACGGCAAGGTGAGCGCCGGGGTCCGCTGCTCGACGGGCTGGCGCACCTACTACACGATCGTCACCGACACCGACGGCCACGTCGCCCGTTCCAAGGGCGCCCGCCTGAAGTGCGGTTCCGCCCCCGGGACCAAGCCCGCCCCCACGCCCACCCCCACTCCCCCGGCGGGCTCGGTGGGCACGCAGGTCGAGGAGGAGGTCGTCCGGCTGACCAACGAGGCCAGAAAGCGCGCGGGCTGCGCCCCCCTGACGCACGACGCCAAGCTGCGCGCCGCCGCCCACTGGCACTCCGCCGACATGGCGCAGAAGAACTACTTCTCGCACACGTCCAAGGACGGCAAGAGCCCCGGCGACCGGATCAAGGCGGCCGGATTCGCCCCGATCAGGGCCTGGGGCGAGAACATCGCCATGGGCCAGCCCACCCCGGCCTCCGTGGTCAAGACCTGGCTGAACTCCTCAGGTCACCGCGCCAACATCGAGAACTGCTCCTTCACCCACATCGGCAGCGGAGCGGTCAAGGGCTCGCGTGGCATGTACTGGACGCAGACCTTCGCCCGCCACTGACCAGGTGGACGACCCGGCATGCCACGAGCACGGCAGGCGCCTCTTCACCAAGGGCGCCGGCCGTGCTCGGGCAGCGGGCTACTTCTCCTTGAGCCAGCTCATCATCGGGCGCAGCTCGGCCCCGGTCTTCTCGATCGGGTGCTCGGCCAGCTCCTCGCGGAACCGGCGGAACTGCTTCTGCCCGCCGTCGAACTCCTCGACGAGCTGACGCGCGAACGTGCCGTCCTGGATCTCGCCGAGGATGCGCTGCATCTCCTTCTTGGTCTCGGCGTTGACCACACGCGGGCCACGGGTGTAGCCGCCGTACTCGGCGGTGTCGGACACCGACCAGTACATCTTGGACAGGCCGCCCTCGTACATCAGGTCGACGATCAGCTTCATCTCGTGCAGGCACTCGAAGTAGGCGACCTCCGGCTGGTAGCCGGCCTCGATCAGCGTCTCGAAGCCCGACTTGATCAGCTCGGACACGCCGCCGCAGAGCACCGCCTGCTCACCGAACAGGTCGGTCTCGGTCTCCTCGGTGAAGGTCGTCTTCAGCGCGCCCGCGCGGGTGCCGCCGATGCCCTTGGCGTAGGAGAGCGCGAGGTCCCAGGCGTTGCCGCTGGCGTCCTTCTCCACCGCCACCAGGACGGGTACGCCCCGGCCCGCGGCGAACTGCCTGCGCACCAGGTGACCCGGGCCCTTGGGGGCGACCATCGCCACGTCCACGCCCTCCGGCGGGGCGATCAGGTTGTAGCGGATGTTGAGGCCGTGCCCGAAGAACAGCGCGTCGCCCTCGACCAGGTTGGGCGCGACGTGCTCGGTGTACAGGCCGCGCTGGATGTGGTCGGGCGCCAGGATCATGATGAGGTCGGCCTCCTCGGCCGCCTCGCCCGGCGTGAGCACCCGCAGGCCGTCGTTCTCGGCCTTCTCCCTGCTCTTGGACCCTTCCGGCAGGCCCACCCGCACGTCCACGCCCGAGTCGCGAAGCGACAGCGCGTGGGCGTGGCCCTGGCTGCCGTAGCCCAGGACGGCGACGTGCCTGCCCTGGACGATCGACAGGTCGGCCTGGTCGTCGTAGAAGATCTCGGTCAAAATACTTACCTTTCCTAACTCTCTGCGGAAGGGTCCTACGCGCTGCGGTCCAGGGCGCGCAGGGAGCGGTCGGTGATGGAGCGGGCGCCGCGGCCGATGGCCACCATGCCCGACTGCACGAGTTCCTTGATCCCGAACGGCTCCAGCACCCGGATGAAGGCGCTCAGCTTGTCGGGCGTGCCGGTGACCTCGATGGTCACGGCGTCCGAGACGACGTCGACGCACCGGGCGCGGAAGAGCTGCACCAGCTCAAGGACGTGCGAGCGGGTCTCCCCGTCCGCGCGGACCTTGATGAGCATCAGCTCTCGCTGCACCGAAAGGGAAGTGTCCAGTTCAACGATCTTGAGAACGTTGACCAGCTTGTTGAGCTGCTTGGTCACCTGCTCCAGCGGGAGGTCCTCCACGTTGACCACGATCGTCATCCGGGAGATGTCGTCGTGTTCGGTGGGCCCGACGGCCAGTGAGTCGATGTTGAACCCGCGCCTGCTGAACAACGCCGCGACCCGGGCGAGCACGCCGGGCTTGTTCTCGACGAGCACCGACAGCGTGTGCCTGCTCATATCGCTATTCCTCCGCGTCCCAGACGGGCGCCATGTCCCGGGCCACCTTGATGTCGTCGTTGCTGGTGCCCGCGGCCACCATGGGCCAGACCATGGCGTCCTCGTGCACCACGAAGTCGATCACGACGGGCACGTCGTTGATCTCCATCGCCTTCTTGATGGTGGCGTCGACGTCTTCGGCCCGCTCGCAGCGCAGCCCGACACAACCGTACGCCTCAGCGAGCTTCACGAAGTCCGGAATCCGCTTGACGGCCTGCAGGTTCGTGTTGGAGTAGCGCTCGTTGTAGAACAGTGTCTGCCACTGGCGGACCATGCCGAGGTTGCCGTTGTTGATCACGGCGACCTTGATCGGCACACCCTCCAGGGCGCAGGTGGCCAGTTCCTGATTGGTCATCTGGAAGCAGCCGTCGCCGTCGACCGCCCACACCGCGGCGTCGGGGCGGCCCATCTTCGCGCCCATCGCGGCCGGGACGGCGAAGCCCATCGTGCCCGCGCCGCCGGAGTTGATGAACGACCCCGGCTTCTCGTAGCCGATGAACTGCGCGGCCCACATCTGGTGCTGGCCGACGCCCGCGACGTAGTAGGCGTCCGGGCCGACCAGCGCGCTCAGCCGTTCCATGACGTACTGGGGTGCCAGTTCGCCATCGCCCGGCTCGTCGTAACCGAGGGCGTAGGTGGTCTTGTAGCCGTTGAGCTGGGTCCACCAGGTGCCGTAGTCGCCCCGGCGGCCCTCGCGGTGCTCGTTCTCCACGGCGTTGATCAGCTCGGTGATGACCTCGCGGCAGTCGCCCACGATCGGGACGTCGGCGTGCCGGTTCTTGGAGATCTCCGCCGGGTCGATGTCGGCGTGGACGATCTTGGCGTGCGGCGCGAAGCTGTCCAGCCGGCCGGTCACGCGGTCGTCGAAGCGGGTGCCCAGGGCCAGGATCAGGTCGCTGCGCTGGAGCGCGCCCACCGCGGCCACGCCGCCGTGCATGCCCGGCATGCCGAGGTGCTGCGGGTGGCTGTCGGGGAAGGTGCCCCTGGCCATCAGCGTGGTGACGACCGGGATGCCGGTCAGCTCGGCCAGCCGGAACAGCTCGGCCGAGGCCCGCGCCTTGTGGACGCCACCGCCGACGTAGAGCACCGGCCGCTTGGCCTCGGCGATCAGCCGGGCGGCCTCACGGATCTGCTTGGAGTGCGGCCGGGTCACCGGCCGGTAGCCCGGCAGTTGCAGGGTCGGCGGCCAGGAGAAGGTGGTCGTGGCCTGGAGCGCGTCCTTGGAGATGTCCACGAGGACCGGTCCAGGGCGGCCGGTGGAGGCGATGTGGAACGCCTCGGCGATCGTGCGGGCGATGTCACCGGCCTCGGTGATCAGGAAGTTGTGCTTGGTGATCGGCATGGTGATGCCGGAGATGTCGGCTTCCTGGAAGGCGTCGGTACCGATCAGCGGGGCGGCCACCTGGCCCGTGATCGCCACGATCGGCACCGAGTCCATGTACGCGTCGGCGATCGGCGTGACGAGGTTCGTCGCCCCCGGTCCACTGGTCGCCATGCAGACGCCGACCTTGCCGGTCGCCTGGGCGTATCCCTCGGCCGCGTGCCCGGCGCCCTGCTCGTGACGCACGAGCACATGCCGGACCTTGGTCGAGTCGTAGAGTGGGTCGTAGGCGGGGAGGACCGCGCCGCCGGGGATGCCGAACACCGTGTCGACCCCGACGTGCTCCAGCGCCCTCACGAGTGCCTGCGCACCTGTCATCCGTTCGGTCATCGGCTCGTTCCTTGCGTGGCTGAGCGGGCATGAGCTGTCTCGTCGCATAAAAAACGCCCCGCCCGCCGAAGTCGGCGGCGCTGGGGCGGCGCGCAGGTCGAAGTGCTTCGCTAGTGGCCTGCGCGCCAGCGAAGTACTACGAGAATGTCCCTGCGGAGCATGGCATCTACCATAGCCGCTCCAGCGGCCAGAATGTCAACTTACTGGGACGGTTGTCTCAAGATTCGGGATCGGTGTTTCAGGCGGTGCTCTGCAGGCTGGTGCGCATCAGGGTGTCCACGCCCCTGGCGGCCATCGGCCGGGCGACCAGATAGCCCTGCCCGCGGGTGCAGCCCATCTCGCGCAGCAGCTCCAGTTGTTCGGGCCGTTCGATGCCCTCGGCGACCACGATCAGGCCGAGGTCGTGGCCGAGCCGCACGATCGTGCGGGTCAGCAGGCTCAGCGTCTCGTCCCGGCCGAGCCCGGACACGAACGACGGGTCGATCTTGATCATGTCCACCGGGAGCTGACGCAGGAACGCCAGCGAGGCATAGCCGGTGCCGAAGTCGTCGATGGCCAGCCGCACACCGAGATTGCGCAGCTCCGACAGCCGGGTGATGGTCTCCTCGGCGTCCTCGACCAGCATCTCCTCGATGACCTCAAGGGTCAGCGCGCTCGGCGGCAGCCCGCTCTCCGCCAGTACCTCGGCGACCGTCTCCACGAAGCGCGGCGCGGTGATCTGGCGCGCGGAGAGGTTCAGGGACAGGCCGATGTCCCAGGACGACGCCCGCCAGGCGGCGACCTCGCGGCACGACTCGCGCAGTATCCACTCGCTGAGCGGCACGATCAGCCCGGTGTCCTCGGCCGGGCCCAGAAACTCGTGCGGCGGCACGAACGCGCTCCCCCGCCACCAGCGGACCAGCGCCTCCACCGCGGTCACCCGGGAGGTCGCGAGGTCCACGATCGGCTGGAACTCCACCGCGAACTGCCGGTCCAGCAGCGCCCGTTGCAGGTCGGCGGCCAGTTCCAGGCGGCGGACCACGTCGGCGTGCATGTGCGCGGCGAACACCTCGACCCGGCGTCCGCCCTGCTCCTTGGACCTCGCCATGGCCACGTCGGCGTTGCGGATCAGGTCGCCGGCCGGTACGCCGTCCTCGGCGAAGGCCACCCCCACGCTCGCGGTCAGCGCGATGTCGCGGTCGGCCACCCGGAACGGCTCCTGCGACACCGCCCGCACCAGCCGCTCGGCGAGGTCCACCACGGCCTTGGCCTCGATCGGCGACTCGACGAGCACCGCGAACTCATCGCCGCCCCAGCGGGCCAGCGTGTCGTCGGAGCGCACGGCCGAGCGCAGCCTCCGCGCGGCCTGCGCGAGCAGGTAGTCGCCGCTGGCGTGCCCCACCGAGTCGTTGACCGCGGTGAAGCCGTCGAGGTCCAGGAAGATCACCGAGCAGCCGGCCGCCCGCCCGGCCAGCACCTCGCGGGTGCGCTCCTCGAAGTAGGCGCGGTTGGGCAGGCCGGTCACGCCGTCGTGGAAGGTCAGGTGGGCGACCTGGTTGCGCAGCGCCTCCTGGTCGGTGATGTCGCGGGCGCTGATCAGCAGCAGGTCCTCGCCTCGCAGGTGGCGGGTGGCGACGGCCTCGGTCGGCCGCCAGGTGCCGTCGGCCGCGCGGACCCGGCAGGCGATCACGCAGGCGGTGCCGTGCTCGGGGGCGTCGTCGTCGAGGTCCATGTCGTGCAGCGCGGTACGCAGGCCGGGAACGTCCTCCGGGTGGATGTAGTCGAAGATCGAGCCGCCGACCAGGTCGCCGGGACGGTAGCCGTACACGCTCTCGACCTCGTCGCAGACCTCGTGCAGCACGCCCTCGTGGTCGCACAGCAGCACGATGTCACCGGTGCTCGCGGCAAGCTCGCGCAACTGGCGGTCGCCCAGCGCGACCAGGCGGCGCAGCCGCGCGCTCTCGGCCAGCAGCACGAACAGCCGGACCAGCATGACCAGCACCACCGAGGCGATGACCGCGGAGATCATCGGCACCGGGGCGGTCGCCCCGCCGCGGATCACGTCGGACAGCACGAAGCCGGTGGCCAGCGCGACCAGCGCCAGCGGGGCCCCGGCGATCAGCCCGGCCACCACCGGGCCGGTGGTCGCGCGTACGCCGTCGTCACCGTCGTCGGCCCGCTCCTCGCCGGGCAGCGGCCCGCGGCGGCACCACGGCGCGGCGGCCAGCATCAGGAACCCCACGGGGGCGAGCCACTGCGCCCAGGCCACGCCGTCCTCCCCGGCCAGCCGGGCCACGGCGGTGGCCAGCTCGCCCGTGGTGATCGCGGCGAGCGCGGCCAGCCCCGCCAGCCCGACCGCCCAGCCCGGCGCGCGGGCCGCGATCACCGCGGGCCCCACCGCGCAGGTGGTCAGCAGGCACAGGATCGGCGACATCAGCGGTACGACGAACGCCGACGAGTCGCCGATCTCCTGGTAGACCGGGCCGAGCACGGCCACCCAGGTGATCACGAAGAGGGACGCGGCGCACAGGTAGGCGTCGGTCACGTACCGGACCAGCGCCTGCCCCTGCGGGCGCGACGCCGCGGTCAGCCACGCGCCGCCCGCGAGCAGCACCGTGCCCACGAGCACGGGTAAATCGACGAAGCCCATCGCGAAGGCGACGTCCTGGGCGACCGGCCGCAGGCCGATGCCGAGCAGCCAGGCCAGCCCGCCCCCGGCGAGCCAGCGCCAGGCCAGCGTCGTACGGCGGCGGCCCGGGGTGATCCGCCCGCCCGCCACGACCAGCGACACCACGGCGAACATCGCGGCGAGCACGCCCGCCGCCGCGCCGACGACCACCGCGGACGCGCCAGCGATCAGCGCGGCCGCGAGCCCCGCCGCACTCACCGCCGCGGCGGCGGTGAGCGGCACCCGTGGATCTCGCCAGCGGATCAAAGTCTTCTGCCCATCCGGTGTCTATGGAGTGTGGTCGGCCGTGCCGGGCCGGCTCTTGCCGGCTCGCCCGGCCGGTCGCGGTGTGTTCGCCGTCGGACACGCCACGACAACTCATCGACAGTCTGTGCGCTTCCGCCGACGCGGGGTACGGCAACGGTTCAGTTGTCACCGATCTGATAACCAGCCTGGCCCGGTCGCCACCGATCCGATGACGGGCCCGGCCCGGCGGCCGGTGCGCGCCGGGGTGCCCGGCGTCGCCCGGCCGGCGCCGCTTCGGACACCGATGAGGCTTCACAGCGGCGCTTACTGGCTTTCAAGGCCAAGGTACGCACCGCAGGTCACAAGGCAGCCACGGTCAGGATTCCATTGTCCGGCGACCGTGCCCACGCGCCGGGCCGCGGCGTGTCCCGATGCTTCAGTAGGTGCCCGTGATGACGTTGACCAGCGGTTCTCCGGCCAGGTGACGGGCGACCTGAGCGCGTATGAGTTTCCTCACCCGGCGCCCGGAGGCGGGCGTGCTGCCCGCGACGTGCGGGGTGATGAACACGCCGGGCGCGCTCCACAGCGGATGCCCGCGCGGCAGCGGCTCCGGTTCGGTCACGTCGAGGGCGGCCAGCAGACGGCCCGATTCCAGCTCGGCCAGCAGGGCGGCGGTGTCCACGACGGTACCCCTGGCCGCGTTGACCAGAAGCGCGCCGTCGCGCATCCGGGCCAGGAAGGCGGCGTCCACCATTCCGGCGGTGGCCGGGGTGGCGGGCATGAGCAGGACGACGACGTCGGCGCGGGGCAGCAGGTCGGGGAGTTCGTCCTCGCCGTGGACGAGCACGGGCTCACCCTCGGGGCCCTCGACCTCGCGGCGGGCGCGGGCCACGCGTACGACGTCCACCTCGAAACCGGCCAGCCGCCGCTCCAGGGCGGCCCCGATCGACCCGTAGCCGACGATCAGCACGGTCGAGTCGGCCAGCACGCCGGTGTGGTGGTAGGTCCACTCGCCGGACCGCTGCGCCAGCGCGAACCCGGGGAACTCCCGCAACACCGCCAGCATCGCGCCGACCGCCCACTCCGCCGTACCGGCGTCGTGCACCCCGCGGGCGTTGCAGAGCACCACGCCCTCGGGCAGGTGCGGCAGGTACGGTTCGACCCCGGCCGTCACGGTCTGGACGAGGCGCAACTTGGGCATGGCGGCGAAGGTGCCCGGGACGTCGTTCAACGGCAGCAGCGGGGGGACGAGCACTTCCACGTCTTCCGCTCCGGGGGGAAGCGGCGTGCGGCCGTCGTAGACCGCGCACCGCACCCCTGGGAGATCCGCCAAAGCCGCGGCGATGTCCCCCGATGGCACCCAGATCATCATGAGGCACACCATAGCCGGGCGGCGCGGCGGTGGCGCCGGAAAACCTGAGCATCTTTCGGGTGCCGCGACCCGCGCGGGTCAGTGCGGGCGGGCGGCCAGTGAGCGAAGGGTGCGTTCGATGCGGTCCAGGCGGGCGGTGAGTTCGGCGAGGTCACCGACGGACGCGCTCTTCTCCTCCGGACGCAGCCGGACGACGACCGTGCCGCCCGGCTCCAGCGTCACCTTGGCGGTGTCCGCCACGCCGGTGCCGCCCTGCCGCCTGATCGCCATCTCAAGGTCGGCGAGCCGCAACCCCAGCCGCCTGATGGTCGCGATGTCGTAGCGGCCGTCCTCGGCCAGGACCGTGTCCCTGCCTTCGAGCAGCCGCCCGGCCCCCGACCACCTGGCCGCGGCCCGCGCCAGCGCGGTGTTGACGCCGAGCAGCACCACGGCGCCGAAGATCGCGCCGGTGACGGAGTCGTCGTCGCCGATGATCGCGTTCTGCACCACGTTGGACAGCAGCAGCATCACGACCAGGTCGAGGGTGTTGAGCTGGGCCAGGTCCCGCCTGCCGATGACGCGCAGCAGGACGACGACGCAGAGGTAGACCGCGACCGTGCGGATCGCCTTCTCGGCCAGCGGGATGCCGCTGACGAGTATGTCGTGCCACATGGCCGGCCTCCTCCCGGGCCTGGACCTGGCCCCTTACCGTGTGCCTACCCGGCGCGAGCGGTCAGCTCAGCCGGGCGGCGGCGTAGGCCGCCATGGCGTCGCGCATGTAGTCGGCGAGCCCGGTGGCGACGCGCTCGTACTCGGCGCGGAACCGCTCGTCCTCCGCCTGCATCGCGCCGAAGCGGGCGTACTCCTCGGCGCTCGGCGTCCAGAACCTGGACATCTGCGCATAGTGGGCGTCCAGTTCGGTGAGCACCGCCGGATCGTCCACCGGCGTGCCCGCCTCCATCAGCCCGGCCATCCGGACCAGCGCGGCGGTGGCCTCGCGCTGCATCCGCTCAAGCTCCTCCGGCGAGGACGACTCGATCAGCCGCTGCTGCCCGGCGTTCTCCCAGTGCTCGCCGTACCGCCGGGCGGCCTCGTCACGGTAGCTCTCCGCGTCGAATCCGGCGAACAGGTTCTCCGGGTCGTTGATCTTCCGCATGCTCCCCATCTCCTGGTTGTGTCGGAGTTCGGCAATGGTGCGGGTGACGCTCGCGATCACCGTGTCGAGCCGGTCGCGTTCGGTGATCAGCCGTTCGTGGTGCTCGCGCAGTGCCACCACGGGGTCGGTGTGCCGGTCCACGATCGCCCGGATCTCGGGGAGCCCGAGGCCGAGCGAGCGCAGCACGAGGATCTGCTGCAGGCGCAGCAGTTCGTCCTCGTCGTAGAAGCGGTAGCCATTGGTCCCGATACTGGCGGGAATCAGAAGCCCGATTTCGTGGTAATGGCGTAGAGTACGCGCCGTCACCCCGGACATCCGCGCCACTTCGGCGATCGACCAAGCCATTTCACAGCCCCGCTTTTCCGGTCCGTTTTTCCGATCCGCTTGGTTTCGACCGTAGCCGTTGCCGTAACGGAAGGGTCAACACCGGCTTTCGGCCAGGTCCGCCCGCGGCTGTTTACGCCGCCGTGCGGCGCCGGGTGGCAACCTGGACCGAGGTGGGAAGAGGCGAGTTGATGAGGAGGTGCCCGATGAGGATCGGCATACCGGCGGCGGTGGCCGTCACGGCGGCGGCGCTGCTCGGGGCGTGTTCGGCCGCGCCGGGGACGCAGGTCGGAGCCGGGCGTACGCCGCCGCCGGCCCCCACGGCGAGCCCCGCGACCAGCACCCCGGGCGGCGATTCGCGGGTGCCGGAGGCGCGGGCCCTGGTCAAGGGGCTGGCGGCGCCGTGGGCCATCGCCTTCCTGCCGGACGGCGACGCGCTGGTGACCGAGCGGGACTCGGCGCGCCTGCTCCGGGTCACCCCCCAGGGGAACGTCACGCCGCTCGGCACGATCGAGGGCGTCTCCCCCGCGGGCGAGGGCGGCCTGATGGGCGTCGCGGTTTCGCCGGACCACGCCACTGACAATTACATCTTTCTCTACTTCACCGCCGATGACGACAACCGGATCGTGCGTTACCGGCTCACCGGCGATAAGCTTTCCGACGCCCAGGTGATTCTCTCCGGCATTCCCAAGGGCGCCATTCACAATGGCGGCCGGCTGGCCTTCGGGCCGGACCGGCGGCTGTACGCCACCACCGGGGAGGTCGGCGACCGGCCGCTCGCCCAGGACCGCGGCTCCCTGGCCGGGAAGATCCTGCGGATGACCGTGGACGGCAAGCCCGCGCCGGGCAACCCGTTCGACGGCTCCCTGGTGTGGAGCTACGGCCACCGCAACGTGCAGGGCCTGGCCTGGGACCCGTCCGGGCGGCTGTTCGCGACGGAGTTCGGGGCCGACACCTTCGACGAGGTCAACCTCATCCGCGAGGGACAGAACTACGGCTGGCCCGAGGTCGAGGGCGTGGGCGGCGGCGGGCGGTTCGTCGATCCGGTCCTGACCTGGTCCACCGGCGAGGCCTCACCGTCCGGGCTGGCGTACGCGGGCGGCTCGCTGTGGGCGGGCGCGCTGCGCGGGGCGCGGCTGTGGCGGGTGCCGGTGTCCGGCGACGGCACCGTGGGCACGCCGGTGGCCCACTTCCACGAAAAGTACGGGCGGCTGCGCGCGGTCGCCGCCGCCCCGGACGGCTCACTGTGGGTGGCCACCAGCAACAAGGACGGCCGCGGCTCCCCGGCCGCCGACGACGACCGGATCCTCGTCATCCCCGCAGGCTGACCCGGGGCCGGGTCAGCGGCCGCTGTTCGGCCGCGGGGTTTCGGTGGGGGCCGGCCCGCAGGTCAGGTCGGTCTCCGGGCGGTACACCGTGCGGACCGGCGCATCGCGCTTGACCTCTTTCCCGCCGTTGAAGAAGACCCGGGTGACCTCGATGGTGAACCCGCGCTGCCCGGTCATCGGAATGCAGCCCGGCTTGTCGTCGGTCTCCCGGGTGAAGTCGGTGTAACTGTGCGGCTCGGTGGCCACCGCCTTGATGGTGTCGTAGCGCTTGGTCCCCCAGAACGACACGGTGATCGACGTGGAGGTGTAGCCGGTCTTGATCAGTACGCCGTGGTCGGAGTCGTTCTGCCACTGGAAGTCCGGTTGCGGGAAGGACACCGTGGACTCCCGGCCCGCCGGATAGCGGGAGATGTAGAACTCGTGCGGCGTGTGCCTGACGTCCTTCAGCCCGGCGTAGAACACGGCGTTGTACATCGTCGTGACGAACTGGGAGATGCCCCCGCCCACCTCGTTCACCAGGCGGCCCGCGGTGATCTGCGGGGCCGGGACGAAGCCGCGCGCGGTGTCGCGCCGCCCGACCGTCTCGTTCAGTGAGAACGTCTCCCCCGGCTTGACCAGGTGGCCGTCCAGGATGTCGGCGATCGCGTGGATGTTGGTGACCCGGGGGGCGCAGCAGGGGTGCTGGGTGGTGAACTCGCTGATCTTCTCCTTGATGCCCAGCTTGCGTACCTCGGCCGCGCCCACCCTCGGCTCGACCTCGACGAGCGACACCCGGATCGTCCGGCTGCCGCCCTGCTGGACGACCTTCTCCACCGCGGCGGCCAGCTCGTCGGCATCGACGCCGAGCCCGGGCTTGCCGGGGGTCAGCTTGGGCTTGCCGTTGACGATGTCGTAACCGGCCTCGACGGGGGCCTTGGCCGGGTCCACCAGGCGGCTCTCCACCGCGGCCAGCGCCGCCTTGGCGTTGAACACGGGATCGAGCCCGCCGCTCTCGCCCGGCTCGAAGGTGAGGTTGGCGGCCAGCACGGACGGCATCAGCCGGGCGCGCCTGGCGCCGGTGCTGAGCGTGATGGGCGCGGCGACCGCCGCACGGGCCATCGCCGCCGCCTCCTTGAACTCCTTCTTGTCGATCTTGGGCCGCACCACGGTGATCGGGAGCTGGACGGGGCCGTCCTGCTCCGACAGGTAGGCGTCCTTGATCGCCTCGGCGGCGGCGTTCTGCTCCAGCGCGGTGCCGTCACGGGGCTCGACGACCCGGGGGCGTACGCCGCTGTAGCGGATCTCGCCCTCGCGCACCGGCCGGTCGATCTTCTTGGCCAGGTCCTCCACGGCCTCCAGCAGCCGGGCGGAGTCCACCGCGATCTCGGGTTCGAGCACGGTGGTGCCGGTCAGCCCGCGCCACACCTCGATCGGATCGGGGAACCCGCTGGGGGCGTGCTCGATGGTGCCCACCACGTCGAGCTCCAGCCCGGCGCGCTCCGGCTTGATCTCGTACGGCACGCTCAGCGCCCGCACGGCGATCTCCTCCTTGCTGCGCTCGTCGAGCCCCTCGCGCAGCCGCTCCGCCGCCTGGGTGACGGTCAGCCCGCCGAGATCGACGCCCGCCACGGTGGTGCCGGGCAGGATGGCGCCCGACATGTAGACCGCGGGACCGAGATAGGCCAGGGCCAGGAGGATCAGCAGGCACACGATCGTGAGCAGCGGGCCGCGCCCGCGGCGGCGCGGCGGCGGGTCGGGCATCTGGATCTGCACGGGCGCGCCGCCGCTGAACGCGGGATCGCCCTCCATCGCCCCGGTGACCGGCGCCGACAGCGGCACCGGATGACGCCGCTCCGGCGGGCCGGAAGTGGGCCAGGGCTGCGGCGGCAACGGCACCGGGGGCAACTTGGAACCGCCCCCCGAATCGGCGCCACCGGCACTTTCCGACGGTGAATCCAACCCGCCGAAAATGTCGGGAGAAACGCCTGGCGGCAGTTTCCTGTCGCCGTCATCGGCCTGGTCGGACGTTTCGGAACGCTGCTCCGCGGCTCCGCGCTTTCCGCGTTTTCCGGCCTTGCCACCGGACTCCGGCGGAGCGGGCAGGGGTATCGCAGCGAACGGGTCCGTCGGCGGGTCTATCGACGCTCCGGCGTTCCGCACGCCTCCGTCCTCTCGCTTCGTGGCCTCTCCTCACGCAACCCTACGGCACGGCCCTGATCTGATGTCGGGGAAAGAAGACATTGTGCATCGGGATCAGGCGGTGTTGAACGGTCCTGCGATTTGGCGGGGACTCCTGCTGGTCCTGTGACGTGCAGGTACTCAAAGTATCGGCGCGCGCCCACCCCGGAAAGACCGGTTCCACGTCTTATGGAGGCGCGCGCCCGACCCCGCGGGGCCCTGCCTACTCGGAAACGCCGAGCTTGGCCAGGATCAGCTCACGGGCCCGGCCCGCGTCGGCCTTGCCCCTGCTGGCCTTCATCACCCCGCCGACCAGCGCGCCGACCGCGGCGACCTTGCCGCCGCGCACCTTGTCGGCCGCCGCCGCGTTGTCCGCGATGACCTGGTCGATGATCGCCGACAGCTCGCCCTCGTCGCTCACGACGCGCAGGCCGCGCCGTTCCACGACCTCGTCGGGGTCGCCCTCGCCGGCCAGTACGCCCTCAAGCACCTGCCTGGCCAGCTTGTCGTTGACCGCGCCCTCAGCCACCATCGCGCACACCCGGGCCACCTGCACCGGCGTGATCGCCAGCTCGACCAGCGCGGAACCGGCCTCGTTGGCCCGGCGGGCCAGCTCGCCCATCCACCACTTGCGCGCGTCGGCGGGCGCGGCCCCGGCGGCGACGGTCGCCTCCACCAGGTCGATCGCGTCGGCGTTGTGCATCGAACGCATGTCCAGGTCGGACGCGCCCCACTCCTCCTGCAACCGCGCGCGCCGCACCCGCGGCAGCTCCGGCAGCCCGCCCCGCAGGCTCTCCACCCACTCCGCGTCGGGCGCGATCGGCACCAGGTCGGGCTCGGGGAAGTAGCGGTAGTCCTGGGCCTCTTCCTTGGACCGCCCGGACGTCGTGGCGCCGGTGTCCTCATGGAAGTGCCGCGTCTCCTGGATGATCCGGCCGCCGTCGGCGAGGATCGCGCCCTGCCGCTCGATCTCGTGCCGGACCGCCCGCTCCACGCTGCGCAGCGAGTTGACGTTCTTGGTCTCGGTACGGGTGCCCCAGGTCGAGGTGCCGCGCGGCATCAGCGAGACGTTGACGTCACAGCGCAGCGACCCCTCCTCCATCCGCACGTCGGACACCCCGAGCGCGCGCATCAGCTCGCGCAGCTCCGCGACGTACGCCCTGGCGATCTCCGGCGCGAGCCGGTCGGTGCCCTCGATCGGCTTGGTCACGATCTCCACCAGCGGAATGCCCGCACGGTTGTAGTCGACGATCGAGTAGTCGGCCCCCTGGATCCGCCCGGTCGCCCCGCCCACATGCGTGGACTTCCCGGTGTCCTCCTCCAGGTGCACCCGCTCGATCTCGACCCTGACGATCCGCCCGTCCACCTCGACATCGAGGTACCCGTCGGTGCACAGCGGCTCGTCGTACTGGCTGATCTGGTAGTTCTTCGGCATGTCCGGATAGAAGTAGTTCTTCCGCGCGAACCTGCACCACGACGCGATCGAGCAGTTCAGCGCCAGCCCGATCCTGATCGTCGACTCGATCGCCTTCTCGTTCGCCACCGGCAACGCCCCGGGCAACGCCAGGCACACCGGACACACCTGCGTGTTCGGCGCCCCCCCGAACTCCGTCCTGCACCCGCAGAACATCTTCGACGCCGTCCCCAGCTCGACATGGACCTCCATGCCCAGCACGGGTTCAAAGCGCCCAAGCGCCTCGTCGTACGGCATGAGCGTCTCAGTAGTCATTTCAGCCTCTTACTCGGGTCGTCGTGAGTACAACGGTAGTGTGCCGGGCGGCCGTCCACGTACATCAGAGAAACCCCTGGTCCACCAGGGCCTTCGTGGTGGCCGTCACCCACTCGGCGTAGGCCGGTAACCGGCAGAGCACGTCGAGGCCCACCCGGTCGCCGGCGAAGGCGAAGTGGTCACGGACCTCTCGGTGGGAGACACGGGCCAGGACCTCCCGCAGCACGCGTTTCGGATCGGCGATCTTCTCGGCATCACGCGGGCGCGCCGGCAGCGGCCCCAGATCCGCCCCCGGAACGGCGGCCCAGACACCGTGATCCACGAGCAGCCACGCCTCTGTCTCCCTGACCGGCACGAGCGGGATGACGGGCCGATCGACCCCGGCGTCCTGAAGCGCCTTGGCCAGACGTTCCGCCTTCTCCCGCTCACGATGATCGTTGTGCAGGAAGACGATGTGGCAGTCGGCGGCCAGTTCCACGGCGGCGGCGTGGATGCGCGCGTCGTCCTTGATCATGCGCAGGGTGCCGAACTCGACGGGTTCGATGTCGATCCGGCACCGCTCGGACCGATCGGCCAGCGCCCGGAGCTGCCGGGAGATCACCCGGCTCAGGAACAGTTCGTCGGTCTCGCCTTCGGCGATCAGACCCGCCACCAGCGGCCTGCTCATGTCTCCAGCTGCCCGACGGAGCTGAGGTACTTGCGCACCTGGCGCGGGGAGACGAACTCACCGGGCTCCCCGCTCGACCGCACCGGCCTGGCCACCGTCACCCTCGATCGGGGCAGCCCGCCGCCGGCCCGCCAGGCGGTGTCGAGGAAGACGAGCGAGCCGGGGTCTTCGGCGTAGAGAGCCGAGACGACCACGGGTGAGTGGCTGGTGAAGATGACCTGACGCCGGGAGTCGCCGGACAGCACCCGCTGGCGAATGCGGGTGAGAAGCTCCCGCAACCGGCTCGGGTGGAGGCCGTTCTCCAGCTCCTCGACCATGATCGAGCCTGCGTGGTCGGGGTCGTGCAACGCGGCCAGCAACGCGAGGATCCGCAGCGTGCCGTCAGAGGCGAGCCTGCCGGGCACCGGCTCATGGTCGACGAGAATGTCGAACGACCACTCCTCCTGACGCTGGTCGAAGACGGGCTGGACGCCCGTGACGTCGGGAATGAGGGCGGCGAGATCCACGACCAGATCGGCCAGCGCGTCCGTGCCCTCCATTCGCCCGAGGACCGCGGCGAGGTTGCCCGCGTCCTCGGTCAGCGCCCGTCGATCCGCGGCCGTGACGGGACGGCGCATCGCGGACGGCTCCGGAACGTGCAGGTGCCACGACGCCACCTCTGCCGGCCACTCTCGATCGGCGAAAGGCGGGCTGGTCGTGACATGCCACACTGCGGCTCGTACCGGATCGCGGCTTGACCGGATCTCCGCTCGGATATGGTCGCGCCCGGCCAGAGGCGTCTCCGCCTCGACCACCAGGTCGAACCACTCGACCGGCGCGCTTCTCCCAGGCCGGTGAAAAAGCTCCTGCGGCTTGCCCCTTCGCGGGATGAGCAGCGGATCCATCTCCCGCACGAGGGCGGAGAGAAGCGCGTCGCCGGCGAAGTCCAGCGCGTCGAAGAGGTTGGACTTGCCGCTGGCGTTGGGCCCGACCAGGGCGAGGAACGGCGGGATGTCGAGCTGGAAGTCCAGAAAGGACTTGAAGCCGTCGATCTCGATGCGGGTGATCATGCCGCCGTTCCTCCCCTCGTGTTACAGGGCCGGGGCCTTGGACAGCAGGGGGCCGCCCCAGCGGGATTCCAGGGCCGCTTCCAGGGCGGCGCCGACGCGGTAGCAGCGGTCGTCGCCGAGGACCGGGGCCATGATCTGGAGGCCGACCGGGAGGCCGTCCTCGTCGGCGAGGCCGCAGGGGATGGAGATGGCGGCGTTGCCGGTGAGGTTGGCCGGGATGGTGCAGAGGTCGGCGAGGTACATCGCCATCGGGTCGTCCACGCGCTCGCCGATCGGGAAGGCGGTGGTCGGGGTGGTGGGCGAGATCAGGACGTCGACCTGGTGGAAGGCGGCCTCGAAGTCGCGGGCGATCAGTGTGCGGACCTTCTGGGCCTGGCCGTAGTAGGCGTCGTAGTAGCCGCTGGACAGCGCGTACGTGCCGAGCATGATGCGGCGCTTGACCTCGGGGCCGAAGCCGGCCGCCCGGGTCATCGCCATGACCTCCTCGGCGCTGCGCTCACCGTCGTCGCCGACGCGCAGGCCGTACCGCATGGCGTCGAAGCGGGCCAGGTTGGAGGAGCACTCCGAGGGGGCGATCAGGTAGTAGGCGGGCAGCGCCGTGGTGAAGGACGGGCAGGACAGCTCGACGACCTTGGCGCCCAGGGACTCCAGCAGCTCGACGGTCTCGTGGAAGCGGGCCACCACGCCGGGCTGGAAGCCCTCGCTGTCGAACTCCCGGACCACGCCGACGCGCAGCCCCGCGATGTCGGCGCGCCTGGCGGCCTCGACCACGCCGGGGACCGGCGCGTCGATCGACGTGGAGTCCATCGGGTCGTGGCCGGAGAACGCCTCGTGCAGCAGCGCGGCGTCGAGCACGTTGCGGGCGAACGGCCCGGGCGTGTCGAGCGAGGAGGCGAACGCGATCACGCCGTACCGGGAGGAACCACCGTAGGTCGGCTTCATGCCGACGATGCCGGTGACGGCGGCGGGCTGCCGGATGGAGCCGCCGGTGTCGGTGCCGGTGGACAGCGGGGCGGCGTACGCGGCGACGGCGGCGCTGGAGCCGCCGGAGGAGCCGCCGGGAACGCGCGTGAGGTCCCACGGGTTGCGGGTGACGCCGTACGCGGAGTTTTCGGTGGAGGAGCCCATCGCGAACTCGTCCAGGTTGGTCTTGCCCAAGATCACCAGACCGGCCTCGCGCAGCCGCCGGGTCACCGTCGCGTCGTACGGGGGGCGCCAGTCCTGGAGGATCTTCGAGCCCGCCGTCGTCGGCATGTCGGAGGTGGTGAAGACGTCCTTGTGCGCGATCGGCACACCGGCCAGCGGGCCGAGCCTTTCGCCCTTCGCCCGGCGTTCGTCGATCGCGCGCGCCTGGGCGAGCGCCGACTCGGTGGCCACGTGCAGGAAGGCGTGGACCTTGCCGTCGATCTCGGCGACGCGGTCGAGATGGGCCTGCGTCACCTCGACGGCGGACACCTCGCCCGTGGCCAGCAGCGCGCCCAGCTCGGCGGCGCTCTTACGGATCAGGCTCATGCCTCCTCCCCGAGGATGCGCGGCACCCGGAACCGGTCGTCCTCCACGGCAGGAGCGCCGGACAGCGCCTGTTGCGGCGTGAGGCTCGGGCGCACCTGGTCGGGGCGGTAGACGTTGGTGATCGGCAACGCGTGCGACGACGGCGGCACGTCCTCGGCGGCGACCTCGCTCACCTTGGCGACAGCGACGATGATGGCATCGAGCTGGGCCGCGTAGTGGTCGAGCTCGTCGTCGGAGAGCGCCAGCCGGGACAACCGCGCCAGATGGGCGACCTCGTCGCGGGTTATGGCTGACATAAGTCGTTAACCCGTTTCATGAATGGCGATTGGACACAGCCATCCTAGGGGCAGTGACCGGCCGTGGCCGAACGGATAAGGGCCCCGTGGGGCTTGCGCCTCACCAGAGGTCGGCCATCGCCAGGCCGTCGGTGAGCCCGTCGTTGAAACCGGCCTTGCCGACCGCCGCGGGCGTGCGTTCGCCCGCGGGCACGGTACGGGCCGCCGCGCCCGCCGCGGTGAACACCGCCGCGGGCCCCTGGGCGGGCGCCAGCATCGTACGGCGGGCGCGCAGCCAGGTCGTCGCCTCGCCGGCCGGCATCGCCGCGCAGAACCACCAGCCCTGCCCGACGTCGCAGCCCATCTCCGAGAGCCGCCTGCTGACCTCGTCGGTCTCGACCCCCTCGGCGACCGACCGCAGCCCGAGCGAGCGCACCAGATCGATGATCGAGCGCACGATGCGCGCGTTGTCCTCACCGGCGGGGTCGGCCAGCCGCCGTACGAAGGACGCGTCGATCTTGACCTCGGAGACGGCCATCCGCTGCAGCCGTACCAGCGAGGAGTATCCGGTGCCGAAGTCGTCGAGCGCGAGCGGCACGCCGAGGCCGACCAGGGCGTGGATCATGTCGGCCGCGTACGCCTGGTCGGTCATCAAGATCCGCTCGGTGACCTCCAGTTGGATGGCGGTGGGCGGCAGGCCGTAGCGGTCGAGTCCGGCGGCCAGGCGTTCGGGCAGACCGCTGTCGAGCAGGTCGCGGGCCGAGACGTTGACCGAGACCTGCACCCGCAGCCCGGCATCCCACCACTGCGCGGCCTGTTTCAGCGCCGCGTCGATGACGTACTGGGTGAGCTGGCGCATCAGGTAGGACTGCTCGGCGAGCGGCACGAAGTCGGCCGGGGCGATCAGGCCCCTGGCCGGGTGCTCCCAGCGCAGCAGGGCCTCCAGGCCGACGACCCGGCCGGTGCCCAGGCCGATCTTGGGCTGGTAGTGCAGGGTCAGCTCCCCGGCGTCCAGGCCGCGGCGCAGGTCGCCGAGCAGCAGCAGGCGCTCCGGGGAGTTGCGGTCGCGGTCGGCGACGTACGTCTCGACGCCGGTGCGCCCCTCCTTGGCCAGGTACATCGCGACGTCGGCGCGTTGCAGCAGGAGCTGGAAGTCGGGGGCGTGGTCGGGGTGCAGCGCGATGCCGACCGAGGCGTCGAGGTCGAAGGTCATGCCCTCCAGGCGCACCGGTTCGGTCAGCGCCACCCGCAGCCGGGCGGCCACCTCCCTGGCCGCGGTGGCGTCTCTGACCGACGGCAGCAGTACCGCGAACTCGTCACCGCCGAGCCTGGCCACCACGTCGCCGGGGCGCACGCTGTGGGTGAGGCGGTGCGCGACGATCTGGAGCAGCCGGTCGCCGACGGCGTGCCCGAGGGTGTCGTTGACCTCCTTGAAGCGGTCCAGGTCGAGCAGGAACAGGCCGACCCGGTCTTCGCCGCGCGCCTCGGCGATGGCCTCCTCGGTGCGCAGCAGCAGCAGCTTGCGGTTGGGCAGCCCGGTCAGGCCGTCGTGCAGGGCCTGGTGGTCGCGGCGCATCGACATGCCCGCGGTGAAGTAGACCGCGACCAGCGGCGCGACGAACAGCGGGACGAGCACCGGCGAGTACGTCATCACGACGACCACCACCGGGGCCAGGCCGAGCAGGCCGGTGTAGACGAGCGCCTGGTGGCCGATGGTGGCCTTGATCACCCGCATCGGCGAGCGGCGCTCGTGCAGGGACACCGCCCAGCACACCAGCATGGCGCGGACCAGGAAGTAGGCCGCCGCGGCGAACACGATGGCGATCAGGTGGCCGCCGCCGGGGACCCAGGGGGCGAGCGGGCTCGGCCGGATGCCGAAGGCGGTCAGCACCGCGGCCGCCGCGGTGCCGGCCATGGTGACCTGGGCGATGTTGAACATCACCCGGTGCCACGACTTGCGGGTGACCACGCCGTTGACCAGCACCGCGACGGCGTGCAGCAGGAGCGCGACCGGGAGCCCGTAGTGCAGCAGCACGGCGAAGTTGAACATCACCGACGGATAGGTGCCGTTGACCACCACCGACGAGGAGATCATCACCGGCCGCAACTCGCCGAGCACGACCAGAACGCCGAGCATCCAGAACAGTGGTACGCGGGTGAGCCCGGCCGCCTCGGCGGGGTCGAGCAGAGCCAGGGCCACGGTCAGCGTCGTGAAACCGATCGTGATGACACCGGCCAGGTAGGCCCACAGCGGTGAGCCGACGCGGGGTCCGGTGTCGCGTGTGTCGGTCGGGTCGGTCATGAGTAACGAAACCCCCTGGAGGTCACTATGGGAGGGTACGACCTATGGGCCACTTCGCGAAACCGGCTGCGTACGGTGCGTCACGGGGGATTTCTGGGGAAATGTCACTATTTACCCAATGAGTGACGACAGAGCGCTACATCGCCGCCGGTTCGGTCATGATTCCGTCACCCTCAGTGAGGGAAAAATTCGGAAATTTCGTATACCAAATTTTTGCCGGGACAGGAGTTCTGGTTGTGCTCCCATGCTGCCCCCGATGCCTGCCTGGTGTGCGTGGTCTGCTGTGGTCGTCCCGCAGTCGTGACCTTCAGGACCCGTCAGATCCAGGCTCGGCCTCGGACTCGGCCTCTGTTTCAAGCTCCGGCTCGGTTTCAGGCTCCGGCTCGGGCCGGACCGCGTCCGGGCCCTCGGCGAGCAGCAGGTGGAAGGCGGCCTCGTCGAGGATCGGCACCCCGAGCTGGAGCGCCTTGTCGTACTTCGACCCGGCGTTCTCCCCCGCCACCAGGAAACTCGTCTTCTTCGACACCGACCCGGTGGCCTTGCCGCCGCGCTTGGCGATCTCCGCGCCCGCCTCGTCCCGGCTGAAGTCGTCAAGGCTGCCGGTGACCACGAACGTCAGCCCGGCCAGGGTCTGCGGAAGCTGCTCGGCGGGCGGGTCGTCCACCATCCGCACCCCGGCCGCCCGCCACCGGTCGACGATCTCGCGGTGCCAGTCGACCGCGTACCATTCCTTGACCGAGGCGGCGATCGTCGGCCCGACGCCCTCGACCTCGGCCAGCTCCTCCTCGGTGGCCGCGAAGATCCGGCCGAGGTCGCGGAACTCGGCCGCCAGCGCCTGCGCCGCCGTGGGCCCCACGTGCCGGATCGACAACGCCACCAGCACCCGCCACAGCGGCCGCCGCTTGGCCTTTTCGAGCTGCTCCATCAACTCAAGGGTGAGCTTCTTCGGCTCACCCTTGAGGTTGGCGAAGAAGGTGACGACCTTCTCTTCGCCGGTCTTCTCGTCGATCTTGGGCAGGCCGGTGTCGGGGTCGAGGACCACGCTCCTGATCGGCAGCAACTGCTCGACGGTCAGGTCGAACAGGTCGGCCTCGGTGCGGATCGGCGGCGGCGTAGGCGGCAGCGGCCGGGTGAGCGCGGTGGCCGCGATGTAGCCGAGCGACCCGATGTCGAAGGCCCCGCGCCCGGCCGCGAAGAAGATGCGCTCACGCAACTGCGCCGGGCAGGTCTTGGCGTTGGGGCAGCGGATGTCGACGTCGGCCTCCTTCTGGCGGCGCAGCTCGGTGCCGCACTCGGGGCAGTGCGTGGGCATCACGAACTCCCGCTCGGAGCCGTCGCGCAACTCGGTCACCGGCTTGACGATCTCGGGGATGACGTCGCCCGCCTTGCGCAACACCACGGTGTCGCCGATCAGCACGCCCTTGCGGGCCACCTCCGAGGCATTGTGCAGGGTGGCCCGCTCGACCGTGGACCCGGCCACCTCTACGGGCTTCATCACCCCGTACGGGGTGACCCTCCCGGTGCGCCCGACCCCCACCTGGATGTCGAGAAGCTCGGTGTTGACCTCCTCCGGCGGGTATTTGTAAGCGATCGCCCACCGGGGCGCGCGGCTCGTCGAGCCCAGCGCGCGCTGCACGGCCAGCCGGTCGGCCTTGATCACCACACCGTCGATCTCGTAGGCGGGATCGTGCCGGTGCTCCCGGTAGTACTCGATGTACTCCTTGATGCCATCGAGGTCCTTGACCACCTGGTACAGGTCGCTGACCGGCAGGCCGAACTCACGCAGCTTCGCGTAGACCTCCGACTGCGACTGCGGCTCACGCCCGCCGCCCTGCCACAGGCCCACCCCATGAGTGATCATCCGCAGCTCGCGCTGCGCGGTGACGCGCGGGTCCTTCTGCCGCAGCGAGCCGGCCCCGGAGTTGCGCGGGTTGGCGAACGGCTGCTTGCCGTCGGCCACGAGCTGCTCGTTGAGCCGCAGGAAGCCCTCGACCGGCAGGAAGACCTCGCCGCGCACCTCCATCACGTCGGGGATGTCGGACCCGGTCAGCCGGTCGGGCACGTCGCGGATGGTGCGGACGTTGGGCGTCACGTCCTCGCCTTCGCGCCCGTCGCCGCGGGTCGCGCCGCGCACCAGACGGCCCTTCTCGTAGACCAGCGCGACGGCCAGCCCGTCGATCTTCAGCTCGCACAGATATGGTCCGGCGTCGCCCTCGGCCAGCTTCTCCACCCTGGCCATCCACGCCGTCAGCTCGTCGTCGGCCAGCGCGTTGTCCAGGCTCTCCAGCCGGCGCAGGTGCCGCACGGTGGCGAAGTCGGTGGAGATCGGCGCGCCCACCCGCTGGGTGGGCGAATCGGGGGTGCGCAGCGCCGGATGGGCCTCCTCCAGCGCGCGGATCTCCCGCATCCACCCGTCGTACTCCGCGTCGCTCGCCGTGGGCGAGTCGAGCACGTAGTAGCGCCAGTTGGCGTCGTCGATCAGCTCGGCGAGCTCGGCGTGCCGCCGTCTCGCCGAGACGTCAACGCCATTATCGGCAGTGTCGGCATCACGGTCGGCATCACGGTCGGCATCACGGTCGGCGTTGCGGGCGGCATCGCGGTCAACACCGCCGTCAGCGCCTTCGGCATCGGTGCTCATGGCCACCTCTCCCCTCTGTCGGCCGCGCCGGATCTCGGTCCTGTACTGGAAAAACGTACCGCCTGCCACCGACAAACCCGCGCCGCGACCCTGGCCAGGGGCTACTCGCCCGGATCTTCGCGCAGCACCACCGCCGCCTCGCGGCAGCGGGCCAGCGCCTGCCTGGCGTACCGGGGCGAGGCCCCGGCCAGCCCGCAGGCGGGGGTCAGCACGACCTGGGCGGCGAGCGTGGCGGGCGGGAAACCGAGCCTGCCCCACAGCCGCTGCGCGGGTTCGGCGATCACGCCGATGTCGGCCAGTCGTACGTCCGTGCCGGGGAGCACGCCGAGGAACAGCGCCGTACCGGCCTCCACGGCCTCGCCGATCGCGTCCTCGTCGCGGCGGCGCAGCAGTGCCGCGTCCGTCGACACGCCCTTGGCCCCGGCCCGGCGCAGCAGCCGGAACGGCACCCCGGGCGCACAGCAGTGCACGATGGGGAACGCGTCCGTGGCCTCGAACACGGTGGTCAGGTGCTGCGCCACGATGTCGGGCTCGGCGGCGGGCAGCCGGGCGAAGCCGGAGGCGGTGGGGACCGTACCGGCGAGTACGCCCGGCAGGCCGGGCTCGTCCACCTGCAGGACGATGCCGGTCACGCCGGGCACGCGCCGGCGTACCGTGGCCACGTGCGCGGCGACCCCCTCGGCCAGCGAGCCCGCCATGTCGCGCACGGCCCCCGGGTCGGCCAGCGCCTTGTCCCCGTGCCGCAGCTCGATCGCGGCGGCGAGCGTCCACGGCCCGCAGACCTGCAGCTTCAGCGGACCCTCATAGTCCTGGGCGACCTCCTCCAGCCCGTCGAGGTCTCTGACCAGGTGGTCGCGCGCCCGGCGGGCGTCGCGCCCCGGCCGGTCGGCGAACCTCCATCCGGACGGCTGGACCTCCACCGGCAGCTCCACCAGCAGCCCGGCCGACCTGCCGATCATGTCCGCGCCGACGCCCCGGGCGGGCAGCTCCGGGAGGTACGGGAGCGCCGGCACCTCGCCGAAGACGACCCGCGCCGCCTCCAGGTGGTCCTCGCCCGGATGCGACCCGACTCCGGTCGCCGTGGCCTCACTCCAGGGATACTCACTCACGGCAGCTAGCGTAGGCCCCATGGAACTGACCAAGTTCACACACGCGTGCGTCCGCCTGGAGAAGGACGGCAAGGTCCTGGTGATCGACCCCGGCGCGTTCAGCGAGGAGTCGGCCCTGGAGGGCGCGGACGCGGTGCTGATCACGCACGAGCACTTCGACCACGTGGAGCCCGAACGGCTGCGCGCCGCCGCCGCGGCCGAGCCAGGGCTGTCCATCTGGACGTGCGGCGCGGTCGCGAGCGTCCTATCGGACGCGGGCGTGTCCGCGCAGGTCCAGACCGTCCGGCACGGCGACGCGTTCGAGACGGCGGGCTTCCGGGTCCGGGCGTTCGGCGAACTGCACGCCAAGAACCACCCCGACCTGCCGCAGGTGCAGAACGTCGGGTTCCTGGTGGACGAGCAGCTCTTCTACGCGGGCGACGCCCTCACCGTGCCCGGCGTGGAGGTGCACACGCTGCTGGTACCGACCGGCGGCCCGTGGCTGAAGCTGGCCGAGATGATCGGCTACCTGCGCGAGGTACGACCGGAGCGCGCGTACTCCACGCACGACGCGCTCTACAGCGAGGCCGGTCTCGGGCTGGTCGACAACTGGCTCGCCGGTGAGGGCGACGAGCAGAAGGCGGAGTTCCGCAGGCTGGCGATCGGCGAGACGGTCCGCGTATAAGGCTTCGGGAGCCGTCGGCGGGTGAAATTCGGTCGCCCCTAAACCGGCACGGCTGCCATACTCCGGCAGCGTGACAGCAGAGCCTTCCCCGATCCTGACCGTAGGCGGCGACGACCGCGAGCTCGAACAACGGCTCGACCGGGAGCTGACCGCGTTCAACGAGGCCGCCACCGGCGCGATCTACGGCGATTCGTTCTCCGTCAAGGTCGTCGATGACGACGGCGAACTGGTCGGCGGACTGACCGCCTGGACCTGGGGCACGCAGTGCGTGATCTCGCTGCTCTGGGTCCGCGAGGACAGCCGCGCGCACGGCTGGGGCGGCGAGATCCTCAAGGCCGCCGAGCTGGAGGCCGGGCGGCGAGGGTGCGACCAGGTCGTCGTCTCGTCGTACACCTTCCAGGCGCCCGGTTTCTACCAGCGGAACGGCTACGCCGAGATCAGCCGGGTGCCCGGCGTCCCCGGCGGCCACGAGGACGTGTACCTGTTCAAGCGGCTGGAAACCTGACTCGGGGCCTCAGGCGGCGGCCGAGATGGTCGCCGATCCGATCACGGTGTCGCCGTCGTACAGGACGGCCGTCTGGCCGGGCGCCACGCCGGTGGCCGGTGTGCCCAGCTCGACGTGCAGGGTGTCGCCGGTGAGCTGGGCCCGGCAGCCGTACACCTCGCCGTGCGCGCGAAGCTGCACCGTGCAGGCGCGGGGCTCGACCGGGGCCGCGACCGGGCCGTTCCAGACCGGACGCGCACAGGTGATCGACCCGACCTTGAGCGCTTCGCGCGGCCCCACGGTGACGGTGTTGGACACCGGCTCGATGGACAGCACGTAGCGGGGCCGCCCGTCGGCCGACGGACGGTCCAGGGCCAGGCCCCGGCGCTGCCCGATGGTGTAGCCGTAGGCCCCCTGATGGCCGCCGACGACCTCGCCGGACAGGGCGTCGATGACCGGACCCTCCGCCGCGCCCAGCCGCTCGGCCAGGAACGCGCGGGTGTCGCCGTCGGCGATGAAGCAGATGTCGTGGCTGTCGGGCTTGTCGGCGACCGACAGCCCGCGGGCCGCCGCCTCCGCCCTGACCTGGGCCTTTGTGGAGTCGCCCAGCGGGAACATGGCGTGCCCGAGCTGCTTGCCGGTGAGCACGGCAAGGACGTAGGACTGGTCCTTGCCGGCGTCGACGCTGCGCCGCAGCACGCCGTCCGACAGACGCGCGTGGTGCCCGGTGACCACGGCGTCGAACCCGAGCGCCAGCGCCCGGTCCAGCACCGCCGCGAACTTGATCTTCTCGTTGCAGCGCACGCACGGGTTGGGGGTGCGCCCCGCGGCGTACTCGCTCACGAAGTCGTCCACCACGTCACGGGCGAAACGCTCGGCCATGTCCCAGATGTAGAAGGGAATGCCGATCACGTCGGCGGCCCGCCTGGCGTCCCGCGCGTCCTCGACCGTGCAACACCCGCGCGCCCCGGTGCGGTACGACTGCGGGTTGGCCGACAGCGCCAGGTGCACGCCGGTGACATCATGCCCGGCCTCGGCCGCCCGCGCGGCGGCCACGGCCGAATCGACGCCGCCCGACATGGCGGCAAGCACACGAAGTCCCATAACACCATCGAGCGTACCCGCCCTCATCGGGCGATCGTGAACCTCCGCCGCCTTCCGCCCGACTGTGCATGGTGACGGGAGGACGCGATGACCGATGAGACGCTGGTGATCCGCGCCCAGTTGGGCGAGCGCGAGGCGCTGGCCGAACTGCTGGCGCGGTGGCAGGTGCCGGTGTGGACGTACGTCCGGCGCATGCTGGACGCCGACCGGGCCGACGACGTCAGCCAGGAGATCTGGCTGGCCGTGGTCCGTGGCCTGCCCCGGCTCAGAGAACCCGGCCGCTTCACGCCCTGGCTGTTCACGATCGCCCGGCGCTCGATCACCGAACGGCTGCGCGCGGAGTACGCGGAGAAGACCCCTGTGGCCGGCGACAGCACGGCCGAGGACCCGGCCGAGGCGACGGTGGATCGGGCCACGCTGGTGAGCGCGCTGTCCGCGCTGCCGGTACTGGAACGGGAGGTCCTCGTCCTGTTCTACCTGGAGGACCTGCCGGTGGACGAATGCGCGTACATCTGCCAGGTCCCGGCCGGAACGGTCAAATCCCGCCTCAACCGCGCCCGTCGCCTGCTGCGTGAGCACCTGGACGAGAAGGGATACCGGCCATGACCGACGAACCACGCATTTCCGCAGAGGACATGATCGAGCACCTGTCACCGGTCCTGTCCCCGCGAGCCCGCATCCGCGCGGTGACGGCCCTGCTGACGGGCACCACCGGCGCGGCCTTCACGACCACCCTGTGGTGGTCCGAGCCCGGCCCTCTGCCCGGCCACACCCACCTGGCGTTCGCGCTGTTCACGACGTTCTGCCTGGCCTGGACGTGCTACGGCACCCTGCTCCTGACCCGCCGGATCCCCCTGTTCGCCACCGACCGCCTGATCGCCGCCTGGCTCGCCCTCACCGCCTCCACCACCACCACGGCCCTCCTGACCACCGTGGCCGCCCACCGCGCCACCGCCATCTGGCCGATCCTGTCGGTCGGGACATTGTTCATCGCGGTGACCGCGGTCCTGACCGTACGCGCCCACCTCCGGCGCGCGGCCCTGCGCCGCCGCCTGCACGAACTGACCAGCGAACGCGAGGAGGGATCACGATGACCCACAACCCGAAGCTCATCCACCGCCGCGTCGGCCCAAAGGCCCTCCTCATGGCGACCACCCTGGTCAAGCTGACCTGAAACAGCTCCAGGGGAAGCCCTGGGACAGCGCCGTCTCAGTTGGAGGAGGTTGCGTATCTCAAACCGCACACCCCGTCGTTGAGGGGCAACGGCGGTTTCCAGCGGTGCGGCGGTAGGGAAGGGGACATCTTTAGCCGGTGCCGGAACGGCGAGCGGCCACGACACACGCGAAACCTCGGGCACTGGGCCGCAACCAGGCACGACGAGCGGCGAGAGCGGGCCTGCCGTACACCGGGCAAAACTCGGCAAAAGGAAGACCGTCCGAACGAAGCGAGGCCCACTGAATGCGCGGAGCGCGCCCACGCCGAAGGCGGGGGCAACACCTTGAAACCGATCCACAAACCAACGGCACGAAGAAATGGAGCAGGCCGTCTAGCCGGTGCTAACACGACGACCGGCCACGACACGCGCGAAATGCCGGGCACCGGGCCGCAACCAGGCACGACGGACGGCGAGAGCGGGCCTGCCGTATGCCGGGCGAAGAAAGATCGTCCGAGCGAAGCGAGGCCCATTGTGCGCGCGAAGCGCGTCCCCGCCGAAGGCGGGGCCCTTCGCGCGGAGCGCGGCCTGGCCGCCGAAGGCGGGGGGTTTGGGCGCGAGCGAAGCGAGGCGCTTTGCTTTGCCCGGGCGCGGTCGTGTCCGCAGCGACGAGCGATGGAGTGAGGAACGAACGACTGAGCGAGGAGCGGAGGACGCGACCTCGAAAGCGCCCGGGCCCCGCGCGAGCGAAGCGAGCGCCATAAGCACAGCGAGCGCCATGAGCACAGCATCATGACCACATAGCGGATAGCATCCCCTGCATGCGATTGTTCGGCCGCAATGGTGGGGAGTCCGGGCCGCGTTCTCGGCGGACAGCGGAGATCGCGAAGTTCTGGGAGTGGTGGTCACGGGCGAGGCCGGAGCTGGATGGGCTGGTCGTAGCGGGGGAGAACGACGAGCTGGCCGAGCGGATCGAGGCCGCCGTGGCGACGGTGCATCCTTCGCTGGTGTGGGAGATCGCCCCCGGCCGGTCGGCGGAGCAGGCGCTCGTGGTGACCGCCGCGGGTGATCCCGAGCTGCGCTCGCTGGCGCACCGCTGGTCGCTGGCCGCGCCGCAGCCCGATGAGCGCTGGGAGTTCCATCCGGCGCGGCAGGCCAATCCGGCCGCCGCGGAGCTGTCGATCGACGTCGGCGGGTACGAGTTCGACTTCGACAAGCTGACGCTGGGCCTGCACGTACCGCGCGGCAAGCCGCGTGTCGATGTGACCGCCTACCATCCGATCTTCACGCTGCTGGAGGAGGAGACCCGGCTTTCGGCCACGCTGCTCGCGCTGGACTGGCTGCTCGGCGAGGACGACGTGGCCCGCTGGATCGGTGAGATCCAGCCGGCCGCCTTCCAGCCCATCGACGCGGTGGCCGCGGTGCATCTGCCGAGTGTGGTGGCCGATGTGGCGTCGGAGTTCGCCGAGGAGCAGTGGGCGCTGATGGAGGGCCAGACGGCCGACGGCGCCAAGCTGGTCGCGACGGTCCGTTATCCGCTGCGGCCGGTGGACTACCCGGTCTTCGATCGGCACGTCGCCATCGGCCTGGGCTACGCGCACCGCGACGACGACGGCATGCCCGACGGGGACTCGGTACCGGCGTTGCGCGACTTCGAGGAGCGGCTGGCGGCCGGGCTGAAGCCGGAGGCGGCGGTGCTGGTGGCGCACATCAGCTCGGACGGCCAGCGGGTGATCCACATCTACGCCGACCCGGAGGGTGACGCCGAGCGGCACATCGAGGAGCTGGCGGCCACCTGGCGGGAGGGCGACGTGGAGGTCGAGGCGGAGGACGACCCCGCCTGGGCGGAGGTCTCCCCCTTCCTCGCCTGACCTTTTCCGTCCAGCCGGCGCAGGCCGGTTACCGAGCTAGCTCAGCCCGGCGCGGGAGGCGCGTTCCACGGCCGGGGCGATGACCTCGGCCAGGCGGTCGATGTCCGCCTGGGTGGAGGTGTGGCCGAGGGTGAAGCGCAGGGATCCGCGGGCCGCCGCGGCTCCCGTGCCCATCGCCAGCAGTACGTGCGAAGGCTGCGCCACCCCCGCGGAGCACGCCGAGCCCGTGGAGCACTCGACCCCCTTGGCGTCGAGCAGCATCAGCAGCGCGTCTCCTTCGCAGCCCGGGAAGGAGAAGTGCGCGTTGCCGGGCAGCCGGTCGTCGGGGTCGCCGTTGAGCACCACGTCGGGTACGGCGGCGCGGACCCTCGCGATCAGCTCGTCGCGCAGCGAGGTCAGCCGCTTGGCCTGTTCCTCCTGCTCGGCCACCGCGCTGGTCACCGCCGCCGCGAACCCGGCCAGCGCCGGGGCGTCGAGCGTGCCGGAGCGCACGTCGCGCTCCTGGCCGCCGCCGTGCATCACCGGAACCGGGTCGATGCCCCTGGCCAGCAGCAGCGCGCCGACCCCCATCGGGCCGCCCGCCTTGTGCCCGGACAGGGTGAGCGCGTCGACCCCCGAGCCCGCGAACGACACCGGAAGCTGCCCGATGGCCTGCACCGCGTCGGTGTGGAAGGGGATGCCGTGGTCGTGCGCGACCGCGGCGAGCACCTTGACCGGTTGTACCGTTCCGACCTCGTTGTTCGCCCACATGACGCTGACCATGGCGACGCTCTCCGGATCGCGTTCGATCGCGGACCGCAGCGTGTCGGGGTGAACCCTGCCGTGCTCGTCGACGGGCAGCAGCTCGACCTGCGCGCCCTGGTGGTCGGCCAGCCAGTGCGCGCAGTCCAGCACCGCGTGGTGCTCGACCGCGCTGAGCAGGACCCGGGTGGCCCCGGTGGCGGCCCTGCGCGCCCAGTACAGGCCCTTGACGGCGAGGTTGTCGGCCTCGGTGCCGCCCGCCGTGAAGACGATCTCGCTGGGCCGCGCGTCCAGGGCCTGGGCGATGGCCTCCCTGGATTCTTCGACCACCCTGCGCACCCGGCGTCCGGCCGCGTGCAACGCCGAGGCGTTGCCGACCTGGCCGAGCTGCTCGGTCATCGCCGCGATGGCTTCCGCACGCATCGGCGTTGTCGCCGCATGGTCGAGATAGGCCGAATGCACGACCGCCCTCCCCTCACTTACCAATACCTGGAGTACTGACCCTTTCGGGGAATACGACCTTCCAAGACTAGCCGCGCTTCGGAGTGAGCGGGGTCCCGGGTTTGCTCGCTGTACCGTCCGGACGGTATAGTGGCACCGTGAAGAGAGACGAGTTGCTGGACGCAGCGGAGCGGCTGCTGGCCGAGCGTGGCGCGCAGGCGCTCACCCTGGCCACCGTCGCCCAGACCGCGGGCGTCAGCAAAGGCGGGCTTCTCTATCACTTCAACAGCAAGGAAGTCTTGATCCGCGCCCTGGTCGAGCGGCTCATCGCCGACTTCGACCAGCTCGTCGGCGAGCATCCCCCACCCGGCGGGCCGAGTGGTCCGCCGCGCACCTACACCGAGCGCTATGTCCACGCGACGTTCGCCGCGCTGCGCACCGGCCGGCTGCGACGATGGGCGTGCGTCACGGGAGCGGCCGGAGATCCCGACCTGCTCGCGCCGCTGCGCGAGGCGATGGCCCGATGGCATTCGGCCGAGCTGGCAGGTGAGCCGGATCCGGCGGTCTCGGAGGTCGTACGGCTGGCCTGTGAGGGAGTCTGGGAAGTCGCCACCCATGCGCCCGGCCTCTACTCTCCACAGCACTACGACGATCTGGAGCAGCGGCTGCTCGCCATGCTGCACTGAGCGCGAACGAGACCGAGCCCCCAAGCCGAGCCCCCCAACAGGCGGTGACGGCTCCTCGATGATGCCCCGCTGACGGCGGCCCCTGCCGCCGCGCCGCCGATCCCCCCTGCGAGATCGCCGACTGGTGGTCGCCCGCAACGGCCCGGGCCGTTCGGGCGACCTGCTTTTGTGTGCCCGCCCCGCCGCCGCCGAAACCAAACGTGAGCACCTTCTATTGCATTGGAAAGGAGCGACGATGACCCGCGAGTTGAAAACGGCCCGCATTGGGGCAATCGTCACATTCGTCCTGGCCGGACTTTTGTGCGGCAGCTTCACCGTGCGCATTCCGGCACTGGCCGACCGACTCGAATTGAATGAAGCGGCGGTCGGCGCGGTACTGCTGGCCTGGGGCGTCGGCGCACTGGTGACGATGCAGTCGATGCGCGCGGTGATGGCCCGGGCGGGCAGTCGCACCGTACTGCGCGTCGGCGGGCCGCTCTGCGCGGCCGCGCTGGTCCTGGTGGCGCTCGCACCGAACTTCCCGCTGCTGCTCGCCGGCTCAGCGGCGTTCGGCATGGCGTTCGGCACCGTGGACATCGCGATGAACGCGCAGGGTTCGGTGGTGGAGCGGGCCGCCGGGCGGCACCTGATGAACGGCATGCACGCGGGCTGGTGCGTGGGAGCGATCTCCGCGGGGCTGCTCGGCACACTGGCGATCGCGGCGGGCCTGCCGTACGGCACGCACCTGATGCTGGTCGCCGTGGCGGCGCTGCCGGCGCTGATCGCGATCGGCCGCGCGTACCTGGCCGAGCCCCGCCAGGACGCCGGGCGCGGCGCACGGACCACCGCGCGGCGCGTACCGCCCGTGGTGTACCTGCTCGGTGTGATCGCGTTCTGCGCGTTCATGGTGGAGGGCACGATCGCCGACTGGAACGGCCTGTTCCTGCGCGACACCCTCGGCGCCCCCGAGGCGCTGGCCGCGCTCGGCTACCCGCTGTTCGAGGCGGGCATGCTGGCCGGGAGGCTGGCCGGTGACCGGGTACGCGCGCGGGTGGGCGCCCCGGCGCTGCTCGGACTGTCCGGGCTGGCGACGGCGGCGACGTTCGCGGTCGTGGTCAGCGCGCCCACGGCCGGGGTGGCGATCACCGGGATGGTGTTCGTGGGCATCGCGGTCGCGACGATCTCCCCCGTGGCGCTCTCCCTGGCGGGCACGGCCACCGGGGCGCCCGGCCCGGCCATCGCGCAGACCAGCGCGATGGGGTACGCCGGGCTGCTCCTGGGACCGGTGCTGATCGGTTTCGTCTCCGACCACGCGTCCCTGCGGACCGCGATGTTCACCGCGGTGGCGCTGGGCGTGGTCATCGCGGTCACGGCCCGCCTGCTGCCGCGCCGCACGGCCGTACCGGAGCGCCCGGCCCTGCAACTGACGGCATCGCCCGGCGTGCGCCAGGAGGAGGTACGGCAGGCGGCCAAGGACCCCATGGCCGCCTGAGCACCCCCTCGCGCCGCTACTTGCGCTTCTCGATCTCCTCGACGAGCTGGGGGACCACCTGGAACAGGTCCCCCACCACGCCGAAGTCGGCCAGCTCGAAGATCGGGGCCTCGCTGTCCTTGTTGACGGCGATGATCGTCTTCGCGGTCTGCATCCCGGCCCGGTGCTGGATCGCGCCGGAGATGCCGACCGCGATGTAGAGCTGGGGAGAGACCGTCTTACCGGTCTGGCCGACCTGGAACTGATGCGGGTACCACCCGAGGTCGGTGGCGGCCCTGGACGCGCCCACCGCCGCGCCGAGGGAGTCGGCGAGGTGTTCGATCAGCGCGAAGTCCTCCGCCGAGCCGACGCCACGGCCACCGGAGACCACGATCGCGGCCTCGGCCAGCTCGGGGCGCGCGCCCTTCTCCTCCTTGACCCGCTCGGCCACCCGCGCGGCCCGCGCCGCGTCGGACAGGGTGACGCTCACCCGCTCCTCGGCTCCCGCGCCCGCCGCGGGCTCGGGGGTCACCGAGTTGGGGCGGACCGCCACGATCGGGGTGCCCTTGGCGACCCGGGACCTGACGTTGACCCCGCCGCCGAAGACGGACTGGTCGGCCACGAAGCCCTCGCCCAGCCCCACCGCGTCGGTGATCACGCCGGAGTCGGTCTTGATGGCCAGCCGCCCGGCGATCTCCTTGCCCTCACCGGTGGCCGCGATCAGCACCCCGCCCGCCGAGGCGGCGGAGACCAGCTGCGCGAGGAGTTCGGCCTTGGGCGCGACGACGTAATCGACGATCTCCTGGGAGTCGGCCACATAGACCTTCTCCGCGCCGTACTCGGCGAGCTTGGCCCTGGCCTCCTCGGTGTAGCCGGGACCGGCCCACACGGCGCTGGGCGCGCCCTGGCCGCGGGCCAGGGTCAGCAGCTCAAGGGTGACCTTCTTGACCTCACCGTCGACGTGTTCGACGAGAACGAGAATCTCCGACATCGTTTGTTAACCCCCGTTCTCAGATGAACTTCTTGGTGGCCAGGAAGTCGGCGGTCTTGGTGCCGCCGTCGCCGTCGTCCTTGACGATCGTGCCCGCGCCGCGCGGCGGGGCCACGGCGAACTCGGCCACCACGCTCCACGCCCCGGCCAGGCCGACCTGGTCGGCGGCGATGCCCGCGTCGGCCACCGACAAGGTCTCCACCGGCTTCTTCTTGGCCGCCATGATGCCCTTGAACGACGGGTAACGCGGCTCGTTGATCTTCTCGACCACCGACACGACGGCGGGCAGGGTGGCCTCCACCTTGTCGTAGCCGTAGTCGGTGACCCGCTCGACGGCGATCGAGGTGCCGGACACCTCGACCTTCTTGGCCAGCGTGAGCTGGGCCACGCCGAGCCGTTCGGCCAGCATCGCGGCCAGTACGCCGGTGCGGGCGTCGGTGGACTCCGAGCCCAGCACGACCAGGTCGAACCCGATCCTGCCGAGCGCCTGGGCCATCGCGTAGGAGGTGGAGAGCGCGTCGGACCCGTGCAGCGCGTCGTCGGTCAGGTGGACCGCCTTGTCGGCGCCCATGGCGAGGGCCTTGCGGATGGTCTCGGTGGCCTTGGCCGGCCCCATGGTGAGCACGGTCACCGTCGCCTCGCCGCCGTGCGCCTCCTTCAGCTTGAGGGCCTCCTCCACGGCGTATTCGTCCAGCTCGTTGATGACGCCGTCGGCGGCGTCTCTGTCCAGGGTCTTGTCATCCGACCTGAGCTTGCGCTCGGTCGCCGTGTCGGGGACCTGCTTCACGCAGACGACGATGTTCATGGGGTCCATGGCCTCCGGACGGTTTATCCCATCATGCTTCGCGCTGCCAGACTGCCAGGCATGACGCCTCGGGCGGACGGCGGGCCGACCGCCTGCGCACACTTTACCGAACAATATTCCGGTGTGCCGAGCCGGGGCCGTCCTACCCGGCCAGGACCAGCACGAGCAGTACGAAGACCACCGTACCCAGTGCCAGCACCAGCGTGAACGTGCTGAACACCGTGCTCAGCAGCAGCCACAGCGCGACCGTGCCGACACCGCCGCCCACGTCGATGATCACTCGGTTGCGCTGCGGCCCGCCGCGCGACAGCAGCCCCACCGCGGCGTCGCCGAGCACCCCGACCGCGTAACCGGCCAGCACCAGCAGCGCGACCTCCGGCAGGTTTTCCGAGGCCGCGGCGGCGGCCAGCGCCGCCACGACGCCTGAGCCGATCACCCAGCGGGTGCGGATCTTCGCCGCGTGCCTGGCCCTGACCTCGTCGGGAGAGGGCCGCCCGCCCTGGCGGATCTGGCCGACCTCGCGGGTGGCCATCGAGTGCACGGTGTCGGCCCCGCCGTTCGCGGGGACCGGCGGGACCTGGCCGACCAGCGTGCCCCCGACCGCGGCGGGCGACGACGCCTCGACCGGCACGCCCAGCCGGGCCGCGAGCTGCGCGGCGCTCGGCCGGATCGACGGCTCGCGGACCAGGCACTCGCGCAGCAGCGGCGCCAGCCAGTCGGGCACGCCGTCCAGGTCGGGCTCGTGGTGGACCACCCGGTAGGCGACCGCGGTGGCAGGTCCCTGCCCGTACGGCTGGCGGCCCGTCGCCGCGTACGCCAGCGTCGCCGCGAACGCGAACACGTCGGCCGCCGCCCCCGACTCCGCCCCCTCGATCACCTCCGGCGCGAGGTAACCCGGCGTGCCCAGCACCGCCCCCGACGCGGTGACCGACACCGAGTCCAGCGCGTGCGCGATGCCGAAGTCGATCACCACGGGCACGCCGTCGGCCACGATCACGTTGGCCGGCTTCAGGTCGCGGTGGATCACCCCGGCCCCGTGGATGGACGTCAGCGCGGCGGCCAGCCCGCGCGCCAGCCGCAGCAGGAAGTCGCCGCCGACCGCGCCCTCCTCGGCCACCAGCGTGCTCAGCGGCCTGCCCTGCACGTAACGGGTGACCAGGTAGGGACGGCCGCCGCCGAGCGAGGCGTCGCGTACCTCGGCGATGTGGTCGCCGCGCACCCGGCGCATGGTCTCGACCTCCCGCGCGAGCCGCGCCAGCGCGCCCGTGTCGGCCGCGACGTGCGGATGCAGGATCTTCACCGCCACCGTCCGGCCCTCTGGATCGAGCGCCAGATGAACCTCTCCGAACCCGCCCGCCCCGATCAGCGAGAGCAGCCGGTAATCGCCCAGGCGCTCACCCTCTGGCCCGCCCATGACACTCCCTCCGCCACATTCATCGTGCCCCAGAAGAAGCCGCCGCGCACGCGAGAGCGGTGGTCCGGGCCGCGGCGTCAGGACCAGGGTGAGAGGAAGCCGAGCCCGAGGCTGGACATCAGGTCGCCGATGAGCCCGGTCACCAGGTCCACCGCGCCCATGGACGCCTCGTCGGTGCGCCTGCGGAACTCGTCGGTGAGGTTCTCGATGACCTGCTCGGGCGGCTTCCACGGCGCGAACGACGGGGCCGTGCTGAACGCGACCAGCAGCACGAACGCCGCGATCACCGCCAGCGTCACCGCCGTGACCACCCCGGCCCGCGGGCTCCTGATCACGCCGGTGAGCGCGCGGGCCACCGCGCGCCGCGGCTTGCCGCCGCCGGGCAGCACGAACAGGCCCGCCGTGAACGCGCCCGCCGCGTAGGCCGCGGCGCCGTTGGTGCTCATCCCCCCGCCGTACGCGAGCACGCCCCACACGCACATCCCGAACATGATCGACAGCGGTACGTGCAGCGCCGTGCCGAGACCTGCCTTGATCAGCGCCCACGGCGTGCCGAGCACGGCGAGCACCGGGTCGGCCCCGCTGTTGCCGCGTACCTTGCGCCGCTCGGCGAGGTCGCCGAACAGGTGCTCGCCGACCCGCAGGCACAGCACCAGCACGATGGCCAGCGCGCTGACCAGCACCGGCATGATGAACGCCGCCCCGACCAGGGTCGCCAGCAACAGCCCGGCCAGCAGCGGGTGCGAGGCCCGGTAGGGCGGGCGGCGTTCGCTCGGCGGGGCCGGCGGCTCATAGGGCCGGGCCTCGCCCGGCGGCGCGTACGGCGCCGGTCGCCCGGCGGGCTGCGGCGGCGGGTATCCGGCCACCCGCTGGTCGGCGTAGGGCGCGGGCGGGACGTACGGAGGCACCTGGACCGGCGGCGACGCGGGAGGCGCCCCGGCCGCCGCGGCCATCCGGCTCGTCTCCGCCTCGGAACCGTCCCTGCGCCCGCGCCCCTGCCGGGTGTACTCCACGGGCGGCAGCAGGTCGGCGTAGCCGTCCTCGTGTGACAGCACCCGTGTGCCGTCCTTGCGCCCGCCCATCACCGTGGTGTGCTCCCGCGGCGGGGCGGTCTCGTGGAAGGTGGTGATCGACGGGTCGAGGGAACGTGCCATCTGCTGGAGCCCGCGGGCCGACGGACGGGCCCCCGGCTCCACCGACAGCGCCGCCCGCAGCCAGCCACGCAGCCAGGCGGGGGCCTCGTCGATCTGGGCGTTGCCGTTCATGATGTTGAAGCAGACCGACTCGAACGTGCCGGTGCCGAACGGCGGCTTGCCGGTCGCGCCGAAGAACACCGTGGAGGCCAGCGCGTGCACGTCGGCGGCCTGGGTGATCTCGCTGTCCTTGATGATCTCGGGCGCGAGGTAGCCGGGCGTGCCGACGAACATCCCTGTCTGCGTCAGCCGGGTCGCGTTGACCAGGTGCGCGATGCCGAAGTCGATGACCAGCGGCTCGCCGCCGACCAGGATCACGTTGGCCGGCTTGAGGTCGCGGTGGATCACGTCGGCCGCGTGGATCGCCACCAGCGCCGCGCACAGGCCCCGGGCCAGCCGGATCACCTCCGCCGCCGGGAGCGGCCCGTCGACCAGGACCGTCTCCTCCAGCGTGCGGCCCGGCGCGAAGCGCGTCACGATGAACGGCTGCGCCCCGGTCAGCTCGGCGTCGATCACGTCGGCCACGTGCGGGCTGCGCACCCGGCGCATGGTCTCGACCTCGCGGGTCAGCCGGTCGCGGGCCTTGAGGTCGACCGCTACGTGCGGATGCAGGATCTTGACGGCCAGGTCGGTGCCCTCGTCGTCGATCCCGAGGTAGACGACCCCCATCCCGCCCTCGCCGATCTTCTTGATCAGCCGGTAGCGGCCGACCATGTCGGGCGCCTGCGTCTCCTGTGGATTCATGACCCCGGCCCTCCTGCCTTTTCTCGCAGGCTGTCGAGCTGTCCTTTGATGGGTTCCACTCCGATCGGCGCGAACCGCGCCTCGCCGGTGCCGGTCACCGTACCCACGGCGAGCACCGCCATTACCAGTGCCAGGCCCGCCAGCACCGCCGCCGCCACGGTGGCGGCGGTCCGGGCGGGCAGAATCGCGGTCAGCGTGCGGCGCAACTGGCGGCCGGGGCCCTCGACCCCGGGACCGGCGCAGATGGTCCACAGCGCGACCGCCGAGCCCCAGCCGAGCGCGTTGACCGTGGGCATGTCCGTGACCAGCACGGTGAGCAGCAGCGTCACCGGCAGGCCCAGGATCAGCCCGTAGGGCACCAGCGCGAGCGTGATGCCCGCGGACTTGGCGAGCGCGGCCGGGCGGCCGAACACCCGCGCGATGTCCGCCACCGCCGACCCCGCCGGGCCGTCCCCGGAGGACGGCTGCGCGATGTCGGCGGCGCGCAGTACGACGGCCAGCGGGATCACGATCAGCGCCACGATGGACGGGGCCAGGATCGCCACCGCCGCCACGATGGCCAGCAGCAGGAGCGCGGCCACGCCGTGCGCCCGCGACGGCTGCGGCTCGCGCCGCTGGGCGGGCTGCGGCGGCGCGGTCTGCTGGGCGGGCTGGGCAGGCTGGGCGGGCTGGGCGGGCTGGACCGGCTGGTGGCCGGGGCCCTGGTAGCCGCTCTGCTGGGGGTAGGGCGGGGTGTACCGCTGCGCGCCGTACGCCGGGGTGACCGCGCCCTGGCCGTACCCCGGCTGACCGGGCTGACCCGGCTGACCGGGTTGTCCCGGTTGACCTGGGCGGCCGTACTGGCCGGGCTGCTGGTAACTCTGCGGCGGGTGGTTCCTGACGTATTCCTGGATGTCGTTGGGACGCACCCGCTGGGTGGGTATGTCGCCGTCCGGGGTCTGCGGCGGGGGCGGGACCGGCCGGCCCGGCGGCGCCGCCGGGCGGGCGGCGGCGTCGGCCTGGGTGGCGACGTCCCAGCCGTGGACCGGGCCGCCGCCGGTGGACGGGGGCCCGGGGGGTGGCATCGCCGAGCCGTCGGCCTGCGTCGGGGTGTCCCAGGACGCGCGGTCCTGGGCCCCGGTGGCCTGGCGCATCTTGCGCAGCTCCTCCGGGGGGACCCGCCGGGTGGGGAACGGGTCGCCCAGCTCGGGCTGCGGCGCCTCGTCCAGCAGGGACACATAGTCGCGGTCGCGCGGCGGCTGCGGGTCGGCCGGGTACGCGGGCCGCGCCCCCACCGCCGGGGTGGGGAAGTCGCCGTCCGCGGCGTGGCCCGGCGGGCCGGCGTACGGGCCGGAGGCGGGGCCAGGGCGCGCGGCGGGCCCGGCGGCCTGGCCGGTGCCGGAGTCGCGCCCGCTGAAGTCGGGGACCGTGGTGATCTCGTCGGGCATCCGCGGCCGGCCGCCCGCCTTCGGCATCAGCCGCCCGATCTGCGCGGCGATCTCGGCGGCGCTCGGCCGCCTGGCCGGATCGCGCTGCAACGCGGCCCGCAGCACCGGCCGGAGCACCGGTGGAGCCGCGTCGATGTTGGCCTTGCCCGCGGTGATGTTGTAGAAGATCATTTCCAGCGTGCCCTTGCCGAAGGGCGGCTGGCCGCTGGAGGCGAACAGCATCGTGCCCGCCCACGCGTGGATGTCGACCTCCGGCCCGGCCTCGTGCCCCTCGATGATCTCCGGGGCGAGGTAGCCGGGGGTGCCGATGAACATGCCGGTCTGGGTCAGCCGGGTTGCGTCCACCGCCTGGGCGATGCCGAAATCGATGAGCACCGGCTCGCCGTCGAGAATGAGCACGTTGCCCGGTTTGAGGTCGCGGTGGATGACCCCCACCGAATGGACGGCGGCCAGCGCGGCGGCCACGCCGCGGGCGACCTTCAGCAACGCGCCGACATCGAGCGGCCCCTCCTCCTTGACCAGGTCGTCGAGCGCCTGGCCCGGGACGTACCGGGTGACAATGTACGGACGGTGACCGGTCACGTCGGCGTCGAGGACCTCGGCGATGTGGTCGCTGCGGACCCGGCGCATGGTCTCGACCTCACGGGCGAGCCGCCGCCTGGCCACGTCGTCGCCGGTGACCTCCGCGCGCAACACCTTGACCGCGACCTCACGGCCCTGCCGATCGACGGCCAGATGGACAACGCCCATGCCGCCTTCACCGAGCCGCCTGAGCAGCCGGTAAGGTCCTAGTCGGTCGTCCTGATTCATGGCATGAAGCACCATACCGGCTCAAACACCGCCCCAGAGATGAACCGCGAGGCCACATTTCCTCGCTATTACAACGATCGGGCAGGTCCCAACGGTTTCCCAATCGAGGGTATTAGACAAGCTCGCTTCGGCGTCAGTTCGCGAGCGCGAGCACCTCCGCGGTTTTCAGTTCGGCGAGCACCGCCCCGGGAATGGCGATCTTGGATCGCCGCAGGCCGCTCCCGATCACCACGTCGGGATGCGCGGCCACGGCCTCGTCCACCAGCACCGGCCAGTCGTCGGGTAGCCCGAGCGGCGTGATGCCGCCGTACTCCATGCCGGTCAGCCGCACCGCGTCGGCCTGGGGCGCGAACGACGCCTTGCGGGCCTCCAGATGACGCCGCACCACGCCGTTGACGTCGGCCCGCATCGTGGCGAGCACCAGGCACGCCGCGTAGCGCAGCTCGCCGCCGCGCTTGGCCGCCACGATCACGCAGTTGGCCGACTCGTCCATGCCGACGTCGTAGCGCTCACAGAAGGCGGCGGTGTCGGCCACCTCGGGATCGATCTCGGCCACCCGCACCCGATCGCCCAGCCCGGCCGCGACGGGCGCCACGGGCCCGGCCAGCCACTCCGGCCGCTCGGCCGCCGATGCCCACGAGAGGTTCCCCGGACCCATATCGCGAGATCATCCCCTTCCGGCCAGGGTGAGCACGCCGCTCCCTGCGCGGCCCCCTGGCTCGATCCATGCCCCCAACACCCGCCGGGCCCACGCCGTCGTCGGCGCGCCGCCAAGCGCTTGCCAAGACTCTACGCTCTGTCCCCGGCCCGCGAGCACGCGTTCGCCGCACAGTGCCCCCTCATCCCGGCCTTCATGCAGGAGTGGACAGCACCCGGCGGTGCAGGTCGGTGACGACCGCGCGGGCCGACTCCATCGCCCCGGCCTGCCAGGCGACCAGATGGGTGAGCCAGTCGCCGGCGAAGTAGACCCGGCCCGCCGGGCGGCGCAGCAGGTCCCGTCCCTCGGAGTGCTCGGGCCAGCGGACCCAGCCGCCGCCGATGTGCGGGCGGCGCTCCCAGTCGATGGAGACGGCCGACACCAGTTCGGAGCGGTACTTCTCGCCGTGGATCTTCTTGCCCTGGGTGAGCGCGCGGCGCAGGCGGTCACGATGGGACAGCCCCCCGTACGTCCTGGCGTGCTCATCGGTGGCGTAATAGCCGACGACCAGCCCCCGGGCGGCGTGATAACCGTAGGAGGGATACCAGATATGCGTGATATCCAGATTGGTCTCGGTTATTCCTCCATATATGCGGTCGTCCAGCTCCCACCACCGCCTGCCGTACTCCAGCCCGATCTTGCCCGCCGATACCGGACGAGGGGTCGCCAGCGCGGAGACGACGGCGGCCCCCAGGTTTCCCGGGATCTTGGCGAGCACGTGCGGCGGGAGGGCGGCGACGCAGTAGTCGGCGCGTTCGGTCCCGGCGCGGTGGGTGACCTCGACGCCGTCCGGCAGGTTCGTGATCTTCGTGACGGCGGTGCCGGTCCTGATCCGGTCCGGCCCGATCGCGCGGGCCAGCGCGGTGACGATCGCGTCCATCCCGCCCACCGGCTGGAACATCGGCGCGGCCTGGTCGTACCCGGCGTTCATGGTCACCGCCCGGCCGATGCCGCCGGCCAGCACCTCCGCCAGGCCGCCTGGCGGGGCCAGCGGGTCGCCCGGGCCGAGGCCGGGGTCCGTCGCGTAACCGCGCCGCGGCGACCCCTCATAGGACAGCCTGCCGCCGATGTCGCCGAACCGGCGCAGGAACGCCATCAGGCGTTCCCGGTCATCGGCGGTCAGGCGGCGGTCCAGCGCGCCCGCGTGGGTGGCCTTGGCCAGGAGTTCGGAGATGTAGCCGTGCACGTCGGCACGGACCGTCCGTGCCCGGAGGGGGGCGGGCATGCCCTGGTTGTAGACGTAGGCGGAGGCGTTGTCGTTGACGAACGTCTCGATCGGCACGCCCAGCTCACGGCAGTAGTCGAGGGTGACCATCCACTGCGCGATCCGGGCCGCGCCCGCGTTGAAGTAGACCCCCTCACCGAACTTCGCGGTCTGCGTCGCGCCCGAGGTCTCGGTCAGCCGGTCGCCGCCGCGCAGGGTCAGGTTGCGCCCGCCGATCCGGTCGCCCGCCTCCAGCACCGTGCAGTCGTACCCCGCCTTGCCCAGCTCGTAGGCGCAGGTCAGCCCGGCGACCCCGGCCCCGAGCACGAGCACCCTGGCCGCCGCCCGCCCGGTCAGCCGGAAGTCGGACGGCCGCGGCGGCGCGTATTGCACCCGCTGCTCCTGCGGGGCCAGCCCGAGGGCCCCCATCGCGGCGAACATCGCGCCCGCCCCGCCCGCCGCCCCCACGCCGACCAGCAGGGCCCGTCTGGTCGGCCGATCGAGTGCGGCCACGGTCAGCCGTAGACGCCGCTGCCGCAGGCGATCTGCCCGCCGATCATGGCGAAGATCCCGAACAGCGCCATGATCTGGGCGAAGTCGCCGGTGGTGAACTCGGTGTGCCGCGGTCCCGCCGCCCGCACCCCGGGGATCAGCGCGCATCCCGCGGCGATGGCCGTGGAGTTCCACTCCACGCCGAGGGTGTAGGGCGCGGCGATCTCGTACGGCGCGAAGTCCGCGACCCGCCCGAGGGCCCGCCGCGCGCCCTCCCTGATCCGCTCCTGCGCGACGGACGGAGGCAGCAGCTCGGCCGAGAACTTGTCCACCCCCGTCTTGACCGCCACGGTCTCGACGTCGCCCAGCGTCTCCCTGGCCTCCTCGCAGACCGCCTGGTCGCCGGTCACCAGCGCCACCGGCACGCCCAGCGACCCCGCGTACGCCGCCACCAGCCGGGTCTCCCCGCACAGCTCGCCGTTGAGGTGGACGTTCTGGATCTCCTTGCCCATCCAGGTGTGGTTCAGTACGCCGTGCTGGACGCCCGCCCTGGCGTGGTACCCCACGAAACAGGCCGCCCGGTGACCCGCGTCGAGCCCCTGCCCCATTCGCAGCGGCTTGCCCGGCCCGCGGATCAGCGTGGCCCGGGGATCGAGCAGGTCGATGCGCAGGTTCTTGGTGAACCCGTGAGCGTCGTTGACCACGACGGCCTGCGCGCCCGCCGCGCAGACGCCCTCGATCGCGGCGTTCGTGTCGGCCGTCATCAGCTCGCAGCCGCGTTCGTAGCCCCGGCCCCCGGCGCGCATCTCCTCGGGGTCGGTCAGCCCGGTCACGCCCTCCATGTCCACCGACAGGTAGACCCTCACGTCGCTTGTCCCCACATCTCCACGTGCCGTGCCTCGTTCTGTGTCATGAAGCCGACCTCGCCGGCCATGAAGTCCGCCACCTGCCTGCGCCAAGGGGCGGGTATCTCCTTGATGGCGGGACGGTAGCAGCGCTCCAGCCATCCGGTGGACTCTTCGGTCGCGCCCAGGTACTCGGCGGCCTTGGCGAACGGGGTGCCCTCGATGCCGGGCACCCGGGCGCAGCCGTACTCGATCATCTCCTGCCCGCCGTACGGGGGCGGCTGCTGCCACTTGGCGGCCACCGGGCGGGAGGCGGTGATCGTGGTGCGCAGCGGGCGGCGTTCGATGGCGGCCTGGATCAGCTCCTTGTACAGGCACTTGCCGCACACCCCGCACGGCCCGCCGTCATCGCCGCGCAGGCACCACCGAACCTGCTCGCGCAGCGGCGAACCGAGCGCGAGGCGCATGGTGACGGCCTCGCTCACACCGCCGACGGGCAGCACGATGGGCAGCCCGGCGGCGGCGAACAGGCGGCCCCAACGCCCGCCGGGCGACCACATCGGATTGTGCGGGGTGTACCGGTGCAGGTAGCGCCCGCCGCCCAGCCAGCGCGAGCCCATCTCGTAGCCGAACGCGATGCCGCCGAGGTCGAGTTCGCCCGCCATCAGGATCGCGCCGACGGCCACCGCGTGGTGCTCGGGGTAGCCCGGGCGCGGCTCGGCGAGGGTGAACTCCAGGTCGGACTGGACGATCGTCAGGTCCCTGCCGGTGCGGGCGGCCAGCTTGGCGAGCACGTCGGCGCGGTAGTGGGTCCAGCGGTTGGGCACCCGCTGGTGCGGTACGCGCTGGAAGTGGACCAGCGGCGCGTCCGGCAGCATCGCGGCCACGGCGACGGAGTCCGCGCCGCCGCTGTAGGAGACGGCCAGCCGGGTGCCGGCGCGCGGCGGCGCGCCGACCGGCCCCGCCTCGATCCCGAAGCCCTGCTCGATCGCGGCGGCCAGGTCGCGCGAGACGGGCCGGTCGAAGGTGATCCGCCGGGTCGTCCAGGGGGCCACGACGGTCCACGCGGCCAGCGCCGACAGGTCCGGATGTACGTCGGGCAGCGGCCTGGGCAGCCGTACCCGGCAGGAGTTGGTCGCCATCCGTACCGCCTGGCCGTCGGTCACCGTGCCGATGATGTCGTCCTCGGCGTCGAGCCTGAACCCCAGATGCCACACGCCCCCGTCCGTGGTCCAGGCGGCCCTCACCGGATGCCGTCCCTGGCGGCTTCCCTGGCCTCCCTGGCCTCTCCGGCTTCCCTGGCGCTTTCCACGCGGTCCACGGCCTGCCAGAGCAGGACCTCGTTCTGCAGGATCCGGTCCATCGCCGAGGCGGTCTCCACGGCGAGCCGGTGCGCGTCGTCCCACCGGGCCATGCGGGCCTGGTCCGGGGCGGACTTGGCCGCAGGAGCGATCTTCGCCACCCGGGCGTTCAGCCGTTCGACCTCCGCGCGAAGCTCCGCGAGTTCGCGCGCAACGACTTTGATCTCCCAAAGGGAGTCCCTAATGTCGTTTTTATGATCAACTCGCCTGACATAGTGGGCATCCAACCAGGAACGTGCCGAACGCCGGATCCACCCGGGAACCGGCATCCGCCTTACCAACCGGACCATGAACGGTCACGATAGCGCCTGATCCCGACCTTCCTTGACCAAGCGTCAAGAGTGTTATCACTCTGCATAAGTCGGTATGAACCGATAGCCATAGCGATACCATGAACGCCGTTTGAAAGAAAGCTTCCAGCGTTGGTCATGTGCGAAGAAAATCGTTGACAACTGGATCAAGGGCCAGCACGCTGGTGATCGACGTGACCTCCCGCCCCCCAGCCGAGGAGCAGCATGCGACTCCGCCCAGCCCGTCCCCGGCGGCGCGAGACCGCCATGGCCGCCGTGCTGGCCGCCGTGACCCTCGCCGCGCTCATCACCAGCCCGCTGCCGACCGCCGACGCCTCCGCCGGGGAGCGGCAGCGCGCCTATGCGGACGCCGCGCGGACGCACAAAGTACCGCAGAGCGTGCTGCTGGCGGTCTCCTTCCTCGAATCGCGCTGGGACGCCAACCGGGGGCTGCCGAGCACGTCGGCCGGCTTCGGGCCGATGCACCTCACCGACGCGGCGGCGCTCGCCCCGGCCACCCACCACCACTCCTCCACCGGTGAGGACCCGCGGGGCGACGACGCCCGGCGTACCAAGGCGCCCTCGGGCAAGCCGGCCCCGACCGCGCCGCCGCCCGCGGGCGACTCGCTGCGCACGCTGGAGCGCGCCGCCGAGCTGACCGGCCTGCCGCGCGACTCGCTGCGCTCCGACCCCACCGCCAACATCATGGGCGGCGCGGCCCTGCTCGCCGACCACCAGCGACGGCTCGGCGCGCCGCTCAGCGACGACCCCGCCCAGTGGTACGGCGCGGTCGCGCGCTACTCCGGAGCCGCCGACGAGGGGGCCGCCAGGGCGTTCGCCGACGAGGTCTACACCGTGATGCGGCAGGGCGCGGCGCGGACCACCGACGACGGTCACGCCGTACGCCTCACGCCGCTGCCCGACCTGACCCCGCTGCGCACCTGGCTGGACCGGCTCGGCCTGCGCGACCCGCGCCCCGGCGAGGTGGAGTGCCCCCGGACGATCTCCTGCGAGTGGATCCCGGCCCCCTACCAGGAACTCCCGGGCGGCGACTACGGCAACCACGACGTGGCCAGGCGGCCGGTGGACCAGAAGGTCGAGTACATCGTCATCCACGACACCGAGGAGTACTACGACCGGACCCTCCAACTCGTCCAGAACCCCGAGTACGTGAGCTGGCACTACACGCTGCGCTCCCAGGACGGCCACATAGCCCAGCACGTCCGGACCAAGGACGTCGGCTGGCACGCCGGCAACTGGTACGTCAACGCCAAGTCCATCGGCCTTGAGCACGAGGGCTTCCTGGCCCAGGGCGGCGCCTGGTACACCGAGGCGATGTACCGCACCTCCGCCAAGCTGGTGCGCCACCTCGCCAGGCAGCACCGCGTCCCGCTGGACCGCGCCCACATCCTCGGCCACGACAACGTCCCGGGCACGGTGCCCGGCACCGTGCAGGGCATGCACGAAGACCCCGGCCCCTACTGGGACTGGGCCCACTACTTCGACCTGCTCGGCGCGCCACTGCGCCAGTCCGGCGGCTCGCGCGCCCAATCGGTCATGATCCGCCCCGCCTACGAACGCAACCGCCCCTACTTCTACGGCTGCGTCCCGTCCGACCCGGCCGCCGCCTGCCCGCCGCACGGCTCGTCCGCCATCTGGCTGCGCACCGAACCGCGCCCGGACGCCCCGCTGGTCAAGGACATCGGCAAACACCCGACCGGCGACTCCACCTACAGCGTCTACGACCACAGCGCCCGCGCGTCCACCGGCCAGCGCTACGCCCTGGCCGACCGGCAGGGCGACTGGACGGCGATCTGGTACCTCGGCCAGAAGGCGTGGTTCCACGACCCGCCCCGCGCCCGCGTCGCCATCCCCTCCCGCGGCCTCATCGTCACCCCGAAGCCGGGCCGCGCCACCGTACCGCTGTACGGCCGGGCCTTCCCAGAGCCGGAGGCGTACCCGCAGGGCGTCCCGCCACAGGCGATCGTGCCTTTGCAGTACACGTTCGCGGCCGGGCAGAAGTACACCCTGGGGCGGGTCGCGGGCGGCGAGTACTACCGCGCGGTGACCTTCGCCCCCGAACAGCACACGGTGGTCCGGGGCAAGCTGAAGTACTACCAAATCCAGTTCGGCCACCGCGTCATGTTCGTCAACGCCGACGACGTCACCCTCACCATCGCCTGACCCCGCCCTGCCGGCACCCCGCCCTTCGGGCGACATCCCACCTCTGAAAGGGCGCGCTTCGCGCGCCCAAAGGACGTGGCCCTCGCTATCGCTCGGACGTTCTTTTTAGTGTCGGGCTCCGCCCGACGTCGGTGCGTCTCACGTGCCGTAAGCCCTTGTGCTCTGGAAGGGACTGCTACAGCCGACGCTCGGTACGGCGAGATACCACGACACACCCGAAACACCGGGCACCAGAGCGCAACCCACGGCGATGCGGCGGCGACAGAAGGCTCTGCCGTAAAGAACCACGACCAGCGCGTACGACACCCGAGCAGCGCCGACGTCGATCAAAGCCAGATATTAGAAAACCGGCCGAGCAGCAGCGAGGGCCACGTCCTCTAGCTGCACTAGGGCTGGGTATCCCCATGTCGCCATCCCGGGGCGGAGTTCTTACGCGAAAGGCATTGCCTGATCCGCACAGTAGTCATACTGTCACGCCATGCAGTTGACCAGGCGGAGAAGATCATGAGCACACCCACCACGACGGACACCCCCGCGCCGGTGTGGTTCCTCGAATGCGAGCTGACCAACCGCTGCCAACTCACCTGCCGTCACTGCTACTCAGGAGCCTCGCCCGCCGAGGGGCACGGCACCATGACCGTGGCGGACTGGACACGCCTGCTCGACACCGCTCCGGCCGCCGGAATCACGACGGTCCAGTTGATCGGCGGCGAGCCCACCCTGCACCCGGACTTCCTGCTCCTGGCCGAGCACGCTCTCGGCCTGGGGCTGCATGTGCAGGTGTACTCCAACCTCTACCGCGTGACCGACGCTCAGTGGAAGTTGTTCTCCCATCCCAAGGTGACCGTGGCCACGTCCTACTGTGCGGCCTGATGGTTCTCGCCGCCTGCGTTCTCCGCGCCAGAGGAAAGTGGAGAATCCCGCTCAGTGGTCATAAAGGGCGGGCCCCCGAGGGAGCGCGCATAGCCGGTAACGGCTTTGTGTGGAGCCTCCCGAAAAGAAGTCCCAAGAATGCCCGGTGCCATCGGGCGCAACAGGACAAGGGGGAGACCCGAAGGACGAACGCAAGTGAATCTCTGAAGAGGTCTCGACAGTG
>NZ_QMEY01000036.1 GCF_003315795.1 Spongiactinospora rosea
CAGATCGAGGGTGTAGAGCTGCTTGTCCTTCAGCGTCTCGGGCACCTCGCCCTTGACGATCTTCTGGGACAGCCCCTCGACCACGGCGGTCTTGCCCACGCCGGGCTCGCCCACCAGGACCGGGTTGTTCTTGGTACGGCGGGACAGCACCTGCATGACCCGCTCGATCTCCTTCTCGCGCCCGATGACCGGGTCGAGCTTGCCCTCACGGGCGGCCTGCGTCAGGTTGCGGCCGAACTGGTCGAGCACCAACGAGGTCGAGGGAGCGGCTTCCTGCGGGCCGCCGGCCGCGGCCGGCTCCTTGCCCTGGTAGCCGTGCAGCAACTGGATCACCTGCTGGCGCACCCTGTTGAGGTCGGCACCCAGCTTGACCAGCACCTGCGCGGCGACACCCTCGCCCTCGCGGATCAGCCCGAGCAGGATGTGCTCAGTGCCGATGTAGTTGTGGCCCAGTTGCAAGGCCTCGCGGAGCGACAGCTCAAGGACCTTCTTGGCACGCGGGGTGAACGGAATGTGCCCCGACGGCGCCGACTGGCCCTGGCCGATGATCTCCTCGACCTGCTGACGCACGCCTTCAAGGCTGATGCCCAGGCTCTCCAGAGCCTTGGCCGCAACGCCCTCACCCTCGTGGATCAGGCCAAGAAGGATGTGCTCAGTGCCGATGTAGTTGTGGTTGAGCATCCTGGCCTCTTCTTGGGCCAGCACGACAACCCGCCTCGCGCGGTCGGTGAACCTCTCGAACATCTCGTCGCTCCTCACAGAGCGGTCAGGCGTGCCCGGGAGATCCGGGCCCGTCATCCCGCATGGTAGCCCTGGCTCGGCGAACCTCGCCCTGTTGCCGAAAGAGGTGCCCCAGGGAAGACGTTCCCCAAGACCAGGGCGTTCACCCTCTATCAAACTACCGACCGGGGGTGAGGTGTTCCCGATACGCCCCAAGCGAACGACTGTTTCGGGCGACTTCGATGATCATGCGCTTATGGCGGCCGCCGGGGTCCTTAGGCGACCGTCATAAGCGCACGCTCCGACAGAGATCCGGCGCGTCCGCGCACGGCGACGCGCGTCGCCGTGGCATGCCGTCTCTAGTACAGCTCCGCACCGCCTCTAGTGGGCGGCTTCGTACTGCTCCACCACCGAAGAGGCGATCCGCCCGCGCTCGCTGACCGGAAGGCCGTGAGCCTTGGCCCAGGCCCGGATCTCCGAGCTCTTCTCACGCGTCATCGCCCGCTGGCTGCCCCGGCCTCCACGGCGGCGGCCGGTGACCGCGGCCGCCCTGCGCGCGCTCTGCACGAAAGGCGACAGCGCGTCCCTCAGCTTCTTGGCGTTCACGTCGCTGAGGTCAATCTCGAACGACGTGCCGTCAATCGCGAAGGCGACCGTCTCATTGGCCTCCCCCCCGTCGAGGTCGTCGATGAGAATCTCCTGGATCTGCTTGGCCATCTAGGGCTTTCCTTTCGCTGGGCATTGTTTCATTCGATGCCAAACATATACCCGTCCGATCGCGGACACAATTCGACTCGGTAAGAGGTTTGCGGCCGAGGCCGGGCATGAGAGGATCAGTTAGGCTCGCGGGCCTCATCGTGCTGGTTTGCACGCCTTGCTGCCGCTTCGGAACGCACGAGCTTCACGATGCCGTAGATGAACGCCGCGCCCACGACGACCGGCGGTAACAAGGCGGACAATACATCCATCATTCGTCCTCACGTCGGGGTCCTGGTCAGATTGGGTACGCCCGCTTTTCTCCCAGGCGTGCCGGTCTGCCACGCTACCGGCCAGGCCGGGCCTCCAAGGCGGCTCCCGGGCACGACCTTAGCGTGGCGGTCAGCCGGTGTAGGCCGCAGGGGCGACTACCTCCGGCGCCCCTCCCTACCACAGCTTAATGGCTGTCTCTCCAGCCCGCTTACCGGATGGAGTCTGTAAAACGTCTGTGAAAAATCAGGCGGCATGCGCAGATGATCACTATGATCACCCGCAAACCCGGGTCAGCGCGGCCTTCTGACCACCATCGTGCCCGCGACCTTGTCGTGCAGCCCCTGCTGGGAGGGCTTGTCCACCAGGATGAAGAGTCCCACGACGAAGAGGAAGACCCCCGCCAGGAGATTGAGCACGGCAATGTCCATCGCCGCCATCGGGCCCGGGAGCATGGCCGCGCGTTTCGCCAGCGCGGCCGTTGTCAGAACGCCGCCGCCCGCCGGGATCAGCCTGATCCGCAACACGCGCTTGCCGAGAGTCCGCCCGTACCGGGAATGCAGCACAACGTCATAGACCGCAAAGGCGGCTCCGGAGATCAACCAGGCGATCAGACGGGGAACCGAGGTATGCGCCCTGGCCCCATCCACGGTGGCCGCGGCGATGACGTCCGCCGGGCCGAAGAGGGCCGAGAACACCGCGAAGAGAATGTAATAGAGCACCACGAACGGGACGGCGTCGATGATGCGCGCGGCCATCCGCTCCCACCATTCGGCGGGAACCTCGGAAGGATCTTGCGGATCATGCGCGACAGAAGCACTACGGGCGGAGTCGTCCTCTGACGGCATGGCCGTCATGTCCGTCCCGTTGTCCGCTCTTCTGTCCCCGCTCACTTGTGCGATCCCCTGCCGGCACGCATATGGTCACCTGTCCGCGATCCCAATCCCGGGATCGCTTGTTCGCGACGGCGGCACGCGCGGGCACGCCCGCCCCGATGATGGCCTGTCCCGTTTCTGCCCCAATTTTGCGGGTCAAGTCCGTCTTCATCTGGACACTCCATCTGAACACGAAATAGGGCCGGTGGAGATCCACCGGCCCTATGGAGGCCCGGCCGGTCACTGACCGGCCGGGACACCGCACTGCTCGCTCTGGCGCCTACCTGGCCTTGACGACCATGGTCATGGCGAACTTGTCGCTGAGGGTCTGCCGCAGCGGCTTGTCCCAGAACTGCCACAGGATGTTCACCAGGACGGCCAGGCTCGCCAGGTAACCCACGAAGGGCACGCCGTAGACGACGTACGGCCCCCACAGGGAACCGGCCCGCTTGAGCGCCGTGTTCATGTCCAGCCCGCCGGAGGCCGTGGGACCGGACACGGGGACCACGCGGATGCCCATGGCCATCTTGCCGATCGTCTGACCGCGCATGCTGGTCATGAGGACCTCGTAGGCGATGTACAGCAGCCCGCCGATGACCGAGGTCACGATGGCGGCCAGCACGAAGCCACCGCCCATCTCGCCCGTCGTCACGTTGTAGGAGGTGACCAGGAGGGCGGTCAGGATGGAGCTGAGGATGGCGTTCACGACGCCGAAGATCACGCCGTCGATCAGCCGGGCCACGAGCCGCTGCCACCACTCGGCCAGCGGGGGCGTCTGCGCGCCGTAGCCGGACGCGCCCCACTGCTGCTGGCCGTAGCCCTGCTGCTGCGGGTAGCCCTGCTGGGCGTACTGCTGCTGCTCGTAGCCCTGCTGGCCGTACGCCTGCTGCTCGTACCCCTGCTGACCGTACTGCTGGGCGTGACCCTGGTCGTAACCGGACTGGGGGTAGCCCTGTTGCTGCCCGTACTGAGACTGCTGTCCGTAACCCTGCTGCTGCGAGTGGCCCTGTTGCTGACCGTACTGCTGCTGGTCGTAACCCTGCTGCTGGTCGTAACCCTGCTGCTCGTAGCCCTGCTGGCCGTACTGGGGCTGCTGGCCGTAACCCTGTTGCTGGCCATAGCCCTGCTGCTGCCCGTACCCGGACTGCTGCTGACCGTACTGCTGTTGGTCGTACTGCTGCTGTTCGTACTGCTGTTGCCCGCCGTAGCCCTGCTGTTGCGGGTAGCCCTGCTGCTGACCGTACTGCTGCTGGTCGTAGCCCTGCTGGCCGTACTGCTGCTGCTGCCCGTACCCGGGCTGCTGGCCGTACTGCTGCTGGCCGTAGTCCTGACCGTACTGCTGCCCGTACTGGGGCTGCTGCGGGTTGGATCCGGGGTCGGCCCGGTAGCCGCCCACCATGGTCGCGTCAGGGTCGGCCTGGCCGCCCTGACCCTGGTAGTGGCCGTAATCAGGGTTCCCCGACGATCGCGCCGCCTGGTTGCGCTCGGGGTCGTCCTGCGGATACGGCGGTTGTCCCGTGCTCACCGCGTCACCTCGCTTCGACTGCGCATGCGGCGTCGTCAGGCGCACATGCTTTGGCTGCTGCACAACGTATCGATATAGGGATCAACAGTCACCTTTCCCCACGGTCAGCCCCTGGGGTCCGCTTCAAGGTGCAGGAGCATTCGCGTGTTGCCCAGTGTGTTGGGCTTGACATGTTCAAGATCGAGAAACTCCGCCACGCCCTCGTCGTACGAGGCCAGCAGCTCCGCGTAGACCTCGGGGGCCACCGGCGTGCCGTTGATCGGGCGGAATCCGTGTCCCGCGAAGAAGTCCACTTCAAAGGTCAGGCAGAAGACGCGTTCGAGTCCGAGGTCGCGCGCCGTGGCGATCAGCGCGGACACCAGGCGGTGGCCGATGCCGTATCCCTTGAACGCGGGATCGACCGCCACCGTGCGGATCTCGGCCAGGTCTTCCCAGAGCACGTGCAGGGCCCCGCACCCCACCACTCTGCCGTTCAGTTCGGCCACCCAGAACTCCTGTACGTCTTCGTACAGGGTCACCGTGGCCTTCTTCAGCAGCCGCAGCCCCGCACCCGAGTAGATGTCGACCAGTCGGCGGATCGCGCGTACGTCGGCCGTACGCGCCCGCCGGACGATGATCTCGCCGCGCGCACTCTCGTGCCCCTCACCACGCGCGACGGGCCCGCCGGGCCCCTCGGTGACCTGCTCCATGGAGGTCCAGCGTACGTGGCTTCCCCCTTCCATTTACGGCTCCCCCGTAACTCAGTCCCCGATCGTAACGAGACACGATGAGCGACATGCCGGTCACGCGGAGGTTCAAGAGACTTTGACATGTTCTGTCGTACGGCCCGACCGCCCGACACAAGCCGCGGAGCTGCCCAAACACCTCTAGACACCGAGAAATCAGTAATTATGATCATCAGAAGTCGTGATCTCGTCGTGATACTTCGGTTGTGAAAGCTCTACAGACTTCGTAGTTCTGGTTGAGCGGGAACCACATGTGCACTAATGTCCAGCCCGGTGTCCGGCCGCGCGGCGGCCCGGTAGGGCTCCTCCGGCCCGGACCGTCAGCTGACCCGGTAGGCGTCGATGAGAGGAGCTGGTCGGTGTCGCGCACGCGCAGCCGTGGGGGAAAGCACGCGGGCGTCAGCAGCGCCCGTTCCCGTTCCGGCAGCGGCGGGCCGCGCCCCAGGGGGCCCCGAGAACGCGCCGAGACGGCTTCTGAGGGCACGAAGACCCCGGGCAGGCGTACGGGCCTCACCCGGCTCGCGATCGTCACGGCCGCCTTCCTGGCGCTCAGCGTCGGCACCCCGCTGATGTCGGCGACCGCCGACCCCAAGCCCTCCCTGAAGGAGCTGTCGGCTCAGGTCGAGAAGCTGCACGAGGAGATCGGCACGCTGACCGAGCGCTACAACGGCGAGCGGGTCAAGCTGGCGCAGGCCAAGCGGGCCGCGGAGCTGGCCAAGAAGACGCTCGCGACCAGCGAGTCCGACCTCGCGGGCAAGCGCCAGAAGGCCCAGCTCCTGGCCCAGAACGCGTACATGAGCGGCGGCATGGGCCCCGCGGTGGCCCTGGGCGCGACCGGCGACGCCGACGCCTTCCTCGACCGCGCGGCCACCACCTACGCGCTCGAACAGCAGCAGGGCGAGCAGGTCGCCCAGGTCACCAAGGCCATGGAGACCGCGGAACGGGCCCGCGAGAGCGCCAAGGCCCGCACGACCGAGGTCACCAAGCTGGTCGACGAGATCGAGGGCAAGCGCGACAAGATCACCAAGCTGGTCGAGCGGACCGAGAGCGACCTGTTCAAGGAGGCCATGCGGCGCTCCGGCAGCTCGGCGGGCAGCCGGGTCAGGGTCGACGTGCCCATCCCCGGCGACGGCAAGGCCGCGCAGGCCGCGCGCTTCGCGCTCACGCAGCAGCTCAAGCCGTACGTCTGGGGCGCCGAGGGCCCCAACGGCTTCGACTGCTCCGGCCTGGTGATGTGGGCCTACCAGAAGGTAGGGATCAGCCTGCCGCACTACACCGGCGACCAGTGGACGGCCGGCGCTCATGTTCCCCGGGAGGAGCTACGCCCGGGCGACCTGGTGTTCTTCTACAGCGACCTGCATCACGTGGGCATCTACATCGGTGGCGGGATGATGGTGCACGCCCCCCAGACGGGTGACGTCATCCACATCGCGCCGATCGGCAACCGGCCGTTCGCCGGGGCCGTGCGGATCGCCGACTGACGCGCTCCTCCGCGGGTCTTACGGGCGGCCCGAGTGCCGTGTCGTGCGGAGGCGCGGGTGAGGGTCTGCGCCGGGTCTGACGTCGGGTACGGGCCCGGTCGGCCGATTTCGGCCGCGTGCGGTGTTTCCGGCCGAGTGTGCGGAGTCCGGCCGGGAAGATCAGGCGGTGACGTCCGGTCAGTGCGGGACCGGCGGCTCCGCCAGATCAGATGAGCTGACGACGTGCCGCCCAGGCGACCGCCTCGATGGCGGTGGCCACGCCGATGCGGTCGCAGATGCCGCGCAGGCGGCGCCGCACCGTGCGGCCGCTCACGTCGAGCCGGCGGCCCACTCGGTCGACCGTGACCCCTTTCGCCAGCTCGGCGAGCAGGAGCAGGTCGTCGTCACTGAGTCCGATCCCATGCACCTCCGTAGTGTCATCGTCGTGAAGGAAATCCACTCTTGGATAAGCCATCGGAGCCCCCTTCAGCCAACCACGGAACTCGACGATGCCCGGCGTGAGTGTGGTCTGTCTCTCGTCGTCGTCGTGAACGGTAAACGGGATTGAGAAAGGTCGTCAAGCGGCGACGGTCATATGAGTAGCCCACGCTATTGACATAGCGCTCGCTATGTGGAGTACTCACGATATGGGACCGCCTTTACGGTTGACCCGGGCGGCGGCCAAGGCCCGTACTCGTGAGCTGCTACTGGCCGCGGCCGCCCAGGTCTTCGCAGAGCACGGGTACGCAGGCGCCTCGGTGGACGAGATCGCCGCCCAGGCCGGTTACACGATCGGCGCGCTCTACTCGCATTTCTCCGGAAAGGATGAACTTTTCCTCACGTTGTTCGACCTTCATGCCGCTGGTCATCTTCGCGACATCGAGGAAATCATCCGGCAATGTACCGGCGACCCGGACTTCACCGCATTGGGTGACTATCTGGCCACGCTCGCGGACAACGACTCCTGCCGCTGGGCCCTGGAATCGGAGTTTCGCCGTCACGCAATGACACGACCCGAACTCATGGCGCGTCTGGCCGAACGCCGGGCCGCCGGTCAGACGGCGATCGCCGGGCTCATGCCCTGCCGGCGGCCGGGCACGGCCCAGTGCGCCGAAGACGACGCGGCGCTGGTGATCACCCAGTTGGAAGGGCTGATCCTGCAACGCAGGCTGAACCCGGCGTCGGTGCCGCCGGGGTTGTTCGCCGAGGCGCTGCGGAGGTTCTTTCCGCCGCCCACCTGGGCGGGCGGCGGCTGAGACGAGCTAGGCGGTGGGCTTGACCAGCGGGAAGAGGATCGTCTCGCGGATGTTGCGACCGGTGAACGCCATGATCATCCGGTCGATCCCGACGCCCACGCCACCGGTCGGCGGCATTGCATATTCCAGTGCGATCAAGAAGTCCTCGTCAAGCTGCATGGCCTCCGGGTCTCCCCCCGCCGCGAGCAGCGACTGCTCGACCAGCCTGCGCCGCTGCTCCACCGGATCGACCAGCTCGGAGTAGGCGGTGCCCAGCTCGGTGCCGAAGCCGATGAGGTCCCACTTCTCGGTGAGCAGCGGGTTGTCGCGGTGATGGCGGGTGAGCGGGGAGGTCTCCAGCGGGTAGTCCATGACGAAGGTCGGCTGTACGAGCGTGTGCTCGACCAGCGCCTCGAAGATCTCCTGGACCAGCTTGCCCTGGCCCCACTTCGGGTCCCAGTGGATCTCCCGCCGGTCGGCGAGCTTGCGTACCTGCTCCAGCGGCGTCTCCGGGACGACCTCCTCGCCCAGCGCCTCGCTCACCGCGCCGTAGAGGGTGACCCGCGGCCAGCGCTCGCCGCCGAGGTCGATCTCCGTGTCGTCGCGCCGGACCACGGTCGTCCCCAGCGCGGCCACCACCGCCCGCTGGTACATCCGCTGGGTGAGGTCGGCCATGTCGTTGTAGTCGAGGTAGGTGCCGTACGCCTCCAGCATGCTGAACTCGGGGTTGTGCGTGGAGTCGGCGCCCTCGTTGCGGAAGTTGCGGTTGATCTCGAAGACCTTCTCGATGCCGCCGACGACCAGCCGCTTGAGGTACAGCTCGATCGCGATGCGCAGGTAGAGGTCCATGCCGTACGCGTTGATGTGCGTCTTGAACGGCCGGGCCGTCGCGCCGCCGTGGATCGGCTGGAGCATGGGCGTCTCGACTTCGAGATAGCCCTCCTCGTGCCAGAAGTCGCGCACCGCGCGGACGGTGTCGCTGCGCAGCCGCGCCATCCGGCGGGCCTCGTCGTTGACGATCAGGTCGACGTAGCGCTGGCGGACCCGCGCCTCGGGGTCGGTGAGCCCGACGTGCTTCTCCGGCAGCGGGCGCAGGCACTTGGAGGTGATCTGCCAGCGGTCGGCGAGCACGGACAGCTCGCCGCGCCGGGAGGTGATCACCTCGCCCTCCACGCCCACGTGGTCGCCGAGGTCGACGTCGCGCTTCCACGCCGCCAGGGACTCCTCGCCGACCTTGTCGAGCGAGATCATGACCTGGAGGTCTCCGCCGCCGTCGCGCAGCGTGGCGAAGCACAGCTTGCCGCCGACGCGGCTGAGCATGACCCGGCCGGCGACGGCCACCCGCTCGCCGGTCGCGACGTCGGCCCCGAGCCCCTCGTGTCTGGCCTTCAGCTCGGCGTTGGTCGCGGTGCGCGGAAAGCTGACCGGGTAGGGCTCGACGCCTTCGGCACGCAGGCGGTCGAGCTTCTCCCGGCGGACGCGCATCTGCTCGGGCAGGTCCGGGGTCGGGGTAACGTCATCGGTCACAGACAAAGGTTACCGAGGTTTGGCAGCCGGTCTGGGCGGCGTACGGCTACTGGGTGTTGCGCTCGTACACCAGCCGCAGCCCGATCAGCGTCAGCCAGGGCTCGTGGACGTCCACCGACCGCGCCTCGCCCGAGACCAGCGACGCGTGCCCGCCGGTCGCCACCACCGTGACCTCGTCGGGGTCGTCGCTCAGCTCGGCGGCCATCCGCTCGACGATGCCGTCCACCTGCCCGGCGAAGCCGTAGATGATGCCCGACTGAAGGGCCTCGACGGTGTTCTTGGCGATCACCGCACGCGGCCGGATCAGCTCGACCTTGTGCAGTTGCGCACCGGCCTGGGCCAGGGCGTCCACCGAGATCTCGATGCCCGGCGCGGTCACCGCGCCGACGTACTCGCCGCGCGAGGACACCGCGTCGAAGGAGGTGGCGGTGCCGAAGTCGACGATCACGCACGGCCCGCCGTACAGGTGGATGGCGGCCAGCGCGTTGACGATGCGGTCGCTGCCGACCTCCTTGGGGTTGTCCATGCGGACCGGCACGCCGGTCCGCACCCCGGGCTCCACGACCACGTTGCCCACGTCGCCGTAGTAGCGGCGGCACATCTCCCGCATCTCGTTCAGCACCGAGGGGACGGTCGAGCAGATCGCGATGCCGTTGATGTCGGCGTTGGCGAGCAGCGGCGACTGCCCGAGCAGTCCTTGCAGGACCACGGCGATCTCGTCGGCGGTACGGCGCGCATCGGTGGCGATCCGCCAGTGCTCGATCAGGTCCTCCCCCGAGAAGAGCCCGAGCACCGTATGAGTGTTGCCGACGTCGATCGTGAGCAGCATCAAGCCCCCCGCAGATCCAGTGCGATGTCGAGCGCGGGGGCGGAGTGGGTCAGAGCCCCCACGGAAAGGTAATCGACGCCAGTCTCCGCCACATCACGGGCCGATTCCAAGGTCAATCCGCCACTGGCCTCCAACCGTGCCCGATTTTTCACCAATGTCACGGCGGTGGCGGTGTCCTCGACGCTGAAGTTGTCGAGCAGGATCTCCTCGGCGCCCTCGGCGAGCAGCGGTTCGAGCTGGTCGATGCGGTCCACCTCCACCTCGATCGGCAGGTCCGGGTACGCCTCGCGCACCGCCCTGAACGCCTCGGCGACACCACCCGCGGCGACCACGTGATTGTCCTTGATCAACGCCGCCGCCGACAAGGACATCCGATGATTGACTCCACCGCCGCAGCGTACGGCGTACTTCTCCAGCGCGCGGAGGCCGGGGAGGGTCTTACGGCTGTCCCTGATCCGCGCCGCCGTACCCTCCACCGCGCTGACCCAGCGGGCGGTCATGGTGGCCACGCCGGACAGGTGGGTCAGGATGTTGAGCGCGGTCCGCTCGGCGGTCAGCAGGTCGCGCGTGGGACCGGTGACGGTCATCAGCACGTCGCCCCTGGACACCCGCTCGCCGTCCTTGACGTGCCGCTCGGCGGTCAGCCGCCCGCCGGACGCGTGCGCGAACAGGCCCTCGGCCACGGCCAGGCCGCACACCACGCCGTCGGCGCGGGCCACGACGTCGGCGACGGCCCGCTGGCCGGCCGGGATGGTGGCCAGGCTGGTCACGTCGCCCACCTCGGACAGGTCTTCGGCCAGCGCGGTCTCGTACAGGCCCACCACCGCGGCCGGGTCAAGGCCCGCGTCGGCGAGATCGGCCTCGACGTGCTGCGGGAGCGTCGTACGGGCGCGGTAGGTCATGGTGATCCCCTCTTCGGACAGGGTGGCGTCCAGGTGTCCCAGCCACCGGGTGTCGTCGCGGTCCGGATGGTCGTCGCGCCAGTGCGAGCCGCGGGTCTCCTCGCGCAGCGCGGCGGCGGCGACCAGCGCGGAGGCCACCGTCAGCAGGTTCGTCGCCTCCCAGGACTCCGTGCGCGGCTCGACCGCCACCGGGGTCCAGCGGGCGTCCTTCAGCGCGCGGGCCACCTCGGTGAGGCTGTGGCGGCTGCGCAGCACGCTCGCTCCGCGGCTCATGTGGCCCTGCACGCGCGCCCGGGCCCTCGGGTCCACCAGGCCGGTCACGGCGCCCGCACGGGGCACAGGGGGGCCGGGACGGGGCCTCCGGGCGTGGACGTCGCCCGCGATGCGGTCGGCGAAGACCAGCCCTTCCAGCAGCGAGTTGGAGGCCAGCCGGTTGGCGCCGTGGACGCCGGTGCAGGCGACCTCGCCGCACGCGTACAGGCCGGGGACGCTGGTGCGTCCGTACAGGTCGGCGCGTACCCCGCCGCTGGCGTAGTGGGCGGCAGGGACGACCGGGACGAGCTGTGTCACCGGGTCGATGCCGTGTTCCAGGCAGAACGCGTGGATGGTCGGGAAGCGGGTGCGCCACTTGTCCGCGCCGAAGTGCCTGCCGTCCAGGTGGACGTGGCCGGTGGCGGTCTCACGCATCCGTTGCATGATCGCCTTGGCCACGACGTCGCGCGGCGCGAGGTCGGCGAGTTCGTGGACGTCCCGCATGAACCTTTCGCCGTTCTTGTCCACCAGGAACGCGCCCTCGCCCCTGACCGCCTCGGAGACCAGCGGCTGCTGGCCGGTGGCGTCCTCGCCCAGCCACAGCACCGTGGGATGGAACTGCACGAACTCCAGATCCCTGACCACGGCCCCGGCGCGCAGCGCGAGCGCCACGCCGTCCCCGGTGGAGACGGCCGGGTTGGTGGTGGCCGCGTACACCTGGCCCATGCCGCCGGTGGCCAGCACCACCGCGTTCGCGCGCACCGCGCCGACGCCGTCCCGCGCGCCCTCGCCCATCACGTGCAGGGTGATCCCGCAGGCGTGCCCGTCGGCGTCGGTCAGCAGGTCCAGGACCAGGGCGTGCTCGATGACGTCGATCCGGGTGCCGCGTACGGCCTCGATCAGGGCCCGCTGCACCTCCGCGCCCGTCGCGTCGCCGCCCGCGTGGACGATGCGGTCGCGGCGGTGGCCGCCCTCCCGGGTGAGCTGCAGCTCACCGCGGGCGTCGCGGTCGAACCGGGCCCCGCGCCCCATCAGCCGCCGCAGCGCGCCCGGGCCCTCGTTCACCAGGGCCCGTACGGCCGGTACGTCGCACAGGCCGACCCCGGCGGTGAGCGTGTCCGCCAGATGCTCGCCCGGCGAGTCGCCCGGGTCGAGCACCGCGGCGATCCCGCCCTGCGCCCAGCGCGTCGAACCGGCCGCCAGGACGTCCTTGGTGACCACCATGACCGAGGCGGCCGGGTCCAGCTCCGCGTAGCGCAGAGCGACGCTCAGCCCCGCGACGCCCGAACCGACGACGAGGAGATCGGCGGAGACCGTCCATCCAGGGTCCGGGGCGGTCAGGCGTGTCGGGATGGCGGGGGAGCTCACAGGCCACCTCTTCTCGGCCCGGCTCCTACCGCCGGACGCACGTGGTGATTCCACCGCTTACGCGGCGAATTTCGTCAACATGACGATAACCTGGGGCCTGCGGTGATTCATTCCCGGGTATGGGGTGTGTGGTGAGAGATCTCCCTGAGAGGCGCTGTCTCACCTAGACATCGGAGGTGTAGGGCATGTCGCCACGCAGCGTGCCCAGGTCTCCGCCGGGGAGGGCGGCGGCCGGGTCGGTGTCCAGCTGGACGACGCGGTTGTCCCGGTCGACGTGGACGACCTTCGGTGCGAAGGAGCGCGCCTCGGCGTCCTCCATCTGCCCGTACGCGATGATGATCACCAGATCGCCCGGCTGGACCAGGCGGGCGGCGGCGCCGTTGATCCCGATGATCCCCGAGCCGCGCGGTCCGGTGAGCGTGTAGGTGACCAGCCTGGCGCCATTGTCGATGTCGACGATGTGCACCTGCTCGCCGGGCAGCAGCCCGGCCGCGTCCAGCAGATCCTCGTCAATGGTCACCGAACCGACGTAGTGCAGGTCGGCCTGGGTGACGGTGGCCCTGTGGATCTTGGACGTGAGCATGGTCCTGAGCATGCGTTGACTCCACCCTTCGCTCGGTCGCGCCACCACGTCGGCGTGCGCGCCGGCCTACAGGCTACTTTCCCGCTTCGGCCGGCGCGCCCCAGGATGCCGTCAGGGCTCAGGATGCCGTCAGGGCTCAGGATGCCGTCAGGGCTCAGGATGCCGTCAGGGCTCAGGATGCGGTCAGGGTGATGTTGTCGATCAGACGGGTCGTGCCGACCCGGGCGGCGACCGCGAGCACCGCCTCGCCCTGGTGGTCGCCGGGCACCTCGGTGAAGGTCAGCGGATCGACCAGGGCCAGATAGTCCAGCTTGAGCGGGGGCTCTGCGCGGGCGGCGGCGTCCAATACCTCACCGGCGGCCCGCTTGATGGCGTCCGGGCCGTGTTGGGCGGCGCCCGCGCGCAGGGCGCGGGAGAGCGCGAGGGCGGTACGGCGGTCGGCCTCGGACAGGTAGCGGTTGCGGCTGGACAGGGCCAGGCCGTCCGGCTCGCGCACGGTCTCGCCGCCGATGATCTCGATCGGCAGGTCCAGGTCGAGCACCATCCTGCGGATGATCGCCAGTTGCTGGGCGTCCTTGCGGCCGAACACCGCGACGTCCGGGCGTACCAGGTTGAACAGTTTGTTCACCACGGTGAGCACGCCGTCGAAGTGGCCGGGGCGGAACGTCCCCTCGACGATCGCGCCCATCGGCCCGGCCGAGACGGAGACCTGGCGGTCGGGGCGGTACATCGCCTCGGGGGACGGGGCGAAGACGACGTTCACCCCCTCGGCGGCGCATGCGTCCAGGTCCGCCTGGAAGGTGCGGGGATAGCGGGAGAAATCCTCGTCCGGGGCGAACTGCAGGGGGTTGACGAAGATACTGACCACGACGTGGTCGGCGTACTGCCTGGCCAGCCTGATCAGCGACCGGTGCCCCTCGTGCAGCGCGCCCATGGTCGGGACCAGCGCCAGCCGTCCGCCGCCCAGCTCGCCGCGCGCGATGTCCAGCTCCGCGCGGTCGCCCGCGACGATCACGTCCATATGTTGCCTCCCAGCGCGTCCAGCAGGCGCTCGGCCGCCTCTGGTTTGAGCAGTCCCGCCGCGAGCGCCCGGTCGGCGGTCAGCCGGGCCAGCGCGATGTAGGCGTCGGCCGCCTCGGGGGCGGCCAGGATCAGCGCGTCCACGTGCTTGCGTACCGTACCGGCGTCGCCGCGCACCACCGGGCCGGTGAGGCCCGCGATGCCGAGCCGCAGCACGTTGTCCAGGGCCGCGCCGAGCAGCGGGCCGAGCATCCGGCCGGGGTGTTCCACGCCGATCCGGCCGAGCAGCTCCTGTGACTCGGCGATCAGCGTGACCATGTGGTTGGCGGCCCCGGCGAGCGCCGCGTGGTAGAGCGCGCGGTCGGCGTCGTCGATCCAGACCGGCTCGCCGCTCATCTCGATGACCAGCGCCTCGGCCACCGGGCGCAGCGTCGGCGGCGCGGTCACGCCGAACGAGCAGCCGACCAGGCGGCGCTGGTCGTCGTCGCGGCCGGTGAAGGTCATCACCGGGTGCAGCGCCAGCGGCAGCGCGCCGGCCTGCGCGGCGGGCTCCAGCACGCTGAGGCCGTAGGCGCCGCTGGTGTGCGCGAGCAGCTTGCCGCGCAGATCGACGCCGGTCGCGGCGAGCCCGGACACCAGTCCGGGCAGTATGTCGTCCGGTACGGTCAGCAGCACCAGCTCGGAGGCGCGTACGACCTCGTCCGGAGTGACGGGCGAGACGCCCAGCCGCTCCGCGGCCCTGCGCTGTGAGGCGTCGGAGACCCCGCTCGCCGCCACCACGCGGTGGCCTGCCGTCACCAAGGCTGCACCGAGCACCGAACCGACCCGTCCGGCGCCGAGAACCCCGACGGCCAGTCGTGCCGGACGATCCCCTGCGTCCATTTCGTCCCGTCCCGTTGAGAATGCCGGACGCCTGCGAGTCCGGACGCCTGCTCCGCTGCCCCAGGTCCAGGGTAACGAAAGGAACGGGATGGACCTCGATCGGCACACGACTCGGGTTTTTACCGAAACCTGAGATACCGATAAATCGGAAAGGGAAGGCGAAGTGGGACAAAGCCCTTGAGTTGGGCGCCCCAGAGATGAGGAGGAGGGTTACCGATCGACTCATCGAAACGACGGGCGCCGAGCCCCGCGAAGGGGCCCGGCGCTCGCCTCTGAGCCCATCTGGAGGACGGACTCCCGAAGTTCCGGGTCGCATGGTTGCGATCCATGTGGACGGGCCGCCTGCGCGGCGTCCCGTCGTACCGGGGGCATGGCCTGACGGCCCCGTGGATGGGGACCACGGCCCGCTGCCCCTCGTGTCGTACTGAGGCACCAGAGTGCCTGTACTGAAGAGCAACCGGCCCCGGGACAGCGGCTCTTGCCGAGCCTGAACTTCCCGGACGACAGCCGGCGAGCACCGGACCCCACCGAAGCGGTGATCCACGTGCCCCAGGCCGCCGGGTGACGACGGCCCAGGTAGTGCCCGGACCGCCCATACGGCGGCCCGCGTGGTGAACCGGACCACCTCAGCGGTGATCCCCTCCCGCTCCCGGACGGTGTCCGGCGGGCAGGAGACCTGCCGAAACGGCAGGTTGTGAGCGACAGACCGCCTGCGGCGACGGTCCGCGTTGACTCGGACCATCCCGGCGGCGATCCGCCGCACCCCGGGCCGCCACTGACGACGGCCCAGGCATTGCCGGACCACCCAGCGGGTGATCCGAGACCACGAACCGCCGATGACGGCGGCCCGGGTAAGACCAGAACCACCCCAGGCGGCGGCCCTTGGCAGGCCGAACCCACCTGAGTGGTGATCCGCTGTGCGCCCGGGCCGCCCATCATGACGGCCCAGGTGGAACCGGACCACCGCGAACAGTGGCCCACAGGCACGAACCATCCGTGACGGCGGTCCGTACCCACGAACCGCCCTGGGCAACGACCCACACGGGCCGCACCACCCAGACGGCGATCCGCCTTCTACCGGGCCCGCCTGTCACGGCGAGCCCAGGTAGAACCGGAACCACCCAGGCGGCGGCCTCTGACAGGCCGTATCCACCCGAACGGTGATCCGTCGTGCCGCCCGGGCCGCCGATGACGGCGGCCCAGGTAGAACCAGAACCACTCCGGGCAACGGCCCGTACCGGGCCGAACCACCCCGGACAGTGATCCGCTCTGCGCCGGACCGTCCGGGTGGACGGTCCGTGTGGAACCTGATCGCTCGGCAGGCGATCCGTTGGTACGGCCACCCCGACGGCGACCGGCGAGCCCAATGACCACGACACGGTGACCCGTGTGCGCGAACCACCGGCACGATGTCCCGTGGCTCGGGATCATCAGCAGGACGATCCGCGAACTCGGGCCACGCGTATGGCGGTCCATGGGCAGCCGGACCACCGGCTTGGTGGACCGTGGGTACGGATCGCGCTTGCGGCGATCCGCGGTCCCGGCCGGCCACGTGTGTGGCGGCCGGTCGTTCTGGACCTCCCGCCACGTCTGTGGCGGCCGGTCATCTTGGACCACCGTCAGGCGTCCCGCGATGGGGATCTGCCGTCGATGGCGGTCCATGGGTCGGACCCGCTTTTCGCACGAGACTGCACACGAACGGGTCGCGATACGGGCCGTTCTACCGGGGCCGCCCGTGGTCGGGCCGGCTCCGGCGAGGCGACCCGTGGTCCGGGCACCCCTTTTAGGAGGCGGGTTGGTGCATCCTGCCGCACAGGTCAGGACGCGAGGGCACTCGCGAGACGGCGAGTCCGTATCGGATCCGCGGCGTAAGCGCGGATCTCACCGACCCGCATGGGATGCGGGTCCTTGACGAGGGGCCCGCGACGAGGCTGGGCCCGCTGGGCACCCCGGCACGAGGCGCGAGGTGCGCGCGACCGGCCATCCGCCGACTGACCAGCCGCCTTGGTCACCGGAAGGGTCAGTTGTTGACCTTGGCCCCGTTGACGCACTTGCCCTGGGTGGGGTTGAGCACCGGAACCGCGATGACGTTGACCTGGTTGCCGCACAGGTTGATCGGCGCGGTGATCGGCACCTTGAGCTGGTTGCCGCCGAGGATGGACCCGTTGCCGCTGGTGCGGTCGCCGTTGTCGATGGTCGCGTGGGCGGGCGAAGCCATGAACACCACACCCGCGATGCCAGCGGCGATACCCGCCTGCATGAGGACTTTCTTGAGCACTCTGGCTCCCCTTTGTCTAGATTCGTTGCTTTCCGTCTCGCGTGGCGCCTTCGCCAGACAGACCAGTCGATGCAGGGTGGCCGGACCGCGCCCGATGGGGGACCGGGCCGGGACGGCTTTCGCCCCTCGACTGCAGAGCAAGGTTAGCGCAAAGCGACGACAGCGGGTAGCAAATGCGTCACTCAGCGTGTCACGTTAGTGCCATGATCTTCCAGCCAGCGCATGAATACCCCGCCACCAGCGGGGATATAACGTCAGCAGACGTGTGGACCACCTGGCGAGCCGCGATGGAGCGGGCGCTCTACGGCAGGGATGGTTTCTACCTGCGCGAGCGCCCTTCCCGGCATTTCCGGACATCGGTGAGCGCCTCTCCGGCCTTCGCCGAAGCCGTCCTGCGCGTCCTGACCGACCTCGACGTACGGCTGGGCCACCCGCCCACCCTGGACCTGGTCGACATCGGCGCCGGCGAGGGCACCCTGGCCGCCCAGATCCTCGCGCTGACACACGAACCACCTGGCCACGCCCTGGCCCCACGCCTGCGGGTGACCGGCGTGGACCTCGCCCCCCGTCCCCCCGGCCTGCCCGCCGAGATCGCCTGGCGCGATTCCTGCCCCGAGTCCGTGACCGGCCTGATCATCTGCAACGAATGGCTCGACAACGTGCCGCTCGACGTGGCAGAGGGCACCCCGCAGGGCCCGCGCATCGTGCTGGTGAATCCCGCCACCGGCGAGGAACGCCTCGGCCCGCCCCCCGAGCCCGCCGACCTCGCCTGGCTGGAACGCTGGTGGCCGCTGTCCCCCGGCCGCCGCGCGGAGATCGGCCGGACCAGGGACGAGGCGTGGGCGTCCGTGCTGCGCAGACTGACGCGGGGCCGGGCCGTCGCCGTGGACTATGCACACCCTGTGGACAACCGCCCGCCCTGCGGGACGCTCTGTGGATATCGCGACGGCACCGTGGTGCCGCCGATCCCCGACGGCTCCTGCGACATCACCGCCCACGTCGCCCTCGACTCGTGCGCCGCGGCGGCCCCCGCCGGACGTACCGCGACCCACCTCACCACCCAGCGCGAAGCGCTGCGCGCGCTCGGCCTCACCGGCACCCGCCCGCCGATCGAACTGGCCCACACCGCCCCCCGCGAATACCTGCGCGCCCTGGCGAGGGCGGGCGAGGAGGCCGAACTGATCGACCCGGCCGGTCTGGGGGGATTTGGATGGCTATGCCATGACATCGGATGATTTACTCGCGATAGTGTGAACGGCGGTACGAGCCATGACGGGATGGAAAGGCCAACCGGTGGAGATCGAGCAGACCGCCCTGCCAGGAATCGGGTTGAAACACGAGTTCACCACCCGATCCGGACGCCGGGTGGGCGTGGTCAGTCACCGCACCGGGCGGCGCGACCTGATCATCTACGACAAGGACGATCCCGACCAAGCCTGCGAAGCGGTCAAACTCAACGACGAGGAGGCCGACGCGCTCGTCGAACTCCTCGGCGCCCCACGCATCGTGCAACGCCTCAACGACCTGCACCGCCAGGTCGAAGGGCTGGTCAGCCTGCAGTACCCCATCCTCGCGGACACGCCGTACGCGGGACGGCCCATGGGTGACGCGCGCGTACGCACCCGCACCGGGGCCTCCATCGTCGCGATAGTGCGCGGCGGCCGGGTCATCGCCAGCCCGACCCCGGACTTCGTGATGGCGGCCGATGACGTCGTGGTGGTGGTGGGCAGCCCGGACAGCACGGCGGCCGTCGCCGAGATCCTGGCCAACGGATAGGTCCGCTTTTGCACACTGCCATACTGTTTCTTGAACTCGGTGGCGTAATTCTCGGTCTCGGCGTGCTCGGCGCTCTCGCGCTGCGAGCCGGGATCTCCCCCATCCCCCTCTACCTGGTGGCCGGTCTCGCGTTCGGCCACGGCGGTCTCCTTCCGCTGGCGACCAGCGAGGAGTTCATCTCGGTCGGCGCCGAACTCGGCGTCATCCTGCTGCTGCTCACCCTCGGCCTGGAGTACAACGCCGACGAACTCGTCAGCAGCCTGCGCGGCAACGCCCGCGGCGGAATCGTCGACCTCGTGCTCAACGCCGCCCCGGGCGCCGCGGCGGCGCTGCTGCTCGGCTGGGGCCCGGTCGCCGCCGTCGCCATGGCGGGCGTCACGTACGCGACCTCCTCCGGCATCACCGCCAAGGTGCTCTCCGACCTCGGCTGGATCGGTAACCGGGAGACGCCCGTCGTCCTGTCGCTGCTCGTGTTCGAAGACCTCACCATGGCCCTCTACCTGCCGATCCTCACCGCCATCCTGGCCGGTGTGAGCCTGATCGGCGGGGCCGTCACCGTGGCCATCGCGCTGGCCACGGTCAGCGTCGTCCTGCTGGTGGCGCTCAAGTACGGCAAGGTGATCGAGTGGTTCGTGGCCAGCCCGAACTCCGAGGTCCTGCTGCTCAAGGTCTTCGGCCTGACGCTGCTGGTGGCGGGCATCGCCCAACAGCTCCAGGTCTCGGCGGCGGTGGGCGCGTTCCTCGTTGGCATCGCCCTGTCCGGCGAACTCGCCGAGGACGCCCGCGCCCTGCTCACCCCCATCCGCGACCTGTTCGCCGCGGTCTTCTTCGTCTTCTTCGGCATGCAGACCGACCCCGGCGCGATCCCCCCGGTGGCGGGCCTCGCCGCCGCCCTCGCCGTGGTCAGCCTGATCACCAAGCTGCTGACCGGCGCGTACGCCGCCCGCCGCGCGGGCATCGCCAAGGCCGGCCAGGCCCGCGCCGGCATCGCGATGATCCCCCGCGGCGAGTTCAACATCGTCATCGCCGGCCTCGCCGTCAGCGCGGGCGCCCACCCCGACCTCGGCCCGCTCTCCGCCACCTACGTCCTGATCCTGGCCGCCTTCGGCCCCCTCGCCGCCCGCCTCATCCAGCCCCTCATCACCGCCATCGCCAAACGCGCCTGACCGGCGAGGCGGAGGTCATTCCTCCTTGTCGCCGGTGTAGCGGTCGTGGAGTTCGACGGGGGTGCGGCGGCCGGACTTGGCGCGGACGCGGATGTTGAGGAGTTCGACGGCCAGGGAGAAGGCCATCGCGAAGTAGATGTAGCCCTTCTCGATGTGCTGGCCGAGGCCCTCGGCGACGAGTACCACGCCGATCAGGATCAGGAAGGCCAGGGCGAGCATCTTGATGCTGGGGTGGGCGTCCACGAAGCGGGAGATGGGGCCGGACGCGACCAGCATCACGATCACCGCGACCACCACGGCGGCGACCATCACGCCGAGCTGGTCCACCATGCCGACCGCGGTGATGACCGAGTCGAGGGAGAAGACGATGTCGAGCACCATGATCTGAAGGATCACGGCGGTGAACGAGGGGGCGACCTTGCCGCCCGCGTGGCCGGACTTGCCCTCCAAGCTCTCGCCGATCTCGAAGGTGCTCTTGGCCAGCAGGAAGAGGCCGCCGAGGAGAAGAATCAGGTCGCGGCCGGATATCTCGTTGCCGAAGACCTCGAACAGCGGCGCGGTCAGGCGTACCACCCAGGACAGCGCGAACAGCAACGCCAGGCGGCTGATCAGGGCGGCGGCGATGCCGAGGACGCGGGCCCGGTCGCGCTGTTCGGGGGGTAGCTTCCCGGCCAGGATCGAAATGAAGATGATGTTGTCGATGCCCAGCACGATCTCCAGGCTGACCAGGGTCAGGAACCCGATCCAGATGCCCGGGTCGGTCACCCAGTCCATCGCTCCTCCAGCGCTCTCGTTCGCAAGTTCGCTGGCCGCAACGCGCGGGTGAGGGCGAAAGTTCGGGATCGTGATGAATTCACGGCGAGCCGTTACCTGGTTGCGATCATGGCGGGGTGGTCGGTTATAGTTCCCCCGTAGGTCATGAGTGCCAGCGCTAAGCCCCGGCTAGCTGGCCGGCAACCCTCGCGTCCGCGGCGGGGTGCCCCGGGTGAGGACCTGGTCCGGCGCGCGGTGCGCCGGGCAAGCGCGGGCTCCGTCGCCGTCCATGTCAGGGCAGGGGTCCGACGACCCTGAGGAGGCATGGCGTGTCCGTGACCACGACGACCACCACCACCAGCCTGAGCATCTTGTCGCAGCGGCACCGTTCCGGTTCGGTCCAGCAGGCCGCCGCCCCCGGCGAGCGTCCGCTGCCCGAAGTGCTCGGCGCCGACCTCGAAGTGCCGGTGAAGGGCGGCAGGCTGGTGTCGTACGCGAACCTCGACTACGCGGCGAGCGCCCCCTGTCTGGCCCCGGTGAACGACGCCGTGGCCGCCGCGCTGCCCGCCTACTCCAGCGTCCACCGCGGCGCGGGCTACGCCTCGCAGCTCACCACCGCGCGCTACGAGCAGGCCAGGCAGACCGTGCGCGGGTTCGTGGGGGCGCGGCCGGGCGACGCCGTGGTGTTCACCAGGAACACCACCGACGCCACCAACCTGCTGTCCCGCTGCCTGCCGGCGGGCACGACCGTGGTGGTGTTCGACTCCGAGCACCACGCGTCGCTGCTGCCCTGGCCGCAGGCCGTACGACTGGCGCCGCCCGCGTTCCCCGGCGCGGCCGTACGCGCCGCCGACGAGGCGCTGGCCGCGATCGAGGGGCCGAAGCTGCTGGTCGTCACCGCCGCCTCCAACGTCACCGGCGAACTGTGGCCGATCGCGGCGCTGGCGCACATCGCGCACCGGCACGGGGCGCGCATCCTGGTGGACGCCGCGCAGCTCGTACCGCACCGGCGGCTCAACCTCACCGCGCTCGACCTCGACTACGTGGCCTTCTCCGGCCACAAGCTGTACGCGCCGTTCGGCGCGGGCGCGCTGGTGGGCCGCCCGGACTGGCTCACCGACGCCGACCCCTACCTGCGCGGCGGCGGCGCGACCCGCGCGGTCACCGCCGAGTCGGCCGAGTGGAGCGACGACGCCGAGCAGCGGCACGAGGCCGGCACCCCCAACGTGCTGGGCGCCATCGCGCTCGCCGCCGCCTGCGACGCGCTGACCGCCACCGGCTGGCTGCCGCTGGTCCGCGAGGAGGAGCGGCTGCTGGCCCGGCTGCGCGCCGCCCTGGCGGGCATCGAGGGGGTACGCGAGCTGTCGCTGTGGGGGCCGGACCACCCGCGGGTCGGCATCGTGTCGTTCGTGGTGGACGGCTGGACGCCGCGCGAGGTGGCCGAGGCGCTGTCGGCGGAGTACGGCATCGGCGTACGCGACGGGAAGTTCTGCGCGCACCCGCTGGTCACGCACCTGCTCGACGGTGTGCCCGGCGGCTGCGCCGACGGCACGGCGGCCGCGGTACGCGCCTCCATCGGCCTCGGCACGACCACCGAGCACGTGGACCGGCTGGCCGCCGCCCTGCGAGACCTTGCCTCGCGCCGCTGACGTGGCAGCATGAGAGCATGCATGAAGCCATGACCGAACGCATGGTCGGGATCGGCGCGGGAGCCAAGGAGCTCGCCACCGAGGACATGATCCTCAACATCGGCCCGCAGCACCCGTCCACGCACGGAGTGCTGCGGCTGCGGCTGATGCTCGACGGCGAGCGGATCGGCTCGGCCGAGCCGATCATCGGCTACATGCACCGCGGCGCCGAGAAGCTGTTCGAGGTACGCGACTACCGGCAGATCATCATGCTGGCCAACCGGCACGACTGGCTGTCGGCGTTCGCCAACGAGCTGGGCGTGGTCCTGGCCGCCGAGCGGATGCTGGGCATGGAGGTGCCGGTCCGGGCGGTGTGGGCGCGCACCCTGCTGGCCGAGCTGAACCGCGCCCTCAACCACCTGATGTTCCTCGGCTCCTACCCGCTGGAGCTGGGCGCGATCACGCCGATGTTCTACGCGTTCCGCGAGCGCGAGCTGATCCAGGCGGTGCTGGAGGAGATCTCCGGCGGGCGGATGCACTACATGTTCAACCGCGTCGGCGGCCTGAAGGAGGACCTTCCCGCCGGGTGGCTGGGCCGGGCCGGGCAGGCCGTCGCCCAGGTGCGCAGCCGGCTGCCCGACATCGAGGGGCTGCTGCTCGGCAATGACATCTTCCTGGCCCGCACCCGTGGCGTGGGGGTGCTCGACCGGCAGACGATCATGCAGTACGGCGTGAGCGGCCCGATCGCCCGCGCCTCCGGGGTCGATTTCGACCTGCGCCGCGACGAGCCGTACCTGGCGTACGGCGAGCTGCCGGTGAAGGTCGCCACCCGTACGGCCGGCGACTGCCACGCACGCTTCGAGGTGCTGTTCGAGCAGCTCAAGGTGTCGCTCGACCTGGCCGACGCGTGCCTGGCCCGGCTCGCCGAGCTGCCGCCCGGCCCGATCAACCAGCGGCTGCCCAAGGTGCTGAAGGTCCCCGAGGGCCACACCTACGCCTGGACCGAGAGCCCGCTCGGCATCAACGGCTACTACCTGGTCTCGCGCGGCGAGAAGACCCCGTGGCGGCTCAAGCTGCGCTCGGCGTCCTACAGCAACGTGCAGGTGCTGCGCGAGATCCTGCCCGGCCACCTGGTGGCGGACATGGTGGCGATCCTGGGCTCGATGTTCTTCGTGGTGGGCGACATCGACAGGTGACGGCCGGAGGGTGTCAGTGCGGCTGCTCGCCTGGTTCGTCCTGTTCGTCCTTGGGGATGCGGCAGCAGTACTCCAGGAACAGCGCGGCGCAGACCAGTGCCACGCAGGCCAGCAGTGAGCCGCCGGTGACGTAGAAGTCGCGCAGCGGGACGGCGCGTTCGAGCATCTGCGCGACGTGCAGGACGAACCCGGCGAAGACGCCGCCGAACACCGCCCCGGCGTACGCGGACGCCTTGGCCAGCGCGGCCAGCCGGGCCACGGCCAGCGGCTCCACGGGCTTGGTGCCGGGCCTGCGCCTGATGCGGTTGCGGGTGCCGACGCCGCTGATCAGCTCGCCGACCGCGAGCAGCAGCACGGTCGGGATCGCGGTCCAGGGGACGGTGGGCAGCATCGAGTAGGAGCGCTGCAGCAGCGCCCAGGTCACCAGCCCGATGACGACGAAGATGCCGACGAGCGGCAACGGCCTGGTGGGCTTCACCGCCGCCCCTCCCGGTCTGGAACGGTCACATCGGCACCTGGAGGGTGCGGTCGGTGCGGCGGCGGACGCCCTGGTCGGCGAGCGTGCCGGCGAGCGCCGCGACCGGCCCGTGGCCGGGGAGCACCCCCGCGGGGTCGGCGGCGGCCCAGGGCACCAGCACGAAGGCCCGCTCGTGCGCCCGCGGATGGGGCAGGATCAGCTCGGGGTCGTCGCTGACGTGGTCGCCCGCCACGATCAGGTCGATGTCGAGGGTGCGCGGCCCCCAGCGCTCGGTGCGGCGGCGGCCGAAGGAGTCTTCGACGCTCTGCGCCCGCTCCAGCACCGCGCGCGGCGGCAGCGTGGTCTCGGCGACCACCACGGCGTTGAGGTAGGGGCCCTGGTCGGGGCCGCCCACCGGGTCGGTCTCGTACACCGGCGAGACCGCCACGAACGTCAGCCCCGGCGCGTCGAACAGCGCGTCGAGCGCGCCCTGGAGGGTGTCGAAGCGGCGGCCGAGGTTGCTGCCCAGCGAGAAGACGACCTTCACGACCGCCTCCTGGTGATCGTGACGACCACGTCGCCGAACGGCACCGGCACCGGGGCGGCCGGTTTGTGCACGCTGATCCGGGCCGCCTCCACCAGCGGGGAGATCGCCAGGCACACGTCGGCCAGGCGCTGCGCCAGCGTCTCGATCAGCGCCACCGGCTCGCCCTCCACGACCTTGGCCAGGCGCACGGCCAGCTCGCCGTAGTCGGCGGTCTTGGCCAGGTCGTCGCCCGCCGCCGCCGGGGCGGTGTCCAGGAACAGCGTGGCGTCCACCACGAACTCCTGCCCGAGCTCCCGCTCCGGCGCGAGGACGCCGTGGAACCCTCTGGCCCGCAGCCCGCTCAGCGTGATGGTGTCGGTCGAGGTCACCCCGGTTCCTCCTGGTCGTCATCGTCGTCGCCGTGCAGCACCGGGGAGCCGTGGTGCATCCACAGCCGCCAGCCCTCGGACGTCTTGACGAACGTGTTGCTGGCCACCACCTTGCCCGCCGCGAAGCTGGAATCACCTTCGTCGCCCGCCGTCAGGATGTTCTCGGCGCAGGTGAGCACCGCCACATCGCCGAAGACCGCGACGTTGACGTCGGTCAGCACGAACTGGATGTAGGGCGTGTTGGCCATGATCAGCGCCCAGGACCGCAGCACCTCGCCGCGCCCGCTCAGCATCGGCCAGCCGGGGTGGACGCAGCTCACCCGCAGGTCTTCGGTGTCATGGGCCCAGATGTCGGTCATCCGGTCGAGGTCGGCCTCCTCGATGGCGGAGTAGAACTCCTGGTTGGCCGTCTCGACGGCCGCCGTGTCGACGCTCATCTGCCCCCTCCACGGGTCCACGCCGCGGCCACGCGGACGGCGTCGGCATTGGCCGCGACCTGGTGCACGCGCACGCACCACGCGCCGTCGCGGGCGGCCAGCGCGGTCACCGCGGCCGTCGCGTCGTCGCTGCGGCCGAACGGGCGCGGCGTGCCGTCGGAACCGGCCAGCAGGCGGCCGAGGAACCGTTTTCGCGAGGCCCCGATGAGCAGCGGGTGACCCAGCTCGGCGAGGTCGCCGAGGGCGGCCATCAGGGCCCAGTTGTGCTCGGAGCGCTTGGCGAAGCCGAGCCCGGGGTCGATCACGATCTGCTCTTCGGCCACGCCGTCGGCCAGGATCAGGCCGATCCGCTTGGCCAGCTCCTCACGGACCTCGGTCACCACGTCGGTGTAGACGGCACGGGTGTCCATGTCGTGACTGTGCCCACGCCAGTGCATCACGACGTACGGGACACCGGTGTCGGCCACCACGCGGGCCATCTCGGGGTCGGCCAGGCCGCCGCTGACGTCGTTGACCAGGCCGGCCCCGACCGCGACGGCGGCCCGCGCGACCTCGGCGCGCATGGTGTCGACGCTGACCGGGACGCCGTCGGCGGCCAGGGCCCGGATCACCGGCACCACCCTGGCCAGCTCCTCCTCCAGGGAGACCCGGACGGCCCCTGGACGGGTGGACTCACCGCCGACGTCGACGATGTCGGCTCCCTGGCGCACCAGCTCGTGCCCGTGCCGGATCGCGGCGCCCTCGTCGAACCACTGCCCGCCGTCGGAGAACGAGTCGGGCGTGACATTGACCACGCCCATGACCAGGCACCGCTCCTCGACGGGCATTCCGGGGACGCTCCTTGTGGTCATGCGGTCAAGCCTAGGTCGTCGCCGCCCCCTGCCGACGCCGTGGGTCCACCTTGTGGATAACGAATCATCCCATGTGGACAACGGAACGCCACGCCTTGGTAACGGAACGCCACGAAAGGATATCGGATCACGGCCACCGGATCACAGCCTCCTGCCGCCGACCGGCCCGCGAAGGCCGGTCGGCGTGTGAACCCGCGGTGCCCGGTCAGCGGCCCAGGATGAGCGACATGGCCTCGGCGCGGGTCTTGTCGCTGTCGCGGAAGCTGCCGCGCACCGCCGAGGTGATCGTCTTGGCGCCCGGCTTGCGTACGCCGCGCATGGTCATGCACAGGTGCTCGCACTCGACCACGACGATGACCCCGCGCGGCTCCAGCACCGACATCAGCGCGTCGGCGATCTGCGAGGTCATCCGCTCCTGCACCTGCGGCCTGCGGGCGTAGACGTCGATCAGCCTGGCCAGCTTGGACAGGCCGGTGATCTGCCCCTTGGCGTTGGGGATGTAGCCGACGTGCGCCACCCCGTGGAAGGGCACCAGGTGGTGCTCACAGGTGGAGTAGACCTCGATGTCGCGGACCAGCACCATCTCGTCGTGGTCGGCGTCGAAGACCGTGGTCAGCACGTCTTCGGGGCGCTGCCCCAGCCCGGCGAACTGCTCCGCGTAGGCGCGGGCCACGCGGGCCGGGGTGTCGCGCAGGCCGTCTCGGTCCGGGTCTTCGCCGATCGCGATCAGGATCTCGCGTACGGCGCCCTCGATCCGGGCCGAGTCGACCTTCAGTGGCTCTTCGCGGTAGGCGTCACCCACGCTCAGGCCCCGTCTCGCGGGATCGCGTCCTTGGGCTCGACGCCCGCGCCCGCGGGGAGCGCGCCGTTGCCGTGCAGCTCCTTGCGGGTCAGCACCGGCGGCCGGTCGGACGGCAGGCGCTTGCCGTAGCCCGCGTAGGACGGGCGGTGCTCCTTGACGACCACCGGAGCGAAGATGCCGAGGACCTGGTCGCGGGACAAGGTCTCCTTCTCCATCAGCTCCAGCACCAGGTTGTCGAGCACGTCGCGGTACTCGACCAGGATGTCCCACGCCTGGTCGTGCGCCGTCTCGATCATCCGGCGGACCTCTTCGTCGATCGTCGAGGCGATCTTCTCGGAGTAGTCGCGCTCGTGGCCCATCTCGCGGCCCAGGAACACCTCGGCGTTGCCGGTGCCGAACTTGCGGGCGCCGAGCTGCTCGCTCATGCCGTACTCGGTGACCATGCGCCTGGCCACCGCGGTGGCCTTCTCGATGTCGTTGGACGCGCCCGTGGTGGGCTCGTGGAAGACGAGCTCCTCGGCCGCGCGCCCGCCGAGCAGCATGGCGAGCTGATCCATCATCTCCGAGCGAGTGGCGAGGAACTTGTCCTCCATCGGCAGCGTCATCGTGTAGCCGAGCGCCCGCCCGCGGGACAGGATCGTGATCTTGTGCACGGGGTCGGAGTTGGGCAGCGCGTGCGCCACCAGTGCGTGACCGCCTTCGTGGTAGGCGATCATCTTCTTTTCCTTGTCCGACATGACGCGGGTCTTGCGCTCCGGACCGGCCATCACGCGGTCGATGGACTCCTCAAGGAGGTCCATCGTGATGAGCTTCTGGTCGGCGCGGGCGGTGAGCAGCGCGGCCTCGTTGATCACGTTGGCCAGGTCGGCGCCGGTGAAGCCCGGCGTGCGGCGGGCGATCACGTCGAGGTCGACGCCTTCGGCGAACGGCTTGCCGCGGCCGTGCACCCGCAGGATGCCCTTGCGGCCCTCAAGGTCGGGCCGGTCGACGGTGACCTGGCGGTCGAAGCGGCCGGGCCGCAGCAGCGCCGGGTCCAGGATGTCGGGCCGGTTGGTCGCGGCGATCAGGATCACGCCGCCCTTGACGTCGAAGCCGTCCATCTCGACCAGGAGCTGGTTGAGGGTCTGCTCGCGCTCGTCGTGGCCGCCGCCCAGACCGGCACCGCGGTGCCGGCCCACGGCGTCGATCTCGTCGATGAAGATGATCGCCGGGGCGTTGGCCTTGGCCTGCTCGAACAGGTCGCGGACCCGGGAGGCGCCGACGCCGACGAACATCTCGACGAAGTCGGAACCGGAGATCGAGTAGAAGGGGACCCCCGCCTCACCGGCCACGGCCCTGGCCAGCAGGGTCTTGCCGGTGCCGGGCGGGCCGTACAGCAGCACGCCCTTGGGAATCTTGGCGCCGATCGCCTGGAACTTGGCCGGGGCCTGCAGGAACTCCTTGATCTCCTGGAGCTCCTCGATGGCCTCGTCGGCCCCCGCGACGTCGGCGAAGGTGGTCTTGGGGGTGTCCTTGGTGATGAGCTTGGCCTTGGACTTCCCGAAGTTCATCACCCGGGTGCCGCCGCCCTGCATCTGGTTCATGATGAACAGGAAGATCAGCACGATGATGATCAACGGCAGCAGGCTCACCAGCAGGCTGAGCAGGAAGTTCTCGCCGGGCACCTCGACGTTGTAGCCGTTCTGCAGCTTGCCGGCCTTCTCCGCCTGCTTCAGCTGGTTGGCGAACTGGACTCCCTGGCCGGCCACCCACGACGAGTAGTAGCGCTTGCCGTTGGCCAGGGTGACCTCGATGCGCTGGTCCTTGTCGATGATCTTGGCTTGCTTGACCTGGCCATCGTCGATGTAGGTCTCGATCTTCGAGGTGTCGGCGCGCTCGAAATTGCCGTCGCTGTTCCACATGGTCGTGACGAGCAGGAGCAGCACGACAATGCCCAGGATCCACAGGAGTGGCCCACGTGTAAATCGCTTGAGATCCATCCGATGCGGAACCCCGACGGGCCCGTCCCTTCCTGACCATGTCCTGGCACCCCGGCAAGGCTCACCGGGGTCGCGGCATCCCTAACCGCTCCAACTGACTACCCGCCGGCGACTGCGGATCACCCTCGGGCAGTCAGAAGGTACACCGGAGCGCCGGGCAGGGTCACTGTCCAGGCGGCACCGTCTGCCCTACCAACGTACGTCAGGCATTGCAGTGTTCCCGGCGGGTGTGACGAATGTCAGGCCGTGCGGGCCTCCGCTTCGCCCAGAGCGTATTCGCGGCCGCTTCACATCGGGTTCGGATCGGGGATTTCGGCTAGGGCTTTTCCGCCGCGCTTTCCGTCCCGCCGCCGTAGACGTGCGGCGCCAGAGTTCCGATGAAGGGGAGGTTCCTGTATCGCTCGGCGTAGTCGAGACCGTAGCCGATCACGAACTCGTTGGGTATGTCGAATCCCACGTATTTCACGTCGATCGGCACCTTGACGGCGTCCGGCTTGCGCACGGCGGCGCAGATCTCCACCGAGGCGGGATTGCGCGAGCGCATGTTGTGGGCCAGCCAGGAGAGCGTCAGGCCCGAGTCGATGATGTCCTCCACCAGCAGGACGTGCCGGCCGGCGATGTCGGTGTCGAGGTCCTTCAGCACCCTGACCACTCCGGAGGACCGGGTGCCCGCCCCGTAGGAGGAGACGGCCATCCAGTCCATCTCCACGGGGATCCGCAGCGCCCTGGCGAGGTCGGCCATGATCATGACCGCGCCCTTCAGAACTCCGACGATCAGCAGGTCCTTGCCCGCGTAGTCCGCGTCGATCTTCCCGGCGATTTCCTTGATCTTGGCCTGGAGCTCGTCCTCGGAGATGAGGACCCTCTCCAGGTCCCTGCCCATGTCGGCTGCGTCCACCTGGGGTGTTCCTTCGCGTCGCGGTATGGCGGCTCTGCGGCCCGGATCAACCGGGCTTTCTGGCGAGTATCAGGGTGCCATACCGGCGAACGGCGGCCACGCCCCCGGGGAGGTCGATGCCGCGCTGGCCGCGCCAGCCGGTCAGGAGCCGGTCCACCGCGAGGATGTGCGCCGCCGACACCGACCCGGCGGGCGATCCGGCCGCCACGGCGGCGCGTCTGAGCACTCTGCGGCGTACCGCGCCGGGCAGCCCGGCCACTTCTCCCACATCCAGCGCGATATCGCTACGAGCGAAATCCCCCTGGGCGGCGGCACGGGCCGACTCGAAAGCGGATCCGGCCCAGGCGTCGAGGGCGTCGGCGTCCTCGCGGCACTGACGCGCCGTACGGGCCAGGGCCTCGGCCACGCCCGGCCCCAGCTCGGCCTCCAGGACCGGCAGCACCCGCTCGCGTACGCGCACCCGGGTGAACCGGGGGTCGGCGTTGTGCGGGTCGTCCCAGGGGTCGAGCCCGAGGGCGGCGCAGGCCGCGCGGGTGGTGGCCCGCGACACTTCCAGCAGCGGACGCCGGTACAGGCCGGACTCGGCGGACATCCCCGACAGCGAACGCGTGCCACTGCCCCGCGCGAGCCCCAGGAGCACCGTCTCGGCCTGGTCGTCGCGGGTGTGCCCCAGAAGGACCGCGGCGGCCCCCAGGCGCTCTGCGGCCCCTTCCAGGGCCGCGTAGCGGGCGTCTCTGGCCGCCGCCTCGGGCCCGCCGGCGCGGCCGACCTCCACCCGCACCGCCTCCGCCGGATCCAGGCCGAGCCGGGACGCCAGGCGCACCACTGTGGCGGCCTGGTCCGCCGAGCCCTCCTGGAGCCCGTGATCGACGGTCACCAGGCCGGCCTTGAGCCCCGCGCGCGGGGCCTCGAACCCGGCCGCGGCGGCCAGCGCCAGCGAGTCGGCGCCGCCGCTGGCGGCGACCAGCGTCAGCGAACCGGGCGGGAGCCCGGCCAACGCGGTCCGCACCGCCCGGCGGACGTCCGCCACGGCGGGATGCGGCCCCATCGGCGGCTACCCCTCCCGCGGGGGGCCGTCGCCGTCGCCGTCCACGGGCCCGGGAGCGGTCTCCGCGGAGCCGTTCGGGGAGCCGTTGAGGTGCGGGGTCTCCAGGGCCGGGGCGGTGACCACGCGGGCGATCCAGCGGTCGGGGTCGGCGATCTCGGCCTGGGTGGGCAGCGTCGAAGGGCTGCCCCAGACCTTGTTGAAGCCGTCCATCCCGGCCCGCTCGACCACCGTGCGCACGAACGCCGAACCCTCGGCGTACTGCTTCATCTTCAGGTCGATGCCGAGCAGCCTGCGGACCGTGCGATCGACCCGCGAGCCGCCCTCCCTGCGCTCCTGGAACCTCGTGCGGATCTCGGACACCGACGGCACCACCGAGGGCCCCACCGCGTCCATCACGTAGTCGCCGTGCCCCTCCACCAGGGTCATCACGGCCGTCAGTCGCTCAAGGATCTTCTTCTGCTCGGGCGTCTGGATCGCGTCGATCAGGTTGCCCTCGCCGCCGCGCACCGCGTCGGCGACCGCGTCGGCCGCCGTGCGCAGCCGTTCGAGCAGGGTGGGCAGGTCGAGGTCGGAGGCCAGCAGGAACTCCGTCATCTGCGACCGGACGTACTCGCGCAGCCAGGGCACCCCGGTGAACTGCACCCGGTGGGTCTCCTCGTGCAGGCACACCCACAGCCGGAAGTCGCCGGGATCGACGCCCAGCTCGCGCTCGGCGTTGACGATGTTGGGGGCGACCAGCGTGAGCCGCCCGGTCGGGGCCTTGCCCGACGGGTCGGGCGGCAGGAACAGCTCGTACTGGCCGAGCACCCGGGAGGCCAGGAAGGCCAGCACCGCGCCCACCTCGACGCCGGTGATGCGCGAGCCGACCGCGGCGACGATCGCCGGGGGCTGGGTCCGGCCCTCGCCCGACATCCGCCGGGTCAGCGGTTCGAGGACGACGCGGAAGCCTTCGACGTTGGCCTTGATCCAGCCAGGGCGGTCGACGATGGTCGCGGCCTGCGGGGCCGCGCCTCCGTCGATCCGGGTGAACTCGCGCACGTGGCGCTCGGCCTCACGGGAGAGCCTGCGCAGGTCGGAAACGGCCTGTCGCGCCTCCTCGCGGGTCACCTGCGGGCCAGGGCGCACCAGGCGCGTTCCGGTGGAGACGGCGAGGTCCCAGTCGATCACCTGCATACCGTCCACCGTACGTGCTCGTGCCGTCCGCCGCGCGTATGGGGCGAGAGGTCCGTCAGCAGCCGCATCGGGACACGATCGCGGCGAGCCGGTCGAGCGCCGCCTCCGCCTGGCCCCACCCGGACCGCACGTCATCGGCCATGAAGGCGAACGCGATGAGCCTGCCGTCGATCGTGGTGGCCAGCCCTGCCAGGGTGTTGACGCCGTTGAGGGTGCCGGTCTTGGCCCGCACCAGACCCGCGCCCGGCCTGCTCTCCCTGGTGCCGAACCGGTCGTCCAGCGTGCCCGAGAACGCGGCGATCGGCATGCCGCTCGCCACGGCGTGCAGCCGCGGGTTGGCCGGGGAGGCCGCCGCGGTCAGCAGCCTGGCCAGGCCGGCGGGACTGATCCGGTTCTTCGTGGAGAGGCCGCTGCCGTCGTGGACCTCCACGCCCTTGCCGGCGTTCAGGCGTGCGAGCACCGCGCGTACGGCCTGCGCCGCGCCCGCGAACGACGCGGGCCGCCCCTCCTTGATCGCCACATGCCGGGCCAGGGCCTCGGACAGGTCGTTGTCGCTCATCGTGAGGGCCCGCTCGACCAGCGCGTACATCGGCGCGGACTCCACCCTGGCCAGCTCGTCCGCCTGCCGCCCGGCCCTGACCCGCTTGACGGACGCCGAGGCGGTCACGCCGTACTTGGCCAGCAGCTTCGCGAAGGCCGTCGCCGCAGCCCGCGGCGGGTCGGCGACCCGGGCCCGTAGGTCGGGGCCGCGCCGTCCCTCGTCGATGGCGAGCGCGGTGACCGGCGCGACGTTGCCCTCGGGCACGTAGCCGGGCTTCCAGCCGGGCCCGAGCCGCGGCCCGGTGAACAGCGAGTCGTCGTACCCGAGCGTGACCTTGTCCACGCCCTTCGCCTGGAGCGCCTGGGCGGTGCGCTGGGCGAGCTGCGCCAGCGACGCCTGTTTCGGATAGGCCGGATGCCGGGGCGCCTTGGGCCCGAGCAGGGTCGGGTCACCGCCCCCCACCAGCACGATCGACCCCTTCGCCGAGCCGGTCACGACCCGCGTCGCCAGCTTGGCCTCCGGCCCCAGCGAGGCCAGCGTCGCCACCGAAGTGACGATCTTGGTGGTGGACGCCGGGGTGATGCCGGTGTCGGAGCCGGAGCCGTAGAGCACGGCCCCTGTGGCGGTGTCCATCACCGACGCGCCCACGCTGTCGCCGAGCGCGGGGTCACCCAGGGCGTCGGCGAGCCTGGCCGCCAAAGTACCCTTGGCGGGGAGAGGACCGTTCCCGCCCGCGGCCAGCACCGGACCCGCGGTGACCACGGGAACGGGCGGAGGCTCGGCCGGCGGGGCCGGACGTGGCGGACCGGTCAGCGCGCTCAGGTTGACGTCGTTGGTGATCACATGGACGCCGGCGGCGATCACGAAAGCCTGGAGCAGGCCGAGGGTGACCACGACCGTCCACCGATCACGCCGCTCCACGCCGCAGGCCCCTCTCCAGACAGTGACGTTTACGAGACATTAACGCCCGTCCGGAGCTCCCGGGAGGGCTGAGCGGAGGAACCGCGGTGGACTTCGACGTTGTCGTTGAGATTCCCAAGGGGCAACGGAACAAATATGAGGTCGATCACAAGACCGGGCGCATCCGCCTGGACCGGCTGCTCTTCACCTCCACTCAGTATCCCGCCGACTACGGCTTCATCGAGAACACCCTGGGCGAGGACGGCGACCCGCTGGACGCGCTGGTCCTGCTCCAGGAGCCGACCTTCCCCGGCTGCCTGATCCGCTGCCGGGCGGTCGGGATGTTCCGGATGACCGACGAGAAGGGCGGCGACGACAAGGTCCTCTGCGTGCCGTCCACGGACCCGCGGATGGAGCACATCAGGGACATCCACCACGTCACGGAGTTCGACCGGCTGGAGATCCAGCACTTCTTCGAGGTCTACAAGGACCTGGAGCCGGGCAAGTCGGTCGAAGGGGCCAACTGGGTGGGCCGGGTGGAGGCCGAGGCCGAGATCCAGAACTCGATCAGGCGCGCGGTGGAGCAGGGCGGCGCCCACTGACCTCTGCTCCGGCGCCCGCCGCTCACCCCGGCCGGGTGGCGCCGACCAGGTCATCTCGCCACATCGGGGCGATCCGCACGACGTCGCCGGTCTGCGGCGCGTGGACCATCATGTTCTTGCCGATGTACATCCCCACATGGTGTATGTCGCCGGGGTTGGACGTGATGCGGCCGAAGAACAGCAGGTCGCCCCGGCGTAGCGAGTCGAGCGGTATGTGCGGCCCGGAGGTCCACTGGGTGCCCGTCCAGTGGTCGAGCCGGACACCCGCCCGCTCCCAGGCGCGCATGGTCAGGCCCGAGCAGTCGAAGGTGTCCGGGCCGGCCGCCGCCCAGACGTAGGGCTTGCCGAGCTGGGCGAGCGCCCAGTCGGCGGCCAGGTCGCCTCCGGCACTGCCGCCGCTCCCGACAGCGGGGACCGCGGCCTGGTCGCGTTGCAGGGCCGCGCGCTCCTGGGCGGCGGCCCGCTCGCGGGCCAGCCGGTCGGCCTCGGACCTGGCCTGGTCGAGCCGGTCCTCGAAGTCACGGACCTGGCCCTCGATCGCCTCGGTCTGGGCGCGCTGCCGGTCGAGCGCGGCCTGTGCCGCCGTACGGGCCGCCTCCGCTCTGGCGGCGGCCTCCCGGCGCTCGGTGTAGGCCGTGGACGCCTGGGCGCGCAGGATGGTGGCGACCTCCTGCGCGTCGCGCATCCGCTTGAGCACTTCGGCGCGCCCGCCGCTCAGGTGGTGCAGGACGCTGGCCTGGTGCAGGTAGCCGGGCATCCCGCCGTTGCCGCCCGCGGCGACCACGGCGGCCATCGGGCGGGTCAGATCGACCCCGCCATAGCTCTGCGCGGCCAGCGCGGCGACGTCGGCGCGGGCCTGGGCAAGGTGGGCGTCGGAGGTGCGCTGCCGCTCGGCCGCGGCCTGGTGGGCGCTCTCGGCGGCGGCCAGGCGAACCCGCTCGCCGTTGTACGCCTCGACCGCCCGCTCGGCCGCCGCGCCCAGCTCGCCGAGCCTGGCCCTGGCCTCGGCGAGGCCCGCGGTGGCCGTGCTCAGCCGCTGCGCCTGTGTGTCGACCGCGCGCCGGGCGTCGGCCACGTCACCCGCGGACGGGTCGGGCCGCGCGGTGGCGGGGACCGCCCCGGCCGCCGTCAACGACGTCAGGGCCGTCAGCGCCGTCAGCGTGGTCAGGACCGGCACGAGACGCCGGACACCGCGGGCAGGCCGCGGGGTGGTGCCGGCCGAGTGCATGCTTCCCCCTTTCACCAGGGCTCACAACATGCACTTACTTCCCCCATGTAACTCTCTGCACACCTATGTCACGGAGGGTGTCGGCTCAGGGCTGGTCGGCTCGGGCGTCGGCGTGGGGTCGGGCGACTCGCCGGTCTTCGGCGCGGTGGGGCTGGACGGCGGCGTGGGGGACGGCGGGCGAGTCGGCCTGCGGGTGGGTCGCGGGCGCGGGCGTTGCTCGTAGCGGGGGTGGTCGGGCCGCATGGTCAGCGGCGGCTCTGATGTGGGGGCAGGCGGACGGACGACCGATGGGCGCGGCCTTCGCGGAGGCTCCGGCGCCGGGCTCTCGCGTGGCGGGGAGAATGGCGTCGGTTCGGCCCCCAGCGGGTGCAGCGTGGCGTCGTAGGAGGGCGCGAACGGCACGAACGGCGGCTCGCCGGTGATCGGCTCGGGGAAGGCCGGCTCGTGTACCGGACCCACCGCGCCCGGCCCTCCGGGCTCGCCGGGATCGGACCATCCGCCGCCGGTCGGGGCCGGCCGGGACGCGTTGGCCGCGGCCTGCCTGCCGGGCGCCTCGCCCGCGAACCCGAACGCGTAGATCACCGCGATCAGCGTGGCCACCGCCGCAACCGCCCCGGCAGCCGCGACAGGAACCCGGCGACCCCCTTTGATGCCCCTGGCCGGGAACCCGCGGGCGTCGAGCATGCCCACCCGCCCCGCCACGTATCGCCGGTAGGGCAGCAGGCCGGGGTCGGTGAAGCAGGACAGCACCCGCACCCGCAGCGTCTCCGGCAGCGGCGTGGCGGGCAGCAGGTCGAACACCTTGGCCGCGGAGATCTGCCTGGCCCGGTGCGGCCCGCAGGCGTCGCACCGGGCGATGTGGCCCACCAGGCGCTCGCGCGTCTGCGGGGTCAGCTCGCCCCGGAACCCGGCCAGGATGCGCGCCCGCCGCAGGCAGTCGCTGGGGCCCTTGCGGGCCAGGTACTCGGCGGTCACGGCGTCGCGCAGCCGCCCGAGCGCGGCCTCGTGCGCCTCGCGTACCGAACCCGCCGCCATCCCGGTGACCTCGGCGATCTCCTCCATGCCGAGCCCGCGCCCGGTGGCCAGGCCGAGCACCCGGCGATCGGCGGGCGGCAGGCTCCAGGTGGCGTGCCAGGCGATGACGCTCAGCTCCGCCCCTGGCGCGCGGGCGGCCGGGGGCGGGTCGGGCGCGGGGGCCGGGCCGCCGCGGCCGGTCTGGAGCGCGCGCCGGTCGCACTCCACCCTGGCCAGCGCGAGCAGCCACAGTCGCAGCCGCGCGGGATCGCTGAGCACGTGAATGTTGGCCTCGGCCGCGATCAGTGTGTCGCGCAGGGCGACCTGCGCGCCATCCGGACTGCCGAGGACGAAAATACAGAATCGGTGGATGTCCTCGGCATAGGTGTCATAGAGCACGGCGAGGGCGCCCGGATCGCGGGCGCGCAGGGCTTCCACCAGGACGCGTTCGCTCATGTGACGGATGGTAAACGTATTGTAACTGCTTGTTCTACCGATTCAGCGAGGCTGGTCGGGATCACCGTGGAATTCCAGAAAATGGCGTTGATAACGTGGATAACGCCGGTTTCCCGGTTTACGGAATATTGCCGGAAAAGCTATGGCCGTCCCGCCGTTCCGGGCATTTCCTGCCTGCCGCGGTCCTTCTCGAAGGGCGGCGTCGTGGGCCTGCTGGTGTGCACCGGCACCGCCCCGCCCGCCGCCAGCTCCTCGTACGGCCGGCTCGTCGTCCCCCAGGTACGCGCCACGACCTCGGCCCTGGCCACCCCCGCGGGCGGCTTGTCCACGGTGAGGATGAACCTCGGCTTGCCATCGGACCGCACGTCGTCCACGAACGTGCTCGCCCCGCCGAGCAGCTTGCCCGCCTGGTCGCGCAGCAGCGCGGTGACCACCAGGCTGCCGGCCGCCAGCCGGTACGGGTTGCCGACCCGCCCGGTCACCAGGTACGAGCCGTTCTTCTGCCGCCGCTGGAACACGTCCGTGACCGGGAACGCCCGGAAGGCCGAGGTGATCCGCCCGGCCGGCTTCCACTGCGCGGGCCGGTAGGAGAGGTGGACCTTGACCGGGCGCTGCGCCGCGATGGCCTGCCCGCTGAACGCCAGCGTGCCCGCCGGGGGCACCGCGTCGAGCGGCTGTTCCATCCGCACGACCTCGGCGCCCCGGTCGTCGCTCGCCACGATCGTGGCGACCACCTGTTCGCCGAAGTGCCAGGGGTTCTGGTTGCCGAGCACGGCGGCCCAGTTGACCACGTAGCCGTCGGCGCTCTTGGCGATCGAGGACGCCTGCTCGCGCACCGTGAGCGGCTTCAGTCGCCGCTCCTGCCGCTCCTCACCCGCGCACGCGGAGAGGGACGCCAGGGCCAGGCACCCGGCGACGATGAAAACACCACTACGCTGCGTCACCATACGGTCATAACCCGCGAGCCGGAGCGGGCTCCCGGCGACACGCGGCGCGGCTACGAACTCTTTGCGCGGGCTCTTCACCAGGCCGTTCAGCAGGCCCTTCAGCGCTGGCGGACGACCCGTCCCTCGTCCCACACCGGCTCGGCGGCCTCGTACACCCGGCCGTCGGCCCCGAAGATCAGGAACCGGTCGAAGTCGGCGGCGAACCATCGGTCGTGGGTGACCGCGACCACCGTGCCGTCGAAGGCGTCCAGCCCCTCCTGCAACGCCTCCGCGCTGGCCAGGTCGAGGTTGTCGGTCGGCTCGTCGAGCAGCAGCAGCGTCGCCCCGGACAGCTCCAGCAGCAGGATCTGCAGCCGGGCCTGCTGCCCGCCGGACAGCGTCTCGAAGCGCTGGTCGCCCACGTCACCGGCCAGTTCGTACCGGGACAGCGCCTTCATCGCCTCGTTCCTGAGCCTGGCGTGCTCGGACATGACGATCTCGCACGGTGTACGGCCGACCAGCTCGGGCCGGGCGTGCGTCTGCGCGAAGTGGCCAGGTACGACCCGCGCGCCGAGCTTGGCCAGCCCCGTGTGCCGGATCGGCTCACCGCCCAGCAGCCGCAGGAAGTGGGACTTGCCCGACCCGTTGGAACCGAGCACCGCGACCCGCTCGCCGTACCAGATCTCCAGGTCGAACGGCCGCATCAGGCCGGTCAGCTCCAGCTCCTCGCACACGATCGCGCGCTTGCCGGTGCGTCCGCCGCGCAGCCGCATGCTGATCAACTGGTCGCGCGGCGGCACCTCCGGCGGCCCCGCGTCCTCGAACCGGCGCAGCCGGGTCTGGGCGGCGTGGTAGGCCGGGGCCATGCCGTCGTTGTAGCTCGCCTTCTGCTTGAGCATGATGACCAGCCGCTTGAGCTTGGCGTGCTCCTCGTCCCAGCGCCTGCGCAGCTCCTCCAGCCGCTCGTTGCGCTCCTTGCGGGCCTCGGCGTATCCGGCGAACCCGCCGCCGTGGATCCAGACGTTGCCCGACTCGACGGTGACGATCCGGTCCACCGCGTTGGCCAGCAACTGGCGGTCGTGGCTGACCATCAGCACGGTCTTCGGCGTCTCCCGCAGCACCTGCTCCAGCCACAGCTTGCCGGGCACGTCGAGGTAGTTGTCCGGCTCGTCGAGCAGCAGCACCTGGTCGGGGCCGCGCAGCAGCGCCTCCAGGACCAGCCGTTTCTGCTCGCCCCCGGACAGCGTGTTGACCTCGCGGTACTTCACCCCGTCGTACGGGACGCCGAGCGCCGCCACCGTGCAGGTGTCCCACAGGACCTCGATGTCGTAGCCGCCCGCGTCGGTGTAGTCGGTGATCGCCTGCGCGTAGCGCAACTGCGTCTTCTCGTCGTCGCGCTCCATCATGGTCAGCTCGGCGGCGGCGAGCCGGTCGGCCGCCTCCCGCACGCGCGGCGGCGCGACGCTCAGCAGCAGGTCATGGACGGTACGGCCGTCGCGGATGCTGCCGATGAACTGCCGCATCACGCCCAGCCCGCCGGAGCTGGCCACGGTGCCCTCGATCGGCTGGAGGTCGCCCGCGATCAGCCGGACCAGGGTCGTCTTGCCCGCGCCGTTGGGGCCGACCAGCGCGGCCTTGACCCCCTCGCCGACCCGGAAGGAGACGTCGTCGAGCAGCGGCCGCCCGTCGGGCAGGACATACGTCAGGTGCCCGACCTCGACGTGCGACACGGTACCGCCCCTTTGCTCTAGCGCCTTTCTCGCAGGCTACCGGGGGGCGGGCCGAGAGGCATTCCAATTTTCCGGGGGGACGTTGTGGTTGATTCGGAAGAGGTTCGCCGGGTCGTGGACGCCCTTCAGGGCCACCAGCCGCCGGTACGTCTCCGGGTCGTACGCCTCGCGCGCGTCCCCCGCCGTGTCCGGTCCGTTGAACAGGTTGATCAGCGCCCGCCCGGTCCCCCACGGCCGCATCGCGGCCAGCAGCGCGCGGGCCGGGCCCACCGGCCCCGGCGAGACCGTGGTGAGGGCGTGGGTCGCGTCGCGGTGCCCGGTCGCGCTGGGCACCGCCCCGGTACGCCCGAGGGCCCCGCCGAGCTGCCGCAGTTCGACGACCACCGGCCCGGCGTCGCCTCCGGTGTGGGCGATCAGGGTGTCCACGGCCTCGGCGGGCAGGTCGCGCAGCATCATGGAGTGGTCCTGGGTCCGCACCGGCCCGGCCGGTTCGTCGAAGATCGAGGCGACCTCCGTGTACGGCTGGACGCCGATCGCGCCCATGACCGGCGGCCCGAGCGTGGCCGGCGGGCGGGTCTCCGGTCCGGTGTGAACGACGCGTACGTGGGTGAAGGCCCGTCCGCGCAGGTGGCCGGGGATGCTCGGCAGGTCGGGGAACCGGACCAGCGCCACGGACGAGTTGGTCTCCTCCGGGAGGTCCAGCGTCCATTCGCGCCAGGCGTGCACGACCTCGGCGGCGCGGTCGCCGGGGTAGTAGAGCCCGCCGCCGTACACGTGGGTGAGCGGGACCAGGCCGATCTCCAGGGCGGTGACGGCCCCGAAGTTGCCCTTGCCGCCGCGCAGCGCCCAGAACAGGTCCTCGTGGCGGTCCGGGGTCGCGGTGAGCGCCCGGCCGTCCGCCGTGACGACGTCGATCGACCGTACGTGGTCCACGGCCCAGCCGTACGTACGCCCGAGCACCGGCAGACCGCCGCCCAGGGTGTAGGAGACCGCGCCCACGCCGGGCGACGTGCCGTTCAGCGGGGCCAGGCCGTACTTCGCGGCCCGCTCGACCACCCGCCCCCAGCGGACCCCCGCCTCGATCCGCGCGGTGCGGGCGCCGGGGTCGATGCGCACGCCGTTCATCCGCCGGGTGCCGATCAGCACGGCTCCGTCGGCGGGCAGGACCGGGCCGTGGCCGGTGGCCTGGACGGCGACCGGCAGATCGCGGGCGGCGGCGTGCAGGACGGCCTGCCGTACGTCCTCCGCGGTCTCGGCGGCCACGATCACGGCCGGGCGGTGATCGACGATCCTGTTGAAACCCTGGCGTTCACTGTCATATCCATCCTGGCCGGGCAGCAGTACCGGGCCTTGGGCGTCGATGAGTGGCATGCGGCCCAGTCGATCGCGGACGGGACGGCCGAACCAGACGCACTTGCCCCGTACAGTCATCACAAGCCGTGATAAATGGGGGAATATTGGAGCTTCGGCAGCTCGCGTACTTCGTCATGGTCGCCGAAACCGGCGGATTCGGGCGGGCGGCGGAACGTCTCGGCATCGTGCAGCCCGCGGTGAGCCAGCAGGTGGCCCGGCTGGAACGGGACCTCGGCGTCCGCCTGTTCGACCGCAGCACCAGGCACGTACGGCTCACCGAGGCAGGCGAACGGCTGCTCGGCGAGGCCCGCGCCGCGCTCGCGGCGGCCGACCGGGTCAGGCACGTGGCCGCCGGCCTGGCCGAGGACGCCGAGTCCACGCTGCGGCTGGGCACCGGCAAGACCCCCGCCGACCGGCTGTACCCCGCGCTCGAAACACTGGCCGCCGCCATGCCCCGGCTGCGCGTCCGCCTGGTCAAGGTCGGCGTCCCCGAACGGCTGGCGGGCGCACGCGCGGGCGACCTGGACGCCGCCACCGTCCGCATCATCGACGCGGCCGAGGGCCTGGAACTGATCCCGCTCTGGTCGGACCCGCTGCTCGCCGCGCTGCCCGCCTGCCACCCGCTCGCCACCGAGCCTGTGCTGCGCCTCTCCTGGCTCGGGGAGCTGCCGCTGCGCCTGGCGGCCCGGAAGGACGCCCCGGCCTTCCACGACTTCGTCAGGGCCGCGTGCCGGGCGGCGGGCATCGACCCCCCGCCGGGCCCGCGCTTCGTCAACCTGCCCGACACGCTGCTCGGCATCGCCGCGTGCCCGCCGTCGTGGACGGTCTTCTACGCCGGCAGCGAACCGCCTCCCGCGCGTACCGTCGTCTACCGCCCGCTGGACGGCGTGTGGGTCACCACGTACCTCGCGGTCCCGCCGGGACCAGCCTCTCCGCAGGTACGCCATCTGCTCGACGCCTGCGCCGAGGTCGCTTCCCTGCATGGACGGGCGGGCTAGACTCATCGCGGCGGAGCCCGGCCGGTCGATCCGCTACCGGCCGCCTACGGCTTTCTTGGTTACTTTCCGCTACCTTCCACTACTTTTCGCACACGGCAAGCAGGGACCGTAATGCCGATGCCCGTCAGCGAGCACCTCCGGAGCGTGTGGACGCCCCGGGAGCGCGCGTTCTACGTTGACTCGGGCGAGGGCACCAGGAGTTCGGGGCATTTCACGATCTGGCGGCCGGGGTCGGCCAGCGAGCGCTTCCTGCTGATCGCCCTGGTCGCGGGCGCGCTGGCGGTCGGCCCGCTGTCGGCGACGTTCGGGCCGATGTGGGCGCCGCTGGTGCTGCTCGCGCCGATCATCCTGTTCGGCGGCCTGCGACTGCGCCCGCCCGGCCTGGTGGTGCTGCTGGCCGCCGCCGCGATCTCCGTCGTACGGGGCACGGTCGCGACCGGGCTCCACGTCGTCCCGCTGCTGGTGATCGCCGTGGTGGTGCTCCTCGCCGTACGTCTGGCCAGCTACCGCGACAACGTCGGCATCCGCGGCATGCGCGGCGGACGCCTGCTCGCCGACCTGCGCGACCGGCTCAAGACCATCAACCGGATCGCCCCGCTGCCGCGCGGCTGGGGCTGCAAGGCCGTCACCCGGCAGGCCCCCGGTTCGCTGTTCTCCGCCGACCTGACCCTCTCCCACCAGGCCGGCGACCGGCTGGAGATCGCCCTGGTGGACGTCTCCGGCAAGGGCACCGACGCCGCCAGCCGGGCCCTGATGATCGCCGGAGCCCTCGGCGGCCTGCTCGGCACCGTACCCGCCGAACGCTTCCTGCCCGCCTCCAACGCCTACCTGCTCGACCAGCCCGAACTCGACGGCGCCGAGCACGAGGGCATCGTCACCGCCCTGCACCTCAGCCTCGACCTGTCCACCGGCGGCTACACGATCCGCTGCGCGGGCCACCCCCCGGCCGCCCGCCTGGCCCCCGGCAGCGGCACCTGGCGCCTCAGCGACGCCCACGGCATCGCCCTCGGCGTCACCGACGACGCCGAGTGGATCCCCGAAAAGGGCTCACTCGCCAAGGGCGACGCCCTGATGCTCTTCACCGACGGCATGTGGGACCCCCGCCTCGGCCCGGACAGCGGCGTGGACCGCCTGCTCGGCGAGGCCGAATCCCTGGTCACCAAGGGCTACAAGGAGGCGGGCAACCTCGCCAAGACCCTCGCGGGCAAACGCGACGACTGCGCCCTGGTCCTCATCTGGCGCACCTGACCCCACCCATTCACCAACATTTCCCGACAGGGTCGCTGGATCACCGCCGGCAGTGGGCTTTACCATCCGCTGAAGGGGGTGATCACATGAAGCTCTGGAAAGCCGCCACCGTGGCCGCGGGAGTCCTGCTCCTCACCGGATGCGCCATCGACGAACAGATCTTCGTCTCCAACATCACCGACAGCCACGGCCGCGCGTGCACCTTCGTCTACACCTCCACCGAGGGGCAGGGCTGGGGCTCCGGCCGCGACATCGACGTCAGCCAACTCGACTGCGAATACCCCCCACCCGGCCGCTCCCCCGGCCCCCCGACCACCGCCCCCATGCCCCCACCCCCCTAACCCCCCTAACCCCCGCCAAAGGCGCCCAAACGAAGCACCACACCCCACCTGGCGGCACTCCCCCACCCCCAACATCCGCGCCGGCTGCACGCCCAAAGCCATCGGCCCACCCCCACACCTGCGGCAAGCACGCCGGCCCAGAGTGGTTGCAGCTTGGTGACCAAGGCCCACCCCCGCACATGCGGAGAGCATGAACGCTTCGTGCCCGAAATCCCCGCCGACCGGGGACCACCCCGCACGGGGAGCATAGGGAGGGCGACCATCACAGCGGTGTCGTCGCTGGGCTCCCCGCATGCGGGGAGCACCGCGCTGGCCGCGATGTCGTTGACGATGTCGGGGGAACCATCCCCGCGCGTGCGGGGAGCACTTGCTGTCACCGAGCGCGGCCTGGACACAGAGGGGACCATCCCCGCGCGTGCGGGGAGCACCGTGATGATCGGGCAGCATCGGACTCCTACCCAGGACTATCCCCGCGCGTGCGGGGAGCACGTGAGTTGAGCCATGCACAGACCGTAGGACAGGGGACCATCCCCGCGCGTGCGGGGAGCACAGCTTCGACAAGCGGATCGGCGAAGCGGGGACGGGACCACCCCCGCGCGTGCGGGGAGCACCCCGAGGTCCCGGTCATGGTCATGAACGAGACGGGACCATCCCCGCGCGTGCGGGGAGCACGACTCACCTGCCCGTCCATCATGTGATCAGGGGGGACCATCCCCGCGCGTGCGGGGAGCACCACGAACTCGATGAACTCGTGGAACTCCGGAGAGGACCATCCCCGCGCGTGCGGGGAGCACAGCCCCCTGATCGTGCCGCCCGCCGTGCCGGCCGGACCATCCCCGCGCGTGCGGGGAGCACGGAATCGTTATTAGGCCCGAAGGGCCGAGGGGGGGACCATCCCCGCGCGTGCGGGGAGCACGGCAAGCGCGACGGCGACGGCCCATACCAGGGCGGACCATCCCCGCGCGTGCGGGGAGCACGTGATCACGTCGGCCGCCGCGGCCGGGGTGGTGGGACCATCCCCGCGCGTGCGGGGAGCACTATCCGCCCGGGGCCGGGCCGACAGCCGGCCGAGGACCATCCCCGCGCGTGCGGGGAGCACTCGCCTACGAGGCGAGGGAGTATTGCACTCAGAGGACCATCCCCGCGCGTGCGGGGAGCACGCCGACACCCAGCAGCACCCCGCCGCCCCCGCCGGACCATCCCCGCGCGTGCGGGGAGCACACTTGCTGACCTGCGGGTCTTCCCGGCGTAGGTGGCGATTTCCTTTAGTTCGAAAACGGCCGCTCACCGGACCGATCGTGACTCGACGAGGACGATCTTCTCTCTGGTTGTGGGATACGCAGGAACGATATCTCGCGAGGGCCTACAGGCTGAGCGGCTTGCCCGGTGTCGTGAAGATTCATGCTCATCAAGACCGTATGGGATAGGTGGCTGGAGGGCGTGGTCATGGGTGGTGGCTGTGGTGGGTTGAGGTGGGTGTCGGTGTGCTGATGGCGGTGGCGCCGGGAGACCGGCCTTAGGAAAAGCAGGCCGAGCGTCAGTAAGGTCAATTGCGCACGGGAGTGCGGCCTTGGGCGAGGCCCGTCCTCCTGCACGCGGTAGCGCGCAATGAGGCGACGCGCCGTAGCGCGGCACCGGGAAAGCACGGGCCGAGCGAAGCGAGGTTCGAGGGGGCGCGGAGCGGGGCGGTGTCAGGCGTGGCGGAGTGGGCTGACCGCTGGGGGCGGGGATAACGCGTGGAGGGCGGTGGGGGTTGGTGGCTGGGGAACGGCGGTCCACTTGCTGACGGTGCCCAGGGTGGGAAGGGCACCTTGTTAGCCCGTGCTGGGACGGTGGGGGACCACGGCACACGTGAAAGCCGGGCACAAGGGCGGTGCTGGGGGCGGTGGGCGGCGAGAGGGATGCCGGCCGTACAGATAGTGCGGGCTTGGGCAGAAGCGCGACTGTGAGCATGGGCGCAACCACGGGCGGACAGGGCCTGGACAGGGTGGGGGCCGTGTCAGGGCGGTCGGATCGTTCGTGTGAATGGATGGATTAAGGCCCTGGACCTCAAGTACGCCGACCTCTAACCGATGCCCCGGCTGGCCATTGCGGCGTCGACGCATGCTGATATGCCCGAGCCCCGGGACGGACATCGGGGCTGCCGACGTCCGTCCCGGGGGTTTGAACGGGTTGAGCTGCTTCAGTCCTGGGTGAGGAAGGTGGAGATCGCGTCGCGGCCCACCTGTCCCGGTTCCATCACCTGGACGAGGTGCGGGGTGTTGGGGACCACGACCAGCTTGCCCTGCGGGGCGCGGGCGGCGACCTCGCGGGCCCACTCGACCGGGGTGGAGAGGTCGCGGTCGCCGCTCAGCAGCAGCGTGGGCACCGGGATGCGGGACCAGGCCGGGGGTTCACTGCCGGGCCGCGACGTCGGCCAGTGCAGACACCGCTGCACGAAGCCCACCCCGGCCGCGGTCGCGCGGTCGAACGGGTAGGTCTCATGCGGGCGCAGGCGATCGATCCGGCGCTCCAGTGCCGCCCGCCGCCGGTGCGGCGCGGTGGCCGAGTCACCCCAGGGCTGGCGCGTGTCCGCGCAGTACGTCGCGGTGTGGAGCCCCCAGCTGAACATCTCGTACGGCTGCGGCTGCGCCGCCGCCAGGTCGGCCAACACCCGGTCGAGGTCGGCGGGGTCGCCCGCACGCGCCTTGTGCATCGCGTGGATCACGCCCGAGTAGGTCGGGTCAAGGAACCCGGACACCACCATCAGGTCGAGCAGCCGCACACCGTCGCCACGCTGACGGACCAGCCACGCGAGGTCTTCTGTGGGATCCCACGTGCAGCCCTCGACCTGCGCGCACGCCTCGCGCAGCACCCGGCGGTGCGCTCGCATCGAAACCAGGCCGAGCGCGTCGTCGTGCTCGGGGTCGGCGAAGGGGATGAGGGAGTCGAGCACCATCTTCCGCACGTTGGCGGGCCTGGCGAAGGCGTAGTGCGCGGCGGTGCGCGTGCCGTACGAGAGGCCGTTCAGCGTCATCTGCCGGACGCCCAGCGCCCGCCTGAGCAGCTCCAGGTCGGCGACGGTGTCGTCGGTGCGGTAGAACGCCCGGTCGGCTCCGACGATCCGGCCGCAGTCCCGTACGGCGGCAGGCGTCGCGGAGGCGACGTCCGATGTGACGCTCTCGGCCTGAAGCGCCGGGCACTTGAGGGCGTTGGCCCCGGTGCCGCGCTGGTCGATGGTGACCCAGCGGTAGTCGGCGGCCAGCTCGGGGAACCTGGCGGCGATCGCGGCGACGAACGGCACCGACGGCTGGCCGGGCCCACCGGACAGAAGCAGCAGCACACCCTTGGGTGCGTCGGCGTTGTCGCCGGTGGCGACCTGGAGCTTCAGCTCACCCGGGGTCTTGCCACTGTGGTCGAGCGGGACGGTGAGCGTGGAGCAGGTGAACCCCGGGGCGTCGGCGCATGGGTGCGGGTCGGTCAGCGCGGGCGTCGCGGACGCCGCATGTGCGGGCAGCGTGGGCAGTGCGGTCACCGTCGTCAGGGCGACGATCAGCGCGGCTAACGCCGCACGGAAGCGGGTGGGGCTCATCTGTGCTCGTCCTCTCCTTGATTGCCAAAACAAGCTTGAACGTAAAAACTGGATTTGTCAACGGGGCTAAAACAAGTGGAGCGAGGGTGACGAGCCGGACAGACTGAGGGCATGGAGACGCGACCCGGCCCGGCCGACGGACGGGCCACGGAGGCGCTGTACAGGGCGGCTGTACACGGCGACGCCGAGGCCGTGCGCGGCTTGCTGGCCGCGGGTGCCGATCCCAACCGGGAGCATGACGAGGAGGGGCTGCCTCTGTGCGCCGCCGCGTCCTGGGGCCACCTGGACGCGGTACAAGCGCTGTTGGCCGGGGGTGCCGACCCTGACCTGCGGGAAGATGCCGCGCGCAACCCGATGACGGCCCTGCACTGGGCGGCGGCCAAGGGCGATCCGGAGACCGTGACCGCGCTGCTCGCCCACGGGGCCGATCCCGACATCCCCGGTGGCGCAGGCAACACCGCGCTGTGGCATGCCGCCGGGCACGGCGCTGCCGAGGTGGTCCGCGTACTGCTCGCACACGGCGCGGACCCGGCGACCCCTGGCGCGGACGGCGTCACTCCGCTCGAACAGGCCCGCCACTGGGCCGTTCGCGACATCGAGGCGGAACTGCGCCGCGAGGCCGAGGCCATCGCGCGGCCCGGCACCACGGTCGCCGTCCGCCGCGAGCCCGGTCGTGTCGTTGCCCAAACCCGTGACGGCGACGGCGAGCTCCGCTCCGAGCGGTACCTTTTCACCGGCCACGCGGAGATCGTCCGCCTGCTGGAGGCCGCCCTACGGCACCCGTGAGGCACGGCCTTCCGTTCCATCCCTCGTCCCAAGTCCGCCCAGCCACCGGTTCCCACCACGCTGAGACGCCCGCCTCCCAACAACCGCCCTGCGGCACCCGCGAGAACGGCCATCCGCCCGATTCGAGGCCCGGCCGCCGTTCGCCCGGCTTCTAGGAAGACGGCCGAGCATCAGCGAGCTCCAATGCGCGCGCAGCGCGACCTCCTCGGGCGAACCCGGTCCTGAAGAACAGGCCGAGCGTCAGCGAGGTCAATCGGGCGCGAAGCGCAGACCCTCGGGCAAAGTCCGTCCAAGACGCGAAGCCCGACCGCGAGGAGCGCGGCCCTGGGAAACGGGCCGAGCTTCAGGCAACCTTGTAACTGCACCAACCAGTCGGTATAGTTACGCAGGTGAGACCGAGTTCGAGGACAACGATCCTGGAAGCCGCGCAGCGGATTGCCGGGCGTAGTGGCATTGGCAGCCTCACTCTCGACGCCGCCGCGCAAGAGGCGGGTCTGAGCAAGGGCGGTCTGATCTACCACTTCGCGAGCAAGGAGCAACTGATGCTCGCCGTGGTCGAGTACGTCACCGCGAGCTGGGAGGAGCGGATGCTGGCCCAGTTGGGCAAGCCTCTCGCCGAGGCGGGTGTGGCAGAGCGGGTCCGGGCGTACGCGGTCGTGGTGAGCGGGGCGGCCACGAGCCGGGCCGATCTGGCGATCTTCGTCGACTCCGTGTACGACGAGGCCCTGATGAAGCCGTGGCAGGACATGCTGCGCCGCTGGCTGGGCGCCCCCTCCGCCGCCGACACCCGCTCCGTGGACCTCGCGGTCGCCCGGCTCGCCGCGGACGGCCTGTGGCTGGCCGACGCGAGCGACACCTCCGGCTATGACGCGGAGACGCGCGCCGCGATCATCGCCAGGATCGACCGGCTGGCCACCGGAAAGGAGGACGAGGAATGAACAAGTGGGCGATGCTCGTGGCCGCCATCGCCCTGGAGGTCGTCGCGACGCTCTCGCTGCGCGCGATGGAGGGTTTCGCGCACCCGTGGTGGCTGGTGGGCGTGGTGGCGGGCTACCTGAGCGCGTTCGTCCTGGTCGCGCAGGTGCTCAAGGCCGGCGTGCCGGTCGGCGTGGCCTATGGGATCTGGGCGGCCGGCGGGGTCGCGCTGACCGCGGTCGCCGGGGCCGTCATCTTCGGGGACGTGCTGACCTGGGTGATCGGGCTGGGCGTCCTGCTGATCATCGGCGGCGTACTGCTGGTCGAACTCGGCGCGCAGCGCGCCGAACACGAACACGAAGAGCCCAGGAAATACGTCGTGGAAGGCAGTGGATCATGACCTGGCTACTGCTCGTCGGCGCCATCGCCACAGAGACCGTCGCGACCCTCTCTATGAAGGCGTCCGAGGGTTTCACGAAGAAGGTCTGGATCGCCCCGGTCCTGATCGGCTACCTCGTCGCGTTCACCCTGCTCGGCGCGGTACTGGCGCAAGGCATGTCCGTGGGCGTGGCCTACGGCATCTGGGCGGCCAGCGGCGTCGCGCTGACCGCCGTCCTCGGACGACTCATCTTCCGCGACCCGCTGACCTGGATGATGGCGGCCGGCATCGCGCTCATCATCGGCGGCGTGCTCGTGGTCGAACTCGGCGCGCAGGGAGCGCACTGAAGCACTAAGAGCACCGAGCCCCCCGGAAGGGAGAGATCATGACGACGGTCATCGCCGACCCCCGATTCCCGAAGGCCGAGTTCACCGAGCCTTCCCCCAGCGGGTTCCTGTACCTGGGCATCGAGGCCGCCCCGCTCGGCCGCGGGCCGTTCCCCGGCAGAAGCCCCGAGCGCGAACAAGAGATCGCCCGGCTGTCCGAGCTGGCGGCCCGCCTGGAGGAGCGCCCCGACGTACGGGCGATCACCCTGTACCGCGCCGTGCTCGCCCCGCCGATCCCCGGCAGGCCGGGCAGCGACCTCGCCATGCTGATCGAGACCACCTCACCGGAGGACATCGCGGGCGTGCGGGAGGCCGAGCCGTACCGGCGGATCGGCCCGGCCCTGGAGATGCCCGCCCGCAACGTCAGGAAGATCGGTGAGACCGACGCCGGCCGGCGCGGGAGCACCTTCCTGTTCAACCACTTCACCGGCCCCGACCCGCAGACCGCGGTCGCCGTGTGGGAGACGCTGACCGGCTGGTTCACCGGCAACACCGGGATCGACAACTCGACCGCGCTCGCCCCGCTGGACGACGGCCCCTTCGCGATGGTCAACTTCGCGCGGCTGCCGACCGGGCCGCGGCGGTTCCTGCTCAGGCAGTTCACCAAGCGGTCGTTCGGCTCGTTCGTGCGGGCCCGGCTGCGCGAGTACGGCATGACGTCGATGCCGATCTTCCACATCCCCGTGTGAGGAGGAGGACGAACGTGCTGGAGACGATACGACAGACCGCGCGGGTCGCGGGTCACGCCGGGTGGACGTGGATGCACGGCCGGGTACGCGATGACCCGTTCAGCCTGCTGATGACGGGCGCGGGCCGGCGCGATCCGTACGCGTGCTACCGGAGGCTGCGCGCCCAGGGTCCGCTGTCGCGGAGTACGTCGGGGGTGTGGGCGGTGACCGGGCACCGGCTGTGCGGCCGGGTGCTGCGCGATCGGCGGTTCGGTGTCCGAAACGGCCCTTACGTGCGCGATGACTCCGAACCGCTCGCGTACCGGCCGGGGGCCGAGGCCGATTTCTCACTGCTGAGCCTCGACCCTCCCGACCACGGACGCGTCCGCAGGCTCGCGGCCCCCGCGTTCAGCCCGAAGATGATGGCCCGGTACCGGCCCGGCATCGAGCGGATCACCCGCGAGTTGCTGGACCGCGCGGCGGCCCGCGGCAGGTTCGACCTGATGGCCAAGGTGGCCGCGCCGCTGCCGATCGCGGTGATCTCGGAACTGCTCGGCATCCCGGACGAGCACGCGGGGCCGTTCCGGGAGTACGGGGCCGTCGTGGCCGGGTCGCTGGACGGCGTACCGTCGCTCAGGACCGCCCGCGCGCTCGGCCCGGCGACCCGCGCGCTGGAAGAGCTGTTCGCCGACCTGCTCAGGCAGCGCGCCGCGCGCCCCGGCCAGGACGTACTGAGCAGGCTCGCCGCCGACCTCGGCGCGGCGCGCGTCTCCCCGCGCGAAGTGCTCAGCCTGTGCCGCGTCCTGCTCATCGCCGGGTTCGAGACGACCGTCAACCTCATCGGGAACGGCATGCTGGCGCTGCTCGACCACCCTGACCAGTGGGCGATGCTCCGGGCGAATCCGGACATGGCGGGCCAGGTGGTCGAGGAGGTCCTGCGGTACGACCCGCCGGTCCAGGCCACTCTCCGCTACGCCCAGGAGGACCTGTACCTGGCCGGACGCCGGATCGCCGCCTGGGACCCGCTGTACGTCCTGATCGGCGCGACCGGACGCGACCCTTCCGTGTTCACCGGCCCCGACCGCTTCGACATCACACGTACGCGCGGCGCGGACCACCTCGCGTTCGGCTCCGGCCCGCACTACTGCCTCGGAGCGCCGCTCGCCCGGCTCGAAGGCGAGATCTTCTTCAGGACAGTGGCGACGCGCCTGCCTGGGCTGGTGCGCGCGGGTGAGCCGGAGCACCGGTCCACGATGACGGTACGCGGTCTCGCCCGGCTCCCGGTACGGCCCGGCTGACCTCGATCTTCCGGAGATTCGATTGCGGCGTACGTCCGGCGGCTGTACCGTCGCCCGGCGACGATCTGGAACGATCACCGGAGCTGACATGCCCGCCACGACCCGATTATCGACCGGAGCGCTGCGCGCCACCGCGGTCGCCGTCTCGACCGGGCCGATCCTCGCCCGTACCCTCGTCGCCGGACCGGCGGACGTCAATCCCCTGCTCTGCCGGGAGCCGTGGGCCGGCGCGCTGTTCGCGGGCGATGTGGGGACGTTCCTCTTCCTGGTCGAGCTACTGGTGCCGCTGTCCGTTCTCGCGCTCGTGGCACGCGCGTCCCGCCGTACGACGGTGACGGCCATCATCATCCTCTGCGCCGCGCTCGCGCTCCGCGTGACGACGGCCCTCGCCCTTCCGCCACTGCCTGCCACCGTCCCGCTCTGGGTGCCGATCGCCTGCTATGCCGCGGCCGTACTCGCCCTGCTGCCCCACGCGGCCCGGCCCGGGTCCTCGTCCCCATGGCGTACCGGAACCCTGCTCTGGACCTTGGCCGCCCTCGCCGCCACCTGGACGACCGTCCACTGGCTGATCCCGTTGGGCGCACCGTCGTCTTTCGGATGGTTCGCCTACACGCCACTGAGCGAGGTCCCTTTCACCGATTTCTTCGCGTCCGGCCTCTGGGGCCGCGGCAACTGGTCCTGCAAGGTGGACGTGGACGGCCTTCCGGTCGCCCTCATCGTCCTCGGCGCCCTGGCCACCACCCTGGTACGCCGGGCCCGGTGGCCCCTCGCCCTGACGATCACCGCTGCCCTGGCCGTCACCGCCTTAACAGGCCGGACGCCCCCCTTCTCCACAGAAACGGAACCCCTCTGGCACCTCCTCGTGGCGGCGGCCCTCGTCCTTCTGGCCGCCTTCCGCGACGGCCGGAGGGCCGCCGAGCGGCGGCCCTCCGGTGAATCTCACGCCACCCTTTAGGGCATCAGTTGCCGGGCGTCGTCTTCTCCCACTCGCCGCCGTCGGGCTCGACGTCCTGGGTGATATCGATCGACCCGTCGGCGTTCTTCTGGATGGCGATGTGGTCGGGCAGCTCTCCCGGAGAGCCGCCCACATTGGTCACCTTCTCAAACGGGACGGCGGGCTCGGACGAAGCGGAGGCGGAGGTGATGGCCGGGATCGCGATCCCGGCGGCGGCGGCGAGCGCGATGGCGGCCAGAACAGCACGCTTCATTTGTCTACTCCTTCTCTATCGGCTGCCGCGGCCGATTACCGCGGCGCCGGAAATGACTATGGCCGACGGGCGCTGAAGGGAGACTGAAGCTCTTCAGCGTCCCTTCAGAAACGCTGTGGCACCGTAGGCGATATGCGGATACTCATCGTCGAGGACGACCTGAGGCTGGCCGGGCTGATCAAGCGCGGCCTGGAGGCCGAGGGCTTCGACACCGAGCTCGCCCACGACGGACACACCGGACTGCGGCAGGCCAGGCAGGGGGATCACGACGCGATCATGCTGGACGTGATGCTTCCCGGGCTGTCGGGGCATGCCATCTGCAGGCAGCTCCGGCACGATCGGCTCGACACCCCGATCCTGATGCTCACCGCCAGGGACGGGGAGTACGACGAGGCCGACGGCCTGGACGAGGGCGCCGACGACTACATGACCAAGCCGTTCTCGTACGTGGTCCTCGCGGCCCGGCTGCGCGCCCTGATACGTCGTGGCGGGCGGGCCAGGCCGAAGATCCTCCGGCTGGGCGAGGTGACGGTCGATCTGACGGCGGCCCGCTGCATGCGCGCGGGCCAGGAGATCACGTTGACCGCAAAGGAATTCGCCATTCTGGAATACCTGGCCGGCCGGGCCGGTGCGGCGGTTTCCAAGCGCGACATTCTCGATCAGGTCTGGGACGTCGCCTTTGACGGCGAACCGAACATCGTCGAGGTCTATATCAGCAGTATCCGCCGCAAGATCGGGCGCATGGCGATCGAGACGGTCCGCGGGATCGGCTATCGCCTCACGGATCAACGACCGTGAGCATGCGCACGCGCCTGGTCCTGATCGCCTCTGCCACCGTCACCGTCGCGCTGGTCGCCGCGGCCGTGGCGCTGTTCGTGACGGTACGTGCGACGTTGCTGTCGGAGGCGGGGACACAGGCGCAGTTGCTGGCCGACGACGTCGCCGCCCAATTCGAACTCGGCGAATCCATCCGGATCACCAAGTCGGTGCACATCAGCGTGCCCGGCCGCCCGATCCCCATACCCATCCCCACAGGAAACTTCCTGTTCCGCACCGCCACCACCCCACAAGGGGTGACGGTCACCGTCAGCGCCTCACTGAACGAGATCGACCAGAGGCTGGTCACTCTCGGCTGGATACTGGCTCTGACGGTCTGCGCGCTGTCCGCACTGGTGGCGGCGGTGCTGTGGACGACGATCGGCCGCGCACTACGGCCGGTGGAGCGAATCCGGGCGACCGTCGCCGATATCACCAGCCGCGACCTCACCCGGCGAGTCCCCGAACCCACCACCCGCGACGAGATCGGCCGGCTGGCCACCACGATGAACGCGACCCTCGATCGGCTGGATCAGGCGCTGCGGCAACAGCGCAGCTTCGCCGCCGACGCCTCACACGAACTGCGGAGCCCGCTCGCGGCGCTACGCGCCGAACTGGAACTCGCCCTCAACGACCCCGGCGACCCCGACTGGCAGGCCGCCATGCGGGCGGCGCTGCAGGACGCCGAGCGGCTGGAACGACTGGCGGCCGACCTTCTCCTGCTCGCCCGCACGGACGCCGAGGAGCCCGCCAGGCACGCGCCGGTCGAACTGTCCGCGCTGATCGCCGGACAGGGCGCACGCCGGGCGATGGTCCGCACCCGGCTGGTTCCCGCCGTCGTCAACGGCAACGCCGGGCAACTGGAGCGCCTGGTGACCAACCTGCTGGACAATGCCGAACGGCACGCCCGTACTCAGATCACCGTGTCGCTCACCGCGGACCGGGACCAGGTGATACTGAGGGTCGCCGATGACGGGCCGGGCGTCCCGGAAGAAGACAGGGACCGGATTTTCGAGCGCTTCACCCGTTTGGACAATGCGCGAAACAGGGAAACGGGCGGAGCCGGGCTGGGACTGGCCATCGCCAAAGCCATCGCCATTGGTCACAACGGCACTCTGCGGGTGACCGACGGGCGGCCCGGCGCCTGTTTCATCCTTCGGCTCCCCCGGTCCCCCATTACATGATCAAAGCGTTTGCCTAAGCTACGTGCTATGCAGATCGAGCGGCTCGACCATCTGGTGCTGACCGTCGCCGACATCGACGTCACCGTTGACTTCTACACTCGCGTACTCGGGATGAAGGCGGTGACGTTCGGCGATGGCCGTACCGCCCTGGCCTTCGGGCTCAGCAAGATCAACCTGCACGAGGCGGGCCAGGAGTTCGAGCCGAAGGCCCACCGGCCGACGCCGGGCAGCGCCGACCTGTGCCTCATCACCACCGACCCGCTGGCCCAGGTGATCGACGAGCTCGCCGAGCACGAGGTCGCGATAGAGGAGGGCCCGGTCGAACGCACCGGGGCGATCGGCCAGATCCAGAGCGTCTACTTCCGCGACCCCGACCTCAACCTGATCGAAGTGAGCACCTACGGCCGCTGATGCCGCCGGCCCACCATTTCGTCGATCCAGATGGGCGCGAAGGGAGAGGTGCAGCCGGGAGCGGTCGGGTAGTCCTTCAGCACTTCCAGGCGTTCGCCGATGGAGATCGCGCGGGCGCGGTGTTCGGCGTGCTCGATACCGATTTGGGCCAGGCAATGGTTCATCGCCCACTGGAGGCGGTCGGGCGCGTTTTTCATCTCCGTTTCGATGACGTCGAGCAATCCCGTGAGGTCCAGGTTTTCCGGCTTTTTCGCCACGCGTTCGGTGGTCAGCGCCCAGCCCGCGCTCGCGGCCACCGGGTCCGGATCGGCGGACCAGGCCAGCCGCAGTTCTTCGGCGTGCGGGTTCTTCTTGACGACGTAGTTCACGAGCCAGTCGTGCACCTTGGGGGTGCGCGCCTCGCGCAACATGCCGTCCAGCTCGTCGCGCTCGAACGCCTTCGGGCGGCAGATCAGCAGCGCCAGCAGCCGCGCCGCCGTGTCGCCCGTCGCCCACAGCCGGCGCGCTAGCTCCTGCTGCGTCTTCAGCCGCTTCGCGATCGCGCGCAGCTTGCCGAGGTTGACGCCGTGATCGTCGCCGTGCCTCTCGTTCACCTCGCGGATCTTCGGGTCCTCAAGCCCCGCCAGCTCGGCCATCACCTCGGCCACCGCGGTCTCGGCCGCCGTCGTCTGGGTCACTTCGGTCTCCGGTCAGTTCTTGAGGACGTCCTTGGGGACGGGCTTGTCCTCGGCGAGGGCGTTGAACATGCGCAGGGCCTTGGCGCGGTCCCACTGGATGACGGATCCGACGCCCGGCAGGGTCGGGGTCGAGCCGACCGGCACGCTGGTGGTGATCGGGCCGTCGCCCATCGCCAGGCCCAGGGAGAGCAGGTCGAACGTGCCCGTCCCGTTGTCCACGAGCACCGAGTCGGCGGCGCTCGACGCCAGCGGCACCGACTTGAACGGGTTGAGCAGCACCCCCGGACCGGCCGCCTTCTTCACGACCGCGCCGAAGAACTGCCGCTGCCGCTGCGTGCGGTCCAGGTCGGGCAGGGCCCCGGTGGCGCGGGTGCGGACGTAGCCCAGCGCGGTGCCGCCGTCGAGGACCTGGACGCCCTTCTTCAGGTCGATCCCGGCCTTCGGGTCCTTGATGTTCTGCTTGACGTTGATCTCGACCCCGCCGATCGCGTCCACGATGCCCACGAACCCGGCGAAACCGATCTCCATGTAGTTGTCGATGTGGATGCCGGTCGCCTGCTCCACCGTGCGGACCAGGAGCTTGCCCCGGCCGAACGCGTATGCGGCATTGAGCTTGTTGCGGCCCTTGCCGGGGATCTGCACGTAGGAGTCACGGGGCAGGCTGACCAGCGTGGGCCGGCCGCCGCTCGCCGGGATGTGCAGCAGCATCATCGTGTCGGTGCGCTGCCCCGCGGCCCGGCCGGTGGCGAGCTTCCTGCGCTGGTCGGCGGTGAGCCCCTTACGGCTGTCGGAGCCGACCAGCAGCCAGTTCTCGCCGGGGGTGTCGGCGATCCTGCCCTCGTAGTCGTCGAGCACGCCGTCGATCGCGACCAGCCGCCCGTTGATCCAGAAGTATCCGGCGATCGTGCTCACCAGGATCACCACCAGCAGCACGGCCAGGCTGATCAGCGCGATCCGCAACGGCCGCCGCGGCGACCTAGGCCCAGAAGGCCGAGAAGGCCCAGAAGAGCCGGGCGGGCCGGAGGAGGCCCCGCCGCCGCCCTCACCGCGCCGCCGCAGCGGGCGTACCGGGCTCTTACCGGAACGTTCCTTGCCGTACACACGCGATGTACCGGCCTTCGCAGAGTCCCCCGAAGGGCCGGAAGGGCCCGGGGCGGGCTCGCCGCCCTGCGCCGGGTAGGCGGGCTGGGCGCGCCTCGGCTCAGGCGTCCGCATGACCCTGGTGCGGTCGTCGTCGGGCCGCCGCCCGCTGTCCGGCCACTCAGCCACGTATCGCTCTCCGCCCGTAGTCCCGCTCGATGGTCGCCACTTCGACGCTACGCCGCGGCCAACGCCCGCGCTGCGCCCTGGCCAAGGTTTTCCCATGGAAAAGTACTCAGACCGCAATGATCGCGCCAATCGAACCCGCGACCGCCATGTGGAAACATCCTGCCCCTGCCCGTTCGTTACCTTTAGCAACGACTGACCATGTCACTGAGCGAGAGGACGACTGTGTCCAGTCCGGACTCGTGGAGTACCAGCCCGTGCCCCGGCACGGGATCCACTGACCACACTCCCCGTACTCCCCGCGCGAGACCCCGCACGAACCGACCCCGGCAGCCCCACCTGAGGCGCCCCCGGTGACCATCGCACTGGGCCTGCTGGCCCTTGTTCTTCTCACTGTCGCGACGGGTTACTTCGTCGCCCAGGAGTTCGCTTTCGTCGCCGCCGACCGGGCCGTCCTGCGGGAGCAGGCCGCGGCGGGCGACGCCGCCGCCGGTCGGGCCGTCAAGGTCACCGAGCGGCTTTCCTTCATGTTGTCCGGCGCCCAGCTCGGCATCACCGTGACCGCGCTGCTGGTCAGCTTCCTGGCCGAACCTGCCGTCGCCGACGCGGTACGCCCCCTGCTGGAGTCCACGGACCTGCCGCCCGCGGCCATCACCGGTATCGCGGTCGCGATCGGCGTCTCCGTCGCGACCATCGTGCAGATGGTGCTCGGCGAGCTGGCCCCGAAGAACCTCGGGATCGCCCGGCCGGAGCCGGTGGCCAAGTTCCTGGCGCGTTCGACGCTGGTGTACCTGGCGGTGGCCGGTCCGGTCATCAGGCTGTTCGACTCCTCGGCGACGCGCCTGCTGCGCAGGGTCGGGGTCGAGCCGGTGGAGGAGGTCGAGCACGGCGCCACGCCGGAGGAGCTGTCGCGGATCATCTCGGAGTCGGGCGCGTCGGGCGAGCTTCCCGCGCCGCTGTCCGAGCTGCTCGAACGGGCTCTGGAGTTCGGCGACCACACCGCCGAGGACGTGATGGTGCCGCGCCCCCGGGTCGTACTGCTGCGCGCCGAACGCCCGGCGTCCGACCTCCTGGAGGCGCTTCGCGTGTCCGGACATTCCCGTTATCCGGTGCTGGAGCAGGACGACGTGATCGGCGTCACGGGCGTACGGGAGCTGCTGGCCGCGGGCCCGGACACCGAGCGGACCATCCGCGAGATCATGCGGCCCGCGCTGCTCATCCCGGCGTCGCTGCCGCTGCCCGCCGTACTGGACCGGATGCGCGCCGCGGGCGACGACATGGCCTGCGTGATCGACGAGTACGGCGGCCTGGCCGGCGTCATCACCGTCGAAGACCTGGCCGAGGAGCTGGTCGGCGAGCTGATCGACGAGAACGACCCCGCCCCGCCCGGCCCGGTACGCCGGGCCGACGGCACCTGGGACCTCCCCGGCACCCTCCGCCTGGACGAGATCGAGCGCGCCACCGGCCTGGCGCTGCCGCAGAGCGACGACTACGAGACCGTCGCGGGCCTGGTACTGGCCCGGCTCGGCCGCATGTCCGAGCAGGGTGACAGCACCGTGGTCACGCTGACCACCGACAACGACCCGCTCGCCGAGGACGGCGACGACGGCACCGAGCAGCGGGCCGAGTTGCGGGTGCTCTCGGTGCACCGGCGGGTCCCCGAGTGGGTGCGGCTCACGCCCGCGGTGCCCGCGGACACGGCGGGAGCGTCCCGATGAGCATCGTTCCCGCGCTCCTGCTGGGCGTCCTGCTGCTGGTGGGCAACGCGTTCTTCGTGGCGGCCGAGTTCGCCTTCGTGTCGGCCCGCAGGCACCGGCTGGAGCAGAGCGTGACCGGCGGCGGCAAGCTGGTGCGCGTCGCCGCGCGCGCGGCGGCCAGGGGCGGGCGGCAGCTCTCCCTGATGCTGGCCGCGGCCCAGCTCGGCATCACGCTGTGCACGCTGGGGCTGGGCATGGTCACCGAGCCGGCGATCCACCACGCCCTCGAACCGCTCTTCGCGGCGCTGGGCCTGCCGTCCTCGGCGCAGGTGGCGGTGTCGTTCGGCATCGCGCTGGTGGTCATCACGTTCCTGCACATGGTGGTGGGTGAGATGGCGCCGAAGTCGTGGGCGCTGACCCACCCGGAGGCCGCGGTGCTGGCGCTGGCGCTGCCGTTCCGGGGGTTCACCTGGCTGGTACGGCCGGTGATCCGGCTGCTCAACGGCGCGACCAACCAGCTTCTGCGCATGTTCGGCGTACACCCGCGCGACGAGCTGGCCACCACCCGCACGCCGCACCAGCTCGCGATGCTGGTCGGCGAGTCCGGCCGGATGGGGCTGCTGGACCGGGCCGAGCACGACCTGCTGACCAGCGCGCTGCGGGTCCAGCAGCAGCCGATCGCCCGGCTGGCCCGCCCCATCGGGGAGGCCACGGCCGTCCCTGCGGGGGCCGACGACGAGCGGGTGCGCGACGTGGCGGCCAGTAGCGGCCACGTACGGCTGCTGGTCAACTCCGGCCGTCCGGACGACGTGGTGGGCGTGCTGCACGTACGCGACACGCTGACCCGCCCCGGCAACCGGGCCGCCGACCTCGCCAGCCCGATGCCCCGCGTCGAGCAGTCGGCGACCATTCCGCAGGTCCTGACGGTCCTTCAGGAAGCCCACGCGCATCTGGGACTGGTCACCGACGCCGAGGGCAGGGTGACCGGCATGGTCAGCCTCACGGACGTACTGAGGGAGCTGCTGGACACCTCGGCCGCCGCGCCACGCTGATCGTGACGTTTCACTCCTGGCGTAACGAAGCCCTCGCCACCTCGAAGTTCCCTGTGAAGAATGCAAGCGTTCCGAAAGCGAGCGACAAGGTTGACGAGGTAGAAAAGTCATAGAAGCTTCATGTCTTCGCCGATGCCCCGGACACCGGTCCGGGGCATCGTCCCTCATTCGCCCCGATCCCCCAGCAGGCCCCACAGAGCACCACACGAGCACCAAGAGCACCAAGAGCACCGACCATGACCGTCGGACCGCCCCCGACACGCGAACGGCACTCTCCATGACAGCGCGTACCGAACCCCACGGCGGGTCCTCCCCCCGCCGAACATCGCCGTCCCCTGAGGTGACCCCTGAGGCGCTCGAAACGGCCCCGGAAACGCCGATGGCCGCTGCCATACGGCGAGCGGCCAGAGAGGGTTTGAGGAAGATCAGTGTGGGCGAGGAGGGATTTGAACCCTCACGTCCTTTCGGACACACGGACCTGAACCGTGCGCGTCTGCCGTTCCGCCACCCGCCCTTGTGGGTGCTGAGAAACAGTAGCACGGAACCGACGGTGCCACTGAACCCGGATACGATCCCTCTAGACGCGAGCGGAGCAGCTCGGTGCCCGGCGACGGGCAGTTGAGCGGCCGCGACCAGATGCATGGAGGAAGGGAGGTACCCGGTGGGAGTCCTTCAGCGCTTCGAGCGCCGGCTCGAAGGATTGGTTGAGGGAGCCTTTGCGCGGGCGTTCAAGTCCGACCTTCAGCCGGTCGAGGTCGCCAGCGCAGTGCAGCGGGAGATGGACGAGCGGGCCGCGATCGTCGCCATGGGACGCACCCTCGTCCCGAACGACTTCGTCGTGGAACTGTCCGTCAGCGACAGCGAGCGCATGGAGGTCTATGCCGACAGCATCGGCCACGAGCTCGCCAACCTGGCCCGGGAGTACGCCAAGGAACAGGGATACTCCTTCGTCGGGCCGGTCCGGGTCCGTTTCGAGACCGCCGATGACCTGGCGGTCGGCCTGTTCCGCATCCGCTCCGGAGTGATCAGGGGCGCGACCGTCGAACAGGACGAGATCCGGCGGCCGGTGAGCGATCTTCCACCGGCGCGTTCGCACGCCTTCGCCGGACGGCCGCGGCTGCTCGTGTCCACCCAGGACGACCCGCAGGGGCAGCGCTCCTTCGAGCTGACCACTCCGGTGACGCTGCTCGGCCGCGGCACCGACTGCGACCTGCGGCTGGTCGATCCAGGAGTCTCCCGCCACCACGCGGAGCTTCGGGTCGAGGGGCAGCAGGTGGCGCTCGTCGATCTCGGTTCCACCAATGGCACCTTCGTCAACGGCCAGGCGGTGCGCAGAGTGGAGTTGCAAAACGGCACACGCGTCACGCTCGGCCGTACGACTCTGGTGTTCCGACGCGATTAAGGGTAGACAAACGGTCCATGTCCGAGCTCACGCTGCTGCTGATCCGGCTCGCGTTTCTCGCGGTGCTGTGGTTCTTTGTGATCGCCGCGGTCGGCGTGATCCGGACAGACCTGTTCGGGCCACGTACGGCTACGGCGCCCAAGGCGGCGAAGGCGGCCAAGCCGCACAAGCCGGTCGCCAAACCCAGGAAGGGGGAGCCACGGCAGATGGTCGTCACCGGTGGCCCGTTGCAGGGCACCATCATCACCCTCTCGGAAACGCCGATCACCATCGGCCGGGCGAATGACGCCACGCTGGTGCTCAGCGACGACTACGCTTCCAGCCGGCACGCCCGCCTCTTCCCCCAGGACGGTCAGTGGATCGTGGAAGATCTCGGTTCGACCAACGGCACGTACCTCGACCGCTCTAAAGTCACCCGTCCGACTCCGGTGCCGCTCGGTGTTCCGATCCGCATCGGCAAGACCGTCATCGAATTGCGCAAATGACCATCGCACTCCGCTACGCCGCCCGCTCGGACGTCGGCCTCCTCCGCGAAGGCAACGAGGACTCGGCCTACGCCAGCGGTCGCCTGCTCGCCGTCGCGGACGGCATGGGCGGGCACGCTCACGGCGAGGTGGCCAGTTCGGTCGCCATCGCCGCCATGGCCGCCCTTGAGAAGGACACTCACGGGGGCGATCTGCTCAGCGCCATCGAGGCCGCGGTACGCGACGCCAATCGCAAACTGCACGAGATGGTCGGCCGGGACCCGAGCCTGAAGGGCATGGGCACCACGCTCACCGCGATGCTCTGGAACGGCACGCAGGTCGCCCTGGTCCACGTCGGCGACTCACGCGCCTACCTGCTGAGACGCGGCGAGCTGTACCAGATCACGCACGATCACACCCTGGTGCAGTCGCTGGTGGACGACGGCCGGATCACGCCGGAGGAGGCCGCCACGCACCCGCAGCGGTCCATCCTGCTGCGCGCGCTGGACGGCAGCGGCGAGGTCGATCCCGACCTCACCCTGCGCGAGGCGCAGGTCGACGACCGCTACCTGCTGTGCTCGGACGGCCTGTCCGGGGTGGTCAGCGCGGAGACCATGCACAACACGCTGACCACGGTGGACGAGCCGGAGGAGGCGGTCAGGGTCCTCATCGACCTGGCCAACCGCGGCGGCGGCCCGGACAACATCACGTGCGTGGTCGCCGACGTCATCGAGGTCGAGGACGACACGCTCATCGCGGGCGAAGCCGCCATCGTGGGCGCGGCCGGGGCCACCAGGGTGCGCACCCAGCCGCACAACGCCCCCGGCGGGCAGGCCACGATCACCGCGCCGCAGCCGGTCATCATCGACGAAGACCTCGAAATGCCAATGGGCGCGGCGGCGCCGGCGCGGCGCAAGCGGGTCTGGCCGCTCCTCGCGGGCGTTTTCTCGGTTGCCGCCGTCCTGGTCCTGGGCGGCGGCTACTTCGCCTGGAGATGGACTCAGGACCAGTTCTTCGTCGGCGCGAGCGGCGGCGAGATCGTCGTCTTCCGCGGCGTCGACGCCGAGCTGGGCCCGCTGCGGTTCTTCAAGGTGGAGAAGGGCACCGGGCAGTCGGTGGCCACGCTCGACGCGTTCGACCAGGGCCAGATCCGCAACGGCATCCCGGTGGCCAGCATCGATGAGGGCCTGAAGCGGGTGGCCGAACTGCGCGCCCCGCTGTCCACCCAGAAGCCGGAACAGACTCCGAAGCCCGAAGACACCACGCAGCCGGAGGAGCAGACCAACAGCACCCCGCCCGACTCGGTGTCCGAGCCGCCCCCCGACTCCGACGCCCGTACCCGGTCCACTTCCCAATCGACGAGGTCTCCCTAGTTGAGTTCGGTCCATCGAGCAGTGATCGGAGCGCCGCCGTGGCGGTGACCACGAGCGGTTCCGCCGTCCCGATGCCGGCCAAGCGGCGCGGGGCACAGCTCGCCATGCTCGCCTTCGCCGTCGCGATCGTGATGGGCGCGTACGCGAGCGTGGGGCTGGCGGTGGACGGCCGCATCCCGGCCGGGATGCTCACGTACGGGCTGGGGCTCGGCGGGCTGGTGCTCGCCGCGTACCTGGTGCTGGCCAAGTTCGCCCCGTGGGCCGACCCGCTGATCCTGCCGCTGGTGACGCTGGTCAACGGCATCGGCCTGGTGATGATCTACCGGATCGAGACCGGGGGCTCCAAGCTCGCCTCGGCGAGCACCCAGCTCCTGTGGACCGGCGTCGGCATCGTCATGTTCTCGGTCACGCTGATCGTGCTGCGCGACCATCGCGCGCTGCAGCGAATGACCTACACCGCCGGTTTCGCGGGCCTGCTGCTGCTGATCTCGCCGCTGATCCCCGGTCTCGGCCAGACGCTCAACGGCGCCCGGATCTGGATCAGCCTGGGGTTCGCCAACCTCCAGCCGTCCGAGTTCGCCAAGCTGGCCCTCGTCGTCTTCTTCGCGGGCTACCTGGTGGCCAAGCGCGACGTCCTGGCGCTGGCCGGACGCCGGTTGCTGTTCATCGACCTGCCGCGCGCCCGCGACCTCGGCCCGGTGCTCATCACCTGGGCGGTCAGCCTGGGCGTGCTGGTGCTCCAGCGCGACCTCGGGTCCTCGCTGCTGCTGTTCGGCACGTTCATCGCGATGCTCTACATCGCGACCCAGCGCACCTCGTGGGTGCTCATCGGCATCCTGCTGTTCGTCGGCGGGGCGATGCTCGCCGGGATGCTGTTCGACCACGTCGCCGCCCGGTTCGAGGTCTACCTCAACCCCGAGGACCCGGAGCTGTTCTACAAGGACGGCGGTAGCGCGCAGCTCATGGAGGGGTTGTTCGCGCTGGGCACCGGGGGCGTGCTCGGCACCGGGCTCGGGCAGGGTCACCCGCAGCTCATCCCGCTGTCGTTCTCCGACTTCATCTTCGCCGCGACCGGCGAGGAACTGGGCCTGACCGGGCTGATGGCGCTGCTGCTGATCTACGCGCTGATCGTGGAGCGCGGGCTGCGCACCTCGCTGGCGGCCCGTGACCCGTTCTCCAAGCTGCTGGCGGGCGGCCTGTCGTTCATCCTGGCCTGGCAGGTCTTCATCATCGTCGGCGGCGTCACCAACCTGATCCCGCTGACCGGCCTGGTCACACCGTTCATGTCGCAGGGCGGGTCGGCGCTGCTGGCCAACTGGATCCTGATCGCGCTGCTGGTGCGGATGTCCGACTCGGCCCGCCGGCCGCCGCCGCAGGCGATCCAGGACGAAGGGATGACGCAGGTGTTCCAGCGATGAACGGACCGCTCAAGCGCGCGTCGATCGCCTGTCTGCTGATGTTCGGCCTGCTGATGCTCAACATCAACTACCTGCAGGCCGTGCGCGCGGAGCATCTTCGCGAAGATCCCCGCAACAACCGCAACTTCTACGCCCGCTACGAGGTCGAGCGGGGCCGGATCACCGCGGGCAACGAGGTGCTGGCCGAGTCGGTGGAAAAGCCCGACTCCGACTTCCGGTACCAGCGCCGCTATCCGCACGGCCCGCTGTACGCGCACATCACCGGCTTCTTCTCGCCGGAGAGCGAGTCGGCGATCGAGCGCTCCCGCGACTCGCTGCTCGACGGCAGCGACCCCTCGCTGCTGGTCCGGCGCAGCATCGACCTGTTCACCAACAAGGCGACCAAGGGCGCCAACGTCGACCTCACCATCGTGCCCGAGGCGCAGGAGGCCGCGTACGAGGCGCTGCGCAAGAGCGGCAAGCGCGGCGCGGTCGTGGCCATCGCCCCCAAGACGGGGGCGATCCTCGCCATGGTCTCGGTGCCGACGTACGACCCCAACGAGCTGTCCGGCATCAACAAGGCCGACGTCTTCGGCCGGTACGCCGAGCTGGACAAGAAGGAGAACAAGCCCCTGATCAACCGGACCATCTACCGCACCTACCCGCCGGGCTCGACGTTCAAGGTGCTCACCATGGCCGCCTACCTGGAAGAGGACCCGAGTCGCGGCCCCTCCACCATGGTGGACGCCCCGCAGCGTCTCGACCTGCCCAACACCAGCGCCGACCTGCCCAACTACGGCGGCTCGGCGTGCGGCGCGGGCCGGGTGACGCTCCAGTTCGCGCTCGAACGCTCCTGCAACACGCCGTTCGGCGCCATGGGCATGGAGCTCGGGTACGACAAGATGCTGGAACAGGCGAAGAAGTTCGGCATCGGCGGTGAGCCCCTGGAGATCCCGATGAGCGTGGAGGGCAGCGGCATCGGCCCCAAGGAGGACGCCGCGGCCCTGGCCCAGGCGTCCATCGGCCAGCGCAGCAACCAGATGACGCCGCTGCAGATGGCCATGATCGCGGCCGGGATCGCCAACGACGGCAAGGTCATGAAGCCGTACCTGATCAACAAGATCGCCGACTCCGAGGGCAGTGAGGTGGAGACCGCCAAGCCCGAGGAGCTGACCACGGCGATCAGCCCGGAGACGGCCGACAAGCTCCAGCAGATGATGCTCAGCGTGGTGAACAACGGCACGGCCACCGCGGCGCGCATCCCCGGCGTGGACGTCGGCGGCAAGACCGGCACCGCGGAGACCGCGGAGGGCCAGGCCCCGCACGCGTGGTTCATCTCCTTCGCCGACGTCAGCGACCCTGAGGTCGCCGTCGCGGTCCTGGTCGAGTCGGGCAGCGCGGGCACCGACGCCTCCGGCGGCCACACCGCCGCGCCGATCGCCAAGGCGGTCATGGAAGCGGTGCTGGATCGATGACCTCGCGGGGCCTCAAGCTCGGCAATCGCTACCTCCTGGTGAGCCGTATCGCCACCGGGGGGATGGGCGAGGTCTGGCGGGCCCGCGATGAGCTGCTCGGCCGCGAGGTGGCGATCAAGCTGCTGCGCCGGCACGTCGCCGCCGATCCGGCCTTCCGGCGGCGGTTCCGTACCGAGGCCCGGATCACCGCCGGGCTGTCCGACCCCGGCATCGCCCAGGTCTACGACTACGGCGAGCACGCCGACGTCGCCTACCTGGTGATGGAGCTGGTCCACGGCGAGCCGCTGGCGTCGATCCTGGCCCGCAACCCGCGGCTGAGCGCCGACGTGGTGCTGGACGTGATCCACCAGTCGGCGCGGGCGCTGGCCACGGCGCACGCGTCCGGCATCATCCACCGCGACATCAAGCCGGGCAACCTGCTGGTCACCCAGGCCGGGGTCATCAAGATCACCGACTTCGGCATCGCCAGGGCCATGGAGGCGGCCCCGATGACGCAGACCGGCACGGTGCTGGGCACCGCCCAGTACGTCAGCCCGGAGCAGGCGTCCGGGGCGACGCTCACGCCCGCCACCGACCTCTACTCGCTCGGCGTCGTCGCCTACGAGTGCCTGGCGGGACGCCCGCCGTTCGTCGCCGACACACATGTGGGGATCGCGCTCCAGCACCTCAACGACCCGCCGCCGCCGCTGCCCGGCGACGTGCCCGCCCCGGTGCGGGCGCTGGTGCTGGCGATGCTCGCCAAAGATCTGGGCAGCCGCCCGGCGAGCAGCGGCGAGGCCGCCGACCGCGCCTACGCGCTGCGCGAGTCGCTGTCGTCCTCGGGCGGGGCCGACCTCCGCCGGCTCACCGACCCGGCGGGCTGGCGGGTACGCCCGAGCGACGACTCCGGCGCCACGTTCGTCGAACGCGGCACGCCGGGCGAGCCCGGACTGTACGACGCGTCACGTATTCCGGGCATGCCGACCGAGGCTCCCGGCATGTCCGTATCTTCGGACCAGACCACGGCCGCGGCCCCCGGCCCGGCCGCATCCGGCCACGGAGGGGGTCGCCGGCGGCGCCGCCGTACGACGGTGCTGGTCGCGACGGCCGGCTGCGCGGCGGTGGTCGGGTTCGGCGGCCTGGCCCTCGCCCAGCTCCCGCCGCAGAAACCACAGGTCGGCGTGGACGGCGAAGAAGAGCCGACCCCGTGGGTGGACAACACCGAATCGGCGAAATCCAAATCGCCGGACAAGACACGGCCCGCGACACGAACACGCACCACCGCACCACCGGTAAAGTCGTCGCGGCCGACACCGACTCCGTCGGTTAGCGTAAGCTCATCGGCTACGCCTACGCGTAAGCCGTCTCCTAAGCCGACGCCCACCCCGACTCCGACCCCAACGCCCACAGAGACCCCCACCACTCCCACCATGACGCCGACTGACACTCCCGACCCGGGTGAGACCAACCCACAGAACGGGCAGACGTAATGCGATATGGGGTCGATGATGGACACAGACGGCCTCTCGGCGCGCCGCACCCGATGATGAACGGTAAGGGACAGTGCAGGAAATGACTCAGCCTCGGCTACTCGGTGGTCGCTACGAGCTCGACGGCATCGTCGGGCGCGGCGGCATGGCCGAGGTGTACCGCGCCAGGGACATCCGACTGGACCGAATAGTAGCGATCAAGACCCTCCGCTCCGACCTCGCCAGGGACCACACGTTCCAGGCCAGGTTCCGGCGGGAGGCCCAGTCGGCCGCTTCACTGAACCATCCGTCGATCATCGCCGTCTACGACACCGGTGAGGACATGATGGAAAGCACTCCGGTGCCGTACATCGTGATGGAGTACGTCGACGGGCGGACACTGCGCGACCTGCTGCGCGCCGACCGGCGGCTGCTGCCCGAGCGGGCGGCGGAGCTGGTGGACGGCATCCTGCGGGCGCTCGACTACAGCCACCGCGGCGGCATCGTGCACCGCGACATCAAGCCGGCCAACGTGATGATCACCGGCGCCGGCGACGTCAAGGTGATGGACTTCGGCATCGCCAGGGCGATGGCCGACTCGGCCGCCACGATGACGCAGACCGCGCAGGTGATCGGCACCGCCCAGTACCTCTCGCCGGAGCAGGCCAGGGGCGAGCGGGTCGACGCGCGCAGCGACATCTACTCCACCGGCTGTGTCCTGTACGAGCTGCTGACCGGGCAGCCGCCGTTCACCGGCGACTCCCCCGTGGCGATCGCCTACCAGCACGTCCGGGAGGAGCCGATCCCGCCGTCGCAGATCGACCGGGAGATCCCGCAGTGGGCCGACGCGGTCGTGCTGAAGGCGATGGCCAAGGACCCGGCGCACCGCTACCAGAGCGCCGGGGAGATGCGGGCCGACATCCAGCGCGCGATGTCCGGCATGCCGGTCGACGCGCCGCCGCAGACGATGGCGATGACCGGCGGCAACTACGGCAACGGCACGCGCACCATGGTCGCCCCCGGCGGCGGCCCCGCGACCCAGGGCACCGGCGCGATCCCCGACTACGAGTACGGCGACGAGCCCACCCGCGCCGGCGGGCGCAGACGTGCCGCGCCGCCCTCCCGCGGCGGCGGGGCGCTCCGCACGACGCTGTGGATCGTGATCCCGCTGCTGGTGATCGGCGCGTTCATCGGCATCGGGTACATGTTCCTCAGCTCGCCGGGCGACAACGGCACGACCAAGCCCGTGGCGATCCCCGACGTCACCAACCAGCAGGCGACGGCGGCGGCCAAGGCACTGACCGACGCCGGGCTGAAGGTCGTCCAGGTCACTGAGTACAGCAACGAGGTCGAAGAGGACGCGGTGATCGGTACCGATCCCGCGGCCGGCACCGAGGTCCCGCCGCAGAGCGAAGTGAAGCTGAAGGTCTCCAAGGGCAAGAAGCAGGTCGTGGTGCCCGATGTCATCGGGCAGTCGCCCGAGGACGCGAAGGCCGCGCTGGAGGCCGAGGGCTTCACGGTGTCGGTGAGCACCAAGCCGGTCAGCCGCACGCCCAACAAGGTCTTCCAGACCGATCCCAAGGCGGGCGAGAAGGCCGACGAGGGCGCGAACGTCAAGATCTTCGTGCCGCGCGACCGGGTCGAGGTGCCCGAAGTCACCCAGTACACGCAGGCCGACGCGACGAAGGCACTGCGGCAGGCCGGCTTCAAGGTCAAGGTGACCATGCAGGCCAGCCCCGACGTCCCCGAGGGCAATGTGATCAGCACCAGCCCGCCGGCGGGCACCCCGCTCAACCCCGGTACCACCGTCACGATCCTGGTGTCCAGCGGTCCTGAGCAGACGCAGCCCACCGAGGAGCCGACGGACGACTTCCCGACCGACCTGCCGACCACCGAGCCGACCCCCGAGGAAGAGGAAGATCCCTTCCCCGAGCAGGGTGAGCCTCCGGGCGACGGGTTCTGAGCCTCCGGTTCGCCGAGTTCGTCGAGTTCGTCGAAAGGGCCCCCTGTGCCGCGCGGCACAGGGGGCCCTTTTTGGTCTGCGAAGGACCAGAGCATGAAAAGAGGCCCCCGCCGCTCGGGGGCAACGGCGGGGGCCTCATTGGTTAGTCGTTCGGGGGCCGTCCTGCGTTACACGTCGCGGACAGCCAGTTGCCCAACAGGCGGTGACCGTATTCGGAAAGGATGGATTCTGGATGGAACTGCACGCCTTCGACGGCCGCCGAGCGGTGCCGGAGGCCCATGATCTCGCCGTCCTCGGCGACCGCGGTCACGCGCAGCTCCTCGGGCAGCCCCAGGGCGCGTACGGCCAGCGAGTGGTAGCGGGTCATGGTGACCGGTGACGGGACGCCGGCGAACACGCCCTCGCCGTCGTGCGTGACCTCGCTGGTACGGCCGTGCATGAGCGTGCCCGCGCGGCCCACCGTGCCGCCGTAGGCGACGGCGATGGCCTGGTGCCCCAGGCAGACGCCCAGCACCGGCACGCCCGCCTCCGCGCAGCGCCGGACCAGCGGGACGCTCACCCCCGCGGCCTCCGGCGTGCCCGGCCCCGGGCTGATCAGCACGCCGTCGAAGCCCGCCGTGGCGTCGTCCACGGTGACCGCGTCCCTGGCGCGGACGTCGCAGCCGGCCCCGAGCTCGCGCAGGTACTGCACGATGTTGTGGACGAAACTGTCGTGGTTGTCCACGACCAGCACCCGGGGAATCGCCATGTCATGTCTCCGCCGACTATCCTTACACCGGTCTACACCAGTCTTACTTGACGGCGATTACGCTAGCCAACGAAAGCACTGAGGGTGTTCGTCAGCCCTCACAGAACGCCCACCCCAGGAGATTCCCGTGCCCAAGCCCAAGACGACGCGCAAGAAGGCGGTCTACACGCCGCCTGCCAAGGCCCAGACGGTCAAGGTCAGCCCCCGTTGGCTGGCGCCGACGATGGTGGTCGCCTGGATCATCGGGATCTTGTGGATCGCGGTCTACTATGTCGCGCCCAGCACGCCGTTCATCGGCCCGCTCGGAAACTGGAACCTGCTGATCGGGTTTGTGTTCATCATCTTCGGTGTGGTTCTCTCCACCCGCTGGCGTTAGACCTTTCCACAGTTTTATCCACAGCCTGGGGAAGGCGCCGGATGCCGGGGCGATATGCCCTGATTCGGCGCCTGGCTTCGGCGTGCCGTCGTTTCGTTTTCAGAGCGCGTTCAGCGTGGCGTACGGCGGGAGCAGTAGGACCGTGAGGATCAGCGCGACCACGATCACTCCGACGGCGGCCCACTGCACGAGGGAGCGGTTCTTCGCCGGGGCGTAGGCGAAGGCGGCGGCCACCAGGCCGCCGGTGACCAGGCCGCCCAGGTGGCCCTGCCAGCTGATGTAGCCGGCCAGGAACAAGGTGAGCGCCACGTTGATGACGACCAGCCACACCACGCCGCGCGGGTCGTACCCCAGGCGCTTGCTGACCACGAACAGCGCGCCGAACAACCCGTAGATCGCGCCGGACGCGCCGACCGTGATATCGCCGAGCAGGTAGACGGCGACCGAACCGCCGAGGGCCGACACCAGGTAGAGCGCGGCGAAGCGGGCGCTGCCGAGCCGTCGTTCCAGCTCGGGGCCGATGGCGTAGAGCGCCCACATGTTGAACAGGATGTGCGTGAGGCCGAGCGTGCCCTGGGCGAGCGGGTAGTGCAGGAAGGCCGCGGTGATCATCCGGTACCACTCGCCGCCGTCGTAGACGTGGAGCGGGCTCAGCGCGAAGTCCTGGGTGAACCTCGGGATGAAGGTCTGCAGGGCGTAGGCGACCACGTTGATCGCGATCAGCGCGTAGGCCACCCTCGGGACGGCGACCGCCCGGCCGCCGAAGACGGCCTGGGCCTGGCGTACCGTCCTGTTGCCGCCGCGGACGCACTCCACGCACTGGTGCCCGACCGCGGCCTCGCGCATGCAGTCGGGGCAGATGGGACGCTCACAGCGCTGGCACCTGACGTAGGTCTCGCGGTCCGGATGGCGGTAACACGTCGGAACCGCCGCTCCCGGCTGGCCGGACTCGGTCGGCGGGACGGGTGGCTGGGTGGTCATCGCGTACTCAAGGCCCCTTCGCCCATGCGCTGCTTCAGTGCCACCCTAATCACCTTCCGCTGATGCCGCGTCCAGTCTTCCCGGTGCCACCGGGATACACGAGGCGGCGGGATACGCGAGGCGGCGGTCCCAAGGGCGGGACCGCCGCCTCGTACGCCCGGGTTCCGCTCCCGCGGGCTTCGGCCTTGCCGCGAGGTCGCGCTAGCCGCGCTCGATCGTGACCTCTTCGATCACGACGTCCTCGACCGGACGGTCGTTGCGGCCGGTCTCCACGCGGCTGATCCGGTCGATCACGTCGGAACCCTCGGTGACCTCACCGAAGATGGTGTGCTTGCCGTTGAGGTGCGGCTGCGGGCCGACGGTGATGAAGATCTGCGAGCCGTTCGTGCCCTTGCCCATGCGCTTGCCCGCGTTGGCCATGGCCAGCAGGTAGGGGCGGTTGAAGTAGAGGTCCGGGTGGATCTCGTCGTCGAACGTGTACCCGGGCCCGCCGATGCCCTGGCCGAGCGGGTCGCCGCCCTGGATCATGAACCCGGGGATGATCCGGTGGAAGATCGTGCCGTCGTACAGCTTGTTCTTGGCCTTCTCGCCGGTCTCGGGGTGCGTCCATTCCCGCGTGCCCTCGGCCAGCTCGACGAAGTTGCGGACCGTCTTGGGCGCGTGGTCGGGGAAAAGCGTGACCTTGAACGTTCCCTGGTTGGTACGCAACGTTGCGATGAGTTTCTCAGCCATGCGGAGGCTGCCCCCTTTTGCTACGCCTGCCGGACAGGCGGTGTCTGTCGTAGTTTCCTGACGGCGGCCCCAAAGGCCAACCGGCATCCTCTCACGGACGGCCATGATTGAGCCGCCTTGGCAGGGGAAGGGGTGCCGTCGGGGTCCCAACGCAGGGGAGGTTGACGTGTCCCTGAGAGGAAAGAAGCGCCACGTCACGGCCACCGGGCCGCAGACGTGGCAGGGCTGGATGAAGGCCCGTGCCATACGCGCCCGCGAACAGGTCGGCCCGATGGCCGACAACGCGCGCGACATCGCCGCCGGCCGGATCGTGGACGCCCGAACCTGGGCCGCTCCAAGGCTAGACCAGGCGGCCCACTCGGTCGAGGACCAAATCGCCCCCAGGGTGAGCGCGATCCTGAGCGAGGCCGCAAGGCGGGTCGATCCCAAGCCCGCGAGGTCCCGCCGACCGCTGCTGTTCCTGGTCTGCGGCCTGGCGCTGGGCGCCGCGGGCTACCTGATGTACCGCAGGAACGCCCAGCAGTGGTCCGAAACCATGCGCGAGACCGCGGCCGACGCCACCCAATGGGTGGGCGACAAGGCCGAACAGGCGGGCGAAAAGATCGCTGACAAGGCCGACGCCGCCAGCCGCAGCGCCGACCAACGAGCCGAGGACATCTCCAAGAAACTGTCCTGACCACCCGGGCCGCCCCAAACGGCCCCCCAACCCAAGGCCCCGGCCATGACCGCCGGACTCGGGCCAGTCACCCAGCTCCACCACCCATCGGCCATCCGGCCACCCGCCACCACGAACGACCCCCAGGCGGAGCCGCGACCGCTCCCCACCACCACAACTGGGAGACTGGCCCGAGACAGCCCCACCCGGGGCCACCGCCCCAAGAGCCCACCATTTGCCGCCACCCCCAACAGCAGGCCCACAAACCAATCCCCCACTCCGGGCCGGCATGACTCTTCGGCTGCAAGCGAACCGGCACCACACAGCCCACCCGGGGCCACCGCCCCAAGGGCTCACATTTGCGGCCGCCTCCAACGGCAGGCCCGCACAAGACAAGCCCCCCACTCCGCGGCCGACATGGCCCCGCGGCGGCAGGCGAATCGGCGCCAGACAGCCCCACCCAGGGCCACCGCCCTATGAGCCCGCCACTTGCGGCCACCTCCAACAGCAGGCCCGCACAAGCCAAGACCCCCACTCCGCGGCCGACATGGCCCCGCGGCGGCAGGCGAATCGGCGCCAGACAGCCCCACGCATGCCACCACTCTGAGACGGGTAGGCGACGGGCCTCACTCTGACACAGGCCAATCGCCGCCCCCGGCAACAAGGGAACCGGCGTCAGGTGGCCCTACGCGAGCCCTGCCCCGGGGCCGGTGGACGAGGAGACTTATTCCGGCGTGGGTCCATCGTCGCCATCGGTGGTGGGAAGGGTGGCGAGGAGGGTGGCGTTGGTGGGGCGGGTCCAGGAGAGGGTGCCGGAACTCATGCGGGTGAGTACGTCGTGTACCCAGGCCAGTTCGGCGGCGCGGAGGGCACGTTCGCATTCGAGTTCGAGCAGCAGAATGCGGGGCAGACCGCTCGCCTCCTGGGCGGCCAAGTGCGCGTTCAGGCTGGCGATGGCGCCTTCCAGCGCCGCTGTGCGGGTACGCAGGGCGTGCTCGGCGTCGTCCGGGTGCAGTGCGCCCATCAGTGAGACGGCGGCGGTGAGGGTGCGCATGTCATCGTGCGGCTGCTCCAGCAGCCGCCGCAGCCGGGTGGACAGTTCGGCCCGTCCCTCCGGAGTGATCCGGTAAACGGTCCGCTCCGGCCGGCGACCCTCTTTGGTGGTCTCGACCGGCACGATCAGCTCACCCTCGGCCAGCCGGTCCACCGCGTGGTACAGGCTGCGCGGCAGGCCCCGGACGTAGTCCTTGTGGGTGTCGATGATGAAGCGGTGCAGCTCGTAGGGATGCGAGGGCTTGACCGAGAGCAGCGCCAGCACAGTGAGCCCCACCAGGTCGGGCCCAGCCTTCCGCCCTGCCATCACATCCCCCCTTATTGCGCCTCGCACTATACAGCCGCGAGCGTACAAGATCCGCCCCCCTCAAAAGGTGCTGCGGTGGCCAGGCCCCCGCCCAGCCGAGAGGGCGGCGGGCACGGCGGGGTTGCGTCCACGGAAGTGGTGTACGAGTTTGACCAGGTCACAAGCGTGGCGACGAGGAACGAGAACGGCCATCGCGTGATCCTTCGAATGCACAGTTCAAGATCGAAGGAGACCAGCGATGGCCGCAGACAACAGTGTGACGCCCCAGCAGTGGCTGACGAAGCAACTCCAGACCGATGACCCCGACATGTTGCGCTCCATGGTGAAGACCATGGCCGAGGCGTTGATGTCGGCCGAGGCCGACA
>NZ_QMEY01000037.1 GCF_003315795.1 Spongiactinospora rosea
TCGTCCGGCCCGGACGCTGCCCGTCATCGACCTCGGCCTGCCGGATCCACGTCCGCAACGCCTCCCGATGCACCCCGAGCTTGTCTGCGACCCGGGCGATCGCGCCTGTCCGCTCGCCCGTCTGCTCACGAAGCTCAAAGACCATCCGAACCGCACGTTCACGCAGTTCGGAGCTGTACTTCCTCGGTGGTGCCATAGCTCCTCACCCTTCCAGGTTCAGGAGCCTCCAACCAACCCGGGGTGATCCAGCAACTCGGCGTCCTTCTCCGCCCGGTCCAGGTCCAGGAAACGGGCGTGGGCCACGGTGACCTGCTGCTCCCCGAACCGTCGCCGCAGGTGATCCGCAGTCTCCAGTACCCGGTCCACGGTGTTGCGTACGACGAGCGCACAGCCACCTTCCGCCAGCTCGAGGGACAGCCGATCGGCCAGTACGCCGAGGTCGTCGTCCAGACACTCCAAATGGACCTCGACACCGCGGCCGGACGGCTCGACCGCTTCGAGCAACGGCCGCCCGTGGCGCTCGACAGCCGTCAGCAACGGGTAGCCGACCGCCTGCTCCACCTCGGCGAAGCCAGTTGCACCTGAGTACACCTCGACCAGCTCACGGCGCCGCCGGGCGGGAAGTGTCGCCGACAACACCACGACCGGCACCCGATACGCCCCCAGCCACGACAGAACCCGATCCAGGTAGGAGTTCATATAGGTGTCATAGGCATGTGCCTCGTCGATGATGACGCCCTTGCCCGCCAGAGCCAGGTGTCGCAGTGCCAAGTGACGACTCTTCAGCCCCATGAACAGCAACTGGTCGATCGTGCCGACCGCGAACGAGGCCAGCATCCCCTTCTTCCGCCCGCGCAGCCATTGGTGAGCGATCAATTCGGCTGAGGACGCCAGATGGTCGCTACGATGCGACCACTGATCGCAGCCGCCATCGGGCTCCACACCCCGGATGGCCTGTCGGCCGACTCGCAGAAGGCCGGCGTACTCCTCGTTGAGCGCCGCCTTAGAATGCGCCAGCAGTACCGAACGCGGCCCGGGAGCGACTTCCGCATCCGGAAGCCGTTCCAGCCACTCCAGCAAGCGAGGGAACATCGCGTTGCTGGTGGCCATGGTCGGCAACGCGACGAAACAACCACCCGCTCCCGAACCGGCTGCGAAAACCTCCGCGACGGCCAGTGCCGCCTCCGTCTTCCCCTCCCCCATCGGTGCCTCGATCACCATCAGCCCAGGCGTCTTCATCGCCCGGGCGACCGAAACAGCCCGCTCTTGAATCGGCCGGATCGTCGCCCCTGGCGGAAGCTGAAACCGAGACGCGAACAACTCGGCAGGGTCGTCAGCAGTGACGGCCGCCTGCCACGGAGGCGGCAGGTCCAGTCCTCGCCAGGCGGCCTCCACACGTTCCCTGTCGCCAACCCTTTGTGCGTCTGGGAAGTAGGGGAACAAATCGGCATTGCTGGCGATCCAGTCGGAGACGATGACCAGCGCGCTGAGCAATACCTGCGCGGGCTGAGAAAGCTTGACGTCCCGCCATGCGTCGAGCCGGTCATGGACAGAGCTTTCCTGAGCGCATTTATCAAGGATTTCCCACTGCACACTCCGCCAAAGCGACGCGCAGCCCGAGGTCCTGAGCAAGTGCGGACGAGTACGCGCTTCTTTGATATCGCTATGAGTGGGAGGGATTCCATGATGACCGCCAACGACCACAACGAATTGAAGGGTGGCAGGCCGTCGCCACCCATACCGTTCGGTAAGCCACTCCTGAAGCAGTACCTGCCCGGCCAGACCATGGGGTGCGAACTTGCGGTCAAACAACAGCTTCTGTTGCGGTATGTCCAAGCCAGCGTCCCGCATCGATTGAGCGAGTGAATCCACCTGGCACGCGAACGCGGGCGTGGCCTTACCGATGTCGTGGCTCATCGCCAGCCAGATGAGCAAGATGCGCGCATCCGCCTCTCCATCGGGGAGATCGGCGGCGATCACCTGACGCACCTGCCGGGGAACCCACTGATCCCAGAGCAACTCAGCGACAGCCCCGCTGTCGGCCATGTGCCGCCACAGAGGCAACCAGCCTTCGCTGTCCCAGTCATGCTTGGCCCAAACAGTCCGCGCCGGCCCCGAAAGCCCGTCAACGAAGCGACCACCTGACGGCTCGTCGATCATGAAGCCATCCAAGGACACGAGCCCATCGCAAAGAACTACTAAACCTCGAACCCTTATCAAACCGCAATACAGTCGTTAGAAATATCGCCTAGGGCCACGAATTATGCTTACATTCGCCCAACATGCCATAGATGTGCAATATCGGACAGTTTATGCAGAAGATCCCACCCACTGTCCGCCCGCCTACCGGTAGTCCGTTAGATCAAGATGTGGGCGCGGGTAGAAGCTTGGTGCGGGGGCTTCCGTTTGAAGGGAGCTGGGGCGATGACCAAGACCAAGCCGTGTCCGCCTGCGCCAGGGCCGTTGGAGGAGTACGCGAGCCGGTTCGATGATATGTTCACGCATCTGGGGCAGCGGCGTGGGTTTCGGGAGTATGTGGTGGGTTTGCTGATGCCGCGGGATCGCAACAAGACGGCCCCGGCACTGGCCGGGGCGGAGCCGGTGGTTGGCTCCAAGAGCGCGGCGGCTCAGCGGGTGCAGTACTTTCTGTCCGAGTTGTGCTGGGATCCTGATCGAGTGAATGACCGGCGGCTGGAGTTGCTGCGGGACCAGCGTGCGACCGCGCCGCACGCTGGCGGAGTGCTGGTGATCGATGACAGTGGAGACCGCAAAGACGGCACCGCCACGGCGCATGTGGGCCGCCAATGGCTGGGCCGGTATGGCAAGACCGACAGCGGCATCGTCACGGTGACCACGCTGTGCCGATGAGCGGATCTACTGTCCGTTGCATGCCCGGCCCTGCACGCCGGCTCGCCACTTCGCGCGGGGGGAAAGAACGATACGGTCTTCCGCACCAAGTGGCAGATCGCCGTGGAACTGGCAGGGCGTGCCGTCACGGCGGGGATGGCCTTTCGCGCCGTACCGGCCGACTGCGCCTATGGTGACCTTGACGATTTCCGTGGTGAGCTGCGTACGGTGGGCTTGGGCTGGGTGATGGCGGTGCGCCCGAAGCGCGGCACGTGGGCTTATGGCACCGATGCCCACACACCCCGCGACGCCGCCGCCATGCTTGCCTGGGACGGGCCGCAGGCACCCGGCGGCTGGACGGCCGGTGCAGCGGCGTTTCCGCGATGGGCATGTCGAGACCTGGTGGGCGGCCGAGGCGAGCCTGGGGTTCTGGGGACCTGATGGGACCACCCGGCTGGTGACCGCCACTCTCGACCCGGCCACCCTGCCGGACAAGGCCACTTGGTATCTGGCCACCAACCTGCCCCGCCCCGGAGGGCCACGCGTGTCCGAGTCTGCGCACTTGCCCGCCGACCTGGCAGAGCTGGTACGCCTCTATGGATTGCGGCACTGGGTCGAACAGGGCTACAAGCAGGTCAAGGACGAGTTGGACTGGGCCGACTTCCAGGTCCGCTCCGATCTGGCCATCCGCCGTCACCAAACCCTGGTCTTGTGCGCGTTCACCTTCTGCTGGGCAAACCGGTTCACCGACCCGCCCGAACTGGCTTCCCCACCCCGCCCTGATCCGGACCCCAACCTTGAGAGGGGGCAGCCGCCCGACATCCCAGCCACCGCAAACCGGCCCATCGGCACCACCCACACCCAGCTGGCCCCACACCCTGCGCAACCTCCACAGCTGGCTGACCCCTTCTATCGCGCTCACACGCTGGTGGAAAGCATGGTCGCAAGCGCCCCTACCCTCTGAGTTACAAGCCCTTCTCGACGCCGTTCACGCAGGCCAAGGCATAGACCTCTACCACCCACCTTGATTCAACGGACTACCGCTACCTGGCCTGCGCCTATCAGAAGGCGGGGGATGTGGGCCGGGCGATCCCCCTGTTCGAGGAGACGGTCACTGACTGCGAGCGGGTGCTGAGCGGCGATCATCCGCTGATCAAGAAGGTCCGTGAGGATTTAGACTCGTGCCTGTGACGATGTCCTTGTTGTCGCCCCCCGAGTGAATCGTTCGGCGGCCTGGATCCGTAATCGCTCGCGGAAGGCCCGACGCTCGGCGGCCAGCCCGCCACCTGCTCCATCTATCGCGTTGATCAATAACGTCGCATCAGGCCACCGCCGCCCCTTCATGAACAATTCGACGATGAAAGACTGCCAGTGCGGTGAATATCATGAGTAATCCAGTTCCCGCCACTTCTGCAGCAAGGAGAGTCTCCCATACTTCGGGGGCTTGAAGACGCGGCGGAGGCGGCAGGCCCGCCGCCGTGTATGCGGCCACTTGGTGGCTGACGTCCCACTTCTGCCAGGTGGTCCATATCAAGGGGAGCGTGAGCAAAAGTAGCTCGGCGCCGAACATCACGCGATAGATAGCAAGGAACCGCCACCCGCTGATGTGCTTGACGAACACGGCCTGCGCATTCTTGCGGGTGTGGACGATGCTGACCCCGATGGCGGCCATAAAAAGCACTGCCAATGCCAAAGCTAGAGTGACAGCGCTGAGACGGAGTTCAAGGATCACTCTTCGGTACTCAACGGCAGACTTCTCGGCAACCGGGCTTAGTGCCAACACCACTCCGCGTAGCTGGGGGTCGTTCAGCTCATGGAGCACATCCTGCGGGTCTGTAAAGATGACCTCGTCATGGGTTACCGATGCGGTGTACGCACCGTCGGACACGATGGTTGAGCCGTTAGGAACTACCACTAGTACGGGATCCTCCACTACGGAGCTGCCCTGCCCAATGCTTCGAGTCGCACCGTAGGTGAACACCATCTGGCCGGTCTTCGCTGGCAGCGTCTCGGCCTCGATCCGTGCCCCTGCCTTGTCTGTGGCACTCAATTCCTCCCGCACCGCCGCGAGTATCGAGGATGTATGAGACGCTAGGGCCTGCGGCACAATGAGTTGTAGATTCTCTTTGCCTTGCGGCCGCAGTTGGTAGAGATGGCCCGTGGGATTCATGACGCCCTGCTTAGCGATGAAGGTTTGGTTAACGATCAAGGCGGACCTGGCCTGGGGAACCCTCTGGTGGATCAGGGAAGGATGTACCAAAATGATCTGCCCTGCCTTGTCGGCTCGACGGACCCAACGCCCCACCGCCGTGGTGATCTCACCTTCCGCCTCGCGAGCGAAGCTCCCGCTGAGCTTGACTGTGACGGCATTCCCGAGCTGGGCAAACACCCTACGGTCGGCCGCACGATTGAGGACCTCTTGCCCTGCGTGGACGCAGCTCAGGCCAACGGAAAGCGTCAGCAGCACAGCGGGTAACCTCACCATGTAGCCGCAGGCCATTGCCCATCGGACGGCCAATTCACCTTTGACGGCACGAACGATGGAAGTACGGAAAGTCAGCTTCAGCGCTATCGCATGCGCGGCGATTGCCGGCAGGGCGAGTGAAAGCCAGATTCCACAGGCTATCAGGGCAAATAGGCTGAGCCGTTCAAGTCCGTTATAGATCCATAGGAACGTGAGGGCCGTCGCCACTACTAACCCTGCGGCGACAAGCCAGAACATCAAGAGCTTCCGGATGTCACGTGCAAATATTCCAAAGAAGCTTATCCCGTGCAGGCGTAGCACCCCGTACGATCGGGCATTCAGCAACACGCACGATCCGATCGTAACCACAGCGGCCAGCAAAATAGCAAGGAATGCCTGCGACAGTACGCCGCTCCCAACGTATTTGATGATCTGGAATAAACCAGGGCTCAGGGCCACCTTACTAGTGAGGCCGAGACTCGTGAACGCGTCATGAAGTACTAGCGCTTCCTGCGGCGAACCGAAGACATAGTAAAAGCCCCGTGGGTCTCGATTGGCGATCTCGTCAATTGGATGAACATCCGTCCGCATGTCGCGACTGAACGATGGAAAACCCTCTGCTAGAAATGCCGGCGACGATTCCGGATCGCCTGGCATGAGATAGAGATGGCGCCGAGACTCGGGATGTAAGAGATCTGGGATCTCGCGCGCCACAGCGACCCCGTGAGCGCGCGCAATCGCTATCACCGTATTGCTGACTTGGTATCCCTGAACATTCGCAGCATCGGTCACCCAGACAGTAGCCGATTGGCCAAGTACCCCCCACTCCTCAGCATTCTTCACTCCAAAGAAGGCCAGCACACCCGCGAGCGCCAGAATTGCCGCGTGTACAAATTTAGTTCCGCGATGCAGCATCGATCGCCCATCATCCGCCACTCGGTGGGGCTTGTCACACCAAGGCTCGATCCGACTGCCCGTCGAGGGGCAAGCGTTTCACGCCTGCCCCCGACAGCTTACTTTCTAAAATAGCGCGTGCCGATGGTTATGGCTGACGCTCAGCAGGTGTTCCGCCAGTAGGCCTTATTTCCGACTGGCTTGCTAGGAGCGATCGCTTCAGACCAGTATCCCGCTGCGACGTTCCAGTCGCGCATGTAAATCGTGCCTTGTACCGAGGAGCCGTGGCAAAGGGCTCCGTGGTAGTAGTTCGACCACGCATCTCGGGAGTTGACGCCGTAACTCCATGTACCGCCGCCGACCTGCTCGATCTCGAGCGTCCTGGCATCTGCCTGCGAGTCAAGCAAAGCGGAGCCGGAAGTGGGGGCGGGAGCGGGCTCGGCGACCGCTGCGCCAGCTCCTACCGCAAAGATAGCACTGGCCGCAGCCACACCTGTCCCCATGAGGAGAATTAACCTGAAGGCTTCCATGATCCTCCCTTTTATGACCGATGAATAGCACGGATCAGGACTTAAGGGGGGTGTCCCCCATCGCCCCGTTTGCTGGCAATCAACAGCCTAATCGATAGAGGGCTAAATTTCCACGCTTGAAAATGGTCCGAGCTTTTAGCTTGGAGCGATGTCACGACTCCTGCACGGAAGGCTACCGGCCAAAATATTCCAAGAGATCTGTGCACGCCACCGAAGTGGCCTCTCATTCGTGTTACCAGGGTCACACAATCCCCTGCTACTGAGGTTAAATGCGTGGTGTCGTCATAACGGGGCAGGGACGAGTCCAGTGCCGACGAGGCAGCCGTTCAGCACGTCGTGGCGGTATTGAAGCCGTCGTAAGCCCCGCCGCACGGCGGCGATCAACTCTTGCAGTCGGCGTACTCATTGGTGTGCAGAGGCGAGTACGACTAAACGTGCAGAATGATCTGCATATCAGAGAGCGATCACCTGAGCAGGAGTCGTGCGAGCGCGGCTCGCTCGACAGGATGCATGCCGATCTGCGGCGTGCAACACGAGACCGGGGTGTTGGACGGCGTCGTCATGCCAGTCAACCGGCCACGGCGACATGGGTCTCGACGGCGGCCAGCCGGTTCTTGAGCCGGTAGCTGGGTCCGTTGATCGCGATGACCTCGCAGTGGTGGAGCAGCCGGTCCAAGATCGCGGTGGCCAAGACCTCATCGCCGAAAACTTGGCCCCATTCACTGAAGGCCTTGTTAGAGGTCAGAATGATCGAGCCCTTCTCGTAGCGCTTGGAGATCATCTGGAAGACCAGGTTGCCCTCGTCGCGATCCAGGGGCAGGTAGCCGACCTCGTCCAGTACCAGGATGTGGGGGCGCAGGTAAGTGCGGAGCTTGCCGGCCAGCCGGCCGATCGCGTTGGCGGCTTTGAGCTGGCGGACCATGTCGTCCAGGGTAGTGAAGTAGATGGTGAACCCGGCGCGGCAGGCGGCGACTGCGAACGCGACGGCGATATGGGTCTTGCCGACTCCGGGTGGGCCGAGCAGGGCGGCGTTGGCCTTGGCCTCGACGAAGGCGAGCGTGGCCAGGTCGCGGACGCGTCGGGGGTCGAGTTCAGGCTGGTAGAAGAAGTCGTATCCGTCGAGGGTCTTGTGATGGGGCATCTTGGAGATGCGCAGCGCATGTCGCAGGCGGCGTTCCTCGCGGACGGCGAGTTCTTCTTCCAGCAGCAGGTCCAGGAAGTCCAGGTAGCCCATCTGCGCGGCGACGGCGCGTGACAGGTGCGCGGACAGGGCATCGGCCAGGTGCGGCAGTCCGAGCTTGATGGCGGTGGCGCGGATGCGGGTGGTGACCAGCTCACTCACGATCGTGTCCTTCAACTCGCGGTGGTAGGTGTGGTGGACGGGCCGGTGCCGGTGATCTCGTCATAAACCGACAAGGGGCGTCGTCCGACGGTCACCCAGACTGCGTCGGCGCGGGCCAGCGGAACCGCAGCGCGGTGTCGGGCTTACCTGGTTCGCCGGCCTGGGCGGCCGGGCTGTCTTCGTGGCTGGTGGTCGTTGCCCGGGTGTATCCGTCGGGCAGGCCGTCCCAGTGCGCGGGGACGACGACGCGGGCGCCGCGGCCGACCGCGCGAGGGTGGATGGCCAGCAAGGTGACGCCTTGGCCGTCAGGGACGGTGGCGTGCAGGCTGATGGTGGCCGCCGAGGCGCGTACCTCGATCAGCTGGCGGTGGAACACCTTGCGCGCGGGCACCGAGTAGAGATTGGCCTCAAAGGCGACCAAGCAGCCCTTGCCAACGTGCCGCAGGTGCCGGTTGACCATGTGGTAGGGGCGGGCGGGCAGCGGCTTGAGCGCCGCGTGATCGCGGGCGGCGCGGACGCCGATCACCTCCCCGTGGGTGCCGTGAGTACGGCGTCGCCGCAGCGGTACCCAGGCCAAGAACGCCTCATCCAGCTCGGGCCGAGAGGAGAAAGAGCGCCCGGCGAGGACATGGTCGTGCACGATGGTGACCTGCCGCTCGACCCGTCCTTCGCCGGTGGGCCGGTAGGCGGCCAGCACGTCGATGTCGAAGTCGTAGTGCCCGGCGAACGCCACCGCCTCCGGATGCAGCGGCACAGCTTGGCCGGGGGCGACGTGCCGCCGGATGACAGTCTTGGTGCGGTCGTAGACGATCGAGCCGGGCACGCCGCCGAAATGGGTGAAAACGCGCGACGGTGACAGGCCCAGAAAGTAGCCAGGTCCATGCTGGTGGTGAAGCAGCAGAACGGATCCCGCGAATACGACAGCACCATGTGGAAGGAGTAGACCTTGGTGGTGCCCATGTGCGTGAGGATGCCACCCTCATCACCCCAGTCCACCTGGGCCTGCGCGCCGGGTACCACCTCGAACCGGCGGTGCAGCCGAGCCAGTTCGCTGGTGGTGTAGCCCAACTCCAAAGCGATCCGCGGCCGGGCTTGCTGCAGGTAGAACTTGACCCGCTGGCAATGGCCGGCGAACCCGTACTCCTCGACCAGCCGCTCGTGGATCACAGTGCCCTTCAGCAGGATATCCGCTCGCAGCCAGGCATCGATATCGGCGCGTAGGGAGGGATCACCTGATTGCTCCGGCCTGGTCGAGCGGCCGCCACCGGCGGCGCGGCGGGACCCATCTTCCTGCAGGTACTTCTTGACCGTCCGCCAGTTCAGCCCTGTCTCCCGGGCGATTTCGGAGATCGTGGCCCCGGCGTCCCGCAGCGCGCGGAATCGGCGCAGTTCAAGCCACCGCTCCGCTTCCTGCATCATCGCTCACCTCCAGGGTGATCGACACCTCCTGGCAGGCTCTCCGATCCTCAGCCGGCCAACTGGGCGACGCGCCTGCGCCCCTCTGCACGTTTACTTGTACCTGCCTCTGTACTGGAAGTCGTACACCGACACCTGCGGGCCGGCGAAGTCGCGGTTGGCCAGGCTCGTACGCCGCAGGATCGACCAGATCCCCACGGCCGGGTTGAGGTCCGGAGCCGGTCACTGGATAGGCCTCGCATCTGACGGCAACCGAGATCGACGCCTCCATCGCACCGTCGGCAACGCGCTCGACAACGCCCTGATGGAAACCCAGATCGGCTTGTACAAGACCGAACTGATTAAACCGCGAGGTCCTCTGGCGGAGCCTGACCGTTGCCGAACTGGCCACTGCCAGAGGGCTGGCCTCGTTTAACTCTACTTGCCTGCACTCAGCGATCGGCCATCTGGCGCCGGACGAGTACGGTGCCCCCTGCTGCACTCAACGCCAGCCCAGCAAACCTAAAGCAATCAACCGTTGAGGTCTCCATCAGAGTCGGGACGATTCACCCTTGCTATCCGGGCGAGGCCGACTGCCCATGCAAGGCCATCGCGATGCTCCAGAACTACGAGACCGCTCGACAGCAGATACACTCAGTGCTGGCGGTACCTGATCGAGAGGGCTCCCGGGAACCGGCTCGGCCTTGAAAGACCTCAATACCGACACGCTCGACACCACGAATTGGAAATCAGTATTCGCATGGCCTCGAATGCGCGATCGCCACCCGCCATTGCTTGAACCTTGTCAATCTAGGACATGATCCTAGGTACACTCCCGGAAGGCGAGCGAAAGCATGCTACACCTCCCGGGAATGCAGTCGTGCATGATTATACTGAAAGTCAGCTTCGGCGAATCAGCAGCTGTTCGCCCAGGCCACCTCGTTTGCCTCGCTCACACTCATTTCAGCCGAAGCTTTCGACCACTGACCCGCCGGGACATTCCAGTCGCGCACGAAGGTCCTGCCCCGCGCGAATGAGCCATGGCATTTGCCGCCATGGAAGTAGTTGGACCATACCTTACTGGAGTCAATGCCGGAGTCCCAGATACCGCCACCCACGTGCACGATACCAAAGGTATTGAAGTCGGGCCTCGAGTGAAACGAGACCGGGCCAGGTGTAGGAGCGGGTTCAGCGACCGCCGCACCAGCTCCCGCCGTGAAGAGGGCACCGACCGCCGCCAATCCGGCGGCAGCAAGAAAAATCTGTCTGGTAATTAGCACAACACTTCCTTTCGTGGTTGATGGGCAGTATTGATCACCTTTGGGGGGGTAGGCATGCCCACGTCGCCCCTATAGGACGACAAGCATAAGTTTAGTCGATAAAGCATTCATTGTCACCCTTGATGCCAATTGGCGCCCCTATTGATAGGTCGCGTCATGATCCGCTTTCGCTATTATTGAAGCCTCGCTGCACATTTGTGCAGATCGCCGGCAACGCGCGGGCGGAACACCCAAACAAGACCGGCGCTTCCAACTGCATCGCCTTCGGCCTGTCCCAGGCCACCCCCTGCCGCTACCTGCACAAGGCGATCGACGCTCTCGCTGTCCGGGCCCCCGGACTCCACCAACCCCTGGAACGCACGACCGTTAGGCACGCTTCACCTGGTCCTCGACGGCAAGATCTTCGCCACCGACCGTTGTCGCATCAAACCACCAGTGCGAAAGGCGAAACCGTCGGCGCCTGGAAATCCGGCAAGATCGGCGACTTCGGCAGCAACGTCCAGCCACTTTCGAACTCGGCAGCCTTCCCCTCTGGATCAGCGATGTCGAACCCGACGGCATCAGCGACCTGCAAGCCGCCCATCGCCATATCCTGCTCGTCCCCTACCCCCACGCCAAGCCCTTGCCCGTCCTGGTCGACCCCGGTTATTAAGGTGCAGGCAAGGCATTATGGTGCCGTTCCGGCAGTCCGCTGGCGGCAACGTCCTCGGCTCGGGCAACCGCACCCGTAACGCCTTATAACGCGTGCTCCGCAGCCGCGGTGAACGCGGCTTCGCGCTCCTCACCGGGTGCTGGACCGCCCTGCAACACAGCACGCTCAGCCCAAGTCGGATCGGCCTCCTCGCCCTCGTCCACTCCGAACACCACCGGATCGACTGAAACTCAGTGCGTGCTTGAAAAGATCGTTTTCGTGGTTCAGGGACAGACGTATCGGGGTTGCCGCCGTGCAGGTCCGCCTCGGGTGAGGCGGCGGGTCATACCGGCGATGGCGGCGCTGCGGATGAGCGCCTCGGAGACGGCGGGATCGCGTTCATAGTCGCGGGCCAGGCGGCGGCGGGCGGTCAGCCGGGCCAATGGGACGGCCGCGCGACGAGCTGTCAGCGTAGAGCTGATCCTTTTCCGCGCGGCCTCCGCCGAACCGGACGTGATGGTTTCCCGATCATCCGGCTCTCCAATGATTACTGCGTGAGCGGTAAGACTGGCTGCCCCGTGTGGATGTGGTCATGGCAGGCAGTGCAGACCACGAGGCTTTTGCGCCGCTTGTTGGCCATGGCCTTGAATCTGGCCGCCATCTTCGACACCTAGTGCTGTGACCAGAAACGATCACCGGATTGGGTGAGGGGCTCATGCTGCCGACCAGCAGTAGTACTGGACGATGCCCCGGTAGATGGCCCCATTATAGACTTGAACTTCCCCAGCCAGCGGCGATATTTAAGGCATTGCCCTGCCTGACCAAGCGTCCTGCCAGGGCGCCGGCCCCCTCCGGGACCGATGAGGACAGCCTGACCTGGTTAAAGCGCTCCCTTAAAAGTTCAGTGCCAGCCCCAGCTTAGTCAGGGCGATCCATCCGGCCCGATGAAGCAGTTTCACGCTTACCTTTGGTTGCGATGTAGATTTGAAGTGCAGGGTCCTGCAAGGTTGCGGGAATCTAAAAGTGCGGCCGGGGTTTCCGTGGTCACCGCCTGCGTGCCCTGGCGCGCCGAGCATTCCACTTCCAGCTCTTGATAAGTAATATATAGTATTACACTATACCGCGATGGCGCGGACCTCTGTTTATATACCTTTTATTCCACTCTGGGCGACCTGTTCAGGTTCAGTCGAGCCGACGGTAAAGATGGCGTCGCATCGGCCACAAATGTAGTCACTATGCGTGGCCACTATCACTACGCATCCAGCATCACTCATCTCTCGAAGTGTGTCGATAACCACGGCAGCGTTGTCCTTGTCGAGCGCACCGGTCGGTTCGTCGGCGAGGATGAGGGCGGGCCGTTTGGCCAGCACGCGGGCTAGGGCGACACGTTGTTGTTCACCACCGCTAAGGTGGTGGATCTTTTCCTTCTCTCGCCCGGTCAGACCCACTCGTTCCAGTGCCTCACGACAGCGGGAGCCTCGATCCCTCCGGTTCCTGACCGCGATCTCAAGGTTGTCGGCCACCGTAGCGCTCTCGATCAGCGCGTAGCTTTGGAAGAGATAGCCGAGAACATCGCGACGGAAGCGACATCTTGCTCTCCTGCTGAATCGAGTGATGTCCCCGCCTTCGTACAGAATCTGCCCGCTTGTTGGTGATTCGAGGAGGCCGATGCAATTAAGGAAGGTGGACTTGCCCGCCCCGCTAGGACCGGTCACGGCCAGCATTTCACCGCCGTTGATGGTCAGGTTAAGGCCGGACCACAGTGTGCGTCGACCGAAGGACTTGGACAGGTTCCTGACCTCGAGCATGGTTAAGCTCCTCAGGGTTCAGACGTCGGCGGCGTGCTTCTGGATGATCTGGCGGTGGGCAATGCCGAGCACGGCCAATAGGAGGATAGCGGCCACCAAAGCAATTCCGGCTGCTGGAGCGAGCTGCCACGTGCCCACTTCCGGCAGACCGGGCGGTGGTGGCACCCCTAAAGCTGCGAACTCCTCCAAAGCCGCTACCCTACTCCAAATGCCCCAGCCAACCCAGGCCAGCAGCCCGGCCGCAGTCACTGCGTCCAGCGCAAGCAGCCGGCGATGAATACGCACAAACGACCACCCGCTGATGTACTTAGCGAACACAGCCTGCGCGTTCTTCCGCGTATAGATCACGCACACTCCCATCCCGGCAATAAAGAGCACGGCCACGGCGGCGGCTAGGCTGAGTAGGCTCAGCCGCAACACGTGCGTGGCCTCGGCGTAGTCTTCGGCCGCTCGCTGCGCGACCGGGTTCATCTCGCTGATGTGCTCACGCGGCACCTCGCGCTCTAGAGCAGCCACCACATCGCGGGGGTCGAGGAAGATGACGCCCTCTTTGGTCGCCATCGCCGTGTAGCCGCCGTCGGACACGAGGCGGGTCCCATTGGGGAGAACGACTAGAACTGGATCGCGTAGCAAAGAACGATCCAGCGCCTCCATCGTGTTCGCGGAGCTGTATGCGAAAACCGTTTGGCCGTCTTTGGCCCATACTCGGTCTACTCCGGCCCGACGCACCCGCTTCCCTTTATCTTCAGGACTGATCCACTCCGGGACGCTCTGGGTGATTGTGTCCGCATACGCGCGCAATCGCTTCGGCACGATGACCCGCACCCGACCCTCCAGACCTGGGCGGTATCGTTTCCCAGACGAGTCCAAGATCGGCTGTCTGGCCAGGAAGGTATCGTTGACGAACAGTAGATCCCCCTCGTGAATACTTCCCCCTCGACCGCCAAACCATTCCAACGGCCACCGATAGGCAACGATGATCTCCCCCCGCCGGTCAGCTCGGCGCAGCCACTGTCCGACCTGCCGCGCCATTTCCTGCCCAGTCTCAGCCGTTCGGCTCCCAGTCAAGCTGATATAGGTTGCCTCGCCGAGTGCTGCGAAGAATGGCTGACTCTGCTGCCGACGCGCGACATCGTGTCCGGCGGTCAGGGCAATGCCGCCAACGACGAAGACGAGCAGCGCGGCGGTGAGACGGACCAGGTAGGCGCCCACCAGTGCTGGGCCGGAAGCCAACTCTCCCTTCAGGCCCCCCTGGAGGCGACCACGGAGGACCAGGGCGAGCGCACCGGTGTGGGCGAACAGGGCAAGCACTGTGAGCGTACCCGCCAGAGCACCCGCGACCAACGCAAATAGCCCTAGGCGTGTGAACCCGTTGTACAGACCGAGAAAGATCAACGTGACCACCGCGACGGCGCCGACGGCCATGCCCCAGAACAGGCCCAGCCGCCGCAGATCCCGCCGGAGCATTGCTACGAAGGAAAAGCCGTGCAGGCGCAGTATCGCGTAGCCTTTGGCGCTGAGCACCACGCTCGCGCCCGCCATCAGCGCCACGCTCAGCGTCATGACGATGAAGACGGGCCCCAGTGGTGGCTGCGCGAACCGCTGAATTCGCCAGCCAAGCCCGGCGGGCTCGACCACTTTCCCCGTGAGGCCGAGCATGGCAAATTCAGTACGCAGCTGCTCTACCGCCCTGTGAGGGCCGTACACGTGGTACATGCCCCGGGGATCAGGGAAGCCGATCTCCTGGAACATGTGGGTTTCAGTACGTACGCTACGCCCAAACGCGGAGAATCCCTGCCTCAGCCAGGACGCTGGGGCAGAGGCATCATCGCCCGTCGCGATATACAGATGCAGAAGACGATCCGGATTATGGAAGTCATGAACCTCACGCACAACCGACACGCGATGCTTCCGCGCGAAGGAGGTGACCATCTTCGCTGTCTGGCTGATGTTGGCCGCCCCCTGGGTCTCGGTGACCCAAACGGTCGCCGTCTCGCCCAGCGTGGGCTCGGTATCGAGATCCTCCAGCACGAGGAACGCCAGCAGCACCGAGACGACCAGCATCGCCACATAAACGATCTTCACACCATAATGACGCATGGAAGGTGCTCCTTTGAAGACTGCGGCTCTGCTTGATCGGATATGCAGGGGTGACGCGAAAGGCTCTGGTGCTTTCCCGCCACCCCTGCGGCGTACTACTTAGATACGAGCAGTATTACCGACCCTCAGCAGGTGTTACGCCAGTACGCTTCGATCGTGGCCTTGCCGTCCCGCCACACCCCCGCCCGCGACCACTGCAGCCGCGGGACGTCGTAGTCTTGGACGTAGTTTCTACCTGATACCGCCGACGAGCCATGGCAGTTCCGCTCGTGGTAGTAGTTCGAGAAGCCTTCAGTGAGAGAGGTCCCGTAGTGCCACTGACCTCCGCCGACGTTCTTGACTTCCAAGGTGGTCACGCCGCCGCCCGGAGCGTCCAGCACCACCGACCCTTCGGTCGGCCCATCGGCGAGGGCGGCAGTGCCACCACCAGCGACGATAGCGCCTGCGGCGAGCGCCGGCAGCAACACTCGCAATAGGTTGCGAGCCATGATGTATCCTTCCTTTCGTGTCTTGTGACATGTGCGGGCGAAGCCATTGCCTCGGAGCCGCCCGCACATGTCGCTTTCTTGGACCTTCATCGTCGGTTCCACAATAATTTGCGGAGGACGTTCCGATCCGCGTGGAGCAATATGTTTGCGCCGTATCCTTGTTGGCGCGCCGAACAGAATTTTTCAGCATCGGCAAAGCATCTGTCAACCAGCGGATAGCGATTACTTTCAGTCAGGCAATTCGCTCGGAAAGTAGCTTTCCGAACCCTTCGACTCAGGCCTGCAGGGTGAGTCACATCTGCGCCACCGGCCCTTCTTAAAGCTGTTGCCGAGGTGGCGTGTACAGGGCGGTGCCGGCCGTACGTGTTTTCTACGACGCACAGCCGCCTAATACTGATCTCCGATTTGTGATGTCGAGCGGGCCAGCATTGAGGTATTTCAAGGTCAAGCCAGTTCTGGCGAGGCACTCGTCGGTTACTGACATTGAAAGTGTGGTGTCGTGGGGAGCTGACGGACCGTGTTCCCTGAGTGCGTGTTTGAGAAGATCGTTCATGTCCGGCGTGGCGACGTGATCACCGGATCTGGGGCCGTCAAGCTGGTCCGGTGTCCCCTGATCGCTACCCCTCCGATCTCACCGACGCCCAGTGGGAACTGATCGAGCCGCTGCTGCCCGGACCGAACACCGGCGGACGGCCGGAAAAGCATCCGCGCCGGGGGATCGTCAACGCCATCCTGTACGTCGTGCGTTCCGGATGCCCGTGGCGGTGCCTGCCCACCGACCTGCCCCCTGGCAGACCGTGTACTGGTACTTCCAGCAATGGGAGGCCGCCGGCGTAACCGAGACCCTCCTAACCGAGCTGCGAGTCAAGACCCGCCGCCAGGAGGGCCGCGCCGATGAACCAACGGCCGCCGTCATCGACTCCCAAAGCGTCAAAGGCGCCGACGCGGTGGGCCGTCCCACCCGCGGGTACGACGCCGGGAAGAAGGTCAACGGGCGCAAGCGGTTCATCGTCACCGACACCACCGGCCTGCTGATCACGGTGGCGGTGCTGGCCGCAAGCCGGCCGAGCGCGACGGCGCCAAGACCGCGCTGCTGTCGGCCTACCTGACCACCCCGATCCGGCATGTGTTCGCCAACCAGGGGTTCGCCGGGCGGCTGGTCGACTGGGCGCGCGATCGGCTGCGTACCACCTTGGAGATCGTGCGCAAGCCCGCGGACCGGCCCGGGTTCAACGTCATCGCCCGCCGCTGGGTGGTGGAGCGGACACTGGCCTGGCTGACCGCCTGCCGCCGCCTGGCCCGCGACTACGCCGGTGGCCGCGCTGGTCTGTTACAAGCCTGGGGAGCGGTCCCGGTTGATCTATCGGCCGTGCGCCGATCCCCGCCCCGACGGACGCAAGAGCTTCGCCTGGGCCTACTACCGCGACCTGATCGCCGCCGCCCATCGGCAGCTCGGTGGTCCGATCGTGCTGGTGTGGGACAACGTGAACACCCATCTGGCCGCCGGGATGCGCCGCTACGTCGCCGAGCGGGACTGGCTGACGATCTACCGGCTTCCTTCGTAGGCGCCCGATCTCAACCCGGCCGAGGGGATCTGGTCGATACTGCGGCGTACCACCCTGGCCAACCACGACCTCGCCGGCCCGCAGGAGTTGATCGCCGACGTGCGGCGAGGCCTACGACGGCTTCAATACTGGCACGACGTGCTGAACGGCTGCCTCATCGGCACTGGACTCGTCCCTGCATCGAGCCACGTCATACCGCCACCGCCTACGTCCGTGGACTGCTGGCGGACCTCGCACGCAAGAACTGCTGGAACCTGGCCGAACACGCCGGGCTCACCAGCCCCCAGGCGATGCAGCGCCTGCTGCGCACCGCGCGCTGGGACACCGGCCGCCGTACGCGATGACCTGCGCGGCTACGTCATCGAGCAACTCGGCCAAGGCGAAGTGCTGATCGTGGACGAGACCGGCTTTGTGAAGAAGGGCAAAGCCTCGGCCGGAGTACAGCGGCAATACGCCGGCAAGGCTGAAGCGTTCTCATGTCGTGAGACCGAGTAGCTGAAGGCCGTCGGCTGGGTGGCTGCGGTAGTGGTCGGTGGCGGCGGCGATGGTGGCCCAGTCGATCGAGAGGGCCAGGCCGATGGCCAGGTTCCCGGAAGCTCGCCATGATGCGGGGGCTGTGGCGGTTCGGATGCGGGAGGCGTCCTCGCGGTAGGTGACGTCGCGGATGTGGTGCAGTGCTTCGATGCTCCAGTGGCCGCGGATCAGCGCGGCGAGCCGGGTGTGGGCGGCCCGGCCGGGTGGAAGGCTGGTGACGGCCTAGACGGTGACGATGGTGGTCTTGCCGGTGCGGTGATCGGTGTGGCGGCGTTTGATCTGGATGGCCTGGGCGGCGTGGGGGAAGGGCAGAGCGGGGCGGGCGGTGCAGATCTTCATCCGGCGGATTTCGCGGCGGACGTGCCCGGTCTCGTCGGTGCAGTCGTTGAGGATCGCCTCGCGCCAGGGCAGGTTATTGAGGCGGCGGTGCAGGGTGGGCTGGTTGCCTTTGACGAGGAACAGGTAGTGGCCGCCCTTCTCGACGATGTGCCGGGCGTGGGCGTGCTGGGTGTGCAGGGCGTCGGCGGTGATGACCATGCCGGATAGGTCCAGGCCGGTCAGCAGGGGTATGAACGCGGGGATCTCGTTGCTGGTGGCCTGGATCTGCCATTGGGCCAGGACGGTCTGGGTGTCGTGGCGGGTGGCGGACAGCAGGTGGACGGTGCCGTCGGGGGTGCGGCTGCCGCGCAGGGTCTTGCCGTCCACGGCCAGGCCGGTGAGTTCGGCTCGGTGCCCGGTCCAGTGCGGTGTGGTGGGGGCAGGGGGCCGGCGGCGATCGAGGCCAGGTAGGTGCAGGTGGCGGTGTCGAAGGCGTCGCCGTCCAGGCGGGCCAGGAGCGTCCCAGGGTGGATGCGGCCGGTCGTACCGGGCAGGCCGGCCTGGGCGCGCAGACCGAGATCGTATCCGGCGATGAACCGGGTGATCTTGGTCAGGGAGGTCGCTCCGCCGAGTACGGCGAGCAGGGACAGTGCCGGGAGCGGGCCGAGCCGGTAGCGGCGTCCTCGGCGGCTGCGTGGATCGGGGATCGTGTCCAGAATTTCGGCCAGGGTGGGCATATCGGGCAGGTCCGTTGGCGGGTCGGCGGGGGTGACGTGCTCCAGGTGGCGGGCGAGCACGTCGATCGGGGATGATGGCACGCGGACGCGGCCCCTATTCTTGATCGACTGGCGTAGATAACCGATGCTCATCGGGGGTCGCGTTTGCCATTCCCCCTGGGGGTACCCCCCTCAGCTACCCGGCCGCGTCATGCCGGCATGTGCTCACCAGCCGAGAACGCTTCGGCCCTGAATGCACCGGCACCACAGGACGGATCGAGAACAGTCAGGTCGGCGTGTTCCTGGCCCACGCCACACCACGCGGACGAGCGCTGCTGGACCGGCGGCTCTACCTACCCGAGCGCACTCGGCTCGCCGATCCTCGCCGGTGCCACGCGGCCGGGGTGCCCGAACAGGTCACATTCGCCACCAAGCCCGCCTCGGCGGCCGAGATGATCGCTGATGTGCTGGACACCGGACTGACGACACAGTGGGTGAGCGGTGATGAGGTCTACGGTCACAACACCGCCGGATCGGCTACGTCCTGGCGATCGCGGGCAATGGGCGGATGAACCTGAACGGAGCCGATCGCAGCGCGGCCAACATCGCCGCGGGTGTGGCCGATCGGCACTGGCATCGCTACTGCGCCAGGCTCGGCGCCAAGGGCCCGCGCTGGTACGCATGGGCGTGGACGCGCATCGACGAATCGGAGACCACGGGATACCGCTGACTGCTAATCCGCCGGAACCTGGCCACCGGCGAACTCGCCTTCTACCGCTGCTACGCGCCTATCCGGCAGCCGATGGCAGCCTTGGTGAAGATCGCCGGTATCCGGTGGGCGGTGGAAGAGGTCTTCCAGACGGCCAAGGGACAGGTCGGGCGGGACCACTACCAGGCCCGCAACTGGCGGGCGTGGTATCGGCACATCGCGCCGGCCATGCTCGCGCTCGCCTTCCCGGCCGCCGTTGCCGCCGTCCAGCGCTCATGCGATGAGCGGCACATCTCTTTGACGACGCCTGAGATCCGTCGCCTGGTCGCTCTTCTCGTGCTTACCCGGCATCGCTCGGCCGAGGAGGTCCTGCGCTGGCCTTTGTGACGACGACGACACCAGGCCAGCGCAGCGAGAAGATCGACGCTCAGCCAGACACCTCAGCCGACCAGCTCAAGGTCGAGAAAGATCAAGCTTAAGGGCCGAAATCTCTACCTTAGGGGCTCTGGATCTGCTTTGAGGCGTCGTCTTAGATCGTCCGCGATACTCGCCCAGGTCTGGGATAGTGCTTGCATAATTTCAAGCATTGGGAGAGTGCAGTGTGCAGGTAGTCCGTCGATGGAGGTCACGACCTTGTCGGCCCCCTCGGCGTGTACGGAGAGAAGCCTCAGCATGGTTCGTCCGGCTTCGCTGCTACGCAGGGAGGGGTCCTTTCTGAGGCGCTCGAGAATTGCGTAGACTCCTCGTGCTTCCCTGTTTTCTATTACTGGCTGCTCAGATGGCTCAACTGATCGGGACAGTTGCGCCCTGCGTTCGGCTTGGAGTTGCTTCTCCGGAACCGGGTCACGCCCCTCGGCCAACCGCATTCGTACATCACGCACAGTTGCCGCTGACACGCCTGCGGACTTCGCGATCTCCCGTAGAGATGCTTTGGGGCTGCGGTTGATGAGTTCACCTGCGCGGCGGCGCGCCTCTGCAGATGTGACCGGACGCTTCCTGCCATCGCGACTGAGGCGAATGTTTGAGTGTGCAGAATCGACAGTCGCACGCCTCCTTATTGCTCCCACTGTTCCAGCGGACAGGCCAGCGGCTCGTGCAATGGCACGATCAGACCATGCGGGGAAGAGCTCCAATATCTTGGTAGCCGCTGCAGTACGATCAGTCAGAGTCAAGGGAAGTCCGTGGGTAGTATTCGCTCGAACAGCGACTACAAACGCTTCCGCCTCGTCACCGTCGTGAAATTTTACGTCTATCTCAGCCTCGCCGCGCAGGCGAGCGGCCTGCACACGGTGTATACCATCGATGATTTGCATAGTAGGCCGATGGACCAGGATGGGGGGGAGCCGTTGATCGGTTTGCGCCAGCATCTGAGCGTGTGCGCCGTCGGTTCCCGCCAGGCGAGGTGACATATCGCTTCGCAAGGAGCTAATCGGAACGGCTTCTACCGACACCCGCTCAATCAAGAAGTCGATGGGCGCTCGGGATACCTCGTTCATGACCTCACAAGACCAATCAGCGTCTAAATTTCGGCTTTTACTCCGACGGCAGCCCTTAATTACATGCGGCGGGGCCAGAGTATCGAGTAGCGCACCTCACAAGGAAGCAATTAGCATCAACCAGGATAACGGTCGGAAGCAACTCGGGTTACGAGCTTGCCGAAAATGACTTTCGGCGAGAAGTGCCCGGCCGGCCCGACCTCCATTCGCGTGCGCCCGGAGCACTCGGCTCCTGATATTATAGGCGATACGCCATCCACCCTGTAGATTGAAGTCGCACATGCAGAAGTAGCCCAAACCGGCTGCCCATGTCAAGCATTCGCCAATGCTAGTATCGAGTTGAGGGGGGCACTAGCCGCTGGCGTGGCCCTTTACCATTGACAGCCTCCTCGACAACGGAGGAATGTCGTGTCACTCGGACAGTCGTTCGGCTCTTTGGCTGACAAGATCAACTGGCTGATAGACCACATGTGGCCTCCCGATGTCGCACTCGCAGCCTCTGATGCAGAGGTCGCCTCTGCCCTACGCAGAGTCACAGGTGAGGACATCTCTCGTTCCACGATATGGAAGTTGCGGACAAATCGCCAACCGAATCCCACCCTGAAGACCCTAAAGACCCTCGCCACCTTCTTTAAGGTGCCGATCGGGTACTTTGACGACGGCGATGAGGCCGAACGCATCGAGAGCCAGCTCGCACTCCTTGCGGTCATGCGAGACGGGGGCGTCGACAACGCGACGCTACGAACCCTTGCAGACCTGTCCCCCGAGGGAAGGCGGATGATCAGCGAGATGATCACAAGTGCTGCTCGCATGGAACAACGTCGCGCCACCCAGCCGCCGACAGCTGAGCCTACTCCTCAGCCCCCGCAATGATGGACGATAGTGCCCGAGATCACCAAGTGGGATCCACACCTGACGAGGAGGTCAAAAGCTTGGCTGATCAAAGCCTTAAAGAACGATGCTTCGCTCTGATCGACACTCTAGACATCCCCGAACCATTCGATCTCGAAGATTTTAATGCTCGCCTGGAGCGGCAACGTGGGCGCCGTATATGCGTAATCCCTATCACTACGGTTTCCGGGGGCCCGAGCGCAGTATGGGTCCGCATGAGGGAGGCCGACTATATTTTCCACGAGCACTTAATCTCGTCGCTGCATCGACAGCACATCATCATGCATGAAATAGGGCATATACTCTTTGGCCATCACAGTAGTCTATGGACGAGCAGCGGCCTATCTAAGCTCCTCCTCCCTGATCTCGACCCCGAGCTGATCAAAGGCATGATCGGGCGAGCTGGATATGATAATGTCCAGGAACGCGAAGCAGAAATGTTTGCAGATCTGCTCTCACTGAGCGTCAGCCCACTCAGGCGGCAGAATCCCGCACAGCCCCTCGCTGCACCCTCGAAAGCCGAGGAGGTTCTTGCCAGGATCGAGCAGACGGTTGGCCATTATTGGGAATCCGGTGAACTTCTAGCCTGAGATGAGCAATTCGCTGTGCTCTACACTCTCCTTGAGGGAAGCTGCATGGTCGGGGCATTAATAGCACTATTATACACACTGCCGCGACTTGTACACTCCTCCATCAACGTTGCGACCATCGCTATTCTAGTCTACTTCGCGTGCTCGTTTCTCAGCTTCTTCCTAGGACTGGAATTCGTCTGGCCACACCTTGCGAGGCTATTCGGATACAATAATATTACAACGATTCTAATACACTGTATCGTTGTCATCCTAACGGCTGCACAACAGGTCGTGCTAATTTATTGGCTATACGCACCAAGCCTTGCTAGAGGCAAAGCTCTAAGGCGTGTTGCCTGCTTCGGGGCAGCACTAGTCTCGCTGATTGCCTTGTTCCTGCTCGCTCTTCCAACCAGGCGATACGATGCAGAGACGGCAAGCTTACTAAATATGCAGAATCCGCGCTACGCCGCATACCTATGTGCTTATATAGCCGTAGTCGCAGTTGGGCAGATCGTCACAATCCGCATGTCAATCCGTTTTTCGGGCATTGCGCGCCGCTCCTGGCTCCGCCGTGGTATGCGAATCGTGGCCGTCGGCGCCGCCTTCATTCTACTTTACTGTGCAGCTCGCTACCTAGAAGTCATCGGTGTACAGCACGGCGCTGACATGGCGCGCTGGGACCAGTTGCAGTGGCTTGTTGGCGATCTAGGCTCGCTACTTGAGCTAGTCGGCTGGACCATCCCCCGGTGGGGCCCACGGCTTTCCCATATCCACCATTGGATGGCCGACTATCGCGCCTACTGCCGACTTTATCCATTGTGGGCCGTCCTCTACAAGGCCACGCCGTCAATCGCCAAGGAGCCCCCGTACTCGCCAGCAGGTTCATTACGGCCCCGGCGCGACATCGAATATCACCTCTATCGAAGGGTTATCGAGATCCAGGACGGTCGGCTCGCTCTACGGCCCTTCCTCCATCAACATGAAGCAAAGGAAGCTCAACGCCAGGCACGAGATTCCGGCCTTGAAGGAGAAGCACTCCAGGTCGCGATAGAGGCGCTTCAACTGCGCGCGGCCTTGTACTCCAGGGCTAGGCAGTCGATGGCGCCGGGGCCCATCAGTACAGCTGCTATGACGCCAGAGGGTAATCTCCGTGAGCAGGTCCGGTGGCTGACAATGGTCTCCCAGGCATATGTGCGAACGCGCCGTGGAAAAGCCGGTGCGTTTCCCCGGTCGGCCGCGGGGGCGAGTGGTCCATGATGTGGCCAATGACAGTGGCCGTGCCCCGGGCTCTCCTGTCATCGGCACGAGATGGGGTGTCGGGCGCAGACGAAGAAGATCTTTCCCTCGCAGGGGAAGACCACGCCTTCGGGCTGCGCCGTCAGGTGCAACGCCTGGTGGCTCTTGACGTGCGCTTCGGTGGCGACCACACCTCCACGATCGCCCTGCGTACGCTGGCCGCGGTGCGCCGGGAGCTGCGCCGCCGCGGGGTGCGGCCACGGGCACGGCGCGAGGTGCAGGCCGCGGTGGCCGAACTAGCCGAGGTGACCGGCTGGCTGCTATGCGACGCCGACCGGCACGCGCTGAGCATACGGGTCAACCGGTGGGCGCTGGATCTGGCGCGCCGGGCGGGTGACCGGTCCATGGAGTTGTTCGTGGTGCACAATCTCAGCCTTCAGGCGACCTACCTGCGGCATCCCGAACGTTCCCTGGCATTGGTCAGACCGGTCCTCGACCGGGGCGGCCTCACCCCACGGCTGACGGCGATGTTCACGCTCCGGATCGCGCGCGCGTACGCCCAAATGGGGCTGCGGACCGAGGCCGTACGGGCACTGGACACGACCAGGGGACGGCTTTCTGAGGGCGTCGGTGTCCGAGACCCGCATTGGGCGTGGTGGGTATCCGAACGAGGACTCGCCCACGCCACCGGGGCGATGCTCGGCGGCCTCGGCGAATGGGGATCGGCGATCGATCCCATCCAGCGGGCGCTGGAAGCCGCCCCTGAGAGCGCGTACCGGGACCGGTTCCTGTACCTGTGCGTACTGATGCACGCGTACGTCGAAGCGGGCGCCCGGCACGACGCGGAGCGCGTCGCCGACGATCTGCTGCCCCTGCTGGGGACCGTGGGTTCGAGCCGGCCTCTGGCCAGGCTGCGCGAAACCCTCGACCGTTTCTCCCGCGATCACGGGCAGCCACGAGGGGTACGGGACACCGTGGGCGAGATCCGGCAGGCGGTGAACAGCGCGCGGCGCAGTGTGATCGAGCCGGCCACGAGGAAACCGCCTGGTGCGGGACCATGGTGATCCTGCCACATTGGTGCGCACGTCATCGCAGAGGGCAGATAGAGGAGGAAGAAAGGAGGGGCAGATGGCGTCCCAGTGTACCGTTGCGCGTCAGATGAGGATTGCTTCCGCGGAAGAGGAGTCGCAACCCCCGGAGCTGCAAGCGCTCGAGGTGCGGGCGGCAGCCCGTTCCCGATTGTCCCTGAAGGGATGCAACATAAAAGGGTAGGCGAACACCAGACGGTGATCTCATATTTCTGATTGTCATTCAAGCTCACCTGCCAGCCCAGCCCGCTTTATCCATCGTCCCCATCGAGAGCTACGAGAAAAGCTGTCGGCGACTTCTTTCCCCGTCGGGAAAGTTCCGTCTGGGCTACGGTCGGCCTTGGCCCAGTTCCAGGCCATGCACTGAGGTAATCTCAGCGAATTTTGCGGGAGATGCCGTGTTCAAGGTGGGCGAGGACAAGTGCCGCTTTGATGATGTCGCCGATTCTGCTCGGGCTTACGGTGATGCGCTGCAGAATGCGCCATCGCTGGGTGAGCAGGGCGAATCCGCGTCCCAGGCAGCGCAGGCCGCGGAGCAGGGCGTTTCGGGTATATGTGCCCGCATTCAGCGGGCGGCCATCGCCGGTGTGCTTGACCGGCGTGCGGATCCCGATGCCGGCCGCCGCGTATCCGGCGTCGGCCAGGATCGGCAGGTCACGGGCCGCGTGCGGGTAGAGGGCGGGCAGGGCGTGGATACGGGCGGCCTCCAGATCGTGCATCGACCCGGGTTCGACGTCGGAGACCCATACCGGCATTCCGGCGGTGGTGAACACGGCTTGAACGTTGCCACCGTGGTCGCGGACCTTTCCGGGTACCACAGATCGATGGATCGGCCTTACGCTCATGGCCTGCTCGCGGCAGCGGTCGGCGGGGATGACGATGCCGTCCAGGATCAGAAAGGGCAGGCCGTCGGCGCGGGCGCGGTCCAGGGCTTGGTGCAGGTCCGGGGCTTGTGCGGCGAGGGCCTGGGTTCCCTCGTGAATGTAGCGGTAGGCGGTTGCCCGGGAGATGGCGTGGTCGCGGCCGAGTTTGGGGATGTCACGCTCGCCGCGGAACCGGCGAAGTATCAGTACCGCCTGCCAGAAGCAGGTCAGCGCGCGACTGCCTTTGGGCGTGTGGCAGAGCAGGCGTTCGGTGCGTACACAGCTTGAATGCGTAGAGTCTTCCGGTCGTGACGGATGGCGCTCGGTGCGGTACGACCGTGGTATGCGGTACGGGCAAAGGGGCGGGTACACGCCCGCAGAGCAGGAGCGGCGGGAGTGTGTACGGCTGCGAGCGGCCGAGTGGTTCGAGGCCGGTGAGTCGACCAAGACCGTCGCCGCACTGTTACGGGTGCACAAGCGGTCGGTGACCCGCTGGCGCAGGGCCTGGCGCGAGGGCGGAGCCGAGGTGCTGCTGTCCAAGGGGCCGGTGTCGAAGGAGAAGCTGTCGGCCGGCAGTGGGAGCGTCTGGAGGCCGAGCTTCGGCGTGGCCCGCTGGCCTGGGGATACGACGAGAACCAGTGCTGGGCGCTGGCCCGGGTCAAGACGCTGATCGGGCGGCTGTTCCATATCGGCTACACCATCGAGGGCGTGGGCTAGCTGCTGCATCGCCACGGCTGGTCGGTCCAGGTTCCGGCGCGGCGGGCTCTGGAGCGGGACGAGGAGGCCATCGCTGCCTGGAAGGAGCAGGTGTGGCCGGTGGTAAAAGCACCGCGGCGGACCTGGGCGCCTACCTGTGCTTCGAAGACGAGGCCGGGCAGGGGCTGAGGCCGCCGAAGGGACGCGCCTGGGCGCCGGTCGGCGCCCGTCCGGTGGTGACGGTGCGCGGCAAGGGTTCGGGCCGGGTGAACATGGCTGGCGTTGTGGCCTACCGGGACGGTGAGCGGCCGCATCTGTTCTACCGCCTGCACATCTACCACAGCCGCAAGGGCGAACCCAAGTCGTTCTCCTGGATCGACTACCGGGACCTGATCGTGGCCACCCACCAGCAGTTGGGCGCGCCACTGGTGTGGTGTTGGGACAACCTGAATGTGCACCTGGCCGGCCAGCTCGCCGAGTTCGCCGCCGAGCACGCCGACTGGTTGCGCATCGTCCAGTTACCCGCCTATGCGCCCGAGCTGAACCCCGTCGAGGGCGTCTGGTCCCTACTTCGCCGGGGCCCTGGCCCACTTCGCCGTCGCCGACCTGCCTGGACTCGTCCGGATCGTCAAACGCAAGCTGAAGAAGATCCAGTACCGGCCCCATCTGCTCACCGGCTGCCTGGTCCAGACCGGACTCACCCTCGATACCTCGACAAAGACATGACCGACCCTACGAATTCAAACTGTGTAGCAGCCGCCCGGTGTGCTGAGCGAGTTCACGGGAGACGTCGAGCGTGGCACGATGGTGAATCACGTGGAGCCTTCCGGGTGAAGACGGTTTTGTGGTGATTCCTTCTTCTACCGAGGGCTCCACGCCTCTCTATGGGTTTGGTGATATGTCCGGCGCCTATCCGGGCCGCACCTTTCTTCCGCTGGATCGCTCGTTGTCCGCTTCTAAATCGTTGAGATCACCTCACTGGATGCGGCGCGCGGCCGAAAAGCTGGGAGATATCGGCATCACCTGAATCCCAGTAGGAGGCGGCGGGTAACAGTTAATGGGTGTGCAATTGGTTCGCCTCTCCCCAGGGATGATCGGTGACCCCAGCTCGGCCATCGCCGCGGCGTGAGGTGCGCGTTGCGATCCCTCCAGGGATGATCGGTGACCAGCCGACTCACGGCCGGGGGTCAGCGCGAGAGTCGGCGTTGCGATCCCTCCAGGGATGATCGGTGACCCAGTGATCGGGTGGAGACTGTCCATGTGCTGCATCGGTTGCGATCCCTCCAGGGATGATCGGTGACCCGAGGATAACGCCGCAGGTCAGAATGGCGAAGCAGGCCCGCGTCGAGCGTGTTTTTGCAGCGATCCGGCGGTAGTGCATCTGCGCTGGTCAGAGCGTTGATCAAAGTACGGTCCCGGCATCGGTATCAGTGACCCGTACCTGGGATCTTAAAGGCTCGCCGTCTAAGGCGAACATGCCTCGAGGTCGGCGTATCGGTCGGCTCCATCCACAGACTTCCGATCGTTGATCGGGGCGGGCCACTTCCGTCGCCCGACTCGCCGCCTACCCGACACATAAGTGCCAATTCGCCCCAATTGTGCGATAGTAACCTGATCGCCCCCCGCGCCCCATTGTCCATGACTCGCTTTGGGCCGGGCTTGGCGATACCCGGAAATTGTCGGGGGCGCCTGGTAGGACTGATCCAGTCTTATTGGCCGATGTTGGGGAGGGGCGGTTGCGTTTTCGGGTTGATGTGGCCGCGAGTGAGTCGGTGATGGCCTGGGAGCAGGTTCATGGGTCGGCTCGGGCGGTGGTGTACGACCTGATCCGGGAACAAGATCCGGGGATCGCCAAGGAGTTGCACGACACAGGGTGGCAGGGAAGCCCGCTGCGGCCGGTAGGGACGTCTCCGCCCCTGTTTCCTCGTGCCCGACATAAAGCGGGGGTGTATCCGACCTCCCCCGATGGGGTGGTCTGGATGGGGTCGCCGGTGCCGCGGATCGCCGCGTGCATGCTGGCGGCGCTGGCCGGGCGCCGGGAGATCCGGTGGGGGTCGGTCGTGCTGTCGGTGAAGGGGGTGCAATTGGACCCGGTCGCCGACCATTCAAGCGGAGTGGGCGTTTTCGACACGGTTTCACCTGTTTTGGTGAAACATCAGAATCGCTACCTTCTTCCTGAAGATCCGCATTTCGCCGAACGATTGATGCATAACGTCCGGCATAAGGCAGATGACCTCGGCCTGCCGAATGAGGCGGAGGTAGAGGTGCTGGATGCGGGTCCTCGCCGCCGGTTCCATGTCGCGAAAGGGTTTCGCATCGGCGCCCGGGCGCGGGTTCGGATCGCGGCGGCGCCGCGTCTGCTCGACGCGCTCTATGAATGGGGGCTCGGGCTGTCCACCGTGGAGGGCTTCGGGTGGATCCGGTGAGCACCACTCCAGGGGTGGCCACGATCTCGCAGGTGTCCGGGCCACTGCGGTTGACCGAGCACCCGTTGCAGCGCTGCGGGGCATGGGCGGTGACGGTATTGGCCGGGCAAGAGCAGGTCGGGGACGTCAGCCCGGAAGTGCTGGATGCGGTGGCCGAGCGGATCGTTGCCGATGCGGTGCTGGCCGGGTGCGCGGCGCCGGGCAGTGGCGCCTACGACTGGTGGAAGGTGTTGTTCGCGCTGTATCCGAACGCCAAGCCGACGCATGCTCGGCGGGAGCGGGATCCGGCGGTGCTGCGTACGCAGGTGGCGGAGTTGTTCGCCGTCGATCCTGTGGACGGGCCGGTGTACGGATGCACGTTCTGTGGCCAGGCATGCCGAGTGCTGTGGGCCAAGGCGACCCTGCCGATGTTCGACTCGATCCGGGCGGTCAACACGCTGCCGCCGGGGATGGCGGGCTGGGCGGTGTGCCGGGGGTGCCGGGTGGCGATGTGGGCGCTGCCGTACGGGGCGTGGCTCACGGCCGGCTCGGCAACGGTCCTCACCTGTGACAGCCCACAGGTTGAGCGGGACTTCGTGCGCCGCAACGTACGTCGGGCGGGCCGGATCCGGCAACTGGGCTTCGGCAGATTGCCCGCCATCGCGGGACCGGAGGCCGTGACGTTGGAGGCGCTGCGTGTGCATGCGGGCGACGCGCCTGCGGCGGCGACGCTGTGGATGTTCAAGAACGACAACCAGGAACCGTGGCTGCGGGTGTCCGGTACACGATCGGGGGTCGCCCGGTTCCTTCAGTTGACGGCCGCCGATCCCTACTGCGCAGCCGGATGGCGCGACCTACAGCGGGCACTGACGCGCCGCGACAAACAAGGGCGTGTGCTGGCTGGAGGAGCGCGCGAGGCGGCGCGGCTGCTGTTCGACCGGGACGGGGAGCAGGCCGATCGGCTGCCGAGGGAGCTGTGGCGCCGTTCGGAGGATGTGGAGACGATCTCGCCGCGCACGCTGGTGCGGTGGCGGGCGTTGTGCCGGCTGTACGTGGAGGTGATGTACGACATGAACGCCGATCGGCTCAAGGCCGTGGCGGATCTGCTGGCGGATTGGATCGCCCAGGAAGCGCACCGTGGCCGGCTGAATCAGTACCGGCGGGCCGCGGGCAGCGGCTATGAGCTGCACAAACTGCTACTGACGGCGAGCGCGCGCCTGCTCCTCGACGGCCGTGACCAGCGGGTGGATTCTGATGTGCTGGGCGACTTGCTGGCAGACGGCTCACGCGGGTGGCGAGAGCGGACCGTGCTGTGGTTCGACGTCGTCAAGGGGCTACAGGACAGAAAGGTGCCGATCGCCGCCGGCTCCGACGAGTCGGACGATGCGGAGCAGGCTGAAGAGATCAAGTTCGACGCGGACGGCGAGTTGGACCAGGAAGGGGAGGAAAGCGCCTGATGAGCTACCTGGCAGGCAAGATCGTGCTGGCGGTCAGCGCGGGAGCACCCAATAACGGGCGCGGAGAGACGACCACCACGCCCGTGAAGAAGGCCCGCGTGCGTGGCCAGTGGTATCCGTACGTGTCGGCGCAGGCGTTTCGGCGATGGCTGCGGGAGACCATGACGGCGATGGGGATGGTCCCCTCGCCGACCGAACGAGTGGGCAAGGCACAGGGCAAGGCGCAGAAGGCGAATACGTCGGCCGACCCGATCCGGTTCGCCGATGACGACTTGTTCGGATACATGAAGGCGGGCGCCAAGAGCGCCGATGAGGCCACCACGCTGCGCGACACCCCTTTCATGGTGGGGACGTTCATGTCGGTAGAGCCGGCCCGGCCGACCGAGGACTTCGGGGTGATGTCACGCGGCATCCCCGAGCCGGTGCTGCACGCTCACGAGTTCTACACTGCCGATCTTGCCGCGCCGTTCCTACTCGACCTGCCGCGGGTCGGCACGTTCACGCTGCCGGACAAGGGCGGCGCAGGCCGCCCGAACTACCTGTCGGCCGACGCCGCGATGAACGTGGCACAAGCGGTGAGCATGGGCGCCGAAGCCATCACATTCCGCGGGCAGCCCGCGATCCGGTTGCCGCTGCCGGAGCGCCGGGAACGGGTGGCCCTGCTGCTGGAGGCGCTGGCGGAGCTGACCGGCGGTGCGAAGAAGGCGCTGCACTACGGGGACCGTACGCCCGCGCTGGTGGCCATGGTGCCGATGGCGGGCGGCGTGAATCCGCTGGGCTTCGTGATCGACGGTGCCGCCGATGGGAGCGGCCTCCAGGTCCGCGGCACGGCCCTGCGTGAGGAGTTGCGGGCCTGGCAGGGGCAGTGGGAAGCACCGGTACGGCTGGGCTGGCGGCCGGGCTTTTTGGAGCGTGCCCGCAAAGAGGTGGAGCATGACCTGGCCGACCTCATCGATGATGGCGGCCTCAGCATCGATCATCCCCGCTCGATGTTGCGCGGCCTCGCCGAAGAGATCCGTACCGGGCAGCACGACACCTGGTTCGACGACCCCGCCCGATGAGCATGAGCACTATCGAAGCGGTCAGAGTCGAGCTGTACGCGCCAGCGGCCTCGTTTCGTGATCCCATGTTCCCGGGTGTGAGCCGCTGTCTTCCGGTACCGCCGCCTTCGACAGTACGCGGCATGCTCGCCGCGGCCACCGGCCGTCGCGCCGAGCCGGTGATGCTGGGCATGGCCGTCCGTGTCGATGGGTCGGGCACCGACGCCGAGACCTACCATCCCATCGCCGCCGACGGCTCCAACCCTGCCGTGGCCGGGCGAGTGGCCGCCGGCAAGGGCGGTATGACCATTCGCGACCGCCCCTTCCTGGTCGGGGTGCACCTCACCGTCTGGATTCCCGCACCCGAGGCAGACCGGATCGCGGCGGCACTGCGCCGCCCGGTGTGGGGGCTGCGGCTGGGGCGCTCCCAGGATCTGGTCCATGTGCGTTCGATCCAGCAGGTCACGCTGTATCCGACTGAGCGAGCTCACGTCGGTCACGCGCTGGCTCCGGCGGGCGGGCACCAGGCGCCGCTGGCCGGTACGCTGCGGCTGGCCGAGGCGATCACCCCCGACCGTGGCCACACCGAATACCGCAGCTACCTGTGGTGTTCGGAGCCGGCGGGCGTCCATGATGTCGTCGGCGCGTACCGCGACGGGGAACAGGCAGTGTGGCTGGCCGCGCCCGCGATGCCGGATAAGTCGCCCGAGCAGGAGGCGTCCGACGCCGCGTTGCGCCAGGTCCTGGCCAAATCCGCGCGTGGATCCGGGCTGGGCCGCCCCGAACTGCTGACCGAGCACAGCCTCGCCGTACGCGAGGCGACCGACATGGTCGCCGACCGGATCGGCTCCCCCGGCGTTCTGGCCGACCGTCCCCGGTTTTGGGACTGGGCGCGGACGGCGGCGCTGCTTCACGACGCCGGTAAGGTCGCCGAAGGCTTCCAACGGCAACTCCGCCCCCGTGGCGAGATATGGGGTGAGCGGCACGAGGTGCTGTCACTGGCCTACGTCGATCTGCTCACCCGGCACCTGGACCCCGAAGACCAGAAAATGATCGCCGCCGGTGTCGCCTTCCACCACCGGCCGCTGACCTCCACCCGCGGCGGCGACCTACGGACGAAGTATCCGCCGATCGCCGATTGGGAGCGTAAGTTCGGTCGCGATGCGGCGCCGGTGCTGGGCCGGCCCCGCATTCAGGTTCCCGTCGTCCGGCACCGCGCGTTTCTGGCGTGGCTGGCCGACCGGCTCGGCGTACCGATCCCCCATGAGCAGCGACGCCTGTGGGAGCTGGCACGCGACGCCTTCGCCCGGCTACGCGCCGACTGGGGCAATCCGGTCAGCGAAGACGACGGCCTGACCGCCGTCCTCCTCCAAGGAGCGGTCACGCTGGCCGACCACTCCGGCTCCGCGCACGTACCGTTGCAGACCCACATGCCGCTCCCGGGCGACTTCCTGACCAGGCTCCCGGCTCCCTATCCGCACCAGCGGCAGGCCGCGGCGACCAGCGGGCACCTCATCATGGTGGCCCCGACCGGCAGCGGCAAGACGGAGGCCGGGCTGGCGTGGGCATCGGCGCAGCTCGGCGACATGTCGGGGCGACCCCGTCTGATGTGGCTGCTGCCGTACCGCGCCTCCATCGACGCCGCCCGCGACCGCTTCATCGCCACCCTGGACCCGCCGCCAGCGCCTTCTCAGGCACCGGCCGCGCAGCCGGACATCGGGGTCCTGCACGCCACCGCCGCGCGTACCCTGCTGGCCCGCGCGGTCGCCGACGACTGCGAGCCCACGGCGGCCGATGCCCGCCGCGCCCGAGCGCGAGCCGGCGCCATGCGACTGTTCGCCCAGCGCGTCCGTGTCGCCACCCCGTTCCAGTTGCTCCGGGCCGCGATCGCGGGTGCCCGCTACTCCAGTGTTCTGCTGGAACAGGCCAACGCGCTGATGGTGCTGGATGAGCTGCACGCCTACGACCCCGCCACCTTCGGTCGGCTGTGCGCCTGCATGCGCCTGTGGAACCAGCTCGGCAGCCGCGTCGCCGTGCTCTCCGCCACCCTGGCCCAGCCCATGATCGATCTGGTCGCCGACACCCTCGGGTCCGTCCAGGTACACCGGGCACCGACCGGCACCGCCCCCGACCGGCACCGCCTGGCCCTGGATGAGCAGCCGATCAACTCCCCGGACAGCCTGGCCCGCATCAACGGGTGGCTGGATGAGGGGCACAGCGTCCTGGTCATCGCCAACACGGTCGCCATGGCGCAGGAACTCTACGACGCCCTCACCAGCGACAACGACCGCGACGCGATTCTGCTGCACTCACGGTTCCGCGGGATCGACCGGGCCGCCATCGAACGCACCATTCTCAGCAAACACCCCGAACGCCGACCTGGACAAAGCGCCAGGCGCAGCGGCGGGCTGGTCGTCGCCACCCAAACCGTCGAGGTCTCGCTGTGCCTGGACTTCGACCGCGGTGTCACCGAAATCGCCCCGATCGAGGCCATTGCGCAACGAGCCGGACGCATCAACCGCAGGGGCCATCACCCCGAGGGCCCCGTCGAGTTCCGCGTCCACCTCGCCACCGGTCCCCGCCCCTACGACCAGGCCGCACTTGACGCCGCCCGCACCGCGCTCACTACCGCCCCCGGCCCCATGGTCTCCGAAGAGACCATCGAATCGTGGTTGCAGATCGCCTACGCCACCTCCTGGGGCCAGAACTGGTCAACCGAAGCCCGGCGGCACCGCGATGAGTTCTACCGCGACTTCCTCACCTTCACCGATCCGTTCGACGATCGCAGCGAGTTCGCCGAACGTTTGGAGGAGACCTTCGACAGCGTTGATGTCCTGCTGGCCGATGACGTGCAGGAATATCAGGCCATGAGCGAAGAGGACCCACTGTTGGCGGCCGGTCTGCTCATCCCGATCCGCTACGGCCAGCTCGCCGCGCTGCGCGCCGCCGGGCGCGCGGAGCTCATCCGGCCCGACCCACAGGGCCGCATCCGCCTATGGGCGGTGGACGCCCCGTACAGCACCGAGCGCGGTCTGACCCTGACCAGCGAGCGCGCCGCCGTACCGGAAACGGTCCTATGAGCCGGCCGGAGGATGAGGCGATCGGCGGGGTGCACATCAAGTACCTTCTGCACTGCCCGCGCCAGCTATGGCTCTACATCCGCGGCTACCGCCCCGAGCAGCGCAGCGACACCGTCGCACATGGCCAGGCCGTCGATGACACCACCTACACTCGCCGCGCCGATATCGATCTGGGCGAAGCGAAGATCGACTGGGTCACCACCGGTGCCATCGTCCACGAGACGAAATCATCGCGCGCTCCCTCCGCCCAACACGAGGCGCAGGTCCGCCATTACTGCCTGCTCCTGTCCCGGCGAGGGGTGAACGTGCGGCACGGCGTCGTCCATTACCCGCTCATCCGCCGTACCGTCACCGTCGCCTGGGACGCATCGGCCCGCGACCGCGCCGAGGAAACCGAACGGCAGGCGCGGCAGGTGATCGGCCAGGATGCCATCCCGCCGCGTCTGGAACGGCGGTCCTGTCGCGGTTGTTCCTATATCGACTACTGCTGGGGGGAATCGTGACCGCCCACGCCCGTACGTACTGGCTCACCCAGCCGTGCCGGATCCGGCGTGAGGACAACAGCGTCCGAATCGAACGGGCCGACCAATCGCCGGTCCGGATCCCGATCACCGACATCCGCGACCTGATCGCCTTCGATCATCTTGACATCAACACCTCAGCGGTGTCCCTGCTCAGCCGGCACGGCGTCACCGTCCACATCCTGGACCACTACGGCAACTACGCCGGCGCGATCGGCCCACCCGAAGACACCAGCTCGGCCCATGTACTCCGCCGGCAGGCCGCCCTGACCGGGGATAACGACGTCCGGCTGACGCTCGGACGCGCCCTGATCAGCGCGACCGCGAGCAACATCCGCTGGGCTATGGACACCGACCTGCTCGACGCCCCGCTCTCCCGCCTTGCCGAACAACTGCCCACCTGCCACACCAGTGATCAGCTCATGGGCGCCGAAGGCAACTTCCGCCGGACCGCCTGGGCCGTCCTGGACACCCTGCTTCCGCCATGGCTGCGCCTGGAGGGCCGTAGCCGCCGCCCACCCGCCAACGCGGGCAACGCGTTCATCAGCTACGTCAATTCCATCGTCTACGCCCGGGTACTGACCGCGCTGCGCTGCACACCCCTGCACCCGGCCCTCGGTTTCCTCCACGCCGACACCGACCGCCGCCGCAACACCCTCGCTCTCGACCTCGCCGAGCCGTTCAAGCCGCTGTTCGCCGAACGCCTCCTGCGGCGGGCCGCCGCCCAGAAGTCCCTGCGGCCCAGCGACTTCGAAAGCGACGTCGGCAACGCCTCACTCAGCAAAGACGGGCGCAAGAAGGTCTCCGAACTCATCCGCACCGAACTCGCCACCACGGTCCACCATCGCAGCCTGCGCCGCAAAGTGTCCTACGAGGAGCTGATCCACCTGGAAGCCCTCAAAGTCGTGCGGCTGTGCCTGGAGGACACCCCGTACAAGCCGTTCCGCCCCTGGTGGTGACCGTGTTCGTCATCGTCGTCTATGACACCCTCGCCGAACGCAACCCGGGCATTCTCAGAACCTGCCGCCAGTACCTGCACTGGGTACAACGCAGCGTCTTCCAAGGGGAGCTTTCCGCCGCGCAGCACCGCAAGCTACTGTCGGCGATCAAGCAGCACATCGACCCGACCTACGACAGCGTTCTGATCTACCGCACCCAAGGCCCTCACCACATCCAAACCGACCTCATCGGCCAACCCCTCGGCAACACCGACCCCATTCTGTGACCACACCCCTTGTGACCTGCGTATCTGCACTACCGCCGAACCGCTGCAAAATCCGCCGTTCCAAGTCCTTCTACTGCGGCGGTGACCTGCGGCGTTATCCTCGGGTTCCCGATCATCCCTGGAGGGATCGCAACGTGTGAACAAGATCATGAGAGGTCAGGAGAACGGGTTCCCGATCATCCCTGGAGGGATCGCAACGGCGGCGAGGTCCTGCCGGGTACCGGCGTCGGTACGTTCCCGATCATCCCTGGAGGGATCGCAACGTGCGCTCGGAGCGGATGGGCGTGCGGGCCCAGGAGGTTCCCGATCATCCCTGGAGGGATCGCAACGCGCGGCAAGATCCCGTCCACACGAACCCCGGGCGGGTTCCCGATCATCCCTGGAGGGATCGCAACGCCATGTCAGACCCAGGGTTTCCCCCTGGCGGCACGTTCCCGATCATCCCTGGAGGGATCGCAACATCGCTGCCCGGGCATCATCCAAAGCCTGTGCCCACGTTCCCGATCATCCCTGGAGGGATCGCAACGCGGATCGGCTGGCGGAGCAGCAGCCCGACGACGGTTCCCGATCATCCCTGGAGGGATCGCAACACGATGAACTCGTCTGGAATGGCGTCGTGGAACAGGTCGTTCCCGATCATCCCTGGAGGGATCGCAACCGCCTCTGGCGGGACCGCTCCCGGTCGGCGGCGAGGGGTTCCCGATCATCCCTGGAGGGATCGCAACCTGAAGCCGACGCCGAGCAGGCGTACATCGCGCTCGTTCCCGATCATCCCTGGAGGGATCGCAACTGGAGGTGGCCTACCGGCTGCGCGCGGCAGCGGGTTCCCGATCATCCCTGGAGGGATCGCAACGCCGCCCGGTGCTGCGTAGCCAGGTCAGCCCCTGGTTCCCGATCATCCCTGGAGGGATCGCAACTCCGCTCGCGGGCAGCCGGGCGGCAGCAGGGTCAGCGGTTCCCGATCATCCCTGGAGGGATCGCAACGCGGCGGCGGGTCGATGGGCGACCTGTGGGGCAGGTTCCCGATCATCCCTGGAGGGATCGCAACCCTCCGACCTGGCCACCATGTCCAGCGTGCTGCTGTGTTCCCGATCATCCCTGGAGGGATCGCAACGGCAGCGGAAGCGGAGCTGTCCCTAGGAATGTCCTGAAGATCTTGATGGGTGAGTCGGGCGTGAGCTGGCTCACCCTCGTGCTATGGGGTGATCGGGGCGAGGGTCCAGGTGCCGCTGGTGTGGGTGAGTCCGAGGTTGATGAGGCGGCGGAGGTTGAGGGCGGCGGCGCGGTGGTGGAGCCAGCGGTCGTTGGCAGCGGTGCCGCGGTAACGCAGGCGGCGGTTGCCTCGGGCGACCAGCCAGGCCACGGCGCGTTCGACCATGGGCCGCCAGCGTCGGTAGTCGTCTTGCCAGGCAGGGTCGGTGGCGGCCTGATGACGGGCGGCGGTCTGCAGATCGTGATGCGGGCGAATGGTCACCACGCGGCCGGTCTTGGCGGTGGTGCAGCGTTCGCGCAGCGGGCATGCGGTGCATAAGCCGGTGAAGGTGGCGCGGCGTTGCTGGTAGCGGCCGCCGGGTGCGGCCAGGGGGACAGTGTGACCGGCGGGGCAGGTGACAGTGCCGGCAGCGGTGTCGATGGCGAAGTCGTCCAGGGTGAATCCGCCGATCACGGCAGGCTTGAGCGTGGGTGGTTTGATCAATAGTCGGTATCCGGCCTTGGTGAGGGCGGCGCGTAACTCCGCAGCGGCGTAGGCGGCATCGGCCAGGATGTGCAGCGGCCCGTGCTCGTGAGCGAGCAGGCTGGGGGCGATGGCGGCCTCATGATAGGCGGCGCCGGCGCCGGGCCGTAGGGCGACGGCGGTGAACAGGCCGGTCTCCGGCTCGACGGCCAGGTGGGCCTTGTAGCCGTCGTCACGCTGCTGCTGGGTCTTGTGGATGTGGCGGGCCTGCGGGTCGACGGTGGAGACGATCCGATCGGGTGCGGTGCGGCGGGCGATCCGCCAGCGTCCGTCGGTCCCATCGGAGTCGACGGCCGGTTCGACGTCCTGACCGGCGATGAGGGCCAGCAGGCCGACCGCCTGCTCGGCGCCCTCGTCCAGGTCTTGGCCACGGAGCTGATCGAGCAGGGTGAGAGCGTCGGCGACCAGCCCGCTCACCAGGGCGTTCCTGGCTTCCTCGTCGTCCCAGACGATCTTCGGCTTGCCCGGGTCGGTGTAGTCATGAGCGTGACAGTGCGCCGCCACCAGCGCGCTCGCGCCCGGCACCTGGCGGGTCACCCGGCGGATCGCGGCGATCAGTTGGGTGATGGTGTCCTGGGTGGCGACCGCATCCAGCAGCACCGCCGAATCCAGCGCCCGCCGCGCCCGGCCGGCCAGCACGCCGGTCTGCTCCACCACGGCGCGCACGGCCGCAAAGATCCGATCCGGGTCTGATGAGCGAGCCAGCCGACGCCGGAAGTAGGTCAGCAGCGACGGATCGAATCCCTGGTCATACAGGCCCAGCCCGCAAGCGGCCTTCCACCGCAGATCGAACCGCAGCGCCGCGACTGCCTCCTCATCCGACAGTCCATGCAGCGCCTGCAGCACCACGACCGTGGCCAGCAGGCCCGGCGGCACCGACGGGCGTCCGTTGACCGGCGCGTACATGTCCGCGAACGTCTCCAGCGGGAAGAGTCTCGCCCGGTGTTCGGCCAGGAACGCGAACACGCTCCCGGCCGGGATCATCTCCCGGCACACGACCCACACCTCAGGCCCGGCCGGAACCCTCCGACGACCCATCATGAACCGAGTCTGAATCCCGAAACTCTCCCTGGCCAGACCGTCAAGATCTTCAGGACATTCCTAGGCCGTGTTTCAAAAGATCATGATGAGCTGGGTGTGTCGATGATCGTGAATAGAAGAGGTCTCCGGTAGTTGGTTCAACGACCAAGAAGAACGAAACACCGGAGACCTCGTGGCCAGCGTAGTGGTGACGAGGCGGCACGACCTCACCGACGCGCAGTGGGCGGCCCTGGAACCGCACCTGCCTGTCGCATCGGGCAAGGGACGTCCGCCGAAGTGGAGCAGGCGGCAGTTGATCGACGGAATCCGGTGGCGGATCCGGACCGGGGCACCATGGCGGGACGTGCCGGCCTGCTACGGCCACTGGTTCACCGTGTACGGCCTGTTCCGCCGCTGGCAGCGGGCGGGGGAATGGGCGCAGATCCTGGCCGCGTTGCAGGCGTGCGCGGACGCCGCGGGGAAGATCGGCTGGACGGTGAGCGTGGACTCCACCATCGTCCGGGCTCACCAGCACGCGGCCGGAGCACGCCGGGATGGTCACCTGCAGAAGGAGCCGCCCGCGAGGGTGGGTGGCGAACCGGCCGATCACGGGCTGGGCCGCTCACGCGGCGGGCTGACCACCAAGACGCATCTGGCGTGTGAGCAGGGCCGCAAACTGCTCGCCGCGGTGGTGACCGCCGGGCACCGGGGCGACAGTCCCCAGTTCATCGCGGTGCTGGGCAGGATCCGGGTGGCCCGCCTCGGTGGCGGCCGTCCCCGGACCCGGCCGGACCGGGTCCTGGCCGACAAGGCCTACACCAGCAAGGCCAACCGGGCTCATCTGCGCCGACGAGGGATCAAGGCGTGCATTCCGAGCAAGGCCGACCAGGACGCTCACCGCAGGGCCCGGGGGTCGAAGGGTGGGCGTCCGCCTGCCTTCGACCCCGCGATCTACCGGCTGCGTCATGCCGTGGAATGCGGTATCAACGTGCTCAAGGGCAATCGCGGTATGGCGACCCGGTACGACAAGCTCGCCGTGCGCTACGAGGCTGTTGTCATCATCGCCGCGATCAACCAGTGGCTTAAGGCCTTATGAAACACGGCCTAATACTCCAGCATCACTTTGTGACTATGGCTGTCTTCGCCGGTAGTGACTGATCTTGGCCGTGTACTGGTGACGACGGCGCCAGACCGACCAAGCGTGGATTTGATCAAGATCGAGCGAGTGTGTGATCATGTACGCCAGTAGACGCCGGACCTCTCCCATCGAGAGGGGGACAAGGCCGTCCTGGCTCGTTTCAGCCGGTTGTTTGCCGCAGTCACAGCGAGATACGCGTGGGCGAGCATGGCCAAGGTGATGTGCCGATACCAGGCGTCATAGCGGCGGACTTGGTAGTGATCCAGGCCGACCTCGGTCTTGGCACTCTGGAAACACTCCTCGATGGCCCAGCGGCTGCCTGCGACCTTCACCAGTTCGTCGATCGTGGTGCCGACCGGGCCGAAGCCGAGGTAGAAGGCCACCTCATCGGGATGGGCGATGCTGCGGCGGATGAGGACCCACCGCTCATACCCCTCTTCCGGTTCGCGGATGATGGGCAGCGTGGCCATCGCCCAGTCATACAGGCGCGGCCCCTTGGCACCTTGGCCGGCCGAAAGGCGCTTCCAGGCGGAGGCGGGCGCCTCCTGGAGGAGGCTTTCGGCGCGTGCCCGCGGGCCCAGACCGGTACCGATCGCCTGGCTACGCGGCACCGCCACCACATAACCGATGCGGTGCTGCTCGAGAAAGACGCGGAACTTGTGGTCCTGGCCATAGGCCTCATCGGCGGTCACCCACGCGGCCGGCACTCCGGCCTCGATCGCCCGGGTCAGCATCTGGCGTGCCAGCACCTGCTTGGTGGCGAAGTCCACCTCGGCCCCGATGCCCGCCTCCGCGCACCGATCGCGATCAGCGATCCATGACTTGGGCAGATACAACTCCCGATCTACCAGGGTCCGCCCGGCGCTGGTCGCGTACGCCAAGAACACCCCCAACTGGCAGTTCTCGATTCGGCCGGCAGTGCCGGAGTATTGGCGCTGGACCCCGGCGGACTTGTCGCCCTTCTTGATGAACCCGGTCTCATCCACGATCAGCACGCCATCACCCGCGCCCAGGTGCTCGACCGCGTAAGCCCGCAGGTCATCGCGTACCGCATCAGCGTCCCACCGGGCCGCGTTCAACAACCGCTGCATTCCCAGTGGATTGCTCTCACCCGCAGCCTCGGCCAGCGTCCATCCGTTCTTGCCCTCGATCGGCGCCAGCAGCCCCCGCACATACGCCCGCGCCCGCCGCCGTGGCTCCGGCCGCCCGAACCGGCTCGCCACCCGGGCGAACAGGTCATCCAACCCCGCCACCCACGTCGCGACATCATGATCCATCACAAGAGCGACACATTACACACCAGAGATCACAAAGTGATGCTGGAGTACTAATGGCACGAGGTTCCCGATCATCCCTGGAGGGATCGCAACACGACGTGGCTACCGTCGTCTCCGAGCTGGTGACGAGTTCCCGATCATCCCTGGAGGGATCGCAACAAGGCCCGGCCGACCTGCTGGAAGGCGAGGGAGTGGGCGGGTTCCCGATCATCCCTGGAGGGATCGCAACGCCCTACCAACCGCGGGTCCCGCCGCGGTTGCTGGTTCCCGATCATCCCTGGAGGGATCGCAACGCTGGGTCCCACCGGAGTGGGAGCTGACCGAGCGCGGGTTCCCGATCATCCCTGGAGGGATCGCAACCCAGGAGGTCACCCGGGACGTGCAGGCCCGGGTGTGTTCCCGATCACCCCTGGGGGGATTCCATCATGCAACGGGCGCTGGAAACGAGATGGCGATCTTTGTTATATCGATTTCTCATTCTAGTTCCCCCGCAAGCCCGGCCCTCTTTATCCACCGCCCCCATCGGGGGCTGCGAGAAAAGTTCTCAGCGATTTCCTTCCCCGTTGGCAGGGCCCCATCAGAGCGGCGATTCGCCGTAGCCCAATGCCACGCCATCCGCTGAAGATCACCGGCAAGGCGCCCACTCACGTGGGATGGACCGGCGCTCTGCCGCGGCTCATCGTCCGCGCTTGGAGAAACGCTGCACATACCGTCCACGGCATCTTCATCCACAGAATGCCCGTCATCCACCACATACGTGGACAGGCGGCGAATCTGGGCCATCAAGAGCTCATAGCTCCCAATCAGTGCTGCGCTCGGCCAAGCGGCGATGATCCGGCCGACCACGGTGGGCTCCGCAACAGCGACGTTGGCGCCAAGACTGGCCAGGCTGCCAGTGACCAGCATCGCCCAGGCAAGCGCCCCGCCACGTGCCCCATACCGGCTGGCCAGCAGGATGGACATCGACGCAACCACAATGGTGCCATCGACAGCAAGAGGGATAAGCACCGCCGCCAACTGGTCTTCGCCATGCCGCAGGCACAACTCGCGCATGTGGCGAAACGAGACCATCCCGGCAATAGCAGCCAAAAAGGCTACGCTGGCGATGGTCGTACACTGGATACGGCGCACGACCGAAAAACTGGGAGACATCAGCATCACCTGAACCCCAGCAGGAGGCGGCGAGTAACAGTGAATGGGTGTGCAATTGGTTCGCCTCTCCCCTCGGACACGCACTCTGGTACATGCTGGGCCTCGCCTCGACGGTGACAACCCTCTCTGAGGGGTCGTACACGAGGTGGAGGCCCATCTTGCTGTACAGCTCGTTGCGGTCATGGGGATCGGCCCGCTTGAGGATCTTGACCATGCCGGTCATCGTCGGAATCAACTCCTTGATCTGCCGTTCGCCGAGCTCGTTCCGCCTCTCGATCTTCTGGATCTGCGCCTCCGCGCGGAGCCGCTCGGCCCGGGTCTCGCGCATCCACGTGCCGACCTCGTTCGGGTCCCCGCCCGCGTCCAGCGTCGCCCGGTACCGGATCATCCGCTGATCACACTCCTTCAGCGTCCTGCGGGCACCCTCGACGATGAGCCGGTCGCGTTCGCCGTCACGGGCCTCCAGCAGCCCCTGCACCGTCCGCTCAAGGTTTTCCGGGGAGAAGACCCGGCCGATCCACGGATCCAGCTCCTCCAGAATGTGATCCTCGCGGACGTACACCGTCCGCGGATGGACGATCTTGTTGGCCAGCGCGTACTCGGCCGGGAACTTGCACCGATAGTGGGTGCGCGCGTTGTTCCACGTCCCTTCCATCCGGCGCTCGCAGACCCCGCAGAACAGCAGGCCTCGCAGGACGTACGGGCGGGGGCTGCTGCGCGGCTTGCGCACCCCGGCCGAGCGGCCCGAGGCCGACACCATCGCCTGCGCCCGCTCGAACGTCTCCACCTCCACGATCGGCTCATGCGCAACCGCATCGGACCACACCCACTGATCGTGCGTGTTCCACTTCAGCTTGGTCACATGCCCCTGGGTGACGTCCCCGACGTCGAGCAGTTCTTCCTGCTTGCGCTGCTTGTTCCACACCTGACGGCCGGTGTAGCGGGGGTTGAGCAGGATCGCCCGCACCGCCGACTTCGACCACGCCAGCCCGCTGCGGTGCCGGTTGCGCGCCCGGTCATACGCCGACGGGCACGGCACATCCTCCCGGGTCAGCCCCTCGGCGATCAGATACAAACCCGAGCCGTTGATGAACTCGGTGAAGATCCGCTTCACCACCGGTGCGGTCAGCGGATCCGGCTCCAGGCGATGCAGGCGCTTGCCGTCGGCGGCCTTACCCGGGTTGGGGTGCGGACCGAGATCGGCCAGCCGGTAACCGTACGGGGGGCGGCCGCCGAGGAACCGGCCCTCGATCTTGGCCTGGGCCGCCATGGTGGTACGGACCCGCATCTTGATCCGGTTGCGCTCGCCTTTGCTGATCCCGCCGAACATCAGCATGATCAGCTCATGCGCCTCGTTGGCCGGGTCGATCGGCCCGCCGACCTCCGGCACCCACAACTCGACGCCGTAGTGGACGAACAGTTCAAAGGTGTTGCCGAACTGGTTGCCGTAGAACGCCCGCTGCGGTTCCCCCACCACCACCGCGTCGAACCCGCGATGCGGGTTGCGCAGCTCGGCGAGCAGGGCACTGGCCTCGGGCCTGCGTTGCGGCGGGATGGAACGAGACTTGTCGATGTCGAAGAACTCCGCGACGATCACCCCGCCCCGGGGCTCGACCAGCGCCCGGGATCGGGAGAGCTGCCAGTTACGGGACGAGGCGGGGTCTTGGTTGTCCTCGGTGGAGACCCGTCCCCAGAACGCGAATGGAATCATGACTTCTCCTTTTGTTGATAAGGACTGTTTCCGGCGGCGAAATCGAGTCCAGTACATGAATCGCCGACGGGTCTTAGGGTAGGGAGATCGGCGGTGCTTGGGAGGTCCAGGGAGGGGCAGGGAGGAGCAGTGTGACCTTCAGGGAGGCATCTGCATACGGCCACTAGCTGGGCAAACCTCGACAATACCCTCCCAGGGAATACAAAGGCATAGCGGGTCTCCAGATCATCTCTGTCTACTCGAATCGCCCTATAAACGCCGGAGGCGGCCCACCCCAGTGGACCGCCTCCGTGTTACTTACCCGAGTTCTTCTTCATCGGCGGAAGAGTTCGCCTGCCCTCGCATAAGGATCCGGAGGAGCACCCGCAGCCAGCTCCCGCACAAGACCGGCGGCTCTTCCGGAAGCATCACCCGGACCGGAGGTTGTGCTCTTCGGGGGCTGGGCTGCTTCCGGCCGCCATCGTCCGGCGGGCCGTTTTCGTCCTCTGCCTGGGAGGTCATGACAGGTCATCGCCTCCCGAGGAGATCGTCAAGGCGTTCCAGCGCGGCCTGGGCCTGCTGGGGGACGACGCCGTTGCCGAGGGCGCGCATCTGTGCGGCGCGGGAGATGCCGATGCCGGTGACCCAGCCCTCGGGCAGGCCCATCATCCACTCGACGAACCGGGCGGACAGCCGGGGCTGCCCCCGGCTTCCTCGCTCGATGGGACCGGGGGCAACGCGGCCGAAGAGGAGTTCCCAGCGCCGGACAGCGTCCTCGTACCGTCCCCAGGCTGCCCGAGCGAGCCGGTCTGATCGCCGCCCCCCTTGGCCAGCCACTTCTTCGAGGCGGGAAGGAGTTTGACCGCGATCGCCAGCGGCAGCGCCCGCGCAGGCTGCTGCCGCTCCCGGCGGGCCAGCCAGGACCACACGTTCTCCCCGTCGTTGGGATTGCACGCCGCCGGGGTCGGCAGCAGATGCCCGCACGCCACATCGCGAAGATGCAGGCTGGTCCCCTTCCCCCGCTCCGGCCGGCTGACGCCGTGATGGTCGCGGGCGACCGGGGTCGGCAGCAAGGATGAAGATCCGTTCTCGGCGGTGCGGGGCGCCGACCTCGGATGCGCGTAGGCACGTCCATGCCGCGTCGTACCCAAGGGAGGCCAGGTCCCCGAGTACACGGCCGAGACCCCGGCTGCGCAGGGCGGCGACGTTCTCCAAGACAACGATGCCGGGTCGTAGCAGGCGAACGGCCGCGGCGATGGTGAACCACAGTCCACTTCTGGTGTCCTTTCTCATCCCGGCCCCGCGGCCGGCGTAGCTGATGTCCTGACAGGGGAACCCGGCGGTGACGATGTCCACGCGCGGGATCGTGGCCCACTCGACGGCCCGCAGGTCCCCGAGGTTGGGCACGACAGGGAAACGGGTGGCGAGGATCTTCGCCACCTGCGGGTCGTCATCGGCGCACCAGGCCAGCCGCGCCCCGTAGTAGGTGGTCACGGCCATGTCGAGGCCGCCGTAGCCTGTGCACATCGACCCGATCCATGGCCCATACGCCGGCGCACTGGCGAACGTGGCGCCGGGCGGCGAGGACGGTTGATCGCCATGACGCGGCGTCATGACGGCGTCCCGGCAGCAGGGCTCTCCTCGCCGCGGCAGGACCACGGGGAGCAGCTCGGGGCATCCTGGTCCTGACCGCCGGATCCGCCGGACCTGTCGGGTCCATCGGGGACGTTGAGGTCGGCTTCGGTCAGTGGGCGGCGGGAGTGATGCAGGTAGTACGTCCCGCGCAGTTCCATGCCCCGGCTACCGGCTTTGGGATAGCCATGCCGGATGGCCTCATCGAAGGCCACGGCCTGCGCCCATCCGGCCGGGTCGGTGTCCCGCAGCCTGCGCCACTCGGCATCACGGTGGAACGGGCATCCGACACAGGCTGATCGTGGGGTATCGGCCAGCCCTTGAGTGGTCAGATAGGCGCGGCAGTCTACTCGGGTCCAGCCGATGGACAGCAGCGGAAAGACGTTACGCAGATAGCCGACGTCGGCGTCCTTGGCCCGGTGGAACTCATCCACGCTGATACCGATCGCCTGTTCGGCGTAGATTCCCTTGGGGACCCGGCGGGGATGCGGGTAGCCCAGCAGTGCCCGCACGGCCGCCTTGATCGGGGCAATCTTGTACTCCCGGGTGCATTGGCGGCGGGCCATCCCACGTTCACCGTCTGGGCCGAGCGCGAACAGCGGCATGGACACGAAGTGGTGGTCCGGGTCGAGCGCGTCCCGGCGGATGTCACCTGCCGACACCCGGCGGATCGGTATCTCGCGCCCGACCAGGCCGTCCAGCCGGTCCAGGTGGGCGTAGACGGCGGCCGGTTCCCAGCCGGTGTCGGCGAAGATCGCCACATCGAACCGGGGAATCACCCCCGCGGCCGACAACAGCAGCAACGTGGTGGACTGCACCCCGGCGCCAAGGGACAACGCCCGCAGGGCCGGCGAGGGCAGTGGACAGGGATGCATGATCACCGCCCCCCGCCTGGGACGCCGACGGTGATCTCCCACAAGGTCCGCTGGACCCCATCACCACAACCGGCTGTCCGTGGGCGGGCCGGGGGGTTCCAGCCGGGCCGGGGCGGGCGGTCGGCGACACGGCGGAGACCGGCGGCGTGCAGGCTGGTTCCGGGTTCTCCCGCGCGGGTGTAGGTGATCAGGCGGCGGTAGCCCATCGCGCGGGCGGTTCGCCAGGCTGCTCCGAGTAGGGCCGAGCAGGCATTCGGTGTGCCGTCGGTGGCCAGGCGGGTGACCTCGGCGGTCAGGCCGTCGTCGAAGGCGCGGGCCACGGGGCGGCCCACCATGACCACACCCACCAGCGCCTCGGTTGTGGCGACGCCGATGGCGAACTTGGCGCCGGGCGGCGGGCCGAGGTGGCGGTGTTGCCATGCCACGAACGCGCGGGCGGTGCGGATGGCCAGCGGGACGATGACCAGACGCGGTCGCGGGCTCGGTGGGGTGCTGGTCCTCGTTTGGCGTGTGCCGGTTTGCGGCGATTCAGGGTTGGTTGCGGTTGTTTTTCCCACTGGTGTGGTGCGGGGCGTTCACTCCGGATGCGTCGCCGTCATCCCCCGCCCGGGCAGGCGGTGTTCCTGTCTGCCCGCCGGGAAATTTTTCGGCGTGCTATCAGGAAACAGGCCACCTCAGAGTTCGCTCAGATTTCCATATCACTGCAGGTCATAGGCATGGTGCCGAAGGTGATAGGGGATGCGGGAAAGCCGGTGCACGCGGCATCTGAGAAATTCCTGAGCGCAGCGGGCCGATATTTCCTGAGCCGTTTCTGAGGCGGTCGCTAAACCAGTTGGCGAGTCCACACGTTCTCGCGACTGGAGCCTCATATGAGCGCCGCCCGCGTCTCCCGCTCGATCCCCGGCACCCCCACAAACGCCCCTGGCCAGATGGCGGCCGTCCCGGCCCAGCGGTGCCCGGGTTCGTGGGCGGTGCCCCACGGCAGCCCGGCACTGCGCCTGCCGACCGGGGTCTTCTGGGCGGCAGCCGCATCCGGCCCGGCGGCAGCGCCGCCGGGCGGTGCGGCAGTCCCTTCCGTTCCTGCCACCACCGCGGAAGGAGGGACATCAACGGCTTCCGCGCGGAGCCGGGGCACTCCGGATGCGGCATCTGCAGCCAAGCCGAAAGGAGGCAGGGGCGTGTACACCGGCTCCGCGCGGAACTCCCAGCGGCAGCGACCCACCACAGGGCCGCTGCCGCGCGGCGGCAACCGCCGCCGCACCCGGCAACCGCACCACCCAGGCGGCATCCTGCCGCTGCTGGCGGCAACCGGCATCGCGGTGGCCCTCGCCCTACTGGCCGCACACGCACACGCAGCCGCCCTCTCCCTCCCCCTGCCCGCCGCCAAGCCGGTCCCCGCCCAAGACCTGGACACCGTGTTCACCAACCTGCGCAACTGGCTGCTCGGCATGCTCACCGCGCTGTCCACACTGATGCTCACGATCGGCGGGATCCGCTACCTGATCGCCGGCGGCGACCCCGGAGAAGTCCAAAAGGCCAAAGCCGCACTGAAGACCGCCGCCTACGGCTACGCGCTCGCCGTGCTGGCACCGCTGTTCGTCACGGTGCTGCAGGGCATCGTGGGCGGCGGGTGAGCAGGATGCCGCCCGTACACGGCCGGATGGCCGTACTTCCGCTTCCCCGCTGCCGAATCCGGCTCGGCAATGCCGTACTGGCAACCGCGGCAGGCGCGGCGGCAATGACGGTTCTGAGCGCTGCCGCTCCTGCCGCCTGGGCCACGCCGACCCCTCCTTCGGAACCCACCCCGACCCCGTCCCCGGCTTCGCCGCTGGTGCCGCTTCCGCCCGCACCGCCCGGTCCAGGAGGCGGCCTCGGGCTGGGCGGCCTGATCAGCAGCCAGATCAACCACTGGTTTGCCACCCTGGTGGCAGTAGCGATCCGCCCCCTCTTGCAGGTTCTGGCCAAGACCCTGCTCACCACCCCGGAGATCTCCACCGGCGACCGCGTGTTCGACCTGTGGACCACCTCGGCCGGCATCGCCAACGGCGCCTTCGTCGTCCTTGCCACCATCGGTGCCATGGCCGCCTCCGGCCATGAGACCTTCCAGACCCGCTACACCGTCAAGGAGGTACTGCCCCGCCTGGCCCTGGCGTTCCTGGCCGCCAACCTCAGCTTCCACCTGTGCGGCCGGGCCATCACCCTGGCCAACGCCCTGTCGGGCGCACTCCTGGGCCCGAACGTCGACCCGGCGCGAGCCACTGCCACCCTTCAGCGGCTGATCGTTCCACCGGCCGACAGCGAGGCCTTTTACATCCTGCTCGCCCTGGTGGCGATCATCTTGCTGGTCCTGCTGCTGATCGCATTCATCATGCGGACCGCCCTGGTGCTGGTGCTGGTGGTCGCCGCGCCGCTCGCTCTGGCCGGCTACACGCTGCCGTTCACCGAAGGGCTGGCGCGGTTTTGGTGGCGGGCCTTCGGCGGACTGCTGCTCATCCAGGTCGCCCAGTCGCTGACGCTGGTCGTGGCGGTCCGGGCCTTCTTCAACCAGGACGGCCGGCTCCTGGTCGGCATCGCGCCCAGCGGCCAACTGGTCAACCTGCTGCTGACCCTGTGTCTGCTGATCATCTTGGTGCGGATCCCGTCCTGGATCTCCCAGCGGATCTTCGCCCCGTCGCGCGGTAGGAGTTCCACGATCGCGCGGCTGGTCCGGTACGCGGTGGCCTACCGGCTCATGTCCCCCGTGCTCAACGTCCTACGGCCCGGACGAGGACACAGGGGCGGACGTCGAGGAGGACAGGGTGGCAGCGGACGCGGCGGACGCAGTGCCGCGGCGGCAGCCGTACCGGCGGCGGCTGCCGCCCGCGCCGGAAGCGGCAACGCCTTTGCCGGGACTGCCGCCGCGGCAGCTCGCGGCGGCCCGGGCCCTATCAAGCACGCGCCTGTCGGCGCGCGGCGGCCACCGCCGTCCTACTCCGGAGCCCCCGTCCCGATCAAACACGCCCCAGGCGCGCCACCCTATCCCGGCAAGTACCGGCCCACCCCCAAGCCTCCCGGACCGGTACCGCCCACCCACCCGGTCTACGGCTACCCCCGCGAGACCTACTACGCCAACGGCCCCGCCGGCCTGGGCCAGATGTACTGGCTGCGCTCCCAGGCAGCCGCCCGGCAGGCCACGCCCCCGCAACCGGCACGGCCCCGGCAGGGAGAAGCCCCGCCGCCCGCCCGGCGATCCACTCAGCCGCCGCCCACACCCAAGCGGCCGAGCCCACCACCCCTGCCGCACCCACGCCCCCGCCCCGGCACGGGCCGCCCAGGCCGCACCGGCCGCGACAACGGCGGTGAAAGCCGATGAGCTGGCTCCCGCCGATCCGCATCCCCGCCGACGTAGATCAAGAAGACAAGATCGTCTCTGGCCTCACCGCCCGGCAGCTCGCCATCCTCGGCATTGCCACAGCCGTGCTCTCCCTCACCCACATGGCGATAGGCGACCGGATCCCGCCTGCCGCGTTCGCCGCCATCGCGGCGCCGATCGCGATCGGCGCCGTCGTTCTCGCCCTCGCCCGCCGCGACGGCATCACACTGGACCGCTACCTCTTGGCGGCCCTCCGCCACCACCGCTCACCGAAACTACTCATCTCCGGCGACACCCCCGCACCCCTGCGGCTTCCCGTCCACACAGTGACCGCAGACGGCCTGATCGACATGGGACCCGACGGCGTCGCCGCCGTCGCCGAGGTCTCCACCGTCAGCTTCGCCCTAAGCACCCCCGACGAACAGGACGCGCTGGTCGCGGTGTTCGGCCGATGGCTCAACTCGCTGTCCGGGCCCGCCCAGATCCTGGTCCGCGCCACCCCCATGGACATGACCCACACGATCTCGGCCCTGCACGACAGCGCCCCGCACCTGCCACACCCCGCCCTCAGCGCCGCCGCCCACGAGCACGCCGACTTCCTCGCCGACCTCGGCCAACGCCATGACCTGCTACGCCGCCAGGTACTCCTGATCATCCGCGAGCCCGCCGCCGACAACGCCCCGGACGCCGCCGCGGCACGCACCCTACGTCGCCTGGAAGAAGCCGCCCGGCTGCTGTCGGCGTGCGGCCTGGCCGTCCGCCCACTGGATCACCATGCGGCGTCCGCCCTGCTGACTTCCTGCTACGACCCCGCCGCCCCTGCCCGCCCCACCGGCGAGTTCGCCGGACCGGGCGAGGTCATCACGAAAGGAGAACGCCAATGAGATTCCGCCGCACGCACCGCGCCGCTCCGACCCCTGCGGCACCCGGCCCGGAATCGGTGGAAGTCCATCCCCGGCTGCTGCACATCGGCGACGGCCTGTGCTCCACCCTGACCATCACCGGCTACCCCCGCGAGGTCGCCCCCGGCTGGCTGGAACCGCTGCTCACCTACCCCGGACGGCTGGACGTCTCCCTGCACATCGAGCCGGTGCCCTCCGTCGTCGCCGCCGACCGGCTCCGCAAGCAGCTCGCCCGCCTGGAATCCGGCCTGCGCGCCGACCATGAGCACGGCCGGCTCCCCGATCTCGGCGCGGAAACCGCCGCTGAGGACGCCCACGACCTGGCCGCCCGGATCGCCCGCGGGCAGGCCAAGCTGTTCCGCGTCGCGATCTACCTGACCGTGTACGCCTTCACCGCCGAAGAGCTCCACGACGCCTGCGCCGAGGTCCGCGCGCTGGCCGCCTCCCTGCTGCTGGACGCCCGGCCGGTCGCCTTCCGCCAGCTCCAGGGCTGGATCTCCGCACTCCCGCTCGCCTACGACAACCTGGCCATGCGGCGTGGCTTCGACACCCCGGCGCTCGCCGCGGCCTTCCCGTTCACCTCGCCCGACCTGTCCGCACCGCTGGGCCCGACCACCGTCCTGTACGGCGCGAACGCGGCCAGCGCGTCCCTGGTCGCCTGGGACCGCTTCGCCCAGCCCAACCACAACTCCACGATCATGGCCTGCAGCGGCGCGGGCAAGTCCTACCTGGCCAAGCTGGAGGCCCTGCGATCCCTCTATCAAGGGGTCGAGGTCGCCGTCATCGACCCCGAAGACGAATACGCCCGCCTGTGCGAGACGACCGGCGGGGCCTACCTGCACCTGGGCGCCACCGAGGTCCGTCTCAACCCCTTCGACCTGCCCCAGCGCGACCACGGCGACGGCGACCCCCTCACCCGCCGCTCCCTGTTCCTGCACACCCTGGTCGCCGTCATGCTCGGCGAACCGCTGGACAAGGGCGGCAAAGCCGCTTTGGACCGTGCCATCATCGCCACCTACAAGAAGGCCCGGATCACCTTCGACGAGCGCACCTGGACCCGCACACCGCCGCTCATGAAGGACCTCGCCGCCGCCCTGGCGCGAGATGAGGATCCCAAGGCCAAAGAGGTCGCGGCCGGGCTCGCCCCTTACATCACCGGCACCCACCGGCACCTGTTCGACGGGCACACCACCACCCGCCCCGACTCCCACCTAATCGTCTTCTCCCTGCGCGACCTGCCCGAAGAACTCAAGGCCGTGGGCACCCTGCTCACCCTGGACGCCATCTGGCGACGCGTCTCCAACCCCGCCGACCGCCGACCGCGCCTGGTCGTCGTCGATGAGGCCTGGCTGCTGATGCGCGAACCCGAGGGCGCGAAGTTCCTGCTCAAGATGGCCAAAGCGGCCCGCAAGCACTGGGCCGGCCTGTCCGTGGTCACCCAGGACGCCGCCGACCTGCTCGGCAGCGACCTCGGCCAGGCGATCGTCGCCAACTCCACCACCCAGATCCTGCTCCGCCAAGCCCCCCAGGCCATCGACCGCGTGGCCGACGCGTTCCGCCTGTCCGACGGAGAACGGCAGCTCCTGCTGTCGGCCGAACCCGGCTTCGGGCTGCTCACCGCCGACGCCGGAGCGGCGCGCGTCGCCTTCCACGTGATCGCCAGCCCGTTCGAACACGCCACCGTCACCAGCAACCCACGAGAACTGGCCGATCTGCCGGCCGCCCACCCGATCGAGGAGGAAACCCTGTGATCAACCGCATCGCGTTCGTCCCCGCGCTCGTGCTCATGGCCGGACTCACCGCCGCCTGCCAGGCACCGGCCACCACCTCCGTGACGACGCGCCCGGCGAGCAGCCCAGCACCGACGTCCGCCACCGCACCGCTCACCCAGCGCGACGCCTCCCTGATCCACGCCCGCTACCAGCGGCTGTTCACCCAGGCCGGTAAGGCCCGCGGCAAGGGCATGGAGGACGCCGAGGCCGGTCTCGCGCTGCGGCTGACCCGAGGTCAGCTCCGCCTGGCCGCGCTGGAGAAGGACGACACCCCGTTCCCACCCTTCAAGATCACCAAAGCGGAGTTCACCATCCCGCGCCCGTTGCCCGGCCAGAGCCGCTGGTTCCTGGCCACGCTGAACTACGCCGGGTCCTCCACGACAACCCACCTGATCTTCGCCGAGACCCGGGACGGGTGGCGGGTGGTCGCCGCCACTATCAGCGAGGCGTCACAACCGCTGCCCGCTCCGGCCCTCGATCGCCAAGGGCTGGCCACCGCGCTCGGCCCGCAAGCCCGCGATCTCGTGGCCACCCCGCGGCAGGTCGTCCAGGCCCACACCACCCTCGCGGCCAAGGCGCGGTACGACGGCCATATCCGTGCGATCCTCGCACCCGGTGAGCAGACCAGCAAGATGGCCACCGACATCCAGTCCGAACGCGCCGTACTGCGCGGCCAGTGGCGGCTCACACTCGCCGCCCGCGCGCTCCCCGGCATCTACGCCCTGCGCACGGCGGACGGCGGCGCGCTGGTCTGGTACGGCATGCGCGACACCCAGACGCTCACCCGTTCCACCCCACTGGCCGGGTCCATCAGCTTCTCCAAGCCGAACGCCGCGACCCTGAGCCGCCACCGCTCCTTCACCCGCCGTGCCGTGATCGACGGCGCCGGCTGCTATCTCGCCGTGATCCCCAGCCGGAAGAGCAAGGCGACCACATGGATCGCCGGGAGCATGTATCTCACCTTGGACATCCACGGCTCCTGACCCGCAAACCGGTGATCGGCCGCCCTGGAGAGCGCGGCGCCGCTCCCCAGGGCCCCCTTTCCGCAAAGGAGCCCGTACTCCATGCCCCCAGACCTCACTGACCTCCTCGATCCCCTGCTCGCCTGGATCGATGCCCACGGTCAGAACCTGTCCACAAGCCTGATCACCGGGGGCGTCGCCCTCACCCTCGGCCGTACCGCCCTGCGGTACCTCCGCCACCGGCCCCTTGCCCGAAACGCCCGTTGCGTGGAGATCCTCACCCCGCCCACCGCCGACCTGGACGGAGCCGAAGCACTGTGGGCCAACCTGATCGGCCTGCTGCACCCAAGGTGGAAACGCGCTGTACTCGGCCAGCCGCATCTGATTTTCGAATACCTCTTCAACGCCGACGGCATGCGGATCCAGCTCTGGGTCCCCGGCGTCATCCCGCAACATGTGATCGAGCACGCCGTCGAAGCCGCATGGCCATCAGCGCGCATCGCCGTACAACACGCCGGTCCGCCCGTCCCGCTCACCGGGCAGGCCACCGGCGGCCGGGTCACGATCGCACGCGACGAGCGGCTGCCGATCCGCTATGACCACCCCAGTGATCCTCTGCGAGCACTTCTCGGCAGTGCCACCGGCATGCCCGTCTGGCAGCACGCCGCCGTGCAGATCCTGGCCCGCCCCGCCACAGGCCGCCGTCTCGATCACCGTTTCCGCCGTGGCCTGCTGCGGCCGGTGAGCGTCGTACTGGACCTGATCACCCCCGGCCCGCTGTTCGCCCGCAATCACGGTCACCAGGCCACATATCAGCACACCGACCACGCCGCACGCCTGGAGGAATCCGCGAAGGCCCGCGCTATCCGCGAAAAAGCCCACCACCCTCGTTACGAGGTCGCCATCCGCTACGCCGTACAGGCCGACGACCTCGCCATCGGCGACCGCGACACCATGAGCGCCGCGCGCGCGATCCGGCGCAGAGCCATCACCGGCCGCGCCCACGCTCTGGCCTCGGCCTTCGCCCTGTTCGCTGACCACAACCGGCTCGAACGCCGCCGCCTGCTCATCCCCGCCCGACGAATGGCGACGCGACGCATGCACCGGGGCTTCCTGCTGTCGCTGCCCGAGCTGGCCGCGCTCGCGCACCTCCCACTCGACACCGCCGTCCCCGGACTGCAACGCGCCGGGGCCAACAGCGTCCCGCCCTCGCCCCGGATCGGCCGCGGCGGCCCTGAGGCCAAGGAACTCGGCTTCTCCGACTCCGGACACGAACGACCTGTCGCCCTGCGGGTCGCCGACTCCTGCCACCATGTCCACATCCTGGGCCCGAACGGCACGGGCAAGAGCACCCTGCTGGCCCAGATGATCCTCTCCGACATCCGCGCCGGACGCGGAGTCGTGGTCATCGACGCCAAAGGCGACTTGATCACCGATCTGCTCGGCCTGGTGCCACCCGAGGCGGGCGAGCGGCTGGTACTGATCGACCCCGACGACCCCCACCCCCGGCCGGCGCTCAACATACTGGGCAGCGGCGAGCGCGACACCGGCGTCGACAACCTCGTCGGCATCTTCCACAAGATCTATGCCGAGACCTGGGGGCCACGGACCGACGACATTTTGCGCGCCTGCGCCATCACGCTGGCCGGGCAGGGCGGCACCCTGGCCGACATCCCGGCCCTGCTGACCGACGCCGCCTTTCGCCGCGACCGTCTGGCGTACCTGTCCGACGGCTTCCTGATGGGCTTTTGGCACTGGTACGACGGCTTGACCGAGCAGACCCAGGCGCACGTCACCGCCCCCATCATGAACAAGCTGCGGGCGTTCCTGCTGCGGCCTTTCGTCCGCGAGGTCCTGGCATCGGAGCAATCGACCTTCGACATGGAAAAGGTCCTGGACGGCAGCATCCTGTTCGCCCGCCTTCCCAAGGGCGTACTCGGCGACGAAACCGCCCGCCTGATCGGTTCCATGCTGGTCGCACACGTCTGGCAGGCCGCCTCACGCCGTGCCCGGCTCGGCCGCCCCCGCCACCCCGCCGCGCTGTACATCGACGAGACGCAGAACTTCCTCAACCTGCCACACGCCCTGTCGGACATGCTCGCCGAGGCCAGGGCCTACCGCCTGTCGATGGTCATGGCCCACCAGCACCTCGCCCAACTCCCCCGCGACCTGCGCCAGGCGGTCAGCTCCGACGCCCGCAACAAGATCTACTTCTCGCTCTCCCCGCAGGACGCCCGCGAGGCCGAACAGCACTTCACCCCGCACCTGACCGCCCACGACCTGGCCAATCTGGACGCCTACCAGGCCGCCGCCCGGCTCATGGTCGCAGGCGCCGAGGCCGCCCCCTTCACCCTGCGCACCCGCCCCCTGCCCTCCCCATCCGAGGAGGTATCCCGCCAGGTCCGGCAGGCCGCCTCCCTCGCCCATGGCCGTACCCGGCTTCAGACCGTCCCGCCGGCGAACGACCCCCGCCGCCTAACCGAAGGAGAGACGCAGTGAACGAGCACTACACCCCGACCGTCCTGGCCTCCCTGGCCACCCGGCTGACCGCGCGCGACCGGCGCGTACTCCGGCTGGTCTGGACCCATCGCGTGCTGACCAGCCACCAGATCGCCCAAATCGCCTTCGACGACGACAGCACCGGCCGCCACCGACTGGTCAAGCTGCACCGCCTGTCCGTCGTGGAACGGTTCCGGCCCAAGCCACCGACCGGATCAGCCCCCTGGCACTACGTGCTCGGCGAGCCCGGCGCCGCCGTACTCGCCGCAGAAGACGGCGTCGAGCTGCCCGACTTCGGCTACCGCCGCGACCGGGTGCTGTCCATCGCCTACAGCCAGCGACTGGCCCACACCGTCGGCGTCAACGACGTCTACGCACGGCTGTACGCGACCGCAAGGCGTACCGAGAGCGCCCAGTTGCAGATGTGGTGGCCCGAAACGCTGTGCGCCGAGGTGTGGGGCAAGCAGGTGCGCCCGGACGCCTATGGCCGGTGGCGCGACAACGACCTCACCTTGGACTTCTTCCTCGAATATGACACCGGCACCGAGACCCTCGATCGGGTCGCCGCCAAGCTCACCGGCTACGCCGCGCTCGCCGCCGGCTCCGCGATCACCACACCCGTACTGTTCCTAACCTCCTCCAAGAGCCGGGAAGCCAACCTGCGCCGGCGCCTGGCCCTGCGCGTCCAACCAGCGGTGCCCATCGCCACCGCCGCACCCGGCCTTCACGGGCTCACCGACCCCGCCGGGCCGATCTGGGCGCCTGGTGACAGCGGCGGCGCACGACTGTGCCTGGCCGAACTCGCCCACCATTGGCCGAACCTTGGCGTCGCCCGCAACGACGGCGACGCGCAGGGGAATCCGTGACCGATGGGTCGGGCATCGGCCCGGCAATCACGGTCGGTGGTTGCCTGATCGCCGGGATCATCCTGCTCGCCGCAGTCGGCGGTGGCGGCGCGCAGTATGCCGCCGCCGGTACGGCCTGCGGCTACATTCCGCCCAGCGCGTCGGCGCTCCCGCTGCCCGCCACCGACCTGGAGGCGTACCGCTCGTACGTTGAGCAGGCGGCAGCGCTCGGCGCTGGGCGTGACCAGGTGGTCGCCGACATCGCGGCACAGCTCGCCCAGCGGACCCCGCCCCCCGAAGACGCCGTGAAACGCGCTGGCCATGTCGTCACCTCAGTGGCACGCCAGGTATGCACAGAGCTGGCGGTGGTCCCAGCCGGAGCGGTCGCCGGAGCGGGGCGTGGGGCGATCGCAGTCCGAGCCGCCCTGGCCAAGGTCGGCACCCCGTACTCCTGGGGTGGCGGCGGCCCGGGAGGCCCGACGCTGGGGATCGGGCGTGGCGCGGGCACAGTGGGCTTCGACTGCTCCGGGCTCACCGAGTACGCCTGGGGCAAGGCGGGCCTTGCGATCGGCGGGCACACCTCACCGCAATGGCGTTCCGGCGCTCGCATTCCGCGTTCCCAGATCCAGCCGGGGGATCTGATCTTCTTCGCCACCAACCCCGCCGACCCGTCCACGATTTATCACGTCGGCCTGGCCCTGGACGCCACCCGGATGGTCCACGCGCCCCACACCGGCAGCACCGTCCGCGTGGACACCTGGGCCGGTGCCCCCGGCCGCGAGCGCAGCTTCGCAGGCGTGGTGCGCCCGGTGGCGCGCTGATCACCGCGCTCGGGAGGTCGTCGCCCGGCCCGGCGCGCCGCGCTGGACGCGGCGGCAGTACCAGATCCGAAGCCACACGGGAGGGTGCGTGGGCTGAAGCCAGGTCAGGATCGAGCATGCGCGCTGCCACCACGGCCACGCACGGGCGCAGGACCGGTACCGGCCGCGGGAGAGCATCGTGAAGTACGCCTCCGCCTGCTCGGCACCATGGGCCTCCACACCGACCTTGTCACAGGCCAGCTCGACGACCCAGGAGCACAGCGTGAGCATCAGGCGCAACGACGCCGCCCCCACGGCGGCGATCGTCAAGGTGGGGGCCAGGAATCCGACGAGGAGGAATCCGATGGTCTGCGCCGTGAGCATGAGGAGATCGATCCTGCGCATGCCGAGGGCGGCATGGTGGAGTTCGTGGGCCACGACGAACCGGAGGATGCCGATGGTCTCCTGCTCGCGCAGGGCCCGCCCGATCAGGAGAAGCGAGTGGCCCGCCAGGTTCGGTACGCACAGCATGACGCCGGCGCTCCAGTGGGGCTTGCATGGGCCGTCGTGGCAGTGGTCCGCCAGACGCATGTCATGCAGCAGCACACTCTCCGCCCTGGTCTGCCGCTGCACCACCATCGCGGCCTCGTCCAGCACACGCAACACCGGTGGCGGAATGGTGGCGCGCAACGCGTCCTGGTGGCCCTGGATGCTGCCGGGGTCCGGCAGTCGCTTGGGCGTGCGGGCAGCGTGGTGGCCAAGCCAGGTGACCACGCGAGGGAGGGAGAGCGCGGCGAACATGGCCAGCGCCGCCGGTACTTCACCGATCAGCAGCCTGCGCATGGCGACCCCGGCCAGCAGGGACGAGAGCGGTAGTACGTAGTGGAGGCTGGCCACGCCCATTGGACTGTGGCCGTTACGGGTGAGGTGGTCGATGTAGTCGGTGAACGGGTCGAGCCGACATGGCCGTCGCCACGCCCACATGGATGAGGAAGAAGTGGTCGTCATGGGCATTCGTCAGGGAAGCGGCAGTCGGGTGAGGGGCGCGGGCGGGCGGCGTTGTGGGGCACGCCGCCCGCCCGCGCGGCACGGGGGCTACCAGACGCCCGTGCGGCGCGGTACGGCCTGGGAAGGTGTGGATGGCCGCCGCGCGTCTCAGGTGGATTGGGTGGCGCGGGCAGGGCGACCCGCTCGTAGCTGCCCGCGCCGGGCGGGCCACCGACGGCCCGCCGTACGGCACGGCGGCGCCCATGCCCGCACCACGCCGCCGTGCCCGATCATAAAGTGCTCTCCCAGGTGCCCCCGGCCACGAGCACGGTGACCCCGTCCTTACGGTGCGCGGTGACCACGATCGGTCCGTACACATAGCCGACGTGGATGAACGACAGTCGCGCGTATCGCATCCGGCCTCGGCCCGTACCCAGGCCGTAGAGCGCATCGAGAAGTTCCTTCTGGGCCACGAAGAGGTTGTCGGTAACGCCTCCGACGCCGCGGTCGCCGGCCTCGACCTCCCAGACCATGAGCAGAGGAGTGGCCGGAGAGCCGAGGGCAGAATCACTACACGCAAGCGTCATGCTGCACCTCCGCGATGGCCTCGGAGGTCGGGTTCAGCAGCGCGTAGTCACAGGCCAGCGCCTCGGCTGCCCCAGCCACCGTGCCGCGATGGACGTACAGCGGGATACCCGGCCGCAGCAGGCGCGGGCTGTGCCACCAGATTCCATCGTCCTGAACGACCACGATCAGGTCTGGACCGAGCGCCACCTGCACCTTGCCGTGCTCGTAGCCGATGTCCGCAGGGATGTCTCGCGTTCTGAGCGCGGCGACGAGCCGGCGGGCGGTCTCTTCTTGCTCGGGTGTGGCGGCGCGCGGCGGCCGACGCATCGGGTAGGCGAGCATGTAGGTGTTCATCAGACGCTCCTACCGCTAAGCAGGCAGGGATTCGACTTGGTGACATCAACCACTTTGTCAGGTTTCACCGGGATCATGACTTTTTAGGAAAGATCTCCTTGTGACACTGTGGATTGCGACGAGGAGAATCACTACCCGGGAATGATGGGCGGCCCGAAAGGAATATTCCAGACCGTCGCCCTATACAGCCACCATATACTTCGACACGGCGCCTGCATGGCTACGCGACGGCAATTGGGGCATCGCGGAAGGAAGGGGTGGATGTTATGGAACATGGTGGCATCGAAGTTCCTGATCACGTCTGGCAGCACCCTGACACGTATGCCGCACTGAAATCCCGCGATATCGGCCGACTGTTCCAGTTGCTGCGCCGATATGCCGGACTGAGCCAAACCGCCATAGGCGCGGCCACCGGCCACAGCCAAAGCGCGATCAGCAAGATCGCAAATGGCTTCGCGCGGGTCGAGACGCTTGAAGTCTTCGAACGGATCGCGGACGGCTTGGAGATGCCCGACGGCCCACGGACGGCCCTCGGCCTGGCCCCCAGGGGCGGCGGCCGGACGACCGAGGCCGGCGCAGGGAAGAAGTCGGACAAGCTAGCGAAACCTGCACCTAACCCCCAGGTGAGCCCACCAACGGCAGCCGCACACCATCTTGCCCCTGAGTCGCTGGACACCGACCCCACAGTGAAGAAGCCACCGATCCGCCCTATCAGCGCCATGGACGTGCCCGCTATCGTGACCATGTTGGCGCACGAATCGGCTCGGCTTGGGGAAGACGTGGACAGCACTCCCTTCGGCCCTTTCACGATAGACGAAATCACCAAAGACCTGCGGGAACTCGCGACCGCTTATCCCTACACACCTCCCGTGGATTCACTTTTGAAGGCCGCGGATCTACGGGACCGCGCTTTCGCGCTGGCGAAGAAGTCACATCGCCCGTCCCACACCCGCGACCTTTATCTGATCACGGCATGGAGCTGCGCCATGCTAGCGAACGCGAGCTTCGATCTCGGCGAAGTCCAGTCCGCATACCGGCACGCGCGCACCGCAATGCAGTTCGGCGACCTGAGCGAACACCGAGGGCTACGCATCTGGACATCTGGATTGCAGGCGCTGATCGCTTTCTGGGACGGACATCCTGATCAAGCGGTCGCCTTCGTTCAGCCCGTGCTGGACTGGTCGGCAGAAGCCGGTACCGCAGCCGTGTACACAAACGCAGTCCATGCTCGCGCCCTGGCGATGCTCGGCCGTGCCCGCGAAGCTGATGATGCGCTCGCACGGACGGATCAGGAGCGAGAGCGCGTCGTCCAGATCGACTCGCCTATCGACAGTCCGGAAGGCCTCTTCGATTTCCCAATGGCCAAACAGCTCTACTGGAAGGCTGGCTCCCATCTTCTGATCGGTGACCCGCAGCGGCTGACACGGGCGCACGAGGCGGCCGTGGAATCCATCCAACGCTACCTCGACGCGCCATCGGGCAAGGTCCGCACCGGCGAGCTGTGCCACGCCCGACTCGACCTCGCCTCGGCCAGATGGGAACAAGGGCACCCAGAAGGCGCCGAAGGAGAGGTCGCCCAGGTCATCACCACGCTGCGCAACCGCTATGTGGAAAGCGTGACACGGCGCGTGGATCGCTTTGGCGCCCTCGTCCGCTCCCAGCCCAAAGGCCATGCGAGTCAGCAGATCCTTGACCAGATCACGGACGCCCAGGCATCGATCGCCAGACCCCGGCTACCGGCCACCTCCAGCATGGAGCATGAGTGAGCGGGTCTTCCGTGCAGACCATCGCCATTTTGCACCCCGGCGCTATGGGCTCCGCTCTGGCCCGGCAACTACAAAGCCCCCGACGTCGGCTCTTGTGCTGCCTGGACGGCCGATCAGATGAAACCCGGCACCGAGCCCACGAAGCCGGCATCGTTCCCGTGTCCCTGGAAAAACTGGCGGCAGAATCACATATCGCCCTCTCGGTTGTCGCCCCAACAGCCGCGTACCAGATCGCGGAAGACCTTGTCGCCGCCGGTTTCAGCGGCCTCTTGATCGAGGCCAACGCCATCCGCCCCCAGCGAGTGCATGCCATAGCGGAGCACCTCTCCACCACGGGCGGAAAGGTGATCGACGCCTGCATTATGGGCCTGCCGCCCGTCTCCCCGAGGTCTGACCCGACCAGAATTTACCTGGCAGGCCCCGACCATCTAGAAGAGATCGCCGCACTCTTCAGCGAGTCACCCACACTGCAGGTGACCACCTTGGGCACCGATATCGGCCGGGCGTCGAAGCTCAAACTAGCGCACAGCATCGTTCAGAAAGCAGCGCAGGCACTCGCACTCCTCGGCCATGCACTCGTCGAGAAAGACGGTCTATCGCCCTACCTGGCCAGCGAGGCCGGGAAGTGGCCGAGTCCCGCCTCGCGCCCCGAGAGATTCCCCAGTGTGGCAAACCGCGCATGGCGGTGGGGCGACGAGCTTCGCGACGTGGCCGACGAGCTTCGCCAGGCAGACCTGCCTCCCGAACTCGCTGAGGCCGCCGCATCGGTTTTTGATGCCTTGAGCGGCTTCAAAGACTCCCAGTCGGACGGAGAAGACACCTATCAGGCACTCCGACGCTCCCCCGACGTCCAGAGGCATGTTCACCGTTGAACCGGCAATCAACCGGGATGGCAGTCAACTGGAAGTGCTCTATCAGGAGGTGATCTGCACATACCTCCGAAGAGACCCAGGGGACACCATGCGGGTACGAACTACACGGGTGGTCTCCCCACTGGATCAATGGCGGCCAGGGTTGCTCGGTCGCCCAGGTTATCGAAGACGCCGCTCTGGGGGCTCGCTCGCCTCAATGGTGCGGCCCGCCACACCCGGGTTCGACGTAATTCCGGGGTCCTAGAGGGTCTGCCGGTCTGAACGCGCTGGTAAGCGGGTCGGGGTGAGGCCTACGGGCGGAAAGTGCCTAGAGACGCGATTACGTCGATTTGCCTACACTGGCCTGGGTCGTGGCTCTATGGTCTGGAGTCGTGTACGTGAAGACGACGAAGCGGGAGAACAAGTCCGGGACGGTCCGGTACCTGCATCTGGCCCATAACGAGTGGGATCCGGTCAAGGGCCG
>NZ_QMEY01000038.1 GCF_003315795.1 Spongiactinospora rosea
CCCTCGACCACGACTCACTACGCGAACTGGTCCGCTGGCAACTCCGCCAAGGCTCCCACGGCATCTCCACCGGCGGCTCCACCGGCGAACCCTCCGCCCAGACCACCGACGAACGCCTCACCGCCATCACCACCGTCGCCCAAGAGACCAACGACACCGTCCCCTTCCTCCCCGCCACCGGCGCCGCCCACCTCCAAGACACCCTCCACCTCACCGACCACGCCGACCGCCACGGCGCCGACGCCGCCCTCATCATCACCCCCTACTACGCCCGCCCCACCCAAGAAGCCCTCTACCGCTGGTACGCCACCATCGCCGGCGAATTCCCCCACCTGCCCATCGTCATCTACAACGTCCCCTCCCGCACCGCCGTCGACATCCACCCCCAAACCGTCGCCCGCCTGCGCCACGCCCACGACAACATCATCGGCATCAAAGAGACCACCAAGGACTTCGAACACTTCTCCCGCGTCCTGCACCTATGCGGCCGCGACTTCCTCATGTGGTCCGGCATCGAACTCCTGTGCCTGCCCCTGCTGGCCATCGGCGGCGCCGGCTTCGTCTCCGCCGCCGCCAACCTCGCCCCCGCCACCGTGGCCCGCATGTACACCGCCCACACCACCGGCGACCACACCACCGCCCTGGACCTGCACTACGCCCTGCACCCCCTGGTCGACCTGCTCTTCGTCGAGACCAACCCCGCACCCGCCAAATGGGTCCTGCACCAGCGCGGCCTGATCGCCTCCGCACACGTACGGCCGCCACTGATCACACCGACCGAGCCGGGCATCGCCCGGATCAACGAACTGCTGCAGCTAAGTGAGGGACTCCAGTGAAGAGGCTGGAACACTACATCGGCGGCCGGCACACGCCGAGCCACTCGGGCGAGACGTTCACCGCGCTCGACCCCACGACGAACGAGCCGCACCTGGAGGTGGCCGCGGGCGGCGCGGCCGACATCGACGCCGCCGTGAGCGCCGCGCACAAGGCGTTCACCGACGGGCCGTGGCCGCGGATGACCGGCGACCAGCGGGCCGCGGTGCTGCGCAGGATCGCCGCCGCGATCGAGATCAGGGACGATGAGATCGCCGCCCTGGAGTGCCGGGACACCGGCCTGCCGATCACCCAGGCCAAGGGCCAGGCCAAGCGGGCGGCGCACAACTTCCGTTTCTTCGCCGATGTGATCACCACGATGGGCGAGGACGTCTACCGGGTGGGCGACGCCCAGCTCAACTACGTCGTGCGCAAGCCGGTGGGCGTGGCCGGGCTGATCACCCCCTGGAACACCCCGTTCATGCTGGAGACCTGGAAACTCGCCCCCGCGCTGGCGGCCGGTTGCCCAGTGGTGCTCAAGCCCGCCGAATGGTCGCCGCTGTCGGCGAGCCTGCTCCCGCAGATCATGGAGGAGGCCGGGCTGCCGGAGGGCGTCTTCAACCTGGTGCACGGCATCGGCGAGGACGCGGGCGCGGCGCTGGTCGCGCATCCGGACGTTCCGGTCATCTCCTTCACCGGGGAGAGCGGCACCGGCCAGACCATCATGCGCAACGCCTCGGCGCACCTGAAGACCCTGTCCATGGAGCTGGGCGGCAAGTCGCCGCTGGTGGTGTTCGAGGACGCCGACCTGGAGCGGGCGCTGGACGCGGCGGTCTTCGGGGTCTTCTCACTGAACGGCGAGCGCTGCACGGCCAGCTCCCGGGTGCTGGTGCAGGACACGGTGTACGAGGAGTTCGTGAACCGGCTGGCCGAGCGTGCCGCCCGGGTGCGGGTGGGCAGCCCGGACGACCCGGCGACCGAGCTCGGCGCGCTGATCCACCCCGAGCACTACGAGCGGGTGATGGAGTACGTGCGGATCGGGTCAGCTGAGGGGGCGCGACTGGTGGCGGGCGGCTCCCGGCCCGAGCACCTGCCGTCCGGGAACTTCCTGTCGGCGACGGTGTTCGCCGACGTCACGCCGGGGATGCGGATCTTCCAGGAGGAGATCTTCGGCCCGGTCGTCAGTGTCACGCCGTTCAGCTCGGAGACCGAGGCGATCGAACTGGCCAACGCCACCCGCTACGGCCTGGCCGCGTACCTGTGGACCAACGACCTGCGCAGGGCGCACCGGCTGGCCCGGTCGATCGAGGCGGGCATGCTGTGGGTCAACTCCCAGAACGTGCGCGACCTGCGCACGCCGTTCGGCGGGGTGAAGGCCAGCGGCGTGGGCCGGGAGGGCGGCCGGCACAGCATCGACGTCTACACCGAGTCGCACATCGTGCACGTGGCCACCGAGGACCTGCCGGTGCCCCGGTTCGGCGCGGCCTGATCGGCACGCCGGCTCTTCCGCTCGCGGCCGGAAACGCCGCTCCCCCTCCCCGGCGGTCGCCGGAGAGGGGGAGGGAGGGTGGATCAGACGCGCTGCCAAAGCGACGGCACGTTCGGGGGCTCCCAGCCGCTCAGGGCGGTGTGGGCCTGCAGGCACCGGTAGGTGGCGCCGTTGTAGATCGCCTGGTCACCGGCGTTGTAGGAGGTGCCGCTCACCCAGTTGGTCGCGGGACCCTGGGTCGGCGTCACGGTGGGGGTGGGGGTCGGCGTCGGCTCCGACGTGGGGGTCACGGTCGGCGTCGGAGTCGGCTCCGGACCGCCGGGGCCCACCTGGAGGTCGACACAGCTGTAGAACGCCATGCCGGTGTCGGCGACGTTCCAGATGGCCAGCAGCTTGATCCGGCCGGAGTGGTTGCCGAGGTTCACCGTGTGGTTCACGGTCCTGGCGGGCAGCCTGCCCCGGTCGTTGAACACCGCGACCCGGTCACTACCGATGAAGTACTCCCAGGTGCTGGTGGAGTGCGGCACGGGGACGCTCCACCGGAAGTTGACCGTGCTGCCGACGTTCGCAGCCGGCCACGCCCTGGAGTCGTCGCTGAGCGGAGCCCAGCGGGCGTCACCGGCGTGGCAGTTACGCTGGCCCTGACGGCCTTCGACGCTCTGCGGCTCCCAAATGATCTGGCCGCAGTTCCGGACCTTGCCGGAGGCGCAGTTCGCCTGGCGGCTCGGCGGGTCGGAAATGTAGCCGTGCGCCGACGCGGGCGGGGCCACGACCACCACCGTCGCGATGGTGGCTACCGCCGTGGCGAGGACTGTGAGCAATCTTCGCATCTCATACATCCTTCTTGCTGAGGGGTACATCAAATATAAAGTAAAGTTTCCTAACAGTAAACCGCTTTGCCAGGATCCGTCCCCTCGGCCGTCGCAGGCCCGCCAGGGCGGTGTGCCGACGTCCGCTCTCACCGCCCCCTGCGAACCAGAGACACCGTGTCGATTCGCCCATCTCGCTGATTGATCCACGCCCGAGACCGTCCGGCCGACGCTCGACCTGTGGCGGGCGCAGCCCTGGGGTCAGGGTTTCTGGAAGCCCGCCTTGGTAAGAACGTCACCGCCCTGGCCGGACAGCACCAGATCGACGAAGCGCCCGGCCAGATCGGGGGCGGGCGACCCGGCCAGGACGGTGATCGGGTAGTCGTTGGCCGCCTCGGCCGCCTCGGGGAAGGGGATGCCCCGTACCTTGCCGGAGGCGATCACGTCGGTGCGGTAGACCAGGGCGGCGTCCACCTCGCCCAGTTCGACCTTGGTCAGGGTGGCCTTGACGTCCTGCTCCAGAGTGACCGGGGTGACCTTGAGCCCGGCCGCGGACAGCGCCTTGGCCGCCGCCGCGCCGCACGGGACCTGCTCCGCGCACAGCGCGACCTTCACCCCGGACCGGGCCAGGTCCGCCAGGGCGGCGATGCCCGCCGGGTTGTCCGCGGGCACCGCGATCTCCAGGGTGTTGCGCGCGAACACGGCGGGCGACCCGGCCAGCGAGGCGTCCTGCACGGTCTTCATGGTCGCGGGACTTGCGGCGGCGAACACGTCGGCGGGCGCGCCCGCGGCGATCTGCTGCGCGAGTGTCGCGCTGGAGCCGAAGTTGAACCGCACCTGCGTGCCGGGGTGCCCGGCCTCGAAGCGTCTGCCCAGCTCGGTGAAGGTGCCCGTGAGCGAGGCGGCGGCGAACACGGTGAGCGACGCCGCACGCGGCGCGGAACCGGCCCCGGCCGCCGGAGCCCGTCCCCCGGTGCCGCAGGCCGCCAGCGCGAGCACCGCGATGAGCAGTACGGCCGGCAAGGACCGCCGGGGAGGACGCCTGAGCATCTGGAACTCCTTAGTGGCCCGCCGGGCGGGCGTTGTCGGGGATCTCCACGACGACGTTGGTGGACTTGATCACGGCGACCGCCATCATCCCCACCTCCAGCTTCAGCTCGTCCACCGCCTGGCGGCTCATCAGCGACACCACCCGGAACGGCCCGGCGGCGATCTCCACCTGGGCCATCACCGCGTCCTTGAGCACCTCGGTCACGATCCCGCGGAACCGGTTGCGCGCCGAGGAGAACCCGGAACCGCCCTCGGTGGCGACCTGGGCGCGCGCGAAGGCGGCGAGATCGGCGCCCGCCACGATGCGGTGCCCCAGCTCGTCCCGCCGCGCGGGCAGCCGCCCGGCGTCGATCCAGCGCCGGACCGTGTCCGCGCTGACTCCGAGCAGCGCAGCCGCCTCACTGATCCGGAACGTCGTCACGAAGCTCACCCTACCTTCGTATGTGCGGGCCGCAAGGCCACCTTTACCTTGCACCCTCCAATCGATCAGCGCAATCTCCGCCGCACCTGAGAGTCTGGGCCGAACATCGGCCTCCGGGGACGCGCTGATCGCCCGCTCAGGGTAGGGCACCCGGCGGGCGGATCTCGGCACGGAACGGTGTCAGAAGACCTGGATGAACGCCGAGACGACGGCCTCCCGGGCGGAGCTCTCGCCGTCGTCACAGAAGCCGTTGACCTGATGCTCGGCCCGGTCCGCGTCCTGCGGAATGCGAGCCGTGACAGTGCCCTTGCCATCGGCGAACTCGGCCCGCCGTGACCCGAACGTGGTGGGCCCGTCCACCGTCCCGCCCTTCGCCCCGGCCGGGCAGTAGAGCGTCACCGTGATGGACTGCCCGGCGGCGACACGGGCGGGGACGACATGAATGCCGACGGCATTCGCGGGCTCCGGCGCGACCAGCAGCGCACACGCGAGGGACAAAGCCGCGAGCGGGGCACCGAGACCACCGTCCATCGCACGCCCCTTCCAACGACCGCACTCCATTTCTGCTCCGACAAAATACGCAGAACACCCCAAACCTGCATTTATTTCGGCAATACCGGTCCCCCTCCGCCCCCGATCCGCGGCACCTGCCAGAGCACCCTGATCACGTCGCACACGCCCAGCGCCACCCCACGGACGCCCCACCGAGGCCGCCACCATGCGGAGGCATCGCCCCGGAGGGGCGGTGGGGGTGGCAGGGAAGTGGCCAATGGGTGGGCGGGGGGCCGGTTCAGCCGGCGCTCGGTACGGCGAAGGGGCATAGAACACGCGAAACGCCGAGCACAGGCAGGCAGTGAGCACGGTGACGCGGCGAGAGACGGCTTGCCGTACGTCGGGCGAAGCCCGACAAGAGAAACACGGCTGAGCGAAGCGAAGACCATTGGAACCGTAACCCCGCCGCAGGCGGGGGTGGCGCCCCGGAGGGGCGGTGGGGGTGGCGGGGAAGCGGCCAATGGGTGGGCGGGGGCCGGTTGAGGCGGTGCTCGGTAGGGCGAGTGGGCGACACATGCGAAAGGCCGGGGACAGGGCCGTCGCTGACCATCGTCGACGCCGGGCGGTACATCTCGGTGGGCGCAGGTCTGCGGTGATGCTTGGCGTCGGCGGTGGCGCGCCCGCCTGAGTGTCCACTGGGCCATGGCCAGGATGAAACGTCGAACCCCTACGTGGCACCCCCACCCAGGTTGAATGGCCCAGAAACGGCACAAGAGCGGAAATATCACCCGGTATAGGAATTATATTTGTCTGATGAACAATGTGGAGATCCGGGAGCTCCGCTACTTCGTCACCGTCGCCGAGGAGCTGAGCTTCAGCCGTGCCGCTCAACGACTCGGGATCGCCCAGCCGCCGCTTTCCCGGAGTATCCGGCGGTTAGAGGCCAAGCTCGGTACGCCGCTCTTCGAGCGCACCACCCGGCTGGTGACCCTTACCGCCGCCGCCGAAGAGCTGCTGGACTCCTCGCGTTCGGTGATCACGGCTTTCGACGCCGCGCTGCGACGGGCGCGGCGGACCGGGGGTGCGCGGCAGCCGTTGCTGGTGGCCGCTCGGTCCCGTGACGCCGGGCTGCTGGCCAAGATCCGGGCGCGGTACGAGTCGATGCCCGGCCGCCGGCCGCTCAGTGCGATGGTCACCGGCTGGCAGGACCCCGCCGTACTGGTACGGCGCGGCGAGGCCGACGCGGCCCTGCTGAGCAGCCCCTTCGACACCGCCGGTCTGGACGCCGAGCCGCTGCTCACCGAGCCGCGGGTGGCCGTGCTGCCCGCCGGGCACCGGCTCGCCGGACGCCGCAGACTGCGCAGGGCCGACCTGGCGGGCGAGCCCTTCCCGTACCGGCCGGGTGCGGAACCGGCGATGACCGCCTACTGGAGCGGCCGGGACCAGAACCCCCTCCCCCGCCGCCCGCTCCGGCACGGCCCCGCCGTCTGCGGCCTCGCCCAGATCCTGGAGGTGGTGGCGCTCGGCCGGGCCGTCGCCTTCGTGCCCGCCTCGGCAGCGGGCAGCCATCCCCGCGCCGACCTCGTCTATCTGCCGGTCTCCGACCTCAGTCCACGCGTGGTCGCGGTCGCCTGGCCACGGGCGGCGACCGCCCCCTACATCGCCGACTTCGTCAGAGCCGCCGAAGACCTCGCCGAAGAGGGCGGCTTCACCGCCTCACCCGGTACCCCCTGACGCTAGAAGCAGCCGGTCAGCCACTCCGCGGGACGCGATCCGCGAAGCACACCCAGCGTCCCATCGAGTGGTGTGAACAGGAACGTTCACAACGGACATCACGTAGGTCAGCCCCCTGGTCCAGCGGAAGGCCCACCACTTCCCGGGAGTTACGTCCCGCCGAGGGAGATAAAGAGGGAACCTTCAAAACCGGACATCGTCCAGGTCAGCCGCTCCGGCCGCAGGACAGCTCCGCCTTACGGGGACGATCCTCCGCAGCACACCCGGGATCCCCCATCGAGTGGCGTGAACAGGAGTGCCCAAACGGGGACATCACGCAGGTCAGCCGCTCCGGCCGCAGGACGGCTCCACCACTCCACGGAAGGATGATCCTCCGAAGCACCCGGCACCCCCCCGGGCGGCGTGAACAAGAACGTTCAGAACAGGCATCACGCAGGTTGACCAGCCATGGCTGTGGGGGCGGTGGGTCGCCGAGAGGCGTAAATGGGAACGTCCGAATCGGACACCGCGCAGGTCAGCAACTCCGGCTGCGGGAAGGTTCGATCACTCCGTAGGGGATGATCGTCCCTGGGATTCTCCGGGGAACACCGCGCGTTCCCCATCGCGCATCCGCGTATTTCCGCTGATTTCATGCCGGGCCAACCCGGGCGGCCATCCAGCTGAGGTTCGCCGCGAAACCGCACCCCGTGAGCCTCTGGCGGGCTTCCCGACGCCGGCAGTCATCCAGGGACGGCAGGAAAAGCGGCGAACATCCCACGCTATTGCCATCACAATGCGACGATTTATCTCGACATAAGCTCATCGAGCGATTAACTTCCCAACGTAACCAGATCTTTCGCGCCGAGTCGTGCGTAGGAGTCCCCTGTGGCAAACCTCCCTGGACCTTGGCAGGTGCCCGGTCACACCCATCTGCGGGAGCTGGGCTCTGGCGGCTCCGGGCGGGTGATGCTGGCGCGGCGGGATGCGGATGGCGTTGAGGTGGCGATCAAGTACCTGTCACCGCAGTTGCTCGCCGACGCCGACTTCGCCGCCCGGTTCCGGGAGGAGGCCCGGCTGATCTCCATGCTCGGTGGCCCGCACATCGCGCGGCTGCTCGACTATGTGGAGGGCGACGGCGGCGCGGCCATCGTGATGGAGCCGGTGGACGGGGTGACGCTGCGCCGCATGATCAGGGAGCGTGGGGCGACCGGGCCGCAGGCGGCGTTGGTGGTGCTCAAGGGCGCGCTGCTCGGGCTGGCCGCCGCGCATGAGGCGGGGGTCGTCCATCGCGACTTCAAGCCGGAGAACGTGCTCGTCACGGTCGCGGGCGACAGCAAGCTGGTCGACTTCGGCATCGCCGTACCGGCCGGGGCGCCGGAGGCGGTGGCGGGCTCGCCGCCGTACATGGCGCCGGAGCTGTGGGAGCAGGCGCCCGCGAGTGCGGCGACCGACGTGTACGCGGCGACCATCGTGTTCTTCGAGTGTCTGACCGGGCGGCGGCCGTTCGACGCGAGTGACACCGCCGTCCTCGCGCACCTGCACCAGAGCGAACCGCCGCCCGTGGACGAGGCGGCCGAGGCGGTGCGCGGGCTGCTGCGGCACGGACTGGCCAAGGACCCCGCCGACCGGCCGCCGTCGGCGGCGGCGTTCCTGGTCGAGCTGGAGGAGACGGCCCGCGACGCCTACGGCCCGGAGTGGGAACGCGAGGGCCGCTTCGGGCTGGGCGGCCTGGCCGCGCTGCTGATCGGGTTCGGCGTGCACGCGCCGCCGCAGCTCGCCGCGGGTTCCTCGCTGGCCCGTACGCTGCTCGGCACCACCGGCAAGGCGGTCATCGCGGGAACGCTGGCCACGGTCACCGTGACCGGGATCATCGCCGGAATGGCCGTGCTGAACGGCGCGCAGCGCGAGGCGACGCCGCCGCTCGCCGCGCCGCGCACACCCGCCGCCACCTCGGTCGCGTCGCCGCCGTCCGCTCTTCCCGAGCCGTCCGCGCGCGAGTCGTCGCCCGCCGAGCCGCCGCCTCTGGAGCGGTGGCCCTCGGCCGAGGCGTCGCTCCCGATCGCGGTGCTGCCCCCGCCCGCCCGGCCGACCGCCGCGGAACCGAGCCGTCCAGAACCCACCCGTCCGGAACCGAGCCGTCCGGAACCGTCCGCACCGGAGACGCGAAAGCCGCGCGAGCCGCAGGAGCCCACGCCCCCGCCGCAACAGCCGGAGCCGCAAGAGCCGCCACAACCGCAGGAGCCGCAGCCCGAGGAGCCCCGCCCGACGGTGACCCGGCCGCCCGCCGAGCCGGAGCGGCCCCCGGAGCGCCCGCCGGCCGAGGAGCGGGAGCCGCGCAGGCACCCGAACCTGCGGATCGAGATCTCCGCCTCGATCCGCCTGCCGCTGCTCAACGGCAAGAAGAGCCCGCTGCTCGACTCCGACCTGTTCCTCGACCTCACCACCAACCTGCTGGGGGCGTGCGTGATCCCCGGCTCGGTGCTGCTGGGCCGCGGGTGGGCCCGGCGCCGGGCCAGGAACGTGCGCCGCACCGGCCGTACCGGCACGGACTGACCCGCTACCCGGCGAGCAGCGCGGCGACGGCCTCCGCGGTCTCCGGATGGCGGGCCACCAACCCCTGCTCCGGCCCCGGCCCGTCGCCGCTCGCCCAGCCGCCCTCGCAGCCGAGCAGCGCGGCCACCGCGTCGCACGCCGCCGGGTGCCGGGCCAGCAGCCCGCCGACCGGCCCGGACGCCGCCACCGGAGGGGCGGCCGGGGCCGTGCGCGACCAGGGCGGGGTCCAGGTGTCCAGCGCGGCGACGTTCCCGGGGAAGGTCCGGCCCGCCTCGCGTACCAGCACGGGGACCATCTCCGGCGCCTCCCGTCGCAGTGTCGCGATGAGCATCGGCAGCCACGGCAGCAGCACCCGGTCGGGCAGTTTGGCGAACGCGTCGGACAGCAGCTCCACCACGTACGGCGTCAGGCCGGGAGCCGGGTCCAGCGCCTGCACGAAGCCGCTCATGTAGAGCGGGAAAGCGGGCACGACCAGCGGGTTGTCCAGCAGCTCCGCGCACCGGGCGCGCAGCTCGGCGCGGGGCAGCAGGCCGAGCTGCGCCTGGGCGGCCCAGGCCAGCGCCACCTTGGCCGGGGCCTCGGGGTGGGACTGGCGCACCGCCAGTTCGAGCTGGTTGCGGTCACAGCCGAGGGCCAGCGCCAGGCTCTCCATGCTGAACAGGAAGCCGAGCATCGCGGCCACCTGCCGGACGCCGGTCTCCTCGTCCACGAACGCGGTGGGCAGCAGCGTGCAGTAGTGCGCGTACCCGGCGGTGACGAACGCCTCGCACCAGGCGGGCAGGTCGGCCCCGGTGGCCCGGTAGTGCGCGAGCAGCCTGCGGATGCGGCGCAGCACCTCCGGCGCGTCGTCCACCGTGCGCTCGGCGGCCAGCAGGTGCACGGCCCGCTCGCCCAGCTCGTCGGTGAACCGCCGTGCGCCCAGGTAGAGGATCGAGTCCTCGACGGCCGCGAGCGCGACCGCCGCCGTGGCCGAGGGGTCGTGCACGCTACGGCGGAGCCGCTGTTCGACCACCTGCTCGACGGTGACGCCCTCGTAGCCGAGTTCGATGATCGACCGCTGCTGCCGGACGAGCGCGAGGTCCCAGCTCTCCTGGATGGGCCGCTCCCCCAGCCGCCGTTCGCCCATGATGGGCCGCACGGTGTCGTCCTTGAGCAGGTAGCGCAGCATCCACAGCAGGTGGGAGCACGGCAGCAGGTGCGGGTCGGCGGTGAAGTCGAGCAGCGCCCGCTGGATGGTCCGCTTGCTCAGGTCCAGGCCGAGCGGTTCCAGCCGGTCGAACACGTCGCGGGCCAGCGGGGGCATGGCGGCGTAGCCGACCTGGCCGATCCGGTCCCCGCCGAGCAGGATCTCGCACAGCCGCCGCACGTCCCTGCGGCCGGGGACGACGTCCTTCTCGATGCAGGTGATCGCGGCGTCCTGGAAGTCGTACGGCGTGGGCCTGGCCCGGCCGCGCAGCCCGGCGAGCAGGACGGACGTCTCGAACACGGCGATGGCGTCGGCGGTGCTGGACTGGTAGCCGTTGCGGCGGGCCAGCCGGACGATGTCCACGCACCAGCCGAGGAGTTCGCTTTCATCCAGCGCGTCGAGCGCGGGGGCGCTGGACAGGAAGCCGGACAGCCGGTCGGTGACCGGGCTGGGGGCGGCGGCCACGGGCAGCGGGCGGGCGGCCCGGCTCGGGTCCGCCGCCTTGCCGGCCAGTTTGTACGGCTTGACGCCGCCGCGCCGCAGCGCCTTCTCCCAGGTGGCCGCGGCTATCGACACCGAGCCGCCGGCCAGCCCGAACTGCGCCTCGATGGCCGAGTGGCTGGAGGGGATCAGGCCGTAGAGCCAGCGGGTGGCGGTGCGCGGGGTGATGTCGAAGCCGGGGCCTGTGGCTTCGAGCCCGAACTGCTCGACGTGGCTCGCGGCGTGGAAGGCGCCGCAGACGTAGAGGCAGTCGCCGGGGTCGGCGCCGGTGGCGGCCAGGTGCTCGCGCATCCTGGTCCACATGTGGCGCTCGCGGTCCTCGTCCACGGCCCGCCGTTCGCCGTCGGCGGGGGTCAGCCGCCGGAACAGGCTGCCGATCAGCACCATGACCTGGCGGTAGGTGTCGTAGTCCGCGCCCGAGAGGGGCTGCTCGACGTACTGGTCCCACCACTCCGACCAGTGCCGCACCTTGCCGTGGCGCAGCAGGTGCTCCTCCAGCTCGGCGAACCGGGGCCGCAGGTCGCCGATCTCGACGCCCACCGCGTCGCCGTGCAGCTCGGCCTCCTCGGGGGGCGTCTCCCGCTGCTCCGGGCCGGAGTCCTCTTCCGGGCGGGGCAGCCACTGGAAGACATGGTCGGCCGAGCGGTCCACGGCGACCAGTTCCACGCCGGGGGTGTCCAGGGCGTAGGCGATGGCCTGGTACTCCGCCGAGGACTCGGTGATCGGCGCGATGACGCTCAGCGGCCCCCAGCCGGACGGGAAGCCGTCGAGGTCGGTGGCGAACGCCTGGAGCGCGACCGGCAGCCGGCAGTTGCGCAGCTCGCCGAGCAGCGGGGTCAGGTCCTCGCACATCTCCAGGTAGATGACCTTGGGCTGCTTCTCGCGCAGCCGCCGGGCCATGGCCAGGGCCGAGGCGGGCGAGTGGTGGCAGACCGGGAAGATCTCCAGCTTCTCCCGCAGCGCGCGGTCCACGTCGTCCACCATCCCGGCGAGGATGCCGGAAAGGCCGCCGGGGGCGTCGGCGAAGGCGCCGGCCGCGCCGGCCAGTTGCTCGCGAAGCGGCGCGAACGGGCCGCCCGCCGTGGCTTTCATCACGGTGCGGCCCTCACGACAGGGTGGTGATGGCCTGGCGGCCGCCTTCGAGGAAGCCCGGCCAGTCGCCGCCGTCCTGCTTGCTGCGCGGTTCGACGACGCCGTGCCAGTACTTGTTCAGGATGGCCAGGTCCTCCGGGCTGCGCCGGGCCAGCGAGCCCACCAGGGAACCGCCCAGGGTCTCCGCGCGCAGCGTGCGGTCGCCGAAGAAGTGGCTGTGCAGGATGGCGTCCTCAAGGACGCCGATCTGCTCGGCCGTGGACAGCGCGGACTCCAGCCGCTCGTCGTCGCTGCTCGCCGCGGCCGCCGCGGCGCGCAGGTCGGCGAAGCTCTGCAGCAGGATGTCCAGCAGCGTGGGCGGCAGCTCCAGGTCGATCCGGTGCCTGCGCAGCAGTTCGGTGGTGCGGAAGCGGACGATCTCCGCCTCGCTCTTCTTGCTGGTGACGACCGGGACGCGGACGAAGTTGAAGCGCCGCTTCAACGCCGAGGACAGGTCGTTGACGCCGCGGTCCCTGCTGTTGGCGGTGGCGATGATGGAGAAGCCGGGCTGGGCGAACACGATGTTGTCGTCGTCGAGTTCGGGGATCGAGACGTACTTCTCGGACAGGATCGAGATCAGCGCGTCCTGGACGTCGCTGGTGGAGCGGGTCAGCTCCTCGAAGCGGCCGATGACGCCGCGCTCCATGGCGGTCATGATCGGCGAGGGGATCATCGACTGCCGGGACTGCCCCTTGGCGATCACCATCGAGACGTTCCAGCTGTATTTGATGTGGTCCTCGGTGGTCCCGGCCGTGCCCTGGACGACCAGGGTGGAGTTGCGGCAGATGGCCGCGGCGAGCAGTTCGGCCAGCCAGCTCTTGCCGGTGCCGGGGTCGCCGATGAGCAGCAGGCCGCGGTCGGAGGCCAGGGTGACGATGCTGCGCTCGACGAAGGAGCGGTCGCCGAACCACTTCTGCGGGATCTCCCGGTCCAGGCCGTCGGCGCGCTCGGACCCCAGGATGAACAGCCGGACCATCCGCGGGCTGAGCCGCCAGGAGAACGGCTTGGGGCCGTCGTCCACGGATTCCAGCCAGTCGAGTTCGTCGGCGTACTTGACCTCTGCGGGGGCGCGCAGCATGTCGTCGGTCATTTGGCGGGGTCTCCTAGGTGATGAAGCTCTTCAGCTCGGAAACGAGTTTGGTGATGTGGCCGGAGATGACCGGCGTGCCCATGTCCTTGAACCGCTGGCGGAACCACGGGTTGACGCTCTGCTGCCCGGAGCTGTTCACCGAGCCCACGGGGATGAACCGCACCCCGGACCGGTGGACCGCCGAGATGCCCTCGAACAGCGGCGCGGAACGGTCGAACTCATAGAAGTCGGAGATCCACACCATCACGGTGTTGCGCGGGTCGGCGATCTTCGGGCGGGCCATGGCCATCGCCACGGGCCCGTCGTTGCCGCCGCCGAGCTTGGTGCGCAGCAGTACCTCGAACGGGTCGTGGACCCACGGGGTCAGGTCGATCGCGCGGGTGTCGAACGCGATCAGGTGGACGTCCACCTTGGGCAGCCCGGCGAAGATGGAGGCCAGGATGGTGCAGTTGACCATGGAGTCGACCATGGAGCCGGACTGGTCCACGACGACGATCATGCGGGCGGGCGTGGTCCGCCGGGCGGTGTGCCGGTAGAACAGGCGGTCCACGTAGAGCCGCTGGTCCTCGGGGTTCCAGTTGGGGAGGTTCTTCCAGATCGTCCGGTCGATGTCCAGGTTGCGGAACACCCGCTTGGGCGGCACCGAGCGGTCGATGACGCCCGCGCTGGTCTTCTCCACCTGAGTGCGCAGCACCGCGGCGACCTCGTCCACGAACCTGCGGATCAGCGCCTTGGCGTTGGCCAGCGCGACGCCCGACAGGTTGTGCTTGTCGCGCAGCAACTGCTCGATGAGCGACATGCTGGGGGTGAGCCGCCTGGCCAGCGCCGGGTCGGCGAGCACCTCCCGCAGGTGCATCCGCTTGACCAGGTCGGCCTCCAGTCCGGCGAGCACGCCGCCGACCTCGTTGCCGCCCGGCCGCGCGCGTAGTTCGCCCGGTTCGTGGCCGAGTGCCCGTTCCAGCCATCCGGCGTCGTGCTGCCAGGCGGCGAGCTGGGTGGCGGTGGTGGCCCCCGCACCGGTGGAGAACACGTTGAGCAGCAGCTTGGACACCAGCGCGGCGCGGCGTACTTCGGCCTCGCCGGGGGCGTCCGAGCCGCCGGCGGCCTCGCCGCTCTCGCCCGTCTCGCCGGTCAGCAGGCCGTCGAACTCCGCGGCCAGCTCGGGGAAACGCTGCACCAGGGTGTCCACGGACTCGCCGGGGTCGAGCAGACCCGGGGGCAGGCCCAGGTCGTCCACGACACCCATGCTCGCGGTCTCCAGCGCGGGCTGCTCCTCGCCGTCGAACAGCCGGGCGAGCAGCCGCCAGTAGAGGACCTGCCGCCGGTTGGCATGGGCGGGCGCCGGTTCGTATCTGGGCTCGCTCATCGCCGCAGCAGCCGTCCGGCCCGCTCGCGCAGCACGGCCACCGCGTCGCCGGACCTGGCCTCGGCCTTGACGACCTTGGGGTCGGTGGGGCCGGTCGCCCACTCGCCGCCGTGCGCCACGACCGGCTTGCGCTTGACCGTGGCCTGTACGGCGAGCGGCTGGAGCAGCCAGCGCCCGGCGTCCCAGCGGACCAGCCCGACGCAGGCGGTGGAGGCCGCCACCAGTTCGGGGGTGAGCGGCCCGCAGGAGGGCAGCCGGTCCAGGTCGAACTCCAGGCGGGCGTCACCGAGCCGCAGCGCGGGCCGCTCGCCGCGCTCGACCGTGTAGTCCTCGGCGAGCACCGGTTCGGCGATGCGCACCGGGTGCCGGTCGAGGGCCGGTACGGCGGGCGCGAGCGCCCCGGCCAGCCGTACCCGGGCCACCGCGAACGGGTCGAACGGCTCGCCCGCCACGGCCCGGTCGTCGTGCCAGATCAGGTCGCCGGAGGCGAGCAGCGGCAGGTCGGTGACCTCCAGGACGTGCCGCCCGGCCAGCGCGCCGAGCAGCACCGGGTGCCCGTCGAACAGCCGCCACAGCGCCGGGCCGACGATCGTGTCCACCTTGGCCGCGGCGACGCTCGTGCGGACCAGGCGAGGCGGCTCGCCGCCCGCGGGCTCCAGCACGCCGTGGGCCTGGACCTGCACGGCGGTGGCGTGCTCGTGGACGTCCACTCCGAGGACGAACAGCCGTCCCGACACGACCTGGGCGTCCTCTCCGATGCCGGGCGCGGCCCCGGGCCGGGCCAGCAGCAGGGCGCGGGTCCAAAGGTCGGCCCATCGCCTGGCGGGCAGCCGGGGCATCGCCGCGACCGGGCAGCAGGCCCGCAGTTCGGCGGCCAGGCCGTCCAGCAGCACCGCCTGCCTGCGCAGCCGCGGCTCGTCCAGCAGGGCCTCGATGGCCTGGCCGCCGGAGGCGACGAGGTCATGGTCGACGCCGCGCCAGCCGGCGATGGCCAGTTCGCGCAGCCAGGACCGGGCTCCGGCGAACGGGTCGGCGGCGGGCACAGCGGGGGCGGCCGGTTCGAGGGGCGCGCGGGTACGGCCGAGCGCGGTGTCCAGGGAGCCGAGGAGCGCGTCGTGCGCCGCGCCGAGCAGCGCGGCGCGGGCCCCGGCCAGTACGGCGAGGTCGTCGTCGGTGACCGAGCCCGCGGCGGCCTTGGCGGCGGCGTCGGCCGCGCGGTCGCCGAGCGGCGTGGCCGCGACCGCGGCCGCCAGCGTGGACAGCGCCGCCGCCCGCTCCTCGCCGAGCCGGGCCAGGCCGTGGGCCAGCGCGTCGTCGAAGCCGTCCACCACGGCGAACGCCTCGGGCAGGCCGCCCGGCGCCTGGTCCAGCAGTTCCGAAAGGGGGGTGGCGAGCATCAGCGGGCCGCCCCGGTGGCCGGGAACCAGTGGAGTTCGGGGATCGGTTCGGTGGTGACCGGCAGTTCCAGGTAGGTGAGGTGGCGCAGGAACCGGCTGAACACCAGCGCCGCCGGGGCGGGCTCGCGCCCTCCCGTCAGCGCGCGGATCAGCTCGGCTCCGGTGTTCGCCGCGGGATCGACGTCGGCGCGCAGGTAGCGGGCGACGCGTTCGATGCCGTACTGCAGCACGGCCTCATCGGCCAGGGCGCGCAGGTGCTTGCAGGGCGAACCGCCCAGGCCGCCGCACGGGCGGTTGTTGTTGGTGCTGCAGTTGAAGCCGTGGCCGACGGCGGCGATCGAGGAGACGTACACCCGCTCGATGTCCGATCCGCTGGACACGACGCCCGAAAGGCGTCCCTCCGCCAGTTCGACGAAGGGGACCTTCGCCAGCTTGCGCGGCCGGGCGGGCGGCACCACCCGCGCCACGCTGCTCGTCTCCCACGCGGTGGTGTCCGCGTCCACTGTGCCCGACCTCCAGCCCCGAACGGCCCGCGGACGCCCACCGGGCGCCGGCAACGCGTTTCGGCCGTTCCGCGAACCGGTAACTTACCCCATCGCCCGTTTCGCGGCGGACGCGTCGGCGAAGTCGGCGGATCTTGGTCCGGCACGGGACGTGCCCGGCGCTTTCGCGCCGGGCACGCCGGGAAGGTGACGGACGAACGGGATCAGCCGGTCGTCAGGGTCAGCCCATACGCGCTGAGGATGGGGTTGACCGGCTGGTGGAAGGTCGTGCCGCCGCTGCTGCAGTTGCCCGAGCCGCCGGAGGTGACGCCCTGGGCCTGGTTGCCGGAGATGAACGAGCCGCCGGAGTCACCGGGCTGGGCGCACGCGGAGGTGCGGGTGACGCCGCGGACCGTGCCCTGCGAGTAGGTCACGCTGGTGTTGTGCTGCTGGATGGTGCCGCAGCGCCATCCGGTGGTGGAGCCGGAGCGGCAGATCGACGCGCCGACGGACGCCTGCGTGGAGCCGCGGACGGTGACGTTCTGGCCACCGGAGCCGCGCACGTACGGCGTGGAGGTGTTGCCGGGGGCGGAGACGTAGGCGTAGTCGCTGCCCGGGAAGACCGAGCCCACGAAGGTGCCGGTGGGCTGGGTGGTCCGTGCGCCGGTCCGCCCGCAGTGCCCGGCGGTCACGAAGCCGGGGGTACCGCCGCGGGTGGCCGAGAAGCCGATCGAGCAGCGGCTGGAGCCGATGTAGTACGCGGCGCCACCGACGATGTTGATGTAGGTCTGCGGGCGCTCGGCGGACACGACCACGCGGACCTGGCTCTTGTCCACGCCCGCCGCCGAGATGAGGGCCTCGGCGTCGGCCTGCTGCTGGGCGGACACCACGACCGAGTTGGTCGCCACGTCCACGTACCACAGCGAGGCGCGGGCCTGGGCGGGTGCGGGCGCCTGGTCGAGCCGGGCCTTCAGCGCGTCGAGCTGCGCCAGCGAACGGGCCGCGAGCACCGGCTGGGCGCCCTGGGCCTCGATCGCGGGGGCGGCCGCGGCGTCGGTGGTGGCGACCAGGAGCCTGGAGGCGTCGTGGTTCAGCCAGGCTCCGGCGTAGGAGCCGCCGAGGGTGGCGGTGAGCTTGGACTCCACCTTGGCGGCGCGTTCCTCGTTGGCCAGCCGGACCCGGACCTGCTGCTCGGTCAGGCCCAGGTCGCGCTCCAGCGCGTCGATCATCGCGGGCGGCGCGGGGTCGGCCGGGGCCGCGATGACGTCGGCGGCGGCCGGGGCCGCGGTGGCGGCCAGGCACAGGGCGGCGATGGCCGCGCCGATGATTACCGAGCGTTGACTTGACATATGCACTCCTTGCTGGGGGTGCTGTCAAGTTAACGGCGGAAAACGAAAGGGGGATGTACTGAATTACTCCTATCGCGGTGTTATGAGTAGCCCCACCTCCCCCGATGCCTCAATCCGGGCGCGGCGCGGGATTCGCGGTCACGGATCTCAGCAGCGGCCGGGTGAGCGCACCGGCCCCGACGACTCCGGCGAATCCGAGTACCAGGCAGCCCACCAGTACCACCACGCCCGTGACGCTCACCGCACCGGCCATGATCGGCAGCCCGCACACCACTCCGGCCAGCACCGAGCCGCCGCCCATCACGGTGAGTGGGATCAGCGTCTCCGCGCGCCGGGCCCGGTCCAGCACCGAGAGCGGCGTGCCCGCCAGGCGCAGCAGCGCGTAGGTCTGCCTGCGGTCCAGGATCGAGGAGGCGGCGGTGATCCCCGCGCTGGCCACGGCGACCAGGAACGACACGGTCAGCACCACGATGGTGCCGGTGCGGACGTCGTTCAGGAGCATGCCGCCCTCACGCCCGTCGTCGGCGGGCGAGGTGGCCGAGTGGCCGGGCGAGAGGCCCGCGAGCGCGGTGCGGGCCCGGTCCACGGTGGCCGGGTCGTCCCGCTCCAGCTTGGCGGTGAGCAGCCGGGCCGCCGCCTTTTCCGTGTCCTTTTCTGAGCCCTTTTGGGTGCTTTTTCCGCGGCCTTTTTCTGAGCCCCCGGGCGCGCTCTTTCCGGGCTCGTCGACCACCACGGTGGCGCGTACTCCGGCCGCGGTCAGCCGGGCGTCGGCCGCCTTGGCGACCGCCGCGACCTCCCGCGCGGGCACTTCGAGCCGCAGCTCCCCGGCGGGCCGCTCCCCCATCATGCCGCCGGACGGCGACAGCAGGCCCAAAAATCCGGCGACGAACCCGGTGAGCGCGACACCGCTGACCGTCCGCCACGCCGCGCGCGGGTCGTCCACCAGCCGGCGGCCCGCCAGCAGCCGGGCGGGCCCCCTGGCCGTCGCGGTGGTGATCCGGCCGATCAGCCCGACCACCCACGGGCCCGCCAGGTTGATCGACAGGAACCCGAGGCCGAGCATGATGATGAACGCGCCCCAGCCGATGCCGCCGATCATCGGCGCGGCGGCCAGTACCGCGAGCGTCACCACGAGCCTGATCGCCCGCATGCCCGGCGGCGTCTGCCGCCGCGCCACGCCCAGCGGGCTCACCACGACCTGCCGCAGCCCGGCCACCGCGGACAGCCCGACCAGCAGCGGCACGGCCAGCAGCACCCCCGCCACCGGCAGCGCGCCCGGCCACAGGTCGCCCGCGTACCAGCCGCCCCCGCCGATCGGGATGTGCGCGAGCAGCGGCACGGCCAGGGCGTACACGACCAGCCCGGCCAGCGCCCCCGCGCCGGCCACGACCACGGCCTCGGCGACCGTCATCGACACCACCTGGCCCGGCGTCGCGCCGACCAGCCGCAGCGCGGCCAGCCGCTGGTCCCGCCGGGCCACGGTGAGCCGGGCCGCCGCCCCGCCGAACACCAGCAGCGGGACCACCACCAGCACGGTCGCGATCAGCGCGAGGATCCGGTAGCCGGAGGCCATCTCGCCGTGCTCGCCGCCGAACCCGGCGACCCGGGTCGGCGGGATCGCGTTGAGCGGGCGCTCCGAGCCGGGGGCCGGGAGCGCCATCGCCGGGTCGTCGGCCGCGCGGCCCACCACCGCGACCAGTTCGTCCCCGTGCACCAGCCCCGCGTCCCCGATGATCCGCACCGGCCCGGCGGGGAACCGCCCGGCCAGCTCGGCGGGCGGCAGTTCGCGGGCGAGCGCGGCCAGCGCGGGCGACATCCACACCTCTCCGGGCGCGGGGACGTGGGCCAGCCCCGCCGGCGGCGCGATCCCCGGCCGCAGCGCGGCGATCTCCACCAGGGAGATGATCCGCTCCCCTGCGTAATCCGGACGCGCCGACTGGACGGCCACGGCCGCCCCCTGCGCGGCGACCGGATTGCGCCACGCCCCCCGATCGGCACGGGCCTCGAAGGCGATGTTCATGCCCACCGCGAACAGCAGGAGGGCCGTGGACACCGCGACCGCCGCCAGCGTCAGCCCCGCGCCGACGAGCCCCCGCGCTCCGCCGCCGCGTAGCAGCCGCCAGCTCAGCCGAAGGGTGTTCACCTCGGCACCCCCGCCGCGGGCGCGCCGGAGACGATCAGCCCGTCGCGCACCTCGACGACGCCGTCACACCAGCGCGCCACCTCACGGTCGTGCGTCACCAGCACCAGCGAGGCCCCGTTGCCGCGGGTCGCCTCCACCAGCAGGTCCATGGTGGCCTGGCCGGTGGCCTGGTCCAGGGCCCCGGTGGGCTCGTCGGCGAACACCACGGCGGGGCCGGTCACCAGCGCGCGGGCGATGGCCACCCGCTGCGCCTGTCCCCCGGACAGCTCGCCGGGACGGCGCTGCTCCATGCCGGCCAGCCCGAGCGGCCCGAACCAGGCCATCGCCTGGTTCACCGCGACGCCGCGCGGCACGCCGCCCAGCATCAGCGGCAGTGCGACGTTCTCGACCGCGGGCAGTTCGGGCAGCAACTGCCCGAACTGGAAGACGAACCCGAACTTGGTGCGGCGCAGCGCGCTGCGCTCCCGCTCGCGCATGGTGTCCACCCGCTGCCCGAGCAGGATCACCTCTCCCTCGTCCGGCTTCATGATCCCGGCCAGGCAGTGCAACAGGGTGGACTTGCCCGACCCCGACGGGCCCATGATCGCGACCGACTCCCCGCGCTGCACCCGCAGCCCGACCCCGGCCAGGGCGGTGGCCGGCCCGAACCGCTTGACCAGGGCACGGCCTTCGAGAACGACTCCTTCACTCATACGCACGACCTTGCCGGACCGGCGGGCGCGGCCGGATCGGCCATCAGGCCGCCCCGGCGGCCAGGTGATCGGCCGAAAGTCGTACTTTCACCGCGCGGCCTGACATGCGCGGCGGATCGGGGGGAAGGCCATACCGGACGCGCGCCGACCGCGCGGATACCCGGAACAGGCCCCGCCACCAGGCATGATGGTCGCCGGATCGGTCGAAGGGATGATCATGGACGTCGTTTCTCTGGTCACCGGCGCCAACCGGGGGATCGGCCTGGAGGTCTGCCGGCAGCTCGCCGCCGCCGGGCACACGGTCGTGCTCACCGCGCGGTCGGCGGACAAGGCGGAGGCCGCCGCCCGCGACCTCGCGGGCGAGGGGCTGCCGGTCCATCCGATGCGGCTCGACGTGTCCGCCCAGGGCGAGCCGGAGCGGGCGGCCAAGGAGCTGGCCGGCCGGTTCGGACGGCTGGACGTGCTGGTCAACAACGCCGCCATCGCCTACGACACCTCACAGCGGGCGTCGGCGGCCGACCTGGGCGTGGTGCGGACGGCCCTGGAGACCAACCTGTACGGCGCGTGGCGTACCGTGCTCGGCCTGCTGCCCCTGCTGCGGGCGAGCGCCCGCCCGAGGATCGTCAACGTCTCCAGCGGCGCGGGGTCGCTCACCACCATGGGCGGCGGCACCCCCGCCTACCGGGTCTCCAAGGCGGCGCTCAACGCGCTGACCCGGATGCTCGCCGACGAGCTGCGGGTGGAGGGCATCCTGGTCAACGCGGTCTGCCCGGGGTGGGTGGCCACCGACATGGGCGGCCGGGGCGGGCGGCCGGTGGCCGAGGGCGCGGCGGGCATCGTGTGGGCCGCCACGCTGCCCGGCGACGGGCCGACCGGCGGGTTCTTCCGCGACCGCAAACCGGTGCCGTGGTGAGGCAGGGTCAGCGGCCGCGGAACCTTCCGTGCCCGCCGCGTTCCCCGCGCCGGTCGTACCTCTCGTACTCGCGGTTCCACACCTCGCGTCCCTCGCGCACGTACACCGGCTCGCCCACGCCCACCATCCGGTAGAGGCGGTCGGCCACGTGCATGGGCAGCCGCACGCAGCCGTGCGAGGCGGGCCGCGGCGGGACCTTGGTGGAGCCGTGCATGGCGATGCCGCCGTTGAAGTACAGGGAGTTGTACATCGAGCCCAGCGGGCCGGTGGTCCAGCCCGGTGACCTGCTGGTGACCCGGTAGTCGCCGACGGGGGTGATCGCGTCGCCGCACCTGCCGTTGTGGCAGTAGTGGACCTCCGCGCCGGTGGAGACGTGCGAGACGAGCACCGGGCGGTGCGCGCGGTAGACCGTGAGGAGCTGGCGGCCGAGGTTGATCTCGACCCGGTCGGCCGCGCCGGACGGGACCATGGCCTGCGGCGCCCGCCTGCGGTCGATGGCCCGCAGGACGTACTCGTCGGCGACCCCGCGCGTGGGCAGCCCCCTGGACTTCTGGAAGGCCCACAGGGCGGTCGTCGTCTCCCCCCCGAACCGCCCGTTGACCGGGCCCGGGTCGAAGCCGAGCCGGTCCAGCGCGCGTTGCAGGCGTTTCACCTCCATCCCCCGGTCACCGGGGCGCAGGACCTCGGGAGAGGCGGCGGCGGCCGGTGCCGCCACGGCGATCCCGGCCGCGCCCGCGGTCCCGGCGAGGGCGAGGACGGCGGCGAAAGGCGCTACATATTTCATCACAATCCATTGATTACCCGGAATGCACGAGAAAGCAGCCTAGATCCATCTAGATAGGTCGCAAAGTTTCCCTCATTCCCCCCAACATATCCGGATAAAACGGATATCGCGTACTACTCCTTGCTATTCTCAATTAACGCCTCACAAGTGGGCTAGAATCGCGATGCCGTAGGGCACGTAGGGATTTCCGTTTACTGTGACATCCATTGCCGTAGGCTAGGAGATATTCGCGCGTGGCCATCTCTACCTGGGGGTATCCCTGGACTGCCCCGCTATCGCGAGGTAACGGTAGATCGGTCCTATGGGATCGTGATTGACACGGGAATCACATGACTTCTCAGACTAAGAGATGGGCTCCGGTGCTTCGCTCCGGTTCGCGCGCCCTCGCCACGGCGGCCGCCCTGACGCTGGCGGGCGCCGCGCTTGTCGCGGCGTCCCAGACGCCCGCCACGGCCGGCACCGAGGCCATCAGCACGCAGATCAGCATCACCGGCGAGAAGCCGCTGCTCGGCTGCCGGGGCCGCTGGTGCGGCCGCCGCTGCTGGCACCGTCCCTGCTGGCGTCACCGTCACCACCGTCACCACCACCACGGGCACCACAAGGGCCAGCGCGGCGAGCGCGGTCCGGCCGGTCCCACGGGCCCGGCGGGTCCCGCCGGTCCTGCCGGGCCGCCTGGACCTCCCGGGCCGCCTGGAAAGAAGCACGATGACAAGTGGTCGGACGACAAGTGGTCCGACGACAAGTGGTCGGACGACAAGAACGACGACAAGTGGAACGACGACAAGTGGTACGACGAGGACGAGACGTCCACGCCGACCATCGGTGAGGACAAGAAGTCCAAGAAGCCGAAGTCGAAGCCGAAGAAGGACACCTGGGAAGACAAGAAGAAGGAGTGGGAGGACTCCGAGGACTCCAGCGGAGACTCGGACGACGACTCCGACGACACCACGAGCGGCAACTCCGACGCCGCCGAGTTCTTCCGGTGGGTGCTGGAGAGCGAGCGGGCCAGCGGCTCCCAGGGGAGCAGCCGGACCAGCGGCAAGGCGCCTTCGAGCGCGCCCGCACAGGCGAGTTCGCCGCAGGCGAGCTCCCAGCCGGTGTCGGCTCAGTTCCCGGTTCGCCCGGCGATGTGAGTCCGGCCGACGGATTCAGGTGCCGCGCCCGGGCCTGCCCAGGCGCGGCACCCGCGTTGCGGGCGCGATCCTTCAGGACCGCGCCGGCAGCAGGCGGCGGCCGGCCCGCACACCGAGGTGCCGGCCGTCCGTCACGGTGAGCCGCCCGGCCTGCGCCACCCAGGCGATGCCTTCGGGCGCGCCGGCCGGATCGTGGTAGTCGCCCGTGTCCCGTACCGTGACCGGGTCGAAGGCGACCAGGTCGGCGATCAGGCCCGGGGCGATCCTGCCCCGGTCCGGGACGCCGAACCACGCGGCGGGCAGCGCGGTCATCCGCCGGACGGCCTCGCCCAGCGTCAGCACTCCGGCCTCGCGCACGTAGCGGCCGAGGATCCGGGGGAAGGTGCCGTAGAGGCGCGGATGGGGGCGACCGGCGGTGCCCGGCGGGAGGCCGTCGCTGCCGATCATCGTGTGCGGGTGGGCGAGGGCGGCGCGTACGTCGTCCTCGTCCATCCAGAAGGTCACCGCCGACACCCGCAGCCTCTCTGAGACCAGCACGTGGATCAGCGCCTCGACGGGGTCGGCGCGAAGGTCCGCGGCGACCTCGGCGAGCGTGCGCCCGACGTGCGCGCCGCTCGCCGTGTCGGTGATCAGCATGGCGTCCCAGCCCGCCAGGGCCACGCGGTTCTCCCATCCGGGCGGGCCGTCGGCGAGGTCGCGGGCCAGCCGCCGGGCCGCGTCCGGCGCGCACAGCCGGGCGAGCACCGCGGGCGCGTCGCCCGCCAGGTAGGACGGCGGCAGCGCGGCGGTCAGCGACGTGGAGGAGGCCGCGTAGGGGTAGGCGTCCTGGCGTACCGGCAGGCCGCTCTCGCGGGCGCGGTCCAGCAGCGCGAGCGCGCGGCCGACGCCGCCGCGGTTGGACCGTCCGACCGACTTCAGGTGGGAGATCTGGGCGCGGCAGCCGGTGTCCGCGGCGACGCGCAGCGCCTCCTCGATGGCGGGGATCAGGTGCGCGCCCTCGGCGCGCAGGTGGGTGGCGTACACGCGGCCCGGGCCGAGCGCGGCGGCCAGCGCGATCAGCTCCTCGGTGCCCGCGTACGCGCCCGGCGGGTAGATCAGCCCGCTGGACAGGCCGAACGCGCCCGCCTCCAGCGCCTCCTCCAAGCATCGCCGCATCTCGGCCAGCTCGGCGGGCGCGGGCGGCCGGTCGGCGATGCCGAAGGCGGCCACGCGCAGCGTGCCGTGGCCGACCAGGGGGCAGTGGTTGGTGACGTAGCCCCCGGCGTCGGCGGCGGCGAGGAAGCCGGGGAACCCCGTCCAGGTGGGCTCCACCTGGGGGAACAGGCGTGAGACGTACTCGGTGTAGGTGGCGGCGTCGCCGCGCGGCGCGAGGCTGAAGCCGCAGTTGCCGACGATCTCGGTGGTGACGCCCTGGAGGATCTTCGTGGTGTCGTCGGCGGCCAGGAAGGGGGCGTTGTCGGCGTGCGAGTGCGCGTCGATGAAGCCGGGCGCGACGACCAGCCCGCTCGCGTCGATCTCCGGCACGCCCGAGAACGCCCCCGGCGGTCCCACCACGGCGATCCGCTCCCCGTCCACCAGGACGTCACCGGGCTCGGGCTCGCCGCCCCCGCCGTCGGCCACCAGGCCGCCGGTCACCGCGTATCGGCTCATCCGCTCATCCGGAGGCGGGCGGGAAGCCCAGTTCGGCGAGGGAGGTGGTGATGAGGGCGCGCAGCAGCGGGCCCGCCTCGGTTTCGTGTTCGCCGAGGACGGGGGTGCCCTCGGCGACGTGCCGGAGGTAGGCGTCGCGCCCGTGCGCGTACGGCAGGGCGGTGAGCGCCGCCGCCAGCACCGCTCTCGGGCCGGACCGCGCGACCGCCACCGCGTGGGTGCGCAGCACCAGTTCGTCGGGGAAGATGGCCCAGCCGCACTTGACCGCGACCTCATCGGGGGCGCAGCCGATCGCCGCCGCCACCGGGGCGGGCAGGCCGAAGTTCTGTTCGGTCTCCCGCATCCAGGTGAGCAGGGTCCCGGCGACCGGGTCGCCGCCGATCTCGGCCAGGGCGAGCGCGCCGTAGGCGGCGGCGACCTCTTCCGCGGTCACCTCCACGCCGCCGAACCAGTAGGGGTCGGCGGGCGAGGGCACCCAGGTCACGCCGGTACGCCGGGCCAGCAGATCGAGCACGGCGCGCGGCCCCGCCGAGAACCAGAGGTCCAGGGTGGTGGCGTTGTCCGAGACGCGCACGGCGGGCTCGGCGGCCGACCGCCAGCGGTCCGGGCCGATGCCGCCGGTGTCGCCGGAGAAGGACCCGGCGGTGAAGGAGGGGTGGGCGGCCCAGGCGTACAGCGGCTTGAGCAGGGAGGCGCAGCGCAGCCGGGCGGCGCCGTGGCGGGCGAAGACGGCGCGGGCGGGCGCGCCGCCGTACCCGAGGGTCAGCCCGGCGGCCTGCGCGCCCGCGCCGGGCGGCAGGTCACGGAACATCTCATGGAAGCTCATCGGCGGCTCACGTGTAGACGGCCAGCAGGAGCAGGTAAAGGCCGACGACCGGGATCATAACCAGCCAGCATGACAGCAGTTGCCACTTCAGCGAGTTGGATTCCGCCAATCCCATCTGACCGATCATGTCCGGGTTGGGGAACGGGCCGAGGCCGTCGGTCTGCGCGCTGGCCAGCAGCACGGTGGTCCAGGCGGCGGGGCTGATCCCGAGGGCGGCGGCGACCGGCCCGAAGACCTTGGCCAGCAGGACGGCCTGCGCCGCCGCCGCGCCCGCCACGCCGACCCAGCCGACCAGGGCGACCGCGACGGCGAACAGGTAGGGTCCGAGGGCCGACAGCCCGGGGCCGAACTGCGCCACGATGGCGTCGTAGGGCTTCATCGAGTCGATCAGCTTGAACAGGATGGCCAGCAGCCAGAACAGGAAGAAGATGCCGAGCAGCCGGGAGGCCCCGGTGTAGAGCGCGTCCATGATCTTGCTCGGCGCCGTCCAGGAGGCCAGGCCCACCACGGCCATCAGCAACACCATGGCGATCGGCACGAACGTCGCGCCCGCCTTGGTCCAGGCGGCGAAGACGACCAGCACGAGGAAGGTCGCGAGGAACGCGGCGGTGGCCCGCTTGACCGCGGGGGTGGGGGTGGCCCGCTCGGGGTGCGCGGCGCGTTCGGGCGGGTAGGCGAACCGGCCCTCGGTGCGGCGCTGGTTCCACGACACAACGAGGAAGCCGGCCAGCCAGATCATCAGCGCGACCGGGCCGCCCGCCGTCAGGACGTACTGTCCCCAGCTCACCCCCGCGGACTGGAAGACCGCGATGGTGGCGGGCGCGAACGGGCTGAGGATCAGCCCGGCCAGGCCGCTGAAGAAGAACATGGCCGCGGTGGCGGGCGGGGTGTAGCCGACCACCGCCGCGATCGGGATGATGATGGGCGCGACGATCGCCACCGAGCCCGCCAGCGTGCCGAGCGAGAAGGCCAGTACCGTGCAGGCCAGCATCACGCCGACGCGGACGCGTACGCGGGTGTCCACGCCGATCTTGTCGACGATGCCCATCACCATGTAGTCGGCGACGCCCGCGCGGCGGATGACCTCGCCGAGGCCCGCGCCGAGCATGATGATGACGCCGAGCAGCGTGACGAAGTCGCCCAGCGATTCGAGCAGCAGGGCGCCGAGCTCCAGCGGCGGGACGCGGGCCAGGATGATGCCGCAGATGATCGCGGCCAGCGTGGCGAGCACCATGTCGACGCCGAACAGCGCCAGGAACGCGTAGACCACGACGGGGACGAGGCCCCACAGGCCGGGCTCGGGCGCCCAGACCGTGACCGAAATGCTGACCAGGAGCGCAACCACGAGGAGCACCGAAGCGGCGGCACGCTGCCGCCCCGACATCTCGATCCGATATATGTTCGCAGGTGACGAGGGTTCCGCCGACATGCCTGGTCCCTTCACAGATTCGTGCACAGCGTAACCAGCCGGTACCGGTCTGCCAATATCGGGCGACCGAATTTACCTATGCGGCCGAATCGGACTCTGCCCGATGGACCACTGGGTGTGGCCCTGATTGGACCTGTTCGGCGGCACGCCCGCTCGGCATGGTGTATCCATTGCCCGACTCCCATCCGAATACGGCAAGGAATCCATGTACATCCAGCACAGCCCGGCCCTCTGGGCGGACCACCCCGAACTCGTCGCCGGCGTGGTGCACGCCGCGGGCATCGAGCCCGGCGTGTCCGTCGCCGCGCGGGCCGAGCCCTTCTACGCCACCGCGCGCGGGCGGCTGTCGGCCGGACCGGAGAGCGAGTTCCCGGAGATCCAGGCGTGGCGGCGCACGTTCGCGCGGATGGGGCTCAAGCCCACGCAGTACCGGTGCGCCTCGGAGTCGCTGCTGCGCCGCTTCCGCAAGGAGGGGGCGCTGCCGCGGATCCACCCGCTGATCGACCTGTGCAACGCGGTGTCGCTGGCCTTCGCGATCCCGGTGGCGGCGCTGGACCTGACGCGGGTGGCGGGCGGGCTCGAAGTGCGCCCGGCGACGGGCGAGGAGGAGTACGAGACCTTCGGCGGCGACACCGAACACCCCGCACCGGGCGAGGTGACCTTCGTGGACGAGGCGGGGCGGGCCCACGCCAGGCGCTGGACCAACCGGCAGAGCGGCCTTTCGGCGGTGCGCGACGCGACGACCTCGGTACTGATCATCGCCGAGGCCACGCACGAGACCGCGTCCGCCGACGTGCCGCGGCTGATCGACGCCCTGGCCGCCGAACTTCGCGCGCTGTGGCCGGTCAGCCCCGCCACGGCCGTGCTCTCCCGGCACTCGCCGCGCTTCACGATGCCCGCGCCGGAGCAGGCGCTCAGGCGCTGATCTCCTCGATCAGCTCCTCAAGGAACAGGGGGGCGCGGGACAGCACCTCCGCGGTGTAATCGTCGAACACGGCCAGCGCCTCGCGCACGGCGGCGGTGGAGTGGGCGGGCAGGTCGAGCAGCACCCGCTCCTCGACCGACACCTCACCGCCCACCCGGAAGCCGTCGTCACCGGCGGCCAGGGTGACGGCGAAGCGGACCATCCGCCCGTCGGGCAGCACGAAGTCGGTGCCGACGACCGCGCGGGCGGGATCGAGCCGGGAGAGCGGCTCACGCCGGATGAAGGGGTGCCGCAACTTCGCGAACCCCTCCGCCGCGCGGCACAACGCGGCGAGCAGATCGGCCGCCGCCCGGCTCTCGCTGTCCACCAATAGAGGGTAGATCACTTTCCCCCCGCCCGTCAGCCCCGCAAGCAGCACCAGCGGGTGTGGTGGGGTGAGGGCCGGTAGGGTGGCGGGGGCCGCCGTCCGCGCGGCGGGAGGCGGCGGGCCCGGGAGCGGTGGCGTTCGTCCGGGCGTGGCCACGACGACCCCTGATCCGGAGCATCCATGACGCACCCGCAGCCAGACGTCCTGCCCATGGCCAACCCGATCCGCCCCTACGCGTGGGGATCGCGGGTCGCGCTCGCCGCGTTGCAGGGCCGTGCGCCCGCCGCCGGGCCGGAGGCGGAGCTGTGGATGGGGGCCCACCCCGGCGCGCCCTCGGTGCTGGAGACGCCGGGCGGGCGGGTGCCGCTCGGGGAGTTCATCGCGGCCGACCCGAGCCGGGCGCTCGGCGAGCCGGCGCTGGCGGCGTTCGGGCCGCGGCTGCCGTACCTGCTGAAGGTCCTCGCCGCCGAGGAGCCGCTGTCGCTTCAGGTCCACCCCACGCCTGAGCAGGCGGCCGAGGGTCACGCGGCCGAGGAGCGGGCCGGGACACCGGCCGACGCGCCGGACCGCAACTACCGCGACCCCTACGCCAAGCCCGAGCTGCTGTGCGCGCTGGAGCCGTTCGAGGCGCTGTGCGGGTTCCGCGACCCGGCCGATTCGGCCGCGCTGCTCGACGGGCTCGGCGTGCCCGCGCTCGCGCCCTACGCTGCGGCGCTGCGCCGCGGTGAGATCCACGAGGTGGTCTCCGGCCTGCTCACGCTGCCCGCCGAGGGCAGGGCGGAGCTGGTCGGCGCGGTGGCGGCGGCCTGCGCCGCCGATCCCGGCCTGGCCTGGGCCGCCGATCTCGCCGGTCACTATCCGGGCGACCCGGGCGTGGTGATCGCGCTGCTCATGCACCGGCTGACGCTGGCCCCGGGCGAGGCGCTGTACGTGCCCGCCGGGCAGCCGCACAGCTATCTGCGCGGGGTGGGCGTGGAGGTGATGAGCGCGTCGGACAACGTGCTGCGCGGTGGCCTGACCGGCAAGCACATCGACATCCCCGAGCTGCTGCGCATCCTGTCCCCGGTGGCGGGCGACCCGGTCGTGGTGCGGCCGGTGCGGCAGGGCGCCGAGCAGGTCTACGTGACCCCGGCACGGGAGTTCCGGCTGTCCAGGATCGATGTGGAAGGCGAGGTGGAACTGCCCGCGGCGGGCCCGTCGATTCTGCTCACAGTAAGTGGAGATGTCACGGTTTATGACAATGAGGTACCGGAAGGCGGCGAATCGCGGCAGAATGGGCCACGGCCCGGCCCGCCCGGGCTCGGCCTCGCGCCGGGCGCTTCGGTGTTCGTCACCGCGGCCTCCGGGCCGATCCGCCTTTCGGGTAGCGGCTCGGCGTTCCGTGCCTCCGTCCCCGCCTGAAAGAGGTACGCATTTGCGCAGGTCGCAGAGATCCGGCAGTTTTCTGTACACCAGGGACCGCAAATCCACCTAAAATCCGCCGATGTGAACCAATCTCCCGAGAGGTTGCCGACGCGCGAGCGGACGCCGCGGCCGGTGACGGGTCGGCACCGCCGCCCTGTGCCCGCCCAGCTTCCGTCGCACGCCCCCGCGCTGGTCCTCGCCGTGCCAGGTTCGGGCGACGAGGTGTCCGCCGAGGTGGCCGGGGCCCTCTCCGTGGAGAATCCGCATGTCGACGTCCGGCTGGCGCATCTGGACGACGGCGCCGAATGCGTGGCCAAGCAGCTCGCCGAGCTGGCCACCGGACGGCCCGCGGATGCGACGGCGGCCGTGGTGGTCCCGCTGGTGACCGGCCCCTATCCGCGCGTGTTCCACATCATCCGCGAGGCCGTCGCGCAGAGCGGCGTCAACGTGATCGTCACCGACCCGCTGGGCCCGCATCCCATGCTCGCCGAGGCCCTGCACGTACGGCTGGCCGACAAGGGCCTGGCCAGGGCCGACCGGATGCGCCTGTTCAACATCGGGGCCCCGGTCGACGGGGTGATCGTGGCCACGGCGGGCGGCGGGGAGGCCGCGCGGGCCGCCGAGACGACCGCCGTGCTGCTGGCCGCGCGCCTCGCCGTCCCGGTGGTGGCGGCCTCCAGCGACGCCGCGCCGAGCATCGGCGACGCCAGCGAGCGGCTGCACCGGATCGGCGCCTCCAAGCTGGCCGTCGCGCCGTACGTGATCGGCCCGGAGGGCGACCTGGGCAAGGTCGCCGCGGCGGCCGAGGCGATCGGCGCCGGGTACAGCGACGCCATCGGGGCGCACACCGCCGTGGTCCAGCTCGTGGCGGGCCTGTACGGCGGCTGCCTGGACGAAATCTGAGCGACCGCGTACGGCACCCGGCCCCTACAGCCGCACCGCGAACACGCTGCGCCTGCCGCGGAACTCCGTCACGCTCCACAGCGTGCCCTGCTCCCGCCAGCAGGTGAGGTCCTCCGGGCCGACCGGGTAGGAGCGGGCCGCGGGCTTCTCGCCCTCCGGGACCACGATCAGCGAGCCGTTGCCCGAGCCGCCGCGTCCCCGGCTGAAGTACCAGGTGCCCTCGTGCGACACCGCGCCCTGGATCTCGCCGTCCGGCGCGGTGTAGGCGTCGATCGGCACGGCCGCGCCGTCGGTTTCGGTGAGCGCCGCCCCGTCGAGCGCCCACCGCGCCACCCGCCCGGTGCGGCCCTTCTCCTTGACGTACTCCCCGGACAGCAGCAGGTCGCGCTCGCCGCCACGATCGACGGCCAGGTAGGAGAACCGGGCCGCGCCCTCGTCGACCGCCCACGCGTCCACCTGCGGCAGGATGTAGCGGTAGCCGAAGGCGTGCGGCTCGCCGCCGTGCCTGCCGATCTTCTCCGGGTCGCCGGTGTCGTCGCGGCCGGTCTTCATGTCCAGGAACCGCGCCAGGTCGAAGACCCGCAGGCCGTGCGCGGTGTCGGCGACGAACAGGTGCCCGGCGTACCACGCGATGCCGCCCGCGTGGACGGGCACCGGCCCGAAGGAGCCGTCGGGCTCGGCCGTCACCAGCAGGACGTGCCGGTAGCGCAGCGAGCCCGGGTCCAGGAAGCTCACCCGCGCGCCGCGCTCACCCGAGGCGGGCCGCCAGTACCAGCTCACCGCGAACGCCGGGCTGTCGTATCCGCCGTCGGAGGCGCAGGTCACCCCCTGCGGATACCAGTCGTCGGTGTCGTCGTCGGCGGCGTCGAAGGTGTACCAGTCGGCCGGTCCGGGTTTCATCCCGGCGAACGCCCCGGTGCGCGCCTTCCTGGCGGCCTTGCGGTTCGCGCCGCCGAGGACCGCCGCCAGTTCGGCGCGGTCCAGGTCGCGTTCGAGCGCGGCGGCCCCCTCGGCGAGCCCGCCCGTGGCACGCCGCAGCGTGAACGGCGCGGGATCGACCGATCTCATCCCCGTGGTCATGTGATGCCCTTCCGTTACCAACGGCTTTACCCCGATGGCGGGCATGATTCCATGGGATGAGAAACTCCTCATCTTGACATGTCAGGCCATGTGTGGACCGGGGCGTCCGTGAAGGCCAAATCACGATAACGGGCGATCATCCGCTCCCACGCGTCCGGCCGGTCCCGCAGCGCGGCCATGGCCCGCCGCTGCCACGCGGCCCCGGTGCGGCGCAGCCGGATCCGCTCGCGGACGATCCCGAGCGCCGTCTCCGCCTCCGCCGCGTCCACGCCCGCCTTCTCCAGCCCTTCCTGCGCCGGCGGCAGCAGCCCCAGAGCGAGATCGGCGGCGCGCGTCTCGCCGTCCCTGCCCGGCCAGGCCATGGGGGCGTCCAGGCCGAGCGTGGCGGCGCGGTAGAAGTTGCGGTAGGCGTCGCCGAACGGCATCGTGCCGGTCCAACCGGGCCGCTCGGCCATCGCCAGCACCAGCCCCACCAGGAAGGCCGCGTTGGCGGCCATGTCGGCGGCGGTGGGCCCGGCGGGCAGCGCCCGCATCTCCACCCGCAGGTGCCCGCCGTCGGCCGGGTCGTACACCGGCCGGTTCCACTGCCACACCGTGCCCTGGTGCATGCGCAGTTCGCTGAGCTGGGGCAGGCCGCCGTCGCGGACCACGGCCAAGGGGTCCGCCTCCTCGCCGAGCGCGGGCACCAGCGGCTCATAGTCACGGACATAGCGGGCGAACAGCTCCTCCGCGCCGCCCTTCAGCCATTCCGAGCCGAACGCCACCCGGCCGTCCCTGCGCCAGCGCCGCTCGATGTCGCGGTCGTCGGCCGACTCCTCGAACAGCGCGATCCTGGTCTCCTCCCACAGCTCCCTGCCCAGGAAGAACGGCGAGTTGCCGGAGACGGCGAGCACCGGGGCCACGGCGAGCTGCGCGGCGTTGTAGACCTGGTCGAACTCGGCCGGTTCCGTGCGCACGTGGACCTGCCAGGAGGTGTTGGCGCTCTCCAGGATCACGTCCTCCACTTCGAGCTCCAGCCGCTGCGCGCCGTGGATGCGCACCCGGAAGGGCTCCAGGCGCAGCCGCCTGATGCCCCGGCTCAGCGCCCGGTAGCGGCGTTCGTCGCTCATCGACTCCCGGGTGAAGTCGGCCTCCGACAGCGTGGGCAGGATGCCGATGGCCACCACTCCCCCGCCCTGCCCGGCGGCGGCCCGGTCCACGGCGGCGACGGTCTGGCGGATCTCGGCGTCCAGTGCGGCGAACGGGCGGCCCGCCAGTGGCACCGGGGTCAGGTTCACCTCCAGGTTGAACCGGCCCAGCTCCAGCACGACGCGCTCATCGCCGAGCGCCGTGCGCACCTCCTCGTTGCGTGGCAGGGCCCGGCCGTCCGGCCCCACCAGGAACAGCTCCAGCTCCGCGCCGACGCTGCGCGGCCCCCGGCCGAAGCCCGGCCTGGCCAGCAGTTCGCGCAACGCGGTCAGTGATGACGAGAGCCGTTCGCCGAACTCGGCGAACTCCCGCTCGGCGAAGCGCTCCCTGTCGACGTCCTTCCCCATCCACCCGGCTCCTCAAGGTCGGCGTTGCGGCACCTCCCCTTCTGTCCATACCGGGCGATTCCACACATCAGGTCAGGGCGCGTACCGCCAGGCCGGTGCCCCAGCGGGCGATCGCCTCGTCGTCGGCGAAGGCCAGGGCGCGCAGCATGTTCCCGCCGTCGCTGGCGGCCACGGCGCGGCGCAGCCGGTGCCGCATCCGCTCGGGCAGCTCGGCCGTACCGGCCTCCACGGTGTCGCCGTAGAAGGGCGCGAAGGCCACGCCGGCGAACCCGGTACGGCGCAGCAGCGTCGGCATGGTGAGCGAGGAGTAGAACATCAGGTGGTTCCTGGTGAACCCGCTCCAGGCCGGGCCGTGCGCCTTGAGCAGCAGCGAGCGGGCGTTCACGGTGAGGACGAGCAGCACGCCGCCGGGGGCGAGCAGCCGGCGCAGCCGGGCGAAGTCGTCCAGCGGGCGCGGCAGGTGCGCGAGCACCGACCACAGGGTGATCACGTCGAAGCCGCCCGCGGCGATCTCCGGAACGTCCTCGGGGGCCCCGTGGTAGGCGGTGGCGGCGGACAGCCGCGCGTTGGCCTGCTCGACCGAGTCGGGCGACAGGTCCACGCCGTAGGCGTCGAAGCCCAGTTCCTCGGCGAGTTCCAGGAACAGCCCGGCGCCGCAGCCGAAGTCCAGCAGCCGGCGTTTGGCTCCGTCGGCGAGGATGTCGCCGAAGGCGTCCATGGTCAGGCGGTACCGAAGCCGCCGCCCGGCCGCGTAGTCGCCGGTCAGGAAGCCGCTGTAGCCGCTGGCGTACAGGTCGCCGAGGCGTTCGGGGCGCACGTTGGGGTTGCGGTAGAGGAAGCCGCACGAGGGGCAGCGCACGACGCGGTACGTCCACGACTCCTGGCCGTCCTGCCGGGGCCCGACGGGCGTGAACAGCGGCTGCTGGCGGGACTCGCCGCACATGTGGCAGGTGATGAACTCCTCGATCTCGCCGAGCGGCACCCGCGAGCGGTACGCGTCCAGGGAGATGATCGGGGACCTGCGCAGCAGCAGGCTCCACTGGATCTCTCTGGCATATCTCTCGCCCGGCCGGACATAGACCCGCTGACCCCAGGGAACACTGTCGAAACGGGAACCATAGGCGATCCGGGCGATCGTTCGTTTTGCTGACGCCATCGCGGCACCTCGTGCTATTGCTGTGCGCTCACTGATACATGGCATCACTACCGCCACTAGCCTGCCACGACTCCCAAAAAGTATTTTGCGGCTTCATACCGTAAACCAGCCCCTGCTGTTTTCGGCGCGTCACCATGTGTCCGCTGTACGGACCGTTAGGGTGGTGATGTCCCCCGAAGTCAGCGTGTGTTGGGGGGCGCCATGAAGTGGGCAGGTCCGATCGTCGCCGTAGGCGTCCTGGCGGCCGCCACCGGATGCGCCGGGCAGCGCGGGGACGTCGCGCTCGGGTCCGACGGACCGGTCTCCGGGCTGGAATGGACGGCCTGCGCCATCGGCCCCACCACGAGCGGCGACGAGACCGCCGCCCCCGCGCCGACGTCGGGCGCCAAGGCCGAATGCGCCCGCCTGAAGGTCCCGCTCGACTACGCCAAGCCGGGCGGCGACACGATCGAGCTGGCCCTGATCAAGATCCCCGCGACCGGCCCCGGCGACCGGCTGGGCTCCCTGGTGTTCAACTTCGGCGGTCCCGGCGGCTCGGGCGTGGAGACGCTGGCCCAGGCCGCGCCCCGGTTCAAGAACCTGAACACCCGCTATGACCTGATCGGCTTCGACCCCCGGGGGGTCGGGCTGAGCGCCCCGGTCAAGTGCCTGGAGGACGCGCGGATCGACGCGGTGCAGCAGACGGAGTCCACCCCGGACACCCCCACCGAGGTCGCCGCCTTCGAGCGCGAGCAGAGCGCCCTGGTGGCGGCCTGCCAGCGGCGCTCGGGCAGGCTGCTGCCGCATGTGGGCACCGTGAACGCCGCCCGCGACATGGACCGCCTGCGGATCGCGCTGGGCAGCCGCAAGCTCGACTACTTCGGCATCTCCTACGGCACCGAGCTGGGTGCCGTCTACGCGCACAACTTCCCGCGCAACGTCGGCCGGATGGTGCTGGACGGCGCGGTGGACACCAAGATCGACAAGACGTCGCTCGGCCTCCAGCAGGCCGCCGCCTTCCAGCGCGCCCTCACCAGCTACGCGACCGACTGCGCCAAGGACGGCCCGCAGCTCTGCCCGCCGAGCCGGGCGGCCGGCTCCCAGGGCGCGAAGTCCGCCGACCAGATCGTCGCCGACGTAGGCGCCCTGCTGGACCGCCTGGACGAGCACCCGATGCGCACCGGCCTCGGCCGCGAACTCAGCCAGTCGCTCGGCATGACCGGCGTCGCCACCGCCCTGTACTCACGGCAGTTGTGGCCCGCGCTCACCCAGGGCCTGGCCATGGCCGAACAGGGCGACGGCACGATCCTGCTCACCCTGGCCGACGCGCAGAACGGCCGTGACGACCAGGGCCACTTCTCCAATCTGATGGCCGCCAATACCGCCATCACCTGCGTCGACTCCGCCGAACGGCACACCGCGGCCGATGTGGAGAAGGCGATGCCGAAATTCCGCAACGCCTCATCCGTTTTCGGTGAGTCGATGGCGTGGGGAATCATGCAGTGCACCGGATGGCCGGTGCCGGGCGGTGAGTCGCCCGCGGAGGTCGCGGCCCCCGGCGCGCCGCCGATCCTGGTGCTCGGCAACACCGGCGACCCGGCCACTCCGTACGCCTGGGCGCCCGCCCTGGCCAGGGAACTCGGCACCGGCGTACTGGTCACCCTGCAAGGCGAGGGCCACGGCTCCTACGACTCCGGCGACACCTGCCTGCGCGGCGCCGTGGACGGCTTCCTGCTGGCCGGTGAGGTGCCCAAGGACGGCACCCGGTGCGGCTGAAACGGCATTCGGCGCGCTCCCCGATCCGCCGCGAATCCTGAAAGAGAAAGGCGGGCGCGCATGGCCGCTTTTCTTGGGGTGCCGGATCAGCCAGTATTAAAAGCCGGAAAGTAACCCCTCCGGAGCGCAAGGAACCCAGTGATCCGAACTTTGCTCGCCGAGGACATGGATCTGGTGCGCGGGGCGATCGTCGCCCTGCTCGCCTACGAGGACGACATCGAGGTCGTCGCCGAGGTGGACAGAGGCGATCAGGTGGTGGCGGCGGCGACGGCCGCCAAGCCGGACGTGGCGGTGCTCGACATCGCGATGCCGGGCATGGACGGCCTGGCCGCCGCCCAGGCGCTGCACGAGCGCTTACCCGAGTGCGGCGTGCTGATCCTCACCGGCGTGGGCACCCCGGGCACGCTGCGCCGTGCGCTGGACGCCCACGTACGCGGATTCCTGGCCAAGGACGCGCCGCCGCACCGGCTCGCCGACGCCATCCGCAGGGTGGCCAACGGCGAGCGGGTGATCGACTCCGAGATCGCCATCGCCGCGATGGCCACTCCCGACTCCCCGCTCACCCCGCGCGAACTCGACGTGATCGGCGCGGCCGCCGACGGCGCGTCGATCTCCGAGATCGCCGCCACGCTCTTCCTGTCCGAGGGGACCGTACGCAACTACCTGTCAAAGACCAGGGCGAAGCTCGGCGCGCGCAGCAGCATCGACGCCATCCGCATCGCCCGCGAGTCCGGGTGGATCTGAGTCCAGCCCGGTGTGGGCGGAGAGGAAGGCCAGCGCGTCGGCGGCCAGCGCCACCGAACGGCTGACCGCCCGCGCGCCGTGGCCGACGTCCGGCTCGTGGCGCAGCACCACCGGCCCGTCGCCCGCCGTCGCCCACTGCACGGCCGCGCAGGTCTTGCGGGCGTGCATCGGATCGACGCGGGTGTCGGCGGCCGAGACGGTGAACAGCGTGGCCGGGTAGCGGGTCCCGAACCGCACCCGGTGGTAGGGCGAGTAGGCCAGCAGCCAGGCCAGCTCCTCCGGGTCGTCGGCGGTGCCGTACTCCGCGCGCCAGGCCGGGCCGAGGCCGCCGCGCTCGTAGCGGGCCATGTCCAGGATGGGGGCCGCGCAGACGGCCGCGCCGAACAGGTCGGGCCGCTGGGTCAGCGTCGCGCCGACCAGCAGCCCGCCGTTGGACTCCCCCCAGATGCCGAGCCGGTCGGGCGTGGTCCAGCCGTCGGCGACCAGCTTCTCGGCGGCGGCGGCGAAGTCGTCGAAGCAGTTCTGCTTGCGTTCGCGCATGCCGTCGCGGTGCCAGACCTCGCCCTCCTCACCGCCGCCGCGTACGTGCGCCACGGCCAGGACTCCCCCGGCCTCGACCCACGCCAGCGAGTCGGCGGCGTACCCGGGGGTGAGCGGCACGCCGAAGCCGCCGTAGCCGGTGAGGATCGCCGGGCGGGGCCGCCCGTCCGGTGACGGCCGGGCGACCACGATCATGCGGACCTGTGTGCCGTCCGCGGAGGCGAAGGAGACCTGGCGGCGTTCGACCGGGGGTATCGGCACCCCGCCCGGAGGGCTTTCCCACAGCGTGGCGGCGCGCTCGCGGGCGTCGTAGCGCCACACGGTGGCGGGGGTGACCGCGTCGGTGTAGGTGAACCACGCCTCGTGCCCGCCTTCCGGTCGGGCGGTGAGCGAGCCGATGGTCCCGCCGCCGGGGATCTCCACCAGGCGCAGCCGCTCGCCGGTGGCGAGGTCGTGCACGCCGATCTCGCCGACCGCGTGCCTGATCCGCACGGCGAGGAGTTCCGGCGCGGCCAGTTCCGGCCCGTCCAGGATGGTGAACGCGCCGAGCACCGCCTCCTCGTCCTGCGGGATCAGCACCGACAGCTCCGCCGGGCGGCCCGGGTCGGCCACGCAGAGCATGCCGCGCGGCGCGTCCCGGTCGGTGAGCACGTACAGGCGGCCGTCGCGGCCGACCGCCGCCACAGCCCGCGCGCCCGAGGCGCGGGTCTGCACCGCCCGGAACTCCGGCTCGCCGCCCGCCGACAGGTCGGCCAGCCACAGGTCGTTCGGCGTCCCGGGGCCGGGGGCCGCCGACACGATCAGCCAGCGCCCGTCCGCGCTGATGCCCAGGCCGTAGGAGAAGCCGTCGCCCGCGGTCAGCACGAGCTCGTCCTTCTCCGCGGGCGTGCCCAGGGTGTGCAGGTAGACGCCCTGCCGGAAGCGGACGTAGTAGAACCCGGAGCCGCCGGGCAGCCAGCCCACCGGGGAGTACCGGCAGCCGCCGATCGGGCCGTCCACCGGGTCTCCGGTATCGGCGTCCATGATGTGCATGGTCGCCCGCTCGTCGCCGCGCCGGGAGAGCTGGTAGGCCACCAGCCTGCCCGTGGGGTCAGGCTGCCAGGCGTCCAGGGTGGTCAGGCCGGTCGGGTCGAGCCGCATCGGGTCCAGCAGCGCCGCGCCGTCCCGGCACAGCACCGGATGCTCCTGGCCGGGCGACCTGCGCAGCGTGAAGGCGTGCGGGCCGCGCCACTCCGGCGCGGTGACCGATCCGACCGCGCCGAGTTCGGCCAGCCGGGCGCGGAACCGCTCGCGGGAGGGCAGCGCGCCGATCACCTCGCGGCACAGGCCGTCCTGCTCGGCCAGCCACCTGACGGTGGCCGGGTCGCCGGGATCCTCCAGCCAGCGGTAGGGGTCGGGGATGCGCTGCCCGTGCAGGTGGTCGATGATCGGCAGGCGTTCGGCGGGGGGATATCGCATCAGGCATACTCCGGTTCCCAGTGGCCGACCAGATCGGCGTACGGCGGGGCGGCGCGGACGAGTTCGGCGTGCGTGCCGAGCCAGGTCCGCCCGCCGTCCATGAGCAGCACGCGCCGGGCGCGCAGCGCCGAGGAGAGCCGGTGGGCGACGACGACCAGAGTGCCGCCGCGCGCGGCGAACGCGAGTTCGGCCCGTTCCTCGGCGGCGGGGTCCAGGTGGCAGGTGGCCTCGTCCAGGATCACCAGCCGCGCGGGGCTCAGGTAGGCGCGGACCAGGGCGATGAGCTGGCGCTGCCCAGCGGGCAGCGCCCCGGGATCGACCTCGGCGTCATAGCCGCCGACGCGGGTCACCAGCGCCTCGGCCCCGAGTTCGGCCACCGCCCGCTCGACCTGCGCCCGATCGGCGTCGGCGAGGTAGGTGAGGTTCTCCAGCAGCGGGCCGCGGAAGACGTACGCCTCCTGCGGGATCAGCACCCGGGCGGGGCGGGCCGCCAGGTGCGCGCGGACGCCGCCGACCAGCACCGCGCCCGCGTCCGGGCGGAGCATCCCGGCGATCAGCGCGGTGAGGGTGGACTTGCCCGCGCCGCTCGGCCCCACCACGGCGAGGTGGTCGCCCTCGGGGATCAGCAGGTCCAGGCGGTCCACGACCGGTTCGGCGTGCGGGCCGTAGGCGAAGGTCGCCGCGCGCAGTTCCACGGCGTGGCCGTCCGGCTCATCGGCGGCCACCGGTACGGCGGGCGGCGCCGACCGCAGGATCCGGTCCAGGGAGACCGCCAGCCGTACGCCGCTCACCGCCACACCCTCCACCAGCCCGTTCAGCGCGGGCGCGAGCGACTGGGTGACGTAGGCGAGCGCGCCGACGATGACCCCGGCCGCGGCCCCGTTGGCGAGCAGCCACGGCGTACCGGCGAGGACCAGTACGACCGGCAGCCAGCCGCCCACCGCGAGCGCCGCCGTACGGGCCGAGGTGACCCTGGCCAGCGCGCGGGCGGCGGCGGACTGCTCCTCCACCCGGCCCTCGGCCCGGGCGGCGACCAGGTCCTGCGCGCCTCCGGCGGCGATGTCGCGCAGCCCCCCGGCCAGGCCCGCCAGTTCCTCGGCGGTCCGCTCGTCGGCCAGCAGGAACGCGCGCTGCCGCCGGGCCAGGGCGGGCAGCGAGATCAGGAACAGCGTGAGGCCCGCGACGAAGGGCGGCAGCACCAGCAGGGCCACCTGCGGAAGCAGGGTGAGCATCCCGAGGGTGACGCTGAGCAGGGTGAACGCGAAGCCGCGCACGATGGTGACGACGGCGGCGAAGGCGTCCCTGGCGAGTTCGACCTGGAGGTTGGCCCGCGCCACGGCGGCGCTGCCGGCCTCCGTCGGGGCCTGGAAGGCGCCCGAGGCGCGGCGCAGCGCGCCGGTGACGACGTGGGCGAGCAGTTCGTCGCGCAGCGGTTCGGCGATCCCGGCGACGGCGAGGACCACCTGGCGGGCGCCTACGGCCGCCGCCGCCCAGGCCACGCCGAGCAGCGCGAGCCAGGCCAGGCCGGTCGCCGGGCGGCCCGCCGCGAACCCGTCGTCGATGGCGCGGGCCACCGCGAAGCCCACCAGGAACGCGGGCGCGGTCTCCAGCACCGACCAGCCCGCGATCTCGGCGAGCCGCCGGGGGTGGCGCCGCAGGACGTCGCGCAGCAGCCGCGCCGGGGTCACGTGACCGCCTCCTCCGGCACGGCCGTCCGCGGGGTCTCGGCGGGCGGCGAATGCCGCTGGAAGACGGCCCGGTACGCGGGGTCCGCCCACAGCTCGCGGTGCGTGCCGCGGGCGCGTACGCGGCCGTCCTCCAGCCAGATCACGTCGTCGGCGCGGGCGGCGGTGCCGGGCCGGTGCGCGACGATGAGGCGGGTGCGCGCCGCCGTGCCGGTGGCCAGGGCCTCGCTCACCCGCCTTTCCGTCACGGTGTCCAGGCTGGATGTGGCGTCGTCGAGCACGAGCAGGCGATGTGCCTGGGCGAAGGCGCGGGCCAGGCCGACCCGCTGGCGTTCGCCGCCGGACAGCGGGGCCTCGGCCACGGGCGTGGCGTAGCCCCGGGGCAGGCGGCGGATGAACTCGTCGGCGCAGGCGGCGCGGGCCGCCGCCCGCGTGGTGGAGTCGTCCGCGCCCAGGCCGATCGCCTCGGACACCGTGCCGCCCATCAGGACGGGGCGGGCGAAGGCGAACCCGACCGCGTGCCGCAGTTCGGCCCGCGAGAGGTCGGTGAGCGGGACGCCGTCCAGGGTCACCGTGCCGCGCTCGGGGTCGGTCAGCCGCCCGGCGAGGGCGGCCAGCAGCGACTTGCCCGCCCCGGAGCGGCCGACCACGGCGGTGGTGGACCCGCCGTCGATCACCAGGTCGCCGACGTCCAGGCCGGGGGCGGCCACGCCGTGGAACTCCACCGTGCCGGGCCCCGGCGGGAGCGTGCGATCCCCGTGACGGACGGGTGGCACGGCGAGCACGCTGGCCACCCGCCCGGCCGCCGAACGGGCCCGGGCCAGGCCGCCCGCGTAACCGAGCACCGTGCTGAGCGCGAGGCCGAGCACGGCGTACCTCGCGGCGGCGTACAGTTCGCCGACGGTCAGTTCACCGGCGGCCATCCGCAGGCCACCGGCGGCGAGCACGGCGACCTCCACGACCGGTACCAGCACACCCGCCTTGGCCCCGGCGCCCGCGGTGACCCGCCACAGGTCCATGCCGCAGGCGCGCAGAGCGGGCAGCGGGGCCAGGACGCGGGCGGTCTCGCGCTGCTCGGTACCGGCGGCGGCGATGGTCCGCACGCCGTTCAGCGCGTCGATCAGGGCGGTCGCGATGCGGCCCTGGGCGTCCTGGTAGCCGGCGGCGATGGCGGTGCCGGCGCGCATGAAGGCGCGCAGCACGAGCAGCACCAGGGCGATGCCCGCGACGAGCGCGATGGTCAGCAGGGGGTCGATGAGGGTGAGCGCGACCAGGCCGCCCACCGTCGGCACGGTCAGCGCGAGGCCGCCGACCAGCGATTCGGGGGCGCGTCCGGCCTCTTCGGCGTTCAGGCCCGCGCGGGTGACCAGGTCGCCCTCGGCGAACCGGGACCGCATGGCGTCGCCCGCGCCGAGGATGCTCCGCACCAGCGTGCGGCGCAGCCAGGCCGAGGCGTGCGCGCCGGTCGCGCCCCTGGCCCATACGGCGGCGGCCTCGCAGACCACGATGCCGGTCACCAGGGCGGCGCAGACGGCCAGCCAGGTCGTGCGGCCGGGGGCGGCGGTGACGAAGCCGTCGATCGTCAGGCCCGTGGCGAAAGGAAGCACCAGTTCACAGACGGCGCCCGTGACGGCCGCCACGGCGAGCACGGCGGGCCAGGGCCCGCCCCGCCGTACGGTGGCCGCCACCAGGCGATCACCGGCGCGCGAATCCGGCGTCTCCAAGGCGTTCGAGGTGTTCACCTCTTCGGCCTCCACAAACGCCTCCTGACGCGCGTAGAATCATGGGAAAGGACCGGGCGGCCCGTTAACGGGCCGCCCGGGGGCTTGAGCAGCCGATCAGTGGCAGAGGGCGACACTGAGGTGGCTCGGGCGGCCGGAGTGGCAGCTCAGGACCGTGAGCGTGCTGCCGCCGCTGGCGACGTCGCTGCTCGACGGGGTCTCCATGCCCTGCAGGTCGAGAAGAACCATGTGCTTTACACCTCCTTCCCATACTCGTGTCCGACCGGCCGCGGGGATGCGGCCGAAAGCAACGGCAGGCGCACCGGGCGCCCGGACATCACGGTGGCCAGGGCGAACAGCACGCCCGCCGTACCCGTCGCGAAGTCCATGGACAGCCGCAGCAACTGGTCGCCGGGGAAGGCGAGGCCGCCGCGGTAGGGCAGCGCGTGCCAGGCGAGCCCGCGCACCTGCCGGTCGATGAGGGGGTCGGGGCCCTCGCCGGCGTCCGGGCCGCGCAGGCCCGCGCCGAGCGCGGCGATGATCCCGGCCCTGCCGGTGAAGAGCCCCGGCTGGACGAAGTAGCCCGAGCGCGCCACCGTGCGCAGCGCGGCGAGTTCGGTGGCGAGGTCGGGGTCCTCGCGCAGGGCGAGGTACTCGGCGAGCACCACGCCGATGCCCACGGAGCCCTCGTCCAGGTAGGGCAGCAGCCGCCAGCCCTGGTTCACCTGGAGTGATCCGTCGGCGGCGCGGCGGCAGCGGCGCAGGTCCTGGCGGAGGGCCGTGCCCGCGAGGTCGAGCAGCGCGGGGTCGCCGGTGCGCCGGTGGGCGGCGAGGAAGAGCAGCGCGGGGCCGCTCGCGCCGTGCATGAGCCCGGCCCTTGGGTTGGTCCCGCCGCTGATCTCCGGTACGTCCTCGGGTCCGCCCAGCCGTTCGGCGCAGATGTCCACGGCCCGGTGGGCGGCGCGGGTCAGCTCGCTCTCGCCGGTGGCCTCGCCGAGCAGCATCAGGCTGAGGCCGATGCCGGAAAGGCCGGTGGACAGGGCGGGCTCCAGGTCCTCCCACTTCTCGCGGAGGCAGACGTCCAGCAGGTCCAGGGCGTCGGATCGGTGCCCGAGGCGGTGCAGTACGTGGGCGACGCCGTGCAGGCCGTCGTAGAAGCCGAGGCCGGAGCCCGGTTCGGGGTCCTTGGCGCGGGCGCGCAGCCAGTCGTGGTGCGCGGGGTCGGTCGGCAGGCCGGCCTCGGTGAGCGCGTACAGGACGCCGGCCGCGCCGTGCGCGACGCTCAGCCCGCGGCCCGGCCGGAACTGCGCGATGTCACCGGGGAACAGGCGGTCCTGCCGCTCCGGCGTCGCGGCGGCGACGATCGCGCGGCCCATCGCCTCGCGTAACTCGTCCCAGGACGCGGCCCCGGGCATCGGCAGCCCGTCCATGGAGTCCTCGCCGCCCGGCACTTTGGATAGTGGGGAGGCCGTGACGGGGTCACCGCCGGCCGTACCGCCCTCTGCCCCGGTACGGTCGCCGGCGCGGCCCTCGATGACGCTGATCGCCGTGTCGATCATGGCGGGCGGCACCGGGAACGTCTCGGTCACCAGCGCGCCCAGGTGGCGGGCCTTCGCGCGGTGCAGCGGCAGCATGATCGTGCACTGCGGGGCGAACATCCCCAGCCGCAGGCAGGCCATCGCGTAGTCGTCCACCTCGACGCCCTGCCGGTCGGGCGGCGCGCTGAAGGCGGGGTGGGCGAGCGCGGCGCGGGCGCCCTCCCCGGCCAGCGTGGCCACCTCGTAGTCGATGAGCACGACCCGCTCTTCGCCGGTCTCCGCGTCGGTGGTGATCAGGATGTTGTCGGGGTGCAGGTCGCCGAAGACGACGCCGCGCTCGTGCAGCGAGTCCACCGCGTCCTGCACGCGCTCCAGCGTGGCGAGGGCCCAGCCGGTGTACTCGGCCACGTCCTCGGGCTCGCAGTCGGCGCGGGTGAACGGGTAGCGCTGGACGAGCTTGCGTTGCAGCGGGTTGCCGTCGATGAACTCCATGACCAGGAACCAGTGCTCGCCGAGCGCGAAGTGGTCGATCAGCGCGGGTGCGGCGGGCAGCCCGGCCAAGCGGGCGAGGATGTCGCGTTCGTGGGCGAGGCGGGCGACCGCGTCCCGGCCGGCCGCGTCGAGCCCCGCGTGCGGCCTGGCCTCCTTGAGCACCACCCGCTCGCCGGTGCGGGTGTCCTTGGCCAGGTAGACGCCGCCGCCGTTGGAGAAGTGCAGCACGTTCTCGACCTGGTAGGGCAGGTCGGTGGTGGTCACGGCGTTGCGGGCGGCGAGGTGCGGTTCCAGGAACGCGGGCAGCGTGGTCCAGGGCGGGACGCCGAAGACGGCGTTGCGCACGTCGGGCACCAGGCGGCCGTCGCCGTCCTCGATGGCGAGGACGCGCTCGCCCGCGCCGGACAGGGTGTGCCGCTCGGCGAAGCCGCCGTACCGGACGAACAGCGGGCCCTCCCCGTAGCGCAGGTCGCTCAGGATGTAGGGGCCGGTCACGCCGTGCAGCAGCTCGTTCAGCTCTTTGAGGATGAGTTCGAGGCGGGCTTCGTCCCGGGGATAGATGGTGACCAGCTTTCCGCTGGAGGCCCGGGAGGCGGCCTTGGAGTTGAGCATGATGACGACGGGCGCGCCGCGCAGGAATTTGAACGCGATGCCGCGCGGGACGCAGTAGTCCCAGACGGCGGCGAGGGCGCGTTCGGCGTCGTCCACCCGGGCCGAGACGTGGATCTTCCAGCCCTGGGCGGGCAGCGGCGGCTCTCCGGTGGGGGCGTAGTACATCCAGGTGTCGGTCGCCTGGTGGGCCCAGCCTTCGGGGACCGGCCGGCCGCTGGCGGTGAAGTCGGCGCCCTGGGCGCCGGACTGCGGCAGCGTGTCGTAGAAATGGGGGTCCGCGAGGCAGTAGAGCTCGTACTGGTCCATCGCCCCTGGCCTCCCGTTCCGATCGCTTCGTTTACATAAGAAACAATGGCGAACGATGGCTAGTTTCGTCTAGTTACAGGTCACATTACTAGGATAGATTTCCTTCACGGGTCTATGTGAGATTCACACAAATGGCCAATGCATTTCACGATAAATGGCGATGCAGAGGGAGTGCTAGAGGTTTCTCGGGAAATATACGGCAAGCCGGAAAAGTCCCCTTTGACCAGTGGTGGCGTCCAGCCATCCCCCCAGCTCCGACACCCGCTCACTCAGATTAGGCAGGCCGTTGCCGCCGGATCTGGTCTCCCCCCTGTTGCGGCGATACGGGGGCAGCACTCCGTCGTTCGTCATGGACAGCCGGACCAGCCCGTCCCGCTCGACGAGCTGGATCGCGCACTCCCTGGCCCGGGTGTGCCGCAGGATGTTCGTCACGCCCTCGCGCAGCACGTACGCCAGCACCTCGGTGGCCTCGGCCGGCAGCCTGCGGCACGTCACCTTGATCTGGCAGCGCACGCCGGTCGACTCCAGCACCGCGCGGGCCGAGCTCAGTTCGGTCTCCAGGGAGGAGGCGCGCAGCCCGTGCGCCACCGAGCGCACGTCGCCCGTGAGGTTCCTGGCCAGGTCCAGCAGTTCTTTGATCTCGTCGCGCACCCGCTGGTCGCCGTCGTCGTACAGCCGCTGGGTCAGCTCGATCTTGAGCACCAGCACGGCCAGCCGGTGGCCCACCAGGTCGTGCAGGTCGCGGGTGAAGCGGCGGCGCTCCAGGCCGACCGCCCGCTGTACGGTCTCGCTCTGCTCGGCGGCCAGCCGGCGCGCCCGCACCGCCAGCGACACCAGGGCGTACTCCGCCACGCCGACCATCGGCACCGCCGCCGCCCAGACCCCGCTCCCATGGCCGGGCACGACCAGCAGCGCCGGACCGCAGGCGCACGCCGCCGCCAGTAGCAGCGGTGAGCGCCGCAGTCCCGCCGCCATGAACACCGCCCCGGCCAGCAGCCCGCACATCGGGGCCCAGGCCGGGCCGGCGAGGGGCATCGGCAGATAGGTGAGCGCCACCTGCCCCCCGAGCACCCACCATGGCACGCCTCGTCCGGAGAATGCTCGATGGAGCGCTCCCACATGCAGCAACAGAAAGGCCGGCAGTGCCATCGCGACCACCGGCCACACCATCGGATCCTGCCCCGCCGCCGTCGCCGCACCCGCCAGGACCCGTCCGATCAGGCCCGATATCCCGGCGGCGAGCGCCAGCCCGCTCAACCGGGCGGGTGACGGCTCGGGTAACCGCGGCAGGACCGGCAGCCGGCGCCGGAGGAAGGTCCCCAGCCGCCGAAGTGGCGCCGGGCGCGGCGCGCGACTCCCACGCATTCGTTCCATCGCATCCCAACAAGGCTCGTGCAGCCGTATCCGCCGGACGCACATTCTGGCAAGATCACCGCTACGCGACCCGCCGCCGGGGGTCATGGGAGTCGGCGGGCTGCGCGAACGGGGACATCCTTCCTCCAATCCTGCGGATCTAACAGATTCTGTAAAGCCAATCCCGCCTGCGGCTTCGCCGTCCGGACCGGAACGGGAAGCCGCAGGTAGAGCCGTCGGCATCGCTCCCTAAAGGGACCGAAATAGGGAAACTCAGCTTGTGTCTTGCGATATCGCATACCGCGCCGCCGACCAGACGTAGATCATCATCGTGGCCGCCGATAGGATCGGGGAGCATGGAACACCCTCGGCTCGGCAGCACCGGTACCCGCGTCTCCCGCCTCTGCCTGGGCATGATGAGCTACGGCGACGCGAGCCGTGACTGGGTGCTCGACGAGGAGCGCAGCGAGCCCATCGTGCGCCACGCCGCCGAGGCCGGGATCACCTTCTTCGACACCGCCGACAGCTATGGCCGCGGCGCGAGCGAACGCGTCACCGGCAGGCTGCTCCGCAAGATCTTCCCGTCCCGGGACGACTACGTGCTCGCCACCAAGGTCTACTACCCCATGGGCGAGGGCCCCAACGACCGCGGCCTGTCCCGCAAGCACATCCTCGCCTCGATCGACGCCTCCCTGACCCGCCTGGGCACCGACTACGTGGACCTGTACCAGATCCACCGCTGGGACCGCCACACGCCCATCGAGGAGACCATGGAGGCACTGCACGACGTGGTCAAGGCGGGCAAGGCCCGCCACATCGGGGCCTCCTCGATGTACGCCTGGCAGTTCGCCAAGGCCCAGCACACCGCCGAGAGCAACGGCTGGACCAGGTTCGTCACCATGCAGGGCCACTACAACCTGCTCTACCGGGAGGAGGAGCGGGAGATGAACCCGCTCTGCCTGGACCAGGGCGTCGGCCTGCTGCCCTGGAGCCCGCTGGCCAGGGGCCTGCTGGCCCGCGCGGGCAGCCCGGAGGCGACCACCGCGCGCGCTGACAGCGACGCCCGGATCGACGCCCTCTACGACCCCGAGGGCGACCGCCCGATCCTGGACCGGGTGGCCGAGGTCGCCCGCGAGCACGAGGTGCCGCCCGCCCAGGTGGCGCTGGCCTGGCTGCTCGCCCAGCCGGGCGTGACAGCCCCGATCATCGGCGCGACCAAGCTCCGGCACGTGGACGACGCCGTGGCCGCCGCCGACCTCACCCTCACGGCCGAGGAGCTCGCCCACCTCGCCGAGCCGTACCGCCCGCGCCCCTTCCGCATCTGAGGACATACGGGGTGCGGTCGTCGTCAGACGCCGAGGACCTGCGCGGCCAGGGCGGTGCCCCGGACCCGGGCCTCGATCTTGGCGAACGCCGTCTCGCGGGAGGTGGAGACGTCGTCGGCGAACGGTGAGAACCCGCAGTCGTCGCAGGTGCCGAGCTGATCGACGGGGATGTGCCGGGCCGCCGCGAGCACCCGGTCGCGTACCTGCTCGGCGGTCTCCACCACGGGGTCGATCGGGTCGGTCACCCCGACGAAGACCCGCACGCCGGGCCGCAGATGCTCGGCGATGATGCCCAGCACCCGCCCTGGGTCGGGCTCGCTCGCGAGCTGGACGTAGAAGTTGCCGACCGGCAGCGCCAGCAGCTTGGGCAGCAGCCCGGCGTAGTCGACGTCGGCGCTGTGGGTGGAGTCGTGGTCGCCGCCCGGGCAGGTGTGCACGCCGATCCTGGCCCGGTCGTCCGCGTCGAACCGCTCCAGCACCTGGGTGTTGAGCGCGAGGAAGTCGTCCAGCACGCCGCCGCTCGGGTCGAGCTTGAGCGCCAGGCGTCCTTCGGTGAAATCGACCTGCACCGCGTGGGCGCCGGCCGCGAGGCAGTCCCGGATGTCGGCCTCGGCCTCCGCGGTCAGGTCGTCCAGGAACGCCTTGCGCGGGTATCCGTCCAGCGGCTCGGCCGGATACAGCAGGCTCAGCGCCGAGGGGGCGATGACGGCCTGCTTGACCGGCAGCCGGGTGTGCCGCCTGGCCGCGTTCAGGTAGGTCACGGCGTGCACGGCGTAGCGGAACGGGCCCGCGGTCAGCCTCGGCAGCCGGCGGGTGTGCCCGTCCGCGAACGGGATGACCACGCCGTCGGGGGCCAGGCCCGCGAGCCCGCTGAGCGGATAGGTGGCGAAGCTCGGTTTGGCCTGCTCGCCATCGACGACGACGGGGCTGCCGAGCGCTTCCAGCCGGGCGATCGTGTCGGCCACCGCCTCCGCCTGCCACGCGGCCAGTTCGTCGTCGGCGATCCGCCCGGCGGCGTGATCGGCCATCGCGGCCAGGAGGGCGGTGGGGCGGGGGATGCTACCGATTGGTTCGGTGGGTATGCCCATGGCGCGAGCGTAGATCACTATATGTGGCGAGGCAATTACCGACTATTTCGCTCGCGCTCAGGGCCGGGCGAGCCGTTCGGCGGCCTCGTCGCGGGGCGTCCCGGCACCCTCCCGGTACGCCTGCTCGTAGCCCGCCTGGCCGAGTTCGTCCGTGAGCCGGGCGGCGAGGGATCGCAGCAGGGCGTCGCCCTGATCGAAGGCGCCCCGGATGGCCTGGCTCATGCCCAGCATGACGGCGGCCTGCCGCGGGTCGCCCTCCAGCAGCGCCAGCCCGGCCCCGAGCTGGGCGGCCAGCGCCGGGTCCAGATGGGCGTACGCCGCCTCCAGCGACCGGGGGCGCAGTTCGCGGGCACCCGCGGCGTCGCCACGGGCCAGCAGGTTGGCCATTCTGGCCAGGACCAGCCGGGAGTCGATCGCCTGCTCCGGCAGCGGGATCTCCCGGGCCGACCGCTCCACCTGGTCGAGCACCCGGTCGGATCGCTCGATCTCGCCCTGGCGGTGATGCAGGTCGGCGAACGCGAACAGCACCTCCACCTCCAGCTCCGGGCGGCCGGACTCCCAGGCCGCCCGTTCGGCGGTCTCGATGTCGCGCAGGGCCGCGGCGGTGTCGCCCGCGCGCATGCGTTCGGTGGCCAGGCCGAGCCGGTGGGCGATCGTCTCGTGCGGGCTGAGCGCTGCGACCAGGGCGATGCTGCGCCCGTACGCGGCGATCGCGCGGTCCGTGTCGCCCGCGACGCTGTGCGGGCGGGCCGTACCGGCCAGCAAGGTGGCGGTCCACCACTGGTCGCCGGTCTCCTCGTAGATGTGCAGGGCCTCTTGGAGCAGGGCCGCGCTGCCGTGCCAGTCGCCGCGTTCGCGGCGCCGTACGGCCTGGACGACCAGGGTGCCCGCGATGGCCCAGCGGTCCGCGCCGGCGCGGGTGCGGGCCAGCTCCTGGTCGACGAGTTCGTCCATGCCGAGGAGGTGGGCCGTCATCAGCGTCAGCGTCGGCAGCATCGGGTACCGCTCCAGCGCGCCGGTGCGCCGGCAGTCGTCGATGACCGCGCGGACCCGCTCGGGGTCGGTGACGGGCCCGCCCTCCCCCGCCATCAGGTGGATTGCGGTGCAGGCGGCCCGCGCGTCGGCGGGCAGGGCGTCACCGAACTCCAGCACCCTGCGCACGTACGCCTTGGCCCGCCCGTCGTACCGGAGGGTGTCCCAGTACCAGAACAGCGAGCCGAGCATCCGCGCCGCCGTGGTCGCGTCGCGGACGTCGATGGCGATGCGCAGCGCCCCGATGAGGTTGTCGTACTCCGACGCGAACCGTCGCAGCAGCTCCGCCTGGCGGTCCGAGCGCAACAGCGGCTCCAGTTCCTCGGCCAGCGCGGCGAAGTGGCGGGTGAACCGATCCCGGGTGCGTTCCCGCTCACCGGCCTGGTCGAGCCGTTCGGCCGCGTAGGCGCGGATGGTCTCCAGCATCCGGTAGGAGTCGGCCGTCCGCTCGACGATGGACTTGCCGACCAGGGAGTCGAGCACGTAGGGGACGTCCGCTTCGGGCAGGTCGTGGCCGGCGCACACGGCCTCGATGGCGGCGGCGCCCGTCATGGCGGGAAAGAACGAGATCCGCCGGGCCAGGGCCCGCTCCTGATCGGTGAGCAGGTTCCAGCTCCAGTCGATGACGGCGTGCAGGGTCTGCTGGCGCGGCTGGGCCGTGCGGTTGCCGGAGGCCAGCAGCCGGAACCGGTCGTCGAGCCGCCGGGCGATCTGACCGGGGCTCATCGTACGCAGCCGCGCGGCGGCCAGCTCCAGCGCCAGGGGCAGGCCGTCCAGCCGCCGCACGATGTCCACGACGTCCCGCACGTTGCCCTCGTCGAGCGCGAAGCCGGGCCGTACCGCCGCCGCGCGGTCCAGGAACAGCCGCACGGCGGGCGAGTCGGCGGCCCGTACGTGGCCGGCGTGTGCCAGGGGCAGCGGCAGCGGGCCGAGGCGGCAGACCGCCTCGCCCATGACCTCAAGGGACTCCCGGCTGGTGGCGAGGATCGTGAGGTGCGGCAGCCGCTCCAGCAACCGCCCCGCGAACCGGGCGACCGCCGCCGCGGCCTGCTCGCAGTTGTCCAGGACGAGCAGCGCCTCGCCGCCGCCGAGCAGGTCGGCGATCGGGCCGATGGGCCGGGCGGCGGCTCCTGTCGGGCCGAGCGCGCCGAGCACGGCGTCGGCGACCTCCTCCGGCGTGGTCGCGGCGGCCAGCGGGACGAGCCAGGCACGGCCGCGGCGGTGCGTGCGGTGCCGACCGGCCGCCTCGACGGCCAGCCGGGTCTTTCCGGCCCCGCCCGGCCCGGCGATGGTGATCAGCCGGGCCGATTCCATCAGTTCGGCGAGCAGCCTCAGTTCGTCGTCGCGGCCGACGAAGCCGGTGAGCCGGGCGGGCAGCCGGCCGGGGGACGCGGCCGGGGTCCCTCGGAGCACGGCGAGATGTGCCTCTTGTACCTCCCGCCCGGGATCGACGCCGAGCTGGTCCGCGAGAGTACGGCGGACCTGCTCGAACACGTCGAGCGCGGCGGCCTGGCGCCCGGCGGCGTGCAGGGCGCGCATCCGCAGCGCGGCGAGCCGTTCCCGAAGCGGGTGGCGGGCGGCCTCGGTCTCCAGGTCGGCCAGGATCTCGGCGTGGCGGCCGAGTTCGAGTTCGGCCTGGAACCGGTCCTCGGCGGCCGCCAGCCGCAACTCCGCCAGGCGGGCCGCCGCCGTACCGGCGAACGGCGCGTCGGCGACATCGGCCAGGGCGGTCCCCCGCCACAACGCCAGCGCCTCCCGGAGCGATGCGGCCGCCTGCCGCGCGGACCCCGCGGCCAGCTCCCGGCGGCCACGGGCGGCCAGTTCCTCGAACCGGTCGCCGTCCACGTCCGTCCGGTCGATCTTCAGCCGGTAGCCGGTCGCCGCCGATTCCAGGAGCGCGGGCTCGCCGAGGGCCTTGCGCAGCCGGTAGACGAGCGCGTGCATGGCCTTGCCCGCGTCCGCGGGCGGGTGCTCGCCCCACAGGGCGTCGATCAGCGAACCGGCCGCCACCACCTGCCCGGCGGACAGCGCCAGCCGGGCGAGGAGGGCGCGTTGCATGGGGCCGCCGACGTCGATCGGGGCCCCATCGTCGGCGTACGCCCGTACCGGTCCAAGCAGTGCCACTCGCATGACGTCATTATGACGTCAGAATGCGGTCGCTGTGGCAGCGGGGCGCTCGCCGGCTAGGGCTGCGCGAAGAACGGCGAGCCGAACGCCGCCTCGATGACGAGATCGAGGGCCGGGGCCCAGTTCCAGTCGCAGTTGAGGTTCACCGAGACCAGACGCGTGCCGCCGGGCGCGCCCAGGGTGAAACTGGCGGAGCCGGTCTGCATTCCGACAACGGCGTGCAGCGTCCCGCCGTCGGCCAGGGTCCACTCCGACACGCCGGTGCCGTAGCGCGTGTTGGGAATCCAGTCCCTGGTCGGGACCGTGGTCCACATCTCGCGATGCTGGGCGGGCGGGAGCAGCGTGCCGGAGATCATCGCGCTGGTGAACCGGAGCATGTCGCCGGTGGTCGAGACGACGTTGCCCGCGGCCCATCCGAAGGACGTCGCATCGGTGACATCGACGGGGTCGGTCTCGGGCCCTTGGAGGTAGGACTCGTAGTTGGCGGTGTTCAGGATCGACGGATCGACATCATCCCTGATGAACATCCTGGAGTACGCCCTGGCGTGCGGACCTCGGATGCCCGGCTCGGCCAGGGGGCGCGCATAGGTGCCGGTGAGCCCGAGCGGCCGGATGACCGTACGCTCGACCTCCTCCTCGTAGGCGTTCCCGGTCGCCTTCTCGATGATCGCCCCGGCGAGGTGGTAGCCGCCGTTGGTGTAGGCGAAGCTCTCGCCCGGCGCGAAGATGGGCGGCTGGGACATCTGGAGTTCCAGCAGCTTCTCAACGGTCCAGACGTAGTGACGGTGCTCGGCGAACCCGGCCCTGGTGTGCAGGGCCCGTACCATGTCCGCGTCGAAGCCCGTCACCCACAGGCCGCTGGTGTGGCCGATCAGGTGCCTGACGGTGATCTTGCTTCCGTCGTTGCCGTTGCCGCTGACCACGCCGGGCAGCCACTTCTCCACCGTGTCGTCCAGGCTCAGCCTGCCCTCGGCGGCCAGTTGCAGCACGGCGGCGGAGGTGTACGCCTTGCCGCCACTGCCGATCAGGAACCGGTCCACCGGCTCACGCCGCCGGCCCGTCTCCCGATCTGCCACCCCGGCCGCGCCGAACCAGGTGCCGCTCTCGTCTTGAACATGGGCGACGATGCCGACGACACCGAGCTCGGCCACCGAACGGTCGAGCGCGTCCTGGACTCTGTCCCTGGAGCCGGTCATGTTGCGATCCCTTCCTGCGATTTCGTGAATGCCGGCAACGATGGCCCGCTCCGGTGACGCGCGTCTGACGCGGCACTGACGCGCGGTGGGGAAACCCCGGCCGCTGGTCTGTGGGGAAGAACCAGCGGCCGGGTGCTCTCAGGCCGCTCCCATGCGGGCGAGGATCGCGATCTGCTGCCCCAGTGCGGCGCACAACTCCACCGGCCCAGGGCGCGCGAACCGATCCACCACCCCGGCGGCCCGCTGCTCCAGGGTCGGGACGGTACGTTTGGCCGCCCACCAGGTGCCGTTCCGCACGTCGATCAACCAGCCCGGGAAGGTGACATCGAGGGCGTGGAGGTGTGCCCGCTCGGTCGGCGTCAGCTCATCCATGCACGCCGCGCTCAACGGGGTACCAGGGGATGCGGGCGGGCACGAGGTGGTCACCGGCAGGTGGCCGCACCGGCTCGGAACGCTCTCCGCCGGGGGCATCGTCGTTCACCTGCACCCACACGGTCCGGCAACGGCTCATCCGGCGGTGCCCCCAGGTGTCGGCCAGCGCCGCGACCAGCGTCAGCCCGCGCCCGGACTCGGCGTCCTCGGCCGCTTCCCGGACACGCGGTCCCCCCTCCCCCGCCGTCCCCTCATCGACGACCGCGATCCGGACGTACGAGGCCGCGCGGGCGACGATGACCGTGAGCCCGCCCTCCGGGGGAAGCCCGGAACGCGAGTGCAGCACGGAGTTCGTCACCAGCTCGCAGACGAGAAGCCGCAGGTCATCGAGGCGCGGATGATCGGGCAGCACCTTGGCCACGAACTCCCTGGCCAGGCCGGGGGCCTGCATCACCCCTTCCAGCTCACAGGAGCGGATGTCCACGATGTCACCTCCGTCGCGCTTTTCTGAATTTTTCGGAATATCCGGTTAATTGCTGTAAATCGAATGATCGTCGGCCGACCATGACGGCAGGCCCGGCCCGCCAATTCCCGCCAACCGGGGAATATCGGTCGCGGCGTTGGTCTATGCTCTTTCATTGACGTTTTCTCAGCCTAAATAGATCGGACAGTGGGTGTTTTTGGGACACATGCAAGGACGCACAGGCAGACACGCGGACAAAACACCGCAGCCCAAATAAGACGTGGAGCTTCCGGTAGAAGAGGTCTCACCACAAGATCCACTACCAAGAAAGCCCCACGTGATCCCCTATCCTGCCATGCTCGACGTCCCCCACGCACTCGTCCGCCACGTCGCCCGCCTGCTCCACGCCGAGCGCCGCCGCCGCG
>NZ_QMEY01000039.1 GCF_003315795.1 Spongiactinospora rosea
AAGCCCCATGGCGAAGCCCCATGGCGAAGCCCCATGGCGAAGCCCCATGGCGAAGCCCCATGGCGAAGCCCCATGGCGAAGCCCCATGGCGAAGCCCCATGGCGAAGCCCCATGGCGAAGCCCCATGGCGAAGCCCCATGGCGAAGCCCCATGGCGAAGCCCCATGGCGAAGCCCCATGGCGAAGCCCCATGGCGAAGCCCCATGGCGAAGCCCCATGGCGAAGCCCCATGGCGGGGGAAGCGACCGAGGTACTGGTATGGCCAGACCCGTGCCCAGCGAAGTGGTGGCGGGCGTGGGGCGGGTTGACCTCGAAGATTCACTCCATTGCCGATGGGCCGGGCCGCAAGCTGGGCACCGTCGTGAGCCGGGGCGGGGCGCTGACATCCGGGACCTTCTGGTCCTGCTCGGCCGCATCCGTATACCCCGGCCTGGCGGCATCGGCCGACGACGAGGATTGCAGTCCGGCCGCCAACCGGGTGCTGCATCGCCGCCCCGCCGGCCGGCCGAAGGCCGATACGGGGGGCCGGGCACCTGCCGTCGACCGGGGTCGCTAGATCGAACGCCTGATGAACCGGCGCGAGCAGTACCGTGCCGGGGTCAGCCGATAGGACAGGCTGCGCAACCAGATCGCCGGCATCGTGATCTGGTTGCGCGCCCGGCTGGGCCGGATCATGGCCTAGGTGGAGTCGGTTAGCGGGGGGTGAAGTGGGGGGTCCAGGTTTCGGTGGGTTCGGGTTCGCGGTAGTCGGTGAGGGGTTGGAAGGTGGTGCCGTCGGTGCTGAGGAGGACGAGGCGGCTGCGGGTGGGCTCTTCGCAGCCGGTGGGATCGTCGATTTCGCAGGCCCAGGCCACGAGGTGGTCGTTGTCGGCCCAGGCGGAGAGCTCGATGACCAGGTGGTCCTTGGTGGCGCGGATCGGGGTGAGCTTGCCGGTGGTGATGTCCTGGACGCCGGTCCAGGCGCGGTCTTCGGAGGCGTTGACGGCCAGGCGGCGGCCGTCCGGGGAGCGGCCGGCCGGTTGGTTGGTGGTGTGCGCGGGCTTGGCCGCAGAGCGGCCCTGGAGGTCAAGGTAGGCGCGTTCGCCCTCGAAGCCGGTGGTGTCCCAGAGGAGGGCGCCGTCGGCGGTCCACTGCAGGTCGGCGCCCCGCCCGTGGCCGGAGGTGTCGGCGGACGCCTGGATGAACCGGGACTCGTCCGTCTCCGGATCGAGGAGCAGGAAGCCGGTGCGGCGGGCCGTGGATCCGTTGCCTGAATCGTCGGCGTCGGGGTCGGCATCGTAGACCGTCAGCAGCAGGCGCTTGCCGTCGGGTGACCACTTGACCGAACTCGGCCGCTGGTCCAGGTCGAGCCAGCGCACGTTGCCGCCGGAGCGGCCGGTGATGCCGACCCGGCGCGCGCCGAACTTCTCCAGCACCGCGACCTGGCCGCCGCCCGGTGCGACGTCGAGGTAGGTCCACGGGGTCTTGCGGTAGCGCCCCGCGGCGTCGTCGTAGAGGTACCACGTCGAGCGGACCTCGGTGCGGTCACCGCCGATCTTCTGGGTGGTGGTGACGTCGTAGGCGAAGACGGCCACGTTTTGTGCCGCGATCAGGCGGCCCTCCGGGGGCTCGACGTCGGGGTCGGCGCTCACCGCGAGGTCGCGGGCCTGGCCCGGCGAAGCGGAGGACGAGGGCGGTCCGGCGATCACCGTGACCGGGTCGGACGGCGAGCCGCCGCCCGCGAGCGCGCCGGGCACCACGATCACCGCCGCGACGGCCGCCGCGACCGCTCCCGCGAACGCCATGACCGTGCCCCGGCGCCGCCGGGAACGCCGCCGCATGGCCCGGCCCGCCAGGTCCGGCGGAATCTTCGACTCCTCCGACCACTCGCGCAGGACCTCCTTCAGAACGTCTTCGACGGTCATGCGGTCGCCTCCCCGAAGATCGTGTAGGGGTCGTCGAGAGCCCGTAGCTCCGGTGACAGCTCACGGAGCCGGGCCAGGGCGCGGTGCGCGGTGCTGCGGACCGTGCCGACCGTGCAGCCGAGCTGCGCCGCCACCGTGGACTCCGGCAGGTCTTCGAAGTATCGGAGCACCAGCACGGCGCGCTGCCGGGGGGTGAGCCGGGCCAGCGCCCGCCGGACGACGATCTTCAGCTCAGCGCTGTGCGCCTCGTCCGGCCCGGACGTCTCGGGCGGCTCGGCCACGGCCATCTCGTTGCGCCGCCAGGCCAGCCGCCACCAGGAGACCTGCTGGCGGTACATCGCCTGCCGGACGTATGCCTCGGGCGACTCGATGGACCGCCACTTCGCGAAGGTGCGGGCCAGCGCCGACTGCAGCAGGTCCTCCGCCGCGTGCTGGTCACCGCCCGCGAGCAGATAGGCCACGCGCATGAGAGCGGGCGAGCGCGCGGTCACGAACTCGCGGAACGCCCTCTCGGCGTCGTCGTCCACAGTCAACCTCCACAGTGCGGTACGCCCTCGGCGGCACGCCCCTCAGCGCCACGCCTTCAGCGCCACGCCCCTATAGACGCGATGGCGAGCCCGCCGCTATGCGGCCCACTGCAAAGAAATCTCAGAGACCGGCCCCGACCGCCCCGACCGGCCCCCGCCCCCGGTGAAAAGGCGTTGCCGCCGTGAAGCACCCCTGAATACCGTCTGTCGGACGAGGTTACGCGGCCCGGAGACCAGGAGGTCCCATGCACAGCCGAAAGGTCGTACGCACCGCTCCGCTTCCCGGCCCCACCGGCTGACAAGCAGGCACTGACAAGCACGCGGCTCCCGGGAGGGGAGCGGTCTTTCGTTCGTCCGGACCGTTCTTCTTCTCTTCTTCTGCGAGGAGTCCTCTTTTGCGTGCGCGCGATCGCGCCCCCCAGGCCGGTACGGCCAAGCTGGGCGCCGATTTCCACAAGCTGTGGACAGCTTCCGCGATCTCCAACCTCGGCGACGGCGTCGGCTCGGTGGCAGGCCCCCTGCTCGTCGCCTCGCTGACCGCCGACCCCGCCCTGGTGGCCGGGGCGGCATTCGCCGGGCAGCTCCCCTGGCTGCTGTTCTCCCTGCTCAGCGGCGTCTACGTGGACCGCGTCGACCGGCAACGGCTGATCGTCGTGGTCAACCTGCTGCGCGGGGTCGTCATGTCCGCCCTGGCGCTGTCCATCGCCTTCGACGCCGTGACCATCCCGCTGGTGTACGCGGCGTTCTTCCTGCTCGGCACCGGCGAGACGCTGGCCGACACGGCCTCCCAGGCCCGGCTGCCCGCCGTCGTCCCTGACGAGCTGCTGCCCGGGGCCAACGCCCGCCTCGGGGCCACGTTCACGGTGGTCGACCAGTTCGCGGCCAAGCCGCTCGGCGCGTGGCTGTTCGTGGCCGGGACCGCGCTCGCGTTCGGCGTCAACGCCCTGACCTTCGTGGCCTCGGCGCTGATCGTCGCCGCGATGCGGCCCATCCCACGCCCGGCAGCAGACCGGGAGCCGAAGCGCTCCGCCGTACGGCACGACATCGCCGAAGGCGTGCGCGCGCTGTGGGCCAACGGCCTGCTGCGCGCCCTGGCGCTGTGCTTGGGCGCGATGAACATCGTGTTCTGCGCCGCCTTCTCGATCTTCGTGCTGTACGCGCGGGACCGCCTCGGCCTGTCCGGACTCGGGTACGGCACGCTGCTGACCACGTTCGCCGTCGGCGGCCTGATCGGTACGTCGGTCGCGAGCCGCCTGGCGGCCAGGTACGGCGCCGCCGCCCTGCTCCGCGCCGGGCTCGTCGTGGAGTGCGTCACGCACCTGACGCTCGCCCTGACCACGAGCCCCTGGACGGCGGGCGCGATCCTGATCGTCTTCGGCGTCCACACCATGGTCTGGAACGTGGTGGTGAACACCGTACGGCAGCGCGCCGTCCCCGACCGGCTCCAGGGCCGGGTGGTCAGCGTCTACTCGCTGATGGACCTGGGCGGGGCCGCGCTGGGTTCGCTGCTCGGCGGCCTGTTCGCCCAGGCCCTCGGCCTGACCGCGCCCTTCTGGATCGCGTCGGCGTGCATGCTGGTCGTCACGGTCGCCGCCTGGCGGCCGTTCCGGGCGGCGACGACCGTTACGCGCCCTGCTCCGAGAACACCTCCACCAGCCGGCTGAACGCGTCGCCGCCGTGCCCCGCGTCGATGGCCCGCTGCGTGCTCGCCTTGATCGCGCGCACGACGCTCACATCGATCCCGCGCTCCTCACCCGCGTGGATGATGTGGTCGAGCGTGGCGGCGTTGGAGGTGATGGCGGACCCTTCCGACGGGTGGTGGCGGGAGTCCACCGGCTCGACCGCGGTGTCGATCATGATCGGCATCAGGTGGCCGATCCCCGCGGCGAACGGCGCGAAGTCCTTGGCCGTGATGCCCTCCGCCCTGGCCAGCGCGAAGGCGTGCATCAGGCCGGACATGCTCGTCCAGAACAGGTCGAGCAGCGCCAGGTCGTAGGCCGCGGCCCGCCCGGGGTCGGTCCCCAGGTGGGTCGCGGTGCCGCCGAGGACGTCCAGGACGGGCTTGTGGGCCTGGTACACGTCCGCGGGCCCGCTGTAGAGCAGGACGGCGGACGGCCCGCCGATGGTCGTCGTCGGCGTCATGATCGCGCCGTCGAGGTAGTCGATGCCGTGCGCCGCCGCCCACTCCGCCGACCGCCGGGCCCGCCCCGGCGTGTCGGCGGTGAGCTGGACCAGCGTGCGGCCCTTCAGCGCGCCCGCGATCGGGTCCAGTACGGCGTGCGCGGCGTCGTAGTCGAGCAGGCAGACGATCACGAGCGGGCTCGCCGCGACCGCCTCGGCGGCCGTCGCGGCGCGTACCGCGCCACGCGCGACGAGGTCGTCCGCCTTGCCCGGCGTACGGTTCCACACCGTCGTCGGATGGCCCGCCGCGACGTAAGCCCCGGCCAGCGCCTGCCCCATCGGCCCCAGCCCGATGATCGTGACGGGCGCGCGGTCACCAGTGGCCATGTCGAGTCCCCCTGATAGGTACGGATGAAGATGTCCCTGCCAGACTCCCGACGCGGTGCCTCAGCCGCAAGTACCCACTATTAAGTCAGATACCCACCTTTTGGTAAGTGCCCGCGACGGCCGGATGTGGACAGCGCGCCAACCCCGGGGGCAGCGAGAACGTCAAGCAGTCGTCGGCTGAGTAACCACCCGGATCACCTCAGCCACCACCGCAACCGCAACCGCAAGAACCTGGCCGCCGGAATCCCACCGCTTGGAGACATTCGGTGAACCCATCCGAGCACTCCCGCCCGCCGCGCCTCACCACCGGGCTGCTCATCGCGTTCCTGGTCCTCGGTGTCGTGGGCTTCGTCATCGTGGCGGTGCTGTACTGGCACGCCGCGTCGGAGCCCGCGGATTCGGCCCCGCCGCGGCAGCCCGTGCTCACCACGCCGCAAACGGCCCGTTCAGCGGCGGACGGACTTGCGGTAGGCGTCCAGTACGTCCTGCCGTAGCAGGTGGCCGAAGCCCGCGCGTTCCAGGCGCAGGCCGAGCGCCGCCACGTCCGTGCCGAAGGCCGCGGCGGTGTCCGGCAGGTTCCAGTCGTGCGCGGCCAGCCTGGTGAGCAGGTGACCGCGCCTGACCTGCGCCTCCGACAGCCGGAACGTCTTCAGGTAGGCCAGTCGCCCGGCCTCGTCGGTGATCGTCTCGCCGATGTGGTTCTCCCGCCGCCGCTCGAACGTGGGCAGGAACCGCCGCAGGGTGTACGGACCGAGCCGGTACACGCGCGTGGCCGTCACGGGTCCGGACGTCAGCCCGGCGGCCATCACCGTGTCGTGGAACCCGGCCCACTCCCGCTCCAGCCGTACGGCCTGCGCGCGCAGATCCGCCACCGACGACACCGCGCGCTCGTCGATCGCCGCGTCGAAGGAGGGCGCGGAGTGGAAGAGCGCGTACTCGTAGATCAGCTCGCCGTACAGGTCGCGGATCAGCGTGGGGTGCAGCGCCCGGTAGTCCTCGGGGTGCGGTACGACGAAGGCGGCGGCCAGCGCGTCCGCGACGTACAGCAGCAGCCCGCACTGCCCGGGATGGAACTCGAAGACCCGCAGCGCGTCGTCCAGCCCGCGGATCTGCGCGCCCGTGTACGCCTCCTCCGCGCGCGGCGACAGACCGCGGGTCACCGCGTGCCGCGAGTACTCCTCCCAGGCGATCACCGGCCCGCCGAAGTGCAGCGCCAGGTAGCCCTCCAGGGCCAGGTGCAGCGGCAGGAAGCGCAACCGGCCCTTGTCCTCCCTGCGGACCATCCGCCGCCAGGTCCTGATCGCCAGGTGCTCCTCGGCGGGGCCGAGCGAGGTGCCGTAGGAGGCGGCGGGTGAGCCGTCGCGGGTCCACGACGCCACGAAGGCGTGCGGGACGTACGCGATATAGCTGGACTTGTCGGGCAGGTCGACGATGGACACCTCGTCACCGAGCACCGTGGCGTCCAGCCGCAGGTCCTCGATCGGGCGCTCACGTACCAGCGGCACCAGCCGTACCGCGCCCCACGTCTGCGCGGGCCGCGTGACCAGCCCGGCCAGGTCGATCCCGGTCATCGCCGCACCGCCGCCGCCCGGTCGGCCAGGTACGCCCGCAGTTCCGCGGACCCCGTACGGCCCAGCGCGAACGCCGCCAGCTCCACCAGCGCCGGAAGGTCCTCCGCGTCGCGGATGCCCACCGTCGGCACGGCCGGCGACAGGCGGCGGACCTCGAAGCGCTCGGCGTCGTAAACCGGATTCAGGTGGGTGATGGCGACCTCCCCCGCCGGGTCCAGCCTGCGCCGCCACACCCGCAGCACCTCGGCGGCCAGACCGGGCGGCGCGTTGTCCCAGCCGTCCGACACGATGACCAGCCGGTCCGGGTGGTCGTCGAGGGCGTCGATGATCCGCAGGCCGAGCGGCGTCGGCCCGGCCGGGCGCGCCAGGATCGGGTCGGCGCGCCCGCTGAGCCACCGCGCCCGGTACTCCCCCGCCAGCGCCTCCAGCAGGTAGTGGCAGGCGAGCGCGACCGCGAGCGGGCGGCGGCGCTTCACCGGCGAGCCGTACGACGAGAAGCTGTCGTCCAGCACGGCCGTCAGCCGCCCCCACGTACCGCGCCGGGGGCCCGCCGTACGCGCCGCCGAGGCGCGCAGCGCGCCCGTCAGCTCCGCGCGCCGCTCGATCCTGGTCGAAACGGGCAGCGCGAGCACGTAGGAGGCCAGCCGTACCAGCGGCATGGCCGCCAGGTCGGCCGCGGTGTCCACACCGTCGCGCGCCGCTCGCCCGGCCAGCCGCAGCCGTTCCAGCCTGGTCATCCGGTGCGCGATCCGGTCGAGAAAGACCTCCCGCGCGATCCCGCGCCGCGCCGCGAACCCCTCCGCGACGGTGTACGGCAGGTCATAGAGCGCCTGCGTCTCATAGTGCGCGCGCCGCCACTTCTCCAGGATCGGCGTCTCGAACCGGGTACGACGGGCGGGCGCGAACAGGAAGTCGCCCAGCTCGCCCGGCGGCCGGAAGTGCGCGTGCCGCATCGCGGCCTTGAGCGCGGTGCGGTACTTGACGGCGTCGAACGCGAGGTCGGGCCGCGCGGCCAGCCAGTCGCGGATGATCGCGCGGGTGCGGCGGTTGTTGGTGCCGTCCCCGCGGAGGTCGCGGAACAGCCGGTACGCCCGCGGCGGGCTCATCCGGGCGAGCCGCCAGGCGATCAGCTCGCCGTCGCCGCCCTGCTCGCGCAGCACGGTACGGATGATCAGCGCGGCGTTGTGGTCGTTGATGTCCAGCGCGAGGGTGGCCGCGTAGAGGTCGGGATAGTTGCCGTGGATGTAGCGGTGCAGGAAGTCCAGGGACAGCCGCTGGGCGTGCCGTCCGTCGCGAAACTCCCGCTGGCCGGTCGCGCTGATCGCCGCGTTGGCGAACAGCAGTACGTCCTCGGACTCGATCAGGTCCGCGAAGGTCTCGTCCATCGGCTCCCCAAGGGTGGCGATCGGCCGGGGAATGAGGGAGCGAACAGCGAAAACATCGTTGTACAGACGGGTTCCGGAAGTCGCACCGGAGTCCCGCGGCCGATCTGAATTGCGACCATAGCAGGGCCATTCCGGCATTACGCACCGATTTTCGGGGGGCCGTAGGGGTCGGGTCAGGGTCCATGTACGTGGATTCCCTGATACCCGCGACCTGCGTTAAGTGACACAGTGAAGTCGCTCGACAACTCAGCGTCCACAGTATGGGGGCATCATGAACGTCCGCAGAACGCTCCTCGGTTCGGTCATCCTCGGCGCGGCTCTGCTCGCGCCCGTCAGCGCGGCGGGGGCGGCGCAGGCGGCGGAGATCACCGCGGCCCAGCCGGTGGCCGCGGTCGCCGCCGCCAAGGCATGCAAGAAGGAGTGCAAGGAGGGCTTCCGGGTCGGCTACCGCGACGGCTACGCCGACTGCCTGGCCAACACCGACCGCAACCCGCGCAGCCGTCGCGGCTTCGGCGACTGGGTGCGCGGCTACGAACTGGGCTACGAGCGCGGCTTCCACGCCTGCTGAGCCCGGCTGAGCGGCGGAGGGCGTGGACCGCGCCAGGCACCAGCCACGCCCTCCCAGCTCAGAGATCAGCAGGTCAGAAGAGGGTCAGCGGCTCGATGGGCTCGGTGTCCGGCAGCGGTTCCAGTTCGGGCACCCGCGCCCGCACCTCGTCGTGGAAACGGCGGGCGAGTGGCAGCGACTCGGTGTTGTCGGGGGTGTGGATGAACACGGTCGGGCTGCGGCCCTCCCGCAGCCATCCGGTCACCGTCTCCACCCAGTACTTCCAGCCCTCCACCGTCAGCTCGCTGTCGTCTCTGCCGAGGTAGCGGATGATCGGCCGGTCGGTCAGCGCCCGCGACCGGCGCGGCACACGCGGCTTCTTCGACCAGGCGTCCCGCTCGGCGTCGCTGGTCGGCCGGCCGCTGAACAGGGCGACGGTGTCGAACGGCACCCACTCGGCCCCCACCCCGGCCAGCACGCTCTCCAGCGCCCGCGCGGCGCGCTCGTCCTCAAAGAAGACCCGGTGGCGCACCTCGACGGCATAGTGGAGGTCGCGGGGCGCCCCGCGCAGGAAGGCGGCCAGCACGCCGAGGTCGGACGGGCCGAAGGAGGGCGGCAGTTGCACCCAGTACGCGTGCGCCCGCGGACCCAGCGGCTCCATGGTGTCCAGAAACCCGCGCAACTCCTCGTCCACGCCGGTCAGGCAGCGCACATGCGTGATCGTCTTGGGCAGCTTGACGATGAACCGGAAGTCCTCGCCGGTCTGCCCCGCCCACGACCGCACGGTGTCCTTCGCCGGGGTGGCGTAGAACGTGGTGTTCCCCTCCACCGCGTTGCACCAGGTCGCGTACGCCCGCAGCCGCTCCCCCTGCGGCAGCGGATGCGGAAGGTACCGCCCCCGCCAGGGCGCATGACTCCACATCGCGCAGCCCACATGAAGACGCATACTCCGACGCTATCCGCTGTTCACCCGCTATGCGGGAGAATGCGGAGATGGACGATCTCACGCCGGTGCGGGAGGTGGCCGAGCGTTTCGGGGTGCCGATCTCGACGCTGCACTACTGGGAGCGGCGCGGCCTGCTGACGCCGCACCGGCGGTCCGGGCGACGGCACTTCGACACCGAACAGCTCTACCGGGTCGCACTGATCAAGCTGCTCCGGGAGACCGGCCTGATGTCCATCGAGGAGATCGACGCCCTGCTGCACCGCAGCGGCGGCACCGCTCCCTGGCAGGACACCGTCCACGGCCGCATCGCCACCCTGGACGCCCACCTGACCCGCCTCCAGACCGCCCGCGACTACCTCACCCACCTCCTCACCTGCTCCCACGGCGACGCTCTGGAAAAATGCCCCACCTTCCGCGCCACCGTCCCCCTCCCCCTCTGACCCGCCAGCGGGCATTAAGTACGGCAAAAACACCTATACCGTCAATTGGGATTAGCGCCGGAATTTCGCCCTACACACCGGCCCGAATGCAATGAGCTGGCAAACTAGGCCCTCACCGAATAGGGGAGGGGCCACGCAATGGCGGGAAAGACCGCAGACCCGTCGGAGCATACCGACAAAGACATCCGGAAGACCCTGCGGCACTGGGTGAGCCTGGGGTGGAGCCTTCGTCGCGAAGGTCATGGCTTTCGGCTGTACTGCCCTTGCCAGAACATGTGTACGACCATCCCAGTGGGGAGCACTCCTGCCAACCCTGGACGCACCATCCGGTGGATCAACAATGCCGCTCAACAGTGTCCAAAAGATGCGGATGACCCCCGAAGGGCACTTACCGGGATGGATCACTAATGATGCAGGGAGCTGTTGACGAACGTCAACAACACTGCGACCCTATGTGCAGGGAGGCGTGATGGAGTATGAGTTCCGCTTCGTGGTAGAGGGTGCTTCCGTCGATGATGTGGCGGCCGTTGAGGCCCTGGAGCGTGGGCTTGACGCCATGCTGTTCCGGGGCGGCGGGCTGGACCTTGTGGAGATCGCCGCCGAGGGGGCCGATGCGTTCGACGCGGCGATGCGTGCCGCCGGGCGGATCGCCGAGCAGGTGCCCGGCCTTCGGCCGATGCGGCTGCACCGGGATCTGGTAGGGATACCGGAGATCGCCGAACGCGCCGGGACGACTCGCCAGAACGTGCATCTGTGGATGACCGGCCAACGGCGGCACAGCGCCGCATTCCCTTTTCCCAAGCCCGAAGGAACCGCCGGTCGCGCTCAGGTCTGGTTGTGGGTAGAGGTCAATTCATGGCTCGAACACCAAGGGATGGACGATGGTGTGAATCGGCCCTCCCGGAATGAGATCGCCGATATCGACTCCGCGTTGAATCGCGGCTTCCACCATCAGTGCCGCCCCGTCACCGAGAGCGGGGCATGGTCAGGGTCGCGGTGAGGGCGGCCAGGGTGAGGAAGGCGGCGGAGATGAGGAAGGCGATGGTGTGGCCGCGGGCCAGGGCGGCGGGGGCGGCCGGGCCGAGGGGGTGGGGGTGGGTGGTGGCCCAGGTGGAGGCGGTGGCGGTGGAGATCATGCCGAGGGCGGCGAGGCCGATGGCGCCGCTGGTCTGGCGCACGGTGTTCAGGAGGCCCGCGGCCAGGCCGTTCTGGGTGGCGGGGACGCCGCTGGTGGCGGCTATGGTGATCGGGGTGAAGGCCGCCGCCGTACCGAAGCCGAAGATCCCGCCCGAGACCACGACCGTCAGCGTGTAGGACCCGTCAACGCCGAGGAAGGCCGCCACGCCCAGTGCGCCCGCCGCGCCGATCAGGCAGCACGCGGCGGTCGTGCGGCGCGGGCCGAAGCGCAGGGTGAGCCGTCCGGCGGTTTGGGCCCCGGCGAACATCGCGACGCCGACCGGCAGGTACCCCAGGCCCGCCTGGAGCGGCGACCAGCCGTGGACGTCCTGGAGGTACAGCGACAGCAGGATCGGGCTGGCGAAGAACCCCAGCCCGAGCAGGAACATCACCACGTTGCCGCTGCTCACCGCGCGCAGCCGGAAGACGTCCACGGACAGCAGCGGCTCGCGGGCCCACCGCGCCTGGTGGACCACGAAGATCGCCAGCAGCGCGAGCCCGCCGCCCAGAACGGCCCGGCCGCCGGCCTGCTGGACACCGTATGACACACCGGTCAGCCCGGCGGTGGCCAGTACCGCGCCCACGAGGTCCAGCCGGGGACGACGGCCGGGCGCGTCCTGCCCGGGGAGTCCGCGCGCCGCGCCCACCAGGCCGAACACCCCGATCGGTACCGTCACGAAGAACACCCACCGCCAGCCCGCCCACTGGGTCAGCACTCCGCCGATCACCGGCCCGGCCGCCGCGCCGACCGCCCCCACCGCGCTCCACGCGCCCAGCACCCGGGCCCGCCGTGCCGGTTCCGTGAAGGTCGCGGTCAGCAGGGACAACGTCACCGGCCCCAGCAGCGCCGCGCCGAGCCCCTGCGCCGCCCGCGCGGCCAGCAGCGCCTCCGGGCCGGTGGCCAGCCCGCCCGCGACCCGGGCGACGGTGAAGATCGTCATCCCGGTCAGCCAGACCGCCCGCCGTCCGAACACGTCCGCGCACCGGCCGCCGAGCAGCAGGAACCCGGCGAAGGTCAGCGTGTAGGCGTTGACCACCCAGGGCAGCGTGGCGGTGGAGAACCCGAGCGAGGCGCGGATGCCGGGCAGCGCCACGGACACGATCGTGGCGTCCAGGATGACGACGAACGACCCGGCACAGGCCAGCGCCATCACCAGCCGCTCCCGCCGCCGCACTCCGGCCTCGCTCACGTTTCCCCCCGAACGCCTCAGACGGAAACCTTCGCAACTCAACCCGGGTTGAGCACAAGCCCTTGTGACCGACGCGAAGCGGAGCCCCTTGCAGTCATTTGACGTACGCGTCGGCCCCGCGATGGCGGCCAGGCTTGCCTCAAGGGACGATTTTCATCGTCCAGCCTCGGACAGGAGGAGGATGAGCGTGAAACGTTCGGTTTTGACGGTGGCTGTCGCATTGGCACTGGCCGTCGGCGGCACCGCTGTCACGGCGCCGCCCGCGTCGGCCGCCACCACCGTCACCACGCAACACACCCAGGGCCAGTTCGACAACAACCCGGGAAACGGGGCCGAGTCGTGGGTCTGGGTCTGGACCAACGCGCCGCTCGGCGGCGGGATCGAGTGGCAGTACTACGACGGCGCCACCGATTCCCTCTACACCTCGAATGGCACCGCGCAGAGCCTCAGCCCGTCGAAGGACATCTGGCGCGCTCGGGCCTGGCATTACATCAGTACCGAGGTGGGGGCGGTGAAGAAGTTCGGCCTCTGGAGCTGAGTGTCGGGTGACGGCATCACTGGCCGTGTGCCTCTGATGTAGCCGCCGCGCCCAGCCGTACCGCGCACATCGGACGGGTTCTGCGCTGGTAGGACAGCGCGGCGGCGACGCCCCCCCAGCCCCGAGACGCCGAAGGCGAGCAAGCCGACGGCGACCGGCCAGGACGAGGGTCCACCGCGGCCAGACCTGGCTCCACGGCCCGGTCATGGCCGGCATCAGGAAGGCCGCCGGCAGGCCGAGCACCCCGGTGAGGTCCAGCCCGTACCGGACCGGCCAGGCCATGAGCCCCTCGCCGGTGTCCGTTCCGGACCGGTCCAGCCGCCGAACTCGGCCACGCCCACATCCTGCCGGCCTTGTCCGGGCGTCCCCCGGCGAGCTAGTGTGACCAATGACTGGATTTCTTAATTGGTCAAAGGACGGTACGGGATGGATGAGCGAGCGGACCGGATTCTCGACGCGGCACGCGGACTGATCCTGCGCCTGGGTTACCGCAAGGTCACGGTGGAGGACATCGCCGCCGCGGCCGACGTCGGCAAGGGCACGGTCTATCTGCACTGGCGCACCAAGCACGAGCTGTACGAGGCGCTGCTGCTCCGCGAGTCCATCTGGCTGATCGAAGACCTGATCGCGATGCTGCGCCGCGATCCTGCCACCGTCCGTCCGAGCACGTTCGCCCGGGAGTCGTACCTGGCCACCGTGCGCAGGCCCCTGTTGTTCGCGCTGTTCAGCGGCAACGTGGAGTACCTGGGCAAGCTCACCCGCCACCCGCTGCGCAGTCACGACCTGCTGGCCTCCGACCGGTTCTTCGCGGTCGTGGACCGGTTCGGGCTGACCCGCACGGACATCCCGCACCGGGAGCACACGGTCAGTGCCGTGTCGGCGTCCTTCTACCTGCTGGAGGCCATCAACCCGGACACCTCGGCGCTCAGCGCCGAGGCCAAGGCCGACGCCCTGGCGTTCACCATGCGCAACGCCTTCGAACCCGCGGGCGAGCCCGCCCCCGAGGCGCTGGCCGCCGCGGCGGCCGAGTACATCGCCATTTTCGAAGAGCTGATCCCGCCCTACCGCAAGTGGATCTACGACTGAGGAGACCGATGGCCCACATCAGCGAGCGGTACGCGTTCCCGCAGGACAAGTGGTGGCTGCACGGCCGCAGGCCGGAGGCGCCGGTGGTGCTGGAGGCCGACACCGGGGTGTGCCACGTCTACGGATATCCCGAGATGCAGGAGGTGTTCGCCGACCCGGCGACGTACTCCTCCGACATCACGCGCATCATGCCCGAGACCGGCGACACCATCTCGCTGGAGGGCTTCCTCACCCAGATGGACCCCCCGGAGCACGGCAAGCTCCGCAAGCTGGCCAGCCACGCCTTCACCCCGAGGGTGATCGCCGGGCTCGAACCGGCGATCACCACCCTCACCGGCGAACTGCTCGACGCCGTGGCGGGCCGGTCCCGCTGGGAGCTGGTCTCCGAGCTCGCCTACCCCCTCCCCGTCATCGTCATCGCCGACCTGCTGGGGGTACCCGCAGGCGACCGCCCGCTGTTCAAGAAGTGGGCGGACGCGATGTTCGAGACCGACCAGAAGATCTCGCTGGCCGAGGAGGACCTGCGGCCGAACGACGGCGGGGCGTCGCTCCAGGCGTGGCACGAGCTGACCGCGTACCTGGCCGGGCACACCGCCGACCGCAGGCGCAACCCGCGCGCCGACCTGCTCACCAAGCTGGTCGAGGCCGAGGTGGACGGTGAGCGCCTGCCCGACCAGCAGGTCGTCAACTTCGCGATGGTACTGCTGCTCGCCGGGCACATCACCACCACCATGCTGCTCGGCAACACGGTGCTGCTGCTGGACGCCCACCCGGAGCTGCTGGCCCGGGTACGCGAGGACCGTTCGCTGGTCCCCGCGGTGATCGAGGAGTCGCTGCGGTACCTCACGCCGTTCGCCGGGCTCACCCGGATCACCAACACGGAGGCGAAGCTGGGCGGCGTCACCATTCCGGCCGACCAGTTCATGATGATCTGGCCGGGTCCGGCGAACCGCGACCCCCGGCAGTTCCCCGACCCGGACGTCTTCGACCCCTTCCGCGACCCCAACCCGCACGTCGCCTTCGGCCGCGGCATCCACTTCTGCATGGGCGCGCCGCTGGCCCGGCTGGAGGGACGCGTGGCGCTCAACCTGCTGCTCGACCGCTTCCCGGAGCTGCGCGTCGATCCGACGGACGTCCCGGAGTTCCTGATCGCGCCGACCATGACCGGCGTGCGCAAGCTCCCCATGGCCTGACGCGAGCCGAGAACGTCAGAAGACGTTCTTCAGGAACGGCAGCAGCGCCTCCGCCGTGCGTTCCGGGTGGTCCGACATCGGGTAGTGGCCCGCGCCGTCGATCACGACGGCCTGGCCGCGCAGCAGCGACGCCTGGGTCCGGGCCTCCGCCGCCGGGTCGGGGAAGTCGGGGTCCTTGGCCCCCATCAGCACCAGGGCCGGGCAGCGGACCTCGGAGAGCACCTGTTCGGCGTCCGGCGCGCGGTTGAGCAGCATGGCGCGCATGGCCTCATGCCGTTCGCGGTCGCGCAGCATGGCGACCAGCTTCGCGCGGTGCGCGGCCAGGTCGGCGGGCTTGGCCGTGGGGTGGGCCATTTTGTAGTACAGGCTCCACAGCCGCGGCGAGGCGGCGATCAGCCGGACGAGCGCGCGGAGGGCCGCGTTGAGCGGGATGGCCCGGATGAACCCGTCGATCGGGACGATTCCGGCCACCCGCTCGGGTGCGTCGGTGGCGGCGCGGACGACGGCGCCGCCGGAGTAGGAGTTGCCGAGCAGTACCGCGCCGGGCGCGTCCAGTACCTCCAGCAGGGCGACGACGTCGCGGCCCACCGCGGCCTGGGAGTAGTCGTCCCATCCGGCGGACGACTCCCCGTGGCCGCGCAGGTCCATGGTCACCACCCGGTACCCGGCCTCGACCAGCAGCGGGCGCAGCCGCCGGTACGCCTCGCGGGTGTCGCCCAGGCCGGGCAGGCACACGACGAGCGGTCCTTCGCCGGCGGAGTCGTAGGCCAGGCGGCCGCCCGGTACGTCGACGAACATGTCGTGGCCTTCCTTAGCTGAGGACATCGACGGCGAGACCCGCCACGAGCAGGAGTGACATCACGGCACCGGCGACCAGCGCGCGCCGGGTGTCGGTGGCGCGGCGGCGTACCGAACGGAAGTACAGGACCGCGCCCGCCGCCAGCAGGACGCCCTCGATCACGGCCGTGGCCCACGGGGTCTGCCACAGGCCGAGGCCGAGCAGCGGCAGATCACCGGCGTTGCCGGGGAGCAGGGGCAGGTCGGCCCGGTGGACCAGCAGGTCCAGCAGCCAGTGGCTGAACACCAGCGCGCCGAGCACCAGTCCCGGTTTGCGGCCCCAGCGCCACGCGGCGACGCCGCCGTACAGGGCGGACAGCAGCAGCGCGCCGAGCAGTGAGTGGGTGTAGCCCGCGTCGATCAGCGCCTCGCCGTAGGTGCCGGAGGTGACGGCCCGGAAGGACTCGACGCCGCCCGCCATGTACAGTCCGATGAAGATCACGTCGAGGAACTGCGTGGCCAGCATCAGCGACCACAGCGGTACGCGGGGTTCGGCGGCCTTGACCGCGGCGGCCACCCCGAAGTGTCCGACGAACATCAGCGGCCCTCCCCCGGCTCGCGGGTGGCCCAGCGGTCGAGCCAGCCGCACAGGCCCACGAACAGCAGTAAGAAGATCAGAGCATCCACCGGTCACTCCTTCGATCGCCCGGTGGTCCGACGGTAGGCAGGCAGGGCGTCCGTGCGGTATCAGACAATTGACTGGCGAATCATCTGAAAACGTTAGATTCCGATCATGCTGCGGGGCAGAGAACGTGAACAGGCACAGATCGAGGCGCTGATCGCGCACGCGAAGGAAGGTCAGAGCGGCACTCTGGTCCTTCGCGGCGAACCGGGCATGGGCAAGTCCGCGCTACTGGACCATGCCTCCCATGCCTCCCATGCCTCCCATGCCTCCCATGCCGCCCGCGCCGCGCGGGAGGGCGGCCTGCGGGAGTTGCGCGGCACCGGCGTCGAGACCGAGGCCGAGCTTCCCTTCGCGGCGCTGCACCTGCTGCTCCGCCCGGCCCTCGACCGGATCGGCGGCCTGCCCGCGCCGCAGGCCAGGGCGCTCGCGGGGGCGTTCGGCCTGGCGGACACCGGCACCTCCGCCGAGGACCGCTTCCTGATCGGCCTGGCCGCGCTGTCCCTGCTCACCGAACTGGCCGAGGACGGCCCGCTGCTCTGCCTGATCGACGACGCCCAGTGGATGGACCGCTCGTCGGCCGAGGCGCTGCTGTTCGCGTCCCGGCGGCTGCACTCGGAGGGGATCGCGATGCTGTTCGCGGCCAGGGAGGGGTTCGACTCGCCCGGCGTGCCGGAACTGCGCATCGAGGGCCTTCCCCGGCGGCCCGCCCTCGAACTGCTCCGCGACCACGCACCCGGGCTGGGGCCCGCCGCGCGGGAACGCGTCCTCGCCGCGAGCGGCGGCAACCCGCTGGCGCTGATCGAACTCCCCCGGATGGCCGACGCGCTGCGCGATGACCTGCACGATGACGGGGAGCCGCTGCCGCTGCCCCGCCGCATCCAGGACGCCTACGAGGCCCGCATCGCCGTACTTCCGCCGGACACCCAGACCCTGCTGCTGATCGCGGCCCTCGACGACGCCGGGGACATCGGCGTCGTGGTCCGCGCGGCCGAGGCCCTGGGGGCGGACGCGGGCGCGCTGGGCCCGGCCGAGCGCGCCGGGTTCCTGTCCACCGCGGGCGGGCGGCTGGCCTTCGGCCATCCGCTGATGCGTACCGCGGCGGCCCGGCGGGCGGCCTACGACCAGCGCGTCGCCGTACACCGGGCGCTGGCGGACACGCTCGGCGGCGAACAGGACGCCGACCGCCGCGCCTGGCACCTGGCCGCCGCCGTACCCGGCCGGGACGAGACCATCGCCGCCGCGCTGGAAGGGGCGGCGGGCCGGGCCCGCGAACGCGGCGGCCACGCGGCGGCGGCCGCGGCCCTGGAACGGGCCGCCCGGCTCACCCCCGCCCTGGCCGAACGCGCCCGGCGGCTGGCGCTCGCGGCCGAGTCCGCCGCCGACGCCGGAGCCCTGGAACAGGCGCAGGTACTGGCCGACCAGGCGCGGCGGCTCTGCGACGACCCGCAGACCCGGGCCAGGCTGGCGGGGCTGCGCGGGCGGATCGCGTTCGACCGGGGCGCGGTGCACGACGCCCACCGCATCCTGCTCGACGGGGCCGCCTCGATCGCGGACCTGAACCGCGCGGGCGCGGCGCTCCTCCTGCTGGACGCCGTCCGCAACGCCTGGTACCTCAGCGACCCCACCGCCCTGGCCGAGGCCGAGGCCCGGCTCGGCGCCCTGCCGCTGACCCCGCAGGACGGGCTGGACGGGTTCACCCGCGCGGCCCGCGCGATGGCCGACTTCCTGGCGGGCGACCTGGACCGGGCGCTGCCGCCGTTCCGCGAACTGATCGCGGTGGCCATGGCGATCCCGTCCGGTGGGGCGGCGCTGCGGATCAGCATCTGCTCGCTGGCCGGGATCTCCGGCGACTTCGACAACGGCCTGGCCATCGCCCAGTCGGTGATCGAGGAGTGCCGGGCGGACGGCCTGATCGGGCTGTTGCCGCTGGCCCAGGCGGTGCTGGCGATCCACCAGATGTACCTGGGCCGGTTCCGCGACGCCGTCACCACCGCGGCCGAGGGGCGGAGGCTCGCCACCGACATCGGCCAGACCCACCGCGTCGCGCACTTCGAGAGCGTGATGGCCATGGCCGCCGCCGTCCGGGGCGCCGAGGACGAATGCCGCGAACTCGCCGAACGCACGATCGCGCACGTCGGCCTGCACCCGGTGATGACGCTCGTGGGCTGGGCGGAGTGGGCGCTCGGGCTGCTGGACCTCGGGCTGGGCCGGTTCGAGGTGGCGCTGGCCCGGTTCGACACCGCCGCCCGGGGGCCGCTGCGGCACCAGATCATGCCGATCTACTTCGCGCCGGACCAGATCGAGGCCGCCGTCCGGCTGGGCCTGCCGGACCGGGCCGCCGGGGCGCTGGCCCGGTTCGAGCCGTGGGCGACGGCCGCCCGCCATCCGTGGGCGCAGGCCGTGCTGCACCGCTGCCACGCCCTGCTCGCCGATGACGACGCCACGGCGGAACGCCACTGGCACCTCGCCGCCGAGGCCCACGCCGACGCCAACCGGCCCTTCGAGCGGGCCCGTACCGACCTGCTCCACGGCGAGTGGCTGCGCCGCGCCCGCCGTAAGAACGAGGCTCGCGCCCACCTGCGCGCCGCCCTGGAGACCTTCGACCGCGCTGGCGCCCACCCCTGGTCCGAACGCGCCCGCGCCGAACTCCGCGCCGCCGGCGAGACCGTCACCGCCGGCGCCCCCGACCTGATCGCCCTCCTCTCCCCGCAGGAACTCCAGGTCGCCCGCCTGGCCGCCACCGGCGCCACCAACCGCGAGATCGCCGCCCAGCTCTTCATCAGCCCCAAGACCGTCAGCCACCACCTCTACCGCGCCTTCCCCAAACTCGGCGTCACCACCCGCACCGAACTCGCCCGCCTGGACCTCCTCTGAGCCACCTGGCGGGGCAGGGGGCTAGGGTGCGCGGCGTAGAGGTCGTCCGGGGAACGGGGAAGAGATGAAGATCACGATTGTGGCCGCCACGGGTGGCGTCGGAAGGCATCTGCTCGGGCAGGCGATCGATGCCGGGCATGACGTGACGGCGGTCGTGCGCAATCCGGCGAAGCTGGACCGGGAGGTCCGGCACGTGACCACCGATCTGGGGCGGCCGGACGCGGCGGCGTTAGAGGCCGCCGTGGCGGGGGCCGACGCGGTGCTGTCCGGGCTGGGGTCGGCGCCCGGACAGGAGGGCGTGGCGTGGCGGGGGACGCAGGCGATCGTGGACGCCATGCGGGCGCAGGGCACGCGGCGGATCATGGCGATCAGCGCCGCGCCGGTGGCCGGCGTGTCCGCCCCCGGCAGGCCCGTACCGCGGCACGCGCCCGGCGAGGGGCCGATCATGCGGAACGTCCTGACCCCGCTGCTCAGGACGATCCTGCGCAAGGAGTACGCCGACCTCGCCCGCATGGAGGCGGTGCTGGCCGGGAGCGACCTCGACTGGACCGTCGTACGCCCGCCGCAGCTCACCGACAAGCCCGCCACGCACGCCTACCGGACCGCGCTCGGCGCGAACCTGCCGCGCGGGCTGAAGATCTCCCGCGCGGACCTCGCGCACGCCATGCTCGGCATGCTGACCGACCAGAATACGATCAAGCAGTACGTCGCCGTGGCGTACTGATCCACCGATCCGCACGGGTGCGACACGCCGGTTGGAGGGAGATCGTCACGAGCGTCCGGCTTCGTGATCAGACCGCCGCCCACCAGATCCTGAATTCCCTGTTCTCGTGCTCCCACTCGACATACTTTGAATCCCAGCACTGACCCGGGGAGACGAAGAACCGAAGTGACAAGGGAACACGAACGGACCGTCCTTTCGCGGATGCCCGCGCCGAAGCCACGCGTCGGCGCGGCGGCGGAGCGCGGGGAGCGCACGCTGTGGCGGGGCGGCCGGATACACGCGCCGGACGGCGGCAGCGCGATGCTCACCGAGGGCGAAAGGATCGTGTGGGTCGGCGACGACACCGGTGACGTGCCCGCCGCGCGCGTGGTGGAGCTGGACGGCGCGTGGGTGACCCCCGCATTCGTGGACGCGCACGTCCACGCGACCTCCACCGGCCTGGCGCTGTCCGGCCTGGATCTGACCGGGTGCCCGAGCCGGGCCGAGGCCCTGGCGCGCCTCGCCGCGCACGCCGCCGGGCAGCCGCACGGCACGATCCTGGGCGGCGGGTGGGACGACTCGCTGTGGCCGGAACGGCGTCCGCTCACCGCGGCCGACCTGGACGCGGCGGCCCCCGGCCGGATGATCTACCTGGCCCGCACCGACCACCACTCGGGCGCGGTGTCCTCGCCGCTGCTCGCCGCCGACCCCGAGGTGCGCGGCGACGCGGGCTACGACGACAGCGGCCTGCTCCGCCAGGCCGCGCACGAACGGCTGCGCGCCCTCGCGCACGCCTCGCTGTCGGCCGCGCAGCGCCGCGACGCCCAGCGGCTGACCCGCGCCCGCGCCGCCGCGCTGGGCGTCGGCTGCCTGCACGAACTGGCCGGTCCGGTGCTGTCCAGTGAAGACGACCTGGCGAGCATGCTGGACCTGGGCCGTACCGAGCCCGGTCCCGACGTGATCGGCTACTGGGGCGAGCTGGGCGGCACCGAGACCGCGGCCCGGCACGGCTGCGCCGGGGCGGCGGGCGACCTGTTCCTGGACGGTTCGCTGGGGTCGCGCACGGCGGCGCTCAGCCGCCCGTACGCCGACCGTCCCGGCGACACCGGCGCGCTCTACCACGGCGTGGAGGCCGTGGCCGCGCACATCGTGGCCTGCGCGCGGGCCGGGCTGCAGGCCGGGTTCCACGTCATCGGCGACGCGGCCGTGCGCACGGCCGTGGAGGGCTTCGAGGCCGCCGCCCAGGAGGTCGGCCTGGAGGTCATCCGCGCCGGGCGGCACCGCCTGGAGCACGTCGAGATGATCGACGCGGGCCTGATCGCGCACATGGCCCACCTGGGCGTGTGGGCGAGCGTGCAGCCCGCGTTCGACGCCTGCTGGGGCGGTGTGCACGGCATGTACGGCGAGCGGGTCGGCGCGGAGCGCGCGGCGGCGATGAATCCGTTCGCCTCGCTGGCCGAGGCGGGCGTCGGCGTGGCCTTCGGCAGCGACTCCCCGGTGACGCCGATCGACCCGTGGGCGGGCGTGCTCGCCGCGGTCCGGCACCACACCCCCGCGCACCGGATGACCCCCGCCGCCGCGCTGGCCGCGCACACGGTGAACGGCTGGCGCGCGAGCATGATGGACGACTGCGGGGTGCTGGCCGCCGGGATGCTCGCGACGTTCGCGGTCTGGGACGCGGCGGCCCCGATGGCCGACCTGGTGGACGGCAAGCCGGACGACGGTTCGGTGAGCGCGCCGGTGTGCGTCCGCACGGTGGTACGCGGGGCGACGGTCTATCAGCGCTCCTGACCGGCCCCGATTCGTTGTCATGCTCGCGATCGACATCACCTTCACAAGTGACCAGGAAGTCACATATGAGTCCGAGAGTGGTTCCCGACGAAGAACCGATCTGGCGCGCGCTCGCCGACCCCACCCGGCGGGCGATCCTCGACGAGCTGCGCGGCGGCGCGCGCAGTACCGGGGCGCTGGCGGCGGTGTTCCCCACGACGCGGTTCGCCGTGATGAAGCATCTGGGCGTGCTGGCCGACGCCGGTCTGATCACCATTGAGCGGCGCGGCCGGGAACGGCTCAACCACCTCAACCCGGTCCCGCTGCGGGTGGCGTACGAGCGCTGGGTCCGGCCGCTGGCCGGCGTGACGGCACACCCGGCGGAGACGGCCGGGCACCCGGAAGGACCCGGGCGGAACTTGGGAGCGCGCGTGGAGTACGGGCTGGACGTCCGGGCCGAGCACACCGTCAAGGCCGGGACCGAGCGCACCTGGGGCGCGCTGCTCGACCTCGCGGACTGGTGGCCGCGCACCTGGCCGGAGGGCGAACGGCTGGCCTTCGAGCCGCGCCTCGGCGGGCGGCTGGGGACCACGGCCGAAGGGCGTACGCTCGATGACGGGCCGGGCACCCTGTGGGGCGTGGTGAGCGCGCTGAGCCCGGGGCGCGAGCTGGTGCTGGACGGGTCGATGGGCGTACGCGGCCCGGTCGCGGGCCAGTGGCGGATGATCCTCACCCCGGACGGTGAGACGACGAGCGTCACCGTCGAGCACCGGGTGATCGGCGAGATCGACGAGGACACCCGGGCGGGCTTCACCCTCGCCTGGCCCGGCACGCTGGCCGCGCTCGACTCCTACCTGTCCCGCCTATCCGGCCGCAACGATAACCAACCGGTATTTCCCGAACGCAACTACGGGGCTTGACAAATGGGGCGCGGCGAGGAGAGCACGTCTTCTCGCCGCCCGCCGATTCATGGCGTGGGCTCGGCGTACGTCCTCCAGGGGAGTACGGACCCCCGCACGGGAGAACGACAGACGAACACTCGGTGCGGCACGGCCGCAGGCAGGGCCTGGACGGGCGGCGGCCTCCGGCCGGCGACGGAGTTACCGTGGATCGGGTTTGGGGCGGGCAGCGCGCACGGAGCGCATAAGTGCTGGTCAGATGGGCTCTTGGGGGTTTCGGCTAGCCGATACCCGGCTTTCGGAATATTTATATTCCTGTCACAGTAGATGACTTATTCATCGGTTTCCTTACCTTCCCAAGAGATAACCGTCAGTCTAATATCTAGTTTTATGTCTCGGTGTGCACTGGATTTCTCTGGCACGCGCGCGCGGCAGCCACGTCGGCATGCCGCCATGCCCGGACATTGCCCTGACCGCGAGCCGTGGAACGTTACCCGGCGCGGCCCGGCCCCGGTCATTTCCGAAAGACGCGCAATACGGGGGGTTGCCATCTCGGAGAGCCGCGACGCCTGACGTCCACGACACAGGAGGCACGACGATGGGATCCTCCCGCGCGACGACGATCACCGTGGCCGTCGCGATCGGTGTGTTCGGCGTGGGCGCCGGGGTGGGCAGCGTCATCGCCGGCCGTACGGCGGGCGACGGCGAGATCAAGCTGGCGGCGGGCACCTACCACCTGGACGAGCAGGAGGACCCCGGCCTGACCTTCGAGCCGTCCGACCCGGAGCCGTCCGTGCTGCCCGAGTCATCGGATTCGGCCGAGGGTCCGGGGGCTCCGGAACCGTCCGAAAAGCCGCGCCGAAATGGTTTACGGGTCTGCCTGACCACCACGACCGACGGGCGGGTGATCGCCGCCAGATCCGGCGGCAAGGCGGGCGGCAAGGTGGAGGACGGCTGTACGCCGCTGCCGGTCGTGGTGGACGCGGCGGCGGAACGCTTACGGCCGGGCAACTCCACCCCGGTACCGCTGCCCAGCCCGATCGCGACGCCCTCGGGCCGGGACTGCTCGCCGAAGCGCGCGCCCAACGGGGTGATGCTGACCCCGGCGGTCCCGAACTCCCGGTCCGGCACCTCCCCCCGGACCACCCCCTGCCCGACCGCCGACCCCACCCGTACGCCGACCCGCAAACCCACGGCGACCCCCACCCGGAAGCCCACCGCGACCCCGACGCGGAAGCCCACGGCGACCCCGACGCGGAAACCGACCGCGACTCCCACGCGGACGCCCACCAGGAAGCCGACCGCCACGCCGACCCGGACGCGGACGGTGGTGCCGACGCTGACGTTGACCCCCACCCGGACGCGGACCGTCACGCCGACCCGTACGCCCACGCAGAAGCCGACCGCCACGCCGACCCGGACGCGGACGGTGGTGCCGACGCTGACGTTGACGCCCACCCGGGGCCCGCGCCCGACCGTGACCGTGACGCGGACGCCCACCAAGTCCCCCACGGGCAGACCGACGCCGTGCGCGCCGCCCTTCCCCGTGGTGACCTTCGACGCGGAGGACCGCGAGCCGCCCCCCTACGAGGACGACTACGACTACGACACGTCCGAGCCGTCGCCGACCCTCACCGTGACGGTGACCCCCAGCCCCAGTTCCGGCTCCACCGCGACCCCGAGCGCCACGCCGAGTCCGACGCCGACCCGCTGCCGCCCCACACCCACCAAGAAGCCGACCGCGCGGCCGACGACCAAGAAGCCGACGCCCACCCGTACCGCGACCCCGCTGCCGTCCGCCGACGGGAGCCTCCCCGACTCGGTGCCGCCGAACCCCGGCCCGAAGGACCCCTTCGTCCAGCGGCTCGACCCCGAGGACCTGCCCGTGCTGCGGGACCCCGCGCTGATGCGGCGGGCCTACGAGGCGCTGGGCCTGGACGGGTCGAAGAAGTACACCGACGAGAACGGCTTCTGGGACCTCACCATCGCCCCGCCCGGCACCCCGGCCTGCCACGAATACCCCGAAGAGGACGCGCGGGCCCGCATCCGGCATGACTCGTGCAGTCTGCCCGCGTTCGTCCGCTGGCTGCTGGTCGAGCCGGAGGCCGGCGAGGTGAGCAACTGGACGAAGTTCACCGGTCTGACCGAACGCGACCTGACCGTCGTGGTCCAGGACCCCGAGGCCGAGCAGGGCGACACCCCGCCCGGCGACGACCCCGCGCCCGAACCCGCCCCGGCCCCCGACCTCGATCGACCCGATCTCAACGCACCCGCCCCCGACCAGGTCGAGCGAGGCCCGACCGGATACGGCGGGTCATGAGCACGCCGACCGGCGCGGACAGGGTGGCCCTCGGTCCAGGCCCGTCGTGGGTACGCGATCACGGTGCCCACCTGCTCGACTATGCCGGGCACCATCTCGACTCCGGGCGCGCGGTGACAGCGGTGATCACCACGCTGACGATCTGCCTGACCAGGGCCGAGCCGTACAAGGACCCGGCGGCCCGCCAGGGCGGCGTGTCGCCGCGCGGCAGGCTGCTGACCGTGCTCCGCAAGGCGTGCATGTACGGCGGTCCCGGGACGGGCGGCGCGGACCACGCGGGTCAGATCAAAAGGTACGAGTCGGGCGGTGCGCCGGGCATGCCGGACGGGCGGCTGGTCGAACGCGCCTGGACGCTCGCCGACCCGCTGGGCACCGAGGCGCTGCGCCTGATGTACCGGCACGAGCTGGGCGCGGACGACCTGGCGCACGTACTCGGCGTGCCCGCCACGGAGATCACCAAGGTCGCCACCCGCACCCAGGACATGATCGAGACCCTGGTCAGCGGCCTGGACGCGCTCGCCCACGGCCGGGCCGCCTGCCCGGCGCTCGCGCCGCTGGCGGACGCGCTGTTCCCGGGAGGGCTGTTCGGCGACTCCTACGACGCGCCGTCCATCATGCAGGGGCCGCGCAGTCCCGAGGAGTTCAACGAGGCGCGGATGGCGCTGGTCACGCACATGATGACGTGCCCGGTGTGCAAGCGGCCGATCAACATCCGCTACACGGTGCCGCAGATGATCTGTCATCCGCCGGTGCCACCGCTCCCGGCCGGTACCAGGCAGCGCATCCTGGACTCCCTGCCGCTCCCGCCGGAGCCGCTGACCACGCCGATCTCGACGGCCGCGCCACTGTCCGCCCCGGTCGCCGTGGCCGCCGAACGCAAGGAGTCCGCCGCGGAAGAACCGGCCCGCCCCGAAGAACCACCCGCAGAACAAACCGCCCAGATCCCCCCGAAGCCCGAGCCCAAGCCCGAGCCCGAGCCGAAGCCCGCCCCGAAGCCTGCGCCGAAGACCCCGGACGCCACTGGACCGGGCAACGCCGCACCCGACACCGCCGCACCGGACACCACCCAGCCCGGCCTGACCTCGCCGCCCGCCGCCGGCCTGCCCGCCGCCGGGTCGTCCGCGCTGGACACCCCCCTGTACGACGCGCTGCGCTCCCAGGCGTGGGCGCGCGGCGTACTGGCCAGGACCGGTACCGCGGGCGAGGAGAAGCAGGCCGCAGGCGAAAAGCAGCCCACCGCCCCCGAGCCCCCCAGGCGGCCCGAGCGGGAGATCCCGCCGCTGCCCACCGCCCCGATGCGCGCGGTACGCGGCCCCAAACCCCCCAAGGCCGCCAAACGCCCCAAGACCACCAAGTCCCCGCATCCCCCGCTGATGCTGCACGCCCCCGTGGCCGCCGATCCCGAGGCCACCATGCCGGGGACGGGCGCGGGGCCGGGCGCGCGCAACGAACCCCCCGGTCTGACGATCTTCGGGGAGAAGACGGCCGGGCTGCGTACCCGCCCCCGCGTCCCGACCACCATGATCAAGCTGTCGATCATCCTGGTCGCCGGGGCGGCGGGCGTGATCTTCGGGATGAGCCTGCTCACTCCGGGCGGGACCGCCACCCAGCAGACCGCGGCCACCCAGATCACCACGGACCCCGGCCTCGGCGCCAGCACCGCCCCCGTGCCCCCGGCCACCACAGAGCAGGCCGAGCCGACGGCCCCTGAGAAGACCGCCCCGGAGAAGACCGTCCCGGAGACGGCCCCCGAGACACCGCCGGAAAAGGTCCCCACGGCCGACGTCCCCACCGTGGAGTCCCGCGCCGACGGCGGCCCCCGGCTGGCCGCGCGGCTCACCGTGCCGCGCTCGGTGGCGCTCGACGACTACGGCCGCGGCAGCATCGCGATCTCGCTCACCCGTGGCCGCGCCGTCAAGTGGGAGGTGACCGCGCCCGGCCTGCAGGCCACGCCGTCCAGCGGCACCCTGCGGCCCGGCCAGCGGGCGGTGATCTCGCTGCGCGCGCTGCGCGTACGCAACTGGTGCGGCGCGGCCACGCCGATGACCGCCCCCCTGACCGTCCAGGGAGACGGCGACACGATCACCACCCCGGTGCGGTGGCGCACCTGCTGACCGACGCGACCCGCCCCCGCACCCCCAAAGACCTCCAAGCCGGTAAGACTCCGCGAAAGGACGCGAAATGACGGAGCCCTCCCCCCCGATCCGCTCGGCCAAATCCGCGGCCGCGTCGCAGGAACCGATCCCCGAGTCCGTGCCGCTCACCGCCGAGCACCTGCTCACCAACCGGCAGCCGGAACCGGCCGGGGGGTGGCGGCGGATCCTGTGGAGGCTGTCCGGCGGGCGGATCAACCCCGCGGAGTCGGCGGCCGAGCTGGAGCGGCGTACATTGATCGGGCAGGCGCAGATCCCGGTGGCCAGCGGCCACCACCGGATCGCGGTGATGAGCCTGAAGGGCGGGGTCGGCAAGACCACGACCACCGCCGCGCTCGGCAACACGCTGGCCTCGCTGCGCGGCGACCGGGTGATCGCCATCGACGCCAACCCCGACCGGGGCACGCTCGGGCTCAAGGTCAAGTCCGAGACCGCCGCGACCATCCGGACCTTCCTCGCCGAGGCCCCGCACATCGCCCGCTACGCCGACGCCCGCGCGTTCACCTCGCAGTCGGCGGCCCGGCTGGAGGTACTGGCCTCCGACGCCGACCCGGCGGTCAGTGAGGCCTTCAACGCCGAGGACTACCGCACGGTCACCAAGCTGATCGAGCGCTACTACTCGATCTGCATCACCGACTGCGGCACCGGCCTGCTGCACGGCGCGATGGGCGCGACCCTCGAACTCGCCGACCAGGTCGTCCTGGTCACCATGGTCGCGGTGGACGGCGCCAGCTCGGCGGCGGCCACGCTCGACTGGCTGACCGCGCACGGGCACGCCGACCTGGTCAAGAACGCGATCGTGGTGCTGAACGCCGTGGAGCGCAAGACCGACGTGGACATCGAACTGCTGGAGCGCCACTTCACCTCGCGCTGCCGCGCGGTGATCCGCGTGCCGTACGACCCGCACCTGAAGGAGGGCGCGGAGGTCGATCTGGTACGGCTGCGTCCGGCGACCAGGGCCGCGTACCTGCGCCTGTCGGCCGCGGTGGGGCTGGGCTTCTCCAAGGGGAGCCGGGGTCGTTAGTGAAGATCACCGAAGATCCGGTACTGGACTGGGGACTGGGCCCGCCCCGCCACACGCTGCGCTGGGTGCTCATCGCCCTGGTCGCGGCGGTGGCCGCGGGGTTCGTGGTGTGGATCCTGTTCCGGTCCGACCCGGCGCCGACCCAGGCGGCGACCGCGCGCACCGAGCCCGCGGGGATCATGCTGGCGAAGCCGTCCGGGTTCCACGGCGAGGGCGGTTATCCGATCGGCTTCCCCAAATCCGAACTGGGCGCGGCCTCGGCCGCCGCCGCCGCGCTGGAGGCGGCCTGGACCCTCGACCCGGACCAGGCCGAGCAGGCCGCGGTCCTGTACGCGCCGCCGGACCAGCAGGAGGCCGCCCGCGACGGGGCGGCGGCGGTGGTACGCGAATGGCGTAAGACGCTCGGGCTGCCCGAGGAGGGCGCACTCCCGCCCGGCGCGAGCATGCGCACCACCACCATCGGCGTCCAGTGGCGCTCGCGCGCCGCGGACCAGGTGGAGGTCTCCGTACTGGTACAGGTGACCGCCACCAAGGAGGCCGGGCAGAACGCCCCGGCCTACTCAAGCCCCTACGCCATGAGCCTGCTCATGGCATGGCGGCCGGACGCACGCGGTGGCACCCGCGGTGACTGGGTCAACATCCCTGATCCGCAGCAGGTCGTCGTGCCGAAGGTCGCCGCCCCCGGCACCCCCGAGTTCCGCGCGGCGGGCTGGAAGCCCATCGCGGGAACCCGGTGAACCGCACTGAATCCGCAGATCGAGGAGGACGCTATATGGCCCAACGCAGTCCCTCAAAGCGCGTCACCCTGGTCTCCGGGCTCGTCCTGACCGGGCTCTCGGCGACCACGGGCGCGGTGATCACGCATCCGTGGGTCGCCATGGCGCAGCCGGTACCGGAGGCCGCGGCCTCCCTCATACCGGGCGAACCTCCACCGAACGACCCGATCGACGTGGAGAAGATGCCGCCGCCGTTCGAGGAGCGCAAGCCCGAGCCGAAGCCGGAGCCCAAACCCGAGCCCAAACCGGAGCCCAAGCCCAAGCCGGAACCAGAGCCCGAGCCCGAGGTGACCGACGACGGCGAACCCGACCCGGAGGAGACGCCGGAGGAGGCCGCGCCCGACCCCGACGCCACGCCCGAGCGCAAGGCCCCCCGGCAGCGGCAGCAGCCGAAGCCGCAGCCCAGGCCGAGTGAGCCGTCCAAGCCGGAGCCGACCGCGGACGACGAGAAGGACAAGGACAAGGAGCCGAAGCCGTCGGTGTCGGCCCAGCCCAACCCGGGTCCGACGCAGCAGCCCACCAAGAAGCCGGACCCCGACCCGAAGCCGGACCCCTCAAAGACCGACAAACCCGAGAAGCCCGAGAAGCCGGAAAAGCCCGACGAGAAGCCCACGGACAAGCCGAAGCCCACCGACAAGCCACGTCCGACGGACAAGCCCAAGCCGCCCCAGAAGCCCACGCAGGAACCCCCCAAGGAGCCCGCCAAGCCGCCCGCCAAGGAGCCGACGAAGGAGCCGGCGAAGCCCCCGGCCCCCAAGCCGTCGCCGACCGGCGAGGTGGGCGAGGCGCCGCCCGTCAAGCAGCCGGACTCGCGGCAGCTCGCGGCCCCGCAGCAGAAGAACCGGCGGACCAGGCCGGTCCTCCCGCTGCCGCCGCTGGCCAAGCCCGCCCGCCCGGATGGCGCCTGCGTGCCGTTCAAGGACGCGAACTGCTGGAGCCTCGCGCCCTGGCGCGGCCGTACCACCAGCGGGGCCGACCAGGGCGGCTCGTCCGGCCTGGGCGACTCCGGTTCGCCGCTGGCGCTGCCCAAGCGGCAGGCCGAGGCCGCGAACGCGCCGCGCTGGGCGTTCGCTCCCCCGATCGCGGCGCCCGCCGCCCGTTCCGGTAACGGATCGCAGGACACGTCCGTGTCCGACGGCACCGCGTCGGCCCCCGTGCCGCCGCGTCCGGCCGGGTGCTGGACGTTCAGCATCTCCTCGCAGTGCGCCCGCGCCCAGGACCCGCCGTCGTGATCGCCCGCCCGGTGCTGCGGGCCGCCGTGGTGGGCATGGCGGTCACCCTCGCCCTCGGCGGCCTCACCGCCGCCCGGGGCGACACCGCCGTACGACGGGCGGACTGCACCGCCACCCCGGAGGGCGCGAACCCCGACTGGGGCGCGCCCATCTGGTGTGAGGACTTCGAGTCCCAGCTCGACCGCGAGAACTGGTTCGTCTACGACTCGGCGGGCCACGCGGGCAAGGGCCGGCGTTCCCCCGGCCAGGCGTTCATCGGGGACGGCGCGCTCTACCTGTACGGCACCGCCAAGGGCACCACCGCGGGGCTCGCCACCCGCTACGTCCAGTCCCACGGCCGCTGGGAGGCCAGGATCCGGCTCTATGCGGGAGCCGGTTCCTACCATCCGGTGGCACTGCTGTGGCCGCAGCAGGGCGGCGGCGGGGTGGACAGCGCGACCGGCGAGGAGATCGCCTTCCTTGAGGTCATCGACGACCCGGAACGGCAGCGCCCGAACCTGTTCATGAAGACCCCCGAGGGCGGCAAGGAGGGCGTCAGCGGCGAACTCGACATGACCGCTTACCACACGTACGCGGTGGAGAACACGCCCGAGGGCGTGGTCGGGTACATCGACGGCCAGGAGTGGTTCCGCTCCGCCAACTCCACGCAGAGCCCGATGGCGGCCTGCCTCCAGCTCGACTGGTTCCCCGACGGCAAGGACCGCGGCGACGCCTGGATGGAGGTGGACTGGCTGCGCATCTACCCCATGCAGGAATCTCAGTGATCCCTGTCGTCGAGGACGCTTTGTAAGGCCGCGGCCGGAAACCGGTCGCGGCCTTTCCATGTCACGAGATGATAACGACACGCGGGCGTAAGTGGACAGAAAGTGGACTGTCGACTGGATACCGGCCGAATTACGCTGCGATCAGCGGCAGGGTGATCGCGAACACTCCGGCCGCCGGCGATGCCAGACCGAACGCCCCGGCGACCCACTTCCAGCGCGGAGCCCGTCGCCACCCCACCCATTCCCAGCATGCTCTGTGCCCGTGCCCGCCGCTTGGGCCGGCGCCTGGGCGATTCCCCGTCGTCATCGCCAGTCCAGAACCACGCTGTCATAACGCGTTACCCGGAAAGGGACAAATGTCTGGATTATTAGGACGATGGCGACGCCGAACGGCCGACCTGCTGGCTTTGACGCTGGTCGCCGGACTGCTCGTCATCGTACCGACCACACCGTCCGCCCAGGCGGCCGTCACGAAGGTCGCGATGACCTGGAACCTGGCCGGAGGCGGGGACACCCCCCGCACGGTGCCCGCCCTGATGCGTGACAACAGGGTCACCGTCGCCGCTCTCCAGGAAGTGGCCAACGGGAATTTCATGGGCCTCACTCCCACGAATCACGACGTGCCCTACCTCAACCGAGACGGGAAACCCTCGACCCCGCAGCGATGGCGGGTCGAGCAGTACACCATTGCCAACGACATCAACGCGACCGCCTTTGTGATCAGGACCCATTCCAACAACCGAGGTCTCGCGGTCGTCACCACTGACAACATCGCCAACGTGACGGCGAACGTACACGTCCTCAACATACAGAAGGACCGGAAAGACAAAACGGCATTTCCCGCCCTGGGAGTAAAGGTGGGGGATGCCTGGTACTACTCCATCCACGCCACCACACAGCCGAAACGCGCCAACAACAACGCGGACCTGCTGCTTGAGGACATCGCCACCCTGCACGGGCAGCCCGGCTTCGACAGCGACTGGGCCGTGATGGGCGACTGGAACAGATACCCCACCGAAGATGGGACTGCCTGGCGGGCGGCGACGAGAAACCTCAGAGGTGACGCGCTGACCAGCTTTTCGGTAAGCCAGATGGCATTGAGCGTCGCCACCGACCTCGATCCCGGCGAGCGCATCATTTCGCAGGGCGCGAAGACCTACGAGGGCGGAGCCCAACTCGATTACATGGTGGCCAAGGGCGCAGGCGACAACTACCACGCCAGCCGGGCGAAATCGACGCACAAGTCCGACCACTATCCGGTCTTCTTCGGCCCGGCCAGCAATCCCGGCACCTGCGTGGGCGGCCCGTCACCGTCACCGTCACCGTCACCGGCGGACGCGGTGCGCGCAGCCGCCGAGGAGGCCTGTCCCATCGACGACGTGCCGGCCATGGCCGTCTCGATGGGGGACAGCTACATCTCCGGCGAGGCAGGGCGCTGGCAGGGCAATGCCAATGCCCCCGACAGGGGCGATTCCTATGGCACTGACCGGGCCGCCGACGGCACACAGGTCTATGAGAAGAACGGCGACGGCAGCGACGCGTGTCACCGCTCGGACGTCGCGGAGATCAAGGGCGCCGAGATCGCCGGAGTACCGAAGAGCCGCATGTTCAACATCGCGTGCTCGGGCGCCGAGACCAAGCACCTGCTCTCGGAGTCCTTCAAGGGGGAGAGGCCGCAGATCGAGCAGCTCACCGACCTCGCCGGGGAGTTCCAGGCGAACACGATCGTGGTGTCCATCGGCGGTAACGACCTCGGGTTCGCCAAGATCGTGGAGTCGTGTGGCAACCAGTTCATGAAGTTCTTCGGGTCCTGCTACCTCGCCGCCGACAGGATTCTCAAGGAGCGGCTCCCCAACGTGGGCAGGGACGTCGCCCGTGTCCTTTCCACCATTCGCGACACCATGGCCGAGGCCGGGCAGGACGAGACCAGCTACCGGCTCATCATCCAGTCCTACCCGTCTCCATTGCCCTCCGCCGAGGAGGTGAGGTACCCGGGCGACCACTATGACCGGTACATCCAGGGCGGCTGCCCCTTCTACGACGACGACCTGAATTGGACGCACGACGGTGCCATGAAAGGCATCGGAGACATGCTGCGAGGGGCGGCCGATGAGACGGGCGCGGCCTTTCTCGACCTGAAAGACGCGTTCGCCGGGCACGAGCTGTGCTCGAAGTCCACCCGGCAGGCGAAGTCCAGCGAATCGCTGGCCAATCCCATTCCGATGGCCGAGGCCGAGTGGGTCCGGTTCGTCCAGGGCTACACCTCCGCGGGCGACTGGGTGGAGGCCATCCACCCGAACGCGTTCGGCCAGAAGGTCCTCAGCGACTGCCTCACCGACGCCGTCCAGAGGATGGCGACCTCGAATCAGCGACACCTCTCGTGCGCCGGGAGGCCGGACGGACCGGGCATGCGGCTCCGTCCCATGGCTCTGGGGTCGTCCACCACCTGGGGTCAGGGCAGTTCACACGGCAACGGTTACCGGGACGTCGCCGGTCGGGGGCTTCAGACCCTGCTCGACGGCAGCACGCCGATCGGCTCCTCTCCTCCTGTGGACTGGGTCGGCTCGGTGAAGGTCGGCACCATGGCCGACCGGGACGTGGAGGGGTGGCGAGGCTTCCGGATCCACGAGATCGCCGGCAAGGCGGACTGCGCCGTAGAGACCTACCAGCCCAACGTCATCACGTTGATCGCCGGCGGCAACGACGTCACCCAGAACTACGAGATGGGCGGCGCCATCGGCCGGCTTGAGTCATTGATCGAACAGGTCGGCCGCGACGCCCCCGGCACCACCGTGCTGGTGGCCGGAATCCAGCACTACCACGACGCCGCCACCGACGAGCGCGGCGAGGCTTTCACCGCCCAGATCCCCGGCCTGGTGAACCGGCTGGTGGGACGTGGCCTGCGGGTGGTGTACACCGACATCACCCGGCTGGGCGACGCCGACATCGGCTCTGACGGCGTCCACCCCAACGACCAGGGCTACGCGAAGATCGGCGAGGCGTTCGTCGAGGCCGCGGCCAAGGCGTGGGACCGAAAGTGGATCCGGCCCCCCAATCCCCAGGCACCGGACGCCGGCTCCAACCCCTGTGGCTCCAGAGACGACGGTGGAGGCGATCCGGAGGACGACCCGCACGACCTGGGCCAGTACTGGGAGGGCCGCGGCGTCATCCAGCCCGAGGGACGTCCCGGCGCGGTCAAGCTGTGGATGGCGGACATCAACCGGGACCGCAAGGCCGAGCAGATCGTGGTCAGGAAGGACGGTTCCTTCGACTTCTACTGGAACGACGGCCCCGACGGGAACGGCTGGAAGCCGTTCACGCTGGGCAAGCACCCCTTCCAGCCGCACGCCGGCGCCGATGGCGACCTGCTCCGCTTCGCCGATCTGGACGGCGACGGGCACCCCGACTGCGCCTTCGTCCAACCGGACGGCACCCTGACGGTCTATCGGTGGGACTGGTCCAAGCCGATGGGCGAACGGATGTGCGCCATCCAGTACGTGGGCGACCCGCACGTCTACAACGACGGCAAGACAGGAGGCAAGCTGACGCCCCCGGCCGGGGTGAAGGTCCGCTTCGCCGACGTCACCGGCGGCGGCCGGGACGACTTCCTGATCATCAGGCCGGACGGCACCACCACCGCGTGGTTCAACGAGAACTTCAAGACCGACCGGACCATGCCGTACCTGGACTGGCAGAAGCTCAACCGGGTCGCCGCGAGCCGCGGCGAGCCCAGCGAGATCAGGAACGCCGACCTCAACGGCGACAACCGCGACGACCGGATCCTGGTCACCCCCGGCGGCGGCGCCAGGGCCTGGATCAACGAAGGCCCCCGGGGAGGATTCAGCCGTTACCGTGACATCGGCAAGATCGCCGAAGACTCCGGCATCGCCCGCTACGACGTCCACTTCCCCGACATCGATGGCGACGGCAAGGCGGACTTCGCCCGCATCACCTCCAACGGCAGGATCTCCGCGTGGATCAACAAGCTGCCGGACGACTACTTCGACAGCTTCCACGGGCCGGGTCAGCCGGTACACGAGCCGCGCAAGCTGGGCCCGAGCTGGGAGCCGCTCGGCCTCATCCAGCCCGACGTTCGCTCCGACGCGGTCAAGCTGTGGTGGGCGGACATCAACCGGGACCGCAAGGCCGAGCAGGTGGTGGTCAAAGCGGACGGTTCCTTCCAGTTCTACTGGAACAACGGTCCGGACGGACAGGGCTGGAAGGCGTTCACCGAAGGCGAGCACCCCTTCCGGCCGCCCGCCGGAGCCGACGGTGACAAGCTGCGGTTCCCCGACCTGGACGGCGACGGGCACCCCGACTGCGCCTTCGTCGAACCGGACGGCACCATGAAGGTCTACCGGTGGGACTGGTCCAAACCGATGGGCCAACGCATGTGCGCCATCCCCTACGACGGCGACGCCAACGTCTACAACGAGGGCAAGACAGGAGGCAAGCTGACACCCCCGCCAGGGTCGAAGGTCCGCTTCGCGGACATCACCAACAGGGGCCGGGACGACTATCTGATCATCCGGCCGGACGGCACCACCACCGTCTGGATCAACCAGAACTTCCAGAACAACGGCGAGCTGGCCTGGTTCGAGCCCATGCGCATCTTCGACGGCGGTGATGGCGACCGCGAGATCAGGCACGCCGACCTCAACGGCGACGGCCTGGACGACCGGATCCTGGTCACCCCCGGCGGTGGCGCCAGAGCCTGGATCAGCGTACGCGGGGAACTCTTCTCCAGCTTCCGGGACATCGGCAAGATCGCCGAGGACTCCGGCGCCGCCCGCTTCGACGTCCACTTCCCGGACATCAACGGGGACGGCAAGGCCGACTTCGCCCGAATGACCTCCAACGGCCAGGTCACCGCCTGGCTCAACAAGCTCCCCGCCGACTACTTCCGCACCTTCCACCCCTGATCCCTGTCCGAATCGGCCCTCGGTGCGGAAACGCACCGAGGGCCGAGGCATTCTTGTGAAGGGCCGATCAGGCGGGGTCGCCGCCGTTGTTGATCCACGCCTGGACGCTGCCCGTGCGCAGGTCCCAGATCAGGTAGTCGTCGCGCTGGTCGCCGTCGATGTCGGCGAAGGCCAGGCCCTCATTCTCCGCGATCCCGACGCCCGAGGCGATCTGCCCGCGCGGCGCCCAGCCGGGCGTGCCGTCCCGGTCGCCGCCGCGGTTCAGCCAGGCGGTCGCGCGACCGCTGGGGTACTTGGTCACCACGTAGTCGGCGCGCGTGTCGCAGTCCACGTTGGCGAAGCGGAGCCCGTCGCCCGGCTCAAGGACGCCCGAGGCGATCTGCCCGCGCGGGATCCAGCCTGGCTTGCCGTCCCGGTCGCCGCCGATGTTCGTCCAAGCGCTCACCGCGCCGCTGCTGACATCGGTCACGACCAGGTAGTCGTCCCGTGCGTCGCCGTTGATGTCGGCGAACGCGGGCCCGGCCTCGCCCTCGACTCCGGACGCGATCTGCCCGCGCGGCACCCAGCCGGGCTGCCCGTCCCGGTCGCCGCCCGCGTCCATCCAGGCGCGCACGGCCTTCGTCCTGACGTTGACCACCAGGTAGTCGTCCCGTTTGTCACCGTCGATGTCGGCGAAGTCGATCACCTCTTCGTCGCCGTGCCCGACGCCGGAGGCGATCTGACCGCGCGGCACCCAGCCGGGCTGCCCGTCCCGGTCGCCGCCCGCGTTCATCCACGCCCGTACCGCGCCGGTCTTGTCGTTGACCACCAGGTAGTCGTCCCGCCGGTCGCCGTCGATGTCGGCGAAGGTGACCCGCTCGTCCGCGCCGTACTCGACACCGGAGGCGATCTGGCCGCGCGGAATCCAGCGGTTCTGGGCGTCGCTGCACAGCGGTGTGCCAGGCGAGTCGCTGATCCAGCCCTTGGCCGCCGCACGGAGCAGGGCCTTGTGGAAGGCGTCGGCCATCTTGCGGTAGCCGTTGTCGTTCGGGTGCAGGGAGTCCACGAGGTCGCCGGACGTCACCATGCTCATGTCGGCCAGGGCGATCATCCGGCCCATCCCCACCCGCTTCTCGACGATCGCGGGGATCTCCTTGTTGAAGGCGTCGATCCTGCCCTGGACCCGGGAATCCTTGGACGGCACCAGGTTGGCCACCACGATCAGCGCCGTCGGGGCGTCCTCGAAGACCTGGTCGACCAGGACCTTCAGCGCGTCCGGGGCCGCGCCGGCGTCGCCGCGGTCCATGTCGTTGGTACCGGCGTGCACCAGCACCACGTTGGGCCGCCACAGCGGGACCGCCGTGTCGGCCGAGTTCGCGATCTGGCCGATCATCGCGCCGGAGTGGCCCTCGTTGTCGGGGTCGGACAGCCGCCCGGACCGCATCGAGCCGACGAAGTCGAGGCTCTTGGTCTTGCCGTCGAGCTTGTTCCACAGGTCGGCGCGGTAGCTGGACTGGGTGGAGCTGCCGATGCCGTAGGTGATGGAGTCGCCCAGCGGCATGATCCGCAGATCCCGCTTCTTCAGCTCCTCCGCGCCCTTCCTCTCCTCGTCGTCATCATCGTCGGGCGGCAGGTTCGGGTCGGGCATGCCCGCCGGCAGGCGGTGTTCGCCGGGGTTGAAGTCGAACGGCAGATCCTTGTGGGCCTCTTCGACGTTCTTCCGGAAGGTGTCGTCCTGGTCTTTGAGTCCGAAGGTGGCCTTGCCCCAGTTGTGCCCGGCGAGGGTGTCCCGCACTCTGGTCGAGGGGTAGCCCTCCCAGCTCACCAGATCCGGGAGGTGCCATCTGCGGTAGTGGTTCTGCAATGGATGATTCGCATCGGCGAAGCGGAACCCGTGCGTGAACCCCCCGTCCTTGTGGTAGACGATCTTCGGGTGGGTGCCATCGAGGAACTCGACGTCGGCGGCCTTCTTGATGTCGTAGTCGCCGTGGAGGGAAGTGGCGACGTACTCGGCCTTGTCGTCCTTGGTCCAGACGATGGTGTGCTCCCAGTCGTGCGTGTGCCCGCAGACGTCGCAGCCGGGTTGTGTGGTCTGGTCCTTCTGGAAGTACAGGTCGTACATGTGCGCGCACCACCCGTTGGTGTTACACCGGGAACGCGCGTACATGTTGCTGTTGTCCAGGTCGGACGCGTCGCGGCAGGCGCCGTTCAGCGCCCCGCCGAGGGGCAGACCCGGGGTCAGGGTCCCGTCGGGGCCGATGGCCACGGACGCGTAACAGCCGTCCTCGTCATAGTCCATGGCGGGCTGGAACCGGAGGTTCGCGACGCTGGCGTTCTCCTTGATCTCCGGCGGCGGCGGCTCGGCGTGGGCGGGCGTGGCCACGGCGATCACGATCCCCAAACCGGCGATCAGGCTCGCGATCAGGCTCGCGCATAATGATCTTCTCAATTGGCACTCCCCAGGATGGCGTCCCCGGATCACGCCATTCGGCGGACCCGGTTCTCATACGCGCGCATCCTCTGTCACCTCACCGGCCCGTACCAGACCGATTCGGTGCCCATGTTCAGTCCACTTTCTACTACGCCTTCTGCTCGGCGGGGCGGGAAGTGCCGTTCGGCGACGGGTGCGGGAGGAAGCCGCCGAACCGGCGGCCGTGGTACACCAGCGGGTGGCTTTCCGGATCGACCGAAACGTCCATCACCAGGCCCACCAGCAGAATGTGATCGCCGATCTCGGTGGCCGCGTGCTGCGAGCAGATCAGCCGCGCGGAGACGTCGTCCAGCAGCGGTAATCCGCGCGGCCCGAGGTGCCATCTGGTGGGGGCGGCGAAACGGTCCACCCCTTTGCGGGAGAACCGCGTGGCCAGTTCGCTCTGGCCGCCCGCGAGAATGTTGGCCGCGAAATGCGCGGACGTACTCAGGCCCGGCGCGCTGGCGGACCGGCGGTCGATGTAGAAGGACACCAGAGGAGGGCTCAGGCTGGCCGAGGTGAACGTGGTCACGGTGAGGCCCACCGGCACGCCGTCGGACTCGGCGGTGATCACGACCACGCCCGCGGCGTGCAGCCGGAGCGCACCCCGGAACGCCTCGCCATCGATCGCGCGCGCCGGAACCTCTTTCATCTCGCCCTCCCAATGGGTCCGATTTCCCGCCCACCGTAAGCCGCGATCCTCACCGCACTCCAGACCGCGCCCACCAAGGAGGCGTAGCCGCGCGCGGCCACCGGATTATTCCGCGATCCGGGGGAAGAATTCATCTGCGCACCGCCATTACCCCGGTTGACACCACTCCTGACCCGGGCATAGCATCCTTATAAGTGATCTTTCGCACACCCAGCGTCACATCCAGCGTCACACCCCCGCGACCCGCACAACGATGGCGACTGCGTTACCTCCGCGACAGGCGAGGAGACATGTCGAAAGACTCGTTGGCCAGGTCACCACAAATTCCACCGCCGGAAACCCCGGCACGCGTGGCGAATTCCCGAAATCAGTTATCCGGAATAATCGGCGAGCGCTTTTCCGAGCCGCGCAGGCTGCCGATCGCCTCGCTGCGCGCGGCCGACTCGCCGCGCCGCGGCGGTGAGGACGCCGAGCACGTCCGGCTGCTCGCCGAGCAGGACGCGCCGCTGCCCCCCATCGTGGTCCACCGCCCGACCATGCGGGTGATCGACGGCATGCACCGGCTCAGGGCCGCCGCGCTGCGCGGCGAGCGGGAGATCGAGGCGGTGTTCTTCGACGGGCCGCGGGACGACGCGTTCGTCCTCTCCGTCGGCCTCAACTCCGCGCACGGCCTGCCGCTCACCCAGGCCGACCGCAACGCCGCCGCGGAGCGGATCATCACCACCCACTGGCACTGGTCGGACCGGGCCATCGCCTCGGTCGCGGGTGTCTCCGCCAAGACGGTGGGCGCGCTGCGGCGCCGTTCGACCGGGGAGGTTCCGCACTCGAACGCCCGGGTGGGCCGGGACGGCAGGGTCCGGGCGGTCGATCCCGCCGTGGGTCGCAGGCGGGCGGGCGCGGTGCTCGCCGAGCGGCCCGGGGCCTCGCTGCGCGAGATCGCCGCCAGGGCCGGGATCTCGCTGTCCACCGCCAAGGACGTACGCGAGCGGGTGCGCAGCGGCCAGGACCCGCTGCCGCCCCGCCAGCGCGGCGCGCCCCGGGCCGCCCCCGCTCCCACCCCTCCCTGCAGAAGGCCGGACCGCGACGAGATCGACGCCGAGCTGCGGCCGATCGTCCAGACCCTCAAACGCGACCCCGCGCTGCGGCAGAGCGAGATGGGCCGGCGGGTGCTCACCCTGCTCGACGTGCACGCCCTTGAGTCGGCCGAGTGGGACAAACTCGCGGCCAACGTACCGACGCACTGCGCGACCACGGTCGCCGACGCGGCCCGCAAGTGCGCCGCCTCCCTCCAGAACTTCGCCTCGGAGCTGGAACGCCGCGACGCCCCGCGCTGAACCCGGATCACCCTCCGCATTTGGGCTCGGCCAGAATCGGGCGTTCGGCGAGCACATCGAGGTCGTGGTGGCGATGCGCACGCTCGACGGATCGTGCGAAAGCGCCGGGATCGGCCAGGTGGATTTTGTGAACCTGTCGAGATTCGGCACCGACACCGCCGACCTGCTGTCCTGGCTCGCCGACCACGGCTACGCCATGCGCGCCTGGCGGCACGGCGCCTGGGAGCGGGTCTCCGGCGTGTCCCCGGCCCACCGCAACTACCTGTTCACCGCCAAGGGCCCGGCCGGCCGCTGAAGGCTGGTCCGGGCCCTTGATGCAGCTTGATGCAGGGGTGCAGGTCAGAAGTCGAAGCGGTCCAGCTCGGCCGTTCCGGCGTCCTTCTTGTAAGAAAGCAGGTAGGGCTCGCCGTACAGCTCGAACGGGGCCAGCGTGGTCCAGCCGGTCGTCCAGCCCTGCTGCCAGACGCCGGTCCAGGAGCCGTCCTTGTGGAACTTGCTCAGGTCCGCCTCGCCCGAGCCGTTCTTGTAGGACAGCAGGTAGTACTCGCCGTCCGCCCTGAACGGGACGACGTTCGTCCAGCCGGTCGTCCAGCCCTGCTTCCACACATTGCTATAGGAGCCGTCCTTACCGAATTTGTCAAGGCTGGCCTCGCCCGTCCCGCTCTTGTAGGACAGCAGGTAATACTCACCGTACAGCTCGAAGGGGGCGAGCGTCGTCCAGCCCGTGCTCCACCCGTGCCGCCACACATTCGCGTAGGAACCGTCCTTACCGAACTTGTCCAGGCTCGCCTCGCCCGATCCGTTCTTATAGGACAGCAGGTAATACTCGCCGTACAGCTCGAACGGGGTCAGCGTGGTCCAGCCGGTGGTCCAGGTGTGCTGCCAGACGCCGCTGTAGGAGCCGTCCTTATTCCACTTGCTCAGGTCCGCATTTCCCGCCCCCGACTTGTAGGAGAGCAGGTAGTACTCGCCGTACAGCTCGAACGGGGTGAGCGTCGTCCAGCCCGTCGTCCAGCCCGCCTGCCACACCTCGTCGTACTCGCCGTCCTTGCGGAACTTACTGAGATCGGCGTTTCCCGCCCCGCTCTTGTACGACAGCAGATAATATCCGCCGTACAGTTTGAAGGGTGCGAGCGTCGTCCACCCGGTCGTCCAGTCTTTGCGCCATATCTGCGTTAGCCCCATGCTGAGAGTTTTACGTGGGCCCCGAAGTCAGTCAACCCCGTTCTCAGCATTCGGTATGGCTCGGCGTACAGTTCTGATCCGCATCATGCGAAAATGCAGGCCGCCAGGTAAGAAAATTGTCTATTTCTTATCAGGCAGCCGAGTATTGACAACGCCGGGCGGCGATGGCAACCGTTATGCCCGGGTCGCGATCGCCCGCCGGACGGCGGCCAGAAGGCCGGCGGCGCGGCGGTCAGGCACGCCCTCCTGGATGTGGTTCATGACGTATCCGAAGGCCAGCCCCGTCGCCGGGTCGGCGAAACCGAGCGACCCGCCGTACCCCCCGAACCCGAAAGCGGCCGGGCCGTGCCAGAACAGGCCGGGCATCGGCAGGCCGAAACCGGTGGCGATGCGGACAGGCGTGCGCAGGATCTCGTCCTTGCCGCTCGCCTGGAGGGCCGTCGCCGCCGCCAGCGTCCCGGGGGTGAGGACGCGGTGCCCGTCCACCTCGCCGATCAGCGCGGCGTAGTAGCGGGCCAGGGCGCGGGCGGTGCAGATGCCGTTGGTGGCGGGGAACTCGGCCCGCTGTTCGGCGGGGTCGTCGTGGTTCAGCATGGGCGTGACCACGGACATGGCCCGCAGGCTCAGCGACGCCGGATCGGTGAAGGCCGCGATCATCTCGCGGGCGGACTCCGGGACGGAGTCCAGGCCGGTTCCAAGAGGGGTGGGCGGCGGCACGACGATCCGGGCGACCCGGTCCTGTTCCGATTGGGGCAGCCCGATCCACAGGTCCAGGCCGAGCGGTGCGGCGATCTCCTCGGCGAGGAACCTGCCGATACTGCGCCCGCTCACCCGGCGCACGACCTCGCCGACGAGCCAGCCGTACGTGTGCGCGTGGTACCCGTGCGCGGTGCCCGGCTCCCAGACCGGACGCTGCGCGGCCAGCGCGGTCACCATCGGTTCCCAGGCCATGGCCTGGGCCGGGGTGATCGGCCGGTCGATCACCGGCAGCCCCGCCTGGTGGGTGAGCAGCCAGCGGACCGGGACGCGTCCCTTGCCGTTCGCCGCGAACTCCGGCCAGTACTCCGCCACCGGCGCGTCGAGATCGAGTTCGCCGCGCTGGGCCAGCAGGTGCGCGCACCCCGCCGTGACCCCCTTGGTGGTGGAGAACACGACCGCGAGGGTGTCGCGCTCCCAGCGGCGCCCGGTACCGGGATCGGCCACGCCGCCCCACAGGTCCACCACCTTCTCGCCGTGCAGGTAGACGCCGACGGCGGCGCCGATCTCCTGTCCGCCGGCCAGGTTGGCCGCGAACGCCTCCCGCACTCCTTCGAATCCCGGTGCGGTCTCCCCGCCGATTTCGGGCATGCGTCATCGCCTTAGGTTCAGGTGTTGCAAGATCGGTCAGTTGCGCCAGTGGTCGACGAGCCAGCCGCAGATCTCCGGCTCGGTCATCTCCGGGAACTCCTCGGTGAACGTCACCAGCGCGCGGATCGCCTCATCGCGCTCCAGGCCGCGTTCGGCCGCCGCCCGCAGGTACTCCTGGCGCGCGGCGGGGGGCCGGCCGCCGCCCGTACCGCGTCCTGGCAGGCCGTTGCGCCACTGGACGATCTCGTCGAGCCGCGCCGGCCGCCAGCCGGGGGCCCCGTCCACCTCGACGTCGGGGGTGGGGAACGGGTGGCTGGAATCGCCCGGATAGCGCGAGCGCCACTTGTGCACCGCGTGCCGGCTCACCCCGAGCGCGTCGGCGATGCCGAGCACGCCAAGGTAGGACTCGGTCATGGCACACCTGTTCTTCCGTCGTCTTCGGTAGAGACGATGTTAGTTGGCAGTTGAGAACATCGTCAACAATGTGGACAACGTTGCCTGAGGGGCCGCGCGGAGAGGTCGCTCGAAGGTGCTGCCATAGCCGCCGGTTATGGGGCGATCGTGGGGTAGGCGGTGCCGCCGCCCGGTGTCATCGTGAGTGCGTCCGTACGCACATTCGGCGCCAACGGAGGTACCTCACATGCGAGTTCTCCGCAATGTGGCCACGATCGCGGCCTTGGTACTCGGCCTTGGCCTCACCACCACGACCGCCGACGCGGCGACGCCCGCCCGCACCGCCGCGCACCCTGGAATCTGGCTCACCCCCACCTCGGGCACCGTCTCACCGGGCGGCTCGACCAAGACGACCCTGCACTCCGACGAGCCGGTGGGCCTCCTCACCGTCTCCGGCGCCCCGCCCGGGGTGACGATGGGCCTGTCCAACCCCGACCCCATCTACGTCGTGTTCTACGTCTCGCCCTCGGCCGCTGCGGGCCTGTACGTGATCACCTTCAGCGCGAACGGCTCCTCCGCCAAGTACCGTCTGATCATCACCACCGGCGACGACTGATCCGCTCAGTAGCATGGTGGCGCTTCCCCCCGGCCACCGACAGAACGGACCAGCCCGTGACCGAGGCCCCCGACGACGGCCACCAGGCGAGCGCGGCGCGCATCTACAACGCGTTACTCGGCGGCGACATCAACTTCGCCGCCGATCGCGCCGCCGCCGCGCTACTGGAGTCCAAGTACCCCACCGTCCGTCAGGCGGCGGTCGCGAACCGCGCGTTCGGGCTGCGCGCCGTACGGCATGCGGCGGAGGCCGGGATCGACCAGTTCCTGGACCTCGGGTGCGGGCTGCCGCTGACCCCCAACACGCACGAGGTCGCCCGCCGCTCCCGGCCCGCCGCCCGCGTCGTCTACGTCGACAACGACCCGCACGTCATCGCGCACGGCGAGGAGGCGCTGCGCGGCGAGGGGCTGGCCACCGTACCCGGCGACCTGCGCGACCCGGCCGCCGTACTCGCCCACCCACAGGTCCGCGACCTGCTGGACTTCGGCCGCCCGGTGGCGATCCTGGCCGTGGCGGTGCTGCACTTCATCGACCGGGCCGACGACCCCTCGCGGATCGTCGCGACCCTGCGCGACGCGTGCGCCCCCGGCTCGTGGTTCGTACTGACGCACGCCTGCACCGACACCATGCCCGCCGGCGAGGTCACCACCGGCACGTCCGTCTACCGGCGGACCGCCACCCCCGTCACCGCCCGCACCCGGCAGGAGATCGAGAAGCTGTTCACCGGCTTCGAGCCGCTGCCGCCCGGCCTGGTCAGCCCCGCCCTCTGGCGTCCCGACCCCGGCGCGGCCGACGGCCCGGCACCTGTCGAATCCCTGGCCGGAGCCGGGGTGCTCGCCCGCTGACCGCCGGTCAGGCCCGCAGGGCTTCCAGCATGCGGGTCAGGGCGGCCGTGGTGTCGGCGAGGTCGCGGGGGCGGTCGCCTGGTTCGCGGGGGCGGTCCTGTGGCCCGCCGGGGCGGGCGAGCCACAGGACGGCCTCGTTCATCGCGCCGGACAGCAGGTGAGTGAGCGGTTCGACGCGCCGGAAGGCGATGGTCCCGTCGTCGATGAGCGCTTGCAGGACCTCGCCCAGGTGCCGCGCGGAGGCCGCCTCGTCCATCGCCCGCCACTCGCTCCACCCCAGTACGGCCGGGCCGTCCACCAGCATGATCTGCTGGACCTCCGGATCTGAACCGGCGGCCAGGAAGGCCCGGCAGCCCGCCGTCAACTGCTCCCACGGGTCGTCGTGCCGCTCTGCCTCCGCCGCGACCCGCGCGGCCACCTCCTGCTGCACCTGTTCCAGGACGGCGCGGAACAGCCCCGCCTTGCCGTCGAAGTGGTGGTAGAGCGCGCCCTTGGTCACCCCGGCGGCGGTGACGATCTCGGCCAGCCCGACCGCGCCGTACCCGCGTCCGGCGAACAGCCGCCTGGCCTCGGTGACCAGCGTGCGGATCGTCTGCTCACGCTGGTGCGCCCGGCTCGTGGGTCCCATGATCGTGCCGTCCCTGGTTGACATACCGCTGGTATGTTCCTACGGTAGCGTGACATACCGATGGTATGTGAACTATCGACAGGGGGACGAACCATGCGACTGACCGGCTTCTATCCGGTGATCTGCACGAGCGCCATCGCGGAGTCACGCGACTTCTACACGGGCCTGTTCGGCTTCGAGCCGATCTTCGAGGCGGACTGGTACGTGAGCCTGCGCCGCCCCGGCGACCCCGCCTACGAACTGGCGCTTCTCGACCACACCCACCCCACGATCCCCGAGGAGTACCGGCGGCCGGTGCAGGGCCTGCTGCTGAACTTCGAGGTCGCCGACGTGGACGCCGAATGGGAGCGCCTGGTCGCCGACGCGGGCCTGATACCGAAACTGCCGCTGCGCAGTGAGGACTTCGGCCAGCGGCATTTCATCGTCGCCGCCCCTGACGGAGTGCTCATCGACGTCATCACGCCGATCCCGCCCTCGCCCGAATTCGCGGCGCAGTACGCCTGACCGTCAGGTCGCCTTCAGGTCGTCTCCGGGTCGTCTCCGGGTCGTCTTCAGGTCGTCTTCAGGTCGTCTTCAGCGGGGGCGAAGGCGAACCGGCAGCCGTACCGGGCCCCGGACCGTCAGGCTCGATTTCCACTCCACTTCCTCCGGACGGACGGCGAGCGCCATTTCGGGAAACGCGCGGATCAGCCCGCCGATGGCGATCCGCCCTTCCAGCCGGGCCAGGGAAGCGCCGACGCAGTAATGGACGCCGTGCCCGAAACTCAGGTGAGCATTGTCGGCGCGCTGAAGGTCGAGCCGGTCGGGGTCCGCGAACGCCTCCGGGTCACGATTGGCGGCGGCCAGGGCGACGAGCACGGGTTGCCCCGCGGGAATCACGGTATCGGCGATCTGGACCGGCTCCAGCGTGAACCGCCAGGTGGAGAACTCGGTGGCGCTGTCATAACGCAGCAGTTCCTCAATGGCGGACGTAAGGAGGTCGGGCCGGTCGCGCAGCAGCGACCGCTGGCCGGGGTCCGCCATGAGCGCGAGCATTCCGTTGCCGACCAGGTTGATCGTGGTCTCGTACCCGGCCACGAGCAGCAGGAAGATCATCGGAACGACCTCGTCCAGGCTCAGCTCGCCGTCCGGGTCGGCCAACGTGCTGATCACGTCGTCCCCGGGCGCCGCGGCCTTCTCCGCGACGATGCCGGTGATGTACTCAAGCAGGTTGCCCATCGCCGCGGCGCGCGCCGCACCACCGGTCCCCCGGGAGAGCACGACATCATCACACCACCGCCCGAAGTCCGCGCGATGCGCGGCCGGAATGCCGAGGATTTCGCAGATCACCGTGGCCTGCATGGGGGCGGCGAAACTCTCGATCAGGTCGGCTTCGTCGGTGGTGGCCAGCCGCTGTAGCAGCGTTTCCACCGTTTCCTCGATGACGCCGCCGAGTTTCGCCGCCAGCCTGCGCCGGTGGAAGAACCCGGAAACGACGGACCGTAGGCGAGTGTGCTCGGGCGGATCGAACGTCAGAAGATGCGCCCCCAACCCCGAACGATCCTCAAGCGGCTTGCCCCGCCCGGCCTCCTGCCAGTCGGCGGGCGCACGGCCGGGGTCCTTGCTGAAACGGGGATCGGAAAGCACCAGCCGGGCATCGGCGTAGCGGGTGATGAGCCAGGCGTAGAGGCCGTTCTTTAGCCGCACGAAATGCGCGGGCCGCGAACGGCGCAACTCGGCGTAGAAACCATAGGGGTCCGCCACGAACTCGGGCCCGGCAGGCAACGACTCCCCAAAGTCAGGGCCCACGGCCGACACCTCCTCCGCACTGGCATTCACCCGCACGACCTCACCAGAACCGGGACTCACCGGCACATCCTCGGCAGAACCAAGGCCCACGGACAGCCCCTCGCCAGATCCAGTACCCGGAGACAAGATCCCACCAGGACCAGGATTCGTGACCCGCACCCCGCGACGGCCGGGATTCGCCGCCCGCGCCTCGCCGGGGGCGGGATTCGTGGGCGGAACCTCGTCGGTGGACAACCCGTTCCCCCTCGGCTCGGCGACATCCCTCTCGCCCTCATGTTCCCCCTCCACGCCGCCGCCACCCCACTGCCGACGCCGCCGCCCTGGCCCTCCCCTCCCCTGAACAGCCGGTGCCGGAACGGCGAGCGGCCACGACACCCGCGAAACGCCGGGCAGAGGGCGCGGGGGTGACCGCCTGCGGGGTTAGGTGGCCCTGCCGTACATCTTGGAGACCTGCCACTCGGCCACCCCGCCGCACATCGGGCAATGGAACCGTTTCGGGCGTTGGCGGCAACAACGGGTGACCTGACGCAGAGCCGAAAGGCGCACAATGAGTGAGAGCGGCCGGGTGGAGGACGATGACGCGTCCCTCATCGAGCGGTCCCGGCGCGAGCCCGACGCGTTCGCGGAGATCTTCCGGCGGCATGCGCCCGACATCGCCCGCTATGTCAGGCGCAGGCTCGGTAGCGACGCCGCCGACGACGTCGTCGGGGAGACCTTCCTGACGGCGTTCCGCCGGCGCGGCGGCTACGACCTGGCCCGGCCGAACGCGCGCCCGTGGCTGTACGGGATCGCCTCCAACCTGATCGGCCGGTACGTACGCACCGAGGTCCAGCAGCTGCGCATCCTCGAACGCACCGGAACCGACCCCGTCACGGCCCCCTTCACCGAACGCAGCGACGAACGCGTGAGCGCCGCCGCCGCCCGCCGCCGCTGTCACCGGCCTCATCCTGGTCCAGGACCGCGCCGGCACCGCGACCTCCTACGCCAACGCCGCCATCGACATCCGGCTGAACGGCGACGAGTACGTGGTCACGATCAAGGACCCGTTCGCCGACCACACCCAGTACTCCGAGGGCTTCAAGGCCCTGGGGCTCGAAGTCGGCCTGCAACTGATCCCCGTCTCCCCGAGCCGGGTGGGCGACATCGTCCGGTACGGATTCTCCGGCACCACCGAGGCGGACAAACTGGGCGGCGGCCTGTCCCCCAAGGGCTGCACCCCCGGCACCCCCGGCACCCCCGGCTGCGCGCTGACCGTGACGGTCTCCAAGGGCTTCGGCGGCAAGGGGGTCGTCTACATCGGCCGTCCGGCGAGGCCCGGCGAGCGGTACGGGGCCCACGCGGCGGCCGAGGCGAAGGGCGAGATGCTGGAGGGCTACGACCCGATCGAGCGCACGGTGGGCGAGGTGGCCGCCGAGGCGCGGCGGCGGGGCCTGGCCGTGGAGTACCAGATCATCAGGCTCTCCGACCAGGGCGGCTTCTCAGCAGACCCCAACGACCGCGCGACGGACGTACGCGACCACTGGATCGTGTGGGCGGCGGAGTCGGCGCAGGAGGGGACGGTCCGGCTGCTGGTGTCGGAGCAGCGGATGGCGAAGAACCCGGTCTATGAGAACTGACGCCCCCCTCACCCGGCATCCGCCTCCGCGTCAATGAACCAGACACCGTCCCGGAGGACGGTCTCACCGAAGACGAGCCGGAGCGGGGTCCGGAAGATCGGGCCGTCGATGACCACCGTGTGATATTCACCGTTCTCACCGGCGATGTCCACGCCCGCATCCGTGAAAAGCCCGAGCATTTCCGCGTCGATGACCTTGCCGAGAATGCCGGGCGGCAGGAGTCCGTCCCGGACCGCGACGACGGCCGCCCGGAATCCGCTGTCGAGGAGCTCGCGCATCAGGGCCGGGCGTTCGGTCCGCCACAGCGGCAGATGGGCCGTCGCGCCCGCCCGGGCACATACGGAAAGCTCCCATTCCCGGTGGCTTTCCGTGTCGATGTCACCGAACACCCCACGGCCGATCCCGTCCGCCACCACACTCCGCACCTCGGCACAGAACTTGTCCTCATAATCGTCCCAGGTGGTGGCGACGAACCGGATCGGCACGCCGATCGCCGCCGCCTGCCGGGCCAGTACGTCCCGGTGCAGACCGTGCGAACGCGAACGCACCCCCTTTTCGGTCATCATCGTGATCAATGCCCCGGGAACGCCGCCCTGCCGTACCGCGCGGTGAATAGCCAGCGCGGAGTCCTTTCCGCCGCTCCACGAGCAGAAGAACGGCGAACCCGCGAGTTCCGGTCCCATGAGATGCTCCCGGTTTCCAGGATTATCGTGAGTGCCGATCGGGCAGTAACCGGCTGCCCCGATTCTGTGTTGAGCGCCGAAGCCGAACGATGGGAAAAGACCGTGGCGGTGAACCGAGCCGTTCCTCCGGCGATCCGTTCCCGGCAGGAGCTTATCGAGCGGGGGATCGCGTTCCCCAGCCCGCCGCTGGCCACGACCGCGCTGCCCATCTCCGCCGACGGCGTCACGTACGAAATGGCCCAGCAGCTCACCTGGCTCGACGCCGACCACTTCGTGGTAGGCCGCTGGGACGGTTCGATGAGCATCTTCAAGTTCGTCGACTCGGCCGTCTCGGGCCCGCTGATCAGCGAGTCGGTGGCCAGCCCCGCCTTCCAGGGCGTACGCATGCTCGCCCGGCTGCCCCGACACTCGTTCGCCAGTTCCAACAACGAAAGTTCCATCGCCCTGTGGTACGCGGGCGACGGCGGCTGGCCCGACCTCCGCCCCGGCGGCACCTATGACTACGACCCGTCCCTCGGCGTCGCCACCGGCGCCCGCGCCGTCCAGGCCGGCACGAGCACCCTGGTCGTCGGCCACACCTCCGGCCACCTGTCCATCTGGGACCACGACCCCATCCGCCGGCGCCTGCGCTTCCTGCGAGCCGTGGACGTACGCAATCCCGCCCCGGTCAACCCATGGGGCCTGCACGACGTGCATTCGATCGCGATCGTCTCGGATTCGCCCACCAAGGCCCGCATTCTGGCGGGCTCCGAAGACGGTTACGTGTCGATCGTCGAAATTCCCTCGGGCGGCATTCTCTCGCAGACGGTCTTCAATCCACAGGCACAACGCGGCATCAACAGCGTTTCGGTGACCGGGGACAAACTGCTGGTCGCCAATTGCTCGGTCGGCTCCAGCGACCACAACCTGTGGTACTTCTCGATCGACCCGACGACCTGGCAGATCACCTTACGCGGCCAGGCCAACCTGATCGTCGACACCAACCGCCCGCAGGCGTTCAACTTCGCCACCATCTGGGCCGCCTACTCCGACGGCCCCTGCTGGTTCGCCTCCACCGAAGAAGGCGCCCTCTGGATGGGCACCATCGACCCCACCTCCGGCATCAACATCATCGGCTACCAAGAGGTCACCAGCCCCCTCGGCTCAACCCTCGGCTACGCCCCCGACCCCGGCCGCCTGGTAATGGTCGCCTACGACCTCTACGAATACACAACCGGCGCATAAAAAGCCTCTATCGAGTTGCCAGCAAAGTACGCCTGCGCGCCTCGATACCGGCATTCACGGCCTTCAGAATGCCGGGCGTACCGCTCAGCAGCTCAGCGCACTCAGGCCACATCCGATGAACTCTCGTCACCAACTCCGCGACAACATCACCCAGCCCGGCACCGGCCGCTCCGAGCCGACGCTCCAGCCTTTCGAACGTCCGTACCGTGATCCGGTCGAACCTCGTGGTGCCGGCGAACTTCAGGCCCAGCGTCTCACCGTCGCCCATGTACACCCCGGTGGAGACCAGGTCATAGGCAGGGGACAGAGTGGGCGCCCTCGGGTCACGGTAGATGAGCGACCAGTTCTTCAGGTGTGCGTCCCCGTTGGAAATGAGCACATTGAAGGCCAGTCGCCTGGCGAACTCCCTGAGCGATGCCGTATCCCGGCGCCGGTAGATCAGCGCTGCCACCGTCTCGTAGTTCCCGAGGTATTTCTCCCTCGGATAGACCCCGCGTACCTGTGCAAGGTCCTCAATGTGAATGGCGTCCCGTCGATCGTCGCGGTCGAATCGCCGTACCGCGTAGGCGAACACCTCGCTTCCCGGCCATACGCCCGGAGGCAGGGTGTCCAGTTCCTCACGCCGATAGAGCCGGACCTCCGGCACCTCGATCCCGGCCATCCCGGCCAGGCGCATCATCGCGTACTCGTTGAGCGGCACGTGCGGGTAGGCGCGGTCCGGCAGTTTCACGATCCAGTCACCGCCCCTTCCGAACGCCGGCAGCGTCAGACGGTGATCCTCCGCCAGCATGGAGAACTTGAGCGCCACTCCGGCCAGCGAGAATCGCAATTCCAGATGGCCGCTGTCACGATCGGCCCGCTCCGGCGAAAGATCGGCCCAGTCGAGCGCGTACGGCTCGGCGCTGTCTTCATCATCTGTGCAGGGCAGCACCCGTACGGCACCGGGCAGGTCGTGACCGACCTGGATCAGGAGTTCCATTTCGCGTTCGGCCGACACCCCGCGATCGGTGGCGATCCACTCACGCAGAACACCCTCGGGGAGGAGATTCGAGAACCATGGCGGCAACCGCAGCGCTGCCGCATGCCGTCCGGTCAAGTCCTCTTCGAACCGGAGTCCCAGAATGGCCCGCCCCGGATCGTGTAGATACTCCTCGACGAAGGCGAAGCGCGTGTAATCCCCGCGCTGCAGCAACGTCCCAACCCGCCGAGGGCCGAGGAGGACCGCGAACCGAGTCTCAGGCAGGGCCATGCGCATCCTCGTCGGAGAGAGCGGGCTCGTCATCGGGGAGATCCTCTAGCAGCAGACCGGCGAGCGGTGGGGTGTCCTCGAAGTCCCATTCGCACATCCGACTCAGGAAGGACTCAAGGGTGCCGAGCAGTACCTCCTGCCGGGCCATCAGGAACCGCTCGACTTCACCGCTCCGAAGCAGCTCTACCATCTCCAGCGTGACCAGGTGAGAGTCAAGGATGGCGAGCCAGGTCTTTTCAAGCTCGCGTCCTTCAACAGTCAGCGCCGGGTGCAGCAGCAGGTGGCCGATCTCCTTGCCCGATTCGTGTCTCACCACCGGCACCAGGGCCCGGTTGGCCGCCCAAAGCCGCTGTTTCACATCGACCTGCCGGGGGGGAACCATATAACGCACCGCATCGGCCGGAGTGGGCCGATCGATGAGGCATTCGGCGAGATCAGCGATGTCCATGAGTTCGCCGGTGGTCGGGTCCCGAGGCTCCAGCGCCCACCAGGAACAGAGGGTGATCTTCCCCGCTGCTTCGTTGGTCTTGAACCTGCGCAACTCTGGGAGCGGCGGCGGTGCCTGCCTGTCCACAGCATCCAGCAGATCCTGGACCGATCCGATGAGATCGCCTGGATGGATCTTGGCGCATAGTGTTCGGACGGCACCGGTTACGCTGCCTCGAAAGATCTCCGGACCGACCAGCGCGGCGCGCCAGAACCAGCGGCGCAGCAACCGCCTACTGGTGGGATCCGGCTCCGGAAAGTGCGCGAAGACCCGAGCCAGAACGACCAGGAGATAGCGGAACGGCAGCAGCGTGAAATGCGGAACCCCTGCCTCCTCCTGCAGGAAGGTGACGGCCCTTCGCAGGGCTTCCTCCCCCGCGTTGAAGGCCGCATCACGGTCCTCGCCGGGAAAATCGCTGACCCCGCGCCGCTTTTCATCGTCGAACTCCAGGCGGATCTCCCGCTGTACGTCGTGACCGCGGCGGGCGAGGATCGCATACAGGATCGTGTCATTGTCGATTCGCCCGAAGGACAGGTCCTCATCGATATGCTCGGATATCTCACCCAAGGTGAGGCTCTTTCCGCCCTCCGGCCCGGCGTTGAGCGCAGAAAAGATCTCCGCACGGCTGAGCCGCTTCCCGTAGTTGTTCATCCGGTCGAAGATGTCCCGCAGGACTTCGGTGTCCTCCTGCTCGACCTGGTAAGCAGGGACCGGATACTGCCGAATGATCGTGGTCAAATGAAACGCGCGATCCTGCAGCTCGGCGACTTCGGGATTCTTCGCGAACCAGGTCAGTACACGGCGCAGGTCGAACAACGTGGGCAGCGGAATCACGTGTGAGGCCATGATCACCGGACGCGGGACGAACTCCTCCGCACGTAGGTCGTAGGCGAGGGCGAAACGAGAGTCCCGCGCGGCGTCCTCGTGCAGGGCATTGGCCAGGCTCGTGACCCGCTGCTGGCCATCGACCACCCAGAGCGATTGGTCCAGCTTAGGGGCATTGATCTCAAGCGCCCCCAAGGTGATGGTCTGCGGGGCGGCAGGCCGCACCCAGAGCAGAAGGCTGCCGATGGGATAGCCCTTGACCAGGCTGTCGAACAACCGGATGACATCCTCACGCCCCCAGCGCAGTTCGCGCTGGAAGTGCGGAACCCGAATCTGGCCCTGCCAGGCCATGCCGACCAGTCTCTCCACGTCATAGGTGGTCGCGCTCGGGCGGGCGCCCAGACCGGTGCTCATCAGTGTTTCTCCAGCTCTCGGCGTCATTCCATCATGGCAAGCGCCCATGAGCCTGTCATGCGGGTTACCGGAGCGCCACCACCGGCGTTCCCCCCTCCTGGGACGGAACGACGGCATCAGGCTCCACATCCCCGGGCCTCACGCCTGCCAAGGCGCGGGCGGCGGCGTGCTCCGGGGAGATGCGATGTACTCGGGCCCGGTGGCCGGGGTGGTCATGTCGACTCCATGCTGATCGGTAACTAACGGGGTGGTGTTCTGCGCCGCCCTCCTCGTGCGGGTCAGGCCGCGCCCATGCGGGCGAGGATGCCGAGTTGCACGTTGAGCGCGGCCACCATCTCGTGCGGCCCGGGGCGGGCGAACTGGGTGAGCACTCCGGCGGCCTTCTGCTCCCGCGTCGGCGGGGTGTGCTTGGTGGCCCACCACCACCCCCGCTCCACGACGATGTGCCACCCGGGGTAGGTGGTCTCAATGGCGGTCAGGTAAGCCCGCTGGTCGGGCGTCGTTGAGTCGGCCTGGGGCGCGGTGCCGGCGTTGCCGCCGGTCCGTTTCCCCAGACCGCTCGCCGAACCCGGCGTGCCCATCTCTGAGCACCGGGCTCTCCACGGCATCTGCCGTCAGGCGGGGCCGGACAAAGTCCAGGGGCCGCGGATCGAGTAACCCCGATAGCGGTAACGCCTCACCGATACCGCCCGCAGATCGAACAACTCGATCCCATCCGCCGAGGGTCTGCGCCACCGGCCGGTAGAG
>NZ_QMEY01000004.1 GCF_003315795.1 Spongiactinospora rosea
TCCGCCACGCCCTGGCGGCTCGCGGCCAGGCCAAGATGGACGGCTTGTACGCCGGACGGCCCGCCGTGCCCACCGGCAAGCTCATCCTCGACGCGCTGGCCGGTATCCGGCTGATCCCGGGCACCGGCCAATCACCCCCGATCATCCCGCACCCCACCGATCTCCAACTCGATCTCCTGGACCTCCTCGACATCGATCCACGAGACCTCCGCTGAAGATCACTCACGTGCGGAAAACGGGGCTAGCCGGTCAGCCGGGCAGCGCGGAGCGGATCTTCTCCGCGTAGGAGGCCGCCTCCGCCTCGTCGGCGTACTTCATCCTGGGCCAGAAGAACCCGCGCAGGCCGTCCTTGCGGTTGCGGGGCACCACGTGGACGTGCAGGTGGGCGACGCTCTGGCTGATCCGGTTGTTCATCGCCACGAACGTGCCCGCGGCCGACAGGCCCTCCTCCACGGCGGCGGCCACGGTCTGTACCCGCTGGAAGAACGGCCCCACGGCCGGGACCGGCAGGTCGGTCAGGGTCTCGGCGTGCTCGCGCGGGACGACCAGCACATGACCCTTGAACACCGGCCTGGTGTCCAGGAAGGCCACCGCGACCTCGTCGTCCAGCACGATCTGCGCGGGCTGCGCGCCCGCGGCGATGGCACAGAAAAGGCACTCCACGCCCCTCAGTCTGTCAGCTCGGTCTGTCGGCCCGGCGGCACTCGCCGGCCCTCAGCGGCGGCGGAGCAGGCGGCGGGCGATCAGGGCGACCGCGGTGCCCGCCGCGATCAGCATGAACTTCGTCGGCCTGCGCCGCCGCCGGAACTCGTCGCGGATGTCGGCCGCGGCCTCGCGGACCCGGTCGGTGTCGCCGGTGGAGCGGGTGCGGTCCAGGCCCGCGGGGGCCGATGTCCCCGCGATCGGTTCGCCGCTCCCCCGGCCCGAGGCGGGGGTGGGCACGCCGGTGTCCTCGCCGGTGCCGCGGTGGGCCTCTCTGGCGGCCTCTGTGCCCTCGTCGCGCTGGGTGGGCGGGACGTTCAGCGAACCGCTCTCATCGGCCCGTACGGCCTCGCCCACGGGGTGCCTGCGGGCCCCCACCTCACCCGCGGTGTGCCGTGAGGGCGGCCCGCCCGGATCGGTCTCGCTCATCTCGAACCTCCACATGACTCGACCCGTCGAATCTCGAAAAGTCGGGGAATGTGGGGATCCGTCTACCCAGGACAGAGCGGGCAAACCAGACGCCCGCTCGGCGGTGCTCCCAGCGGTCCGCTCAGCGGTCGTCGAAGCTCTCGGGGACCATCACCCGCAGGCCGTTCGGCACCGTGCGCAGGGTCAGCGGGGTGCTCAGCCGTACCTCGCCGTCCACGTCGGCGGCCATCGGCGGGTCGGTCTCCAGCAGCATCTCCCCGCCGACGACGAACGGCCCGCCCGCCAGGCTGCGCCAGCGCCCGCTGACCGCCCTGACCATGGTCTCCAGCAGCAGCCGCAGCCGCTTGCCCGAACCGAGCTGGTAGGCCACCAGCGTGCCGTTGTCGATGCTCATGTCCCTGGCCACCTGCCAGCCGCCGTGGAACCGGCCGTTGGCCACGTTGAGCTGATGGGTCAGCAGTTCGTGGCGGCGGCCGTCCACCGTGATGTAGGCGCGGAAGGGCCGGTGGCGCGGGAGTACGGCGAGGGCGGTCAGCGGATAGGCCGCGCGCCCGATCAGCCGCTTGACCCACGGACGTACCGTGCCCGCGACCTCGACCGACACCCCGAAGCTCGCCAGGTTGGCGAAGGGCCGGTCGCCCGCCATGCCGACGTCCACGTCGGCGACCTTGCCGGTGCGGAACACCTCGGCCGCGCCCGCCAGGTCGAGCGGCAGGCCCAGGCTGCGGGCGAAGTTGTTGGTGGTGCCCAGCGGCAGCACGCCGAGCGCGACGTCACGCTGGGCCAGGTGCCTGACCGCGCTGCTCAGGGTGCCGTCGCCACCGCCGACGATCAGCAGGTCGGGGCCGAGGGCCAGGGCGCTCTCCAGCGTCTGGCGCAGCCGCTTGGGGTTGACCACCGCGTGGACCGCCATGGGGTTCAGGCCCTTGGCATCCAGCAGGCGCAGCACCTCGGGAAAGCGGCGGCGACCACGGCGCGAGTGGGTGTTGACCACCACGGCGATCTTGCGGTCGGTTTTGATGGCCGCGGTGTGCTCGTCCTTGCTGCGCTGCTCGCTCACGCTTCCCCTCACCCGGTACGGCCGGGCGACCTGCCCGTTTTCCGAGCACATCGTACGGCTCTCACGCGAACGCGTCGCCGCGGCCGGGGAGACCGGCCACGGCGACGCGTCTTCGATCAGCGAAATCGATCCGCGCGACCCACTACTTCTTGGGCGGGGTCACCTGGATCAGGGCGGCGAGGTTGCCGGGCAGCGGCGTGAGCAGCCGGAGCTGGACGCCGAGCGCCTTCTTCTCGTCGCCGGGGTTGCCGGAGCCGAGCACGTGGTTGCCGGAGATGACCTGGCCGTACAGCTCCTTGGCGGGAGTGCCGTCCACGTTCACGACGCGCGTGGAGTAGGCCTCGTCGTTCTTGGAGGGCACGACCACCGAGGCGTCGCCGTCACGGTAGTACAGGCCGTCCTCGCGCACCTCGATGCCCGGGTACCAGGTCTTGGCGTCGGTGAAGTGCGGCACGGCCGGGAGCGCCGCGAACTTGGTGCAGTACTCGCTGAACGGCTCGTCGGCCGCCTCCAGGCACTCGGTGAACGGGTAGGTCTTCTTGAAGGAGAAGGCCGCGTTGGAGGTCTGGACCCGGCCCTGGAGGTTCTTGCTCAGGTTGGGGTCCTTCTCGGCGGCCACGCCGGTGCGCCGCAGCGGCTCGTAGTGCGAGTCGACCAGCAGCAGGCTGCCCTTGGGGCCGATGCTCGGCGGGGCGCCGATGGTGTCGGCGATGTTGTTGGTGGTGTGCGTGGAGTCGCGGTACCAGACCAGCATGCCGGGGGCGTTGTACTTGACCTTCTCCACCTTCCACGCGCCGTCACGCAGGTAGGAGGTGTCGTAGGCGTACTGCAGGCCCTTGTCGAAGCCGTCCAGGTTGCGCCACTCGGCGAGGTAGAACCGGTCGATGGTGCGAAGGCCGTCGTTCTGGTTCCAGCCGGCGCCGTGGGTGTTGGTGTGCGTGCCGCCCATGGTCAGCCAGCCGTTGGCGCCGTTCTCGACGTCGTCGCTCCAGACGGTCTCGGTGCCGTTGGTGAGCGCGAAGTCGTCCGCGTGCCAGCCGCGCGGGGTGAAGGCCGCGTCGCTGTTGTAGGTCAGCCTGAGCTTGATCGTCTTACCGGCGAACGGGGTCAGGTTGACGTAGTCGTGCCGCCAGCCGTCGGTGTTGCCGGTCAGGCCGTACTTCTTGTTGCCGAAGGTGGCGAGGTTCTTGTTCGGGTCGGGGTAACCGTCGGGGGTGGTCACCTCGGTGCCGGCCTCGTCGTAAACCTTCTGCTGGGTCCAGGTGGCGCCGTCGTCGGTGGACACCTCGATGAAGCCGTAGTCCCAGTCGGCCTCGATCTCGTAGTTGTTCCACAGCCAGAACTTCACGTCGGTGCCGTTCGGCACTTGGACGTCGCGGGCCAGCTTGACGTCGGCCCACTCCTGGTCCAGGTTGGACCACCAGGTCTTGGTCCCGCTGTGCGGCTTGACCATCGCCAGCGGCTCGCTCGCAAGGTTCACCCGCACACCGTCTTCGGTGTACTTCGGCGTGCGCGAGGTCTGGCCGACGGGCACGACCCGCGACTTGTCACCGGGGTCGAACGTCTTCGGGTTCGCCCAGCCGAGCACCCACTTGTCCCACAGGCCCATGTGGGTCGGCATGGACTGGAAGATCGGGCCCGAGTGGGAGCCGCTGGACATCAGGTCCCAGAAGTCGACCGCGCTCTCGGCGTTGCCGGAGGTGTCGTACAGGTCGGGCAGGCCCAGGTCGTGACCGTACTCGTGGGCGAACACGCCGACGCCGGAGTCCTCCGGCTGCACGATGTAGTTGGAGATCTTCTTGCTGGTGCCGGGGATGACGTGGCCGCCCGCCACCGCGCTGGAGTGCGCCCAGATGGCGTACGTGCCCTGGTCGCCGCCGTCACCGGACTTGTCCGCGCCGGCGTGGACCAGCACGAGGTGGTCGATCACGCCGTCGGGCTCGACGTAGTTGCCGTCGCCGTCGGCGTCGGAGATGTCCTCAAGGTCGTAGTCGGCCCAGGGGAAGTTCGGCTGCTGGGCCGCCAGGACGTTCACCGCGTCGATCGCGAGCTGGGCCGCGCCGACCTTGTTGTCCGGGTGGCCGGACATGTCCTGGGAGGCTCCGCCACAGGCGGCGGCGCCGTACCACGCCTCGGAGTGCGGGGCCTTGATCCAGCCGACGGCCTCGCCGGTGACCGAGTAGGCGCCCTTGGACATCTCCTCGTACATGTTCTTCATGGTGTAGCCGGAGATGTCGATGCCCGGCTTGCCGTCGGGGCCCTTGAGGTCCTTGCGGACCCGCTCGGTGATGCCCGACTTGGTGTACAGCATCTTGTTGAAGTGCGCGGGGCTGAAGTCCGGCACCCAGAAGCTGTTGTTGTCCTTCTTGGGCAGCGTGGCGGGGTCGGGCAGATTGTTGTGGAGCGGGCCATTGAGCAGCGTGCCGGGCGGCTCGGTGACGCAGTCGCTGGCGGGGCTGCCGATCACGCGCGGACGCTTGAAGCCGGAGAAGTCGTCATTGGCGTTCTCGTTGAACTCCACGAGCAGCGTGAGCAGCTTGGCCGTCCGCGTCTGCTTGGACTTCTTGAAGATCCACTCCGCGGGGTTCTTCCCGGTCCTGAACGCCTCGCGCTCCCGCTGCGCGAGGATCCGGCCGGTGACCGGGTTACCGCTGGAGAATTTCCGGTCCACCTTCTCGGCCGGAGACAGCGAACGGGCCCGATCGTCGAGCGAGCGCTCGTCGTGCTCCTGCTGCACGCGGGGAGCGGCGTAGTTGATGTAATGGTCGGCGGCGCTCGGCTGGTAGCGGGCGACCGACGCGTCCGAAGGAGCGGCGGCTCCCACCACCGTCAATCCGGCGGCGGTTAAGCCGATCGCTGGAACGAGCGCGAGTAGGCGCCGCCCGGCGCCCCTGCCTCTGCTGGACAACAGACTGTTCCTCCCTCGCCCGGGTTTACCGGGCACAAGTCCTGGCATACCGGGTGTCAGCATGCCGTCGCCGGATCTCTGCGACGCCTGTGACGCGGCACCTAGAAATCCGCAATCGGGACGTTAGAGGAGAAGGTAAACCAGGAGTAAACCGGATTCTGTATGTTGCGGAATTGTGATCAATATGCAGTACAAAAGGGGCAAATATGGATAATTCCGGCGGCTATTCGCCTAGCTGAGGGATTTCCATAGCACAGCCCTGGTGGTGCCCTGTTCGGTCGCTCGGCCGGCCGGTTGCCGGAGCCACCTGCCCGATGGGAAACGGAACGCCGTACCGCCACACGGAAGGCCGGGTGCGGGTCGCGAAAGGGCGCCGCGTAGAGTCGCAGACGTGACCGGCTCCACCATTGATCTCCTTGCCAAGGCCCTCCCCGATGGGCGAGTGCTCACCGACCCCGACGTGACCGACTCCTACTCCCGCGACCGGACCTTCCTCACGCCCGGCGCGGCGCTCGGCGTGGTCCTCGCGCAGAGCCGCGACGACGTGATCGAGACGATGCGGTGGGCGACCGCGCACCGGGTGCCCGTCGTACCGCGCGGCGCGGGCACCGGCCTGGCCGGTGGAGCCACGGCGAGCGAGGGCTGCGTGGTCCTCTCCGTGGCGAAGATGGCGCAGATCAAAGAACTCTCCCCCGCCGACGAGATCGCGGTCGTCGAGCCCGGCGTGATCACCGCCGACCTCGACGCCGCCGCCAGGGAGCACGGGCTGATGTACGCGCCCGACCCCTCCTCCTACGAGATCTCCACGGTCGGCGGCAACCTCGCCACCAACGCGGGGGGCCTGCGCTGCGTCAAGTACGGCGTGACCCGCGACTCGGCCCTCGGCCTGGAAGTGGTGCTCGCCGACGGCCAGGTGCTCAACACCGGCCGCCGCACCGTCAAGGGCGTCACCGGTTACGACCTGACCGGGCTGTTCGTTGGGTCGGAGGGCACGCTGGGCGTGATCACCTCGGCCACGGTACGGCTGCGCCGCGCCCCGCTCGTCCCGCCCGCCACGATCGCCGCGGAGTTCACCTCGCTGCGCGACGCCGCCTCGGCGGTTTCGGCGATCATCGCCGCGGGCTGCCAGCCCTCGCTGCTCGAACTGCTCGACCGGGCCACGCTCAAGGCCATCGACGACTGGCGCAACATCGGCCTGGAGGCGGGCGTGGCGGCCATGCTGATCGCCCAGTCCGACGCCACGGACGGCCAGACCGCGGCCCGGCGGATGCACGACCTCTGCATGGAGAACGGCGCGTCGTTCGTCGCCGTGTCGGACAGCCCGGCCGAGACCGAGGAACTGATCGGCATCCGCCGGATGGCCTACTCGGCCAAGGAGCGCCTGGGCAACTGCCTGGTCGAGGACGTCTGCGTGCCGCGTTCCGCGCTGCCGGACATGATGACCGCCATCGAGGCCGCCGCGGCCAAGCACGACGTGCTGATCTGCACGGTCGCGCACGCGGGCGACGGCAACCTGCACCCGGTGTTCGTCTTCGACCACGGCGTCCCCGAGCCGCCGCAGAACGTCTGGGACGCGGCCGACGAGGTCTTCCGGACCGCTTTGGACCTCGGCGGCACGCTCACCGGGGAGCACGGCGTGGGCCTGCTCAAGCGGCGCTGGCTGGAACTGGAGACCGGCCCGCTGGCGAGCGGCATCAACGCGGGCATCAAGAAGGTGTTCGATCCGCTGGGCATCCTCAACCCCGGCAAGGCCATCTGAACACCGGCCCGGCCCATCCCCCGCGCTGTCGCCGTTCGCACCCGCCCCACGGCGCACACTGGTAGCGTGACATGCCAAACTTAGGCATTTTCAGGTGATTTGTCGGGGGTGGAGCAACCGGTGCAGGCCTGGCCGCTGAGCACAGAAGATCCGCGCCGCCTGGGCTCCTTCGAGCTGGTCGGCAGGCTCGGTGAAGGCGGCCAAGGGGTCGTCTACCTGGGCCGCGGCCCGGCGGGCGAGCAGGTCGCGGTCAAGCTCCTGCACAGCGGCCTGACCGCCGACGAGGAGGCGCGGACGCGGTTCCTGCGCGAGGTGGCGCTGGCCCAGCGGGTGGCCCGCTTCTGCACCGCCCCGGTACTGCACGCCGACCTCGCGGGCAACCGCCCTTACATCGTCAGCGAGTACGTCCCCGGCCCCTCGCTCCGCGAACTCGTGGACCGCGAGGGGCCGCGCCGGGGCGGGGCGCTGGAACGGCTGGCCATCGCCACCGCCACCGCGCTGGCCGCCATCCACCGGGCCGGGATCCTGCACCGCGACCTGAAGCCCGCCAACGTGCTGATGGGCCCGGAAGGGCCGGTGGTCATCGACTTCGGCATCGCCAGGGCCCTGGACGCGCCGGGCACCACCGCGACCGGCATGGCCATCGGCACGCCGTCGTACCTGGCCCCGGAACAGCTCGCGGGCGAGCCGGTCTCCCCCGCCTCCGACGTGTTCGCCTGGGGCGTCACGATGGTGTTCGCCGCGACCGGGCGACCGGCGTTCGGCCAGGACTCCATCCCGGTGGTGATGAACCGGATTCTGCACAGCGATCCGGACATGGGCGACCTCACCGGGCCGATCCGCGACGTCGTGGCGGCCTGCCTGTCCAAGGACCCGTCCCTGCGGCCGATGGCCGAGAATCTGGTCGGGCACCTGACCGGGCAGACGGCGGGGCCGCTGCGCACGATCGTGCCGGGCGCCGAGGTGCCCACCGGGCCGCTGAAGACGCCTCGGCGCGGCGGCCGGGGCAAGCGGCCCGCGGTACTGGTCGCGGCCCTGGCGGCGGGCGTGGTGGTCCTGGGCGGCGGGTCGGTGGTGCTCGCCAAGACCGGGACGCTCACCCTGATGGCCGACAGCCTCACCCCGGGCACGCCGCAGGCCGCCAGTACCGTGCGGGAGCGGGCCGTCCCGCCGAGCAAGGCCGAACCGCCGCCGCCGACCCCCGAGACCGGCGACTGGGAGTCGGCCGCGCCGCCGCGTAAGACCCGCGCGCCGCACGACCCGCCGGGCGACCACCCGGCCAGCCGTGCCGCGGAGCGGGCGAACGAGCCCGCGTCCCGGCGTACCAAGACCCCCAAGCCCGAGCCGACGCGCACGCCCGCCAAGCCCACGCCGAGCGCGACGGCCGGGCCGCCCGAGCCCAGCGCCAAGCCCACGATCAAGCCGACCACCAAACCCACCAGCAGGCCCACCAGCAGGCCGTCCCCGACGAGGACCACCGCGTCGCCCAAGCCACAGCCCAAGCCGAATCCGCACACCCCCGCGGGCGTCTGCGGCTCCGGCTACAAGGTGATCAACTCCCACGGGCTCGGCGGCGGCGCCACCGTGTACCTGCTCTACAGTGCCGCGGCGGGCCGCAACTGCGTGGTGACGATGTCGAAGTACGTCGTGCCGGCCAAGGCCGCGATGAGCGCCACGCTCCAGGTGAAGGGCGGCGGCTCGGCCGGCGACAGCGGCAGGTTCACCGCCTACGCGGGCCCGGTGCGGCTGGCCGCCGCCAAGAGGTGCGTCATGTGGGGCGGCTCCTTCGGGTCGGCCCGCTGGACCAGCGGCTGGAGCCACTGCGGCTGACCCCGGCGATCCGGGAGGCCCATGATCGGGCACGCGCCGCCGCATGCGAGAGTTGAAGCCCCCGAGGCAGCGCACGATCGGATGGTGGGTTGACGTGGAAGAACTGGTGCACGCGCAGGCGGCCGACGGCGTGGCGACGATCACGATGGACTCGCCGCGCAACCGGAACGCCCTGTCCACGCGGTTGCTCGACGAGCTGGACGGCCGGCTGCGCCGGGCACTGGACGACGACGGCGTGCGGGTCGTCGTGCTCACCGCGACCGGAACGGTCTTCTGCTCGGGGGCCGACCTGAAGGAGCAGCGGGCCCCGGAGCCCGGCCTGCCCGCGTCCGCGCCGGTGACCGGGGCGCTCCCGGAGATCATGACCCTGCTGTGGAACAGCCCCAAACCGGCCATCTGCCGGCTCAACGGCACGGCCCGCGCCGGGGGGCTCGGCCTGGTCGCGGCCTGCGACTTCGCCATCGCGCCGCGGTCGGCGTCGTTCGCGTTCAGCGAGGTACGGCTGGGCGTGGTGCCGGCGATGATCTCGGTCACCGTGCTGCGCCGGGTGGAGCCGCGCGCCGCGGCGGAGTACTTCCTGACCGGCGAGGTCTTCGATGCCGACCGGGCCGCGGAGATCGGGCTGCTCACCAGGGCCGTGCCGGACGACGAGCTGGACACCACGGTCGAGCACTACGCCCGGATGCTGCGCCTCGGCGGCCCGGAGGCGCTGGCGATCACCAAGCGCCTGGTCCGCGAGGTGCCCGCGCTGCCGATCGAGGAGGGCCTGCGCCGGATGGCCGCGCTCTCCGCCGAACGCTTCACCTCCGCCGAGGGCCAGGAGGGCATCGGCGCCTTCGCCGAGAAGCGCCCGCCGTCCTGGGTCCGCTGACGCTCGCACGGCTGCGCAGATGTGCATAGGTGGCGTGGCGTGCGCGGCGTTGCAGTTTTGTGACCGTAATTTATACCTTCTGGGTAGCTATAAAGATCCCATCCTCATAGATCGCTACAATTGCGCGCAATTGCAATGCGAGGTCCGCTCGGGGAAGGATCGATCATGCGTCTGCGATTCCTCGGTTCCACGTCCGAGGCGGGAGCCTGCCCGTCGCTCTACGAGACCGATCGGGGCACCATCGTCGTCCAGGGCATGCGGGTCACCGACGGCGAGGCCCTGGGTGACCTGCGTGACGTGCTCGAAGGCGAGACCGTCGTCGAGATCCCCCGGGAACTGCTCACGGAGGTGGCCAAGCGGGTCCTCGGCCGCTGAACGCGCGATGGGGCGCGGGAGTGCCAGGGGCGCGTGAATGCGCGTTGATCACGATTCGGGCGCGCCCTCTGGATAGAACGGCGGGCGCGGTCTACTGTCTTCCGCATTCGTGACTCCTCGGACCGGAGCGACAGGGTCCTGGCGTCGCCGGCCGTCCGGCGCCCCACCCGGAGGTAGGTTTGAGCAGCTTCCAGCAGGCCCGGATCGACTTGGGCATGCACCTCCGGCAACTACGCGAGGCCGCCCACCTGTCGGGCAAGGAGCTCGCCGAACGCCTCGCCTGGCAGCCGTCGAAGGTCTCCCGGCTGGAGAACGCCCGGCAGACGGCCTCCGAGGACGACGTGGTGGTGTGGGCGCAGGCGGTGGACGCCCCGCCCGAGGTCGTGGACAAGCTGATCGCCCAGGTGATCAGCCTGGTCGAGCGGCACGACTCCTGGCGGCAGCGGCATCGCAGCGGGCTGGCCGCCATCCAGGAGGACATGCGCGACCTTGAGGCCCGGACGCAGCTATTCCGGGTGTTCGAGCCGGGCCTGGTCATCGGGCTGCTGCAGACGGCCGAGTACGCGCGCAACGTCTTCGCGAAGGTCAAGCGCCTCTACAGTGCGGCCGAGGAGATCGACGCGGCGATCCGGGTGCGGATGCAGCGGCAGGAGATCCTGTACGACGGCAGGCGGCGGTTCCGGTTTCTGATGCCGGAGGCCGCGCTGCGCTACCGGCTCGCGCCGCTCAACGTGATGCGCGGCCAGTTGGATCGGCTGCTCGCGGTGAGCACGCTGCCGAACGTGGAGTTCGGGGTGGTGCCGTTCGAGGCGCCGCTCCCCTCGGCCGTGCTGAACGGATTCTGGATCTACAACGAGACGCTCGTCGGCGTCGCCACCCGGACCAAGGAGCTGATGCTCCGCGATCCGGAGGACATCGCCTTCTATGGACGTGTGTTCGAAGAGTTCTGCGAGATCGCGGCGTTCGACGACGAAGCCCGCGCGGTGATCGTTCGTGTGCTGGACGACTTCGACCGCCAGACCGAAACTGCCACGGACTAAATGCCGCAATTGCTTGCCTGGCCCCATTGATCGTGCAATCCTGTCGCGAGAAAAAGTTGCGGAGGTGACTCACGATGATGGACACACTGTCCTGTCTTGAGCGCTTCGCCGGTGCCACCCGGCGGCATGCCGATCTTTCGGTGCAGAGCATCGCCCTGAACAGCGACCCGGCTTACGTGTGCGTCCGCAACCGGTTCAGCTCGACGCTGTTCGAGACGGTCACCTGCTCCGACGGCGCGTTCGTGACCTCATGGGGCTACCGCCTGGGCGACATGGACGACGTCGACGCCGCCGCCGACCGGCTGGCCTTCCTGCTGGCCGCGCTCCCCGCCTGAATCACCCCCCGCAGCGATAGACCCGCGTGCCATCGCCCCGCCGCCCCTTGGGGGTCGGCTCCAGCTTGGGCCAGCCGGGTGGACGCCGCTCGCCGTACTCGACGGGATCGACCGGCGCGCAGGTGGCCTCCACCCACTGGGTGAGCCCGCGGTCACCACGGTTCGCGGCCCGCACCCCACCACCGGGGACCACATAGCGCAACCGCCCGGCCGCGACCAGATCGCGCAACCGTTCCACGGTCATCGCCGGATCGGACCCGAGGAACCCGCCCATCGCCAGCGCCGGCCGCCCGGTGTCCAGAATCACCTGCGCGGCGGGCTGCGCGTTCCCGAACGCGGCCAGCCACGTCGCCCCGCCCTGATTGTGCTTCAGATACGCGATCAGCCCTTCGCTCACCCGCCCCTCAAAGCCCCCGGGCCGACCCCCGAACCCGACGGCCTTCGAAACCCGCGACGCCCCCAGCACCCCCGGCGGCAGCCCCGGAATCGGCCCCACCTCAGGCCCTGCCGTGGGATTCCCCCCACTCACCGCCGCCCCGAGCGGCATCACCGCAAACGCCGCAGGCCCCCCAAGCCCCACCACCACCGCCGCGCCCGGGACCAATACCCGGAGCCATGCCGGCCCCACCCGGGCGAGCGTGCGCAGGGTCAGGGCGGCTGTGATGGCTGTTGAGGTGGCTGCCAGGGTCCAGGGGAGCCAGGGGGCGAACTCTGGGGTGCGGCGGAGGACGGTGAACGCCCAGGCGGTGGTCAGGGCGATGCAGGCCGGGGGGAGGCAGGCCCAGGCCCTGGAATGGGTGCGGGCGCGCCAGAGCAGGACCGCGCCGATGCCGCTGAGGGCGGCGATGGCCGGAGCCATCACGGCCGTGTAGTAGGGGTGGAAGACCCCGCTGGTGAAGCTGAAGACCAGCAGGTGGGCCACCAGCCAGCCACCCCACAGGGACAGTGCCGCGCGGACCGGCTCGGTGCGGCGCCCGCCCTCGTGCGGGAAGCCCGCGGTGGGCACCCGCGACAGGATGAGGGGGCCCGCGACGAGCGCGATGAGGGCGAAGGGCAGCAGCCAGGAGATCTGGCCGGCGACCAGGTCGTTGAACATCCGCCCCGGACCGGGGTCTCCGCCGAAGGCGGGCGGGTGGTGGGTGCCCGCCTGTGCGCCGAGGAAGCGGCCCAGGCCGTTGTAGCCGATCACCAGGTCCCACATGCTGTTGTGGGTGCTGCCGCCCACGAAGGGGCGGTCGGCGGCGGGCCACAGGTCGACGATGGTCATCCACCAGGCGCTGGAGACCAGCAGTGCCGCCCCGGCCGCCGCCAGCGCGCGCAGCCTGCGGGCCAGGGAGCCAGGGGCCGCGTAGAGGTAGACCCCGGCGAAGGCGGGCAGCACCAGGTACGCCTGGAGCATCTTGGTGTTGAAGGCCAGGCCGACGAGCACGGCGCAGAGCAGCAGCGGGCGGATCCGCCCGTCGCGCAGCGCGGCCAGGCAGGCGCAGGCGGCCCCGGTGAGCAGCAGCACCAGGATCGGGTCGGGGTTGTTGTCGCGGTTGATCGCCACGGTGATCGGCGTCAGCGCCAGCACCAGCGCGGCCAGGTGGGCCGCGACGCGCCCGGGGCGGCCGGGGACGCTGCGGCGCACCGCCGTGTGCAGCAGCCAGACGGTGGCCACGCCCGCCGCCGCCTGCGGGAGCAGCAGGCTCCAGCTCGACAGGCCGAAGACCCGCACGGACAGGCCCGTCACCCACAGCGCGAGCGGCGGCTTGTCGACCGTGATGAACGACCCGGCGTCCAGCGCGCCGAAGAAGAACGCCTTCCAGCTCTGCGTGCCGGACAGCGCCGCCGCGGAGTAGTAGGTGTTGGCGTGCCCGTTGCGGCCGAGGCCCCAGGTGTAGAGCACGGTGGCCAGCGCCAGAACGGCGGCCGGCGGAAGCCGGGACAGCAGCGCCCGGGCGCGGGACGTGGGGCCCGGGGCGAGGCCGGGCCCGGTGGTCGTGGCGGCGCTCAACGCAACCCCCGGTTGATCGGGCGGCGCAGGTTGAACACCCAGGTGCGCAGCAGCAGGAAGCGGACCAGAGTGGCCAGCCCGTTGGCGGCGACCACCGCGCCGACCTCGGCCAGGGTGGTGGCGTGCGGCGCGACGAAGTCGAGCAGGGCCAGGCCGCCGGTGCTCAGCCCGAGCCCGATGACGAACGCCACACCGCCTTCGAGCTGGTGCCGCACCGCCCCGGCCCGCCCGGTGACACCGAAGGTGAACCGCCGGTTGGCGGCGGTGTTGGCCATGGCGGTGAGGAACAGCGCGAGCGCGTTGGCGGCGACCGCGGGCACCAACTGGCGCAGCGCCACGAACAGCCCGAGGTGCGCCAGGGTGCTGATCCCGCCGATCAACGCGAAGATCGGGAGCTGCCTGGTCGCGCCGGTCATCGCCACGCGGACCACGCCGCGCAGGTCGTCGAGCGCGGTCTTGAGGATGTCGACCCGGCTGTCGGGGTCGTCGACCCAGTCGACGGGGATCTCGTGGATGCGCAGGCCGTGCCGCTCGGCGAGCAGCAGCAGCTCGGTGTCGAAGAACCACTCCTCGTCGCGCACCGAGGGCAGCAGCGCCTGGGCGACCTCGGCGCGCACGGCCTTGAACCCGCACTGGGCGTCGGAGAACCGCGCGCCCAGGACCGACCGCAGCAGCAGGTTGTAGCCCCTGGAGATCACCTCGCGCTTGGGGCCGCGCACGACATTGGCCGAGGCGTCGAGCCTGGTGCCGATCGCCAGGTCGCTGTGCCCGGACAGCAGCGGGGCCACCAGCGGCAGGAAGGCGTCCAGGTCGGTGGACAGATCGACGTCCATGTAGGCGACGACGTCGGCGTCGCTCTGGCTCCACACCCGGCGCAGCGCCCTGCCCCGGCCCTTCTCCGCGATGCGGACCGCCCGCACGTCGCCGAGATCGCGCGCGACGCGGGTGGCCACCTCCCAGGTGGCGTCGGTGCTGGCGTTGTCGGCGATCGTGATCCGGAAGGCGAAGGGGAACGCGGCCGACAGATATCCGTGCAACCGGCGGACGCTGTCCTCCAGCACCCGCTGTTCGTTGTGCACGGGAATGACGATCTCGACCAGCCGCGTCCGCGGTGGCGCACCCGTCAACTCGTTCATGCTCATGGCCCCCACGCTGGGGACCAGATATTTGACAGGGGTGAGTCAATTGTTAACGGGAGATGAGAAAACCACGCCGGGGAGGGACATCCATGCCTCCGCGCCGCCTCCCTGGGCGTTGGCCATGCCCGCCTCGCCGCCCACGTCGCGGGCCGCCTGCGCGACGATGGCCAGGCCGAGCCCGGAACCGGGCAGGCTGCGGGCCGTGGGCGAGCGCCAGAAGCGGTCGAAGACGTGTTCGAGGTCTTCGGCGGGCACGCCGGGCCCGTGGTCGCGCACGGTGAGCCTGCCCTCGCGCAGCCGCACCTCCACCGTGCCGCCCGGCGGACTGAACTTCACGGCGTTGTCCAGAAGGTTCATCACCGCTCTGGACAGGGTGGGGGCGTGCCCGGTGACGTGCCAGGGCGACAGGTCGATCGTCACATGGACGGCGGGCGCGCGCAGCCGAGCCCGGGCCACCGCGACGCCCACCAGGTCGTGGAAGGCGATCGGCTCGCCCGGCTTGTGGTCGCCTTCGGGCCTGGCGAGCTGGAGCAGGTCGCCGACCAGCGTGGACAGCTCCTCGAACTGCGCCTTCAGGCTGCCGAGCAGCCGCCGTTTGGCCGCGGGGTCGATCGCCCGCCCGGTGTGCTCGCTGCGCAGCAGCAGGTCGATGTTGGCGCGCAGGCTGGTGAGCGGGGTGCGCAGCTCGTGCCCGGCGTCGGTGATCAGCCGCCGCTGCCGGTCGCGGGAACGGGCCAGGGCGCTGGTCATCGAGTTGAACGCGGCCCCGAGGCGGGCGATCTCGTCGGTGCCCTCGACGGGGATGCGGGTGGCGAGGTCGCCGGTCCGGCCGACGTGCTCGACCGCGCCGGTCAGCTTGCCGACCGGGCGCAGGGCGGTGCGGGAGATCAGCAGCCCGACGGAGGCCGCGCCCAAAGCCCCGAGCGCCGCCACGGTCGCCAGGAGCCCGGCCAGGCGGGCCAGGGTGGAGTGCAGCTCGGCGAGCGAGCGCGACTCCATGACGGCCACCCCGGGGGCGATCTGCTGGGTCTTGACGCGCACGGCCATGCCGGAGTCGGTCGTGGCGTCCTTGATCACCTTACCGCCGTGCGCGGCGATGGCGCGGTCGGCGGCGGTGACCGGCAGGCCGCCGGGGCTGAGGACGCAGCGCCGGCCGTCGGCCGCGTAGATGAACTGCAGCGGCGGGACATAGGCGCGCAGCGGGTCGCCCCTGGCCGCCCTGGGGTCGGCGCAGTGCTTGAGGATCATGGCGATGTCCTGGGCGCGCTTGCGGGCGCCCTCCGGGCCGGGCGGGCCCTGGAGGCCGCGGTCCAGGTGCTTGACCATCTCGCCGCGCACGATGATCCAGCACGCCACCGCGCAGACCGCGATCGCCACCGCGACCGCCGCGGCCACCAGCACGGTGAGCCGGGAGCGCAGGGTGCGACCGATCACTGCGCGGCCCGCAGGACGTAGCCCACGCCGCGCACGGTGTGGATCAGCCGCGGCAGCCCGCCCGCCTCGGTCTTGCGCCGGAGGTACATCACGTAGACGTCGAGGGAGTTGGAGGCGGGCTCGAAGTCGAACCCCCACACCTCGCTGAGGATCTGCTCGCGGGTGAGCACCTGCCTGGGGTGCAGCAGGAAGAACTCCAGCAGCAGGTATTCGGTGCGGGTCAGCTCCAGCGGACGCCCCGCACGGCTGACCTCGCGGCCCGCGGTGTCCATCGTGAGGTCGCCGAAGGCCAGCAGGACCTCGTCCGCGTCGTCGTCGCGCGCCCCGGGCGGCTCGCCGCGGCGCAGCAGGGCGCGCACCCGGGCCAGCAGCTCGTCCAGCTCGAACGGCTTGACCAGGTAGTCGTCGGCCCCGGCGTCCAGCCCGCTGACACGGTCGCCGACCGTCTCCCTGGCGGTGAGCATCAGCACCGGCACCCGGTTGCCCGCGGCGCGCAGCCTGCGGCACGCGGTCAGCCCGTCGATCCGCGGCATCATCACATCCAGCAGCACCGCGTCGTAGCGCTCGCGGGCGAGCGCGTCGAGGGCGGCCATGCCGTCGGCGGCCACCCCGACGGTGTAGCCCTCGAACTCCAGCGTCGCCGAAAGCGCCTCACGCAGCGCGGGCTCATCGTCTACGACCAGTAGTCGCGCGGTCACGAAGCAAAACCTAACCGCGCCTGATGAGAAACGCGTTAAAGCCGGCGGCCCATATGGACGGGCAGGTCAGGAGGCCGGAGTGACCACCAGCGTGCCGTGGGGGTGGCGTGGCGGGAAGGCGGGATGTACCGCGTGGGGCCGGGCGGGGGGCATGCGGCGCACCTTAACATCCATTGGGACAGGGAGCGGCAGATTGCAATAGAAGCCGCTAGATACGCGATTCCACCGATTCCACCGCCAACGAGCTTTACCCTATTGACACCAATTGATAGCTTGCGGCGTAGGCTGCACCATTAGCCACACGCGTCACTCTGGGGAGGTTGCGGTCTGCCGATGGACGCCGAGTCATCGATCTGCCTGAGCGATCTGGTTCCGGCTCTGCGCTGGAGCCGGCCCAAGCAGGTCGCCGAAGTTCTGGCCGACCCCCGACTGCCTTCCGGCTGGTGGGCCTCCGTGACACTGCCTCGCGCGATCGCCGTGATGGGGCTGGACTGGCTCTGCGACCGGCTCGCGCGCCTGTCCGCGTCCCGGTGGGATCATCTCCCGCTGACCGACGTGCTGCCCGCCCTGCAGACGCTCACCATGCCCGAGCCGGTCCACTGGCCGGCCCAGGCGCGCGCGGTGGTGGACCGGCTCGGCGGGTGGGCGACCGTGTGCAGGCTCACGCCGGGCGACCTCGTGACACCGGCCGCGGCGGCCTCCACCGCACTGGAGGTCATCATCGGCGCGGTCTTCCGTGAGGTGCTGACGCGGATACCGGCGCACCCCTCGGCGGACCGCCCGGCCGCACAGGCCCCAGCGCATCCCGTACCGGCGCAGCCTGTACCGGCACAAGCGGCCACGACCGGCGAGCCAGCCGCCGCGCTGCCGCGCCGCCCGGCCGCGCAGGCCCCCGCGCCTCAGCAACAGGCCCCCGCCCCGGCGCCACAGCCGCAGCAGGCCCGTCAGGCCCCGCCCGGGCAGCCCGCACCGCCCGTGCAGCAGCCTGCACCGCCCGCACAGCCCTACCCCGCGCCCGCGTCCGAGGGCGCGGCGGCGACCGCGGAGTTCCCGCTCATCGGCCTGCTGGACGGCATGTTCAGAAGCTGGGAGCCGCTGGAACAGGCCGTCGCGGTGGAACGGCTGTTCGCCGCCGACCCGATCAGCCTGCGCGCGCTGGCGCACCGGCTGGGCGTGGACCGCGAAGTGCTCTCCCAGGCCCAGCGCCGGGCCGAGGAGCAGGTGCTGCACTGGCTGCGCTCGCCGGAGTCCTCGCCGCTGACCGGGCACCTGTTCCGGCTCACCGAGTGGCTGGGCGCGGCGGCCACCGAGGAGCAACTGATCGGGGCCGACCCCGCGCACCCCATCGAGGTGCCCGTGCTGCGCACCCAGCTCTGGCGGGTGCTGGTCACGCTGATGCCCGACCGGCGGCTGCAGGACGGCTGGCTGGTCGTCGGCGACCTCGGCGGGCTGCGCGAACGCACCCGGCAGATGCTCGCGGGCAAACCGGCGGACGCCGACGTGGTGGAGATGCTCACCCAGCTCGGCATCCGCGCGCATTCGGCCAGGGCGTGGCTGGAGGCGCTGCAGACCGACGCCCCCGCGCACGACCCCGCCCGGCACGACCAGGAGGCGATGGGCGGCGGCGCGCCGCCGAACCAGCCGCTGCCCCGCCGTACACCGGGGGCCAACGGGCACAACCGGGAGGGCCGCCCGGTCCCCCAGGTCAACCCCGCGTCGATCGATCCGAGCGCGGCACTGGCGACGCTCTCCGCACTGTCCGGCAGCGGACGCCCGCACCTGACCCCCGGCCAGCGGGCGGGCGCGCCGTCCGCTCCCCCGCCCCCGCCGCCGAGCCCCACGTCGGACCCGCGGCGCTGGCAGCGGATCGAGGTCACCAGCGAGCATCTGCGCGGCGAGCCGGTGGCCGTGCCCGAGGGCTACGCGGCCCAGCTCGGCATGCGCCCGGGCACGCTGCTGTCGGTCACCGGGCCGGGCGACAACGCCGTGGTGCTGGTCTGGCGAGATCGCCAGCCGGTCTTCGACTCGCTGCAGCCGGTGCTGATGCGGCTGAACGCGCGGCCGGGCGACCAGGTCTACGTCACGGTGGACGGCTACCGCCTGGACGCCCAGCTCACCTGACGAGGCGCGCGCAGGGCCTGTGCGCTCACAGAGCGGACAGGCCCAGCTCCCTGGCGATCAGCATGCGCTGCACCTCGCTGGTCCCCTCGCCGATCTCCAGGATCTTGGCGTCGCGGTAGAAGCGGCCGACCGGGAACTCGTTCATGAAGCCGTAGCCGCCGAAGATCTGGGTGGCCTCCCTGGCGTTGTCCATCGCGGCGTTGCTGGAGACCAGCTTGGCGATGGCCGCCTCCTTCTTGAACGGCTCGCCGGCCAGCATCTTCTCGGCCGCGTGGTAGTAGGCCAGCCGGGCGGTGTGCGCGCGGGCCTCCATGTCGGCGATCTTGAACTGGATGGCCTGGTAGTGGCCGATGGGGTGGCCGAACGCCCGGCGTTCGCGGACGTAGCGCAGCGACTCGTCCACGCAGCCCTGGGCCAGGCCCACCGACAGGGCGGCGATGGCGATCCGGCCCTCGTCCAGGGTCTGGAGGAACTGCGCGTACCCCCGCCCCCGCTGGCCCAGCAGGTTGCCCGCCGGGACCCGGCAGTCGGCGAAGGACAGCTCCCTGGTGTCGGAGGCCGACCAGCCGACCTTGGAGTACTTCTTCGACACCGTGAAGCCCGGAGTGCCCGACGGCACCAGGATCGTGGAGATCTCCGGACGCCCGCCCTCGGTGGTGCCGGTGATGGCCGCGACCGCCACGACGCCGGTGATGTCGGTGCCGGAGTTGGTGATGAACGCCTTGGTCCCGTTGATCACCCACTCGTCGCCGTCCAGGTGGGCCTTGGTGCGCATGCCGCCCGGTACGTCGGACCCGCCGCCCGGCTCGGTCAGCCCGAACGCGCCCAGCATCTCCCCCGCCGCCAGCCCGGGCAGCCAGCGGGCGCGCTGCTCGTCGTCGCCGAAGCGGTAGATCGGCATCGCGCCCAGCGACACCGCCGCCTCAAGGGTGATCGACACGCTGGAGTCGACCCTGGCCAGTTCCTCCAGGGCCAGGCAGAGCGCGAAGTAGTCGCCGCCCATGCCGCCGTGCTCCTCGGGGATGGGCAGCCCGAACAGGCCCATCGCGCCCATCTGGCGGACGATGTCGTAGGGGAACTCCTCCCGCTCGTAGTAGTCGCCGATCACGGGGGCGACCACGTCACGGGCGAAGCCCTCCACGGTCTTGCGCAGGTCCTCGTATTCGTCGCTGAGCTTCATGAGAGCTGCCTCACTTCCCGGATAGGGCCTGGACGACGCGTGACGGGCTGGGACGGCCGAGCCTGGCGGCCATCCAGGCGCCGGTCTCGACGAGGGCGGCCAGATCGACGCCGGTCTGCACGCCCAGCCCGTGGAGCATCCAGACGAGGTCTTCGGTGGCCAGGTTGCCGGTGGCGGACTCGGCGAACGGGCAGCCGCCGAGGCCGCCCGTGGACGCGTCCACGACGGTGATGCCGCGCTGGAGCGCGGCCAGGGTGTTGGCCAGGGCCTGGCCGTAGGTGTCGTGGAAGTGGACGGCGAGCCTCCCGGGGCCGACGTCGCAGGCGGCGAACGCGTCCAGCAGCGCCGCGACGTGGCCGGGGGTGGCGACGCCGGTGGTGTCGCCCAGGGAGAGTTCGTCGCAGCCGAGGGCGAGCAGGTCGCGGCCCACGGCGACCGTGCGTTCGATCGGCGTCGGCCCCTCCCAGGGGTCGCCATAGCACATCGACAGGTAGCCGCGCACCCGCATGCCCTCCTGGCGGGCTCGCGCGACGACCGGGGCGAACATCTCCATCTGCCCGGCCACGCTGCGGTTCAGGTTGCGCTGGGCGAAGGTCTCCGTGGCGCTGCCGAAGATCGCGATGTCGGTCACCCCGAGCGCGAGGGCCCGGTCGAGCCCGCGTTCGTTGGGCACCAGGACGGGGTAGCGCACGCCGGCCCGGCGGGGCATCGCGCCGAGCAGCTGCTCGGCGTCGGCGAGCTGGGGCACCCACTTGGGGTGGACCAGGCTGGTCGCCTCGATCGTGGTCAGCCCGGCGGCGGCCAGCCTGCCGATCAGCTCGGCCTTGACCTCCACCGGCACGATGGCGGCCTCGTTCTGCAGGCCGTCCCTCGGGCCGACCTCGTAGACGGTCACCCGTTCCGGCAGTCCGGGCGTCGGCACGGTGTACGGCTCGCGCATCATGCCTGCTCCCCCTCCTTGACGACGGCCAGCACCGCGTCCATCTCGACCTGCGCGCCTGCGCGGACCGGCAGCTCGGTGACCACGCCGCCGACCGGGGCGGTGACGGTGTGCTCCATCTTCATGGCCTCCACGATCAGCAGCGGCTGTCCTTCGGCGACCGTGTCGCCGGGTGCGGCCTTGACCACCAGGACCGTGCCGGGCATCGGGCTGCGCACCACGCCGTCGCCCGCGCCGCCCTGGCGCTCGCGGTCGCCGGGGTCGCCGAGCAGGTGGCGGGCCACGTTCCAGGCCGCGCCGCCGGCGCCGAGCCACACCGAGTCGCCGTCCGCGGCCAGGGAGTACCGTCTGGCGACCCCGTCGAGGGTGACCAGCGCCTCGCGGTCGCCCCGCGTGTCGAGCCGGGCGGCGGCCGTCCAGTCGCCGATGCGTACGGCGGCGCCCGAGCGGGGCACCCCGCGGACCTCGACGCGCGTGGTGTCGCCGCCCCTGGGCGCGAGCCGCCAGGTGGTCCAGGCGTGCTCGCCGACCCGCCAGCCGTCCGGGACCTGCCAGGGGTCGGCGGGCCCGGCGGGGGCCAGGCCGTCGTGGAAGGCCAGCGCGGCGGCGGCCAGTACGTCGCGGGGCGGTACGGCGGGCGGCACCAGGTCCGCAAGCCGCCGTTCGACCAGGCCGGTGTCGAGCGTCCCCGCTCGGACCTCGGGATGGGTCAGCAACGCCCGCAGGAACGGGATGTTGGTGGTCAGCCCGAGGATCACCGTCTCGGCGAGCGCGTCGGAAAGCGCCCGCAGCGCGCCCGCGCGGTCCGGCGCCCAGGCGATGACCTTGGACAGCATGGGGTCGAAGCCGCCGCCCACCACGCCGCCCTCGGCGATCCCGGAGTCGACCCGCACGGTGGCGTGGTCGCCGCGCGCCCCGGAGTCCGGCTCGCGCAGGACCAGCAGCGGGCCTCCGGTGGGCAGGAACGAGCGGGCCGGGTCCTCGGCGTAGACGCGGGCCTCGACGGCGTGGCCGGTCAGGCGTACCTCGTCCTGGCCGAACGGCAGCGGCTCCCCGGCGGCCACCCGCAGTTGCAGCTCCACCAGGTCCAGGCCGGTGACCAGCTCGGTCACCGGGTGCTCGACCTGCAGCCGGGTGTTCATCTCCATGAAGTGGTACTCGCCGGTGGTGCCGTCCACGATGAACTCGACCGTGCCCGCACCGGCGTAGCCCACCGCGCGCGCGGCCTCGACGGCAGCGCCGCCCATCCGCTCCCTGACCTGCGGCGTCAGGAACGGCGAAGGGGCCTCCTCGATGATCTTCTGGTGCCGGCGTTGCAGGCTGCACTCGCGTTCGCCGAGATGCACGGCCCCGCCGTGCCCGTCGGCGAGGATCTGGATCTCGATGTGCCGCGGGTTCTCCACGAAGCGCTCGATCAGCAGCGTGCCGTCGCCGAACGCGGCGCGGGCGGTACGGCGGGCCGACTCGACCGCGCCGGGCAGCTCGGCCGCCTCGCGGACCACGACCATGCCCTTGCCGCCGCCGCCCGCCGACGGCTTGACCAGCACCGGGAACCCGACCCGCGCGGCGGCCTCGGCGAGGTCGTCGGCGGGCTCGGCGCCGCCGGGCACCACGGGCACCCCCGCCGCCGCGACCGTGGCCTTGGCCCGGATCTTGTCGCCCATGGCCTCGATCGCCTCCGGCGGCGGACCGGCGAAGGCCAGCCCGGCCTCGGCGCAGCGGCGGGCGAAGGCGGGGTTCTCGGCCAGGAAGCCGTAGCCGGGGTGGACCGCCTGCGCCCCGGTGGCCAGCGCGGCGGCGACGATCGCCTCGATGTCGAGGTAACCGGGCACCTCCACCGACACGTCGGCGTCGGTGGTGTGACGCGCGCCCGCGTCGGCGGCGGTGTGCACCGCGACCGCACGTACGCCGAGCCGGCGCAGGGTGCGGATGACGCGTACCGCGATCTCGCCGCGGTTGGCGATGAGGACCGTCTCGAACATCGAACCTCACATCCGGAAGACGCCGTAGCCGACGTCGTCGAGGGGGGCGTTGGCCGCCGCGCCGAGGGCCAGGCCGAGCACGGTCCGGGTGTCGAGCGGGTCGATCACCCCGTCGTCCCACAGCCGGGCGGTGGAGTAGTAGGGGTTGCCCTGGCGCTCGTACTGTTCCCGGATGGGGAGCTTGAACGCCTCCTCCTCCTGCGGGGTCATCCCGGGGCGTACCGTGGCCAGCACGTTCGCCGCCTGCTCGCCGCCCATCACCGAGATCCGGGCGTTGGGCCACATCCACAGGAAGCGCGGGGAGTAGGCGCGGCCGGCCATCGCGTAGTTGCCCGCGCCGAAGGAGCCGCCGATCACGACGGTGAACTTGGGGACCCGCGCGCAGGCCACGGCGGTGACCATCTTGGCGCCGTGCTTGGCGATGCCGCCCGCCTCGTACGCCTTGCCGACCATGAAGCCGCTGATGTTCTGGAGGAAGACCAGGGGGATGGACCGCCGGTCGCACAGCTCGATGAAGTGCGCGCCCTTCAGGGCCGACTCGCTGAACAGGATGCCGTTGTTGGCGATGATCCCGACCGGGTGGCCGTGCAGCCGGGCGAAGCCGGTGACCAGCGTCGGGCCGTACTCGGCCTTGAACTCCCGCATCCGGCCGCCGTCCACCAGGCGGGCGATCACCTCGCGCACGTCGTAGGGCACGCGCGGGTCGGGCGGGACGATGCCGTACAGGTCGCGCGGGTCGTGGGCGGGCTCCTCCGCGGGGGCGACCTCCCACGGGGACGGCGGTCGCGGACCGAGGGTGCTCACGATGTCGCGGACGATGGCCAGCGCGTGCGCGTCGTCCTCGGCCAGGTGGTCGGTGACGCCGCTGGTACGGGCGTGCAGGTCGCCGCCGCCCAGCTCCTCCGCGCTCACCTCCTCGCCGGTGGCCGCCTTGACCAGCGGCGGGCCGCCCAGGAAGATCGTGCCCTGGGCGCGGACGATGACGGCCTCGTCGCTCATCGCCGGGACGTAGGCCCCGCCCGCGGTGCACGAGCCGAGCACGGCGGCGATCTGCGGGATGCCCCTGGCGGACATGGTGGCCTGGTTGTAGAAGATCCGGCCGAAGTGCTCGCGGTCGGGGAAGACCTCGTCCTGGGCGGGCAGGAACGCGCCGCCGGAGTCGACCAGGTACACGCACGGCAGGCGGTTGTGAAGAGCGACCTCCTGGGCGCGCAGGTGCTTCTTGACGGTCATCGGGTAGTAGGTGCCGCCCTTGACGGTGGCGTCGTTGGCCACCACGACGACCTCGCGGCCGCTCACCCGGCCCACTCCGGTGATGATCCCGGCGGCGGGGGCGGCGTCGTCGTACATGCCGGTCGCGGCGAGCGGCGACAGCTCAAGGAAGCGCGAGCCCGGGTCGAGCAGGGCGTCGACGCGATCTCTGGGGAGCAGCTTGCCGCGCTCGACGTGCCTGGCCCGGGAGCGTTCGGGGCCGCCCGCCGCGGCGACGGCCAGTTTCTCGCGCAGTTCGGCGGCCAGCCGCTCGTTGGCCGCCGCGTTCTGCTTGTACGCCTCGCCGCCGGGATCGACCGCCGACCGGAGTACGGGCCACGCGTCCCCACCGCCTCGTTCGCGCACGGGCACACCACCTCCTGGCTTCTGAATACGGATGTTAGTGACCATTAACGTAACCGTCTACCATGCCAAGGGTGACACCGCCTTCGGAATCGCCCCGTTCGACCCCTACCCCGCACGGCACCGCCACGGCCAGACCGCCTGGGGGCGGCCGGGCGCGGGGGTCGCGGCGCGCGGAGATCCTGCGGGCCGCGGCGGCGCTGTTCGCCGCGCGCGGGTTCCACGGCGTCTCGATCGAGGACATCGGGGCGGCGGTGGGCACGTCGGGGCCCGCCCTCTACCGGCACTTCACCGGCAAGGACGCGCTGCTGGCGGAGATGCTGCTGGACATCAGCGAACGGCTGCGCGCGGCGGGCGCGGCCGTGGTGACCTCGGCGGACGGTCCACAGGAGGCGCTGGACGCGCTGCTCGCCGGGCATGTGGCCTTCGCCCTCGGCGACCCGGCCCTGATCACCGTGCACGACCGGGAGCTGGACAACGTCCCCGAGTCCGCCCGGCGGGCCATCCGGCGGCTGCAGCGCCTGTACGTCGAGGAGTGGGTGACCGTCCTCAGCGAGCTGCACCCGGCCTGCCCGCAGGCGCGGTTGCGGGCGGCCACGCACGCGGTGCTGGGGTTGCTGAACTCCACGCCGCACAGCGCGGGCGAGCTGCCCGCAGAAGCGATGGCGGGCCTGCTGCACACCATGGCCCGCGCGGCGCTCTCGTCGGCCGGAAGTTAGCGGACACTAACACTTGCGCTTTGCCCTGATATGGGCTTGTCGTCTCAACTATCTAGATATATCGTTAATGTATCTCGATAGTTGAGGAGTACTCATGAACAACGGTGGCGATCGGCACTGGGCGGCCGGCGGAGCGGGACATGGTCATCGGGGCTTCCCGGGCCACGGCCCATCGTCCTGGCACGGCCCGGCCGGCGGACCGCCCGCCCACCGGCCCGGCGCGCCTCCGGGCCACGGCGAGCCGTCGTGGCGCGGGGATCCTGGGAGCGGGCCGCCATGGTGGGCGGTGGCCGCGGCACGCGGGGTGGAGGACGACCCCTGGGAGGCAGAGGAGGTCACGGAGGCGCTGACGCGCGGACCCTACGCCCCGGCGATACCGCCGCACCCGCCCGGGGCGGTGATCCCGCCGCACGTTCCGCCCCCCGGCCCGGAGTTCGCGCCGAGGGTACGGCGGGGCGACGTACGCGCGGGCACGCTGGCCCTGCTGCGCGAAGGCCCGCGCAACGGCTACCAGATCATCGAGGAGATCGCCCGCCGCAGTCTCGGCGTGTGGCGGCCGAGCCCCGGTTCGGTCTACCCGGCCCTGCAGCAACTGGAGGACGAGGGCCTGGTCCAGGGCCGCGAATCGGGCGGCAGCCGGGTCTACGACCTCACCGAAGAGGGCAGACGCCATGTTGAGGCGCGCGCCGCCGAGCTGGCCGAGCCATGGGCCGCGGTGATCAGGAGCGTCCCGGAGGACCGGCACGAACTGCGGCTGCTGTGGGGACAGGTCGGCGAGGCGTTCCTGCACCTCACGCGGACCGCCGACGACAAGCAGGTGGCCGCCGCCAAGCGGCTGCTGAAGGAGACCAGGCGGGGATTCTTCAAGATCCTCGCCGACGACTACGACAGCGCGGACGAGATCGATCCACGACCGACGGAGGAAGCCGAATGAGTCAGGCTGCGGTCGCCGTACAGGGCCTGCGCAAGAGTTACGGCAAGGTCGAGGCCGTCAAGGGCGTGGAGTTCACGGTCGCGCCCGGCGAGGTGTTCGGCTTCCTCGGGCCCAACGGCGCGGGCAAGACCACGACCATCAGCATGCTGTGCACGCTGGTCAACCCGACCGGCGGCACCGCCCTGGTCGCCGGGCACGACGTCGTCAGCGAGCGCGACGAGGTACGGCGCAACATCGGCCTGGTCTTCCAGGACCCGACGCTCGACGGCTACCTCAGCGCCGAGCAGAACCTGATGTTCCACGCCGAGCTGTACGGCCTGCCCAAGAGCGCGGCAGGCCCGCGGATCAGGCAGGTCATGGAGATGGTCAGGCTCTGGGACCGCAAGGACGCCAAGGTGAGCACGTTCTCCGGCGGCATGAAGCGCCGCCTGGAGATCGCCCGCGGCCTGCTGCACTCGCCGCGGGTGCTGTTCCTGGACGAGCCGACGGTCGGCCTGGACCCCCAGACCCGCGCCGCCATCTGGGGATACATCAATGACCTGCGCCGCAGTGAGGACATCACGATCTTCATGACGACGCACTACATGGACGAGGCGGAGTACTGCGACAGGATCGCGATCATCGACCACGGCGAGATCGTGGTGATCGACTCCCCCGAGGCGCTCAAGGCCAGCGTCGGCGAGGACCGGGTGCAGATCCAGACCGGCGACGACGAGGCCGCCATCGCCGCGCTGCGGGACCGGTTCGGCCTGGAGGCCGCCGTGCGCGAGGGACAGGTGACCTTCGCCGTGGCCTCCGGCGAGCAGTTCGTCCCGCGCCTGTTCGCCGAGCTGGGCATGCCCATCAAGGCGGTGAGCGTGGCCAGGCCCTCCCTCGACGACGTGTTCATGTCCTACACCGGCTCCACCATCCGCGACGCCGAGTCCGGCTCGGACAACGCGTGGGTGCGCGCGATGGTCCGCCGCTGACCCCCCGAAAGGTGATCGAAGACGATGACGAGCGACGCGATTGCCGTGCGCGTGCCGCGCCGCAGCGCCGCGCACGACCTGCGCGCGGTGAAGGTGGTCCTGCACCGTGAGATGCTGCGCTTCCTCAACGACCGCACGCGCATGATCTCGATGCTCATCCAGCCGGTGCTCTGGCTGTTCGTGATGGGCACGGGCCTCGGCACCCTGGTGTCCGGGGCGATCCCCGGCCTCGACTTCCGGACGTTCATGTACCCGGGCATGATCTCGATGACGGTGATCATGACGGCGATGTTCTCCGCGGGGTCGATCGTGTGGGACCGCGAGTTCGGCTTCCTGCGCGAGATGCTGGTGGCCCCGGTGAGCCGTACCTCGATCGTGGTCGGCAAGTGCCTGGGCGGGGCCGTCGTGGCCACCGCCCAGGGGATCGTGATCCTGGCGCTGGCGGGGGCGGTGGGCGTGCCGTACGACCCGGTGCTGATGCTCACGCTGCTCGGCGAGATGTTCCTGGCGGCGTTCACCATCACCGCGTTCGGGGTGATGATGGCCGCCCGGATGAAGAACATGCAGTCCTTCTTCGGGCTCATGCAGGTGGCCATCATGCCGATGATGTTCCTGTCCGGCGCGATGTTCCCGCTGGCCAACCTGCCGTCCTGGCTGCACGTGCTGACCACGGTCAACCCGCTCACGTACGCGGTCGATCCGATGCGCCAGGCGGTGTTCGGCTCGCTCCACGTCGCGCCGCAGGTCGACGCGATGCTCAACCCGGGGGTGAGCTGGTTCGGCGCCAAGCTGTCGATCGGCCTGGAGCTGGGGCTGGTCACGGCCATCGGCGCGGTGCTGCTGGGCGTGGCCGTCGCGCAGTTCCGCAGGGCCGACTAGCGCGGGCGGCGGGACGGGAAGGGCCCGGGACCATGAGGTCCCGGGCCCGTTGTGCGTGTCACGAGCCGGTACGGCTACCGCCGGACCCGCACGTGGTCGCGCTTGCTGGTGGAGCCGTACGCGTCGGAGTCACCGGCGAAGACGACCTTCCACTGACCCGACTTCCACGCCTTGGCCTTGGTGTAGAACTTGCCGCTCCAGATGGACCACGTCGACTTGACGTACTGCCACCTGTGCGAGCCGTCGGCCTTGAAGTACAGCCGCACCTTGGACCTGTAGCCGTCCCAGCTCCAGCCGTCCCGCACCTGCAGGACGCCCGCGAACCTGAGGTACCTGCCGCGCTTGACGGGCTCGTTGTAGGCGTCGAACTTGACGATCCTGCTGTCCGCCTTCTCCGGGGGCGGAGGAGGCGTGGGGCGGACGACGCGGACGTACTCGGGCCGGCTGACCGACCCTTCCGAGTCGGAGCCGCCCGCGTACTCGGCACGCCACAGACCCGAGGTCCTGGCCGTGACGCGCGCCCAGAAGCGGCCGTGCCGGTCGGTCGTGTCACTGGTCACGTCCACCCAGCGGTGCCACCTGTGGCCCTTGAACTGGATCGTGACCCGCTGGCCGGCGTAGCCGTCCCAGCCCCTCGGGCCGTCGGCCAGCAGCTTGCCGTCCACCGAGACGGTGTCGCCCCTGCGGACCTCGCGCGGATCGGCGTCGAAGCCGACGATCCGCGTGTCCCGCACCTGCCGGACGGCGAACGTCGCGCTCTTGGAGTCGTTGCCGTCCTTGTTGGAGGCGATGGCGAGCAGGGTCCAGGACCCGCCGGCGCTCGCCCGGTCGAAGGTCTTGCTCGCCGTCCAGGCCTTCTTGCCGTCGCCCAGGTCCCGGGACTGCAGCGTGAGCTGCGTGCCCACGCTGATGCCCGGCGGCTTGAGCTGGAGTTCCACGTTCTCGGGACCGTTGGCGGTGATGAAGCCGAACTCGGCGGTGACCGGCGCGCCCTTCACCACCACCGCGGAGGGGGAGACCGTCAGAGCGGAGACGGTGGGGGCCGTCGCCGCCGTCGCGGAGGCCGCGGGGGCCAGAGCCAGTGCCCCGGCGCCCATGACCGCCGCCACGATGGCGGTCTGGATGCGTTTCAACATACGGGTGACCATCCTTCCCCGTCGACTCAAGGTCGGGTCGGAACGCGGCATGAGGGTGCCACGTCTGCTCTCTTCTAGAAGACGGCTTTACCTTCCGATTGGTTGTAAATATTGACAAACTGTCATTTTTAGTGGTCAGCCGGGACCGTTCCACCCAGATGCACCGGATGTCGGCGGGCGGCAAGACGGGACCGGCCCGCCGCGCCATAATCGGAACGTGGCGCGCGACATTGTTGAGACCCATTTCACCGACGCGGTTGCCGCCCTGCGAGCAGGGACGACCCGTGACCCCGACCTTCCGATCACCGGCGGCACGACGCTGACCGGACGCCGATGCCAGGAGTTGTTCGACCACCAGGTCGGCAGCCGCCTGCTCGACATCGCCGCCCGCGTCCTGCGCCAGGAGGACAAGGGCTTCTACACGATCGGCTCGGCGGGGCACGAGGGCAACGCGGCGGTCGCCGCCGCCGTCCGGCTCGACGACCCCGCGCTGCTGCACTACAGGTCGGGCGCGTTCTACCTGACCCGCTCGGCCGCCGCCGGACGGCTGCCCGAGGAGGGCATGCGCGACGTGCTGCTCGGCCTGACCGCCTCGGCGGAGGAGCCCGTGGCCGGCGGCCGGCACAAGGTCTTCGGCCACCCCGAGCTGGCGATCATCCCGCAGACCTCCACGATCGCGAGCCACCTGCCCCGCGCGGTGGGCGTCGCCTTCGCCATCGACCGGGCCCGCGCGCTGCGCCTGGCCTCGGGGCGGCGCGACGACGCCATCGCCGTGTGCAGCTTCGGCGACGCCTCGATCAACCACGCGTCGGCCCTGTCGGGGCTCAACACCGCCGCCTACGGCGCCTTCCAGTCCATGCCCATGCCGATTTTGTTCGTCTGCGAGGACAACGGCATCGGCATCAGCGTCCGCACCCCGGCGGGCTGGGTCGAGCGGTCCGTGCCGCGCGGCATCGAATACTTCACCGCCGACGGAGGCGACCTGGTGGCGGCCTACGAGGCGGCCCGCGCGGCGGCCGATCACGTCCGCGAGCGGCGTACGCCCGCGCTGCTGCACCTGAAGACGGTCCGGCTGATGGGGCACGCCGGGTCCGACGTGGAGTCCTCCTACCGCACCGGCCGCGAGATCACCGCCGACCTGGACCGCGACCCGCTGGTGGCGACCGCCCGGCTGCTGGTCCAGTCGGGCCTGACCACGCCCGAGGCGCTGCTGAACCGCTACGAGGCCGCCCGCGAGCACGTGCTGCGGATGGCGATGGAGAGCGCCAGGCGGCCGAAGCTGACCTCCGCCGCCGAGATCGTCGCCCCGCTCGCGCCCCGCCGCCCCGAGCGGGTCGCCGCCGCGGTGACCGCGGTCGCCGAGCCCGCCGCGCGCGACCGCGCCTTCGGCAGGGCGCTGCCGGAGGATGAGGGGCCGCTGACGCTGTCCCAGGCGATCAACCGCACGCTGGCCGACGCGCTGGCCGCCGGCCAGGGGGTGCTGGTGTTCGGCGAGGACGTCGCGCGCAAGGGCGGCGTCTACGGCGTGACCCGCGGCCTGCAGAAGCGCTTCGGGGCGGGCCAGGTGTTCGACACGCTGCTCGACGAGCAGGCGATCCTGGGCCTCGCGCTCGGCACCGGGCTGTCGGGCATGCTGCCCGTGCCGGAGATCCAGTACCTGGCCTACCTGCACAACGCGCTCGACCAGATCCGCGGCGAGGCGGCCACGCTGTCGTACTTCTCCAGGGGCCACTTCCGCAACCCGATGGTGGTCAGGGTGGCCTCCTACGCCTACCAGAAGGGGTTCGGCGGCCACTTCCACAACGACAACTCGATCGCCGCGCTGCGCGACATCCCGGGCGTGGTGATCGCCTCCCCCGCCCGGCCCGACGACGCGGCGGCCATGCTGCGCACCTGCCTGACGGCGGCCAGGACCGACGGGTCGGTGTGCGTGTTCCTGGAGCCGATCGCCCTGTACACCACGCGCGACCTGTTCGACGAGGGCGACCGGGGCTGGGCGGCTCCGTACACGCCGCCGTCCCGCTGGGCCGAGACGCACGTCCCGATCGGGCGGGCGCGCAGCTACGGCGACGGCCGTGACCTGACCATCGTCACGTTCGGCAACGGCCTGCGGATGAGCCTGCGCGCCGCCGTCCGGCTGACCTCGGAGGGGTACAGCTGCCGGGTGCTCGACCTGCGCTGGCTGTCCCCGCTGCCGACCGCCGACCTGCTGGAGGCCGCCCAGCTCACCGGCAAGGTGCTGATCGCCGACGAGACCCGGCGCACCGGCGGGGTGTCCGAAGGCGTCGTCGCCGAGCTGCTGGACGCCGGGTTCACCGGCCAGATCGCCAGGGTCACCTCGCACGACTCCTTCATCCCGCTCGGCGAGGCGGCGAACCACGTGCTGCTGTCGGAGGCCGAGATCGAGGAGGCCGCGCGCAAGATGCTCGGCTGAGGGGCCCGCGTCCATCGACCGGAACGCGTTACAACCGCCCTCGTGCCAAGCACTGTCCGCGGCCCAGATCAGGCGGTCACGGCGGGCGGGCGAGAACCGGTTGCAGCCGCAACGATTTTTACCGAACCGGTTGCGGGCCGCCTGCCGCCGACATACGTTTTCGCAGGTGACGACACGTCAAGCGGCCACACCGGCCGCCCCGGCAGCCGTTGGCGTGCCCGCGATCGCCTGGCGGCCGGTGCTCGTTCTCACCGCCTTCTACTGGGCGGTCCTGGTGGCCGTGTCCGCCCGGTACGGCTTCCACCGCGACGAGCTGTACTTCATCGAGGCCGGGCGGCATCCCGCCTGGGGCTACCCCGACCAGCCGCCGCTGCTGCCGCTGCTGATGCGGGCGATCACCGAGGTGTCCGGCGAGTCGATGGTGGCCGTCCGGGTGGTCGCGGCGTCGATCGTGGCGGCGGGCGTGGTGGTCGCCGCGCTGACCGCCAGGGAGCTGAACGGCGGGCGCACGGCCCAGCTCATGACCGCCGCCGCCTACGCGGTCTCCCCGTTCATCCTCAACATCGGGCACAGCCTCTACACCGTCACCGTGGACCTGCTGGCGACCACGGCGCTGATCTGGCTGCTGCTGCGCTGGGTCCGGACCGGCCAGGCGGTGTGGGCGCTGACGGCGGGGGCCGCGGCGGCGGTGGCGCTACAGGCGAAGTACCTGGTGGCGTTCGTCCTGGCCGCGATACTCGCGGGCATGCTGATCGCCGGGCCGCGCGACCTGCTGCGCCGGGCCGCGCCGTGGGCGGCGGCGGTGGTGGCGATGATCCCGTCGATCCCCTCGCTGCTGTGGCAGCACGCGCACGGCTGGCCGCAGCTCGGCATGGCCGAGGCCATCGGCGCGAACGACGACTTCCTCGGACGGCCCGGCTTCCTGCCCTACCTGGTGATCCTGACCGGGCTGCTCACCTCGCCGCTGTGGGCGTACGGCTGGGTGCGGCTGTTCCGCTCGCCCCGGCTGCACCGCTACCGGTTCCTCGGCTGGGCCTATCTCATCCTGGTGGTGAGCTTCCTGGCGGCCGGAGGCAAGCCCAACTACCTGGCGGGCCTGTGGGCGGCGCTGTGGGCGGCGGGCGCGGTCGAGCTGGAGTCCCGGCTGGCCGCCGCGCGCTGGCCGCGGCCGGTCCTGCCGGGGGTGTACGCCGTGGCCGGTGCGCTGGCCGCGGTGATGTCACTGCCGATCTACCCACTGGCCTGGCTGGCCCGCAGCCCGCAGGCCACCAACAGCGCGACCACCGAGACCGTCGGCTGGCCCGCGCTGGTCGCCGAGGTGGCCCGGGTTCGTGACACGCTGCCCCCCGCCGAGCGCCCGCTGGTGACGATCATGGCGGACAACTACGGCGAGGCCGGGGCCATCGACCTGTACGGCGGGCGCTACGGCCTGCCTCCCGCGCACAGCGGCCACAACGGCTACTGGCACTTCCGCGTCCCCGCCAGGGACGGCGGCCCCACGATCTTCGTCGGCCCGCGCGGAGCGGCGGGCCGGGCGTACCTCGCCCGCTTCTGGCACGAGGTCACCCCCGCCGGGCGGATCGACAACGGCGTGGGCCTGGCGAGCAAGGAACAGGGCCGGACGATCTGGATCTGCCGCGGCCAGCGCGCCCCGTGGCGCGAGCTGTGGCCGAGCTTCGCCCACCTGGGGATGACCGGCCGCGCCTAGAGCCAGTCGCGGCGCTTGAACACCACGTAGAGCGTCACGCACACGGCCGCCATGAGCATCACCGCGAAGGGATAGCCGAGCGACCAGTGCGTCTCGGGCATGAAGTCGAAGTTCATTCCGTAGATCGTGCCGACGAGCGTCGGGGCGAACAGGATGGCCGCCCAGGCGGAGATCTTTTTGACCTCCTCGCTCTGCGCGTAGCTGGCCTCGGTGAGCTTGGTCATCTCCAGGCTCTGCGCCTGGCTCACCAGGGTGGAGTTGACCACCAGGATGTCCTGGAGCAACTGCCGGAAGCCGGCGATCCGCTCCACGACGGTGATCGCGTGGTCGGCGACGTCGCGCAGGTAGCTCTGCAGCTCCTCGTCCACCCCGTACTTGGCGGACCCGGCGACGAACCCGTCGAGCATGTCGAGCAGCGGCAGGGTGGCCCGCTGGAACTCGATCACCTCGCGGGACAGCTCGTAGATGCGCCGGGACACCGCCGGGTCGCCGCCGAAGACCTGCACCTCGATCTCGTCGATGTCGTTCTGCAGGCCGCCGACCACCGGGGCGTAGCCGTCCACCACCGCGTCCAGGATCGCGTACAGCACGGCCTGGGGGCCCTGGCGGAGCAGGGCGGGCTCCGACTCCATCCGGCGGCGTACGGCCGACAGGTCGGGGGCCTCGCTGTGCCGTACGGTGATCACGTAGTTGGGGCCGACGAAGACGTGCAGCTCGCCGAAGTCGACCTCCTCGACCTCGTCGTGGTAGCGGGCGGCGCGCAGCACCACGAAGAGCGTGTCGCCGTACCGGTCGGCCTTGGGGCGCTGGTGGGCGACGATCGCGTCCTCGACGGCCAGTTCGTGCAGGCCGAACTCCTCGGCGACCTTGACCAGCTCCCAGTCCTTGGGGCGGTACAGGCCGATCCAGGCCATGCTGTCGGGGGTGTTCTTCAGGCTGTCGAAGGCGTCGGCCAGCGACGAGGGCGTGTCCACCCGCCTGCCGCCGACGTAGAGGGCGTTGTCGATCACGCTGGGCCGGGAGTGCGGGGCCCCGTCGCCGCGCGGGTCCATGGACCGCTCGGGGGCGGGCTCGTCGGCCCTGCGGCCGGAAGGTCGCAGAAAGGCACGCATCCCACGCGGTCGCCGATCGCTCAAGATCCGCCTCCCCTCTTCCGCCGCCGTTAGGCGTTCTGCCCGGATTCCGAAGTTTAGTCGGGCTCGCTGAACGAATTCCGGAGCCCGGATCTCCACACGGTTGCCACGGAGGGTCGCGGGAGGGTCGTTCTTGGTGCAGGCTTTACACCGATGGAATCTCTGAACGAGGTGTGGGTCCATCTGACCACGACGCGCGACGCTCCCCCCACCTGGGCGATCCTGGTGGCGGCGCTGGTGGCGCTGGTGGCGGTGGGATCGGCGGTGTCCTGGCGGGTCTCGCGCGGCCTGATCACGATCGCGCACGAGGGCGGTCATGCGCTGGTCGCGGTGCTCACGAGGCGCAAGCTGCAGGGCATCCGGCTGCACTCCGACACCTCGGGGGTGACCCTGACCCGGGGCAGGCCGACCGGGCCGGGCATGATCCTGACGGCTCTGGCGGGCTATGTCGCGCCGTCGCTGCTCGGGCTGGGCGGGGCGTGGCTGATCTCGCAGGGCCGTGTGACGCTGCTGCTGTGGGCGGTGCTGGTGCTGCTCGCGTGCATGTTGCTGCTGATCCGCAACCTGTTCGGCGTGCTGTCGCTGGTGGTCACCGGGGGCGCGGTGTTCGCGCTGTCGTGGTTCGCGGCCGATGAGGTGCAGGGCATCTGCGCCTACCTGGCGGTGTGGTTCCTGCTGTTCGGCGGGGTGCGTCCGATCATGGAGCTGCAGCGCAAGCGGCGCAGGGGGCGCGCGCCCGACAGCGACGCCGACCAGCTGGCCCGGCTGACCGTGCTGCCGGGCGGCTTCTACATCCTGTTCTTCCTGCTCGTGGCGGTCGCCTCGCTGGCCGGCGGGGTGGCGCTGCTGGTCCCGCTGCCGCTGACGTTCGCCTGATCAGCGGTGCGCTTTCGCCCCACTAAGACGTGGTTTGCCGACTAAGATCTGCCCAACGGGGACACAGGGGGAGATACAAGCGGTGCAACCGATGGAGGAGGCTCCGGGTTACCGCGTTCTTGAGCAGGTCGGGCAGGGCGGCTTCGCCGTCGTGTACCGCGCCTACCAGGAGCGCCTGGACCGCCAGGTAGCGCTCAAGCTGCTGTCGGTGGACCGGGTGGACCAGCGCACGCTGCGCAGGTTCCAGCGGGAGTTGCAGCTCACCGGGCGGCTGACCGGGCACCCGAACGTGGTGACCGTCTTCGACACGGGGGCCACCCGGTCGGGGCGGCCGTACATCGCGATGGAGCTGTTCGAGGGCGGCTCGCTGCGCGACCGGCTGACCCGTGAGGGACCGCTGCCGGTGCCCGACGTGCTGCGCACCGGGGTGAAGCTGGCCGCCGCGCTCGCCGCCGTGCACGAGGCGGGCGTGCTGCACGGCGACATCAAGCCCCAGAACATCCTGATCTCCAAGTACGGCGAGCCCGCCATCGCCGACTTCGGCGTGGCCAGGGTCGTGGACATGGCGGAGGTGTCGGCGAGCGCGCACGCGTTCACCCCGCTGCACGCCGCGCCCGAGGTGCTGCGCGGCCAGCCGCACAGCGTGCCCTCCGACATCTACTCCCTGGGGTCCACCCTCTACCACCTGCTCGCCGGGCAGCCCGCCTTCCACAGCCCGACCGACTCCTCGATCGCGCCGCTGATGCTGCGGGTGCTGAGCCGTCCGCCGCCGCCGATCCCGCGCGGCGACGTCCCGCCGCAGGTGATCGAGGCGATCAACCGGGCGATGGCCAAGGAGCCGCAGGAGCGATACCCGTCCGCCCGGGCCATGGCCGGACGGCTCCAGCGGCTGCAGATGGAGCTGGGACTGCCGGTCACCGACATCATCGGCGGCGATCCGGTGACCGCCGAGCCCGGCGACCCGGCTCCGGCCCCTTCTGCCCGTTCGGCCACGCTCGCCATCGCGCCCAAGTCCAGGGTGCGCACGCACCTGGCGGTGGGCATGGTGGCGGCGGCGCTGGCCGGGGCGGGGGTCGGCGTGGCGGTGTTCGTGGCGGGGAAGGACGGCACGCCCGGCAAGGGCCCGTCCACCCCGGCGACCTCGTCGGCCGCCGCGACTCAGGCGCCCGAGCAGGCGATCGATCCGGGGGCGGTCAGGGCGCTCGCGCCCCGGCGGCTGAAGGTCGTCTCCGACGGCGGGGCCACGGTCACGCTGCGCTGGACGCTGCCCGGCGCGGCCAGGGACTATCCGCTGGTGCTCCAGCGCGAGCCCGCCCACGGCCAGCAGACGACCGTGCTCGAACGCGGCGCGACCTCCACGCGGGTGCTGGGGCTGCGGCCCCGCTCGGGATACTGCTTCGTGGTCGGCGTCCCGCTCAGCATCGGCCAGGAGTCGACGACCGCATGGTCGCGGCCCGCCTGCATCCGCGGCGCGCGCCCCCAGTCCTCATCCGGCTGAACGGGGACGCCCTTTTCGGACACAGGGCGGCCGGCAGGACGTGCTTGACGCGCTTCTTTTTGTTTAAGAAAGTTTCCTAAAGGAAAGCTCGACCCCCCTCGCAGCCGAAGGAAGCGCACATGGCAAGAAACCGGCTCGTGGCCGCGTCCGCCACCGCCATGCTCACCGCGTCACTACTGATGGTCTCCACGTCCCCCGCACAGGCCGCCCCCACAAACTGCAGTAGATGGCAGAGCGGATACTGGGCCTACAGCAAGTGCACGAGCGGCACCGGCACGCACTCGGTCACCGCGTACGGTCAGCACGTGAACCCGTGGAACGGACCGTGGGCCGTGGAGGGCCCACGGGTGGGAGTGGGCGAGACGTCGGCGGTCAACTTCCCGGGCACCATCCAGCAGGTCTACGTCAACCTGTACGACTGACCGACGCCACACCCCACTCGTCACCTGCGCCCGCCGAACGCCCAGTCGTGGACCTCCACGCCGGTGTATCGGCCGGCCGTCAGGACGTCGCGCGCCGCGTCCGGGCCCGGCGCCCGGAGCAGCGCCGCTGAGCCGGGCCGGTCGCGGTGGTGACAGAAGAACTCCACGCCGGACGCCTCTCACGGAGTGGGGGCGAAGAGGCCGAGGCGGTGGGCGGTGGCGGCGGCCTCGCCACGGGTGGCGGCCCCGAGCTTGGCCAAGATGTTGGAGACGTGGACGCTGACGGTCTTGACCGAGATGAACAGCTCCTCGCCGATCTCGCGGTTGCTGAGGCCGTCGGCGACCAGGCGGAGCACCCCGGTCTCGCGGGCGGTGAGGCCGAGCGGCGGGCCATCGGCCGCCGGCTCGCCGCCCAGGGCGATCCGCGCCCGGCGGGCCAGCGTGTCGATCCGGGTGGTCAGCGGCGCGGCGGCCAGCCGCAGGGCCGCCTCCGACGCCTTGGTCAGCCGCTCGGCCGCCGCGTCGCGCTCGCCGCAGGCGACGGCGGCCGACGCGGCCTCGAACAGGGCGCGGGCCCGGGGGTAGGGCTGGCCGAGCGCCGCCCAGGCCGCGGCGGCCGTGTCCCAGGCGGCCAGGGCCGCCTGGCCGCGCTCCCCCGCGGTGAGCGCGGCGAAGGCCAGGCCGTGGGCGTGCTGGACGTCTCCGGAGGTGCCGATCGTGCCGGCGTACTCGTGCAGGCCGGGCACCGGCGGCCCGCCGAGACCGGCCACCGCGACCAGCAGCGGCCAGGAGTAGCGGGGGCTGACCGTGAGGTCTTCTTCGCGCAGCGCGCGCGCCGCGATCTCGCGGGCCTCCTCGACCCGGCCCCGCGCGGCCAGCAGGTCGATCTCGCGCCGGAGGTTGGGCAGCACGGTCTGGGCCCGGTAGGTGCCACGCCGCAGCAGGTCACGGATCTCGGCGAGCTGCCGCGCCGCGGTGTCGAGGCGCCCCCGGGCCAGGGACACGTCGGCGGCGTAGCCGATCAGGCTGGCCCGGAACGGCGGCGGCGGAACCAGCTCCAGGGCATGCTCGATCACCTCCAGCGCCTCGTCCCACCGGCCCAGCGACACCAGCGGCTCGGCGAGGTTGATGGACAGGAACGCGCCCTGGGTGCGGGCCAGCCCGACGCTCGCGGCGTGCGCGATGCCGCGGCGCGCGACCTGCGCGGCCTCCTCGTGACGGCCCGCGCCCTCCAGCGCGTCGGACTTGGAGATGTCGTTGCGGTTGACCGCGGACACGGCCGAGGACCGCACGGCCAGCTCCCTCGCGGTGTCGAACAGCGGCATGTGCGGCGCCAGGTCGTAGTCCAGGCAGCGGACCCAGGCGACGGTGGTCATCGCCTCGGCCTCGGTGGCGGCGTCGCCGACCAGGTGGGCCGCCTCGATCGCCTCCAGCGCCTGGGCCTCCTTCTCCGCCCAGTCGCTCGGCTCGTACATCATCCGGCTGAGGTTCTCCATCAACTGGCCGCGCAGCTTGGTCGGCGGGTCGGCGGGCACCAGCAGCATGGCGGAGCGCAGGTCGTCGATGTAGCCGGGCCGCCCCAGGTCGTACTTGACCAGGCCGCGGGACCGCAGCAGGCGGGCGGCGCGCAGCGGCTCGGCCGCAGGGTCGGTCTCGCCGAGCGCCGTGGTGGCCATGGCCAGCGCCCGCTCGAACTCACCGGCCAGGTGCGCCACGGTGGCGCCGTGGCGGAGCACCTCGACGTGGTCGGCGCCGATCCGGCCGGCCGCGCCGGGCACCCGGTCCCACAGCTCCAGCACCCTGGTCAGCATCCGGAACTGCTCGATGTAGGCGGCCGACCGGCGCGCGGCGGCGGCCGCGTGCCAGGCGCTGACCAGCGCCTGGGTGGTGTCGTGCGCCTCGTGCCAGTGGTAGGCCAGCTCGATCTCGCCGCGCGGGGTGGGCAGCAGCCCGGGGTGGGCGGCCAGGGCCTCGGCGAACCGGGTGTGCAGCCGGGCGCGCTCGCCGGGCAGCAGGTCCTCGTGGACGGCCTCGTGGATCAGCGCGTGGCGGAAGGCGTAACCCTCGGCGTCGGCGGTGAGGACGTTGCCCGCCACGGCGGGCCGCAGCGCCTGGGACAGCTCGTGATCGCCCAGCCCGGCGACGGCGGCGAGCAGGGCGTGCTCGATCCTGGCCCCACCGGCGCTGGCCACCCGCAGCAGCTCCTGGGTCTCCTCCGGCAGCCGCTCCACGCTGGCCAGCAGCAGGTCGCGCAGCGAGTCGGGGACGGCGTCGCGCTCGCCGCCGAGCAGGGCCTCGACGAACAGCGGGTTGCCCTCGCTGCGGGCATAGATCAGGTCGATGTCCGCCATCGCGGGCGCGCCGTCGAGGATGCCTGTGGCCTGCTGGATCACCTCGCGGCGGCTGAGCCTGGGCAGCTCCATGCGGGTCACCCGCTCCATCCGGCCCAGCTCGGCGAGCATCGGGCGCAGCGGGTGCTTGCGGTGGATCTCGTCGGCCCGGTAGGTCACCACGATCAGCATGCGGGCGTCGGAGGGCTGGTAGCGAACCAGGAAGGTGAGCAGGTCGCGGGTGGAGCCGTCGGCCCAGTGCGCGTCTTCGATGACCAGCACGGTCGGCTCGCGCTCGGCGAGCCGGTCGAGCAGGCCGAGGACGTGCTCGACAGCCGGGCGCGGGCCTGCGGGCCGTCGTCGTCGGGCTCGCCGAACTCCGGCAGCAGCCGGGCCAGCCCCCTGGCCGAGCCGCCCGGCAGCAGCGCGGCGATCGCCTCGCGGCCGAGGTCGCGGGTCAGCGTGCGCAGCACCGCCGCGAAGGGCGCGAACGGCAGGCCGTCGTGGCCCAGCTCAAGGCAGCCGCCGACCAGCACCCGGACATCGCCGCCCGCGCGGGCCGCGAACTCGCGGATCAGGCGGGTCTTGCCGACCCCCGCCTCACCGCCGACCAGCATGGTGGAGGCGCTGCCCTCGCGCGCGAGGCCGAGGGCACGCGTCAGGCCCGCCAGCTCGCCGGACCTGCCGACGAACCTCGGGCTCACCACTCGCGTGCTCACGCCCAAAAGCATGCCATCCGGCACCGACGTTTCCCGCCCCCGCTCATCGCCGCAGGCTGCGCGGGTGCAGCCGGCGGGCGGCGGGGGTGCGCCTGACGATCAGGCACGCCATCCGGCACCGACGTTCTCCGCCTGCGGCTCATCGCCGCAGGCTGCGTGGGTGCAGCCGGCGGCGCAACCTGCGGGCGGCAGGGGTGCGCCTGACGATCAGGCGATGTACGGCGTCGCTGCGCCGCCACGCCTCCTCCGCGTCTTCGTGGGCGACCTGCTCCGGGGCGAATCGCACATAGTTCGAGATGTGCGCCAATGGCGTGAGATGCGACACCAGATCATCGCCGTGCGCGTCACCGCCGCGCGCGGTCACCTCCTGGGCGGTCAGCGCGCTCTCCGCCGACAGCCCCAGGTCGTCGCACGCCTGCCGCCAGGCGCCCGCGACCCGTGCGCCGGGGTCGCCCGTCGTACGCCTGCGGCGACGCCGCCACCAGGGCAGCGCGGCGGCCAGCAGGACGTAACAGACGGCGAGCGCGCCCGCTGCGAGTACGGCGATCAGCCACCAGGCGGGGCCGCCGCCGGGGGTGGCGCGCCCGTCGCCGTCGCCGGGGCCGGTCTTGGGGCGCGGCTTGTTCTCGGTGGCCTTGCCCAGCTGTTCCTTGAGCCGCTGGCGGTCCTTCTCCACGGCGGACACGACGTCGTGGCGGTCCTTGGAACCGCTGCGCGGAGGAGTCGGGTCGAAGGCCAGCCAGCCCACGCCGTCGAACTTCACCTCCGCCCAGGCGAGGACATCGCCGGTGCGGACGTGGAAGGTCCCGTCCGTGCGCTCGCCGGGGCGGAAGCCGACCACGACCCTGCTGGGCAGGCCGATGGTCCGCGCCAGCAGCGCGTACGTGGACGCGAACTGCTCGGAAGTGCCCCGGCGCGACTGGCGCAGGAAGTAGTCCAGGCCGGGCAGCGAGTGGCCGGGCGGCGCGGTGATGTCGTACTTGGCGGCCGAGCGCATGAACGCCTCCAGGGCCTCGGCCTGCTGGTAGGGCAGTTCGGCGCCGCCGGTCGCCTGCCGGGCCAGCCTGGCGAACGCGGCGCGCTGCGGTCCCTTGGGGAAGTCGAGCAGGGCGGGGTCGGCGGTGGCGGCCGAATTGTCCAGGTCCGCCGCTTCGGGGCGGGCGATGCGCGAGGTCACCTGGTAGGTGAGGCCCTTCCTCGGGTCCGCGGTCGCCACGAGCGTGCCGCTTTCGGGGTCGGCGGCGACCTTGGGGGCACCGGCGACCCACGTCGGGCGCTGCGCGGCGGGCAGCCAGCGGTCCCGCAGCCCGGCCAGGGTGAACGTCTGCTGGACGGTGTAGAACCGGCCCTGCCGCTCCTCGTCGGGCACGCGCCCCCCGGTCGGGCGGAACTTCGCCGATGACGTCCAGCGGACCCCGTCGTAGCGGTCGAGCACGGCGAGCCGCCAGTTCAGCGGCGTCTGGGAGCGGACGGTGAACAGGTCGGTCTCCGGCCGCCGCAGCCAGGCGGAGACCCGGTCCAGCGGGCTGACGCTGTCGAAGCGGACGGGTTGCGGCGGTACGGCGTCGGCGCGCGGGTTGTACGGCTCGGCCGCCACCGGCAGCAGCGGGCCGAGCAGCATCGCCACGGCGGCGAGCGCGGCCAGCGCGGGCACCCCGGCCGCCGCCCACAGCGGCGGGCGGGCGTCGGCGAGCAGGGACAGCGCCGCCACCAGCGCCGCCACGGCGGCGGCGACCGGGAGGTTGGAGCCGGGCCCGTCCACGCCGAGCAGCAGCGCGGCCACGAACACGGCGATGGCGGGCAGGCCGGGCGCGGCGCGGGTCCTGGTGCGCGTCACCAGTTCGGCGCCGATCAGCGCGGCGGCCCACACGAGGGTGTAGACGAGGATGATCAGTGCGGGCTCGCCCGGGGCGGGCAGCAGCGTCGTGAGCAGGGCGTGCCAGGAGTTCGCCAGGTCGGTGACGGCGCGGGCGGCCACGGCGGGCTGCGCCTCGCCGTACACGAACACCGCCGCGCCCACCGGCCACAGGAGCAGGTCGGCCAGCAGGGCGAGCCACAGCGGCCGTCCCGCGCACAGCAACGCGACCAGCACCGGCCCCGCCGCCGCCACGGGCACGGCGGGCAGCAGGTCCCCCGGGTCGAAGACCCGCGCGAACCCCCACCCCGCGACCCCGGCCACCACCCCGGCCACCGCGAGCCTGACGACACCCACCCAGCCCAAGCCGGTCATCGCACCCCCTCCCCCCACAAGGCGGACACCAACTCCCCCGGCCGCGCCACGGGCCTCCCCACCGAACCAAGGACCACCCGGCCCATACCGCCCGCGCCAGACCGATCAAGCCCCCGCCGCACTACGAGCCTCCCCTGCGAGCCGTGGGCCGCCCCGGGCCGGGTGTGGGCCGGGCGGGTCATCGGGTGGCTCCTCGCCAGGTGGCGGGGAGTTCGTCCAGGGTGGTGAGGTCGAGGACGGTGACGCCGGGGGGTGTGGCCGGGCGGGGCGCGGGGCCGGCGGTGCAGCGCAGCAGTACGACGCGGTCGAAGCGGCGTCGGGCGGCCGACGCCTGGGGCACGCCGTCCGCGGCCAGGGCGGTGTCGCCGGACACCAGCACGAGCGCGCCGCCGCCGCGCGCCAGGCGTACCGCCTCGGTCACCCCGGAGTCTCCCGGGGTCACGGTGGCCAGCCGGTCCAAGATGGTCTCCGCGTCCTGCGGCCCGCCCTTGACCTCGGCCAGCAGGCCCCGCCCGGTGACGACCTTGACGGGGAAGCCCGCGCCCGCCGCCGCGACCGCCACCGAGGCCGCCGCGTCCACCGCGGTCTCGAACAGCTCCGCCGACGCGTACGCGCCCTCGCGGGTGTCGAGCACGACCGTAGTGCCGGGCAGGCTGGCGTCCACGAGCCGGCGGACCATCAGCGTGCCGGTGCGGGCGCTGGACCGCCAGTGGACGTGGCGCAGGTCGTCGCCGACGACGTACTCCCGCAAGGTGTGGAAGGTCGCGGTCCCGGCGGGCGCGTTGTCGCTGGTCGGCCCTTCCAGGTTGGGCGCGCGCCCGGAGGGCAGCACGGGGACGACCACCGTGCGCGGCCGGACCAGGAGCGTGGCCGCCTCGCCGTACCGGCGGACCCGGCGGGTGAGCCCCAGCGGATCGGCGCGGACCAGGTGCAGCGGCCCGACCGGGATCTCGCCCCTAGCCTGCGTGGGCAGCGGATAGCTCACCGAACGGGTGGTCGCCCTGGCGATGCCGGGAACGTCCACGCCGCGTTCGGTACCGCCGAAGCGGTCGCGGGCGCGCAGGCCGCGCAGGGTCCATCGGCCCTGGTTGTGGATGTGCAGCACGGCGACGGCCGCCTCGCCCCTCGGCACCTTCAGCGGCGTGATCTCCCTGTGCACGCCGAGCCTGGTACGCGGCGCGGTCCACAGCAGCGCCGCGCCGAGCGCCAGCACCGCCCCGCAGGCCAGCACGGCCAGCTCCGGGTAGCCGAGCGGGAACGCGGCGGCGTACAGGACCACGGCCCCCGCCGCGGCGCCCCGGCCCAGCGGGGTGAGCATGCGCCTACACCCCGGCGAGCGCCTGCGGCACCGGCGTCCCGGCCAGGATCTCCCCCACCAGGGCGCCCGCCGTGCGCTCGCGCAGCTCCGCCTCCGGGGTGAGCACCAGGCGGTGCGCGAGCACCGGCGCGGCCAGCGCCTTGACGTCCTCGGGCACCACGTAGTGCCGCCCGGCCGCGGCGGCCCGCACCCTCGCCGCGCGCAGCAGCGCCAGGCTGGCGCGCGGGCTCGCGCCCAGCCGGATCTCCGGCGAGGTACGCGTCGCGGCGACCACGCCGACCACGTAGTCGTAGATCGGGTCGGCCACGTGGATGCGCGTCGCGAAGTCGATCATTCCGGCCACGTCCGAGGCCCGGGCCACCACCGGCAGCCGCTCCACCTGGGGCCCGGTCGGCATCCCCTTGAGCATCTGGACCTCGGCCGCGGGGTCGGGGTAGCCCACGGAGATCCGCATCAGGAACCGGTCGAGCTGCGCCTCCGGCAGCGGGTAGGTGCCGTCCATGTCCACCGGGTTCTGGGTGGCGACGACCAGGAACGGGCGGGGCACCGGATGGGGTTCGGAGTCGACGGTCACCCGGCGCTCCTCCATGACCTCCAGCAGCGCCGACTGGGTCTTGGGCGAGGCGCGGTTGATCTCGTCGCCGAGCACGATGTTGGCGAACACCGGGCCCTGGTGGAACTCGAACGTCCTGGACGCCTGGTTGAAGATCGACACGCCGGTGATGTCGGAGGGCAGCAGGTCCGGGGTGAACTGGATGCGCCGCCAGGTGGCTTCCACGCTGGCCGCGATGGCGCGGGCGAGGGTGGTCTTGCCGGTGCCCGGTACGTCCTCGATCAGCAGGTGGCCTTCGGAGAAGAGGCAGATCAGGGCCAGTTCGACGGCTTCGCGCTTGCCGCGGATGATGCGCTCGATGTTCTCGGCGAGCAGGTTGAAGCGCTGCGCGAACTGCCCGGCCAGCGCGGCCGCCTCGTTCTGGGGTCCACTCTGTTCGAGTTGTCCTGTTTGCCCGGGGTACCCGGTCCCGTTGTGCGCCGGGGCGGCCCGGTGACCGCCGTGGGAGGCGGTGTGGCCGGGGGCCGGGTCCTGGCCGCCGTACGACCCGTACCCGGCCCCGTAGCCCGCCTGGCCGTTGGCGTGCCGCGGGTAGGACTGCTGCTCGCCGAGGTGGTCCTGGTGGCCCGCCGCTCCCCCGTGGTACGGCGGGCCGGGCGTGTGGCCCGGCAGGTCGTACGTCCCGTAGGACGTCTCCTGCTCCCGGTGACCGCCCTCCCCGTGAACCGGCGGCCGTCCGTACTGCTGATCGCTCACTGAGTCGCCCCCTTCTCAGTCATCGCACTGGAACAGCGGAGCGGCAGGGAACCCGCCCTTGGGCGTGGCCATCAGTGTGTCGCTGATGTAGGCGACGCCGCCGTTCCATTCGATGCGGTCCCAGACGTCACTGGTGCCGCCCTGCTCGTTGTCGGTGATCGTCTTGCCCTTGACCTGGCAGATCACGGTGAGCGACCGGTACTCGCCCTTCGGGATCCTGCCCACCTCGCAGCCGCCCTGGGGGCCGCACTGGATGAGGGAGTCGGTCGTCCCGTTGTTGGCGTTCTTGTAGGACTGCGTCGGATAGGCGAGGTCCACCGAGGTGGACACCGAGCCCTCGCCCTCCCCCGCCGCGTTGCGCGCCTTGAGGGTGAACTCGTGCTTGGCCGCGTTCTTCAGCCCGTCCACGCTGAACGAGGTGCCCTCGATCCCGTTCTTCTCCGCCGCCCCCGACAGCGTGTAGGTGGTGTCGCTTCCGGCGTTCTCCGGGGCGCTCCAGCTCAGGTCGGCGCCCTTGTTCTTGGGCTTCGCGGTGAACCCGCCGGGCTTGCCCGGCGCGACGCAGGGCTTGGCCCCGGCGCTGGGCTGCGAGCGGACCTCGCCGCCCTCCCAGTGGGCGACCACGGTGAAGCTGTAGTCCTTGTCGCAGTCGCCGCCCCTGAACTCGAACTGGTAGGGGCCGTTCCCGTCCACCCGCTGCGGGCTGATCTCGCCGCCGGACGGGGAGACCTCCACCGTGTAATGACGTACCTCGCCACCGTCGGACGGCGAGAACGTCACATCGACCTTGCCGGGACCGGGCCGGGCGCTGACCGTGCCCGGAGCGCCGGGGGCCTTGGGCGACGGGGTGGGCGTCGGTGTCGGCGCCTCGCTCTGTTCGGGGGTGGGGGTGGGGGTCCGCTTCCTGGTGGGCTCGGGGTCCGGCTCTTCCGGCTCCTCCTCGATGGGGGCCTGGGTCGGCGGCGTGGTCGGGTCGGGCTCACCGGTCGGGCGTGGCTTGATCGTGGGCATCGGTTTGGCGGTACGCGTCGGGCCGGGCACGTCCTGGTCGTTCTTGTCGATCTCGTGCCTGCGTCCGTCCACGTCGATCACGACCGCGCGGTCGCCGTGCTCGTCGTTCGCCCAGAGCTGGCCGTCCTTGACGAACACGTCCACGTCGCCGGGGCGACCGGCCACCGCGACCTCGCCCGGCGCGCCGCCGGTCGCGCTGTCCCACACGACCAGGCCGCCGGTCTCCTTGTTCGGGATGTAGATCCGGGTGCCGAGCACCTGGGGGACGCCCAGGGCCTCGGGGGCGGCGACGGTGGACAGCTTGACGCTCTGCGGGGCCCTGGAGTCGGTGTCGATGACGATCAGCAGCCCGTCCGGGCCGGGCACGAGGATGGGCGCGAGCGGGCCGTCGGTGGAGTTGGGGCCGAGTACCGGCTCCTCCTGCGCGGCGACCTCCCTGGGCAGCCCGATCCGGCCGGTGCCGCCGTCCTCGCCGATCACGACGGCGCTCGCGGAGCGGGTGTTGGTGACCACGGGCAGGCCGCCCGCGATGGTCAGGGACAGCGGGTCGCCCGCCTCGCCGACCTTCACCGGGACGCCCTTGACGCCGCCCTGCACGGGCACGACCTCGCCGGTGGCCGGGACGGGGACCCACAGTTTGCCGCCCCCGTCGATCCCCGCCGCGCCGAGCGGGCGGGGCAGCGCGATCGGAGAACCCACCGCGTTGAGCGTGGCCGGGTCGATGCGGCGCACGGTGCCCTCCGGATCGACCGCGTACGCCGACGTGCCGGACACGACGAACTGGAGCCCGGCGGTCTCGAAGTCGCGGGTCTGGGTCACCTTCAGCAGGCTCGGCTCGATCCGGCTGACCACGCCGGTCTCCTGGTCCACCAGCAGCACCGTGGAGCCGTCCTGGACGACGTCGAGCCGCCTGCCCTGCGAACCGGACGGGGTGATCCGGCCGTCCACCTCGCCGGACAGGCCGTTGGCGTGGACGACGGTGCCCCTGGCCTTGCTCCACAGCCACGCGCCCACGTCGGCGAGCCGGGGGTTGGCGCTGGACACCCCCACGCCGAAGACGGCCGCCGCCACGACCAGCGCGCCGACGATAGCCGCTGCGACGACCGCGGTGGCGCGGTCACCACGCGGCCTGGCGATCTTCACCCTGTTCACCCCGTGCGCCAGATAACCCGTGCTTTGCCCCCGATTTACCGAACGTCACCCTAGCGCAGCGTCACCGGCCGACCTCGACGTTCCAACCATTGCTGATGTTTTCCGCCCGGTTCCCCGAGGGCGGCGATTCGCGCGGTCCAGGTTTGTCGGCCGCAAGCCGTACCGTAGTGCGCGTGCCCGAGACCGACCACGAGATCACGCTGGACGCCGCCCTCAGCGAGGAGGCCGTCCTCGCGACCTACCGCCGCATGTTCGCGGCGCTCGCCAGGGACAGCGGCGCGGTCGTGGACGATCCGGCGCTCGTCGACATCGCCGAGACGCTGTTCGCGGCCTTCGCCGAGGCGGGCGAGGACTGGCTGACCCACGAGCAGATGCGTTACGCCTGCCGCGCGCATCCCCCCGACCTGCTGGACAACCGGCTGCGGGTGCTGAAGGGGCTCGGCGCGATCCGCGAGGTCTTCCCCAAGCCCAACCAGCTCCGCTACCGCGCGTCGTTCACCAGCGTGGTGGGGCTGATGTTCATCCGCCGGATGATGGACGACGGCGGCCAGTCCGAGATGCACCGGCTGCTGGCGCTGGAAGACCTCAACGTCGCCGACCCGCGCACGACCATGGAGCAGGCGGCCGAGAGCGCGGGCAACCTGGCGCGGGCGTTCCGGCTGTGGGCGCTTGAGCTGATCACGCTCAGCGCGGGCACCATCGAGGAGCTGCGCGAGCAGGCCCCCAAGCTGTGGGGCACCGAGGAGATCGCGCGGCGCGCGCAGGGGCTGCACGGCACGATCCTCACCCGCTGGCCGCAGCTCGACCGCACCTGCACCGAGCTGCGCGCGGCGATCTACGCCTACAGCGACGCCTCCCGCCGCGCGGCGGGGCGGCTCGCCGACTCGGCGGGCACCACCCGCAACCTCACCCTGCTGCCGTCGGAGACGTGGCGGACCTTCACCCAGACCGCGTCCAAGGAGCGGCTGGCCGCGGTGCTCGACGGGTTCGTCTTCGACGCGCCCGCGCCCTGGCACGATCCCGCCGAGATCGTCCACGCGGTCGACGAGGCCCCGCGCCCGGCGCCGGTCGCGCCCACGCCGCCCCGCTCCGCGCTGCCCGACGACGGGCCCGCCGACTCCCTCGACGGCGGCACCGCCGGGGCGCTGCGCCGGCTGGCCGAGGTCGCCGAGGAGGCGCTGGCCGGGCGCGACTCGGTCCCCGTCCAAGACCTGCTCGCCCACTCCGGCGAGTGGGTCTCGGCCCGCCGCCTGCTCGCCGACCTCGCCGCCGCCGACCTCAACCCCGAGCTCCCCTACCGCCTGCACTGGTCCGGCGCCCTGACCGCGGCTCCAGGCGCGGAGCCCGCCTGGCTCTCCCACGGCCACCTGGAAAGGACCGGCCATGACGACGCCTGACCCGCGATCCCGGGCGGCCGGGGCGCGCATCGGGAGGACCGGCCGTGCCGACCACTGACCCGCGCGACCCCGTGACCAGGCCGTACGCCGCACGGAGCGCCACCCCGCCCACAAGACCGCTCGGGCTGCCCCGGGAAAGGACCGGCCGTGCCGACCACTGACCCGCATCCCCCGGTGGCCGATGGCTTTGCCAGGGATGCCGCGGCGCATGCCAGGGCGCGGGCCACCGGGCCGCTGGTTTTGGCTCCTGGGGAGGGTGCGGCGGCCGGGATGGCGCGGCTGGCGCGGGGGGAGGGCACCGAGGTGGCGGTGCCGGTGTGGCCGGATGGGGCGAGTCCGTCGCTGTTGCTCGAATACCAGGTCGCCCCGATCTCGGCGGAGCGGTCCGGGGAGGCCAGGCGGGTGCTGGCGGCCTGCCTGAAGTGCTGCTGGACCGACCTCGCCGCCGACCCGTGGCCCGGCGAGCCCGCGCCGGTGGAGACCGTCCTTTCCGCCTACCGGGCGCTGATCGGGCGTACCGACGACCTGATGCGCAACTGGGCCATCGGGGCGCTGCGCCGGTTGCACGACTCGGCGTGGATCGTGCTCGCCGACGGCGAGGTACACCTGGGCCCGCGCTGCGCCACCTGGGCCGCCGAGTCGCACGCCCAGCTCCGCGAGCTGATGGGCCGCCTCCCCGATCCCGCCGACACCGTGACGGCCCTGCCGCTGGCCGAGCCGCCGCCGGGCGAGCGATCGGCCGTGGTCGCGGGCGAGCCGCTGGACGATGACCTGCTCGGCGCGTTCGACGAGCGGCGGCGGGCCGAGCTGGTGGCCGCCTTCATGGCGGTCGAGCACGCCGCCGAGCCGGTCCAGGAGGTACGCTTCGCCGCGCTGCGCGACCCCGCGCTGCGGCGCACGCTGGCGGAGATGCTCGCGCGGCGCGGCCGGGTGCTGATCCAGGCCCGCGAACGCTGGACCTCCGGCTACGACGAGGCCGCCGCCGCCACGGCGGGCACCACGCTGGGCGAGGCCGAGCGCGCGGTGCTCGTCCTGGTGCTCGTCCACTCGGTCGCGATCCCCCGCGCCGAGGGCCTGCTCGGCGAGGACACCTGGATGTCTCCGCACCCGGCCCCCGCAGAGGAGCTGCGCCGCCACACCCAGCTGCCGATCGGCGAGCTGGACACGGCCCTGCGCACGCTGCGCCAGGCCGGGCTGCTGACCCAGGTCAAGGCGGGCGAGGAGGCCGGAGGCTACGTACCGGGGCCGCAGTTCCACCGGCTCACACCGGCCGCCAGGAAGCGCCTGCAGGAGGAGCTGATCCTGGCCGCCGGGCCCAACACCCCGCTGGCGGCGGCCGTCCGCGCCAAGCGCAGGCCCGCCGGCGGCCCATCAGCGCCCCAAGACCACGCCGACCATGCGCGGAAGAGAGACGAGCGGTGACACGGGTAGAAAACCTCGTCGGCGACAGGGTGCTGATCGCCGTGCAGGCGGTCAACATCTCGCGGCTTTCCACGCACCCGGTGCCGACCGTGCCCGGCACGCTCATCGTCGTCGCCGGCGCCGGGCCGAAGGACTCCAACGGCGCGGGCAAGTCGTCCTTCATCGCCGCGATCACCGCGCTGCTCGGCGACGAGCAGTGGCGTTTCGCGTCCGGCGCCAAGGCGGTCTCCGAGCTGCTGTTCAACGCCGAGCTGGCCACCGGTGGCGGCGGCAGGCAGTGGGCCAGCGCCGACCACGGCTACATCGTCGGCGTTTTCGACACGCCCTCGGGCGGGCAGGAGGGCCCGGTCACGGTGTGGCTGCGGGTCAACCAGGAGGCCCCGCACCTGGAGATCCGCTGGACCGGCGGGGTCTACCTGGCCGCCGCGGCCTCCGAGGCCGAGCGGGTGGCCAGGGCCGACGAGATGTGGCTGACCCTGCCCCGCTCGGCGGGCCGCCGCGACGTGGTGGCCCGCGACCTCACCAAGGTCCTCTACGGCGACCGGGTGCGCTGCGTGTCGTTCCTGTCCACGTCCGTGCGCAGCAAGGTCGCCACCAACCTGCTGTCCCAGCCGCTCAACGAGATCTCCCCCGAGCGCATCTTCGAGGCCGTGGCCGCGCTGACCGGCCTGGACGCCGAGCTGGACCAGGAGCGCGAGGCCAGGCGCGACGAGCACGCCAGACGCGTGCGCGCCGCCCAGGCCGCCGCGCGGCTGCAGGAGTTCCAGGCCGAGTCGCGCACCCTGATCGACACCTTCGACCGGCGTGACGAGGCGCGCGTCCGCCTGGCCGACGCGCTGCGCTCCTGGAAGGGCAGACTCGCCCGCCGGGTCGCCGACACCGCCGCCCGTGACACCGCGCTCGCCGCCGAGCTGTCCCGGCACGAGGCGGCGGAGCAGGCCGCGGCCTCGGCCATGGCCGAGGTGAAGGCCGAGATCGCCACCCTGAAGGACGACACCCTGGACCGGCGGCTCGCCGAGGCGCGCAGGGAGCTGGCGGAGGCGCAGGCCAGGGCGGCGTCCCTCACCGCCGACCGCGCCGTCGCGGAGAACTCCGCGGACGAGCTGCGCGGGCAGATCCCGGCGCTGGAGGAGTTGCGCAGGCTCGCCGACGGACGCGCGGTGGCCGCCGCCGAGGCGGAGGTCGCGGCGGCCAGGCAGCGGCTCAACCTGGCGCTGAAGGCGCTCGGTGTGGCCGACCAGGAGGTCTCCGGCGCGTCCGCGGCGCTCGACGACGCCGAGGGCGGCCCGGCGGCGGCGCAGTTGCGCGCGCTGGCCGAGCGCGGGGTCGCGGCCAGCGGCCTGCTCGACGCGATCGACGTGGCCGAGCAGGCCCGCGACCACGCCGAGACCCGCGCCCTGCGCGGCTGGCCGCACGAGCACGCCGTGCTGGTCGACGCGGCCGATCTCGACTCCGCCGCCGCGGCGCTGGCCGGGCTGCCCGGTTCGGTGCTGGTGAGCGCGGCGGGCGTGACCGTCGTCGGGGCCTTCGAGGCGGTGGCGACCGGCAGGGAGGCGCGGATCAAGGCCGCCGAGCAGCGCCTGAACCGCGCCCGCGACGCGCAGGAGGAGGCCGCCGCGCTGGTCCGCGCCTGCGAGGACGGCGTGGCCGAGGCGGCGCGCCGGCTGGAGGGCGCGCGGGCGGCCGACCGGCTGGCCGAGATCGAACGCCGGCTCGCCGAGCGCCGCGAGCGCCTGACCGAGCTGACCGCCGCGCTCGCCGAGCTGGCCCCCAAGGTCGCCGCGGCCGACCGCGAGGTCGGCGCGCTCGACTTCCGGGCCCGCACCCGCGACATGGAGATCGAACGCCTGGAGGGCCGCCGCGCCCGGCACGACGGCGAGCTGGCCCAGGCCCGCGCCGAGCAGCAGCGGGTCGGCGCGGAGCGGGCCGCGCTCGGCCTGGCCGAGCTGGTCAGGGCGTTCGGGGGTGAGGCGGAGAGCGCCACCGAATGGCTCGCCGCGCTCGGCGAGGAGGAACGCCCGCTCACCGCGGAGGAGTGGTGGCGGGCCGCGGAGCGGCACCTGGACCGCGCGCTGCGCGACACCTTCCCCGGCGAGGACGAGGAGATGCCGGAGGAGCTGCGGTTCCTCATCCGCGAACGCACCGAGCCGGGCGCCGGGCGAACGACGCGCGAGCAGGCCACCTTCCCCGGCGTGTGCACGGCCCTGTCGTCCTATCTGCGCGGCCAGGAGGAGTACGAACGCCACCAGCGCCGGCAGATCGAGTCCCAACTCGCCACCCGGCAGCGCGACCTGGCCGCCGCCGACACCGGCGCGGAGGAGGCGGCCCGCTCCACCGCCGTGCACCGGGCGGCGCTGACCGCGGCGATCAAGGCGCGGCTGACCCGGGTGGCGGAGGAGTTCGAGCGGCTCGACCTGGCCTACGGCGGCTACGGGGCGACCATCGAGTTCCCGGTGCCGCCCGCGCCCGCCGATCCCGAGCAGCGGTGGGCCTGGAAGGTCGTGCCGAAGTGGCGGCGCGGCGAGGGTCAGGGGTTCGTCCCGTACAACCGCAGGGCCAACACCGCGCTGATGGACGAGAAGGCCGTCAAGCTGGTCTGCGCGGCGGCCATCGCCTCCTCCGGCGGCGGGCACCTGTGCCTGGTCCTCGACGAGCTGGGGCGCAACCTGGGCAAGGAGCACCGCAGGGAGGCCGTGGCGCTGTTCCGGCGGATCGGCGAGACGTACGGCATCACCGTCATCGGCGCACTCCAGGACGACATGGAGCCGTACGCCATCGACGCCTGCGGCCAGTACATCAAGCTGCGCCGCTCCTCCGACGCCATGCCGTACAACGAGCCCCCGGTGATCGTGGGCCACGACCAGCACGCCGAGCGCGTCCGCGAACTCGCCGCCTACGTCACCGAGTCCCGCCACCCCGCCCCTGCCCCCTCCTGATGGCGGATCAGGTGGTGATGGGGGTCAGTCTGGAGCCGGTGCGGGACTTGGTGACCACCAGTTGGGTGGGGATGCGGGTGCGGAGTTCGGCCACGTGGCTGACGAGACCGACCGCCCGGCCGCCGTCGCGCAGGCCGTCGAGGATGTCCAGGACACCGTCCAGGGTGTCGTCGTCGAGGGTGCCGAAGCCCTCGTCCACGAAGAGGGTGCCGATCTCCGCGCCGCCCGCCTCGGCGCTGACCACGTCGGCGAGGCCGAGGGCCAGGGCGAGGGAGGTCACGAAGCTCTCGCCGCCGGACAGGGTGGCGGGGTCGCGGTCCACGCCGGTCCAGCCGTCCAGGATGCGCAGGCCCAGCCCACCGCCGGAGCGCTTGCGGCTGCCCGCGGTCTTGCGCACGTCGTACTGCAGCAGGTAGCGCCCGCCCGACATGTGGTCCAGGCGCTCGTTGGCGGCGTCCACGACCTGACGCAGCCGCTCACCGAGCACGTACGACGACAGGCGCATGTCGAGCGTGTTGTCGGCGGACGTGCCGCCGGTCAGCTCCGCCAGCCGCCGGGCGAGCCGGTGGCGTTCGCGGGCGGGCCGCCAGAGGGCCAGGCTCCCGGTCAGCTCGGCGGCCATGGCGGTGAGCCGGTCGTGCCGGTCGCGGGCCTGGTCGCGGCGTGAGGAGCAGGCGGCGTGGACGCGTTCGGCGGCGTCGTGGCGTTCGGTCAGGGCGGGCAGGTCGGGGTCGGGCGCCTCGGCCGCCGCGCGCAGCTCCGGGTCGGCCAGCAGCGCCGCCACCGCGGCCGATTCGGCGTCCAGCGCGCGCAGCCGCTCGGTGAGTTCTTCCAGCTCGGCGGCCGGGCGTACGGCGGCGCGTACCTCCTCAAGGCCGCCGAACCCCGCCTCCGCCGCCGCCTCCCCCGCCTCGGCGCGCGCGGCGGCGGCCTCGGTCGCGGCGGTGCGGGCGAGCCCGGCCGCCTCGGCGGCGTCGCGCAGCAGCGCGGCCTCGGCGGCCAGCCGGTCCAGCCGGGCGGCCAGGCTGGGGTCCTCGCCCCTGGCCTCGTCGATCAGCGCGCCGAGCCGGTCGGCCTCGGCGGTGGACCGGTCGCGGCGGGCGCGGGCGGCGGCCAGCTCTCCGGCGGTCCGCCTGCCCTCCTCTTCGGCCGCGGTACGCTGCGCGGCCAGTCGCTCCGCGAGCGCGCCCGCCTCGGCGGCGTCGGCGGCCAGCGCCCGCAGCCGGGAGGGTTCGGCCTCGGCGGCGCGTACCGCCTCCTCTGCGGCCTCGGCGGTCAGCTCCGGGTCCGGTACGGCGGCGCGGGCCTCCGCGAGCGTCACGATCAGCTCGGCGACCCGTCCGGCGGCTTCGGCGGCATCGGACAGCAGCGCGGCCTCGGCGGTCAGCCGGTCGCGGCGCTCGGGCAGCGAGACGTCCTCGCCACGGGCGGACTCCAGGCGGGCGGTGAGCCGTTCCAGCTCGGACCGCGCCCCGGCGAGGGCGGCGGCGGCCTCGGCGATGGCGCCGGCCGACTCGGCGGCGCGCTCCCGGGCCTCTTCGAGATCGGCCTGCGCGCGGGCGGCCTCCTCTGCCAGGGCGGACTCGTGCTCGGCGGCCCCGGCCAGCTCGGCGAGCCGTAGTTCGGCATCGGCCAGGGTGGCGGCGGCCTCTGCCGCGGTGGCGTCGGCCGCGCGGTCGGTGGCCTCCCTGAGGCGGTCGGCGAGCACGGCGGCGTGGCTCTCGGCGGCCTGCCTGGCCTCTTGGGCATCCTGGTGGCGGAGTTCGGCCTCGGCCTCCTCCTCGGGGGCGAACGCCTGCTCTTCGGCGGGCCGGGGGTGGTCCGTGGAGCCGCACACCGCGCACGGCTCGCCGGGGACGAGCGTGCGGGCGAGTTCGGCGGCCATGCCGTCGATCCTGGCCTGGCGGGCGGTGAGCAGGTGTTCGCGGAGGTCCTGGGCGGTGTCGGTGGCCGCCAGCCGGGCGTGTTCGGCGGCCTCGGCCTCGGGGACGAGAGAGTCGCGCAGCTCCGCCGCCTCCAGCAGGTGGCGGGCCGCGTCACGGGCGGCCTCGGCGGCGGGGACTGCGGCGGTACGCGCGCGCAGGTCGTCGAGGCGGGCGGTGGCCTCGGCCAGCCGTACGGGGAGGTCGGCGAGCGCGGCGCGGGCCGCGGCCTCGCGCTGCGTCAGCTCCTCGTACCCGGCGGCCAGCGCGCCGATCTCCTCGCCCAGCTCACGGACGCGCGCCTCGTCGCCGCGCAGCGCCTCAAGCCCGGCCAGCTCATCGCGTACGGCCCGCTCCCACCCCAGCAACCGCTCGCGCAACGCCCTGGGCGCCTCCCCATCCTGCGGGGTGCGGGAGGCACCGGCCGGCAGGCCGCCGTACGGCGCGGACAGGGTGGCCTCGGGAGGGAGGGGTGGGCGGGGAAGGGTGGTCAGGGACGAGTGGAGGGTGGTGGTGGCGGTTAGGAGGGCGGTCGTGAGGGTGTCGCGGCGGTGGACGGCGGCGCGGGTGCGGGTGGCGGCCTCGTGGGCCTGTTCGGCGGCGGGCAGGGCGGCCTCGGCCTGGCGGGCGGCGGTGTGCCGCCGCTCGGCCTCGCGGAGCCTGTCCGGCAGTGCGGCCAGCAGCTCCGTCGTCGCCGCCTCGCGGCCGGCGAGCCGGATCAGGTCCGCGTCGATCTCCCCGATCTCGCCCAGCAGCGCGGCCCTGCGCTCCTCCTCGGCGCGCAGGCCGCCGAGCCGGGCGATCTCGTCCCGCCGCTCGCGTTCCAGCGCGGCGAGGTCGTCGTCGCCCGCCGGGCACAGCGGCAGCACCCGCGACATCGACTCGGCGGCCAGCAGCGCGGCCTTGGTCTCGGCCTCGGCGCGCTGCTCGGCGCGCTGGAGCAGCGGCAGCACCCGCCCGGCGCGGGCCGCGTCGGCGAGCAGGACGTCGAGGTCGGCGCGCTCTTCGGCGGCGGCGTCCAGGTGCGCCTGCCGGGCCAGCGCCTCGGCGTGGCGGCGCTTGCGGTCGGCCAGGGCCCGCCCGGCGTCGAGTTCGTCGCGGGCCGCGCGCAGGGCGGACCCGCTCATCGCCGCCGCCGTCTCCTCCTGGGCGGCCCGCCGTCCGGCGGCGTCCAGCAGGGACCGCGCCCACGCCTCCTGATCGTCATCGTCGTCGGGCACCTCTTCGAGCAGCCCGTCACCGGCCGCGCCGCGCATCCGGTCGGCCACCGAGGCCACGCCCTTGGCCAGCTCCTCCTGGTCACGCCAGGTCCGCGTACGGTGGTCGGCCAGCCACTTCTCCACCTGGCCGAAGACCTTGACCGAGAACAGCCGCTCCAGCAGCGCGTGCCGCAGCTCACCGTCGGCGCGCAGGAACTTCGCGAACTCCCCCTGGGGCAGCATCGCCACCTGCTGGAACTGCGCCGCGTTCATCCCCAGCAGGCCGCCGACCAGGTCGCCCGCCTCGTCGATGCGGCCGGACAGGAAAGTCCACTCCCCCTGCGGGGAAAGCTCCTCAAGCAGGACCTTGGCCTTCTCCTCCACCATGCCCTCGCCGCGCTGCTTGGGGCGCTGCCAGGACGGTGAGCGGGTCAGCCGCAGCCGGCGTCCGCGTACGGTGGCCTCCAGCTCGACCTTCGGCCCCCGGCCGGGCGGCGCGTGGTCGCAGCGCAGGCTCCGCGCGTCGTTGCGCTGACCCGGTACCTGTCCGTAAAGGGCGTAGCACACCGCGTCGAGCACGGTGGTCTTGCCCGCGCCGGTCGGCCCGTGGATCAGGAACAGCCCGGCTTCGCCGAGGGCGTCGAAGTCGACGGTCTCGGTGCCGGGGAACGAGCCGAAGGCGGTGATGGTGAGGCGGTGCAGCCGCATCTACGCCGCCGCCTCCTTGATCCGGCACGCCTCGACGGCCTGCCGGAGCAGGTCGCGTTCGGCGTCGTCGGCCGGTTCGCCGCGCACCTCGCGGACGAAGTCGAGGGCCACGTCGATCTCCGGCCGCCCGGCCGCCGTACGCCGCGCGACCGGGCGCTCGCCGCCGCCCTCCGGCTGGAAGGCCAGGGTGAGGGTGTGCGGGAAGCGCTGCCGCAGGCGTTCCATCGCGCCCTTGGGGCGTACCGGGTCGGTGAGCACCACGGCCAGCCAGTGGTCTTCGAGACCGGAGTGGCGCGGGGAGGTCAGCAGGTCGTCCAGGCGGCCGCTCACCCGGGCGATCGGCCGCGGCACCGGGGCGGGCACGAACTCCGCCGTCTCCATCCCGCCCTCCCCCAGGGTGACCAGCCACGAGCCCTTGGTGTGGCGCTCCTCGGAGAAGGAGTAGGCGATCGGGGAGCCGGAGTAGCGGACCGTCTCGCTCATCCGCTGGCGGCCGTGCAGGTGGCCGAGCGCGACGTATCCGACGCCGTCGAAGGCGTCCAGCGGGACGTTGGCGACGCCGCCGACCCTGATGTCCCGTTCGCTCTCGCTGGCCTCGCCGCCGGTCACGAAGGCGTGCGCGAGGACCACCGAGGGCCCGGCGCGGCCCGCGGCGTCGGCCTTGATCAGTGACATGGCGTGCCGGATGGCCGCGTCGTGGCTGCGGGCGGCCAGGTCCCATGGCCCGCGTACCATCTCCGGCTCCAGGTAGGGGATGCCGTAGAAGGCCACGCCGTCCACCAGCACGGGGGTGCCCACCGCGGCCGGGTCGGTGCGCAGGTGGACGCCGCCCGCGTCGATCAGCCCGGCCCCGAAGCCCAGCCGCCGCGGCGAGTCGTGGTTGCCGCTGATCATGATCACCCGCGCGCCCGCGCCCGCCAGCCGGTGCAGCGCCTCGTTGCACAGCGCCACCGCGTCCACGGGCGGCAGCGCGCGGTCGTAGATGTCACCGGCCACCGCCACGACGTCGATCCGCTCGCTGCGAACGGTCTCGACCAGGTGATCCACGAACGCGGCCTGTGCGGCGAGCAGGCTCTCGCGGTGGAAGGAGCGGCCGAGGTGCCAGTCGGAGGTGTGCAGCACGCGCATGTCGCAGGACGCTAACAGTTTCCTGCGACGAATCAGGCCGAACACGCACCGGCGACGGGCGGTTTCTTTGCCGAGTACGCTGAAAGATCGGAGGGAACATTAACGACATTGGGCCGTCTCTGGCCCCGATTCGGGGAGCGGTACAGGTGCGCGTCGGTCGAGGCACGCTGAGCGTGGCCGCCGGTCTGGTACTGGTCGTGCTCGCCACGGTCGGTTACGCGCTGCCGCCGTCCTTCGACCCGCCTCCGCTCAAGGCCGACGCCGCGTTCAGCTCACTGCCCCCGCAGCCTGCGAGCGAGCGGGCCCCGGTGGCGAGCAAGGGCCCGATCACCACCGAGCAGGTCACGATCCCGCTGCAGGGCACGACGGCCCAGGCGATCATCTGGGCGCCGATGACGCCCGGGCCGCATCCGGCCGTCGTCTTCGTGCACGGGTCGGGCTCGGCCGACCGGCGTGAGTTCGCCGCCCAGGCCGAGTGGCTGGCCAAGGCGGGCGTCATCGCGCTCGGCTATGACAAGCGGTCGGTGGGCTACTCCTTCGGCACCCGTGACTTCGGGCTGCTCGCCGACGACATCCTGCGCATGGTGCGCCACCTGCGCCAGCGTCCGGACGTGGACCGCACCCGGATCGGGCTGTGGGGCGTCAGCGAGGGCACCTGGGCCACCCCGATCGCCGCCGCGCGCAGCGCCGACGTCGGCTTCCTGGTCATGGTGTCGGCGCCCAACGTCTCGCCGCTGCGGCAGGTCGCCTGGGCGCTCAACGAGCAGTTGCTGAGGCTGTACGCCCCGGTGGGCGTGCGCGACCTGCTGTCGCGGGCGATGGGCGTGGTCGGCCTGGAGTTCCTGCGCCACGATCCGATGCCCTGGCTGTCCCGGGTCCATCAGCCGGTGCTGGCGCTCTACGGCACGATGGACCCCTCGATCCCGTTCGTGGAGAGCACCCAGGCGCTGACCGAGGGGCTGGCCGCGGCGGGCAACGACCGCTACACGATCAGGTTCCTCGGCGGCGCCGACCACGCGATGCGGATCGGCGCGGGCCCGTTCGCGCCCGGCTACCTGGAGACGCTGGCCAACTGGATCGACCGCCTGCCGGAGAAGAGCCCGCCGGCCGTGCGGATGGCCGGGGCCACCCCGGTCCAGCGGTACCAGGCCAGCGACGTGCCCGCCGCCCCCTGGTACGCGGGCGGCACGGTGCTCGGGCTGGCGCTGTGCCTGGCCGTCGTCGGCTACGTGGCCGGCCCGGTCGCGCAGTTCGTCGTACGACTGCGCGGGCGCGACACCCGCGCGCAGACCAACGCCCTGCTGTGGCCGCCGATCCGGCGGCGGCTGCGGCGGATGGCGCTGACCGGCCTCGGCCTGCTGGTGTCGGTGCTCGGCTTCATCACGCTGCTGGTGCTGTTCTCGATCAACCAGGCGGGCGCGTGGCCCGCCGTGCTGTCCGGCTGGATCGTGGTCCGGGTGCTGGCGGTGCTGATGCTGCTCCAGGAGGTCACGGCGGTGGCCGCGGTGGTGTCGGCGCTGCGCGAGGGGTGGCAGCCGAGCCGGTGGCAGCACGTGGCCATCGCCGGGGTGCTCGGCGGCACCGGCGTGCTGCTGGCGGTGGCCGCCTACTACGGGCTGTTCGCGTTCCCCTGGTAGGCGTCGCCGGCCAGGTAGCCGCGCGTCCAGCGGTCCATCTCACCGAACACCTGCTTGCGCACCGGCTCGGCGGACAGCACGAGGTCGTGGATGCCGCCGGGCACCCGGACACACGTGACGTTCCCGCCGATCCTGGTCGCCCAGCGGGCCATGTGGTCGGGGTCCAGCACCACGTCCGCGCTGTGCGCCTCGGGGGCGAAGTCGCGCAGCCGCAGGCCCTTGTCCGCGCACAGCACCAGGACCGGCACATCGACGTTCAGCCCGCCGTGCAGGCGGCGCTGGGCCCTGCGGACGGCGGAGAGCCACACCGCGTGGACGGGGAACCCGGTGAGCGGCTTCCAGGCCAGGTCGTAGTCCCATTCGCCGTGGAAGGTGTGGTGCAGGCTCCTGCCGTACGCGGTGGCCAGGGCCAGCGGGAGCACCGTGCGGGCGGGCACCCGGGCCAGCGGCCAGACCAGCAGGTCGGCCATGGAACGCAGGTACGCCGAGACGTTGAGGTCGAGGAAGGGGCTGTTGAGGATCAGGCCCTGCACCCGGCCCGTGCCGCGGACCCGGTCGGCCCACAGCGCGGAGATCAGCCCGCCGGTGGAGTGGGCGTTGATCACCACGACCTCGTTGCCGTCGTCCTCGCGGATGATCCGCACGGCCTCGTCGATCTCCGGGAAGTAGTGCGTCATGCTGCGGACCAGCGCGGGGGTCTGGTGCGGCAGCAGCGATCTGCCGTACTTGCGCAGGTCGAGGGCGTAGAAGTGGAAGCCCTGCGCGACGAAGTGGTCGGCCAGGTGGGTCTGGAAGAAGTAGTCGGTGAAGCCGTGGATGTAGAGCACGGCGCGCCGCGAAGGCCCGGCCGCCCGCCGCCGCACCAGGGTGGCGACGACCTCGCCCTCCTCGTCGTGTCCCAGGGGCAGGACGGTGGCCTCGTAGTCGGGTCCGAGCACATCGAGCATGCCTCACGTTAACCCGTGGGCGGGCCGCCCGCACCGGCCGGGCAGGGGCCGGGAAAGTTTGTGGATCGACTCGGCGTACCCCGGCCTGGACACGCGTTCTCGGGATATTCACGCGCCGGTACCCTGTCAGCCACGCTATCCCGTTTAGTATCCCTCCACGACGCCGGGTGGGACACTTGGGACATATCGCGAGGGGAACAGGCGCGAGTGCGGGAACGATCGAGAACGCTCGGCATCGGTGCGGTGATCGGATGGACGCTGCTGTCCGTGATCGCGCCGGGTGCCGCGCACCTCAGGACGGGCCGGCGGCGGACGGGGTTCGCGCTGCTCGGCGTCTACGCCGCGCTGCTGCTCGTGGCGGGCGTACGGGCCCTCACCGCCGACGCCGGCTTCATCGGGCGGCTGACCTCGCCGGAGTGGCTGACCGGGATCACCGTGGGCGCGGTCGTGCTGGGGCTGGGCTGGTTCGCCGTGATCGTGCACTCGTTCATCGTGCTGCGGCCCGGGGTGCTCGCGCCGCGCGCCCAGGTGATCACCGGCGTGGTGGCCGGGCTCACCGCGGTGGCGGTGCTGGTGCCGTTCGCCTGGGCGGTCAACTTCGTCACGGTCAGCCAGCGGACGCTCGACGAGGTGTTCAACGCCCCGCCCGACTCCACCGAGGCGGTCAAGCCGGAGGACCCGTGGAACGGCCGCGACCGACTCAACGTCCTGCTGCTCGGCGGTGACGCCGACGACCACCGCGTCGGGGTGCGCACCGACAGCATCAACGTGGCCAGCGTGGACATCAAGACCGGCAGCACCGTGCTGCTCAGTCTGCCGCGCAACCTGGAGAACGTCCGGTTCCCCCCGGGCAGCCCGATGCACGCCCGCTTCCCCGACGGGTTCCGGCTGCCGACGGGGCCCGGCGGCGGGCGCGAGGACCTGCTGTTCGCGGTGTGGGAGTACGCCGACACGCACCCAGAGGTGTTCGGCGGGCGCAAGAACCAGGGCGCGCGCACGCTGAAGGAGACGATCGGCTACACCCTCGGGCTGAAGGTGGACTGGTACGCCCTGGTCAACATGTGGGGCTTCGCCCGGCTCATCGACGCCATCGGCGGGGTCACCCTGACGGTGGACCGCGACGTGGTGTTCGGCAAGTACAACGAGGGCCTGGTCAAGGCGGGCACCCGCAAGCTCGGCGGCGCGGACGCGATGTGGTTCGCCCGCTCCAGGACCAACAGCGATGACTTCACCCGGATGCGCCGCCAGCGCTGCGTGCTCGGCGCGCTGCTGGAGCAGGCCGACCCCGCCACCGTGCTGGCCCGCTTCAACAGGGTCGCGCTGGCCACCAAGGAACTACTGCGCACCGACATCCCCCGGCCCATGCTGGAACACCTCGTCCCGATCGCGCTGAAGGTGAAGAACGCCAAGGTCAACAGCGTGCAGTTCGTGCCGCCGCTGATCAACACCGGCTACCCGGACTGGACGAAGATCCGCACTGTGACCGCGAAGGCGATCCGCGACTCGGTGCGGCCCAAGCCCGCGCGGGCCGCCAAGGCCTCGCCGGAGACCTCGGCGAACTCCACTCCCAAGGCGGCCAAGAAGCGCACCCCCACGCCGGCCACGACCGGCGGCCTGGAAGGCGTGACCGGCCTGACGGACGGCTGCGGCGCCTGATACCCCGCGCTAGGCGGTTGATCTGGCCTCAGGCGGTGAAGGACATCGTGGCGAGCCTGCGCAGCCGCGCCTCGTCCACGGTGTGACCGAGGCCGGGCTGGGTCAGCGGGACGGCGATGACGCCGCCCGCCGCCCCGACCGGCGGGTTCACGATCTGCGCGCTGCGCGGCGGCTGGGTGACGTCGCAGGGCAGGGTGCAGCCCGGCATCGCGGCCACCGCCACGGCGGCCGCCCTGGCCAGGCCGGTGCCCTGGCCGCCCGCGCAGAGGATCTCCCACCCGGCGGCCATGGCCCGGTCGTGGACCCGGCGTACGTCGCTGAGCGAGGGGAAGCGGGCCGGTCGCAGCAGCAGCGCCCTGGCCGAGCCCGCCGAGACGTGCGCGACCAGCTCGGTGTCGGAGCCCGCGTCGACGGCGACCGCCGCCGAGACCCGGTCCTGGAGGACGGCGTGGGTGACCGGGTCGGTCGTCCCGAACGGCCGCTCGATCACCGCGATGTCGTAGGAGTCGAGCGCGACCAGGGCCTCGATCTCGGTGTAGGCGGCCTGGGCGTCCACGGACATGGGCAGGCCCGGGAACGCCTGGCGTACGGCGCGCACCGGCTCGACGTCCCAGCCGGGCTGGACGTCCAGCGTGACGTGCGCGTATCCGCCGCAGACCTGCTGGTTGACCCGGGCCACCAGGCTCTCCAGCGACCGGTCACCGCCGATCCGGACCGTCGCCATCAGCGAGGTGCGGCTGCCGCCGAGCGCGTGCGCGAGCGGGACCCCGCGCATCCGGGCCCAGAGGTCCCAGCAGGCCATGTCGGCGGCGCTGCCGCCGCGCGAGATCGTGTCGAGCTCGTCTGGATGCTCCCAGTCGACCCCGATCAGCGCGGGCGCCAGGCTCTCCTCAAGCGTGGCCCACGCCTTGTCCAGGCCGGGCTCGACGACCTCGCCCCACCCGGTCATCCCGCCATGGTCGGTCAGCCGGACGAGAATGCTCTCCGGTCGCCTGCCGTACGGCAGGGTGAGCCGGAAGACCTCGATTTCGCGGACGCGCGGCAATGGACCCCCTGGTGTGCTGGCTTGGTGACGAGCGACCCGCCCATGCCCCCTCTCGCGCGCCTCTCCCTTCCATGGTGCCCGCTCCGCGGCCCCGTGCAAAACCGGGCTACAGCCCGCGGATCCGGTCGATGATCGTAAGTGCCGCGAAGAACGCGAAGAACAGGAAGATCAGCCCCATCACCACCAGGCGGTAGCCGCGCAGCCCGATCTCGCGGGGCAGCGCCCTGCGGTTGAGGATCACCAGCAGCCCTGAATAGAGGAACATCATGAAGCCGCCGACCACCGCCGAGACGATCAGCAGCGCCAGCGGCTGGTCGAACCCGGCCAGCAGCACCACGCCGCCGATCGCGATGAGCGCCCAGACCACGGCCACGTACAGCGCGGACTCGCTCCAGCGGGTGCTCGCGGCCAGGTAGGTGACCTTCAGCGAGTCGGAGACCAGGCGGCCCATGTAGTCCAGGATGCCGAGGGCGGCGGCGAACAGGGAGTAGGCGCCGATGATCCAGAAGAAGGTGCCGAACCAGCCGGTGCGCCGGTTCAGCACCTCGCCCTCCACATGCAGGAAGGTCACGTCGTTGGCGACCTCCCGGCCGAAGACGGTGGCGTGGGCGAGCATCGACATGACGGTGATGGTCACCACCGTGATGAGCACGAACGACACGAGCTGTTCGGTGTTGGCCACCCGCCACCAGCCGCGCCACCTGGCGAGGTTGGGCTCGTCGGGCGGGAAGCGGTAGCCGGTTGCGGGGGCGGCCTCCGGGCGGCCGGTCACCGGGGAGACCAGCTTGGGCATCCTGGCGCCCATCCCGAGGCCCTTGTCGCGGATCCAGTTGCTCTGCACGAGATTCTGGGCCCCGCCCGCCCCGGCGAAGGCCAGCGCGCCGAGGATCTGCGCGGCCCCCAGTTCCAGCGGTACGGCGGGCGCGGTGACGGCCTGGGCGGGGCCGCCGCGCGCCCCGGCGGTGAGCGCGACCGCCAGCGCGCCGGCCAGCAGCACCAGCACCGCGCCGATCTTGACGAACTCGATGCGCTCCACCCACTGTTGACGTGCTCTCCGCCATGAATGACGGAGATTCCTGTGCTGCCTAGGCAGCAGCTCGCGGCGCGGGTGCGGGCGAGTCTGTGGGACAGGATGCTTGACGCTTCACAGACCTGCCCACCGGCGGGTCTCCACGTCCTGTGACCGCCCGTCCGGCGGCAGAGGTGTACCGATGGAGCTGGTTTCTGGCGGCGTTGGTATCGGCGTTGCCGATCCATCCGCAGGCCGGGTTCTTACACGCGAACCGGGCTTGAGTTTCCCGCGAGCCAGGGGTGGTGGTGTGGCAGCGGTGGCACTCCTGGCTGGTGCCGTGGGGTGTGACCTTGGCCACCAGGCCGCCACGGTCGAGACTCTTGTAGGTGAGCAAGTCCACGGTGCGGCCCCACGCCTCGATGGCGATGGCCCGGTTCAGGCCCCGCTTTTGAGCGATGCGTGTGCCCGGTTCGGCCACGGTGCCCGACGCGGAGGCCATCATGTTCGTGATCTTCAGGTTTTCCACCACGATCACGCTGAACCGCTGTGCGAGATCGGTGGTGATCTGGTGCTGCCAGTCGAGGGCTCGGCGCTTGGCTGTCGCGCGAAGCCGGGCGATCTGGTCGTAGGTGCGGCGTTCCCGGTTGGAGGCCGGGCTGCGTTTGACACGGCCGGCGCGTTGGCGGGCGGAGGTGCGTTCCAGCCGCAGCAGCCGGATGGCTTCGCCATCGGTGAGCCACGGCCGGTGGGTGATGTGCTCGCCGGTCGATAGCGCGAGCGGGACCGTGATACCCCGGTCCAGGCCGGCCTTGGGCCCTTGGTGTGGGTGGAGGGAGGAAGCCGGCAGTTCGGTACGGAAGATGATGTGCCAGCCGAGGGCGTCCTTGACCAGGCGAGCCCCCATGATCCGTCCCGCGGGGCCGCCGGTGGACAGGCCGGGCAGGTCTTTGGTCCACCGGAACTTCACCCGGCCCACTTTGGGGAGGGTGACCGCGCCCCACCGGCGGTTGATCCTGCTGATCTGCAGGTCGCGAGCCTGCGGGACGTCTACAACCATGCGCGAGCGCAGGCGGCTTTTGAAGGCGGGCCGCCGGGCTGGATGGCCGGGGTTGAAAAAGTTCGCCCACGCTTGGCGGTAGGTCTTCAACACCGCCTGGGCGGCCTGGGCGGGGAGGTGCCCCAGTCAGTCGATCTCACGGCGAGCTGTCCGGATCGCGTCGTCGCAGTCCTTCAGCGAGGCGAATCGGCCCTGACGGAACGTGAAGTACTCGTGCAGGAGATTCCACAGCGCTCGCGCGGCGTGTGCCTGCCCGTCCAGGGTCGCGATCTGCGCCCGGTTCACCTCCAGCCGGGCCACGTGGCCTCGAAGCCGTTTCTCTCCTTCCACTCTCTGATCGTATCATTTGGTTTATGTCACCGAGGTGGGAACCGAACCCGGATGTGCGAACGGGACGACATGTCGTCTATGCCCTCCATGCGCATTTGGTGTTCGTCACCAAGTACCGGCGGGGTGTGTTCACCGACGTGATGCTCGCCCGGTGTGAGGAGATCATGGGTGACGTCTGCGCGGACTTCGAGGTCGAACTCCGCGAGTTCAACGGGGAGCACGACCATGTGCACCTGCTGGTCCACTACCCGCCCAAGGTCGCTCTGTCCAAACTGGTCAACTCACTCAAGGGTGTCTCGGCCCGGTACCTGCGCCAGGAATACGACACACACGTACGAAAGTATCTGTGGGGCGGTCACTTCTGGTCGGGCTCCTATTTCGCCGGGAGTGTCGGCGGTGCCCCGATCTCGGTCCTGCGTCAGTACATCGAGCAGCAGAGCCGGCCCGTCTGAGCAGGGGACGCCGGTTCGCCTGGCGGCGAATCGGCTGTTCCTGCCCCGCTACGCGGGACGGTCGGCTTCACCCCCGGCCTGAAGGCCGGAGCACTGCCGACGAACCAGGTAGACGACCGGCGCGACGGTGAGGATCACGCCGATCAGCACCAGCTCGCCGATCGCGACCAGCGCGGGATCGCCCGCGCCGACCGCGTAGGTGAGCACCGTGGCCGAACTCGTCGCCCAGCCCGGCCACATGTTGGCGAGCACCGCCATCGCGATGAAGACCAGGCCCCAGGGCCGCCACAGCCGGCTGAAGCCGGTCAGCGCGGTCTCGCCGGTGGCCAGCGTGTAGCGCTCGATCTCCATGTTGATGAAGAACTGGACGATGACCCCGGCGAACGCGCCCCACAGGAAGACCAGGCCGACGTTGGCGGAGATGTAGGGCCACAGCACGAACTCGCCGGAGGCCAGCCCGATGGCCGCGGCCACGACTCCGGGGCCGATCACGCGCCGCAGCGGGCGGGGGTCGGGGAGGTCGGCCACGGCGACGTCGGGGATCTTGCCGCGGGCCGTCGGGAACGTCGGCATGCTGCGTCACTGCACCCGTGCGGGCGCGGTCAAACCCGCTGTAACGGCTCCCTCACCACGGCGTCACCGGCCGCCCGGCTCTCCATATCAGGCCGGGCCGCCGGGCAGCAGGTCCTGGCCGGACTCGCGCTGCTCGCGATCCTCGGCGCGGAGGCCGGGGCCGGTCACTGAACCGGCGGGACGCCGTGGCGCGCCCCGCCGGTGGGCGTCACCCCACGGCCCCGGCCGGAAGGTGGCGCTCGGCCCATGCCCGGATGTCGCGCCGCTGCACCGCCGCCGCCATCAGGGACGGGAAGGCGTCGGGGGTGCAGGCGAAGGCGGGCACGCCCATCGCGGCCAGGGCGGCGGCGTTGTCGTGGTCGTAGGACGGCGCTCCCTCGTCCGACAGCGCGAGCAGGACGATCACCTGGATCCCCGCCGCCAGCATCGCCGCCACCCGGCGCAGCATCTCCTGCCGGACCCCGCCCTCGTAAAGGTCGCTGATCAGCACGAACGTGGTGTCGGCCGGACGGGTGACCAGGCCCTGGCAGTAGGCGATGGCCCGGTTGATGTCGGTGCCGCCGCCGAGCTGGGTGCCGAACAGCAGCTCGACCGGGTCGGCGAGGCGGTCGGTGAGATCGACCACGGCGGTGTCGAAGACGACCAGTGAGGTCGAAAGGGAGCGCATCGAGGCGAGCACCGCGCCGAACACGCCCGAGTAGACCACCGAGGCGGCCATCGACCCGCTCTGGTCGACGCACAGCACCACCTCGCGTTTCACCGCCTGCTGCCTGCGGGCGTAGCCGACCAGCCGGGAGGGCACGACGGTCCGCCGCTCGGGCAGGTAGTGCTTGAGGTTGGCCCGGATGGTGCGGTCCCAGTCGATGTCGGCGGGGCGGCGCGGCCGGTGGGTGCGGGCCGAGCGGTCCAGCGCGCCGGTGATCGCGGTGCGGGTGCGCTGGGCCAGCCTGCGTTCGAGGTCTTCCACGACCTTGCGGACCACCGCCCTGGCCGACTCCCTGGCCTCGTCGGGCATCACCCGGTTGAGCGACAGCAGCGTGCCGACCAGGTGGACGTCGGGCTCGACGGCCTCCAGCATCTCCGGCTCCAGCAGCAGGGCGGTGAGGTTCAGCCGCTCGATGGCGTCCTGTTGCATGACCTGGACGACCGTGCTGGGGAAGTAGCCCCTGATGTCGCCGAGCCAGCGGGCCACGGTGGGCGCGGAGGCGCCCAGGCCCGCCGAACGGGAGGAGCCCGTCCGGCCTCCCTCGCCGGGCCTGCCGTACAGGGCGGCCAGGGCGCCGTCCATCTTCGCGTCGGCGCCGCCGAGCGCGCAGCCGGTGCCGTCGGCGTCGCCGCCGAGAACCAGCCGCCAGCGCCGCAGCCGCTCATCGGCCGTGCCGGTCACGTCGTTCATCCGGACCTCCCCAAGATCGTCAGTACCGTCGCGACGGCTCCGGCCGCCCGCTCCTCATCGATCTCCACCGTGGCCTCGCCCCGGCCGCCGCCTGCCCCGGACCGGCCAGAGTTGCGCACCCGCTCGCCGATGGCCCGCCGCTCGGGCGCGTCGAAGCTCGCGAACGTGCGGCGCAGCAGCGGCAGCACATCGACGAACGCCGTGCCGGAAAGGCCGCTCAGCCAGCGGTCCACCAGCCCGAGCAACTGCGCGTCGTGGACCAGCAGCAGCCCGCCACCCGCCAGGAAGCCCTCCACCCAGGAGGCGACCCGCGCGGGCGGGTGGCCCGCCGAGGTGGCGAGCCCCATCCGCCGGGCGGTCTCCGCCCCGTCGAAGGAACCCGCGTCCAGCAGCATCCGGGTCAGCCTGCCGTCGATCCGTCCGTGCAGGTCGGCGCGCCCGGCGACGCCGTGCAGGGCGGCCAGCCAGGCGGCCCGCTCGGACTCCGGCAGCAGGGCCGTGGCCGCGTGCACGGAGTCCAGGTGGCCGATCATCTCCTTGGCGGCGTCGTCGTCCAGGCCGGTCAGCGCCGGGGAGAGCCCGGCGCGGATGCGGGCCAGCATCGAGGCGACCACCTTGCCCAGGCCCTCGGCCGGGGTGCCGCGCACGTCGCCGTAGCGCAGCGCGCGGGCCGTCGCGGGCACCGCCGCCATCAGGTGGGTCACGTCGGGGTCGAGGGCCGCCCGCTGGGTGAGCGCGTCGAGGGCGTACGGCAGGGCCTCGCCGAGATCGGCCAGCAGGCACGCCTCCAGGGTCTCGGTGAGGTCGGCCAGCGTCACCCCGTCCCTGGTCATGAGGTCGCGGGCCTTGGCCGCGGCGGCGGCCCCCACGGTCGTGCCCCACGCGCTCGCCTCGATCAGCTCGACGTCGAACTCCGGCCGCCACACGAGGGTCCACGACTCGCGGAAGGTGCCCTTGCCACGCGACTCGCGGGCGGTGCCCCAGGGGACGCCGAGCAGCCGCAGCCGGTGCAGCAGCACGCTGCGCCCGAGGTCGAGCGGCTTGCGCAGGTCGAGATCGAGGTCGCGGTCCAGCGCCTCGGGCTTGAGCTTGAGCCTGCGCTGCTCCTCGCGCAGGTGCCGTTGCAGCGGGACCATCGGGGTGTCGTCGGGGACCGCGCCGAGGCGTTCGCCGACGACCATGTGCCGCTGGATCAACTCGACCGGCAGGTCGTCGCCCTCGCAGAGCACGGCCCTGGCCGCCTCGGTGACCTCACCGAGGCCCGCCAGCGGACGCCCGCGCAGCGCGGCGAGCCCTTCGGCCAGCCGTACCGACTCGATGACGTGCGCGGAGGAGACGGCCAGGCCCTCCTCGCGCAGCACGCCGGCCGCGCCGGTCAGCCAGCGTTCGACCGGGCGGTCCGGGGCCGCGAACAGGTGGTCGTACCAGCCGGGGGACGTGACGCCCGCGCCGTAGCCGCTGTGGGCGCTGAGCCTGCCGTACGTCCACGGCACCCAGGTGATCTCGACCTTGGCCTTGGGCAGCCCGCGCAGCGTCGCGTCGTCGGCCTTCGCGGTGATGGGCGCGGCCAGCGCGGGAACGTGCCAGGCTCCGCAGACCACCGCGATCCGCTCGAAGCCGTCCTTACGGGCGCGGCGGACGGCCCGCCGCATGTGGGCCTCGCGCAGCGCCTCGCGCGGGCCGGGTACGTGCCCGTCGCGCACGGCCGCCATCGCCTCGGCGATCACCTCGAACGGCGTCGCCCCGGCGCGGTGCTCGACCACGTCCTCCCACCAGCGCTCGGGGTCGTCGTATCCGGCGGCGGAGGCCAGCGAGCCGATCGGATCGGCCAGTGCGGTGTCGTCGTCTTCCGTGACGGTGGTGGCGAACATCGCGGAGGCGGGCAGGTCGCAGAAGCGGACGGGCACACCGGCGCCGAGCGCGTGCCGGATCGCCTGCCACTCAGGGGAGAACCGGGCGAAGGGCCAGAAGGCGGACTTGGCCGGCTCGCCGGGAACGTGCGCGAGCAGCGCCACCGGCGGCTCCATCGCGGGGTCGCCCGCCAGCGCGACCAGCGGATCGGCCTCCGGCGGCCCCTCGATCAGCACGATGTCGGGCCGCAGCCGGGCCAGCTCCGCACGGACCGCGCGGGCCGACCCAGGGCCGTGGTGGCGGACCCCCAGCAGGGCGGGTTCAGCCGGCATCGCGGCACGCACGGTAGAAGTCGCTCCAGCCGTCGCGCTCGCGCACGACGGTCTCCAGGTACTCGCGCCACACCACCTGGTCCGAGACCGGGTCCTGGACCACCGCGCCCCGGATGCCGCCCGCGACGTCGGCGGCCCGCAGCACGCCGTCGCCGAAGTGGGCGGCCAGCGCGACACCGCTGGTCAGCACCGAGATGGCCTCGGCGGTGGACAGCGTGCCGCTGGGCGACTTGACCTTGGTGCGGCCGTCTTCGGTGACGCCCGAGCGCAGTTCGCGGAACACGGTCACCACCCGGCGGATCTCCTCCAGCCCGGCCGGGATCTCCGGCAGCGCGAGCGACCGGCCGAGTTGTTCCACCCGGCGCGAGACGATGTCGATCTCCTCCTCGGCGGTCGCGGGCACCGGCAGCACCACGGTGTTGAAGCGCCTGCGCAGCGCGCTGGACAGCTCGTTCACGCCCCGGTCGCGGTCGTTGGCGGTGGCGATCACGTTGAACCCGCGCCGCGCCTGGACCTCCTCGTTCAGCTCCGGGATCGGCAGGGTCTTCTCCGACAGCACGGTGATCAGCGCGTCCTGGACGTCGGACGGCATGCGGGTCAGCTCCTCCACCCGCACGATGCCGCCGTCGGTCATGGCCCGCATCACCGGGCTCGGCGTCAGCGCCTCCCGGGAGGGGCCTTCGGCGAGCAGGCGGGCGTAGTTCCAGCCGTAGCGGACGGCCTCCTCGGCGGTGCCCGCGGTGCCCTGCACCAGCAGGGTGGAGTCACCGCTGACCGCGGCGGCCAGGTGCTCCGACAGCCAGGTCTTGGCGGTGCCGGGCACGCCGAGCAGCAGCAGCGCCCGGTCGGTGGCGAGCGTGGCCACGGCCACCTCGACCACGCGGCGGGGACCGATGTACTTGGGGGTGATCTGGTCGCCGTCGCCCAGGATGTACGTCGTCACGGCCCACGGGGACAGCCGCCAGCCGGGCGGCCGTGGCCGGTCGTCTGACTTCGCGAGCACGGCCAGCTCCTCGGCATAGAGGTCTTCGGCGTGCGGACGCAGGACGTCGGTCACGACAACTCCTTCAACATGTCGCTTCGGTAGCGGAGGACGGCGGCGACCTCCTGGACTGGTGGCTCGGGTGACAACCCGGCCGCCGCCTGGTGCTGCGCGGGGTCGGCCCGCTCACCGGCGAGCCTGATCAGCTCGCCGAGGTTCCATGGCTGGGTGCCGGCCACGTCGAGGATCTTGTGCAGCACGGCGCGGGTCAGGGCGGGACCCCAGGGGGCCGCCGCGCCGCCCAGCACCATGATCAACTGTCCGTCCACGGGGTGCCGGGCGACGAAGTCGGCGGCCAGCGCCTCCTGCTCGGCGGGACGGAGCACGGCGAGCAGTTCGGCCAGCGGATCGACGGCGAACAGTGCCCGCGCCCAGGCGGGGTCGCGCTGCAGCACGGCGGCGCGCACCCAGCCCGCCCGCACCTCGCGTCCCCAGTCGACGATCTTCATTCCGACGAGGATGTCGGGCGGGACGCCGAACACCTCGGCCCACACCCGAAGCGGGGTCCGCGCCACCACCTGCTGGAGCCACCAGCTCCGCTCGCCGGTGCCGCGCGGCGGAGCCGCCCGTACGCCGTCACGGGCCATGCCCGCGTCGCAGCTCTCCGGCGGCACGACCGCGATCCGGCCGCCCGACGGACGCAGACACCGCCGGCCGCGCTCGGCCATCCGCTCCCCGAGCCGGGAACCGGGCAGCCGGGTCAGCAGATCGGCCGCGGCCTGTCGTACCTCACGACGCCGGTCGTCCAGCGCGGCCTCCAGGAACGGCTCATCACCCGCGGACAGCCCGTCTTCGAGCACCCCGAGCAACACGGCCCGATCATCGGGCCCCTCCCGCTCCCACCCCCGCGCGAGCAGCCTCAACGCACCCTCGGGATCGACCATCCTCAACCCCGCCAGATACGCGACCCGATCCCCCTGAGTCCCCAACCGCCAGACCTCGGCCTCCCCAGCCCCGATGGCTCCATCCGTTCCGGCATCGCCGGAGTCCCCGCCCCCATCGGAATCACCAGGACGCCGACCAGAACCCGCCTCCCCCGGCATACTCGGCCCGACAAGACCGTCCCGCCCAGGACCCCCGGGTTCAGCGGAACCGGGCACCACCACCGCACCGGGCCCGACGTGGTCGGCCCGCCCCGGCGTACCGGAACCCGGCACCTCGCGATCAGCGGGGGCCGGTGGTGGGGTGGTGGGTTCTTTGTCGAGGAAGGGCCAGGGGTGGTCGTGGATGGTGGCCAGCCAGCGGCCGCGGCGGCCGGCGAGGGCGGTCACGTGGGGGCGGATCGAGCGGTCCTTGGCGGCGTGGTCGAGGAGTTCGGGCAGCAGGTGCGGGGGGACGCGCAGGCCCCGCCGGGCCGCCTCGGCCAGCCACTCCGGCAGCAGCCGGGCATGCTCGCCGCCGAGAATGCGCGCCAGCCGGTCGGCGGCGGCCCTGGGAACCGCCGGGCGGTCTTCGGCCGGTGCGGGCGGCAGCGGCTCGCCCGTGCCGGGCCGCTGACCCGCCCGCCTGCGCACGGTCTCCACCGCCGCGCGTTCGAGCAGCTCCACGGCGGGATCCCCGCCGCCCGCCGGGTCGGACGGCGGCCTGCGGTCGGTACCGACCAGGGCCGCCGAGACGATCTCCGGCCACTCCGCTCCCGATTGCTCACGCACCCCGCTCACAGCACGATCACCTGGCCTTCCTCGTCATGGGTCGAAAGCGGGACCAGCCCGCGCGGCGTCCACTCCGCGGCGACCGTGAGCGGGTGACCGCCGGAGGCCGCGATGAGCCGCCACGGCGGTCTCTGGGCGGCCAGTGACCAGCCCTCCGCCTGCCCAGGGTGGCCGAGCAGCCAGCGCTCACCGCCGCGCAGCGGGACCACCCCGGCCAGGACCACCGGCCAGGAGTCCAGCCATGGGTCGGCGGCCAGCGCCCCGGCCACCTCCGACAGCGCCGCCGAGATCGAGACCCCGGGCGGCTCACCCCCGTTGCGCATCGAGTGGCGCTCGGCGACCTGGGCGCGCAGCGGCCCGGACCCGGGGTAGAAGGCCAGGTCGGCATCGACCGCACTGCCGGTGAGCAGCGAGGCGTCCAGCGGCTGCCCGATCGGCGCGAACGACAGCACCAGGGCCGAACGCCCGGTGGCGCGCCCGCGCAGCCAGACCCGGCGGGCGATCAGCCGGTCCTGTTCGGTGTCGCGCCTGCCGAGAACATGCCATTCGTCGCGGACCGCGGGCCCGGCCAGCACCTCCTCGCGCGAGACCGGGAAACCCACCCGGGACCTGACCGTCTGCCCGAGGTCGCCGCCCTGCTCACGCCGGTGCGCCACGGCCAGCAGGTGCAGCAGCGCGTACTCCTCCAGCAGGCGCCCCGGCCAGTCGTCGCCGGAAAGGACCGGCCCCAGTCGTCCGACCGCGCTCGCGACCCCGGGGGCCTGGGCGTCCACAAGGCGCTTGGCCAGGTCGTCCCAGTGGCCGAAGCCGGAGGTGCGGGTGCCCGCCATGCCCTGCCGGATCTGGTCGGTCAGCCATCGCTCCAGCTCCGACAGACCTGCGGTGACCCGCCGCTCGCGCTGCGCCGCCCGCGCGTCGGCCTGCTCGCGCCCGCGCGCATGGTCCTCCGCATCGCTCGCCTCGGCCGTCGGCTTGGCCGCGACGGCGGCGGCCCGCCGGTCGGCGCGGTCTTGGCGCTGGGCCATCCACTCCGCCGCCCACGGCGGCAGGCCCGCCGCCTCCGGCACACCACCGGCCGACCACAGCAGCAGCAGGCCGACCGCGTGCTTGCAGGGGAACTTCCTGCTGGGGCAACTGCACTTGAAGGCGGGCTCGGACAGGTCGACGCAGGCGCGGTACGGGGTCGCGCCGCTCCCCTTGCACTCGCCCCACACCACCTCGGACGCCACCCCGGACGCCGGCCACTTCCCGGGCGCGGCCACGCCTTGTGCGGCCTTGCGCGAGGGGGCGTCGGGGGCGAGCTCCAGCACTTGATCACGGCTCCACCGATCGATCACGCTGCGCAGATTAGCGGTCCTCACCGACAGAATCGCCCCGCCCGAACACCCCCGCCCCCACCTGCCACAACGACCGGCCAAGGTCGCCGATCCACCCCGGCATGCGGCCCGCCTCCGCTGCGGGGGCGGACCGGGCGGGCACGGGCCGCGTGAAGTGCGCGGGCGGATCTCACCCGCGGCCATGGATGCATGTCAGTGGCGACCGCGACAGGGCGGGCGTAGCGCTCCAGAGAGCCTACGGAGGGTTCGGCGGCGCGCCGGCGGGACGGCCGGGCCCGCCCGGTGGGCGGCGGACATCGCCGCTCGGGGTACGGCGGCGGCCGGGGCGTAACACGGGGAGGCGGCTGGGCGGTGCAGGGCTGCCGGTGCCCCCGGTCAGCCCCGCAGGTCAGGGCGCGAAGGCGTGTTCGACGGCCCGGGCGAGCGCCCTGCGGCGCCGGTCGTGGTCGGCCGGGGGGTCGTCCTTGCTCGCGGCGTACATGGCGCTGGCCGGTGACCAGGTCAGCGACATGGCGGTGACGATGGCGAGCACCTCGGCCGGGGCGATGGACGCGTCGACCATGCCCGCGGCCTGCGCGTCGGCGATCGCCTGGAGCTTGCCGGCGTCGTGCCCTGGCATGAACCCGAGCAGGTCGCCGGTCGGGGTGCGTTCCAGACGGGACCAGGCGGCGAGCCGGACGAGTTCAGGATGGACGAGATAGGCGTCATAGAGGCGTACGGCATAGCCGGCCAGGTCGTCGCCGGTGGTGGGGACCGTCTCGACGATCATGTCGAGGTGCTCGGCGAAGACGGCGTCGAAGAGCTCGTCCTTGCTGCGGTGGTACTTGTAGATCTGCGCCTTGTTGACCTGGGCGTTGGCGGAGATGCGGTCGATCCTCGCGCCGGCGATGCCGAAGGCGGCGAACTCGGCCGTGGCCGCATCGAGCAGGCGGCGCCGTGACGCCTGGCCCGCGCGAGTGATCTGTCCCATTTTCGCGACTCTATACGAAAAACAAACCGGTTCGTTTCACGGCGCGCGTGTGATCAGAGCTGGACCATGACGGTCTTGGTCTCGGTGAACGCGTCCAGGACGTCGGTGCCGTGCTCGCGGCCGATGCCGGACTGCTTGAAGCCGCCGAAGGGGACGGTGCCGGCGGTCATCTGCCCGTAGGTGTTGATCCATACGGTGCCGGCCTGGAGGCGCGCGGCGACCCGGTGGGCGCGGGCGAGGTCCGTGGTCCACACGGCGGAGGCGAGGCCATAGTCGGAGTCGTTGGCCAGTCGCAAGACCTCGGCCTCGTCGGTGAAGGACATCAGCGCGGCGACCGGGCCGAAGATCTCCTCCTGAGCGATGCGCATGTCGTTGGTGACGTTGTCGATGACGGTCGGCGGGACGAACAGGCCCGGGTCTCCGGTCAGTTCACCGCCGTGGCGCAGGCGTGCTCCCTCCTCACGGGCGATGCCGAAGTAGGAGGTGACGCGGTTGTAGTGCTCCCGGGAGGCGAGCGGGCCCATGCGGGTGCCAGGGTGGAAGGGATCGCCCATGGTGTAGGAGTCCAGTTCGCCGGCGAGCAGGCGGCCGAACTCCTCGCGTACCGATTCCTCGACGAAGATCCGGGTGCCCGCCACGCAGCCCTGCCCGGTGCCGGCCAGGAAGCCGAGCGCGGCACCCGCGGCGGCCGCCTTGAGGTCGGCGTCGGCGAAGACGATGTTCGGGGACTTGCCGCCGAGTTCCAGGGTGACGCGCTTCAGGGTGCCGGTGGAGGCTTGAAGGACGTGCTTGCCGACCGCGGTGGATCCGGTGAAGGAGACCTTGTCGACACCGGGGTGGGTGATGATCGCCTCGCCTGCGGTGGGGCCGTCGCCCGTGATGACGTTGACGACACCGGGGGGCAGGTCGGTGGCCTGCAGGAGCTCTCCCAGCCGCAGGGCGGTCAGCGGGGACTGCGGGGCGGGCTTGAGAATGAGGGTGTTGCCGGTGGCCAGTGCCGGGCCGAGCTTCCAGACGGCCTGGAGCAGCGGGCCGTTCCAGCCGGTGATACCGGCGACCACCCCCAGTGCCTGACGCACGGTGTAGTGGAACTGCCCCGGCCCCGAAGGGGCGGTCTGACCGTAGATCTTGGTGGGCCAGCCCGCGTAGTGGCGGACGACCTCCACCGAGTGCGAGACGAACCAGCGGCTCAGGGAGAGTGGCGCGCCCATGTCGAGGGACTCCAGAGTGGCGAGTTCCTCGGCGTTGTCCTCGATCACATCGGCGATCTGCAGAAGTATCCGGCTGCGCCGGTAAGGAGTGATGGCCGACCACGACGGGTCCTCGAACGCACGGCGGGCAGCGGCCACGGCCGCCTCGACATCCTCAGGACCGGCCACGGCGACACGGGTCAGCGCCTGCTCGGTCGTCGGGTCGATCGTCTCGATGGTCTCGCCGGAGCGGGCGGAGATCCACTCGCCGCCGATCAGCAGCTTCTTGGGGCCGCCCTTCAGGAAGTCCGGTGAGGGGCGGTCGGCTGGGGCGAGCATGAGCGGTGCGGGCACGGGATGCCTCCGTGGCAGAAATAAACAAACTGGTCTGTTTCACTTGAGACCGTAGCCTCCTCCCTGGACGCAAGTCAAACAAACTAGTTTGTTACCCGCCCCGGCCGGATCTCGGGCCGGGGCGGCCGGTCGGGCAGGGGCGGGCGAGGGGCTTGACGAGGACCTGGAATATCTCGCCCGGCATCCGGACCGGGGGGTGGGCCCATTCCACGTAGTTCAGGCGGGCGTAGAGGCGGCGGGCGTCGGGGTTGGTGAGGGAGACGCCGAGGGCGACGTGGCGGTGGCCGCGTTGGGCGAGGACGCGTTCGGCCTCGGCGAGGAGGGCGGTGCCGACGCCCTGGTTGCGTTGGTCGGCGCGTACCTCCAGGTGGGTGATCACCGGGACGCCGGGGAGCCACTCGCGCAGTTCGGGCTCCTCGGCCGGCTCCCACCACAGGTAGACGTTCCCGACGACATCACCTCCGCGTACGGCGATGAGCAGCACGCCTCGGCCGCGACGCTGGCGGTGGAACCGTTCGAAGAAGAAATCGGCCTGCCCGAAATAGCGAATCAGCGGGGTTAAATCAGTGTAGATGGCGGGCCGTATACGCGGGTGGGGCACGAAGCACTCCGTCCTCGGTCGCCGGCTGCCTCATTTCTTAAGAATGCCCGAGAGATCCACTCGTCGTCCATTCATCCCTTACGCCCAGATAGCTACTAGATTGGTATAATTTGTGGTAACCGTGGCCTCCTGCCCCCATCCGGCGGACCACGATCTCCCGCGACTCCAGCCCCGCCAGCGTGAGGGCCTGCTCCAGGCGTACCGGCGTCGGGAGCCGGCGTGCGAAGCGCCGCCAGCGGGTCCGGTCGGCCAGCCAGGCGTGCAGGTAGTCGGCGCACAGGTCGGGCGTGATGAACTGGAGCCGCCCGTACGCCGCCTTCAGCGACAGGGTCATCCGGTGCCGCTCAGGCGTGTCGGGACACCGCTCCACCCTGCGGGTCACGTCGTCGATGAAACGCCGCCGCCTGCCCAGGAAGCCCACCCAGAAGGCCCGGTCGGCCTGGCGTACCGTGCCACCCACATCGAGCAGCGAGTAGACGCCCTCGGCGAGCACGTCGCCCAGTTCCTCTGCCCGGGCGCGGTCGGGGTGGGCGAACGGGTCGTAGGGCGCCTGGAAGGCCCTGCCGGTGACGGCGACCCGCCGCAGCCGTTTGTCGTCGAGCAGGTAGAACCAGTCGTCGTTGTAGATGTCGGGGAAGAACGACGTCGTGCGCACCGGATCGACCGCCAGCGCCCCTCCCCCGATGAACGTCTCCTGATATCCGCCCGTCCGCCGGTGCGCGTGACAGACCACCGAATTGTCGGGGAATCCGCCGATGGACAGGCCGACACCGTCGTACACGTCCAGAAGCCGCGCCGCGCGCAGCAGGTCACCGCGGTCGGCGACGGTTATGTCGTCATCGAGGAAGACGATCCGCCGCCAGCCCACCATGCGGGCGATGAGCAGGCCGAGATTGCGTTTCGCGCTGACGTCCGTCCTGCGCTCGAACTTTGTGTCGGCGAGCAGGTCCGTGGTCGCCAGCGCGGGCAGTGCCATGCTCCGCGCCTCCGGTACGTCGATGGCGAGCAGCGCGGCCCCCGCCGCGTCCGCGGCCCTGGCCGCCGCCTCCGCGTTCGCCCATCGGCTGCACAGCGCCACCAGCGGCACCGCGAGCGCGCGGGCCAGCCCCGCCACGTGCCGTAGCGCCGCCGACCGCCGCGCGGTGGGCACGACCAGCGCGTCGACGCGTCCGAGCGGCGCCGATGTCCGCCCCGCGGCCAGGAGATGCCGGTGCGAGCCGTGGTGGAAAGGGCTGCCACCCGACCCCGGCCTCCCGGACGGCGGTGGCGGACGGCTCATTCAGCGCAGCTCATTCGGTGCAGCCCGTCCACTCATGCAACAGGTTGTCGGGGATGGTCCAGTCGGGGGTGAGCACGACGCCGCCCTCGATGGTCACGCGGGTCACGATGCTGTACGACTCCGCCCCACCGAACCGCTCGGCGATGTGCTCGGCGTTGCGGTCGCGGAAGCGGGCGTCGGTGAGCGCGCGCACCACGCCGAGCACGCCCCGGCCGTACATGCCGTTGCAGATGCTGATGGTCCGTTTCCTGTTGTAGGGGTTGCGCCCGCGGAAGAAGTGGCCCACGTCCTCCACCAGGCGCTTGGCATCGCCCGAGCGGTCCAGGACCGGGTGGAAGGCACGCCGTTCCGCGCCGTCGGTCACCACGAAGGACGGCCCGGCGGGATCGTTCCAGTCGGCCACCTGCTCGACCGGCAGCCGCAGCCGGTTGAGCGCGTTCTGGGTGGCCAGGTTCCAGTCCACACCGCCCAGGAGTACCAGGTGGGTGGTGTAGTCGTCGGGATGCAGCCGCTGCGCCACGCGGAGGTTCACCTGGCTGCCGGGGTTGAGCGCGCGTACGTGCCCGTGCAGCTCGAACAGCGCGTCGAGGTCGGCGTAGGTGTACAGCTCGATGAAGTCGGGGTCGTCGCGGTCGGCGTACGGCATGCGCGCCAGCATGTCGGGGGGCAGTTGGGCGCACACGAGCGTGACCGCCTCGCCCTCCTCGAACAGCCACGGCCCCTCGCCCGGGGCGCCCGCCGTGTCGCACAGGCCGCCGAGGCCGCTGATGCCGCCAGGGGCGGGCCGGGCGGGCTCGTTGAGCCTGCGCAGGGCGGCGGCCCGCAGGGCAGAAAGCTCGCGGTACAGCTCGCCGCGCCGGGCGCGTTCCTCGGGGGTCAGCGCGGCCGGGTCGGGCATGCGCGGCCGGCCGCCCTCGATCGAGCGGCTGGTCGCGAAGAACGTAGCGTACGCCTCAAGGCGGCTGAGCGGCGGGATCTTCGGCTTGGACAGGGACTCCCAGGAGGAGATGAGCGGCACGCTCAGCGGCCGGTCGCCGCCCAGCGCCCGGGCGAGCTGCAACTGCGTGATCCTGGCCTGCGGCCACTCGTCCTCGCGCAGCGAGCGAAGACGGCGCGCGAGAGCGACCCCCGCGTCTTCTGCCGGCACTCTGCCCGCCTCCTTCAGCCGAAGTTCAACTATCTTGGTGAACTTCACTGTAATTGTGAAGCGCAACCCACATCATGGCATACCCGGGAGGGCCGATAGGCCGCAAAACATTCCGGGGAACAAAATGAATACACGGTCAGAGGCGACTTAACTGAAGTCCACTGAAAGGGCTCGCGACCGCACCCGCCGCTACCGCCGCGCCGGGGCCGCGCGACAAGTACGGCCGGATGGCGGCACAATCGTCCCCGGACCCAAGGGGGAAGGCGGAGGACGTGACCACGTCTATCGATCAGCGGATCGCCGAGGAGCTCGGCGTACGCGAGCGGCAGGTTCAGGCGGCAGTCGAGCTGCTCGACGGCGGGGCGACCGTGCCGTTCATCGCCCGCTACCGCAAGGAGGCGACCGGCGCGCTCGACGACACCCAGCTGCGCACGCTGGAGGAGCGGCTGCGTTACCTGCGCGAGCTGGAGGAGCGGCGCGCGGTGATCCTGGAGTCGATCCGCTCCCAGGGCAAGCTGGACGAGGCGCTGGAAGCCCAGATCATGGCCGCCGACTCCAAGGCCCGCCTGGAGGACATCTACCTGCCCTACAAGCCCAAGCGGCGGACCAAGGCGCAGATCGCCAAGGAGGCCGGTCTGGAGCCGCTGGCCGACAAGCTGCTCGGCGACCCCACCCTCGACCCCGCCGAGACCGCGGCCGGGTTCGTGACCGAGGAGGTCGCGGACGCGGCGGCGGCGCTGGAGGGCGCGCGGGCGATCCTGGTCGAGCGTTTCGGGGAGGACGCCGACCTCATCGGCACCCTGCGCGAGCGTATGTGGTCGCGCGGCAGGCTGGTCTCGGCCGTACGCGAGGGCAAGGAGGAGGACGGCGCCAAGTTCTCCGACTACTTCGGGTTCGACGAGCCGTTCGCCAAGCTGCCCTCGCACCGCATCCTGGCCATGTTCCGCGGGGAGAAGGAAGAGATCCTGACCCTCAACATGGACCCGCAGGAGGACGACGAGGGCGGCTATGAGGAGCGGATCGCCGACCATGTGGGCATCGCCGACCACGGCCGTCCCGCCGACCGCTGGCTGACCGAGACCGTGCGCTGGGCCTGGCGCACCCGCATCTTGGTGCATCTCGGCATCGACCTGCGGATGCGGCTGTGGCAGGCGGCCGAGGAGGAGGCGGTCCGGGTGTTCGCCGCCAACCTGCGCGACCTGCTGCTCGCCGCGCCGGCCGGTTCGCGTACGACGATGGGCCTGGACCCGGGCTTCCGCACCGGCGTCAAGGTCGCCGTGGTGGACGCCACCGGCAAGGTCGTCGAGACCGCCACGATCTACCCGCACCAGCCGCAGCAGCGCTGGGACGAGGCGCTGGCCACGCTCGGGGCGCTGGTGAACAAGCACGGCGTCGAGCTGATCGCGATCGGCAACGGCACCGCCTCCAGGGAGACCGACAAGCTGGCGGGCGAGCTGGTCAAGCTGGTCCAGGGGCTCACGAAGATCGTCGTCTCGGAGGCGGGCGCGTCGGTCTACTCCGCCTCGGCGTACGCGGCCCAGGAGCTGCCCGGGATGGACGTCTCGCTGCGCGGGGCCGTCTCGATCGCGCGCCGCCTGCAGGACCCGCTCGCCGAGCTGGTGAAGATCGACCCCAAGTCCATCGGCGTCGGCCAGTACCAGCACGACGTGTCGGAGTCCAAGCTGTCGCGGTCGCTGGACGCCGTGGTGGAGGACGCCGTGAACGCGGTCGGCGTGGACGTCAACACCGCCTCCGCGCCGCTGCTCACCCGAGTCTCCGGGATCGGCTCCGGGCTGGCCGAGAACATCGTGCAGCACCGCGAGTCGCACGGCCCGTTCGGTTCGCGGGCGGCGCTGAAGGACGTGCCGAGGCTCGGCCCCAAGGCGTTCGAGCAGTGCGCGGGCTTCCTGCGCATCCGCGGCGGCGATGACCCGCTGGACACCTCCAGCGTCCACCCGGAGGCCTACCCCGTGGTCCGGCGCATCCTGACCGCCACCGGGAGCGAGCTGCCGGCGCTGATCGGCAACGGCTCGGTGCTGCGCTCGCTGGACCCGCGTTCCTTCGTGGACGACACCTTCGGCCTGCCGACCGTCACCGACATCCTGAAGGAGCTGGAGAAGCCCGGCCGCGACCCGCGCCCGGCGTTCAAGACGGCCACCTTCGCCGACGGGGTCGAGAAGCTGTCCGACCTCAAGCCCGGCATGCTGCTCGAAGGCGTGGTCACCAACGTCGCCGCCTTCGGCGCGTTCGTGGACGTGGGCGTCCACCAGGACGGCCTGGTGCACGTCTCGGCCATGTCCAAGACCTTCGTCAAGGACCCGCGTGACGTGGTGAAGCCGGGTGACATCGTCCGGGTGAAGGTCTTGGAGGTGGACATCCCGCGCAAGCGGATCTCGCTCACCCTGCGCCTGGACGACGAGGCCGCGCCCGCCGAGGGGCGGCGCGACCGGCAGTCCGCGCCGCGCAACGGGCAGGGCGGCCGGGGCCGGCGCGGCGACCAGCCCCGCGACCGCCGCCGCGAGCAGCCGCCCGCCACGGGCGCGATGGCCGAGGCCCTGCGCCGCGCCGGGCTCGACAAGAAGCTCGGCGGCAGGTGACCCGCACCCGTCCGGCCCGGTCCGTGCGGCCGGGCCGGGCGGGTAGACTTCGGCGTTTCCGCAGGGTCACCGACGACGACAGGAGGGCCGGACGTGCCGACGCCGCCCGATGAGATCCACGCGCGCGCGGCAGCGCCGGCGGAGCTGCGGGCCGATTGCGGACGGTGTTTCGGGCTGTGCTGCGTCGCGCCCGCGTTCGCGAGGTCGGCGGACTTCGCGATCGACAAGCCCGCCGGGCGGCCCTGCCCCAACCTGCGGAAGGACTTCCGCTGCGGCGTCCACGCCACCTTGCGGGAGCGCGGCTTCACCGGGTGCACGGTGTTCGACTGCTTCGGCGCGGGCCAGAAGATCTCCCAGGTCACCTTCGGCGGCCGGGACTGGCGGGCGCATCCTGAGACGGCCGGGACGATGTTCGGCGCGTTCGCCACCATGCGGCACCTGCACGAGCTGTTGTGGTACATCGGCGAGGCGCTCACGTTCCCCGCCGCGCACGGGCTGCGGGACGACCTCGCCGCCGTGTACGCCGAGACCGAGCGGCTGACCGGCGGCACCCCCGACGCCCTGGCCGCGCTCGACGTCCGCGAGCATCGCGAGAAGGTCAACGCGCTGCTGCTCAAGGCCAGTGAGCTGGCCCGCGCGGGCCTGGCGAAGCGGCGCGGCGGCGGCCGGGCGCGCGGCAAGCGGTTCAGGGGCGCCGACCTGGCCGGGGCGGACCTGCGCCGCGCCGACCTGCGGGGCGCGAGCCTGCGCGGCGCGTTCCTGATCGGGGCCGACCTGCGCGGGGCCGATCTCCGGTCCGCCGACCTGATCGGGGCCGACCTGCGCGGCGCGAACCTCGGCGGCGCCGACCTCACCGGGAGCCTCTTTCTCATCCAGTCCCAGCTCGACGCCGCCCAGGGCGATCAGGCGACCCGGCTGCCCCCGGCGCTCACCCGCCCCGCCCACTGGTGACACCCGCTTACCACTCCGCGCGGCGTCGAGCGCCGGACGCCCGGCCTGCCGGGGGCGGCCATCGCCGTGCCGGCGTGGTCCGTTCGAGGGTGTCTTCATGCCCCCTGACTCTGTCAGGAGTGGCGGCAGGCTTCGTTCCGCGTTTCGGGAGGAGAATCCCGCAGGACGCGCCTGGCCGCCTCGGGGTCCAGCACGGACGTGAGGAACCACGCACGGGAGGCGGCGCGGGTCCTGGCCCGCTCGGCGTGTGCGCGCCGGGCCCGCCCGCGCTGCACGACCTGTACGGTCAGCGTCGCCCCGGCCACCGCGATCACGAAGGCGGCCAGCAGCACCACCACCGGGCCCGGCGGGTCGCCCACGATGACGAAGGTCTCCAGTACGGCGAGCACCGCGAGCCCGGTCACGCTTCCCAATGCCACCCATAACGCCCGCGACCGGCCACGCCGGAACGGCCAGAGCCGGGGGGCCGATCGCGGGGTGCGGGGGTCTTCGGCTCCGGGAGATCCTTCCATCGGGCGATATACCTCCGCTTCAAAGGATATTGAGGTAGTTATGCCCTTTTTCTGGCTATATCCCCCTGGTCGGTGATCCAGCGCGTACACGTACGGACCGTTACGCTGCACTCATGCCAACCGCTCTGATCACCGGCGCGACCGCCGGCATCGGCGCCGCGTTCGCCCGCCGTCTGGCCGCGGACGGGTTCTCCCTGGTCCTGGTGTCGCGCGACGCCGCGCGGCTGGAGGAGACCGCGGCCGCCCTCACCCTCCGGTACGGCGTACCGGTCGGCGTGCTGCCCGCCGACCTGGCCCGCGAACAGGACCTCGCCCGGGTCGCGGACCGGCTGCGCGAGGGGGTCGACCTGCTGGTGAACAACGCGGGCTTCGCCCTCCCCGGCGCGTTCACCGAGGTCTCCGCCGATGAGGAGGCCCGGATGCTGCGGGTGCACTGCGAGGCGGTGCTGCGCCTGACGCTCGCCGCCGTGCCGTGGATGCGCTCCCGCGGGCGGGGCGGCGTGATCAACGTCGGGTCGGTGGCCGGGTTCTTCCCGAACGGCACCTACAGCGCGACCAAGGCGTGGGTGGCGACCTTCAGCGCGTCGGCCGGGGCCGAACTGGCCGCCTCGGGGGTGCGGGTCATGGCGCTCTGCCCTGGTTTCGTACGCACGGAGTTCCATCAGCGGGTCGGGATGGACACCTCCGGCATCCCGGACCATCTATGGCTGGACGCGGACCGCGTGGCGCGTACGGCGATGCGCGACCTGGCCCTCGGCAAGCTGATCAGCATCCCGACCCTGCGCTACAAGGCGATCGCCGCCTGCGCCCGGCTGGTCCCGCCCGCGCTGGCCGCCCGTCTGGCCGCCCGCGTCGAGCACTGACCCGCCAAGGGCCGTTCCCAGGAATGCGAGAGGCCCTCACCGTGGGAGGGGGTCACAGCGAGGGCCTCTCGGTCGTGCGCCCAGGGGCGTCTGTCGGGCCGGCGTCCGGGCTTTGCGCCCGGACGACGGCCGGTGGCGGTCACCGGGCCCCGCCAGGCAGCCCGGTGACCTGGTGGGTCAGCGTCCGACGTTGGCCGGGTGGCCGATCGCCAGACCCGAACCCTGGTCGAAGAAGTGCAGGTTGTGGGTGTCCACGACCAGCTCGGTCTGCTGGCCGGGGCGTACGTGGCTGCGGGCGTTGACCCGGGCGGTCCACAGGGACTTGTCGCCCGCCAGCGGGATCGCCTCGCCTTCCTCGTCGGCGTCCTTGGCGGCCACGGTGTCCTTGTGCTCGACCGGCGGGGCGTCGATCAGGAACAGGACGTTGATCTCGCTGCCCAGCTCCTCGGTGACCTCCGCGCGGACCGGAAGCCGCGCCCACCCGGCGCCGGTGTGCCCGTTGGCGGCGGCGGCGTCCTCGAAGTCGGAGGGGCGGATGCCCAGGATGACCTTGCGGCCGAGGTACTGGTCCAGGCCGGGCTTCTCGGCGAACGTCGAGGCGGGCACCGGCAGCCGGAACCCGGCGAACGCGACGGCCGCGCCGCCGTCCGTCTGGACCAGCTCGGCGGTCACGAAGTTCATCGACGGCGAGCCCATGAACCCGGCCACGAACAGGTTGACCGGGTTGTCGAAGAGGTTCTGCGGGGTGTCGACCTGCTGCAGGATGCCGTCGCGCAGCACGCAGACCCGGTCGCCGAGGGTCATGGCCTCGACCTGGTCGTGGGTGACGTAGACGGTGGTGACGCCCAGGCGCTCGTGCATCTGGTTGAGCGAGGCGCGCATCGAGACGCGCAGCTTGGCGTCGAGGTTGGACAGCGGCTCGTCCATCAGGAACGCCTGCGGCTCACGGACGATGGCCCGGCCCATCGCGACACGCTGGCGCTGACCACCGGACAGCGCGGCCGGCTTGCGCTTGAGGTACTGCTCCAGGCCGAGCATCTTGGCGGCCTCGTTGACCCGCTTCTGGATCTCCGGCTTGGGCATCTTGCGGAGCTTGAGGCCGAACGCGAGGTTCTCGGCGACCGTCATGTGCGGGTACAGCGCGTAGTTCTGGAAGACCATCGCGATGTCGCGGTCCTTGGGGGGCAGGTGGTTGACCACCTTCTCGCCGATCGCGATCTCGCCCCCGCTGATGTCCTCAAGACCGGCGATCATCCGCAGCGCGGTCGACTTGCCGCACCCGGAGGGGCCGACGAGGACCATGAACTCGCCGTCCCTGATCTCCAGATTGAGACCGTTCACGGCCTTGACGCCGCCGGCGTAGATCTTGTCGACGTTGCTCAGAACGATGGATGCCATGACAGTCCTTCACGCGCGCGGGGTGCGGCCCGGTTTCCGTAGGGTCACCACGGATGTGGATACGTTTTCATGCATCTCACCTGAAACGGACATCGCTGTCAAGACCCGCTAGGTCACCCGCCATTTCGTTATCAAAGCGACTGGCCCGGCAGTGGAATACATGATGGAATCGTTTCCATGAAGGCGCGGACGACCATCAAGGACGTGGCGGAGGCGGCGGGCGTCGGGGTGGCCACCGTCTCCCGGGTGCTGTCCGGCGGATCGGCGAGCCAGCCGACCAGGGAGCGGGTGCTGGCCGCCGCGGCGGAGCTGGACTACCGGCCCAGCGCGCTCGGCCGCAACCTGCGCCAGCGCCGCACGGGAGGGATCGGCCTGCTGGTCCCCGACATCACCGACTCCTTCCACGGCCGGGTCGCCGACGGCGTGCTGGCCTGCGCCAGGGCCGCGGGCGAGCCGGTCATCCTGGGCGCGACGGGCGATGACGCGGAGAGCGAGGCGGAGCTGATCGGCGTCCTGCTCGAACAGGGCGTGGAACGCGTCATCGCGGTGCCGTCCGGCGATCCGGAGCCCTGGGGACCGGCGATCCGGGCGGGGATGACGGTGGTCTTCGCCGACCGGCGGGTCATCGGCCGCGACAACGCGCTGAGCGCGGTGCCCGCGGTCCTCGCGGACGAGCGCGCGGGCGTGCGCAACGCGGTGGAGTACCTGGTGGGGCTGGGCCACCGGCGGATCGCCTATCTCGGCGGCGTCGGGCAGCCGCAGCGCGCGGCGGCGTTCCGCGACACGCTGGCGGCGCTGGGGATCGCGATCGACGAGGAGCTGATCGTCTTCGGCCGGGGGACGCGCGACTCGGCCTACGCCGCCGCGTCCGGGCTGTTCCAGCACCGGCCCGACCTGACAGGGGTCATCGCGGGCGGCAACGTGCTCGGCGAGGCGGCGGTGCTCGCCGCGCGGGAGCTGGATCTACGGGTGCCGCGCGACGTGTCGCTGATCATGTTCGATGATGTGCCGTGGGCCGAGCTGTGCGCGCCGCCGCTGACCGTGATCGCCTCGCCCGCGCAGGACATCGGCTATCGCGCGGCCGAGCTGGTCCTGCGTACGGCGGGCCGCCGGACGCGCGGCGTCCGGCTGCCCACCGAGCTGATCATCCGCGGGAGCTGCGGCCCCCGCAGGTGAGGCCGGGCGGGAGGGGCCGCGCCGTACGGCACGGCGGCCTCAGCCGACGGCCTTCTCGATGGCCTCGGTGATCGCCGGGTCCGCGGGCTCGGTACGCGGGCGGAAGCGGCCGACCACGTTGCCCTCCCGGTCGAGCAGGAACTTCTCGAAGTTCCACTGGATGTCGCCGGCCTGCCCCTCGGCGTCGGGCACGGCGGTCAGCTCGGTGTAGAGGGGGTGCCGGCCGTCGCCGTTCACCTCGGACTTGGCCAGCAGCGGAAAGTCGACCCCGTAGGTGGCCGAGCAGAACTCCTGGATCTCCTCGGCGCTGCCCGGCTCCTGGCCCATGAACTGGTTGCACGGCACGCCGACGACGGTGAACCCGCGCTCGCCGTAGCGCTGCTGGAGCTCGACCAGGCCGGAGTACTGGGGGGTGAGGCCGCACTTGGAGGCGACGTTGACGACGAGCACGGCCTTGTCGCCCGCCAGCTCGGCGAGCGTGGTGGGGGCGTCCGACAGGGTGCGGACGGGGATGTCACGAACGTTCATGATCTCCAGCCTACAACGGCGCGGCGGCGCGCGGCGGTACTGATAATGCCCGCCAATCCCCATCAACTTCGCCGTCGCCCACAAAGGCCAATGAATCAACCATTAAGCGGTTCTAACTCTAATCTTTCCAAATATCGTCGGCGGGCTTTCCGGGAACGCGTACCGCCGTGCGTGGCACGCGGCCCTGTACCACCGGCGACCCGCCTCACCAGTGCCCGGTCCCGGCGCGGCGGCGCGCGTCCCACTCCCCTGCCCGTGCCGGGCAATGCCCCGCCCATCGAAATCGCGGTCCGGTAAAACGCGCAGAACCGCCGCGCATGACGTCGGCGGTTCCTCGGCAAACTCCTGTCCTTTACGTGTCGCGGGAAACGCCCTACTGCGCGGGCCGCGTATTTCAATCCGCTTGAGAGGAATCCGTCGCGGCGCCTTCCGGAACACCTTCGCGAGAGGTGTCAAGGTCCGGCCGGCCACGCGGGCCCGCCTCGCCCGAAACCACGGGCGCGGACGGGTGGCGCACGCGGGTGCACGGGAACGTCCGGGCGCCCGCGTGCCCCCGCACGCGACCCGACGACAAGGACCCAAGTGGACAGCTACCGAGCACTGAGAAACGCCGCGGCGACCCTGCTCGCCGCGGTGACCATCACCGGAGGCCACGCCACCCCCGCCCAGGCCGACAGAGACCTCGACAGGACCGACGCCGAATCCAACCGGCAGGAACCGCCCACGCTCGACCCGGCCGCCTACGAGGACGACACCTACCAGGAGACCGTCTACGAGCCGGAGGTGCCGCACGTGCCGCAGGTCACCCCGGAGCAGGTCTACAAGCGAAGATGGACCACCTCGGCCAGGCCGAGGGCGAGGGTCCAGGTACCGGCGATCAAGAACAAGGCCATCGCCTTCCGCATCGTCGTGCAGCGCGCCTGGACCGTACGGCAGTTCCGCTGCCTGGACAGCCTGTGGACCAGGGAGAGCAACTGGAACCACCGCGCCACCAACAGCTCCTCGGGGGCGTACGGCATCCCGCAGGCCCTGCCCGCCACCAAGATGGCGGGCGCCGGCTGGGACTGGCGGTCCAACCCCGTCACCCAGATTCGCTGGGGCCTCACCTACATCAAGGGCCGGTACGGCTCGCCGTGCGGCGCGTGGGGCCACTTCCGCGCCCACAACTGGTACTGACGCCGGGAGCGCCCAGGGGAAGGGCGCGCTCCCGCGGCGGTGCCCCGCGGGGCCGGCCGGAGTCGGCCCGCCCTCGCCCTAACGGGTCAGCAGGGCGGCCGACTCGGCCACCACGAACACGGCCGCGCCCGCGGCCACGGCGAGCACGCCGTACCAGGCCAGCAGGGCGTCCGACCGGTGGCCGAGCGGGTGTCCTTCGTGCAGCGCGCGCTGGACGCGCCGGTAGCGCACGCCCGTACGGGCGAGCAGCACGCCCCCGAACAGCGTGGCCAGCACGAACGCGGCGGCGGACAGCGGGCTCGCGCCGGTTCGCAGGACCATCCCGGCGGCCCCGAGCCCGCCCGCGGCCAGCACGGTCGCGGTACGCACCCAGGCCAGCCTGGTCCGCTCGCTCTGCAGCCCCTCGTCCCACAGCGGTCGCGGCATGTCAGAGCGCGAGCAGGATGAGGACCAGGGCCAGTACGGCGACCGCCGCCACGCCGTACCCGAACACGGCCGCGAGGGCGGGCGGCGGCAGCGGCCTGGCGGTGCGCAGCGCGTGCTGCACGCGCCGCCAGCGCGGATAGGCCATGCCCGCCGCCACCGCCGCCAGCATGACCAGGACGATCGCCATGACCATGCGCAGCCAGGGCGTGAACGACGCGGCCGGGACCGCGGCCATCGCCACGCCTCCCGCGCTGAGCGCCAGCGAGGTGCTGAGCCAGGTCAGGAACGTGCGCTCGTTGGCCAGGGTGAACCGCGGGTCCGGCTCCCTGTCCGGCGTGGTTTGCGCGGTATGCGTGGTATGCACTGTTTGCGCAGTGTGCGCGGGATCGGGGTGAGGCCCCCGGGTCCCCCGCGATCCTTGAGCGTTCATACCAGAAAGGCTATTTCCGCCACATTTCCCCTAGAAAACCCGGGATAGCGTCAGTCCATCACGCAGGCGGCGGCGATCACCTGCAGGTACTTCGCGGTGGTGGCGGCCACCTCGCGGCCGGCCCGCGCCGAATCGGCGACCTCCTGCCCGCGGTAGGCGGTGGCCAGCCCCTCCAGCGCCTCGCGCAGCGTCTTCTCCCCCGCCTTCTCGGCGACGTCGTCGAGCCGGCCGGCCGCCTGCTCCAGGCGCTTCTCCACCTCCGCTGGGGCGCGGCCCTGGATCTCCTCCGGAGTCTGCTTGGCGATGGCGACCGCCTCGTCGCACGCCTGGACGCGGGCCAGCGCCCCGCCGACCTCCCCCACCTCACCGCACCCGGCCACGCTCAGCACCAGCAGAACGGCGGCGGGGACGAACGCGCGGGTCACGAACCGCCGCACGCGCGGGTGATGTCGCCGAGGTACTTGGCGGTGTCGGCGGCGGCCCGCTGCGCGGCGTCGATCGCCGAGTTGACGTCGCTGATGTCGAGGCTCTGGTAGGACTTGGCCAGCCCCTCCATCGCCTCTCGCAGGGTCGTGTCACCCGCCTTGGCCGCGCTGTCCTCCAGCTTGGTGGCCGCGTCGTTGAGGGCCTTCTCCAGCTCCTGGGGGTTGTTGGCCAGGCTCACCGCCTTGGACGCGATCTCACCGGCGACCTTGGTCGCCTCCAGACACGCCTGGGCCTTGTCGACCGTGCCGCTGACCTCCTGTAGCTCACCGCACCCGGTCAGTAAGACGGCCACGGCGGAGAGGGGAAGGACCACGCGGGGAATGAGTCGCATGACTGAGACCCTACCCAAGCCGCTTCCCGCGTGTGGTGACGAAGAGACTCCCGGTATCACATACGGCTCTAGAAACTAGGATCGATTTGAAGTGAGAGAACGGGCAGCCATGAGGGGGGATCATGTCCACGTGTGAGCACATGGTGGTGGCAGACGATCCGGCGGCGCGCACGCCGGAGGGGTGCGAGGAGTGCCTGAAGGTCGGTGCTCGCTGGGTCCACCTGCGGCGCTGCCTGGAATGCGGCCATATCGGGTGTTGTGACTCCTCGCCTCTGCGGCACGCCACGGCGCATTTCAACGAGACGGGCCATCCGGTCATCCGGTCGTTCGAGCCGGGCGAGGAATGGCGCTGGTGCTTCGTCGACCAGTCGATCGGCTGACCTGGGCCCGGCCAGGTCGTGTCACAGGTCGTGTCACAGGTCAGTCGCGTTCCAGGATGGCCTCCTCGAAGTCCAGTTCCTGCATCACGCGGCGGAGTACCTCATCGTCGATGCGCCGCTCGTCGCGCAGCCGGACGAACACCTCGCGCTCGGCGGTGAGCATCTCGCGGCGCATGCGCCGGTAGGCCGCGCCCGGGGTCTCCTCGCCCTCCTGGCCGGTGCCGCCGCCGAGCCGCTCCCAGGCGTTCAGTGTGCGGCGCTCCTCCTTGGCCCGGAGCTGGCCGATCACCTCCGCGTGGACGGGACTGGCGGTGGCCTCGTCGGGCAGGGTGGCCAGCGCGGCCGTGGCGGCGGCCTGCTGCGCGGCGGCCTCGGCGAGGTTGTCGTCGTACACCTCGCGATCACTGGTGATCTTGAGCCACCGGATCAGCGCGGGGAACGTGAGCCCCTGTACCAGCAGCGTGCCGATCACCACCGCGAACGTGAGGAAGAGCAGCAGCGCGCGTCCCTCCATGTCCTCCGGCAGCGCGAACGCGGCGGCCAGCGACACCACGCCGCGCATCCCCGCCCAGGACACCGCCACGGTCCGGGAGAGGGACATCGGCCCTTCGCGTTCGCGGACCTTCTTCGACAGGACGGGCGGCAGCGCCGCGGCGGGCACCATCCAGACGAACCGGGTCGCCACCGCCGTCCCGAAGATCGCCAGGGCGTAACCGGCGAGCGTCCACGGGTCGTGGACCTTGAGCGCGTCGCTGACGATGCTGTGCAGTTGCAGCCCGATCAGCGCGAACACGATCGTCTCCAGGAAGAAGTCGATCACCCGCCACAGCGCGTCGGACAGCAGCCGCGTGCCGAACCCGGCGCGGTGCATCCGATGGCCGATGTACAGGCCGACGATCACGACGGAGATCACCCCGGACGCGTGCACCGCCTCGGCCGCCAGGTAGGCGCCGAACGGGATGAGCAGTATGATCGTGTTCTCGACCAGGGGATCTCTGATGCGTTCCAGGACCCAGCCCAGCGCCCAGGCGACGGCCAGGCCGATCAGCACGCCACCGACGGCCGCGATCAGGAAATCGAGCATCCCGCCGAGCAGGGTGATGCCCTGGCCCATCGCGGCGGCGACGGCCACCCGGTAGACCGTCAGGGCGGTGGCGTCGTTGAACAGGCTCTCGCCGACCAGGATGGTGATCATGCGCCGGGGCAGCCCGAGCCGTCTGGCCACCGCCACGGCGGCCACGGCGTCGGGCGGCGCGACGATCGCGCCCAGCGCGAAGGCGGCGGCCAGGTCGAGCTGCGGGATCAGCAGGTGCATGACCAGGCCGATCGCCAGCGTGGTGAACAGCACCAGGCCCACCGACAGCAGGCCCACCGCGCGCTTGAAGTCGCGCAGCCGCAGGAAGGAGCTGTCCAGGGCGGCGGAGTAGAGCAGCGGGGGCAGGAACACCAGCAGCACGATCTCCGGGTCCAGCCGGTACACCGGCACGCCGGGCACGAACGACACCAGCAACCCCGCCGCCACCAGCACCAGCGGCGCGGGCCAGCCCCGCCGCCTGGCAATGGCGGCCAGCGCTATCGCCCCGGCGGCGAGAGCGAGCAGGCGCAACCCCGTCGCAGCGTCCACATGACCTCCAACGCCTCGTCGGAGATCAGATTACGACCCGCCCGCCCGGCAGGCCCCCGGCGCGCCCGCTACCAGTCGCGTCGCTCGTCGCGGGGGTCGTGGCCCTGTTCGGGGCGCAGCCGCTCGCCGGTGGCGTAGAGGGAGTCGTAGGGACGTGGGGGCTGGGCGTCGGGCTGGTAGTAGTCGTCGCCCTCGGGACGGGCCTGGGCGCCGATGCCGAGCGGGTCGTCCGGGTCGACTCCTGAATAACCCTGGGGGTCGTCGTCGTGGTAGCGCCGGCCGCGCTCACCACCGCCGCCGCCGTAGCCGGGGTCGTCGTCGGCGTAGCCGGACGTGCCGTACGGGTCGGGGTGCGGGATCTGCCTGCCGTGCTGGTCGGGCGACGTGGAGTACTGCTCGGCGGCGTAGGCGTCGGGCTGGGTGCCGTAGCGGTCGACGTAGTCGCCCTGTCCCGGGGGCGGCTGGGCCGGCTCGGCGTAGGCCGCGTGGTCGTCCACCTCGGAGGCGGAGAAGCCGTAAGGGTCGGTCGCGGGGCCGCCCGAGCCCCGGCCGCGCCGGGTGCCGCCCGGCGGGGCGGTCGGGTAGCCGGTCTCCCGGCCCTCCGCGTATCCGGGATCGGGCAGGGGCTGGTAGCCCGTGTCGCCGCCACCGGCATAGCCCGTGTCAGGCGCGGTCTGATATCCGGTGTCGCCGCCGGCCGTGTAGCCCGCGTCGGGAGCGGTCTGGTAGCCGGTGTCGGACTGGTAGGCCAGGTCGGGCCCGCCGCCGTATCCCAGATCGGGAGCGGTCTGGTAGCCGGTGTCTCCGTGGTAGCCCGTGTCCTGATAGCCAGGTTCCTGGTACGCCGGGTCCTGGTAGCCAGGGTCTTGGTACGCCGGGTCGGGCTGGCGGCCGTATGGGAGGGAGTCGCCGACGATCAGGTTTTCCCTGGGCACGGCATCGGAGGTGGTGTTGTAGCTCGCCACCAGCTTGTCCGGACCGGGCGTGCCGCGCGCGACGAGCACGTCGCTCGGGCCGCCGCCGCGCTGCGGGCGCTCCTCGGCCATGGGCGGGGACGCGACCTGCGTCTCCTGCTCCGGATAGTGGCCGCCCTGGTAGTCGTCCTCGCCACCGTGGTACTCGGCGGCCTGGTACTCGCCGCCCTGGTATTCGGCGGGATAGTCGTCCTGCCGGGGGCGGGCGTAGTGGCCCGTCTCGGGATAGTCGCCGGAGTAGTGCTCGCCCTCCTGGGGCTGTACGGCATGCTGACCGGACTCGACCAACTGGTCGCCCCCGGCCTCGACGTAGCCGTCGTCAAGGGTGTCGATCAGACGGCCGACGTCTTCCAGCGGCATGCGGAAACTGGCGGTGCACATCTCTCCCCGCCAGAGGCTCAGTACAAGGGTTCCGTCGTGCCACGTGACCCGGAGCACCCGCTCCTGACCACGCGAATCAAAGAAAACCTCACCGAACGACGGCAACGGGACAACTTCCGACATGGAGGACATAGTGCTTTAACCAGCCTTTATTCGTCCACTCGACCCCGGAAAACCCTACCGAACCGGCGTTCTCGCCATCCCCGCTGACCCCACCAGGATACAGAACGAAGATCAGACATACCTTCCCCTTCCCGGTGGAGACGCCGTACGGGACTTGCCGCAAGTGTGCCACGCCGCCTCCCGTCCACGTCCGGTGAACGCCGCAAAGGCACCCCCATCCGTACGTCGCGGCGGGGCTCTTGGCGGTTGTCCACAGGCTTGCGGCGGCGGCCGGGCTTCATCCACAGAGCGGCACGGGCGGCCCGGCGAGCAGGTAGCGTTGACTGCCGTGCCCGACCAGATCGCACCCGACCAGACCTCAGGTGACGCCCTCGCAACGGTAGCGACCGACGAGGCCGGAGCCGTGCCCGCCATGCCCGTTGACGCCGATGCGCCGGACAAGCCAGCGAAGCCCGGCAAGTCCGGTAACGCCGGTAAGCCGGGCAAGTCCGCCAAGGGCAGGTCGGGCGAGGGCGACGGCCCCGCGCTGCCGTCCACCACCGATCTGCTCAGCGTGGCCGTGCGCGCGCTCGGCGGCAGTGAGCGCCCCGGCCAGGTGCGGATGGCGCAGTCGGTCCAGCGGGCCATCGACGCGGGCGACCACGTCGCGGTACAGGCGGGCACCGGCACCGGCAAGTCGCTGGCCTACCTCGTGCCCGCGATCCGGCAGGCGATGATCTCCGGTTCGGCCGTCGTGGTCTCCACCGCGACCATCGCGCTGCAGCGCCAGCTCGTCGATCGCGACCTGCCCCGGCTGGCCGACGCGCTGGCCCCCGAGCTGCCGCACAAGCCCGACTTCGCGATCCTCAAGGGCCGCCGTAACTACCTGTGCCGCTACAAGGTCACCGCGGGCTGGCCCGAAGACGAGCCCGACCAGCTCTTCGACCCCCGCGAGGTGAGCGCCACCGGCCGCATGGTGCAGCGCATCCAGGAGTGGGCCGAGACCACCGAGACCGGCGACCGCGACGAGCTGGTGCCCGGGGTCAACGAGCAGGCGTGGCGGCAGTTCTCGGTGAGCGCCAGGGAGTGCCTGGGCGCGCAGCGCTGCCCGAGCGGGGCCGAGTGCTTCGCCGAGCTGGCCAGGGAGCGCGCGGGCAAGGTCGACGTCGTGGTCACCAACCACGCGCTGCTGGCCATCGACGCCATGGAGGAGTTCGAGGTGCTCCCCGAGCACGACGTGGTGGTCGTGGACGAGGCGCACGAGCTGGTCGACCGGGTCACCTCGGTGGTGACCGACGAGTTGTCCGGCGCGGCGGTCGGCCTGGCCGTGCGCCGGGTGGCCAAGCTCATCGAGCAGGCCACCGCCGACCGCCTGCAGGAGGCCGGTGAGACGCTGGAGGCGCTGCTCGGCGCCGCGCCCGCCGGCCGGGTGGACGACCTGCCGCCGGTGCTGGGCACGACGCTCGCGCTGGTACGCGACTCCGCCGCCGCCTGCATCACCGCCCTCGGCCCGCGCGGCGGCGACCGGTCCGGGGGCGCGGCCCGCGACGCGGGCAAGGACGCCGAGGAGATGGGCCTGCGCAAGGCCGCGTTCAACGCGCTCGACGAGGTCCACGACACCGCGCAGCGGATGCTCGACGCCTACGGCCACGAGCGGGAGATCGACCGGGCCGAGGTGGTCTGGCTGCTTGAGGCCACCGACCGCCGCCCGGCCACGCTGCGCGTCGCCCCGCTGTCGGTCGCCGGGATGCTGCGGGACAACCTGTTCGGCGACCGCACGGTGGTGCTGACCTCCGCGACGCTCGCCCTCGGCGGCTCCTTCGACGGGCTGGCCCGCCAGTGGGGGCTCGGTGAGCCCGCCGCCGCGGACGGCGGGGCCGAGACCAAGGGCGCGGGCTGGACCGGCCTCGACGTCGGCTCGCCGTTCGACCATCCCCGCAGCGGCATCCTCTACGTCGCCAAGCACCTGCCCCAGCCGGGCCGGGACGGCCTGCCGCAGCCCTACCTGGACGAGATCGCCGAGTTGATCGAGGCGGCGGGCGGGCGCACCCTCGGGCTGTTCTCCTCGATGCGCGCCGCCAAGGCCGCCACCGAGGCACTGCGCGACCGGCTCGACTTCCCGCTGCTGTGCCAGGGCGACGACTCCACGATGCTGCTGGTCAAGCAGTTCGCCGAGGACGAGCCGACCTGCCTGTTCGGCACGCTGTCACTGTGGCAGGGGGTGGACGTACCGGGGCCGTCCCTCCGCCTGGTGATCATCGACCGGATCCCCTTCCCCCGGCCCGACGACCCGCTCACCTCCGCCAGGCAGCGCCACGTTGCGGCCAAGGGCGGCAACGGGTTCATGTCGGTGGCGGCCACCCACGCGGCTCTACTGCTCGCCCAGGGCGCGGGCCGGCTGCTGCGGTCACAGACCGACAAGGGCGTGGTCGCCATCCTCGACCCACGCCTGGAAACGGCCCGCTACGGCAGCTTCCTGCGCGCCTCCCTCCCCCCGTTCTGGAGCACCAACGACCCGGCACTGGTCCGCGGCGCACTCAAGCGCCTCGCCACCGGCTGATCCCGCCCGAATCTCAGGCGTGGAAGGCGAGGCCCGGGCGCATGGCGGCAATGCCGTCACCAGAGGGCGTCCCCGACCGACGCCGGCCGATCCAAGGCAACAGGCGCCGACACAGCCACCCGGCGTCCTCACAACGCCGCACCCGCGACCGGTCAGACGTAAGGGGTCAGATCCGGGCGCTTGGCGGCGATGCCGTCGCCGGAGGAGGTGCCGGACAGGCGGCGGCCGATCCAGGGGAGGAGGTGGCGGCGCAGCCATTCGGCGTCCTCGCGGCGTCGGACTCGCGGGTCGGTCAGCTCGCGGGGCGGCCAGTGTTCGCGCCAGGAGTCCTCGCCGGGGACGCCGAGGACGTCCAGTACGCGGGCGGCGACCAGGCGGTGGCCATCCGCGTTCATGTGCAGCCGGTCCTCGTGCCAGGCCCGCCAGTCGCGCAGGCCCTGCATCGACCAGGTGTCCACCAGGTGGCAGCCGTACAGGTCGGCGATGGAACGCACGTGCAGGTAGAAGATCGCGAACCGGCCGCGCATCCGCCGCATCACCGGCGTGTCGCGCGGATCGACGCCGGTGAACAGGACCACCTCGGCCCCGCTCTCCCGAAGGTCGCGTACGGCCCGGGCAAACGTCTTGGCCATCGCGTCGGGGTCGCACCCCGGCCGCAGCAGGTCGTTGCCGCCCGCGCAGAAGGAGATCAGCTCCGGGCGCATCGCGATGGCCTTCGGCACCTGCTCGTTCACCACCTGGTCGAGCAGCCTGCCGCGCACCGCGAGGTTGGCGTAGCGGAAGCCGGGGTCCAGCCGGGCCAGGTGCTCGGCCACCCGGTCGGCCCAGCCGCGGAAACCGCCGCCGGGCCCCGGGTCGCTCAGCCCTTCGGTGAAACTGTCGCCGATCGCGACGAACGAACCGTAAGACCCCACGGTCAGGCCGGTTCGGACTCGGACTCGGACTCGGCATCGGCGAGTGCGTGCAGGGCCAGCACGTAAGAGGTGAGCCCGAAACCGGCGATCGTGCCGCTGGCCACCCCCGAGACCACCGAGGTGTGCCGGAACTCCTCGCGGGCCGCCGGGTTGGAGATGTGCACCTCGATCAGCGGCGCGGTGCGCTGGGACACGGCGTCGCGCACGGCGTAGGAGTAGTGGGTGAAGGCGGCCGGATTGAGCACCACCGGGACCTGGCCGTCGGCGGCCTCGTGCAGCCAGCCGATCAGCTCAGCCTCGCTGTCGGTCTGCCTGACCTCGACGTCCAGGCCGAGCCGCTGCCCGGTCTTCTGGCACAGCACCACGAGGTCGTCGTACGTCTGCGCGCCGTAGACCTCGGGTTCGCGGCGGCCGAGGCGGCCGAGGTTGGGGCCATTGAGCACGAACACGGTGGTCATCGTGCCACCTCCTGGTACGCGGCGGTCAGCAGCTCGGGTGAGGGGTCTTCCAGCCTGCCGACCTCGGCCAGGCCGTCAAGGACGACGAAACGCCGCTTGGCGCCGCGGTTCTTCTTGTCCAGCCGCATGTGGTCGCTTAGCTCGGGCCAGGCGTCGCGGCGGTAGGAGGTGGGCAGGCCGACCGAGGTGAGGATGGCGCGGGTGCGCTCGACGAGGTCGGCGCCGATGCGCCCGTCCAGGCGGGACAGCTCGGCCGCGTAGACCATGCCGATCGCGACGGCCTCGCCGTGCCTGATCCGGTAGTCTTCGGCGCGCTCGATCGCGTGGGCCAGGGTGTGGCCGTAGTTGAGGATCTCGCGCAGCCCCGACTCCCGCAGGTCGGCGCCCACCACGTCGGCCTTGACCTGGACCTTGCGCTCGATCAGCGCGCGGGTGTGCGGGCCCTCCGGAGTGGCGGCCCCGGCCGGGTCCTCTTCGATCAGCGAAAGGATCTCGGGGTCGGCGATGAAGCCGCCCTTGATCACTTCGGCGAGCCCGGCGACGTAGTCGTCGCGCGGCACCGACGCCAGCGTGGCGAGGTCGCACAGCACCCCGGCGGGCGGGTAGAAGGCGCCCACGAGGTTCTTGCCCTCGGGGGTGTTGATGCCGGTCTTGCCGCCCACCGCGGCGTCGACCATGGCCAGCAGCGTGGTCGGCACGAGGACGACCTTGACGCCGCGCAGCCAGGTGGCCGCCGCGAACCCGGCGAGGTCGGTGCAGGCGCCGCCGCCCACGCCCACCACCGCGTCGGAGCGTGTCATGCCGTGCCGGCCGAAGGCCGACCACAGCTCGGCGGCCACCTGCGGGGTCTTGGCCCGCTCGCCGTCCGGGACGGGCAGCGGCACGACCTCGTAGCCCGCCGCGGCAAGGGCCTCGGCGACCGGCCCGGCCAGCTCGGAGAGCGTACCGGGGTGGACCACGGCGACCGTGCGCACGCCGTCGCCGAGCAGCCCGGCCGCCTCGCCGAGCACCCCGGTGCCGATCACCACGTCATAGGGGTTGTCGCCCTTGACGGTGATGCGGGTGGCGCTCACCGCGCCACCGCCTTCGCGATCTCTTCCACGATGTCGTCGGGCTCCCGCTCGTCGGTCGTCACGGTGATCGTGGCCAGCCGCTCGTAGATCGGCCGCCGTTCTTCCATCAGCTTCTTGAGCCGGCTGCGCGGGTTGAGCACGAGCAGCGGCCGGGCCGACGCCAGCCCGACCCGCTGGACCGCCTGGGTCAGGCCGACCGCCAGATAGACCACGGTGTGGCCGTCCAGCAGCCGCTGGACCTCCTCGGCGAGCACCGCCCCGCCGCCCAGCGAGAGCACCCCGTCGTGCTCGGCCAGCGCCTGGCGTACGGCGATGGCCTCCAGCTCGCGGAACCGCTCCTCGCCGTCCTCGACGAAGACGTCGCTGACCGACTTGCCGGTGGTCTGCTCGATGTCGGCGTCGGTGTCGCGGAAGGCGACGCCCAGACGTTCGGCGAGCAGCCGCCCCACGGTGGTCTTGCCCGAACCCGGCGGGCCGATGAGCACGGTGACCGTCATTCGGCGGCCTCCTGTGCGCCCGCGTGGTAGGGCGGCTTCAGCATGGCCGACAGGTAGCCGGCGCAGTTGCGGGCGACCTCCTCGACGGAGTCTCCGCCGAACTTCTCCAGCGCCACATCGGCCAGCACCAGGGCGACCATGGCCTCCGCGACGACCCCCGCGGCCGGGACGGAGCACACGTCGGAACGCTGGTTGATGGCCTTGGCGGGCTCTCCGGTGCGCACGTCGACGGTGGCGAGCGCCCGGGGGACGGTGGAGATCGGCTTCATCGCGGCGCGGACGCGCAGCGGCTCGCCGTTCGTCATGCCGCCCTCGATGCCGCCCGCGCGGTTGGTGATGCGGCGCACGCCGTCGGTCTCGCCCACGATCTCGTCGTGGGCGTGCGAGCCCCTGCGCCTGGCCGTCTCGAAGCCGTCGCCGACCGCGACGCCCTTGATGGCCTGGATGCCCATCAACGCACCGGCCAGCCGGGAGTCGAGCCTGCGGTCCCAGTGGACGTAGCTGCCGAGGCCCGGCGGCAGGCCGTACGCGACGACCTCGACCACGCCGCCCAGCGTGTCGCCCTCCCTGCGGGCCGTCTCGATCTCCTCGATCATGGCCGCGCTGGTCTCCGGGTCGAAGCAGCGCACCGGGTCGTCATCGACGGCGGCGAGGTCGCCCGGGCCGGGGATCACTCCGTCGGGGGCGGCGACCGTGCCGATGCCGACGACGTGGCTGACGATCTCCACGCCCAGCGCCTGGCGCAGGAAGTTGACCGCGACCTGGCCGAGCGCGACCCTGGCCGCGGTCTCGCGGGCGCTGGCCCGGTCGAGAACGGGGCGGGCGTCGTCGAAGCCGTACTTCTGCATGCCGGACAGATCGGCGTGGCCGGGCCGGGGCCGCGACAGCGGCGCGTTGCGCGCCTGCCCCGCCAGCACGTCCGGGTCGACGGGGTCCGCGGCCATCACGGTCTCCCACTTCGGCCACTCACTGTTGCCCACGCGGACGGCCACCGGGCTGCCGAGCGTGCGGCCGTGCCGCACGCCGCCGACGATGGTGGCGACGTCCTGCTCGAACTTCATCCGCGCACCGCGGCCATGGCCGAGCCGGCGGCGGCGCAGCGCCTCGGCGATCTCGGGGGTGGTCACCTCGACCCCGGCGGGCAAACCTTCCAGAATCGCGACGAGTTCGGGCCCATGCGACTCGCCTGCGGTCAACCAGCGCAACATGGGGACAAGTCTTCCATGCGCCGCCACGTTATGGTGTCACACCCCGCTCACCACGCGTGCAGAACGGCCAGCGCGCCGAAGATCATGAAGGGGCCGAACGGGATTTCGGTCCCGCGATGGGCGCGGCGGGCGGCGATCAGCGCCACGCCGTACACGGCGGCGGACAGGTGGGTGAGCACGACGGCGGCGATGACCGCGTCCCAGCCGGTCCAGCCGAGCGCGGTGCCGAGGGCGAGGGCGAGCTTGACATCGCCCAGGCCGAGCGCGGCGGGGCGGATGATGAAGAGCACCGCGTAGAAGCCCGCCAGGGCGAACGCGCCCGCGCCCGCACGCTGCAGGTCCCCGGGACGCCCGGCCGTCAGGGCCTCGACGGCCAGCAGCACGGTCACCCCGGCGTACGCGGTGATGGTCAGTTCGTCGGGGAGCCGGAGGTCGGCGATGTCGATCACGGCGAGCGGCACTGCGACGACCATGAGGACGCCGTACGCGGCCAACTCCCAGGGCGGCACGAACCGTATCGCCGGCCCGGCTAACGCCACCGCAGTTACGACCGCATACGCCCCGACGGAGGGCCGACCATTCGGCCCATCCTCGACGTGCCGCCGTACCGACGCCCGCTGCCAAAGGCCGGCCACCACCGCCACAAGAGCGCCCAGACCGATGATCAGACCACCCGGCACCCGCCAGACCCTAGCCCACCTCCCAGGGCACGGGGACCAGATCGGGATGATCGGCCTGAGGCGGGTTCGGCGGCCAGCGAGCGACGGGCCCGAGAGGCGGCAACGAGGTGGAATCCATGGCGGCCGTTCGCGACGCGGAGCAATCGGGAGCGGCGAAAGCTGGAGACAGCCCACGGTCGCAGCGGGAACGCCGAGCGAGGCGCACCGCTTCGTGGCGGCGGCTGGGGATCTACTCCGCTGTGGCGGTGGAGGTACCGGGCACCACGATGTGATCAGCAGCGGCGAGGTAGGGAGAGCACAGCGGCTGTACGCGAGGAGAAGCGATCAGGAGCGGCGAAGTGTGGAGGCAAATCCACGGTCGCAGTGGAAACGTCGCGATGTGATCAGCGGCGGCAGGGTGGGGATCCATGGCAGCCGTAGGCGACGCGGATCAGTCGGAGCGGCGAAATGTGGAGGTGGTCCACGGGCGTACTAGGGACGCCGAGCGCGGCGAATCCTTACGGCCACGGAGAAGGGATGTACGCCGACATGGTGATGGAGAGGCTGAGCGCCCAGGAGGCTGATCAGCGGCGGGACCAGGGGAAACGGCGGCGGCGGGGTGGCGAGGGGGCGGGGGCTGCGGTCGTGGTGGTGACGCCGTGGGCGGCGAGGCGGCCGGCGATTTGGTCGGCCGGGCCGTGGAGAGCGGCGAGGGTGTGCAGGAGGGTGCCCTCGATGACGAAGCTCGCCGGACCGGCCACGTCGATGATCACGGCGGCGGCCTGCTCCTGGAGGGCCGCCTGGCAGACCTGGGGCCCGGTGGCCTGGATGGGGCGGGCGTCGGGCCGCCACAGGGCCAGCGTCTCGGCCCCGGTGAAGGCGAGTACCGCCTCTCTGCCGTCCTGCCCGACCAGCTTGGGCAGCGCGATCTCGCTCTCCTTCTCCTGCTTCAGGCCGTGCTCGCCCACCTCGGCCTCGGTGAGCAGGGCGACCACCGGCACCAGCAGCCGCGCGGTGCTCAGCGGCGCGATGACCGCCCGCGCGTCGACATGGCCCTCGGCGTGCGCCTGAAGGGCGGCGGTGAGCGCGACGTCGGTCCCGCCGTCGTCGTCGGGCAGCAGTGGGCGCGGAATGCTCGGCACGTTCCGCGAGCCTACCGGCTCCCACCGGTACTCCGATGAGAGGCAGGCTCCAGAACAGGGCGGCAGATGGAACCAAAGCGATTGCCGGACAAAGCCAAGCAATGCAGGGCACGGCCACGACCGAGACGCACCCGAGCGGCCCCTCGATGAACAGGAGCGGGAAAAGCGGGTGACGCCGCGACCCAAAGCTGCCCGCAAGGACCCCGCTGAGCGACGGGGACAGGAGGAGCCGGAAGACGGCCACGACCGAAGCTCCCGCAGAGCCCGTTGACGGATGGGCCAGGAAAGACGCCAGACGACCATGACCGAAGCTCTCGCAGAGCCCCGTTGAGGGGTGAGGTCAGGAGGGGCGGGAGACGGCCACGACCGAAGCTCTCGCAGAGCCCCGGCGAGGGGTGAGGTCAGGAAGCCCGGGAGACGAGCGAGGCTCCCGCAGGACGCGCTGACAGATGGGTCAGGAAGGGCGGGGAGACCGCCACGGCCGAGGCTTACCCGAGCTGCCCCTCGATGGACAGGAGCAGGAAAAGCGGGTGACACCGCGACCCAAAGCTGCCCGCAAGGACCCCGCTGAGCGACGGGGACAGGAAGAGCCGGAAGACGGCCACGACCGAAGCTCCCGCAGGGCCCGTTGACGGATGGGGCCAGGAAGGACGCCGGACGACCCTGACCGAAGCTCTCGCAGAGCCCCGTTGAGGGGTGAGGTCAGGAGGGGCGGGAGACGGCCACGACCGAAGCTCCGGCGAACACCCCGCTGAGGGGCGGAGTCAGGAAGAACGCGAGACGCCCACGACCAAGATCCCGCAGAGCCCGCAGAGCCCGCAGAGCCCGCAGGAGACGATTGAAGCCCCTGCGGGGTGTGTTGATGGAGGGGGGTCAGGAGGGGCGGGAGATGGCGGCGACCGGGGCTCCGCCGGGTGGGCCCTGGTGGACGGCGGCTACGGAGACGAAGATGGCGGGGTCGCCGGTGATGGCGGCGGCGATGCCGCCGACGGCGGCCTTGATCTGGCGGTGCCAGTGGACGTCGGAGTCGTCGAGCAGGACGGTACGGCGGCCGCGTACCCGTCCCGACGGGTCGGCCTCGCATTTGAGGAACACGTTGACCAGGCGGTCGCCGAGGTCGCTCGGGTGGGGTCGGGCCGGCAGGTCGAGGCCGCTCGCGCGGATGGCGGCCCAGATGCCGTCGGTGTCGAGGGCGTCGCGCATCAGGGCGTGGCCGATGCGGTAGTGACCGCCGATGCCGCGTACGTTGCCCACCACCACGATCTGGGCACGGTCGAGTTCAACGCCGCTGGAGCAGGAGGCCACGCTGGAGTAGAGGGACAGGTCGCGGTGGATCTGACCGGCCTCGGGCATCTGGATCTCGCCGAGCGCCACCGCGACGCCGAGGGCGGCCGTGGAGTTGGAGATGTCCATCGAGAGCGCGGTGTCGTCGGTCACCGTCTCCTGGCCCCGCGCCTTGGCGTCGTTGATCGCGGCCTGGGTCAGCAGCGGGGTCTTGGTCTGTACGTAGTGGACGTCGGCCGGGTCGTCGATGCCCGCGCCCTTCGTCGCCGCGACCACCCCGGCGGCGACCTTGATGACCATGGCGGGGCGGCCGATGTCCTCGGGAAGTAAGGGCTCGCTCATCGCCACGCCCACCGACACCCGGGGCTCGTCCGTGGGCGGCGCGTTCGCCGGATCGGTGGTGGCGAAGATCGTGGCGTGCGGGCTCAGTACGCCGTCGGTGCCGCCGGACCACACCAGCGGGACCTGCGCGACCTCGGCCGCCGTACGCCTCCCGCGCGACACCAGCACCTCGCGGAAGGCCCGGTCGGCCAGGATGCGGGTGTGGTCGTTGACGCCGCCGTTGCCCTCGGTCTTGCCGATGACGGCGAGCACCCGGTCGGCCTCGATCACGCCCCCGTCGATCAGGTCCGCGAGCCCGGAGGCGTCGGTCACGCTCTCGATGGCGACCTTGCGCACCTCGATGGGTTCCGGCATGCCCTCACACCCTCCGCTCGCCCGCGACCTCTCCCCCCGGCGGAAATTACCCATGGTCGGGCGGCGATTCACCGGCCCGTCCATAACGTGCGGACACTACTCTTTTGCACACCGTGACAAAGACTCTTGACGCGGGCCGGGGCGGGAAAGACGATGGCACCGCGAGAGGGAGCGAGCGTCCTGTCTGGGGGGCGCGGCCCCTCGCATGGTGGCGATCAGGGGCGCATCGTCGCTACACGCGTCGTAGTAGCCCGTTTCGATCAGGTCGATGACCTCGGACGGCCGCCCGGCCACGTCACGCCTTCCCCAAGGCGGGGCGGCCTTTCGCGGTGCAGCGCACGGACATCTCCGTCGATGCGGGCCAAGGAAGGGAGAGGCATGCCCGCGCTCCAGCCTGCGCCCCTGTTCTTAGCCACCGGCTCCGCCCGGCAGCACGACCGTTCCGGTCCGGCCGGTGAGCGCCGAGCCGAGGTCGCGCAGCGAGACGATCATCGCGCGGGCCCCGCCGTTCTCGACGAACCGCAGCGCCGCCTCCACCTTGGGGCCCATGCTGCCCGGGGGGAAGTGCCCGGCCTTTTGCAGGTCGCGCAGCTCGGCCGCGGTGATGCGGCCGATGGTCCGCGCCCGCGAGGTACCGAACCCGGCGACCGCGCCCGGCACATTGGTGGCGATCACGAGCACCGTGGCGCGTACGGCACGCGCCAGCAGCCCAGCCGCGAGGTCCTTGTCCACGACGGCCTCGACGCCGCTCAGCCCGCCGTCCGGCGCGCGGATCACCGGTACTCCCCCGCCGCCCGCGGCGACCACCACGAAGCCCCGGTCCATCAGCGCCGACACCGCCTCGGCGTCCAGGATCTCGCGCGGCTCCGGGGAGGGGACCACGCGCCGCCACCCCCGGTCGAACGCCCGCCACTTCTCCCCCGCCTGCCGGAAACGCCCGGCCTCGGCCTCGGTGAGGTACCGGCCGATCGGCTTGACCGGGTCGGCGAAGGCGGGGTCGGCGGCGTCGACCAGCGTACGGGTGAGGACCACCGCGGCGCGGCGGCCGAGCGCGTTGAGGATGAGCGTGCCTATGGTGGCCTGGGTCTGCGCGCCGCACCAGTCCAGCGGGACGGGCGGCACGACGCCGGCCGCGAGCTGGTTCTTCAGCAGCAGGTTGCCGACCTGGGGGCCGTTGCCGTGGGTGAGCGCCACCCGGTGGCCGGCGTCGATCAGCGTGGCGACCTGGCGCATGGCCGACTCGACCGCCCGGCGCTGGTCGCCGGGGGCGGCGTTGCCGTCCGGCGTGGTCAGCGCGTTGCCGCCGAGCGCGATCAGGACCCGTTCCCCCACAGCGTGAGGCTAGCCAGAGAAGGGGCGGTGGGCGTGGGCGATTCTCGCCGACGGCGGGCGTGTCCTTCGGCCGGTGGCCGATCCGACACCGCCTTGTCATGAAATGCCGGACTTGATCTCTGAACCCCTGTTCAGACGTGAGGAGCGACAGAGATGAACGTGGTCACCGCACTGGACGCCCGCACCACCAGACCTCCGGAAGGAGCCGGGGCGCAGGCGCGCAGTGACCGGCAGGTGACCGCCGAGGAGGCGAACCGGCTGGCGGAGATGTTCCGGCTGCTCGGCGACCCGACCCGGGCCCAGTTGCTGTACGCGCTGCTCGCCGCCGGGGAGTTGTGCGTGTGCGACCTGACCGAGGCGGTCCAGGTCACCGACACGGCCGTGTCGCACGCGCTGCGCCTGCTCCGCACGGCCGGGGTGGTGGCGAGCCGCCGGGAGGGGCGGACCATCTACTACCGCCTGTCCGACGCCCATGTCCGCATGCTGCTCGACCTGAGCCGCGAGCATCTGAGGGAGGCACGTTGACGTCGAAACCCCCCGCACACCGCCCCACGCACGGTCACGGTCATGGGCACGGTCATGGGCACGGTCATGGGCACGGCCACAGCGCCACGTCCGACCGGCGCTACCTGGTCGCCGCGCTCGTCCTGCTGGTGGTGTTCATGGCCGCGGAGGCGGTGGTCGGCGCGCTGGCCAACTCGATCGCGCTGATCTCCGACGCCGGTCACATGCTGAGCGACGCGGGCTCGATCGCGCTGGCGCTGCTGGCCATCAGGCTGGCCGCCCGGCCCGCCCGCGGCGCCTACACCTTCGGCTGGAAGCGCGCGGAGATCCTGTCCGCCGCGCTCAACGGCCTGACGTTCGTCCTGCTGGTCGGGTTGTTCGCCGTCGAGGCGGTGCACCGCCTGATCCACCCGCCGCAGGTGATGGGACCGCTGGTGGTCGGTACCGCCCTGGCGGGCGTCGTGGTCAACGCCGGGGCCACCTGGCTGCTCTCCCGCGCCGACCGCGGCAGCCTCAACGTCGAGGGGGCCTTCCAGCACATCCTCAACGACATGTACGCCTTCATGGCCACCGCCGCGGCCGGGGTGATCGTGTGGATCACCCACTGGGGCCGTGCCGACGCCGTGGCCGCGCTGGTGGTCGCGGCGCTGATGGCCAAGGCGGCGTACGGCCTGCTGCGCGACGCGGGCCGGGTGCTGTTCGAGGCGGCCCCCGCGGGGATCGTCCCGGCCGAGCTGGTCGAGGCGCTGACCGCCCACCCGGACGTGACCGGCGTCCAGGACCTGCACGTGTGGGAGGTGACCAGCGGGTTCCCCGCACTGTCGGCGCACGTCACGGTACGTCCGGGTGGCAACTGCCACGATGTCCGCCGCGACCTCGCGGACCTGCTGCACGAGCGGTTCCGCATCGAGCACTCCACCCTCCAGGTGGACCACGTCCCCGGCCGGAGCTGCCTGATGGTCAGCGCCCTCAAGCCGGAGGCGGTCTCGACGGAGGGCATCCGGACGTAGTACGTCCGTTCACTACGCCGCCAGGACGGCGCGGAAGACGAGGGTGAGCCGGTCGGCGAGCGCGTCCCGGTCCGGCCCGCCCGCCGCGTCGGGGCCGAAGAGCCGGCGCAGGATGCCCGCGCCCATGATGAGCGCGGTGGCGATGCTCGCGCGGGCGCGCGCGTCCGGCCCGGGCAACCGGGCCCGCAGCGGTTCGAGCATGGCCGACTCCACCCGGTCGCGGATCAGGTCGTGGATCTCCGGAGCCTCGGACGACCTGGACAGCACGGTCAGGACCGGGCTCCCCGCGCCGGAGCACAGCCGGTCGGCGACGTACTCGGCGAGCCTGCGGGGCAGCTCGTCCGGCGGCCCGTCGAGCACGCCGGGGAACCGCCCCTGCTGGGCGAGCACCTGGGCGAACAGCTTTCGCTTGGCGCCGAAGTAGCGGTTGATGAGCGCGATGTTGACCTCGGCCGCCGCGGCGATCATCCGCATGGTGACCTGCTCGTAGCCGAACTCGGCGAACAGCGGCCCGGCGGCGTCGAGGATCCGGCGCCGGGTGCGCTCCTTGTCACGTCGCGGTGGCTCTGGCCGGTCATAAAGGGCTACTTCCGGCACTGCACCATCCTTCCGGAATTTGACGAGTAAACAGGCGTCTACTACTTTTTATATGCATACTACAGCTAATAAGGGGAAGGGTTCGGTCCTTGCTGACACAGGAGCAAGCCGCGGTCGCGCCGCGCTTCACGCACAGACAGGTGCTGGAGATCCTCGTCGGGCTGGTGCTCGCCATGCTCACCTCGATGATCTCCACATCGGTGGTGGGGACCGCGCTGCCGACCATCGTCGGCACGCTCGGCGGGCAGGAGCAGCTGGCCTGGGTGGCCAGCGCGACGCTGCTCACCATGACCGCCTCCACCCCGCTGTGGGGCAAACTGTCCGACCTGTACGGCAGAAAGCGGATGTTCCAGGTCTCCCTGGTCATCTTCACGCTGGCAGCGGTCGGCGCCGGGTTCGCCCAGGACATGCCGCAGCTCATCGCGGCCCGGGTGGTGCAGGGCATCGGCGCGGGCGGCCTTCAGGCGCTGCCCCAGATCATCCTGGGCGACGTGGTCGAGCCGCGCGAGCGCGGCCGGTACACCGGCTTCATCGGCGCGGTCTTCGGCGTGGCCACCGTCGCCGGGCCGCTGCTCGGCGGGTTCATCGTGGACAACATGTCCTGGCGCTGGTGCTTCTGGATCAGCGTGCCGCTCGCGGTGGTCGCCTTCATCGTGATCCAGAAGGTGCTCAAGCTGCCGCTGAACCGCCGTGACGCGCGGGTCGACTGGTGGGGGGCCACGTTCATCACCGGCGGCACGACCGCGCTGATGCTGATGCTCTCCCTCGGCGGCCACGAGTTCGCCTGGAACTCGCCGTGGACGTACGGCCTGGCCGCGTTCAGCCTGCTGATGTTCGCCGGGGCGGTGGTGGCCGAGCGCCGGGCCCCCGAGCCGATCCTGCCGCCCCGCCTGTTCGCCGACCGGACCTTCGTGCTGACCAGCCTGGCCTCGCTGTTCGTGGGCGCGGCGATGTTCGGGGCGCTGATGTTCATGCCGCAGTACCTGCAGATCGTCAAGGGCATGACCCCGACCGCCTCGGGGCTGATGACGCTGCCGATGGTGCTCGGCATGCTGACCTCCTCCATCACCTCCGGACGGGTGGTCACCCGCACCGGGCGCTGGAAGATCTTCCCCGTGGTGGGCATGCTGCTGGTGGCCGGTGGGCTCTTCCTGCTGTCCGGTCTGCACGTCGGCACGCCACTGCCGATCATCGGTGTGGAGATGGCGGTGCTCGGCATCGGGCTCGGCATGTGCCTGCAGATCCTGGTGCTCGCCGCCCAGAACGCGGTGACCCGCGCCGACATGGCCTCCGCCACCTCCGGCGTGTCGTTCTTCCGCTCACTGGGCGGCGCGGTGGGCGTCGCGGCGTTCGGCGCGATCCTGTCCAACCGGCTCAGCGGCGAGCTGACCGCACGGCTGGCCGCCGCGCACATCCCGCTGACCGGCGGTCAGGCCACACCGAACCTCGGCGCGCCCGACGCCATCCGTAGCCTGCCCGGCCCGGTGCTGAACATCGTGCTGGAGGCGTTCACCCGCGCGATGGACACGGTCTTCCTGGTCGGCGCCCCGGTGGCGCTGCTCGGCGCGGCCGCCGCCCTCATGCTCAAGGAACTGCCGCTGCGGTCCTCATCCCGCTGACCCACGGGCCGCGGCCCCGGCGAGGGCGGCGAGGCGGGCCGCCGCCTCGTCGATCACCTCGTCCCGCTTGCAGAACGCGAAGCGAACGAAATGCCTGCCGTACTCCGGGCGGTCGTAGAACACCTGGGTCGGAATGGCCACCACCCCGGCCAGGCCGGGCAGCTCACGGGTGAGCGCGAGGCCGTCGGTGAAGCCGAGCGGGCGGATGTCGGTCTGCACGAAGTAGGTGCCGGCCGGGCGGAGCACCTCGAACCCGGCCGCGGCCAGGCCGTCCATCAGCCGGTCGCGCTTGGTCTGCAGGTCATCGCGCAGCGCGGCCACCCAGCCCAGCTCGTGCCGCAGCGCGTGGGCCACCGCCACCTGCCAGGGCGCGCTCGCGGTGAACGTGAGGAACTGCTTGACCGCCTGCACGGCGGTGGTGAGCGGGCGCGGCGCGCACACCCATCCGGTCTTCCAGCCGGTCGCCGAGAACGTCTTGCCGGCCGAGGAGATCATCACCGTCCGCTCGCGCATGCCGGGGAACGTCGCCAGCGGCACGTGCTCGACGCCGTCGAAGGTCAGGTGCTCGTAGACCTCGTCGGTGATCGCGATCAGGTCGCGCTCCAGGCAGACCTCGGCGATGGCGGCCAGCTCGTCCCGGGTGAAGACGGTGCCCGTCGGGTTGTGCGGGGAGTTGACCAGGATCGCCCGGGTACGCGGGCCGATCGCGGCGCGAAGCTCGTCGGGGTCGAAGGTGAACCGGCCCGCCACCGGCCGCAGCGTGACGGGTTTGCGCACCGCGCCGGACAGCGCGACGGCCGCGGCGTAGGAGTCGTAGTAGGGCTCGAAGACCACGACCTCGTCGCCCGCCTCGCACAGCGCCAGCACCGTCGCCGCGACCGCCTCGGTCGCGCCCACCGTGACCAGGATCTCGCCGTCGGGGTCGTAGTCGAGCCCGTAGTGCTCCTTGCGGTGGGCGGAGACGGCCTGGCGCAGCTCCGGCACGCCCGGCCCGGGAGGGTACTGGTTGAGGCCGCCGTGGATCGCCCGCACCGCCGCCTCCAGCATCGCGGGCGGGCCGTCGGTGTCGGGGAAGCCCTGGCCGAGGTTGATCGCCCCGGTGCGCACGGCGAGCGCCGTCATCTCCGCGAAGACCGTCGTGCCGAACTCTCGCATCCGCGCGATCAAAGGCTCATCCACACCGGCCAGATTAGCGGGCCGGTGCCTTCGCGCGCCGCTCAGCCGAACAGGCACACCTCCAGCAGCGGCAGCCGTACGTCCACCCCGTCGCAGCCCTTCTCGGGCGGTGGCGCGGTGGGGCCGGGGCTCGCGGTCGGCTGCCGTGTGGGCCTGGGCTCGGGTTCGCGCGGCGGGTCGGTCACCTGGTCACGGGTCGGCTCCGGTCGCGGGCCGCGCGTCGGCGGGCGCGGGCGTTCGGTGGTCGGGCGAGTGGTCGGGCGAGTGGTCGGCCGGGTGCTCGGGCGGGTGCTCGGGCGGGCCGAGGAAGAGGGCGCGGGCCCGGTCGTACGCCGGGGCGGCTCGGCGACGCGCTCCCGCCGGACCGGATCGGGGCCCCTTTCCGGCTCGGCGGGCGGGGAGGACGGCGGGTGTACGGGTTTCAGCGAGGCCATCGGACCGCGCGGCGGCGCGGACGCGGCCGGCGATGAGGCGGCCGGCCCGGCCTGGAAGGCGGGCGGCGACGTCTCCTCCCGCCCGAAGACCTGGAAGATCACCAGCACGGACAGGACCACGAGCGCCCCCGCCACGACGCTCAGCACGGCACGCGACCGGGCGGACCTGGCCATGTCCCCCATCAGAACGTGGTCGCGCCCGGCCTTGAGCAGCACGACGGAATCCTTGAGGAACGCAAGAAGGTCGCGCATGGGTAGGACCGTCTCCTCGCCTCAGCAAAGCACCGAACCCGGCCATCCTCCCGCAAACCATCTCAGTTCCACTGGGAAATCTGACCGGGAGACCACTCCGAGTCAGGAAAGTCCTGGACACCGGGCCGGTCCACTAGCCTGCTGAGTGTGATCACCCCGCACCGCCCAGGTGAGCGCGGACCGCGGACGCCCCGCATCCACGAGCTCGACGCGGTCCGCGGTCTCGCGCTGTGCGGGATCATGGTGGTCAACACCTGGCAGCACACCCGGGGCGAGCTCGCCGACAAGGCCAGGCTCCCGATCGACCTGGCCGTGGAGAACCTGCTGCAGAGCAGGTTCTATCCGATCTTCTCCTTCCTGTTCGGCATCAGCCTGGTGCTGTTCCTGCGCTCGTCCGGCGGCGACCGGAAGGCGCTGCTGCGGCGGCTGATCGTGCTCGCCGCCTTCGGGTTCCTGCACACGATGGTCAACCCCGGCGAGGTGCTGCTGCCGTACGCGCTGTTCGGGCTGGTGGTGCTGCTCCCCGCCTCGTTCATGCCGCGCTTCGCGGTGCTGCTGCTCGGGCTCGGCATGACCGGGTGGGCGGTCATGCTGGGCGGCGGTGTGATCTTGGTGCCCGGCCTGTTCCTGCTGGGCATGGCGGCGATGGAGTACCGCCCGAGTCCACGCCTCGTCCTGCCGGTCTTCCTGGTCAGCGCCCCGCTGGCCGTCGTGCTCGGCTATCTGTGGGCGTTCACCGCCGCGGGCGGGCGCATGGCGGCGCTGTACCCGCTGAGCGGGCTGGCCGCCGCGCTCGCGTACGGCACCGGGCTGCTCCTGCTGCTGCGCACCCCGCTGCGCGGCCCGCTCACCTGGGCGCTCAACCCGCTCGGCCGGATGGCCCTGACCAACTACGTGCTCAGCACGCCGGTCATCCTGCTGAGCCTGCCGCTGCTGGCCGCCGACCCGACCCGGCTGGCCGGGTTCGGGCTGAGCGCCGTGACCATCGCCGCGCAGATCGCCTTCTCCCGCTGGTGGCTGGCCCGATACCGGTACGGCCCGCTGGAATGGGTCTGGCGATGCTTGACGTGGGGCGAGTTCGTGCGCAATAAGCTGGACAGGTGAAGAAGGTCGCGCTGTGCCAGATCCCGGTCGCCTACGACCCCGACACCAATCTGAAACGCGCGGTCGAGGCGATCGACGAGGCCGCGGCGAAGGGCGCCGACCTCGCGGTCTTCCCCGAGGCCACGCTCACCCGGTTCGGCTCGCGGGTCGCCGAGTCCGCCCAGCCGCTCGACGGGCCGTTCGTCAGCGGCCTGGCCGCCGCCGCGCGCACGCACGGGCTGCCGGTCATCGCCGGGGTCTTCGAGCCGGGCGAGGGCCGGGTCCACAACACCACGGTCGCGATCGACGGCGCGGGCGTGACCAAGGCGGCGTACCGGAAGATCCACCTGTTCGACGCGTTCACCGCGCGCGAGTCCGACCTGGTCGCCCCCGGCCGCACGCCGGTCGTGGTGGAGCTGGCCGGGCTGCGGATCGGCCTGATCACCTGCTACGACGTGCGCTTCCCCGAGCTGGCCAGGGCGCTGGTGGACGCCGGGGCCGAGGTCTTCGCCATCATCGCCGCCTGGGGGTCCGGCCCGATGAAGGAGGACCACTGGGTCACCCTGGTGCGGGCGCGGGCGATCGAGAACACCATATGGACCATCGCGGTCGGCCAGGCCCCCAACCCGGAGACCAAGGACGGCTTCGGCGTGGGCCGCAGCATGCTGGTCGACCCGCTCGGCGTGGTGCGCGGCGATCTCGGGCCGCGGGCGGAGGTGCGGGTCCTGGAGCTGGATCCGGCGATCACGGCGGAGGTCCGGGCGACTCTTCCATGCCTGGAACATCGTGTCATTTGAGTGGTGAGGGTCAACAGATCGTAAACTTGTCGCCGTGAACGAGCCGGGTAAGAGGACGCTGATGCTGAAGGTGATCCCGCCCCGGCTGCTGGTGCCCTATCTGTCCGGTAAACGCACGGTCATCTCCGGCTACGTCTACCGCGCCCAGGACTGCGCGCGGCTGACCACGCCCGAGCAGCTCTTCCACGCGCTCGACCTGGGGTTCGAGGGCTCGGAGCTGACGGCCGGCGTGCCCGAGCTCTACATGATGCGCTGGCTGGCCAGGGACGTGGACGCCTATGTCGTGCCGTACGGTCCGCACATGGGAGGCGATTGGAGCGATTCAGCTCCGTTCGCCGGCAACGGTTTCACCACCTCGCGGGAGTACGTGGTCCCGCAGTTCCACACCATCCCGATGCCGATCCCGGCGGGTGCGGAGATCACGCACATCACCGCGCGGGGCGGCGAGCGGCCGTTCGGCCGCTATGACGGGCTCACCTGGCGGCCCGCCGAAGGAGCCTCGTGAGCGCCGAGATCGAGCCGATCGCCTCCGGGTTCGTCGCCCGGCTGGGCGACAAGAGCTACGCCGCCGCGCTGGGCGGCGACAACGACGACGCGGTGCTGTTCAGCGAGGAGCCGGAGGAGGGCTTCACCGAGGCCGTCGGCTACTGGCGGCGGCCGGTCCCGCGCGGCGAGCTGGACTCGCTGGTGATGGTCCGCACGGTGGGGGCGTTCGGCGGCGAGCCGTGCGTCGTCCTGGACGAAGACGACGACGGGCTGCACATCGCCTATACCGGGCACAGCGGCATGAAGGCCGAGGCGCTGGGCTACTGGATGGTCGATCACGGGGCCTATGAGGTCGTGGTGCCCCGCGAGGAGGTCTTCTCCATCCGCATCGAGCGGATCCCCGTCCCGCTCACGTAAGGGTCACCCGAGGTCGCGGTAGCGGGCCAGGCGGGCGGCCGGACGCCCGCCGGCGGGCCGGGCCAGCAGGCCCGCGATCTCGTACTCCAGCGTGCCCGCCACCCGCTCGCAGAAGGCGGCCGGTTCGTAGGCGGCGTCGGGGAGTTCGGGGATCACCCGGTCCACGATCCCGTCGGCGGCGAGCTGGGCGGCCCCGACCCGCTGGGCGGCGGCGATCTCGGGGGCGAAGTCCACGGTGCGGTACAGGATGGCCGACGCGCCCTCGGGCGGCAGCGGGGACAGCCAGGCGTGCTGGGCCGCCACCACCCGGTCGGCGGGGAGCAGCGCCAGCGCCGCGCCGCCCGCCCCCTCGCCGAGGATCAGGCACACGGTGGGCGCGTCGAGCATCACCAGTTCGGCCATCGACCGGGCGATCTCCCCGGCCAGACCGCCCTCCTCGGCGGTCTTGGACAGCGCGGCCCCGGCCGTGTCGATCACGGTGACCAGCGGCAGGCCGAGTTCGGCGGCCAGCCGCATGCCGCGCCTGGCCACCCGCAACCCCGCGGGGCCGAGCCCGGGGACCGCGCGCTGCCTGCCGCGGTCCTGGCCGAGCACGACCGCGGGCGCGGCGCCGAACCTGGCCAGGGCGAGCAGCAGCCCCGGGTCCTCCTCCCCCGCGCCGGTGCCGTGCAGCGGGGTCACCTCGCAGGCGCCCAGTTTGAGCAGCGCGCGTACGCCCGGCCGGTCATCGCGCCTGGACCTGGTGATCGCCTCCCACGCCTGGACCGGCCGTACCGGGCCGACCGGCTCGGGCCCGGTGACGGGGATCGCGCGGCGCCCGGCGGTCAGCACCGACAGCGCGCGGGCGGCGACCCGCCGGGCGTCCTCCGCGGCCACCACGGCGTCCACCAGGCCGTGCGCGTACAGGTTCTCGGCGACCTGCACGCCCTCGGGGAACGGGTAGCCGTGCAGCGACTCGAACACGCGCGGCCCGAGGAACCCGATCAGCGCGCCCGGCTCGGCCGCCGTCACATGCCCGAGCGACCCCCAGGAGGCGAACACGCCGCCGGTCACCGGGTGGCGCAGGTACACGATGTAGGGCAGGCCCGCCGCCCGGTGCGCGGACACGGCCGCGGTGATCTTCACCATCTGGACGAACGCCAGCGCGCCCTCCTGCATCCGCGTCCCGCCCGAGGCGGGCGTGGCCAGCAGCGGCAGCCGTTCCCTGGTCGCCCGTTCCACCGCCGTGACCAGCCGGTCGGCCGCGGCCACCCCGATGGACCCGGCCAGGAAGGAGAACTCGCAGATCACCACGGCCACCCTGCGTCCCTCCAGCAGGCCCTCCCCGGTGATCACCGCCTCGTCGTAGCCGGACTTGGCCCGCGCCGCGGCGAGTTCTTCCGCATAGGCCGAACCCGGCTCGGCCCGGTCGGCGGGCGGCTCGTCCCAGGACCGCCACGAACCCGGGTCGAGCACGATGTCGATCAGCGCCCGGGCGTCCGGGCGGCGGGCCGGGGTCGTCACCGCCGGCCGCCCTCCTGGCCGGACAGCCACGCCAGGACGTCCGCTGTGTCCTGGCCGAGCATGGGCGGGGCCGTGTGATCGGCGGCGGGTCGGCCGTCCAGGCGTACCGGCGGGCCGGGCAGCGCGATCCGGCCGAGCACCGGGTGCTCGACCTCGATCAGCAGGCCCTGGGAGCGGGTCTGCTCCCAGTCGTAGACCTCGTCGAGGGTGCGGATCGCGCCCGCCGGGACACCGGCCTCGGTCAGCGCGGTCAGCCAGTACGCGCGGTCGTGCGCGGCCAGGGGCTTCTCCATGTCGGCGACGAGGTCGCCGCGGTGGGCGAACCTGTCGCGGTTGGTCGCATATTTCGGTATATCGGGGTCGATATCGAGGAGGACGGCCACCTTGCGCCACAGCGCGTCGTTCCCGGCGGCGATCTGGATCATCCCGTCGGCGCAGCGGAACGCGCCGTAGGGGGCGATGGTGGCGTGGTGGTTGCCGGTGGGGGCCGGGACCTGGCCGCCGACCGTCCAGGCCGTCCCGTGGTAGGCGTGCACGCCGACGATCCCCGCGAGGAGCGACGTACGGACCACCCGGCCGCGCCCGGTCCGCGCCCGCTCGTGCAGCGCGGCGAGGACGCCGTAGGCGCCGTACATGCCCGCCAGCACGTCACCGACGGACGCCCCGACCCGGTACGGCTCGTCGGCGGACGGGCCGGTGAGGCTCATCAGGCCCGCCTCGCCCTGGGCGATCTGGTCGTAGCCCGGCCTGCCCCCTTCGGGGCCGTCGTGGCCAAAGCCGGTGATGGACAGGACGATCAGGCGGGGGTTCAGCTCGTGCAGCCGGGCGACCGGGAAACCGAGGCGGTCCAGCACGCCGGTGCGGAAGTTCTCGATCAGTACGTCGCCGTGCCGGACCAGCCGCTCGATCAGTGTCCTGCCCTCGGGGGTCTTCAGGTCGGCGGTGATGGACTGCTTGTTGCGGTTGGCCGCCAGGAAGTACGTGGACATGTCGTGTTCCGGTCCGACGAACGGAGGTCCCCAGCCGCGCGAATCGTCACCGCCCGACGGATGCTCCACCTTGATGACCTTGGCACCCATGTCACCGAGCATCTGCGCGGCGTGCGGCCCCGCAAGGGCTCGCGAGAGATCGAGCACGACGATGTCGTCCAGAGGTCCCTGCAAGATCAGCCTCCCATGGTGGTCGCCGAGCCTAGCCCACGCGTTGGTGGGGCTTGCATTCTGCCCGGTATGAGGCGCGTTGCGAGGCAGGCCGATGGCCGGGGCGGTACGGGTCGGCTGAGCATTCAACCAGCTCGGCGACCTTCACAGGGGGCGCCTACCGGCTGTGTCGCCATCTTCCCCGGACGGCCGTGTCAGGGGGCGGCGTCCATGTCGTCCATGCGGGCGGCGAGCTGGGCGCTGTCGCCGTCCACCAGCGCCGATACCGCCCGCCACCAGCCGAACCACTCGCCGCTGCGCCACATCCAGTCCACCCGCTCGATGGCGGCGATCACCTCGCCCTTGCGCCGCCACGGGTCGCCGGTCGCCTCCACGCTCGCGCCGTGGCGCAGCGCCCAGGTACGCAGCGGCTCCGCCGCGCCCTCCTCGACCGGCTCGGCGTAGGGGTCGGGCCGCTCGCCCGCCAGCGGATGCGGCCCCAGCCCGGCCGCCACGCCCCAGCTCCACTGCGCCTCGGCGGGCCGCGAGTAGCGCAGCGTGGAAAAGTCCAGGTCGGAGCCCAGTTCGCCGCCCTCCCGCCGTACCACCACGGCGTCCAGCCGCCCGCCCGCGTCGAACCCGACGACCAGCCGCTCACCCTCCCGCGCCTCGCCCGGAAGCTCGATGCGGTCCTCGGCGTGCCAGGAGTTGAGGTCGGCAGAGGCGACGGCGGGCCCCCACTCGGCGTCCGCCGCGTCGTCGGCGACCCAGGTGGCGAGCATCTCCAGCACGGTCAGGTCGGTCCACGGATCGATCGCGGCACTGGTGGACAGCGCCTCGTCCGGAGAGGGCAGCTTGCCGCCCCTGGCCCGCTCCCACCAGCCCGCACCGAGGTCACGAGTGCCGATCAGCAACCCGGCCACCGCGGCCAGCTCCGTGGACCTCCGGGTCAACGGGGCCCAGCGGACCAACTCGACACACCGTGCGGCCCGTTTGTCACCCAATGTCCGCACCGCATGTCCGACCAGCGCCCGGGCGGTCGGGCTCTCCTCACCCAGGAGATCGCCGATCAGTTGCCTGGCCTGGCTCCGAGCATCCTCTGCGCGCGCCTCCCGCATACTCGCCACGTTACGCCTGGAGATCCTCTTCCGCGAGACTCCGTCACACCGGCACGAACCGGACGGCGGGTCAGTCGAGCAGATCCGGTCGGCGGGCGGTCAGCGCCCGGCGGGTGGCGACGAAGCGTTCGTGGTACTCCTGGGCGGGTGCCTCGCGGGGGTAGCGGTGGCGTAGGGCGTGGTCGAGGTCGGCGGCCCGGTTGACCAGATCGATGAGGGATCGGCGGTCGATGTCCAGGGCGGCCGTGCCTTCGGCCACGGCGGCGTCCAGGTGGCCTTGGCGGGCGTGGATGATGCCCAGGTCGATATGTGCGTTGGCGACGCGCATGGGGGAGTTGCTGGTGCCATCGGGGCGGGTGTGCATGGCGATGGTCTCGCGGGCGTGCTCTTCGGCGCGGTCGTCGTCTTCGAGCCAGGTGTAACAGGTGGCCGCGTAGAACACCCACTTGGAGTGGTCGAACACGAAGTGGTGGTCGGCGTGGGCGGGGAGCGGAAGCTTCGACAGTACTTCGGCGCCACGGGTGAGGGCCCTGTCGGCTTGACGGCGGTCGCCGATGCGGGCCAGGCCGCGGGCCTCCTGAAGGGCGAGTTGGACCATGGCGCTGGAGGTGCCCGCGGCGGCCTGGCCGGTGCGGGCCGCGGTCACGACGTCCTCATAGCGGCCTTCGGACAGGGCGAACCAGGCCGACATCTCATGGGACCAGCCGATGAGTTCGCCGTGGCCGACCTGGCGGCCCATCTCGTAGGCGGCGCGGCGGGCGGTCTCGGCCTCCTCGCGCTCTCCCAGGTCGAAATGGACACAACCGAGCAACGCGGTGAGCCATCCGGTGATGACCAGGAGTTCGCGGTGCTGGTCGAGGGTGATACGTCCGGCGAGGAGCCGGTTGATCTGGGCGAGGCGCTGGTGGGTACGGTCGCGCAGGGGGGCGGCGGGGACCACGGGGTAGGCGCGGCACAGCAGATCGACCGCCTCGCGGAGGGCGTCAAGGGTGCCGGTGCCGATGTCGGACGCCTGGAGTTGCCGGGCGAGTTCGAGGGTGCGGTACAGGTCGGCCTCGGCGCGCAGGGTGTCGGCGGGGATCTCTGAAGCTTGGACGAGCCTGGACCCTCGCGGTCGGGGGGCGAAACCGAGCGCTTCCGGTCGCCTGCCGGTGAGCTGGGTGAGGGCGAGCCGGTACGGCGTACGCGGCCAGGCGACCTCCCCGGCCTCCCAGCGCCGGATGCGCTCCTCGTCGCACACCAGCCGCTCGGCGATTCCCACCGGGGTCGCGTTGATGCGTGCGGCCATCTCCCCGCGGGTGAGCAGGTGCTCGTTTCGCCATGCTCGCAGCAGTACGTTCGGGACAGGGTCGGGCATCGCGCACCTACCTCCCAGCAGGGGGACCGGACGGGGGGAATCAGCGGGGCGCTTCGGGGTGCCGCCGATTCGCGATCACCGGTGGACTTGCCATCAAGTGACCACGGTACGTCACACGGGCTCCTGTAGGAGGGAGCACCGGACGAACACAAGGCCCGGCGAAGGAAGCGCGCGATGAATCCGAACATGGCCGTACGGCTGACCGACATGGCGATGACCACCAGGGAGGAACGGGCGGCCGAAGCGAGCAAGCTGATCCGGCTCCGTGACACGCTCCGGCGACTTGACGTGGAGGGCGAACTGCGGGACGAGAACACGGCACTGCTGATCCGCAGACGCGAGCCGGGGATGCCGGTGTGGGTGTTCGTCGGCTACGGCGGCGAGTACTACTCCTGGCAGGCGGCGGAGAAGCGGCATCCGGTGGCCGACGTGGAGGGCGCGGCCAAAGCGCTCGCGGCCTACATCGGCCGGTGAGACCGGCGGGGTGGGTCAGCGGCGGCGGGTGGTGCGGCCGAGGAGCCAGCCGATGACGGCGCTGCCTAGGGCGATGCCCGCGCCGGTACCGAAGGCGGCGATCAAGGAGCGGTCGGGGGCTCCTGGGCGGCGGGTCGGGGGTGTGGGGCGGACGTACACCCGGGGGCCCTCGGTCACCGGCTCCTGCACGGTGGCCGGGTCCTCCGGGAGGATTCCGGCGGGTGAAGGGACCGGTACCGCAACGGCCCCGGCGGGCGACGGGACCGGTACTGGGAGGATTCCGGCGGGTGAGGGGACCGGGATCGGGGTGGTGAGGTGGGTTTCGAGGGCGGTGAAGAAGCGGGTGGCGGTGCGTTTGGCGATGGAGGCGAGGAGGCGCTGGCCGACTCCGCCGATCATGCCGCCGATCACCGCCTCGGCGTCGTACTCGATCCGGGTGCCGCCGTCTCCGGCGTCGTCGAGGCGGATCTGGACGGTGGCGTCCACCGTGCCCGGCTCACCCTGGCCACCGGCCCTGAGCGTGAAGCTCTCCGGCTCGGTGAGGTCGGACAGGGCGACCTGGCCCTGGTAGACGCCCTTGATGGCGGCCACGCCGATGGCGACCGTCATCCGGTAGGAGTCGTCGCCGAGGTCTTCGAGGCGGCGGCAGCCGGGGATGGCGTGGACCAGTACGGCGGGGTCGCGCAGCGCGGACCACACCCGCGGACGGTCCACGCCGAGCACGGCACTTCCGACGACCTTCATCGCCACCTCCAGAGTCCTGAGGTTAGACAATTCCCGCCCGGCGGGGCATCGCTAACGCCGAAACAGGCACCAACCCGCCATCCGCCCGCAGGGACGCGGCCCCAGGGTGTCCTGGCGGGCGGATACTCGCTGAGGACAGGGCCGCCGCCGACCGCCCGCACTGGGACACGCCCCGGGTGCGAAGGGCGCGTACCGCACCTGTGCGTCGTACCCGCCGTCACGAAGGCGGTGGCGGGCGCGCCTGCCCGATCCGCGGTGGAATCCGTCGGGATGGTGAACATACTGCTCTGGGGGGATCACAGAGCGGCGTCGGGATTCTAGTGTCGTTCCCATGGCGCGTCTGGTGCGGCGAGGCGAAGCGCGGTGGATGTGGCTGGGCGATCCGGACCGGCCCACGCTGATCAATGTGGTGTTCTGGGTGGTGCTGCTGGCCACGGTCGGCGATCACATGTTGCGGCCCGCCGAGACCCTGTACTCGGTGCTGTTCGCGATCAACATCGTCGTGGTCGTGGGCCTGTGGCTGGTACTCCCGTGGCGGCCCGCCACCCGCCACCGGTTCATCCCGCTGCTGTTCCTCCCGGCGACGATCGCGCTCGGCATGACCGGTTCCTATGGCACCCACCTGCTGCTGACCCTCATCGGCACGGCCGGTATCGCCTTCGTGTACGGCATGCGGTTGGCCCTCGCCGCGCTGGCCGGGATGCTCGCGTTCATCGTCGCCGGGACGCTGTTGTTCAACCGGACCATGCAGGAGGCGCTGTTGCAGGCCGGTGTGGTCGGGGTGTTCGCCATCTTCGTGCTCGGCATGACGTCGGCCATCCTGGAGGCGCGGCTGCGCCGTGCGGAGGCGCAGGCCCTGCTCGAACGGGTACGTGAGCTGGCCGTGGCCGAGGAGCGGGCCCGGATGGGCGCGGAGATGCACGACTCCATCGGCCACCACCTGACCGTGATCAAGGTGGGGCTGGAGAACGCCGAGCGCTACCGCGAACGCCGTCCCGACGCCGCCTGGCAGGAGGTGCGCCAGGCCAAGGAGGTCACCGCGGAGGCGCTGGCCGACGCGCGGCGGTGGGTGCGCGCGCTGCGTCCGCTCGCGCTGGACGGGCGGGTCGGCAGCGCCGCGCTGGAACAGCTCGCCGCCTCCTTCGACGGCACCGGGCTCAGCGTCACCTTCGAGGTCGAGGGCCCAGAACGCCCGCTCGACCCGGACGTGGAGCTGGTCCTCTACCGGGTGCTCCAGGAGGGACTGACCAACGCGCTGCGGCACGCGGAGGCGCGAGAGGTGCACGGGCGGCTGACCTTCGGCGAGGACCGCGTGACGCTGGTGATCAATGACGACGGCAAGGGCGGCGAGCGGGACGGCGCGGGCGGGTTCGGGCTGCCGTCGCTGGCCGAGCGCACCAGGGCGCTGCGCGGGGTGCTCACCGCGGGCAACGCCGAGGGCGGCGGGTTCGAGCTGCGCGCCGAACTGCCCGACCGGCCGCCCGCCGCGACCCAGGAGGGCCCGCCCCGCAAGCCCGGCGTGCGGCCCGGAGTGGAGGTGCGGTGATGAGGCGGGTCAGGGTGCTGCTCGTGGACGACCAGGTGCTGCTGCGCCAGGGACTGCGCAAGCTGCTGGAGATCGAGGAGGAGATCGAGGTGGTGGGCGACGCCGCCGACGGGCACGCCGCGCTGCGCGCGATCCCCGAGTGCCGCCCGGACGTGGCGCTGGTGGACGCCCGCATGCCCGGAATGGACGGGGTCGAGCTGATCGGCCACCTGTCCAGGGAGCATCCGCAGGTCGCCGCGATCGTGCTCAGCACGTTCGACCAGGACGACTACATCTTCGGCGCGCTGCGCGCGGGCGCGGCCGGTTACCTGATCAAGGACTGCTCCCCCGACGACCTGGTCGCGGCCATCCGCCGGGCGGCCCGCGGCGAGACCGTGCTGGCCAGCCCGGTGGCCGCGCGGCTGGTGGCCGAACTGCGCGGCGCGCCGGTCATCGCCGCAGGCCGCGGCCCGGCCGGTCACGAGAAGCTGTCGGCCCGGGAGATCGAGGTGGCCCGCCTGGTCAGCGCCGGGGCCGCCAACAAGGAGATCGCGGCCCGCCTCTACATCACCGAGGGCACGGTGAAGAACCACGTCTCGGCCGTACTGCGCAAGCTGGGCCTGCGCGACCGGACCCAGCTCGCCGGGCATTTCAACGGCTGACGCCGCCGGGGATCCTCCACCGGGGCGATCACCGTATTACCGGTGATCCGTCTCATCCGCCCTGTTCGCAGGAGGTGGAGCTCATGACCCGATCCGTCAGCCGATCCCCTACCGCCACCGTCGCCCTCCCCGCCCGTCCATGGCGGGTGGTGTGGATCGCCGCGGTGGCGGGATTCCTGCTCAGCGTCGTCTGGTCGGCCCAGTTCGTGGACCAGACGATCGGCGCCAACGTCGCGGGCACGATCCTCGGGCGTGACGCCGCCGAGGCCCCCATCGCCGGGATCCTGTCCGGTGTCGTGTACGCCTTCACCACCGGCCTGGCCGGGACCTTCACCGCCTGCAACATCGCCGCGCTGGGCGCGGTCGCGCCGATGCTGGGCGAGCGGAGTTCGGCTCTGGCGCGGGTACGCGAGACGCTCCGGCCGCTCGGCTGGCTGTGCGTCGGGATGCTCGCCGTCTCCGGCGTCTACGGGGCCGTGGTCGGCTTCGTGGGCACGGCCATGCCGCAGTTCTCCACCGCCTCGTCCGCGTCGGGGCTGGTGCCGCGCAACGTGCAGTCGATGGTGGTGTTCGGCCTGATCGGCGTGGTGTTCGTGTACCTGGGCCTGGCCTCGCTCGGGGTGGTCCCGGACCCGCTCGCGTCGATCTCCCAGCGGTTCCCGAACGCGCGCATGGTGCTGATGGGCGCGCTGATCGGCGGGTTCTTGATCGGCCGGCCGTTCGGGCTGTTCCGGAAGCTGTTCCGGGACGCGGCCGAGAGCCACAACCCGCTCTACGGGGCGCTGGCGTTCATGCTCCAGTCGGCGGGCAACATCGTGATCATGGCGTTGCTGTTCGTGGTGCTGGCGCTGGGACTGGGCGACCGGACCCGGCGGTGGCTCGCCGCCCGGCCGGGCCGGGCCGCGTTGATCACCGGTGCGATCTTCATCACGGTCGGCGTGTTCACGGTCCTGTACTGGGACCTGCGGATGCTCGCCTTCCGTGACGTGATCTGGTACCCGGTGCTCTGGAGATGACCGCGCACGGCCGGGACACCGCTCGCCGCGGTGCCCCGGCCGTGGGCCGATCACTTCAGGGCGAAGGCCCTGATGACGGTCTGCTCGACCTTGGCGCCCGCCGCGTCCCAGGCGGTCACCCGCAGCGAGACGTGCCCGGTGCGGCGCTTGTGGTCGGCGCGGACCTGGTACCGGCCGTCGCCGCGCCGGTCCAGCCGGGCCTCGCTCCAGGTCGCCCCGTCGTCGTAGGAGAGCTGGACCTTGGCGCCCGCCATGCGCGGGGACGCCGCGCCGGTCGGGTGCCGCACGGTGAGGCCGAACGTGTGGCGTCCGTGGGCCCGTACGGCGTTGCGCAGGTCCACGCCGAGGTCGTAGTCGATCCGCAGCAGCGGCAGCACCTCCCGCTCGGCGGTGTGCGCCGAGGTGAAGGTGTGGGTGGTCGCCGTGCGGACGGCGGTCCCCCACCACTGCTCGGTGCGCTCACTGGTCTGCTCCAGGCGGTACGCGGCCCGCTCCGGCGGCATCGGCACGGCCGTGTTGTACAGCCGGTCGCCCTCGTGCAGCAGCGTGCCGTCGCGGTACAGCCGCGCGTGGGTGCGGTCGCCCGGAGTGGACACGAACCCGAAGTGGTCGGGGTCGGAGTCGCCGAACTCGGGCACGATGAACCGCGCGGTGTCGCCCGTGCGGAAGGGCGGCAGACCGTAGGGGGTGTGGCTGGGCGCGTCGATCCGCGGCTGGCCGGGGCCGCCGGGGGCGAACCAGTGCTCGGTGACCTTCTGCCCGGCCCGGTAGGTCCGGTCGCCGGTCATCAGCTCGCCGCGGCCGAAGCCCGAGCGGTCGGCGCGGACGCGCACGGAAAGGTCGCCGCCGGTCGTCCACTCGTCGCGGCTCATCGCCCCGTCGATCGTGGACGGCTTGACCGCCACGCCGCCCATGTACGGGCGGAAACTGGCCCGCGAGACCGAGCCCTGCTCATCGGTGGTGTCGTGGTAGTTCGCGTCGATCCTGGCCATGGTCCGCGGCGAGATGTCGTAGCGCAGGTCGCGCGGCACGCCGTCGCTCCAGCGGATCACGTCGTACCAGTAGGGGCTGACGGGCGTGCCCTCAAGGCGGACCCTGCGGGCCTTGCGCAGCTTGGCCGCCTCCTCGTACCCGGCGGTGAACGCGGGGGCCCCGAGGTCGAAGCCCCAGTACGACAGCGCGCCGGCGCGCTCGTTGTTGGCCAGTACCACGACGGCCGCGCCCGCCGCGATGGCGCTCTCCACGGCCGGGAACCCGGGCCGTCCCGACTGGTAGGTCAGCAGCGCGAGCCTGCCGCGCAGATCCACGCCGGTGAAGTCCTCGCGGGTGCCGCCGTCGAAGACCGGCAGGTCCAGCCGCCCGTCGAAGGCCGGGCCGTGTTCCATGTGGACCAGCCGGACCTTCTCACCGCGCGGGATCGTCCTGGCGGTGGCGACCGGCGCGTACAGGTCCCAGCGGTGGTAGACCTCGAACCAGCCGGACTTCGCCTTGGGGATGGGCGCGGCGTAGGCGCGTTCGGTGGCCCGGGTCATCATCCAGGAGGAGTGCAGCCCGCCCTGGCCTTCGGTGCCCTGCCGGATGTGCCCGATGGTGACCTGGGAGTGCTCGACCGGGCGCGCGGTGGAGAGCCTGATCTGGCCGGCCCGGCGTCCGTCGATGCGCACCGTGGCCGGGCCGGTGATCTTGACGTCCGGGTCGCCCGCGAAGACGAACTCGGCCGGGTGGATGCCGGGCTGCCTGCGCTCCAGCATGGTGGCCATCATCGAGTAGCGGCCCGCGGGGAGTTCGGCGCGCAGCGTGCCCTCGTCGGTGAAGGCGAGGTCGTGGAACTCGTCGGTGTCCAGGTTGAGGACGTCCAGGCCGGAGTCCGCGCCGGGCCTGCCGCCGTCCCGGTAGACCGCGTCGATCCGCACCGGGTACAGCTCGGGGGTGACGGACTGGGCGACCGCGACGGAGATCTCCGCGCCGGGGCCGGTGGCCCGCAGGTGGCCGCCGTAGCGGCCGTAGTCGCCCTTGGCGGGATCGACGGTGACCACCACAGGCGCCCGGCCGCCTGCCGGGATCTCGGTGCGCGCGGTGGAGAGGGCGAACATGCCCGCGGGGGCGGGGGCGCCCTTGGCGTCGCGTACGTCCAGGGCGAGGTCCAGCGCGGCGGGGGCGGTGCCGGTGTTGACCAGTTCCACGGTCGCGGTGCGGGGCTCGCTGCCGGCCATGGCCCGGGGCATGCTGAGCGTGCCGGGCTCGGCGTGGACCTGCTGGGACACCGCCCTGGCGGCGTCCAGCCGCCCCGAGCCCATCGCGTCCAGCGGGCCGTCCACCGGCTTGGCGGTGGAGACCAGCGCGGCCTTGAGCTGCGCCGGGGTCCAGTCGGGGTGGCGCTGGACGAGCAGCGCGGCGGCCCCCGCGACGTGCGGGGTCGCCATCGACGTGCCGTTCAGCGAGGTGTGCAGGTCGTCCACGGGGGTGCCGAGCGCGGTGCCCGCCGCGCGGGCGGCGACGATGCCGACGCCGGGGGCGGTGATCTCCGGCTTGAGCGCGTCGTCGCCGAGGCGCGGCCCGCGGGAGGAGAAGGACGCGAGTTCGTCGGTCTTGCTCACCGCGCCGACGGTGAGCGCCGAGTCGGCGGCGGCCGGGGAGGCGACGGTCCTGTCCTGCGGTCCGGAGTTGCCCGCGGCCACCACGAACAGCGCGCCCGATTCCTGCGACATGCCGTCCAGGGCGCGGCTCAGCGGGTCCTGGCCGTCGCTCGGCTCGCTGGTGCCGAGGCTCATGTTGATGACGTCCACCCGCTGGGCGGCGGCCCACTCCATGCCCGCGACGATCTGCGACAGCGAGCCCTCGCCCTTGGCGTTGAGCACCTTGCCGACGTACAGGGACGCGCCCGGGGCGACGCCCTTGCCCTTGCCGCCGGAGGCGGCCCCGCTGCCCGCGACGGTCGCGGCCACGTGCGTGCCGTGGCCGTTGCGGTCCACGGCGTCGGTGGTGTCGGTGAAGTCGGCCGTCTCGGCGATGCGGTCCTTGACGTCGGGGTGGGCGGGGTCGATGCCGGTGTCGAGCACGGCGACCTTGACGCCCTTGCCGTCGAAGCCCGCCTGCCAGGCGGCGGGCGCGCCGATCCGCGGCACGCTGTCGGCGAGTGTGGCCCGTACCGGGCGGTCCAGCCACACCTTGGCGTACGACGCGGCGGCCCGGCCGCGCTCCCCCGCCGAGATGGCGTTCCAGAACTCGGCGGCCTTGGCGGGCGGCCGTTCCACGGCGGTGGCCGAGGCGCTGCGCAGCACGCGCGTACGCCGCGCGCCCGCCGGGGCGGGCTGGGCGGCCAGCGTGCGCGCCGCGTCCTTGCCATAGGTGAGGACCAGCGGCAGCGCCGGGCGGTGCGCGTCGTCGTAGCCCGCCTCGATCAGGCCGGTGACGTTGAACAGCTCGCGGTCCAGCCGGTCGGCGGCGAGCAGCGGGCGCGCGTCCGAGGGCACCACGTACATGTCGCCGTGCCGCTCGGTGACCTTGAGGTCGGGCAGCGGCCGACCGGCGGGGCCGGGGCGGGGCGCGACCGCCCGCCGCCCGTCGGGGTAGGTCTGGACTTCGACGACGTCGCCGGTGATCAGTGTGAGCGTGTGCCTGGACGCCGGTGCGGCGGGCGCCGCACCGGGACTCTCCGGCTCCGCGCCCGCGGGCGCGGCGGGCCCGAGGGCCAGGCAGGCGGCCAGCAGCCCGGCCCCCGCCGTCACCGCGGCGACCCGGGGAACTCGGGTAACGCGGGAAAGTGGTCGCATCCTTGGGGTCCTCCCTGAATCCACGCGGTGGCCACGGGGGTGCGGCGCTACCACGCGGAGATCATGCTTGAGAAGAACGGATCTGCCGACAATCCTTTTTGACGGCGGTTATCCGTCATGTCGCCTTCTCGCCACCCAGCCGCCATGGGCGCGGGCTAATCCACCCCCCGGTGTAGTCCCAGATCAGCCGAGCGGGGGACGACCGCGCGGGGGCCGCTCGCGCAGGATGTGAACGTGCGGCACGAGGGGGTTCGGGCCGCACTGGAGGGGGTGCCGCCGGGCGGTCCCGCGCCGGGGGCGCGGGTCCGCCGGTGGTGTGACGAAGATCGCAGCGGTTCACGGCGCCACCCCGGCCCAATGCTCTACGGCTTGTAGTACTACTGAAGGTAGAACTACAGCTTGTAGAGCTTCGCTCGTGAGGGGGAAGATTGGAAGCCCTGGACCTGGCCCGGTGGCAGTTCGGGATCACCACCGTGTACCACTTTCTGTTCGTACCGCTGACCATCGGCCTGGGCGTCTTCGTGGCCGGTCTGCAGACGGCCTGGCACCGCACCGGCAAAGCGCACTACCTCACGCTGACCAAGTTCTTCGGCAAGCTGTTTCTGATCAACTTCGCCATGGGCGTGGTCACCGGCATCGTGCAGGAGTTCCAGTTCGGAATGAACTGGAGTGAGTACTCCATATTCGTCGGGGACGTCTTCGGCGCGCCGCTGGCGATGGAGGCGCTGCTGGCGTTCTTCCTTGAGTCGACGTTCCTGGGATTGTGGATCTTCGGCTGGGACCGGTTGCCCAAGCGCGTCCACCTGGCCACCATCTGGGCCGCGGCTATCGGCTCCAACCTGTCGGCGTACTTCATCCTCGCCGCCAACGCCTGGATGAAGCACCCGGTCGGGTACACCGTGGTGGACGGCAAGGCCCGGATGACCGACCTGTGGGCGGTGCTCACCAACTCCACGGCAGTCGCGCAGGTCCCCCACGTGGTGGGGGCGGCCTTCGTGGTGGCGGGCGGCTTCGTGATCGCCGTCAGCGGCTACCGCATCCTGCGCGAACGCCGGGCGGGCAACGGCGCCGACGCCCGGACCTGGCGCAGCGGCCTGCGCGCCGCGCTGGTCATGACGGCGGTGGCGGGGGCCGTGGTGGCCGGTACCGGCGACATGTCGGCCAAGCTGCTGCACGAGCAGCAGCCGATGAAGCTGGCCGCCGCCGAAGGGCTGCGCCACGACGAGAGCGGCGCGCCGTTCTCGGTCGTGCCCGGTGTGGAGATCCCCGGCCTGCTCAGCCTCCTGGCCACGAACGACCCCGGCGCGGTGATCCAGGGCGCCGACGACATCCAGCGCCGCTTCGCCGCCGAATTCGGGCCCGGCGACTACCAGCCGAACATGCCCGTCGTCTTCTGGTCCTTCCGGGTCATGATCGTGTTCGGCATGGCCACGGTGGGGCTCTCGCTGCTCGGCCTGTGGCTCACCCGCAAGCGCCGGCGCGGCGGCGAACGTCCGCTGCCCGCCTGGTTCGCCCGCGCATGCCTGCTCGCCCTGCCGCTGCCCACGCTCGCGGTGATCGCCGGCTGGCTGCTCAGCGAGATCGGCAGGCAGCCGTGGACCGTCGCCGGCGAACTGCTCACCGCGGCCAGCGTGTCGCCCGGCGTCAGCCTGACCGAGGTCGCCATCTCCCTCGCGGTCTTCACCGCCCTGTACGGCGTGCTCGCCGTCGCCGAGTTCGCGCTGCTGGCCCGCTACGTCAAGGCGGGGCCGCAGGAGGAGCCCGCCGTACGGCAGGGCCAGGACGACGACGACTCCCCCGCCCTCCAGCCCACCCTCATGTACTGATCTGGGGCACGCATGGAACTCACCACCGTCTGGTTCGTCATCATCGCCTTCCTGTGGACCGGCTACTTCGTCCTTGAGGGCTTCGACTTCGGCGTCGGGATGCTCGCGCCCGTCCTTTCCCGCAGCGAGCCCGAGCGCCGCCAGGTGCTCACCACCATCGGCCCGGTGTGGGACGGCAACGAGGTGTGGCTGATCACCGCGGTCGGCGCCATGTTCGCCGCGTTCCCCGCCTGGTACGCGGGCCTGTTCAGCACCTTCTACCTGCCGGTGCTGCTCGTCCTCGCCGGGCTGATCGTGCGCGGCGTCGCGCTGGAGTGGCGCGGGAAGGTCGCCACGGACCGCGAGCGGTCCTGGTGCGACCTGGCCATCTTCGCGGGCAGCGCGCTGCCGGCGTTCCTGTGGGGCGCGATCTTCGCGGCCGTGCTGACCGGCAGCGGCCCGGCCGCCATCGTCGGCGGGGTGTTCGCGCTGGCCCTGTGCCTGCTGCACGGCGCGGTGTTCCTCGCGCTGCGGACCGAGGGCCCGGTACGCCGGCGCGCCCGCCGGGCCGCGCTGACCGCCTCCCTGGCCGCCGTCCCCACCGGCGTGGCCGCCCTGTCGGCCATCCCCGCGGGCGGTTCCCCGCTGCTCTGGGCGGTCGCGCTGGCCGCGATGGCCGCCCTCGCCTCGGCGGTGGCGTTCGCCTGGCGGCGCCGGGAGGGCTGGGCGTTCGCGGCGACCGCGGGGGCCATCGCGCTGGGCACGGCGGCGCTGTTCGGCGCGCTGTGGCCGGAGCCGCTGCCCGGCCTCACGGTCACCGAGGCCGCCTCGGCCCCGTACACGCTGGGCGTGCTCACCTGGATCGGGCTGATCGCGCTGCCGTTCGTGATGGGCTACCAGGGCTGGACGTACTGGGTGTTCCGCAAGCGCGTGGCCAGCGCCCCGCTGTCCAAGGTCGGCTGACTCAGCGCGGCCGGGCGGCCTCCTCACGCAGCCGGAACAGGTCCGACGGGGACAGCGGCATCCGGTCGATGACGATGCCCTCGGCGTCCTCCACGGCTCCGGCGATGACCGCGGCCACCGGGATCACCCCCGCCTCCCCCGCGCCCTTGACGCCCAGCGGGTTCAGGGGGGAGGGGGTCTCCAGGTGGGCGGTCTCGATGTGCGGGATCTCGGTGGCGTAGGGCATCAGGAAGTCCATGAAGGAGGCGTTGCGGAGCTGGCCGTGGGAGTCGTAGGCCATCCGCTCGTACAGCGCGCCGCCGACGCCCTGCGCCACCCCGCCATGGATCTGGCCCTCCACGATCATCGGGTTGATCAGCCGCCCGCAGTCGTGGACCACCGCGTACCGCAGGATCTTGATCTCCGCCGTGTCCGGGTCGGTCTCCACGATCGCCGCGTGCATCCCCGAGGCGAACGTCGAGCGCAGCGGCGAGTAGTACGCGCGGCCCTCCAGCCCCGGCTCCTCGCCCTCGGCGATCGGCGGCCGGTCCGGATCGCCCGGCGCGGCGAACTGGGTGGCGCCGGCCGCCTGCTCGTCGAACGCGTAGCGCAGCGGGTTGGCCAGGGTGGCGACCGTGGCCAGCTCGATCCCCGCGCCGGGCGACCCGGCGACGCGGATCACGCCGTCCTCCACCACCAGGTCGGCCGGGTCGGCCTCCAGGGCCTCGGCGGCGATCCGCAGCGCCTTCTCGCGTACCTTGCGGCAGGCGAGCGCGATGGCGCTGCCGCTGACCACGGCGGCCCGGGAGGCGAACGTGCCGGTCGCGTAGCCGAGCCTGCGGGTGTCACCGGTCACCACCGAGACGCGGTCCAGTGGCACGCCCAGCTCGCCCGCCGCGATCTGCGCGAACACCGTCTCATGGCCCTGACCCTGTGAGGTCAGCCCGGTCGAGACGTGCACCCGCCCGTCGGAGGTGATCTGCACGTGGCCGCCCTCGTACGGCCCGACGCCGGTGCCCTCCACGTAGCAGCCGATGCCGATGCCGACCCGGCGTCCGTCGGCGGCGGCAGCGGCCCGGAACTCGGCGAAGGAGTCCCAGCCGATCAGCTCCTTGATCATCCGTAGCGACTCGGGGTAGTCGCCGCTGTCGTAGATCAGCGGGCGGCCGTCCTGGAAGGTCATGCGCTGGTCGTAGGGGAACTCGCCGGGCTGGATGAGGTTGGCCGCGCGTACCGCCGTACGGTCCAGGTCCAGGTAGGCGGCGATGCGGTCCATCGTCCGCTCCATGCAGAACACGCCCTGCGGGCGGCCCGCGCCCCGGTAGGGGGTGACCTGCACGGTGTTGGTGTAGACGGAGGAGAACTCCACCCGGTAGGCCCCGATCCGGTAGGGGCCGAGCAACTGGGTGGCGGTGACGATCGGGACGATGATGCCGTAGGGGGTGTAGGCGCCGTGGTCGTGCAGGATCGTGACGTCCAGGCCGAGCACCCGGCCCTCGCCGTCGAACCCGACCCGCACGAACTGCGCCTGCCCGCGCTCGTGCGATGAGGAGACGAAGTGCTCGCGGCGGTCCTCGGTCCACTTGACCTCCCGGCCGAGCGTCATCGCCGCCCAGGGGACCAGTACCTCCTCCGGCCACGGGTGCACGAGCTTGACGCCGAAGCCGCCGCCCACGTCGGGGGCGATCACCTCCACCGACGGCAGCGGCAGGCCCAGCCTGGCGGCGATGGCCATGCGCACGCCGGTCGAGGTCTGGGTGCTGGAGTAGACGCGCAGCGAACGGTCGTCGGGGTCCCAGCGGGCGAGCACGCCGCGGCCCTCCAGCGGCGTGGGCGCGCTGCGCTCGATGTCCAGCCGGAACGCCAGGGTGTACGGCGCGGACTCGATCACCTGCCGGGCCGACACCCCGGCCGCCGACGGCACCTCCTGCACCAGGTGCGCCGCCACGTTGCCGGGCACGTCCTCGTGTACGGCGGGGCCGCCCTCGGCCGCCTCCTCCACGCCCACCACGGGCGTGCGCGGCTCGTAGTCCACGCGGATCAGCGCGCAGGCGTCCTCGGCCAGGTAGCGGTCGCGGGCCACCACCATCGCCACCGGCTCCCCCACGTGCCTGACCACGTCCTTGGCCAGCGGGCGGGCCGTGCGCCCGTGCGCGAGCGCCGGGTGCGGGATCAGCATCGGCAGCGGCTCGGCGACCCGGGGCGGCAGGTCCTCGAAGGTGTAGACGGCCACCAGGCCATCGACGTCGAGCGCGCCGGACACGTCGATGTCGCGGATGCGCGCGTGCGCGTGCGGCGAGCGCACGAACGCCGCGGCCAGCGCGCCGGATCCGAGATCGTCGAGGTAACGCCCGTGCCCGGTGAGCAGCCGCGGATCCTCCCGCCGCCCGACCGGCTCGCCGAACAGGCTCGCCGTCACGACTCCTCCGCGATCAGGCCGGCCGCGCGGTGGACGGCCTTGACGATGTTCTGGTAGCCGGTGCAGCGGCACAGGTTGCCGGAGATGCCCTCGCGCACCCGGCGTTCGGTGGGCGTGGGGTCCTCCCGCAGCAGGGCGGTCACCGCGCACAGGAAGCCGGGGGTGCAGAAGCCGCACTGCAGGGCGTGGCACTCGGCGAAGGCCCGCTGCACGGGCGACATCGCGCCGTCCGCGCGGGCGAGTCCTTCGACCGTGGTGACCTCCCGGCCGTCCACGGTGACCGCGAGGGTCAGGCAGGAGCGGACCGGCTCGCCGTCCAGCAGTACGGTGCAGCAGCCGCACACGCCGTGCTCGCAGCCGACGTGAGTGCCGGTCAGGGCGAGGTCGTGGCGCAGGAAGTCCGACAGCAGGCGGCGGGGCGGCACGATCGCCCGCCGCCGCACGCCGTTGACCGTCAACTCCACGGGCAACTCCACGGGCAACTCCACGGGCAGCTCACCAGGCGGCCGGGCCGATGGGGCGGCAGGTGGGGCGGCGGGCGGCGGGGAGGCGTCCGGGCCGTCCTGGTCAGGCATCGGCGGCCCTCCTGGACGCCTCGGCCAGCGCCCGCTCGGTCAGGACCCCGGTCAGGTGCCGCCGGTAGGCGGCGCTCGCGTGGACGTCGTCCTCGGGCTCGATCCGCTCGCGTACGGTGTGCGCCGCCGCCGCCCAGTCGCCCGCGCCCGCCTCGGCGGTGACATCGACGACGATCGGGACCGGGCCGACGCCCGCGCACGCCACCCTGGCCTCCTCCAGCCCGAGGTCGGCGCGCATGGTGACCACCGCGGCCACCCCCGCCAGCGCGAAGTCGCCGTGCCGCCGCGACACCTCGTGGAAGGCCGTGCCGGTGCGCGGCGGCAGGGCCGGGAAGAGCGCCGAGACCGCGAGGTCGCCGGGCCCGGCGGCCACTTCCAGCGGACCGGTGAAGAACGCCCGCGCGGGCACGTCGCGCTCGCCGCCATCAGCGCTCGCCAGCCGTACCGAGCCGTCCAGCACCGCGAGCACGGCGGGCAGCTCGGCGGCCGGGTCGGCGTGGACCAGGCTGCCCACCACCGTGCCGCGGTTGCGGATCACCGGGTGGGCGACCAGCCGCAGCGCCTGGCGCAGCAGCGGCTGGACGGCGGCGGCCTCCTCGGAACGCTCCACGCGCGCCTGCCGGGTGAGCGCGCCGACGCGCACCCCGTCCGGCCCGGCGGTGAGGGTGTCCAGCCCCGCGACACGGTTGATGTCGACGACCGTGCCAGGGGCGGCGAGGCGCATGTTCAGCAGCGGGATCAGGCTCTGCCCGCCGGCCAGGACCTTGCCGTCCTCGCCCACCGCGGCGAGGTCGGCGAGCGCCTGCCCGACCTCGCGCGGCGCGCGGTACGCGAATGGAGGTGGCTTCACGCTCCCTCCAGTACCCAAGTCGCGGCGCGGTCCCCCGTCCCCCGGCCACGATCTTTCAATGCGATGATCTTCCACATCGTGGAAGACGGCCGGTGAGCGGCGGTGTCAGGTGGCCGCGACGACGCGGATCTGGAAGCCTTCGCCGGTGACGGTGTGCCCGGCGCGGATCTTGCGGGCCTTGCGGAGCTCCACCTCGCCGTCGACCATGACCTCGCCCTCGGCGACCAGGTGCTTGGCCGCGCCGCCGGTGTCGGTGACGCCGCACACCTTGAGCAGGTCGCACAGCGGAATGTATTCGGTCTCCAGCTCGAAGGTCTCGTTCACCCGGCCAGGATACGGCCCCGGCGGGCCCGCTCAGATGCCGCGCATGCGCAGGACGTGCAACGCGAGGGTCAGGTTGAGCCGCAGGTGCGCGTCGGCGGTGAAGCCGCCCAGGATGCGTTCCAGCTTGCCGATCCGGTAGCGCAGGGTGTTGTAGTGGAAGTGCAGCCGCCGCGCGGTCTCGGCCACGTTCAGGTTGGTGTCCAGCAGGACCTGAAGGGTGCGGCGCAAATCGGCGTTCTCGGGGTCGGCGTCGCCCGCCAGCGGGCCGAGCGTCTCGCGTACGAACGCGTGCAGCTCCTCGGTGTCGCTGACCAGGGACAGCAGCCGGTAGACGCCGAGCTGGTCGAAGTGGGCGACCGCGCCGGGGCCGTGCAGCTGGCGGCCGACCCTGGCGGCCTTGAGCGCCTGGTTGTACGCCTCGGGCAGCGCGTCGGGGCCGGGCGCGGTACGGCTGGTGCCGGTGGAGAAGGTGGCGGGCGGGCTGTCGGCGAACGCGGCGGCGGCGTCCTTGGCGACGCGGGCCGTCTCGGCGGAGGCGTCCACGACGGCGACCACCTCGTGGGAGAAGCCCGCCACCGCGCCCTTGGGGTCGTGCCTGCGCATGGCGGCGGTCCAGGAGGCCACCAGGCGGTCCTGGGCGGTGCGCTCGTCGCCCTCGGGGTCCAGCTCGGCGACCATGACGATCACCGGCCGGGCCAGGTCCCAGCCGAACGCCTGGGCCCGCGCCGCGACCCGCTCCGCCGTACCGGCCCGGCCGGTCAGCACGTCGCGCAGGAAGTCGGCGCGGTACTTGCTCTCCACCGCGTTGACCGCCTCCTGCCTGGTCACCACCAGGGCGGCGACCGTGGCGGCGCTCTCCAGGATGCCGACGTCGCTGTCCTGGATCGTGCCCGCCGGGCTGTAGGCGACCATCCGGCCGTGGTGGTGGCCGCCCGCCATGACCGGCACGGCGGCGATCGACCGCCCCGCCGGACCCGGGGCGGGCGGCGGGCCGCCCTCGGCCGCGAACCGGCGCAGCGCCGCCACATGCTCCTCCGGCCCGGCGGCGGCGAGGACCTGCCCGGTGCCGTCGAGCGTGGCCACCGCCACGTCGAGCAGCCCGGCCACCTCCGCGCTGACCTCGCGCAGCCCGCCCCCGGCCAGCACCACCGCGACCAGCGCGCGGTGCGCCTCCCCGGCCCTGGCCAGCACGGCGGCCTGCCGGTTGAGGATGTCGGTGAGCACCTGGTTGAGGATGTCGTCGAACCCGACGTCGCCCGGCAACTGGATCAGCGGGAAGCCCAGCCGGTCGGCCTGCTCGACCATCTCCTCGGGCAGTACGTCCACGTAGCGGCCCAGCTTGATGGCCATCGCGGCCAGGCCACGCTCGTCGAGGTCGGCGACCAGGCGGCCGAGCGACTGCGGGGTGTGGCGCAGCGGGTAGCCGGTGGTGAGCAGCAGTTCGTGCGGCTTGACCCAGGCCAGGATGTCGGGGACCTCCATCACGTTGAGCCGCTGCACGATCCGGCTCAGACCGGACTCTCCGGCGATCAGCCGCGCTCCGGTCAGGCTGGAGACGCCGAGCACCTCCCTTACCGAGACACCGTGGATGATCGTGCCGGTGCTCGCCAGGCGCGCAGGGGGGTTCATGAAGGAATTTTGACCGATGCTTCCTCTGTCAGGAAGAGCCAACCATCGAGCCGACTGTTGGCAGCTTTCTCCGTACGGGCGCCGGAAGCGCGCAATCTACTTTCGGATTCAAAGGTCACGCTCGGGGGGAGCATCCTGGTACCCGCTCGACGCGGGCCGATCCGATCAGGGAGGTCCGGTGACCGTTGGAACGCGCCCGAGGGCGCGGAGGGGGCCGATCCGCACGGGTCATCCCCCGGCGCAGGTCTCCGGCGCCGCCAGCAGCGCGCTCCGGCCCGTCTTCGAGGCGCCGCGCCGCCCGGCGCGGGTCCTCGCCGCCTTTCCCACCGGGATCTACCTGGAGATCCGGGCCGATCTGGAGCCGCGCGTCGTCGCCCTGGTGACCGGCGACGGGGCCCGGCTGCCCAACAGCGTGGTGCTCGGCGACCCGCTGCCCGGCGTCGCCGCGGGCGATGACGCCATGGTCGGCGAGGGCATGATCGAGCTGGGCGGATACGTCCTGCGTCCCCGCCGCTGGTGGAACCCCGCGCCGCCGCTCGGGCCGGTCGGCTCCGCCGGGCTGGCGCGGGCGGCCGAGACCATGGCCACGGTCTGCGCGCGCAGCCCGCGCCGTCCCGGCCTTGAGGACACCGGCGCGGCCACCCTGCTCGCCGACGGATGCGCGAGCGGTTCCCTGATCCGGATGATCACCGCGGCCGAGCACCTGGTCGGGCTCGGTCCAGGGCTCACGCCGAGCGGCGATGACATGCTGGCCGGGCTGCTGGTGGCGCTGCGCGGGCTGGGCGGGGCGAGCGGCGCTGCGCGGGCCGTGTGGACGGCCGGGTGGCTGGCCGCCGCCGTCACCTTCGACGCGCGCACCCGTACCACGCCGATCTCTGCGACCCTGCTGCACTGCGCCGCCAAGGGCGAGGCGAGCGCCGAGGTCATCGCGGTACTGCGCGGCGTGTGCGGACGCCAGGCCCTCGAACCCGCCCTCGCCCGGCTGCTGTCGCTCGGCCACACCTCGGGGGCCGACCTCGCGTGGGGACTGCGGGTGGGGCTCGCGGCCGTGCGCGGGCTGGCCGGGGCATGAGCGACCCGTTGCTGGTGCGCACCGGGGTCTACCACGCGCCGCGGATGTACGCGATCACGCTCACCGAGCACCCCGCGCCGGGGTTCCGCGGCACGCCCACGGGCGTCGACGTGGCGTTGGTCATGCGCACCGGCCTGCCCGGGAGGGACGCGGGCGTGGGGCAGGTCGGCGCGGGCCTGGCCGTACCGCCCGTATCGGCCTTCACCACCGCGTCGGCGGCGCTCGCCGAGGCCGTACCGCCGTCCGGCAGCGCCGCCACCTGGGCGTATCCCCGTCACCCCAGCTCAACGGACATTTAGCGGTTTGCCGTCACAGTGGGTGGCATCGCCTATTAGCATCCCGATAGCGTGTCGAGCCACGCATTATTCACAAATCATTGGATTCAGCAGAGGGCCGATGTGGCGCTGATGCCGCCGGGCACGGGCGTTTTCATTTGGTTCCCGGACACAGGGGCCTGGTATGACCGATCGCACGCTGGGCGATCTCCCCTCCGCGCCGCGAGGCGGTGACAGCGGGGGGCTCGCCGAAGGTCAGGGCCGGCTGGTGGGGAGGCGCTACCGCCTCGGGTCGCCGGTCGGCCGGGGCGGCATGGGGGTCGTCTGGCAGGCCCATGACGTACTGCTGGACCGGCCCGTGGCGGTCAAGGAGCTGATCCTGCCCTTCGGGCTCGACCACGCGGGCAAGCAGGTCGCGCACCGCCGGATGATCCGCGAGGCGCGTTCGGCCGCCCGGCTCAGCCACCCGGGCATCGTGACCGTCCACGACGTGGTCGAGGACGACGGGCGGCCCTGGATCGTGATGGAGCTGGTCCGCGCCTGGTCGCTGGAGCAGGCCGTACGCGAGACCGGCCCGCTGCCGGTGGCCCAGGCCGCCGAGATCGGCATCCGGGTGCTCGACGCGCTGCGCCACGCGCACGACGCCGGGATCCTGCACCGCGACGTCAAGCCGGGCAACGTGCTGCTGACCGCCGACCGGGTGGTGCTGACCGACTTCGGCATCGCGGCCATCGAGGGCGACGTGTCGGTGACGCAGACCGGGCTGCTGATGGGCTCCCCCGCCTACATCCCGCCGGAGCGGCTGCGCGGGCTGGCGATCACGCAGGCGGCCGACCTGTGGTCGTTCGGCGCGACGATGTACGCGGCGCTGGAGGGACGCCCGCCGTACGAGGGGCCGGACGCGGTGGCGGTGCTCGGCGCGGTGCTGACCGAGGAGCCCGCCCGCCCGGAGCGCGCGGGTGAACTGCTGCCGCTGATCGACGGGCTGTTGCGCAAGGACCCCGCGGCGCGGCTGTCGGCGTCGCAGGTGTCGGACATCCTGGAACAGGTGCTGCGCGGCCACGGGTCGGCCGGGCGGGCGTACCGCAACGCGGCGGGCCCGCCGTCCTACGAGCCCGCCCCGCCCGCGCACCTGCTGCCGCCGCTCGACCCGCCTTCGGGACCGATGCCCTCGCGGATCATCGAGACGCCCTCGGGGCCGGTCCGCATTCCCTACGACCCGGTGACGGGATTCAGCGGCGCACCCGAGACGTTCGGCCCGGAGCCGGACCCCTTCGGCGGGCCCTCCGGCGGCCATCAGACCTTGGGCGGCCACTCCGGACCGCATCGCACCGGCTATGACTCCCTGGCCAGCCCGTCCCAGCCGCTGCCCCCCGAGTTCGGCGGCCCGTCGGGGCCGCACCGCGCCGGGTACGACGCGCTGGCCAGCCCCTCCCAGCCCCTGGCCGCGGACTTCGGTGGTCCCTCCGGGGGGCACGATCTGCGCGGCGGTGGGCAGGCACGCCGCCCGGCCCCCAAGGGGCGGCACGACGGCGGTGAACGCCCGCCGGTCCGCACCCCCGTCAAGGCCGAGCGGCGGCCGGGGACGCGCGGGCGGCTGCTGATCGCGGGAGCGGGCCTGGCCGCCGTGGTCGTGGTGGCCGTGGTCCTGGTCCGGTCCGGCGACGCGCCCAGCGAGCAGGCGGTCCCGCCCGTCCCCACCGCGCAGTCCCCGACGAACGTCGTCGTGGGCGCCAAGGAGGTGCCCAAGGGGTTCGCGCTGCGCGAGAAGGGCGGCGTGGCGGCGGCGGTGCCGCGCGACTGGCGGGTCTCGGCCAAGGAGGGCCGGGTGACCTTCGCCGCCCCCGGCGACACCGAGCAGTCGGTGACCGTGGACAAGGCCGCCCCCGCCGCGGACGGCGGGATGGCGGCGCTGCGCAAGGCTCGGGAGTCCACCGAGCTCGCCGACTACATCCAGGTACGGCTGCAGGGCGTCACCTACGGGGCGTGGAAGGCCGCCGAGTGGGAGTACACGCACACGCTGACCAACGGGGTGCCGATGCACACGCTGGTTCGGTACGTGTCGGTGGACGCCGAGCGGGCCTACCGGATCACCTTCTCCATGCCGGACATGCGCTGGGACGACGGCGCCGACATCCGGCACACCTTCTTCGGCACGTTCGGCCCGGAGGACTGACCGGCCGAGGCCCGGACTGCTGGCACACTGCACTGGTGGCAGCAAAACCGACAAACCCCGAGAAACCCTCCGATTCGGTCATTGCACCGGCCCCCGCCGAGCCGTTCGCGTCACCCTCGATCCGCGCCGCCCAGCGCCGGACCCTCCTGGTCCTGACCGCCGCGCAGATCGTCGGCGGCGTCGGGGTGGCCCTCGGGCTCGCCCTGAGCGCCTGGGTCGTCTACAAGCTGTCCGGTTCCGAGCCGATCAGCGGCCTGGCCGGGACCGCCTCCGTGCTCGGCGCGGCGCTGCTGGCCGTACCGGCGGCCAAGGCCGCGAACACCGGAGGCCGCAGACGCGGCCTCGCCCTCGCCTACGGCTGCGCCGCCGCCGGCTGCCTGATCGCGGTCGCGGCCATCGCGGGCTCCTCCTGGCCGGGGCTGCTGTGCGGGCTGGTGCTCATGGGCGGCGGCAGCGCGGGCAACCTGGCGGCCCGCTACTCCGCCACCGACCTGTCGCCCCCGGGACACGCGGCCAGGCACCTGTCCCTGGTGGTCTGGTCGGCCACGATCGGCTCGGTACTCGGCCCCAACCTGGCCGAACCGGCCGAGGCGTTCGGGCCGCCGCTCGGCCTGCACCCGTGGACGGGACCGTTCCTGCTGGCCGCGGCGTCCTTCGCGGTCTCGCTGGCGGTCGTCTCGCTCGGGCTGCGCCCCGACCCGCTGCTCCTGGCCCGCCGCCTGGCCACCGCCGCAGGCCCGGCGGCCCCCGCCGAGGGCCGCGAACGCACGATGCGCGCCGCCTGGCAGGCCATCCGCGCGAGCGGCGCGGCCCGGAGGGCGCTGACCGCCATCGCGGTCACGCACACCGCGATGGTGTCGATCATGTCCATGACGCCGGTCCACCTGGACCACGGCGGCGCGGGCATCTCGGTGATCGGGCTGGTGCTCAGCCTGCACATCGCCGGGATGTACGCCCTGTCGCCGCTGGTCGGCTGGCTCGCCGACCGGATCGGCAGGCCCGCCGTGCTGCTGATCGGCATGGGCGTACTGCTGGCCGCCGCGGCGCTGTCCGGCACCGCGGGCGAACACGACATCGCCCAGATCACCGCCGGGCTCGTCCTGCTGGGCGTGGGCTGGTCATGCGGGCTGGTCGCCGGTTCGGCGCTGCTCACCGAGTCGGTCCCGATCGAGCGCCGGCCCGCCGTACAGGGCCTCTCCGACCTGCTGATGAACGTCTGCGGCGCGGCCGGCACGGTACTGGCGGGCGCGATCGTGGGCGGCCTGTCCTACGGCGCCCTGGGGCTCACCACCGGAATCATGGTGACCCTGTGCGCCATCCCACTGGCCGGAATGCTCACCTCGCGACCGCCCGCATCAGAAAACCGCCCCGGCTGACGCCGGCGCCGTCCTGCTGGGCAGGGTGCTCACTTGGCGTCCGCGTAGCGGTCGACTGCGACCGTGTGCATGGGGAAGCGGACCGGGGTGTCGGCGAACAGCAGCCGGGTCGCCTCGTGGGCGGCGTCGCCGACCGCGGCGATCACCTCGGCGGCCATCTCGGCAGGGCAGTGCACCATGACCTCGTCGTGCTGGAAGAACACCAGACGCGCGGGGGCGGGCAGGCTGCCGCGCAGCACCGCGATCAGCACCAGGGCCCACTCGGCGGCGGTGGCCTGCACCACGAAGTTGCGGGTGAAGCGGCCCCGGTCGCGGGCGGCCCGTGCCCCCTCAGGGCCGAGCACCAGCTCGCGCCAGCGTGGGGAGGGCGGCGGGGAGGTGCGGCCCAGCCAGGACCGCACCAGCCTGCCCTCCTCGCCCGCGCGGGCGGCGTCCTCGACGAACGCGTAGGCCATCGGGAACCGCTGGCGCATCACCGCCAGCAGCTTGGGGGCGTCGCCGCTGGTGCCGCCGTACATCGCGGACAGCATGGCGATCTTGGCGTTGTCGCGCTGCCCGCCGAACGCCTGGGCCAGCGCGGCGTACAGGTCGATCTCCCCGGCCGCCCTGGCCAGCCCGCGGTCACCGGCCATCGCGGCGAGCACCCGGGGCTCAAGCTGGGCGGCGTCGGCCACCACCAGCTTCCATCCGTCGTCGGCGACGACCACGCGGCGCATGACCTTGGGGATCTGCAGGGCTCCTCCCCCGCTGGTCGCCCAGCGGCCCGAGACCACGCCGCCCGCGACGTACTCCGGCCGGAACCGGCCCTCGCGCACCCACTGGTCGGCCCACGCCCAGCCGTGGAAGCTGTGCAGCCGGGCCAGCTCCTTGTAGGCCAGCAGCGGGGCCACACCCGGGTGCTCGACCTGTTTGAGCACCTCGGAGCGGGTCGAGGGGACGCTGATCCCCGCCGACTTGAACGCCTTGAGGATCTGCTGGGGCGAGTCGGGGTTGACCGGCCGCCCGAAGGCCGCGTCGATCTGGTCGGCGAGGGCCTGGAGCCGGGCCGGGCGCATGCCGTGGGCGGGACGCGGGCCCAGCATCTCGGTCAGCAGCTCGTCGTGGACGTCGCGCCGCCAGGGCATGCCGTCGTTGCCCATCTCGGCGGCGACCAGCGCGCCCGCCGACTCGGCGGCGACCAGCAGCCGGAACCGGCGAGGGTCGGCGGTCGCGGCGATCCGCCGGAGCTGGTCGTCGTAGACCTCGGCGACGACGTCGATCTCCTCGGCGGGCGGGGCGGGCGGCTCGGTGTCGAACAGCGCGGCCTGGGCGGGCTCGGCCGCCTCGCGATCCTCGGGCACCGGCAGGCCGTGCAACCTGGCGTAGGCCGCGGCGGCGGACCTGGGCTCGCCGTACCGGCCCTCGTAGGCCAGCAGCAGCGACTCGGTGAGCGCGATGTCGTGGCAGCGGGCGGGCCGCACGCCCTTGGCGAGCAGCAGGGGGTAGATCAGCCGGGCGTCGGCCCACACCCAGCGCGGCGACTCCCCCAGGGGCTCGGCGCCGCCCGGCTCGCGCGCATGGGCGCGCTCGGCCGCGCGGACGGCCTCCCCCAGGTCGGGCACCGGGCCACCGGGACGGAGCACGCCCGTGCCGCCCGGACCGGCCGCCACCGCAATGTGCACACCGCAAGCCTGCCAGGTGAGTCCGACAATTCAGGCACACGCCCGGCCCATGTTCAGGTCAGCGGGATGCGGACCTCGTCTTCGAGCGGCGGGTCGATCTCCTGGGCCAGGCAGCCGGTGGCGGCGAAGCAGCGAATGCGCAGCTCCGTAGGCGTGACCGAGATGTGCAGGAAGCTCTTGAAGAAGGGCGGGGTGTCCCAGTCGGACAGCTCCGACAGCCAGCGGTGGAAGACGCGTCCGACCGGCAGGCGTAAGGGCATCGGCCAGGCGCCGAGGAACCGTGCCGCCCAGCGCATGCGGCGGGTGATGCGGACCTCCTCGGTGATCGGCCGCACCGGGTCGTTGCCGATCTGCTCGCGCATGATGCACGCCGCCTCGGCGGGCCGCAGGTAGAGCCACTTCATCCGCAGCCGCCTGCTGTACAGGCGGCTGTAGAAGGACAGTGAGTCGCCGCGCAGCGGATAACAGCGGAAGTCGTGCTCGGCCACGCCGCCCACGGTGACCTTCCGGATCGTGTGCGTGGCGTGGGTGAACGCGCCCGAGCCGCCCGCCACGATGTACTGGATGACCCGGCCGTCCACCGCGACCGGGTAGCGCTGGTAGTTGTGGATGTCGCCGCCGATGGCGGCGACATAGCGGTTGGCCGGGTCGCGGACCACGTCATCGACCGTGCCGCCGCCCTCGATCGGGCAGGGTTTGTGCTGGTTGCGGGCGTAGATCGGCTTGCCGGTGATCAGCAGCTTGGGCTTGGGGATCGCCGAGACCCGGCGCAGCCACTCGCCCTGCTCGCGGTCGAGCGACCCGGCGATGCCGGTGTCGATGCCGACGATGACCAGGTTGTCGCTCTCCATGAACCAGTAGGGGCCCGGCTGGACGGCCTGCTGCTCGGGGAGCGGGCGCATGGCCCTCGCGCGTTCGAGGAGCTTCTCGTCGATCCGCTCGGGCCTGGACCACAGCAGCCCGCGCAGCCCGCCCGGCGAGAGGCTGAACCCCTCCTCCTGGACCTTCAGTGGAGCCGCCTCGCAGAAGACCCGCATGAAGCCGCCGAGCCCGTCGTACCAGTCGTGGTTGCCGGGGATCGCGTAGATCGGGGCCTTGTAGTCCTTGTAGGGGCGGTAGAACTTGTCCGGGTATTCGTTGCCCGCCCCCGCGGGGTAGATCACGTCGCTGGCGATCACCGCGAAGTCGGTGTCCTGGCCGATCTTGAGGATGCCCGGCACGGTGGCGTACTGCGACGCGTCGCCCTCGCCGGGGTCGCCGAGCAGCAGGAAGGAAAAGCTCGGTGCGTCCGCGCGGTCGATCCGGCACTCCGGGTCGGCTCCCCGCGCGCGCTGCGCCCGCATCCACCGGACCCGCACCTTGCCGGAGGGATCGCCGAACAGCGCGGCCAGCACATCGTTGCGGGAGCGCCACAGGGTAAGCGGATTGAACCAGGAGAAACCAGCCTTATCCGGACGAAGCGCCCGGTAGGTCCCGATCTCCCCGCAATCCCACCCCGCCCCCGCCTCGGAGACCCGCGATGACGCCTGTTTCCCTCGCTCCGCCGCCACTTCGACCATGACCATATTTTGACTCTCCGCCGACCTTCGCGTGCGCGAACGTCGCGGAAGGTAAGCGATTGGGCACCGGGCGGTCAGGACAGGCGGCTGACGACGAAGTCGTCGAAGTACGCGCGGGTGGCGGCGTCGTCGAACTCGGACTGGCTGATGCCGAGACCGAACTTCGGCCGGCCGGCCCCGCGGGCGATGTCGGTGTCGGTCACTTCGGCGATCTTGGCGTCCCCGGCCCACAGGGAAAGGCGGATCGCGCCCCCGCCGCGCGAGCACAGCGCCCGCAGCACCGTCCCCTCCTTGTACCCGGGCACCCTGATGTCGGACGTCAGGTCCGTGACCAGGGCGCCGTCGGTCTTGACGATCCTGGCCTGGCCCTCCTTGCGCACGTAGAAGGTGTAGTAGAAGAAGGCCTCCGGCTTGTCGATGGTGGAGTACTCGCAGTACAGGCCCGCCCAGCCGGAGGTGTCCGCCTGGGGAATGCCGACCTTGGCCGAGACCAGCACCTCTTCCGGGACCTGCACGTTCACCGGGGCCGGCGCCCACTTGTCGCGCGAGCCGGAGTCGCTGGACATGGTGTAGCGGCCGTCGCCGGTGTAGCCTCTGGCGCCTTTGACGCCGCCGGCATCGTTCCGCCAGCCGGTGTCGCCCTTGTCGAACGTCTCCTTGAAGATCACGCCGGCCGCGGACGGCGGGCCGGACGGCAGGCTCCTGCTCAGCTCGCCGACGCCCACGGCCAGCCCCACCGTCGCGGCGCCCGCCGCGGCGGCGAGCAGAAGCCGCCATTTCCCGGTCCGCCTGACCGCGGGCAGGTGCGGGTTCTGCACGCCCCCGGCGAGAGAGGTCGGCGGCGTCCCCACCGAGCTGAGGTCCAGGCGCAGGCCGCCGGCCAGGTCGGCGGTGTCGGCGTGCGAGCGCCCGGTCAGCACCGCGAGGAGCTGGTCGGCGGTGGGCCGGGCGGCCGGGTCCTTGTTCAGCGCGGCACCCACCGGCCCGCGCAGCGCCGGGTCGAGGGCGTCCAGGGAGGGCGTGTCGTGCGAGACCCGGTACAGCGCCTCCGGCACGGTCTTGGAGGCGAACGGCGAGCGCCCGGTGGCCGCCGCGACGACCACGCAGCCCCAGGCGAAGATGTCGGCGGGCGGTCCGGCCTTCTCCCCGGCGACCAGCTCGGGGGCCATGTACTCCGGCGTGCCGAGCAGCCGCCCGGTCGCGGTCTGCCCGAGCCCGCTGTCGAGGGCGCGGGCGATGCCGAAGTCGATCACCCGCGGGCCGAGCGGGGACAGCAGGACGTTCGCCGGCTTCAGGTCGCGGTGGACGACCCCCGCGCCGTGGATGGCGCTGAGCGCGGTCGCCACGCCGACCGCCAGGGCCTCGACGTTGGACCCGGCGAGCGGGCCGCCGTTGCGCAGCACCCGGGACAGGTCGGGCCCGGCGACGTACTCGGTGACCAGCCACAACGGCTCGCCCTCCAGGCGAGCGTCCAGCACCGGCGCAGTACAGAACCTGCGCACCTTGCGGGCCGCGGCCACCTCGCGCTGGAAGCGCATGACGAACTCACGGTCCCTGGCCAGGTTGTTGTTGATCATCTTCAACGCCACGGGCCCCTGCGGGCCCTCGGCCAGATACACCGTTCCCATGCCACCCATGCCCAGCACCCCGGCGAGGCGATATGGGCCGAGCTGAACCGGATCGCGCGGTCCGAGACCGGCCACCGGGGGAATGCCGTACGCCGTCACAGCGGTCGATCTTATTGGGGTTGACCGTCGATTATGACGTTTGTGAGGAATGTGAAGAGATCATCATGCGAGGAGAACGCCGGGATTGAGCACTCCGGCGGGGTCCAGACGGTCCTTCACGGCGCGGATCACCGCCACGCCCAGTTCGCCGATCTCCTCCGCGTACGCCTCCCGGTGGTCGCGGCCGACGCCATGGTGGTGGGAGATGGTCCCACCCGCCCGCCCGATGGCCTGGCAGGCGGCCTCTTTGGCGCGTTCCCACTGCGCGACGGGGTCGTCGTCCTGGGCGGTGACGACGGTGAAGTACAGGGAGGCCCCGGTCTCGTAGACGTGGGAGATGTGGCACATGACCAGGGCGGAGCCGAGCCGGTCCTGGAGGGCCCGCCGTACCTCCTGGTACAGGCCCGGCAGCGCCGACCAGAAGGCGGCCGTCTCCAGCGTCTCGGCGGTCGCCCCCGCGCCGAGCAGCGAATCGCGCAGGTACGGCGCGGCGAACCTGCCCGCCGCCCACGACTCCCCCGGCCCCTCCCCCAGCGGGACGCCGCCGAATCCGGACAGGGCGGCGGACACCCGCTCGCGTACCGGCCGCACGTCCTCGGCCGTGCCCTCGTACCCCGCGATGGCCAGGCAGCCGCCCTCGGGCTCTGGGTCGCCGCTCCCCTCTGACATGGCCTGGCCCGCCATCGTCTCGGTCTCGTCGGACAGCCGCAGCACCGCGGGCAGCGGCCCGCGCTGGGCCAGGTGGCGCAGCGCCGCCGCGCCTTCGGCGAAGGAGACGAACCGCCAGCCCTCGTAGACCCTCTCGGCGGGAGCCCGCCGCACCCGCAGGCGCAGGGAGGTGATGACGCCGAACGCGCCCTCCGAGCCGAGCACGAGCTGACGCAGGTCCGGACCGGCGGCGGAGCGCGGGGCCCGGCCCAGGCGGAGCGTCCCGGTGGGGGTCGCGACGGTCATGCCCATCACCATGTCGTCGAAGCGGCCGTAGCCCGCCGACGCCTGGCCGCTGGAGCGCGCGGCGGCGAACCCGCCGAGGGTCGCGTACTCATAGGACTGCGGGAAGTGGCCCAGGGTGAGGCCGTGCCCGGCGAGCATCCGCTCGGCGTCGGCGGCCCGGACGCCCGGCTCCAGCTCGGCGATCATCGAGGTGGTGTCCAGGGCCGACAGGCGGTTCATCCGGGACAGGTCCAGCGCCACCACCCCGGCGAACCCGTGCCCGGCGGCGGTCAGGCCGCCGACCACCGAGGTCCCGCCGCCGAACGGCACGACCGCGATCCGGCCCGCGGAGCTGTACGCCAGGAGGGCGGCGACCTCCTCGTGGGAGCCCGGCAGGACCACCGCGTCCGGAGCGTCGGAGCCGTCGCCCGCGCGGATCTTCAGCAGGTCCGGCGTGGACTTGCCGCGGGTGTGCCGGACGCGGGTCTCGTCATCGAGGCGCACATGGTCGCGGCCGGCGATGTCGCTCAGCCCGGCCAGCAGGGGCGCGGGCAGGGCGACCGGCCGCAGGCGCACCCGCCCGAGCGGTACGGCGGGCGCGGCCGGCCGTACGCCGAGCAGGGCGGCCAGCAGCCCGCGCACCCGTTCCGGCAGGTCAGCGGCCTTGTCGGGATCGCCCCAGCCGGACCAGAGCATCGGCCGGGCGGGGGTGGTCGGATGTTGCACGGCATAAACTGTGGCATATGCCGTACGCCCGCAGACGGCGCGCCCGCAGCCGCCCGGAGAGCAACAGGTCCGGATACAACGGGCTGAGCAGCCCTGGCGGGCACAGCACCTCGCTCAACGCGGCGCGCCGGGAGCGTGAGCTGGCCGAGGTCGCCGAGACGACGGTGGACGTGCTCGTGGTCGGGCTGGGCGCCACCGGCGCGGGAGCCGCCCTCGACGCCGCCGCGCGCGGCCTGTCGGTGGCCGCGATCGACGCCAACGACCTCGCGTTCGGCACCTCCAGGTGGAGTTCCAAGATGATCCACGGCGGGCTCCGGTACCTGGCCAGGGGCCAGGTGGGCGTGGCCGCCGAGAGCGCGGCCGAACGGGGGGTGCTGCTCGCCAGGACCGCCCCGCACCTGGTACGCGCCCAGCCGTACCTGCTGCCGCTGACACCGCAGGTCTCCCGCAGGTCGGCGGCGGCGCTGATGGCCGGGTACCGGCTCGGCGACGCGATGCGGGCCGCCGCGCGCACCCCGCGCCGGTTGCTGCCCGGCCCCTCCCGGCTCGACGCGGCCCACGCGCTGCGGCTCGTCCCCGGCCTGGCCCCGGACGATCTGCGCGGAGCGCTGCTGTCCTGGGACGGCCGGGTGGTGGACGACGCCCGGCTGGTGGTGGCCATCGCCCGGACCGCCGCCGGGTACGGGGCCCGGGTGCTCACCCGCTGCCGCGCGACCGAACTGCGCGCCGACGGTGCCGTGGCCCGCGACGAGCTGAGCGGCGAACCGCTGACGATCCGCGCTCGCGCGGTCATCAACGCGACCGGCGTGTGGGCCGCGACCCTGGACCCGTCCATCAGCCTGCGGCCCTCCCGGGGCACCCACCTGGTGCTGGGCCCGGAGACCCTGCCGCACTCGCGGATCGGCATGCACGTGCCGATCCCGGGCGAACGCGACCGGTTCGTCCTGGTGCTCCCGCAACCGGACGGACGGGTCCACGTCGGGCTCACCGACGAGCCGGTGGAGGGCCCGGTGCCGGACGTGGCGGAGGTCCCGGAGTCCGACGTGGCGTTCCTGCTCGACGTGCTCAACTCGGTGCTCGCCGAGCCGGTCGGGCGCTCGCAGGTGGCGGGGACCTACGCGGGTCTGCGGCCCCTGCTGGCGGGCGACGGGCGCACGGCCGACCTCTCGCGGCGGCACGCGGTGCTGACCTCGCCCGAGGGGATCGTCACGGTGATCGGCGGCAAGCTCACGACCTATCGCCGGATGGCCGAGGACGCCGTGGACCGCGCGGTGGCCCTGAGATCGCTGCAGGCGGGCCCGAGCCCCACCGCGCGCCTCTCACTCGTCGGCGCCGCCTCGGGGGCCGTGCAGGGCCCCTGGCGGCTCGTGGAGCGGTACGGGGCCGAGGCGCCCGCCGTGCAGGCGCTGGCGGAGGCCGATCCGGCGCTGGCCGAGCCGGTCGGGCCGGGGGTCATCGCGGCCGAGTTCGCCTGGGGCGCCCGGCACGAGGGCGCGCTCGACGCGGCGGATCTGCTCGACCGCAGGACCCGCGTGGGGCTCGTCCCGGCCGACCGGGAGGCCGCGCTTCCCGCGGCCGTGGCCGTCATGTCCGGATAAGGGTTCTTTAGGCAATCCCGACGTACGTCCGGAGTGTCACCCCGGGTACACGATGACCCTATGGTTAGGTTAGGGTTACCTAAGCGACCTGATGAGGGGGTGTCGTGCCCGTCAGCCCGGAGCCCGAAGCCGCGCCGAAAGGCTGCCCGCATCCGCGGGGATGCCACACCGGCGACGTGCCCGCGCTCGCGAGCGCCACGGTGGGCGCGCGAAACTGGCTCCTGATAGAGCACGACGGCCCCTGGGCGGCACGACTGCCCGAATGCCGGGTCCCTGACGAAGTCGCCACGCTCATCGCGCGGGCCTCGGCGGCGGGCGTACGCCCCCAGCTCATCCGCCGGCCTGGAAGGCGGACCCGCTCGACACGCCGGGGCGTCCATGTGCTACTGGCGCACGCCACCGGCGACGCCCCCTGGGTGGCCGAAGGCGTTTTCGCTGATCCAGACGATCTTGACCTGGACTCGCTGGTGCGCGGAGTGGTCCCGGAGTCCTGCATACTGGTGAGCGAGCCGGTATTTCTGGTCTGCACGCACGCCAAGCGCAATGCGTGTTGTGCCCGCATAGGTCTACCTCTCGCGCGATATCTCGGGGAAAGGCTCCCGGGCAGAGTGTGGGAAACGTCACACGTTGGCGGCGATCGATACGCCGCCAACCTGGTGTGCTTGCCACACGGGCTTTACTACGGCAACATGTCTGAGGCTGCCGCGCTCGCGGCGGCAAACGCGTACCGGCACGGCGAGGTGGTTCTCGATCGTTTCCGGGGACGCGCGGGCATCCCTGAGCCACTGCAGGCCGCCGAGCACTTCGTGCGTGACCATACGGGCGAACTCTCCGTCGGCGGAGTGGCCGTGGAATCCTCACGGTCGGACGGTGACGTCACCGCGGCGGTCATGCGCCACGGCGACGCACGGTTCCGGGTTGTGGTCGAACCGATGGTGTTCCCAACACCGTGCGGTACGGCTTGCGCCGAGACGATCACGACCTACCGGCTGGTTTCGCTGGACAGGCTGACGCCTGTACGGTACGCCACGCCTGCTCTGACTTGACCGTCGGGAACACCACGGGCACGCAACGCGTTGACTCAGAGACGCCTTAAGCGTCCAATGCGGCAGAAACCCGAAATACCTCTCACTATAAGGTGGTTGTCTCATGTCTCAGGTACGTCGGCAGATCGCCCGCCCGCGACCAAGCTGGGGCTGGCAGGACGACGCCGCGTGCCGGGGTGAGGACCTCGTACTTTTCTTCGGCCCTGACGGCGAGCGTCAGCCCGAGCGTGACATTCGAGAGCGCAAGGCCAAGGCCATCTGCGCCCAGTGCCCCGTCCGCGTAGAGTGTCTCGACTACGCGCTGTCTCGCCCGGAAAAGTACGGCACCTGGGGCGGACTCAACGAGGACGAGCGCGCGTCCGAGCGCCGTCGTCGCATGCGCCGTGCCGCAAGCGCCGGCATCAGTGCCGCCTGATCCCCTCAAACCCGGCAGCAGCCGTTTCCCCCTGGCGCGTGATCATGCAACAGCATGATCACGCGTTTGGTCCGTAACGGCGCAGAACATCCAGTACGTCGGCATCGGAGAGCTGCCCGAACCGCGCGTACCACTGGCCGACCGCCTGAAACTCCGGCGGCGCCGCCAGCGTCACGACCTCATCGGCCTCCTCCCACATCGACGCGACCGTCTCCGGCGCGCCGACCGGTACGGCCAGCACCAGCCGCGCGGGGCCTTTCCCGCGCGCAGCGCGCAGCCCGGCCCGGGCCGTGTTCCCCGTGGCCAGCCCGTCGTCCACGACGATGACATCACGCCCGCCCAGTTCGGGCAGCGGCCGATCCCCCCGGTAGGCGGCCACCCGCCGCCGCAGCTCGGCCCGTTCCTCCTCCACCACGGCGGCCAGCGCCTCCCTTGACAGGCCCAGCCGCCGCATCAGCCCGGTGTCGAAGACCGGCTCACCGCCCTCGGCGATGGCCCCGACGCCCAGCTCGGGCTGCGGCGGATAGCCGAGCTTCCTGGTGACCAGCACGTCGAGCACTCCCCCGAGCCGCCGCGCCACCGGCGCCCCGACCGGCAGTCCCCCGCGCGGCAGCGCGAGCACCACCGGGCCTTCGGCGTCCGCCCCCAGATCCAGATCCACCAGCCTGGCGGCGAGCAGCCGGCCGGCCTCCGCCCGGTCCGCGAAGGGCAGCCGCACCCCATGCTCACCCATGCACCTCGCCTACCCCCACGACGAGCACCGAGTCGTGCCCCCACCGGCCCCCCGCGTGGCGGGCCGGTGGGGTGGCGGGTCAGGGCCGGTTGCGGCCGCTGCGGCGCATCTCCTTGTGGATGATCTTCCATTTCCTGGTCTGCTCGGTGCGGAGCCGCGCGTCGGTGCGCGCCGCCATCCAGGCCGCCTCGCGCTGCAACTTGTGCCAGCTCGCGAGCCGCCGTTCGGCCAGCTCCCCGGACTCCATCGCGGCCAGCACCGCGCAGCCCGGCTCGCTCTGGTGGCCGCAGTCGGCGAACCTGCACCCCTCCGCCAGCGCCTCGATGTCGGAGAAGACCAGATCGACCCCGTCGCTCATCTCGTAAAGGCCCACCCGGCGGATGCCGGGCGTGTCGATGACCAGGCCGCCGCCGGGCAGCGGGATCAGCTCGCGGTGCACGGTGGTGTGCCTGCCCCGCCCGTCCGCCGCCCTGACCTGCTGGGTCTCCATGACCTGCGCGCCCGCCATGGCGTTGACCAGCGTGGACTTGCCCGCGCCCGAGGGCCCGAGCACGACCGCCGTCTTCGCCCCGGACAGGTGCCCGCGAACGTCGTCCACGCCCTCGCCGTTCATCGCCGAGACGGCGTGGACGTCGATGCCGGGGGCAGCGCTCCGCACGTCGCCGAGCAGGTCGTCGAGCCCCAGGTGGAGCAGGTCGGTCTTGGTGATCACCACGACGGGCGTGCCGCCGCTCTCCCAGGCCAGCGCCACCAGCCGTTCCACCCGGCCGAGGTCGGCCAGGTCGGTGGCGTGCATCGCGGGCTCGGCCACGAACACCACATCGACGTTGGCGGCGAGCACCTGACCCTGGCCGTCGCCGGACAGCCCGCCGCGCGAGTCGCGGCTCACCCCGCCCCTGACGAAGGCCGTGCGCCGGGGCAGCAGCGCGGTCAGCTCGTGCCGGCCCTCGGGCAGCGCCCGCAGCGCGGCCCAGTCGCCCACGCACGGCAGCTCCAGCGGGTCGGCCGCGGCGGCCCGTCTGACCTGCGCGGAGTACTGGACCTGGAACTGGCCTGCGGCGGCGATCACCTCGGCCGCGCCCCGGTCCACCCGCGCCACCCGCGCGGGAAGGGTGCCCTCGGGCAGCTCGGCGGCGAGTGAGTCGTCCCAGCCGAGCAGAGAAAGATCGAAAGAACCAGTGTTCACTGGCAGAGACATTCGGTGCATCCTTTTGTGTTCGCGGGATGCCGCGCGAGGGCGCCTCGATCAGGCGGGCCCGGGCATCCCAGAGGTGAGTGACGTCGCAGGACACGTCAGAAAGACCCGCATGGTCCTCACCTCCATCAGATGCCGTGGCCGCCCGCTGACAGGCGGCCGCTTTTCCCGAACCCTACCGGAAACCGATGCGAGCGTCACTCCCATATCGCCCGCGCCTGGAACCGGAGGCGCCCGCCCCGCCGGGACGGGCGCTCGCCGCCGTTCTGCTACAGGCCCGGGGTCGGGAAGCGGCCGGTCAGCTCGGTGACCTCGTTCCTGACCCGGGTGATGACCGCCTCGGCGTCGCCCTTGGCGAGCGCCCCGACGACCTCGTCCATCCACGCGCCGATCTGCCGCATCTCGGCCTCGCCCATGCCCCGCGAGGTCACCGAGGGGGTGCCGATGCGGATGCCGGAGGGGTCGAACGGCTTGCGCGGGTCGAACGGGACCGTGTTGTAGTTGGTCTCCAGACCGGCCCGGTCGAGCGCCTGGGCGGCGGGCTTGCCCGCCACACCCTTGGAGGTGAGGTCGATCAGGATGAGGTGGTTGTCGGTGCCGCCGGACACCAGGTCGAACCCGCGCGCCAGCAGCTCCTCGGCGAGGGCCTTGGCGTTGGCGACCACCTGGTGGGCGTAGGTGGAGAAGCCGGGCTGGGCCGCCTCGTGCAGCGCCACCGCGATGGCGGCGGTGGTGTGGTTGTGCGGGCCGCCCTGCAGGCCGGGGAAGACGGCCTTGTTGAGCGCGGTCGCGTGCTCGTCGGCCGACGCCATCAGCATCGCGCCGCGCGGGCCGCGCAGCGTCTTGTGGGTGGTGGTGGAGATGACATCGGCGTGCCCGACCGGGGTCGGGTGCGCGCCGCCCGCCACCAGGCCGGCGATGTGCGCGATGTCGGCGGCCAGCACCGCGCCGGCCTCCTTGGCGATCGAGGCGAACGCCGGGAAGTCGATCTGGCGCGGGATCGCGGTGCCGCCGCAGAAGATCAGCTTGGGCCGGTGTTCCAGGGCGAGCGCCCGGACCTCGTCCATGTCGATGCGGCCGGTGTCCTGGCGCACGCCGTACCGGACCGGGTTGAACCACTTGCCGGTCGCCGAAACCGACCAGCCGTGGGTCAGGTGGCCGCCGAACGGCAGGCCCATGCCCAGCACCGTGTCACCCGGCTGGAGGAACGCCAGGTAGATGGCGAGGTTGGCGGGCGAGCCGGAGTAGGGCTGGACGTTGGCGTGCGCGACGCCGAACAGCGACTTGGCCCGCTCGATGGCCACGGTCTCGATCTGGTCGATGACCTGCTGGCCCTCGTAGTAGCGTCGGCCGGCGTAGCCCTCGGAGTACTTGTTGGTGAGGACCGTGCCGGTGGCCTCGAGCACCGCCTTGGAGACGTAGTTCTCCGACGGGATGAGCTTGACGGTGCCTGCCTGGCGGCGTTCTTCGGCCCCGATCAGCTCGGCGATCTGCGGATCGACCTGGGCGAGACTCATTGCTCCTCCTTGAGTTGAGATCCCGCGAAGACCCAGGCGCACGGCCTCCGCCCCAAACGCTCCCCGGTGGTTTGTCCCCACCCCTGACGCGCCAGTCGCGACGCTTTTAGACGATAGCGGATGTGGCCGGTCCGGGCCCTGGCTCGGGCCGGACGCCGGGGTGGTCAGCGTGCCGTACGACCGGTCCGGGCCGCGCCCGCGACCGGCCACAGCCGGTCCACCTCGGCGTTGAGCGTCGCCCCGATCAGCACCGCCAGTGCGGTGATGTAGAGCCACAGCAGCACCGCGATGGGCGCGGCCAGCGAGCCGTACACCGAAAGCGGGGTGAACCAGGCGGCCAGCACGGCGCGCAGCACGGCGGCGCAGAGGATCCAGATGACCAGCGCGAGCATCGCGCCGGGCACCTCCCGCCACCACCGCGTCCGCACCGGCACGCTGACGTGGTACAGGACGGTGAGGAACAGCACCGACCCGGCGACCAGGACCGGCCAGTAGATCACGTCCACCACGACGGCGTAGGGCGCGGGCAGGACGTCGACCAGCAGGGTCGGGCCCACCACCAGCACCGGCATCACGATGAGCGCGATGAGCAGCGCCACGATGTACAGGCCGAAGGACATGATCCGGGTCCGGATGATGCCGCGCTCCTCGCCGAGGCCGTAGGCGACCGAGATGAGGTCCACGTAGACGAACAGCGCCCGCGAACCCGACCACAATGACAGCAGGAAGCCCAGGGAGATCAGCGGGACCTGGCCGCCGCCGAGCACGTCGTCCAGCAGCGGGGTCACCACCCGGTCCACCGCGTTGTCGGTGAACAGGACGTGCGCCTGCTCCTCGATGTTCCTGCGCACGTCCTGGACGACCTCGGCCCCGAGGAACCTGCTCAGGTGCGCCAGGATGCCGATGAGCCCGAGCACGAACGGCGGCAGCGACAGCAGCGCGAAGAACGCCGCCTCTCCCGCGAGGCCGGTCACCCGGTAGGCGACGCCCGCCATGGTGGTGGCGCGCACCACGGCCCAGGTGCGGGTGCCCGCGATCCGGCGGAGCTCGCCCCGGGCGTGATCAAGGGCCATCCGGGGCACGCGCCGGATCAGGCGCGCCCGGCGTGCCAGGCTACGCGTTTTGTCGCGTTTGCCGCCTCGCGCGCCCTTTGCCCCCTGCGAGGAGGCGTCGGTTGACGTCATGGCACCCAACGGTCACGGCTGCGGGCGATTCAGCCCGCCGATAACGAACGTTTCGCAGACTACCCGGGCGCGCACCCGGCTAACGAGTCATCGGGGCAGGTAATACGGGTCGTCCACGGACACGATCCGGGCGCCGAGGGGGAGCAGGGAGATCGGGATCATCTTGAGGTTGGCGATCCCCAGCGGGATGCCGATGATCGAGATGAACAGCGGGACGGCGGTCACCACATGCCCGATGGCCAGCCAGATCCCGCCGAAGATCAGCCAGATCACGTTGGCGATCGTGGTCAGGCAGCCCGCGGAGGGATTTCGCTGGACGGTGCGCCCGAACGGCCACAGCGCGTACGCCGCGATCCTGAACGAGGCGATCCCGAACGGGATGGTGATGATCAGAATGCAGCAGATGATGCCCGCCAGGACGTAACCGGCGGCCAGCCATACCCCGGCGAAGATCAGCCAGATCACGTTCAGAAGGGTGCGCATGATCTGATACTGCCCCCTCCGCCCGATGGGGACGCGGCGCACGGGCGGGAAATAATGAGGATGTGATCTGCCAGAAGTGCAAGGAACGCCGGCACGACGAGTGCCGGGGCGGCTCCTGGTGCGACTGCCAGCACCAGCCGCCCCGCCCGCCGGAGCCGCCGGTCGGCTGGCGCCGCCAGGGCTGACCTGCCCGATATCCCGATTTGGGGCCCGTACCCGAAGCGTCCCGATCCGGACATCCATCCCAAAGTGTGGACCCGACATTGGACATCCGTGATGTGGAAGGTATCGTTTGGGACATGCCAGCGGATCCGCTTCTCGTCGTGCGACGCCACGTCGACTTCCTGCGTGTCCGCAGCGCGATCTGTATCGACGCCCGCTGACCCTGCCCAGTTCTGTTCTCTCACCTGGGCGCGTGGTCGGTCAGGCGTCGTTTCCATGAGACGGCCCCGGCACTCGACGGCGAGTCCCGGGCGGCAGACCTGAACCGCGCGTCCACCGCCAGATCGTTCGCCAGATCGTTGACGCAAAGGACCGCGCCATGACAACCCCGGCCAGGCCGGCGAACCGCCACCACAAGCGCCCTCGTGGCGAAGGCCAATGGGCCCTCGGTTTTCGCGAGCCGCTCAACAAGAACGAAGAGAACAAGAAGAACGACGACGGGCTGAACGTCCGCCAGAGGATCATCGACATCTACTCCAAGCGGGGCTTCGACTCCATCGACCCCGCCGACCTGCGCGGCAGGTTCCGCTGGTTCGGCCTCTACACCCAGCGCAAGCCCGGCATCGACGGCGGCAAGACCGCCATCCTGGAGCCGGAGGAGCTCGATGACCGCTACTTCATGCTGCGGGTCCGCATCGACGGCGGCCAGCTCAGCCTGGAGCAGCTGCGGGTGATCGCCGACATCTCCAACGACTACGCGCGCGGCACCGCCGACATCACCGACCGGCAGAACGTCCAGTTCCACTGGATCGAGATCGAGTCCGTCCCGGACATCTGGGAGCGTCTGGAGTCGGTCGGGCTGTCCACCACCGAGGCGTGCGGCGACACCCCTCGGGTGATCATCGGCTGTCCGGTGGCCGGCATCGACGCCGAGGAGACCATCGACGGCCGCGACCAGATCCGCGACATCTACGACCGGTACATCGGCGACCAGGCGTTCTCCAACCTGCCGCGTAAGTTCAAGACCGCGATCAGCGGCTGCGCGGCGCACTGCACGGTCCACGAGATCAACGACATCGCGTTCGTCGGCGTCGAGCTGGCCGACGGCACCAAGGGCTTCGACGTGTGGGTGGGCGGCGGCCTGTCCACCAACCCGATGCTGGGCAAGCGGCTCGGCGCGTTCGTCTCGCCCGAGCGGGTGCACGAGGTGTGGGCCGGGGTCGCGAGCGTCTTCCGCGACTACGGCTACCGCAGGCTGCGGCACCGCGCCCGGATCAAGTTCCTGGTGCACGACTGGGGCGCGGAGAAGTTCCGGGAGGTCCTGGAGAAGGAATACCTCGGCTACGCGCTTCCCGACGGGCCCTCCCCCGAGCTGCCGCGCGGCGGACGCCGTGACCACGTCGGCGTCTTCCCGCAGCACGACGGCAACTTCTACGTCGGCTTCGCGCCCCGGGTGGGCCGGGTCAGCGGCGACCAGCTCCACCTGATCGCCGACATCGCCGAACGGCACGGCTCGCGCAGGGTCGCCGCCACCGTCGAGCAGAAGATGGTCATCCTCGACGTCGCGCCCGACCAGGTGAAGTCCATGGTGGCCGAGCTTGAGGCCGCAGACCTCCAGGTCAACCCCTCCACGTTCCGCCGCCAGACGATGGCCTGCACCGGCATCGAGTACTGCAAGCTGGCCATCATCGAGACCAAGGCCAGCGCCTCGCGCCTGATCGACGAGCTGGAGGCGCGGCTGCCCGACTTCACCGACCCGCTGACCATCAACGTCAACGGCTGCCCCAACTCCTGCGCCCGCATCCAGGTCGCCGACATCGGCCTCAAGGGACAGCTGGTGGTCGACGGCGACGGCAACCAGGTGGAGGGCTACCAGATCCACCTCGGCGGGTCGATCGGGGTCAACCCGGGCTTCGGCCGCAAGGTGCGCGGCCTGAAGGCCACCGCCGCCGACCTGCCCGACTACATCGAGCGGGTGGCCCGCAACTTCGACTCCCAGAAGAAGGAAGGCGAGACCTTCGCCGAGTGGGTCCAGCGTGCGGAGGAGGCGGATCTCAAGTGACCGAGCGCGCCGTCCCCTTCCACTGCCCCTACTGCGGTGAGGAGGACCTGGAGCCGTACGAGGGCGATGGGGGCTGGTTCTGCAGGTCCTGCGTGCGGGCGTTCAAGCTGAAGTTCCTCGGGATCGGAGTGGTGAACAGCCAATGAGCGTTGTGGAGATAGAGATCGGCCTACGAGAGCAGCGCAACACCCTCGACCTGCAGGACATCGTCGAGTCGGCCGCCGAGTTCCTGGAGGGCGCGTCCGCCCGGGAGATCATCCGCTGGGCGGCGGCGACCTTCGGCGACCGCCTGTGCCTGACCTCCTCGATGAGCGACGCGCTGCTGATCGACCTGGTCAGCCGGGTGAAGCCGGGCATCGACGTGCTCTTCATCGACACCGGCTACCACTTCGCCGAGACCATCGGCACGCGCGACGCCGTGCAGCAGGTGTACGACGTCAACCTGATCAACATCCAGCCCTCGCGCACGGTGGAGGAGCAGGAGCGCGACCTCGGGCCCCGGCTGTTCGGCCGCAACCCCGACCTGTGCTGCTTCCTGCGCAAGGTGGAGCCGCTGAACCGCGCGCTGGAGCCGTACCACGCCTGGATCTCCGGCATCCGCCGCGACGAGGCCGTCACCCGCACCGACACCAAGGTCGTCGAGTGGGACGCCAAGCGGCAGATGGTCAAGGTCAACCCGATCGCCGCCTGGTCGCAGGAGGACGTGGACAACTACATCTCCGACAACGGCGTGCTGATCAACCCGCTGCACTACGACAACTACCCGTCCATCGGCTGCGCGCCCTGCACCCGCCAGGTCCTCGACGGGGACGATCCGCGCAGCGGCCGGTGGTCCGGGATGGGCAAGACCGAATGCGGCATCCACCTTTGACCCGGCCCCTGGCCGGGCCGGGGCTCGCCGAGTCCCCTGAGTTCTCCGGGTTCACGGGGTCCCTGGCCGGGCCTGGTCCCGGCGCGCGCAGGGTTCCGCTGGTCGCGGTCGCGCACGGCTCGCGCGACCCGCGCGCCGCCGAGACCGTGGAGGAACTGCTCGACCTCGTGCGCCAGGCGCGTCCCGGCCTGCCGGTCCGCTCGGCCTATCTCGACCACGCCGCGCCGACCCTCGGCCAGGCCCTCCGCGGCCTGTCCGAGGCGGTCGTGCTGCCCCTGCTGCTCACCGAGGCATACCACAGCGGGGTCGACATCCCGGCCGTCCTGGCCACCGCCACGGCCCACGACCCCGGCCTGCGCGTCCACCGGGCCACCACCCTGGGCCCGCACCCGCTGCTGGTCGCCACGCTGGAACACCGCCTCGCCGAGGCGGGCGTCCCGCTGGGCGACCCGGACACGGCCGTCGTGCTGGTCTCCGCAGGTTCCAGCGACCCCCGCGCCAACGCCGTCGTGGCGGGCATCGCCGGAGACTGGCGGCGCTCCCGCCCATGGTGGTCGGTCGCCCCGGCGTACGCCTCGGCAGGCTCGCCCACCCCGGCCGAGGCCGTGGCCCGGCTGCTCCGCTCCGGCGCGCCGCGCGTCGTGGTGGCCCCCTACCTGCTGGCCCCCGGCTACTTCGCCGACAAGATCCGCAGGGACACCCTGGCGGCGGGCGCGCACACCGTCGCGGCCGTCCTCGGCCCCTCCCCCGAACTCGCCTCCCTCGTCCTGCGCCGGCACGCCGAGGCGCTGATCGCCTCGGACCTCACCGCGGGCGCGTAGGTCACCCTTCGCGACCGGCGAGGCGGGCGAGGCCGAGGGTCACCAGGGCCGCGATCTCGCCCGGCCGCCGGGTCGTGGCGAGGGTCAGGTTCTCGGCGTCCGACAGGCCGTTGCGCGGCGCCTCCGGGGCGAGGGCGCGCAGGCGGTCGAGCCCGGCGGTGAGCCGCGGGGCTGCGGGGTCATCGGGGTGCCCGCCGCCCATGCCGAGCGCGTGGGCGATGTCCGCCGTCACCCCGCCGAAACCGGCCGCCGGGTACACCGGGGTGCCGCCGCCGACCGCCAGCAGGGCCTCCTCCAGCGGGCCGGGCAGCTCTCCCTGGAAGCCGTGCCGCCTGCCGCCGATCAGCACCCTGGCGTGCGTCCGGTCGTTCAGGTAGCGGCGCATGCCGGTCAGGGCGCGCCGCCGCAGGTCCGGGTCGGTCACCGGTTCGGCGTCCTCGGTACGCCCTGCGGCGGGATCGACCTCGCGCCCGTCGGGGTCCAGGCACACCACGTCGCCGATCGGCCCCAGGCCGGCGCGCCGCCGCAGCTCGGAGAGCGCCAGGCGGCGATGCTCGGGCCAGGCCAGGCAGACCAGCAACGGCCGGGCCTCGTGCCCGTGGCGGGACAGCTCCGACACCAGGAAGGCGGTGTATCCGCCGGGGTCCAGGTGGCCGCCGTACGCGAGCCCGCCCCCGGAGGCCGTCACGGCGCGGGCCAGCTCGCCCAGCGCCGACCGCAGGTGCTCCTCTGCCAGGCCCAGCCGCTCAAGATCCGCGGATCCGGAGACGGAGATCCCCACCCGGACCCCGCTGAGCGCGCCGGCGGGCAACGGCTCGGTCATCTCAAACCCCCCAATTCACCGAAGGACCAGTCTTGCATCTACCTCTCGGGCGGGCGCGAGAAGATCATCTCGTTGGCCGCGCCGACCCCGGCGAGCCTCGCGAAGTTCATCGCGTACTCGTGGATGCGGCTTTGGACCTGCTGGAGCTCGGTACGGCAGGCCGGGGCGTCGGGCCATTCCGGCTCCGCCCGCCCCTCACCGGCCTGCTCGAACCGCCGCAGCCGCGGGTGCCACTTGGCCAGGAAGGGCCGTAACTCCCGGTTCAGCATCGTGATGGCCAGATGCTCCACGCTCTGCCTGCCGGGCACCACCGCCGAGGGGCGGCTGCCCGTGAGGATCTCCCTGGTCGTCGCGAACAAGCCGTACAGCGAGGTCAGCGCCTCCCGGAGCACTCCTTCGTCCTCCCGCAGCGGCTGGGTGGACACCCGCGTGACGGTCTCGACGAACAGTTTCCAGGCGATCTGCCGCGCGTCGTCGTTCACCACGAAGGTGAACTCGGAGATCTGCGGGACGGTCAGGCGTACCTCGGTCAGCCGGGCGGCGCGGTTGTAGGCCCCGAGGGCCAGCGCGGCCACGGCCCCGGCGATCCCGCCGGTGATGAGGAACAGGCTCAGCCCGCTCGTCCGGGTGAGCTGGAAGACACCGGCCCCGGCCAGCGCCCCGGCGGCCGTCGCCGCGGCCACCCGGAACGCCCGGCTCGCCGCGACCGTCCGGACAAGCGCCCTCACCGCACCCCAATCGTCCCTCGGCACCGACGCATGTGATCATCGTGCAGGGCGCGGTCTTCTGTCCATACGGCCGCCTCAGCCGGGGTCCGGGGCGCAGGTGGTGGCCAGGACGCGACGGCCGCCGGCCGGGTCGGGGCAGTGGACGTGGTCGTTCTCGTCGACCGTCGCCTCGATGTCGATGGGGAAGGACCGCGGGCTCGCCGTCAGGGCGGCGGCCTCGGCCGGGGTGACCACGAGCGGGCCCTCGGCCTCGCGGGAGGCGATGGCCGACAGCGGGATCACCGCGCGCTGGGCGCCCTCCGGCGTTGCACGCGATTCACCATTGCGGGGGGCGCGGCGGGTGGGGAGGATGCGGCGGGCGCGGGGGATTGGGAGGATGCGGGGGATATGGCGGCAGCGCGCCCAGCCCGAGGTCGTGGCGGAGCGCCCGCCAGTGCTCGCGCCAGGCGGCGAACCCGCGCTGGATGGGGTCGGCCCGCGAGTCACCGATGATCTTGACGTCGCCCATGACCGCGTACGCCTTCACCCGGATCACCGGCGCGTTCACCCCGGAGGGGGCCTCCATGACATCGACCCGCTTCTCGCCCATGACCGCGAGCCCTTCGAGGTCGACCGCCACGCCGTCCGGCACGATGATCTTGACATCGCCCATCACCGAGGTGGCCGCGATGTCCACCATGTCACCGCGCACCTCCGCCTCGCGCAGGTCGAGCACGACGTCGCCCAGCACCGCGAGCGCGCCGATCTGCTGGTCGACGCGCCACTTGCCGCGCCGCTTGGTCTCGCCCATCACCGAGACGAACCAGCGGCGCTTGGGCCCCTGCGGCTGGGCCGGGAGCGGGGCCTGCTGCCCGGCGGCGGGCAGGTCGGACATGATCGCGTCGAGTTCGGCCCTGGTGGTGGCCGTGTAGGCGGCCTCGGTGCGCTCGGTCAGCTCACCAAGCGTCAGCCTGCCCTCCACCGAGGCGGTCTTCAATCGGTCGACCACGGCTTCCCGTTCGGCGTCAGAGGCCCGCATCGCATCGCTCACGCCTTCAATGTACGGCGTGCGAGGCCCCTCCCCCTTCCTCCTTTCGGAGGAATCCCCTCCCAAAGGAGTACGTCACGGCCCGGACAGGGCGGGCGCGCTGAGCAGGATCTCCCGGGCGAGGCCCCGGTCCCCCTCGATCTCGACGGCGAACTCCTCCGGTCGCGTGCGCCCGCCCAGCAGGAAGCAGAACTCCACCACGTCACAGGTGATGCGGACCTGCGTGGCCGACACGGGCTCGTCCAGGCCGAGGGCGATGTCCCACTCTCCGCCGCCCTCCCCGGTCAGGGTCACGTGCGCGGCCCGGCCCGAGCCGTCCCTGCCGGAGACCAGCATGGTCAGCGGCAGCAGCCGGACGCACAGGTCGGCGGCGGGACGGATGTGGGCGGGCAGCGGGAGCGGCAGCGGCAGGCCGATCGCCTTGGCGGCGTCGTCGGTGTGGACCCAGGTCTCCATCATCAGGGCCAGTACGTGGTCGGCCACGGGCAGCGCGAAGCCGCCCAGGTCCACGACGTCGGCGGCCTCGAACGCGGCCAGGCGCCCGCACAGCGCGTCTGCCTGGGCCCGCCACTCCGCGCGGGTGAGTTCGGGCGGGCGTCCGCGTTCGTACTCCTGCACCTCCGCGGTACGGCCGTCCGCGTCGTGCGCGGTGATCGGCGGCCCGCCCACGGGCGCGCCGACGGCGGCGGCCAGCAGGCCGTGCTTGGCCGTCAGGTGCGCGACCAGCTCTTGCACGTTCCAGCCCTCGACGACCACGGTGTCCCAGTCGGCCGGGCGGACGGAGCCGAGCAGGGCGTCCATCGCGGCGACGCGCCCCGCGTACGGCTCGGCCCAGGCGGGCCCCTGCGGCATCGGCCGCCTGCGCGCGCGGGCGGCCGCCAGCAGCCCGGACCGCCCGGGGGCCTGTACGGCGTCGGCGAGCGTGTCCAGTGAGTCCAGATAAAGTCGTTCGGTCGCCCCGTCCATGGTCAGACGGCCTCCTCGGTCAGGGCGTCGGCGAGGGTGCGCAGCCCCAGCCTGATCCGCGACTTCGCCGTACCCTCGGGCAGGCCGAGCTCGTCGGCCACCTGCCGGTACGTACGGCCCCCGAAATAGGCCAGCTCGATCACCTCGCGCAGCGCGGCGGGCAGCCGCTGGACGGCCTGGCGCACCCGGTCCGCCTCGTCGGCGTCCAGGACCTGGTCCTCAAGGCCGGGCGGTCGCGGCTCGGTCAGCCGCGGCCCGATCACCGCGCCCTTCCTGCGTTCCTCGGCCCGCACGTGGTCCACCGACCTGCGGTGCGCGATGGTCGCGAGCCACGTGCGCAGCGACCCCCGGGCGGGATCGTACGCGAGCGGCCGTTCCCACAAGGTGATGAAGACCTCCTGCGCGATGTCCTCCGCCACGGATCTGTCGCGGGTCACCCTGACCGCCATGTTGACGATCAGCGGCCCGAGGCGATCGTAGAGTTCCCCCAGCGCGGTCTCGTCACCGCCTACGATGCGCTGATGCAGTCGGCGGTCGTCGACCACCACGTCCGGCGCTTCCACCAAACACCACGCTCCAGCGTCGCGGACAGTTCCGGCTGGCCCCCACCCCACCCAAGCATGCCATTGTTCCCCGGCAAAGTTCCGCCAGATTATGACCTTTGGTGACATATAGAGATTCGCGGCAATAGTCCATTTCAGGAGGCCAGTCACGTGACTCATGAAGTCTTCAACCAGGCTCCGCAGTTGGCCGGTCACGACGTGTCCGCCGATGCCGCGCTGCTGGAGGGAATCGAGCGCGAGGGGGCCGGCTGGGCGTCGGAGGAACTGCACCGGCTGGGCACGCTGGCCGGTTCCGAGCGCGCCCGGGAATGGGGACGGCTGGCCAACGAGCACCCACCGGTCCTGCGCACCCACGACCGGTACGGCAACCGAGTGGACGAGGTCGAGTTTCATCCCGCCTGGCACGAACTGATGACCGTGGCCGTGGAGAACGGCCTGCACGCCGCGCCGTGGGCCGCCGGGCGTCCAGGCGCGCACGTGGCCAGGGCCGCCAAGTTCTACGTCTGGTCCCAGGTGGAGGCCGGGCACAGCTGCCCGATCTCGATGACCTACGCCGCCGTCGCGGCGCTGCGCCACTCTCCCGCCCTGGCCGCCGAGTGGGAACCGCTGCTCACCGCGCCCGCCTACGACCCGGGGCTGCGGCCCCCCGCGGGCAAGCGCGGGGTGCTGGCCGGGATGGCGATGACCGAGAAGCAGGGCGGCTCCGACGTACGCGCCGGGACCACCCAGGCGAAACCGCTCGGACCCGGCAGGTACGCCCTCACCGGCCACAAGTGGTTCAACTCCGCGCCGATGTGCGACCTGTTCCTGGTGCTGGCCCAGACCGGGGAGGGCCTGTCGTGCTTCCTGCTGCCCCGGGTGCTGCCGGATGGCACGCGCAACGCGATGCGGCTCATGCGGCTGAAGGACAAGCTCGGCAACCGCTCCAACGCCTCCGCCGAGGTCGAGTACGAGGGCGCGGTCGCCTGGCTGGTCGGCGAGGCGGGCGGCGGGGTGCGGACCATCCTGGAGATGGTCAACATGACCCGGCTGGACTGCGTGATCGGCTCGGCGGCGGGCATGCGGGCGGGCGTGGTCCAGGCGGTGCACCACGCCGGGCACCGCTCGGCGTTCGGCCGCAGGCTCGCGGACCAGCCGCTGATGCGCAACGTGCTGGCCGACCTCGCGCTGGAGTCGGAGGCGGCGACCACGCTGATGACCCGGCTGGCGGGCGCGACGGACCGGGCGCTGGGCGGGGACCGGGCGGAGGCGGCGTTCCGCCGTACGGCCGTGGCGGTGGCCAAGTACTGGGTGTGCCGCCGCGCGCCCGCGCACGCCGCCGAGGCCCTGGAGTGCCTGGGCGGCAACGGCTACGTGGAGGAGTCGCAGATGCCGCGGCTGTTCCGCGAGTCGCCGCTGAACGGGATCTGGGAGGGTTCGGGCAACGTGGCCGCGCTCGACGTGCTGCGCGCGCTGACGCGCGAGCCCGGGGCACGGGAGGCGTTCGCGGCCGAGGTGGCACTGGCCAAGGGCGCCGACCGGCGGCTCGACGCGGCGGCCGGACGGCTGGACGGCTCGCTGCGCGCCCTGGCCGGGCTCAGCGCCGACGAGGCCGCGTTCGGCGCCCGGCGGATCGCCGAGGAGATGGCCCTGCTCCTGTGCGGACCTCTGCTGGTCAGGCTGGCTCCGCCCGCCGTCGCCGACGCCTTCTGCGCCTCCCGGCTGGACGGGGACGGAGGCCGCGCGTTCGGCACCCTGCCGGCCGGGCCGGATCTCGACACGCTCATCGGGCGCGCCCTGCCCACCTGATGCCGAGATGACAGCGCCGGACCCATAGGCTTCTACTCCGTAGAAGGGAGTACCACATGGCTACCACACGCAAGGCGACCGCCCACTGGAAGGGCTCGCTCATCGAGGGCAACGGCACGGTCGACCTTGAGTCCTCCGGCGTCGGCTCCTATGAGGTCACCTGGCCCTCCAGGGCCGAGGAGCCCAACGGCAAGACCTCCCCCGAGGAGCTGCTCGCCGCGGCCCACTCCACCTGCTTCTCCATGGCGCTGTCGCACGGCCTGGCCGGCGCGGGCACGCCGCCGCAGACCGTGGACACCAGCGCCGAGGTGACGTTCCAGCCGGGTGAGGGCATCACCGGCATCGTGCTGTCGGTCAAGGCCCAGGTGCCGGGGATCTCCGAGGCGGACTTCCAGGCCGCCGCCGAGAAGGCCAAGGTGAACTGCCCGGTGAGCAAGGCGCTGACCGGGACGACGATCAGCCTGAACGCCGAGCTGATCGGCTGATACCCGCCGCGCGCCCGCCCTGCTCGCCGGGTGCGGGCGCGCGCGGGTGACATCTGGGCGAACGGCCTGCGCGAGAGCGCCGGTGGGGAGGACAATGGGGCCACATGCGTGAGGTCTGGCCTGGGCAGGCGTACCCGCTCGGCGGCACCTGGGACGGCGTCGGCACGAGCTTTTCGGTGTTCTCCGAGGTCGCAGACCGGGTGGAGCTGTGCCTGTTCGACGATCGGGGCCGCGAGGAGCGCGTCGACCTGCCGGAGATCGACGGGTTCGTCTGGCACGGCTACTTCCCGGGGATCACCCCCGGGCAGCGGTACGGCTTCCGCGTCCACGGCCCCTACGAGCCCGCCAAGGGACACCGCTGCAACCCGGCCAAGCTGCTGCTCGACCCCTACGCCAAGGCGATCGAGGGCGAGGTCGCCTGGGACGAGGCGCTGTTCTCCTACCGCTTCACCGATCCGGCGCGGGCCAACGGCGCCGACAGCGCGCCGTTCATGCCGAAGAACGTGGTGGTCAACCCGTTCTTCGACTGGGGCTCCGACCGCAGGCCCGGCACGCCGTACCACCAGACGGTGATCTACGAGGCGCACGTGCGCGGGCTGACCATGCGCCACCCCGCCGTGCCGCGCGAGCAGCGCGGCACCTACGCCGGGCTGGCCCACCCCGCGGTCATCGAGCACCTGCTGGGCCTGGGCGTCACCGCGGTCGAGCTGATGCCGGTGCACCAGTTCGTGCCCGAGCACGCGATGGTGGCCAGGGGCCTGACCAACTACTGGGGCTACAACACCATCGCCTACTTCGCGCCGCACAACGGCTACGCCTCCTCCGGGCAGAGCGGCGAGCAGGTGACGGAGTTCAAGGCGATGGTCAAGGCGCTGCACGAGGCGGGCATCGAGGTGATCCTCGACGTGGTCTACAACCACACCGCCGAGGGCGACCACATGGGGCCCACGCTGTGCTTCCGCGGCATCGACAACGCGGCCTACTACCGGCTGCACGACGGCGACCGGCGCTACTACCTCGACTACACCGGCTGCGGCAACTCCCTCAACGTCCGCTCCCCGCACGCCCTCCAGCTCATCATGGACTCGCTGCGCTACTGGGTGCTGGAGATGCATGTGGACGGCTTCCGGTTCGACCTCGCCGCGGCGCTGGCCCGCGAGCTGCACGACGTGGACCGGCTGAGCGCGTTCTTCGACCTCATCCAGCAGGACCCGGTGATCTCCCAGGTGAAGCTGATCGCCGAGCCGTGGGACGTCGGGCCGGGCGGCTACCAGGTGGGCAACTTCCCGCCGCTGTGGACCGAGTGGAACGGCAAGTACCGCGACTCGATGCGCGACTTCTGGCGCGGGCACGGGTCGATGCTGCCGGAGTTCGCCTCCAGGCTGACCGGCTCCCAGGACCTGTACGCCTCCTCCGGCCGCCGCCCGGTCGCCTCGATCAACTTCGTGACCTGCCACGACGGGTTCACGCTCAGCGACCTGGTCTCCTACAACCGCAAGCACAACGAGGCCAACGGCGAGAGCAACCGCGACGGCACCGACGACAACCGGTCCTGGAACTGCGGCGCCGAAGGCCCGGTGGAGGACCCCGAGATCGTCCGGCTGCGGCGGCGGCAGCGGCGCAACTTCCTGGCCACCCTGTTCGTCTCGCAGGGAGTGCCGATGCTGACCGCGGGCGATGAGTTCGGGCGCACCCAGCGGGGCAACAACAACGCCTACTGCCAGGACAACGAGGTGTCCTGGGTGGACTGGTCGCTGGCCCGCGCGGAGTCCGGGCTGCTGGAGTTCGTCCGCGCCGTGGCGGCGCTGCGCCGGGCCCACCCGGTCTTCCAGCGCAGGCGGTTCTTCCACGGCCGCCGGGCCGGTGACGGGCGGCGCGACATCGTGTGGTTCACCCCGGCGGGCAAGGAGATGACGGCCGCCGACTGGCACACCGGCTACGCCAAGTCGCTGGCCGTCTACCTGAACGGCGAGGCGATCGACGAACCCGGCCCGCGCGGCGAGCGGATCATCGACGACTCGTTCCTGCTGCTGGTCAACGCCCATCACGAGGACATCACGTTCACCCTGCCGGAGGCGGAGTACGGCGAGGGCTGGCTGACGGTGCTGGACACGGCCGACGAGGGGCCGCACGAGGAGCCGCCCGCCGACGAGGCGTGGCCCGCGGGCACGCCGGTGGCGGTCACGGGCCGTTCCATGCGCATCCTGTACCGGCCGCGCGCCGCCGGCTGATCCCCTCACCTCCACCGCCGCGCGGCGAATGGGAACAGCCGCGCGAATACCACCGGAAATCGCAGGTGGGGAGTGGGTTATGACAAGGTAGAGGGTGTGCGGCGAATCTACCCAGCCGAGCGGGTCGAGGTGGACCCGGCCACGGCGTACGCGTACCCGGATCGGGAGTGGTTGCGGATCAACATGGTCGCCAGCCTGGACGGCGCGGCCTGGTCCAAGGGGGTCTCGGAGGGGCTGTCCGGCTCCGCCGACCGGCGGCTCTTCCAGGTGATGCGCGGCCTGGCGGACGTGATCCTGGTGGGCGCGGCGACGGTCAGGACCGAGGGGTACGGGCCGGTGGCCCCGCGCGACTCGTGGGACGCGCTGCGGGCCGGACGCCCGCCGACGCCGCCGATCGCGGTGGTGACCCGCAAGATCGACCTGGACCTCGGCGGGACGTTCTTCGCGGCGAAGGGCGCGGAGGCCAGGCCGATCGTGATCACCTGCGCCGCCGCGCCGCCCGACCGGCGGGAGGCCGCCGCGGCGGTCGCCGACGTGATCGTCGCGGGCGACGACCGGGTCGAACCGGACCTGGCCCTGCGCGCGCTGCGCGAACGAGGGCTGAACCACGTGCTGTGCGAGGGCGGGCCCCGGCTCAACGGCGGCCTGGCCGCGGCCGGGCTGATCGACGAGGTGTGCCTGACGGTCAGCCCGCTGCTGATCGGCGGGGGCGCGGCCCGGGTGCTCAACGGGCCCGTCGGCCGTACGCCGCTCCGCATCGCGCAGATCCTCGAAGAGGACGGCTTCCTCTTCACCAGATATGTCAGGGAGAAACCATGACCCTGCCCATCGAACCACCGGTGGCGCCGATGCTGGCCAAGGCCGTCAAGGGCCTGCCGGCGCAGGACGGCACCCTGTTGTACGAGCCCAAGTGGGACGGCTTTCGCTGCATCATCTTCCGCGACGGCGACGAGGTCTACCTGGGCAGCCGCAACGAGCGGCCGTTCACCCGCTACTTCCCCGAGCTGGTCGAGGCGGCGCGGCGGGAGCTGCCGGACCGCGTCGTGGTGGACGGCGAGATCGTGCTGCGGCAGGGGCAGGTGCTCGACTTCGACGCGCTGCAACAGCGCATCCACCCCGCCGCCTCCCGGGTGAAGCTGCTGGCCGAGCGGACACCGGCCTCGTTCATCGCCTTCGACCTGCTGGCCCTGGGCGATGACAACCTGATGGAGACGCCGTTCAGGCGCCGCCGCGAGCTGCTGGCCGGTCTCTTCGGTGAGGCGGGCGAGCCGGGCGGATCGGTGCGGCTGACCCCGATCACCGACGACGCGGCGCTCGCCGGGCGCTGGTTCGAGACCTTCGAGGGGGCCGGGCTGGACGGGATCGTGGTGAAGCCCGGCGACCTGCCGTACGAGCCGGACCGGCGCACGATGTTCAAGGTGAAGCACGAGCGCACGGCCGACGTGGTCGTGGCGGGCTACCGGGAGCACAAGAAGGGCCCGATCGTCGGCTCGCTGCTGCTCGGCCTCTACGACGACACCGGCCGCCTGCACCACGTGGGGGTGGCCGCGTCCTTCCCGATGACGCGCAGGGCCGAGCTGATCGAGGAGGTCAAGCCCTACCTCACCGACCTGGCGACCCACCCGTGGGGGGCGTGGATGACCCCCGCCGCCGAGGCCGGTGGCGAGCAGGCCCCCGGCGGGCCGCGCCGCCCCGGGTCCAACGTCTCACGCTGGAACGCCAAGAAGGACCTGTCCTTCGTCCCGCTGCGGCCGGAGCTGGTGATGGAGGTGGCCTACGACCACATGGAGGGCGAGAGGTTCCGGCACACCGCGCAGTTCCGCCGCTGGCGGCCGGACCGTACACCGGAATCGTGCACCTATGAGCAGCTCGAACGCCCGATCTCCTATGACCTGGACGACATTCTGGCCGGATAATCTCCGGGACATCCCCGATGGACATCCCCCGCCGGGCGCGGCTATATCTCAGAACATGATGACTACTGACTCGGCAGACGAACTGAAGGCGGCCGTCGCGGCGCGGCGCGACCTCGGGCCCGAGTACGAGGACGCCATCGTCGAGGGCTTCTTGGAGAAGGTGGACGACCGGATCGAGCAGCGGGTCCGCGAGCGGGCCGCGGCCCTTCCCGCGCCACCTCCATCGGAGCGGGGAAGGCAGGGCGACGGCCAGGTGCTGGCGCTGGCCATCGTCTCGCTCGGCGTGGGGATGGTCGGCACCATCATCACCGCTGTGAACGACGCCGACATGGGGCTGGCCTTCATGGTGTGGTTCGGCGTGGTGGCGGTCAACGTCGCGTTCATGGTGAGCCGCAAGCGGTCCTGAGCCCTGCCCCTCTATCGCCGCCGCGGCCGGTTCAGCCCGACGATCCCGAGCGGGCCCGGAACGCGGCGGCCTTGACGCGGTTCTGGCAGGCGGTGGAACAGAACCGGCGGGTGCCGTTGCGCGAGGTGTCCACGTAGACGCGGTCGCAGACCGGCGCCGTGCACACGCCCAGGCGGTCGTGCAGTTCCCCGCCGAGCACCACGGCGAGCCCGGTGGCGCAGCTCGCCGCCCAGTCCCTGGCCGGGCTGCCGTCGGAGCCGTGGAAGTGCAGGTGCCAGGGCTCGCCGTCGTGGCGGTCCAGGTGCGGCCTGGCGCGATACTCCGCCAGGAGCCGGTTGACCTGCACGGCCGCAGCGTCGACATCTCCCCTGCCCACGGCGGTGAAGACGGCCCGCAGTTCGGCGGCGATGCCGGCCAGCTCCGCCACCTCCTCCTCGGCGATCTCCGCCCGGCCGCCGCCGGGCCGCAGCGACTCGAAGACGGCCCGCCGCCGCTCCTCCCCTTCGGGCGGGACGTAGGCCCTGCCCCGCCGCGTGCCGTGCGTGAGGACGTTGACCAGGCCGACCGCGACCGCGACCACGCCATCTGTGTGACTGTTGAAGTTCACTTGACCAGTCACGCCCTTCCGCCGTAGGTTCATGACTGACGAAATCATAGACGACAGTCACGAGGAGACGTTCGTGCAGACGCTCAGCCCGCAGACCGCACACGACTGGATCGCCCGCTGGGACGTGCAGCAGGAGGGCTACCTGCCCGACCGCGAAGACCGGTTCACCGCGCTGGTGGACGCGGTGGAGGCGGCGGCCGGGCGGCCCGACCCGCTGGTGATCGACCTGGGGTGCGGGCCGGGGTCGCTGGCCGTCCGGCTGCTCGCCCGGCTCCCGCAGGCCACCGTCGCCGCGGTGGACGCCGACCCGCTGCTGCTGTCCCTCGGCCGCTCCGGGTACGGCCACGTGCGCGGGCTCAGCTTCACCCGGCTCGACCTGCGCGTGCCCGGCTGGAGCGACGCCCTCACCCTGGACCGCCCGGCCGACGTCGCGGTCAGCACCACCGCGCTGCACTGGCTTGCCGAAGACCACCTGCGCGCGGTCTACGCCGAGGTGGCCTCGGTGCTCCGCCCCGGCGGGCTGCTGCTCAACGGCGACCACCTGGACACCGGCGACACCACCCCCGTGCTGTCCGGCCTGGAGAAGCTGGTGCACGACCGCGAGACCGCCCGCCGGTTCGCCGAGGGCCGTCCCGAGGACTGGGCGCAGTGGTGGCAGGCGACCGCGGCGGACCCGGCGCTCGCCGGCCTGATGGCCGAGCGCGAGCGGATGCTCGCCGCCGCCGAGCTCGACCACACCGAGTCGCCGCTGCTGTCCACCCACGTCGCGGCCCTGCGCGACGCGGGCTTCGCCGAGGTCGGCACCCTGTGGCAGCGCGGCAACAACCGGCTCCTCGCCGCCGTCACCCCGCCGCGCCCCTGACCCCGCCCTGCTGGCCACCGCGGGTGCGGGCCAGGGCGAGGGCGGCGCCCACGAGGGCGAACAGCGCGGCCAGTGCGAAGATGGCCGGCGGGCCCCCCTGCTCGCCCGCGCCGCCCGCCACGGCGGCTCCGGCCGCTCCACCGCCCGCGACCGCCGTGGACAGCCAGCCGAACGCCTCCGCGCGGGACGCCGGGGCCAGTTCGTCCACCAGGAGCGATGTCGAGGTGAGCGCCGGGGTGAGCGTGAGGCCCGCGGCCAGCAGCAGGACCCCGGCGGGCAGCAGCGAATCGAGCAGGGCCAGCGGGGCCAGGGCCACCCCCATCCAGGCGAGCAGCCAGATCAGCCGGACCGCCGGTGGCGAGGTCCAGCTCCGCGCGCTGTACACCACGGTGCCGATGATCCCACCGGCCGACAGCATCGCGACCAGCACACCCGCCACGGCGGGCCGCCCCTGCGCCGACGCCAGCGCGGGCATCCCCACCTCCAGCGCGCCGATCGCGCCGCCCAGCAGCAGGACCACGCCGAGCAGGGTCGGCATGCCGGGCAGCCGCAGCACCCGGCCCCTGCCCTCGTCATGTGCGGCGGGCCGGGGCGATCGCAGCACCCGGGCCAGCGCCAGCGTGCCCGCCCCGGCCAGCGCGGCGACCCAGCCCAGCGCGACCGACGCCGACGCCGCCGCGACGAGCGCCCCGAACAGCAGCGGCCCGGTCAAGATCGCCAGTTCCTGCACCAGGAAGACCAGGCTGTAGGCGGCGGTACGGCCCTCCGGGCCGATCCGCGCGCCCCAGTCCATGCGCATGCTCACCGAGACCGGCGGCAGCCCGACCCCGGCCGCCAGCGCCAGGCCGACCAGCAGCCACCCGGGCGCGCCCCGCGCGGCCAGGAACACCAGCCCGAGCAGCGCGCCGAGGTGCAGCAGCGCGGTCACGACCAGCACGCCCCCGACGCCGCGCCGGTCGATGATCCGTCCCTGCACCGGCCGGGCCAGCCCCGCCCCGGCCGATATCGCGGCGGCGGCCAGCCCGCCCAGCGCCAGCGAGCCGGTGGACTCCTTGACCACGAGTACCACCCCGATCGGCCCGACCTGCTGGGTGACCTGGGCTAACAGCCCGCACACCGCCTGCGGGGCCACTCCGGGCAACCGCAGGAACGCCCGGACCGGGGAGGGGGAGGTCTCGTCGCTCACCCGTCGAGGGTAACGATCTTCCGTTCCCCGGGGCAGGATGGAGGGCGAGGTACCACTCCGGCATGCTCGGACGAGGCGCGATGTGACTGCTGACGGACCGGACGAGCGGATGCGCGCGATACTGGCCGAGGCGGGCGTCCGGTTCGGCGTCCCGGTCGGCGACGCCGAGCTTCTCTGGTCGCACAGCAACGCGCTGTACGCCGTCCCGGCGGAGTCCCTGGTGATCCGGATCGCCACGAACCCCCACGCGCTCCCCCGGGTGATCTCCTCGGTCGCGGTGACCCGGTGGCTCGACGGCCAGGGCTACCCGTGCGTGGTCCCCGCCGACCTCCCCGGTCACCCCCGCGTGATCAGGGGACACGTGGTGTCCTTATGGCGCTACGTGGAGACGGTCACCGCCCCGGAGCCGGGCGGGGACGACCTCGGGCGGCTCCTGCACCGCCTGCACCACCTCGACCCGCGGCCGGTGCGCGACCTGGGCGAGTTCACCGACCCGCTGGCCGGGGTCGCCGCCGCGGTCACCCGCTCTAACCTCCCCGGACGCGACCGGACCTGGCTGGAGGGCAGGATCGGCGACCTGCGGGCGGCCTGGAACGGCCTCGCGCCCCCGCATCCGCCGACGCTGATCCACGGGGACGCGCATCCGGCCAACCTGATGCGCGCCGCCTCCGGCCGGGTCATCCTCGGCGACTGGGATCACGTCGCCCTCGGCAGCCGCGAATGGGACCTCGCCCAGATCCACTACACCCGGCGCCGCTTCGACCACCCCGGCGCGGCCGAGGTGGAGGCGTTCACCCGCGCGTACCGGTGGGACGTACGGGAGTGGCCCGGCCTGGAGACCCTGATCGCCATACGTGAGATCAGCGGCCTCAGCGCCTTCATCCGCGCGGCGGCGGTCAGGGAGCCGGCCCGCCGGGAGGTGGCCCACCGCCTGGCCGCCCTGCGCGACGGCGACACCGAGGCCCGCTGGCACCCGCCCGGCGGCTGAGGTCAGGGCCTGGCCTTGCTGGGCTGGACCCGCTTGGGCTCGCCGGGCATCTTGGGGTAGTTCGGGGGGTAGGGCATGTCGCCGCGCTCGTCGGCGTGGAACCATTCGAGCAGTGGGGCCAGGGAGTACGCCTCGTCGTCCAGGCCGGCGTGGACGTCGCCGAGTTCGGCGTAGCGGGCCGGGACGGTGCGGATGTCGAAGGCGGCCGGGTCGACCTCGGAAAGTTCGTCCCAGGTGACCGGGGTGGAGACCGGGGCGTGCGGCCTGGCGCGGATGGAGTAGGCGGCGGCCACGGTGCGGTCCAGGGCGTTCTGGTTGAAGTCGATGAAGACGCGCTCGCCGCGTTCCTCCTTCCACCAGGCGGTGGTGGCGAGGTCGGGGGCGCGGCGTTCGACCTCGCGGGCCAGGGCGATGGCCGCGTACCGGACCTGGACGAAGTCCCATTCGGGGCGGACGCGCACGGCGATGTGGACGCCCCGGCTGCCGGAGGTCTTCGGAAAACCGGTGATGCCGAGTTCGCCGAGCACGTCGCGCACCACGAAGGCGACCTCGCGGGCCTGGCCGAAGCCGGTGCCCGGCTGCGGGTCGATGTCGATCCGCAGCTCGTCGGGGTGGGCGAGGTCGGCGGCACGGGCCTGCCAGGGGTGGAAGTCGATGGTGCCCAGGTTGGCGCACCAGGCGAGGTCGGCCACCTCGGTGACCAGCAGCGTCTCGGCGGTACGCCCGCTGGGGAAGCGCACGGTCACGCCCTGGACCCACTCGGGCCGCTTGGCGGGCAGCCGCTTCTGGTAGATGGCGTCGTTGAGCACGCCGTCCGGGTGGCGCTTGATGTACGTCGGCCGGTCGCGGAGCCCGCGCAGCGCGCCCTCGCCCACACTGACGTAGTACTCCACGAGTTCCCGCTTGGTCGCCCCGATCTCCGGGAAATACACCTTGTCGGGATTGGTGACTTTGACAGTGCGCTGCCCGACTTCGAGTTCTATGTACGGCGAGGCCATGCTCCCGACCGTACCCCCGCTGACCTGCCCGGGTGTAGGGCGGGCCCGTCCCGGAGCCGCCCGATGGCGGGATCGGGCGCTCGACGGGACGGACCACGACGACCATCCGCCGCGCCGGTGACTTCGCCGGGCGCTGGCGCATCGCCCGGCCGCCGGCGGCGGTCGGCCTCCCGGTCAGGGCGCCCAGCACGGGCGAGGGCCGGCGCCATCCGGGGCAGGCCGCGGACGGTCTCCCCATTCATCGATGGAAGGTGACACACCTCCCACACATACAAAGACGCCAAATCTCCCCCGAAAGGATGCTTCCACCCGCAACTCGCTCCGATGGAGCGTCCCGCGCGCCGCGATCGTAGGCTGGAGACATGGAAAAAGTGGTCAAGAGCGACGCCGAGTGGCGAGTGCAGCTCTCGCCCGAGGAGTTCAGGGTGCTGCGCCAGGCGGGCACCGAGCGCCCCTTCACCGGAGAGTACGTCGACACCAAGGCGATCGGCGTCTACTCCTGCCGCGCCTGCGGCGCGGAGTTGTTCCGCTCCGAAACCAAGTTCGACTCCCACTGCGGCTGGCCGTCCTTCTTCGAGCCGTCCGGCTCGGACGCCGTGGTGCTCATCGAGGACCGTTCGCTCGGCATGGTGCGCACCGAGGTCCGCTGCGCCCGGTGCGACTCCCACCTCGGACACGTGTTCCACGGTGAGGGCTACGCGACCCCGACGGATGACCGCTACTGCATCAATTCGATCGCCTTGCGACTGGAGCCCGCCCAGCAGCCCGCCAAATAGCCATATCCGGTCAGGTTTAGGTCTTGCGCGTCCCTTGCCACCGCCAGGAAGCTAATGGCGATCGGCGACAGAGGGGGCGCTCAATGCCAGGGGGAACGCGTGCCGGCGGATCGGAGGCGGACATCATCGGCGGCCCCGCCGGCGGGCGGGCGGCCGTCCTGACGCACATCGTGCCGGCACGCGGCCCGGGCTGAAGCGGGAGGGTCCGATCAGCGGCTTCCGGATGGCGAGGGCGGAGATCGTGCTGATGACGGCCCGATCCCTGCTACCGGTGTTGCGGGACCGCCTGCACCTGCGGCACAGGTGGCAGACCATCGAGACCATCGGCAGGGTGCTCACCCAGCGGTGCGTCAAGTGCGGCAAGACCAGGGTCCGGATCAGATGAGCCCGGCGGCCGTCAGTCCTTCGGCTTGGGATGGGTGACCCGGCAGTTGGCGTCGTCGGGGCCGAGGATGTTGGCGAGCACCGGGTTGCCGTTCTCCCCGAACTCCGCCTGCACGAAGACGATCGGGTCGGCGACGCCCTGCTCCTCGATCAGGTAGCGCAGGCCGCGCTGGCACAGTTCGAGCGCGGCGCGGGAGTTGTCCGCCGACTGCGGCAGGTCGGTGTAGATGCGCAGGTAGCCGCCGACCGAGCGGACGTCGGTGATGCGCTTGGCGGGCGCGTCCTTCTTGCTGCGGAGAAACTCCACCGCCCGCGTGTCGGTGTGCTCGGACGGGCCGGACGCGCGGTCGGCGGTCTTGCGCTCGCGCTTCTTGCCGTCGCTCTTCTTCTCGTCCGGCTTCTTGTCGCCCGGCTTCTCGCCGTCCGGCTTCTTGGGGTCCTCGGGCTTCTGCTCGGTCTTCCCGGCGTCCGCGGCGACGACCGGCCCCTCCGAGGGGACGCGGGCGGGTGCGGCGTACGGCGGGCCGCCGGTGGCCGCGGGCGCCGCGGTGCCCGAAGGCGCGGCGACGACCGCCGGAGCCTCGTCGCCCCTGGTCAGCGCGTATCCCGCCGCGACCGCTCCGAACACGCCGAGCGCGGCCAGATAGGCCACCGCCCGCCGCGCGCTCGTCCCGCCCTGCCCTCCGCGGCGATGCCGCCCGCCGCGACCACTGGAACGCGCCACCCCGTTACCGCCCGTTGCCACGCTTCGCCTCACTCAGCCGGAGAGATCTGCATTGAGTATGACAAATCATGGACGTGTCAGCCTACGCTTCGGCAAAGCGGATATTTCGCCCGTTACGGCAGGGCGGCGACCAGCTCGGTGACGGGCTTGCGCACCCCGGTGTAGAAGGGGATCTCCACGCGGGTGTGCCTGCGGGCCTTCGCGGCGCGCAGGTGGCGCATCAGGTCGACGATCCGGTGCAGCTCGTCCGCCTCGAACGCGAGCATCCACTCGTAGTCGTTCAGGGAGAAGCAGGCGACCGTGTTGGCCCGCACGTCGGGGTAGTCGCGCGCCATCTTGCCGTGCTCGGCCAGCATGCTCCGGCGCTCGGCGTCGTCCAGCAGGTACCACTCCAGCGAGCGGACGAACGGGTAGACGCTCACGTAGGCACGCGGCTCCTCCTCGGCGAGGAAGGCCGGAATGTGCGACTTGTTGAACTCCGCGGGCCGGTGCAGCGCCATCGCCGACCACTCCGGCGTGCAACGCCGCCCGAGCGCGGTGCGGCGGAAGCGGGAGTAGACCTCCTGGAGGTCCTCAGAGGTGGGGGCGTGCCACCAGAACATGAAATCGGCATCGGCGCGGAAACCGCTGACGTCGTAACAGCCCCTGGTCACCACGTCCTTGCCGGCCACCTGGGCGAGCAGGTCGGCGACCTCGGCGGCCATGTCCTTCCGCTCACCCTCGCACGACTCGCGCACCTTGAACACCGACCACATGGTGTAGCGGATCACGTTGTTGAGGTCGCGGGCCTTGGGCCGCGCGCCTTCCTGCGTCGTCATATCGGCACACCCTCTTCAAGCCGCCATGGAACCGCGCCGTGATCCCGCCTCACGCGGAACCGGCCGACTGCCATTCTCTCGCGGGGTCCAGGTGGTCTAGTACCCGGGCCGCCGCCGTACGGGCCGTGGCGACGCACGCGGGGACGCCCAGGCCGTCGTAGGCCGCGCCGCAGACCGCGAGGCCGGGGGCGGCGGCGACGGCCGCGCGGATGCGCGCCACGCGGTCGAGGTGGCCCACCTCGTACTGCGGCAGCGCGCCGCCCCACCGGGTGACGCGGCTGTCCAGCGGCAGCCCGCGCACGCCCATGACCTCCGACATCTCGGCCATGGCCAGGGCGACCAGCTCCCCGTCGTCGCGCTGCAGCACCCGCTCCTCCCCCAGGCGGCCGATCGAGCAGCGCAGCACGATCGTGTTGGGGTCGGCCTCGGCCAGGTGCGGCCACTTCACCGAGCTGAACGTGGCCGCCTTGACCGGGCGGCCCTCGACCGGCGGCACCAGGTAGCCGCTGCCGGAAGGCACCGTGGGGAAGGCGGCCCGGGGGTAGGCCAGGGTGACGATGGCCATGCTCGCGTACTCGATCGCGGCCAGCTCGGCGGCGGCCGCGGGGACCTCCTCCGCGAGCAGGCGTCCGGCCGGGGCGGCGGGCACGGCCAGCACCACCGCGTCGGCCTCCACGACCTCCGGCTCGGGCACCGGCCCGGTGACCAGCCGCCAGCCGCCGGGCGTACGGCGCAGCTCGCGAACTGTCACGCCGGTCCTGATGGTGGCGCCCGAACCGGCGGCCACGGCCTGGGGCAGGCCGCCCATGCCGCCGCGCAGTGTGGTGAACACCGGCCCCGCGCCCGCGGGGGCCTCGGCGACGATCTGCCGCGCGGCCCCGGCCAGCGAGCGGGCCGACCGCGCCACCGCCGCGACCCTCGGCATGGTCGCCGCGAGCGACAGCGCCTCCGCGCGCCCGGCGTACACGCCGCCCAGGATCGGCTCGATCAGCCGCTCGACCACCTCCGCGCCCATCCGCGCGCGGACGTAGGCGGCGACCGACACGTCCCCGGTGACCGGCGTGGCGGGCAGCACCTCGTCCAGCAGCGCGCGGGCCAGACCGGACGGCGTCAGCACGCCCGACCTGCCGAGCCCCGTCAGGTCCGAGGGCACGCCCATGACCTGCCCCGGCGGCATCGGCCGCAGCGCGCCCCTGGTCAGGATCGACGCCTGCGTCGTGCCGGGATAGACCAGCTCGTCACCGAGGCCGGCCATCCGGGCGAGCTCCTTGCCCTCGGGCCGCCTGGCCAGCATGGCCTCCGCGCCCGCGTCGACCGCGACGCCCGCCACCTCGCTCACGTGCAGCTTGCCGCCGATCCGCGGCGAACCCTCCAGCACGGTCACCCGGACCGCGTCACCCGCCTGCCGCCGCAGGAACCAGGCCGCGGCCAGACCCGCGATCCCGCCCCCGACGACCACCACATGCCGCCCGTCGCCCTTCATGTCTCCAGACGGTACCGGCACCCGAACGTGACTTCATCGTGACGCCCTCGGTTAAACCGCGCGATGGCCGCGGCCGTGAATGAGACCATGAGCAGAATTCAGCACGGCCTGCGACTGAGCGTGCCCTTGGCGGCCCTCCTGCTGCTCGGCACCGCGTGCGGCGGCAGTGGCGGCGGCACCGCGCAGAGCACCTCCGATCGCGCCGAGGCCCCCGCCATCGGCCTCACCGAGGAGGGCCGGTACAACAAGACCGAATCGGACGCGCAGGTCAAGCAGCCGCAGTCCGCCAGGGCAAAGATGTCCGGACGCGACACCTCGGCCGCGATCGAGCTGGTCAAGGACGAGCGGGCGATCATCTACGTCTCGGAGATGGGCGTCAAGGTCAAGGACGTGCCCGCGGCGAGCGAGAAGGCCAAGCAGATCGTCACCGCCGCGCAGGGCCATCTGTCCAAGGAGGAGAGCGACTCCTTCGGCAAGCGCGACGCGTCGGCCCGGCTGGAGTTCAAGGTGCCGCCCCCGGCCTACCCCGGGGTGCTCGCCCGGCTCGGCAAGGAGCTCGGCGACCGCGAATCACTGCGGCAGGGCACCGAGGACGTCACCGAGGAGGTCGCCGACGTCGAGAGCCGGCTGAAGTCCTCGAAGTCGGCCCTTGAGTCGCTGCGCGCGCTGCTCAAGCGGGCCGACACCATCGGTGAGGTCCTCCAGGTCGAACGGGAGATCAACGAGCGCGAGGCCGACCTGGAGTCGTTGCAGGCCAGGCAGAAGTCACTGGCCGAGCGGACCGGCATGGGCACCATCACGCTGAATCTGTTCGGGCCCTCCGCCGCGCCGAAGCGGACCGACGACTCCAGCGGGTTCGCCGCCGGGCTGCGTTCGGGCTGGCACGGGCTGGTGGACTTCGCGAAGGTCGTGCTGACCGTGGTGGGCGTGCTGGTGCCGTGGCTGATCCTGATCGTCCCGCTGACGGCCGGTCTGGTGTACCTCGTGCGGCGGGGCCGCAGGCGGCGCACCCCGCCCCCGGCCGCCGAGACGGGCGAACCGGCGGTCAGCTGACCGGGAAGGCGTGGACGAACTCGGTGAGCCGGGTGAGCGCGCCGGGATCGGTCGAGGGCAGCACCCCGTGCCCGAGGTTGAACACGTGGCCCTCGGCCGCGCGGCCGCGCTCCAGCGCGTCGCGGGCCCGCGACTCGATGACCTCCCACGGGGCGAGCAGCACCGCGGGGTCGAGGTTGCCCTGCACCGCGCGTCCCGGGCCGATCCGCTCGGCGGCCCGGTCGAGCGGCACCCGCCAGTCGACCCCCACCACATCGGCCCCGGCCTCGCCGAGCAGGCCCAGCAGCTCGCCGGTGCCGACGCCGAAGTGGATGCGCGGCACGTCGAGGTCGGCCAGCGCGGCGAAGATCCGGCTGGTGTGCGGCAGCACGAACGCCCGGTAGTCGTCGGGGGCCACGGCCCCCACCCAGGAGTCGAACAGCTGCAGGGCCGAGGCCCCGGCCTCGGCCTGGATGCGCAGGTAGCCGATGGTGATGTCGGTGAGGCGGTCCATCAGGTCGTGCCAGAGCGCGGGCTCGCCGTACATCATGGCCTTGGTGTGGTCGTGGTTCTTGGACGGCCCGCCCTCGATCAGGTAGGACGCGAGCGTGAACGGCGCCCCGGCGAAGCCGATCAGCGGCACCGGCCCCAGCTCCTTGACCAGCCCGCGCACGGCCTCGCCGACGTAGGGCACGTCGTCGGGCTCGATGGGGCGCAGCGCGCCGAGCGCGTCCGTCGACCTGATGGGGTCGGCCACCACCGGGCCGACGCCCGGCTTGATGTCCAGGTCCACGCCGATGGCCTTGAGCGGCACCACGATGTCGCTGAAGAAGATCGCCGCGTCCACGCCGTGGCGGCGCACCGGCTGCATCGTGATCTCCACGATCAGGTCGGGCGTGGCGCAGGCGGTGAGCATCGGCACGCCCTCGCGCAGCGCGCGGTACTCCGGCAGCGAGCGGCCCGCCTGGCGCATGTACCACACCGGGGTGTGCGGGACGGGCAGGCGCCGGCAGGCGCGGACGAACGGGGACTCGGCTGGATTCACCCTCACAGGGTGCCATGCGGCACCCGCGGTCCGCGCACGGACGCGGCGGCGCGATGAGGGGGAATGCGGCATGGCGCGGCCAAGCCGGTCTTTTGTGCCGGCCGTCACATGCCACCCTCACCAGGCGCGTCCGGGCGGCGGGCCGCCGCGCCACGAGCGCCCGGCGGCCATTGAATGCGGCTTGAACGCCGCATGAAGGGTACAGTGCGCGTTATGGGAGAGCCGTGACGAGCTATCGGCTGGTTCAAATGTTCGTCAAGTCACCGCGCGGCATCGATTCGGGTACCACTTTCGGGACACGCCGAGTGCGTTGCGCGGAATTGTCGGTCGGGCGTGCCAACGTTCGGAGCACGACCCGACGAAAGGCCCGTGAGATGACCGCGATGTGGAGTTCCCCCGAGCGCCGCACTGAGCGCTGTGCCTCGTGTGCCGAAGAGCGGGTCTTCGAGCAGCCGCCATGCCCCGACGGGCATGATCCCGGCGAGTGCCCGGAGTGGGCCTGCGTCCGGTGCGGGCACGCGCTGTTCATCGGCGGCCCGCTCCCCGCGGCTACGGCCCGCGAGCGGCGGATCCCGGTAGCGGCTTGATCGATTCCCATGGCTCCTACATCTACCCCCGTGGTCCCCATGCGCCTGACTTCGACCTACTCTTCGACTATGACCATCGGTGACACGCCCGACGCTCCCGCCGCCTTCCGGCGCGCGGTGGAGAGTCTGCGCGGCACGGAGGTCAGACCGGAGATCGAGCTGGAGGACATCCCGGCGCCGCAGCGGCTGGCCCCCTACTCCGCCGCGATCGGCGCGTCGGTCTACCGCGACGGCGACGAGCTGGCCATCGGCAGGCTGATCCTGCTCTACGACCCTGAACAACAGCGCGGCTGGGACGGCCCGTTCCGGCTGGTGGCCTACGTCCGGGCGGACATGGAGCCGGAGATCACCTCCGACCCGCTGCTCGGGCCGGTGGCCTGGAGCTGGCTGACCGACGCCCTTGAGGCCCACCAGGCCGGTTACGCCGAGGCCGGCGGCACGGTGACCCGGGCCGTGTCGGAGGGGTTCGGCAACAAGGCGGACGACCCCGTCACCACCGAGCTGGAACTTCGCGCCTCCTGGTCGCCCAGGGACGACGACCTTTCCGGCCATGTCGCCGCATGGTGCGATCTGATGTGCCTCGCGGCGGGTATGCCTCCGCTACCACCCGACGTGGCGTCCCTGTCGCCGCGCCGCCGCGAAGATCCGGAGTCCTTCAGGAAGTGACCGACGAGAAGACCATTCCGGAGCGGGAGGCCGTACCGCTACTGGAACCGCGCGAGGGCATCCCCGCGGTGATCGACGCCTCCGGCGAGCTGGCCGCGGCGGTGGCGGCGTTCGCCGCGGGACACGGACCGGTGGCGGTCGACGCGGAGCGCGCCTCGGGCTACCGCTACAGCGGCAGGGCCTACCTGGTCCAGTTGCGCCGGGCGGGCGCGGGCACCGTGCTCATCGACCCGGTCTGCTGCCCCGACCTGACCGCGCTCGACACGGCGCTGGCCGACGCCGAGATCGTGCTGCACGCCGCCTCCCAGGACCTCCCCTGCCTGGCCGAGCTGGGGCTGCGCCCCCGGCTGCTGTTCGACACCGAGCTGGCCGGCCGGCTGCTCGGCTATGAGCGGGTCGGGCTCGGCACCATGGTGGAGACCGTGCTCGGGCTGCGCCTGGAGAAGGGCCACTCCGCGGCCGACTGGTCCACCCGGCCGCTGCCGGAAGACTGGCTGCGCTACGCGGCGCTCGACGTCGAGGTGCTGGTGGAGCTGCGCGACGCGCTGCGCGGCGAGCTGGCCGAGGCGGGCAAGCTGGAGTGGGCCGAGGAGGAGTTCTCCGCGGTGCTCGCCACCCCGCTGCCGGTGCCGAGGGCCGACCCGTGGCGACGTACGTCGGGCATCCACAAGGTCCGCTCGCTGCGCGGCCTCGCCGTCGTACGCGAGCTGTGGACCCTCCGCGACCGGCTGGCCAGGGAGGCCGACCTCGCACCCGGGCGGGTGCTGCCCGACTCGGCCATCGTGACCGCCGCCCTGGAGATCCCGCGCACGACCAAGGGGCTCACCGAGATCGCGCCGTTCACCGGCCGCAGCGCCCGGCGGCACCTGCGCGAGTGGCTGGCCGCGATCGGCAGGGCCCGCGGGCTGCCGGAGACGCAGCTCCCACAGCCGAGCACGCCGGGCGACGGCCCGCCGCCCGCCAACCGCTGGGCCGACCGCGACCCGGCCGCCGCCCGGCGGCTCGCCGCGGCGCGCGCGGTGGTCGCGGCGCTGGCCGACGAGCATCGCATGCCGACGGAGAACCTGCTGCAGCCCGACGCGGTGCGCCGGTTGACCTGGGAGCCGCCGGAGGTGATCGATGACGAGTCGATCGCGGACCGGCTGCGCGGGCTCGGCGCCCGTTCCTGGCAGATCCGGCTGACCGCGCACCCGATGGCCAAGGCGTTAACCAGGTTGGAGACCAAGGGAGAAGTCTGACCGGTTTGCGCGGAAATATGATGCTTTAGAGCATTTTTTCGCTATTTACTGGCTGCTGACAGGACAAGTTATTGATTCACACCCTGGCCTCGTGATTCGCCGCGCACAGCCGGGTGAGCTTTCTGCGGTGCGCGCGATACGCGCGGGCGACATCGTCCAGGAAGTCGGTGTCGCTCTCCAGGTCGCCGCCGCCCGGCACCGCGGGCGCGTCGGCGGGGAGGCGGGGCCGCCGCCCGCGTTCCTTGTCCTGCATCGCGGCGGCGAGCATCGCCGCCTCGGCCAGGACCTCCACGTCCCGGCCGGTCATGCCCTTGCGCCCGGCCAGCTTGCGGGCCGCCGCCGCGACGTCCGGGTCGAAGTACGGCAGCAGCGCCAGCCGGGCGTCCCTGATCTCGATCACCCGCCGGTAGAGCCGCAGCCGCAGGTCCACCGGGGACAACTCGGAGAGCGCCGCCGCCGGGGGGACGAGCGCGATCTCCGGTACCGCGCGGTAGAGCGCCAGCCACAGCGGGCGCAGCCGGCGGTAGGCCAGGTACCGGCCGGACCACTCCAGCATCTCGGGGACCTTCAGCCGCGGCCCCCAGCCGGGCATGGTGGTGCCGATCACCAGCAGGAGCAGCGAGAGCGGCGGGAGCAGCGCGTCCAGGTTCAGAGGCACCGGCGGATAGGCGAACTCCAGCCGCCGCGCGGCGAAGTAGAGCGTCTTGTGGAGCTGGTACAGCGTGGCGATGGCGGCCCCGGCGACCACCAGGCGCAGCCCGGCCCGCAGGGTCGCCGTGGCGGCCAGGCGGGCGCAGCGCAGCGCCTCGCGGGTCACGCCGAGCAGGGCGGGCACGATGGCCGCCCCGTAGACGAGCCAGTATTCGAGGACCCACGGGCTCGCGCCGTACCTGGCCGCGAAGCGCACGTCATCGACGGGGGTGGGGGCGGCGGCGAACAGCACCGCCATGGCCACCAGGGCGGCGACCAGGTAGCAGGCGTAGCGCACGATGCCCGGACGGGGGTTCCTGCCGGGGTCGTCCATGAGGTGGAAGAACGCGTGGCCCGCCCAGGCCACGCCCAGCATCCCGGCGTGCCCGAGCAGCCTGGCGACGTTGGGGATGCCGGTCAGGTCGCCGATCAGGCCGTAGACGAGCGGCGTGTTGACGGTGGTGGAGACGGCCAGGCCGCTCAGCACCAGCCCGACCATGCGCCGCGACGGATCGGCCTGGCGGCGGCGGCCGTGCGGGGCGAGCAGGAGCAGGAGCCATGCGACGGCCGACGGCCCGTACATGCGGACCCACTCCGGCATCCGGTTCCCCCGTTCAAAAGGGCCGGGCGGGGGGGCCGCCCGGCGACCAGTCCAGCGCGGTCATGAGACGACGGGCCAGCGAGCCGGGGCGGACGCCCCGGCGGGGCCGGCGGGCGCGCTGCTGGATGAGCGTGGCCAGCAGCTCCGCCTCCTGTTCCTCGAAGGCCGTGTAGGAGGTGCGGCCGAGCATCCGGATCACCATGCCGGGGTCGAGGTCGGGCAGCAGCGCCCGGGCCAGCTCCGCCGCGGGGTCCGCGGCCCGGTAGTGATCGCACAGCAGGTGGCTCAGCTCGTGCAGGATGATGTGCTCTTGGTGCGGCGGCGTGGTCGCGTCCTCGTAGAAGATCACGTCGGCCGACTCCGTCGCCACCCACAGTCCCTGCAACCCGGGGTTGCCGGTCATCGGCAGCAGGTGGATCGGGCGGCCCCGCTCCTCGGCCAGCGTGGCGCACAGGGCGCGCACGTCGAAGGGCGTGGGGAGGGTGAGGACGTCCAGCCGGGCCTCGCAGCGCAGCCGGAGGCGTTTCAGCGACGCCCGTCCCGCCCTGCGGGGCCGATCACCGTCGCCGTGGCCCGGGTCAGGGGGCGGCGCCCCGCCGTGCGGTCCGTGCCGGGAGGAGTACGGCGGCCCGTCCGGCGCGGTCCGGCGGAGGCGAACGCGGCCGATCGCGGAGCGAATCCAGCGAAAACAGCGTGCGAGTGCGTGGACAGTTATTGCGAGGTCGCGCGGCATAGCGTCCCCGTCCCGAATTGAGCGGCCCCCCCGTAGGTCCGCCTGAGCAGATACTAGCGCGGGTGTCCAGCCCGCTTTCAAGGGTCTGCCCGTTTATTCAGGGCGCGCGCGATCGGTTTGTTCGCCGGTCTCGCCCAATCCTTCCAGTTCGCGGACGCGTTCCAGCATCTCGGTGATGGCGTCCAGGCTCTTTGTGGAAAGGCCGGACGCGCGCAGCGCGATCTGCCGGATCGAAGAATCGCGCAGTGCGGTGAGCAGCGCGAGTTCGGCGTCGATGCGCTCGGCCGCCGCGTCGTCGAAGAAGTAGGCGGGCGGCACGCCGAAGAAGCCGGCCAGCGCCTCCAGGTGGCGCATGGTGGGGTTGTCCCGCAGGCCCTTGCGGAGCTGCCAGATGTAGGTGCCGGAGATCGTGGGGCCGCCGCGCGCCTTCAGCGTGTCGGAGACCTCTTCAAAGGAGTATTCACCGCCGCCTTTCGGTCGCACGGTGCGAAACAGGTGGTCCAGCTTTGCGGCAAGGCTCTTCCCCGCCTGCCGCGGCGTGTCCGGCACCTCACACCCCCGGGTGGGCTGACCTCGGTGTGCTGCACATGGAGGCAGTCTACACGCATCAACTGGCGTAGAGGAGTTTAGGAAACTTTGTTTTCCACAGTTGACGAGGTGTGGGCGCCGGTTTATGTTCAACGCATATCCGCCGGCTGAGGCCGATAGACCGTTCCAGAGCGCGCCCGAGCAGCCCCTGCTTCTTTTCGCGGGGATTTCCACGAAGGCGATCGAAAGCATCCCGTCCCTCTGGAGGCCCGTTTCCTGGACCCCGGCCATCGCCACATGCGCACCCCGTACGCGACGCGGGGGGCAAGAGCCGCCCCCGGGCGGGAAGCGGCATCCCGTCCGGGGGCGCCCGCGTGCCGCGCGTGCCAGGCTTGTTACTCATGAGTAGCATGGAGGCGTAGCCAACCAGCCGCAAGGAGCGAGCCCGTGCCATCCACTCGTGACGTCGTGTTCGTCGACGGCGTGCGCACGCCGTTCGGCAAGTCAGGGCCCAACGGCCTGTACGCCGAGACCCGCGCGGACGACCTGGTCGTCCGGGTGATCCGCGAGTTGCTGCGCCGCAACCCCGGCCTGCCGCCCGAGCGCGTGGACGAGGTCGCCATCGCGGCCACCACGCAGACCGGCGACCAGGGCCTGACCATCGGCCGGTCCGCCGCCGTGCTGGCCGGGCTGCCGAAGAGCGTGCCGGGGTACGCGATCGACCGGATGTGCGCGGGCGCGATGACGGCCGTCACCACCGTCGCGGGCGGCATCGCGTTCGGCGCCTACGACGTCGCGGTCGCCGGAGGCGTGGAGCACATGGGCAGGCACCCGATGGGCGACGGCGTCGATCCCAACCCGCGCTTCCTGTCCGAGCGTCTGGTGGACCCCTCCGCACTGGTGATGGGCATGACCGCGGAGAACCTGCACGACCGCTACCCCGCGATCACCAGGCAGCGCGCCGACGCCTATGCGGTCGCCTCCCAGGACAAGGCCGCCAAGGCGTACGCGGACGAGAAGATCCAGCCCGACCTCGTCGAGATGGCCACCCGGTCGGCCGAGCGCGGCTGGGGGCTGGCCACCGCGGACGAGGCGCCCCGCCCCGGCACCACGCTGGACAAGCTGGGCACGCTGAAGACGCCGTTCCGCCCGCACGGGCGGGTCACCGCGGGCAACTCCTCCGGCATCAACGACGGCGCCACCGGCTGCCTGGTCGCCGCCGCCGACACCGCCGCCGAACTCGGCCTCCCGGCCAGGATGCGGCTGGTCTCCTACGCGTTCGCCGGGGTGGACCCCGAGGTGATGGGGATCGGCCCGATCCCGGCCACCGAGCGGGCGCTGCGGCTGGCCGATCTGTCCATCGGCGACATCGGCCTGTTCGAGATCAACGAGGCGTTCGCCGTGCAGGTCCTGGCGTTCCTCGACCACTACGGGATCGCCGACGACGACCCGCGCGTCAACCCCTACGGCGGGGCCATCGCCTACGGCCACCCGCTGGCGGCCTCGGGCGTGCGGCTGATGATCCAGCTCGCCCGGCGGTTCGCCGAGCGGCCCGACATCAGGTACGGCATGACCACCATGTGCGTCGGCCTGGGCATGGGCGGAACGGTGATCTGGGAGAACCTGAACGAGGAGGCCAAGTGAGCCTGTCCACCTGGCGGTCCGTGCTGCTCGCGCGGACCACCGACGAGATCGTCACCCAGGCGCTGGTGCGCGACGTGGCGCTGCCGTACGGCGCGGGCACCATGGCCCTGATCACGCTGGACAACGGCTTCGACCACACCAGGCCCAGCACCCTCGGCGCGCAGGGCCTGCTGGCGCTCAACGGGGCCCTGGACGGCATCGCCGCCCGGACCGACATCGCCGCGGTCGGCGTGACCGGCAAGCCGTTCATCTTCGCGGCGGGCGCCGACCTGAAGGGCGCCACCACCCTTTCGACCCGCGAGGAGGCCGGGGCCATCGCCGCGCTCGGCCACCACGTGATGCGCCGGCTGGGCGAGCTGGACGTGCCGTCGTTCGCGTTCGTCAACGGCGCGGCGCTCGGCGGCGGCCTGGAGATCGCGCTGCACTGCACGTACCGGACGGTCTCCTCCGGGGTCACCGCGATCGCGCTGCCTGAGTGCTTCCTCGGCCTGGTGCCCGGCTGGGGCGGCTCACAGCTCCTCCCCCGGCTGACCGGCCCGGACACCGCGGTGAAGCTGATCATCGAGAACCCGCTCGCCCAGAACCGGATGATCAAGGGGCCGGAGGCCGCCGCACTGGGCATCGCCGACGCGCTGCTGGAGCCCGCCGACTTCCTTGAGGAGTCGCTGCGCTGGGCGGCCCGCGTGCTGCGCGGCGAGGTCGTCCCGCCGCGTACCGATCACACCTCCGCCGACTGGGAACCGGCCCTGCGGCGGGCGCGCGACCTGGTGGCGCTGAAGGTGCGGGGCGCGGCCCCGGCTCCCTACCGGGCGCTGGACCTGATCGAGCTGGCCCGTACGGCCGGCCGCGACGAGGGCTTCGCCGCCGAGGACGCCGCGCTGACCGACCTGCTGACCGGCGAGGAGCTGCGCGCCGGGCTGTACGCCTTCGACCTGGTCCAGCACCGGGCCAAGCGGCCCGCGGGCGCCCCCGACAAGTCGCTGGCCAGGAAGATCGGCAAGGTCGGCGTCGTCGGGGCCGGGCTGATGGCCGCCCAGCTCGCGCTGCTGTTCGCCCGGCGGCTGGAGGTCCCGGTGGTGCTCACCGACCTGGACGCCGAGCGCCTGGACAAGGGCGTCGGCCACGCGCACGCCGAGATCGCCAAGCTGCGCGAGCGCGGCCGGGTGAGCGCCGACCAGGCCAACCGGCTCACCGGGCTGATCACCGGTTCGCTGGACAAGGCCGCGTTCGCCGACGCCGACCTGGTGATCGAGGCGGTCTTCGAGGATCTCGGCGTCAAGCAGAAGGTCCTCGCCGAGGTCGAGTCGGTCGTCACCGACGAGTGCGTGCTGGCCACCAACACCTCCTCGCTGTCGGTGAGCGAGATGGCCGCCGGGCTGCGCCACCCCGAGCGGGTGGTGGGCATCCACTTCTTCAACCCGGTCGCGGTGCTGCCGCTGGTGGAGGTGATCAGGGGCGAGCGTACCGACGACGCCACCCTGGCCACCGCGTTCGCGCTCGGCGCGGGGCTGCGCAAGAACTGCGTGCTGGTCAAGGACACGCCCGCGTTCGTGGTCAACCGGCTGCTGACCCGGTTCATGGGCGAGGTGGTCGCCGCCGTGGACGAGGGCACCCCGATCGAGGTGGCCGACCACGCGTTGGACGACCTGGGCCTGCCGATGACCCCGTTCACGCTGCTCCAGCTCGTCGGCCCGGCGGTCGGCCTGCACGTGGCCGAGACGCTGCACGCGGCCTTCCCCGGCCGCTTCGAGGTACCGGCCGGGCTGACCGCCCTGGTCGCGGCGGGCAAGCCCGGCGTCTACCGGCCGGACCTTTCGTTCGATCCGGAGGCCGTCGCGCTCTTCGCCGGTGGCGACGCGCCCTCGACGCCGGAGCAGGTCCGCGAGCGGGTGCTGCGCGCCCTGGCCGAGGAGATCCGGATCATGCTCGACGAGGGCGTGGTCGCCGACGCCAGGGACATCGACCTGTGCATGGTGCTCGGCGCGGGCTGGCCGTTCCACCTGGGCGGGATCACCCCGTACCTGGACCGCACCGGCCACGCCGAGCCGCGGTTCCTGGCCAGGGGCGTCGCCTCGATGCCCGCGGCCTGAGCGCTCAGCCCCTGGGCGCGTCCTGCGCGCCCAGGTGGCGTCGCGCGATCCGGCTGTGCCCCCTGCCGTACGCGAAGTAGACGACGATCCCGATCGCCATCCAGATCAGGAACCGCAGCCAGGTCTCGACCGGCAGGTTGGCCATCAGGTAGATGGACGCCAGCACGGCCAGGATCGGCACCAGCGGCATCAGCGGCGTACGGAAGGCCCGGGGCAGGTCGGGCCGGGTACGGCGGAGCACGATCACCGCGATGGACACCACCACGAACGCGAACAGCGTGCCGATGTTCACCAGCTCGGCGAGCGCCGACAGCGGGATGAACCCGGCGAGCAGCGCGGTGACCGTGCCGATGATGATCGTCACCCGGGCGGGCGTGCCGTATGTGGGATGGACCGTGGCGAGGGCCTTGGGCAGCAGGTTGTCGCGGCTCATCACGAACAGCACCCGGCTCTGCCCGAGCATCATGATCAGTACGACCGTGGTCAGCCCGGCGATCGCGCCGATGCTGATCACGGTCGCCAGCCAGGGCTGGCCGACCTCACGGAACGCGTCGGCCAGCGGCGCGGCCGAGCTGAGCCGGGAGTAGGGCACCATGCCGACCACGACCAGTGAGACCGCCACGTACAGCGTGGTGCAGACGACCAGCGAGCCGATGATGCCGATCGGCATGTCCCGCCGCGGGTTCCTCGTCTCCTCCGCGGCGGTGGCGACGATGTCGAACCCGATGTAGGCGAAGAAGACGATGGCGGCGGCCGAGAAGATGCCCGCCACGCCGTACGCGGTGGGGGTGACCCCGAAGAGCACCTGGATGAGCGGCGCGCCGAGCCCCGACACCTCGGGGGTGGCGCGGGCGGGCGGGATGAACGGCGTGTAGTTGGCGGCGCGTACGAAGAACAGGCCGGCCACGATGACCAGCAGCACGACCGCCACCTTGAGGATCACCAGCGCCAGGTTGGTGCGCGCGGAGACCTTGATCCCGGCGACCAGGATCGCGGTGAGGATCAGCACGATGACCATGGCCGGGATGTTGATCACGGCGTCCTCCCCGGCGAGCGCCGGGGGCAGGCCGATGCCCAGTGTGGACATCAGCGAGGCGAAGTAGCCCGACCAGCCGACCGACACCACCGCCGCGCCCAGCGCCAGCTCCAGCACCAGGTCCCAGCCGATCACCCAGGCCGGGAACTCGCCCAGGGTCGCGTAGGCGAAGGTGTAGGCCGATCCGGCCACGGGCACGGTGGAGGCGAACTCGGCGTAGCACAGCGCGGCCAGCCCGCACACGATCGCGGCCACCACGAACGACAGCGCCACGGCCGGGCCCGCGTTGTCGCGGGCGACCCGTCCGGTGAGCACGAAGATGCCGGTGCCGACGATCACGCCGACACCGAAGACGGTGAGATCGAGCGCGCTGAGCCGCTTTCGCAGCCGGTGTTCCGGCGCCTCGGTGTCGCGGATCGACTCCTCAACGGTCTTCGTGCGCGCCGTTTTCATCACGAACCCCCAGATCAACGCTGATCGAGGGGTCTGTTCCCCGCAAGTCCGCCATCATTCGCGCAGGGCGCGTTTCGCCCGGCCCATCGGGGACCGGGCGAAGGCGGCGGGCTGCTCTATCGGGTGGTGTGCGGGGCGAGCACCGGGCTGCGCTTGGCCACCGCCTCGGTGATCTCACGGGCCAGGCCCTGGGCGGTCAGCCCGGCCTCGGAAAGGATCTTGGCGCGCTTGGCGTGGGCGAGGAAGGTCTGCGGGACGCCGTACGTGCGCACCGGCACATCGACGTCGGCGTCGCGCAGCGCGCGGGCCACCGCGTCACCGACCGCGCCCACCCGGCCGTTGTCCTCCACCACCGCGACCAGCTTGTGCGCGGCGGCGGCCAGCGGCAGCGCGTCGTCCAGCGGCATGACCCAGCGGGGGTCGACGACCGTGGCGGAGATGCCCTGGGCGTCGAGCAGCCGGGCGGCCGCAAGGCAGGTCTCGGCCATGCAGCCGACCGCCACCAGCAGGACGTCGGGGTCGGCGGCGCGCAGGACGTCCATCTCGCCGAGCTTGCCGACCGCCTCGATGTCGGTGGCGACCGGCCCCTTGGGATAACGGACCACGGTCGGGCCGTCGGACACCTCGACCGCCTCGCTCAGCAGCTCGCGCAGCCGCGCGCCGTCGCGCGGCGCGGCCAACCTCAGCCCCGGCACGACCTGGAGGATCGACATGTCCCACATGCCGTTGTGGCTCGGCCCGTCGTCGCCGGTGACACCGGCCCGGTCGAGCACCACGGTGACCGGCAGCCGGTGCAGCGCGACGTCCATCAGCAACTGGTCGAAGGCGCGGTTGAGGAAGGTGGAGTAGACGGCCACCACCGGGTGCAGGCCGCCCAGGGCCAGCCCGGCCGCGGAGGTCAGCGCGTGCTGCTCGGCGATCCCCACGTCGTGGATGCGGTCGGGGTAGGCCTCGGCGAACGCGGCGAGGCCCACCGGGTGCAGCATGGCCGCGGTGATCGCCACGACGTCGGCGCGCTCGCCGCCGATGCGGACGATCTCCTCGCTGAACACGTCGGTCCAGCCGCGCGCCCGGGGCCGCTCCTCGCCGGTGGCCGGGTCGAACGGCTGCGGGGCGTGGAAGCAGTCCTCGTCGTGGTTCTCCGCGGGGCTGTAGCCGTGCCCCTTGTGGGTGATCACGTGCACGATGACCGGACCGCGGAAGCCGCGTGCCTTGCGCAGCGCGGTCTCCACGGCCTGCTCGTCGTGGCCGTCGATCGGCCCGACGTACTTCAGCCCAAGGTCCTCGAACATCGCCTGCGGCGCCAGGATGTCCTTCAGGCCCTTCTTGACGCCGTGCAGGGTCTCATAGAAGGGCGAGCCCAGGACCGGCACCTTGGACAGGGAGTCCTTCACGAACTCCAGCGCGTGCTCGTACCCCTGGGTCATCCGCAGCGAGCCCAGGTGCCTGGCCAGACCGCCGATGGTCGGCGAGTAGGACCGGCCGTTGTCGTTGACCACGATGATCAGCGGCAGGTCGCGCTCGGCGGCGATGTTGTTCAGCGCCTCCCAGGCCATGCCGCCGGTGAGCGCGCCGTCGCCGATCACCGCCACGACCGTGCGCTCGGCCTCGCCGCGCAGCCGGAACGCCTTGGCCAGCCCGTCGGCGTAGGACAGCGCGGTGGAGGCGTGCGAATTCTCGATCAGGTCGTGCTCGGACTCCTCCTGGCTCGGGTAGCCGGAGAGGCCGCCCTCCTGGCGCAGCGAGCCGAAGGCGTCGGCGCGGCCGGTGAGCATCTTGTGGACGTACGCCTGGTGCCCGGTGTCCCACAGCACCTTGTCGTGCGGGGAGTCGAAGACCCGGTGCAGCGCGATCGTGAGCTCCACCACCCCGAGGTTGGGGCCGAGGTGACCGCCGGCCTTCGACTCGGCCACCGAGTTGATCAGAAGGTCACGGATCTCCTCGGCGAGCCGGGGCAGGTCAGCCACCTCCACTTCCTTGAGGTCGCCAGGCCCCTCGATGGTCTTCAGGAGTCCAGGCCGCTCGCCCACGGAACCATCCCCTCTGTTCGCCCTCGCCGCCAATAGGACGAGTCTAGTTCGCTTGTCCGACCCCTCAGCCGAATCCTTCAAAGGATGCCGAAACTGCACCGATATACGACGGATTGGTCTAATCTCTGCATCATTATGAACACCCTCCCCATCAGGAAACTCTCGACCCTAGCCGCAGCGGCCACGGTGCTCGCGCTCTTCGGAACGGGCACCGCTCAGGCGACGGCACCCGCCGCGCCGGCCGCGGTCAAGGAGGCCAGTAAGGCGCAGCACTCCCAGGCGGCCGCGGCGGTGCCGTACGGCAAGCGCGCCGCCACGCACAACCCGCTCTACCGCACCGGGCGCATCAGCGTGTCCAACTGCTCTGCGGGCCAGATCCGCTCGGGCAGCGCGGCGTCGTACCGCAGGTTCATGACCAAGATCAACACCTGCCTGAACAACTCGTGGGCCCGCCAGTTCCGCAAGGCGCGCCTGCCGTACGCCAAGCCGCGGCTGCGCTTCGTCACCGGCAAGGTGAGCAGCCCGTGTGGAAGGTGGCCGACGGGGGCCGGCGGCTACTACTGCTCGTCGAACAAGACCATGTACATCGGGGTGACCAGGAAGGTCGTCCGTGACGCGTTCGAGCTGGGCTCGGCCCAGTTCATGGCGCACGAGTACGCCCACCACGTGCAGACGATCAGCAAGATCGGGCCGAACTACTACTTCCCCACGCACAACCGGTCGCGTGGGTCCGCCAAGCTGCTGCTGTCGCGGCGCTTCGAGCTGCAGGCCGACTGCCTGGCCTCGGCGTTCCTGCGCAGTGTGCAGAGCTCGCTGCCGGTCAACTCCATGGAGTGGCGCAGCATGAACGACTGGACCCGCAAGAACGGCCACAAGGCCTGGCCGACGAACGACCACGGCAAGGGTTACAGCCAGGCGTACTGGGCGCAGCGGGGCTTCGACTCCGGCGGTCCGGGCGGCTGCAACACCTGGGCCGCGTCCTCGGGCCGCGTCGCCTGACCCGAACGTTCCACCGACCCACCGCACGGCCGCGCCTCCGGCGCGGCCGTGCGTCTTTTCACGTTCGGTTTCACGTTCGGTCAGAAGAGACTCTGGACGATCAGCGCGAGCGCGGACACCGCGGCCAGTACCAGTACGCCCGCCCGCACCCGCCCCCGGTCCAGGAAGCGGCGCAGCGGGCCGGAGGCCAGGAAACCGGCGACCATGCACGGGACCAGCAGCGCGCCGAAGCGCAGCGAGTGCCAGGTCAGCTCGCCCGCCCACCACAGGAAGAACAACGACTGGGCCGCGCCGAGCGCGAAGAACATGGCCAGCGTCGCCCGGATCTGCGGGCCTCTGGCGCTCTGGAAGACCAACGCCATCGGCGGGCCGCCGATACCGGTCGCGGTACCGGCGACACCGGACACCAGGCCGGCCGTCACGACCGTGCCCGCGTTGCGCGGCACCTCTGCGGCCCGCCAGGTGAGCAACACGGCGATCAGCACCATCGCCCCGACGGCCAGACCCAGCGTGCTCGCCGACAGATAACCGACGACGATCGCCCCCACCGCACTGCCGGGGAACCGCCCGACGACCCCCCAGCCCACGCCCCGCCAGTCCACTTTGCGCCACTCCAACGCCACGGTGAACAGCGCCAGCGTGAGGTTCACCACATGCAAGGCCCCGGGAACCACTTCGGGCGCCATGATCGTCACCACGGGCGCGGCCACCAGCCCCAGCCCGAACCCCACTCCACCCTGCACAAGCGACCCGACAAATACGGCTAAAGCAGCAATTAGCAGCACCAAAGCCCCATGGTCCATGCGGGCGATCCAATCACGCCACCCCCACACCGCCCCCAAGGGGCCTCAAGCCCCCGAACCCCGCCAAAGGCACGATCCCTTCAACAGGCCACCGCCCCCCAATCGACCTCGCTCCGCTCGGACGCTCTTCCCCATGTCGGGCTCCGCCCGACGTACGGCAAGCCCACTCCCGCCCCCCACCGTGCTCAAGAACGGCCCGATCCCGGCCTTTCACATGCTGCATGGCACCTCGCCGTTCCAGCACCGGCTACCAAGGCACTTTCCAGATCATCGCGCCGCTTGTCGCTGTCCCCCTCGCCTGCGCCCCCAGCAGATCGATGCACGCCACACGCTCAAGCGACCTCGCTCCGCTCGGACGATCTCCCCATGTCGGGCTCCGGCCGACGTACGGCGAGCCACCTCTCGACGACCACCGTCGCCGGCCTCGGCCCAGGACCGGGCACTTCGGGAGCAATCCTGGCCTCGACCCCACAAGATCCACTGTTGTCGAGAGCCGCCCAGAACAGCCAGGCCGAAGTTCGCCATTCGGCGCCACGCATCGGCCGCGATCAGGTTAAGGCAAAAGAAGGAACAGAGGCTCGCTCGACCTTGGAATAATGCAACGAAGTGGGTCGGCTCAGCGGCATCTGAGCATGGCGCGTAACCAACTAGCGCGGGGAGAAACCGTTCACGGGCAGATCGCCTGTAAGTGCAGGCCACTTCCTGCCCGTAAATAAACAGCCGGCCCGGCCTTACCCCACGAGTGGCGTCACGACAAGCGGCCGGGATCGAGATTGCCAGCCTTTAGATCGCGTACGAAGGTGCTCCACTCGCTCGCAGAGAAAACCAACCTGGGTCCGTTAGGGTCCTTAGAGTCCCGGACCGCGATCGTCTCAGAGATATGGGCAACCTCTACACAATTGTCAGTGATCCCTCCGCTTCGCGAACTCTTACGCCATACGACGTCCATTGGTCCTCACCCCAGCCTGTCGACCATCTCAGATAGGTAGGATACCGACGCATCGGGCATGAGTGCCATAGCGCGAAGGTGGTTGAAAACCAGGGTATACCGGTCAACTTCCTCGCTCTTCTCCAAGTAGAGACCATCGGTACCGGTCTCGATGTGGACAAGGAGAGGATCCTCCGGAAACTCCATGAGGACGAACGGCCCGGCGACTCCCGGATGCATGCCGACGTTGAGCGGCATGACCTGGACAGTGACGTTGGGGAGGGACGCAGCGTTAATGATCGCTTGCAACTGGTCACGATGGGCGGCAACCGATCCCAAAGGGCGAATCAGGGCTGTCTCATCGATGATGGCATGGCACCGCAGTGGATCGTCTTTTGTAAGTAGGCGCTGCCGTTCCAAACGCAATTCGACCCTGCGCGAGATGTCGCTTGGATCTCGCGGGAGAGCTGTCCGCGTGACGGTTTCGATATAGGCGGCAGTCTGAAGCAGGCCGGGAACGATGAGCGGTTCATAGGTCCGGATGACCGAAGCCTCCGCTTCGAGATCCACGTAGCTGCCGGCGAGCACGTCCCTATAGGCGGTCCACCAGCCGCGCTGTCGAGAGTCCTTTGCGAGTTGGATCAGTGCGGCGCGCTGCACATCGTCCGTGACGCCGTAAAGGTCAAGGAGGTCTTGTACGTCGCGCGGGTTGGGGCGCTGCCACTGCGCGTTCTCGATGCGACTCAGCTTTCCACGCGACCATCCAAGGCTCTCAGCCACCTCGGTGGAGGTCATCCGAGCCTGGTCACGAAGACGGCGCAGTTCGGCCGACAGGCGACGACGGCGAACCGTTGGACTCTGTCTGTCACTGGTCATGGCGGGCCCAACGCTATCGGTTCCACACCCGGATGATCGCGCGAGAGCGGACATTCACTCCCTTAATGGAACAGTCAAGGTTTGACATTGCGAGATGGACTGTCAAGGCCCATCATAGGCGGTGGGTAACGCGAGTGGCGGGCTGGTCGCCCGCCACGGTGACCGGGAGGTCAAACATGCCTGTACTCGTTTACCTGCCGCCGGGGAGGGGCTGATGTCACGCTTCCTCGGCGCGGTGACGCTGCCAGGAATGGACACGTCGGTACCGCTGGTACGAGCGTTCGCGCGGGCACTGCTTTCCATCCACGGACACGCCGGGGACGCCTACCCGGTACTACTCGTGGTCAGCGAACTCGTCGGAAACTCGGTCCAGCACTCCGATTCCGGGCAAGTGCCGGACGGACGGCTGTGGGTCACCTTCGAGCTGGCCGGCCCGGTACTGCACGTCACCGTGACCGACCACGGCGCGAGAGTGAGCGTGCCGAGGATGCGTGATGCGGACGGCGACGGTGAGAACGGCCGGGGGCTGGCCCTGGTGGACGAGTACGCGGCCAAGTGGGGTGTGGAAGAGATCGCGGCGGGTCGTTCGGTGTGGGCCGACCTGGAGTTGAAGTGGCCGGCGTGAGCGGCACCGATGAAGGGCGTCGCTGGTGGTCGGAGGGTGAGGTCGCCGTTGAGTGGGCCGAGCCCGGTGATGGCGGGTGGCTGCTGGTGGGTGACACCTCGCCGGTGGGGACGGCGGTGTGGGTGAGCCGGGCCCGCTGGGATCTGTTTCTGGCGCGGGTGAAGTCGGGCGGGATCGTGCCGGAGGTGGCGGTCGATGGTACGGACCTGATCGCGGTGCGGGTCGGGGACGCGGTGCCGGGGGTGTGGCTGCCGGTACTGACGACCTGGGATCACTGGCGGAAGTTCGAGGACGCGGTCAGAGGCGGCCGCTTTGACCATCTGTAGTCGCGCTCGCGCGCGAGGCGGGAGGGAGGGGCATGGACGTGATGGGAGCGGGCCTGGAGGTGGAGCCGTCCAGGCTTGGCGCTGGATGGCTGCGGTTCCGGGAGAAGGCCGACAGCACCAGTTCCGGGGTACTGGTGTCCCGGCTGGAGTTCGCGGGGTTCGTCAGAGAGGTACGGGCCGGGCACCTGGTACCGGTGGCGCGCGGAGGGTTGATCATCTTGACGGTGGGCGATGCCGATCCGGAACGTCCCGGGCGGGTGGTGACCACACCGGACTCCTGGCGGGCCTTCCTCACCCGTGTGTACGCCGGGGACTTCGATCGATTCTGCCGAATGTGAGTCGGCCAGCGGGACGAGGCGCCTGCCAGGGAGGACGGGGTGTCGATAGGACTCATGCGGCCAGGTACACACCCCTTTGAGTCCACACCGACATGGCCCCCTACGGTGAGATCCGGCTGCGCACCGACCGGCGCCTGGACCTCACCGGCCTGCCGACTGGGGCATCGGCGATACTGGGAGCGTGGAGTACGTGTCCAGAGTGCCGCGACCGCCGCTGGACGAGCTGATCGACGACCTCTACTACCTGGAGGGCGCGCCGCCGTACGCCCGGCTGATGCTGCCGCCGATGCCGTCGGCGCTGCTCATCGTCAACCTCGGGGCACCGTTCCGCATCCGCGCCGGCACCGACATCCAGACGGCCGAGTACGCCGACGGCTGCGTGGTCACCACGCCCACCCGCGCCTTCGAGTTCGGCTACCCACCCCGGACCCGGTCCGTCGGCGTGCACTTCAAACCGTGGGGGCCGGCGCCGTTCCTGCCGATGCCCGTGGCCGAGCTGTGTGACCGGCCGGTGACGCTAGAGCAGGTCTGGGGGCGGCCCGCCATCGCCGAGTTGCGAGACCGGCTGGCCACGGCGGACGGACCGCACGAAATGCTGACCCTGCTCGAAGAGGAACTGATGCGACGGCTGCGTGAGACCGCCGGCCTGGGGCTGGTCCGCCACACGAGCACTGTCATCGCGGCGACCGGCGGGGCGGTGGCGATCGGCGACCTGAGCCAGGCGGCCGGTGTCAGCGGCACTCATCTGGCACAGCGGTTCAAGCAGCTCATCGGCGTCACCCCGAAGCGGCTGGCCCGCACCTACCGCTTCACCGCCACCGTGTTCGCGATCAACCCCGCCGGACCGGTCGACTGGGGCGACCTCGCCAGTGGCGCAGGCTACTTCGACCAGGCCCACTTCGGCCACGAGTTCCAGGCGTTCACCGGGCTCACGCCGACCCGGTACCTCGAAGTCCGGCGGCGGTTCCTGCGCGAACATCCCGGCCACGTGCTGGACGGCTGGCCACTGCCGGCCGATTGATTTCTTACAAGAGCCACAGCTCACGACACGCTATTTTGGGGCACCCCAAAACAGAGGAGAGCCCCATGGGCAAAGTGATCATGTACAGCTCGGTGTCGGTGGACGGCTTCATCGCCGACGATAATGACCGGCCCGGACCACTGTTCGACTGGTTGACCAGCGGTGACGTCCCGTTGGACGAGAGCGGCGTGCTGAAGGTGTCGCAGACGTCCTACGACCACACCCGGTCGTACTGGGACCAGATCGGAGTCACGATCGCCGGCCGCCACGTCTTCGACATGACGGACGGCTGGGACGGGAAGCCTCCGGGCGGGATCGACCACGTGGTCGTCGTGACGCACCGGCCGGCGCCCGAGGGCTGGGACGCCGAGGCACCGTTTCACTTCGTCGACGGCGTCGAGGCGGCCATGGCCAAGGCGCAGGAGCTCGCGGACGATCGCGTGGTCGAGGTCGCCGCCGGCGACGTCGGTGGCCAGGTGCTCGCCGCGGGCCTGGTCGACGAGGTGCGCATGGACGTCGTTCCCGTCGTGTTCGGGTCCGGCAAGCGCTACTTCGGGTCGGTGAACGCGCAGCACCTGTTGGAGGACCCTGACGTGGTGATTCAGGGCAACCGGGTGCTTCACCTGCGCTATCGGATGCGCCGTTGACCGAGTAGGCGAAGAAGTCCGCTGCGAACGGTGACACAAGATCGGGCCTCTCGGCTGCGTTTGCGCACCGCTGTCCCTTGACGAGGCAGCCGACGCCGATCCGCCCCGGCACCGCACCTACGGCAAGCTCAACTCAAGATCCCTGGCCGCCGGTTTCCGCCGTATCCCGGCCGATCCCCGAACGGACGTGGCCCGAGCGTGACCTCGGGACATCCATGGACCGCATGCACAGACCTGGAGTGCCCTGAAACCTCTGATCAGCCTTCGGGAGACATTCTCTGAGGCTTGGATGATCCAGGTACATCGTCGTTCCCGGCGCTGTGTCGGGCCCACGCGTGAATGGTCTGGGCCGACTCCGGGGTCAGGTCGCTGTCGTGTACGTCGGCCGGGTCGATCCAGCGATGGCCGGTGTGTTCGCCCGACAATGTGACTGCGCGATCGGGGGCGGCGACGGCAAAGGTGAGCTGGCGGGCGGCGCGGCCCGAGCCGCTGGTGTAATCGAAGCCGGCGACGAAGCCTGGCTCGATGGTCAGTGGGCGGCACCAGCCGATCTCTTCTGCCAGTTCGCGCGAGAGTGCCTGCAGCAGGCCCTCGCCGGGCTCGACGCCGCCGGACGGCAATTCCTCGATGCCGCCCATGAAGTCGCCCGCGCTGCGGCGCAGGATGAGGACCCGGCCGCTGGAGTGGACGACGGCGCCGACCACGAGCTTGTCGATCCCGTCGCGGTCGGCGTCATCGACCAACTGTTGCAGGTGGGTCACGATGCCAGCCTAGCCTCGGCGGTAGGCCCAGATGGTGCCGTTGCCGCCGGAGGGGGCTGTGCCGATTGCCCAGGCGAGGCCGCCGCTTTCGAGTTGGGTGGCGAGGTCGCGGACGGATGGGCGCTGGTTCGGTGGGGCCGGGAAGGTGCCAGGCTCGACGGTTTCGGGGCCGATGTGCAGGTAGGCGCTGCCTCCGGCCTTGGCGTCGTAGGCGATCCAGGCTCCGCCTCTGCCGTCGGGCTCCGCCTGGGCGCGCGGCTGGAGGCCGGGTTCGTTACGGACCTCGTACTTGAAGCTGCCCAGGTAGCCGGACAGCAGCAGCGTCTCACCGCAGAAGCGCTTCGCGCCGCCGCATGGCCAGGCGGCCCAGCCGACGGCCATGACCCGGCCGGTCTCGCCGTCCATCGCGACGTCCGTCAGTTCCGAGATCTGGCCCGGGCGCGTGGACGGAACCGCGGGGAGGGCGACCGTTCGCCAGGTCTTGCCGGTCCAGCGGGCCAGGGCCGCCGTGCCCCGTACCGAACCCGCCGCCCACATGCCGTCGAGCCCCTTGACCACGATCGGCGTGGGGACCTTGCGCCACTCCGACCCGGTCAGGCGCCGCAGCGTGGACCGCGCCTTCCACCCGGCCTTACCGGCCGACGGGAACGTGTTGGAGTTCTCGATGACCCACAGGTTCGCGCCGATGGAGTACGCCCGATCCACCCGGCCGTGCCGCCATGGCTTGACCTGCCAGCGCTTGCCGTTCCACCGGGCGTACCGGGACGCGCCGAACGCCCAGACCCGGGTGTCGGACGCCGACGCCAGCCGCTTCACCCGGAAGCCCGGCCCTGCGACGCGCTTGAACGCGGACCGCCCGCCCCTCAATAGGAACGACTCGGTACGCCTGGTCCCGGCGACCCAGACCGCCCCGCCCGGCGTCACCGTCAGCGCGTCGTAGGAGTCGCGGCGGTCGTTATGGACGACGCTCCACTGACCGCCCGGCGTCGCGGCATCGGCGGTGGCCGGCCCCGTGATGACGACGAAGGCGGCGACAGCGGCGATACCGCGAGACAATATGCCCATAAGGGTAAGACGCGCCTTTCGGAGGAAAAGTTGGCATGCCTGCGGACATGAGCCGACGAGATCCCCGCAAGTCCGCGCCGGCCAGGTTCGCCGCCGAGGATCGCGCTGGCGAGGTCGGTATCGGTCGGGTTCGCCTGGTCTAGGAGGGCAGACCAAGTACGCCGGAATAGTGAAAGGGGCCGGTGAGGCGACGTTCCGCGCGGGGGCGACGGCCCTTGGCCGGGTAAACCGGCCTGCGGGAATCCGGCGGCCGACGCCCGGCCTTTCGATGCCCGTGGCAGGGACGCCGAATCCTTGTACGGTCGAGTTCAGGCAGGTGCGACGACCTGTGCCTCGCAGGCGACGCACATCAGTGTGAGCTCCACCACCTGGCCCTGCTCGAACCGCTCACCCAACTCGACGGTGTACCCGTCGCACTCAGGGCACATCCAAGGGCCGCACTCGCCCTCCTTCGCCTCATCCATGATGTCGTTCCACTCATCGTCATTCATCCTGGGATCCTACGGCTCGGGGGCCTCGGCTGAGGCCGAGATGCCGACTCCCATGAGCGACGGCCTCATGTACGTCGATCTGGCGGGCGATCCCTGCGGTGGCGGGGCGGCAAGCCTGCCATGGGCTGCCATGGCCACCGCAGTACTCGCTTCCACGGCGGCCATCAGCCGCCTGGACCGGCATGACCGTCTCTCCCCGATCAGCCAGGTGTCCACCACCACGACCACTTGATTCGACCGGCACGGCTCAGCCCCGGAAAGGTGGCTGAGCCGTCGCCGACCACGAGCTTGAGGCCACATCGAGCCGGACAACAAGACCGCCGCTACGTGATCAACCGTCCGTGCGGCTGGCGAGTGCGCCCACTATCGTCCGGGAGCCGGCCCGCCTGCGTGCTTTTTCCAGGCTTTTCCGTCCTCCGAAAGGGATGACGTGGATCGCTCCATGAACTCAATACTATATATTGTTATTTCAGTGTTCTTCCACTTATCCGACTCAAGTCTGAGATAATCGTACGGCTCATGCTTGATCACATGCCAGCCGCGACTTTTCAGAAAGGCCACTACCTTGCTGAAGGATCGCACGGAGTCGGAGGCGTCCACCGCGATGGTGCGCGACTGGATCACGGTATTATAGTAGTCCCCGAAGGCGGCGTTGAGCGTTTTCTTTTGCAGGACCACCCCGATACTCTCCATATCCTTTATGACACCAGGCGCTACATGCAGATCCGGCATCATCAGGCAGGCGGATGTCAGGAGCGGCACTAAAAGTGCGGCGGCAAGGCGAACCGCAATTCTCGGCAAATCAGTCACGCTGTACACCATTTCTCCAGTAACTCCGGGATAAACGCTACAGCCGATCCACCAAGGCCCAGCACGGGTTCAGCGCAACCGCGGCCCCATCTCGGAGGCCGCCGCCATGGCCAGTACGTCCGCGCAGCGGAATTTCCATTCATCCTTGGATCGGCTGTCCCTTCATCCTCCGTTGTGGCGGTCGATCGTCGGTTTCGCTGAGCCGGCGCAGGCCCGGGATCGGGAGTACGGCGACGATCGAGATGGCCAGGGCGATACCGGCGAACCCGGCCAGCGTGGTGGTGCCGAGGTCGGCGAGCAGCCACCCTGCGACCACATAGCCGACCGGGCTCAGCCCGGCCGTGGCCAGTCCGTCTACGGAGAACACCCGGCCCAGGTAGCCGGCGGGTACCCCGGTCTGGAGGGCGGTCGTCCACAGTACGGCGAACACCGAGAGTCCGGCACCGGTCAGCGCCGAGGCCGCCAGGATCATCGGCGGATGCGCCTGCAGCATGAGGGTCACCGTCTGGGGCGCCTGCGCCAGCAGGGCGAGCATGGCGATCCAGCCCCGGGAGCGGGATCGGATGGTGGCCGCCAGACTCGCCCCCAGGAACGCGCCGGCGGCCTCCGCCGCCACGATCCAGCCGTACCACGCGCCCTCACGTCCGGTGAGCATCGGCAGGATCAGCGCGACCGGTGCGGCGACCAGTGCCATCTGGACGGTCCCCTGGATCATCACCGCGGCCATCCAGGGCCGCGACGAGACGTAACGCAGGCCGGCGGCGATCTCGGCGGCGAGCGACGGCCGGTGTTCCGGTGCCTCGTGTACCGCCTCGGACACTCGAACAAGCGTGAGGATGCTGACGGTGAAGGTCATGACGTTGACACCGAGCGCCCACTGCGGCGACGTCATCACCGACAGGGCGCCTCCGAGGGCGGCCCCGACCAGGGTCGTCAGCCGGTTCGTTATCGAGCGCAGCGCGTTGGCGCCGGACAACCGATCGGGCGGCACCAGGCTCGGCAGTACCGCCATGTACGCCGGGCGGTACAGGCCCATCCCGACGCCCAGCAGCCCGGACAGCGATCCCAGCAGCCACAGCGGCGCCAAGGGCCCGGCGACGAGGATCCCGGCGACGGCGGCGGCGCGCAGCAGGTCGGAGACGATGATAATTCGGGCCCGGCGGTGCCGGTCGGCCAGCGCGCCTCCCACGAGAATGGAGACGATCCCGCCGAGTGCGGCCATACCGAGCACCGTGCCCAGCGCACGGGGCGCGTCCTCGCGCGGTAGCAGCAACAGCGCCACCGATACTCCGTATGCGGCGTCCCCGGTCAGGTTCGTCGCCTGGCCTATCCACACCCACCGGAAGACGGGGATGGAGAGTGGGGCGAACATGGCCCTCATCGACCGTTCTCCTCCGACTCGGCGAAAACGCGGACCATCTCCCCGGGGTTCGTAAGGCCCTTCATTTCGTTCGCGTACACGCGCGGTGGCGCTGTTCCAGCACGCATGGACCCGGGACGCGGTTCGAGATTAGCGGTCAGCAGGTGCCGGAGAACTCCGCTACCGATAGCGGAGTTCCAGTCGGCATCCTCAAGAGCGGACCTGACCCGATGCGCCCCGACTGGCTATTGAGATACGGGTTCGTGGTGACGAGGCGCAACTCGGTTTGGACTGCATCAGCGGCGGGGCCATCGCGTTCGGCTCGGCCGGCAGGTTGATGAGGAGGTGGTGGTGGTGGTGTGGCTTCTACGGCCGCTTGCGGACGAACCATTGGCTGCGGACGGGGGCCGCCGGATCAGGCGGCGATCAGCACTGGCCCCAGATACCGTGCGCTGCGATGGGGGGCGATGGTGCGGTCATGGGTTTCGACGTTGTACTGGCGCATGAGGTATCTGGAATGGTTCGAGATCGGATGGGAAACGCGGCTGAGCGAAGCGAAGGCTTGGGGCATGCGGCAGCGCGCATCGCCTCGGAGGGGTGGCGGGTAGGTACGGTGACCCGCCTGGGCAACGGCGCAATGGGCTGGAAGGGCTTCCGTAGGAGCCGATGCTGGGCACGGTGAGAGAGCACGATTCTCGTTATCGCCGGACACAAAGGCGGTAGTAAGTGGAATGGGTAGGTGATCCACTTCTCCCAGCGTTTTCATATCGCCCCTGGAATGGCTCGGGATCGGGGTGCATGGAGGCCGGCCGATGGCGCAAGCGTCGGGCGGAGCCCGGCAGAGAAAACGGCTGAGCGAAGCGAAGGCCATTTGAGGGCGGGGCCGACGCGGACGACAGAAAAAACATGGCTGAGCGAAGCGAAGGCGATTGAGGGCCTGGCTTGCCGGACCTGAAGCGGGGATGGCGAAGGCCGCCCGCTGGCGGCGGGCGGCCTTGGGATGCCGGGGTTAGTTCTTGGCGAGCAGGGAGCGCAGGACGTACTGCATGATGCCGCCGTGGCGGTAGTAGTCGGCCTCGCCCGGGGTGTCGATGCGGACCACCGCGTCGAACTCGACGTCGCCCGCGCGGACCTTGACCGTGCGCGGGATGCCGCCCTCGTTCAGTTCCTCGACGCCGGTGATGTCGAAGGTCTCCTCGCCGGTGAGGCCGAGTGAGGCCACCGAGGCGCCCTCGGGGAACTGCAGGGGCAGCACGCCCATGCCGATCAGGTTGGAGCGGTGGATGCGCTCGTAGGACTCGGCGATGACCGCCCGTACCCCGAGCAGCGCGGTGCCCTTGGCCGCCCAGTCACGGGAGGAGCCCGAGCCGTACTCCTTGCCCGCCAGCACCACCAGCGGCACCCCGGCGGACTGGTAGTTGACCGAGGCGTCGTAGATGGTGGCGACCGGTCCGCCCTCGACGGTGAAGTCGCGGGTCCAGCCGCCCTCGGTGCCGGGGGCGAGCTGGTTGCGCAGGCGGATGTTGGCGAAGGTGCCGCGGATCATGACCTCGTGGTTGCCCCGGCGCGAGCCGTAGGAGTTGAAGTCCTTGACCGCCACGCCCTTGTCGCGGAGGTACTGTCCGGCCGGGGAGTCGGCCTTGATGGAACCGGCCGGGGAGATGTGGTCGGTGGTGACCGAGTCGCCGAGCAGGGCGAGCACCCGGGCGCCGGGGATGTCGGTGACCGGCGCGGGCTCCGGCGGCATGCCGTCGAAGTAGGGGGCCTTGCGCGCGTACGTCGACTCGGGGTCCCACTCGAAGGTGTCGCCGGTCGGGATCGGCAGCGAGCGCCACGTCTCGTCGCCCTTGAAGACGTCGGCGTAGTCGCGCTTGAACATGTCCTGGCCGATCGAGGAGTTGACGACCTCGGTCACCGCCTCGGGGCTCGGCCAGATGTCGGCGAGGTAGACCGGCTTGCCGTCGGTGCCGATGCCCAGCGGCTCGTTGTCGAGGTCGAGGTCCATCGTGCCGGCCAGCGCGTACGCGACCACCAGCGGCGGCGACGCCAGGTAGTTCATCTTGACGTCGGGGTTGATCCGGCCCTCGAAGTTGCGGTTGCCCGAGAGGACGGCGGTGACCGCGAGGTCGCCGGCCTGCACCGCGGCGGAGATCTCCTCCGGCAGCGGGCCGGAGTTGCCGATGCAGGTGGTGCAGCCGTAGCCGACCAGGTTGAAGCCCAGCTTGTCCAGGTACGGCTGGAGCCCGGACCGCTCGAAGTAGCCCGTCACCACCTGGGACCCGGGGGCGAGCGAGGTCTTCACCCACGGCTTGCTGGACAGGCCCGCGTCCACGGCGTTCTTGGCGAGCAGCGCCGCGGCGAGCATCACGTACGGGTTGGAGGTGTTGGTGCAGGAGGTGATCGCGGCGATCACCACGGCGCCGTGGTCGAGCTCGAAGGTGCCGCGCTCGGCGGACTCGACCGGCGTGGGCCTGTGCGGCCTGCGCCCGCCGTTGGCGACCGCGTTGGAGGCGGGGCTGTCGGAGGCGGGGAAGGACTCCTTGGACGCCTCGTCCACGCCGTCCTCGTCGGCCACGAAGGCGCGGACGTCACGCCGCCAGGTCTCCTTGGCGTCCGACAGCGCGATGCGGTCCTGCGGGCGCTTGGGGCCCGCGATGGACGGGACGACGGTGGAGAGGTCCAGCTCGATGTACTCGGAGTAGACCGGCTCGTTGGCGGGGTCGTGCCACAGGCCCTGCGCCTTGGCGTACGCCTCGACCAGGGCGATCTGCTCCTCGCTGCGGCCGGTCAGGGTGAGGTAGTCGATGGTCTGGCCGTCGATCGGGAAGATCGCGCAGGTGGAGCCGAACTCGGGGCTCATGTTGCCGATGGTGGCGCGGTTGGCCAGCGGCACGCTGGACACGCCCTCGCCGAAGAACTCCACGAACTTGCCGACCACGCCGTGCTTGCGCAGCATCTCGGTGATCGTCAGCACCAGGTCGGTGGCGGTCGCCCCGGCGGGGAGCCTGCCGGTGAGCTTGAAGCCGACGACCCTCGGGATCAGCATGGAGATCGGCTGGCCGAGCATGGCGGCCTCGGCCTCGATGCCGCCGACGCCCCAGCCGAGCACGCCGATGCCGTTCTCCATGGTGGTGTGGGAGTCGGTGCCCACACAGGTGTCGGGGTACGCCTTGCCGTCCCTGGTCATCACGACGCGGGCCAGGTGCTCGATGTTGACCTGGTGGACGATGCCGGTGCCCGGGGGCACCACCTTGAACTCGTCGAAGGCGGTCTGTCCCCAGCGCAGGAACTGGTAGCGCTCGCGGTTGCGCTCGTACTCCCGCTCGACGTTGCGGCGGAAGGAGTCGGAGCCGCCGAAGAAGTCGACGATCACCGAGTGGTCGATGACCAGCTCGGCGGGGGCGAGCGGGTTGATCCTCGCCGGGTCGCCGCCGAGGTCGCGCACCGCCTCGCGCATGGTCGCGAGGTCCACCACGCAGGGCACGCCGGTGAAGTCCTGCATGATCACGCGGGCGGGGGTGAACTGGATCTCCACGCCGGGGGCGGCCGACGGGTCCCAGCCGCCGAGTGCCCTGATGTGGTCGGCGGTGATGTTCGCACCGTCCTCGGTGCGCAGCAGGTTCTCCAGGAGAATCTTCAGGCTGTAGGGGAGGCGCGCCGATCCCTCGACAGCGTCCAGCCGATAGATCTCGTAGGCCGCCTCACCTACGCGGAGCGTGTCACGGCTGCCGAAGCTGTTCGCGGACACGATGGGTCGCCTCCTCCATTGCCGTTGGTCTCGTCTTCGGGCGGGCGATGGCCCCTCCCAAGGGGAATCCTCCCGCACGCGCGGAGCGAGCCCGCCAGTTAGGTCTACCTAACCCGGTCAGACCGGCCTAACCCAGCCCGACCAAGCGGACATCCTCCGGATGTCTCGATATCAAGATATCTTCCATGATATCTCGACATCAAGCTACAGCGGAGCCAACCGGAGATAGAGGAGCCCGACGACCGCCAGGGAGAGGATCGGGGCCAGGATCTTCTGCTCGAACGCGCGGCCGGTCTTCAGCCCGATCTTGTACGGCAGCACCCACCGCTGCCGCAGCGGCCAGAGCACCGGGCAGCCCTTCTCGGTGCAGCAGTCGCCCACCACATGGACCAGGCTGCCGATGCCGATCGCCAGCCCCAGCCAGGCGTATCCGACCTCCAGCGATCGGAACACCGCGTAGAGCCCCACCGTGAGGCCGATGTTGACCAGGGCAGAGCCGAGCTTCTTGCCCGGGATGCCGATCCCGATCGCGCGCAGCGCGAGCCCGATCATCAGCACGACCAGGATGTCGCGCCCGAGTGGGTAGCGCGTCGCCAGCATGTGCGCCCCCATGCCGACCGCCACGGCGAACACCAGGGAGTGCGTGGCCCCCCGGTGGCCGCCGCTGATCCATGCGACCGCCTTGCTGAGGGCCCAGGTGACCGGGCCGAACGTCTGCGCGATCGTCGCGCTGGGGTGGTCGAGGTCGGGCAGCATCGCGGCGCCCGCGCACACCAGCGCCCCCGCGATCAGCTCGGCCGGCGTCAGCGCGCCGGCCATGATGCCCACCTCGACGAACCGCGAGGACTCCTGGAGGTACGGCAGGGCGGCGAGACCGGGGGCCACCGCCAGCCAGGCCACCGCCCCGGTGAGGGCGTGCGTGTGCCCCATCATGACAAGATCACGGCTGACCAGCCTACGGCAATGGGCCGCCCGCGCCGAGTATCCGGCACGGTGACGACGACGTGTCGCCGGGAAACCACACAGGCCCCGAAAAACCGCCAGAAAAGACGACAGACGGGACCGTCCCTGGCCTCGAAAGCACCCCCCAGCCCTTCCGAGGTGGGAACGATCCCGTCTATGCCCTGACAACGCGTACGTCGCCAGGCTTTGTTCCCTGACCCTGTCGATTATTCCAGTGATCTGGCTCACGCGTTACGTCCACATGCGTCCACTTGCGAGCAGAACAGTAGCGATATATCGTAGAAGCATCGAGAGTGATCGTATTAGTACGTCCAGAGGAGGGCGAGACATGGCATCGGCACATGCGATGGGAGATGACTGGGCACACGGCGACCCGCACGAGATCCACCGGCAGTTCCGGCGGGCGGCGCGGTCGGCCGTGCGGGCGATGGCGTCCGCCTGGCACCACGGCGGGCCGCACGGTGGTCAACACGGTGGACAGCACGGCGGGCAGCACGGGCCGGACGAGGGCGGTCCGCACGAGCGCCGCCACCGGGGCCCCCGCGGGCCGTTCCCGTGGGACTTCAGGCGCGACTTCGGCCCGGGCTTCTTCGGCGGCTTCCCGCCGGGCGGGCGGCACTTCGGGCGTGGCCGCAAGGCCAAGCGCGGCGACGTCCGCGCGGCGATCCTGGCGCTGCTGGCCGAGGGGCCGCGCAACGGCTACCAGATCATCCAGGAGATCGCCGAGCGCAGCCGGGGCGGCTGGAAGCCCAGCCCGGGCGCGGTCTACCCGGCGCTGCAGCAGCTCGCCGACGAGGGCCTGGTCCGCGCCGAGGAGACCGACGGGCGCAAGACGTTCCAGCTCACCGAGCAGGGCAGGGCCTACGTCACCGAGCACCCCGAGGAGTTGCGCGCGCCGTGGGAGGAGATGACCCCCGACGTCGACGACAGCACCAGGGAGCTGATGGAGAGCGCCCGCCAGTCGGCGTTCGCGATGATGCAGATTCTCCAGACCGGAAGCGAGGCACAGATCCGGGAGGCGAGGCAGACTCTTATTGAGACCCGCCGCAAGCTCTACCAGATCTTGGCAGACGGTGACCCCTCGGAGGAGTGACCCGGATGACGTCTCGCGACCATCTCCGCATCGGCGACGCGGAGCGCGACGAAATGATGGCGGCCCTGCGTGAGCACTTCGCCCAGGGCCGCCTGACCCAGGAGGAGCTGGAGGAGCGCCTGGGCCTCACGCTCGGCGCGAAGACGGGAGGCGAGCTGGCCAAGATCGCCGAAGACCTCCCGGCTCCGGCCGGCCGCGCCCAGCCGCAGCCCCGCGACGACCAGGGCCCCTGGCCCGGACCATGGCAGCCCGGCACACCATGGCACGGACACGGGCATGGGCACGGGTACGGGCACGGACATGGGCACGGACATGGGCACGGCCCCTGGCGCGGGATGTACGGCCCGCCGCGCATGCGCCGCGGACGCGGGGGCCCGCCCGTGGCCCCGTTCGTCATTCTGTTCGCCCTCGTCCTGCTCGCCGGCGGCCTGGGGGCGCCGCTGATCATGATGATCGCGATGATCGCGTTCATGGGCGCCGGCATCGCCCGCCACCACCATCACCGCCGGTGACCAAGGGGCCGTACGGCTCAGCCCATCTCCTCCAGCCTGCGGCCCTTGGTCTCCCGCACGAAGAACAGCACGAACAGGAACGACAGCACGGCGAACGTGGCGTATCCGACGTAGGCCCCGGAAAGGTTCCACTCCGACAGGCTGGGGAAGGTCACGGTGATCAGCCAGTTGGAGATCCACTGGGCCGCCGCCGCGACCGACAGCGCGGTCGCGCGGATGCGGTTGGGGAACATCTCGCCCAGCAGTACCCAGACCACCACACCCCATGACAGGGCGAAGAACAGCACGAAGACGTGCGCCGCGATGAGCGCGACCATGCCCTGCAACGGGGGCAGCGCGACGTCCTCCCCGGCGCCGCCGGCCGCGCTGAACGCCCACGCCGCCGTGGCGAGGGCCACCGCCATGCCCACCGAACCGGTCATCAGCAGCGGCCTGCGCCCGAGCCGGTCCACCAGGGCGATGGCGATGAAGGTGCCGACGATGTTGATGATCGAGGTGGAGAAGCTGATCAGCAGCGACTGGGACTGCTCGATGCCCACCGACTGCCACAGCGCCGACGAGTAGTAGAAGATCACGTTGATGCCCACGAACTGCTGGAACATCGACAGCAGAATGCCGACCCAGACGATGCCCTGCAGCCCGAACTTCGGCCCGCGCAGGTCGCGCATGGTGGTCTTGCGCTCGCTCTGCAGCACCGAGCGGATCTCCCCCACCCGAGCCTCCACGTCGACGTCCTCGCCTTCGACCTCGCGAAGCACCCGGTGGGCCTCGGTGGTCCTGCCCACCGCCACGAGGAACCGCGGCGACTCGGGGATGATGGTCGCGAACAGCAGGAAGAGCAGCGCGGGGATCAGGCAGGCCCCCAGCATCCACTGCCACGCCTGCAAGGGGCCGAGCGGGTTGTTGACGTCGCCGCCGGCGAGCTGGGCGATGACGTAGTTGACGAGCTGGGAGGTCGCGATGCCGAGCACGATCGCCAGTTGCTGGAAGGAACCGAGCCTGCCTCGGTAGGCGGGCGGCGCGACCTCGGCGATGTAGGCGGGGCCGGTGACCGAGGCCATCCCGATGGCGATGCCGGCCACGACCCGCCAGATCGCGAGGTCCCAGATGGCGAACGGCAGGGCCTGCCCGATCGAGCTGACCGCGAACACGGTGGCGGCGATCTGCATGGTCCTGGTACGTCCGAGGCGGTCGGCCAGCCGTCCGGCGAACCACGCCCCGGCCGCGGAGCCGAGCAGCGCCGCGGCCACCGTCGTCCCGGTCTCCACGGGGCCGACCTGGAAGTGCCGCTGGATGCCGGTGACCGCCCCGTTGATCACCGCGCTGTCGTAGCCGAAGAGGAACCCGCCGATGGCGGCGGCGGCCGTGATGAAGACGATGTGCCCGAGATGTTCCTCGTGGGTGCGCGCCGTAGGTGTGGTTCCCATGCCGTTCCTTACCCGGAGTACGCCGCCGTAACGGTCCAGGCCGGCGACATGGGATACCTACCCAACGCACACGATCATTCACATATCGCTACAATCGCGGATCGACCGGCTCGCTCTCCAGCGCCAGCACGGCGAACACCGGCTCGTGCACCCGCCACAGCGGCTCGCCCTCGGCCAGCCGGTGCAGCGCCTCCAGGCCGAGCGCGTGCTCGCGCAGCGCGAGCGAGCGCTTGCGGCCCAGGAACCGCCCGCGCAGCAGGTCCAGGCTCTCGGTGTAGTCGGGCCCGTAGACGATCCGCAGGTACTCCCGGCCGCGCACCTTCACGCCCGGCTGGACCCTCCCCCGCGTGAAGGACGCCGGTTTGACGACCATGCCCTCGCCGCCCGCCTCGGTCAGCTCCGTCCACCACCGCGTCGCCGCGGCGCGGGACTCCTCGGCCGCGAGATCGACGACCACGTGCCTGGTCGGCGCGATCAGTTCGGACTCGGCGCGGGCCAGCAGCGCCAGGTGCCAGGCGTGCGGCTCCTCCACGGCGGGGACGCGTCCCTCGCAGGCCAGGATATGGAAGGGCGCCAGACGTACGCCGGACAGGCCGTCCACCGGGCCGCAGTAGCGGGCATAGGCGTCACGGAACAGGGCAGCGTTGGCCTGACGGCGCCGGGCGCGGTCCAGCGGCGTGCCCACATCCAGGCCGCGCCCGGCCGCCGCCGTCAGGGCCGCGACCGCCTCCGGCAGCGCGGCGCCCGCCGCCGCGCCGACCGACGCGTACTGCTCGCGGATCAGCCCGCCCGCCTTGGCCGACCAGGGCAGCAGCTCGCAGTCCAGGACCACCCAGTCGCCCAGCGTCTCCCACAGCGGCGCGAGATCCGCGCGCAGCCGCGTGACCAGCTCGTCCATCAGCACGGGGTCGGAGAAGAACGGGCGGCCGGTGCGCGTGTAGACCACGCCGGTCGTGCCGTCGTCCACGCCGAACCGCGCCGCGGCGGCCTCCGGCGTGCGGGCCAGCACGGCGACGGCGCGCGAGCCCATGTGCTTCTCCTCGCAGATCACCTCGCCGACGCCCGCGGCCTGGAACTCCGCGAACGCCTCGTCCGGGTGCTCCAGGTAGCCGTCCCTGGCGGAGGTCTCGCCCGGGGCCATGGTCGCCGGCAGGTACACCAGCCAGCGGGGATCGATGGCGAACCGGCTCATCACCTCCAGGGCGGCGGCGGAGTTCTCCTCGAAGATCTTGAGCCGCCCGCCGTACCGGGACTCGACGTACCGGGTGCCGGTCACGTCGCCGATGGCGAGCACGCCGGGGTCACGGCGGCCCGAGCCGCCGAGCGGGCGGACCGGCTCGTACCAGACCCGCTCGGCGGGCACCGAGACCACCTCCCGCGACGGGTAGCGCAGCGCGGTCAGCCGCCCGCCGAACACGCACCCGGTGTCCAGGCAGATGGTGTTGTTGACCCACTCGGTCTTCGGCACCGGGGTGTGGCCGTAGACGACCATGGCCCGCCCGCGGTACTCCTCGGCCCAGGGGTAGCGAACCGGGAGGCCGTACTCGTCGGTCTCGCCGGTGGTGTCGCCGTACAGGGCGAAGGAGCGCACCCGGCCGGACGCCCGCCCATGGTAGGGCTCCTTGAGCCCGGCGTGCGCCACCACCAGCCGCCCGCCGTCCAACTGGTAGTGGCTGATCAGGCCGTCGGTGAACCGCGCGGCCTCCGCGACGAACTCCGGCGGCTCGGCGCCGAGCTGCGTCAGTGACTCCTCCAGCCCGTGCGCGACCTTGACCTTGCGCCCGGCCAGCGCCCGGGACAGCTTCTGCTCGTGGTTGCCGGACACGCAGAGCGCGGTACCGGCCGCGACCATGCCCATCACCAGGCGCAGCACGCCCGGCGTGTCCGGGCCGCGGTCCACCAGGTCCCCGACGAACACCGCGGTGCGGCCCTCGGGGTGGCGCGCGCCCACCGCCCGCCCGCCGGACCGCTCGATCTCCCAGCCGAGCGTGCCGAGCAGCGTCTCCAGCTCCGATCGGCAGCCGTGGACGTCGCCGATGATGTCGAAAGGTCCGGTGAGGTGCCGTTTGTCGGTCCAGGCCGTCTCGCGGGTCACCGTGGCGGCGTCGATCTCGGCCACGCCGTGCAGTACGTGCACCCGCCGGAAGCCCTCCTTGGCGAGGCCGTTCATCGATCGGCGCAGCTCCTTGCGCTGCCGCACGATGACGTGGCGGCCGAAGTCGCGCTCCGGCCTGGCCTCGTTGCGCTCGGCCGCGACCTCCTCGGGCACGTCCAGGACGATCGCGTCCACCAGTACGTCGTGCGCCTTGGCCAGTTCGATCAGCGATCTGCGGTCGTTGCGCTGCACGCTGGTGGCGTCCACCACGGTGAGCAGGCCACGGCGCAGCCGGGTGGCGGCGATGTAGCGCAGCACGTCGAAGGCGTCGCGGCTGGCGGACTGGTCGTTCTCGTCGTCGGAGACCAGGCCCCGGCAGAAGTCGGAGGAGATCACCTCGGTCGGCGCGAAGTGGCGGGCGGCGAACGTGGACTTGCCACTGCCCGACACCCCGACCAGCACCACGAGCGACAGCTCCGGAACACTCACCTCGGCGCTCATCAACGCACCCCCTCCTGCTCGCGCCCCGCCCGGGCGAAGATCACCATCTGGGTCGGCGGCCCCACCTCGGGGTCCGGCTCGCCGACCGGCCGGAACGTGATGTCGTAGCCGTACCGCTCGGCGGCGGCGCGCGCCCAGACGGCGAACTCCGCGCGGCTCCATTCGAAGCGGTGGTCGCTGTGGCGGTGCCCGGTCAGCCACTCGTAGCGGACGTTGTACTCGGCGTTGGGCGTGGTCACGATCACGTGCCCGGGGCGGGCCTGGCCGAGCACGACCCGTTCCAGCGCGGCCAGCCTGGGCGGGTCGACGTGCTCGATGACCTCCATGAGCACCGCCGCGTCGAAACCGGCGATCCGGTCGTCCGTGTAGGTGAGCGCGCCCTGGAACAGCTCCAGCCGGCCGCGCTGGGCGTCGGGCATGCGGTCCAGGCCGAGCCGGCGCCGGGCCACCATGAGGGCGTGGGCCGACACGTCCATGGCCGCGATCCTGCCGAACTCCGGCCGCTTGAGCAGGTCGGCGACCAGCGCGCCGGAGCCGCAGCCGAGGTCGGCCACGCTGCGCGCGCCGACGTCCGTGAGCGCGGCGAGGACCGCCTCCCTGCGCAGCGCGCTGAGCGGCCTGACGGGTGGCGGCTCTTCGCCGGGCGGCTGGGGCTCGGCCTCCTCCTCGACGGGCGGGGCCAGGGTCTCCTCGACCTCGTCGCCGAGTTCGGCGAGCCTGGCCAGGGCGGTGCGCTGGAGCGCCCGGCGCCTGCCCAGGTAGCGGCGGGCGATCAGGGCGCGTTCGGGGTGCCCGGCCAGCCAGCCCTCCCCCGCGCGGATCAGCTTGTCCACCTCGTCGGCGGCGATCCAGTAGTGCTTGGCGTCGTCCAGGACCGGGAGCAGGACGTACAGGTGGTTCAGGGCGTCGGCCAGCCGTACCTCGCCGTGCAGGACCAGCCGCACGTAGCGGGAGTCGCCCCACTCGGGAAAGGCCGGGTCCAGCGGCACGGCCTGCGCCTCGACCCGCCAGCCCAGCGGCTCGAACAGGCTCCGGGCCAGTTCGGGCCCGCCGCGGCAGGGCAGCGCGGGCAGCGTGATCGTGAGCGGCAGCGGCCGGGCCGCGGCCTCGGGGCGGGCGTCGCAGCGGCCCGCGCGGGCGGTGCGGAAGACGTCGCCGAGGGCGACGGCGAGCAGCGAGGAGGCCGCGTACGGCCGGTCGTTGACGTACTGGCCGAGCGAGAAGTCCGGCGAGGTACGGCCGCGCGTGCGCGCCAGGCGCACCGGGTCGACGTCCAGCATCAACGCGGCAGTGCAGCGCTCCTCGTCCGCCTCGGGGTAGAACACCAGCGCGGTGCCGAAGGACTGCCCGAACTCCTGCACCCGGTCGGGATGCTTGTGCAGCAGGAATCCGAGGTCGGTGGCCGGGGGCGCGGTGGTCGAGATCGTGAGCAGCACGCTGGACAGTCTGGCGTACCGTGCGGAGGCCCCGCGACCGCATAAGACCCGGTATGGCCCGGGATATCAGCGTTTCGGGTGATTCGTGGTGAAAGGCCGGTACGGCGTTCCGTACCGGCCTTCCAGGCGTCACACGTGCGGCAGGACGTCCGACGCGATCAGCTCCAGGTGGTCCAGGTCGGCCATGTCGAGCACCTGGAGGTAGATCCGCTCGCACCCGGCGCCGGCGAACCCGCCGATCTTCTCGACCAGCTCCTCCGGCGTGCCGGCCAGGCCGTTCGTGCGCAGCTCGCCCACCTCGCGCCCGATGGCGGCGGCCCGGCGCTCGACCTCCCGCTCGTCCTTGCCGCAGCACACCACCTGGGCGGCGGAGTAGATCAGCCGATCCCGGCCGGCCTCCTCACACGCCGCCGTCACGCGGTCATAGGCGGCCTTGGTGTCGTCGAGCACGGCGAAGGGGACGTTGAACTCGTCGGCGAACGCGGCGGCCAGCCGTGGCGTCCTGCGCGGGCCCAGCCCGCCGACGATGATCGGCGGGCGCGGGTTCTGCACCGGCTTGGGCAGCGCGGGCGAGTCGGCCAGCCGGTAGTGGCTGCCGTCGAAGGAGTAGGACTCGCCGACCGGCGTGCCCCACAGGCCGGTCACGATCTCCAGCTGCTCCTCCAGCTTGGCGAAGCGCTCGCCGAACGGCGGGAACGGGATGCCGTAGGCGGTGTGCTCCGGGTCGTACCAGCCGGTGCCGAGCCCCAGCTCCACCCGCCCGCCGCTCATCTGGTCGACCTGCGCGACACTGATCGCCAGCACGCCGGGCAGCCGGAACGTCGCCGAGCTGACGAGCGTGCCGAGCCTGATCGTGGACGTCTCCCGGGCCAGGCCGGCGAGCGTCACCCACGAGTCGGTCGGCCCGGGCAGCGGGTCGGTGTCGCCCATGACCAGATAGTGGTCGGAACGGAAGAAGGCATCGAATCCCAGCCGCTCGGCGGCCCTGGCGACCTGGAGCTGGTCGTCGTAGGTGGCGCCCTGCTGCGGTTCGACGAAGATCCTCAATTTCATACGTCGATTATCCGTGCAAATGGACCGTATCCATGGAGTGACCCCCGTACCCGTACGAGTACTTGCTAACCTTCGACCTTGGTACACAGGGTAGCCGCTCGGGCACATGCGGCGACCGTCGCATGCCGGAAGGAGAGCACGTTGATGAGGGAGCGGCTGCCGGGCACCCCGCCGCGGCCCGTGGTCGCCCTGGCGTTCGTGCTGCTCTTCGCGACCACCGGCGCGGTTCTCGCGCTGCTGCCCGGCCCGCGCGCCGCCGCCGGTCTCGGGCCCTTCGGGGCGGGGGGCCTCCCGGTCACCTCGGCCGCTGAGGTGACCGGCATGGAGCGGCCCCGCAGGCTGGTCGTGCAGCCGATCCGCACCGGCCCAGAAGGATTCGTGGTGTTCGTGGACACCGCCCGTTACCCGGGGCTCGGCCTGTCCGCGGTGATGCGGCGCTCGGGCGCGCGGTGGTTCGCCCTCGGCCACCTCACCACGGGCGGGGCCGATCGGTGCCTGCCGCGCTGGGGCGGCGTACGCGACCTCGGCGACGCCCCGGTGGCCGACGCGCTCGCGCGGGTCAGGGCGCTGGGCGGCGACGCCGCGCCCTCCCTCGGCGGCCCCGGCGGCCCCGAGCCCGCCCTCACCTGCCCGCGGGTGGCCGACCTCACCGCCGCGTACCGGCGGGTCGTGGACACCCTCGACGCCACCCATCTCGACTTCGAGATCGACGGCGGCGATGACGAGGACGGGAAGGTCGCCGCCCGCCGGGCGCGGGCGCTGGCCGCGCTCAAGCGCGAGGCGGCCGGTGCGGGACGACGGCTGACCGTCGGGTTCTCGCTGCGCCTGACCGCCACCGGGCTGTCGGCGGCCGACCAGCGGCTGCTCGCCGCGTCCGGCCCGGTCGACACGGTCGACCTACTGGTGCCGTTCCGCCCGCGGCCGGGCGGGGAGCACCTGCGCGCGCTCGCCGCCTCGATCCGCCTGGCCCAGGCCCAGATCGCCACCGCGTTCGGCCTGCCCGCAGGAGAGGACGCCTGGCGGCGCATCGGGCTGACTCCCGTGCTGCGCGAGACCGCCGACCTCACCCTCATGGACGCCAGGAAGCTCGCCGGTTACGCGCGCCGCAGAGACCTCGCCTGGCTGTCGGTCCGCGGCGCCCGCCCCGCCCTCGACGTCGCCAGGGTCCTGGCCCACGCCCTGCGCTGACCTGCGGCGCGGGGTGCTACCGGCGGGTCAGGTGCGCCACGCACTCGACGTGGTGGGTCATCGGGAAGGCGTCGAAGGCGCGCAGGCCGGCCAGTTCGTAGCCGAGGCCGCCGAACAGCGCGATGTCCCTGGCCAGGGTGGCGGGGTCGCAGGAGACGTAGACGATCCGGGCGGGCGACAGCGCGGCGATGCCGCCGGTCACGCCCTGGCCCAGCCCGGTGCGCGGCGGATCGGCCACCACGAGGTCGGCCGCGTCCATCTTGCCGAGGGCGTGGTCCACGTTCGCCCGCTCGATCCGGACCTGGGGGAGGTCGCGCAGGTTGCGGCGGGCGTCGCGGACTGCGGCGGCGTCGGACTCCACGCCCGTCACCGCGCCCTCGTGGCCGACCGCCTCGGCCAGCGCGGCGGTGAACAGGCCCGCGCCGCAGTACAGGTCGATGACGCGCTCGCCGGGCCGCGCGGCGGCGAAGCCCAGGACCGCCTCGGACAGCGCGTCCGCGGCCCCCGGGTGCACCTGCCAGAACCCGCTGCCGGTCACCTCGAACTCTCGCCCACCGGCCCGCTCACGGACGCCGCCCCGGCCCCTGACGGCCTCGGTACGGCCCCGGCCGTGGTCCACCAGCACCGCCGCGGGCGCGTCGAGATCCGGTACGGCGACGCCCCTGCGGCCCTTCGGGGTGACCACCACGGCGCGGTCTCCGGCCGAGGAGGCGATCACCTCCACGGCCGACGCGCCGCGCCAGGACTTGGTCTCCACCCCGGCGGCCTCCGCCTCGGGGTGCGTGATCAGGCACGCGTCCACCGGCTCGACCGTGTGGGAGCGGTGCCTGCGCAGCCCCGCCACGCCGTCCTGGCGTACCGCGAACCGCACACGGGTGCGCCAGCCGAGGCCGCCGGGCGCGCCGGGCACCTCCTCCACGACGACCTCGCGCTCGATCCCGGCGAGCCGCTTGAGCTGTTCGGCGACCACCGCCGCCTTCAGCAGGCGCTGCGCGGGCAGCGCGGCGTGCTGCCAGTCGCACCCGCCGCAGCGGCCGGGACCGGCGTAGGGGCAGGGCGGGGTCACCCGGTCGGGCGAGGGCTCGACGATTTCCACGGCGTCGGCCCGCAGGAAGCGCGAGGTCTCCTCGGTCACCCGGGCGCGCACCCGCTCGCCGGGCAGCGCGTGCCGTACGAACACGACCCGGCCCTCGTGCCGCCCCACGCACCAGCCGCCGTGCGCCACACGTTCGACCTTCACGTCCAGAAGTTCTTCCATCACGATCCCGGTTGCTCATCGCGGGACGGCCCGTCCCAGGGGCGGCGCACCGCGCCGGCGGCGAAGGGCTCCGGCCTGCCCTTGAGGCGCAGTGAGGAGTGCAGTTGCCAGGGGACGCTGGTCACCATGACGCCCGGCATGAACAGCAGCCGGCCCTTCAGCCGCAGCGCGCTCTGGTTGTGCAGGACGTGCTCCCACCAGTGGCCGACGACGTATTCGGGAATATAGACGGTCACCACGTCGCGGGGCGAACGGCGGCGGAGGTCCTTGACGTACTGGAGGATGGGCCGGGTGATCTCCCGGTACGGCGAGTCGAGGATCTTCAGTGGCACCGGCACACCGAGCCGTTCCCACTCCTCGGCCAGGGCCTCGGACTCGCGGGCGTCCACGGCCACCGTGACCGCCTCCAGCGAGCTGGGCCGGGTGGCGCGGGCGTAGGCGACGGCCCGCAGCGTGGGCTTGTGGATCTTGGAGATCAGCACGATCACGTGGTTGCGGGCGGGCAGGGTCTGCTCGGTCACCTCGCCCTCGGCGGGCAGCGCGAGCTCCTGGGTGACGTGGTCGTAGTGGGTGCGGATGCTCTTCATGATCCCGAACAGCACCGGCATCGCGAGCACCACGATCCACGCGCCCAGCATGAACTTGGTGATCAGCACGACCACCAGCACCAGCCCGGTCAGGATGGCGCCGAAGCCGTTGATGAGCCGGGAGCGCTGCATGCGCCGCCGCGCGGGCAGCTCGGTCTCGGTGCGCAGCAGGCGGGTCCAGTGGATGACCATGCCGGTCTGGCTGAGCGTGAACGACACGAACACGCCGACGATGTACAGGTGGACCAGCGCGCTCGGGTTCGCGTCGAAGACGAAGATCAGCAGGCAGGCGAAGGCGGCGAGCAGGATGATCCCGTTGGAGAACGCCAGCCGGTCGCCCCGGGTGTGGAGCTGCCGGGGCAGGAAGCGGTCCTGGGCGAGGATGGAGCCGAGCACCGGGAAGCCGTTGAAGGCGGTGTTGGCGGCCAGGAAGAGGACCAGCGCGGTGATCGCGCTGATGTAGATGAACCCGGGCGAGCCCGGCCCGAAGACGGCCGAGGCCACCGAGGGCAGGATCGGGTCGTTGGTGTACCCGGGACCGGCGGGCCTGCCGTCGATGAGCAGGTGGGTCGGAGGGTTCTCGGCCGCCTTGACGCCGGAGGCCAGCGCGAGCGCCACCACGCCCGCGAACATCGACACCGCGATGAGGCCCATCATCAGCAGCGTGGTGGCCGCGTTGCGGCTCTTGGGCTTGCGGAACGCCGGTACGCCGTTGCTGATCGCCTCGACGCCGGTCAGCGCGGCGCAGCCGTTGGAGAAGGCGCGCAGCAGCATGAACGCGAGCGCCAGCCCGGCCAGGGGGCCGGTCTGCTCGGGGACCACGGTGTAGTCGGCGCTGGGCGCGCGCAGTTCCTCGCCGAGCACGCCGATCTGCAGCAGGCCCCAGGCGATCATGCCGAGCACGCCGATGACGAAGGCGTAGGTGGGGATGGCGAAGAACGTCCCGGACTCACGGATGCCGCGCAGGTTCATCACCGTCAGCAGGGTCACCATGGCGATGGCGATGGCGACCTTGTGCTCGGCCACGAACGGGATGGCCGACCCGATGTTGTCCACGCCGGAGGAGACCGACACCGCCACCGTCAGCACGTAGTCCACCAGCAGCGCGCTGGCGACGGTGATGCCCGCGTTCGGGCCGAGGTTGGTCATGGCGACCTCGTAGTCGCCGCCGCCGCTCGGGTAGGCGTGCACGGTCTGGCGGTAGGAGGCGACCACCGTGAACATCAGCACGACGATGGCCGCGGCGATCCAGGGAGAGTACAGGTAGGCCACGGCGCCGCCGACCGAGAGCGCGACCAGGATCTCCAGGGGGGCGTACGCGACCGACGACAGGGGGTCGCTCGCGAACACCGGCAGCGCGATGCGTTTGGGCAGCAACTGCTCGTGCAGCTGGGTGCTGCGCAGCGCCCGGCCGACGAGGAGCCGCTTGGCGGCATCGGTCACTTTAGACACGCCTGACGATGGTAGCCGGACCGGCTGACCGGCAGGTTGACCGGCAGGCCGCGAGGTGGGCGGGTTCTCGGCCGGACGGCGGGCTCCCGGCACTGCCGCGCCGCTCCCCGGACGGTCCATACTTGTCAGAGGCACGAATCGGTCCGCCTCAATCGAGCCAGCGGCGGGGGAGAATGCACATCGTGATCATGGGATGCGGGCGGGTGGGCTCCACCCTCGCCCACATCCTCGAAGACAACGGACACTCCGTCGCCATCGTCGACCGGGACCCGCAGGCGTTCCGGAGGTTGCGCGCGGGCTTTCGCGGCCGGCGGGTGACCGGCATCGGCTTCGACCGCGACGTCCTCGCCGAGGCCGGGATCGGCACGGCCGGGGCCTATGTCGCGGTCAGCAGCGGAGACAACTCCAACATCATCTCCGCCCGGGTGGCGCGCGAGACCTTCGGCGTGGAGAACGTCGTGGCCCGCATCTACGACCCGCGCAGGGCCGAGGTCTACCAGCGGCTGGGCATCCCCACGGTGGCCACCGTGCGCTGGACCGCCGACCAGATCCTGCGGCGCATCCTGCCCGAGGGCGCCGAGCCGTTGTGGCGCGACCCGACCGGCACGATCGTGCTCGCCGAGGTCGCCTGCAACCCCGGCTGGATCGGCACCCGCGCGGCGGCCGTGGAGGAGGCCACCGGCGTCCGGCTGGCCTTCGTCAACCGGATGGGCGAGGCACTGCTGCCCAAGGCCGACACCGTCGTCCAGGAGGGCGACATCCTGCACGTGCTGGCCGCGGAGAACGACATGGACCGGATCAACAAGGTGCTCGCCGGCGCACCAGAGGGAGAGCACTGATGCGCGTGGCCATCGCGGGCGCCGGGGCGGTGGGCCGGTCCATCGCGGCGGAGCTGCTGGAGAACGGCCACGAGGTGCTGCTCGTGGACAACGACCCCAAGGCCATCAAGATCGACAGTGTGCCGCGGGCCGAGTGGCTGCTCGCCGACGCCTGCGAGATCTCCTCACTGGACGAGGCCGGGCTCAACAACTGCCATGTGGTGATCGCGGCCAGCGGCGACGACAAGGTCAACCTGGTGGTCTCGCTGCTGGCCAAGACCGAGTACGGCGTGCCGCGCGTGGTCGCCAGGATCAACCACCCGAAGAACGAGTGGCTGTTCAACGAGTCGTGGGGGGTGGACGTCGCGGTGTCCACGCCGCGGCTGCTCTCCGCCCTGGTCGAGGAGGCGGTCAGTGTCGGCGATCTGGTCCGGCTGATGACGTTCCGGCAGGGGCAGGCCAACCTGGTCGAGCTGACCCTGCCCGACGACGCCCCGGTGGTCGGGCAGCGCTCCGGCTCGGTGCCCTGGCCGGCCGACTCGGCGCTGGTGGCCATCCTGCGCGAGGGCCGGGTGCTGGTGCCGAGCGCGGACGACCCGCTGGAGGCCGGCGACGAGCTGTTGTTCGTGGCCTCCCAGGAGGTCGAGCAGGAGCTGGCCCAGCTCCTGGCGCCGCACTGATCGGCCGATCGGCCGATCAGGCGGGCTTCTCGTCCTTCAGGGGCCCGAGGGGGGACGCGGGCTGGATGGGCGTGCGTCCCCTGGCCAGGACCAGCACCATCGCGCCCAGCGCGGCCACCTGGAGCGGCCAGCCCAGCGCGATCTTGGCCACCCCCATCGCGGCCACGCCGTCGTTGCCCCAGATGAGGTAGATGGGAAGCTGCACAATCACCCGGACCAGGCAGGGGATCATCAGCAGCCAGGTCAGCTTGGAGCACAGCCGGACGATGCCCGGGTCCTTGCGCCAGCCGGTCGGGTCGCCGGTGACCGAGCCGATCATGAAGCCGACCAGCGGCCAGCGGGTGACCACCGACAGCAGCATGGCCGCCGCGTAGCCGCCGTTGTAGAGGATGCCGGGAAGGTAGTAGTCCTTGGCCTCTCCGGTGCGGGCGGCGAAGAACGCGCCGATGGCGATGCCGATCAGGCTGTTGATCACGAACTGCGGGGTGGACCGCTGCACGATCCGCACCGCCAGCAGCAGCACCGCGAGCGCGATGCTGACGATGAGCGAGGTCCGCAGATCCTCCGAGAGGATCCAGCTCACGGTGAAGGCGATGGTCGGCAGCGCCGCCTCCACGATGCCGCGCTTGCCGCCCAGCGCCTTGGCGAGCTGAGCGCGGACCGCCGCCTCCACCGTCTCGTACGCGGTGCCACCGGAGGTCGCCTCGGCCGTACTCATCGTGTCGCTCACCACTCCAAGGTCACGCGCCGCCCGCAGGGCGAAGCTCGTATCTGGGGTTGAACATCACCTTGCGCCCATCCTGCAGGCTGACGAGCCCTTCCGCGCGGAGCATGCGGCCCGGCTCGATCCCGGCGATCTTCCGCCGGCCCAGCCAGACCAGGTCGATCACGTCGGAACCGTCATAGAGCTCGGCCTCCAGTGCTGGAGCGCCACCGCGCGGACGCAAGGTCACCGTCCGTAGCGTACCGGCAACGCAGAACCTGCGCCGCCCGCGACACCTGACGATCGGCGTCGCGCCGTGCCGGTCGAGGTCTTCCTGAAGCTCCTCGGCCTCAAGCTCGGCCTGACTCGTCGTCAGCCGCCGAAAGAACCCGCGAAGTCCCCTGGGTTTGTGGGGTTCTGCCGCACTCACGGCCTCTCATCCTCTCAACCATGCTGAATCAGCCTATGCGATGGTATGCGGGCGGCAGGGTCGTCCGGAACGGGCCGTCGTCAGCGGGTCTCGGTGATCTCGGGACCGCGCCGGAACGGATCGAGGTCGGGGCCTTCGCCCTCGGCGTCGTCGCCCGCCGGATGGGTCTCCGGCGGCTGCCGCAGCTCGATGGTGTCCTTGGGCGCCATCGGCCCCTCGCCGCGGACCACGACGACGTCACGGACGACCACCTCCAGCGGCTCGGCGGCGGCCTCGTCGGTCGCCGCGCGCCCGCTGAACACGGCGTGCAGCAGCCAGCGGGGGCCGTCCACGCCGACGTAGCGGACCGTCTGGGCGTCCTGTCCCTCGACCGGGATCCGGCCGATCAGCTCGGTCCCGAAGGAGCCCTCGCGCTCCTCGGTGGTGCCGCCCGCCTTCTTGACGCCCTCGGCCAGCTCGGCGCGCACCTCGTCCCACAGGCCCGAGGATCTGGGCGCGGCCAGGACGTGCAGTTGCAGCGCGCTCTCGTCCACCAGGACGGCGACGCCGACGATCTGCTCGGCCGGGGCGATCAGCCTGATGTCGGAGCCCTCGATGACCGGCAGCAGCAGGCCGCCGAGATCGACCCGGCCGCGCTCGGGGTAGGACTCGTCGGCGTCCCACGGCCCGGACTCCCTGGCCGGTGCGGGCGCCGGGGCCGGAGCGGCGGCGTCCGCCTCCGGCTCCGCATGACGGCGGCGACGTCGGAACACTTTCCTCACGCTCCTCGCAAACGTTTCAGCGACCGGTCGACCCGAATCCCCCGGTGCCCCGCACCGACTCGGGCAACCGCTCGACCTCCTGGAAATCCGCCCGCTCCACCCGCTGGAAGACGAGCTGGGCGATGCGGTCACCGCGCCGCAGCAGCACTGGCTCCTTGGCGTCGGTGTTGAGCAGTGTCACGCGTATCTCGCCACGGTATCCCGCGTCGATGGTCCCTGGCCCGTTGACCATCGCGACACCGTGCCTGGCGGCCAGCCCCGAGCGGGGGTGGACGAACGCCGCGTAACCCTCGGGCAGCGCGATGGCCAGGCCGGTGCCGATCACCGCCCGCTCCCCCGGTTGCAGCTCGACGTCGTGCGCGGCGTACAGGTCGGCGCCGGCGTCGCCGGGACGGGCGTAGGACGGCACGGGCAGGCCCTGGTCCAGCCGCTTGATCAGCACACCGATCATGCGGCGGCCTCACGCGGGACGCTCTTCACCATGGAACGGGTCACGCTGCGGAACACTACCGGCACCGGGCACTCGCTCGGGCTACTCCTGGCCGTTGTCGTGTCTTCCGCCGCCCGCGGGCTCCTTCGGCGGGGGCTCGCCGCCGTCGCCAGGGGCCGCGTCGGCGGGCTCAGCCGGGGGCTCCCCGGCCGGTTCGGTGGCCGGTTCGGTGGCCGGTTCGGTACGGCTCGCGGAAGGGGGCGGGAGCTCGGCGGGCGGGTCGCCGCGCAGCTCGGGCAGCGCCCGGTAGATCACCGCGGCGATCGGCACGGCCACCGCCGCGCCGGTGATCCCGGCCAGCACACCGCCGACGGCCAGCACCAGGATCACGGCCAGCGGGTGGAAGTTGACCGCCCGGCCGACGATCAGCGGCTGCAGCACGTGGTTTTCCAGTTGCTGCTCCACGACCAGGATGCCGACGAAGACCAGGGCCAGGAGGGGCCCCTGCGAGCCCAGGGTGACCAGCGTGGCCAGGCCGCCCGCGATGAAGATGCCGACGATCGGGATGAAGCTGGCGAAGAAGATGAGCACCGCCAGCGGCGCCCAGAGCGGCACTCCCATCCCGGCGAGCACGATGCCCATGATGACGCCGTGGACGGCGGCCACCGCCACCGTGCCCTGGACGTACTGGGAAAGGGTCTCCCAGGCGGCCCTGCCCGCCCGGTCCACGCGCGGGGCGACGCCGCCGAAGCCACGCAGCACCCACGCCCAGATCCGGTCACCGTCCTTGAGCAGGAAGAACGTCACGAACAGCAGCAGCACCAGGGACGCCAGCACCTCGACGGCCACCGTCGCGCCGGTCAGCACGGTGTTGCCGATCACCGCCTGCTGCGTGGTGATCAGGTCGGTGATCTGGTCGACCCACTTCTGGATCTGCGCCTGCTGGAGGTGCAGCGGCCCGGTGATCAGCCACTCCTGGACCTCCTCGACCGACTTCTTGAGCTGGGCGACCAGGCGGGGGAACTCCTCGTTGGCCCGGGCACCGACGATCCAGCCGGTGCCGACGAGGATGGCGAAGGCGAGCAGCATGGTCGCCCAGGTGGCCCAGATGGGCCGCAGCCCGGCCTTGCGCAGCCGCTTGGTGATGGGGAACAGCAGCGCCGCCAGCAGCAGCGCGATCGCCACCGGCAGGGCCACGAACCGGAGGGTCGCGACGGCCTGCGCGAAGTAGTGGACCACGACTCCCAGCAGGATGAGACACGCGCTCCACGCCGCCATCTTGGCCAGAACCGGGGGCACGAGACGTGTCAGTCGCCGTGGGTCGGAGATCACGCATTACAGCCTGGCACGTCTGGAACCGGAACGCGCGCCGGATTTCGCACGGGATGGCCACCGAGGGCGAGAGGTTGCTCACTCCCCGCCCCCGGCGGCGCACCCACGCCGGTCAGTCGGCGGCCAGGATCACCTCTACGGCGGGGGCGGAGTCCGGGTCCAGGACGAACTCCTCGACGTTGCCCGCGGCGCACAGGTCGTCCTGGGCGTGCCGGGCGAGGACGGCGGCCGGGCCGGTGACGGTGAGGCGGGCGACCTCGGACCGCATCGACCGCTTGGCCTCCGACTTGGCCTTGCGGACCTGGGCGAGGACGGCGGCCACGGCGGCCAGCACCTCGGGGTCACCGCCGGTGCCGGTGTCGGCGGGGACCGGCCAGTAGGAGCGGTGGACCGACCCGTCACGCCACCAGGACCAGACCTCCTCGGTGACGAACGGCATGAACGGCGCGAACAACCGCAACTGCACGTCGAGCGCCCGGCGCAGCGCGGCACGGGCGGACCCGGCTCCCGCGTCGGAGCCGTACGCCCGGCTCTTGACCAGCTCCAGGTAGTCGTCGCAGAACTCCCAGAAGAACCGCTCCGCGGCCTCCAGGGCGCGGGTGTGGTCATACCCCTCGAAGGCGGCGGTGGCCTCCTCGACCACGCCGCGCAGCCGGGCCAGCATCGAGAGGTCCAGCGGCTCGGTGATGGGGTCGTCGGTGGCGCCGCCGAACCCGAGCACGAACTTGGACGCGTTGAGGATCTTGACGGCCAGCCGCCGCCCGATCTTGAGCTGTCCCGCCTCGTACGCGGTGTCCACGCCGAGCCTGCCGCCCGCGGCCCAGTAGCGCACCGAGTCGGCGCCGTGCTGCTCGATCAGCGCGAGCGGCGTGACCACGTTGCCCTTGGACTTGGACATCTTCTTGCGGTCGGGGTCGAGCACCCAGCCGGAGATCGCAGCGTTGGACCACGGCAGCCGGTCGTGCTCCAGGTGCGACCTGACGGCGGTGGAGAACAGCCAGGTGCGGATGATCTCGTGCGCCTGCGCCCGCAGGTCCATCGGCGTGACCTGGTGGTACAGCGCGTCGTCCGCGCCCCAGCGGGCCGCGATCTCCGGCGTCAGCGACGAGGTGGCCCAGGTGTCCATGACGTCGGGGTCGCCGGTGAAGCCGCCCGCCTTGCCGCGCTGGTCCTCGGTGTAGCCGGGCGGCACGTCGTCGGCGGGGTCGATCGGCAGGGTGTCCTCGGCGGGCAGGATCGGCCGGTCGTGGATCGGGTGGCCCGCGTCGTCGAGGGGGTACCACACCGGGATGGGCACGCCGAAGAACCGCTGCCGGGAGATCAGCCAGTCGCCGGCCAGCCCCTCCACCCAGTTGTCGTAGCGGACCCGCATCCGCGGCGGGTGCCAGGCCAGCTCGGCTCCCCGGGCGAGCAGTGCCCGGCGCAGCTCGGGGTCGCGCCCGCCGTTGCGGATGTACCACTGCCGGGTGGTGACGATCTCCAGCGGCCGGTCGCCGCGCTCGTAGAACTTCACCGGCCGGGGCTCCCCGGTGAGGTCGCCGCTCTCGCGGAGCATGGCCACCATCCGCTCGCGCGCCGCGCCGACCGTGCGGCCCGCGACCTCCGAGTAGGGGCCCGCGGGCACGCCCTGCGGCGGCTCGGGCAGCAGCCTGCCGTCCCAGCCGATCACCGGGCGGGTGGGCAGATCCAGCTCGCGCCACCAGGTGACGTCGGTGATGTCGCCGAAGGTGCAGATCATCGCGATGCCCGAGCCCTTGTCCGGCTCGGCCAGGCGGTGCGCGACGACCGGGACCTGCACGCCGAACACCGGCGTGGTCACCGACCGGCCGAACAGCGGCCGGTAGCGCTCGTCGTCGGGATGGGCGACCAGCGCCACGCAGGCCGGCAGCAGCTCGGGGCGGGTCGTCTCGATCTCCACCCGGCCGCCGTCGGGCCGGTGGAAGGAGATCCGGTGGAAGGCCCCGCTCTGCTCGCGGTCCTCCAGCTCGGCCTGGGCGACGGCGGTGCGGAAGGTGACGTCCCACAGCGTGGGGGCCTCGGCCAGGTACGCCTCGCCGCGCGCCAGGTTGCGCAGGAAGGCGCGCTGGGACACCGCCCGGGAGTGGTCGCCGATGGTGGTGTAGAGCAGCGACCAGTCGACCGACAGGCCGACCCGCCGCCACACCTCCTCGAACGCCTGCTCGTCGATCTCGGTGAGCCGGTGGCACAGCTCCACGAAGTTGCGCCGCGAGATCGGCACCTCGGTCTTGCCCGGCTTGGCGGGCGGCTCGAAGTCGGGGTCGTACGGCATGGCCGGGTCGCACCGCACGCCGAAGTGGTTCTGCACCCGCCGCTCGGTCGGCAGGCCGTTGTCGTCCCAGCCGATGGGGTAGAACACGGTCTTGCCGCGCATGCGATGGAAGCGGGCGGTGATGTCGGTGTGGGTGTAGGAAAGGACGTGACCGATGTGCAGGGACCCGGAGACGGTCGGCGGCGGCGTGTCGATGGAGTAGATCTCCTCGCGGGGCCGCGCCCGGTCGAACCGGTAGGTGCCCTGCGCCTCCCAGCAGGCTACCCATACCGCTTCGAGCCCATCGAGAGCAGGTTTCTCGGGCACGGCGGGATAGCGCGATCGCTGTTCGGTCATGCGTCCCTATGGTAGTCCGGGGACCTGCCCGGACGGGCTAGGGTTTTCGCATACGGAAGGGGGAAGGCAGCTATGGCCGACAAGGCGGAGAAGCCGGATCTGGCGTGGCGCGCCATCGGAGGGCTGGTCGCGCTGGGCGTGGGTTTCGCCACGCGCAAGGCCATCGAGTTCGGCTGGCAGAAGGCGACGGGCAAGAAGCCGCCCGCCGACCCCGACTCGCCGGACATCGGCATGGCCGAGGCGATCGGCTACGCCGTGGTGACCGCGGTGGGCATGGAAGTGGCCCGGATCGTGGCGACCCGGGCCGCGGCCAGGCGCTACCGGGCGTGGTCGGCGCGTAGCGAGGCCAAGGCCATCGCCCAGGCCGCCACGCCCAAGGCGTGAGGACCGGCCTCAGGGCGTCTCCAGGGCCTGAAGGAACTCCCCGGCCCAGCGGTCCACGTTGTAGGTGGCCACGCGGCGGCGCAGCGAGCGCATCCGCCTGGCCAGCTCGTGCGGGGTGGAGCGCATCCCGGCGATCATCGCGCGTTTGAGGCCGTCGACGTCGTAGGGGTTCACCAGGAACGCCTGCCGGAGTTCGTCGGCGGCCCCGGCGAACTCACTGAGCACCAGCGCCCCGCGCAGGTCGTGCCGGCAGGCGATGTACTCCTTGGCGACCAGGTTCATCCCGTCGCGCACGGGGGTGACCACCATGACGTCGGCGGCCAGGTAGAGCGCGGCGAGTTCGTTGCGCTCGTACGACTGGTGCAGGTACTGCACCGGCTGGTGGCCGATCAGGCCCTGCTCGCCGTTGATCCTGCCGACCTGCAGCTCGATGTCGTTGCGCAGCCTGCGGTACTCCTCGACGCGCTCCCGGCTCGGGGTGGCGATCTGGACGAAGACGGCGTCGCCCGCGTTGACCGCCCCGTCGGCGAGCAGTTCGCCGAACGCCTTGAGCCGCTGCCCGATGCCCTTGGTGTAGTCGAGCCGGTCCACGCCGAGCAGCACGTGCTCGGGGTCGCCCAGCTCGGCGCGGATCTCCTTGGCCCGCGCGACGATGTGCGGCTCGCGTACCAGGCTGTCCAGTTCGCCGAAGTCCACCGAGATGGGGAACGCCTCGGCGCGGATGACCCGGCCGTCCCGGTAGATCTCGTGCTTCTGGTGTTGCAGGCCGAGCTGGCGGCGGCACAGCCGGATGAAGTTGGAGGCGCCGCCGGGCCGCTGGAATCCGACCAGGTCGGCCCCGAGCAGGCCCTCAAGGATCTCCCTGCGCCAGGGGAGCTGGGTGAACAGCTCCGAGGGCGGGAACGGGATGTGCAGGAAGAAGCCGATGCGCAGGTCGGGGCGCAGCTTCCGGAGCATCGCGGGCACGAGCTGGAGCTGGTAGTCCTGGATCCACACCACGGCGCCGTCGGCCGCGGCGTCGGCGGCGGCGCGGGCGAAGCGCTCGTTGACCGTCCGGTAGGCGTCCCACAGCACCCGTGAGTACACGGGTGTGGCGACCACGTCATGGTAGAGCGGCCACAAGGTGGCGTTGGAGAAGCCCTCGTAGTACAGCTCCACCTCCGCCGCGGACAGCGGCACCGGGATGAGGTGCATGCCGTCGTGGTCGAAGGGGTCCAGGCTCTCGTCGGGTGCGCCGTGCCAGCCCAGCCACGCGCCGTCACGACGTTGCATCACCGGGGCGATGGCGGTCACCAGACCGCCGGGGCTGCGCCGCCATCCCGCGTGGCCGTCACGATCGACGGGCAGGCGGTTGGCGACGATGAGAAACGAGCTGCGGCCCTGCACGCTTCCTCCAATGGTCGGCTACGACCACCTTACGAAAAGGACACACACCGCTTCTGATCGGCTACCGGACGAACGCGTAGGAACGGCATAAAACCCGGCTTCAGGCGGGTCCCAATCCGGCCGCGTCGCAGGTCGCCGCGTACGGCGTGACCTGCAGCATTCCTACCCACGGAACGCGCGAGACGACCTCAGCCGGAGGTGATCTCCCGCCGCGCCGCCGAGGCGCCCTCGGGCAGCGCGCCCCGCTTGCGCAGGTCGTCGCGCACCGCGGTGGCCAGCCGCTTGGTGGCGGCGTGGTTGAGGGTGCCGCCCGCGACCGCGCCGGTCAGGAAGGGACCGAGGGTGGTCAGATGGCGGCCGAGGGTGCGCATCATGCGGTTACGCAGCGCGGTCTTGGCCGCGGTGCCGAGTGCCAGGGTGACCGAGCCGGGCGCGAGGGGGTCGACGCCGCGCTGCTTGGACCACGCGATGGCGAAGGCGAGGGCGCGCTGCCCGCCGTTGCCGGGCACCTCCACGCCGTACACCTCGTGCAGCTCCGCGATGAGCTTGGTCTCGATGGCCGCCACCACGAGCGTCTCAGCGACCAGCTGGGCGGGCGCGGACAGCAGCAGCGGAGGGGCGGCGAACTGGGCCATCGCGAGCGCGCCGCCGACGGCGCCGACGGCCGTCGTGGCCTTCGCCGCGGTGCGGACGAGATCGTCGGCCAGGGCCTCGCCGGTGAGCCCGTAGTGGTGTTCCTCAAGTGTGCGCAGATCGCGTACGGGGACCCGGGGCGCCGTGGCCAGGTAGACGTCGGCCAGCCACCGGCCGCGGCCCGCGCCGGTCTCCTTGGCCTTCCTGCCCGCCGTGACCAGGGCGGCCGTCAGTCGGCCGAGCACTCGCCCGCGTTCGGCGCGGTCCAGCTCGCCGGGCCGGGTCAGCCGGCCCACGAGCACCGCGACCTCGTCGTGCGGCTCGTCGTGCTCGCCATCCTGCGCGTCCCGCGCGGCGGGGTCCCGGTCGTCGTCACGGGACTCGCCGGCACCGGCGGAGCCGTGCTCCAGGCCGTGCCGGGGACGCTCGCCGGTGGACTCGGCGGGTCGATCGGGCGGGCCCGGCTGGACGGAATCGGACGACCCGGGCATGCTCACGGGTTCGTCCGGCGTCCGGCCGGGCTCGCCGACGTCGTCACTCGACGGCCGATCCGCTTTGTCTGTCACGCTGCGGAGCCTCCCTCAAATCCGTCGGGACGATCAGGCGGCGCACTCCCGGCAGATCTGCTCCCCGCCCTTCTCGGCGGCGAGCTGGCTCCTGTGGTGCACCAGGAAGCAGCGCGCGCAGGTGAACTCGTCGGCCTGACGAGGAATCACCCGGAGCGACAGCTCCTCGTTGGACAGGTCCGCACCGGGCAGCTCAAGCGACTCGGCGAGGTCGGTCTCGTCGATGTCGATGCTGCCGGACGACTTGTCCGTACGGCGAGCCTGAAGCTCCTGGAGGCTGTCCTCGTTGAGGTCGTCGTCCGTCTTCCGTGGGCTGTCGTAGTCGGTAGCCATCCTTCTCCATCCCCCTCATCTATCTGTCTGCGCACCGTCGCGCGCTTATAACGTCCGGGAGCCCCATCTTTGTGCCCGAAAGGTCCGAGAGATTTGTGCTTCGGTACCCCGCGATGACAACCACTGAACCTCCCTCACGCGTGTGAGCCGCCGCCAATGGGAGCAGTTAGCCAAATATGGCGGAAACCACAGCATTGACGCCATGCAGCACCGTGTTCGACGGCACATCCAACCACATGTACGGCGCGAACGAGACGCCCCCCGCCGGATGAAGCGCCGGATACGCCCTCAGGTGCACCGCCCGCTCGTCCCACCCCGTATGTCAGCCCTCCCCTCGGGGCCGGTCAGCCCCGCTTGGGCGACCCGCCGGACCCCTGCAGCCGCACGGTGACCAACAGCCCTCCCCCGTCCCGGGGGACCGCGGTCACGTTGCCGCCGTGCGCCGCGACGATCGCGCGCACGATCGACAGCCCCAGGCCCGAACCCTTGGCGGAGTCGACCCGGTCGGCGTTGAGCCGCCGGAACGGCTCGAACAGGCTCGACACCTCGTACGCGGGAACGTGCGGCCCCGTGTTCGCCACCTGAACAACGAGGGCCTCGTCCGCCATTCCCGTGCGTACCCAGATTTTTCCGGACTCGTTGATGTTGTATTTGATCGCGTTCTCGACGAGGTTGGCCACGCAGCGTTCCAGCAGCACCGGATCGCCCGTCGTGGGCGCGGAGGACAGCTCGGTGGTGATCGACACGCCCGCCTCGCGGGCGATCGGCGTGAGCTGTTCCAGCGCCGTCTCAGTGACGTCCTTCACGTCCACCGGCCTGCGCACGCTCAGCTCCCGCTCGCTGCGCGCGAGCAGCAGCAGGCCCTCGATGAGCCGTTCGTTGCGCGCGTTGACCTCCAGCAGCGTGCGGCCGAGGGCCTTGAGGTCTTCTGAGGCGTCCGGATCGGCCAGCGCGATCTCCAGCACGGTCCGGTTGATGGTCAGCGGCGTGCGCAGCTCGTGGGAGGCGTTGCCGACGAACCTGCGCTGGGTGTGGAACGCCTCGTTCAGCCGGGTGAGCATCGCGTCGAAGGTGTCGGCCAGCTCCTTCAGCTCGTCGTCGGCGCCCTTGAGGTCGATCCGCTGATGGGCCAGCGTGCTCTCCGACAGCTTGCGCGCGGTCGCGGTCATCTGGGCCACCGGCCGCAGCGCCCGGTCGGCCACGAAGTAGCCGAGGATCAGCGCGAAGATGCCCACGCCGAGCAGCGCCAGCAGCGAGCGGTTCAGCATGTGCGCGCGGGCCGCGACGACCGCGCCGTCGCGGTGCTGGGCCCACCATTCGACGACCCGGTCCCTCACGTCGGCGGGCATCTCGTTGAGATCGAACGGCGCCATGGGCCAGGCCGACTCGATCGACACACCGACGATCGTGTACATGACGAACAGCAGCATCGCGCCCGCGGCGAAGAACAGCGCGCCGTAGGTGAGGGTCAGCCGCCAGCGGATGCCCAGCCGGGCGGGCAGCTCCCTGACCGTCTCGCGCAGCCCGCGGCTGAGCGGCTGGGCGGCCAGCGGCGGCGGGCCGTCCCAGACGGGCGGGCCGGTCGGTGGCGGCGGCGGGCCGCCGCGCCCGCCGGAGTGCGGGCTGATCATCGGATGGGTCGGCTCCGCGTGCCCGGCCGCGCCGTTCGCCCCGGCGGGGCCCGGCGGCGCGGCGAACTCCGGCCTGGCCGACCCGGGGCCCGCGGACTCCCCCGCGGGCCGGTCCGGTGCGTCACTCACAATCGGTACCCGACTCCCGGCACGGTCTCGATCACCTGGGGCTCGCCCAGCTTCTTGCGCAGCGTCATCATGGTGACCCGCACCACGTTGGTGAACGGGTCGATGTTCTCGTCCCACGCCTTGTCCAGCAGGTCTTCCTGGCTGACCACCGCGCCCTCGGCGCGCATCAGCTCCTCAAGGACCGCGAACTCCTTCTTGGTCAGCGCGACCTCCCGGCCGTCGCGGGTGACCAGGCGCTTGCCCGGGTCCAGCCGTACGCCCGCGCGCTCCAGCACGGGCGGCAGCGCGGGCGCCGACCGGCGGCCCAGGGCGCGCACCCGCGCCACCAGCTCCACGAACACGAACGGCTTGGCCAGGTAGTCGTCGGCCCCCAGGCCGAGCCCCTCGACCTTGTCGTCCACGTCGCCGGAGGCGGTCAGCATGAGGATGCGCGAGGCGGTACGGCCGGCCACCAGCCGCCTGCACACCTCGTCGCCGTGCACCACGGGCAGGTCACGGTCCAGCACGATCACGTCGTAGTCGATGTAACCGGTGCGTTCGAGCGCGCCGCCGCCGTCGTAGGCGACATCGACCGCCATCGCCTCGCGGCGCAGCCCGGTGGCGATCGCGTCGGCGAGCACCCGCTCGTCCTCGACCACAAGCACCCGCATCGGTCTTAGGCACCTCCCGAAGAATCCGCCCGCGCGCCCCCCACAAGGCGCCGGGACGGTGTCCCAATGTCAGCACAGCGACGGTAAGCGCAGGGTAAGCCCGCTACCACCCTAGGAGAGGCGGTGACAGGAAGCACACCGGCAAGTTGTGCGAATGGTGGTTTGAGGAACATATGCCAGTGGGTAGAGCGTGTCCCACACCCCGTGGTGAGGTCTCACCGCTGGGTGGCGTGGCCCTCTCCGCCCCCGAGGAAGAAGGTGAGACATGGGCGAGTTCACCACCACCATCGAACACAGGCTCGACCAGGCCTACCGAGGTCTCCAGGAGGCCAGGTCGGAAGGCGACCACTACCTCGCCGACAGCCTCACCGCCGAGATCGAAGACCTCCGCAGGATCGCCGTGGACAACGGCGTCACGCTCACGCGCTGAACCCGAGCCCGAACCTCAGCCTGGGCCCTGCCACGAAGGGGCCGGTCCGCACCGGGCCGGCCCCTTCGCTCACCCTCGGGCCGCTCGCTACTCGTCGCGTTCCGGATCGAGCCCGGCCAGGGCGTCGTGCAGCTCCTCGAAGAGCCCCGGCGCGGCGCACAGGGTCATGTCCGGGCTGACCGGCCTGCCGTGCATCCCGCCGAGCCGGGCCCCGGCCTCGGTCGCCACCAGGCCGCCCGCGGCGTAGTCCCAGTACTGCGGGCCGCGCTCGTAGTAGGCGTCCACCCGCCCGGCCGCGACCGCGCACAGGTCGGCGGCGGCCGAGCCCGCCCGGCGTACGTCGCGGATCCGCGGCATCAGCGCGGCCAGCACCTCGGCCTGCACGGTGCGGCGGCCCACCTGGTACCCGAACCCGGTGGCGACCAGCGCCCCGGACAGCGGCACCCCGGTGTTGCAGCGCAGCCGCTCGCCGCCCAGCCAGGCCCCGCCGCCGAGCGAGGCGGTGAACACCTCGGCGCGCGGCACGACGTTGACCACGCCCGCCACGATCTCGCCGTCCACCTCGACGGCGATGCTCACCGCCCAGTCCGGCAGGCCGTACACGAAGTTGACCGTGCCGTCGATCGGGTCGACGATCCAGCGCACCGCGCCCTCGCCGGTGGCCCCGCCCTCCTCGCCGAGGATCGCGTCATCCGGACGGGCCTGGTGGACGCGGGCCCGGATCAGCTCCTCCGCGGCCCGGTCCAGGGCGGTGACCACGTCGGTCGGGCTGGACTTGGTCTGCACCACCTCGGGCCGGGCGGGCCGCTTGGCGAGCAGCATCTCGCCGGCCTCGCGGGCGATCTCCGTGGCGAGCCGGGCGAAGTCGGCGGGCGCGGTCATGCCCCCTCCCCCGTCAGCGACGCGGGGGCCTTCCACTCCTCGCCCAGCACGTGCTGGGCGAGGAACGCCAGGACCGTCTCGTACCAGGCCACGATGTTGCCCGGCTTGAGCACCCAGTGGCCCTCGTCGGGGAAGTACAGGAACTTGGAGACCACGGAGGACCGCTGCAGGTCCCACCACAGGTGCAGGCCCTCGCCGATCGGCACGCGGTAGTCGCGGTCGCCGTGGACGACCAGCATGGGCGTGGTGAAGTTCTCCAGCGACAGGTGCGGTGACTGCCTGCGCAGCGCCTCGCCGTCCGGCGGCCCGAACTCCCGCCGCCAGTAGTAGGGGGCGTCGGTCGTGCCGGAGAACTGGCCCATGTGCCACACCGACGCGTGCGTCACGATCGCCTTGAACCTGCCGGTGTGCCCGGCGATCCAGTTGGCCATGTAGCCGCCGAAGGAGCCGCCCATCGCGGCGGTCCGCGTCTCGTCGAGGTCGGGCCTGGCCAGGGCGGCGTCGGTGATGGCCATCAGGTCGGCGAAGGTCCGCGGCCCCCAGTCGCGCCAGCCGCGGCGGATCATCTCCGCGCCGTACCCGGTGGACAGGGCGGGGTCGGGCAGCAGTACGGCGTAGCCGTGCTGGGCCATGATCCACGGGTTCCACCGCCAGGACCAGTCGTTCCAGCTCGCCAGCGGGCCGCCGTGGACCCACAGCAGGAACGGCGCCGGGTTGTCGGCCGACGCCCCCTCGGGCAGCGCCAGCCAGCCGCGGATCTCGGCCCCGTCGTCGGCGGTGGCGGTCACCTCGGTGAGCGTGCCGGGGGCGGCGAGCCGCGGCGCGGGTGAGGGCAGTTCTTCCTCGCGCGCGGTGTCCTCACCCAGGGTGAGGCGGACCGGGGAGGGGGCCTCGTCGATCCCGCTGCGCAGCGCGTACAGCGTGGTCCCGTCGGGGGTGGGGGAAAGCTCCAGGTAGGAGGAGTCGCCGGTCAGCCGTACCGGGTCGGCGCCGTCCAGGGGCACCCGGAAGACGGGCCTGCGGCCGGCGCGGTCGGCGATCACGTGGAGCGCGCGCGAGTCGGGGGTCCAGGCGATGGCGGCGGGCCACAGGCCCTCGCCGAGCGCGCGGCCCTCCCCGGTCGCGAGGTCCAGCACCCAGAGAACGGTGTCGGGCAGCCGGGGGTCGGCCCCGTGGCGGGCGTGGGTCTCCCGCGCGCAGGCGACGTACCGCCCGTCCGGGGAGACCTCGATCGGGCCCATGAAGTCGTAGCCCTCCACCGAGGCCAGGACCCGCCGCTCGCCGCCGCCGACCGGGACGGCGACCAGGTCGATCCGGCTCTCCCCGCCCGGCCGCGGCGTCGTCCAGGTGGTCACCACGGTGGAACCGTCGGGGGTCACGGCGAAGCTCAGTTCGTCCAGCGCGCGGCCCGGCTCGGGGGTCAGGTCCCTGATCTCCTCCAGCCGGTCGCCCACGACGGTGGAGGCGAACAGCCGCGTCTCGCCCGGGCCGAGGTCGTGGTCCCAGTACCGCGCCGGGTGGGCGTCGTGCAGGATGGCGCTGACGCCGGCCTCCTTGCGGGCCTTGCGCCGCTCGGCGTCGCCCGCCTCGGTGCCGGGCAGCACGTCGGCGGCGAACACGACGGCCCCGCCGCCGGACCGCACCGCCTTGATGGCCCCGGCCCTGGCCGCGACGCGGCGGGCCTCGCCGCCCTCGGCGGGCAGCAGCCACAGCGCGGGCACCTCGTCGCCGTCGGCCTTGACCGTCGGGTCCGGCCGCGCGGACACGAACAGCACGTCGCCGGCCGCGGTGAACTCCGCCGCCGCCTCGCCCTTGGCGGACCTGGTCAGCCTCCGGGGCGTGCCACCGGGCGCCACCGGGATGTCCCACAGCGCGGCCCCGTAGGACTTGCCGTCGGGATTCAGCGCCTGCACGACCGCGACGAGCCTCGTGCCGTCCGGCGACAGCCGCAGGCCGACGACGCGCGGCACCCGTACATAATCGCGAATGTCCTTGAACACATCCCTGAAGTCCGTCACGTCCTGAATCTACCGGGCGGTGTCATTCGCGGCACCGCGCGTTCGGGACCGGCCGGGCGATCGGGTTGGATGGGGACATGGCGAATTACGATGCGCTGGTGGTCGTGTCGTTCGGCGGGCCGGAGAAGCCGGACGACGTGATGCCGTTCCTGGAGAACGTCGTCAGAGGGCGGGGTGTGCCCAGGGAGCGACTGCTGGAGGTGGAGGCGCACTACCAGCGGTTCGGCGGGGTGAGCCCGATCAACGACCAGTGCCGGGAGCTGGTGGCGGCGCTCAAGCCCACGCTCGGCGTACCGGTCTACTGGGGCAACCGCAACTGGCACCCCTTCCTCACCGACACGGTCGGGCGGATGGCCGCCGACGGGGTGCGCAAGGCCGCGGCTTTCGTCACGGCGGCCAACGCGGGCTTTTCGAGCTGCCGCCAGTACCTGGACGACATCGCCGGGGCGGTGGGCCAGGTGGAGGGCGCGCCGGAGATCGTGAAGCTGCGGCACTACTTCGACCACCCCGGGTTCATCGCGGCGATGGCCGACCACACCGAGCGGGCGCTCGCGGAGCTGCCCGCCGACCGGCGGGCGACGGCCAGGCTCGTGTTCACCGCGCACAGCGTCCCGGTGACGATGGCGCGCAGCGCGGGGCCTTCCGGCGGCGCGTACGAGGCCCAGTTGCGGGCCACCGCGCGGCTCGTGGCCGAGGCCGTGGGCCGGTCCGGGCAGGACTGGGACCTGGTGTGGCAGAGCCGCAGCGGGCCGCCGCAGGTGCCGTGGCTGGAGCCCGACGTCTGCGACCACCTGACGGACCTGCACGAGGACGGCGTGGAGGCCGTCGTGCTGGTGCCGATCGGGTTCGTCTCCGACCACATGGAAGTGATCTACGACCTCGACGTCGAGGCGGCGGACCGGGCGCGGGAGCTGGGCATGCACCTCACCCGGGCGGCCACGGCGGGCACGCACCCGCGGTTCGTGAGCATGGTGGGCGAGCTGATGGCCGAGCCGGAGCCGTTGATGTGCGCGGGCACCTGCTGCCCGAGGCCGCAGCGGCCGCAGACCGCGGAGCGGGTCGCCGCCGGCTGACGCGCAAGCGAAGGCGAAGGGTAAGGCGAGGTCAGCCGTACTGCCGGGCGTAGCCCTCGGCGACGCCGAGCACCTTGCGCACGTAGCTCCACGAATGGTTGTAGAACCAGACGGCCTTCTCCAGCTTCTTGCCGCCCCGGTTCGCGCCGTTCGCGCAGAGGTAGTTGGCGGCCGAGGGTACGGCGTCGTAGGGGCTCCAGATGTCGGCCTTGCCGTCACCGTCGCCGTCCACGCCGTACGCCTTCCAGGTGGCCGGCATGAACTGCATCGGACCCAGCGCCCCCGCCGAGGACGGGCCGTTGTTGCGCCCGTGGGAGCTTTCCACCTGGCCGATGGCGGCGAGCACGGTCCAGGAGAGGCCCGGGCATACCTTCGCGGAGACCTGGTACAGCTCCAGGTAGCTGCCCGGCCTTCCCACCACCACCCGCTGCGGGGCCTTGGGGGGCGCCGCGTCGTCCTTGGCCGTCTCGGCCGCCTCGGCGGCTTTGATGACCCGCTTCGCGGCCTCGCCCACCGCGGCCACCTGGGAGCCCTCGCCCAGCGCCGTACGGACCTTCGAGGTCAGCGCCTCCGCGTGCTCGTCCGCGCCGTGGACCAGCACCGCCACGCCGGGCAGCAGGCCGAGCCCGCGTCCCACCCGCACGCTGACCAGCCCGTCCACGCCCGGCAGGCCGAGCTCGGCGGATACCCCCAGCCGGAGCCGCGGCCCGTTGTCCACCTGGTAGTCGGTGCCCTGGACCATGCCGAGCCGCCGAACCGCCCGCGCATCGGCCACGACCTCGCCCCTGGCGATGGCGTCCCAGACGCCCGGCTCGCCGGCGACGGCCTTGGGCGTCCAGGCGCGGAACTCGGCGGGGTTCACCGCCAGCAGGCTGATCGCGGTGCCGGAGACCCGGATCGTCCCCGCGTCCACCGCGGCGATCTTCTGGACGTGCTTCAGCGCGGAGATCTTGTGCAGCGTGGCGCGCGGCACCGACGCCTGTGCCACGGCGAAGACCACCGGCGGGGTGGGCGTGACCCCTGGGCCGCCGGTCATCCGCGGCGCGGGGGCGGAGGCGGTGGGCGCGGGAGCCGCGTGCGGGGCCGTGGTCGGGACCATGCGGTCCAGGGCGGTGAGGGCCTTGCCGCCGCCCGCCACGACTCCGTCGGCGCGTACCGAGCCCACGGACCGCTCCGGGCGGAACAGCAGATATCCCGCCACGACGGCCGTGACCACGATCGTCGCGGTCAGCCCGGCCAGGACGACGGGCAGGTAGGAGGACCGGGCGGCGGGGGACATCGGATTCACGTTATCCCACCGTCCGCGCGGTCACCGTCAAATGCGAAAATCCACTTGATTCAAGTCTCAATGGTGCGTCATCGTCCAGAGGGGCATGAGTCTCCCCCTCGCCGCCGGGTCCGGCCCCGCGGCCACCGCGGCCCGGCACGGTTTCAGGTGCCGAGCGCGCGCGGTCGGGTGAAGAAGCGCCGAATTCCACGCCGAGCGCGTGCGGAGGGAGTCGAAGTGGTGGGGGCGTACCGTGGGCTGTTCGACATGCCCGGGGTCAAGGGCTTCGTCATCAGCGGATTCTTCGGACGAATGCCCATGTCGATGCTCGGCATCGGAATCGTCCTGCTCATATCCGGCCTGACCGATTCGTACACCACGGCCGGGGCCGTGTCGGCGACCGTGTCGATCGCGTTCGCCATCGCCGCGCCGCTGTCCGGCCGCCTCGCCGACCGGTTCGGCCAGGGCCGGGTGCTGATCCCGCTGGTGCTCGTGCACGGCGCCGCCCTGGTCGGGCTGATGCTGTGCGCCGGGCTCGGCGCCCCGCAGTGGACCCTGTACGCCACCGGAGTGGTGGTGGGCGCGGCGGCCGTCTCGCTCGGATCCATGGTCAGGGCCCGCTGGACGCACCTGCTCGGCCGTACGCCCAAGCTGCACACCGCCTTCTCCTTCGAGTCGGTGGCCGACGAGGTCATCTTCGTCGCCGGACCGGCCGTGGTCTCCGCCCTGGCCACCGGGGTCAACCTGTACGCCGGGCTGATCGTGGCGCTGGTCTCCACCGTGATCGGCACGCTCTTCTTCGCCCTCCAGCGCGGCACCGAACCTCCGGCGGGCAAGGTCGCCGGGCGCTCGGGCAGCCCGATCACGATCCCCGGCGTGGTCCTGCTGTGCTGCGTTCTGCTCGCGATGGGCGCGGTGTTCGGCTCGGTGGACCTCATCACCGTGGCCTTCGCCGAGGAGCACCACGCCAAGGCGCTGTCGGGGGCGCTGCTGGCGTCGTTCGCGGGCGGGAGCATGGTCTCGGGGCTCTGGTACGGCGCGCGGTCCTGGAAGCTGTCCCTGCGCGGCCGGTTCGTGCGGGCGCTGGTCTTCTTCGCCGTCGCCCTGACCCCGATCGTGCTGATCGGCAACCTGCCGCTGCTCGGCGCGGCGCTGTTCGTGGCCGGGATGGCCATCTCGCCGACGATCATCACCGGGTACAGCATGATCGAACGCCTGGTGCCGCCGCACCTGCTCACCGAGGGCATGGCGTGGCTGTCCACGTCGGTCGGGTTCGGTGTGGCGCTCGGGGCGTGGGCGGGCGGCCGGATGACCGACATGTTCGGCGCGTCCAGCGCCTACGGGTTCTCGCTGGGGGCCGCGCTGCTCGCCGTCGTGATCGGCATCGGGGGCTCCGGACTGCTGCGCGTGTCGGAGGCGCCGAGCACGGCGTGACGCGGGCCGCCGCTTCTCCAACGACTACCTCGGCGTGGTGCTCGGGTGACCCGCGCCTGGATTCGGTAAAGAGCTTCCCCCGGGAAGGGCGCGTCCGCGTGTCCCGTCGCCACCGCCACTCGCGGGCGGGGCACATTCAGGACCGCCTTCCCGCCGCTCAGCCTCTGATCCGATGGAGATCCCGCAGATGGTACTCCTCCGCCGCGCCGTCCAGGACCCGGCCGGCCGTCCCGCCGCCGCGCTCCGGCCGCCCGCCGTGCCCTCGCCGCCCCGTTTCACGCCCCCTTGCGTAAGCCCTCCCCCGGCTTCTTCCGTCAAGTCCGCCGCACGTCGCCGCGCCATCGGGAAGAATCCGTCAGGGACATCCGGCCTCCCCCCGGCCACGGGTGGGATGTAAGCCGATGGAAACGGCGAATGTGACGGGCGTCACATCGGATCGAGCCCCCTCCAGCAAGGCGATGTTCGGACATGCCGGGTACGGTGCTGGAAGGCAACCGGCACACGCGAGAGACTCAAGGGTCCGGGGGAAGATTGAGCTCGACGACGAAGGGACTCGCATGCAGGAGCTCCGGCTCGTCGCGGTGAGCGAGGACGGCACTTACCTCGTGCTGGCGACGGCCGGCCGAGGTACGCGGTTCACGCTTCCCGTAGATGACCGGCTCCGCGCGGCGGTCCGCGGAAACTTCTCCCGTCTCGGCCAGTACGAGATCGAAGTGGAGAGTCCGTTGCGCCCTAAGGAGATCCAGGCCCGAATCCGCGCGGGGGAGACCGCCGAGGAGATCGCCGCCACCGCGGGGATTCCGGTCGAGCGGGTCCGCTGGTTCGAAGGTCCCGTCCTGCAGGAGCGCGAGTACATGGCCCAGCAGGCGCAGCGCGTGGCGGTGCGGCTGCCCGGCGAGTCCTCTCCCGGCCCCACCCTCGGCGAACTGGTCGCCGAGCGGCTGACCCGGCGCGGCGTGCCCGCCGACGAGATCGACTGGGATTCGGCCAAGCGCGACGACGGCCTGTGGCGGGTCAAGCTCGGCTTCGTCTGGAACGGTCACACCCGGCACGCCGAGTGGCTGTTCGACCCGCGCCGCCGGCACATCTCCCCGCACGACGACGAGGCCCTGCGGCTGTCGTCGGCCGACTACGTCGAGCCCGGCGGCGAGGCCGCCGACCCGGTGCCCGACTCCACGGTGACGCCGTTCGTGCCGCGGGTGGCCAAGCTCCAGCCGGTGCCGCCGCTCGCGCCCGAGCCGTCGCCGCCGAAGAGCTTCCCGTCCGTGGTACGCCACGAGCCGCCCCCGCCACCGGACCCCGCGCCGCGCCCGGCCCCTCCGGCGCTGCCACGTACCGCCCCGCCCGCGCTGCCGCGCGCGGAACCGGGCTTCCTCACGCCGCGGCCTGAGCCGCACCGCCAGGCGACCGGCCGCCTCTATGAAGAGGAAAGGGAGATTCCGCCCGCTCCTCCCATACCCGTGCCTCCGGCGGCGCCGGCCCTGCCAGAGGCCGTCCACCGGCCCCGTATCGAGGAACCGCCCGCCAGGGCCATCCCCGCCGAGCCCGCCGAGCACCCCGCGATGCCTCCCGCCGCGCCCGTGGCCGACGATCAACCGGCGGCGGGCGATTCGGCCGTCGCCGAGCCCGAAGCGACGCTGATCCCGGCCGAGCCGTCACCGCCCGCCGAGCCGGAGGTCACGCCGATCCCGGCTCCAGCCGCCCCCGTCCCGGTCGTGGCCGAGCAGGAACCGGCTGTGATCTCCGTACCGCCCGAGTCGCCGGCGGCCCCCGACCCCGCTCCGGTGATCGCCGAGCCGGAGACCTCGACGAGCCCGGCTGTGGCCGAGCCACCGGCGAGCCCCGAGCCCGTCCCCGTCCCGGCTTTGGCCGAGCGGGCCGAGACGACGGTCGTCGCGGCTGCGGATGAGCCCGAGAAGGCGTCGGCGAGCGATGAGTCCGCGCCCGCCGTACAGGAGGCCGCCGCCGAAGCGCCGCCCGAGCCCGAGCCGCAGCAGGACAAGGCGGCGAAGGCCGCCGAACCGAAGCCGGAGCCACGCCCAGGGCCCGCACCCGAGCCGGAGCCGGAGCCGCAACCGGAGCCCAAGCCGGTGGAGAAGGCCGCCGAGACGGCCCCGCCGCCTCCACCGCCCACGCCACCGACGCCCAAGCCCGCTCCCGCGCGCCCCGCCCGAAAGAGCTCAAGGGGACGACGCGCGTCCGTCCCCTCCTGGGACGAGATCATGTTCGGCGCCCGCAAGCAGGACTGACCACCAGCCCCCGGCTGGACGCCACGCCTCTGCCCGAAGATCCACATTACCCCACCGCCCACCCACGCCCCACCTGAACATCCACGCGGTCGCGCCAACATCGCCATGACGGCCCGACCGACTTCACCCCCCCCGGCCGATGGCGGCGTTCACCGCGCCCGCCGTACTGTCGAGCAGGCAGGGCCGCCGGTCGATCGACGTACTCGGTAGCCGTACCGAGGCCGATGGAGGCGCGTACCGTCGAGCGGGTGCGCGGCCAGCCACTGCCATACTCCGCCCGCGCGCGACGGCCAGGGCTCGCTGATCAAGCAGGAGGGCCGGGTTTGGTCGTGAAGGGGGCCAGCCAGTCGGGGGTGACCTCGGCGGCGAAGGCCGGGCCTTCCGCTTCCGCGACGTCGAGGGCCGCGTACCCGCCTGAGCCCGCTCCCACGCCGGCGATCGCCGTGAGCACGCCCGCCTGGCGCTGGAACCACGTCTGGCGCAGGGTCCAGCCGACGACCGCCCGGCGTTCGACCACCGCCTGGCGGCGGCGCAGGGACCCGGAGCGTACGGACAGGCGCGTGCCGTCGTAGGCGTGCCCGAGCGAGCGGTACCGGTCGAGCCCCAGCGGTACGCCCAGTACGGCCGGCAGCAACACGACGCCCGTCGGCGCCCACCACTCCCAGTCCCCCGTCACGAGGGCCGTCACGGCCCCCACAGCCGCCAGGAACAGCCACGGAGCGACCGCGCGGAACATCCTGCGGCGCAGGGCGGCGGCCGGGTGCGAGCGCAGCGGCGCGACGAACTCGCCGACCGCCTCGGCCGTGACGGTCAGCGCGGCCTGGCGCGGCACGACCGGGAGGAGCTGGCCCCGGGTCTGCGAGTCGCCCAGCCCGGTCACGATCGCCCATACCCGCGCCACGCGGGCGGCGCGCTCGGCCGGCGCGTCGACGATCTCGTATCCCCTGACCCGGCGTCGTTCGAGTGAAACGCTGCGCCGGTTGATCAACCCGCGCTCGGCGACCAGGTAGCCGTCCCGGGATCGCAGCGTGAAGTCCCAGTTGAAGACCGCGTACATGACCGCGCCCACGAACGGCATGGCCAGCACGAGCAGGAGCGCCGCCACGACCAGGAGCCAGGGATGCGTCCACAGCCACTTTCCGAGGTCCCAGGCGGCCCGGCGGCCGAACCCGAACTCCTCGCCCCACTGGAAGGCCAGGCCCACCGCACCGGCGGCCAGCGCGAACGGGGTGAGCAGGTACGCGCCGGACAGCGGGCCGTACAGGAGCCACTTTCGCGGCACGGCCGTGTGGATCTGCTCCGGCGTGGAGGGCGCGGCCTCGCCGGGTACGGCCGGCGTCGCCGGGGCCTCCTCCTGGACCGCCTCGGGGACCTGGCCCCTGGCCGCCCTGGCACGGCGCAAAAGTACGCCCTTGAGGCGTTCGGCCTCGGCGGCCGTCACGCCGTTCAGCTCTCCCTCCTGCTTCTCGCCGCCGCCTCTGGCGCCGGTGTCGATCCGCAGGACCGAAAGACCGAGCAGCCGGTGCAGCGGCGGGGTGCTGATGTCCACGCCGCGGACCCGCTCCAGCGGGATCGTCCGCACCGAACGGCTGACCAGCGCACGGGTCAGCTCCAGGCGGTCACCGACGATCTGGTACGTGAACGTCGCCCACCGCACCACCGAGTAGACGACGGTGCCCACCACTCCGAACGCGGCCCACCCGAACGACGCCGGGGAGAACCCGCCCACGAACAGCACGCCGACGAGCGGCACGAACAACGACGGCAGCATCCGCACCGGGTCGATCAGCAGGACCCTCGGACTGAGCCGCGCGGGCGCCGCGACCGCCGCCCCGCCGTTCCCAGGCCGGCCCGCCCCACCGGCCCCCGGCGGCCCGGGCGGCCCCGAAGACGGCGGCCCTTGAAACCCCGCCCCCGGAGCACCGTCACCTCCATGAAACCGACCGGCCCCGTCCCCAGCAGGCGGAACCGAACCACCCTCACCCGCCGAGCCCCCATACGACCCACCGGACGGCGAGGCAAGCCGCTCCCCCGACGACGGAACTCCATCCCCCGCACCCGGCGAAACGGCCCCGCTCTCAGACGATGAGACAGACCGCCCTCCAGGACGCAGAACCCATTGCGATGCCTCTGAGGGCGACACGGACGGCTCCCCCGACGACGGGACCTGCCCCTCACCATGCGGGACCGGCCCACCCCCAGCAGAACCCTCTTCCCGGGCCGGGGTGGGATGGTCGTCCGGGGAGGAGGTCATGTGGCGTCGTCCCTGAGTTCTTCCGCTCGGCGGGCGAGGTCTTCCGCGAGGCGGGCGGCCACCGGGTAGTCGAGGCCCTTGATGCTGGAGGAACCGGCGTAGGAGGCGGTGCGGATCTCCACGGTGGCCAGGCCGAGCATGCGCTCGAACCACCCCTGGGCCTTGTCCACCGTCTGGATGCGGCTCACCGGTACGAAGACCCACTGCCTGCTGATCCACCCGGAACGGGCGTACACGACATCAGCCGTCAGCTCCCACCGGTGTACCGCATAGCGCCACAGCGGCTCGATGACCACGAACGGCGCCATCACCACGACCACCGCCACCGGCAGCAGCCAGGAGTCGGCCGCCAGCCACCCCGGCACCCACCACCACTCCGCGCCGTCGATCCACAGCGCCGCGAGCAGCGAGCCGATCAGCAGCAGGGCGAAGCCGAACAGGGCCTCCAGCACCCACAGCGTGACGGCCTTGCGGGAGACCCGGTTGGCGGGGTCGCGAAGCGGAACGCTCACCGGGCCCTCCCACCGCACGCGGGCGGCGCCTCGCGGGGCGGCGTTCTTGGCATGGTCACCCTGTCAGCCTAAGCGCTCAGTGGGCTGTCAGCGGGATCTCAGCGGCTCGTGCCGCGGCCGGGCGAACGCCTCAGAGAAATGTCAGTGCCCCCTGGCAAGGTGTGACATCGACGATGAAGAGGAGATATCCGATGGGACACGCGATAGAGGCCGAAGGGCTGGTCAAGCACTACGGCGCGACCAAGGCCCTCGATGGCGTCGATCTCGTGGTGCCGCAGGGCCGGTTGCTGGGAGTGCTCGGGCCCAACGGCGCGGGCAAGACGACCGCCGTGCGGGTGCTCGCCACCCTGCTGCGGCCTGACGCGGGCACCGCGCGGGTCAACGGGTTCGACGTGCGGCGAGACGCCCACCAGGTGCGTTCGATGATCGGCCTGACCGGGCAGTACGCCGCGGTCGACGAGATGCTCACCGGCGTGGAGAACCTGCTGATGATCGGGCGGCTGCTCGGGCTGTCCAGGACCGACGCCAGGCGCAGGGCGGCCGAGCTGCTTGAGCGGTTCTCGCTCTCCGACGCGGGCGGGAGGGCCGCCAAGACCTTCTCCGGCGGCATGCGCCGGCGGCTCGACCTGGCGGCCAGCCTGGTGGGCAGGCCCCAGGTGCTGTTCCTCGACGAGCCCACGACGGGCCTCGACCCGCGCAGCCGCAACGAGCTGTGGGACGTGGTGCGCGGCCTGATGGCCGACGGGGTGACGGTGCTGCTGACGACCCAGTACCTGGAGGAGGCCGACCAGCTCGCCGACGACATCGTGGTGTTCGACCACGGCAAGGTGATCGCCTCGGGCACCTCCGACGAACTCAAGTCCCGCACCGGCGCGCAGGTGCTGGAGGTCCGCCCGGCCCAGGCGACCCACCTTGACCTGGTCGCCCAGGTGGTGGGCGACGTGATCGACGACCAGCCGGAGACCTCGGGCGGCAGGGTCACGGCGGCGGTGCACGATCCCGCGGTGGTCCCCGCGATCGTGCGGCGGCTCGACGACCTGGGGGTCGTGGCGTCCGAGCTGTCGCTGCGGCGGTCGAGCCTGGACGAGGTGTTCCTCGCCCTCACCGGCCACCGGGCCGAGGACGAGGCCGGCGCCGACAAGGAAGAGGCGCTGGTATGACCGCCACCCCGAAGACCACCACCCCACCGGCCATTGACCACGATTTCGAAGGGAGCCTCGCGTGACCACCATGAGCACCGCGATGCCGGCCGCGGCCAAGCGGGTCGGCACCGGCGCCACGGTGCGGCAGACCATGACGCTGGCCTGGCGCAGCCTCGTGCAGATCAAGCACAACCCGTGGGAGCTGCTCGACCTCAGCATCCAGCCGATCATGTTCCTGCTGCTGTTCACCTACGTGTTCGGCGGCGCGATCTCCGGCTCCACGGGTGACTACCTGCAGTTCGCGCTGCCCGGCCTGCTCGTCCAGAACGCGCTGTTCTACACGCTTTCCACGGCGATCGGCCTGAACACCGACATCACCAAGGGCGTCTTCGACCGGCTGCGCAGCCTGCCCATCGCGCGCACCGCGCCGCTCGCCGGGCGGATCATCGCCGACACCTTCAAGCAGGTGTGGGCGTTCGCCCTGCTGGTCGGGTTCGGCATGATCCTCGGCTTCCGGGTGACCACGAGCGTGGCCGGGCTGGCCGGCGCGCTCGCGCTGCTCGTGGTGGTCTCGCTGGCGATGGCGTGGCTGTCGGTGCTGATCGGCCTGAAGGCGGCCAACCCGGAGAAGGTGCAGATGATCGCCTTCTCCACGATGATGCCGCTGACCTTCACCAGCAGCGCGCTGGTCCCCTCGCAGACCTTCCCCGGCTGGCTGGAGGCGTGGTCCAACGTCAACCCGGTCACCCATCTGGCCGACGCGATCCGCGGCCTGATGATCGGCGGCGAGGTGGCACAGCCCGCGATGATCTCGCTGCTGTGGGCGCTCGGGTTCGTGGTGGTCTTCGCGCCGCTGGCGATCCGGGTGTTCCGCAACCACGCCTGACCGCAGGGCGCGAGGCCCGGCGGGTTCAGCGCCGGGCGGGCCCAGGGCCGCCTACGGGGGCGCGGGCCAGGGCCAGTACCTCGCCGAGCGGCATCGAACGGCCGCGCTCGAAGCACCGGAAGTGGGTTTCCGGGCCGAGCGCGGCCTTCGTGTTCTCGGTGATCCGCACGTGGTCGAAGTCCACCACCTCGTCGAACCCGCGGATGGTCGCCGCCGCGCCGAGCAGCGTGGCGGCCCGCGCGGGGTCGCCCTCCGCCAGGGCAAGTCCGGCGCAGCCGATGACGGCGCCGCCGACGACCGGTCCGTCCCGGCCGTCCAGCGCGATCTCCAGCGAACGCAGGTGCAGCCGCCGGGAGCGGGCGAGATCGCCCTCCGCCTCGGCGAGCAGCGCGAGCGAACTGGTCAGCAGCGCCCGCAACTGCGGCGGGGCGTTGTCCCCGAGCACGCTCATCCCGGCGGCGTAGTGCCGCCGGGCCGACTCCAGGTCACCGTCCTCGCGGGCGAAGTCGCCGCGCACGCTGTGCACGTTCGCCTCACCGGCGCGGTCGCCCGCCTGGCGGACGATCGCCCACATCTGGTCGAGCACCCGTTCGGCCTCGGCCCGGTCGCCCGTCATGTTGTGCCCGATCGCCAGCCGGGAGCGCAGGTAGGCGGTGTCCTCACGGGCGCCCAACTCGTCGACCACGGCGATGGCATCGCGCATGTCGCGGATCGAGCGCTCCGAGTCGCCGCGCATGATGCCCAGCTCCGACAGGACGGCCATCGCGTTGCCGATCCCCCAGCGGTCGCCGATCTCGCGGAAGCGCCACAGCGCCTCCTCGACGTCGGCCTGTCCCTCGGCGACCCGGCTGCCGTTGATCAGCAGCATGCCGCGGAACAGGCCGCCGATCGCGACCACCCAGGGGTCGGGGTGGCCGATGAGCCGGCCGGTGAGGGCCAGGGCCTCGGCCGCGTCCCTGTTCAGGAACAGCGCGAGGATCATCTCGGCCACCGCGAGCATCGGCGGAAGCGGCTCGGTCAGCCGTTCGCGGGCGATCTCGATCGCGGTCCGCAGCGAGGCGTGCGCCTCCTCCCACAGCACCCCGGCGTCGGCGGCGTTGATGCCGAAGGACATGTGCGCGAGCGCGAGGACCTGCGGGTCGATCGCGTCGTCGTCGCCCGCGGCGAGTCCCAGGGCGGGGTGCGCCCGGTGCGCGCCCTCGGCGCGGTGCCCGATCAGCCACCAGTACCACCCCGCCGTGCCCACCAGCCGCAGGGCCAGCTCACGCTCCCCCGCCTCCGTGGCCCAGCGCAGCGCGGCGGCGAGGTTGTCGCCCTCCGCGGTCAGCTCGCCGATCCGCTTGAGCTGGTCGCGCCCGCGCAGTCCGGGCTCGGCCGCGGCGGCGAACTCGGTGTAGAAGCGGGCGTGGGCCAGGCGTACCCAGTGCTCCTCGCCGGACTCGGCCAGCCGTTCGGTGGCGTAGGCGCGCACGGTCGAAAGCATCCGGTAGCGGTCGGCCTCCGCGATCACCAGCGACTTGTCGACCAGCCTGGCCAGCAGGTCGAGCATGTCGGCGGGGTCGAGACCGCCGCCCGCGCAGACGCGCTCGGCGCCGTCGAGAGTCACGCCGCCGGCGAAGACGGCGAGCCGGGCGGCCAGCGTGCTCTCCGCCTGGTCCAGAAGATCCCAGCTCCAGGACACCACGGCCCGCAGGGTCTGGTGGCGCGGCAGCGCGGTACGGCTGCCGCCGGTGAGCAGCCGGAAGCGGTCCGAGAGCCGGTCGGCGATCTGACCGGCCGACAGCGACCGCAGCCGGGCCGCGGCCAGTTCGATCGCCAGCGGCATGCCGTCCAGGTCGTGGCAGATCCGCAGCACCGCGCCGGCCTCGGCGGCGAGGTCGAACCCCGGGCGTACGGCCGCGGCGCGGTCGGCGAACAGCGCGACCGCCGGGTAGCGCGGAAGCTGGTCGGCGGTGGCGTCGCGGGGCGGGAGGGCGAGCGGCCCGACCGGCCACAGGGCCTCACCGGTGATGCCCAGCGGCTCGCGGCTGGTGGCGAGCACCCGCACCCGGGGGCACCCGGCGACCAGGTGGTCCGCCAGCTTGGCGGCGGCGTCGATCAGGTGTTCGCAGTTGTCCAGGACGATCAGTAGCTCGCGGTCGCCGACCGAGCGCACCAGCCGGGCCGTCGCGTCCTCTCTCGGCCGGCCGGCGCGCGCCGCGGGGGCGAGCGGATCGCGTACGCCGAGCGCGGCGAGCACCGTGTACGGGACCTCGTCGGGGTCGGCGACCGGGGCCAGCTCGGCCAGCCAGGTGCCGCCGGGCATGCGGTCGGCGACGGCCATGGCCGACTGGACCGCGAGCCGGGTCTTGCCCGCCCCGCCCGGCCCGATCAGGGTGACCAGCCGGTGCCCGGCCAGGAGTTCGCCGGTCTTGGCCAGGTCGTTCTCGCGGCCGACGAAGCTGGTGAGGCCGGCCCGCAGGTTGCCGCCGGGCTCTTGCGCGGGCGGCGGCTCGGGGGACGGCTCGGGGGACGGCTCGGGGGACGCGGAGACCACGGCGGGCCGTCGCCGCGGCTCCTGCCATTCCCTGCGGAGCATGGCGAAGTGCAGTTCGGACAGCGCGGGTGAGGGGTCGGCGCCGAGCTGGTCGGCGAACTCGGCGCGGGCCTCCTGGTAGGCGGCCAGCGCCTCGACGTGGCGGCCCAGGCCGTACAGGGCGCGCATCCGCTGGGCGCGCAGCCGCTCGCGCAACGGGTGGGCGGCGATCAGCGCGGGCAGCTCGGCCAGTACCTCGGCGTGCCGCGCGAGCCGGAGGTCGGCCTCCAGCCGGTCTTCGGTCGCGGTCAGCCGGATCGACTCCAGCCGGGTGACCTCGGCCGCGACGACCTCGCTGCCGGCCAGGTCGGCGAACGCCGGGCCCCGCCACAGGGCCAGCGCGGTGCGCAGGATACGCGCAGCCGCCGCGGCGTCGCCCGCGGCCAGGACCTCGCCGCCCTGGGCGGCCAGGCCGGTGAACCGGTGGGCGTCCACATGGCCGGGATCGGCGGCAAGCCGGTAGCCGGAGCCGTCGGCGATCACGGTGCCGGGACCGAGCGCCGAGCGCAGCCGGGAGACGAGCGCCTGGAGGGCGTTGCCGACCCCGGCGGGCGGCCGATCGCCCCACACACCGGCGATCAACGCGTCGAGACCGACCGCGCGGCCGGGATCGATGAGAAGAAGTGCGAGGAGGGCTCGCAGTCGCTGGCCGCCGATCTCGACGGGCTCCCCTTCGCGGTGAACCTCCAGCTTACCGAGGACGGCGAAGCTCATCCGAGTGTCCAAGCTCACCCCCTCCATGTCACGATTGTGGCCGATCCGAACGCCTGGCGCGGCCACCGAACCTCGCGATCCGGTCAGCGCACGCGCCAGATCCGCGTAGCATCATCGGGCATGGGGCAGCCGAGGTCGTCAGCGATCGCGCGCCGGGCCACCCGTTCGGCGGTGGTCGCCGGGGCGCTCGCCGTCGTAACCTCCGCCTGCGGCATCCTGGGCGGCGGCGGCTCCGTACTCGACACCATCAGCGTGTCCAGCTCCCGGATCAGCGAGGGCGCCCCGCTGCCCGCCGAATACTCCTGTACCGGCAAGCGCGGCAATCCGCCGCTGCGCTGGTCCGGAGTACCGACGCCGCGCACCGAGGCGGTGGCCGTCGTCCTGGACAACAACGTCGCCGGGTTCGACGGCGAGGTGCATTGGGTTTTGTTCAACATCGACCCTCGCACCACCGAGCTGGGTGACAACATCGCGCAAAGCATGCCCACCGGAACAGGTCAGTTACGTCTGGCGAACGGCAAGGTTGGCTACTCCCCCCCATGCCGCCCCGATGGCAACTATCGTTTCACCGTCTACGCGCTCGACCGCAAGGTCGAGATCGAAGAGGACGCCCCTCTCTCCGATGCGCTGCAACGCATCGCGGAGCGGACCATCGCTCGGGGCCGCCTGACCGCGGTCCACATCGAGTGACCCGCCGAGCACCGGAGGTAGTAATGGTTACCAATTCTTCACTTAGGGTGTGACAACGCTCATAGTGGTCCGACACAATCAGATCCGTTCGCCGAGCGTTGGTGATCAAGTCAGGCAGGTCGCGTCAATGGCCGCGCGGTCTCACCGGCGCCGCTGGCAGGCCATGGCCTTGAGGGTGGTGCAATGTTCGCGGTCATAGCAAGCCTGGTCGCCGTCGTGCTCGTCGTGCTCGTCGTCGTGGCCATGGGCATGCGGTCGATGAGCCGCCGGGAGAGCGCGCTGCCTGCCGACCGTCGTAAGAAGATGGCCGAGCAGGCGGAGAGCCGCCCCGAGCTCTCCTCCGACGACTTCGCCACCAGAGAGCCCCGCGTCGACTACTTCACCCCCGACTTCAGCCCGATCGACGAGCCGGAGGAGAAGCGCCCGCGCCCGCAGCGCCCCGGCGCGCGTGGCCGGCGCGGCGTGAACGAGTGGGGCGAGGCGGACGACTACGACGAGGACTACTGGAGCAAGGTCCGCGACGACGAGGGCGGATTCGGCGGGTCGATCGCGGCCAAGCGCGGCGCTCCCCGCCCGGTGGGCGCGCCCGATGACGCCCCTCGCGAAGGCGCCGCGCCGCGTGCGCGCGAAGACGCCGCGGGGGCGGACGAACCGACCAGACGTACGCCGGCCGTACCGGCCGCGCGCCCGGGGGGCCTCGCCGACCTGGTAGAGCCGAACCAGCAGTCGCGCCCCCCTTCCGGCCCGGCGCTGGCCGACCAGAAGACCATGATGTTCAACCAGCCGCCGGAGGCCGGTGGCCAGGGCGGCGCCGGCCGCCCCGCGGACCAGGGACGCGGTCCCGCGCGGCCCGCGAACGCGCCTCGCCGTACCGGCGGCACGCCCCGCCGCGGCGCGAGCACGCCCCCGCGGCGCAACTCGCCGCCCGCGCAGCGTTCCGACACCCGCGCCTCCTCCCGTCCGGACCCGCTGGCCGGTCCGCCGCGCCCGGCCTCCCGTCCCGCCCGGCCGGAGGGCCGTCCGGGCGCGGGCGCAGGCAAGGGTGAGCCGCCGTCCGGCGCCCGGCCCGGCAGGCCCGACCCGCTCGCCAGCCCGACCGCCTCGGCCCGCCCCGACCCGCTGACCGGCGCCCCCGACTCGGCGCGCACCGGACGGCCCGACCCGCTCACCGGCACCCCTGACCTGGCCGGCACCGGCCCCGCCCGCGCGGGGCGACCCGATCCGCTGACCGGTGCTCCCGACTCGGCGCGCACCGGGCGGCCCGACCCGCTGGCCGGCACGCCTGACCTGGTGGGCACCGGCCCGGCACGCGGCGGGCGGCCCGATCCGCTGGCCGACCCGCTCGCCGCGCCGCACGGGCAGCGTCCCGGTGGCAGGCCGGATCCGCTGACCGGTCCGCTGCCCGCGGACGTGACCCAGCGCATGCCCCTCCCCAAACCGGACCCGCTCAGCGACCCGCTGGCCGCCGACCCGCTGTCCACGGGCAGGCGGGGACGTCCGGCAGCGGCGTCCGGCCGGACGCGCGAGAACGCGCCCCGGCCCGAGACCGACGCGTCGCCGACGATCGACCCGCTGTCCACGGGCGGCCACCCGCTCTCCCCCGGCCACCTGGCCGCGGGCCGCATCGCCGAAGGCGACCCCTTGTCGACCGGGCCGTTCTCCGGCCGGTCGGCGTCCGCCACGAGCGGGCAGTTCCCCGCGGCCGACGCGTCCCGCCAGGAGGACCGGCACTCCTATTCCTGGAGCGGCACCGCCGACATCCTCGATGATCCCCCGGCCGCGTCCGCGCCTGCCGTACCTGCGTCCGCCAGCGGATCGTGGCCCGCGCCGCCCGTCCAGTCGTTCCCGGCAGTGACCTCTGCCTCCGGCCAGCAGGGCGGCGAGTCCTACCCGACCAACTCCTACGAGGTCCGCGCGGGCTGGGCGATGATCGACGAGTCGGACACCGTGACCGGTCCTTCCCGGGCGATGTCCACGCCCACCGGTCCGAGCAGGACCGTCCCTGCGGGCGGCTACGACTCCCCCGCCGACGACGTTCTCTCCGGCGGCGGCGGCCCGTACGCCGCGCCGGTCCCTGACCGCTATCCCCCCGCGCAGCCCTCTCCGCAGAGCGGCAACTGGCCCTCCTACTCCGAGCTGTACGGCCAGCCCGAGGCCGAGGCGGTCTCCGACGGCTCCGGCAGGACCGGCGGGCGCAGCGGAAACCACCGGGCCCCCGAAACCGACTATCCCGACTATTACCGCTAAGGCTTCGATCTCCCCCCGCGACTTGCAAAGGGTTCCCGCAGCCCACTGAAATTTGTCGGACCCTCGACATAGGGTTCGCACCATGACAGCGAACACTCAGCGTGAGGGATCGGCGACGGGCGGTCACCTCGGCTCCGTGCTCAGACACGACCTGCCCGCCTCTTTGGTGGTCTTCCTGGTGGCCGTGCCCCTGTCTTTGGGAATCGCGGTCGCGTCCGGCGCCCCGCTGATCGCCGGGCTGGTGGCCGCGGTGGTCGGCGGCGTGGTGGGCGGGGCCTTCGGCGGCTCTGCCGTACAGGTCAGCGGGCCCGCGGCCGGCCTGGCCCTGGTCGTCTTCGACCTCGTGCAGACGTACGGCTGGCGGGCCACCTGCACGATCACCCTGCTCGCGGGCGCGCTGCAACTGCTGCTCGGCGTCTTCCGGGTCGCCCGCGCCGCGCTCGCCGTGTCCCCCGCCGTGGTCCACGGCATGCTGGCCGGGGTCGGCGCGGTGATCGCGCTCTCCCAGCTCCATGTGGTGCTGGGCGGCAGCCCGCAGAGTTCGGCGATCGAGAACATCTCCGAGCTGCCCGCGCAGTTGCTCACCGACCACACCGGCGGGGTCTGGGTCGGTGTGATCACCGTGGCCGTGCTGGTGCTGTGGGCCAAGGCGCCGCCGCCGCTGCGCTCGGTGCCCGCGCCGCTGGCCGCGTTGCTGGTCGCGGCCCTGGTCGCCGCGGTCTTCCGATTCGATGTCACCCGCGTGGACCTCGCCGCCAGCATCCAGGGATGGCAGTCGCCGCTGTGGCCGCAGGGCGACTGGCACGCGCTGGCCGGGGCGGTGCTCCTGGTCGCGCTGCTGGCCGGGGTGGAGTCCCTGCTGTGCTCGGTGGGCGTGGACAAGCTGCACGACGGCCCGCGCGCCGACCTGGACCGTGAGCTGACCGGCCAGGGCCTGGCCAACATGGTCAGCGGCGCGCTCGGCGGGCTGCCGGTGGCCGGGGTGATCGTGCGCAGCACCACCAACGTGCGGGCGGGCGGGCGCAGCCGCTGGTCGGCCGTGCTGCACGGGGTGTGGGTGCTGGTGTTCACCGCGTGCCTGGCCTGGGCGGTGCAGCTCATCCCGATGGAGGCGCTGGCCGCGCTGCTGGTCTTCACCGGGATCAAGATGATCGACCTGGGCCACATCCCCAACCTGCGCGGGCACGGCGAGGTGCCGGTGTACGTGATGACGTTCGGCGGGGTGGCGCTGCTCGGGCTGGCCGAGGGCGTGCTGATCGGCCTGGGCCTCGCGGCGCTGCTCGCGCTTCGGCGGCTCACCTGGGTCACCGTCCAGCTCAATCCGCGGCCCGACGGGCGCTGGCACGTGCTGATCGGCGGCTCGCTGACCTTCCTCGGGGTGCCGCGGATCACCTCCGCGCTGCGGCTGCTCCCGCCCGGGGCGGCGGTGGACCTCGACCTCAACATCGACTTCATGGACAACGCGGCCTTCGAGGCCGTCCACGCCTGGCGGCTCGGTCACGAGCGGGGCGGCGGCACCGTCGAGATCGACGAGATGCACGACGAGTGGTACGCGATGGCCGCAGGCGGAGATCGGATGTTCCCGGCGAAGACCCCGCCGCTGATGCCCGAGCGCTGGTGGCTGCCGCGCGCCCAGCGGCGGCGGGCCCTCGGCGCGGCGAACGCCGAGGCCGGGCCGGAGTCGGGGCCCGCGCAGATCACGACCGGCGAGGAGCCGGTACCCGCGCTGCTGGCCGGAGCGGGCGAGTTCCACCGGCGCACGGCGCACCTGGTGCGCCCCTTCCTGACCAGGATGGCCCGCAAGCAGGAGCCGGTGCATCTGTTCATCACCTGCAGCGACTCCAGGGTCGTGCCGACGCTGATCACCGCGAGCGGCCCCGGTGACCTGTTCACCGTGCGCAACCTGGGCAATCTGGTGCCCCGCTACGGCGAGGCGGGCTCGGACGACTCGGTGGTGGCCGCGGTCGAGTACGCCACCCAGGTGCTCGGTGTCCGCACGATCACGGTCTGCGGCCACTCCGGGTGCGCGGCGATGACCACCCTGCTGGAGGGCGGCGGCGACCCGGCGGCCGAGCTGCCCGGCCTGCGGCGCTGGCTGCGGCACGCCGATCCCAGCATGGCGGCGTTCGAGGCGGCGGGCGAGGGCGACCGGTCCCCGGCGCTCGACCGGCTGTGCCGGTCCAACGCCTCGCAGCAACTGGCCAACCTGCGCACGTACCCGGTCGTGGAGGAGCTGGTGACGGAGGGGCGGCTGGAGCTGGTCGCGCTCTATTTCGACATCGCCGCCGCCCGGGTTCACGTTCTGGGGCGTGAAGGGTCCGGTTTCGCCCATTCCGGCGAGGCTTCTTCTGCTCCTGGCATACACCTTGCGCTGGGCGTGAAATCACCTGCTCATCACGGGGGATCGTCCGAAGAATGAGCCCCATGAGAATTTTGATCATTGGCGGCACCGTGTTCCTCGGCCGGGCCATCGTCGCGGAGGCGGTGCGCCGCGGGCATCAGGTCACCACCTTCAACCGGGGCAAGAGCGGCGCCGACGCACCGGGGGTGGAGGCGATCCACGGCGACCGCGAGTCGCCGGCCGACCTCGCCAGGCTCGCCGAGGGTCGCGAGTGGGACGCGGTGATCGACGTCTGCGGTTACGTGCCGCGGGTGGTCGGCGAGTCGGTGCGGGCGCTGTCCGGCCGGGCCGCCACCTACGCGTTCATCTCCAGCATCTCGGCCATCAAGGGCTTCCCGGCCGAGCCGGTGGACGAGACCTCGGCCCTGTTCGACTGCGCGCCCGACGCAGGTCCGGACGACGGCGACTACGGCACGCTCAAGGCCGGCTGCGAGCGGGCCGTGGAGCAGGGCTTCGACGGCAACCGACTGATCATCCAGCCCGGCCTGATCCTGGGCCCGCATGAGAACGTCGGCCGGCTGCCCTGGTGGCTGACCCGCGTCGAGCGCGGCGGGCGGGTGCTCGCGCCCGGCACCCCGGAGGTGTCCATGCAGCTCATCGACGCCCGCGACATCGCCGTCTTCACCCTCGACCAGGCCGAGGCGGGCACCGACGACCGGTTCCTGACCAGCGGGGTCCCTGACACCACCACCTACGGCGGCTGGCTGGCCGAGTGCGTGCGGGTGACCGGGTCCGACGCGGAGCTGGTGTGGGTGGACGACGATTTCCTGCTCGCGCGGGAGGTGAAGTCGTGGACCGAGTTCCCGCTGTGGGTGCCCACCACGCCGGAGATGCGAAACGTGTGGCAGATGTCCTCGGCCAAGGCGGCGGCGGCCGGTCTGCGCTGCCGTCCCATCGCCGAGACGGTGGCCGACACCTGGGCCTGGCTCCGCGAGATCCCCGCCGACCGGCGCGAGTTCGGCACCGCCGCGGTTTCGCACGGCATCGATCCGGACAAGGAGGCCGCGATTCTCGTGGAGTGGGATAACCGCTGATACCTGACATACGGCGCAAGGTTATGTAACTTTCACTTTAAAGTCGGCTTTTAACGGCCGACCGGGCCACGTACTGTGGCAGCAGATGAAGCAGGGAGGCGAGAACCATGGAGACACCAAAGAAACCCGACGCGAAACGGCCGCCCCGAGTCCACGCCAAGCGGCGTAAAGCCCGTGGCGAGGCCGCCGAGATGACCTGGCACAAGCCCGACTACCAGATCGTCGAGGCCTCCATGGAGATGACGGCCTACTTCCTGACCAGGTAATCCCGCCACGACCACGCCTCCGTACCACGCGAGAGGAACCACGCATGCGTTTGCAGGTCCTCGGCACGGCGGCGGGTGGCGGGGTGCCGCAGTGGAACTGCGCGTGCCCCGGTTGTCACGGGGCACGCGCCGATCCACGCCGGCGCCGCCGACACGCGTCGCTGGCACTGGAGGTGGCGCCCGGCAGGTCCTATGTCGTCAACGCCACCCCCGACCTCGGTGAGCAGATCGAGTCCTGCCCATGGCTGCTCCCGGCGCCCGGCACGCGCGAGACGCCGCTGGCCGGCGTAATCCTCACCGACGCCGAGCTCGATCACACGCTCGGCATTCCACGGCTACGCGAAGCGGACAAGCTGGAGATCTGGGCCACGCCCGCGGTGGGCGACGCGGTCGGGCGGCGGCTCGGGCTGGACGGCACGCTCGCGCCGTACGTCGCGCTCGACCGGCGCGATCTCCAGGCGCACCCCATCGCGCTCGGCGGCACCGTCGAGGTGGCCGCCGTGCCCCTGTCGGCCAAACGCCCCCGCTACGCCACGCCCGACGGCACGGACGACGACGCCGGGGCATGGGTGGTGGCGCTGGTGATCTCGGATCGGGCGGCGGGCCGGTCGCTGCTGTACGCCCCCGCCATGGGCACCTGGCCCGCCGCGCTGGACGACGTGCTGCGGCGCTGTGAGGTCGTGCTCATCGACGGCACGTTCTGGGACGACGACGAACCCCGGCGGTCCGGCGCCTCCTCCCGCACCGCCACCCAGATGGGGCACCTGCCCATCGTGGCCACGGCCCCGCGCCTGGCGGCCTTCCCCGGGAGGGTCCTCTACACCCATCTCAACAACACCAATCCGCTGGTCGATCCGGACGCTCCCGAACACGCGGAGCTGGCGGTCTCCGGGGCTTGGGTGGCGGCCGAGGGGACGGTGATCGAGCTGTGAGCGCCGCGGCGTGGACGAGAGACGAGTTCGAGGCGCGGATGCGCGCCGTACCTGAGCGGCGATACCACCACCTGCACTCCTTCAACCTGCGGATGCACGCGGGCGAGCTGAGCAAGGACGAGCTGCGCGGCTGGATACTCAACCGGTTCCACTACCAGCGGCACATCCCGATCAAGGACGCGCTGACCCTCGCCAAACTGGAGACACCGGAGCTGCGCAGGTCATGGATCCGCCGGATTCACGACCACGACGGCACGCGCCCCGGCGAGGGCGGCATCGAACGCTGGCTGCGCCTCGGCGAGGCCGCGGGCCTGCCCCGCGAGCAGTTGCTGTCCGGACAGGACGTGCTGCCCGCCGTACGCCTGGCCGTCGAGGGCTATGTGAACCTCTGCCGCCTCGGCACCCCCCTGGAGGCGGTCGCCGCCTCCCTGACCGAGCTGTTCGCCCCCGACCTGATGCGCAGGCGGATCGACGCCTTCGAGCGGCACTACCCGTGGATCGACCAGGACGGCCTCACCTACTTCAGGATGCGCGTCCCGCAGGGCGCGAGAGACGGCGAGGAGGCGCTGGAGCTGGTGCTGTCCTGGGCGACCGGCCGGGCCGACCAGGAACGCGCGGTGGCGGCCCTCGCCTACAAGTGCGACGTGCTCTGGTCGCTGCTCGACGCGGTCGAACGGGCCTACCGGTGACCGCCCCGCCGTCCCCGCCCGGCCCCGACTGGCGGCCGCGGCTCAAGCGCGCGATCGTGCTGCGCCACGATCCGGTGCGCGACCAGGAGCTGCTGGTCATGCCCGAGCGGATCGTGGTGCTGAACGACGAGGCCGCCGCGGTGGTACGGCTGTGCGACGGCGAGCGCACCGTGGGCGACATCGTGACCGAACTGTCCGGCACCTGGCCCGCCGACGCCGTCGCCGACGACGTGTCCGGCTTCCTGGCGCGCATCCGCGACGAGGGGTGGGTGGGGTGAGCGCCGCCGCGCCCCCGTGGGCGATGCTGGCCGAGCTGACCCACTCCTGCCCGCTGCACTGCGCCTACTGTTCCAACCCGGTGGAGCTGATCGCCCGCGACCGCGAGCTGAACACCGGGCAGTGGATCCGCGTGATGGAGGACGCCGCCGCGATCGGCGTCGTACACGCCCACCTGTCCGGCGGGGAGCCGCTGCTGCGGCCCGACCTGACCGCGATCGTGGCGGCGGCGGCCCGCGCCGGGGTGTACACGCAGCTGGTCACCAGCGGTGCGGGGCTGACCCGCGCGCGGCTGGCCGAGTTGGCTGCGGCCGGGCTGCACAGTGTGCAGCTCTCCGTCCAGGACGCCACGGCCGCCGCGTCCGACCGCATCGCGGGCGGACGGTGGTTCGCCGCCAAGGAGCGCGCCGCCGCGCTGGTCCGCGAGGCGGACCTGCCGCTCGGCCTCAACGTCGTGCTGCACCGGCACAACCTGGACACGGTGGGCGAGATCATCGAGCTGGCCGCGTCCTGGGGGGCCGAGCGGGTGGAGCTGGCCAACACCCAGTTCTACGGCTGGGCGATGCGCAACCGCGACCGGCTGCTGCCCTCCCGCGACCAGCTCCGGCGCGCCGAGGAGACCGTACACGCCTGGCGGGAACGGCTGGCCGGCCGGATGGAGCTGATCTGGGTCGTCCCCGACTACTTCGACGGTGTTGCCAAGCCGTGCATGGGCGGCTGGGGGGCGATCTCACTGACCGTCTCGCCGGACGGGCGGGTGCTACCCTGCCCCGGCGCGTACGTGCTGCCCGGCCTGGACTTCCCCGACGTGCGCGAACACTCGCTGCGCTGGATCTGGGAGGAGTCGGCGGCGTTCAACGCCTACCGCGGCACCGAGTGGATGAGCGGGCCGTGCGCGGGGTGCGCCCGCCGGGACACCGACTTCGGCGGGTGCCGGTGTCAGGCGTACGCGCTCACCGGCGACGCCCGGCGTACCGACCCGGCGTGCTCACTGTCGCCCGACAACCACCTGATCAAGGCCATCGCGACCGGGGACCGGCCGGGCGATGACGCCGGGCCGGTCGCGAACCGCAGGATGCCCCGCGCCCGGTCAGGGCGCGGCGGCGAGGGCGGCTGAGGCGGGCAGCCGCTGGAGGGCGGCGGCGAGCGGGGCCAGCTCGGGGATGCCCTCCGCCTCGGTGAGGGCGGCGGCCAGGGCCGCGTCGTGCGCGGGCCGGGCCTCGTTGAGCAGCCCCCAGCCCTTGTCGGTCAGCTCGCTGTAGATGCCCCTGCGGTCGTCCGCGCACAGGTATCGGGCCAGCAGCCCGCGGTCCTCCAGGCGGTTGACCAGGCGCGTGGTGGCGCTGCCCGACAGCGCGGCGGCGCGGGCGAGCTGCTGCATCCGCATGTGCCAGCCGTCCTGCCGGGACAGGGCCTCCAGCACGGTGTACTCGACCACCGAGAGCCGATGGCCGGACTGCAGGGCCTTCTCCAGCTCGGCGTCGATCAGGGCGTGCAGTGCGGCGAGCGTGCGCCAGCCCTGGGCGCGGATCTGCACGGCGTCATCAGAGATGCCCATGTGTTCCTCCCTGTCCGCCCCCAAGCCTAACCCGGATTGCAATATAACGCGCGTGCAACTATGTTGTTGCGCGCCGATAGTTGCAGGCGCGCTATATAGGCTTCAGACTGGAAGGACGGTCGCACGCATGCCGCTCGGCCTGCTCGCCATCGCCATCGGGGGCTTCGGCATCGGCCTCACCGAATTCGTCATCATGGGACTGCTGCCCGAGGTCGCCGCCGACTTCGGGGTCACCGAGCCGGTCGCCGGCTGGCTCATCTCCGGGTACGCGCTCACCGTGGTCGCCGGCGGCGTCGGGCTGACCGCCGCGGTCGCCCGCGCCGACCGCAAACGGGTGCTGCTGGGCCTGATGGGCCTGTTCATCGCGGGGAACATGCTCTCCGCCCTGGCCTCCGGGTACGAGGTCATGCTGGCCGGGCGGATCGTCGCGGCGCTGGCACACGGGGCGTTCTTCGGCGTGGGGTCGGTGGTCGCGGCGAGCCTGGTCGCCCCGGAGCGCAAGGCCGGGGCCATCGCCATGATGTTCGCCGGGCTGACCACGTCGAACGTGCTCGGCGTGCCGTTCGGCACGTTCATCGGCCAGCAGTTCGGCTGGCGGGCCACGTTCTGGGTGATCACGGTCATCGGCGTCGTGGCGATGGCGGGCGTCGCCGTGCTCGTCCCGCGTCCGCGCGCCGAGACCGCTCCGGTGCGGCTGCGCGAGGAGGTCGCGGCCTTCGCTCATTCGCAGGTGTGGTTCTCGCTGCTGCTGACGGTCCTCGGCTACGGGGGCATGTTCGGCGCGTTCACCTACATCGCCTTCACACTGACCGAGGTCAGCGGATTCGCAGCGAGCGCGGTGCCCTGGCTGCTGGTGCTCTTCGGCGTCGGGCTGTTCGCCGGTAACCTGCTCGGCGGCCGGGCGGCCGACCGCTGGCGGCCGGACCCGACCCTGGCGGTCGTGCTCACCGCGCTGACCGTGGTGCTGACGGTGTTCGCGCTGACGGCGACGAGCCAGGTGATGACGGTCGTGTCGCTGGCGCTGATGGGCGCCTTCGGCTTCGCCACCGTACCGGGTCTGCAGATGCGGATCATGAACTACGCCGGGCGGGCGGAGACACTGGCCTCGGGTGCCAACATCGCCGCCTTCAACCTGGGCAACGCGCTCGGGGCCTGGCTGGGCGGCGTGACCATCGGCGCCGGGCTCGGGTTCACCTCGCCCATCTGGGCGGGGGCGGGCGTCACGCTGGCCGGGCTCGCGGTGCTGGGCGTGGCGGCCAGGTTCGCGGTACGGCGTGAGCACGCCCTCGTCTGACTTGAGTGTGCAGAAGGACGCGGACAGGGGCCCGGCCGCGGCCTAATCTCAGGACCGTCCCGCTCCGGCCCCCTACCCCCGGACGGCCGGGGCGGGACGGCGGCGGAGGCGGCGAGCGGCACGGAGGACAAGTCGGAAGAATCGCTCTAAGATCGATTCTTCACCGTCCGTCCCATACCTGCCGCGGCGAGGGAGTCTGATGGCCGCAACCCCGCTGCCCAGGGTCGACAGCAGCTTCCCCAACAGCGCACGCATCTACGACTACATGCTCGGCGGCAAGGACAACTTCGCCGCCGACCGCGCCGCGGCGCAGCGCATGATCGAGGCGAACCCGTCCGCGCCGTTCACCGCCCGCGCCAACCGCGCCTTCATCAGGCGGGCGGTCAGGTACGCGGCCGTCGAGGCGGGCGTACGTCAGTTCCTGGACATCGGCGCGGGCCTTCCCACCAGGGAGAACGTCCACCAGGTCGCCTTACGGGCGGCGCCGGAGTCCCGGGTGGTGTACGTGGACCACGACCCCGTGGTGGTCGTGCACGGCCAGGCGCTGCTGGCCACCAGCCCGCAGGTCACCATGATCAACCAAGATTTGCGCCGCCCGGACGAGATCCTTTGCCACGCCGAGACCCGGGCCCTGATCGACTTCGACCGGCCGGTGTGCGTACTGCTGGCGGCCGTACTGCACTTCGTCGCCGACCGCGAGGACCCCGCCGCCATAGTGCGGCGGCTGCGCGACGCGCTCGCCCCCGGCAGCCACCTGGTCATCTCGCACACCACCGACGAGTCACCCGCCCTGATCATGAACGCGGCCCGGCGCGGCTTCCAGAACGCGGGCAGCCCGCTCACGCCGCGCCCGAGAAGCGCCGTCCTGGACTTCTTCGAGGGCTTCGAACTGGTCGATCCGGGCCTGGTCCCGGTCGAGGACTGGCGGCCGGACGACGACACCGCCCCCGCCACGGCACAACCCGCCTGGGTCCTCGCCGCGGGCGTCGCCCACAAACCCTGACCGGCCGGATCACCGCAACCACTGGCCGTGATCCGCACGTCTCGCTTTACTTACATGGGAGACGAGGGGGACCGGCGATGCGCCTTGCGATCCACCGCCTCACGGCGGCGCTCATCACACTGGCCGCGACGGCCATGCTCCAACCCCCGGCCACCGCCCACGCAGCCGTACTCGCCACTCAAACAGCGGGCGGAACCGGCACAACAAGTACTCCCGCCACCACCGGCCCACCAGCCGCGGACCGTACGAACGGCAGGACCCTCGCCTCGGACAGACCGGCTGCGGCAGATGCCGCCCGCTTATCTGGCCTACCGGGCAGTGCCCGAACAGCGGCTACAACGGGTACACCTTCCACCGCGGCCACAGCAGACGCGGACCGTACGGCAGGCCGGACCACCCTCACCCCGGCCACCCCCCACAGACCGGCTACGGCAGATGCCCCCGACACGACGGGCAGAACGGGCACGACGGGTGCTCCCACTACCACCGGCACGCCAGACGCGGATGGCACGATAGACACGACCGTCACTACGGCAGATGCCGCCAGCGCAGCAGGCGTACTCGCCACTGCTGAAACGGCAGACAAAACCGGCACGACGGGTACTACCAAGGGCACGCCAGACGCGGACCGCACGACAGGCAGGACCCTCAGCGCGACCATCCCCAGCAGACCGGCTGCGGCGGATGGCCCCGGCGCAGCAGGCGTACCCGACACTACAGAGACAACTGGTACAACAGCGGGCACACCAGACGTGGACCGTACGGACGGCAAGGCCGTTACCGCGGCGGCCCTGGGCTTACCGGGCGCGGCAGGCGTACTCGGCGCTGCGGGCAGAACCGGCACAACGGGTGCTTCCGCTACCGCGAGCAGGGCAGGCGCCGTGGGAACGGCCCGCGCGGTGGAGCTGGCGCCGGTGATGCTGGTGCTGGACGCGTCCGGGTCGATGGCGCAGACGTCGGCGGACGGGCGCAGCAAGATGGCGGCGGCCCGTCGTGCCGTGCACACCGTGGTGGACGGCCTGCCCGCCGACGCCCGGGTCGGCCTGGCCGTGTACGGCACGGGCACCGGCAACACCGCCGCCGACAAACCGGCCGGCTGCCGGGACGTGAAGATCCTGCACGAGGTCGGCACCCCCGGCGCGGAGCTGGTCGCCACCGCCGACCGCGTCGAGCCGCGCGGCTACACCCCGATCGGTCGCGCCCTGCGGACCGCCGCGGGCGCGCTGCCCACCGAGGGGCCGCGCTCGATCGTCCTCGTCTCCGACGGCGAGGACACCTGCGCCCCGCCCGACCCCTGCGAGGTCGCGGAGGAACTTGCCGGTGAGGGCGCCGACCTGCGCGTACACACGATCGGCTTCGACGTGGACGCCACCGCGCGCAAACAGCTCTCCTGCGTCGCCCGCCAGACCGGCGGCTCCTACACCGACGCCGCCGAAGCCGACGACCTCGCTCCCGCCCTGAACCGCGTGACGGGCATCGCGCTGCGCAACTACGAGCCGACCGGCACCCCCGTCACCGGAGGCGAAGGGCCCGGCGACGCCGCGCCGCTGCGGCCGGGCGACCACCTGGACGAGATCGCCCCCGGCCGGTCCAGGCACTACGCGATCGACGTCCCCGCCGGGAACACCGCGCGGTTCACCGCGACCGGCGTCTTCCCCCCGACCTCACCCGCCAGGGAAACGCTCACCCTGGCCCGCTACGCGCCGGACGGCACGCGGTGCGCCTGGAACGACACCGGCCACAGCGCCACCGGCGACCCCGTGATCCCGCTCGCGCGCACCTGGCAGGTCTCCGCCGACCCGGCCGAGGGCGGGCCGTGCGACCGCCCAGGGCGGTTCACCCTCGTGGTGGAGCGCGACTCCGGCCCCGGCGAACCGGTCTGGCTGGAGTTACAGGTCGGCCTGGAGCCGCCGGTGAGCGCCGACCCAGGGCCCGCGCGCGGCTCCGAGGCCGCCTTCGCCGAGCCCGCCGACGAGGGCGAGCCGGCCAAGGTGACCGGCGGCGGGTCGTTCGCCACTGCGGGCACGCTCGACGGCTCGGGGCGGTACGCCGACACGCTCTACCCCGGTGAGTACGTCTTCTACCGGGTGCGCCTGGACTGGGGACAGGGTCTGGCGTACCGGGTCGGGCTGCCGTCGGGCGACGCTCCAGGTTCGCGGCTGCTCACCAAGACCTCCGCGTACGGCCCGGCCCGCGCGCTGATCGCCCAGTCCGGCATCCTCTGGTACGACGGGCGCGCCGCCCGGCTTCCCGCCGACCGCGACGCACTGGCCATCCGCCCGGTCCGCTACCTCAACCGCGAACTCACCGCCGCCAGAGGCCAGGCCCTCCCCGGCTGGTACTACATCGCGATCAAGTACGGCAGCCGCCCCGACCTGCCCGAGTCCGCCCCACCGATCGAGATCGCCCTCGACATCTCAGTGACGGGCACCCCCGAACCGGGCCCGGCCTACGCCACCGCCGCCCCACCCAGCACCCCCCGCACCCCCACCCCGCCACGATCCCCCGCCCCAGCGGCAGACACGTCCAGCACACTCACCGACGCAGGCCCTCTGGCTTGGGTGGGCGTCCCCGTCGCCCTACTCCTCCTCACCGGCCTGATCATCCTCCTGACCCGCCGCCGCTCCCGCTCCCGCTGACCACCACGACAGGCCCCCCGGGGGCCTGCTGCTCGCAACACTGATCGCGCCCGAGACACACCCCCTCCCAATCCCTACGACAGGCTTGAACCGGCGTATCGCTCCCCTACTCCTCCACACCAGGTTGATCACACACCTAGCCCGACGATGCCCTTGCCGACCTCACCCCCAGCACCACTGCGCCTCCAACACGGACCCTTCAGCCGACGAACCGATCCCCGACTCCTCCTCCCCGGCCTGATCCCCCACCCCCGGGCCGAACCCGACCCGTCCACCACGGCCGCCCCCCACGGAGCCGACTCCGTACCCGATACACCGCCGCCCCTGCTGACCAGCATGACAAAGCGCACCCCCTCCCCTCCTGGCACACCGCTCCCCCACCCCAGGGCCGAACCCGTCACATTCACCACGGCCGACCTCCACGGAGCTGACTCCGCTGCCCGTCACGGTGGAACGCACGCCCGACACCCTCGCCCCCGCCTCCTCGCCTCCTGGCCCACCGCCTGAGGCCGGTTTACTGGTACGGTCATGCCATGACGTTCAACTTCCGACGTTGACGACCCGCCGGCGAGACGAGGCGATCCCGTCGCCGGTGATGCGGGGCGGCGTTGTGCCGTCCCGAGTCGCGACGTGGGAGAAGAACGACTCATGCGTGATCACACGCGTCTTCTCGATGTACCGCGTCCCGGTGTCGTGGCCGTACGGTGACGGCCGCGCGCCTGGTGGCGCGTTGTGTGAGCGGGCTGGAGACCGCGGTGGCCCGCGAGGTGCTGGGCGAACGCCTGGGCACCGTCACGTGGATCGGGCACCGTGAGGTCCGGTTCACCGGTTCTGTGGCCGGTTCGACCGCTCTGCGTACGGCGGACGACGCCTTCCTGCTCGCCGCCACGATGCCCGACATCGGGCGCGGCCGGGAGGCGCTGGGCGCACTCACCCGGCTGGCCGAGCAGATCGCAGGCATCGACACCGCGGGGCACGCGGGCGTGGAGGTGTCGGCGTCGTTCCTGGGCAGGCGCAACTTCAGCAGGTACGACCTGGAGGACGCCGCGGGCGCGGCGCTGGCCGTACGGCTGGGCCTGCCGTACCACTCGCGGCGGGACGGCACGCCCCCGCCGCCGGGATACGGCGCGTGGCGGCTCACCCTCGACGGCACCGACGCCACACTGATGCTGCGGGTCGCGCCGCGCCCCCTGCACCGGCGCGCCTACAAGCGGCACACCGTACCGGGGACGCTGCACCCGCCGGTGGCGGCGGCGATGGCCCGGCTGGCCGACATCCGGCCGGGCGACCTGGTGGCCGATCCCTGCTGCGGCGCCGGCACACTGCTCATCGAGGCGGCCCGGCTCCAGCCCGAGGCGGTACCGCGCGGATACGACCTGAACCCCGACGCCCTGCGCGCCGCCCGCGCCAACGCCTCGGCCGCCGGGCTCGGCCGCCCGACCCCCACGGCGACCCACCCGCGCGGATACAGCCTGAAGTTCACAGCGCCGCGCCCCAACGCAGGGCTCAGCGGACCGCTCTTCGAGCCCGCCGACGCCGCTGCCCTCCCCCTGCCGGACGGGAGCGTGGACCGGCTACTCGCCAACCCCCCGTGGGGCGGCCAGGTCCCGCCACGCGGACGCCTGGCCCGCACACCGTCGGCGCTGTGGCCGGAGATCCGGCGGCTACTGCGCCCGGACGGCCGCGCCGTGGTCCTGATCCCCGACACCGCCGAACTGGCCTCGGCCATCGCCCACGGCCTGCTCCCCGCCCACGTCCAGCACGTGAGCCTGTCCGGCGCCCACCCGCACATCGCCGTACTCACCCCCGCACCCCAACCCGGAACGAGGCGATAAATCAGCGGCACAAATTCCGCAACAGCGATAAATTGCCCGACAGTGCAGCCCGTAGCGCAGTGGTCGTCGCGCCTCTTTCGCATAGAGGAGGACGCCGGTTCGAATCCGGCTGGATCTGGGGCGGGTCAAGGCGGCCGGGCATTTGGGGGCCGTGGACAACCGGGTGGATGAGCGGGCGGCGGCGCGGATCGCCGCCGTGGTGTCCGGGGGTCGGCATCGGCTCGTGTATCTCGATCTGAGGCACACGGGCCTCACCAGCAGGGGTGCGCTGCGGTTGCTGGAGGGGGCCGGGCGGGCGTACTCCCCCACTCGGTACGTCCTGGGCGGTGGCGTCGCCTCCCGGGTGAAGCGCGAACTCGCGGCGATGGCGTCCGGTTTGCCGGAGTTGCGGGCGCATCCGGAGGTGGCGGCGATCCGCAGTGTGTACCGGACCGCGCCGCCGGTGGCCGGTCAACGGGAACGCCTGTAGGTCAGGCGGCGCAGCGCGGTCTCGGCGGGGCCGCGGCGGCCGTTCCGGGACAGTGCGGCGGCGAGGAGGACGGTGCCGAGCCAGGTCAGGAGGGCCAGGCCGGACGCCGCCGCGTCGCCGACGCGGGTGGCCAGCCCGCCGAGGTATGGGGTGAAGATCACGACGAACGCCACCGACTGGAGCAGGTAGCAGGTCAGCGACCACTGACCGCACGCCACCAGGGCCCGGACCACCGGACCGCGCTCCAGGCGGGCGGCGAGGAGCCCGGCCAGCGCCGCGTAGGCCAGGCCACCGGCGATGCCGGTCAGGCTGTGCAGCACGTACGCCGAGATGGAGACCGCCTCCGCCGGGGCCCACAGCCGCGTGTCGATCAGTGCCAGCGGGACGGCACCCACCAGCGAGACGACCGTGCCGACCGTCGCGGTCCGGGTCAGCAGCGCGCGATGCGCGCCGGGCTCCTCCAGCACGCGGCGGCGGGCCGCCCACATCCCGAGCAGGAAGGCCGACACGACGCTCATCGCGAAGTAGGTCGGCGTCATCGCCGCCCAGCCCACCAGCCGGGACACGGCGGCCTGGACCGGGTCGGCCATCGCGGCGGGCGTGTCACCCTTGGCGGCGGACACGGTGGCCAGCCCGAACAGCGCCAAGACCACGACGTGCAGGACGAGGCCGACACCGGCCGCCCATAGCAGGGCGCGCTCGCGCCGCCGGATGAACCCGACCAAAACCAGACCCACCAGGCCGTACGCGCCCAGGATGTCGCCGAAGAACAACAGGGCGGCATGGCAGAAGCCGAAGGCCAGCAGCCACCGGCTACGGGCCCGCAGCAACCGCCGCACCTCCCGCCAGTCCCGCCCGGCGGCGAGCTGACGGTCGGCCAGCCGCACCAGGCCGTAGCCGAACAGGGCGGCGAACATCGGCAGCGCCCGGCCGTCCACCAGAAGTATCTGGACCCCGGCCACCAGCCGGTCGAGCAGGCCGCCGTCCAGCGTGTAGCCGCGGAAGCCGCTGGGGTGCCCCGCCAGGTACATGTGCGCGTGGGCGACCGCGATGAGCAGCAGCATCACGCCCCGCGCGAGGTCGGGGGCGAGCGCGCGGCGGCCGACCGGCACGGCCTGTGGCGGCGACGGAGATGGCGGTGCGGCGGGGGGAGAAATGGACATGGCTGTCCCCTTGGTGATAGATACACGACTGTAGCTATCAACAAAGATAGCTACAGTCGTGTAGCTAAAGCAAGGGGTGAAGGTGAGCGCACGAAACCGGCGTCCCCGCGAGGAACTGATCGACGCCATCCACACGTCGGTGCTGGAGGAGGTGGCCGACGTCGGCATCGGCCGCCTGACAATGGACGGCATCGCCAAACGGGCGGCGACGGCCCGCACGACGCTGTACCGCCGCTGGTCCGGCCCCGTCGAAGTACTGCTCGACGCGCTCTACCACATGCACCCGGTCGAGGAGCCCACCCCCGGATCCGACGACCTGCGCGGAGACCTCGTGCGCTCACTCAAGCTCATGGTCACCTGGGCACTCAGCCCGGCGGGCCGCGCGGTCGCGTCCATCCTCACCGACCCCAAGGGGGTCGCGCAGCTCTCCCAGCCGCTGTTCGAACAGGTCTTCGCCCAACGCGGCGGCACCTTCACCAAGACCGTGCTCCGCCACTACGCCGACCGCGGCCACTTCCCCGCCCACCTGCTCACCCCGGTCGTCCTCGACCTCGGCGAGGCCCTGGTCGTCAAACACCTGATCGACACGAGCACGCCACCCGACGACGACTACCTCACCGCCATCGTCGACCAGGCCATCCTCCCCGCCCTCGGCCTACACCCCGAAAGCCGAACCGGCTGACCCGGCTGGACCGCCCCGCAGGCCGCGCTCCAGGACGCTAGGCGAGCGAACCGACGCACTCCCACCAACAACGGCAAACGCGCCCTGATCTTGGAACGCTTCGGAAAGTGTCCGGCCAGGGCCAGGTAAGCCGGACGGGCCGGCCTCCGGGTGGGGCTCAAGGACGCGGGGCAGGCGAACCGGCGCGCTCCCGCTGCTCACGCAAACACGCGATCGCTCAGGGCCGCCCGGAAAGTGCCCGGCCGGGGGACGCTCAAGGAGGACGGGTCAGCCTCTCAGGCCGGGCTCTGGGACGCAGAGCGAGTGAACCGGCGCGCCGCCTCGGGTGCCGTGCCGCCAAGTCGGCCAGTCCAGACCACGGGAAGATTCCACCACTCCGCGGGATACGATCCTTCCCATTACTCATGCGAGCCAAGTTGCCAGGTCCCGTCGATCGACCACCGCCTCAACCGGGTACAGGCGCCTTCCCACGACCCGAACCCGCTCGGCAGGTCCGGCCCTGGCGACCCGGTGCGGCACTTCCATGCGATCGCTTCGATCACCTGCCGGTGACCGGCCCGCCGGCGGATGCGGTTCCAACCTCACAACGAGCGGCAGATCCAGAAGACGCTCCTAATCCGCGTCGGCCGGCTCCAGGAGGACTTCGAGCAGTTCGAGGAGTTGTGCGCGCTGCTCAGGTCGCAGCCGGTCGGTCGCGGGCGCGAGGGTGTGCCGGCACTCGACGAACAGCCGTTGCGTGAGTTCGTGGCCGGCGGGAGTCAGGAACACATCGACGGCACGGCCGTCGTGCGGGTTCTTGCCCCGGGCCAGGAGGCCCCGGCGTTCGGCGCGGTCGATCAGGCCGGACATCGTCGATTTGTCGAGGCCCAGGTACGCGGCCAGTTCGGTCACCCGGGGACGCCGGTCGCGCAGGATGCCGAGCACCCGTAGCTGCGTGAGGGACAGGTCGTGCTCGGCGCTGATCCGGGTGAGTACGGCCGTCACCTGGAAGGTGTTGCGTATCAGGGCGTCGACGAGCGCGTCCACGGAGTCCTCGGAGGTCATGCGCTCATGCTAGTTGACATGGTTGGGATTCCCAATGAAGTTGAGATATAGTTGGTATTACGAATTACTTAACTCATCGAGCAAGATCCGGTACAGCTTGGGCCACACCCGGGCGGTGCTCCGCTCGGCGAAACGACGGTTCACCGTCCACCAGGAGGCGCCGAAGACCGGCGGCGGCCACGCACACGATCGCCGCAGGGACCGAACGACCATCGACCCGCCGCCGTCCGCCACCTCGCGGCCGGGCGAGCGCCGGCGGAACCACCCGCTGGAACAACTCCCACAACTCATCGGGCACCAGTCGCTGGAGGAACGCATCTATGAACGGTTCAACGGCTGGCCCCAAATAGGTCACAACCCAAGCCGACCGCTTCAGCGCCACAAGCGGGCGCTTCGGTTTACTTCGGCGCTTGATATGGTTTGTATTACTAACCATTATCGAGATGCCCTGGCCGGGCACATCGACCGGCGTAAGTCGGAGGACGCGCTGTTCCGGACGACGTGCGGCAACCTGATCCGGCGCGACCACTTCAACGCCGACATCCTCAAGCCCGCGATCCTCGCGGCCGGGGTGCCGGTGGGCATGACGTTCCATGACCTGCTGTACACCTTCGCCACTACGAGTCCCGGAGGCGTCCGAGGGGGCGTGGGCGGGGCTGGGCAACGCCTTCGCCGCCGCGCTCTGACTCAGCTGAATGTGCCCTCTCGGGGGCTTCAAGCTCCCTGCTCAAGGGTTTCGACGCAGGTCAGGGGCAGGGAAGGCGGACGAGTCGGCCTGTAGGCCGGGTTCTGTGCCCGCCCGGAGGGCGGGCGGCGGCCATCCATCTAGGGCCGTCGTTGCCGACGGCCTCAAGCGGTCTACCCGCGCGGCTCGGGCGGGCCGCCCTCGGGCGCCGCGCGCGGAGGCGGTCCTTTCGGGCCGTCCCCTTCTTGACCTTGCTCCAGGTGGGGTTTACCGAGCCGCCCACGTCACCGTGGGCGCTGGTGGTCTCTTACACCACCCTTTCACCCTTACCTCCCGGCAGGCCGGGAGGCGGTCTGCTTTCTGTGGCACTTTCCCGCGGGTCGCCCCGGGTCGGTGTTACCGATCACCCTGCCCTGTGGAGCCCGGACCTTCCTCGGCGGGCCCCCGTTGAAAGGGGCCCGACGCGGCCGCCCGGCCGGCTCGTCCGCCGTGTCCTTCAGCTTATCGGTTGTTTCAGGACAGGTGCGCGGTGTCGTTGAGGGACTTCACCACGGCCGGGCCGTCCGCGTAGTACTCGATCGCCGACAGGCAGGCCAGGTCGAGGTGCATGCGGTAGAGGGCGGCGGGCGGGGCGGCGAGGGCGAGGCGCAGGAAGGTCTTGATCGGGGTGACGTGGGAGACGACGAGGATCGTCTTGCGCGCGTGGTCGGCGAGCAGGCGTTCCAAGGCGTCCTGGACACGATCGGAGACGGACTCGAAGCTCTCCCCGCCGGGCGGGGCGGCGGCGGGATCGGCCAGCCAGGTGGTGAGGTCGTCCGGCCAGTTGCGCTGGACCTCGGTGAACGTGCTGCCCTCCCACGCGCCGAAGTCGGTCTCGCGCAACCCGTCGTCCACGATGACCGGCGCGCCGACGCGTGCGGCGACGATGTCGGCGGTGGCGCGGGCCCTGGTCAGGGGCGAGGTCACGATCACGTCGATGTCGTACGGCTTGCGGGCCAGTCGTGCCGCCGCCGCCTCGGCCTGGGCGACGCCCGTGGGGGTCAGCTCGGGGTCGCCGACGCCGGAGAAGCGGCGCTCGGCCGACAGCGGGGTCTCGCCGTGCCGCAACAGCAGGAGCGTGGTGGCGGCGGTGACCGGCCCCCGCCAGCCGGTCCCCTTGGCCTGGCCGGAGGGGGCCGCGGCCAGCGGGTCGGTGCCGTCCGCGGGGAAGAGGCCGTCGTCTGGGGCGACCTTGCCCGAAGGGGCGGCTTCACCGGAAGGAGCGGCCTTGCCGGAAGGAGCGGCGGACCGTTGGCCGTGGCCGTCGGCGGGGAAGAGGCCGTCGTCAGGGGCGGGCTCGGTGGGGGTTGCCGTGGCGGTCCAGGTCAGGCCCTCGGCGGCGGCGTCCATGGCCTCGTTGGCGAGGCGGTCGGCATGGGTGTTGCGTTCGCGGGGGATCCAGGTCCAGGTGACGCGGAGGCGGCGGGCGAGGCCCGCCGCCTCGATGGCGAGCGGGCGCAGCCCCTCGTTCTTGACCTTCCAGCGTCCGGCCATCTGCTCGATGACCAGCTTGGAGTCCATGCGTACCTCGACCGCCGCGCCCTCGCCGCCGTGCGCCAGCACGCTGCCGAGCCCGGCGATCAGGCCGCGGTACTCGGCGACGTTGTTGGTCGCGACGCCGATCGACTCGGCCGTCTCGGCCACGATCCGGCCGCCGCCGGTCTTCACCACGGCTCCGTAACCGGCCGGGCCGGGGTTGCCGCGCGAGCCGCCGTCGGCCTCGATGATGAAGGGGCCGGTGGTCACAGCCCGGACTCTGCGGTGCGGACGAGGATGCGGCGGCACTCCTCGCAGCGGACGACCTCGTCGGCGGCGGCGGACCTGATCCGGTTGAGGTCGGCGATGGACAGCGACACCTTGCAGCCCTGGCATCGCCCGCCGTGCAGCATCGCGGCGCCCACGCCGTACTGGCCGCGCAGCTTCTCGTACAGGGCGAGCAGGTCGGCCGGGATCTCACCGGCGACGCCCGCGCGCTTGCCGGCGTTCTCCGCGTGGTCCTTGTCGATCTCGGCGAAGGCGGCGTCGCGGCGCTCCTCCGCGGCGGCGCGGACGGCGGCGGCCTCGTCGCGTTCGGCGCCGAGCGTGGCGGCCTTGGCGTCGGAGCCCTCCCGGCGTTCCATGATCTCAAGGACGACCTCTTCGAGGTCGCTCTGCCTGCGCCGCAGTGAGGCGATCTCCGACTGCAGACCGGCCAGCTCCTTGGGCGAACCGACCTGCCCCGAGTCCAGGCGCTGCTGGTCGCGCTCGGCCCGGCTGCGCACCGCGTCGACGTCGCGCTCGGCCTTGGCCTGGTCGCGGGCGAGGTCGCTCGCCTCGGTCTCGGCGGTGATCACCTGGGTGGTGAGGCGGGCCTGGCGGGCCGCGGCCTCGTCGATCTCGGCCAGCTCGGGCAGGGTGCGGCGGCGATGAGCCAGCCGGTCGAGGACGGAGTCGAGCTCCGCGAGCTGGAGCAGTCGCTTCTGGGCTTCCGGGGCTGCTTTCACTTCGTATCCTCGCACTGTGCTGTTGTGGTCCAGGCGTCCGTGACCGTGGCGGAAACGCGCGTCTCAACAGTAATCCCCCGAGCGGCCAGCCGGGACGCGAGCCGGGCGGCGGCATCGGCCAGCCACGGCCACTCGGTGGCCCAGTGGGCCGCGTCCAGCAGCGCCGGGCCGCCCTCCTCGACGAACTCCCCGGCCGGGTGATGCCGCAGGTCGGCGGTGAGGAAGGCGTCGACTCCGGCGGCGCGGGCCGTACCGAGCAGGGAGTCACCGGCGCCGCCGCTCACCGCGACCTTGTGCAGGATCCGATCGGGGTCTCCGGCGACGCGCACGCCCCAGGCGGTACGGGGCAGGCCGCGCGCGGCGCGTTCGGCGAACGCGGCGAGGGTCATCGGCGCGGACAGGCTGCCGATCCGGCCAAGTCCCCGGCGCGGGTCGCCGGGCGCGGGCGACAGCGGGACGAGATCGCCGGTCAGGCCGACCGCGCGGGCCAGCGCGTCGGAGACGCCGGGGTCGGCGACGTCGGCGTTGGTGTGGGCGGTGTAGAGCGCGATGCCGTTGCCGATCAGCGTGTGCACGAGGCGGCCCTTGGCCGTGGTGGCCGCGACGCTGGTGGTGCCGCGCAGGTAGAGGGGGTGATGGACGACGATGAGGTCGGCCCGCCAGTCCAGCGCCTCGGCCGCGACGACGGCGACCGGATCGACGGCGAACAGGATCTTCCCTACGACCGCCTCCGGATCACCGCAGACCAGCCCCACGGCGTCCCACGACTCGGCCCATCCGGGCTCGTACATCGACTCGATCTCCGCGACCACGGCGGCAAGCGTTCCTCCTGGCACGTTGCGCACCCTACCGGGCGTTCATACTGGAAGCGCATCCTGACACGGGAGGGCACAGGAGGGCGGGGTATGCCCACGGTCGCGATCGTAGGCGCCGGTTTCGGCGGGCTGTGCATGGCCATCAGGCTGCGCGCGGCGGGGATCTCGTCGTTCACCGTATATGAGAAGGCGGACCGGGTGGGCGGCACCTGGCGGGACAACACCTATCCGGGCGCGGGCTGCGACATTCCCTCCCATTTGTACTCCTACTCATTCGAGAAGTACCACTCGTGGACGCGCCGATATCCCGACCAAGCCGAAATCCTCGCCTATCTAGAGCACTGCGCTGACAAATACGACGTCAGAAGAAATATCCGCTTCAACACCGAGGTCATCGCCGCCCGCCACGCCGGCGGCCGGTGGCACGTCACCACCCGCCACGGCGACACCGAGCGCACTGACGCCTACGACGTCATGGTGATGAGCGTCGGCCAGCTCAACCGCCCCCGCCTGCCCGACATCCCCGGCATCCCCGACTTCGCGGGCACAAGCTTCCACTCCGCCCGCTGGGACCACGGCCACGACCTCACCGGCCGCGACGTCGCGGTGATCGGCACCGGTTCGTCCGCCGCGCAGTTCATCCCGCACGTCGCCGCGCTCGCCGCCCGCCTCGACGTCTTTCAGCGCACCCCGAACTGGGTGATCCCCAAGCCGGACGTCACCTTCGCCGCGCCCGCCCGGCTCGCCCTGCGCCACCTGCCCTTCCTGCGCCGCGCCTACCGCGGATGGATCTACCGCAAGGCCGAGACCGCGCTCTACCCCGCGCTGCGCGAGGACGGCTGGAGCGCCGGCCAGGTACGCGGCCTCGCGCTGTCCCACCTCGCCCGCCAGGTGCCCGATCCGGCGCTGCGCGCCAAGCTGACCCCCGCCCACCGGATCGGCTGCCGCAGGATCGTCATCGACAGCGCCTTCTACCCCGCGCTGACCCGCGGCAACGTCGAGGTGGTGACCGACCCGATCACCTGCGTCACCCGGCACGGGGTGCAGACCGGGCAGGGCCCGCCGCGCCGCCACGACACGATCATCTACGCCACCGGATTCCACGCGACCGACTTCCTGGCCCCCGTCCGGGTCACCGGCCGCGACGGCATCGCCCTGGCCGAGCGCTGGCGGGACGGCGCGGAGGCGTACCTCGGCATGGCGCTCCCCGGCTTTCCCAACCTGTTCCTGCTCTACGGCCCCAACACCAACCTCGGCCACAACTCGATCATCTTCATGATCGAGTGCCAGGTGCGCTACGTGCTGGCCTGCCTGCCCTATATCCGCAGGCACGGGCACATGGAGCTGCGGCGGGAGGCGATGGACGCCTGGCGGGCCCGGCTGGACCGGGCGCTGGGCGAGATGGTCTGGCAGAGCGGCTGCCAGAGCTGGTACCGCACGGCGTCGGGCCGGGTGACCAACAACTGGCCGGGCACCGCGTCGCTGTACCGGCGGCTGACCCGCGCGCCGCGACCCGGGGCGTACCTCTTCGGGCCCGCCCAGGGGTAACGTCATCCCAGCGGCCGGAGATCATCCGGAGGTCACGGCGAGGGAGGCACCCGACGCGATGCTGGCGGACATGCTGGCCGATCTGAGAGAACTCGTGCTGTGCGAATCCTTCTCGGCCGACCTGGCGGCGGTCGCGCGCAGCGCCGACACGGTCGCCGCCCAGGGCACCCGGATGCTCGGGAGCCGGCCGGAGACCATCGTCATCGACGGGGTCGCGCACCTGAAGTGGGCCTTCGGCGTCCCCCGGGTGCTGGTGCTCGGCCATCACGACACCGTGTGGCCGATCGGCACCCTGACCACGCACCCCTGGTCGGTCACCGGCGGGGTGGCCCGCGGGCCGGGCGTGTTCGACATGAAGTCGGGGCTGGTGCAGGCGTTCCACGCGCTGGCCGCGCTGCCGTCGCTGGACGGCGTGACGCTGCTGGTCACCGGTGATGAGGAGCTGGGCTCGCCGACCTCGCGCCCGCTCATCGAGGACTGCGCCCGGGGCCTGGCCGCCGCGTTCGTGCTGGAGGCCAGCGCGGACGGCGGCGCGCTGAAGACCGCCCGCAAAGGGGTCTCCCGCTATGAGCTGGTGGTGCATGGCAAGGCCGCGCACGCGGGCCTGGAACCCGAGCTGGGCGTCAACGCGGGCATCGAGCTGGCCCACCAGGTCATCGCCATCGCCGGGCTGGCGGAGGGCGCGACGACCATCACGCCGACCCTGCTCAGCGCGGGCACCAGCCCGAACACCGTGCCCGCCGCCGCCCGCATCAGGGTCGATGTGCGGGTGCCCGACCAGGCCGCCCAGGACCGGGTGGACGAGCGGATGCGTGGCCTCACCCCCAGGCTGCCCGGGGCCAGGCTGGAACTGATCGGCGGCCCCAACCGGCCGCCGCTGGAACCGGCGTCCTCGGCCGGGCTGTTCGAGCTGGCCTGCGAGATCGCCGCCGACCTGGGCATCGGGCCGCTGACCGGCACGGCGGTGGGCGGCGGCTCCGACGGCAACTTCACCGCGGGGATCGGCTGCCCGACGCTGGACGGCCTGGGCGCGGTGGGCGGCGGCGCGCACGCCGACCACGAGCACGTGGTGGTGGCCGAGATGCCCGGCCGCAGCGCGCTGGTCCGCGAGCTGATCAGTGCCGTGCTGGCCGGGCGGCGGCCAGGTAGTCGTCCCTGACCCGGCCCCTGGACAGCTTGCCGGTGGGCGTGCGCGGCAGCGCGGTGACGAATTCGATCAGTTTGGGCCGCTTGAACCGGGCGATCCGCGGCTCGCAGTGCGCGAGCAGGGCCGCGGCCAGGTCGGAGCCGGGTTCGGCCTCCAGCGCGGGCTGCACCAGGGCGACCACGTTGTGGCCCCACTCCTCGTCCGGTACGCCGATCACCGCCACGTCGGCGACGGCCGGGTGGGTGATCAGGGCCGCCTCGACCTCGGCCGGGTAGATGTTCACGCCGCCGGAGACGATCAGGTCGGTACGGCGGTCGCACAGGAACAGGTAGCCGTCGGGGTCGAGATAGCCGATGTCGCCGGGGGTGTACCAGTCGCCGCGCATCCGGGCCGCGGTGCCGGCCGGGTCGTCGCGGTACTGGAACCGGTTGCCCGAGGAGCGGACGTAGACCAGGCCGGGCTCGCCGGGCGGGAGTTCGCGGCCGTCGTCGTCGAGGATCCTGGCCTCGAACGTGGGCGTGGGCCTGCCCACCGTGCCGGGCCTGGCCAGCCACTCGGCGGGCTTGACGGCGAAGGGAATGGCCGACTCGGTGGTGCCGTAGTACTCGTAGACCACCGGCCCCAGCCAGTCCATGATCGCCTGCTTCACCGGCACCGGGCAGGCCGCCCCGGTGTGCACCACCTGTGCCAGTGAGGACACGTCGTACTTCGCGCGGACCGCCTCGGGCAGGCGTAGCAGCCGGTGGAACATCGTCGGCACCATCAGTGTGTTGGTGACGCGGTGCTCCTCGATCAGGCCGAGCACCCGCTCGGGGTCGAAGTGCGGCGCGATCACCACGGTGTGCCCCATGTGCAGGGCGAAGAACGAGTGCGCGGAAGGCGCGGAGTGGTAGATGGGGGCGGTGACCAGGTGTACGGCGTCACCGGGCCGCAGGTCGCACACCGCGCCGAAGAACCGCAGGTGCCGCGCGACGTTCTCCTCCGGCTCGCCGTCGCGCAGGACGCGCTGCACGCCCTTGGGCACTCCGGTGGTGCCGGAGGTGTACCAGAGCATGGCCCCGCTCCTCCGGTCGGGCGGCGTGCCGGACGGCATGCCGTGGGCGAGCGCCGCCGCGCCCAGCGCGACCTCCGCGCCCTCGGCGGCACCCGCGCGTACGGCGGGCGCGTACGGCCCGGCCGTGACGACGATCCCCGCGCCGCAGTCGCGCAGGATGTACGCCAGCTCGCCGGTGGTGAGGTGCCAGTTGACCGGGACGTAGTGCATGCCCGTCTGGCAGATGGCGAGCGGCATGGCCAGCGCGTCCACACCGTTGGGCAGCACCCCGGCGACCACGTCGCCGTGGCGGGCGCCACGGGCCCGCAGCCCGTGGGTGACCGCGTTGACCAGGGCCAGCAGTTCGCCGTACGTGGTGACGGTGCCGTCCTGGTCGATCACGGCACGACGGCCGGGGTCGGCGGCGGCGATGCGATAAAAGCCTGTAAGACCGGTTATGTCGCCCATGACTCGCAGCTCCAGCGGCTCGGCGCGCGGCGTGCGCGGTGCTCGCGGTACGGGCCGGCCGGTCGTGCGCCCGGTCGTGGCCCGCTCCTGGCCCACTCGTGGTGCGGATGTGCGTCGCGCTCCTAGATATACCCGAAGCCGGGCACGAGGCAGCGGGCGAATCGCCCGGCGGACATCCGTGCGGCCCTGACCAGCGAAAGGGATCTTCTCCACCTACACCACCAAACCGGAGTTTTACTCCCGGTTAGCGGTGAATCTCCCTGACTCCGAGCAACATACCCCTAGTGTGATCACCTGATTACCGGGGGCTCGGGTGAGCAGAAGGCACAGATGGTCCATCAGGACACGACTGGCTCTCGGCGCCGGTCTCGTGATGGGACTCATCTGCGCCGCGGGGATCGCGGTGGCCCTGATCGGGGTGCGCGACCTCGCCACGGGCGACCGCACCGACGAGATCGCCGGGGCGTCCATCAAGGTGGTCCACCTGCTGCGGGAGGGCCGGCTGACCCCGACGCTGACCGGGCTGGAGGTGCCCGCCGTACAGGTGGTGAACGCGCGCGGGCGGGTCCTGGCCGCGACCCCCGAGATGGCGGGCGCGCCCAGGATGGCCGACTTCGAGCCGACCGAGGACGAGGTGCGCGCCCTGCGGCTGCGCTGCGACGTCCCCGGCTACGTGGGCGAGTGCATGCTGGTGATGAGCTTCCGGGTGCACCAGCCGGAGGGCGACTGGCTGGTGTACGGGGCCGACCACGACGTGCCGTGGTACGTCAGTCCGCTGTTCTCCGCGATGCTCCTCGGCGGGGCGCTGCTGCTCCTGCTGGTGACCACCACGGGCACCTACCGCGTGATCGGCAAGACGCTGGCCCCTGTCGATGCGATCAGATCCGAACTCGACGAGATCAGCGCCACCGACCTGGGGCGGCGGGTGCCCGTGCCGCCGTACCAGGACGAGATCCGCCGCCTCGCCGAGAGCGTGAACCGCACCCTGGACCGCCTGGAGACCCAGGTGGAGAAGCAGCGGAGATTCGCCTCCGACGCCTCCCACGACCTGCGCAGCCCGATCACCGCGATGCGCACGCAGGTCGAGGACGCGCTGCTGCACCCCGGCGACACCGACTGGATCTCCCTGGCCCGCGCCCAACTCGGCAGCCTGGAACGACTGGAGGCGCTGGTCAGCGACCTGCTCATGCTGGCCAGGCTGGACGCGGGCGCGCCCTCACGGCGGGACCGGCTGGACCTGTCGGAACTGGTGCGCGGCGAGCTGGACCGGCGCTGGCGGCGCGTCCGCGTGGTGCGCAAGCTGCAGGACGGCGTCGAGGTGCTCGGCGACCGGCTGCGGCTGGCCCGGCTGCTGACCAACCTGGTGGACAACGCCGAGCGGCACGCAGGGACGGAGATCTGCGTGGTGGTCGGCGACCGGGACGGCCACGCGGTGCTCGAAGTCCTGGACGACGGCACCGGCATCCCGGCCGACCAGCGGGAGGTGGTGTTCCAGCGGTTCACCCGGCTGGACGCCGCGCGCAGCAGGGACGCCGGGGGCACCGGCCTCGGACTGCCGATCGCCAGGGAGATCGCCGAGGAGCACGGCGGATCGCTGACCGTCGAGGACAGTCCGCGCGGCGCGAGATTCGTGGCGCGCTTCCCGTCCGCGCGGCGGTGAGGCGCCGGGTTTCACAGGGCGTCCGGGTCGGCGGGCGTGAGCCGGTCCAGGTCCAGCGCGTCGCCGTCGGGCAGGACCTGGAGGGGTTCCAGCGCGGTGGCCCCGGCTTCGAGGTGATCGCCAAGGTTGGGGATGTCCACGACGATGGCCAGCGGGGCGTACCGCTCGATCAGGTCGCGGGCGGTGCGCTGCCTGACCACCTCGATGGCGTGCTGGACGACCTGGTCCACCGGCCCCTCCGCCGGGGCGGGCCCGTCGCCGCCGGCCGGGGTGGAGGACGTGTCGCCCGCGGCTCCGGGCGCGCGGGGCAGGCCCGCGCCGTCCGTGCCCGGCGCGCCGCGCGGGCGCGGAAGGCGCGGGCCGCCGATGTCGCCCGCGCCGTCCCATGCCGGACCGCCCGGCATGGGCGAGGTCCCCTGCGGGCCCGGCCGCCCGGGCTGGTCGCCCGCGGTCTCATCGGCACCCTCGTCGGGGTGCGGCGGGAAGGACTGGAGGGACCGGAGCCGCTGTGAGGCCACCCGCCGGGCGCGCAGCAGCGTCACGCGCGACTCCGCGGCATCGGTGTCCGGCTCGTCGTCCTCGCCCCTGCCCGGCACCACGACCAGCAGCATGGCGATGGCGACCATGGCCCCGCCCATGACGACGCTCAGCGTCACCGCCTCGCCGTACGCGAGCACCGAAAGCACCGCGACCCACAGCGGCTGGGAGGACAGCAGGACCGCGGCCGGTACGGCGCGCACGTGCGCCTGGCCGTACGTCCTGGCCAGGAATCCCAGCGCGCAGGAGACCACGGCGAGGTGGCCGAGCACCGCCCAGTCGGCCGGACTGCCCGGAAGGGTCAGACCACCCGGCACCGAAAGCACCCCGGTCATGACGGCGATCGTCGCGAGCTGGATTACCGCGATGGCGTAACTGTCGGCCGGACGGTCGGTGGACGTCTGCCCGAGCACCAGAGTGTGCGCGGCGTACAGGGCGGCGGCGAACAAGGTCCCCGACAGCGCGAGGGCCGAGACACCGCTGCCCTCGACGCCCTGGAGCAGCGTGAAGACGCACATCGCGGCGGCCGACAGGGCGACCGCCACCCAGACCCGCCGGGACACGCGCATTCGCAGCAGGATCAGGCCGAGCACGGGCGTCATCACGACGTTGCAGCCGACCGCGAAGCCGGACACCGAGGAGGGAAGGCTGTGCAGGGCCACGGCCTGCGCGATCTGGCCCACCCCGAACAGCACGCCCAGCAGGACCCCCCGTGACCAGGCCGCCCCCGGCAGCCCGCGCAGGCACCGGGGCCTGATCGCGAGCAGGACCAGGGCGGCCAGGCCGTAACGCTCGGTGAGCAGGTCGGTCACCGGCATTCTGATGATCAGATCCTTCATCAGTGGAAACGCCGACCCCCAGGCGGCACTGACGAACAACAGAAGCGAGGCTCCCAACAGGGGGCGGGGAGCTACCACTGCCATACAAGCAGGATTTCACTACCATTCGCGACCACCGTGTCACAGATCGCTCAGCGGTTTGGTCCTGTACCACTCGGAGTGGTTCACCCTCAACCGGGTTTGATACCAGGATCGCGAGATCAGCCCAAAGTAACGACGGAAGTACAGTTCCGGGGGTGTTATCGAATCCCCGGTCCAATTGGCGTATGCGCCTGCCGTGCTATGCGCCTGCGCGATCGGGCCGGTCGGCCCTCTAAAATGTGGTCGTGACTGACGGGCCGGATGACCTGCGTCCGGTGGACCTCTTCGACGAGGGGCTGCCGGTGCTCGATGACCAGACCAGCGACGACACCGACATCGGCTGGGGCGGCCGCCTGGACGGCGACGACGACACCGCCCGCCTGCTGGAGGAGCGCCCGCCGCACTGGGGCTGACCGCCCGCACTGAGGACCCGGCGCTCAGGACCCGGCGCTCAGGACACGGCGCTCAGGACACGGCGCTCAGGACACGGCGCTCAGGACACGGCGCTCAGGACACGATGTCCTTGCGGCCGAACCCGCGGAAGGCGACCGCCACCAGGATCGAGGAGTAGGCGACCGCCACCGCGACGCCCCTGAGCATCCCGCTCAGGTCCGGTTCGGGCGTGAGCGCCGCCAGCCACGCGGTGTTCCAGTACGTCGGCAGAAACTCCCGCAGGCCGCCGAGCGCGTCCACGGCCTGCAGGATGTTGCAGACGATCACCAGGCCGACCGCGCCGCCGACCGCGCCGAGCGGTGAGTCGGTGGTGGCCGAGAGCAGGAACGCCAGCGCCGCCACCACGAGCTGGCAGACCAGCACGTACCCGACCACCAGGGCGAACCTCGGCAGCGCGACGGTCGCCGGGACGATCTCCCCGGTGCCCGGCACCTGCACGTCCGCCCAGCCGAAGACGAGGGTCCCGGTCAGCAGCGCCATCAGCGGCAACGCGCACACCGCCGCCGCAGCGTAGCCGAGCGCGACGATCAGCTTCTGCCGCAGCAGCCGCGCCCTGGGCACCGGGGCGGCCAGCAGGTACCGCAGCGACGCCCAGTTCGCCTCGCCCGCCACGGTGTCGCCGCAGAACAGCGCGACGGCCACGACCAGCAGGAAGCTCGCCGACACCGACAGGGTGAAGACGGCGAAGTTGAGGGCGCCGGTCGTGGCGAGGTCGCTCATCCGCAGCCCGGTCCCCACCGCGCCCTGGCCGGGCCGGGGCTGACCCGCCCCCAGTTGGAAGGCGGCGGCCAGCACCCACGGCAGCACGAGCAGCAGCCCGAACATCACCAGGGTCCGCCTGCGGCGCAACTGCCTGACGAACTCCACCGACAGGGGCAGCGTGCGCCGCGCCGAGTATCCGGGCGCGCCCGCCGTTCCGGTGCTCACGCGTTGTCTCCGATCAGGGTCAGGAAGACGTCCTCAAGGCGGCGGGCCGAGCCGTTCGGCCGGGCCGCGGACTCCAGCAGCTCGCTCACCGGCCCGGCGGTGACCAGCCTGCCCCGGTGCATGACCACGACGTGGTCGCAGGTCTGCTCGACCTCGGCGAGCAGGTGGCTGGACACGATCACCGTGCGGCCCTGCTCGGCGTAGCGGATCAATACCCGGCGCATCTCCCTGATCTGCGGCGGGTCCAGGCCGTTGGTCGGTTCGTCGAGCACCAGCAGGTCGGGCAGGCCGAGCATGGCCTGGGCGATGGCCAGGCGCTGGCGCATGCCCTGGGAGTAGGTCCGCACCGCGCGGTCGAGCGCGCCGCCGAGCCCGGCGATCTCCAGGGCCTCGGCCATCCGCGCGTCGGCCGCGGGGCGACCGGTGGCCCGCCAGTACAGCTCCAGGTTGGCCCTCCCGGTGAGGTGCGGCAGGAAGCCCGGCCCCTCCACGAAGCAGCCGATCCTGGACAGCGCGGGCGCGCCGGGGGTCACCTTCCTGCCGAAGATGCGGATCTCTCCGGCGTCGGGTGTGATCAGGCCCATCAGCATGCGCAAAGTGGTGGTCTTTCCTGCGCCGTTGGGGCCGAGCAGGCCGAGCACCTGCCCGCGGCGCACGGTGAAGCTCAGGTCCGCGACCACCGGCTCGCCGTCGCGGTAGCTCTTGGTGAGGCCGCTGATCCGCAGCGGGACGTCCTCGTCGGGGGCGTCCTCGCCCGCCGTACGGCGGCGCCGCCCGGTGAGCGCGATCAGCGCCGCCACGGCCAGCGCGACCGGCGGCAGCGCCCAGGTCCACCACACCGGCCCCTGGGCCGGGGCCTCCAGCGGCACGCCGGGCAGCGTGAGCGCGCCGCCGCCGGGGGGCAGCGCGATCGTGTGCACCGCCGCCGCGTCCGGCATGGCGTAGCCGAGGTCGGTGGTGCCGATCGAGACCCTGAGCCGGTGGCCCGGGGCGAACCGGTGATCGATCGCGGGCAGCCGGAAGGTCACCTCGCCGCCGCCCTCGGGGACGGTGAGCCTGACCGGCGCGACCAGGCCCTTGGGCAGGACCGGCGCGCGGGCGTCGGCGGCCACGTCCTGGAGCCTGGCGAACAGCGTCACCTCCCGGCCCGGCGCGTCGGTGCCGGACACCCGGACGGTCACCGCCGGGCTCCCGGTCACCTGGACCGCCCGGGTCAGCGGGCGGGTCTCGAAGCTCGCGCTCTGGCCCGGCACGTCCGCCGCCGCGCCGATCAGCTCGGCCGCGCCGCCCGCGCCGGGCCCGCCGAACCCGGGGATCGAGGACACCGCGGCGGGCGCTCCCCCCGGCGGGGCGGCGACCCGCTGCTCGGGGCCGGACAGCGGCAGCGTGGTCCGCGCCGAGCCGGCCAGCCCCGGGTAGTCGCCCGCGGTGGCGTGCAGCAGCACCGGCTGCCGGCTGCCCGGGTCGCGCCCGCCGTCCCTGGTGACGGTGAAGGCGCTGCCCGGTACGCCCGAGCCGCCGTCGCGGGCCAGGAAGTGGCCGAACCAGCTCAGCGTGCGCTCGTGGATCCAGTCGATCTCGCCGTGGCCGCCGTCGTGACCGCCGTCGAACCAGGCGACCTGGACCGGCGCGCCCGTCGCGGCGATGGCCTTGGCGTTGGCGTCGGCGTGGTCGAGCGGGAACAGCGAGTCGCTCTGGCCCTGGAGCAGCAGGGTGGGGACACGGATCATGCCGGGCACCGAGACCGGGCTGGAGCGGCGCAGCAGCTCCACCGCCTCGGGGGTGGCCTTCCCGGTCTCGGCCACCTTCCGGTACAGGTCGCAGATCTCCGGCAGGAACCGGCCGCACGCCGCCTGTTCGGCGGTGAGCGGCACCGCGGGCGGCATGGGCGGCATGGGCGGGCCGGGCCGCTGCGGGGCCCCGGCCCTGCCGAAGAAGATCCCGGCCCACATGCGCTTGAAGACGCCGTGCTCGGGGCCCTGGCCGGTGGCGTCGGGGAACAGCGCGGTGGCCAGGTCGTGCCAGGTGATCTGGGGGACGATCGCGTCCACCCGGGGGTCGTGGGCGGCGGTCATCAGGGCGATGGCGCCGCCGTAGGAGGCTCCGGCGATGCCCACGCGCGGGTCGCCCTTGGCGTCCAGCCGTACTTCGGGCCGGGCGGCCAGCCAGTCCACGAGCTGCCGGGTGTCCTTGACCTCGTACTCCGGGGAGTTCAGGGCGATCTGGCCGGTGGTGCGGCCGAAGCCGCGGGCCGACCAGGTCAGCACCGCGTAGCCCGCGGCGGCCAGCCGCTCGGCCTCGTCGCGGACGCTCGCCTTGGTGCCGCCGAAGCCGTGCGCGAGGAGCACGGCGGGCGCCCTGCCGCCGTCCGGCGGGGTGAAGAACGTCGCGTCGATCCGCACCCGCTGATCGCCCGCCGGGCCGTCCAGTACGTCGATCGTCACCTCGGCCGCCGTCACCGAGGGTGACGACGGCCACAGGGCCCATGCTCCCGCCGCCGCCACGACCACGGCGGCCAGTGCCGCGATGATCCAGCGTCCCGCCCAACGCCTCATGCGGCGAGCCTACTCAGCGGTATCAGAGATCGCTGAGAGGGTTTGTCCTGATTGTGGGCTCGATGCGGAAAACCTCGATCCGGCTTATGCTTGCGCCCCCGGACAGCCGTCCGCGCCGGGGGTACGATGCGCAGGCAGGTGTCAGCTACCCCCCGGTGAGGCGGCCATGGCAGCCCCAGCAGGATGGCGGCGAGAGGGCAATCTGCCCGCGGAGCTCACCAGCTTCGTCGGGCGGACCCGGCTGCTGACCACCCTCAAACGCCACCTTCAGGAGTCACGGCTGGTAACCGTGACCGGCATCGGCGGTGTGGGAAAGTCCCGTACCGCGCTCCGGCTCGCCCATCAGGTGCGGGCCGACTACGCCGACGGCGTGTGGTTCGCCGACCTCGCCCGCCTCCAGGACGCCGGGATGGTCGAGCACACCATCTCCGCGGCGCTGGGCATCGCCGACCAGTCGGCGCGGCCCGACCGCCTGACCGAGTGGGTCGGCGCGCGGGACATGCTGCTGATCATCGACACCTGCGAGCACCTGATCGAGTCGTGCGCCACGCTGGTCCTCCAGCTCCTGCACCAGGCCCCGAAGCTGAAGATCCTGGCCACCAGCCGCCAGTCGCTCCAGGTCCCGGGCGAGCAGGTGCTGCCCATCCCGCCGCTCGCCGTACCGGGCGACGACCCCGGCGAAGATCCTTACGGCAACGAGTCCGTCGAGCTGTTCGCGGCGCGGGCGGGGGCCGTGGTCCCCGACTTCGCCCTCGACGAGCACAACATCGGCCCGGTGGCCGAGCTGTGCCGCAGGCTGGACGGCATCCCGCTGGCGATCGAGCTGGCGGCGGTCCGGCTGCGCGCCCTGTCGGTCCAGCAGATCCTCTCGCTGCTGACCGACCGGTTCAGCCTGCTGGCCGGGGCCAGCCGTACGGCCCTGCCCCGGCACCAGACGCTGCGCGCGGCCATCGGCTGGAGCCACGAGATCTGTGAGCCCGCCGAGCGGCTGCTGTGGGCCAGGCTGTCGATCTTCGCGGGCGACTTCGAGCTGGACGCGGCCAGGTCCGTCTGTCACGAGCCCGGCAGCCTGCCGGAGGAGCGGATCACCGACCTGGTCACCGGGCTGGTGGAGAAGTCCATCCTGCTGATGGACCAGCACGGCAAGGGCGTGCGCTACCGGCTGATCGACACCCTGCGCGACTACGGCGAGGAGTGGCTGGACAAGCTCGGCCAGACCGACGAGATGCGCGCCAGGCACCGCGACTACTACCTCAAGCTGGCCAAGACCGGCGAGCACGCCTGGTCGGGCAGGCGGCAGGTCTCCTGGTTCATCCGGATGCGCCAGGAGCACGACAACGTCCGCGCCGCGCTCGAACACTGCCTCAACCACGACGAGCACAAGAAGATCGCGCTGGAGCTGCTCAGTGCGCTGTGGTTCCTGTGGGTGGCCTGCGGGCTGGCCAGGGAGGGCCGTCTCTACCTCGAACGCGCGCTGGCCGCCAACCCCGAGCCGAGCAAGGAGCGGTGCAAGGCCCTGTGGGTGCTGTCCTATCTGTGCAGCGCGCAGGGCGACATCGACGCGGCCCAGCTCTGGGCCGAGCAGTGCAGCACCGAGGCGGTGATCGTCGGCGACTCCGCCTCGGTCATCCTGGCCACCAAGATGCAGGGCACCGCCGCCTCGCTCAGGGGCGACCTGAAGAAGGCGACCGCGCTGCTCGGCGTGGCCATCGAGTTCAACCGGGCGGGCTCGGAGCTCAATCCCGGCCTGCTCCCGGCGATCCTGGAGCTGGCCTACGTCCTGATCGCCCAGAACGAGCCGGTGGAGGCCGAGGCGCTGCTCGCCGACCTGCGGCACACCTGCGAACAGCGCGGTGAGCTCTGGCTGCGCTCCTACGCGCACTGGGCCACCTCGCTGGCGCAGCGGGCCGGTGGCCGGGCCGAGGAGGCGCTGTCCAACGTCCGCGAGGCGCTGCGGATCAAGGCGCACTTCCACGACGTGCTCGGGGCCATGATGTGCCTGGAGGCGATGGCCAGCATCGCCGCCGACTCGGGCCAGGCCGTCCGCGCGGCCCGTCTGCTGGGAGCGGCGGAGACCAACTGGCCGCTGTTCGGGCTGCCGCTGCTGGGCTCGCCCTTCTTCGGCGGCGAGCACGAGCAGAGCGTCAAGGAGTGCAAGAAGCTCATCGGCGAGGCCGCCTATGAGGAGCACTTCCGCCAGGGGGCGCGGCTCAACATGGACGAGGCCATCGACTACGCGCTCGACGAAGATCCGGGGGCTCGGCCGCAGGCAGGGCCGAACACACCGCCCGACCTCGGTCTCTGAGCGGCGGGGCCACCCGCTCCGAGCGAGCGCTTGGAATGGGCGGCCCGGCCATATTCGTTTCGCCCGGAGGCGGCGCGCGAGAGCGCTTTCCAGGAAAGCCGCCGGTCGCGGGTTCTGACGGGCGGGCGGGGCGGGGAAATCGCCGGCGTTTTTGTCAGGACTTCTTTTCGCCGCCCGCCGGACGGAGACAAGGCCGTGGCGGCGCGGGCCGGGCCGAGGTGCCCGCCGCCATCGCGGACGAGGGTCCGGCGGCCCCGGCGGGCGGCACCCTCCTACTATACCCATAAATCCGATCGAGATAGTATGAAATCCGGCCGGACCGGCGATCCGGAGGCGATGAGGCGGACCTTGGCGGGAGGGGTTGCTAGAGCGGGGCGGCCGGGTCAGCGTGGAGGAACCGAGAGCATCTGGGCAGGTAGGGGTGGAAATGGTGGAGGTTTGGGATGGTTAGGAGGGACTTGGCGGGAGCGACCTCCCATCCGAAATTCCGGGCTTTCTGACATAAGACACAGAAGCCACTAGATCATGATCAATCATGATTGGCCCGCCCCTACGGGGGGTATAGCCGCCTCCATCGTTTGCGGCCTATGGTGCTTAATGCTCCTTTCGCGACAGAACGGCTGTATGGAGGTATGTGTGGATAGCGTGGTACTGCCTGACTTGTGCGTACCGTTTCCGTCGCGTATCAATCCGTTCGAGGCCGAGGCGGCCGAGCACACCACTCGATGGGCCGCCCGGCTGGGTCTCATCTCCGGCGGGGCGGAGGCCGACCGGTTCGCCGGCGAGTCCTACGCCCGGCTGGTGGCCCGGTTGTATCCAGAGGCATCGCTGCCCGACCTGGCACTGGCCGCCGACCTCAACAGCTGGTTCCACGTCTTCGACGACCAGTTCGAGCTGGCGGACGTGGGCAGGGACCCCCGGCTGGCCCGGCGGCTGGCCGAGCGGGCCGAGGCCCTGTTGCGCGGCGAGCCGCCCGGGCCCTCGGCGGGTCCGGTGCTGCGGGGCCTGGCCGACCTGGGCGCGCGGATGCGGGTCAGGGCCGGTGAGGTGTGGTGGCAGCGGTTCTCCGCCGATCTGGGGCAGTGCCTGGACGCGGCGATGTGGGAGGTGGACAACCGGGCGACGGGGAAGGTGCCGGACCCGGAGACCTACGTGGACCGCAAGCTGGACATCGCCTACGTCCCGCCGTCCTTCGACCTCATCGAGCTGGTCGAGCACTTCGAGGTGCCGATGGCCATCCGCCACTCCCCCGAGTACACCACGCTGCGGCACGAGGCCGGGCACGTCGTGGTCTGCACCAACGACGTGATCGGCCTGCGCAGGGAACTGCTCCAGGGCGAGTTCCACAACCTGGTCATCGTGCTGTGGAAGGCCAACGGCGGGTCCTTGCAGGAGGCCGTGGACCAGGTGGAGCACACCGTCCGCGAGCGGATCGGCCGCTTCCTCGCGGCCAAGGACGCCCTGGAGCGCCGGCTCGACGCGCTGCGCGCCAACGAGCAGGTGCGCGTCGCCACCCGGAGATGCGTGACCGGGCTGGAGGACTGGATGCGCGGCTACCTGGACTGGGCGCTGGAGACGCGGAGGTTCACCGACACCGTGCTGCCCGGCGAGGTGGGCAGCTTCCACCGCGAGCTCATCGACTGAACCAGCGCAGGAACTCCTCGTTGCCGAACATCCGCGCGGTGTCGACCGCGGACGGCGTGCCCTGGCCGGGATCGGCCCCCGCGTCCAGGAGCGCCCGCACCACCTCGGGTTCCTTCTTGAACACCGCGCCCGCCAGCGGCGTCTGGCCCCGGTCGTTGGCCCGGCCGGGGTCGGCGCCGCGCTCCGCGAGCGCCCGGACCGTGGCCGCGTGACCGTGGTAGGCGGCCAGCATCAGCAGGGTGTCACCTTTTTCGTTGGTGAGATTGGCGGGCAGCCCGGCATCGACGTAGGCCGCCAGGGTGTCGGTGTCGCCTGCTCTGGCCAGGTCGAACATCCGGGTGGCGAACTCCTGGACCTCTTCGCTCGGCTGATCTGACTCCATGTCGGCCATTGTGCACCGGTAATGTGCGCACGGCGGAATCAGCGGTGCGCGGCGTAGGTTTGAGTGGGACAGGACTCACGAAAGGGTGGGGGAACGTGTTCGACCCGACGGATCTTTATCGGCTCGGCGATGACCTGCCGGAGCTGACCGATCCGGTGCTGCTCTACCACTTCGACGGGTTCGTCGACGCCGGGGGGGCGGGCAGGCTCGCGTTCGGCCACCTGCTCGACGAGCTGGAGCACCGGACCGTGGCGACGTTCGACGTCGATCGGCTGCTCGACTACCGGTCACGCCGCCCGATCATGACCTTCGACACCGACAGGTGGGTAGAGGCGGAGACGCCACGGCTCGCCGTGCACCTCGCGCACGACACCACCGGCACGCCGTTCCTGGTGATGACCGGCCCGGAGCCGGACCGCGAGTGGGAGCTGTTCATCACGGCGGTCGGGCAGGTCGCCGCCCGGCTGGGCGTGAGCAAGATGATCACCGCGCACGGCATCCCGATGGCCATCCCGCACACCCGGCCGCTCGGGCTGACCGCGCACGCCAGCCGACCGGAGCTGATCGGCCCGCAGAGCACGTCCTTCGGGCGGGTCCAGGTGCCGGGGAGCGTGGCGGGGCTGCTGGAGTTCCGGCTGGGCGAGCAGGGGCGCGACATGGTGGGCTACGCCGTGCACGTGCCGCACTACCTGGCGCAGGCCGAGTTCCCGCAGGCCGCGCTGGCCGCACTCGACGCCGTCACCCGGAGCACCGGCCTGGTGTTCCCGCTCGACGGCCTGCGCTCCGCGGCGGAGAAGACCACCGCCGAGATCGAGGAGCAGATCCAGGGCTCGGCCGAGCTGTCCACCGCGATCACCGGGCTGGAGCAGCAGTACGACGCCTTCGCCGCCGGTTCGGCAGGCCAGAACCTGATGGCCGAGAGCACCCCCATGCCGACGGGTGATGAGCTGGCCGCGCAGTTCGAGCGGTTCCTGGCCGAGCGGGACGAGACCGAGAGCTGATCGCCGAGGTCAGCCGCATGATCCTCTAGGGTGGAGGGATGGGTTCTGAGGAGCTGCGGGCCGGTCTGATCGGCTACGGCACGGGGGGCGAGTTCTTCCACGCGCCGCTGGTCGCCGCCACGCCGGGCTTGCGCCTGGCGGCGGTGGTGACCCGCGACCCGGCCCGCGCCGCGCGGGTGCGCACGGCGCATCCCGGCACGCAGGTGGTGGAGACGGCCGAGCGGCTGTGGCAGGAGTGCGACGTGGTGATCGTCGCCTCGCCCAACCGCACGCATGTGCCGCTGGCCACGCGGGCGCTGGAGGCCGGTCTGCCGGTGGTGGTGGACAAGCCGATCGCGGGCACGGCCCGCGACGCCGAAGGGCTGGTACGGCTGGCCGCCGAGCGCGGCCTTATGCTCACCGTCTTCCAGAACCGCCGCTGGGACGGCGACTTCCTCACCTTGCGCGCGCTGGTGGAGTCGGGCGAGCTCGGCGAGGTGCGCCGATTGGAGTCGCGCTTCGAGCGGTGGCGGCCGGTGCCCAAGGGCGGCTGGCGCGAGGCGGGCGGCCCCGGCGAGTACGGCGGGCTGCTCTACGACCTCGGCAGCCACCTGGTGGACCAGGCGCTGCGGCTGCTCGGCCCGGCCGTCGAGGTCTACGCCGAGTCCGACGTACGCCGCGAGGGCGTCGCGGGCGACGACGACACCTTCATCGCGCTCACCCACGCGGGCGGCGCGCGTTCCCACCTGTGGGTCAGCGCCGTCGCCCCGCACCTGGGCCCCCGGCTGCGGGTGCTCGGTTCGCGGGCCGCCTATGTGAAAGAGGGCCTGGACGTGCAGGAGGAGCGGCTGCGCGCCGGGGCGCGGCCGGACGAGCCGGGGTTCGGCGACGAGCCGCCCGAGCGGTGGGGCGTGGTCCGCGCGGGCGGCGACAGCCGCAGGGTGCCCACCCTGCCGGGGGCCTATCTCGACTTCTACCGGGGTGTGGCGGCGAGCCTGCGGGAGGGTGCGCCCCCTCCGGTCGATCCCGCCGGCGCGGTGGCCACGCTGACCGTGCTGGAGGCCGCCAGGGAGTCGGCGGCCGGCCGGACCGTGATCAGGCCCGGCTGACCGGCAGGGTCAAAGCGAGGCACTGCCCCACCGACTCACAGCGAGTCGCCGCCCTGCGGGCTCGGGCCGCTGAGGCGGCGGCTTTACCGCGGGTCCCGGCGGCGGGCGTCGAGCCCCCAGGGAACGCCCGCGGTGGCCGGGCCGTGAGGATCACAGAGGGTCGCGGAGGCGGGCGCGCAGGGCGCGGGTGTCCTCGCCGGTCCAGCCGTTGGCCGACAGCCAGCCGAGCGGCCCGCCGAAGCGGGCGTCGAGCCCGGCCAGGAACCGCTCGATGTACGGCGCCCGGGGCAGATGGTGGTCGATCGGGCGCTTGTCCAGATCCGCCCGGTAGGTCTCGCTGGTCCGCAGCCGGGCGATGACCTGGCGGATGCGGTCGCCGGTGGCCACGTAGTCCGCGACGATCGACTCCCGGGTGGCCCCGGCGACGCTGAGGGCCAGCGCGCACACCACCCCGGTGCGGTCCTTCCCGGCCGCGCAGTGCACGATCGCGGCCCCGTCGGCGCGGGCCAGCACGCGCAGCGCGGCGATCACCGAGTCGGGGCGGTCGCGCAGGTAGGCGCCGTAGTAGCCGGAGACGCGCAGGACGGCGGGGTCGGTCTTCACGGGTTCGGCCGGTGAGGGCAGCACCCGGCCGGCGTCCACAGTGTCGGCGGCGACGTCGGTGTGGACGCCGCGCTCGGAGAACAGCGTGTGGTGGTGGATCGTCACCTCGGGCACCTCGGTCAGCGGCCCGGGGCCCTCCAGCGCCACCTCGGCGTGCGAGCGCAGGTCCACGACCTGCCGCAGCTTCAGCTCGCCGACCAGCAACGCGATGTCGCCGGTGGTCAGGCCCTGCAGGTTGTCGGAGCGCAGGACCCTTCCCGCGCGGATGGTCCCGCCGTCGGACGTGGGCAGTCCGCCGAGGTCGCGCACGTTGGCGGCGCCTTCAAGGTCGATCCAGAGCGTCACTGCGTCCATCCCCCCATAGGCTCAGTAGCTATTACTGTCATATATCGCCGCACATGGGTTAGGACAGGAGATGTCGCCCTTCCGCGGCGTACGCCGTGCGAGGGGATCGAGGAGAGCGGCGCGACGGGAGGGCCGGTGGACCCCGAGGCCAGGTACCGGCGAGTACAACAGGCACGTGCGCCACGCGCGGAGTTCGACCCCGCGCTCGACGGGCAGGTGCGGTGGCTGCTGCAGAGCGCCCCGATGGCGTTGCGCGCCGCCAGGGCGCAACGGGCCAGGAACGGCGCCCCGGCCCCGCACCCCGGCGAGGGCCCGAGCGGTTTACGCCGCACCGCCCAGGCGCGCGGCAGGCGCACGGCCGATTCCTTCCCGTTGTTCGCGCTGATCGGTTTCCTCATCCTGGTCGCCGGTCTGACCGACTTCCGCGGCCTGCTGGTCGCGCTCGCCGTCGCCGGGATGGTGGCGGCGGTCCGCTGGGCCGCCGGGGAGTCCGGCGGCAGGAGCGAGCGGCGGCGGGTGGCGCTCGCCATCGAGCACGGCGACCGGTACGTACTCCCGGAAGACCTCGACCGCGACTGCGCCGACCTGCTGCGCCGCGCCCAGGAGGCGGCCGGCTCGGTGCTCGCCTCCGAGATCAACAGGTCGGGCCTGATCGACACCATCGACAACGCCGTGACCCTCCCGGAGGAGACCTGGCAGATCGCCCGCAGGCTGGCCCGGATCTCCGCGGTGGCGGCCGAGCACCGCAGGATCGTGCCCAGGGACCTGCCCTACGAGGTGTCGCAGGCGTTCACGCCGTACGACGACGCGCTCGCGGCGGCGCTGTCCGCGCTGACGGCCCGGGTCCGCGCGCTGGAGGACTACGCGCTCCAGGTCTACCGCGCCGACCAGGTCTACCGGGCCTTCCAGCAACTTGAGGTACTGGCCGAACGCACCCCCGACTACCAGGACCTGCTCGCCGAGACGGTGTCCGCCCCGGAGGCCGCGCCGCGCGTCGAGCGGCTGGCCGACCAGGCCGCGCAGGTGCGCGAGACGTTCCGGCAGAGCGTCGCGGAGGTCAGAAGGGCGGGGGCCGGGCTGATCGGCGGCGGCCTCAGCGAGGATCCCGGGGATCTGCGACGCTGAGGTATTCGCGCACCCGCCGCATCGCCGCCTGGTCGCCGAGCGTGGCGAAGTCGTCGTACGCCTGGCGCAGCGGCGCCTCGGCGTCGCCGGCGCGGCGGGCGTCCAGGCGCACCCGGCCCAGGTAGTACTGCGACTGGGCGGCCCACCAGCGGTCGCCCAGCTCATGGAAGGCGTGCAGGGCCGCGTTCAGGGCGTTCTCGGCATCGGCGTACCTGCCCAGCCGCGCGTGCGCCCGGCCCGCGGAGACCAGGGTGCGCGCCTCGCCCCAGGTGTCGCCGAGCGAGCTGAGGATGTCGGCCGCCTTGCGCACCTGCTCGAGTTCGAGCAGGCCGTGCTCGCGGCCGGGGTTGCCGACCTCGCCCGCCGCGCGCAGGCAGCGGGCCACCTCCCACTGCTCGCCCCTGGCCCGGAACATCTCGGCCGCCCGGTGCAGGGTGAGCCCGGCCCGGATGAACGCGCCCCCGGCTCCCGCCGGGTCGCCGCCGCTACTGCGGCTCCTGGCCTGCGCGGACAGCACCTCGCCGTAGACCCGCAGGGTCTGGGCCTCCGAGTAGCGGTTGCCGTCCTCCTCGAACACGTTGAGCGCCGATTCCAGCAGCACCGCGGCCTCGTCCAGGCGCGACTGGCGCAGCCGCAGCTCGGCCAGGTTGCGCTGGGAGCGGGCCGACCACCAGCGGTCGCCCTCGGCCCGGAACGCGGCGATGGCCTCGACCAGGAACGTCTCGCCGCGGTCCATGTTGCCCTCGCTGGACAGCGTCATCCCGACCGCGCGCATCGCGCGGGCCGCCCACCAGGTGTGGCCGCCCTGGGTGAAGATCTCCAGGGCGCGCTCGGCGTCGGCGAGGGCCTCCCGGCGCAGGCCCAGGCCACCGGTCACGGCCGAGCGTTCCAGCAGCGCGACGCCGAGCGATCTGGGGTCGTCCAGGTGCTCGGCGGCCTCGCACACGATGTCGGCGACCGCCCGCCAGTCGCTCCAGTAGGCGCGCAGCGAGTGGCACAGCGAGCAGAACGCCCGCCCGACGCCGAACGCGGGCTCCCACAGCCCGAGGTTCTTCGCCTGGTGGACCATCGCCACCAGGCTCAGCCGCTCGACGTTGAGCCACTCGGCCGCCTGGACCTGTCCCCCCGCCGCGCCGCCGGGGTGCCTGCCGGCCGGCGACCAGTCCTGCGGCCAGCGGGCCATGGCCGCCCTCTGGGCGTGGTGGCGGTAACCGGCCAGCACCCGCTCGATCGCCGCCCTGCGGCCCTCCTCGGCCTCCTCGGCGACGGCGATGTCATGGGCGAACAGCCGGACCAGCTCGTGCAGCCGGTAGCGCAGCTGCCGGGCGGCGTCCGTGCCGGAGCACTCGGCGAGCTGCGCGTCCATCAGCGCCTCCAGGTGGTCGGCGCCCTGGATCGGCTGGATGGCCAGCAGCTCACCGGCCACCCGGTCCGGTACGTCGGGCGCGGCGACCTGGCTGAGCAGCCGCAGCAGCCGCTTCTGGTCGTCGGTGCAGTCGGCGTAGCTGAGCTGGAGGGAGGCCCGCACGCCCTTGTTGGGGGCGAGTTCGAGCTGGTCGAGGCGGCGGCGTTCGTCGGCGAGGCGTCCGGCCAGCTCGGCGAGGGTCCAGTTCTCTCTGGTGGCGAGGCGTCCGCCGCAGATGCTGATCGCCAGCGGCAGCCGGTCGCACAGGCCGACGATGGCCTGCGCGGAGGCGAGGTCGGCGGCGACCCGCTCGCCGCCCGCCAGGCTGGCCAGCAGTTCCACGCCCATCGCCTCGCTGAACACGTCGAGCCGCTTGTCGTAGGTGTTGAGCAGGTACAGCGGGCGGCGGGAGGTGACGATCACCGCGCAGCCGGGCTCGGCGGGCAGCAGCGGCAGCACCTGGTCGGCGTCGTCGGCGTTGTCCAGGCCGATGAGGATGCGCCGGCCCCTGGTCCAGGTGAGCCAGAGCTGGCGCAGCTCGTCGGTGCCGCCGGGGTCGGTGGCCAGGCGTACGCCGAGGGCGCGCAGGAACCCGGTCAGCACCTCCTTGGGATCGATGGGGGCGTCCACGCCGCGCAGGTCGGCGTACAGGCGGCCGTCGGGGAACCAGTCGCCGATCTCGTTGCCGAACATGGCGGTCAGGGCCGACTTGCCGACGCCCGCCCTGCCGTACACCGAGACGACGAGCGCGGAGGTGGCCTCGGGGCCGGCGGTGTGCCCCCGGCCGTCGAACCGCTCGGCGAACACGCCGCGCAGCTCGGCCAGCGACTCTCCCCTGCCGGTGAAGTGGGCGCTGGGTGGCGGCCACTGGTCGGGGGGCCGCCAGGAGGGGCCGATCTCCGGCTCCCGCGTCTTCTCCACGCCACCGGGAAGCCTGGCGTTGCCCCAGGCCAGCAGGCCGACCAGGAGGCCGGCCACGACCGTGACGGCGACCCTGGCCAGGATCGGTAACTCGAACACGTCGGGCGAGGTGGCCAGGATGCTGGCCCCCGCCGCCGCGACCCCGGCCGCCGCGGGCGCGGCGACCCGCATGCCGCGGTGGGGGCGCGCACGCCCCCGCCTGCCGGTCCACCGTGTCGCCCCGGGCATCGGCCCAACCTCCGAGAGAGATCGGCTCGGTGTTTCGATTCAACCAGATGCCCGGGGGACCGGTGCGTTCGCGCGGCGGGGAGTTCGGCGGGGTTCAGCGGTGGGCGCGGGCGACGCAGGTGGCGGTCGCGGTCCTCGCCGGGTCGCTCTCGGAACGGGCGGTGAGGGTGATCTTGCCGATCCGGTCGCCGCCCGACCGCTTGGCGTGCACCGGTACGAACACCGTCTCGCCGAAGCGGGCCGTGGCCAGCTCGTTGGGCAGCGCCACCGACCAGCCCTTGCCATGCGCCTTGGCCGACAGCCGGTAGACGTCGGAGCGCAGGTAGGAGCCGACGTCCTCGGGGTGCGCGCCGCCCGGCGCACCCGCCCTGCCCGTGTTGCGCAGCGGGAAGGTGCACCTGGCCCAGGAGCCGCCCGCCGGGACCCCGGCGGTGGACGACAGCCGTACGCCGCGCCGCTGCTCGCCCGCGCCGTCCAGGGAGCGGATCGCCACGGTGTAGGAGAGCACGCCGCGCCGGTCGCGGTGCACGTCCAGTACGTAGAAGTGCAGCCGGTTGGCCTCGTCCACGTACTCGAACTCACTGCCCGAGCCGGTCCCGGCGTGGAACAGCGCGTCGGAGAGCTGGCGGTAGTCGCCCACGGTGATCGGCACGGCGGTGCCGTCCGGCAGCACGTAGTCGGTCATCCCGATGTCCTGCGGATTGGCGTCGATCACCCACTCGAACGGCTTGAACGGCCGGACCTCCTCGTTCCTGGTCTTGGCGAGCAGCACGCCTGCGTCAGGGGTGAAGGAGTCGGCGCCCATCCGGTCCACGACCTCGATGGTGTAGTTGTCATAGCCGCCGCCGTCGCAGAACGGGTCCTTGGCGGGGTCGCAGGCCGGGCTCTTGTCGCCGGTGCCGAAGGCGACGTTTACCCCGGAGAGGCCCTTGCTCCCCGGCTGGACGACGCGGGCGGTGACCTTGGCCACCACGAGCCCGGACTCGTCCAGCGCCTCACGCGACAGGCGCAGCACGTTGGCCTCGTCCACCAGGCCCAGCTTGATCTTGTTGCGCAGCATGTGCTGGGCGCCCATCGAGCCGCCGCCGGTGGGCGGGATGCTCCACCGGCTGTGCGGGCCGCCGGGGCCGTTGAAGGAGCCGCGGCTGAGCATCTCCCAGATGCCGGTGTAGGCGCGGCGCGGGGGCACGCCGTAGGGGTTGTTGTAGTTGTCGCCGATGCCCAGGATGTGGCTCAGCTCGTGGGCGAAGACGCCCTGCCCGGAACTCTCCGCCTGGGTGGAGGAACCGGCCTCGGCGTTCGGCCACATCGACGACGCCGACGCCCAGGAGGTCCAGTCGACGTAGCGGGTGTTCGCCCAGTTGGGCAGGGCCGGGTCGGGGGGCCCGAAGTCGTCGGTGACCTGCTCCTTGACCGGGAACTTCATCATCCCGAACTCCTGCCAGGTGGCCGACTCGTCCTGCCCGGCGCTGAGGAAGAAGACGAAGTCGAACCCGGCGGGCACCTGCTGCCCGACGTCGGCGATCCATGCGGCGCGGCCGTCGGTGCGCAGGTTGCGGTCGCACCTGTCACCGGCGGGGCAGGCGGTGTTCCCCTGGAACTCCATCCCGTACTCGTGGTCCTTGCCCGGCATCTGGTACGGGCCGAAGGAGGTGAGGTCCACGCCGTAGCGCCCGCCGGAGTCCTCCATCCAGTACTCGTGGATGGTGTGCCCGCGGTTGGTCTGGTTCGGGGTGTTGAGGAAGTCCTGGTAGAAGCGGGCGACCCGGTCGCGCGGGATGTCGTGGGCCTCGGCGCTCGGGTTCTTGAAGACCGTGGAGCCCTGCGGCTGGGTGACCACGAACGGCTGGTTGGGATAGTCCAGCAGGACGAGCGCGCCCTTGAAGGTGCGGACCGAGCCCTTGACCGAGGGGTCGGCCCAGTTGGTGCCCGGGGGCTTTCGGTAGTCGGCCCACGTCATGTTGTCGGGGTTCTTCCAGTTCTGTGGGTCGATCGGGTCCGGGGCCCCGGCCGCGACGCGTACCCGCGCGCCCGGCCCGTCGCTCTGCCACGGCTGGGCCTGCGGCCAGTGGTCGTACCGCCAGGGGTGCTCGGGCTGCGGGGGCGGCTCGGCGACGGCGGGCACCACGCTGGACACGGTCGTGCCCGTCACCGCGAGCGGGACGAGCAAGGCCGCCGCGATCAACGACCTGACGAACCTCCGGCTGCTCACAGCATCACCCCTCCGCGCTACGGCCTGCGCCACGACACACTCAGCGAAGGACGCTACATACGCTCTTGACGTAGATCACCGAACAGTTGTAGGGAAGGTGCGCGGTCATTTTTCCGACAGTTGACAAAAATGGCTGATCGGAGGTGTCATGGCCGGCGATCTCCAGGGCCTTGTGGACGATCTCGCGTCCCGGCTGCGCCGGCCGCTGCTCCTTGAGGACCGCCTGCAACGGGTGGTCGCCTACAGCGAGCAGAACGGGCCGATCGACGACATCAGGCGCGACTCCATCCTGCGCAGGCACACCGCGACGGAGGTCCGCGAGTGGCTGCGCCAGGCGGGCATCCACGAGTCGGCCGGGCCGTTGCGCACCCCGGCCGCCCCCGGGCTCGGCCTGTTACCCCGGGTGTGCCTGCCGGCCAGGCACGGCGGGCGGCTGCTCGGGTTCCTGTGGTTCATCGACGCCGGGCCGCGCATGACCGACGCGGAGGTGGAGGTCGCCGCGCGGGCCACGCCCGCGGTCGCGCTGGCGCTGTTCCGGGAGAGCATGGCCAGCGGGCTGGCCTCGCGCCGGGAACTGGAGGCGGTCACCGAACTCCTGGCGGGCGCGGCGGGGGCGGCGGCCAGGACGCTGATCGAGGCGGGGGCCTTCCCACAGCGGGGGCCGGTCACCGCGCTGGTGGTCCGGCCCGTGTCCGTGCGGGAGGCCGACGACGCCTCCCGGCTGGCGCTGGAGCAGGGGCTGCTGGCGGTGCGCAGGAGGGCGGGGGCGCGCAAGCTGCTGCACCTGGTCCGCTTCGACCACGGGGTGCTGCTGGCCGAAGGATGCGCGGTACGGCCGGACGACGTGCACGAGGCGACGGCCGGGGCGGTCGTCGTCGGGGTGGGCAGGCCGCGGCCCGCGCTGCACCTGGCGGCGGGCTCCTACCTGGAGGCGGCCCAGGCCGCCGAGATCGCGCTGCGGATCAGCGGGCTGGGCCGGACGGTGGAGTGGGCCGGGCTCGGCGTCTACCGGCTGCTGACGCAGTTCCCGCCGGGGACGTTCGGGCTGCACCCGGGGCTGGAGCCGCTGTTCGCCGACGACGCCCACCTCCCGCTGCTGGAGACGCTGGAGACCTACCTGGACCTCGCGGGCAGTGCGGTCGCCACCTCACGGACGCTGCGGCTGCACCGCACCTCGCTGTACTACCGGCTGCAACGCGTCTCCGAGCTGACCGGCGCGGACCTCAAGGACGGCGGCGAGCGGCTGACCCTGCACCTCAGCCTGAAGCTCGCCCGGCTGGCCGGGCGCTACCGCCCGCGCGGCGAGGCACCCTGATCACAGCACGCGCACGGCCAGGATGCAGATGTCGTCCTCGCCGCGTTCGTCGCGCAGCTCGCCGAGGACGCGGTCCAGCACCCGCTCCGGGTCCTCCTCGGCCGCGGCGCCGTGGGCCGCCGCCAGCAGGGCCTCGAACCCCTCCTCGATGTCGCGCCCGCGCCGCTCGACGACCCCGTCGGTGTAGAGGAGCACCAAATCACCGCGGCGCAGCGGCGTCGTCTCCAGCGTGTAGGAGGGCGACTCCATCGCGCCCATGATCGGGCCGGGCCGCACCTGGAGCAGGGTGGCCGTGCCGTCCCGCAGCAGCACCGGCGCGGGGTGGCCCGCGCAGATCCAGGCCAGCTCGCCCGTCTCAGGGTCGAAGTGCCCGATGATCGCGGTACCGGTGACCGTGATGGCGCCCGCGCCGTGGTAGATCAGCTCGTTCAGCCAGGTGCCGAGCCGGTCGGCGGGCGCGCCCGTGTACGCCAGCCCGGCCAGGCCGCTGCGCATCTGCGCCATCAGGCTGGCCGCGGTCAGGCCGTGGCCCATCGCGTCGCCGACGGCGAGCAGCACCCGGCCGTCGGGCAGCGTCCGGGCCTTGTACCAGTCGCCGCCCAGCCGATCGACCTCCTCGCCGGGATAGTAGCGCAGGCCGACGCGCAGCCCGGGAAGGTCCAGCGCGCCGCGGCGCAGCGGCAGCAGGGTGTCCTGGAGCCGGGCGGCCACCCGCTGCTCCTCCGCGGCCTGCCTGCGCGCCTGCACGGCCCGGCTGTGCGCGGCGGCCAGCGCGCGCTCGCGGCGGCGGCTCGCGGTGATGTCGATGGCCAGCACCCGGATCGCGATCAGCACGCCCGCGCTGTCCAGGACCGGCTCGCTCACCATCCGGATGTGCCTGACGCCGTGCCGGTGCATGGCCCGGAACTCGGTCTCGGCGGCCTCGCGGTACTCCAGCAGCGTGCGCACCCCCTCATCGACCACTGCCTGGTCCTCGGGCACGATCTTGCCGGGGAAGACGTCGATGGGCATCGGGCCCTCGCCGTCCTCCCTGCCGAAGATCTCGTACATCTGGCGGGTCCAGCGGACCTTGCCGGTGGCCAGGTTCCACTCGCCCCAGCCGAGTTCGGCGATGCGCTGCGCCCGCTCCCAGCCGGCCACCAGCCGCTCCTCGTCGTCGTGGGCGCGCCAGGAGGTGAGCAGGCCGTCGGCCGCGCGTACCGCCCTGGCGGTGATCGAGGCGGGCCACAGCCGGTCCCCCAGCACCTCGACGTACTCGAAGGGCCCGCGGTGCATGGACTCCCCCGTCTCCATCACGCGCACGTACTCGTCGTACAGCGAGGAGCGCACCACCCCGGGGTTGCGCACGATCAGCCGGTGGCCGGTGAGCCGGTCGGCGGACCGCCCGGTCACGTCCGTCGCGCCCGGGCTCATCGCGGCGTAGTAGAAGTCGATCACGCGGCCCGCCCGGTCGTTGATCGGCACGAGGTAGCAGGCCGAGACGTGCGGGACCTGGAGCGCGACGTTGATCCACTCCGGGACGCGGGTCCTGGCCTCCTCGGGGATCGAGGGCGGCTCGCCGCCGCGCATCGACAGGGCGACCTCCAGCACGTCCACGCCGCTCTCCCGGGACAGCCCTGCGAGGTATTCCGAGGCGTCCACCGGGCGTATCCCCATCCTGGCCGCCAGCTCGCAGACGGTCGCGCTGATCACGGCGTCGCGGCGCATGTCCCCGCGCAGCCGGTCGAGCTGCCGCCTGATCAGCTCCTGCGCCGGGCGGCTCGCGGTCAGCCCGTCGGGCGGCACTGCGCTCATCTTCGTGCTGTTCCCCGGGTCCGGTATGCGCCCGTCCGTTTCCGGGGAAATTCGTGGCCGTGAACGGCTCAGGCCGCGCCGGGCCCGGCGCGGCGGAAGGCCTCGATCAGCATCGCCTCGGCGTCGTCGAGGTAGATCTCCAGCTCGCGCTCGGCGCGGTCGTGGTCGCCCGCCTCCAGCAGCGCTACCAGATCCTTGTTCCGGGGGACGAACGGACCGTGGAACAGCCGCGGGTCGATCATCACGTGGAAGACCAGGCGCAGCTCGGCCAGCAACTGGCGCATCAGGTCATCCAGCCGCTCGCTGCCGTTCATCTTGGCCAGGGCCTGGTGGAAGCGGAGGTTGGCGGTGCCGACGTCGCGCCAGCGGCCCTCCTGGACCGCCCGGTCGCCCTCCGCGAGCGCTTCGCGCAGCGCGGCCAGGCCCTCGGGGGTGGCCCGCCGTACGGCGGCGCCCTCGATCACCCGCCGCACCCGGTAGAGGTCGGACACGTCTTCGGCGGAGAGGACCTTGACGAACACCCCCCGGTTGAGCCGGTGGGTGAGCAGCCCCTCATGGGAGAGCAGCCGGAACGCCTCCCGCAGCGTGTTGCGGGAGACGCCGAGCGCCTTGCCGATCTCCATCTCCGACAATCGCTCCCCGGGGGTGAAGAACCCCTCGGCGATCCGCTCCCGCAGGATGTCGGCGACCTTCTCGGCCGTGCTGCTGCGGCCCAGGCGCTCGCGGTCGTGCTCCAGCGCCGTGAGTTGCTCCATCCAGCCAAGAAATCATTCCACAAACCTCTTGTCGAATTGTTGAACAATCCTTATGTTGAAGGAAATCTCCCGCGCACAGAAGCGGAGCACACGATGACCGGCCCACAGTCCCAGGCGCGGCGTGTGATCGTCGCCGGCCTCATCGGCACCTCACTGGAGTGGTACGACTTCTTCCTGTACGGTACGGCGGCCACGCTCGTCTTCAACAAGCTGTTCTTCCCCACTTTCGACCCGCTCGCGGGCACGTTCCTGGCGTTCGCCACCTTCGCGGTGGGCTTCGTCGCCCGCCCGGTCGGCGGCATCGTGTTCGGCCACTTCGGCGACCGGGTGGGGCGCAAGAACATCCTCGTCGTGACGCTGCTCCTGATGGGGATCGCCACGGTGCTCATCGGCGCGCTGCCCGGCTACGCCTCGATCGGCGTGGCGGCCCCGCTGCTGCTGGTCATCCTGCGCTTCCTGCAGGGGCTCGGCCTCGGCGGGGAGTGGGGCGGGGCGGTGCTGATGTCCATCGAGCACGGCGACGCGCGCAGGCGCGGGTTCAACGCGAGCTGGCCCCAGGTGGGCGTCCCGGCCGGAAACCTGCTGGCCGCCGCGATGCTGGGGCTGATGTCGGTGACCCTCCCGGAGGAGGCGTTCCTGAGCTGGGGCTGGCGCGTCCCGTTCCTGCTCTCCGGCGCGCTGGTCATCGTGGGGCTGTGGATCCGGCTGCGGATCGCCGAGTCGCCGCTGTTCTCGGCCGTCGAGCAGGCCGGCGCGAAGGCCAGGATGCCGGTGCTGGACGTGCTGCGCGCCCACCCGAGAGCCCTGCTGTCGGCGATCGGGGCGCGGATCGGGGTGGACGTCGCCTTCTACACCTTCGCCCTGTTCATCGTCCAGTACGTGGCCAACGTGCACGGCCTGCCGCGCTCGGTCGGGCTCAACGCGGTGCTCATCGGCTCGGCGGTGCAGCTCGTGCTGATCCCGCTGTTCGGCGCGCTGTCCGACCGGTACGGCAGGCGCCCGGTCTACCTGGCGGGCACGGTGGCCGCCGGAGTGTGGATCTTCGCCTTCTTCCCGCTGCTGGACACCCGGTCACCGCTGCTGATCACGGTCGCGGCCATCGTGGGCCTGATCACCCACGCCGCGATGTACGGCCCGCAGGCCGCGTTCATCGCCGAGCTGTTCAGCACCCGGCTGCGCTACAGCGGGGCCTCGATGGGCTACCAGATCGCGGGCGTGCTCGGCGGGGCGCTCGCGCCGAGCATCGCCCTGGCCCTGCTGGAGGCGACCGGCGGCACCGTGGCCATCTCGCTGTACGTCCTGGCGGCGCTGGTGCTCACCGTCGCGGGCCTGGCCATCGCCCCGGAGACCCGTGACGTGGACCTCGCCGCGGGCGCGGCGCCGTCCGCGGCCAAGGGCTGACCACCGCTTCACCGGGAGGGCACGGAGCCCGCGCGGCCACGCGGGACTCCACCCGCACGCGGCACGGCCGTGGGGGGCGCGCCGCGTGCGGGGCCCGGCACCTTGCCCGGCATCTCGTCCGGTCTCTTGTCCGGTACGGCGTGCGGCACCGCGGGGGCTCGCACGCCGTACCGCCGTTCAGTCCGTCCGGGCGGGCCGGAACACCACGACCAGGATGGCCACCGCGACCCCGAAGGTGAGCAGGCCGAGCGGCACGTGCGTCGAAGCCGCGCCCATCCCCCCGGTCATCGACTGGCCGAACCCCAGCAGGAGCAGCACCAGGCTGGCCGCCGCCGGCCACCCCGGCCCGCGACCCGCACGCCAGTACACGACCGCCAGCACGAGTTGGACGAGGCCCAGCACATGGACCGCCGCGGACCCCGCGCCGTGCAGGCCGCGCATGTCCGCCCCGCCGATCATCTGCCCCGCGGTCACCGCCTGCACCAGGATGGAGGCCACGTGCAGCGCCACGGCGACCCGCAGGGAGGTCACCACCGCCCCCGCCCGCCCTGCCGTACGCGTGGACCCGGCCGCTGCCGTCATCGGACGCCCCTTCTTCGGAAGATCTCCCGGCACCGCGCTCCCGCGACGTTCGCGGCCAGGCACCGGCTTGCACGCCTGTCAGCATCGCGGTGGACCACCGGGCGGGGCATCAGCCCACGGTGGGCGGCCGGGCTACACCCTGGGGTGTAGGAGGGCGGTCAGCTCGGTCAGCCCGCCGATCACGACGTCGGCCTGCGCCGCCTCCGGCCGCGCCGCGTGCAGGAAGCCCCACGGCCCGCGGCGCAGCAGCGCGGTGCGCATCCCGGCGGCGCGGGCGGGCAGCACGTCGTTGTCCAGCCGGTCGCCGACGTAGAGGATCTCGGCGGGCTCGCGGCCCACCACCGACGCCACCTTGGCGAAGAACGCGGGCTCGGGCTTTTCCACGCCCCACTCGGCCGAGGTGTGGATGGCGTCCACCGGGAGGTCCATCGCGGCCAGCGCCCCGGCGGCCTGCGGCGGCTGGTTGCCCGCCAGCACCACCTGGTAGCCGGCGTCGCGCAGCGCGCCGAGCGCCTGCCGCACGTCGGGGTAGAGGTCGTCGGCGTCGAAGTTCTCCCGCAGGCCGGTGGGGTCTTCGCGGCGCCACGCGGCGGACTCGGCGGTCAGGTCGAAGTCGGGCCGGACCAGCCGCAGCGCGTCCGTCTGCGACCGCCCGAGCGCCGCCATCCCGCCGATCAGCCCCATCAGCGTCAGCCGCGGCACGCCGAGCCGATCGGCCCACCGCGCCCAGATCCGCGTCTCATCGATCAGCGTCTCGCCCACGTCGAACACCAGCGCCCGTATCTCCCGCATTCGAACACCCTAACGGCCAGCACGCCCGGCACCGGCATGCGATACTCAACGTGTCCGTTCGACCACGAAGGGATAGAGCCATGGTCATAACGAAAGTTCGTCGTGCCGCGAAGGTCGTAGCTGAAGATTCGGCGGAAGAGGAGGCGGTAGAAGCAGCGGAAGAGGCAGGAGACGAGGCGGAAGAGGCCCAGGAGACCCAGTACGACGACCCCTGGGAGCCCCTGGTGGAGCCGCAGCCCCCGGCCCCCCCGCCCCTGCCGCACGCCGAACTCGTCCCCGGCGACGACCGGCGGCTTCCCGCCACGCCGAGAGAACTCCTCGGCGCCCTCCCCCCGCTTCCCCGGCTTCGGGCCGAGATCATTGAAGGAAAGCTCATCGTGAGTCCCGCCGGCACCACCAAGCACGGTCGGCGCATCGCCGCCCTGTTCCGGGTCATGGACCCGATCGCCGCCGAGAAAGACTGGGAGGCGTTCCCCGGCCACTGCGGCGTCTGTATCGAAGGTCCCCGCGATTCCGTGGAACCCGACTTCGTGATAGCCCCGGTCGACTGTCCCCAGTGGGGCGACAGCGAGCTGGTCTCATCGTGGTTGATCATGGTCGCCGAGGTGGTCTCCCCCGGCAGCATCAGGGTGGATCGCGAGCAGAAGCTGCGATTGTTCGCCCTCGGCAGGGTCCCGATGTACCTGTTGATCGACCCCGAGGACACGCAGCCTTCGGTCACCGTCTTCAGCGGCCTCAAGGACGACGCCTACAGCGTCATCTCCAAGGTCCCCTTCGGCACGCCGATCCGGCTGCCCGAGCCGATCGGCATCGAGCTCGACACGTCGATCTTCAAGTGATCAGCCGGTGATCTTGTCCATGGCCTTGCGGATGCGCTTTTCCGACACCGGGTAGGGGGTGCCGAGGGTCTGGGCGAAGAAGCTGACCCGTAGTTCCTCGATCATCCAGCGGATCTCGGTCACGTCGTCGTCGCCGCGCCGGTCGGGGGTGAGCGAGTCGAGCAGGTCGTGGTAGTCGTCCTCGACGCGGTGGACGGTGAGCATCCACTCCTCGTCCCGGAAGGGGTCGTCGGGGAGTTTGGCCAGGCGACGCTGGGCGGCGCGCAGGTAGCGATTGAGATCGGGCAGGCGGCGCAGGCCGGTGGCGGTGACGAAGCCCGGGAAGACGAGCCTGCCGATCTGGTCCCTGACGTCCTCCACGGCGGGCCCCGAACGCATCGACGCGAGCGTCATCGTCACGTCGTGCCAGATCCCGAGGATGCCCTCGACCTTGGTCACCACGTCGAGCGTCACGTCGAACAACTCAGCCCGCACATGGTCGCGTACCCGGGCGAAGGCCGCCTCGTCCCAGGCCGGGCCGCCGGCGTCGGCGATGAGCCGGTCGGCGGCACAGTCCACGCAGTCGTCGAACAACGCCGCCGCCCCGGCGTGCGGGCTGCGGCTGAGCATCAGTTTCTGCTGGTTGCCGAGCTGCCCGAGCACCCACTTGGCCGGTGACGGGCTGCCCAGCAGCACCAGGCGGCGGGTGCCGGTCCACATCGCGCGGCGCTGCTCGGCCTCGGTCTCGAACAGCCGCACCGCGACGCTGCCGCCCTCGTCGGCGAGCGCCGGGTAGGCCCGCATCCGGCGCTGCTCGAAGGTCTTGGGCAGGGTGCCGAGGTCGGTCCAGTCGCGCAGCCCGGTGCGCTCCAGGCCGCCGCCCGCCCGCGACAGGGTGGCCCGCAGCCGGGGGGCCAGGCGGCGCTTGAGTTCGGCAAGGTCCTTGTCCTCGGCGAGGGTGCGCTTGCCCTCCACCACCCGGAAGGTGATCTTCAGGTGGTCCGGCACCTGGGCGAGCTGCCAGTCGCCGGGGGCCAGGACGACCCCCGTCATCTGCGCAAGCTCCCGGGACAGCACGGTGAGCAGCGGCTCCTCGCGGGGCCTGGCGCGTTCGAGCACCCGCCGGGCGAACTCGGGCGCGGGCACGAAGTTGCGCCGCAGCACCTTGGGCAGCGCCCGGATCAGCGCGGTGACCAGCTCGGCGCGCAGGCCGGGGATCTGCCAGTCGAAGCCGTCCGGGGAGACCTGGTTGAGCAGCGAGAGCGGGATGTGCGCGGTCACGCCGTCGGCGTCGGCCCCGGGCTCGAACTGGTAGGTCAGCGGGAACCGCAGGGCGCCCTGCCGCCAGATGTCGGGGTAGTCCTGTTCGCTGACCTCGCCCGCCCGCTCGCTGATCAGCATCGATTTCTCGAAGTTGAGCAGGTCGGGGTCGTCCTGCCTGGCCTGCTTCCACCAGGCGTCGAAGTGGCGGGCGGAGACGACGTCGGCGCCGACCCGCTGGTCGTAGAAGTCGAACAGGGTCTCGTCGTCGACCAGGATGTCGCGCCGCCTGGCCCGCTCCTCCAGCTCCTCGACCTCGGCGAGCAGCTTGCGGTTGTCCCGGAAGAAGGCGTGGTGGGTCTCCCAGTCGCCCTCCACCAGGGCGTGCCGGATGAACAACTCGCGGCACAGCTCGGGATCGACCCGGCCGTAGTTGATCTTGCGTTGCGCGACGATCGGCACGCCGTACAGGGTGACCTTCTCGAAGGCCATCACCGCGCCCTGGGACTTCTCCCAGTGCGGCTCGGAGTAGGTGCGCTTGATCAGGTGCTGGGCCAGCGGCTCGACCCACTCCGGCTCGATCTTGGCGTTGACCCTGGCCCAGAGCCGGGAGGTCTCCACCAGCTCGGCGGACATCACCCACTGCGGCTGCTTCTTGGCCAGCGCCGAGCCGGGGAAGATGGCGAACCGGGCGTTGCGCGCCCCGATGTACTCGGTGATCGGGCGGCGCTGGCCCTCCTGGGGCTGGCGCTTGTCGAGGTCCTTGACGCCGAGGTGGGAGAGCAGACCGGCGAGCAGCGAGATGTGGATCTTCTGTTCGTCGCCGGGGGTGCTGTTCAGGGTGATGCCCAGCGACTTGGACATCTGCCGCAACTGGCCATAGACGTCCTGCCACTCGCGGACCCGCAGGTAGTTGAGGAAGTCGGCCTTGCAGATGCGGCGGAACTGGCTGGAGGACAGCTCCTTCTGCTGCTCCTGGAGGTGCCGCCAGAGGTTGAGGTAGGTGAGGAAGTCGGATTCCTTGTCGGCGAACCGGCGGTGCTTCTCGTCGGCGGCCTGTTGTTTGTCCGAGGGGCGTTCGCGCGGGTCCTGGATGGACAGCGCGGCGGCGACCACCATGACCTCGCGGACGCAGCCGTTGCGGTCGGCCTCGATCACCATGCGGGCCAGCCGCGGGTCCACCGGCAGCGCGGCCAGCCTGCGGCCGAGCGGGGTGATCCGCCTGGTCTCGTCGAACGCGCCCAGCTCGCGCAGCAGGTTGACGCCGTCCTTGACCTGACGCTGGTCCGGCGGATCGACGAACGGGAAGGCCGCGATGTCGCCGAGCCCGATGGAGGTCATCTGCAGGATGACCGACGCCAGGTTGGTGCGCAGGATCTCCGGGTCGGTGAACTCCGGGCGGGTCAGGAAGTCGTCTTCGGCGTACAGGCGGATGCAGATGCCGTCGGAGACCCGGCCGCAGCGGCCCTTGCGCTGGTTGGCCGACGCCTGGGAGATCGCCTCGATGGGCAGCCGCTGCACCTTGGTCCGGTGGCTGTAGCGGGAGATCCGGGCGAAGCCGGGATCGACGACGTACTTGATGCCGGGGACGGTGAGCGAGGTCTCGGCCACGTTGGTGGACAGCACGACCCGCCGCCCCGAGTGGCGCTGGAACACCCGGTGCTGCTCGGCGGCCGACAGCCGGGCGTACAGCGGCAGGATCTCGGTGTTCTTGAGGTTCTGTTTGGCCAGGGCGTCGGCGGTGTCGCGGATCTCGCGCTCGCCGCTGAGGAAGACCAGGATGTCGCCGGGGCCTTCGGCGCACAGCTCGTCGATCGCCGCGGAGATGGCGGAGATCTGGTCGTCCTGGTCGTCGTCGAGCGGCCGGTAGCGCACCTCGACCGGGTAGGTGCGGCCGGAGACCTCGACGATCGGCGCGTCGCCGAAGTGGCGGGAGAAGCGCTCGGGGTCGATCGTGGCGGAGGTGATGATCACCTTCAGGTCGGGGCGCCTGGGCAGCAGCTGTTTGAGGTAGCCGAGGATGAAGTCGACGTTGAGGCTGCGCTCGTGCGCCTCGTCGATGATCAGCGTGTCGTACTGGTCGAGCATCCGGTCGCCCTGCAGCTCGGCCAGCAGGATGCCGTCGGTCATCACCTTGACCAGCGTCTGTTCGGCCACATGGTCGGTGAAGCGCACCTTGTAGCCGACCGCGTGGCCGACCTCGCCGCCCAGCTCCTCGGCGATCCGCTCGGCCACTGTGCGGGCGGCGATCCTGCGCGGCTGGGTGTGCCCGATCAGGCCGTTGACCCCGCGGCCCAGCTCCAGGCACATCTTGGGAAGCTGGGTGGTCTTGCCCGAGCCGGTCTCCCCCGCGACGATCACGACCTGGTGGTCGCGGATCGCCGCGAGGATGTCGTCGCGGCGGGCGCTGACCGGCAGGGCCTCGGGATAGGTGATCTCGGGCACGGCCGAACGGCGTGCCGCGACGCGCGACTCGGCCGCCGTCATCTCGGCCGCGATCTCCGCCGCGATCTTCTGCTGGGCGGCGCGGTTGCGCACCTTGCGCGCGCCCTCCAGCCTGCGGCGCAGCCGCCGCTGGTCGCGCAGGGTCAGCTCAGGCAGGCGAGCGCGCAGCTCATCGAGCGGAGATGTCACGAAGAAGGCCCCATGGTCGCTTTCCCGGCCGCCTGCGGCGCGGCCGTCCCCAGCAAGGATAGGCAAGCCTGTGGGGCACTTCCCAACGGTTATCCACCGTGCCGGGGGGCCGGGCCGGTCCGAGCCCGCCGATGGGGCGGCGCACGCCCTGGTCAGCGGGCTCGGTGATCGATGGGTCCTGTTGTCCGGGTCGTCAGTGCAGGCGCGGCTCCGGTACGGGCAGCGGGACGTAGGCGGGCCCGCGCCAGTCGGCCTGCGGCTCGGGCAAGCCGAGCTGGTCGAGCTGGTCGGGTTGGTCGGGTTGGTCGAGCCGGTCGGGGGCGGTCAGGCTCCTGGGCGGTACGAGCGGGACGTTGACCTCGCTCCTGGACAGGTCGAGCGTCACGGTCGCGCCGGTCGCGGCCTCCTGGCTGAAGTCGCGGTCGGTGCCCGCGATGATCAGGCCCAGCCGGTGCCCCTTACGGAAGACGTAGTCGTGCGGCAGGGTGTCCCAGCGGACGTCGGCGTACACGCCGGGCCGCAGCGGGGCGGGGCGGCTCACCGAACGCCGGTTCTGGGCGTCGATCCAGCCCCTGGCGATGACCTCCACAGGGCGTTCGGTGGTGTTGGTGACGGTCTTGCGGTAGCAGCCGTCGTCGAGTCCGGCCGCGTCGCCGTGGCAGCTCTCCTCGGCGACGGTGGTGATGCCCTGGCCGCGCCGCCAGTCCACCCGGGGCGCCGCGCCGTAGTCCACGAGCAGCGCGGTCAGGTTGGCGGTCGGCCGGTCCAGCTTGAGCCGCAGATCGACCTCCGGGGTGCCGGACAGGCGCAGGTCCAGCGGAAGTTCGCCGGTGACGAAGGCCAGCCTCCCGGGCGCGGGGGTGCCCACGTCGGCGACCATGACGTCCTCGGGCTGGGAGATGTCGGTGAACGACGCCTGCGCGCCGCGCCGGGCGGGCCGCAGGCCGAGCGTGCCGCCGGGGCCGGGGCGCAGCGGCACCCGGATCGCGGCGGGGGCGGGCCAGTCCCGCTGGGTGATCCAGGTGTCCGGGCCGGTCTGCACGTCGGCGCGGGGCTCGCGCATGATGCCGTTCGGCACCCGGTACAGCCAGTGGTCGAACCAGCGGTGCAGGGTGTCCACCCAGGCGTCGCGGCGGAAGTCGAAGGGGTCCACGTGGTGGTACTGCCCGACCCACACCTTGCGCGGCACCCCGTACCGGCCCAACGCCCGCCACCAGGTGGCGAACTGGTCGGGTTTGACGTTGAGGTCGTTGGCGGTGTGGACGGCGAAGACGCTGGCCCGGATGTTCCGCGCGGCGGCGAGCGAACCGGCCAGGTAGTCGCGCTCCTTCCAGAACGCGTTGTAGTCGCCGGTCGTGTCGCCGTCCTCGGCGTCCAGCCGCGCGCGTACCGCGGCGCACTTGGCCGGCGGGTCGGTGTCCACGAAGTCGGCCAGCCAGGACATGTAGTCGTAGACGTAGACGACGCCGTTCATCCGCTGGTAGCGGTACCACGAGCTGATCGCGGAGATCGGCACGATGGTCTTCAGGCCCTCCACGCCGGTGGCCGCGACCGCGTTGGCCAGGGTGCCGTCGTAGGACTTGCCGATCATGGCGGCGTCGCCGTTGGTCCAGGTGGCGGCGGCGGGAGTGCCGTCGGCGCGGTAGGCGCGGGCGCGGCCGTTCAGCCAGTCGATGACGGCCTTGCCGCCGAGCACGTCGGACCGGCCGCCGGAGTCCGGGCAGCCGTCGGACCGGGTGGTGCCCGCCATGTCCACGTTGAGCACGGCATAGCCGCGGGGGACGAAGTAGTTGTCGTAGAACAGCGGGAACCGGGACACCTCGCCCGCGGCATCGTACAGCTTGCGCTCGGACTCGTTGCCGCGCCCGGAGTTGTCGTAGTACGGGCTCTCGTCGATGATCACCGGGACCTTCAGCCGCGGCCCGGACTCCCTGGGCCGGATGATGTCCACCCGGACCCGGTCCTTCCTGCCGTCGGCGTCGCCGTCGAGCGGGGACTCGACGTAGACGTGCTCGCGGATGGCGTCGGCGTAGGAGAACACCGGCTGGGTGCGTCCGTTCTCGACCGTGACGGTGGGTCCGGCCGCCGCCGACGCGGGCGGGCTCAGCGCGATGCCGATGGCCAGCGCCATCGGCACGCAGGCTAAACCGGCCCGCCGTCGTTCGTGAGACATGCGTTTCCTCCCGGGGCTGTGCTGACGAGAGCCAGCGCAATGTCTCACGTAACATCCGGCTCGTCCACGGCCGCGCGGGGCGCTACGGGCGGGCGGGCAGCCCGGCCAGCGGCGCGGGCAGGTCGCCGTCGTGGACGACCCCGAGGCGGCGGGTGGTCCTGGTGAGCGCGACGTAGAGGTCGGAGAGGCCGCGCGCCGACTCGGCGACGATCCGCGCCGGGTCCACCACCAGCACCGAGTCGAACTCCAGGCCCTTGGCCCCGCTCACGTCCAGTACCACCACCCGGTCGCCCAGGTCGGCGCCGGCCGCGCGGTCGCCGACGATCAGCTCACGCGCCTCCCCCAGCCCTGACGTGGGCACCAGGACCGCCAGCCTGCCCTCGCCGACCAGGCCCGCCTCGGCGGCGACCAGGGCGGGCAGGTCGTCCGTCCGGGTCTGCCAGGGGGACTCGCCGGTCTCGCGTACCGAGCGCGGCACGGTCAGCTCCGGGTCCAGCAGGGTGAGCACGCCCGCGGCCACGTCCATGACCTCGGCGGGCATCCGGTAGTTGACGTTGAGCGTGCGGAGCACCCACCGGTCGCCGACGTAGGGGGCGAGCGCCGCCCGCCAGGACGTGGCCCCGGCCGGGTGGCCGGTCTGGGCGATGTCGCCGACCAGGGTCATCCACCTGGTGGGGACCCGGCGCATCAGCATCCGCCAGGCCATCTGCGACAGCTCCTGGGCCTCGTCCACGATGACGTGCCCGAAGGTCCAGGTACGGTCGGCCGCCGCCCGCTCGGCCACGCCGCGCCGGTCGCCCTCCTCGTGCCGCTCGGCGAACCGCTCGGCGTCGATCACGTCGGCGGCCGACAGCATCTCGGCCTCTCCGGCGACGTCCACGTCCAGCGAGCGCGACCCCTCGGAGATGTCCAGGACGCCCTGCGCGTAGGCGATCCGCTCGCGCCGTTCGGCGGCCTCGGCGGCCCTGGCCGCGCGTTCGTCGCGGCCGAGCAGTTCGGCGGCCTCGTCCAGCAGCGGTACGTCGGCGGCGGTCCACCCGCCGCCTGGCTCGCGGGCCAGCAGGTCGCGGCCCGGGAGGCCGGGCGCGGCGGCGGCCAGCCGTCCGGGGGCGGCGAACAGGTCGGAAAGCAGCCGCTGCGGGGTGAGTACCGGCCAGAGCCGGTCGATCACGGCCCAGACCTCGTGGTTCTCCTCCAGCATCTCCTTGCGGATCAGTTTGAGGTCGTCGGCGTCGAGCAGGTCGTCCCCGTCCTCGATGCCCTCGCCGAGCCGGGCCGCGTACTGCCGGGTGAGGACGTCCGCCACGGCCTTGACCACCAGCGGGCGCGCCTCGTTGTGCAGCAGCCTGGTGGCGCGCACCTGCTCGCGGATGCGGGCGCAGATCTCGGGCGACAGAGTCAGCTCCCGATCGTCGTGCACGACGGTGAGGTCTTCGTCAGGGACCCACTGCCGGTCGCGTACGGCGGCGGCGAGGACGTCGGCCATCTGCGGGCGGCCCTTGACCTCGGCCACGGCGGGCGGCTCGGGCCGGTCGCCGGTCACCCCGGGGAACAGCTCGCCGACGGTGGCCAGCAGCACGCCGGTCTCGCCCAGCGAGGGCAGTACCTCGCCGATGTAGCGCAGGAAGGTGGCGTTGGGGCCGACGATCAGCACGCCCCGCCGTTCGAGCAGGTCGCGGTGGGTGTAGAGCAGATAGGCCGCGCGGTGCAGGGCGACCACGGTCTTGCCGGTGCCCGCGCCGCCCTGCACGACGAGCACGCCCCGGTGGGGGGACCGGATGATCTCGTCCTGCTCGGCCTGGATGGTCTCCACGATGTCGCTCATCCGCCCGGTGCGGCCCGCCGTCAGCGCGGCGAGCAGGGCGGCCTCGCCGGTCAGGGCCTCGGGGTCGGCCGAGGTGAAGTCGAGCGTCTCGTCACTGATCGCGGTGACCGTGCGGCCCGTGGTGGAGATGTGCCTGCGCCGCTGTACGCCGTGCGGGGACGCGCCCGTGGCGACGTAGAAGGGGCGGGCGGCGGGGGCGCGCCAGTCGAGCAGCAGCGGCTCGTAGTCCTCGCCGGTGTCGTCGTGGATGCCGATCCTGCCGATGTGGTAGCGCTCGCCGTCGCTCAGGTCCAGCCGGCCGAAGCAGAGCCCCCGCTCCGCCGCGTCGATCTGCGCGAGCCGCCGGGTGTGCCGGGTCGCCGCGACGTCGCGCTCGACCAGCGCCTGACCGCTGTCCCCCGGCCCGGAGGGCAGGTCTTCGCGCAGCGTCGCGGAAAGGCGTCGCGCCGTTCGCTCCCGCAGGTCGTCGAGCCGGCCGTAGAGCATTGACACGTACTCCTGCTCGCGGGCGATCTCATCGGTTGACAACGCCTGCCCCCCATGGGATAATAAACTTGGAAGTGAGTTGTGCTCATACGTTAAGCACTAACTCCTCAATGTATCGTGCCCCGCGTCCCGGCGCCAGCCGATGTGTGCGCGGGGCCGTTTTCGGCCAGACTCGTGGGCATGCCGAATGCCATGCCGAGCAGAAACCTGCGGCGCGGGATCGCCATCTCCCTGATGCGCGCGGCGCGGGCCGCCAACCGCTCACGCGTCGTGCGCGTGGCCCTGCGCGGCCGCAGTGTCCGCCGTTTCCCGCTGGTCAACAAGATCTACCACGCGGTGTTCCGCGCGGGCGTCACCGGCGAGCACGCGAGCGACGTCACGGCCGCCTACCGGGGGCTCAGCCTGACCGGCCCGGCCTGGGACCGCACGGTCATGCCGTCGGTCGCGGGCGGCTACTACGAGAAGTTCGAGGTCTCGATCTTCGAACGGCTCGCCGCCGCGACCGGCGGCATGATCCTGGACGTGGGGGCCAACATCGGCGTGTATGCCTGCGCGGGCGCCGCCCACCTGCCCCCGCACGGCAGGCTGACCGCCTTCGAACCGGTCCCCGAAAACCTCGGCTACCTGCGACGCAACATCGAGGCCAACGACCTCGCCGGACGCGTCACGGTGGAGCCCATGGCGGTGGGGGCCGAGGAGGGCGAGCTGACCTTGCACCTGTCCGGCGAGCAGTCGGGCAAGCACTCGGCGTCGGCCGCCAACGCCGGGACCGCGCCGGACGCGCCCGGGGGCACGGTCACCGTGCCGATGACCTCGATCGACGCCTACCTGGCCGGCCGGGACGAGCGGCCGGACATCATCAAGATCGACGTGGAGGGGTACGAGGGGTTCGTGCTGCGCGGGGCCGCAGCGACCCTGGCCGGGCTGCCCACCCTCCTGTTCGAGGTGCACCCCGAGCTCCAGGCCAACTGCGGATGCCCGGCCGGCGAGCTGCTGGACCAGGTCTACGCGCACTACCCCTGGGTGTTCGTCGTGGACGAGCTGAACGACCGCCTGCTCCCCCACTCCCGCGCCGAGCTGGACGCGCCCGGCGCGATCGGGCTCTACCGCTCCAACCTGGTCGCCATCGGCAGGAAGGACCACCTGGCCGCCGTCGCGCGCTGGCACGACGTGCGGCCGTGAGCCCGGCAGGCGTTCCGGTCAGGGGTTGTGGGGCGCGAACCGCCCGAACCTTCCCTGGTGGTACAGCAGCGGGCGGGTCGCCGCCCGCACGCTCACGTCAGTGACCAGCCCGACGACGAGGAAGTGGTCGCCCACGGCGATGACCTCACGCGGGCGGCAGTACAGGTGACCCGACACGTCGTCGAGCACCGGCTGGCCGAGCGGGCCGCGGTTCCACCGGGTGGGGGCGGCGAACCTGTCGATGTCCTTGCGCGCGAACCTGGCGGCGAGCTCGGCCTGCTCGCTGGCCAGGATGTTGACCACGAAGTGCTCGGCGGTCCGCATCCAGGGCCAGGTGCTCGATGATCGGTCCACGTAGAAGGAGACGAGCGGGGGGTCGAGGCTGACAGAGGTGAACGAGGTCGCGGTGAGGCCGACCGGCGTGTCGCCGCTGGTCGCGGTGACGATGACGACTCCGGCGGCATGGACGGCGAGCGCCCGCCGAAATCGGTCCCGGTCGACCGCCAGGTCCGGCAGGGTCTCAGTCATGGGTGGTCCTGCTCATGTTCATGAAGCTACGATCCCGATGACCGAAAGCCAATATTTCCTACCAGCTTTACCGGTTTTGTTGGGGTGCTCATTGCGACGCTTCGCGTCGCGGCTCGGGCGCTGATCGCCGGTGCCCTCATGGGCCCTCCCCTCCTCTGTTCCTTTCTTCAGAGCACCGGTGCGGGCTTGGGGATTCCTTCGGGGGCTTAGTTCAGGGCGTGGCGGGCGTAGGCGCGGACGTCGGCGTCGGGGTCGGTGAGGGCGTTGCGGAGGGCGGTGGTGACGGTGGGGTTCTGGTCGGACCAGTTTCCGAGGGCCTGTACGACGGCCTTGCGGACGTCCAGGTTCTCGTCGGTGAGGGCGGCGACCAGGGGGGCGGTGGCGGTGCGGGGGCCGGCCGCGGCGAGGCAGCGGGCCGCGCCGACCCTGACCTGCCAGGCCGAGTCGCGCATGGCGGCCACGGCGAGGTCGGAGAGCGGCGCTCCGGTCGCGCCGGAGGCCTCCAGGGCCGCCGCACGCACCAGCGGGTCGGGGTCGCCCGCCAGGGTCGCCAGGGCGGGCGTGGGCTTGCCGATCGTGCCGAGGCCCTTGGCCACCCACACCCGCACCTCGCGCGACGGGTCGGCGACGGCCCCGGCCACCGGCTCGGGCTCGTCCAGCGAGACCAACCCTCGTACGGCCTCGATCCGCACCCGGTGGTCGGCGTCGTCCAGGGCGGGGGCGAAGGTGTCGCGGTCGCCGAGGCGCAGGGCCCGCAGGACGTCCAGCGCGGTCGCGCGGACCACGACGTCCGGGCTCGCGGTCCGTGCGGTGAGGCCGATGGCGAGTTCGCGGGTGGCGGGCAGTACCTCGACCAGTTCGCGCAGGCCCGCAGCGGCCGCGTGCCGTACCGTGCCGTGCCGGTCGGCGAGCGCGGTCACCAGGGCCGTCCCCGCTCCTTCGGGCACCGTCTCGGTGAGCGTGGCGATGGCCGCCCTGCGGACCTTCGGGTCGTCGTCGGCCAGGTAGGGCGCGAACCGGTCCAGGCCGGGCTGCTCCTCGGCCATCCGGTTCAGTTCCAGGATGCGCGGTGAGCGGCCGATCGCCGCGCGCTCGGCGCGTTCGGCCTCCACCCGCTCACGCGCCGCGGGCGCGAACCCGGCCACCACCGAGGCCGTCCCCGGCACCGGCCGGAACTCCGGCACCGGCACCAGGTACGGCTCGACCGGACGCTTGATGAACTCCATCCCGTCATCGGAGCGCTTGCGCAGATTGAGGTGGAACAGCCACTCCCCGTCGTCCGTCTGCGGCATGTCCGCCCGGTCGTGGTAGAGCCCCCAGCGGCTCTCCGTGCGGACCAGCGACGACCTGGCCGCCATTTCCGCGCAGTCCCTGATGAAGTCCACCTCGGCGCAGCGCATCAGCTCGTGCGGGGTCCGCCCGCCCATCGCCGCGATCTCCTCGCGCATCCGCTCGAACGCCTCGACCGCGAGGTCCAGCTTCGCGCCGGTCTTCGGCGGCGCCACGTAGTCGTTGACGAAGCGGCGCAGCTTGTACTCCACCTGCCGCTGCGGCGGCCCGTCGGGGTTGCGCAGCGGCCGGTAGATCAGCTCGTGCGCGGCGGCGATCTGGTCCTCCGGCAGCCCCTCGCCGGGGTCGCCGTGGTGGCCGGCGGCGTGCGTGCCCGCGAGGTCGCCGTACACGAACGCGCCGATCATGTAGTTGTGCGGGACGCACGCCAGGTCGCCCGCCGCGTACAGGCCGGAGACCGTGGTGGCCCCGTGCTCGTCCACCCACACCCCCGACGCCGAGTGCCCGCCGCACAGCCCGATCTCCGAGATGTGCATCTCCACGTCGTGGGTGCGGTAGTCGTGGCCGCGCCCGGCGTGGAAGGTGCCCCGGGTGGGGCGCTCGGTGGAGTGCAGGATGCCCTCCAGCGCGCTGATGCTCTCCTCTGGGAGATGGGTGAGCTTGAGGTAGATCGGGCCGCGGGCCGAGCCGATCTCCCTGGCCACCTCCGCCATCATCTGCCCTGACCAGTAGTCGGAGTCGACGAACCGCTCGCCGCGGTTGTTGACCTGGTACCCGCCGAACGGGTTGGCCACGTAGGCGCAGGCCGGGCCGTTGTAGTCCTTGATCAGCGGGTTGATCTGGAAGCACTCGATGCCGCTCAGCTCGGCCCCGGCGTGGTAGGCCATGGCGTGGCCGTCACCGGCGTTGGTGGGGTTCTCGTAGGTGCCGTACAGGTAGCCGCTGGCGGGCAGCCCCAGCCGGCCGCAGGCTCCGGTGGCCAGGATGACCGCGCCCGCCGAGACCGTGACGAACTCCCCGCTGCGCGTGTCGAAGCCCACGATGCCGACCGCTCTGCCCTCCGGGGAGGTGAGCACCCGCACCGGCATGACCCGGTTCTCGATCTGCACGCGTTCGCGGATCTCGCGCCGGCGCAGCACCCGGTACAGAACCTTCTTGACGTCTTTGCCCTCGGGCATCGGCAGGACGTAGCTGCCCGAGCGGTGGACGCGGCGCACGGCGTACTCGCCGTACTCGTCCTTCTCGAACTTCACGCCGTACCGTTCCAGCCGGCGGACCATCTCATAGCCGCGGGTGGCGGTCTGGTAGATCGTCTTCTGGGCGACCACGCCGTCGTTGGCGCGGGTGATCTCGGCGACGTAGTCCTCGGGGGTGGCCTTGCCGGGGATGACCGCGTTGTTCACGCCGTCCATGCCCATGGCCAGCGCGCCGCTGTGGCGTACGTGGGCCTTCTCCAGCAGCAGCACCCGCGCGCCGCGCTCGGCGGCCGAGATGGCGGCCATCGTGCCCGCCGTGCCTCCGCCGACGACCAGGACCTCGCATGACAGGTGCCGCCGTCCCTCGGTGACCGATGGGATCTCCATGTGCCTTACAGCTCCTTCACGATCTGCTCGCGGGTCGCGCCGGTCAGAGAGCGCAGCCCGCCGGTACGGCCGAGCACCAGGACGCGGTCGCCCAGCAGCAGCGCCTCGTCCACGTCGTGGGTGACGAACACGACGGTGGCCGCGGTGTCCCGCAGCACGTCCAGCAGCAGGCGCTGCATCTCGGCGCGGGTCTGGGCGTCCAGCGCCCCGAACGGCTCGTCCATCAGCACCGCGCGCGGCGTGCCCACCAGCGCGCGGGCGAGTTGCACCCGCTGGCGCATGCCGCCGGAGAGCTCCCTGGGCAGCCGGTCGGCGAAGCCGGCCAGGCCGACGCGGTCGATCCAGGTGAGGGCGGCGCGGCGGCGCTCGGCCCGGCCGACGCCGCGGATGCCGAGCGGCAGTTCGACATTGCGCAGCACCGAGCGCCAGGGCAGCAGGCCGTCCTCCTGGAAGATCATCGCCCGGTCGGGGGACGGCCCGCGCACCTCCGCGCCGTCGGCCAGGATCCGCCCGGCGCGCGGCGCGAGCAGCCCGGCCAGGCCGCGCAGCAGCGTGGACTTCCCCGATCCCGAGGAGCCGACCACCACCACGACCTCGCCCGGCGCCACCTCCAGCCGCACCTCGTCCAGCACCGGGTGCGCGCCGTACCCGAGCGCCGCCCCGGCGAGGACCAGCCGCATGCCCTTGCCCGTCGTCGTGGTCACCGTGGTCATCGGCCCGTTCCTTCCGCCCGGGGCAGCCAGCGGGTCGCCCGCCGGCCGGCCAGTTCGATCGCCGCCGAGGTGAGCCAGCCCAGCGCGCCGATCGTGACCATCCCGACGACCGTCGCCGGGTAGTCCACGAGCGTGTACGCCTGCCAGGTCCGGTATCCCACCCCGAACTCGCCCGAGATCATCTCCGCGGAGATCACGCAGATCCACGCGACGCCCATGCCGACCGACAGGCCGCCGAACACCCCGGGCAGCGCGCCCGGCAGCACCACGTTGAACAGCACGTGCCGGCGCGACCCGCCGAGGGTGAGCACCGCCTCCTCCCACAGCGTCGGCAGCGCCCGCACGGCGTGCCGGGTGCTCACCATGATCGGGAAGAACGCGGCGGTGAACGTGATGAACACGATCCCCTGCTCGTCGGCCGGGAACAGCAGGATCGCGATCGGCACCAGCGCGATGGCCGGGATCGGGCGTACCGCCTCCAGCAGCGGCGAGAGCACGTCGGCGGCCCACCGCGAGCGCGCCACGACGATGCCGACCGCGATCCCGGCGACGGCGGCCAGGCCGAACCCGCTCAAAATGCGGATCAGGCTCTGCAACAGGTCCAGGTAGAAGATGGACGTGCCGAGCTGCCCGGCCAGCTCCGCGGCGATCTCGTCCAGGGCAGGGAGCCGGTCGAAGCGCAGCCAGATCCGGGCGTCGGTGACGGTCAGAAGCTGCCACAGCGCGGCGGCCACGGCCACCGCGGCGATCCGCACCGCCCAGCGCCGCCACCGCGGGCCTCCCTCGCGGGCCGCCCCCGGCGGGCTCGCCACGGCCGGGGCGGCCCGTTCGGCTTTGGTGCCGGTGGTCATCGCGCCCCGCTCTCGGCCACGGCGTCCGCGTAGGAGACGGCACGCGTCTTCGGGTGGGCGGCGCGATAGGCGTCGGCGCCCTCCTGGGTGGTGAAGGGCAGGAAGCGGGCGTCCTTCTTCGCGCCGGGGTCCTTCAGCCAGACCGACGAGCCCGCGAACCAGCGGGTGCCGGTCGTGGTGTCGGGGACGTAGGCGGCGCGGATCCGGGCGTCGCCCGCCGCGGCGATCTGGCGCAGCAGGCAGGCAGGGGTCGCGGCGGGGCGGGTCTCGGCGGTCCCGGCGAGCCACAGTTCGGACGCGGTGGCGGGGTCGGTCACCGGCTTCTCGCACACGGGGTCGGTGCCGGTGATCTTGGCGGGGTTCGCGGTGGAGGCGGCGTCGGTGTCGTAGGCCGGGCCGTACGCCTTGCGGATGTAGGAGTCGTTGACGAACCGCTTGAGGTCCACCCCGGAGAAGCCGTCGCCGATCCGGGCCAGGTAGGGCACGTCGTGCCGGTGCGCGGCCTTGAGCGGTTCCTTCAGGGTGACGTCGAAGGTGGAGATGCCGCCGGGGCCGTTGTAGAGGTAGACCACCTCGGCCGGCAGCCCGGTGGTGGCGGCCACCGACTCGGCGGCGGCCAGCGGGTGTTCGTGCAGGTAGCGGGTGGCGTCCAGCTGGGCCTTGAGGAAGGCGTCCACGACCTCGGGACGCTGGTCCGCGTACGCCCGGCGTACCACCACGCCGTGGAACGTCGGCACGTCCAGCGCAGACCCGTCGTAGACCAGGCGTCCCTTGCCCTGGAAGACCAGCAGCCCCGGCCAGGCGACGAACTGCGCGTAGCCCTGCACACCGCCCGACTCCAGCTGCGAGGCCCCCACCGGAGGCTGGTGGTTGACCACCTGGACGTCGGTGGCCGGGTTCAGTCCGGCCTTCTCCAGCGCCTGGACCAGCGTGCCGTGCCCGGCGGAGCCGACGCTGGCGGAGATCTTGCCGCCCTTGAGGCCGGTCAGGTCCTTGACCGGCGAGTCCGGCGCGACGACCACCATGTTGAGGCCGCCGCGCAGGTTGTAGCCGGTGGTGGAGATCAGTTCGGTGCGCGCGGACTCGGTGGCCTGCGTGCGGGAGGCGTTGATCAACAGCGGGTAGTCGCCCATCGAGCCGATGTCGATCTTGCCCGCCACCATCTTGGCGGTGATCGGCGCGCCGGTGTCGTGGTCCTGCCACTCCACCTTGTAGCGGGGGCCGAGCCGCTTTTCCAGGTAGCCGAGCGAGCGCAGCAGCGTGCCCGCGGTCACGGTGTTGATGGTCTTGGACTGGTAGCCGACGACCACCTTGATCTTCCCGCTGTCGCCGGAGGCGCCGGACACCGAGCATCCGGCCGCGGCGAGCAGGGACACGGCGGCCAGGACCTTGCGCATGGTCTTCCTCATCGCGGTCATCGCGGTCATCGCAGCAGGTAGGGGATGTTGATGGTGACGGCGTCCACGGGGCACCTGGCGGCGCAGGGGCCGCAGTACCAGCACTCGTCCACATGCATGTACGCCTTGCCGGACACCTCGTCGATGGCGAGCGAGTCGAGCGGGCACGCCTCGACGCAGAGCGTGCAGCCGGTGATGCACAGGGCCTCGTCGATGGTCACCGGGACATCGACGCGTTGCTCCACCAGAGCCATCAGTCCTCCTCCTGGTCGCGGCGCAGGTGGCCGCGCATGGTCAGCCGGTCGCCGCGGAAGCGGATGAACTCCAGGTCCACCGGCCGGCCGTCGGCCAGGTGGGCGAGGCGTTCGACCATGAGCAGCGCGGACCCGCGCGGGACCGCGAGTACGGCGGCGGTGTGCGGGTCGGCGTTCACCGCCTCCAGCGTCAGCTCCGCCATGCCGAGCGGCTGCCCGGCGATCCCCTCCAGCAGCACGAATATGTCGTTGCAGGTGAGGTCGGCGTCGAACAGCGGCTCGCCGACCTCCCTGACCAGGTAGGTGAGGTCGAGCGACAGCGGCAGGCCGTTCAGGCTGCGCAGCCGTTCGAGGTAGACGACCTGCTCGCCGGGGGGCAGGCGCAGGCGTTCGGCGACGGCGGCGGGCGGCACGATGACGCTCATCGTGCGGACCTCGTTGGTCACCTCGCCGTGCTCGCGCAGCGTCTCGGCCAGGCCGAGCAGCTTGTGCAGGCCGTGCGGGTACTTCTCCCCCGCCACCGTGGTCCCCACGCCGGGGACCCGGTCCACGAGCCCTTCTTCGCGTAGCAGGCCCAGGGCCTCGCGCACGGTGTTGCGCGAGGCCCCGAACTCCCGGGCCAGCACGCCTTCCAGCGGCAGCGCCCCCTGCCGGAACCGGCCGTAAAGGATCTCCCTGCGGAGCACATCGGCCACCTGCCGGGCGCGGTCCGCGCGGGGCCGCCGGACGTCTGTCATCCCCATGCTCACCTCCCTGAACTGCGGCAAGCCTATCTATCAGGTAGGTAAATGGGGATAACGGACAGGTTGCGCCGGTTCCGCCCACCAGAGGGGAGCCCTGACCTGCGGAGATGTATGGGAGGCTGCAAGATCTGCCAGGTCAGCGGTGGCGCAACGGCCCAACACAGAAGGCGCCGGCCCGGTATGGGCCGACGCCTCGTCATCTCCCCAGGCGGGGGCTCAGGGGGTGGGGGAGCCGGTGGGGAAGCTGGCGAAGTAGCCCGCGGCCATGTCGTCGTCGCCGTGGCCCTGGGCCTCGGCGCGGCGGAAGCGCTCACCAGCGGCCACCGCCATGTCCACCTGGACCCCGGCCCCGGACGCCGCCTCGGCGATCAGCCGGGTGTCCTTCTCCGCGTTGCGGACGGTAAAGCTGGGCGTGTAGTCGCCGTCCCTGATGGACTTCATCTTCGTCTGCACGTACCCACTGTCCAGCGCGCTGCCGGTGACCACCTCGGCGAACAGCGAGGGGTCCAGCCCGAGCGCGCGCAGCAGGGCCAGCGACTCGGCCAGCACCGCGGTGAGGGTGATGGCGTACCCGACGGTGGTGAGCTTGAGCCGGGTGGCCGCGCCCACCTCCTCCCCCACCCAGATGGTCCGGGCGCCGACCGCGGAGAACACCGGCTCCAGGCGCTCGTCGGCGGGGCCCGCGGCCAGGACCACCAAGGTCCCCGCCTCGGCGGGCTGGCGGGTGCCCTGTACCGGGGCGTCCGCGAAGATCAGCCCGTGCTCACGGGCGAGGGCGGCGAGCCGGTCCAGCGCGACGAGGCCCACCGTGCTCATCTGCGCCCACACCTGCCCGGCGGCGAGCCCCGGAGCGGCGGCGGACATGGCGGCGTGCACGGCGTCGCCGTCGCTGAGCATGGTGATCACGACATCGGCCCCGGTCACCGCCTCGGCCGGGTGGGAGGACACGGTGATGCCGTCGGCCTGGAGCGGCAGCGCCTTGTCCCTGGTCCGGTTCCACACCTTGACCTGGTGGCCGTTCTTGGCCAGGTTGCGCGCCATGGGCGCGCCCATGATCCCCGTGCCCAGCACCGCGACGGTCGTCATTCTCAACTCCGCTTTCTTTGGCGATCAATCTTTAACGAACAGTCCAGATAGGACGAGATCCACGACCGCCAGCAGCCGTCGCCGGTCGGCGCCCGCCTTGCCCTGCACGCGCAGCCCCTGGATCGTCGTCACCAGCAGGTCGGCCATCGCGGTCACGTCGGCGTCGGGGGGCAGCTCGCCGCCCTCCCTGGCGCGGCGCAGCACGGCGGCGATCGACGTGGCGTTCCGGTCCAGAGCATCCCCCACCACGCGGGCGGCGACCCGGTCGTGCGGCAGCCGCTCGGTGGCGGTGTTGGTGATCAGGCAACCCCGCCGTTCCGGGTCGAGCACCGTGGCATCAACGAGCGAGACCAGCAGGTCACGGAGCACTTCGCGAGCGGGGGCGGCTCGTTGGAGCCGGGCGCCCGACTCGGCGGTCGAGCGCTCGACGTAACGGATGAGGGCCGCCTCGTGCAGCCCCGCCTTGCTGCCGAAGGCCGCGTACAGCGAACCGCGGCCGACGCCGGTGGCCTCGACCAGGTCCTGGATCGAGGTCGCCGCGTAGCCCTGGCGCCAGAAGACGCCGATCGCGGCGTCCACGGCCGCGTCCATGTCGAACTCCCGCGTGCGTACCACGCGGCCCACCTTACCGCCTGTTTGTAACGATCGGTCAAGTAAGGTGGCGGGGGGTTCCGCGGGCTAGCTCCAGGTGAGGCTCTTGCGGCGGATGACCGCGAGCCGGAAGGCGGCGTCCTGGTGGCCGCAGCGGGCGGCGAGTTCGTGGAAGAAGGCGGCGAGCGGGCGCTTGGCCTGGCCCTGGAACTCGTACTGGCAGCCGAACAGGTAGGCGAACTCGGCCGCCTCCTCCTTGGCGTTGAGGTGGTCGCGCAGCCGCAGGGCCCCCGGCCGGCCGGCCTCACCGGCCCGGCGCAGCCAGTTGCTGGCGTCGAACGGCTCGTCGCGGAGCAGGTGGATCACGGCGAGCTGGAAGCACGCCTCGGCGTCGCCGTCGCTCGCCCAGCGCGCGAGCCGGGCCTCGGTCCTGCCGTGGGTGTTCAGGTAGAAGCGGGCGAGTACGTGAGCGGGTGCCATGGTCACGTCATCACCCCAGCCCTCAGCCGCCGCCCCCGGCACGCTCCCCGGACCCCCAGGCGTGCCGCCATATCCGTCGGCGTCGTACCCGGCAGGCCCGTACCCTGCCTCTTCAAAGCCGGCAGGGCCGTACCCGGCGGGTCCGGGCGCGGCGGGGTCAGACCCGACGGAGCCGTACCCGATGGCGTCGGGGCCGAGGGGGTCGGGTTCGGGCGGGGGGCCGGAGGATGCCGTCCCGGGGGCCGGTTCGGCGGGGGTTCCGGGAAGTGCCGCGTCCGGAAGGGGCGTCTCCCGGCGCGGTTCCGGGACGACCTCCCGTACGTCCGGCCCAGGCGCCGCCAGGGCGGCCTCCTCGACACCCGGCCCGGCCGGCTCACCGACCGCCCCTGACGGCCGGGTTACCGGCCCCACCGACTCGACCGGCTCCGGGGGCCGGGTGGTGGGCTCGGGGTCGCCGGTGGGGTCGGTGGTGGCGGCGCGGGCGGCGCGGAGGTGTTCGCACCACTGCTGGACGGTACCGAGGCCGTCCGTGGCGAGGCCGGACTCGGCCGCCGCCGCGTGGCAGGCGCGGACGAAGGCCGAGACCCATTGCCAGTCGGGAAGCCGTACGCGCTTACCGGAAAGGATCTCCTGGGTGGTGCTCTTGATCAGCGGGCGGGAACCGGGCAGTTCGCTGCGCTCTGACAGGGCTTGCAGGTATTTGTAGCTCGGTGCCCCCACCGAGTCACGCAACCCGTTAAGCCGGGCGATGAAGGCGGCATTCGGCCCGCTGTGGTGTGTTTTGCCCATCTTTTCCCATCTTGTAATGCCGCAGGGATTAGGGATATGCACATGTTTACCGCACGACGGCGGCGGCTTACCGGACATTCCACCCGCAGCGCCGTCCTGAATCGGCCTGAACCACCATTCATTACCACTTCCGGCTGACTTCCGCTGATTCCGGATGACTCCGTACGACTCCGGACGACATCCGGCCCCCACCCACGCCACCGCCCGCACGCACCGGCCGCCAAAAGGGATTCGTCCGGCGTCGTCCGGACACGTTTGAGCCGGTGGCGAGCCCGACAGCGGGTCCGGCATCGTTTTTCGCGTCCAGCACCCCTATCACGGAGGCCACATCAATGTCGTGCCTCACGGACGCCCCGTCCGCCGACCCGGGCGCCATGATCGCCCCAGGCGCCGGCGCGCCCGCCGTACCGCAAGGCGGCGACGTCCCGCCCCCCGGCCCCCCGCGACCCGGGCGGCGGGACGACCCGGACGAAGGGGAGCTGCGCACCCTGCTCATCGCGACATGGGTGCTGACCACATGGCGCATCCCGCCCGGACCTCTGGAAACGCTCTCGGTCGAGGAACTCATCGAGTTCTGGGCCGACGAGCGGACCGTCACAGGCTGACCGACCATCCGAAGGACGACCCCGACCATGTTCTCGACACATCAGTGGCTCACACTGATCACCACCGCTCTGGTGGCCGCCATCGCGTGCGGGCTCACCCTGGCGGCGGGCGCGTCCTGGCCCGCCGCCCTGCTCACCTGCGGGACGGCCGCCGCCGGGACCCTGGCCCTGCTGCCGCACCTGCTCGGCCGTTCCGACCAGAAGGACCCCGGCAGGTTCGACGCCCCCGCCGGTCCCTCAGGTCAGGGCCCCGACCACGGTCGGTGAATCGGCGTCCGTGATCAGTGTGCGCGGGGGGCCGCCGTCCAGCGGGGCGACCCAGATGTCGGCCGTGGTCCTGCCCCCCGCCGTCTTCGGCGCCGCGTACATCACGTGTTCGTCGTCCAGCCAGGCGAGCTGGTCGTCGATGCTCCGGGACTCGCCCAGCGCGTGCTCGCGGCCGGTCTTGAGGTCCAGCCAGTGGAAGCGCCAGGCGTCCTGGGATGTGTCGTTGACCCGCTTCTTGTAGGCGATCTTGGTCTGGTCCGGCGACAGGGAGGGGCACTCGGCGTTGTCCTGGATCGCGGTCAGCGTGCGGGTGGCCAGGTCGCCGCGGGCCAGGTACGTACGCCCGGACGCCGCCACGGTCACGAAGAACCGGTCGGAGTCGGCCGCGAACGTCACCCCCCAGACGTTGCGGTCCACGCTGCGGTCCTGCTTGCCGTTGATCAGGAAGGTGAAGTCCTCCAGGTCGCCGACCACCCTCCCGCCCCGCTCGTAGACGATCGTCTCGGTGGAGAAGCCCAGCGAGATGTAGTTGTGCCCGCTGACGAAGACCGTCGTGGCGAAGTGCCGTCCGTCCGGGGCGACCCGCGCCCGGCTGGGCACGCCGGAAAGCGGCTCGTCGCCGGTCTCGGCGAGCCCTTCGTCCAGCGCCGCCACCTCGTACGGGCGGCCGGGCGCCTGCCCGGTCCGCAGGCACACCGCCTGCCGTCCGGCCGCCGCGACCCGGAGGCACCGCGGCCCGGCCAGGCCGCGCCGCCCAGTCTCCTCACCGGCCCGCACAAAGCCGATGCGCCCCTGGTCCGGCCCCGGACGCAGGGAGCGGAAGACGATGTGCCGCTCCTCGAACAGCGCCGGATCGGCGGTCCCGGCGGCCGAGGTACCGCCGCGGGAGAGCACCGAGCTCAGCACGGTACCCCCGGCGACGGCCACCAGCAACACCGCCAGCCCGATCATGATCTTGTTGGCCCGGTTCTTCATTCCCGTCCTCCCAGGGGGCCGCGCAGCAGCGTGGGCGCGGCGAACAGCAGTACGACCGCCAGCCCGCCCGCGAACGCCCACAGCGCCGGGGCGGGACCGGTGGCCGCCCACAGCGCGCCGAAGACGACGGCGGCCAAGCCCCTGCCCAGCGCCACGCAGGTCTGCAAGGCCGAGATCGCGGTGGCCCGCCACTCGCCGGGGACCATCGCCGCCGCGGCGGCGGGCAGTACGCCGTCGGTCGCCGCGTAGTACAGGCCGAGCAGCGCGAGGGTCACCCCGGCCGCGGGGAGGCCGTCCGCCCCGCTCGCCACCACGTAGGCGGCCACGATCGCGACGTGCCCGGCCACGAAGACGCGCGGCCTGCCGTACCGGTCGGCCAGCCGCCCCAGCGGCACCGCGCCGATCAGGTAGACCGCCCCGGTGGCGAGGAACAGCAGCGGGAAGATCTGCGCCGAGACCGCGCCGCGCTCCAGCAGGGTCAGGTAGATGAAGGCGTCGCTCACGGTCAGCGCGGACATCGCCGCCGCGGCGAGCAGCATCCGGCGCATCGGGGTGCGGCGGGCGGCCGGCCGCAGCGCCTCGCGCGGGCGTACGCGGGGGCGGGTGGCAGGGGCCGCCGGGCGTTCGGCGACCTTGCCGATCAGCAGCAGCACGCCGAGCTTCGCCACGCACATGGACACGGTGAACACCGCGTCGAAGTCGCCCGGAACCACCGCGAGCAGGTAGAACGCGGCCACCGGGCCGAGCAGCGCGCCCAGCGTGTCCAGGGCCCGGTGCACGCCGAAGGACCGGCCGAGCGCGCCCGGCGGGCTGGACTCGGCGATCAGCGCGTCGCGCGGACCGGTGCGCAGCCCCTTGCCGATCCGGTCCAGCCCGATCGCGCCGGACAGCGCGGCGAAACCGGCGGCGGGCAGCAGCACGGCCTTGGACAGTACACCGAGCCCGTACCCGGCCACCGCCACCGCCTTGGGGCGGCCGAGCCGGTCGGCGGCGTACCCCCCGCCGATCCGCGCCACCGCGGTGCCGGCCTGGTAGAAGCCGTCGAGCAGGCCGAAGAACAGCGGGGACAGCCCGAGGCCCATGGTGACGAACAGCGGCAGCACGGCCGTGACCATCTCGGTGGAGATGTCGGTGAGCAGGCTGACGAGCCCGAGTACGACCACGGTGCCCGGCACCCGGCCCGCCTTGCCCGGCCCGGCGGCGGGGGTGCCTCGAACGCTTATGTACAAGGAACCGTACCTTTCATCGCAGGCGTGACCAGGGGCCACCGGGAACCGCGTTCCCGGTGGCCCGGTCCGTCACCGGGTGCCGGCCGCGCCCTCCTTCCCGGCTCCCTTCGTCCCGGGCAGCGGGTCGCCCGAGGTGAACTTCTTCAGCACGTTCTCGGTGATCCTGGTGAGGTCGTTGTCGTAGCCGTTGTTGTAGAAGGCGCCGCTCCACACCATCGAGGAGGCGGAGAAGACCGCCCCGCCGTTCGGGTAGTGGATCAGCGTGACGTCACCGCGCACCATCGGGTTGGTGTCGCCGCCCTCGAACAGGGCCGAGGTGTTGATCTCCTCGACCACGTGCATGTACTGCTCGCCGAACGGCTGCGAGGTGCCGAGCACGATGGCGTTGGGCGGCGTGCCGAGCGAGTAGTCCACCCGGTCCACCTCCTCGCCCATCGGGCCGCCCTGGCTCTGCAGGCTCGGCAGGTCGCCGCCGATGCCGTCCTTCTTCGACACGCCATCGAAGATCCACGCCCCGGCCTCGGAGTAACCGGCCTCCGACCGGTCGAAGGGCTTGTTGTAGTAGGCGAAGCCGGAGGGATGCCCGAAGCCCTGCGCGGAGAAGCCGACGCCGACGAGTTCCTGGGGCGGGGTGCCGCGGAAGCGCCACAGCCCGCCGTACTCGCCGTCGGTGCTGTGGTAGTACTCGCCGGGGGCCGCCTGCCAGGCCTCGGTGCCGTCGTGGCGGCGCAGTTCGGTGTACTCCCTGGTCCGGTTCAGGGCGGTGACCCAGTAGAACCCGTTACCGCCGAGGTACATCAGCCGGCCGCCGTCGCCGAGCCAGTCCTTGATCGCCTCGTGCTCGGTGGTGGAGATGTACTCGGGGTGGGTGCCGGTGATCACCGTCTGGTAGCCGTCGAGGATCTTGCGGCCCTCGCGGTCGATGTCGTGGTCGGTGATGTAGTCGACGTCGAACTTCCTGGTCTCCAGCCAGTCGAAGATGTGCGTGTCGGCCTCGAAGCCCCACGGCCGGCCCTCACCATTGGGGCCGGTGGTCAGCGGGCGCAGGTTGGTGATGGGCCGCTTCTGGCTGGAGTAGACGTAGCCGCTGCCGTCGGCGTGGTTGGAGTACTGGCTGAGGGAGCCGCCGGTCTGGCCGTACGCGAGGTAGGTCAGCGTGGGCACCAGCATCGCGATCTTGGAGCCGGTCTGCTTCGGCCGGACCACGAAGGTCGCGTGGTAGACCTTGCCGGCCGCCTCAAGCCGCGCCGCGTAGATCCCGCTGCGCGCGTCCTTGGGGACCTTCCAGGTGAACGCGGGCTTCCACGCGGCGTCGCCGAGGTCGTCCTCGTGGAAGTGGATCGCGCCCCACTGCTCGGGGTCCTCGTTGTGGTTCATCGTCTTGCGGTCCCAGTCGTGGCCGGTCATCGCCCGGACCGGGAGGTTCACCGCCGTGCCGGAGAGCCGGTGCGGGCCGGTGTCGGCCACCTGGTCGCCGGACATGTGCCGGGAGAAGTCCCAGGCGGCGGCGGGCCGGGGGGCGTGCCGTCCCTGGGCCACGGCGTCGATCTCGCGCTCGCTGAGCGCGCGGTCGTACAGGGCGGGCGATTCGATCTTGCCGTTGTAGAGGCCGGCGGGCCGGGTGTCCCCTGAACGGTCCCAGTAGCCGGCCATCAGCAGCGGATCGGAGGTGTGGGCGACTTGTCCGGAGCCGACCTGCTTTGTGGTGGTGGCCGCGGAGTCGTCCGGCAGGGTGGACACGGGGCGCTGGGTCACGGTCGCCCTGCGCGTCCGGGGGTCGTAGGAGGCGGCCACGAAGTACCAGCCGGAGTTGTTGACGTGCTGCGGGCGGGGGCGCTTGGAGAAGTACATCTCCGGGCCGCCCATCGCCGCCGCCCACGGCTTGAGCTTGACGCCGGTCGAGACGGTGTCCGCGCCGACGCGCAGCGCGAGCGCGCCCTGCTCGTCGATGAACAGGCCGTACCCCCGGCGGTCGGTCTCGGACCACTTGGTGACCAGGCCCTGGGCGCGTGGCGTGCCCACCGGCGTACGTTGCAGGGCCGTCCGGTTGTACGGCGAGCCGGGGATCGTGGACGGCGCGATCCACGCGGTGATGGTGAAGCCGCCCGAGGGCCGCAGCCGCCGGTCATCGGGCACCCGTACGTAGGAGCCCAGCGGCAGCGGCTGGTGGGCGCCCGGGTAGGTCTTGTTCACCGGGCTGTCGATGACCTGTTCCTTCAGGCCGGGTCCGGCCGGGTCGGCGTCGCCGTGGGTCACCCTGACGATCGTGCTCTTGAACTCGGGCGCCTTCGTACTGACCATGATCTGCACGGACTCGCCCGGCCGGACGCTGAGCCGGTCGGGGTAGCCGCTGATGCCGAGCGCGTCCAGCGACTGCTGGGGGGCGATCGGCTCGACGGGCAACGGCTCGTTGGGGACGTACTCCACGGGCGCCGCGAGCGGATCCTCGCGTACCTCCGCGTGCGACTGCGTCAGGCCGGGCACGGCTGCGACCAGGACGGCCGTGACCAGCACTGTCGTGGATCTGGATCTTCTCATCCGCAATGGACCTCCTTGGCATGGCGGTGCTGCGTGCGGGGGGTTCGGGGGATCGATAAAGAAGTCCGTAAATAGCGGAATCGCCAGAATTTATTGCCTCAATGGCGGTCTAGGTTGAGAGTCCGCCCGGGTACGGTCTCCGGAAAGGGCGGAATGCACGCCGAGCGGTGAGCGGTGAGCGGTGGACGGGCAGCGGTCAGCGCGCCCGGCGGCGTCGCCCAACGGTCGAAACACCGCGACGAGCGGTCCGCCCTCCTGGACGGCGGCGGCCGGGAGCGCGTCCGGCACTTCCCGGCCACAGTGTGATTACTCCATGAACTCGTTCGGTGGCACACGGTGACAATAATGGTCCGGCTTGCTACCCCTGAATCGTGCGCCCCCTTCCGTGCCGCTCTCCCGGCTGAGCCGGTCCCTGTCGTCCAGACCTTCCGGAGCACCACATGATCCATGTGTCCCTCCCTCGCGTGGCCTTGACCGCCGCGCTCGCCGCGGCCCTCGCCTGCGCCGGTCCGGCCCCCGCCGGCGCGGCGGGCGCCCAGGCCCAGGCCGCCGAGTTGCGCGCGCTGAAGCTGCGCCTGGACCGGCTCGCCGAGCAGGGCAGGGCCGGCGACGCCCAGTACTGGTACATCGACCACGCCCGCGGCAAGCTGCACATCGCCGTACTTCGCGGCGCGGACGACGCCGTGACCAGAGGCTTCGCCGGTTCGGCGGCGGAGAGCCGCACCATCACCTCCGTCATCGGCCGGCCCCTCGCGCCCTACGTCGGCAGGGCCGCGCACGCCCCCGCGAGCCGTACCCGAAGGTCCGGCCCCGTGTACGGCGGGCAGCAGATCACCACGGGCGACGCCTTCTGCTCGACCGGCTTCACCGTCGGCGCGGGCCGGGCGGACCGGCTGCTGACCGCCGGTCACTGCTACCGGTACGGCTCCTCGTGGTACCTCGGCGGCCACCACCTCGGCGAGATCACCCGGCTGCGCTACCCCGGCGGGGACGTCTCGGAGATCACCCCCGAGCCCGGCTGGCGGCTCACCGGCAGCGTGCTGCAGTCCGACGGGACCTACCAGCGGATCGGCTCGGCCGGTCAGGTGCACCTGGGCCAGCGGCTGTGCAAGACCGGCGCGCGGACCGGCACCTCCTGCGGCGTCGTCTACGCGCTCGACGCCACCGCCGACTACGGCGACGGGCCCGTCCATGGCCTCGCCGTCACCGACCTCTACGCCGCCGAGGGCGACAGCGGCGGCCCAGTCTACGCGGGCGGCACCGCGATCGGCCTGGTCAGCGGAGGCCCGCAGGGCGGCGGCCCGGCACTGATCAACCCGCTCTACTAGCCCTACCGGCCGTGGGCGCACGAGCAGGCCGCCTGGGCGCGCTCGTCGGGGCGGGACCGCCGGTGCAGCACCATCGCCACCACCATCGGGGCGAACACCAGCGAGTTGTAGAACAGGTGCAGCTCAACCCTCGGCACGAGGAGTTGCACCACGCTGGTCGGTACGGCCCTGCCGAAGAAGGGGGTGCCGCTCGCCGCCTGGATGAGCAGCAGCAGGTGTTCGATGTGGTGCCAGATCTGGATGCCCAGGGAGATGTTCCACCACACGCGTGAGCGTCCGGTGAAGCCCTGGCGCAGCGCGGCCAGGCCCACGAGCATCACCAGCGCGTAGCCGTAGTGCAGCGCCTCGGAGGTGACCAGCCAGGGGAACCACAGCCCGAGCACGCCGCGCGCCTGGGGCAGCGGCCAGCCCATCACCCAGATCTGGATCGCCTGCACGATGTGCTCGGCCCAGTGCGCCAGCACGATGAACAGGAAGACGTTGAGAGCGGCCTGGTGCCCGCGCCCGTTGAGGGTGCCGATCAGGCCGGCCCGCACTGGTATGGCGGTCATGGCTGCCTCCATCCGCGTCGGTGCACCTGCCGGTTGTACGACGGGGGGCCGCCCGGCGGATTCACGCATCCGGCGCTGGGCCGACGATTGTCACCATCCGGTCAGCATGCGAGCCGGAGTTGCACGAAAACCCGTGCATCATTTACCGTGTAACTGTGCCCGAACCAGCACCCGTACCCGCCGACCTAGGGACCATCAAGGCCCTGGCCAATCCCATCAGGCAGCGCATCCTCGACCACCTTCGCGAGGGGCCCGCCACCTCCACCACGCTCGCCAAGGCGCTCGGCATCACCACCGGGGGCACCAGCTACAACCTGCGGGTGCTGGCCGACCACGGGCTGGTGGAGGAGGTGCCCGAGCTGGCGCGCGGGCGCGAGCGGTGGTGGCGGCGGGTCCCAGTGGACCTTCGGTTCGCGCCGCTGAGCCACCGGGACGACGACATGCGGACGGCCCTGGCGGAGCTGGAACACGGGTTCCTCGCCGCCGACGTGGAGCTGTTCGAGCGATTCCGCGCAGCGCGGGACGGCATGGGCCCCTGGGGCGATGCCATGCCGTACTCCCGGGGGGAGATCCGCGTGACGCTGGAGGAGCTGCTCCGCTTCTTCGAGGAGTACATCGACCTGGTGAAACGCTACTCACGCCCGGCGGGCGAAGGGCCGCCGGACGCCCGGGCGGTGCACACCCGATTCCTGGGCTTCCCCGATCCCGCGCCGCCACCGGACGACTGAGGCGGCGAAACGAATGCGGGGCCGTCGAGCGGCAACTCGGCGACCCCGCGGCGAAAGATCCGAATCACCTCGCCCGAGGGCGAGTCCTTCCGTGAACCGGCCTTCCAACAAGAAAGGAGAGCACTTCATGCTGTCCTTGAGCAAATCATCGGCCCTGTCCGCGCTGTTCGCCGCGCTCGCCACGCTGGGCCTGGTGGCCGCCCCCGCGGCCACCGCCGACGCCGTGGTCCGCACCGAGGTCACCATCCACAGCGGTGACGTACGTCTGCGCGGCATGATCTACGCCCCCGCCGCGACCGGCCGCCGCGCCCCCGCCGTCGTCATGGTGGACGGGGCGGGCCCGCGCACCCTGGACAAGACGGCCGGCAAGGCCGCCGAGTTCGCCCGGCGCGGGGTGGTCGCCCTGGTCTACGACAAGCGCACCAAGGGCTACAGCCAGACCAGCCGCTCCTTCCCCGCCCTCGCGCAGGACGCGCTCGCCGGGGTGCGCCTGCTGCGCGCCCGGCCGGGCGTCGATCCCGCGCGGGTCGGCCTCTGGGGCTTCAGCGAGGGCGGCTGGGTCGCCCCGCTGGCCGCGTCCCGCTCGCCGGAGGTGGCCTTCCTGGTCACGGTCGGCGCGGGCGGCCACTCCCCCGAACGCGTCCAGGTGTGGAGCAACGCCAACTTCCTGGCCCACGCGGGGGTCACCGGTGCCCGGATACGCCCGCTGGCCGTCAACCTCACCCGGGTCATGGTGGGGGCGGGGCTGTTCGGCGCGTCCGGGCACGAGCCGGCGCCGGTGCTCGCCCGCGTTCACCAGCCGGTACTGGCCCTGTGGGGCGAACACGAGCGCAGCGTCCCGGCCGCGGACAGCTCGAAGATCTTCGCCGCGACCCTGCGCGCGGCCGGGAACCCGAGCCACACGATCAAGATCCTGCCCGGCGCCGACCACGGGCTGATGCAGAGCCCGGACGGATTCGCCGAGAGCGACCGGTTCGTACCTGGATACTTCGACCTGGTCACCTCCTGGATCCACGGCCTGGGCGACCCGCCCGCGTCCTCGGCGGACGCCCCGCCGCGCCAGGACCTGGCCGCCGAACCGGTGACGCCACTGGCCTGGTGGGAGTCGGTGCCGGTGCAGCTCGGCGCGCTGGTCGTGCTGCTGGCCGCGTTCGCGGGCTACCCGGTCGCCGCCCTGATCCGGCGGCGGCGCGGGGCGGCCGGTGACGTGCGCTGGCCCGCCCTGCTGGCCGGGACCGGGCTGGTCACCGTGCTGGGGACGGTGCTCTACCTGGGATATCTGCTGGCCACGGCGGCCAGGGAGCCGGGGCCCGTGGTCGCGGGCCGTCCGGTGGTCTGGCTGGTGCTGCAGGTGCTCGCGGTGGCGGCGGCGGTCGCGACGGTGGGCACGGCGCTGACGCTCCGGCGTACCGGGGGCGCGGGACGGCTCGCCCTGACGGGCGGCGTGCTGCTGATCGGGTGGGCGGCGTACTGGGGGTTGTTCGTGCCCTGACGGGTGGCCGCTGGCCGAATCACCGGGGCGGGCGGCAGGCGGGGGCGCGGCCCGAGGACGGCCAGACGTACGGCAGGTCGTCCGGCTCGTCGCCGAACAGCGGCCGGTAGTGGCCCGGGTCCTTGCGGAGCAGCGCCGAACGGTGGCTCAGGTGGAACCCCGGGTCGCCCAGCCACGGCGGCAGCTCCCCCGCCTCCGCCAGCGCGGCCTGGTCCCGGGCCCGGCCGATGCCACAGACCGCCGCCAGCTCCGTGGTCATCGTGGCGGCGCAGGTGTCGGCCCGGCCCAGGCCGCTCCAGTGGGCGCACACGTCAAGGCCGTACCGGACCAGGGCCTCCTCATAGCCCGCCCACATGGCGACGGCGGGGTGGTGCCGCCAGCCGTACCCGGGGACGGTGAGCGCGCGGAAGACCTGCAGCGCCTCAACGCGCTGTTTGCCGAGTCGTACCGGATCGAGAACTCCAGCGGACGCCCGGAAATCGGGATAGGGAAGAAATGTCTGCATAACCCCTCACGCCCCTGTCATCCCCAGCGCAACAGCGTTACAATCCCGCAACGGCAGAGGTCAAGACCTAGCCATAGATCATGGTCCGGCCGTGCAATGGCACGGCCGGGCGGGAAACCGGATCCGGCAAAGCCCCGCGGGGCCTTCGCCGCATTTTTTGGGGGTGACCGGCGTGCCGACACGGAATGACGACGACAGCATCCTGATCCGTCGCGTACGCGAGCGTACCGCCGCGCTCCTTGAGGCCCTCACCAGCGACACCGACGAATCCGATTTCATCCGCCGCCGCCTGCAGCAACACGCGCGCGAGGTCGTCCGCGCCCGAGCCCGGCTCGCCGCGGGCCCCGCCCTTCCCGATATCCAGGATCTTTTGGCGGAGCCCCCGGAGGAGCCTTCTCTCGTACCTGGCTACTCGGGCAAGCGGGAATAGCGCGTTTTCGCGTCCGGCGGTTATTCCGGTCGCCTGTGGCACGCCGTGGAACGAGCCCGGGAATGCCTTTACCCGTCAGCGGGGTCATGCGGGCGGGACGGCCCTGCCGTACTCCAGATAGACCGTCTCGCCCAGCTCCCGGGCGACCACTCCCGCCTTGACCCGCCGCGCCAGCGGCCCGGCCAGCACGTCATCCAGCTCGTCGGGCGGGCAGAAGTCGTATCCGCTCAGCTCGCCGTCGGTGAACGTGATCCGCGAACGCGTCCCGTCGTCGATCTCACCGCCGTCGAAGACGAAGAGGATCGTGCCGCCGTCTCGCGTACCGGGCTCCCAGTCGGCCACCAGCAGCCGCCCGATTTCGGGCTCGATGCCGAGCTCTTCGCGCACCTCGCGCACACACGCCTGGTAGGGCGTCTCCCCCGGCGAAAGGCACCCGCCGGGGATGTCCAGCCCGGCCTTGTAGACCGGCCGCACCAGCATCACCCGATCGGCCGTGTCGAAGAACAGCGCCCCGGCGGCGGCCCTGAGCAGGGCGAACGTCGGCCCAGCACGGTCGTTCACACCTCCGACCCTACGCTTCGCCGCCTGGGCGGGCGTCAGTAGGACTGGAGCTCGATCAGCGTGCCGGCCGGGTCGCGGAGGTGGGCGGCACGAAGGTTCTCCCCCCACTCCGGCCGGTCGGCCGCGCGGGCCACGAGGGTGCCGCCGTGCCGCAGGCACAGGTCCAGCCCGGCATCCACGTCCGGGACCCGGCACACGAACATCACGGTGTCCTGCTCCGCCGACGGCCCCGGCCCAGGCAGGGCGTCGGCCATCATGTCGCGGTCGATCAGGGCGAGGACGCACTGGCCGCCGACGTCCCAGCTGGCGTACGGGCCGGTCGGCGAACCGCCCGCCGGTTTCGCACCGGCGAACGACGCCAGGATCGCATCGTAGAAGGCGTGGCAGTCGGCGAAGCGGGAGACGAGCAGGCGGGGATGCAGGGCGTCCATGGCGGCACTCCTCAAATTAGTGGGTCCGCACCCACTATAGGTCTACCCCTAGAGTTCAGGCATGGCCTCCGACGAATCACCGCCGCCGACGCTGGTCGCGCTCAGCGCCTACCTGCTGTCCAAGGTCGGCAAGACCGCCCGCGGGCGGATCGCCGAACGACTCGCCCGCCGCGGGCTGCGGCTGTGGGACATGGCGGTGCTCGCCTCCCTGGCCGACTTCGGCCCGCACGCCCAGCGGGACCTGGCCCACCGGCTCGACATCGACACCAGCGACATGGCGAAGGTGGTGGACCGGCTCGCGGGGTCCGGGCACGTCGAACGCTCCCGAAGCCCCGCGGACCGGCGCCGCGTCTCGGTCGCCATCACCGGCGCCGGCCGCGCCCTGCTGGCCGAACTGGAGGCCGAGACCCGCGCCGTCCAGGACGCGCTGCTGGCCCCGCTCGCCCCCGCCGAGCGCGACCAGCTCCAGGCCCTGCTCCGCCGGGTCTTCACCGCCGCCGCGGACTCGCCGTCGTGAGACGGCCGGTCAGGGCCAGGAAGGCGACGAACGCGCCCATCACGATCCAGCCGGGCCACCCGTTCAGGCCCGCCTGGAGCGGGTCGATGGGGTGGGCGGCGTCGGAGAACAGCCAGATCATCTGGACACCGGCGTTGCTGACGAAGGTGTGCGCGAGCACCGCGGGCCAGACGGAGACCGAACGCAGGCGCAGCCAGGCGAAGATCGGCACGATCAGCACCGTACTGATGATCATGTAGACCACCGAGGCCAGCGGCGAGTGACCCGGGTACTGGCCCCCCATGACCAGCGTGGGCAGGTGCCACAGCGCGAACACCACCGCCGTCAGGCCCATCGCGGGCCAGACGCCGAGCGAGGTCAGCCGCGGCAGCAGGTAGCCCTGCCAGCCCAGCTCCTCGCCGAAGAACATCGGCAGCCAGAGGATCATCGTGAGGATCAGGGTGCCCAGCCACAGCGCGAGTTCCGCCACGGGGACCCCGGTCTGTCCCAGCGTGGCCGGGGCGAACTGCGCGCGGAACCCGGAGAAGTTCGCGAGGTCCAGGCGGTAGGCGCCGGTCAGGGCGGCCACGCCGAGCGCGAGGAGCTGGAGCACGCAGGGCACGGCCGGCGCCAGCAGGCTCTCCCGGGCCAGCCGGCCCAGTGGGCGCGGCCTGACCAGGCCGATCGCCGCCCGGATGCTCGCCGGTCGATGGATCAGCCGCAGCACCACGAACGCCGACAGCGCGGGGGTCAGCATCATCACCGCGATGCAGATCTGGGTGAGCAGGGTCATGTCGTGCGCGGCCTCGGTACGGCGGAAGCCGCTCAGCAGCAGGGGCAGCATGGCCGCCCACGCGCCGCCGAAGGCGAGGGCCACGAAGATCCCGATGGCCCGCCAGGGCACAGGGTCCGATGCGCGCCGGGTGTCGTGGCGCGGGAGTCCGATCGTCATGTACGCCGACGCTAGGTACGCGGGCGGCCTGGCCACGAGCAGGTACACTCCCCGGGCAATGGTGTAGCGGGCTCCACTGCCGGGTCCGGTGAGAGCGGTGAGACTGGCCCCTGTGGACGTGAGTGAGAGACGGGCGGGCACGCGTGGACCGCTGAGCGCGGGGGTGCGGTCGGCACGGTACCTGACGGTCGCGCTGTTCACCGGCGTCGCCACACTGCCCATGCCGATGCTGCTGCTCGGCGCGACCGCGACGGTGGCCGCGGCCGGGCTCGGGCTCATCCTGCTGCCCACGGCGTTGCTGGGCCTGCGCCGGTGGGCCGACCTGGCCAGGCGGCGGGTCGGCGCGTACCTGGGCGAGGCGGTGCCGTCGAGGTACCGAGAGCCCGGCGGCCGGTTCTGGCAGACGCTGACGGACCCGGCGACCTGGCGGGACATCGGGTGGATGTTCGCGCACATCGCGGTGGGCATCCCGTTCGGCGCGATCGGGCTGATCGCCCTGGCCGGTCCGGTGGTGACGGTGGCCCAGGCGGCGCTGTGGTGGGTGCTTCCCGCGGACGAGCCGCTGACGCTGCTCGGCATGCCGGTCACCGGGTGGGGCACCGCGCTCGGCGCGGGCGCGGCGCAGCTCGTACTGTGCGTCGCGCTGCTGCTGTGGGCGACGCCGGCACTGGCCCGCGTGCACGCGCGCATGTCGCGCGCGCTGCTGCGGGCCTCGGCCGCCGAACGGCTCGCCGAGCGGGTCGACGCCCTGACCGAGAGCCGCGCGGACGCGCTGGAGGCGCACGCGGCCGAACTGCGCCGGATCGAACGAGACCTTCACGACGGTGCCCAGGCCCAGCTCGTCGCCCTGGCGATGCGCCTCGGTGTCGCCGAACGGACCATGGCCGAGGACCCTCAGACGGCCAGGCGGCTGCTGCGCGAGGCGCAGAGCGGGGCGGAGGAGGCGATGGCGGAGCTGCGCGACGTCGTACGGACGATCTACCCGCCGATCCTGGCCGACCGCGGCCTGGACGGCGCCGCCTCGGCCCTGGCCGCGCGCTGCCCCGTGCCCGTCCAGATCGCCGTGGGCCCGCTGGGCGCGGTACCGGCGGCCGTGGAGGCGACCGCGTACTTCGTCATCGCCGAGGCCCTGACCAACGTCGCCAAGCACGCCCGCGCGAGGCGGGCGCGCGTAGGGGTCCGGCGCGACGGGCCGTCCCTGCTGGTCGAACTCACCGACGACGGCATCGGCGGCGTGGACGAATCGCGCGGCAGCGGCATCGCGGGCATCCGCCGCCGGGTCGCCGCCCTCGACGGAACCACCCGCATCACCAGCCCGCCCGGCGGGCCGACGACCCTGGAGGTGACGCTGCCGTGCGAGTCGTGATCGCCGAGGACAACGTCGTCCTGGCCGAGGGCCTGAACCTCCTCCTCGCCTCGGCGGGTTTCGAGGTCGCCGCGATCACGGGCGACGGGCCGTCGTTCGTGGCGGCCGTGGCACGGCACGCGCCCGAGGTGGTTGTCGTGGACGTACGCCTGCCGCCGTCCTTCCGGGACGAGGGCATCCATGCCGCGCTGGAGGTCAGACGGCGCAGGCCCGGCCTGCCGGTGCTGGTGTTCTCGCAGTACGTCGAGCAGGTCTACGCCAGGGAACTGCTCGCGGACGGCCGCGGCGGGGTCGGCTACCTGCTCAAGGACCGGGTGACCCGGCTGGAGGAGTTCCTGGAGTCACTGCGCCGCGTCGCGGCCGGCGGCACCGCACTGGACGCGGAGGTCGTCTCCCAGCTCCTCGCCCGCAAGGCGGACCCGCTCGCCGATCTGACCCCGAGGGAGCACGAGGTCCTCACCCTCATGGCCCAGGGTCTGGCCAACACCGACATCGCCACCCGGCTCGTCATCACCGAACGCGCGGTGCACAAGCACATCGGCAACATCTTCCTCAAACTCGACCTCGCCCCGACCGACCCGGGCCACCGCCGCGTCCGCGCCGTACTGACCTACCTGGGCCTCTGACCCGCGAGCGGTCGGCTGGTCGATGGATCCACCTCGATCCAGCCGCTTTGGTACGGGTTGGCCACCCCACCGATGTAGACCTCGTCATATCGGCTGAACATGGTCCGCGTACCGCCGAAATCATCTGGCTCGCTCTTGATGGCGGCGGTCACCTGAAACGGCTTGTCCCCGTCATTGATGACTTGATCGGTCATCACACCCCGATCGAGAACCTCCAGCACGATGGAGAACCGGCAGTGATGCTCAAGGGTCCAGGCCTTCACATGGAAGACGATCTCCTCGTCCGGCTTCAGCGATATCGTGTTCTGCTGAAAGTAGTCCCCGCTCCAGTTCCCGCTTTCATCTTCGGCCTTGCCACGCGGCTCGGGCTCGTCGAGATCCAGGCCGATCTTCACGATTCTCTCCGGCGCTCCGGCGCTCGGGCTCTCGAAGTACGCGCCGGAAAGCGGCTCCCGGCATTCCGTGTCCGCCTTCATCCCCATGATGCGCACGGGCCGATCCCGATTCCCCCGGGCCACGATCTCGATATCGGTTTCCATGATATCCACACCACCCCGCCGCCGGAACCACTGGGCATGGGCCTCCGTATGCGCGGGAATGGCATTGATCGCGGCCAGGTCACCGGCCGACAGCCCCGGAGCCGACGAGAAGGCCCAGCTGTTGCTCTCGGACAGCCGCTGGACCTTCACCAGATCCACCGCCACCGCCGACCCCGGCCTCTGCACCGATGACGGACCGGGAGTCCTCGGTACGACCTCCGGCACGGCGGGAGGCGCCATCCGCTCCTGAATCGTCCAGACCAACACCGCGACCAGTACCGGCGTCGCAACCGCACTCCCGACCCACCTGACAACAGGCCGCTGCCACCAGCGCCGCGGCTGAGCCGAATGCAGGTTCCGCGGATACCTTGCGGGTCTTCCCATCAGGCTCCTTTCCCAGCACCAGCCATGATGGCACGCGACCGCATATTCGGGCAGCAAAAAGAGCCCGCGACGAAATGGATATATCCCCGCAAACCAGCAATATTCCCATTAAGTGAGCGATCACTCGGCGGGCGCGATCCGCCCGTGCTCCAGATAGACCGTTTCCATCGATCCACGGGCGGCGGCCGCCGCCTTGAGCCGACGAGCGAGCCGATCGATCAAAAGCCCGTCCAGCTCTTCAACGGAACGGAATTCGTACCCGCTCAACTCGTTGTCGGTGAAGGCGATCCGCTCGATCATCTCGCCACCCAAGATCCCGCCGTCGAACACGAACACGACCTTGTCCCCCTCCGGCGGAAGAGGCGCCCAATCGACCACGAGCAGTCGCCCGATGACCGGCCGGATGCCCAGCTCTTCCCCCACCTCCCGGACACACGCCTCATACGGGGTCTCCCCCGGCTCGACATACCCGCCCGGAATGTCCATAAAGGGCTTGTACGTGGGATGAACGAGCAGCACACGACCATCGCCATCAAAGAACAGCGCCCCAGCGGCGGCACTGGCCAGGGCGAACCGCGGGACCCGCTGATCATTCACGGCCTCGACCATACGCCGCAGGGCCGCATCTATGCGGGCGCGGCCATCTCATGAATCCTGTCGTCCCCCCGTGCCATGATCCCCCGCTATGGATCCCGATGAGTTCTGGCACCTGATAGAGCACTCCGGGCGCGAGACGAATGGCAAGAAGGCCCGCGCGTCATGGCTGCAAAATGCCCTGGAACAACGCTCCGCCGAGGCGATCATCGCCTTCGAGCACATCTGCGCGGCCAGGCGCCGAGTGGACGCCCAGGATCCCGGCTCATCCCCCACTCCCAAGGTCGGAAACGCTGGCATCCCGGCGCATGAGCTCGCCCCACGCTATGGGATCAGCGTGCGGTCAGAATCGGCGCACCTCCGCGGTACGGCTGTGATGAGCCGCCGCCACATCGTGGTGCCGCAACGAGTCCAGGCCGCGTTCCGAGGCGCGCCAGGAGGGCTACGCCGGCCGTACGCGATGGCGGCGAGCGCGCCGCCTCCTGCTGCGGGCAGCGGCGCGCCTAGGACGTGCGCGCGGTCGGCGCTCTCCTGACTCCGGCCGCTCAGAACACCACGGCTGTTCTCGGTGGACATACCCTCAGGCCGGTGGCGTCCAAGCGGCTACGTAAACCGTCTGGGGGCCTGATGGAACGTTGTAGCCGCGGACGCGCACCTGCCAGATGCCGGGTGCGACGGGCGCGGACGCCCGACACCTCTCGAAGACGCTGGCGATAGAAGTGCTCGACGCCCGGACGATACCGGAAGGATCGACCAAGTACAGATCGATGTCGTTGTGGGCGGCGCCGAACTCAGGCCACCAGATCGCGGCATCGATGAAGGGAGCTGTACCACTTACCGTGCCGAATGGGTGGTTGACCACCTGGCCGTTGGAAACGCTCACCTTGCCGAACATCGCCGTACCGTCCTGTGTCAGGCGCAGCGGACCGGCGCCGGTCGTGTTGTCGAACTGCGGCCGCTGCCCGGCGAGGATGAGGTGCGCGTACACCTGACCCGGATCGATCGTGCCGGTGCCGCCGCGGAGCCAGTTCCGCAGCAGCGCCGCCGCGCCGCTCGCGTAGGGTGTGGCACCGCTCGTGCCGGTGTAGATGTGCCTCGCGGTGTCTGAGGCGTTGCTCGCCGTCTCGGTATTCGTCGGGGCCTGGACGTCGGGCTTGAACCGGCCATCGGCAGTGGGGCCACGACTTTGACCGGGGATCTGCTGAAGGGTCTGGACGTCGAAGTTTCCGACCCCGATGACCCGGCGGGCATTGGCCGGGCAGCGCACGGTACCGGCGTTCGGGCCGAAGTTCCCGTTGGCGGCGACCACCACCGCCCCCACGTCGAACGCCGCGTCGGCCGCCTGCGCGAGTGCGCCCTGGTGGTCGGCGGTCCCTTGCATCTCCGCCACGATGACACGGTCGAGCACCGAAACCGCGGTCTGGAAGCCGCGTATCGCCGCCGCCTGGTCGAGGTTGCAAGGTGAGACCGATGGGTAGATCTTGAAACTGTCCAGCGTGATTCCGGTGACACCGCGAAAGTCGTTTCCCTGGTTGGCGTTGGCCGTGATGATCGCCGCCGAACCTGTCCCGTGGTTGCAGGTGTCGTTGGGGTTGAGGCTGGTGCCGGTGTTGCAGTCCGCGCCGCCGTTGACGCAGTCCCGGCGCAGGTCGATGTGCGACGGATTCGTGAACTGGGTGTGGGTGGACCGCACGCCGGTGTCGAGCAACCCGATCCAACCCGCATTCAACCCGAGGTTGAAGTATGGGTCGGAGTTGATGCGGGCCCGTCCGTCGTCCACCTCATCCTGTGGGGGCTCCTCGCCGGAGAACCGCGGCTCGATCGACACGATGTCCTCGCGGGCCGCGAGACGCTCCACCGATCGAAGGGGCATGTCGAACACGCCGCCCTTGATGATCCAGAACGGTTCCACCAAGTCCGCTTCGTAGCCGGCCAGCTCATCCGTCAGCCGCTGATACTCCGGCTCCCGGCGCGCTGCGATCGATCGCACCAGTTCCTGGGCCCGATCGAGCAACCGCCGGTTACGGCCGGAGTCGCGCGGCTCGTCGACCGCGGGCTCCGGGAAACGCGGGAGGGACGTGGAATCCGAGAAGACGACGATGATATGCGCCCGCTCGTCACCAGGCCGGCCGGCCAGCCACTCGCGCAACACCGGATGGACTTTCTCCCGGTCGTAGCGCGGGCTTGGCTCGTCCACCTGTTTGGGCTCGCGCGCCTCTTCGTAGAAGATGGCGTCGTCGGCGACCGGATGCTCCTCGACCCGCTCGATCACCCCTTGGCGCAACTCGACGTTATACATCACATTGTAGACGTCCTCGGTTTCGCGCCCTGCCGGATCGGTAAATACCGTCATGATTTTCCCCTATGGTTTCGATCTTCCAAGGAGACCACGTGAACCCGACTGGCCGCCGCCACGTCCTTCACAGAAACAATGCGGAGTGAATGATGACCTCGCGTCGTCTGCCACGGTCGGCGGATGGCAAAGAGCGGTGGCCGTGGGCTACTTGCGCGGCCTGCACCGTTCGTAGACCTCTTCTCAGACAACCACTTATCTGGCTGTATGCACTACCTCATCAACAGTTTTGGGTCTACATTGACATTGTGCGAACGATTTCATTGAATGGGGAGGGTAGCCTTGGTTTCAGGGTTTACCGGAAGATGCGTTTATGGCAGCATCGATGCCGACGGCTTCACGCGTAACTCGGTGAACAGTTCGAAAACATCTATGACGCGTCGGTCCAGGCCGTGTACCACGCCGGGTGTCGCACCCGTGATTCCGCTGGCCGCTCTACCGGCCACATGGCACGGTGATCCGGTCCGGTGCGAGCTCTGCCGTGCGATTCGGCGATCTGGGCGAGTATGCCGTCCAGCACGAGGATCGCGGGCCGGCCGGACGCTTGCCAAGGCCCGCGACCTGCCCGACTCGTCGATTACCCGCCCGGTCCGCAGCAGGTTGGCGAGCGCGACGGCACGGATCGCGTACGCGCGGCCAGCCGCCGCCTGTCCAGGTCATAGGCCGGCGGGCAAAGCTACGCGGGAAGGGATCCAGGAAGTTCCGCGGGCGTCCTTTGCTCGCTTTCTCGTCTGGGCCATCGCCTGGTAGGGCAGCCGCCATTCGTTAGTTGACCTGGATATACGCGGTGCTCAGGCGGGCTCGGCGATGGAACCAGCGGGCGCGGGCTTGATGGCGGCGTCGCCAGGTCGGCCAGTGAGACACCCTCTGTCAGCCTCAGGCCGCGCGTTTGAGCCCTCGGTTGCGGTTGGCCGTGTGAACGGCTTCGTCGTGGCCGCGGTCGGACTTCGCCCGGCGGGTCTGGCCCGCCCGGCCTGCGACGAAAGCGCTCAAGGCGATGGAGCCCCCACCGCCGACGAGGCTGAGGGCTTCGTTAGGGCGACGCGGTCGGGCAGAAGGCGGTGAGCTGCGGATGCTTCCGTGCTCCCGGTCGGCGGTGTGCTCCCGATTCCGTGATCCACGAAAGCAAGATCCCGAGGTCGGCGACCTGGGGAGATGCTGGTGGGCGGTACTGGGTTCGAACCAGTGACCCCTCGCTTGTAAGGCGAGTGCTCTACCGCTGAGCTAACCGCCCGCCGTTCGTGGTCGGCACTACACCTTACGGTACTGGGGCCGTGTTGGGCACATCAGGCGTCCAGGTGGTGCCGATGTCGGGGTGGCCGGCGATGTGCCAGCCGAGGAGGGCGGCGCCGAGCATGCCGGCCTGGGGGCCGAGGGCGGCCGGGCGGAGGGGTGGGGCGGGGCGGAAGGCGAGGTGGGTGGAGAGGCGGTCGGCGAGGGGGGTGAGGAGGAGGGGGCCGGATTCGGCGAGGCCGCCGCCGATGACGATCAGGGAGGGGTCCAGGAGGAGGGTGTAGGTGGCGAGGGAGAGGGAGAGGGCCTGGACGGCGTCGGTCCAGACCTCGGTGGCGTCCTTGTCGTCGCCGGTGGCGGCGCGGGCGGCGATCTCCTCGGTGGGGGCCGTGCGGCCCGTACGGCTCGCGTAGCGCCGTGCCACGGAGGCGGCCGAGGCGTAGGTCTCCAGGCAGCCCCGCTGGCCGCAGGCGCACGGCTCGCCGTCCGGGTAGACGGGGGTGTGGCCGATCTCGCCGCCCCAGCCGGTCGCGCCGGCGTACGGGGAGCCGTTCAGTACGCAGGCGCCCGCGATGCCCGTGCCGATGGGCAGGAAGAGGAAGTCGGAGACTCCGCGCCCGGCGCCGATGACCGCTTCGGCGAGGCCGCCGGTGCGTACGTCGTGGCCGAGCCGGACGGGCACGCCCTCGGGGGCGAACGCGGACGCCGGGACGTCGCGCCAGCCGATGTTGGCGGAGAACAGGGCGGCGTCCGGGGTGACCAGGCCGGGGACGCAGAGGCCGACTCCGGCCAGTTCGGTGCCACCGGGCGAGACGCGCGACAGGTCCAGGATGAAGGTGCGGATGGCCGCCACCACGGCGTCGGGGCCGTCGGCGCGCGGGGTCGGGCGGCGTTCGGTATGGAGGACCACGCCATCCCGGGTGACGGCGCCTCCCTTCATGGAGGTGCCGCCCACGTCGAGGCCCACTACGAACGCGCTCATGCCGCCCATCCGTTGATTAAATGCTGAAAAGGGGGTGTTCGTCACGCCACGGCCGTTATGTGGACAGCGGCGCCTTGACCATAGCGCAGCCGCGCCCGGTTCTCCTTAGAGCACTCCGGCCCCCACTTCTGGGGCGGGGGCGGGTCAGTTGCGGCCCAGGACGCGGTTGAGTGCGGCCTCCACCTCGGCGGACAGGCCGGGCGGCGTGGCAGGGGCGAGGACGCCGGAGGTGGTGGATCTGGCGGCCGGGCGTTCGGCGCCGCAGTCGCGGCACTCGACCTCGCCGAGCCGGCAGATCAGGCGGGTGGAGCCGCACGTCTCACAGGCGTCGAGCCGCAGGTCCGCGGCGCCCTGGCAGTCCGGGCAGATGAGGACCTGGCCTCCGTCGCTGACGCCGCGCAGCCAGGGGCTGGCGCCGCGGACGGGGTCCGTCTGCCGGGCCCCGCAGCGGTAGCAGGGCATCCTCGCCTCCGTCAGGATCGATGCTGGACGGTCACCACCGGCCGTCCCGGGCGAAGCCGCCCTGGCAGGCCGGGAAATCCGGAAATCTGGAAATATCTGGATCCCGTCGTGCCAGAAGGTCACATCGGGCCTAGCGCGATCATCACGGGCTCACGAACTCACGAGATCGCTGCGAGCGCCGCGGTGTACTCCGCCGTGTCGCGCGCCGAGTGGATCGGGTTGACGACCTTCCAGCGGACCACGCCCTCACCGTCGATGACGAAGGTGCCCCGCAGCGCGAGACCCCTGTCCTCATCGAAAACACCGTACCCCCGCGCCACCTCACCGTGCGGCCAGAAGTCCGACAGCAGCGGGAACGTGTACCCTTCCCGGTCTCCCCAGGCGCGCAGCGCGAAGATCGAGTCGACCGTGACGGTCAGCACCCGCGCCTCGTCGCGGCGCGGCGCGAACTCGTCGCGGATGGACCGCAACTCGCTGGTGCAGACGCCGCTGAACGCCAGCGGATAGAAGATCAGGACGATGTTCGACCCCCGCAGACCGGAGAGCCGGACCGGGGTGCCGTGCTGATCCTGCAGCTCGAAGTCCGGGGCGGTGGATCCGACCTCGACGGACATGCAAGGTCCTCCCGATCACCAGCCAGATGACACGTCTGGGCACATGGACAAGCGGTCACGGCGCGCGTCGGGCGCGCGCACGCGTTCTGCCGCACGGCCCGCGCGGAGCCGGCCGTACGGCAGTGACGGCCCCCGATGAACGAGCGACGGGCTAACGACGCGTCTTCGGGGTCGCCAGCCGGGTCCCCGACCAGTCGGCGGCGGCGCTGATGCTGCTGGTCTGCGACAGACCCGCCGTCGTGGCGTCCTCTCCTATGTCGCTCGGCTCCACGTGGCCGCTCCTGCCGGCCTTCGGCGTCAGCAGCCAGATCTGGCCACCATCGGCCAGCCCGGTCTGAGCGCCGGTCAGGACGTCGAACAGGTCGCCGTCACCGTCGCGCCACCAGAGCAGCACCACGTCAACGACGTCGTCATAGTCCTCGTCGACCAACTCGCTGCCGGTCAGCTCTTCGATGGACTCGCGAAGTTCTTCGTCGCAGTCCTCGTCCCAGCCGATCTCCTGCACCACCTGACCCGGCTTCAGGCCGAGTCGTTCGGCCAGGCCGCGCTCGCCCTGCGCCTGACCCGCGGTCGCGCTCACGTCTATCCCTCCTGCTTGAATGGCCCCGTCCGATGCGGACGTCCGGCCCTATGTGGGCCTTCGCTTCGGCACAGTCCACACGCTGTGACCCGCCGACGTCAACGGTCGCCACGGCAACGGGCCGCCCGAGGCTGCGGTATGCCCGGATTAGTCGGACAAAAAAGACAAACGAACTCGACGGTTCGGGTTGTCCACGTTGAGATCCACAATCGTGATCGACTGCCATGTGCCCAGCGCGAGCCGCCCGCCGACCACGGGGACGCTCGCGTACGGCGCCACGAAGGCCGGCATGACGTGCGACCGCCCGTGGCCCTCGGACCCGTGGGCGTGCCGCCACCTGCCGTCGGCCGGGAGAAGGTCGCCCAAGGCCGTGAGCAGGTCCTCGTCACTGCCGGCGCCCAGCTCGATGAGCGCGACGCCGGCCGTGGCGTGCGGGACGAAGACGTGCAGCAGCCCGTCCTCGCCACAGCTTCTCGCGAAGTTCTCGCACTCCCGGGTGATGTCGTGCACACGGTCCCGTGTCCCGGTCGTGACCTCGATCTCCGTAGACTTCACCAGTCGATCTTACGGCCGCCGTTGAGCTGGGACGACGACGGCGTCAGGGCCGGGAAATACCAGACCGGTGTGCCCGTCGTCGAAGCGCACCACGTACGGCGGGCCTCCGCCGGGTCCGCGTACCTCGATGATCTCCCCCCGGCGGTCCCGCTCCCCCACGATGTTGCCGTGCACCAGGAGCCGATCACCAACCGTCGCGTTCATGTGCATCCCTCCTTCCGCATGGCCACGGTGTCTTCCACATTGGTACGACGGGCGGGATTGGGGAAGAGGGCACGGGCGTCCGTGCGGGAGAGTGAGGAGAACTTCGACCGAATCGTTACGCTCGCCGTGAACGCGACACGCCTGTGGACCCCTCCGGACGCCCCCCGCGACCCCCACGCCGCTCACGTCGCAGAACGAACCTTTGCCGGTGGGGCCGCCACATGCCAGAATCGTCCTACGATCGGTGGACTAGGCCACATCCGGGCGACTGCCAGCAGGTACATCTTGGCTACTCGACAGTAGAGATGCGCATTGCTGGGTAAGCAGCCAGGATGGAAGTGACCTAGACACCATACAAAGAGGCTTCACAAGTCCATCCTCGGAAGGCGAAGACCCAGTGGCTTCCGGACGCCAGCGTTTCTCGATCATCAGTGACGGCCTACCCAGCCAGCTTCCTGATGTCGATCCCAGCGAGACCCAGGAGTGGCTCGAATCGCTCGACACCGTCGTCAAGACGGAAGGGCGTTCGCGGGCCAGGTACTTGATGCTGCGCCTGCTGGAGCGGGCCCGTGAGCACTCTGTCGGCGTGCCGGGACTGCGCAGCACCGACTACATCAACACGATCCCGCCGGAGCGGGAGCCGTGGTTCCCCGGCGACGAGCACGTGGAAAGGCGCATCCGCGCCTATATCCGGTGGAACGCCGCCGTCATGGTGTCGCGCGCCAACGCGCGCACCAACGTCGGCGGGCACATCGCCACCTACGCCTCCGCGGCCTCGCTCTACGAGGTGGGCTTCAACCACTTCTTCCGCGGCAAGGACCACGGCGAGTCCGGCGACCAGGTGTACATCCAGGGCCACGCCGCACCGGGCATCTACGCCCGCGCCTTCCTCGAAGGCCGGCTCAACGAGGCCCAGCTCGACGCGTTCAGGCAGGAACTCTCGCACGGGTTCAAGGGCCTGCCCTCCTATCCGCACCCGCGGCTGATGCCCGACTTCTGGGAGTTCCCCACGGTCTCCATGGGCCTGGGGCCGATCAGCGCGATCTACCAGGCGAGGTTCAACCGCTACCTGCTCAACCGCAAGATCAAGGACACCAGCCGCAGCCACGTCTGGTGCTTCCTCGGCGACGGCGAGATGGACGAGCCGGAGTCGCTCGGCGCGATCGGCCTGGCCGCCCGCGAGGAGCTGGACAACCTCACCTTCATCATCAACTGCAACCTCCAGCGGCTGGACGGGCCGGTCCGGGGCAACGGGAAGATCATCCAGGAGATGGAGTCGTTCTTCCGCGGCGCCGGCTGGAACGTCATCAAGGTCGTGTGGGGCCGCGACTGGGACCCGCTGCTCGCCGCCGACGTGGACGGCGTCCTCGTCAACAAGATGAACACCACTCCCGACGGGCAGTTCCAGACCTACTCCGTCGAGAGCGGCGAGTACATCCGCGAGCACTTCTTCGGCGATGACCCGCGGCTGCGCAAGATGGTCTCCCACCTGTCCGACGAGGAGATCCGCAGGCTGTCGCGCGGCGGCCACGACTACCACAAGGTGTACGCGGCGTTCGCGGCGGCGCGCGAGCACGTCGGGCAGCCCACCGTGATCCTCGCCCAGACGATCAAGGGCTGGACCCTCGGCAAGGACTTCGAGGCCCGCAACGCCACCCACCAGATGAAGAAGCTCACCAAGGCCGAGCTGAAGGAGTTCCGCGACCGGCTCTACCTGCCGATCCCTGACTCGGCCCTGGAGGGCGAGCTGCCGCCCTACTTCCACCCGGGCGAGGACGACGACGAGATCGCCTACATGAAGGAGCGCCGCGCGGCGCTCGGCGGCTACCTGCCCAAGCGGGTGGTCCGGGCCAAGCCGCTGAAGCTGCCCGGCGACCCGGTGTACGCCGACCTGCGGCGCGGCTCGGGCAAACAGGCGGTGGCCACCACGATGGCCTTCGTCCGCCTGCTGAAGGACCTCATGCGCGACAAGGAGATCGGGTCGCGGTTCGTGCCGATCATCCCGGACGAGGCGCGCACCTTCGGCATGGACGCCATGTTCCCGACCGCGAAGATCTACTCGCCGCACGGGCAGACGTACGAGGCGGTGGACCGCAACCTGCTGCTGTCCTACAAGGAGTCCACCGAGGGCCAGATCCTGCACGAGGGCATCAGCGAGTCGGGGTCGATGGGATCGGTGACCGCCGCGGGCTCGGCGTACGCCACGCACGGCGAGCACATGATCCCGATCTACGTCTTCTACTCGATGTTCGGCTGGCAGCGCACGGCCGACCAGATGTGGCAGCTCGGCGACCAGATGGGGCGCGGCTTCCTGCTGGGGGCCACGGCCGGGCGTACGACGCTCAACGGCGAGGGCCTGCAGCACGAGGACGGCCACACGCCGCTGATCGCCTCGACCAACCCGGCCGCGGTGTCCTACGACCCGTCGTGGGCGTACGAGATCGCGCACATCGTGCGTGACGGCCTGCGCCGGATGTACGGCGAGCGGCCGGAGAACATCTTCTACTACCTCACCGTCTACAACGAGCCCTACCCGCAGCCGGCCGAGCCCGAGGGCCTGGACGTGGAAGGGCTGCTGCGCGGCCTCTACCGGCTCTCCCAGGCCCCGGAGGGGGCGGCGGAGCGGCCGAAGGCCAACATCCTGGTGTCCGGCGTGGCCGGGCCCTGGGCGCTTGAGGCGCAGCGGATGCTGGCCGAGGAGTGGGGGGTCGCCGCCGAGGTATGGTCGGCCACCTCCTGGACCGAGCTGCGCAGGGACGCCCTCAACTGCGAGGAGCACAACCTGCTCAACCCGGACGCCGAGCAGAAGGTGCCGCACATCACCCGTGCCCTGTCGGGCGTCGGGGGCACGTTCGTGGGCGTCAGCGACTACATGCGGGCCGTGCCCGACCAGATCGCCCGGTGGATTCCCGGTGACTGGGCCTCGCTCGGCACCGACGGGTTCGGCCTGTCCGACACCCGCTCGGCGCTGCGCCGCCACTTCCACGTGGACGCCGCGTCGATCACGCTGGCCGTGCTGACCCAGCTCGCCCGGCGCGGGGAGGTCGAGACCGAGCAGCTGCGCGAGGCGATCAGCCGCTACCACCTGAAGAACGGCGTGACGGAGGCCGGTGGCGCGGAGTCCAACGACACCCAGTCGATGGGCCTGTAACACGAGCCGCACGAGGGGCGCCCCGCCGTTGTACGGCGGGGCGCCCTTCGCGTCTCAGGTGGTGGCCAGGGCCTCGGTGGGCGACAGGCGGGCCGCGCGCATCGCGGGGTAGAGCCCGGCCAGGGTGCCGATGACGAGGGTCGCGCCCACGGCGCCGCCGATCGCCCAGGGCGGCACCACCGAGGGCCAGTCGCGCGCGTAGGCGTACCCGACCGTGACCGCCGCGCCGAGCAGCGCCCCCGCCGCCCCGCCGAGCGCGGACAGCAGCAGCGCCTCCGCCATGAACTGCACCCGCACCTGCCCGCGGGTGGCTCCCAGGGAACGGCGCAGCCCGATCTCCCTGCGGCGTTCCAGCACCGAGATGACCATGGTGTTGGCCACGCCCACGCCGCCGACCAGCAGCGCCACCGCGCCGAGGCCGAGCAGCAGGCCGGTGAACGCCCCGGTGGCCGCCGCCTTGGCCGCCAGCGCGTCGGAGGGGCGGCTGACCTGCACCTCCTCGGGGTTCTCCGGATTGACCGTACGCGGCAGCACGGCCTGCACATCGGCGACCGCGGCGTCGGCCGACCGCTCGTAGATCATCGTCGGGTGGCCGTCGAAGCCCAGGTACGTCCCGGCGGCCGGGAAGCCGACCAGCGCCGAGCGGTCGATCTCGGGGGCGAGCGGCAGCGGGTCCAGGATGCCGAGCACGGTGAACCACCGGCCGCCGATCCAGACCTGCCCGCCCGCCCTGCCCAGGCCGAGGCGCTGCGCGGAGACCGAGCCCAGCACGACGGCGGGGTACTTCTCCGTGGCCGCGTTGAGCCAGGTCCCGGAACGCACCCGGCCGCCGAGGGTCTTGACGAGGTCGCCGTCGGCGGCCCGTACGGCGATGCCGCCGGTGATCTCCTCGGGGATCCGGTCGGTGCGGCGCACGCCGGCGTCCAGGTCGCCGGTGGCCGAGGCCGTGGTGACCGGGCCGATCCTGCGGACCATGGCGAGCGCGTCCAGCGGCAGCTTGGCGGCGTCGCCGAACAGGGTGTTCCCGGGCTGCACGGTGAGCAGGTTGGTGCCGAGCCGGTCCAACTGCCGCAGCAGGCTCTCCGCGGAGGAGGCGGAGATGCCGATGACGCCGACCATGGTGGCGATGCCGATCGCGATGCCGAGGGCGGACAGCACCACGCGGGCCGGGCGGGCGCGCAGCCCGGCCGCGCCCACGCGCAGGACGTCGCCGGGGGTGAGCCGCGTCGCGGCGAGCCGGTCGCTCATCGCCGCTCTCCCACGACCGCCACGGCATCCCGGTCGTCGGACACGATCAGGCCGTCCTTGAGCCTGACCCGTCTGGGCGCCCATTCCGCGATCTCCATGTCGTGCGTGATGATCGCGACCGTGGTGCCTGAGGCGTGCAGCCCGGCCAGTACGGCCAGCACCTCCGCCCCCGCGCCGGAGTCGAGGTTCCCGGTCGGCTCGTCGGCCAACAGCAGCGGCGGGTCGCCGACCACCGCCCTGGCCACCGCGACCCGCTGCTGCTCGCCGCCGGAGAGCTGGTGCGGGCGGTGCCCGAGGCGGTGGCCGAGGCCGACCCGTTCCAGGGCCGCCGCCGCGCGTTCGCGCCGCTCGCGCAGTCGCGGCCCGCCGTACAGCAGGCCGTCGGCCACGTTGTCCAGCGCGCTGACGCCCGCCGAGAGATGGAACTGCTGGAATACGAACCCCAGGTGACGAGCCCGGAGCGCGGACAGCCGCCGGTCGGTCAGGCCGCCCACGTCGTGTCCGGCGATGGCGACGGTGCCGGTGGTGGGACGGTCCAGGGTGCCGATCATGTGCAGCATGGTGGACTTGCCCGATCCGGAGGGGCCGACGATGGCGAGCAGTTCCCCGGCGCCGATCCGCAGGTCCACTCCGCGCAGCGCGGCGACATCACCGGCGTAGACCTTGGTGACCCCGGTGAGTTCGACGACGTTGGCGGCGCTCACGAGGCGGGCACCCCGACCTTCATGCCCGCGGCGAGGCCGTCGCCGGTGATCTCGACCCGGCCCCCGCCGTACGCGCCGGTCTCCACGGCGACCAGGCGGGTCGCGCCGCCCTCGACGACCTCCACGCCGAAGCCGCCCTCGCGCAGCGCCAGCAGCGCCTCCACCGGGACGGTGAGCACGTCCTCGACCCGCTCGCTCTCCATCGCGACGGTGACGGGGGCCTGGTCCAGACGGCCGGTCTTCCGCCCGCCCAGCGAGATCTCCACGTCGATGGTCGAGCCGCCGCCCTCCTCCGCGCTGACCTGCTGGGCGACCGTGCCGACGCGGACGATGCGGCCCTTGACCTCCTTGCCGCCCGGCAGCTCGATGGCGACCCGCGCGCCCTTGCGGGCCAGGGCCTGGTCGTCGGTGTTCAGGTCCACCTGGACGATCCTGCGGGTGCCGGTCACGGTCAGCACCTCGCCGCCGTTGATCCTGCGGCCGACCTCCGCCGAGACGCCCGCCACCCGCACGGCCCCGTCCAGGAAGACGACCTGGGCGGCGTCCACCGCGCCGGTCTGCGGAAGGCCGCGGTCCTTCTGCCACTCCTTGACGGCGGCCGACGTGGCGTAGGTGAAGTCGTCGTCCACGGTGAGGTCGTCGCCGTAGCCGAGCGCCCTGAGGTTGCGTTCGAGCTGTTCCACGTCGGGCCCGTCGCTCACGGCGGTGTTCAGCTCGCGGTAGAGCGGCAGCCTGCCGTACATGAGCACCAGCGGGCGGCGATCCACCTTGAGCAGCGCCCCGCCCCGCTTGATCACCTTTCCCTCGGCGGGGACGGCGGTGACCGTGCCGGAGCCGGTGTAGGACACCTTGCGCTCCTCGGCGTAGGTCAGCTTGCCGCTCACCGACTCGGAGTCGACCAGGTCGGTCCTGGTGATCTCGGCGGTGGCCGGTGGGGGCGCGGCGGTGGCGCCGGGCTCGGGGCCGCCCTGCCGGTCGGAGTTCACCGCCGCCCATGTGCCGCCGCCGATCACCGCCACCGCCGCGACCCCGGCGAACAGCGCGCCCTTGCGCCTCATCCGCCGCCTCCCGGGCAGGCCGGCCGGTCACGTCTCATCGTCCTCACCTCCGGCCCACGGGACCCACGCCCGTGGCACCACCCGATGTGTAGGGCGACGGGGGTTAGCGGAGGGTAAGCGGATTCTTCCGGGCCGGGCGGCTTATCGGCTCCTAACATCGGGTGGTTCACGCTGGTCACCGGAGGTGCGTGAGATGCGCGTGCTGGTGGTCGAGGACGAGCCGGAGATGGCCGACGCCATCGCGGGCGGGCTGCGGCGCAGGGCCATGGCGGTGGACGTCGTCTACGACGGGGCGGAGGCGATGGAACGCCTGGCGTACGTCGACTACGACGTGGTCGTGCTGGACCGCGACCTGCCGGACGTGCACGGCGACGACGTGTGCAGGCACCTGGTCGCGACGGGGGCGGGCGGCAGGGTGCTGATGCTGACCGCGGCGCACACGGTGACCGACCGGGTTGCCGGGCTCGGGCTGGGGGCCGACGACTATCTGCCCAAGCCGTTCGCGTTCGCCGAACTCGTGGCGCGGGTGCGCGCGCTGGCCCGGCGTACCGCCCCGGTCAGGCCCAGCGTGCTGGAGCGCGCGGGCCTGCGGCTGGACCCGGCGACCCGCGCGGTGACCAGGGACGGCAGGGCCGTCGGGCTGACCAGGCGGGAGTTCGCGCTGCTGAAGGAGCTGATGCTGGCCGAAGGCGCGCCGGTCTCGCCCCGCGACCTGCTGGCGCGGGCCTGGGACGAGTACTACGACGCGGGCACCGGCGCGCTGCGGGTCGCCATGGCGACCCTGCGCAGGAAGCTCGGCGACCCGCCGGTCATCGAGACCGTGCTCGGCGCGGGATACCGCCTGTGAGGCCCGTACGACGGGCGGCGGCCGGCCTGTCGGCCGTCGGCGACCTGGTGTCGGGCATCGGGCTGCGCGCCCGGCTGATGCTCCTCTACAGCCTGCTGTTCCTGCTGGGCGGCGCGATCTTGGTGTGGGTGACCTACCTGCTCACGGAGCGGGCCATCCAGGACCAGTTCGTGGCGAGCAAGCCGCTGGCCGCCCTGACCAAGGCGGCCGAGGTGGCCCTGCCCACCCAGGGGCCGCTGATCGGGACGGGCGAGGACATCTTCACCCGGCGCGGGCCGGTCGAGGGGCCGGTGGCAGGGCCGGAGGGCAAGGCGATGGCCAGGGCGGAGGGCTTCCTCAGCACCACCCTGGTCGAACGGCTGGAGGCCGGCCGGGCCGCGGTGCTCGCGGACGTGCTGCGCAACTCCGTCCTGATCATGCTGGGGGTGGGCGTGGCCGGCGTGCTGTTCGGATGGGCGATGACCGGCCGCGCGCTGAGCCCGCTGCGCCGGATGACCTCCGCCGCCGAACGCCTCTCGGAGAGCACCCTGCACGAGCGGATCGCGCTGCGCGGCCCGCGCGACGACGTCAAGCGGCTGGCCGACACCTTCGACGCGATGCTGGACCGGCTGCAGCGCGCCTTCGACGGGCAGCGGCGGTTCGTCTCCAACGCCTCACACGAGCTGCGCACGCCCATCGCCATCAACCGCACGCTGATCGAGGTGGCGCTGGAGGAGCCGGACGCCTCCGATGACCTGCGCGCCCTCGGCAGGGCGCTGCTCGGCACCAACGCCCGGCACGAGCGCCTGATCGAGGGGCTGTTGCTGCTCGCGCGCTCGGAGCAGGAGGTGATCGCCCGCAACCCGGTGGACCTGCGGCAGGTCGTACGCGGGGTGCTCGACCAGGCCGGGCCCGCGGCCGAGCGGCGGCGCGTCACCGTGACGGCCGACCTGCCGCAGGTGTGGGCGGCCGGTGAGGCGCTGCTGCTCGAACGCTGCGTTTTCAACCTGGTGGAGAACGCGGTGAAGTACAACCTGAAGGGCGGGGGGTTGATGGTCCGGCTGGCGGACGAGCCCGGCGAACCCGGGGAGCCCAGGGAGGTCGTGCTCACCGTGGAGAACGACGGCGTGGTCATTCCGCCCCACGACGTGGCCGGCCTGTTCGAGCCGTTCCGGCGGCTGCACGACAGGATCGGCTCGTCCTCGGGGTCGGGGCTCGGGTTGTCCATCGTCCGCGCCATCGCCGTGGCGCACGGCGGGTCGGCCGCCGCCACCGCGCGCCCGGACGGCGGCCTGTCCGTGGTGGTCCGCCTCCCGGCGGCCGGGGAGCGAACCCCCGTCTAGGGATCAGCGGCGCTTGCCACGGCCGCCGGGGAGATGGTCCTCGCACGCCTTCATGGCCTTCTCCATGGCGGCGTCACCGCCGGCGCGCATGGCCGGCTTGGCCATCTGCAGGCCCTTGCCGGGCTGCGGGTCGGGCATGTCGATGCCGTTCTCGCGCATGCACGCGGCGAACTTGAGCATGGCGTCATGCGTCTTCGGGTCGTTCATCCGGTCGGCGATGGCGCCCTCGATGTACTTGCCGCACGCCTTGTGCGCCTCGTCCAGCTTTTTCTTGTCGGCTCCCTTGATCCGGACGGTGGCCATTCCGCCCCCCTTGGACTCGTTGATCTTGACACCGTGTTCGCGCATGCACTGGGCGAACTTGGCCGGGTCGGCCGAGACCGAGGGGGTCGGGGACGCCGAGGCGCCCGCCCGCCCGGTGCCGGCCACCGAGGCGACCCCGCTGGACGACGCCTGCTGACCGCATGCCGTGAGCGCGGAAAGCGCCGCCACCGCTCCGCTGAGCACGACCGCACGCCGGACTCTCATCGGATACCTCCGTGGAAACCCTCGACTTCAGGCGAGGGAGGAATCGGATCTCCTGCGGAGCGGGGCAGGATTCGGCCGAAGTGTGGTGCTTCTTGTACGTTTGGTGACATCCGCCGGGTGGTGGTCAGGTCTGGTGGGTCTGCCGCCGGGCCGGCGGGATGTGATGCCTGTGGAGGCCGTGTAGGACCGGTCACCGCTGTTCCTCCGCGATCGGTGGGTAGGGCGGTCGCCGGTGAAGCAGGAAGGCCCGGCTCGCGAGAGCCGGAATCCCTCTCGTTCACGAGGGGGAGGAGGTCAACTGCACGCACCTCCGAGAACCCGCGGGCCTTCGCCGCGCGACGACACGTCCATGTCTAGGGCTGCGCGGGTTAGCGAGGCGTAAGGGCGCTACGTGCTGCCGGGGTGTCTCCCGGGCGCGCCGCCGATCGGCGGTGGGCGGCGTGCCCGGGAAGTCGTGGAGTCCCGGCCCGGGACAGGTCAATGGTCACCGGGCCGGGCGACAACGGCCTGTCGGTGTTTTCGGACGCGTGCCCGGCCGTTGGCGGGGTTTTCGGCCGGTCAGTCGAGCGCCGGGTTGCGCAGGACCATGTCAGGAAGGTCGGTCGTGAACTCCTCGGGCGCCCGCTCGGGGCAGCGCTCCCCGGTGAGCGCGGCCGCGGTGATCCGGTCCAGGCGGAAGACCCGGACGTCTTCGCGTAATCGGCAGTAGCCCACGAGGTACCAGAAGCCGCCCCGGCCGCCCAGGAAGACGCCGGGCTCCACGTCGCGGGTGGTCACCGCGCCCTTGCCGTCTCGGTAACCGAGGCGCAGGACGCGGCGGTGCTGGAGCGCGTCCTCGATCACCCGGGCCACGTCGGCCGAGGCGGCCGCGTCGTCGGCCTCGGCCTGGTCGAACAGACGCACCCGGGCGGCCAGCTCCCTGGCCCGCTCGCCGTCGCCGCCGGGCATGGCCGCGACGACCTTGCGCAGCGCGGTGCGCGCGTGCCGGGCGAACGGCCGCCCGCCCGCGCTGCCGAGCGCGACCGCGATGGCCACCGCCTCGGCCGGGGTGAAGTTGAGCGGGGGCAGCGACATCGCCTTGTCGAGCACGTAGCCGCCGCGCCTGCCGGGCTGGGGGTAGATGGGGACGCCGGACTGTTGCAGGGCCGCGATGTCGCGCTCGATCGTGCGCACGCTCACCTCGAACCGGGCCGCCAGGTCCGCCGCGGACCGGCATCGAGGCGAGATCGCCCGCAGCTCCTCGACGAGCGCGTACAGCCGATCGGTACGGTTCACACTCCGAAACTACGCCCGCGCACCGACATTTCCAGGTCTCCGGCGGCCGGGAGCGGGTGGTTACCGGCAAGTGCGGCAACGCCGTGCGTGCCAGTAATCTGTGGGGGTTACCGTCCATCGTGAGCCCCACTCACCGCGTCCGGCGTACCGCCGTGCCCGGCAGGGACGGCCGGCTCCGCGACCACGAGGAGTCAAGCCAGATGGTGACCGCCCTGGCCACCCCCCTTCCGGACGAGCTGGCCGCCCCCCTCGCCGACAACCTCGGCCGCGGCGCGCTCGCCATTCTGGCCTACGCGACACTGGGCGTGCTGCTGCTGATCATCGGCTTCTACGTGATCGACCTGGCCATCCCCGGCAACCTGCGCGACCTCATCAAGACCGACCGCAACCCCAACGCCACCCTGCTCGCCTCCTCCGGCCTGGCCTCCATCGGGCTCATCGTGGCCGCCTCGATCTTCTCCTCCAGCGGCGAGCTGCACGAGGGGCTGCTCACCACCCTGGCCTTCGGCGTGGCGGGCATCGCGGTGCAGACCGTGGCGATGCTGCTGTTCGACCACATCATCGGCATCTCGGTGCGCGATCTGGTGCGCGAGACGCGTCCGCAGCCCGGCGCGCGGCTGCTCGCGGTGATCCACCTGCTCCTCGGCCTGATCACCGCCGTGGCGGTGCTGTGATTCCGGTACGCGCGTGAGCACCCCAAGTGACCTGGCACTCTAGGAACGTGACCGAGGCATCGGAAAGGCAGTCCGGCAGTCCCGCGCCCGGCGGAGGACCCGCCGCGGACGCCGCGGACGCCGAGAACGGCGGCAAGGCCCGCGCGGACACCACGCGGCGGCTCGAACGCGCGATGGGCACCCTCGGCACCGCGGCCATGTCGCGGATGGACGAGCGGCTGCCGTGGTTCCGCGCATTGTCGGCGGAGGACCGCTCGTGGGTCGGCCTGGTGGCGCAGGCGGGCATCGCCGCGTTCGTGGAGTGGTTCCAGCACGCGGGCGAGGGCAGGCCCACGCCGAGCATCGAGTTCTTCGGCACCGCGCCGCGCGAGCTGAAGCGCTCGATCTCGCTCCAGCAGACGGTGGACATCGTCCGTGTCGTGGTGGAGGTGGTGGAGGCGCAGGTGGACGACCTGGCCGCGCCCGGCGGCGGCGGCCAGCTCGAACAGGCCATGCTCCGCTACACCCGCGACGTCGCCTTCGCCGCGGCGCAGGTCTACGCCCGTGAGGCGGAGGTGCGCGGCGCGTGGGACGCGCGGCTCGAAGCCCTCATCGTGGACGCCCTGGTCAGGGGCGAGGTCGATGACGGCCTGCACTCCTGGGCCGCGGCGCTCGGCTGGACGTCCTCCCCCGTGGTGGTGCTGGCCGGGCGTACACCGCCGGGCAAGCCGGAGTCGATCATCGACGGGCTGCGCGAGCGGGGCCGCAGGACGGGGCTCGACCTGCTGGCCGGGGTTCAGGGCGACCGGCTGATCGTGATCGTCGGCGGCGCGGAGAGCGCCGCGGCGGCGGCCAGGCAGATGGCGCCGCGGTTCGGCACCGGGCCGATCGTGATCGGCCCGGAGGTGCCCGACCTGCACACCGCCGCCCGCTCGGCGCGGGCGGCGCTGGCCGGGTTGCGCGCGGCGGGCGGCTGGCCGGACGCCCCGCGCCCGGTCAACGCCGACGAGCTCCTCGCCGAGCGGGCCATCGAGGGCGACGACGACGCCCGCGCGCAGCTCATCGAGAACGTCTACCTGCCGCTGGCGGGCACGCCGCTGCTGGACACCTTGGCCACGTACCTGGAGCAGGGCACGTCCCTGGAGGCCACCGCCCGGCTGCTGTTCGTGCACCCCAACACCGTGCGCTACCGGCTCAAGAAGATCACCGAACTGACCGGCTACCAGCCCACGGAAGGCCGTTCCGCCTTCACCCTCCAGGTCGGCCTGATCTTGGGCAGGCTGACCGAATCACCCGTTAGCTGACCCCTGTCACGTCATTATTGGTCCGCACGAACTGTAGGATCTCTACAAGAAACCGTGGACAAAGTTCGTACGGATCTCTATCCGGGTGGTGAACTTCTACAGGGCAGGCTGGATTTCGTGCTCGTCATCGTCGCTCCGGGCCAAGGCGCCCAGAAACCAGGCTTCCTCGCCCCATGGCTCGACCTGCCCGGCTTCGCGGACCGTTTGGCCGCGTGGTCCGAGATCGTCGGCCTGGATCTCGCCGCCTGCGGCACCACGGGGAGTGCCGAGGAGATCCGCGACACCGCGGTCGCCCAGCCGCTCCTGGTCGCCGCCGCGCTGGCCGCCGCCGCGGAGCTGGGCGGCACGCCCGACCTCGTGGCGGGCCACAGTGTGGGCGAGTTCGCCGCCGCGGCCATCGCCGGGGCGCTCACCCCGGCGCAGTCGCTGGAGCTGATCCGCGAGCGCGCGCAGGCCATGGCCAAGGCCGCCACGCTGACCGAGACCGGCATGACGGCGGTCCTCGGCGGCGAGGAGCAGGAGGTGCTGGCCGCGATCGAGCGGCACGGGCTCACGCCCGCCAACATCAACGGCGCCGGGCAGATCGTCGCGGGGGGCACTCTCGAGGAGCTGGCCGCCTTCAAGGGCGACCCGCCCGCCCGCGCCCGCCTGGTCTCGCTTTCCGTGGCGGGAGCGTTCCACACCGTGCACATGGCGCCCGCCGTCGAGCGGCTGCGCGCCGCGGCGGCCGGCGTGACGCCCGCCGACCCGCGGATCACGCTGCTCTCCAACCTCGACGGTGAGCCGGTCGCAAGCGGCGCGGACCTGCTGTCCCGCCTGGTGGAGCAGGTCGCGAGCCCGGTCCGATGGGACCGCTGCATGGCCACCATGACCGAGATGGGCGTCACCCGGATGATCGAACTACTTCCCGGCGGCACGCTGACCGGCCTGGCCAAGCGCGGCATGAGCGGGGTGGCCACCGTGGCCCTCAAGACCCCCGACGACCTCGACAGCGCCAGGGAGCTGCTCAAGTGAAACTCGCACCAGGCGCTCCCGGCGCCAAGATCCTCGCGTTCGGCCACTACCAGCCGGCCAACGTCGTGACCAACGACGACCTCGCGAAGACCATGGACACCAACGACGAGTGGATCAAAAGCCGGGTCGGCATCGCCGAACGGCGGCTGGCCTCGCCGGACGAGACCGAGATCGACTTGGCCGTGCACGCCGGGGGCAAGGCGCTGGCCGCCAGCGGCCTGGCCTCGGCCGACATCGACCTGGTGCTCGTGGCCACCTGCACGATGGAGTCGCAGATCCCCAACGCGGCCGGGCGGGTCGCCACCCGCCTGGGCATCCACGCCCCCGGCGCTTTCGACGTCAACGCCGCCTGCGCGGGGTTCTGCTACGCCCTGGCCGCCGCCGCCGACGCGATCCGCGCCGGTTCGGCCCGCAACGTGCTGGTGATCGGCACCGAGAAGTTCTCCCACTGGCTGGACTGGAACGACCGCTCCACCGCGGTGATCTTCGCGGACGGCGCGGGCGCCGCGGTCGTCGGCCCCTCCGACGTGCCCCGCATCGGCCCGGTGGCCTGGGGCAGCGACGGCGAGAAGTCCGACGCGATCATCGTCAAGGACCGCAACTCCTTCCTCCACCAGGAGGGCCAGACCGTCTTCCGCTGGGCCACCACCGCCCTGCACCCCGTGGCCAAGGACGCCTGCGACCGCGCCGGGATCGACCCGGCGGAGCTGGCGGCCTTCGTCCCGCACCAGGCCAACCTGCGGATCATCGAGTCCATCGCCCGCAAGATCGGCGCGGACAACGCCGTCATCGCCCGCGACATCGTGCTCGCGGGCAACACCTCGGCGGCGTCGATCCCGATGGCGCTGTCTCGCATGATCGAGCGCGGCGAGGTCCCGTCCGGCGGGCTGGCCCTGCTGCTCGGGTTCGGCGCCGGGCTGACCTATGCCGCCCAGGTGGTCGAGCTTCCCTGAGACCTGTACGGCGACGCCGTACGGACCGCAAGACCCGATTCCACGCAAAAGTAACCAATCAAGGAGTTATCGCGACATGGCCATCACCGAGCAGGCGATCCTGGACGGCCTCGGGAAGATCATTAACGAGATCACCGGCATCCCGGCCTCCGAGGTGACCCCGGAGAAGAACTTCGTGGACGACCTCGACATCGACTCCCTGTCCATGGTCGAGATCGCCGTCGCCGCCCAGGACGAGTTCGACGTCGAGATTCCCGACGAGCAGCTCAAGAACCTCAAGACCGTCAAGGACGTCATCACCTTCATTCAGGGCTAGTCCGTGGGGCGGACGCGGGCCCACCGCGGCCGTCCACGGGCGGATGCCCGCGATTTACAGCAACCGACCAAGAGGAGTGCACACAAAGTGGCTAGGGACCAGGTACGTGTCGTCGTCACCGGGCTCGGCGCGACGACGCCCCTCGGTGGGGACGTGGGTTCGACCTGGTCGGCGCTCCTCGCCGGTCGGTCGGGCATCGACACACTCACCCAGGACTGGGTCGACACGGTACCGGTGAAGTTCGCCGGGGTGGCCGCGGTTGACCCGGCCGAGGTGCTCCCGCGGCCGGAGATGCGCCGGCTCGACCGCGCCGAGCAGTTCGCGCTCATCGCCGCCAGGGAGGCCTGGCAGGACGCCGGGGCCCCCAAGGTCGACGGCGACCGCCTGGGCGTGGTGGTCGGCAGCGGCATCGGCGGGATCACCACGATCCTGGCCGCCTACGACACCTACCGTGAGAAGGGCTGGAACCGGCTCTCGCCGTTCACCGTGCCCATGCTCATGCCGAACGGCTCGGCCGGCTGGATCAGCATCGACCTCGGCGCGCGGGCCGGAACCCACGCCGTGGTCAGCGCCTGCGCCACCGGCGCCGAGTCCATCGGCTACGCGATCGACATGATCCGCTCCGGGCGGGCCGACGTGGTCGTGGCCGGCGGCACCGAGGCCGCCATCCACCCGCTCAACGTGGCGTCCTTCGCCGCGATGCGCGCCATGTCCACCCGCAACGACGAGCCGCAGCGCGCCTCCCGGCCGTTCGACAAGGGCAGGGACGGCTTCGTGCTGGGCGAGGGGGCGGGCATCTTGGTGCTCGAATCCGAAGAGCACGCCAAGGCCAGGGGCGCACGCGTCTACGCGGTCGCCGCGGGCGCCGGGTACACCAGCGACGGTCACCACATCTCCGCCCCCGAGCCGAGCGGCGTCGGCGGGCAGCAGGCCATGCTCTTCGCGATGCGCGACGCCGGGCTCGACCCGAGCGACATCATCCACGTCAACGCGCACGCCACCTCGACGCCCATCGGCGACGAGATCGAGACGCATGCGATCAAGGAGGCGATCGGCGTCCACCCGCTGGTGACCGCGACCAAGTCGCTCACCGGCCACCTGCTCGGCGGCGCCGGCGGCATCGAGTCGGTCTTCACCGCGCTCACCCTGCACGAGCGGATCGTGCCCGCCACCGCCAACCTCGACGACCCCGCCGACGGCATCGAGGTGGAGATCGTCTCGGGCGAGCCGCGCAAGCTGCCCGACGGCGACCTCGCCGCGATCAACAACTCGTTCGGCTTCGGCGGCCACAACGTCGCGATCGCCTTCACCACTCACTGAGGAGTCGTTCATGACGGTACTTGACAACAGGGTGGTGAGCACGGCCTCCGACGAGGAGGCCGTAGATCCTCGCGACCCCCGGGTGCGCCTGGCGGCGCTGCTCGACGAGGGTTCGGTCCGCCTGATCACTCCGGAGGACACCAGCGGCGCCCTCGCCGCCATGGGGCGCGTCGAGGGCGTGCCGGTGGTCGCCTTCTGCAACGACGCCAGGACCCAGGGCGGCGCGATGGGCAGCGAGGGCTGCGAGCACATCGTGCACGCCTACGACGTGGCGGTCAGGGAGCGGGTGCCGATCATCGGCATCTGGCACTCCGGCGGCGCGCGGATCCCCGAGGGCGTGGAGTCGCTGCACGCGGTGGGGCGGGTCTTCGCCGCGATGACCAAGGCGTCCGGGGTCGTTCCGCAGCTCTCCGTGGTCGTCGGCCCGGCGGCCGGGGGCGCGGCCTACGGCCCGGCCCTCACCGACATCGTGGTGCTGGCCGACCAGGGCCGCATCTTCGTGACCGGCCCCGACGTGGTGCACAGCGTCACCGGCGAGCAGATCGACATGGCGGGCCTCGGCGGGCCCGAGCCGCACAGCAAGCGCAGCGGCGTGGTCCACGTGGTGGCCAAGTCCGAGCCGGAGGCGCTGGTACAGACCCGGCGGCTGGCCGTGCTCCTCGGGCACCAGGGCCGGACGCGCGCCGAAGAGGTCAAGGAGATCGACTTCAGCGACCTGCTGCCCGACTCGCCGCGCCGCGCGTACGACGTCAAGCCGCTGGTCAAGGGCCTGCTGGACGAGCCGGGCGTGGAGCTGCACCCGAAGTGGGCGCCCAACGTCGTCACCACCCTGGGGCGGATGGCCGGCCGCACGGTCGGCGTGATCGCCAACAACCCGATGCGGCTGGGCGGCTGCCTGGACGCGACCTCCGCCGAGAAGGCCGCCCGGTTCGTCCGGATGTGCGATGCGTTCGGGGTGCCGCTGGTCGTCCTGGTGGACGTGCCCGGCTACCTCCCGGGCGTCGGCCAGGAGCACGACGGGGTCGTGCGCCGGGGCGCCAAGCTGCTGCACGCCTTCGCCGAGGCGTCCGTGCCCCGGGTGACGCTGATCACCCGCAAGGCGTACGGCGGGGCCTACATCGCGATGAACTCCCGCTCCCTGGGCGCGACCCGGGTCTTCGCCTGGCCGACCGCCGAGATGGGCGTGATGGGCAGCAAGGCGGCGGTGCGCCTGCTCAAGCGACGTCAGCTCGCTGCGGTCTCCGAAGAGGAGCGCCCGGCGCTGGAGGAGCGGCTGACCGCCGAGTACGAGGAGATGACCGGCGGGCTGGCCCGGGCGATGGAGCTGGGCGTCGTGGACGAGATCCTGGAGCCGGCGAACACCCGCGGGGCCATCGTGAAGGTCCTCGCGCAGGCCACCCCGGCCCGCGGGGCGCACGGCAACATCCCGCTCTGAGGGCGATTTGTCACGCTTTCGCGTGACACAACATGATCGTAAGCGGCGAAGCCCCCGCACCGATGATCGGTGCGGGGGCTTCGCCGTACCCGCCGGCGGGTGTGCGGCTTCCCCGACCGCGCACACGCGCGACGTGCCAGGCGGCCTCGCCCGCGGCTACACGGCGGCGTGCAGCCAGCGGACAGGCGCCCCGTCTCCCGCGTAGCGGAAGGGCTCCAATTCCTCATCCCATGGACGTCCGAGCAACTTGTCAAGCTCATCCTCCAGCACGCCCCGGCCCTGCGCGGCGGTCAGCATGGCCGCGCGCAGCCGGTCCTCCGGCACGAGGATGTCACCGCTGGCGCCGATGACCGCGGTGAAGACGCCGAGGGTCGGCGTGTAGGCGTGCCGGGAGCCGTCGACCCCCGGCGAGGCATCTTCGGTGATCTCGAACCTGATCCGTTGCCATCCCATGAGCGAGGACGTGACGGCCGGGGCGGTGCCCGGATGGCCTTCCCACTCCGCCTGCGCGCGCACGGTGCCAGGCGCGGCGGGCTGAGGAGTCCATCTCAGGTCGACGGGCACGCCAAGGACGCCCGCGACCGCCCATTCGATATGCGGGCACAGCGCAGGCTGAGCCGAGTGGACGTAAAGCACGCCACGAGCAGACACCGGACCTCCCGTTTCGGTACGAGGTGCGCCTTCCCCAACGGCCTCGTACTGGGATGATCACAAGTGACTGTAGGAGAGACTACCGTCGGTCGTGACGTGACACCAGAGGCGGGGTCATACCTATGTGTTGCGGCGGTGCCACTTGACACAGCACTCTCTTCGGCAAGATACACTGCGTGACCGATCGATTACCCGTCGATTACCCGACGCGGGCACGCCATCGGCCGTGCCGAACACCACGGAGCTGCTGTGGATCCTGAGATCGCGATCGTGGAACGCTCTGGAGAGCCTCCCGCCCTCATACGCCCGGGACAGCTGATCACCGACCTGCGCGGCGCGGGCGCGCTGGAGCGCTGGACCCACGCCGCTTCGGCGGCCGACGGCGTGTGCACCGTACGCCTGACCGCCGGCGTCGATCCCCTCCAGATCGCCGCCGACCTCGGCGACCGCGGCCATCTCGTCTCGCCCAACCACGTCTTCGTGGGGCAGCCGCTGTGGTTCGGCGGCCCGGCCTCCCGCGCGGTCCCGGCCGAACCGATCGCCTGGACGCCCGGCCCAGGGGCTCCCGGCGGGCCACAGATCGCCGTGCTCGACACCGGCATCACCGAGCATCCCTGGTGGAAGCCCGCCCCGTGGTTCGGCGAGGTCGGCATGAGCGCCGCCGAACTGGCCGACGCCGACCACGACGGCCGGCTCGATCCCCAGGCCGGGCACGGCACGTTCATCGCGGGGCTGCTGGTACGGCGGGCGCCCGGCGTACGGCTGCGCGTGCTGAAGGTCCTGGACGGCAACGGCATCGGCGACGAGGCCCGGGTGCTGCGCGCCCTGCACCGGCTTCGGCACGACCCTCCGGGGATACTCAACCTCTCCTTCGGCGGGCACACGCCGGGCGACCGGCCCCCGCCGCTGCTGGGCGCGGCGCTGGCCGGGCTGGCCGAGTCCGGCACGGTGGCCGTCGCCTGCGCAGGCAACACGCCCTCTGCGCGGCCGTTCTGGCCCGCCGCGCTGCCCGGGGTGATCGCCGTGGGCGCGCTCGACACCGCCGAACTCGCCCCGGCCCCGTTCACCGCGCACGGGCCGTGGGTCGACGCCTGCGCCCGGGGGGAGTGGCTGGCCAGCAGCTTCCTGGACATCGGGGGGTTTCGCGGGTACGCCCGCTGGAGCGGCACCTCCTTCGCCGCCGCCCTGGTCAGCGCCGCCATCGCCGAGGTCGCCCGGCACGGCTGCGTCCCCGCGGAGGCCGCCGCGGACGTGCTCGACCCTGATCGCGGTGAGCGGATGCCCGGCCTCGGCGTCGTCGTCCCGGCCCGGTTGTGAGCGGCGGCCATGGAGGATGCGTTGGAGGATGCCTTGGAGGAGCGCATGCACGACGTGCGGCCCGGCGACCTGCTGGTCGCCGCCGCCCACGGCGACCAGCAGGCGTGGGACGCGCTGGTGAGCAGGTTCGGGGCGGCGATGTGGTCCACCGCGAGGGCGTGCGGCCTGGGGGCGGCCGACGCGGAGGACGCCGTACAGGCCGCCTGGCTGCGGCTGCTGGAGAGCATGGGGGGCATCCGCGAGCCGCATGCCGTGGGCCTGTGGCTGGTCACCACCACCCGCAGGGAGGCGATCCGGCTGGCGGGGCGGCGACGCCGCGAACACCCCGCACCCGCCCCTGCGGAGGAGCCCGCGCACGCGGCCCGCACGGCCGTACCGGACATCGCCTCGGCGGTGCTCGACGCCGATGAGGCGGGGCGGCTGTGGCGGGCGGTGGAGTCCATGAACGAGCCCTGCCGCTCGCTGCTGCGGCTGATGGCCACGGCCCCGGACGCCGGGACGCAGCGGCTGGCCGCACGGCTGGGCATGCCCCCGGGCAGTGTGGGGCCGACGCGGGCGCGCTGCCTGCGCCGGTTGCGGACGATCGTGGAGACCCGGGAGGCGGCCCGATGACCGGCGACGACCTGCTGATCGCGGCACTGCACCTGGCCGCCTCGCGCGATCCGGTGCCGGGCCACGTCACCGGCTCGGCCAGGGACGCCTACCGGCTACGGGTACCGGGCGCGGTCACCGCCCGGCCGATCCCCGCTCCCCCGCCCATCGGCACACGCGCGGGGACGGGCGACTGCCGGCGGCTGCGGTACGCCGCGGACGGGCTGATCGTGGACATGGAGGTCGTGGTGGGCGCGGGCGCGATCGACATGGCGGGCCGGGTGAGCCCGCACCCGGGCCCCGGCGGCCACCTAGAGATCCGCACCCTCCACGACACCCACCCCCGCCCCCTGCCCGACACCGGCCAGTTCGCGGCCTGCGGCCTCCCCCCGGGCTGGTACAGCATCGTCTGCCACCGGGACACCCGCCCCCCGGTCGCAACCACCTGGACCCGCCTCGGCCGCTGAGGAACCCACCATGCCAACCCCAAACAATCCCCCCACCCCAGGCGAAACCGCCCCACACCCCCTCCCCAACGAGGTCGCGAGCGCCTCCACGGTCCCGGGCGAGAAAGCTGTACGGACGGGCGGCGCGCCACCCGGGCACTCCCCCACCCCCGGCAACACGCCGCCCGGGCGGCCCGCTGCCCCCGGCAACGCGCTGCTCGGCCGATCCGCAGAGCCTGGCACGGACGATGTACGGGAGCCCGGCGACGGCCTGCCCGGGTGGGTGGTCGAGGCGGGTGGGGTGTTGGCGGCGGCGTGGCGGGCCGTGGTGGAGAGTGCGGTGGATCCCGTGGTGAGCCGGTGGCGGGCCGGGGAGGTGCTCGCGGTGACCCAAGGGGAGGGGGATCTCGCGGCGCGGGTGGTGGCGAGGCGGGCGCTGGCGCTGGCAGCGCGGGAGTTGGGGGATCTGCCGCTGGCGGAGGAGGAGTTGCGGCGGGCCGTACAGGAGGGTGCGGCGGCGGCACCGCAGCCGACCGCTCAGGCGCGGCTGTCGCTGGTCACCGTGCTCACCGAGCTGGGCCGCCCCGCTCAGGCGCTGGAGGTGGCCGACGCCGCCGAGCCGTACCTGTGCCGCGCCGAACGCGCCAAGCTGGACACCCAGCGCGCGGTGGCGCTGAGCCGCCTGGGCCGGTTCGGTGAGGCGGTGCGGTGCTGCGACCACGCGGTGCGCGTACTCACGCCACCCGCCGGCCCGACCGCCGGCACCGGAGAAGACGACCTGCGGTTCCTCGCCGGGGCGCTGCTGAACCGCGGGATCACCGCGGCCTACCTGGGCGATCCGCGCGCCGCCCAGGACGACCTGGAGCGCTGCGCCGAGCTGGCCGCGACCGTCGGCCTCGGCCATGTCACCGCGCTGGCCAGGGCCAACCTGCCGTTCGTGGCGGCCAGGCGGGGCGACATCGGCGGGGCCTTCGCGCACTACCGCGACGCGGAGGAGGCGCTGGCCGCCTACCCCGAACGGCTGGCCACGATGCGCTGCGACCTCGCCGGGGCGCTGGTGGCGGCGTACCTGCCCGGGGAGGCCAGGGCGCTGCTCGGCCTGGCCGTGCCGGAGCTGGAGTGCGCCCGCGCCCTCGGTGTCCTGGCCGAGGCCAGGCTCCTGCTGTCCGAGCTGGAGTTGCAGACCGGCGACGCGTACCGGGCGGCCCGTACGGCGGCGCGGGCCTGCACCGAACTGGAGGAGCAGGACCGCGACGCCTGGACCCCGCTGGCCACGAGCGTCGCCCTGCGCGCGCGGCTGGCCATCCGCGGCCCCGACCCGGCCCTGCTCCCCGCGTTGATCAACTGCGCGGACCGGCTCACCCTCCCCTTTCCCACCGCCGCCGAGGCACTGCGGCTGACGGCGTCCGAGGTCGCGCTGGAGGCGGGCCGCCACGACCTCGCCGATGCGCTGCTCAAGCCGCTGGTCACCGGGCCGGGAGTGGCAGGGCGGCACGCCGAGGCCATGACGCGCGCGTTACGCGGCGACCAGGAGGGCGCGCTGCGGGCGGTGGCGCGCGGTCTCGCCGACGTGGGCGCTTCGGTGGCGGCGCTCACCGATCCGATGACCCGCGCCCACGCGGTCAAGGCGGGCGAACGGCTGGCCGCCTTCGGCCTGTCGGTCGCGATCGGCACCGGGCACGCCGGTACGGCGCTGGCCTGGGCCGAACGCTGGCGCGCGGTCGTCCGCACGGGTGTTCCCTCCTGCCCCGGGCTGGGCGCACTGCGGGCCGCGCTGGGCGGGGCCAGGCTGGTGGAGTACATGGGGCACGGCGACCGGCTCACCGCCGTCGTGGTGAGCCGGACCGAGGTCACCATGCACCCGCTCGGCCCTGCGAGGCGCGCGGCCGAGGCGGGCCTGCGGCTGCGGTACGGCCTGCGCCGCGCCGCCTGCCGGGACGGGGCCGGCTCGGTGAAGCGTGAGGCGGCGGCCGTGCAGGCGGAGCTGATCGCGCCGCTGGCTGGACGCCTCGGTGACGGCCCGCTGGTCATCGTGCCCACCGGGCCGCTGTACCCACTCCCCTGGCCCGCTCTCCCGGCGCTGGCCGGGCGGCCGGTGTGCGTGGCCGCGAGCGCCGCCGGCTGGCTGGCGGGCGACCGTACTTCGGCGGCCCGGCAGGCGGCGGGAGGCGTGGTCGCGGTCGCCGGTCCGGGGCTCGTGCACGCCCGCACCGAGGCGGCCATGGTGACCGCCCGCCATCCGGGCGCGCGGTGGGTACCGGCCCGCGCCGCCGCGGTACTGGCCGCGCTCGACGGGGCCACGCTGGCGCACCTCGCCACCCACGGCACCTTCCACGCCCACAGCCCGCTGATGTCCGGGCTGGTGCTCGACGACGGTCCGCTGATGGCCTACGACCTTCTGGGGCTGCGCAGGCCACCCCGGCTGGTGGTGTTGTCGGCGTGCGAGGCGGGCATGGCGCACGCGCCCACGGACGGCGGGCCGCTGGGCCTGGCGGGGGCGTTGCTGTCCCGGGGTACGGCGTGCGTGGTCGCCTGCGTCGTGCCGGTACGCGACGAGGAGGCCCTGATTCTGATGACCGCCTTCCACGACCTGCTGGCCGCAGGCGGCACCCCGGCACGGGCACTGGCCACGGCGGCTTCTGCGACCGGGGTACGCGGCTTCGCCTGCTTCGGCGCGGGGCACCGGCCCCTGGGTAGCGGCTCTCAGCCGGTGGCGATCGGGCGGTCGGGGGAGGTGATCCAGTCCGACCATGAGCCGATGTAGAGGGCCGCGGGGACCCCTGCGAGGTGCAGTGCCAGCACCTCGTGGGCGGCGGTCACGCCGGAGCCGCAGTAGGCGCCGGTCGGGGTGGCGGGGGTGACGCCCAGGGACTCGAAGCGGGTCTTGAGGCGGGCGGGGGGCAGAAAGTGGCCGGAGGCGTCGACGTTGGCCGCGGTGGGGGCGTTGACCGCGCCCGGGATGTGCCCGGCGACGGGGTCGATCGGCTCGGTCTCGCCGCGGTAGCGCTCGGGGGCGCGAGCGTCGAGCAGTACGCCGTTCGCCGGGAGCGCGCCCGCCTGCTCGGCGGAGAGCACGGGCATGCCGCCCGGGTGCGCGGTGAAGTCGCCCGGATGTACGTCGGGCGCCGTGGTCTCCACGGGCAGTCCGGCGGCGGTCCAGGCGCGGAAGCCGCCGTCGAGGACGCGGACGTCGGGGTGGCCGAAGTAGCGCAGGGTCCACCAGGCGCGGGCGGCGGCGGTGGAGTCGGCGTCGTCGTACACCACGACGGGCCGCGCGCCCGAGACGCCGAGGCGGCGCATGGCGGCCTGGAAGGCCGCGGGCTCGGGCAGCGGGTGCCTGCCGCCGGGCGCGGGCGGCGTCGGCGGGGCGGCGAGGTCGGTGTCGAGGTCGCAGAACACCGCCGCGGGAATGTGCCTCTCACGGTAGGAGGTGAGACCGGGCGGCCCGGCCAGCCGCCAGCGCACGTCGAGCACGGACGCGCCGGGCAGCGCGGCCAGACCGGCAGGTGTGATCAGCATCGGACGACACTCCTCGGGGTGGTCGGGGTTCCCTGCGTCGCAGCGAAACGCTACGACATGGCGACCCCCGGCACGGCCACGCCAGGCCGTCCGGCCCTCGGGGACAGGGGTCTCAGGGGGTGGTGCGGGCCGTGGCGGCGGAGAGGGCCTTGGCGAAGGCGAGTACGTGGGCGACCGCCTCCGCGCCGTCGGCGGCGTCGCTGACCCGCAGGGACAGGTCGTCGGCGGTGATCGCGCCGGTGTAGCCGTGGTCGGCCTCGCAGTTCTCGTCGCCGCAGGTGGCGGGCTCCAGATCGACGTGGGAGATGCCGCCCCAGCCGATGTTGAGCGTGGCCTCGGTGGGGGGCACGCCGGGCGCGTAGGCGGCCGGGTCGGGGACGACCCTGGTCACCGCGACCGACTTGATGCGGCTGAGCCGCACGGCCTCGGTGGTGGTGGAGGCGTGGGCCACGGTGACGCCCTCGGCGGGCGGATGCTCGTCGGTGTGGCACACCAGAAGCCGCGTCGGCGTGAGCACCAGCACGGTGACGTGCCTGCGGACTTCCATGGCCGGGTCGAAGGTCGCCTCATGGTGGACCACGTAGGCGTCGACCGCCTCTTTGCCCAGCGCGGAGTCGACCGCGTCGGACACGAGGTCGGGGTAGTAGCCGCTGCGATCGATCGCCTCGCGCAGGCCCGCGGCCGAGACTCGGGTTTCCCTCATGGGTCCATCCTGCCCTGTCCGAGGGCCCGGTTTCACCCGCCGGCCCGGGGTACGCCACCCGCCCGGCTCAGCGCAGGCGGCGCGGTCCGTCGTCGGGACGCGGGCCCTGTGGGACCCGCAGTACGGCACGGGCCCCGAGCACCGTCACCCCGCTCTCCCCCACCAGGACGGGGTCGAGGTCCAGGCGGTCGAGTTCGGGGAGTTCGTCGGCCATGCGGCCGGTGAGGACCAGCAGTTCGCGCAGCGCGCCGACCGCCACCGGGGGGTAGCCGTACTCGCCGAACAGCAGCGGTGCGGCCCGGATCGACCTGATCAGCTCGGCGGCGTCGCCGGTGGACAGCGGGGCCAGGCGGTATCCGCGGTCGCCGAGCAGCCTCGCGGTGACCTCGCCGAGCCCGAAGGACACCACGGGCCCGACCGACGGATGCTCCACCGCGCTGATCAGCGCGGGCACGCCCGGCTGCGGAGCCATTCGCTGCACGGCGATCGGGACGCCGGGGCCGAGCTGGGCCGACAGCCCCGCGTACGCCTGGCGCAGCGCCTCGGGCCCGGTCAGGCCCAGCCGGACCGTCCCGGCCCGCGCGGCGGCCTCCCGGTCGGCCGCCTTGACCACGACCGGCCAGCCGAGCCGGTCGGCGATCTCCACGGCCTCGTCGGCGGTGGCGGCCACGGGGGCGGGCCACACGGTGACGCCGTAGGGGGCGAGCAGCCGGGCGGCGTCGATCTCCACGGCCCCGGTACGGCCGGCCAGCGCGTCGCGTACCAGGTCACGGGCCTCGGCGGTGCCCTCTCCCCCGCCGATCGGCGGGTGCTCCAGGGGCCGCTCGCGCCACTGCGCGTGCCGTACGACGTGGGCGAGGGCGCGTACGGCCTCCTCGGGCGCCGCGTAGGACGGGATGGACCCGCGCCCGGGGTCGTGTCCCTGGGGGTCGCGGCTCAGCTCGGGGAGCATGCCGACGCGGCCCTCGAACGTGGCGAGCACGGGCTTGCCCGCCGCGTCGGCGGCGTTGCTCAGCAGTTCGGCGGCGACGGCCGCCGCGTCGCCGGGGATGGGCGGCATGTAGATGACGACCACGGCGTCCGTCTCGTCGTCGGCCAGCTCGCCGGAGAGCGCCGCGCCGAACGCGGCGGCCCCCGCCTCGGCCCCGAGGTTGACGGGCGGCCGTGGGTCGAGCCCGGCGGTGACGCAGGCGTCCAGTGCCAGCAGGGCCAGCGCGTCGGAGTTGCTCACCACGCCCACCCTGGGCCCGGCGGGCAGCGGCTGGTACGCGAGCAACTGCGCCACGTCGAACTGCTGGATCAGGTCGTCCACCCTGATCACGCCCGCCTGCTCGAACAGCGAGCTGAGCGCGCTGTCGGGCAGTTTCAGCGCGGGGGCGGCGTGGCCGATGGGCACGCCCTGGGTGGTGCCGCCGCTCTTGACCACCACCACCGGCTTGCGCCGCGAGACGCGCCTGGTCAGCCTGGCGAACTTGCGGGGATTGCCGATCGACTCCAGGTAGAGCAGGATCACCTCGGTCGCCGGGTCCTCCTCCCAGAACTGCAGCAGGTCGTTGCCGGAGACGTCGGCTCGGTTGCCCGCGGACACGAACGACGAGATGCCCATGTTCCGCTGGGCGACGCGGTGCAGCAGGGTGGTGCCGAGCGCGCCGGACTGGCTGAAGAAGCCGACCCGGCCGCGGGCCGGGATGGTGGCGGCCAGGGTGGCGTTCAGTCGTACGCCGGGGTCGGTGTTGGCGATGCCCAGGCAGTTCGGGCCGACCACGCGCAGGCCGTGGGATCGGGCGATGCGGACCAGCTCGTCTTGTCTGTCCCGGCCCTCGGGGCCGGTCTCGCCGAACCCCGAGGAGACCACCACCAGCCCGCGCACGCCCTTTTCCGCGCATTCGACCACCAGGTCGCGCACGCCCTCGGCGGGCACGGCGAGCACCGCGAGGTCCACCTCGCCGTCGATGGCGGTGACGCTGGGATAGGCGCGTACGCCGGCAAGCGCCCTGGCCTCGCGGTGGACCGGGTAGACCGGCCCGGCGAAGTCGGCGGCGAGCAGGTTGCGGAGCACGGTCTGGCCCACGCCGCCGGGCCCGCGCGAGGCGCCCACCACGGCCACGGAACCGGGGGTGAGCAGCCGTTCGATGGACCGCGACTCGGCGCGGTGCTCGCGCGCGGCGGTGACCTCCTGGGAGGTCTCGGTGGGGGTCAGGTCGAGCGTCATCCTGACCACGCCGTCGGCGAAGCGGCTCTGGGCGGTGTACCCCGCCTGGCGCAGCACGGCCATCATCTTCTGGTTGGCGGGCAGCACGTCGGCGACGAACCTGCCGATGCCGTGCTCGCGGGCGGTGGCCGCCAGGTGTTCCAGGAGTACCGAGGCGACGCCGCGGCCCTGGTGGGCGTCCTCGACCAGGAAGGCGACCTCCGCCTCGCCGTCCTGGATCTTGTCGTAGCGGATGACCGCGACCATCTCCTCGCCGATGGTGGCGATGAGCGCGACGCGATCGACGTAGTCGACGTTGGTGAACCGGGTCACCTCGCGGTCGCTCAGCCGCGGCCGTGGTCCGAAAAAGCGGAAATAGATGGATTCTTCGGATAGCCGGGAGTAAAACGACCGGAGCCGTTCGGCATCGGCGGGACGAATCGGCCGGACGTGCGCGGTGCCGCCGTCGGCGAGAACGACGTCGGCCTCCCAATGCGCGGGATAGTATGCAGCCATCGGACGCCTCCACACTCACACCAACAGTCACGAGCGTAAACCGCCATCTCAGATGACAAGACCAGTGGCCCTTGTTCAACAACGCTTGTGCATCGACTGGCGTCCTCTGTCGGCTCTCTGGCCCAAAGCCCCGCGAGAAACTGTTAGGTTTCTCGGCGTCAGACGTGAGGCCACGTGAAGGCAGTGCAGCAAGGCGGTGACGTCATGACCCGGGTTGTCGTGGTGGGCGATCTCATGACCGATGCGGTCGCGCGTGCACGCTTCCCACTCGCAAGGGCCAGCGACACCCCCGCGATCGTGACCATGCACGGCGGCGGGTCGGGTGCCAACGTGTCGTCGTGGCTCGCGGTCGAGGGGGCCGATGTGGCCTTCATCGGCCGCAGGGGCGCCGACATCACCGGCCGCAACCGCGACATGGAGCTGATGGGCTACGGCGTGGACGCCCGGCTCGTGATGGACCCCGAGCGGCCGACCGGCACCTGTGTGGTGCTGGTCACGCACAAGGGCGAGCGCACCATGCTCTCCGACCCCGGGGCCAACGCCGCGCTGTCGCCGGAAGACCTGCCGCGCGACCTGTTCAGCTCGGGCGGCCACCTGCACCTGTCCGGGTACACGCTGGTCAACGAGGGTTCGCGGGACGCGGGCATGACGGCGCTCGACCTGGCCAGGCGGGCGGGCATGAGCATCTCGGTCGACTCCTCCTCGGCCGCGCCGCTGGAGCGCACGGGCGCGGAGCCGTTCCTGGAATGGACCCACGGGGCCAAGCTGCTGTTCGCCAACGCCGACCAGGCCAAGGTGCTCACCGGGCGCGACGACCCGGCCGCCGCCGCCAAGGTGCTGACCGCGTGGTTCCCGCAGGTGGTGATCAAGCTCGCCGCCGACGGCGCGCTCTGGTACACCAATAACCGCGCGGAGCCGGTCAGGGTGCCCGCCGAGCCGGTGGACCGCGTGGTGGACGGCACCGGCGCGGGCGACGCCTTCGCGGCCGGGTTCCTGCCGCCGTGGCTGGCGGGCAAGCCGCCGTCCGAGGCGCTGTCGGCGGGCTGCAGGCTCGCCTCGAAGGCGATCTCCCACCTGGGCGCGCGGCCCCGCCTCTGAGCTCTTAGGAGTTTGAGCTTTAGGGCCGGGGCCCGGGGCGCTCAGGTCGTGACGGCCAGCGCCAGGGGCAGTACGGCGGGCGCGCCCGCGTGCCGCAGCAGCGCCGCGGACATGGTCATCGTCCATCCCGTGTCCACCCGGTCGTCCACCAGCAGCACCGGCCCTCCGGCCGCCGCCACGGCGGCGCCCAGCTCCGGCGGGGTCATCAGGGTCGCCCTGATCGCCTGCACCCGCTGGGCGCTGTTGAACTGCCGTCCGGGCGGGCCCGAGCGGTAGCCCAGCTCGCCCAGGTAGGACAGGCGGCCCACGGACGCCAGGCGTTCGGCCAGGCCGCGCACGAGCGCCGGACGGCGGGCGGAGGGGACGTTGACCACGGCCACCGGGCGCTCGCGCCACTCCCACGCGGACAGCACCTTGATCACCGCGCCGAACACGTCGTCGGGCACCGGCCCGTCCGGGGCGCCGTCGGCCAGCAGGTCGCGCAGCCGGTTGCCCCAGCCGATGTCGGTCAGCCTGCCCAGCGCCCGGCCGGGCTCCGCGCCGAACTCGGGCTTGATCCGCCCGCTGAGATCGGCGATGCCGGTCGGCCACTGCCTGCGGGCCTCGACCTCCACGCCGGGGCGCGCCAGGCGTTCTCTGGCCACCTCGACGGCGGCGGGCGCGACCTCCGCCGCCCGGTGCTCGCCCGTGCAGTTGTCGCAGCGCCCGCAGGGGCGCGCGGCCGGGTCGTCGAGGTGACGGCGCAGGTATTCCTCGCGGCACTCGGTGGTGGTGAGGTAGCCCAGCATGGCCTCCTGCTCGGCGCGGCGCTCGGCCGTGATGCGCGTGTAGCGCTCGGTGTCATAGGCCCACGGCTCGCCGGTGGCCTCCCAGCCGCCCTTGACCCTGCGCACCGCGCCGTCCACGTCGAGGACCTTGAGCATCATCTCCAGGCGGCCACGGCTCAGGTCGACGCGGGTCTCCAGGGCCGGGGTGGACAGCACGCCGCCGTCGAGGGCCGCCAGCGTGGCGCGTACGACCGGCTCGGGGGGAAAGGCGAGGGAGGCGAAGTATGCCCAGATGGCCCGGTCTTCTGGGCCGGGCAGCAGGATGACCTCCGCCCGCTCGACGCCGCGCCCGGCCCGGCCGACCTGCTGGTAGTAGGCCACCGGGGACTGGGGCGCGCCCGCGTGCACGACGAACCCGAGGTCGGGCTTGTCGAAGCCCATGCCCAGGGCGCTCGTCGCGACCAGGGCCTTGATCTTGTTGTTCAGCAGCGCCTCTTCGGCGGCCAGGCGCTCGTCGGGGTCGGTCTGGCCGGAGTAGGCGGCCACCTCGTAGCCCTGCTCGCGCAGGTAGGCGGCGATCTCGTGGGCGGCGGCCACGGTGAGGGTGTAGATGATGCCGGAGCCCGGAAGCTCGCGCATGGTCTGGGCGAGCCAGGCCAGCCGCTGTTCGGCGGTCGCCAGGCGTACGACGCTCAGGCGCAGGCTCTCCCGCTCCAGCGGGCCGCGCAGGACCAGGGTCTCCTCGCCCATCTGCTCGGCCACGTCACGGGTGACACGGGCGTTGGCGGTGGCGGTCGTGGCCAGCACCGGGATGCCGGGCGGCAGGTCGTCGAACAGGGTGCGCAGCCTGCGGTAGTCGGGGCGGAAGTCGTGACCCCAGTCGGAGATGCAGTGCGCCTCGTCCACGACCACCAGGCCGGCGCTCTCGGCCAGCTCGGGCAGCACGTTGTCCCGGAACTCGGGGTTGTTCAGCCGCTCGGGGCTGACCAGCAGGACGTCCACCTCGCCCTCGGCGACCTGGGCGTAGACGTCTTCCCAGGCGCCGGTGTTGGCCGAGTTGATGGTCACGGCGCGGATGCCGGCCCGCTGCGCGGCGGCGATCTGGTTGCGCATCAGCGCCAGCAGCGGCGAGACGATGACGGTCGGGCCCTCGCCCAGCTCCCGCAGCAGGGCGGTGGCCACGAAGTAGACCGCCGACTTGCCCCAGCCGGTGCGCTGGACGACCAGGACCCTCTGGCGCTTGAGCACAAGCGTCTCGATCGCGGTCCATTGGTCATCGCGCAGGCGCGCGTGGTCTCCGGCGAGGGCGCGCAACCGCTCCTCGGCCGCCTCGCGGACCATCGCGGCTTCGGGAAGGACGTCAGCCATGAGGTCCTTGTTACCAGGTTTTACCGACCCGCATAGCCGACCTTCCGGACATCTCACGCATGCCGCACAGCAGGCTCCGTCCAGGTCGCGGAACGGTCGTCACCTTCGGCACAATGTTCGACATGGCCCGACGAACGACGACGCCCCCGCCGGAGGACTTCGAGGAGCGGATCATCGATATCGATGTCTCCTCCGAGATGCGCACCAGCTACCTCGAATATGCCTACTCGGTCATCTACCAGCGCGCGCTGCCCGACGCCCGAGACGGCCTCAAGCCGGTCCAGCGGCGCATCCTCTACTCGATGAACGAGATGGGCCTGCGGCCCGACCGGGGGCACGTCAAGTCCTCCCGCGTGGTCGGCGACGTCATGGGCAAGCTCCACCCGCACGGCGACACCGCCATCTACGACGCGCTGGTGCGGATGGCCCAGCCGTTCTCGATGCGGCTGGGGCTGATCGACGGGCACGGCAACTTCGGCTCGCCCGACGACGACCCCGCCGCCATGCGCTACACCGAGGCCCGCCTCGCGACCGCCGCGACGATGCTCGTCCAGTCGATCGACGAGGACACGGTCGACTTCAAACCAAACTACGACGGGCAGGAGACCGAGCCCACGGTCCTGCCGTCCGCACTGCCCAACCTGCTGGTCAATGGAGCCTCGGGCATCGCCGTGGGGATGGCCACCAACATGGCCCCGCACAACCTCATCGAGGTCATCGCCGCCGCCCGGCACCTGATCAAGCACCCCGAGGCCGGGCTCGACGCGCTGATGCGGTTCGTCCCCGGCCCCGACCTGCCCACCGGCGGCACGATCATCGGCCTGGACGGCGTCCGCGACGCCTACCAGACCGGCCGGGGCACCTTCAAGATGCGCGCCAAGTGCGCCATCGACCAGGTCACGCCGCGACGCAAGGGCATCGTGGTCACCGAGCTGCCCTTCAACGTCGGCCCCGAGCGGGTGGTCACCAAGATCAGGGAGCTGGTGACCGCCAAGCGGCTGCAGGGCATCTCCGACCTGAAGGACCTCACCGACCGGCACAAGGGCCTGCGCCTGGTCATCGAGATCAAGAACGGCTTTAACCCCGAGGCCGTGCTGGAAGACCTCTACCGGCTCACCCCGATGGAGGAGACCTTCGGCATCAACAACGTCGCCCTGGTCGACGGCCAGCCGCGCACGCTGGGGCTGCGGGAGCTGCTGCAGGTCTACGTCGATCACCGGATCGACGTGGTGCGCCGCCGCTCGGCCTACCGCAGGCGCAAGCGGGAGGAGCGGCTGCACCTGGTCGACGGCCTGGTCATCGCGCTCCTCAACATCGACGAAGTCATCCAGGTCATCCGTTCCTCCGACGACTCCGGGCAGGCGCGTGCGCGGCTGATGGAGGTCTTCGAGCTGTCGGAGATCCAGGCGGCCTACATCCTGGACACCCCGCTGCGCAGGCTGACCAGGTTCGACAAGCTGGAGCTCGACCGGGAGCGGCAGACCCTCCAGCAGGAGATCGCCGAGCTGACCGAGATCCTGTCCTCCGACACCCGGCTGCGCGCGGTGGTCTCCAAGGAGCTGGCGGAGGTGTCCAAGCAGTTCGGCACGCCCCGCCGCACTGTCCTGCTGGAGTCCTCCGGGGCCGCGGGCGCGGTGGCCGTGCCGCTGGAGGTCGCCGACGACCCGTGCCGGGTGCTGCTGTCCTCCACCGGCCTGCTCGCCCGTACGGCCGACGCCGCCCCGCTCGCCACCGAGGGCGAGCGCGCGAACCACGACGTGCTGGTGTCGGCGGTCGCCTCGACCGTGCGCGGCGAGATCGGCGTGGTCACCTCGCACGGCCGCATGATCCGGGTCAGCGTGGTGGACCTGCCCACGCTGCCGTCCGCGGCCTCCCCGCCCACGCTGTCGGGGGGGCATCCGGTGAGCGAGTACGTCACGCTCGCCTCCGGTGAGACGGTGGTCGGCATCGGGTCGCTCACCACGAGCGGCGCCGGGCTCGCGCTCGGCACCGCGGGCGGTGTGGTCAAACGGGTCACCCCTGACTATCCGGCCAACCGGGACGAGTTCGAGGTGATCGGGCTGAAGGACGACGACCGGGTGATCGGCGCGGTCGAGCTGCCCTCCGAGGATCACGACCTGGTGTTCATCACCTCCCACGCGCAGCTTCTGCGCTTCCCGGCGTCGGCCGTGCGCCCGCAGGGCAGGCCGGCGGGCGGCATGGCGGGCGTGCGCCTCGACGAGGGGGCCACGGTGATCTTCTTCGGCGCGGTGGACCCGGCGCTGCCCGCCCGGGTGGTCACCATCGCCGGTTCGGCCACCGCCCTGCCCGGCACGCAGACCGGCGGCGGCAAGGTGTCCGACTACGCGGAGTTCCCCGCCAAGGGGCGGGCCACCGGCGGCGTACGGGCCCAGCGCTTCCTCAAGGGCGAGGACACCCTGCTGCTGGCCTGGGCGGGGCCCGCGCCCGCCAAGGGCGCGTCCCCGACCGGCAAGCCGGTGCCGCTGCCGGAGGAGTTGGGCCGCCGCGACGGGTCCGGGATCCGCATCACCAACGCGGTGGCGGCGATCGGCGGCGGGCTGGGCACGCACCCGATCACGGCCGGGTCGCCGCCCGCGACCGCCCAGGACGACGGCGACGACCCCTTCTGAGGTTGCCGAGCGCGCCGGTGGCATGTCCTCGCCCGCCCTCGCGGGTCGGGCGGGGACGGGCCGCCGAGGTGCGCGACAATGGGGGCATGCCTGTCACCTCGTTCATGGTCCCACTCGGTACGCCGGCCCCCGGCTTCGACCTGCCCGCGGTCGGTGGCGGACACCTCTCACTCGACGACATCAAGGGCGCTCCGGCCACGCTCGTGGTCTTCCTGTCCAACCACTGTCCCTACGTCCGGCGGATCGAGGCGGGCATCGGAGCCTTCGCCGCCGACTACGCGGATCGGGTGACCATCGTCGCCATCGGCAGCAACGACGTGGTCAACTACCCTGACGACGACGCCGGCCACCTGGCCGAACAGGCGGCCAGGGCCGGGTTCGCCTTCCCTTATCTGATCGATGAGACGCAGGAGGTGGCGCGGGCGTACCGGGCGGCCTGCACACCTGACTTCTTCCTCTTCGACGGGGAGCTGCGGCTGGCCTACCGGGGCGAGTTCGACGACGCCCGCCCGAAGAACGACGTACCGGTCACCGGCGCCTCCCTGCGCGCCGCGGCCGACGCGGTCCTCTCGGGCACCGCCGTCCCCGAGCCCCAGCACCCGAGCCTCGGCTGCGGCATCAAGTGGAAGCCGGGCAACGAGCCCACCTGACCCTCAGGGGGCCTGGCGCCGGGTCGGCCGGGCCCCACGGAGTTCCGCCGGGTTCGGGGCGCTGTACGGGCGCGAGGGGGATCGCGCTGATGTGCACGGCTGATGCCTCCCGTCCAGCGATGTGTCATCAGAGCCGCGGCCGGCCCTCAGCTACACCGCGCTTGCGGATCATCGGCCGCGCAGGCAAGCGGCCAACGGTACGCCCCCGGTCGGCCGGCGTGGATGTGGGCGTGTCGCCCTTGGCCTTCGCTTCGCTCAGGCGTCTTCCCGCTTGCCGGGCTTCGCCCGACGCCGGTGCCGCGCCGTTCGCCCGCTGATCTTTGGGAAGGGGGCGACGGTACGGCATGCCGTGGTGTCCACCGCCCCGCCGTACGTGGCCCGGCCCCGTGTCCGGTGTTTCGCGTGTGTCGAGGCCGGTCGCCGTTCTCAGCACCGGCTGAAACGCCCCCAGGTCGCCCACCGCTCCCCGGCCACACTCCTCGGCTGCACGGAACACGGCCTGGCACCGAACCAAGCCAGAGTCGGCCACGCAGGCGATCGACCAACAGTACGACCCCGGCCACACTCCTCGGCTGCACGGAACACGGCCTGGCACCGGACCAGGCCAGAGTCGGCCGCACAGGCGATCGACCAACGGTACGACCCCGGCCACGCTCCTTGGCTGCACGAACGCCTGGCGTCAGACCAGGCGAGGGCTCCCACTTGCCGATCATCGGCCGCGCAGGCGATCGGCCAACGGTACGACCCGCGTCGGCGAGCCGCAGGTCCACCGACTGCCGGTTCAGGCCGGCGAACGCGGTGATCCGGATGAGCGCGTCGGTCTCGGTCACGTCCCGGCATCCTTCGTGGTGCCGGGTCGCGAGCGGACCCGGCCCCGGCCGAACGGCACCCTGGCCGCGAACCTGCATCGGATCAGTCAGGGGCCGCCATCTGGGAAACCCCGGCCGTGTGGGCGACCGGTCCCCCGTACGACCCCAGCCGCACGGCGGCCTGGCACCGGGTCCGGCAAGGGCCCGCTGCCTGTGGATCACCGGTCAAGGGGTGCGGCTCTTCGGCTGTACGGCGGCTGGGATGCACCCCTTCACGGCGGAGGGGCGGCGGGGGGCGGTGGCGATGGTGAGGAGGAGGCGCCAGGGTTCGCCCTCCCAGGAGCGGATCAGGGCGACGGTCTCGTCGTCCGGGGTGAACGTGTGGCCGCCGTTGATGAAGCAGCCGGCCTGGACCAGGCCGGTCATCAGGGGGTCGTCGTCGCCCAGGGCCGCGACGTAGGCCGCCGCGTCCAGCAGTGCCAGCGCGCACCGGGCGTTGCGCTCGTCGTCGCGCAGCTCGACCCGGTCGAGCCGCCACCGGGCCTGGCCGCGCAGGTAGGCGGCCACGAATTGGCTCTTGCTCATGCCCTCTCCACGGTAGTCGGACCCTAAGTTAGGGCAGTATCACTCTCCGTGGCGGCCATTTCTGCAATCTTCACTCTGGCATGCCCCGCCCATGGCCACCCGGCGGCACCGCTATCGGGACATGCTGAATCATTGTCACCATGACCGCGTTCGATGATGTGCTTGCCGGTAATCGTAAGTTCACCCGCAAATTCGCTCATTCCGGCCTGACCGGGCGGGCCGCCCGCGGCCTGGCCGTGGTGACCTGCATGGACTCCCGGATCGACCCGCTCGGCCTACTCGGCCTGAAGGCCGGAGACGCCAAGATCCTGCGCAACGCCGGTGCTCGGGTGACCGACGACGTCCAGCGGACCCTCGTGCTCGCGGTCTACCTGCTCGGCGTACGCCGGGTGCTGGTCATGCCGCACACCGACTGCGGCATGACGAAGGTCAGCGACGACGACGTGCACCGGATGGCCGCCGAGCACGGCGTGGACACCCGCAGCCTGGAGTTTCACACCGTCCCCGACCAGAGCGAGGCCCTGCGGCACGACCTGGTGCGGGTGCGCACCAGCCCGTTCCTGCCGCCCGACCTGCCGGTCGGCGGCGCGATCTACGACGTGCACACCGGCAGGCTGATGCCCGTCGAGCTCTGACCGTGCCGATCCCGCCCGCCGTGCCGCGGCGCGGTGGGCGGGTCAGGCGTCGATGTGGTCGCGGTCGACCTCGGCCGCGTTGCCCACGATGAACTCCCGGCGGGGCGCCACGTCGCTGCCCATCAGCAGGTTGAAGATCTCCTCCGCGGCCTGGACGTCCTCGATGCGGACCCGGCGCAGGGTGCGGTGGCGCGGCTCCATGGTGGTCTCGGCGAGCTGGTCGGCGTCCATCTCGCCGAGGCCCTTGTACCGCTGCACCGGGTCCTTCCAGCGCTTGCCGCGCCGCTCCAGGTCGCGCAGCACCTTGTGCAGCTCCGCGTCGGAGTAGCAGTAGATGTACTTCTCCTGGTTGCGCCCGGGGTTGCTGATCTCGATGCGGTGCAGCGGCGGCACCGCGGCGAACACCCGGCCCTCCTCGACCATGGGCCGCATGTAGCGGTGGAAGAGGGTCAGCAGCAGGCAGCGGATGTGCGCGCCGTCCACGTCGGCGTCGGCCATCAGGATGACCTTGCCGTACCGCGCCGCCGAGATGTCGAAGGAGCGGCCCGACCCCGCGCCGATGACCTGGATGATCGCCGCGCACTCGGCGTTCTTCAGCATGTCGGCGACGGACGCCTTCTGGACGTTGAGGATCTTGCCCCGGATCGGCAGCAGCGCCTGGAACTCCGAGTCGCGGGCGGCGCGGGCCGTGCCGAGCGCGGAGTCGCCCTCCACGATGAACAGCTCGGTGCGGTCGATGTCGTCGCTGCGGCAGTCGACCAGCTTGGCGGGCAGCGCCGAGTTTTCCAGGGCGCTCTTGCGGCGCTGGTTGTCACGGTGCTCGCGGGCCGCGATGCGCGCCTTGGCGGCGGCCACGACCTTCTCCAGAACGGCCCGCAGTTGCTGCTTCTGGCCGCGCTTGGGGGTGGCGAAGATCTCCTTCAGCTCCCGCGAGACGACATGGGAGACGATCCGCGTGGCGGCCGAGGTGCCGAGCACCTCCTTGGTCTGCCCCTCGAACTGCGGCTCGGGCACCCGGACGGTCACCACGGCGGTGAGCCCCTCCAGGATGTCCTCCTTCAGGACGGGGTCGTCGCCGTTCTTCAGCAGGCGGGTCTCGCGCAACTGCTCGTTCATCGTGCGGTGCAGGGCGCGCTCGAAGCCGGTCAGGTGGGTGCCGCCCTTGGGGGTGGCGATCACGTTGACGAACGAGCGCACGGTGGTGTCGTAGCCCTTGCCCCAGCGCAGCGCCACATCGACGGTCAGCTCCCGCTCGACCTGGGTCGGGGTCATGTGGCCCTGGTCGTCGAGCACCGGCACGGTCTCGTGGAAGTGGCCCGCGCCCTGCAGCCGCAGCACGTCGCACACGGCCTCGTCGCGCGCCAGGAACTCGGTGAACTCGGAGATGCCGCCGTCGAAGCGGAACTCCTCCTCGACCGGCTCCTCGCCGCGGTCATCGCGCAGCGCGAGGGTGAGCCCGGGGACCAGGAACGCGGTCTGGCGCAGCCGCACATGAATCTCGTCCAGCGACAGCTCGGCGTCGGGCAGGAAGATCTGCTTGTCGGCCCACCAGCGCACCCGGGTGCCGGTGCCCTTGTCGCCGAGCCGCCTGTCGTCGCGCAGCCCGGACTTCTTCTTGAACTTGGCCGTGGGGCCCTCGCCGTCGAAGACGCCGGGCACGCCGCGCCGGAAGCTGATCTCGTAGATCCGCCCGTCGCGGTCGACCTCGACGTCGAGACGCGAGGACAGCGCGTTGACCACGGACGCGCCGACGCCGTGCAGGCCGCCGGAGGCGCCGTAGGAGCCGCCGCCGAACTTCCCGCCCGCGTGCAGCTTGGTGTAGACGAGCTCGACGCCAGCCAGGCCGCTCTTGGGCTCGATGTCCACCGGGATGCCGCGGCCGTTGTCGCGGACCTCGATCGAACCGTCGCGGTGGAGCTCGACCTCGATGCGGGTGCAGAAGCCGGCGAGGGCTTCATCGACCGAGTTGTCGACGATCTCCCAGAGGCAGTGCATGAGGCCACGGGTGTCGGTGGACCCGATGTACATCCCCGGCCGCTTACGGACCGCCTCAAGCCCTTCCAGCACGGACAGATGACGGGCCGTGTAGGTCGTCTCCAGACGTACGGCGGTCACACCGACTCCCACTCTGCATCGAACATGTGTGCGTAGCTTACCGTTCTTCCCGATCGTGCGCGTACAAGCTTGCCATTAGGAGAGGATTGGCGTTACCTGGAGAGTGATCCCCGTCACTTTCTGACACATTCCGCTCTGGGCGTAGCGGAGGGGTGATTGGGAACGTCCAGGTCCGGTTAGATGTTGTCCCAAGTGACTGACGCCAGATCCCCGTCCCGGCGGGGATGACCCGAAAGGCGATACGTGACTGGAGCTCTCGCCCCCACCAAGCCGCTGACGGCCCTCGATCGCTGTGACCGATGCGGCGCCCAGGCCTACATTCGCGCGACCCTGCCCGTGGGTGGGGAGCTGCTGTTCTGCGCCCACCATGGGCGCCAGCACGTAGCGGCATTGCGCGATAAGGGCGCCGACATCCAGGACGAGTCCGCGCGGCTGAGCGAAACCCCTTCGATCGCACGCGACGACGAAAGATAAAGGTCAACGGACCCGGTGGCGACACCGGGCCGGCATCGTCCATCCGGCGCGCTCGCCCAGCGCCCGGGACACGGTGCCGGGTTCCGTGAATACGACATATGCCCGTTCGGCGCCCTGTTGCCCGCACAGCGAGGACAGGGCGCTCTGCACACCGTGGTGAACACCCCGCGCACGGCCGCCGTGTCCTGCGCACCACACGGGACACCACCTGGGGATCTCCGGCCTCCACCGGGCCGATCCCCGATTCAGCCATGCATTCGGCCATGCCACAAGGCATGTTCTGCGGCTCGCGGCCGCCATGCCTCCGCGCCCGCCGTGCCCGTGCGCCGGATAACAGCGCCTCCGCACCAGCGCGACACCGGCAGGAGCAGGGCAGCGCCACGTGGGCAGCCGTGAGCGTGGCGAGGCGCTGCGCGTCGGCCATGCTCAGATCGTCCCTTCTGCGGTGGTCCGGCCTGGGCCCACCGGCTGACTACCCGCACCGGGAACGCCCTGGCGACCACGGAGTGCCCCCGCGGTGAACCGGCGATGAGATCACTGGGAGTCTACGACGGTTGTCCGCGTCCCGTGTACGGGTGGTCTCTCTGAGGGCGATCCGCCCCCTGAAAGCGACCGGTCACCAGACGCCTGCCGACGCCTGGTGACCGCGGTGCGACGCGGCCTCAGTCGAGGTAGTCGCGAAGAACCTGGGAGCGGGACGGGTGGCGGAGCTTCGACATCGTCTTGCTCTCGATCTGGCGGATCCGCTCGCGGGTCACGCCGTACACCTTGCCGATCTCGTCCAGCGTCTTCGGCTGCCCGTCGGTCAGCCCGAACCGCATCGAGACCACCCCGGCCTCCCGCTCCGACAGCGTGTCCAGCACCGAGTGGAGCTGCTCCTGGAGCAGGGTGAAGCTGACCGCGTCGGCCGGGACGATGGCCTCGGAGTCCTCGATCAGGTCACCGAACTCGCTGTCGCCCTCCTCGCCCAGCGGCGTGTGCAGGGAGATCGGCTCGCGGCCGTACTTCTGTACCTCGATGACCTTTTCGGGGGTCATGTCCAGCTCGCGGGCCAGCTCCTCCGGGGTCGGCTCGCGGCCGAGGTCCTGGAGCATCTGGCGCTGCACCCGGGCCAGCTTGTTGATGACCTCGACCATGTGCACCGGGATGCGGATGGTGCGGGCCTGGTCGGCCATCGCGCGCGTGATCGCCTGGCGGATCCACCAGGTGGCGTACGTGGAGAACTTGTAGCCCTTGGTGTAGTCGAACTTCTCCACCGCACGGATCAGGCCCAGGTTGCCCTCCTGGATGAGGTCCAGGAAGAGCATCCCGCGCCCGGTGTACCGCTTGGCGAGCGACACCACCAGCCGCAGGTTGGCCTCCAGCAGGTGGTTCTTCGCACGGCGGCCGTCTTCGGCGATCCATTCGAGTTCGGCGCGGACGTCGACGGGGAGGTTGTCGCCGTCGGTGCCGAGCTGTTCTTCGGCGAACAGGCCGGCCTCGATCCGCTTGGCCAGCTCGACCTCCTGCTCGGCGTTGAGCAGCGGGACCTTGCCGATCTGCTTCAAGTAGTCCTTCACCGGGTCGGCGGTGGCGCCCGCGGCGGCGACCTGGGCCACCGGCGCGTCATCGTCGTCGTCGGAGAGGATCAGGACCTCGTCCTCGTTCTGCGTGACGACGACCGCCTTGGTCTCTCCGGGGGCGTCCGCGACCGGCTCCGGCTCGGCTTCGGAGTCGGTGTCGGTGTCGTCGTCGGCCGTGTCGACCTCGTCGGTGGTGTCCACCTCGTCGCCTTCGACGTCGTCGAGCTCGAAGTCCTCAAGGTCGACATCGACGTCGAGATCCAGGTCGACGTCACCGTCGTCATCGACGTCGGCGGGCTTGGCGTCGGCCGGCGCGGCGGCCTTGGCCGGAGCGCCCGGCTCGGGCCGCGCCTTCTTGGCCGCGGGGGCCGCGGGAGCGGCGGGCTTGGGCGCGGGCTTCGCCGGGACGGCCTTCTTGGCCGGGGCCCGCTTGGCGGCCTCGGCGCGCGCGGTCTTGTCCGCGGGCGCCTCCGGCTTGGGCTTCCTGGCGATGACCGGCTCGGGCTCGCTGACGACCGCCGTCACGGTCTCGGGCTGCGGCTCTTTGGCGGCGGCCGAAGCGGGCTTGGACTTCTTGACGGGGGCGGCCGTACGGCGTTTGCCGGAACCGCGGGATCGCTTGGGCGCGGCGGCCGAGTCGGCGGCGGTCACCACCACGGTCACGCCTTCCTTGCTCAGGCTCCGCAGGAACCCGGCGGCGTGCGACATGGGGATGTCTGCCTCCTCGAAGGCCTTGCGGACATCCTCGGACTCAAGGAAACCCTGCGAGCGCCCACGCTCGAGCAGTCGCTGAATGACGGGCTCGTTCAGCTCCGATGGCTTTGAGCGAGTCGAACTTGCAGGCGACACGAACACCTCTCGAACGAACGCGTGGCGACAATGGACCCAAGTTGCCCGCTAGGGGCAGATGCCTTCTTGTTGTGCTGGCCGTACGGACCGCGACGGACCTGCCCAGCATTGTGACACGACCCCGCACTCCATACGGCCGCCTCCCGGCGGTTGCCCTCCACCCTAGGCCGACCGGGAGAGTAGTGCGTACGGAAGCAGCGCACTGATATCCGAAAGCAACCGTTATGACTGTTTCATTCAGTCACTCTTCGTGGCATCGGGCACGTGAATCGCCAGGACAGTAACGTCATCATCCTGCTCGTACCCCGCCAGCATACGATCTACCAGGAAGTCAAGCAGCAAATGCGGGCTTCCGACCACTTCCGGCGGGGCCTCCTGCACAACCGAACAAGGCTCCGCGAGTCCGGCATCGAGACCGCGCTTGCGGTTCTCCACCAGACCGTCGGAGTACAGCACCGCCGTGTGCCCCGGCGGCACACAGAACCTGAACTGCTTGCGGCTGGCCGCCCAGCCGAGCGGAGTGCCGGGCTCGGCGTCGCAAAGCACCGGCACACCCTGCGGCGAGACGAGAACGGGCGGCGGGTGACCGGCCAGCGCCAGGGTGCCCTCCCCGGTGCCGGGCTCGACGACCATGTAGGCCAGGGTGGTGACCTGCTCTTCGTCCTCCGTCGCCTCGAAGACCCGGTCCAGGCCGGTCAGCACGGCCGCGGGCGGCGGGTTGGTCAGCGCCAGGGCGCGCATCGCGTTGCGGATCCGGCCCATCCCGGCCGCGGCCGTGACGCCCTTGCCCATCACGTCGCCCACCACCGCCGCGACCCGGCTGTCCTGCAGGACGAACGCGTCGTACCAGTCGCCGCCGACCTGCACATGGCGGCTGCCCGAGCGGAAACGCTGGGCCAGCATCAGCCCGGGGACCACCGGCAGGCGGTCGGGCAGCAGGCTGCGCTGCAGCGTCTCGGCGGTGCGGTGCTCGCGCTCGAACAGGGTGGCCCGCTCCACCGCCAGGGCGCACTGCCCGGCCAGCGCCTCCAGGAAGACGCCGTCCTCCTGGGAGATCTTCTGCTGGCGGGTGAAGGAGAAGCGCAGCGCGCCGAGCGCCCGTCCGGCGGCCAGCAGCGGCAGGCCCACCCAGGCGCGCTCCTCGTCGTGGCCGGTGAACCTGGAGATGGTCTCCTCGTCGGCGCCCGCGTCCCTGAGCTGGGTGGCCAGGCTCTCCGGCGACTCGGCGAAGACCGGCCTTCGGCTGTTGACCGCCATCGTCATGACGCTGGTCTGGCTGAGCGGGATCTCATCGCCCGGGAAGCCCGGCACGTCGGGCACGCCGCTGCCGTTGATCAGCTTCAGCACCGGGCGCTCGGAATCGAGCAGCGCGACCGCCGACTTGTCCGCCGCCACCGCCGTACGGCCGACGTCGATGATGACCTGGACGACCTGCTCCACCGTCAGCGCCTCGGCCAGTATGGCCGTCGCGCCCTGGAGCCGCGCGGTGCGCAGCGCGGCGGCGCCGAGCTGGTCGGTCAGCCTGCCGCGCATCTCCTCGGCCTCGCGCTGCGGCGTGACGTCGGTGTTCGCGCCGACCCACTCCACCACGCGGCCGTGCCGGATGATCGGCACCGCCCTGACCTCGAAGTGCCGGTAGCCGCTGGCCCTCGTGCGGACCCGGTAGTTCCATTCGAACATGGTCCGGCCGCGCAGCGCCTCCCGCCACGCCTCCTCGGTGTGCTGGCGGTCGTCGGGGTGCACGACGTCGAGCCAGCCGTGGGCGAGGTACTCCTCCAGCCCCTGGCCGGTGATGGCCCGCCAGCGCGGCGCGTCCTCGACCACCGCGCCGGACGGGGAGGTGATCCACACGAGCTGCGACTGGGCCTCCACGAGCGAGCGGTAGCGCTCCTCGCTGCGCCGCAGGTCTTCCTCGACCTGCCGGCTCTCGGTGATGTCGGCGCCGATCAGGGCGACCGTGCGCAGCCGGCCCTCCTCATCGCACAGCGGCGAGAACGACAGCGACCAGTGCCGGGTCTCGCCGTCGGGGGTGCGCACGCGCACCCGCTGGTCACCGTCGTGGATGCCGCGGTTCTCCTCCACGACCGTGCGGAAGGCGCCCTCGATGAGCGCGGTCAGGTCGGCGGCCAGGGCCTCCCTGGGCAGCTTGCCCACCAGGCCGTCGATGGCGACTCCGACGACGTCGGCGAAGACGTCGTTGGCCCGCTGGAAGCGCCCTTTGGTGTCGAAGAAGGCCAGCGCGAAGGGAGTCTGGCCCATCAAGCCGTTCAGCAGTGCGGAATCCGTGACATCCACATCCGACTCCCGGGGACGGGGCACGGAGGTCTCGGCACTCATGGTCGGCACCTCCGTAGCGTGCCAGGGTCTCCCACGAGGCACATCTCCAAACTCGAGAATCGGTCTTGCGCAGCTCCGGGGGGACCGGATACTGCAGTACATCATCTGCGATGCACATGCGCGTACGGAAGCCCCGGCCGCTATGCGGTCAACGCATCCTGCCAAATCCGCCGCGCGCCGCGCAGCAGGATCAAGCTACTCGGCCCGCCCGGCGCTCCGCTTTCCCGCCCTGCCACCAGGCCATGTACGGGTCGGTCCGCAGTTCAGCCACGGTTCAGCCGTCTTCACTGCGCTTCAGTGCGATTCAGCCCGGCTCGGCCGCCCGTTTGGCCGCCTGCTTCGCGGCCTGTTTGGCCGCGCGGACCCTGGCCAGGGAGTCGTCGTCCACCACGTCGGCGACCGAGCGGTGCGAGCCCTCCTCGCCGTACGGCCCGGCGGCCTCCCGCCAGCCCTCGGGCGTGATGCCGAACTGCTTGCCCAGCAGCGCCAGGAAGATCTGCGCCTTCTGCTTGCCGAACCCCGGCAGGTCGTTCAGCCGGCGCAGCAGCTCCTTGCCGTCGGGCACGTCGCGCCACAGCGCCGCGGCGTCGCCGTCGTAGTGCTCGACCAGATAGGCGGCGAGCTGCTGGACGCGCTTGGCCATCGAGGAGGGGTAGCGGTGCACGGCCGGCTTCTGCGCCAGGAGCGCCGCGAACTCCTCCGGATCGCGGTCGGCGATCTCGTCGGGCGACAGCTCCCCGCCCAGTCGCTTGGCGATCGTGAAGGGCCCGGTGAACGCCCATTCCATCGCTACTTGCTGATCGAGGAGCATCCCCGTGAGCAGGGCGAACGGGTTGCTGCCGAGGAGTTCGTCGGCGTCGGCCCGCTGGGCGATCTGTATGCGCATGAAACCAGCTTCGCATGTCGGCCGGTGAGGGGTTGACACCGGCGAAAGAAGATATGGAATGGGAGCGCCGGTCCTACGACGCGAAGAATGCGACCTTGTGATGCGCGATCTCGCCGCACGACCAACCATCGGCACCGTTGTCGGCACCGTGAGCACCGCCGTCCCGCCGGACCCCGTGATCGAACGCCTGACCGCGGAGTTCGGTGGCGTCCCCCTGGAGTCCGTGGCGCGCCGCGTCGCCGACGTGCGGACGCGCGCCCGCCACCTCGGCATCGCGGCCACCCCCGAGATCGTCGAACGGGTGGCCAGGGAACACCTGCTCGCCCTCGTCAACTCCGCGCCACCGCCGCGCATTCGCCGGTAACATAGGGGATCACCGGGCCGCGCCCACCGCACCGCATCGCCCGGTGACGCGAGAAGGTTGGGCCATGAGCGGCGCCGGGTGCGCGGCCGCCCGCGACGGCCCGCCCAGTACGGCAGCCCAGGGCTCGCCCGGCCGACACAGGAGGGGTGCGTGATCGAGCGAGCCATCGCCCATGACGGCCTCGGGCTCGGGCGGCCGCGCCAGGAGGTTGCGTGATCCGTAAGCACCGTCGAGCTCCCCAGGAGTCCCCGCCCCCAGACGATGTGTTCGCGGAGATGCTGCAGGCCGCACGAGAGCTGCTGGCCGTGCGCAGCCCGCTCGACGCCGAGCTGATGGTCTCCGACATGATCGGCGCGTGGTGGGGCAGGCGCCTGCCCGGCGGCGACGTGGAGCAGGTGCTCGGCGAGGGGCTTGTCGACTACGCGGCCAAGGCGGGCACGCCCGCGGCGCTCACCCTGCTGATCGCGATGGCCTACCTCGGCACCGCCAGGCAGGCGGCCAAGGCCGAGGGCGCGGCGCTGGCGCTGATCGAGTCCGGGGTGGCCCGGCCGGGCTGGGCCGACCGGGTCGGCGCGGTCAAGCCCACCGGCTGCTACGTCTCCCGCGACGCCTACGGCGACCAGGACACCGTGGTGTGCACGTTCGGCTACCGCGGCCTGACCGGCACGGCGGGCGAGGAGCGCCACGCGCTGGTCCTCGTGGTCGACTACAACATGCGCGGGATGGCCCGCGACGCCTGGGTCTCCTCCCACGTGGACACCTTGCTGGACAAGGCGCGGGCCGAGGCCGACGGCAACCCGATGCTGCGCTTCGAGGAGCTGCCCGCCCAGCAGGCCAGGGCGCTGCTGGAGTCGGCGATGAGGGCCACCAGAGACGCCTTCGACCGGCACGGCCCGCCGCCGGTCAGCGACAGCTACGCGACCTACCACGCCTTCGCCCGTTCGCGGATCAAGGCGCTGCCGCCCGGCCGCAAGCGGCCCGCGCCGCTGCACACCGAGGCGCCCTACAACCGCGAGCGGCGGGCGATGCTGGCCGCGGAGTTCCTGGCCTCCGACGCGGCCGAGCACCTGTCCGACCCGTCGGCGGCCTCGCGCTGCGCCGACCACATCATCGACTACGGCTGCGAACAGGACTTCGGCCGTCCGCTGCGGGTCAGCCCCACCAAGTGCGAGACGTTCCTGCTCGACTGGCTGCCCCGCAAGATCATGCTGAGCGCGGCGGAGCAGGAGGCGGTCCCGTACGTGCTGTCGGCGTGGGCGCGCTTCGCGGCCGGCCGCACCGCACTGCCCGAGCCCGGCCTGCGCGCCACGCTCGACGCGATCTGGGAGGCCACCACCCGCTTCGCCGAGACCTACCGCGACCCCGCCTCGCTCGGCCTGGACCGCGAGCTGGTGGAGCGGCTGCTGCCGGACGGCGACCTGTCGGCGCTGGCCCGGCGGGTGTTCGCGTTCCCCTACCTGCAGGGCGCGCACGGCGACATACTGCTCGACCGGCTCAACCCCGCGGTCGAGGCCGACCGGCGGATCCTGCTGGAGATCGACCACCTGCACGACCGCAACCGCCCCGACTACCAGGAGCACCTGGCCTGGCACGAGGAGATCGCCAGGCGGCTGTGGAACGGCGACCCGCCACAGCTCTGGGAGGCGGCGCAGCGGCTGCTCGACCTCGGGCACGACCGGCACGACGTACTGCATGTGCTGATCGAGATCGCCGAGCGGATCGGCGACGACCCCGACGAACTGGCCGCCGCCTTCGACGACATCGCCGACATCCCCGACTCGCCTCCGGTCTGAGTCGGGCCGGGCGGGTCTAGGGTGGGCGTGACGGCAGGAGGTGCGGGATGGAGATCGACCTCAACGCCGACCTCGGCGAGGGGTTCGGCATCTGGCGGCTCGGCGACGACGACGCGCTGCTCGACATCGTCACCAGCGCCAACATCGCCTGCGGGTTCCACGCGGGCGATCCGCTGACGATCCGCCGCACCTGCGCCGCCGCCGTCGATCGCGGTGTGATCATCGGCGCTCAGGTCTCCTACCGCGACCTGGCGGGGTTCGGGCGGCGGGCGATGGACGTCGATCCGGAGGAGCTGTCGGCCGAGGTGCTGTACCAGATCGCCGCGCTCGACGGGATCGCGCGGGCGATGGGCGGCCGGGTGGCCTACGTCAAGCCGCACGGGGCGCTGTACAACCGGGTGGTCCGCGACGCCGCGCAGGCCGACGCGGTGGTCAGCGCGGTCGCCGCCTTCTCCCCCGCGCTGCCGCTGCTCACCCTGCCCGTCTCCGTGCTGCGCGACGTGGCCGCCGAGCGGGGCGTGCCGACCGTGACCGAGGCGTTCGCCGACCGCGCCTACACCGGCGACGGGCGTCTCGTCCCGCGGCGCGAGCCCGGGGCGGTGCTGCACGACGTCGGCGAGGTAGCGGCCCGCGCCGCCCGGATGGCCGCCGGTGGCACGGTCACCGCCGCCGACGGCACCGAGGTGAAGGTCGCCGCCCGGTCGCTGTGCGTGCACGGCGACACCCCGGGGGCGGTCGCCATGGCCCGCGCCGTCCGCGACGCGCTCACCGCGGCCGGCCTGTCCGTGCGGCCCTTCGCGTGACCGGCGGTCAGGCGCCCGCGATCCGGCGGGCGGGCGAGTACGGCCTGCTCGTGGAGACCGGTGAGCTGGCGATCTCGCACCGGCTGGACGCGCTGTTGCGCGCCGAGCGTCCGCCCGGCGTCGTGGAGATCGTGCCCGGTCCGGCGACCGTGCTGGTCGTCGCGCCCGGGGCCGATCTGGCGCGGCTGCGCACCCGCCTGGCCGCGCTGGCCGACGCGGCGGGTGAGGCGCCTCCCGAACGCCCGTCCGGCGCCGACACCGTCGTCATCCCCGTCGTCTACGACGGAGCCGACCTCCCCGGCGTCGCCGAGCTGACCGGCCTTTCCGTCCAGGAGGTCATCGCCAGGCACACCGGCACCGAACTGGTCGCGGGCTGGCTCGGCTTCGCCCCCGGGTTCGCGTACCTGACCGGGCTGGACCCCGAGCTGCACGTACCGCGCCTGGCCACCCCGCGCACCTCGGTGCCCGCCGGCGCGGTCGCCATCGCCGGACCCTACTCGGCCGTCTACCCATCGGCCTCGCCGGGCGGCTGGCGGCTGATCGGGCACACCACCGTGCGCACCTGGGACGTCCACGCCGATCCGCCGTCGATCCTGCGTCCCGGCACGCGGGTGCGGTTCCAGGCGGCGGGCCCGTGATCGAGGTCGTCGTACCCGGGCCCTACGCCACCGTCCAGGACCTGGGCAGGCCCGGCTACGCGCATCTGGGCGTGCCGCGCTCGGGGGCGGCCGACGAGCGCGCCCTGACCCTGGCCAACCGCCTGGTCGGCAACCCGGAAGGGCACGCGGGCGTCGAGCTGACCTTCGGCGGGGCGCGGCTGCGGTTCGCCGGACCGGCCTGGATCGCCGTCACCGGCGCGCCCTGCCCGCTGCGCCTCGCCGGGCGGGCGGCGGCGATGTACGCGCCGATCTGGGCGCCGGCGGGGGCGGAGCTGGCGATCGGGGCTCCCGCGGCGGGGCTGCGCACCTATCTGGCGGTGCGGGGCGGCGTCGAGGTCGAGGCGGTGCTCGGCAGCCGTTCGCACGATTCGCTGTCCGGGCTCGGACCGCCGCCGCTGCGTCCCGGCGACCGGCTGCCGGTGGGCGCGGCCGGCGACCGGCCGATCACGGTCGATGCCGTGCCCGGCCCGGCGTTCCCGGCCGAGCCGGTGCTCGGCGTGCTGCCGGGGCCGCGCGAGGACTGGTTCACCGAGGCGGCGCTGCGCGCCTTCTACGGCACGCCGTACGACGTCACGCCGGACGGTAACCGCGTCGGGGTCCGGCTGAGCGGCGCGGCGCTGCACCGGGCCCGCGAGGGCGAGATCCCCAGCGAGGGCATGGTCACCGGCGCGGTCCAGGTGCCGCCAGACGGGCGGCCCATCGTCTTCCTGGCCGACCATCCCCCCACCGGCGGTTATCCGGTGATCGGCGTGCTGACCTCCCGCGCCGTGGCGGTCGCCGCCCAGCTCCGCCCGGGCGACCAGGTCCGTTTCCGCCCCGGTGGGCCTGGAGCGCAGTGAGTCCGCTTCCCCCGTGCCGGCGTGCCGCCAGGGGGAAGGCGGTACGGCTTCATCGCGGATTCGTGGTGGACGCCCCGTCCAGGGCCTTGATGATCAGGTGGGCGGCACGGCCGAGTTCTTCGCGGACGTGGGGGGCGTCGATCTCTCCTGTCTCGGAGTTCACGTCGCCTCGCCCGACCGGTACCCCGACGCAGGCCTCGTCCACGACCGCCGCCCCGGTGTAGCCCAGGACGACGCGCAGCGCGCGATGGGCGCCCTGCGCACCGGTGGTGGACGACGAGATGTTGATCCAGCCCGCGGGCTTGCCGACGATCTCGACCCCGCCGACGGTCCAATCCAGCAAGTTCTTAAACGAACCGGGCAGATCTCCCGCGTACTCCGGCGTGCAGAACAGCAGCGCGTCGGCCTCGGCGATCAGCGCACGGAGGCGGACGACCTCGGAGGGAAGGGGGTCGACGTCGTCGTCCGGGTTGAAGTGGGGGAGCTTCATCAGATCGAGATAGGTCAGGCAGCGAGCCGCGGTAGGGAGGAGTTCGGGCACCGCCCGCACCACGGCGGTGTTGGTGGATCCTGCCCGTGTGCTGCCGCTGATCAAAAGGAGATTCATGGCGCGGCCTCTCTGGAGAGCGAGCGGGGCGGTGCCCGACGGCGGGTTCGGCTGCTCAGGCTAGAACCTTGACACCGGTGTCAAGGCAAATCCGGCATGAGCCAGGCGCAGGGCCGAACGGCGGCACCCGCGTCCGTACCCCCGCCTACCGCCGGCCGCGCCATGCAGGCCGTTTCACGCATCCCTGGTCACTCCTCGTACTCGGGTGCCTTGAGCACGATCGCGGAGTTGAAGCCGCCCGCGCCGCGGGCAGCCACCAGGACCGTGTCGAGCGTGCCCTCCCGGGCCTCGGTGACCAGGTTCAGGCCGTGCCGCCGGGCCGCCTCGCGGGCGTCGACGTTGACCGTGGGCGGCAGCATGCCGTGCCTGATCGCCAGCGCGGCCCAGGCGAGATCCAGTGGCGCGCCCCCCGAGCACAGCCGCCCGGTCATCGTCTTCGGGACGGTCACCGGCACCCGCCGGTCGCCGAACACCTCCCGCAGCGCCCGCGCCTCCAGTTCGTCGCCGGACACGTCGCCCGCCCCGTCGGCGAAGACGGCGTCCACGTCGTCGGGCGTGCAGCCGGAGCGGGCGATCGCCTCGCGCATCGCCCTGGCGTACTGGCCGGACTGCATGGGCGGGCGGGTGGCGTCGGTCGCGTCGTGGGTCGCGGCCGACCCCGCCACCTCGGCGTACACGGTCGCGCCGCGCAGGTGCGCGCGCCGCCACTCCTCCACCACCAGCATCGCGCCGCCCTCCCCCGGCACCTGCCCGGTGGCGTCCGGGGCGAACGGCCGGTAGGCGGTGGCCGGGTCGGGGTCGCGGCTCAGCGTCTGCTGCCCGGCCTGGCAGGCCATGGCGTACGGGGACAGCGGCGCCTCGGTGCCGCCGGTCACCACCACGCCGGTGCCCCTGCCGATCAGCCGCCGGGCCTGGGCCAGCGCGTCCACGCCGCCCGCCGCGTCGGCGACCAGGACCCCGCAGGCCCCCTTGAGCTGGTGCTTGATCGAGATCTGGCCGCTGCTGGCCGCGTAGAACCAGCCGATCGACTGGTAGGCGCTCACCGAGCGCGGGCCCTCCTTGTAGAGGGCGTGGATCTCCCGCTGCCCGAAGGCGTTGCCGCCGGACGCCGCCGCCGTCACCACCGAGAGGTGGAAGGGGAACTCCTTTCGCGTGTCCAGACCGGCGTCGGCCAGCGCCAGATCGGTGGCCGCCAGCGCCATCCACGTCCAGCGGTCGGTCTGGACGATCAGGCGGTTGGCCACGAACTCGGTCTCATCGAAGCCGGGCACCTGCCCGGCGACCCGCACCGGCAGGCCGGACGCGGTGCGGTCGGGCAACTCCCGGATACCGCTGCGCCCGGCCAGCCCGGCCAGCCAGTGGTCGGCCGTGCCGATGCCGGTCGGGGCGACCACCCCGATGCCGCTGATCACCGCCCGTTGCCGCACTCGTCACCCCCGGAACCTGGAAAAGATCATCGCTGACTGGAACCCGCCGAAACCGCTGCCCGCCGACAGGGCGTGCGCGACGGTCGCCTCCCTGGCCACGACCGGGATGTAGTCCAGGTCGCAGTGCGGGTCGGGAGTGGTGAGGTTGGCCGTCGGCGGTAGTACGCCGCGCTCGATCACCAGCGCGCAGGCGGCCATCTCGATGGAGCCGATGGCCCCGAGCGAGTGGCCGATCACCGACTTGATGGAGCTGATCGGCACCCGCCGCGCCGCCGCGCCGAGCGCCCGCTTGTAGGCGGCGGTCTCGTGCCTGTCGTTCTGTTTGGTGCCCGAGCCGTGGGCGCTGACGTAACCGATCTCGGCGGGGTCGAGGCGGGCCTGGTCCAGTGCCTCGCTGATCGCCTCGCCCAGCTCGAACCCGTCGGGCCGCAGCCCGGTCATGTGGAAGCCGTTGGCCCTTGCGGCGGACCCGGTGATCTCGCAGTAGATCCGGGCGTCCCTGGCCAGGGCGTGCTCCAGCTCCTCCACGATCAGCACCGCGGCTCCTTCGCCCAGCACGAACCCCTTGCGGTCGGCGTCGAACGGCCGGGAGGCCCGCTCGGGGTCGTCGTTGCTCGGGGTGGTGGCGCGGATGGCGTCGAAGCAGGCGACCGTGATCGGGGAGATCGGGGCGTCCGACGCCCCCGCGATCATGATGTCGGCCTCGCCGTCCTGGATGAGGGAGTGGGCGTGCCCGATGGAGTCGATCCCCGAGGTGCAGCCGGTGGACACCACTGCCGCCGGGCCGCACGCGCCGAACCGCACGGCCAGCTCGCTCGCCCCGCTGGCCGGGACCAGCGCGCTGTACAGGAACGGCAGCGCGTGCCGCGCCTCCACCTCCCAGTGGCGGCCGTGGTCGCTGGCCACGACGTACTCGTCCTCCAGCCGGATGGTGGCCCCGACCGCGCTGCCCAGCGACACGCCCATCCGGTCGTGGTCGATCTCCTCGCGGGTGAGGCCCGAGTCGGCGAACGCCTCATCCGCGCACGCCATCGCCATCAGCACGAACCGGTCCAGCCGCCGGAACTCCCGCGGGGTGAACCCGTGGGCGAGCGGGTCGAAGTCGCACTCGGCGGCGACCTGCGAGCGGAAGGGCGCCGGGTCGAACACGCTGATTCGCCGGATCGCCGGCTTGCCGCCGACGATCCGCGTCCAGAACTCCTCCCTGGAGCCACCGCCCGGAGCGATCACGCCCACTCCGGTGACGACGCTGCGGCGACCGGTCATGCCGGCTCCGCGGCGGGCTCGCCGAGCGTCTCGGTCTCCACGTGGCCCAGCTCGGGCCGGGGCGCCAGCGGGGCCAGGGTGAACACCACCAGCGCCTCGTCGTCGCCGGTGTTGACCACCCGGTGCCGTACGTTGCGCGGAATGAGGACGGCGTGGTCCCGGACGGCCGCGGTCGGCGTGCCGTCCAGGTCGATGCGGACCTCGCCGCGCGCGACGAACAGGTATTCCTCCGAGTAGGGGTGGTAGTGCTCGGTGATCCGCTCGCCCGGCCCGAGGCGCACCGCGCCGCAGAAGCCGAACGCCGAGCCCACCGTGCTGGGCGCGACCAGCGTGCGCAGGTCGCCGCCGCGCCGGCGGTTGGAGACCACGTCGTCGAAGCCCACGACGGCCTGGCGGCGCAGCCGCACCCGCTCGGCGATGAGGTCCATCTGGATACGGCTGTTGCGGTTGATGTGCTCGGTCATCCCGGCGGTGTCCACCGGCGCGCCCGGCTTCATGTGGAAGTCCTGGATCCACCGCATCCGGGTGCGGTCGGCCTCCAGCGCCTCGTAGGTCCAGGTGATGTTCATGAACTCGAACGGGCCGGTCTCCACCCGCCTGGCGCGCACGGTGTAGGTGTCGAGGTCCCACTCGCGGTAGGAGACCCACGACCACTGCCTGCCCTCCTCGTCGGGGTGCATGGTCAGCCGGAAGGTGACCGCGTTGGCCTCCTCCGACAGCACCTCGACCTTGGCGTACTCGGTGAACAGGTCGGTCCAGCCGCGCACGTCGTTGGTGTGCCGCCAGACGAACGCGATCGGGGCGTCGATGTCCACGGTGTTGTCGGTGTGGCCGATCATGCCGCACTCTCCAGTCGCTGGTTGACCAGGTGCTTGGCCTGCTGCGGGGACGTCTCGGCCGCCAGGTCGTCCTCGACGTCCACGCCGAACCTCTCCTGGATCCGCGTGGCGATCTCCATGCGGGCCAGGGAGTCGAGGTCGAGCTGTTCGAAGGTGAGCGAGAACGACTCGTCGGGCACGTCGGGTGACAGTCCGACCGCGGTGAGTAGCGTCCTGAGATCGTGATCGGTGAGAGCCTGTGACATGGGTCACTCCAGGGGGAATGGACTGATTTAGCGACTGATTTATCGACTGATTTCAGAAGGCCGGGCTCATAGGCCGCCCGCCAGGAGGTCGTTGACGAACCCGGTGGTGTGCCGCCCGTCGGCGAAGACCGGATGGCCCAGCAGCCGGCGGAGCAGCGGGATGGTGGTCCGCATCCCCGGGCCGTCCACGACGGTCTCGGCCAGCGCGCGTTCGGCCCGGGCGATGGCCTGCTCGCGGGTGCCTCCCCAGGCGACCAGCTTGGCGATCAGCGAGTCGTAGTAGGGCGGGACCGTGCCGCCCGCCACGAACCCCGCGTCCACCCTGATGCCGGGGCCGCCGGGGAGGTCCAGCCGATCCAGCCGGCCCGGGGTCGGCCGGAACTCGGCGCCGGGGTCCTCGGCGTTGATCCGGCACTCCACTGCCGCGCCGTCCAGGCGGACGTCGTGCTGGGTGTAGCCCAGCGCCTCGCCCGCGGCGATGCGGATCTGCTCGCGGACCAGGTCCAGGCCGGTGATCATCTCGGTCACCGGGTGCTCGACCTGGATGCGCGCGTTGATCTCCATGAAGGTCGCCGCGCCGTCCGGGGCCAGCAGGAACTCCATCGTGCCCGCCCCGGTGTAGCCGACGCTCAGCGCCCCGCGCACGGCGTGCCGCCCCAGCTCCGCGCGCTGCCCGTCGGACAGCCCGGGGGCCGGGGCCTCCTCCACCAGCTTCTGGTTCCTGCGCTGCAGCGAGCAGTCGCGCTCGCCCAGGTGGACCGCGCCGCCGTGGCCGTCGCAGAGGATCTGCACCTCCACGTGCCTGGCCCCCGGCACGTAACGCTCCAGGTAGACGTCGCCGTTGCCGAACAGGGCGCGGGCCAGCGCCACGGTCTCGCGGTAGGCGTCGCGCAGCTCGGCCGGTGAGCCCGCCACGGCGATGCCGCGCCCGCCGCCGCCCGCCGCGGCCTTGACCACCACCGGGTAGCCGGTGGTGGCGGCGGCGATCCGCTCGGCCTCGGCCAGGCTCGTCACCGGCCCGGCGCTGCCCGGCAGCACCGGGAGCCCGGCCTCGGCCATCAGGCCGCGCACCCGCGCCTTGTCGCCGACGCGTTCCATGACCTCGGGGGCGGGCCCGATGAACGTGATCCCGTTCTCCGCGCACACCCGGGCGAAGTCGGCGTCTTCCGACAGGAAGCCGTACCCGGGGTGGACGGCGTCGGCCCCGTGCCGCCGGGCCGCCTCGATCAGGCTCGGCATGTAGAGGTAGCTGCGCCGCGAGGGCGGCGGCCCGACGCACACCGCCTCGTCGGCGAACGCCACGAACGGCGCGCCGGCGTCGGCCGTGGAGTGGACCGCCACGCACGGGACGCCCATCTCCCGGCACGTCCGGGCCACCCGCAGCGCGATCTCGCCGCGGTTGGCGATCAGGATCTTCTTGAACGGCGCGCTCACGTCGCGCCCTCCACTCTGACCCGCAGCAGCTCCTGGCCGTACTCGACCGGCTGCCCGTCGGCCACCAGGATCTCCACGACCTCGCCCGGCCACTCGCACGGCACCTGGTTCATCAGCTTCATCGCCTCGACGATGCCCACCGGCTGCCCGGCCGAGAGCCGGTCGCCCTCGCGGACGAACGGGGCCTCGCCGGGCTGCGGAGCGGCGTAGAAAGTGCCGACCAGCGGGGCGCGTACGGCCTTCACCTGCGGATCGGCGGCGGCGGGAGACGCCGGCGCGGGCAGGGCGGGCGCGTCGTCGCCGAGCCGCGCGGGCTCCGCCGCGGCCGGGCGCGCCCAGGCGATCTCCAGCGAGCACTCCCCGACCCGCAGCGCGACCCGCTCGACCGCGCCGGGGATCGTCTTGACCAGGCTGCTCACCTCCGCCCGCAGCAGGCGCAGCTCCTCACCGCGCGCCGAGCCCGGCGCCATCGGCTCATCAGCCATCGGTCACCATTCCCAGCCGGCGGAATCTCGCGTGCCTGCGCTCCCTGCGGCCCGCGGCGGGCTCTTTGGCCTCCTCCTCGATCGCGGCGAGCAGGGCCGCGGCGAGGTTGGCCGCCACCGCCGCGTGGTCGGCCTGCGCCCCGCCGTACGGCTCGCGGATCACCCCGTCGGCCACCCCCATCCGCAGCAGCTCCGGCGCGGTCAGCCGCAGCGCCTCGGCCATGGCCGGGCCCTGGGAGGGATCGCCGCACAAGATCGTGGAGCAGCTCTCCGGACTGATCACCGAGTAGCAGGAGTGCTCCATCATCAGCAGCCGGTCGGCGACGGCCAGCGCTATCGCGCCGCCGCTGCCACCCTCGCCGGTCACCACCGAGACGACCGGCACCTGAAGGTCGGACATGCCGGCGATGGTCTCGGCGATCGCCCACGCCTGGCCGCGCTCCTCGGCCTCGACGCCGGGGGCGGCCCCCTGCGTGTCGACCAGCGTGACCACGGGCAGGCCGAGCCGGTCGGCGAGCCGCATCAGCCGCAGCGCCTTGCGGTAGCCCCACGGGTGCGGCATCCCGAAGTTGCGGGCGACCAGCTCGGCGGTGTCGTGGCCCTTCTGGTGGCCCACCAGCACGACCCGCACCCCGCCGATCGAGCACAGGCCGCCCACGATCGCGGGGTCGTCGCCGTGCGCGCGGTCGCCGTACAGCTCGACGAAGTCGTCGGCGATCAGCCGGACGTAGTCGAGGGTGGTGGGCCTGTGGATGTCGCGCGCGGTGCGGACGGTGTCCCAGGCGCTGGCGCCGGTGTCCAGCTCGGCGGGGTCGGTCACGACCGCCACGCCCGGCTCTCGCTCCGTGGGCGGAGCCGGGCCGCTCACCGGGGAGGCCAGGTCGAGCACGCGGGTCAGCAGCGGGCGCAGGGCCCCGCGGTGCTCCACCCGGTCCAGCAGGCCCTTGCCGAGGAGGTATTCGGCGGTCTGGAAGCCCTCGGGCAGCGGGCGGCCGGTGGCCGCCGCGATGACGCGCGGCCCGGCGAAGCCGATCAGCCCGCCCCGCTCGGCCACCAGGACGTCGCCCAGGGTGGCGAACGACGCGGTGACGCCGCCGAAGGTGGGGTCGGCCAGCACGCAGACGCGCAGCACACCGGCCCGCTCCAGGCGGCGCAGCGCCTGCGCGGTGGTGGCCATCTGCATGAGCGACAGCACGCCCTCCTGCATCCGCGCCCCGCCGGAGCAGGTGATCAGGATCAGCGGGGTGCGGGTGTCCAGGGCCTCGTCGGCCGCCCTGGCCACGGCCTCGCCCACCGCCGAACCCATGCTGCCGCCCATGAACCCGAAGTCCATCGCGAGCACGACGACCTCGTGCCCGCCGATGGCGCCCCGGCCGTGGCAGGCGGCGTCGGCCAGCGAGGTCGCGCGCCTGGCCTGGGCCAGGCGGACCGGATAGGGCCGTGAGTCGGAGAACCCCAGCGGGTCGCCGCCGCGTACGGCGGGCGCGGGCCGGAAGGAGCCGGGGTCGAGCAGCATGCGCAACCGGCGCAGCGCCCCCACGCGCCCGTGGTGCCCGCATTCGGGACAGACGTGCAGGTCGCGGGCGAGCCTCGGCACGTAGAGCAGCGAACGACAGCGCCCGCAGGCCGTCCAGCGCTCCTCGCCCTCGGCCGGGCCGCCGCCGCGCGGCCCCGTGGCGGGCGGCGGTTCGGGGACGGGCTCGGGCGGCGGTGCGGGCGGGGGCACGGGCAGCGGCGCGAGCCCGGACGCCGGGGCGTGCGGAGGTGCGGACTCGGGATCGGGCTCCCAGCGATCGACGATGAGGGTCCGGTCGGTCACGGTTGTCTCCAGTCGTGGCTAGTGGTGACTCCGGTCAGGACACCGGCCAGAACACCGCTCTGGTCACAGGCCACGCTAGGCAGCCCCGTCCGCCCTGTCGCCCGCCGACGACATGAACTCCCGTCTCCCCTTTCCGGTGGACACGATCGTCTGATCGAGGGAGTCCCAGCCCTGGCCCGGCTGGATGAGACCGCGCTCATACGCGTAGATGACGACCTGCACGCGGTCGCGCACGCCGAGCTTCTGGTAGAGGTGCTGGACGTGCGACTTGACCGTGCTCTCGCCCAGCAGCAGCATGCGGGCCATGTCCTCGTTGCGGTAGCCGCGCACCAGCAGCCGGAAGACGTCGACCTCCCGGTCGGTCAGCCCGATCAGCTCGGGCACCGCCGAGGCCGAGAGCACCGGCCTGCGGGCGAACTCCTCGATCAGCCGCCGGGTGACCGACGGCGACAGCAGCGCCTCGCCCGCCGCCACCGTGCGGACCGCGCCGACGAGCTGCTCGGTCGGGGTGTCCTTGAGGACGAAGCCGCTCGCCCCGGCCCGCAGCGCCTCATAGAGGTTTTCGTCCTGGTCGTACATCGTCAGGATCAGCACGCGGGTGACCGCTCCGCCGCCCGCGGCGGGCGGGCCGCCGTGCGCGGTGAAGATCTCCCTGGTGGCCTCCAGGCCGCCCATCCGGGGCATGTTGATATCCATCAGGACGACGTCGGGGCGCAGCGCGCGGACCTGTCTGATCGCCTCCACGCCGTTGGCCGCCTCGCCGACCACCGACAGATCGCGCACCCCCTCGAACGTCGCCCGCAGCCCGCTGCGGACCAGCGGCTGATCATCGACAATGAGCAGACGGACACATCTCATGAGCTTCCCCCGTCTCTGTGGATCGTCTGGCGTGCCCGCGCGCCTGCCGCAGGGCCTGCTCCTCGGCCGGCAGCCAGGCCTGCACCACGAAGCCGCCGGAGGTGAGCGGGCCGCAGACGAACCCGCCGCCCTCGGTGATCACGCTTTCCCGCAGCCCGGCCAGCCCGTGGCCGCCCGCCGCGCGCGGCACGTAGCCGGCGGGCCGCCCGCAGCCGTTGCGCACGCTCACCGAAAGCCGGTCGCCGCCGAACCCGAGCCGCACCCGGACCGTCGAGCCGTCGCCGTGCTTGAGCGCGTTGGTGAGCCCTTCCCTGACCACGCGCAGGGCGATGGCCTCGACCGGCTCGGGCAGCCTGCGCTCGGCGCCGGAGATGGCCAGCTCGACGGGACCGCCCGGCTCGTCGTGGGGCACCTGGGAGACCACCGTTGCCACCTGGGCCGACAGCGGGTCGGCGCGGTCGGGCGCGGCCTGCGCGCGGTCGCCGCGCAGCACGCCCACCGTGCGGCGCATGTCGGCGAGCACGACGCGGACCATGTCGTCGATCGACTCGGCCACCGGGCGCGCCTGCGGCGCGAGGGGCGGCAGCCTGCGGGCCTGCATCGCGATCATCAGCAGGCCGTGGCCCACCGTGTCGTGCAGCTCTCTGGCGATGCGGCGGCGCTCGCGTAACACCTCGGCCGCCACCGCGCCGGCCACCGGGCCCGCTCCGGCGTCGATCCGCACGGCGGCATCGATGTCGGCATTCGTGTCGGCATTCGTGTCGGCATCGGTATCGGCGTCAGCGCCCGCCTGCTCGGCCGCGCGCCCGCCGCCCCGCCCGATCGCGCGCAGCACCAGGGACGCGCCGACCGCCAGCAGCGCCCCAAGGGCGGCGGCGCCGAAACACTCTCTTCCCATCACGGCACCCTGGCTCCCGTTCAGCACCGAGTCGTGCACGCCGGCGACGTACACTAACTCATTGTTGCTGACCGTATGCGAAGAGTAAAGAGCGCGTAAGGTCCACTCGCCTCCCGACTGCGCGGACACGCCACGAAAGGGCGGCCGGCGCGGTGCGGGCGCCGGCCGCGGGGCCCGGTCAGGCGACGTGGACGGGGCCGGAGGCGCTGCGCTCGGCGATCATCGTGTGCAGCTCCATGCGCGCCGTACGCCGCAGCCGCCGCAGTCCGGCGGTGACCGTGTCCTGTTCCTCACTCCTCTCGAACGCCCGGAACGCCGCCCGGTCCACCCAGTCCGACGTGATCACGTACGTGGGCTCGGCCGCGTCGGTCCGGCACAGCGTCTGACGGACGCAGCCGGGCCACCGGCCGGCCCAGTCGGCCACCTCCGCCCAGGCCCGCTCGAACTCCGCGGTGTCGGCCGGCCGAACGGTGAAGACGAGCACCGCCCGCACCGGTGGCCCTGGATGGGGCCCGGTGTCCATCATCCGTCCTCCTAATGATCCGCCTGATGATCCGCTGAGGATCGTGATCCGTGGTCGCCGAATCTCATGAGCCGTCCCTGCCAGAGTTCCGCCGGAATCGGCCGCCGTCTTCCCGCCGCCGTACCGGTCGCCCCCTCCGTCGCGTGGTGGAGACGCTGGCCCTGCGGAGGTAGACAGCGCTGATAGGCAATGACCGTGGACCGGACGACCACGGGAGGAGACCCATGGAGTTGAAACTGGACGGCAAGCGCGCGCTGGTGACGGGGGGGACGCGGGGCATCGGCCGCGCCGTCGCGCTGACCCTCGCCGGGGCGGGCGCCGACGTCGTCACCTGCTACCGGCAGGAGTCGGAGGCCGTCGAGTCGATTCGGCGCGACCTCCGGCTGACCGGCGGCGACCACCATGTGATCCAGGCCGACGTGAGCGACCACGAGCGGGTCGCCCACCTTGCCGCCGAGTGCCGGGCCCGGCTCGGCGGGCTCGACGTGGTGGTCAACAACGCCGGCGCCATCTCGCACGTCGCGTTCGCCGACCTGTCCCACGAGGAGTGGCGGCGGATCGTGGAGACCAACCTCACCGGCGCCTTCTCCGTGGTCCATGAGACGCTGCCGCTGCTGTCGGCGGGCGGCTCGGTCGTCCTGATCGGCTCGCGGGTCGCCACGGTGGGGCTGCCGATGCGGGCCCACTACACCGCCTCCAAGGCGGGCCTGGTGGGGCTGTCGCGCACGCTGAGCAAGGAGCTGGGGCCCAAGGGCATCCGGATCAACGTGGTCCAGCCGGGCGTCATCCAGACCATCGACATCCCCGCGGGCCGGGCCGACCACTACAAGTCGATCATCAGCCTGGGCCGCCTCGGGCAGGCGGAGGAGGTCGCCAACGTGGTCGCGTTCCTCGCCAGCGACCTGGCCGGCTACGTGACGGGAGCTACCATCGACGTTGACGGGGGCACGTGATCGTGCCCCGGTGCGGGCATGAGGAGGTCGTTTGGTGACCGGCCGTATCCGTGTGCTGCTGTGGTACCGCGTGCCGCCGGAGGCCGAGGCCACGCTGACCTCCGGCTACCACGCCATCGCCGAGGCCATCGCGGGCACGCCCGGGCTGCTCTCGACCGAGCTGTGGAGCTATCCGGGCGACCCGGGGGCGTTCGCGGTGACCAGCGAGTGGGCGAGCCGCGAGGAGTTCGAGCGGTGGGAGCGCAGCCCCGGCCACCGGCCCGCGACCGCGCCGCTGCGCCCCTACTACGATCCCGAGCGCTCGGTCGAGGTGATCGAGATCGCCTCGGCGTCGGCGGGCGGACCGGCGGCCAGGGCCCGCACTACTGCCGGGTGAAGCCGATGTCGGCGTACCGCAGGTCGTGGAAGCCGCGCGCGCCCGCGTTGGCCAGGCCCGAGCGCACCGCGACGTTCTGGGGGCGCTGGTAGAGCGGCAGGACGTTCACCTGCCGCCAGATGAGCGCGTCGGCCCGGTTGGTGAGCGTGCGGGCCTCGGCGGGGTCGAGCTCCCGGCTCGCCTTGCGCATGGCCGCGTCGATCCCGGCACCGCCGATGCGGCCTAGGTTGGCGTTCCAGTGCTTACGCCCGCCGGGGGCGCGCACGCCGTCGGCGTACAGCCCCTGTGAGCTGGACAGCGGGTACGGCGTGCCGATGTAGGAGAAGGGCGCGATGTCGTAGTCGCCGGGGATCACGTACTTCGCGAAGAAGTCGTCGCCGGGGACCTCGCGCAGCGTGAGTTCGATGCCGATCTCCTTGAGCATGGCCTGCGCCAGCTCGCCCTCCGACCGGCCGAGCTGAAGGCCCTGCGGGATCAGGAAGGTCAGCCGGAGCGGCCTGCCGTTCTTCTGCCTGACGGTGGGCGCGGTCAGCGCCGGGCCGCCCGCCTGGGCGGGCAGCCGCCAGCCCGCCTGGTCCAGCACCCGCCGCGCCGCGGCCGGGTCGTGCCGGCCGATCTCGGCCGCGTTGGCGCGGTAGCCCCGCTGGCTGGGCATGAAGAAGTGGTTGTCCAGCGGCTCGCCCGGCCAGTCCAGACCGGCCAGGTCGGAGCGGGCGATGGCCGCGCGGTCGATGCCCATCGCGACGGCCCTGCGCACGGCCGGGTCGGACAGGATCGGGCTCTCGCCATTGAAGGTGAAGTGCCGGAAGTCGGGCCCCGCGGCCTGGCGGACCCGCGCGTCCGGGACGTTCTTGGCCTTGCTGTAGGCGGGGGCGGACGCGCCGACGTCGGCGATGTCCAGCTCGCCCGCGGCGAACGCGCCGGGCAGCGCGCCGGCCGGCATGGCGCGGAAGACGATCCGGTCGAGCTTGGCGGGCCGGCCCCACCAGGCCGGGTCGCGGACGATGGTCACCGTCCGGGCCGCCGGGTCGAACGCGCCGAACTTGAAAGGTCCCGCGGTCACCGGCAGCGCGTTCAGCCAGGACCGGTCGAACGCCTGGCGGTCGGCGTTGGTGCCCTTGGGGTAGAGCGGCGTGAACAGCGAGCGCCAGTCGGCGAACGGCCGGGTGAAGGTGATCACCACCTGGTGGTCGTCGCGTCCCTTGGCCACGCTCTTGATGTCCCGGTAGCCGGTGGTGGACGCGACTCTGCGGCCGTCGCCCCTGCCGTCCAGCGCCTTCCACTGGGCCTCGAAGTCGGCCCAGGTGATCGGGGTGCCGTCGGACCAGCGCGCCTTCGGGTTGAGGGTCAGGGTCACCACCTGCCGCGGCCGGGTGGAGGTGAGCGCGGCCTCGGTCACGTAGTCGGGGTCGGGGGTGACCACGGCCCGCTCGTCGGAGCGGAACGGCGCCGGCATCAGCGCGTCGGTGACCAGCTCGACCTCGGGCAGGTTGCCGTCCACGTGGTTGCGGTTCCACTGGAGCGGGAAGTCGTCGATCCCCCAGCGCAGTACGCCGCCGTCGGCGACCCGCTCCCGCGGGACCGGGTTGATGTCGGACGGCCTGGCCACCGTGGGCACGGCCTGCTCCGTCCGCTCCCCACCGGAGCCACAGCCCGAGGTACCGGCCAGCGCGCCGACGGCGAGCACGACGGCACCTCCCGACCGCAAGTGCCGGATCTTTCCCACAATCCCCTCCCAAGTCACGCGCGCATGACCCGCCCGGCGGAAACCACCGTTCGCCCCCGATCACCGCTGCGCTACAGAGTGTAATCACAACAGCCCGCACAGCGATCGTTTCCGCCGCGCCCCCGCGCGGCCATCGATCGGACATCACCCCTGGTGACGATGGCCAGGTCGGCACAGGCGGCCATCACAGATGGCGTCGTGCGGAGTGATGGGACCTTCCCGCGGCCGAAGTGGCCGACCTGCGCGACACCCGATTCGAACGTTCCCGTTCACCCCACCCGACGGAACGCCATCACACCGCGCCGCATCGCAGCCCGCCCGGACAACGACCGACTCAACCGGCCAGCACCCAGATCGTCGACCAAGCCCGGCACAGGCCGCGCGGTCAACGATCGGCCGGCTCACCACCGCGGCTTGTGGTCAGATCGGCCGCACCCACGGGATCACCGTGAGCGGCCGAACCGACATCGCGGCCCGGCTCGGACAGACGATCAGGCGAACGCGCCGTCGCCCAGGTCGTCATCCAGATCCCAGCGATCGGACGTCATCGCCGGTGATGACGGCCAGGTCGGCCGCACTCGCGAGGAACCGGACGCCACGGCCCGCCCGAAACGACGACCGGGCCGGCCCCATCGCCTCGGCCGCGAGCGGCGAACCGGGCATCGCGGCCCGCTCCGGCAACGGCCAAGGCGGCCGGTCACCGCCCAGGCGTCGCGTGGTCAGCGGTCGGCGAGTTCGTCCACTGCGGCGCGGACGTCGTCGCTGGTGATGGTGGTGAGGTCGGCGGCGGTGGCGGTGTCGCCGCGGGCGGCGAGGCGGACGTCGCGGCGCATGGCGGCGCGCTCGAACAGCGAGCGGGCGAAGCGGCCGTTGCCGAGGTTGTCGATCAGGCCCTCGCCGCAGACCCAGGCGAAGACCTCGGCCAGGTCGCGCCCGGCCGCCTCGTCGAAGCGGTCGCCCGCCTGTTCGGCCAGCAGGCCCGCGATCTCGGCCAGCTCGTCGGGCGCGTAGGAGGGGAAGCCGACGCGCTGGTTGAACCGGCTGGCCAGGCCGGGGTTGGTGGACAGGAAGGCGTCCATCTCCCTGGCGTAGCCGGCCAGCACGATCACCAGCCGGTCGCGGTCGTCCTCGGCCCGCTTGAGCAGGGTCTGCACGGCCTCCGCGCCGAAGGCGTCGCCGCCCGCGTAGCCGGTGTTGATCAGGCTGTACGCCTCGTCGATGAACAGCACCCCGCCGATCGCCCGGTCGACCAGCTCGTTGGTCTTGATCGCGGTCGCCCCGAGGTGCTGGCCCACCAGGTCGGCGCGCTGTGCCTCCACGACGTCGGGCCGGGCCAGCAGGCCGAGCGCGGCGAAGATGCGGCCCAGGATGCGGGCGACCGTGGTCTTGCCGGTGCCCGGCGGGCCGGTGAAGACGAAGTGCCGCATCTGCGGCGGGGTGGGCAGGCCCTGTTCCTGGCGCATCCGCGCCACTCGGAGCTGCGCGGTGATGGCGTGTACCTGCCGTTTGACCGGGTCGAGCCCGGCCATCCGGTCGAGGTCGGCCAGCGCCTCCTCCAGGGTGGGGATCGCCGCGAACCCGCGGAACCTCGCGGTCAGCTCGTCGAACGCCTTGGTCACGTCGGGGGTCGCGGTGACCACCAGGTCGTCGGCGCTCGGCGCGCCGCCCGCGCCCACCACCCGCACGTCGCGCGCCTGGGCGGCGGCCTCCACCAGACTGCGGGCGAACCTGGCGTTGCCCAGGTCGTCCACCAGCCCGCGGCGCTCGACGTCGGACAGCAGCCCGGCGAGCACCGGACGCGCGTCGGCGGCGAGCCTGTCGCCCCGGGCGCGCTGCAGCTCCTCGGTGATGCCCAGCAGCTCCTCGGCGCTGTAGCTGGGGAACTTGACCCTGGTGGCGAACCTGGAGGACAGCCCGGGGTTGGACGACAGGAAGGAGGTCATCTCCTTCTCGTAGCCGGCCAGGATGATGATCAGCCGGTCGCGGTCGTCCTCGGCCCGCTTGAGCAGGGTCTGGACGGCCTCCGAACCGAATCTGTCGGCCTGCCCGTCGCCGGTGTTCATCAGGCTGTACGCCTCGTCGATGAACAGCACCCCGCCGAGCGCCCGGTCGATCAGCTCGTTGGTCTTGATCGCGGTCGCCCCGAGGTATTCGCCCACCAGGTCGGCCCGCTGCGCCTCCACCACGTAAGGCGTCTCCAGCAGCCCGAACGCGTAGAAGATCTTGGCGAGGGTGCGGGCCACGCTGGTCTTGCCGGTGCCCGGCGGGCCCGCGAAGACGAAGTGGCGCATCGGCCGCTCGGTGGTGTAGCCCGCCTCGGCGCGCAGCCTGGACGCCTCGATGGACGCGGCGATCGAGCGCACCTGCTCCTTGACCGGCAGCAGTCCGATCATGCGCTCCAGCTCGCCCAGCGCGTCTTCCACCGAGATCGGCGGCGGCGCGGCGGCCTCGGCGGAGGCAGCGCCCTGCTGCGGGGCGCCGTCGCGGGCGCGGGCCTGGACCGGCTTGGCCTCGCCCGCGGTGAGCGCGGCGCGGACCCTGCGGGCGGCGGCGAACCGGTAGGCGAGCACCACGGCGGCCCCGGCCCAGGCCCCCCACAGCGCGACGATCGGGGAGGCCAGGAACAGGGCCCCGGCCAGCAGGCCCGCCACCACCAGCGCGGCCAGCGCGGTGGCCCACGGGGGGACCCAGCGGATCAGGTGGGCGACGCCCGCGACGACGCCGCCGAGCAGCATCATCAGCATGGGGGCGAAGGACTGGCTGCCGAACATGCTCTGGAAGACCGGCAGCAGCATCGCCCATCCGGCCACGACCAGGGCCGTGGCCGCCGCCCGGGGGAAGCGCAGGGTGAGCGCGAGGAAGCCGAGCACGATGAGGGTCAGCAGGAGGGCCTTGTCGAGCTGCCAGCCGAGCGCGATGGCGACCCCGACGGAGGCGATCGCCACGACGACGTAACCCGCCCGCCGGACGCCCGGTGATATCTGGAAATAGCGAACTCGGATCTGCTCGAACAGACCCCTGGCCGCTGCACGCCCCGTCGGCCGGGCCCTGCCGGAATCCCGCATCACGCCTCCCCGGTCCGCCCCCGGTTATACCGCACGGGAGCGACATTTGGGCGCCTGCGTCGCCCGGCGTTTCGCCGTGGCGGGCCGCGTGCTACAGAGCCGGCCGGACGCCGGTGCCCGGCCCGGCCCGTCGTCTCACGGGCTCGCCTGGTGAATCGCTCGGAGGAATGCCTGGTGCCGGTCAGGCGCGGCCCGGCCGGTCACCATGGTGCCTTCCCTGATGGCGGCCCGGGTATTCGCCGATGACGACTTCCTTCGGCGTCACCCGCAGCACCTCGGCCTCGGGGTCACCGAGGGCTATCCCGCGCACCTCCGCCCAGAACCGGCGTTCCATCGGATCGGTCACGAAGACCGCCACCTTGGGGTCGCGCTCGGCGGCCTGCCAGGCCTCGTCGGCGGCGATCAGCCGGAGTTCGCCCGCGGGGCCGACCGAGGCCACGGCCCCGACGGCCAGGGCGCGGGGGCCGCTCGCGTCGGTGTAGGCGAGGACCACGCCGCGGGAGGAGGTGAACGCCCGTCGTACCTCCTGGCTCAGGCCCACGCCGGGACGGACGTCGGCGGGGGGCCACGTCCCGCAGCCCTCGCACATGACCAGGGAGGGCCGCCACGGACCCGGGGAGCCGCGCCACCAGGCCCGTACCGCGCGTAGCGCGAACACCAGCGCCATGGCGAGCAGCGCGGCCAGGCCGGTTCGCCAGCCCCACACCGCGACCGGTACGGGCAGGACCGCGGCCGACAGCCCCAGGCAGGCCACGAGGAGCAGGGCCAGGGCCACACCGAGGGAGGGGTCGGCGGCGAGGACGGTCCGCGTACGGCCGGATAGTCCGGCGGACCGCCTGATCCGCGCCAGCGCGAGCGGCACGAGCAGCGCGCCGAGCCCGGCGTACGGCCGTCCGGCGCCCGCCGCCACCCCCGCCAGCACCAGCGTGACCGACCAGGCGCGGACCGCCAGGATCCAGATCGCCACGGCGGCGTCGCGCCTGGCGGTGCGCTCGGGCAGCGCGGCGGCGAACTCCGCGAGCGCGCGTACGGGCCTGCCCCGCCACCCTTCGGCCAGTACGCGGACCACCGCCAGGGCGGGCGCGTTGCCGAGCACCAGCCCGGCCGACCCCGCCCACACCACGCCGGGGGTCTCGGCGGGCAGTGCGGCGACGGCGACCGCGTACGCGAGCACCACCAGCGGCGTCACGCCCACCGCCACGCCGAACCACAGGTCGCGCCCGAGCATCCCCGGCACGTATCTCCAGGTCCGTATCCTGCGGGCCTGCCGCAGGGTGAGCGCCGCGACGATCACGAGCACCAGCAGCCCGCCGGCTCGGGCCTCGGCGCGCAGGCCGGTCGGCGCGGCGACCGCCATCGCCGCCGCCAGGGCCAGGGCGAGCAGCGCGCGTACCTGCCTGGACCACACCTCCAGCGCCCGCCGTGCCCGGCCGGTCTCCCGGGGATCGACCGGCCAGTCGTCGTCGTGGTGGCCGCGCGGGCGTTCCCAGCGCAGCAGGGTCAGCCCGAGGTTGATCCGCGCCGCCGGATGCCCGGGGGCCTCGCGCAGCGCCGCCCGGTACGCGGCGGCCGCCCGCCCGTGCTCGCCCCTGAGCAGGGCCAGGTCCCCGGTGAGTACGCGGACGTCGGGCTCCTCGGGGGCGAACCAGAGCGCCTTGGCCGCCTCGTCCCACGCCTCGCGCCTGCGTCCGGGGATCCGGCGCAGGGCCGACGCCGAACGCAGCCGGGCGGGCCACGACCCCGGCGCCAGCAGCACGGCCCGCTCGGCCGACTCCACCGCCTCCTGGTCATGTCCGAGGCGTTCCAGCGCCAGGCTCTCGATGCGATGCGCCCATTCCAGCCGCTGGTCGCGGGCCAGCGCCTGCCGGGCCGCCTCCAGCGCGGAGTCCGGCTCCCCCGCGTTCAGCCGCGCGACCGCTGAAACACACCACTCGCGCGGATTGTCGGGATTGCGGGGGACCCATGCGGCGACAGGCCCCGGTCGGGGCGGCCGGGCCGTCTGCTCGCGGTCCCTGTCCACGATCGCAATGGTCCGTGTGAGATCACCGTTTGCCTAGGTCCCCGACACATGGCTGTATCTCTCTAGAGAGGTAGTCGCTTCTAGATCACACCTTGTCCGCATCTGTGGGGATTGGCGTATCCGATCCGCATACCACATGACACATCCTTCGATGCCCGCCCCCGGGCGGGGTGCGATGGCCTAAGCTGCCACGCATGTTCGTGCGGGCCGGGTCCCCCTGAGCGGCCATGATCACGTTCGGGATGGTCGCCGACTCCCAGGTTCAGCGGGCCGGGAGCGGCATGCGCCGCCGCCGGGTGAGCCGGTGGGCGGTGCTCGCGCTGCTGTGCTTCAGCCTGCTGCTGATCGCGGTGGACGCCACCGTCCTGCACATCGCGGTCCCCGCGCTCACTGCCGCCCTCGAACCCACCGCGATCGAACTCCTCTGGATCATCGACGTCTACTCCCTGGTGGTCGCGCCACTGCTGATCACCTTCGGCACCCTCGGCGACCGGTACGGCAGGCGCAGGCTCGTCCTGGCCGGTTACGCGGTGTTCGGGATCGCCTCGGCGGCCGCGGCCGCGGCGGGATCTCCGGCCGTGCTGATCATCGCCAGGGCACTGCTCGGCGTGGGCGGCGCGATGATCATGCCCGCCACGCTGTCCATCATCCGTGAGGTGTTCACCGACCGCAGGGAGCGGGCGTTCGCCCTCGGCGTGTGGAGCGCGGTCGCGGCGGGCGGGGCGGCGGTCGGCCCGCTGATCGGCGGCGTGCTGGTGGAGCACGCCTGGTGGGGCGCGGTGTTCCTGATCAACGTACCGATCCTGCTGGTACTGCTGCCCGCCGCCGCCCGGCTGCTGCCCGAGTCCACCGGCGCGGACGCCACCCGCCACCGCTGGGACGCGCCCAGCGCCGCGCTCTCCGTGCTGGGCATCCTGGCGCTGGCCTTCGGCCTGAAGGAGGCGGGCTCAGGGCACGTGCTCGGCGTGGGTCCCGCGCTGGCGATCTTCGCCGCCGGGGCGGGCCTGCTGGCCGTGTTCGTGCGCAGGCAGCGGCGGCTGGCCCACCCGCTGCTCGACGTGGAGCTGTTCGCCCGCAGGGGCTTCTCCACCGGCGTGGCCACCGTGCTGCTGGCCGTGTTCGCGCTGGTCGGGCTGGAGCTGATGCTCGCCCAGTACCTCCAGCTGGTGCTGGGCGACAGCCCGCTGACCGCCGCCGTGCGGATGCTGCCGCTGATGGTCGCCGCCGTCGTGGGCGGCCTCTCCGCCGCCCGCCTGCTGCGCCGCTGCGGGCTGCGGGCGACCATGGGCGGCGGGCTGGCGCTCACCGCGCTGTCCCTCGCGCCGACCCTGTGGTGGGGCACCGAGAGCCACCCGGTGCTGCTGACGCTGTGCTTCGCGGGCATCGGCTTCGGCGTGGAGGTGGCGCTGCTGGCGGCCTCCGACACGATCATGGCCGCGGCCCCCGAATCCCGCGCGGGCGGCGCGGCGGCGATCGAGGAGACCGCGTACGAGCTGGGCGCGGGGCTCGGCATCGCGGTGCTCGGCACGATCACCACCGTCGTGTACGCGCCCGCCGTCCCCGGCCTCGCGGGCGTGTCCGCGGCGGCCACCGCCCAGGCCCGCCAGTCGCTGGCCGCCGCCGCCCACGTCGCCGAGCAGATCGGCGGCACGGCCGGCCGCGCGCTGCTGAAGGCGGCGCGCGAGGCGTTCGTCGGGGCGCTGCACTCGGCGATCGGCGTCAGCATCGCGCTGCTCGCCTGTACGGCGCTGGCCGCCGCGGTCCTCGCGCCCCGCAGGCCACCGGACGACGACCCCTCGTGATGTTCGGACCACCCCCCGGGAGGGCAGTCGGTTATGGGCAACCACGACAGGGCGGGGAAAGATGAGTGACGTGCACCGTACTCTCCACGACCTCGCCTCGCTCGCCGCCAGGCTGGGCGTGGGCGGCATATTCTTCGCCACCGGCTGGCACAAGCTGGAGGCCGGGCTGACCGCTACGGCGGGGCAGTTCGCCACGCTCCAGGCCCCGGCCCCGCAGGTGTGGGCGGCGGTGACCATGCTGACCGAGCTGATCGGCGGGGCGCTGCTGGTCGCGGGCCTCGTGGTGGGGCCGTGCGGGCTGCTGCTGTTCGCCGAGGCGCTGGCCGTGTTCGTGATCGCGAGCGGCGACCAGAGCCTGCCGCTGACCGGCGACGTCGATCTGATCATCGCGCTGGGCGCGGCCTCGATCCTGCTGTCGGTGGGCGGGGCCGGGCGGCTGTCGGTCGATCACATGGTGGTGATCAAGCGCCGCGAGGCGGAGGAGGCCGACGACTTCGCCGCCGACGCCGAGGCGGACCACGTACTGGCCTCCTGGCGCGAGGCCGACCCCGCGCCCGCCGTGACCGCCGCGCCCGGCGAGGAAAAGGACAAGGCGGCCGAGCCCTCTTCCGCGGAGTCCGGCGGCCCCGCCCGTGCCCCGAAGCCCCGGCCGTCCACCGCCAAGCCGCCGGAGGACCCTCCGTCCGGCGACACGCTGGTGGCGGGCGCCCGCGACACCGCTCCCCAGCGCCCGCCCGCGCGCAAGCCCGGAGGCCGCCGCCCATCGACGCCACGCGCGACGGACGACGGCTCCTGAAGGCGTGACTCAGGGGCGGGCGGGGAGGCGGCCGGACTCGATGGAGTCCAGCACGCGGGCCGCGCCGCCGAGCGCCGCCGCGCCGTACCCGAGGGTGGAGGCCACGATCCGGCAGCCGCCGGCGTCCGGGGCGATCGTGCGGACGCGCGCCTCGGCCTCGGCCGCCGGGATGAGCCAGGGCGCGAGCGGCACGTAGTGACCGCCGAGCACCACGGCCTGCGGGTTGAGCAGGTTGGCCAGGATCGCCACGCCCTTGCCCAGGCTGCCGCCGATGTCGGCGAGCACCGCGAGGGTGGCCCGGTCGCCCGCGCGGGCCAGCCGCACCACCTCGTCGATCTCCGGCGCCACCACCGCCGGAGACACCGTCGGGCCGCCGTCGGAGAACCGGCCGAACACCGCGCCGATCCCGGCGACCGCCTCCAGGCAGCCGAGCCGCCCGCAGCCGCACCGCGGGCCCGCCGGATCGACCTGTACGTGGCCGAGTTCGCCGCTGAACCCCTGGCCGCCGCGCAGCAGCCGGCCGTCCACGATCACCCCCGCGCCGACGCCGACCTCGCCGGTGAGGTAGACCAGGTTGCCCGCGCCGCCGTACGGGCCGAAGCGGTGCTCGGCCAGCGCGCCGAGATTGGCGTCGTTGTCCACCTGGATGGGGAACTCCGGGTCGCGCAGCGCCGCCGCGAGGTCGTGCGCCAGGTCCACGTCATGCCAGTTCAGGTTGGGCGCGAAGCGCACCCTGCCCTCCACGCCCACCAGCCCGGGAACGGCCACGACCAGCCCGAGGACCCGCCGCTCCTCCCTGACCATCCGGTTGACCGTACGACGGGCCAGCGCCGCCACCGCGGCCACCGCCTGACTCGCCGACGCGCCCACACCGGGAAAGGACTTGCGTAAGGTCAGCACCTGACGTCCGGACAGATCGACCGCCACCACGGTCAGGCCGTCGACGTTCACCTCGATCCCGGCCGCCGCGTACGGCGAGCCGTCCAGCACGAGCATCGTCGCCGGGCGCCCGACGCGGTTCTCCGTGAGCCCGGTCTCGCGTACCAGCCGCCGCTCGATCAGATCGGCCACCAGGCTGGAGACGGTCGCCTTGTTCAACCCGGTCGAGGCGGCGATGTCGGCCCGCGAGCACGGCGCGTTCTCCCGGACGAACCTCAAGACCACCGCGAGGTTGGTCGCCCGGACGTCGTTGAAGTCAGCGGGCCGCGGGCCCGTCGTAGAAGTGATCAAGGTGAGCCTCGTTCCCGCTCGCGCCAGGCTGCGCCCATCATGCCGCATCCCCCGCCCCAGTAACATGCCGACGGTCCTGTACCGAACCGCCCAAATACCACGAACTCCACCAGACCGGAGATGGCCCTCCGGGCGGCGTGAAAGTGAACCGCGGGATCGGGAGAGTAAGGAGTGTCCGACGTTCCCGCATCGCGAAAGGCAGTACATGAGGGGAAGATCTACCCGGTGGAGACCGGCGTGACCGCGATCTCGTGGGCGGGCCCTGCCGCGGGCGGGGAGGCCGCGGCGCGCCCGCTGGCCGACGCCGACCGGTTCTCCGAGGTCTTCGACGCCTTCTTCGCGGAGATCCACCGCTACGCCGCCCAGCGGCTCGGCCCGGACAGCGCGGAAGACGTGGTGGCGGAGACGTTCCTCGTGGCGTTCCGCAAGCGGGCCTCCTACGACCCGGCGCGGGCGACGGTCCGGTCCTGGCTGTACGGCATCGCGACCAACCTGATCGGCCGGCAGCGGCGGCTGGAGGTGCGCACGCTGCGGGCGCTGGCCCGGCACGGCGTCGATCCGGACGCGCCGGGGCACGAGGAGCGGGTCGCGGTACAGGTGAGCGCGCAGAGCCTGCGGCCCAGCCTGGCGGCGGCGGTCGCGGCGCTCGACCGGCGCGACCGCGACGTGCTGCTGCTCGTCGCGCTCGCTGGGCTGAGCCATGAGGAGATCGCGGCGGCGCTCGGCATCCCCTACGGCACGGTCGGCTCCCGGCTGAGCCGGGCCAGGCGCAAGCTGCGCGATTCGCTGGGCCCTGTCAATCCGATGCTCGTCACGGAGGCCGGGCATGGGTGAACCGCACGAGGACCTGCCGGAACTGCGCGAGTTGCGGGAGCTGTACGGCGAGCCGCCGCCGCCCCGCCCCTCCGCCGCCGCCCGGGTGCGCGCGAGGCTGGACGACGAGCGCCGCCGCCGCGCCCGGCTGCCCTGGATCCTGGCCGTGGCCGCCGCCACCGCCACCGCGGTGGCCGTCGTGGTGAGCACCGTGCCGTCCACGCCCGCCGCCACCTTGACCGGGCGCTCGGTGCTGCTGGCCGCCGCGACCGCCGCCGCGGCCGTTCCGGGCAAGCCCGCCGGGGCCTACTGGCACGTCAGCAGGCTCCGCAGCGATATCCGGCGGATCGGAGGTCACCAGCTCGTCAGCGAGCGGCTGAACGAGCAGTGGGCCACCGAGGACGGCCGCCACTGGCGGGGCGAGCGCGACCTCGGCATCCGCCCCAGGTCGCCCGCCGACGAGGCCGCCTGGCGCCGGGACGGCTCGCCGTCCACCTGGCACGGCGTGGCGCTGAACACCTCGCCGGGCAAGGGCGGCCTGGCCCAGGTCACCGGCCGCGCGCCGTTCAGCATCGCCGGGCGCGACCTCACCGTGGCGCAGATCCTGCGGCTGCCCGGCGACCCGGCCGATCTGGAGCGCCGGGTGCGCGGCATGCTGCCCGCGGACGCGCCCGAGGGCCTGTTCGCCGACGCGCTGTGCGGGCTGCTGTGGAGCAAGCCCTCCCCGCCCGGCGTGCGCGCCGCCGCCTACCGGTTGCTCGCCGGGCTGGCGGAGGTGCGGTACCTCGGCGACAGCGCCGACGAGCGGGGCCGGCCCGGGGCCGGGTTCTCCTTCACCGTGCGGCGTTCGGACGCGCCGGTACTACGAACGCTGATCATCGACCCGCGCACCTCTCAGGTCCTTTCCTCCACGGATCAGGGGCCGGGCGAGGAGAAGCGCTCCGAACTCGTCCTTTCAGCAGGCTGGACCACCAGCGAACCGTCCCCGCCACGGGTCCCGGCCAAGCCTTCGCCGTCCTGACCGGCTGAACCGGCATCTTCCCCCAGCACGGCCGTGCGCTCGGCCGTCGCCCGAATTGGAGCAAGCGCTTGTTCTGGCATGCCCGCAGAAAGCCCGAGCCCGGCCGCCGCCCGCTGGACCCGCCGCCCCCGGACATCACCGCCGACCGGCTCGCCGGCCTGTTCCCCGGGGCCGACGCCGACGCGGTGGCGCGCGGGGTGGTCGCCTTCGCCGGACAGCCGCCCGCCGAACTGGGCCGCACCCCTAGTGGGGGCATCGACTGGCGTTTCGACCCGTACCGGAACCGGTCCTGGGCGCTCAACCTGCACACGCTGCGGTGGATGGGACGCCTGGTCGTCGCGTACGAGCGGTCCGGCGAACGCGGCCACCTGGAATGCGCCACCGACATCGCCCGCGACTGGGCGAGCGGCAACCCGCGCGGCGGCGCGCGGGTCAGCGAGTGGGCCTGGGCCGAGCACGCGGTCGCGCTGCGCGGCCCGGCGCTGGTGGCGCTGAGCGCCCACGTCCTCGATCCGTGGCTGGCCGCCTCCCTCGCCGAGCACGCCGACGTGCTCGCCGACCCCGCCCTGTACCGCGAGGGCCACAACCACGGCCTGGACCAGGACATCGCGCTGCTGCTGATCGGGCGGCGGCTGGGCGACACGGCCCGGACCCGGCTGGCGATCGACCGCATGACGGCCTCGGCCGAGCTGGCCATCGACGAGCAGGGCGCGCTGCACGAGCAGGCCCCCCGCTACGGGCTGTACGTGCACCGGCGGCTGGGCGTGGCGCTGCGGCTCATCGAGAACTGCGGCCAGGAGGTGCCCGCCCGGCTCGCCGCACGCCGCGCGGCCCTCGCGCACTACATCGCGCACGCCACCCAGCCGGACGGACGGCTCGCGCCCCTCGGCGACAGCCCCGCCGACACCCGCCCGCCCCGGTTCGCCGCCGCGCAGACGTCCACGGTGCGGGTGTTCGACGCCGGTTACGTGTTCGGCCGCACGGCGTGGGACGACCCGCAGGCCGCGTACTACTCGATCCGGTTCGGCCCGGGGCGGCGGCTGCACGGCCATGAGGACCATCTCGGCGTCACCTACCACGCGGGCGGGCACGACGTACTGGTCGAGGCGGGGTTCGACTCCTATGAGCGGACTGAGTTCAGGCAGTGGACGCTCTCCCCCGAGGCGCACAGCGTGCCGATCGTGCAGCGGGCCGCGTTCCGGCCGGGCACGGCGACCTCGCTGGACGCCTCCGCCATCGGGCCGTCCAGGCAGTGCCACCGGCTCTCCGACGACGCGTACGGCGTGCGGCGCACCCGCACGGTCCTCGTGAACCACGGCCCGGACCTGATGGCGGTGCTCGACGAGGTGCCCGATGGATGGACGCTGCGCGACCTGTGGCACTTCGCCCCCGCGCTGCGCGTCGCCGCCACCGCCGAGGGCCGGGTGACGCTCGCCGCGGATGACCGGCGCGTCACCCTCCTGCAGTTCCGCCCGCCGGACCACGCCCCCGTGCCGGGCCAGTCCGTACGGCAGGGCACGGTCTGCACCGGCTATCTGCGCAGGGCGGAGGCGGTGACCGTGGTCTCGCCCGCCGCCTCCCGCCTGCTGACCCTGATCGTGCCCGGCCCCGGCGACCCCGAGGTCACCCCCGGCCCGGATGGGGCCCTCACCGTCCACACCGCCACGGGCCCCGTGACACTGCCCGCCGGGCTGTTCTGAACGTTGCGGTAACGCGCGTCGCGGAGACCCCCGCGAGGGTCTCCGCGACGCGTCGCCGCTCAGGTCAGCTGTTGTTGCAGCTTCCCTGTGGCTGCGAGCCGAGGATCGGCAGGTCGAGGTTGATCACGTTGCCGATGAGGTTGGTGTTGGAGCAGTAGACGGCGGGCGCGGGCGCCGGGGCCGGAGCGGGGGCGGGCGCGGGTTCGAGCGTGGCGGCGGCGGGGGTGGCGAGCGCCACGGCGGTCAGGCCGCCGGCGAAGGCGACCGCGATGATCCTGCGCGAGAAACGCATGGGGTTCCCTTTCTCTGGGCAGTGCGTTTCCTCGATTATTACCCTCTGTAGCCATTCGGGCACAGTAAGTGTTACGGCGCGCAGAGTCACCAATGTGCAGCCGGACCGCCTCAGTCCTGGTACGCCAATCCGGTCTCAAGGCCCCCACGAATACCCCATAATCTAGTCACATGTCGAAACGGGGGATGAGTCTGGCCGGGTCCGGCTCCAAGATCGTAGCTCTGGCCGGAATGGGAGTCGCCGCCGGAGTTCTCGTCGCCGGGATCGCCCTGCCCGCCGTAGGCGGCGTGGGACTGGGCGTCATCTCGGTCAAGGACGAGCTCAACCTCAATCCGGAAGACCTCAAGGAACCGCCGCTCGCCGAGCGCACGACGATCCTTGACGCCAACGGCAAGCAGATCGCGCAGTTCTACGAGGAGTACCGCGAGGTCGTCCCGTTCGACCAGATCGCCGACATCATGAAGACGGCGATCATCTCCATCGAGGACTACCGCTTCTACCAGCACGGCCCCATCGACATCGAGGGCACGATCCGGGCCCTCGCCACCAACCTTCACTCCGGCGGGGTCAGCCAGGGCGGTTCGAGCATCACCCAGCAGTACGTCAAGCAGGTGCTGCTCAACCAGGCCGACTCCAAGAAGGAACAGCAGAAGGCGATCGAGGCCAGCTACGCCCGCAAGCTCAACGAGCTGCGCTACGCGATGGCGATCGAGAAGAAGTACTCCAAGGACCAGATCCTGGAGAAGTACCTGAACATCGCCTACTTCGGCGCGAGCGCCAACGGCGTGGAGGCGGCGGCCAAGCGGTTCTTCGGCGTCAAGGCGTCGGAGCTGACGCTGGCCCAGGCGGCGACGCTGGCGGGAGCCGTACAGGACCCCAACGCGACCGACCCCAACCGCGGCAAGAAGTTCCGCGAGGCGCTGCTCCACCGGCGCAACATCGTGCTGGACCGGATGGCCGAGCTGGGGAAGATCAGCAAGGCCGACGCCGCCGAGGCCAAGGCGGAGAAGCTGGGATACAAGGGCACCCCGCTGCCCGGCGGTTGCGAGAACAGCGAATACCCCTACTTCTGCATGTACGTCCGGCAGGACATCCTGAGAAACCGCGACTTCGGCAAGACCCCCAAGGCCCGGCTGGAGTTCCTCAACCGCGGCGGCCTCACCATCAAGACCACGATCAGCCCCAAGATGCAGGCCGCGGCCGACAAGGCGATCAAGAAGCGGGTCTCGCCCACCGACTACGCGATGGCCTCCGAGGCCCTGGTCGAGCCGGGCACCGGGCAGATCAAGGCGCTGGCCTCCAGCCGCGCGTACGGCAACTCCAAGCGCAAGAAGGAGATGTCCTACAACGTGGTCGCCGACGCCGAGCACGGCGGCGGCACGGGCTTTCAGGCCGGGTCCACGTTCAAGATGTTCACCCTGGTCACCGCCCTGAAAGAGGGCATGAAGGTGAACGACGGGCTGACCGCGGGAGCCGGGTTCAGCTCCGGCTACTCCGGCTTCAAGAACTGCAAGGGCGAGAGCGTCGGCGACCCCAGCCACACCGTGACCAACGACGAGGGCGCCCCCGGCTTCCGGACCTTGCAGACCGGCACGTGGGGATCGGTCAACACCTTCTTCATGGCCCTTGAGCAGCGGGTCGGCCTGTGCGACGTGGTCAAGACGGCCAAGTCGATGGGCATCAAGCGCTCCGACGGGCTGGACTTGGTCGAGGTCCCGGTCTTCACGCTCGGCGTGAACGAGATGGACCCGCTGACCGTCGCCAACGCCTTCGCGGTGCTCGGCGCCCGCGGCAAGTACTGCGAGCCGATGGCGATCAGCCAGATCACCGACAGGTACGGCAAGGTCGAGAAGTACAAGCCGAAGTGCCGTCAGGCCATCGACGCCGAGGTGGCCGACGCCGCAGCCCATGTGCTGGAGGGCGTCTTCACCAAGGGCACCATGCGCGGCGTGGGCGGCATCGGCCGCGACGCGGCGGGCAAGACCGGCACCACCGACAGCCAGTCCACCGCCTGGTTCGCCGGCACCACCCCCGACCTGGCCGGAGCGGTCAGCATCGGCGACCCGCGCGGCGCGGTCACCCACAAGCTGAACGGCGTGACCATCGGCGGCAGGTACTACGGCTCGGTCTTCGGGGCCACCATCCCCGGCCCGATCTGGAAGGACACGATGATCGCCGCGCTCAAGGGCACGCCGAAGACCTCCTTCGAGCCGATCAACTCCTCGCGCTTCGGCGGCTGCGGCTCGGGCTGCGCGCCCAAGAAGAAGGTCGAGTCCGACGACGACGACGGCCGTGGTAACCGCGACGGCAACGACATCATCGTGGAGCTGGGCAACGAGGAGGCCCGCGAGCAGCAGGGTCCGCAAAACGGCTGGGAGCAGGGCCGGGAGCGCGGTCGTGAGCAGGGCCCCGAGCAGGGTCCTGACCTGGGCCTGGAGTTCGGCAGGGAGCAGGATCTGGAGCGCTGACCCCCGGTCGCCCCGCGGATTTCTCTCGGTCACCTTCCGGGTCTACGACACGGGTCGCCTTAGCCCCATAATTGGTGATCTACGGGCGGATTGGGAGGAATTCCGATGCCGGAGATCAGCGCGCTACGGCCGGGCGACCCCGCCGAGGTCGGCGGCCACCGGCTGACCGGACGCCTGGGCGACGACGTGTTCGCCGCCCAGGCGCGCACGGGCGAGCGGGTCGTGGTGAAGCTGCTCCTCCCGGACGTGGACCGCGAGCGCTTCCACCGGGCGATCGCGCCCCTCCAGGGGTTCTCCGCCTTCTACACGGCCCGCGTCCTCGCCACCGGCGTCCACGGCGACCGGCTGTTCGTGGTCAGCGAGTACATCGACGGGCCCACGCTGGCCGAGTCGGGCGGCCTGGTGACCGGGGTGGGCCTGCACCGGCTGGCGGTGGGCACGATGACCGCGCTGGTCGCGATCCACCAGGCCGGGCTGGTCCACGGCGACCTGCGGCCGGGCAACGTGGTGCTCGGCCCGGACGGCCCCCGGGTGATCAACTTCGGCGTGGCCAGGGCGGTGACCTCGACCGAGACCGGGGCGACCCGCAGGGTGGAGCTGCCCGCCTACACCGCGCCGGAACGGCTGAGCGGAGGCCCGCCCAGCGCCGCGGCCGACGTCTTCTCCTGGGCGGCGACCATGGCGGCGGCCGCCTCCGGCCGCTCGCCGTTCGACGGCGGCACGATGGCCGGTACGGTCAACCGGATCGTCAACGACGAGCCCGAGCTCCCGGACCTGGGCGAGCTGCACGGCCTGATCACCGCCTGCCTGGCCAAGGACCCGGCCAGGCGGCCCGCGGCCGGTGACGCGCTGCTGCGCCTGGTGGGCGAGCCGAGCGTGCTCACCTCCCAGGTGTCGGTGGCCACGCCCCCGTCGCGGCAGGACGGCACGACCCGGCCGGTCGGCAGGGGCCGCGGCGTCCTCACGGCCGGGGCGGCGTTCCTGGCGGGGGCGCTCATCGCGGGCACCGGCGTCTACTTCCTGGTCCCCGGCGAGCGCGGCCAGGCCGTCGCGGACGGCGAGACGACCTCGACGGCCACCCCGCAGCCCCCGGTGATCACCGCCCGGCCGCCGGTCACCCCCGGTTCCACGGCCGCCCCGCTGGAGAAGGTGGAGGGCAAGGCCGCCAGTGACCTCAAGCTGGACCGGGCCCAGGCCACCCTGCACGAGCACCCCAACGATCCGCTCCGCCTCCAGGCGTACCTGGAGGTGTCCAGCCCGTTCGGCAGCTATGTCAGGGACAGGTCCGGGGCCTTCAAGCAGGTCGGCACCGGCGAGGAGCCCCAGGTGTCGCCGGACGGCACCTGGGTGGTGCTCAACCCCTGGCTCAAGTTCCGCGACTCCGACACCGACCAGGTGCGGTTCCTCCGCCCGGACACCGGCGAGCAGTTCACCGTGTCCACCGTCAAGAAGCCGCTGAAGACGATGTTCCCGGTGTGGTCCAGGGACGGCTCCAAGGTGCTGCTGTCGATTCACGACGACCACGAGCCGCAGCGGATCACCGGTTTCGTGCTCATCGACGTGCGCACCAGGACCGCCACCCAGGTCGAGGCCGAATACACCGACGACGCCGCGCTGGCCTTCACCTTCACGCCGGACGGCACGGTCGCCCGCGGCTACCACGACGGCAAGGCCGTCGGGATGGAGTACTACAACCTGTCCGGGCAGGTCACCAAGTCCTTCCACTGGGTGGGCAAACCCCGCTCCCGGGACTGGTTCTCCCCGTCGGGCGAGCGGTTCGTCACGGTCTGCCCTGATGAGAAGAACTACTGCGTCTGGGACACCAAGACCGGCGACCGCAGGGCCACCGTGCGGACCGGCCCGGACGGGCAGCAGCTCCTCGGCTGGTTCAACGAGAACCACCTGCTGGTCCAGGACCCGGTGAAGGGCAAGAAGAACGCGGACCAGGTCAAGGTCATCGACTTCGTCGGGGCGACCAAACGGGTGCTCGCCGACGTGCATCCGCTGAAGGCGGCGCTGCAGTTCGCCCGCGTGGCGCGCTGATGGCCGCCGCCCCGCCCCGGCCCGGTGACCCGGCGGCGGTCGGCGGGTACACGATCACCGGCAGGCTCGGGCAGGGCGGGCAGGGGGTCGTCCTGCTCGGCGAGGGGCCGGACGGCGAGCGGGTGGCGATCAAGCTGATCCAGGCGGGCCTGGCGGACGGCGACGCCCGCGGCGCGTGGGCCGCCGAGATCGGGCTCGCCCGCAGGGTGAAGGCGTTCTGCACGGCCCAGGTGCTGGACACCGGCGAGTCGGACGGCGTGCCGTACATCGTGAGCGAGTTCGTGGACGGGCCCAGCCTGGCGCAGGTGATCAAGGAACGCGGGCCGCTGGGCGGGGCCGAGCTGCGCCGCGTGGCGATCGGCACGCTCACCGCGCTGGCCGCCATCCACCAGGCCGGGGTGGTGCACCAGGACTTCAAGCCGGGGAACGTGCTGCTCAGCAGGGACGGCCCGCGGGTGATCGACTTCGGCATCTCGCGCGCGCTGGACGCGGCCGAACGGACCGGCGAGGACCTGCTCGGCACCCCGCCGTTCATGGCGCCCGAGCAGTTCGCCGGGCTGCCCTCGGGGCCGCCCGCCGACCTGTTCGCCTGGGGGTCCACGATCGTGTGCGCGGCGACCGGCCGCCCGCCGTTCGGGGCGGGCGACCTGCCGGCGGTGATCAGTGGCATCCTGCACGCCGAACCGGACCTCGGCGCACTCGACGGCGAGCTGCGCGAACTGGTCGCGCGCTGCCTGGCCAAGGACCCGGCGGCGCGTCCCACCGCGACACAGGCGCTGCTGACCCTGCTCGGCCATCCGGTGCCCGAGGTGCGGCTGCTGGCGAAGGGCCAGGAGTCGGCCGCCCCGCCCGCGCGCCGCCGCCGGTGGCCGGTCGTCCTGGCCGCCGCGGCCTGCGCGGTGGCGCTCGCGGTCACGGCGGGCGTCCTGCTCACCCGTACGGGCCCGGCCCCGCCGGCGGCTCCCGCGCCCAGGGGCGGCAGGATGCCGCTGACATCGACCTCCGAGGTCCGCATCCCCGGCACCGGGATCACCCTGCACGAGAACCCCGCCGACCCCGTGTCGGTCTCCAGCTACGTCGACGGCCGCGATAAGACCAGCGGCACGCCGTCCTACGTGCGCGACCCGCGCACCCGCCGGTTCGCCTACCACGGTGGGTTCCAGTACCCCGTCACCTCACCGGGCGGCGGCTACGTGGCGTCCGTGTCCGTCGGCGCCCTGACCGACCCGACCTTCGAGACGATCCGGATCGTCGATCGGGTGCGCGGGCAGGAGGTGCAGATCAGGAGCGTCGCCAGACCGGCCTACACCGCATCCCCGGCATGGCGCGGCGACGGGCGGCTGCTGTTGCTGACCATCTATCCCCAGCCCGGCACGGGACGCAAGGAGACCGACGGCTTCGTGGTCGTCGATCCGGCGGCGCGGACCGCCTCGGTGGTGTCCCTCCCCGGCGGACACGACTCGGCCTACCAGTGGGGCGCGGACGGCTCGACGGTGCTGCACCAGGGCGCGGGCGGCACGGTCGCGGTGCACGACCTCAAGGGCAGGGTGCTGCGCTCGTTCCGCGGCGTCGGGCAACTGCTCGCCATGAACGCGGCGAGGTCATGGGCGGGCACGGTGTTCGGCACGACCTGCCCGGGTCTTTCGGTGAGCCTCTGCCTGTGGGACGCCGCCTCCGGCGCGCGGCGGGCGTCGGTGCCGCTGCCCGAGCGGGTCGTCGTCCGGGGCTGGCTGGACGACCTGCACCTGCTCGCGGTGCGGTCCGGCCCCCGCACCACCGAAGTGATCATGCTGGACCGGCGCGGCGCGGCCGTGCGCACGCTGGCCGAAGGGCCGACCGCCGATCTCGGCGACGTCACCCTGTGGTTCACCGCGAACTGACCGGCCGCTCAGGCCGGCGCGCCCACCCGGTCCACGATCTGGTCGGCGCCCTCCTCGCGGGCGCAGTGCGCGCAGCAGTACCACCGGTCACCGGCCTGTACGCCGTGCCCGATCACCCGGCACCCGCAGTGCTCGCACACCGGGGCCATCCGCTGGATGGCGCACTCGAAGGAGTCGAACACATGGGTCGCCCCCTGCGCCCGGATCTCGAAGGCCATGTCGTAGTCGTTTCCGCAGGTCTCACAGCGTGCCAACGGTCTCTCCCCCATCGCGTCTCGAACGCCTGCTCCGAAGGGAGGACTACCCGGGGCCGGGCCATCAAGTCGCCCGCACATCGGCAAGTTACGGCCACCCGGGCGGGGACGGCGTCCTGCCTGCCTCCGCCGAAGGCAGGTCGCCGTGCCGCCACAGGTGGCGGGAACGCGCCGGAGATCCGGCGGGCCGGGCGGCCGGGGCGGCGCTAGGCCGCGACGGGCGCCCGGTGCGGATCGACCGCGCGGCCGTCGGGCAGCAGCAGGCCGGTGTCCTCGAAGAGCAGGACGCCGTTGCAGAGCAGGCTCCACCCCTGGTCGGGGTGCGCGACGATGACGTGTGCGGCCTCGCGGTCGGCAGAGTAGGCAGTGGGGCAGGTCGGCTGGTGCTGGCACATGATGGCACCTCTCAGGGTGGCGCTCGTGCGTGCGTGCATGTCCCATTCTGCCGAGCGCCACCGACACTTTTCCTGCTCGACGGGGCCATGCACCTTCACGACTCCAGAATGTTCCACATCGCTGAAGAACCGCTTGCAGAACACTGAACCTTCGCACAACGCCGGCTGGAGCCGAGCCGGGCGGCCCGGCGGCAGCGCCCGAGGATTCGTCATATTAAGCAGGGAATTCCACTATTTTTGTGGGCAATGTCGTCGCCCCTGGAGTCCTTCCCCCGATGACCACCGCACTACGGGCCGCCCTGGCCTTCACCCTGCTCGCGGGCTTCTACGCGCTGGTCGCTCTCGTCTTCGCCGGCGCCGTCTTCTTCGACGTCTATCTGTTCGTCGATTTCCACGCCCGCGGCATTCAGGTGGCCGCCGTACTGACGCTCGCCGCCATCGCGCTCGCCAGGGCGCTGTGGATGGTCAGCCGGGCCAGACCCGGCGAGGAGCCGGGCGTGGCCGTGGACCAGCGTCAGGAGCCGGAACTGTGGCGGGTCGTCACGGACCTGGCCCAGCGGGTGCGCACCGCCCCGCCCGACGAGATCCGGCTGGTGGCCGAGGTCAACGCGGCGGTGGGCGAGGAGACCCGGCTGCTCGGCCTGGTGGCCACCCGCCGCCGGATGTACATCGGGCTGCCGCTGCTCCAGGCCCTGACGGTGGACGAGATGCGCGCGGTGCTCGGCCACGAGCTCGGCCACTACAGCGGCGCGCACACCCGGCTCGGCGCGCCCGTCTACCGGGGCCGGGTGGCGCTCGGCGCGACCGTGGATCACCTGGGCCGCCACCCGGTGCTGCAACGCGTCTTCCTCACGTACGCCAAGCTCTACATGCGCGTGTCCCAGGCCGTCTCGCGGCGTCAGGAGCTGGAGGCCGACCGGTTCGCGGTGGCCATCGCGGGCCGCGAGGCGATGGGCGGAGCGCTGCGCAAGGTCCGTTTCACCGCACTGGGCTGGGACCTTTTCATGTCGGGCTACCTGAGCATGGCGGGCGCGGCGGGCAGCCGCCCGGCGCAGGTCATGTCGGGATTTTCCGCGCTGCTGGCCGAGTCGGGCAGGCAGGCCGAACTCGCCGCCGCCGCCGAGCAGCCGGAGACCACCTCGCCCTACGACTCCCATCCCAGCCTCGCCGAACGGCTGGCCGCCATCGCCGCGCTGCCCGACCCCGGGCACGTCCCCGACCGCAGGCCCGCCACGGCGCTGCTGGTCGATCCGGTGGTCGCGGCGAACGCCGTGGAGGGCACCATCTGGTCCCCGCAGGCGCTGGCCACGCTGCGGCCGGTGCCGTGGGAGGACATGGTGGCGGCGGCGATGTACGAGATGCGCAACGCCGAGGCGCTGCACGACCTCGCCGTGGCGGGGCAGCGGGTGATGGGCACGCCGCTGCCGTACCTGGACGCGGCCTTCGAGGCGCTGGCCAGGGGGCAGGCCGCGGCGCTCACGCACGAGCTGCGGCAGCTCGGCTGGAACCCCTCGGAGACGCTGCTCGGCGGCGTGCTCGGGCAGGCGCTGGAGGCGGTGCTGATCCAGCACGGCGAGGCCCGCTGGCGGCTGTCGTGGTCGGGCCCGGCCCGGCTGCTCTACACCGACGGCGAGGAGGTCGCGCTGTCGCACTACGCCGCCAAGGTCGCGAGCGACCCGTCGTCCATCCCCGGCCTTCGCGAGTGGCTGGCCGAGCAGGGGATCGCCCCCGACTACACGCCTCCGGCACGGGCCGCGGCGGTCGGCTGACCCGCTACGCGCGGCAGACGTCCTGGTAGGGCAGGCCGGGCAGGGACGCCTGCCACTCCTTCTCGGTCAGCGTACGGCCCGCCCTGCGGCACGCCGCCGCCGCCAGCCACTCCGGGTCGGTGCGCACCCTTGCGAGCCGCCCGTCGCCGTCGAGCGTGGACAGCCACCGGCCGTCCGGGGAGAGGGCCAGCGCGGCGATCCCGGCGGCCTGGCCGATGACCGGGCGGCCCAGTGCCCGGCCGCTGTTCACGTCCCACAGCGTGACGTCACCCGAGGAGTCCGCGGTGGCGGCCAGGCCGCCCTCCGGTGGGGGGTCGGTGGAGAAGGCCGCGGAGAACGCCAGGTTCGTGACGCCGCGCCCGGTGCCGCGCAGCGGGAGGTCCAGGTACTCCGCCGCGCCCGGCCGCCACACGGCCAGCGGGTCGTCGGCGGCGAACGCGGTGCCGTCCGAGGCGAAGTCGGGGGCCGCGGCCCCGCCCTTCGCGGTCATCGGCACGCCCGGCCGCCCGGTGGTGGCGTCCAGCAGCCGGACCCCGTCCTCGCCGGTCATCGCGACGGACCGGCCGTCCGGGGTGAACGACAGCGCCCTGACCCGCTCGGTGTCGAAATGCCAGCAGGGCGCGCCGCCCGGCAGCTCCCACAGGACCACCCGGAGCGAGGGCGCGACGGCCCGCCGGCCGAGCGAGGCCAGCCGGCGGCCGTCGGGGCTGAAGGCCAGCGCCTCCTGGTAGTCCACCGGCTTCTTGTTGAGGGTGGCCCGTTTCGCCCCGGTCGCGGTGTCCCACACCCCGATCTCGCCGCGCTCGGCGTGGCCGCTCGCCGCGACGAGCCCGCCGTCCCGGCTGAACGTGACGCGGAAGCGGGGGTTCTCGCCCTTGCCGGGATCGACGGCCAGGACGTGGTCCTCGGCGTCGGGACGGGTGAGGTCGCGCAACCGTACCTCGCCGGTGGCGTCGTCGCGCCCGGCGACGAGCCGCCCGTCCGGGCTGAGCGCCTGCCAGCGCTCATCGCCCCCGGTCACGGCCTGGAGATCGAGTCCGGCCACGGTGTCGCCGTCGAGGTAGCGCAGGGTGCGGCCGTCGGGGTCGAAGGCGACCTTCGGCGGCAGCCCGGCCTCGGGCACCATGGCCCGGACCGGGATCTCCTGGTCCAGCGCGAGACCGCGGTCGTGCAGCCGGTAGATCTGGAGCCCGCCCGCGGTGATCGAGGACAGCAGTCTGCCGTCATGGCTGAACCGCAGGTCGCCGCCGTTCCATCGGTCGAGCGACTCGCCCTGTTCCTCCCCGGTCTTCGGGTCGTGCAGGGTGATGATGGTGTCCAGGCCGGAGGCCATCGACCGGCCGTCCTCGCGTAACGCGATCTTGTGGGCGCAGCCGGGGCAGCGCGGCAGCAGCGCCCGCCGCTCGCCGCCCGGCGGGGCGATCCGGCTGACCCCGCCGTCCAGGCTGGGCATCAGCACCGCGCCGGCGTCGGGCATGGTCGCCGGGCCGCAGCAGTCGTGGACCGGGGTGCTGCGGCCGGTACGGGTGTTCCACAGCGTGACGCCCTGGCCGACGCTCACCGCGAGCAGGTCCTGGGCCTGGTCGTATCCGATGGAGAAGTCGTAGTCCTGGTAGTCGGGGGGAAGCCGGTAGGTCCAGGGGCGCGCCTCGCCGGTGCCGAGGTCCCAGAGCCGGATGCGCCCGCCCGCGGTGACGGCCAGTTCCCTGCCGTTGGGGCTCAGTGCCACGCTCTTGACCGGCGCGGACTCCCCGATCGGGAAGCTGCCCGTGCGCCTGCCGGTGCGTACGTCCCAAATCCGCACCTCACCGGCGCTCACGCTGACCAGCGTGCGGCCGTCGGAGCTGAGCGCGCGCGCCGCCGAGGCCGCCGGGTCGCGGAACACGCCCACCTCCGGCCGGGCCACGGACGCGGTCAGGGCCTCCCTGGTCTCCGGCAGCGGGGCCAGCTTCCAGGCCGCGACGCCGAGCAGCATGGCCCTGGCGGGGTCGGTGGTCCGCAGTGCCTCGGCCAGGCCCGCGATCCTGCGCGCCTCGGCCTCGATCCGCCGGGCGTCGGCCACGGCGCTCTGCCGTACCGCGAAGGCCCCGGCGATCAGCGCGAGGGCCAGCAGGGTGGCCATCGCGGCGGTGAGCGTCCGGCCCCTGCGCACCCGGCGGCGGGCCAGCGCGGCGGCGGCCTCCAGGAAGTCGCGCTCGGCGGGGCCGAGCGTGATGTTGCAACGCTGGGTGGCCGCCCAGTGCAGGGCCTCGGCCAGGTCGCCGCCCGCGAACAGGTCGCCGTCCTTCCTGCCGCGGGTCCGCCAGCGCCTGGCCCCCTCGGCGATCGCGTCGTGGACGGCGAAGCCGTCGCGGTTGGCGGCCACCCAGGCGCGCAGCCGCGGCCAGGCGTGCACCAGGGCGGGCCTGGCCAGCGTGACCTCATCGCCGTTCACGGTCACGAGGTAGGAGAAGACCGCGAGGACCCGCTCGGCCTCGGGGCGTCCGTCGGTGATCTCGGCCAGCGATGCGGCGCGCAGCGCGAGCCGTCCGTCACCGGTCACCGTGACCAGGCGCAGGAAGACCTCGGGGACCGCCGCCTGCTCGGCCGGGTCCAGCATCTCGTACGCCTGCTCGGCCAGCGTGCCGAGCGCGGGGTCGCCCAGCGCCGGGTCGCCGGTCGGGGTGCGGACCTCGCGCGCCTCCGAACTGCCCTCGGCGAGCAGCCGCGAGACGTCCGGCCCGGGGTCCCCGCTGATCAGCGCGAGCAGCAGCGCCTTGGCCGCCGGACGCTCGGCGGGGTCCTTGGCGAGCGCGGCGCCGACCAGGTCGCGCAGTTCGAGCGGCAGCCCGCCGAGATCGGGGTCGGTGGAAAGGACGCGGTGCATCACCGCGCCCAGGCTCTCGCCGCGGAACGGGTCCTCGCCGGTCGCGGCGAACACCATGATCCCGCCCCAGGCGAACACGTCGGCCGCGGTGCCCGCCCGCTGGCCCATGAAGATCTCCGGGGCCATGTAGGTGGGGGTGCCCGTGACCAGCCCGGTCGAGGTGAGCGACATCTCGGGGGTGCGGGCCACGCCGAAGTCGATGACGCGCGGGCCGTCCGGGCCGAGCAGCACGTTGTCCGGCTTCAGGTCGCGGTGGATCACCCCGGCCTCGTGGATCGCGGTCAGCGCCGTGGCGACCGCGGTGGCCAGCCGGTGCAGGTCGCCTCCGGTGAAGGTACGCCCGGCCGCCACCGCCTGGCGCAGGCTCGGCCCCTCCACGTATTCGGAGACGATGTAGGGCCGTCGCCCGTCCAGGTCGGCGTCCAGCACCCGGGCGGTGCAGAACGAGGCGACCCGCTGAGCGGAGGCGGCCTCCCTGGCCAGCCGGTCGCGCAGCCCGCGCCGCCCGTCCGGGTCGCCGCGCAGCACCTTGATCGCCACGCGCCGCCCGTCGGGCGCGTACGCCTCGTACACGACGCCCTGCCCGCCCGCGCCCAGGCGGCCAGAAAGCCAGTACTCGCCCAGCCGATGCGGGTCACCATCGCTCAGCGACTGCGCCATTCTGCCCCCTGCACTCGTAGCTGGGGTGTTGGACGCCGGATCCGGCGGCAAAGTTCTCGTTCGACGGCAGGCAAAAAACATGCGTCTAAGTGATCCCCTGGAAACGCTCCTCCCACTCCCCCTCATCGGGTGTCCGTCCGCCGCGGCCGACAGGAGATTGGACGTACGGCAGGGCCCGGAAGTTCGAAAGCGGTGTCACGTTCCCGCCCGCCGCTCGGTCTTCCTGGCGAAAGACCGAACTCGGACATGGGGAGAAGCCATGAGTCAGCGTCTGAGCCTGCCGGAGGTCGCGCCCGCGGCGTTCGAGGCGATGCTGGGACTGGAGAAGTTCATGCGGGCCAGCGGCCTGCCGAGGTCCACCTACGAGCTGGTGAAGCTGCGGGCCAGCCAGATCAACTCCTGCGGGCTGTGCGTGGACATGCACGCCAAGGACATGCACGAGGAGGGGGAGAGCCTGGAGCGGATCTTCAGTGTGGCGGCCTGGCGGGAGACCTCGTACTACACCGACGCCGAGCGGGCCGCGCTCGCGCTGACCGAGGAGGCCACCCGGCTGGCCGACCGGTCGGAGGCGGTGCCGGACCACGTGTGGGACGAGGCGGCCAAGTACTACGAGCCGCCGGTGCTGGCCGCGCTGGTGATGGCGATCGTCACGATCAACGCGTGGAACCGCATCGGGGTGACGCTGCGGGTGCCCGCGGGCGCGTACGCGCGGCCCCGCGCGAAGGCGTAGCCCGCCGGGGATCGGCCCACGGCCGGCCGCCGTCCTCGCACGGCCGGCCGGGCAGGTCCCTTGCAACCGTTCGTCAACCTCCACGGGGGAAGATCGGTACACCCGGCGGCGGAGCCGGTTGGAGAGGAGGCAGATCATGCGACGCATCAGCATCACCAGGCCGCGCAGGCCACGGCGCCCCGCTGTCACGAACGGGCTTGACCTGCGCTCGCCGTCCGGCCGCTTACTTCCCTACTGAGAGGTCACAGTGGCCCCAGGAGTCACTTCTTTACCGTCGTCTTACGGGGTGATCTGTAGTTATCTTCTGGTAACACAGGTAACGGAATCATCACGATGGGGGGCCATGAGATGAGGAAGCTCGCGGCGGTGCCGCCGCACACCGCACGCCACAAGATCCGTGACATCCGCTCGGCGCGCCGCCGCCCGGCGGCGCCCGCCCCCGATCCGGCGGTCGTGGACCTGCGCGCCTGGACCGGCCGCAACGTCATCCGCTTCCCTCGCGGGGGCGACCCCGCCCCCGCGGCCTGACCCCCGCACGACCCGCACCACAGCGCCCGGACGGCTCCCGCCGCTCCGGGCTTCTTCATGTCCGGCCCTTTACCGAAGATCGCGCCGGAGTGCCGATTGATCGCTGATACGTGCCCGGCGGTTGACCCTCACGCCGAATTCGGGCAAGCTTTCGCCATACTTCGCCGATTATTGGCATGTATGAGTGATTTATTGCGGGTCGTGGCGATCCGCTCCAGAGAGAGGGGACATCGCTCGTGCTAGAGCCCGCCAAGCGGTACACCGGCTACCGGTCCTACGACTACCTGGAGCCCGGCTCCGACTACCGGGTGTTCGACCTCGCCCCCGAACTCGGCCGGGTGCCCGCGTACGAGGGGGTGCCCCTCTCCGGCGAGCAGGAGGGCCGGGTGCGCCGCCTGCTGACCGACAACGTCGTGGTCTCCCTGCACGACCACCCCTCCGTCTTCCCGTCCGACATCGGGCAGACCGTCGAGTACAACCGCACCGCGCGCCACCACACCGGCTACGAGGGCCTGGCCCGGTCCGGCATGACCGCCGTGTTCGACAACCTGATGGACGGCACCTGCTGCATCACCAGCCAGGCCGGCTGGAAGTGGACCGATGTGGTGGCCGACATCGGCATGCGGCTGTCCGACCTGGCCCACCAGGACTACGTGATCAAGGTCGAGCGGCTGGACGACATCCGCACGGCGCACGAGACCGGCCGGATCGGCCTGGTCCTCGCCCTTGAGGCGGCGACCATGATCGAGAACGAGGCCGACCGGATCGACATGCTGTACGGCTTCGGCGTACGGCAGATGGGCATCGCCTACAGCGAGGCCAACTCGCTGGGCAGCGGCCTGCGCGAGCGCAGCGACGGCGGCCTGACCATCTTCGGCGAGAAGGCCGTGCGCCGGATGAACAAGCTCGGCATCGCCATCGACGTCTCGCACTCCGGCGACCGGACCTCGCTCGACACGATCAGGCACTCGGACAAGCCCATCCTGATCACCCACGCCGGGGCCCGCTCGGTCTGGCCCACCAACCGGATGAAGCCGGACGAGGTCATCAAGGCCGCCGCCGAGCGCGGCGGCGTCATCGGCCTGGAGGCCGCCCCGCACACCACGCTGTCCCCCGGCCACCCGCGCCACTCGCTGGAGTCGGTCATGGACCACTTCACCCACTGCGTGGACCTGGTCGGCATCGACCACGTGGCGTTCGGCCCCGACACGCTGTTCGGCGACCACGTCGGGCTGCACGACGCCTTCGCCGAGCACCTGTCCATCAAGCAGGCGCACGGCAGCGCCTCCTACGAGAAGGTCCCCTACGTCGACGGCCTGGAGAACCCGGCCGAGTGCTTCTGGAACATCATCGCGTGGCTGGTCCGCAACGGTTACTCCGACGACGAGATCACCAAGGTCGTCGGCGGCAACGTGCTGCGGGTGCTGGAAGAGGTCTGGTACTGATGAGACGCATCGCACTGGCGGCGGCCGCCGCCGCGCTCGCCGCCGCCGTGGCGGCCTGCGCCCCGAGCACCCCGTCGTCGGGGACCGGCGGCGCCACGGGAGGCAGCGGCGGAGGAGGGGCCGACCGGATCACCATCGGCACCACCGCCGACGTGGTCAACTTCAACCCCCTGGTCGGCAACAGCCGCACCGACACCTGGGTCACCAACCTGATGTACCCGCACCTGATGCAGATGGACGAGTCGGGCCAGCGGATCCCCTACTTCGCCACCGAGTGGTCCTACGGCGACAAGGGCAAGAGCGCCACCGTCAAGCTGCGCGACGACCTCAAGTGGTCCGACGGCAAGCCGGTCACCGCCGATGACGTGGTCTTCACCATCGAGGCGGTGAAAAAGGAGAAGTTCGGCGTGGTCGCCGGGCTGATCACCGCCCTGGACAAGGCCGAGGCGGTCTCCCCCACCGAGGTGAAGTTCACCCTGACCCGCCCGGACGGCACCTTCCTGCACAACGTCGGCTTCTGGATGCCGGTCGTCCCCAAGCACATCTTCGAGAAGGCGCCGAGCGTGCAGAAGTTCGCCAACGCCGAGAACTGGGTCAGCGCCGGGCCGTACCGGCTGACCAAGGTCGAGCGCGGCCAGCGCTACCTGATGGAGCGGGTGGACTCCTTCGGGCCCGCGCCCGGCGGCAAGCCGGGCGTCAAGGAGGTCGTGTTCCGCGTCTTCCCCGACGTCAACACCGAGGTCTTGGCGCTGCGCAACGGCGAGATCGACATGATCGGCAACGTGCTGCCGCCCGCCACCGCCGCCACGCTGAAGAGCGACGCCAAGATCAAGCTGACCCAGATCCCGTCGCTGGGCTGGGCGCACCTGCAGTACAACACCAAGCGCAAGCCGCTGGACGACGTGCGCGTACGGCAGGCCCTCGCCTACTCGGTGGACTACGAGGCGATCAGGAACATCGCGATGCAGGGCTTCGCCAAGTCCTCCAACGGCAGCGTGCTGACCCCCTCCCAGCCCGACTACGTCGATCCCACGATCAAGGAGTACCCGTTCGACCCGGCCAAGGCCAAGGCGCTGCTGGCCGAGGCGGGGCAGCAGAACCTGAGCGTGTCGATGATCTACGACCAGGCCGACCCCAACATCGCCAAGTGGGCGCCGATGGTCCGCGACTCCGCCAAGAAGGCCGGTATCACGATCAAGCTCCAGGGGCTTGAGCGCAACACCTACGTCGACAAGTCGCTCAAGCACGACTTCGACATCTACGCCGGCTCCTGGGCGATCATGGACAACCCGCCCGCGAACTTCGGGCTGGCCTTCAAGACCGGCGGGTTCATCAACTACGGCCAGGTCGCCGACCCCAAGCTGGACGAACTCATCGACAAGGGCCAGCGCGCCCTGTCGCCGGAGGAGGCCAAGGCGCCGATCCAGGAGGCCGCCCGCATCATCCGCGACCAGGTCTACGACAACGTGCTGTACGTCGAGACCTTCAACATCGCGCACTCGGCGGAGTGGACCAACTGGAAGCCGATGCCCAGCGAGCTGCTGTCCATCCTGAACCCGCTCTCCCTGGCCCAGGTCAAGCGGGCCGGCTGAGTTCGGGGAGGTCACGGTGACGCTGAAGTTCATCGGCACGCGGCTGCTGCGCGGCCTGGTCACGCTGTGGTTCGCCGTCACCGTGACCTTCTTCCTGGTACGGCTGCTGCCCGGTGACCCCGTGGTCACGGTGGCCGACCCCAACATGACCGAGGAGCTGCGCGCCAAGCTGCTCGCCGACTTCGGCCTGGACCGGCCGCTGCTGGTCCAGTACGGCAGCTACCTCGCGCAGCTCGTCCAGGGCAATCTCGGCATGTCGTTCCGTCAGTCGCTGCCGGTCACGACGGTGCTGATGGAACGGCTGCCCTGGACGCTGATCCTGACCCTGTCGGCGATGGCGGTGACGATCGTGGTGGGCATCCCGCTCGGCGTGCTCGCCGCCACCCGGGCGCGCGGCTGGGTCGACCGGATCATCCAGGTCGGCGGCATCACCGCCCAGTCGCTGTTCGTGCCGAGCATCGGGGTGTTCCTGCTGTACGTCTTCGGCGTGCTGCTCGGGTGGTTCCCGATCGGCGGCGCGCTGGACCCGGACGCGAGCGGTGTGGCGGCCAGTCTGAGCATGCTGCACCACCTGGTGCTGCCGTGCCTGTCGCTGGTCTTCATCCAGCTCGGCGGCTACGTGCTGACCATGCGCTCCACGCTGATCGAGACCATGAGCGAGGACTACGTGGCGCTGGCCAGGGCCAAGGGCGTACGTCCGGGCGCGGTGGTGTGGAAGCACGCCGTGCGCAACGCGCTGCTGCCCACCACCACCATCGCCGGACTCCAGCTCGGCGCGCTGGTCGGCGGCGCGGTGCTGACCGAGACGATCTACGCCTACCCCGGCATCGGCCGGGCCATCTTCGAGGCCGTCGGGCAGATGGACTTCCCGGTGCTCCAGGGCGCGTTCGTGCTGCTGGCCGCCGCCGTCGTGGTGGCGAACCTGGTGACCGACGTCGCCTACGGCCTGCTCGACCCAAGGGTGCGTACCTCATGACCACGGTGGCCGCGACGGACGAGACCGGCAAGACCAAGAAGCGACACCGGGAGCCGACGCCGCGGCGCAGGACGTGGGAGGGGTTCCGGCGCAACCCGCTCGGCATCGGCTCAGTGGCCGTGCTGGTCCTGATGGCCCTGGTCGCGCTCTGCGCGCCGCTCATCGCGCCCTTCCCCGAGGGGTACGGCACGGACATCTCCCTGCCGCCGAGCGCGGCGCACTGGTTCGGCACCGACGACGTGGGCCAGGACGTCTTCGCCCAGGTCGTCTGGGGCACCAGGGTGAGCATCACGGTCGGCGCTGCCGCCTCGGCGCTGGCCATCCTGATCGGGCTGCTGCTCGGCGTGGTGGCCGCCTACTTCAGGCGGCTGGACACCCCGCTGGGCGTACTGATCGACCTGTCCCTCTCGCTGCCGGTGCTGCCGCTGATGATCCTGGTGGCGGCGCTGGCCGGGCCGAGCGTGACCACGCTGGTCATGGTGATCGCGCTGTTCAGCTGGCCGGAGGTGGCGCGGGTGGTGCGCTCCCAGGCGCTGGCGATCGTGCCGCTGCCGTACGTGTCGGCGGCCCGGATGCTCGGCGCGTCGGCGGGGCGGATCATCAGGAGCCACCTGCTGCCCGGCGTGATGCCGGTGGTCGGGGTCTCGGTGGTGCTGACCGTCTCGCGGGCGGTACTGGCCGAGGCGGGACTGTCCTTCCTCGGGCTCGGCGACCCCGGGAGCTGGTCCTGGGGCGGGATCCTGCACAAGGCGCAGTTGTCCGGGTCGCTGGCCTCGGCGTGGTGGACCACGCTCTTCCCCTCCCTGGCCATCCTGCTGCTGGTCGTGGCGGCGACGCTCGTCTCGGTGGCCTACAACGACGCACGCAACCACCGCGGCGAGCGGTGAGGAAGGAGCGCGCGATGCGCGTCCGGATCAATGACAACGAGCTGAACGTCGAGGTGCTGGGCGGCGAGCGGCCCGGCGCGCCGACGCTGATCGCCCACCACGGCGCGCCGGGGCTGGGCTCGCTGGCCGAGCCGCGGGCCACCTTCGGCCGGCTGGCCGACGACTACCGGGTGATCGTGTTCGACGCCCGCGGGTCGGGGGCGAGCGAGGGCCGCGAGCCGTACACGCACGAGCAGTGGGTCGCGGACGTGGACGGCCTGCGCGAGTGGGCCGGGGCCGAGCGGATCGTGATGGCGGGCGGGTCCTACGGCGGGTTCATCGCGATGGAGTACGCGATCACGCACCCGGACCGGGTGAGCGCCCTGGTGCTGCGCGACACCACCGCCGACAACTCCAACCAGGAGCTGGCGCTGGCCAACGCGCTGGCCTCGGCGCGCGTCGCGATCGACCGTGCCAGGCTGGACCGGATCATGTCCGGCACCGTGCGCGACGACGACGACCTGCGGGACTGCTGGCGGGAGATCCTGCCGCTGTACGACCACGACTTCGACCCCGCCAAGGTCGCCGAGCGAGTCGACGCCACGCCGTACCGCTACCGGACGCACAACCACGCGTTCGCGGTGAACCAGCCGAACTACGACATCAAGCACCTTCTTCCGCGAATCACCGCGCCGACACTGGTGACCGTGGGCCGTCACGACTGGATCACGCCGGTGTCGTGCAGCGAGACGATCGCCGGGCTGATCCCGGACGCGAAGCTGGTGGTCTTCGAGAACTCCGGGCATTCGCCACAGGTGGAGGAGGCCGGTCTCTTCGAGGCCACTGTCCGTGATTTCCTGACAAAGACTGCTATTTCATAAAAAGTGGCGCTAACCGAGTTATAAAAGCGCCAAAATGCACCCGATGAATGAACTCGACTCCCTCGATCGGAAGATCCTGGCCGCCCTGCACATGAACGGCAGGGCGAGCTGGACCGACATAGCCCAGGCCATCGGCACCTCGACCACCACGGTCGCCCGCCGCGCCCAGCAGCTCATCCAGGACGGTGTGGTGGTCGTCGCCGCCGTCCCGCACGTCGAGCACCGTGGGCCCGTGGACGTCTTCCTGGTACGGCTGGCCTGCTCCCCCGGCACCCAGTTACGGGTTGCCGACCGACTCTCCCGGTTCCCCGAAGTAAGGTTCGTCGCGGTGGTGACCGGCAGTCACGACATCGTCTTCGAGCTGGTCGCACCGAAGAGCCGCGACCTTTTCTCCATCCTCGTGGACGAGGTGCAGCGCATCCCCGGGGCCATGCGCAGCCAGGCCGACCTGGTGCTGCACACCTACAAGATCTCCTACGACTGGAGCCTGCAGGGCCTGGACTTCGCCCCGGAGGCGTTCGCCGTCGAACCGATCGCGCACTCCTGCGGCCCGCACCACCTCGACGACGTCGATCGCGACATCCTCGACGTGATGCGCGACGACGGCCGGGCCAGCTTCCAGTCCGTCGCCAAGCATCTGGGCGTCAGCGAGAGCACCGTGCGGCGGCGCTTCGAGGTGATGACCGAGCGGGGCTGCGCGACGATCTCCACCTTCATCCCGGCCTCAGCGCTCGGGTATGAGGCCGAGGTGCTGTTCTGGCTGTCGGTCGAGCCCGCCCGGCTGGAGGCGGTGGCCGGGGTGCTGACCGGGCACCGCGGGGTCCGCCACATCTCCGCGACGCTCGGCCAGTCCTCCTTGCTGATCGAGGTGATCATGCCGACCACGGCGGAGCTGCACGAGTTCACCAGCCGCACGCTGGCCGGGATCCCCGGCATCCAGTCGTGGACGGCCAGCGTGCAGCTCCTCACCGTGAAGCGCGGTTTCCTGCCGGTGCCGTGGGCGCAGGCGCACCTGGCGGCGGTGACGGGTCAGAAACCGGCCGGCTGACCCTCCGTACGCGCGGGGGCCAGACCGTACTTCGCGATGGCCTGCTCGGCGAGGTCGGGCTTGCCCAGCGCGCTCAGCGCCGCCACCACGATCCACGGCGCGTCCACCCGGAAGTGGCGGCGGACGGCCTCGCGGGTGTCGGACAGGCCGAACCCGTCGGTGCCGAGCGAGGTCCACTCCTGCGGCACCCATGCCCTGATCTGGTCGGGAACCGCACGCATCCAGTCGCTCACCGCGACCACCGGCCCGGCCGCCTGCCCCAGCGTCTGGGTCACGTACGGCACCCGGCGACGCGCCCCCGGAGCGCCGAGGGCCGCCGCGTCGCACTCCATCGCCTCGCGGCGCAGCTCGCTCCAGGAGGTGACCGACCACATGTCGGCCGCCACCCCCCAGTCCTCGGCCAGCATCCGGCGCGCGTCCAGAGCCCAGTGCGCCGCGGTGCCGCTGGCCAGCAGTTGCAGCGACCCGTGCCCGTCGCCCGCGTGGCGGTACAGGCCGCGCACGATGCCCTCCTCCACGCCGTCCGGCATGGCGGGCTGCGGCATCGGCTCGTTGTAGACGGTCAGGTAGTAGAAGACGTCCTCCTGCGCCTCGCCGTACATCCTGCGCAGGCCGTCGCGGACGATCGCGGCCACCTCGTACCCGAACGCCGGGTCATACGCCAGGCAGGCCGGGTTGGCCGAGGCGAGCAGCTGGGAGTGCCCGTCGGCGTGCTGCAGGCCCTCCCCGGTCATCGTGGTGCGGCCCGCGGTCGCGCCGATCAGGAACCCGCGCCCCATCTGGTCGGCCAGCGCCCACATCTGGTCGCCGGTGCGCTGCCAGCCGAACATCGAGTAGAAGATGTAGAAGGGGATCATGGGCTCGCCATGCGTGGCGTACGAGGTGGACGCCGCGGTGAACGACGCCATACAGCCCGACTCGGTGATCCCCTCGTTCAGGATCTGCCCGTTCGCCGCCTCCTTGTAGGACAGCAGCAGGTCGCGATCGACGGCGTCGTAGCGCTGCCCGCGCGGGGAGTAGATCCCGGCGGTCGGGAACAGCGACTCCATGCCGAAGGTGCGCGCCTCGTCCGGCACGATCGGCACCCACCTGCGCCCGCTCACCGGATCGCGCATCAGGTCCTTGACCAGGCGGACGAACGACATAGTGGTGGCGACCCCGGCCCCGCCCTTGGGTTTGGCGGCGGCCTGGAACGGTTTGGCGTCCGGCTCGGGCAGCGGCGCGGGGCGTACCCGGCGGGCGGGTACGTGCCCGCCCCTGGCGGCGCGCAGTTCGGCCAGGTAGGCGGCCTCCGGGGAGGTGGGGCCGGGATGCGCGTACGGCGGCAGGTCGCCGCCGAGCGCCTGGTCGGGCACCGGCAGACCGAGCCGGTCGCGCATCGCCCGGAACTCGTCCTGGCTCAGCTTCTTCATCTGGTGGTTGGCGTTGCGCGCTTCGAAGCCGGTGCCGAGCGTCCAGCCCTTGACGGTCTGCACCAGGATCACGGTCGGCACGTCGGGGGTGTCCAGCGCGGCGCGGTAGGCGGCGTGCACCTTGCGCGGCTCGTGCCCGGCCCGGGAGCCGCCGACGATCGCGGCCAGCTCCTCATCGGTGAACCGCTCGCCCAGCCCGCGCAGCGGCCCGGCGAACAGTTGCTCGCGGATGTAACCGCCGTCGCTGGCGGAGTAGGTCTGGAACTGCCCATCGGGCACCTCGCCCAGGGTCTGGGCCAGCAGGTCACCGCCCGGGGCGTCGAACAGCCGGTCCCACGCAGCGCCCCACAGCGACTTGACCACGTGCCAGCCCGCGCCGCGGAAGACGCCTTCCAGCTCCTGGACGATCCGGGTGTTGCCGCGCACCGGCCCGTCCAGCCGCTGCAGGTTGCAGTTGATCACGAAGGTGAGGTTGCCGAGCCCTTCGCGGACGGCCAGCGTGAGCGCCGCGGTCGCCTCCGGCTCGTCCATCTCGCCGTCGCCGAGGAACGCCCACACCCGGGAGCCCGAGGTGTCCTTGATGCCGCGGTCGCGCAGGTAGCGATTGAATCGGGCCTGGTAGACGGCGTTGATCGGGCCGAGGCCCATGGACACCGTCGGGAACTGCCAGAAGTCGGGCATCGCCCGGGGGTGCGGATAGGAGGGCAGCCCGCCGATCGTCTCGCGGCGGAAGGCGTCCAGCCGCTGCTCGCTGAGCCTGCCCTCGAGGAAGGCGCGGGCGTAGACGCCGGGAGAGGCGTGGCCCTGGAAGTACACCTGGTCGTCGGCGTTGAAGAAGTGGTTGAACCCGACCTCGTACAGCCACGCCGCCGAGGCGTAGGTCGCCATGTGGCCGCCGAGCCCGAGCCGGCTCGCCCGGGTGACCATCGCCGCGGCGTTCCACCGGTCGTAGGCGGCGATGCGCTCTTCAATCTCCAGGTCTCCTGGATAGTCCGGCTCGGCCGCGGTCGGCACCGTGTTGATGTACGGCGTCGCGCCCAGGCCCACCGGGACCGTCTGCCCGAGCCGGCCGACCAGGTAGCGCGCCCGGTCGGGACCCGCCTCCCGGATCACGGCCGCAATGGACTCCAGCCACTCGGCGGTCTCTTCGGGATCCAGGTCATGGATCATCCTTTACCCCCATCGTCGGGCGTTTTATTCATAGGATGATTACATGTCCACTCTAGTCCCTGGACGGTGGGACCGGCTTAGAGGACCAATGGTTCCAGCAGGCGGCGGGGGCGGCGCAGAGCGATGCTGACCGGGTCGTTCTGGGTGTGCTCGACCTCCGGCGCGAGGCGCATCTCGATTTCCGGGAGGGCCGGGACGACGCCGCAGCCCGAGCAGGCGGCGCTGGGTTCGAGCGGCACGCCGCACGGCTGGTGGAGGAAGACCCGCCAGCGGTCGGCCGACAGGTGCCGTTCGCCCCACCGGGCCAGCGCGAACACCACCGGCCACAGCTCCTGCCCCATCTCGGTCACCACGTACTCGTCGCGCGGCGGCGACTCGCGGTAGCGGCTCTTGCGCAGCACTCCGGCCTCGACCAGCACGCTGAGGCGCTGGGAGAGCACGGCCCGCGGGATGTTCAGGTGGGTGAGGAAGTCGCCGTAGCGGCGCACGCCGTACAGGGCGTCGCGTACGACCAGCAGCGTCCATCGCTCCCCGACCAGCTCCAGCGACCTGGCCAGCGAGCAGTCCTGCGCGTCGTAGTTCTTGCCGAGGCCCATGCGCCCATCCTAGTTCATTCACCGAACCGAGGCGTGCTAGCGTGCTGATAGTTCAATGAACGAACTTAGAAAGGCGACCTCTTGGCCTCCCCGTCGACCCTCGCCCCGCCCGTCGACCCACCGCGCACGGCACGCGGCGTCGCCGTGTCCGTGTGCGCCGCGCCGCTGATCACCATGGTCGCCTACACCGCACCGATGGTCACGATCCCCGAGAGCGGGGCCGACCTCGCCGCCACAGGCTCCGGTCCCGCCTGGATGCTGAACGCGATCTCGCTCGGCCTGGCCGCCACGTTCCTGGTCGTCGGGGTCCTCGCCGACGACTACGGGCGCAGGCGCGTCTACCTGGCCGGCACCTGGGTGCTCGCGCTGAGCGCCCTGGTCTCCGCGCTGGCCGTGAACGCCCCCATGTTCGTCGCCGCGCGACTGGCCGCGGGCGCGGCCAGCGCGGCCATGCTCGCGGCCGGGCTCGGCATCCTCGGCCGCGCCTACCCGGCGGGCCCTCGCCGCGCCGCGATGACCGGGCGCTACGGCGCCATGCTCGGCCTGGGCATCGCCACCGGACCACTGCTGTCCGGCGGGCTCACCGCGCTCTGGAACTGGCGCGGCGTCCATTTCACGATCGCCGCCGCGTCCGTCGTGCTGGCCGTCATGGCGGCCCGGCTGCTGCCCGCCGCCGATGAGGGCGGTACCGCCCGCCGGTCCGCGCCCGACGTGCCGGGAGCGCTCACCCTCGCCCTCGGCGCCACCGCCCTGCTCATCGCGATCACCGAGGGCCGCTCGGGCTGGGTCAGGCCGGTGGTCATCGCGTCCCTCGTGGTCGCGGTGGCGCTGCTCACGGCCTTCGTCCTCATCGAACGCCGCCGCCGCGCGCCCCTTCTCGACCCGGCGCTGTGGCGTCGCCCGCTGTTCCTGGTCTCCACCGGCGGCACCCTGGTCATCGGGGTGGCGGTGATCGGATTCATGAGCTACCTGCCGACCGCGTTGCAGCTCGCGCACGGCATCTCCGCGCCGACCACCGCCCTGTTGCTCTCGATGTGGTCGGGCATGTCCTTCCTGACCGCGCTCCAGTCGCGGCGGCTACGCGTACGGCCGGCCGTACTGCTCGCGATCGGGCTGCTGATCGCCGCCGCGGGCGCGCTGCCGCTGCTCGGCGCGGCGGGCCCGGCGCCCTCCTGGCCGCGGATCGCGCTCGCCCTGGCCGTCTCCGGCGCGGGCAGCGGCCTGATCAACGCCGCGGTCACGCACCTCGCCATCGAGAGCGTGCCCGCCGCGCGGGCGAGCATGGGCGCGGGCGCGAACAACACCGCCCGCTACGTGGGCGCCGCCATCGGCGTCGCCGCCATGAACGCGCTCACCGGCACCCTGGGCCTGGCCACGGCCATGAACACCGGCGTGATCGCCACCGCCGCCATCGCCGCCCTGGCCGCACCCGCCGCCCTCGCCCTCAGCCGGGCGGCGTCGTCCGCGCAGGCGTCCTGAACGCGACGAGCGCCCGGCCTCCTCGGAGGCCGGGCGCTCGCCCGGTGTCAGCTGCAGCCGCTGGTGGAGCCGCAGCCCTCGCAGACGTAGCAACTGCCCGCGGGACGCATCTTGATCCCGCAGGTCATGCAGAGCGGGGCGTCGGCGGTACGGCCCTGGTGGCTCTCCAGCGCCCGCACCTCCTGACGAACCGGGTCCGGGCGAGGCGCCTCCTGCGCGGGAGCGCGCTCGATCGGGGCCGACTGGGCCAGCGCCTCGGCGTCCATCACCTCGTCGTGCTGGGCCGCCGGGTCCTCGCCGCGCTGCTGCGCCGCCCGCTCGGAGGCGGAGAAGATGCCGAGCGCGGCCCGCTCGTCGTACGGCAGGTGGTCCAGGGCGAGCCTGCGGAAGATGTAGTCCATCACCGAGGCGGCCATCCGGACGTCCGGGTCATCGGTCATCCCGGCCGGGTCGAACCGCATGTTGACGAACTTGCTCACGTACGTCTCCAGCGGCACGCCGTACTGGAGGCCGATCGAGATCGCCACCGAGAAGGCGTCCATCACGCCCGCCAGCGTCGAACCCTGCTTGGACATCTTCAGGAAGACCTCGCCGAGGCCGTCGTCCGGGTAGGAGGAGGCGGTCATGTAGCCCTTCGCGCCGCCCACCGAGAACCGGGTGGTGGTGCTCGGCCGCTGGCTCGGCATCCGCCGCCGGGTCGGCCTGGTCACCTCCACGACCTCCACGATCGCGGGCTCGGCCGGCTTGTCCTCGCCGCCCTTCTTGGCGACCGACAGCGGCTGGCCCACCTTGCAGTTGTCGCGGTAGACGGCCAGCGCCTTCAGGCCGAGCTTCCAGCCCTCCAGGTAGACCTGCTCGATGTCCTCCACCGTGGCGGACTCGGGCAGGTTGACCGTCTTGGAGATGGCCCCGCTCAGGTAGGGCTGGGTGGCCGCCATCATCCGGACGTGGCCCATCGACGCGATCGCCCGCTCGCCCATCGCGCAGTCGAACACCTCGTAGTGCTCCGGCCGCAGGCCCGGCGCGTCCACCACGTGCCCGTGCTCGGAGATGTACTCGACGACCGCCTCGACCTGCTCCTGCTGGTAGCCCAGCCGGACCAGGGCGCGCGGCACGGTCTGGTTGACGATCTGCATCGACCCGCCGCCGACCAGCTTCTTCAGCTTCACCAGCGCCAGGTCCGGCTCGATGCCGGTGGTGTCGCAGTCCATCATCAGGCCGATCGTGCCGGTGGGCGCGAGCAGCGACGCCTGCGCGTTGCGGTAGCCGTTCCGCTCGCCGACCTTCAGGCACTCCGACCACTGGCGGGTGGCCTCGCGGTGGATGCCGGTGTCCATGCCGCCGATCGTGCGCAGGTCGTCGTTGGCGGCGGCGTGCTTGCGCATGACCCGCTTGTGGGCCTCGGCGTTGCGGGCGTACCCGTCGTACGGGCCGACCACCCCGGCGAGCTCCGCGCTGCGGCGGTAGGAGACGCCGGTCATCAGGCTGGTGATCGCGCCCGCGATGGCCCGCCCGCCGTCGGAGTCGTAGGCGTGCCCGGTGGCCATCAGCAGCGCGCCGAGGTTGGCGTAGCCGATGCCGAGCTGCCGGTACGCGCGGGTGGTCTCGGCGATCTTCTCGGTCGGGAAGTCGGCGAAGGTGATCGAGATGTCCATCGCGGTGATGATCAGCTCGGTCAGCTTCACGAACCGCTGGACGTCGAAGTCACCGTCGTCGTTCAGGAACTTCAGCAGGTTGATGCTCGCCAGGTTGCACGAGGAGTTGTCCAGGTGGACGTACTCCGAACAGGGGTTGCTGGCGGTGATCCGGCCGGTCTCCGGGGTGGTGTGCCAGGAGTTGATCGTGTCGTCGTACTGTACGCCGGGGTCGGCGCACTCCCAGGCGGCCCTGGCCATCTTGCGGAACAGCTCACGCGCGTCCACGGTCTCGATGACCTCGCCGGACAGCCGGGCGCGCAGGCCGAACTCCTCGCCGTTCTCCACCGCGCGCATGAACTCGTCGGAGACGCGCACGGAGTTGTTGGCGTTCTGGTACTGGACGGAGACGATGTCCCGGCCGCCGAGGTCCATGTCGAACCCGGCGTCGCGGAGCGCGCGGACCTTGTCCTCCTCGCGCGCCTTGGTCTCGATGAACTCCTCGATGTCGGGGTGGTCCACGTCGAGCACGACCATCTTGGCCGCCCGCCGGGTCGCGCCGCCGGACTTGATGGTGCCCGCGGAGGCGTCCGCGCCGCGCATGAAGGACACCGGGCCGCTGGCCGTGCCGCCGCTGGACAGCAGCTCCTTGCTGGAGCGGATGCGGGAGAGGTTGACCCCGGAGCCGGAGCCCCCCTTGAAGATCACACCCTCTTCCTTGTACCACTCCAGGATCGACTCCATCTGGTCGTCCACCGACAGGATGAAGCACGCCGACACTTGCTGGGGGCTGGCGGTGCCGACGTTGAACCACACCGGAGAGTTGAAGGCGAAGAGCTGGTGGATCAGGGCGTACTTCAGCTCGTGGTCGAAGATCTCGGCGTCCTCGTCGGAGGCGAAGTAGCCGTGCTCCAGGCCGGTACGGGTGTAGACGCCGACGACCCGGTCGACGAGCTGCTTGAGGCTCCACTCGCGCTGCGGGGTGCCCACCGCGCCGCGGAAGTACTTCGTCGTCACGATGTTGGCGGCGTTGACCGACCAGGAGTCGGGGAACTCGACGCCGCGCTGCTCGAAGTTGACCGATCCGTCCCGCCAGTTGGTCATGACGACGTCGCGGCGCTGCCAGGTCACCTCGTCGTACGGGTGCACCCCCGGGGTGGTGTGAACGCGCTTGACCTTCAACCCCTTACGGCCTCGCCTGCCCCCGCGTGCCGCCGCGCCGCTGACCGTCTCGGTCATGACTTCCCCCTTCCAGGCTCACCTGAGCCCTCGAAATGTGGACCACATGTCGCGCCGTGTGAATCGCCCCCGGCGCCGGGGTTGACTTGACCCGTGTAGCTCGTGTCCGGTGTGTCGCAGTCGGCTGTTGTATGTCTCAGTCGGCGTCGCCGCCGCCCCCGGCCGTGGCGGCCGAGCGCTCGGTGCGCAACTGCGCGATCTCGGCCTCGAAGTCGGCGAGGGTCTCGAACCCCCGGTAGACCGAGGCGAAGCGCAGGTAGGCGACCTCGTCGAGATCGCGCAACGGCCCCAGGATCGCGAGCCCCACCTCGTTGGAGGGGATCTCCGCGGCCCCCGTGGCCCTGATGCTCTCCTCGACGCGCTGCCCGAGCTGGGCGAGCGAGTCCTCGCTCACCGGCCTGCCCTGGCACGCACGGCGTACGCCGGCGATCACCTTGTCCCGGGAGAACGGCTCGGTCACGCCGCTGCGCTTGCTCACCATGAGCAGCACCGTCTCCTGCGTGGTGAACCGCTTGCCGCACGAGGAGCACGTACGCCGGCGCCTGATGGCCGCGCCGTCCTCCGTCGAGCGGCTGTCGATGACGCGTGTGTCAGGATGCCTGCAGAACGGACAATGCACGCGCGCCTCCCAACGACCGCCACCAGGAGCCCACGCGCCGCGCCATTCCCGCACCCGAAGCACCCCTCGCCGAGGGGAACGCTCGCGCACGCCCCACGGACTGCCATGGTGCGGTAACGGAACACAACCTATGGTGAACTACATCGGTGTAACTACTAGATGTTGTGGTCCCAACCTAGAAGCGCGGGCCGATGAACGCAAGTCGAACCCCCTGTCGCCCCCCAAAATCGCTGCTCAGCCCGCGCCATATAGAACACCCCGGGCGTGTCGCGCCTTCCCCCCGCCTACCCCACTCTCCCAGGCCCCCACCTGCTCAAACGCCCCACCACTATGCAAGAACACCACCCCCCATCGCCCACGCCACACGCCGTCACGCCCCAGAAGACACCCCCGCACGCCGCCGCCCCAGCCCCTTCCGCGAGCTGTTCACCAGCGGACCGCCCCACCCCAACGTGCCTAGACCAGTCGACGGGACGCCACCCACCCGCCAGAGCTTCGCGCCCCCGCCGCCTACAGCGTCAAGCCAGAAAGCCTCCGGCGGCACCTAGCGCCACCAGCAGGGCCGACACGGCCCTGCCGCTGTTACAGCTCAACCTCATCGGGCAGCACCCATCTCCGCCCGCACTCAGCCGCCGACCCGGCACGTCAGCGGAAACGCGCACCACCGCCGCGCATGCCTGCCGTAACCGCCCGTTCCAGCAGGACCCACCCCGCACTTCCCAAGCCAGACGGATGGCGTCCCACCTAGTGGTGTAAAAGTCCAGTGATCGCGGTCATACCTGGTGGACCGGCAAGAACGGCCGTGGTCCGCCGGATCATGACCGCCCGGCCGCACCCCCACGGACGCCGCAACGGCGAGACGCACGACGGCGGTGCCCGGCGCCCGCCAGCGGCGGTCCGCCGGAACGCGGAGCCAGGCGGCATTTCCACCACTCGTAGGGACGCCATCGCCAGACGACCCCGACCCCGATCAAGAACCCCGCACACCACACCCCCGCTTACGCCTCACCCCTGTCGCGTCGCCGACCCCTTCAACCCCTCACTCACCGACCGACTGCCCCACCGGAACATGCAACACCCCAGACGCCCCCGGCACCCGCCAAGTCTCCGCGACCACCGCCGCCCGTGTGCCGAGCCAGAAGACCCCAAGGGCGATCAGCGCCACCAACACGGCCAGCACAACCCTCCCCCGCCGCGTCAACCGCACCGCCCCCGGCGCGGGCGTCCGCCCCTCCGGCCGTGCCATACGCTGCGGCGACCCCCCGCCGCCCCGACCGGCCGACCCCTTACCAGGGGCGTCGCCCACGACCACCAGCCGAACGCCACGGCGCCCCGCAACCTCTCGTCCCGACCCAGCGGCCCGGCGACGGCGTGACGACCGCCCTCGACCGCCCCCCGCAGAGGAGACAGGCACTCCGGACGCGCCGACAGGGCGCGATCTCGCGCGGCCGGTCACACGCTCCTGCGCCTGCGGCCGCACCCGCGCGGCCCCGGCCGCGCCGTCACGACCACCAGAAGAGGAGCCATACCCCCCGGAAACGCCGTACCCCCCAGCCGGACGCGCCCCAAGGGCCACGCCATCACGGCCGCTCAACCGCCTCACGCCATCCCTCGCGGCCGAACCCGATCCCCGGCCACCGGTCGTACGCACCTCCCCCTGAACCGCAGACCGCCGCCTCGAAGCCACCCCTTCGCGACCACCCTCCGAGGAAGAGACCGATACCCCATAGGCACCGCGATACCCCGTGGCCGCGCGCGGTCTCCGGCCGCCAGTCGTACGCACCTCCCCCTGAACCGCAGACCGCCGCCTCGAAGCCACCCCTTCGCGACCACCCTCCGAGGAAGAGACCGATACCCCATAGGCACCGCGATACCCCGTGGCCGCGCGCGGTCTCCGGCCGCCAGTCGTACGCACCTCCCCCTGAACCGCAGACCGCCGCTTTGAAGCCGCCCCTTCACGACCGCCTTCCGAGGAGGACACCCCGGACGTGCTGCCATACCCCACGACCGGCCCCGGCCTCCGGCCGCCAGTCGTACGCACCTCCCCCTGAACCACAGACCGCCGCCTGGGAACCAGCTCCTCCGAGGAGGAGGAGACGGACCCCGTCGCAGGACGCGGTCTCCGGCGGTCGGTGGCAGGGGCCGCCTTTTGTGTCGAGGGCTGCCGCCGGGGGGGCCTCGCCGGCTCGTCGCCCATGCCCCCGGCCCCCGGCCCGGCATCGAGGCCAGGCCGCCTGGCCGCCCCTTCCCCGCCTGGGCCGGGCGCGGCCCGGACGTCGGGCGTTCGCCAGGCCGCCGCCGATGCCTGGCGGCGGCGTTCGGCGGAACGCCGGGCCGCGGCACGGCGCAGGGACTCGCGACGCGCGAGGGTGGACCATGGGATCGCGGCTTGTGTGGTTGTGGTCGTCGTGGTTGTGGTCGCCCGCATGATGACCTCCCGCCCACGGGCCGGCCGGTCGAATCGGCCGGTATAAGATCGCCAAATCGAACACGGTGTCGATCGAACTCCCGTACGATGTTGTACACCACGCGACCGATAATTTCGAGGAGCAAGTCGAACAATTGTTTGATGATGATCTTCAATGAAGATACGGTTGCTGTGTGCGACATGAAGACCACGGTCCGGAAGGAAGCCACGTGAGCCCGGCGAGCCGGTCCAGTAGGCGAGGAGGCAGATCATGAGTGGGCGTGACGATGGGGCAGCGAGCGACCTCGCGGTGCGCAGGCGCGACTCACTGGGCCTCACCCCCAGACAGCGCAAGATCCTCGAAGTGATCCGAGACTCGGTGCAGCAGCGGGGATATCCGCCCTCCATGCGCGAGATCGGCGAGGCGGTGCAGCTCACCAGCACGTCGAGCGTCTCCCACCAGCTCACCGCGCTCCAGCGCAAGGGCTACCTCCGCCGCGACCCGCACCGGCCGAGGGCCCTTGAGGTGCGCCTTCCCGGCGAGCCGGTCCTTTGGGTCGACCCCGACGCCGCGACGGAGGACACCGCGGTCAGCCGTCCGACGGCCGCCTTCGTGCCGCTGGTCGGCCGCATCGCGGCCGGTGGCCCGATCCTGGCCGAGGAGAGCGTCGAAGACGTCTTCGCGCTGCCCAAGCAGCTCGTCGGCGAGGGCACCTTGTTCCTCCTCCAGGTGTCCGGCGACTCGATGATCGACGCCGCCATCGCCGACGGCGACTGGGTCGTGGTGCGCCAGCAGCCGGTGGCCGACAACGGCGACATCGTGGCCGCCATGATCGAGGGCGAGGCCACGGTCAAGACCTTCAAGCGCAAGGACGGCCACGTCTGGCTCGTGCCGCACAACGCCAACTACGAGCCCATCCCCGGCGACGAGGCGAGCGTCCTCGGCAAGGTCGTCGCCGTTCTGCGCAAGCTCTGAGCCATCCCCGCCGAGCAGGCCGCCACCCCCACCAGGGCCGTGGCGGCCATCCTCGCCGCATTCTCCCAGCCCCTGCCGGGCCAAACCCCCGGCACGGTGTCGGCTTCGACGGCCGAAGTCGCCCGGCCGTAACGGCCCCTGCCAGGGTCACAGGCCCGCGCGACCGCACAAGCAGGTCGCACTCGCCTCAGCCGCCGCGCGATCAAATCCCGAGCATCGCCGAGCGCCCGCCGAACCGTGTGGGTACGAATCGCGTCCCATGGAGTGGTAGACACTTCGCGCAGCCCAGCATGCCGACCTGAACGTCCCCGTCTGCGCCACACCGCTCGGAACGGGCGGCGTGCGCGATGGGCACCATCGGCGCTTGTCAGATGGAGTGAGCGCCCAGATCGTGTCGCAGCCTTGCTCAGTCGTATGCGCCCAGCCGTCGCACGATCACATCCGGCGCATCGCCAAGGGCCCGCCGAATCCGGCAATACGACCGATAGATCCGGATCGCCTCCCACGGCGTGGTGAAACTTTCCGATGGCGTCCCCACGAGTGGCGGAAATGCCGCCTGGCTCGGCGTTCCGGCGGACCGCCGTTGGCGGGCGCCGGGCACCGCCGTCGTGCGTCTCGCCGTTGCGGCGCCCGTGGGGGTGCGGCCGGGCGGTCATGATCCGGCGGACCACGGCCGTTCTTGCCGGTCCACCAGGTATGACCGTGATCACTGGACTTTTACACCATTGGGTGGGACGCCATCGACTTTCCCTCAGGCCCGGGTGGCTGACCTGAACGTCCCCGTCTGCACCACCCGGAGCAGGCAGATTGCTTAATGGGCAGCCGCCACGCGATCGCACTCCGAGCATCGCCAAACCCGGAAACACCACCCATGGATGCGGATCGCGTCCCGCGCGGCAGCGGCACGATGCCCGACCTGAACATTCCCGGCTGCACCACTCGGAGCGGGGCGGAGATCGCGTCCCGCGGAGTGGTGGAACTTCCCCGCAGCCTGGCGTGGCCCACCTGCGCGATGTCCGATTCGAACGCTCCCATTTACACCACTTGGCGGGACGCCATCCGGACGGATCGCCCGATGGGCACATCGGCACCTATTAGATGAAGTGAGCGCCCAGCCAGTGCGCGATCACACCCCGGGCATCGCCAAACCGACAACACGGCCCATGGATGCGGATCGCGTCCCGCGCGGCAGCGGCACCTTCCCACAGCTCATAGTGGCCCACCTGCGCAATGTCCGATATGAACATCCCCACACGAAAGGGTCAGCGCCCGTTTCGTGTCGCGGCCCGATCATGAGCCATACGTGAGAGCGCGTTGAAGAGGCGGCCCGCCGGCGGTCACTGTCTGATCAACCCAGGCACTAGTCGGTACTCCCCGCCCCGGGCAAGCCACCTGGAACGCCCTCCATCTGACCACCGGGCACAGCTCAGAGCAGAGTGCCGATCACCACTGTCGCGTTCCATTCGGCGGAGTGGGCCACAGTGGCGGTGAGGCCGCCGGTGGTCATGGCCGTGGTGGCGGGGGTGGCCTGGCGTTCGCTGGTTTCGATCAGTAGGTGGCCGCCCGGAGACAGCCAGGTCGCGGCCGTCGTGGTCACTCGGCGCAGGATGTCGAGGCCGTCCCGGCCTCCGTCGAGGGCGATCCTGGGTTCGTGGTCGCGGGCCTCGGGTGGGAGTAGCCCAACCTCGTCGCTCGGGACATAAGGGACGTTGGCCACCAGGACATCGATCCGCCCGCGCAGCCGCGACGGCAGGGGGGCGAAGAGGTCGCCTTCGTACACCAGCCCGCCCAGCGGGTCGCAGTTGCGGCGGGCGCAGCGGACCGCCACGGGGTCGAGGTCGGTGGCGTGCAGTTGGGCGGCGGGGATGGCGGTGGCCAGGGCGACGCCAACGGCACCTGAGCCGCAGCAAAGATCCACCACGAGGGCCTGCGGTGGGGCGAGGGCGGCGGCCCGGCGTACCAGGAACTCGGTACGGCGGCGCGGTACGAACACCCCCGGATCGACCGCGATCCGCAGGTCACAGAACTCCGCCCAGCCGAGAACGTGTTCCAGCGGCAAGCCCCTGACCCGCCGGTCCACCAACGCGACGAGTTCGGCCTCCGAGGAGGCCGCGGCGATCAGAAGTCCGGCCTCGTCCTCGGCGAACACGCACCCGGCGGCGCGCAGCCTGGCAGCGACGACGGACGGTGAGATCGGCATTGAAGAGGGAGAAATCCACACAAAGAGCGCCTTTCGGAATGCCGACGGGCGCTCTCCCGGCCCCCTACCAGGGGCGAGCCGAACGGCGGCGAGGCGAGAGCACCCGGCCTGATCTGGCGGTAATGGGTCTCACCTCCTTGATGCGCTGAGACCGCCACACTATCCGAGCCCCCTTCGCCCGGCAAAGCCGATTCCTACCCCCGTCCGCCCGCGATGGCCCGGGCGCGGTCGATGTCCGGGCCGCGGTAGAGGCGTTCGGGGATGCTCGCCAGCGTGGACGGGTGCACCTGTGGCCCCAGGCCGTAGAACTTCTGGAAGCTCATGATCAGCGGACGCCACGCGTCCGGGTCGATGTGATCGTCCGTACCCTTCATCCGGATGTCCTCGTCCACGTACACGCGCTGCACACGCACCTCGAACACGAGCACGCGGCCGTGCTGGGCCGGGTCGTCGGCGGCCATCCGGTGCACGCCCGTCACGACCGCCTCCAGGTGGACCTGGCACTCGGCGACCCGTGGCGGCGATACGGTGTCGGCTGCGATCGGCGTGACCTCGGCCAGATGGAACTTGTCCGGTTCGTAACGGTAGCCGCGGGCCTGCTTGGAGGCCGGTACGGGATCGGCCCCCGTGGTGAGCGCCAGCCGGTCCACCGTCCCGGCCAGCGCCTCGGAGGGCAGGTTGAGCACGCACTCACCGGTCCGCAGCAGGTTGTGGCTGGTCTGGGACGCGGCTCCCAGGCCGAGCATGGCCCGCCAGCCGAGCCAGAAGGCGGACGACATGGGGGCCAGGTTGGGCGTCCCATCCTCGTTGAGGGTCGAGATGAGGACGACCGGCGTCCCGAAGTACAGGATGCCGGGCTCTATGCGCGTGTGATCGATCGGTACTCCAGACACGCCTTCCAGCTTCGGCGAACCGGACCGCCTTCGCTGGCGGTTAGCAGACGCCGCGTTGCGCCCGTGAAACGAACGGCCAGGAAGTCGCCCGCCCGGATATCCGCCGCATCGCCCGCGTTCTAGGCTTGGCACATGGCGGACGTACTCACTGGACAGGGATGTTCGTGGACCTTTGAGGCGGGCGCGGTGCGGGTGCGGTTCCATCGCGCGATGAAGGTCCCCAAGTTCCTCCAAGAGCTGGGCGAGCGCCTGATCCCGTACGAGGCGCTGGCCGACGTGTCGCTCACGCCGGGCAAGCGGGGCACCATCGTGCTGCGGGCCATGCCCCGGCAGGGCGCCGACCCGGTGCTGATCGCCGCGGCCGGGCAGCTCAAGGAGACGCTCGACCCCTACCGCCTGGTGCTGCCCGCCGACCGCGAGACCCTGGCCGACTACTACGCCGAGGAGATCCGGCGATCGATCACCGACTCCGGTCCGGCCGCGCGCTGCCTGGTCCAGGCGCCGCCGACGCCCCGCTCGTTCAAGGCCTGGGACGGCCAGGCCCACTTCGACGGTGAGGCCGTGCGGTTCCAGTGGTTCTGGTCGAGCGCCGAGAGCGTGAAGTACCGGGCGGGCGACCAGCGCTTCCCGATCTCCGAGATCGAGGGCGTGGAGTGGCGCTCACCCGACGTCTTCAACGGCTACCTGCGGCTGCGGGTGCGCGGGGTGGAGGCGCCGAAGGAGCCGGAGAAGGACCCGGCGTCGGTGGTGTTCGGGATGGGGTACGGCCTGACCGCCGAGTCGCTGCCGTTCGCGGCGGCCCTCGTGGGCGCGATGAGCGCGCTCGACGGCGACCGCCGGGCCGCCGAACTCACCCCCGCCGAGCCCGCGGCCGACCCCGTGACTGAAGAGCCGGTCGTGGCCGTGATCGACCGGGGCGAGGACATCCCGGCGCTCATCCGCAAGCTCGGCGAGCTGCGCGACGCGGGCCTGCTCACCGAGGAGGAGTTCCAGGCCAAGAAGGTGGAACTCCTCTCCCGGCTCTGAACCGGCCCGCGCCGCCGAAGACCGCCCCCGCTACGGGACGATGTTGACCAGCTTCGGCGCGCGCACGATGATCCTGCGGGGCGTGCCGGAGAGCTGCGCCTGTACCTTCTCCGAGCCCATGGCCAGCGCCTCCAGCTCGGCGTCGGTGATGTCCGGGGAGACCTCCAGGCGGTCGCGGACCTTGCCGGCCACCTGTACCACGCACGTCACCGACTCCTGCACCAGCAGCGCGGGATCGGCCTCGGGCCAGCCGGCCTTGGCCACGGACGGCGAACCGCCCAGCCGCTCCCAGCCCTCCTCGGCCACGTAGGGGGCGACCAGCGACAGCAGGACGGCCAGCGTCTCGGCGGCCTCGCGCACGGCGGGGTCGGCGGGGCCGGGGCCGGTGTCGATGGCCCGCCGGGCGGCGGTGGTCAGCTCCATCATCCGGGCCACGGCGACGTTGAACCGCTGGGACTCGACCAGCTTGGTGACCTCGTCCACGGTGCGGTGGGTGACCTTACGCAGCTCCAGGTCACCGGCGGTGAAGGAGACGCCCGGCTCACTCGCCACCTCGCTCATCACCCGCAGCGCGCGGGCCAGGAACTTCTGCGATGCGGCGGGCGAGACGTCGGCCCAGTCGATGTCCTCTTCGGGCGGACCGGCGAAGATCATGGTCAGGCGGACCGCGTCGACCCCGAAGTCGTCGATCTGCGCGCCCAGGTCGACGCCGTTGCCCAGGGACTTCGACATCGCCTTGCCGCGGTTGATGACCTGGCCCTGGTTGAGCACCCGGATGAACGGCTCGGTGAAGTCGAGCATGCCCATGTCGTGCAGCACCTTGACGAAGAAGCGCGCGTAGAGCAGGTGCAGCACGGCGTGCTCGATGCCGCCGACGTACTGGTCGATCGGCCCCCACCTGCGGACCTTCTCGACGTCGAACGGGCCGTCCTCGTAGCCGGGCGAGCAGTAACGCAGGAAGTACCACGAGGAGTCGACGAAAGTGTCCATCGTGTCGGTGTCGCGCCGGGCGGGGCCGCCGCACTTGGGGCACTCGACGTTGACCCAGTCGGTGGCGCCGGCCAGCGGGGAGACCCCCTTGGGGGCCAGCGCCTCACCGCGCAGGTCGGGCAGCCTGACGGGGAGCTGGTCGTCGGGGACGGGCACCTCGCCGCAGTCGGCGCAGTGGATGATCGGGATCGGGGTGCCCCAGAACCGCTGGCGGGACAGCAGCCAGTCGCGCAGCCGGAAGTTGACCGCGGCCTTGCCCCGGCCGTTGTCGTTCAGGATCCCGATGATCTTCTTGATCGCGTCGGCCTTGGCCAGGCCGTCGAGCGGCCCGGAGTTGACCAGTGTGCCCTCGCCCGGGGTGGCCTCACCGGTCTCGCCGGGGTCGGCCAGGCCGGTGTGGACCACGACCCGCACCGGCAGCGCGAACTTCCTGGCGAAGTCGAGGTCGCGCTGGTCGTGGGCGGGGACCGCCATGATCGCGCCATGGCCGTAGTCGGACAGCACGTAGTCGGCGGCCCAGACCGGGATGCGCTCGCCGTTGACCGGGTTGACCGCGTGGACGCCCAGGAAGACGCCGGTCTTCTCCTTGTCGGTGGACAGCCGGTCGATGTCGCTCAGCTTGGCGACCTCGGCGCGGTACGCCTCGAACGCCTCCCGCTGGGCGGGCGCGACGATCTCCTCGGCCAGCGGGGCGTCCGGGGCCACCACGAAGAAGGTGGCGCCGAACAGGGTGTCGGGCCGGGTGGTGTAGACGGTGACCGGCTCCTCGCGCCCCTCGATCGTGAAGAGCACGTCGGCGCCCTCGGAGCGGCCGATCCAGTTGCGCTGCATGGTCAGCAGCCGGTCGGACCACAGGCCCTCCAACTGGGCCATGTCGTCCAGCAACCGGTCGGCGTAGTCGGTGATCTTGAAGTACCACTGGGTCAGCTCGCGGCGCACGACCTCCGCGCCGCACCGCTCACAGCGGCCGTTGACCACCTGCTCGTTGGCCAGCACGGTCTGGTCCTGCGGGCACCAGTTGACCAGGCCGCCCTTGCGGTAGGCCAGGCCGCGCTCGAAGAAGCGGTTGAACAGCCATTGGTTCCAGCGGTAGTAGTCCGGGTCGCTGGTGTGCAGGCGGCGCGTCCAGTCGAAGCTGATGCCGTACCGCTTGAAAGAGGTGGCCTGGGTCTCGATGTTGGCGTAGGTCCACTCCGCGGGGTGGGCGTTGCGCCGGATCGCCGCGTTCTCCGCGGGCAGGCCGAAGGAGTCCCAGCCGATGGGGTGCAGCACGTTGTAGCCGCGCTGGAACCAGTAGCGGGCGATGACGTCGGCCAGGGCGAAGACCTCGCCGTGGCCCATGTGCAGGTCACCGGAGGGATAAGGGAACATGTCGAGCAGGTAGCGCCGCTCGCGGGGGTCGGCGGGGTCCTCGCTCGCCCGGTAGGGGTCAAGCTCCTCCCACCGCCGCTGCCACTTGGCCTGCAGCGCCTTCGGATCATATTGCTCGGTCACGGTTGGTCCCTCGGTTTGAGCTGCTGAGCCGTCGGCCCCTGGACTCACGGTGCACCTCGCGGACCCGGATCGCGGTCCATCGATCGCGCAAGGCCCACAAGAAAGCCCCTCGCGAACGCAAGGGGCATGCCGCGCGGCGGGGCTGGGGTCAGCCGGGCCGGCGCGGCCCGCGAAGAAGTCGGGGCGCGTAACGCATACACCAAGGGTAGCGCAGAGAACAGTCCCCCGCTGTCGGGTCGGTGAAGGCGGGCGCGGGGTGGCGGACGACCCCGACACGGTCGCACGGGCCTCAGGCCGCGGCACGGGGAGCGATACCCGATGGTGATAGATCCGTTGTGACCTCTTCTGTCCCTTTAGTTTACTGTTGTCCGCGTGGCGATCTCAGGCGACCAGGACCCCGGAAACCCCGGCGTACGTGGCATGCCGCTGCAGGACCCGCCAACAGATCCGAAGGGATTCTCCCGTTTTCCTGCGGTACCCCCTGATTCACATGAGATCATGCCCAGCATCGCAAGTCCGGGCACGATCGCGGGAGGTACGGGACGCATGGCCCCGGATCAGTCGAGCCATCCCCAGATGCCACCGGCGTGGCCGGATGCGCCGCAGGGCGGCCCCGCCGCCCCGCCGCCGCGCGAGCGTGCCCCCGACCAGGACCGCAAGGGGCGCAGGCACTCCTCCGCGCCGCCCCGGTCCTGGGAGGACGACCCGCTCGGGCCGCCGCACACGCCGCCCGCCACACCTCCGCCGGCCACCTCCGACGTGAACTACGAGCGGACGATGGCCGTCCCGATGCGCCCGCGCGAGGAGGCCGGCGCGCCGCCGCGCGAGCGGTCCGCGCCGCGGCGGCAGGGCGACACGCCCGGCGGCACACTGGGCCGCGACCCGGCCGACCCCAACCGCCCCTTCGTCACCGCCGGGCAGATCAGCGGCCCGAAGACCCCGCCGCCCGAGCGGCAGCAGGAGCTGTGGAACACCGTCTTCGGCGACAATTACCAGGCGATGGAGGACGAGGAGGAGCCGGAGCGTACCGGCAAGCCGGTGTGGATCTACGCGCTGGCCGGGACGATCGTCGTCGCGCTGGTCGCCGTGCTGCTGTGGTGGGCGTTCACCTCCGGGCCGCTGGCGGCCGCGGAAGGGCCCGCTTCCACGCAGATCGCCCAGAAGACGGCCGCGCCGCAGAAGCCCGCCGCGCCCAGGAAGACGCTCCCCCGGCTGCCGCGGTACAAGGGGGCGGCCTCGCAGAGCGCGGGCACGCTGGCCGACCAGCTCGGCGCGATCACGCTGCCCAAGCTGGGCCCGCCGTGGCGGCAGGACCTCCGGCCCACCGTGGCGGAGAGCTTCGGGTATCCGACCCGGCAGTACGTGCCGGCGGGCCGGGACGCCGCGGGCAAGACGCAGTACGCGCAGGTGCTGTCCGGTCCGTTGCCGAAGCAACTGGCCGCGAAGTACACCTCGCCGGAGGACCTCACCCCGGTGGTCAGCGCGGTCGCCTTCCAGGCCCGCACGAAGTACTTCGCCAAGGGCAACACGATCGCCAAGACCGTTCACCAGACCAAGCCCATCGGCGGGATGCCAGCCGAGCTGATCGGCTATGAGATCACCTCGGCCCAGACCAAGACCACCATGGTGGTCGCGGTGGTGTCCACCGGCCGGAACGTGCCCACCGTGGTCACCATGACGGTGCCGGAGAGCAGGAAGAAGCTGCTGCCCGACATCAACACCGTCTTCGCCGGCATCCGCCCGCTGAACGGCTCCTGAGCCCTCCCGGCGCACGGGGCCGTCTAGAGGCGGGCCACCTCCATGTGCTTGACGCCGTTGATGAAGCTGGACAGCAGCGGCTCGGGCTCGCCCACCTCCAGGCGCGGCACGCGGCGCAGCAGCTCGCCGAACATCACGCCGATCTCCCTCCTGGCCAGGTGGGCGCCCAGGCAGAAGTGCGGTCCGGGACCGCCGAAGCCGACGTGCGGATTGGGGTCGCGGGTGATGTCGAAGCGGTGCGGATCGGTGAACACCTCCTCATCGCGGTTGGCCGACCAGTAGAACAGCACCACCTTGTCGCCCGCGCGATAGGTCGTGCCGTTCATCTCGTGGTCGCGGGTCAGCTTCCTGCGCATGAAGTTGACCGGCGCGGCCAGCCGGATGATCTCCTCGACGGCCCTGGGGGTGTGCCCCTCGATGTCGGTGAGCCAGCGGGCGCGCTCGGCCGGATGCTCGGTGAGCAGGCGCATGCCATGGGAGATCGCATTGCGGGTGGTCTCGTTGCCGGCCACCACCAGCAGGATGAAGAACGAGCCCAGCTCGGCCGGGGTCAGCGCCTCGCCGTCGATGTTGGCGTTGACCAGCGAGGAGGTCAGGTCGGACGTCGGGCGCTCGGTGCGGTGCGCGGCGAGGGCCTGGACCAGTTGCTGCAACTCCATCCCGGCGGCGAGCAGCCGGTCGGCCAGGCCGTCGATGTCGCCGAAATCGGGGTCGAAGCCGCCCAGGATGATGTTGGAGCGGTCGAGGACGAACCGGTGGTCGCTCTCGGGGATGCCCATCATGTCGCAGATGATCTTCAGCGGCAGCCGCGCCGCCACCTGGGACACGAAGTCACCGCCAGGACCCGCCGCCAGCAGGTCATCGACGATCACCCCGGCCGCCCGCCGCACGTCGTCCTCGAACTGCTTGATCATCTTCGGCGTGAACGACCGCGACACGATCCGCCGCAACCGCGCGTGCCGGGGATCGTCCATGTTGATCATCGACCCGAAGTACTCGGCCAGCTCGGCGGGCATGTCGGCGATGTTGGTCGCGCCGCCGTCGCCCGAGCAGAACACCTCGGGCAGGCGGCTCGCCGCCACGATGTCCGCGTGCCGGACCAGCGCGTGGTAGCCCGGCCCCGCCGGCCCCAGGAAGAACTCCGGCTCCTCGTAGAAGACCGGCTGCGAGAGCTCGCGGAGCAGCCGGAAGGCGTGCTCCCGCTCGGCCATGGGCCTGGCCCAGAAGTCGTAGTCGGACAGATCGAAGTCCGCCGCGGTGGTGATCGGGGTGCGCCCGGTGGTGGGGTCCACACTCATGCCCCCAATGATCTGCTTGCGACCGAGCGCAGTCAACCCATTACTCGTGGCTAGAAATCGCAGGTCATCCTTTTGATCCCATTGATGAAGCTGGAACGCAGACGGTCGGGCTCGCCCACGGACCTGATGGCGGGCGCCCGGGTGAACAGCTCGCGCAGCATCAGCTGGATCTCCCACCTGGCCAGGTGGGCGCCGAGGCAGAAGTGCGGTCCGGGACCACCGAAGCCGACGTGCGGATTGGGGTCGCGGGTGATGTCGAAGCGGTGCGCGTCGGCGAACACCGCCTCGTCGCGGTTGGCCGACCAGTAGTAGAGCAGCACCTTGTCGCCCGCGCGGTAGGTCGTGCCGTTCATCTCGTGGTCGCGCGTCAGCGTACGGCGCATCCACGCCACCGGCGAGGCCACCCGGACGATCTCCTCCACCGCGCCCGGCAGGCGCGCGTCGAGGTCGGCGACCAGCAGCTCGCGCTGGCCGGGGTTGGTCGTGAACAGGTGCAGGGCGTGGGAGATCGCGTTGCGGGTGGTCTCGCTGCCCGCCACCACCAGCAGGATGAAGAACGAGCCCAGCTCCTGGAGCGTCAGCGCCTCGCCGTCGATGTTGGCGCTGGTCAGCGCGCCGATGAGACCGGCGGGCGCGGATCCGGTGAGCGTGGCGACCACGTCCTGGAGGCGCTGGGCGGTGCCGAGCAGCAGTGTCCCGGCCTCCTTGGGGTCGGTGATGTACTCCGGATCGCCGCCGGACAGCAGGATGTTGGACGCCTCGAAGACGGTCTGGTGATGCTCTTCGGGGATGCCCATCATGTCGCAGATGATCTTCAGCGGCAGCCGTGCCGCCACCTGGGACACGAAGTCACCGCCAGGACCCGCCGCCAGCAGGTCATCGACGATCACCCCGGCCGCCCGCCGCACGTCGTCCTCGAACTGCTTGATCATCTTCGGCGTGAACGACCGCGACACGATCCGCCGCAACCGCGCGTGCCGGGGATCGTCCATGTTGATCATCGACCCGAAGTACTCGCGGAACCGCTCCGGCATCTCGTGGATGCTGGTGGTGCCCTGGGCCGAGCTGAAGATCTCCGGCCTGCGGCTGGCCTCCACGACGTCGGCGTACCGGACCAGCGCGTGGTAGCCGCGCCCCGGCGGGGCGAAGCTCACCGTGGGGGCGGCGAACCACCTCGGCCCCGGCAGCGCCCGCAGCACGGCGAACGCCTCCTCGCGCTCGGCCATCGGCCGCGCCCAGAAGGCCGGGTCGGTAAGGTCGATCTCCCCGGCCGAGCTGATCGGAACCGGCACATGCCCTCCTCTGGTCAGCGTCCGGCTTCAATCCTGCCACCTTCCGACCATGCCGCGATGATCAGATCGGCGGCCCGCTCCCCGATCATGACGGCGGGTGCGTGGGTGTGCCCGCGGTTGATCAGCGGCATCACCGAGACGTCGGCCACGCGCAGGCCGTCCACTCCCCGTACGCGCAGCTCCGGATCGACGACGGAGTCCTCGTCGGTCCCCATCCGGCAGGTGCCCACCGGGTGGTACAGCGTCTCGCTGCGCTCGCGGATCCAGCGGTCCAGCTCCTCGTCGGTGCGGGCGCCCCAGTAGGGCCGCATGGGACCGGTGGCGTACGGGCGCAGGGCGCCGGTCCCCACCAGTTTCAGCGCCAGGCGCACGCCCGCCGTGAGCCTTCGCAGGTCGGCCTCGGCGGTGAGGTAGCGCGGGTCGATCGCCACGTCCCGGCCGCTCAGCGAGATTCGTCCGCGGCTCTCCGGCCGCAGCAGCACCGCCGCCACCGTGATGCCGTGCCCGTCCGGCGGGGTCAGCCCGTGGTCGGCGAAGGCCACCGGCACGAAGACCAGCTCGATGTCCGGCGCGGGCTCCTGCGGCGAGGTGCGCACGAACGCCAGGGCCTCGCCGACGTTGGAGGTCAGCATCCCCCTGCGGCGGACCAGGTAGCGGACCAGGTTGGCCAGGGACTCCGCGCTCGCCAGGGTGATCTCCGCGGGGCAGCGCATCATGACCCCGGAGGTCAGGTGGTCCTGGAGGTTGCGGCCGACCTCCGGCCGGTCCACGAGCGGGGGCACCCCGTTGGCCCGCAGGCCGGCGGGGTCGCCGATGCCGGACAGCATCAGCAGGTGCGGCGAGCCGATCGCGCCGGCCGACAGCACGACCTCGCGGCGGGCGGCGACCACCGTGCCGCCGTCGCACTCCACGCCGGTCGCCCGGCCGCCTTCCAGCAGCACCCGGTGGGCCTGCAGGCCGGTGAGCACGGTGAGGCCGGCGCGCCGCCTGGCCGGGCGCAGATAGGCGTCGGCGGAACTCCACCGCCTGCCGCGGTACTGGGTGACCGGGGCCTGGTGGCAGCCCTCGGCGTCGTCGGGGCCGTTCAGCTCGGCCAGCCGCGGCAGCCCGATCTCCTCGCAGGCCCGCAGGAACGCGCCGGTGACCGGGTTGGGGCTGCGCAGCTCGGAGATGTGCACCGGGCCGCCGACGCCGTAGACATCGCCCACGTTGGAGCCGATCCGGTTCTCCGCCCGCTGGAAGTAGGGCAGCACGTCGTCATAGGACCACCCGGGCACTCCCCAGCCGTCGTAGTCGGCCCGGTGGCCGCGCACCCACATCTACGCGTTCATGCTGGACGAACCGCCCAGCACGCGCCCGCGCGGCCAATAGAGCCTGCGCCCGTCCATCTCGGCCTGCGGGACGGTGCTGAAATTCCAGTCGCAGGAGGTCTTGAACAGCTTCTTGAAACCGGCCGGAATCCGGATCTCCGTCTTGTCGTCGGCGCCGCCCGCCTCGATGAGCGCCACTGAGACGCCCTCCTCCGCGGACAGGCGGTTGGCCAGGACGCACCCCGCCGAACCAGCGCCGACGATCACATAGTCGTACTCGGTCGACATGCCACGCCTCTTCCGTGAGATCAGCCGAACAGCACCGCCGGGTGAGCGACCCGACACCTGCTTACTCCGCGCCGGCCCGCGGCGTCCACGAAATCAGCGGACCTGCCAAGAAAGCGCTGATCGCTTTGTATTCCGGCGCACCTACCGGCCGGAACGCCGTTTTGTCACTATGAACGCATTCCCGACGCTCCGGCTCAGGAGGATGCCCCCATGCTCAACCTCGCCACCGTTCTGGAGGACAGCGCGCGCGACGTGCCCGAACGCACCGCCGTGGTCCATGGCGGCCTGCGCCTGCCGTACTCGATGATCGACTCCGTCGCGTGCCAGGTCGCCGCCCTGCTCACGGCAAGGGGCATCGGACGGGGCGACAGGGTCGCCCTCGCCTGTCCCAACGTGCCCTACTTCCCGTTCGTCTACTTCGGCATCCTCAAGGCGGGCGCCACGGTGGTGCCGCTGAACGTCCTGCTCAAGCCGGGCGAGATCGCCTATCACCTCGACGACTCCGGGGCCAGGGCGCTGTTCTGCTTCGAGGGCACCCCCGAGCTGCCGCTGGGCGAGCGCGGCCGGGCCGGTTTCGAGGCGTCTTCCGCGGAGCTGTTCATCGTGCTCCCGGCGACCCCGCCGGCCACCGAGTCGCCGTACGGCGAGACGCTGTGGGCCGCGCTGGACGGCGTGCCGGCCACGTACTCCACCGTGCAGACGAACGCCGACGACACCGCCGTCATCCTCTACACGAGCGGCACGACCGGACACCCCAAGGGCGCCGAGCTGAGCCACCAGAACATGCTCATGAACGCGATCATCTCCGACGAGATGCACCTGCGCCGCGAGGAGGGCGACGTCTATCTGACCTCGCTGCCGCTGTTCCACTCCTTCGGGCAGACCGTGCTGATGAACGCCGGGTTCCGGCGCAGGGCCACCCTGGTGCTCCAGCCCCGCTTCGAGCCGGCCTCCGCCCTGGGCCTGATGCGCGATGAGGGGGTCACGCTGTTCGCCGGGGTGCCGACGATGTACTGGGCGATGCTCGCCGAGATCCACGCCCGCGGCGGGCCGGTGCCCACCACGCTGCACAGCGCGATCTCCGGCGGCTCCGCCGCGCCGCTGGAGGTGCTGAAGGACTTCGGCGAGACGTTCGGGATCGGCATCCTGGAGGGATACGGCCTGTCCGAGACCTCACCCGTGGCCTGTTTCAACCAGCGCGGCAAGCCGAACAAGCCCGGCTCCATCGGCACCCCGGTGTGGGGGGTGGAGATGAAACTGGTGGACCCGGAGTGGAACACCGTGGAGGGCGAGGGCCCCGGCGAGATCGCCGTGCGCGGGCACAACGTGATGACGGGCTACCACGACCGGCCCGCCGAGACCGCGGAGGTGCTGCGGGACGGGTGGCTGCGCACCGGCGACATCGCCACCCGCGACTCCGACGGCTACTACTTCATCGTGGACCGCGCCAAGGACATGATCATCCGGGGCGGGTTCAACGTCTACCCGCGCGAGGTGGAGGAGGTCCTGATGGGCCATGACGCCGTGTCGCTGGCCGCCGTGGTGGGGGTGCCGGACGAGGCCCACGGCGAGGAGGTCAAGGCGTACGTCATCAGGAGGCCGGGGGCCGAGCTCGGCGAGCGGGAGCTGATCGCCTGGGCCCGGGAGCGGATGGCCGCCTACAAGTACCCGCGGCTGGTGGAGTTCCGCGACGCGCTGCCGATGACGGCCACCGGCAAGATCCTCAAGCGCGAGCTGCGCTGAACGCCACGTAGACGGCGGAACGCCCGGCCCCCTCGAAAAGGGCCGGGCGTGACCGGAAAGCCCGCAGAGGAGCCGTCAGGGCCAGTTGCGGCCCGGACGCAGCGGCATGTGGGCCGCCCCGTCGCGGTCCAGCTTGGTCGCCAGGATCTGGTGCAGCTGGACCTTGTTGCGCTCGAAGCCCACGACCGAACCGGCCATGTAGAGCCGCCACACGCGGGCCGTGCCCGCGCCGACCTCCGCGACCGCCTCGTCCCAGTGCTCGTCCAGGTTGGCGCACCACTTCTGGAGGGTCTTGGCGTAGTGCTCGCGCAGGTTCTCCTCGTGCCGGATCTCGTAGCCCATGTCCTCCATCTGGCGGATCAGGTGGCCCACCGACTCCAGCTCCCCGTCGGGGAAGACGTAGCGGTTGATGAACCCGCCCTTGTTGATCGACTTCTCGACGCCGGTCGGCCGGGTGATGCAGTGGTTGAGCAGCCGGCCGCCCGGCTTGAGCCGGTCGTACAGGAACTTGAAGTAGAAGGGCAGGTTGTCCTTGCCGATGTGCTCGGTGAGGCCGATGGAACTGATCCGGTCGAAGCCCGTCTCGGCCACGTCGCGGTAGTCCATGTGCCGCACCTCGGCCAGCCCGCCGAGCCCCGCGTCGGCGATGGCCTTCTGTGCCCATTCGGCCTGCTGGCGGGACAGCGTCACGCCGAGGCCCTTGACCCCGTAGTGCTTGGCCGCGTGCATGACCATGCCGCCCCAGCCGCAGCCCACGTCCAGCAGGCGCATGCCCGGCTGGAGGTCCAGCTTCTTGGCCACCAGGTCGAACTTGGTGTACTGCGCCTCCTCAAGCGAGGAGTCCTCCTCCGGGAACACGGCGCAGGTGTAGGCCATGGACGGCCCGAGCACCCACTCGTAGAACCGGTTGGAGACGTCGTAGTGGTGGTGAATGGCCTCCGCGTCGCGCTTCTTGGCATGCCTGCTGCCCAGCCGGGCCAGCATGCTCGTGCGCATCTCCTGCTTCGGCGGCGGGACCCGCATCAGCAGTGGCTTCATGCCGAGCGACCGGACCGCCGCGATCTTCTCGCGGGCGGGTATGTCGTTGATGGTGAGCGACCACATGCGGTCCAGCAGGGTGTACATGTCGCCCCGCAGGTCGATGTGGCCGGAGACATACGCCCTGGCCAGCCCGAGTTCGCCGGGCGCCTGAGCGAGATACGCCACCGCTATCGGCGTCTTCACCTCGATCTTGAGGTCGGCGCCGTCCGGGCCCGCTTTGCTGCCGTCGTACGCGCTGAACGCGACACCGGCGTCGGACCCGACAACTTTCTCGAAGATCTGTGCTAGTGACACAGAAGCAACCTCCTTAACGCCCCCGTACACATTTGTCGTAGAGGTCGAGCAACCGGCCACCCGGATCGTATGCCCGCTTGACCGGCCAGTAGGCGTCTCCGTTGTAGAGCCGCCAGAACTCGTCCCGGGGGTAGAACGACGTCGAGTACAGGGACTTGTGGCCGTCGAGGTCGTGTACGGCGTTCTCGATGAGCCGGTTGTGATAACCGTCGAACTGCCCTCTGGGCAGTGGCACGGTGCCCCAGAACCCGAAATTCAGATAGAGCCGCCCCTGCTCCAGCGGGTAGAGCGGCCAGTCGCCGGACGCCTTGAGCGGGCACATCCACACCGGCGTCATGCCGACCTTCTTGTGGAAGAAGTCCAGGAACTCCGCGCCCCGCTCGATGGGCACCTCGATGTCCTGGATGACCGACTCCTGCGGAGGGTTGCCGCGCCAGCGGTCGTAGCGGGCCAGCAGGCCGTACTTGCGGTCCATCCCGACCAGCCTGCGGTAGACGTCGGAGCGCATCCACCGGCGCGGCATCAGCGAGCGCACCAGCGGGCGCTGCACGCCGAAGGCGCGCGAGCACCAGAACCAGTCGGTGTCCCAGCGCCACAGGTAGTCGCGCACGGTGAGCCAGTCGCGCGTGCGGGTCTGGATCGACCGGTAGTAGATGCGCATCCCGGTGTAGTCCGAGACGTACGGCGCGCGGTCGGCGAAGCGGCCGAGCGTGATGTACAGCTCCCCCGGCCCGAAGAAGACGCCGTCCACGAAGTCGACCGGCTCCCCGTCGTGCTCGCGGCTCTCGCAGATCTCCCGCATGGCCAGCAGGCACTTCTCGGCGTCGGTGAACGGGAGGTGGGTGAGCTTGACGTACGGCGAGACCGGCTTGAGCTTGATCCGGATGCGCAGCGCGTAGCCCAGCGTGCCGTAGGAGTTGGGGAAGGCGCGGAACAGGTCGGCGTGCTCGTTGTCCTCACGGGCCACGACGATGCGCCCGTCGCCGGTGAGGATCTCCAGCTCCTCCACCGACTCGTGCGGCAGGCCGTCGCGGAAACTGGTCGACTCGATGCCGAGCCCGGTCACCGCCCCGCCGAGGGTGATCGTCTTGAGCTGCGGCACGACGTACGGCATGAGGCCGTGCGGCAGCGTGGCGTCCACGAGGTTCTCGTAGGTGGTCATGCCCTGCACCTCGGCGGTGCGGGCGACCGGATCCACCTGGATCACCTGGTCGAGGTCGCGGGCGGACAGCTTGGCGGCCCGCGAGCCGCCCCCGGCGTCGCGGAACCTGAACAGGTTGGTCGTGGCCTTGGAGAGCCGTGGCGCGGAGTCGTCGGGGATGGCGGCGTAGGACTCCTTGATCTGCTCGACGGCCCGCCGGTGTGCCAGCATCTGTCCTGTATCGCGCATGGAACGTCCTGGCATGACACCACCCCCAGATTTCCAGAGACGGAGATCGTCCCCTGGCACGCTATATCCAGAAAAGTCGGCAGACCAGCCTCGACGTGTTAAGCGCCGGAAAACTCGGTATCGCCGGTCGGCTCTGGTCCTTCTGCTCTCACATGTGCGAAACGAGCGAAACTCTACCCCTGACTGATCCGATCGCCACGCACGACCCCCCGGAGAAAACCTCTCACATCCCCCTGGTCACCCCTGTCACCTGGCCCGACGCGTCCCCGTCGCCCCTGTCGCGCCGCCGCCTTCGCTCGCCGCGAACGATCGGAACACCTGTTCCCTGAGCCGGTGGCGCTTGCCCCAGTCGCGCGAGATCATGGTCCACTCCAGCACGTACGCCGTGCCGTCCACCACGACCGCGCGGCGCAGTTCCCGGTACGTCCGGCCGGGCGCGACCCACGGCGCCCTGCTCGTGTCCCCGCTCCTCCAGGTGAACTCCCACTCGGCCGCGCGGCCCTCGGGTACGGCGACACTGCCCGTGCGCAACGTCGTCACCTCCCGCGCGTAGGGGGTGAGCAGCCGCTCCGCGGCCCGCAGGATCTTCGCGGGATCATCGCCCGCGCCCTTGACCATCTCCACACCGAGGTGCGCGTTACCGTCCCTGCGCAGCCATTCGGCGTGGCCGCCGTCCCGTGAACCCCGCCAGCCGCGCGGGAAGGCGATGGACCAGCCCGCCGGGGAGGTCCAGATCGGCAGCGGGCGGGGCGTCCGCGTGGGGTGGGGCGTCGCGCTCTGCCGCGAGACGGGCCCGGCCGAGGGCGTGGAGGCCGCGGTGGTGGCGGCGACCGGGCGCGGCGCCGTGGAGGTGGCCGCGTCGGCCGCGTTGCGCCCGCGGGGCAGCGCGTTCCAGGCGACCACGGCGCCCGCCACCAGTACGACGCCCGCGACCGCGGCCGCCAGCGCGACCTTGCCGCGCGGCCTGGGCCCTCGCGGCGGCGGGCCGGTCACGCGGTCGCGGGCCCGCTGGGCCTCCTGGATGTCGGCGAGCATGCGGTCGGCCTGCTCCGCGGTGAGCCTGCGCGCGGGATCGCGCTCCAGCAGGCCGCGCAGCACCGCGTGGAAGATCTTGGGGATGCGGCCGTAGACGGGCTCCTCGGTGAGGATGGCGTTCAGCGTCTCCATGGTGTCGGCGCGCTCGAAGGGCGAGCGGCCCATCAGCCCGGCGTACAGGGTGGCGCCGAACGACCACAGGTCCGAGGCGGCCCCGCCGATCCCGCCACTGGCCCGCTCGGGGGCCAGGAAGCTCGGCGAGCCCGCCACCATGCCGGTCTGGGTGAGCGAGCTGTCGCCCTCCGCGGTGGCCACGCCGAAGTCGGTGAGCACCGCCCGGCCGTCCTCGGTGACCAGGATGTTGCTCGGCTTCACGTCGCGGTGCAGCACCCCGGCCCCGTGAGCCGCGCTGAGCGCGGACAGGATCTGCCTGCCGATGTCGGACAGCAGGCGCACCGGGACCGGCCCGGTGAGGCGCACGATCTCGTCGAGGGGCTGCGCGTCGACCAGCTCCATGATGATCCACGGCCGGCCGTCCTCCTCGACCACGTCATAGATCTGGACGATGCCGGGGTGGTTGAGCCGGGCCGCGGTGCGCGCCTCGCGGGTCGTACGCAGCAGGTGACGCTCGCGCTCGACCGGGGGGAGCCCCGGGGACAGCACGACCTCCTTGACCGCGATCGGCCGATTCAGGAGCGTGTCGTGGCCATGCCAGACCACGCCCATACCGCCCTGACCCAATGCGCTGGACAGCCGGTAACGTCGGGCGATCAACCGTTCGCCGTCGTCCGGTGACGCCATGTCAGATTCCGCCCTTTGATCCCATTTTGGTCGTCGAAAAGTTTCCCATATTCAGTCGTACTCGCGTGGGCAAGCGCGTGTGTTGCGCACCACGACCGAATCTTGTTCCACTTGACCCCCAAGGAGGAACGATGACCCAAACCAATGGATCGGCCCCGCTGTCCGGTGTCAGAGTGCTGGAACTGGCGGGCCTCGCGCCCGGGCCCTTCGCCGGGATGATGCTGGCCGACCACGGCGCCGAGGTGCTGCGCGTCGACCGGGCCGATGCCGTACGACGGGCGGGCGACCGCCCCCGTCCCGACGTGATGGACCGCGGCAAGCGGACCATCGGCCTGGACCTGAAGTCTCCCGAAGGGGTCGCCGCCTTCCGCGAACTGGCCCGGCACGCCGACGTCGTCATCGAGGTGTTCCGTCCGGGCGTGGCCGAACGGCTCGGGATCGGCCCGGACGACCTGCGCGCGGTCAACGAGCGGCTGATCTACGGCCGGATGACCGGCTGGGGCCAGGAGGGCCCGCTCGCGCCCACCGCGGGGCACGACATCGGCTACGTCGCCGCCTCCGGGGTGCTCTCCCTGCTCGGGCGGGCCGGGGAGCGGCCGACGCCGCCGATCAACCTGCTCGGCGACTTCGCGGGCGGCGGCCTGATGCTCGCGTACGGCGTGCTGCTCGCGCTGTTCGAGCGGGAGCGCACCGGCCGTGGCAAGGTCATCGACGCGGCCATGGTGGACGGGGCCGCCCTGCTGGCCGCGATGTTCTTCCACCAGATCCACGCCGGGACGTGGGGGCCGCGCGGCACGAACCTGCTCGACACGGGCGCGCCGATGTACGACACCTACGAGACGGCCGACGGGCAGTACGTCGCGGTGGGGGCCCTGGAGCCGCGGTTCTGGGACGAGCTGGTGGCCGGGCTGGGCCTGACCGGACTCCCCGACCGGGACGACCCGGCGAACTGGCCCGCGCTGCGCGAACGGCTGACCGAGGCGTTCCGGGGAAGGACGCGGGCGGAGTGGGCGGAGGTCTTCGCGGGCACGGACGCGTGCGTCTTCCCGGTGCTGTCGGTCGCCGAGGCCGCCGAGCACCCGCACAACAGGGCGCGCGGCACGTTCGGCCGGGTCAACGGCGTACTCCAGCCCGCCCCCGCCCCCCGCCTGCTGGACGCGCCCCCGGCGGACCTCTCCCCCGCCACCAGGCTCGCCGACCTGGCCTCCTGGGGGTTGCCCGCCGCCACCGAGGCGGACCTCCGGGAGAAGGGCGTCCTGGCCTGACATAGCAGACCTTGTCAAGGATGTAGTAGGTGTACTACATTCCTTAGCATCAGTGCTGCATCTATGGAGGGCTGCGCGGTGTCGCAGGAGAACATCCACAACCGGATCGCGGTGCTGCGGGCCGAGCGCGGCGTCTCCAGGAAGGACCTGGCGGGCGCGCTCGGGGTGCACTACCAGACCATCGGCTACCTGGAGCGCGGCGAGTACAGCCCCAGCCTGCACCTCGCGCTGCGGATAGCCGAGTTCTTCGAGGTACCGGTCGAGGTGGCGTTCTCGCTCCGGCCGTTCCCCCGACTGGGTGAGGAAGGGAGATGACGTTGAGGCTTCAGGAGTGGTGGCGGCACCGTCAGGCCGAGGCGATGCAGCAGGACGTCGCCCCGGCGTGGTACGCCACCAGAGCGCGCAGGCACGCACTCGTCGGCGCGCACGGCGTCGCGCTCGCCCTGCTGTGGGCGGCCGCGGTGCTCTGGCTGTTCTCCCTGGAGGGCCACGGCCGGTGGGGCACGATGCTCATCGTGGCCGGGCTGGTGATCGCCGTCCCCACGATCTCCCTGCTCAACCTGGCCACCCGGGGCACCACCGCGCTGGCCGAGGAGAGCCTGGACGAACGCCAGCTCGCCGACCGGATGCGGGCGATGGCCACGGCCCACCGCGGCACCATGATCATGCTGGCGCTCGTCGCCGCCGGGGCCCTGGCCACCGGCCTGGCCGCGGGGCACGACCTGTCTCTGCCGGTCACAGGCGTCCTTCAGCTCACCATCACCATCGGCCTGACGCACATGATGCTGCCGCTGCTGGTGTCGGCGTGGCGGCTGCCCGACCCGCCCGCCGAGGACGCCTGAGGCCCCTGACCACGAGGGGCCGGCCTCACCCCTGCCTGGGCGGCAGGATCGCGATGTAGAGGTCGGCCCCCTCGGGGTGGTGGACCTCCAGATCGGTGGTGAACGCGCGGGGCGGGGTCGCGCCCGACTCTGTGTGCTTCCACACCCGCTGCCAGCACTCCACCAGCGCCCCCGGCATCTGCCCGCGGGCCTCCAGCTTCAGCGAGGCGGCCTTGGGCACCCGCACCGCGACCATCCCCTCGGGCAGGGCGGCCGCGCTGCGCACGGCAACTCCGACCACCTGGGTGTAGGGGCCGTTGTGGTCGCTTTGGTAGTCGGTGAGGACGGCGTACAGATTCTCGTCGACCTTCCCCGGTACATGCGCGAACGCCCCAGGAGCCCCGGCCCGGGCCCATAGGGCGGGAAGCCGCGCCCGGGTCGGGTCCATCTCGTCGGCATTGGCCGTTCGTACGGCGAAGCCGACGACCAGGACCTCTGGCCGGTCAACGATGTTCACTGCGCCTCCCTCTAACGCCGTGCCATCCACATTGGATCGCGCCGTCAATGTAGCCCCTCCAGGCGCAAATGGATCCTAAGCGGTGATGATCCCTCTCCGCTCACCCGGCTGCCGGACCAGGATTCGGGGAACACCCGAACGTGATGATTCGCCACGTAGAATGGATATACGTGAAGTTCCTGAACGACATGCGGCCGGCATTCGATCTGACCTACAGCGACGTCTTCATGGCGCCGTCCCGCTCATCGGTCGGTTCCCGGCTCGAAGTCGACCTTTCCACCCATGATGGCACCGGCACCACCATCCCCGTCATCGTGGCCAACATGACCGCGGTCGCCGGGCGGCGGATGGCCGAGACCGTGGCCAGGCGCGGCGGGCTCGCGATCATCCCACAGGACATCCCCATCGACGTCGTGGCCGAGGTCGTCGAATGGGTCAAGGCCCGGCACCTGGTCCACGACACGCCCATCACCCTCACCCCGCACGAAACCGTCGGCGAGGCCCTGACCCTGCTGCCCAAGCGGGCGCACGGCGCGGTCATCGTCGTGGACTGGGACAACCGCCCGGTCGGCGTGGTCACCGAGGCCGACTGCCAGGGCGTGGACATGTACACCCAGCTCTCGCAGGTCATGTCGGCCTCGCTGCTGACCCTGCCCGCCGGGCTCGATCCGCGGCGGGCCTTCGAGATGCTGCACGAGGGACGCCACAGGCTCGCCCCCGTCGTGGACGCCGACGGCCGCCTCGTGGGCGTCCTCACCCGCACCGGGGCCCTGCGGGCGACCCTCTACCAGCCCGCCCTGGACGCCTCCGGGCGGCTGCGGATCGGGGCGGCGGTGGGCGTCAACGGCGACGTGACGGCCAAGGCCAAGGAGTTGCTGGAGGCGGGCGTCGACTGCCTGGTGGTGGACACCGCGCACGGGCACCAGGAGAAGATGCTGTCGGCGCTGCGGGCCGTACGGGGGCTCGGGCCGGACGTGCCCGTCGCGGCGGGCAACGTGGTCACCGCCGAGGGCGTACGCGACCTGTGCGACGCCGGGGCCGACATCATCAAGGTCGGCGTGGGCCCGGGGGCGATGTGCACCACACGGATGATGACCGGCGTGGGCCGGCCGCAGTTCTCCGCCGTGCTCGAATGCGCGGCCGAGGCGCGCAGGCTGGGCAGGCACGTCTGGGCGGACGGCGGCGTGCGCCACCCGCGTGACGTGGCGCTCGCCCTGGCGGCGGGCGCGGCGAACGTGATGATCGGCTCATGGTTCGCCGGGACGTACGAGTCGCCGGGAGACGCCCGCACGGACGCCGACGGGCGCAGGTACAAGGAGAACTTCGGAATGGCCTCGGCGCGGGCGGTACGGCTGCGCACGGCCGACGACACGCCGTTCGAGCGGGCCCGCAAGGCGCTGTTCGAGGAGGGCATCTCCACCTCGCGGATGTACCTGGACCCGGCGCGCCCGAGCGTGGAGGACCAGATCGACGCCATCGTGGCCGGGCTGCGCTCGGCGTGCACCTACGCGGGCGCGGTGGACCTGGAGGAGTTCCACCGCCGCGCGGTGATCGGCATCCAGGGGTCGTCCGGGTACACGGAGGGCATGCCGCTACACCAGAGCTGGTAGGAATATCCGGCGGGTGCGGGGTAGGGCGACCCGGGTGGGCACGTCGGCTTCCTGAAAGGCAGACCTACCATGACCGCACCATCCGTCGGCCGGGACACCGTCGCCGTCGACCGGAGGCTCCTGGTCAGTTATGAGCACTACACGTCCGCGCAAAGAACCGTGGACGGCCTCTCGGACGCGGGCTTCCCCGTGGAGCACGTGTCCATCGTCGGTTCGGACCTGCGGCTGGAGGAGATCGTCACCGGCCGGGTCACCAACGCCAAGGCCGCGCTCGCCGGGGCGGGCAGCGGCGTGCTCTTCGGCGCGATCGTCGGGCTGTTCCTCGGTCTGTTCACCAGCACGACCGGCTCCTTCATCGCGCTGGTTTTGTGGGCGGCGCTGTGGGGCGCGATCCTGGGGGCGGCCTTCGGCTTCGTCAACCACGCCTTCCAGCGCGGCAAGCGCGACTTCGCCTCGCGCAACGCGATCGTCGCGGGCCGCTACGACGTGATGGTGGACGCCGCGCACCTCGAACGCGCCCGCGCCATGATGCCGCCGGCCTCCGTCGGCCACCCCGGTGGGCCGGACCACACCGGCCAGGGCGACACCGTCGCCATGGAGACCCCGCCCACCGCGGGGACGTTCGGCCCGGCCGGGACCGGCGGCCAGGAGGGCGGCCCGGTGCCTCCGCCGCGCACCGAGGGGCCGCAGAGCGCCGACCGGCCGCAGTTCCGCCACCCGGACGACGAGGGCACCACGGAGATCGGACAGGAACAGCAGCCGCAGCGGCGTCACTGGTAACCGGTAGGGCACCATTGACGGTGTGTTGCTGATCGATGTGGCGCGGGTGTCCGAAGAGGTGAGCCGGACCTCCTCGCGGCTGGGCAAGATCGGCCATCTGGCCGAACTGCTCGGCCGGGTGCGGAGCGACGAGGCCGAGATCGCCATCGCCTATCTGTACGGCGAGCTGCCACAACGCCAGATCGGCGTGGGCTGGCGCACCCTCCAGGACCTCCCCGCGCCGCGTCAGGTCGCCACCATGACCCTCACCCGCGTCAACGGCCTGTTCGACGAGATCAAGCGGCAGGGCGGGGCCGGGTCGCAGGCGGCGCGCAAGGCGCTGGTGGGCGAGCTGTTCGGCGGGCTGACCCAGCAGGAGCAGGCGTTCCTGGTCCGGCTGCTGAGCGGCGAACTGCGTCAGGGCGCGCTGGAGGGCGCCATGATCGAGGCGGTCGCCAAGGCGTCGGGCGCGCCGTCCGCGGAGGTGCGCAGGGCGCTCACGCTGCGCGGCTGGCTGCCCGCCGTCGGCGCGGCCGCGCTCGCGGGCGGGGTGGAGGCGCTGCGCGGCTTCCACGTGGAGGTGGGCCGCCCGGTGGCGCCAATGCTGGCGCAGAGCGCGCCCAGCATGGCGGCGGCGCTGGCCAAGGTGGGCGAGCCCGCGGCGCTGGAATGGAAGATCGACGGCATTCGCGTCCAGGCGCATCGCGCGGGCGAGACCGTGGCGGCGTTCACGCGCACGCTCGACGACATCACCGCGCAGGTTCCCGAGCTGGTGGAGGCGGTGCGGGCGCTGCCGTACGACGACCTGATCCTGGACGGCGAGGTGATCGCGCTGCGCCCGGACGGGCGGCCGGAGCCGTTCCAGGTCACGGCGTCGCGGGTGGCCAGCCGGGTCGACGTGGCCAAGATGCGCGCCAAGACGCCGCTCAGCGTGTTCTTCTTCGACGCGCTGCGCGTGGCCGGGCGCGACCTGCTCGACCTCACCGACACCGAACGGCACGACGCGCTGCGCGCCGCCGTACCGGAGAATTTGCTCATCCCGCGTCTAACGACCGGGGACGTCCCTGAGGCGGAGGCGTTCTTCGCCGAGGTGGTGCGCCGCGGGCACGAGGGCGTGGTCGTCAAGTCGCCGACGACGCCGTACGCGGCGGGCCGGCGCGGCGCCGGATGGATCAAGGTCAAGCCGCGGCACACGCTCGACCTGGTGGTGCTGGCCGTGGAGTGGGGGCACGGGCGGCGCGAGGGCAAGCTGTCCAACCTGCACCTCGGCGCGCGCGACCCGGAGAGCGGCGGGTTCGTCATGCTCGGCAAGACCTTCAAGGGGCTGACCGACCAGTTGCTGGCCTGGCAGACCGAGCGGTTCCTCGCGCTGGCCGACGGGCCCACGGACGGCTGGACGGTGAGGGTCCGGCCCGAGCAGGTCGTCGAGATCGCCTTCGACGCGGTGCAGACCTCCTCGCGCTACCCGGGCGGGATGGCGCTGCGGTTCGCGCGGGTGCTGCGGTACCGGGAGGACAAGCGGGCGGAGGAGGCCGACACGGTGGAGACCGTGCGCTCGCTGATGTTCTAGCCGCCCCTGGCGGATTTACTTGACCAGGCGCAGGGACAACGGGTAGCGGAACCGGCCGTCGCCGAGCGCCGAGACCCCGCCCATGATGCCCGCCACCAGTCCGCCGATCCACAGCAGCGGCACCAGGACCAGGCCGACGACGGTGATGGACAGCAGGATGGTCGCGCCCAGCAGCGTGATGTGGAAGTTCAGCGCCTCGACGGCCTGCGCGCGGACATAGGGCGAGGTGCGGCCCATGGCCAGCAGCATGATCAGCGGGCCGATCACGGACAGGCCGATGAGCGGCAGGAAGTGCGCCGCGGCGGCGGCCGGGCGGTCATCCGAGGTGCGCGGGTACGGCGGCACGGGGTGGGGATGCCGCGGCGGGTAGGGCATCGGCGGCGGGGGCGGCGGCGCGCCGTACAGGTCGCTCATGACGCCCATGAGGTCGGCGTGGACCTGGGCGTTCATCGCGCGGTCCACCCGCTCGTCGAACTCCTGCTTGTCCAGCCTGCCCTCGGTGTAGGCGGCCTTGACGTGCTCCACCACCTGCTCGCGGTCCTGGTTGCTCACCCGCAGATGCGCTTGCTGCGGCGGCGGACCCTGCCAGTAGGGCGCGGAGGGTGGTGTTCGCGGTGCCATGATCGCAATGCCCTTCTCTCAACGGTGCCGCCTTGTCCGGTACCTCCATCTTGCGTCACCACATGTCCGGACACATCAGTGGGAACCCCGAGCGATCCCCGACTCTGGGGGCGCCGGGCTAGGGGGCGGGGGAGCATGGGCGCGATTTCGGCGGGGTGATCGGGCGGTCACGCGATGTCGCCGGGGCGGATTCGTTAATTGCACGAATCCACTCGGCATGCATATCCGCATCCCCTCGGGCGGGCGTCTATCAAGGCGTATTCGATGTCCTGAACTCCTACAGCGGGGCCCCCGCCCCGCGGTGACCACCGGTTGACCTTGGGCTCGGCGGTAACGCCATGGGCAAAGATTTCCCGGTAAGCGAGGGTGCCGAATTATCCGCCTGAAGCAAGTACACGGGGCCGGAGAAATCCCCTAAGATTCCCGAGACTCAGCGGGAACGCGTCCGGAGAGGTATACAGGGAACATGAGATGGCGGGACCGATACGGGCTGCGCAAGCGCCGCGGTCAACGGCTGGCCAAGTTCGACCGGGAGGCTACGGATGCCGACATCGAAGCGTTGATCGAATTCGCCAAGAGCAGGCGTGGCGTCGAGTTCTACGTCGAGCCTGAGACGTTCGCGACCGACACCACCGCGGTCGCCGTCGCCGACGACGGTGAGTGGACCCGGCGACGGGTGGGCTCCCCCGCCGTCATCCACAAGGTGGCGCGCAACCTGGCCCTGCCGGTCTACGACGTCCAGCTCACCGGCTACCCACCGCGCATGCGCGCCTACAACGAGCGCCGCAAGCAGGCCGAGGGCTGACCCTCCTGCGCCACCCCGGCCACGATGGCCGTGGCCGGGCTTGAAGATCTTTTCCCGGTCACGCCACCGCTTTATATGAACCGCTTTCGTATTAACAGGCCGCCGGTGGCCGGGCGGCCGGGTTTTCCACAGTTGGGGGCTTGGCGAAAATGAGCGGCCGCTCGGGGCGGCAGGCTTTTCCGCATGGCAACCACCCCGCCCCGAATGCTGCTCTCCAGCCCCGTGGACGTGCTCGCCGCCGTCCCCTACCTGATCGGTTTCCACCCGGCCGACAGCCTCGTCGTGCTGGGCCTCACCGGTTCCCGGCCGCACAGTGAGGCCCGGCTGACCCTCCGCTGGGACCTCCCCCTCGCGTCCGACGCGCTCGACCGGTTCGTCCCCATCCTGTTCAAGGAGGACATCACTCACGTCATCGTGCTCGGCTACGGCGCGGGGCCGCTCGTCACCCCCGCCGTCGATCAGGTCCGCTCCCTCGCCCAGGGCTCGGACATCGCGGTGGCCGAGGCGCTACGCGCCGACGGCGGGCGCTACTGGTCCTATACCTGCGCGGCCACCACCTGCTGCCCACCGGAGGGCACCCCCTACGACGTGGCCAGCAGCCAGGTCCCCGCCCTGGCCACCCTGCACGGGATGGTCGCCCTCCCCGACCGCGCGGCGCTGGAAGGCTCGCTGGAGCCGGCCGAGGGAGCGGCGCGCGAGGGCATGCGCGAGGCGACCAAGAGCGCGATCGACGACATGATCGGCAGGTTCCGCACCTGCCGCGACGCCGACGCGTTCGCCCGTGACCTGGTCGCCGAGGGCATCGCCAGGGTCCACACCGCCGTCGAGACCTACACGGCCGGCGGGCGGCTCGACGATGCCGGCGCGGCCAGGCTCGGCATGGTGCTGAGCATCGTGAGAGTCCGTGACGAGGCGTGGACCTCCATGGCCGCCGACGGCCTGCGGGCGCATCTGGCGCTCTGGCACGATCTCGTCCGCCGGGTCGAGCCACGGTTCCTGCCGCCCGTGGCATCACTGCTGGGCATGGCCGCCTGGCACCACGGCGACTGCGCGCTCGCCGACATGGCCCTCAGCCGCGCCCTGGCGGCCGATCCCGGCTATTCGATGGCCGTGCTGCTCACCCACGCGCTGAGCCACATGCTGCCGCCCGACCGGCTCAGCGAGCGGATGCCCCGCCCCGCCGATCTCGACCAGGCCATGGGGCCGCCGCACATGTCCTGGCTCCTTCCCCTGCTCGACCTGATCGACGTTCAGGCGGGCGACTACGCGGCCGAACTGGCGTTCACGACCGCCCCGGAAGAGGCGGCGGCGTCCTCGGATCGCGATCCCCCTGACGCCGCGGCAGTGCCGTCGCCGCCGGACCGAGATGGAGCCGCACCATGATCGCCGCGCCCGCCACCGCGACCGGCATCGCCACCACCGCCCCGACCGGGATGAGGAAGATGAGGAACACGACGACCCCGAAGCCCAGCGCCGCCGCCTTGTTCGCACGCAGCACGCCGAAGCGCTCCTTACGCCGCATGCCCCGCCGCTCCATGGCGAGCGTGGTCAGTTCCACCGTCAAAAAGAACCCCGAGACCGCCGCCCCGAGCACCGGCACCACCGTCTGCCCGATCACCGGCACGAACCCGAGCGCGAACAACGGCACCGTGAACAGCAACGCGAACCAAAGAGTGATCAGGCTGTCCCGGATCGATCGGGGGATCGCCCGCCACCACGGCACGTCGTTGCCCTCCGGCACCTCCCCGTAGGACTCCTCGACCTTCTCCGACAGCTTCTCGTAGAACGGCTCACCGATGATCAGCGTCAGCGCGGTGAAGGTCAGCACGGCGATGGCCAGCCCCATCCCGAAGATCACGATCCCCAGGAGGAAACGCATGGTGTCACGCAGCCCCGGGTTCCACCCATCCGCGAACGGCGTGGCGAAGTCCGCCAGGTCCCCCGCTCGTCCCCCCAGAAAGGTCAGCGCCACCGCGTAGATGACCAGCGTGACCAACGCGGGCAACAGCCCGAACAGCCACCACCGCGGGTGCCGAGCGCACCACCGCATGCCCTCAAAGAAAAACCCAATGCCACCGAAGAACGCCCGCAATACACCCATGCCCGGCAGGCTAACGCCTCCCACCCACCCCCACTCCCCCTCCGGCCCAACCCCACAACACCAAGCCCACGCTCCCCCACCGAACCCCCGAACCCAACGCCCGGCCAGGCACGGCGACGAGGGCCCCCAAGAGCGCTGGAGCAACAGTGGATCTCTCCAACGAAGCCGAGAGCGCATACCGAGACCTACGCAAAGACGACGCCACCCCAGGACCCAGACAACACCAGACCTCGCGAAGCGAAGCCGTGGTGCGTACCGCGACCTGTGGCAATAGAGATGCCACTCACCACGGTCCCCACCAAAACCAGACACACCCCTAATGTCATGGCAACAGCAGATCCTGCAGAACGGAACTGAAAGGCGCACGCCGCAACCTAGCGGAAGGATTCCAACCCCCACCAAAGCCGGACACACTCCAGTGCCCAGACACCAGCAGATCCTGCAGAACGGAGCTGAAGGGTGCATGCTGCGACCTACCGACGGGAGGGTTTCGCCGCACTGAAGGGGGACACATCCCGACGCCCCGGACACGGTGGGTCGCGCAAGACGAAACCCACCATGAGCATCACAACCTACCTGTACGTGATCTCACCCGCCGCCGACGCCCGGCGATGGCCGTTCACTCGCCCACCAGTGCCGACCGTACCCGGCCGGAGAGGGCGGTACGGCACCGGGACGAGACAGGTCACCGATCGACGTGCCAGAGGGCGGGCAGTTCGACGCCCAGTTCGGCGAAGAGGCGACGCAGGAGAGGAAGGGAGATGCCGAGTACGTTGCCGTGGTCCCCGTCGATGCCCTCGATGAACCAACCGCCGAAGCCCTCCAGCGCGAACGCCCCCGCCACGCGCAGCGGCTCCCCAGTCGCCACGTACGCCGCGATCTCGGCATCCGTGGGTGTCCCGAACCGCACCAGGGTGGATCCGAGTTCGGCCGCCTCCCGCCCACCGGCGGCGTCGATCACGCAGTGGCCGGTCAGCAGGTGGCCCTCACTCCCGCGCATCGCCTGCCACCTGGCCGTCGCCTCCTCGGGCGTCGCGGGCTTACCGTACGGCACGCCGTCGATCTCCAGGACCGAGTCACAGCCGATCACCAGCCCGTCGCCGACCCGCTCGGCCACGGCGGCGGCCTTGGCACGGGCAAGCGTGAGCGCGAGGTCCCCAGGCGTGTCGGCGGTCACCGCGTCCTCGTCCACCCCGCTGACGACCACTTTGGGATCAAGGCCCGCAGTACGTAGCAGGGCGAGCCTGGCGGGCGAGGCGGAAGCCAGCACGATCGTCATCAGAAACCTCCGATAATCCCCCGCCATCAGCGGAGAAGGAACCAACGCCCTCACCCTGCGGAGCAGGGCAGAGCCAACCGATTCGCGCATCGAACAAAGACACGATAGTCAGTGGGAGAGAAGATCATGTCACTGCCAGGGCCCATACCCACCCTCGGGATGAACGCCGACATCCCAGTTCCCCCATACTCTCGCCTCCGGGAGCCGATCCCCCGCCAAGCCACACATCTCATGGACGGGAACGTGCCCACTGCCAGCCGGACAGGCGAGAACACCGACCGTCGAAGCCGAACGCGTACATGTCGCCGAGGCTGATCCAGCCGACCCCGTCATCGACCAAGACACGGCGGGAGTGCGTGAAGGCGACGCCCCGCATCTCTGCATACGCTTCGGGGGTGAGCCCTTAGGCTGTCCTGGCTCGGCGGGGCCCCGGCGCCCAGCGCGGTGCTGACCGGCGCGGGCGGGTTCGCCGCCGCCGTGGCGCTGCTGCTGGTGATCGCCTACTTCCTGGACAACAAACGCCCGTAGCGGCCCATCCCCTCACTAGATGATTGATGCCAAGGGGTCTGGCTACGGTCAGTGGTCGTATGCGATCAGGGACCGCTTGATCAGCTGACCGGTTTGGTCGTTATGCCAGATCACGCTGGTCAGCGCGAGGATGCGGGTCAGCACGCGGATGATGACGCCAGCAGGGGTACGACCGCCGTGGCGCTCCAGGTCCAGCTGGCTCTTGAAGGTCTGGTTGATCGACTCGATGGTCTGGCGCAGTGGCTTGAACAGCGCTGCGCCGGCCCGCTCCGGCTCGCCCTGGCGCGCCGGGCGCAGCAGATGCAGCTCACGTTCGGTGAGCTCATTCTCGAAGAGGCGGCCGTAGTAGTGCCGATCAGCGATGATCGTCTGATCCAGATGGGCGGCCAAGACGTCGGGTGCGGCCTCCAGCATGCCGAGCAGTACCTCGCGCTCATCGGCCTTGGCGCCGCTCAGTGCGAACAGCACCGGTAGCCCGCCCAGCGTGCACAGCAGGTGCAACCGCAGCCCCCAGAAATACCGGGAGTGGGAGGCGCAGTAGCCATACTCCGCCCACCCGGCCAGCTCCGAGCGCCGGGCTGTCTCCCGAGAGCGGCCACACTCGACCGGCGTGGAATCGGCCACCCAGACGTCGTCACTCCACAGCGAGGTGTCGGCGGCCAGCATCCGGATCATGTGCCTGACCAGGTCACAGGCGTTACGCAGGCGCCGGTTGTAGTCCGGCTGGCCCGGCAGATACGGGAACATCATGCTCAGCCCGGAGGGGGCGTAGCGCAGCCAGCGGCGCTCGGAGGTGAAGCCCAGCAGCGCCGACAGCACCGCCAAAGTCACCAGTTCGGCATCACTGAGCCTCGGCGCGATACCGACCTTCGGCCGCCACGGAGCCAGTTGCGGCTGGGCCTTCAACACATCATCGATCCGCACGTACAGTGCGGTTGCGAGGGTGTCTAACTCTTTCGTCACACATCGAGCTTGGGCACCCTCGCCCTATCTCCGCAGCTACGCCTTGGCATCAATCATCTAGGTGGCGTGGCCGCCCCAAATTCATGATCAGCTTGTGGGAATATGTATTCCCGTGAGTACGACCGTGCGCTTGTGAACGCCCGGAACGCCTGGTCGCACCGCAGGGACCAATGCCTCAAGGTTTCCGGACAGGCGCGCGGCGGCCACGGTGGAATGGGGGCATGGGTCCTCGATCCCCTCGCGTACCACCGCGTGCGGTCATCGCCTCCGCCGTCGCTGCCCGGGCCCGCCGGGCCGCTCGTGAAACGCCCCCGTCTTCCCCGCCTTCTGCGCCTTCACCGCCTGCCGAACCGCGGCGGGCGGGCCTGGCGGCGATTAGCCGGGGTGGTCCTGGCCCTCGCGGTGATAGCGGGCTGTACGTGGGCGGCCGTGGTGGTGCCGGGGCCGGACTGGGCGCGGTGGGTACTGGCCGGCACCGCGCTGACGGTAGCGGCCGGTTCGGTGCTCGCCGTCTTGATCGGCCCGGCCGCGCGGCGCCTGGCCGGAGAGAACGCCCCGCTGAGCGCCGCCGAGCGCGCGCAGATGACCGCGACCGATCGGATCAAGGCGATCAACGCCGCCCGGCACACGCTGGTCCAGGCCGCCACCGGCCTGGTGGTCATCGGCGGCGTGGTCTTCACCACCCAAGGGCTCTGGTACACCGCCGAATCCCTTAGCACCGCCCGCCAGGCACAGCTCGTCGCCGTGCAGGGCCAGCGCCTGGCCGAACAAGGCCAGATCACCGACCGCTACACCAAGGCCGTCGAACAACTCGGGTCGGCCAAGACCGACGTGCGGCTGGGCGGCATATACGCCCTGCAACGCCTGGCCGCCGACTCCCCCGCGACAAGGACACCCATCCGCCAGGTGCTGGCCGCTTTCGTCCGCGGACACGACACCTGCACCCCACCCCCCGGACAGGAGACGACCTCCCTGCCCAAGCAGTGCACCACCCCTGGCGGCAAGTCCCTCGCCAGCTTGCCGTCTGCCCGGCCGGGAGCCGATGTGCTCGCCGCATTGGCCATCGCCCCCGCCCTGTCCACTCGCCAAGCGGAAGGAAATGCCTGGCGAGCGGACTTCTCCGGCGTGCGGTTCCCCCGCGCGAACCTGAGCGGCACGAACCTGTACGGCGCGAAACTGCGCAACGCGAACCTGTGGGGCGCGGATTTGAGCGGCGCACGCATGAGCTACGCGGACCTGAGCCGCGCGAACCTGGTCGGCGCGAAACTGCACGAGGCGAGAGTGTCCTTCGCCAACCTGAGCGGCGCGAATCTGTTCGACGTGGATTTGAGCGGCGCGTACCTGCACACCGCGGATTTGAGCGGCGCGATGCTGTGGAGCGCGAACCTACGCAACGCGAACCTGCGCAGCGCTGGCCTGCGGGGCGCGGATCTGCGCGACATCAGGGGCGTGACTGCGCAGGAGGTGCGGGAGAAGGCTGTGGTCAATGAGTTCACACGGTTCAGCTGATCGCCGCACGGAGTGCATGGTCATGCATGGGGGCTGCATAACCGGGTGACAAACCATCCCAAACCGGTCATCAGGTGAATGAAGGCTTGAGCCTGTCGGCGTTTCCGCAGATCAGCGCGTTGTCACCACTGGACAGAATGAGCATTCTGTCCGGTTACCCATGAGTTACCAGCAGGATCAATGGGTGAGCCAAACCTACCCTTCTTCACATAACAGCCCTCATCTAATGTTCAGGTAGCCACCCATTGTCCCTATCGGGGCACCGACAGCCTCTGGGCCATTTGGGTCGGTTACGACGCACCGTAAGGAGACTGCTTGAAAAGGCGGATCAAGGCGGCGCTGGTACTTCTGCTGGCCATGCCACTAATGATGCTCCAGCTTAGAGGGGATGCAGGCAGCACGACGCGAGTCATTGCCAATGCCAATTCTCTCTATTGCCCCACTCCGGTGAGTACGGGCACCATCGGGTCGAAGCTGATGCAGCGGTCGTGCGACCCAGATGTTCCATGGGGCTCCTGGAACTTCGACGGCCCGTACACGTACGGGGGCGTCACCTACTACCGCCTTGTGAACTACGCCAACCAGATGTGCATGGCGGTGGACGCCGGGACGTTGAACCCGGGACCGCACATCATCCAGTGGCCCTGCGGGACTTGGGCCGACCATTACTGGCGTTTCGTGCATGTCTCAGGAGAGATCTACCGGATTATCAATCGCAACAGCGGGCAGTGCCTCGCGATCGATTCCGGTTCTACGGCGTGGGGAGCGGCGGTCATCCAGTGGCCCTGCGGATCGTGGCCAGACCACTTCTGGCGAGTGTGGGGAGGAATTCCAGCCGCATAGCGGGGGGATCCGCCGGGGTTACCACGGGTCGGCCCGCTCCACAACCCCCATCACCCGCACCCAGCGCGGCCAAGAGGCGCTGTTCGCCTGGGGTACCGCCGATCCGCCGATGGGCGCCCGCTACCGGCTGGAATGGCGCTTCCGCGCCCACCCCGGCGAGGTGGACGCATCGCCGAGCCTGCGCACCAGCAGCGACCGGATAAAGGCCGCCGGGATCGTCCAGGCCGGAGATGCCATCCTGGCCGCCGTCGCCGAGCCCTTCGACCTGCCCGAGCAGGCTAAGGCGGCGAAAGGAGGGGAGGGTGGCGGCGAGCGCAAGTCCTTCCCGGGCACCCCACCTGGCGACCCCAGAAGCCATGATCAACTTGTGGGAATGACCAGATGGGGTCGGCGGCGAGTGCCTCGTCGGCGGCGGATCGGTAGATAACCCTCCGAACTCCTGGTCAATGGCACCAGAAGGGTAGGAGGAATCGCTGCTTAAGGCACGCTCAGAACGGTGGCTCATCCGCGGCTGGTGCTGCCGACGCCCATGGGTCATAAAATCCGTCGCCGCGAGGGGCGCCAGGCTGTGGTGATGGAACACGAGCGCCGAAGAACGGTGGCGGCAGCTCCTCGGTGTCGAATGCGGCGCTCCACACCTGCCTGAATTCCTCCTTGTGGGTGGGGGTCAGAGGCTCGTACCTGTTGTCCTCGTGCTGCCGCAGATAGTACTGAGCCTGGGGATCCACGTCCGCGAGTGCGCAGCGCGGGGCGTACACCGCCCATACGGTCTCCCATCGTTCCGGGATGATGAGGCCTCGAAGCGTGCGACGGATCGTCTCCTGGCTCGCGGTTCCAGCGAGCCTGTCCGGGCCCTTCGCCTCGGCCGGTTCCTTGGCCTTGTCCGCGATCTGCTTGAGCGGCGGTCGGCCCGCCTGCCTGTACATCCAGCGAAACACACCTCATGTGATGGTGTCCTGGATACTGAACCTTTTTCAACCTCAGGTTCCCAGGTCAAAGGCGGTATGCGAGATGCCGTATCCGCTTGACCAGGCGTCCTGCCGCGGCATCAGGCCCGGCTTGAGCCCGATGGAGACGCCCCTGACCTGGTCCGAGCGACCGGTTGAAAAAGGTTCACTCTCGGCCAGTTCACTAGGGAACGCCGCCCCGGTTAGCGTCCCCTGCCTGGCCCCGATAGCGAAGATGCCGACGAGCCCAGGCTGCGATCTGTCCATGGTCGCCCGGTGGCCGGGCGGTAATCGGGTCATTTCGATGCTTCATTGCGACGGTCGTGGCATCCGGCAACCGGACGGCTCACAAGCTGCCCAGAATTTACTCAAAGTCCAGGCCAGGCGCCCCTATCATTCTTATGAGCCATTTCTGAGACGGCATGCATAACGGGTGACGAACCCTCGCATTCGTCGTAGGCCGGAGCACCAACACCGAACACCCTTGCACGCCGCCGAGATCTCGGCGACGCCGTGTGGCGTGAGTTGCCGCCTGTATCCGCAGGCAGAGCGTGCCGGATCACCCTGGCCATCCCGAGTGGCAATCCAGTCGACATCAACATTGTGATCACGGCGGGCTACCTCAAGGCCGGACATCGGCTTGACGCCCACAGGCCACGAGGCACCGGCAGGAACCGCCGTGGCACCACCGGCGGCGTACCGAGCGAACCGGATCAGGTCCGCGCCGGACATCCCGGACGCGACCACCACCAAGCCGTCACAGCGTCCGAGCATCAGGGGCAGGTGGGCAAGTACCCCGAAGGACGGGTCTGGATTTACCTGCTATGCGCCAGTCAGAGCGGGCCCGAACCACTGGGTGAGGGTTTCTCGCAGCCCTGTCACGTCCCCATCCTCGGCCCCCCAGGCGATGTACCCGTCGGGGCGGACGAGCAGGGCGTGCGGGCCGTCGTCCAGCCCGGCCGGACGTGCGTGGGACACCCGTACGCGGTCCCGCCAGCCCTCGGCCTCGATGGCCGCCTTCCTGTCGCCGGTCAGGTCCAGCAGCAGGCCGTGGCCGTCGGCCAGGAGGTCACCCAGGTTGTCCGTGCCGCCCAGTGCCACCGGGACGAAACGGCCGCCCAGTGGGTGAGAGGAGGTGTGGGGCACCCGCAGGCCGATTCCGGTGAGCATCTCGACGAGATGCCGCTTGGCCTGAGGGCGTTCGATGAGCTCGGCGACGAGGTCGCGCAGGGCGTTGGAGTGCGGGTCGGGGCGCAGCAGGGCGGACTGCGCCTTGGTGTTGCGGAGCACCGTGGCGCCCACCGGGTGGCGTTCGGCGGTGTAGGTGTCGAGCAGTGTCTCGGGGGCGCGCCCGGCGACGACGAGGCCGAGTTTCCAGCCGAGGTTGGCCGCGTCCTGGAGGCCGAGGTTGAGGCCCTGGCCGCCCATCGGGGAGTGCACGTGGGCCGCGTCGCCCGCCAGCAGTACCCGCCCTTGCCGGTACGTCGTGACCTGCCGGGCGTGGTCGGTCACCCGGGTGGCCTTCGACAGGCCGGTCACCTCGACGTCGATCCCGCTGACCCGCCGCAGCGATGCCTCGAACTCCTCCCGCGTGACGGGAGTACGGCGATCGGCCTGCGGTACACCGAACTCGACCGTCACGATCTGTCCCGGAGGCGGTTCGACGAACATCAGCCCGGTGGGCGTCCGGTGGATCCCCGGTGTGAGGGCTGCCGGGTCGGTGAGTTCGGGAGTGGCCAGCAGGGCGAGCATGGCGGCCTCGTCGCCCGGGAAGTCGAACCCGCACGCGCGGCGGACCCGGCTGTGCCCGCCGTCGCAGCCGACCAGGTAGGCCCCCCGCACCTGCTCGCCGTCCGCCAGCGTGGCAACGACCGCGTCGCCATCCTCGCGTACGTCCGTCACCTGCCGTCCCCGGCGGATCTCCGCCCCGAGCGCGAGCGCCCGTTCCTCCAGCACTCGCTCCAGGTGTCCCTGCCAGACCGCCGCCTGAGCGGGGACGTCGGCGAGTCCGTCGTCCTCGTCCAGCAGCGGCAGGAACGCCAGATGCCCCTTGAGCCGCTGGGTGCTCCACTGCTCGGCGAGCGTACGGAGGTCGTCGGGCGCGTCCTCCCCGGGCGGGCCGGAGAAGTCGGCGTACACCGGCCCCTCCGCCGCGCCGGCCCGCCGGAGTACGTCGCCCAGCAGCCCGCGCAGCCGCAGCGTCTGCAGGGTCCGGGCCTGTACGCCGCGATCTCCCTCGTCCTTGTCCGGATCAGGCCGTTCGAGCCGCTCCAGCACGACGACCGACGCTCCGGCCAGCCGCAACTCGGTGGCCAGGAACAGGCCGACCGGCCCGCCGCCGACGACCACGACATCCCACATGGGAACCCCTCCATGAACTTGAATTCAGATTCAGTAAACTTGAATCCAGTTTCAGCACTGAGGTACGGTCGTGTCAAGATGGAGATGATCAATCGACCTCAGCGGCAGTCCCGTTCGCTCGCCACCGAGGCCGCGCTCAAGTCCGCCGCCCGCCGCGTCTTCGCCGCCAAGGGCTACTTCAACACGAAGATCACCGACATCACCACCGAGGCGGGCCGCTCCGCGGGCTCGTTCTACACCTACTTCCCCAACAAGGAAGCCCTGCTGGAGGCGCTGGCCAGAGACTTCCTGGAAGATCTGGAGGCCCGGCAGCAACGCACCGCCGATCGCGCCCCCGAGCTGTCCTATGACCACCTGCGCGCGCACGTGGCCCAGTACTGGCACTCCTATCGCGAGCACCTGCCCGAGATGGTGGCGATCTTCCAGGCGTCGATGGCCGATCAGGCGTTCTTCGCACGCTGGCGAAAGTTGCGCGACGTCGAGTTCGACGAGCTACGCGAGATCACCGCCATCCTCGAACGCCACTCCGTCGGCAATGTCGCCCCGGGCGTCATGGCCTCGGCGGCGCTCTCCACCTTGGAGTTCTTCTGCTACATCTGGCAGGCGGCCGGCGGCGACCCGCCCGGCACCCGCCTGCCCGACGACCAGGCCATCGACACCCTCACCACCCTGCTCCTGCACGGAATGAGGGGCGCACCCCGGTAACCCCAGGACGCCCCAGCGGCGTGTGCCGCCTTAGGCGGCGTGGGCAGAGGAACCCCGCACGATCCGCGACGCCATCACCCCACGGACGCCGTCGCGACACTCGCCGCCGACATCACGATGAGGTAGGGGCCTGCCACCCCCGCTCTCGATCACTAGCGACGGCCTCAGGAGATCGCCTCGTGCAGGCGCCGCGCCTCGTGGATCACCAGGCTTGAGCCCTTGCGCGCCGCCAGCTCCGCCAGTCCCGGGATGTCGTCGCGCGCCCCGGCGAGCACCGCCGCGCGTACGGCGGTCTTGAGCAGTTCGCCCAGTCCCGCCCTGGCCTTCTCGCCGGGGGCGGGCAGCAGCGGCGGCACCGCCTGGGTCAGGGCCGTCCACATCTCGGCGTGCGCCCCGGCCTCCGTGACCTCGGCGAGGACGCCGGTGATCCGGTTGAGTTTGACCTGCCCGCCGCGGACCATGTGGCCCACGGCCCGGCCGAGGTCGGCCGCGGGCAGCTCCCCGTGCGCGGCCAGCGTGAGGATGGTGTCGGTGGCCAGACCCCGCCGGGCGGGGGTCGGATGGTTCATGGCGATGACGATCGTGCTCGCGGTCGCGATGCCCGCCGGGCCGTCGTTGTGCGCCAGAGCGGGCACGGCGCCCACCTCACCGCTCGCCGGAAGGCATTCGAGGAGGTGCGCGGCCAGGGCCTCCCGGTGTGAGGGCATGATGGGCGGCCACCACACCGTGTTCCGGGAGAAGGCGGGATAGCCGGTCTCGGGGGCGAGAGTCCACAGCTCGGCGATCGGGCCGGGCAAGCCCTCGGGTGGTGCGAGGCGGGCGTGCGCCTCCTGCAGCGACTGGTCGTAGTAGGCCGGGCGGTTGAACGCCCCGACCTCCCAGGTCACGGCGGGATCGGGCAGGCCGCCGTCGCGCAGGCAGGCCGCCAGCCGGCGGCCCGCCTCCGACGGCAGTCTCTCCGCCCGCGCGACCAGCGCCGGATCGATCTTGCGCGGCAGCCGCAGCAACGCCTGCAGGAAGTCGTACTCAAGCGGCTCGGCGCCGCCCAGTCGTTCCATGCGCGCGACCAGGGTGGCCGCATCGACGTGCCCGGTGGGCGCGGTCGGCGTGGCCAGCAGTACGGGAACCGTCTCCGCCCGCTCGAAAAGGGAGATGACCTCACGGAAACGCCGCTGGACGAACCGTTGCGGGGCGGGTTCCGAGCTCGGCCAATGGTCGTTCGCCTCCAGCAGCGCGGTCAGCTCGCGGCTGTCCGCAGGAGACACGACGGCCAGCGCGCAACGCGACAGGAGCAAGCGGATGTCCTCGTCGAAGCCGGCGATGCCGTACGCGTAGACGCTCGCCTCGAAGGGATGCCGCCAGTTCGCCCGCCACCAGGTCTGCAATCCCGCCACGACGGCGTCACGGTCCTCGTGGGTCAGCTCGACCAGGCCGGACAGGATGCGCTCGATCCGCGCCGGATCCTCTGGCCAAAGCCGTTCGCCCAGCCCAGCGGCCAGCTCCGGCACGGTCACGATGGGCGGAGGCAGCGCCGGCGGCACCATCGCGGTCGGCGCGGCGGCGGCGACGGGCTCGGGCTCGGCCTCCGCCACCCCACCGAAGGCGGCGGCCAGCCGCTCGCGCAGGTCGGCGGGCAGCCGGGCGGCCGCCTCGCGGATCGCCTCCTTGTCGGGCTCGGCGGTGTGCGGGGCGAGCTTGACCGCGAGGCGTACCGCACGTTCGCGCAGGCTGGGCGTGTCGACGTCGAACATGGGCGCCAGCGCGGCCGCCGCGGCACCACCCCTGGCCGGGGGCGCGCCCGCGATCCACTTCACCGCGGCCGTCATGTTCTTCTTCTCCGGCCGGTACGCCAGCGCCTGGACCGCCTCCGCGAACAGCTCCGTTTCGAGCGCTCCCGCGGACTCCGCGCGGTGCAGCTCATCCAGCGCGAGCTGGACCACGGGCGAGGACGCCGACGGCAGCACACGGACGAAGTCGGTCACCGCGATCTCGGCCGTTTCCGGCTTCAGCTCCCGCCACAGTTCGACGAAGGGAGCGACCTCGGCCGCACCGCCTCCGGTCAGGAACCGGCTCAGGCAGCCGTCGAGCAACACTTGGCGCGGCACGCGGCCCGTCCGGGACAGGGCGACCAGCTCGCCGATGATGGTCAGGCCGTCCTGCCGGCCGGCACCCCAGATCAGCCCCTCCACCACCCCCGCCGCCTGGAACAGGCGCGGCAGCATGTGATCGAGCAACCGATCGTCGGCGAGTAGCGGAGTGCCGCCGTTCCTCCAGTACCGCTCGGCCGTCCGCAGCACCCACCCGGACACGAACGCGTCGTTCTCCGGCGGCTCGACGCCCGTCTCGATCACCAGCGCCGCGGCCAGGTCCCAGGCCCTCAGTGACTCCGCGCGCCACCAGGTGGAACCGGCAGGGGGCTCCCGCAACCGCCGTACCAGGCGGACGGCCAGGTCGCGGCGCCACTCCAGCGGCCGGTCCCCGAGCACGGACATGACCCGTACGGCGTCGGCCTTCGGCTCCACCCAGCTCAGCTCCCGCCGGTTGAGCCAGGCCGCCACCTGCTCCGCCCCGCCCAGACAGGCCGCCCCGGCGAGCCGGTAAAGGGGCGCCAGTTCCCGGATCCGCTGCTCGGCCTCGAAGCCGCCGCTCCTGCGCTCGCTCAGATGGCCGGGCAGGTGCCGCGCCACCGCGCGCCTGCCGTCGCCGTCGAGCCCCTTCAAGAACGCCACGAGGCTCGCGACGGAGCCGGCCTCGATGCGGTCGAGCAGTCCCTGCACTATGTCCACGCGGATGCCCCGATCCAGGAGGTACGTGATCTCTTCTCGATCACGCGCCGCAGCCTATTGATCGACACCGACAATGTCCGCCCGACGCCGATCGGCGCGAACCTACGGCGAGATGGTGATCCGGCCGGTGGCTCAGCAGCAGACGGGCTAGGACGATGCCTCGAAGGCAGGGCGGTCGGGGGCGGGGAGCCATTGGCGGGTGGGGTCGTATGGGGGGAATCGGGATTCGGTGAAGCGGATGAGGGAGCGGAGCAGGGGGTGGTGGTTCTGGTGGTGCCATAGCAGGGAGGTCGGGTAGACCGGGCAGGGGTCGACGAGGGGGATTCGGGCCGTGCGGGGGTGCCAGGGGAGGCGGCAGCGTTCGCCGGTCATGCCGATGCGGGCGCCGGAGACGATCTCGGCGACGTAGTGTTCCCAGCCGAAGTCGGGGCCCGAGGTGTCGATGTGGACGTCGAATTCGGCGCCCAGCAGGCGGTAGTACTCGCCCCATTCGCTGCCCGGGGCGTTGCCGGGCATCCAGACCGTTACGCCGGACAGGCGTTCCATGGGCACCTCCCGCTCGGCGGCGAGCGGGTGGTCCATGCCGACGATCAGGCAGTTGGGCTCCAGGAAGGCGGGGGTGGAGCGCAGGCCGTCTGCAAGGGGGCCGGTGGTGCGGGCGAAGGCGGCGTCGATGGTGCCCTGGGTGAGGGAGGCGGGGGCCGAGCGGAGGCCGTTGGAGGTGATGACCTCGATGTCCGTGCCCTCGATGGTCTGATGGAAGTCGCGGACCAGGTCGAGGGAGGCGAGCCGGGTGTCCAGTACGTCCACGCGGAGGCGGCGGCTGCGGTCGCGCAGCGCCTGGAGGGCCTGGTCGGCGATGCTCGTCAGGGCGCGGGCGTGCGGGAGGAAGGCGCGGCCGTCCGCGGTGAGGCCGGCTCCGCTGCGGGAGCGCAGGAAGAGGCGTACGCCGAGGTCGGCCTCCAGCCTGGCGATCCGCTTGGAGATCGCCTGCTGGGTGATCCCCAGCCGGGCCGCGGCCTCGCTGAAGTAGTGGTCCTCGGTGACGGCGACGAAGGCGCGTACCGCCGCGAGATCGAGGTCGGCGCCCTCTTGCACAACCGTCTGTTGTGCTTTCGCGGCGTGTCGGTTGTTGGACAATGCCGCCTGCTCTCGGGTCGAATGCTCGGGTCGCGGACGAGCCTACAACCAGCGGGAGTGGTCGCCGATGGGGTCCTTCGTGCATCTGCACGTGCACACCGAGTACAGCATGCTCGACGGCGCCGCCAAGGTCGGCCTGCTGATGGACGAGGTCTCCCGGCAGCGGATGCCCGCCGTGGCGATGAGCGATCACGGCAACCTGCACGGCGCGTACGAGTTCTACCATGCCGCCCGCAGGGCCGGTGTCAAGCCGATCATCGGCATCGAGGCGTACGTCGCCCCGGCCTCGCGCCGCCACCGCGGGCCGGTGTTCTACAGCGACAACCTCGCGCTGCGCCGCTCCAACGACGACACCGGCGAGGGCGGTGACGTCTCCGGGCGCGGCCTGTACACGCACATGACGATGTGGGCGGCCGACGCGGACGGGCTGCGCAACCTGTTCCGGCTCCAGTCCCGCGCCTGGCTGGAAGGGCATGTCCAGAAATATCCGCGCATGGATGATGAACTGCTCGCCGAACACGGCCAAGGCATCATCGCCACCACCGGCTGCCCCTCCGGCGAGGTGCAGACCCGGCTGCGCCTCGGCCAGTACGACGAGGCCCGCGAGGCCGCCGCCCGCCACCGCGACCTGTTCGGCCCGGGCAACTACTTCCTGGAACTGATGGACCACGGCCTCGCCATCGAACGCCGGGTCCGCGACGACCTCCTGAGGCTCGGCCGCGACCTCGCCCTGCCCCCGCTGGCCACCAACGACTCCCACTACGTGACCGAGGCCCAGGTCGAGGCGCACGACGCGCTGCTGTGCATCGGCACCGGCAAGCGGCTCGCCGACGCCGACCGCTTCCGGTTCGGCGGCAGCGGCTACCACGTCAAGACCGCCGCCGAGATGCGCGACCTGTGGGACGCCGAGGTCCCCAGAGCCTGCGACAACACCCTGCTGATCGCCGAGCGGATCGGCGACTACGGCGAGGTGTTCGCCCACCGCGACCTCACCCCGCGCTTCCCGGTGTCCGAGGGCGAGACCGAGTCGAGCCGGCTGCGCGCGGAGACCCTGGAGGGCGCGCGCCGCCGCTACCGCGGCGACCCGCCCCGGGAAGTGCTCGACCGCATCGACTACGAGCTGTCCGTGATCGACGCCATGGGCTTTCCCGGCTACTTCCTGGTGGTCGCCGACATCTGCCGGTACGCCAGGGAGCACGGCATCGGCCTCGGCCCCGGCCGCGGTTCGGCCACCGGCTCGATGGTCGCCTACTGCACGGGCATCACCCAGCTCGACCCGATCGAGCACAAGCTGATCTTCGAGCGCTTCCTCAACCCCGAGCGGGTCACCATGCCCGACGTCGACCTCGACTTCGACGACCGGCGGCGGGACGAGATGATCGACTACGTGACCCGGAAGTACGGCGAGGACCGGGTCTGCCAGATCGTCACCTTCGGCACGATCAAGGCCAAGGCCGCGATCAAGGACTCCTGCCGGGTGCTGGGCCTGCCGTACGCGCTGGGCGACCGGATCACCAAGGCGTTCCCCGCGGCCGTCGGCGGCAAGGAGATCCCGCTCGCGGCCATCCACGACGAGCGCCACCCCCGGCACGGGGAGGCCACCGAGCTGCGCGCCATGTACGAGCAGGACCCCGACGTCCGGCGGGTGGTCGACACCGCGACCGGCGTGGAGGGCCTGACCAGGGGCACCGGCATCCACGCCGCGGGGGTGATCCTGTCCAGCGAGCCGCTGATCGACGTTCTCCCGCTGGCCAGGCCGAAGGCCGACGGGCCGGTCATCACCGGCTTCCCGTTCACCCAGGCCGAGGACATGGGCCTGCTCAAGATGGACTTCCTCGGCCTGCGCAATCTCACCGTCATCGGCGACGCCATCGCGAACGTCCGCGCCAACAAGGGGATCGACATCGACATCCTGGACATCCCGCTGGACGACGCCACGACGTACGAGATGCTGGCGCGCGGCGACACGCTCGGGGTCTTCCAGTTGGACAGCGGCGGCATGCGCGTGCTGCTGCGGCTGATGCAGCCCACCACGTTCACCGACATCGCCGCGGTGAACGCGCTCTACCGGCCGGGGCCGATGGAGATGAACGCCCACACCAACTACGCGCTGCGCAAGACCGGCAAGCAGCCGATCGAGCCGATCCACCCCGAACTCGCCGACGCGCTGGAACCCATCCTGGGCGACACCTACCACCTGGTCGTGTTCCAGGAGCAGGTGATGGCCATCGCCCAGCAACTGGCCGGGTACTCCCTCGGCGCCGCCGACATGCTGCGCCGGGCGATGGGCAAGAAGAAGAAAGAGGTCCTGGACGCCGAATGGGACAGGTTCGCCGCGGGAATGCGCGACCGCGGCTTCGCAGGCGAGGCGATCAAGGCCGTCTGGGACGTCCTGGTGCCGTTCAGCGGCTACGGCTTCAACAAGTCGCACACCGCCGGATACGGCCTGGTCTCCTACTGGACGGCCTACCTGAAGGCCAACCACCCGCCGGAGTACCTGGCCGCGCTGCTCACCTCCGTCGGCGACGACAAGGACAAGATGGCCGTCTACCTGTCGGACTGCCGGCGGCTGGGCATCCGGGTGCTGCCCCCCGACATCAACGCGAGCCGGCTGGACTTCGCCGCGGTCGGCTCCGACGTGCGGTTCGGGCTGGGCGCGGTGCGCAACGTCGGCGCCAACGTGGTGGAGGCGATCGTCGCGACCCGCGAGGCCAAGGGCCCCTACACCGACTTCGACGACTTCCTGGCCAAGGTCCCGCCGGTGGTCTGCAACAAGCGGGTGATCGAGTCGCTGGCCAAGGCGGGCGCGTTCGACGGCCTCGGCCATGACCGGGCGGCGCTGGTCGCGGTGCACGAGCAGGCCATCGACGCGGTCATCGACGTCAAGCGCAACGAGGCCCACGGCCAGGACTCGCTGTTCGGCGAACCCGGTCAGGGCGACGCCGCCTTCTCGGTCGCCGTTCCCAAGGGCGAGTGGGACCGCGCCGACCTGCTCGCCTACGAGCGCGAGATGCTGGGCCTGTACGTCTCCGCCCACCCGCTGGACGGCGCGGAACGCGTCCTGGCCGCCAACCGCGACACCACGATCGCCGACCTGCTGGCCTCCGGGCGGCAGGAGGGCGCCGTCCGGGTCAGCGGCATCGTCTCCGGCCTGCAGCGCAAGGTCACCAAGCAGGGCAGCCCGTGGGCGATCGTCACGCTTGAGGACCACGACGCCGCCGTGGAGTGCCTGGTCTTCCCCAAGACCTACACGCTGTACGGCGAGACCCTGGCCGAGGACCGAGTGATCAGTGTGCGCGGCCGGATCAACGTGCGCGACGAGACGCTGAGCGTGTACGGCGAGGAGATCGCCACGCTGGACGTCGACGCCACCGCCGAGCCGCCCGTGGTGATCGTCCTGCAGGAGAGCCATGTGACCGGCCGGCTGGTGCGGGAGTTCAAAAACATCCTGAACGCCCATCCCGGCCCGTCCCCGGTGCACGTACGGCTGCTCCGGCAGGGGGCCCGGCCCCTGCTGCTGCGCCTGGAACCCTTCCAGGTCGCCCCGCGGCCCGCCTTCTACGGTGACATCAAGGCGCTGCTGGGCGCGGGCTCGATCGGCGGCGCATGAGCACGCACGGGAAGTGCCCCCGCTGCCGCGCGGGCGACGTGCTCGCCGTACTCCGCCTCCCGCACACCTGGACCAACACCTCGGGAAACCCGGTCCGGGGGCTCAGCGAGGTGCTGCTGTGCACCCGGTGCGACGCCGCCGACCCGCTGGTCACGTACCTCGCCGTCCACCCGTCGCCCTGCCACCAGGACGCGACCACCCTGGCGCGGCTGCTGCGCCACTGGATCGGCCGCGCCCGCCCGCCCCGGCCCGACCCGCTCGCGGTCGAGGCCGAGTCCGCCGCCTGGCACCGCGGCGACCTGTGACCCCCGGTCAGGCCGGGGTCTCGGGGAGCAGCGGGGCGGAGGTGTGCTTGGGGGCCGGGGCGAGACCCGCCGCGGTGTACGCCTGGGTCTCGTCCAGAGTCTCCTCCTCCAGAAGGGCGATCACGATGGCGTCGAGGCGGTCCCGGTTCTCGGCGAGCACCCTGCGCGCCACCGCGTAGCACTCCTCCACGATGCGCCTGGCCTCCTCGTCCACCGCCGCGAGCGTGGCGGGGGCGGCGGCGGGCGGGCCGTCCTGGGCCGAGCCGGGCAGGATGGTCAGCGGGCCGATCCGCTCCGACATGCCCCACCGCCCGACCATGCCGCGCACGATCGCGGTGACCTGCTCCAGGTCGCTCTCCGAACCGGTGGTGATCATGTTGTAGACGAGGTCTTCGGCCGCCATCCCGCCGAGCGCGCCGATGATCCGCCCGCGCAGGTAGCGCTCGTCGTAGGCGTAACGGTCGCTCTCCGGCGTGGAGAGGGTGACGCCGAGCGCCCGCCCGCGCGGGATGATGGAGATCTTGCGGACCGGGTCCGCGCCGGGCTGGAGCATGCCGAGCAGCGCGTGCCCGGCCTCGTGGTAGGCGGTACGTCGGCGTTCCTCCTCCGGCATGACGATCGCGCGTGCCGTGCCGAGCTGGAGCTTTTCCAGGGCGTCGGCGAGGTCGGCGCTGCGCACCGCGTTCTCGCCGCGCTTGGCGGCCAGCAGGGCCGCCTCGTTGACCAGGTTGGCCAGGTCCGCACCGGTCATGCCGGGGCTGGTCTTGGCGAGCCTGCCGAGGTCCACGTCGGCCGCGAGCGGCACGCCGCGCGTGTGCACCTTCAGGATCTCGGTACGCCCGGCCGCGTCCGGCGGCGCGACCATCACCGTGCGGTCGAACCGCCCCGGCCGCAGCAGCGCCGGGTCGAGCACTTCGGGCCGGTTGGTGGCGGCGATGACGATGACGCCCTCCGAGCCGGTGAAGCCGTCCATCTCGGTGAGGATCTGGTTGAGCGTCTGCTCGCGCTCGTCGTGCCCGCCGATCGTGGCCCCGCCGCGGGTACGTCCGATGGCGTCGATCTCGTCGATGAAGATGATGCTGGGGGCGACCTTGCGGGCCTCCTCGAAGAGTTCGCGCACCCGCGACGCGCCCACCCCGACGATCATCTCGATGAACTCCGACGCGCTCGCGCTGAAGAACGGCACGTCGGCCTCGCCCGCGACCGCCCTGGCCAGGAGGGTCTTGCCGGTGCCGGGCGGCCCGGCGAGCAGCACGCCCTTGGGCAGCTTGGCGCCGAGCCTGCGGTACTTGTCCGGGTCCTTGAGGTAGTCGACGATCTCGACGAGCTCGTTCTCCACCTCGTCGATCCCGGCCACGTCATCGAAGTTGACGCGGATCTTGGCGCTCTCCACCGGTTTGGCGGCCTTCGACCGGCCGAGGCCGCCAAGGCCGCCGAACCCGCCGCCCGGACCGCCGCCGCCCATCATGCTCGCCGAGCGGCGCAGCAGCCAGAACCACAGCCCGGCGAGCAGTAGTACCGGCAACAGCGCGAGCAGCAGGTTGACCAGGAACCCGCGCTGCTGGGTGATCGGCTCCGCGCTGACCACCACGTCGTGCCGGACCAGTTCGCGGTAGATGTCGTCCTCGGCGAAGGTCGGGCGTTCGGTCCGGAACCGGGTGTAGGTGACGCCCTCGTTGTCGGGGTCGGCGGCGGCCTTCTTCAGGTCGCCCTCGATGGAGTAGCCCTGGGCGTAGACCTCCTTGACGTTGCCCGCCTGGACCTGCTTGGTGAACTGCGTGTAGGAGATGGTCTCCATGCCCCCCGCGTCGAAGAACGTCGAGATCACGAAGAACACGGCGTAGGCGGCGAGCAGGGTGACCGCGAAGCGCCACCAGTTGATCCGTGGGCGCTGCGGGCCGCCGGGGCCGCCGGGCAGCCCTTCGGCGCGCCATGGCCGAAGGCCCGCCTCGCGCCGGTCGTCGCCGTTGCCCCGGGCGTGTTCGGGGCTCTCTCTGGAACTTTCGGGGGTGCCGCCACGCTCGTGCGGGGTGCCGGATCGCGCCACGGTCGTCCTCCGTCCCTTCGTCTCCCCTCCAGTCTCTACCGCCCCTGTTCCGGGTCCGCGTCCAGTGTCCGGTGCCGGTTGCTCGGGCGGGGCGGGTCAGTGCCGGGGGCGTACGACGGCGAGCGCGTCGCGGAGCTGGCGTTCGGCGGCGTGGCCGAGGGTGGTGCTAACGATCTTCCCGCCGTACGGCGCGAGCGTGTCGAGCAACCGGCGCGGCGCGGCCGGAACGGCGAGCACGAACACGGCGGCGCTGCCGGGGGTGAGGGCTTCGGCCAGGCGGGGCAGGAAGGTGTCGTCGGCCCCGAGACCGGTCACCGGCTGCGGGGACGCGCCGCCCGCCGAGGCGAGGGCCACGTTGACCAGCGGCATGAAGAAGATCAGCCCGATCAGCCCGCCCCACAGGCTGTGCCCCACCGGACCCGCGGCGGCGGTGGTGCTCGACTGGCGCAGCGCGAGGCGGCCGTCGCCCTCGCATTCGGCCATCACGACGTCGGCGACCTGGGCCAGGTCCTTGGTCCGTGACCTGAGCAGCCCGTCGCGTACCAGGCCCGCGACTCCTGGGTCGCGGTAGACGACGGCGAGCAGTTCGGCCACGAGTACCCCCGAACGTCATGGACCGGCAGAACACCGCGTACCTCCCCATCCAGGGAGATTCTGAACCTGTGATCGCGACATGACCGAGCGGGGCGCAAGCCGGGCGAGGGTCGGACGGGCCGATGGCGCGGCGATCGGCCCGGGCGTCACCTCGCCCGGTCGGCGTGGCGGCGGGGCGTGGCGACCACCATGGCGGTCGCGACGCCCCGGGGCCGCGCGTCTATGGCAAACCCGTACCGGTGCGTAACCGGTGTGGGATCAGTTGATGCGCGTGCCAGGGCGGGTGGTCTCTTCCATCACTGGAACCCCACCGACCCCATCCGGCACGCTCCGAAGCGTACGGCAAAGTGCCTACCTTTCACTGGATTTCGTGAAAGTTCAGGTCAGGTCGGTATATCAAGGGAACCACTCGGCGACTCGCGTACGCGCTGTCATGATGTCCCCATGCCGCAGCACCGGGTGGAACTCCGCTTCAACGACGACTCACGCGATCTCCAGACGCACACCAACCTCTCCGCCATCCGCACCGACGGTCACGGACTGTGGCTGGCCGGGGACGAGACGGCCACCATCGAGCACCTGGTGCCGCGCGAGGGCCGCTACGAAGGTCAGCGCGGGTTCGCCCTGGCCGACTACGTCGAGCTGCCCGCCGGGCGGGACGAGGAGGCCGACATCGAGGGGCTGGCCCGCGACGACGGCTGGCTGTGGGCGGTGGGCTCGCACAGCCGGAAGCGCCGCAGGGTCAAGTCCGGCGAGCCGCACAAGGCGCGCCGCCGGCTCGCCACCGTGCTGCGCGAGGAGAACCGCTTCGTACTGCTGCGCCTGCCGCTGGTCGGCGAGGGCACGCCGGACGTCCGCCCGGTCCGCGAGGACGGCGAGCGCGCCGCGGGCATCCTCGCCGGTCCCGGTGCCAACCTGGCCGACATGCTGGCCGACGACCCGCACCTGTCCCCGTTCCTGGACATCCCGGGCAAGGACAACGGCCTGGACATCGAAGGGATCGCCGTCCGGGGCGAGCGGGTGTTCATCGGGCTGCGCGGGCCGGTGCTGCGCGGCTGGGCGGTGCTGCTGGAGATCCGGCCGCGGGCGCACCGGCGCGACCGGCTGCGGCTCGCCGAGATCCCCGGCGGCGAGGGGCCCGGCGCGCGGTATCGCAAGCACTTCCTGAACCTGCGCGGCCTGGGCGTGCGGGACCTGTGCCCGCACGGCGATGACCTGCTGATCCTCGCGGGGCCGAGCATGGACCTGGACGGTCCGGTCCGGGTGGTGCGGTGGCGGGGCGCGATGGGGCCGGACGGCCCTGCGGGCGCCGAGGTGGTGCCGGCCTCGGACCTGGAGCCGGTCGCCGAGCCGCCGTACGGCGTCGGCGACGACCACCCGGAGGGCATGACCGTGCTCGGCGACGGCTCGCTCATGGTGGTCTACGACAGCCCCGCCCCCGGGCGGCTCACCCCCGAGGGCGGCGTCTACGCCGACGTGCTCCCGCTCGCCTGAGAGCGGATCACCCGGCGTCGCGCAGGGGCCCCTCTCCGGGCGGACGATGACCGGCCGCCTCCAGCCAAGGGGCCTCGGCGACGACCGTGCACGACCCCGGCTCGATCTCGGTGAACCCCGCGTCGCGGACTACCGGCAGGCCGCTTGCCACGAGCCCTTCCCACTGGCCGGGGGCCGCGGTGCGGACGGCGAGCGCCAGCCCCGCCTCCCGCCACGCCTTGCGGGCCGTCTCCTCGCTCCCCCACCAGGCGAGCTGCGCCGCGTGCCCCGCCTGGGCCATGGCCTTGCCCGCCGACATGGTCAGCCCCGGGTTGATCCAGAGCACCGCGCCCTCCGCGGGGGGCGCGGGCGGCGGGGCGGCGTCCTCCAGCTCGGTGCCGCGGACCTGGAGCCTGCTCAGGTCCTTCGGCCAGTCGTCCAGCGGCACCGGCGGATGCACCCGCACCTCGGCCGTGCCGTACGTGACGGTGATCCCGGGCAGGTCGAGGACGCGCCGCCACTCCGCGCCCCGCGCCCGGCGTACGACCTTCCTGATGCCGAGCCGTTCCCATTCGCGCACGGCCATCGACCATTCCTCCGGCTCGGCCGAGCGCGGATCGTCGAGCAGCGTCAGCACCGCGCGGGCGGCGGCCTCCAGGGCGTCGGTGCGCCCGGGCGGCGTGGCCCGCTCGATGCGGACGACGATCGGCAGGACTCTCTTGTCCCCTTGTGTCTCATCCTGCGACTGGTTCACTCTTCAAGGATGCCTGCCGGGGGATCCGGATCGACATGATGGCGGCGAAGGCGCAGAGCAGGCCCGCGCCGTACCACGCCAGGGTGTACTCCCCCAGCGCGTCGCGGGTGAGCCCGGCGGCGGTGGCCGCGATGCCCGCGCCGACCTGGTGGGAGGCGAAGACCCAGCCGAAGACGACCGCGCCGTCGCGGCCGTAGGCGCTGCGGCACAGGGCGATGGTGGGCGGTACCGTGGCCACCCAGTCCAGCCCGTAGAAGATGATGAAGATCAGCATGCTGGGCTCGGTGGTGGCCGAGAACAGGCTGGGCAGGACGAGCAGCGACGCCCCGCGCAGCGCGTAGTAGGCGCACAGCAGGACACGCGGGTCCACACGGTCGCTGAGCCAGCCGGACAGCACGGTCCCGACGATGTCGAAGACGCCCACCAGGGCGAGCAGCCCGGCGGCGACCGGTTCGGCCATCCCGTGGTCGTGCGCGGCCGGGATGAAGTGGGTCTGTACCAGCCCGCTGGTGCTCGCGCCGCAGATCGCGAAGCCGCCCGCGAGCAGCCAGAACGGCCGGGTGCGCGCCGCCGACCCGAGCACCCGCAGGGCCCGCGCGCCCGCCCCGCCGGTCGGCGGAGGCGCGACCTGGCCGGGCGGCGCACCCAGCGCCGTCGTGCCGACGTCCGCGGGGTGGTCGCGCAGCAGCAGCCACACCATCGGGGCGACGGCGAGCGCGGCGGCGGACACGGCCAGGGCGGCCGTGCGCCAGCCGTGGTCACCGGCGAGGTAGGCGAGCAGCGGCAGGAAGATGAGCTGGCCGGTGGCCCCGCCCGCGGTGAGGATGCCGGTCACCAGGCCGCGGTGCCGGACGAACCACCGGTCGGCGACCGTGGCGGCGAACGCGAGCGCCATCGACCCGGTGCCCAGCCCGACGAGCACCCCCCAGCACAGCACGAGCTGCCAGCTCGCCTTCATCCAGATGGTGAGCCCGCTGCCGGTCGCGACGAGGACGAGCGCGGCCGACACCACCTTGCGCATGCCGAACCGGTCCATCAGCGCGGCGGCGAACGGGGCGGTCATTCCGTACAGGAGCAGGTTGACCGAGACGGCCAGCGAGATCGTGCCGCGGGTCCAGCCGAACTCGTCCTCCAGCGGGGTGATCAGCACGCCGGGGGTGGCGCGGAACCCGGCGGCGCCGATGATCGCCACGAGCGCGATGAGCGCCACGGACCAGGCCCGGTGCAGGCGCGGCCGGACGCGCTTGCGATCAGCGGTAACAGTCACCCGGCCATGTTTTCCGACGGACCGGAAGTCCGGCGAGTGGCCGGGTAGCCAATATGTGAAAGGATTCGGCCATGAGCGCGGCGCAGGACGGCACGCACCGGGTCGCGGTCCTCCTGCTCGATCAGGTGGTCGCCTTCGACCTCGGCATCTGCACGCACCTGTTCCGGGCGGCCGAGCGGCCCGGCCAGGTGCCGCGACGGCCACTGTACGAGGTGGAGGTCTGTTCTGCGGACGGCGGGCCGGTGCGATCGACGGGCGGCTTCCACGTCGTGCCCGACCACGACCTGTCCGCGCTGCGCCGGGCCGACACCGTCGTGATCCCCGGCATCCACGACGGCCCGCCGCTGGTCGAGGGCACGCTACCGGAGCCGGTGTACGGCGCGCTGCGCGCGGCGGCGGGCAGGGCGCGGCTGGTGTCGATCTGCACGGGCGCGTTCGTGCTGGCCGCCGCCGGCCTGCTGGACGGCCGCCCGGCGGCCACCCACTGGCGGGAGGCCGACCGCTTCCGTGCGCTGTTCCCCCAGGTCCGGCTCGACGCCGACGTGCTGTTCGTGGACGACGGCGACATCCTGACCTCGGCCGGGGTGGGCTCGGGCATCGACCTGTGCCTGCACGTGGTGCGCGGCGACCACGGGAGCCGGGCGGCCAACGCGCTGGCCCGCCGCTGTGTGGTGGCCCCCTGGCGGGAGGGCGGGCAGGCGCAGTTCGTGGAGCGGCCGCTGCCCTCGGCGCGCGAGTCCGGCACCGGGCCGACCCGCACCTGGATGCTGACGCGGCTGCACGAACCGCTCGACCTCGCCACGCTGGCCGCGCACGCGCGGATGAGCGTGCGGACCTTCACCCGCAGGTTCCGTGAGGAGACCGGGGTCAGTCCGGCCCGGTGGCTGGCCGGGCAGCGGGTGGAGCACGCCAGGCAGTTGCTGGAGCACACCGACCTGCCGGTGGACGAGGTGGCCAGGCGCTCGGGGTTCGCCACCGCGGTCTCGCTGCGCCAGCACCTGCGCGCGGCGGTCGGGGTGGCGCCGCTGGCCTACCGTCACACCTTCCGCGCGGCCTCGCCGGAGTCGTCGACCGCGCGGGAGGCCGCGCGATAGCGCAGGTGCGGCAGCAGGCAGGCGGTGGCCAGCAGTGAGGCCCCCGCCATCGCGGCCATCGCCTGGTGCACGGGCAGCAGTTCGGCCAGCGAGCCGGACAGCGAGGCGGCCAGCGCCTGCCCGGTGACCAGGCCGGTCCCGGCCAGGCCGAGCGCCTGGCCGCGCCGCTGCTCCGGTACGGCCGCAAGGTAGCGCTCCTGCGCGCCGAGGTGCGACGCGAACCCGAACGACGCCACCGCGACCAGCACGGCCGCCACCACCACCGGTGGCCTGGCCAGGAAGGCGAGGTAGGGCAGAGCGAGCAGCACGAACAGCGGCACCGCCAGCCGCCGCCGGACGCGCGCGGTGGTCCAACGCCCGACCAGTACGTCCCCGAGCAGCATCCCGCCCGCCGCCGCGCAGAACAGCCCTCCCGCGCTCGCCGGGGAGTACGGGACGAACAACGCCTCGGCCCCCACGACCAGCCCGTTGGGCACCCACTGGATGAGCAACAGGCCACGGGTGCGGCGGTCGGCGAGCAGCGCGCGGTTGCCGCGCCAGGTCTCGCCGATGGAGGCCCGCCCGGTGGCGCGCGCCGGCCTGGCCCGCAGGCCGAGCCGGTTGACCGTCGCGGTGATCGCGAACATCGCGCTGGTCACCCACAGCGCGCCGGTCGGTCCGGCCGTGCCGATGAGCAGGCCGCCGCCCGCGAAACCCGCGATCTGCATGCCGCCCACGGCGATGTTGAAGACCGACCGGCCGAGCACGTACCCGCCGCCGGGCAGCAGGTCGGCCAGCAGCGCCGTACGTGAGGCGGCCGACACCGCGTCGAAGACGCCGCAGGCCGCCACCATCGCCAGCATCGCCCAGACTGGCAGCACACCGAGCGCGAGCACGCCCATCACCGTGGCCAGGACGAGGTCCCAGGTGACCAGCAGGCGGCGCGGGGGAAGCCGGTCGGCCAGCGAGAGCAGCGTCAGCGCGCCGATCGCCTGCGGCAGGTAGTTCCCGAAGTAGGCCAGGGCGGCCAGCAACGGCGATGCGGTCTGCTGATAGACCAGCGTGGACAGAGCCAGCATCTGGGTGGTCTTGCCGGCGATGCTCGCCGTCTGCGCGCCGAACAGGGTGCGGAACTCACCGACTGCGAAGACTTCCCGATAGGTGTTCACCATCCGATGATCAGGCAGCGGGCGGGTCGCGCGGGAGGCCGGACGTCCGGCGCTTCGCCGGTGACCGGACGGCGGACGGACGTTGACCGGTGCCTGTCATCTTTACGACATGTCGGCAATTGGCCAGCCGAAATCCCTTACCAGCCCTCGCAAGATCCTTCATTGTCATGAGCGGCATTCGCATTCATCCGAAAGATCGGTGCGTTCATGGGCCGGACATATCGAGCGGCCGCCATTGGTGCGGCGCTGACCATAGCCTTGACCCTACCTCTCCTGCCGACGTCACCGGCGGCCGCTCAGGGTCCCCCTCCGACAACCCGGCCGGACCACCACCAGGTCACGTTGATCACCGGTGACGTGGTGACGGTCCAGCGGTTCCCCGGCGGCAGGACGACGGCCACGACGCAGCCGGGCAAGGACCGGGAGAACGTCAGGTTCCACACCACCGAGGTGGACGGGAACTTCTCCGTCATTCCCTCCGACATGGTGCCCTACCTGGCCAAGGACCTGATCGACAAGCGGCTGTTCGCGGTGGGGGACCTGATCGAGCAGGGCTACGACGACGCCCGCGCCCCCGAGTTACCGCTGATCCTCTCCTACGGCGAGGGCGTCAAGGCGGCGAACACCGGTGAGGGCGTACCGCTGACCAGCGTCAACGCGCGGGCCATCCGCCCCAAGAAGAACGCCCTGCCGGTGCTGTGGGACACGGCCCCCGGCGTGCGGTCCGCGGCCGAGCCCAGGCTGCGCGACGGGCTGGCCAAGGTCTGGCTGGACGGCAAGGTCCGCGCCTCGCTCGAACACAGCGTGCCGCAGGTCGGCGCGCCCGAGGCGTGGAAGTCCGGGTTCGACGGCAAGGGCGTCAAGGTCGCCGTGCTGGACACCGGCATCGACCGGAACCACCCCGACCTGCGCGGCAAGGTCACCGAAGCGCGGAACTTCACCAAGGACCCCTCGGCGGCCGACGGCCACGGCCACGGTACGCACGTCGCCGCCACGATCGCCGGGCAGGGCGTGGGCGCCATCGCGCGCAAGGGCGTCGCCCCCGGTGCGGAGCTGGTGGTCGGCAAGGTGCTGGACCACAGCGGCTCCGGCTCGGACTCCGAGGTCCTCGCCGGGATGGAGTGGGCGGCCCGCGAGGCCAAGGCCGACGTCGTCAGCATGAGCCTGGGTGGCGCGGTCACCGACGGCACCGACCCGCTCAGCGTCGCGGTGGACACGCTCAGCGCCGAGACCGGCGCGCTGTTCGTGATCGCGGCGGGCAACGAGGGCAAGGAGTACATGGTCGGCTCGCCGGGGGCGGCGACCTCGGCGCTCACCGTCGGCGCGGTGGACCGCAACGACGCGCTCGCCGCGTTCTCCAGCCGCGGCCCCCGCCTGGACAACGCCCCCAAGCCGGACATCACCGCGCCCGGCGTGGACATCGTCGCGGCCCGCGCGGAGGGCACCACGATGGGCACGCCCATCGACGAGCTGTACACGCGGGCGTCCGGGACCTCGATGGCCACCCCGCACGTCGCGGGCGCGGCGGCGATCCTCGCCCAGCGCCACCCGGACTGGACCGGCGGGCAGCTCAAGAACGGCCTGATGTCCACCACCAAGACCATCGACGGCCAGACCGCCCACGAGCAGGGCAGCGGCCGTCTCGACGTGGCGCGAGCCGCGGCCCAGAGCGTGACCGCGACCGGCGTCGTGAACCTCGGGGTGCGCCAGAGCGACGAGACGGCTCCCGCCGAGGAGACCGTCACCTACACCAACACCGGCCAGTCCCCCGTCACCCTGAAACTCACCGCGACCCTGGAAAACCTGGACGGCGGCGCCCCTCCGCCCGGCGCGGTGCGGATAGGCACTCCCGAGGTCACCGTCGCGGCCGGCACGAGCGCCGATGTAAAGATCAGCGTCGATGTGACGGGGCTCAAGCCCGGCAGGCACACCGGCCGCCTCACCGCCACCGCGACCGGCGGAGCCGAGACCGTGCACACCTCGCTCGCCCTGGAGCGCAAGGCCCCCAAGCACCAGGTGCGCTTCCAGGGCCTGGACAACAACGGCTCGCCGACGGTCCTCACCGGCATCTTCCTCTTCGGCACGAGCGTCCAGGACGACGAAATCCTCATCGCGGAGGAGGAGGGCGTCGAGGTCGAACTGCCCGAAGGGACCTACTCCGCGTTCGCCAACGCGCGAGCCACCGAGGAGGAATCTCCCCTGGTCACCTTCATGACGGTCCCGGAGTTCGAGGTGCGCGGCGACATGGAGATGGTCCTCGACGCGCGCAAGGCCGTGCCCATCGACATCAGGACACCGGAGCCCGTCGAGATCGCCGGGATGACCGCCATCCACGCGTATCGGGAGTACGGCCGACGCAAGATCATCTACGGCTACGCGATCTTCCCGTCCGAAGAGCGGCTGGCCGCCACGCCCACCGAGCCGGTCACCCACGGCACCTTCGAGTTCGCCTCCCGCTGGCAGCTCAGCCCCCGGCGGGTGACCGCCGAGATCGCCGGCTCCCGCGCCCCGCTGATCGTCCGTCCCAGCGGCGGCTCACCCGAGTTCGCGGGCCGCAAGCGGTGGCCGCTGGTCTTCGCGGGCGCCGGCACGGCCCGCGAGCTGAGCAGGATCAACGCGCGGGGCAAGGCGGTGGTCATCACCAGCCACGAGAGCATCGGCGACTACGTCGACAAGCTCCCCGGCATCGCGAAGGCCGGCGCGGCGGCCTTGATCGTGGTCGGGCCGGACGGCATCCCGGTGTGGCAGAAGTGGACGCCGGTTTATGAGCGGGAGCCGTTGCCGACGCTGCTCGTCACACACGACCAGGGGCAGCGGCTGATCGAACGGGCGCGCGAGCACGCCGTCCTCGACGTGTCCGCCGACTTCTCCCCCGATCGGCTCTACGACATCATGCAGGTGTCGCCGGGGCGCATCCCTGCCCGCGTGGTGCACACGGTGAACGGGCGCAACACCGCCACGGTGGAGGCGAGCTATCACGAGTCGGGCGGCGCCGGGTGGGCCACCGAGCAGCGGTTCGGGTGGCGGCCCTGGCAGAAGTTCCTGCTCGCCGCGCAACCTGAGCAGCAGCGGACCGGCAAGACGGCGCATCGGCGGATCGAGTACGTCAGCTCCGGCGACACCCAGTGGCTGCACGTGGTCCAGCACGCCCACACGCCCGACCCGATGGCTCCGCTGCGCGGCGGGATCACCTCGCCCCCGCGCGCTTACCGGGCCGGGGAGCGGGTGACGGAGAAGTGGTTCGGGCCGGTGGTCCGGCCGGCCGTACCCGCGAACATGCCGGACTTCGCCCCGACCAGGACCGGTGACATGTTGTCGATCGACATCCCCGAGTTCGTGGACGCCGAGGGCAACTTCGGCAACGCCGGGGGCAGCCCGGACCCGGACACCGCCGAAGCCAGGTTCTTCCGCGACGGCAGGCTTGTCGAGGAGCGCGCGGGCATCTGGGGGCAGTTCCCCGCCATGCCGCAGAAGGCCGAGTACCGCCTGGAGCTGTCCACCACGCGGACCTCGGAGGAGTGGCAGCACGCCACCTCCACCCGGACGGCCTGGACGTTCCGCTCCGCCCGGGCCGAAGGCACCAAGCGGCTCCCGCTGCTCGGCGTCGACTACGACGTGCCCGCCGACCTCAACGGCGAGGTCCCCCGCGGGCTGCCAGTGCCGCTCGGCTTCGCCGCCCCCGGCGCGAACCGGCTGACCGCCGAGCTGTCCTACGACGACGGCAGGACCTGGAAGCGGCTGCCGGTCTTCCCCGTCGGCCACGGCAGGCATCTCGCCCTGGCCGGGCACCGGGCCACGGACAAGGGCGTGTCCCTGCGGGTCACCGCCTCCGGGCCGGACGGCGCGAAGTTCGAGCAGACGATCATCCGGGCCTACGGAGTCAGATGACGAAACGGCGCCGGCCCGGACGGCCGGCGCCGCCACCCCCCAACGCTCCCCCGTGAGCGGCGGCAACACCCTCGATTGGAGTTCGGCATGGTTTTGAAGCGCTCGCCGGCCGTGGGAGCGGCCTTGGCCCTGGGGTTAGGAGCCCTCGTCGTTCCCGCGTCACCTGCCGCCGCCGAGGAGAAGCCCCCCGTGCCACGGGCCGAGCACCGGGTGACGTTGATCACCGGGGACGTGGTGACGGTCCAGGAGGCCGCCGCCGGGAAGCGGACGGCGACCGTGCGACCGGGCAAGGGCCGGGAGGGCGTCAGGTTCTACACCAGTGACGTGGACGGAAAGTTCTCCATCACTCCGTCCGACATGGTGCCGTACCTGGCCGGGAACCTGATCGACAAGCGGCTGTTCGCGGTCGGGGACCTGATCGAGCAGGGGTATGACGACGCGAGCACGCAGGAGCTGCCGCTGATCCTCTCCTACGGGAAGGGCGTGCGGGCCGCGGACGCGGGCGAGGGCGTGCCGCTGAGCAGCGTCAACGCCCGTGCCGTCCGCCCCAGGAAGAACGCCCTGCCGGTGCTGTGGGACACCGCCCCCGGCGTGCGTTCGGCCGCCGAGCCGAAACTGCGCGACGGGCTGGCCAAGGTCTGGCTGGACGGCAAGGTCCGCGCGTCGCTCGAACACAGCGTGCCGCAGATCGGCGCGCCGGAAGCGTGGAAGTCCGGGTTCGACGGCAAGGGCGTCAAGGTCGCGGTGCTGGACACCGGCATCGACCGGAACCACCAGGACCTGCGCGGCAAGGTCACCGACGAGCGGAACTTCACCACGGCGCAGTCGGCCACCGACCGGCTGGGGCACGGCACCCACGTCGCCGCCACGATCGCCGGGCAGGGCGTGGGCGCGCCCGCGCGCAAGGGCGTCGCCCCCGGGGCCGAGCTGGTCAACGGCAAGGTGCTCAACGACAGCGGCCAGGGCAGCGAGTCCGAAGTCCTCGCCGGGATGGAGTGGGCGGCCCGCGAGGCCAAGGCCGACGTGATCAACCTGAGCCTGGGCGGCGGTGCCACCGACGGCACCGACCCGCTCAGCGTCGCGGTGGACACGCTCAGCGCCGAGACCGGCGCGCTGTTCGTGATCGCGGCGGGCAACGAGGGCGGGGACTACACCGTCGGCTCACCGGGAGCCGCCACCTCGGCGCTCACCGTCGCCGCGGTGGACCGCAACGACGCGCTGGCGGAGTTCTCCAGCCGCGGCCCCCGCCTGGACTACGCCCCCAAGCCGGACATCAGCGCCCCCGGCGTGGACATCGCGGCGGCCCGCGCGGAGGGCACCACGATGGGCACGCCCATCGACGAGCTGTACACGCGGGCGTCCGGGACCTCGATGGCCACCCCGCACGTCGCGGGCGCGGCGGCGATCCTCGCCCAGCGCCACCCGGACTGGACCGGCGGGCAGCTCAAGAACGGCCTGATGTCCACCACCAAGACCATCGACGGCCAGACCGCCTACGAGCAGGGCAGCGGTCGCGTGGACCTCGCGCGGGCCGCGCGGCAGAACGTGACCGCGACCGGCGTGGCGTACCTCGGGGTGCGCGAGAGCGACGAGACGGCTCCCGCGGAGGAGACCGTCACCTACACCAACACCGGCCAGGCCCCCGTCACCCTGAAGCTGACCGCCACCCTGGACAACCTGGACGGCGACGCCCCGCCGCCGGACGCGGTGACGATCAGCGCCCCCGAGGTCACCGTCCCGCCAGGGGCGAACGCCGAGGTCAAGGTCTCGATCGACTACGCCAGGCTGAAAGACGGCAGGCACGCCGGGCACCTCACCGCCGCCACGGCGGACGGCGCCGAGGCCGCGCACACCACGCTGTCCGTGGTCAAGATGCCGCCGATGCGCTCGGTGCACGTCAAGGGCATCGGGGTGGACGGCAAGCCGACCCGCGTCCCGGTGTTCGCCCTGCACGGCAAGGACCCCAACTTCGACGTCATGGACTACATCCTCAACGAGAACGAGGGCAAGACCAGGCAGGTGCCGAAGGGCACCTACTTCGCCCTGGCCTTCATGGGCGACGACCCCGCCGAGTCGCCCGTGTACAACTTCCTGATGATCCCCGAGTTCGAGGTGACCGACGACACCGAGCTGGTCTTCGACGCGCGCAAGGCCGTGCCGATCCAGATCAAGACCCCGCGGCCCGTGGTCGGGGACGGCATCACCACCTTCTTCGCGCACCGCGCCTACGACAGGCGCACGATCTCGTGGGGCGGGATGTTCTTCCCCTCGACCGAGGGGCTGGCGGTCATGCCCACCGAGCCGGTCGCCAACGGCACCTTCGAGTTCGCCTCCCGATGGCAGCTCGCCGCGCCCAAGCTGACCGGCAGGCTCACCGGCTCCCGGGAGACGCTGGTCTTCCGGCCCGGCGGCGGTTCGCCGGAGTACTACGGCCGCAAGCGGTGGCAGCTCGTGGACGGCGGGCCGGCAGGTGACGCGGCACCGGGCAGGGCCAGCGTACGCGGCAAGGCGGTCGTGCTGACCAGCACCGAGTTCGGTGACTGGGAGGCGGGGCTGGAAGAGTTCGCCAAGGCGGGGGCGGCGGCCGTGATCGTGGCCGGGCCGAAGGGCGAGCCGATGTGGCAGGGCTGGCACCCCAAGGGGTACCGCGACCCGCTGCCGGTGCTGCTGGCCAAGCACACCCCTGGTCAGGCGCTGGTCGCCCAGGCCCGCAAGGGGGGCGTGCTCGACCTCCAGGCCGACTTCGTCTCCCCGTACCTGTACGACATCATGCAGGTGTCACCCGGCCGCATCCCGGACCGGATCGTCCATGTGGTGAACGACCGCAACACCGCGCGGGTCGACACGAGGTACCAGGAGTCCGGCGGCTTCGGGTGGGGCAAGGAGCAGCGGTTCGGCTGGCGGCCCTGGCAGGTGTACGACCTGGGCGGCCAAATGGAGACCCAGCGGGACGTCAAGACCGGGCTGCGCCGCGCCGAGTACGTCAGCTCGGGCGACACGCAGTGGCAGCACGTGGTCCAGCACATGTACACCTGGGAGTCGATGAGCCGGCTGCGCGGCGGGATCACCGCGGCCCCGCGGTCCTACCGGCCCGGGGAGAAGGTCGCGGAGACGTGGTTCGGGCCGGTGGTGCGTCCGGCGATCCCGGCGGACGTGAAGGAACTCGCGCCCACCCGGACCGGTGACGAGCTGTCGGTCTACGTGCCGGAGTTCATGGACGCCGACGGGCACTTCGGCTATGCCGGGGGCAGCGGCGACCAGGACACCACGGCGGCCAGGTTCTTCCGCGACGGCAAGCTCGTGGAGGAGCGGGCTGACCTCTGGGGCCGGTTCCCGGCGACGCCGGAGAAGGCGGAGTACCGGATGGAGCTGTCCACCACGCGGACCGCGGAGGAATGGCGGTGGGCCACCGCCACCGAGACCGCCTGGACGTTCCGGTCCGCCAGGGGCGAGGGCACCCGGCCGCTGCCGCTGCCCGGCGTCGAGTACGACGTGCCCGCCGACCTCAACGGCGAGGTCCCCCGCTGGTGGCCGGTCCCGATCGGGTTCACCGCACGCGGCGCGAACCGGCTGACCGCCGAGCTGTCCTACGACGACGGCAAGACCTGGCGGCGGCTGCCGCTGATCCCCGGCGGCCACGGAAGGCACGTCGCGCTGGTCGCGCACCAGCCCACCGGCGCGGGCGTGTCGCTGCGGGTCACCGCCACCGGGGCGGACGGCGCGAAGTTCGAGCAGACGATCAACCGGGCGTACGGGGTCAAGTGACCCATAGCCCCTGATCAGTCCCGATAAGAAAGGTCAGAGCCAGTGCTCGCGGGCCGCATGCCAGGCAAGCTGCATCCTGGTCTGCGCGCCCGCGAGCCGCATCAGGTGGTTGATCCGCCGCTGCACGGTGCGCTGGCTCAGGCCGAGCTGGCTCGCGATCGACTTGTCGGCGACCCCGGCGACCAGCAGCGAGAGCAGGTACAACTCGTCGGCGTCGAGCGGGCACGAGGGCACGGACGCAGGCACCAGGCCCTCACCGGCGATCCGGATCGGCGTGGCCCGCTCCCACTGCCCCTCGAACAGCGCGATCAGCGCCTCCAGCAGGGTGCCGCCGCGCACCACGGCGGCGGTCGGCTCGGTCATCCCGGAGACGTGCTGCACGAGCGGCAGCACGGCCACGCCGCGGTCCGCGATCGCCATCCGGACCGGCAGGTACGGCGCGGAGCGGGCCAGCTCGCCGCGTTCGATGCCGTAGGCGACGTTGGGCACCATCCCGGGCTCTTCGAGCAGCTCCCGCTCGTAGATCACCCGGTAGCGGACGCCGCGCCCGAGGGCGTCCATCTCCTCGGTGTTCTCCTCCGAGGGCATGGCCACGTGACCGGCCCGGCAGAAGCTGACGACCTCGTCGCGCGCGTTGTCCTGGACGTGGCGCATCCGCTCCCGGATCGCGGCCCGGCCGACCACCACCTCGATCATCCGGTCGGCGTCCCTCCGCTGCAGGTTGGCCCGGTGTTCTTCGGCGAGCTGGTCGACCAGCAGCCGCGCCCGGTCGATCGCCTCCTGCTGGCGGGCGAGCCAGGGCCGGAGTGAGACGTCGGGGGCCACCGGCGTGTAGCGCCGCCCGGACGCGTCGCCGACCTCGCGCACCAGCCCCATGTCGACCATCGTGGCGAGCGCCTGGTCCACCGCGTCGCGGCCGACGCCCAGCTCACCGGCCAGCTCGCCCGCGCCGGCCTCGGCCGCCCGCACCAGCAGCCGGTACGCCCGCTCCGCCACTTCGCCAAGCCCGGCCATTTCCAGCATGGAAACCATAGTGACACCAGAAAACCCCGGCCATGTCGGTGATGGCCGGGGCTTGTGAGGCGGTGCCCTGTGGAGCTATGGGGATTCGAACCCCAGACCTCCTCCATGCCATGGAGGCGCGCTACCAACTGCGCCATAGCCCCTTGGTGTGCCCGCCCTCGGACGTCTCTTCGAGGCGGCACGTCGCCCAGTGTATAGGACATCGGGCGTGTGGTCGTAATCGTCGCGCGGCGGGGGTGCCGGTGGAAGCGAACCGTGTTCGCTTGGTGACCGTATCGGCCAGGACTCTGGACAAGCGCCGCTATCCCGACAAGATTGGTGGGATATAAGGCCGCACACGAAGGGGGTTACATGCTCGTCCAGCCCGATCCCACCTTCTATCCATCGGCTCGCGAGGCGATGCGCGGGCCGCGCGAACGGCACGCCTACGTCGCCCTGCTCGACGCGCAGGGCGAGGGGCGGCCGGACGCGCTCGCCACCGTCGACCTCGATCCCTCCTCGCCCGGCTACGGCGCGGTCGCCAACGTGACGGACATGCCGGTCGCGGGCGATGAGCTGCACCACTTCGGGTGGAACGTCTGCAGCGCGGCCCTGTGCCCGTACGCGCCGCACCCGCACGTCGAGCGGAGATACCTGATCGTCCCCGGGCTCAGGTCCTCCCGCGTGTACGTCTTCGACACCAAGCCCGATCCGCTGCGCCCGACCCTGGTCAAGACGATCGAGCCGGCGACCCTGGCCGAGCGGACCGGCTACAGCCGCCCGCACACCGTGCACTGCGGCACCGACGCGATCTACGTCAGCGCGCTCGGCGACGCCGCGGGCGACGCGCCCGGCGGCGTGTTCATGCTGGACCACGACACCTTCGAGCCGCTGGGCCGCTGGGAGGTGGAGCGCGGGCCGCAGCGGCTGCACTACGACTTCTGGTGGCACCTGGGCCACGACACGATGATCACCAGCGAGTGGGGCACCCCGAACATGATCGAGGCGGGCCCCGACCTCAACCTGCTGGTCAACCGCCAGTACGGCCACCGGCTGCACGTCTGGGACCTTCGCAAGCGCGTGCACCTACAGGAGATCGACCTCGGCGACCAGCACCAGATGGCGCTGGAGCTGCGTCCCGCGCACGACCCGACCAAGACCTACGGCTTCGTCAACACCGTCATCAGCGTCGAGGACCTTTCCGCGAACATCTTCACCTGGTACCTGGAAGACGGCGAGTGGAAGGCCAAGAAGGTCATCACGATCCCGGCCGAGCCCGCCGACCCCGCGCTGCTGCCCGAGCCGCTGAAGGGGTTCGGCGCGGTCCCGCCGCTGGTCACCGACATCTCGCTGACCCTCGACGACCGCATCCTGCTGGTCTCCGCGTGGGGCACCGGCGAATTGCTGGCCTACGACGTCTCCGACCCGTTCAACCCGCGTCAGACCGGCTCGGTGCGGATCGGCGGCATCGTCGGGCGCACCGCGCACCCGGGCTCGCCCGGGGTCGCGCGCAACGGCGGCCCGCAGATGGTCGAGACCAGCCGCGACGGGCGGCGGGTCTACTTCACCAACTCGCTCTACCGCTCCTGGGACGACGTCTTCTACCCCGACGGCGTCACGAGCTGGCTGGCCAAGGCCGACCTCGCCGGGGACGGCTCGCTGTCCCTGGACGCCGGTTTCCTGGCCGACTTCGCCGGGGACGGCCGCCGCGCCCACCAGGTACGGCTCCAGGGCGGCGACGCCTCCTCCGACTCCTACTGCTTCCCGTAAACGGCCCGCCGCCCGATGGATCTCACGAGCTGGTTGATCACGGCCGGGCTCGGCGCCTTCCACGGCCTGAACCCGGCCATGGGCTGGCTCTTCGCCGTCGCGCTCGGCCTGCAGGAACGTTCCCGGGCGGCGGTGCTGCGCGCGCTGCCGCCGATCGTGCTCGGCCACGCCGGCCTGGTGCTGCTCACGCTCACCCTGGTCGCCGCGGCCAGGACGGCCGCGCCGCCGAAGTTCGTGTCGTACGGCGTGGCCGGCCTGGTCTGCTGCTTCGGCCTGTGGCGGCTGCTGCGGCGGCGGCATCCCCGCTGGGTCGGCATGCGGGTGACCCGGTGGCAGCTCGCCGGATGGTCGTTCCTGATGGCGGGCGCGCACGGGGCCGGGCTCATGCTGCTGCCGGTCACCCTGCGCGGCCAGGACACCGCCGTGCTCGCGCTGACCGGCCAGGCGCTCGCCTCCACCATGGCGCACACGCTGGCCATGCTCGCGGTCACCACCGGGCTCGCGCTGCTGGTCTATGACCGGCTGGGCGTCGCGGTGCTGCGCAAGGCGTGGTTCAACCTGGATCTGGCCTGGGGGGTGGCGCTCGTCGGCGCGGGGATCTCGGCCGTACTCGTGTGAAGTGGCTTGAACCACCCGCGTCTGGGATACGTCATAGGTCGTGTGCGTCCCTTTATTACGACTACGATCACTGCCGTCGCGCTCGCCGCCGCCGTCGCCGGTTGCGGCGCAGCGCAGAAACCGACTTCCGCGAGCCCGGCCACGTCCGGCCCGGCGAGCCCGTCCGGCCCGGCCGCGCCGACCGGCGACCAGGGCCCTGTCGTGAAGGTGGGTGAGTCCGGCGTGCTGACAGCCGAAGGGGTCAGCCGGGAGGCGGCGCCATCCGACGCCCCTGTCCCGCAGGTCGTACAGGGCATGACGGCCTTCGGCCACGCCCTGCACGCCAAGATCGCGGAGCCCGGCGAGAACACCGTGATCTCGCCGCTGAGCATCGCCTACGCCTACGGGCTGGCCAGAGCGGGCGCGGCGGGTGAGACGGGCGCCCGGATCGACCAGGTGTTCGGCTTCCCCGGCCAGGGCCCGCACACCTCGTTCAACTCGCTCACCGCGGACATCATCACCGTGGACGGCGTACCGCCCAAGCCCGATCGCGGCGAGCGCGACGCCTCGGACGGCGAGCCCGCCGACCCGATCGTGGGCATCGCCAACGGGCTGTTCGCCCAGCACGGCCTGCCGGTCAAGCAGGGCTTCCTGAAGACCGCCAAGTCGCAGTACGACGCCGGCGTGCACGCCGTGGACTTCGCCGGCGACGCCACCAAGACCATCGACAAGTGGGTCACCGAGCAGACCGCCGGACGGATCAACAAGCTGTTCGACAGCCTCGACCCCGACACCAAGCTGGTCCTGGCGAACGCCGTCTACCTCAAGGCGGACTGGGAGAAGCCGTTCACCGCCGAGCCCGCGCAGAAGGCGCCGTTCACGCTGGCCGACGGCTCGCGCAAGACCGTCGAGCTGATGAAGCAGTCCGGCAACTTCCGCTACGCCAAGGGCTCCGGCTGGCAGGCGGTCGAGCTGCCCTACGCCAAGAGCGACCTGGCCATGTGGGTGCTCGTCCCGGACGCGGGCGGCGCCCCCGGCGACCTGCTCAAGGCCGAGACGCTGCAGCAGGTCGGCTCCAACCTCGCCGACACCAGGGTCGGCGTCTTCCTGCCCCGCTGGGACTTCGGCACCGACCTCGACCTGCTGCCGCCGATGTCGGCGCTCGGCCTGGGCGCGGGCGGCGACTTCTCCGGCATCTCCGACGGGCTGACCCTCAAGCAGGCGGTCCACCGGGCCGATATCACCGTTGACGAGCACGGCACGGAGGCCGCCGCGGTCACCGGGCTGGCCTTCCCGGTGTCGGCGGCGCCGGAGGCGGAGACCACGGTCCGCGCCGACCACCCGTTCGCCTTCGCGATCGTGCACAAGAAGACCGGGGCCCCGCTGTTCATGGGCCAGGTCGCAGACCCCGCCAAGAAGTGACCTCAGGGGCATAGGAACAACACGCCCCGGCAATAGGGCGCGGCCGAAATTCGCTTACTCGGCCGCGCCCTTTTCGTACCCTTTTCCGGTCACTGAATGGCCCCCCGGCATCGCCCGATCGACCTCGCCTGCTATCGTTTTGAACCTGTTCAACTGTGGACAGGAGGCGGGCCATGCGCCCTCTGCTCGATGTGATCGTGGCGGCCGGAATGCTGGTCGTCGTTCCGGTGGGACTGCGACTGGCCGGGGTCTCCCGCCTGGCGGCCCGCCTGTGGTGGGCGGGCGCGATTCCCGGGGCGGTGTCGCTCTGGCTGCCCAGGGGCGCGGTGGCGGCGGCGCTCGCGGGGATCTACCTGTGCGCGGCGCTCGTCCTGGCCGCGCAGATCCCCGGGCGGCTGTGGGCCCGTCGTACGGCCAGCGAACTGGCCTTCGCGACGGCGCTGATCACCCCGGCCATCGCGGGCATCGCCCTGCTGGCCGAGCGGGCCGGGCATCCCCTGTGGGGCTTCGACCTCGGCATCCTGGCCCTCACCACCGCCCACTTCCACTACGCGGGGTTCGCCGCCGCGCTGGTGGCCGGGCTGCTGTGCCGTTCGTTCGGCGAGTCGCCGGCCGGGCGGGCGGCGGCGCTGACCGTGCCCGCGGGCACCCTGCTGGTCCTCGGCGGCTACTTCGTCGGCGACCTGGCCGAACTGGCCGGGGCGGTGGTGCTCACCGCGGGCATGTGGACGGTCGCCTGGCTCACGCTGGTACGGTCCCGGGAGGCCGACCGGCTGACGCGCGCGCTGTTCGGCGTCTCGGCGGCCGCGCTGGCGGTGTCCATGATCTTCGCCCTGGCCTGGGCCCTGGGCGAGGCGACCGGCCTGCCGCATCCCACCATCCCCTGGATGATCGCCACCCACGGCGTGGCGAACGCCGCCGGCTTCGCGCTGTGCGGCCTCGCCGCCTGGGCACGGCTGCGTCCACGACAGCCCTGAGAGGTCCGATGCAGGAGTTCACCTATCCCGAAGTCGGCGCGACCCGCGAGGGACGACTGCCGGACGGCTACCACCACATCCGCCACCGGGCCTGCCTCGGCCCCGGCATCACCCTGCGGGCCGCCGCCGACGCCCTGCTCGGCTGGCGGGTGCACCGCAGGCTGCTGCTGCACCCGATCGCGACCGCCCCGCGGGCCGCGCCCGGCGTCACGGTGATCTGCCTGCTGGGCCCGGTGCGCGTGCCGTGCCGGGTGGTGTGGACGGTGGAGGAGGAGGGCCGGGCCGGTTTCGGGTACGGCACGCTGCCGGGCCACCCCGAGATCGGCGAGGAGTCCTTCCTGCTCGAACGGGACGAGGACGGGCTGGTGTGGTTCACCGTCACCGCGTTCGCGCGGCCGGGCGCGTGGTACACCCGCCTGGGCGCTCCGGCGCTGCCGCTGGTCATCGGGATCTTCACGCGCCTCTACACGATGGCATTGCGCTGGGAATCCCGTCGTTCACCTGCTGTGCACAAATAATTGAGCATTTCCCGCGGAATGCCACTAATGCGGAATTCCGCCGGTACCCGAAGGGCGGGAAAAACAAAGAAGGTCTTGTTCTTCGCCCCGTGATGGCAGATGATCGGCGCCATCGGGATTCACCCGGACCGGACGGGGTGATAATCAAATGTTAAATCGTAAAAAGGCGGTTTTGGCAGGGCTCGCGGTCATCGCCTGCGCGGCCACCGCCACCGCGGGGCTGGTGTGGAGCGGGGGCCGGACGACGGGCGCGGGCCCGGCGGTGGCGGCGGACCGCGCCGCGGCCGGCAAGGCGGCCCGGCTCGCGCCGGGCCCGAACGACCCGCTCAGCGCCGACGAACGCCGGCGCGCCATGGAGATCGCCGGCGACGCCGACACCCGCCGCCGCGGCGGCCGTACCGCGCTGCTCTACGTCCAGCGCGACGACGACAAGGCGGCGACCGGCCGCCGGGCCGAGGCGTTCAGCTACGACTACGACGCGGACCGGCTCACCCTGCGGACCATCGACCTGGGCAGCGGCCGGATCGTCGCGACCGAGACCGCGACCGGCGTGCAGCCGCCGCCATCCGACGACGAGGAGCGGGCGGCGGCCGAGCTGCTGCTCGCGGACGCCGAGCTGGGCAAGGGCGTGCGCGAGGAGTTCGAGAAGCGGGCGGGCCGCCCGCTGCGCTCGCCTGACGACCTCCACCTGCGGGGCGTGATCTTCATGCCGCAGCACGTCCACGGCGTGTCCAACGCCCGCGCGGTCGCGTCCTGCGCCGAGCACCGCTGCCTGCGGCTGTTCGTCCGCCTGCCCAAGGGCAAGTGGCTGGACACCAGCCGGATCGTCATCGACCTGTCGGCCCGCGAGATCTACACGATGGAGTGGTGACCATGCGGTCGTTCCGAGCGGCCGTGATCGCCGCGTGCCTGCTGATCGCCCTCCCGCCGGTGGCGGTGCCCGCGCTCGCGGCCGCCGACCCGCCGGCGTGCGCCGCGCCGTACCTCGTGGACCGCACGTTCGACAACGGCGCCCGCTGGCGGCTCTGCTGGGAGATGCGCGAGATCGAGGGCCTGACCCTCACCGACGCCGTCTACACCCCGCGCGGCCACGAGCCGGTGAGCGTGCTGCACAGCGGGCACCTCGCGCAGATCCACGTCCCCTACGACAGCGGCGAGCCGCGTTTCCACGACATGGCGGGCGGGCTCGGGTTCTCCGCGGTGCCGCTGAAGGACGAGGACTGCCCGCAGGGCGAGCGGCGCGAACAGGACGAGGTCCCCGTGCTGTGCGTGCTGCCCGACCAGCCGCGCGGCATCGCCTACCTCAATCCCTCACTCGGCGATGACTCCGGGCGCAGGTCGGCGCAGGGCAAGGCCCTGGTGCTGTTCTCCGCCTTCGAGCTGGGCTGGTACACCTACCTGGTCGAGTGGCGGTTCGCCGACGACGGCTCGATCAACCCAAGGGTCGGCGCGACCGGCTCGCTGCGCGGCAGCGACGGCATCGTGGTCAGCCCCAAGCACGGCTGGCCGATCGGCGTCGGGGCGAGCGACTTCGAAGAGAGCCACCAGCACAACATCTTCTGGCGGCTCGACTTCGACGTCCAGGGTTCGGCGGACGACGTGGTCGAACAGTACGACTTCGCCGGTTCGGGCACGGCCACGCTGGAGATGAAGCGGAAGGTGATCACCAAGGAGGCGGGGATCACGAACAACCGCACCCGGTGGTGGCGGGTCGTCGACAAGACGGTGAAGAACGCCGACGGCCACCCGGCGTCCTGGGAGATCACCAACTCCGACAGCAGCCAGTACCGCGGCCCGGACACCGAGCCGTACAGCCACTCCGACGTCTACGTCACCCAGTACAGCGCGTGCGAGCGGCTGACCGCGGAGAACGCCGAGCCGCCGTGCGAGCTGTCGGTCGACCAGTTCGTCAACGGCCAGACGGTCACCGATCCGGTCGTGTGGGTGAGCGTCGACTACCACCATGTGGCCAGGGACGAGGACCACGACCCGATGCCGGCGCACTGGCAGGGGTTCCACATCCAGCCCCGGGACATAACGGCGAGCAACCCGCATTAAGGGAGGACCCAGGTCCGCCCCGTATCGTCGGCATCGTGATGATGGGGCCGGTACGGGGCGGACTGGTGGCGGTGGCCGCGATCCTCGCGGTCGCCGTGCTCATCGTGGGCCTGGCCTGGGTGTTCCAGCGACGGCTGATCTACCTTCCTGATCCCGCCCCCGTCCCTCCGGCGGCCACGGTGCTGCCGGGCGGGCGCGATGTCACGCTGACCACCGCCGACGGCCTGGAGCTGGGCGCGTGGTCGTTCCCGCCCACCGGCGAACCGCGCGGGGTGACGGTGCTCGTCGCGGGCGGGAACGGCGGCAACCGCGCCTACCGCGCCCCGCTGGCCAGGGCGCTCACCGCGCGCGGCATGTCGGTGCTGCTGATGGACTACCGGGGCTACGGCGGCAACCCGGGCACGCCCACCGAGGAAGGGCTGGCGCTCGACGTACAGGCGGCCGGGCGGCACCTGGCCGGGTCGGGCGAGCGGCTGATCTACTTCGGGGAGAGCCTGGGGGCCGCCGTGGTGACCCGGCTGGCCGCCGCGCACCCGCCCGCCGGGCTGGTGCTGCGCTCGCCGTTCACCGACCTGGCCGCGGCGGGCCGGATCGCCTACCCGTTCCTGCCGGTCGCGTCGCTGCTGAAGGACCGCTTCCCGGTCGCGGCCACGCTCCCCAGCGTGCGCGAGCCCACCGTCGTCGTGTACGGCACGCGCGACACGATCGTTCCCGCCGAGCTGAGCCGGAAGGTCGCCACGGCCTCCCCCGCGCTGCTGGCCTCGGTCGAGGTCGCCGGAGCCGGGCACAACGACGCCGTGCTCCTGGACGGGCCGCAGCTCATCAGTGCCGTGACCGCGCTCGCCGACCGGGTGGCCCCGCGTACGCGCTGACGGCTCCTGTCCCACCTCGCCCCTATATTGAGCCTCATGTTGGAAACGTCCGCGCGGTTGCTCCGGCTGCTCTCGCTGTTGCAGGCCAGGCGCGAGTGGCCGGGCGCCGAGCTGGCCGAACGGCTCGGCGTGAGCACGCGGACGATCCGCCGCGACGTCGATCGGCTGCGCGAGCTGGGCTACCCGGTGCACACCACGATGGGCATCGCGGGCGGCTACCGGCTCGGCGCGGGGGCGGCGCTGCCGCCGCTGCTGCTGGACGACGACGAGGCGGTGGCGGTGGCCGTCGGGCTGCGCACGGCCGCGGGCGGCACGGTCTCCGGCATCGAGGAGAACTCCCTGCGCGCCCTGGCCAAGCTGGAGCAGGTGCTGCCGTCCCGGCTGCGGCACCGGATCAACGCGCTGCACTCGGCGACCGTCCCGGTGCCGGGGGCGGGCCCGACCGTCGACTCCGCCGTGCTCAGCGCGATCGCCGCGGCCTGCCGCGATCATGAGCGGCTGCGCTTCGACTACCTCGACCACGAGGGCGCGGCGAGCGTCCGGGTGACCGAGCCGCACCGCATGGTGAACTGGGGCCGCCGCTGGTATCTGGTGGCCTGGGACGTCGAGCGGGACGACTGGCGCACCTTCCGGGTGGACCGGATCAGGCCGCGGGTGCCCACCGGGCCCCGGTTCGAGCCGCGCGAGCCGCCGGAGGGCGATGTCGCCGCGTACGTCTCCCGGCGGCTGTCGGCCGACATGTGGCCCTACCGTGCGCGGCTCGTCATGCACGCCCCGGCCGAGCGGCTGGCCCGGTGGATCTCCCCCGCCGACGGCCGGCTGCGGCCGATCGACGACCAGACCTGCGAGCTGGACATCGGCAGCGAGTCACTGGCCATGCTGGCCGGTTTCCTGATCATGCTGGACGTCGACTTCGTCGTAAAAGATCCCCCTGAGCTGCGCGAACACCTGCGCCTACTGGCGGCGCGCACCACGGCCGCGGCCCTCGGGCCCGCCCGCGACACCAAGGAGTGAACCCCGTTTTGATCGTCGTTCCCGACGCCCTGGCCGCCATGCACGAGAAGCTCTTCAGCGACCAGGGCCGCGCGTGGATCGCGGACCTGCCCCGGCTCGCGGAGGAGTACCTGCTGCGCTGGGACCTCACCCCCGACGGCCCGTCCCGGCACGGCTGGGTGGGCCTGGTCCTCCCGGTACGCCGGAGCGACGGCACGCCCGCCGCGCTGAAGCTCCAGCCGGTGGACGAGGAGACCGAGACCGAGCCGGTCGGGCTGCGCCTGTGGAACGGGCGCGGCGCCGTGCACCTGCTGGACCACGACCCGGCCACCGGCACGATGCTGCTGGAACGCCTGGACGCGGACCGCTCGCTGGCCGACGTGCCCGACGAGACCGAGGCCCTGACGATCCTGTCCGGGCTGCTCGCCCGGCTGACCGCGATGCCCGCCCCGGCCGGGCTGCGCACGCTGGCCGACATCGCCGGCCGCATGGTCCAGGACGCGCCGGAGGCGGTGACCCGCCTGTCCGACCCCGGCGACCGTGACCTGCTGCGACACTGCGCGGGCGTGGTCGCCGACCTGCTGCCCGAACCCGGCGACCGCATGCTGCACTGGGACCTGCATTATGAGAACGTCCTGGCCGGGGAGCGCGAGCCGTGGCTGGCCATCGACCCCAAGCCGCTGGCCGGCGACCCGTGTTTCGACCTGATGCCCGCGCTGGACAACCGCTGGGAGGAGATCGTCGCCACCGGCGACGTGGCCAGGGCGGTGCGGCGCAGGTTCGACCTGATGACCGAGGTGGTGGGGCTGCCCAGGCAGCGCGCCGCGGGCTGGACGCTCGGCCGGGTGCTGCAGAACGTGCTGTGGGACATCGAGGACGGCGAAACCCGGATCTCCGGGCCGCAGTTCGCGATCGGCGACGCGCTGCGCGGGCTAACGTGATGAGCGTGTCCACCAGGCTGGTCAACCTCGTCATCGACGCCGCCGACCCACAGCGGCTCGCCGCGTTCTGGGCGGGCCTGCTCGGCTGGCGGATCGCGCTCACCGACCCCGGCGAGGTCGTCGTGCGGGCCCCCGCGGGCGACGGCTGGGACCTCGACATCTGCTTCGTGCCGGTGCGGGAGCCGAAGACCGTGCAGAACCGGATCCATCTCGACCTGGCCAGTGCCACCGCGCGGGCCCAGGCCGAACGGGTGGCCGCGGCGCGCGGGCTGGGCGCCCGGCCGGTGGACATCGGCCAGGGCGACGTGCCCTGGGAGGTGCTGGCCGACCCGGAGGGCAACGAGTTCTGCGTGCTGGAGCCGCGGCCGATCTACCAGAACTGCGGGGCGGTCGCGGCCATCGTGTACGCCGCCGCCGATCCGGGGCGCCTGGCGTCGTTCTGGGCGGAGGCCGGCGGATGGCGGCCGGCCCGCACGTCGGCGCCGTTCCCCGCGCTGCGCGCTCCGGCCGGGGTGGGGCCGTGGCTGGAGTTCGTGCCCGCGGGTGAGCCCGCGCCGGTGAAGAACCGGCTGCACCTCGACGTCGCGCCGCCCCAGGGCGGCGACCACGGCCACGCGGCGGAGTGGCTGATCGGCCTGGGCGCGCGCCGGGCCGACGTGGGGCAGGGCGACGCGCCGTGGCACGTACTGACCGATCCCGAGGGCAACGAGTTCTGCGTGCTCGGCCCGCGCGACCACCCCCCGCGTTAGCATGCCGCTACTGATCGCCGCCGTGTTCGCGCTCACCTGGTGGCTCGGCCTCTACGTGCTCGGCGGCGACCCCGGCGAGCGCGGCGCCCGCCGAGCCGGGTTCGGCCTGCTCGCCTACGCCGCCGCGCTGGCCACCGGGCAGATCCGCACGCTGATGCTGCCCTCCCCCGTCGCGCTGGACGCGCTCCAGACGGCGCTGACCTTCCTGCCCGCGCTGCTGTGGACCGGCGCGGTGCTCACCCTCGTCCCGGACACCGGGCGGCTGGACCGGATCTGGTCGCGCGGCCTGGTCCCCGTCACGCTGGCCGCGATCGGCTGGGCGGCGGTCGCGGGCGGCGCGTCCCGGGCGGCGCTCGGCGCGCTGCTGCTGGTGCCGCTGGCCGGGGCGCTGGTGCTGCTGGTGCGGGCGGGTCCGGAGCGGATCGGCTGGCTGGCGGCGGTGGCCACGCTGTTCTTCGGCCTGGGCACCGCGCTGTTGCTGACCTCCCTCTCCGGTCCGCCCGGCCTGCTCGCCGCGCTCGCGATCGACGTGGACATGGCCCTGCTGGGCGTGGCCATCGCGATGGCCGGGGCCTTCCGGGCGGGCGAGGCGCTCTGGCGGGACATGGCGCGTTCGGCGCTGGGCGCGGTCGTCGTGGCCGCCGCCACCGGCGGCCAGGTGGCCATCGCGGTCGCGCTCGGCGGGGCCACCCCGGCGCTGGCCGCACTGCTGTACGGCGTTCTCGCGGTGGCGGTCACCGTGCAGACGATGGCCGGTCCGCTGCACCGCGCGCTCGACCGGATCGCCTTCGCCCGCGATCCCGCCATCCGCCGCGAACGCGCCCAGCTCCGCGACACCGCCGAGGCGCTGCCGCGCCGCGAGGAAGGGCCGCCGCCGCTGGACGACGCGGAGTTCGTCCGGCTCACCCGCCGGGCGCTGGCCAACTACGGCGACCTCGGCAAGCTGGCCAGCAGCCCGCTGGCGAGCCTGCCGCTGATCGACGAGCGGGTGTCCGGTGACATCCCGCTGGAGCGGGCCGCCGAGCTGAAGCACCTGCTGCTGGAGAGCATCCAGCGGCTCAAGCCGCGCGACGGGGAGTTCGGCACCAGCGAGGAGTGGCGGTTCTACAACGTCCTGTACTTCCCGTACGTACGCGGGCTGCGCCCCTACCGGCGCGGCGCGGGACGCCAGGGGCTGAACGCGTTGGACCGGCAGGCGTTCGACTGGTTCGCCCGGGAAGTTCCCGAACGTACGTGCTACAACTGGCAGAACGCGGCGGCCAAACTTGTGGCGGATGATCTTCGCAGCGCGGATCGGCAGTGAATGGCAGTGGAATGTCTGCAGGTGGCAGTGCCTAACGCGATGTGCTGAAGCCATCGCATCCACCTGATGTCAGGAGATATCCGATGGCCACCACGACCGCCCTCGCCGCCCCCGCTCCCCTGCTGCGCCGCGTGCTGCAGACCGACACCGTGCTCACCGGAGGCTTCGCGGTCCTGCTCGCGGTGGCCGCCGGGCCGATCGCCGGGCTGACCGGACTGCCGGAGCCGATGCTGCGCTGGGCCGGCATCGGGCTGCTGCCGGTCACCGCGTTCATCGCCTTCCTGGCGACCCGGCGCACCCCGCCGCGCGCCGCCGTGTGGACGCTGATCGCGATCAACGCGCTGTGGGCGGTGGACAGCATCGCGCTGCTGTTCACCGGCTGGATCGACCCCAACCCGCTGGGCGTGGCCTTCTGGGCGGGGCAGGCGGTGCTGGTGGGGATCTTCGCCGAGCTTCAGTACCTGGGGCTGCGCCGGAGCTGAGTTCCATCACGGGAGGGCGGTCCGCCGGGGAATCCCCCGGCGGACTACTCTGTCGAGATGAAGATCGACGTCGCCCTGCCCGTCCGCGCCGCGCTCGGCGAGGGGCCCACCTGGCATCATGACCGGCTTATCTGGGTGGACATCCCGGCCTGCGAGGTGCATGAGTACATCCCGGCGAGCGGCACGGACTCGGTGCGCGAGGTGCCCCAGCACGTCGGCGCGGCCAAGCCGCGCGCGGGCGGCGGCCTGGTGGTCAACCTGCGCGACGGCGCCGGGCTGCTGGAGCCCGGCGGCGGCTTTCGCTGGCTGGCCGAATGGGCCGTCGAGGGCAGGCGCGGCAACGACGCGGGCGTGGACCCGCACGGCAATCTGTGGGCGGGCACGCTCAGCTACGGCGGGGGCGGCGGCTCACTGTACCGGGTGACCCCGGACGGGGAGGTCGTGACCTTCCTCGACCGGGTGGGCACCAGCAACGGCATCGCCTGGAGCCCCGACGGCGCGCTGATGTACTACGTGGACACCGACACCGGCCGCATCGACGTCTTCGACACCGACCCCGGCGGCGGCCTGCCGCACGGCCGCCGGACCTTCGCCGAGATCGACCGCGGGCTGCCCGACGGCATCACGGTGGACGCCGACGGGTGTGTCTGGGTGGCCCTGTGGGACGGCGCCGCCGTCCGCAGGTACACGCCGGGCGGCCACCTGGACCGGGAGCTTGAGGTCCCGGTCAGCAGGCCCACCGCGTGCGCCTTCGGCGGCCCCGGCCTCACCGACCTCTACATCACGAGCGCCACCGAGGGCCTGCCGGAGGCCACGCTCGCGGCCGAGCCGCTGTCCGGGGCGCTGCTGGTGGTGCCCGGGGCAGGGATCGGCCTGCCCGGTACGCCGTTCGCGGGCTGAGTCACCCACCTGAGTCACCCACCTGAGTCACTCACCTGGGCCGCCCGCCCGGGTCAGCTCCCCACGGTCGTGCGCATGGTCAGCTCCGCGCCGTCGGTGGACAGGTCGAGCGTCACATCGACGGCCTTGAGCAGGCCGGTGCCGGTCAGGTGGGTGCCGCCGCAGGGGATCGCGGCCTCGCCCTCGGGGAGCGCGCAGCGCCACGTACGCCGGGCCGCGAGGTCCGGCCCCGGCGCGTCGATCCGCACCGGGGCGTCCGCGGCGATCCACTCGGTCAGCCGCTCGCCCACCTGCTTGGCGATGCCGGGCAGGTCGTCGGACAGCCCCTCGGTGGTGAAGCCCTTCTTGCGCAGCGACTTGCCCAGGCGGTAGACGTCCAGGCTGCCGTGGGGCAGGATCCGGGAGGAACTGATCGCCGCCTGGTCGAAGTCGGGGCTGCCCAGGCCGTCGGCGGGCGCGGGCTTGCGCCAGCGGCCGGCGAACACGGCGTTGAGGGCGAGCGCCGTCAGGTGGCAGGCGGTGTGCCCGGCGGACAGCGCCGCGCGGGTGTCCGGCTCGACGGCGAGCGCGGCGGTCTCGCCGATGCCCCCGACCGGCTCGCCGGTCAGGTGGACGACCAGCCAGTGCCAGCCGGGGTCGCCGCGCCGGACGGGGATCTCGTGGCCGAGGTAGAGGGTGGTCCCGCCGTGCTCGACCGCGCCGGTGACGCAGTCGGTCACCGGCACGCCGTTGATCGTGCCCGTGTCGGCGGGCTGGTCGGGCCAGGTGTGGTCGAGCGGATGAAACGGTGTCTCGGTCACCACGACACCGTGCCCGCCGTTGCGGCGGAGGGTCGCGACGATCGGCGAGCTACCGGCGAGCGCCCCCGAGGGATAGGTCACTCTCGTCGATCCGGCGATGTTCATGGTCTCCATGCTGCCGTACGCGGTCGCGCTCGTCTTCCAGGTAACGGTCGGCTCCGGCGTACCAGCCGGTGCCGACCTGCACCGCGACGACGCCGATCAGCAGCAGGAACGGCAGGGTCCAGCCGCCGGTGGCCGCGTACATGACGCCGACGATCAACGGCCCGGCTCCGGCGATCAGGTAGCCGGCGCTCTGGCCGAAGGCCGACAGGGCGGCGGTGGCCTCGGCGCTGCGGGTGCGCAGCGCGAGCATGGTCAGCGCGAGCGGGAACGAGCCCATGCCCAGGCCCACCGCGATCACCCAGAGCCACGCGGTGCCGGACGGGGCGAGCCAGAGCCCGGCGAAGCCCACCAGATACAGCACGGCCAGTCCGATGACCAGCGGGCGCTGGTTGGAAAACCGCGCGGTGAGGGCCGGGACGACGATGGCGACCGGGATGCCGAGGGCGGTGAAGGCGGCGAGCATGAACCCCGCCTGCCCGGTCGTGTAGCCCAGGTCGATGAGGATCTGCGGCAGCCAGCCGAACATGATGTAGGCCACCATCGACTGGGTGCCGAAGTAGGCGGCGACCGCCCAGGCCAGGCGATTGCGGACGAGCGCGCGCGGGCCGAGGTCGCTTGCGCCGGCGTCGCGCGCGGGCTCGCTGCGCAGCAGCATCAGCCACGGCAGCGCGGACACGGCCGCCAGCGCGGCCCAGACGCCGAGCGCGACGTGCCAGTCGCCGTTCGCGGCCTGCTCGATGGGCACGGTCGCGGCGGCGGCGAGCATGGTGCCCACGGCGAGGGCGGTGGTGTAGACGGTCGTCATCGTGCCCGCGCGGCGCGGGAAGTGGCGCTTGATCAGGGTCGGGATCAGCACGTTGCCGACGGCCCCGCCGGACAGCGCCACCGCGCTGCTGAACAGGAAGATCACCGCCGAGTCCACCATGGCCCTGGTGAGCAGGCCCGCGCCGAGCGCGAGCAGGGCGAGCAGCAGCAGCCGGTGCTCACCGATGCGGCGGGCGATGGCGGGCGTGATGACGCCGACCGTGGCGAAGCAGAGCACGGGTAGTGTGGTGAGCAGGCCGGTCGTCACGCCGGACATCCCGAGCGCGGTGGCGATCCGGTCCAGCAGGGGGCCGACGCTGGTGACGGCGGTGCGGAGGTTCAGCGCGGCCAGCACGATCCCTGCCACCAGCAGCCATGCCAGCGGTCCGCCACGTCCTCTTGTTTCGGGGGCGAGCACGGTCATGCGGCGTCACATCCTCCCTGAAAAGTGATGGGGATCATCGAATCATGGGATGAATCAATGACCCCTACGCTAACAGGAGTGATTGCGTCTTTAGTTCCTGTACGCCCGTGACGTTGGGCACAGCTAGCCCCGTTTTCCGCACGTGAGTGATCTTCAGCGGAGGTCTCGTGGATCGATGTCGAGGAGGTCCAGGAGATCGAGTTGGAGATCGGTGGGGTGCGGGATGATCGGGGGTGATTGGCCGGTGCCCGGGATCAGCCGGATACCGGCCAGCGCGTCGAGGATGAGCTTGCCGGTGGGCACGGCGGGCCGTCCGGCGTACAAGCCGTCCATCTTGGCCTGGCCGCGAGCCGCCAGGGCGTGGCGGACCT
>NZ_QMEY01000040.1 GCF_003315795.1 Spongiactinospora rosea
GCGCCTCGATCACCTGTCCATGCGTCAACTCCGCCGTGTCCCGCACCGGGCAGGCCGCATCCACCAGCTCCCGGATCCGTAACCGCGAGCAGAACCCGGCGATGACCGGTAACGCTCCGAGCATCTTCTCGACACTGGCCTGGCCCCACTGCGCACGCTGTCTCACCAGCCAGGTGATATCGCGACGACGATCACCACGGCAACCCGGCGATCTTCAAAAAGCCTCACGTGCGGAAAACGGGGCTAGCCTGCCGCTGTGGCAGTGGAACCCCTCGTCGCGGTGGTCGTGGTGGCCGTTCTGGTGGGCGTGCCCACCTTCGTACTGTGGCGCGTGCTCCGCGGGCGCAGGGAGCTGGGCAGCAGCCCCGCCGAGCGGGCCACGTTCGAGACCCTGCACACCGCCTCGCTGGCCGCGCCCCCGCTGCGTGCCGGGCTGACCGAGGCCGGGGCCACCAAGGCATCCCGCCACCTGCGCGAACTCCTCGGGTCACCGGCCCTGGCGATCACCGACGGGGAGCGGCTGCTGGTCTACGACGGCGTGGGCGAGCACCACGCCGCCGCCGCCTTCGGCCTGGCCGGTGAGACCTTCAAGGACGGCAGGACCCACGTCTTCGGCCCCGACGTGGTCACCTGCGACCACCCCGAGTGCCCGATCAGGTTCGCCGTGGTGGTCCCGCTCACCCCCGACGACCGGGTGGTCGGCACGCTCACCGCGTACGGCGGGCACGCCTCCGCCGGTCTGGTCCGCGCCGCGCAGGAGGTCGCCCGCTGGGTCGACTCCCAGCTCGAACTGGCCGAGCTGGACCGATCCCGCACCCTGCTGATGGAGGCCGAGGTCCGCGCGCTGCGCGCGCAGATCTCCCCGCACTTCATCTACAACTCCCTGACCACCATCGGCTCCTTCGTCCGCACCGACCCCGAGCGGGCCAGGGAACTGCTGCTGGAGTTCGCCGACTTCACCCGCTACTCCTTCCGCAGGCACGGCGACTTCACCACGCTCGCCGAGGAGCTGCGCTCGATCGACCGCTACCTCACCCTGGAACGCGCCAGGTTCGGCGACCAGCTCCAGGTCACGCTGCGGATAGCGCCGGAGGTGCTGCCGGTGGCGGTGCCGTTCCTGTGCCTGCAGCCGCTGGTGGAGAACGCCGTGCGGCACGGCCTGGAGAGCAAGCCGGGCACCGGCCGCATCTCGATCATCGCCGAGGACGCCGGGGCGGAGTGCTCGATCAGCGTGGAGGACGACGGCATCGGCATGGACCCCGAACGGCTGCGCCGCATACTGGCGGGCGAATCCGGCGAGCGCTCGGGGGCCGGCGGCGTCGGCCTGGCGAACGTGGACGTACGTCTGCGCCAGGTCTACGGTGACGAGTACGGCCTGGTCGTGGAGACCGCCCCGGGCGCCGGAACCAAGATCAACGTACGCGTTCCCAAGTACCACCCGGGCGTGTCCGCGCGCTGATCTACGCGCGTACCCGTTGACTTCTGATGCCGGTTTCATCACGCTCTAGTGCATTCGCCGATTAAGGAGGGGAGCCCTGGTGGTCGGCCTGCGCGTCCTCGCTGTTGACGATGAGCTGCCCGCGCTGGAGGATCTCGCCTACCTCCTGCGGGCCGACACGAGGATCGCCGAAGTGGCCACGGCCAGGGACGGCGCCGCCGCGCTGCGGCTTTTGGACCGTGGCATCGCCGAGGGCAGGCCCATCGACGCGGTCTTCCTCGACATCCGGATGCGCGGCCTGGACGGCGTGGTGCTCGGCCGGCTGCTCTCGCGGTTCGCCAACCCGCCGCGGGTCGTGTTCGTCACCGCCTACGAGGACCACGCGGTTGACGCCTTCGAGATCAAGGCCGAGGACTACCTGCTCAAACCGGTGCGCCCGGAACGGCTGGCCGAGGCGATCCGGCGGGTGAGCGTCGCAGCCGAGCACGCCGACCCCGAGACCGGGGGCCGCGAGCCGGACACCATCCCGGTCGAGCTGGGCGGGGTGACCCGGTTCGTGTCCAGCACCGACGTCAAGTACGTCGAGGCGCAGGGCGACTACGCCCGGCTGCACACCGAGGGCGGCAGCCACCTGGTCCGGATCTCGCTGGCCACCCTGGAGGAGCGCTGGGCACCCGTGGGGTTCGTCCGGGTCCACCGCAGCCACCTGGTCGCCGTCAAGCACATCGACGAGCTGCACATCGACTCCGGCCGGTGCGTGGTGCGGGTCGGCGAAACGGAAATACCGGTGAGCCGCCGCCACACCAGGGAGCTTCGTGATCTGCTTGTGCGCAGGGCGCGCAAGGCCCAGAGCTAGCTCGCATCGCATGGGGGGACGATGACCGAACGGCAGCGCAGGGTGGTCGTGACCAGCCCGCGCACGGTGGCCGCACGCCGCCCGCGCCATCCGGTGACCCGGGAGCTGGACGAGCAGACCCGGCTCGGCGAGGTGTACATGCGCTCGCTGATCAGGACGCAGTTCCGGCTCGGCCTGTTCGTGTGCACCCTGCTCGGCTGCGTGATCGGCGGGCTGCCGCTGCTGTTCCTGCTGATGCCGCAACTGCGCGAGGTGCACCTGGGCGCGCTGCCGCTGCCCTGGGCGGTGCTGGGCGGGCTGATCTTCCCGGCCTTCGTCGTGGGGGCCTGGCTGTACGTACGCCAGGCCGAGCGCAACGAACGCCACTTCGCCGACCTCATGGACGAGCGTCCGTGAGCACCGCCTCCGGCGTCACCGCGGTGGTCCTGGTCGTGGTGACGGCGGTGCTGATCGGCGCGTTCGGGCTGCGCCTGTCGCGCACCACCTCCGACTTCTACGTGGCCTCGCGGACCGTCTCCCCGCTGTGGAACGCCTCCGCGATCGGCGGCGAGTACCTCTCGGCGGCCTCCTTCCTCGGCGCGGCCGGGCTGATCCTCGCCTACGGGGCCGACATGCTGTGGCTGCCGGTCGGCTGGACCGGCGGCTACCTGGTGCTGCTGGTCCTGGTGTCGGCCCCGCTGCGCAGGTCCGGGGCCTACACGCTGCCCGACTTCGCCGAGGCGCGGCTGTCGTCGATGACCGTCCGCCGGACGGCGAGCGTGCTGGTCGTGCTGATCGGCTGGCTGTACCTGATGCCGCAGTTCCAGAGCGCGGGCGTGGTGCTGCGGACGATCACCGGGGCCCCCGAGTGGGTGGGCGGGGTGCTGGTGGCGGTCGTGGTGGCGGTCAACGTGCTGTCCGGCGGGATGCGGTCGATCACGTTCGTCCAGGCGTTCCAGTACTGGCTCAAGCTCACCGCGCTGGCCTTCCCCGTGCTCTTCCTGCTGTCGGCCTGGCGCGGCGCCGGGGCGCCCGGCATCAGCGCGCACGACGCGGCGACCTGGGCGCTGCCGCTGGGCGGGGGGCGGGAGTATCCGCTGTACGCGACGTACTCGCTGATCCTGGCGACCTTCCTGGGCACGATGGGGCTGCCGCACGTCCTCGTGCGCTTCTACACCAACCCGGACGGGCGGGCCGCCCGCCGTACGACCCTGGTCGTGCTGTCCCTGCTCGGCGCGTTCTACCTGCTGCCGGCGATCTACGGCGCGCTCGGCCGCCTCTACGCGCCCGACCTGATCGCCAGCGGGCGCACCGACGAGGTGGTGCTCGCGCTGCCCGGCCGCATGATCGGCGGGACGCTGGGCGACCTGCTGGCCGCGCTGGTCACGGCGGGGGCGTTCGCGGCGTTCCTGTCCACCTCCTCGGGGCTGACCGTGTCGGTCGCCGGGGTGATCGCCCAGGACATCCTGCGCGGCGGCGTGCGGTCCTTCCAGCTCGCCACGGTGGCGGCGGTGATCGTGCCGCTGGTGCTGGCAGCGGCGGCGCGCTCGCTGCCGGTGGCCGACGTGGTGGGCCTGGCGTTCGCGGTCGCCGCCTCGTCGTTCTGCCCGTTGCTGGTGCTCGGCATCTGGTGGTGGCGGCTGACCTCGACCGGCGCGATGGCCGGGCTGCTGGCCGGTGGGGGCCTGGCGAGCGCGGCGGTGCTGACCACGATCGTGATCGGCCCGCACTCCGGCTGGGCGGGCGCGCTGCTGGCCCAGCCCGCCGCCTGGACCGTGCCCATCGCCTTCGTGGTGATGATCGTGGTCTCACTGGCCACCCCCGGCAAGGTGCCCGCCGACGTGACCCGCACCATGGTACGCCTGCACGCCCCGGAAGGGCTCAACGTCAACCGCGGCGACTGGCGTCCGAGACGATCCTGACCAGGGCTTCCCCGCGTTCCTGAGAATGGCCGACCGCTCGTCGCGGATATCCGACCTTTCACCGCAATGGGCCGCCTGCTGAACGCCATGCCGTGACGACTCGGCGACCGGCCCGGCGCTGCCTCTTCTTAGCGGGCGTTTCCCCTTCTACGGTATGCGTGATCCACATCACAGCCGTGGGAGGCTCGGTGACGACCAAAGAACATGATGCGTCCGTCTACGAACAGGTACAGACGAGTCAGGAGTTCCAGGAGCTGAAACGGCGCTTCCGCGCCTGGACGTTCCCGATGACCGCGGCCTTCCTGGTGTGGTACCTGCTCTACGTGCTGCTCTCCGGCTGGGCTCGTGACTTCATGGGGATCAAGCTGTTCGGCAACATCAACGTGGCCTTGGTGTTCGGGGTGCTTCAGTTCGTGTCCACGTTCTGGATCGCCTGGGCGTACTCCAGGCACGCGGCCAAGAAGCTGGACCCGCTGGCCGACAAGCTCCGTCACGAGGTCGAGGAGAAGCAGCAGTGAGTTCAGAGGCGCTTTCCACCACCCTCTTCCTGATATTCGTCGCGGCGACGCTCGGCATCACCTTCTGGGCCAGCCGCAACACCAAGACCGCCGCCGACTACTACGCCGGTGGCCGCTCGTTCAGCGCCGCCCAGAACGGTATGGCGATCGGCGGCGACTACATGTCCGCCGCCTCGTTCCTCGGCATCGCCGGGATCATCGCCCTGTCCGGCTACGACGGCTTCCTGTACTCCATCGGCTTCCTGGTCGCCTGGCTGGTGGCGCTGCTGCTGGTCGCCGAGCTGATGCGCAACTCCGGCAAGTTCACCATGGCCGACGTACTGGCCTTCCGGATGAGCCCGCGCCCGGTGCGCACCGCGGCGGGCGTGTCCACGATCACGGTCAGCATCTTCTACCTGCTGGCCCAGATGGTCGGCGCGGGCGCGCTGGTCGGCCTGCTGCTCGGCATCGACTCGCCGGCCGGAAAGGCGCTGACCATCGTCGGCGTCGGCATCCTGATGATCGTCTACGTGGTCTTCGGCGGTATGAAGGGCACCACCTGGGTGCAGATCGTCAAGGCCGTGCTGCTGATGACCGGCGCCGCGCTGATCACCCTGCTGGTCCTGATGCAGTTCGGCTTCAACCTGTCCGGGCTGCTCGGCGAGGCCGCCGCGGAGAGCGGGAAGGGCGCCGCGTTCCTGGAGCCCGGCCTGAAGTACGGCACCGAGGCGCAGGGCCTGGCGGGCAAGATCGACCTGGTCAGCCTGGGCATCGCCCTGGTGCTCGGCACCGCGGGTCTGCCGCACATCCTGATCCGCTTTTACACCGTTCCCACCGCGAAGGACGCCCGGAAGTCGGTCATCTGGGGCATCGGCATCATCGGCGTCTTCTACCTGCTCACGCTGGTGCTGGGCTTCGGTGCCGCGGCGCTGGTGGGCGGCAAGGCGATCACCGCGGCGGACAAGGCGGGCAACACCGCCGCGCCGCAGCTCGCCAAGGCGATCGGCGACCTCATGTTCGGCTCGGTCGGCGGCACGATCCTGCTGGCGGTCATCGCGGCCGTCGCCTTCGCCACCATCCTGGCCGTGGTCGCGGGCCTCACCCTGGCCTCGTCCTCCAGCTTCGCCCACGACCTCTACGCGCACGTCATCAAGCGCGGCAAGGTCACCGAGCGGGAGGAGGTGCGGGTCGCCCGGATCTCCGCCTTCGTGATCGGCGCGGCCTCCATCGGCCTGGGCATCCTGGCCCAGGGCCAGAACGTCGCCTTCCTGGTGGCGCTGGCCTTCGCGGTGGCCGCCTCGGGCAACCTGCCGGCGATCCTGTTCAGCCTGTTCTGGAAGCGGTTCAACACCGCGGGCGCGGTCTCGGCGATCTACGGCGGCCTGCTGTCCGCGCTGATCCTGGTGATCTTCTCGCCGGTCGTGTCGGGCAGCAAGACGGCGCTGTTCCCCGGGGCCGACTTCTCCTGGTTCCCGCTGCAGAACCCGGGCATCATCTCCATCCCGCTGGGCTTCCTGTTCGGCTGGCTCGGTACCCGGATGAGCAAGGAGTACAACGCCGCGAAGTACGCCGAGATCGAGGTCCGCTCGCTCACCGGCGTCGGCGCGGAGCAGGCCACCCAGCACTGACGGCCGTCCCTTTCCAGGGTCCCCGGCGGGCATCGCCCGCCGGGGCCCTTCCCGTTCCAGGCCCTGTTCTCAGGCCGGAACGGTCTCCTTGGCCGTCTCCGCGGCAGGCTCGGGGGCGGGACCGGCGAGGGCCGACAGCTCGTCCAGGGCCGCGCGCAGGTGGCCCAGCAGCCGCCACACGTCGTCCACGTGGCGCGGGCAGGCCAGCAGCCCGAAGTCCAGCGACCCGTCGTAGGAGAAGCAGGTGACGCTGAGCCCGCCGCTCAGGTCGGTGACCACCGACATCGGGTAGTAGGCCACCACCTTGCCCCCGCACAGGTACAGCGGGACGCGCGGGCCCGGCACGTTGGAGACGATCAGGTTGACCGGCGGGCAGGCGAGCCCCGCCAGCCGGAAGACCGAGGCGGTGGCCAGCGCCGTCACCGGCGGCGGCAGCAGCGCGGAAAGGTCGCTCAGCCAGGTCGCGGGGGAGGAGGCGAAGCGGCGCTTGGCGGCGCGCATGGCCTCCCTGGTGGACAGCAGCCGCTCAAGCGGGTCGGCCAGGTGCGTGGCGATCGGGGCGGCCATCGCCGAGATCCGGTTGCCCACCGCGCCGGGGCCGCGTCCGTCGGTGCGGGCGCGGGCGGCCACCGGGACGGCGGCGATCAGCGGCCGGTCGGGCAGTACGTCCCGTTCGGCCAGCCAGGCCCGCAGCGCCGCCGCGCACATGGCCATCACGACGTCGTTGACGCTCATCCCGAAGGCCCTGCCGACCCGCCTGATATCCGCCAGCGGCAGCGAGCCGTAGGCGAACCGCCGCTGCCCGCTCACCGGCCCGGTCAGCGGCGTGCGCGGAACCTCCAGAGACGGCAGGGCGGGCGCCCGCCCTGCCTCGCCGCCGAGCAGCCTGGCCGCCCGCGCCACCCAGCGCGCCCCGGGCAGCGTGGCGGCGATCGGCACGGCGTCCAGGTCGGCCGCGGTACGGCGGAGCGAGCCGAGCGCCCGCAGCGGGTGCGTCATCGAGTTGACCGCCGCCCCGGCGAGCATGCCGAGCGTGCCCGGCGCGGTGACCGGGTCGGCCGGGGGCGGCGCGCAGGCGGGCTCGGGGCCGCCCGGCGCGAGGTCCAGCAGGGCGGCGAGCGTCTCGGCCCCGGACACGCCGTCGATGGCGCAGTGGTGGACCTTGGTGTAGATGGCCACCCGGCCATGCTCCAGGCCGTGGATCAGGTGCATCTCCCACAGCGGCCGGTGCCGGGACAGCCTGCGCTCGTGCAGCCTGGCGACCACGTCGGTGAGGAGTTCGGGGGCGGGCAGCGTGGTCTCGTAAACGTGGTCGGCGGGGTCGAAGCCGGGGTCTTCGGCCCAGTACGGCAGGTCCAGCCCGAACGGCACCCCGGCCAGCCGCAGCCGCAGCGCGGGGGCCAGGTGCGCCCGGCGGCGCAGCAGCGCGACCAGCGTGCCCTTGGTGATCCGGCCCGCGGCGGCGTCGCCGGGATCGACGATCGCGACCCCGGCGACGTGCGCGGTGGTCGTCGGCGACTCGGCATGGAGGAACTGCGCGTCGAGCGCGGTCAACTGGCGCACTGATCTCTCCCTCCAGCCGGGACGGTCCATGGGAACATCCTGAGGTCTTCGCGTTTCCGGAGGGTTTCACACCTACTGCCCGATGATTCTGACAGGTTAAATTCCGGTCACTAGCCGTTAAGCGTGTGATTTGTAGGGATCTCTTTGCGTCTCGCCGCGAGCGTGGCCTTCATGTAGAGATCACCCGTACCGGGTGCGCCACCACCGCCCCGAACAGGTAGCCGTCGGCGTTGAAGGGGGCGCGGAGCGGCTGCGTGGTCCCCGATTCGTCGGTGGCGCGGGCCAGCAGCGCGTAGCCGCCCGGACCCGGGGGGCGCCAGGTGAACCGCCACCGCGCCCATCCGGCGGCCGGGCGTGGCCCGTGCAGCGTGGCACGTTCCCAGCTCGCGCCGCCGTCCACGCTGATCTCCACGCGCACGACCCGGCCGTTGCCCGACCATGACCGCCCGCGCAGCTCCAGTTCCCGCCCGGCGGGCAGCACGGCGTCCCAGGGCAGCTCGAAGGCGCTCTTCGGCACCTGCGTGGTGAGCGGCGGGCCCCACCGGGGCATCCGGTAGAACACCGTGTTCCACGGCGTCAGGATCGGCTCGTCGGACACCTCGATCTCGCCCAGCCACTTGATCGAGGCGACCCCGATCCAGGACGGAACGATGAGCCGGGCGGGGAACCCGTGGTCGGGCGGCAGCGGCTCGCCGTTCATGTCCAGGGCGAGCAGGACGTCCGAAAGGGCCTTGGCGATCGGCAGCGGGCGGCGGACCCTGCCATGGTTGACCCCGCCGCAGATGTAGTCGGCGTCCAGGCCGACGCCCAGCACGTCCACCGCGCCGGAGGTGAGCCCGGCCGACCGCAGCACGGCCGCAAGCGGGACGCCGCCCCACCTGGCCACGCCGATGCCGCCCAGCCGCCACGGGGTGCCGGGCGTGGGCGTGCCCTGCTGGGCGGCGTAGAACGCCCGGCCGTTGCCCGCGCACTCCACCGCCGCGTCGATCGTCACCTGCGGCATGGCCCGCAGCTCGGCGTAGTCGAAGGTCCGGGGCGCGCGCAGGCCGCGTCCGTGGACCCGCAGCCGCCAGCTCGCCGCGTCGATGAGCGGCGTGGTGGTGTGGTTGCGCACGAAGAACCTGTCGTTGGGAACGTGGTAGCCCGTCCCGGCCAGGGCCTCCCAGCGGGTTTCGGCGTTGCTGTCGTGCGCGACGAACCACTCCGGTGGCAGCGGTTTGACTATGCCCCCGCTCACGGGAGGGGCGTCGTCCATGGGGTTCTCGTACGCCATCCGGTCGTCCCTTCGGTCAAACCACATATTCCCTACAGGGACAGTATGTAATCCTGGAACACGCCACGCCGTATCCGGGCGTGGTTTTCCTCACCCCTGTCCATCTTCATACCCGCCGCCCGGTTCGCCTTGCCCGCCCACGGCGCAGGAATGCCCTATGAGGATGAGGAGCGATCCGCCGGGGGAGCCCGGAGTGGAACTGACCGACTCCGACGAGCTGCGGGAGCTGGCCGCCCTGTTCCAGCGCGGCGAGAACCCGCCCTTCTCCGGCCTCAACACCTTCCTCAAGGCCCCTCACCTGCAAGACCTGAACCTGGTCGGCGAGCACCAGGTCGCGGTGGTGGGGGTGCCGCTGGACGCGGCGGCCGCCCACCGCCCGGGGCCGCGGTTCGGCCCGCAGGGCATGCGCCGGATCTCCACCCTGCACGCCTCGCACTACTGCGAACGCGGCGCGGACCTGCTGGACGGGCTCGACATCGTGGACCTGGGGGACGTCTTCCTCGCCCCCGCCGACCTGGACGCGGCCTTCGCCCGGATCACCAAGGCCGTGGCGCACATCGTCGCGCACGGGACGTTCCCCGTGGTGCTCGGCGGCGACCACTCGGTCGGGTACCCGGCCGCGCGCGGCGTGATGGAGGCGCACGGCGGCAAGATCGGCGTGATCCACTTCGACCGGCACCTGGAGAACCGCAACCCGGACGGCGGCGGCCCGGCGTCCCTCGTGCCAGGCCGCCGGGCCGTCCACGAGACGCACTTCGACCTGGGCAACCTCGTGCAGATCGGGGTGAGCGGGTGGCAGGCGGCGCGGGCCCCCATCCTGGACGGCTCGGTCGTGATCACCATGGAGGACCTGGAGGAGCGCGGCCTGGACACGGTGGCGGACCTGGCGCTGGAGGCGGCCTGGGGCGGCGGGGCGCGAGGGGTCTACCTGTCGTTCGACATCGACGCCGTCGATCCCGGGTTCGCGCCGGGGACGGGCTGGCCCGAACCCGGCGGCCTCTACCCGCGCGAGGCGCTGCGGCTGGTCCGGCGGTTCGCCAAGGAGGGGCTGCTCGGCATGGAGGTGGTCGAGGTCGCCCCGCCGTACGACTCCTCGGACGTGACCTCGCTGCTCGGGGTGCGGCTGATCTGCGAGGTGCTGGCCGCCTCGGTCGCCTCAGGCCACCTCGGCTGACCGCCCCCGCCCCGCTCAGCCGTCGCCGCGGCCCAGGAAGGCCAGCAGCCGCTCCAGCGGCCAGGTGTTGATCACGTCGTCGGTGGTGAGCCAGGCCCGCTGCGCGATGCCCACCCCGTAGCGCTGGTTGGCCAGGTGCGGGACGGCGTGCGAGTCGCTGTCGATGGAGAACTTCACGCCGTGGTGGCGGGCCAGCCGGACCAGCTCGGCGGGCAGGTCGGAGCGGTCGGGATAGGAGTCGATCTCCAGGGCGGTGCCGGTGCGGGCCGCGCAGCGGAAGATCTCCTCCCAGTCGGCGTCCACCGGCTCGCGCTTGCCGAGCTTGCGCGTGGTGGGGTGGCCGATGATGTGCACCTGCGGGTTTTCGCAGGCGGCGATGAAGCGGGCGGTCATCTCCGCCCGCGACTGGTTGAAATGGGAGTGGACGCTCGCCACCGTCACGTCGAACCCCTCAAGGACCTCCACCGGCCAGTCGACCGTGCCGTCGGGGCCGATGTTCAGCTCGGTGCCGTGCAGCAGCCGCATCCCCGGATAGGAGGTCTGCAACCGGGCCACCCGGTCGCGCTGGGCCAGCGCCTTGTCCAGCGTCATCCGCTGCATGACCAGGTCGGGGGCGTGGTCGGTGATCGCGTAGTAGGCGTAGCCCAGCCGGCCCGCCGCGGCCACCATGTCCTCGAGGGAGGCGATGCCGTCGGTCAGGTCGGTGTGGGTGTGCAGGTCGCCCTTCAGGTCGTCGAGGGTGACCACCTCGGGCAACTCGCCCTTGAGCGCCGCGGCGACCTCGCCGCCGTCTTCGCGCATGGTGGGCGGGATCCACGGCATGCCGAGCGCCGCGTAGATCTCCTCCTCGGTGCGGGAGGCGATCACCCGCTCGCCCTCGAACAGGCCGTACTCGGAGAGCTTCCAGCCCTTCTTGACGGCCATCTCCCTGATCCGGACGTTGTGCTCCTTGGACCCCGTGAAGTACTGCATGGCCGCGCCCCAGGACTCGGCGGGCACCAGCCGCAGATCGACCTGCACGCCGCCGGTGGTGCGCACCGAGGTCTTCTTCTCCCCGGCCGCGATCACCTCCGCGATATACGGCATCGCGCGGAACTCCTCCATCAGCGACGCGGGCCCCACGGCCAGGATGTCGATGTCGCCGATGGTGTCCTTCATCCGCCGCAGCGAGCCCGCGTGGGCGATCCGCCGCACGCCCTCGCCGGACAGCGAGGCGATGACCCTCTCGGCCAGCTCCATGGCGATGCCGATGTGCACCCGCCGCCCGGCCTGCTCCATCTGGTCGATGCCCTTGAGGAGGTTGGCCTCGGTGCGCGGGCCGAAGCCCTTGACCCCGCTCAGCCGCCCCGCCGAGATGGCCTCGCGCAGCGCGGCGGGGGAGTCGATGCCCAGCTCGGTGAACAGGAAGATGGCCTTCTTCGGGCCGAGCGAGGGAATGCGGGTCATCCGCCGCACGCCCTCGGGCACCCGGCCGCGCAGCTCGTCGAGCTGGCGGAAGCTGCCGCGGCTCAGGAACTCCTCGATCTTCTTGGCGATCGCCTCGCCCACCCCGGGCACCGAGCGGACGTCGCCGCCCGAGATGTCCTCAGGGTGGCCGGCGATGGCCTTGGCCGCCTTCTGGTAGCTGCGCACCCGGAAGGCGTCGCCCCCGGTCATCGCGAACAGATCGGCGTATTCCTGCAGCGCCGCCGCGGCCTCATCGTTCACCCGAGCCATGCCCCCAAGCGTAGGGGGTGGGTACGACGTTTCCCGGCACCCGGGCGCGCGCCCAGGTGCCGGTCAGGCGTCACTTCTCGGCGATGAACTTGTGGTAGCGGCCCATCCAGTACGGCAGCAGGTAGGACGTGCCGTCGTTGACGTGGGTGCCCGATCCGCCCTGTTCGAGCTTGTACGGGTCGTGGTTCCAGTGGCCGATCACCCGCTCGTCGATCGGCACCACCAGGCCGTTGCGGCGCATGCCGAGCTTGGTGGGGTCGGCGTCGGGCCGGATGTGCCGGCCGAGGTTGACGATGTCCAGCCGGGCGGTGTTGGACTGCTTCCAGTCGATCATGTTCAGCGGGAACCGCTTGAGGGTGTCCACCGACTGCTCAAGCCACGGCCCGGGCATGTCCAGCGGGAAGGGCCCGTAGGCGTCCAGCCAGGTCTGGTCGGCCAGGCGCGTCGCGGCGATGAAGTTGAAGAACGGGTTCAGCTCGTACTGCTCCAGCTGCCAGTAGTCGTACAGCGACCGGGCCCAGGACCGCTTCAGCTCGGCGTCCTTCTCGTAGGCCAGCAGGTGGTAGTAGTTCATGAACGCCATCTCGTCGTCGGACTGGTTGCCGCCGCCGACGCCCGGGGTGACCTTGGGCGCGAGGGTGTTCATGTCGTAGCCGTGCTCGTCGATCAGCCGCTTCTTGGCCGCGGCGTACTTCGGGTCGCCCGAGACGTGCTCGGCGATGGCCAGGAACGCCAGGATCGTCTGGCTGTTCAGCCCGCGCTCCTCGCGCCGCCACGGGTTGCCGTTGAGCTCCTTGGGGTTGAAGAAGCCCCAGCGGGTGGGCTTGCGGTCATGGTCGAGGAAGTAGAAGTCGCCTGCGATCAGGTGGTCGGTGGTGCGGGTGATGACCGACGCCACCTCGCGCTTCTCGGCGTCGTCCTTGGCGGCGACGTCGTGGTACAGGGCGTTGAAGAAGTAGTGCCCGACCAGTTCGTCGCTGCTGGTGTCGGTCTTCCAGTACCACTTGCCGTCCGCGCTCTTCGGCCAGCGCGGCACGAGGATCTTCCAGTACGCGTCGCCCTTCTGCTTGTCCCGGTCGCGCTGCTCGTTGTCGCGGAGGTTGGGGTCGGTCGCGGTGGTCTCGATGATCGAGCGGGCGATGAACCCGGGCGGCGCGGGGTTGGTACCGCCCTGCGTCACGTCGCCGAGGAACTTCAGCGCCTCGAAGACCTTGCGCGCGTTGTCCTTGGCCGCCGGGTCCTTGGAGGCGCCGTACCGGAACACCTCGGCCGCGCCGTACATCGCGGTCCACAGCCCGTCGTTGTCGCTGGAGCCCTGCACCCACTTGCTCAGGTCGCCGGGGGTGGGCAGGTCCACGCCCTCGACGAACCCGTACGGCGTGCGCTTGTGCATCGCGGCGATCGCCCGCTCGTAGACGTCCGCCTTCTCGGCCAGCGTCGTCCGCCGGGCCTCGATCCGGCCGACGCCCCCCGAGGTGGCGAAGTAGGCGTTGGCCTGCGCGTCCACCGCGATGGCCGCGACCGCGTCGCCGGGCAGCCAGCGGCGGCCCTGGCGGTACTCCCAGTTCGTGCCGTCGAAGCGGATCGCGCCGCTCGCGGTGCCGAGCCAGACGTCGCCGTCCGCGCCGGGCGTGAGCGCGGTGAAGCCGAGCAGCGGCAGGCCGTCGGCCGGGCCGTACGCCTTCCACGCGCCGCCGTCCCTGACGCCGACGCCGGACGCGGCGGCGTACCACAGCCGGTCCTTGCTGTCGTAGGCCAGATGGCCGATCGCCGGGGTGGCCGACACCTGCTTCCAGTCGCGGCCCGCACGTTCGTACAGGCCGGTCGCGGTGGCGACGGCGATCGTGCCGGACTTCGCGGACCGGGCGATGGCCACCGCGTGGCCGGGCAGCCGGTCGGGACGCCAGGCGTGGCCGCGGTCGTTGTGGTAGAGCCGATCGCCCTGCGCGAGGACGAGGTCGCGCCCACCGGCGAGCAGCGCCTTGGCCGGGTCGACGCCGTGCGGCAGCCGCATGGTCGTGGTGCGCCACCGGTCGCCGCTCGCGATCAGCAGGCCGCGCGCGGTCAGCGCGGCCAGGTCGCCGCCGCGCCAGGCCACCCGGTGCGCGGCTCCGGCGGCGACCTCCTTCCACGCCCCCGCGGTCCATACGGCCAATCCCTTGGCGTGGGCCGCGGCGATGACGCCGCCGGGTCCCGTGGCCAGGGAGACGGCCGCGCCGGGCAGCGCGGGAAGCGTGCCGCCGACCTGGAGGACGAACGGATCGACGAGGGCGGGGGCGGCGGCCGTCGTCGTCGCGGCGTGCACCCCGGCGGCGGGGATGATCGCGACCGCGAGGGCGGCGGCGAGCAGGAGGTTGTGCTTACGGGCCATGGAATTCCTCCGTGGAGCAAGTAGTGCAGAACCTAGTAAAGAGTCTTTATTGCATCTAGGCAAGAGTCTTTACTAGAATCCGGGTCATGGCCCAGCACGCGACCCTCGCGACCCTTCGCGAGATCAACGCATCGGTGGTCCTCACGGCGATCCGCGCCGACCCCCCGCTCTCGCGGGCCGAGGTCAGCCGCCGCACCGGGATGACCAAGCCGACCGTCGCCAACGCGCTCGACCTGCTGCTGGCCGCCGGCCTGGTACGGCAGGCGGCCCCGCCCGGCGAGACGCACTACGGCGCGGTCTACTTCGAGCCCGTGCACACGCTGGCCCACGTCCTGGCCCTGGACATCGGCACCCGCTTCGTCCGGGGCGCGATCTGCGACCTCGGCGGGGCCATGCTGGCCCGGCACGACCAGCGCATAGCGGACTCCGCGCCGGAGACCGTGCTGAGCGCCGCCAAGGCCGTCCACGACCGCCTGCTGGAGGGCGGCGGCGACCTGCCCGGCCTGGAGGTCGCGGTGGCCGGGGTCCCCGGCGTGGTGGACCCCAGGGAAGGCGTGATCAGGGAGAGCAACCGGGCCGAGCTGGAGGGCGTGCCGATCAGGGCACGGCTCGCCGAAGCGCTCGGCGTCCACGCCGAGGTCGAGAACGACGTCACCCTCGCCGCCGTCGGCGAGCACGCGTCCGGCGCCGGGCGGGGCGTGGACGACTTCGCGTTCCTGTCCATCGGCGCGGGCGTCGGCGCCGGGCTCGTCCTCGGCGGCCGCCCGCACCGCGGCCACCGGGGCGCCGCGGGCGAGGTGGACAACCCGCCGCCCGGGCAGGAGTTCGCGCCGGACAGCCCGTCCGCCGACGCGCTGGTGAGCTGGTCGGCCGCCTCGCTCGGCGAGCGGCGCACCCCGGAGGAGCTGTTCGCCGCCGGGCGTACCGGCGAGCCGAGAGCCGTCGAGATCCTCACCGAGCAGGCCAGGCGCACCGCCGTGCGCATCGCCGAGATCACCAAGGTCGCCGACGTCGAACTGGTCGTGCTCGGCGGCGGCATCGGCCTGGCCAGCGCCGACATCCTCGGCCGGATCGAAGACGCGCTCGCCGCCCTGGTCCGGCGTCCGCCCCGGCTCGCCGTGTCCGGCCTCGGCGACGCGCCGGTCCTGGTCGGCGCGATGGCCAGGGGCGCCCAGCTCGGCTGGGAGCGATTCACCACCCGCCGCATCAGCGAGGCGGCAGTCAGGAGCAACACATGAAGATCGCGGTCGTCGGGGGCGGCTCCACCTACACCCCCGAGCTGGTGGACGGCCTGGCCGCGCTGCCCATCACCGAGCTGACGCTGACCGACCCGGCCTCCGACCGGCTCGCCGTCGTGGGCGCGATGGCCGCCCGGATGTTCGCCAAGGCCGGCCACCCCGGAACCGTCCGCTGGACCACCGACCTCGCCGACGCCGTCGAGGGCGCGTCCGCCGTACTGCTCCAGTTGCGCGTGGGCGGCCAGCGGGCCCGGCTCGCCGACGAGACCTGGCCACTGGAATGCGGCTGCGTGGGCCAGGAGACGACCGGCGCGGGCGGCCTGGCCAAGGCGCTGCGCACGGTCCCCGAAGTACTGCGGATCGCCGAGCGGGTCCGCGCGCTCGCCCCCGGCACGTGGATCGTCGACTTCACCAACCCCGTCGGCATCGTCACCCGCGCGCTGCTGGACGCCGGCCACCGGGCGGTCGGGCTGTGCAACGTGGCGATCGGGTTCCAGCGGCTGTTCGCCCGCCTGCTCGGCGTCGCGCCCGCCGACCTCACCCTCGATCACGTCGGGCTCAACCACCTGACCTGGGAGCGGGCCGCCTGGGTGGACGGCACCGACCGCCTGCCCGAGCTGCTGAGCGGCCACCCCGGGGAGCTCACCGAGGAGACCGAACTCCCCGCGGACCTGGTCCGCGGCCTGGGCGTGGTGCCCTCCTACTATCTGCGGTACTACTACACCCACGACGAAGTGGTCGCCGAGCAACGCCGCGGCCCCAAACGGGCCGAGCAGGTGCTCGACCTGGAACGGCGGTTGCTGGCGATGTACCCGGACCTTTCGGAAAAGCCCGCGCTGCTGGAACAGCGCGGCGGCGCGCACTACTCCACCGCCGCCGTCGATCTGCTGACCTCACTGCTCGGCGACCGCGGCGACACCCAGGTGGTGAACCTCCGCAACGGCGGCACGCTGCCCTTCCTGCCGGACTCCGCGGTCATCGAGGTCCCGGCCCGGATCACCGCCGCGGGCCTGGTGCCGCTGCCGGTCCGCCCCGTCGAGCCGCTGTTCTCCGGCCTGATCGCGCACGTCACCGCCTATGAGGAACTGGCCCTTTCCGCCGCCCTGCACGGCGGGCGGGCCCGGGTGGAGGCCGCGCTGCTCGCCCACCCGCTGGTCGGCCGCTACGACCTGGCCCGGCGCCTCACCGACCGGCTGCTGGCCGCCAACCGCGACCACCTCCCGTGGGCCGCATGACCGGCCGGGCCGCCGTGCTCGCCATCGACGCGGGCAACAGCAAGACGGACGTGGCGCTGGTGTCGGCGCGCGGCGACCTGCTGGCCTGGGTACGCGGCGGCGGCTTCAACCCGCACGAGCGGCGGCTGCCCGAGGCCATCGCCATGATCGCCGCCCTGGTGCGCCAGGCCGCCCCCGGCGGCGGCCCGGTCGCCGAGCACGTCGCCGCGTTCCTCGCGCACTGCGACCTGCCCGTCGAGCAGGAGGCGATGCGCGCCGAGATCGCCGCCCAGGGCTGGGCCCCCGACGTCACCGTGGACAACGACACCTTCGCCATCCTGCGCGCCGGGTCCGGCCGCCCCTACGGCGTCGCCGTGGTCTGCGGCGGCGGCATGAACTGCGTGGCCCTCGCGCCCGGCGGCGGCTCGGCCAGATACCCCGCGCTCGGCAGACGCTCCGGCGACTGGGGCGGCGGCGAGTTCCTGGCCGAGGAGGTGCTGTGGTGGGCGGTCCGCGACGAGGACGGCAGAGGCGTCCCGACGATGCTCCGCGAGGCCGTCCCCGCGCACTTCGGGCTGCCCGACGTCCTCTCCGTCTGCGTCGCCTTCCACCTGCACGACCTCCCAGAGGAGCGGCTGCACGAACTGGTGCCGCTGCTGTTCGAGGTGGCCGGCCGCGGCGACGCCGTGGCCGGCGCGCTGATCGACCGGCTCGGCGACGAGACGGCCGTCATGGCCACGGCCGCGATGGACCGCCTGGACTGGGACGGCCGCACCATCCCCATCGTCCTCGGCGGCGGCGTGCTCACCGCCGCCGACCCGAGACTGCTGGCCAGGATCGAGAAAGGGCTGCGCGGCACCGGGGCGGACGTGGACGTCCGCCTCCTCGCCGACCCGCCCGTCATCGGCTCGGCCCTGTACGGCCTGGACCGGCTGGGCGCGACCCGGCCGGACGTCGAACGACGCCTCACCGAGGCGATCACGACGAGCGTCCCCGTGACGCCTGCACCAAGAAAGACCCCTTGAAGGGAGCCCCCACATGCCGCGGATACCGATCGGAACCTTCGCGCTCGTCCTGCTCTTCACGGCCGCCTGCGGAGGCGGCGCGAAGACCCCCTCCGACAACGTCCTGCGGATCGCCATGGTCTCCCCAGGTGAGGCGCAGATCCGGGTCTGGAAGGACATCGCCGGGCAGTACGAGAAGGCCCACCCCGGCTCGAAGGTCGAGCTGAACTTCCAGAAGGACACCCTCTACCAGGCGATCGGCCTGCCCAGCCTGCTCAACGGCCGCCAGGCGCCGGACATCTACTTCGAGTGGGCGGGCGACCGGCTGCGCACCCGCGTGAAGGAGGGCTTCGCCGCCGACCTCGGCCCGCAGGTGACCGGCGGGCCGCTCAAGGGGCTCATCGCCGACTCCGCCTACAACCGGGTGAAGGTCGACGGCAAGGTGGTGATGGTGCCGTTCGCGGCCGACGTCACGAACGTGCTCTGGTACAACCCCAAGCTCCTCACCGACGCCGGGGTGCAGCCGCCGAAGACGTTCGACGACCTGCTCGCCGCCTGCGACCGGCTCAACGCCAAGGGCATCACGCCCATCGCCTCCGGCAACAAGGACCTGTGGCCCGCGGGCAACTGGCTGACCCACCTGGTCTCGCGCGTGGTCGGCGAGCAGTCCTACCACGACACGATGTCCGGCAAGTCCGGCCTGAACACGCCGGAGTGGGAGCGCGCCTTCGGCTACATCGCGCGGCTCAAGCAGCACAAGTGCGTCAACGAGAGCGCCAACGCCGCCAACGACAACGAGGGCGCGCAGCTCTTCTTCAAGGGCAAGGCCGCCATGCACCCGATCGGGTCCTGGCTGGTGAGCTGGGCCATCGACGAGGCGCCCGGCCTCGCGTTCGACTACGTCAACCTGCCCGAGATGCCGGGCGGGGCGGGCGACCAGTCCAGCGTGATCGGCGTCGTCACCGGCTACGTCGTCAACGCCAAGAGCGCCAAGGTCAAGGAGTCCGCGGAGTTTCTGGCCCTGGCCAACTCGCCCGCCAACGTGGCGGCGTTCGTCAAGTCGGGCACCGTCCCGTTGGCCAAGGGCACGACGCCGGACAAGGAGGTCGATGAGCGGACGATCCGGCTCGACGGCCTGCTCGCCGACGCCAAGACCGTCGTCTCGCCCCCCGACACCGGCTACGACCTCAAGCGCGCCGACGCCCTCTACCGCGCGCTGGCCGCCGTGCTCGGCGGCGCGAAGTCGCCGAAGGACGCGCTGGCCGAGGCCGCCTCGAAGGCCGGATGACCGTGCGCCCGCACAAACCCCTCACCCCCTACCTCTTCGCCGCGCCCGCCCTGCTGGTCTTCGCCTTCGCGGTACTGGCGCCGGTGCTCGCCACCGGGGCGTTCAGCCTCACCGAGTGGTCCGGCTTCGGGGAGATGACCTTCACCGGTCTCGGCAACTACGCCAGGGCGCTGGGCGATGACGTGTTCGTCGGCTCGTTCCTGCACGTCACGGTCTACATCGCGGTGACGATCGTGCTGGAGGTCGCCCTCGGGCTGGTGCTGGCCGGGGTGCTCGCGGCCCGCCGGGGCGGCTCGCCCTGGTTCCGCGTCGCGCTGTTCGCCCCGGTCATGCTGCCGATGGTCGTCGTCGCGGTGCTCTGGTCGTTCGTCTACAACGGCGACTTCGGCCTGGTCAACGCGTCGCTGTCGGCGATCGGCCTGGACGGGCTGACCCGCGTGTGGCTCGGCGACCCGGCCACCGCGCTGCTCGCGGTGTGCGTGGTGTCCGGGTGGGTGTACGCGGGGTTCTACATGGCGATCTTCTACGCGGCGCTGACCCAGATACCGCCCGAGGTCATCGAGGCCGCCAGGCTCGACGGCGCGGGCGAGGCCCGGATTTTCGCCCGGGTGAAGGTGCCGATGATCCGCAACGCGGTCGAGGTCTGCCTGCTGCTCTGCGTCACCGGCGGCTTCCAGACCTTCGACCTGTTCTACGTGCTCACCGGCGGCGGCCCCTACAACGCCACCGAGATCCCGACCACCTACCTCACCCGCGTCGTCTTCCGGGACGGCGAGGTCGGCTACGGCTCGGCGATGGCGGTCCTCATGACCGCGGTCGTGGTGATCGTCGGCATCGCGTTCATGCGGCTGCGCCGGGACAGGGGGGCCGAGGCGTGACCCGGCTCCCGCGCATGCTGGTCACGGTGGCCTTCACGGTGCTGTCCGTGGCGTTCTTCGTGCCGATGATCTGGATGGTTCTGTCCAGCTTCAAGACCAACGCGGAGATCTTCGCCGGGCCCTTCTCCCTCCCCACCGCCCTGGACTTCGGCCGCTGGGCCGAGGCGTGGCAGGTGGGCGGGATCGGCGGATACGCGCTGAACAGCGTGCTCGTCACCGCCGTGTCGGTGCTGCTGATCCTGGTGCTGGGCTCGGCCGCGGCGTTCGCGTTCAGCCGGTACGTCTTCCCGGGGCGCGGCACGCTGATGGGACTGCTCGGCCTCGGCCTGCTGCTGCCGATCCAGTCCTACTTCATCGCGCAGAGCCGGATGTTCACCGAACTCGGGCTCGGTGACACGCGCTGGGCCCTGATCGTGCCGTACACGGCCATGGGCCTGCCGCTCGCGGTCTACCTGCTCAAGGTGTACCTGGACGCGCTGCCCGGCGAGCTGTTCGACGCGGCCAGGGTGGACGGCGCCGGCGACCTGCGGATCTACCTGCAGATCGCCGTGCCGCTGCTCAAGCCGGGCATCGCCACGGTGGCCGTCTTCTCCGCGCTGTCGTGCTGGAACGAGTTCCTGCTCGCGCTCCTCTACATCCAGGACGACGGCCTGAAGACCATCCCGGCCGGGCTGCTCGCCTTCTCCAGCAGGTACGTCACGGACTACGGCCTGCTGTTCTCCGCGCTGTCGATCATCACCTTGCCGATGATCGTGATCTACCTGGTCTTCAACCGGCAGGTGGTCGCGGGCATCACGGCGGGCAGTCTGAAGTGAGTCATTCCCGGTTGGCCGCCACCAGCACGATGGAACGGACCTGGGCGATGATGTCCAGCCGGTTGCGGACGAAGTCCGGATCGGTGACCGTGCCCGTCCCCGGATCGGTGTTACCCGCGCCGAACTCCAGGACGGGCGTGTGGACATGGCCGCCCGGGATCTTCCGGCCGAGCCGGTCGCGCAGCAGCGTGGCCCGGTAGGCGATCTCGTTGGAGAGGTAGTCGCCGCCGCTCCCGCTGCGCGCGGCCGAGCCCTCGGTGGGACCGTCCGGCCGTACGACGGGGATGGTCTCACCCGCGGGGATCTCGACCACCAGGGTGTTGTCGTGCACCGGGAAGCGGCCGGTCGGGGCGGCCACGATGTCCTGGTAGGGGAGCGTGGTCACCGTCCACTGGGGCTGGGTGGCGGGGGCGGTCACCGGGACGAGGCCGGTCGAGGAGCGGTTCTCGTTGTCCGGGAACCCGCCCCGCCAGGCCGCGTTGAAGCGCTCGATGTCGAACTGGCCCGGCCGCCCCTGGCTCACCGTCGTGAACAGGTCGACGCCGCGAAGGTGCGGGCGCAGCGCGCGTTCCACCATGCCATCGGCGAAGTCGTCCCAGCGCACCGGGAAGACGGCGGCCTCGATCCGGACCAGGCCCGTCTTGGTCCGGACGGTGGTGCCGTCGAGCGCCAGGGCGGTGGCGCCGGAGGGGTTGCTGATGCGGACGTCCCGGTCCAGGGTGAACGGGTCGAAGCCGGTGACCAGGACCCGCTTGACCTTGGTGCCGGTGGGGAAGCGGATGGCGTCCTGGCCTCTGGAGGTGCGCTCCAACTGGGCGAGAAGGGCCTTCCGGCCGCTGTCGCCGAGGTCGAACGCGGGCCGCCACTGCCGCAGCGCGCCGGTCATCCCGAGTCGCGCCCAGTACAGCGGCCGGTCGTCATCCCTGCTCAGATCGCCGCTCGCGGGACCGTGCCCCTGCGCCCGATCGACCGCCCGCCGCCACAACCGCTGGCCCTGCGCGGCGACGACCCGCTCGGCGGCACGGTACGACCGCGCCCCGCACAGCGCCCGCGCGAACCTGGCGGCCACGCCATCGAACCCGGCCCGCCGCAGGATCTCTTGCGGCGCGGGACGACCGAGACGCTGCTCCTCGACGGTGAGCGGGACCTGCGTGTCCGTACATCTGACGGCCGCCGGCGTCGGCGCGGCGAACGCGGGCGGCGCGCCGCCGACGACGATCGAAACAACGCAGACGGCGACCTTGACCCGTAACCCTCGCACTCGGACTCCTCTGCCCGGCGGCGGCAATGGCAAGGCATAAGTCTCCATCCCGGGCGGGATCATGACAATAGCCATTTACCAGCCCAAACACGGATAATGCCCACCGCTCCGTTCCAACGCCGCCCAAAACAGCCCCACCCAGACCCTTGCGGGCCTCCACTTCGCGCAGGCGAAAAGGGCGTGGCCCTCGCTGCGCTCGGTCGTTTTCCCGGTGTCGGGCTTTGCCCGACGTCGATGCTGGTGGAGTGCCGCGTGCTCTGGCCTTGGTTCTCATACGGCAAGCCTTCTTCCTGCCGCAGGTCCGTCGTCGACCGTCATCGTGCCCGGCTTTTCGCGTGAGTCGTGGTCCTTCGCCGTAGAACACCGGGGTCGAACTCGCTAGGGGACCCATGCCTGATCATGGGGCTGATCTGCCACCTGACCTGCGAAAAGGGGTCCTCGTGTCCTTCGTGAATGTCTCACTGAGGCTCAGTGATGGCGGGTGCCAATCACTGTTCACGGGCCATACGCGGGCCAACTTCAACACTGTATTTGCCCTGGTCAGGGCCGTGGTGCGGGGGGTCGTTCGGGCCGGCGGTTCGTTGTGGGCAAGCAAGGTCGTGGGTGGCAAGCGGTGCAGCGCATCCGCCTCAAGCCACTCGTTAGGGGCCGCGTGGCCGGTGCTGGCGCGGACGGCCGGCAGGGTACTTCGCGGCGGTTGTCCCCCCGCTGGGAGTGCGGCGCGTGAGGGGCGGCGCTACCGTTCCCCCCACAATGCCCCCACCCACTTTTCCCCCTCACCCCGATAACGTGAGACTTCGCCAGGGGGGCAGGTTCCGGCAAGGAGGAAGCATGTCCCTTTCGCTCTTTGAAAGGGGCATGCGCCTTGCCGGGTTCTGACCCCCTGGCGCACAATGGCTCGCGTTGGGGTGAGGGAACGTGCGCTACGACCTTGACCCTAACGAAGTAACGACGCTCGATGGCCTTTGTCTCGCTAAAAGTCAAGCGAGGGTATGGCTGCCCGAAGGCAGGACTACCCGTTTCTAGGAGCTTCCAGGGAGGGCATTTTAAAGTGCCTATAGGGGCCTAACGTTCGATCTCGCCGGCCTTGATGCGGGCAAGGAACGTGCGCCACTCGTCCTGCCCGAAAGCGAGAATGCCACCTTCCGGGTTCTTGGAGTCTCGCACGAAGACAGACGGGGCGGAGGTGGCGATTTCGATGCAGTCTCCGCCGTTGGTGCTGTAGCTACTTTTTCGCCAAGTCAACAGGAGGGGGTCCGTCGTCACTGGGGGCTTCCTTTCGGGTCTTCCATCAACGTGGAGATCAGCGATGCCGACTCATCGGGGGGCAATGCCTGCTTGGCCAGGCGCTGGAACACGTCTGTGTACATGGTTAGCTCATGAGCATCTTCGAGCACAAGGCCGCTGGCCGCTTGCTCTAGATACACTATGGCGGGGTCAATCGGTAGCGGGAACTCCAGAATATTGAATGCGCCGTCCAGAGCAGGATGCGCTCCGCTTGAGAACGCCAGAACTTGGATCGTCACATTGGGGAGTGCGCTTAGCTCTAGCAGCTTTGCGCATTGTCCCATCATTATCTCGACGCCAAATTGTCGATGAAATATGGCTTCATCAAGAATGGCGTGAATGCTAAGTGGCGGATTTCGGGTCAGAAGCTCCTGGCGGCTAGCTCGTACATTGAGCTTTTCGGCGGTCTCGTCACTTCTTCCACTGGATATGCTTGTTGCCATGATTATGGCTCGGGCATACTCTTGTGTTTGCAGCAGCCCGGGAATCACCTGCGGCTGGAATGTAAGCAGTGTTGAGGCTTCTGCTTCAAGGCCGATATAGCTGTCGAACCCTCTCTTAAGAGTCTCGCGATGGCGATGCCACCATCCCTTTTGCCGTGACTGACGCGCCATAGTGGTCAGCTCGTCACGTAGCCTCTCATCGCGTATCTCGTATATGTCCAGAAGGTCCGATACGTCGCCATGGTGGACGCTCACCCGTCCTGTCTCTATGCGTGAGACCTTGGTCGGTGACCATCCCAGTCGCCCCGCAACATCATCAGCCTTGAGCCTGGCGGCTTCTCTCAGCCTGCGTAGCTCATGACCGAGACGGCGGCGACGTGCCGTAGGACTGCTGGTCATGGATTTCCCCTTCTGTCCACCTCTCAGTGTGGCCATGTCGCCCCACCTGCGCAAATGCGTGGGACTCCAAGATTCTTGCTTCGAAGCAATTGCGTGTACGCGATTGCTCATGCATGCTGGCAGCCTACTCGACGGCGGCTAGCCCTGGCTGGTCAATGAGGTGGGGCTGCACGCGTGTACTTGGAGGTCCTATGGACGAGTTAAAGCAGTACTCGCTCCTCGCTCGCCTCGGCTGGCAGCTCGTGGTGATGGGCGCGCTGATCGAACTGCGGTCTAGCCCCCATGAGCCACCCACGTTGCGGATCTTCCGCAGACGGGGGCAATGGGTTCCCGTGCGAGCGGACATGAGGGAGGGCCGGCCGGTCTTCCTGATGCCGAAGGCCAAGGTTGCGCCTCCACAGTGGCGGTCGGTGGAAGCGCGCTCCAGCAAAGCCGCCGTTGAGGTTCGTGACCTAGTCCGGTCTTCGGCCGGGAGGAACGAGGCTTGATATGTCGCGCTTCCTGGGCAAGGTGCTGCTTCCCGGGGCGGAGTCGTCGGTGCCCGTGGCGCGGGCCTTTGCGCGCTCACTCCTTGAGGTCCACGGATATGCCGGGGATGTACTGGCGGTGCTGCTCGTCGTCAGTGAACTGGTCGGGAACTCGGTCCAGCATTCAGACTCCGGGCGTGTGCCGGACGGCCGGCTGTGGGTGACGTTCGAGCGCGCCGGGTCGGTGCTACACGTCACTGTCGCCGATTGCGGAGCGGAGACGAGTGTGCCGGAGGTACGTCGTCACGTGGCTGACGAGAGCCAGCATGGGCGCGGCTTGGCTCTGGTCGATGAGTTTTCTGACAAGTGGGGCGTGGAAAAGATCGTCGCAGGTAGGGCGGTCTGGGCTGACCTGGAGCTTAAGTGGTCGGCATGACCGAAGCGGAAGAGCGGCGTCGCTGGTGGTCGGACGGTGAGATCACGGTTGAACTGGCTGAAGCCGGCGACCCGACATGGTTGCGATTGGTGGACACCTGCCGTGCGGGCACTGCGGTGTGGGTGAGCCGGGCTCGCTGGGACCTGTTCCTCGTACAGGTGAAGTCCGGCGAGTTCGTGCCGGACCTCATGATCGTCCGGTCGGACCTGGTCCTCATCGATGTGGGCGATGTCGTTCCCGACGTTGTGTTGCCACTGCTGACGACCTGGGAGCACTGGACGACATTCCTGGTCGCGATCCAACGCGGCGAATTCGATCACATATAGCCGCGCTTTAGCAGGCGCGGGAGGGAGGGATATGGACAGTCACAAGGGCGTGGGGCTGGACGTTGAACCGTCTGCGCTCGGGCCGGCATGGCTGCGGTTCTGGGAACGAGCGGACAGGACCAGTTGCGGGGTGCAGGTGTCGAGGCCCGGATTTGCGAAGTTCGTAACGGAGGTACGAGCAGGACACATCATGCCCGAAACCAATCACGGGCTGTTGGTACTGCGGATCGGGGATGCCGACCCTGACCGGTCGGGCGTGGTGCTCACAACGCCGGAGTCGTGGCGGACGTTCGTCACTCAGGCGTACGCGGGGGCGTTCGATCGCTTCCTACGGATGTGAGGCTGCGGCGGTTGCGGCGCAAGTTGAGCAGGCCGGCCGGTGCGGTGCCGGAGCGGCTGGAAGGAGGGACGTACATGAGCAGGAACACCCTGGCGTCGCCGGGGATCGTGGTGGAGTTGTCGGCGCTTTCTGCCGACTACGTGCGGGTGCGGGAGACCGCTGACCTCACCAGTAGCGGGGTGCTGGTGTCACGGCAGCACTTCAGCGCGTTCATGGCCGGCGCGTTATCCGGGGAAGTGCGGCCGGTGGAGCTGGGTGACCTGGCCCTGGTCAGGATCGGCGATCTGACCGAGCGGTCCCCATGGCTGGTGACCACGCGTGAGTCCTGGGACATCTTCCTCACGCGCGCAACGCAGGGCGAGCTGGATGACTTCATTCTGCGGCGGCGGATGTGACCTCTACTTCGGCCGGGTCGTGCTGGTGGTGTCGCGGCCTGGCCGACTGGTTACCGGGTGAGAGGGGGTGGTCAATAGGTGATGGGGAGGGCTGGCCGGCCGCAGGATTCAGTCAGCTCTCCCGTAAGGGTTTTCACGGAGTTAGCGGACCCTCCCTGGGTGTTTGGTAGCTCCCGATCGGGGAGGGTCCGTGTACTCGTGCCAATGCGTAGGGTCGGCGGGTCTAAATCGATCGTGTCAGGCGTTCGATTCACGGACGGTGGAAGATGCAGCGCAGGCTGACCGATGAGCAAGCAGGGGAGATCCAAGAGGTTGCGGCGCAGGGCTGGAAGCCGGGGGACGGACCTCGATTAGCAAAAAAGTTCGGCGTATCCAAAAGCACCATCTACGACGTGGCCTTTGGGCGAACCTACCTGCCCGGGCGGCCTGGGGTGGTACGGGGTGAGGCTCATCCGTTCGCACGACTGACTGAGGAGATTGTTCGGACGATCAGACACGATGCGGCGGATCGCTCTCGGGGTTGGCTCGTGCGGTTGGCGCAGAAGCACAGCGTCCCACAGAGCACGATTGCAGACGTGGTACACGGCAGGACATGGGTACATGTGCAGACTTCGGAGGGAGCTGCCCGGGATGACTGAGCGGCCTGGTCTGCGGTTAGAGCCTGCGATGTGGCCGGGCTGGTGGCGTGTGTGGGAGAACGCCGACGTTATGCATGGCGGTGTTCTCCTCCCACAAGAGCGGATGGGGCAGTTCTTGGCCGGGGTCGTAGCGGGCACGGTGCGCCCTGAAACCCTGGTGGGGCTGATGCCCATCTTGCGTATCCCTGTACCCGACGTGTTCGTGCCTGGCTCGATGGCCTATCTCTATACCACTTCACAGGCGTGGGCGACGTTCGTTGGCCGGGTGAAGCGCGGTGAATTTCTTGAGCTGATGCCGGGGGGCTGATGCTTCGGCAGGGCATGCGGCATGCCTCGCTGAAGGCCGTGCCAGTCGGCGCGGCAATGTCCACTGATTGGAGGTGATCTATGGTGACATCGGCGTTCAGGTGACTTCCTTGTGTGCCTCACAAATTCCACACAGACTCCGCTCTGAACGCTGGGAAGACTGCGCACTGCCATACCTCCCCGGGCCGAACCACCGGCCTGGGGAGGTTCTTCTATATGGGTACGAGATAGATAGCGCCGACGTGACGAACTGTGCCTCCGTTGGCTGAGCTGTGTACCGGTACCGGGAGCCGGCCGCTGTGGCGCGGAACCGTCAGGATCGATGTGACGAACTGTGCCTCCGTTGGCTGAGCTGTGTACCGGTACCGGGAGCCGGCCGCTGTGGCGCGGAACCGTCAGGATCGATGTGACGAACTGTGCCTCCGTTGGCTGAGCTGTGTACCGGTACCGGGAGCCGGCCGCTGTGGCGCGGAACCGTCAGGATCGATGTGACGAACTGTGCCTCCGTTGGGTGCGATGGGTGCCTGTGCCAGTGCGGGGCTCCGAGAGGAATGAGGGCTGGCGGAACATGGCCATCGGCTCACGCCCGGCTGCCGCCTGCGTCCCATGAATTGGACCGACTCCAATGCGCGATTGGCGGACGCGGTCAGATTGGGGCCGCGAGCACGAGGTTTCGCTATGCAATCAGGCTGCCGGGAGTGCTGACTGGGATGCCCACTTACGACTTAAATGTCCTTATATGTGAGGGATCGTGTGATTGCCCGGGCGCGCGGCGGCGCGGCCGGGACCGGCCGCCAGGCCGCATGCCCGGGCCGCTGGCCGCCTGGCGCGCTCGGGCGGCGCGCAGCGCCGCCCTTGATCTCTATAAGAACAATTCGGCAAATCGGGCGTGCCGTGGCGAAGTCTGGGCTAAGGCGCTTGATCGTGGAGAACAACGGTTTAGAGTGGCACCTGTCGATGAACTCGCTAGGGCGAAGGGATAGGCGTGGCCGACATTGCTGGAGCGAGCCAGCGACCACAAGGACGTTTCGGTCCCAACATAAGCACGGTTCTGGCCGAAACGCCCAAACGTGGACGTGTTGGGGTGATCACCGAGCATCTTCAATGGCTGATCGGGCAAGACGGGCATCCATGGATCCATGAGCTGTCCGTAATCGCCGTAGAGCAAAAACTTACGAACACTGTCCTGCGCGACGTCGTGTCAGATGTCGCATGGCTGAGCCGAGATGCCGGAGAGCCCATCCCGGAGGAGAACAAAAGCATCCCCTCGGGGGTGGATCGGGACGTTTACCGGCTCGTAGAAATGTATGCAGTCGCACAGCGGTTGCGGTTCGACTTTCTGTTTCAGCAGCTATATGATCGCTGCCGCGCATGGCTGAGCGAGACCAGTGACGCGCTGATTCTAAGCTGTGCGGCGATGGCTGCGATGGGGTTGCGGCACCCGGATGGGCTGGATCTATACAAAAAGGCGATTGAGGCACCTGACGCGGACAAGGTGGTACGTCACGTTGCCCTCACGGCAGTATGGATAGGTCAACATATCCCGGAGCAAGCATCCTTGATGCTTAGCCTGTGCTCAGACATGATCAGTAAGGGAGAGAATGACGCCAACTTATACTTTAGGCGCTGTCGTGCATGGACACGTCTAGCGCGCTACGAAGAGGCTCTGGACGACATCTTTCGGGCTATGCATATGCTCGGCCACAGCCAAAATGCGATCCACCAGGATTACGTTAGAGAGTGGCAGATCATCCTGAGCCACATGGAGCAGGAAAGATCGCTTAAGACCGTCGTCGAAAAGTACGGAGACGAGGTCAGGGAGCGCGCTCTCAATCAGGTGGACGACATCACCAAAGAGCTGGACGAGAAGTTAGCGAAGGCTGAGCGCTTAGTAGCGGAAAATCAGTTGCAGCTTGTTCAAATCCTCGGCCTCTTTGTCGCGCTTGCTGCCTTCCTTATTGGTGGTGGTGTCACTATCGGGCAAGCCAGCGGGTGGATACAGGGGCTTATCACAATCGCCGGGCTGGCGGTTGGATCGCTGCTCTTTTTCGCTATGCTGCGCTGGACGATTCAATACAAGAGGAATAACTAGTGGGGCCTGGCCTGCGACCCTTTATACCGCAACTCGTTGCACCGGTGCGGACAGTAGGGCGACGAACGTTCGATTTCTCACGCCATGTGACCGTGATGGCCATCCTTAACCGCACTCCAAATTCCGGACTCGATCCCGCTTCGACGCTGGACCTCGATGATGTGGTGCGAAGGGCAGAGGAAGCGATATCGGACGGGGCAGAGTGGATTGACGTTGGGGGCCGTTCGTTCAGAGCTGATCAGCCCCCGCTGTCAGACCAGGAAGAGATAGAGCGCGTGGTGCCTGTTATCCGGGCCGTGCGGGACAAGACTGATGCGGTGATCTCGGTCGATACACACCTTCCCGCTGTGGCGCGTGCGGCCCTGGAGGCCGGGGCCGATGTGGTCAATGACACCAACGCGCTTCGCACGCCCGGAATGGTGGAGATCGTAGCCGGCTCCGGTGCGAGTGTGATCATCACGCACAGCGTAGGCGGACCGCACCATCATGTGCCCCGACCAACGTACGGGGACGTGGTGAAGGAGGTGGCGGAGTTCCTACGTGAGCGAGTGGAGTATGCGCAGGCCCATGGCGTGCCACCCGAACGGATATTCATCGACCCCGGGCATGATCTGAACAAGAACAGCGCTGACTCGCTGGAGCTTACGCGGCGACTCGATGAGATAACGGTGCTCGGCTACCCCTGTATGGTTGCCGTGAGTAACAAGCACTTCATTCGCGAGACTCTGAATGCGCTGCGCGGCGTATCTTTGCTTGAGGGAACCATTGCAGTCAATACCATGTCCGTGTATCAAGGTGCCCGTCTGGTTCGGGTGCATGACGTAGCGGCCAACGTTCAGGCCATGCGTGCGGCGGAGGTTCTAGTTGGATTGCGGGAGCTGGAGCACCCACAGCACAATATGTAGCAAGTTGTGGGCGACCGGTATGACTTCGGGTTAAGAGGTCAGGCTGGTGGCGCTTGCCCGTAGGCCACTTCATTAGAGGGCGCGACTGCTGGCGCTTGCGCCGGCGTTCTGAGTGGTAAAACTAAGAAACGTGACGGCCCATGAAGGCCGTCACGTTTCGTGTCCGGATGAAGAAACGTTTCAACCGGCGCTGATGTCCTGCTTGCTGGAGATGAGAACGCGGTCGGCGCGGATGGTGATGCGCGATATCGCGACGGGCGTATCTCCGGCATGGTGCGTGCGTTCAACAGTGATGACCGGCACTCCTTGTGGAATGGCCATTTGGTGGGTTTCCTCGGATGTAGGCATCCGAGCTGACGTGTCTTCTTCCACCGTGGTTACCTGTGTGCCGATACTGGCGAATCGTTTGATGACGTCCGGCGCGTTCATGGGGTTGGTCTCTGGCCGGGTGATGGGTGGCTGGTCGAGAAGCCTTTCGTAGTGCTCGGTCACTTCGATCGGTTCATTGCCGATAGTCCAAGTCATCAGGGCCTTGCTGACCCTTGCGGGCAGACTCAGATCAAGACACCATGCGATGTCATTTGAGGCGTCCACCTCCGACAGCTCGACCGTGAGTGTCTGATCGACTTCGGTGTTGTCGGCCGGCCGGAACTCCTGTCCGTTGCGGACCAGGCGGCGGATGAGATCGCGGTTCGCGACAAAGCTTCCCTTGCCTTGCCTGCTGACGATCAAGCCTTGCTGCCGTAGCCGCGAGATCACCGCACGAGCGACATTGCGGGAGATCTTGTACAGCTCCTCCAGCTCGCGCTCACCAGGGATGCGATCACCCGGGCGTAGCTCACCTGCGGCTATCTGCGCGCTGATCCTGTCGGCAACGACCACGTACATCGGTGTGACGGACATCACACCCCACCTCCTCAGCTTGCTTCACCTACAGTGTAGACCAACACCACTTAGTGGGTTAACCTACTAAGTAGTTGGACCGAGAGAGGAGCGCGTTGATACAAGGACCGATCCCCCTGGAGTTCGAGCTGGTGTTCCCGCACGGTGCCTACGCGGTGGGTGTGGTGGAGCCGGTGAAGGACTTCGACCGCAGTACCAAGGAGCGGATCGTTCAGGCGGTGGACAGGCACACCGGTCTCCCGGTGTGGCAGATCCTCGTCATGGACGCCGACCCGGCCGCTAAGGCGGCTCAGAAGACGGTGGCCGTGAAGATCAGTAGCGCGACTGAGCCGCAGTCGCCGCCGCTGACGCCAGAGAACCCGATCGTTTCGGTGGAGTTCGATGGCATGACGGTGACGCCGTACGTTCACCAGGCAACCGGACGCCTGGCCTACTCGCTGCGGGCTTCCTCCATCCGTCCGTCTCGCACGAGGGCGGGGGCGGGCTCATGAGGACCGAACGACAGCCGTACACATACTGCGTGATGAGCGAGCGGCCCGGCAAGATCCATCGGTCGGTGTCGTTCTATGACGCCAGGCTGCGCATCTCCACGGGCGTGGTGGAGGACTACCGGCCGTACCTGACCATCGGTACCGACAGTGCCGAGATGACGGTGAGCACCACGGGTGGCGGGCCGGTGACGCTGGCTGACCTGGAGCTGGCAGAGCGGTTGGTGGCGGCGGCACGTGACTACCGGTCGAAGTGCCGCGCGGCCTACACGGGGGCTCTGCCGGCCTAGGGCGGCGGGCACGAGATAGGGGGCTGACCGGCGGGGGTCGCCGAACAACGCGGGGCTTCGGCGGCCCCTCTCCCCCCGATGCTCACGGCGGCGAGCCGTGATCTCTGAGCTTCGTGCATTCAAAGGAGGCGTTAGCTGGTGTTACGGCGATTGCCGGGCACTGAGATAGACAACACTGTTTCGACTACTCCGGCCACGGTGGTGTTTCGGCCGGTGGTGGTCCCGACTCCAGCGATCTTCGTCATCGTTGTTTGGCTGTGGCGCACGGTCGCGGGGCTGGTCCGCATGGTGGTGCGTCACCCGGTGGCGTGCGCGCTGGTAGCGGGTACGGGGTGGCTGTATTCCGCGTCTGAGTGGCTGATCGTCGCGGCTGCGTGGCTGGCCGTGGTGTTCGCAATGGTCGCCTGGGTTTTGTGGTCACCTCGGACCTGGGGGCGGTTCGTGGGTTGGCCGCTGGTGAGCTGGGCTCGGCTGGTCTGGGTCTACCGGCGCCGCTGGCGTGCGGTGGTGGCTGTGACCGGGCTAGGACGGGCTGTCCAGGGCCGCTGGTACGGGCCTGACCTGGTGAGAGTCAGGTGTGATGCCTGGTCGGACCGCATTCGGGTGCGAATGCTGGAAGGACAATCGACACAGGAGTGGACCGACCGCGCCGATAATCTCGCCCACGGTTTCAAGGCACGGTCGTGCCGGGTGACGGTGCCCCGCCCGGGGTGGGTAGAACTGGTGATTCCCCGGGGTGATGTGCTCGCTGATGTCGTTTCGGTTCAGCCGGTGCCTGCGGTGCGGGTTGATGCGGTGGCTATCGGGCTTCGTGAGGATGGCGGGCCGTTCAAGCTGAAGGTGCATGGGACCCATGTACTGATCGCTGGGGCGACCGGGGCGGGTAAGGGCTCATTCCTGTGGGGGATCGTGCGCGGGCTCTTGCCTGCGGCACAAGCAGGAGTGGCACAGCTATGGGCGCTCGATCCCAAGCGCATGGAGTTGGCGTACGGCCGGGGCGTCTTTCACGCCTATGCCTCGACGGCCGAAGAGTGCGCGGAGCTGCTTGAAGAGGCTGTTCGGGTGATGCACGAGCGAGCGGACCGGTACGCGGGCGTGCGCAGGGATCACGAGGCGACCGTTACTGACCCGTTCATTGCCGTGATCGTTGACGAGGTGGCGTTCCTGACCGCCTACCAGACCGATCGCGGTCTGAAGCAGCGCATCGCGGCAGCGCTGGCGACGCTGACCACGCAGGGCCGCGCGGTCGGTGTCGGCGTGATCGCTGCATTGCAAGATCCGCGCAAGGAGGTGCTGAGCCTGCGCAACCTGTTCCCCGACAGGATCGCCCTGCGGCTCGATGAAGCGGAGCAAGTTGACATGGTCCTGGGCGATGGGGCTCGGGATCGCGGCGCGCTGGCCGACCAGATCCCACGTAGCGAAAGTGACCCGAGTGTCGGGGCGGGTGAGGCGTACGTGCGGCTGGAGAACGCGCCGCAACCGATCAGGGTCCGCGCGGCATATGTGTCGAATGCGGAGATCAAGGAAATGGAAGCGGCCTTCTCGATGGGGGAGTCATAGGTGCGCAGTGAACGGCTGGACGGGTTGCGGTGCGCGGCCTGCGGGGAGCTGGAAGTGCTCTACCACGATGTGCCGGCCGGGGTGGTGGAGTGCCGGAACTGCGGGGTGCGGGTGCGGGCGCTGTTCGACGGCGACCAGGAAACGGAACTGGAAGAGGCGAACGAGGCACCGGGCCAGCGGCCGGTGGACGGGGCGGCTGACGGCGAGCCGGTAGAGCGCGGGTCGTACGCGTGAGCGGCGGATGCTGGCAGCGCATGGCCGTAGGCCACTCCCGCTAGGGGGCGCACGGCTGTCGGCACTGGCACGGCAAGAGATGACCTGTTGCTGATCACAGCAGAAACGGAAGGGGCGCACGTGACCGGAGGCCGGGGGCTGGACATGCGATCGGTGCCACTGGAGGTCGCGGAAAAGCTGGCCCAAGAGGCCGGGGTTTGCATCCGGCCCTTGGCGTTCCGGGTTCACGATGCGAAGGCTGGAACGTCTCGGGTGGTAGAGGTCGCCTGCGGGGCGCGGCTGGAAGCGAAGTGCCCGCCGTGCGCGAAGAGGAATCGTCAGGCACGGATGGCGCAATGCCGCGAGGGTTGGCACCTGGAGGCGGAACCTGAGCCGGCGTTGCTGAACGAGGGACAGCAATGGCTCGTGGAGTTCCGGGCCGACTTGCGGGCTCGACGGGACGCGATGGAGGCGGCGGGAGAAGACGTCTCCGACTGGGCGGCGGCCATTGCCGGTGTGGAAGAGGAGATGCGGGCGGCTGGCATTCCGGCGAGCGTGATCGGTCGCACGTCCGGGCCGTCAGATCGGCGGGTGAGGTCAACACGGCGTCGGCAGGACGCTCCCAACCTGCCACGTCGGGTGATGGCGGCGACGACAGTAGGGCGGACCTACGCCGCGCCAGACGGGAAGGTCTACCGTCCATCGCTGTTCGTCACGCTCACGCTGCCATCGTATGGCCGGGTGCGTGACGGGGTGCCTGTCGATCCGGAGACGTACGACTATTCGGCGGCGGCTCGGGGCGCATTGCATTTCTCGAAACTGGTGGATCGCTTTGTTCAGAACCTTCGCAGAGTCGCCGGGTTTGAGGTTCAATATTTCGCGAGCGTGGAATATCAGAAGCGGCTTGCTCCGCATTTGCATCTCGCGATCCGCGGGACGATCCCCCGGGCCGAGATTCGGCGGGTGGTGGCGGCGACCTACCATCAGGTGTGGTGGCCATCTACTGATGTGCCGGCATACGAGGGCGAGACCCTGCCGGAATGGGTCGATGGGGTCGGGTATGTTGACTCGGCGGGGGCGGTCCTGCCGACGTGGGATGAGGCACTTGACAGCCTAGGAGCGGATGACGCGGCCACCCCGTTGCATGTGGTGAGCTTCGGCAAGCAGATGGATATTCAGGGTGTCCTGGCCGGGTCGCCGGATGCTGACCAGCGGGTTCGACATCTGGCGAAGTACCTGACCAAAAGCCTCGACGCTTCGACGGGAAAGGGCGGGGCGGACAACGCGGCTCGACGCCGGCATGCGGCGCGTCTGGTCGAATCGCTGCGCTTTGAGCCGTGTTCGCCTCGGTGCGCGAATTGGTTGCGATACGGCGTTCAGCCGAAGGACGCAAAACCGGATATGGTGCCTGGCCGGTGCCGGGGAAAGGCGCACTCGCCGACTCACCTGGGATATGGCGGGCGGCGTGTGCTGGTGTCGCGTAAATGGTCGGGGCGCACGCTGGGAGAGCATCGCCGAGAACGGCGGGCCTGGGTGATGGAAGCACTGGGGATCACGGCGGACGAGGCGACGGCGACGGCAGGCCGGTACTCGTGGGAGCAGATCAGCGGCGCGGAGCTGGGACCGCTGCGTGTCCGGTTGCTGCGGCTGGTAGCCGAACGCCGAAGATCGCACGTTGCCATGCAGAGTGCGGAGGCCGGTGGCGACGTTGGGTGCCGGGGGCCTGGTCCTAGCGAGAGTGATCAGGCCAGTCAGTCAGGAGACGCGGCCCTGTCGGGGAGACGGTGAAGATCGCAAGCAAAGGAGGGCAAAGAGTGGAAGCGCGTGTTCGTGTTCCGGGCCTGACGGTGCGGGTCAGTGCCGGATTGCTCGTCGATCTGCCGGTCAGAGTCCGCATCGCCCGGGTGGCGTTGTGGGCGGGGCTGGCCTGGGGGGTGCTGTTCGGGGATGTCGCAGGCCGGTTCGCTGCCCGGGCAGGCTATGACGAGGAAACCGGGCTGACGGCTGCGGCTCGCCCGGGTCGAGAGGTCTCCGACGTACGGGGGCGGAAGTGAGTGACTGGCCGGAGATCACCGTCACGATCACGATCAACATCAACATGGTGATCGCAATCATCATCGCCGTGGGCGTCGTGGTATCGGTCACGAGCTTGATGTGGGACCTGGTCCGGCAGCGAGGCCGGGCCAAGTGGCAGCGCTATCAGGAGCGTCGGCGACACCAGTAGGCGGCAGTCGGAACGGGTCACTAGGCACGGAAGGGGTTGCGGTGTTCTTGAACGATCTGACGCTGATCCTCCTGGCGCTGTGCTGGCTGGGGGTCTTCTGCTGGTTCACGATGCGGGGACATCGGGAGTGGGAGAGTTCGGCGGAGCGGCGGCGGCGGGCTCGCTGGTAGGCGGGTAAGGCCGTAGCAGGGAGATGGGCTCTGACCGGTCACGTAGGGCGTGGGGAGTGACCGGTCAGCGCGCAACGGCGGGGCGGGGCTACGGCGAGGGTCGCCTAAAGAAAGGCGTGCCGTAAGGCTCCACTTCTCGCCGAAGGCGGGGCTACCGCCCGAAGGGTGGTGGGGGCGGCGGGTGGGTCCGGAACCGGTAGATGCAGGGTGACCTCTACGGAGATGATCATGCAGGGGGACCGGCGCGTGCCGGCTGATGTGGGGGCGGCGGTACTCGGCGCACTGCGGTAGGCCGGGTTCTTTAAAGTGCTGCGGAATGGTTCGGAGAATGGCGCAAATATGCGCTTCGGCGCTACGGGTGAATTCTTCGGGGGGCGGCAGAATATGACCGATGATGATCTTATGACGATCGATGACCTGCGGCGCTGCCTCAAAGTGCCTCGCTCGACGCTGTACAAGTGGCTGAATACTGGTCGGGGGCCTAGGTCAATTAAGCTTCCAAACGGATCGCGTAGATTTCGCCGGTCAGATTACCTACAATGGTTGGAGGAAAGGGAAAAGGGCTTCGCGTAGGGCAAAGATTGATTCCGCCTAGCGGCAGCCCTAAAAATCGGGAAGCGTAGGACATTCATCGACGAAAGGGCGATCATGGGCAAGAAGCCGCTTGACCTGCGGTTCTGGGAGATACGTAATCGAAAGGGGCGTAGGCGTCCCTACGAGCTGCGGTGGGTTCTCGCCGGGCGGGAACACTCGGTGTCGTTCAAGACAAAGACGCTCGCTCAGCGCTTTCAGTCGGACCTGACCGAAGCGGCTAAGGACATCTCGACCGAATGGGACCTTCGGACAGGTCAGCCTGCCGCGTGGGGGCGCATCGAGGCTGACTGGTTCTCGCTCGGTGTTAAGTGGGTGGGAAAGGTCTGGGGCGACCTCGCTCCCAATACCCGGAAGTCCATCGCAAGCGACCTCTCCGAAGTCACGATTCTTGCGATGCTGAGCAATTCCCCGAAAGCGCGTAGGAGCCGGCCAGGGCTGAAGGTCTTGCGGGCCGCGCTCAAGCAATGGGCGTTCTGCCCGGGGCGCGCGGAGACACCGCCGGCAGAGATCGCTGATGCACTGGCCTGGCTGAAAGCGCATACCTTGCCGGTAACCGACCTTGCCGAGATCGACCAAGTGCGCGATGCCCTGGCCAAGCTCGGCAAGTTGGCTGACGGACGTAAGGCGAGCACGAGCACTCTTCGGCGTCGGCGGGGCGTGCTGCACAGCATGCTCGACTACGCGGTCAGCACAAAGATCATAAAGATAAACACCCTGGCAGGTATCCGGGGCGCACATCACCGTCAAGGGGATGTAGAGGTCTCACCTGTGAGAGTTCCCAGCATGGAACAGGCGGTACGGCTCCTCAGCGCCGTGCGGGACCTCAAGCAGCCAAAGACAACTAAGGTGCCGTCACGCGGCCCGCACCTCTTCGCCTTCTTCGCGACCATGTACTACGCGGGCCTGCGCCCTTCGGAATGCCTGGCGCTGAAGAACATCGCCTGCGACCTCCCAGAGGCCGGCTGGGGCCTGCTGACACTCACGGGGGCGGCTCCTACAGTCGGGAAGCTGTGGACCGATGATGGTCAGCTACATGATCAGCGGGGCCTGAAGCACCGGCACGAAACGGCGGTGCGACTGGTGCCCATCCCGCCGGTCCTGGTCCGCATCCTGCGCGCTCACATCGCCCAATTCCCTCCTGCGCCCGACGGCAGGGTGTTCTATGACGGTCCGGACAAGGCGATCCTCAAGGGCAACACCTACCGGTGCGTCTGGAAGCGAGCGCGTAGGGATGCTCTGAGCGCGGCTGAGGCCGCCTCGCCGGTCGCCCAGCGTCCATACGATCTGCGGCACGCCAACGCCTCAGTCCTGCTGAAGGCTCGCGTGGACCTCGCAGAGATAGCCCGGCGGCTCGGCCACAGCATCAAAATGCTTCTCGTGACCTACGCTCATTGGATCGATGACGGCAGGGAAGCGGCCAACACCGCGATAGAAGCACTGCTAGACCTGCATTCGATCACCTCCGCGACCAGCGGAAACGCGCCTGAACTTCACGGGCCAGTCACGGGCCAACAGGCGGAACTTAGCCCCGTGTCACGATAGAACCGCAGGTCAGCCCCATGATCCCGTTCTATGTGGTTGTGGTTCGCCGTTCCAGCACCAGCCAAAACAGCCCCACCAAGCCCTTGGGCCTCCACTTTGCGTAGGCGAAGGGCGTGGCCCTCGCTGCGCTCGGTCGTTTTCCCGGTGTCGGGCTTCGCCCGACGTCGCCGCTGCTCATATGCCGTGCGTCCGGGGCCGGTCTTCTGTCTTCTGTACGGCAAGCCGCCTTCCAGCCGCAGGTCCGTCGTGGGCCGGTCATCGTGTCCGGTCTTTCGCGTGAGTCGTGGTCCCGCGTCGTTCCAGCACCGGCTAAAACAGCCTGCCTAGACCATCGCGGGCCTCCCATTCGTGCAGGTGAAAAGGCGTGGCCTTCGCTGCGCTCGGTCGTTTTCCCGGTGTCGGGCTTCGCCCGACGTTGGTGCTTGTCGAGTGCCGTGTTTTCTGGCCTTGGTGTTGCACGGCGGACCGCCTTTCACCTGGCGGCCCGTGGTCGGCCGGTCGCTGTGCCTGGCGATGAACGCGTCGCTGGCGTACGGTTCCTGCTGTCGTACTGCTCATGCTGAGCGATCTGCCTTGGGGCGCGTTCCAAGGTGTGTTCCGGCCTTCGTCTCGGTTCTGGTACGCAAGCCTTCTCCAGGCGGAGGCCCGTCGCCCGTCGGTCACCCTGCCCGGTCTTTCTCGTGCGTTGTGGTACCCCAGCACCGGTCACGAGGATGACCGCGCGCTCGGCGAACTGGGCTTGCTCCGGTTTGACGGACATCCCAGATCAGGGGCTCACCCCCGGAAAGATGTCCATGATGGAGAACATGGCGAAGAAGAAACCACGCCCGCGGCCGTCGTTCACACGGGAGTTCAGGGCAGAGATCGTCGAGCTGTGCCGGCGGGGGGACCGATCGATCAGCGAGGTCGCCCGCGACTTCGATCTGACCGAGACCTCGGTGCGGCAATGGGCACGCCAGGCCGACTTCGAGGCCGTCATCGCGGCCTGACCACCACATCGTTGGTGTCCGCCAAAGTGGAGCAAGCTCAACATCGGCTGGACTCGATCCCGCGCCGGGTGATGTGCGGGATGACCCTCAAGGCGGCTGAAGCCGCCGCCTCGGGCACCGGTGAGCACCGTGGACAAGGCGGCTCTGATCATTCGCGCGCTTCGGCACGCGCGAAGGTGAGCAGCCGCAGTTGACCGGCCGCTGTTCCGGCTCAGCTCATGCCGCCGTCCACTCGCAGCACCGCTCCCGTCACGTAGGAGGAGCGATCGCTGAGCAGCCAGGCGGCGGCCTCGGCGATCTCCTCGGGCTCGGCCGCGCGGCGAAGTGCAGTGCGGGCGTTGAGCTTCTCGACGATGCCGGGCGAGGCGGCCTCCCAGGCACGGACCATCTCGGTCAGTGTGGTGCCGGGGGCGATCCCGTTGACCCGGATGCCCTCCGGGCCGTAGGTGGCGGCGGCGGACTCGGTGAGGCTGTTGAGCGCCCGCTTCATCGCGCCGTAGGCGGGCAGCGTGGCGTTCGGTCCCCAGCTGCCGACGGTGGAGGTGTTGACGATGGCCCCGGTCCCGGCGGTGGCCCGGATGGCGGCCACCTCGGCGGACATGGCGATCCACTGTCCTTTGAGGTTCACGGTGTACATGAGGTCGAAGTCGGCCTCCGGCATCTGATCCATCGGTGCCGGGGGCACCGCCGTCGCGCCGTTGTTGAAGGCGATGTCGAGCCTCCCGTACAGCTCCACGGCCCGGTGCACCGCGGCGCGGACGCCGGGCGGGTCGGCCAGGTCGCACAGGACGTGGTCGGCGACGCCGCCCATCGCGCGGATCTCCTCGACCACCGCCTTGAGCGGACCCTCGGTCCGGGCGGCCAGCAGGACCGTGGCGCCCTCCCGGGCGAACAGCCGCGCCGCGGCGGCGCCGATGCCGCGCCCGGCACCGGTGATGAAGGCGATCTTGCCGGCCAGCAGGCCCATGTTCTTGCCATTGATCATGAAACCGAGGCTAGCCCCGGGTACGTGGCTCACCCAGGTACCGGCGATACCTGGCTGAGCACGGCACCGGCCGCGCACACTGGGCGTGTGGACAAACAGGAACGGCCGCTTTCCTGCGCAGCAGGCGGGAGCGGATTTCCACCGCCGACGTGGGTCTCCCGGCCGGGCGGCGGCGTCGTACTCCTGGGCTGCGACGTGAGGAGGTGGCCCAGCTCGCATACATCTCGACCGAGTACTACACGCGCCTCGAACAGGCCCGTGCCCCGCGCCCGTCCCGCGAGGTGCTGGCCGCGCTGACCAGGGCGCTGCGCCTCTCGGACGCCGAACGCGACCACCTGCACCACCTGGCCGGCGCGCCGCCGGGCCCGCCGCCCGGTCCGTGCCGCGAGGTCCACCGCGACACCCTCGACCTGCTGGACCGGCTGCCGCAGGCCGCCGTGTTCGTGCTGTCCGCGACCTACGAGGTGATCGCCTGGAACGACCTGGCGGCCGCTTTGATGGCGGACTTCTCCGCACTGTCCCCACGCGACCGCAACCTGGTCCGGCATGCCTTCCTCGGGCTGCGCCTGGAGGGGGCCCGGGCGCCCATCCTGGCAGAGGACGACAGGGTCGTGTTCGCCCATGAGGCGGCCCGGCGGCTACGTGCCGCCGCCGCCCGCTACCCCGGCGCCGCCGAGGTGGACGAGCTGGTATCGGAACTGTTGGCCGGTAGCGCGGAGTTCGCCCGGGTGTGGGCCTCGCACGACGTGTCCCCCCGGTCGAGCCTGCGCAAGACCCTGCACCATCCGCTGGTGGGCCCCATCACCCTGAACTGCCACATACTGGACATATCCGACCGGGACCAGCGAGTCGTGATCTACACGGCCGACCCGGACTCCCCGGCCGCGGAGGCACTGCGGCTGCTCTCGGTGATCGGCACCCAGCGCATGAACGTCCCCGGCTGAACCGGCGAATCCCGTTCGGTGAACGCTATTGTTCCGTGGTGCTGGACGGTGATCATCCGTCGAGGTTCTGGAGAGTGGCATGCTGCTGACCCGAGCGGTCCCGGAGGCGTTACCGAAGCGGCGGCGCAGGTGGCCGTTCTTCGTTTGCGTGGCGGTTCTTGCACTGATGGTGGCCCACACCGTGGTGTTCAGGGTTCCACAGTGGCGAAACGATGAGAACCTGGCCCGGCTGAGCGAGCGGGTGAGGATGGTTCCGCTTCCGCCTCGCACCGAGCATGACCTGCGGGCCGAGGCGCGTGAGGTGAGACTGCTGGAGGGCAATGGCAATCACTGCGATTATCTGGTCCATCTGGCCCTTGTCACCAAGCTGCCCGACGCCGAGATCGCACGCTACTACGAGTTCGTCACGGTCGAGGGAGTCGATGGGGCCAAGCTTTCCGGCACCGTGTACGTCAACCCGAGCGGATCATGGCGGGAGGGCTTCAAAGGCGTCATCGTGGAATTCTTCGACGGGGGCCACGAGGCCGGATTCGACCTACGCTGCCACTGACCGAGATGCTCGGCCGCCCCGGTGCGTCCGTTCACCTGAGTATGGCCCTGTTGTGGCAAGGTGGGTGAAGGCGGTATTCGGGGCTATTGCCGGTAAGCCTCGCCTCCATTGATGATCGGCGAGGAACTGGTCAGGTCCTACCGAGAACGCGGAATACGACGTCGCGTTCATGGCTGTGCGCTCGTATCAGGCCCCGGCCGCCATTCACCGGGGGCGGCGGCGCGGCGGCGATCACGGAGTGGCAGGCGGCCGGGAGTCGGCTCCGCTCGGCCTTCGCTTTCAGCAGGTCTGGCCGGGGATCGTGGAGGGCGTGAGCCGGCGGCTCTCGTCCTGACCGGAGCCTGCGGCGCGGGCCGGGAGTCCATACGGCGGAGCCCGGTGCCCGCCGCCGCCCGCCCGTGGTCGCGCGCGTCCGGGGTGCGGTTCGGCGTACTTTTCGATCTTCGCAACTCGATCGGACGGAAAGCCGGATACCGCCATCTCCCGGGACGGCGGCTGGCCCGCCAGGGCGGGTACGCCGGTTCAGGATGCCGCGGTCTCCAGGTGGCGGGCCGGCGGGGTGACCTCGATGTCGGCGTACGGCCGGATCGGCAGGCTGGTCGTCGGCGTCGGCGGCCGGCCAGATGCCGATGTTGGCGCGGGCGGCCCAGGATGCGCCAGAAGTGGCGGATCGTCCCCGCGGCCATGAGTTCGCGCCCCCGGGCCTTTTCCCGTTCGATCAGTGCCGCGCTCTCGACGGCGGGGAACTCGTAGGCGCGGGCCCCGTCGACACGTACCAGGAAATCCATGCTCTCTTCCTTCCGTGAGCGGTGGTTCTGCCCGCTGACGCGGCTTGTGTCCCGGCGCGTCGTACCGGACTGTTAGAGGAATGAGGATCTCGATCGCACTTGTCGCCGTGCTGCTCTTATCCACCCTGGGTGGCTGTGGTGTGGTGCGGGTGCAGGGAGCCGAGCAGCAGGCAGTGTCGCCGTCGCCATCACCCTTGCTTCCCTGCCCGGAAGCCGTTGAGGGGCCGATGCCCGGCCCTTGCGTGACGATGCCGTCCTGGGAGCAGAAGCACGCGGAAAATAAGGCATATCGCCAGCGGGCCCCGCTTTCTTCTGAGGCGGCTGCGGAGGGCGAGCCCGTGGCCGAGGCGCTGCGGGGCGGACTCGCCGACCTGCGTGAGCGGAGACTGTACGGCGAGGTCCATGTGGCGAAGGTGGTACGAGCGGTGGCCCCGCCGGGGACGAACGTCGTCATCAGGGCGGGAGGCGCGCGCTCGGCGGTGGTGTTCGCCATCGAATTGCCGGGAGGATGCGTGACCGGCTTTTACGACGAGCGTGAGTCGGAGGTGGAGGTGGGGGGCTACATCAGTGACGGTGGTTGCCTGGCGGCTCCCGGTCATTGACCTCTGGCTCCACCGGCATCGTGACCATCCAGGCCGCGGGCGGGTTCCCCGGTCCCGGCGTGGGCTCTGGCCTGGGGTCGCGGCTCCGGCCCGGCGCGGTGGAGGCGGGGGCCATGGCGGTACGGGAGCCGCTGGCGACCTGATCGGCGGTGTTGACAAGGAGCCCTTGTATTCCTATCGTTTTAGTGGGATTTGAGATGCCTGTCGGCGGTGAGTGCTCCCGCCGGTCCGGGTGTTCGATGAATTCGGGCATTCCGTGTGCGCTGAATGGCATTCCGATCGCACGATTCGCTACTCGTGATTTCATGCTCCGCGTCGCCCGGAAAAACGGGCCGACCGATGGTATTGACGCGATCACGGATAGTTCATTAACGTTGCACCATGACATCGGGCCTGCTTCTGGTGGCTCGTCTGCACGTTGATTTCAAGCGGCAGGCGAGCGCACTCTGTCCATTCGTCACTCCCTAGCCGGTCGCAGTTCAGGGCGTCGGGCTCCAGTTTTGGCAGCATCCATTTTTCGCCGAGTCCTCATGTCGCCTGTTCTGTTCGCCTTCGGCCTTAATGGCACTTATCAGACCTTCGCCATTTCCCCGAAGGCGGCACCTTGCCGCCAGCGAAAGGAGCTGGAACAGCATGAGTGGTGGACGAACAGGGCGCGTTATCGAAGGGGCCGGGGTCAGTCGGCGGCGTTTTCTGACCGGATCGGCCGCGACGGCCGCGGCGGCGGTGGCGGCCACGTCGCCGGCGATTCCGGGATTCACCGGGGTGGCCTCCTCGGCCGCGCGTCCGAACGTGTTGCTGATCGTCACCGACGATCAGCCCAAGCAGACCAACTGGGCGATCCAGAAGACCATCAACTGGCTCGGCGGGCAGGGCGTGACATTCTCCAACGGTCATGTCACGACCCCGCTGTGCGCGCCCTCGCGGTCATCGATCTTCTCCGGCCGCTATGCCCACAACCACGGCGTACGCAACAACGCGGCCTCGCTGAGCCTCGACCAGAGCACCACCGTGCAGCGCCACCTCAAGCAGGCGGGGTACCGCACCGGGTTGTTCGGCAAATACCTCAACTCCTGGCCCCTTGCCGATGCCCCGCCGCACTTCGAGGAATGGGCACTGTTACAGCCCGGATACGTCGACCGCCAGTGGAACGTCAACGGCACCGTCCAGACGATCAACGGCTACACCACGAACATCATCAGAAACCGCACGCTGGCCTTCCTGGAGCGGGCCCGCACCGACACCCGCCCGTGGTTCGCCTACGTCACCCCGTACGCCTCGCACGAGCCCAACACGCCCGCCGCGCAGTACGCCGACACGGTGGTGCCGGCCTGGAACGGCCGTCCCTCGGTCCCGGAGGCCGACCGGAGCGACAAGCCCGCGTATGTCCAGAACGCGACCAACACCCTGGCCGACGGCCGGGCGGTGCGCACCCGGCAACTGCGGACCCTGCTGTCCGTGGATGACGCGGTCCAGGCGTTCCGCGACAAGCTGGCGGCCATCGGGCAGCTCGACAACACGCTGGTCATCTACATCGGCGACAACGGGTTCCAGTGGGCCGACCATGGGCTGCTCGGGAAGGGGACACCGTACTCGCCCGCCCACGAGGTGCCGTTCTACCTGTCCTGGCCCGCCGGCGGCCTGGGCGGCGGGACCACCGACAACCGCATCGTCGCCAACATCGACATCGCGCCCACCATCCTCGCCGCGGCCGGGATCATCCCGGGCACCCCGCACGACGGCGAGTCGCTGCTGTCCGCGTTCGACCGCGATCATCTGCTGATCGAGTGGTGGAAGCAGGGCACCGCGGGCGTCAAGGACAGCTGGGCCTCGTTCGTGGCCAGGAACAGGCAGTACGTCGAGTACTACGACCTGCACACCGACACGAGCGGCAGGGTCTCCGGCACCGGGCAGGTCACCTTCCGCGAGTACTACGACCTCGTCAACGACCCCTACCAGCTCACCAACAGGCTCTATCAGGCGACCCCGGCCGACGAGCAGAACCTGGGCATCCCCACGCTGGCCGCCCGGCTCGCCGCCGACCGCCAGAGCTGACACCGAGGCCGCGGCCCGTCCCCCTCCCACCGGCGCGGGCCGCGGCCACTTCCGAGAGGAGGCCCTATGGCCGACCCCTGCTGCGGCCCCGGCCGCGAGCAGCCGACCGCTCTGGCGACCGTGCCGGTACGGCCGCCCGCCGCATCCCACCGCCACGAGAGCATGATCCGGCTTCCGGGAGGGTCATTCCTGATGGGCGCGGAAGACGGGGACGGCTACCGTGCCGACGGGGAAGGGCCGATCAGGAGGATCGAGCTACGCCCCTTCCGAATCGAGGCGACGGCCGTGACCAACGCTCGCTTCGCCGCATTCGTCAAGGCCACCGGATACCGCACCGAGGCCGAGGGCTTCGGTTTCTCCTTCGTCTTCGCGGGCTTCCTCAACGCGGAGAACGCGCCGGCCGCGCAGGTCGTGCATGCCGCACCCTGGTGGCGCGCGGTGGCCGGCGCCTGCTGGAAACGGCCCGAGGGGCCCGGCTCGTCGATCACCCCCAGGCAGCATCACCCGGTCGTGCACGTCTCGTGGAACGACGCGCGGGCCTACTGCGAATGGTCGGGGACGCGGCTGCCGACCGAGGCGGAGTGGGAGTACGCCGCGCGGGGCGGGTTGGAGCGACGTCGTTACCCGTGGGGGGACGAACTGACGCCGGGCGGGCGGCATCTGTGCAATGTCTGGCAGGGCGATTTCCCGATGCTCAACACCGGCGAGGACGGTCACCTCGGCACCGCCCCGGCGAAGTCGTTCCGGCCCAATGGGTACGGCCTCTACAACGTCGTCGGCAATGTCTGGGAATGGTGCGCCGACTGGTTCAGCGCCGACTTCCACCGCACCGGGCCCCGCGAGAATCCGGCCGGGCCGCCTGAGGGCACCGCCAAGGTCATGCGGGGTGGTTCGTACATGTGCCACGAGTCGTACTGCAATCGCTATCGCGTCGCCGCGCGGTCCTCCAACACACCGGACAGTTCAGCGGGCAACATCGGCTTCCGCGTGGCCGCTGGCTGAAGGCGCTATGCCGCACGGCGACCCCGGCCCTTGCTGCGTCCGGACGCTTTCCCAGAGTCGGGCTGCGCCCGACGTTGGCGTTGGTCGTGTGCCGTGTGTTGTGGCTTGTCTTCTTTACGGCAAGCCGGCTCCAGCCGGAGGTCCGTCATCGGCCGGGGACCACATCCGGCCTTTCGCGCGCGTCGTGGTGCCTAGCCATTACCCTTGTCATCGTCAAGCTGGGTCGATGCGGTAGCGGTAGCGCAGGTCCCACTGGTAGATCGGCAGAATGTAGGTGTTGACCTTCACCGCTCGATCGTCGGCGGTCCAGCCGATGTGGACGATGTCATAGACCCACTGCTCGCTGCTCATGCGCAGGAACCTGCGTTCCTCGGGCAGGGGTGGTCGTACGCGGATGCGCTCTTCGATCTCGGCCTGAGCATGGCCGAGTTCGGCCAGGCGGCTGCTGATCCCGCCGGCGCCCGGGTCTTGTTCGGCGATGGGCGTGCCGTCGGCGATCGTGCGCGGGATGTAGCTGGTGACGATCTGGATCGGTACGCCGTCGGCGCGCATACGGCGGGCGCGGATGATGACGCTGTCGGCGTCAGGGGCGACGCCGAGGAGGTCTGCGACGTGCTCGGGGGGCCGGCCGGGTCCGATGGTGTTGTCGGAGTCCAGTTGGTAGCCGCGTTCGACGAGCTCGGAGGCGAGCGCGCCACGGGCCCCGCCGCGTTCGCGATGTTCGCGGCTGTGCCGGACGGCGGCGTCGCGCAGGATCGGCGGTAGTTCGTGTACCCGGGTGCCGACGCCTCTTTCCACGCGTACGAGCCCTTCGTTCTTGAGGATCGTGAGCGCCCGGTTGACGGTGGCGCGGTGGACGGCGAGTTCTTCGGCGAGTTGCTCTTCGGTGGGCAGTAGGGTGCCGCGGGGGTAGACGCCGGTGTGGATGGCCGTGCGGATGGCCTCCGCGACCTCGTGGTAGCTGCTGGGGCTCATGAGGTCACCATAACGCTAGTACGTACTACATACTCATTGACCCAGCGCTCCGAGCCCCCTGTCCAGATCATGAGGGCGACCACGTAGCGCTCCCGCGGCACTGAGCAGGCAGGGTGGGCTGGAGATTTCGCTTCGGCGAGGGCGTGGACCCGGACGGGCGGTCAGTCGGGGAGCAGGTGGAAGGCTGTCAGCAGGCCGGTGAGGGCCAGGGTTCGCCGCAGGGCGCGGGGGACGTTGGCCAGGTCCATGGTCAGGCCGTGGGCGGCCAGGTGTTGCTGGCTGGCCAGGAGGCCGCGTGCGCCGGCGACGTCGCAGAAGGTGAGGCCGCCGGTCTCCACGGTGAGGTGTTTCCGGCCGGCGGCGGTCACCTTGGACATGGTCGACACCAGCAGTGGAGCGGTGGCGATGTCGAGTGCGCCGTCCACGGCCAGGACGCTGCGGGTGGTGTCGCGGTGGTCAAGGTGGACCGTCAGGAAGGGCCCGCCGTACATCGGGCCGGGCGCGCGATCGGATGGGTGCTCGGGCATGGGGACTCCGATCCATGGCGGGCGACGAGCCTCCATGGGCATGTGGGCCCATGCCAGGCGGGGTGACGATCTGCCCGTACCCGCAGCGCGCCTTCCGGAACCTGGGCCTGCGAGTCGGGCTTCCGTCAGACGGTGTGCCAAGGGCCGAAGGCGCTGCCGGGGCCGTTGGCGTTGCCGGTCGCCCAGAAGTTTCCGTCCCGGCCGCGGACGTAGACGCCGACCGTGCCGTCACGGAACTGGAGGACGGAAGGTCTTCCGGTGAACATGCCACCGTCGCTCAGCCTCCTCCACGCCTGCTCGAACAGCCCTCCGGGCTTCTTCTGCCCCTGAGCGTTCAGGCTTCCGTCGGCGAGCACGACGTAGGTGTGGAGGGTGCCGTCGGCGGCCAGGATGACCTCGGGATCGCCCGCGACGGCCATGGCCCCGCCGCCGGGAGAGGTCTGCTGCCAGGGGCCGAAGGCGGTACCGGGCCCGGAATCGCTGGTGCCGATGAGGGTGCCGCTCGGCGTGCGGACATAAAGGCCGGTGCCGCCGCCGGAGAACCGGACGACGGCCGGCCTGCCGACGAATGAGCCGCCGTCCAGCCGGGTCCAGGCGGCATCGAAGGCCCCACCGGGCTGCTTCTGGCTCTGCCGGTTCAGGCTGCCGTCCGCGAGCACGGCGTACGTGGTGACCGTGCCATCAGTGTTCAGCACCATGGCCGGATCGCCGCTCACCCGCATCGCTCCGGCCGGGGAGGTCTGCTGCCATGGCCCGAAGGCGCTGCCGGGACCGTTCGCGTTGCCCGTACCCATCACCGTGCCGAGGACGGAGCGGACGTAAGCGCCCACGGTGCCGTCCGCGAACTGGAGCACACTCGGACTGCCCACGCAGTTGCCGCCGCTGGTCAGCCGCTCCCACGGGGTGAACAGACCCCCGGGCTTCTTCTGGCCCCGGCCGTGCAGGTGCCCGCCCGGCTGCACCGCGTAGGAACCGATCCGCCCGTCCGGGAACAGCACCATCTCCGGACCGCCGAGGCCCGAGCCCCTGCCTGTCCACCAGGTGGTCTGCTTGCGCGCGCCGGGCCAGCCGAAGCTGATGTGGACGTGGTCGGTGTGCGGGCTGGAGCCGGAGTAGGCCGTCCATGCCTTGGTGTTGGTGGCCCAGATGCGGCGGTTCCAGATCACGTACATGATGCCCATGCGGCGGAGAATGGCGTGCTTGTTGCCCCATTGGTCCGTCGCCAGCATCCAGTTGACCAGGGCGTCGCCTTCGGCGCGCTGATTGGCGTCGTTGGCATTAAAGGGGTAGTCGAGGGCGCGGCCCTCCTTGTGCTCGCTCTGGCCGCGGACCCCGCAGGCGCGGCTGATGCCCAGATCAGGGCGTCCGTACGTGGCCCGCAGCAGGTCGCGGATCTCCACCACGCCGGGCTTGGCGGTCGGATCACAGTCGGTCTGGCCCTGCATGGGCTGGTAGCCGTCGATCTGCGGCCCGAACTCCGGCGTCGGCGGCGCCTTCGCCGCCGCTCCAGCCGCCGCCTGCCGCTCGTCGTCAACGGTCATCGAAAGGCCCCGTTCTCGCGCTCCTGTCGTGCTCGGATCGCCTCCGGGAATCTCGGGCATCGCGATCCCCGTGGCTTAGGGTGACTTTACCAGCACAATAAGTGATGTCGCCATCCTGGGGGCTGCCGGTTGCCGTTGTGGAAGGTCAGGCGGCGGCCGTCAGGGTGCGGAGTTCTTGGGCGGCGGGGAGTTTGCGGGCCTGGGCGGGGAGGGAGTCGAGGATGTGGCCGGTGATCAGGCGGCGGGCCGCGGTCACTGGAAGGCCGGGGGCTGTGGAGAGGGCGTGGTCGAGTCCTTCGGTGATGTGGCCTTCGCGGACCAGGGTGAGTGCTTGCATGGATCGGCAGTTGGCGATCGCGTACACGCGCTGGGATGGGAACGCGGCGATGGCCGCGTCGGCCGCGCGGTAGGACGCGGTGGTGTCTCCGATCAGGGCGCTGACCCACGCCTCATTGAACCTGAGCTGGCTTTCGGGGAATCCCTTATAGGTCATCTTCTCTTGGCGGACCTGGTCGGGCAGGCGCTCGAACATGTCGAACACGTCGTTCAACGCCTGCCGCGCCTCGCGGGGATCGGCGGTTCCCTTAGCGGCCTGTGCTGCGAGGCCGTACGTACGCGTCTTGCACGCGTAGGCGAGTCCGGCTGAGGGCCTGTCCTCGGCGAGGAGGATGGCCCGGTTGGCGACCCGGGTGACGATCTCGGCGGGCTGCCCCTGCCAGTAGAGGCCCATCGCCTCTCGGGCGCGCATGTAGACCGCCAGGTCGCGGTCACCGGAGGCGTCGGCGGCGCGGCGGGCGGCACGGATCGCCTCGCGTGCGGCGGTGGCGTCCTTCTTGCCCAGGAGAGCGTCATAGAGCGCGAGGGAGAGCTGAGAGCTGATCCGCAGGTACGCCGATCGCGAGGGGCCGGACGGAGTGCGATCGAGAATGCGGCCGACTTCGATGATGTCGGCCGTGATGTTGCCCATGTTGGTCACGGAATCGGCAATGATCTCGTGAATCTCGTGATCGCGGATGATCTGTTCCCAGTCCGCGAGATCGGCTTCTGCGCGGTCGCCAATCGCACGGTTCACCCCGGCGAAGATCGTTTCTGTCAGAGGGGGAAGCGCGAGGCTGGGTACGAACGCGCTCAGGATCTGTATTGCCGTGCGACGTTCCATGTCATCTCCATTATTCGCATCCCATATGACTGTACCCTCGGACGTCTCCTCCATACTGGGACGGCTCCCACCGAAAAGCTTGGAATCGGGTATGCGGTACACCTGGCAGTACAAGGGGCGGTAAGGGTCGCTCGGTTTGTGTCGTCCCGTCTCGTGCCCCCGGATGCTGCCGACGATCGACTTCACCGGGGGCAACGTGTACGGCTCGGCGATCGCGATCATCTCGTGGGCCAGGCGGGTCCGGCCCCAGTCCTTGGCCTCGCGGGCGGCGCGCAACCGTGCGGCCCACGCCGGAAGTTTCGCCTTGGTCTTCATCGCGCCTGCCTCAGCGGGAAAGGTGTAGAGGGTTCCGCCCTCAGTATCCACGCCGTTATGCCTCGACGCAGGCCGATTACTGCATTGAAATGGCCCTGCGTCAAAAGACGGCCCCGCTCGGGCGGCGCAACGCCCGAGCGGGGCCTTGATCGCAGAAGGAGCTGCGACCCAATGACGTTTTCTCACTGAATTTCAGCTGATCCGGCGGTGTTCGAAATGGACGAGGACGAGGGCGGCGCGGACGAGATCGCCGATCCGGCTGGGGCTGAGTGTGGTGTGCCGGAGAGCGGTCCAGCGTTCGGTCAGGAGGGCGAAGCCGCGTTCTCCCAGGCAGCGCAGCGCGCGCTGCAGGGCGTTGCGGGTGCGGTTGCCGACGCTGAGGACGTTGCCGTCGGCGGGTTGCCTGAACGGCACGAT
>NZ_QMEY01000041.1 GCF_003315795.1 Spongiactinospora rosea
AGATCATCGATCTGCGGCCGGTCTATCACCGGCTCGAAGAACGCATCCGCGCCCACGTCATCCTGTGCTGGCTCGCCCTGCTACTCATCCGAATCATCGAGACCACCACCGGCAGCACCTGGCCCGCTTGCCGCCGCGACCTCGACCGGCTCCACCTGGGCACCTTCACCGGCCCCGCAGGCTTGTTCCGCCAGATCACCGCCCTCACCAAGCCACAGACCGATCTCCTGGCCAAGCTCGACATCCCCCGTCCCACGCAGGTCATCGACCTCCAGCCCGCAGCCCGCTGACCAGCACAAACCCGACCGCCTAGAGAAACGCCTCCAGGCGGGCCACACCCATATCCGCCCAGCTCAGACACCAAATCCGTGCCTCCAGGGCGCCGAATTATGTCGAACCCGGGCCACAGTGCCTTTGAGTGGAGAGTGGTCGGCCCCCTCCGCGCCGCGTCCATGTCCCTCACAATGAGCCGCCGCGTAGCCGGGGCTCGCGATCTCGCCGTGCCGTGTCGCTGGTGTTCGCGCTGGCCGGAGTGTGCCTGGCAACTGTCGGGCTGATGTGGTTCGTGCTTCCCCTGCCTGATCATGGAGGTCCGACACTAGGTAGCGTGGACCAGCTCGCCAGCGGGGTAAGCATGCTGGCAGAACATGGTGGCACTGCGGGCGCCAGTGATCACTCTCCACCATACGGCACCGCTTACCATCGGCTGATCAGCAAGCCGGAGCCGCCGACCACCTGGGGCGTTCTCGACGAGTCGGCCCTGTTGCGTCAGTTCGTTGGCGCAACGGTGATGCGCGAGCAGACCGAAAGACTGATCGAGGTCAGTCAACTGCCGTATGTCCGCGTGCAAGCGCTCCCCCAGGACGCCCAGCATCCGGTCAACACCAGCTCGTTCATCCACCTGAGACTCCCGGAGTTCCAAGACGTCGTCTACCTGGAGCATCTGCACAGCGCCCGCAGGGTCGAAGAGCCGCTACAGGTCCACGGCTATGCGCTGGTCTTCGACCACCTGCGCTCAGAGGCCCTCGGACCGGACGCGTCCAGGGAACTCACGGAAAGGTCATCGATCCGCTCCCGGCCTCGAACGTGGGCAGGGGATCAGGAGGGACACGACTGATGAGCAATCCCCGCGCCATCTGGATGGCGATCATCATCCTCGCCGCTGCGCTCATCGGCATCGCCGGCGGGACACTGGCCCTTATCGGCGGGACCACGGCGCCCGGCGCCATGCTGACCGGCGCGGGAGGGTTCGGCGCCGCCGTGGCGCTGCTGCTGGCGATCGCCTACTTCCTGGACGGCAACCGCCCGTAGCGGCCCGCGTCCGGGCGTAGTGCCGGGGCACGCAACCTGGTGAACAAGACCGCGACCCGAGCACAACGAACCACCGGCGGTGATTGGGCAGATCACATCGAGACCGGCACGGCCGTTTGGGCCTCACTCACCTCCAAAGCCCGTCCCGAAGATGCCTTCACCGCGCGAACCGTTGTGGACGCGATCGCCAACCTGTCAGCGGATGGACCCACGCCGAGATCGCCGCCTTCCTGGGCTGCTCGCCGTCAATAGTCGATGTCCACGTCCTCCGCGGCACATCGCAGGTCGCAGCTGTTGGCAGGCACAGCACGCCGCAGCCGGGCACCGGTGCTGCACATCTCCGGTTGGGCAACTTAGGGATCGGATCATGTCCGCGAGGGGCGCACGGAGGCATACTCTGGTCGAGACCGCTTCCGTCCTTTCTTTGGTCAGAGAGATAGAAGTCCGGTCAGAGGGCCGGTCCGCATGGGCCGGCCCTCGTATCGTCTCTAATCGTCCGCGCCAAGGAACGCTTGGAGCAGGACATAGCCCGGCATCTCCTCGCTCGGCTGGATGCCCACCTCGAAGATCTCCGGCTCCTCGAACATCGGTTCCCCGCTCGGGCGGCGTACGTAGGCCACGCGGCCGTAGTCGATGCCGTCGGCCTGGTCGAAGGTCATCCAGGTGATCGCTTCCTGCTCGCCTTCCCTGAGCGGATGGTTGGACACGGCGCGCATGGCGATCGTGCTCGGCGGCTTGAAAATCCATACCTGAGGGACGGCCAAGGCCCAGCGTACGGCGGCGACCTCGCAGCCCTTCGCCGCCGCCCGTTCCTCGAAGGCCGAGGACGCGTCCCGGTCGCGCAGGTAGTCGTAGTCGCTCAGTACGAGCTTGCGCTGCCCCTCCACTGCCACAATCGCCGGGCAGTCGCGGGCGATGATGCTCTGCTCCAGACGTCGGACCACGTCGAAGAGCAGGTCTGCGGTCGCCTGATTCATCGGCTCACCCGCTCTCATTCGCCATATCCGTCCAGGGCCACGATCGGCAGAGGGGAAGGCGTCGCGCCCACCGCGTCAGCGAAACCGTACAGCAGCCGCCATTGCGGTACCCGACGTCGCACCTGAGCGTATGGCGTCCAGTGCCGTGGGGAGCGGTGAGAACTCCGCCACGGCACGCACGGCTCACGCCGGGGCACCGCCGCCGTTCCGCAGATCCAGCGCTACTGCCGCCTCCTCGGCGGTAGGACGGTCCACCCTGCGTAGGTCGGCCAATGTCCAGACCGCCCGGAGAACCGGGGCGACCGCCGCGACAGTGAGGACTCCGGTAGCAGCGTGACCGGCCAACAGGTCGATGGCCTCGCTGGTGGCACGGTAGGTCATGTGCAGTTCCGAGGCGGGAACATCGGCATTGGTCCACCACGGTGTGCCCGCCAGCCGCTCGGCCGTTCGCTCGCAGACCGCGAGGACCCGAGCGACGGCGCTACTGCCTTCTCCCGCGTGTACGGACTGCGAAAGCGGATGTGTCTTCGCGCAAACGTCGATTCGGCTCAGTAGCCGTGCCATCCGGCTCAGTTGCGGCTCGGCTCGGGGGGACCGATCAGCCGGAAATCGCCGATCTCCCGTGCCACCTCCGCTTGGATGGACAGAAGGTGCGCGATCACGCCGACCACGGCGGCGGAGCCGCATCGTGCTTACCTCATGCCGTTCACCGCCCGTCCGGCAGGATCGGGCGGCTCAGCGGGGAGTTCATCTCCGCTTCGGAAGCCATCTGCTCCGCTCGTGAGCCCCAGTCGATGGCGGCGAAGTTCGGCGGGGTCAGTCCCTTGGTCAACGCATAGCGGATCATGGTCGCCAACCGGTAGTCCGGATCGATGCTCAAAGCCCGGGAGGTCGCGAGATGCGCCAGCGGCAACTCTCCGCGCCGTGCTGCGGTGTACGCGAGCAAGGTCGCCGGTGCTGCGGCGTACTCGGGCTCCACCATGCGCGTGAGCAGGTGCCAGAGCCGACTGTGTACCCGATCGGGGAACTTCCCCAGGTAGGTCATGGCCGCGTCGCGAATGAGCCTTGAGGTGAGGAGTACGCCGAGCCATGCGAGATCGGCGGGTGTGAGGTCGTCGCCGTCCTGGGTGCGTTCGAGCGCCGCGCTGATGCGCTCTGTTCCCTCCTGCCACCAGAATCGGCCATCCTTTGTGGCGAGCAGCATTTCGGCGCGATCGCGGGCTGTCCTTGTGGCTTCCCGCATCGCTTCCCGGAGCGGGCCGTCGATCCAATCCAGGCTGGCGTCGAAGGCTCCGCGGTCCGGCAGTGCGACCATCCCCTCCATGATCGCGTGGGCCTCCGCCGGGGAGGCTGTGATGTCGTACGGTACGCCGTCGGGCGGGCAGCAGGCGGGTTCGGTGCAAATGTAGGACCAGTACCGGCCTTCGTCGCACCGGAGCACTTCTAGTAGGTCAAACCCGGCCGTGGTGAGCGCGCCCGAGGCGGCGTCCATCGTTGGTGTGACCTGTGAACCGGAACCGTACCCGATGAGAACCGCGTACCCGAGCGGCTCCTTTGCAAGCAGTGTGGTGAGCCGGTTCGCGACGTTCGGCGCGTTGCCACGATCGGCCGGGAGGTCGATCCAGACGACGCTGCGAAGGCCACCGTATCCAGGAGTGTTCTCCTCCTGAGGAATGATCGTAAGAGCGACAAGGCTCCTCGCCGGGTGGAAGCCCAGCAGGTACGGCACGATCGCGATGAGGTCGGCGGCGTTCTGCAGCCGCACAACTCGGTTGGGCTCGGACATGATCGACCTCCAGAGATGCGTGTGCCCCGGCCCGACGGCCGGAGGCGGGGAAGTGGAGTCCACGGCAGCGAGGCAGAGGCGAACCTGTGCGCGTTTGAGCTGGGGTGGTGAGAGTCAGATAGGGGCCAGGGCGGATGCAGGACGGGAGCGGAGGCGCGCATCCGCCTCCTGGCCCGCCACCGCGCGTGGCCTGATCACCAGCGCGGTAGGTGATTCGTCCGCTACGAGGAGGAAGGCCGCTCGCTGGGCCATCGTGGGTACTGCAGGTGCTCGGGCCGCACTGCGGAACTCATCGCGTGGATCTCGCAGTCGCGGACGGCTCGACCTTCGATGAAACAGCGCGAGCAGCAGATCAGGCGCATGCGCTGCCCAGAACTGCGGCTGATGTGTGTGGCATCGATCCACAGGTGCGTCCAGCGCAGGCAGCGCCAGCAGAGAATCCGCTCACCGTCCTGGGGTAGCGGATCGACGAAGGCGGGGATCACGTACTCCAGATCGGCGCCGTGATCGGCTTCGGACACGACCGTCAGAGTATGGGGGGCGATCTGGCCGACCGCGACCACGCGCATCACCCGCCCCCGAGACACGATCAGATCATCCAAACTGATCGGCCGTGGCGGGCGCGTGCCACGGTTGGGGGAAGTGTTGTCCATGGTTCCTCCTTTCCAGGGGATGTGGGGCTGAAGAGGCCGGGCTGGACCCGTCGAGGACGAATGGAAACTCGGCATGCGCGCCATGAGCGAGCAGGGGGAAATCACGGCGACCGGATGGCGCCATAGCGGCAATGGCACCGGCCTGGCGAGTACCGACACATGACATCCAGAGCCGGTAAATACATTGCGAGCGCGGTATGTCAGTTCGGCGAGAGCGCGCTCCGTCCCTACTTAAATACGGTGCGTATGCAGGTCGAACCGTCTTAGCAGCACAAGATTCTTCAGACCCAGGCCCGATGGAATCGCGGCAACGAATAGGGGCCTCAGATTGGCTCTGAGGCCCTATTTTGGCGTATGGTCAGTCGCTAGCCGGTTCCGTACCGCCGTACACGAGTGTGTTTCTGGCCTCGTCGAGACGCTCCGAGAGTTCGCGCCATTCGGCCCGTCCTGCGTTACGCGCTCTGATCACGTTGTAGCGCGAACCGTACGCGCCGCCGTGCATCTGCTGAGCGAGTGAGTTGAGAAAGCCCGCACGCCCCAGGTCGTCCGCCTGAGACGCCATCTTGAGGGTGTTCGTGATGATGGGGAATTCACTGCCGTCCCCGAAGGCCGTGCGGAAGATGGCTTCGCTGTTCTGCGCGGCACTGGTGGCCACGGCCACCTGTGCGGCGCTCCCGGCGTCTGGCCGAGCGCTCGTGGCGTGATCACCCGGAGCCGACTCGGGCCGCTCAGGCGCGACGTCCGCCCGGTAGCCGTTCCGCGCGGCGGCATCACGCACGGCCCACCGCTTGAGCGTCGTTCGGGTGATGACCATCTGCCCGCCGTCGCGGCGGACGTAGATCCAGGCTCCCTCTGTGGGCGTTGCCTCGTCCGCCGGTCGGTACGACGCGGTGATGTCGCGCAGTCGTTGGGCGAACATCAGCGCCGCGTCCTGCGTGACGTCGTCCGAGACGTCGTCCGTGCCGTAGGGGGCGTAGCCGGCTTGTACCACCGTCGCGCTGCCGTCCATCCGCTTCCGCGGTCGGGTCGCGTCCACGGTCCGGCAGTAGCCTCGCGCCAGCTTCCGGATGTCCATCCAGTCATCCGCCGTCACGCGCGCCATGTCCTCCGGCGCGAGAGTGGCTCCCGGCACGGTCGTAGGGACGTACTTTCCGAAAACCGCCTTGTCCATGTTTGCTCCGCTCCTTTGTGGCCCACAAGTGCGAGCCACTCCTTTCTTTGGTCACTTCAATTAAATCACGAAGCGGAAGCTAGAGCAACGATTCCCGTGAGGCTTTACCTAAATATGCCCCCCCTGATCAAGCGCGCAAGCGATCCAATTACAGCACAGAGCATCAAAAGAAAAGGAGGGAGCAAGTTGCGTAAGTACTAGCTAGTTGAGGTGGCGCTCGAATACACAGTCCGCGCCAACCATCCAGCACCTCTAATAATTAGGTTTGTTTAAACAGTCGGGGCCGCGAGCGGCTAAGGCGACGCAGCGTCTGCCAGGCGCTCTTTCACAACCAGACCGACCACTCTCAAGCGGCCATACATCGGCGTACGACTGGCTCACTCAATGGCTAAGCCTTACTCCTCGGAATCAGCTTAACGCTTATGCCGCTCACGGCGACATGACCTCCGGTCCCTCGGTAATCCAGTCGGCTGCAAGGCAGCCGTACCAGGCTTCGCCCTCAGCGGGACACCAGCACGCTATCGCGCTGGTCCACTGATGAGCCGCCTAAAGTTGCCGATGCGCGGCAATCCAATAACTTCGCTCAAACCGCTGCCCCGTTGAGCCACGCCGCGCTACACAGGAAGTGTGCCTGGACGGTTCCGCGCAGCAGTGCCCACCACAGTGGTCTCGGCTGTCGCCATGGGGACGCTGGCGGCTGCCTTGGCGGACGGCAAGACGTTGCCGGTCGCATTGTCAGCTGCACTCGCGGCAGTGGCAGGCGGGTTCGCACCCACCGTCCTGGATCGCCTGCGGGAGAGAAGAGCCGCGATCGAGTGCTCCGACGGTGTCGCCGAACAACTACCTGCCGACAGTCCGGCCGATCTGCTCCGGCCCTGGCGGCGGGTGGTGCCCTTCGAAGGCCGCGAACACGAGCTGGCCGAGTTGGCGGCCTGGTGTCGGGCCGATGACGCCGGTACTGGCGAGGCCGGGTGGTTTCGGCTGGTCATCGGGGCGGGTGGGATCGGCAGGTCCCGCTTGGCCATCGAGCTCGGCCTGCGCCTGCGCGAGCATGGCTGGCAGGTGATCCACGTCGCAGACGACCGCGAGGTCCAGGCTTTGTCGGAGTGGCGAGCCGGGCGAGGCGAGTGGGACAGGCCGGTGTTGCTGGTCAACGACTACGCCGAGACCCGCGCTGACCTGCCAGGACTGCTTGTCGATGTCGCTGCCGACGATACTGGGCGGGTTCGTGTGCTGCTTCTGGCCCGCTCGGCCGGGGAATGGTGGCAGCGCCTCGGCGGAGAGAGCGCGGCAGTGCGCCGCCTGATCTACGATGCCGGGCGGGCATCACCCTGTCCGAGCAGGTGACCTTCGGTACCCCCGACCGGGCACTGGCGGCAAAGGCGATTCCATACTTCGCTGCCGAACTCGGCCTGACTGACCCGGAACGAGTGGAGATCGAGCTGGGCCAGGGGCCGCGGCGGGTATTGGACCTGCACACCACCGCGCTGGTCGCGGTGCTGACCCGCGGCGGCACCGGCTCTGGAGATGGGGGCGGCGGTGATGGAGTCGTGCGGGTTCGAGTGGATGACGTGCTGGGCGCGCTGTTGGGTGCTCGGGACCGGAACCAAGCCGCCGCCGTCATGGCCCACCTGCCCGACCGGCCCGCAACGGCCGCGCACGCTCCTCAGCCGGTCGGCGATCGGCTCCGGGCCCGCGCCGCCCAGCTGCGCGGCCTGGCCGAGGATCATGACCGCACCCGGATCACCCTGCAGGAGACGACGACGTGAGCCCCGCCCTCGACGAACGTGAGCGCATCCGCGCCGCCATGGACCGCATCCTGGCAGGCGCGCCGGAGAACTCCACCGGCGCGCTCACGATCGTCGCGCTGGCCCAGGAGGCCGACGTCCCCCGGAACGCGCTCACGCAGCGCCACACGGACCTGAAGAACGAGTTCTATCAGCGGGTGCAAGCCCGCGGGGCCACCCCTGACGTCGAGGTGCGGCTGCGCGAGACGATCAAGAAGCTGAAGAAGACGATCGCGAACAAGAACAAGGAACTCAAGCAGATTCGGGAGGACGTTCCTGCTCTGGTCCGGGCTGTTCACCAGCTCACCCTGGAGAACCAGGAACTGCGCAAGCAGCTGGAGCTGCCAGAACCGAACGTCACTCCGCTGCACCGTCGCCGCTGAGGAGGCGTCAATGATGATCGCTGCCGGCTGTTGGTGATCACGATTCGGCACCGAGATGGGTCGTGATGCCTGCCGCCGGTGCCGGTCGGCGGCGAACATATCGGTGTGAGCCGACGCCCTATCCGCTGGTGGAATCCAGTCGCTCTGCTGGCCATCGTCGCGCTGGTCGCGACGGTGGTCCTGGTATGGCGCGTGCTGAATCCAGCAGACCCGGTCAATACGGCTGATCTGGCCGCGGTCGCGATTGCCGCGGCGGTGGCCGTGGCCGCCGTGGTGGCGTGGGCCAAACGCCGCACCGCCGCCGCAGGAAATCCGGCCGATGTGACCAGAGCCGCCGAGGCGCTGGCCGATCTGGTGCGCGAGCAATGGCAGGACGAAGCCCGCAACCGGCTGCTGGATGACCCCGAACCCATCCCGGTCCGCTGGCACCTCACCACCAACGAGACAGTGATGAGCACCCCCCGGCTGATCAGCACCGCGACCGCATTCACCTTCGACGGCCGCAGCGACGACATCGCCGCCCTTACGCGCGACTTCCGCGCCCTGACCCGGCGGCGGCTGGTCATCACCGGCGGCGCGGGCATGGGCAAAACCACCCTGGCCATCCAACTGCTCCTGCAACTGCTGGCCACCCGCGCCGCCGACCAGACCGGCGTCGGCGAGGGGGAGATCGTGCCGGTGCCGGTGCTGCTGCCGGTCTCCGGCTGGGACACCAGCACCCACCCCCTGCTGCAAGACTGGCTCACCGTCCGCCTGGCCCAGGACTACCCGGCACTGGCCGCCCCGCAGCTCGGCGCCGGCGCCGCGGCCGCGCTCGTCTCCGGCGGCCACATCCTGCCCGTCCTGGACGGCCTGGACGAAATCCCCGCACCCGCCCGCGCCCAGGTGATCGCCGCGCTCAACGCCTCGCTCACCGCCCGCGACCAACTCATCCTCACCAGCCGCCGCACCGAGTTCACCACCGCCGTCCACGAGGCCGGCCGCCCGATGACCGCCGCGGCGGTCATCGTCCCCACGCCCGTCGCGGCGCAGGCCGCCGCCGACTACCTGACCGCCTGCCTGCCCGCCTCCCCCACCGACGCCTGGAAGCAGACCCTGACCGCCCTGCGCTCCCGCACCGTCCCCGGCCTGACCCAGCTCGCCGCCACCCCGCTGGGCCTGTGGCTGATCCGCACCGTCTACGTCACCCCCGGCACCGACCCCAGCCCGCTGACCGGCCCGCTCGGCGGCGACGCCGACGCGCTGCGCGCCCATCTGCTCGACCACGTCATCCCCGCTGTCATCGCCGCCCGACCGCCCAGCACCGACCCCGCCGACCATTTCCGGCCCCGCCACCGGCTCGACCCCGACACCACCTGCCGCCACCTGACCTACCTGGCCCACGCCTTCCCCCCATCCACCACCCGCGACATCACCTGGTGGCACATCGCCCGCACCACACCGCACATCCGATCAACAGTCGGGATCGCGACCGGGATCGCGTTCGGGATCGCGTTCGGGATCGCGTTCGGGATCGCGTTCGGGCTCGCGTTCGGGCTCGCGTTCGGGCTCGTCGGGATCGCGTTCCCTACCGTGTCCGGGATGATCGATATTGCGCTCGCGATTTGGCGCGGGACCACCCCCGTGATCGCGCCCGTGATCGTGTTCGGGCTCTTCGGGCTCGTCGGGATCGTGCTCGGCACCGCGTTCGGGCTCGCGAGCGGGCTTGTGCGCGCCAGGTCCTGGGTTAACGAAAAACCGGGCTACGCAGACCCGAGCCTGCGCGGACGAACATCCCTTCTCTTCCGCTCTCTAAAAGGCACCCTCACGTTCGGGCTCACGGCCGGGCTCGCAATCGGGTTCCTGTCCGGGCTCGCGGGCGAGTTCGTACAGATGTATTTCTATTTCGATTACGAGTTCCATCTCGATGAGTTAAATTTCGAATTCGCGTTCGATGTCGGGCTCCTCGTCTGGCTCGGGACCACACTGCCATACGGGCTGATCACCCGGGCGGAACAACCCACACTCGCATCGACCAGCACACCCCGCACCAGTTGGCGAGCCGACAGAACGCTATCCCTTCTGCGAATGGTCGTGGCCGGGCTCACGGTCGGGCTCCTGGCCGGGCTTCGGGTCGGGCTCTGGATCGGGCCTTCGATCGGAGCCCGAGGCGAGATCTGGGCGGACCTTGTGATCGTGCTCATGATCGTGCTCACGGTCGGGCTCACGTTCGGGCTCGGGACCGGGCTCGGGACCGGGCTCGGGACCGGGCTCGTGATGGGCAACCATCATGCGTGGCTGGTCTGCACCATCGCGGTGACCCAGCTAGCCCTCCAACACCGGCTTCCCTGGCGGGTCATGGACTTCCTCGACGACGCCCACCGCCTGGGGCTGCTGCGCGCCGTCGGCCCGGTCTACCAGTTCCGCCACGCGGCCCTGCATGACCACCTCGCCGCCAGCGACACGTCTGGTGGAGCCTCGTAGTCACTGGTACTGACCGGCAGCTGTTGAGCCTTTCCTTCCGCTTCCCCGGACAACTTCACTGGAGGAACACGCCTCACACCGAGGGATGGCCGAGCGCCTCCGTCGCGTCCTTGCCCCTCATCCGGCCGGGCACCGCCGGACATCTGGACGTCGGGAAGACAGCATTAAAAAACTTCAACACGCAGACTTGACGGGGAAATAGATCCATGCTTGGAACGCGTCCTGCTCGACCGGGGTGCGCTGTCTGGTCACGTCACGAGCCCTTCAGGCCACACGGTGGGGTTGGCCTTCACCGTAACTGGCGGGTGTGACCGTTTCTCCTCTCCTCGACGCCTGCTTGCCGGCGCAGGCGCTTGCCGTTGCTCATGGACGCACGGTCCTTCCGGCCGGGGAATCGGGGGCGTGCTTGCGGGCGTGGCTCTATGCGGGGGTGCGGAGCTCTTGGCGTACGCGGCGGCGGAACTGGCGCACGCTGGATTCTGCATCCCATGGGGTCAGAGCGTGGAGGAGGTCGTTGACGTAGGTGAGCGATCGGGTGGAGGCGACGCGGGAGAGGATGTCCACGGCGCGGTGGCCGTATTCCAGCCCTTCGTCGAGACGGCGGGCCTGCAGGTGGGCGGATCCGACGATGGCGTTGCGCATGCCGGCCGAGCGCGTGTAGGTGAGGGCGGGCATGGTGGCCATCTCCTCGAACCGCATCACCATGTGCGGCATCTGCAGGTCGCGGTGGATCTCGGTGGCGTCGGCGGCCAGCCGGGCGTGGGTGAAGAAGTCGATCCAGACGGGGTCGCCGTCGTCGGGATGGGCCTGGCCGAGCAGGGTTTCGGAGTGGGCCAGCGCCAGAGCGGCGGCCCGGCGTGCGCAGGCGCGCCCGTGCCGGCGGGCGGCGCGGGCGTGGGCGCGGGCCTCGACCAGCTTGAAGAACGCCAGCGTGCGCGGGGTGGCCTGGTCGCGGGCGCGCTCGTAGGCGCCCTGGGCCATGTCGATGGCGTCCTCGACATGGTCGTTGAGTCCGGCCTGCAGCGACATCGAGGCCAGCACGTAGCCGCCCAGGGGCACGTCGCCGGCGGCGCGGGCCAGACGCAGGGCCTGAATGTAGTGCCGCTGGGCGCCGGCCTGGTCGCCGACGTCCCAGGCCGCATATCCGGCCAGGCGGCCGAGCTGGGCGGTGGCGGAGAACAACTCGCGGCCCACGGCGTCGGTGTAGCTGCCCTTCAGCAGCGGGACGGCGCGCTCGCGCAGGCACGTGGCCACCAGACAGGAGCCGAAGGAGCCGCCGCCGTACTTGGAGTCGATGTGGCGGGCGTGCTCGACCGCGTCGCGGAGTTCGGCGAGGTCGGCGGTGCCGACGCGGCGGCCACGCGACCGCGGGGGCTGGAGGGCGGCGTCGGCGTCGGCGGGCTGGATCAGCCACCGGGTGCTGGGCGTGGTGAAGGCCGCTGCGGCGAAGGCGAGGCGGCCGAACGCGCGGCGGTTCACCTGGTCTCCCAGGATCCACCAGGCGGCGGCGACATCGATGGCGCGGGGAAGCTCACGAGGGAAATCCAACCCGATCTCGGGGGAGGTTGTCGCCGGTTGCGGCATGCCGATTTCGGCCACGCTGACGGGTCGGCCGAGCCGTTCGGACAGGGCGGCCGCGATCGCCTTCGGGGTGGGCCAGCGTGGGATCATCCCGGAGATCCAGTTGGCGACCGAGGTGTGGGTGTAGCGGGCGGCCTTGCCTTGGGCCTGGCAATGCTGATTGACCCGGGCGGCCAGCGCCTTGTGGCTGGCGCCGGATTCGGCGATCAGTTTCTCCAGCGCGAGGTTCGGGGGGTGTCCCGATGCGGCCACGACGCCTCCTGGAGGCTCGGCGATGCGCTCCCGCGAATGCCACATACGGTAACGTCGGCGGAGCAGCCGGTGAACCTGATCGGCGATTTGTGCGCCCCCTCATGCGCCCTCCCGGCCGACCCCTTCTCTCCGGTTTCGTGGAAGGCACCAGCCGACCCCGGATCGGTCGGCGTCACAAGCGAGGAGGTGAGCGCGCATGTCCCTGCACCAGCTGACGGGCATGACCGTGCTCGTCACGGGAGCCGGAGGACTGATCGGCAGCCGCCTGACGGCGCAGTTGCGCCGGATCGGCGCGCGCCCGCTGTCCCTGTGCAAGATCGACGCCTATCCCCGGCAGGTGTATCACGACCACTTCGGAATCAGCCTGGACGACCCCGACTTCCATGTCGGCGACATCGCCGAGCCCGGCGTGGTGGACAAGCTCATCGACGGCTGCGACTACGTCATCCACGCCGCGGCCCTGGCCGACGTCGCCGCCTGCACCAGGCGCTCCGTGGACGCCATCAAGACCAACATCGTCGGCACGCAACGGGTGCTGGATGCCGCCGCCGCGACGCCGAGCGTGCGCCGGGTGGTGTTCGTCTCCTCTGCCAGCGTCTACGGCAACCAGCCGCCGGGCGAGGACGGGCACGCCCCGTTCGCCGAGGACGCGCCGCTGCAGCCGGTGTCGATCTACGGCAGCACCAAGGCGTGCGGCGAGTTCCAGACCGCCACCGTCCTGGGAGAGGCGGGCACCTCGTACGTGATCGTCCGCTACTTCTCGGTCTACGGCGAACCGCAGGTCGTCAAGGAGAACAGCCACTCGTGGGTGGTGGCCTGGTTCTGCATGCGCGCCGCCCTCGGGCTGCCGCTGCACCTCAACGGCGGCGGCCACCAGGTACGCGACCTGGTGCACGTGGATGACATCGCCACCGGCACCCTGCACGCCCTGGTTGTGCCCGCCGCGCACAACCAGACCCTCAACATCGGCACCGGGACCGGGACCACCATCCGGCAGGTCGCCGACCTGGTCCGCCGCCACTACCCGGACGCCACCGTCATCGACACGCCACGGCCGCCCGGCGACCCGCTGGGCGGCTACGCCTGCACCCGACGGATGACCGCATTGCTCGGCTGGCAGCCCGGCATCACGGTCACCGAGGGCGTCGCCCGATACGCGGCATGGCTGAAAGACACCCCCTCGGCCGTCCCCTCCTGGCTGCGTCAGCCGGCCGCCGCCTGAGCCGTCCCCTCCAACCGGCCGCCCCGGGCGGCCCCCTGCCCGGGGAAGAAGCCCATGCCAGCACGCTCGCAGCCTGCCGTCTCGCTCCGGGAGTCGGCCCTGCAGCGGCGCCTGCCGCCGCACCAGGTCATGGACCAGCCCACCCTCACCTGGATCGCGGCCAACCGGCCCGCCGAGGCAGCCCGCACAGTGGCCGTGCCCGATCCGCCGATCCCGCTGCTGCCCGAGCCCGGCTGGTTCGCCCGCGAGCAGGCCGTCGACGGCATCCACGGCGTACGGCACAACGCGCGCGTCTACCTTCTGGCCGATCTGCTGGCCCGGTATTACGGCCTGCACGACGAGCAGCGTGCCGCTCTGCGTCTGGCGGCGGCCGTCCACGACTGCCGCCGCCACAACGATCAGACCGATCCGGAGCACGGGCAGCGGGCCGCCCACTGGCTCGCCCGCCACCACCAGGCCGTCACCGCCTCCTTCCACATGAGCCTGCCAGCCGGGGCGGTGACGGCCGCCTGCGCCGCCATCAGCCTGCACAACATCGACTACACCGCCTTCTCGGCAGCTCAGCGCAAGGCGTACGCGCGGGCCCCGCGCCTGACCGACCTGCTCAAGGCCGCCGACTGCCTCGACCGCTACCGGCTGCCCCTGGACCGCTGGTGGCCCGATCTCGCTCGCCTGCGCGTGGATGTGCCCGCCTGGATGTACGGCATCGCCTTCGACCTGATGCTGGCCAGCGAGCAGGCACGGCTGGATGGCGCCGGACACCACCAAGCCCTCACCCACGCCCGCCACACCATCTCCCACCTGCGCTAGGAGCACATTCATGGACACTGACGCCTCCCCCATCGCCGCGCCGGTCGCCACTGACCCGCTCTGGGAGAACGCGCACACCGACTACAGCCCCGGCCACCGGCCGCGCCCGGCCCCGCGCGGCCTGGTCGCCGACGACACCGAATGGCGCACCTACCTCCAGCAGGACACCCCCAACGGCTGGCTGCTGCGCGCCGGCTCGCTGCTGGAGACACTGGCCGACGGCCGACCGATCTACCTCATGCACACCACCGCCTACCTGGAGGCCATCCGCGCCAGCGGCCAGCTCTACCAGGCCCCCGGCTGCATGGTCGGCGCCCTGTACTGCGTCCTGCTCACCCCCGGTCCCTCTGGGCTTCGGCCGCACAACCTGGGCGCCTGGCTGCTGGAGAACAAGTCCCACCGGGACATCCTGATCATCGAGGTCACCCCCGGCGGGCCGGTCCCCGCCAAGGGGATCGACTACCTGCGGCTGGGCACCGTGCACCTGACCGCCTACCTGGGCCACCGCTCCTTCCTCACCCCGGCCGAGGACAACCAGCTTCGAGGGGCCGCAGTACAGCGGGTACGGCAGGCCGCGAGTGTCCTGGACATGCTGCTCGGCGTCGCGTGCGGGGCCGACACGCCTGCCGACATGTTCCTCGACCAACTCGCCGCCGCGGTGCCGCTGGTGCCGTTCCTGGGCTACCTGTACTTCGAGGCGACTTCGGAGTACCTGATGCTGCACTCGACCGGCCCGCAGACCCGCGCCTGCGCCGAGGCCGGGGAGATGAACACCCTGCTGTCCAAGGACCTGGCGTTCGCCGCGGTGGACACCATGGGAGAACTGTTCGACCTGGCGCTGTTCCGGCCCGGCCACGCCCGGCTCTGCGAGCTCATCGGGCAGGTCGAACCCGGCCTGGTCGACGGCGCGGCCGAATACGTCCGCCGCCGCCTGGCACACCTGTTCGCCTGCGCGGCGCTGGACACCTCCCAAGACGCCGCCGCCGTCACCTTCGCCCAGACCACGTTCGACACGCTGGCCTGCACGGCCCCCGGGCTGCTGGGCCAGATGCTGTTTCGGATGCTGCGCGCCAACCCCCGCTACCCGCAGCTGTACCCGGCCTTCGAGCAGCCCAAGGCGAGCGGCGCATCCGCCTACTGGAACGCCCACGGCATCCCCGCGCCGTTCAACGGGGTGATCCCCAAGGGAGAGATCGGCCTGAACATGGCCTGGCCCGCCGGCGCCCGCGTCTGGACCGCCGACATCAGTCAAGGGCTGCTTCACCCCGCCGAGGAACTGCCGCTCACCCTGGTGCCACGCCTGTCGGATCTGCGTGACACCGCGCTGGGCCACGCCCGCTTCGCAGCCGCCGACACCGGACGACGACGCAACCACTAACTCCCGCGCCCGATCTCCGCTCGCCCTGAGAACAGGCCGCGGCCTGCGATAGTCTCAGCCCTTTCCTTCCCCTTCACCAGGGACGTGGCCGCAGGACATGCCGCCCAGCGGCCAAGGCACAGAAAGGGCGAAGCGGACGCATGACGGCTGGCCGATGCACCCACAGCCTCGACATTCGAGACGACGTCGTGATCAAGCGCTACACCTCCTGGGGACGAGGAGAGCCCCACCGGGAGTGGGCGGCGCTCATCCTGCTCGCCGAGCACGCGCCCGATCTCGCGCCCGCGCCCGTCGAGGCCGCACTCGACGCGGACCCGCCCATGATCGTGATGAGCAGGCTGCACGGTACGGTTCTGCGCGGTCGGCACGCCACCGGCGAGCAGATCAAAGCCATGGCCGCCGCCCTGAACCGGCTGCACCAGATCCCGGCCCGTGTGGTGGATGAAGTCGAGCCCGCCCCCTGGGGGCCGGCGGCGGCCGTGGCAAAGACCCGCGCCTGGGCCGACAAACAGCCCGACCTCGGCGACGATCCCCTCGCGCAGGAGGCGTTCCGCGCGGGAGCCGCCTGGCTGGCCTCCACCGCCCCCGACGAGCTGATCAGCAATCCGCTGCCGCCCGTCCTCGGACTGGCGGACGGCAACCGCGCCAACTACCTGTGGGACGAGCACGAGCGCCGGGTACGGCTGATCGACTGGGAAGACTCCGGCCGCAATGACCGAGCCTTCGAGCTCGGCGAGGTCTGCGAGCACATCTCCCGCCTCGACGGCATCCTGGACGCCGAGCAACTCCTGGCTCACCTCGAACTGACCCCGGTAGAAGCCGAGCGGGTGCGCAGTTTCCGTCTCCTGATCGCGCTGGGCTGGTTCCTCCAGCTCGGCCCCGGCGGGCCGGCGACACCTCACAACCCAGCCGGCACCCTGGAGCGGCAGGCCGAGAGAATTCTGCACCTGCTCGATTGACCAGTGTCCCGTCTCAAACGATCTTCTTCCGGTGGTGGGCTGTGAGCTGGGGCGATGGAATGTGAAGTGAGACCGTTGGCGGCGGTGGTCTCACTTGACGTTGTCGGCCAGCTCGGTTTCGGGCTGGTTGTCTCACTTGACGTTGTTGGCGGCGGTCGGTTCGCCGTTCCAGTCGAGGTGACGGTAGAGGGTGGCGCGGGAGACTTTGAATCTCTTGGCGATGATGGTCATCGAGATGCCGGAGTCGCGTAGCTGTCGGGCCTGCTCAATCTGCTGGGGAGTGAGGGCTGGCGGACGGCCACCCATGCCCCTCCACGGGCTCTGGCCATCAGCAGGCTGTCGTTGGTGTTGGCGATGACGAAGTCCTTGTTGAGGTCGGCGAGAGCGTTGAGCATGGTGAACAGGTCGCGGCCTTCGAAGGATTCGCTGTCGATGTTCTGCTCAATGGCCTGGAGTCGGATGCCGCGATGGGTGAGTTCGGTGCCAAGGACGACGAGGTTCTGGAGGGAGTAGAACAACCGGTCGAGCCGGGTGATTTTCAGGGTGTCGCCGCGACGGAGGTCTTTGAGCATGAGGTCGCGTTCGGGCCAGATCGCTTTGTGGCCGTTGGCTCGTTCGGCTCGGATGTTCTCTGCTGGGACGCCGGCCTCGATGAGGGCGTTGATCTGCGGGGCGGGGCTCTGGCCGAGGACGGTGCGGGCGTATCCGAGCGTGATCGGAGCGGAGGGTCGGGACGTGGCGGTCGTATGTCACTGGAGTACTAGTCGGCGGCTGGGGACACGTTCGGTTGCGAGCGAAGGGCCTACTCGACCCTGTCAGCGGATTGCCCGTCACATAGCGTTACTGACATTTCATGTCGCGAAGCGCTGTCACGGTCCTGTCGTCCAACACCGCCTTAACGACGCCCTCGGTAGCGCCCAGTTGCGCGACCTGGCCATGGCTGAGTTCACCTTGCCTCAGCAGGGTGGAATCGGCCAGATCCTCGGCGACTCTGGATGATCTGCGGGGCAAACTGGCCCGTCCACCGGCACGCAGGTGTGATCAGGGACTTCCTCGACCTCACCTCATGACAGTCACTTGGCCGCCCGGACGCTGCGTGGAAGGGCCTTGTTGATGATCGCTATGGTCTCCGCCGAAGGAGCGGCTCCCAAGGCTGCGAGCCGGCTCTTGAAGTGGCGGGCCCGTAGGCGGGCCTCATCACGGCGTCCCAGTTGAAGCAGGAGCCGAATCGCCGCTGTGGCCGCCTGCTCTATGTCCGGGTCAAGTGTGCCGGCCTGTTCGTACACATCCAGCGCGCGTTCGGTCCTGCCCGCATTCTCATGGAGCCGTCCGAGCTGCAGTAGCGCGCGTACGCTGGCGACCGTCATCGGCCAGCGGAACTCCTGGTCGATCCACCAGTACTTCAGCCCGTTCGCGAGAATCCCCCGGCACTGCCCGGCCACCGCCTCCAACGCTGCGACCTTGGCCTCCTCGTCAGGAGCTTCGCGGGCGGCTGTCATCGCCCGCTCGAAGATCCAAAGATCGACCGTCACCTGTTTTGCTTCGATGCGATAGGTCTTGCCTTCGAGTTCGATGAAGGTCGCCTCCTTGTCGCTCATTCCCGTTGCCTCACGCAAGGCCGCACGGATGTCCTTCAGCGCACTGTGGAACCGATAGCCGGCCAGCGGCTCATCCACATCAGGCCAGAGGTAGGCGCAGATCTCCTGTCGTTCCAGTCCCGTGGGGCGCAGCGCGAGAAGGACGAAAAGCTCCAACGCCTTGGTGCGCCCCGAGATATCAACATTTTCGCCGTTCGCCTCGATGCTCGGTTCGCCGAGGATGCCGAACCGTACCGGCCGCCCGTCGGACACATATCTTGGCAACGGCAGGTCCGCGTTCCGCTGCGGCCGATTGTCGGCGAGGCCGTTTCCCGCGGCCAGGTGTCTCAGGAGGGACGTCGCATCGGTCTTCGACACACGGATCAGGGACGCCCCATCGAGGCGTTCGCTCTGTTCGCCGACAGTACGTTCGGCCTTGCCGTTTCCATCGAGGTGGCAGGTAGAGCCCGGTGGCCATTCACCGAGCACCAGCGCTCCGATCCCGAATCGAGGAGCCAGCTCCATCAGCGTGGAAAGGTAGGAGTGATCGCCCTCCGGAAGCCGGGCGACCAGCAGGAGAGCGGGCAGCGGCTCGTCCGGTTCGGCGGTGCGTAGTGCCGGGATGTCTTCGGCGTCGTAGTCGCGAAGCAACCGGCGCCGGGTGACGAACTGCTCCTCCAGCCGGTCGATCGCGTCGCTCACCGACGGGACGAGTCGCAGGCCGGGCAATTGGTCCAACAGCGATTCGATCGGCTCGCCGAACAGCTCCACGCAGTCGTCTCGCGGGATGATGATCTCGGCGCGGTGCTGGTCGGCTTTTGTCAGGAGATCGAGGATCATCGCCCGGGCGCAGCCGGCGGCCCCGGTTCCGGTCAGTCCCAGGCTCAGTCCCGACAGTTCCAGCTCTACATGCTCACTGATTCGCACGTTGCCTGGTGGTGTGACAGAGAAGGCGCCTTTGACGAGGCTGAAGTCATCCGGCGGTGATTCGCCGTGAGGTGTGCTCCCTTCTGTATGTGCCCGCACCAGGGCCTGCACCGCTGGGGGAAGCGGCTGCTCCGCGTGTACGCTCACGCGCTCGTCAACCTCAGGGGCTTTGAGGCGACGCCGGTAGTACAAGCGCGCGGAGGCGAGCGCGATCACGATTCCACCGGCGAACGAAAGGGCCACCAAGCCGTTGCCGGGAAGCTTCACGAGGGCAGGAGAACTGGTGGCGGACGACGGGCAATCGGCCTGCTGTGCGACCGCGGCGATCTCCGTCAGCTCGCTCGCGTCGGCCGCGGCGAACCGCATGGGCGGCATCATCGCCGGCTCAAGGAAGACCGGCTTGCCCGCGGACTTATCGGGAATGGCCAGCCGCCACCCCGGCACAATGGTACGCGGATCGGTCAGGCGGCGACCGTCATGCTGCACCCGCCCCTTGTTGAACTTGATGATCTCCCGATACCGCTTCCCATCCCCCAGATATCTGTCAGCGATATCCCACAGAGTCTCACCGTCGGCCACCGTGTGAATGGTGCCGGACGGCTTGCCTCCGGCATCCAACTCGATGGCGTCCGGCGGCATACGAAGCACCCAGCCCGGACGCAACCAGTCGCCTTCCGCGAAGGTGTGCCCGTCCGTCATCACCCGCCCGGCGTTGAGCCGGGCGATCTCCTGGTACCGCGAAGGGTCGCCCAGATGCCGCTCGGCGATCGACCATAGGGTGTCGCGCGGCTTGACCACGTACGTTCCAGACGGCTGGGGGGCGGTTTCGACGGACTCCGCCGCGGCCTCCTCCCCGCCGGTGAACGAGACATCGGCAGTGGACACCGTGGCCGCGTTCGCGATGCTCGCGGTTGCGACCGGCGAGGCGGTCGTAATGGTGAGCATGGCGACCAGATAGGCGGCGAAGCGCTGGAATGGCGCGTGGCCGGCCTGCCGCGTCCTTCCCCGTGCCATGGCGACCAGTTCCAGCAGAACCGCCCAGGCGAACAATGCCCAGAAGCCCCACACCACCAGTAGCAGCAGCGGCTTGAGCACCTGCGGCTCCGCCGGGGTGACCAGGTCTTCCACCCTCGGTAGTTCGATCGGCCAGAAGAATGTCAGCAGCACGGCCGGGATCCCGGCGAGCAGGGTGACCAGAGCCACTCCCGCCGCGATCGCGGCGGCAACCGGGTGGCGCACCTCGAAGGTCGTCATTGTTCTCCCTGGTCGATTCCCTGAAGCAGTGCGGCTGTGGCGGTGGCCGTCGCCGTCACCTCGCCAATTCCGATCATGGAAAGCAGCACGGTGGGCCGGGAGACGGTGACCGAGACCTGCACGGCTCCGCCCGCGGGCATGGACGCGTCGCCGCTATGACCGACCGATCGGAGGTAGGCCTGTACGCCTGCCATCGCCTTGGCCCGATCGATCTGAAGGCGTCCCCCGTGGCGGTAGGCGTGATCCAGGCTCACCTGGCCCGCGCCCGCCCGCGCGGCCTCCTCCGCGACTGCGTACGCCTCGCGATACGCCTGGATCTTCGCGCCGCCGTCCACGACCAACCCGGCACAGACCAGCAGCGCGAAGGCGAACACCGCCACGAACAGCGTGATGGAACCCTTCTCACCGATCCCCGACGGCCTCACGAGTCGTCACGTCCGCGATAAGGATCAAGCGGGCTGACAAAGGTGCTCCTGAGTGTCTTGGACCCGGGCATACCGGGCAGCGCGATATCGGCCAAGGCCACGTCACAGACCACGGTCGCCGACACATTCGCCGACGTACCGACGGACCGGGAGAATCCACCGGTGCTCACCGTCACCGACGGCGAGCACTTCAGTCCCTCCCTCACAAGGGCCTGGCGTGCACTGGAGAGCGCGGCCCGGTGGGCCGCGTTCGGACCTCGCGCGATGGACGCCTGCCGTGCGGCGTCCCTCGCAGCGGCGTCGATACTGCCCGCGGCGATGGCGATCCGCCCCGCCGCGATCATTACGACGAACATCGCGATCAGGGCGGGTCCCAGGATGGCCGTCTCCAGCGTCATGGAGCCGCGGTCGCTCACCCCGTCGTCCACCTCTCCACCGGTGCCCGGGCGACCTGCTCGACCGTCCTCGGCATCAGCGGAACCAGGCTGATCGCGTCCCCGCGTACGGTGACCACCAGCGTGTTGCCGGCTCGGGTCACCCGCACCACCGGCGACTTCAGGAAGGCTCCACCCGCCTTCTTGATGAAGCGATCGGCCACGGCTTTCCCGGCCACCGCTCCGGCCCCGTAGGACCGTCCGGCTCTGAGCCCTTCCTGCGCTGCGGCCAGAGCGACGCTGCGCGCGTGGAACCATAGCGCCGTGTTGATCGCCAGGAGGAGCAGCAGCAGGATCCCCGGGTAGATCACCGTCGCTTCCAGCGTCGCCGAGCCACGATCACGGCTCATGGTCACCCGATCTTGTTCATGTTCTCGTTAACCACCTGGGTGATCTTCGCTCCGACCGCCACCGCGAGCAGGAAGACGATGGCCGCGATGACCACCCACTCCAGGGTTCCGCCGCCCTTTTCCGGCGGCTGGTCACGGCACAGCCGAAGCCGCTGGGCGACCCAGGAACGGGACAGCGAGGCATCGATCGCAAGCCACAACCGATAGATCGACACGAGAGTCCTCCGTCATTGATGGTGATTCAGCCGCCGGCCATCCGGGCGAAGGCGGGATAGCCGAGCAGGAGCAGGAACCCGACCACGGACAGGGCCATGGGGACCGTCATGGTCTCCGTGCGCGATTTCGCTTTGGCGATCTCCCGCGACAGCTCGACCTCGCGCAGCGACTGCGCCTTGGCCATGAGGGTGTCGAGGATCCCCGCCCCGCGTGTTCCCGCGATCGCGGCGATGGAGGCCAGGTCTCCGAGTTCGGGAACGTTGATTTCGCGGGCCAGGCGGGCGAGTTCGTCCCAGGCGCTGCCGGCACCACGCCGCGTCGGGTCCAGGGCGATGGCGAGCCGCTGGAACGTCCAGCCGTCGCCGATCTTCGCGGATGCCTCCAATGCCTCGGCAGGGCCCGATCCGGCGGCGCGAGCCAGCGCGACCAGGTCGAGGTAGGCGACAATGGCCTGCCTGAACGCCTTACGCGCGTCGGCGGCGTCCTTGCGGATGGAGAAGTCGGGCGCGAAGAACACCGCGACCGCGAAGGCCGCGCACGTTCCCCAGGTGATCGGCCACGGTAGCGCGATGCCCAGCACGCCGCACCACGCCCACAGCAGGAGCGGCCCGGCCGCGCCGAGGGCGATCACCAGGCCCTTTTTGACCAGGTAATCGTCGGCGGTCTTGCCGATCATCGCAAGGTCGGCGCGCGGTACACGCGCACCGATGAGGCTTCCCGCGAGACGCGCGCGAGCGCTCAGCCGCTCGCGCGAAGTACCGCCAGCTCCGGGGCGCAGGCGCTCCATCGCCGGGCCGAGCGCCGGAGGCGCAGGCAGGAAGGCAGCCACCATGAGGAACGCGCCCAGGCCCAGCGCCGCGCCACCGCCCAAGACGAGCCCGGTCACCGCGTGCCCGCCTCGGCGTTGAGGAAGCGGTGGCGTTTCGGCGGGCAGGACAGCCGATGCAGCCAGGTGAAGGCGCCCGCGTACAGCATGATGACGACGGCGAGCACGAGCTGGCCGCTCAAGCTGCCGAACGGGGCGACGTACTCCTGGTTGAACAACGCGAAGCCGCTGTAGCCCAGCAGTGCCCCGACCACCCAGCGGGCGGTGGTGCGGTGTGTCGCGCGCTCGGCGTCGATCTCCCGGCGCGCGGCGATGTCCTTCGCGACGGTGCGGGCTAGGTCACGCAGTACTTCGCGCAGCCCTTTCCCCCGGGCACGGCAGGCCAGGATCAGCGCGGCGGCGATCATGTCGCCGATGGGATCGTTCAGGTCGTCGGCGAAGGCGCGCAATGCCTGCTCGGTCGGCACCCGGAAGGCGAGCCTGCGTGCCAGCGCCCGGACCTCCGTGGCTATCGGCGGCGGCGGGTCCTGGGCGCTGGACTGCAGGGCTTCCTCCAGGCCGGCGCTGCCGCCGAGCACGTCGGCCAGGTAGCGTGTCCATGCCTCCAACGCCTCCAGCCGCTGCACCTGCCGCACCACATCCCGCCCGGCGAGCATGCGCGGCAGGGTCACGACCGCAACGGCCGCGCCGACCGCTGTGACCGGCCATCCGGTGAGCCACCAGCTCGCGGCGAACGCTAGGAGGGCGCACACGAGTTGCAACCGGGAGATCGCCGGGAGGCGCAGCCTCGCCGGCCGCGGCAGCCGTATCGGTGGCATCGCGCGAAACCCTGCGACGGCGACCAGCGGCCCGGCGACCAGCAGGGCTCCTGCCAGCGCGGCGAGCCAGGTGATCACGTGCGCCCTCCCGTCCAGGCGTGTCCGGTCAGGTGGCCGGGATCGAATCCGACTCTGATGAGGTCGTCGATGCACTGCGGGATGGTGTTCGGTACGGCACGCCCGTCCGGCCCGGCAACATAAACGCGGTTCACCGCAGGTTCTGTGGTGTCACCGGGCGGAAGTACCTCGTTGATAGCGGACACGTAGCGGCGGTTGACCGGCCCGTCGGCATCGTGGCGGAGTTCATGGCCGAGGTGCACCACGAAGTCCACGGCCATGCCGATGGTGCGGAACAGGGTGTCCGCCGCGATGTCCAGCCCGCCGGAGCCGGCCAGGATGAGCATCCGCTGGAACACCTGATCGGCCGAGTCGGCGTGCAGCGTACAGATCGACCCGTTTCCGCCGGTGTTCATCGCCTCCAGCATCGGCACCAGTTCGTCGCCGCGTACTTCGCCGACGATGATCCGTCGGCAGTTGAAGCGCAATGCGTCCTCGATGAGCTGGTGCAGGGTGATCGCGCCGAGCCCTTCGGAGTTCTCCGCCCTGGCCTCCATCGCGAGCACGTCACGATGCCGGTCGGGCTGCTCGTGCAGCAGGAGCTCGAACTCCTTCTCCACCGTGGCGATCCGCTCGTCAGGATGGATCTCACCGGCCAGAGCCCGGGCGAAGGTGGTCTTCCCATCGCCCATCCCGCCGGTGATGACGATGTCCTTCCTGGCGCGCACGGCGGCGCCGAGGAAGGCCCGCATGCCCCGGTCCAGGGTGCCGTTGTAGACGAGGTCGTCAAGGTCGGCGTCCAGGAGCCGGTGACGGCGGATGGACAGGCACGGCCGGGGAGTCACGCCCATCAGCGCGCCCATCCTGGTCCGGCTCTGTCCACCGGCGATCGAGATGTGCAGGCGGGGCCGGGCGACGGAGAAGTCGCGGGCGGTCTGGCCTTGATAGGCGGCCCAGCGCCGTACCTTCTCCACCAGTTCCTCATCGCTGTCGGCGATGGGCGGGCCGAGCGTCTTGCTGCCGTCGGCGTAGGTGATCCAGACCTGGTCACATCCGTTGACATCGATGTTCTCGACGTCGGGGTCGTCCACCAACGGCTGCAGCGAACCCAGCCGGAAGATCTCATCAAACACGGCCTCGGCCAGCGCGCGTTCCTCCGCCAGGTCGGGCACGCCCTTTCCGGCCAGGGAGCGCGCATCGACATGTTCCCGGACCTGCTCGGTGATCACGTTTTGCGCGTACGCCCGGGCCGCGTCATCCCCGCCCACCTCGGAACGATCCAACGCGGCGGTGACCTTCGGGAGGATCTCCTGCACGGTATGCCGCCAGTTCATGGCGTGGGCACCTCGTCTCGTTCGGCATACGCCAGCAGTCCGCCCGCCACCGAGCGCGCCGCCCTGATCAGGAGGGACCGCCCGATGTTGCGGGGGTTTCCGGTCCCGTGTGACAGGACCGCCGCGACGCGCGGGTCATACGGCAGGTGGGCGGCGACCTCGGTGTCCAATGTCCGGGCGACCTCCTTCCGGCTGTAGGGACCGCGTCCGGTCAGCAGGATCCGCGGCCCGGGCAACGGGCCACGCAGTTCTTTGATCTTCTTCAGGCGCGGCGCGGCAGCGGCCAGTTCCGGCAGGTTGGGGCGGGTGACCATGAGTACCTGGTCGGCGCGGTTCAGGATCGGAAGCGCGGTGTCAGAGCCGCCCACCCGCCCGAGATCGACGATCACATCATCACTGATGCCGGCGAAGGTCTGCGCGACGGAGGGCCACAGCGGCTCGACAGACGACAACTGCGCGGGTTCGGCGAGGCCCGCGAGCACGGCACGCGACTCGACATCGGACAACAGGAGTATCTGCGTGCGCAGAGCCTGCTGCGGGTCCACGCCGCGTCGGAGTTGTACCGCCCATTCCGCCAGCCCTCGACCCCGTGGCTGCCCGACCAGGTAGCCGGAGAGCACCTGGCCACCTGCCGGATCGCACTCGGCGAACAGGATCCGCCGCGGCCAGGCCAGCGTGAGTGCGAGCCCGGACACGGTCACACCGGGGCTGTGTCCTGCGGAACACAGTACGATCATCACCTTCCTCACCCCACCGCGGACCGCAGGACCAAGGCGGTCTTTCCGGCAGCCGCCTGGCGCGCGAGGGCAGGGCCGTCCGCCGCGGGAACGATGACGTCGACGACGACGAACCCGTCCGCGTCGATCGGACTGACCCGGTCGACGCGGCCGTGGTGGTAAAGGACCTCGCGCTGAGCACCGGCGTCCGCCGCCACTGTGATGGTCACTTGATCACCTGGCCGCAGGCCCCGCGCGGGGAGCTGGCTGGGCTTGAGCGCCAGCGGCACCACCACCTCTCCGGGGCCGGGAATGACCTGATCGGTCACCTGGCTCGGCGCGAGCAGGGTGCCGGACTTCAGGCCCACTGCGGCCCGCTTTCCGATCACCATGGGCTTGTCGGAGGCATCGAAGCGAGCGACGCCAGGATCCATGCCCATGGAGACGGTTCTGAGGTCCTGTAGCTGCAACACCTGGCCCACGGACACATCTCGCGCCATGACCAGCACCGGGGTGTGCCGGGTCGCGGCGGCGTAGACCTCCCAGCCGATCAAGGCGCCGAGGCCGGTCAGCGCCACTCCTGCGGAGAGCATCACCGGGCGCCGCTTGCCGGGTAGCGGACGGGGGGGGCGGCGGGGCCTGGTTCTTACCCGGCGCGGCACGCTGAAGCAACGGGCCTATCCCTTCGTGACGAGTGACTGGGCTTCGATGACGCGGATCGGGAAGGTCACCGATCGACTGATGGCGGGCAGGTCGCCGCCGGTCCCACCTGACCCACGCCAGGTCCCGCCCCAGTCCACGGTGACGGTGGCCTGGTAAGAGTCCTTGGGGCCGGCGAATCGGTGGGAGCAGGCGGAGCGCTGCTGATCGGCGGACACGGTGACGTTATAGGGGGTGCCCGGGCCATTACAGACGATCGTCCGGCCATCCCCCGGTCTGACGGTCATCTTCAGCGGAGCAGCCGTCGCTTCCGCCCAAACGCCGCCGACCTCCAGGCGCTTGGAGCGCGCTTTCCATACGCCCTCTGGCAGGTAGAACCAGTGCGCTATCCCGACAACGCCGTCAGAGCCTCGAGGGGGCGCAGTGCTTACTTTGGGGCGTTCGATGGGGATCGACGCGAATGCTCTGCGGGCAAGCTCGTACGGCGTGACACCGGCTGCTTCATTATCCTTCAGCCAGATAACGTCACGAAAGCCATCGGAGCACTGAACCAGGTAGTACGCACCCTTCTTTGAGTCTTTGGTATTGCTTGCGCGGCTGCCTGGCGTGATGTCCCCGAGGCCGCCGTGCCGCATCCGGATGGGCGACCTTGTGTAAGAACACGTCACCGGCAACCTCGAGGCCGAGGCGCTCCCCGGCGTGGCGCTTCCAGAACGTCCGCTTTTCAATCCTGTGAGGAGATATCCCCAGGCTTCGGTAGAAACGTTGACTCTGTCATCTGGCGGCGACGCGTACGCCTGGGTCGCCAGGCCCGCCGCCACGATGAGGTTCAGGCCGACGGCGTACATGGCTTGTCCGCCTGTTCCAGGGTGGAGACGCGCCACACTCCGTCCTCACCCTTGAGCAGGGTGGCGACGAGGTGGGTGCGCTCACTGCCGTACGTCAGCCGCTTGAGGGTCTTGGCGTCGGCCTGCCCCGTCTCTCGGGCGTCCTGGCAGTCATGCACGGTCGCCTTGTTCTTCTCGATCCGCACGCCGAAGGGGTGAAAGGCCGGCATTCCCCACGTCACGCGGCCACTGGCTCGCAGTGCGAAGATGCCGCGCATCATACGGTCCAACAGCGGCTGCGTGGCATGGTCAGCGAGGAGCGACTTGCGCTCCTCGGCAGCCAACTGCTCAGCACGCCGGCCGGCGGTGTAAATCCCGCGATAAGCCGCGGCAATCGCTTCTTCGGGCGTTGGCGTGGCACGCGAAGCCGTCGGTGTCGGGTGTCCACTTGACGACGCTTGCCCGCTGGACGAATGATTCGCCCGGCATGCAGTGAGTGCCAGGGCGGCAACCACAAGGACCCCGAAATAAAGGGCAATCCGGGCACGGCCTGTTAGCTGATCCCTCACCAAGAAGCAACCTTCACAACTAAAACAATAAGGCGGTTCGACAGGCTAGAGGGAAGATTGCAGCCAAGTCACCTGTCGATTTGGACACAGCATTCTTACCTACCGGCCAAGCAAGACAGAAAAGCATCACCCACCCAACCAATTGATCACAGTGCGTAATATAGTAACCAAAGTTAATACATAGATCCCAAAATGGACTTTACGGGGTGCTTCAAATCCTGCATATTCAATCGGTTCGTGGCACTGAGCCAGATAGTTCAACAAATACCGAGAGAGGAGGGGTCGGGCTCAGCGAGTCGGTGGATCGCGAACACCCGAACCGGCTTGATCCCGTGCCAAGCCCGCGCCACGGCCCCCAGAGCTCATGCGACCACCCGATCAGCGGCCCGCCCAGGGGCAGCGGGGAGCTCCAGACACCCCTGCGCCGTGGGTGGCGGGCACACCGTCGCCCGGCCGGCGCGACGGCCCACCACACCAGCGCCGACGGTTTCACTTTACGTGCTCTTGGCGCTACTCTCTGCGATCAGTCGATCATCGAGAGGACACGCAATGGTGTCAAACGCGTACAAGATCGCCAGGATGCTCATCGTCGGGCTGGCCGTAGGAACAATGCCGATCTCACCAGCAGCAGCCTCGGCGCCGAACTCGGGCTGGCGAGACGTATACGGCGATGGAAGCGCGACCGTATCCGCCGATCGCGCCCGAATCAGGGTATGCGACAACAAGAACGACGACATCGCCTACAAGGCGATATGGCACAACAATAACCCCATGGATGCCCGTCCCGCATTCCACGTGCAGGCGCCCCAAGGAGGCTGCGCCACTGATAGTTCTCTGTTCGGATCCGTTAAGGTCTTCAAGCTCTGCTACGGGCGAGTAGACGGCGGAGGCAACATAGTCTTGAAGACATGTAATGCAAGCGTTTGGGTGAAATAGCCCACCGATACCGACCCAAGCCGCCCTAGTTATCCCGAACTAAAGAATAGGGCGATTGTGACCCCCGGTCGGGATGACAACATCCCGACCGGGGGTCACCTTCTCCAAAGGAGAGGTTACCCCCTTCCGCCTCCGAAAGACTTCTCTATGTCCGCCTGCTCCTGCTCGACCAGCGTCTTTATCAGCGTGGCGAGTCCCATAGCAACACCGGCGATGATGGCTGTGATAATCACCCACTCGACCGCCGACGCGCCACGAGTGGGGGCGGTACGCGCACGGTTGACATGCACGCCGAGGAGCGCTTGCAGATAACTCAGCCAGGGATGGTTCACTTCGGCCCTTGCCCTTATCAAAGAGGAGTCTGGCAATGATCTTGCTCGCGATGGCACATCCCTCCTATCACAGCCTTCGAGCGCCCGCCAACGCGTCGATGCTCATCATCACCCCTTCGAACCGAAATCAGAATTAACCTACTTCTGTGCCACCATTCGACCGCTTACACCATTAAGGCCCACATTTGATCCCTCCCTAGAAGTATCAGCCCATCACTTTCTGCGGGACCAAGTCTCCTGCTGTCAAGTGAAGCTCGGCCTTCACTCGACTGGCACAGCCTGCGCTGCCATGATCTTTGGCCCGGAAGTCTCAGCCCTTCCGCCGGAGAGGTCAAAACTGCGGCAGGCGAGCATGACGGCACCCGAGATCCGCTTTGCCACGCGAGTTCGGTCGCAGTTCCCCGGGCTCCAGGGACGAAACCAAACCGAGAACACAGCTCAGACCCACCACTGCGAGCAGGCCCGCGAGGACCACCACTTCACATCGATACCACCCGGCGAGCGGATGTCCGGCCGCGACATCCTTCACGAAGACCCTGCGCGCGCCGCCGACGGGCCGGGACCCGTCCCCAACCCTGATTCCTAAACTGCTGCCGGATCGCTGCCTGTAGACGACCACGGTGCTCCCGTCTCCGGCGTTCGACCTCGCGCCACTCGGCCCTTCCACCGTCACCCTGGACGCCTTTCGGGAGGACCATGGAACACCCCGGCCCTGGCCGTCCCCCTCGACCTTGCCGAACCTCTCCCAGGTCCGGTACTGCGCACCACCGACCTCGGCCAGATCGACCACAATGGTCGCCTCCGCCTTCTGGGCCGCATCGACGATCACCCCATCGCAGGCCGGTGGCCACGCGACACCCCAACGCACTCGGACCGCTCCTCGGGCACCACTGTGCCATGATCCGCCACCCATCCCCCGACCAGGCCACCGTCCACCTCCTCACTCCCATCAGCCCTCCCTCCACCCACGCACTGGCCGACCACGCCGCCGAATACCTCGGCCTCCCACGCGAGCACATCACCATCACCATCCAGGACCGGCCATTGCTGCACTCGGCGAAACTCCCCCGCACCGCCACCTGAACGCCCGGCACAACGAGGTCATCAGTCACCACCGCCCGCCGCTCGAACCTAGGCGCGCCGCCGATGCGGTTCTCCGAGACCGGCCTGCGCCCCCGGACACCTCGACCAGCAGGCCTGGAACCAGCTCGGCTGGCAGGATCAGGGGTTCGCCACGCAGTGGGCCAGATGACCACAAAGCATGTCGCCTGCCCGGCCCGCTAGCCGAGCACGCCATTCCCACGCGGGCGCGCCGCCCGCTTTACAGCCGCCGTACCGGCCCGCCCGGCTACCTCGAACAAGACATGGCTCCCGCGAGCGGTCCTTTTGTACCCGCTGACGGCCTTCTGGCAGGATGCCTGCCGCAACGCCCACCCGTCGGCGAGCTGGGCTCGGCCACGTTGGCTGACGCGGCACCAAGGTGGCTGCGGCACGGCCAGCGAAGGCGTACGGAAGGGCGTCTAAGAAATTTCTGAGCGCGTGCGGCCTGATTCATCTGAGCCGTTTCTGAGGCGCCGAGTAAACCAGAAGCCAAGCAGGATTCGTTCCGGACCTGGAGCTTCACATGTACGCAAAGCTCGCCCTCAACCCACTGGTCACAACCTCGCACCCCTCGATCGGCCGGCACCTGCCCTAGCACTCTGCACATCATCGCGTAAGCCGTGCCCATAACTTCAGCCGATCACCAACACGCGAAGAAAGGCGACCAATGTTCACATGGATCACGCTGTTCACCTTGAACATATGGAACTACCTCCCGGACCCACTGTGGTGGGGAGGCTGATCGTTCAACACCACAGCCGAATACGACGAACTCCGTCCAGCAGTTGGTTCAGGTGCAAGCAAGAGTGCACCCACGTGATCTGCCCTGAGCAAAGAACAGCCTGACCGAAGTCATGCCAGAGACGGCGCAAGCGGCTCTGACACAGCCGCAACATGCCGGTCTCTGCCAACGATGACCCTAGGTCCACACCGCATTCGGTGGCGTGGACCTAGGGTCTGCCGAAGACAGCAAGTATGGTCACAGCATGCGCTGGAGCGAGAGGACCGGGTTTTGTCGAGGCCTTCCGCCAGCACGATCATGCCGGCGGAAGGAAGAATCACACGCGATGCCGACCCGGGCTCAGCGGGGGCATGCTCTCAGTGAGCGTTTGGTCTAGAGAGGTCTGTCTGGTTCCTGTTTTCAGGTTCCGCGCCAGTTTGGTGTGTTTTCGCTGGTGAGTCGGCGGGTCATGTTGTCGATCATGGCGAGATGGATCACGGCTTCGCTGGTGGCGGGCAGGGACTCGTAGTCGCGGGCCAGGCGGCGGTGGTGCATAAGCCAGCCGAAGGTCCGCTCGACCACCCATCTGCGAGGCAGGACTAGGAAGCCGCGGACGCGCGGGTCGCGGGGGACGATCTGGGCATCGATGCCCCGAGCGGCGGCGTGCTCGATGAAGTACGGGCGGTAGCTGCCGTCGATCCAGGCCTTGGCGATGGCGGGATGGCCGGTGGCGACCTGGTCGAGCAGACGGGTGCCGGCGGCGGAGTCCTGAACGCTTGCGGCGGTGACCACAACGGCCAGGAGCAGGCCGAGGGTGTCGGTGGCGATGTGACGCTTGCGGCCGATGATCTTCTTGGCCGCATCCGTACCTTGGCTGCTCAAGGGCACGTTGGCGGACGTCTTGACGCTCTGGGAGTCGATCACGCACGCGGAGGCTCCGGGGTTGCGCCCTTCGGCGGCGCGGGCCAGGCGGCGCAGCAGGCCGTTCAGTTCGGTGAACAGGCCCTCATCGCGCCAGGCGGCGAAGTACCAGTAGACCGTCTGCCAGGGTGGGTAGTCGTGCGGCAGGTAGCGCCAGGCGATGCCGGTGCGGTCCACGTACACGATTGCGTTCATGATGGCGCGCAAGTCGTGTCCGGGCGGGCGCCCGAAGCCGGGGGCGGTCGCCTGGCGGCGGGTACGCCAGGAGGCCAGGGCGGGCTCGATCAGCTTCCAGCGGGCGTCGGACAGATCACTGGGGTAGGGGGTAGATGCTGCCATGGCCCCGGCCTACCGCCGACCAGGCTGCCTGGCCTACAGCCCACGGGCCAGGGAAGCGAATTGCGACGCCACCGCCACTTCCAGAACATCATCAAGCAGGGCGCTCTGGAATCAGACAGGAGGAAAGCCGCCGAGTACCGCCACACTCGACCCAAAGTCACTGTAGATAGCAGCTTCCCCGAGCGCCTCACCCTCTGCGCTTCTGGCCGCTTACCAAAGACAGCGCAAGCCGCCCTATTTTCGACCCAAACGCTCACTCAGAACCGTGCGTAAACCTCTCGGCTTACACGGCTCCCATCGTCCAGTCGTCCACGGTCACGGCTTTACGAGCTTCCAGTGGGCGAAGAGTCCTGGGAACCGTCTAGCATGACGGCCCAGCGCCTCTCGCGCCTGCGCTCGCTTATGCCGGAACCGCTTGTACTTGCGGACAAGCCACCGCACCAGATAGTCGTTGATGCGGTTGAGGCTGGATCAACTACTTCGGTCGGATGGAACCGACCGAAGTAGTTGATCCAGCCCCGCACGACCGGGTTGATCTCCCGGGCGAGCTGCTCCAGGGTCGTGTCACTGCGCAAGTGCAGCCGCCAGCGGCGAATCTGCACTCTGATCAGCTTGGCGGCCTCGTCGCTGACGCCCGGATTGAAGCCGAAGAAGTACTCCCCGCGCTTCGTCCGGAGCCTGCGCACGCGAAACCCGTACCCCAGGAACGTGAACGAGGTGTGCTCAGCCGAGCCGCGCCTGTTCCTGTCCTTGCAGTACACAATGCGGGTCTTCTGGGGATGTAACTCCAGGCCCCCGCACTCGGCCAGCCGCTCGGCGATGGCCTGGCGCACATGATGCGCCTGGACCTCGTTGCGGCAGTGGACCACCACGTCGTCGCAGTACCGTTCGAACTGGATGCCGGGGTACTCCCGGTCCATCCAGGCATCGAACGCGTAGTGCATGAACAGGTTAGACAACACGGGTGAGACCCCTGAGTCCTGCGGGCTGCCACGGTCCCGGGCGAGGAGGCTGCCGTCCGGCCGCTGGAGCGGGGCCTTCAGCCACCGCTCCACGTACAGCAGGACCCACCGCTGGTCGGTGTGGTGGGCGACCGCCTTGAGCACAAGGTCGTGATCGAGGTTGTCGAAGAAGCCCCGGATGTCCATATCGATCACCCAGTCCGTTCTCCAGCACCGTTCCCGGCACGCCGCAACCGCATCCAGTGCACTACGCCGGGGCCGATAGCCATAGGAATCCGGGTGGAACACAGGCTCCACCAGCGGCTCCAGCACCATCGCCACCACCGTCTGCGCGATTCTGTCCGCGACCGATGGGCACACCGAGGACCCTGACCCCGCGTCCTCCCGGCTTGTCGATCTCCACCATCCGTACCGGCGGCGGAAGGTAGCAGCCCGACGACATTCGATTCCACAGCTTGTAGAGGTTGCCCCGCAGGTCCGCCTCGAACTGCTCGATCGACACCGCGTCGACGCCCGCCGCGCCCTTGTTGGCCTTGACCCTCAAGTACGCCTCGAACACGAGGTGTTTCGAGATCTCGAACGACTTCGATCCGCTCGTCTGGTTCATCCCGGGCACTCCGGTTGGCCACCAAGCAGATCCGGACGATCCGTCCCCTTCGCTCCACCCGCATTACCGGGCCTCATCGCTACTACGAGACGGTCCGCCCCCGTGCCCCGCATCGGTACTCGGCCCCTCGCGGTTTTGTCCGCTTGAGGTTCTCTCTCGCCGCCGGCTCAACCGGCCGGTTGGCAGTATCGGGGCGACAGGTTCCCACGTTCCGTGCAAGAGCCCGGGCCAGGCTCGCGCCGCCTCCATGCCGGACGCCGTCCGGGCAGTCGGCAGGCTCCCCCCGGACTTGTCCCGGAGCCCAGATCATGCCCCGGTTTCGACGCCACTGAGAAAATTTACGACACGTCATCAGCGGTTCGCTCGCGCTCGCCTTCCTGACCCATTCCTGACGCGATCGCTGCCGCGCCTTTTCCCGCAGCGCTCACCATTCCGGCATTTAACCGACGCAGCCTGTGGTGGATTGGAGCCTCCCCCTGCAGGGCGACCCCGGAGGACCTACCTCCATCTCCTGCACAGCACCGCTTCCAGAAGCAGCTACATCAACGCCTCCTTCAGCGTTCGTGGCACACGAACTGAGATTTCTCATCCACACACAGCACCACCGCGCGTTCCGGCGGATCGTGATAGAGCCCCACCACATCGACGACCTTCTCCACGAACAACGGATCGGCCGACAGCTTGAACGTCGTGGTGCGGTGCGGCTTGAGGTCGAAGGCCCGCCAGATCCGGCCGATGGTCGACTCCGACAACCCGCTGCGCCGCGCCATCGAGGCGCGAGTCCAGTGCGTGGCACCGGCCGGTGCCTCCTCCAGCGTGGCCACCACCACCCGCTCGACCTGGTCCAGCCCGATCGACGGCGGGCGGCCAGGCCGCCGCTCGTCGATCAGCCCGCCGGCCGCAGGCGCAGGAACCGATGCCGCCACTTGGACACCGTGTCCGGATGCACCCGCAACCGCTCGGCGATCTGCTTGTTGTCCTCACCGTCCGCGCACGCCGGCACGATCTTCGCTCGCATCGCCAGGACCTGCGCGGATTTGGCCCTTCGTGCCCACCGTTGCAGCACCACCCGCTCGGCGGCCGACACCGTCAACTCCGCTTCGGGCCGGCCCGTGCGCGCCTCGTCGGCCAACGCCTGCAGCCCGCCCCGGGCGAAAGCGGCACGCCACTTGCGCACCGTGCTGGCGGCAAGGCCCAGATCACGCGCCACCCGCGCCGTGCCGATCCCTGGCACGGCACACGCCGGCACGATCCTTGCCCGCGCCGCCACCCTCGACGGCTCCGCTGACATGCCGACCAGTCGAGCACGCTCGGTCTCGGATAAGCGGATCTCGACCGCGGGCGGGCCTGGGTGCGCCATACCAATCACCATATGGATCTATCCGACGAATTCCAGGCGGATGACACTAGCAAGCGAATCAGGTCTCTTTCGGCCTCGCCGAGGTGGGTGGCGGCACTGTGGCGTAGCTGGTGCAGGTCGAGGCCGGCGTACTTGTCGAGCAGGACGCGGACGCGGTCATAGCCGGGGCGGGCGCGGCCGTCCGGGAGCTGAGGCAGCAGGTAGGCGGTGCCGCTGTCCCAATACACCCGTTCGATGGCACCGCCCTCGGAGCGGACGGGGCGCGCCGATGCTCCAAGTCGAGGTCTTCGGCGTTGAGCGCGAGGATCTCGGCCGTTCTGGCCGCCGTTTCGTACAGCATCCGCTACAGCGATATCTGGACCTTGATGATCAACTCTGGCCTTTGACCTGGCTATTTGTGTGGCTGACAGTGTCAGCTACGAAGGGTTGTGTCTGGGGTGAGGTCGGATTCTGCATGCCTCTGCGGTAGTCGCGGAGTTGTCCGAGAGCGACAGCGAGTTCGTTGTGGAGGCGTTGGTTCTCTTCACGGAGGGTCTGGTTGGCCTTGCGGAGGGCTTTGACGATGGTCTCGTGTGATCGTGTGCTGAGGCGCTGCCGGATGGGAGCGGCGGGACGGCCGGCGCTGGGCTGCTGTTCGGCGAGGTCACGGAGTCGTTTCAGCAGGTCGGCTTGGTCGGGATGGTAGAGGAAAGTGCGGGAGACGCCAGCCTGGGCGGCGACGCCAGCGACGGTGATCTTTCCGCCGTTGCGTTCGAGGTTGTCCAGGATGTGGTGGACTCGGGCGATGCAGGCCAGGTGGCGTTGGCGTGCTGCTTCGATCAGGTGATGGGAGTTGTCAGCTGGCATCGGCGACGACCTCGTACTGGTCGTTTGGCGGTCCGTCACCGGTGTGTGTGAGCTTCTGTGGTCCCGGGGTGGGGCTTGCCTGGTCGGTGATCTTCTCGATGAGGTGCTCGACCTTGGTGGCGAGCTGAGCGTTGACCTCGGCGGCGCGTGACCGGCCGGCGGCCTGGGCCGCGGCCTGCATGTCGCGGGTCCGGGTGAGGGTGTCTTCGTGGATCGGCAGGAACTGCTGGTCAGTCTGGAAGTCTTCGCAGGTGTAGCAGCCGTCGGCGGCGGTCTTGGGGCAGGGCCGGGAGATGTGTCGACCGCACCAGCCGCCCGAGACCGCATGGAGACGACGGCCGATCTTCTCGGCCAGCCACTCGACGGCCGACAGGTCGGTGTCTGGGCGGATCCGGACGGCCTGGCCTTTGAGGTTGAAACGGACTTCGTATTTCTCCTCGTATTCCCGGCGGAGCGTATCGTCGGAGATGCGGGAGTAGTGTTCCTGCATCTCCCATGAGGTGTGGCCAAGGACTTCGCGGATCGTGCGTCCGGACACGCCGGCGTTGGCCATCCGGGTTCCGAGGGTGTGCCGGAACTGGTGCCAAGTCACCCGGGCCGGGGCGCCGTGGGCGTCGATCAGGCGGATCTCGTTCAGCCATGCGTCGAACCGTCGGGTGATGGTGGTGTAGGTCATGTGGTGGCGGCCGTCGTGGTTGGCCTGGACGCGGGGGAACAGCCACTGGCAGCGGTCGCCGAACACCTGCGTGACGCGACGGTGCTGCTCGCGAATCGCTTCCACGACGACGCGTGAGGCGGGGATCGCCCGGTAGCTCTTGTCCTTGCTCTTGTAGTGGACCAGAGCCCATCGGCCCGACGGGGTTCGCTGAAGGCAGTCGAGTTTCAAGGTCAGGGCTTCCCCGATCCGCAGCCCCTCATCGCGGCAGATGAGCAGCATGACGCGGGTTTCTGGCTCCAGCAGGGTCAGGTTCTCCTCGGCCTCGATCTGGTCCATCAGGTACTCGTCGATGAAGTTGGCCTTCAGCCCGCTCCGCCGGGGATAGTCCTCGGTGTAGATACGTGCCGTGGCCGGTAGGAGCGGATCCCAGCCGTAGCGGTGCCAGTGATCGAGGAATCCCGCGAGCGCGGAGAGATGGCGGATGCGGGTTGCCACGCTGAGCGGCTGGCCGCGGTTGCGGCCGGCCTTGTTCTCGTTTACCTGGCGCTGCAACCAGCCGAGGTAAGCCTCCAGCACCTCCCGCTCGAGCAGGAGAGGATCGTGTTGCCGGTCTGGAAGGACCTGGGTCAGGAACCGGGAGAAGTAGGCGAAGGCGGGCAGCACGCTGGCGATGGTCCGCAGCTCTACGCGCCCCAGGGTGATTTTGGTGTAGCGCTTGACTCGCTCCCGAAGCCACGCCTGCGTGATCGCGGTGAACTTCAGCGGGGAGACGTTCCGCCGCTGCTCGAGAGTGAAGCCGAGACGCTCGGGTCGCCAGACGTCCCGCTCGTATTCGTCCTCAGGACCGTCCAGATCATCGAGCGCCGCGAGAGCGGTGCCGAACAAGGCTCGGACGGTGGGGTCCCGGGCAATTCGCTTGCGCCACTGGTCGAGAGTTCGCTCCCGCAGGGACTCCACGCCCTCGGCAAGGACGACTTTGATGGCACAGCCCCAGGTGGACTGCAGGATCCGCGCGGTCCGCTGGTCGGTGCGAACCTGCAGCAGGTACTGAAGCTCCAGGGTGAGAAGAGGTGGCAGGCCCGTCACCGAGAACCCGGGCGACAGCCACGTTCTCAGCGCCTCAGGAAGATCCTCCAGCGCCGGCCTGCCGAGACGTTGCCACCGGAAGCGGTGCCCATCACACAGATCATCGTCGCTGATGGGATAGCCGCAGCCGTCAGGAAACCGGCAGCGACCAGCCGACAGTCGTTCCACGGGGTCGGCGTTGGCCGCGAACTCCGCGACGCTGGTGTCCTTGCGGCGGGCATTCGGACGAGACATCCACTGGGTGCGGTGCCCATCGCATAGACCAGCCCACCCGGCGGCGAACAAGCAGGACGGCACCAGGCACGACCGGATATCCGCCAGCAGGCCGATCTTCTGATTGCGCCGTTCGGCCGCCCAGGTGGCCAGTTCAGGGACACCGTCTCGCCGCCACGCACGCCGGTGCTGCTGACACATCCCTTCGGCGCTGTCTTCCCGGGGACAGCCCTCGACCCGGCATCGGACCGGGGCGAGGAAATGCCCGGGAGGCGGGATGAAGCGTTCGGTTCGGAACTCCGGGCGCAGGACACGCAGCAGAGCCGCGACCCGAGGATCCGCCGGGATCAAGCGTGCGACGCGGCTACTGGCCGAGCTGCTCATCGCGCGCCCCAGAAGCCCGTGCGCTCCAGCTCGTCGACCACGTCGTCGGTGTCCAGATGCCCATAGATGTCGGAGGTCGTGCGGGTTGAGGAGTGTGTGAGAAGCTCCGCGGCAACTTCCAGCCGCACTCCCGCTCTGAGCAGGGCGGTCGCGTGCGTATGGCGGAACTGATGGGGATGAAAGTCGATACCGGCCCTGCGGCGGAGCCGCTTGACCAGGCTCATCACCGCCCAATAGCTCATCGGGGTCGCGCCGTTCCCGTCCCACAAGGACACGAACACGTAGTCGCAGTCGAGCTCCCCGTACTCGGTGAACAAATAGTCGGTGTAGAGCTCGAGAAGGGTCTGCCGGACCGGGATCTGCTTGGGATCACGGCTCTTGCCTCGGGCCCGGTTGACGTTGTTGTCTCGCGGTCGCAGCGTGATGGTTCGCTGGTCGGTGTTGACGTCCTCGTGCCGCAGGCCCAGCGCCTGGCCGACGCGGCAGCCGGTCTCGAACATCATCGACATCAGCAGCCGGTCCCGCAGATGCGCACAGCTGTCAAGGATCCGCTGCACCTCGGAGTCGGTGAGGGTGGAGGGCCGTCTCTTCGTTTCCTTCAACCTGGTCGGGCGCTCGGTAACCGAACCTGCGGCGATGCCAGCGAGGAAACCCCTGTGATCCCCCGTTCGTGCGGGCCGGACACGACCCGTATGAAGGCCCATGCCCAGACCCCGGCGGGCCAGGAACTCGTAGAACATCCAGACGCTGTCGAGGGCTCGATTGACCGTCGAGGCCTCCCGCCCTGGCAGATCATCCGCCTCGACCGCTCGTAGCCCGCCCGCCGGGATCGGACGTCTCAGCCAGCCAGCGAACTGGTCCACATGCTCGGGCGTTGCTTCGAGCAGGTCGATGCCCAGCATGCGCAGGAAGACCAGCCAGATCTTCAGATCGTGGGCGCGGGCACGGATCGTATTCGGGGAGTACTCCCGATCCGTGCAGACCGCGAGATAGTCGTCAACGATTTCAACGACCTGTCCGTCATCGTCCACGACGGCATAGGTCTCTTGCCTCTTCCCGCTACCGACCACCCGCCGTACGCGCACTTCAGTCCCCCCATGGACCACCGACTAGGAGGAGAAACCGTGTCATGAACACGGATCAAAGCGAGGTGTCATTTACAGAAGCCTGACCAACTCACACGGTCATGTGGCTGACGTCCCTGACAACCAGCAGACCAGTCCAGATAGACAGCGCCTTCTCCCACAGCGGGATGTCACGGCACGACGGCAGCCGGTGGATCGTGGCCTTGGCCACGGGCCGACCAGACCTCCCGGCTCTCCTTCAGCACACCGTCTTGATCGATACACCAGTTTTAGCTCATACTGAAATAACTGTAAGAAAGAAGGGAGGCCGTGTGACCGACCACGAACCGCTGCTGGAGTGGGTAGAGCGCATCGCCATGCACCTGGCAGGCGACGGAGTGCCGCCGATCGCCGGACGAGTCCTGGGCTGGCTGATGATCTGCGATCCGCCTGAGCAGTCCGCCGGGCAGATCAGCGCGGCCATCGGCGCGAGCCGCGCCTCACTCACCTCCAACCTGCGCCTGTTGTCCAGCATGGGCTTTCTGGCCTGGCGCACCCGGCCGGGAGAGCGAACCGTCTACTACCGGATGGCCGACGACGCCTGGGCGGCCGTCGTGCGACGCCAGATCGCCGGGATCACCTCGTTCCTGGACGTCACCCGCGACGGCCTGACACTCATCGGCCCTGACAACGAGCGGGCCGCGCGTATCCGCCGGGCGCACGCCGCGTTCCAGTGGATGGCAGAGGTGTTCGAGGCCGCGCCGCCCTTGGACCCCGTCCAGGCCGGGCCACACCAGGACACGGAGACGCGATGACCGGGCGGGCGATCGTGACCGGCGGCGGCATCGGCGGGCTGGCCGCGGCCGTGGCGCTGCACCGCATCGGATGGCAGGCCACCGTACTGGAGCGCGCCCCCGAACTGCGCGAGATCGGCGCGGGCATGTCCCAGGCGCCGAACGCGATGCGCGCCCTGGACGCGCTGGGGGTCGGTGAGCAGGCCCGCGCCGCCGGGGTGCCCACCTACTCCGCCACCAACCTGCTCCTGCCGGACGGCCGCCACCTGCAACGGGCCCGCCCCGGCGAGGCGACGCCGCTGCTCGCCTTCCACCGCGCGGACCTGCACCGGGTGCTGCTGGAGGCGGTGCCGCCCGGATGGGTGCGCACGGGCGCGCAGGTCACCGGCGTCCGGCAGGACGAGCGGGCGGTGACCGTCACCTGGAACGGCGGCCAGGCCACCGCCGACCTGGTGATCGGGGCCGACGGCATCCACAGCACCGTTCGCCGGCTGCTGTGGCCGGACGCGCCTTCGCCGCGTTACCTCGGCCGGACCGCCTGGCTGGGCGTCACCAGCGCCGTTGATCTGCCCGGCAGCATCACCATGGGCCCCGGCGCCTATTTCCTGATCCACCCCCTCGGTGGTGACCGGGCCTACTGGGCCTACGTCACCACCAGCCCGCAACCGGCCGTCCGCTATGACGATGAGAAGGCCGAGGCCGCCCACCGGGTGCGCGGCTGGCACGACCCGATCCCGGCGCTGATCGCCGCCACGCCGCCGGAGGCGGTGATCCATGTCGACATCTGCGATCTGGACCCGCTGCCGACGTACGTACGCGGGCGGGTGGCGCTGCTCGGGGATGCCGCGCACGCGATGAGCCCCGACCGTGGGCAGGGCGCGGGGCAGTCCATCGAGGACGCCGTCGTACTCGCCGCCGCGCTGGCCGGCGAACCGGGTCTGGACGAAGCGCTGCGCCGCTACGACGCCGAACGCCGCCCGCGCACCCAGGCGACCGTACGCGGCGCCCGCGCCGATGGCCGCCGCAGCACCTCCCCTGCCCTACACAAGCTGATGACCACCATGATCCGCCTGGTGCCGGGCCCGGTGTGGCGCAAGGGCCTGAACCCGGACGGCAACGCCACTTGGCGCTGGCGGCCCCCCTCCTTGCCGGCCCCACCGGTCCACAGCTGACACCACCCGCCGGCCGGCCCGGCGGCGAGCGGTTTCACGACGCCTGCGAAAAAGCCGACGAAACGGGCAGCCAGATGGCCGAGGGGTGGTCAGGGTCGTGCAGGATCTCGTTGTCGGATGCACGTAGTTCGCGTTCTGCGGCCAAGGGCCGCCCGGTGCCGGGATTGCGGCCGTAGCGGGGGTGGGCGCCCCCGGCGACCTGGAGCCGGATCCGGTGGCCGCGGGCGAAGCGGTGGGCCACCGGCCATAGCGTGATGTCCACCGTGCGCACGCCTTCCGTCTTCTCCTGGCCGGTGCCGGGAGCGGGCAGGCGGATGATGCCGTCGCAGAGGTTGACCGAGCGGCCGCGCGGGTCCACCGCGCACAACCGTGCGGTGTAGTCGACATGCGGAAGGGAGGCGCGGGCGTACAGGCGGACCCGGACCGGGCCGATCACCTCCACGTCCGATGTCAACGGGGCGGTGGTGAAGGTGAGCACGTCGGACCGGGCCTCGATGGCGCGGTTGTCGGCAGGGCCCGCGGAAAACCCCACGATCGTGCCGCCGACGGTGGGGGTCGGGTCTGTGGGGTCATAGCGGTAGTGGCTCGGCGGCGCGCCCGGTGCGGCCTGCTCGCGGCTCAGCCCGCCACCGGGATGCAGGTGCCAGGGGGTGGGCCGGTGGGCGGGCGGCCAGCCGGGCAGGTCTCGCCACTGTTTCGCGCCGGTGATGAACACCCGCACCCCGGTGGGGGCCTGCCGACCGGCCAGGGCGGCGTCCAGCGCGGTCAGGGCGTCCCTCAGGGCGGCGCGGGTGTTCAGGCCCTTGCCATGGCTCCAGGGGCCGATCAGTAACCGGACGCTACGGCCTGCCGCCAGTAGCCTGGCGTGGTCTTCGATCATGCCGGGGAGGAAGAAGTCGTACCAGCCGCCCTGCAGGTACACGATCGGCGGCATCCGCTCGGTGTTGCCGCGCTGGTCCATGCGCGCCCAGTACTCCTGGCCGGACTCACTGCCAGGGGGGTTGGTGAGCCACTCCTGGTACCAGCTCACCCGGTGTCCGGTCAGCGCCCGGTCCGCGTCGGTCAGCGGGAGGGTGAGTACGGCGCGGTGGAGTCGGCGGCTCGCGCCGAACACGGCCAGTAGTTGCCGGAGCATGGAATTGTCGCTGCGGAACATGGTGTCGACCAACTGGACCCAGCCCAGCGCGTTGCCCAGGGCGAACGCGCCGCCCGGGTACATGAAGCCACCGGCGAACGCCGACGGGGCGTCTTGGATCACTGCGATCTTCCACTCGGGGATCTGCCGGGCGGCCAGTTCCCACTGTGCGTATCCGAGGTAGCTGGCGCCCCAGGTGGCCAGGACACCACCGAACCACGGCTGGGAGCGCAGCCAGGTCAGCGTTCCATCGGCGTCCGCGGGGTCGATGACGAAGCCGTCGAATCGCCCCTGTGAGCCGGCCGTACCGCGCAGGCTCTGACACAGCACCTGGTAGCCGCGTTCGGCCAGCAGCCTGGGCAGCGCGTCGACCAGGCGGCCCCGGCCATACGGGGTGCGCATCAAGACCAGCGGCGGCGTCTGGACGCCCGCCGGGTAGTAGTGCGTGGCCATGAGCCGCACACCGTCGGCGGCCGGGATCGGCACGTTGCGCCGGACCCGGACCGGGTGGCGGACGGCGGGGCGCAGGCTGAGCAGGCGGCTGAGCAGGGTCATCGCGGAGGGCTCCTTGTTGGCGTGGGCTGGATGCACATCGCCGACCAGGCTTCCCGGCACACCATCGGCACCCCGCATGGCGGGGGATCCGATGGCTTGAAGCTAGCATGTTTTCAGAAATTCCTGAAGGCTCGGTGATTTGGAGTGGCGTGTGGACGGTGAGCATGAACAGTGGGAGGCGGCCGAGCGGCTGGCGCTGGTGCTCACAGAAGGCGGGCTGCAGCGGATGGCCGCACGGACGCTCGCGGTGTTCCTGTTCACCGACCTGCACAGTGTGACCGCGGGTGAGATCGGCGAGCGGCTGGCGGCCAGTGCGGGCGCTGTCTCCGGCGCGATCAAATCCCTGCTGGCGGTCGGCCTGATCGAACGACTACCGGCCCCCGGCAGCCGCCGCGAGCACTACCGGCTCCGCGAAGACGCCTGGGCCCTCCTGTTCACCAGCCAGAACACCGCCGTCCAGGCCATGCTGGACGCCGCCGCGGCCGGGATCGCAGTCACCCGGACCGGCGATCCCGCGCACGAGCGGCTGAGCCGGATGCGCGACTTCTACCAATTCCTGCTCGCCGAACTGCCCGGCCTGCTGCACCGCTGGCAGCAGCATCAGCGGTCCGGGCAGGCTGCCGGGCAGGAAGAACGACGATGATCAGAAATGCCCCGCACAGGCGATCATCGGCCGTGTCGGCGACGAAACACCAGCGCCCCTGCACAGATCAGCGGTGCGACTGACATCACGGGATCACGCCGGGGGCTACTCCCCACGTGGTAGGCAGCAGATCCTCCGCTCGCCGGATGCCCGGCCATACCCCTCCCGGGCATGCTGGACACGCACCTGGAAAGTCGGTTCTGAGAGGTTGACCGGAAGATGCTGCTCATCGATGTCTTCGTTCCCCGGGGAGCACTGAGCGAAGAAGAACGCCAAGCACTGGGACGCCGCCTCATCGACACACTGATGGTCGAAGACGACAGCCATGCCATCGAGATCCTCGACGCCCAGCGCACCATCACCCAAGTCCTCCTGCACGAGCCCACCACCTGGGTTCTCGGCCAACGCCCGGCGCAGGACCCCGCCGACCCGCCGCGCTACCTGGTACGGGTGACCGTGCCCGCGTCGTGGCGTAAGGAGATGTGCGAACACATCGTGGACATCGTCACCGACGTCCTGACCGAAACCGAACGATCCGCCGGTCGCGAGCCCGGACGACTGCGGCGCGAACCACACGCGGTGATACTCGTGGAGGGGATATCCGAGGGTGGTATCGGGATCCAGGGCAGGGCCATGAGCAGCCTGGACCTCACCGAACTTCTCTCCCGTCCCTACCGTGACCAGACCTCCGGGGGGCCGGGACCGCGGACGGCGCAGGGCGGATTGATCGACCCGATCTGCGGCATGGGCGTGGATCTCGACGACTCCACCCTCACCCTGTTCCACGAAGGGGTTTTGTATGGCTTCTGCCATGGCCTGTGCCGCCGAGCCTTCGCCGACGAGCACGGCCTGTCGCTCAGCAGGTAGCGCTCACCTTCGGCCTCGGAGCGGCTGCATGCGCTGCGCCTCGTCCGGCTGGATGCGTCGGCCGAGCCCATCGGTGCCGCGAACGTCGCAGGGGCGCTTGACCGTGCCTCTCAGCTCGATGGCCGGTACCACTTCCCTCCCCTCTGCCCGATCTTGACGGTTCTTGATAGGTTCCATGTAGGTGCGCCGGGAAGCCTGGTCGGCAGTCGTTTCCGCCGATCCCGGAAAGGGCCGCCGCCATGCGCGCACGCGACCTGCTCGCCGCTTTCCCCACCATCACCATCGACACCCCCGTGTCGCAGGCCGCCCGGCTGCTGGCCGAACAGGACCTGCCCGGCCTCATCGTCATCGACGAGCACGGGCGACCGGCCAGCATCCTGCCCGGCACACAGGTGCTGCGCCTGGCCGTACCCGGATACTGCCAAGACGATCCCGCGCTGGCCCGGGTGATCGACGAGGAACACGCCGACCACTTCCTTGACGCGCTGGCCGGCCGTACCGTACGCGAGGCCCTCCCCCCACGCCCCCGCGAACTGCCGGTCACCGACCCGGACGCGACCGTACTGGAACTGGCCGCGCTGATGGCACGCACGCACAGCCCGCTCGTCGCGGTCATGGACGAGGGCCGCCTGCTCGGCGCGGTCACCCTCCAGGCGCTGCTGGACCGGGTGACCAGCCTGTGAACCTGCTCGCCTGGGCGGCCACGGTCGTCTTCGTGGGAGCCTACGCGCTGATCGCCACCGAGAAGATCCACCGGGTGGCCGCCGCCCTCGGCGGCGCGGGCATCATGCTGCTCATCCACGCAACCGACGCCCGCGCCGCGTTCTTCGACGAGGCGACCGGCATCGACTGGAACGTCATCTTCCTGCTGCTCGGCATGATGATCATTGTCGGCGTGCTGAAGCAGACCGGCGTGTTCGAGTACCTGGCGATCTGGGCGGCCAAACGCGCCCGCGGCCGCCCCTACCCGCTCATGGTCCTGCTGGTCGTCATCACCGCCCTGGCCTCGGCGCTGCTGGACAACGTCACCACCGTGCTGCTCATCGCCCCGGTGACGTTCCTGGTGTGCGAACGACTGGCCCTGCCGGTGGCCCCCTACCTGATCGCCGAGGCGATGGCCTCCAACATCGGCGGCGCCGCCACGCTGGTCGGGGACCCACCGAACATCATCATCGCCAGCCGCGCGAACCTGGGCTTCAACGACTTCCTCATCCACATGGCGCCCATGGTGATCGTGCTGATGGCGGTCTTCATCGCCCTGTGCCGGGTACTGTTCCGCAGGTCGTTCCGCTACGACCCGGACCGGGCCGCGGAGATCATGAGCCTGAACGAGCGGGAGGCGATCAACGACCGGCGGCTGCTGGCCCAAAGCCTGGTCGTGCTGGCCCTGGTGATGGCGGCGTTCGTACTGCACCCGGTACTGCACTATGAGCCCTCGGTGGTGGCGATCCTGGGCGCGGGCGTTCTGGTGGCGGCCACCAAGGTGACCACCCCGCAGGCGCTCGGCGAGGTCGAATGGCCCACACTGACGTTCTTCGCGGGGCTGTTCGTCATGGTCGGCGCGCTGGTGCACACCGGCGTGATCGGGCAGATCTCCCAGGCCGCGGCCGACGCCACGCAGGGGCGGCTGGGCGTTGCCACCATGGGGTTGCTGGGCGCCTCGGCGGGACTGTCGGCGATCGTGGACAACATCCCCTACGTCGCCACGATGAGCCCCATCGTGGCCGAACTCGTCGCAGACGGCGGCGGGAACGGACCTGCTCAGGTGTTGTGGTGGGCGCTGGCCTTCGGCGCGGACCTCGGCGGCAACGCCACCGCCGTCGGCGCGGCGGCCAACGTCGTGGTGCTGGGCATCGCGGCCCGCAACGGCACACCGATCGGCTTTTGGCAGTTCACCCGCTACGGCCTGGTCGTCACCGCGGTGACCATCGCATTGTGCGTGCCGTACCTGTGGCTGCGCTACCTCGCATGACCGGCACCGATCACGCGGAGACGCCATGATGATGACCTTGCTCACCGCCTTCGCCGGGCTGCTGTTGCTGGCCGTGCTGCTGTCCAGCCTGGCCCACCGCACCGTGCTGTCGACCGCGGCGTTGTTCCTGGTCGCCGGATTCGTCCTGGGGGACGGCGCGCTCGGCGTACTGTCCCTGACCCCCGGCGACGAGCTGGTCGGCGGCCTGGCCGAGCTGGCGCTGTTCGCCGTCCTGTTCAGTGACGGCATGCGGGTCGGGTGGAAGGACCTGCGTACCGCCTGGCGGCTGCCCGGACGGGCGCTGGGCTGGGGGCTGCCACTCACGCTTGTCATCACCGCGCTGCTGGCCCATTATCTGATCGGCCTCGGGTGGGTCGAATCGCTGCTGGTCGGCGCCGTTCTGGCACCGACCGACCCGGTGTTCGCCGCGGCCTTGGTCGGCAACGAGAAGGTGCCGCCGCGGCTACGCCAGTTGCTGAACGTGGAGTCCGGCGTCAACGACGGGCTCGCGCTGCCGTTCGTCGTGCTCTTCCTCGCCGTCGCGGCCGGCTCGGCGGACCTGCATCTCGGCGAACTGGGCCTGGAGCTGGGCATCGGCATCGTGATCGGCGTGGCCGTGCCCTGGCTGGCGATCAAACTGGAGCAGACCCGCTGGTTCGCCGCCTCGACCCAGTACGAGCCGCTCAACGCCCTGGCCATCGGCCTGCTCGTGCTGGCGCTGGGCAAGGTCACCCACGGCAACCTGTTCCTGGCCGCGTTCGCGGCCGGTATCACCGTGGCCACCTTCGGCGAGCGGCAGCGCGCATCGTTCGAGCACTTCGGCGAGCTGATCGCGGAGGTGTTCAAGCTGGCCGCGCTGCTGGTGTTCGGGGCGCTC
>NZ_QMEY01000042.1 GCF_003315795.1 Spongiactinospora rosea
GGCGGTCTACCCGGTGCCTCACCGCGCTGAGCACGCGCTCGTACCACCCACTCGCGCAGGCTGCCCCTACTCACTGCCAGGTCGGCGGCGATGCCCTTGTAGGTCGCCCCGGGTGTGGACTCGTACAAGGCCACGGCATCGGCCCTGAACTCGTCGCTGTAGTCCTTCAACGCCATCGGCGGTCTTCTCGCTTCCTCTGGATCAAGCAAGATCCAGTATCAGCGTGTCCACCACTTGGGGGGAGTTCCCGACGCGCTGGTTTGCCGCCTCCACGCAGTATGAGCCGCTCAACGCGCTGGCGATCGGCCTGTTGGTGCTGGCCCTGGGTAAGGTAACCCACGGCAATCTGTTCCTGGCCGCGTTCGCCGCGGGCATCACGGTGGCCACTTTCGGCCCGCGGCAGCGTGAATCCTTCGAGCATTTCGGCGAGTTGCTCGCCGAGCTGTTCAAGCTGGGCGCGCTGCTGGTCTTCGGCGCGCTCATCACGCCCGCCCTGCTCGGTTCGGTCGGCTGGACCGGCTGGCTGTTCGCCCTGCTGGCGCTGGTGCTGGCCCGGCCGGTGGCGATCTGGATCAGCTTCCTCGGCTCCGGCCTGAGCGTGCGCGAGCAGGCCGCGGTGGCCTGGTTCGGCCCGAAGGGTTTCGCCTCGGTGGTCTACGCCCTGATCGTGCTCGGCTCCGGCATCGCCGCCGCCGAGCAGATCTTCCATCTGGTCGCGGTCACCATCGCGCTGTCGATCGTGCTGCATTCCTCCACCGACGTGGTGGTGGCCCGCGGCTTCGACGATGAGCGGGATGTGCCCGCGTGGTTTGGCATCGCCCGCCGCATCCGGGGCCACAAAGACGGGCAGGCTCCCACCTGAGATGCCTCGTGTGAGGGGCAGGCGGGCGATCGGCTTCCGGCTGGCTCTCAACCGGCGCGCAGCGCGCTCTCCAAGATCTTCACCGCCTGGTCGGCGCCGCGTTCGCCGCGGATCACCTGGCCCTGGTGCTGTGCGGCTTTGATCAGCGAGGGGTCGGCTACGGCACGCCCGATCGCCGCGGCGAGCCCGTCGGCGCTCAGCCGCTGCTGCGGCCGAGGCTCGGGAGCGACGCCGGCGGCCGCCATGCGGGCCGCCCAGAACGGCTGGTCGGCGACGAAGGGGCAGAGCACCTGCGGCCGCCCGGAGGCCAGCGCGGCGGCGGTGGTGCCGCTGCCGCCGTGGTGCACGATGGCGGCCATCTGCGGAAACAGCCAGTCATGCGGGGCCTGTTCCAGGACGAACACCTCCTCGCGCACGCCGCCGGGCGGGTGGTGGGGCAGGTCGTCGACTTGCAGGCCGCCCCAGCCGGAGGCGAGCACCGCCCGCACCCCGGCCCGGCCGATGGCTTCGGTGACGACGTGGCCGATCCGGGCCGGGTCGGTGCCGGCCATGCTGCCGAAGCCGACGTAGACCGGTGGCGGCCCGCCGGCCAGGAAGCCAGTCAGCGCCGCCGGAGGCTGCCAGGTGGGCGGCGCGGGCAGGAACCAGAAGCCGGTGGTGTGCACGTGCGCCGGGTAGTCGAGCGGCTCCGGTAGCAGGTGGCGGCTGAAGGCCTGCAGCACGGTGGCCGCTCGGCCGTCGGGGCGGCGCAGGATGTCGTGGCGGCCGCGCCGGCGCGGCAGGTTCAGCCGCTCCTTGCGCAGCCGGTCGGCGATGCCGCCGAAGGAACGCAGCAGCAGCTTGATCGGCAGATACGAGGCCCGGTTCAACGCCCTCGGCAGCCGGAGGGGAAGCACGGGGTTGCGGAAGGCCGCGGTGGGCACCCAGACGGGCTGCAGCGCGGCCGGGACCGCGGGCACGCCGAGGAACTCGGCGAAGTGCTGGGCGGGGATACCGGGCGCGTGCACCACCACATCCACCCCCGCGCCCGGTCCTGTGGTGGATGCGGCGAGCGTTTCGGCGACGGCTGCCATGTCGTCCAAGACGTGCGCCATGAGCGGCTTGCTGGCGCGCATGACCCGCAGGGCGACCTGCATGCCGCGCGGGCCGCGGTAGTTGGTCTCGATCGCCTGGCGGATCTGCGGGTCGTCGATCAGCGTGTTCGGGCCGTCGTGCACCGGGGCGAAGGCGATGCCGTACGGCTCGGCGAGCGAGGCCATCGCCGCCGGGGCGGCCAGCACCGCCTCATGGCCGGCGCGTTGCAGCGCGAGCGCCAGCGCGGCGAACGGCTGCACGTCACCGCGGGTGCCGTGAGTGTAGATGAGGACCTTCATCGGCGTACCTTCCCTTCAGGAGAGGAGGTTGATTGCGTTCGCCGACCAGGCTTCCCGGCACACCGTCGACCCCGAGAACGAGTCGAATACCTGCAATATAGCCAAAGTTCTGAAATTTCTGAAGAGTCGATAGTGTGGCTATGATGAGCTCAGGAGGTGGGCCGGTGAGCCAGCAGGACACCCCGCAGCAGGCCGCGGCGGAGCGGTGGGAGGCCGCCGAACGGCTGGCGCTGGTGCTGACCGAGGGCGGCCTGCAGCGCATGTCGGCCCGCACGCTGGCGGTCTTCCTGTTCACTGACTCCGAAGCGGTCACCATGGGCGACATCGCCGAGCGGCTCGCCGTCAGCGCGGGCTCGGTATCCGGCGCGGTCAGGGCCCTGGCCTCGACCGGGCTGATCGAGCGGCTGCCCGCGCCGGGCAGCCGCCGCGAGCACTACCGGCTGCGCCAGGACGCCTGGCCCACCCTGTTCTCCACGCAGAACACCGTCGTGCGGGTCATGCTGCAGGCCGCCGAGACCGGCATCGCCGCCACCGCATCCGGCGATCCGGCCCACGCCCGGCTGACCCAGATGCGCGACTTCTATCAGTTCCTGCTCGGCGAGCTGCCCGGCCTGCTGGAGCGCTGGAAGCAAGCGCAAGCGCCGCACCAGCCACCACGCCGTGCCGAGCGGGCGCAGTAACCAACCGGGGCGCGCACGACGAGCGCCGCTGGACCGCCTCCGCGACGCCAGCGATTTTCGGCCCGCCCTGGCGCGCTGGCCGGTGCGTGCCGGTCGGCGTACGCTGAGGCCAGGTGAGCCGGGAAGCCTGGTCGGCACGACCCTTTGGCATCGAGCGAAGGATGTGCCCGTGCGGCCCCGATCTGCGCATTCCCCCGGCGGTCCGGCTGAGCCTGCCGCTGCCGGATCCCTTTCCCTGCCCGGCCCTGCTGGCGTATCTGCCGCACCGGCTGTGCAGCCGGCCATCGAGATCACCCACGTCAGCAAGCGCTACGGCCAGGTGCGGGCGGTCGAGGCGGTCACCTTGGCTGTGCAGCCGGGACAGATCTATGCCCTGCTCGGGCTCAACGGCGCCGGCAAGACCACCCTGATCCGGATGCTGCTGGGCATGATCGCCCCCACCGCCGGGACGGTGCGCGTGCTGGGCGCCGACGTCACCGGCGGCGACCGCTGCGCCTGGGCGAAGGTGGGCTATCTGGTAGAGGCGGCCACCGCCTATCCGGAGCTGACGGTGCGCGAGAATCTGGAGGTGGTCCGCCGCCTGCGCCGCCTGCCCGGGACCGGCGGCAGAGGCACCGGCGGGGGCGACGGCCGGGTCGATGACATCATCGAGCGCCTGGCCCTGACCCCCTACGCCGATCGCCGCGCTCGTGCCCTGTCGCTGGGCAACCTGCAGCGCCTGGCGCTGGCCAAGGCCTTGCTGGACGCTCCCGCCCTGCTCGTCCTGGACGAACCGGTCAACGGTCTGGACCCCGCCGGTGTCGCCGAGATCCGCACCCTGCTCACCGAACTGGCCCGCCAGCACGGCACCACCGTGTTCCTGTCCAGCCATCTGCTGGCCGAGGTCGCCCGGCTGGCGGGCCGGATCGGCATCCTGCACCACGGCCGCCTCCTCGGCGAGCACGACGCCGCCCAGCTGGAGGGCCTGCGCCGCCGCCGGCTGCGGCTGAGCACACGCGACGATGACGCTGCGGCGGCGGTGCTGCGCGCGCACGGCTACCACCCCGAACCCGCCGCCCCCGGCACCACCGGCGTGGTGGGCACCAGCGGGGGTGGGCTGCTGCTGGCCGACGAGCGTGCCCTGGCCGGGCCGGAGCAGGTCGCCACCGTGCTGGTGCACAGCGGCACGCCGCCCACCTGGCTGCTCCTGGAGGAGGAAGACCTGGAGGCCTACTTCCTGCGCACGATCGGCCAGGGCACCTCCGTCTCGCAGTCTGCCCCACCGCCTTTCCAGGCCGAACGGGCCGGCCAGGATGGTCACGCCCGTGCGGGGGAGGCCCAGGATGCCTGAGGCGCTGTGGGCCGAACTGCTCAAGGCACGGCGCAGCCGCCTGCCCGCCATTACCGCGCTGGCCTTCGCCATCGCCGCGCTGGTGTGCGGCATGTTCATGTTCATCCTCACCGACCCGCCCCGCGCCCGCGCGCTCGGGCTGCTCGGCGGCAAGGCCCAGCTGTCGGGCGCCAGCGCCGACTGGCCCGGCTTCCTGGCCCTGCTCGCCCAGGCCCGCGCGGTCGGCGATGGTGGTGTGTTCGGGCTCATCGTCATCTGGCTGTTCGGCCGGGAGTTCAGCGACCGCACCGCCACCGACCTGCTGGCCCTGCCCACCACCCGCACCGCGATCGTGACCGCGAAATTCGCCGCCGCCGCCTGGGCGCTGCTACTGGCCGCCTGGCTGGCCGGACTCGGCCTGGCCGTCGGCGCGGTGCTCGGCCTGCCCGGCTGGTCGGGCGCGACGGCCGCCGCCGGGGTGGGCCGTCTCCTGGCCATGGCCGCGCTGGCCGCGCTGGCCGCGCTGGCCAGCGCCCCTTTGGCGCTGGCCGCCGGCATCGGCCGCGGCTACCTGGCCGCCGTCGGCGTCCTGTTCGCCCTCATCTTCTGCGCCCAGGTGATCGCCGCGCTCGGCTACGGCGCGTACTTCCCGTGGTCGGTGCCCGGCCTGTATGCCGGCATCGCCGGAGCCGGCCAGGCGCCCGGGATGCCCGGCGTGCTGCTGGTGGTGGCGACCGGCGGGGCCGCGGCCGTGGCGACCGCGCGATGGTGGAACCGCGCCGACCACACCCACTGACCACACCCACTGACCACACCCACTGACCACACCCACTGACCACACCCACTGACCACGTTCACTCGAGCCCACCCATGACGCCCGTCGCCGGTACCGCGCCCCCGACGCACCCGGACGGATCAGACGGCCCTGACGGGATCTAGGACGGGTGCCGGGCCGAGTCGACGACGCGGTTCAGGCGCAGGCCGACCACCGTGATCCAGCAGAAGGCCACCAGCAGCGCCCCGTGTTCCAGCAGCCCGGCCGGGGCCTGGCGCAGCACGCCGGCCACCTCCAGCCGGTAGACCGATCCCGCCACCACGGCCAAGACGATCACCAGCAGGCCGCAGGCGCGGGAGAAGCGCCCCCAGGTACGGCTGCGCAGGCGCAGCCGCCGGGCCAGCACGAAAGCGGAGGCGCTCAGGCAGGCGAACAGCACCAGCCCAATCAGCCCGTGCACCCGCCCCGCCACGGTGACCACCGAGACCTGGCCGGGCGGGTAGCCCAGGGCCGGGTCCGTGGGGATCACGCCCGCCGCGATGAAGGACAGGCCGCAGACGGCCAGCAGGATCGGCACCCACCTGCCGTCCGCGCCCGGATGCAGCACGCGCCGCAGCCCGGCGGCGAAGGCAATCAGCAGCAGCCCGCCGAGCACGAACGTCGTGGTCAGGAGCCACCAGCGTGGCCCGGTGCCGAGCTGGCTGGCGCCGTGGTGCCACAGGCTGTAGCCCGGGCGGGTGACACCATCGGCCACGATGGCCGCCGGCATCCCAATCCCGGCGACGACCCCGGCAGCCAGCAGCAACCGGGTGGGCGCGAGGGTGACGAACCAGGCTCTTGCGGGCATGCGCGGCCTCCACGCCGACCAGGCTTCCCGGCACACCTCAGCAGTTTCAGCATGTACTAAACTACATGGAATGAGTGAGCGTGAGCAACTCCTGCCGTGGGTGGAGCAGGTGGCCATGTACCTGGCCCGCGACGGCGTGCCGCCGATCGCCGGCCGTACCCTGGGCTGGCTGATGGTGTGCGACCCGCCCGAGCAGTCGGCCGGGCAGATCACCGAGGCCATCGGCGCCAGCCGCGCCTCCCTGACCTCCAGTCTGCGCCTGCTGACCGGCATGGGCTTCCTGACCTGGCGGACCAGGCCCGGTGAGCGCACGATCTACTACCGGCTGGCCGACAACGCCTTCGCCCTCGTGGTGCGCCAGCAGATCGCCGGCATCGCGGCGTTCCTGCAGATCGCCCGCGCCGGCGAAGACCTGATCGGCCCCGACCCGCGCCTCAAGCAGGCCGAGGCCACCTTCGCGTGGATGGCCGCGGCCTTCGACAACGCCCCGCCGCTGGAGGAGCGGTGAACGGCACGGCGGTCGTCATCGGCGGCGGCATCGGCGGGCTGGCCGCCGCGCTGGCGCTGCACCGCATCGGCTGGCAGGCCATCGTGCTGGAACGCTCACCCGAACTCGGCGAGATCGGCGCGGGCATGTCCCAATCGCCCAACGCCCTGCGCGCGCTGGACGAACTCGGCGTCGGCCGGCAGGCCCGCGCCGCAGGAGTCCCGACCTACGCCACCGGCAACCTGCGCACCCCCGGCGGCCGCTACCTGCAGCGCTCCCGGCCGGGCGATGCGACGCCGCTGCTCGCCTTCCGCCGCGCCGACCTCCATCGGATGCTGCTGGAGGCGCTTCCACCCGGATGGGTCCGGACCGGCTGCGAGGTCGCTGGCATCGACACCGGCAGCCACACGGGCAGCCACACGGGCGCCGGTGCTGCGACGGTGCGGTTCGGCGGGAGCGAGCTCAGCGCCGAGGTGATCGTGTGGCTGCCGACGGCATCGGCAGCACGTCACGCCGGCTGCTGTGGCCCGACGCGCTGCCCCCGCGCTTCCTCGGCCGGACGGCCTGGCTCGGCATTGCCGAGGTCGACGGCCTGCCGGGCAGCATGACGCTGGGACGAGGCGGCTATTTCCTCATCCACCCCGTGGGCGGCGGGCGGGCGTACTGGGCGTATGTGACCGGCGCCGACCAGCCCGGCGTCCGGTACGCCGAGGAGAAGGCCGAGGCGGCGGCCCAGCTGGTCGGCTGGCACGACCCCATCCCGGCCCTGCCCGCCGCCACCCCGCCCGCCTCGGTGATCCACATCGACATCTGTGACCTGGACCCGCTGCCCACCTACACGCGTGGCCGGGTGGCGCTGCTCGGCGACGCCGCGCACGCCATGAGCCCCGACCGCGGCCAGGGTGCCGGCCAGTCAATCGAGGACGCCGTGGTCCTGGCCGCCGCGCCGGCCACCGAACCGGACCGGAAGGCAGCGCTGCGCCGCTACGACGCCCTGCGCCGGCCGCGCACTCAAGCCACTGCCGACGGCGCCCGCGCCGTCTCCCCCGCCGCCTACCGGCTCATGACGACGATGATCCGCCTGATGCCCGCCGCGCTGTGGCGCCCGACTGCGTCAAAGCCGCGGTCCGTGCCGTGCCGCGCGGCCAGTTCATTCCGCCGGTCGGGCTCGCCTCACGGCCGCGCCCCATCTGATCGACCGCGACGCCGCCCCGGACGGGTGATGGGAACGCCGTCTTCTCCAACGCCGGAATCGTCACCCAGCCCGACGACAGCGCCACCGACCCGAGAAGCGGACAACCGGCGTAGCTCCCGCATGCCGTCCTGAGCGCGGCGGGATCGGACGGTCCCTGCGTCGGCCCTCCCTCAGGTAGCCCCGGAGGCGTTGATACCCCCCGTCACGAACGTGACGGGGGATACGCCGTCAGGTCGCCGAGCGCCTGCCCATCCTGCTTCCCGGGTCGAGCCCTGCTCCGGGTTCGATACTGCGTCCTGGAGCCCGCGCCGCCCTCCTACAGGTCCTGCCGAGCGGGACCGGCACGGCCCCGCTTTTTGTCATACTCCGCATGTGCGCGCGTGCGAGGTGTACGAGGAGATCTTGTCGTTGGCGCGCTTGCCGACCCAATTGGTCCATTCCCCTGGCCCCAGGGCCACCACTGACCACTGGTAAGGCTTGAAGTTCGCATCCGGGAAGAAGCAAACAAATTTATCAGTGCGGTTCCAGATGGAGCTGGTGTGGTCGTTAATGAACTTGCCGACATTGGCACGCTTGGGTCCCGGCTGGTTGCTGTGGCGCCCTCTGCCGTTGGTGTCGCCATAAAGGCAGACATATCCCTTGGGGCAGTCGACCCAGGCCTGCGCCGCCGTCTGAGCCTGCGCCGCCGTCGCGCCGGTAAGGGTGGCCGCCGCGCATGCCGCGACCACAGCGGCGATCAGGGCCTTCTTCATGTACTGCCTTCTTTCTTCTCGGTCCGCCAGCCCTATGCCCGACACTTTTTGCCCGCACGAGCACAAAATTACGGCGGCATACCTTAAATGCCGCACCCGGGGATGAGGCGCTGCATTTTCTTTGTATGCAGGATTAGATGCCGGGAGATCCCTGCGGGTTCACGGCTCGACGTGTGATGCCGGTCACATCGCCACCTTGGGCAGGAAATGAGCAGAAAATGGATAGAGAAATGGACACTTTCTAACCCGGAGTCACCCAAGCGAGTCGGCTGGTCAGGTGCCGTAATCGGGCCCCAGGATCTCGCACGCCGAGGGCCCCAGGAGCCGCGCGAATGGCCGCCGCCGGCACTGACCTGGCGGCCGAGAACCAAGCGATCTAGCCTCCAACTTCGCCGGGGCGGTCCAAAGCTTAAGCGGAACAAGCTCTGCGGTTCGCTACATCGGTCCTCCGCTACCAATCGGGAAGGCCACGACGCTTCCAGATGACTTTCCCGCACACAAGCGCCGCACCGCTGTCAGGTTCCCAGGCGTCGTCGTCCCCACAGGCCTCGTCGGGAGCACTGGTGAGGTACACCTTGGTGAGCTGAACGGTGTACTGGTAGCGATCGGGGATACCAGCGTCACATGGAGTGATCGCGCTGAGACCGATCGAGAGTACCCGCTCGCTCTTGGCTCGAGCGAACATGCACTGGCCCTCCACGAAATTGCGATCCAGGCAGAGAATGGTGCGGGTGTAGTCGCTATTGCTGTGAAACCAGGGTATGCCGTCGGAAGCGCAGTCCACCTGCTGCTCAATCGCTGTTACACGGAAGTAGGCGTCAGTGGCCGAACAGTTGGTCATGCTGGGCGTAGAGGGAGTCCACTCCGTGTCCTCGTCAAGGTAGTTACTCAAGCAGTCATCGGTGGAAACGGCGCTGAACGCCTCGTCCTCAGCGCTGGGCGGAGTGGGGCTATCCCTTGCTGTTGCCTCACCATCGCCGCTGCCTTCGTAGCCGCGGTCATGTACGTAGCCGTCACTTGCGCTCTCAGACGAACCGTTGGTCTCCTCCTGCGAGATGGTGGGCTGCGGCGGACCCTCTGCTGCGGAGGTGGAGTCATTGTGCGACCGCATGGCCGCGAACACGATGATCGCGACCAGAGCGGCAGCGCCGACCAGTCCCTTGAACGTTGACCCCGGCCAGCGGGTTCTGGGCCGGCGGCTTGGCCGCGTGGGCGCGGCTCCCCCTGGGTGTCCTCCTGTGGGGCGGCGGGTCGAGGATGTATTGGATCGGCGGGGCGTGTGGGGCGCTGTGGCGGGGGCCGTTGATGCCGTGCTACCGGCCGCGGTGAGTGGCTTGACCCATATCCTCGGCATCGGCCTGAGGGCCGGATCGGAGTTGAGGCCGGCGCAGGCAAGATCGCCGAGTGCCGCGGCGACCGAGGCCAGCGGCGTGGGGTCGGTGGCAGTCTGATGGCGGGCGAAAAGCCGGATCGCGAGCAGGGCCAGTTTGTAGGCATCGCTCGCTGGGGTGGCCTTCTCCTCGTTGGCGGGGATCTGCCAGTCGGGGGTCTCAGTCTGCGGCAGGACGCTCGCACCGCGCAGACGCATGGCGTCGCAGTCGATGAGGAAGCACTCAGGCTTCGGGCTCGTGGTGAACAGCAGGTTCTTCGGGGACAAATCGCCGACCGTGATACCGATCCGGTGCAGGCGGGTCAGCGTTGCGGCCAAGTCGGCCAGCAGCACCAGACGGTCGCGTTCACTGACCGTCAGACCGATGCCGGCAACGTAGTCGTCCTCGTTGAGGAGGTACTCCAGGTTCGCCAGACGTCGGGTGCCCGAGGTGGTGTTCGCCAGGCTCCGGAAGGTGAACCGGAAGCGATCGGGCACGACCCGCATCAAAAACCCGCTGACGTGCCCCTGCTTTGCGACCAATGCGGCGGGCCAAGCGGTGCGCTCGCACAGCCACTGTCCCTCGGCCTTGCTCAGCCCGCCGAGCAGGGCGACGCTCGTGGCGAGCGCGGCGGCGTCGAGTTGCGACAGCACGGTCGTGTTGTACTCCTTGTAGACCACCTCCCAGCCGCCACCGTCAGCCTCGTTGATTTTCTTGTTGGTCACCTGATGGACCTCGCCCTGGCCACCTTGACCGAGCCGTTCGCCCAAGATGAGCGTGCTGTAGTCCACCACCGATACAGGAGCAGCCGTCATCGCCGCTCCGACGTCTGCGGCCAGATCGCCAGCAAGGTCCGATCGTCGTCGAAGGTCTCCCGAGAGAAGTCCAGTACGTGCGCGAACCATAACGGCGCGCAGGGCGCGGCCAGTTGCCCGGCGAACAGCGAGCCGACCTGGCCATCGCCGTCGCCGAGCGGGTCGGCGACGCCATCGGTACCGACCAGCAACACTTGGCGCTCCTGCAGGGGAACGCGGACCTGCTCCAGAGGATGGGGCACCTGAGGCAGCGAAACCACCTCGTTCGACACCAAGACGGCATCTGGCGCCGTCTTCGGGCGAAACAAAGAGGCGTAGTGCGCGCTCGTCGAATCGAGTACCCAGGCCGCGGAGTCCCCGATGCGGCACAACTCGACCATGGCAGGACCGTCCGAGGCGGGGCGCACTGCACCGGCGACGAGCGTCGTCGCGTGCTGGCCCGCCACGTCGGCGAGTTCGGGTTCCCTGCCTTCGAGCCGCCATCGCGTGATCTCCCACAGCCGTTGTGCCGCATGGTGGACGACGCCGGCCAGATCCAGTGGTTCCGCTGGTTCGGTGTTCGCGGACAGCAGGTGAAGCAGACGTTCCATGGCAGCCCGGCACGCCTCGACGGCCCCCAGTTCGGAGGCCACAGCGCTGGAGACGCCGTCCGCGACGGCGAACACAACGGCGCCGGTCGGCTGGTGTGCGGCGGCGCGAGCCGCGTCCTGGCGGGGCTGCCGGTAATAGCGGTGCTTTGCTCCGCGAACGGAGGCGAACCGCAAGGTCAGCGCGGACGTCGACCAGCCGTCGCATTCGGTGTCGGGGTGGTCGTAGGAATAGGGGCCGGGTGGCCGTGGCTCGAACTCCGGTCCCGGTGTGCCCACAGCAATCCGCGGCCAAGGCACGGTTCCGGACACTGGCATCGGCGGAGCCGGCACGGGCGCGGGCGTCGCCGCGTCGCCGCCCGTCATAGGCGCCTCCACTAGCCCACCTCGTCGATCGCCAAGGTGAACTGGTCAGGGCGGTTCACCACCAGCTCCGGACTGCCGGACCCCAGCGCCTGCCCCGAGGCGACCAGGCTGGCGGTGAGCGAGTGGAAGAATTCGGAAATCGCCCGGCCGATATCGGTGGCCGTCTTGGCGACAAAGGCGAACTCAGCGCGGGTCGCAACCGCCACCATGGTGTCGGCCTGAGCATCCCCGATGCCACACGCGATGATGTTCGGGGCCGTCGGCGTCCGGGACCTGTCGGTCAACCGGCTGTACGGCTGATGCCAAGCCCCCTCGTCTGTGGGCTGCCCATCGCTGAGGAAGAACACTACCGGCCGGTGCACCCTGTAGCCCTGGTCGCGGAGCCACTTGACGTCCGACGGGATGCGGCCCAGCAGATCCTCGAACACGGCCCCGTAGTCGGTCGCGCCGCGGATCACCAGCTTAGGCAGGGCCGTCTCGGCGCGCATGTCGGCGACGGCCAACCGGACCTGTACATCGTCGGAGAATCCCAGCACGGCCAGACGCAGCTTGGCCGCGATCATCGGCTCGGCGCGCAGTCCCTCGCACAATGACGACATGCCGTTCGACAGCTCCTGTTGATAAGGACTCATCGATGCTGATTCGTCGACCACCACATAGGCCGGCAGCAATACGCCCCTGGCTTCCGCCATGCTTCTGTCCCCCCGTTTCTAGTGCGGTGTTGCCGTGCCGGAATGTGCGGGGCGGGTGAACTCCTAGGAGTGCCCCCAGCAGTTGAAGTATGGTCCGCAGACGGGTGCACCGGCTAGCGATATGGAGTTTCTGGTGGCTGATCACTACTGGAGCGAAGAAACCAGCGAACCGAAGCTACCGACCTGGCAGCAAACCCCCCGTGCCGTGCCACCGCCCCAGGGGCGGCCCATGCCGCCGTCGCCCGCCCGATCCGGCGCAGGTGGAGGCTCCGCCCAGAGCGGATCGCCTCCGGCAGGTACGGGCGGCTCGACGTGGGCCGGTCCGGCTGCACCACAGCCCACGGCACCAGGCCCCGCATCGGCTTCGGGGCCGAAGCTCCTACCACCACATCGGCCCAGCCTCCGGACCGGCACCGTGGTGGCCACCGTGGTCACGCACCGCGTCGGCCGCTGGGTGACGCTCGTGGCGTTCGGGACGGCCGCCGCACTGGCCGCCGGACTGCTGATCCGGCACGACTCCGGGACGGTACCACCGGATCCGCGGACGCCGTTCGCCGCCGCCCTGGTGGACCTGGCCCTACAGCCTGGCGTGCGGTATCGCACGAGAACGGACGGCTCCAAATGGACGGATTCACAGGTCACCGCCACAGGCGCGGCGCTCGGCGAGGTGTCGTACGGCGGAAGTAGCCTCAAAACACTGACCGTGGACGGCACCACCTACGCCAAGATGCCCGACCCGTTGCCCGAAGGCATCGGTGGCTTGCACGGCCGGACGGACCTCGCGGGCACGTGGGTTGCCGGTGTCATAGGGACCGACACCGCGAGCGCTGCAACCCCCCAGGCTGGGATGAGCCCCGCAACACTCGCGAACCTGCTGCTCAAAGAGATCAACAGCGAGACGACGACCGTGCCGGCCCCGGGGTCGGCGCCGGTGACCGCCGACGGTGTGCCCGCACTCAGGGCGAGCACCGCACAGGGCGATCTGTACGTATCGCATGCACGTCCGTACCGGGTCCTGCAGTTCGTACCGCGCGCCTCGGCGGAGAGCGGACAAGGCGGTACGGGGTTCACCGCGGAAAAGGGCACAACTGGCAGATGGTTCGTTGGGGACCGTCTCACCACGATGGCTCAATGGGGGAGCGCGCCTGCGGTGGGCACTTTCAGCATAGCCGGGTTGTCCAGGCCGGAGGCCAGGACCCTACTGCGAAAGATCCTGGAGGACACCGCGCAACTGTCCGACGCCGTGGACGCTGGCGTCACGGCGCAAATCGAGGAAAAGTCGCAGGTGACCTGCTCCGCCACCGGCTGCGAGGTGGGCAGTCACATCATCGGCATCGTCCCCAGCCGCGAAGCCAGCAAGCGCATCAAGAGCAGGCAGGTGAGGGTCGAGCTGACCGCGACGGTAACGATCGAAGGCATACACGCCGGGACCTGCACCACGACCAAGGAACTGGCCTTGGAAGGCATCGGCGGTATTTCGTGCAGCAGCCCGGATGCCGGCCGGGTCTTCGCGGAACAGGAGGCGCGGAAGAAGCAGGAGGCGGAAGCCGAATCCCGGGCACAGGGCGGAACGGTGATCCCCTACAACATCCACTACGCCGCCGCCACCTACGTCCGTGTTCTGGCGCAGGTGAAGATGCCGGAACTGCAGGAGGCGCTGCGACAGGAGGAACAACTGGCCTGGGAAGCGCCGGCCCCGGCCGAAGTCGCCGAACGGGCGGAGCCGGATCGGGACGACAGAACCGGGGACTGCAACCGCTTCCGCCCACACCGTGCGGTTGACAACGGGGAGGGATGGATCCTCAACACCACCGGCGCTCACGCCCGTGCACAGACCGGTCAGGCCTGCCTGAAGAGGCCGCCCAGCAACAGCGGCGGCAAAATCTCGGTCTATCCGGTCGGCTATCCGCAAGCCGAGGCGAAAGTGCGCAGCCTCGGCCGTCTCCCTAGGCAGGATCTGGCGCGATGCCACATCATCGCGGCCCGTTTCGGAGGCTCCAACGACTTGGCAGCCAATCTCAGCCCCTGCGGACAGCGCATTACGAACCACGGAGCGCTCGGCATGTCGGCCTTTGAGCGCGAAATGGCCGAAGAACTCGCGCTGCAACCGTCAGGCAGCATTCTTTACCTGGTCGAGCCGTTTTTCAGATCGGATCAGAGCACCATCCCCAAAGGGTTCGTCATGATCGCCATCCGCTACACCCCCACCGGGGTCGCCGATTACGCCATCGCACGGTCGGTCCTGAACGTGGTAGAGCCGATTTCTGGCGACAGCCTGGTGAACATTGGAAACTAGCCAGGTATCCCCTACCGGGCTGAGCTTCGCCAGCATCAGATCCAAGATCTTGATTTCTTGCCCATGGCAGAGCAGGCAGTCTCGAAACCCGTGAAGCACGGTGAATTCGCAGCCTGCGTCCGCCAGCTCCAGGCCCTGCAGGAACTTCCAGTCGATTCGGGACCGCACCGCGTGCGCAGCCTGACGGTCGGTGAGGTTCTCGGCGAACTGCATCACCGACACCAGGGCCAGTTGCCCGGGTGGCATTCCAGGACGTCCGCGGCGTCCGAAGGCGAAGGCGAAATCCTCATCGGCGAAGAGCATCCTCAACTGATCGCGCACTCGCATCGCCAGGCAGCCCTTGGGAGAGAGTGCCTGCGCCAGGCCGCTGTCCGTTCGGGTGCCTGCGGCCACGGACGCGGCCGCATCGACACCACTCACCTGATCCTGCAGCGGGGACGGAGGAACGCCGCGATCAAGATCATCGACTTTCGAGATCAGCGGGAGATCCGCGAGGTGCCGCGCAATTGGGCAACAGGGTCATCGAGGGCTGGTACAACCTGCATCGTCTGAATACCAGTCTGAGTTACCGTGGCCCGTGCCACCTTCGAGGCCATCGCGGCCTGACCACCACATCGTTGGTGTCTGTCAAAGCGGAGCAAGCTCACGTTCCTTGAACGCCAACTCCGCGCCGACACAAGGCATAAGCTAACGTCCGGTCAGGTACTGCGACATGAGGTCGACTGAAGGCAGATCGATGCTGACGTGGATCGAGGCTGTGGCATCCGGGGCGGCCGGTGGACTGATCGCCGAAGCAGTCGTCACCTACGGACGTCTACGAAACTGGCAAGAGGCACGACATGCGGCGCTGGCCGCAGAGACACCGCTCCCACCGCTCGGCAGGTTCATCGATCCACTTGCGGACTCACTCGCCGCACTCATGCGCGTGGCGATGGGAGGTGCGGCCGTATGGCTGCTCCACACCGAGGTCACCGGCATCTACGCAGCCGTGACCGTGGGAGCCGCCGCCCCGGCACTACTGGCCCAGATCGGCCGCGCGGCCACACCGGCCGAGGCTCTCCGCGCACCCGGCGAAGCACCGCTGGAGACACCTCCGACCCCAGCGGATCACGGGGAAACGCCTCCCGTCCCCAGGAAGGCGTCGTCATGAGCATACGCTCGATCGTCCGGCGCTCCTGGCGCTCATTCATTGAGAGCGCGATCGCCCGCCGCCCCCTGACCGGGGCTCGCGCCCCCACGGGATACACACTGCGGCAACGGCTATGGGCCTCCTTCATCGGCGCCGACCTACCCTCTGCGACGCCTGCTGCCAAGCCTGGCTTCCTGAGGAAGCCAGGCCGGTACATGGTTCTGGCTTCCCCTGGTGCGCGGGATCGGTCACGTCCTCAGCCGCTCGGTCCGGGTTGGTTTCATCTCCCACAACTCCCGCGGGCCGGCGGCTTGGCCGCCGCAGGAAGTGACACCGTGCTGCTGGAGGCATCGTCCCCGGACGGCACCGCCCGGTTCCTCGTGCGCGGGCCCAGGGACTCTGTCCCTGGGTACAGCCTGGAACTCGTGGTGCACGGTATCGAGGGCGCCGCGCCGCTGGTGACGACGGTCAGGTACGCGGACGTGGCCGGTTCTGACCGAGTGCTACTCGTGCCTGTGGTGCGGAGGCGTTTTGGCCCAGCCGCCTCCTATGTCCGGCTCCCGGGTTACGCCGGGGAGGAGTGGACGGCATCCATGACGGCACCGGTGGCGCCGGATAGTACGTGGGACGCCGCGACGGTCACACTGTCGGTCGGCGCCTCGCTCAATGATGCGACCCGTGATGCCTGGCGCCAGGTGCGGGAGCTGATTGTGGACGACGGTCTTCGCCGCGTCATTGACCAGGCGCTGCGATGACCGGGGCAACGGGACCTGGGCATCGCGCGAGTACTCGATATGTAGTCCCCTCGAAGGCGGTGGCGACGCACCGAACGGGCCGACGCTGGCCCACGATCCGTGGCGGTCCTGCAGCTCGGGCAACGGTCGAGAACGTGCTGGAGCGGGCATCCGGCCCCCAGGCCGCAGTTCGGGAGATGCTGGGCGAGTCGGCGCTGTGGTGGAGCTGCTGCAGCGAGGCGGTTCGTGACGATCCGGCGTGGCTCGCCGGTCGCGGCTGCGAAGATCTGCACGCCTGGCTCGGGGCAACCGCGCCCGACCAAGAGCGCGCGGCTGTGATACGAGCCGATCATGCCCTCCTTCTGGCCAAAGCGCTCGTCGCGCCGAAGGGCGGTTCCGGGGAGCACGACGGCGCACTCATACGACTGCTCCAAGCGTGGGAGGACAGCGGACTACTGTGCTCCAAAGCCGCTCCTGGGCCTGCGGAGCCCTCCGGCAAGGGGCTCGCCGAACTCTCCCCCCGTCTCGCCGGCGGAATCGACACGCTCCTGCAACGGAGTCGGCAGTTGCGCCCTGCCGCGGCTTTGGACGGGTCGTCGCCGGCTGCCGAGGGACTGCTGGTGATTGCCGCGCTCATGATGGCGGGCGTCGCACCACGCGGGCGCCCTGTCGTGCGGGTTCCGGTGGTCTTCGGCCGCTCACCCGGGCGCAGCGGAGAGATCCCGGCCGTGGAGGGCGCCACCGGTGTTCTGGAACTGCGGGAGTTCGCGCCGGGACCGGCAGGGCTGTATCCCGACCCGCGGACGATGGATGGGGTGCGCAGCCCGAATGCCCGGTTCGCCTCCGCGCTGGCCACGGCTTGGCATCTGACCAATGCGCAGGCCAAAGGCCGCTGCGTGGTGTGGCGGATCATTCTGTCCGACGAGCCCTCCGCCCCGGAACGGATCGAGGGCCCCTCCCTCGGCGTTGCCTTCGCGCTCGGGCTTCGCGCCCTGCTGCGGAGCCGGCCCGCTGTGGGCCGGCTGCGAGACATCTTCTTCGGACCGCGCCCGCGCACCGTGGTGACCGGCGCCCTCGACATGGACGGTCGCCTGCTTCGGGTCGCGGACTTGGACGCGAAGCTGCTTGCCGCGCGCCGCAAGGGCTTCCGACTGGTGGCACCCGAGCCTAACCGGCTCGGAGTCTCGGCGGCCGCTCCCCGTTCCGGTGATGTGAGGTTTGCTGCCACCCTGCGCGATGCTGACCGGTATGCCCGGCAGTTGCGAGCTGGTCGCATCGTCGTCACAGCGCTCGTCCTCGCCGCCGTGACGACAGGGGCGTTCGCCCTCCACCAGCGTGATCTCGCCCGGACCCAGCAACAGATCGCGCTGATCAGCCAGGTTACGGCACGAGCGGACCAGCTACGCGCCACCGATCCTTCACTCGCGGCCAGGGTCGACATCGAGGCATATCGACTAAACCCTGCCGGAGACAGCTACACACGTCTGATCGAAGACGCGAACAAGCCGCTGCCCACCGTCCTGGACGGCTTTTCCCATAGTGTCCACAAGGTGGCATTCAGCCCTGATGGCCGTATGCTCGCCGCCGCCGGCCACGACGACGCCGAAGACACAGGTATCGTGCGGTTCTGGGACATGACCAACCCGGCACATCCCGTCCCGCTCGGCGAGCCCCTTCGGGTTCCTGGCGCACCCTCGATGGTCTTCAGCCCCGCTGGAGACATACTCGTTACATTCTCCGGCCCGCTCGGCGGCGCGGAAGTACGACTATGGGACATCACGGACCCGGCCCGTCCCCGCGCGCTCGGCACCGCCCTCCCAAATACCGCCGGCGCCACCCCGCTGGCGTTCAGCCCTGACGGGCACACGCTGGCCACCGGCACTAACAGCTACATGGAGGAACAACTGTGGGACGTGAGAGACCCCGCCCGCCCGGTCCCGCTGGGCCGACCCCTCAAGCACGCGTCCGCAGTCAACGTCGTCACGTTCAGCCCTGACAGCCGGTTCCTCGTCACCTCCTCCGTGGAGGATGGGGCACGGATGTGGAACGTCATGGACCCCGCACACCCTGTCCTGCTAGGCAAGATCTGGGGCGCTCTCAGCGTCGCGATGTTCACTCCGGACGGCCACACCCTCGCCGTCAGCGGGGGCGCTACCGTCCAGTTGCTGAATGTGACTGACCCGACGCGTGCGGTCGCCTTGGGCGGTCCTCTGACGAGCATCCTGCGTAACACCCGCGCGATGGCGTTGAGTGCGGACGGCCGCATACTCGCCATCCCCGGCGAAGAGCGGACGTTCCGGCTATGGAACATCACCGACCCTGCTCATCCGTCGTCCATCGCTCCGCCCATGCCCGGCTACGACATGGCTGTCATGTCGTTTGCGCGTGACGGTCGCACAATCGCTACCACCAGCCGTGACCACCGCAGGGTGCATCTGTGGCACCTGCCCACCGCACTGGTGACCGGCCACACAAAGGTCGTCACCTCGACTGTGCCCGCTCCCAATGCCCGCATCCTCGCCTCCGCCTCCGCCGACAACACCGTGCGACTGTGGAACACCTCCGACCCAGCGCACCCCACCCCCCTCAGCATGATCACAGGCTTCCGCAACACCGTCATTTCTTTGGCGTTCAGCCCCGACAGCCGCACCCTGGCCACCCTCCCCAATGGCGAGAGACGCGTGATCCTCTGGAACCTTGATGAACCGACCAAGCCTGCCGTCCTCTCACAAATCAACTTCCCCCTGGGTGCTGGAACCGGCGTATCGTCGGTGGGGTTCAGTCCCGACGGACAGACCCTCGCCACCGCCATCAGCACCGTCGTCGTCGACGGCGAACACAGCGTGCGTCTCTGGGACGTGTCGGACCCCGTCCACCCCCGGCCACGCGGCAAACCGATCCTCACTGATGCCGACAGCACCAGCAGCTGGATGCAGACCAGCTTCGTCTTCAGCTCCGATGGGCACACCCTGGTCATCGCTGGTCGCTATACATCCAACACGGTGCAGTTGTGGGACGTGACCGATCCGGACCACCCGATCCGCTCCGGGCCGCCCATCACCGGCGGCGCACGGTTGATGGCACTCAGCCCGGACGGGAACACCCTAGCCACGGTCAGCGCAACCTTGATCATTAACGGCCCGGGAGCCGGCGATATCAAGCTGTGGGACATCTCCGACCACAACCACCCCATGCTCCTCGGGCCGCCGCTGACCGGCTACACCAGCGATGTCACCGCCCTGGCCTTCAGTCCCGACGGGCACACCCTCGCCACCAGCGGAGACGGTGTGCGCCTCTGGAACGTCACGGACCCGGCCCACCCTTCGGCGATCGGCCACCCCCTCGCCATCAGCACTGCCGAACTCACCTCACTGGCATACGTCCCCAACAGCCAGACCCTCGCCATCGGCGGACGGGACAGCACGGTTCGATTGTGGCCGACAGCAGTGGACGTGAGCGTCCGACAGATCTGCGCCAACACCGACACCCCGACCCGCCCGCAGTGGCAGCGCTACCTGCCCGCGCTCCCCTACCACTCCAAATGCGGGTGAGGGGGAATGAGGTTGCGCGGGTGTTCACCCCGCCGAGGCCGCACGCCGGCTGGGCATCGACAAGCACGTCTACCTGATCGGCTGGCGCAGCCACGACGAGCTGCCCGCAGGACTGGCCCGCGTCGACCTCATGGCCGCCCCAGCGATCAACGAAAGCTTCGGCATGGTCTACATCGAGGCGACGGCGTGCGGCGTGCCGCCGATCGCCACCAGCACCGGCGGGCCCGCCACCCTCATCACCGGCCATGGCGCCCACGCAGACGGCTGGCTCATACCCCCCACGACGTCGGAGCGCCCGCTGGGCGGCCAAGGGGTTGCAGCACGTGCGCCACCACCATGCCTGGCCGAGGGCTACAGATTCCTCAGGAGCAGGCCGGGCATGGTGGTCAGGGGTCTCGGCGATGGTGCGGAGCCCTCTCCCGGATGAGCTGACGCTAGCCGCCCGCGGCTCCTTGTGACAAAGTCATGGATCTAGGCATTGAACAGCAGCTCCTCGCCCACCACGCGTTCCAGGACGCGGATGGCCTTGACCACCGGGGGGATCGCGACCCAGGAAACCTCCCGCGTCTCGCCCTGGGACTGGTGGTTGCCGTCGCTGTCGCGGGCGGTCTTGAAGATCTGGCCGTGGATCAGGTGCCGGCCTGATCCCGATTCCGAGCAGGCGCCGTTGCGCAGGGCCAGGACTACTGCCGGGAGGGGACATTTAACCGTGCGCTATTCGCCCTCGGGATGTCGATATGGCCTGCGCAACGACGTGGGTCAACTGGAGGCAGTACCCGTGATGCGATGCACCTGGCGAAGGGAGCGTTGCAGCAGGCTTCGCGGCCGTAGCGCGTCGCCTGTGTGGAGAAGGTAGCTTGCGGCTGGTTCGGCCTGGAGGATGGCATCCCGCTTGTCCTGGACACTGCGGCGCAAGCCGATAAGGCCAATTGCTGCGGACGTAGTTGCCGCGATAACGGGGTGTCCGGCAAGAAGCGCACCACCGCCGAGCACCGCAACACCGGCGGGGATCTCGGTCTTCACATTGATAGCCATGGTCGCCGCATCCAGTCCCAGGGTTTTCATCTGCTTGCGCAGGTCGGCCAATGGCCGGGCGAATCGGTTGGCCACGGTGCTCTCCAGATAACTGGTGAGCATGACTGTGTCGCGGATCTCCGTAAGGTCTCCAAGTTCGGCGGCGACCTGATCCACCTGCATGCCGAAGGCGATGAACTCGTTTCCGTAGCGGCGGCGGAGTTCGACGATTTTCTCGACTGGTACCGCCGAGAGGCCCCGTGGTATGACCAGGTTAAGTGCGAGGTAGGCGATGGTCTGGGCGATCTCTCTCCGCTCTGCGGGACCATGTGCGGGCGGAGGGCTGGTCAGAGCGGCTTCTATATGATCCGCGTCCCAGTTTCCGGACGCGACGTAGGCGCCTGATATATCGGTAATCGGCTGCAGCTTGTTGGCCCGGGCGAACTCGTGGGCCAGCATGCTCTTGTAGACCCTGACAAGACGTGAATCCAAGATGGCCCAGCGGTGCCACCCCAAGTCCCAGGTGTCCGCTGTGGGCCCCTCCACCCGCTGATGCAAGGGCAGCTCGCGTGCGGCCGGCGTAGTAAATGACGCACCGAGTCCATAGGCAAAGCCCTGCTCCGACAGCAGAGTCCGCAGCCGTGGTGCGACCTCGTCCCTGTGGAGAGGGGCGGCTACTGTGGACGGGTCTATTGCTGTTCCTGCCCGGAACAGTCGCAGTGGTGCCAACGACGGCCGCGACAGGGCATCCTCGAAGGAACGAGCCACAGCCTGCACCGAAGCCCCTGGAGGAACTCGTTCGACGACGCCGAGTTCCTCTGTGAGCACTCGCATGGTGTAGGCGACATCCCTGGTGAGTGCGTGCACTGGCACCGTCGGATGGCTGCGCGGGCGGGCCATGTAGTCAGCGAGGTCATCGCTCGCAGGCACCAGACGCACGATCTTGGGCCAGTACAAGGCCATCGCTTTCAGCCAGCTGTCATCACGCATGCGGAAGAAGGGGTAGTAGAGGCCATGTGCCGGGATCGCTCCGCCCGTCATGGCACGACGATACGGTCATCGACAATCTGGTGCACGGCAGATACAAGCGGCCGCGCGTCCGCGGCGGGCCGTCCGCGCTGGCGTTCCGGCCCGACGGCAAGGAACTGGCGGTCGGTGGCGGAAGTGGAAGGGTGCAGTTGTGGGATGTCACCGACCCGCATCGGCCCATCTGGCGCGCGGAGACACCTGCGGCCAATCTGACCGACATCACCTTGTTGCCCTATGACTCCGGCGGCCGGACGCTGTACCTCGCCGACAACGCGTACGTCGTTCGATGGGACACCGGATCGGCCACCGTGCCGATGACCATGGGGACGGTGTTCCGGCAGTACGTCTGGCGGATCGCCGTCAGCCGGTCGAGCGCGACCATGGCACGTGTCGCACCGCGTGCCGGACCCCTGGATCGTACGCGTGTGCCATCGCGGGCGGCGGGCTCGATGAGGACTCCTGGACGTCGTTCGTGCCGACGATGACCTACCGGAGGACGTGCCCATGAATGCCGGCACCTGTTCATGTCAGAGATCGTCCCCGCGCCATGAGGTCTGCCACACCATCTCAGATGCAGATTCAGCCCGATAAGGGTTGCCAATATTGTCCATCTACTGGACTCCGGCGGGCTGACACCTACCCTGGAGAAGGCCTAGCGCATTCCCTTTTGAGCATCTCAGAGGTGCCGATGCCCGTTTCCCGCCGGCGGCCGCGCATACCGGCCGTGGTAAGTGTCTTTATGCTCGTCCTCTCCATTGGGGTGGCACAGGGGTATCCGGCGATGCCTGTGATGGCGGCTGAAGGGGAGATCTGCCGTCTGGCCGTCACGGTGACCGTCGGCCATGACGGGATTCACAACGACTCCACCGAGTTCATTCAGTTGGCCGGGCAGCAGTTGCTGTTCGAGGACTCCAACGGTGATGGCGAGATCGATGAAGAACCGCTGCGGCCCTACCATCGTGGCGGCACAGGCGATGAGCGGCACGCCGTCTTCAGCTGGAATCTCATCGCGCGCCCATGTATCCCGCAGGAGCGTTCCCGCGACGGGTTCGTCTTGATCCATGACCCCCAAGCCGCTGACTTCGAGGCGGACAACTGGAATTTGGCCGGCCTGAGGATCGTGGAACGAGACACCGATGTCGTCTTGTACGACCACTTCGTGCCCGACCCCGATGGCAACGGCGGCCTGACCCGGTTTAAGAAGAACGAGCAGCAGACCTGGAGCACCCTCGACGGCGACGTGGACGGCGACGGCATAACCGACCGTGTCGAGCGCTTCGGGATCGTCCGGGCCGACGGCGTCGATGCCTGGTTGCCGGCCAACGGCGCTGACCCCTGCCGCAAGACGATCGCGGTGGAGGTGGACTGGCTGCAGGACAGGGTCATGCCCATCTCCCATCAGCCCAGCCCGGGAGTGATGCAAGAAGCTCGGCAAATGTTCGCGCGCGCACCCGTGCAACCCATCTCGTTCTGCCCCTACATCGACACCTTGCCCCCCGGGGGCGTACAACTGCTCGTTCACGAGGACGACGGCATCGAGGTCGATCGGACCGACCGGGTGGCGGCTTTGTACCCACGCTCCGGCGACCGGCCCTTTGACCGGTACCGTCAGCAGTTCTTCACCCCGGGAAGAAGCGGCGTGTTCCACTACAACCTGTGGGGGTTCCAGATCGACGCTGCTGCCAGCGGACTGTGCTGCGTGGGGCTACGCACGGAGGACTTCCTGGTGGCCATGGGCCCGGAGGTCGACCCACCGGTACGCCTGCAAAGCGCGGTCTTCGCCCACGAACTGGGCCATGCCCTGGGCCTGGGGCACGGCGGCGCCGACCAGGTCCACTACAAGCCGAACTACCTGTCGATCATGAACTACCGCTACGGCCATGTGGGAATACCGGACTTCAGCGACTGGAAGGCAGCGGTGGCCACCATCGGCGAGGCCGCCTCGTCCTCGCAGCTGCGGGAGGCCCTGAGAGTGGTGAGCACGCTCGACTATTCCCATGAGGAGTTGCCGACCTTGGATCGCCACGCCCTGATCGAGAGAGAGGGTGTGGGCGCCAGGAGGGACGTCATCGCGGCCTGGTGGGACAACGACGCGGTCCTGCGCGTGGGAGACGCCTCCGGGTCCTTGGACTGGAAGGCCAACGGATCGATCGACGCGAACACGGTCGCCGTCGACATCAACGGGCAGGCACATCGCTGCATCACCGGGCAGGATCCCGACCCCGGTCGCGGGATGAACGACCTGGAATCGACCCGGATGGGTGACGACGTCATTCTGAACACCGCGATCTACGCTGGTCTCAACGCCTACTGCGACTCCACTGCGGCCGCCACCGACACCGCATCCCAGACGCGCGACTACAGCAACGACGTTGCCGCTGGATTGCTCGGGGCCGACGACTGGCACCGGGCGAAGATCCACATCTCGGGTACGGCGGGGCCGAACACAGGTCCCGGCGATCCCATGGGGTTGATCATCGAGCCGAGCGCGGCAGAACTGCTGGCCCGGACGGATGAACTGATGGAGGCGATGGTCGCCGCCACCGGCCCGACGCCGTCCACACCCCGCTGGGGGTATGTCTACATGAACCGCGCGACGCCCGCCGAGGCGCCGCTCGGCGTACCCACCTTGCTGGACAACGCCTTCCAGTGGAGCACCGCCGCCACCGGGTCTGGTTGGGCCGGTGTCGTCACCCACCTCGCGACCGGCGAGTACGAGGTGCGCCTCCCCGGCCTCGGCGGCGCAGGAGGCATCACGCACGTCACCCCGTTCCGCACCAACAACACCGGCCGGGTCTGCGCCGTGCGGCAGTACCGGAGGGACGGCGCCGACCAGGTCATCCGGGTGGGCTGCGCCGACCGGAACGGCGCACCGGCCGACTGGTGGTTCACCCTCTTCTACGCCGCACCCGCCACCGGGCAGGGACCGTACGCCACGCTGCGCTACGAGGCGCCGGGCGGCACCGCGAGCCTGCCCATGGTGGTCAACGACGGGACCTACAACTCCGCCGGACGGGTCAACCGGGTGATCCGCGAGGGCGTCGGCCGCTACCGCGCCGTACTGACCGGCACGGCCTTCGCGGCCGATGACGGACACGTGCAGGTCAGCCAATACGGCTCGGGTGCCCCGGCGCACTGCAACGCGCATGCGCGCACGCCCGTGGGCGACGGCTTGGATGTGAGCATCACCTGTCATGCGGTCACCTCCTCGGCCACACCGCAACCGGTGGACACGCCCTGGCTGTTGTCGTACGTGGCCAGGGCCGGACTGCATGGCGATCGGACGATTCCCGCCGCGTACGCGCAGATCACCGGGGATCCCGCCCATCTGGTGGACAGCTCCCGCTCCTGGTCGAGCACCGGGCAAAGCCCGGCAGCCGTCCGCCTCGGAACGGGCAACTATCGGGTCAGCTGGGAGACTGTCGGCAAGTACGGCGGTAGCGTCCAGATCACCGGCACCGGCAGTGACGGCTCCTCCTGTCACCTGGGCAACATCGGCGATTACGCGGCCCCACCGCGCGTGGCCATCGACATCTGGTGCTACAACGCGGCCGGCCTGCCAGCAGACGCCCCGTTCGCGGTCGCCTACGTACGCCGTCCCTGAAATCTGCCGTCCCTGAAATCTAAGGAAGGACCTGCGAGCCCATCGCCCACCCGCACAGGCTACTCAGCGGCCGGAGTCCTCCTCCGGGAGAAGACCTCGAAGGCACCGCTCCTCAATCCACCGGCCGGGCCGGGCACACCTTCCGCTCCGGGCAATGACAGCGATGCGCAGAGCGCAGACGAGAACGCGGCCGGGGAGCACGGCCGATCACCGGCCGGGCCGCCTCCGGCACCGCAGGCGGCCGAGCGAGGCATTGATCATGCCCTCGTTCGGCTGGCCGTCTGCCGGGTAGGGACTGTACGGTTTTTCGGCTCTGTCGCAGATTCGGTGGTGACGTATGGCGCTGTCGACTCACGCTGGGGCATGGCCACTGCCAATGAGCTCGTACAGACCGTATTCGCAGGATTATCACCGCTGGTGGTGGAAGACGTCACGGACGAGGGCGAGCAGATCCGGGTACACGCGCGAACCCCGAACGGCTACGCCGCCTGCCCCGACTGCGGGACCGAGACAACCCGCGTGCACGGCTACCACCAGCGCACCGTGACCGACGTCCCCCTCGATGCCCGCCGCGTGCTGATCGTGGTGCGGATCCGCCGCCTGCTCTGGGGCGTTCACGAGTGGTCCTGGCCTGCTGATGAACCAAGGGGTAGCTGATCGCTTCCCAGGATAAATGTGATCGTTTCCCGGCGATTGAAGAGGGCCGAGAGCCGTTACGATGCTCACCGTGGTGCACCCGGATCCCCTGCTCGAGCTCATCCACCGCACTCCAGCGGCCGCCGAGCTGCTGACATGGCCGTTCGACTTCGACGTCTCCCGCACCGATCACGTCGAGGTGGTGAAGCCGGCGTCCGGTGATGCGCTTGAAGCAGTTGCCGGTGATGGCTCGGGCGGGACGTTCTTTCTCTGCGGGGACGCAGCCGGACAACGGCCCGTGCTGTATGCCGACTCCGAAGGGCAGGCCGGACTGATCGGCCGCGATCTGGCCACCGCGGTCCAGCTGATCGTGAGAGTCCCGTACTGGAGGGACTGCCTAGCACGCGTCTCCGGTGGTCTGGAGGCGATGTGCTCAGTGGTTCCGGAGCTGGAGCAGGAGTACGGCGACAACGGTATCGCTCTTGAGGCGTGCCGTACCTCGGTGGCCGAGTTGCTCGCATTGCCTCTTCCGCCGACGGCGGACGTGCTGGCCGATCTCCTGGAGACGGTGACGCTTCCCGGCTTCGTCCTGCTCACCGAATGGGGCGATGCTTACGAATCGATCAGCAGATGACCTGTCGGGCTCCGCTGGTGACCGATCGGCCGGACGCTGCATCGGTAAGTTCGGCCGTCTTCTACAATCGGCAGGGCCTGGCGTTGACGCGTCAAAGGTGAACAACGCTCGGGCGCGCGTCGGCGCGGCCATAGGCGAGGATGCGCCGCATCGCGCTCCGAAACTCCTCGATCGCTTCATCGTCTACCTCGATGATCGCCTCGATTTCGGGATCGGGCAGGCCCAGCGCCCCCAGATCGTCCGGATCGAGCACGATGCGTAGCACGTTGCCGTGCAGGGTGAGTTCGTTGACGGCGCCGTAGGCGGTGCCTTGGCTCGCGGTGACCACGCAATGGGTGTCCCAGCCCAGGGCAATGTCTTGCTCGTCGGGCTCGTACAAGGAGCACTGGAAGTCGAACATCATGCCGTCGCCGTCCTCGGTCTCGGCGATACCGGCCGACAGGCAATCGTCGGCCCCATCCTCGACTCCGACCACTCGGGCGATGAACCTGATCGTCATATCGCGGGAGAGTAGCGGCATATCGGTCCGGCAGATGAAGTGGGCAGGCTGCAGGCCGACAACGCGGCTGATGCACTGATCAGGAGGCTGTCCGGCTTTTGCGTCTGGGACGTTGCAGTTTCATCTGCCGCGCTTTCTCATCACTATCTACAGTTACGCTACGTAGGCATATGCGCCTGTTTGCGGTTGCAGATCATTCGTCGAGCCGGATATCGAGATCGGGAGGCGGGTATGACATCGCTGGACGCGACCTCGGGAGTTGATCCGAGGTAGTCCTGCTCCAGGAGCATGGTGGCGGGACCGCACCAATCGACGAGCACGGGATAGCCGGTGTCGTAGGGGAGCATGACGGTACGGGGTAGTGCCGGCTCGTGGAGCTGGTGTGGCGTGTCCCCGCCGAGCCGGGCGGCGATCTGGTCCAGACTGAATGCTCGTCCGCTGTCCGGGACCACTACCGTCCAGCACATGGCCACGTCCAGCCATAAGTGGCTGGAGTGGAGTTGCCGGCAGTGCTCATGCAGTTCGGATGTGGGCGGCTGTCCGGTTCTCACTTATCGCTCCCTGCTCGGCGGGAACAGATTTTCGAGATTCTCGCAGAGCCGGCGTGGGGCTGGTTGGCTGTCTGCGCCGCTGCTCAGGCCCTGAAGGGATCTTGCGGTATTTGGGGTCAGCGATGCCATCGCCGCCTACAGTGTGGAGTTGCAGCTATGCATTGGGTGATGACAGTGGTCGGGGGACGGCCGAGAGGGGGGCGATGGTGACGTCGCTGCTGGCGAAACTGGGGCGGGCCGAGGAGTCCGCGCGGCAGGAATGCGCTGAGCTGGCCAGGCAAATGGAGCAGTTGCACGAGCGGATGGCCGTGGCACGGCGTCGCCTGGAACGACTGTCCATCGCACGTGAGGAGCTGACCGCGCTGGAGGCGGACGGCGAGCCGGTCGGCCCGGAGGCCGGCAAGCCCGCCGGAAGCGGCCAGGATGGCCGCGGCAGCGGCTCGGAGACCGCCGGGCAGGCGGAGGTTCATCAGGAGCGTCCGGTCCTGCGGGGGTTGCGCAAGGACGCGGTGGTCTTGCTGGCCAGTTCCGAGGAGCCGTTGCGGGCGCGGGACGTGGTGCGGGCGCTGGGGCAGCGGGACGTCCGCGGTCAGGTGGAGGGGATGCGCGCGCGGCTCAAGCGGCTGGTGGCCGATGGCTGGCTCATCGAGCGGGAGCAGGGGTTGTTCGCGGTCGCGTCCGGGGTGAACGGGTTCGCCGGCGAAGGGGGCGCCGCTACGAGCTGAGCAGTGCTGCCGGTCGGGTGGCCGGATGAAGAGTGGTGCCGCCGAGTTCACAGCCCGACGGCACCGGGTTGCGTGAGCGCCCAGAACACCTAACTGTTTGAAGGCTCGCGCTTTCCGAGCGTAACGCGATAGGCGGCCGCTTGGAGGGCGTCGAGCCAAATGACGGCTGCTTCCTGCCCGGATGTCCGGGTTTCGGGGCGGCGGAAAGAAGGGCTCGGCCATGCCGTCGAGGTCATCACGGCGTTCGTTTCGGGGTTCGGCACGAGGCTCGGTGTCGTCATCGGTGGGCCGGGGTGCCCTCCGGCCACAGCCGGACCGCGAGCGCGGCCTCCAAGAGCGCGATGGTGGCCACGTCCGGCCAGGACCTTCCGGCCAGCAGGTCGGCGATGGACTGACGGTTGACGCCGGAGGTGGCGGCCAGGCCGCGCAGGCTCAGGCGGCGTTCGGCCAGGATGCCGGCCAAAGTGGCGGCGATCTTCTGGACGACGGCGGCGGCGGGATGACCGGTCAGTTCCGCGTGGGGCCAGTCCTGCGGGTCTTCGGCCAGGTCCCGGGGGGCGGCCGATCGCGCGCGTCCTCCGACCATGACAAAACACTCCTTTCGGTGGATGTCGTCGCGCTCCGTAACGGCTGCTTGTCCTGCCGCTATGGATGGGGTGTGACCCTTGACCCCGCGACCTCGGCGAAGATCACCGGCTACCGGCCGCGGCACGCGCCACCGGAATGGGACCTTCTCGCCGACCGGGTCCGGATGCTGGTCGCCGCCAGCGCTCACCGCAGCCCCTACGGGGCCGAGCGGCTGCTGCACGCCACCGCCCGGCTGGCCCTGTGGTGTCACCGCACCGGCCTGCCGGATGACCCGGAAGTCTGGTTGCGGCACGAGACCATCGACGCCTTCGTCCTCACCGGCTGCACCGACCTTGCTCCCCGCTCGGCACAGACCTACCGGGCCTGGCTGCGGCACATGCGCGCCACCCTGGCCTGGCTGGAACGCGGCGAACAGCAACCCCCGCCGATGAAAGCCCCGGCCGGCGTGTCGGCCCCGTACTCGCCGGGGCATCTGGCCGCCCTGCGCGCCTGGGCCGAACAACTGACCGGTCAAACCCGTGCCGACGCACTGACGTTCATGGCGTTGGCCGGCGGTTGTGGGCTGTCCCCCGGCGAGCTGGCCGCCGCCCGCGGCCACCACCTGCGCCGCCTGCCCTCCGGCGCGGTCGTCATCGCGGTTCCCGCCGCGGACCGCCTGGTCGTCGCTCGCGCCGCCTGGGAGCAGCACCTGGCCGAGGCCGCCCAGACCGCGGGCGAAGCGTTCCTGTTCCGGCCCCACCGCACTACGCCCGCGGCCAAGAACCTGCTCAACGCCTGGACCGCCCGGCATCGACCCACCGGTGGCCTGCCCGCTCTTTCGGCCCGCAGGCTGCGCGCCTGCTGGATCGTCGACCTGCTCAGCGCGCGGATCGACGCCGGCCTGGTCGCCGCCGCGGCCGGGCTCAGCCCATCTGCGCTGGCCCGCTACCAGCATTTCGTCCCCGCCCTCGATGAGCAGGCCGCCATCGCGCTGCTGCGCGGCCAAGCGCAGTGAGTACACCGCGCCTCCCTACTCGGCGCGCCCGTCGCACAGCCTGGCGCCCGCGCACCGGCCGGGCAAGGTCGGCCCGGCCCAAGCCACCCGCCCGGCAGGCGGTGCGCATCCCGGACGCGGTCGCCGACCACTACGCGCGCCTGCTGGACGACTCCGGCATCTTTCCGCTCATCGACACCGAACTCGGCGTCCGGCCGGGCCCAGCGGGGCTGCCCATCCGCGCAGCCCTGACCTGCCTGCTTTTGTTGATCCACTACACCGGCAAGGCCGTCCTCGGCGACGCCTGGCAGATCGCCGCCTTCTCCCTCTCCCCTGCCGCCCGCCGCCATCTCGGAATGGACCCGGCCGACATCGACGCCGATGATCCGCACGCCTGCCTGGCCGCCTCCCGGCGCTTCTATCGCGCGTTCGACCGGCTCACCACCATCCTGGATCCCGCCCGCCACGACCGGCGCGCCCGCCTGCCCAAGCACCAGGCCGACCACCTCGCCACGGCCTGGGAGGACGACGATGTCGGCCACGCCCGCAAGCGCCAGGTGCTGCAGCAGATCGTCACCGCGCTCGTCCTTACCCCTGTCCGCCGGGCCAAAGGCCGCGGCTACCTGCGCGGCTTCGCCGGAGACATCGGCATCGACACCACCGCGGCGCCGACCCTGGCCCGTCCGCCCTGCCTGAACAAGGGCCTGGCATCCACCGAGATCACCGCCGGCTGGCACTACTCGGCCGGAGAGGGCCCTCCGCAGTTCGGCCACAGCGCCACCCTCACCGTCGCCGCCCGCCCCCGCGCCCTTACCGCCGCCTTCCCCCAGCTCGCACTCGGCCTGGTGGTCGACACCCCGCACAAACGCATCGGCGCCAACGCCATCACCACCCTTACCTCGCTGGCCGGCCTCGGCCTGCCGTCCCGGTTCGCCGCGGTGGACCGCGCCTACACCGACCAAGCCGCCGATCACTTCGCCCGTCCCGCCCGCGCCCTGGGCTACCAACTCGTCCTGGACTACAAGCAAGACCAGCGCGGCATCCAGGGCAGCGCCCACGGCGCCCTGCTCATCGACGGCACCCTGGCCTGCCCACTGATTCCCGACCGGCTCGCACAAGCCACCACAGGCCTGAACGACGCAGCCGCCCGCAGCCTCGACGACGAGCTGAGCGCCCTGATCGCCGCGCGCCAGCCCTACTTTCTCCACCACAAGCAAGGCCCCAACGCCCAGCAGGCGATCCGGCTCCAATGCCCGGCCGCAGGCACCTCGCCCTCGATCACCTGCCCTCGCTTCGAACGGCTCCACCACCGCCAAGGCGGCCGACCCGCCCCGATCGATCTGGCCGACGCCCGCCGGCGGGCCGCCCACCCCTCGGCCAAGCCCCGCACCCTGCCCCCACTCCGCGACCAGCGTCCTGAAGATCAGCCCAAGGTCTGCCGCCAGCAGTCCATCACCCTGCACCCCGGCGATCTCGGCCACCTGGACAAGTTCCGCCAGGACCTGCCCTACCTGACCCCGGCCTGGGCCGGAACCTACCGCGCGGTCCGCGCCAATACCGAAGGGATCAACGGGCGGCTCAAAAGCTTCGATCTCGACCTGGGCGAGCCCAAGAACCGGCCTGCACACGGCCGCGTCGCCCAGACGCTGCTCATCGCGCTCATCGTCACCGTCGCCAACGACAACTTTCTCGACGCCTGGCGGCACACCCATCAACCCGAACCCGCTCCAAGCGACATCACAACCGAACTCGGCGGCCAAGAGGTCGCCGACCCGCCGATCCCGGCAGGGAAACCGCCACCCGGACCTTAGGCAACAAATCGGAAAGTCAGCACACAGCATCTCGCCAGCCGCAGGCTTCGCCATGCCCAGCGGCGCGATTCTCCTGCTCCTCCAGCGGCCTGACACCACCCGAGCCCTCCGCGGCACCCACCACACCGGCCCCAAAGACGCCCGAACGCGACTCGGAACCCTCTGAACGACGAGATCCCGCCCGATCAGCAAGATCAGACGGGATCCCGTCAACTTCAACTCGGCCATTTCAAGAACGGCCCTGGGTGGAGCTGAGGGGATTTGAACCCCTGACCCCCTCGATGCGAACGAGGTGCGCTACCGGACTGCGCTACAGCCCCAAGGACTCGACTAGATTAGCAAACACTTGGGGTTTCTCGCGCCATCGGGCCGATGATGCATGGGGAGGCGGGTCAGTCGCCGACCGCGCGGCGGGGTGGGTCGGCGTACTGGTCGAAGATCTCGTCGGGCTGGTGGGCCGTGAGGTCGATGATCTCGGCCTGGGGTTGCTGGGCGGCGAGTTCGAGGGCGCGGCGGCGGGCGCGGGCGCGTCTGGCGCGGGCCTCGGCGGCGTGGCGGGCGTGTTCTCTGTCCAGGCGTACGGCGGTGCGGAGTACGGACAGGTAGCCGAGCGTGAGCAGGGCGGACGGGGCGACCCCCCACCATGGGATGACCCGGACCGCCGCGGTGATCACCGAGGCGAGGATGAGGAGGGCGCACCAGAACAGCCGCCGACGGCGGGTGGCGACCACGATGGCGCGGCGGCGCTGGGCGGCGCGGCGCAGGTCGGCGGACGGCGGCGGCTCGACGGCGGTGTCCGCTTCGGACAGCACCTCGGGCGATTCTGCGGAGTCCGGCTCCGGGGACTCGGACGACTCGGGAGCGGCGGTCGCGGTCATGATCGGGCCGGTGTACTCCTCGCCGCCCCCGTCGTGAATGCCCAGCTCACGCGGCTCCACCAGGTCGCCCTTGTCGCGACGCAGCCACATCGGGATCAGTACGCCCAGCCACATGAGCACGATGGCGACATAAAGAAGGGCGCTGCTCACGACCACCCCCGGGCAGCATGAAGACACCTGGTGACTCTTGGCGTCTTCGATGTGCTCACGTCACGCACCGTAAGACCGCGTGTCACTAATTGACGAGCATTCGGTGCGGTGTGTCGCGAGATCGTCAAACCTCTTCATGGGGAGGGCCACCATGCGCGGCCGACTCCCTGGCTCTCCTCCACTGGACCAGAAGCCCCCTGGGGGCGTCCTCCACGGTGATCGCGTAGCAGATGTGATCCCGCCAGGCGCCGTCGATGTGGAGCTGACGGCGGCGAATCCCCTCCTCCCGGAATCCGAGCTTTTCCACGACCCGGCGACTGGCCTGGTTCTCCGGACGGATGTTGGCCTCCAGCCGGTGCAGGCCCGAGGTGAAGAAGCAGTGATCGACGGCCATCGCCAGCGCCGTGGGAATGATCCCGCGCCCGGCGAGTGCCCCGTCGATCCAGTAACCGACCTGGGCAGAACGCGCCGAACCCCACACGATCGCCCCGATCGTGAGTTGTCCGGCGAACGCCCCCCGATAGGTCACCACCCACGGCATCGCCAGGGCCTGCCTGGCCTCCCTGCGCAACGTGGAGGTCATCGAGATGTACGGCCCCAGACCGGTGCGGAACAGCGGCGTCTCCGGGTTGCTCGGCTCCCAGGGACGCAGCCAGTCGGCATTGCGCAAGCGCGTCTCCCGCCAGGCCCGTACGTCGCGCAGGCGCAACGGCCGAAGCCCCACCGGCCCTTCGGTCAGGACTGCCGGCCAGCCGCGAAGTCGATCCACATCACCATCATCCCCCTACTGGCACGAAGCCGCATCCCCGGTCATGCCGGACCAGTCACCCCATGTCGCGGGTGGTCGCCGCCGTGCATCTGCTCGACGGCGTGCCGCAGGATCGGGGCGAGAACGGCCATGCCGTCCCGTACGCCTCCCGACGAACCAGGAAGATTCACCACAAGAGTGCGCCCGGCCTGCCCGGCGAGCCCGCGCGAGAGCACGGACGTGGGCACCTTGTCGCGGTTGGCCTGCCGTACGGCCTCCGCGATGCCCGGGACCTCGCGGTCGAGGACGCGCCTGGTCATCTCGGGCGTGCGGTCCGTCGGCGTGAGGCCGGTGCCCCCGGTGGTGACGATCACGTCGTAGCCCTCCGCCAGGCCCGCCCGCAGGGCGGCCTCGACGGGCTCTCCGTCGGGGACCACGCGCGGGCCGTCGACCACGTCGCAGCCGGCGTCGCCCGTGAGCAGGGACGCCAGCAGCGGGCCGGACTTATCCGGATAAACCCCGGCGGCGGCCCGGTTGGAGACGGTGATCACCAGAGCCTTCACGGGCGGGTCCAGACGCCGGTCTTGCCGCCGGTCTTCTCCTCCACCCGGACGTCACTGATCACCGCGGCCGGATCGACGGCCTTGACCATGTCGATCAGCGCCAGCGCGGCCACCGAGACGGCGGTGAGCGCCTCCATCTCGACCCCGGTGCGGTCGGCGGTCTTGACGGTCGCGACGATCTCCACACCCTCGTCGACCACGGTGAGCGAGACATCGACCCCGTGGACGGCGATCGGGTGGCAGAGCGGAATGAGGTCGGGCGTCCGTTTCACCCCCATGATCCCGGCGATCCTGGCCACGCCGAGCGCGTCGCCCTTGGGCACCTCGCCCGCCCGCAGGATCGCGACGGCCTCGGCGGACAGCAGTACGCGTCCGGAGGCGCGCGCCGTACGGGCGCTGATGTCCTTCGCCGAGACGTCGACCATGCGGGCCGCGCCCGAATCATCCAGATGCGTCAGCTTGCTCACGTCGCTCACAGCGGGATCACCTCCACAGCGGCCCCCTCGGGAAGGTCGGTGACGTCTTCTGGGACCACCACGAGCGCGTCGGCGGCGGCGAGGGCGGCGAGCTGGTGGGAGCCCTGCCCGCGTACCGGAGAGACCACCGAGGCGCCGTCCGGGCCCCGGGAGAGCGTGGCGCGTAGGTACGAGCGCTTGCCCGGAGGCGACCGCAGGGCGGTCGCGGTGGTGGCCCGCACGGTCGCGATCTCCGGGGGCAGGCCCTGCATCTTGCGCAGCGCCGGGCGCACGAAAAGGATGAACGAGACGAACGACGAGACCGGATTGCCGGGCAACGCGAAGATCGGGACCTCGTCGTCACCGACCACCCCGAAGCCCTGCGGCATGCCCGGCTGCATCGCCACCCGCTGGAAGCGGACCGTGCCGAGCGGGCCCAGGGCCTCCTTGACCGGCTCGTACGCGCCCATCGAGACGCCACCGCTGGTGATCACCGCGTCGGCCCTGACGAGCTGCGCGTCGAGCTGGTCGAGGAACACCGCGGCGTCGTCGGGCACGACCCCGGCGCGGAAGCCCTCCGCGCCCGCCTCGCGGACGGCGGCGGTGAGCGTGAAACTGTTGGAGTCCCAGATCTGGCCCGCGCCGAGCATCGAACCGGGCTCCACCAGCTCGGCGCCGGTGGACAGCACGACGACCCGCGGACGCGGCCGTACCAGCGCCCTGCGCCGCCCCACGCCCGCCAGGATGCCGAGCTGGGCCGCGCCGATGGGCATGCCCGCGCGCAGCACCACCTCGCCCTTGGGGACGTCTTCGCCCGCCCGCCGGATCGCGTGCCCGGCGGGTGCGGAGCGGGTGATCGCGACCGCGGTCTTGCCGCCGTCGGTCCACTCCACCGGCACGACGGCGTCGGCGCCCGCGGGCATCGGGGCGCCGGTCATGATGCGCACGGCGTGGCCCGGTCCCACCGCGTAGAGCGCGCCGTCGCCCGCGGCCACGTCATCGACCACGGGCAACGTGACCGGGCTCCCCGGGGCGGCCCGCCGGACGTCCTCGGAGCGCACGGCGTAGCCGTCCATGGCGGAGTTGTCGAACGGCGGCAACTCCACCGGCGTCATGACATCTTCCGCCAAAGTGGTGCCGAGCGATCGCTCCAGCTCCAATTCGAGCGGCGCGAGGGTGCGTACGGTCGCCAAGATCTCGGCGAGGTGCTCGTCCACCGATCTCATGCCGGCCGCCCTTCCCCTTGATCGTTCAGCGGTTTCCGAGGAACTCACGAAGCCAGGGTACGAACTCTGGCGCGAGGTCGGGACGCTCAGCGGCGAACTGCACCACTGTGCGCAGATAGTCGAGTTTGTTCCCGGTGTCGTACCGCCGCCCCCTGAACAGGACGCCGTGCACGGGCCCGCCCTCCGACCTGTCGCGCCGGGCGAGTTCCTGGAGGGCGTCCGTGATCTGGATCTCTCCGCCGCGTCCCGGCGGGGTCTTCTCCAGAACCGGGAACACGGTGGGGTCGAGCACGTAACGCCCGATGATGATCCAGTTGGACGGGGCCTCGTCCACCGGCGGCTTCTCCACCAGGTCGGTGACCTTCACGACGTCGTCCTCGTCCGTGGGCTGGATGGAGACCACGCCGTACATGGACACCTGCTCCCTCGGCACCTCCATCAGCGCGATCACGCTGCCGCCGTACTCGGCGCGGACCTGGAGCATGCGCTCAAGCAGCTTGTCCCGCTCGTCGATCATGTCGTCGCCGAGCAGTACGGCGAACGGATGCTCGCCGACGTGCTGCTTCGCGCACAGGATGGCGTGCCCGAGCCCCAGGGCCGTCCCCTGGCGCACGTAGTGGATCGCCGCGAGGTCGTCGGACTCACGGATCAGCGCGAGCTTCTCCTTGTCGCCCTTGGCCTCCAGAGCCCCTTCCAGCTCGATCGCACGGTCGAAGTGGTCCTCCAGCGGACGCTTGGTACGGCCTGTCACCATGAGCACGTCGCTCAACCCTGCGGACACCGCTTCCTCGACGACATACTGGATCACTGGCTTGTCGACGATGGGCAGCAGTTCCTTGGGCGTGGCCTTGGTGGCCGGAAGGAACCTGGTTCCCAGGCCCGCCGCCGGGACGACGGCCCTCGTCACGACGTCGCGCGCGGCGTCGTGGTCGGACCTGCCCGCATTGGCGGCACTGTCAGCGGCAATGTCAGCGTTGGTGGCGATGTCAGCCTTGTCAGCGATGTCAGCCATGGAGCAAACCCTAGTGGAGGGAGCTGTGGACAAACGGATGCTGCGCCGCACTATCGTCGCGGCGCGTCGGTCCATGTCCGAAACCGGACGCCGTGCCGGTGCGGCGGCCGTCAGGGAGAGCCTGATGGACCGTCCGTGGGTGCAGATGGCCGGGCTGGTGGCCTGCTACTGGTCGACCGGCGAGGAGCCACAGACGCACGGGCTGGTGTTCGCGCTGTGGAAGCACGGCGCGACGGTGATCCTGCCGGTACTTCGCGCCGACCACGACCTCGACTGGGCGGTGTACGACGGGCCCGACTCCCTGGAGCCCGGCCCCTACGGGATCATGCAGCCGGTCGATGTGCGGCGAGGGGTGGACGCGATACGTACGGCCGCGCTCGTCATAGTGCCCGCCCTGGCGGTGGACGCGAAGACAGGTGTACGGCTGGGCAGAGGCGGGGGATCCTACGACAGGGCCCTCGCGCGGGTCGGACCCAACGTGCCCACCGTCGCGCTGCTGCACGACGGGGAGCTGATCGAGGGCGTGCCCACAGAGTCACACGATCAACGCGTACGGTACGCGGCCATGCCATCGGGGATCATCGCACTCAGGTGATTTCCTGCCTCATAGGGCACAATATTCCCACCAGCGAATAGGAGGCGCAGGCCGAGAGGGGAGCCAGGTGAAGCTCGATATCTGGCTGCTTCTCGGGGCCGGCGTGGTCATCGCGGCGATCGTCGCGGTACGCATCGTGCACCGCAGCGGCCTGCCGAGCCTCCTCATCTTCCTCGGCCTCGGCCTGCTGCTCGGAGAATCCGGCGTCCTCGGCATCCCGTTCGAGAACGCCGAACTCGCCCAGCAGGTCGGCCTGTCCGCGCTGGCGCTGATCCTGGCCGAGGGCGGGCTGACGACGTCCTGGAGCCACGTACGCCGTGCCGTGCCGCTGGCCGCGGTACTGGCGACCGTGGGCGTCGCGGTGAGCATCGTGGTGCTGGCGCTGGCCATCCGGGGGGTCCTGCACACCGACTGGCGTACGGCGCTGCTCCTGGGCGCCATCCTGGCCTCCACAGACGCCGCCGCGGTCTTCTCCGTACTCCGCCGCCTGCCGCTGCCGCCACGCCTGGCCGGGATCCTGGAGGCCGAGTCCGGCTTCAACGACGCGCCCTGCGTGATCGCGGTGGCACTCCTCAGCGTCGCCAAGGTGCCCACTCCGGGGCTGTGGGAGTTCATCGGGGAGGCGACCTACGAACTGGGCATCGGAGCCGCCGTGGGCCTGCTGGTCGGCCCTGTGGGGTCGTACGCCCTGCGGCGCATCGCCCTGCCCGCCTCCGGCCTCTACCCCATCGCGGTACTGGCCCTGGCCTTCGTCGCCTACAGCGGCGCGGCGCTCCTGCACGGCAGCGGATTCCTGGCCGTGTACCTGGCGGCGCTCATCCTCGGCAACACCCGTCTCCCGCACCGCTCGGCCACCCGCGGCTTCGCGGAGGGCGCGGCCTGGCTGGCCCAGATCGGCCTGTTCGTCATGCTCGGCCTGCTGGCCAGCCCGACCGCGATGCCTTCCGCGATCGTCCCCGGCCTGGTGGCCGGGGTGGCCCTGCTCCTGGTGGCCCGGCCGGTGTCGGTGGCGGTTTCGGCGGCTTTGGTACGTCTGGTCGGGATCGACCGGCTGAGCTGGCGCGAGCAGGCGTTCCTGTCCTGGGCGGGGTTGCGCGGGGCGGTGCCCATCGTGCTCGCGACCATCCCGTGGGCGCAGGCGGTGACCGAGGCCGAAGCGGTGTTCAACGAGGTCTTCGTCATCGTCGTCGTCCTGACGCTGGTCCAGGGGCCGACCCTGCCGCTGGTGGCCCGGCTGCTGAAGGTCGGCGCCCCCGCCGAGGCCCGCGACCTCGAAGTCGAGGCAGCCCCACTCGAAGAGCTCAACGCCGACCTGTTGCAGGTCAGGGTGCCGCCGACGTCGCTGCTGCGGGGCGTGGAGATCTTCGAGCTGCGCCTGCCGTCCGGGGCGGCGGTGACCCTGATCGTCCGGGAGGGACGCAGCTTCGTACCGTCCGCCACGACCCGCATCCGCCAGGACGACCAACTCCTCGTCGTCACCACCGCCGCCTGCCGGGACGCCGTCGAACGCCGCCTCCGCGCGGTCAACCGCCGTGGCAAACTCGCCGGCTGGTTCGGGGAAAGCGGTGCCTCCTGAGTCCCTGGTCACGGGGCGAAGTCGGTCAAGTCACCCGGAATTGCGCGCAGCCAAGTGGCGTTTAAGCTTGTCGGCTGCGTACCATTAGCAGTCGCATCGGCAGAGTGCCAACCGATGCGGATCACAGAGGAGGAGCGCGTGCCCACCTACCAGTACGCCTGCACCGCCTGCCAAGAGCAGTTCGAGGTCGTGCAGAAGTTCACCGACTCCGCACTCACCGAGTGCCCGACCTGCAACGGCGCACTGCGCAAGGTGTTCTCGGCGGTCGGCATCGTGTTCAAGGGCTCGGGGTTCTACCGCACCGACAGCCGCTCATCGAGCACCTCCAGCACGGCTCCCGCCTCGTCGTCGAAGTCGGGGTCCGAGAGCAAGAGTGAGGGCGGCTCCGGCTCGGACAAGTCGTCGTCCGACAGCGGCTCCAGCAAGAGCGCCGACACCCCCAAGCCCAGCACCCCGGTGACGGCCACCAGCTCCACCTGACGGCTTCCGTCAGGGAGCACCCGCCCCCGCCCTGCCACGCCGCCTCCCCGACCCCGAGGCGACGTATTCACGGCACGGCCGGGCGAGGCCGCCGTCCGCCACCACCCTGCCGCCTCCCAAGGCACCCGAGGCGGCACAGCACCCTGCTTGACCCTGCCCCGCCCTCGCCGCCTTCCGACAGGGCAAGGCGGCACAGCACCTCCAGCTCACCGCAGGGCGAACCCGCCGTGGCGGCAGCGCCGGCCCGGCCGCGCCGCACCCCGGCCGATCAGGTCTGCCTCTGGTGACAGCTCGTGCACAGCCCCGCCCATGGCGTACCGGCCCCTGCCTCCCTTCCCAGCATCGGCAAGTTATCCACAGGCCACTGACCCGGCCGGCTTCCCGTTATCCACAGAACGGCGTTCGGCCCGCTGAGGCCGCAAGCCGGCGGGCTAATGTCGCCGCATGGTCAATCGCGCACACATCGGCGTAATCGGCGGCTCCGGGTTCTACTCGCTCTTTGAGCGTGGCGACGCGGAAGAAGTCGAGGTGGCGACCCCCTACGGCGCACCGAGCGACGTCGTGACCGTCGGCAGGATCGGTTCCCACACGGTCGCCTTCCTGCCCCGCCACGGCCGCGGTCACCGCTTCCCGCCGCACCGCATCCCCTACCGTGCCAACCTCTGGGCGCTGCGCTCCCTAGGCGTCCGCCAGATCGTGGCCCCCAGCGCCGTCGGCTCGCTCTGCGCCGAGCACGGCCCAGGCGTCGTGGTCATCCCCGACCAGCTCGTGGATCGCACGACCTCCCGCGAGCAGACCTACTACGACACCGGAGGCGCCGTCCACGTCCCCTTCGCCGACCCCTACTGCCCCACCGGCCGCTCGGCCGCCGTCGCCGCCGCCAAAACCTCCGGCTGGGATGCCGTCGACAGAGGCACCCTCGTCGTCGTCGAAGGCCCCCGGTTCTCCACCCGCGCCGAGTCCCGGTGGTTCGCCGCCAACGGCTGGACCATCGTCGGCATGACCGGCCACCCCGAGGCCATCCTCGCCCGCGAGCTGGCCCTCTGCTACACCTCGATCTCGCTCGTCACCGACCATGACGCCGGGGTGCAGACCGGTGAGGGCGTCACCCAGGCAGAGGTCTTCGCCGTCTTCGCCGCCAACATCGCCCGCATGCGCTCCCTGGTCGCCGACACCGTTCGCGCCCTCCCCGAGGACCGTGCCTGCCCATGCGGCCACGCCCTCGACGGCATCAAGCTCCCCTTCGAGCTTCCCTGAATCCCTCCCCCACCCCACCCACCGCCTGGAGAGTCCTCCGATGCCCCCCGTGATCCGCGCGCTCATACGACGCCGGCGCCTCGTGGCCAGTTCCCTGGTCGCCGTGGCGGTGACCTGCGCCCTCACCGTGCTCGCCCCCGCGCCTCCGGAGACCGTGCGCATCCTCGCCGCCGCCCGCGACCTGCGAAGCGGCCCTCTCGCTCCAGGCGACCTGACCCCGCTCGCCCTCCCCGCCGAAGCCGTCCCCGCGGGGGCCATCCGCCCTCCCGCCTCCGCGACCGGCAAGATCCTCGCCTCTCCCATGCGCAGGGGCGAGCCGCTGACCGACGTCCGCCTGGTCGGCCCCGCTCTCGTGGCCGCCCACCCACCGGGCATCGTCGCGGCTCCGGTCCGCATCGCCGACTCCGACGCGGCGGGCCTGCTGGCCCCCGGCGACACGATCGACGTCCTCGCAGCCGGCCCCGGTTGGGGACATGACACCGCGGCCACCGCCTTACCGGCCCAGACGGTCGCCGACGACGTCCGCGTGATCACCACCCACAAGCCACCCGCCGGCTCATCCGCCGGTGGGAGCGGCGGAGCGCTGATCGTGCTCGCCACCACCTCGGCACAAGCCGCCGACCTCGCGGCGGCCCAGGCCGGCGGGCATCTCTCCATCACGATCGGGCCACGGCGACACCCATGAGTCGATCATGCAAATACGGAGAGTAATATACTGCGCCCCGCCCGACCAACAGTCAGTCAACCGGAGGCCACATGAGCGGGTTCAAGAAGTTCCTGATGCGCGGCAACGTCATCGAACTCGCCGTCGCCGTAGTGATCGGCGCCGCTTTCACCTCGATCGTCAACTCGTTCGTCGAAGACCTGCTCACCCCGCTGATCTCCGCCTTCGGCGGCCTGCCCGACTTCAAGGGGCTCACCCTCACGGTCGGCGAGTCCGTCTTCCGCTACGGCGAGTTCATCAACGCCCTGATCTCGTTCATCATCGTCGCCACGGTCGTCTACTTCCTGGTCGTCTCACCGTACGAACGCCTCAGCGCCCGCTTCCGCCGCGCCGAGGTCATCACCACCCGCGAATGCCCCGAATGCCGTTCGGAGGTCCCCAAGGCCGCCACCCGCTGCGCCTTCTGCACGATCCAGCTCACCCCGGCCGACTGACCGGCCCCGACCGCCCGCTACAGCACCGACCCGATCTTGGGGTCGTACTCCCAGTGCCACGGCTCGAACGGATTGCTGTACGCCCACTTAGGGTGAATCCAGCCATACCGCTTCCCGTTCGCCTCCAGCCACCTGAACTGCGCCGACCCCGAGATCTGCACCCCACCGCACAGGTCCACCGCCAGTCCCAGGCCGTGATTGCTGCGCCCCGGCACGGCCGCGAACCCGGGCCGCCGATAGTAGATCGACTGCTGCTCGGCCAGATTCCGGTAACTGTCCGTGACACAGATCGGCTTGCCGAACTGCCTGCGGTACGCCTCACTGAGACTGACGAACGCGATCGCCGCGTCCGCCCGGAGCTCCTCCCCCTTCTGCTGCAACGGGCAGAGGTACGCGGCCGGAATCAGCCCGTTGGGAAAGTCATCCGTGGACGTGATCTTCGTCGGGTCACAGGCCAGCGCCGCCCGCCCCACCTTGTCGATCTTGATGCCCAGTTTCACCAGCGCCTGCGTCAGCGACTTCACGACCTTGTCGGACCGCTTGCGCAGTACGTCGATCTCCACCGCCATCTGCGCCTCGCCGAGCAGCTTGTCCGACCGCAGTTCCTGCGCCTCGGCCGCCAGCCGCTGCCGCCCCTCAAGCAGCCGCCCCGTATCCGCGACCACCTGATCCCGTTGCGCCACAAGCTGCGACACGCTGGACATCGCACGCAGGCTGGCCTCATCCGACCGCCCGGTGATGAACGGCGCGATCTCCCCGCCGCTCGCCTGCTGGTAAAGGAGCTGCACCAGATCCGACAGCGGCTGCCGTACCTCCGCCAGCGCCCGATTTGCCTGATGCAACTCGCGCAGCTTCGCCGTCAGCCCCTTGTCCGCCTCCTTGACCTGCGTCCGCCGCGTCTCCAGCGCCTTGGTCGCCTCCTCCAGATCCCGCGCGGCCAGCTCCGCCTGCTTGCGCAACTCGGCGAGGTTCTTCGGATCGGGCCGTAACGCGGACCGCGGCACCGTACGGCCGGCAGGACCGGCCACCTCCACCTGCACCTGATCGCCGACCTTGATCGAGACCCCCGGCGTGGCATCCACCTCCGGAAGCGGTTCGTTCACCGCGGCCTCGGTCGCCCCAGGCAACAGCGAAACCAACAGCGCGAACACCACGATCAGGCCCGCCGATCGAGGAGATGGCACCTTCGACTCCTCCATTAGCGAACTTGTGACCTGAGCCAGGCACGCACGTTACTACAGCTCGACGGGTGCTCGGGGCGGAGTCGCCCCAGCGGTAATGCTCCGGAAAGATCCCCCTGCCGGATTCACGCGCTTTGCCCCACATCCCACACCCTCGCCCCGAACAGCACATCTATCCCAAATCCACCTCCTGCACACCCTCCAAACACTCCTCCCACATCCACGTATCCCGCCACTCCTCAGGACACCCCGCCCCTCCCTCAGCCCCCATCTCCCCCCCACCCAAACCACCTTCCTCATCCGCCCCCCGAACCTCCTCCTCCCCCGCCTCTCCCCCCGCCCTCCCCCGCACCACTGCCGACACCGCCCCCCGCACTCGCCGACGCCGATCAAGTGCCTCCTCCGGCCTTTTTTGCCCCTCCTGAACCTCCGGCGCCTTAGACACCACCACCCGCCCCGGCACCCGCCGCCCATAAACCAACTCCGCA
>NZ_QMEY01000043.1 GCF_003315795.1 Spongiactinospora rosea
GCTCCTTAGAAAGGAGGTGATCCAGCCGCACCTTCCGGTACGGCTACCTTGTTACGACTTCGTCCCAATCGCCAGCCCCACCTTCGACCGCTCCCCCCACACAAGGTGGTTGGGCCACGGGCTTCGGGTGTTGCCGACTTTCGTGACGTGACGGGCGGTGTGTACAAGGCCCGGGAACGTATTCACCGCAGCGTTGCTGATCTGCGATTACTAGCGACTCCGACTTCATGGGGTCGAGTTGCAGACCCCAATCCGAACTGAGACCGGCTTTTAGGGATTCGCTCCGCCTCACGGCTTGGCAGCCCTCTGTACCGACCATTGTAGCATGTTTGCAGCCCAAGACATAAGGGGCATGATGACTTGACGTCATCCCCACCTTCCTCCGAGTTGACCCCGGCAGTCTCCCATGAGTCCCCAAGCCACCCCAAAAAAGGGCGCTCACTGGCAACATGGAACAAGGGTTGCGCTCGTTGCGGGACTTAACCCAACATCTCACGACACGAGCTGACGACAGCCATGCACCACCTGTCACCCGGTCCAAAGGAAACCTGCATCTCTGCAGACGTCCGGGCGATGTCAAACCTTGGTAAGGTTCTTCGCGTTGCGTCGAATTAAGCAACATGCTCCGCCGCTTGTGCGGGCCCCCGTCAATTCCTTTGAGTTTTAGCCTTGCGGCCGTACTCCCCAGGCGGGGCGCTTAATGCGTTAGCTACGGCACGGAATCCGTGGAAGGACCCCACACCTAGCGCCCAACGTTTACAGCGTGGACTACCAGGGTATCTAATCCTGTTCGCTCCCCACGCTTTCGCTCCTCAGCGTCAGGTAAGGCCCAGCAAGCCGCCTTCGCCACCGGTGTTCCTCCTGATATCTGCGCATTTCACCGCTACACCAGGAATTCCGCTTGCCCCTGCCTACCTCTAGCCGGCCCGTATCCACCGCAGACCCATGGTTAAGCCATGGGCTTTCACGGCAGACGCGACCGGCCACCTACGAGCTCTTTACGCCCAATAATTCCGGACAACGCTCGCGCCCTACGTATTACCGCGGCTGCTGGCACGTAGTTAGCCGGCACTTCTTTAACAGGTACACGTCATCTTCGTCCCTGCCGAAAGAGGTTTACAACCCGAAGGCCGTCATCCCCCACGCGGCGTCGCTGCGTCAGGCTTCCGCCCATTGCGCAATATTCCCCACTGCTGCCTCCCGTAGGAGTCTGGGCCGTGTCTCAGTCCCAGTGTGGCCGGTCGCCCTCTCAGGCCGGCTACCCGTCGTCGCCTTGGTAGGCCACTACCCCACCAACAAGCTGATAGGCCGCGAGCCCATCCCCGACCGAAAAATCTTTCCACCCACACCCATGCAGATGCAGGTCATACCCGGTATTAGACCCGGTTTCCCAGGCTTATCCCGAAGTCAGGGGCAGGTTACTCACGTGTTACTCACCCGTTCGCCGCTCGAGTACCCCGAAGGGCCTTTCCGCTCGACTTGCATGTGTTAAGCACGCCGCCAGCGTTCGTCCTGAGCCAGGATCAAACTCTCCAAACAATGCTTGAAGAACCATCATCCTGTACGAGACACCCACCCGGCTAAAGGGCGATAAGCGGCGTCTCGTTCAAAGGAATCCACCACCCCCACCAAATAAGGCGAGAGTGACGGGGTCATACATGTAATTCGTACATGCACTGGCTTTTAGCACACTGTTGAGTTCTCAAGAAACGGGCGCGTACACCGCCGAACCAGATCAGACCAGCCGACCCAGCCCTTCGGGGCTTGAAGCCTATTCCTTATTTCGTTGCCCCGTCTCCAGGGCAACCCCTCTAACTTACCAGACCAATCGGGCGAGTCCAAACTAACCCGTCGATCTGCAGTGAGAGGATGCGATTTCGCCCGGTGCCGCCACCCTGGGTGGCGTCTCGCGCGTCTTCCGCATAAAGAACTTTAGCAGCCCCCGGGCGGTGCCATGGACAACACGCGTAACTGGTGGACCATTCCCGCCTGCCCGGTGGCCGCAAACCCCTCGGAGCACAACCCGCGCGCGGCCAGGCAGGCGCCCCGCTCGGCCGGTCTGCGTGCAAGCGCACACGCAACCGGACCGCAAGTCATCCGCAATCGGTCCCTAGTACCAAGTGAGCACGAGCTCTCCACCTGTGGAGGTACCACCATGACCCGCTCGGAGTTCGATGACATCCGCGCCCACCTCGCCGCGGAGGAGACCCGTGCCGGTGACCTCCTTCAGCTCGCCAGGACACTTCTGGACGACCTTGAGCAGGTCAGCATGCGCGAGGCCACCCTGCGGGCCTATTACCTGCGACTGCTGACCGCCGCACGGGCCTCGGTCGCCGCCGAACTGGCCGGTGACGATGAACCACTCACATTCGTACGGGACGAACTGGCCAAACGTGGGCAACTCCCAGCGGACGGGGAGTCAGTCGCCCGCATCCTCGCGGACGCGCACACGGCCGCCGCCCTCGTCACCGCACTGGAGAAGGCCCCGATGCGCACCCTCCGCCCCCAGAGCCGAGGCCCGCGCTGCGCCGGCGTCAGCCGGACAACCCCCAGGTAGCCCACCCCTGAACCGGATGCCCCGGGCCCAACGCCGAGATGGGTCGGCACGGGCCCAGGTGTCCGGCCAAGAACCCGGCCTCGGGCCGACTCCAAGTGAACGGGCCCAGGCCATCCCAGCCTCGGAACCGGCTTGTTCGGCCCAGGGCGCAGATGGGCCCACCTTGGCCGGCTCCAGGAGAGCGAGTCCAGGTACCCAGCTCCAGAACCGGCACCCCTGGCCCCCTCCAAGAAGACGGCTCCAGGAATGGGGCCCCGTATCCGGCTCCAGACCCGCATTCGGTCGTTTAGGTAATAGACGGACCGCCTCGGATCTCATGCAGGCACGCGCGGCCCAGGTACCACCGGCTCGGCAGGCAGCCTGGCCCACGGCTCGGACAGGCCCACCGGGCCGACTCCAGGAAAAGGGCGTGGGGTATCCGGCTTCAGAGTCGGCAGCCCAACATCAGGAACCGAGCACCTCAGACCAGAGCTCGATCAGGCCCGTCCCCGGTCGGCCCAGAAGACGAGTCCAGGCATCCAACCCAAGTACCGGCAGCCCGGCCCAAGGCTCAGGCGCGGTCCTCCGAAACCGGGGAACCGGTCGGCAGGACCCCGGAGGTCCAGTGCCCCCGCGAAGTGTGGGACGTTGATCGCAGGGGGCCGGTTGTCGGGATGGCGGGCGTTTTGACGGGGGTAAGGTCATCGCCGCGATAGTGCCTGACCTGGGCTTGAATCCCCGACTGGAACACTTGGACCATGGGGCGGATGTGGCTGGACTGGGCTGCCATCGGGTTCGTCGGGGTGTTCGGGGTGCTGTGGACCGGGGTGGTGGTGTTCGCCGCCCTGGACACGCCCGTGATGCTTCGCGTCGTCCAGGGCGGGTTCGGGGTCTTCCTTCTCGCTTGGGTGGGGCTCAGGGCACTGAGGCTGGCCCGCCAGACCCGGACGCGAGGCCCCGGTTAGCGCAGTACTTCGGTGATGCGCAGGCGGGCCCCGGTACGCAGGACCGCGCGGCCGTAGATGCGGGCGCCCGCCGCGAGGACGGCGGCCACCGCGGCGAGCATCGCGACGGCGGCGACGGCGAGTTCCCAGAGCTGGACCTCGGTGCCGGCCATGCGGACCGGCATGACCATGGAGGAGAAAGGCGGTACCAGGGACAGCACCCGGGCGAGCGGCCCGGTCGGGTCGGTGACGGCGTAGAAGGCGACCAGGTAGACCGCCATGAGGAGGGTGGTCAGCGGGGTGAGCACGCCGCTGACCTCCTCCTGACGGGACACCAGCGAACCGAAGCCCGCCGCCAGCACCGCGAAGAACGCGTACCCCAGCAGGAACCACACCACCGCCGCCGCCACGATGCCCGCCACGCCGTCCGGCAGGTCGGCGGTGAGCCCGGTCGCGATGCCCGTGGAGAGCCCGGCGACGATGATGACCCCCAGGTTGACCAGGCCGAGCACGCCCAGGCCGAGGATCTTGCCGGCCAGCAGTTGCCAGGGCCGGATCGAGGTGAGGATGAGTTCGACGATCCGGCTGCCCTTCTCCTCGACCACTCCCATGGCCACCGCGGTGACCGAGGACATGAGCAGGAAGAACAGCACGAAGACGATCAGCATGGCGAAGCCCGTGCGCACCGAGGAGTCGCCGCGCAGCGGGCTGACCGATCGTTCGGTGAGCGGCGCGACCCGCATGGCCTCGGTGACCTTGGCCGGGTCGAGTCCGGCGGCGCGGAGTTGTTCCTGGGTCTTCACGCCGGCGTGCCCGGCCTGGAGGATGACGCCGAGGCGGCTGTCGACCGTGCCGTCGGCGAGCAGCGCGCGGTCGTCGACCACGGCGGCGTCGATGTCGCCGGCCAGGAGCGCGGTGCGGGCGGCGGCCTCGTCGGGCAGCGGGGTGAAGGTCAGGTCGACCCCTTGGGCGGTGGCGGCCGCGGTGGCGGCGGCGCGCAGTGAGCCGGAGCCGACCAGGCCGACCTCATAGCTGTCGTTGCCCGCGAACAGCTTGGGCACGAAGGCCAGCGCGGCGACGAGCACGGCGCTGACCGCGAGGCTGATCAGGAAGCCCTTGGTGCGTGCGCGTACGGCGATCTCGCGCCGCGCGACCAGCAGGATGTCGTTCACGCCACGGCCTCCCTGAAGATCTCGGTGAGCGTCGGCTGCTCCCAGCCGAAGTGTTCGACCGTGCCCGCGCTCATCGCGGCGCGCAGGATCGCCTGGTCGTCGGCTTCGGCGGCGCGCAGTACGTGGACGCCGTTCTGGTGGGTGATCTCGGCGGGCAGGTCGTCGGCCCAGCCGGGGACGGCCCCGCGTACGACGACCTTGAGCTGCCTGCGCCCTTCCGCGGCGCGGACCTCGTCCACCGGCCCGGCGGCCACCATCCGCCCGGCGGAGATGATGCCGACCGAGTCGCACATCCGCTCCACGAGGTCGAGCTGGTGGCTGGAGAAGATCACCGGCACGCCCGCGGCGCGGCGTTCGGTGAGGACGCCGGCGAGTGCGTCTACGGCGATCGGGTCCAGGCCGGAGAACGGCTCGTCGAGGATCAGCAGCGTCGGCTCGTGGACGAGCGCGACGGCGAGTTGCACCCGCTGCTGGTTGCCGAGGGACAGCGCCTCGATGGGGTCGCCGGCCCGCTCGGTGAGGTCGAGGCGTTCGAGCAGGTCGTGGGTGGCGGTCCGGGCCGCGGCCGGGGACATGCCGTGCAGCCTGCCGAAGTACTCGATCTGCTCGGCGACCCGCATCTTCTGGTACAGGCCGCGCTCTTCGGGCATGTAGCCGAAGCCGCGCCGGTCCTCGAAGGTCATCGGGCGGCCCTGCCACAGGACCTCGCCCGAGTCGGCTTCGAGCACGCCCATGACGATCCGCATGGTGGTGGTCTTTCCCGCGCCGTTGGCGCCGACGAAGCCGAACATCTCGCCAGGGCGGACGGTGAGGCCGACGCCGCGCAGCGCCTCCTTCTCGCCGTATCGCTTGTGCAGCGCGCGGGTCTCCAGCGCGGAGCGGTCAGGCACGGGTGGCCCCTTCCGTGATCTGCCGGAGTACGTCGGTGTAGCGCGTGAAGGCGGCGCGGCCCTGCGGGGTGAGGGCGAGCCAGGTCTTGGCGCGCTTGCCGACGAACGCCTTGTCGACCTTGACGTAACCGGCGTTTTCGAGAGTGAGGATGTGCTTGGAGAGCAGGGAGTCGCTGACCTCGATGGTGTCGCGGAGGAAGCGGAAGTCGATCCGCTCCGCGCCGGCCAGTGCCGCCATGATCGACAGGCGGACGGGCGCGTGGATGAGCTCGTCCAGGTCGTGGCGCGGGTGCGCGGTGCCGCTCAACCTGCCACTTCCCTGTGGCGTAGCAGCCACCCGCCCCAGATGGGCGGCGCGCCGGCGACGACCGCGATGAGCACGGCCAGCGGGATCCGCAGCGGGCCCGGCTCGTCGGGCATCAGGAAGGCGGCGAACAGCGTCGCCGCCGCGCTGGTGAGCACGAAGCCCGCGGCGACCGGCCACTGCAACCGCCAGACCGCCCTGCTGAAGACGCGCTGGCGGAAGACGTAGATCACCGAGCAGGCGACGAACACCAGCCATCCCCAGCCCGCGATGTCGCGCAGCGTCTCACCGCCGAGCAGCATGGCCAGCCAGTAGACGACGGCCCCGATGCCCAGGACGAGCATCCAGCGGCTCGCCCATCGGCCGGAACGGCGCACGCTTCCGCCGATCTGGTCGATTTCGCGCAGCGCCTCCTCTGCGCTCAGCCTGTCGTTCACACGCACCTCCAAGCGGCATGTGCTCAACAGGTTAACAAGCACTCAACTCCCGTTCAAGTGCTCAACCCAGGCGGCTAGCCCATGTACGGCGGCGCGACGCCCCACCCCCAGCGCGGCACGGGCGCCTGGCGGATCGGGTCGGCGTCCGGCTGGGAGTTGGTGACGGCCAGGCGGGTGCCCCATTCGATGTAGCCGAGGAAGGCCGCGCGGAACTCGGGGTCGGCGGGCAGGCCGACCTCGTCGGCGGCGTCCTGAAGGAGGGCGACCCAGCGGCGGCGCTGCGGCTCGCTGATCGCCTTGCCGAGGTGGTGGGCGAGCATCGCGACGTATCCGCCGCGCTCGGTGGTGTAGCGGTCGGGTCCGCCGAACACCTCAGAGAGCCACATGGCGACGTAACGGGGGTGCTCGGGGTGCATGTGCGCGAACAGCGGCCCGATCAGGTCGTCCTTGAGGACCTTGTCATAGAACGTCTCCATCAGCCGCTCGAACGCCGCGGTGCCGCCCGCCCACTGGTAGATGGTCGGCACCGCGCCGCCGGCGCCCCGGACGCGGGTGGCGGCGTAGCTCGTGCGCTCGGCGGCCAGCTCGGGCGCGGGCGGCTCGCCGGGCTCGTCCCAGGCGATCCGCAGCAGGTAGCTCTGCCCGTCGCGGGCCAGGTCGTACTCGGCGCAGCCGGGGGCGGCGGAAAGGTGCTCCGCGACCCGCCGCTCGAACGCCTCCGTCCCGTCTTCGGGCACCAGGTACCGCACGTATTCGATCGTCATGACCACAACCCTAATCAGGTAATCATGTAATCGCATCACTGTCGGGGACGAAACGATACCCCATCCCGGGCTCGGTGATCAGGTGAACGGGACGCGCCGGATCGGGCTCCAGCTTGCGGCGGAGCTGGGCCATGTACTGCCGCAGGTAGTTCGTCTCCTTGACGTACACCTCGCCCCAGACCTCCGCGAGCAGCGCGCGCTGGCCGACCAGCTTCCCGGGGTTGCGGACCAGCACCTCCAGCAGATGCCACTCGGTGGGCGTGAGACGTACGCCGCCGGAGACGGTCTTGCTCGCCAGGTCCACCACATGGGAGCCGATCCGGACCCGCGCGGGCTCCTCCCCCTGCTGCGCGGTACGGCGGCTCACCGCGCGGATCCTGGCGAGCAGTTCGTCGATCGCGAACGGCTTGGTCACGTAGTCGTCGGCGCCCGCGTCCAGGGCCTCGACCTTGTCGTCGCTGCCCGCGCGGCCGGACAGCACCACGATCGGCACGCTGGTCCAGCCGCGCAGGCCGTGGATGACCTCCACGCCGTCCATGTCGGGCAGCCCGAGGTCCAGCACCACGAGGTCGGGGTGCCAGTCCGCGGCCTTCTGCAGGGCCGCGCCGCCGTCGGCGGCCACCGCGACGTCGTAGTGGCGGGCGGACAGGTTGATGCGCAGGGCGCGGAGCAACTGCGGCTCGTCGTCCACGACAAGGATCCGCGTCACGCGACCACGCCCCGGCTCGTCATGGTCTCAGGCTACGGCCGGCCGCTCACGAGGGCCCGTCCAGGTGGATCAGGGACTCGGCGAGCGACTTCCTGGCGAGGTCCGGCACCTCGACGTCCGGCGCAGGGTAGCCGACCGGGAAGAGGATGTACGGCCGCTCGTTGCCGGGCCTGCCGCAGATCTCGGTCAGGAACGCCATCGGGTTGGGGGTGTGGGTGAGCGTGCACAGGCCCATGCTGTGCAGCGCGGTGATGAACAGGCCGCAGGCGATGCCGACGCTCTCGTTGACGTAGTAGTGCTTGCGCTTGGAGCCGTCCGGTGCCACGCCGTACTTCTCCGCGAAGCAGACCACCAGCCACGGGGCGACCTCCAGGTACCCCTTGTCGGAGCCGGTCTCCAGCGGGGCCAGCGCCTCGCGCCACTCGGCGGGGAGCCGGCCGCCCTCGTAGTTCTGGCGCTCCTCGATCTCGGCGGCCTCCTTGATCCGCTTCTTCGTCTCCTGGTCGCCGACCAGGACGAACTTCCACGGCTGCTGGTGCGCGCCGGAGGGCGCGGTGTTGGCCGCCCGCACGGCGAGTTCGATGCACTCGCGCGGGACCGGTTCGGGGCTGAAGGCCCGCACGCTCCTGCGCCCGTCTACCAGCTCGAAGAACTCGCGCCCGCGGGCGAGCATCTCCGCCTCGGGGTACCGGTCAGGCGCGTAAGGGATGAACGGGAATGAATGGTCCATGAGTCCGTAGTCTTGACGGCCCCTCGCGACTCGGCAACGCCCGATCCGAACCTCTTCCCCCGGACTTCCCCGGACCTCAGGCGTTGGAGAGGATCGGACCGCCGTTGACGGTGACCATGTCGGGCCAGACGCGGGCCAGCGCGAGGGGCGAGCCCGGCGGGTTGCCGTCCAGCTCGTGGTAGGCCCGGTGCAGGTTGCCGACCAGGCGTTCGCTCTCCGTCCAGTCGGAGAACGGGCCGAGTTCGCGGGCCGCGGCGCGGGCCATGGTCAGCGGCGGCGCGCCGGTCTTGTGCCCGTACCTGGCCAGGCCGTCCACGAGCGCCGCGTATCCGACCAGGTCGTCGAGCACCCGGCGGACCTCCTCGCCGCGGCAGATCGGCCCGTGCCCGGGGACCAGCACCAGTGGGTCCAGCTCGCGCAGCATGGCCAGGGCGCGCGGATGGCCGGCCACGCTGCCCTCCACGAGGAACGGCTGGCCGCCGTTGACCACCACGTCCCCGGCGAACGCCACGCGCTCCTCCGGCAGCCAGGCGATGACGTCGCCGCGGGTGTGCGCGGGCCCGGCGTGCAGCAGGTCGATCCGGCGCTCGCCGGTGTGCAGGGCCATCCGGGTCTCGAAGGTCAGCTCCGGCGGGCGCAGCCGCAGCTCGCCGTACGCCGGACCGGAAAGCACCTCGGCCGCCACGAGCCCGGCGGCGAGGACGTCCTCGCGGCAGTGGACGTGGCCGATGACCGGGGTGGCGGCGGGCAGCAGCCGGTTGCCGTAGGTGTGGTCGCCGTGGTGGTGGGTGTTGACCAGGGCGCGCGGCGGCCCCTCGCCCGCGACCTCGGCGACGCGCGCCAGCAGGGCCCGGTTGCGCGCCTCGGTACTGGTCGTGTCCACGAGCACGTGCCCGCCGGCGCCGTCCAGCACCAGGCCGGTGTTGTTGAGCATCCAGCCTCCGTCGGGCTGCACGTAGGCGAACACGCCGTCGGCGACCTCGTGAAGCTCGGGTTCGGGCATCGTACGGCGCTGCGCCGGCTGCATTCTGCGGCCCCCAGAGGAACTCGGATGCTGCGACGATAGCCAAACGGCGGCCGGAAGGTCATGCCATTCCCGGGAATGCCCCTCGGAGGATCGACCTTCGCGCTTTCCCGCCGCTCAGCGGGGTCGTGATCAACCGGTAGTGACCGGCCCGGCGCGAAGAGACAGCGAATGCGCCCCCACCTACTCATGGGTAATGCCCGGTCAGCTCTTTACGCGTGCCGCGTTTGGCGGCGGCGCACTATGACATGAGCGGACGAAGCTTTCAAATCTCTTGCAACTACCGCAGGTCTAGATTTATCCGAACAAACCTGCAAAAAATCCCCGAATCAAGCCAGGTCGCCCGTTTACGTAATTGTCCGACTACGCCTGGTAATGTCGCTTTCGCAAGTCCAGGAAAAGGACAGGCGAAGGGGGAAATCCAAATGGTTGCTCAGGTCTTCCCGACCAACTGGGGCGGCGGCTGGGGCTGCGGCTGTCGCCGTCGTCGCTGCTGCGGTGGCTGGCGTCGCTGGGGCGGCTGGGGCGGGGGCTGCGGCTGCCGGCGGCGCCGTCGCTGCTGCGGTGGCGGCTGGCGGGGCTGGTGGTAACAAGGCCGGGGGAAGGCCGGCGGTTCGCCCGCCGGCCTTCCCCCTCCCCATCTGATGAGGCCGCCCTGGCGAACGAGGCGGCCTTTTCCACGCCCCGCGACGACGAGGGGCGGGCGCGCGGCGCGCCGGGGGAAGAGACGCCGCTGGCCCCGATGGTCTCCATCAGGCAGACGGTGCGGAGGTTCTGGCCCTACACCCGTGGCCTGCGCAAACTGATCGTGCTCGGGGTCGTGCTCGCGGCCGTGGCCGCGGGGTGCGAGGTCGCGGCCATCGCGCTGTTCGGCACGATCACCGACGAGGTGCTGACACGCGGTGACCTGAACGCGTTCTGGGGTCCGGCGACCGGCTGGCTGGCCCTCGCCGTGGCGGGCGCGGTGGTGTCGTTCTTCGGCACGTACGCGACCGTGCTCGGCGGGGAGCGCTTCCTGTACCGGCTGCGCGACCGCCTGTTCCGGCACATGCAGAGCCTGACGCCCGACTACTTCGACAACCGCAGGCTCGGCGACCAGATGGCCAGGCTCACCACCGACATCGAGGCCATCGAGGAACTGCTGGCCTCCGGGGTGGTCCGGCTGTTCACCACGGCGGTGAGCGTGGTGTTCTTCGCCGGGGCGGCCCTGGTCCTGCGGTGGGACCTGGCGCTGGTGACGCTGGCGCTGGTACCGGCGTTCCTCGGGGTGTCCAAGCTGTTCGCGGGCCGGTTCCGCGTCGCCGCGGCCCGCGAGCGGCGGGCCAACGGCGAGATGAACAGCGTCATCGAGGAGAGCCTGGCCAACCAGTCACTGGTCCAGGCGTACAACCGGCAGGAGAGCGAGGCGGCCCGGCTGAACCGGCAGGGCCGCAGGTGGATGCTGGCCAACCTGGCGCAGGCCAGGCTGTCGGCGCTGTACGGGCCGCTGGTGCAGGTCATCGAGACGCTGTGCGTGCTGGTCGTGATCGGCGTGGGGGCCTGGGAGATCGCGGCCGGGCGGCTCACCATCGGCGGGCTGCTGGCGTTCGCCGCCTACCTGGCGTACCTGTACCCGGCGGTGCAGAGCCTGGGCGAACTGGCGCTCACGGTCTCGGAGGCCGCCGCCGGGTCGGACCGGGTGATGGAGGTACTGCGGACCAGTCCGGACGTGGACGATCCGGGCGCGCCCGTCGAGGCGGAGCCGCACACCGAACCGATCACCGCGGTACCGCCCGCACCGGCCACGTCGCCGGTCAAGGGGCGTGGGGAGATCACGTTCGAGAACGTCGGGTTCACCTATCCCAACCGGAAGCGGGCCACGCTGAGCGGTCTGTCGTTCGCGGCGGGCCCCGGTGACATCATCCTGTGCACCGGGCCGAGCGGGGCGGGCAAGTCCACCGTCGCCAAGCTGCTGCTGCGCTTCTACGACGCCACCACCGGGCGCATCACGCTGGACGGCAGGGACATTCGCGAACTGCCGAGCCGGGAGGTGCGCGACAACATCACCATCCTGCAGCAGGAGAACCTGCTGTTCTCCGGCACGGTCAGGGACAACATCGCGTTCGGCCGGCCGGGGTGCGAGCTGGACGAGATCGTCCAGGCGGCCATCCTGGCGGACGTGCACGACTTCATCGGCACCCTGCCGCAGAAGTACGACACGCCGATCGGCGAGCGCGGCCGGCTGCTGTCCGGGGGGCAGCGCCAGCGGATCGCCATCGCCAGGGCGATCCTGCGGGACGCGCCGGTGCTCATCCTGGACGAGCCGATGACCGGGCTGGACGCGGCCACCGCGGCGCGGATCATGGAGCCGCTCGGCCGGCTCATGGCCGGCCGGACGACGATCTTCATCACCCATGACCCGCGCCTCGTTCCGGGGGCGGCGCGTGAGGTGGTGCTGCCGCCCGGCGTGGACGAGGAGGCGGTGGTACCGGTGCCCAAGTGATCAGCGCGGGCCGTTCCCGTTCTTGTCGCCGTTCCCGTTCTTGTTGCCGTTGCCGTTGCCGTTCTTCCAGCCGTCAGGGCCGTCCCGCCACTTGCGCGGGCGGTCCGGGTCGCCGGGCCTCTTGCAGACGAACCACACGCTGCCGCACTTCATCTTGGACAGGATGTGCCTGCGGACGAGGACCGTGGTGCGCAGCCGGGAGATCAGCCGGACCCGGCGCACCAGGGTGTGATCGTCGACCTCGACCTTCACACAGCGCAGCCAGATGTCCCTGACGCCCAGCCTGGCGTCCCACGGCACGCCTTCGGTGTCGTGCCCGTATCCGTCGTCGTCCAGGCCGATGCCCAGCTCGCGGCTCCCCCGCCGCGAGCCCACGGCGTTGATGGCGTCGGAGGCGACCGTGGCATGGGTGGACGGGCTGGGGCAGCGGACCTCGACCCGCAGGTCGGAGTCGCGGCGCGGCGCCCAGGGCCGCACCCGCAGCGCGGTGACCCGGCTGTTCCTGACGGGGTCGATCCGGCCGTCGTCGTCAGGGTCCGCCCCCTGGCCCGAGTTGTCGTCGTCGTCGTTGTCGGGCATCGGGTACGACCGATCCACGGCGGTACGCCAGCCGTCGTCCGCCGAGGCGGCGTCGAAGGCGAGCGCGCCGGGCATGATGACGGGGCCGGCGAGGGCGGCCGCCAGAATTCCTGCTCCTGCGGTCAAGCGCATTCTTTTCTCCTCCTGCCGGGCGGCAGCCCGGATGTTGGCAAACTGCCGTCGCGATGACGGCGCGGAGGGTTTCGTGCGCTGCTGTGACCCATGTCCGACCAGTACTTGATCAGACCAGCGGTCCCAGTATGCCGATGTGATCGTGCGGACCCGGGGGAACGCCACGCCGTTTCCCCGGATACCGCCAGGCGGTTTCAGGAGGTCAGGGCCTTAGGAGAGCAGGGCCTTCAGGAGAGCAGGGCGGCCTCTCTGTCCAGGTCGGCCTCGGGGCGGGGGCGTACGCGACGCCGTACGGCCAGGCCGAACGCGACCACCAGGAGCCCGAACGCGGCCGAGAGCACGAACGGCCCCGCGGGCCGCCAGGCGTCGTAGAGCACGCCGCCCAGCGCCGAGACGATCATGATGCCCACCGCCCCGCACAGCGTGTGCACACCGAACGCCGAGCCGCGCACGTCGGCGGGGGCCTGCTGGGCGAGCAGCGGGCCCGCGGTGGTGATCCCGGCGATCTCGCCGATGCCGATGAGCACCGCGACGACCATCATCCCGGCGCCGAGCGGGTCGTCGATGAGCAGCGTGGACAGGTACGCGAGGGCGGCGACGGTCTGGGCGAGGATGACCAGGTTCTCCCGGCGCATCCTGTCGCCCAGCCAGCCGAACAGCGGCGCGCCCAGCAGCGCCACCGTCTGTGAGACGCCGACCACCGCGCCCGCCCTGGCCAGGGCCTCCGCGCTGGACATGCCCTCCTGGCGGGTGGCGTGGTCGACGATCCACAGCGTCATGAAGCCCACGACCACGGCGAGGTCGGCCCTGGCGACGAAGGAGGCCGCGTACGACAGTGCGACACCGGGGTCCCTGGCGAGCGCGACGCCCTCGCGGACCAGGCGCGGCAGCGGGGTGTGCCCGGCGGTACGGCTGACGGCGGTCCTGGAGAGGGTCCGCCACAGCAGCGCGGCGACGGCCAGGACGCCCGCCGCGATCATCAGGAAGGCCAGCCGGGCGGCGGTGACCGGGTCGTGCCCCGCGGATTCCAGGGTCTGCGGGAGCCGTACCATGACCAGCACCGCGACCACCGCGCCGAGCCCGCCGAAGAACCCGGTCAAGCCGTAGGACTTGCCGCGCGACCGGCTGCGGACGTAGTCGATCGCGATCGTGGAGAGCATCGCGTTGAGCGCGGCGACGCCGAGGCCGAAGACCACCCGCAGGGCGATCAGCACGGCGGTGTTCCCGGCGAACGGGAACAGGGCGGTGCCGATCGCGGTCAGGGCGAATCCTGCGACCACGATCGGGCGGCGGCCGAACCGGTCGGCGAGCGCGCCGTACCAGGCCAGGCTGGCGATCATCGCCAGCTCGGCGGCGAAACCGAGCGCGCCGACCACCCTGCCCTGCGCCGATTCGGGAACGCCGAGAACGGCGCCGAGGATGTGCGGCTGGGTGGACGGCAGGAATGAGATGACCGCGGTGGAGGCCGTGGCCATGGATAACAGGGCCCACATGTTGCCCCGGGAAATGCCGTCCGCGAGCCGGGCGCCCAGCACGCGCGGGGGAACAGTCATGGATGGATCATGACATTTGGCGCAGTGCCCAGGCTAGTCCTCAATTCCCCCATATAGGTGGTTTTAGCGTTTCAAGGTAAGATCCCGGGGATCTGGGTGGCTAGGGAGGCAGAGCGTGGATCCAAGGTTACTCGGGGTAGGATTCAACCCGAATATTCCGAATTCGGCACGAATGTATGACTACTTTCTGGGCGGCAAGAACAACCTGCCGGCGGACCGGGCCGCCGCCGAGATGGTGCTGAAATACGTGCCGGAAATCCCCATCGGCATCAGGGAGAACCGGGAGTTCCTCTGCCGGGCCGTGCGTTTCCTCGCGGAGCAGGGCGTTCACCAGTTCCTGGACATCGGCGCGGGCCTGCCGACCCAGCGCAACGTGCACCAGGTCGCCGCCGAGACCGCGCCGGACGCCCGTACGGTCTACGTGGACAACGACCCGCAGGTGCTCGTACACGCCAGGGCCCTGCTCCAGGACAGCCCCAACGTGATCGTCGCCGCGGGCGACGTACGCCGCCCGCAGGAGATCCTGCGCGACCCGGCCGTACGCGAGCACCTGGACTTCGACCGCCCGATCGCGGTACTGCTGCTCGCCATCCTGCACTTCATCCCGGACGACGACCATCCGGCGGGCATCGTCCGCACACTGCGCGAGGCCGTGGTCCCGGGCAGCTTCCTGGCGCTGTCGCACGTCGTGGTGGACGAGCGCCCGGAGGCCGTCGCGCCGGTCGAACGGATCTACCAGAACGCCTCCACCCCCTTCGTCGGACGGCTGTCCAGCGAGGTCGAACCGTTCTTCGCGGGCCTGGACCTCGTCGAGCCCGGCCTGGTCAACCTGCACGAGTGGCGGTCGGACGCCCAGGTCGTCGACCCGTTGCTTGAGAAGTCCAAGCCCTACTTCCTGTGCGGCGTGGGAGAGGTCCGCTGACCGCTACTCGGTGGCCGTGTAGAAGCCGGTGGTGCGCTCGGCCGCGGCACTGGCGGCCTCGGGGTCGGTACCGGCGGCGACACTCGCCTCCCGCCAGCGTTCGCTGCTCAGCTCGGCGAACCGCCGGTACTCCGCCGTCTTCGTCCACTCGGTGCTCATCTCCGGCGGCACGGACGCCCCGGAGGAGATGTGCATGGCCAGGCCCAGCAGTCCGAGATCCCAGCCGACCCCGGTCGCCCCCGGCCCGTACTGCGCCCACAGGTCATCGCTCACATGCGCGATGTGGTCCAGCTCCAGCCGCGCCCCACCCTCGGGCGCGGGCGACATCCGCACCTCGATCCAGCTCACCTGCCCACCGAACTCCCACGTCGCGGCGAACCCCTTCGGCGGGTCACACCGCTCGATCACCCCGCCCGCGTTCCCTTCGAGCTGGTACCGCCCGTGCAGCCGCAGTTCCCCGCTGACCGGCATGAACCAGCGCGGAATCCGCTCGGCGTTAGTACAGGCGTCCCAAAGGTCCTCGACGGTGGTGTCGTACGTCTGGCTGATGCTCTGAACCCGCGCCTCCCCGGCTTCCAGCACCCGCGTGCCGAGGCTGCGCCGTACGGCGTTGATCTGGTGTGTCACATCGATCATGTGTGCGAGAATATCAGATTCCGCTTATATAAGTAAAGCTTTACCTATTGATCGGCCCTGGTCCGTCCGTCCTCGGCGGCTCTCCCCAGTATCCGGACGGGCCGCCCCCATAGGGGGGCGGCGGTGGCGGCGGGGGTGGTGGCGGTGGTGGTAGCGGCGGGGGTGCGGGGACCGTCGGGCGCGAGCGGACGAGGATGAGGGTGAGGGCGGCGGCGAGGGCGAGGAGGACTCCGGCGCCCGCGAGCACGCTGTGGCCGATGATCTTGTTGCGGTCCTGGACCACCGCCTGGATGGGGGTCTTGGGCGGACCGCCCCCGGCGCGGGCCTCCTCGGGCAGGGCCTTGTTCCCGGTCTCGGCCGTGTCGGCCGTGCCGGTGAGCCTGGCCGCCGCCTTCAGCGCCGCCGCCGGGTTGACGACGCCGTGGCCGAAGTCGACGTCGTAGCCGCCGCGCGGCCTGCTGCGGGTGGAGGAGGTGATCGCGCGGGCGACCAGGTCGGGCGGCAGCTTCGGGTGCTCCTGCCGGATCAGGGCCGCGGTGCCCGCCACCCAGGCGGCGGCGACGTCGCCGCCCTGCACCCACCAGCTCGAATTGCCGCCGTCGCCCGTGGTGTCCACCTTGGTGCCGGGGGCGGACACGGCGATCGTGGAGTTGCGGGCGGAGTAAGTGGGGTCGCGCCGTCCATTGCCGTTCAGGGCGCCGACGCCGAGCACGCCGGGGACCCCCGGCGGGTAGCCGATCTCGGAGGCGGGGACCTTCTTCAGCGCGTCGTCCACCAGGCGCGGGGAGGCCGACACGATGACGGCGTTCTTGCCGGTGGCGTGCTCGATGGCCGAGTGCAGGTCTTCGTTGTCGCCCACGTTCCCGCGGGCGTCGGTGACGAGGATGATGTCGGCCCCGCGGTCGGCGGCGGTGCGGATGCCGTCGGCGACGTTGTCGAGGTCGTCGCTCTTGATGAACCGGCGGTAGGCGCGGTCGCCGGTGGGCATCACCCTGATCGACAGGATGTCGGCGGCCGGTGCGACGCCGCGCACCGACGTGCCCCGTGGGTTGCCCTTCCCGGCGATCAGGCCGGCCAGCAGCGTGCCGAACCGCTGCTCGCTCTCCTTGGGCTTGTAGAGGTCGGGGGCGGCCTTGACCCGGCCGCGCAGCTCGGGCAGGCGCGTGTCGATCCCGTCGCCCAGGATGGCGATCGTGACGCCGTCGCCGTCGGCGGACTTGTGCGCCGCGCGCAGGTCGGCGGCGAGGCGGGGCAGTACGTCGTCCGCGGCGGCCGGGCCGGGCACGGCGAGGAGGGGGATCGCCGCGACCGCCGCCACCAGCGTGATCCGCGTCGAGGTGGTCAGCACTGGACCACCCCCGCGACCTTGCAGGGGTCGCGTTCCTCGCCCAGCGCCGCGCCGACCCGCGTGATCAGCGTGTCGTCCATGGCGAAGATCTTCGGGCGGTCGGCCTTGATCCGCTTACGTCCGTCGGCGTACCCGCTCGCCGCGAGGAGCACGTAGTTGGCGTAGCCTCCGACGGAGTCGTCCTGGCGCGCCGCGTCGCGGTACCAGGCCGCGCGGGTGCCGGGGAAGGCCGCCGCGCGCAGCATGCCGTCCGACGCGCGGATGGTCTGGACGGCCTTGTCGGCCGCCTCCTCGGTGGGCAGTACGGCGATGCCGACGGTGGTCACGAGCGTGCGCGAGTGGTCGATGTAGGTCGCCCGGAGCACGGCCGCGCAGCCGCTGTTGACGAACACCAGCGCGACGGAGGCGTCGGCCGCCTCATCGCAGCGCGCCTGCGGGGCGATGCCCACGCGCCGCGCCCGGTAGTGCTCGCCGTACTCGATCTCGGCCGGGAAGAGCTGCCCGGCCGTCCTGGTCCGCCAGCGCAGCGCGACCTCCTTCACGGCGGCGGCCTCCTTCTCCGCCTGGGTGGGCGGGCGCTGGAGCTCCCGGCGCACCTCCAGTCCGCCGTACACCCCGGCCGCCACCCCTGTGACGGCCATCGCGGTCACCGCGATCCACAGCTTCCATGGCCTCCCCCTGCGCCGGGGAGGCGAGCCTAAGTATTCGACTACGGTATCCTCCATGAACGCAAAATCTACCCCATTGACCGCCTTTCTCTAAGTCAATTGATTCCTTACCGTGACCTGCTTGTTGCTCTATCGGTAAAGGGCAAAGGGTGCCTTATACGGGAAATTTAGTGGCGGGCGTTATACGACCGCGAAGTCCGCCGTCATCGCCATGTCCTCGTGCTCCAGGCTGTGACAGTGCAGCGTGTACCGCCTCCAGCACCCCTCGAACCGCACCAGGACCTCCACCACCTCACCGCCCCGGGAAAGCACGAGAAAATGCGCCAGACGCACATGCACCGGATGGTGGAAATCGCCGGGGAGCCGCCACACTTCGGTCGTGCCCGGCCGCGGCGCGGCCAAAGGGCGCCCCGGCCCGAGCACCCCAGTGGGTGGACGGCGGCCGGCACGCGCCGGCTCGGCGGCCCGGCGCGGGCTCCGGCGTACCCCCCAGGCGGTACCTGAGATGGTTTCGCCGGTTTCGCGGTTCGATGCGGTGGGCGCGATAATTGTTCGGGATGGAGCGTTCCGAACGCATTGACGACCCACCCGGCCTGGCCACCCTCGTGCCGCCCTCGCCGGGCGGCGTCCGCCGGGACAGACGCGGCGGCACGGTCGTGCTGTTCGCCCTCACCGCGGCCTGCCTCGGCTGGGGCGCGCTGCGGCTGACCGGCTGGGAGCCGGTGTTCCGCTGGTCGCAGGCGGTGTCGTTCACGCCGTACGTCGCGGTGGCCGCGCTGGTCCCGCCGGCCTGGGCGGCCCTGACCCGGCGGTGGCGCACGACGGTGGCGGCGTTCGCGGCGGTGTCGATGTTCGCGGTGATCCTGCTGCCCCGGATGCTCCCCGGCGCGCAACCACCCGCGCGCGGCCCCGCGCTGCGGGTCATGACGCTCAACATGTGGAACGGCCACGTCCCGACCTCCGCGCTGATGGAGCAGATCAGGCGCTACCGCCCGGACGTGCTCACGCTCCAGGAGTTCGCCGGGTGGGTGCCGGGGCGGCTGGCCGCCGAGGGCGTGGCCGGGCTGCTGCCGTACGCCTACGCGCTGCCCGAGGAGGACGCGAACGGCGTGGCGATCTACGCCCGGCACCCGGTGAGCGAGGGCAGGCGGCTGCCCGGCACCGGGCCCGGCCAGGCCGCGGCCGTGGTCACCCTGCCGGACGGCCGGCGGGTGGAGGTCGTGTCGGTGCACGCGTGCGCGCCGTCCTCCGGCTGGCGTACCGCCTGCTGGGAGCCGAGCATCCGGCGGCTGCCCGGGGCGGGCGGCCCGCTGCGGGTGCTGGCCGGTGACTTCAACGCCACGCTCGACCACGCCGTGCTGCGGGAACTGATCGCCACCGGCTACCGGGACGCGGCCGACGCCACCGGCCGGGGGCTGACCATGACCTGGCCCTACCATGAGCAGCCGTTCTTCTTCCCGAAGATCGCCATCGACCACGTGCTCGCCGACGAGCGGATCGCGGTACGCGACTTCCGGGCCGTCACCCTGCCCGCCGACGACCACCGCCTGACGGTCACGGACCTGACCCTCCCCTGACGCTGCCCCTGACGCTGCCCTGCCTCTGGTCGCCGCCGCGGGTATAGCCGTGGTCCGTTCCCGCCCATGCGAGCACCGAGATTCCCGCGACGGGCGGCGGGAACCGTTTTTCCGCAGGTCGGCACGGGGATGAGCGGCGCATGTGCCGCCGCTCGCCGCGCCAGGAGACAACGTGACCACAGTCGAGCCGCCGCCGGATCGGGAACACCTCACGCCCGGACCGGTGGCGCATCGGACCAAGGGCGCCATACTCACGTCGTGGCTGTCCAGCACCGACCACAAGGTGATCGGCAACCTCTACCTGATCACGTCGTTCGCGTTCTTCCTGGCCGCCGGGATCATGGCGATGGTGATCCGCGCCGAACTGCTCGCGCCCGGCCTGCAGTTCGTCTCGCGCGAGCAGTACAACCAGATGTTCACCATGCACGGCGCGATCATGCTGCTGCTGTTCGCGACCCCGCTGTTCGCCGGGTTCGCCAACGCCATCATGCCGCTCCAGATCGGCGCGCCGGACGTGGCCTTCCCCCGGCTGAACATGGCCAGCTACTGGATGTTCCTGTTCGGCGGGCTGATCACGCTCGCCGGTTTCGGCGTGGCGGACGGGGCGGCGTCCTTCGGCTGGTTCGCGTACACGCCGCTGTCCACCGCCTCCTACTCCCCCGGCCCCGGCGGCGACCTGTGGATCATGGGGCTGGTGCTGGCCGGGCTCGGCACGATCCTCGGCTCGGTCAACTTCATCACCACGATCATCTGCATGCGCGCGCCCGGCATGATCATGTTCCGGATGCCGATCTTCACCTGGAACGTCCTGCTCACCTCGGTGATGGTGCTGCTGGCCTTCCCGGTGCTGGCCGCCGCGCTGCTGGTACTGGAGGCCGACCGCAAACTCGGCACGCACATCTACGACGCCGCCAACGGCGGGGCCATCCTCTGGCAGCACCTGTTCTGGTTCTTCGGGCACCCGGAGGTCTACATCATCGCGCTGCCGTTCTTCGGCATCGTGACCGAGGTGCTGCCGGTCTTCAGCCGCAAGCCGCTGTTCGGGTACATCGGCCTGGTGGCCGCCACGATCGCCATCGCCGGGCTGTCGATGACCGTGTGGGCGCACCACATGTTCCCCACGGGGCTGGTGCTGCTGCCGTTCTTCTCGTTCATGACGTTCCTGATCGCGGTGCCCACCGGGGTGAAGTTCTTCAACTGGATCGGCACCATGTGGCGCGGCCACCTGACGTTCGAGACCCCGATGCTGTTCGCGATCGGGTTCCTGGTCACCTTCCTGCTGGGCGGCCTGACCGGCGTCATCCTGGCCTCGCCGCCGCTGGACTTCCACATCAGCGACACCTATTTCGTGGTGGCGCACTTCCACTACGTGGTGTTCGGCACGGTGGTGTTCGCGATGTTCGCCGGGTTCTACTTCTGGTGGCCCAAGCTGACCGGCAAGATGCTCAACGACACGATGGGCAAGGTCCACTTCTGGATGCTGTTCGTCGGCTTCCACACCACGTTCCTGGTGCAGCACTGGCTGGGCGTGATCGGCTTCCCGCGCCGCTACGCCGACTACAGCCCGATCGACGGGTTCACCGGGCTCAACCTGCTCTCCTCTGCGGGGGCCTTCCTGCTGGGCGCGTCCACGCTGCCGTTCCTGTACAACGTGTGGCAGACCTCGCGAAAAGGCGCGCTGGTGACCGTGGACGACCCCTGGGGGTTCGGCAACTCGCTGGAGTGGGCGACGTCGTGCCCGCCGCCGCGGCACAACTTCACCTCGATCCCGCGCATCCGGTCCGAACGGCCAGCGTTCGACCTGCACTACCCGAGGGTCCGGCGCGCCCACCGGTGATGAAGTAGGTCATGAACCGGCCTATATGGGTTCTAGCGTTGCCTGGGCAAGCACGACGACGACACGACCCCAGGAGGCCGGTCACATGCCCGTCAAGGCGATTCCCGAGGGCTACACCACCGTCACGCCGTGGATCATCTCCCAGGACACCGGCGCGGTCATCGACTATCTGGCCAGGGCGTTCGGTGCGGAGGAACTTGGCCGGGTGGTCGATGGCCGGGGGCGGATCGGGCACGCGGAGGTCCGGATCGGCGACGCGGTGGTGATGCTGTTCGACGGCGATCCGAGCTGGCCCGCCACGCCGTCGTACCTGCGCCTGTACGTCGAGGACGCGCGCGCCGTGCAGCGGCGGGCGGTGGCGGCGGGAGGCGTACCGATCAGCGAGGTCACCCACCTGGCCTTCGGCGACCTGGTGGGGCGGGTGCGCGACCCGTTCGGGAACGTCTGGTGGATCCAGACCCGCATCGAGGACGTGACGCTGGAGGAGATGGAACGCCGGATGACCGACCCGGTGTTCACGGCGGCGATGGAGTACATGCAGCGTCCGCAGACCGAGTTCTTCCCTCCGGCGGCGGAGGGGTAGGGCTTTCCCCCTTGTGACTGGGGGCCCTCCGGTTGGTCCGGGCCCATTGCCGACACCTAGCGTTGTCGATCACGACAGGACTCGACACCCCGAGGAGAAACGGACTCATGCGCCCTGAATGGGCCCTCACATTGGCGCCGACCTGCCTGCTCGGCGCGCTCGCCGCGCGCGGCGCCGGACCGGCGTGCACCCCCAGCGCCGTATGGCGAGCTTTCCACCGTTCACCTGAGGTCGCTTTCCTCCATCACACGGACCGGGTCACCGGTGTGCAACCGGAGCGGTGCCGCAGTCGTGTGTTGTGGCGGCGACCGGGAGGCCACCCCCGCTGGGCAGCGGGGGTGGTCAGGAGCCGTAGGGAAGGAGGCTTTTGGCGGTGCGGAGGTGGCGGGCCCACCAGGCGAGTTGGTCGAGGAGGGGCTTGGCCTCGGGGTTCGCCTTTTCGGGGTGGAGTGGTTGGCCGGTCGCGTCGAAACGGGAATGGGCCATGGTGAAGCCGACCGTCCCCCGGATGGTGATGGCGTGCAGTTCCGTGGATACCGCGCGGAGTTGTTCTACCGAGCGCAGGCCACCGGAAACGCCGCCGTAGGATACGAAGGCCACGGGTTTGGCGTGCCATTCCGGGTTGAGCGAGTCGATGGCGATCTTCAGTGGTCCCGGATATCCGTGGTTGTACTCGGCCGCGCCGATTCTGGCGGCGAAGGCGCGTACCTCGGGCGAGTCGTACTCCCCGGTCACGACCGGGCGGGCCTGGCCGTGTACCGGTAGTGGCGTCTCGGCGAGGCCTATCACATCGAGGATCACGTCGTCGCGTCGCCTGACCTGGCCGATGAACCAGTTCGCCACGGTCGGGCCGAAACGGCCCTCCCGGACACTGCCGATTATGACGGCCAGGCGGAACGATTCAGTCTGCACCCCGATTCCTCTCTCCGGCTCTGGATTTTCCGTGCGGTCGCCATTGATGGTAGAACCTGAATATTTGTTCAGGTCGATCTGTGGCGGAGAACTCCCATGACCAAGGTCCCGGCCGAGCTGACCATCGGCCAGTTGGCGGAGCGCAGCGGTGTTTCCGTTTCGGCGTTGCACTTCTATGAGCGGCAGGGGCTCATCACGAGCCGGCGTACGGCCGGAAATCAGCGACGATACCGGCGGGAGACCCTGCGCCGGGTCGCCCTGATCCGGATCGCGCAGCGGGTCGGGGTGTCGCTGGCGGAGATCGGGAAGACGCTCGCGGAGCTGCCGGAGGGGCGCACGCCCAATCGCCAGGACTGGGAGCGGCTGTCGGCGGCCTGGCGGGAGCAGCTCAACGAGCGCATCCGGCGGCTGGAGCAGTTGCGCGACGACTTCACCGACTGCGTGGGGTGCGGCTGCCTGTCGATCGACCGTTGCGTGGTCGCCAACCCCGATGACGCGCTCGGCCGGCTGGGGTCCGGTCCGCGCCGCCTGCTCGGCGACGCCAATCCCTAGTGGGGGGCGGCGATGCCGAATTCGCGTTCCCAGGGCTCCTCGCGGGTCAGGCGGAAGCCGCGGGCCTGGTAGTTCGCCCGGGCGTGCGGGTGGTCGGAGCGGGAGGTACGCACCCGGACCCGGCGGATCTCCTCGCCGCTCTCCACACCGCTCTCCTCGCCGCCGGGCGCGGGTTCCCAGGCCAGCCGGGTGATGAGGGTCAGCAGGTGCCCGCCGATCCCGTGGCCCACGTACTCCGGCGCCAGCCCGAAGTACTCGATCTCCACCGTGTGCCCCGGCTGCGCCTGGAGCTGGGCGAATCCGGCGGGCCGCCCGTCCACCTCGGCGATCCACGCGCGTACCCCCGGCCTGGCCAGGTGCTCGCGCCACCGGGATTCCGGCCAGGTGAGCGACGGCCAGCCGTGCGGACCGCCGACCCGATCGTGGATCTCCCGGAAGTCCCGTACGTCCGCAAGGCCGATCTCGCGCAGTCGCACGGCGGCCCTGGAGGGGCGGGCCGGGCGGAGTTCGGCGAGGGAGGTCATCTCCAGGTGGTAGACGACGTCGTGCGTCAGCATGAGTTCCCTTCGGTTTCACGAGACGCGTTCGGGGGTGGGCGCGGGAGTACGGGCGGGGGCGCGCAGCAGTACCGTGACCACCAGCACGGTCACCAGCGCGAGCCCGGTCATCGACCACAGCACGACGCGCAGCCCGTCGGCGAAGCCGGGCTCGGCCAGCCGGCCCGCGGTCATCGCGGCCAGCACCGCGCCGAACACCGCGATGGCGACCGTCTCGCCGCCCAGCCGTACCGTGTTGAACATGCCCGACGCCGTTCCCGCGCGCTCTGGCCCCACGCTGCTGAGCGCCACCCCGTCGATGAGCCCAATGGAGACGCCCGCCCCGAAGCCGATCGTCAGCAGCGGCCCGGCCAGCCCGAACGCGGTGGACGCCGGACCACTGAGCGCCAGCCAGGCCGAACCGAGCCCCATCAGGACGACCGCGAGCACCACGATCGCCGCGGGCGGCACCCAGCGGGCGACCAGACCGGTCAGCGAGGGCAGTACCAGCGTGGGCGCGGTCAGCATGATCAGGACCGCGCCGGCCTGGCCGGGGCCCATGCCGAGCACCCGGGTGAAGTAGGACGGCAGGTAGACCAGCAGCGGGATGAGGACGCTGACGATGGCCGCGGCGGCGATGGAGATGCCGAGGAAGCGCGGCGAGGTGAGCAGGCTCAGGTCGAGCAGCGGTTCGCGGGTCCGGTACTCGATCACCACGAAGGCGGCGAGAAGTACGACAGAAGCGACAAAGGCCCCCAGGACCACGGGCGACGTCCAGCCCAGGGCCGGTCCCTCGACGAATCCGGAGATCAGCAGGAGCAGCCCCGCCGTGAAGGAGACCGTGCCCGGCCAGTCCACCCGGCGCGACCGCGGGTCGCGGGACTCCGGCAGCAACCGGACGACCGCCAGCACCAGCAGGCACGCGACGGACGGCACGCCGAACACCGCGCGCCAGCCGAACGCGCCCACCAGCACCCCCGCGATCGTCGGCCCGAAGGCCAGGCCGATGCCGAGCGCGGTGCCGAACAGGCCGAACACCCTGGCCCTGGCCGGGCCCTGGAAGGAGGCGGCCAGCAGGGCCGAGCCGCTGGCCGCCGCGGCGGCCCCGCCGACCCCGGCCAGCGCGCGCACGACGTCGAGCAGCACGATGTCGGTGGCCACCGTGCTCAGCAGGCCGCTGACCACGAATATGATCAGCCCGGACGTGTAGACCCGCCGCCTGCCGATCAGGTCCGCCAGCGATCCGGAGGCCAGCATGAAGCTCGCGAAGGTCGCGTTGTAGCCGGTCACCACCCACTGGACCGGCGCGAGGCCGGCCTGCAGATCGGAGGCGATCTCCACGAGCGCGACCGAGGCGCCGGTCAGCGTGATCGGCAGGGACACGCTGGAGACCAGGACGGCGGCGAGTACGAGTATCGGGTTGTTTCGCACGTTTCACCTGTCGACGGCGGAAGCTTGGGCGCTCCCAGCGTGCAACCTCAACCAATATTGAGGTCAACCGTCGCTGCGGACGGCCCCGGCAGGTCAGGCGCCGATCACTTCGAGGGACAGTTCGCCGTGCGCGTGGACCATGGTCTCGTGCAGGGAGCGGATCGTACGCGAAGGTCCAAGGCCGAGCTGTTCGGCCAGGGTGGCGCGCAGCCGGTGGAAGACGTCGAGCGCCTTGAGCTGCTGGCCCGACCGGTACAGCGCGAGCATGTACTGCGCCTGGAACTCCTCGTCGCAGGGATGCCGGGCCGCCGCCGTCCGTAGTTCGCCGAGGATGTCCTGGTGGCGACCGAGCCGGAGTTCGGCGTCGAAACACTCCCGCATCGCCGCGATCCGCGCCTCTTCCAGCCTTTCGACCTGGGGCCGCAGCAGCGGCCCCACCGGCACGTCGCCGAGCGCCGGCCCCCGCCACTGCGCCAGCGCCATGCGCAGGCAGCGGACCTGGGTCTCGTCGTCGTTGCGCAGCGCCGCCCGCCGGCCGTCGCGCAGCCATCGCTGGAACTCCAGTACGTCCAGGGAATCGGCCGGGACGATCAGGTGGTAACCGCGATTTCCGGTGATCAGTACCTTACGGGCCTGCGCCATCGAGCCGATCTCCGGCGCGGCGGCGAGCGACCGCCTGATCTGGAGGATGTACGTTTGCAGGGTCGCGGTCACCGTTCGCGGCGGATCACTTCCCCATAATTCCTCGATACAGGCGGACGCGGGCGTGAAATGGCCGGCGTTCATCAGGAAGAGGGCGAGCAACTGCCGTTGCTTCGGCGCGCTGGGCAGACGACCGATACCGTTGTCGTCCATCGTGAGCGATCCTAATACTCCGAAACGCATTATTCCCCCAGACTGCCTGGTGACCACGGCCGCAAGCCGCATCGGGACGACGGAGGGATGTCTTGGCGGCTCGGGACTGCGGCGATGTCATGGCGAAACCCCCGGTCGGGTGCGCGCGGCGCGTCCGCGAATGCCACCGACCACCACCACATCAGGATGCCAATACCGCGTAACCTTGTAATTTAGGTCTTGTTTACTTATCCACTTACAGACCAGGCTCCTTATGATTGTTGCTCGATAGAACTGGTCTCCGATGCGGTGGAGGGTGCTCGCATGTGGTTCAGATACCTCGGGCGAGTCGAATTTCGGACGGACATTAACTGGTATCCGATCCCGGGGCCTCGCCCGCGAGCACTACTGGCGCTGTTGATGCTGGACGCCGGGCGGGTGGTCTCGGTGGACCGGCTCGTACTCGAACTGTGGCCCCGCAGGCCGCCCGCCTCCGCCGCGGTCCTGATCCGCAACTATGTGCTGCAGTGCAGGCGTGCCCTGGGCGACCGGGAGGGCAAGGTCATCGCCACCTGCCCGGGCGGGTACGAGCTGCGCTGCCCGCCGGAGTCGATCGACGGTGTGCAGTTCGAGACCCAGACCACGCAGGGGCTCGCGGCGCTGGACCGCGGCGAGGGGGAGGAGGCCGAACGCCGGCTCTCCGCGGCCCTGTCGCTCTGGGACGGCGAGCCGTTCATGGACGCCGCGCCCACCCCCTCGCTGACCGCGATGGCGCACCGGTTCACCGAGCTGCGGCAACTCGCCGCCGAAGGGCACGTCGAGGCCCGGCTGCTGCTCGGCCGGCACACCGACATCGTGGTGGAACTGCGCACGCTGCTCGCCCAGCATCCGCTCAGGGAGCGGCTGTGGGGCCAGCTCATGCGCGCGCTGCACGCGGCAGGACGGCGCGCCGAGGCACTGGACGCCTACCGGGAGGCCCGCTCGGTGCTCACCGAGGAGCTGGGACTTGAGCCCTGCGGCGAACTCCAGGCCCTCCACCAGGCGATCCTCACCGACGACGGCTCAGGCGACGCCGCGCCGCGCACCCAGGCCGCCGTGGAGCCCGCCGAAGATCCCGATCCGGCCTCCGCGCCGCCCAACGAGATTTTCCGCGGCAGCGGGGTGTTCGCCGGGCGGCAGGCCGACGTGAACCGGCTGGAGCACCTGCTGCTCGACCCTGAGGGCCCGGGGATCGTGGTGATCGACGGCGTGGGCGGCGTGGGCAAGTCCGAACTGGCCACGCACCTGGCCCACCGGATCAGCCCGCACTTTCCCGATGGGCTGTTCTATGTGGATCTGCAAGGTTCGTCCAGGTGCCTGAAGCCGCTGGAACCGGTGGACGTGCTCGGCCGCATGTTGCGTTCGCTGGGCGTACCGACCCATGCGGTGCCGCCCGAGGAGGCCGAGGCCGCGGCCCGGTTCCGGTCCCTGACCGCGAACCGGCGGATGCTGCTGCTCCTCGACAATGCGGTGGATTCAGCGCAGATCCGCCCGCTGATGCCGGCCAAGTCGTGCTCGGTGCTGGTGACCAGCCGCCGTACGCTGCCCGTGCTCGGTGGCGCGGTCCACCACCTTCAGCCGATGTCGGAGGAGGAATCGCTCGCGCTGCTCGCCTCGGTCGTGTCGGCCGAGCGCATCGCCGCCGAACGCGAGCAGGCCCTACGGATCGCCCGGCTGTGCGGCGGGCTGCCGCTGGCGCTGACCATCGCCGCCGCCCGGCTGGCCTCCCGCCCGGCCTGGCCGCTGCGCTTCCTGGCCGACAAGCTCATGTCCAAGCACCACCGGCTGGACGAGCTGAAGGTCGACGACCTCGAAGTCCGGACCAGCTTCGCGACCAGCCGCCAGGAGCTGGACAACGACCCGCGCAGCGAAGAACTGGTCAAGGTCTTCCGCCACATGGGCCTGCCGCACTGGCCGGAGATCACCGTCCCCGTCGCCGCCGCGCTCACCGGGCTGCCGCAGCGGCGCTCCGAGGAGGGCCTGGAGGGACTGCTGGACGCCCGGCTGGTCGATTCGCCGCGCCCGCACCACTATCTGATGCACGACCTGGTGCGGTTGTTCGCCACCGAGGAGGCCCGCTCACACCTGTCGGACCGGGAGCGGCACGAGGCGCTGTTACGCGCGTTCCAGTACTACCACGCCGCCGCGTTGCAGGTCACCGAGCTGCTCGACCCGCTCAACCTGCGCTGGCTGCACGAGGACGAACGCCGGGCGCACGCCGCCGCCGAGGTCTACACCGCCGCCGACGCCCTCGCCTGGCTGGACGACCACCGCCGCAACCTGGTCCCGGTCGTCCGGCAGGCCGCCACCACCCCGGGCAGCCACGAAACGCTCGCCGTACAGCTCGCGGCGGCGCTGACCGGCCCGCTGCGCATCCGCGGCTACCTCCAGGACTGCTGCGCGCTGAACCAGATCATCCTGCCCGCCACCGCCCGCCGGGAGAGCATCCACGCCGAAGCCCGCACCCACCTGGTCCTGTCGCACTGCCACGGGCTCGGCGATCAGGACACCGAACGCGCCCTGGGCCATATCGCCCGCGCCCAGGCGCTCTACCGGGCCGCGGAGGACACCACGGGCGAGGCGCGGGCCCTGCTCGAATGGGGCACCCTGCTGGCCCGCGAGGAACGGTACGACGACGCGGCCGACCGGCTGCTGCGGTCCATCACGATCCTGCGCTCGGTGGGCGAGCCGTACGACGAAGTACTGGCCCTGCACCGGCTCGGCCTGCTGGAGGAACGGATCGGCGACACGCCTTCGGCCATGGACAACTACCGCCAGGGGGCCTGCCTCTCCCAGGACCTCGGCTACCGGCACGGCGAGTACTACCACCTGGCCAGCCTGGCCCGCGCGCACTACCGCAACGGCGACCACGACCAGGCGGTCCGCCGCTACGAGCAGGCGCTCGTCCTGGCCAGGGAGGTGGGCGACCGGCACGGCGAGGCCGGCCTGCTGTGGGACCTCGGCCGCCTCTTCCACGAACTCGCCCGCGCCGACCGCGCCCGCACCTACCGGCACCAGGCCCTCGACGTCATGGCCGGCATGGGCACCCTCTCCCTCACCCACCCCGAGGCCCCGCCCATCTCCTCCAACGCGGCCTCCTGACGCCGCCCCGGGGAAATGCCCCCGGCATCGAGAGCGGGCACCTCTGGAACGACTATCAGCCTCCCGGGCAACCCGCGCCCCAGAACCCGGCAGCAGACGGCCCCGCCCACCCGGAAATCCGGAAAAGGCGCCAGACGACCGCGCCCGCCCACCCGTCAGCCGGAACGACCACCAGACCGCCGCGAGCGCGATGGACCCGCTTTCATCCCCTGATGCTGCGCTGAACAGGGGCGACCGGCCCGCCTTCGGCCCGACAGCCCGCGCCACCTTGGCCTGGCCCCCGTGCTGTCCCAGCCCCTGGGGACAGGAATGCCGGGAATTCGCAGAGAATGCCGAGATTTCACGGCCTCGGCCGCCGCACCCACATACCGCCTTTGAAAAGCGAAAGGCCCCGGACCTTAGGTCCGGGGCCTTTCCGATGTCCTGAGACACCGCCTTGGTAGCGGGGGCAGGATTTGAACCTGCGACCTCTGGGTTATGAGCCCAGCGAGCTACCGAACTGCTCCACCCCGCGTTGCGTTGTGTCTAAAGACTATCGGGCTATCGGGGCGGGCGCAAATCGGTTCGGCCTCAGGAGGCGGCGGATGTCGACGGGCTGCCCGTCGTCGCCGGGGTGGGTGGTGATGTGGTCGGTGTCGTAGAGGTCGTGGGGGCCGGAGTCGGCGTCGTGGTCGGTCCGGTGGCCGGGGGTGTCGTGCTGTTCGGCTTGGCCGACTGGAGGCGGTTGAGGGCGTCCTGGAGGCGCTTTTGGGCGTTGCCGTACTCGACCCAGTTGGGCGGGTCGGCGGACAGGGCCTTCCTGGCGTCGTCGTACGCCTTGCGGGCCTCCTCGATGGCCGCGTTGAGCTGGGCGGCCTGGTTGGTCTCCGTCGGCTGTTGCCGCTGGTCGTTCGGCTGCTGCGCCGACGCGCCCTCGAAGACCTGTTCCAGGGCCCCTTCGAGGGTGTCGTGCGAGCCGACCTTGTTGCCATAGGCGACCAGGACGCGGCGCAGGATCGGGTAGGGCTCCTGCCCGGACGCGGCGGCCGTCTGGACGTACACCGGCTCGACGTAGACCAGCCCGTTGGCGAAGGGCAGGGTGAGCAGGTTGCCGTAGCGGATCTTGGCGTTGCCCAGCCCCAGCAGGTTCAGCTCACCGGAGAACTTGTTGGTGAAGTTGTTCTGGACCTGCCCCGGCCCCGGGATCGTCGTGTTGGACGGCATGCGCAGGATGCGCAGCTTGCCGTAGTCGCCGCCGTCCGTCGCGTCCACGGCCATGAACGCCGCCAGGTTGGGACCCTGGCGTGGCACGAAGGTCGTGGTCAGCGAGAAGGAGGGCGCGGAGGTGCCGGGCATCTTGACCGACAGGTAGTACGGCGGCTGCTTGACGTCGGTGTCGCTCAGCGACGGGTCGTTCGGGACGTTCCAGAAGTCCTGGCCGCCGTAGAAGGCCCGCGCGTCCTCGATGTGGTAGCGGGCGAGCACGTCACGCTGGACCTTGAACATGTCTTCCGGGTAGCGCAGGTGGGACCGCAGGTCCGGGCTCATCTGAGCGGCCGGCTTGACGATGCCGGGGAAGGCGTTGCTCCAGGTCTTCAGCAGCGGGTCCGCCGAGTCCCAGGCGTAGAGGCTGACGGTGCCGTCGTAGGCGTCGACCGTGGCCTTGACCGAGTTGCGGATGTAGTTGATGTGGTCGCGCGGCTGCTGGGCGATGGCCCGCGTGTCGGTGGCCGTGTCGCGGACCATGTCACCGAAGCTGCGGCTCTGCGAGTAGGGGTAGTCGTTGGACAGCGTGTACGCGTCCACGATCCACACCACGCGCCCGTCCACGACCGCCGGATAGGGGTTGGCGTCCATCCGGAGGAAGGGCGCGACCTTCTCGATGCGCTCGCGCGGGTTGCGGACGTAGAGGATCTGCGACTTGTCGTTGACGTCGCCGGAGAGCAGCAGGTTGATCTCGCTGTACTTCGCCGCGTAGAGCATGCGGTTGAAGAACGAGCCGATCGGAACGCCGCCCTTGCCCTGATAAGTGGTGTTCTCCTGGCCGGTGCCGCCGCTCTCCGGGTAGTCGAGCTCCTGCCGGACCTTCGGGTCGCCGCCGGCGATCACGTATTCGGTCGAGGAGTTCTCGCCGAAGTAGATCCGCGGCTCCTTCAGGCCGGTGCGGTCCACCAGCGGGCCGGTCACCGGCATGTCCTTGGCCTCGAAGGCGGGCAGGCCCTCGGAGTCGACCTCGCTGCCCGGCGCGGCGACGATGCCGTAACCGTGGGTGTAGACCAGGTGGCGGTTGATCCAGTTGTCCTGCTCGCGGGGCGGGCCGATCAGCTCACGGACGCCCACGACCGTGTCCCGCACGTTGCCCGCGGAGTCTTTGTAGCGGTCGACGTCGAGCTGGTCGGGGAAGTCGTAGAAACCACGGATGCGCTGACGCTGCTGGTAGGTCTTGGACACCAGGTTGGGGTCGAGCAGCCGCACGCCCGAGATGGAGGAGTCGGAGTTGACGTCGACCTTTCCGGGCTCGCCCTGCGCGTTGTAGTCGATGACCTCGCTCTTGTCGACGCCGTACGCCTTTCTGGTGGCCTCGATGTTGCGCGAGATGAACGTCGCCTCCCGGGCCTGCTGGTTGGGCCGGACCTGGAACTGCTCGACCAGGGCGGGGTAGACGCCGCCGATCAGCACCGCGGAGAGCACGAGCAGGCCGAAGGCGACACCGGGGAGCATGCCGCCCGGCCGGATCACCCCGGCGAAGAACAGCAGGGCGCAGATCAGCGCGATGATGGCCAGGATGTTCTTGGCCGGCAGCACCGCGTTGACGTCGGTGAAGGACGCGCCGTGCACGAACCCGCGGTCGGAGAAGACCAGGCCGAACCGGTCGATCCAGTAGGCCACCGCCTTCAGCAGGACGAAGACGCCGACCAGCACGGACAGGTGGGCGCGGGCCGCGCGGGAGGCGTGCACGCCCGGCGACTGGAACCGGAACCCGCCGTACAGGTAGTGCACGATGGCGGCCGTCGCGGCCGAGATCACCACGGCCGTGAACAGGAACGTCAGCAGCATCCGCAGGAACGGATGCGTGAAGACGAAGAACGAGATGTCCATCCCGAACAGCGGATCGACGTCGTTGAACGGCGTGGCGTTGACGAACTGGAGCCAGATCTCCCACTGCCCGGCCAGCGTGGACCCGGCGAACAGGGCGAGCACCGCCATGCCGATCAGGAAGATCAGCTTTCTGTGCGGATCGACCGCCATCCGGTAACGGTCCGCCCCGCTCGACCCGCCGAACATCGACGGCCCGAACATCGGGCGCATCCGGAAGGCCAGCATCATGTTGCCGCCGACGATGGCCACCATGAGCAGGCCGCCGACGACGAACAACAGGATCTGGGTCAGCAGCACGTTGGAGAACACCGAGGTGTACCCGACGGCGTCGAACCACAGGAAGTCGGTGTACACGCTGGAGAAAAGGATGAACAACGCCACGATCGCCACAAGAGCGATCACGACGGGCAGCAGGAGGCGCGGCCGGCGGGGCAGGCGCATCGCCCTGCCGGCTCCGGGGGTCCGGAAGCTCAAGGCCAACCCCTTGTCGTCATATGCAACGGTCCGTGTCTGGCAACCTACACCGGTGGAACGGCGCCCGCCGCGAACCCTCGGGCGCGATCAAGGCACAATGCTCCACCACTAGGCCCAACGCCCCGAGCTCGCCATGAGTGCCCGAGCCGAGCATCGAAGAAAGGGCCTGGTCAGTAACCGTACGTCAGGTCGCGGGGTGCAAGCGGACACCGAACCGGATTCTGTGGATAAACCTTGATCACGACGCCCTGGGCGGGCCGGCCTGTGGACAACTCCCCGGCCGTGGCCCCTTCGGCTCCGCTCGCCGATCGACCGGCGAGCGGATCAGTTGGCCGTGCAGGCAGGGAGGGCGCCGCCGCCGGCACGCAGCGTGTCGAGGGCCTGGACCGCGCTGTGCAGTGTCTCGATCTTCACCAGGCGCATCCCCTGCGGCACGGCCTTCAGGGCCTCGTCGCAGTTGCCCGCCGGGGTGAGGAACACCGTCGCCCCGGTCTTGCGCGCGCCGACCATCTTCTGCTGGATGCCGCCGATCGGCCCGACGTGCCCCTCCGGCGTGATCGTGCCGGTGCCCGCGATGAACTTGCCGCCGGTCATCGCGCCGGGGGTGAGCTTGTCCATGATGCCGAGGGAGAACATCAGCCCCGCGCTCGGCCCGCCCACGTCGCCCACGTTGATGGAGACCTTGAACGGGAACTTGAACTTGGCCTGCATGACGATGCCGACCATCGGCTTGCCGTCCACGCCCTTGACGGTGGTCAGCGGTACGGTGAGCGGCTTGCCGTCCCGGGTGACGCTGATCGAGACCTGCTCGCCCGCCTTGCGGGAGCGGACCCTCTCGGCCACCTTCTCCACGTCCTTGGCGGGGGTGCCGTCCACGGAGACGATCTCGTCACCTGGCTTGAGCTTCCCGTCGGCGGGCTTGCCCTTCTCCGCGGACATCACGGCCACCACCGACGTGTACGGGATCTTCAGCTCGGTCAGCGCGGCGGCGGTCGCGTCGTCCTGGGAGTTGGTCATGTCCTGGATGTTCTGCTCTTCGACCTGCTCCGCCGTACTGGACTTGGGGAAGATCGTCTCCTCCGGGACCACCGCGATGCTCGGGTCGATCCAGCCGCGCAACGCGGTCAGCAGGTCGATGCGGGTGCCGGGACCGCCCTGGTAGGCCACGGTCACCAGGCTGAGCTTGCCCTGTGTCGGGTACGTCTGGCGGCCCTCGATGGCGATGACCGGTTTGCCCTTGACCTTGCCGATGGTGTCCTCGGTGGGGCCCGGGCTGAGCACGACGTACGGCACCGGCAGCATGGCGCCCGCCACACCGAGCATCAGCGTCAGCATGGCCGCCACCATCAGGGTCAGCGTGCGTCGGGACATGAACGCAGCCTATGCGCTGAAACGTCGGGTCATTCGCAGGCGCCGACCCATTCGGTGGTGCCGTCGGCGAACAGCTGATGCTTCCAGATCGGCACCTCGCTCTTGAGATCGTCGATGAGACGCCTCGCGGCCTGGAACGCCTCCTGGCGATGCGGGCACGCCACGGCGACGATCACCGCGATGTCGCCGAGCGAGAGGTCTCCCGTGCGGTGGACCGCGGCGAGCGCGGTGACCGGGAAGTCGGCGACGATCTTCTCGGCGACCCGCCGCAGCTCCGCCTCGGCGGACGGGTGGGCCGAGTAGGAAAGCTTGACCACCGGTTTGCCGTGGTCATGGTCGCGGACCGTGCCGACGAAGAGCGTGGTGCCCCCTGCCGAGACGTCACCGACGGCGGCGAACACCTCATCGACCGACAACGGGTTTTCGCGTATCCCGAGCAACCGGATGGCATCCACGTCCCGAGCCTACAACCGTCTCCCACGGCGCTCTCCGGACGCGCCCATCCGGACCCGGACGCGCCCGCCAGGGCGCTAGAGCCGCCGTCTCCGCCGCGCCCTGCGCACGATCGCCGCGGTGCCGATGACCGCCACGGTCGCGCCCGCCGCGGTGATCGTCGCCTCCTTGCCGGACAGGCGGCGGCCGACCACGGCGTGCTTGCCCTCGCGCAGTTCGAGCAACTGCTCAAGGGCCGCCTCGTTGGTCCAGGTCGGCTTCCAGCCCGCCGCGCGCAGCGACGCGCCGTCGGCCACCCAGGGGTAGACGACGTAGTGCAGGTCGGTCGCGGGGGCGGGCGTGATGCCGAGCCGGTGCAGGCGCTGGGCGGTGCCGAAGGTCAGCGCGGCGGGCAGCTCGAAGCGCCGCAGGCCGGAGATCTCCTCGACCTGCTCCTGCTCCAGCCAGCCGTCGCAGCCGACGACGACCGTGCCGGTCACCATGCCCAGGGCGGCCAGTTCGAGGGCGGTCACCAGGTCGTCGATGTGGCAGAACTGCCAGTACTGGGCGCAGCCCTTGACCGTCAGCAGCCGCGGTGCCTCGAAGTGCCGGGTGACGACGGTGTCGATGCCGGGGCCGACCACCGCCGCAGGACGTACCACGGTGACCTCAAGGCCGGGATGGCTGCGCAGCGAACGCCGGACCAGCGCCTCGATCTCCAGGTAGTCGCCCACGATGCCGGTGTCGGGCTCGGCGGTCACCGGCGCGTCCTCAGGGAGCGGCACCGGATTGTCCGGCGCCGCGCCGTACACCATCGCGCTGGTCACCACGACGACGCGACGCACCCGCGCGGCGGCGCTGGCGGTGAGCACGGTCTGCGCGGCCCGCAGGTTGTACGCCCGCCGCTCGGCCGGGTCGGCGTCGAGCGCGTAGTCGGCGGACAGGTGGACGAGGACGTCGATGTCCGAGAGCCGGTTCGCCAAGAGCGGATCTCGCACGTCGATGACCCGCCAGGTGACATCGGACACATCACCGCGTTGCTCATCAATGGCCACGACCCTGCGGAAATCCGCAGACGAGGCCACGTGGGCGAGGAACGCCCGGCCCAGTCCGCCGGCAGCGCCCGTGACGGCGATGACCGGTGACCGGTGGCGATTCGAGGTAGGCACCAGGTCCTCACTTTGCACTGATCCGCCCCTCGACGGATAACGTGGCGGATGTGGACTCCTCCATCCTGCCCGAGGTAGACCGGTGACTGACCTGCCAGGTCGTGAAAACGACCCAAACGACAACCCGTTCGCGATGTTCGGCAACCCTGAGCAGATCGCCGCCGCGATGCGCCAGTTCGCCGACATGCTCTCCGCACCGCCGAGTTCAGGCCCAGTCAACTGGGACATGGCCAAGAACATCGCCCGACACGCCGTAGTGGCCGAAGGTGATCCGAGTGTCATGGAGGGTGAGCGGCGTCAGATCCTCGACGCGCTCAATCTCGCCGACCTGTGGCTCAACGAGACGACCACGCTGCCGAGCGGCGTCGACGCGCCGGAGGCGTGGAGCCGATCGGAGTGGATCGAGAAGACCGTCCCGGTTTGGCAAAAGCTCTGTGACCCGATCGCGGCACGGATGGTCGAGACCATGGGGGGCACCCTCGGCTCCGCCGGGCTGCCCGCCGAGGCCCAGTCCATGGCCGGGCCGCTGATGGGCATGCTGAAGCAGATGGGCGGCATGATGGTCGGCAGCCAGATCGGGCAGGCCCTCGGGTCGCTCGCCCGTGAGGTCGTCGGCTCCACCGACATCGGCCTGCCTCTGTCCGGCACCGCGGCCCTGCTGCCGGGCGGCATCGCCTCCTTCAGCGAGGGCCTGGAGCTGCCCGCCGAGGAGATCCGGCTGTACCTGGCGCTGCGCGAGGCCGCGCACCAGCGGCTGTTCAAGCACGTCCCCTGGCTGCGGGCGCACCTGCTGGGCGCGGTCGAGGAGTACGCCAAGGGCATCACGGTCGACGCCTCCGCGCTGGAGGAGCAGCTTCGCGGGCTCGACATCAACAACCCCGAGCAGCTCCAGCAGGCGCTGAGCGGCGGCGCGCTGCTCAAGCCCGAGGAGACCGAGCGGCAGAAGGCCGCGCTGGCGCGGCTGGAGACGATGCTGGCCCTCGTCGAGGGCTGGGTGGCCACCGTCGTGGACAAGGCGGCCGGCGGCAAGCTGCCCTCCGCCGCGGCCCTGGCCGAGACCGTACGCCGGCGCAGGGCCACCGGCGGGCCCGCCGAGCGCACGTTCGGCACCCTCGTGGGGCTCGAACTCCGTCCGCGCCGGCTGCGGGAGGCCGCGGCGCTGTGGGCGGCGCTGGAGGAGGCCCGCGGGCTCGACGGCCGCGACGCCGTGTGGGGGCACCCGGACCTGATGCCGCACGCGGAAGACCTGGACGACCCCGCCTCGTTCGTCAGCGGCGGTGTCCAGTTCGACCTCTCGACGCTGGAGGAAGGCGAGAAGGACACCGGGGAAGGCTCCGAGGACACGGGCGACGGCAAGTGACCCTGCACGCGGACGCGCATGCCGTCCTCTCCGGCTGGGCCGCCCCCAGTGACGAGGAGGAGGCCATGCGCAAGGAGTTCCTGCGCCATCTGGAGACCCATGACGACGCCATGTGGCGCACGTGCGCGCCGGGGCATCTGACCGCCACCACGGCGGTGCTCTCCCACGACGGCGAGCAGGTGCTGCTCACCCTCCACCCCAAGGCGGGGAAGTGGCTGCCGATGGGCGGTCACTGCGAGCCGTACGACGCCTCGATCGAGGCGTGCGCGCTGCGCGAGGCCACCGAGGAGTCCGGCATCGCGGGGGTGCGGCTTCTGCCGGGTCCGCTCGCGCTGGATCGGCACGAGGTGTGGTGTCATCCGCCGCGGAGCTGGCACCTGGACGTGGAGTACGGCGCGGTGGCCCCGGCGGGCAGTGCGCCGGTGATCAGCGATGAGTCCCTGGACCTGCGGTGGTTCCCGGTGCTGGAGATTCCGGAGCCGACCGACGAGGCGACCCGCAGGCTCGCCCGCAGGGCCAGAGAACGCCTGCGCGGTGCGGGCGTTTAACCCGTTTTCACACCCCACTCGCTAGTGTCATGCGCCAGAAATTCGTCGCATAAATATGTATGCTCGTTGTGTGTCGACTCCAGGTCCATCCGCAGTGGAGATCCGGCTGACCGATGCCGAACGCGCCCGGCTGATGGCCGTGGCCGCCGACCCGTCGAGACTGGCGATCAGAGCACGGATCGTACTGGCGTGCGCGCAGCCGGGCGCCACTAACGCGCAGGTGTCGCGCGACCTCGGGGTGTCGGTGCATACCGTGCGCAAGTGGCGTTC
>NZ_QMEY01000044.1 GCF_003315795.1 Spongiactinospora rosea
CTCGATCACCTGTCCATGCGTCAACTCCGCCGTGTCCCGCACCGGGCAGGCCGCATCCACCAGCTCCCGGATCCGTAACCGCGAGCAGAACCCGGCGATGACCGGTAACGCTCCGAGCATCTTCTCGACACTGGCCTGGCCCCACTGCGCACGCTGTCTCACCAGCCAGGTGATATCGCGACGACGATCACCACGGCAACCCGGCGATCTTCAAAAAGCCTCACGTGCGGAAAACGGGGCTAGCGGGAGGGCCGCCGTCCGCGCAGGATCCAGAACAGCCCGACCAGCGGCAGGACCAGCGGGATGAACAGGTAACCGCTCCCGAAACCCGACCACACGGTGGCTCGCGGGAACGCCGCCGGGTCGGCCAGGCTCAGCGTGCCCACCACGAGCACGCCCGCCAGCTCGATCAGGCACGCCACCAGCGCCGTACGGCGGGCCGACACCGCCAGGGCCACCGTGAGCAGGATGTAGACCGCCGCGGCGAAGGCCGACAGCGAGTAGGCCAGCGGGGCCTGGTCGAACCTGGTGGCGATCTGGACCGCCGCCCGCGCCCCCGCCGCCAGCGCGAAGACCCCGTAGACCGCGACCAACGCCCGGCCGGGGCCGGTGCCGATCGCCGCCGCCTCGCCGCGCGGGCTCACGCCACGCCCTGCCAAATCTGCAGCATCCGCGCGGTCATCACGGCGATCGCGAACCCGGCCACCACCAGGATGGCCGTGCCCCAGCGGCTGCGCTCGGCCAGCGCCAGCACGACCCCGACCGGCGGGATCACCGCCATGCCCGCCACGTAGCCGAACAGCGTCACCTTGTCCTGCGGGCCCGCGCCGCCGACGACGGCCGCGATGACGACACCGGCCTGCACGAGCACGGCCAACTCGAGCAGGGCGAAGCCGATCAGCAGGACCATCCCCATCGCCCGGCCCCGGATCGCGCCGATCAGGCTCCCCAGGGTGAGCACCACCGCCCCGATGATCACCGTGGCGGTCAGGGGGATGGGCAGTGCCGATGACACCGTTGACATGGTCATCAGCGTATCGCCGCGTGGCCCCGGTCCGGGTCTCGGCACCGGCTTGCGCGGCGTACGTACGATGGGTCGGTGGAACGGATTCTGGTCAGCGCGTGCCTGCTCGGGCGGCGGGTCCGCTTCGACGGCGGCGCGAAGACCAGCGGTGACGCGCTGCTGGCGGAGTGGCGGGCGCAGGGGCGACTGATACCGGTGTGTCCGGAAGTGGACGGCGGCCTGCCGGTGCCACGCCCTCCGGCCGAGATCGAGGACGGCGCGGGCGGGCCCGCCGTACTGGCCGGAACGGCCCGCGTACTGACCCCACAGGGGGCCGACGTGACCGCCGCCTACCTGGCCGGGGCCGAACAGGCCCTGGCCACCGCCCAGCGGTACGGCCTGCGGATCGCCATCCTGAAGGAGGGCAGCCCATCCTGCGGCGCCCTGACCGTTCACGACGGCACCTTCCGTGGCCACAAGATCCCCGGCCAGGGCGTCACCACGGCGCTGCTGACGACCCACGGCATCCACGTCTTCACCGAAGCCCAGATCCCCGATGCCGCCACCTACCTCAACACCCTCGAACCACCCCAATAGCCCCCCGCCGCGACGGTCACACGCGACCGGACCACCCGAGGCCCCCTGCGGTACGCCGTCTCACGAGGACACGACCCGAACGGCCCAGCCAGACGCGTACGCCACCTGAAAACACCCTCGGCGGCAATGGGAGCCCGCCGGACCCTTCACCATGAACCCGGCATCTGGCGATACTCCAGCCCACGAAGGACGCGGAACGAGCCCGACGGTCCGACCACCCGGCCCGGCCCGCTGTCACCACGCCCGCCTTCCGGCGATACTCCAGCGCACGGGGTCGCCCGGCCGGGCGCGGTGCTGCGCCCGGCCGGGGTGGGTCACCACTTCATGAAGACGCGTTCCTGTACGACCGGGTAGCCCGCCTTGTGGAAGGCCGCGGCCATCGGGGTGTTGCCGAAGTCGGTCTCGCCGACGACCTCCTCGGCGCCCTCCTCGGCCAGCATGTGCGTCGCCTCGGCCAGCAGGTCGTAGCCGTAGCCGTGGCCGCGCAGCTCCGGTACCACGCCGATCAGGCCGATCACCGGGACCGCGTAGTTACGGCTCGGCACGGTCAGCCCGGCGAGCGCGCCCGCCGGGGTGTAGGCGAGCCGCCACCATTCGCGGGGCCCGGGGAACCACTTAAGGATCTCCAGTTCCTCCCTCGCTGCCGCCTCTGCCCCCTCGCGGGCCGTCTGGTCGCGTACATGCGCGTCCAGCGTGCCCACGTGGACGCGTCTGATGGCGTCGAGCATGGCGTCGTCGTCGCAGGGGCGGTATTCGAGGCGGGTCGGCCGGGCCGGGAGGCCGTCGGCGGGGGTCCAGCGGAAGCGGATCCGTTCGACGAGCGGGCGCATGCCCGCCTCCCGCGCCGCGCTGAGTCGCGCCTCGGCCTCCACCGCCACCACCGGGTCGTCGCGCCAGCGCGGCGGCAGGACGAGGCAGTATTCAGCGGTGAAGGGCGCGCCGCGAAGCAGCGCGACGGCCGCCTCGTGGTCACTGTCGAAGTCGTACCAGTCGAGGTTGATCGGGTCGGCGTCGTCCGGGCCGCCCCACCAGGCGGCCCTGGCCACGACGCGGTCACCGCGCTGCGCGACCCAGGTCCATTCGGGCCGGTACTCGTGCCGGGACAGCAGTTCCCGATAGTCACGGCCGGTCCAGGCCATCCCGACGAGCGCGGGATCGGCCAGCTCAAAGAAAAGATCCTCCTCGCCCGCGCGCAGCGGGCGAATGACCAGGTCGGTCATGTAATCCTCCGGAAAGGCGATGCGCCTCCCCGGTCAGATGATCGCCCGAGTGAGAGGGAGGCGCGCGGTATGAATGGTGAACATCGCGATTCGCCTCCTTCCCTCTGCTCCGTGGGCGTGGAAACACCCAACCACATCGGTGCCATCGGCGTCCATTGAATTCCGCTGTGCGCGATCATGAGGTATGCGCACACACATCGCCATCGTGGGAAGCGGAATCGTCGGATCCGCCGCGGCCTACCGGCTGTGCCGAATGGGCCTCGCGGTCACCGTGATCGACCGGCCCGCGGGCGGCGGCCAGGCGACGGCGGCCGGGGCGGGCATCGTGTGCCCGTGGGTGGACCACGAGGGAGACGACGCCTGGTACCGCCTCGTGCGCGAGAGCGCCCGCGGCTATCCGGAGCTGGTGGCGGAGCTGGCCGAGGACGGCGAGGACGACTGCGGATACGCCTCCACCGGGGCCCTGCTGACCGCGGACGACCCCGCCGAGCTGGAGGGCGTGACGGCGCTGCTGGGCCGCAGGCGGCCGGGCGCGCCGGAAATGGGCGACATCTCCCCCGTGGACGACCCGGGCGCGGAGTTCCCGCCGCTGGCCGGGGGGCTGGCCGCGGTACGCGTCGGCGGGGCCGCCCGGGTGGACGGGCGTGCTTTCAGGGACGCCCTGTTGCGGGCTGCGGCGCGGCGGGGGGCGGCGCTGCGTACCGGTACGGCGCGCCTCGGCGGCGCGGAGAGGGTCGCGCTGGACATCAACGGCGAGCCGATCGGCGCGGACGCCGTGATCGTCGCCGCCGGAGCCTGGACCGCGGACCTGTGTGAGCCGCTGGGGCACCGGCTCGCGGTGTACCCGCAGCGCGGGCAGATCGTGCACGCCCGCCTGCCCGGCGTGGACACCTCCGGCTGGCCCATCGTGCTGCCCCGGTCCGGGCCCTATCTGCTGGGCTTCCCCGGTTCACGGATCGTCTTCGGCGCGACCCGCGAGGACGCCGGGTTCGACGGACGGGCGACGGTCGGCGGGCTGTCAGGGCTGCTCGCCGCCGGCCTGGCGGTGGCCCCCGGCCTCGCCGACGCCACCGTCCTAGAGACCCGCGTCGGCTTCCGCCCGGTGACCGGCGACGGACGCCCGATGATCGGGCTGCTCGCCCCCGGCGTCGTGGTCGCCACCGGCCTCGGCGCCTACGGCCTCACCGCCGGCCCCCTCACCGGCATCGCCGCCGCCCACTTCGCCCTCGGCCAAGACCCCGGCACAGACCTCTCCCCCTTCTCCCCCCTCCGTCCCGCCCCCCATGGGGAGTAGGGCGCCGGGTGAAGGGGTGGGCTGGGGAGAGGGTGCCGGCGAGTGTGTAGACCCTGATCAGCCCCCACACCGCCATGCCCCGGAGGAAGAGAGTCGAACATGAGATGAAGGCCGCAGAACCTGCGCACACGCCCTCACCGGCAACAGCGCCTCCCTCGGACAGCCCCGTCTTTCTCTCCCTGCGTGATGGCGGAACGGGAAAAGGGATTCGCTGATCGGGTTCGGTCCTTAGGGATGGCCGGGAAAGGTTGCGCCGATCACGGTGCGAGGCGAGACCTCGTGGCCTACGGGCTCGCCCTCACCAACACCACCGCCACAGGCCAGACAGGAGGCGAAGGCCGCAGGGCCTGCACACACGCCCTCACCAGCAACACCGCCACCCTCAGAACCCTCCCCTCAAACCCACCACAAAGCCCGCCGAACAACCCCCACACCGCCATACCGCGATGGCGGAGAGTCGGGCATGGGCGAAGGCCGCAGAATCTGCGCACACGCCCTCACCGGCAGCACCGCCCCCTCGGACACCGCCGCCTTCTCCGCCCTCCGTGATGGCGGAACGGGGAAAGGGGTTCACTGATCGGGTTCGGTCCCGGAGGATGGCCGGGGGAGGTTCTGCCGAGCACGATGAGCGGAGGGCGAGGCCGTGGGTGACGCCGTCGAGATGGAACGCCGGACGCGGGAGCGTGACGCGTTCATGCGCGATCCCTACCCCGTCTACGCGCAGGCCCGCAGTGCGCCCGGGCTGACCTATCTCCCCGAGATGGACGCCTGGCTGGTCAGCCGGTATGCGGACGTGCGGGAGGTGCTGCGGCGGCCGGAGGACTTCTCCTCGGTGCAGGCGTTGCGCCCCGACGTGCCGCCGTCGCCCGCCGTGCAGGCCGAGCTGGCCAAGGGCATCAGGGGCGGGCGGGTGGTGCTCACCGCGGACGGTGAGGCGCACCAGCGGTTGCGGGCGCCGCTGGTACGGGGACTGGCGGCGGCCAGGGTGGGCGCGCTCGCGCCGTACATCGCCGAACGGGCAGAGGCGCTGGTCGCGTCGTTCGCGGGGGACGGCCGGGCCGAGCTGATGGACGACTACGCCAGGCGGCTGCCCGGCGAGGTGATGGGCCGGATGCTCGGCTTCGACCCCGCCGACGTGCCCGCCGTGATCCGTGGCGGCTACCGCGCCGAGGCGCTGCTGTTCCGGCCGATGCCGGTCGAGGAACAGCTCGCCGCCGCCCGCGAGGTGGTCGCCCTGCAGCATCTCCTTGACGACCACATCCGCCGCGCCCACGCCGAACGAAGCGACGACCTGTGCGGCGAGCTCGTACGCGGCCTCGCCCCCGGCACGGCCGAGCCGACCGCCGAGCAGCGCGCCGAACTGGTGTCCAATCTACAGAACCTGCTGGTCGCCGGGCATCTCACCACCACCGGCCTGATCGGCACCACGATGCTGCACCTGCTCACCGACCGCTCCCGCTGGGAGGCGCTGTGCGCCCGCCCGGAGGCGATCCCGGCCGCGATCGAGGAGGCCGCCCGGTACGACACGCCGCTCCAGGCGTTCCGGCGGATCACCACCCGGCCGCTGACGCTCGCCGGGACCGACCTGCCCGCGGGCACCGCCGTACTGGTCGCCTACGGCTCGGCCAACCGCGACGAAGCCCGCCATGAGCGACCGGACGACTTCGACATCTCCCGCCCGCCTGCCCGCACCATGGCCTTCGGCCACGGCCCGCACAGCTGCCCCGGCTCCCAACTCGCCCGCGAGCAGTTACGCGTCACCCTGCGCACGCTGACGACCCGGCTCCCGGGCCTGCGCCTGGCCCCCGGCACACCGCCCGCCATGCTGCCCACGCTGATCCACCGCTCCCCCGCCGCGCTGCCGGTGGCCTGGCCGGTGGGAGACCGAAACGGAAACTGAATCAAGCGGGGCCTGCCGGATGGACAACGGCCCGGTACACGAATCAAAGGGTGGAGCTATGGGGATTCGAACCCCAGACCTCCTCCATGCCATGGAGGCGCGCTACCAACTGCGCCATAGCCCCTTGCGTTTCGATGCTCGGGAAGCATACCGGTACGGCGGGCCCGACACCTAATCGTGCGCCTGATCGCGGTGCGGCCCGGGCCGGGTGGGACCGGCGCGGGCCGTACGGCGGTGTCAGGGGCGGTCTTCCGCGGCTTCGGGGATGTCGTCGCTGTGGACGGGTTCGGGCAGGGTGCCCGCGTTGTGTTCGAGCAGGCGCCAGCCCTTGCGGCCCTCCTCAAGGACCGACCAGGAGCAGTTGCCCAGGCCGCCGAGGGCGGACCACAGCTCCTCCGGCAGGCCCAGCAGCCGGGCGATGCCGAGGCGCAGGGCCGCGCCGTGGGAGGCCACCACGAGCAGACCGCCGGGGGCCAGCTCGCCGGCCCAGCGGCGGACGGCCGTCGCGACGCGATCGGCCACGTCCACCACGTGCTCGCCGCCGGGGGCGTCCCAGGCGGCGAACTCCTGCGGCCAGCGGGCCGCGATCTCCTCGCGGGTCAGGCCCTCCCACTCGCCGCCACCGCGCTCGCGCAGGTCCTTGTCGGTGTAGGGGTCAAGACCGGTGAGCCTGCCCAAAGCGGAAGCGGTGTCGTGGGCGCGTCTCAGGTCGGAGGAGACGATCATCGAGGGGCGGAGGGCCGCCAGCAGCGCGGCGGCCCTGTTCGCCTGTGCGATCCCGACCTCGTCCAAGACGATGTCCGAGTGCCCCTGAAAACGGTGTTCGACGTTCCAGAGGGTCTGGCCGTGCCGCCAGCACACGATGCGGCGGTTGCTCACGTGGCCGCTCCGCGGCTCCGCTGCGCGGCGGCGTGCCGTACGCCCTCCGGCAGCGGAATGGGCGGGCAGTCCTTCCACAGCCGCTCCAGGGCGTAGAAGGTGCGGTCTTCCTCGTGCTGCACGTGCACGACGATGTCGACGTAGTCGAGCAGGACCCAGCGTCCCTCGCGCTCTCCCTCGCGGCGCACCGGCTTGGCGTCGGCCTCGATGCGCAGGCGCTCTTCGATCTCATCGACGATGGCGCGGACCTGGCGGTCGTTGGTCGCGGAGCAGAGCAGGAAGGCGTCGGTGATGACGAGCTGCTCACTGACGTCGTAGGCGAGGATGTCGTCGGCGAGCTTCTCGGCCGCCGCCTCGGCGGCGACCTCGATGAGCCGGACGGCTCGTTCGGTAGCGGTCACGATGTGGGTCAGACCTCCTGTTGTCGGCGCTGTCTCCTATGAGGATTCCCGGTACAGGCCGCGTTTATTGATGTATTGCACGATCCCGTCGGGCACCAGATACCAGATGGGCTCCCCGGCGCGCACCCGCTGGCGGCACTCCGAGGACGAGATCGCGAGAGCCGGGATCTCCACCAGACTGACCTTCCCCTCCGGGAGACCTGGGTCATGCAGCACATGACCCGGCCGGGTACAGCCTACGAAATGCGCGATGGTGAACAGCTCGTCAACATCTCGCCAGGAGAGTATCTGCGCGAGCGCGTCCGCTCCCGTTATGAAGTACAGCTCTACGCCGGGCCCATATATTCCGCAGATGTCACGCAGTGTGTCAATGGTGAAGGTGGGCCCAGGGCGGTCGATGTCCACCCGGCTCACCGAGAAGCGGGGGTTGGACGCCGTGGCGATGACGGTCATGAGGTAGCGGTCCTCGGGGGCGGAGACCGCCTGGGACGCCTTCTGCCACGGCCTGCCGGTGGGCACGAAGACGACCTCGTCGAGGTCGAAGTGATGGGCCACCTCGCTCGCGGCGACCAGGTGGCCGTGGTGGATGGGATCGAACGTGCCGCCCATGACCCCCACCCGCCGATGACCCTGGCCGTTCGGCGCGTTCATCATGCAACGGACCATACGCGTCTCAATACGGTGGACTTGACTCGCCCCCGCCCTGTGACCCCGCGCGAAGGGCCCGCCGCCGACGTAGCATGCCGGGCATGACGACCACCCCGGATCGAAACCGAGTACAGCTTGCCGGTATCTCGTCCCGCGCCTACGAACACCCCGCCGACCGGTCCGCGCTGGTCGCCTTGCGTTCGCTGAGCGGGTTCGACACCGTTCTCAAGCAGATGTCAGGACTGATCAGTGAGCGCCGCCTGCGCCTGATCTACCTCGCCTCGGCGGTCCGCACCAGCGAAACGCAGTTCCGTGCCCTCCACGACATGGGCCGGGACGCCGCCTACATTCTCGACCTGCGCCGCATCCCGGAGGTCTATGTCCAGCAGGACCCAAGTGTCAACGCCAAGGCGATCGGCTTCGACGACCCGTTCATCGTCGTCACCACCGGCCTCCTCAACCTCATGGACGAGGAGGAGCAGCGGTTCGTCATCGGCCACGAGACCGCGCACATCCTGTCCGGGCACGCCGTCTACCGGACCATGCTCGACATCCTCACCCGCCTGGCCACCCGGGTGGCGTGGATCCCGCTCGGCTACATCGGGCTGCGGGCGATCGTGGCCGGCCTTGAGGAGTGGTACCGCAAGTCCGAGCTCTCCGCCGACCGTGGCGGCCTGCTCTGCGGCCAGGACCCCGAGGCGGCGCTGCGCGCGCTGATGAAGCTGGCCGGCGGGTCGCGCCTGCACGAGATGAACGTCGAGGCGTTCCTCGACCAGGCCAGGGAGTACGACACGGGCGGCGACGTCCGCGACGGCTTCCTGAAGGTCCTCAACCTCCTCGGCACCACCCACCCGTTCGCCGTGGCCAGGGTCGCCGAGCTGGACAAGTGGCGGCGCAGCGGCGAGTACGAGCGGATCCTCGGCGGCGACTACCCGCGCCGGGAGGACGACGCCAACGCCAAGATCTCCGAAGAGGTCAAGGCCGCCGCGCGTTCCTACCGCGAGTCGTGGTCGCAGTCCCAGGACCCCTTCATCGGCGTCCTGCGCGACGTCGCCGAGGGCGCGGTGCACGCGGGCGAGCGGATCTTCAACCGCTTCGCGCGCCGGGACGGCTGAGCGTCGGGCGGGTCGAGAGCCGTCAGAGCAGGAGGGAGATGACGCGCACGGTCGCGGCGCACAGCGCGACGAACCCGCCCAGTACGGCCAGCGCGCGCAACCCCTCCCTCCGCAACTCCGGCAGCGCCGGACCGACCCGCTCGATCTCCCGGCCGATGATCGCCCCGCACACCACGGCGAACACCACCCCGGCGACGGTCACCGGCACCGGCTCCTCCCACCAGACCGGTCCGAGGTGACCGCCGGACACCGCCCAGAGCGTCAGGCCCGCCGCGCCCGCGGCGGGCACTCCAGGCCAGAGCACCGCGCTCAGCGCCGAGACGGCCAGCGTGAGCGGGAAGGACACCACCCGCAGGATGCGCCGGGCCGGAGCCGATCGGCGCTTGCGCACCGACCAGTGGCCGAGCCAGATGGTGCGGACCAGCACGACGAAGACGGCGGTGAGCACGGGCGTGACCGGGGCCCAGATCACCGACGCCACGACGCACGGCGCGGCCAGTACGGCGAGCACCAGCAGCGCCGCGTTGCCGGCCGGGAGCGGCCCCGTGCTCGTACGCCGCACCGCCCGCCTGGCCCTGACCTGCACACCGGCCGTCGCGCCCCGGCCGCCGTCCATGGCGGCCTTGACACCGGCCTTCGTGCCCCTGCCGCCGTCCACGGCAGCCTTGGCCCGGCCTTCCGCAACGCCCCTGCCGCCGCCGTCCGCGGCGCCCTTGCCCCGGCCCTCCAGCGCGGTCCTGCCGCCTTCGGCGCCGCCCTTGACCCTGCCGGTCTTCTCGGGGGAGGCGGTGGCGACCCTGATGTCCTCGCGCGGCTCGGCGGCGCCCGTCCTGCCCCGGCCGGGGGCCTTGACCGCCTCCGCCTCCTTGCCGCGGGCCTCCGCGGCCGCCGCGGCGGCGACCCTGCGCCTGCCGCCGCCCGGTACGCCCTCCTCGGCCGCGGACGCCTGCTCGGGCTCCCCGCGGCGCGGCGGGCGCGCCGAAGCCGTTCTGGCTCCGCCCCGCTTGACCCCGGGCACGCCCTCGGCCAGGTCGGTGGCGACGGCGGCCGGCTCGTCCGTGATCGGCGGCCCCGCCTCGGCCGCGCCGCCCTCGTCGGCACCGGACACGCGTGTCGCCTTGGCCAGCCTGGTCAGGCGGTCGGCGAGCAGGGCGGCGGTGGGCCGTTTGGCCGGGCTGCGGTTGAGCCCCGCCTTGATCAGCGGCAGCAGCGCCGCGGGCACGCCTTCGAGGTCGGCCTGGCCGTTCAGGATCGCGTACATCAGCGCCTCGGCGGTGCCCCCGGAGAAGGTCGGCCGGCCGGTGCCCGCGAACGCGATGGTCGCGGCCCAGGCGTAGACGTCGGCGGGCTGCCCGACCGGCTCGTCGGCGAACAGCTCGGGCGCGGCGTAGCCGGGGGTGCCGAGGAAGGTGCCGGTCATGGTGAGCCGGGTGGCGTCCACGAGCTGGGCGATGCCGAAGTCGATCAGGATCGGCCCCTCCGGGCCGATCAGCACGTTGCCGGGCTTCATGTCGCGGTGGACCACGCCCGCGGCGTGGATGATGGCCAGCGCCGTCGTCATCCGCAGCGCCAGCTCGACCAGCTCGGCCTGCTCGAACGGCCCGTCCCTGCGCACCCGCTCCAGCAGCGTCTCGCCGTCGATGTGCTCCATGACCAGGTAGGGCCGCCGGGCCCGCAGGTCGGCGTCGAGCACGCGGGCGACATAGGGGCTCTCGACCCGGCGGAGCGCGCGAACCTCGCGTTCCAGCCGTAATCTGGCCTCCGCGTCGTAGTCCGGCGAATCGCGCAGCAGCTTCACGGCGACACGATCACCGCGCCGGGTGCTCGCGAGGTAGACCTCGCCCATGGCCCCTCGGCCGAGCCTCTCCAGCAGGGTGTACGGCCCGACCCGGCCGAGCTTGCCCACGCTCCCTCCTCGCCCGGCGCCTCCTCAGGGCCCACACCCTAGTGCAGCCCCGCCCGGATAGGCCGTACGGCGCGCCGTACGCGGAAAATGGGCGCAATGTACTTCAACGAGAGCCGGATTCGCCTTCGCTGCGCCGCCCGCCCGGCTCGTCCGGTGCCGGGGGCGCGGCATGGCGGCCGGTCGAGGTCTGCCGCGCCGTCGCGGGCCAGTCGCCCAGCGACCCCGGTGCGGCCTTCGGCGGCCCGCCGCGCTCGGTCTCGTCGGCCTGGTCGGCCAGATGGGCGGTGTCGCCGCCTTCGGCCCGCCGCTCGGAGCCGACGCCCCCCGCCGGCCGCTCGGACTCGTCGGCCAGGTCGGCGAAGTGCGCCGGATCGCCGTCGTCGGCACGGCCCTCGCCCTGCCGCTCTGCCCCGCCGTACCAGGCTCCCGGGGTGACCTCGTCGGCCTCCCTGCGCCTGCGCTCCCGGCGCCGCCCGAAGATCAGATGGTCAAGGCTGAACCGGCCCGCGCCGCCCGCCGCGAGCAGCAGCACCGCCGAACCCAGCCCGCCGACCAGCTCGAACCCGCCGTCGGAGATGAAGATGCCGTTGCGGGCGTGCACGAAGATCGCCGCCGCCGCGCAGACCACGGCGAGCAGGAGCGCGGCCAGCGGCGTGACCAGCCCGAGGATCAGCAGCGCCCCGCCGACCAGCTCCACCGCCATGGTGAACCCCGCCGCGACCTGCGGCATCGGGATCCCCATCTCGGCGAACCCCGCCGCCGTGGGCCCCACCCCGCCCGCTTTGATCTTCTGCAGGCCGTGCGCCATGAAGATGACGCCCACGATCAGCCGGGCGATCAGCGCCGCGATGTCGTAAAGCCACCGTCTCACGGCCGCCACCCCCCTTCGGGGCGAAGGGCGACGCGGCCGGTCGGGTCAAAAGCGACGACAAGCTCCATGACTCCTAGTAAACGCCATAACAGGCCGATTACCTAGAGCGACACACCGATTTCAGTCCGCCACAGGTGCGATGACCGTGCCCGCCGAGGTGCGGAGATGCCCGTCCCCGACGTAGATCCACTTGGTGGAGGTGAGCTCGGGCAGCCCCATCGGGCCGCGCGCGTGCAGCTTCTGGGTGGAGATGCCGATCTCCGCGCCGAAGCCGAACTCCCCGCCGTCGGTGAACCGCGTGGAGGCGTTGACCGCCACCGCCGCCGAGTCGACCAGCGCCACGAACCGGCGGGCCGCCCGCTGCGAGCGCGTGACGATCGCCTCGGTGTGCGCCGAGCCGTACTTCCTGATGTGCGCGACGGCGTCGTCCAGCGAGTCGACGACGGCGGCGGCCAGGTCGAGCGAGAGGTATTCGGTGTAGTAGTCGTCCTCGGTCGCGGCGACCACCTGACCGTGGGCGGCCACCCGCTCGTCGCCGTGCACGGTCACGCCCGCCTCGGCCAGCGCGGCCAGCGCCCGGGGCAGGAACTCCGCCGCCACGTCGGCGTGCACCAGCACCGTCTCTGCCGCGTTGCACACCGAGGGCCGCTGGGCCTTGGCGTTGAGCAGGATCTCCACGGCCAGCGGCACGTCGGCGTCGGCATCGACGTACACGTGGCAGTTGCCCACCCCGGTCTCGATCACCGGCACGGTGGACTCCTCCACCACCGAGTTGATCAGCGACGCGCCGCCGCGCGGGATCAGCACGTCCACCAGGCCGCGGGCGCGCATCAGGTGCTTGACCGACTCGCGGGTCAGGCCCGGCACGAGCTGCACCGCGTCGGCCGGGACGCCGGTACCGGCCAGCGCGTCCCGCATCACGCCGACCAGCGCCACGTTGGAGGAGTAGGCGCTGGAGGAGCCGCGCAGCAGCGTGGCGTTGCCGCTCTTCAGGCACAGCGCCGCGGCGTCCACCGTGACGTTGGGGCGGCCCTCGTAGATGATGCCGACCACGCCGAGCGGCACCCTGACCTGGCGCAGCTCCAGCCCGTTGGGCAGCGTGCCGCCGCGCACCACCTCGCCGACCGGGTCGGGGAGGTCGGCGATCTCAAGGACGGCCTGGGCGATCTTCTCGACCCGCTCAGGGTCGAGCCGGAGACGGTCGATCATGGCCTCGGACAGGCCGCCCTCGCGGGCCCGCGCCACGTCGGCGGCGTTGGCCTCGACCAGCTCCGCGGACCGCGCGACCAGCGCGTCCGCGATGGCCCGCAGCGCGGCGTCCTTCACCGCCCTGGGCAGCGGCGCCAGCTCGGCGCTCGCCTCTCTGGCGGCCGTGGCCACCGCGCGGAACTCGGCTGCATCAGACATGGGACGCTCCAGAAAGATCAGGCTCAAGCAGGACGATGTCATCGCGGTGGATCAGCTCGCGCTCGTACTCGGGCCCCAGCGAGCCGGCCAGCTCCCTGGTGGACCGGCCGAGCAGGCCGGGGATCTCCGCGGAGTCGAAGTTGACCAGCCCGCGGGCCACCGCGTCGCCGTGCGGGCCGCACAGGTCGACCGGGTCGCCCGCGCTGAAGTCGCCCTCCACCGCGGTCACTCCGGCGGGCAGCAACGACATCCGCCGCCCCACCACGGCCTCCACCGCGCCGTGGTCGAGGTGCAGCCGCCCGCGGCCGGTGGCCGCGTGGGCCAGCCACAGCAGCCGGGTGCCGGGGTGTCTGCCGTCGGGGTGGAAGTAGGTGCCGACGTCGGCTCCGGCGAGCGCCTGGGCGGCGTGCGCGGCGGCGGTCAGCACCACGGGAACGCCGGCCCCGGTGGCGATCCGCGCGGCCTGGACCTTGGTCACCATGCCGCCGGTGCCCACCCGGCCGGACCGGCCCAGCTCCACGTCCGCGAGGTCGGCGGGACCGCGTACGTCGGTGAGCCGGTTGGCCCCGCCGGGACGGCGCGGGTCGCCGTCGTACAGGGCGTCCACGTCGGACAGCAGCAGCAGGGCGTCGGCGTGCATCAGGTGGGTGACCAGGGCGGCCAGCCGGTCGTTGTCGCCGAACCTGATCTCGTCGGTGGCCACCGTGTCGTTCTCGTTGACCACGGGCACGATGCCCAGCTCAAGGAGGCGGTCCAGGGTGCGCTGGGCGTTCCTGTGGTGGGAGCGGCGCATCATGTCGTCGGCGGTCAGCAGCACCTGGCCGACGCGCAGGCCGTACCGGGCGAAGGAGGAGGTGTAGCGGGCGATGAGCACGCCCTGCCCGACCGACGCGGCGGCCTGCTGGGTGGCCAGGTCGCGGGGCCGGGTGGGCAGGCCGAGGGGACCGAGCCCGGCGGCGATGGCGCCGGAGGAGACCAGCACGATCTGCGTGCCACCGGCCCGGCGCGCGGCCAGTACGTCCACCAGCGCGTCGACGCGGTCTCCGTCGATCATCCCCTGGGGGGTCGTCAGCGACGACGATCCCACCTTGACCACAAGGCGGGACGCGGTACGCAGCCCCCCGCGCTCAGCATTCACTCGCCGTCCCCATTTCCCTGTCGCGCTGTCATCCGATTCTGCTGTCCGACCCGCGCGGACCCCGGCGCGGCACGCCGCCGCCGACCGAAGGCCGCCAGTCGAACACGTAGCCGCCCTCCATCGGGCCGATGACGACCTCCGCGCCCTCGGTGGCGCCCGCGTCGCGCAGCGCCTCCTCCACGCCGAGGCGTTCCAGCCGGTCGGCCAGGTAGCCGACGGCCTCGTCGTTGTTGAAGTCGGTCTGGCGGATCCACCGCTCCGGCTTCTCGCCGGTGACCTGGAAGGTGTCCTCGCCGACCCGGCGTACGGAAAAGCCCTCCTCGCCGAGCTGGCGCGGCCGGATGACCAGGCGCGTCGGCTCCTGCACGGGCGCGGCGGCGCGGAACGCGGCCACCATCTCGCCCATCGCGAAGGACAGCTCGCGCAGGCCCTCATGGCTGGCCGCCGACACGGTGAACACCCGCAGCCCGCGTTCCTTGAGCATCGGCGTGACCAGCTCGGCCAGCTCGCGGGCGTCGGGGACGTCGGCCTTGTTGAGCACGACCAGGCGGGGGCGGTCGGACAGCTCGCCGTACGCGTGCAGCTCGGCCTCGATCACCTCGAAGTCGCTCAGCGGGTCCCTGCCGGGCTCCATGGTGGCGCAGTCCAGAACGTGCACGATGGTCGAGCAGCGCTCGACGTGCCGCAGGAACTCGTGCCCGAGGCCCCTGCCCTCCGACGCGCCGGGGATGAGGCCGGGCACGTCGGCGATGGTGAAGACGGTGTCGCCCGCGGTGACCACGCCGAGGTTGGGGACCAGGGTGGTGAACGGGTAGTCGGCGATCTTCGGGCGGGCCGCCGACAGCGCGGCGATGAGCGAGGACTTGCCCGCGTTGGGGAAGCCGACCAGCGCCACGTCGGCGACGGTCTTCAGCTCCAGCAGGACGTCCAGCCGGTCGCCCGGCTCGCCGAGCAGCGCGAAGCCGGGGGCCTTGCGCTTGGTGGAGGCCAGCGCCGCGTTGCCGAGGCCGCCCTGCCCGCTGCTCGCCACCACGTAGCGGGTGCCGACGCCGACCATGTCCACCAGCACCTCGCCGGTGGCGGCGTTCTTGACCACGGTGCCGTTGGGCACCGGCAGCACGAGGTCCGCGCCGCGCGCGCCGTCCCGGTTGGAGCCCTCGCCCTGCCGGCCGTTCTGGGCGGCGCGGTGCGGACGGTGGTGGTAGTCGAGCAGGGTGGAGGTGTTGGCGTCGACCTCCAGGATCACGTCCCCGCCCCGCCCGCCGTTGCCGCCGTCGGGGCCGCCGAGCGGCTTGAACTTCTCCCTGTGGACGGACGCGCAGCCGTTCCCGCCGTCACCCGCCCGGACGTGGAGGACGACCTGGTCTACGAACTCGGCCACTGTTGCTTCCCATCATGGTCTGTGAAGACACGAACAGGGGTGGACCGCGAATGGCGATCCACCCCTGTCGGATTTAACGTCTACCGGCGCGGATCTACTCCGCGGGCGGGACGACGATGCTCACGGCGCGCCTGCCGCGCTTGCGGCCGAACTCCACGTGCCCCGCGGCCAGCGCGAACAGCGTGTCGTCGCCACCGCGGCCGACGTTGTCGCCCGGGTGGAAGTGGGTGCCGCGCTGCCGCACGATGATCTCGCCGGCCTTGACGAGCTGACCGCCGAACCGCTTCACGCCGAGGCGCTTGGCGTTGGAGTCACGGCCGTTCCGCGTGGACGACGCGCCCTTCTTGTGTGCCATCTCGCAAACTCCCGTAACTCAGGACTGGTCGATACCGGTGATCTTCACCTGGGTGTACCGCTGACGGTGGCCCTGGCGCTTCTTGTAACCGGTCTTGTTCTTGTACTTCAGGATGCGGATCTTGGGGCCCTTGGTCTCGCCCAGGATCTCGGCCGAGACCGTGAACTTGCCCGCCTCGGTGGTCACGTCCCCGTCGTTGACGACGAGGATCGTCGGCAGCGAGACCGTGGAACCGACCTCGCCGGCGAGCCTGTCCACCTCAAGGACATCGCCGACGGAGACCTTCTGCTGCCTGCCGCCGCAACGAACGATCGCGTACACCGCGGAACCCTTCTGCTTCGTGCTCGCTGGATGCTGCGCCCCGCATCCGGTCACCATCAATTGTTTGGACCGACGAACCGGGTAGGCGCGCGAACAGGGCGCGTCTGCGGACGCACCGGTTCACTAGGGTACCGGATATCGGCAGCCCCGGTCGAACCGGGCGGAACGTCGGACCGGCCGACCTCGGCCGGATCGTGGCCGCTAGTCGGCTTGCTTGGCGGCCCGGCGAGTGCGTCGCCGCCCCCTGCTCGTGCCCTGGGCGGCCTGATCGTCATCTGCCCGGTCGCCACCAAGCGCATCGGTCACCGTATCACGGCCCGCCTGGTCTCCGGCGGCGACAGCGGAGCCCTCGCCGTTCTTCGACAGCTTGCCCGCGACGGCCTTCTCGATCGCCATCTTGCCCTGCGTGCCGCGCGGCTCCGGGACGCCCGGGGCGGGCTCCGTGGAGATGTGCAGCCCGCGGCCGTTGCAGCACTCGCACGGCGTGGAGAACGCCTCAAGCAGCCCCTGGCCGACCCGCTTGCGGGTCATCTGGACCAGGCCCAGCGAGGTGACCTCGGCCACCTGGTGCTTGGTGCGGTCGCGCGCCAGGCACTCCAGCAGCCGCCGCAGCACCAGGTCGCGGTTGCTCTCCAGCACCATGTCGATGAAGTCGATGACGATGATGCCGCCGACGTCGCGCAGCCGGAGCTGGCGGACGATCTCCTCGGCCGCCTCCAGGTTGTTGCGGGTGACCGTCTCCTCCAGGTTTCCGCCCTGGCCGGTGAACTTGCCGGTGTTGACGTCCACCACGGTCATCGCCTCGGTGCGGTCGATGACCAGCGAACCGCCGCTCGGCAGCCACACCTTGCGCTCCAGCGCCTTGGCGATCTGCTCGTCCACGCGGTAGGCGGCGAACACGTCGGCGTCGTCCTGCCAGCGGGTCACCCGGTCGGCGAGGTGCGGGGCCACGTAGCGGACGTACTCGTCCACCGTCTCCCACACGTCACCGGCGACCACCAGCGAGGAGAAGTCCTCGTTGAAGACGTCTCTGACCACGCGGATGGTGAGGTCCGGCTCGGAGTACAGCAGCTCGGGCGGCCCGGCGGACTTGGCCTTGCGCTGGATGTTCTCCCACTGCGCCGACAGCCTGGCGACGTCGCGGTCCAGCTCCTCCTCCGAGGCGCCCTCCGCGGCGGTCCTGACGATCACGCCCGCGTTCTCCGGGGTGACCTTCTTCAGGATGCTCTTCAGGCGCGAGCGCTCCTTGTCGGGCAGCTTGCGCGAGATGCCGGTCATCGACCCCTCGGGGACGTAGACCAGGTAGCGGCCGGGCAGGCTGATCTGGCTGGTCAGCCGGGCGCCCTTGTGGCCCATCGGGTCCTTGGTGACCTGCACCAGCACCGACTGGCCCGACTTGAGCGCGGCCTCGATCCGCTTGGGCTGGCCCTCCAGACCGGCGGTGTCGAAGTTGACCTCGCCCGCGTACAGGACGGCGTTCCTGCCCTTGCCGATGTCGACGAAGGCGGCCTCCATCGAGGGCAGCACGTTCTGGACCTTGCCCAGGTAGACGTTGCCGACGTAGGACTGACCGGCCTCGCGGTCCACGTAGTGCTCGACGAGCACGCCGTCCTCAAGGACCGCCATCTGGGTACGGCCGCCGGTCCGGCGCACGACCATGACCCGCTCCACCGACTCGCGGCGGGCCAGGAACTCCGACTCGGTGATGATCGGCGGACGCCTGCGGCCCAGCTCCCTGCCCTCGCGGCGGCGCTGCTTCTTGGCCTCCAGGCGGGTCGAGCCGCGGACGCTCTGCACCTGGTCGATGGACGTGCTCACCGAACCGCCGCGCCCGGCGCGCGGCGCGCGGATGCGCACCACGGTGTTGGGCGGGTCGTCGGCGGACGGCTCGGCGCCCTCCTCGCCGCCGCGCCTGCGCCGCCTGCGGCGCCTGCGCGAACCGGTGGCGGTCTCCTCGGACTCCTCGTCGGCCTGGTCCTCGGCCTCGGCCGCCTCGGTGTCCTCGCCGTCGGCGTCGTCGCGGTCGCGGGCCTTGCCCCGGCCGCGTCCGCCGCGCCTGCGCCGCCTGCGGCGGCCACCGCCGTCGCCCTGCTCGTCGGCGTCGGTGTCCACGTCGTCGTCGGTGTCGTCGGCCGTCTCGGCCTCTTCGGGCTCGGGCAGCGGCTCCTCCGCGGCCTCCGGCTCCTCCTCGGGCGCCGCGGCGACCGGCTGGGGAGCCGGGCGCGCGGGCTCGGCCGTACGGGGCTCGGGGGCCTGGAACAGCGGGGTGAACACGGCGGCGGGAGCCTGGAAGCTCACCGCGGGCGGGCCTGCCGCCAGCCGCTCGTGCGCGCTCAGCCCGAACGGGTCGGCGAACAGCCCGGGACGGCCGGCCGCGTCATCGGCGTCCTGGCCGGTCTCCCCGCGCGGCTCCACGTCGAGGTCTTCACCTGCCGGTTCGTCGTCCAGCGGCTCGTTCTCGGGCAGCGCGAGCAGGTCGTCCTCGGTCGGCGCGGCCTCGGCGGGCGCCCCGGACTCAGGCTCGGACACGGGCTCGGACACGGGCTCGGTGGATCGTTCCGTGGCGGCCGGCTGCTCCTCGGCCTTCTTCCTGGTGCGGCGGCGCTTGACCGGCGCCTCGGGGACCTCCGCCGTCTCCTCGGCGGGCACCTCAGGGGCGGCCTCGGGAGCCTCGGTCTTCTTGGTCGTACGGCGGCGCGCGGTCGTCGCCGTCGAGGTGGTCCGGCGCCGGGTGCGCTTGACCGGCTCCTCCTCGGCGACGCTCTCGGTGGCGCTGTCGGCAGGGGCCTCGGCGGGCGCCTCCTGGGCCACGGGCGGCGCGGCCGGCTCGGCGGGCTCGGCCGCGAAAGCGGGAAGGGTGCGCGGCGCGGCGGTCGCCGCCACGCTCACGCCGGACTCCTCCGGCTCGGGCGGCGGGCCGGCCGGACGGCTGGCGGCCCGGCGGCGGGGTGTCGTCGTCGGTGGGTGTTCTGTTGTATCGCCGTCGGGCCGGCCGGCCTCGGCGCCGGGCTCGTTGTCGAGCATGCGGGCAATCTCCCGTCAGCTCCCGGGCGCGTCTCCGCGCCGCGCAGGAGCTCTCGTCGCTGCTGCCCGCCCGCCCTTACGGGCGGGCGGCAAAGTCCTATAGGTCGCCGACGACATGCCCGACCGGTCCCGCCTCGCCGCCGCGCGAAATGTCGCGGTCAAGGCCGAGCGGGTCGGCGGGTTCACCGGTTCTCTCGTCGAGCGGCCCCTGCGCCAGCCTGGTCACCTCGGGGGGTGCCGGCGGCGCGAAATCTGCCACACGTCGAAGAGCCGTGAGAACGTCGTCGGGTCGAACGGCAGGATTAGCGTGCCGTACCACCATGTGAAGTATGACACATGAGTGTGCGGCGGCCTGACCTGCTGTTCCGCCTGTTCCCTCGGAGGACCCGCCCATCACCGGATCGGCCGCCCGCAGCACCAGCACCGGACCTCGCGCGTCGAAGCGGCGAATGCCCTTCTTCGTCAGGCGCTCGACCTCCACGTGCCCGGCGGCGAGGAACTTCTCCACGGCCGCGGCGGCGAGGCCGGGGTCGGCCCCGGGAAGTCGCATCTCCCAAGCCGAAGCCTCCAGCCGGTCGGCGAGAGAGCCGGCGTGCGCCGCGACGACGTCAAGGATGTCGAGGCCGGGCGGGAGGGACGCGTCGAGGTCCGCTCGGATCCGCTCGGGCTCGCACGGCGCGGTCACGCCGATCTCCAGGTATTCCGCCTCGCTCGCGACCCCGGTGGGGGCCGCACCCGCGTAGGAGATCTTCGGGTGGGGAGTGAACCCCGCGCTGAACGCCACCGGAATACCGGCACGGCGCACCGCCCGTTCGACGGCACGCGAGATGTCACGATGGCTGGTGAAGCGCAGCCGGCCACGCTTGGCGTAACGCACTCGGAGGCGCTGCGCCACGGGCGCGGGCGGTGGCCCTTCAGGAACAGGTTTCAGTGTGCTGTTGTCCCTTCTTACAACAATCCATGGTCTGGTTGTCATCCCAGGATAAGCGCTTGACAGCGGAAACTCTCCCGCCCGGTGCGGCCGGGACGGGTCACACGACGGTCAGAGGCAGCAACTTCCGGCCGGTGGGGCCGATCTGGATCTCCGTTCCCATGGTCGGGCAGACACCGCAGTCATAGCACGGGGTCCAGCGGCAGTCTTCCACCTCGCCCTCTCCGATGGCGTCCTGCCAGTCCTGCCACAGCCACTCGCGGTCGAGGCCGGCGTCCAGGTGGTCCCACGGAAGGACCTCGTTCTCCTCGCGCTCGCGCGTGGTGTACCAGGCGAGGTCGATCCCGGCGCGCTCGGCGGCGGCGGCCCAGCGCTCGTAGGAGAAGTGCTCGCTCCAGCCGTCGAAGCGCCCGCCTGCGGCCCAGACCGCCTCGATGACCGCGCCGACCCTGCGGTCGCCGCGCGACAGCAGGCCCTCCACGATGGACGGCTTGCCGTCGTGGTAGCGGTAGCCGATGGCCCTGCCGTACTCCTTGTCGCCGCGCAGCGCGGCCTTGAGCGCGGACAGGCGGCGGTCCACGACGTCGGCGTCGCACTGGGCGGCCCACTGGAACGGCGTGTGCGGCTTGGGCACGAACCCGCCGATGGAGACCGTGCACCGCACGTCGCGCGAACCGGTGGCCTCGCGGCCCGCCTTGATGACCTTCTTGGCCAGGTCGGCGATGCCGAGCACGTCTTCGTCGGTCTCGGTGGGCAGGCCGCACATGAAGTAGAGCTTGACCTGCCGCCAGCCCTGGCCGTAGGCGGCGGTGACGGTGCGGATCAGGTCGTCCTCCGTCACCATCTTGTTGATCACCTTGCGCATCCGCTCCGAGCCGCCCTCGGGCGCGAAGGTGAGGCCCGAACGCCTGCCGTTGCGCGACAGCTCGTTGGCCAGGTCGATGTTGAAGGCGTCGACCCGGGTGGAGGGCAGCGACAGGCTGGTCTGGGTGCCCTCGTAGCGGTCGGCCAGGCCCTTGGTGACCTCGGCGATCTCCGAGTGGTCGGCCGAGGACAGCGACAGCAGGCCGACCTCGTTGAAGCCGGACTCGGCGATGCCGTTCTGGACCATGTCGCCGATGGTGGTGATCGACCGCTCCCGCACCGGGCGGGTGATCATCCCGGCCTGGCAGAACCGGCACCCGCGCGTGCAGCCCCGGAAGATCTCCACACTGAACCGCTCGTGGACCGTCTCGGCCAGCGGCACCAGCGGCTTCTTCGGGTAGGGCCACTCGTCGAGGTCCATCACCGTGTGCTTGTGGACCCGCCAGGGCACGCCGGGGCGGTTGGGCGCGACCCGCCTGATCCGGCCGTCCGGGTGGTACTCCACGTCGTAGAACCTCGGCACGTAGACCCCGCCGGACTCGGCCAGGCGCATCAGCAGCCCGTCCCGGCCCTCCGGGCGGCCCTCGTCCTTCCACTCCCTGATGACCTCGCTGATGGCGATGGCGATCTGCTCGCCGTCGCCGAGCACCGCCGCGTCGACGAAGGCGGCGATCGGCTCGGGGTTGAAGGCGGCATGGCCCCCCGCGAGCACGATCGGGTCGTCCTCGCCGCGCTCGGCGGCGTGCAGCGGGATGCCCGCCAGGTCGAGCGCGGTCAGCAGGTTGGTGTAGCCCAGCTCGGTCGCGAAGGACACGCCGAGCACGTCGAAGGCGCGTACCGGCCGGTGCGCGTCCACGGTGAACTGCGGCAGGCCCTCGGCGCGCATCAGCGCCTCAAGGTCGGGCCACACCGCGTAGGTGCGCTCGGCGAGCGTGCCGGGCAGCTCGTTGAGGATTTCGTAAAGGATCTGTACGCCCTGGTTGGGCAGGCCCACCTCGTAGGCGTCCGGGTACATCAACGCCCAGCGGACCTGGGCGTCGTCCCAGTCTTTGACGGTCGAGTTGAGCTCACCCCCGACATACTGGATCGGCTTTTGCACCTTGGGCAGCAGCGGTTCCAGGCGCGGAAACAGAGACTCGACGGACATGCCACAAGCGTAACGGCTAGAACGGCTGCCACTGGCGGTCGTCCCCCGCGCGCAGCGAGGCGAGCCGGAAGGACAGGATGTCCGCCGTGGCCGGGTCGCGGTGCGCGTTGCGCAGCACCGCGGTCAGCGTGCGCAGCTCGCGCATGTCCCGCAGCACCGCGTACCCCTCCCATTCGCGCACGTCATGACCGTAGGACCGGCAGAACTCGGCGCGCTGCGCGGCCGTGTAGCCGAACCGCGCGCCCTGCAACGTCGGCACCAGGTCGATCTCACGCGGCCCCGCGCTCACCGAATCCCAGTCGCACAGCAACAGCCGCCCAGATGCACGAATCAGATTCCCCCGGTGTGCGTCACCGTGGATCAACCCGTACGGGAGGGTGAACCGAAGCCGCTCGTAGTAGGTCTCGGCGAGCGCGGAGCAGCGGTCGAGCAGCCAGCCCCGATCGCCGACGCCGAGCACGCGACAGGCCGCGATGGCCGTCCGCACTGGTCCGAACGGGTCGTACACCGGCAACTCGAACGGGACCGGCGGCAGGTCGTGCAGCCGCCGGAGCATCGGGCCGAGCGCGGCCGGGTCGTGCCGGTCGCCCTCGTCTTCCTCGTGGTGCCAGAAGGTGACCAGGAACCCCTCCTCGGCCACCGGCTGTTTGACGTCGAGCGGCCTGGTGGCGGGGTAGCCGCGCTCGGCCAGCCAGCGGGTCACCCGCAGGGAGGCCACCAGCCTGTCGTACTTGCCCGGAGTGGGCTCGGCGAGGCGCACCACCACGCCCTCCTCGGGCAGGTGGTAGACGGTACTGGCGAAGCTGCGCATCAGCCTGGCCCCCGCGGGGTCCAGGCCGGCCGCCCGGCAGGCCCGTTGCAGCGCCGCGACGGCGCCGGTCAGTACGCCGTCCCCAGCGCTTATGGTCATCAACCGACTCCCTCGTTGAGCGCCGGGGTCGCCTGGGGCAGCCCTGAGGCGCAGAAGCTTGCGATCCGGCGCGCCGTGCTCTGGCCGCCGGGGCGTCCGGCGAGCAGTTCGCCGCCGGTGCCGAGTGTGACCGCCAGGCTGCTGATCCGGCGCTCGGGCGGCAGCGCGAGCAGCGGGGCCACCACGCGGTCGGCGCCCTCGGCGTCGTCTTCGAGCAGGTGGGCGATCAGCAGGTGGGCGCGGGTCATGGCCTCGCAGCCGTAGGAGCGGTTCTGGTCCCCTCCCGCGGCGTAGCCGGCCAGCGACGCCTGGCCCTCGTGGATCGCGCGTTCGCTGTCGCCCAGGTGCAGCCAGGTCACGGACGCGTAGTAGTGCTGTTTGGCGGGCAGGAACGCGAACTCGCCCGCGATCTCGTCGTGCAGCTCGTCCCTGCCGGACTCCCTGGCCTCGCTCGCGCGGTCCAGCGACTCCACCGCGATGTCGTGCTGGGACAGCATGGCACTGGCCCGGGCGCGCAGCATGTGCAACCGCGCCCCGCCCGAACCGGTCCGCAGGTGCGACAGACCGTCCTCGGCGTAACCCGCGGCGTCGTGGTAGCGCTCGTCCCACAGCGCCACCGACGCCTGCATCCCGCGCGCCCAGCCCATCAGCGGCCCGTGCCCGGCCACCCTGCCGTAGGTCCAGGCGGCCCTGGCGAAGGTGTCGGCCGGGCCGCGGCGGCCCAGGTCCATGCTGACGTTGGCCATCAGGCCGCACAGGGCGCCGGTCAGGAAGTACAGCTCGATGGCCTGACCGGGGTGGACCCGGCGCTCCAGCGACCGCCTGGTGCGTTCTTGCAGCGAGCGCATCTCCACGAACAGCGGCAGCGGCGACTCCCACACGTAACGCCTGCCCAGCCAGGTGACCTCGGCGCGCAGGCGTTCCAGCGCGGCCGGGCCCAGCTCGCTGGTCTCGGCGCGCTCGGCGTGCTCACCGGCCTCGTCGGCCGCCGCCGCGATGGGGTCGAGCGGGGCCATGGTGGCGGCGCGCACGTGGTCGGGGGTGTAGTCGCGGGCGAAGCCGAGCTGTACCGGCCCGGTCTCGAACAGCCGGCTCAGCAGGTCGGTGTACTCCCGGTCGGGACGCGCCCCGGCCTCCCACTCCCGCCAGGAGCGCTCGGTGAGGCCGCGCCTGCGTACGCCGTCGCGGTCGCACATCGCGTGGAAGTGCTCGATGGCCTCCTCGACGGTCCAGCCCCAGGCGAGCCTGAAGCACTTGAACCTCGACGCCTGCGGGCAGCAGGCGTGCACCTCCTCGGCGATCCGGTGCGCCACCTCCGCGTTCAGCGGCGCGCCGCGCAGGTCGGCGAGCGCGCGTTCGCGGACGATCGCGGCGCACGTCTGCACGGACCGGTCTCCTCCTCGCCGCTCGGGCCCGCGCACCGTCATGCCTGCTCCTTAGGTTCCGGAGGTGGACTTTGCATCGGCACGATCGTGCCGCCCCCGTGCAACTGCGCGGTGAACAACTGCCCGCACAGACTGCCGGGGGTCTCGGCGAACCACACCTGCGGCGGGTCGCCGGCCGCGGCGGCCGCCCAGCGACCTCCGCCGTACACGATCCGGTAGTCAGGAAAGGCGATGCGCAGCAGCTCCAGCGCACGGTTGCGCAGTGCGGCCTCCTGCCCCTCAGTGAGGAGGGGCGGTCGATCCGGCATCACGGCTCCTCGGTCATCGAGCGTTCATCCCCCGACCCGGGTATGTTCCCAGGATGTTCGCTTGACGCACGCGCCGGTAGTGAGAGTCACATGTTCACACCATGAGAATGGCTCTCAGTCCCAAAAAGCCCTAGAAGCGCCGGTCACGGATGTAAATCGCCTGAAGCAGGCCGACCGCTACAAGGTTCGTGAACGTCGCCGTACCGCCGTAGGAGACGAAGGGCAGGGGCAGCCCGGTGATCGGCATGATCCCCACGGTCATCCCGATGTTCACGAACGACTGGAAGGCCAGCCAGCACACGATCGTACCCGCCACCAGCGTGCCGAACCGATCCTCACACTGCCACGCTATCCGGACACCCCGCAGCAGCACCACCCCGATCAGCAGCACGACCGTCACCGAGCCGACGAACCCGAACTCCTCGCCCGCCACCGTGAAGATGAAGTCGGTGTGCTGCTCGGGCACGAACCGCCCGGTGGTCTGCCCGCCGCCGAACAGGCCCTTGCCGAACATCTGCCCCGACCCGATCGCGTTCAGGGACTGCGTGCTGTTGTACCCGACGCCGCGCGGATCGGTGGACGGCCTGACGAACGCGGTGAACCTCGCCACCTGGTACGGCTCCAGCAACCCAAGGAACCACACCGCCGCGCCCGCCCCCACCGTCGCCAGCCCCAGGCCCGCGATCCAGCGCTTGCGCACGCCCGCGACCACCAGGGCGCTGGCGGTGATCACCCCGACCACCATGGCCGTGCCCAGGTCCGGCTGGAGCATCACCAGGCCGATGACCACGGCCGAGGCGACCAGCCCCAGCGTCACGTCCAGCCCGCGCGGCCGGTCGCCGCCCTCGGCGGGCTGGGCCATCAGCATCGCCAGCAGCAGCACCAGGCCCAGCTTGGCGAACTCCGAGGGCTGCACGGCGAAGCCCGCGCCCAGCATCACCCACGAGTGCGAGCCGTTCACCGTCGAGCCGAGCGGCGTGATGACCACGACCAGCCCGGCGAGCGACAGCGCGTACACCAGCGGCGCGTACGCCCGCAGCAGCCGGTGGTCCACCATCGACACCACGCTGTAGAGCGTCAGCCCGATGGCGACGTTCAGCACGTGCTTCTTGACCAGGCCGGTGGACCCCGGGGCCCACGTACGCGTGGACGACCACACCAGCAGCGTGCCGATCACCGTCAGCGCCAGCACCGCCACCAGCAGTACCGCGTCCATCCGCCACACCGCCCTGGTGGGGCCGGGCGCGCGGTGCAGCGGCGCCCGCCCGCGCGCGGCCGGGGCGATCACCGGGCCACCAGCCCGTCGGGACTGATCACCGGCAGGGTCTGCGCGGCCCGCATCCCGGGCAGCGCAGGCGTGGTCTTCTTGCCGCCCTGCGGCGCGATGCCGAACATCTGCTCGTAGATCTCACGCACCGCCGGGGCCGCCGTCGAGCCGCCCATCCCGCCCTGGGACACCATGACCACCACGACGAACCGCGGATCGGCCGCGGGCGCGAACGACGCGAACCACGAGGTGTCCTCCTTGCCGTACACCTCCGCCGTGCCGGTCTTGCCGCCGATCCTGATCTGCTCCATCGGGAACCCGTTGAAGGCCCCCGCCGCGGTGCCGTCGGACGTCACCTCGCTCAGCGCCTTCCTGATGTAGGTCCGCTGCTCGGCGGTGATCGGCAGCTTCCCCGTCACCGGGGACTTGATCCGCTCCACCAGCCTGCCGTCCGGCCGGACCCGCGCCCACCCGATCCGGGGGCTGCGCACCTTGCCGTCGGTCACCAGCGCCGCGTACGCCCGGGCCAGTTGCAGCGGCGTGACCAGCACGTCGCCCTGCCCGATGGAGAAGTTCGCCGCGTCACCGGCGCGCAGCCGGTAGCCCTCAAGGCAGTTCTCGTGGGCCAGCCGCTTGAGGAACGCCGCGCGCGAGGAGCTGGACTTGGCCACCTCGGGGAAGCCGGTCTTGGCCCGTTTGCAGTTGTCGTCCCTGGTGGCGGCCCACATCTCCTTCTTCCAGGACCGGTCGGGAATCCGCCCGGGGGACTCGCCCGGCAGGTCGATGCCGGTCCGCGCGCCGAAGCCGAAGTCGCGGGCCGTGTTGGCCATCGGCTCCTTCGTCGGCCCCTTGGGGTTCAGGCCGCCGTCCCGCAGCCACTGCTCGAACCCCGCCCGGTAGAAGATCGTGTCGCAGGACTTGACCAGCGCCTGGTGCAGCGTCAGCACGCCGAGCCCCTGCCCGCGGAAGTTGCTGAACGGCCGGCCGCCGACCATGAACGAACCCGGGCAGTTGTACTTGCCGTTCAGCGGGTAGCCGTCGGCGAGCATCGCCGACACCGAGGAGATCTTGAACGTGGAACCGGGCGCGAACTCACCCTTGGTGGCCCGCGAGACCAGCGGCTTGCCGTACTTCTCCGACAGCAGGCCGCGGTACTCGGCCTCGGAGATGCCGCCGCTCCACACGCCGAGGTCATAGGTCGGCGCACTGGCCAGCGCCAGTACGCGCCCGTTGCGCGGATCGAGCACCACGCCCGCCGCGCCGTCCGCCTTGGGCGCCTTCTTCATCGCGTTGACCAGCGCCTTCTCCACGATGAGCTGCACCTTGGAGTCGATGCTGGTGATCAGCGTGTCGCCGGGGACCGGCGCCACCTGGCGCTCCACGCCGAGGACCTTGCCCAGCCGGTCGACCTGCACCCTGCGCAGGCCGGGCACGCCGCGCAGCGCCTCGTCGTAGACCGACTCAAGGCCGTCCCGGCCCACCAGGTCCACGCCGGAAAAGGCGTCGGCGATGCCCTTGCGCCGGTCCAGTTCCTCCTGCGTGACCGGCTGGAGGTAGCCGAGCATCTGCGCGGCGGCGCTGCCCATCGGATACTCGCGGAACGCCTGGACCTCGGCGGTCACCCCGGGGAACTGCTCCTGCCGCTCCAGGATCTGCAGCGCCTGCCGGGTCGAGACGCCCTCGTCCACCGGGATCGGCTGGTACGGGGAGCCGGGCCAGCACGGCCGGGTGACGCCCGGCCCGCAGGAGCGGATACGGTCGCGCAGCGCCTGCACCGGCTGGTCGAGCACGCTCGCGAGCCGTCGCAGGACGGCGTGGCCGCCGTCGCGCATGCGGTAGAGCGCGGTGCGGTCCACCGAGACCACCAGGGCGGTCCGGTTGCGCACCAGGGGCCTGCCGTTGGCGTCCAGGATCTGGCCGCGTACGGCGGGCACCATGACGTCGCGGGTGCGGGTCTCCGTCGCCGCCGAGACGTACTGGGCGCCGCGCACCACCTGCACCTGCCACAGGCGCACGGCGAGCACGGCCAGGACCGACAGCACCAGCACGTGGACGATCAGCAGGCGGACGCGGATCCTCGTCATGACACCGCCCCCCTCGTGCCGCCCGCGGCGCGCAGCGCGTGCCGTACCGGCTGTTCGCCGCGCCTGCCGCCGAGCAGCCGCCCGGCGCCCCAGACCACCAGCGGCGCGGTCAGCAGGTTGCAGACCACGGCCCCGGGCAGCCGGGAGAGCAGGACCGCGCCGGTGATCCCCGGCACGCCGAGCAGCGCCGCCACCCCGGCGGCGAGCAGCGGCCCGGCCACCGCCGCCAGGACGGCCGCGGGCACCACGGCGGCGGACGTGCGCTCGACCATCCGCCCCACCACGAAGCCGATCAGGCAGAACACCAGCGCGTACTGACCGGCCACATGGTGGACCGGCGGCAGCAGGTCCACGGCCAGCCCGGCTCCGAAACCGGCGAACGCGCCCGCCGTCGCCCCCCGGTGCGCCCCGCACGCCACCACCACGAGCAGCACCAGGTCGGGCGCCTCACCCCCGGGCAGCGTCAGCCGGTTGAGCAGCGTCAGCTGCACCAGCACCGCGGCCACCACGAGCACCCCCGCCACCATCGCGACACCTCCGCCCCCGGCCGGACCGCCTCCGCGCCGCCCGTGCCGTCACTGCGCTCCCACCTCGTCCAGGGGCCGCCCCCGCCAGTCGGTCACCATGGGGTGACGCTCCTCGGCCGGGTCCTGTGGCCCGGCCTGCCCCAGCGGCCGGTCGAGTGGCCGATCGAGTGGCCGATCGAGTGGTCTGTCCAGGGGACGATCGAGCGGCCGGTCGAAGGGCCGGTTGCGGTGGGGGAACCGCTGCTCGGTACCGCGGCCCGGTTCGCCGCCGAACGGCGAGTCGCCCCGGCGACCGCGCGGCCGGCGTACCGGCTCCCGGCGCTCGCCCTCGGCGGTGCCCGCGCCCTGCTGCGGCTCCGCCTCCGGCGTCGCCGGCGCGCCGTCCCGCTCGCCGGAGCGCGCCCGCTTGGCCTTGCGGTCCTTCGCGGTGTCCGGCACCTGCCCGGCCTCGGCCGGGCGCGGCGGCAGCACCGCGTCCCGCGGGTCGCGCGGCGGCCCCTGGACCACCACGCCCACCACGTCGAGCGCCGACAGGTCCGCGTACGGCCGCGCGTACGCCACCCGCGTCAGCTCCCCCGGCGTGGCCTCGACCCGCTCCACGACGCCCAGCGGCACCCCCGGGACGTACGGCACGCCGCGCTGGGACCCGAAGCTGACGATCCGGCTGCCCGCCGCGATCGGAGCCGTGGAGTCCAGCAGCCGGAACAGCACCAGGCTCCCCGTCTCGCCGACGCCGTGCACCACCCCGATCTCCCTGCCGCCCTCCAGCCGCGCGCCCGCCGCCGAGGCCGGATCGCTGAGCAGCAGCACCGTGGACGTCGTCGGCCCCGCCTGGACGACCCTGCCCACCAGCCCGTCACCGTTGATCACGGTCATCTCCGGGCGCACCCCGTCGGTGGTGCCCGCGTCGACCTCGACGGCGTCCTCGAACCCGGGCAGGCCACGCCTGGCGATGACGTTCGCTGAAACGATCTTGTATTCGCCGCGCCCGGCGAGCCCGAGCATGGACCGCAGCTCCGCCGATCTGCCCTGGTCCAGCCGGTGCGCGGCCAGTTCGCCGCGCAGCCGCTGGTTGACCGCGCTCAGCTCGGCGACCCTCTGGCGCGCGGACGGCGCGGACGCCAGCGCCGCGAAGAAGTCGCCGACCGGACGGGTGACCCCGGCCACGGCCCGCTCGGCCGTACCGAACACGGACGCGCCCGCGGTGCGCAGCGCGCCGAGCGGCGAGCCCGCCCCCGCGCGGTGATCGACGGTGATCAGCACCAGGGCGGTGGCCAGCAGCAGCGTCAGGACGAGCCGGGTGCGGCGGGTGTCGCGCATCAGTGCCGTGGCTCCGGCACGAGCACCTGCTGCAACGCCTCGAACTCCTCCACGCACTTGCCGGTGCCCAGCGCGACCGAGTCGAGGGCGTTGTCCACCAGGTGGACGGGCATGCCGGTCTCGTCGCGCAGACGTTCGTCCATGCCCCTGATCAGCGCGCCGCCGCCGGTGAGGGCGATGCCGCGGTCCATCAGGTCACCGGACAGCTCCGGCGGGCAGCGGTCGAGCGTGGACTTCACGGCGTCGACGATCGCGTTGATCGACTCCTCCGTGGCCTTGCGGATCTCGTGCGCCGACACCACGACCGTCTTGGGCAGGCCACTGACCAGATCGCGCCCGCGCACCTCGGCGTGGCCCTCGTCCTGCTGCTCGCAGGCCGAGCCGATGGCCATCTTGATCTCTTCGGCGGTGCGCTCGCCCAGCATCAGCGAGTACTCCTTCTTGGCGAACGTGATGATCGCCTGGTCCAGCTCGTCACCGCCGACCCTGATCGACTGGCTGGTCACGACGCCGCCCATGGAGATGATCGCCACCTCGGTGGTGCCCCCGCCGATGTCGACCACCATGTTGCCGGTCGGCTCGTGCACCGGCAGGCCCGCGCCGATGGCCGCGGCCATCGGCTCCTCCACGATGTAGACCTTCCTGGCCCCGGCCTGGTAGCCGGCCTCCTTGACCGCGCGCTGCTCCACGCTGGTGATGCCGCTCGGCACGGCGACGATGATGCGCGGCTTGGCGAAGTGGCGGCGGCGGAGCACCCGCTGGATGAAGTAGCGCAGCATCCGCTCGGTGACCTCGAAGTCGGCGATCACGCCGTCCTTCAGCGGGCGGACGGCGAGGATGTTGCCCGGCGTACGGCCGATCATCCGCTTGGCCTCGACGCCGACCGCGACGATCTTGCCGGTCATGGTGTTGAGGGCGACCACGGAGGGCTCGTTCAGCACGATGCCGCGGCCCCGGACGTACACCAGCGTGTTCGCCGTGCCGAGGTCGACGGCCATGTCACGGCCGAAAAGAGCGAGCTTGCTACCCATGGGGACGCCGAGCCTTCCGTGCATCGATCAGCGGACGGTCACCTACCGCATTCGCATCGTAACGTGACGTACCCACCGTCAACCGCAAAGGCCGCCCCGCCCCCGGGAAAACTTTCCAGCGTTGCCGCCCCGGCCATCGAGCGGCGGATCAGGCCCTGGAACGCAAAAAGGGCGCCGGAGACGGCGCCCTCGTCGCGTGTGCGGGCCGCTAGAAGCGGTCGGGGAAGAAGATCTTGATCTCCCGGGAGGCGGACTCGGGCGCGTCGGAGCCGTGCACGATGTTCTCGCCGATCTCCAGCGCGTGGTCGCCCCTGATCGTGCCGGGCGCGGCCTTGACCGGGTCGGTCAGGCCCGCCAGCCCGCGGAACGCCTCGATCGCCCGCGGCCCCTCGACCACCATGGCCACCAGCGGACCGGAGGTGATGAACTCCACCAGGCTGTCGAAGAACGGCTTGCTGGAGTGCTCGGCGTAGTGGGCCTTGGCCGTGTCGGCGTCGAGGGTGCGCAGGTCCATCGCCACGATCGTGAGGCCCTTGCGCTCGATCCGGCCGATCACGTCGCCGACCAGCCCACGCGCCACGCCATCAGGCTTGATCAGGACAAGAGTGCGCTCGGACACTGTGGTCTCTCCTTCAACCATGGAATCTCTCGCGGAATGCGGTGAATGCGCGAAGCCTACCGTCCTTGCGGCGATCCGCCGCTTTCCGGCGACGGGGTGGGCGGCGGTACCGCCAGGTGGTCACCCGTCTCGGCGTCGTCGCCGTCGGACCTGCCGGGCTCGTCGGGCATCTCCAGGGGCGCGCCCGCGTCGGCGACGTCTCCGGCGTACGGCTCGCGCCGCGCCAGGAAGGCGGCCAGCAGGATCACGGCCACCACCAGCAGCCCGGCGGTCAGCGTCCAGAGGTCCAGAGCCGACAGGAACGCGTCGGCCAGTCCCTCCTGTGAGGTCGCCGCGCGCAGGCCGGGCAACTGGATGCCGCTGCCCAGCAGGAACCCCGCCAGCATCGCCGGGAAGCACAGCGACAGCGCGAACAGCGCGTCGTCCGTGCCGGCCGAGGACAGCGCGGCGGTGAGCGCGACCGCCGCGCCCGCCGCGATCAACGCGAACGGCAGCAGCAGGATGATCCCCTGCTCGATCGGCACCAGCCGCCAGACCGCGCACAGCCCGGCCACCAGCGCCACCAGCCCCGCCTCGCCCAGCATCACCGGCAGGGGCGGACGCACCCTGGCGACCGCCCAGGCCGCGCCCACGGCCACCACGGCGGTCAGCGCGAACGCGGGCCACAGCCCGGACAGGCCCGGCCCGCCCAGGCCGCCCAGCTCCATGTTGGTCACCTGCGCGCCCGTGGGCAGCACGACGGCCCCCACGGCCACCATGACGTAGGCCGCCGGGCGCGCGCCGCCCAGCGAGGCCACGACGAGCAGCGCGACCAGCCCCAGCAGGGACGCGAGCAGCACCACCGGCACCGGCCAGGAGTTGGAGATCGCGAACGCCAGTACCGCGATCGCCGCGGCCGGCGCCACGGTGAGCGCGAGCCCGCGCCGCACCGGCTTGGCATGCGCCGCCGTGGACGCGCGCGCGTGCCGGCCCGGCTCGGCGGAGTCCTGGGGCGGCCGGGCGCCGTCGGCCCGCATCCGGAGCATCATGTGGACGGCGGCGAGCGCCAGCGCGATGCCGGTCGGCATCGGGTACGGCTGCAGGGCCACCTGCCACGCGGTCACGTCGTCGAGCGGCCACAGCGCCAGCGCCTGCGCGCCGAGCATGCTCACCGCGAGCGTCGCCGCCCACAGCGCGCGCAGCGGCGCGGGACGCTCCCGCACCGCCACCAGGGTCGCGGGCACCAGCAGGCCCGCCCCCACGCCGTGCAGGGCGCGCAGTACGCCGACGAGCATCGGCGAACCGGCGAACCCGCCCGCCACATCGGCGACCGCGAGCACGGTCAGCCCGCCGACCAGGACGGGCGCGGCGGGCACGCGGCGCACGAGCACCACGGCGAACGGCACGGTCAGCATCATCGCGGGCAGTGCGAGCCCGTGGGCGCGGACCATATCGGCGGCCGGTACTCCGGGCGGCAGCAGCGCGGAGACCACCGATATCGTGTTGGGCACCGCGACGATCGCCAGCGGGATCGCGACCAGGACGAGCAGCCCGAGCACCACGTCGTGGACGCGGGAGACGCGCGGGTCACGCGCGCGGGTCGTCGTCTGCGTCGCCTTCGTCGTCGAAGGTCCGCCGGTCGCCGCCTGGGATCGCTCAGTGAGGGGGTCGGCCATGTCCGCCGACTTTAGCGTGAAGTCACGCCCTCGACACGGCGAGCGACGAATATCGCCGTTATCCACAGTGCGGCGAAGATCACACCGAGGAAGAACATCGGGAACACCAGGAATCCGGTGGCGATCACGACCACCTGGAGCACGCTCCCGAAGATGTATCCGAACGGCCGCTTGAGCAGCCCCGCCGCCACCACGCACGCGGCGGCGACGCCGAGACCGACCGCCAGCGCGGTGCCCGGCGGCGTGCCGTTCAGGTTGATCGCCACCGGCGCGGTCAGGGCCACCACGATCGCCTCCATGGTCAGCACGGTGGAGCCCAACCGCCGCATGCCCGGCGTCACCTGGAACGTCTTGCCTGCCACGGCATCCCTCCTGTCATCGCTTCCGACCACTGCCCGCCCACGACCTGCCCGGCCCGCTCACGCGCCTTCCACGTGCAGCAGGTGCCTGGCGTCTCCCGCCGTCACCACCGAACCGGTGATCAGCACCCCCGCGCCACCGAACTCGCCATCCTCGTCGGCCAGCCCCACCGCCGTGTCGATGGCGTCGTCGAGCCTGGCCGCGACCCGCACCCGGTCCGTGCCGAACAGGCCCTCCGCCAGCTCCGCCAGCTCGGCGGGTTCCATCGAGCGGGGGGACGAGTTGCGGGTAACCACGATCTCCGCCAGGACCGGCTCCAGCAACTCGAGCAGGCCCCTGATGTCCTTGTCGGCCATCACGGCGACGACGCCGATCAGGCGCGCGAAGTCGAACGACTCCTCGACCGCCTCGATGGCCGCCTGCATGCCGCCGGGGTTGTGCGCGGCGTCCACCAGGACGGTGGGGCCGCGCCGGACCACCTCCAGCCGTCCCGGCGAGGAGGCGGTGGCGAACGCCTGACGTACCAGCTCCGGGTCCAGCGGGTCGTCACCGCCGGTCAGGACCTCCACTGCCGCCAGGGCACAGGCCGCGTTGCTCGCCTGGTGCGCGCCGTACAGGGGGAGGAAGACGTCCTCATAGACGCCCTTGAGCCCCTGCAACCGAAGAAGCTGGCCGCCCAGCGCCACCTCGTGGCCCAGCACCCCGAACTCCAGCCCCTCACGCGCCACGACGGCCTCCACCTCCGCCGCCCTGCGCATCAGCACCTCGGCGGCGGTCACGTCCTGCTGCGCGAGCACGGCCGTGATGTGCGACTTGATGATCCCGGCCTTCTCCTCGGAGATGGTCGCGACATCGTCGCCCAGGTAGTCGGTGTGGTCCAGGGAGATCGGCGTGATCACGGCCACGGCCGGGTCCACGACGTTCGTCGCGTCCCAGGTGCCGCCCATCCCGGTCTCGATCACCGCGATGTCGACCGGCGCGTCCGCGAACGCCGCGAACCCCATCGCGGTCAGCGTCTCGAAGAACGAGACCTTGCCGACCTGCTTGTCGATCATCTCGATGTACGGCAGGACGTCCTGGTACACCTCGACGAACCGCTCCTCCGACAGCGGGGCGCCGTCCACGCAGATCCGCTCCCGCACCGAGGTCAGATGCGGACTGGTGAACCGGCCCACGCGCAGGTTGCGCCGCGCCAGCAGGCTCTCCGTCAGGCGCGCGGTACTGGTCTTGCCGTTGGTGCCGGCCAGGTGCACGACGGGGTAGGAGCGCTGCGGCGAGCCGAGAAGATCCATCAACGCCGCGATCCGATCGAGCGTCGGGTCGAACTGCCACTCGACGCCGCGCCCCATGATGGCCTGCTCTACCGCGCGATACTCCACACGACCAACCCTACTGACCCGGGGCGATGGTGAATCCGCTGACCCACGGGCGGGAGCTGATCGAGGGCATGAAAAAAGGGCCCTGACACATGACGATGTGTCGGACCCTTTTCTCTTTATTCAATATTTGTGCGGCAGCGACCTACTCTCCCACACCGTCCCCAGTGCAGTACCATCAGCGCAGGCAGGCTTAACTTCCGGGTTCGGAATGTAACCGGGTGTCTCCCCACCGCCATAACCACCGCAACACATCGAAACCACCAACCGGCGCAGACCCACCCCTCCGAAGAGGGGCAGACCGCAGCCTGGTTGCAGTCTCAGAATCACACAGTGAACGCGAGCACCACACACAGCAGACGTGTTTGTTGTGGTCAAGTCCTCGGCCTATTAGTACCAGTCAGCTCCACGCCTCACAACGCTTCCACCACCAGCCTATCAACCCGGTCATCCACCGGGAGCCTTACCCCACCAAAGTGGGAGGGAGACCTCATCTCAAGGCAAGCTTCCCGCTTAGATGCCTTCAGCGGTTATCCTTCCCGAACGTAGCCAACCAGCCATGCACCTGGCGATACAACTGGCACACCAGAGGTTCGTCCGTCCCGGTCCTCTCGTACTAGGGACAGCCCCCTTCAAGTCTCCTACGCGCGCAGCGGATAGGGACCGAACTGTCTCGCGACGTTCTAAACCCAGCTCGCGTACCGCTTTAATGGGCGAACAGCCCAACCCTTGGGACCTACTCCAGCCCCAGGATGCGACGAGCCGACATCGAGGTGCCAAACCATCCCGTCGATATGGACTCTTGGGGAAGATCAGCCTGTTATCCCCGGGGTACCTTTTAGCCGTTGAGCGACACCCCAACCACACAGAGATGCCGGATCACTAGTCCCAGCTTTCGCTCCTGCTCGACCCGTCGGTCTCACAGTCAAGCCCCCTTGTGCACTTACACTCACCACCTGATGACCAACCAGGCTGAGGGAACCTTTGGGCGCCTCCGTTACCCTTTAGGAGGCAACCGCCCCAGTTAAACTACCCACCAGACACTGTCCCCCACCCGGATCCACGGGCGCGGGTTAGACATCCAAAACGACCAGAGTGGTATTTCACCAACGGCTCCACGACCACTAGCGTGACCGCTTCACAGCCTCCCACCTATCCTACACAAGCCGCCCCAAACACCAATGTCAAGCTATAGTGAAGGTCCCGGGGTCTTTCCGTCCTGCTGCGCGTAACGAGCATCTTTACTCGTAATGCAATTTCGCCGGGCCTGTGGTTGAGACAGCGGGGAAGTCGTTACGCCATTCGTGCAGGTCGGAACTTACCCGACAAGGAATTTCGCTACCTTAGGATGGTTATAGTTACCACCGCCGTTTACCGGCGCTTAAGTTCTCACCTTCGCAACCCCAAAAGAGTCACTAAGCGGTCCCCTTAACGTTCCGGCACCGGGCAGGCGTCAGTCCGTATACATCGTCTTACGACTTCGCACAGACCTGTGTTTTTAATAAACAGTCGCTTCCCCCTGGCCACTGCGACCCCCACCAGCACCCGGCCGCGCAGGCCGGTCACCAGCAAGGGCCCCCCTTCTCCCGAAGTTACGGGGGCAATTTGCCGAGTTCCTTAACCACAGTTCACCCGATCGCCTCGGTATTCTCTACCTGACCACCTGAGTCGGTTTAGGGTACGGGCCGCCGCCACACTCACTAGAGGCTTTTCTCGGCAGCATAGGATCATCCACTTCGCCACAATCGGCTCGGCATCACACCTCA
>NZ_QMEY01000045.1 GCF_003315795.1 Spongiactinospora rosea
CACGCACAAGACCCCGGCGATCAGGGCGTGGCTGGCCGGTCATCCCCGTTTCCACATGCACTTCACGCCGACCGGGTCCTCATGGATCAACCAGGTGGAGCGGTGGTTCGGCTTCCTGACCGATCAGATGATCAGGCGCGGAGTGCACAAGAGCGTCCAAGCTCTGGAGAAGGACATCCGCGCCTGGATCGACCAGTGGAACGACAACCCGCGCCCGTTCGTGTGGAAGAAGACCGCCGAGGAGATCCTCGAATCCCTCGCTAAATATCTGCGACGGATTTCTGGCGCATGACACTAGGAAAGGAAACAGTACGATGCGACGCGTATTCGGCTCCGTGGCGGTGTTCCTCACGGCCATGCTCGCCGTGTCCGCCTGCGGCGGCCAAGATCCGCTGGCCGGCGGCGGGACGACCACGGCCACCACCAGCGGCTCGCCGGGCGGGGGCAAGGCGATCGTCGGCTCCTTCGACTTCCCGGAGAGCGTCCTGCTCGGCTCGATCTACGCCCAGGCGCTCACCGCCAAGGGCGTCAAGGTCGAGGAGAAGGCCAACATCGGCAGCCGCGAGGTCGTCTACAACCAGATCAAGGGCGGCGGCCTGACCGTGCTGCCCGAGTACAACGGCGCCCTCCTCGCCTACCTCGACCCCAAGGCCACGGCCGCCACGACCGAAGAGGTCAACAGCGCCCTCGCCACCAAACTGCCCCCCGAGCTCACGCTGCTGGAGTCCTCCCCGGCCGAGGACAAGGACTCCCTGACGGTCACCAAGGACACCGCCCAGAAGCACTCCCTGACCAGCATCGAAGACCTGGCCAAGGTCTCCAAGGACATGACGGTGGGCGGGCCGCCGGAGTTCAAGGAGCGCAGGCAGCAGCAGTTCAAGGACGTCTACGGCCTGGAATTCAAGGAGTGGAAGCCCACCGGCGCGGCCACGGCCGACGCCATCAAGGAGGGCACCGTCCAGGCGGGCAACGTGTTCACCACCGACCCCAAGATCATCATCAACCAGATGGTGTCGCTGGAGGACCCCAAGAACGTCTTCGGCGCCCAGAACGTCACCCCACTGGTCAACAAGGCCGCCCAGTCCGACACCATCACCAGCACCCTCAACGCGGTCTCTGCCAAGCTGACCACCGAGAACCTCACCCAGATGATGGAGAAGATCTCCGTCAACAAGGACGAGGAGGCCGTCGTGGCCGCCGAATGGCTCAAGCAGAACGGCCTCGTCTGACCCTTTCGCCGGTGCCCGGGCAACGGTAGAACGTGCGGGGGACAAGGGCCTGGCCGAGCGCTGGGCCCTTATACCCGCCCGTAAAGCTTGAGACGTCCCGGCCCCGACCGCCCTGCTCGAATCGCCGCCACGACGCCCCGGGCACCCGGCGGCCTTCGGCCGTGTGGCGCACCCCGCTGCCCGGTCGTGATCAGGGTGTCCGAGCACACGACATGGCGGCTCTCCTGCGGAACGTTGCGGCCCGGGCGTTCTGGTCGCGGTCGAGATGTCCCGGGTCGGGTGATGGCCGCGGCGGTTCGCCGTGCCGATGACGGCCGGGGTTCTGGGGACTCGGCTGTGTGGTGGAGCCGGGGGGCCGATGTCGTCTTGATCTTTTGTGGCCTGGGTGTCCGGGGCCGGATGATGGCTGCGGCGGTTCGCCGTGCTGACGACCGCCGGGGTCCCGGGTGCTTGATCGCCCCCGTGCGCGTGGTGGAGCCTGATGGCCGATGGCATCTCGATCTCCTGGCCGTGCCCTGGTGTGCAGTGAACCTTTTTCAACCTCAGGTTCCCAGGTCAGAGGCGGTATGCGAGATGCCATATCCGCTTGACCAGGCGTCCTGCCGCGGTATCAGGCCCGGCCCGAGCCCGACGGAGACGCCCCTGAGCTGGTCCAAGCGATCGGTTGAGAAAGGTTCAGTGGGGGCGGGGCCGGTTGTCAGGGTTGGGGACGGTGATCGCCTGACCCGCGGCTAGGGTCTCATCCTGCCGGCTGTGTAATGGTGTGGTGTTGCGGCGGGCGGTCGGGCGAATGATCGAGGTGGTGACGCGGGTGGTGGCCGAGGGTTCGGCATGCCGGCCGCGTTCGGGAGTGCGGTGGGGTCGGGTGGCGGATGTCGCAGTTCGTTGAGGCGATGGCCCAGTTGGCGGCCGGAGTCGGCGTCGTCACGGTCCAGGACGACCGTGACGACATCGGTGTCACCGTCTCGGCGGTGATGTCGGTGTCGCTGGACCCGCCGCTGGTGCTGGTCAGCCTGGCCAACGGCGGCTACGTCTGCGAGGTCATGCTGCGCAGGGACCTCTGGGCGGTGAGCCTGCTCTCCGCCGGGCAATCGACCATGGCCAGCAGGTTCGCCACCCCGGGCCGCCCCAGCGCCCGCCTCCTCGTGGCCGGTACTCCTCACCACCGCGGCGACCACACCGACGCCCTCGTCATAGAGGGCGGCGTGGCCGCCCTGGAGGCGGAGACCACCAAGGTGGTCCCGGCCGGAGACCACACTCTGTTCATCGCCAAAGTGCTGACCGTGGACTACCTCGACCCCTCCGCCTCTCCTCTCATCCGCCTCCGCGGCCGCTACCGCCCACTCCCCACCTGACCCCCGCCCTTGGCGGCCCTTCCCGCGCCCGGGCATCGCCTGCTCCCTGGGGCGGGAATGCGGTGGATTGAGCCGCGGTGGGCGGCTCGCTAGCCCCAGATCGTGATCCAATGCCGGCGGCAGATGTGGGCTTGTAGCATCACGGCATGATCATCCTCACTGCCGGCGAGTCCGCCACGGCCGTCGTCCTTGGACCTGGGGGCCCGGTCGGTACCGCCTGGCTCCTCGGCCTGGCGGCGGGGCTGCGCAGGGCGGGCGTGGACCTGGCCGACGCCGATCTGCTCATCGGTACCTCCGCGGGCGCGATCGCCGGGGCCGTCCTGTCCGCCGGGCGCGACCTGGGCGAAGTCGCCGACCTGCCGCCGGCGCCGCCGGGCAGGCGGGCCGGGGACCCGACCGTGATGCCGCGCGTCCTGCACATCCTCAACGCGCCCGGCATCGATCCGAACGAGGCACTGCGCCAGGTCGGCGCGCTCGCCCTGCAGGCTGACGCGCTGCCGGAGGAACAGCATCTGACCGCCATGGAACACCTCATCGGCACCCGGACCTGGCCCGACATCCCGCTACTGATCACCGCCGTGGACGCCGAAAGCGGCGAGCGGGTGGCCTGGAGCCGTGACAGCGGCGTCCCGCTCCACGCAGCCGTCGCCGCCAGCAGCGCCGCACCCGGCTACGCGGTCCCGATCACCATCGACGGGCATCGGTACATGGACGGCGCGCTCGGCGGAGGCTCCAACGCTCGACTCGCCGACGGTGCGGGCACGCTCATCCTCATCGAACCGATCGGGCACCTGCTTGCGGCCACACCGGTTGAGGCCGATGTGCGGATCGGTCCCGATCGGGCCGCGCTTGAGGCGTTCGGGCCGGACGTCGGCGACCGGAGCCGATGGGCCCAGGTGTACAAGTCCGGACACCGTCAGTCCGCCGGCATCGCCGACCGGATCAGGCCGCACCTGCCGGGACGTTCCGAGCGGGCCTGACTCGGCGGCTGCCCGTGTCGAGCCCCTGCGGCCGGGGCCCGCAGAACTCCGCACGCTAGGTTGTACGCGCCGCCGCACTTCGACTGGTACAGCCGACACCCTCTCCTGACTGGCGTTCGCGTGCCCTCGCACCGCGTGAGTACGTGTTCGCACGGGGGGCGCTGCCTGGGCGTGGGCCTTCGCCTGCTCTTCGTGCCCGGCCGCCGGGTTTCGCGCCTTCTGCGGATAGGGGTTGATCAGTAGTGGCTTCCTCCGATTGGCGATCTCGCCACTCCGTGGGACGCGATCCTGGGCGTGGGGGTGGGTCAGGTGATCGTCCAGGTGCCGGGGAGCTGGAGGGGGCCGTAGGTGGGGAGGCCGAGGGAGGTGGCCAGGCCGGCGAGGGGGCCCCAGGCTTCCAGGCGGACGCGGGCGAGGGCCGCGGAGCGGTCTTCGCTGGACTCGGGGGGACGCAGGCGCTCCAGAGGGTTGACCCGGGGGAAGGTGCGGACGGTGGCGTCTTCGGGGAGTCCGGCCTTCTTCCTGGCCAGGGCGAGTGCGTCGGTGAGGCCGCCGAGCTCGTCGACCAGGCCGCCGCCGTGGGCGTCGGCGCCGGTCCAGACGCGGCCCTTGGCCAGCTCGTGTGCCCGGTCGCGGTCGAGGCCGCGGCCCTCGGCCACCTTGGTCACGAAGTCGTCGTAGATGCGGTCGAGCCAGGCGTTGACCCGCTCCCACTGGGACTCGGAGAACGCCTCGGAGGTGGAGAACATCCCCGCGTTGGCCCCCTCGCGCACCGTCTCGACACCCACGCCGAGCCGGTCGAGCAGCCCGCCGACCACCGGCTTGCCGCCGAGGACCCCGATGGAGCCGGTCAGCGTGCCGGGCTGGGCCACGATCACGTCGGCCGCCATGGACACGAAGTAGCCTCCGGAGGCCGCCACGTCGCCCATCGAGACGATCACCGGCTTGCCGGTCTTGCGGGTCAGCACGACCTCGCGCCACACCGCGTCGGAGGCCACGTAAGAGCCGCCGGGGCTGTCGACCCGGAAGACGACGGCCTTGACGTGCTCGTCGCGCCGGGCCGCGCGCAGTGCCGCGCAGATCGTGTCGGACCCCATCGAACCGCCCCCGCCGAGCGGCCCGCGCCCGCTGCGCCCCAGCCGGATCGGGCCGCTGCCGTGCACCAGCGCCACCACCGGCTCGCCGGGCTTGGGCAGCCGCTTGGCCAGCGCGCCCCTGGCGTAGCGGGAGACGAACTGCAGGTGCGCTCCCTCGCCCGCGGCGGCGAGCACGTCGTCGTAGACCTCGTCGCGGTAGGCCAGCCGGTCCACCAGGCCGTGCTCCACCGCCTCGGCGCCGATGAACGGCCCCTGGTCGATCAGCCCGCGGACCGTCGCCTCATCCAGCCTGCGGCTCGCCGCGACGGCCGAGACGATCTGCTCGGTCACCGACCCGGCGATGCGGGTCAGCGACTCGCGGTGCGGCTCGGTCATCCGCTCCTGGGTGAACATGTCGGCCGCGGTCTTGTACTCGTGCCGCTGGCCGAGCTGGTATTCGACCCCGACCTTGCCGAGCGCGCCGCGCAGGAAGCGCTGCTCCATGGCGATGCCGGTCAGCCCGAGGTCGCCGGACGGCTGCAGGTAGACCCGCTCGGCGGCGGTGGCCAGGTAATAGGGCACCGTGCCCGCGCCGAACTCGCCGAAGCTCTCCGCGAAGGCGACCGTCAGCTTGCCCGAGGACCGGAAGCGCGTGATGGCCGCGCGCAGCTCCTGGACCGTGCCGAGCCCGAGCGGCCGGCCGCCGACCTTGACGACCAGCGCCTTGACCCTGGAGTCGGCCGCCGCGCGCCGGAGGCCGGACAGCAGGTCGGTGAGGCGGGCCCGGCGCATGGAGAGCACGGCGCTCAGTGGATCGGCCGGTGGGCCCTCGGTGACCCCCTCGGTGAGGTCGAGCTCCAGGACCAGCGGCGCGGTGCGACGCTGCCGGAGCCGGTCGACGGTTTCGATGATCGCCTTGCTCGCGTCCATGAGCCCCACCCTAAGCGACTACGTGCGGTCGAGCGCTCGCCGAGCGCTCGCCTGTGGATGAACGAGTGGCCTGTGGACGAACCCCACGGCCACGCCCCGACATCTACCTGTATCTGCCTTTATCTGCCTTATCTACCTGTTCACATGTTTCCTGAGCGTCGATATGGATCGCGTGAGCTGGGCGGAGGTGGCCTTCCCGCTCAGCCGCCGCCGTTCGGCCGTGGTCAGCGCCGATTTCAGCGTGGTGGAGCCGGTGATCTTCGCGGTGGTGTTGCGCGCGCCGTACGCCCAGTTGAGCCACGCGGCCAGCAGCTCGCGGTCCAGCGCCGCCCGGCCCGCCTTGGCCTTGGACCGCAGTACCTTGCCCGCGGAGGACGGCGTGGACATTTTGGCGACCTCGGGGAAGACCTTGCTGGCCCGCTTCACCAGGCTCAGGTAGCAGGCGAGCGTCGCGTCGGTCACCCTCTGGCCGCCCTTGCGGGTCTCGGCGGCCCAGGCGGCGGCGGTGAGCGCGGTCCTGGCCTTGCCGCGCGTGCACACCGCCGGGGCGGGGCGCGGCTTGGGCGCGGGCGTGACCGTGACCGTCACGGTGACGGTGACCTCGGGCGTCGGCTCGGGGGCCGGTGGCGCCGGCGGGTCCGTGGTCGGGCCGGGCTGAGGCTGAGGCTCAGGCTCGGGTTCCGGCTCCGGCGCGGGCTCCGGTTCTGGTGCCGGTTCTGGCTCAGGTTCGGGCTCGGGGGCCGGTTCCACGGGGGAGTGGGTGACCGGCGGGGAGGGTTCGGTACCGGTGAGGGCCGCGTGGACGTCGATCCGCGGCGTGGTGACCGTACCGTAGACGACCTTGCGCCCCGCGGCCTTCAGCCGTTCCACCAGGGCCGCCCCCGAGTCGCCGGGGAACTTCTGGCGCAGCAGCGCCAGCGCCCCCGCCACATGCGGGACCGACATCGAGGTGCCGCTGTAGGTCGCGTAGGTGTCATCGGGGACCGCCGAGGTCACGTCCACGCCGGGCGCGAACAGGTCCAGCAGCGCCCCCTGGTTGGAGAACGGCGCGATGGCGTCGGCGTCGTCCGTCGCGCCCACGGTCACCGCCGAGGAGATGCACCCGGGGAACCCCGCGCCCTCGAACGACTCGTTGCCCGCCGCCGCCACCGTCGGTACGCCCTGTCCGAGCAGCGCGTCGATCTTCGGCTTGAGGCTCCGCCCCTCCTCGGTGTCGTCGCAGGCGGTGTCGGACGGGCCGCCGCCGACGCTCAGGTTCACCGCCGCGATCCGGTGCGCGGCGGCGAGCGTACCGAGGTGGTCGAACGCCAGCCGCAGGCTGGACTCGAAGGCGAGCAGGCAGGTCCCAGGGATTCCGCAGGTCTCCTGGTCGTGGGCCTTGCTGAAGACCTGTACGGCGACCAGGTTCGCGCCCGGCGCGACCCCCGGCCCCGGCGCCCCGGCCGCCGCCGCGCCCACCGCGATCCCGGCCACATGGGTGCCGTGGTCGCACAGGTTGACGCCGCCCTCTAGGCATCGGGCCGTCTCGGCGTCGGCCGCGCCCGGCCCGATCTGGGTGTCCTGCCCGTCGGGGCAGAGCGATTCGAGCGTCATGCCCTCCTCGCCGGTCGCCGAGAAGCACGCCTCCGCGACGATCCTGCCCGCGAACGCCGGATGGTCGCGATCAACCCCGGTGTCCAGTACCGCCACGGCCGTGCCCGTGCCCTGTACGCCCTCGGCGTGCGCCCGGTCGGCCCCGATGACCTTGATCGTCTGGGCCAGCGCGGGCGGGTAGGCGTGGTCCTTGTGGATCGAGAGCACCCGTGGGTCGTCCGCGAGGCTCCGCAACGCCTCGGCGCCGCCCGTGACGACGATGAACGGGCGGTCGCGGGGCGCCGCCCGTAATGCCACGTCGGCACGTTCCGCGCCGGGGGCGCGCTCGGCCCGCTCCGCCAGGGGCGCGGCGGCGGCCGGATCGCGCAGTTCCACGATCGCCCGGACCGGCCGGGCCTCGGCCTCGGCGCGCAGGCCCATCTCGATCTTGGGTTCCGCCGGGGGATCGGCGGCCATCGCAGGGGCGGCGGGCAATAGTGCGAGCAGGAGCGAACAGACGGCCACGCGTCGGAACCGCACACTTCCTCCGGGGGCAAGGAGGCACATAATCCGCTTGGGAGTCTAAAGCTGATCTTCCCCCGGAGAGAAGGGCGAAAGGTACATAAGACCGTGTCCGTATGACCGGCATGCCCCTGACATGGCTCGACCCCCCGCCGCGTGACGCTGACGGAGGGCCGAGCGTTCAGATAGTAGTGCAGCCGGTCAGGTCGCCTCCTCGGCGGGCCCCGGGTGGCGCAGCCAGACCGCGCCGAGCGGCGGCACGCGCAGCCGGGCCGAGTACGGCAGCCCGTGGTGGGAGAACTCCACCGCCCGCACATCGCCCAGGTTGCCGATGCCGCTGCCCGCGTACTCGTAGGCGTCGGTGTTGAGGGCTTCCTCCCACTGCCCCCCGTACGGCAGCCCCAGCCGGTAGTCGTCGTGCGGCGACCCCGAGAAGTTCGCGACGCAGGCCAGCGCCGACCCGTCGCGCGCGTACCGCAGGAACGAGAACGTGTTCCCCGGCGCGTCGTCGGCGTCGATCCAGCGGAACGCCTCCGGAGCGGCGTCCTGCTCCCACAGCGCCGGGGTGTCGCGGTAGATCCGGTTCAGGTCGCGGACCAGCAGTTGCGCGCCCTTGTGGACGTCGAAGTCGAGTACCCACCAGTCCAGGCCGCGCTCCTCCGACCACTCCGAACCCTGGCCGAACTCCCCGCCCATGAACAGCAGCTGCTTGCCCGGATGCGCCCACATGAACGCCAGCAGCGCCCGCAGGTTGGCGAACCGCTGCCACTCGTCGCCGGGCATCTTGCCCAGCAGCGACCCCTTCCCGTGCACCACCTCGTCGTGGGAGAGGGGCAGCACGAAGTTCTCCGAGTACGCGTACATCAGGGAGAAGGTCATCTGGTGGTGGTGGTACTGGCGGAAGACCGGCTCGTGCCGCAGGTACGCGAGCGTGTCGTGCATCCAGCCCATGTTCCACTTGAAGCCGAACCCGAGCCCGCCCAGGTACGCCGGACGCGACACCCCCGGCCACGCCGTGGACTCCTCCGCGATCGTCACGATCCCCGGGGCCTCGCGGTAGCAGACGGAGTTCATCTCCTTGAGGAACTCCACCGCGTCCAGGTTCTCCCGGCCGCCGTGGATGTTGGGGGTCCACTCGCCCTCGCGGCGGGAGTAGTCCAGGTAGAGCATCGAGGCGACCGCGTCGACCCGCAGGCCGTCCACATGGAACTCCTTCAGCCAGTACAACGCGTTGGCCACCAGGAAGTTACGCACCTCGGCACGTCCGTAGTCGAAGACGTACGTGCCCCAGTCGGGATGCTCGCCCCGGAAGGGATCGGCGTGCTCGTACAGGGGCGTGCCGTCGAACCTGGCCAGCGCCCAGTCGTCCATCGGGAAGTGCGCGGGCACCCAGTCCAGGAGCACCCCGATCCCGGCGCGGTGCAGCTCGTCCACCAGATGGCGGAAGTCGTCGGGTGAGCCGAACCGCGCCGTCGGCGCGTAGTAGGACGTGACCTGGTACCCCCACGACGGACCGAACGGATGCTCGGCCACCGGCAGGAACTCCACATGCGTGAAACCCATGTCCCGGACGTACTCCACAAGCTGCACGGCCAGCTCGCGATAGGACAGTCCGGGCCGCCACGACCCCAGGTGCACCTCGTAGACGCTCATCGGCTCGGCGAGCGTCCGCCGCGACGGGCGTTCGCGCATCCACCGGTCGTCGCGCCAGGCGTAGGCCGAGCCGTCCACCACGGAGGCGGTCGCGGGCGGGCATTCGGTACGCCGGGCCATCGGGTCGGCCTTCATCCGCCAGACGCCGTCCACCCCGAGGACCGCGAACTTGTACCGCTCGCCCGCCGCCGCGCCGGGTACGAACAGCTCCCACACCCCGGACCGCCCGAGGGACCGCATCGGATGCCCCGAACCGTCCCAGTGGTTGAGATCGCCGACGACCCGCACCCCGCGCGCGTTCGGCGCCCACACCGAGAACGCGGTGCCGTCCTCGTCGTCGTGCCGGATCACCCGCGCGCCGAGGACCTCCCACAGCCGCTCGTGCCGGCCCTCCCCGATCAGGTGCAGGTCCACCTCGCCGAGCGTCGGCCAGTGCCGGTAGGGGTCGCCGCTCTCGTACGGCTCGCCGCCCGGATACCTCACGCTCAGCCGATAGGCCGGGATCTTGTCCAGCCCGCCCACGACGACCTCGAACACCCCGTGCGCCACATGCCGCATGGCATGCCGCGCGCCGCCCTCCAGCACCACCTCGACCTGCTCCGCCAGCGGTCGCAGCGCCCTGAACGTCACCCCACCGGGGCCGGGGTGAGCCCCGAGGATGGAATGGGGATCGTGGTGCGCGCCACCCGCCAGCCGGTCAAGCTCCGTGTTGTCCCGCATGCTCTAACCCTGCCCGAGCGAGGGGATTCAACCCACGTTTTCCCGTGACGTCTCAGGAAAGATCTGCATGTCCGGCGGGTTACTTCGGCACCTTCACGGTGGATGGGGCCCAGATCCTCACCTACGGCAAGGCCCTGTGGACGCCGCCGCACATGCGTATCAATCGCCACAGGCGTCACATCATCCTCACCCTGAGAGATCCATTAGTAACTCTACGAAGAAGCGGGGTGAGGAGACAATAGCCGTGAACGCAGGCGGTCGCGGTCATCGGGCGCGCCTTCATCTCGATGTCGAGCGAAGGAGAGCAATGGCCAGGTACAACACCGAAATTCACACGGGCGGTGGCGGCTGGCAGCCGGACCGGCCGCTGACCATCAGTATCGCCAACCGCAATGACGTCGTCCCGGCGGACGGCCGGCCTTCGACGGGCACCACCGTCACGTGGAGCGGCGACGAGGGCAGTGGCTCGGTGACCTTCTTCGACGGTGGCAGCAGGTTCGAGGGAACGGCCCGGTTCCCTGGTGAGGGCCCGGTCGAGTACCGGGGGCGCATCGCTTAATGGCTGAACGACCCGGGCCGGTTCGCGTGCGACGGGAGACGCGAACCGGCCCGGGACGTCGAATCGACCGGCGGCGACGTTCGTGCGACGCCGTGAACGCGGTGCCGCGACGTGCCCGATGTCATCCTGTTGCGTCCTGGTAGGTGGAGCCGACCAGAAAAGGCGCTGGATGCCCGGTCCCGAGAAGACGCGCCTGCCGAAACCGCGCACGTCGTCCGTGTCGCCGATGGTGGACGCGCGCCGGTCCGCCGGTCGGCCGGCGATGGAGCGCAGTACGGCGGACGTCGTGCGCGCACGCTCCCACGTCGGCAACGCCGCAATGGCGGCGGCGCTGGGCGGTCTGCCACGGGACGCGAAGCCGCAGCCGTCCGGGTGGACGGGGCGGATGCTGCTGGCCGGGCAGAACCTGGCGGGCAACCAGGCCATCGCGTACCAGGCCGCGGCTATTCCCGCCGTCAGAAAGCCGCCACCGGCCAGGCCGGTCGGCCCGAAGGCCAGGGCTCCCGCCGCCCAGGGCCCGGAGAAAAAGGACCTGCCCGAGAAAGCGGAGCGCCCCGAAAAGGGGGCCGGGAAGGAAAAGGCAGGCCCGCGTTCGCCGGGCGCGGACCCGAAATTCCAGGCGCTGAAGAAAGACGTCACCGCCAAGAAGAAGGCGATCGGCTCCAGCCACCCGCCCGCCACCGTGGAGGCCGGTTCGGCACAGGCCGCGGCCGAGCCGCCCGCCGATGACCGCGAGGCGCGCGGCAAGGCGGCGCACGCCGAGGACATGGACGCCGCCCGGCCGAAGGAGTTCGACAAGCAGGCGTTCATCGAGGCGGTCAGAAAAGCGGTCGCGGACCGGGCCCCGAAGAACCTCGACGAGGCGGACAAGTTCAGCGAATCGGGCAAGGCCGACGAGGTCAGGACCGAGGTCCAGGGCAAGGTCGGCGAGGGCAAGGACGCCTCCGCGCGCGAGATCGCCGACACCACAGCCCAGGTACCGCAGCCCGCGCCGGACGCCAAGCAGGTCGTCCCGATGGCCCCGGACCAGGTGCCCGGCAGGCCGGGCGCGCCGAACCCGAACCAGGCCGCCCCCGACCGCCTGCCTCCGTCGGCCACGGACCTGTCGGCCGGTCCTGAGCAGGTCGAACGGCAGATGGCCGAGGCGAAGGTCACCGAGGGCCAACTGGCGTTCCAGAACTCCCGCGAGCCGCAGTTCGATGCGGCGGTCAAAGACAAGAAGACCATGGAGGCGCATTCGGCGACCGCCCCCGGGAAACTGCGCGCCGAAGAGTCCCGCGAACTCGCCCAGGTCAAGAACACCGCCGCCACCCGTGGTCCGGCCGCGATGGCGGGCATTCACGCGACCCGCGTGGCGACGGGCCGGCAGGTGGGCACGGGCAAGGCCGGTACGAAATCCAAGGACGAGGACAAGCGCAAACAGGTCACCGAACTTCTGCAGAAGGTCTTCGACCAGACGAAGTCCGACGTGGAAAAGATCCTCACGGATCTGGACAAGAAGGTCGATGACGAGTTCGCCACGAAGGAAAAGCGCGCCCGGGACCGCTTCACCGCCGACCACGAAGAGGGCATGCGCCGCTACAAGGACGCGCGCTACAGCGGCCTCACCGGCAAGGCCCGCTGGGTGCGCGACCTGTTCGCGGGCCTGCCCGAAGAGGCGAACCGGATATACGAGCGCGCGAAGGACGGCTATCTGGCGGCGATGGACCGGATCATCTCCGAGATCGCCGACACCGTCGAAGCCGAGCTGAAGCGCGCCAAGGACCGCATCGCGACCGGCCGCAAGGAACTGAAGGCGGCCGTGGACAAGCTGCCCGCGGATCTGAAGGCCATCGGCCGGGAGGCCGCCACCGACTTCGCCGGAAAATTCGACGAACTCAAGGAAAGCGTCGACGACAAGGGCACCGAACTGGTCGACACCCTGGCCACCAAGTACACCGACGCGGTGAAGTCGGTCGATGAGGAGATAGCGCAGGAAAAGGAGAAGAACAAGGGCCTGGTGGCCAAGGCCGCGGATGCCATCGGCGGCGTGATCAAGACGATCATCGAACTCGGCCGGATGCTGATGGGCGTACTCCGCAAGGCGGTGTCCGCCATCGGCGCGATCCTGAAGGACCCGATCGGCTTCCTGGGCAATCTGGTGACGGGTGTCGGCGGCGGCCTCAAGCTGTTCATGAAGAACGCGGGCCGCCACCTCGAAGCGGGCGTGCTGACCTGGCTGCTCGGCGCGGGCGCCGCCGCCGGGCTGCGACTTCCGGCCGGCTTCGACGTCCTCGGCATCCTCACGATGATCGCCGCCCTGCTGGGCCTGTCCTGGCCGAACATCCGCGCCCGGCTGGCTCGCAGGGTCCCCGACCAGGCCATCGTCGCGGCGGAGACCGCGGTACCGCTCGTCGCCCAGGTCAGGCGGCGGGGCGTGGCCGGGATGTGGGACGACCTGAAGACCTACGTCGGCGACCTCAAGAAGACCCTGATCTCCGACCTGGTCTCCTACCTGCTACCGACGATCGTCATCGCCGGGATCACCTGGATCGTGTCGCTGTTCAACCCGGCGTCGGCGTTCATCCGCGCCTGCAAGATGATCATCGACATCATCCGGTTCATCGTGACCAACGCCCGCCAGATCATCGAGTTCGTCAACGCGGTGCTGGACGCGGTGATCGCCATCGCCCGGGGTGGCAGCGGCGGGGTTCCTGTGCTGGTGGAACGCGCGCTGGCCAAGTCCATCCCGGTGCTGATCGGCGCGCTGGCGGCGCTGCTGGGCATCGGCGGCATCGCGGGCAAGGTCCGGCAGATCATCCAGAAGCTGTCCCGGCCGGTGAACCGCGCCATCGACCGGGTGGTCGACAAGATCGTCGGGCTGATCAAGCAGCTCTGGCAGAAGCACAAGGGCAAGCCCGACCCCAAGAAGCCCCGGCCGCGTAAGGAGCCCCGGACCCGCAAGCCGGAGCGTCCCCGTGGCCGTACGCCGCGAAGGCCCCAAAGGCCGCGCAGACCGAGCAGGCCGCACGACCCCATAAAGCCCCGGAGGCCCGGCAAGGACAAGCGTGACGATCGGGCGAAGGTTCGGTGGCCGCGGCCCTCCGGGAGGCGGTGGCCCTGGTACGGCCCGGGGCGTCCCTGGACGGGATCGATGAGAAGCTGGGGCCGATCCGGCGCAGGCACGCGCTCAAGCGGCTGTCGCTGATCATCGAGCACTTCGGGCCGACCAGGACCACGATCCGGTTCGCCGCCGTGAACAGCCCGGAGGAGACCAGCGGGCCGGTCAATCTCTGGCACAAGACCTACGACGGAATCAGGCACCTCGTAGAACTGGCCAAGGGGCTGAACCGGCTGGACACCAAGAAGACGCCTTTTGATGACGGCTCATCAGAGGTGGAATTGCTTACATTCGCATCCGGTAAAAAGGCGGTTCGCAAAGTCGCTTTTGATGACACACCCGACATGCCCAGCGCCACTCCGTCGGCGCGCCGGTTCATGCGGAGCGCAGATGATCGCGCCGACGCGGAACGGCTGGCCTTCCTCGTCGCTCGTGCGGTCGGAGCAAAGGTGCCCGCGGCGTTCCGCTATTCGGAGACCGAGCTGTTGATGGATTATGTCGGAGGGATCCCTGGGCGAACCCTGCAGGGCGACGAGCGGGAGCAGGAGCGGCTGATGAGCACACCGTCGGGAAAGCGTCTCGGACTGCTCGACGTCCTGATCGGCAACGAGGACAGAAACCCAGGTAACTGGAAGGTCGTTGATGGCGAGGTCGTCGGAATCGACCAGGGTGAAGCATGGTCGGATGCCGGCAAGAGCCTACCTGACTGGGGATATCAAACGTTCGGCAGAGAGTACTATGACTTCGCGAACGATCGCTGGCGCAAAAACGACCTGAGTCGTGCTGATGTCGAGCGGATGGAGGAGGCGCTCAAAGCCGTCCGCTCAGAATTCATCCCCTCCCGGCAAGAGTGGTACGATGATATGATGAAGCGTTTCGCGGAAGTGAAGAAACACAGCCGCTGGCGTGCGTGAACCGGAGGGTTGAAATGCCCACTCGCATCCTCTACGCAGTCGACACGGCCACGGGGGAGAGATATCGGCTCATGACCCTCCACCCCGACGGTTCGCTGACCGCAGATGCCCCTGACATGGTCGAGGCCATCCCCATCTTCCAAGCACGTGGGCTCTCCAACGAATTCATCTTCGAGCGCACAAGGCGCCGTTCCAATGCCTATATACGGCATGTCGAAGAGGTCATCCCCGACCCCGACCCGCAGTAACCCGTCAGGAGAAGGCGGCCAGCGGTATCGGCAGCCAGGAGGGGCGGTTGCGGGCCTCGTACACCACCTCGTACACCGCCTTGCCCAGCTCCAGCGCCCGCAGCAGCGCCGCCTCCTCCGCCTCCAGGTGGCGGCCCGCGCCCTCGGAGTAGCCCGCCAGGAAGGACGCGCGGTTGCGCGCCGCCCATTCCTGGGCGCGGTCCTCCAGGGAGGCCGCGTCGGGGTGGTCGGCGAGCATGTGGCGGGCGGCGTAGTCGAAGGAGCGGAGCATCCCGGCGACGTCGCGCAGCGGTGAGGACAGCGCGCGGCGTTCGGCCAGCGGCTGGCCCGGTTCGCCCTCGAAGTCGAGCACGATCCAGTCGGTGGGGGTGCGCATGACCTGGCCGAGGTGGTAGTCGCCGTGCACCCGCTGGACCGGCACCGGGCCGGTGATGTCGGCCAGGTCGTTGTAGGCGTCGTGGGCGATCCCGGCGCGTCCGCCGAGCGCGGGGACCTCCGCGATGGCCTGGTCCAGGCGGCGGCGCAGCATCTCGGCCATCCGCTTCACGTCGGGCGGCTCGACGACCCCGGTGGGGAAGGCCGCGGCCAGTTCGCGATGGACGTGGGCGGTGGCCGTGCCGAGCCGGTACGCCTCGGCGGCGAAGTCGCCGCCCGCCTCGTCCGCGCCGACCTCGGGCAGGGACGCGTAGAGGTCGCGGACGCTGGTGAGGGCCAGCGCCCAGCCGTCGTTCGCGACGCTCAGGTACTCCTGCATGATCGCCAGCGTGGTCGGCTCGCCGTCCAGGTCGGTCTCGATCCAGCCGTACGGCGTGGCGATGTGCGCCGAACCGCGCTCCGCCAGCGCCGTGACGATCTCCAGTTCCGGATTGACGCCGGGCGTGAGGCGGCGGAACAGCTTGCAGATGTACGCGTCGCCGAACACCAGCGAGGTGTTGGACTGCTCGGCCCCGATCACCAGGCTGCGCGCGCCGACGTCGATGGCGACGTCCGCCATGTGCCGGAAGCGCAACCGCGACTCGCCGGACCCGAGGTCGGCGTCGTCGGCCATGGCGCGCAGCAGCGCGCCGGTGACCTCGGAGTCGTGGGCCGCGTCGTAGGTGTCGGGGCCGATCTGCACGTGCCTGAGCCGGGACGGTACGTCAGCAGAGCGCCCCAGCAGGATCTGGTACCGATCCAGGGTTTCGCCCTGCCGGACGGCCACGATCAGGTGGCTCATTCCCGAGGCCATCTCGATCTCGGACTCGACGGTGACTTCTTCGATGGCACGCCCTTTCCCGGCGAACCACCGTTGCCGGGCGATCCAGCCGGAGAGCAGTTCCTCGAAGGTGTTCGTCACGTCGCCGTCGCAGGTCCTTCCTCACAGGAACGGGATGGGGTCTTGTCGGATGAGACGGGCGGAAGGGTGAACCAGTAGAACCCATGCCCAGGGAGCGTCAAAAGATACGGAAGCTCGCCGATTGCCGGGAACGGAACTCCTCCCATGCATTCCACGGGGACCGACCGCTCGAACCTCCGCAGGTCGAGCTCGACCGGCTGCGGGAACCTCGACAGGTTGTTCACGCAGAGCACCCGGTCATCGCCCAGTTCCCGGACGAAGGCGAGCACGCTGGGATTGGAGGAGTTGAGTTCGGTGAACGCGCCGAGCCCGAACACCGGGTGGCGTTTGCGGATCTCGATCATCCGCTTGGTCCAGTGCAGCAGCGAGCCGGGGTTCTTCTGCTGGGCCTCGACGTTGATCGCCTGGAATCCGTAGATCGGGTCCATGATGACCGGCAGGTACAGCCGGCCGGGGTCGCAGTCGGAAAAGCCCGCGTTGCGGTCGGGGGTCCACTGCATGGGGGTGCGGACTCCGTCGCGGTCGCCGAGCCAGATGTTGTCGCCCATGCCGATCTCGTCGCCGTAGTAGAGCACGGGCGAGCCGGGCAGCGAGAGCAACAGTGCCGTGAACAGCTCGATCTGGTCGCGGTCGTTCTCCAGCAGGGGGGCCAGTCTGCGGCGGATGCCGACGTTCGCCCGCATCCGCGGGTCTTTGGCGTACTCGGAGTACATGTAGTCGCGTTCTTCGTCCGTGACCATTTCGAGGGTCAGCTCGTCGTGGTTGCGGAGGAAGATCCCCCAGTGGCAGTTTTCTGGGATCTTGGGGGTCTGCGCCAGGATCTCGGAGATCGGGTACCGCGACTCGCGGCGCACCGCCATGAAGATGCGCGGCATCAGCGGGAAGTGGAACGCCATATGGCACTCATCGCCGCCGGTCACCGGGTCGCCGAAGTACTCCACCACGTCGCTCGGCCACTGGTTGGCCTCGGCCAGGAGCACCCGGTCGGGGTAGAGGCGGTCCACCTCGGTGCGGATGCGCTTGAGGTAGGCGTGGGTGGCCGGGAGGTTCTCGCAGTTGGTGCCGTCGGACTCGAAGAGGTACGGGACGGCGTCCAGGCGGAACCCGTCGATGCCGAGGTCCAGCCAGAACCGCAGTACCTCCAGCATGGCGTCCTGGACGTCGGGGTTTTCGAAGTTGAGGTCCGGCTGGTGGGAGAAGAACCGGTGCCAGAAGTACTGGCCGCGGACCGGATCGTAGGTCCAGTTGGACGTCTCGGTGTCCACGAAGATGATCCGGGCGTCGGGATAGCGGTCGTCGGTGTCGGACCAGACGTAGAAGTCGCCGAACGGGCCGGTGGGGTCGTGCCGGGACGCCTGGAACCACGGGTGCTGGTCGCTGGTGTGGTTCATAACGAGGTCGGCGATGACCCGCATACCCCTTTTGTGGGCCTCGTCGACGAGCTTGATGAAGTCCCCGAGGTCCCCGAAGTCCGGAAGGATCTTCATATAGTCCGAAATATCGTACCCGCCGTCGCGCAGCGGAGACTCGTACAGGGGGAGCAGCCAGAGGCAGTCCACGCCGAGCCACTGGAGATAGTCGAGCTTCGCGGTGAGCCCGCGGATGTCTCCGGTGCCGTCGCCGTTGGAATCGGCGAACCCTCTGATGAGCACCTCGTAGAAGACCGCCCGCTTGTACCAGTAAGGGTCGTTCGGCTTCTCGTGGGTGAACGTGTTGGGAACGGGCTGAGGTGTCGAGCTCACCGTGGTGACTCCCCGCTTGTCTCGATCGCTCGCGGTTCCGCGGCCGGGGGCGGCCGGCGGCGCGGGCTGTTGCCTACGCTCGCTGCACCGGGCCTACCTGACGGCGGCCGGTGCCGCTCGCACCGTGAAGATGTGGGCCGGCTGGATCTGCGGATCGAGACGGACGTAATTGGCCTGACGCCAGCGGTAGGACTCGCCGGACAGCTCGTCGTCCACGACGAACTCGGCCTGCGGGTCAAGACCGAGGGCGGGCAGATCCAAGAACACGGTCGCCTCGCGGGTGTTGTGCGGATCCAGATTGACGACAGCCAGCACGACATCGCCTATGCCGTGCCGGCGCGCGCCGGACGCGTCGTAGGCGCCGCCCTGCCGCTCCGCGGGCAACCGCTTGGAGAAGCAGACGATGTCTGGCTGATCGACGTTGTGAAACCGTAGGTTACGCAATTCTTGCAGGGCCGGATGGGCTCTTCTGAACAAATTCAGCTGCGTGATGAACGGAGCGAGACTTCGGCCTTCGCGCTCGGCATTCACCCAATCGCGCGGTTTGTATTGATATTTCTCACTATCCAGGTACTCCTCGCTACCGGGGCGAACCGGGACATTCTCTGCAAGCTCATACCCGGCGTACACGCCCCACGTCGGCCCGGTCAACGCCGCCAGCACCGCCCGGATCTTGAACGCGGGCACTCCGCCGTGCTGAAGGTACTCGTGCAAGATGTCCGGCGTGTTGACGAAGAGGTTCGGGCGCAAGAAGTGCGAGGTCTCCCTGGACAGCTCGGTGAGGTATTCCTCCACCTCCACCCGCGAGTTGCGCCAGGTGAAGTAGGTGTAGGACTGATGGAACCCGACCTTGGCGAGGGTCTGCATCATCGCCGGTCGGGTGAACGCCTCGGAAAGGAACAGCACGTCGGGATCGGTGGCGTGGATGTCGGCCAGCAGCCGGTCCCAGAAGCTCACCGGCTTGGTGTGCGGGTTGTCCACCCGGAAGATCCGCACGCCGTGGTCCATCCACAGCCGTACGACCCGCCTGACCTCGGCGTAGATCCCCTCCGGATCGTTGTCGAAGTTGAGCGGGTAGATGTCCTGGTACTTCTTCGGCGGGTTCTCCGCGTAGGCGATCGTGCCGTCGGCCCGTACGTTGAACCACTCCGGGTGCTCCTTGACCCACGGGTGGTCGGGGGAGCACTGCAGGGCCAGGTCGATCGCGACCTCCATGCCCAGCTCGCGAGTGCGCTGGACGAAGGCATCGAAATCCGCGAAATCCCCCAGATCAGGGTGGATCGCGTCATGCCCGCCCTGCTCGGAGCCGATGGCCCAGGGCGATCCCGGGTCGTAGGGCTCGGGGTGCAGGGTGTTGTTCCTGCCCTTGCGGTGGGCGAGCCCGATGGGGTGGACCGGGGGCAGGTAGACGACGTCGAAGCCCATGGCGGCGACGGCGGGGAGCCGCTTGCTCGCCGTACGGAAATTTCCGGACTTGGGGGCGGTGGCGTCGTCCACGATCGCGCCCTCGGAGCGCGGGAAGAACTCGTACCACGAACCGAACAGCGCCCTGCGCCGGTGCACCAGGATCTCGTGCTCGGACGAGGTGGTCACCAGGTCGCGCAGCGGATGGGCGGCCAGCAGCGCGGCGGTCTGCGGGAGCTGCGCCACCGAGAGCCGCGCCCGCGGGTCGAGGTTCTCGTCCCGCAGCCGGGCCGCGACCTCCTGCAACGCGGCGCGGTGGCCGCAGGCGGGCTCGGCGTCGCGCTCGCCGATGGGCGTACCGCCGCGACCTGCCCCCACGGCGACCGGCTCGGCCTTGGCGGCGGACGGGTGCGCGCCGCGGCAGTCGGCCGGGCGTACGGCCTTGGCCGCCCGCTCGAACAGCCGCGCGCCCTCCTCGCACATCAGATCCACGTCGAGACCCCGGGGGATCTTGATGGCGGCGTCGTGCAGCCAGGTGGCGATCGGATCGCCCCACGCCTCGACGCGGAAATGCCAAAGGCCCTCATCGGGCAGCGTCACCTGGACACCCCAGCGGTCGGTGCCGGGCGCCATCTCCCGCATCGGCAGCAGCGGCCCGCGCGCGCCCGCTGGATCGGTCAGCACCACGCCGGCCGCGACCGCGTCGTGGCCCTCGCGGAACACCGTCGCCGCCAGGTCGAAGGTCTCGCCCGCAGCGGCCTTGGCCGGCCGCCGGCCGCAGTCGACCACGGGATGGATGTCCAGTATGGGGATTCGTCCAATCATCGCGTCTCAAGGTAGCGACGGCGCACTCGGTGCCGCCGGGGATTGTCCGGAAGGGCGGATCTTTCTCTGGTCATGGCCGGGGCATGCATGAGCATGCGCCGCGACATGTTGTCCTGGTGGCGCCCGGGTGGAGTCGGTGGTTCATCCAAGGACGTGCCCCAATCACCCGGCTTCATGCCTCCCGGAGAAAGAGTCATGAAGTCTTCCTCTCGGGCGAGTTGCCCCAGCCCGGCAGGTCCGGGGACGATCCGGGAGGCCGGGTACGACAAGGCGCTGAGCAGGAATTCCGCTTTGAGATGTTTTGCCGCTGAGTAAGGGGAGACGGTTGAGAGGCATGTGCCCAGCACGGGTGTTTCGGTCGCGCAGTACGTCGAAGAGTAACTAGGGTCTGGCAGAGTGAGAGCAATCCGCAGGTTCACCGTACGCACCGTCCTCCCTCGCGAGCTCGCCGCGCTCGGCGAGCTGGTCCACAACCTTCGCTGGTCGTGGCACCCGGAGACGCTGGACCTCTTCGCCGACGTGGACCCCGACACCTGGGAGCGCGTCGGGGGCGACCCGGTCGCGCTGCTCGGCGCGGTCGAGGCCGGACGGCTCCAGCAGCTCACCCGCGACCGGCGCTTCCTGCGCCGGCTCGCCGATGCCGCAGACGACCTGCGGGAGTACATGACGGCACCACGCTGGTACCAGAACATCCCCCGTGCCCCCTCTGCCATCGCGTACTTCTCCCCGGAGTACGGCATAGCCGCGGCGCTCCCGCAGTATTCGGGCGGACTCGGCATCCTGGCCGGTGACCACCTGAAGACCGCGAGCGACCTCGGTGTCCCCATTCTCGCCGTCGGCCTGCTTTATCGGCATGGCTATTTCAGCCAGACCTTGTCCCCCGAAGGCTGGCAACTGGAGCACTATCCGAGCCTGGACCCCGGGGGGCTGCCGCTCACGCTCCTCAAGGACGCCGACGGCGTACCGGCCCGCGTCCGCATCGGCCTGCCACAGGACCGCACCATGCACGCGCAGATCTGGGTGGCCCAGGTCGGGCGCGTCCCGCTGCTGCTGCTCGACTCCGACGTGGCCGAGAACGACAACGCCGCCCGCGACATCACCGACCGCCTCTACGGCGGCGGCACCGACCACCGCCTCATGCAGGAGCTGCTGCTCGGCGTCGGGGGAGTGCGGGCGATCCGCCAGTACTGCGACATCACCGGCCACGCCGAGCCCGAGGTCTTCCACACCAACGAGGGACACGCCGGGTTCCTCGGCCTGGAGCGCATCCGCGAGCTGACCGAGAGCCGCCTGTCCTTCGACGAGGCCCTGGAGGCGGTACGCGCGGGCACGGTCTTCACCACCCACACGCCGGTGCCCGCCGGGATCGACCGGTTCCCGGCCGACATGATCGCCCGGCAGTTCGGCGGCGACAACGCCTGGCCGACCGTGCCGGTGGAGCGCATCCTGGCCCTCGGCGAGGAGCCCGTCCCGGCCGGGCAGGAGCACGAGTCAGGGCGCGGGATGTTCAACATGGCGGTCATGGGCATGCGGCTCGCCCAGCGGGTCAACGGCGTGTCGCGGCTGCACGGCGAGGTCAGCAGGGGGATGTTCCAGGGCCTTTGGCCGGGTTTCGACCTCGAAGACGTACCGGTCGGCTCGATCACGAACGGCGTGCACGCACCCACCTGGGTCGGCCGCGAACTGATGGAACTGGCCGGTCGCGAACTCCCCTCCCTGGTCGACAGCGCCCAGGGCTGGAACAGCGTCCAGAAGATCTCCGACAAGGACATCTGGGAGATCAGGGGCACCCTGCGGGCCCGGCTCGTGCACGCGGCCCGGCGGCGGCTGCGCGCCTCCTGGGTGGACCGGGGGGCCTCGGTCGCCGAACTCGGCTGGATCGACGACGCCCTCGACCCCGACGTCCTGACCATCGGCTTCGCCCGCCGGGTGCCCTCCTACAAGCGGCTCACGCTGATGCTGAAGGACCCCGCGCGGCTGCGCGAACTACTGCTGCACCCGCAGCGGCCGGTGCAGATCGTGATCGCCGGCAAGGCGCACCCGGCCGACGAGGGCGGCAAGAAGCTGATCCAGCAGATCGTGAAGTTCGCCGACGCCGAGGACGTCCGGCACCGCATCGTCTTCCTGCCCGACTATGACATGAACCTCGGGCGGCTCCTGGTCCAGGGCTGCGACGTGTGGATGAACAACCCGCTGCGCCCGCTGGAGGCGTGCGGCACCAGCGGCATGAAGGCCGCCCTTAACGGCGGGCTCAACCTGTCCATCCGGGACGGCTGGTGGGACGAGTGGTACGACGGCACCAACGGCTGGGCCATCCCCACCGCCGACGGCGTCGCCGACCCCGATCGCCGCGACGAACTGGAGGCCGCCGGCCTGTACGACCTGATCGAGCAGGAGGTCGCCGACCGCTTCTACGACCGGGCCGCCGACGGGCTGCCCCGGCGCTGGCTGGAGATGGTCAGGCACACGCTGGCCTCGCTGGGCCCCAAGGTGCTGGCCGGGCGGATGCTCCGCGACTACGTGATCGACCTCTACGCCCCCGCCGCCGCCTCGGCGCAGGCCCTCGCGGCCGACGACCACGCCGCGGCCAAGGGCTTCGCCGCCTGGAAGCTGCGGGTGACCCAGGCGTGGCCCGGGGTGCGGGTCGAGCACGTGGAGGCCGCCGGGCTGGGCGACACGCCGGAGGTCGGCGCGACCCTGGAGCTGCGGGCCACCATCGCGCTCGGCGAGCTTGAGCCGGGCGACGTACGCGTGCAGGCCGCGTACGGGAAGGTGGGCCTGCACGACGAACTCGTCCGCCCCGACTTCGCCGACTTCGCCATCGACTCGGTCAGCGACGACGGCCGGGCGCACTTCACCGGGGCGATCCCGCTGGACCGCACCGGGGCCTTCGGCTACACGATCCGCGTGGTGCCCGCGCATCCGCTGATGGACTCCCCGGCCGAGCTGGGTCTGATCGCGGTGCCCGAGGCGCCTGCGGGCATGACGAACGGCACGCTCCGGTAGCCCGGCGCGGGCGGTAGGCTGCCCTGTCGATCACGTTACCGGCACACCAGAGGGCGGCCATGGACGACGAAACCACCCGGCCCGGTGAGGGGCCTCCGGTCGAGACGCTGGTCGCCACGGTACGGGGGGTGCTGCCGTCGCTGACCCCGGCGGCACAGACGGTCGCCCGGCTGATCCTCGACGACCCCGGCATGGTCGCGCGCAGCACCATCACCGAGCTGAGCGCGGCCTCCGGCACCAGCGAGGCCACGATCGTGCGTACCGCCCGCGTCCTCGGCTTCGCCGGATATCCCCAGCTCCGGCTGGCGCTCGCGGCCGCCTCGGCGGCCCGCCCGGCCGAACGGCTGGTGCCCGGCGACCTCGCCCCCGACGATCCGCTGTCGGAGGTGATCGTCAAGGTCTCCCGCGCGGAGTCGGAGGCCATCGAGGACACCGTCGCCCAGCTCACCGCCGAACGCCTCGGCGTGGTCGTCGAGACCATCGCCGGGGCCCGCCGCGTCGACGTCTATGGGGTGGGCGCTTCTGGCCTGGTCGCGACCGACATGGCGCAGAAGCTGCTGCGCATCGGGATGACGAGCAACGCGTTCACGGACGCGCATCTGGCTCTGACGAGTTCGGTACTGCTGCGGGCGGGCGATGTGGCGGTGGGCATCAGCACCTCGGGGGAGACGCCCGACGTACTGGGGCCGCTGCGCAACGCGCGTGACGCGGGGGCGGCCACGGTGGCGATCACCAACAATCCGCGCAGCTCGATCGCCCAGGTGGCGGACCATGTGCTGATCTCGGCGGGGCGGGAGACCGCGTTCCGGCCGGGGGCGCTGGCCAGCAGGATCAGTCAGTTGCTGGTGGTGGACTGCGTGTTCGTGGGGGTCGCGCAGCGCACCTTCGACTCCTCACAGCGGGCGTTGCAGGCGACCCGTACGGCGATCGGCGACTTCCTGCGTTCGGGCCGCACCAAGCCTTGAATCGGCGGGTGGTGGCTTATGGTAAGCTTGCCGATGCGAAGAGTGATTGTTGACGATTTTCTTCAGTGCATTGATTCCTTGGGAAATTTCTGTCATCTTCCGCTAAGAGCACTTTTGTCCCCTGCCCCCGGTTCGACCCCCGCTTGACCCCAAGGAGCCAGGCCATGGCCATGGATCGCCGAGTCCTGCTGCGCGGCCTCGCGGCCTCAGCCGCGGCGGGACCGCTCGCGTCGTTGTTCGCCCAGCCTTCGGAGGCGGCCGTGCCGATGATCGCGCCCGCCGCGGCGCCGCTCCGGCAGATGCGCGGCATGTGGATCGCGTCGGTGCTCAACATCAACTGGCCCTCCAAGCCGGGCCTGAGTCCCGACCAGCAGCGCGCCGAGTTCCGGTCCTGGCTCGACCTGGCCGTGGCGCGCAAGCTCAACTCGGTGTTCGTCCAGATCAGGCCGGCCGCCGACGCCTTCTGGCCGTCGCCGCACGAGCCGTGGTCGGAATACCTCACCGGCACGCAGGGCAAAGACCCCGGCTATGACCCGCTCGGCTTCGCGGTGGCCGAGGCGCACAAGCGCGGGCTCGCCTTCCACGGGTGGTTCAACCCCTACCGGGTGTCGATGCAGGGCGACCTGGCCAAGCTGCACCCCGACCACCCCGGCAGGCGGCACCCCGAGTGGATCGTCGCCTACGGCGGGCGGCTCTACTACAACCCGGGCCTGCCCGAGGTCCGCGCCTTCGTGCAGGACGCCATGATGGACGCGGTCACCCGCTACGACCTCGACGGCCTCCACTTTGACGACTACTTCTACCCGGTCAACACCGCGGCGTTCGACGACAGCGCGGCCTTCGCGAAGTACGGCTCGGGGTTCCCCGACCTCGCCGCCTGGCGGCGCGACAACGTCGATCGGCTGGTGCGCGAGATGCAGCAGCGGGTACGGGCGGCCAAACCCGAGGTCGCGTGGGGGATCAGCCCGTCCGGCATCTGGCGCAACAAGGGCACCGACCCGCTCGGCTCCGACACCAACGGCAGCCAGTCCTACGACAACCTGCACGCCGACACCCGGGGCTGGGTGAAGAAGGGCCTGCTCGACTACATCGCGCCGCAGATCTACTGGAACATCGGCTTCACCGTCGCCGACTACGCCAAGCTCGCGCCCTGGTGGGCCGATGTGGCGGCGGGCACCGGGGTGCAGTTGTGGATCGGCCAGGCCGCCTACAAGGTCGCGGCGAGCGGGCAGCCCGCGCCGTGGTTCGAGCCGGGCGAGTTGTCCTCCCACCTCACCCTCAACCGGGGGCTCCCGGCCATCGGCGGCGACATCTGGTACAACGCGGCCGACGTCCGCGCCGACCGGATCGGCTCGATCACCAAGGTCGTCGCCGACCACTACGCGTCCCCGGCACTGCCGCCCCTGCTGCCCCGCCTCGCCTCCGGCCGTTCCCCCCGCCGCCCGATCCTCACCCACGCCCGCCGCACCTCGGCGGGCACCGAGCTGCGCTTCCACACGACGGGGGGCGAGACCCCACGCCTGTGCGCGATCTACCGGGTCACCTCGGGCAGCCCCGACCCGCGCACGGGCCGCGACCTGGTGGCGGTCGTCCCGGGCGCGAAGTCGGCCACCTGGACCGACCCGGCAAAGGTCCGTGGCGCCACCTACCACGTCACCGCCCTCGACGCGGCCAACCGCCAAAGCCCCCTCTCCTCCGGCCGCCGCCCCCACTGACCACATTCTTTAAAGGGTCCGAAGACCTTGAGGGCCTGAAGGGCGTGGCCCTCGCTGTCGCTCGGACGCTTTCCTGGTGTCGGGCTCCGCCCGACGTCGGTGCGTCTCGCGTGCCGTATGTTCTGGCCCTTGTTCTTGTACGGCGGGGCTCGCTAGAGCCACCGCGTTGTGCCGGGTTGCGCTCTGGTGCCTTGCGTTTCGCGTGTGTCGTGGGGGATCGCCGTACCGAGCACCGGCTTAATGGGGCCATTCCCAGCCCACCACGCCGTTGATCAGGGAGCCGTCATTCCTCCATCGGTTTTCGGGTGTTGTCCCAGCCTGCCGCAGGGCGCCGCTTCGCGCGTCTGAAGGGTGTGGCCCTCGCTGTCGCTCGGACGTTCTTCTGGTGTCGGGCTCCGCCCGACGTCGGGGTTGCTCGTGTGCCGTGTGTCCAGGCCCTGGTTCTTATAGGGCGAGTGTCGGTTCCACCGCCGCGCCGTGCCCGGTTGCGTCCTGTGCCCGATGTTTCGCATGCGTCGTGGCCGATCACCGTACCGAGCGCCGACTCTAAGGTGCCCTTCCAGACGACCACGTCGTCGGCCAATGGACCGCTATTACCCGCCGCCCTCCAGGCGCTGCCCCTTGGCTTCCGGCTGGGGCGCTGCTTCGCGTGCCCGAAGGGCGTTGCCCTCGCTGTCTCTCAGAGGTTCTTCCGATCTCGGGCTTCGCCCCACGTTGACGTTGCTCGTACGCTGGGCGTTCCGGTCGTAGTTCGTGTGCAACAGGCCCTTCTACCGTCGCCGTGTCTTTGGTCACTCGCCGTACTCAGCACTCGACACCATCGCTGAACTGCCGACCGTCATGCGGAGCCTTCCCGCTCTGGCCTGCTCGCCGAGCATAAGAGGGGGCGCGCCGCACTGGTTGATCTCCACTTCGCCGAGCCGCGACCTCACGGATCCGGACATGTACAGGTACGACCACCATCGCCGCGCCGAAGGGGCTGATCTTCGGGCGGCTCATGTGCGAGCGAGATCACCAGAGGGTGGCCTGGACCCGGCAGGCAGGTGTCCTCGCTCAGGATCGGTATCGGGTTGCCGTACCGGTCCGTGCCCGCGAGCCGCCAGTTGTAGCCGTAGATCACGTAGATCCCGAATATCGGTCGGTTGCAGTGACGGCAGGTGGCGAGGCGGTCGCTGGGCTGGGGACGATAGGGAGCAGCGCATACTGTCATGACGACTCCGGGTGGACCTCGGCGGGCGCACGCCGGGAAGCGCGCGAGACCTCGCCGCGGGTCTCAATAGCGGCAGTGTGAGGGGCGGGTCGGTGGTAGTGCTCAACATGGCCCTGGATGCTCATGAATTCGGCGGTGCGCCCATCGTGGGCGAGGACGGCCGCCTTGCCGCATGGGGAATGAAGGTGTCGGCGTCAAGAGATTCGGTGTCCGAGCCACGCCCGGCCGGCGCGGGCCGCGTGTTCGTGTGCGGCGCGGGCGGACGTCGGCCCTACTGCGGCCTTGTAGCGGTGGAGCAGGGTCCATAGCGCGATCATTCTGGTCACCTGATCGTCCGGCGCGGACTGCCACACTGCGAGGTCGGTGAGCATGGATTCAGTGCGCTGGGGGGAGTGACCCGCGCAGATCAGCCAGGGGGCGAACATCACCGGCTCCACCCATGCCGGGCCCTGGCAGGCGAAGCCCCAGTCGAGGATGAGCGTGGCAGGGCCGGTGGCGTTCGGACCGACCATGCGGAGCACGCCGGGGTACAGCGTGAAGTGCAGCAGCGTCGTGCCGGTCAGCGTGCCGGGGTCGAATCCGTCGAGGACTTCGGTGTATATCGCCCGGTCGGTGCTGCGCATGGTGTCGAGATCATCCAGCAAGGAGTGCGCCTTGCCGACGAGGTTGCGGACGTGGCCCAACAGCGGGGGCGCGCCAGGTGGGCAGGGCGTGAGCAGGTCGCCCAGGCTCGCGACGGTCTTCAGGGCCTTCGGCACGTCCGGCGAGCCGGGCGACAGGTCCGCCGTCCGCCCATCGATGAACGTGTGGGCCATCGCGATCCACCCATGCGCGGTGCTCGACCATTGCATCCTCGGAGCGGGTACCGCGACGGGCAGGATCAGGCCGATCCGGCGTTCGCGTTCGTAGATGCGGGCGATGGGGTGACCTGTGGGGCACGCCTTGAGCCAGGTGCTCCTACGGTTCTCGTGCAGCAGCCGGACTCCTGCGCCTGCCGTGTGCCCGCGAGCCGGAGCCGCGGCCTTGATGACCACGCCGAGATGCATCTCCACGTCGTCACGGAGCGACTGCGGCAGTTGCTCCCATTGGATTCCCATAGGCCTGCTTCTTTTCCGGTGGTTTCGGTTCGGGCTTTTCTTGGCGGCGGCCCCTGCGACACTCCCCTCGCTTTTGCAGGTCGGGGCCGAGTCCAGGCGAACCAGGAGGCGAGGTGGACGCGCTGGCCGAGGGCAGCGCGTCCACTGGACGCCTCGCCGAGGAGTGCGCGAGCGGGCGGCGCGTCTGGGCGTGGTGGGCCGCCCGCCCGCGCGGGCACAGGGGCCAGCGGATCCCTGTGCGGCGCGGCATGCCCCCGGGGGTGGGGCAGCCGCGCATTCTGGTTGGTCTGGATGGCGCGGGCAGGGGGGACACCTCGCCCCCACCCGCGCCCGGCGGGCCATCGATGGCCCGCCGTACGGCACGGCGACGCGCTGCTCTCCCTCGCCACGCCGCCGTACCCGATCATGTGATGGCCCTGCCGCATATTTCCAGGCAGTAGCCAGGGGCGTGCGCTACGCCGTGGGTCGAGTGGGCCGTTGGCGTACCTGATCCCGAGGAGCGACGACCGTGCCTACCGGACCCGTCTCCCCGGACGGGACGGGGGGTTCCCAGGTCGGTTCCATGTGGGGGCGCGGGCGGGCCGGGGCCACCAGTCCGGCCCGCCCGGGGACTCCTGCGATCCCCGTGGGATGGCGCGGCAGCGACCGCGCCTGCTCAGGGCATGATCACCCACGCAGCCTCCGGCACGATCTCGGTCATGCCGCCCTTACGACGTGCGGTGACCAGCGTCTCGCCGTAGGTGTAGAGAACGCCAACGGACGACATCCGCGCGGACCGCACGCGGCCCCGGCCCTCGGCGAAGCCGCCGAGGGCGGTCAGCATCTGCCGCTCGGCCACGGCCAGGTCGCCGGTCACACCGCTCGCGCCGCGATCACCGGCCTCGACCGCCCAGACCAGCAGTAGAGGACATGCCGGCAGTGGGATGGCGGTCGCGTGTTCAGAGAGGAGCGTCATGCCGCTCCTCCCCGGGCTTGGGGTTCAGAAGGGCATGGTCAGCGGCCAGGGCCGCCGCGGCACCTGCCGCTGTCGTGCGCCAGGTGAACAATGGGACACCCGCCCGGCCGCGGCGCGGGCGACGCCACTGGATCTGGCCGTCGCAGACGGTGGCGACCAGGCCATGGCACAGCGATACCAGGACCTCTCCGTGGTCGTTGATGACGCCCACGTTGCGGAGCCCGAGTGCGCTGAGCGCTGCGGCGAGCTGCCGGGCGAGTACGCGTGTCGGATCGTCCGGCCCGCACACCGCCTGGAAGGAAGGCATGAACGGACTCATCGGCCGCACTCCATGGGGCCGGTTTTCGGATCGAGCGAAAAGCAGGTTCTGTCGCGCGGGCGCTCGTGATAAGTCAGCGCCGTACTTGGTGCCTTGTTCGGTAGGAATATGATTCTCGCCCGTTTGTCGCCATCATTGACCAATTTGTGCTCCGAGCGGACTGTAATGGTATCGACGCGAAGGGTGGTGCCGGGCCTCGAAGGTAAGGGAATTCGGCGGTCATCAATAGGTCGCCTGGCGGTCATGCGCGGTCATGTGCGGTCACGGCGTCCCGCGGGTCACATACGCCCCCCATGGCAGGGGCAGGGTCTCTAGAGTGTGAGCACCACACACATGTCGCTCCCCACCGATGTGCCGGAGGAGTCCGATGTCAACACCAGTGCAGCCCACCTTGCTCAAAGCGCTACTGGCGAAACGGCACATCCAGTCATACAGTGCATTCGCCATCGCATATAACAAAGCGGTCAGGGAGATAGGCGACCGAAACCTGATCGGGACGGCGCCCAGCGCCGAGCAATACCGGCGCTGGCTAGGAGGCCGCGTCAAGACACTCCCCGATCCCGCACGGTGCCGCGTTCTGGAGCACATGTTTCCCCAATACAAAACGGCCGATTTACTACGAGCGGAACATGCCACTCTGGAGCTGCCAGAAGGGCAGGAAGAGGAGGACCCCACGAACCGCAGAGACATATTCCGCCTGGGCGGACACGCCCTTGTCGGTGGTGTCGCGGCCGCCTTGGCGAAGGGCCCGAACGAGCTATGGCAAACCTTGGACAGCGCCACCGTGGGCCCTTCCCGGCTCGCAGTCTTGCGCCGCGCAGCCGACCAGCTCGGCGAGCAGGTCGTCAAGCTTCCCCCGGCGACCCTGCTGCAAGACACGCTCATCCAGTTGAACAGCGTCCACGACCTGCTCCGCAGCCGTCAGCCCACAGCGGTACAGCAGGAACTCGCCCGCACCAGCGCCAAACTGGCCACGGTGGTCGGGGAGATCCTTTTCAACCTGAACCAGTTTTCACTGGCGGGGAATTGGTATGCCGCGGCGGGACGTGCAGCCGAGGAAGCCGGTGACCGCTACCTGGCCGACATCGCGCTCGCCGGGTCAACCTACCTTCCCACCTACTCCCATGACCCGCAGGCCGTGCTGGCCAATGTGATGCCCCGCCTCGAAGGATCTCCGACGCCCACCGCCGCTATCGCTTGGCTTTGGGCGTTCGCTGCGAAAGCCCACGCCGATCTCGGGCAACGCCACATGTTCGAGCAGGCCATCAACGCATCGCAAGAGACGCTGGAACGCTGTCCATCGGCGGCGTCGCCCCGGCCTGGAATCTTCAGCTTCCTCCCGGAGAAGAAGGATCTGTACGAAGCGTACGGCTATGGCGTCCTTGGGGACGCGGACAATGCCGCTGCTGCGGCCGGTCGCTCACTCGCCCGTTACGACATGACCGACACGACAGAGCCGGCGCTTGTCCGCTTTGAGCACGCCGCGGCGTTGGTGCGCGCCGGAGAAAAAGAGGAGGCGTGCCGCCTGGCCATGACCACGATAGAAGACCCGCACACCTATCCCGGCGTGGCCGTCGTCTGGCGCGCACGGAGATTCGACACACTGTTGGGCGATGAAGAACGCGGTGCTGTCCAAGAATGGCGGGAACGTCTACAGGCATTTCGAGTGCCCGCGGTCGGCGTATTGCCCGTAGCTTCGGCGGCCGACTCGTGACGCCACGAGAGCTGCTGGAACAGTACGTCGCCAGCGGCAAGGTCATGCAGGTGGCGACCGTCAATGAAGCCGGATCGCCACAGGTCTGTACGGTGTGGTACCAGCCCGAGTTTCGCCCCGACCGCCTTCGGTGGATCTCTCGTCACGACCGAGAGCACAGCCGCGCCATCGCCGCCAACCCACAGGTCGCGGGCGCGATCGTCGCCATTCCACTGGACGCGCTCGGGCAGGTCGTCCAAGGGGTCTCCTTCCATGGACGAGCCAGAGAACTGCCCGTTCAAGGCGTGGAGGACGAGATTCAGGCATTCATCGCGCGGTGGCCTGCCGCTGCGGCGGCTTTTGAGGCGATGGCCACCGGCGGTGCCACCCGGCTCTATGAGGTCGCTGTGGACGCGTGGGTGCTGTTCGATGAAGAACACTTCCCCGCGCCCGGGAATCCCCGACAATCCATCACAGCCGAATAGACTCCGCTACCCGATCATGAGCTCGGGTGTGTCCAGCCGTACCTGCTGCCCATTAGGGGTGGCGGTCATCCCGAGCCGATGGTCGCCGTCCAGCGGCCCCGACGCAGAGTTATGGCACCCTCCGGGTTGATGGTCGCCCGTGCCCCCAGGAACGGGAGTTCGCCGTCCCGGATCCAGTGGTCCCGCACCTGGTCCAGGTAGTCCCACAGGCGGCGCGGCCCGCCCTGGTGGACGGTCACCACACCGTCGCGTTCCTCGGCACGGGACCACGACCCGTCCTGGTGGGTCATGACCGCGATGCGGGCGCTGCTCGTATCCGAGTAGTGGTGCCGGATGCCCGGGGCGATGATCTCCAGCATCGTTCGGACGTCCCACGCCTCGATCACTTCCAGGACGAACGGATAGCGGCCGACCCGGACGTCCTCGCCATCCTCGACGCGGGCGCGTTTGAGTAGAGCATGGTCGCGCAACGGGTAGTCGGGGCCGGTCCGGGTGTTCATGAACATGGCCCGGTCACGTTCGATCCGGCCGGCCGCGCCGCCGTCCTCCTGTTTCTCGGCGGTGAGGATCAGGCTCATGCTGGCCAGAGTGGTGGCCAGCCGACCGCCGACATGCAGGGCTTCCAGCCAGGAGGCCGGGACGGTGGCGACCGACACCATGGCGACGATGCGGTGCCACTGGCCGTCGAGCGGACTGGTGGCGTCACCGGCGATGAGCCGCGGGTGGTAACCGATCTCTTCCAGCCGGTCTTCGGCCGCGCTGTTCAGGTACGGGTCCACGTCGATCGCGGTGACACGGCCGGAGCCGAGTCGTGCGCACAGCACGGCGGTGCCATAGCCGCTGCCTGTGCCGACGTCCAGCACTGTGCAGCGGTCGTCGATCGAAGCATGCCGGTACATCTGGGCCACCAGCCCCGGCAGGGTGGCCGAGGAGGTGGGCAGCCCGGACGGAACCGTGCCCGGTTCGGCGTGATCGGCGTGCAGGGCTCCGACCCGGGTCACGAGAGTGCGGTTGCTGTAGGCGGTCCTCAGCCATCTGTCGTGGTCGGACTCGCCGATGCGGAGTTCCCAATCGTCGCCGCCGCCCCACCAGCGAGGGACGAACGTGTGACGTGGGATCGACGCGATCGGGTCGCGCCACCTGGATCCGGGCGGAGTGGCGACCGCGGCCAGGGCCTGCGCGTGGTGCTTCCAGTCCATGAGGAAGTATCCGCTGACGTCGCTCACTGCCCGCCACCCATCGAACGGAGCCGGGAGGGGACCTGCCGCCGGATGAGCGCGTTGCCCTCGTAGGGGGTCTCAGCCGGTTTGCAATCTCCACCGTCCAGGTTCGGCTTGCACTTCTTGAGCGGCGTGCAGTCCTCGTCGTCGTCGTCCTCCGACCGGATCGGGCGGGGCACCTGCGCGAGCAGCGCGTACCAGGCCGCACCGCCGAGGATCTCGGCCAGCGGGGTGGTGCGGACGTTTCCCGCAGAGGACAGGAACCTGGACAGGACGCACATACGGACCTCGCCGTCCCAGGAGATGGCGGCGCGGCCGTTGCCGCATTGGCCGCACAACTCCTTCACGCTCGATCGCACACCCGTCGCGACGGTGGCGCGGCCGACGCCGCGAATCCGGTCGGGAGCCTCGACGTGGGGAACGCCCAGCCTGATCAGCTCCTCGCGGGCCTGTTGGGCGCGCTGGCCGGGTCCGCAGTCCACAATGCCGACCTTGAGCGGTATGCCGCGGTGCACCGCTTCGATTATGGCGGCGCGGGTGCGGGCGTGACTGCCCTGGCGGCCGGTGATCTTGTCGTGCTCGGCGGGAACGTCGCTGTGTCGGGTAGCCCCTGCTCCTCTCGGATGCAGGGGCCCCCTCAGAACCGGGCGTGCGACTCTCACCGCACCCGGCTCAAGCAGGTCGCAAGAGCTATACATTGGGAATTCTCCTTGGTCCAGGCTGGTGGTCGGCTGCATGGTGCTGCCGGTGGCACGCAGCGTGGATGAGCACGAGATTGGACCTGTCATCTGTGCCACCTTGGCGCCGGTAGATCAGATGGTGCCTGTTGATCGTCCTGGCGTTTGCCACGAACCATTCCGCCCAGCTACGAACGGAGTCCGGCTCATAGCCCACGCCTTCGATCAAGTCCAGTCCGCAGAGCGGACATAGACCCTTTTGCCTGGCCGCGAGGTACACATTCGTCCTCCCGTCGGCTTGGGGGTGCGGTCTTTTGCGAGTCCGCTCGGCCCAGTAGTCAAGCAGCGCCGGATCATCCTTCGAGGCGTCCAACCGGACTTGTCGATGGCGCTGGATTCGGGTCCAACTGAACTTGTCCAGGTACTTACCGGTGTCTTCGTCTCCGAAGACCCATCGGTCCGTGCGGGATTTGCTAAAACGGCCGAAGTACTTCCGTTTGATCCACTCGGAAGACTTGTTGGCATGCCGTCGCTTTGACCATCTATACATCCGCTTGTGCATCCAGTTGTCCAGAGAACTGAATGTGCTGGATGCGGCCGCGCCTCTGTAGTAGGTAGCCCATCCCTTGATCAAAGGGTTGAGACGTCGAGTGACGTCTACGGTCCTGGCTGTCGCCATATCCTTGGTGATAGCCTTGATCCTCCCCTTGACGCTTTTCACCGCGTTGACACTCGGCCGGGTGAGCAGCTTGCCTTTGTAGCGCCGAATGTTGAATCCAAGGAAGTCGAATCCTTCTTCGAGGTGAACGATTTTCGTCTTTTCCTCGTTGAAGGACAGGCCTCTTGGTTCCAGCCATGCGGCCAGCTTCTGCTTCGCCTCGTGTGCGCCTTGCTTTGTGGTGCAGAGCACCACGAAGTCGTCGGCATATCGAATAAGTGCCGGTGTCCCTCTCAGATACCTCTGTCTTGGGGTGAGGTTCGGATCGTCGCCAGCGGCTTGTCCCATGCCGTGCAGGATGATGTTCAGGAGTAGAGGGCTGATCACTCCGCCTTGGGGCGCACCCTCGTCGGTGGGGGCGAATCGGCCGCCCTCCATGACACCAGCCTTGAGCCATCCTCTGATCTCCCGGGCAGCCGGGAAATTTCCGATGGCGTCCGTCAGGCGCTCATGGTTGATCCGGTCGAAGGCAGATGACAGGTCGGCGTCCAGGGCCCAGAGCCTTTGGGACCCTTTTTGTACGGTGTTCTTGAAGATCACCGCGACCGCATCGTGACAGCTTCTGCCGGGCCTGAAACCGAAGCTCTTGCCCTCGAAGCGGGCCTCCCATTCCGGCTCCAGAGCATTCTTCACTCTGGCCTGGTCCACCCGGTCCCTGATGGTGGGAATACCGAGCGGCCGGACCTTCCCATTGGCCTTCGGGATGTGCACGCGGCGCACGGGCCGACGCTTACAGCCGGGGGTCGTGGCCAGTGTCCTGGCCAGTCTTCCCCGGTCGCTCGCTGTCAGCCGGACGTCCCCGTCTACACCGGGGGTGCGCCGTCCCATACTCCGCTGCGTAACGCGTCGGACACTCGTGAGAGCATTCGCTTGAGATCGCAGCATGAGCTTTTGGAGATTCCGGACCTTCTTCAGGTCCCCTTCCTGCGTAGCTTTGAAGATTCTCTGTCGTAGCCGCCGTACGGTTCGTTCAGCCTTGGCCCAGTCGATATTGTGCCAGTACTGCGCGTCGTTCAGGTCTTCGTTCCCTTTGGGGGAGGGCAATCCTAAGCTATCGCTGTTCATGCTTTCCCCCTCCGTATCTAATTCCGACCCTGATTCAGGCGGTTTGCAGTTTCTACTTCAAAGACCCACCAGACCCGCGTGGGCACCCTTTCGGGTCCGAGCACTTGGTTCGGTATCCACTGGGTTATACGCGGCGACAGAGGTGTCGGCGCCCGCGCTTTCCCCTGAGCTTTCGCTCTGGTGGCATTCGCTTCTCGGGTCTTCCTTCTCCCGCAGCGGGCTTGGGCCTTGGTTACCCTTGGCTTACCAGGACGCATCCGTCTTGGACCTCTACGGGGTTTTCCTGTTGCTCTCGCTCCTGTTGCGACCCGTTAGGACGTCTCCTATATCCCGGGACTGCGGTGATCTCGCGGTAGTGGGCTACTGTCCACCGCCGCCGCATGGGGCTTTGCATCCCCTAGTCCTCCGCCGCCGACTCTTCACCATTGACGCGGCTTGCCACTGTCGAGACCTCTTCAGAGATTCACTTGCGTTCGTCCTTCGGGTCTCCCCCTTGTCCTGTTGCGCCCGATGGCACCGGGCATTCTTGGGACTTCTTTTCGGGAGGCTCCACACAAAGCCGTTACCGGCTATGCGCGCTCCCTCGGGGGCCCGCCCTTTATGACCACTGAGCGGGATTCTCCACTTTCCTCTGGCGCGGAGAACGCAGGCGGCGAGAACCATCAGGCCGCACA
>NZ_QMEY01000046.1 GCF_003315795.1 Spongiactinospora rosea
TCCGTGTCCTGGTGTGGCCCGGCCTGGACGGGGTCCAAGGGCGGCGCGGTCTCGAACACCTCTGCCATCCACTGGAACGCGGCGTGCGCCCGGCGGATACGCGTGGCCCGCTCGTTGTCAGGGCCGATGAGTGTCAGGCCGTCGCGGGTGACGTCCAGGAACGAGGTGATCCCGGCGATCTGGCGTCGCACGACGGCCGCCCAGGCGTCGTCGGCCATCCGGTAGTAGACGGTTCGCTCTCCCGGCCGGGTGCGCCAGGCCAGAAAGCCCATGCTGGACAACAGGCGCAGGTTGGAGGTGAGTGAGGCGCGGCTGGCGCCGATGGCCGCGCTGATCTGCCCGGCGGACTGCTCTGGCGGATCGCAGATCATCAGCCAGCCCAGGACTCGTCCGGCGATCGGCGGCACTCCGTCGCCTGCCAGGTGCATGGCGATGCGCTCTACCCACTCCAGCAGCGGTTCGTGGTCGGTCATGCGGCCTCCCTTCTTTCTTACAGTTATTTCAGTATGAGCTAAAACTAGTGTATCGATCAAGATGGTGTGCTGGAGGAGAGCCGGGGGAGCGGCAGGCCACGCTGACACAGGCTCTCGCGCTCGCTCGATCACCGTGAGCTGATCGTGACAGGCGACCCGCCTGCCGTGCTGCCCACGATGAGCACCCAGCGGTGAGCCTGGCCTGGTTCGCTGCCGGAGCAGTCCCGGAGGAATCAGGAGGAGCCCCTTTTCATCACCGGCACGGCATACCACCGCCCCCGTACAGAAAGTAGTGCTCGAACACTTTCGGTGCACATATGAGTGGACCCCGCCCTCACCGCCTGCGCCACGCCCGACGGCCTGACCGGGATCAGCGGCGTGGACACCTGGATGATCATCCGTACTTTGCCGGGATCCGGCCGATGCCGACCCCCTCCCTGAAAGGAGCATCCCGGTGCCGCGGCTCTTCCGCGCGTTCGCCGTCCCGCTCGGCCTCGTCCTGGCGGTGGCCCTGTACCCGCCGGCCCCGGCGCAGGCCGCCATCCTGGACGTCGTCTGCACCCCGCCCAGCAGCGACCTGGTACCTACCGCCCGCCGCTGACCGTGACCGCGCAGGACGTCTCCATCGACGCCACCACCCACTACGGTCCCTGCGCCTCGGCCGGTGTCCCCGGCCTCACCTCCGGATCACGTACCTTCCAGGGCAGCGGAAGCCGCTCGTGTCTGAGCCTGCTCTCCTCCGGTACCGAGACCTTCACCATCACCTGGAACACCGGTCAGACCAGCACCGTCTCGGTCGCCAAGCTCGTCACCATCGTCGGCGCCACTCTGGTGGTGTGGCCGCCTCTCTTTCGGTGAGAACCTGTAACGGCAGTTCGGCTCAGTGATGACCAAGCTCCATGTATCCGAGCTCATCGATACAAAGCAGATCGACGCGGCCGTAGCGGGCGATGGTCTTGGTCAGCACCTTCTCATCGGCGGCCTCGACCGGTTCGTTGACCAGCTTGGCGGCCAGGGTGCACTTGACCGTGATCCCGGCTGGCGCGGCCTCGATGCCCAGCGCGACGAGCATGTGCGACTTGGCCGTCCCTGAGTCGCCGATCAGACACAGCGGCAGGTGCTTACGCACCCAGTCGCAGGTCGCAGCGTATGGATGACGGCCGGGGCGACGTTGGGATCGGCGTCGAATCGAACTCGCGCAGTGACTTCTGCCTCGGAAAGTGCGCCGCCTTGATTCGCCGTTCCGACGCTTTGTGGGCCCCGTAATCAGATTCGGCCATCAGCAACTCGGCCAGGAAGCCGAGGTGGCTCATCTGATCGCGCGGGGCGGCGGCCAACTCGACGAACTGGGAGCGGATGGTCGGCAGCCGCAACCGCTGGCAGGCCTGGCAGATCGAGGCTTCGGCCGCTTCCTCGGTCAGGGCGCGGCGGTGAAAGGTGGTCATGGCAGCTCTCCCTCGGATGCGGGCCGGCCGCCCGGGCGGCGGCGCGGCAACTGGTCATAAAGGTCGCAGCGTCCTTGAGCTAGTCCGCGGGTGTGACCCAGTCCACGAGCTGGATCACTACGCCGTTGGGGTCCGTGACCTGGAACAGTCGCTCCCCCCATGGGTCCACGCGCAGCGGCATGGTGATGGCCACGCCGGCGGCGGTCAGCCGTTCGTGCTCGGCGGGCACGTCGCCCACGGTGAACGCGAGGATGACGCCGCCGGCGCGCCGGTCCCGGTGCTCCTGCGGCAGGACTTCGGTCCCACGGCGCAGGAAGACCACCTCGGGGGCGTCCTCGTGGATTAGCTTGGCGAAGCCGTCGGCCGCGGCGACCTCGCGGAAGCCGAAGTGGCCCCTCAGGAAGCCGGACGAGGCGGGCACGTCGTCCACCGTGAGCGCGATCGTGGTGGCAGAAATCCGCATGTCACTCCTTACTCTCTACGCTGTAGAGAGTAAGGATGGTGAGGCCGGTTTCATTCCCGGGATGCGCTCCCGCTTGAGGGAACGCGTGCTCCCGGGGCACCCGCCTCGATGGCGTCCACCGTCAAGGGGTGGATGCGCGAGTACGTGATTTCCCGGATATCCGAAGAGCGCCAGCGAGTAACATTATGAAGTCGATCGACTACAATGTGCACTCGAAGGGGGTCCTGATGGGCAGGCGTATAGCGTACGGAGAGCAGGCGTTCAGGAGGGCGATGCTGGCCATAGCGATCATGATCGTCGGCACGGCGGCGACCATGACAACGGCCACCGTGGCGGAGGCGCGGAGTTTCGCCGTGGTACGCGCGGTCGCGTGCTTCACCACGACCCACACCGTCCCTGTCTACGAGACGATCAATGGCAGGATCGTCCACTGGGCGGGGAAGGGGCAGGGGATCAACGTCACCCTCCGCAACGGCCCCTGGCGATTCGGCTCTCTGTGGGGTACCGGACATGGATGGATCCACTCCCACTATCTGCGAAAAGCGGACGGCTCGCCATGCCTCTGACCCGCACTCCTCGAGTAGCGAGATCGGCGGTGTGCGCGGCGGAGCCGGGCGGTGGTGCTGATCTTGCGGTCAGGAAGTGCGGCTGGAGCGGGTGACCTTGCCCGGAGTGCGGCGCATTCACCGCCCACCAGCGGAGCCCTGGCCGGGGCACGTGCGCGTCCGCAGTACGGGTGGATGTACGTGGAATCCACGATAGCGGCATTGCAACTCAGTGTGACAGCTTCATTGCACAACGTTACGGAGTGACGGCTTGCCCACGCCGCCGTCCTACGTGACCACGACTTCGCACAGCTCGCTGTGCCGCACCAGGAAGGCGCACAAATGCATGCTCGTCACGGAAGAACTCTCGCCTGTGCCGCGATGACCACCATCGGACTCCTCGCCGTCCCCTACGGCTCCACCCACGCAGTCGCGGATCAAGCCACGTGTGCCGCGTGGAACTGGCCCAATCCCGACGCCCGATACGTCGGACGGGCCGCTGCCGTCGGCATGGACGGCGAAGGCGGCGGAGAGGTCATCCTCGAAAAGGGAAAGCGTCGATCCGATGGAAGAAATGTCGTCTGGGGGCACTTCCCGCCGAACGGCGTCGGGCACAGGGATGTGTGGATGGATGTCAGTTTCAACGGCGGTGCCACCTGGATCCAGTGTGGTCCCTTCGGCGGCGCGGGGTCGGAGAATCTGGACACGAAGTTCCATGTGACCAGCCCCAGCCCGAGCTGGAAGATGCGCGCCTGCGGGAAGAACGCGCGCCACAGGCTTCGCTGCACCGCCTGGTACTGACAGGGGGCGCGCTGGGAATGGCCGGATGCCGACGGCGGGCATGAATAGCGGCCTCACCGCCCTTCGCCCACCCAGCCGCAAGCAACGGAACCCTCTGGACCGACATCAGAGGGTTCCATCCAAGAGGCGCGGCAGGACTACGATCGCGCGGTGGCGGAGGGCATTCCCGACGCGAACGTGGAAAGGGCGCTCTTCCTGAGCGATGACGGCGCGCCGCCTGAGGAGGTCGAGGCCGGGTTGCGCCGCGCCGTCGAACTCGACGACGACGGGGCGCTGTACTACTACGCCGGTTTCCTGGCCGGTCAGGGTCGGGAGGAGGAGGCATTGGCCTGTTTCCACCGGGCCGCCGAGGCCGGATCGGACGCCGCCTATGAGGACTCGCCGAGATCTATCTGCGGTGGGGCGACCTCGCCGCCGCCGAGGACAACTTCCGTAAGAGCATCGAGGAGGGCTGGGTCAGCGCCGTGCTCGGCTACGCCCGCCTGCTCCGCCAGGAGGGCAGCGACGCCGAGGTGGCCGCGTTGGCACCGGTGGCCCCGGGACTCGGAGGAGCTCGGGGAGCTGACTGAGGAGGCGCGAGCGCCAACAGCGGTCAGGGCGTTCGCGCCCTGACCGTGCCGCTAGCGAGGAGGCACACCGGAATCGTGGTCGCCACCGCGCGGCCCCACGTACCACAGTCCGCTCAGGAACAGACCGCCCGCATCGCCCGTGCAAGCGCGTCTTCATGCACTTCGTCCAGGTGGTGCACCACGGCCGCGGACCGTTCCGCCAGCTTCGCCTGTACCTCGCAGCTCACCACGGAACGACGCAGCTGTTCGGTCTCCTTCAAGTCCACCAGAATTTCCGTGGTGAGCCCGTCGAGTCGCCGCCGAACGTCGGTGAGGAGGTCGGGCCGCTCATCAGGTACCTCGTCCGGATGCCGCGTCCACCGCACGTACAACCCACGCTGAACGGCCTTGTTCGCCTCGATCTGTGCCCGGAAGAACCGTACCGCGGACTCTGGATCGAGCCCCATCGCCACCGAACGCGTCCGTACGTCTTCCAGAACCTGTCGCTCACGCACGGGATCGTCGATCGGCCGCGGCGTCCCGAACTTCGCAGCCGCCACCAGATCCCCGGCCCGTATCCGTCGCACCATCAGGTCCGTCAGCTCGCCCAGTGGTCCCATCGAGCCGCCCGGCATCAGCGCCAGCGTGAGGGCCAATGCCATTATCCGCATGGCTGTCGATGGTAGGCCTGCTCAAGCCCCTCCCGGGCTCCACGCGCCGGCCGGAGCTGTCCATGAAATGGATCCGCCTCGCCGCCATTCGCCTGTTGATGCGCGGCCGCGAGGTCGGGCGGGCCGCCCGGCTGTGACACAACCATGACACGGCGCGAACGAAGTGGGGACGCGGCCGGACGACAGTGAACGAGGCCGACCGGCGGGCGAGTTACGAAGCGGCTGAGAAGCAACCTGGATGCCCGCATCGGGACGACGCCATACAGCCTGGCGCCACGGCGTCGCCCTCATCGACCGGGACAACACGAAGCGGCCGGAGCCGCTGCGACAGAACGTTACGACGAAGGCGATTGTGAAAAGGAGCGGGCATGGCTGAGGACGGAAAATGGGAACGGCGTTCGCTGTTTCGGGGCGCCGCCGTGGTGGTCGGCGCCGCCGCGACCGCGCCCCTGCTGGGCAGGACGGCCACGGCGCTGGCCGGCAGCGATGACGCTGACGCGCTGTTCACGGCCGGCGATTTCGAGCGGGCCGCCCGCGCGTACGAGGAGATCCTGAAAAGCGACTCTACGAACCTGCGCGCGGCCCGCCAGCGCGGCTATGTCGGGCTGTTGTCCAATCGGTTCGCCGACGCCGGGAAATATCTCAAGATGGCCTTTGGCCTGGCGCCTGAGGATAAGGAGACCAACACGCTTCTGGGCGATTGCTACATCCGGCAGGACAAACTCGCCCTCTCCGTGCCGCATTGGCAGGCGGCGGGCGAGGACAACTACGCCAAGTGGTTCGCGGCGGTCAGCGGTGAGCCATATCAGATCCATGGTGACTTCGCGCGGGTGGAATGGAAGCAGGTGGATCCGAAGCCGCTTATCGAGGCCTCGCTGAACGGCGGGCCGGCGAAACGCTTCACCTTCTACACCGGCGCCCCGAACCTGGGTCTGCGCGCGTCGGTGGCCAAGGAGGCCGGGGTGAACCCCGTCGTCAGCGAAAAGACAGAGTTCGAGGGCATCACCATATGGCTGCACTACGGAGTGCTGGACTCCTTCAAGCTGGGCGGTATCGAACTGCGCAACGTTCCGGTCGGCTGGTGGACGACGGAGTCGGGCGGAGATGTCAGCACCGACAATGATGGAATGATTGGTATGTGGGTCTTCTACCACTTGTTGACCACCTTTGACTACGCGGGCCGGTCGCTGATTCTTCGTCGCCGGACGCCCGAGGTGGCCAGAAAGGTACGGGCCGACGCCATACGGGCGGGTGTCAAGCCACTGCCGCTGTGGCTGGCCCGTGACCACAACATGCACAGCCTGGGCAGCATCGCCGGCTCCGGCCCGCGAGTGGTGGGCGTGAACTTCGGCGGAATCGGCGAGACCGCGGCGGGCCTCCTGGGGGAAACGGCCAAGCAGTTGCAGGTCCGCACCGACTACGACCGCCCGATCGAGACATTCGCCCACAGCCACCCGACCGTCACCTACCCCTGCTACCCCAAGGAGATCCGCCTCGGCGACGCCGTCGCCAAGGAGGTCTACTGCGAAACGGACCCCAGCCACCCGATCAACGTGCCCTGGCCCCACGGCACAGGGATCGACACGATCGGTCACTTCCCCCACAGCTTCTTCAAGCCCTACAACGCCACCGTGGACTTCACCGACATGAGCCTCTACATCGCCCGCGGCAAGGCCGCCTGATCACCGCGACCGCGCGGGCGTCCTGGTGTCATCCGACTGAAATCCGTCGGCAATATTCAACGAGAGATTCGAGGAATCTCCTTCGCGGCCTTGGCCCACACGAAGGGTCACACATGTGACGTCGCACAGTATACTTTGATCACCACGACCCCTCTCATAGGGGCGTGCGCTTATTCGCTGCTCCACGGCAACTGGGGGAGAGCAGATACCGCTCCTGATTGGAATGAACTTGCGAGTATTTCTGGCGGTGGTCCTGAAGAATCCGAGGTCCAGCGTGACCGGTGCTGCTTCGATTGCACGCTCAGTGATCAAAGATGTCTTCCCCGTGCCACCTGAAACGGTCACGGCAGATGAGTGGGAGAGTGGGGGAGCGGCTCTTCTGGCCTGGTCAAACGAGGAATCAGTCGCCGGGCGTCCGCCGCTGATCGCCAGGGGCCATCGCCGTGCCATGGGCATCAGCGGCCATCTCACCGCGGGCGAGGACAGCGCCAAGCTTGCGGAGAGCGATTCATTGGGGGAGGCGGCAGCCTCACTAGGCGGATGCTTCTCCGCCTTCAGAACAGCTCAAGGAGAAATCCAGGCCGTAACGGTCAGCACCCGTGCCTGTCCTGTCTTCTACGCGGAGACCTCGGAGTTGCACATCGTCGGCAGCCGGGCATTGCACGTCCATCTCGTTGCGACCGGAGGATCGATCCTCTGGGATGAGACCGCCCTGCAGTCGATGATTCGCCAGGGGTACTTTCTCTCCGATGAAACTCCCTATCTCGGAGTGCAGGCCCTGGGGCCGTCCTCATCGATCGTCATCCGCGGCGCGAGCCGGGTCATATCCGCCACGCCCTTTCCACAAGCCCGGCCGGTGCCGAGCTCGTCTCGGGCCAAGCGCGCGGCCATCGCGAACGTCGGGCACGCGCTCGTCAACGCCGTCACGCCGCTACGTTCCGCGGCGGAGCCGGTCAATCTGGCCTTGACCGGTGGGCGAGACAGCCGGCTGATGGCGGCACTTCTCCATGCCGCGAAGATCCCTTTCCGCGCGACGACGAACGGCCTTGACGATCACCCCGACGTGGTGATAGCCAGGCAGATCGCTGCGAAGTTGCGCGTTGAGCACACTGTCATCCCTCCAACGCAAACCGCGGCGAAGGACGCCATCGTCATTCCCCACCCTCAGCAGCGCACCTACGATGTTCTCAAAACGTGCGAGGGAATGACCTCTGCGTATGAAAGCATCGTTGAATACCTGCCGTACAGTGCAAGGCCCACGATGTCCGGGCAGAGTGGGGAAATCCTGAGAGGCGGATTTCTTTACAGTCAGAACAATCCCAGCGAAAAGGCCATGCTGCGCCGTATCAAAGACTTCTTTCTCAAGAACGAGAAGCTCTTCACTGAAGAGGCCAACAATCATGCCGAGACTCTTGCGGCACCATGGGAGGCGCGGGCACAGGAAAATCCATGGGAAGTGCTCGATCACCTGTATGTCACCTATCGCGTGGGGAGATGGCACGCCGGCGCGCGGGTGGGTTCGCTACGTCGAGGGAACCCCATTCAACCGTTTCTGGACAATCGAGTGGTGTCGGAGGCGCTCTCCCTGGACCAGCGATGGCGGTACTCGGAGGAGGTCGTTCATGGCCTCATCCGTCAGTTCGCTCCTGCGCTGCATGCCATTCCCCTTGAAGGCGCCCCGTGGCGATTCATCGCTGACCGTCCTCCCTCGATCTGGTCACGGTTGCGACCGGCATCCAAGGCGGCCTCCCCGGCAGGTCAGAGTAAAAAGCAGAGCGGTTGGAACTGGCGAACGAGTCCAGGGCCCGTACTGTCGCATATTCTCGGCGAATACGTGATCGACCGAGCGGACGCACTCGCCGGCATTGTTCGCCCTGACGAGTTGAAGCGCCTCTTCGAGGGCCCATCGGTAGGTCAGCCTGCGCTGGCGTGGAACCTGTATACGGTCGCAGCCATGCTGACCAACACCTTCCCCGGAGATCCGCCTACTGGACTCGAACAGGTCCATATCCCCGTCCCTCGCCCTTGAGGCGCGGCTCGCGCTTCGGGAACTCGGCAAGGTGGCCCCCGTCTTCGGGATTTGATCCGGAGGATCCTTCGGCGTCGAGCTTACGAGGCGGGTAGCCGATCTTCTCGCGGGCCGCTGAACTCCTCCAGGGTCAGCATCAGGGTCTACCTTGAGCATCAGCGGTAACGTCGTATAGGCCGAAGTCCGGTCCGCGGGCATTGTTGCCTTACGAAAGAATAGATGTGTGAGAGACGAACCCGATTCGCGTACCTGCGCGCCCCGGGAAAGCCGCATCTCGCGGGCATCGGTCCACGCCCCAGCGGATTATCCGAGGCCACCGGCTGCCTGGGCATCGCCTTGAGAGCGGGATGGGTGAACTCGGTCAGGTAGATCTCGTGGTGCGGCGCCCTCTCCTCGCGGTAGGGCTCGTCGTGGAGCAACCACGCAGCGGTGCCGTACAGGTGCGGAGATGTCATTGACGCCGGTGGTCTGGGCGAGGCAGCCGGCTGTGGGCGGTGGTCAGTACGCGGTCGCGGCGGTAGCCGAACTCCTCGGGGTTGACGCCGTCTTCTGCCGCGAGCACGGTGGCACCCGGTTCGCCCAGCACGTACTGCCAGGGTGCGGTGCCGACAACGTTGAAGGCGATGCGGGTGGTCTGGTGGCCGGTCAGGACGAAGTCGGGGGAGCCGGTGAAGGTCGTTGTCCGGTGGGCGGTGAGCCGGAGTCGGCGTTCTTCATGTGGATCTCTCGCGCTGATCGCACGGCGCGGATCTTCGCATGCCGGTCCTCCAGGCGCGGCGGCGTCCACGGGTATACGCAGACAGGTACAGATGACGCCCACGACGGTCTGGTGCAGCGCCGGGCTGCCCAAAGCAAGCTGGAACGTGCGCCGAGCGGGGTCGGAGTCGCGGGCGGTGTAGCCGAACTGGTGGCGACCGGGGTGTTCGCGGGCCTGGCCCGCATCGTGTCCCCCTTTCCGTAATAGCGGCCGGGCGCCGTGGATCACGCTGATAGCCGTCTCGGTCTGTGCATACAGCCGATACCACGGCCCGGCTTCCTCGTGGTTGCCGGCTTTGTGGAAACCTTCAATGTGCTGCCGCTGGGCGGCTGTCTAGAGTTCGTGACCATGGTTGTGGTGCGGGCGGCGGTACGTGGCATGGTCGGGCTGGTGCTCGGGGCGGTGATGGCCGTGGTCGAGCTGGCGTGGGTCGTCATCGCGATGCCGCTGCTGGCCGTGCCGTCTACCCGGCCTTGGTCGTTCCGTGGCGCCGGGCGGCTGGCCGAGGCCGATCGAGTCCGTGTCAATCGCTGGCTGGGCGGCGCCGTCGCCCCGGGGCTGGCCGGGCGGCGTGCGCCGGCGTACGTGGCGATGCGTGGCATCGTGGGCGGGCTCGGCGGTGGGGTTCTGGTGCTGATCGGGATTTGGGTGGCGGTGAGCTGGCGGGTGCTGTCCGGCGGCACGGGCGAGCGCGCTGAGATGAGCTGGTACGACCCCATCACCTGGGCGGCGTTCATCGTCCTCGTCGTCTTCCTGGCGGTGCTGGCCTTGATCGGCTTGGCGGCGCTGGAACGGCGGCTGGCGGTCTGGGGACTTGCGCCCAGCGACAAGGAGGTGTTGCGGCGCCGCGTTGAGCAGTTGTCGCGGACGCGGGCGGAGGTGCTGGAGGCGGTCGATGACGAGCGGCGGCGGATCGAGCGGGACCTGCACGACGGCGTGCAGCAGCGGCTGGTCGCGCTGGGCATGCTGCTCGGCCGCGCCCATCGCCTCGACGACTCCGGTGCTGCCGCCACGCTGTTCCGGCAGGCGCGGGAGGAGTCCCGCCGCGCCCTGGAGGAGTTGCGGGAGGTGGCCTGGCGGATTCACCCGGTGGCTCTGGACGATGGCGGGCTGCCGGCGGCGCTGGAGTCGCTGGTGGAACGCTCCAGCGTGCCCATCGACCTGGACTACGACGTTTCGGTGCGGCTGGGCCCGGCTCAGGAGACGGTCGCCTACTTTGTGGTCTGCGAGGCGGTGACGAACGCGCTCAAACATAGCCAGGCCCAACGGGTCGAGATCGAGGTCCGCCAAGCCGCCGGCATGTTGCGCGTACGGGTCAGCGACGACGGCGTAGGCAACGCCCGGGCCGACGGGCGCGGCCTGTCCGGCCTGGCCCGGCGGGTGGCCGCCTGCGACGGCCGCTTCGACCTCGACAGCCCCGCCGGGGGACCGACGACGCTGCGGGCGGAGCTGCCATGCGCATAGTCCTGGCCGAAGACAGCACGCTGCTGCGCGAGGGCCTGACCCGGCTGCTGAGCGAGGACGGCCACCAGGTCGTGGCGGCCGTCGGCGATGCGGAGGGGCTGGTGGCCGTGTGTGATGAGCATCGGCCGGATGTCGTCATCGCCGACGTGCGCATGCCGCCGACATTCACCAGTGAGGGCCTGCGGGCCGCGCTCGCCGTACGGCGCAGGCACCCGGGGATCGGTGTGCTGATGTTGTCGCAGTACGTCGACACGCGCTACACCGCCCGGCTCATCGACGGCAGCGTACGCGGTGTCGGCTACCTCCTCAAGGAGCAGGTGGCCGAGGTCGGCGACTTCCTGGAGGCGCTGCGTCGGGTGGCGGACGGCGGTACGGCGTTCGACCCGGAGGTCGTCCGGCGGCTGCTCAACCGCGCCCGCGACACCACGTCCCTGGCCCGGTTGAGCGCGCGCGAGCATGAGGTGCTGGCCCTGATGGCGCAGGGACACACCAACGAGTCGATCGCCGGACGGCTGTACGTCTCACGCAGCGCGGTGGAGAAACACGCCAACGCCATCTTCGACAAGCTCGGCCTCGCGCAAACCGACGGCTACAACCGCCGGGTCCTGGCCATCGTGCGCTTCCTCAACGACTGACCCCTGGATCTGACCACTGGACGGCCGGCAGGGCCGCCTGGTCGCTCAGCCCTGCCCTCTGCCCTCCGACCCTCTGCAATGGAGTACGTGTGAACCTGCTGACAAGGCACTTCATGGCCGGGGCGGCCGCCGTGGTGGCGTGCTGCCTCGGTGTGCCGGTCACACCCGCCGCCGCGGCGGCGCAGCCGGACCCGGCCGCGATCGCCGGGATCGTGGAGGCCAACCTCGGCCCGGCTCGCCTGCCCGGCGTCGCGGTGGCACTGGTCAAGAACGGGCGCGTCCTGCACACCGGCGGATACGGACATGACGCGAGTGGCGAGCCGGTCACGAGCCGGACACCGATGCGGATCGCGTCACTGTCGAAGTCGTTCACCGCTCTGGCCGTGATGCAGTTGGCCGAGGCCGGCGACCTCAGGCTCGACGACCCCGTTGTACGGCATCTGCCGGAATTCTCTCTGGCCGACCCCAGAGCCGGGCAGATCACCATTCGCCGGCTGCTCGACCACAGCTCCGGCATGTCGGATGCCACCTACCCCGAGGCTGGTCTGCCCCAGCCGGACTCCCTGCGCCAGGCCGTGGCGGACCTGCGCCGCGCCGAGCTGGCCGCCCCACCAGGCCGGCGGCACGACTACCACAACCCCAACTACTGGGTCGCCGCCCGGCTGGTGGAAGTGGTGAGCGGGCTGCCCTTCGCCGAATACCTCAGCCAGCGGGTGTTCGCCCCGTTGCGGATGACCTCGACCGTCAGCGTCGGCAACTGGCAGGATCCGATGCCCGGCCTCCTCGGTGGGCACAATCGCTTTCTCGGGATCACCTGGCCGCGTACCGAGCCCGACCGGTTCGTCGCCGGCTCGGCCGGCATCGTCACCACCGCCGACGACCTTGCCAGGTGGCTGGCCCTGCACACCCGTGGCACGACGAGCACCGTCCTGTCCAAGAAGGGGCTGCGCGAGCTGCACCGGCCCAGCGCACCCGACGGACACTACGCCCTCGGCTGGGACAACCCCGCTCCTCTGAACGGCCCCCGGCAGATCACGCACCCCGGATCGTCCTTCACCTCCACGGCCACCATGGTCCTCCTGCCCGACAGTGGGTACGGCATCGCACTGATGTCCAACAGCCGCATGCCGCTGGAGGCCGACGTCGAGGCCATCATGGAAGACCTCATCGCCCTGACCCAGGGCACGCCCGGCACGGGCGCCCCGCTCCCGCTCGCCTTCATCGCCGACCTGACCGCCCTCGCCGCCGCGATCTCGATCGCGACAGGCGGGGCCGTCAAAGCCCGCCGAGCGCGACGTTGGGCGCGCCGCGCCATCGCTGCTCCCTGGAGGACGACGCTCGGGCTGGTCCCCTATCTGCTGCCGTTGCCGGTGCTCGCCTTCCTGCCGCGCATACTGGAACTGATCACCGGGGGCCGCGGCGTCACCTTTGTCCTGCTGTCTCACATCTGGCCGACTTTCCTGGCCGCTGTCGGCCTGACCGCGGCAACCGGGATCATGGTCACCATCGCCCGCATCCGCGCACTCCTGCGACAGCGGCGTCGCCGGTCGGCTTCGGCACCACTGCATCCACAGGCCCGCCCCTCTACTGCCGGGACGTGAGCACCGGGACCGGCAAGCCACGACGACCTCGGCGATCACACTCCGTCGGCGTGATCGCCGAGAGTTCGCTCTGAGGCTGGGTTGCACGGATCTGCCTGACCGGCCGGCCCGCCCCGCTCCCGGAAAGGGTGAACACGTACTTGTGGTCGATGTCGATGCAGGCCGCCTCGTCGCCCAGGTCCGTCCCGACCGGCAGGCGCCCGTACCTGATGGGGCATCAGCTCCGGCGGATGGTCGCGCGGCATGCGCACCCCTCACCCTATGCGGCGGCCTGCCTGCGCGGACCCTGCAAAAGTATGGTCTTGCGGCGCCGCGAACACCACCATCGCAGCTCCCCCCGCACCTTCACTCCACGGTCGAATCAGGGCATGTCACACCGAACAACACGGGCCTTGCTGATCTGCGGGGCCGTCGCACCGCTCGCCTCGCTGCTGGTGTTCCACCTCGACATGGTGTTCCGCGCCGGGTACGACCCGCTGCGCCACGCGCCGAGCTCGATGATGACCGGTGACCGCGGCTGGCTGCAGATCGCCAACTTCGTGATCACCGGAACGCTGATGATCGCGTGCGCCGTCGGGATACGGCGTACGCTGCCTGCCGGGCGCGGTGCTCGATGGGGGCCGCGGCTGGTGGCGGTGTACGGCGTAGCCATGATCGCCACAGGGGTGTTCGTCACCGATCCGCAGCTGGGCTACCCACCGGGAACCCCGTCAGACCTCCTGCCCGGCGTGAACGCCCAGGTGAGCTGGCATGGGCACCTGCACTGGATGGCGACGTTCGTCGTCTACGCCGCCACGACCTTGGCCTGCTTCGCCTTCGCCCGACGCTTCGCCGCCGAGCCCGGCGGGCGGGCCTGGGCGGCCTTCCTCGCCTTCACCGGCGTCCTGGCGCCGCTGATCATGTACGGTGGCAGCCTCATTCTCCAGCCGCTGTCCATCTCCGGCGAGTGGTACGCGGCCTTCGACGGGATCGCGGGCCGGATGGTCATCCCGCTCGGCTGGATCTGGGCCGCGCTGGTGCCACTTCGCCTGCTCAGGACGCGTGCCGCCATGGAGGCACATTCATGATCGAGTTCTCCCGGCTCGCCAAGGCGTCCGGCACGGAATGGCCGGAGCGCAAGCCGGGGGCCGCCGGCGCGTGACGGCGGGCGGCCCGATCGCCAAGAGCCGGCCGGGGGAGATCGCACCATCGCTCCGGCTCGCGAAACCGCGCCGGTACCGGATCGGTGGCCGGCCACCGCATCCTCGCCTGCGGCCACGCCTGCCCGCTCCCGTCCCTTCCACCAGGGAACATGCTGTCCGCCACCGTGATCGGGCCCACGGCGATGACCGCCATGAGTACGTGGAGGATGAGGGGGATCGGAGGGACGGGGAACAACCGGTCAGGTGTTCACCGGGGCAGGTCCGTGGTCGCGCCAGGCGACGCCGCGGCGCTCGTGTTCGAACAGCTCCTCCACGGCGAGAGCGACCTTTGCTCCCACCTCCCGCTCCAACAGGTAGAGGCCCAGGTCCAGGCCGGAGGTGACGCCGCCGGCGGTGACCAGGTCGCCGTCGTCCACGACGCGGGCCCGGATGACGTTCACGCCACCCGCGCCGAGCACATCCAGGCCCTGGTGATGAGTGACGGCGTTGCGGCCGTCGATGAGTCCGGCCATCGAGAGGATCAGCGAGCCGCCGCAGACCGTGGCCACGATGGTGCCGGGCTTGGCCAGGGCCTTGGCCAGCAGCCCCGGGAGCCCGGTGGTCAGGGCCCGGCCGAGGATGGCGGGGATCGTGGCCTCCCGCTCCGCGTCGGTGAGGTCGTCCTCGCCCCGGGGGACCATTCTGCCGGTGGCGCCCGGGACGACGATCAGGTCCGCGCGCTCCGGGTCCAGGCCGGCGGCGGCCGTCAGGGAAACACCGGGGATCCCGCTGCGGACCTCGCCCGGGCCGTCGGCGGCGACCAGCTCGACGCTCACCAGGTCGGTGAATTCCTTCGCTGCGCTGAAGACCTCGAACGGGCCGATGACATCCAGCGGGTCAAAGCCATCGAAGAGGACAAACTGGGCGAGCATCGGTGCCTCACATCCGTCGTTCCGTCAATGCCGTGCTCACGTTAGGAGGCGTGGCCGGTGCGGGCCATCGGCTGGATCGACACATACCAACGGGTTCTCGCCAACACATTGAGCTGCACGATCGTGCCCGCCACCGATATGCCGCACGGCCGCGCGCCGGCTGGAACTCGGCGTACGCTGCGTTCGTGCACACGGTGGCGATTCTGGTGCTGGACCAGACGGTGGTCTTCGACATGGCCATTCCGGTCGAGGTGTTCGGCCGTGTCCGTCTGCCGGACGGACGCCGCCCGTACCGGGTGCGGACGTGCGGGACACAAGAACAAGTGCCCACTGAAACCTTCACCATTCACACCTCGTCGGGACTGGACGCCCTGGCGGACGCCGACACGATCATCGTGCCCGGTTGCAGCGAGACCGCCGGCCCGCCACCGGTCGAGGCCCTGGAGGCGCTGCGGGACGCCGCCGCTCACGGCACGCGTATCGCCTCGATCTGCGGAGGCGCCTTCATCCTGGCCGCCACCGGTCTGCTGGACGGGCTGGCCGCGACCACGCACTGGACCGCCGCGCGGCGATTCGCCGAGATGTTCCCGAACGTCGACGTGCGGCCCGACGTACTGTACGTGGACAACGGGCAGTTGCTGACCTCGGCCGGGGCGTCCGCGGGCCTGGACCTGTGCCTGCACATGGTCCGGCGCGACCTGGGCTCGGCCGTCGCAGCGGACGCCGCCCGGCTGGCCGTCGCCCCTCTGGAGCGCGAAGGCGGCCAGGCCCAGTACATCGTCCACGAGCACCAACCGGTGCCCCGCGGCTCGCTGCTGGAGCCGACGCTGGCCTGGATCGAGGACCACCTGAAGGACGACCTCACCCTGGAGGCCATGGCCGCCCGTTGCGGCATGAGCACCCGCACCTTCAGCCGTCGCTTCCGCGAGCACACCGGCACCACACCGCTGCAGTGGCTGCTGCGTACCCGGGTCAGACGGGCGCAGTACCTGCTCGAACACACCGACCACTCCGTGGAGCGGATCGCCACCCAGGCCGGCTTCGGATCCGCGACGGCCTTCCGCGAACGCTTCAAACGCGTCGCCGGTACGACCCCCCAGGCCTATCGGACCGCCTTCCGCGGTTCCGGCGGTTTCGGCTGACCGACCGCGCCCGGTCAGGGGGCACGGCCCAGATCCCCGCCGGGACCCGACCGAGCGACCCGTCGGTGACGGTCGGCGCCGCCACCAGCCCGGCCGAGTTCAGCCGAGGAACATGCCGTTCCAGCCGGTACCCACCACGGTGCCGGTGCCGGTGAAGGGGGCGGCGGGGTTGCCGGTGTGAGCGAACAGCAGCAGTTCGCCCGTGCTGGTCTTGCGGGTGATCAGGTCGATCTTGTGGTCGTTGGTGAAGTCGCCGGAGAGGAAGGCGTTACTGGCATTGAAGCCGGTGCCGACGACGGTGCCTGTGCCGGTGAAGGGGGCGGTGGGGTTGCCGGTGTGGGCGAAGAGCAGGAGTTCGCCGGTGCTGGTTTTGCGGGTGAGCAGGTCGGCCTTGCCGTCCAGGGTGAGGTCGCCCGGGAGGAGGGCGTTACCGGCGTCGAAGCCGGTGCCGACGACGATGCCGGTGCCGGTACCTCGGAAGGGGGCGGTGGGGTCGCCGGCGTGGGCGAAGAGCAGGAGTTCGCCCGTGCTGGCTTTACGGCTGATCAGGTCCGCTCTGCCATCGAGGGTGAAGTCGCCCGCGAGTAGGCCGTTACTGGCGTCGAAGCCGGTGCCGACGACGGTGCCTGTGCCGGTGAAGGGGGCGGTGGGGTCGCCGGTGTGGGCGAAGAGCAGGAGTTCGCCGGTGCTGGTTTTGCGGGTGATCAGGTCGGCCTTGCCGTCCAGGGTGAGATCGGCGGTGACCAGGGCGTTACTGGCGTTGAAGCCGCTACCGACGCGATAGCGGGGTTTGAAGCCGGGGGCTCCGGTGCCGGGATACAGGTAGAGGTCGCCGGTCGCGTCGCGGGCCAGGACGTCGGCCTTGCCATCGAGGTCGAAGTCCGCGAGGGATCCCGGCGGGGCTTTCAGGCCGGCGGCGACGTCGAGTTGCAGCCGCGGGGTGGCGGTGTTCCCGGTGGAGATCCGCCGGCCGGTGCTCTCGATCTTCGTTTCGAGTTCTCCGATGGCGGTCTGCGGGAGGGCGTGGCGCAGCACGGCGTAGGCGCCGGTGACGTGGGGGGCGGCCATGGAGGTACCGCTCATGGAGCCCTGTCCGCTGCCGGGGATCGAGGAGATGATGTCGGTTCCGGGGGCGAAGACGTCCAGCAGCGGGCCGCGGTTGCTGAAGGTGGACACCTCGTCAGCATCGGTGGTACTGCCCACGGCGATGGCCGAGGAGACACACGAGGGGGCGCTGACGGCGTCGGAGTAGCCGCTGTTGCCGGCCGCGATGACGGTCGCCACCCCGGCCGCACGCAGGGTGTCGATGGCGGGCTTGCGGGAGTCGCTGTCGCAGGGCCCGGTGTACCGGCCGCCGCCCAGGCTGAGATTGGCCGCCACCACCGGAGTGCCGGCCTGGCGTAACCGGTGGACCTTCTCCAGCCCGGCCAGCTGGGCGCTGGTGAAGCTGAGGATGCACGGCGACCCGCCCGCTCCGCAGTAGGAGTCGGAGTCGAACTTGCTGAAGACCTGGATCGCGACGATCTTCGCGGCCGGAGCGACGCCGCCCGTGCCTGCGGCGATTCCCGCCACGTGGGTACCGTGCGCGCAGTCCAGGTCGGCCTGGGCACAGGGGCCTTTCTCAGAGTCGGCGGAGCCCGGCCCCTCCTGCTGGGCGGTGCCGTTCGGGCACAGGCTGGTGGCGGAGTAGGTCGCGTCGATGGGGGAGAAGCACGCTTCGGCGACGACCCGGCCGCCCAGGAAGGGGTGCCGGGTGGCCACCCCCGTGTCCAGGATGGCGACCGCGGTGCCGGCGCCGGTGAAACCGGCGGCACGGGTGCGGTTCGCGCCGATGAGCGGGATGCTCCTGTCGAGCGTCGGGGGGACGGGGGCGTCCTCGGAGATGCTGAGTACGCCCGGCAGGCGGGTCAATGTCTCCAGGGTGGTCCGGTCGCCGCGCAGGGTGATCACGGGGAGCTCGGTGAACGTCTGTAACACCTGGCCGGCGGCGGCGTCCGGGAGGTCGGCGCGGTCCTTGGTCACCACGTTCAGCCGGACGTGGCCGCCGGCCGACAGCTTGTCCACCAGCCCGGGTTCCACCCACGGGCCGTCAGGGCCGGGTGGTGTGGCGGCGGCTGCGCCACCGGCGCCCACTGACAAGGCCACCGCTGCCGCGAGGGCCACCGTTGCCGCCAGGGCGCGACGGGCCAGAGAAATCATGACCACTCTCCGCTCGAATCAGTGATCACGGCCGCCGGTTCGGGGCCGCACAGGAGGATCCACAGCAACCAGGCTTGCAGTGCACCGCAGGCCGCCGTCGCGGCGATCAGGGGCGGGGCCGTCGAGTTCCCTTTCCGGGATCCTGGCCCAGAGCGGTGCCATGACGAGGAGGGATGTGAGCAGGGTGACGACGATCAGCGACATTCCCGCGTGCGCCTCAGGTGCCGATGGAGGTCTCGTACACCAGCTCCAGGTACGCCTCGTTGAACTCCTGCATCGCCGCCCAGGGCTGCGGCCCGGGGCCTGAGTGGCTTTCCCGGAGGAGGGACGTGCCATCGGCGATGTCGCTGGCGGCGGCCAGCAGCCAGGGCTCAGGATACGGTCCGAAAATTCCGGTGTCCCGATCCAACCGCCCGACCTGTTCCACCACCACCTGAGTTCCGCTCACCGCCCGCGCGCCGAGCTGGAAGTAGCCGAGCGCCTCTCGGCGAAGCTGGTTCTGAGCCGTGGGGTCACTGGTCCGCGCCGCCTCATGCAGTGTGAGGAACCCCCGGGTCAGCTCCGCTATGTACTGGAACTCCAGGTATTCCGGCAGTACCGGATAGGTGCGGAAGTCGATCGCCCACTCCCAGGGGCAGCTCAGGCATGGCGGCGGGCAGGGGCCGGGGCACCATTTGTCCACCACGACCGCGATCGGGTAGCAGTCCACCTCTATGCTTCGCCACGTGATCGGGTAGCAGTCCCTGGAGCTGCTTTCCGCCGAGGCCATGGTGCTGTGCACCACTTGTGCTGACAGCAGCGACATGAGAAGAGCGAGGAGAAAGGCCGCTAATCGGCTGCGTTTCACTGGTCCTCCCTGGGGGGCCGGGTGCGCCGTCCGGGCGTACACGGGGCCGAGGCCGTCCGGTATCGAATCGGAGCACCCCCGTTCTACATCGCCCGCCTACGCCGGTCCATCACCGGTATTCGCACCATCAGGCCCTTAATGCCGGCGGCCCGTCCGCAATGGAAATCCGGCCCGGATTTATCCGCGAACGTCAGCGTGCGGCCTCCTGCGGAGCGGGAAAGGGCAGGTCCCAGTCGCGAAGGACGGACGCGGTACGCTCGGCGATTATTCGCTGGCCCTCTGTATTGGGATGAAAGTAATCCCATTTGCTGACGTTGCGCGGGCGAGTCGGCCCCCCGGGCGAGCGGCCTGCTGCCGCTGTGGCGTGCCGTCTGCCACGTCCCGAACGCGGGCCTGGACGGCTGAGCACCTGCGGCACGCACGCGTCAACTATTGCAAGAAGCGCCGGGCACTCCTCTCTGCTGCAGGCAAGGTGTCAAAGTGGACTATATATGGCTGAATTACGTGAAGGTGTTTGTTGCTGTGCGTATCGATCGCGCGCGTGGCGCACCCGGTCGAGGCGCTTCTGCGGTCGAATGGGTGATCATAACCGCGCGTTCAGCGAGGCCGAGTCGTACGCATTCTTCACCCGGGGCCTTCGGCCGCGAGGGCGCGTTCAGTGGAACGGTGCCATGCCGATCAGCCGGGCCGTCCCGGTGGTGGTCACGTCGTCTGCTGCCTGGCTCGGCTGCGGTGTGAGGCGGGCGGGTTGTTCTCGGCCCGCCGTTGTGCGGCTCGCGACGATCTCCGCGGCGAGGAGGCCCGCGTGGACCTCCAGGCGTCCCGCGCCGCTGAACAGGTCCGCTCCCAGCCTGGCCTCGACCTTCCTGATCCGGTGGTAGACGGTCGCGCGGTGGAGGTAGAGGTCCGCCGCGACCTGCTTGACGTTCCCCGCCGTGGTCAGGAACGTCCTGAGGGTCCGGACGAGGTCCTCCGCCGACTCGTCTTCGAGAAGCCGTCGCAGGGACGGGCTGATGAAGTGGGACACGAGGACGTCGGTGGGCACCGCGGCGAGCCCACGCATGTGCGCGGTCCTTTCCCAGTGGACGACCTGGTGCTTCCAGCCCATGCTCTCGGCCAGGTCCAGGCTCTGCCTGGCCTGCCAGACGGCGACGCTCGCGCGGTCGGCCACGTTCGTGCTGACGGTGACGAGCCAGGGGAGGTCGATGCCGTTCCGCCGGGACCGGAAGATCAGGTCGGCGGTCTTCGTCGCGAGCCGTCCCGGCAGGGTCGGCTGGACGTCGCGCGGGTGTGGCGCCAGCAGCGCGAAGCCGACGGAGCCGCTGAACGCGATCAGGCACCGGTCGCGCAGATGGTCCTCGGCGAAGCGGTTCATCACGGCGGTCAGCCGTCGCTGCGCCGCCGGTCCCGAGGAGTCCGGGGCGAGCGCCGGGGGCATCGAGAGCGCGAGGCAGACGAAGGTCCCGTCGTGCACCAGCTTCCCGTCGCGGATGGCCTGGCCCAGCAGCGAGTCCAGTCCGTCCAGGTCGCCCGAGGCGAAGGCGCGGCCGACGTGGTCGTCCGCCCATTCGGGCGATGCGAGCAGCCCGGCGGTCTCCAGCGAGCGGACGGTGGCCTCCGCGATCCGCCCCACGCTCTCGATCCGGTCGGGTGACAGCGGCCCCCGCGCGCAGGTGATCCAGAGCAGCAGCGACGGCGCCGAACCGGGCGAGCGCACCGGGATCACCAGCATCAGCGGCATCCCGAGTTCGGCGCTCCCGCCGATGTAGACGGGTTCGGAGATCAGGGCCACAGAGCGGGCGCTCAGCCCGAGGTGCCGGGGCGACACCGTCTCGGCGAGGCCTTCGTCCGCGGAGGAGTTCGGCGTCGACCGGGCGACCCGGTTCAACTGCACGTCGGTGACCTCGACCGGCACGTCCAGCGACGCGCCGAGGGAATGCGCGAGCTCGTGCAGGTGCCGCGTGAGGACGCCGTTCACGCCGCTCGCCTCCGCCCGAACGTCCTCGGCCCCGCCCCGATCCGCGTCGCCGGCACGGCGGTCAGCTCCCGCCGGTCGACGGCGGCGTGCCCGACGCCGACGTCGATGACGTGGCCGCGCCGGCGGGCAGGGCGGCGTCGACGCTGGTCGACCGTGTCGGCCGGATCGCGCCGTCGCGGATGCCCTCCGCCCAGTGGCAGGCGACCTGGTGTGCGGCGGTGGTCCCCGGAACCTCGACGGTCCGCAACGGCGGGCGCTCGGTGTCGCAGCGGGTCGGCTGCTTCCATGGGCAACGGGTGCTGAACCGGCATCCTGGCGGCGGGTCCGCCGGGCTGGGCAGGTCGCCGCTGAGCAGGATCTGCTCGCGGGAGTCCTCGTACCGGGGGTCGGGCTGCGGCACGGCGGAGAGCAGCGCCCGCGTGTAGGGGTGCAGCGGCTCGGCGAACAGCTCCGCGGTGGGCGCCTCCTCCACCATCCCGCCGAGGTACATCACCCCGATCCGGTCGCTCACGTGCCGGATCACGGCGAGGTCGTGCGCGATGATCAGATACGTCAGCCCGTAGGTGGCCTGGACGTCCTGGAGAAGGTTGATGACCTGCGCCTGGACCGATACGTCCAGGGCGCTGACGGGCTCGTCCGCGACGATCAGCTGCGGCTCGACGGAGAGCGCCCGGGCGATGCCGATGCGCTGGCGCTGGCCGCCGGAGAACTCGTGCGGGTACTTGCGCAGCGCCGTCCGGGGGAGTCCGACCGAGTCGAGCAGCTCGTCGAGACGTCCGGAGATGTTCCCCTTCGCGAGCCCGTGCGCGGACATCCCCTCACGGAACATCTGCTCGACGCTCTGCCGGGGGTCCAGGCTGCCCAGCGGATCCTGGAAGACCATCTGCATGTGGCGGCGCTGACGGCGCAGCGCCTCGCCGCGCAGCGACCGCAGGTCGATTCCGCCGAAGCGGATCTCGCCCGAGGTCACGGGGGTGAGCTGGAGTACGGCGCGCCCGAACGTCGACTTGCCGCACCCCGACTCCCCGACCAGGCCGTAGGTCTCCCCGCGAACGATCCGCAGGTCGACGCCGTCGACCGCGTGGACGTGGCCGACGGTCCGGTCCACGAGGACTCCCCGGCGGATCGGGAAGTGGACCTTGAGGTCGCGCACGTCGAGGAGCGGTGGTTCCCCGGTGCCCGGAGGGGGCGGGTCGGCGACGGTCGTCATGGAGTCGGCTCCTTCGCCGCGGTGATCGGATCGGGCAGCGGGTGGTGGCAGCGCCAGCGCCGCTCGCCGCCGGCCGACCAGGCCGGCCCCTCCCGGAAGCAGAGATCTGTGGCGGCGCGACAGCGCGGCGCGAAGGCGCACCCCTCTGACCAGGGTATGTTGTCCGCGACGGAGCCCGGGATGGGGCGTAGCCGCGCCGCCTCGTCACCCAGTGCGGGCACGGATTCCAGCAGTCCGCCGGTGTAGGGATGCCGGGGCGCGTCGAACAGCGAGTAGCGGTCCGCCCGCTCGACGATGCGCCCGCCGTAGAGCACGTTGACCGTGTCGCACAGGCCGGCGACCACGCCGAGATCGTGCGTGATCATGATCAGCGAGGTGCCGGAGCCGACGACGAGCTCCTTGAGGAGCGCGAGGATCTGGGCCTGGATCGTGACGTCCAGGGCCGTGGTCGGCTCGTCCGCGATCAGCAGTCGCGGTTCGCAGGCCAGGGCGATGGCGATCAGCACGCGCTGTCGCATGCCGCCGGATATCTGGTGCGGGTACTCGTGCATCCGCCGGGCGGGATCGGGGATGCCGACGCGCGCGAGCATCTCCTGTGCCCGCCGCGTGGCCTGGGACCTGCTCGTACGGCGATGGCGCTGGATGACCTCCGCCACCTGTACCCCCAGCGGCACGACCGGGTTCAGCGAGGACAGCGGGTCCTGGAAGATCATCGCCACGTCGGCGCCACGGCGGTCGCGCAGCTCGCGATCGGACAGGGAGAGCAGGTCCACGCCGTCGAAGACCGCTCTGCCGCCGACGCGGGTCCCCCGGCGGGGCAGGAGCCCCATGATCGCGAGCGAGGTCACGGACTTGCCGCAGCCGGACTCGCCGACCAGGCCGACGACCTCGCCGGGACGGACCTCGAACCCGACCCCGTCCACGGCCGTGAAGGACTCCTGGCCGGGCCGGGAGAACATGACCGACAGGTCCTCGACCACCAGCAGCGGATCCGCTCCGGGCCCGGTCTCGTGCGCACGCGCCTTCATCTCGGTCACCTCCGGGTGCGGGGGTCGAGGGTCTCGCGAAGCGACTCGCCCATCAGCGTGAAGCCCAGGGCGACGACGATGATGCACAGCGCCGGGTAGATCGCGAGATGCGGGAACGAGTTGAAGTACTGCTGCGCGCCGCCCAGCATCTGACCCCACTCCGGCAGGCCGTCGTCGGGGTTGCCCAGCCCGAGGAAGGACAGGGCGGCCGCGTCGAGGATGGACACGGCCAGGCTCAGCGTCGCCTGCACGATCACCGGCCCGAGCGCGTTGGGGGCCATGTGCCGGACCACGATCGCCGCCGGCCGCACGCCCAGCGCCCGCGCGGCCAGTACATGGTCGGTGCCGCGCTGTACCAGCATCGATCCGCGCATCAGCCGGGCGAAGACCGGGATCTGCACGATCGCGATGGTGAGGATCAGGGTCCACTCGTTCGGGTGGGCGAACAGGGCCGCGATCGAGAAGGCCATCAGCAGCGACGGGATGGCCAGCATCACGTCCACCACCCGCATCACGAGCATGTCGACCTTGCCGCCGAACACGCCCGCGAGGAGCCCGAGCGCGATGCCGCCGGCGAAACCGCCGAGCGTCGCCATCACCCCGACGATGAGGGTCTGCCGGGCTCCGCCGATCAGCCGGGACAGCAGGTCGCGACCGGCGGGGTCCCCGCCCAGCGGGAATCCCGCCTGCGGGAGCGGAACCGGGTTGGACTGGGCGCGCACCTGGTCGAGCAGCAACGGGTCGGCCGGATCGTGCGGCGCCAGCAGCGGCGCGGCCACTGCGACGAGGACGAACACGAATGTGATCACCGCGCCGATCAGGAACGCCGGCTGGCGGAGCAGCCGCCGCAGGGTCTGCGCGCCCGGTCGTGCGGTCGCGGCACGGTGGCGCGGAACGACCGGGACGGCGGTCATGGCGTCCTCACTCTCGGATCGCACAGCGCGTAGGCGATGTCGACGACGATGTTGATGACCAGGTACAGGACGGCGGCGAGCATGATGAGGGCCTGCAGCACCGCGTAGTCGCGCGTGGAGAAGGCCAGCGCCATCGACTGCCCCAGGCCGCGGTAGTTGAAGACGGTCTCGGTGAGCACGGCGCCGGCGAACAGGCCGCCGGCCTGCAGCCCGATCACGGTGATCACCGGCAGCAGCGAGTTGCGCAGCACGTGCCGCCCGGCGATCGTCGGGTTGCGCAGGCCCTTGGAGTTCGCCGTGCGGATGAAGTCCTGCTGCAGCGTCTCGGCCACGGACGCCCGGGTCAGCCGGAAGATCACGGCGAAGGGGATGATCGCTAGGGCGATCGTCGGCAGCGTGAGGAAGCGCAGACTCTCGGTGAACGCGGCCCCGCTCCCGGCGAGCAGCGAGTCCAGGAGCGTCAGCCCCGTCGGCGTCGGGATGGAGCCGCTCAGGTCGGCCCGTCCCGACGGCGGCAGCCACCCCGCGCGGACGGCGAAGACGTACTTCAGGACGAACCCGGTGAAGAAGACCGGCACGGCGAGGCCGAGCACGGAGAAGCCGAGGAAGGCGACATCGAACGTGCCGCGCCGCGTCGCCGCCCAGTAGCCGGCGGCGATGCCGAGCACCGCGCCGATGATCAGCGCGCACAGGGCGAGCTCGATCGTGGCGGGTGCCCGCGTGAGGATCACCTCGGTGACCGGCGCGCCGCGCCAGACGCCCGTCGACACACCGAGGTCGCCGGTCCAGAACCGCCCCAGGTAGCGCAGGTACTGCGTCCACAGCGACTCGTCCAGGCCGAGCGACTCGACGAGTTTCGCGCGGTCCTGCGGGCCGGCGTTCTCACCGAGCAGCGCGTCGAGCGGCCCGCCCGGGAGACTGCGCAGCCAGGCGAAGAGGATCGCCGTGAGGGCGGCGAAGGTCACCACCGCTTGGAGTGTCCTTCGAAGGATGAACCGGAACATGTCTGTCCAATCGGTGCCGGGGTGCGAACCTGCGCGCCCGCGCGCGGGCTCGCACCCCGGGTGGGGCTATTCGCCGAACGAAGCCGTGGCCAGCGGCTCGCCGCCGACCGGGCTGGTGACGATGCCGCGCAGCTTGCCGTCGAGCACCAGTGCGGAGGGGCTGCTGGCGATCGGGATCGACGGCAGCCAGTCATTCGACATCTTGCGGTTGATCTCCAGGTACATGTCGACGCGCTTCTTCGGATCGGGCTCGCGGTCCGCCTCCTTGAGATCGTCGACGAGCCGCTGGCCGAACCCGAGCAGCCCGGTGTCGAACGCGTTGTCGGTGGCGCCGAACAGGATGCCCAGGAAGTTCTGGGCGCTGTTGTAGTGGCCCGTGGTGCCGAGCAGATAGACCGGGGCCTGACCCGCCTCGCGACCGCTGAGGTAGCCGCCGGCCCAGGGCTTCGTGATCGGTTCGACCTGGATGCCGACGGCTTCGAGATCGGCCTTGATCAGATCGAAGAAGCGCTTCGGCTCGGGCATGTACGGGCGCGTGACCTCGGTCGGGTACCAAAGCTGGATCTTGAGCTTCGGCACACCGGCCTCGGCGAGCAGTGCGCGCGCCTTGTCCGGGTCGTACGGGTACCCCGCGACCTTGTCGTCGTAGCCCTCGACGGAACGGGGGACGAACTGCGTCACGGTCTCGGAGCCCTCGGGCAGCAGCGTGTCGACGATCTGCTGCTTGTTGATCGCCCAGGCGATGGCCTGGCGGACGCGGAGATCCTTGAGCTCGGGCGCGGTGGTCGCGTTCAGGCCGACGTACATTACGTTGAACGGCGGCCGGGTGAGGACCTGGAATCCCTGGTCCTTCAGGCTCTGCCAGTCGCGAGGGGCCGGCAGGTCGTAGGCGTGGATGGTGCCGGCCTCAAGCTCCTGCCGGCGGGCCGTCTCGTCCGGGATCGTGCGGAACTCGATGCCCGCGATCTTCGGCGCGTCGCCCCAGTACTTGTCGTTGCGCGCGAGCTTGACCGTGCCGGTCGAGTCGTCGTACGAGACGAACGTGAACGGGCCGGTCCCGGTCGGGTGCAGGCGGCCGTACTCCGGGAAGGCGAAGCCCTCGCCCTTGGCCTCGACGCCGTTGGCGTTGTGCTTCTCCATCGCCGTCGGGCTCGACATGGCGTAAGTGCCGTGCGCGAGGATGGTGGGGAACTTCGAGCTCGGATTGGTCAGCCTCAGCACGACCTTGGACTTGTCCGGCGCCTCGCATCCGGCGTACAGCGAGGGGGTCTTGTCGCCCTCGAAGCCTCCGAAGTCGTTCACCCAGGTGTGGCTGACCGCCGAGGTACGCGCGATCTTGGGCTGCCGGTACCAGCGTTCGAAGTTCGCGCAGACGGCGCCGGCGTCGAAGGCCGTGCCGTCATGGAAGGTGACGCCCTCGCGGAGCTGGAAGGTCCACTGCTTGCCGTCCTTGCTCTGCTCCCACGAGACCGCCAGGCCGGGCGCGGGGTCGGCGGTGCCCGGCTTGAGGCTGAGCAGTCCCTCGTACATCTGGTTGTTCACCCGGGCGGTCTCGCCGTCCGAGGTGTAGAACGGGTCGAAGAGGGACGGGGAGCCCGCGGCGCCGTACACGAGGACCTTGGAGCCCGATCCGCCGCCGCTGCCCTTGGCGGCCGGCTCGGTGCCCTTGGCGGACGTGTCACCTCCCCACGAGCAGGAGGTCAGGAGCATCACGCCGGCGAGCGTGGTGATCCCCCCGAACTTCTTGAACTTCATCGTCACTCCTGAGCTTGGGGGTGGGAGAGGGGAAGCCGGGCGCCGTAGAACCAGAGGCGGGAGAAGCCGCCGTCGGGCAGGGCGCGTACGCGGACATGCCGCACGTCGGTGGCGGGGAGCTCGATGGTGGTCGTCGCCCCGGAGGTGATCTCGAAGGTTCCCAGCGCCGCCCAGCCGGACGTCTCGTCCGCCGACGCCTCGATGGCGATCCGGGCCGCGCAGTTGCCGCGGAACGGCGTGGCGACGACCTCCAGCGTCCGCAGCCGGACGGGCTCCGGCCAGGACAGCTCGGCGAAATGCCGGTCGGCGTCGGACCGCCGGGGAGTCTCCCAGCCGTCGTGCGTGTTCCGCGGCATCGCGTGGGAGATCACCGCCCACGGGTCACCGAAGGAACCTTCCGACGCGCGCACGCGGCATCCGAGCCGGATGTCCGAGAGGCGCACGCCCTCCGGCGGGCGGCTGCGGGCGACGTCGACGACGCCGAACGCGCGGAAGCGGGCGACTCCGCCGTCGGGGAAGATGCGCAGCCGGACGAAGGCGGCCGAACGCCCGGCGTCGGCGACCGGATACTCGTTCACGGTGTTCGGCTGCACGTCGGCGTCGGCGAGGATCTCCTGCCATGGGCCCTCGGCGGAGTCGGAAACATCGACGCCGATGCGCCTCGGGGCGTTGAAACGGAACCCGGTGGTCTCCAGCTCGACCCGCTCGATCCGGCCGGGATGGGCGGCGCGGATCACGACCCAGTCGTGGTCCGGGTTGTGCCGGCGGCTCTCCCACCCGTCCACGTCCGCTCCGCGCAGACCGTAGGTGCCGGGGCGCTGTGGCGTCGTTGCGAGGAGCAGGGCGTCGGCCGCGCCGAAGAACTCGTCCGAGCAGTCCACCACGGACGCCCCGAGCTCACGGGCCAGCAGGTTGAGGGTCATCGTCGGTCTCCTTCGTCGTTCCGCGCCTCGTCGTCCAGGTGCGCGACGACATCCGTGCCGCGCGTCCACCACAGGCCGTCCATGCCGCGCAGGGCGCGCAGCGCCTCGCGCAGGTGCGCGAACCGGAACGGCTGGCCGATGAGCCAGGGGTGGAGGCCGAGCACCAGCGTCCGGGTGCGGGGTGCGTCCTCTTCGAGCAGCCGCCGCGCGGACGCGGTGACGTCGCCGGCCCAGACGCGGATCGGGGTGCCGCGCTTGAGGTGGGAGAACACGTCGTCGAGGTGGATGTTCACCGGGATGTCGACGATGTCGCCCCGGGAGGTGGCCAGGATGTTCGGCGCCTCGTCGTTGGGCCAGTCGGCGGTCCAGCGGATGCCGAGGGCGGCGAGATCGTCCAGGGTCGTCGTGGACTGCGCGTAGTCCAGGCCGCTCCAGCCGACCGGCCGGACGCCGGCGGCCTCGGCCACGGCGTCGATCGACTCGGAGAGGTAGGCGCGCTGCTCCTCGGCGTCCATCCCGTCGTGCAGGATGCCGGCGCCGTCCAGCCCGTGCGCCGCGAACTCCGCGCCGGATTCGGCGACGCGCTCCACCAGGCGGGGACGGTGCCGGGCGGAGAAGGCGTCGATCGCGACCGTCGGGGCGATCTCCAGTTCGTCGAGGAGGTCGAGGATCCGGAACGCGCCGACCCGCAGCCCGTACTCGTGCTGCGACGTACTGTGCACGTCCATGATCTGCGGGTACGGGCCGCGCATGGCCACGCTCGACGGCGGGAGGCCGGGCGCCGCGCCGGGGAGCGCGGGGACGTGATCGAGGTGCATCAGCACGACCACGGCCAGGCGCGCGCCGCCGGGCCAGCCGCGGTTCGGGGCGAGGCGGGATCCGCCTTCGGCCTCGTGCAACGGTCTCACAAGCTGCATGTCAGCACCATCCGATCGCGTCGACGTGGGCGGCGATCTGCTCGGGGGTGGTCCACCAGATGTCGTCTCGCGAGCCCAGCCGCTCGAACATCTGCGCCAGGTGGCCGATCCGGTGGGGGATGCCCATGTACAGGGGGTGGAGCGCGATCGTCATGACGTAGGCGGTGTCGCGTTCGTGGGCCTCGGTGGACAGCACCTCGTACTGCGCCTGGACGATCTCGGCGAAGTAGTCGCTGTCCAGACCGAACATCGGCGACCCGGGGAAGATCAGCGCGTCGTTGACCTCGCGGGAGTAGGGCACGCCGATCAGCCGCCCGCCGCTCGGCCCGTCGAGCCGGAACGGCTGGTCGTCGATGAACCAGTCGGTCGTGTAGGTCATCCCCGCCTCGGCCATCAGCCGGTAGGTGGCCGGAGTGGCGCTGAACGACGGCCCCAGCATCCCCCGCATGCGGTAACCGGTGAGCTCCCGCACCGTGGAGATGGTGTAGTCGTAGAACTCGCGTTCCGCGCTCTCGGATTCGCCGAACAGGAGGCGGCTGTTGTAGGTGCCGTGGCTCATGAAGCTCCACCGCCGGTCGACCATGGCCTCGGCGATGTCCGGGTACAGGCGCAGCACCTCGCAGTTGAGCGAGCAGGTCACCCGCACGGGGGAGTCGTCGAGCACCTTCAGCATCCGCCAGAAGCCGACGCGGTTGCCGAAGTCGCGGAACGAGTAGCCGACGATGTCCGGCTTCGCCGGCACGCGGTAGAAGTAGTCTCGGTGCGGGTTCGTCGGTGGGAGGAACTCGTAGTGCTCGATGTTCATCACCACGTTCACGGCGACGCGCTTGCCGTCGGGCAGGGGCAGGCGCTCGCGCCGGTCGAGTGGCCGGTAGCTGAGGAACTCGTCCATCACTGGTCCTTCACATATCCGCTTCAGGCCCTTCGGGGCCTTCAGCGCCTTCGAGTCCTTCAGGGCCTTCAGGGCACGGTCGCGGGCTGAGCGGTCAGCGCCTCGACGACCTCGTCCAGGCCGCGGACACGGCCGAGCTGCGGGAAGACGGCCCGCACCGAGTGGTGGTGCTGCTCGGCGGTGTAGGCCGACATCGCCTCGGGCACGAAGACGATGTTGTAGGCGTGGTCGTACGCCGCGCGGGCGGTCCCCTCGACACCGAATCCGGTGGAGATCCCCGCCATGATCACGGTGGTGATCCCGCGGCGGCGCAACTGCAGGTCGAGGTCGGAGCCGTGGAACGCGTTCCAGCTGCGCTTCACGATCACCGGCTCGGTGGGCAGCGGATCGACGCCGGGGAGGAAGTGGTCCCAGCCGGGACGACGTACCGGGCGCGCGGGGCGCTCGACGTCGGTGAGCAGCTTGCCGCCGAGCGAGTCGCCCTCGTCCGGCAGGAAGCTGGTGCGCACATGCACGACAAGGCCGCCCGCGTTCCGAGTCGCGTCGATCAGCCTGAGGCAGCGCTCGACGACGTCCCCGGCGGGGTGCGGGTGCACGGGGTGGTCGGCGTTCGCGCCCTGCAGATCGATGAGGATGAGCGCGGTGCGCAGCGGATCGATGTCGGTCACACGATTTCCTTCCGTGGGATACGAGCGGGTCAGGGGGGTACGAGCGGGTCAGGCGCCGAGGATCTGCCGGGTCATGCGAAGCAAGGTCTCCTCGGAGCCGGTCCCGGTGGCTTTGCAGAGCAGCCGCAGCCGGTCGAAGTCGCCCCCGGTGATGCGGGCGGTCGGGCACAGCGGCTCCAGTTCGAGTCCCGCGCTCAGGCTCGTGCCGCCGAGCTGCTGGACCAGCGCCGTTGTGGTCAGGCCGCCGCTGGCGACCACGCCGAGGCACTTGTTCTCGCTGCGGGCCGAGGCGTCGAGCAGGCCGCGCACCGCCCTGGCGAGCTGTTCGGCGACGACCCAGCGGTCGGGGTCGTCGCGGTCGGTCTCGTGCAGCGCGAGGATCCGATGCGAGGCGAGAACCTCGTGCGCGGCGTCCGCCCCCCAGCTCGCGGCCTCGGTGGCGGTGGTGATCAGCGCCCGGGGCCCGTACGCCGCTCCGAGCCGGCGCAGTTGCGCGCGGTCGGTCTCGTGGTTGCCCGGGGTGACCACGACGACGAAGCCGTCCCGGCCGAGGTCGGGATAGAACCTCAGCCAGCCGCCGGTGCTGGCGGTCGCGACGGCGTGCCCCTCTTCACGGAGCCGGGTCGCGGCCTCCGCCGCGGTGCCGAGGTGCGCCTCGACCGTGCCGTCGAGCACGAACCGCCGGGTGCCGCGGGCGCGGGCATCGAGGATGTGCGCGGTGACGGCGCCAACGCCCTGGTTCAGCACCGTGAGCCCGACCAGCCCGGCGTCCTCGGTGCGGATCGCCGACCGCACGTCGACGTCGAGCCCGTTGCCCACCGGCATGGGGGCGAGCAGATGGCCATCGACACAGACACGGCCGGCGGTCGGATACGCCGGGACGACGAGAAGGATGCCCTTCTCGTCCTGTCCTGCATCGATCCCGGCGATCAGCGCGTCCGGGGATCCGCGCAGTTCGGCGTTGAGCTTCACCTCGACCCGCTCGCAACCGTGTTCGCCGAGCCAGGCCGCCCACTCACGGATACGCGCCTCGGCGGCGTCCGCGGCATGGTGCAAATCGAGGTCGACGACGATGGCATCCGCGTCGGAGACGACGGATGCCGGGTCGCGCACGATCACCGGGTCGAGTCCGCGCTGGCGCAGCCGGCAGGCTACCGCGACAGATCCCTGCAGATCCTCTGCGAGGATGCCCAGCGCCGGTCCACGAGGAGGATGCGGCATCTTTGAGGGGGCCATCGGCGCGGTTTCCGTTCTCGACGTCGACAAGTCCCCCGAGAGTAATGACGCCGATGACCAGCAGTCATTCGACGAATGTCGCACGTTCTCCAGTGACGGGCATCACGGCCGGCCGGGTGCGCATGATCGAGGTGGCATCGCCTGTCCCTCGCCCAGCGGGCCGACGCGCAGGCTGCGAGCCCGGCCCCGAGGAGAGAGGACGGCGGTGGCCGTGGCCGCGCCGGGCGAATAGAAGACCCCGTCGGCACCACGACACGGCAGCACCATCGAAGCGGAGCAGACGCCCACGGATCGCCTTGCCTGGGACAGCCACATCATGGCCGTCGACGACATCATCCGCCTCGTCGACATCCATGCCCCGGCCCATCCGGCCGTACTGTCGAGCCTCGATGCCGACGTGAGTTCGGCGAACAGGCTGACCCGCATGCCATCGACCCTTTCCAGCCCGCTCCAGCAGGTGGAGTTCACCCGTGACAACTCAACGGTGATGACGGCGGCCGCGAACGGCACCGCGTCATTGCGCGGGCCGCTGAACCGGCCACTTGGCACGCCCGCGATCACTGTCGTCCCTGTGCATGATCAGGTGTCCATCCCGGACCTGATGAGGATTGCGTTGACGTTGCGCCATGGAGCATGAGTGGCCTGGATCTCAACGCCACCGCGAACGGCTGCCGGCCCTTGGCGAACGGCCATCGCGTTCGTCCTGGGCTGTCCCGATATGAACCGAATCAGAATAAACTTGCCCCTGTAGGGAACTCCCTCCTCCCAAGCCATGCCGAGCCGACCAGCGGACGATCGGCGAACCATGAAGGAGACCGAGCGTGGATGCCGCATCTCGCATCGACGCGCCCGGCCCAGTGACCCACGGGACGGATACGCTGGAGGTCAGCTTGCTACCCGGCCGTTCCGGGATAGGTGCCCGCGGCGCGATCAGTCCGGCCACTCGGCGTCGCTGGGAGCAGGCTCTGGCCGTACTGGCCCGGCAGCACGCCGACGTGTCCTACCTGGAGTTGTCGCAGGTAGGGTTCGTTGATGTGGCCGGTGTCAGAGCGGTGGCGCTGACGGCCATGAATCTGCCCGGCGGGCGGATCGTGGTCGAGCGTCCGCCGCCACAGGTGCCACGAGTCCTCCAGATGTTCTGGCCCGACCTGCGCGAGATCGAGGTGGTACCGCGATGAACACCGTGGCCACCAACGAGGCGTTCGAGCATCCCGCCTTCTTCTACCGCACCGCGGAGGAGTACACCGAGCAGACGGTGTCGTTCGTGCGGGACGGCCTGGCCGCCGGCGAGCCGGTGGCGGTGGCGGTCCCCGGACCCAACCTGGAACTGATCAAGGCCGGGCTCGGTACGGACGCCGAGCAGGTCGTATTCCTGGACATGACCGAGGCAGGCCGTAATCCGGGGCGGATCATCCCGCGGGTGCTGCGCGCGTTCGCCGACGCCCATCCGCACGCACGGGTGCGGATCATCGGTGAGCCCATCTGGCCGGGACGTACGGCGGTGGAGTACCCGGCGTGCGCGCAGCACGAGGCGCTGATCAACGCGGCCTTCGCGGGCCGGGCGGCGACGATCCTGTGCCCGTATGACCAGGAGGGCCTGGACCCCGACGTGCTGGCCGATGCCAAGGTCACCCACCCCATCCTCATCAGCCAGGGACGCGCGCACGTCAGCGACGTCTACGACTGGGAGGTGGTCCACGCCCGGTACAACGAGCGGCTGTTGCCCGTGCCCGATGCCGCGACCTTCTCCTTTGCGGCCGAGGAGCTTTCCGCTGCCCGCGCGTTCGCCGTCGAGCAGGCCAGGCGGCTGGGACTGAGCGGGGATCGGCTGGGGGATGTCGAGCTCGCGGTGGCGGAGCTGACGGCCAACAGCGTCATTCATGGCGGCGGACGGGGCAGGCTGGCCATCTGGGCGGATGGGGGGCAGATCGTGTGCGAGGTCCGCGATGCCGGGCGGATGACCGATCCGCTGGCCGGCCGCCTGCCGGCCGACCCGCACCAGATCGACGGCCGGGGCCTGATGGCCGTCCACACCATGGCCGACCTGGTGCGGGTGTACACCTCGGCCGACGGTACGGCCGTACGCTTCTACCTCGATCTCTGAACTTGTTCTTTATCCTCCAGATTGTTGTAGTGCTGCGAGGGTTCGGCCGCGTTTGACGGTTTTGCCCACGCCGTAGCGGGGTGCGGGGCGACGGTTGGGGATGCCTGATGGACGCCCCGGGCCGGGGCGGGTGGGTTTAGGCGCGCCGGCCGGTTGAGCCAGCGCGGGACGGAGGTTCCGAAACCCGCGCCGGACCCGGGCGGGAGTGAGCTGACCGGGCGGGACGGATCTCTCCCAGGGGTGGCGCAGG
>NZ_QMEY01000047.1 GCF_003315795.1 Spongiactinospora rosea
TTCCACATGCACTTCACGCCGACCGGGTCCTCATGGATCAACCAGGTGGAGCGGTGGTTCGGCTTCCTGACCGATCAGATGATCAGGCGCGGAGTGCACAAGAGCGTCCAAGCTCTGGAGAAGGACATCCGCGCCTGGATCGACCAGTGGAACGACAACCCGCGCCCGTTCGTGTGGAAGAAGACCGCCGAGGAGATCCTCGAATCCCTCGCTAAATATCTACGACGGATTTCTGGCGCATGACACTAGCGGTCTGGGGTCCTGGGCGAGTTCGAGGGCGACATGGGCGGCGTCGCGGACGGCCAGCCGGCATCGCCTTCATGACCTGGTCCCTGGCCTCAAGCATGCGCGCGGGTCGTCAGCCGGGCTTGACCATGACACCAGTGTCAGTACCTAGCGTGACACCCGTATAAGGCTCAGCCTTCGCAAACACGCGATACGGAGGTCCATCACGCCATGAAACGCAGCCTGCCAAGTTGGCTGTTCGTGCTCTTCCTGACTCTGCTGGCTACGGCGACAGACGAGTTCATCATCGCCGGAGTACTCAAGACCGTCGCGGTTGACCTGAATGTCAGCGTTTCGGCTGCTGGCCAGCTGGTGACCGTGTTCGCGCTCGTTTATGCGCTCGGCGCGCCGACGCTCGCGCTCATCTTTGAACGCTTCCCCAAGCGGACCGTGATGGTCGCTGGGTTGCTGGTCTTTGTGCTGGCCAATGTCGCAGCGGCTGCGGCTCCCGGCTACTGGTTCCTGATGGCGGCTCGTGTGGCCGCCGCGGCGGCTGCTGCCATCGTCACTTCCGCCGCCTTCACGACAACGGCGGTCGGTGCGCCAGAGGGGATGCAAGGGCGCTACCTCGGAGTAGTGACGGCTGGCATGACTGCCGCTCTGTTCACGGGGGTGCCACTCGGCTCGTGGCTCGGGGGCGCGTTCGGGTGGCGTGCGACGTTCTGGCTGATCGCGGCGGTCGGCGCTATAGCACTGGTCGGACTCGCGGTCACCGTGCCGAAAGTCCCCGGCAGCACCCCGGCTGCGTTACGTGAACGACTTGCTCCGCTGCGGGATATGTCCGTTCTTCGCTTGGTGATGGTCACCTTCCTGGCTGCCAGCGGGGGGCTGATGTTTTACACCTACCTCGCCGAGTTCACTGCTGAGGTGGCGAGCGGGTCCTATCAGCTGCTATCGATCATGCTGTTCATCGTTGGTATCGCAGGTCTGGCAGGTGCGCTGCTAGCCGGACGGATCACGGACACTCTTGGTCCGCAGCGGAGCCTGCGCGTGGTCATCGGCGGGCACGCCGTCGCGCTGGCATTCCTAGCAGTACTGGCCTTCAGCGGGGTCGAAAGCCCGATCGTCATGGGCCTTCTCATCGCCTTCTGGTCCGTCTTCGCCTGGGGGCTCAACCCCCCGATCCAAGGCAGCATTCTCAGTGCGGCGGGACCGCAGGTCGGCATGACCGCCCTCGCACTGAACATTTCCGGTCTGTACCTAGGAACGGGCGTCGCCGGCGCGACGGGTGGAGCGATCATTGGCGTCTCGGACATCATCTACGTCCCGGTGGCGGCCACCGTACTAATGACCCTCTCCTTCCTTCTCACCCCTCGGGCACACGCTGTGGCGCTTCCGCGAGCATCTGTCAGGGCCGGCGGCGTAGACGAGTCCCAGCAGGCCGGCACCTAGTCCATCGGATCCGACGCCGCCGCTTGCTCGTCGTCGGCAGTCGCTCGCGGCCTGGGGTGTACCAACATGGCTGTGCCAACCGACCTGCCCATATGGGTACGACAAACGCAGATGAATGGGCGCAGTCGAAGTAGTGCCCTAGGCGGGCCTGTGAACTACGCTCCCAAATGCTGCAAGATCGGTCTGTCAGCGGAGCCGAATCAGCACGGATGAGAGGTCCATGAACTCCAGTGCACCAGCCGTACGGGCTATTCGCGGCGCTATCCAGGTAGCGGCGGATGATGCTGGTGAGATTCGCGTGGCGACCAAGGAGCTGATCACTGCCGTGCTTCAGCAGAACGACGTTACCTTGGATGATCTGATCAGCATCTTCTTCACCGTGACCCCCGATCTTGTCAGCGAGTTCCCCGCACTCGCCGCCTACGAGTTCGGCCTTGCAGATGTGCCGATGCTGTGCGCCGTCGAAATGAGCGTGTCCGATGTCATGCCGCGTGTGATCAGATTGATGGCGCATGTCACGACAAGCAGGGCCCGAGCTGAGATCCGCCACCCGTACTTACGCGGAGCGTCAGCTATCACGCCCGCACGGGTATTCGCAGAACGAAAATCCCGTGCCATATTTCCTGGGATTTCGAAGTGAAATGAGTAGCTGGCGCTGGCATTCTAAGAGCCTTTTTATGTAAGCCTGGTAAATGGAGGTCAGCTGGCGATGTGCTGTGACGCCGGCGTGGTCGCATGATATACCAGTCCCTCATTCAAGGCTTTGGCCACAGCCGAAGTTCGGTTGGGCGAATTAAGTTTCGCGAGGATGTTGGTCACTAGGCGTTTGATACTGTGTTGAGACAATGTCAGGCGACTGGCGATCTGCTTGTTGCTCAGGCCTTCGACGAGCAGTACTAAGACCTCCTGCTCGCGTGGAGTCAGGTGAATCGGGGCCTGACCGGGGCCGTTGTTGTGCGGCTCGCTCGCCAGCTTCAGCAGCTTTTTGGTCAGCTCGTGTGGCATGGGAACGTCGCCGGCGATCATGCGCTGTAATGTCAGGGACAGGGTATTGGCGCATAACTCGTGCTCGGAAAGGAATCCATGTGCAGGTGCAGCGGCGATGTAGGAAACGCACTCGTCTGGGACGCCATTAAGTAGAAGTAGCGTCCTGCTTCGCCTGGGCAGCCGTGGAATGAAGAGAGAAGGAGCTTCGTCCAGTTCTTTGATGGGAATGATGATGATGTCCGTGTTGACGAGAACGTTCGCCACCAGTTCGGTGGCACTATGGTAGATGGTGAAGGAGTCGATGACGGCTATTCTCTTCAGGAGCTGTTCGAATCCCAGTCGACGAAACTCATTTTCGCTGGAGAGTGCAACAGAAATCTTTTGGAGTTCTGAGGCGGTTCTCATCTCCTGCCTTCCTGTGGAAGCTTCCGGGTCAGCCTAGCGCATGACCCTGCGGTCGCGCCTAGTGCTGAATGCGCCACCCTGTGTGCAAGGATGTGTCAATGAGCTGCGTCATTGCCGCAGCGTGAGAGGCCGAGAGCCGGTGCGAAGGTCCCGCCATCCGAGGAAACCCACTGTTCGGCGATCATTTGCCGCACTTCGTTACTGAGGTCAACAGGGATACTTCTGAGGCCGGTCGGGTGATCGGTGCTCATGCGACGAAGCGTTTCTCGGCCCGCACACGCATGACGGGCCCTCTGCAGGGCGACCACGTTGGTGCTCTGCCCGAGTCATGGATCAGGTATGCACTCGACACCGGGAGAATGAGGCGGTACGAAGGTAGAGATGGCCCCCTCGCGTCGGCATGTCAGCCGACATCGCCGTGAACGGAAGTGATCATGCAGATCGGAGAGTTGTCGGAGCGAACGGGCGTGAGCCGCCGTTCGATTCGCTACTACGAGCAGAAGGGGCTTCTGCATGCCCACCGGACGGGCAAGGGCTGGCGCGAGTATGACGACGCGGCGGTTAACCGCGTTCGCAACGTCAGAGAACTGCTGCAGGCCGGCCTGACAGTCGATGACATCCAGCGAGTGGCTCCGTGCCTGGGCATGGAAATGGCCGCCTTCATGGCCTGCCGAGACGCCGACCACGCGATCCCGATGTACGAAGAACGGCTGGCCATCATCGACGACAAGATGGCGGTGCTGGAGCAGCACCGGCAAGAGTTGCTGCGACGCATCGCCAGGCTTCGCCAGAACTCGGCGAATGCGGGTCTCGCCGAGTTGCTGCGGCATGCTCAGGATGCGTAAGCCGCCTGTACCGCCGACCAACTGAACGAGCTGAGGCATCGTTCCGACACGCCCACTCGTTCTGTGGCCCCGACAGGGCATCCTGGCGCGCCGACCGAACCCTGAGCCGCTCCGACTTTCTTAGAGACCCTGAAGCCAGCATGATCGTGCTGGCGGAAGGGAGAATCACACGCGATGCCAGCCCCCAGGAAGTACCCGCAGGAACTGCGCGAGCGTGCGGTGCGGATGGTCTTTGAGGTCCGGTCAGCCGACCACCATGATGTCCACACCGCTGGCTGCATCGGCGCCATGCGATGAGCGTGCCACATCAGACTGCGCGGCGGTAGCTCCAACTCCCGCTCGTGGCACCCTGCCGCCTTCAACGCTGCAATCGCGCTTCCTGGCTAGACGTGCTCAGGCAGTCGCTCGGCTGATGCCGCAGGGCCGATGCGCCGCCGCCGGCCGTAGGGCGCCAAAGACGCCCGCATGTGCGACTGGGCGTTGATCACCGTCGCTCCATGAGGCCTTTCCTCGACGGACCATGAGCGCTGCTGATGCGCCATGAAATCGGTCGCCCCATAGGCATCGGCAGCCAGCCGCGCGGTTCGGTACCCATTTCTCGGCGGGCACTGCCGCTCACCGCCATCCTCTCAGTGTGGGAAATGCTGTGACTGGCTTGCCTGGGCTGAGCTGCGGGTTTTCGCCTTTTCCTCGCTCATGTGCCAGACGGGGTACCCGATTGGGGCAGCCCGATTGTGGAAGGCATCAGACGAACGTTGGGTCCCTCTTCGGGGCTTACCTATCGCCTGAGCACACAGCAGGATCGTGCCTGCGGGACATGCAACGGGGACGTTCTCCGTATGTGCTCGAATTGCGGGGAGGTACTGAATGCCAATTCGGTCGGCGACAATTCACGGCGAGCTGGCATCCGTCATTCGCGTCTTGTCCAAGATCCGTGACCTGGTAGGGCCGGGTCGTGTGGACGAATTCGCTACCGGCACGAACGGGGTAGAGAGAAGCCGTCCGAACGTCGGCATGTACCGGACCAGGCGAAGCTTTGGAGTGATCCGTCCGGCGACGGTCGACCAGGTCTGCCGAATCGTTGAATACTTCGACGACCCCGACCTCCCGATCGGCCTGCATATTGTCAGCACCGGACGGAACTGGGGGCTGGGCTCGGCTGAGCCCGCTCGCGACCGCACCGTTACCCTCGACCTCAGCGACCTGGACGAGATCCGCCGCCTCGACATCGACGCCGGGTTCGCCATCGTCGAACCCGGCGTCACGCAGGGCCGCCTGGCCGCGTCGCTGGCGGGCACGGACCGCATGCTCAACGTCACCGCATCATCGGCGCATACGAGCATCATCGGCAACGGGCTGGACCGTGGAGTGGGGCTGCGCCAGCAACGGGTCGATGACCTGTTGGGCTTGGAGGTCGTCTTACCCGACGGGCAGCTGGTCCATGTGGGCTGGTGGCCGGAAGAGGGCCGACGCACGCCGCTGTATCCGTACGGTCTTGGGCCTTCATTGCTTCAACTCTTCGTGCAATCCGATCTGGGCGTGGTGTCCGCAGCCGCCGTGCGCCTTCTGCATCGGCCAAAGGCACAGCGGGTCATCCGGCTCGGTTTCGCCCCGCGGAATCTCATCTCGGCGGTGGGCGCGCTTCGGCGCTGGGTGGCTCAGGGGCTGGTCGGAGGCGTACTCAAGATTTACGACACGGTGTCGGCGGCATCTTATGGGGGCAGCGCGGGCGGATTCTTGGCCCACCTGTGCATCGACGGGACCGAACGATCTGTCGCCGCCATCTCGAGCCTGATCCTCGAAGAGGCGGTGTCCAGCGGCTTGTTCACGGACGCCACCCCAGCCGGGCGGGAGGCCGGCGGCGACGCCGTCGTAGCCATGGTGGAGGGCGCTTACAGCGGCGACCCGAGCTACAACGACGGAATGCTTGAAGCCACGCTGGGACAGCCCGCCGCCAGGGTGGACGAGCACGGGCTCGGATGGCTGTTCTTCCTTCCCCTCGTGCCGTTCTCTGGGGAGGACATCGCCAGGGCGCATGGACTGCTGGCGCAGGTCCATGAGGAGACCGGCGTCCGCGCCGGCTGCACCGTGAATGCTTTGAACGCAGACGTCATCGACTTCGTCGTCACGGTCAAGTTCGCGCGCGAGGAACGCGCGGCCGAGCGCGCCCATCGGGCACTGGACCGCGCCTATGAGCTCTTCTCCGCCACGGGCTTCATGCCGTACCGCCTTGACATCGACCATGCCGACTGGGTTGACCGCCTGAGCCCCGACCCCGGCGCGCGGGAACTCGTCCGCCGTCTGAAGAAGACGCTGGACCCGAACGGCGCGATTGCGCGAGGGCGGTACTCCTGACCCCGATGTTTCTGAACGACACCGTGATCGCTAAAGGAAGGCGCCGTGTCCACACGGATCAAGGTCGTACTCTTCTCCGAGGTCAACTCAAAGCTCGGGTCCCCCTTTCTCGACCTACTGAGCAGGCACCCGCAAGTCTCGCTGGCGGGCGTGGTCACCTCGCCGCCCGGAAGACTCTGCTCGTACTTCGTCGACGACCGGGAGCAGGTCGACCTGGTCAGCCAGGCGGCCGCGCTTGACGTCCCCGTGTTCCGCCCCCCCAAGGTCAACTCGCCCGAGTCGCTGCGGAGCTTGCGTGAGCTCGCGGCCGACTATTTCATCGTGGGCAACTACCAGCAGATCCTCAGGCAGGAACTGCTGGACGTTCCACGAGTGACCTCCGTCAATTTCCATCCCAGTCCGCTTCCGCGCTACGCGGGACTGGCGCCTTTCTACTGGATGGTGCGTCACGGCGAACGGTTCGGTGCGGTGTCAGCGATCGAGATGACCCCAGGGATCGACGCGGGGCCGATCATCATGCAGAAGCCGATGCCGCTCACCGGTCAGGAGACCGCGCTCAAGCTACGAACCGCTCAGGAACTGCTCAACGTCGAGATGCTGGGTGAGCTCATCCCGCGACTTGCCGATCGTTCCTTCACCAGGACCTATCAGGACGAGGAACTGCGCTCGTACTTCGGGAGGCCGACGGAAGAGGACTACCTGCTCGACTTCACTCAGAGCGGGGAGTCGGTGCGCCGCGCGGTGCGGGCGGGCTACCGGCATCCCGGCGCGTTCACGAGCGGCCCAAATGGGGAGCGCGTCGTGATCCTCAGCGTGGGCGTCGCCGGCCGCACCTGCTGGGCGCCACTCGACCATCCGGGAATCGTGCGGCGTTCCGATACGGGGCTGTTCGTCGCGACCAAGGACGAGTGGGTGCAGATCATCACGATCGAGCAGGATGGCATCGAGATCTTCGTACGGGACTACGAACGTTCGATGCCGCACGGCACGCTGCTGGGTGGATCGGCCCAACGATTCGCCTCGCTGTGAGATTCGTCCTCTGGCCGACCACGAAAATGGCAGAGACGGAGCCTTCTGTGTGAGACAAGGCGCAGGATCAGCTGGTCTTGGGCCGAAGCCATAACGACGATGCGCTGCCGGAGCTCGCTGACAAGGATGGCCTCCGGGACGTGCTAGGAAGGTTTACGACAGGGGTTGCCGTCGTCACCACGATGACGTCACACGGGCCCATCGGGATGACCGTTAATTCGTTCGCTTCTGTTTCCCTCAATCCGCCGCTCGTTCTCTTCTCTGTATCACGCGCGTCGCAACTATTCCCTCATATCACCGAGGCGGATCTCTTCGCGATCAACATTCTCAGTGCAGCCCAGGCGCAGATTTCCCAACAGTTCGCCAAGCCCGGGTTCAACCGGTTCGGCGAACTGGAATGGCGGCGGGGCGCAACGGGGGCACCGCTCCTCTCAGGTGTGCTGGCCTTACTCGAATGCCGCGTATCAGAGGTCCACGAGGGCGGAGATCACTACATCATGGTCGGCCGCATCGTCGCGGCATCGACCGACGCGGCCGTTTCCGCGCCGTTGCTCTTCTTTCGAGGGGCATATCACGAGATAGCGGATCGCTGATTCCGTTCGCGCCATTGTGCTGTGGCTTTCCCGCATACCCGAGTAGTGAGGAAAGGATCTTGTCGCTAAGTGCTCAATTGGCGATGGTCGAGGATAAGAACCTCGAGCTCGTCCTGAAGGTCCTGCCGGCGATCCTGGTGATCCTTGTGGTCTCCGCGCTGTGCGGCCGGCTCGCGATCCTGGTGAAGCAGCCCAGGGTCCTGGGTGAGATGGTCGCCGGGGTGCTGCTGGGACCCACCTTGTTCGGCGCGGTGGCCCCTGAGGTCCAGCGCGGGATCTTCCCGCCCGAGGTGAAGCCGATTCTCTACGTGCTCAGCACGATCGGACTCACCTTGTTCATGTTCCTGGTGGGAGCGGGACTCAGCCACGGGGAAACCCAAGGCGGTAAGGAGACGGGGCAGGCCGCGGCCCTGGCGATATCGGGAATGATTCCGTCACTGCTGCTGGGAGCCGGTGCGGGGTACCTGGTGTACGAGCGGCTATCCAGTCCGGGCGTTAGCAGGTTTGAATTCGTGCTCTTCGTCGGGGGCGCGCTGTCGCTCACGGCCTTCCCCATGCTCGCCAGAATCCTCTACGAGCGTGGCCTGCAGAATTCTCGGCTGGGCCGTCTGACGCTCTTTGGCGCGTCGGTCGACGATGCGGCTGCCTGGTGCTTCCTGGCGGTCCTCGCAGCCCTGCACGCCAACGCCGGGCCGGCGCAGGCGCTGCGGACGATCGGCCTGGCCGCTGTCTTTGCCATAGTCATGATCTTTGGAGTCCGGCGGCTGCTCAAGCCTCTGGGATCTTGGGTGGAGCGGACCGGGGGCTTCGGGTTCGAGCAGATGTACATCGTGATCGTCGTAGTGCTGCTCGCGGGATACTTCACCGACTATATCGGGATCTACTCTGTGTTCGGCGGATTCATCGCCGGGTTGGCGATGCCGCGCAACAAGGCGTTCAGAGAGGCGCTGCACGGTCGCCTGATGGATGCGGTATGCGTGATTTTGCTGCCCACGTTCTTCACGTTCTCCGGCCTGAACACACAATTGAACGGGCTGGCCACATGGAGTCTGGCCATTCCCTTCATTATGATTCTCGCCGCCGGGTTCATCGGCAAATACTTCGGGTGTGCAGTCGCCATGCGAGCGATTGGATTCAGCTGGCGTGAATCCTATGCCGTGGGCGGCCTGATGAACGCACGTGGCCTCATGATTTTGATCTTCATCAACATCGGGCTCGCTCAAGGAATTATTGGAACCGAGCTTTTCTCCATGCTCGTGTTGGTGGCTGTGATCACCACGGCGGCGGCTGTACCACTGTATCGGCTGGCACTGCCCGAACCGCAAGAGGAGAGGCTGCTGCGACGCGATGGCGGCGAATCCCGTGACGATTCCGCGGCCCCGAAGCAAAAAGTGGAAGTGTGACTCTATATTCACTGACCGTTCTAACGCCTACCAAGCCATCAAGCCTTATTGGCGCCAAATCGAAATGAAGGTGAACAAGTGAGCGTGGACCCGTACGAGACCGTTGACGTGGTCGTCATCGGTGGCGGACCCGGTGGCGCAACCGCGGCTTCGACCATCGCTGCGGAGGGCCGATCGGTTCTCCTGCTGGAGAAGTCTCCATTCCCCCGCTTCCACATCGGGGAATCGCTTCTGCCCTACACGGCCGGTGTGCTCGAACAGATGGGACTCCTCGAGCCGTTCGCGAACAACGGCTACGTTCCCAAGTGCGGCGCGGAGTTCACGGACCGAACCGGCTCGTTCCGGCGGGTCTCCTTCGAAGACCAGGGTCCGGGGCGCCACCATCAGACGTTCCAGGTCGAGCGAGCCCACTTCGACAACGCGCTGCTTGAGCACGCCCAAGAGGCCGGCGCGCAGATACGCAACCCCGCCCCGGTCGACGAACTGATCGTGGAGGACGGGCGCGTCGTCGGTGTGCGCTACCGCCACGAAGGTGAGACGAGGGAGGTGCGCGCTCAGTACGTGGTGGACGCAAGCGGCCGCAGCGGGAAGGTCGCCCATGCGTTCGGCTTGAGGCGCAGCGTCGACCAACTGCGCATGGTCGCCATCTACCGGCACTTCACCGGACTCGACGAAGCGGCGAATCCTGGCGAGCGGGGCGATATCCAGATCGGCAACCACAAGGACGGCTGGGTGTGGGCGATCCCGGTCTGGGAAGACACCATCAGCATTGGCACGGTGATGCACAAGGACACCTTCCGACGGCATGGTGAACCTGAGCAGATCTTCGACGAGCACCGCGCGCGGATCCCCCGTATCGCCCAGCGCCTGGAGGGCACCGAGCCCTCCACCAAGATCCGTATTGAGACCGACTACTGCTATCTGTCCGACGAGATCGCCGGACCGGGCTGGCTGATGGTCGGGGACGCGGGCTGCTTCGTGGATCCGATCTTCTCCGGCGGCGTCTTCCTGGCCATGGTGACCGGTCGTGAGGCCGGCCGGACCGTGGCCGCGGCGCTGGAACACCCGTACCGGACCGAACAGCTCCAAGCTTCGTACGAGAGCTTCTACAAGACCGGCTACGACACCTACTTCCGGCTCATCCGCGGCTTCTACGACTACAAGTTCAACTTTCGTCAGTACCGCGAGGACCTGCCCGACTTCATTGAGGAGCGACACGTGTCGCTACTACTGGCGGGGGACTTCTGGAGCCAGGGGAACGCCCTGGCCCGCTATCTCAAGAGCGAGCGCAGGTGGGACACCTTCGCCCCCTTCGAGTACTTCTACGGATGCCCCGTGTATCCGGACCTGGAACTCCTCGAGCGGGTCGAAATGGGAGTTTAAGCCGCCTTCATCATCTGGCACCGTCTCGGCGGCTTCCGCACAGTCGGCTCGGCATGTGCGGAAGCCGCTTCCGGGAAAGGAACCTATGGAGAACTCACGCGCAGACGTCGCCGTCATTGGCGCCGGGCCCGCGGGCTTGGTGCTCACCGAAGTCCTGGCAAGGCGGGGAATCTCGGTGACGATCGTTGAAAAGCAGGCCGACCCGACTCTCAGCCGCCAAGGCGCCCTTTTGCAGCCGGTGACTCTGGATCTACTGCACAGGCTCGCCGCGTTCGAACATTCGGCGGAGCAGGAGGGCGCCATTACCGCGATCGAAGAGTACGGTCCCCAAGGAAAGATATTCTCCGGTTTCTTCGCCGACCTCACGAATACCCCGGTGCACCATGCGCTGAACATCACTCAGGGGATGCTCAGGAAGCTGCTCTTGGACAAGGTGAGCCGGCATCCTTTGGTCGCAGTGCGTACGGGAGCCGCTGTCCAGCGGATCGACAGCATGCGTCCCGGCCAATGCAGCATCGTCATCAGAGAGGGGAACGGAGCCGAAAGGCAGCGTCGAATCGACTCGCGTTGGATCGTCGCCGCCGATGGGAAGCTGTCCGAGACCCGTCGGCTCGCCGGCATCAAGGCCCGGATCGAAGGTGGGGATCACCAGCTCTCGCTTGTCCCCGTCCCGACACCCGAAGGATATCCGCGGACGATACGCGCCCATCGCCGCCCTGATGGGATGGCCACGACCGTCCCGGGCGCCGCCCCTGGGATGACATATGTGTTCACCCATCTTGCCGACCGCGACGCAACGCCTCAAACGGTGGTGGATTGGGCGATAAGGACAGTGAGTGGGCAGGATGACATCCTCACTATGGCACTGCGCTCCCACGCGAATCCAAACAAGATCATCAGCATTGCCCCACAGATCGTTCACACGCCGACGTGGCGTCAGGAAGGCGTGATTTTGCTCGGGGACAGCTCCCATGGCATGTACAACATCGGTGGCCAGGGGCTCAACACCGCGCTCCAGGACGCGCTGCTGGTGGGCGAGGCAATCCGCTCCGACGATGCAGTCGGTGGTACAGAACACCTCGATGCGTTCGTCCGAGCCAGGCGCCCCTTCATTGATGAGTTCCAGGCGGGTCAGCGCAAACTGGGGAGTGGGTTTTGGCCGGTCGGCGGCGGCACCAGTTGGTTCCGCGATCGCTTCGAGGAGCTGAGCCTCGGACAATCCGAGCTGCGGAAGCGGTGGAGTGAGATCGTTGACGAACTGAGCGTCGCCGGTCAGGGCAACATATGAGGCTCCCGCCTGCTGCGGGCTATACGCGAGGTACCCGATGAACGCGACCAGCACGTTCGCGGAAAGGGTCGCGGTGGTCACGGGAGCGGGCTCGGGGATCGGCCGGGCGACGGCGCTGGCCTTCGTTCGGTCCGGCGCCAATGTACTGGCAGTCGACCGCCAGACGGATGCGCTCAAGAAAGTGGCCGCGGCGGATCCACGCATCATGCCCCTTGTCGCCGACATATGTGCCGAAGATGCCGCCGAGACGATCATCGGGGCTGCGGTCGAACGCTGGCAGCGCGTGGACGTGCTGGTGAACAACGCGGGCGCGACGGCGCTGATGCCGTTGGGCGAAGTCGCCGCCGCCCGGATCCACGCCTTGCTCGACCTGAACGTCGTGGCTCCCAGCCTGCTCGTCAACGCCGCTGTCGCGCTGCTCCGCTCCTCGCGGGGATCGATCGTCAACATATCCAGCACATATGGTCATCGGCCCCTGCCCGGCGCGGCGCACTACGCGGCGGCCAAGGCCGCGCTTGAGCAGCTCACCCGAAGCTGGGCGCTGGAGCTGGCGCCCGACGGCGTTCGCGTCAACGCGATAGCGCCAGGCCCTACCGAAACCGACGCCCTCACCGCCGCGGGCTTGTCCCCGGGGATGGTGGCTCGGATCAAGCAAGAGGAGGCCGACCGCATCCCGCTCGGCCGCCGTGGAGAGCCGGACGAGCTCGCCGAATGGGTCCTGCGCGTGGCGGACCCGTCCGTGACCTGGCTGACAGGGCAGGTTTTGACCGTTGATGGTGGGCTCGAACTTCTATGACTGATAAGGACTGGTAATAGCTCATCAGGGCTCGCGAGGTCTTGGCATCGCGGCGGGACGGTGGGACAAGGGCTTTGCCTGCCAACGATGAGCTACGACAGACCTCAGGGCCATGCCCTCCGCGCCGCTGCTGTCGCCCCGCGCGGTTGCGCGGAGGGCGCGGGGTGTCCTGGACTACTCTCACAGCACTAGGTGGGAGGCGGCGAGCGTGGTCGATGGCAGTCTGGCAGCGCTGTCGGAGGCGCCGGCTGCGGTGACCGGCGCGGCGAGTGCCAAGCCGAGGGTGTCGACCACGATGCTGCGCTTGCGCCCGGAGATCTTCTTTTGGCGTCATCGCCCTGGCTGTGGGCCGGGACGTTGGTCGCGGACCGGCCCTCCTATCGCACACTGCAACCCCGCGTAGTGCAAGGTGAGCCCCGACTGGATCCGTATCACGCCCATGCACAGGCCAGCGTCGATGACCTGCTCGCCTAGCCGGAGATCGGTTCACCAGCAGCAATGGCCCGGTTCACGAAGCCTCTCAATCGAGTGCTTCCGCGCCACTGGGGGCCGCTTTCTGGCGGACCACCATGAGCGGGCAGGGGGATTCGTGTAGCAAGGCTTGGCTGACTGATCCGATGATCATGCCCGCGAAGGTGCCGTATCCGTGGGAGCCGACCACGAGGGGGTCTGCTCCTATGGCGGCCTGGCGGAGGGCGCCTACGGGGTGGTCGTGGACGACTTCTTCCGTCACGGTGACCTCGGGGTACCGTCGGCGGTGATCGGCCAGGGCCTCGGTGAGGGCGAACGGTCGTTGGTCGGAGGTGCGGGGGTCGGTGGTCCAGGGCTGGTCGCAGGAGTGGACGGCGCGTACGGTGGCGCCGTGTAGTTCGGCTTCGGCAAAGGCGACGTCCAGCATGTACTCGCCGCCCGGTGAGCCGTCGACTCCGACCACCACCTCGCCCCTGGGCAGCGAAGGCAGCTCACCCACCATGACCACGTCGCAGGAGGCGTGTCCGGCGACACCGTACGCGACGGACCCGACGAGAAGCCCGCGGACCGCGCCGAGGCCGTGGCTGCCGATGACCATGAGCTCGGCCTCTTCGGAGGCCGTGGTCAGGGCGGTGCGGGGGTCGCCGGGCAGCAGTGCGGTGCGGATCTCGATTTCCGGGCGTTCGCGGTGGGCGCGGTCGGCGGCGGCGGTGAGCACGCTGTGCCCGCCGTCGCGCATCCATTCGGCGATCTCGGCGTAGCGGCCGGTGGTGGTTTCGCAGGCCCACTGCGGGATGGCATGGGCTATTTGCAGCGGTGTCTGGCGCAGGGTGGCCTCGCGGGCGGCCCAGGAGGCCGCTTCGAGGCCGGCGTGTGAGCCGTCCATTCCGGTTATGATCATGGTGTCTCCTCCAAGGCCCCGTTCACTGACTTGCCCGCCGAAGGTCTTGGTCAGGTTTCGGCGGTCATGATGGCGGCCATCTCCACCAGCCGGTTGGCATATCCCCACTCGTTGTCATACCAGCCGAACACCTTGACCAGTTCGCCGTCGGCCTGGGTCAGCGGCGCGTCGAAGACGCACGAGGCGGGGTCGCCGATGATGTCCCGGGAGACCAGCGGGTCGATGCTGAAGCGCAGGATCCCGTGCAGTTCCTCATAGGCCGCCGTCTCGAACGCCTCGTTGACCTCGGCGGCGGTGACCGGCCGTGTCAGTACCGCGGTGAGGTCGGTGAGGGAGCCGTCCTCGACAGGGACACGCAGCGCGATGCCGTCCAGCCGCCCCGCCAGCTCGGGCAGTACCTGGCCCACCATCCGGGCCGCCCCCGTGGTGGTGAGGACGATGTTGACGGCCGCCGCCCTAGCCCTGCGAGGGTCCTTGTGCGGTGCGTCGATGAGTCGCTGGTCGCCGGTGTAGGCGTGGACGGTCGTCATGAACCCCTTGACGATGCCGAACCTGCGGTGCAGCACGCTGACCATGGGGGCGACGCAGTTGGTCGTGCAGGACGCGAGTGAGACGATCTCGTGACGGGCCGCATCGTAGGCCGTCGTTGACGCCGGGAACGATCGTCGCGTCCACGCCCTTGCCGGGCGCGGAGATCAGCACCTTGCGCGCGCCGCTCTTGAGGTGCAGTGCGGCGTCCTCGCTCGCCCGGAACCTGCCGGAGCACTCGACGACCAGGTCCACCCCCATAGTTGGCCCAGTCGATGTGCGCGGGGTCGCGGTGGGCGCTGATCGGGATGGAGCGGCCGTCCACGTTGATCGCGTTCGCTGACGCGGCGACGAAGGTGCCGTAGGTTCCATAGACGCTGTCGTGCCTGAGCAGATGTGCCAGGGCGGCAGGGTCGGCCACATCGTTGATGGCGACGATGTCGAGGCCACTGGCCAGGCCACAGCGCAGTACGGCGCGGCTGATCCGGCCGAATCCGTTGATGCCGATCTTCATGATCTCTCCTCCGTTGGCTGCCATTTCGATGGTCGCGCCGGGGTGATCGCATGGGCAGGGGCGAAGGCCCCGGTGACCGTTGCCGAAGGGCTCAAGACGCGGCTTGCCGTGCCAGGGTCGCCATGGCGGCCTCGGCTCCGGTTACGAATGCGGGCAGGTGCCGCAGGTCGGGCGACGCGTTGGCGGTCATCGTCAGGGTGCCCGCGTAGGTCAGTACGGCCACGGCGAGCGGCAGACCGTACGACACGGGGGCGATCGGCCAGACGTTCACGAAGGGGGCTCTGTCCAGCCACAGTGTCGAGGCCGGGCCGGGCACGTTCGTCGTGTAGAGGCTGACCCGTTCCGAACCGTGCCGACGCAGCCACCGCATCATCAGGCGCACCGCGAAGGTCGGAAAGAGCGGGGCCGGCGCGTGGTGCGAGCGCGCGGCCTTGGCGGCGCGTGTCTGTGCCGAGGCCCGGTCGAGAAACAGCCGTGGATCGGGTTCGTCCAGCGGCAGGACGACCATGGTGGGGGGACTGCCGCCGGAGTTGCGTACGTCAGGCCGTGCCGCCACCGGTACCGACACGCGGATCGTTCGGCCGGTGGTGGCCTCACCCGCCTCGTAGAGCAGCCGGGCCACCCCGGCGGCGGTCAGGGTGAGCGCGATGTCGTTGACCGTCGCGCCCAGGGTGATCGTGGAGGTGCGCAACGCCGATGGTTCGCCACCGTACACGGTTCGCTGGCTCGATCAAGGGCACCTGGCACTGGTGTTCCCCGGCCCGGACGCTCGCGTCGAACATGTCACACACTAACCGAGAACGCGGCCGGAATGAGCGTTCCGAGGCCACGGATCATCGGCACCGCAGGAGTCGGGACCTTGGTCCCTGGCCCGGGGCGGTAGGCGCTGCCTACCTTGTCTCCATGTCCTTCTACCTGCCGCCCATCCTCAAGCCAATGGGCCGCCTGCACCGTGTTCGGAGAACATGTGGGGCATCGGCCTGGGCAGGCGGTGGGCTGCTGCTGGACGTTCACCGGTCCAAGCAGGGGGTCGTCGTCAGGGTCGCCGGGGAGCTCGACATCACCGCCGAGCCGCATGTGCGGGCATTCGTGACCGGCGTCCTCGCCGAGTCCGAGCCTGGCACTTGCCTTGTGGTCGACCTTGGTGGGGTCGACTTCATGGACGCCCGCGGGCTGGCCGTACTGATCGCCGCACGCAACCAGGTGGTGGCCCATAGAGGAAGCATGCGGCTGACGGGGTACTCGCGGGCCGTGGCCCGGCTGCTGAAGCTGACCGGCCTGGAGCACCTGGCCGGGGCGGCGACGTGAGCCGGAGAGGACATGGTTCCATAGTGGATTCACCGAATTTCCGCCTGCGTGAAATTTCAAGGCGTGCCGGTAATATTCATTATCGGCCGGGACCAGTGGATAGCGTAAGGGGTCTTTCGCCTCAGGTGTGACGCTCGCAATTCATTCAAGGTCCGGTAGTGGACATCGAGGGTGGCGGACAGCAAGGAAAGTTGGCGCCTGGGCAATGTGGACAGCAAGTGCTGAGCCCGGTCGAAGGGTCTCGTCGAGCGGTCTTCGCTCGTCATGACGCTGCGCGAGCAGGGCGCGCTCAAAGGCTGTACGCAGGTGGAGATAGCGGCGCGCGGCGGCGCTCAACGCGTCCGCGCCGATCGGTCCGGCGGCCTGCCGGGCGTGGGCGAGCGCGGTCAGGATCTTGGCCGCTAGGTCCATGTGCTCGGGCTGGGTCCTGTCCGCGCCTACCTCGGCACCATCAGGCGGGACAGGGACGACAGCGGGTCGATCGGCGGATGGACATCCGGAGCATGCGGGTGACCCGCTCGATTGGTACTCGCGCCTGGGCCTGGCTCCCCTGGCGGGCTGATCGAGCAGGTGCGCCGCAATGCTTTTTAAGTACCTGAAAGCGCCTTTTGATCACTCTGGACGCGAGATCGGTCGATCCGAGCTGCCGGCCTTCACGGAATGTGTCCTGTCGAGAATGGCCCTGAGGGGGTCGGCCTCGGGGGCGCTGAGGCGGGAGAAGATGTCGAACGCCTGCTGCAGGCAATCGAGGCTCCTGCTGGTGCTGCCGAGCTCGCGCAGGGCGTTGCCGAGCACGGTCAGTGACATCGCCTCCCCGTAGGGGTAACTGATGTCGCGAGAGATGATCAGCGCCTGCTCAGCATGGTGAACGGCCTCCGGATAGCGCTTGGCGGTGATGAAGGTCTCGGCCAGGCGCAAGCACACCCGCTGTTCCCAGACGTGCTGATTGGTGGCGCGGAAGAACGCCAGTGCCTCAAGGTGGTGGTAAACGGATCCAGCTAGACGCCCCGTGCGTGACAGGACGACGCCAAGGTGGTAACGGGCGCGGGCGGTGCCGCCATCGCTGCCAGCCTCCGTGAACATGGCGACGCCCTTCTCCGCGGCAGCGATTGCGCCCTCGATTTCTCCCATGCCGAGGTGGTCACGCGCCGAGTAGGAGAGGCTAAGCGCTTCGCCGGTGAGCACGCCGTTCTCGCGGTACCAGTTCATCGCCGCGTCGAACAGTGCCAGGGCGTCGGCGTGCCGGCGCTGCCTGCCGACGACCACGGCCAGGGCGGTGAGCACCTGGCCGGTGATGGCCTTCTCGCCGTACTCGACCGACAACTCGTGTGCGCGCCGAAGCTGCTCCTCGGCCTCGCGCGGCTTGTCGGCGTCGAACAACACGCGGCCTAGCACGTAGCGGGAGCGCAACTCGCTGCCGCGGTCCCCGAGTGTGAGGGCGGCGGCCAGCACGGCCCGGGCGCCTCGGTCGAACTCGCGGGTATGGGCGCCCGAGTCCAGCAGCGGTTCCATGGCCACCAGCAGGTCGCCGACGGGCAGTAGTTGCTCGCCCATACGGGCGGAGGCGACGGCCTGGTCGATGGTCGCGAACAGCAAGTCGCTCTCGACGATCAGCCACGTCACGGCCTCGTCGGCCGAGGGGAACGTGCCCCCGACGCCGGACGCCACGAGGTCATCGGCGATCATGCTGTTCTCGTAGGCCAGCCGGTGCGCCGCTTGGGCGGAGGCCAGGTAGAAGCCGAGGAGTCGGCGCAGCGCCGCCGCCCTGTCTTCGGGGCGCTCGCTCTTGTCCAGCTCGCGCCGGGTGAGCGGCCTGAGTGTGTCGCGGAGGCGGTAGCGGCCCGGGCCGGAAATCTCCAGGAGGCTCGCGTCGAGCAGCGATTCCAGCAGCTCCTCGGCCTTGGACACGCTGAGGTCCAGCAAGGCCGCCGCGGCGTCGGCGGAGATGTCGGGACCGTTGGGCAGCGACAGTAGCCGGAACACGCGGGCCTGTTCGGGGGTGAGTTGACTGTAGGCGAGCGCGAAGGGGGACTCGAAGCTCAGGTTGCCGACTCGCAGCAGGTCCGGGCGACGCTGCGCGTGGGCCAGGCGGGCGGCGAGCGTGGCGACCGTCCAGGACGGGCGGGCGGCGAGGCGGGCTGCCAGGAGGCGCACCGCGAGCGGCAGGAACCGGCAGGCGGTGACCACGTCCGTGGCCGCGCTGTGCTCGGCTGCTACGCGCTCGCGCCCCGCCACGGCGGACAACAGCGATAGTGCCTCATCCGGCTCCATCACGCCCAGCTCCACCAGGTGGGCGCCGGGCAGATCGGCCAACTTGATTCGGCTGGTGACGATTGTGGCGCAGCCGGGGGAACCGGGCAGTAGTGGGCTGACCTGATCGGCGTCGTGGGCGTTGTCGAGCAGCACCAGGATGCGCCGCTCGGCCAGGATCGAGCGGTAGAGCGCCGATCGCTCGGTCAGCCCATCGGGAATGAGGTCTGGCGGCATGCCGAGCGCGCGCAGGAAGCCACCGAGTGCGAATTCGGGACGGGTGGCTTCGTCAGTGTAGGCGCGCAGATCGGCGTAGAGCTGGCCGTCGGGGAATGCCTCTGTGGCCTGGTGCGCGACATGCACGGCGAGGGCGGTCTTGCCGACGCCCGCAAGACCGGAGATGGCCACCAGCGGCATGCCCTCAGCCACGGGCTGGGCCGACAGCAGCGTGCGCAGCCGTGCGGCGACTTCCCAGCGGCCGGTGAAGTCGTTGATGTCAGCGGGGAGCTGCGCGGGCCCAGGCAGCTTGGGCCCCTGGGGCTGCCTGGCGGGGACCGAATTGAGGGTCGGGTCGGCGGCGAGGATGCGCTGGTAAAGAGTACTTAGCTCCGGGCGGGGCTCGATGCCCAGGTTGTCGATCAGAGCCTTGCGCATCTGGGTGAAGGTGTTGAGGGCGTCGCTATGTCGGCCGCAGCGGTAAAGGGCCAGCATAAGCTGGGCGCACAGGCCCTCGTGCAGCGGATGGTCGGCCGTGAGCGCGATCAGTTCGGCGACGATGCCGGCGTGGTTGCCCAGGTCCAATTCGAGATCCATGAGCGTCTCGATGGCGCTGAGGCGGCGCTCGGCGAGGTGGGCGCGCTGCCGCTCAGCGTAGGGGCCGACGATACCGGTGAGTGGCTCACCCTCGAACAGCGTGAGCGAGGCGCGCAGGCTCTCGGCGGCCTCGCGCAGGCGGCCCGCCTTGCGCGCGGCCTCGGCCTCGGCGATGCCGCGATCGAAGCGGGTGAGGTCCAGGACGTCGGCGGGCAGGCGCAACACGTAGCCTTGGCCGCCGGAGGTCAGCAGCTCAAAATTGGAGCGGTCTGGCTCCAGCAGCGCACGCAGGCGGGTGACGTACGTGTGCAGTGTGGCGCGGGCGCGGGCGCGGGATGGTGCCTCCTCGTCCCAGATGGCGGCGCTCAGCTCCTCGAAGGTGGCCACGCGGCCCTCATACAGCAGCAGCATGGCAAGCATGGCCCGCTGCGGTGGGGAACCTAGATCGAGTTCCTGGTCGCCGCGGAAGGCGCGGAGCGGGCCGAGGATCCGGATGTCCAGGGTCTGGGGTCGGCCCTGGACGAGCACACGCTCCAACGCCCGTTCAGTGTCGATCGAGGCGGCCAGCGCAGCGACGAGACGCTCATGCATCTGCTCAGGCCCGTGCTTGCCCTTGGGCAGGGCGTTGTGATCTGTCATGGCTCATCTCCTTTCTCCGTACCAGGCCTAAACCATTGTGCGAGCCGATCTTTGGCGTGTCGCAGATGAGATCGCACGGTTGCCTCAGGCATCTGCTCGATCTTGGCGATCTGGCTGTGGCTGAACCCCTCCAGGTACCAGGCGAACACGTGACGTTGCCGTTCGGGCAGCCGTCGCACAATGGCCAAGTAATGATCTACGTCCGGCTCAGGATGAAACGACTGAGCATGAGGGCGTGCGCCTGCCCAGGTAGCCTCCATGGCCAGCGACAGCCCCTGTTGCTCACGTTGTCGGCGCTGAACGGCCAAACGCCGCGCGGTCAGGCGGACGTAAGCCTGGGGCTCGGCGACATACGTCCAGCGGCGAAACACTGCCACCATCGCCTCCTGCGCGGCCTCCTCTGCCTCGTCAGCAGTAAATCCACAGCTCACCACGAATGCGATGAGCCGAATGTAGTCCTTGCGGAAGAACGCCTCGAACGACTCCGACACGGGCCGGTCCCCTCAACGTCGGCAGGCATACGCGTGCGCCGCAGCGACTTCCCTACCGCGCATTTGCTCAGGAATCATTGCGCGGCGCCCGAGGCCGGGGCAGGCAGAACGCTAAGACCGCTACCAAAACGGCAGCGATCACCGTCACCCACAATGAGTGTGTAGCCGTATAGAGGCCGCCGATGCCCGCGGTGGCCGCATTCAGCAGGATCGCCACCGAGGTGATCGACGACGAACTCCCCGCCCGTTCGACGCCTTGCGGTGTGCCCTCAGGGGGATCGACGGCGTCCCCGCTCCCTGGTCTCATGCCTGTAAGAGCAGTGGGATCAGCTTCGCGTGCAACCGGGCTGAAACTCTTCCTTTGGGTCTCTTCCAGACCGAGGAGTATGCCCGCGAGGTCATCCGTGCTACTCAAGTAATCGCGTGCTGGCATGACCCGGACCTCGATATGAGCCCAGACCGTTTATCGGTAAGCCGCCCCTGATCACTAAGGTCATGGAGACGGTGCTCACGCCGAAGGCGTCCAGCAACTGCGCGGCGAGCGCGCCGCCCAGCGCGGTGCAGAGGGTGGCGTCGTTCACACTGGTCGCGACGAGGTTCACCGGAGCCGCGATTCCTCAGGCGAACAGTCCGTCGTCGAGCAGTCGACTCGGCGGGCGCGGGCGGCGTGGGTTGATATGGGGAGCTGGACTGGTTCGGCGGCCGGTGATTTGCCCGTGCGCCTCTGAGTAGGAGGGTGCGTTCGCTGGCCGACCGGTGAACAGGAGCGCCGCCATCAGTTTCCGTGCAGGTCACGGCGCTGGAAGGCGAGGACGCCGACCAGGGTGAGTGCCGTGGTGAGCGCGGTGAGCCCCAGGAGCGGGATCGGGTCCACCGGTCCGGACAGGGCTGGTGGCACGTGGGCGAAGGGCGACAGGTTTCGGATCCGGTCGTCCAGCCGCAGCAGTTCGCCGAGCTGGCCGAGCAAGGCGAAGGCGATGAGCGCCGCCCAGGCGAGCGTGGTCAGCCGGGGGAGCAGGCCGAACAGCAGCATCGCGATCCCGGCCAAGGTCCAGGTGGCGGGGACCTGGATGAGTGCGGCGCCGAGCAGCCGCAGGGCCTGCCCGGCAGGGTCGCCGGTCGTGATGCCGTGGCCGAGCCCGGCGGCCAGACCGGCGACGGCCAGTACGGCGGCGCTGCCGGCCAGCGCGATGCCCAGGTGGCCGGCGGTCCAGCGCCATCGGGGGACGGCGGTGGCCAGTACGGGGTCGGCGCGGTTCGCGGACTCCTCGCCGTGCAGCCGCAGGGTGGCCTGGATGGCGTAGCCGCCCGCGACCAGGGCGAGCACGCCCAGCTCGGCGGCCAGGAACGTATCGGTCAGCACATCCGTCCCGCCGCCCATCCGGGGCAGCAGGTCGGCCAGTCGCGGGTTGTCGCGTACGACGTCACCGACACTGTGAGCCAGTACGCCGAGCAGCGCGCCCACGGCGGCGAATGCCGCCGTCCAGCCCAGCAGGGCCCCGCGTTGCAGCCGCCAGGCCAGCGCGAGCGGGCTCTTCAGCCAGGCGGCGGCATCACGCGGCCCCGCACGGGGGGCGACGAGCCCCGCACCCAGGTCGCGCCTGCCGGACAGCAGGGCCGCCACGGTGATGAGGACCAGGCCGCTCGCCGCGAGCAGGGCCACCACCCACCAGCGTTCGCCCGCGAAGGCGCGCACCCGCTGGGCCCAGCCGAGCGGGGACAGCCAGGACAGCGCCTCGATCCGCGCCGCGTCGCCGAGGGCGCGCAGCAGGAAGGCCGCGCCCAGGGTCGCGATGGCGATGGCGTTGGCCGTACGGGCATGCGCCGTCAGCTGGCCCACGACGATCGCGACACCGGTGAAGGACCACCCGGCCCCGCTCACCGCCGCGCCGAAGGCGAGGCCGCCCGCGAAGGGCAGTCCCTGCCCGGCCAGCCCGAACGTGATGAGCACGCCGGTCAGCACGTTCGCGCCCGCGGCCACGAGCACCGCCGCGGCGGGCATCGCGTGCCGCCCCACCGGGAGGGCGCCGACCAGCTCGGCCCTGCCGCTCTCCTCCTCGGCCCGGGTGTACCGGGTCACGATGAGGACGCTCATCAGCGCGGCCAGTACCGAGGCCATCGTGGTGACCCGCCAGGCGGTCAGCCCGCCCACCGAGGTCGAATCGAAGACGGGCCCGGTCAGCGCCTGTAAGGCGGGCGCGGAGCCGACGGTGACCCCGAGCGCGACACGCTGGGCCACCTGCGGGTACAGCTCGGCGATGGCCGAGGCACTGGCGACGACCATCGCGGTGATGACGGCGATCCAGGCGAGCAGCAGGAGGCGGTCCCGGCGCAGCGCCAGCCGCGCCAGCGTCAGTGTGCCGGTCATCGCCCGGCCTGGTAGTGCCGCAGGAACAGCTCTTCCAGCGTGGGCGGCCGGCAGGTCAGTCCGCGTACACCGGACTCCGTCAGCAGCCGCAGCGCCTTGTCCAGGTGTTCGGTGTCGATGTGGAATCGCACCCGCGAGCCGTCGATCGTCAGGTCGTGCACGCCTTCCGCCCGCGCCAGATCGCCGGGGACACGGTCCAGTTCGGCGCTGATCGAGGTGCGGGTGAGGTGGCGGAGCTGAGCGAGTGTGCCGGTCTCGACCGCGCGGCCGTCACGGATGATGGTGACCTGGTCGCAGAGGGCTTCCACCTCGGACAGCAGGTGGCTGGACAGCAGGACCGTGCGGCCTGCGGCGCGTTCTTCGCGGACGGTCTCGCGGAAGACCGCTTCCATCAGCGGGTCCAGGCCGGAGGTGGGCTCATCGAGCAGGAGCAGTTCGACGTTCGAGGCCAGGGCCGCGATCAGGGCCACCTTCTGGCGGTTGCCCTTGGAGTAGGTGCGGCCCCTGCGGGTGGGGTCGAGGTCGAAGCGGTCCAGCAGGGCGGCCTTACGGCGTGGATCGAGGCCGCCGCGCAGTCGTCCGAGCAGGTCGATGGCCTCGCCGCCGGACAGGGTGGGCCACAGCACGACATCGCCGGGCACGTACGCCAGCCGCCGGTGCAGTTCCACCGCGTCCCGGTAGGGGTCGCCACCGAGGAGTACGGCCCGTCCCGCGTCGGGGCGCAGCAGGCCGAGCAGGACGCGCAGGGTGGTGGTCTTGCCCGAGCCGTTCGGGCCGAGGAATCCGTGCACCTCGCCGGTGCGTACGGTCAGGTCGAGCCCGTCCAGAGCGCGGACCTTGCCGTAGCGCTTGACCAGGCCACCGACGAACACGGCAGGCATGGGCGCCTCCCTGTAGCGACGTCCGATATGACGTTGCCGACCAGGCTTCCCGGCGCTCCACAATTGACGGTAACAGCAGCGGATCCGCCCCGCCAGATGTTTCTTGACGCTTTCGCGACGAGCGTCTTCCTGCCGACCTATTGGCCGTTTGGTTAGGTAACTGATCATATGGTCAGCAAGTAGCAATGGTCTCACTGCTCCTGATCGCCTGGCACGAGACCACCGTCGGGCTGATCAGCCAGAGCGTCCGGCTCATCCTGATCCTCTCCCCTGGCGGCGCGATGAGCTGATCGAGCGATTCACCCTGGACCCCCGCAAAAAGGCCCGTACCTACTCGAAGGGCAACCGGCAGAAGATCGCGCTGATCGCCGCACTCGCCTCCGATGTGGAACTACTGGTGCTGGACGAGCCGACCTCCGGTCTGGACCCACTGATGGAGGCGGTTTTCCGCGACATCATTGCCGAGGAACGGCGCGCCGGGCGTACGGTGCTGCTCTCCAGCCACATCCTCGCCGAGGTCGAGGCGCTGTGCGATCGGGTGAGCATCATCCGGGACGGGCGGATCGTGGAGGCCGAAACCCTCGCGCAACTGCGCCACCTCACCCGCACTTCCGTCACCGCCGTACTGGACAGGGTTCCGGATGGCGGCCTGCCCCATGTCCACGATTTCAGCGTTGACGGGAAGCGCGTACGTTTCCATGCCGACACCGGCCACATCGGCGAGGTGATGGCCCGCCTGACCGAATACGGCGTGCGCGACATCACCGCCCAGCCCCCACCTTGGAAGAGCTGTTCATGAGGCATTATCGATGAACACGGTCGCACTGATCCGGCTGATCCTGCGCCGCGACCGCGTCTGGCAGCCGCTGTGGGTCCTGTCGATCACCCTTTTCGTGGTGACCACGGTGGCCACCATCCGGCAACTGCTTCCCACCGCGGAAGCGCGCCTGCACTACGCCAACGAGATCGTGCAGAACCCGGTGATCCTGCTGTTGCAGGGACCGGCGTACGGCGATGGTCTGGGCGCGGCGGCGGCTCAGCAGCGAGGCGCCGCCACCACGCTCTTCGCCGCCCTGGCCAGCGTCGTTCTCCTGGTCAAGCACACCCGCGCCGACGAGGAGCGGGGACGACGGGAACTCCTCGGCTCGGCCGCCGTCGGGCGGCACGCCCCGCTGACCGCCGCGCTGACCGTCGTGCTGGCTGCCAACGCCGTGCTGGCCGTACTGATCACCGTAGCCGGCGTGGGCGCGGGGCTGCCCATGGCCGGGTCCCTGGCCTAGGGGTTGATGGCCGCGTCGGGCGGCTGGATCGCCGCTGCGCTGGCCGCGGTCGCCGTGCAGGTGACCCAGAGCGCCCGCATGGCCGCAGCCGTGGCGTTCACCGTGTTCTTCACGGCCTATTTGGTCCGGGGCGTCAGCGACCTGGGCGGTCCTGGCCTGGCGTGGCTGGGCTGGCTGGTGCCGAACGGCTGGTTCCTGCGGGCGCGTGCCTTCGGCGGCGAGCAATGGTGGGTGTTCCTGCCGGTCGTGGCGTTCGTCGCGGCGTTGGTGGGGATGGCGTACGCGCTGTCGGCCCGCCGGGACGTCGGCACCGGGCTCCTGCCTCCGCGGCTCGGCTCCGCCCACGCGTCCAAAGACCTGCACGGGCTGATCGGGCTGGCCTGGCGGACGCACCGGGGCATGGCACTGGCCCGGATCGCGGGCGCCGCCTTCATCGGCGCGGGGATCGGGCTGGGCGGGCAGAGCGCCGTCAAGATGTTCGGCCGGAGCGGAGCGCTGGACTTCTGGGCCGCGCGCACCGGGGCGGACGATCCAGCGGCAATATTCTTCGAGCTGGTCGTTTACGAACTGGCGGTGTACTCGGTCTCGCTCCACGCGATCATGACGGTGCTCCGGCTGCGTGGTGAGGAGGCCACGGAACTTCTCCTGTCCGGTCCGGTGAGCCGGACCCGCTGGGCGGTGAGTCATCTGCTGTTCGCCGTGGCGGTCCCCGCGCTCGTGCTGCTGGTCGCCGGCCTGGCGTTGAGCCTCGGAAACGGTGACCTCGCCGGTAACCTGTCCCGAACCATGATCATCCTGCCCGGTATCTGGGTGATGGCCGGGATCGCCCTGGCGGCGTTCGGGCTGTTCCTGCGGGCCGGGGCGGTCGTGGGGTGGACGGCCTTGGCGCTGGCCGTCGCATGGGAGGTGGGCTGGGAGGTCGGCCTGGTGAGCGACGCGTTGTTCATGATCTCTCCGTTCGCCCACGTTCACTACTCCACGCTGGCCGACCCGGGAGTGGGCACGCTGGCCGGGCTCACCGTTGTGGCGGCGGGCCTGGTCGCGGTGGGCCTGTACGGACTCCGCCGCCGTGACCTGGCGCTGTGATGCAGGGCGGTGAAGCATCCCGCCACCGTAGGTCGCTTTCAGCAGGATTAGACATGTGGGAGCGGCCGTCATTCCGGTTCGAGATTACTGGCGGGCCTTCTGAGGCTGCGGTCGTGATCAGCTTACCCTGGCTGCCGGCTCGCGTGGCTCTGTGTACTGGCTGGTCTTACGACCCTTGGCGTACCAAGCTTCGTAGCAGAACGCCTGCCGATACGAAGGCCGCGCCGAGGGGAGCCGAAACCTTGATGAACCAGGACATGAGCATGCCAAAGAACGCTGCGGCCCTCTCGCCGGGGAAAGGGGTAGGGATGCCTGTGCTCACAGCATATTGAGACAAGAAAAGCCTGGCTAGAACTGAAAGAAGAATCAGTGCGCAGCCCCACAAGATGATGGCTTTACCGGTAAAGCTCCGAGGTGTAGCAGCAACTGGATCGCGCTCCTCCCTCTTGAGGTTGAGCGAGCGGAGGACTAGCGAAGCCGCGATGAACCCTAAGCCCAGGGGCAAGGTGACCACTGCGACAATTTCGCAGATATCAAAAATAACTCCGAGCTGGCCCTGTGACGGAGTCTGGGCGTTACCAATGGTAGTGACCAGGATGCCTGGAAGAAAAGTGCCGCCTACGAAGGATACTAGAAGGAGGGCGACTCCTAGTCCGAAAAGCTTCCGAGCAGACATGTACGCTACCACATGCACTCCCTTGACCGGCTCCCAGCTTATAGCGCCACAGTAACATACTTGTATCGCTGTGTCCTGAGTAGGCGACAACAGGTCAAGATCATTTAGGGCTAGCGGTAGGCTTGATGAAACGGTCCGCACAAAACTCTTTTGCCTTGATGCCATATTTTGAAATGTATGGCTCTAGGCGGCCTACGTCATGTTCGGAAATTTGTTTGAGCTCCTGTGCGCTGTCGGCTGGCATGCTCCCTTCTATGACTCGCTTGAAGCCTGGATACATTTTATCTAGATATGGCAGCATTTGGCGGTATTGGGCGGAATTCAGCGCACGGTCGTTGATCGCACCTGCCGCGAATCTGACACATGTAGTAACAGCTTCTCTCTCCGGAGAGAGTGAGTGGTCGACCTGAGGCACATGCGTAGTGATGGCCGAGGCCCCCTCGACCAGCTTCCTCACTCTTTGCACCTCCGCAGCGCTGCCTACGGCAAACCAGTTCTTACCAGTTATGAGCGGGCGCTCGGATGTAATCAGCGGTTGCCAATCCTGAAGTACGATTGGAATCGATTCAGGGGTTCTGTATGCGCGTACAACCGTGACCTTTCCGCCTTTGCCTTCATTGTAACAGTTGACGCCATACATAGTGTCCCAGAAGTAAAGGTCGTCGTAAAGATACTCCTTGTCCGGGCATCCAATTGCCCTTGCTATAGAATTAGCGATGTCTGCTAGCGAGCGCTCTTTTGTGGTGTTATGCTCAGAGCGGCTGAGTAAAAATGCAACTGCAGCCGCTCCGGCTAAAACAGCTAGCGCAATAATAAGATATCTCGCTCTTCTTGTCATTTAGAGGCGCCCTGGGATAGAAACGCTGAATAGCGCATAGAGTGACATGTGCCCATGCGCAGGAGATTCTGGCTATACGCATGGGCACAGATTAGAATGCTATGGTGTGGCTGTCACTCGCTTATGCCCAAGTGAGGGGCGTTATAGCTGGGACGGAGAGTCCGTAGGATTTGAATTTCGGCACTCCCACGACCTCGCCCCACGAGGCGCTTCCGCGGCCGGACTTACCGCAGCCCAGCCCGATCCAGTAGACCGATCCGGACCTGTATCCCATTCCCTGAGCGCATGCCTCCGCCTCGGACCAGCCCGGGACGGCCCAGCCGTACCCCTTGGTGGCGCTGGGGCTAGATCCGATATATGAGCAGTCGAGCCATTGGTAGGTTTTCCACTGGGCCGGAAGGCCAGCGCCATCGTAGGGCCCGCAAGCGAATGCGTCGCTGTCCAGCTCCGCCTGATCCGATCGCACGACCGGCTTGCTTAAGTCCACGTCAGGGGCAACGTAGACGTCATCTGGGACCTCGTAGGCGGGGCTGGAGGGGGCGGCGTGCGCCGAAGTGGCCCCCAACCCCACCGCAGTCACAGCCGCCAGAGAACAGGCGAGCAGCCATCGAATTTTGTCGGGCATACTGTAGAGTTCTCCTTGCATCGATTGATGCCCCACGGGCAGGTCATCCGGCAAGATCGCCCTGCCCGTGGGACTTTCAGGTCTTCCTCGGCTAGCTGCAGTTGCGGCCGCCGGGCAATAACAAGTTACGTGACACAGTTGTACGGGTCAATAGCTTATCGAAGAGTGCGCGATTTCTATTTATGCCCGTCACTTAAAGTGATAGTGTAGATACGTATAGTCCGGCCAGACGAAGGCCGCCTATTGGCTGCGGCTCAATAGCATGGAGTGGGCTGGCTATCAAACGGCCTCGTGAGCCGACGGTAGAGCGCATGTGTTCGTGCCGGCTGCTGCAGAATAGATCGATGCGCCCTCAGGATGACCTTGGTTTCGAATCGGTGTCAAGTTCTTGCATGCCATTGAATTCCAAGCCGGTGGGCTGTAGGCGTTGCGATGGGCCTGGGGCTGCCTCCCCCAGATTGGCGAGGCTTAGGCCGCCAGATGAATCTCGGCTGATCCCTAGTGTCGATAGGCGCAGACGTGTACCTGCTCGCCGCCACGCGTCGATCGATGCTATCCAGAGAGCGCTGCCCATAGCGGCGCCCTACCAATAGCGTTGTGAAGGGTATAAGTGAGATGCCGGTGGAGCCAGGCCAGTCTCTGTAGTCGCTCAGCGACCAGGGGCAACCCGCTGGCTAAAAGACGTGTCATCAAGCGACGGTACGAGGCCGGAAGCTGGTAACTGGAGGTACATCGCGGAACTTGTCGCGCAGCAACATACACCTCTAAATGGTCAGCCTGACGTTGCTGGGCTACATGGGGGTGAAGGAGTGAGCCCGCTGTCCCCAGTGGTGCTCACTCGCTATGAGAATCCTCTCTGGTGCCTATGTCATGACAGAGATCGCTGTAGCGATGATCGGGCTGTCCCGGCGGCCTAGGGTCAGGGCGTTAAGGTCCTAGCCGAAAGGTCGCGGACGAGGCGCCATCAGCTGTTGATTGCCGCGACGAATGAATACTTCTTGGGTTTTGTCGCGCACCTCCCAGCGGATGCGGTGCATCCAGTGCAACAGCACCAACGCCAGCCCGACCGCCCATCGATGAATGCCTGGACCGGAGCCGTGTAGGGTGTCGCGCCATCCGACATAGGGCTTGAGAGTCGGTACGCGAAATTGGGGCGGGATACGTCGTGGTCACGGCTGCGATCTGCTTACAGGCACTTCGAAGGCGTAAGCCTGGTGACATCGTTGCAGTGGCCGTCGGCCTGGAAGACGGTGAGAGGGACGCCCTCACCACTTGGCGATGATGTGGTGCTTCGAGTCCGATTTCACTTCGTCCATCGGGTTCTGCAGGTTTCGGGCCTTGAATTCCTAGATGTGGAGTTTGTCGATCACTGGCTTTGGCCAGCCGAGCTGGCGGCGTACAGCTTGGTGGGCAGGAGCTGGCGTAGCCGGTTCCAGACGCCGGCCGCATTTCAGCGGTCTGAGTCACGCCGGTACACGTAGGCGCGGACCGTGAGCAACACCATGATCACGGTGCACCGAATGATCAGCCCGTCCGCCGGCCCGCCGAGCAACAGCCACACGACGATGAAGATTCCGAAGATCGCGACACGCTCGGCCCAGTCGCGCATGCCTCAGGCTTCCCTTTCCCGTTCGCCGCGCCGGCGGAGGCGGCGGATGCCGCCGAACCAGGCCGGTACGTCGCGCTCGTCGTCGAAGCCACGGGCCACCACGATGTCGGTGGAGGAGTGCAGCATGATCGACAGCACGATGGTGACCGCCACCAACTGGAAGACCTGCTGGGCGGCCGCGATCGCGGAACTGAGCACGAGCAGGCCGTAGACCACCGAGGCGAACCCCTTCGGGCCGAACCATGCCACCGCCGCCTGCTCGCGGATCGTCAGCCCTGACCCGAGGAAGGAGATCCAGATCGCGGCCGGGCGGGCCAGGACGAGTGCCAGTACCGCGAACACCCAGCCCTGCCAGCCGACCGACCCCAGCAGCGCCGGGGTGATGAGCGCCCCGAACACCAGCAGCGCGGCCAGCTTGAACACCTCCGCGATCAGCTCGCCGAAGTGCTCGAACGATGCGCGCTGCCGCTCGCCGAAGGTGGCCACGGTGATACCGGCCGCGAACGCGGCCAGGAACAGGTTGCCGTGGGTGACCTTGCCCAGCGCCAGCACGAGCAGGCCGATGGCCAGGGCGTTGAGCGGCTCGTACTGGGTCGAGGCGGCGAACCAGCGG
>NZ_QMEY01000048.1 GCF_003315795.1 Spongiactinospora rosea
ATGGCGCCGGTAACGCCCGTGCATCCGGTGTGTCAGCGTCCCGCAGGACGGGCAGGGCCGGGCATCGTCCGGCCGGGCCTGGGCCGTAACGCGGATCGTCTTTTCGTCACGGCGTACCTGCTCCACCTGCACGTCGCTCAGTTGCGGAAGAAGCAGGTCCAACAGTTCCTGATCGGAATCACGCATATGCAACTATCGGCACGTGTGTGATCAGTTGCAGGCAGTTACCACGAAAATCTTGGCAGAACCGTTCGGTGCACAGGTGCCGCGGGATCACTTTCCACCGGGTCGTGTAGATCGCACGGTAGATGCTCTCGTGGCTGATCCGCATGAGCGGGTCACCGGCGTGCTCCAGTCGTAGATGTCCCACGATCTGCTCCGGGGACCACTCGTTGTCGAGCAGTTCGATCACCAGCCGGCGCAGCACCGGCTTGTCGTGCAGGGCGGATGGTTTCGGGCGGCGTGCCTGCTGCTGAGCGCGTTGCTCGGCGGCGAGGGCACGGTACTTGACCCGGCCGCCGTTGCGGGCGACCTCCCGGCTCACCGTGGATGCCGGGCGACCGATCGACACGGCGATCGCACGGAGCGAGGCGCCGGCCTCAAGGCCGCGAGAGATCGATTCCCGCTCTTCAGGTCAAACGGCCGGCCCGGCGCACCCGCTCGGCCGGCGCGATGCCGCCGTGGTGCTTGAGCACTGTGAAGACCGACCCCGGGGGTTTGCCCAGTGCCCGGGAGATCACGCTGATGGAGTCACCGGCGCCCCACCGCCGCCACAGGTCTTCTTTCATCGCGTCCGACATTCCCGGCCGACCCATCCGAGCCACGATCCACCCATCCACATGCAGTGTTACGTTGATCGTCTGAATCTAAGGAGGCGGCCTTCAGGATCTCGTTCGCACGACGGAGTTCGGCGTTCTCTCGGCGCAGCTGCTTCAACTCCGCCGACTCATCGCTGGTGCGGCCAGGCCGGCGGCCCTCGTCGATCTGGGCCTGGCGGACCCAGCTGCGCAGTGTCTCCGCGGTGCCGATGCCGAGCTTGGTCGCCACCGCGTTGATCGTGGCCCACTCGGTCGGGTAATCCGGTCGCACTTCGGCGACCATCCGCACCGCACGGCGGCGCAGCTCGGCAGGGTAGGGAGACTTACCTGGCATGGACTCGATCCTCTCAAGAGATCAAGTCTCCACCGAACCCGGGGCGATTCACTGCCAATGTCATCTCAAACCTTGAACCACCTGGCCGGCATCCTGCGACGCCACCGACGGCAGATCAACTCCACACCACGCCGCCTCACCCCCGGCCGACAAGCCATGCTCGTCCTGGTCCACCTGCGAAAAGGCGAAACCTACGCCGAACTCGCCGCCGCCTTCGCCATCGGCCTGGCCACCGCCTGGCGCTACGTCACCGAGGCCATCACCCTGCTCGCCGCCCGCTCACCCGGACTGGACCAGGCCCTGCGCACCGCCAAACGCGCCGGATACCCCTACCTCATCCTGGACGGCACGCTCATCCCCATCGACCGTGTGGCCGCCGACCGGCCCTATTACTCCGGCAAGCACAAAAAGCACGGCATGAACATCCAGGTCCTGGCCGCCCCGGACGGCACCATCCTGTGGACCTCCGGTTCCCTGCCCGGTTCCACCCACGATCTGACGGCCGCCCGGATCTGGGGCATCCTGCGCCGCCTGGAGGCATCCGGGCTGCTCACCCTGGCCGACAAGGCATATGTCGGCGCCGGTGAGCACGTTCTGGTGCCTTACAAGGGCAAGGGCAAGCCGCAGTCCCAAAAGGATGCCAACGCCGCCCACGCCAGGCTCCGCGGACCTGGAGAGCGCGCCAACGCGCAGCTGAAGACCTGGCGTATTCTGCACAAACTCCGCTGCTGCCCGCTCCGCGCAGGTCAACTCGTCAAGGCCATCCTCGTACTACAACTCCGCGAGACCCGGTGAAAAAGGCTCACTGTAGACCCGGCTAGATGGTCACCTTCAACGACCTGATGGCCCGGATCGCCGGCCGCTTCAACAGGATCGAACCGCGTCGAACCGCCACCGCCTACATCCGCGGCCTGCAATCCGATCTGGAACGCAAGAACTGCTGGAACCTGGCCGAACACGCCGGGCTCACCAGCCCCCAGGCGATGCAACACCTGCTGCGCACCGCCCGCTGGGACGCCGACGCCGTACGCGATGACCTGCGCTCCTTCATCATCGACCACCTCGGCCACGACGGAGTGCTGATCGTCGATGAGACCGGATTTTTGAAGAAGGGCAACGGGTCGGCCGGGGTACAGCGGCAATACACCGGCACCGCCGGCCGGATCGAAAACAGCCAGATCGGCGTGTTCCTGGTTTACACCACCCCACGCGGCCGGGCCCTGCTAGATCGCCGGCTCTACCTGCCCGAACGCTCCTGGATCGCCGATCCGGGCCGCTGCCACGCGGCCGGGGTCCCAGCGCAGACCACCTTCGCCACCAAGCCCGCGCTCGCCGCCGAGATGGTCGCCGATGCGCTGGATGCCGGTCTTGCGGCGCGGTGGGTCAGTGGTGATGAGGTCTACGGTCAAGACCCGCGGCTGCGCGCCATGCTGGAGCGGCGCAGGATCGGTTATGTACTGGCCATCGCGGGGAATCTGCGGGTCGAACTGAAGGGCGTCGGCCGCGACGTGGCCGACATCGCCACCGGTGTGGCCGGCAGGCACTGGCATCGTTACCGCGCCGGTCAGGGTGCCAAAGGCCCACGCTGGTACGCTTGGGCCTGGGCTCGCATCGATGGTCCCGGCCCCGAAGCCGACGACGAAGGGGAAGGGCACGGGTATCGGTGGCTGTTGATCCGCCGCAACCTGACCACCGGTGAACTGGCGTTCTACCGCTGTTACGCGCCCCAGCCGATGCCTTTGGCGGCGCTGGTGAAGATCGCGGTCCGGAAGAGCGGGCCAACGCCCAGCTCAAGAGCTGGGCCATCCTCCACAAGTTCCGGTGCAGCCCGAGCAAGGCCGGCCACCTGTGCAAGGCCATCGGGGTACTCCAGAACTACGAAGCTGCCCAAGGATGAAAAGGGTTCACTGTATTGGGAGCCTGCGCAAGAGCCGAGAACCAGTCGAGCCCGGCGGGGTAGGCCCAGAGGTACAACCTCAGCAGCGGGTCAGTCCCCCGGTTGGCGAGCAGGTCACCGATCTGTGCATTCGTGCTGCGCCCCTGGTCAGGCCGCGCCGCGCCCCGTTGTGAGGGTGGGAACCCCGTCCCTCATGTCGCGGCCCCAGGGAGCAAGTCAGCCAAGATCGCCAAGTGGTCCGATCCCGTCACCCGCAGTACTTCAGCCTCAAGCGTCGTACCGGACGATGCCACGCAGTAGTCAATGGCTTCCGTAGGGTCCTCAGCCGGATACGTCGCTACTGCCGGTTCTGGAGCCACCACGAGTGGACCACCGTCGCTCACCCATGCCGACGCTGGAAGGTTGAAGTCTCCGCACACTACCCACGGCTCATTCAGCTTGTTTGCAATGCTGAGCAGCCGGTCAAGTGCTTCACGCCGGACGTTTTCGTCACGACGCGGCAAATGGGTGCTTCCCGCCCACAGCGCTTGCTCGGGATAGCCCACCTTGGCGAAGACGGCCGAACGAGGCTCAGACGGTTCGGAACCGTCGTACACCTTGGTAGGCCAGAGCAGTTGCCATTGCTGCACGGCCAGGATCGGCAACTTGGTAAGAAGTGCATTGCCAAAGCCGCCGCGCGGGGATTGGTCTCCGAACTCAAAGGTGGGTGTGAACACCCATGCATACCCCAGCCGTTCGGCCAGGGTCGCCAGAATCTCTGGTGTCCCCCACGACTCGTCCACTTCAACGAGGGATATAACGTCCGGATCGGTATCGGTAATGAGTTTGCTCACTGCTGCCATGTTGACGGCGCCGGACGTACCCTGCCAGGAATGAATATTCCAGTGCAGGAGGCGTACACGGCCGGCTACCTTGCGACTAGAAACGGACATGTGTGTCACGGACTCCCTAGTCGAGAAGGTTGCAGCGTGCAGCCAAGGCCCTGACATCAGACGATCGACGTTCCCGCGCCAGCAGATTTCGCACAACGCTGTGAGTCAGCCGATGGTGTCGGAGTTCATCCGGAGCAATGTTCTCAGCTTCCAAAAGTGCGGCCAGGGCGGCCGAGTCGCTCTTGAGTGCAGCATGGCTGCGTGCAACGTCAATCAGAAAGCGGGATCGCCTTTCAGAGAGCAAGCGCGGCATGCGGGCCAAGTTCACCTCGGGGACATGTTCAATGGCCTCGCGCGCATTACCCAGCTCAATCGGAATGGCCACTTTGTGAATAGCCACGTTCGTTGGCCCAAAGACTGTGCCGAAGTCGGCTCGGTCTTCTGCCAGTTCCCAGGCGCAAGCGGCGGCGGCCTTGAGGGCGATATGTGCTTCTCGCCTGTCCTCTCGCCGAGCGGAAGCGGCGGCGGCGCTAAGGAGGGCTGCCCCCCGCAGGCAGAGCACGGTTTTACGTGGCGCGTTACGCGGTGCAGTGTCGAGATAGGTTGCGGCCAAGAAGGCAGTACGGGTTGCTTCTTCGAAGTTGCCCGCACGCATGTATACCTCGGCCAGACACCGAGTCGCCGCAGCCGCGCGCAACGCATCGCAAGCGGCCTCGGCCGCTTGTATTGCACGATTGGCAGCCAGCCATGCCGCAATCGGACTGTCGGCTTTGATGAGCGTCCACCCCGCGACCGCATAAACGTCTGAGGAAAGTTGCTGTGCGGACGGCTCACCCTCGCCGTTGGCCTGAATGTGGGCCAGCTCTACCTTTCCGATGAGGAGTGGAAGTGTCTCCGCCAACTCTCCATAGTCGGAGGCAAGGGAGACTCGCACAGCATGAGCGGTGGCCTGGCGCAGTACCGACAGCGTGTTTTGCTGCTGGCTGAGTTCGCCGCCCCATGTCGTGGCTGCCTGTCGGGCAGCATCCGTAGGATTGAGCACGGTCGTGTAAATAGCATCAGCCCACGATGTGGGCGGCGGCTCGGGAATGCGTGGTGCCGATGATGTACCGTGTTCGAGCCCAAACAGGCTCGGAGTTACCGTCGCTAGCCCACCCTTAAGAAAGGTGCGGCGAAGCAGGGCGCTCATGGCCTGCCACACATTGTCGTCGGGGATTGGTTCTGCATTGGTATTGGTTGGATCGGCCGCATCCTGTGGTTCTTCTTCCTCCGATGGTGCGAACCACAGTAGATGCGCGGGGATACCCAAGATATGCGCGACCTGCGTAAGGCGATGCAAGTCATGCATTGGAGGGCCTGTTTCGATGCGGCTTATCTGCGTTTGTGTGAGGTACAGCCAGCCGCAGGCTACTGACTGCGGAATTCTTCGCCCGTGGTAATGATGCGTCCGGAATGCATGCAGCACCTTGCCCATGTGCTGTGCGGCAAGGGCTTCCTGCATCTGCGGTGTTTCCCAGAAGGAAGCGGGTACCGCTGGCGGACGGAAGAGGATATCGCGAGCCTTACGGCCACATGCGGCGCACAGGTCGTCTCGGTTGTCCCGAGCCAAGCGCCTACCACACTCACGGCAGTTGGACGCTGAGGCGCGCGCATTCATCTACATCGTCCTGTTCGGGGATGACGTTTCGGCTGTTGGGCTCAAGTCTAGTCAGCTGACCTACCCGAGTCACCGGGCGTTATGCGTCTTACGCATAGAGGCTAACCGTCCTTGGCGTGCACGCGTAAGGCCACGGGGGGTGAAACTGTGGGGCACTGCGAGAGACACGGTCGATCTCGCAGACGGCAGCCCGGGTCCTCGAAGACCAGGGGCCCGGACAGCAGGCGGGCCCGGGCGCGGTGAATCCAGCACCGGCCGGGCCCTTGATCAGATGCAGAGGTTCCGACCCGATGAAATGCGGGAGCCCGTCGAGCAACGGCAGCGGCGACGGGCTCCTTGGCCGCATTAGAGAGAGGTGCGACCTAATGGGTGAGGATACGGTGCCGCCGTACAGCGGGCAGGATGTATCCGGCAAAAGGTCCTTCAACCCGACCATGCCGAGCACCGCTCGGGTCTATGCCTACCTGGGTGGCGGGAAAGACGCTCTCCCTCCCGAGCGGGCGGCTGGTGACAGCCTGCTGGAGGGCTGCGATCTGGAGGAACCCGGGCTGGTCGAGGTGTCGAAGTGGCGGCCAAAGCTCGGCCCGCCGCCGGAGGACGTCGGCAACGCGCTGATTCTCGGCTGCCTGGCCGACTTGAACGCCTATGGCTCCCCCGAAGAATCCCGTCCCGAGGTGGCCTGATGGATTCCTTGATGCTCTACAACCCGCTCCACGCGTGCGCGGTGGCGGCGGCTGCGGAGCGCGCCCGGCAGCTCGTCGCCGCGCTCGCATCCCGGGGTGTCCACGCGGACGCCCAGCCCGGTGCCGCCACGGTCCTGGTGTCCGTGTGCCACGGCCTGGTCGTCACCGTGGCGCATGACCGGATCCACTGGCAGCCGCCGCCCGACGCCCGCGGCCACCGCCGGGCCGCCGCCCGCTACACCAGCGTGGACGATGCGGCCACGGCTCTCGCCCACGACCGTGCCCGGCTCAACCGGCCGGTCAAAGTCGGAGAGGACGCTCATGCCACGCCGGCCCGCTGACCACGCCACCATCCCGGGCGTGGAATTCCAGGCGGCCCATCAGCATGGGCACGTGTTCGTCTGGGAGGTCGAAACCGGTGACAGCCGCACCAGCGGCGTGACGGACAGCCCCTACCCGTGCGCCGAGAAGGAGATGCTGCGCGCCCTGGACTCCTACGCCTACGGGCGGGGCCGTGTCCAGCACGCTTGGGTGTCCACGGTCGGCGGCGACTACGAGTACGGGCCCACGGTGGTGACCGCCTGCCGCAGCCGTCGGGTGTCCTACGTGATCCATGGCGACGCCTGGGACGGCGCCACTGCCTATGACCTCCCCGGTCCGGAACGGCAGCGCGAGATCACTGCCCCGCCCGGTGGCATGGGCCGCCTGGTGGCCCGTGAACGCGGACGGGCGGATGGCAAACCGCCTACCTGCCCACGTCTGCTTCCTGTGCGGGCGGGCCGGAGCTGATGACCCCCACACCCACGAGCAGGTGCGGCAGCACGGCGCGGTTGCTGCCGCACCACCCCCGGCAGGTCGCCGGCAGACGCGGCCGGGCCGAAGCGGGCGGCCCCGGCCCGGCCCGCGTTTCCCTGATCGGGTACGGCGGCGCGGCCAGGACGCGCAGCGCGCCGCCGTGCCGTACGGCGGGCCGCCGAGGGCCCGCCCGGCGCGGGCAGGTACGAGGAGTTCTCCCTGCCCGCGCCACCCACACCATCCCTGCTGCGCGGCGGCCCCTTCATCGCCCGGGGCCCTACCGCGCCGCGCGGGCGGATGGCCCGCACCCTGGCCGGTCATCCGCCCGCGCCCCTCACCCCGTCTCGCCGCCACGGAGTACTTGATGACGATCGACCCAAGCATCGCGAACACCGCCCGCGTCTATGACCGCCTGCTCGGCGGGAAGGACAACTTCCCCGCCGACCGGAAGGTGGCGAAGGAGATCACTGAACGAGCCCCGCACATCCCGAAGCTGGCGCGAGCAAACCGGGACCTGCTGATCCGGGTGGTGCGGCACCTGGCCGACCACAACCTGGTCGGCCAGTATCTCGACATCGGATGCGGGCTGCCGACCCAGGAGAACATCCACCAAGTGGCCCAGGCCCTCGTCCCGGAGACCGAGGTCGTCTACGTGGACCGCGACCCGGTCGTCATCCGCCACGGACATGCCCTGCTGGCCACCAACGCCCGCACGCGCATGGTGCAGGCCGACCTGTGCGATCCGGAGCTGATCCTGCGGCGCGCGGCCGAGACCCTGGACTTCGACCGGCCGATCGCGCTGATGATGATCGCGGTTTTGCACTTCTTCCCGGACGACACGGGCGTCCACGCCATCGTCCGGCGGCTGGTGGACGCCCTGCCCGCCGGGTCCTATGTGGTCATCTCCCACGCGACGAACGACCCGATGCTGGCGGCAGCGGCCGAGGCGTATGACGTGCCCGGCGTGAAGCCCGTCCTGCGAGACGCCGGTGAGCTCACCGCGTTCTTCGCCGGCCTGACACTGACCGAGCCGGTGCAGCCGATCGACCGCATCCTCCCCGACGACGACGATGACGACGATGACGACCTGCCCGGCCTGGAGATCTACCAGAACGGCGGCCCCGTGCGGATGCCGGTATCGGTGCTCGGTGGGATCGGGCACAAGAGCTGAAGCGCGTCTCCTGCCCCGGCCGGGCAGATCCGCGCCGCGGTCCGTGCCGATCCAGGCCTGCGGCCCGTGCAACAACGGCCCGGGCAACCCCCTGCGAACCGACCTGCACCCCCTCCCGGGTGTCTCCAACAGCGACAAATAACGAAAACGAATAGGGCAAGGACGTCATGAGCATGTGGAAGCAGGTCCGCCGGCGTGAGGCCATCGACGCCCTGGCCGCCTACCTGGCCAGCCGCGGGGCCATCGACGTGCGCGATCATCGCAGCCGGGCCTGGATCACCGGGATGCACCAGGTCCCCCGGCACCGGTTCGTTCCCTGGCAGGCGTACGCGGATGCCTGCCAGGCCGGGGAGTCCTCCCGCGTGATCGACCAGGCGATCGACCGGGCGGATTGGTGGCGGGCGGCCTATACCGACTGCTCGATCATCGTCCAGCGGGCCGACGGGGCGGCCGAGGTCACCGACAGCGCGGCGGAACCGACGTGCGCCCTGCCCGCGCCGTCGACCCTTTTCCCGTCCTTGGACCTGCTCGGCCTGGAGGATCACCACCGGGTGCTGGAGATCGGCACGGGCACCGGGTGGACCGCCGCGCTGCTGGCCTGGCGGCTCGGCGATGAGGCCGTCACCACGATCGAGGTCGATCCGGCGCTGGCCGAGACCGCCGCCGCCAACCTCGCCCAGGCCCGCTGCAGCCCGACCCTGGCCGTGGGCAACGGCCGGTACGGATACCGGGACGAAGCGCCCTATGACCGGGTCCATGTCGCCTGCGGCGTGTGGTCGATCCCGCAGGAGTGGATCGAGCAGACCCGCCCCGGCGGGCGGATCGTGCTGCCGTTCATGCCGCCGCCCGCCGGGGCGGGTCACGGCGGGCAGCGGCTCGTGCTGACCGTGATGCGCGGCGGCACCGCGACCGGCCGCTTCTGCGGCCCGGCCGCCTCCTGCATGATGCTGCGCGACCAGCGTGAGCGGATCGATGAGCACGGTGAGGAGGGCGGCAGGCACACCACGACCCGCCTGGACCCGCGGGTGCTGGCCGCCCCGCCGGGCGGGCTGCTGCTGACCCTCGCCGCCCTGGCCCCGGCCATCCTCACCAGAGCCTGCTACGAACCGCACGGCGGCGGCGGGGCGTATGTGATGCGGCTGGCCGAACTCGGCGGCAGCTCCTGGGCGCGGGTGGCCACCATCCCCGGAACACCCGACGCCGACGTCCTTCAGGGCGGCGACCACGACCTGTGGGACACCATCGAGGCGGCCTGCACCGCCTGGCTGGCATGGGGCCAGCCCGGCCCGGACCGATTCGGGATGACCGTCTCCCCCGAGGGCCAGGTCATGTGGCTGGACCATCCCGGCAGGACCCTCGCCCCGCTGGCGCCGGCCAGACGCGACCCTCGCGGCTGACCCCGGCGGCTGAAAGACGCGGCTGCCTCGCCTCCCCGTGAGCCCCCCTCCGGAGGTGTCCATCTCTCCGGATGCCCCGTCAACCGGAGGGGTTCGCGTGGCCGTGGGCCTCCACCCCTGAGCCGGGGGCTCACGGCCGCACCCCTCGCACACCCATCCCCCCGTAGGGGTGGCTCCGGCGTGCCCGAAGCCGCCCCCCCTCCATCAGAAAGAAGGCAGCAGATGACGATCCTCATCGCCCGCACCTACACCTCCTGCATCCGCGTGCTGCGGAGGGCAGGCGTCCCTTGGGGGCCGGTGGCTGACGTCCCGGCCTGACCAGCATCCCCTTCCCGACACGACCCCCGACACGAGACCAATGACCCCACCAACCGCCCCTCCCGTCCCCTTACCGCGTTCATCGGAGCGGACCATCGCCCTGGCCTTCCCGGACTACATCGGGCATCTGATCCGCGCGCATACCCCGCTAGGAAGGTTCACCGCGCTCTACATCGTCCCGGTCAAGTTCCTGCTGGCCGGGATGGCGCTGCACATGCTGCTGTTCAGCCAGCTCGTCGCTGCGCTGATCGTCCTCGCCGTGCTGATCGTCCTCGCCGTGCTGATCGTCCCTGCCCTGGCCATCAAGGCGGGCGGGTGGCTGCGCCGAGGCCGGACCCGCCGACCCACCCACACCCTCGACACCGACAGCATCGATCCCTACCAGGACGCGCTGCGGGCGTCTCTCCCGCCGCCGGTCGCCTGCGCGCTGGATGAGGCCGCCGCTGCGGTGGCGCGGCACACCGGGGCCGACCGGGTGCTCCTGGCCGAGGTCACCATGCCGGGCCATCACCACCGCGGGGACTGCGCGTTCGAGTGGAACGCCACCACCCAGCCGGCGATGCGGCCGTTCCCCGCGCCGTTCATCGCCGTGGGCCGCGAACTGCTACGCGCATCGCGCCTGGACATGCTGGAGTTCGTGCTGGCCCACGAGGCCCGGCACCGGGCCTCCGCCCTGAAGATCCCCCACTTCCTGCTGCCGGTGGCGATCCTCTACGGGCCCTTCCTCGCCGGGCTGCTGGCCCCCACCGTGGCCACCGCCGTGATCGCGGCCCTCGCTGTGCGGGTCGCGGTCACGCTGAGCCACTGGGCGGTCGAACTGGCCTGCGATCACGCCGCCGCACGCGCGCACGGCGACGGCGGGCAGTTCTTCGCGACCTGCACTCCCCGCCGGTTCCGGGCCTGTGACCGTGCCTGGCCCTGGTGGCAGCGTGTTCTGGCAGCGGCGAACCGGCTTCAGCCGTCGCATCCGCCGATGTGGCTGCGCGCCTGGTACTGCCGTCGGGTCCGCCGCGACGCCCTTGATGCCTCCCATCCGCTGACGGTCGGGCTGCTGTTGTGCCTGGCCACGTACGTGCCGTCGATGATCTCGACCGTGGCGGGCTGGATGCACCAGACCAGCCGGGAAGGCGCGCAGATGCCGTTCGCCTACCACATGGCGGTGAACGCCGCGACCTGGGCGCTGGCCTGGTGGTGCGGCTCCGGGTTCAAGCCGTGGAATCGGTTCATCGTCGCCCTGGTCGTCGCCAACGTGCTGGTTGGTGTGGACTACTTGCCGGAGCCGTGGATGTCGATCGCCGATCCGCTGGTGATAGCCGCGCTGGCCGGTTGGCTCGCCTTCCGCCATCTCGGCCCGGCCGCGGGGGCGTTTCCGGTCCGGCGCAGTGACCTGCTGATATTGATGGTGCCGCTTCCGGCGATGTCGTTCGCCAGCGACATCATGATCCGGATGGAGGAGTGGCTGCCCCCGCCCGGCTCCGAGCAGAGCCAGATGGCGACGCTGGGGATCACCAGCGACGCCGAGCTGCTGGCGAAGATCGTATGGACGAGCGTCCTGGAAGAGGCGACCTCCGCGCTGCTGATCATGGGCCTGCTCCGGCGCAGCGTGCCACCGTGGGTGATCTTCACGATCACGGCCGTGCTGCGGATCGGTGTCCACCTGTACGCCGCCGGGGGCTCCCTCGGGCCGGTCGCGATGGCGGTCCCGATGACCGCCCTGTTCTTGTGCTGCCGCCGGTTGTGGCCCCTCGTCGCCGCGCACGCGATCTATGACCTGGTGGTGAGCTACCTGCCGTCGGCGATGACCACGCTCGTGATGGGCACGGTCGCCGTCGGGCTCATCGTGTGGGCGACCCGGCGGCTCACCGGGCACGACGCACCGGCCGCAGACGCCGTCACCAGGGCGGCGGCCTCCGGCAGGTGGCGCTGATGCGCATCCAGTGGCCGGACCTGCCGCCCGGCCTCCGCGATGACCTGGAGAACCGGCTCGGCGCGGTCATCAAGGCCGAGCCGAGGACCGGCGGGGCGCTGCCGGGGATCGCCGCCCGGCTATGGCACGCCGACGGCAGGACCACCTGGCTCAAGGCGTGCCCACGTGACGATGACGCCGCCTGGCTGTATGAGCGCGAGCACCGGGTCGGGCTGATCCTGCCTGGCGATGTCCCGGCCCCGCGGATGCGGTGGTCCAGTGTCGCTCACGGGTGGGTCGCCATGGCCCACGTATTCGTGGCCGGCGCACCAGTGGACCTGTCGCCCGGCTCAGGCGATGTTGCGATGGCGCTGGCGACCATCGCCCGGCTCGGCGATCTCCTGACTCCGTGCCCGCCCGGCGCGCCCCGGATATCGGACCATCTGTCCAATCTGCTGGCCAAGGCACACGCCATGCTGGACGACAGCGATAGCGCCCTCCCCCGCGCCAACCGGGCGATGTACGCCGAGGTGCTGGATGGATTCGACCCGGCCCTGGTGGGCGACACGTTCCTGCACTTCGGACTGCACCCGGGCGCGCTCCGCCTGGTCGCGGGGAACACGCTGGTGCTGGATTGGGGACTGGCCTGCCAGGGCCCGGCCTGGGTCGAACCGGTCCTGTTCGGCCCCTGGCTGATCGTCGCCGGGCACTCGCCGCGGCGGACCGAATCCCTGCTGGCCGACCTCGCGGTGTGGCAGGCCGCGCCGCCCGACCTGGTCACGCGGCTGATCGCCCTGTGGACCATGGGCCGCCTCCACAAGGCCGCGCACGCGCCCGCCTCGGCTCGCGCCGGGTGGGAGCATGCCGCCAGCCGTGGCCGCGCATGGCTGAAACTCCGGCTCGCCGGATGAGCCGCATCGCGGGCGTTGCGCCCGGGGCGCCCTTGGCCGCCTGTTGCTGCCCGCTCATCCACCTGTGCCCGCCCGCCCCGTTCTGTGTTGCGTGGGCGGGGCGACTACTGATCACGAGGCCCCCAGGAACAGTCTCATGACAACCCCCTCACCCCTCCCCGGCGCATCTCGCGCGCCGTTCCGTGCCCGCCCCTTACAGGCCGGGCTGGTCATCACCGTGGTGGCCTACCTGCCCTCGGTGGCCTTGACCGTCCTGCCGTGGCTCCCCAGCGCGCCCAGCCGATCGGTGCTCCTCACGTTCGTCGGCCCGGTGCTGACGTTGCTGCCCATCCTCGCGCTCACCGGGTACTGCCTGCCCGCGCTGCGGCCGGGCCGGCGCGCCGCCGTCGCCGGTGCGGGCATCGGCGCGGCCATCGCCGTGCCTACGCTGCCGTCCCCGTGGTCCACGGTCGTCTTCTGCCTGGCCCTGACCGCGCTGTGCGGGATGCTCGCCGTCCGTCATCTCGGTCCGGCCGCGCACCTGCTGCCGCTGCGGTGGCGAAGGGATGTGCTGCCGGCGTTGATCCCGATCCCGGTGATGCTCGCCTCCGCCGCGCTGATGTCCCTGGGCAAGGCGCTGCTGCCGCCGCCCGGCCCCGCCCAGACGCAGACGCAGGCCCTCGGCATCACCAGCGAACCCATGCTGCTGGCCTCGATCGTGCGGAGCAGCGTGATGGAAGAAGCCACCTCGGCGCTGATCGCTTTGGGCCTGCGGCGGCGCGGCATGCCGGTCTGGGCGATCGTGGCGATCAACGCCGCCGTGCGGGCCGCAGTCCATGTGTACATGGGAGGCGGCGCCTTCGGGCCGGTGCTGATGTCGGCCACGATGACGCTGCTCATCCTGCGCTACCAGAGGTTGTGGCCGCTCGTCGTCTCGCACCTGCTCTACAACCTCGCGCTCAGCCACCTCCCACCACAGGCCACCCTGGCCGGCATCACGGCGATCACCGTCGGCCTCCTGACGGTGCTCACGCTCCGGGGCGTCCGGCGCATCATCGACCGCCGCCGGTCGCGCCCCCCGCACCCCGGCCCCGGCGACCTGGACGGCTCGGCGAGCCCGCCCCCGGTCACCGTGAACGGATGGAGGCCGCCGCCATGCTGACACGCCCCCTGCCGGAGTACATGGGATTGGCGCTGGCCTGCGCCTTCTTTCATCTTCCGCCGATCCTGCCGCTACTGCCGATCGAGCTGGTCAAACCGCTGATCACGCCGCTGGCGGCGCTGATCCAAAACATCTGACCTGTCCCATCCCGCTGGTCCATCCACGGGCACGCCCAGACCCCGCGCGCCCACCCCCGATACAAAGAGCGAGGACCATGAAACTGACCGTGGTGAGCTACAACCTGAAAGACGGCGGCATCGACGACGGGAACAAGAAGCGGTTCTTCGCCCAGATCGACAGGCTGGCCGGCCTCGACGCCGACCTGATCGGCGTGCAGGAGGCCAAATACTGGCGCAAGCGCCGCCACGGGCCGCTACACGAGGCCGCCGACCGGCTCGGCATGACCGGGATCATGGTCCGCTCCAACCACCACGGCTGCGACACCGTCATACTCATACGGAAGCAGCGCGGTCTGCGCGTGATCCGCACAGACCATGACCGCTCCGGCCTGCGCTGGCACGCGCTGGCCGCCGCGGAGCTGGCCGTGGAGGGCCGGGACCGGCCGTTGTGGTTCCTGAACACCCATTTCGCGCCGTCCAGTCCTCTGCTTCGGCAGATCGAAGCCGAGACGCTGGACCTGTTCCGCGACAGAGACGCGATCTTGGTCGGGGATTTCAACGGCGCAGCGGCCGGCGAAACGGTTACCGCGGGCCCCGAGGTGCATCCGGCGAAGGCCCGCCGCAAGGCCGACCGCGGCGCGGCCGAGGCGATCGAGGAGTCCGGATTCATCGACATCGCCGCCCTGTGGGGCGATGCCACTCCGACCGTGAGCGACCCGCCCTACCGGGCGGACCGGATCTACACCACCCTGCCCGCGAAAGCGGTCCAGCACTACCAGGCGATCAAGGAGGAGGACATGGAGGAAGATCCGCACTCCGATCATTTTCCGGTGCTCGGCGTTTTCGACGTCTGACCGTCCCTCGAACGCTATAAGGAGACCCCCTTGGGCGGGCACCCATATCGGAGGCGGCTGACCGACCCGGAGGTCCTGGCGATCCGCGCCTACGCGAAGGGCAATGAGGGGGCGGCGAAAGAGCTGGCGGGCCGCTTCCCGGCCAGCCCGGCCACGCTACGCGACATCATCGCCGATAAGACCTACCGGCACCTGTTGTCGGCGGCGGAGCGGCGCGCACAGGACGAGGCCCCGCGCCCGCTACGCGTGCGCCCGGACTGCCGGAAACTGTCACCCGATCAGGTCCGGGCGATCCGCGCATACGCGCGAGGCCGCAACCCGTACACCGCGGCGAGAGAGCTACACGCCAGGCGGGAGTATCCCGTCACGGTGAAGGCTCTCGTGCTCGTCATCCTCGGCCGCACCTACCGCGACCTCCTGCGGGAGGACGCCGAGTGACGGCGGCCGGCGAGCCCGCGCCAACCAGCATCCCGGGCATGGCCTGCCGTTTTCGTGCTCACCTGCCGGGCGTTAGGCGGGGGTCAATTGCAGGAACGATCCGGCGGCAAGGCGCATCCACCCCGAGGTGGCCCGCCACACCACGTCGTCCACGTACAGGACACTGCCTGCGGCGTGACCCGCGCCGGTCTCCATGCCGATCTGCACGTACATTTCCACGGTGCCGGGCGGGGCTGTGCCGGTCACCTGGTGCTGGACCCAGGTGGCAGCGATGATGCTCCGGGCAAGCATCGGCGCGAAGGCATCCCCTAGGTGGGCCGGGCCTACCGGCATGCCGGGCGGGCGGTTCATAGGTCAACCGGCCACGCTGACCGGCAGGCGCGCCGCGGCGGCCGGACAGATGGCCGTGGCAGCGGCGTGGTGTGTTCCGGTGGGTGGGCCGACCAGGAGCGCACGTACCGGTTTCTACCGACCCAGCCAGGCCGACAAAACCCCAATTTGGTACAGAAGGCCGTCAAGAATGATCCTGGCGGTTGCAGAACCCTCTGGAAAGGAGAAAACCCGCGCGGTGCCGCTGCGAGACCTTAGAGGGCCTCCCCTGCCCTGCTCGCGCCGCTCCTGCCGGGACTCCTCGGTCATGCGGCACTCCCCGCCGTCGCAGCCTCGCAGGCCACCGTTAGGGAAACCCGAAAAGCAGATTACGACTTGGACGAGTCTGGCACCGGTGTCTTGACGCCCGCACCTCAGTGCAGGAACGTGCCAATGCAACAAATGGCACCATCTGCGCATTGGAGGACCTCGATGAGCAGATCACACGCACCCTCGACACCACCGCTCGGCCACCGCGCCCACCGTGAGTCCTGCGGGCGCCACACCATGCGGTCGGCCCCGCTCGCCCGGCCGTGCCGCACCCAGCAGCACAGGCCCGCCCGATCCGGCCTCTCCCGATGAGTACCGTCGACCGGCTGGCCGCGGTCCGGGCCGGCCTTGACGAACACCATGACCTGGTGGCCCGCCTCGATCTCCTGCACCGCCACGACGCCCCCGGCGCGGATGTGGATGAGTGGCTTGCCCAGTACCTGCGCGGCTTGCGCGGCGCCATCGCCGCGAGCGAGGCTCACTTCGCCGTCTACGAACGGCTCGTCTGCGAAGGCGAGCATGCTGCTGCGGCGGCTGCGCTCAGCCTGCTGGAGCTGGAACAGGCTGCGTTAAGGGAATGGCACACCATTGTGACCGGCCGTCCTGGATGGGTGGATGGCTCCTCCCCCGGCCTGTAGGCCCAAGGCGGCGGCTCATCGCAGGTACCCGGGAGATCCTCACCGTGTCCTGCTCGACGATCCATAGGGATCTGGCGGGCTGCCCGCAGGGCAGGCCAAGGACGCTGATCATCCAATGGGATGCGACACCTCCGCAGGCTGTCCGACGACCGGTGAGCGCCGGATCTTGAGGGTAGCCTCGCTGGAGCGTAAGCGGATGGCGGCCGGATCGCTCATCCGTTATGGGGCGGGGCGGGCGGCGGCCTTCCCAGCGAAGGCTGTCTTTTGGGGAAAGAGGGGTGACAGCCTCCTCCACCGATCCGTCACCGACGCCGACGATGTTCCTGATGCCGTGCTTCGACCGCGCTGGTCGGGCAGCGCAGACTCGAAGGCATCATGGCCACCGGCAGGCTCGCCCGGCGCCGCCAGCGCTACACCCGCCACGGCTACGCCTCCGTACACTGCATCGTCAGGTGAGGCTCACGTCGCTGGAGGCCGGCCAAGATCCTCCCACCGGCCGAGCCGGTCGCAGATCATGTGGCGGTCGGCTGCTTCGCGGGCGAGCACCTGCTGGTGGGTGACCGGGTCGCGGTGGGCTTCGATCGCCGTGCGCACGAGGGCGGCGAGGACGTCCGGCGGGAGCGCTTCGGCCTGGGTGGTGGCGGTACCGGAAAAGGAGCGCCGGTCGGTGGCCTTGGGCGGCGCGGCCGGCAGACGGTAGGTGAGCACCTGCTCGGCAGTGACGGCGACCCGCTCGAACGCCACCTCGGCACCGGCCGCCGCCGCGAACGCCGTGACGTCTTCGGCGAGCGAACGGAACAGGTGTTCGCCACCCGGGTCATGGTCACCCAGGTTTCTCCGGAGCGCTCAACCGTTGCCGGGAGCATCTCCGCAGCTCAGAGGCTGTCGAGGTGACTGTAGCGGATGCAACAGGTGTGGTGCACGGGGCTACTCATCTTGCTCGCTCTCGATTGGCGACTCGCCTCGAACGATCTTCTTCACCACGGCTTGCAGTGAGCGCAGCAACTCCCGCTCGGCACCTTCCGTTCTGAACTCGATGTTCCACTGCCGGACGTCGTCGACCAGGCCCTGGATCGTCTCGTCGAGCCGCTGCCGCAGCAACCCGGGGCGGAGGGCTTCGACCTCGACGGCGGTGTGCGGATCGATACCTTCGCGCAGGCACTCCTGGCGGTAGCGGGCGAAGTTGACGTCGCGGGTGTTGACGTCATGGGTGGTGAGCCGGCCGGAGCGGACGTCATCGGCGGTGATGGCGATCTGCCTGAACTCCAGGTCGAGTTCGCCGTTGCCGTAGCGGTCCATCCGCTCGACCACGGAACGAGGGACACATCTGCCGGTGGGGTCCCAGTCGCCGCAGAAGACCACCGTCACTCCTTTGCCCTGGTGCGCGTACTGCTGTACCGCCTCGTAGACGAAGGTCTTGGAGGACTGACCGCGACAGGAGTACAGGCCCACGCCCCAGGCCGAGGTGATCGGCAGGAGCACGCCACCGACCGAGTCACTCTCGCACCAGACCTCAACGCGGCGAGACTGCGAGGCCCACAGGTTGCGCCGGTAGGTCTCGATGTTGCGCTGCATGGCGTCGTCGAGCGAGTCGTACTGGGTCTCCTGCCGGACCATGCGGGTTCCGTCGGTGATCCACTCCCAAGGCAGCCGCCCGGTCTCCCGCAGGTGACCGACCTCGCGGACGACGACCGAGTAGTTCCGGCGGGAGTGGCCGGTGTCCTTATCCCACACAAGCCCGATGCCGAGGTAGTAGACGTGGCGGACGCTGCACGGCTGTGCCGCCTCCGCCAGCTCACATATCGCTGCCCGTAGGGCCTCCACCTGCGCTTTTGTGCGGCGAGGCCGTTTTACGGAGCTAGCGCCATAACTCGCCATACCCCCAGTGAACGCCCTGTGCGGTGCCGCCGTCACCGCCTCGGGCGCCGCGTGTTTCAGCTGATCACGGGCTGCTTGATCAATCGGCGTGGCGGTTGAGCTGGGCCATCAGCTCCCGGTTTGCCGCCCGGGCCCGCCTGAAGGTCGTCGTCTCGGTCAGCGAGTTGGAGTTGCAGGTCCACGATCTGCTGTTCCAGGGTCGTGATGCGGGCTTTGAGCTGGTCGATGTCATCGCCTCCGCCGATCCCTGCTTGGCGATAGACCTGTTCGCCCAGCCTGGCTGAGCCGGTTCTCCAGGTGGCGGACCTGGGCGGCGAGGCGGGCGGTGCGGGTGTCGGCGGCCAGCAGATCGGCCTGGAGCGAGGCGCGCGAGACAGCTGGGCCCTTCCCACCCGCGACGGCTTGAGGTTCGGCCGCTTGCGCGTGGATCTGGGCGAGCAGATCTCGGTGGCGGTAGAGGAAGGTGCGGTCGACGCCGGCGAGCCGTGCGATCTGGGAGACGGTGATGTCCATTCCCTCGCGGGCGGCTTGGTTGAGGGCGGCGATGACCCGTCCGCGGCGGCGGCCGGTGTCGGCCCGGCGGCCCGGCGGCATCGCCTCGATGGAGGCGTCGGGCATGGTGCCGCCCCTTGTCTTGGTGGGCGTCAGTGTGCGGGCCTTTCCGGTCGCAGATCGCGCAGGGGCTGGTGGATGCGGGGCATGCCGAGGAAGGTGGCGCGCGTTTTGCGGACGGTCGCGGCGGCGTCCTGGATCTGCTGGCGTTCGCCGTCGGTGAGGTGGCCGAGTTGCTCGGTGATGCGGCGGATCAGGCGGCGCAGCCGGTTGATCTCCTCATCTGAGGGGGTGGCTTCGGCGATGGCCCAGTCGTCGGCTTCGGCCATGGAGGCGAGGCGCTCGCGGTTGCGGAGCAGGTCGTCGAGGTAGGCGCGCAGGTCGGACAGATAGGAGACGTCGGTGCTGAAGTGGTCGCAGCCGACGCAGCGGAACCTCAGCGGGGGCGATGCAGGCGATCGTCCGTGAGGCCTTCCAGCAGACGGTGGCCGAGCAAGACGATGAGCATCGCGGCCCGGCCGCGTTCGCCGAGGCGTGGAAGGCCCGCCTGGATGCTCTGTTGACGCAGGAGACCGTGGCGGTGACGGGCTGGGGCGAGATCGCGATCGCCGGGCTGGACACCGATCTGGGGTGGAGCCTGTACCAGGCGGCCGGCCGTGCCCGAGCAGAGGCGATCATGCGGGCCGCCGCCACGCCCGGCCGTCGTCGGGGGCCGGATGACGGGCCGGCCGTGTCGTATGAGTTCTCGATCGCCGCCGAGGGAGAGGGCTCGCTCGGGGATGTCCACTATGCGATCTGCGCGCCCTGCGGGATCGGCCTGCTGAAGAAGATCAGCTTCTCACCCGAATGGCACTATTGCGGATTCGGCACGCTGGCCTTGCGCGAGATGGAGGCCCGTCACCCGGACCTGAGCTGGTACACCACCGGGCAGTACGCGCATGCCCAGGGCTTTTATCAGCGATATCGGCGCCGCAGCGACAGCCCCTGGACCGCCGGCCAGCACCCCTGCCCGCACTTTTGAGCCCCCGGCTCGCCTCTCGCCCGCGCCAGGCCCCAAGCGCCGACCTGCGCCACGAAGGTGAGACGGAGCCGGAACAGCGCCCCGGCTCCCGCTCAAGCCCCGCGCCCCGGTACCGGTCAGGTGTAGGTGCGCAGACACGATCGGCCGATCTTGCTCAGGTCCAGGTTCACCCCCACGCCGTAGTGGTCGCCGCTCGATCCGGGATCGACACACCGGTAGCCGGTGATGGCCGCAACCAGCGCCGCAGTGACGTGGATCTGGCCACCACGCAACACCAACCCCGCCCTCCCCATGGACGCAAGCAGCGACAGCTCCGCCCGATCGAACGCCACCTTGGCGCGACGTCGGTCAGGGCGCCGCCGCGCAGGCGCCGGGCCGCGATCGTGAAGGCGTCAGCGTCGCTGACGAGTGATAACCGGCACGCCGCAACCCAGCTCGACCCAGTCGTGCGCGAGGCCATCGCGCAACGGACCGAGCTGACCGCCCCCGCCACCGGCCGACCCGCCCCAGACCAACGCTCCACCACATCGCCAGGCCCCCTCACCCGCTACGGAAGATCGATCGCATGAGCGGGGACGCCCTCGATCAGCAGGCCGGGGCTGGCCCAGGCATCCAGCACCGCATCACAACGGCGCTCTCGGGGCCGGGCGCGCAGGACCTGGTCACGGTAGGCCAGGGTTAGCGGGATCCCAAGGTAGGCGCGGCCGGGCGGATCGTGCCAGGTCGGATCAACCACGACCTCGCCATCAGCACACCACGCGTGCTCGACGGGGAGGACCTGGCCGTCGCCCAGATCGGGGGCCGCGAACCCCTCGATGTAGCACAAGCCGGGCACGGCGGCCGCCAGCCGGGCGGCGTTGCGATGGCAGGCCTTGGCCGGTCCTCGCCGACGGCTGTGGCCTGCCGGGAACGCCGCCGGCCGGTACCACCGGCCCATCTCCAGCACCAGGGCGTACACGGTCCCGTAACGGCGGCCACGGGCGGTGGCGTTGATCTGCGCCCACTCCGTCAGCAACGCCAGCATCTCGGCCGTCACCATCTCGGCCGTCACCGGATCGCCCGCCCGGTGTTCAGTCCTCGCCATGAGGAAAAGGTAGGCGTTCATCGCCTGCGTGGCCCGCGAGCTTCACGTCCGTCGTGTCAGGCAGGCGGCGGCAGGCCCGCCAGGCGTCCATCGCCTGCTGAAGCAGACGCAGGTGCTCACTGGCAGGCTCTGCTCCGCGGGGATCTCGCGGGGCGGTGGGAGTGGTGTCGTCTGTGGCCATGTACCCGAGCTTGTCACCGGGCCTGTCGTAGTACGCCGGTCTACGGCTATGTGCCGGGAAAAGGAAGGGTATGCGGGTTTCATCGCCTCCCAGGGGCCCGGGGTGCCCGACGGCCGGGGCCCCGCTCCAGGGGAAGACCGCGAAGGCGGCCGCTCCTCGATTCCGCCGACCGGGACACCTCATGCGTGCGGCATCGATGGCGATGCACAGGATCTGGCGAAGCACGGCCGGGAGCACGGCCGATCGCCGGCCGGGCGCCGCGGGCGGTCTCGATGAGGGTGTCTCGGTCGTGTCCAACGCGGCCGGCCGCCTTCAGGGTGCGGCGCGTGGCATGAAGGGCGCGGCCAGGCTCAGCTCACCCCTAAACTAAGTCCCCCTATCACCCCTCACCCTTCTCCAGCCCCACAGGGCCGCGATCACGGCGGTGTGCCGGCCGTCCGGGGGCGTGTCACCAGTCCAGTTCCTGCACTGAGGCGCCTTCGCAGGCCGCCATGGCGTTCTTCAAGTCGATCTTGCAGGGGCCGGGCAGCGGGCCAAGAACACAAACGGGTGCCCCAGCGTGTGCGGCCCTTCCGGTCGGTTCCAGGCTCATGATCGCCATGTACGCGCGAGCCAGCGCGGCCTGCTCATTCGGGACGCGGCCACGCGCCTTCACCACCCACCGGATCCACGCGTTGACCGACTCGATCGCATTGGCCGAGCAGATCACCCGCCGGACCTCGCATCGGAGTGCAGAAACGGAACGAACTGCGCCCCGGCCTTCTCCCACGACCTTCACGACCGCCGGACATCGGCCGCCCCACCTCTCGGTGAACTCCTAGAACCACCCCCGGCTCCCCCCATCATTGCGGCTCGGCCCCGGTACAGGGGGGCGTGTACTCCAGGCTGCCGGCCCATCGCGCCCGTGGCGGCGCGCTGTACTCCGCCCGCGAGATGCCGGTACCGATGAGCCGGCACGCCTTCGGCACCGAGTTCGCGGCGGCTCGAAACGGTAACGGCCGGGCGCGGAGCCGACCGGCAGATCGCCTCCCAGGCCGCCGTTCACCTGCAGGTACAGACGCTGCGGTCGTACCTCGGCGGGCGGGTAGGCCGGCAGGTTGCGCCACTCCTCGGCACCCCTGACGTAGATGCGCACGGGCGCCTTGCGCAGGCCGCTCCGGTCTTTCAGCAGGTGGGTACGGAGCCAGGTGAGGCTCTCCCGCAGGGCCGTCATCGACAGCTCGGCATCCCAGTGCCGCCACGGCCCGATGGTCAGATATGGCTCGCCCCCTGCGTTCCGCATCGTCTGGTAGTCGCGGACCAGGCCGGGCAGCGCGAAGTCGTCCCAGCCGCTGACCAGATGGTTGGGGGCGGTCACCGTCGGCACCGCCTGGCTGTGGTCGCCGCGCGACCACCATGGGTCATCAGCGTCGGGATGCGCGAGCCAGTCCCGCCAGTGCGGGGCCACAGCGCCGATGGCGATGGTGTCGGCCTCGGTGAGCGGGAGGAGGCGAGCGGCCTGCGCCCGCTTCTTGCCGCCTAACGCCACAGCGGACAGGTAGGCGGAAAGCGGCTTCTCCTGGTTGGCGACCATGCTGATCCAGCCGAGGAAGAGCTCTGCTCCGCCATCAGGCGAACACCCTTGCCCACGACCGCGCTGTGATCAGCATCCACCGCTGTGGGTCAGCCTGACGCGGAAGGCTATCAACCTCGGCATGCCAGCCTCCCGGCCATTGCTGGCCGCACCATCTCTCTTCCCCGCGCCCAGCCAGGAGCCTGTTGAACACCGGCTCGAAACAGTGTTGACGAAGCGCCATATAGCTCGTCATCGACGCGCTACAAACAACCGCGCAGACCCGCGGTGGATGCCTGGACGGCGCGACCTTTCACAGCGACAACGGGGCCCGGTACTGCTAGCCCCGTTTTCCGCACGTGAGTGATCTTCAGCGGAGGTCTCGTGGATCGATGTCGAGGAGGTCCAGGAGATCGAGTTGGAGATCGGTGGGGTGCGGGATGATCGGGGGTGATTGGCCGGTGCCCGGGATCAGCCGGATACCGGCCAGCGCGTCGAGGATGAGCTTGCCGGTGGGCACGGCGGGCCGTCCGGCGTACAAGCCGTCCATCTTGGCCTGGCCGCGAGCCGCCAGGGCGTGGCGGACCT
>NZ_QMEY01000049.1 GCF_003315795.1 Spongiactinospora rosea
CCGGGAGACCTGTTCACCGTCCGCAACGTCGGCAATCTGGTACCGCGCGCCGGCTCTGATCCATGTGACGACTCGATCGCCTCCGCCGTCGAGTTCGCCACCGGCATCTTGAACGTTCACACCATCACGGTCTGCGGGCATTCCGGTTGTGGCGCGATGGCGGCCCTGCTCGACGGCCCCGCCACCACGGCCCACCTGCGGCACCTGGGCCGCTGGCTCCGGCACGGCGATTCCAGCCTGGCCCTGCTGAACTACGGTGCCGACGGGGATGACCCGGACACGACGCTGGACCGGCTCTGCCGGTTGAACATCCGGCAGCAACTGGCGAACCTGCGGACCTACCCGGCGGTCGACGAGCAGGTCCAGGCGGGCACGCTGAAGCTGATGGGGCTCTACTTCGACATCGGCTCGGCACGGGTGGAGGTGGTCCGACCGGGGGCGCCCGGTTCCCCGGCAACGGCCACGACCCTGGTCGCTGAGCCAGAGCCCCGCTGACCACGTCATTGGCCCGCCCTTTCAGAGGTCGAGGTAGAAGCGCACGGCCGTACCGTCCGTCGAGGTGTGCACCCGCACCAGGTCGGCCATGGTGTGGACGGCCATCAGGCCCCTGCCGTCGGCCTGGTGCGGGCCGGCCGGTCGGCGGCCGGCCAGCGGATCGGTCAGACGCCCGGCGTCGCGGACCCCGCACACGATCTGCCCCCCCCATCCGCCCAGATCGCCGGCATCCCCTGCCCGCCGCCGTGGATGACGCTGTTGGCCGTCAGCTCCGCCACCGCCAGCTCGGCATCTCCGAGCCGCTCCCCGCCCACGCCCAGCCGCCTGGCCTGCTCGACGGCGAAGGCACCGCACCGTCTGGGCGGTGCACTCCTGCGGTGCGGTAGAACAGCGCCGGGTGCTCGAAGGTCTCGCCGGTGGGAACGGTGCTCATCGTGGGACCAGCTTGATCTCGTGCAGGTCGGGCCAGAACATCTGCAGCACGCGTGGCACCTGCGGCGGCGGATGTTCGACCACGACCAGCCGGCCGGGCAGTTCGATCGCGGTCAGTGCCAGCGCTCTGACGCCGGCCACGTCCACGAATGCCACCTGCGACAACTTCAGGCAGGACACATCGGCACGCCGGCGGGCCGGTACGGCCAGCGCCTGCTCCCAGCGGTGCCGGGTGGCCGCGCTGATCACACCGCGGGCGCGTATCCCGTAGCGGCCGGGCAGAACGCTCACCTCTAGAGCATCCACTCCGCGGGTCACCAGGCCGGATGCGTCGATGCGGGATACGGCATCCACTCAGAAGGAACCCCGTTCCCCAGGATGTCGAGATCATCCCTGCCCGGCGCGCGAAGCAGCGGGCCGGGGACGCGATGGTCGTTGCTCCGGGTTCGCCGTGGTGTGTCAGGCGATCACGGAACGGCCGAGAGCGGGACAGTGAGAGGATTGCGAAGGTGACGGCAACGACCAGTGACATCGACAAGGCGGCCGGTGTGCTCCGCGCTGGAGGTCTGGTGGCCTTCCCGACCGAAACCGTCTACGGCCTGGGCGCCGACGCTGAAGACCCCGCCGCTGTCACGCGCGTCTTTCAGGTCAAGGGGCGCCCGCCCACCCACCCGCTGATCGTCCACATCGCAGGTGTGGAGCACCTGAGCGACTGGGCCGAAGACGTGCCCGCGACGGCGCTGCTGCTCGCCGAACGCTTCTGGCCGGGCCCGCTCACCCTGGTTCTGCGACGCGGCCGCCGGGTGCCCCTTGCGACGACGGGCGGCCTGGAGACGATGGCCGTACGCGTCCCCGGCCACCCCGTCGCGCTCGCGCTGCTGTCGGCTTTCGGGGGCGGTGTCGCGGCCCCGTCCGCCAACCGCTTCGGCTCGGTCAGCCCCACCACGGCCGGCCATGTCCGCGCGGAACTCGGTGACGCCGTCGACTTCTTGCTGGACGGCGGCCCATGCGAGGTCGGCGTCGAATCGACCATCGTCGACGCGACGGGCGATGTGCCGCGCGTCCTTCGGCCTGGCGGGGTGACCCGCGAAGATCTCCAGGAGGTGCTGGGACGCCCACTCGCGGTTCACTCCACGAGCCAGGTCCGGGTACCGGGCCGGCACCCGTCACATTATGCGCCGCGTGCCCAGGTCGTCCTGGTCGAGCCCGGGACGGTCATCGCCGAAGCGGAGCGCGCACAGGACCTCGGGCGCCAGGTGGGCGTCCTTGTTCCCCCTTCCTTCGCCGACGCCGCGGTGAAGGCGCACGCGGTGGTGACGGTCCCCGGCTCGCCGGCCGACTACGCGCGCCGGCTCTACGGGTTCCTGCGCGAGTTCGACCAGCAGGGGTGCGACCTCATCGTCGCGTCCTTGCCGGTGGAGGAGGGCCTGGGACTCGCGATCGCCAACCGGCTCCGCCGCGCCGCGGGACCGCGACCCGCCGAGTGACCGGCCCCGGCGCCGCTCGGTGTCGCGCCGGAGCGGAGCCTGTCGCCTGAATACTGTCCGTCAGGCGATGAGTTCCTCCGGAGGGTAGTCGATCAACGACTTCATGTGCATGATGGGAGGTCCCGGCTGGAAGCCGCCGCCCCCGCCCCTTCTAGAGGCACCGATGAAACGCCGAGGCCCGGCTCTTCCCACTGGCGGCCGGGCGCCACTGGCCGCCCGTGCCGCCCTGGTGACCCTGGTCGCCGCATCCGCCTTGACCCTGACCGCTCCCGCCGTCATGGCCGGGCCCCGGCAGCCCGGATGCGGCACGAGCATGCAGCAGTGGATCAGCGGTTCGTTCGCTCAATATCAGGGATACCTGCGATCCTCCGACGGCGAGACCGTCGACGTGATCGTCCGACTGGACGGGCAGGACGCCACCGTCGTCTTGAACGGCTCTCCCCACCCCCCCCAGCCCTACCAACTGGACCCCTCCGCGGGCACCATCGGTTGGGGGCCACTCGCCTTTCCCAGCACCCTGTCCACCCCGTTCTGCGCAGGTGACAGCGTGACCGACGCCGAGATGTCCGTCCAGACCCTGGGGCAACTCGCCCTGCAGGGCCGGGGCTATCGCGCCGGCTGACCCCGTCGGCTCGGGGTCGGCCGGTGGGAGCCGCGTACCCGCTCGCCCGTACCAACGTGCCGGCTGCTCGCGGCAGCGTCGGTCGCACCCGCATCCCGAAGGTGCATGCACTTGCATGTACTCTGCCCATGCGGCATAGTTGGTTGTGCCCAACCAACCTTTGGGGAACGGTATGCGGATGGAACACGTGCCGGCAGGCAATGGCGGCCCAGCTCAGGAGGCCCTCGACGGAGTGGCGGCAGCGCTGGCAACCGTGGGCAACTGGATGTTCTCCCCGGCCACCCGGCGCAAGATCATGGCGTCCTCCGGGCTGGAGCTGTCCTTGGGGGACTACACGCTGCTGGCCCAGGTGTCGCTGCACGCGCCGGTGCGGCTGTCGGTCCTGGCGGAGCTGATGGAGGTGGACAAGTCCACCCTGTCACCCCCGGCCAAGCGCCTGGAGTCACGCGGATTCATCGAACGCCGCCCCGATCCGGCCGATGCCCGGGCACAACTGGTGAGCGTCACCCGGGCCGGCAAGCTCGCCATCGGCAAGCTCTGGAAGGCACGCGCGGCCGCCGTCGCCGTTCTGCTGGCCGACTGGGAGGCGGCCGACGTCGAGCAATTGGCCGCGAGTCTGGGCGCGCTCAGCGAAGCGATCAAGAAGGGGCCGTGAGCCGTCAGGGTTCCACCGTCCGCCCGCGCCCCATGACAGTCCGACGCCGCCGCCGCTCCACACCCGTGTCGCGCTCCACTCCACGCGGCCGACGTCCATCGACCCGGCCCAGGACCGCGGGTGCTGCTCTTCACCAAGGAAGTGATGTCACTTGCGTGCCGTTGTGCTGCACGAATTCGGGCCACCGGCCCACCTTCGCGTCGTCGACGTACCCACACCGCGCCCCGCGGCGGGCGAGGTCGCGGTGCGGGTGTCCGCGGCCGGTGTCCAGTTCCTGGAGACGCAGGTCCGCGCGGGGACGATGCGCGGCGCGCTCGGCGGTGTGCCCCTGCCGGTGATCCTCGCTAAGGAGATCGCCGGCTTGGTCACCGAGGTCGGCCCTGGCGGCGACACCGCCCTGATCGGCGTACGGGTCCTGGCCAGTACCGCGGGCCTGGGCGGGTACGCCGAGACCGCGATTGTCCCCGCCGCGAACCTCGTCCCGGTCGGTGACGCCATCGGACTGCCCGAGGCCGTCGCCGTCTACCGGTACGGAGCCACGGCCCAGGGCCTGATCAAGGCGGCCCGCGTGGGTGCCGGTGACCGGGCCCTGGTGCTGGCGGCCGCGGGTGCCATCGGCACGATCCTGGTGCAGTTGCTCAAGCGGGCCGGGGTGACGGTCGTGGCGGCGGCGCGGGGGGAGCACAAGGTGGGCCTGCTCGGCAGGCTGGGGGCCGACCACATCGTGGACTACTCGCTGCCCGGCTGGACGGGCCTGGCCCGTGACGCTGCAGGCGGCTCGGTGGACGTGGTCTTCGACCATGTCGGCGGAGCGCTGGGACGAGAATCGCTCGAGCTGCTCACCCCGGGCACCGGACGCCAGATCGTGTTCGGCTTCTCCAGCGGTACGCCATTGGAGGTCCGGCCCATGGAGCTCATCGGCCGGGGCCTGACCTTGACAGGGTTCAGCGCGGGTCTCATCTGGAGCAGGCCCGCCCTCGCCCGCGACCTGGTGACCGAGGTTCTGGAACTGGCCGCCGCCGGACGGCTCACGCCGGTGATCGGCCGGCGCTTCCCGCTGGAGCGGGCGGCCGACGCGCATGCCGCCATCGAGGCGCGCGGCACCGTCGGCAAGACCTTGCTCATCCCCTGATCACATCCCGACGTGTCCTCTCACGGGGGCTCGGGTGAACATCCATATCGGCTTCTCGCAAGGAGTCCATCTCGCCATGTCCGCTTTCCCCAAGATCTTTGTGGCCGGTGCCACCGGACTGCTCGGCGGCCGGATCGTCCAGGCCCTTGTCGACCAGAACGTCTCCGTACGGGCCTTGGTACGCCCCGGCGCAGGCGAGGAGAAGAAGCGTGCCCTTACCGCCCTGCGATCCGGCCGCCTGGAGCTGGTCGAGGGCGACATCACCGACCCGGTCGAGCGGTTGGCCGAGGTCGTCGGCGACGCCACGACCGTGATCTCGGCCGTGCAGGGCGGCCCTGAAGTGATCGTGGATGGGCAGGCCAATCTCATGCGCGCCGCGGAGAAGGCCGGCGCCCAGCGGTTCATCCCATCCGACTTCGCCTTTGACCTGACCAAGCTGGACGATGGCGACAACTTCATGATCGACTGGCGTCGGCAGGCGGCCACCGCACTCGCCGGCAGCGGCCTTGACGTGATCTCTGTGCTGAACGGAGCCTTCTACGAGGTGATGACCGGCTTCATGGGGCTCATCGACTGGCAGGGGGCCACCCTGTCCCACTGGGGAGACCCCGACCAGCCGCTCGATCTGACCTCGGTGGCCGATACCGCCGCCTACACCGCCGCCGTCGCCCTGGACCCGGCCGCCACCGGTACCCTGCGCTTCGCGGGCGAGGTCATGTCGATGCGCGACTTCCACGACGCGGTCCAGCGCGGCTCGGGCCGCACCCTGCGGCTTCGCCACTTCGGCACCGCCGACGACCTGCGCGCGGAGATCGCCCGTCAGGCGGCGCTCACCCACAACCCGTTCGACTACGTGGCACTGCAGTATCAGTGGTGCATGGTGAGCGGCAAAGCCAAGTTCGACAGCCTGGACAACGCCAGGTACCCGAACGTCACGCCCAGCTCGCTGACCGACTTCGTACGCGGCACCGCACCCGCGCTCTGACGCACATGGAAGAGCCGGGCCGCTCGGTCCATCGGGTACCGGCAAACCAACCGGCCGGTAGGCGCCGTCCGTGCCTGCTTCCGCCTGCTCCGGCCGGCCGGGCCGGTAGCGTCCGGGATGTGCAGCCACTTCTCCTGCACCTCCGGAAGGATCGCACAATGCAGGCGTACCCCGCCGCATCACTCCGGCCAGGGGTTTCGACCCAAGGCCGGTTTTTGGTCGGAAGTGGGGGGTCGGTGGTCCAGAGCTGGTCGCAGGCGTGGACGGCACGTACTGCGGCGCCGCCCAGCTCACCCACCACGACCACGTCGCAGGAGGCGTGTCCGGCGACACCGTAGGCGACGGACCCGACCAGGAGCCCGCGGCCTGTACCGAGTCCGTGGCTGCCGATGACCATGAGCTCGGCCTCCTCGGAGGCCGCGGTCAGGGCGATTCGGGGGTCACCGGGCGGCGGGTCACCGACCAGCGTGGCCGTGCCGCCGATGTTGGAGGACATCGTCTCGGCGATCAAGAACGACGCCACCGGAAGGGCCAGCCGTTCGCCGACCAGGGAGGTGACCGGGGCGATCAGCAGGACGGTGGTGACGTTGTCGAGCAGCGCCGAGGCCACCGCGGTGATGACGACCGGCAGCATCATCAGCCGGAACGGCCTGCCGCGCGCCTTCTTGGCCGCCCAGATCGCCAGGAACTCGAACACACCGGTCTGTTTCAGCACTCAACGGTGATCATCATGCCGAGCAGCAGGAAGATGACGTTCCAGTCGATGCCGGCACCGCCGAGCGCCGCCGCCACCCGGTGGATCTTCTCGGTGGCGATCAGCGTGTAGGCGCACAGGAAGGCCGCCACCGCCGGCCAGGCGGTGAGGTCACGCCGAGATCACCCGGTCCATCAGCGTCTGCAGGGTGACCGCGCCCAGCAGCCGCCCGTCCTCGACGACCGCCACCGGCGGGCTGTGCGTGCGCCGTCAGCGCCGCCGGCTCCAGCACGGTGGCGTCCGGGTCGGTGACCGGCAGCTCGCGTTTGTCGTTGCGGCAGTACCTCCCGCACGGTTTGTCCGGCGACCGAGCGGAGGAACACATCGGCGTGCGCCTCATCCACCACCCGGGCCAGCGCCGGATCGTCCTGGCAGTAGGCGGGTACGGCAAGCCGCAGCATCTGGGTTCCGGGCAGGATCGTGCGCGGCAGGCCGTGCTCGTCGACCACGATCAGGCCGGGCAGGTCCTGGTCGGCCAGCAGCCGGGCGGCCTCGATCACCGGAGTGTCCAGGCTCACCGTGGAAAGGTCGGCAGTGAGATCTCGGGCGCGCATGGTCGGCCTCTCTTGCAGGAGAACCCGCACGGACGTCGTACGGATGCCGACCAGGCTTCCCGGCACACCGCGGCAAACGTATCAAGAGGCGCCAAGATGGCGCATCGCTCCAGTCCCGTCTCCGCGTGAACTCTGGGGGTCTCACTCATCGGGCTCATCATGGTGTGAGCGACGGCGGCCGCCAGCGCCAGGTTGGATTGCCGTGTATCGGCGGCGCCGGCGCCAGACCACCATGGCGGACCCGCACGCGCATGCCCGGGCGGATCTGATCGGCCGGGACTTCGCTCCGGATGCCTCGGCGGTCGATCCGCGCTGGTGCGGGGATGTCACCTACATCGCCACCGGGGAAGGGTGTTCCCCGTCGGCTGGGCTTTCCGCCCACGACCCCGACAAGCCCTTCGTCCCTCACAGTGAACCTTTTTCAACCGGTCGCCTGGACCAGGTCGAGGGTGCCTCCGCCGGGATCGGACCGGGGCTGGTGTTCTGGCAGGACGCCTGGTCACGCGGATACGGCACCTCGCTTACCGCCTCTGACCAGGGAATCTGAGGTTGAAAAAGGTTCAGTAAGCAGGCTACGGGTCATCAAAATCGACACGCAGAGACCAGGCCCGGCCCCGCGCGGCCGGACTCTTCATGACATTCGATGGGGCGCCCCGGCTCGGACCGCCCGGGCGGGCTATGCCCGGGCGTACTCTGCGGCGCCGCCCGCGAAGTCGTAGGCGATGACCGCTTCGTCGCCGACCACCCAGGCGTCGTGCCCGGGTGAGCACACGAACACCTCGCCCGGCCCGGCCTCGGCCTCGGCGCCGTCGTCCATCCGGATGCGCAGCCTCCCCTTGACCACGAACCCGTGGTGGTGAACCTGACACGAGTCGGTACCCACGATGGGCCGGACGGACTCCGACCACCGCCAGCCCGGCTCGAATGTCGCCACGCCGAAGCTCAGCCCGGTCAGGTTGCAGATCTCGATATGTCCCATCGGGAAGTCACGGCGCTCGTCCGGCTTCTCGGTGCTCTTCACCTGCAGCATGACGGTCCCCCTTCCGTCACTTTTCATCCTTGCACCGGCAATGCCTCCCTTCAAGGCCGCCCACCCCGGAACGCCCACCGGCCTCCCCCGGGGGCCTCGTCCGATCGGCTACACGGGCGCGGCCGGCGTCCTCTGCGAACGGGCCGGACTGCCCGTCCAGCTCACGGACGCCGTGCCGTACGTCATCACACTGATCGCGCCCATCCTGCTCCGCAAACGCTTCAACCACGCCGCCTTCGGCATAGCTTGATGTGAAACTGCCTGATGTGGAAGGGAATCCATTGACCACCGTCACCTCCGCTCGCGTACCGGAGCACAGCGTCACCGGCCACCTGCTCCGCCCTGGCGAGCGGGAGGCGCCGGTGACCACGCTGCGGTTCTCCGCCTCGGGCGGGACCGTCGAGAGCGCCGAGCCGTCCGATGACAGGTCGGCCAGGGTCATCGTCCCCGGGCTGGTCAACGCGCACGCCCACTCCGGGATGGCGGTGCTGCGCGGCCTCGGCGACGGCCTGGTCCTGGAGGACTGGCTGAAGGTCGTCATGGCCGCGGAGGACACGCTGACCGAGGACGACATGCGGTGGAGCCTGTCACTGGCCATGTGCGAGATGATCCGCGCCGGGACGACGGCCTTCGCCGACATGTTCCACTGGACCGAGCCGCTGATCGACACGGTCATCGAGGCGGGACTGCGGGTGGCGGCGGCTCCCGTGGTGTTCGGCCAGGGCATCACGCCGTACGCGGCAGCGGGCGCGCTCGGTTTCCCGGCCCAGCTCGACCACATCGAACGGCTCGCCGCCCGCTACGCGTCCGAACCGCTCGTCCGGATCGTCTACGGCCCGCACGCGGTCTATACCTGCGGCGCCGATGTCTTCCGCGAGGTCGCCGAGCGAGCCGCGGCCGGTGGCCTCGGCATCCACGTACACCTGTCGGAGACCGCCCGCGAGGTCGCCACCGCCCTGGCCGAACGGGGCGAGACGCCCATCGCGACCGCCGCGCGTACCGGACTGCTCGGCCCATCGACGATCATCGCCCACGCGACCAAGGCCACCGCCGACGACATCCGGCTGATCCGCGAATCCGGCGCGACCGTCGCCCACAACCCCCAGTCGAACCTTAAACTGGGCTCGGGCATCGCACCCGTGCGGTCCTTCCTCGAGGCGGGAGTCCCGGTGGCCATCGGCACCGACGGACCCGCCGCCAACGACTCCCTTGACCTCCTGCGCGACACGCGCCTCGCGGTCTCCCTCCAGCGCGGCCTTGCCGAGCGCGCCGACGTGTGGGACTCCGGCGACGCCTTCGCCGCCGTCACGGTGAACGGCGCGGCGGGCATCGGCTTCACCCCCACCACCCTCCTCCCCGGCGACCCCGCCGACCTGGTCGTCCTCGACACCTCCACACCCCGCGCCCACCCCGTCCACTCCACATCCGCCTTCATCGGCTGGACCGCCACCGCCACCGCCGCCGACATCCGCGACGTCTACGTCGCCGGCCGCCCCCTCCTCCTGAACGGCGACCTCCAGACCCTCGACGAGGAGCGCATTCTCTACGAAACCGCCCGCATCGCCTCCCGCGTCGGCATCCAGTGCCTATGAGCGCAGAGCAACTCAATGGTGGATATAAGCGGGCAAGGCAGGTGACGGCCCATCGGGTCACCCCATCCGGCTGATCATCCTTCCGACCAGCTCGGCGTGCCGCAGCGCCCGGTCGCGGGCCGCGCGGCGCTGTTCGGGTAAGGCCATGTCGTGCAGCCACAGGATTCGCGCGTGCGCGATGGGGCGAGCAGGGAGAACGCGAGGTCGCCCGGGTCTCCCAGGTCGTCGCGGATCCTGCCGGCGTCCTGCCACTCCTGGAACACCCCGCCCAGGTAGGCCAGCGACTCGTCGACGGCCTGGCCGAGCTCGGGCGCGTGCATCAGCCCGTCGCGGCCGGCCAGCGTGGCGAGCAAGCGCGCCTCGGGGTGTCCCAAGCCGAGATCACCGCTTCCGCCGAGGCGCGGACGTACACCGCCGGTCCTGCCCGGTGTCGAGGGCGGCGATGGCGATCACTGTGACGTTCTGCCCGCCCAGTTCGAGCGCGGCGTCGAAGATGGCCCGCTTGCCGGGGAAGTGGGCGTACAGCACGCTCTCGCTCTCCGACTTCGCGCGCGATCGCACGTATGGAGGTGCCGGCGTAGCCCTGGTGGGCGAACAGCCTGAGTGCCGCCCGCAGCACCTCCGCTTTTCCGGGATTCCAGGGCCCCGTTCTCACACCGGCCGGTCTCAGGGCAGCGCGGTACGAAAGAGGCTCATCGTCCACGTCAACCTGTGGGATCACCGTCTTCCGGGTTGCGGACGGCGTGATGTCGCTGTTCGAGGCCGTAGCGGTCGGCCAGTTGCTTCGCCGTGACATTCGAGGGGCGCGTCCACTGCCATTTGGGATCGTTGCGGCTGGACGTGGTTCCGCTCGCGCGAGATTCCCCGGCAGGACGCGGTACGCGCCTGAGCGGTCAGCGAAGCGAGCGGGAGCGGCGGATCGTGAGATCATCGGGGCCGAGCCGCCGGCCGTACTCCTCCCAGCCCGCGACACTGCTCGCCGACCACGCCCGCGCCTGTCCGATCAGGTATGCCTCATCACGCCCAGACCAGGCACACCGACCGGCAGCACATGGGATCCGCCCACACCTGCGGTGCCACGAGCGGCCCCAGCACCCAACCCCCGGGGCCGCTCGTAGATTCTATGCCACTTCAGAGTCGGTAATAAGGACTCTTTCTGGGTGTTGATCGAATGGCTTCAGCGACTAGGAACCGTGGAAAATGGATCCCGTAGCAACGGTGGGAGGGACATCAACGCGGGTATCGCATTCTCGGCTCGTCCATGGCGAGATCCCAGAAGGACCTGTAGCGGTTAGCCCCGGGCAGCCCTGGCGCGAGATACCAAGCCTCCCACTCACCCTTATCAATTCTGACGTGGGGATTGAGGAGAGCCACTCCGTCATCCCAATATCCGACCAGAAGGGTGTCGGGCACATATTCCCCTCTGTAGTGGATGGAGTCCTGCTCCAGCCCGTAGACGAAGTAGAGCTCGTCGGGCACGCTCCATGAGTCCTCCCGCTTGGGTGCTGACCAGCTCTCGGCGATCGAGGGATCGACATCCCGGAGCCAGCCAGCTTCTTCGGCGCGCAGCAGGCAGCAGTCATCGTCGCTGCCCCACCCGTTCGTGAACAAGAGAAACTGCCGGTAACTCGGCGGCAGTTTCGCAACCAGCCGCTCTTCGAGCTGGCGGACCTCTGCTTCGGTAGCCGGGGAATGCAGATTCCCCAGTGAGGTAATCTCAACGATTTAGAAACGGACAACGAGCGATCCAGAAGAAGAAGGATGCGCTTCGGGTAGATACGAAGACAAATCGCCAAACCCGTAGACAGGCGTGGAGCCTCCGGGAGAAGAAGGAATCACCACAAACCGACTTCACCTGGAAGGCTCCACGTGATCCCCCATCGTGCCACGCTCGACGTCTCTCGTGAACTCGCCCAGTACACCGGGCGGTTGCTGCGGGCCGGACGGCTACTGCGCCGAACCCCCAAAGGCAGCCGCGCACTGAGCTGCTTCTGGCAGGCCGTGCTCATACTCCGCTGGTTCCGCGGTGAACACGACGTCTGCAAACTCGCCCGCGACCACGCCATCTCCCGGGCCACCGGCTACCGCTACATCCACGAAGGAATCCATGTGCTCGCAGCCCAGGCCCCCGGCCTGCACCAGGCCCTGGACCGCGCCCGCGCCGACGGCCTTCCCTGCCTGATCCTGGACGGCACCGTCATCCTCACCGACCGCTGCCGTGAGCAGACCACGAGCGTCAAAGGCCGGCCCATCGACGTGTGGTACTCCGGAAAGGTCCGTCACCACGGCGGCAACGTGCAAGCCTTGTTCACCGCCGGCGGGATGCCGCTCTGGGTCTCCGACGTCGAACCCGGGTCGATGCACGATTTGGACGCCGCCCGTATCCACGCCCTGCCCGGCCTATACCCGCATGCGGCCCGTGACCTGCCGGTCCTGGCCGATGCCGGATATGAGGCGGCCGGTATCGGAATCCACACTCCGGTCAAGCACACCGGCGACGGCCGCCCGCTGGATGTGGGCACACGTACCCGAAACGCCCTGCTCCGCGGGCTGCGCTGCCTGGGAGAACGCGGATTCGCCCTGCTCACCCAGCGATGGCGCGTTCTGCAACGCATCACCGTGAGCCCGAGCAGAATCGGCGACATCATCAAAGCGACACTTGTCCTCACTCACTTCGAACACGGTATCTCTCTCGAAAGTCATTGAGATTACCTCAGTGGACTGACCGTCGGATGACCAGAGCTTTTAGTCATCGGATGCCTTGTAGGGAAGCGTTCAGGCCATGCGTACTGAGCCGTTCTCTGTAACCGTTCGTTGCGCTGCGTAGCGCTCGATTCCCCCGGCCCGGCACGCTGCAGCCGATGATCGACATGCGTAAAGCCCCTGATAGAAGTGGTCTTGACTAGAGATCAACTTCATACATCAGAGGCTTCACGTGCCCACCAGTGTCACATACTCGGCGACCCTTGACGTACGCCGGGAGACCGTGCAGTTCCTGTCCGCCCTGCTGCACGCCGAGCGCCGCCGCCGGGGTACCCGGCGCGGCCGCCGGGCGCTCGGCTGCTTCGCCCAGGCCGTCCTCATCCTGCGCTGGTTCTGCGACGGCACCCGCATCCGCCAGCTGGCAGCCGATCACCGTATCGGCCGTACCACCGCCTACCGCTACCTGCACGAAGGCATCGACGCCCTGGCCGTGCACGCCCCGGACCTGCACCAGGCCCTGAACGCCGCCCAGCAGGCCGGCCTGACACATCTCAACCTGGATGGCATCGTCATCGCCACCGACCGTGTCGCCGCCCCCGGTCCCAACGGCGCCGACCTGTGGTGGTCCGGCAAACACAAACACCACGGCGGCAACATCCAGGTCCTCTCCGCCCCCGACGGCCGGCCCCTGTGGGTCTCCGACGTCCGGCCCGGCCGCGAACACGACATCACCTGCGCCCGCCGACACGGCGCCGTCACCGCCCTGGCCGCTGTCCGCGACCACCTGCCCGCCCTGGCCGACCTCGGCTACGAAGGCGCCGCCGACACCATCCACGTCCCGATCAAGAAGAAGGCCGGCCAGCGCAAACTGAGCGATGACCAGCACACCTACAACAAACTCCTGCGCGGCCTGCGCGGAGTTGGCGAACGCGCCAACGCCCTGCTCACCGTCACCTTCAAGGCCCTGCGCCGGGTCAGCCTCGACCCCTGGCGCATCGGGAGAATCACCCAAGCGGCGTTGGTCCTGCTCTACCGCGACAACGACTGGACTCCGTCAGCATCACACAACGTGATCTTCGGTTACTGACAACAGCTCACTGGGTGCTCATGTTGAAGAAGATATCTCGTTTCGATTGCCTGCTGCACTCGCACCCTAAAGCCAGTACGGCAGCCGGTCTGCCCATAGATCAAGGAAGTGACCGTCCAGCGGCCATGACCTGATCATAAGCTCGGTCGTCACCTGCCGGCGTGAGTGCGGCCGCCACTATTGCATCTGCGTATGGACTTCCTGCTACTGGTACCCGGCGGTGGTCGAATCGTGCTGGAAGTCGATGAGATGACGAGGTGTGTCAGAGAAAATGCACCAGATCGAGTCTTAAATACCCATCAGTCGCGGGAGGGGCTATAGGGGATCCTGGCGTAGTTCTCGTCGGGCTGCAACCCGGGCCTCGTGCGCGGCCTTCAGCCCTTCTCAGCGGGCGGTCCGAATGGCCTCGCCACGGCCGTGGTGCTCATCGTCAGGGGTGACGTAGCCGATGCCCTCGTGCAGGCGTACCTCGTTATACAACGTGCGGATGGCGTCCAGCTCGGCGTCCAGTTCGTACGGGTCGGTGATCTTGTCCAGGTGCGGGTGTTCGTCCTTGACGTGCCCGAACAGCGACTCGACCCACGCCTGGTCGTTCGGGGTGCCGGGGCGGCCGAAGTGCTGGGCGATGCGGGCCCCGGCCATGAAGGTGCGGGTGGCCGAGGAGGTCATCTGCGGCCCGTTGTCGGACAAGGCGAGCAGCACCGGGAAGTCGTCGTGGTCGGGCACCTGCCCGCCGCGCAGCTCGGCCAGGAAGTGCTCGTCGTCGAGCAGGTGCGCCTTGCCCAGCACGGTCAGAGCGCGGGTGTAGGCGACTTCGACTTGGGTGGAGGTCTCCTCCGGGCTGACGACGGTGGCCGGCCAGTACCGCGACACCACGTCCATGACCGCGATCGCGCACCAGCTCGGCAACCCGCGAAAGTGCGTGAAGTCGTAGATCGTGATGACACCGGGGACCAGGTCGGCCCACTCGGGCCACTCTCGTCGGGACCGTCGCTCGCGCGCGGGACGCTCTGGCACGACGACCCCGGCGGCCTGCAACACCCGCAGTACCGTCGACTCCGACGCGTAGAACACCTCCAACCGGGAGCCGCGGTGGGCGAGCTTGCGATGCTACGGTCGATCCCCAGCCACTCCTCGGCGATTTTGACGATCGCCTCGCGCTCCCACGGCAACAGCGCGTGCAGCGCGATCTCCGGGCCGGACTTGGCGTCCTCCAGCCGCCCGACGATGGCGCGGGCCTGCCAGCGCAGCACCCGCACATGATCCAGCCCCAGCGTCGCTGCCGCCTGCCGGGTCGACCAGCCGCCCGCACGAGCCGCATGCTCGACGAGCTGCAGCAGACCAGCCTTGACGCGGGCGTCGACTCGCGGCGGGACCAGGCCGGCGTTCAGCCCCAAAGCGATTTTCCCTGATGCAGATGCAGCGCCACGGCCTGCTCGGTCACCGTGGCCCGCAGCCGCTCGATCTCCCGCCGGGCGGCCTCCAACTCGACCGCTTCGGGGCTTCTGCCCGGACGCCCGACGATCGAGGTGCCCGCGAGCGCATTCAGGGCGCCCTGCTTGGCCATCTTGCAGATCTGGTTCACCGTCATCCGGTTGACGCCGTACTTGTCGGCCGCCTCGCCCTGGGTGCTCTGTCCAGTGAGCACCTCGACGAACACCTGATACTTCACCGACGGGGCCAGCCGCGTACGCTTACCTGTCCCGCTCGTGCGCGACGGGGACTGCTTGGGGTCCTGCTGGGGTCCTGCCACCTGCTCCAACCTCTTCCAACGGGTGATCAAACTACCCGCGGCTGATAGGTGTTTCGGACCGGGACTGGTGCATTAACTCTGACGCGGAAGGATGGGTAACTCCCCCCAAGTGGTGGACACGCTGATACTGGATCTTGCTTGATCCAGAGGAAGCGAGAAGACCGCCGATGGCGTTGAAGGACTACAGCGACGAGTTCAGGGCCGATGCCGTGGCCTTGTACGAGTCCACACCCGGGGCGACCTACAAGGGCATCGCCGCCGACCTGGCAGTGAGTAGGGGCAGCCTGCGCGAGTGGGTGGTACGAGCGCGTGCTCAGCGCGGTGAGGCACCGGGTAGACCGCCGAC
>NZ_QMEY01000005.1 GCF_003315795.1 Spongiactinospora rosea
GCCAGGACGATCAACAGGCACCATCTGATCTACCGGCGCCAAGGTGGCACAGATGACAGGTCCAATCTCGTGCTCATCCACGCTGCGTGCCACCGGCAGCACCATGCAGCCGACCACCAGCCTGGACCAAGGAGAATTCCCAATGTATAGCTCTTGCGACCTGCTTGAGCCGGGTGCGGTGAGAGTCGCACGCCCGGTTCTGAGGGGGCCCCTGCATCCGAGAGGAGCAGGGGCTACCCGACACAGCGATGTGGCCGGCCTGCACGATGAGGTCACCGGGCGGCGCGGCTCCCACAAGCGGACACGGGCCGCGATCATCGAGGCGCTGGACCGTGGTATCCCGCTCAAGGTCGCGATCGTGGAACTGTCTCAGGGACAGCGTGCTCACGAGGCGCACGCCGAGATGAAGGCTCTTGGGATTCCGGACCTCGGGCCGGTCGATCGGATGCGCGGCATCGGCCGCGGCACCCGGGAGATGGGCATTGCATCGGATGTGAACGAGTTGTGCGGCCGGTGCGGCGACGGCCGCGCCGCGGTCTCCTGGGACGGCGACGTCCGCCTGTGCGTCATGTCCCGGTTCCTGCCCTCTGCGGGGAACGTCCGCACCACCCCACTCGGCGACATCCTGGCCGGGCCCATTTGGCGCGGCCTGCTCACACAGGTCCCCCGGCCCCGGCGTGGCGCCCCGCCCTGCACACCCATCACCGAGTGCCCACCGGCCTCCGACGGTAACGACTGCCCGCCCGCTTCGACCGAATGCGAGGGCAACGCCCTGCTTCTCCCGACGATCCGCCCCATCCCTCTCCGGGCAGGCGGCCGGTGAACAACCGGTCGGGCGAACGCGGCCAGACGATCCGGGAAGCCACCCGCGCGGCAGGAAAACATCTCATGGATTGGAAAGACCAGGCTGCCGCGCTCGCTGCCGCGGCGACCCCGCCCGGATCCCGGTGGCGGGAGCCGATCGCCACCACGCCACGCCACGTGTTCGTGCCGCGATGGTGGGCGAAAACCCGCGACGGGTGGGATCTGCGCGTCGGTGACGCTGACCGCGATCGGTGGCTGGCCGCCGCCTACCGCGACTGGACGCTCGTCACCAGCATCGGCGGCCTGCACGCCGACCACGCCGAACCCGGCACACGTCCGAAAGGCTCCCCGACATCGTCGTCCACCCTGCCCGGCCTGGTCGCCCAGATGTTCCGGCACGCGTCGATCGGGGACCGGTGCACGGTGTTGGACGTGGGCACCGGCAGCGGGTACGGCACCGCCGTGCTGTGCGCCCGGCTGGGTGACGCCCAGGTGACCGCCATCGACGTGGACCCGTACCTCAACGAGGCCGCCGCCGAGCGGCTGGAGGAGGCAGGGTATCGGCCGCGCATCATCACCGCAGATGCCACCGGCCCGCTTGACTGGGAAGGCGATCGCATCGCCGCCACCGTGGCGGTCGGTCCTGCCATCCCGGCGTCCTGGCTGGCCGCGTTGAAGGTGGGCGGGCGGCTGGTCACCACCATCACCGATACCAGCCTCGTTCTCACCGCCGACAAGCAACAGGACGGCGGCGCGGCCGGGATGGTCCAGTTCGACCGTGCCGGGTTCATGCGGACCCGCACCAGCGCCGACTACCCACCCCGCGATTGGGATCTGCTGAACGTCGCCCTTGACGGGGAGGGGGAGCACGTCGTACGGGGCCGGTACCCGGTGCTGGACGTGGTCAGCACCTGGGACGTGAGCACGATGTTGGAGATCATCGCGCCTGGCATCGGGCACTACTACGACAACCGCGAGGACGGCACCCGCGTCGCGATCATGACCCACTCCGATGGGTCCTGGGCCCGCGCCGAAGAACGCGACGACAAGGTGACCGTCCACCAAGGTGGCCCGCGCCGCCTATGGGACTACCTGGACGAGGTGCGGGACTACTGGATCCGGCACGGTGACCTGCCATTCCGGGGCGCGGAGGCGATCATCACACCGGAGGGTGTGATCACGCTGCGGCGAGGCCGCTGGATCGCGACCATCGGCCCGGGATGACCGTCAATTCGGACGGGCCGCAGGTGTGACTGGACACACTCCAGCGGGTGATCGGCTAGGGAACCGCGGTCCACTGCCACGGGCGCGGTCCATGCTCACCGCGCAGGCACGCCAGCCGCAAGATCACTTCTTCATGCCGAGCCGGGTTCTCCGCGGCGACCTGCGCAGCCATGCACAGCATCCGGAACTCGCGGATATCCCGCAGTGTCTCAAACCCGGTCCAGCCGGTGACATCGTGCCCGTACACCTTGGCGAAGACCCGATAGTCCTCCACGGTGATCCCGGCGAGTGTGAACGCCTTGACGGCGGTGGAGATCAGATCCCATTCGGGCGGTCCGACCGAGCATCGCTCCAGGTCCAGGAGCACCACGCGGCCGTCGCCGGTGCCGACGACGTTGCCGATCCACGCGTCACCATGCACCACACACTCAGGTAGCCCTTCAGGCAGCGCCGCGTACCGGCTGCGCAGTTCGGTCAGGCGTTCACGCATCCATGCATGATCGCGCTCGCCGAGGGTGACCGCCCGTTCGATCCGCTCAGTCAGGCGGACGAACGGATCCAGGCGGCCGACGTGGAAGTCGGCCGGGGGCGGCAGGGCGTGCAGCCGGCGCAGTGCCGTCGCCACTTCGAGCGCGGTTCCGTTGCGGTGGGGTGGCAGTTCTCGCCACCAGGTGACCGCCCGACCGTCTACGTTCACAGGCTGATGGATATCAGGCAGGGCCTCGACGGCGGGTACCTGGTGGGCCGCCAGCCAGCGCGCTATCTGTACCTCGCGCGCCGCGGCGTTCTGCTGGCCTGGCCGTGTGATGCGGGCGATCACTCCGGTGGGGAGGCGGAAGATGGCGTTCTCGCCGCGTCGTACCAACCGGGCGTCTTCAGCGGGCAAGTGGGCGCGGCGGCACGCTTCTTCCAGGACCGCGCGGGCCGCCGCTTCGCCTTCGTTCATCACGCTCATGTCCGGATCGTGGCCTTGATCCGGTCACACAGTTCCGCAACGGGAGTCTTGCGGCCATGAGGGGCGGACAATCTGTGGAGTTCCCGCATGTCGTCTTGGGCGCGGCGGGAGCGGACGGTCCCTGCGTCGGTCACGGCACGGGCACCGGTCTGCGCGGCTTGGACGGGATCGCCCGTCGCCATGGTGAGGGAGGCGAGTTTGATGCCGCTGATCGCGCGGGAGCGTACGTAGGCGTCGGTGTGCCCGGCGACCGCCATAGTGAGACGGTCGGACGCCTCTGCGGCGAACCGGCCGCGCATGGCCAGGTCGAACAGGGCGTGGCCGGTGTCACCCGCGTGCTGGGCCGCGTCGTAGTAGCGCATCCACGGCATTTCTTCGGAGGGCCGGATACGCGCGAACTGTTCGTCGGCGCGCCCGATGGTTTCCAGGGTGTCTTGCACCATGCCCAGTTTGGCTTGCGCACGAGCACGCGCCGACAGCAGCATGGCGCGTTCGGCCGGAGTGAGCCGGTCTGATCGGACCAGCGCGAGTTCGACCAGGGTCAGTCCTGAGTCGGCGTCGCCGACCCAGATCGCCTGCCGGGCCATGCCGGACAAGACCTTTGCGCGCAGGTGCCAGTCGCCGGCTTCCTCGGCACAGGCGAGCGCCAGCCGGAACATTTTGCGGGCGTCGTCGTGGGCGTAGCTGTCGAAGGCCATCATCGCGCCGACCTGGCCGAGCCAGCCGGCAGCGACGTGCAGGTCCGCGCGTAGCGGGGGCGGGCAGGTCGCGTGTTCGAGCAGGGCGACAGAGTAACGGATCTGGGCGGCCACGGCATCGCGGACCAAGCCGCCGCCGTAGGCGTGATCCCATGACAGGAAGGTCTCAGCGACTGTTTTCAGCCCTTGGATCTCGGTGGGTCCCACGGTGGTGGGAACGTCGGCGGCCTGTGCAGGCATCGCCCATTCGGCGAGGGGGACGGTTGCCGCGGCCCCGAGCGCGGTGCGGAGAAAGTCTTTCCGATCCACATCTGACACGGTATCTGCCGATTTGCGGCGCTGCCGGTGTCGGCGGAAGCCGAGGGCATGATCCGTTTCGGTGCCGAGGACGGCACGGAGTGCTGCCCGATACTCCGCACATGGCCACCGCACCACACCGCGCTCTAGTTTGCCGAGGTAGTTCGCTGTCATGACGGCGGAGCGCTGGTACTCGCGGTGAATCCAGGCGTTGACCAGGTCCGCCACGTCCTGGCGTGAGGCGGGCTCCCCCGGCGCGGACGGTGAATTCAGTCGTTCACGTGCTCGCTGAAGTTGGTGGTTCGGCTCAGGCACAATCGCCTGCTCCTTCCAATAAGGGGCGTCAGCATCGTCGCACATGTCGCATGGGGGCGGCTATAAATCTGCCCTCGATCTGCCCCTTGACTGCCCCATCAAATGGCGTTCCCTGTGGAGCACGCTTGCTTCAAGGTTGCCGTATCCGCTGCTGAGGGCGGCGTGGGGGCGTAATTCACCATGAACACGGCAAAGGTTCCTAATGGATACAAACGCGTGTGATCCCAACGCATTCGATTCGACCAGGCCGAATGCGGCCCGCATCTATGGTGAGCTGAGCCATGGCAAAGACGGCCTCCAGCCCGATCGGGAGGTCAGCGAAAGGCTGCTGGAGATTGCCCCCAAGGTGCGCAGCGCGGCGCGCGCGAACCGAGACTTCCTGCTCCGCGCGGTTGGAAGCCTCGCCGAGCAGGACCATGATCAGTTCATCGACTTCGGGACGGGGCTGCCGGCCGCGCGCAGCATCCACGAGGTCGTCCAGGCCGTCACTCCGGACGCCCGTGTGGTGTACGTGGACAACGACCGGCAGGTCGTCCTCCACGGCCGGGCGGTGCTGGAGGGCGAGAACGTTGTCATGCTGTTCGGTGATGTACGCCGCCCGGACGCCGTCTTCAATCATCCGGTCCTCACGCGGGTGATCGATGTGCGGCGGCCGGTGGTGGTCATCGCCGGCGCGGTGCTGCACTTCGTCCCCGACCAGGACGCCGCCGCGTTCATCCAGCGGCTCCGTGCTCGCCTCGCACCAGGCGGCACGTTGGTCTTCTCCCACGCCTGCTCGGACCGTTCGACGCCGGAGGAGATCGCCAAGGGGCAGACGCTCTACGCCGAATCGGCGACGCCGCTGCTCGTGCGCTCTAGCGCACAGATCGCCGCCCTGCTGGAGGGCTGCGACATGGAGGAACCCGGGCTGGTCGAGGTACCACTCTGGCGGCCGGAGCCCGGCCCGCCGCCGGAAGACGTCGGCAACGCGCTGCTTCTCGGCTGCCTGGCCGACTTGAACGCCTACGGCTTCCCCGCAGAACCCCGTCCCGAGGTGCCCTGATGGATTCCTTGATGCTCTACAACCCGCTGCACGCGTGCGCGGTGGCCGTGGCTGCGGAACGCGCCCGGCAGCTCGTCGCCGCGCTCGCATCCCGTGGTATCCGCGCGGACGCCCAGCCCGGCGCGGGCACGGTCCTGGTGTCGGTGTGCCACGGCCTGGTCGTCACCGTGGAGCGTGACCGCATCCACTGGCAGCCGCCGTCCGATGCCCGCGGCCACCGCCGGGCCGCCGCCCTCTACACCAGCGTGGACGATGCGGCCACAGCCCTCGCCCAAGACCGTGCCCGGCTCAACCGGCCGGTCAGATTCGGAGAGGACGCCCATGCCACGCCGGCCCGCTGACCACCCCACCATCTCGGGCGTGGAGATCCCGCCCGCACATCAGCACAGGCACATCTTCATCTGGGAGGTCGAAGCCGGTGACAGCCGCACCAGCGGCGTGACGGACAGCCCGTACCCGCGCGCCGAGCAGGAGATGCTGCGCGCCCTGGACTCCTCCCCCTACGGGCGGGGCCGCGTCCAGCACGCCTGGGTGTCCACGGTCGGCGGCGACTACGAGTACGGCCCCACCGTCGTCACCGCCTGCCGCAGCCCACAGGTGTCGTACGTGATCCACGGCGACGCCTGGGACGGTGTTACGGCCTATGACCTCCCCGGTCTGGCACGGCAGCACGGCGAGGGCGCTGCCGCGCCGGACGGCACGAGCCAGCCGGAAGCCCGTGGTCACGGGCAGGCGGATACGAAATCGTCTGCCTGCCCACGTCTCCTTCCTGTGCGGGCGGGCCGGAGCTGATGACCCCCACCCCCACGAGCTGGTGCGGCAGCACGGCGCGGTCGCTGCCGCACCACCCCCGGCAGGTCGCCGGTAGACGCGGCCGGGCCGAAGCGGACGGCCCCGGCCCGGCCCGCGTTTCCCTGATCGGGTACGGCGGCGCGGAGAGGACGCGCAGCGCGCCGCCGTGCCGTACGGCGGGCCGCCGAGGGCCCGTCTGGCGCGGGCGGGTACGAGGAGTGCTCCCTGCCCGCGCCACCCATGCTGCGCGGCGGGCGCGTGGATCGCCCCGGGCCGTGCCGCGCTGCGCGGGAGGTAGGTAGGTAGCCTCCGCGCCGCGCGGGCGGGTGACCTACACCCTGAATCGCCCACCCGCGCTCTTCCCCCGGCTGACCCGCCCCTCTTGAGCCCCCCTCCGGATGTGTCCGTCTCTGGATGCCCCGTCACCGGAGGGGTTCGTGCGGCCGTGGGCTCCCCCGTGGGCGGAGCCCACGGCCGCCCCTCGCCCCTATTCCCCCATAAGGGTGGCTTCGAAGATTTGCGCGGCAAATATGCTAAGATCCTCCGGCAGTAAAAGCAGCTCTCTGGCTGGCTTGCCCAAGCGATGTGGAGATCGGGGGCCGCGAAATGCCTACGACAGTTCTCACCGGCGCGGCGATCGAAATTCTTGGGTTCCTCAATGCCGCTCTCTTCCGAGCGTCCAAAGGGTACTTCATCCTGTACAAGTTCCGCCCGCAGAGCTGTCTGACTCTGAACCTGGTCGGCGACAATGAGTCCGCCCTAAACGCGGTGATCCTCCCGTATATGAAGGAGCGCGGGGATTATGTGGTTCTTTGGGACCCGCGTATCGAGGAGGCCGGTTTCTTGCCGTCTCTGATCTCAGATGCGACCCAGATAGAGGTCGAGGTGGACGGATCTCTGTTCGAAGCTGAACGCGTCAGCCTGGGCGGCCACCAGGAGCGCAGTGCACTACTCGCGCGACTTCGGAAGAAGGCCCCCTGGATTGACAGGTACGAAATAGCCAAGCGAGGCCAATTTCCGATCGCGCGACTGAGAAAGATCTAGATGAGCTGTGCAGCTAGTACTCCAGCCGCACATCGCGATCTTGACGAGCCGATGAGTGGCCCTCCGCGGGATTGACGTCCCTACATAGGCACATCAACGACGGACGGCCACCGCTGTGATCATTCAGGTGTGTTGGAACTGAAGATCATGCGGTGGCCGCGATGGCCAGAGTAGAACACCTGACCCCCGGGCGTCTGCAAGCCGGGCTGGACGACGCCTTCGCCCGGGTGGCGGGCCGCTTCAAACGACGCGAGGTCCGGCTACGAGCACGCCGCTGCCTGCAAGGACTGCTGTCCGGCCTGGAACGCAAGACCGGCTGGTCACTGGCCGAGTACGCCGGTGAGGCCACACCGGATGGCATGCAACGCCTGTTCAGCACCGCCAGGTGGGACGTCGAGGGCATACGCGATGACATCCGCGACTACATCATCGACCATCTCGGCGAAGGCGACGGGGTCCTCATCGGCGATGACACCGGCTTTGAGAAGAGGGGCATGTGCTCGGCGGGCGTGCAACGGCAGCACACCGGCACCGCGGGGAAGATCACCAACTGCCAGATCGGCGTCTACCTCGCCTACGCCACCTCCCGCGGCCGGGCCCTGATGAACCGGGAACTCTACCTGCCGCGCGAGTCGTGGATCGCCGACACCGCCCGCTGCGCAGCGGCCAAAGCCCCCCAGGACGTGAGGTTCGCGACCAAGCCTCAACTCCTGCAAGCCATGATCGAACGGGCCATCACCGCCGGCGTGCCCTTCGGCTGGGTCACCGCCGATGAGGCCTACGGCGACAACGGCCCGCTCCGCCGCTACCTGGAAGAGCGGCAGCTCAACTACGTCCTGGCCGTGGCCCGCACCCATCACATCACCACCGCCACCGGCCCGGTGCGCGCCGAGACCATCGCGCGGAAGATCCCTACGACCGGTTGGCAGCGCCTATCGTGCGGCAAAGGCGCCAAAGGCGAGCGGCGCTATGACCAGGCGCTGGTCGCCACCATCGGCCCGGGCCGTCACCTGCTGGTCCGCCGATCCATCCACAAGCCGTCGGAGCTGGCGTTCTTCTTGTGTCACACCAACACCGGTGCCGTTGCACCGGCTGGTGAAGGTGGCCGGTCTGCGCTGGAGCATCGAAGAATGTTTCCAGGCGGGCAAGAACGAGACCGGCATGGATCACTATCAGGTCAGGCTCTATCCCGCCTGGTACCGGTACATGACCTTGGCCATGCTGGCGTTGGCGTTTCTCGCGGTGACCCGCGCGTCCCTTCTGGATGAGCCTCTTTCGGCCCCCGCCGATCCGGCGCGCCGGCTGATCCCGGTCTCGGCCAACGAGAGCTGCCTACGGGTGGTACGTGTCGAAATAGTTCGCCGGGAGCCTGTTCAGCCAGGCGTGCGCGACGCCCGTCCAGCCGATTCTCAAGAAGTCGGCCTTCTTGTCCCCATCCAAGTCCGCGAACTGGATGTCCTTCGGCGGAAGATCCCCACCGTCCGCGATCCGCCCGATGTCCCGGTACTTTCCGCCCGCGCCTTTCGCCCCCTCATTGATCCAGGCCCGTGCGCCGCCCGCCGCCGTGATCAGGATCCGGTCGGCGCGGTCGTCGCCGTTGATGTCCGCGTACCGGATCTCCCTGGGCAGTTGCAGCGCCCCGCTGATCTTCTGTGGCGGGGTCCAGTCCAGCCACTTCTTACTCCCCTTGACCTGGAAGTCCCGGTTGTACCAGGCGGTCGTCGTACCGTCCGGCTTGATAAGCAGGTAGTCGTCCCGGCCGCCTCCAGTGACATCAGCGAACCGGATCTTCGTTTCCGGGTCGATGCTAAGCTCACGCCCCTTGGAACCATCGGCGAAGACACGCGCGACCCCGTCGTACTTCTTCATGCACATCCGCGAACCGGACGGATTCTCCGCCTTCCACGTGTACGCCGTGATCCCGCCCGTCAGATTCACCACCAGGCAGTCCGGGAAATCGTCGCCATCGATGTCGGCGAAGCGCAACTGGTTGCCGACGGCCCCCGCCTGCGGCACGTACGAAATCTTGCCCTCGACGAAAGGCGTCCAGCCGTCCCCCGAAGGCCCGCTGTTCCACCAGAAGCGCACGGCCTGGTTAACATCGACCGTCACGAACTCGGCCTTGCGGTCCTTGTTGATGTCGACCATCCAGAACCGGTTCGACGACGGGAACTGCGTGGCCTGGATAACGTCATGGTCCTCCCAGCCATACCCCAGCTTGTTCGGCGGGTGCGGATCTTTGCCCGGCCCGTCGTCCTGCATCCCGCAGGGATCGGAACCCGCGTTCGGCGCCTGACGATTGGGCCGCCGGATCCATTTCTTCTCGTACGCCTGGTCGGCCGCCTCCACGAAGGCGTCGCCGATCTTCTCGTAGCCCCGGTCGTTGGGGTGGATGCCGTCAGAACCGACGTCCGACCGCTCCAGCCCGGTCAGATCGGTGTACACGACATGCAGACCCCGGTCCACCAGCCGGTCCACCATCGCCGGAACCTGCGCCGAGAACGCCTTGCCGCGCGCGTCCTTGGCGGCGTCGTGGAACGGCTGCACGCCTCCCACCAGGACGGTCACACCCGGGGAGTCGGCGCTTACCTGCTCGACCAGGTCCTCCAGCCGGCCGATCGCCCCGGCCATCTCGTAGTTCTCGTTGACGTCGTTCCCACCGGCGATCAGCGTGATGAGATTCGGCTGGTAGGTCTTCACCGCGCACTTCGCCTTTCCGGCGATCTCGCGAATGCGGAACCCCGACCAGCCTTCGACCTCGCGATCCGGCATCCTGCCCACCCGGATCGAACCGACCCAGTCCACCCAGGGACTCGCGTCGTCGCCGTCCATGAGCCTGGGAACACCCGCGGCCGAGCCTTCTTCCTCGCTGCGCTGGGCGAGAAAGTTGAATCCCTGGTCGGCGGTGTAGCGGTAACCGTTCCCGTCCGAACTGCCCTCGCCATAGGTGGTGGACGAACCGAGCGCCATCGGCCGCACCATGTTGACCGGCCCGTCGTCATCGTCATCGTCGCCGGGAGGCTCGTTCGGGTCCGGCATCCCACTCGGGAGGGTGTGCCTTCGGACGTCGAAGTCGAAGGGCAGGTCCTTGTGCGCCTTTTCGAGGTCCTTCGCGAAGGTGTCGTCCTTGTCTTTGAGCGCGAACGTGGCCGAGCCCCAGTCGTTCTCGGTGAGCTTGTCGCGTAATTCGGCCGAGGGATAACCTTCCCAGCTCACCAGGTCCGGGAAATGCCAGCGGCCCCAGTGGTTCACCGGCTCCGCGCCCGGGGGCACGAAGTCGAAGGCGTGCGTACTCAGGTCGTCCTTGTAGTAGACGATCTTGGGATTGGTGCCCCCTTCCAGGAACTCGACCTCGCCGGCGGGCTTGGTTTGGTAATTTCCGTGGGCGGACGCCGAGACGTACTCGACCTTGTCGTCCAAGACCCACACGACGATGTGTTCCATGTCGTGCCGATGACCGCAGTCGGGGCAACCGGCCCCGGTGGTCTGGTCCTTCTGGAAGTACAGCCCGTACATATGGGCGCACCATCCCGTGGCATTGCACCGGGAACGCGCGTACATGTTGCTGTTCTCCAGGTCCGACTCGTCGCGGCAGGAGCCGTCGAGCGCGCCGGTGGTTCTCAGACCCGGGTTGAGCGTTCCGTCCTTGCCGATGGCCACCGACGGGTAGCAGCCATTGGGAAGGTAGTCCATGGCCGGCTGGAACATGCGGTTGGCCTCACTCGCGTTCTGCGGTAACTCGGGCGGCGGCGGCTCGGCCCAGGCGGGCCCGGCCACGACCGTGATCCCGACACCGACCAGCAGACTCGCCAGAAACGCGCTGAAGGCCCGGCGTAAACCCCGCGGGCGAGGGCGTGCGATAATTGCTGATCTGCTCAAAGGACTCCCCTTAGAACGTCAGACGGGGGGGATCCTTCGCCGGGCCGCTGTTCAAAGAACAGACCGTTTTCTGCCCACTTTCTGACCACCGACGTGAATGAGTTCAGGAAATCCAGGTGATCTCCTGGCCGTGTGGGCGTGTCCAGGCCGTCGGCCGGCCGTCCAGGGCCAGTACGTGAACCGAGCCGCCGGTGGGCGGCGGTGGCAGGGGGTCGTAGGGCAGCACGCCCAGGCTCTCGTTCGCGATCCAGTGGCCCGGCAGGCCGGTGACCGTCGCGGTGAACGCCGTCCGCCGGGGTGCCGGTACGAGGTGCAGCACCGAAGTGTGGAACACCACGAGGGTGGCGTCCGCCGGGGCCTGGGCGGCGAGGGCGGGGAGGTCGTCGCCCAGGTCGCCGGGCACGAGCAGCGGCGGGTCGGCGGCGGCGATGGCCGCGGCGGCGCCGAGCCGGGCGCGGCGGTGGTCGTGTTCGGGCCAGATGAGCGCATCGAGCCAGGCGACGTCGGCCGGGTCGGTGACGTTCAGCGGGTTGAGGTCCAGGTCGGCCCGCCACACCACGCGGGGCCGCTCGGCGGGTGGCACCAGGCCGTGGGCCGCGCAGGTCAGCACCGGCTCGCCGGTACCGACGGCGTGGTCGCCGTAGCGGTAGGAATATCGGTCGGGGTAGAGGCACAGCCCCGCGGACGCGCCGACCTCCAGCAGCGCGAGCGGCTGCGGGAGCGCGGCGAGCAGCGGCAGCAGCACGGCGCAGCGCCCCGCCTCGTTGGTCTGGGTGATGCGGACCCGCATCTCCGCCTCGATCTTCGGCCAGTGCGCCGTCGCGAAGTCGCGGAATGCCGCCGGATCCGCCACCGGCCCGCCGAGCAGTCGGACCACCCCGAAGAACAGGTTGGGCTGCCGCTTGGCCGCCGGAAGCCCGGCCAGCAGCCCCAAAAAGCCCTCGTCACGGGCCACGGCGGACGCCAGCCGTTCATAAACGGGCGACACCCCGCGCGCCTCCCGGGCCGCGAACTCCGCGTATGTTTCGCCGGTCGTCAAAGGCTTTCCGCTTTCCACGTTTTCCGGCCCTTGCGCCCGCTAGTACTCCAGCCGTAGATCGGGATCTTTGTTGCGTTGCCGCTGGTAGTGGGATTGGCGTGCTCGTGTTTGATGGCGTCTGCGCCAAAGGGACCAGCGCTGGACCTGTCGTTGCTGGACCGGTGGGCGGGTCAGCACAGCCACAAGCCGGCAGCTCTCGTTGGCCGAGACCGGGATCAGCCGGCGCGCCGGATCGGCGGGGGCCGAAAGAGGCTCATCCAGAAGGGACGCGCGGGTCACCGCGAGGAACGCCAGGGCGAGCATGGTCAAGGTCATGTACCGATACCAGGCGGGATAGAGCCTGACCTGGTAGTGATCCATGCCGGTCTCGTTCTTGCCCGCCTGGAAACACTCCTCGATGCTCCAGCGCAGACCGGCCACCTTCACCAGCCGGTGCAACGGGACCGGTGTGGTGGTGTGACACAAGAAGAACGCCAGCTCCGACGGCTTGTGACTCACTGATTCCCGCTCACACCACCAGCCGGCGGTGCCGCGCGTCGCGACGTTAGGGCGGCGAGCCGTTCGGGCGGCAGGGCGGTGGGCAGGCCGTTCACTGGGTCGCGCCCTGTCCGGGTCGCCACGGCCAGACGGCCACTGCCCCCCCCGGGAACTCACCATGCGGGAGAACTCGGCCTTCGCTACGCCCGGACGCTTTTCCTCTGTCGGGCTTCGTCCGATGTTGATGCCTTGAGCTTGCCCCGGAACGCGCGGCACACGAAAAGCCCCGGCGTCGGGCGGAGCCCGACATGGGAAAAGGCGTCCGAGCGGAGCGAGGGCCAAGCTTTTAGGGCGCGAAGCGCCCCTGCTGCGCGGGGCCCCGCCGGATTGTCCTGGGGTCAGGCCGGACCGGTGGCGTCATTGGGTGGGGGTGGGGAATTCTGGGGGGACGGCGAAGCCGTGGGCGACCTGGGGGTCGGTGAAGCCCGCGATCCAGGAGATGCGGCCGCCGCGCAGGTTCAGGACGCTGACTGCGCACAGGGGGAAGCGGCCCCCATCCTGCCGGTAGCAGGCGAAGGCCGGTTGCCCGTTGGCCGTGACGGGCAGGAGCCGCCAGGGGGTGGTGAAGACGCGTTCGGACAGGAAGCGGCCCACGTCCGTGTGGCCCTCGAACCAGGCGGGCAGCGGGGGCATGGTGATCCTCGCGTCCTCGGTCAGCAGGTCGAGCAGGGCCGGGACCTCGGCGTGCTCCCAGGCCGAGACGAACGCCGCCACCAGGGCGCGGCGGCCGCCGCCGCCCAGGGCGGACAGTTCGGAGCGCTGGGTGGGCCCCGGGGTCCGGCCCTCCACTCCCGCCCGTGCCCGTCGCAGCGCGTCGCTCACCGAGGCGGGTGTGGCCTCCAGCATTCCGGCGACCTCGGCCGTGCCGAACCCGAGCACGTCGCTCAGGACGAGCGCCGCGCGCTGGGTGCCGGGCAGCCGCTGCAGCGCGGCCACGAAGGCCAGCTCCACGCTCTCGCGGCGCAGGTACGCCGCAGGGTCGGGGCCGTCCTGCTGCGGCCGGCCGGGAAGGGGCTCGACCCAGACCGGGCCGGGCACGGGCCGGCCGAGGTCGTGGACGTCCTCGCGGGCCGGGCCGTACTCGTCGGAGAGCATCCGCCGCGGACGCCGCGCCGCGGCGCGCAGGCAGGCGTTCGTCGCCGCCTGGAACAGCCAGGCGCGCACCGGCCCCTGGAACCCGGGCAGCCCGCGCCAGGCGGCCACCAGCGACTCCCGCAGGGCGTCCTCGGCGTCGTACGGCGAGCCGAGCATCCGGTAGCAGTGGGTGTACAGCCCTCCGCGGTGCCGCCGCACCAGTTCCTCGAACGCCGCCTCATCGCCCCGCCGCGCGCCGGCGAGCAGCCGTTCCTCATGCTCCGCACCGCTGTCGTTCACGCAGGTGATCCTGCCGTACGGCGGGCCGCCCCGCCAGCGCGCGATGTCATCGGCCGCATCCGCCCCGCGGCACGCCGAAGGCCGGGTCCGGCCCACTGCCGGGCGGCCCGTACAGTGGGGGGCGCATATGACTGAGCTGGGAGAACACGTGTTGCATGAGAAACTGTCGTCGATCTACGACAACGTCCTTCGGCGCAACCCCGGTGAGATCGAGTTTCACCAGGCGGTGCGCGAGGTCCTCGAAAGCATCGGCCCGGTTCTCGGAAAGCACCCCGAATACGCTGAATCGAAGATAATAGAGCGTATCTGCGAGCCTGAGCGGCAGATCATCTTCCGTGTTCCGTGGCTGGACGACCGCGGCGAGGTGCAGATCAACCGCGGCTTCCGGGTGGAGTTCAACAGCGCGCTCGGCCCCTACAAGGGCGGCCTGCGCTTCCACCCCTCGGTCTACCTGGGCATCGTCAAGTTCCTCGGCTTCGAGCAGATCTTCAAGAACGGCCTGACGGGCCTGCCGATCGGCGGCGGCAAGGGCGGCTCGGACTTCGACCCGAAGGGGCGTTCCGACCGCGAGGTGATGCGTTTCTGCCAGAGCTTCATGACCGAGCTGTTCCGGCACATCGGCGAGTACACCGACGTCCCGGCCGGTGACATCGGCGTCGGCGGGCGGGAGGTCGGCTACCTGTTCGGCCAGTACAAGCGGATCACCAACCGCTACGAGTCCGGCGTGATCACCGGCAAGGGTCTCGCGTACGGCGGCGCGCAGGTGCGCAAGGAGGCCACCGGCTACGGGTGCGCGTTCTTCGTCGAGGAGATGCTGAAGGCGCGCGGCACGTCGTTCGACGGCAGGCGGGTCGTGGTCTCCGGCTCCGGCAACGTGGCCGTCTACAGCATCGAGAAGGTGGCCCAGCTCGGCGGCGTGGTGGTGGCCTGCTCCGACTCCTCCGGCTATGTGCTGGATGAGAAGGGCATCGACCTGGAGCTGCTGAAGCAGGTCAAGGAGGTCGAGCGCGCCCGGCTGGACGTCTACGCGGCGCGTCGCGGCGAGGGCGCCACGTTCGTGCCCGACCGCAATGTGTGGGAGGTCCCGTGTGAGGTGGCGATGCCGTCCGCCACCCAGAACGAGATCACCGGCAAGGACGCCGCGACCATGGTGAGCAACGGCCTGGTCGCGGTCGGCGAGGGCGCCAACATGCCGACCACGCCCGAGGGCATCAAGGTGTTCCTGGACGCGGGCGTCGCGTTCGGGCCGGGCAAGGCGGCCAACGCGGGCGGCGTGGCGACCAGTGCCCTGGAGATGCAGCAGAACGCCAGCCGCGACTCCTGGACCTTCGAGTTCTCCGAGCACCGGCTCCAGGAGATCATGAGCGACATCCACGACCGCTGCCTGCAGACCGCCGACGAGTACGGCATGCCGGGCAACTACGTGGCCGGAGCCAACATCGACGGCTTCCGCCGGGTCGCCGACGCGATGCTCTCCCTCGGCCTCATCTAGACATGTGAGCGTACCCGGGCCGCCCGCCACCTGATCGGCGGGCGGCCTCGTGGCATTACTTGAGCGCGCCCGCCGTCATCCCCGCCTGCACCCTGCCCTGCAGCAGCGCGTAGACGATCAGGATCGGGGCCATGGCGATGGTGAGCCCGGCGAACAGCCCCGACCGGTCGCCGGCGTAGCCCTGCTCGACCGCGAGGTTGGCCAGGCCCTGGGTCAGTACGAACTTGCTGTCGTCGTTGACCAGGACCAGCGGGATCAGGTACTGGTTCCACTGCCCGATGAAGTTGAAGATCCCGACGCTGATCAGCCCCGGCTTGGCCATCGGCAGCATGATCTTGAAGAAGATCGCGGTCTCGCCGCAGCCGTCCAGCTTGGCCGCCTCGGCGATCTCCTCGGGCAGCGTGCGGAAGAACGCCACCAGGAAGAACACCGAGAACGGCAGCGAGTACGCGGTGTAGACGAGGATCAGGCCGGGCAGCGAGTTGCCCAGCCCCAGGTTCTGCACCACGAAGAACAGCGGCACCAGCGCCATGAAGACCGGGAAGGTCATTCCGGCGATGAAGAAGTAGTAGAGCGCGCTCTTGAGCCGGAACTCGAAGCGGGCCAGCACGTACGCGGCCATCGCCGACAACAGCAGGGTCAGCGCGACGCCACCGCCCACGACCAGGACGGTGTTGCCGAAGTACGTCCCGATCGACGCCGTCTCCCAGGCCCGGACGAAGTTCTCCCAGCGCAGCGAGGCCGGGAGCGACCACGGGTCGGCCACGATCTCCGGGTCGGACTTCAGCGAGCTGACCACCGCCCACAGCAGCGGCAGGATCGAGATGACCGCCCACAGGACCAGGAACGCCTGGGCGACCGCGATCGTCGGCCCGAAGCCCCGGCCCCGGCCGGAACGAGCCCTCCCAGGGCCGGTGGCGGTGGCCATCAGAACTCGATCCTCTCTTTGCGGGTCGCCCGCAGCGTGAACGCCGACAGGGCCAGGGTGACGACGAAGAGCACCACGCCCATCGCCGAGGCGTAGCCGAACCGGCCGTAGGAGAACGCGTTCTGGTAGAGGTAGAACGAGCCGACCTGGGTCGAGTCGTTCGGCCCGCCGCCGGTCATGATCTGGACGACGGCGAACGCGTCCAGCGCGGCGATGCCCAGGTACACCGTCGCCGTCCGGATGTTCTCCCAGATCAGCGGGATCGTGATGCGGAAGAAGACCTGGACCCTGGAGGCGCCGTCGAGCACCGCGGCCTCCAGCAGCGAGGCCGGGATCGCCTTGATGCCCGCGGTGAACAGCACGACGTAGAAGCCGATGCCGTTCCAGACCAGCACGGCGAGCACGGCCCAGAACGCCAGCCGTTCGTCACCGAGCCAGGACGGCTGGACCTCCTCCAGCCCGACGGCCCGCAGCGCGCCGTTGAGCAGGCCGTTGATCGGGTTGTAGATGTTCTTCCAGAGCACGCCGATGATCGCGATCGACAGGACGTAGGGGAAGAAGTACACCACCCGGTAGAACTTCGCGCCCCGCACGCCCCGGATCTCGCCGCTCCGGGGCCCGCCCGCCGCGTTGAGCATGAAGGCCAGGAACAACCCCACCCCGATGGTGACGATGGGCAGGGTCACCAGCAGGAGGAGGTTGTTGCGGAGCGCCTGCCAGAACACCGGGTCGCCGAACAGTTCGGCGAAGTTCCCCAGGCCGATGAGCTGGATATCGGCCGACAGGCCCCGCCAGTCGGTCAGGGCGATGTAGAACGCCTGAACGTACGGCGAGGCCACGAACACCGTGTACAGCAGGACCGGCGCGGCGAGGAAGCCGATGATGACGCCGCGTTGGTGCGTCTTGCGCATGAAGATGCTCGCCCCGGCGCTAGCCGCGCGCCTTGTCGGTGAGGCTCTGGGCCTGCTTGGCGAGCTGGTCGGCCTTGATGTCACCGTTCATGAACCGGCCCATCAGGTTGGCGATGTCCTTCCACAGGCGGCTGTCGCGGGTGTCGACCGTGATCCCGAAGACGTTGTCGCCGGCCTCCTTGAGGGCGGCGTCGATCGAGACGAGGCCGTGCTTGGCGTCCTTGGGCAGCTTGGCGTTGCGGTTGGAGGACAGCGTGCCGGCCTTGGCGATGAAGTTCTCCGCGCCCTCGGTGGAGAGCATCGCGCGCAGGAACTCCAGGCCGCCCGCGGTGTTGGCGGCGCTGCGCGGGATGACGTACGGCTCGCCCGCCTTGGCGCACAGCGAGCCGAACGGCTTGACGTCGTCCTTGCCGATCGAGGGCGCGCGGCAGATCGCCATGTCGAAGCCCTTGGGGACGCTGTCGCCCATCTCGTTCTCCAGCCAGGAACCGCCCGGCACGAACCCGGCCTTGCCGTTCAGGAACTGCATCTGGGCGTCGGTGTGGTTCAGTCCCGAGCTGCCCTTCAGCACCCAGCCGTTGGCGGGGATCGCCTCGAACGCGCGCAGCGCGGCGACGGCCTGCTCGTCGGTCCAGGCGTTCGGCTCCAGCTTGTTGATCTTGTCGATGACCTCCGGGCCGGCGGCCTTGTAGATCAGCGAGGCCAGCCACCAGAACATGTAGTAGGGGAACTGGCCGGGGTAGGTCCAGGGGGCGATGCCCGCGGTGGCCATCTTGTCGCACAGCCCGAGGTAGTCGTCCCAGGTCTGCGGGTAGGTCCAGCCCTTCTCCTCGAACAGCGAGGTGCTGTACCAGGCCCCGTACGCGCCGTAGGAGTAGTTCAGCACGACGAACTGCCCGTCGTGCGTGCCGACCTGGACCACGCCGGGCCGCAGCGTGTCGCCCACGGTGACCGCCGGGTCGCTCCAGGACGGGGCGGTGAGCAGCGGCGTCAGGGACAGCAGTGCCTTGTCACCGACGAGGGCGCCGTAGTCGATGGCGTTGGAGCCGGAGTTGTTGACCACGTCCGGCGGGTCGCCCGCGACGAAGCGCGGCTGCAGCGACTGCTGGATCTGCTGCGTCGCCGACTGGGTGATCTTGGCCGCGGCGTGCTTCCCGCGGTACAGGTCCACGGGGACCTTGATGTACTCCTGCCCGTAGCCGCCGTCGAAGACGACGACCTCCAAGGGCGCCCCCGAGGACACCCCGAACGGATTGCCGGCGTTGGCGGCTCCGGTCGGGGTGCCGGCGGTGGTGGACTGCCGGGCTCCGCCCGTGGCACAGGCGGCCAGCGCTCCCGCGACGGGAGTCAGGGCCAGCATGGCCAGGACCGAACGGCGGCCCGGGCGAGACGGCGGAAAACGATCGTTCATTGGGGTGCACCTCCACAGGATCCGCGACTCTTTGACGATCCTGAGTAAGGTAAGTTACCTTACTAACATGGGTACAGCAACCGGCAATCCACCAGTTTCTCCGTGGAACACCTACGACCAGGCGTTTCACAGCCAGCCCGAGGCGTTGGCCGACCTCGCCACCACCTTGCCGGGCCGGCTCGACGGGCACCGCGACAGTGAGGTGGACCGCGTGGTCGCCTTCGGCATCGGCGCCAGCCGCGCCGCCGCCCACGTGCTGGTGGCCGGGCTCACCGCGGGCGGTGTGCCGTGCGAGCTGCTGACCGGGGCCGACTTCACCGCCGCCCAGGTCCGGCCGGGGACGATGTACCTGGGGATCTCCCAGTCCGGGCGCAGCGTCGAGATCGTACGCGCGCTGTCGGCGGTCCCCGCCGAGGCGCGGATGAGCGTGGTCAACCGGCTGCCCTCGCCGGTCTCGGACCTGACCCCGCGGCTCCTGTGGCTGGGCGACGTTGCCGACTCGCGCGTCTCGACCGTCGGCTACACCGCGACCGCGCTGGCCATGGCGCTGCTCGCGGAACACCTCACCGGCGGCGTGAACGAGAAGCGCTGGCGCGCCTTCGGCGAACGGCTCACCTGGGTGATGCGCGAGCGCCGCGCCGCCGCCGGCCGGATCGCCGCGGACCTGCTGGCCGCGGGGCACATCGACGTGGTCTCCTCGGGGGCGGGCCTGGCCGCCGCGGAGGGGGCGGCCCTGCTGTTCCGCGAGGGCGTCGCGGCCCCCGCCGCGAGCTACGACACCCGCTCCTACCTGCACGGCTTCATGGACAGCGCCAAGCCGGGCAGCGTCCACCTGATCATCAACCGGGGGGCCGAGGCGCTGCTCGCCCGGCAGCTCGCCGACCACGGGGCCACGGTCCACCTCATCGGGACCGGCCCGATCGAGTACGACGGGACCGGCCCGCTGCGCCAGATCATCCTGCCGGACATGACGGACGCCGAGCTGTCCATCGCCGCCAGCGTGATCTGCCAGATGGTCGTGCAGGAGGCGTGCGCGGCCATCGGCCGCAGCCCCGAGGACCCGATCTTCGTCCGCATCGACACGAAGGTCGAGACGGCCGCGTGAACACCCTGGACCGGCCGCGCCGCGGTGTCGCGGGCTTCGACATCGGCGGCTCCTACCTGCGGGTCCGGGTGGAGGACGCGGCCACCGGCGAACCCATCGCCGCCGAGACCCGGCCCAATCCGGGCTGGAACGACCTGCCCGCGACCGGCCGGGCCCGCCTGATCGGTGACGTCCTGCGCGAGGTCACACCGGAGGGGGACCTGCCGGTCGCCGTGGGCGTGGGCGCGCGGGGCTGCGACTCCGACGCCCTGACCAGGGAACTCGCCGCCGCCGTGACCGCCGAACTCGGTCCCGGCGTACAGGTCGAGGTCTGCAACGACGTCCTGCTGGTGGGCCTGGCCGGTGGGCACGACCACGCCCTCTCGGTGATCGCCGGGACCGGCGCCGCGGTCGGGGGTCGTACCGCGGACGGCCGCACGGTGCTCACCGACGGCTGGGGCTGGCTCCTCGGCGACCACGGCAGCGCGCCGCGCATCGTGATCGACGCGCTGCGCCGCTACACCGCCCACCTGGACCGCGGCGAGGACGATCCGGTGCTGCGGCCCTTCGTGGCCGGGGCGTTCGGTCTCACCGACGCCCGCCGCCTGCCCGCCGCGCTGAAGCGGTCGAGGGAGGAACTGGGGGACCTCGCGGCGGGGGTCTTCGCGTGCGCGGACGCCGGTTCCGACTCCGCCCGCCAGGCCATCGCCGACAACGCCCGCACGCTGGCGGGCAACGTGGCGATCGCGCTGCGCCTCGGGGCCCGGGCCGAGGCGGTCGTGGGCGCGGGCGCGGTCATGGTCAAGCAACCCGCCTTCCGGTCCGCGTTCGCCGCCGGGCTGGCCGATCTGGACGTGTCCCTGCCACTGTCGGTCCTCGACACCGAGCCGGTCCACGGGGCCGTCCGGCTCGCCAGGCTGACACTGCGAAACGACGAGGAGCAACCCGCATGACATCCGACCTGCGCCGGCTCGCGCTCGGCACCATGCTGCCCGCCTTCACCGGCACCACCGCTCCGGCCTGGCTGCTGGACCGGCTGCGCGAAGGGATGGCCGGCGTCGTCCTGTTCGGCCGCAACATCGTCTCACCGGAGCAGGTGGCGGCGCTGGTGGCCCAGATCAGGGACGTCCGCCCGGACGCCATCGTGGCGATCGACGAGGAGGGCGGCGACGTCACCCGGATCCACCACGACCGGGGCAGCCCGTATCCGGGCAACCGGGTGCTGAGCGAGCACGACGACCTGGCCGCCACTCGCGCGGTCGGCCGCGGCATCGGCGCCGAACTGCGCGACCTCGGCATCAACTACAACCTCGCGCCGATCGGCGACTACGTGACCGACCCGCACAGCCCGCTCACCACCCGCTCCTTCGGCCGCGGCCCGCACGACAACGCCGAACACGCCGCCGCCTGGGTCCAGGGACTGCAGGAGGCGGGCGTCGCGGCGTGCGTGAAGCACTACCCGGGACTCGGCGGGTCGCTGCTGGACTCCCACCTCGCGCTCGGCCGGGTCCCCGCGGGCCGCGCCGAATTCGAGTCCGACCACCTGCGGACCTTCGTCCGGGCCGCCGAGGCGGGTACGGCGAGCATGATGACCGCCCACGTCATCGTCGAGAGCCTGGACACCGAGGCGCCCACGACGCTGAGTGAGACCGTGGCCGGGCGGCTGCTGCGCGAGGAGATCGGCTACGACGGCGTCCTCATCTCCGACGCGCTGGAGATGCACGGCGTGCTGAACCACGCGGGCTCGCTGCCCGCCGCCGCCGTGGGAGCGCTGCGCGCCGGGGTGGACCTGCTGTGCCTGGGCGCGGAGCAGTACGAGGAGGCGACCACGGCGGTGGTGAACGCGATCGTCGCCGCCGCGGAGTCCGGCGCGCTCGCGATCGACCGGCTGCACGAGGCCGGGCGGCGCGTCGAGGCGATGGCCCGCGCCTATCCGGGCACGCCGGGCGTGCCCGGGACGTCCGACACCAGTGCCGAGCGGGCGATCGGCGCGGCGGCGGCGTGGGGCGCGACAGTGACCGAGGGCCAGGTGTCGATCGCCGGTGCGGGGGTGCACGTCGTGACGTTCGACGACCGGACGTCCATCGCGGCCGGGCCGGTGCCCTGGGGCATCGGACCGGAACTGCGGGCGGCCGGTGTCGAGTTCCGCGACCTGGTGCTGAGCCCGCCGATCGGCGAGGTCCCGGACCTGCCGGACGCCGGGCCCTCCGACGTCGTGGTGGCGGTCGTGCGCGACCTGCCACGGCACCCCGCCAGCGCGGAGGTCTTCGCGCGGCTGCGCGCGCCGCGCCTGGTCGTCGTGGACATGGGGTACCCCGGGACCGAGTACCCGGGCGCGGCCGGAGTGATCCGGACATTCGGCGCTTCCAGGGCGAGCTCCGCCGCCGCCGTCCGCGCGCTGACCGAGGCCGGGGCGAATCTGGTTGGATGACGACGTGCGTTCCGTGGAGCTGCCCCCGACTCAGCGGCACGTCCTGAGCCACACGCTCGGGCACGGGTCCACCACCCGGCCCCGGCTGCTCACCGCGACGGGTCTGTCCAAGCCGAGTGTCAACGACGCCGTGGGCTCGCTGGAGAAGGCCGGATACGTCCGCCGCAACGGCAGGCACGTCCCGGTCACCGGCAAGCCCGCCGTGCTGTTCGAGGCGGGCGGCGAGGTCGGCTGGGTGCTCGGCATCGACCTCGGCAGCTCGCACGTCGATCTGATGGCCGTGGACCTCGCGGGGGCGGAGAGCACGCACGTGTCCGTCGCCGAGCCGGGCCCGGCGGGCGCGGCGCGGCGGCGTGAGCTGTCCCCGGCCACCGTGGAGCGGGCGGCCGGGCTGCTGGCCGAATGGTGCGAGCGGCCCGACCGCCGGGGCCGGCTGCGGTCGGTGACGATCGCCGTCCCGCAGATCATCGACGCCGGACGCCGCCAGGTGTCGCCCGCCGACGCCGGACGCGAGCAGGGCGCGCTCGCCGCCCTGCTGGGCACGCTGGCCGCGCACTACGACGGCCCGGTACGCCTGGAGAACAACGTCAACTGCTCGGCCGTGGCCGAGATGCGGATCGGGGCCGGGGCCGAGGTGCCCAGCCTGGCCTACCTGCAACTCGGTGTCGGCGTCGGCGCGGGGATCATCACCGAGGGCCGCCTGGTGCGGGGCGCGCACGGCGCGGCGGGCGAGCTGTCGCGGCTGCCGTTCCCGTGGGCGGAGGGCGCGGGGCAGGTCTCCCGGCACGCGATGGAGGAACGCCTTGCGGCCTCCCGCCTGGTCGACTCCTACCGCTCGCGCGCCGGCTCGGCCGCGGATGCCACGGTCGGCGAGGTGGTCAAGGCGATCCTGGCCGACGTCGCGGCCGGTTCGGCCGAGGCCAAGGCCGTCCTGGACGAGTACGTCCGCGACGTCGCCAGGGCGTGCGTCGCGCTCGCGGCCGTGGTCGATCCCGACCTCGTGGTGATCGGCGGCGAGATCGGCGACGCGCCCGAGGTGGTGACCGCGGTCCAGGCGGCGGCCCGGCCGCTGCACGAGTTCGTGGCGGTGTCCGGCAGCGTCGTCGGGGCGCTGGCCACGGTGCTCGGCGCGGTCATCCTGGGCCTCGAAGAGGCCCATGCGGAGCTGCTGGGGGAGTACGCGGTCCACGCGGGCCCCGCCATCGACCGGCTGCGCGGCCGGCCCCGGCAGCCCTGGTCGGGCCAGCACGCCGGGTGACCCGCCGCGCGGCCGAGATCAGGCCCTGGCCTGGTGGACCAGCCCGCGGCGCTCGTACTCCAGCACCATCTCCACCCGCTGGGAGACCGCCGTCCCGTAATGGCGTTGCAGGAGCCACAGCCCCAGCTCCAGCCCGCTGGTGACCCCGGCCGAGGTGATCAGGTCGCCGTCGTCCACCACGCGCGGCCCCGGGGCGCCGTGCCCCGGGCCCGCCAGCACCTCGCCGCCCTGCTCGGCGAGCCGGGCGTGGCTGAGGTGATGGGTGGTGCACGGACGCCCGCGTACCAGCCCGGCCGCGCCCAGCAGCAACGCCCCCGTGCACACCGACGCCATCGTCAGCCCCCGCCGCCTGGCGGCGCGCAGGGCCGCCGGGATCACGCCGCGCTCGATCTCGACGGCGACACCGGGCCGGTTCGGGTTGGTGGCCCCGCCGCCGGGCACGATGAGCAGGTCGGCCGCGCGCGGCGCCCACCCGGCGGCGACCTCGACCTTCGTGCCGCAACTGGCGGTCACGGTGCCCGGTCCGTCCACCCGGACCAGCGTGATCTCCAGTGGCGTCCCGGTCTTGCGTGCGATGTCCAGGACCTGTAAGGGGGCGCTGAAGTCCAGTTCCTCCACGCCGTCGAACAGCACGATGTGGACGCGCCTGGCGGCGGCGTCCGGTGCCGGGCCCGAGGCCGCGGCGGAGGAGGTGGCGACCGTGGGGAGCGCCGTCGCGGCGATGGCCGCGGCGGTGCCGCTCATGAGCTGTCTGCGTTCCATGATGCGAGTATCGGCCGCCGGGGGGTGGTGATCCATGAGCGCGGGGGCCCGCATTTCGCTGCGACAATGGACGGCGTGCGTGAGGGGCCGATCGAGCGCGGCACGGGCCTTGGGGTCTTCCGCCGGTACACCTGGTGGAGCCTGACCGGGACCGTCACCCTCTTTCTGCTGCTCTTCGGCAAGGACTGGATCGCCGACCCCGCCCTCCCGCCGTGGGGCAAGGCCCTCGCCGCCGTGGCGCTGGCCGCCATGGTGACGGCGGCCGGGGCGCTGCTGCATGTGCGGCTGCCCCGGGCCGGTGACGGGCGGGCGGTACACCCGCCGCTCGCCTGGCTGATCGCCGGGAGCCTGGCCGCCGCGGTGCTCGCGGCGATCCCACTGGCCCTGGGCGACCACCGGCTGTGGCCGCTCGCGCCCGCGCTGATGATCTCGATCACCGCCATGTTCGTGCCGCCGCCGCGCAGGCGGACACTGATCGCCGCCGCCGTCGTGGCCGCGGCGGCGCTGGGCGGGGTGAGCGGCCTGGCCTCCGCCGACGGGTGGCGGTTCGGGGCGGCGTTCTCCGCCGGGCTGGTCGCCTTCACCGCCTGGACGACGCTCGGCATGCTGTGGGCCTGGGACGTCGCCGAGCGGCTGGACCACGCGCGCGACCTGGCCGCCGAACTGGCCGTCAAGGACGAGCGGCTGCGCTTCGCCGCCGACCTGCACGACATTCAGGGACACCACCTGCAGGTGATCGCACTGAAGAGCGAACTTGCGGCCCGGCTCGTGGATCGCGACCCGGCGCGGGCCGCCGCCGAGATGATGGAGGTGCGCCGGTTGTCCGCCGAGGCACTGGACGACACCCGGGCCGTGGTACAGGGCTACCGCCGCACGACGCTGGAGGCGGAGATCGCCAACGCGGCGAAGGTACTGGCCGCGGCCGAGATCGACACCCGGATGGAACACCTGCCTGACACTGGCTCGGCCGAGCTGCCCGAGCCCGCCCGGCACCTGCTCGGCCTGGTGATGCGCGAGGCGACGACCAACGTCCTGCGCCACAGCCGCGCCCGGCACGCCGAGGTCACCTACCACCTCACCGAGGGCACCGCGCACCTCCGCATGACCAACGACGGCGCCACCGGCCTGGCGGAGGGCTCGGGGGCGGGGACCGGGCTGGCCGGGCTGGGGGAGCGGCTGGAGGCCGTCGGGGGGACGCTGGTCTGGGAGCGGGACGGTGATCGGTTCGAGGTGGCGGCCTCGTTGCCGGTGGGGGCGAGCCGATGATCAGGCTGCTGATCGCCGATGACGAGGACCTGCTGCGCGGGGCGCTGGCCGCGCTGCTGGGGCTGGAGGACGACCTGACCGTCGTCGCCGAGGCGGCCACCTCCACCGACGCGGTACGGCTGGCCCGCGAGCACACCCCGGACATCGCCGTACTGGACCTGGAGATGCCCCCGGCCGACGGCCTGCGCGCCGCCGAGGAGATCCGCGCCGAGCTGGACATCCCCATCATTCTGATCACCCGGCACGCCCGGCCCGGGGTGCTGCGCCGGGCGCTTTCCGCGGGTGTGCGGGGCTTCGTGCCCAAGACCACCCCCGCCGCCAAGCTGGCCGAGATCATCCGCGACGTCGCCGCCGGGCGGCGCTACATCGACGCCGACATCGCCGCCTCCGCCCTGTCGGAGGGCGAGTGCCCGCTCAGCGAACGCGAGCTTGAGGTGCTGCGCGCCGCACGCACCGGCGCGTCGATCAACGAGATCGCCGCGCAGGTCCACCTGGCCCCCGGCACGGTCCGCAACTACCTGTCGGCGGCGATGTCCAAACTGGGCGTCGCCTCCCGGCACGCCGCCGCCCACCTGGCCTGGGAAGAGGGCTGGATCTAACCCCCGCCGCGCCCCCATCGGGTTGCCCGATTGCCCTGCGCCGCCATCCGGCCACGGTGCCGGCCTGGACACTCTGCACGCGGGCTACCTCGCGCTGGTCACCGGGGCGGGCGGGGCTGGGGCGATCAATGTTCGCGCCATCGTCGCCTTTCCACCGCGTGGCGCGACGCCGAGCGTTCACCGCGGCGTGGAGATCCTCTGTGGAGCCCACAGGGGAGGCAGTATGTCCAACGATCATGCTCGCCGTCGCTTTCTCGCCACCGGTGGGGCCGCCACCGTCCTGACCGCGGGCCATCTGCTGTTCGGGCCCGTGCTGACCGGCCCGGACGGCGCGGCGGCCGCGGTCCGGGCGTACGGCGGCGGCCCGCTGCCGCGCGGCCTGTTCACCCTCGGAGTCGCCTCCGGCGACCCGCTGCCCGGCGGATTCGTGCTGTGGACGCGCCTTGCCCCGCGCCCGCTGGACGGCGGCGGCATGCCCGGCCGCCCGGTGCCGGTGCGGTGGCAGGTCGCCGAGGACGAGCGGTTCCGGAAGGTCCGTGCCGAGGGCGTGGCACTCGCCCGGCCCGAGCACGGGCACGCCGTCCACGCCGAGATCGGCGGCCTGCGGCCGGACCGCGAGTACTTCTACCGCTTCCGGGCCGGTGAGGAGGTCTCGCCGGTCGGCCGCAGCCGTACCGCCCCGCGCCCCGGCCAGGCCAACGAGCACCTGCGCTTCGCCTTCGCCAGTTGCCAGAACTGGCAGGACGGCCACTTCACCGCCTACCACCACCTGGCCCAGGAGGACCTGGCGTTCGTCGCCTTCCTCGGCGACTACATCTACGAGACGGTCCCCCGGACCACGACCGTCCGCACCCACGAGGGCGACGACGAGCCGTACACCGTCGCCGACTACCGCAACCGGCACGCGCAGTACAAGACCGACCCCGAACTCCAGGCCGCGCACGCCGCGTTCCCCTGGATCGCGACCTGGGACGACCACGAGGTGGACAACAACTGGGCCGACGAGATCCCCCAGGACCCCGCCCAGCAGCCGCATGACGCCTTCCTGGCCCGCCGGGCCGCCGCCTTCCAGGCGTACTACGAGCACCTGCCGCTGCGCAGGTCCGCCCGCCCGCGCGGCATCGACCTGCGGCTGCACCGCAGGTTCGGCTTCGGCCGGCTCGCCACCCTGCACGTCCTCGACACCCGGCAGTACCGCAGCGTCCAGCCCGCCACCCTGGCCGAGGCCGAGGACCCCGCCCGCACGATGACCGGCCCCGAGCAGGAGAAGTGGCTGGTCAACGGCATGTCCAAGGCGGACACCCACTGGAACCTGCTGGCCAACCAGGTGATGTGGGCCTCCAACGACCGGATGGCCGGGCCGCGGCAGGTCTTCGACTTCGACAACTGGGACGGCTACCGGGCCCAGCGCCGCCGCCTGCTCGACTTCTTCGGCTCCGGCCGCACGTCCAACCCGGTGGTGCTCACCGGCGACCGGCACGCCACCTGGGTGTGCGACCTGAAGCCGGACTTCGACGACCCGGCATCCCCGGTGGTGGGCGCGGAGATCACCGGTACCTCGATCAGCTCCGGCGGCGACGCAGACCCCGCCGCCTTCCACCGCGCCTTCGATCCGATCATGGCGGAGAGCCCGCACTGGAAGTACATCGGCAACCGCCGCGGCTACATCGTCTGCGACGTGACCCCCGCCGGCCTGCTGGCCTCCCTCCAGGTCGTCAGCACGGTCTGGCGCCCGGACGGCACCACGATGGTCACCGCCGCACGCTTCCAGGTCGAGGCAGGCCGCCCGGGCATCAGCGTGGTCGACCAACTGCCGAGGGAGGAGGAGGACCGCACGATCGACCGCTCCCCACGCCACCACGACGTGGACGACGACCAGTTCTGACCCCCTCGCGTTCCACCGCTCGCTGCCGCGCGGGGGGCGGGGCATCGGCGGATTCGAGCGGCGATGTCGCCGGCGTACTCCACCAGGTGACGGCGGGAGCCGGGCTCGCCGAAGCGGTCGCCGTCCCGGCCGGGGCGGACTTCATCGCGGTCCTGATCATGGTGGGCGACGCCGAGCGGTAGACCGTACCGGTGATGCTCAGCCCGGTGCCGGCCGACCGGTTCGGCGCCATCGTGGTGGGCGCGCCGCAGGCGGGCGTGGTGATCGCGATGATCCCCTGCATGGCGGTCTTCCTGGTCCTGCAGCGGTACCACGTGGCCGATGTGACCTTGGGCTCGGTCAAGGGCTGAGCCGGCCCATGGCCGTGCGCGGCCGCCGGTTTTCTTATGGATGTCGCGACAATCCGTACCCCACGCGGAATTCGCGAAAGACTTGTGTCATGACGGTGAAGGACCGGCCGGTCCCGTGCGCTCGGACGTTCCCGGCTCATCGCGCCCGGGCGCCGATCCCCTCCGGCCGGTGCCCGTCCCCCCGCCGGGAAGCAGACCGGCCAGGCTGAGGCGGATCGTCTGACAGGTACGAAAGCTTGGGGGCGGAGATGGGCTGGACCAGCGGTGACGGCGTCCACGAAGGGTGGGCCGCCGCGCAGTTCCCCGGAGGCTGGTTCTCGGTCGGCTCGGGCGGTGACGGTACCTCGGTCGGTGCGATGGTGCGGCGGTTCGCACCGCAGCGACCGCTGGGCGGCCAGCGCGCGGGCGAGCCGGAGATCCGCGACGGGCGTGAGGCGCTCGGCTGGCGCGGGCTTTGCGAATGCGGCTGGCGCGGGCCGCTGTGGGTGCGGGTGTCCTGGCCGGAACAGGCCGACCCGGACGCCTACCGGGTGCACGTCCCGGACGCCGACCGGTACGGCACCGCGCCACCCGAGGTCAACGAGGAGATCGAGGAGGAGTGGCGGGCGCACGCCGAACCGGCCGACGCGCTGGACGAGGTCGCCCGCACCGCGGCCGCCGCCGCGGTGGCCGACCGGCGGCTGACCAGGGCGGTCCGGACGGCCCTGGGCTGCGGCGCGTCCTGGGCCGAGGTCGCCGCCGCGGCCGGGGTGACCTTCCAGGCCGCCTACGAGCGCTGGGCCCCCTTCTTCCCGGCCGCCGGCGGCTGACCGGTCGGCGCCGTCAGATGCCGAGGATCGCGGCGCGTTCGCGGCTGATGATGGACTGGACGTCGAGGTCATAGTTGCAGAGGATGATCCCCAGCCAGCCGCGGTCGCGATAGATCGTCCAGTTGGTGTTCCCGCCGCCGATGCCGCCGCCGTGCCCGGCCAGGAACCGGCCGTCGATCAGGCTCGCCACCACCCCGTACACCGAGAACCCCTGCCCCGGCCGCTCCCCGCCGCCGGGCGGGACGGTGGGGTACTTCGGGCTGAGGAACAGCTCGGTCATCCCGGGGTCGAGCAGCCTGCCGCCCAGCAGCGCCCGCGCGAAGGCGGCCAGGTCCGGGGCCGAGGAGAAGCCGCCGCCACCGCCCGAGCCGATCCACGCCCGCGCCGCGTTGGTGCCCTTGCCCCCGTTGAGCACCGCGCCCTTGTCCAGGTTGCGGACGGCGTCCACCCGGGTGCCGTCCTCCTGCCACATGTAGGGGTGCGCGATCCGCTCGTCGTTCAGCCAGTCGGGGCGGGTGTAGTACGCCGAGTCGGTCATCCCCGCGCGCCGGAAGACGTTGCCGGCGACGTACTCGTGGAAGGACTCGCCGCTCACCTTCTCGACGATCTCCCCGAGGATGGACATCCCGACGCTGCTGTAGGCGTGGTCGCCGCCGGGCGTGAACATCGGCTTGGCCGCCCGGTGGACCATCTCGCGCAGCGCCCTTTCCTCCTGCACGCTGTTGGTGATCCGGTTGGGCAGGGGCACGTCGCTCTCCAGGCCGGAGGTGTGGGTGAGCAGGTGGTGGATCATGACGTGCCTGGCCGTCTCGGCCGGATAGCCGTCGAGGTGGTCGCCGATCCTGTCGGTGACCTTGAGCCTTTTGGCCTGGACGAGTTGCAGGATGGACAGGGCGGTGAAGGGCTTGGACGCCGACGCGAGGTTGAAGACGGTGCCCGCCCGGTTGGGGATCCCGCGCTCCTTGTCGGCCATGCCGTACGACCTGGACAGCACCGTACGGTCGTGGTGCTTGATCAGCACCGTGCCGGAGAAGCCGTCCTGGTCGGCGAGCTTCTTGAGGAACCGGTCGTAGGCCCCGCCAGGGCGTACGTCCCCGGGGGCGTACGCGGCCTCCTCGGCGGCGGCCGGTTCCGCGAACGCCGCCGCGCCGCCCGCGGTGAGCGGAACCGCGCCCAGCAGGCCGAGCGCGACCCGGCGGGAAGGATGAGCCTCTGCTGAAGTCATGCGGATGCCTTTCCGAAAGCCGATGGGCGAAGGGGGCCACGGCCCCGCGACCACCCATCGAACCGCCCGGCGTGTTTCCCCGCTGTTTGCCCGGCGGCGGGGACTCGGGTCAGGGCTCGTCCCGGGCGAAGTCGGGCGGCTCGTCGGACAGCAGCTGCTCGGCGGCGCCCTCCAGAAGCTCGGCGGTCTCGATCGAGCGGGGGAGCATGGCCTGTTCGTAGTCGCGTACGGCGTCGGCGACGGTGGCCGAACGGGCCAGCGCGAGGGCGAGTTCGGCGGCGTCCAGCATGGCGAGGTTGACGCCGACGCCGAGCGGGGGCATCAGGTGGGCGGCGTCGCCGAGCAGGGTGACGGCCGGGTCGTGCGCCCAGGTGTGCGGGACGGGCAGGGCGAAGATCGGGCGATCGACGTAGGGGCCGTCGTTGTCGCTGATCAGTCGGCGCAGCGGCGGCGACCAGCCGGCGTACTCAGTGAGGAGCCGGGCGCGGATGGCGTCGGTGTCGCCGACGGTCAGGCCGGACCGCTCGATCCAGTCGGCCGGGACGCGCCGGATGATGTAGACGCGGACACGGTCACCGCCGTTGCGCTGGGCGAACAGGCCGCGTTCGCCGTCGGCCGCGGCGGCGCCGCCCTGGCCGACCAGCTCGGCGATCTCGGGGTGCCGGGCCTGGACGTCGGAGAACCACGCCTCCAGGAAGCTCACCCCGCTGTAGAGCGGGACGGCGGGCGAGACGGCCGCGCGGACCCGGGAGAAGGCGCCGTCGGCGCCGATGACCAGGTCGGTCTCGACGGTCGTGCCGTCGGCGAAGTGCAGCAGGCGCGGCCCGCCTGCGGGCCCGCTGATCGAGGTGAGGGCGCGGCCCCACCGCACGGTGCCCGGCCGCAGCGAACCCAGCAGCAGGTCCCGCAGGTCACCGCGGTCGATCTCCGGCTTGAACAGCTCGCCGTCCTCGGGGGTGTGGTGGAAGACGATCTCACCGGCGGTGTTGAGCTGGCGCATCTCCTGGCCCTCGGGGCGGGCCAGGGCGAAGAACTCCTCCAGGAGTCCGGCCTCGCGCAGCGCGATCTGGCCGTTGCCGGCGTGCAGGTCCAGGGTGCCGCCCTGGTCGCGGGCGTGCGGGCCGCTGTCGCGGTCGTAGACGGCGGGCGTCAGGCCGTGCCGCTGCAGGATGCGCGCGCAGGTCAGGCCGCCGGGTCCGGCGCCGATGACGCTGATGCGGGCCTGGGCGGGTGTGGGAGAGGTCATGGCTCAGCACACTAAGTAGAAAAGTGAAATGAGTCAACTAAGCAACTGATTACACAAGCGCCATGATGTAACCATCGGATATGCTCAACCCATGACCGTGCCGTCCACCGGCCGCCGCGAACGCAAGAAGGCGGCCACCCGCCAGGCGATCGCCGACGCCGCCCTGGAGCTGTTCCTCGCCCGCGGCTATGACCAGGTGAGCATCCGCGACATCGCCGACGCGGCCGATGTGTCCACCACCACGGTGTTCAAGCACTTCACCGGCAAGGAGGCCCTGGTCTTCGACGCGGACGAGGGCCAGGAGGCCGCGCTGGTCGCCGCGGTCCGGCAGCGGCCCGCGGGCCAGAGCATCCCCGAGGCGCTGCGCCGGCACGTCCTGGACACCTCGCCGCTGATCGAGACGCACCCGCAGTGGGCCGGGTTCACCCGCCTGGTGGACTCCACCCCGGAACTGCGCGCCTACGCCGAACGCATGTGGACCCGGCACACCGCCGCCCTCGCGGCGGCCATCGCCGACGAACTCGGCGTCGGCCACGACGACCTCGCCTGCACCGCGCTCGCCAGATACGTCCTGGAGATCCCGGCCCTCGCCCGGGGTCGCGACGACGCCCGCGCCGCCATCGAGACCGTCTTCGACATCCTCGTCCACGGCTGGCGGCCGCCCGCCTGACGGCGGGCATGCGGCGAGGTCGTAGATCTCCGTACTCCGCGCGATGGCTCCATCAAGAAGCTCATTTCGCGAGGACTATCATCCAGGCATGACTGTCAAGACCCAAGGCGCTGAGAACACCTCAGCCGGGCACCGGTGTGGACCTGGCGATCGCGCAGGGCGCCGAGAGGATCGACGCGGTGTGCTCCGTCACGCGGCGGTTCTCCCGTACGGGCGGAACGCCGGGCCGGCCGGTTCCGCGACCGGGTCATGACGGGTTCCGATCGCCCGCGACGCTGGCCGGCGTACGTGGTGGCGCTGATGATGCTCGGTTATGCCGCGGGGAAGGCCGTCTTGGCCATGCAGGCCCGGCTCGGGTTCCCAGGTGGTCCGCCGGTGTCGGCCGCCGAGACCGAGGGCTACTTCCTCGACCCGGCCCTGGCGCAGTGGTCCGCCGCCGCGACGGGCGTGCTGGGCGCGTGCATCGCCCTCGCCACGGTCACCGCGGTGGGCCGCAGGGTGCCCAGAGTGCTGATGTCGCTCATGCTGGCCGTGCTGCTGCTGGCCATTCTCGGCGGCGGCGGCATCATGGTCCTGGACGGGTTCATCGGCATCGGTGTGGGCTGGCAGTGGTACCACGGCGTCGTCGGCCTCATCGCCATCGTGCTGGCCGCGGAGATGTTCCGGTCCTATGTGGTGAGGTCGAGACGTGCCGCGTCCTGACCGGACGCGGCTGGGCGCGTACGGGGCGGCGGCGCTCTGCGTGGCCTACGGATCGATGAAGCTGGCGCAGGCGCTGGGGGCCACCGCGCTCGCCGACAAGGACCCGCTGCCCCCCGAAGCGCGCGCCCGCCTGCTCGCGCGCGACCCGATGTTCGTGGCGAGCCACTGGGCACTGGCCGGCGCCGCGGTGGCCGGGGTCATCGTCGCGCTGCTCGCCCTCCGGCCCTGGAGCGGAAGCGTTCCGCGACGCCTGCTGATGGGGATCTGCTGGACGGTGGGGATCTTCATGATCGCCCGATCGGTGGGAGTCCTGGGGTTCGGCGTCATCGGCGACGCGACGCTGCTGACCGGGCTGCGCCCCCCGCCCCCCGAGCACGCGGCTCTGGCCCGTGAGCTGGCGTGGTGGGACCTGCTGCTGTGGTCGCCGTTCTTCCTGCTCTGGGGCACCTGCTGGACCGTGACCGGATGGCGTCTCCGCAGGACCTGACCGCTCCTCACCCCGGCCCGGTGGGCGCAGGGCGATCACGTCCGCATCCGGACCTCGCCCTGACGCCTCCGAAGGACCGCTTGTACCGGTCAGAGGGCCCGACCGGCACGGCGGGTGCCGTTCACAGCGTCTTGAGCGCGGCCTCGATCTCGTCCACCGCGCCGAGCGCGAAGGTGTAGGAGGCGATGATGTAGTGCTTCATCGGGAACGCGCGGCCCGCCTTCACCGCGGGCACGTCCTTCCACAGCTCGTTCTTCAGCAGCTCCTGGGTGGGCGGCGTGGCCGCGCCCTCGAACTGGCCCGCGTAGAGCACCACCGTGCAGTCGTTGAGGACATCGAGTTCTTCGTAGCTCTTCTCGACGAAGCCGGACTCGTCGGCGGGAATGCCCGCGCCGATCTTCAGGCCGAGGTCGCGCATCACCGTCAGGAGCGGTGAGCCCAGGTAGACCTTGCCGCCCTGCCCGCCGCTGAGCGAGACCCAGGTCGAGTTCTCGATCTGCTCGCGGTAGGTGGCCGACACCTCCGCGAGCCGCGCCTGGTATCTCTGCTTCGCCGCGGTGAGCCGGTCCTCCCGGTTCACCGCCTTGGCGATCTTGGCGATCTGCTGGTGCCAGAGCGCGCCGCTGTCGGCCCAGTTGAAGAACGCCACCGGGGCGATGGTGGCGAGCGGCGTCGTCTTGTCCTTGTAGAACTGGTCCAGGATCAGGTCGGGCTTGAGGGCGGCGATGGCCTGGGCGTTGGGCGCCCCGGGAGCGCCGATGGTCTTGACGTCCTTGAGCTTCTCGTACGCGGCGGCGGGCATCAGCGTCTTCTGGGCCGTGCCGTCCGGCACCCCCACGGGGACCAATCCGAGGTCGAGCAGCATCAGGGCTTCGTAGTTTACGGTCGCGATCACTCGCTCGGGATGCTCGGGAACGGTGATCGTGCCGTTGTCGGTGGCGATCTGGCGGCCCCCGGCGGCACCGGTCCCAGCGGTCCCACTGGCTCTACCGGCCTCGGCGGCACCCCCTGTCCCGCTCACGCCGCACGCGGTCAGTCCGAGGGTGGCCGCCGCGGCGGCGACCCCGCCGAGGAAGCCTCTGCGGCCGATGGTGGCCGGCATGGCGTCCGGATGTGGCATGTCCCGTCTCCTCCATAGGGGTCGGGTACGTGGCGCACCCGCAACGATGGTTAGGCTTGCCTAACTTATAGCCCCCATGCGGACCGCCTGCCGATCGGGGCCCTGGAAGCGAGGAGATCACGAGATGAGCGGGCCAATCGCCGGACGCGCCCCCCGCGGCCGCAACCCGGGACGGCTACATGTCACCACGGTGCGCGCGGTGCGCCACCTCACCCCCCGGATGGTCCGCATCACCTTCGCCGAGCCCGGCCTCGGCGGGTTGCTCAGCAACGGCACCGACCAGCACGTCGCGCTGTACTTCTACGAGCCGGACGTCACCCTGCCGCGCCCCTTCACCACCGAGGCCGCCCGTGATCTGCTTCCGGTCGCCCGGCCGCGGCTTCGCCGCTACACCATCCGCCACCATCGCCCCGAGCTGGGCGAGGTCGACATGGACTTCGTCCTGCACGGCGGCGACCAGCTCGCCTCCGGCTGGGCGGCGCGGGCCCGCCCCGGCGACGAGGCCATCTGGTTCGGGCCCAGCCCGGCGTACCCGCTCGATCCCGAGGTGTCCTGGAGCGTGCTGCTCGGCGACGAGACGGCGATACCGGCCATCGCGGTCATGCTGGAGGAACTGCCCGCCGGGCACCCGGTGACCGTACTGCTCGAAGTCGCCGACCCCGGCGAGGAACTTCCCCTCCCCACAGCCGCCGACGCCCGGGTGACGTGGCTGCACCGCCGGCGCCGGCCCGCCGGGCGGCTGCTGGCCGAGCGCGCCATGGAGCTGCCGCTGCCACCGGGGCGCGGGCGGATCTGGGGCGGCGCGGAGCGCGAGGTCATCCGCGGACTGCGGCGTCACTTCATCGAGGGGCGGGGGGTGGACCGCGCCGACACCCGCCTCACGGCCTACTGGACGAAGGGCGTGACCCAGGACAGCGAGGTCTGACCCCCACTCCCCCCTCACCCGAAAGGGACGCATGCGCACCACCCGCCGGCCCGTACAGCCCGCGAACCCGCCCCGCACGGCCGACGGCCTTCGTCTCCTCGCCGGTTCGGTACGCCACCGGGCCGGACCGCTCGTCCTCGCCCTCATCAGCGGCCTGGCCTACCAGGTCGCGCTGATCGCGATGCCATGGTTCATCGAGAACGCCGTGGACCAGGGCATCGTGAACGGCGGGCACGACGCCCTGTGGGGCTGGGCCGCGGCGGTCGTGGCCGCCGGTGTCCTCGCCGCGCTGGCGGAGATGGCGCTCGGCTGGTTCTCCACCGTCTCGGGCACCTTGGAGGGGAACCGCCTCTACCTCGCGCTCGCGGACCGCGTGGCCGCGCTCGACGGCCGGGTCCTGGACCGCTTCGGGGAGGGCGACCTCAGCATGCGCGGCACCCGTGACGTGGATCTGGTGCGCACCTGGCTGATGGGGTTCCCGTCCCTGGTCACCGGGGTCGCCGGATTCGTGCTGATGGTCGCCGCGATCGTGCGGCTGGACCCGCTGCTCGCGCTGGTCTGCCTGCTGTGCCTGCCGTTCCTGGTGTTCATCAACACCTACTGGTACCCCAGGCGGTTCGGCGCCGCGAGCGCGGCGTTGTCCGCCGCCCACGGCGGCCGCGCCGACGCGGTCGGGGAACTGCTCTCGGCCAGCGTGGCGGTGCGCGGACTCGGCGGCGAGGCCGCCCTGGTCCGTCGGCACGACGCCCGGAGCGCGGAGGTCACCGCGCACACCCTCACCACGGCGCGGATCTCCGCGAACTGGGCGGCCCTGTCCCCGTTCGTCCCCGCCCTCGCCGTCGGCGCGGGACTCGCCTTCGGCGGGCTCGCGGTGCTTCGCGGCACGATGTCCGTGGGCGGAATCGTCGCCTTCACCGGCTGGATGGGCATGCTCGTGATGTGGGTCGGCGTGCTCACCATGCGCCTCGGGCAGTTGAGCCAGGCCACCACCGCCGCCCGCAGGCTCCAGGAACTGCTGCTGCCCGCGCCCGGCGAACGGGCCCCGGGCCGGACGGCCGAACTCCCCGGGAGCGGCGTCCTGTCCGCCGAAGGCGTCGGTGTCCTCGCCGGGGGACGTACCGTGCTCCCGCCGACCGACCTCACGGTCCGCCCTGGCGAGCTCGTCGCCGTCACCGGGCCCATGGCCTCCGGGAAGACCACCCTTCTGCGCGTACTCGGGCACCTGACCCATCCGCAGCGCGGCACGGTCCGTTTCGGCGGCGTCCCGCTCGACGACGCGGACCCCGCCCAGGTGCATCGGCGCATCGGCTTCGTCCCGCAGCGCCCGGTCACCCTCAGCGGCACCATCGCCGACAACCTGCGGCTCGGCGCGGACCACACGGACGACGACCTGCACGCGGCGCTGCACGTCGCCGCGCTGGACGACCACATCCGCTCGCTCCCCGGCGGGCTGGGCACGGAGGTCGGCGAAGGCGGCACGACCCTGTCCGGCGGCCAGCTCCAGCGGCTCGCCCTGGCCCGGGCGCTGCTGCGCAGGCCCGCCGTCCTGCTCCTCGACGACGTGACGTCCGCCGTCGACACCACGACCGAACGGCTCATCGTCGAGCGCCTGCGCGCCTGGGCGGGCACGACCGCCGTGGTCTGCGCCACCCACCGGCCCGCCCTCCTGGAGGCCGCCGACCGAACACTGACATTGCCGGACTCGGCGGTGCCGGTCGGCGAGGAGGCACAGGTGGTGTCCGGTGACTGAGCACCAGCGGCTGTCGCCGTCCCCCGACCAGCGCCGCGTCCTGCGCCGCGCCTGGCCGCACACCCGCGGGCACCGCGGCCGGATCGCGGTCGCGCTGGCCGTCAGCGCCGCCGCCACCCTGACCACCGTCGCGGTGCCCGCCGTCGTCGGCGCCGGAGTGGACCGGCTGCTCGAACGCGACGAGGGCGGGCTGCTGGCCGCCGCGGGCGGCCTGGTGGCGCTCGCGCTGCTGCGGCTGGTGCTGTTCCGGCAGTCGGAGATCCTGCTGACCGCCACCGGTGAACGGGTCGTGCGCCACCTGCGCGACCTCGCCGTCCGGGGCCTGTCCCGGGCGCCGCTGCGGTTCCTGGAGGCGCACCCGGCGGGCGACCTGCTGCGGCGTACCACGACCGAGATCGCCGACCTGGCCTCCTTCGTACGCGGCCAGCTGCCCGACGTGCTGAACGTGGCCGGCTACCTGGTCTTCACCTTCGTGCTGCTGCTCAGCCGGTCCTGGCAGCTCACCCTGATGCTGCTGGTGGTCTACGTGCCGGCGATCCTGTGGGTCGTGAGCCGGTTCAAGAAGGCCGGGCCACCGGCGTTCGCCGCGGAGGCGGCCGCCGCGGGTCAGGTCGCGGCCGGTTACCACGAGCTGGTCCGGGCCGGTGAACTGCTGCGCACCGGGGGCGGGACGGAGTTCTGGCGGCGGCGGTTCCTGCGGCAGAGCGAGGAGCGCTATCGTGCGGCGCGGCGCACGCAGCGCGGCCTGTTCATCATCAGCCTGTCCCGGGTGGTGCAGGGGATCACGACGGCCGCGCTCCTCGGCCTCGGGGGCCTGCTCGCGTCCGGCCGCGTGGTCAGCGTCGGCGTCGTGGTGCTGTTCATCCTGGCGACGCGCCAGCTCTTCGACTCGGCGACGCAGGCGTCCAACCTGGTGGGCCAGGTACAGCAGACCCTGACGGGCCTGGCCCGGCTCCTCGACCTGCTGGCCGCCACCGGCACGGACCCTCGCCCGAGCGGCGGGGCGGCGCGTACGGCGGAGCGCGGCACGCTGGAGGCGCACGACGTGCACTACGCGTACGTGGACGGCGTGGAGGTGCTCCATGGCGTCTCGCTGCGGGTGACGGCCGGGGAGCGCGTCGGGCTGGTGGGCCCGACCGGCGCGGGGAAGACCACCCTCGCCAAACTCCTCGCCGGTCTCTACATCCCGGACCGCGGCCATGTCCGCTACGACGGCATCGACCTGCGTGAACTGGACCCCCTTGAGCTGCGCCGCCGCGTCGTGCTGGTGCCGCAGCGGGTCCACATGATCACCGGCACTCTCCTGGACAACCTCGGCCTCGTCCCCGGCGACCCCGATGACCGGGCGATCCGCCGCGCCGTGGACGACCTCGGCCTGACCGGCTGGGTGGACGGGCTCACCGGCGGGCTCGGCACCGAAGTCGGCCGTGACCGGGCCCGCCTGTCGGCGGGCGAACTCCAGCTCGTCGGCCTCGTCCGCGCCGCGCTGCTCGACCCCGCCGTGCTCGTGCTGGACGAGGCCACCGCCGACCTCGACCCCGACACCGCGCACCGGCTCGAAACCGCGCTGGACCGCCTGCACGCGGACCGCACCCTGATCGTCATCGCGCACCGGGAATCGACGATCCGGCGGCTGCCCAGGGTCGTACGGCTCGACGACGGCGTCTCCACCGCCCGGCCCGCCGAACCTCAGCGGCGCCTGCGGAACAACATCCAGGCCAGGTAGCCGCCGCCGAGCACCGCCGTCGTCACCCCCACGGGAAGCTGCGCGTCGCGCTGGTTCTCCGCCACCAGACCCAGCCAGGAGAAGACGTTCATGGCCTGGTTGGACACGACGTGGGCCGCCAGGAGCAAGGCGGCCCCCATCGCGCCCGCCGCCGTCACGCCCACGCCGGGGCCACGGGTGAGCATCAGGGCGAGCTGGGGCGCGACGAGCGCGACGAAGGGGATCGGCCCGGCGCTGGCCACCGCGACCCCGGCCAGGGCCACGCCCAGCAGGATCAGCGCCACCCGGGCCCGGTCCACCTCGACGCCGAGCGCCCTGGCCGCGTCGTCGCCCATCTCCAGCATGCGCAGCTGACGTCCCAGCAGGACGGCGATCGGGAACAGCACGGCGAGGAACACCGCGATGGTCTGCACCGAGCCCCAGGTGCGGCCGTGCAGGGTGCCGATCAGCCAGATGTGCGCGTCCTGTGAGAGGTGCAGGCGGGATCGGGTGAGCAGGTAGGAGTTGACCGAACCGAGCATCGCGGTGACGCCCAGGCCGATCAGCACCAGCCGGACCCCGTGCGGGCCGCCCTTGCTGGACAGCGCGAACACCACCGTGGCCGTCACCAGCCCGCCCCCGATGGCGCCGGCCGCGGTCAGCGTCGCGCCGCCGCCGAGGACGATCGCCGCGATCGCGCCGGTCGCGGCGCCGCTGTTGAACCCGATGACGTCCGGGCTGGCCAGCGGGTTCCTGGACACGCTTTGGAAGATGCAGCCGCTGATGCCCAGCGCGCACCCGACGAGCATCGCCAGTACGGCCTGCGGCAGCCGTTCCTGGTTCACGAAGTGGACGGCGAGCCGGTCGCCGGTGCCGTAGAACAGGGCGCGCGCGACATCCGCGGGGCTGACGGCGTACGCGCCCGTGCACAGGCTCACCACCACCAGCAGCAGGATCACCGTCAGCGCCGCCGCGCACACCGCGATGGCGCGGCGGTGAACCCGGAGCGACAGCCCCGCCCAGCGCAGCGTCCCGGGGGCGGCGGGACGGGTCGTCCGGGAGGCCGTCACAGCGCCACGTCCTTGCGCCGGCGCACCATGGCGATGAAGAACGGCGCGCCGATCACCGCCGTCACGGCTCCGACCTCCAGTTCGCCCTGCGGAAGCACCACGCGGCCGACGGTGTCCGCGGCGAGCATCAGGATCGGGGCCAGGAGCATGCAGTACGGCAGTGCCCAGCGCAGGTCGGGCCCGGCCAGCCAGCGCGATATCAGCGGCACCACGAGCCCGACGAAGCCGATCGGGCCCGCCGCCGCGGTGGCGGCCCCGCACAACAGGGTGACCACCGCGACCGTCCACGCGCGGGTGCGGACGACGTGTACGCCGAGCCCCCGGCCCATCTCCTCGCCGAGGGCCAGGGAGTTGAGGGGCCGGGCGAGCAGCAGGGCCCCGAGGAGCCCGGCGACCACGAACGGCACCAGTTCCAGGACGAGTTCGGGGCGGCGGCCCGCCAGCGAGCCGACCATCCAGAACCGCAGGTACTCGTAGGTCGCGGCGTCGAACACCGTGAGCCCGGCGATGACGCCGCCCAGGCCCGCGCTGACGGCGGCCCCGGCGAGCGCGAGGCGTACCGGCGTGGGCCCGGCCCGGCCGGACGCCCCGAGCACATAGACCACGATCCCGGCGACGGCGGCGCCGAGAAAGGAGAACCAGACCAGCGACAGGAAGTCGCCGAGCCCGATGACGCCGATGGCGAAGACCACGGCGGCCGAGGCGCCCGCGTTCACCCCCAGGATCCCGGGGTCGGCCAGCGGGTTGCGGGTGAGGGTCTGCATGAGGGCGCCCGCGACGCCGAGCCCCGCGCCCACCAGCAGGCCCACCAGCGTGCGCGGGAGCCGCAACTGGCGGACGACGTTCGCGGCGTGCGAGCCGTCATCGCGCCACAGCGCGTGCCAGACCTGTGCCAGGGAGGTGTCCTTGGTACCGATCCAGACGCTCAGCAGGACCAGCCCGCACAGGACGCCCCCGGCCGCGAGCAGCCCGCCGCCGCGCAGCAGCGCGCGCACGGCGGGCCGGCCCGCTTCCGGGACGACGCGAGCGGGGGCACGTCCGGTCGTGTGCATGAGGACCCTTCACTCGGCCTACGTTAGGTAAAGCTAACCTTATTTACCTTCGCCGAGTGATCCGGTGCCGCCCCGCCCGCAGGCCGTCGGGTCAGTCGTCCGCCATGGCCGGCCGTACCGGTGCGGGGGCCGCCTGACCGGCGCGCCGGAAGCACCAGAGACGGCGGCCGAGTGCCACCGCCCCGAGCACGCAGGAGGTGAGGCAGAGCAGCGCCAGCAGCGGCAGCAGCCAGGCGGTCACGATCCAGTACTGGAGGTCGAACGCCCCCCAGATGGGCGTCGGCAGCACCGCGCCCACCACGATCACCAGGGCGAGCGGCGCGAGCCGCAGGACCAGCATCGGCCGGCGCGCCGCACGGCGTCGCGCGGCCCAGCGGCGCGCCCGGACGATCGCGGTGACCAGCAGGGCGGTCATCACCACCGTGAGCCCGAGCAGGATCGCGTTCACCATGGTCAGCGGATTGGTCATCGGCGTCGCCGGGGCCTTGATCCGTTCGGCGAGCAGATTGGCCGAGAGCAGGCCGGGATCGCCGACGCTGTTGGTGAGGACGAGGGCGGCCACACCGGTCGCGGGGGAGAAGAGCATGTCCCCCGTCCACGTCGCCAGCGTTCCGCCGTGGCCGATCACCGACGGCTCGGCGCCCGCCGCGATGGGGCGGGCCCGCCAGCCGAGGGCGTAACCACCGGCCTTCGGCTGGGCGGTGTGCAACTCGGCCAGGGAGTCCGCGCTCAGCAGGCCGCTACCGAGCCCTCCCTGGTTGAAGCGCACCCACCGGACCATGTCGTCCAGAGTCGAGATCACCCCGCCGTTGCCGACGCACATCCCCGGCATCTCCGGTGCCGCGACGGCGACCCCGAGAACGACCTCGTACCCGGCCGGCAGGCCCTCGGCGCCATCGGAACACCCCAGCGTCGAATCGGTGCCGGTCATGCCGAGCGGCGTGAACAACTCGGCGCGGAGGAAGGCGCCGAAGGGCTTCCCCGACACCACCTCGACGATCCTCGCCGCGATCGAGTAGTTGGTGTTGTGGTACTCCGAGCGGGTGCCCGGATCGGCGGCCAGGGTCTTGTCGGCCAGCCTGGCCACGATCTCGCGCGCGCTTCGCGGCGGGGGGAACACGTACTCGTTGTTCGTGTCGTTCGACAGCCCCGAGGTGTGGCTGAGGAGCTGCCGCACGGTGATCCGGGTGAAGCGGGGATCGGCCATCCTGAAGTCGGGCAGGACCTTGACCACCGGGTCGTCCAGGGAGACACGGCCACGGTCGGCCAGCAGCATGATCGCCGTCGCCGTCATCGACTTGCTCATCGACCCGATCCGGAACCGCGTCCGGGCCGTCACCGCGTTGCCGTCCCCGTCCCGGCCGCGGGTGATCGTCTCGACCGCCGACCCGTCGATCACGGCCGCGGCGACGCCCGGCGTACCGTACACGGAGCGGTAGTCGTCGACCAGCCGTCCGCCGGTGGCATGGGCCGGTGCCGCCCAGCCGAGCAGCACGGCGGCGAGCACGCCGCCGAGGACGATGACGGCGGTCACATAGGGAAAGTGGAGACGTGGGAAGTACACGGCGTCGAACCTAGGCCGGGCGTCACCGGCGGGCATCACCCCGAGGGGTGAGCCGGGACCACCCCGCGGGGTGGAATCCTCACCCGGGCAGGTCGCCGCGATCGACGAGCCCGTTCTCGTACGCGTGGATCACCGCGTGCACGCGGTCGCGCAGGTCCAGCTTCTGCAGGACGGCTCGGACGTGCGACTTCACCGTGTTCTCGCTCAGCACCAGCTCCGCGCAGATCTCGCCGTTGGACCTGCCGCGGGCGATCAGGCCGAAGATCTCGACCTCGCGCGGGGTGAGGCCGTCCAGGGCCGCCGTCCGCCGCACCGGCACCTGCCGCACGAGACCGAGGACCGTCGCGGCCACCCCCGGGGCCAGCGCCGACGTCCCGGAGGCGACGTCGCACACGGCCTGGGCCAGGGCGGCGGGCCGGACGTCCTTGGTCAGGTAGCCGCTCGCACCGGCCCGGATGGCGGCCACGACCAGCTCGTCGTCATCGAACGTCGTCAGCATGAGCACCCGCGTCGCCGGGGCGATCCTGACGATCTCCGCGGTGGCGGCGACCCCGTCCATGCGCGGCATGCGGATGTCCATCAGCACCACGTCGAGGCGGTGCCGCCGGACCACCTCGATCGCGTCGCCGCCGTTCGCGACGTCGTGGGTGACCTCGATGCGCTCGTCGGCCGACAGCACCGTACGCAGCGAGGCCCGCAGCAACTCCTGATCGTCGACGAGCATGACACGGATCCCGGTCACGCGCCCTCCTTCGTGGGCAGCCGCACCCGCAGCGCCCACCCGTCGTCCCCGTCGTCGATCGACAGGGTGCCACCGGCGGTGCGCACGCGCTCCTCGATCCCCAGCAGACCGGTCCCCTGGCCCCCGGCGCGCCGGGGCGCCCTGCCGCCGTCGTCGCGTACCTCCACCGCCACCGCGGCCGGGCTCCACCGCAGGCGGACGGTCACCTCGACCGGTGGTTCGAGGTGGCGCAGCGCGTTGGTGATGCCCTCCTGCACGGTACGGACCACCGCGACCTCGGCGCTCAGGCTCAGTGGCCGCCGCTCACCCAGCTCCGCGAACGTCACCGCATGGAGCGGGCTCACCGCCGAGGCCACGAGGTCGGGGAGGGCGTCGAGCGAGATCGGGACCTCCCCGGGCCGGGCGTCGGCGCGCGGCGCCACCGAGGCCAGCATCGCCCGCAGACCCTGGTGGGCGTCCCGCCCGGCCTCGGCGATGCCGCCGAGCTCGCGGCGGGTCGCCGGATCCGTCGTCGTCACCGCCGCGGCCTCGATCCGCGCGACCATGACGGTGACCGTGTGGGCGATCACATCGTGCAGGTCGCGGCGGATCCCGGCCCGTTCGTCCGCGACCGCCGCGGCCAGCCGTTCGCCCTCGGCCCGCCGGGCCGCCTCGTGCCTGCGGCGTACCAGCAGGGCCGTGAGCCACACCCCGCCGACCACGGACATCAGCAGCCCGCCCTCGACCAGCCGGGCCCACCCCGGGACGTCAGGGGGCAGCCGGGCCCACGCCACCAGCTCGGTGATGACGATCCCGACCGCGGCGACCGCCAGCGCGACCACCGAGGACCTCACCGAGGCCCGGGTGCTCAGCCGCCACAACGCCAGGGGGAAGCACACGGCCGAGGGCAGCATGTTCGGGGACCAGCCCACGAAGGGCATCGTCACCAGGACGAGCATCGCCAGCGCGCCGATCCCGTATCCCGCCCACGGCCGCCGGTGAGCCACCACCGCTCCCACATGCAGCAGGACGACGGCACCCGCCGCGGTGAACATCTGCCCCACGTCCGCGCCGAGCTGCCAGGCGCTCGCCAGCGTGAGCGCCGTCAGCAGGGCCATGACCACGTGCGCCACCACCGCCATCACCGGCCACGCGCTCCGGCGCTGGGGGCTGTCACGGTCGTCACCTCCGGACGGGCTCGCGGCGGTGAGCCGTGCCCGGCTCGACGTGCCACAGGATAGCCAGCGGCGCCAGCCGCCGGGCACGTCCGGGCGGTCGGACGTTCGGGCCCCAGATGTGCGACCGATTCAGTCAGAAGGTGCATGCTCAGGCACGCGAGGACGTCGAGCTTGCGGGCATGGCCGGAGCGACCTGCCGCGGCACCCGCTACCTCAGCATCGGGGTCCGCAGGCGTGTCACCTGTGGAGATGGTGGTGGGCGATACTGGGATTGAACCAGTGGCCTCTACCGTGTCAAGGTAGCGCTCTCCCACTGAGCTAATCGCCCCGGATGTCGATCGGAGGTGGAGACGGGATTTGAACCCGTGTACGCGGCTTTGCAGGCCGCTGCCTCGCCTCTCGGCCACTCCACCGGGCACGGCCCTGTCCGAGCGGACGACGGGATTCGAACCCGCGACCCTCACCTTGGCAAGGTGATGCTCTACCAGCTGAGCCACGTCCGCGTGTGCGCTTCGCCGGGCCGGGGGCCCGGGGCGGTGCCACGGCATGAACTCTAGCGAATCGCGGGCGAGTCCCCAAACCGGCGGCGGCCGGCTGGGCGGCGATGAGGATCCGCGATAACGGCAGGGTGGGTCTGGAAACGTTGTTGTAAGGGGCTAACATGCCATACGCAGGTTACGCGGCGTTCGATGCGAAAGAGTGACTCCCTATGCGTGACAACGAGGTCGTCGAGATCGGGCCAGGCCCGCTGGATCCGGCCGACGTGGTGGCGGTGGCGCGGCGTGGCGCGGCCGTACATCTGACCGACGACGCCGTGGCGGCGATGGCCGCCGCCCGCTCGCGTGTGGAGGAACTGGCCGAAGGCGCCGTCCCCGCGTACGGCGTGTCCACCGGATTCGGCGCGCTCGCCAACCGGCACATCGCCCCCGAACTGCGGGCCAAGCTGCAGCGTTCGCTGATCCGCTCGCACGCCGCCGGATCGGGCCCGGCCGTGGAGACCGAGGTCGTGCGGGCCATGATGCTGCTGCGGCTCAGCACCCTTGCCACCGGGCACACCGGCGTGCGGCCCAGCACCGCCAAGACCCTCGCCGGGATGCTCAACGCGGGCATCACGCCCGTCGTCCACGAGTACGGCAGCCTGGGCTGCTCGGGCGACCTCGCGCCGCTCTCGCACGTCGCGCTGGCGATGATGGGGGAGGGGCCGGTCGTCGACGCGTCCGGCCGTACGGTGCCCGCCGCCGAGGCCCTGAAGCAGGCCGGGATCGAGCCGGTCGAGCCCACGGCCAAGGAGGGCCTGGCGCTGGTCAACGGCACCGACGGCATGCTCGGCATGCTGGTGCTCGCGCTCGCCGACCTGTCGATGCTGCTCACCACCGCCGACATCGCCGCCGCGATGAGCGTGGAGGCGCTGCTCGGCACCGACTACGTCTTCGCCGCCGACCTTCAGGACCTGCGGCCGCACCCCGGGCAGGCGGCCAGCGCCGCCAACCTGCGGGCGATGCTCGCCGGTTCCGGGATCATGGCGGGGCACCGCGACGGCTCGTGCACGCGCGTCCAGGACGCCTACTCGCTGCGCTGCGCCCCGCAGGTGGCCGGCGCCGCGCGCGACACCCTCGGCTATGCCGCGACCGTGGCCAGCCGCGAGCTGGCCTCCGCCATCGACAACCCGGTGGTGCTGGACGACGGGCGGGTGGAGTCCAACGGCAACTTCCACGGCGCGCCCGTCGCCTATGTGCTGGACTTCCTGGCCATCCCGGTGGCCGACGTCGCCTCGATGTCCGAGCGGCGCACCGACCGGTTCCTGGACGTGGCCAGGAACCACGGCCTGCCCGCCTTCCTGGCCGACGATCCCGGCGTCGACTCCGGCCACATGATCGCCCAGTACACCCAGGCGGCGGTCGTCTCGGAGCTGAAGCGGCTGGCCGTACCGGCCAGCGTGGACTCCATCCCCAGTTCGGCCATGCAGGAGGACCACGTGTCCATGGGCTGGTCGGCCGCGCGCAAGCTGCGCCGGGCGGTGGACGGCCTGACCCGCGTGCTCGCCGTGGAGATCCTCACCGCCGCCCGCGGCATCGACCTGCGTGCCCCGGCCACGCCCGCCCCGGCGACCGGCGCGGTCGTCGCGGCGCTGCGCCAGGAGGTGGCCGGGCCCGGCCCGGACCGGTTCCTGGCCCCGGAGATCGAGGCGGTGGTACGCCTGGTCGCCGACCGCACCCTGGTGGCCGCGGCCGAGTCCGTCACCGGGCCGCTCAACTAGGAGCCGGTACAGCGCGACATGCCGGGGTGGCGGGACAATTACCTGGTGGATGGTTCTTTCGCCCACATAGGCGGACTTATCGCGACGCGGCTGCGCGACGTCACCACCGACCTGTCCGCGCTGGACGGCGCCGGCTGGTGGGCCGTCGTGGTCACCTACGAGGGCAAGGTCACCTGCGCCCGGTTCGACGACGTACGGCCCGCCCCGCCGGCGCCCCGCCTGGTCGCCGGGCGCGAGCCCTGGCGGGGCCCCGATCCCGGCGCGTGGCGCGGTTCCCTCGACCAGGCGGCCTACGAGGCCGGGGTACAGAGGATCCGCGCCTACATCGAGCGGGGCGAGGTCTACCAGGCCAACCTGTGCCGGGTGCTGTCCGCCCCGCTGCCCCGCGCCGGGCGCGACCCGCTCGCGCTGGCCGTACGGCTGGCCGCGGGCAACCCGGCCGCGTACGCCGCCACCATCGCGCTGCGCGGCCTGACCGTCGTCTCGGCCTCGCCCGAGCTGTACCTGTCGCGGGACGGCGACCTGATCGAGTCCCACCCGATCAAGGGCACCGCCCGGACCCCCGAGGGCCTGCTTGACAAGGACCGCGCGGAGAACGTGATGATCGTCGACCTGGTCCGCAACGACCTCGGGCAGGTGGCCGAGGTCGGGTCGGTCGAGGTGCCGGACCTGTGCCGGGTGGAGGCGTACCCCGGGCTGGTCCACATGGTCTCCACGGTCCGCGCCCGGCTCGCCCCCGGGCAGGGCTGGCCCGAACTGTTCGCGGCGACCTTCCCGCCGGGCTCGGTGACCGGCGCGCCCAAGTCGTCCGCGCTGCGCATCATCAACGAACTGGAACCAGAGCCCCGCGGGCCGTACTGCGGCGCGGTCGGATGGGTGGACGCCGACCGGCGGACGGCGGCGCTGGCCGTGGGCATCCGCACCTTCTGGTTCGAGGACGACCAGATCCGCTTCGGCACCGGAGCCGGAATCACCTGGGGCTCTGATCCCCGGGGAGAATGGCGGGAGACCGAGCTGAAGGCGTCCAGGCTGATCACCCTGGCGTCGTACAGGGAAACCGGAGGCGTTACATGACGACACCCGTATGGGTCAACGGCGAGCTGCTGGATCCGGCGCGGGCCACGATCTCGGTCTTCGACCACGGGCTGATGGTCGGCGACGGCGTGTTCGAGACCATCAAGAGCGTGTACGGACGGCCGTTCGCGCTCACCCGGCACCTCGACCGGCTCGCCCTGTCCGCGCGCCGCCTGGGCATCCCCGAGCCCGACACCGCCGCCGTCGCCGACGGCGTGCGCGCCTGCCTGACGGGTGCCGCCGCGGACTGGCCGCTGGCCCGCATCCGCATCACCCACACCAGCGGCAACGGCCCGCTCGGCTCCGACCGCGGCGACGACGGCACGAACACCATGGTGATCGTCGCCGAGCAGCGCGCCTTCCCGGCCACCGCCGATGTCACCGTGGTCCCCTGGCCGCGCAACGAGCGCGGCGCGCTGACCGGCGTGAAGTCCACCTCCTATGGAGACAACGCCAAGGCGCTGGCGTACGCGAAGGAGCGCGGCGGCGGCGAGGCGATCTTCGGCAACCTCGCCGGTCATCTGTGCGAGGGGACCGGCAGCAACGTGTTCGTCGTGACCGGCGGGCGGCTGGTCACTCCGACGCTGGAGTCCGGCTGCCTGGCCGGGGTGACCCGCGCCCTGGTCCTCGCATGGTTCGGCGGAGAGGAGGAGGACGTGCCGCTGGCGGCGCTCGCCGAGGCCGAGGAGGCGTTCCTGACCTCGACGACGCGTGACGTCCAGCCGATCCGCCTGGTGGACGGCGTCGCCCTGCCCGCCGCCCCCGGGCCGGTCACCACCAAGGTGATGGAGGTCTTCGCCGAGCGCTCCGCGGCCGACGTGGACCCGTGATCACTTCCGGTACGACCGCTGCGTCTGCACGTTGAAGTCCTCCATCCGCACCTGCCCGGCCGGATCGGTCAGCGGATCGTCGATGGCGATGACGTCGAGCCCGTGCGTGATGTCACTGGAGTAGATGTAGCCGTTGTAGTAGTACGCCGACCACGACCCGCCGAAGGAGTCGCCCTCCTTCAGCGGGCCGCGCTCGAAGAAGCCGATCTCCTTGGGCTTGGCGGAGTCGGTGAAGTCCCAGATCGACACCCCGCCCTGGTACCACGCCTGGACCATGATGTCCTTGCCCTCGACCGGGATCAGCGAGGCGTTGTGCGCGACGCAGTTCTCGCCCTTCGCCTGCTCGCGCGGCATCTTGAAGTAGGAGCGCAGGGTCAGCTTGTCGCCCTTGAGGTCGTAGATCGCGTTGCCGCCCTTGGTGACCGGGGTGGCTTTGTCGCAGGTGGCGGTGCCGCCGCCGCCCAGCTCGTCGGTGAACACGATCTTGGAGGCGTCGTCGCTGAAGGTCGCCGAGTGCCAGAGGGAGAAGTTCTCCTCGTCCCTGATCTGCCGGAGCACCTTGGGCCGTACCGGGTCGGAGATGTCCAGCAGTACGCCGTCGCCGAAGCAGGCCGCGGCGGCCAGGTCCTTCTCCGGGTAGGCGGTGATGTCGTGGCAGCCGCCGGCGACCGTCTCGTCGCGCTTGTGACCCTTCTCGAAGACCATGGGCTCGGCGACGACCTTCGCGGACGTCGGCGCGGCCACCGGCACCTCCACGATCGAGATCGTCTCGTGCGGCGGCGCGCAGCTCTTGGAGTCGGGGATCGGGCCGGGCGAGGACACGTACAGGTAGACGGTCTTCCCGTCGTCGGACGGGATCGTGGTGTGCGTGTGCGAGCCGCAGGCGGTGGCGACCGAGGAGACGTACCGGGGCTTGGCCCGGTCCTTGATGTCGAAGATCCGGACGCCCTCCCAGCCCTCGTCCGGCTGGCCGGGGGCCTCCTCACTGGCACAGGACTCGTCGGAGCGGGGCTCGTCGATCGACAGGAAGAGCAGGTCGCCGCTGACCGAGATGTCGTTCTGCCCGCCCGGGCACACGACCTGGCTCACGGTGACGGGCTTGGCCGGGTCGCGGATGTCGTAGATCGTGAAGCCCTCGTAGTTGCCGACGAACACATGGTCGCCCTGGAAGGCCAGGTCGGTGCCCCAGGACTCCTCGCCGTCGAACGGCTTGGCCGGTGGGACGTTCGTCACCAGCTTGACGTTCTTGCTGGTCCGCACCTCGCCCACGGCGAGCGCGCCGGGCGCGCCCTGCGACCGGGCGGGGGTGGGCTTCGCCGCCGGTCCTGGAGCGGCCGTGCAGCCCGCCAGTACCAGCAGTGCCGTCATCGCCGCGGCCGTCCAGCCGGCCGATCGCGCAGTGATCACAGTCTCCCCATCCGGAACCATCCGAAGTGCCGATGAACGTGCCCCAGTATGGAAGCTATGTCGGCCAGATGGGGAACTCAGCGGGTTTCGGCCGCCCTTGTCCTGGTATCGGTCCTCGCCGGATGCTCGGACGGGCCGGCGGAGGAGCGGGGCGCGCCGCTGACGGCGGGCTCGGGCGCACCCGTCATCGTCCCCGGTGAGCCGGGCGGGGGCGGCCGTACGGCGACGCCGGGGGAGCGCCTGGGCGATTCCGGCGCGCGGACCTCCGCCGCCGACATCACGTTCGCCGAGTCGATGATCCCGCACCACCGCCAGGCCCTGGAGATGGCCGCGCTCGCCCCCGCACGCTCGGCCGACCGCAGGCTGCTCGCGCTCGCCGAACGGGTGACCGTCGCCCAGGGACCGGAGATCCAGGCGCTCGCGGGGTGGCTGCGGGGGGAGGGACGGGCCGTGCCCGCCGGGCATGGGCACACCCGCGGCGGGATGTACGGCATGGCGACGCTGGAGCAGATGAACCGGCTGCGCGTGGCCAGGGGCACCGCCTTCGACCGGCTCTTCCTGCAACTGATGATCACCCACCACCAGGGCGCGATGACCATGGCGAAGGCACAACTCGACAGCGGGACCGACCGGCGCATGCGCCTGATGGCCCGCGATGTCATCTCCGGTCAGACCATCGAGATCAGCCGGATGCGCCGCCTGCTGGGCCCGGCGGCGCCTTGAGGAGGATCAGGCGTTCGTCAGGAGCTCCACAACATGTTGCTCAGCTCCGCGTCGAGGTTCATGAAGTCGGTCTCACGGCCGGCGGGGACCAGCTCGTAGGTCCGGTGCAGGAACTCGGTCAGCGGCGCGAGCGGCACCTCGAAGAGAGCCTGACCGAAGGGAGAGGTCAGGCTGATGTGCAGGGTGCGCTCGCCATCGGAGCGCGCGGGCCACACCTGGACGTCGCCGTCTCCGACGCGCCGCACGATGCCCACGGTCAGCAACTCGCGGGCGAAGATCCACTCGACCGGTTCGTCGTTCCCCACATGGAAGGCCATCCGGATCGCATACGGGTCTTCGGCCGTGTAGCTGAGTCCAGCGAGCAGGGGGACGGTGGTACGGTCGGGGACCACTAGCCGAAGGCCCAGCTCGGCGGAGACGGTGGTGCTGTTCATCGTCAGCCAAACCTTTACGTCGTCGGGTCCCCTCATCGGGGCTTTCACTGCTCTGACGGGCTTCGTCGTGAGCTATGACGCGGAACGAAGAAACCTGTTGAAAAGATTCCGCCTCCAGGCCCTTCTGTAACGCACATCACAGCCCGACATTTAGGTCCCTACCTGGTCAAACATCGACAACAGGCCCATGTTTACAAGGGTTTTGCGTGTCGCTCCGGCCCTCAGGCCCCTCCCGCGAGACCTCTCTGACGAAAGCCCCCTGCTCCGTTCGTATCGTGTCACTGTAGGTCAGCACGATGCTATGCCAACCACCCCTCCCCACGCGCCCGATCCGCGACCTTCCCGGCAACCCGCCTCCCCCCGATCACCCCGCCCCCGGGCGGCCACGGCTTCGCGGCCACTCCGCGAGTGCGGTATGGTTTTCCCGTCGGCCCCCGCGAGGGAGCCACACCACCAGGGCGATTAGCTCAGCGGGAGAGCGCTTCGTTCACACCGAAGAGGTCACTGGTTCGATCCCAGTATCGCCCACCCAGGTCAGAGGCCGTTTCCCACACAGGGAGACGGCCTTTCTGTTAGGAGGCGGACCCTCGCCGGGCCGGCCGTCACGTCACCGGTCGTCCAGGAGCGGTGGTGAGTCCCGCCGCTGCCAGGCCGGTGGCCGAGATGCGGGTGGCCTGGTCATGGTGGTCGGCCAGGACACTGATGAGCAGGGCCGGGCCTCCTGCCAGGGGGAGCAGGCAGCTTCCCGGGGCGAGCGCCTGTGCCGGTATCCGGTGGGTGCCGCCGGGGCACCACATGTCCGGATGGACGATCAGCGTTTGCTGGAGGACCCGGGCGCGGCCGGTGACGGCGGGGCCGGTGCCGCCGTGGACGTCGGATCCCAGGGCGGTGTGCTGCTCCCACAGCGGCCCGCCGTCGAAGGTCACCTTGATATGGGAGCGCGCCTCGGCCGGGGGGACGCCGTGCAGGCCGAGGGCCTGGGTCTCCCGGTAGATCAGCCCGGCGCCGGCGTCCAGCTCGATGGTGGTGGCGGTGTGGTGGCGGCTGCCACCACCGTGGATCGTGGGCTGCGGCGACCAGATGAGCCGCCCGCCGGTGGCGATACGGATGGTCGTGGCGGTGTGAGAAGGCCGGCGGTCAGAAGAGGGCAAGGCGACGGCCGCCGCCGCGCTGCCGACCTCCAGGGCGGCGCCGGCGCCGACGTCGACCTCCACGGTGTACCGGTCACCGCCCAGGGGGCCCGCGCAGGAGCCGGTCATGAAGATGTGCAGCGGCACGGCGTCGGCACGGCCGGCCCGCAGCAGATGGTAGGGGGGCTCTCCGAACATCTCCGTCGGTACGGTGAGCCCGCGTTTTCCGCGCCTGACCGTCAGCCGCGCCCGGGCGTGGATTCCGGTACGTCCCAACGGGGGGGACGGCAGGTCGCTCACGGCAGCCCGGGAACGGCCGGTCGCCGCGCCGCCAGCCGGTCCCGGATCCACGAGACCACGGGAGTGGCGGACGGGTCGTGCCGCAGGGAGTTGACGACGGTGGGGCGGCCCGCCCGCCGGTCCTGGGCGTCTTTCAGCATCCGAGCCGGATCGGCGCCGACGTACTCTCCGAGGTCGGTCTTGTTGATCACCAGTAGATCGGCCGCGGTGACGCCGGGGCCTCCCTTACGAGGGACGTCATCGCCGCCCGCGACGTCCAAGACGAAGATCCAGGCGTCCACCAGCCCGTGGCTGAAGGTCATCGTGAGGTTGTCGCCGCCGCTTTCGATCAACAGCAGGTCGAGCGGGCGGCCATCGCGTGACCGAAGATCGCGCGCCAGTTGCTCGGCGGCCTCCACGTTGACCGAGATGTCGTCGCGGACGGCGCTGTGCGGGCAGGCCCCGGTCTCCACCGCGACGATGCGCTCGGGTGGCAGGACGCCCCGGCTCTTCAGGTAGTCGGCGTCCTCGGTCGTGAAGATGTCGTTGGTCACCACGCCCAGCCGCGCCTGGTCACGCAGTTGTTCGCAGATCGCCGCGACGAGCGCGGTCTTGCCGACCCCGACCGGGCCGCCGATTCCGATCCACAGGCCCCGGTCGGCGGGATCGCCCGGGGGAGTGCTGCCGCCTCCACCACCGGCGGGCGGGCCATGGTCGTGTTCACGATGCAAAGAGACGCACCTCCATCGTGTCGTGGTGTTCGGCGTAGTAGTCCAGCAGTGGCGCCGAGCGGGACGGCAGCTCTCCGGCGGCGGCGGGTCCGGCGACCCGGCCCGCCACGTCGTCGGCCTCGCCGGACAGTCGCGCCAGCATCCCGTGGACGGCGAACGGGTCCAGGCCGAGCAGCCGGACCGCCGCCGCGGCCGGGGGCGTGATGGAGTCCAGGGCCGCGATCAGCGCCGCGTCGTGCGGGCCGAGCCCCGCGGCGAAGGCCAGACATCCCAGTGCCACCGGCTGGTGCGGCCCGTGCGGGGTCTCGGCGGCGGCGGCCAGCCGGTCGGACCACCACAGATGCCGCGCGGTGCGCAGCAGGTGCCGCCCGAGCCGCCGGGAGGTGGCGCGCAATGTGGGGGAAGGGCAGCGGGCGTCGGCCTCGGCGTCCAGGCGGGTGAGGTCGAGGCCGCCCGCGGCCGCGGCGGCCAGTCCGGCCGCGGTGCAACCCGCGGCGTGCAGCCGCCCCCGGCAGTACTCGCGCAGGTCCGCAAGGGTGCGCACGGCACCCGTCGCCACCGCGGTCTCGACACCGCCCGAATGGGCGTGACCGCCCGTGGGGAGCCGCCCGTCGGCCAGCAGCAGGGCCGCCGCTCGCAGTATCGGCATGTCGTGCGCCCGCCTTAGAAGAGGGAGTAGCGCTGCGTCATCGGAATGACCTCCGGCAGGTCGTGTGGCGCGGGGTATTCGACGCCGTCGATCGTCACCACGTAGGAGTCGGCGGCCCCCCGGTCGCGCGAGACGCCGACCTGGATGTCGGGGAGCGTGGCGTTGTTCTTCATGTGCTCCTTGCGGAGCGCCCCGGTCGGCCGGACGGCCACCCACGGCTTGCCGGTGCCCAGCGGCTCATGAGGGGTCAGGGTGCCGTCGGGATTGCCGGTCCCGGCCGCCGGGGACACGAACATCCGCGTGCACGCGGCCACGCTCGTGCCGGAGGCACCCCAGTTGGGGCGTCCCCAGTACGGCTCCGGCTGGGTGACGGCGGCGGCCGGGTCGCCGCAGACCGCCCAGACCTGAACCCCTCGCTGGAGCACCATCTCGGCGCGAACGCCGAAGAACCGTGGATCCCACAACACCAGATCCGCGTCCTTGCCCGCCTCGATGGATCCGATCCGATGGTCCATGCCCTGGGCGATCGCGGGGTTGATCGTGTACTTGGCGATGTAGCGCCTGGCGCGCTGGTTGTCGTCGCTCATGTCCACGCCGCCCGTCTGGTCCAGAGACGGGAACCCCACGGTCCGCCAGTGGCTCTTCATGACGTGCGCCGTCTGCCAGGTACGCATCGTCAGTTCCCCGATCCGGCCCATGGCCAGCGCGTCGGAACTGGTGATGGACAGCGCCCCGAAGTCATGGAGCACGTTCTCGGCGAAGGTCGTGTGCACCCGCACTCGGCTCTCGGCGAAGGCCATGTCCGTGGGCACCCCGGGGTTGAGATGGTGGGCCAGGATCACCATCCACAGGGCCTCGGGCGTGGTGTTCTTCGTCAAGGGCAGGGTCGGGTTCGTCGATGCCGGCAGGACCTGCGGCAACGAGGCCATCCGCAAGATGTCCGGAGCGTGCCCGCCTCCCGCTCCCTCGGTGTGAAAGCTGTGAATGCTCCGGCCGCTCTGCTGGATGATCTGCTTGGAGTACTGGAAGAACCCGGCCTCGTTGAGGGTGTCGGCGTGCAGCGAGACCTGCATGCCGTGCTCTTGGGCCGCCGCGAGCGTGTCGCGCAGCGCCATCGGGGTCGCCCCCCAGTCCTCATGGATCTTGTAGCCGCACGCGCCGGCTCTGGCCTGATCCGCAAGCGAGCGTCCGGCGGCCGCGGCGCCCTTGCCGAGCAGGCCGACATTGAGCGGGAAGGCGTCCATCGCCCTGATCGCCTGGCCGATGTTCCATGGTCCGGGGGTGACGGTCGTCGCCAGGCTTCCGGTGGCCATGCCGGTACCGCCGCCCACGCAGGTGGTGGTTCCGCCGCTGAGCGCGTGCGCGGCCAGGCCGGGGAGCAGGAAGTGCACGTGCGTGTCGATCGCCCCGGCCGTGAGGATCTTGCCGTTTCCGGCGATGATCTCGGTCTCCGGGCCGATCGTCAGGTCGGACACCGGGTCACCGGTGTGGGTCTCGACCGGCAGGCCCGTGGCGCTGTGCACATCGCTCATGATGAGCGGGTTGCCGGCCTTTCCGATCGCGTGGATCTTCCCGTCCTTGAGGGCCACGTCCGCCTTGACGATCCCCCAGTGGTCCAGGATCAGCGCACCGGTGATGAGGGTGTCCGGGGTGCCCGCCGTACTCTGCCGGACGTTGCTCTGGCCCATCGACTCGCGGATGACCTTGCCCCCGCCGAACACCGCCTCATTGCCGCTTCCGAAGCGGCCGCGGCTGAAGTCGGCCTCGACGGTGATGACGATGTCGGTGTCGGCGAGCCGGACCCCATCGCCCACGGTGGGGCCGAAGTAGTCGACGTAGTCGCGTGGCTCGATCGTCCGGGGCGTTTCCAGCGGCGTGGGAGCCTGGGCGCGCTGACCGGTCTGAAGCCTTTCCAGCCAGGCCGGGCGCTCGTCCGCGCCGCCGCCCGCCGTGTTCCGGTCGGTCATCACCCGCCTCCTTCGCCCGGCCCGCCGGCCGCCGGTCGCCACACATGGGACACGAGCGTGCCGCGGGTGCCCAAACCCGGCACGGTCCCCTCACCGGTCAGCGCCACCAGGCGAACGTCGTGTTCTTCCCCCGGCTCGAACCGGAAAGCGGTACCGGCGGGGATGTCCAGCCGGTAACCGGCGGTGAGCGCCACCTTCTCCGGCTCGCTCACCTCTTGGCCCTCGTCATCTATGACCACGAGCCCTTTCGGCAGATATCCCACGTTGCCCTCGGGCGGCGGTGAATCGGTGTCTCTTTCGGCGAACCCGGAATTGGCCTCATGAAAATGAAAGTGCGATCCGACCTGGATGGCCCGGTCCCCGTCGTTCCGGACCCGGACCATGCGCCGCCATGGGCGCGACGGCGGCACCGGGGAGGGGTCGGGCTCGATGTTGTAAGGGATCGGATCTCCCTTGAGGATCACTTCGCCGGGGGTCCCGCTCATGGCGTCGGCTCATCCTGCTTGATCGGCTCCTGGAGCACCACCATTTTCGTGCCGTCGGGAAAGGTCGCCTCAACGGCGAGGTCGCGCATCATTTCGGGCACCCCTTCCATGCATTCGTGGTGACCCACCACTCTGGTGGCGCTGTCCATGAGTTCTGCGACGCCCTGACGCCCGGCCCGCGCCTCCTCCAGCACGTAGGAGATGATGATCGCCACGGCCTCGGGGTAATTGAGTTTGACTCCCTGGGAGCGGCGCCTGCCGGCCAGGTCGGCAGCGACGTGCACGAGCAGTAACTCACGGTCTCTGGGGGACAACCGCATTGTTCTCGCCTCCTGTCCGGCGGGAGTTCGTGGCGGGTCAATGGCGGCGCGCGGTGTACTCCACCGGCCTGCCCGAAGTCAGGGTCGGATGATTTGACTTCGAGGATGACACCGGAAAAGTCAATGGATTCAAGGTATCCCGGGTGGATGGCATCGTCAACGAAGTCGTGCGGGATTCGGTCGGCTCATCCGTATCCTGGTTTTCGGGCCGACATCAAATCGGGCACCTGTTCTGGGTTGATGTCGCTGCATGTCGGCGCAGTCGAAAGGACGGCGTCCGGCGATTCTGGCGGGCCGGGCTCGCGGGCGGAACGATGGGTCCGGCCGCGCCGTTGATCGGGTGATGATCCTCGACTTCGGAGTGAGGGACGTGTCACCGATGAGAGCGCGATTAGCCCTCCTGGCCGTGAGCGCGTCACTGGCCGCCGGGTGCACGACCACGACCGCGACCACCGCCACGACCTCGACGTTCACTCCCACGCCTGCGCCGGTGGCCGTCGAGCCGCCGTCTGAGGAGGCGGAGGACGTGGAGGATGACACGGAGAGCGATGATGAGCGGTTCATCGAGATCTGTGTCCGCGAGAAGACCCGCGTGCGGGTCGGCTACCGTCCCTGTGACGATGCGCGACCCGGCTACGCATGGTACTTCGTGCCGCTGAGCGCCCGGGTTCCGGCCACCGGGACGAAGGCGAAGAAGGGCTCGTTCGAGGAGCCTGATGACTACTCCTACCGGGCTCCGGCCAAGGGGGGCCGCGGGTCGGCTGTGATGATCCAGGACATCGAGGACCGGGTCCAGGTCTGTGTGTCGAAGCGGACGCGCGTCAGGGTGGCGGACGTCCGGTGCGACGACGAGAAGCAGGGCTACTCCTGGTACTACATCCGCATCGACGGATACGCCCCGGCGGTCGGGAAGAAGGCCGAGGACGGTTCGTTCCGCTCGCCGTACACCGATGCCCATCGGGTGCGCAGGAAGGGCGGGGAGGCCGCTGAAGCCGCGATCCGCGACGACGATCTCGAAGAGGACGAGGACTTCGAGGACACCGAGCCCGATGTGGAAGACGCGAACACCTGTACCGAGACCGTCGACGGTGTCTGCACCGACACCGAGGACGGCACCTCGGAGTGTCGCACCGTCCACTGGAAGAAGCGCTGGGTGCGCCGCTGCACGTCGTTCTAGGTCAGGTCGAGTTCCAGGACGGGGGAGAAGGCGCGGGAGGAGCAGATGGTGAACAGTCCATCGGCGCGTTCCTCGTCGGTGAGCACGTCGTCGCGGTGGTCGGGGTCGCCCGCCAGGACGCGTACGACGCACGTTCCGCAGATGCCCTGCTGGCAGGAGAAGGGCGCGTCGACGCCGTTCTCCAGCAGCACTTCGAGCACGCTGCGGCCCTCGGGGATGAGGTATTCGGCGCCGGTTGCGGCCAGGCGCACCGTGAATGCGCCCGCGCTGCTTCCGGTCACGACCGGGGGGTCGCCGAAGCGTTCCTTGTGCAGGGCCTCCTTCGGCCAGCCCAGCGTTTCGGCCCCGCCCAGCAGGTGGTCCATGAACCCGTCCGGGCCGCAGATGTAGACCGCCGTGCCCGGACGCGGGCCGCCGAGGTCGCGGGCGAGGTCGAGCAGTTGCCCGGGGTCCTCGTCGTCGAAGTGGAAGGTGACCCGGGGGTCGTCCGCCAGGTCCGCCACGAAGGCGGCTCGGCCCCGGCCGCGGGCGCAGTAGTGCAGCGTGTACTCGGCGCGTTCGTGCCGGAGCCGCCGCACCATCGCCAGCAGGGGAGTGATCCCGATGCCGCCGGCGAACAGCAGGTGCCGGCGCGCCCTGACGAGTGGGAAGCGGTTGCGCGGCGCGGAGATCCGCAGCCGGTCGCCCACCTTGAGCGCGTGCATCGCCCGTGACCCGCCGCGCGAGGCGGGCTCGTTCAGCACCGCCACGCGGTACGTCCCCCGCTCGGGCGGCCCGCACAGCGAGTACTGGCGGACCAGGCCCGAGTCGATCAGCACGTCGATGTGCGCCCCCGCGGTGTAGGCCGGGAACGCGGCCCCGGCCACCGGGGCGAGGTCGATCACCGCGATGTCCGGGGTCGCTGCGGAGCGGGAGACGACCGCCGCCTCCGTCCACGTCACGGCCATGTCCCCTCAGGCCCCGGCCACCGGCACGGCGGTGGGTGCGGCAGGGGGCACGGTAGTGGGCACGGACAGCGTCTCCATGCCGGACTGGGTGTGCCGCGGGGGCACTTCGGTCAGGCTGACGCCCTGCGGGTCGCGGCCCGCCTCCACGTCGGCGACGATGTTCTTCAGCAGCCTGCGCAGCATCACGACGCCGCGGTCGGTGGTGGCCAGGGTCTCCTCCGAGTGCAGCGTGATCGGGCCCTGCGACTCCTGGGCCTCGGCGTCGCCGGGGAACCGCTGGTGTTCCTCCTCGGTGAGCTCCCACGCGTCCTTGCCGTTCTGCTTCACGCCGAGGAAGAACCGGTTGAAACGGTCGGGATCGGTGGTGCGAAGGGAGAAGAACGACCGGTGGTGGGTGTCATCGACCGGGACGACCCAGAGCAGCATGTCTCCCGGCGCGTCGGGAACGAGTTTCACGAAGTCCGACAGCACGAGGATGTTCGGCACGTGCAGCTCGGCCCCCCATTCGCGTTCGGGCCGGACGCCGTTCTCCTCTTTGTCCAGGAAACGAATGCGATATTTGGCGCCGTAATCGGTCCGCTCATAGGAGAGCCGGTCGGCCACGGTGTAGGGATCGTAGAAGTCCTCGGGGAAGCCGGTGGTCCCGGTTCCCAGGAACTGGAAGCCGCTGTGCTGGGAGTGCAGCCAGTTGATGTGCGCCGGGTCGATCGCGTTCTCGTATATCTGGAGCCAGTTGAAGTTCTGCACCAGGCCGGTCACGTTCATGCCGGGGACCGGCCACTCGGCGTAGTACTTCTCGCCCTCCTCCTGCGGTTCCAGAACGTCGTAACGGGGAAGGACCGGCTTTCGCTCGGGCGGTCCCATGTAGACGAACACGAGCCCGTACCGCTCCTCGACCGGGTACCACGGCTGGCGCGCCGCGCCGAGCCTGCGGCCCCGGCCGGGCTCGCCCGCCTGCTCCAGGCAGTGCCCCTGCACGTCGAACTTCCAGCCGTGGTAGCAGCACCGGATGCCGTCTTCCTCCACCCGGCCGTAGAACAGGCTGGCGCCGCGGTGGGCGCAGCGCTCGAAGACCACGCCGGGGCGGCCCCGGCCGTCACGGAAGACGATCAGGTCCTCGCCCAGGACCCGCGTGCGGTGCGGTACGTCGGAGGTGAGGGCCGCCGATGTGGCGATCGGCTGCCAGTACCGCCGCATCGCCTCGCCCATCGGGGTGCCAGGGCCGGTCTCGGTCAGCCGCGCGTCGTACGACGGGGCCTTGCGGCCGTAGCCGGTGCCGGTGTCCACAACTGATTGCTCGGTCATCTCGATCTCCTCGGCGGACCTTGTTCATTCGCTGTTCATTCGCTTCCGTGATTCGTGCGCGAATTGTGTGCGGGCGCGCGGGAAACCGGCCGCCGTGGTGCCGGGGCCGGGCGAGGTGAATGGGCGCGCATTGTGCCGGTGAATGGTGATGTCCACTTTCGCAACCGTCGCGGCGTCGCGGCAAGGGTTCACCGCGGGACCTGTGGGAGAGCCACAGGGACAGCGGCGGCCTGCGGGCCCTAGCTTGACAATGCAGGTTTTCCGCGGGTCGCGCGGATGGAAACTTGGAGGGCATATGAACGAACTCCGGCGGGTGGCGTTGATCAGCGGGGCGGGCCGGGGCATCGGCGCGGCGACCGCACGGGAAATGGCGCGGCGCGGTCATCACGTGATCGTGAACTATCGGCAGGACGTGGCGGCGGCGCGACAGGTGGTCGGTGAGATCGAGGCCGCCGGAGGTTCGGCGGAGGCGCTGCGGGCCGACGTGTGCGACGCCGACCAGACCGCCGAACTGGTCCGGCGGATACATGCCGACCACGGCCACATCGATGTGCTCATCTGCAACGCCAACACCGTCAACCCGCCGTTCGAGCCGCTGCTCGCGGTCCCCTGGGAGGCGTTCATCGGGAAGATCACCGGCGAGCTGGCCGGAGCGTTCTTCCTCACCCGCCACGTGCTGCCCGCGATGCAGCGGCGGCGGGCCGGCCGGATCGTCTACATCTCCAGCACGGCCGCCGACTTCGTCGGCAGCGTCGCCGCGCACTCGATCGCGAAGGCGGCGCTGAACACCTACAGCCGCCATGTGGCCGCGCAGGCGGCCCAGCACGGGGTCGTGGTCAACACGGTCGCGTTCGGGAGTGTGCGGACCGACGCGACCGCGGGCGTGCTGAACGGCGATCTGCGGAAGCTGACGGAGGAGCGTTCGGTCCTCGGCCGGGTGATGGACGCCGAGGACGCCGCCAAGAGCGTGGCGGCGGTCGCCGACGACGACTTCGGCGTGGCGGTGGGCCAGGTGATCCGGGTGGACGGCGGCTTCGGCGTCCTGGACCACCAGTTGCACGCGATGACGAAGCACTTCCAGCGAGGCGAGGAGGGGGATCCGGCCTGATCCGAATCGCCGTTCACGGCGCGGGAACGGCCGATCGGTCCGAAGGGCGGCACCGCTTGACAAGGCTGTGCCGGGTGGTCACCATTAACGCCTAGGACCGATCGGTCCAGCAGGTCGGTACGTCTGGGTACTCTTCCGTCCCTATTTCCTACTTAACCTGTCAGCTATATCGGTATTACGAGTGGACGAGAGGGGCGAGGCGATGCCGGACACCGGAACGCGGGCCCATCCCCGCGTGCGGCTCGGTCCACGCCACGCGGGCGCCCGCTACGTCGTCCGCCGTGTCCAGTACGCGGTCTTCGTGGTGTGGGCCGCGTACACGATCACCTGGCTGCTGCTCTACCTCATGCCCAGCAACGCGGCCGAGGTCATGCTGCGCAACATCAGCGGCGGTGATTCGGCCGCGGATCGCGCGGCGGTCGCCGCGCTGGAGCACCGCTACGGCCTCGACCGCCCCCCGCTGGAGCAGTACCTGACCCTGCTGCTCCGCGCGGTCAAAGGCGACTTCGGCACCTCGACCGCCACCGGACGGCCGGTCATCGAGGTGATCGGCCAGGCACTGCCCAGCACGCTCCAGCTCGGGCTGGCCGGGCTGGTGCTCGGCACGCTGCTCGGCGTCGCCATCGCGCTGGCCGCCAACGCCGTCCGGGCCGCCTTCCTGCGCAACCTGCTGTTCTCCCTGCCCCCGCTGTTCGCCTCGCTGCCCGCCTTCTTCGTCGGCCTGTTGCTGGTCCAGTGCTTCGCGTTCTGGCTGCGCGTCCTGCCCGCCGCAGGGACCGGCTCCGCCGCCCACCTCATCCTCCCGGCGATCACCCTCGCGATCCCGGCGGGCGCGGGGATCGCCCAGGTCACCGCCAAGAGCCTGGCCGTCAACCTGCGCTCGCCCTACGCCGACCACCTGCGCGCAAAAGGCGTGCCGCACCGGCGGATCCTGCTCGCGCACGCCTTCCGCAACGCGGTCATCCCCGCGACCACCCTCCTCGGGCTGTCGATCGGCGGCGTCCTGGCGGGCGCGGTCGTGGTCGAGACCGTGTTCTCCCGCCAGGGGCTCGGCCGGCTGATGCAGAGTTCGGTGTCGCTGCAGGACATCCCCGTGGTGCAGGGCGTCGTCGTCTTCTCCGCCGTGCTCTACGCGGTGGCCAACCTCCTGGTCGATCTGATCTATCCCAAGATCGATCCACGGATCTCGATCGGCTGACCCATGTCACAAGGATCCATCGCCGAGGCTCCCGGCGAGTCTCGCACCCCCGCCCTGCCGCCCCGCCGCACGGGCGCCACCTCGTGGGTACGCCGCGCGCGAGCGCGAGGCCTACTGACCCAGCTCCTGCAGCCGAGCCTGCTGCTGGCCGTGGTCGTCCTCGCCGCGGTCTTCCTGGCGGCCTTCGTGCCCGCGGCGTTCACCCCGCACGACCCCTACGTCAGGGACCTGGCGGAACGGCTCGCGGCGCCCTCGCCCGAGCATCCGTTCGGCACCGACAACCTCGGGCGGGACCTGCTCGCGCGGTTCGTGTACGGGAGCCGGACGACGCTCGTCGCGGCGACCCTGGCGCTGGCCATCGGCTTCGCCGTCAGCGCGGTGATCGGGCTGCTCGCCGGGTATCTGGGCGGCATCGTCGATCAGGTCGTCGGCCGGCTGATCGACATCTTCCTCGCCGTTCCGGGGCTGCTGATCGCGCTGATGCTGGTCACCAGCCTGGGGTTCGGCACCACCAACATCGCGGTCGCGGTCGGCGTCGGCTCGATCGCGACGTTCACCCGGGTGCTGCGCGCCGAGGTGCTGCGCGTGCGGCGATCCGACTTCGTCACCGCCGCCGTGCACTGCGGCGTCCGCTGGCCCACCGTGCTGCGCAGGCACGTTCTGCCGCACGCCATCGGGCCGGTCATCGCGCTGGCCGCGCTGGAGTTCGGTACCGCGCTGCTGTCGATCTCGGCCCTGAGCTTCCTCGGTTTCGGCGCCCCGCCGCCGACGCCGGAATGGGGCGCGCTCGTCGCCGACGGCCGGACCTACCTCGCCTACGCCTGGTGGCTGACCACCCTGCCGGGCCTGGCGATCGTGCTGGTGGTCGTCTCGGCGAACCGGGTCGGCAAGTTCGTGGAGGGGGTACGCGGCCATGCGTGACGGTCCGGGCGACATCGTGCTCGATGTCGATGACCTGCACGTCTCCTACGCGCGCTCGCGGGATCTGATCCAGGCGGTGCAGGGGGTGTCGTTCCGGGTGCGCCGCGGCGAACGGCTCGCGGTGATCGGCGAGTCCGGCGCGGGCAAGTCCACGATCGCGGGCACCCTGCTCGGCCTGCTGCCCGGCAACGCGGTGATCGGCCCGGGTACGGCCCGCTTCGGCGACCTGGACCTGACGGCCATCCGCAGTGAACGGGTGTGGAACGGCATCCGCGGCGGGGCGATCGCGCTCATCCCCCAGGACCCGAACATCGCGCTCGACCCGGTCAAGCGGGTCGGGTACCAGATCGACGAGACCGTACGGCTGCACGGCCGCCCCGGCGACCGGCGCGAACCGCGCGGCCGGTCGATCGAACTGCTCGGCCAGGCCGGCCTGCCGGACGCCGACCGCGTGTACGACGCCTACCCCCACCAGCTCAGCGGCGGCCAGCGGCAGCGGGCGCTGATCGCCATCGCGCTCGGCGGCGAACCGGAGCTGATCATCGCCGACGAGCCCACCTCGGGACTCGACGTCACGGTGCAGAAACCGATTCTCGACCTGCTCGACGACCTCGCGAGCACCCGGGGCCTGTCGATCATCCTGATCACGCACGACCTGGCGGTGGCCGGTCAGCGCACCGACTCCGTCATGGTGCTCCAGGACGGGCGCGTGGTCGATCGCGGCCCGACCGCCGACGTGCTCACCGCCCCCGCGCACCCCTACACCAGGCGGCTGTCCGAGGCGGTCCCCGGGCGCTTCGCCGGCCGCCTGACCGCGACCTCCCCGCGCCCCGCGCGCGATCGGCCGGCCGCGGAACACCTGGTCTCGGTGCGGGGGCTGGACAAGAGCTACGTGAGTCACGGCGCGAGATCGGGCAGGACCGTGCAGCACGCGGTCCGCGACGTCAGCTTCTCGATCGCCGAGGGGACCACGTACGGCCTGGTCGGGGAGTCGGGCTCGGGCAAATCCACGATCGCCCGGATCGTCGCCGGGATCGACCGGCCCGACCGGGGCGTGATCGCCTACCGCGGCCGCGACGTGCTGCCCGCGAGCCGGGCCGAGCGCCGCCGGTTGAACCGGGCCGTCCAGTACGTCTTCCAGAACCCCTACTCCTCCCTCGACCCGCGGCTCGACGTGGCCGCGACCGTCACCGAGCCGCTGCACGGATTCAAGGTGGGGGCCAGGAGCGAGCGCCTGGACCGCGCGGCGGAGGCCCTGGCCGCGGTCGGCCTGGACGGCACCTTCCTGCGCCGCAAACCGGGCGAACTGTCCGGCGGCCAGCGCCAGCGGGTGGCGCTGGCCCGCGCGGTCGCGCTCCGCCCGGAGCTGATCGTGCTGGACGAACCGACCTCCGCGCTCGACGTGTCCGTGCAGGCACAGGTCCTCCGGCTGCTGGTGAACCTCCAGCACGAGTTCGGCCTCACCTACCTGTTCATCTCACACGACCTCGGCGTCATCCGCCTGCTCGCGGACCGGGTCGGCGTACTGGACGGCGGCGCGCTGGTGGAGGAGGCGCCGGTCGAGCAGATCTTCACGAGCCCGCGGCAGGACTACACCCGGCGACTGATCGACGCGATACCCCGGTCCACGCCGGACCGTGTCAGGTGAGCCTTCGGCACACCGGAAAGAGAACGCGACAAATGGCACTTCCCTTACGAGGTAGCACCCGGCTGCTCAGCGGCGCGCTCCTGGCCGCCCTGGCGCTCAGCGGCTGCACGGCGGCGGACGCCGGTCCGGACGCGTCCCCCGGGACGCGGAAGGAGGGCGGCACGCTGGTCTTCTACGCGGCCCCGAACCCGGCCTTCGACCCCCGCCAGTCCTACGGCTGGCTCAACCGGGCGCTCAGCGACTCGCTGCTGGACAAGGACCCCGCCACCGGGCGCTTCCTGCCCTGGCTCGCCACCAAGTGGGAGCACAACCCCGACCAGACGGAGTTCACCTTCCACCTGCGGACCGACGCCTCCTTCTCGGACGGCGTGCGGGTGGACGCCGCGGCGGTCAAGGCCAACTTCGACGGGGTGCGCAAGGACCTCGCCGCGGGCGGCGGCTGGTACGTCCGGGGCCAGTTCGAGCACTACGTCGAGACCAAGGTCGTGGACGAGCACACCGTCGCGGTGCGGTTCGCCAAGCCGAACCCCTCGTTCCTCACCACGGCGGCCACCAGCCAACTGGCCATGCTCTCGCCCAGGTCGTTCTCGATCCCGCTGGAGAAGCGCAGGACCGAGTTCGTGGCGAGCGGGCCGTTCGTGGTCGAGAAGTACGTTCGCGACGAGCGGCTGGTCCTCAAACGCCGGCCGGACTACACCTGGGGTTCGGCGCTGGCGACGCACCAGGGCAAGGCCGCCATCGAGACGATCGAGGTCCGGCTGGTCGCGGAACCGGGCGTGCGCGAGGGCGCGCTGGCCAGCGGTGAGGCCCAGATCGCCGAGACGCCCACCGTGGAGGGTTCGGCGCTCCTGGAACAGCAGGGGAACAAGCTCTACTGGAACGCCACGGTCGGAATCCCGTACTCCCTCCAGCCGAACTTCACCAAACCCCTGGTCCGGGACATCGCCGTGCGGCGGGCGCTGCTCAGGGCGATCGACCGCCAGGAACTGTCCGCGTCCGTCACCGGAAAGGTCGCGCCCCCGGCGACCAGCGTGATCACCCGGACGCTGAACGGCTACCGGGACTTCAGCGCGCTGCTGAAGTACGACCCGGCGGGCGCGCGGAAGATCCTCGACGACGCGGGCTGGAGGGCCGGGGCCGACGGCATCCGCGTGAAGGACGGCGAGCGGCTGCACCTGGTGGTCACCGGGGCGGCGGAGGACAAGACGATCCAGGACGCGATGGTGCTGATCAAGGACCAGGCCAAGGCGGTCGGCATCGAGATCACCATCAAGCCGGAGACCGGGATCGGCCCGACCTGGTGGCAGACCGGCGCCGACCTCTGGTTCTCCGGCAACCGGAGTGCCGAGGCCGACGTCCTGCGCAAGATGTACCAGAACGCCGGGACCAAGGCGCAACCGTGGCTCTATGAGAAGAGCTCCGAGGTGAGCCCGCAGGGGCAACGGCTCCAGGAGGTCCTGCAGCGCCAGGCGGTCGAGACGGACACCGCCGAGCGCGACGGCCTTCTCGCCGAGGCACAGAAGATCCTCATCGAGGACGCCGTCAACATCCCCCTGGTCGAGCACGCGTCCGGCTTCGTGGCGGCGGCCCCGCAGGTACGCGGCCTGCGCCTGGACGGCCTCTCCAACCTCGTCGTCTACGACGCCTGGCTCGACACATAGGGCCCCGACCCACCACGGGAGAACCATGAGCAAGAGACACGACCGGCACGTTCACCTGGGACTGTGGCTCACCTTCCTGGACGCCTCCGCCTGGCGCGACCCGGCCAGCAGGGCCGAGGAGCTGAACACCCTCGCGCCCTACGTCGAGGTGGCCGAGATCGGCGAGCGGGCGAAGTTCGACGCGCTCATCCGCGGCGACGGGCTGGGCCTGCCGCTGCCCGCCCCGGACCAGGCGTTCGCCGGTTCGCTGGAGATCGTGACGCTGCTGGCCGCCCTGGCGGCGCGTACCGAGCGGATCGGCCTGATCGGGACGGCCTCCACCACGTTCTCCGAGCCCTACAACCTCGCCAGGACCCTCGCCACGCTGGACCATCTCAGCAACGGGCGGGTCGGCTGGAACATCGTCACGTCGGTGGCGGGGGAGGAGCAGTTCGGGTACGACGAGATCCCCGGCCACGACGCGCGGTACGAGCGCGCCGACGAGTTCATCGAGGTCGTCTCCAAGCTGTGGGCGAGCTGGGAGCCCGGCGCGGTGCTCATCGACCGTGAGAACGGGGTCTTCTTCGACCCGGACAAGATCCACCGGATCGACCACGAGGGCAAACACTTCCGCGTCGCGGGCCCGCTCAACATCGCCCGCCCGCCACAGGGACGGCCCGTGCTGGTCCAGGCGGGCGACTCCGAGACCGGCAGGAACTTCGCCGCCAGGCACGCCGAGGTCGTGTTCACCGCCCAGAACGACATCGCCAGGGCGCGGGCGTTCTACGACGACGTCAAGGCGCGCGTCCGGCGGCAGGGGCGGGACGAGACCCGCGTCAGCATCCTGCCGGGACTCGTGGTGACGATCGGCGCGACCGAGGCCGAGGCCCGCGAACTCCACGAACGGTTCCTCGGCCAGATCGACTACGAGCGGACCCGCCAGAACCTGGAGAGCCTGCTCGGCGGAATCGATCTGTCCGATGTCGGGCTGGACGAGCCGGTACCGCGAGAGCGGCTGCCGCAGGCCGCCGCGCTGACCCGCCAGCCGGGCCGCGCGCAGATCTTCCTCGACCTGGCCGGGGAGGAGGGCGCCACCCTGCGGAGGCTGCTCCAGGCCCTGGGCACCTCGCACGGCCACGGCCGGGTGTTCGGCACCCCGGAGCAGATCGCCGGCCACATCGAGCGGTGGGCCGAAGCCGGGGCCGCCGACGGGTTCGCCATCTCGCCCGCGCAGGGGCTCGCCGGGGCGCGGGCGCTCGCCGACGAGGTGGTGCCGATCCTGCAGGACCGCGGCCTGTTCCGCCGGGAGTACACCGGCCGCACGCTGCGGGACCACCTCGGCCTCGCCCCGGTGTGGTGAGCGGGACGGCCCGCGTCGTGAGCGCAACGAAGGGAACGTGAAGGGAAGCAGATGACCGACGATGGCAGGCGACTGTTCCTCGCCTACAACCTGCGCAGCTACGGCGTCTCGCCACGGGCGTGGCTGTCGCCGGGGCTGACCGGCAGGGAGATCTTCACCGCCGAGTACTGGTCGCGCACCGCCAGGCTCGCCGAGAAGGGTCTGTTCGACGCCGTCTTCTCCGGGGACTCCGCTCAGTTCCTCGGATTCAACCGGATCGACCTCGACGGGCTGGACCGGTTCGTGCAGTGGGCCACGGTGGTGCCGGAAACCGAGCGGGTCGGCGTCATCGTCACCGCCTCCACCACCTACAACGACCCCTACCGGCTCGCCGAGCGGCTGTTGTCGCTGGACCACCTGTCGGCGGGCCGGGTCTCGTGGAACCTCGTCACGACGTTCGCCGAGGACGCCGCGGCCAACTTCGGCCTGGCCCGCCACCCCGAGCGCGGCCTGCGCTACCGCCGCGCCGAGGACTTCGCGGAGGTCGTCGTCCGGCTGTGGGACTCGGCCGGCGGCGGCCCGGAGGTGGCGCACCACAGCGACCACTTCACCGTCGCGGGACGCCTGCCGCTGCCGCGCTCCCCGCAGGGACGGCCGCCGATCATCCGCGCGAGTTCGTCGAGCGAGGGGCGGGCGCTGGCCGGACGCCTGGCGAGCGCGGTGTTCGACTCGGCGCTCACGATCGAGGAGGCCCAGGCCAGGTACCGGATGGTGAAGTCCGACGCGGTGGCCGCCGGTCGCCGCCCGGCCGACCTCGCCTACCTCCCCGGCGTGCGGATCGTGCTCGGGAGCACCGGCGCGGAGGCGCGGGCCCGGGTGGACGAGCTGTTCACCGAGGACCCGATCACCCGCACCCAGCACGAGGTCTGGTTCGGCGGCCTGATCGGCGCGCCGGTGACCGATCTGGACCAGGACAGGCCCATCTCCCCGGCGGTGCTGGAGGCGGCCCTGGCCGCCGCGGAGGCCGACCGGGACCACCTGCGGGCCTCCACGCTTCAGGTCCTGGCCGAGACCCCGCGGATCCCGCTGTCGGAGCACCTGCGGCGCACCCGGTACCTGAGCGGCGGCCACGGCACCTTCGTCGGGGCGCCGGAGCAACTGGCCGACCGGATGGAGCACTGGTTCCGCTCGTACGCGGCCGACGGCTTCGTGATCGCCCCCGATCTCGTCACCGAGACCCTGCCGATCCTGGTCGATGAGGTGGTTCCGCTGCTTCAGGCCCGTGGCATCTACAAACGCGAGTACGCGTCATCGACGCTGGCAGGACACCTGCGGGCGGCCGGCGGCCAGGTCAGCGAGGTGCCGGCGTGAGCGCCGGGTGGCGGTCCGTCGCCGTGTCCGACGGGCTGGCCGGGCGGCTGCTCACCGAGACGGACCTGGCCGGGCGGCTCGATCACGCCGGGCTCGACGCGGTGGTCCTGGGCCTCGGGCGGCTCGACCCGCGCTCGCCGGAGGAACACCACCTGGACCCGACCTCGCTGGCCGCCGTCCTTTCGCCGCGGCTTCCCGGCACCCGGCTGCTGATCGCCGCGGCCGGGCACCGCGAGCACCCCTGGAACCTCGCCCGCGCCGTGGCCAGCCTGCAGACCGTCCTGCCCGCGGGCAGCGGGCTCGTCCTGGGTTCGCGGGACCACACCGTGGCCGGGGGGCGGCCGGGCGCGCGCGCCTGGGACGTCAGGGACCTGGCCGAACCCGTGGACATCGGCCCGGAGGCGACCGCGGAGACGGGGGTGGTGGCGCGGAAACTGTGGGACGGCTATCCCTACGACGCGATCCTCGCCGATCCGGCGTCGGGCGGATATCTCGACCTGGAGCGCGTCCGGGCCAGCGACCACCACGGCGGCTACGACGTGGCCGGTCCGCTGCCGGTGCCGACCCGCGGCCGGCCGCTGCTGTCGCTGTTCGCCTCTGACGATGTGCCGGGCGACGTGCCGTCCGCGTTCGACTCCGTCACGGTGCCCCTGGAACTGGCGGGCGAGATCGACGCCGAGACGTCCGGCGGACTGCCGCTGATCGCGTACGTCCGCGACCCCGACCGGCTCGCCGAGGCGGGGCGCGACGGGCGGTGGCGGGGGGTACAGGCCCTCGCCACCGACGATCGCACGCTGCACGCCGCGCTCGCCGCCCTCGGGCGCGGCTGACCCGCCCGGCCGGCCTCACGCACCCGCTTCGCCGGAGCGGGTGCGCAGGCCGGTCACGGCGACCGCGACCCCGGCCGCGCCGAGCACCGAGGTGGCCAGCAGCGCCGCCCGCGGCCCGCCCGGACCGGCCAGCAGCGCGGCGACCAGCGGCAGCATGACGACGCTGCCGAGCTGCACCCCCGTCTGGTAGAGGGGGACGGCCGCCCGCCGCAGTTCGGGGGCGACGCTCTGCGTCGCCCGCATGTTCAGCGCGGCGAACGACACCACGAACGACGCCCCGACCAGGAGCAGCGACGGCAGCAGGTCGGCGGCGTAGGAGCCGCCGCCGGAACGCGCCAGCGCGAGCGCCTGCGCCGCGAACGCGAGCAGCGCGCCCACCGCGATCAGCGGGGACGTGCCGAACCGCTGGACCAGCCGCCCCGCGAACGGCAGGGAGATCACCAGCGGCAGGCAGGCGGGCAGCAGGGCGAGCGCGACCTGCCACGCCCGCCACCCCATGCCCCCGCTCAGCGTGAACGTCACGAGCAGCAGCAGGCCGATGTAGACGCCGTTGAGAACGCCCGCGCCCGCCACCGCGCGCATCAGCGGCCCGTTGCGCAGCAGCGAGAGGCCCGGCCTGGCGGGCGGCGCGCCCTCGACGTCCGGTATGACACGCCGCCCCGCCACCAGCAGCGCCAGCGCCACCGGGACCGGGAAGAGGAACGTCCAGCGCCAGGAGTCGGCGACGAGCAGGCCGGACAGTACCAGCCCCAGGCTGAAACCGGAGGCCCCGAACAGCGAGTACACCGACACCGCCCTGCGCTGCCGCGGGCCGGACGGGAACGTCTCACCGATCATCGCCAGCCCCGCGGGCGCGGTCAGCGCCGCGCAGGCCCCCTTGACCACCCGGGAGCCCACGAGGACCGCCATGTTCGTGCTCAGCCCCCCGGCGAGGGAGGCGGCGGCGAACACCAGCATCGCGATGAGGTAGACCCTGCGCAGTCCCCAGCGGGCGGTCGTCCGGGGCCCGAGCGTCAGGCTCACCGCGAACCCGAGGGCGAACCCGCTCATCAGCCACTGCACCCCCCAGGGGCCCAGCCCGAGATCGGCGCCGATGGCGGGCAGCGCCACCAGCACCAGCGAGACCTCGATGGAGTCCAGCAGCATGTTCCCGGATAGGACGAACAGCAGCGACCGGCCCCCACGCTCCGACCGGCCGGGGACGGTCGCCGTGCCGGGGCTAGTCACCCGCCGCCGCCTTCTCCAGCAGGCCGGGAAGCCGCTCGCAGATCAGCTCGATGTTCCTGGCCACCAGGTCGTCGGGCATGCCCGCGACGCTCGCCCAGAAGATGAGGTGCCGCACCGGCAGCCCGCGGATCTTCTCGTGGATGCGGATCGCCGCGTCCTCCGGGGTGAGGATCTCCAGCATCGCCCACGATCCGTCGGCCGGCCGGTCGGGGAAGTCCTCCGCGCGCAGCGTCGGCGGCTGCGGCCGGTCGGTGCCCGCCGCCCAGGTCCGCCGGTAGGTGTTCTTCTGGTGGGCCAGGTGCGGGGCGACGCGGGGCCAGGCGGCCTCGGGGTCGTCGGCCAGGATCACCGGCAGCAGGTCCGACACCCTGGCCGTGGCCGGGTCGTGCCCGCCCTCGACCAGGCCCGCGCGGTAGTGCTCGAACATCTCGGGGGAGATGTGCAGCAGGCCGAGGCCGAGGCGGCCCGCGATGCCCGCGCCGCGCGGCCCGTAGAACCCGCCCCACACGGGCGGCGGCTGCTGCAGCGGCGGCGGGGTGACCCCCGCCTCCCGCCACAGCCGCAGGACCTCGCCGATGTTCCGCTCGACGTCACGGAACCGGCGTCCATGGTCCGCGCCGAACAGCGCGTACTCCAGGGCCCCGTAACCGGCGCCGAAGCCGAGTTCCAGCCTGCCGCCGCTGATGAGGTCCACGACGGCGGCCTCCTCGGCGATCTGGGCGGGATGGCGCAGGTTCGGCAGCATCACCGCGGTGCCGATCCTGGCCCTGGCGGTACGCGCCGCCACCGCGGCGGCCATGGTCAGCGGCTGCGGCAGGTAGCCGTCCTCGAACAGGTGGTGCTCGGTGAACCACAGGCCGCCCACCCCGCGCCGGTCGGCCTCCTCGCACAGTTCCAGGGAACGCGCGTAGTGATGGGCCCAGGGACGCTGCCAGGGCTCCGGGTTGCGCAGGTCGAAGAGCAGTCCGACTTCCATGATCAGTCTCCGTTCGTGGGGGGCGCGGGGCCGCGCTCAGGCGGCCTGGGCCTGCCAGCTTCGCGGCCCTCGGTAGGCGGGGATCGGTTGTGGACGCCGCCACGGGGCCGGGGCCGCCGATCGCCACGGCGCGGGCCGCCGCCGCGCGGCGTTCCGCCGGCGCAGCAGCACCGCGGTGACCACGGCGAGTTCCACCGGGTCCAGCGCGCCCCGCTCCACGCGCAGCAACGGCGCGTCCGCGTGTTCCCTCATCGCTCGAATCGCCTTCCTCGCATCGGTGGTGGTCTCACTGCGGCGGGTTGCCGTGCTTGCGGTGCGGCAGGGCGGCGTCCTTGTGCCGGAGCATGGCGAACGCCCTGACCAGCACGGCACGGGTCTCCGCCGGGTCGATCACGTCGTCCACCAGCCCGTGCTCCGCCGCGTAGTAAGGGTGGACCAGCCGCTCGCGGTACTCCTCGATCTTCCGCGCGCGGGTCGCGGCCGGGTCGTCGGCCGCCGCGATCTCCCTGCGGAAGATCACGTCGGCGGCGGCGTCCGCGCCCATCACCGCGATCTCGTTGCCCGGCCACACCAGCGCCAGGTCCGCGCCGATCGACCGCGAGTCCATCACGATGTACGCCCCGCCGTACGCCTTGCGCAACACCACCGACACGCGCGGGACCGTGGCGTTGCAGTAGGCGTACAGCAGCTTCGCGCCGCGCCTGATGATGCCGTCGTGCTCCTGCCGGACCCCCGGCAGGAAGCCGGGGACGTCCACGAGGGTCAGCAGCGGGATGGTGAAGGCATCACAGAACTGGACGAACCGCGCGCCCTTCTCGCTGGCCTCGATGTCCAGGACACCGGCCAGCATGGCGGGCTGGCTGGCCACCACGCCGACCACGTGCCCGTCCAGCCGGGCGAACGCGCACACCAGGTTGCGCGCCCAGTCGGCGTGCACCTCCAGCAGCTCGCCGTCATCGACGATCTCCGCGATGACCTCACGCACGTCGTAGGCCCGGTTGCCGTCCAGCGGCACCAGGTCGCGCACGCCGTCCAGCCGCCGGTCCGGCGGGTCGGCGGCGGGCACGACCGGCGGCAGCTCGCGGTTGTTGGCCGGGAGCATGGACAGCAGGTACCGCACCTCCGCCAGGCAGCTCTCCTCGTCGTCGTAGACGAAGTGCGCGGTGCCGGAGACCCCGCCGTGCACGTCCGCCCCGCCTAGGCCCTCGTGCGTCACCTCCTCCCCGGTCACCGCCGCGACCACGTCGGGGCCGGTGATGAACATCTGCGAGGTGCCGCGGACCGCGAAGACGAAGTCGGTCAGCGCGGGGGAGTAGGCGGCGCCGCCCGCGCACGGGCCCAGCATCACGCTGATCTGCGGGATGACGCCGGAGGCCCGCGTGTTGCGCTGGAAGATGCCGCCGTACCCGGCGAGGGCGGAGACGCCCTCCTGGATGCGCGCGCCCGCGCCGTCGTTCAGCGAGACCAGGGGCGCGCCCGCGGCCAGCGCCATGTCCATGATCTTGTGGATCTTCCCGGCGTGCGCCTCCCCGAGCGCGCCGCCGAATACCCGGAAGTCATGGGCGTAGACGAACACGGTCCTGCCGTTCACCTCGCCCCAGCCGGTGACCACGCCGTCGCTGTGCGGCCGCATGGCCTCCAGCCCGAACCCGGTCGCCCGATGCCGGCGCAGCGATTCCACCTCGGTGAAGGTCCCCGGGTCGAGCAGCAGGTCAATGCGTTCGTAGGCGGTCAGCTTGCCCTTGGCGTGCTGCCGTTCGGTCGCCGCGGCGTCGGGTCCCTGGTGGATCCGCCGCTTCAGCTCCCGTAACTCCTCGATCCGGCCGGCGAGGCCGGCCGGTTCCGGTTCCGTGACCGGTACCGGTGCGGTCATCGTTTCCTGTGCCGTGGTCATGGACCCCGTTACTCCCGAAGATGCGATTGGTTTCAGCCGAGCAGCGTGCCGCCGCTGGCGTCGACGAACGAGCCGGTGACCCACCTGGCCTCGTCCGTCGCCAGGAAGCGGATCACGTCGGCGACGTCCTCCGCCCGGCCGACCCGCTTGAACGCCGACAGTTGCGCCATCTGCTGCACCGCCTCGGGCACGTCGAAGATCGCGCTGCCGTTGTCGGTGATGCCGGGCGCCACGGTGTTGACCGTGATGCCGCGCGGCGCGAGATGGCGGGCGAAGTGCAGGGTGATCTGCTCGACCGCGCCCTTGGTCATCGAGTACGCCACCTGCTCCGGGTTGGCCAGCCTGGTCAGCCCCGAGGAGACGTTGATGATCCGCCCGCCGTCGGGCAGCAGCGGCAGGGCGCGCTGCACGATGAAGAACGGGGCCTTGACGTTGACGGCGTAGAGCCGGTCGAGCTCTTCGGGGGTGACGTCCTCCGGCATCTGGCCCGCGGGCGTGGTGATGGCCGCGTTGTTGACCAGGATGTCCAGGATGACCTGCCCGGTACGGGCCTTCAGCTCCTGCTCCAGGCCGAGGAACAGTTCGTGGACGTCGCCGGGCACGCCGAGTTCGGCCCGCACGCTGAAGGCCCGCCCACCGTCCTGCTCGATCAGGCGTACGGTCTCCTCGGCCGCGTCCCGCTGGGTGGCGTAGTGCACGGCGACCAGGGCGCCCTCCTCGGCCAGCCGTCGCGCGACGGCCCGCCCGATGCCCCGGCTCGACCCGGTGACCAGCGCGGTCTTGTTCTCCAGCCGTTCCATCCTGCCCTTCCTCCCTTTTCCTGCGGTTCGCTCGGGTACCGGGGGGACCGGGGCCGGGGGCTGCAACGCACCCGGCCGGCGGCCGATGGCCCAGGCGGCGGGCTCGCCGACCTGGCTGATCACGCGGGCCACGGCCCGCCGGACCGGGCCGGACGCGAGCAGCCCGGTGAAGACCTCCCGAAGCGGTTCCACGTCCTTTCCTCCAAGCAGCAGCAGCGACTGGACCCGGATGTTGGTGAGCGTGCGGACCCCGACCGCGTGGCGCCGTTCGTGGTAGCCGTCCAGGGCGTCCTCACCGGCTCGGCCCGCTACTGTGCCCGCGAGCGGCCCGCCGAGGTCGGCCGCGTCCTGCAGCCCCAGGTTGAGCGCCTGGCCGCCGACCGGCATCTGCACGTGGGCGGCGTCGCCCGCGAGCAGCACCCGGCCCCTGCGGTACCGCGTCACCTGCCTGCTGGCGTCGTCGAACGCGTTGAGCCACAACGGTGTGCCGTGCTCGATCCGCTCTCCGGTCACCTCCGCCCAGGCCGCCGCGACCTCCTCGAACGTCGGCGGCGTGCCGCTCGCCCGAGGCCGGGCCCCGTACACGTGGACCATGACCCGGGTGCTGCCGTCCGGCCAGCGGTGCGCGGTGGCCATCCCCTTCGGCAGCCGCTGAAAGCGCCGGTCCGGGACGTCGATGCCCGCGACGTCGGCGCGCAGCATCTCGCGTCCGGCGTCGGTCCCGGCGAACTCGAAGCCCGCCAGCCCGCGTACCGTGGACCGTTCGCCGTCGCAGCCCACCAGGTAGCCGGCGGTCAGCGTCCGCGCGGTCCCGCCGGCCGAGCGGATCCCGGCCGAGACGTGATCACCATGGTCGCGCAGGTGGGTCAGCCGCCACCCGCGCAGCAGGGCGGCGCCCGACTCCACCGCCCGGTCCTGGAGAACCGCCTCCAGCCGGGTCTGCGGGCATTTCCACTGCCCGGCGTACGGGTGGGCGGGGTCGGCCTCGGTCAGGTCGAGCCGGATGCCGCCGAAGTGCCCGGGACCGCCCCCGGGCAGTTCGCCGAGCCGGGCGAGGACGCCCCGCTCGGCGAGCAGCTCCATGGTGCGGGTGTGCAGGGTGGACGCCCTGGACTCGGTCATCGGCTCGGCGAGCTGCTCCACCAGCGTGGTGCGCACGCCCTGCTCGGCCAGATCGCCCGCGAGCAGCAGCCCGACGGGCCCGGCGCCGATGACGACCACGTCGGCATCGAACGCCGTGGCCCTCCGGGCGGCAGAGGTGGCCGTGTCCGCCATGGCTCAGCGCCGGGCTTCCGCGTAGTCCTTGGCGAGCCCCAGCGTCGCCCGGCTGTTGCCGCCCAGCGCCTCGCGGATGAACGAGCGCGCCTCCGGGACCCCGGCGTCCGCGCCGAGGACGTCGTTGATCCGTTTGGGGTCGATCACGACGGTGTGCTGGGAACTGGCCTTGGCGGTGCCGTCGCCCGTCTCCTCGAACTCCCAGTAGCCGGTGTGCAGCCGCATCAGGGCCGGCAGCGTGGTCTGCTTGTAGACGATGCGGTGGTGGGGGAAGCACACCCGGACCGACTCGGTGGTGTGCGAGGAGCCGTCCTTGGTGAGGGTGTCCATCCGGAGCACCTGAAGGCCCGGGGTGTCCTCGGTGAGCCGCACGGTGGCGACGTGCGGCAGCCGCTCCCGCCACAGGCCGGCCTCGTTGACGAAGTCGTAGAGGTCCTTGGCCGAGCCCGCGACCTCGACCGAGTCGATGAACGACAAGGTCAGCGGGTCCTCTCCGGCCGCCTCCTCCAGCGCGGACTTCACCGCCGGGAGTTCCTCGTTGCTGTTGCGATCGACGGCCTGGTCGATCCAGGCCAGCCCCTCGGGGTCGTCGTCGATGGACCGGTAGCGGTGCAGCAGGCGCAGCGTGGTCTCCCGCGGGCCCGCCCGCTCGATGAGCCAGGCGCCGGTCATCTCCGCCACCGGGGGCGAGGAGACCTCCTGCCAGAAGTCGATGCGCTTGTCCTGCGGGTAAAGCCTGCGGCGCGAGGTCCAGCTCTTGGCCTCGCCGTTGGCGGTGGCCCAGATCCGGATGCGCTCCTCGCCCTCGCCGCGCTCCAGGTACTCCACGTGGACCGAGGGCGGGAACAGGCGCGGCCAGTTCTCGACCTCGGCGAGCAGGCGGTACACCTCCTCCGCGCTCGCCCGCACGGTGACCTTGTGCTCGACCTCTCGTCCCGGCTGTCGCGACACTGTCGTGCTCCTCTCAGAAGTTGCCCAGCCCGCCGCAGACGTTGAGCGCCTGCGCGGTGATGGAGGCCGCGGTGTCGGAGGCGAGGTAGCCGACCAGGCCCGCCACCTCCTGCGGAGTGGAGTAGCGGCCGAGCGGGATCTTGGCCTGGAAGCGCTCCAGGATCGCCTCCTCGGTGGTGGAGTACGCGTCGGCGTAGCCCTGCCGGACCCGCTGCGCCATCGGGGTCTCGACGTAACCCGGGCAGACCGCGTTGACCGTGATCCCGGTCGGGGCCAGCTCGTTGCCCAGCGCCTTGGTGAACCCGACGACGCCGTGCTTGGAGGCCGAGTACGGCGCCCCGAGGACCACGCCCTGCTTGCCCGCCGTGGAGGCGATGTTGATGATCCGGCCGCGGGACTTGCGGCGCATCCCACCGGCGTTCAGCACCTCACGGGTCACCACGAACACGCTGGTCAGGTTGGTGGCGATGACGTCGTCCCACAGGGCGTCCACGATGTCGGCGGTCACTCCGCCGCCGCTGCGGCCGGCGTTGTTGACCAGGACGTCGATGGCGCCGAACCGGGTCACCGCGGCCTGGACGAGACGGGTGACGTCCTCCTTGGAGCGCACGTCGGCCACGGCGCCGTCCACGTCGTACCCCTCGTCCTGGAGGGCCTTGACGGATTCGGCGAGGGCCTCCTCGCCGCGCGCGCAGATGAACACCCGGTGGCCCTGGCTCGCGAGCAGCCGGGCGCTGGCCAGGCCGATCCCGCTGGTGCCGCCGGTGACCAGGGCGACCCGCCCGGCGGATTGCGTGGTGGTTTCGGTGGTGACGGACATCAGTGCTCCTCGGCGGGGGCGGTCACGCGGCGGGCAGATGGGTGTTGACGAGGTCGATCAGCTCACGGGGGGTCTGGGCGGCCCCCAGCGCGTCCTCGTCCAGGCTGATGCCGTGGTGGCGTTCGATGCGGCCGGCCGTCTCCAGCAGGGCCAGGGACTCGTAACCGAGGTCGTCGAACGAGGTGTCGATGATGTCCCCGTCGAGGTCGACGCTCTCGTCCGTTCCGGCCGCCTGGCGCAGGACGGTCTTGAGATCGTCGAGCGTGAACGGATTTCCGGGCATGTTCGGTCCTTTCCTGTCGTCAGTGGTCCGCCGTGGCGGAGGGATCGACGGCCCGCACGACCATGGCGGAGTTGAGCCCGCCGTGGCCGCGCGCGATGACCAGGACGTGGCGCAGCGCCGCCGCTCGCGGGGCGCCGGTGACCAGGTCGATGTCATAGGCCGGGGAGGGCCGGGTGTTGACCGTCGGCGGGATGACCCCGTCGCGCATGGCCAGGAAGGCGGCGGCGAGGTCCAGCGGGGCCGCCCCGGAGTACAGGCGGCCGGTCATCGTCTTCGGGGCGGTCACCGGTACGGCGGCGGGCCCGAACACCTTGGCGATGGCCTCCGCCTCGACCCGGTCCAGTTCAGGGACGGCGGCGGCGTCGGCGAAGACCGCCCCGATGTCCGCGGGCTCGACTCCGGAGTCGGCCAGCGCCCCCTCGATGGCGGCCTGCAGGGTCGGCTCCCGGCCGCTGCCCCGCCGGGGGTCGGTGGTGGCCGCGTACCCGGCGATCTCGCCGTAGACGCGCGCGCCACGGGCGCGGGCGTGCCCGGCGTCCTCCAGTACCAGCAGCGCGCCGCCCTCACCGGGGACGTGCCCGGTCGCGTCGTCGTCGAAGGGCAGGTAGGCCCGCTCGGCGTCGTCCCTGGTGCTGAGCCGGCCGCTGGTGAGCTGGGCGACCCACCCCCACGGGCAGATCGAGGCGTCCACCGCGCCGCTGATCACCATGGCGGTGCCCTTGCGGATCTGCCTGCGGGCCTGCGCGATGGCGTCGATGCCGCCCGCCTGGTCGCTGACCACGACGCTGCTCGGCCCGCGCAGCCCGTGGCGGATGGAGATCTGGCCGCTGTTGACCGCGTAGAACCAGGCGAAGGACTGGTAGGCGCTGACGTACTGGCCGCCCTTGCTCCACAGCGCGCGCAGCTCGTTCTGCCCGAACTCGAACCCGCCGGAGTGGCTGGCCGTGATGACCCCGACGTCGAACTCCGGCAGGTCCGCCGGATCGACGCCCGCGTCGGCGAACGCCCGGTCGGCGGTGGCCAGCGCGAGCCGCGTCATCCGGTCGGTCTGCGGCAGCAGCCTGCTGGGAAGGTGGTCCTCGGCGACGAAACCGGCGATCTCCCCCGCCAGCCGGGCCGGATAGGAGGAGGCGTCGAAACGGGTCACCGGCCCGATGGCGCCGCGCCCGGCGAGCGTGGCCGCCCAGTACCCGGCCACCGACAGCCCCGTGGGGGCCGCCACGCCGAGCCCGGTGACCCAGGTCGCGGTGGTCATGTGCCGCTCCGCCCGGGGTCCGCCAGCACGATCGCGCTCTGGAACCCGCCGAACCCGCTGCCGACCGACAGCACCGCGTCCACCGGCACCTCCCTGGCGGTCAGCGGCACGTAGTCCAGGTCGCACTCGGGGTCCGGCCGGTGCAGATTGGCCGTCGGCGGCACCACGTCGTGGGTCATCGCCAGGATGGAGGCGGCGATCTCGATCGACCCGATCGCGCCCAGCGAGTGCCCGACCATCGACTTGATGGAGCTGACCGGCGTGCGGTAGGCGTGGTCGCCGAGGCTGCGCTTGAACGCGGCGGTCTCGTGCCGGTCGTTCTGCTTGGTGCCCGAGCCGTGCGCGTTGATGTAGTCGATGTCCTCGGGGGCCAGCCGGGCGGCCTCCAGCGCGACGCAGATGGCCTCGGCCATCTCCCTGCCGTCCGGCCGCAGGCCGGTCATATGGAAGGCGTTGGACCGCGTCGCGAAACCGGCCACCTCGGCGTAGATCCGCGCCCCGCGCGCCCTGGCGCTCGCCAGGTCCTCCAGCACGAACATGGCCGCCCCCTCGCCCAGCACGAACCCGTTGCGGCTGGCGTCGAACGGGCGGGAGGCGTGCTCGGGGTCGTCGTTGCGCGGGGTGGTCGCCTTGATCGCGTCGAAGCAGGCCAGCGTGATGGGCGAGATGGGCGCGTCGGTCGCCCCGGCGACCAGGACGTCGGCCGAGCCCTCCTGGATGAGGTCGGCGGCGTAGCCGATCGCGTCCAGCCCGGAGGTGCAGCCGGTGGAGATCACCGTGGTGGGGCCCTCCGCGCCCACGGCCCAGGCGACCTCGGTCGCGAACGAGCTGGGCACCATGTAGTTGTAGAGGTGCGGCACCGCGTAGGTGTGGTCGACCAGTTCCAGCCGGCCGCCGTCGCTGACGGTCCGGTACTCCTGGTCCAGCCCCATGGTCGCGCCCACCGCGCTGCCCACGGTCACGCCCATCCGGTGCGGCGGCAGCCCCGCGAAGTCCAGGCCGCTGTCGGCCACCGCCTCGCGGGCGGTGATCACGGCGAACTGCGCCGCGCGGTCCATCCGGCGGATCTCCTGCGGGGTCAGCCCGGACAGCTCGGCGTCGAAGTCGGCCTCGGCCGCGACCTGCGAGCGGAAGGGCGAGGGGTCGAAGAAGGAGATCCGGCGGGTGGCGGTCCGGCCGTCGGTGAGCAGCTTCCAGAACTCCTTGACGCCCTGGCCGCCCGGCGCGGTCACCCCGACACCGGTGATCACGGGGCGGCGGGGGAGCGAGCCGCTCATTCCGCGCTCCACGCGTAGAACCGGTGGGCCATGGCGTCCTTTGGGGAGCGCCAGGTCTCCGGATCGTAGGGGGCGATGTACGGCTTGAGGTCCTCGCTGATCCGGACGAACCGCGGGTCGGTCTTCGCCTCTTCGATCAGCGCGCCGCCGTTGTCCTCGTCGAAGTCCTGTAGGTGGAAGTAGAGGCCGTTGAACTCGAACAGTTGCCGCCGCCGGGTCCCCATCCGGTCCGGCATGTCGGTCTTGTCGAAGTCGGCGAAGAGCGCGGACACCTTGTCCGCGGATGAGACGGCCATCTTCGCGACGATCAGGGTGCTGTGCATCGTTCCTCTTCTCGATCGTTATCGGCTCGGCCCGAACCAGCGGCCCAGGGCGGTGCGCAGATCGTCATCGGTTCCAGGGGCGGCCCAGGCCACATGGCCGTCGGGCCGCAGCAGCAGCGCGGTGGTGCCGGACAGCGCGCCTTCCGCGTCGCTCGCCCGCGGGGTGGCCGTCACGATGTCGACCCGGTCCGCCCACGGCCGGGCGCGCCGGCGCAGCACCCGGTTGCCGGTCAGGTCGAGCAGCACGCCGCGTCCGGTGCGCAGCAGCTCGCCCCCGGCGGTCTCGCGGCCCGCGTGCGCGAGGCCCAGGTGCGGCATGCGCGAGCCCAGCAGGGGGTGCCTGCCACGGCCCACGTCGTAGGTGATGTCCAGGCCGCTGACGCGGGCGGCGAGCAGCCGCTGGGCCTCCTCGCCGCCGATCAGCTCACCCAGGACGTCGCGGAGCGGCGCGGCCTCGTCGCCGCCGAGCAGCAGCGCGCCCTGCGCGCGGGTGTTGGCCAGCAGCGCGCGGCCGACCTCGTGCCGCTCGGTGTGGTAGCTGTCCAGCAGCGACTCGGGGGCCCGCCCCCGTACCACGGCGGCCAGCTTCCAGCCCAGGTTCACCGAGTCCTGGATGCCGGTGTTCATGCCCTGCCCGCCGGCCGGCAGATGGACGTGGGCCGCGTCTCCGGCCAGCAGGACCCGCCCGCGCCGGTACTCGGTGACCTGGCGGGCGGCGTCGCTGAACGCGCTGACCCACACCGGCTCGGCCGTGGAGATGTCCGAGCCCGCGACCCGCTTCCAGACGTCGGCCACCTCGGTGAACTCCGGCGGGCCGGTCCGCGTCCGCGGCGGGGTGCCCCGCTCGCCGACGATGATCCGGTGGACGCCGCCGGGCAGCCGGGCCACCATCGCCATGCCGGTCGCGGTCTGCGCCCCGGCCGTGCGCGGCTCCAGCTCAAGGCCGCGGATGTCGGCGAGGAAGAGTTCGGTGGTGGCGGACGTGCCGGGGAAGTCGAATCCGCCGACCCTGCGCACCGTGCTCTGCCCGCCGTCGCAGCCGACCAGGTACCGGCAGCGCAGGGCCCCGCCGTCGCGCAGGGTGACGGTCACCCCGGCCCCGTCCTCCACGAAACCGGTGCACTCCCGGCCGCGCCGGATGTCGGCGCCCAGCTGCCGGGCCCAGCCCTCCAGCACCTCCTCGGTGGCGTTCTGGGGGACGTTGCGGGCCGCGCCGTGCGCGGAGCCGAGCAGTCCGAGGTCCAGGGGGAGGCCGCCGAAGTGCCCGGCGTGGCTGGTCTGGAGGTCCCGGAACCGGGGCAGCAGCCCCCGCTGGTCGAACACCTCCATGGTGCGGATGGTGAACCCGATGGCGCGGGACTGCCCGGAGCGCTCGCCCAGCCTGTCCAGCACGATGACATCGACACCGGCCAGGCGGAGTTCCCCGGCCAGCATCAGCCCGGCGGGTCCGGCGCCGATGACGATTACGGAAGCGTCCATGCGAACCTCCAGTGACGGCGGCTGTGCGTTCAGCGGAAACTGTCACGGATATGGCGCGGCGTCACTTTTCCTCGATGTTGGCGGCGATCCGCGCGAGCACGTCGTTGGCGGCCAGAAATTCGCTTTCGCTGATTCCGGCGAGCGATTCGGCGGCGTGCGCGTTAACGATCGCCTCGGCCCGTTCGTGCGCCGCCGCGCCGGCCACGGTGAGCGCGTACGTCGCACCGGCGGCGGTGACCCAGCCGCGCGCGACGAATTCATCGATGATCGGCCGGTAGGACTTCTCGCCGTCGGCCACAAGGAAAGGCGCGAAAGCGTCGTCCACCGCGGCGACCGTGTCCACGCCGATGCTGAGGGCATGCAGGACCTGCCACTGCCTGCGGCTCAGCCGCTCGCCCGCCAGGGCGGAGCCGGTGGCGGCGTCGAAGAGCCGGTGCAGGTGCAGCAGCCAATAGCCGAGCCGCTTCGTGGTGTTCTGCTGGAGCATGGGAAACCTCTGTTAGGCGAGACAAAGGGATTTATCGGCGAGTTCCCGAATCAACGCCTTGACTCTGACATGCGCCCGCAGGGCCCACAAGAGGCCGCCGGGCAAACTACGGTAGGGCCGCAGACATATACCTGCGGGCAGCCGAAGGCCCCACCCGCCGAAATGGGCGGATGGAGCCTGGTCCAGCTGATGTTCAGGTGATTTTACGTTAGGACACGGTGAGACTCAGGGCCATGGAGAGTTCGGCCCGCCCGGAAATACCGAGTTTGCGGTAGACGCTGGACAGGTGGAACTCGACGGTGCGAACGGCCAGGAACAACGTTTCGGCGATCTTGCGGTTGCTGTATCCGGCGCGGGCCAGGTTGGCGACCCTCGCCTCCTGCGGGGTGAGGGCCTGGGAGGAGTGGCCGTCGCCGGATCTGGCCAGGGCGGCGTCGGTCCTGGCCACCCAGTACGCGTTGCCGGACCCGCGCGCGACCGCCGCCGCGGCCGTCAGGCCGGTCCGGCCGCCGGTCACGTTGCCCTGCTGGAGCCGCAGCGCGCCGAGGTCGTACAGCGCCTGGATCAACGCGGTCCCGGCCTGGGCCAGGTACAGCAGCTCCACGGCCTCCTCCAGCATGGCCGTGGACGCCTCGTCCCGGCGCGCCAGGGCGAGGGCGTGCAGCGCGACGCCGATGGCGCGCGGCGATCCCCACCTCCGGGCCGCGGCGAGTTCCTCTTCGGCCAGCACACGTGCCAGGTCACGGTGGTGAATCGCCAGTGCCCCCAGCGCGGCCCTGGACCGCCATGGGATCACCGCGGGGTTGGCGACGTTGAGCGACTTCAGCAGCCGGCCGCACTCCATGAAGTCGTCCACGCCGAGCTGGAACTGGCCGGTGGCCAGCCGCAGGTTGCCCCGGGCGGCCAGGATGTGCGCGCGCTCGGCCGGTCCGCTGTTCAGGCGGCCGGTGAGCCCGTTCGCGAACAGCACCTCGTGCGCCTGGTCGAACTCCCCGACGCACACCAGCGCCTCGGTCAGCCAGGCGACCGCCAGCGTCCGTAGCGGACCGGCCCCCATCTCGGCGAGCAGTGATCTGAACATCTCCGCGGCCAGGCCCATCGCCCTGGTCTCCAGGCCGACGCGGGCCCGCATCATGAGCAACAACCCCCGGCGCAGCGGCGAGCGCGTCCACTCCTGGTCGTGGGACAGCTCGTCACAGTAACCGGTCACCGAGTCGAGGTCACCGGTGTAGAAGAGGGCCAGCAAGGTGAGCCACATGGCCTCCGCCGCCCGGTGGGGTTCGCGCGCGTTCCAGGCGGTCTCCACCTCGTCGAGTACGGCGCCGCGCATCCGCCGGCCGAGGGCGGCGATCTCGACGCGCCGCGCCGCCTCGCACATCGTCCGGCAGACCGAGCCGCCGTTCGGGAAGGCGACCCCCGGCGTGTAGCCGGTCACCAACTCACCGCGACCGGCCATGCCATTCACGTGGCCGACGTTCCCGTGGAGCTCGGGACCGGGAAACTGCCGCTTCCCGCGCCCGTCCTCTTGTTTCACGATTGCGGCTGTTGTTCCGTGGTTCCTTCCGATCATCTTTAAGTGTCCCCATCAACTAGCTCAACGCGATGCGACCATTTGGAGACGGGGGCCCAGGACGGTCCAGGGCGGGTGGGCGCGTCCGATTATTGAAAAGGCTCACACGCGGTAGAGGGATTCATCTCCTGGCGTGGTCCATGATCAACAGGTTAGATGACAGGACGCAGGCCGCTCTCTCGGAGAGGCGTTGAAGCGAGCGGCACCCACCAGCCGGAATTCCCAACCCCCGTACGTCGCCGCCCCATACTCCGAATGAGTGGAGAGGCGGCCTGAGGAAGCCTGCGACGAGATCCCTACTAAGTTAGTAGTGTATCTACTGGGCCCAGATAATCAAGGGCCGTAAGGGTGGCCCGCACACAGCCAGAATAAGTGATGTTCATCACCTGCCGGCGGTGCGGACGGTGGCTCGGCCAGGGTGCCGGGCCCGCCGTGCGGACTCCGCGACATCGCCGGGGCGGCTCCTGCTCGGCCGCCTTCCGATCGTCGCGCACATGGGCCCGGCGCGCCGGTGTCCGCGGGCTCACCCGGTCACCTTCCCGGCAGGTCTCCCCGGGCGGACATGACCGGAGTCGTGGAACACGGGCCGGTCGCGTCGGCGTCGCGGACCGGTGCCCCCTTCCCGGCCGGCCGCCTGGACCGCGAAACGGCCCTCGGCGAGGGCCGTGGGGCCGGTCCGGTGTCCCGGTGGGACGTCCTGCGCAACGGGCGTACCCCCTCTGACCAGAGGGTTCGCGGCCGCGGGCGGCCGGGTGCGCCGTCGCGCCCACGGTTCCAGGCGGCACGGACGCCGCCAGGCGGCGGGAGGGTGCGGCCATCGGCCTCCGCCGCGCCCGCCGTGTCACCGCCGCTTTGCCGGTTGTTGACGGCCGGATGACAATCCGGCCTGCCGGGCCCTTGCGCCGGCGTCGCCACTATGCTCCGGCCCCTCCTGCCGACTAACGTGATCGAATTATGTCGGTCCACCATCGGCCCCCTATTTGATCGGCTCCGGCATTCCATTCTTGAACCCTATGCGGTCCGCGAGCCCAACGTCCCTACGGCTCCGCCACAGGTCACGGACCGAACGGTCCGTATCTCTTGCGGCGGCCCTGAAAGCTCTGCGAGAATTGCTGTGACCACCACTTATACCCACTAGCGGCGGAACGCCGGCGAGGGCTGGGCCCCGCCTTGGCGGCCGAAGGGATTTCCGTGAAGAACATTGTCATAACGGGCGGGACGTCCGGTATCGGGCTGGCCCTGGCCCGTGCCTGTCGCGATCGCGGGGACAGCGTCCTCATCGTCGCCCCGGACCCGGCGAAGGGCGCCCGCTTCATCGAAGAGTCGGAGAAGAAGGGGGCCGGTAAGCGGGTTTTCTTCATACCGGCCGATCTCAGCCTGGTCAGCGAGAACGAGCGGGTTCTTCGCGAGGCCGGCGACATATTCCCGACCGTGGACGCCCTGGTGCTGTGCGCGCGGTTCTTCCGCTCGTACCGCCGGGTCACCGCCGAGGGCCTCGAGCACCAGTTCGCCCTGTACTACCTGAGCCGGTACCTGCTGAGCCACGGCCTGGTGGGACCGATGCAGAAGGCCGGGACGTCGGCGGTCGTCAACGTCGCCGGGCCCGGCATCTCGGCAGGTCGCGTCCACTGGGACGACCTCGAACTGACGCAGGGCTACGACGGCTGGGAGGCGATGTTCCAGGGCGGCAAGCTCAACGACCTCCTCGCCGTCGCCTGGGCCGCGGAGCACGGTGACCGGGGGATCCGTTACGTGCTGCAGTTCCCTGGCGGCACGCGCACCGGCCTCGCGGGCGAGTTCGACCCGGAGACGGCGGCGCAGGTCGAGGAGATGAAGAGGGGCGCCACGAAGTCGGCGGAGGAGTCCATCGTCCCGATCGTGGCCGTCATCGACGACCCGCCGGCCGAACCGCTCACCGCCCTGTGGGAGGACCGCTTCATCGGCCTGGACGGCTGGTCGTTCGACCCCCAGGCCGCGACGCGCCTGCGCCGCCTCACCGAGGACCTTCTCGCGCGGCGCTGAGGCGCCTCTTTCCGGCCCCGCTTCACCGGCTTTCGCCACCATTTCACCGAAACGTAGGGAGGGCGGCTTCACGTGCGCAAGGTCCTGATCGCCAACCGCGGGGAGATCGCGGTCCGAATCGCCCGTGCGTGCCGTGACGCGGGCCTGACCAGCGTGGCGGTGTACGCCGAGCCGGATCTCGACGCGCCGCACGCCCGGCTGGCCGACGAGGCGTACGCCCTGGGCGGGCGCACCGCCGCCGACTCCTACCTGGACATCGGCAGGCTGCTCGACGTGGCCGGGCAGGCGGGGGCCGACGCGGTACACCCCGGATACGGGTTCCTGGCCGAGAACGCCGAGTTCGCCGCCGCCGTGATCGAGGCGGGGCTGACCTGGATCGGCCCGCCGCCCCGGGCGATCACCGCGCTGGGCGACAAGGTCGCCGCCCGGCACATCGCGCAGAAGGTCGGCGCGCCCCTGGTGGCCGGGACCCCCGACCCGGTCACCTCGGCCGACGAGGTGGTGGCCTTCGCCCGCGAGCACGGCCTGCCGATCGCGATCAAGGCGGCGTTCGGCGGCGGCGGGCGCGGGCTGAAGGTCGCCCGGACCCTCGCGGAGGTGCCCGATCTGTTCGAGTCGGCGGTACGCGAGGCGGTCGCCTCCTTCGGGCGCGGCGAGTGCTTCGTGGAGCGGTACCTGGACCGGCCCCGGCACGTGGAGACACAGTGCCTGGCCGACGCCCACGGCAATGTCGTGGTGGTGTCCACCCGGGACTGCTCCCTGCAGCGCCGCCACCAGAAGCTCATCGAGGAGGCCCCCGCCCCGTACCTGACCGAATCCCAGGTGGAGCTGCTGCGCTCCTCCTCCAAGGCCATCTTGGCCGAGGCCGGGTACGTGGGGGCCGGGACGTGCGAGTTCCTGGTCGGCCGGGACGGCACGATCTCGTTCCTGGAGGTCAACACCCGGTTGCAGGTCGAGCATCCGGTCACCGAGGAGGTGACCGGGATCGACCTGGTGCGCGAGCAGTTCCGCATCGCCGACGGCGAGGCCATCGGCTACGAAGACCCGGCGCCGCGCGGGCACTCGCTCGAATTCCGGATCAACGCCGAGGACCCGGGCCGGGACTTCCTGCCCCAGGTCGGCACCCTCACCCGCTGGCGGCCTCCGTCCGGGCCGGGGGTGCGCGTGGACGCCGGGTGCGCGCAGGGCCAGACCATCCCGCAGGCGTTCGACTCGATGATCGCCAAGCTGATCGTGACCGGGGCGACCCGCCGCCAGGCCGTCGACCGGGCCCGCCGCGCGCTGGCGGAGTTCGAGGTCGGCGGGATGCCCACCGTGCTGCCCTTCCACCGGGCGGTGCTGGAGGACCCCGCCTTCGTGCCCGCCGACGACGCCACACCGTTCAGCGTGCACACCCGCTGGATCGAGACGGAATACGACAACCGGATCGCCCCCTACGAGGAGCAGGACGCGTTCGCCCGGGAGCAGCCGGCCGAACGCGAGATCGTCGTGGTCGAGGTCGGCGGCCGGCGGGTGGAGATCTCGCTGCCCGCCCTGACCGGCGAGCCCGCCGCGTCCATCGGCGACGACGGCGCGCGGAGCAGGCCAAGAGCGGTGAAGAGGTCCCGTTCGGCGCTGTCCGGGGACGCGCTGCTCGCCCCCATGCAGGGCACGATCGTCAAGGTCGCCGTGGCGGACGGCGAGCCGGTGGAGGCCGGGCAGCCCATCGTGGTCCTGGAGGCCATGAAAATGGAACAGCCCATCAACGCGCACCGCTCCGGCACCGTCAGCGGCCTGTCCGCCGAGGTGGGCCTGGCCGTCTCGGCCGGTGCCGTCATCTGCCGGATCAACGACTAGGACATCATGACGCGGTCTTCCTCGTCCCCGCCCGACGTACAGGTCGCTTCCGTGGAGGTGGACGCGGCCGGTCTGCGGCTCTCCGGGCTTCTGGCGCTCCCGCCAGGCCCGCCGAAAGCCGTGATCGTCGCCCTGCACGGCGCCGGCATGCGCGCCGGATACTTCCACAACGCCGCCGACCCGGCCGCCTCGCTGCTCACGCTCGCGGCGGCGCGCGGTCACGCGGCGCTCGCGCTGGACCGGCCCGGGTACGGGCTTTCCGCGGCCACCGTGCCCGACGGCCTGGAGCTGGCCGAACAGGCGAGCCGTGTCCGGCAGGCGCTCGCCGCCTACCACGGCCGCCACCCCACCGGGGCGGGCTTCTTCATCGTCGGCCACTCCCTCGGCGGCAAGCTGGCGCTCTCGGTCGCGGCGGGCTGGAGCGGCGAGGCGGCGCTGCTCGGCGTGGACGTCTCCGGGATCAGCGACCGCTGGGCCGTGGACCGCGCGCTGCTCGGCGAGGTGAACGCGCGGCGTACCCGGTCCTTCAGCTGGGGCCCGCTGCGCCTGTACCCACCGGAGACCTTCCAGCACGCGAGGCGGCTCACCGCGCCGGTCCCGCCCAGGGAGGCGGCCGAGATACCGGACTGGCCCGACCGGTATCCGGAGGTGGCCCGTGAGGTACGGGTCCCGGTGCGGTTCACCTTCGCCGAGCACGAACGCTGGTGGCGCTGTGACCCGCAGACCGTCGCGGCCATGACGGCGCGGCTGGCCGCTCCCGTCGTCCGTACCGAGCACCTGGCCGGCGCCGGGCACAACATCAGCCTCGGCCACGCCGCCCGTGACTACCATCTCGGCGTGCTCGCGTTCACGGACGAATGCCTGGCCCGGTCGCCGGATACGACCTGAGCCAGGCACCCGTCCCGCGCCGGGTCACGGGGGAGGCGGCTACGGGGCGTGCCGCCGGTTCGGCGCGAGGGTGAAGCACAGTCCGGCGCTGACCACCAGGGCCGCCATCACCGCGATCATGCTGGTGGTGAACGCGCCCTGATAGTCCCGGGAACCCTCAAGGACGGTGAAGAAGAGCGTGCTGAACGCCGCGACGCCGAGCGCGCTGCCGAACTGCTGGCCGGTGGTCCACACACCGGAGGCCGATCCGGCGTACTCGGGCGGCACGGCCGACAGGAACAACGTGGTCAGCGGCGGCATGACCAGGGTCATCCCGACGCCGAGCGCGAACAGGCCCGGCACCAGCGACCAGGCGCTGACCGGCGAGGCGGCCTGCACGGCGACGAGCAGCAGGACGCCGCCCACCACGGACAGCAGGCACCCGGCGAGCACGATGAGCCGCCCGAACCGTACCGTGAGCCGCCCGGTCGGCATCGCCATGACCAGCCCACCGGCGGCGAACGCGATCGAGACCAGGCCCGCGCTCAGTGCGGTGTAGCGCTGCCCGTCCTGCAGCCACAGCGGGATGATCATCATGATGCCGCTGAAACCCGAGAACGACAGCAGCAGCACCAGCAGCCCACCGGCGCCGGTCCGGTTGCGGAACAGGGCCACGGGCAGCAGCGCGCCCGCCCGCCGCGCCGGATCGCGCTGCTCGAAGACCGCCAGCCCCACCACCGCCAGGACACCGGCGGCGAGCAGCAGCCAGATCCACGCGGGCCAGCCGTAGGTACGGCCTTCCAGCAGCGGGAACACGACCGCGACGAGCCCGGCGACGAGCACGCCGGTCGCGCCCCACCTGGGCCGGGCACCGCCCGCCGCGCGGCTCTCCGGCACCAGCCAGATCGCCAGCGGGATCAGCACGACCGCCACCGGCACGGTGACCAGGAAGATCATGCGCCAGCCCAGCCCGGCGACGTCCGCCGTGATCAGCACCCCGCCGAGGATCAGCCCTCCGGCCTGCGTGACCCCGGAGACCAGCCCGAACGTGCCGAAGACCGTGGCGCGCTCCCGGCCGGTGAAAATGGTGTAGAGAATGCTCATCACCTGAGGGGCGATCGCGGCGGCGGCCAATCCCTGAAGCACCCGCGCGGCGATCAGTTCGCCCGGGCTGCGCGCGATTCCGCACCATACGCTGACCACCGCGAAGGCGACGATTCCGAGTATGAAGACCAGCTTCCGGCCGCGCAGGTCGCCCAGCCTGGCGGCGGTGATCAATGCGACGGCGAAGGACAGCAGGTAGGCGGCGGAAATCCATTCCAAATCGGTCGGGCTCGCGCCGAGATCGCGCTGGATCGCGGACAGCCCGACATTGACGATGGTGACGCTCAGCAAATCCAGCATGAAGGCCACAAGGAGGACGACCAGCGCGGCCCAGCGGCGTGGATACACCACTTCGGAATCGGGCTGGGCGGATGTCGTTTCTGTAGTCACACGGCACTCCTGGTCGGCCGGGAACGAGAGAAGGGACGGGACGGCGCGGACCGCCGCAGCGGCTTCCCCCGGTGTCTCGGGTGGCTCGGGCGGGGCCTGGACCGATCGGTCCGCAGTGGAATTATCCGTACGGTCGCGAAGGTGTGTCAAGGCGGAACCACCGCTTGGGACGGATCGGTCCGAGGTTTTCGGGCGGGGCTTCCGAAATGCGGGGAATCTACCGCGAAGACCGCCGCCCGCGCCGTCGGCACCTGACCGCGAGGGCGGCGGCCGGCCCTTCGGCTGTACCACAGAACAGGGCGGGAACCCTTGCGGCCACCACACCCGCTTGCGACCGTTGGCATGTCACCGGCCGCGCCGCGCGCGCGCCGAGATCGGGTCCGTCCCTCGCCTGGGCGGCATTGATCCGAAAGGCAGCAGGATGTCAGACGATGTGGATACGGCCGGCACACTGAAGCAGCTCACGAAACGCGTCGCGGAACTGGAGGCCGTACGCGATCTCACCAGCCTGCGCGCTGAGTTCCATCGCACCCTCAACAATCAGGAATGGGACGCCCTTGCCGCGCTGTTCACCGATGAGGCGCATCTCGACTATGGCGAGTACGGCCAGGCGCACGGGAGCACGGAGGTCAGGGACTATTACAGCCGGCTCCTTGAGCAGATCCGGGACATGCGCAATGCCAGCGCCATCTCACTGAAGAACTTCGTGCACGGGCACCAGGTCCGCGTCCTTGACGGGGAGACCGCCACGGGGGTGTGCTTCTTCGAGGAGCAGATCAGGTTCAACAAGGACAGCATGGCGTTCAGCAGCATCGGCCAGTTTTCCGACGAGTACGTCCGCAGAGGCGATCGCTGGTACTTTGCGAGGGTCGTTCTCGACCATTATTGGGTGGTTCCCGACAACGACGGCTGGCACTGGCCCTGGTAGCGTTCTGAAGCATTTCCCCGACCGCGGCGGACCGGATGCCGGCCCATTCAGTGGCCCCTTTTCAGGAGACCCCGATGACCATCCTGGTGACCGGTGCGACCGGTCGTGTCGGCAGCCGGTTCGTTCCCCGCCTGCTGCGGCGGGCCGAGCCCGTCCGCGTCCTGGCCCGTGACCCGCGGCGCGCCGAGCCGCTCGCCCGGCTCGGCGCCGAGGTCGTCGCCGGCGACCTGCGCGATGACGGGGCGCTCGTGGCCGCGCTCAAGGGCGTGGCCGCGGTCGTCCATCTCGGCGCGGCGTTTCGCGAGGTCGGCGATGAGGAGGCGGTCGCGGTCAACCGCACCGCGACCGTCGCGCTGGCCGAGGCCGCCGTCCGCGCGGGCGTCTCGCGCTTCGTCAGCGTCGGCACCACTCTGGTGTACGGCCCCGGCCGCGGGCGGCCCGCTCGGGAGGCCGACGAGCCGGTGCCGCCCGGCTGGGCCTACACGACCAGCAAGGTGGCCGCGGAGCAGGCGCTGCTGCGGCTGCATCGGACGGAGGGGCTGCCGGTGCGCATCGTGCGGCTGGCGTTCGTGTACGGCGAGGGCGATCCGCACCTGGCCGAATCGCTGGCCTGGGCAAGCGACTGGCCCGCGCACAAGCGCCTGCACCTGGTCCACCACGCCGACGTCGGCCAGGCCCTGATACGGGCCCTCCAGGCCGACGGGGTGGACGGGCGGACGTACAACGTGGCCGACGACGCGCCCGTCACCCATCTGGAACTCCGGCGGCTCAACGGCGAACCGGCCGCCGAAGCGGCGGCGGACCAAGGTGAGGCCGACCCCTGGGAGGGCATCGTCGACACCGCGAAGATCCGCCGCGAGCTGGGCTTCCGGCCGATCTATCCCACCGTGTACACCGCGCACGACGCCGGGGCCCTCTGACCGCAGGTCACCTGCGCCGGGCGCGGACGTGCGACATCGGCGTCAGCACGCGCCCGCGCTCGTCCACCCGCAGCCCGTCCTGGTCGGGCGCGGCGACGACGTCCGGCGCGCCCGCCTCCCACATCGCGGTGAGCAGTTCGCGGGTGAACCCGGTGGCGAAGGCGGTCTCGGTGATTGCCTCGATTTCCCAGTGCCGGTCCAGGTGGGTGTGCAGGTCGTTCGCGCTGACCAGCACCTCCTGGGCGATCGGCGTCCCCGCCGGGACGGACTCGGCGAAGCAGAACAGGTGCAGCGTGGCGCCCGGCCGGCTCACCCGGTGCAGCGCGGCGGCGTACGCCGACCGCTGCTCGCCGTTCAGGCAGTGGTAGAGGCCGCTGTCCAGCACCGTCGCGAAACCGGTCCCGATGTCGCGCAACTCCGTCGCGTCGGCCACCTTGAACGACGCCTGGACGCCGTGCTCGGCGGCGCGGCGCGCGGCCTGCTCGATCGCGCTCGGCGAGCCGTCCACCCCGGTCACGTCCAGACCGGCGGCGGCGAGCATGATCGCGTTCTCACCGAGGCCGCAGCCCGCGTCGAGCACCTTGCCCCGGAAGCCTCCCGCCCGGGCCAGCTCCACCACCACGGGCTGCGGCTCGCCGATGTCCCAGGGGATGAACCCCGTGCCCGGTTCTGAGCCCTCGAACGTGGCGCGGCCCGCGTACAGCGCGTCGAAATCATAATCCGCCTGGGAGAAAGTCCGTTCTTCCTGGACCATGCCGGGGTACTCCATCCACTCGCCGGTTCGCCGACCGCCGCCTGGTGGATCTCGCGGGGCGACATTCGGAACCGATGCTAGGCCGGTGATCGGCCGTGGGCCATGCGGCGGCGGTTAAACTACGGGCGGCCACGGGGGTCCGATACGGCCGGTCAGGCGGCCCTCGCCCGGCCTTTCGCGGCAGGCCGGACTGATTGGTCTGCTATTATCGCGATATGGCTCGGCAACCGTCCGCCAGCGTGCGTGAACGCATTCTCGACGCCGCGACCGACTTGTTCGACCGTTATGGCGTCCATGCCGTCGGGATGCAGCGCATCATCGACGCGGCGGGTTGCGGCAAGCAACTGCTCTACCGGGAGTTCGGCAGCAAGGACGAGCTGGTCACCGCTTACCTGCACCGCTGCGAGGGCAGCTGGGAGCGCAGCTTCGCCGCCGCGGTCGAGGTGGGCGAGCGGCCGGAGGAACAACTGGTCGAGCTGGTCCGCGTGGTCGGCAGGAGCGTTCCAGGGCCCCGCGGCTGCCCGATCCGCAACACCTACGCCGAGTTCCCCGAGGAGGGGCACCCGGTGCACCGCACGGCACTGGAGCACTTCAGTGCGGTACGCGGGCAGATCTGCGAGCTGGCCCGGCGCACCTCCGCGGCCGATCCCCAGCGCCTCGCCGACCGCATCCTGCTGATCATCAACGGCCTCTTCACCTCGGGCTCCACCCTCAGCACCGACGAGAACGCCCGGCTCGCGGTGGAGCTGGTGCAGGACGTGATCGCGGTGGAGACGGCGACCACGCGGACCTCCAGCGCCGTTTAGCCGGCGATCGGCCTCCCGTCCCTTCCGCGTGGGGTGGCGAGGATCCGGCGGCCGAGGTCCGGGGTGATCAATGGGGCGATCCGAGGATCGGCCAGCAGGCTGATCGGGGCGATGTGGTCGTCGTTCAGCGGACGCCACGACCCAAGGGCCTCGTGCAGGGCCGGTGACGGGTCCGGGGCGGTGACGGCGGCGCGGACGGCCGACTCGAAGTCCGGCGGGCCGAGGCGCACCCGGAAGCCGGGTTCGGCGGCCCGCGCCTGGTAGTCCATGATCAGCCGCCTGACGTGGTCCGAACCGTAGTCGGTGAGAAACGACAGCATGGACAGCGTGCCCGCCGGAGTGCGCTCGTGCGCGGCGTGCAGCACCGGCAGGATCTCGGCCATCAGCAAGGCGTCGTCCACGGACCAGGCGGGCTCGGCGGGGCGTGACAGCGGGAGGCGGATCTCCATGGGCGCGTCCGGGCGGCGGAGCATGACGAGCATCTGGAACCGCAGCACCCAGGCCCGGTCACGGCCGAACCGCCCGGCCTCCGCCAGCGTGGCGAGCGGCCCATCGATCTCGCCCGCCAGCGCGGCCTGCCGGGCCCGCTCGATCTTCGCGTCCCACTCGCGGGAGGTGGGGCTCGACGGGCGATGCAGCGCGTGGAAGCGCGCGTACAGGTCGTACATCAGCTCGAAGAACGAGCCGTGCCGCTCGGGGCCGCTTCCGGACCACGACGCCAGCCAGTACGCGGCCCATTCCCCCCGCTCGTCCACGTCCATCGGGTCGAGAAAGACGATGGCGGAGTCGGCCTCCAGGGAGACCAGCAGCGACCGCTCGATCGCCTCGTCTTCGTAGGCGTCGATCCAGTGAGGTTCGAGGTCGCGCACCCAGCCCAGCTCATCGGCGGCGCGCAGGCTGCAGACGAAGTCGCCCAGGTCCTGCCATCCGTTACTGACCAGCAGGAACTCCCGCAAGGACGGCGGCAGCGCGCACCCCAGCCGCGCCTCCGCCGCAGCCACCTCATCCTCTGTGGCGGGCGGGAAGCCCAGACGGGGGGCGGTGATCGGCTCCTCGAACGGACGCGGCGTGCCGGGCTCGCGCGCCGACAGCCACTCCTCGCTCCAGCGACGTAAGAACGGCTTCCAGCCCGCGCGGTCCACGTGACGCTCCCTTACTCCGGACGACCTCGCCACCATCTCAGCAGAGATCCCCGACAGTTCTCCCGCCCGGCGATCGGGCACCATGGAAGGGTGATTCACACGGCGGCGAAAACGGGCTCGACGTTCGCGCTCCTGACCGACCTGGTGGCCGGCGGCGGGGTCGTCGTGCTGAGCGGTGCGGGGTTGTCCACCGAGTCCGGCATACCTGACTATCGCGGTGAGAGCGGGCGGAAGCGACCGGCCAGCCCGATGACGTACCAGACGTTCATCGGCAGCGCGGCGGCCCGCAGGCGCTACTGGGCGCGCAGCCACCTGGGCTGGCGGCACATCACCGGGGCCCTGCCCAACACCGGCCACCGGGCGGTCGCCGAGTTGCAGCGCCACGGGCTGGTGGCCGGGATCATCACCCAGAACGTGGACGGCCTGCACCAGGCCGGGGGCGCGAGCGGCGTCGTCGAGCTGCACGGCGGCCTGGACCGCGTCCGCTGCCTGTCCTGCGGCGAGCGCAGCCCCCGCCATGCCCTGCACCTGCGGCTCGCCGCCGCCAACCCCGGCTGGGAGTCCGCGACCGCCGAGATCAACCCCGACGGGGACGCCGTCCTCGACGACGACCTAGTGGGGACGTTCACGATCGTGGACTGCGGCGGCTGCGGCGGCGTGCTCAAACCCGACGTCATCTTCTTCGGCGAGAACGTGCCGCGCGTACGCGTGCAGGAGTGCTACACGATGACCGAGCGCGCCGCCCTGCTCCTGGTCCTCGGCTCGTCCCTGACCGTGATGTCCGGGTACCGCTTCGTCCGCCGCGCGACCGAACTCGCCATCCCCATCGCGATCGTCAACCAGGGCGCCACCCGCGGCGACGCCGAGGCCATGGTGACCCTCGACGCACCGCTCGGCCCCACCCTCGCCGCCCTCGTGGCGGAGGTCGCTACCTGAATCCGAGGCGATCCGGGGTGTATCAATCATCGTCGCGGACCCTCCGTGCAGTCGTACCGGTTCCCATGAAGAAGGGACGCCATGATGGAACCGAACGACCTCCGGGCCGCCGCGCGGGATCTGCTCGCGAGCCGGACCGGCGACGCCGAGTCGCGCGTGGTCGCCGAGCAGAGCGAGCGGCTGCCCGACGGCCGTGTCGTCCGGCGCTACTGGGCGGTGTCCGCGGCACGGCCCAACGGCGTCGAATCGGCCGTACTCGACGAGGAGGGCCAGGAACACGATCTCACCGGCCTGGAGGTGGCCGCCGGGCGCGCGCTGTTCGCCCCGGCCGCCGCCGAGCGCCCCGCGCCGGAACTGCGGGCCGCGCCGGTCACCGTCGAGCCGCCCGCCAACGACCTGGTGCTGCGCGAGTGCGCCGAACTCGCCGAGCGGGTGACGGTCACGGTGCCGGTCTCCGGCGTCAAGCCCAAGGCCGATGTCTACCTGCTCGCCGACACCACGGGGAGCATGAGCCCGGTGCTCGCCGCCGTCCAGGCGGGCATCGACTCCATCCTCACCGCACTGGACCCCTCGGTCTTCGACGTGGCCTTCGGCGTCGGGAACTACCGGGACTTCCCGCTCGGCTCCGACCCCGCCGCGTACGCCTTCCAGCCGCAGCTCGCCCCCACCACCGACCTGGTGAACGTGCGCAACGCGGTGCTCACCTGGGTGGCGGCGGGCGGCGGTGACGGGTCGGAGGCGCAACTGTTCGCGCTGGATCGGCTGGCCGCCGACCCCGCGATCGGCTGGCGGCCCGGCGCCAGGCGGATCGTCGCCTGGTTCGGGGACGCCCCGGGGCACGACCCGGTGTGCGCCGCCATCTCCGGCGCCGCGGCCGACGTGACCGAGGCGAGCGCGACCGCGGCGCTGCGGGCGGCGGAGATCATCGTGGTCGCGGTCAGCACGATCACCGGCTTCTACCCGGCGGGTCTGGACGACGACCCGGCCGCGGACGCCGGGAACTACACGGTGTGCACGATAGGAGGATCTCCGGGGCAGGCCACCCGGATCACCGCGGCCACCGGCGGCGCGCACGTGGCCGGCAACGCGGCCGACATCATCCCCACGCTGGCCGAGCTGATCAGGAAGGCCGTGACCTCGACGGGGAACGTCAGGCTGGTCCCGAGCGCGTCGATCGCCGGGTTCGTCCGGGGCGTGTCGCCCGCGGGCGGGTACGGCCCGCTGCCCGGCGACACCGAGCACCGGCTCGCGTTCGACGTCGCCTGGGCGGGCACGGTGGGGTGCGCGGAGGACCCCCAGGTGTTCAGCGGGTCGCTGGACGTCGTCGCCGACGGGGCGGTGGTGGCCGCCAAGCCGGTGCGGATCGCCGTCCCGGCGTGTCGGTACCACCACGTGGTGGAGGTGCTGTGCGGCGCGCAGGGCCCGGTCGGCGAGCGGGAGTGCGCCACCGTCGCCTCCGGCCGGTACGCCACCGCGGTCACCCTCTACAACCCGGGGCCGTGCCCGGTCGTGGTGGAGAAGCGGTTCGCCCCCGTGCTGCTGAACGGCAAGGCGGTGGGCCGCGAGCCGCGTGCCGTGGCGGCGAAGCCGTTCGCGCGGATCCGGCTGGAGCCCGGCGAGGCCACCATGGACGACTGCTGCGCCCTGGGCGAGGCCGTACGCCTGGACCCCGGCACGCCCACGCTCGGCGTACTCGACCTGGTGACGGACCGGGCGCTCGTGGTCACCGCCGTCTACACCACCGGGGCCCGCAAGGACCAGTCCGGCGCGCCGGGGGTGCACACCCGGACGGTCACACCTCGCAGGGCGTGAGGCGGGCGCGGACGCCGTGCAGGGGGGCACGGCGTCACCGCGATCGGTCAGCGTAATTGACATCACGGCTCAGGTATCAGCCCATGGCCGCGTCCCTCTGTCGTCATTGGAGGCGCGGCGGGCCCGGACGCGAGGCCCGCCGGGGAGAGGGGCGCGATGTGTGATGACCTGTCCGTCGTCGAACTCATGGGCCGTGCCGGGGACGGTGACCGCGAGGCGTGGAACCGGCTCGTCGATCGCTACATCTCGCTGGTCTGGGCCATCGCCAGGGGGTACGACCTGCGGCGTCCCGACATCGACGACGTCAGCCAGGAGGTGTGGCTGAGCCTGCTGCGGCACCTGCCGTTGCGGGACCCGGCGGCGCTGCCCGGCTGGCTGACGACGACGACGCACCGGGAGTGCCGCAGGGTCGTGGACACGACCAGGCGGCGGGCGGACCTGGAACGATCCTCCGCTCCGGCGCCCGCGGCGGACGAGGCGTCGGCGCTGGTGGAGGAGCTGACGACGGCCGAGCGCCGGATCGCGCTGCGCGCCGCGTTCGCCCGGCTGCCCGAGCCGTGCCGGCTGCTGCTCGCCCTGCTCATGCAGGACCCGCCGCCCAGGTACACCGAGATCGCCGAGCGGCTGGGGACGTCGGTGGGCAGCGTCGGGCCGCACCGGGCCCGCTGCCTGGAACGACTGCGCCGGCTGCTCGACCGGCCCGCCGTCCCGGGCCGGTCGCCGGGGCGGGCGGGTTCGGCGGTCTGACCCTGCCGTACGCGGTTCCCTTTTCCGTGTATCAGGACCCCTGTGTCCTGGCTCTGTAAAGATGCGTGCACTTCGCAGCGCGACCGAGAGAGGAAGGGAAGTGCCGGTCATGTCACATGCAACCGACCTGCTCCACGCCGCGCGAGCCGAGGCGCTGTTCGTCAGTCCGCTCTCCGCGTCGGGCCTGCCCAGCGCGGAGGAGGCGGTCCAGGCGATCCGTACGGCGGTGCGCGCGCACGGGGGCACCAGAGGATGCGCCGGAGAGGTCGCCGCGGTCTATGGCGATTATCCGGACACCGCGGTCCAGCGGATGCGCTGGGCGCTCGCCGCGGTGGAGACCCTCTTCGTCAGGAACGTCCCCATGCGCGCTCTACCCACCCCCGCAGGCTCTCGCGGCGGTTGACCGCCCTGCGACGCCCATCCCACCAGGGCACGCCGGGTCATGGTGGGGTGGGCTTGCGGGGGAAGCGGTGGACCCAGCGGCGTTGCCAGGGGGTTTCGATGGCGCGGGGGTGGTGGTGTTCGCGGGTCCAGGTGACGGCGTCGGCGGGGGACAGGCCCGCCAGCACGGCCAGGCAGGCGATGACCGTACCGGTACGGCCGACCCCGCCACCACAGGCGACCTCGACCGCCGCGCCCGCCCGGGCCTGGGCGTGCAGGGCGCGGATGCGCCTGACGGCCTCGGCCGGGTCACGGGGGAGCAGGAAGTCGGGCCAGTCGAGCCACTCATGCGGCCAGCGCAGACCGTCGTCGTGACGGCGGCGAAGCCCGCGCGAGCCGAGGTAAAGACCGGCGTCAGGCGCGGGACCGCCCGGCAACGGCCGGCGCAGCCCCCGCCCGCGGACCCAGGAGCCGTCCGGGAGTTCGATCGCGCCTGGCAGCGGCGGGTCGTTCGGTGGGGTGGTCATGGGAGTGAGCCGTTCTGTGCGGGGCCTGGAGTCGTTCGGTGGTGGGGGCGGTTCGGGGGTCAGATCGCGCCTGGTAGCGGCGGGTCGTTCGGTTGGGTGGTCGTGGGGTGAGCCCTGCTACGTCGGGCGTGGGGCCGTTTGGTGGGCGAGCGGCACGGGGGGTTTGATCTTGTTCGGGAGTGATGGGTGTTCAGACGATGAAAACTCCCAACCCCACCGGACGTCACGGAGCAGCCATGGCATCGACGGCCGGTAGGCCGGCCTGGGTGGCGAAACCGCCGCCCCGGGAGCGCCGCCTCGAAACGGCCGAAGGGATCCGGCGTGTAGCGATCGCCGAGGCCGCCGAGATGGCGATCTACCGGCGTGGGGTGAGCCGTTCCGTGTGGGGCGGTTGGGTGGTGGGTCATCGGGGGGAGGCTTCCTTGGGCTCGGAGGTTCGGCGGGCGCGGTGGTTGGCGACGTTGACGCGGTTGCCGCAGGCGTCGGGGGTGCAGTAGCGGCGGCGGCCGGCCCTGCTGGTGTCGGCGAAGACGCCCCGGCAGCCCGGGGCGGCGCAGGCGCGGAAGCGGTCGTGGCCCAGCGTCCGTACGACGCCCAGCAGGCCGATGCCGACGAACGCGGCCAGTTCGGCGACCAGCGGGGCACCCGCCCGGGTCGGCACCTCCCAGCGCCACCCGCCCTCGGCGTCGCGCCCCAGCACCGGGGCCAGCCCCGCCCAGCCCGCCAGTACGCCCGCCGCCGCCACCGCGTCGTCCTCCGTCGCCGCCTCAAGGACCGCGCGCACCTCGCGGCGCAGCAGACGCACCTGGTGCAGGTCATTGACGGTGGGGTTGCGTGCCCCCGGGGCGTCGAGCGGTACATCGTGCCCGGCCAGGAACTCCGCCAGCGCCGCCGGATCGGGCAGCGCCTCACCGGCTGCGCCACGCACCGACGGCGACCCGTTGACCAGCTCGGTCGCCACGGCGGCGCCCGCCGCATAGTCGCGGATGGAGATCCGCACGCCACTCCCCCCCCGATCCGGTAACCGATCAAACAAGCTTATAGCCCTTACGTGGTCTACGAGACGACAATCGGAGTGTCGGGCGGCTTGGGTATTGTCCGGCGGTGGAGTGACGCGTGATGTCGGGAAACCGGGGTGGGCCGTGCTGACGGCTGTGCAGGCGACGGTCGAGCGGCTGGTGTTCGTGGCCGACGACGATTACACGGTCGCGCGGATGACCGCCGATGACCGGCCCGGCTTCGTGGCCTCCGGCCGCCCGCTGGCCGGGGTGCAGCCCGGCGAGACGCTGCGGCTGGCGGGCGAGTGGGAGCGCCACCAGCGGCACGGCGACCGGCTCGTGGTCAAGGAGTGCGAGCGGGTGGTGCCCTCCACCGTCCGGGCCATCACCCTGTACCTCGGCTCCGGCCTGGTCCGCGGGATCGGCCCGAGGCTGGCGCACGCCATCGTCAGCCACTTCGGCGAGGAGACCCTGGAGGTCATCGACACCGAGCCGGCCCGGCTGCGCGAGGTGATCAACATCGGCGCGACCCGGCAGGCGCAGATCGTCGCCGCCTGGGCCGAGCAGAAGGCCATCGCCGCCCTGATGATCGTTCTGCAGGGGCTCGGCATCAGCCCGCTGCTCGCCGCCAAGATCTACCAGGTCTACGGCGAGGAGTCGGCGCGGATCCTCACCGGCGACCCCTACCGGCTGATCGGCCAGGTCAGAGGGATCGCCTTCCACACCGCCGACCGGATCGCGCTGCGCTCAGGGGTGCCCGAGCGCGACCCCCGCCGGATCAGGGCCGGGGTGCTGGACCGGCTGGAGGCCGCCGCCGCCCGCGACGGGCACTGTTTCGTGCCGATGCCCGTCCTGCTTGCCGCCGCCGCCCGGCTGGTCGAGCAGGACGAGGACCTGATCCGCGCCGCGATCGACGCGCTGACCGCGGAGAAGCGGATCGTCGTGGAGCCCTCGCCCGCCGTCCCCGGGCAGGCCGTGGTCTACATCAAGGAGCAGCACGCCAGGGAGACCGCCCTGGCCGCGCAGCTCGCCCGGCTGTGCCGGGCCCGTTCCACTCTCCCCATGCGCCCGTACGCGGAGGACGAGACCCTGCACGACGACCAGCGCGCCGCCGTCAACCTGGCGCTGACCAGCACGGTCTCGGTGCTCACCGGCGGGCCGGGCTGCGGCAAGAGCCACACGGTACGGGTGATCGCGGCGACCGTACGGGCGATGGGCGGCACGGTGACGCTGACCGCGCCGACCGGCATGGCGGCCAAGCGCCTGTCGGAGGCCACCGGGCTGCCCGCGATGACCGTGCACCGGATGCTCGCCCGCCGCGGCGAGCCGGAGGAGGGCACCCTGTTCCAGGACTCGCCCGCCCGGGCCGACCTGATCGTGGTGGACGAGGCGTCGATGCTGGACCTGCACCTGGCCACCCGGCTGACCTCGGCGGTCCCCGCGGGCAGCCACCTGCTGCTGGTCGGCGACGCCGACCAGCTCCCCAGCATCGGCCCCGGCAACGTGCTGGACGACGTGCTGCGGGTGCCGGAGATCCCGCGCGTCCGGCTGACGCACGTCTTCCGCCAGGCGAGCGGCAGCGGCATCATCTCCGCCGCCCACCTGATCCGGGCGGGGGAGCTGCCGAGGCCACCGGGCGGCGGCGGGTTCTGGTTCGAGGAGCTGGACGACCCCGACGCGGTCGCCCGGCGGGTGGTCCACCTGGCCACCGAGGCGATCCCCCGCAAGCAGGGCGTGGACCCGGGGCAGGTCCAGGTGCTGTGCCCGGTGCGCAAGGGCGCGGCGGGCAGTGTCGAGATCGGCCGCAGGCTGCAGGAACGGCTCAACCCGGCGCGGGACGGCCTGCCGGAGCACTGGGCCGGGCCCGCGGTGTTCCGGCCGGGCGACCGCGTCATGCCGATCCGCAACAACTACGACAAGGGCGTCTTCAACGGCGAGACCGCCACCGTCACCGAGGTCGATGTGCCCGAGCGCGTGGTGAAGATCCGTACCGACGACGGGCGGGAGGTCGAGTACGCCTTCGGCGAGCTGGACGACCTCACCCACGCCTACGCGATCACCGTGCACCGTTCCCAGGGCGGCGAGTACCCCTTCGTGGTGGCGCCGATCGTGGCCGAGGCGGGTACGGCGATGCTGCGCCGCAGGCTGCTCTACACGCTGGTGACCAGGGCGCGGTCATGGGTGGTGCTGGTCGGCGGCCGGGAGGCCCTTACGTCGGCGGCGCGGCGGCTCGGCGGGCGCAGGAACACCGGCCTGGCCGCCCGCCTGGGCGGCGCGTTCCAATAGGACCTCAGACCCCCAGCATGGTGTCGATCGCCGCCGGGGAGAAGACGTGCTTGGCGACCATCAGGGTGAGCCCGAGCGTGGCGCTCTCGTCGCCGTTCCTGGCGGGGACGACGCGTAACCGCCGGGTGGCCCGTTCCACCGCGTCGGCCCTGACCCGGCGGCCCACCTCGTCGGCGACGATCGGCAACTGGCCGATGATTCCGCCGAGCACCAGCGTGCTCGGGTTGAGGGTGGCGGCCAGCGTGGCGAGCACCCGTCCCAGCCGCCGCGCGCCCTCCTTCAGGGCGGCGATCACGTCGGGGTGCTGGGCGTTCGCGCTCAGCACGATGTCCTCAAGGGTGTGCACGCCGTGCCCGGCGAGCTGGTCGAGCAGCGCCCTGCCCGAGGCCCAGGCGGCCAGGCAGCCGCGCCGCCCGCAGCGGCAGCGCGGGCCGTCGTCGGTGACCCTGATGTGCCCGATGTCGCCCGCCGCGCCGTCCGCGCCGCCGATCACCCGGTCGTCCACGACGATCCCGGCGCCGATGCCGGTGGCGTACTTGACCGCCAGCAGCACCCCCCGCTCGCCGCTCGCCGACGCCTCGCCGAGGGCGAAGGCGCGGGCGTCGTTCTCGATCAGCAGCGGCGCGTCCCAGCGGGCGCGGACCGTCTCCTCGATCGCGTAGCCCTCCCAGCCCGGCATGGTGGTGCTCGCGCCGAGCCGCCCGGTGGTCACGTCCACCGGGCCGGGGATGCCCATGCCGATCCCGACGACCTGTGCCTCCTCGTCCACGCGTAGCAGCTTGTCGGCGCGGTCCAGAAGTTTGGGCAGCAGCTCGCCGGGCGGGCGGGAGATGTCCAGGCGCAGCGTCTCCATCCGCAGCGTGCGGCCGAACAGGTCGGCGATCGCGATGCGGCCGTGCGCCTGGCCGAGGTCCAGGATGAGCGCGACCCGGTTGCGGTCGTCGAACCTGAGCCGCTGGGCCGGGCGGCCCACCGATGATCCGGTGGAGCCGGACTCGTAGACGAGGCCCGCCCTGAAGAGCTGGTCCAGCCGCTCGAACAGGGTGGTCCTGGACATGCCGGTGGCGCTGAGCAACTGCTGGCGGGTCCACCCCGGGCGGGTGCGGATGAGTTCGAGCAGGTGACCGGGGGAGGCCGGGCCGCTCGTGGCCGGCGCCGGCGGAGCGGCCGGGGGGTCGGGGTGCCGAAAGACCGTCACGGACCCACATTCTCCTTCATGTGGTGCGGCCATGCTCTTGACCGGCGAGATCGACCTGATTATGTTCGACGACCATACAGAATCTTGGCATCAAAAGGGAGATTTCTTGCCCGCCCCCGCCGTAACTTTCCCAACGCCTGGTCCGCGCGACACCGACGGCAGACCATGACGGCCGCTCTGGCGGACGCCGCCGCGGCCGTGCTGCGCGGCAACGATCTCGGCCATCTCACCGTCGCCTCCCCTGACCTCTATCCGCATCAGTGGAGCTGGGACACCGCGTTCGTCGCGGTCGGGATCTCCCGGCTCTCGGTGCCGCGGGCCGTCGCGGAGATGACGTCGCTGCTGGCCGCGCAGTGGCCGAGCGGGATGATCCCGCACATCGTGTTCGACCGCCCCTCGGCCTACTTCCCCGGCCCCGAGCGCTGGCGGAGCGAGCTGGCGATCGATCCGCCGGCATTACGGACGTCGGGAATTTGTCAGCCGCCCGTACATAGCGTGGCGCTGGCGTGCATCCTTCAGGAAGGACGCAGGCGCGGCGGGTCCGACCGGCGCACGGCGGAGGACTTCGTGGCCGCCACCCTGCCCGGCTGGCTGGCCTGGCACCGCTGGCTGGCGGAGAGCCGTGACCCCGAGGGCCACGGCCTGGTGGAGATCCACCACAGCTGGGAGTCCGGGATGGACAACTCGCCGCGCTGGGACTTCCCCTACTCCCGCGTGGTGCCGGGCGAGATGGAACGTTTCACGCGTACCGACACCCGGCACGTGGGCGAGGTCCGGCAGCGGCCCACCGACGAGGAGTACCGCCGCTACATCTGGCTGGTGGACCAGATGGTGGCCGTCCGCTACGACGAGGAGGCGATCAGGAAGACGATCGACTTCCACGTCGCCGACGTCTTCTTCTCCGCGCTGCTCGCGCTGGCCGCCGAGATCATCGGCGAGCTGGCCGAGGAGTTCGGCCACCGCGACGACGCCGACGAGATGCTGGCGGTGGCCGCCCGCTTCCGCGCCGGGGTCGCCGCCGCCGTGGACCCCGAGACCGGGCTGGCCACCGACCGCGACCTGCGGTCGGGCCGCCTGCTGCACTCCGCCACGCTGAGCGGGTTCGCCCCGCTGATCAGCGGCGCGGACGCGGACGTCCTGGCCCGCCAGCGGGAACTCCTGCTCGGGCCCGACTGGTGCGGCCACCGGGAGCTGCGGCACGCCGTACCGCCCAGCACCTCGCCCGCGGCGCCGCAGTTCGACCGCAGGCGGTACTGGCGCGGCCCGCAGTGGCCGGTGATGACCTGGCTGTTCAGCTGGGCGGCGCGGCGGCAGGGCGGCGCCGAGCTGGCCGGACGGCTCCGCGAGGAGGCCCTGCGCCAGCTCGGCGACCTCAGCTTCGCCGAGTACTACGACCCGATGTCCGGGCAGGCGCTCGGCAGCCGCAATCAGTCCTGGACGGCCGCCGCGGCGCTGGACTGGATGGCCTGGTCATGAGCGTTCACGACGTACAGCGGGCGCTCGCCTGCGATGACCCTGCGCAGGTTCTCCCCGACCATGGCGCGCACGCGGGACCTGGCCTGCCAGGTGCCCGCCGCGATGTGCGGGGAGAGGTAGACGTTGTCCAGCCCGCGCAGCGGGGAGTCGCCGGGCAGCGGCTCGGGGTCGAAGACGTCCAGCGCGGCGGCGGCCGGCCGGCCCGCGCGCAGTCCCTCGGCCAGCGCGTCGTGGTCGACCAGGCCGCCGCGCGCGGAGTTGACCAGGATCGCGCCCTCGGGCATGGCGGCCAGCTCGGCGCGGCCGATCAGGCCGCGGGTCCGCTCGGTGATCGGCAGGTGCAGGCTGAGGACGTCCGCGGTGGCGAGCAGTTCGCCGAACTCCACCTGCCGCGCGCCCTCGACCTCGCGCGGGGTGCGCGCGCTGAAGAGCACGGCCGCGCCGAACCCGCGCAGCCGCGCGGCGACGGCCCTGGCCACCGCGCCCATGCCGACCAGGCCGACGGTCCGCGCGCCCAGCTCCTCGCCGAGCGGCCGGGCGGCCCAGCCGCCGCCGCGCAGGGAGGCGTCGGCGGCCAGGCCGCCGCGCAGCACGACGAGCATCGCCATGATCGTCCAGTCCGCGACGGCGGCGGCGTTGTAGCCGGGGGCGTTGGCCACCGGGATGCCCCGCTCGGCGGCCCTGGCGACGTCCACGGTGTCGTGCCCGACCGCGGGCTGCTGGATGAACCGGCAGCGCCGCATGGCGTCGATGGCCGCGGCGTCCAGCACGTAGTGGCGGGCCGCGTCGGCGATCACGATGTCCGCGTCCTCGACCAGGGCGGCCACGTCGGCCTGGCCGCCGGTCCGGGACGCGATCCGGATCTCCGCGTCGCCGGTGCCGGCGAGCCGGCGGACCAGCTCCTCGTCATAGTCCGACAGGCAGGTGATGATCATGTTTCTCCTCGGCGAAGGTCAGAGCGGGCGGGCGTCGAGCACACGGTCCCCGGCCAGGCGCATGCCCAGCCCGGGCGTCACGGGCGCGGCGACGCGGCCGTTCACGGGGGCGATCGGGTCGGTGAGGAAGTGCTGGTAGAGCGGGCCGAGCCGGACCAGGTACTCCATCTCGGGGATCACGGCCGGGCTCGCGGCGAAGGTGAGCGCGGCGTTGCACTGCAGGGACTGCCCGTGCGGGATGAACTGCCGTCCGGCGGCCGAGACGAGCGCGGAGATCTTGACCATCTCGCTGATGCCGCCGCCCCAGTGCGGGTCGGCCTGGTAGAGGTCGAGCAGGTCCTCGCGGAGCAGGCGGGCGATGCCCCAGCGGGTGTACTCGTGCTCGCCGCCGCTGATCCGGACCAGGCCGCCCAGGTCGCGGCGCAGCGCGGCGTACCCGGCGGTGTCGTCGGCGGGCAGCGGCTCCTCGATCCAGCGCAGCCGCAGCGGGGCGCACTCGCGGGCGACGTCCACGGTGAACGGGATGTCCCAGGAGCTCCAGGCGTCCAGCATGATGTCCAGGTCCGGACCCCCGGCCTCCCGTACCGTGGCGACCAGCTCGACCACCCGCTCGACCCCCCGGCGTCCGTCTCCCGGACCCTGGCGGGGGAACCACTTGATCCCGCCGAACCCGGCCGCGACCAGCTCGCGGGTACGCCGGGCGACGTCCTCGGCGGCCAGCGAGTCGCCCAGCGTGGAGACGTAGGCGGGGGCCTCCGCGCGGGTGGGGCCGCCGAGCAGCACGTGCGCGGGGACACCGAAGAACTGCCCGCGGATGTCCCACAGCGCGCAGTCCACCGCGGACAGGGCGAGCATGCCCGTCCCCGCCCGGCCGTGGATCATCGAGCGGTACCCGAGGTCCCAGATGCGCTCGGCGGCCAGCGGGTCGGCCCCGAGCAACTGCGGGCGCAGCAGGGTGGCGACGGTGTGCGCCTGCTGCTCCGACAGCACGGCGGTGGTCCCGGTGATCCCCTCGTCGGTGTCGACGTGCAGGAAGATCGAGCGGACCTCGACGCCGCCGTCGTCGCGGAGCGGCGGCCGGTGCGGGCCGTCGGCGGCGCGCTCGGGGTAGATGTCGGTGGGCCGTCGCAGCCGCTCGTCCCAGAGCGGGCCGGGCAGGCGCATGGAGCCGGTGTACTCGACGCAGCGGACGTCGGTGATTCTCATCGTGCAATCCCGCAGATTTGTCAGATAAATGGACGTAACTCCGATGAGGCTGCACCGTATCGTGTGCGAAACCCCGTCCGTAACCCGGAACAGGCTCAGGTAGGCCGTTCCGTGCCCGCCGAGCAGGCGCGCGAAATCGTCGTCGGAGCCCTTGAATACGTCACCGACCTGCGGTTTCCCGGAATGCTGCACGGCGCGGTGACCCGCTCGGCGATTCCGCACGGGCGGATCGTCGCGATCGACACCAGCAAGGCCGTCGCCATGCCGGGCGTACGGGCCGTGCTCACCGGCGCGGACGTGCCGTGCAACCGGCTCGGCCCGGCCGACGTGGACGGCCCGGTGCTCGCCGACCGGCGGGTGCGCCAGGTCGGCGAGGCCATCGCCCTGGTCGCCGCCGTGGACGAGGGCACCGCCAGGCGCGCGGCCGAGGCGGTCGCGGTCACCGTCGAGCCGCTGCCGGTCGTCGCCGACCCCCGTGAGGCGCTGTCGCCGGACACCCCGAAACTGCACGAGGGCGGCAACCTCGCCGGGCGGATCGGCTTCGCCTCCGGCGACGTGGACGCCGCCCTGGCGGCGGCCGACGTCGTGGTCGAGCGCGTGGTCGGCACCGGGGCGCAGGAGCACGTGGCGATCGAGCCGCCGGGCGGCGTCGCCCTGTGGGAGGCCGGCCAGGTGACGATCTGGTGCGGCTCGCAGAACCCCGGCCTGCACCGCCGCAAGGTCGCGCGGGCGCTGGACATCGAACTCGATGACGTGCGGCTGGTCGCCGGGCCGGTCGGCGGGGCCTTCGGGGCCCGCAACGACGACCCGATGCCGGTCTTCCTGGCCGTGCTCGCCAAGGCCGCGGGCGCGCCCGTGCACATGCGGATGACCCGCGAGGAGGTGATGGCGGCGGGGCCCAAGCGGCACCCGTTCCACACCACCGTGCGCGTCGGGTTCACCAGGGACGGCGACCTCGCCGCCAGCGACATGACCGCGCTCGCCGACACCGGCCCGTACGTCACCTCCGGCCCCAACGTGCTCAAGACCTCGGCGGAGATGTCGGTCGGTCCCTACCGCGTGCCGGTGGCCCGCTTCGACGGCCGGGTCGTCTACACCAACAACGCCAACGCCGGGGCCTTTCGCGGGTACGGCGTGCCGCAGGTGGCGTTCGCGCTGGAGACCGCGATCGACGAGGCCGCGGCCCTGCTCGGCATCGACCCGGTGGAGCTGCGCATGCGCAACCTGCTGCGCGGCGGCGACCGGCACGGCCTGTACGGGCACGCCGTCACCCCCGGACTGCGCGCGGCCGAGACGCTGGCCGCCGCGGCGGCCGACGACTGGTGGGTCTCCCGCCGGGAATGGCAGCGCGCGGCCCGCGGCCCGTGGCGGCGCGGCACCGGGATCGCCATGGCGGTCAAGGGCGTCGGGCTGGGCAGCGGGCGCGGCGACGCCGCCCGCGCCCGGCTGATCTGCGACATCAACGGGCACGTCAGGATCTGGGCCGGGCCGAACCACACCGGCCAGGCCATCGACGTGGCCTACCGGCAGATCGCCGCCGACGTGCTCGGCATGGACACCGCCCAGATCACCGTCACCGTCGGCGACACCCAGCTCGTGCCCGAATCCGGCGCGACCGCCGCCTCCCGCAGCATGTACGCCGGAGGGTCCGCGGTCGCCGCGGTCTGCGAGCGCTACAAGGCGGCGCTGGCCGAGGCCGGCGGCCCGGCCCGGCTGGTCGAACTCGGCCGCGCCGAGTTCGAGGCCACCTTCCACCTGCCCGACGTGGCCGACCCCGGCCTGATCCCCCCGGACCGGCTCGGCGACCACGCCCCCCACCTGGTGTACGGCTGCTCGGCCCAGGTCGTCCGCCTGGAGGTGCACGAGCTGACCGGCGAGATCCGCGTCGCGGGCGTCGTGTGCGCCGTGGACTGCGGCCGGGCGATCAACCCCGGCGCGGTCATCGGCCAGGCCGAGGGCGGCGTCGCGCAGGGGCTCGGCCTCGCGCTGATGGAGGAGCACCGGCTCGACGGCGGCCGCCCGCTCACCACCAGCCTGGAGAACTACCTCATCCCCACGGCCAGGGACGTCCCCGAGATCCGCACCGTCCTGGTGGAGGGCGACGAGCCCACCGGCCCGATGGGCGCCAAGGGCATGTCCGAGGTGGTCATCGTGCCGACCGGCCCAGCGGTCGCCGCGGCGGTCGCCGACGCGGTCGGCGTTCGCCCCGCCCGCCTGCCCATCACCCCCGAACGCCTGCTGGAGGGACTCAGATGAAGGTCAACGGCGTGCCCGTCACGCCCCCCGACCCCGACGCCAGGCTGCTCGACTACCTGCGCGACGACCTCGGCCTGATCGGGGCCAAGGAGGGCTGCGGGATGGGGGAGTGCGGCAGCTGCACGGTGCTCATGGACGGCGTGCCGGTCTGCTCCTGCCTGGTGCTGGTCTGCCAGGCCGAGGACGCCGACGTCACCACCGTGGAGGGGCTGCGGCGCACCGCCCTGCAGGAGGCGTTCGTCACCGGCCAGGCCGTGCAGTGCGGGTTCTGCATCGCCGGCATGGTCGTCTCGGCGTCCGCCCTGCTGGAGGAGCACCCCGACCCCACCGACGAGCAGATCCGCGCCGGGCTTGAGGGCAACCTGTGCCGCTGCACCGGCTACGGCGCGATCGTGCGCGCGGTGCGCGAGGCGGCCCGATGAGCCCGCACCCGCGCACCGCGGCCGAGCTGGACCGGCTCGATCCGGCGCGCGCGCTGCTCGCCGGGGGCACCGACCTGCTGGTACGGCGGCGAGCCGGGCACCAGAGCGGCCCGCTCGCCGACGTCTCCCGGCTGCGCGACGCCCCCGCCCCGGTACGGCGACTTTCCGACGGCTCGATCTGGCTGTCCGCGCTCGCCCCGCTGTCGGTCATCGACCGCGAACTGGGCGGCGAACTGCCCGGCCTGCGCGCGGCCATCGCCTGCTTCGCCTCCGGTCAGATCCGCAACCGCGCCACGCTCGGCGGCAACCTGGCCAACGCCTCCCCTGCCGCCGACGGCGTGCCGCCGCTGGTGGCGGCCGGGGCCGTGCTGCGGCTGCGCGGTCCCGCGGGCCGCAGGGAGATCCCGGTGGCGGAGTTCGCGACCGGGCCCGGCCGTACCCGGCTGGCCCCCGGAGAGTGGATCGAGACCATCGACCTGGCGCCGCAGCCCGCGCACGCGGGCTTCCGGAAGATCGCCGGGCGGCGGGCGCTGGCCATCTCCGTCGTCAGCCTGGCCTGGACCTGGGGCCGCGATCCCGGCGGCGCGCTGACCGGCGTACGGCTGGCCGCGGGCGCGGTGGCCCCCACGGTCGTCCGCTGCCCCGGCGCGGAGGCCGCGCTGGAAGGCCGCGTCCCCACGCCCGAGGCGGTGGCCGCGGCGGTCGCGGCCCTCGACCACGACATCAGCCCGATCAGCGACCTGCGCGCCTCCGCCGGATACCGGCGGGCCGCACTGGCCGGAGCGCTCACCGAAGCGCTCACACCGGCGCTCACCGAAGCGCCCGCAAGGAGGAACACGTGAAGACCACAGCCACCGTACGGCTGGATCGCCCGATCACCGAGGCGGCCGAGCTGGCCCGCCGGGCCGAAGACCTCGGCTTCGACGGGGTCTGGGTGGCCGACCACTACTTTCACCGCGACGCGACGGGGGCGCTGGCGCTGATGGCGGCGGCCACCGAGCGGGTCACGCTCGGCACCGCCGTGGTCAGCCCGCTGCTGCGCCACCCGGCGCTGCTGGCCAGCGCCGCCGCCACGATCAACGAGATCAGCGACGGCCGGTTCGTGCTCGGCCTCGGCGCGGGCGGGTACGAGTTCGCCGCCGAACTCGGCATCCCGCCGCGCCGCCCGCTGGGCCTGACCGCCGAGGCGGTGCGGATCGTGCGCGAGCTGTACACCGGCCGCGCCGACGTCACCGGCGACACCTTCACCACCACCGGTGAACTGCGGTTCACCCCCGTCCCCACCCCGGTCTACCTGGCCGGGCGCGGCCCCAAGATGCTCGCCCTGGCCGGCGAGATCGGCGACGGCGTGATCACGCACGGGCTGTCCGGGCGGCACATCGCCTACGTCAAGGAGAAGCTGGGCGGCCCCGGCACCGCCCTCGTCCTGATGCTCGACGTCGAAGTGGACCGCGACCGGGCCCGCGCCCTGGACGCGCTGCGCCCGCGCTGCATGGCGATGGCCGGCGGCTCCTACGCCGACGAGCTGATCGAGGTGTACGGCCTGGACCCCGCCGAGATCGGCGCGCTGCGGGCGGCGCTGCGCTCGGGCGACCGGGCCGCCGCCGGGCGGCTGGTCACCGACCAGATGGTGGACGCCTTCGGCATCGCCGGGCCGCCAGAACTCCTCAGGGACCGGCTCGCGGAGTTCGCCGCCGCCGGGGTCGACGAGGTGATCCTTTCCGTCGGCGGGGGCGATCTGGACGCCTCCACCGGACATCTGACCGAACTAGCGAAAGCGGTGTTGTGAGAATGAGCCTTCCCGAGTCCGTCGTCGTCCTGGGATCCGGTGCGGGCGCGCTGTCGTGTTCGGTGGAGCTGTCCCTGGCCGGGCTGAAGGTGACCCTGGCCGACCTGCCGCGCTTCGCCGACGGGGTGAACGCCGTCGGTGCCGCGGGCGAGATCCGGCTGCGCTGCCCCTGGCACGGTGAGACCACCGCGCCGGTCGCCGCCACCGGCACCGACCCCGCCGCCGCCATCGCCGGTCAGGAGCTGATCGTCGTCTCGGTGCCCGCGTTCGGCCACCAGGCGTGGGCCGACCTGCTGGCCGCCGAGCTGAAGGACGGGCAGTCGGTGCTGTGGGTGGGCGAGGGCGGCGGCGCGCTGACGCTGGCCGCGACGCTGCGGCGTACCGGCCGGCGGCCCGCGGTGCACATCGCCGAGACCAACAGCCTGCCCTACGGCGCGCGGGTCCGCGGCCCCGGCCTGATCACCGCCTCCCGCAAGTCCGGCGGCACCCTGGTCGCCGGGCTGCCCGCAGAGGACAACCCGCTGGTCGGCATCGCCTGCGAGGTCTGGCCGTGGATGAGCCCCGCGGAGAACGTGTGGGAGACCACGCTGCTCAACTTCAACGCGATCGACCACGTCCCCCCGATCATCTGCAACCTCGGCGCGATCGAGGGCAGGACCGGATCGTTCCTGCTGTGGGGCGAGGGGGCCAGCCCGGCCGTCTCCCGCATGATCGAGCGGATCGACGCCGAACTGCTCGCGCTGCGCGGCGCGCTCGGCCTGGTCAACACCGACGGCTACGCCGACTACCTGGTCGCCCAGGGGTTCGCGCCGCGCCGGGAGCCCACGCTGCACGCCACCCTGCAGTCCTCCAGCTTCGCCGCCAGCACCTTCCCGTGCGGCCCCGACGCGCTCAAGAGCCGGTACCTGACCGAGGACGTGCCCTACGCGCTGGTGCTGATGGCCTCCATCGGTGACGAGCTGGACATCCCCACCCCGACCATCGACAGCCTCATCCACCTGGCCTCGGTCGCCGCCGGCACCGACTTCCAGGCGGGCGGGCGCACCCTGGCCGACCTGGACCTCGCCGGCGTCGGCCGGGACGGGCTGGTGGCCGCCGCCCGGGAGGGCCAGTGGTGAACGACCTGCTGATCCGCGGCGGCACGCCGGTCACCGGCTACGCCGACCCCGCCCCGGCCGACCTGCTGGTCAGGGACGGACGGCTGGCCGACGGCCCGCCGCTGCCCGGCGCGCGGCCCCTGGACGCCACCGGCCTGCTGGTGCTGCCCGGCCTGGTCAACACGCACGACCACCTGCGGTCGCTGCTGCCGATGACCCGGCGCGGCGACACCAGCGGCCTGGCGCAGATGATCGAGGCGGGGAAGCTGGCCGGAGCGGCGGCCACCCCGGAGGACTACCGGGCGCTCACCGCGCTGGCCGCGGCCCGGATGGTGCTGTCCGGCGTGACCACGGCGGTGGACCACGTCTATCCGCTGCACCGGCCCGGCATGCTCGCCGCCGTCGCGGCCGGGCACGCCGACGTCGGGCTGCGCGCGCACCTGGCGTACGGGCTGACCGAGGACTACGAGGAGCAGATCCGCCTCGCCGTGGCCGCGGCCGACGACGAGGTCCCCGCCGGCCGGCTCTACCTGGCGCCGGTCTCGCTGCGCCAGACCTCGGCCGACGGCTACCGGGCCGCCGCCCGCGCGGCCGAGCGCACCGGCCTGCGCCTCTACACCCACATCGCCGAGACGCGCGACGAGGTGGACAAGTGCCTGGCCGAGCACGGAGTGCGGCCGGTGGAACTGCTGCACCAGGCGGGGTTCCTGCGCCCGGGCACCGTCCTGGTGCACTGCGTCCACCTGTCGGAGCGCGAGATCGGGCTGCTCGCCGACAACGAGGTGGCGGTCGCCTACTGCCCGTCCAACCACCTGCGCCTGGCCAAGGGGTTCGCCCCCGTGGTCGCGCTGCGGGAGGCGGGGGTACGCGTCGGGCTGGGCATCGACGGCATGGACGACCTGTTCACCGAGATGCGCCAGGCCGTGTACGCGCAGGGCCAGGCCGCGGGCCGCCCCGGCGTGCTCGGCTCGGACGCGGCGCTCGCGATGGCGACCGGCGAGGGCGCGGCCGCCATCGGCGAGCCGGACGCCGGGCGGCTGGCCGCGGGTGAACGCGCCGATCTGATCACGCTGCGCCCGGGTACGTCCATGCGCCCGCTGGCCGACCCGGTGCAGTCATGCGTCCACCGCGCGCACGGGCAGCACGTGTCCGACGTGCTGGTGGACGGCGAGTACGTGGTGAGGGACGGCCGGCTCACCAGAGCCGGCGAAACCGAGCTGGCCGAGCGCGCGTGGCGGGTCACGCGCGACCTGGCCGGCCGGACCGGCCGCGAGCACGCGGCCGACTGGCAGTGGGGCCCGGCGGCCCCACAGGAAATGCCTTAACAGGAAAGGCGACAGCCATGAGTCAAACCCCCAACATGCGGATGAGCCGCCGCGGGCTGCTCCGCGCCACCGGCGGCATCGCCGCCACGGCCATGCTGGCCGCGTGTGGCAACGATGGCGGCAGCGGCGGCGGTTCCGGCGGCGGCGCGAAGGGCACGCTGACGCTGTGGGCCTCCACCGCGTTCGCGGGCGACGCCAAGGCGGCGCTGCGGACCGCCGCCCAGGAGTACGGCGGCAAGCAGGGGCTCACCATCAACGTCGAGGGCTTCCCGGCCAACGACCTGGCCAAGAAGATCACCACGGCGCTGGCCGGCGGCGGCGGTCCCGACATCGTCGTGGCCGACGTCTCCTCGATCCCGCAGTTCGCGGCCTCCAAGATGCTGGTGGACGTGACCGGCCGGTTCAAGGCGACGCAGGGGGAGTTCTTCGCGGGCAACGTGGCCGCGGCAAGCTTCAAGGACGCCGTCCACGCCGTGCCGTTCGACACCTCCAACGTGGCGCTGCTGTGGAACAAGAAGCTGTTCCAGCAGGCGGGCATCCAAAGCCCGCCCGGCACCTGGGACGAGCTGCTGGCCTCGGCCAAGGAGCTGACCGGCGGCGGGCGGCACGGGTACATGCTGGGCGCGCAGGGTTATGGATCGTTCCTGTTCTGGCCGTGGCTGTGGCAGAACGGCGGGCGCATCCTGGACGACGCCGGGACCAAGGCGCTGTTCAACGGCCCCGAGGGGCTTGAGGCGTGGAACTTCTACGCCGGGCTGCACCTGACCCACGGCGTGGTCCCGCCGACCTTCCTCGGCGTCACCCAGGCGTGGGACCAGTACATCCAGCCCTTCCTCACCGAGAAGGTGGCCATGCTGGCCATCGGCGACTGGGGGCTGGCCCCCATCGCCAAGGGCAACCCCGGCCTGGAGTACGGCGTGGCCGCGCTGCCCAAGGGCAAGGAGGGCGCCACCGTCCTCGGCGGCAACGCGGTCGGCATCACCAGCGCCTGCAAGGACGTGGACGCGGCCTGGGGGTTCGTCTCCTGGCTGACCTCGGCCGCCCAGGAGAAGGTGCTGCGGGACGGCTACCAGCGGATCCCGGCCCGCACCGACGTCGCCAAGGGCTCCATGACCGGTCTGGACGAGGCCCACCAGGTCTTCATCCAGCAGGCCGCCTCGGCCCGGCCGCGCCCGGCGGTGACCGCGTGGGGCGACATCGAGTGGCAGGTGATGGCGAACGCCTGGGACTCGGTCATCCAGAAGAAGAAGTCCCCCGAACAGGCGCTCAACGAAGCCGCGACGGCCGCCACCCAGGCACTGTCGCGCGGATAGAAGGCCCCTGATGGCAACGACTCACCTCAAGGAGTCGGCTGCGGCCCCGGCCTCCCGCGTCCCGTCCGCCCCGCGGCGGCCGCGGCGGGGCCGGCGGCCGTGGGCCTACCTGGCCCCCGCCGTGCTCCTGCTGGGCGGCGTACTCGGCTACCCGGTGCTCGACGGGCTGTGGACCAGCTTCAACCACAGCATCCTGACCCAGCCGGGCGCCGACCGGTTCACAGGCCTTTCCAACTACGTGGCCGTGCTCACCGACCCGGTGCTGCTGACCGCGGTCTGGCACACGGTGATCTGGGGCGTGGCCAACCTGGTGCTCCAGTTGGTGCTCGGGTTCGCGCTCGCCATGCTCATGCACCAGAAGCTGGCCGGGCGGGCGTTCTTCCGCAGCGTGGTGATCATCCCGTGGATCGTTCCCTCCGTGGTGGTGGCGCTGGTCTGGCGGTTCCTGCTCGACCCGACCTCCGGGCCCTTCAACCAGCTCCTGCTCAACCTGGGCCTGGTCGACCAGTCGCCGCAGTGGCTGGCCGACGAGTCCACCGCGATGCCGGTGCTCATCCTGCTCAGCACCTGGAAGTGGACGCCGCTGGTGGCGGTCATCCTGCTGGCCGGGCTGCAGACCATCCCCAAGGAACTGCACGAGGCGGCGATGCTGGACGGCGCGGGCGCCCCGCAGCGGCTGCGGTACGTCATCATCCCGGGCATCCGCACGTCGATCGCGCTGGCCGGCCTGCTGACCGTGGGCTACTCGGTCAACAACTTCAACGGCATCTGGATGTTCACCAGGGGCGGACCGGCCGGGGCCACCGAGACCCTGACCACGCTCGCCTACCAGTACGCCTTCACGCAGTTCGACTTCGGGCGCGCGGCGGCGGTGGCGATGATCCTGTTCGCCTTCCTGTTCCTGCTGAGCACTGTCTACTTCTATCTGGTCGAGGGGCGGAAGCGATGAGGGCCTTGGGCAGGCCGCTGGTCTACGTCGGCGCGCTGGTGGCCGTGGTGCTGTTCGCGGGGCCGTTCGTGTTCATGGTCCTGTCCAGCTTCAAGCAGCCGCAGGAGCTGAACGGGGTCGTCAACGGGTTCCTGCCGCAGTCGCTGTACACCGGCAACTACGAGAACCTGTTCGCCACCGGCAACTTCCCGCTCTACTTCGTCAACAGCGCCGTGGTCGCGCTGCTCACCACGGTGCTCGCGCTGGTCGTGGCGATCCTGGCCGGGTACGCGCTGGCCCGCTTCCCCTTCACCGGGCGCAGGCTGCTGCTGCTCGCGGTGGTGGCCATGCAGATGTTCCCCGCGGTGCTGATGGCGATCCCGCTGTACAAGATCCTGCGCAACCTGGGCATGCTGGACGCCCGCAGCGGGCTGATCCTCGTCTACGTCACCTTCGCGCTGCCGTTCTGCATCTGGATGATGCGCAACTACTTCGTCACCGTGCCCAAGGAGATCGAGGAGGCCGCGCTGATCGACGGGTGCGGGCACTTCCGGGCGCTGTGGCGGGTGCTGCTGCCGCCCGCGCTGCCCGGCGTCACCGCGGCGGGCGCGTTCAGCATCATCCTGGCCTGGGACGAGTTCCTGTACGCCAACACGTTCGTCAACAGCGACGAGAAGCGCACGCTGTCGGTCGGCCTGGACTCCCTGGTCGGCCAGTACACCACCGACTGGGGCCAGCTCCTGGCGGGCGGCGTGCTGATGACGCTGCCGGTGGTGCTGATCTTCGCGTTCCTGCAGCGCTACCTCACCCAGATCGCGGGCGGCGGGGTGAAGGGGTGACGCTGCTGCGCGGCGCGTTGCTGCCGGGCGGCGGCACCGCGGACGTACGGCTGGCGGACGGCCTGGTCGAAGAGGTCGGCGACCTCGCGCCGCGCCCGGGGGAGGCGGTCAGCGACCTCGCCGGATGGCTGCTGCTCGGCGCGTTCGCCGAGCCGCACGTCCATCTGGACAAGGCGTTCACCGCCGGCCGGGCGGCCAACGCCACGGGGGATCTCGCAGGGGCGATGCTCGGCTACTCGGGCGTGGCCGCCGCTCCCGACCCCGCCGACATCGCCGCCCGCGCGCGGGCGGCACTGCGGCTGTTCCTGGCCGCGGGGGCCACCGCCGTGCGCTGCCAGACGGGCTGCGGGCCGCTTTCCGGGGTGCGCGCGGTGCGGGCGATGGCCGCGCTGCGCGAGGAGGTCGCCGCCGTCATCGACCTGCAGATCGTGGCGCACGCCGCGGTACCGCCCGGCGGGCCGCCCGCGCACCGCGAACTGCTGCGCGCGGCCGTCGCCGAGGGCGCCGACCTGATCGGCGGCAACCCGTTCAGCGAGCCCGACCCCCGCGCCGCGCTGGAGACCTGCTTCGAGGTCGCCGCCGAACTGGGGTGCGGGCTGGACCTGCACGTGGACGAGACCACCGACACCACGGGGCTGACCCTGCCGGACGTCGCCCGGCTGGCCGCCGCCCACCCCTTCCCGGTCACCGCGGCGCACTGCGTGGCGCTGGGCGCGCTGCCCGGGGCGGCGGCGCTGGAGGTGGCCGCCCAGACCGGCGCGGCCGGTGTCGGCGTGGTCACCCTGCCCGCCACCAACCTCTACCTCCAGGGCAGGAAGGACGGCCGGCGCGGGCTGACCGCGATCGGCGCGCTGCGCGAGCACGGCGTCACCGTCGCCGCGGGCGCGGACAACGTACAGGACCCGTTCAACCCGACCGGCCGCTGCGACCCGCTGGAGACCGCCTCGCTGCTGGTCACCGCCGGGCACCAGGACGTACGCGAGGCCGCCGCCATGGTGGGCCCGGACGCCCGCGCGCTGCTCGGGCTGCCGCCCGCCGGTCCCGAGCCGGGCGCGGCGGCCGACCTGGTCGCGGTACGCGCGGTCTCCCTGGGCGAGGCCGTGGCCCGCGCGCCCGCCGACCGCATCGTGTGGCGGCGCGGACGCGTGGTGTCCAGGACCATCGCCCGCACCGAGTTCGCCGCGGGCATCGACCTCTAGGCCCCGGCCGCCTCGGGGGCGGCCCGGTCCCGGTATCCGCAAAGCCGCATCCCGGCCTGCACGAGCGGGCCGATGGCCAGGGTGAACACGACCGTGCCGAGCCCGGCGGAGCCGCCGAGGGCGATCCCGAGGGCGAGGATCACCACCTCGATCAGGAACCTGGTCAGCCGGATGGAGATGCCGAACCTGCGGTGGACGCCGGTCATCAGGCCCTCACGCGGCCCGGCTCCCAGCCGGGGCGCGAGGTACATGCCCTGGCCGAGCGCGAACAGCGCGACCCCGCCGGCCATCAGCGCGCCGCGCGACCACCACTGCGTGGCGGGCGCGGTGACGGTCAGCAGCCGGTCGATGACGATCCCGGCGACGAACACGTTGAGCACCGTGCCGACGCCCGGCCGTTCGCGCAGCGGCCACCAGGGGAGCAGCGCGGCGAGCCCCACCAGGATGACGACCAGGCCGAAGCCGAGGCCGGTCCGGGTGGCCAGGCCCTGGTGCAGCACGTCCCAGGGGCCGAGACCCAGCTCGGCCCGGATGAGCATGGTGATCGCGACGCCGTTCAGCGTCAGCCCGGCCAGCACCATCGAAAGGCGCACGGCCAGATGCCGCTCCGCCGCGTCGCCGATGGCGGCCCGGCGCCACGGAACGCCGCCCATGTGCTCCCCCCACCGTCACCTCGCGGGGGGAGTCCTACGTTCCCACGGCCGTTCCCGGTGATGGAAACCGCCGCGCCGGAGCGGCTACCCCGGTGCCTTGAGCAGCGCGGACACCGCGGCCCGGTAGCGCTCGCAGAGCGCGGCGACGGTCTCCGGGCGGTGCAGGCGACGGCTGTACACCAGCCGCACGCCCAGCCGCCCCTCGACGACGGCGGCGTGGAACGACAGCGCCCATGGCCGCAGCGCCCGGTCGTCGCGGACCTTCATGCGGCGTTCCGGCGCCTGCCGCAGCGGCATCGCCCGTGGCGTTCCCTCGACGGAACCCAGGTAGTTGAAGGACACCTGCGCCGGGGACGGCGGCACCAGGGGTCCGTCCGGATGGCAGTGGCGCAACAGGCCGTAGGACAGCCCGGCGTGCGGCACCGCGCGCCACCGGGAACCGATCTCCCGCACGGCCCGCGCCGGGTCCGCGTCCGGGGCGATCGGGACGCGCAGCGGGAAGACGGAGGAGAACCAGCCGATCGTGCGGCTGACGTCCATGCGGGGGTCGGCCGGCCGCCTGCCGTGGTCGAACAGGTCCACGACAAGTTCGCCGGGGGCGCCGATCCGGTCGCCGAGCGCGAGTGCGAGCGCGGTGAGCAGGGCTTCGTGGACCCGCCCGGCGAAGGCCGCGCGCAGGGCGTCCGTCGTGGGGGCGTCGATCCGGAACCCGGTGGTGGCCGCCGATCCCTCGTCCGCGGGGCCGAGGACGTGGTCCGGTGGCGGCAGGTACGCGCCCGAGGCCACCTGCGCCGTCCAGAAGCCGCGGTCGCCGAGGACGGCCGGGTCGCGGGCGTGCCCGGCCAGCCACCGCGCCCAGGTGGCGTACGAGACGGGTACGGGCGGCGGGGACGCCGCCCGCCCGGTCGCCGGCAGGTCGTAGGCGCTGAACAGTTCTTCGCGCAGCATCGCGGTGGAGGGGCCGTCCACGGCGAGGTGGTGGACGCTGAGCAGCAGCAGGTCCGGCTGCCCGGGCGGGGTGACGCCGTACAGGATGAAGAGCAGCGGCCCCTCGGCGAGGCCGCGCCCGGCCTGGAGCCGCGCGGCATGCGCGTCGAGGGCGTCCATCCGGCCGGCGGGAGGGACCTCCGTCAGGTCGATCGGGTGCACCAGGGGCTGGGCGCTCTCGCCGCGCCTTCCAATGGTCTGCCGCCAGCCGTCCTGCGTGCGTGTGAAGCGCAGCCGCAGGGCGTCGTGGCGGTCGATGACCTCGATCGCCGCTCGTTCCAGCAGGCCGATGTCGATGCGGCGGTCCACCTCGTAGACGATCACCTGGTCCCAGTGCTGCGGGGCCGGGTTGTCCAGGCCGAAGAAGCGGTGCTGGATCGGCGTCAGCGGCACGGGGGAGTCGTCCGGCGGGTCCTCGTCCGGTGGGGGACCGGCCGGATCGAGGGTCACGGCGGCGCTCAGCTCGGCTATGGTCGGACGGCTTAGGACGTCCTGCGGACTCAGGCGCAGGCCGTGCTCCCTGGCCTGGGCGACGATGCCGAGGCTGCTGAGGGAGTCGCCGCCGAGGGCGAAGAAGTCGTCGTGCGGTGCGATCGGCGAGCGGCCGAGCACCCGTTCCCAGATGGCGGTGAGCCGCCTCTCCACCGGGCCGGAGGCGGTCCGGGCGCTCTCCGGCGCGGTACCGGGGGACGGCAGGCGGGCATGGTCGATCTTGCCGTTGGCCGAGAGCGGGAGGGCGGGCACGGCGACCCACGCGGACGGGATCATGTGGTCCGGCAGCCGCCGCGCGAGCCGGTCGCGCAGTTCCCCCGGGAGGCCGGGCGCGTTCCCCGTCGTGACGACCCAGGCCACCAGCCGGCCGTCCCGCAGCCCCACCGCGGCCTCCGCGATGCCCGGATGTCCGGCCAGGACGGCGGACACCTCCACCGGCTCCACGCGATGGCCCCGGATGTCGAGCTGGTCATCGGCGCGGCCCAGGAACTCCAGCCGCCCGCCGGGCAGCCACCGGACGAGATCCCCGGTCCGGTACAGTCGCGCTCCCGGCGGGCCCGCGGGATCGGCCACGAACCGTGCGGCGGTCAGCGCCGGGCGGCCGGCGTAGCCGCGGGCGACACCGGCACCGCCGAGCCACAGCTCCCCGGGCACGCCCACCGGCACGGGCCGCATCGCGCCGTCGAGAACCCGGGCCACGGTGCCGCCCACCGGCCGCCCGATGGGGACCGTCGCCCCGTAGCCGTCCGCACCGCCCGTGACGTGCTCGACCGTGCTGGTGATGGTCGCCTCGGTGACACCGTAGGCGTTCACCACCTGCACCCGTTCGGCATCCGGGCCGTCCCAGTCGCGCAGGGCGGCGGCCGGGACGGCGGAGCCGCCCACCACCACCATGCGCAGCGACGGGGGCAGGGCGGTGCCCATGCGGCGGCGTTCCGCCGCCCAGTGCGTCCAGTAGGCGGTGGGGAGGTTGGCCACGGTGACGCCCGTCCGGCGCAGGTGCGCGGTCAGGTCCGGTACCGAGACCACCCGATTCGGGGCGATCTCGACGCGGCCTCCGGCGAGCCAGGTCGGGAAGATCTCCTCCGTAGCGACGTCGAAGCCCAGCGCCGAGAACTGCAGGACGCGGTCGTCCGCGCTCAGCCCGAAGGCGTCGATCATCGCGTACGCGTGGTTCAGCAGCGCGCGGTGCTCGACCATCACCCCGTTGGGCTCGCCGGTCGTGCCGGAGGTGTACATGACGTAGGCGAGGTCCTCGGGAGCGGGCCGGTGTCCCAGCGGTCCGTCCGGCTGCGCCGCGATGTCGCCCGCCGCGCAGTCGAGGCAGATGACGCGCGCCGGGCCGAAGAGCGCCGGGTCGTGGGCGATGTGCCCGCCGTCGATGTCGTGGCCGGTCAGCATCAGCCGGGCGCCGCTGTCGCGGATCATGTGGCGAAGGCGTTCCGGTGGGTGGTCGTGGTCCATCGGCAGGTACGCCGCGCCCGACTTGAGCACGCCCAGCAGCGCGACCAGCGTCTGCGGCGTCCGCGCGCCCAGGACCCCGACCAGGTACTCCGGCCCCGCGCCGGCCTGGCGCAGGTGGCGGGCCAGCCGGTTCGACCTGCGGTTCAGCTCACCGTGGGTGAGGTGCCGGTCCAGGAGGCATACCGCGGGGGCGTCGGGCCGGTCGGCGGCCCGCCGTTCCAGGAGCGCCGGGAGTGTGACATCGGATGGTACGGGACAAAGAGGACCCTGGCCCCATGCCTCCAGCGTGTCCTTCTCGTCCGCGCCAAGGATCTCCACCGCGGCGAGCGGTGTGCCCGGTTCGGCGAGCATCCCCTCGATCGCCGCGGCGTAGTGGGACAGCAGCGATCTGACCGTCGCCCGGGAGAAGGCGGTGGTGTCGTACTCGGCCACCACCGAAGGGCGGCCGCCGGCCGGATCGACCAGCAGGGACAGCGGGAACTTCGCGTGTCCGGCGTGGGCCGGCAGCAACGAGACGTCCAGCGACAGGTGATCGATCCGCTCCGGGACGGTGGCGCCGCTCCCGACGTTGAACATGATCTGGAAGGGCGTCGCGGCGTGGGAGCCGGAGCCGCGGCGGCGGCGCGCGACGAGCGTTTCGAAGGGCAGGTCCCGGTGGTCCAGCATCCCGACCACGGTGGCGCGGCAGCGCTCAAGGTACTCGCCGACGGACGGTCCGCCGCGAAGGTCCATGCGCAGCAGGCAGGTGTTGACGAACGGCCCGACGGCGCGGAACGCGCCCGGGCGCAGGCGCGTCGTCACCGGGGTGCCGACGACGAACTCCTCCAGCCCACCGTGCCGGTGCAGCAGGTACCCGAACGCCGCGGAGAGCACGACGAAAGGGGTCAACCGCCGATCCCGGCTCAGCGCCCGTACCCGCTCGTACAGTCCGGCCGGCAACTCGGCGCGCTCCTCGCCCGCGGGGCCCGCGCCGCCGGGCGGCACGCTCTGCGGCAGCGGATGGGCCGGAGGGTCCCCCTCCAACTCGCGCAGCCAGTAGTCCATCGAGGGGCCGGCCTCGCCGTCGCGCAGCCGGCGGCGCTCCTGCTCGGCGTGGCCGGGGTACTGGCAGGAGACCGGCGGCAGCCGCGGCTCACCGCCCGCGAGGCGCGCGGCGTACGCGCCGAACAGTTCGTCGAGCAGAACGACCCATGAGCCCTCGTCGCAGACGATGTGGTGCAGCACGAGCAGCAGGACGTGGTGCTCGTCGCCGAGCCTCAGCACGACGCACCGCAGCAGCGGGGCGTGCGCCAGCGCGAACGGCTCGCCGATCGCCGCCTCGATCTCGGCCGCGACCCGCCCGGGCGCGGAGGTCAGGTCCACGACGGAAGGGCGTACCGGCACATAGGGGTGGACGACCTGCACGAGTTCGCCGTCGTCGCGCTGCCGGAACCCGCAGCGCAGCGCCTCGTGACGGCTCACGACGTCCTGGAGGGCGAGCCGCAGGGCGGCGAGGTCGAACCGGCCGCGCAGGTCGAGGGCCAGCGACTCGTGGTAGGCGCGATTCGCGGGGTCGAACTGCTGCGTGAGCCACATGCGCTCCTGCGCCGGACCGGCCTGGACGACGCGTTTCATCGTTCCGCCTCCTTCAGGTGGGACAGCGCGGCGGCCATGGTCCGTACCGTCGGGTGCGCGAAGAGCGTGCTCAGCGGCACCTCGCTGCCGGTCAGCCGTTCCAGATGGGCTCGCACGGTCAGCAGCGTGACCGATGTCCCGCCCGCGTCGAAGAAGTTGTCGTCGAGCCCGTCGTACGGTACGCCGAGCGCCGCCGACCAGATGGCGGCGATCCGCTCGGCCACCGGGCCGCCGGCGCGCGGGACCGGGGCGGGCCGTGCGGGCAGCAGGCGCGGGTCGGGTTTGCCGTGCGGGTTGAGCGGGATCGCCGCGACCAGCACGATGTCGGCCGGTACGAGTGCCACGGGCAGCAGGGCGGCGAGATGGCCCCGCACGTCGGCCGCGGTCAACCCCGGACCGGCCGGTTCCACGTACGCGGTCAGCACCTCGACGCCGGTCTCGCCCGGCCCGGTCACCAGGCATTCGCGGACCTGCGGGTGGGTGCGCGCCAGGTACTCGATCTCGCCGGGCTCGGCGCGGGTGCCGTGTAGGTCGAGCTGCCGATCCAGCCTGCCCCCGAACTCGATCCGCCCGTCCGGGCGGCGGCAGCCCCGGTCGCCCGTGCGGTAGCGGCGCACCCCTGGGCCGTCCTCCGGGACGGAGTGGAAGCGTTGCGCGGTCGCCACGTCATCGCCGAGATAGCCGAGGGCGAGGTGCGGGCCGCTCACCACGATCTCCCCGGCGACGTTCACCGGCGCCGGACGGCCGTCCGGCTCGACGACCAGCAGGCGGGCCTCCCCGTAGCCGGTGCCGATCAGGGGCGCGGCGCGGGCGTCGGACGGGTCGGCGACGGCGACGACCTGAGGCGTCTCGGTGGCGCCGTAGTAGGACTCCAGGCGCGCGTTCGGCGCCATTCGGCGGGCGGAGTGGACGTCGCCCGGCTCGACGGCGGCCCCGCCGAAGCCCAGCAGCCGCACGGCGGGCAGGGTGATCCGGGCGGCCTGCGCGGCACCGGCCAGGACGCGGACCGTCGCCGGGGTCGCGTACAGGACGCCGACGCGCCCCCCGGCCAGCCAGGAGACGAGCCGCGCCGGGTTCGCCGCCTCCTCCGGGCCGGGGATCAGCAGGGCCGCGCCGCTGGTCAGCGGGACGAGCACCTCGCGCAGCAGCGGATCATGCCCGATCCCGGCCAGCAGGGCGAACCGGTCGCCCGGCCCGATGCCGTGCTCGGCCCGATGCCGCTCGGTGAACGCCGCCAACGGCCCCCGCCCCACCACGACCCCCCGCGGCTCGGCGGTGGTCCCGGAGGTGAACGCGATATAGGCCGCCTCCACCGGCACCTCGCCGGTCACCCCGGTCGTGCCGGCATCGGCGCGTGGTAGGCGGGAGAGGCCGCGGCCGTCCGCCGTCGCGCCCGGGGCGGTGGCGTCGATCCAGGTGCGCGGCAGGCTGCGGGCCGCCATCCGGCGGAGCCGTGGTCCGGGATGGGCGCGGTCGAGCAGAACGAAAGGGGTGCCGGTGCGCAGGGCCGCGAGGATGCCGACGACCAGGCGCGGGGTGCGGTCGGCGAGGATCGCGACGGGGCGGCCGGGACCCGCGCCCGCGTGCCGCAGTTCCCCGGCCTGTTCGTCCACCGCCTGCGCGAGCCGCCGATAGGTCCAGCCGGTGCTGCCGGTTCGCAGGGCGAGCCGGTCCGGGTGGGCGGACGCGGCGGCCGTGAACAGTTCGCCGATGTCCGGTGCGGCCTGCTCCGGCGCGGGGGCGCGCGGGGGGACCGGCGCGGCGGACAGCATCTCGCCCACCGGCCCGTCCGGGGCGGCGCAGGCGTTCGCGTAGACCTCCCGGCAGTGTCCCGCCAGCGCGGCGATTCTGTCCCTGTCGTAGAGGTCGGCGTCGTACACCAGCTCGACCTCGATACGGTCCGGATGCTCGGTCAGGTAACAGGAGAGGTCGAACAGCGCGCCGGGCACCGGCGGGCTCGACGCCTGCACGGCGCAGCCGTCGAGCCGCAGCGGATGCCTCGGGTACGAGAGCATGTTGCACCAGAACCGGAACAACGGGTTGGCCCCCGGCTGCCTGGGCGGCCGGAGTTCGGCGACCACCCGCGCGAACGGCGCCTCGTCGTGCGACAGGGCGGCGAGCAGTTCCTCGTGGAAGGCGGCGGCGTTCCCGGCGAATGAAGCCCGGCCGTCCACGGTGCACGGCACGGCCAGGGAGTTGTTGAAGAATCCGACGCTCCCGGCGCGTTCCGGGTCGGCGCGGCCCGCGACCGGCACGCCCAGGACGAAACCGGGCTGCCCCAGATAGCGGGCGATGACCGTGGTGAAGCCGGTCGCGAGGACGCTGAACAGGCCGATCCCGCGTGACCTGGCCAGCGCGCGGAGCGCTTCCGTCGCCGCCCGGTCGAGGGTGAACCCCAGCCGGTCCGCGGCGAAGCGCGGCTCGCGGCGGCGCGGCCGCTGCATGGGCAGCGACCGCGGGACCGGCGCGGCCGACAGCCGCCGCTTCCAGTACTCGACGTGCCGGGCGACCCGTTCCCGCTGCTCCGGGTCGCGCTCGGCCTTGGCGAAGTCCGTCGCCTGGGCCGCCTCGGGCAGGTTCGGTTCTTGCCCGGCCCTGATCGACCGGTAGGCCGCGGACAGGTCCCGCTGCACGATCTCCACCGACCAGCCGTCACTGAACAGGTGATGTGCCACGAGCAGCAGGGCGTGCCGCCGGGCGGCGAGCCGGAACAGCCGCACCCGAAGCGGCGGCTCGGCGCGCAGGTCCCACGCGGCGGTGCTCGCCTCCCCGGCGAGCCGCCGCAGTTCGGCCGCCTGCCGCTCGCCAGAGAGCCCGGCCAGGTCGGTGACGTCGAGCGGGAGCGGTTCGGCGGGCCCCACCCGCTGCGCGACCGTGGAACCCACCTCCACCAGGGTGGAGCGCAGCGCGGTGTGCCGCTCGCGTACGGCGAGCAGCGCGCGGCCCAGCGCGGCGGTGTCCAGCGGGCCGGTGATCTCGTGCAGCGTCGGGATGTGGTAGGCGCGGTTGTCCGGGTACATGCGGTGCAGCAGGAACAGCGCCTCCTGCGCGGCGGACAGCGGGGCCAGCGGTGCGCCGGAACGGGCCGGGGCCGCAGGCCGCCCGAAGTCCGCGTTCCGGGCGTCCAGCGACGCCGCGAACCCGGCGATGGTCGGGTTCGCGTAGACGTCCGCGACCGTGACATCGGCCCCTGTGTCGCGGCGTACGTGCCCGGCGACGCGGATGGCGGCCAGCGAATGACCTCCCACGTCGAGGAAGTGCGTGTGCACGCCGTGGGCGGTGCCGCCGAGCACGCGGGCCCAGACCCCCTGGACGTACCTCTCGCCGTCGCTCGCCGGACGCCCGTCCCCGTCCGGGGCGAGCGGTGGCGTCCGGCGGGCGAGCCGGGCCCGGTCCAGCTTGCCGTGCGCGGTCACCGGCAGCCGGTCGACGACGGCGATGACGCCGGGCACGAGGTACGCGGGCAGGCGGGCCGCCAGGTGCGCGCGCAGCGTCTCGGCGGCGGCGTCGAGCGGTTCGGCCGGCTCGACGTAGGCGCACAGCAGGTCGGGGGCGTCGTGCGGGCAGGTGACGGCCGCCGCGCGGACCGCCCGGTGCTCCAGGAGCACGGCCTCGATCTCGCCGGGCTCGACTCGGTGGCCGCGTACCTTGAGCTGGTCGTCGGCCCGGCCGACGAACATCAGCTCGCCGTCGGCCCGCTCGCGCACCAGGTCGCCGGTCCGGTACGCGCGCACCCTGCCCGTACCGACGTCGATCCACCTGAACGCGGCGGCGGTCGCCTCCGGCGCCCGGTGGTAGCCGTGCGCCACGCCCGCGCCGCTCACGTACAGCTCACCGACCTCGCCCGGCGATACCGGCCCCAGGCGCGGATCGAGGACATGGACCTGGGAGCCGCCGACCGGCCGGCCGATCGGCGTCCGGCCGAGCGAGCCGTCCGCCGCGGGTTCGGCGGGCACCTCGTAGACGGTCGCGCAGACGTGCGCCTCGGTCGGGCCGTACCCGTTCAGCACCCGCGCCCCGCCGGCCGCGACGGCGATGCGGCGCAGCAGCCGCTCCTGGATCGGCTCCACGCCGACCAGCAGCCGCCGCAGGCCAAGGCTTCCCGGGCCGGCCTCGGCACGGTCCGCGAGGTCGGCCAGCAGGAACGGCGGGACGTACGCGCTCGCGACGCGCTCGGCCGCGAGCAGGTCCAGGAAGCCGGTGGGGTCCGTCCGCACGGCGGGCGGGACGACCAGCAGCTCACCGCCGAGCAGCGCCGAGAAGATCTCGTACACCGAGACGTCGAAGCCCGGCGCGGTCCACCACGCGCACACCGCGCCCACCGGCACCGGCGCCCGCGCGATGAGGTCGCCGAGCAGGGACAGCACGCCCCGATGGTGGCAGCGCACCCCCTTGGGTCGCCCCGTCGACCCGGATGTGTAGAGGACGTACGCGAGCGCGTCGTCCCCGGCCATGACCGGCTCGGGTGGGGCCGGGCCGTCCAGCCTGATCGGCAGGCTCCGGACGCCCTCCGGGAGCGAGACCTCCCCGGCAACGAGACACGCGGCAGGCCCCGCGTCCTCCAGCAGTCGCCCGATGCGGGCCGGTGGCAGCTCGGGGTCCACCGGGAGGAACGCCGCCCCGGCGGCGAGGACCCCGGCGACGCCCGCCACGTACGGCACCGAAGGCCCGGCGCACACGGCGACGACCTCACCGGGCCGGACGCCGGCCGCCCGCAGATCGGCGGCGACCGTCCGGGCGGCGTGGTCCAGTTCCCGGTAGGTCAGCCGGGTCAGCGGGTCGCGGACCGCCGTCAGGCCGGGGTCGAGCCGCGCCCGCGCGGCGATCAGCGCGTAGAGCCCGCCCGCCGCGGCGACCCGCTCCGGCGCGGGCCGCTCCCCGCGCCACAGCGCCGCCACGACCTCTTCCGCGATCCGCCCGTCAGCCACGGCCCGCCTCCCGCGCCCTTTCCGAAGCGGCGTTCGCCAAGGCGGCCTCCCGGACGCAGACGAGCCGGAACTCGGCCGTGTACCGCCGCCCGAGGTCGTCGCGCAACCACAGGTCGCCCGGCCCGGGCAGCATCTCGGTGAGCGTCAGGTGCCCGTCCGGGTGCTCGTCCGCCCGCCGGGTGAGCCGGTGCGCGAGCACTTCGAGCGACGCGTCGTTCTCGACGTCGAGCAGGAACGGCTTGCGTTCGCCCGTGACCGCGGCGAACAGGTGGCGGTGCCGCGCCGACGTGGCGGCCGCGAGCGCGGCGGCGAGCCGCCGCGGGCCCTGCGCCGCGCGCGGCAACTCCCGCAGCGGCAGCCTCCAGCGTTCCCGGCTCACCACCAGGTCGTCGATGGTGACCCGCGGCCGGTACGGCGCGGGCGGCAGGACGGCGAACCGTTGCGCCGCGGCATGGCTGAGCTGGTCGCCGATGACCTCGGTGAGCCCGGCGACGTGCTCGCCGGTGACGGTGCGGACGATGGCCGTCTCGCCGTCCAGGTGGACGCGCAGCGCGGCGACGGGGATCGTCCGGGCCGCCGCGGGCTGGTAGGGCGGCTCGCCGCCGGTGCCCAGGTAGGTGTCGGAGGCGGGCAGGTGGCAGTCGGGCGGCATCGTCCGGGAGTTCAGGATCGAGCCGCGCAGCAGGTAGAGCGGGACGAACTTGCCCTCGGTGTCGGCGGCGATCCGCGCGTGCAGCGCCGCCCGGTCGGGATGCGCCCGGTCGAAGGGCTGGTGGTCGGTCGCGTTCAGCCCGGCGTGCAGTTCGCCGAGCACCGCGAGGTACCGTCCCGCCGCGAGGTCGGCCTGGGAGGCGGCGGCGAACATGACGTCCGGGCTCTGCCAGCGGGCCCGGGTCCAGCGCGGCTCCCCGGTCGCGAACGACGCGGCGGCCCGGTCCAGGAGCGCCGCGCTGCGCACTCGTACGGCCGGGCCTTCGGCCGGAACGCCGAGCAGCGCGCTCCAGCGGCGGGTCAGTTCCGCGGCGACCGCGTCGGCGGGACCCGCGGCCCCCGGCACCGACAGCGGTTCGAGCGCGTCGAGCACCGTCGCGAGGGGCACCCCACCGGCCTCGCGCGCGGGTACGCCGAACCGCTCGGCCGCCAGCCGCTCGTACGCGTCCGCCACCGCGTTGCAGAACCAGAGCGAGGAGTCGAGCAGCAGTGTCAGCGGAGCGGCCAACCGGCCCAGCACGCCGGTGCCGAGCCGGACGTCGAGATCGGCCACGGTGTCCTCGTAGACGAGGGTCCGCCCGGCGTAAAACTCGGCGTGGCGGCGGTCGGGATCTCGGCTGGTCAGGCCGGTGAAGGCGGCCCGCAGGTCGTGCTGGGCCCGTTCGACCGCCGCGTGGTCGCCGCCCGCCGCCGCGACCCGCTCCCGCGCGGCCACCAGGGCGTCGAGGTCGGCCAGCGCGGCGGCCCGCCGCGGCGGGTCGGAGACCCCGAGCAACTGGCCGCGCAGCGACCGTTCCGGCGCGACGCCGCGCCGGACGGCGAAGCCGGAGGTCAGGATGCCCATCGCGCGCAGCCGGGCGAGGCGGCGCGGGACTTCGCCCGCGCCCTGCGGCCCGTACTCGGCGGCGAGGTCGGCGCCGGTGCGCCGGCCGTCCACGAGCGCGAGCAGCCGCAGGTCGGCCTCGGCCGCCCGGAGCAGGCTGCCGTCGGCCAGCATCACCCCGGCCTCGGAGCGGTGCAGCCCCGGCGCGAGATGGACGACGGTCCACGGGGTCAGCGCGTGCCGCCGTTCCAGCGCGTCCGCGATCGCCTGCACCGCCCACAGCTCGAAGGAGGCGCGCCGGGCCCGTGGGGGCCGCCCCGCCGCAGTGACCGCGGTGCCGCCCTCCGACCAGGCGCCCCAGGCCGCGGGGCCGAAGAAGCCGATCGTGTCGTTCTTGGCGCAGTACCGCTGGGCGTAGGACGTGATCGCCCGCCGGAACGCGCGGCGGTCGCTCGGCCGCTCCCGCCCCCGGCCGGGCCGCAGCCGGGCGGTGAGCCGGGGGTTCTGCCACGCCAGGGCCTCGCGGAAGAGCGGCTGCGCGAGCAGGCCGGCGTCGTCCAGGGCGAGCCAGTCGAAGGGCAGCCCGGCGGGGCGTACGACGAAGGTGTCCCAGACCGCCCAGCCGGGCCCGAGCGGGCGGAGCCGCACGGGGCGAACGGCCTCCCCGGTCACCGGTGGGCCCCCGTGTCGTGCGCCGACCCCTCCACGAGCAGCGCGAGGTCGCGGATGGTGGTCCGCTCGAACAGGTCGGCGACGGTGATCTCGACGCCCAGCCGCTCACGGATGCTGGACGCGAGGTAGACCACGGTCAGCGACTCCCCGCCGAGGTCGAAGAAGTCGTCGTCGATGCCGATCTCGCGCACTCCGAGCGCGTCGCTCCACAACGTCACCAGCGCCGTCTCCACCGCGGTGCCCGGGGGCACGAAGGCGACGCCCTCCGGGCGGGCGGTGTCGCCTGTGCGGTTCCCGGCGGCGGCCACCGCGGCGACCGCGGCCTGGTCGAAGGCGCGGCTGCGCTCGATCCGGGCCGACAGCGGCCCGATCGTGGTGATGACCTGATGCGCGGGCCAGGTGGCGAGGATCCGCGAGAACAGCGCCCGGCCGTCCTCGGTGGCGAGCATGGACCCGCCGCCCGGTGCCGCGCCCGCCTTCCGCGGCGCGCTCGCGGCCGGGGCGGTGACGCTCCGGCAGCTGTAGCCCGCCACGGCGACGCACACGTTCCCGGCGTCGTCCACGATGGTGATGTCGGCCTCGATGAACTCCGGCCGGGCCGGATCTGAGCGATAGGTCTGCACGGCCCAGCAGTGCCGGGGCAGCGGGGCCCGCACCTCGACCGTGCGGTAGGAGAAGGGCAGGTAGGTGTGCCCTTCGGGGCTGGGCACCCCGTACGACGCGCGGTCCAGCAGCGCGGGATGCACGATGAGGTCCGCGGTGTCGGCGGGTTGTTCGGCGGGCAGGCTCAGTTCGACCAGGCCGCGTTCGCCGTCGGACCAGCAGCCGGTCACGACCTGGAAGTTCGGGCCGAACCGCACCACGTCGTCCTCCGGCGCGGTGCCGCGCTCGCTCAGCCCGGCACGGCAGGCGGCCAGGTCGACGGCGGGGGGCGGGTCCGTGACGCCGAGGTACACCGTGCCCCTGCACTGGACCCTCTCCTCAGGCTCTCCGGCGGAGCGGAAGGCGATGGCGAAGTCCCAGGTGGCAGGCCCGGCGCCGGGGGTGAAGGAGATCCGCCCGGTCGTCTCCGCGGACACGAACACCGGGTCGATGAAGAGCACGTCGGCGATCCGCACCGCGGTCTTTCCCCAGGCGTGGCGGGCGCAGGCCGTCACCATCTCCAGCAGGCCGGTCCCCGGCAGCGAGCCCGTACCGTCGATGCGGTGCTCGGCCCACACCCAGTGCGCCTCCGGCCGCAGCAGCACCTCGAACTCCTTGGCGTCATCGTCGTCGCGGGTCATGGCGTCCACCAGCGGGTGGCCGACCGGCGTCCGCCACGCGGCCTCGCGGGCCCGGCTGAACCGCAGGAACGCCTCGGACCCACCGGCCTCCGACACCATGCCGACGTCGCGCCAGCCCCACCAGTTGATGGAGACGAAGCGCGGCTCGCCGTCCGCGTGCGCCGCGGCGAGCGCGTCGAGGTACAGGTTGGCCGCCATGTAGTCGCAGTGGCCGTAGTCGGCGCTGAGCGTGACGATGGACGAGAACAGCGCGACGAAGTCCGCCTCCGGGAGGCGCCCCTCCCCGGCCAGTTCCGCGAGGACGCTCGCCCCGTCCAGCTTGGCGGCGAACACCGCGTCCGCGGCGATGTCGTCGTGCACGGCGAGCAACTGCCCGCCCGGCACCCCTGCCGCATGGACGATGCCGTTGACCTCGCCGAACTCCTTCTCCGCCAGCGCCAGCACCTCGATCACCTGGTCACGGTCGCCGATGTCGGCGGCGACCGTCATGACCTCCCCGCCCGCGGCCTCGACGCGCCGGACCCCGGCGATCCGCCCGCGGGTCCCGGCGTCGGTGCCCGGCGCGTCCAGCAGGGCGGGCCACCGTTCGCGCTCCGGCATCGCGGTCCGTGCCACCAGCACCAGCCGGGCCCCGGCGGTGGCGGCCAGTTCCTCGGCCACCGCCAGCCCCAGGCCGCCCAGCCCGCCGGTGATGACATAGACGCCCCCCTGACGCAGCGGCGGCAGCGCAGGCGGCCCCGGCGGCTCCGGCAGCGGGGTGAAGGACTGGACCCAGCGGCGGCTGCCGCGCAGCGCCACCCGGTCCGCCGGGCCGTCCGCCGTCACCTCGGCGACCAGGGCGGAGGCCAGGCGGCGGACGGGCGCGGTGGCGTCCGCGTCGATCTGGCGGACGGTCACCGACGGCTGCTCGCGCGGCAGCGTCAGCAACGGGCCGAGCGCGGTCACCGCGGCCGGTGTGGCGGGCTCGCCGTTGACCGACCACACGCGATCGGTCACGCCGATCACCTCGGTCCCGGGCGGGCAGTACCGCACGAGGGCCTGGGCGACCGCCGCCATCCGCCGGTACACGCGGCGCGCGACCGCGCGCTGATCGAGGTCGTGCGCCCCGGCGTTCAGGCCGTCCAGGTACACGATCCGGTGGATCCGCGGCGAATCGTCCGCCGTCAGCCGCTGCAGGCACCGCTGGACGTCGGCCGGCGAGTCCAGGTCGAGCGGCGTCCCCCGGCCGGACCCGGCGATGGTGACCGCGACACCGGACTCGGCCGCCGCCGCGGCCACGGCGTCCGCGAGGTCGCGGGGGCCGCCGACGAGCAGCCAGTGCTCCCCGGCGACCGGGCGGGCGGCGGGGCGCGGCTCCTGCCGCCAGGAGGGCACGTACAGGTTGTGGCGCGCCATGTCCGGCTCGGCCTCCTCGTCCGCGCCGGGGCCGGTGTCGGGCTCGATCCAGTGCCGGGTGCGCTGGAAGGGATAGGACGGCAGCGCGACGCGCCGCCGGACGCGCGAACGCTCCAGCCGCTCCCAGTCCGGCTCCACGCCGGTGGTCCACAGGCGGGCCGCCGCCTTGAAGAGGCCGGCCTCGTCGTCGCCCCCGCCCGGCATGCCCGCCACCGGCACGCCGGGCGTCCCGGCGTCCAGCAGGTGCCTGCGGACGAAGCCGGTCAGCGTCCCGCCGGGGCCCACCTCCAGGAAGTGGCCGTGACCGGCGAGCCGCAGCGTGCGCACGCCCGCGTCGAAGCGCACCTCGCCGCGCAGCTGCGCGGCCCAGTACGCCGGGCTCGTGGCCTGCTCCGGGGTGATCCAGTCGCCGGTCAGGCCGGACACGAACGGCACCTCCGGCGCCCGCAGGTCCATCTCCGCGAGCGCCGCCGCGAACTCCTCCAGCACCGGTTCCATCAGCTGTGAATGGAAGGCGTGCGACGTCCGCAACGGCGTGCCGGTGATGCCGAGATCGGCGAGGTCTTCTGCGAAACGGTCGATGGCCTCGCCGGACCCGGCGACCACGCACGCCGCCGGGGAGTTCGCCGCGGCCATCTCGACATCGCCGGGCAGCATCGGCCGCACGGCGTCGGCGTCCAGCGGCAGCGCGAGCATCGTGCCGCGCGCGGTGGCCTGCATGAGCGCGCCGCGCCGTGCGACCGCGCGCAACGCGTCGGGCAGCGTGAACACGCCGGCCAGGTGGGCCGCCGTGAGCTCGCCGACGCTGTGCCCGAGCAACGCCGCCGGGCGCACCCCAAGGCTCTCCCACAGGCGGGCGGCGGCGTACTGGGTCACGAAGACCGACGGCTGGGTGATCGCGGTCTCGCGCAGCCGTGCCGCGGCCTGCCCGTCGCCGGGGTCGGCCAGCAGGAGGTCGCGCAGGTCGAGGCCGAGCGACGGCGTCAGGAGATCGGCGCACTCGTCCACCGCGTCGCGGTAGACCGGGTAGGCCCGGTACAGCCCGCGGCCCATGCCGGGGGTCTGCGCGCCCTGGCCGGGCAGCAGCAGCGCGACGCGCGGATCGCCCGGCCCGGCCTCGCCGCTCGCCGCGAAGGGTGCGTCGGGACCGGCCCGCAGCGCGTCCGCGGCCTCCGCGCGGGTACGGGCCACGACGGCGCGGCGCCGCGCGAACCGGGGCCGGCCCTCCTGCAGCGTGTACGTCGCGTGCGCCAGTTCGAGGGAGTCGTCCTCCAAGGCCCCCGCGAGCCTGCCCGCCGCCTCGTCCAGCGCCTGCGGGGTCCGGGCCGACACGGGCACGAGCCGCCACGCGGCCGGCTCGGGCTCGGCGGGCCGCCGCGCCGCGCCTTCGAGGATGACGTGCGCGTTCGTGCCGCCGATGCCGAAGGAGCTGACCGCGGCCCGGCGTACCGCGTGCCCGGCGTCCCAGGCGGCCGGTTCGGTGGCGAGCACGAACGGTCCCTCGGCCAGGTTCAGCGCCGGATTGACCTCGTCACAGTTGATGGACGGCGGGATCAGCCCGGTCCGCAGCGCGTACAGCGTCTTGATCAGGGAGACCGCGCCCGAGCCCGCGCCGAGGTGGCCGACGTTGCCCTTGACCGATCCCAGCCGGCAGAACCCCCGGTCGCCCGTGTAGCGGCGGTAGACCGACGTCAGGGCGGCCACCTCGATGGGGTCGCCGACGACGGTGCCCGTGCCGTGCGCCTCCACCATGCCGATGCTGCGGGGGCCGATCCGGGCGTCGGCGAGGGCCGCCTCGATCAGCTCCATCTGCCCGGCCACCCCCGGCGCGGTGAAACCGGCCCGGCGGTCGCCGTCGTTGTTGACGGCCGAGCCGAGCAGCACGCCGTGGATCGTGTCACCGTCGGCGAGCGCGTCGCGCAGCCGCTTGAGCACCACGGTCGCGCCCCCGTCGGCGAAGACCGTCCCGGAGGCGTCGGCGCCGAACGGCCGCACGTGGCCGTCGGCGGAGTTGATGCCGCCCTCGCGGTACACGTAGCCGCCGCCCAGCGGCAGGTCCACCTGCACCCCGCCCGCGACCACGACATCGGCCTGGTGGGCGCGCAGGCTCTGCACGCCGAGGTGGACCGCGACCAGCGAGGTCGAGCACGCCGTGTACACCGAGACGCTGGGCCCGGTGTAGCCGAGCCTGTAGGAGACCAGCGGGGCGATGTAGTCGGGGCTCGTGCCGATCAGGACGCTCGACTCCCCGACGGCCCTGCGCACCGACCGGTTGCGCAGCACGTGTTCCCGCCCGTAGGTGCCGAGCGCCGATCCGCCGAGCACCGACACCCGCCCCGGCATCGCCCACGGGTCGTGGCCCGCGTGTTCCAGCGCGGTGTAGGAGAGTTCGAGGAAGAGCCGGAACTGCGGGTCGCAGATTTCCGCCTCGCGCCGGGTGAGGCCGAAGAACTCGGCGTCGAACGCGTCGAGGTCCCGCGCGCTCGCGCCGACCGGCCGGTAGCCGCGTTCGCGCAGCCTGTGCTCGGGGACGCCGCGTGACCGCATCGCCTCCTCGTCCAGCGGCCCGATCGATTCGGTACCGGCGCAGAGGTTGCGCCAGAAGGCGTCGGCGTCGTCGGCTCCCGGCACCCTGGCCGCGAATCCGACGATCGCGATCTCCCGTTCATTCGTGGACATCCATGCTCCTTTCGCAGGGGGCTTGCTCACCGGGGCCGGCTCATCCGAGCAGGGCGCCCCCCAGGCGGCGCTCGCGCCGGATGGCGAGGTCGAACACGATCGTGGCGATCACCGCCCAGGTGACGGTCACCGCGATCTCCCACCCGCACTGCGCCAGCGCGAACGGCAGATCCATGCCGGGCTCCAGCACCGCGCGCAGGGCCGCCAGCGCGTGCGTGTACGGCATCGCGGACATCACGGCCCGCACGGCGTACGGCAGGGCGTCGAACGGGATGACGAACCCGCCGCAGATCATGATGAGGAGGTAGGAGACGTTCAGCGCGAACCAGTGCGCGCCCGCGGTCTTGACGACGAGCGCGGCGACCGCGCCGGCGAAGAAGTACGCGGAGGTCGCGCCCAGCGCGATGACCGGCACCGCTAGGAGGATCGCCGCCGGGGACAGCGCCACCCGCAGGACGGCCGCGCCGGCCGCCAGGGCGACCACGGACGAGGCGGTGCCGGTCAGCACGGTGTACAGGCCGCGCGCCGCGAAGGCCGGGAAATAGCCGGTCGGTGAGATCACGACCAGCCCGGCGGTGCCCATGTGGCGGTCGGCGGCGGCCCACACGATGATGGACATCGCCTCCAGCACCGCGATCACCGCGGCGCTGCCGATCAGCATGAACCGCACGTCGGCGGCGCCCCTGGCGAGCAGGCCGCTCAGGCTGAAGAAGAGCACCTGCGCCACGACGCGCGTGAGCCAGCCGAACACCCATGACCGCCAGGTGTGGACGGTGCCGAGGTCGGAAAGGCCCAGGCGCAGCGACCAGCGCAGGACGCGCAGCGCCCGCCTCATGCCCGCCCCAGCGTCCCGTGCCCGCGGGCCCGGTCCACCAGCCGGGTCAGCAGCAACCACCCGGCCGCGAAGGTCAGCGCGGAGACGGTGAACAGCCCGGCGATCTGCATTCCCACATCCCGGGGCGCCTCCGGGTTCAGCGCCGCGCGGAGGAGGTCGGCGCCCCAGGACAGGAAGACCAGCCGGGAGACGGGCTGGACCCACTCCGGCAGCAGCGAGACCGGCACGACCAGGCCGCCGAGGATGAAGAACGGGTAGGTGAAGGCCACCTGGAGATAGACCACGTTGCGCGCGTACACGAACAGCGCGGCGATCAGGGTCCCGACGGCGGCCATCCCGAAGGTGATCAGCACGATCCCGGCCAGGAACAGGCCGGGGTGCGGCACCTCGATCGCCTCGCCGAAGAACAGCAGCGTGGCCAGCCAGACCTCGGGCACCACCAGCAGGGCCACCGCGGCGACGGTCGTCACCCGCCCGATGACCACCGTGGGGAAGGGCGCCGGGGCCGCCGCGGTCAGCTCGAACGTGCCGAACCGCCGCTCGTTGGCGACCACACCGCCGCTGATCTGGACGCAGAGGTTCCACAGGCAGACCAGCGTGGCGCCGAGGGCCGCCTGGGCCGTCAGCTCCTCGTGCCCGCGAGCCCGGACCACCCCGGCGAACAACAGGACGAACAGCGGGGCCAGGACGAACGACTGCCGCTCGTCCAGCCCGCCGCGCATCAGCCACCACTGCAGTCGCGCCGCCGCGCGAACCGCTCGCATCTCAGGCGTCCGCGCGCGGGCCGAGAAGGTGGGCGTAGGCCTCTTCCAGATCCGGTAGCGAGGTGCGCACCCGGGTCACGCCCGCGTCCAGCAGCAGGCGCAGTACCGCGGCCGACACGCCGTCGGCGCCGGTCTCCACCCGGACCCAGCCGTCGGGGCGGCGCTCGGCCGCGAGGACGCCCGCCACGCCGGTCAGCTCCGCCAGCAGGGCATCGCCGACGCCGTGGGCGTCCACCCGCTCATGCCGGGTGAGCGCGGCCCCGAGCGTGGCGGGGGTCTCCGTGGCGATCACCTTGCCGCCGCCGATCAGCGTGACCCGGTCGCACAATTGCTCGGCCTCGGCCATGTCGTGGGTGGTCAGCAGGATCGTGCGATCCCGGCGCAGCTCGGAGATCATTTCGCGGAACGTCTTCGCGCCGATCGGGTCGAGCCCCGCGGTCGGCTCGTCCAGTAACAGCAGGCGCGGGTCGGTGACCAGGCCGCGCGCCAGATGGAGGCGCTGTTTCATGCCGCGGGAGTAGGTCTCGATCCGGTCGTCGGCGCGTTCGGCGAGCCGGAGGCGGTCCAGGAGGTCCGCGGCCCGGCGTCGTGCCACGGCGTCGGCGACGCCGTACAGGGCCGACCAGTACATCAGGAACTCGCGGCCGGTGAGCCGGTAGTACAGGCCGCGTTCGCCGCCCATCACGACGCCGATCAGCGGGCGCAGCCGCCTCGCCTCGCGTACGACGTCCATGCCGAGGACCGCCACCGAGCCCGTGGACGGCGTCAGCACCGTGGAGAGGATCTTGCAGAAGGTGGTCTTCCCGGCCCCGTTGGGGCCGAGCAGGCCGTGCAGTTCGCCTTCGGCGATCTCCAGGTCGACGCCGTCCAGTGCGACGACCTCGGTCGCCGCTCCGCGCAGGAGCCGTCGTCGTCGGGTGTAGGTACGTCCGAGGCCGCGTACGACCACCGCTCGCCGGGCCGTGCCGTCATCCTCTGACAGTCGTCGCGGGCGGGGGTGAATTCCCACGTGATGGCTTCCCTTCCGGTGCCGGGCATACCGCTGCCGGACAGGGGACGCTATTGGGGAGGCCGGTTGTGACAGGAGTGACGGAATTTTTTCCGGTGTTCGCCACCGCCGAGGTCAGCGGTCGGTGGCGGGTTCCGGGACGGCGTCCTCGGCCGGCCGGGCGGTGGGCAGGATGGCGCGGATGCCGGGGCCGCCCGCGACGGCGACGACGACGGCGAACACCGCGGGGATCACCAGGGCGGCGGGCAGCGAGAAGGACTCGGCCACGAACCCCAGCGCGGCGGGCCCGGCCAGCAGGCCCGTGTAGCCGAAGGCGGTGACCAGGGCCAGCGCGCGGCCCACCGAGTCGCCGGAGGCGCCGACCGCGCTGAAGATCACCGGGATGACCGTGGCCAGCCCGACGCCGGCCAGCCCCCACCCGGCCCACGCGCACACCACGGCCAGCCCGGCGGGGACCGCGCCCGCGGCCAGCACGAGGGCGTAACCGCAGGCGGCGAGGACGCCGGCCAGCCGGATCGTGCGCACCGCGCCGAGCCTGGCGCGCAGCGGGTCCCCGAGCAGCCGCACGGTGGTCATCGCCACCGAGAAGATCGTGTACGCGAGCGGCGCGAGTGCCGGGTCGGCGTCGAGCACCCAGCGGGCGTGCAGGGCCGCCCAGTCCATCGCCGCGCCCTCCGACAGGTGCCCGGCGAACGCCACCACGCCGAGCACGGCCACGATCCCCCAGCGGGTCGTGCCGGAGAGCAGCGTCGCCTGGGCCGCGCGCGGGGGCTCGACCGCCGGGCCGAGCAGCCGGGCGCACGGCAGGTAGGCGAACGGGACCACGACGGCCGCCGCGATCAGCAGGACCTGCCCGTCGAGGCCCGCCTGCAGCCCGGCCGCGGTCATCAGCCCGCCCGCCGCGCCGCCGAGGCTCCACACCCCGTGGAACGCCGAGACGATCGGCCGCCCGTACCGCCGCTCGACCTCCACCGAGTGGGCGTTGATCGCCACCTCCACGGTGCCCAGGCCGATGCCGAAGACCACCGCGAGCACGGCGAGCCACAGGTAGCCGGGTGCCAGGGCCGGGCCGATCACCAGGACGGCCGACAGCGGCCCGGTGAACCAGGACACCCTCCTGCTGGAGTACCTGTCCACCAGCGGCCCGGCGAGCAGCATGGCGACCAGCGCGCCCGCGGCGACCAGCAGCAGCACGGTGCCCAGCCGGGCGGGGCCGAGGTCGAGTCGTTCGTTGAGCGCGGGCAGTCCGGCCGACCACATGCCCACGGTGATACCGAGTAGGAAGAAGTAGCCGAAGACGCCCATCCGGGCGCGCACGGTGACCCGATCAGGACGGGGGAGTTTGTGCACCACTAGAGCTTATTAAGTGGTCTGACCACAAAAAACCTGTTTTTATCGCGACCAATGTGGGCAGAGGGGGGCGGGCCCGATCCCCCCGGGTACCGCGCAGCCGGCGTGGCGGACGGGCGGACGTGCCCGGATGTGGCCGCCGCGGATGATCACCACACCGCTGACCTGCGCTTGCGCTTCCCGTTCCGGTGAGGGTGGGTATGGACCGCGGTGGCCCCCGAAACGGATGAATCCACTCAATCCTCTGGGGGACCCTGTGGCCGGTGAAAGTGACGACAAGCAGCGGCAACTGGACGATTACCGGATCGACTCCACCGACACGCGAATGACGACGGACCAGGGCGTCCGGATCGATGACACCGACAATTCGCTGTCGGCGGGGGAGCGCGGCCCGACCCTGCTGGAGGACTTCCACTTCCGGGAGAAGGTCACCAGGTTCGACCACGAGCGGATCCCCGAGCGCGTGGTGCACGCGCGCGGCGCGGGCGCCTACGGCAAGTTCCAGGCGTACGACGACTCGCTGGCGGAGTACACGGTGGCGCGGTTCCTGTGCGACCCGTCGCTGGTCACGCCCACCTTCGTGCGCTTCTCCACGGTCGCGGGCTCGCGCGGCTCGGCCGACACCGTGCGCGACGTACGCGGCTTCGCCACCAAGTTCTACACCCATCAGGGCAACTACGACCTGGTGGGCAACAACATGCCGGTGTTCTTCATCCAGGACGGGATCAAATTTCCTGACTTCGTCCACGCGGTCAAGCCGGAGCCGCACAACGAGATCCCGCAGGCCCAGTCGGCGCACGACACGTTCTGGGACTTCGTGCAGCTCCAGCCGGAGAGCCTGCACATGATCATGTGGCTGATGTCGGACCGGGCGATCCCGCGCAGCTACCGCATGATGCAGGGCTTCGGCGTGCACACCTTCCGGCTGGTCGGCGCCGAGGGCCGGGGCACGTTCGTGAAGTTCCACTGGAAGCCGGTGCTCGGCACCCACTCGCTGGTGTGGGACGAGGTGCTGCGCATCCAGGGCAACGACCCCGACTTCAATCGCCGGGACCTGTGGGAGGCGATCGAGCGCGGCGCGTACCCGGAGTACGAGCTGGGCGTGCAGCTCGTGCCGGAGGCCGACGAGCACAAGTTCGACTTCGACCTGCTCGACGCCACCAAGATCATCCCCGAGGAGGAGGTCCCGGTACGCCCGGTCGGCAAGATGGTCCTCGACCGCAACCCCGAGAACTTCTTCGCCGAGACCGAGCAGGTCGCCTTCCACACCGCCAACATCGTGCCCGGCATCGACTTCACCAACGACCCCCTGCTCCAGGGCCGCAACTTCTCCTACCTGGACACCCAGCTCATCCGCCTGGCCGGGCCGAACTTCCCGCAGATCCCGGTCAACCGCCCGATCGCGCCGGTGCACAACGACCAGCGGGACGGCTACCACCAGCACATGATCCACCAGAGCCGGACCAGCTACTCGGTCAACTCGATCAGCGGCGGCTGCCCGATGACCGCCGCCAAGAGCGGGGAGTGGGACGGGGTCTTCCAGCACTACCAGGAGCGGGTGGACGGCAACAAGATCCGCAAGCGCAGCCCCAGCTTCGAGGACCACTACAGCCAGGCCACGCTGTTCTGGAACAGCATGTCGCCCTGGGAGAAGCAGCACATCGTGGCGGCCTTCCTGTTCGAGCTGGGCCACGTGGAGCGGCGGTACATCAAGGAGAAGGTCCTCGCCCACCTGATCCACATCGACCAGACGCTGGCCGAGGGCGTCGCTGCGGGGCTGGGGCTGGAGGTGCCGCAGGGCGGCACCGGCAACCACGGCAAGATGTCGCCCGCGCTGAGCCAGGCGAACGCGCCGCGCGACACGATCGCCACCCGCAAGATCGCCGTCCTGGTCTCCGACGACACCGCCGCGAGCGAGCTGGAGCCGGTCCGCGGCGCGCTCACCGGCCAGGGCGCGATCTGCGAGATCCTGGCCCCGCACGAGGGGACGGTGGCCGGGCTGACCGCCGACCGGCAGCTCACCACGGCCTCCTCGGTGCTCTACGACGCGGTGCTGCTCGCCGACGGCGGGGGCCTGGCCGCCGACGCGTACGCGGTGCACTTCGTGCGCGAGGCGTTCAAGCACGGCAAGGCCGTCGCCGCGCTTCCGGGCGGACGCGCCCTGCTGGAGGCGGCGGCGCTGCCCCCGGGCCCGGGGGTGGTGGGACCGGACACGACCGGCGACGCGTTCGAGCGGGAGTTCGGCGCGGCCATCGCCGCCCACCGGCACTTCGACCGGGACATCTCCGGCGTACCCGCCTGAGAGCCCCTGAAGACCGGCACGCGGGTCACGCCGGTGACCGGTGCGGGAGCGGCCGGGCAAGTACGATTGCCTGGTGACCGAAATGACCGAAACCGTGCCCGGCTGGCTCGCTCCCGGCGAACTGGAGTCGATCCGCGGGCGGATGCCGATCCTCTACGTCGACGCCGTCCCCGTGCGGCTCGACGAGTGCGGCGCGGTGACCCGCGTCGGCCTGCTGCTGCGCATCGGATCGGACGGGGCGGTCAGCCGTGCCCTGGTGTCCGGGCGGGTGCTGCTGCACGAGCGGGTGCGCGACGCGCTCATGCGCCACCTGGAGAAGGATCTCGGCCCGGTGGCGCTGCCCCAGGTGCCGCCCTCGCCGCAGCCGTTCACCATCGCCGAGTACTTCCCGACGGCGGGGGTCTCGCCGTATCACGACCCTCGCCAGCACGCCGTGTCGCTGGCCTACATCGTGCCCGTCGCGGGCGACTGCCGCCCCCGCCAGGACGCGCTCGACCTCATCTGGTTCACCCCGGAGGAGGCGGCCTCCCCGGCGGTGCAGCAGGAGATGACCGGCGGGCAGGGCGTCCTGCTCAAGCAGGCGCTCGCCCACGTCGGCCGGCTTCCGTGAGGCGGCGCGCACAGGGGTCCTGAACCGGCAAGCCCGGTGTCCGGCTGGGGAAAGACACAGCCGGGCGTGACGCGGTTCACTCTCGGGCATCGACCGGTGAAAGGAACCGTTAACAATGCCCGAAAACGCCTCGAACGAGTTCTGGAAGGACCTCAAGCCCATCCAGAACTCCCAGAAGCCCGACGCGTTGCCCGAGGTCTACCTCTCCCAGGTGGCCACCGACGACGACCGGTACTACGTGCCGTTCACGGACACGGTCGGCTCCCGCCCGCTGTGGATCAACGTCAAGGACAACAGCTGGGCCGACATCCTGCGCGCCAAGGAAGCCGGGCTGGTCAACCGCCACTACCACCCGCACGAGGTGTTCGCCTACACCATCTCCGGCAAGTGGGGATACCTGGAGCGGCCCTGGACGGCCACCGCCGGCGACTTCATCTACGAGGCCCCCGGCGAGGGGCACACCCTGGTCGCCTACGACAGCGGCGAGCCGATGAAGACCTTCTTCATCGTCAAGGGCCCGCTGATCTGGCTGGACGAGGACGGTAACCCGCAGGGCCACTTCGACGTGCACGACTACATCGCCATGTGCCGCGAGCACTACGAGAAGGTCGGCATCGGCGCGGACTACGTCAACTCCCTCTTCCGCTGACCGCGCCATGACCACTCACGACGCGGGTCACGCCGCGGGCCGTCAGGCCGACCGGTACGAGAACCGGCTGCTGCTCATCCTGTTCCTGGCGTTCGGATTCGTCTTCTTCGACCGCCAGGCGCTCGCCTTCCTCGCCCCCTACATCGACGCCGAGATCGGCCTGACCAACGCCCAGCTCGGCACCCTGTCGGGCGTGCTCGCCCTCACCTGGGCGCTGGCCGGGATGGTCGCGGGCCGGCTGTCGGACCGCCTCGGCCGCCGCAAGCCCATCCTTATCGCCGCGGTCCTGTGCTTCTCGCTGTTCTCCTCGGCCTCCGGGCTGATGGGCGCGTTCGCCGGACTGCTCGCCGCCCGCGCCCTGATGGGCGTGGCGGAGGGCGCGGTGCTGCCGATGGCGCAGTCGCTGATGGCCGAGGCGTCCAGGGAGAGCCGCCGCGGACTGAACATGGGCCTGGTCCAGGGCTCGTCCGCGGGCCTGCTGGGCGGCATCCTGGCCCCGCTCGTGGTGGTCTGGCTGGCCGAGACCATCGGCTGGCGGGCGGCGTTCTTCGTCACGATCATCCCCGGGCTGCTGATCGCCGCGTGGATCGCCAAGTCCGTCAAGGAACGCCCCCCGGTGTCCCGGCTGGACACCGCGGCGGTGGACGAGCCCGCGCTGCCCAAGCCGCCGCTGGGCGCGGTCCTGAAGCTGCGCAACATCGTGCTGTGCATGCTGATCGCCTGCTGCTACCTCACCTGGTTCATCATCCTGATCACCTTCACCCCGACCTTCCTGACGACGGTCAAGGGGTACGACCCGGGGACGATGAGCGGCGTCATGACCTGTCTCGGGGTGGCGTGGGTGCTGTGGGGGTTCCTCACCCCGGGAATCTCCGACCGGATCGGCCGCAAGCCGGCGCTGATCCTTTTCAGCGTGCTGGCCCTGATCGCGCCGTTCGCGCTGGTCTACGTGAGCGATCCCGTACTGCTCGGCGGGCTCATGATCCTCACCTACACCGGCCTCGGCTGCTTCACGCTGTTCATGGCCACCATCCCGGCCGAGACCGTGCCGCGCGGCGCGCTGGCCACCGCGCTCGGCCTGATCATGGGCGTGGGCGAGCTGGCCGGCGGGTTCCTCGCGCCGGTGATCGCCGGGTGGGCCTCCGACCAGTGGGGGCTGTCCACCGCGATGTTCATCGCGGCCGGCGGCGCGGCGCTGGTGATCGTGTTGTCGTTCGGGCTGCGCGAGACCGCGCCCGCCGTACTCCGCCGCCGCGGCGCGTCCGCGGCCGTGGCCGGGGAGGCGGTGTGAGGGCGGCCGTCTGGCACGGCGCCAGGGACGTGCGGGTCCTCGATGTCGAGGTACCCGCACCCGGCCCCGGCGAGGTCACCATCGCGGTGGCCTACTGCGGCATCTGCGGCAGCGACCTGCACGAGTACGCCGACGGGCCGCACGCCATCCCGGTCGGCACCCCGCACCCGGAGTCGGGGGTGGCCGCGCCGCTGATCCTCGGCCACGAGTTCTGCGGCGTGGTGACCGCCGTGGGGCGGGCCGTGCCGGGCCTGTCGCCCGGCGACCGGGTCGCGGTCGAGCCGCACTACCGGTGCGGGATGTGCCCGCGCTGCGCGGCGGGCGAGTACAACCTGTGCAGGCACTTCGGGTTCGCCGGGCTGATGGGGCACGGCGGGCTGGCCGAATGGGCCACGCTGCCCGCGTACATGCTGCACAAGCTGCCCGAGACCGTGTCGCTGGAGCAGGCCGCGGTGTTCGAGCCCGCCGCGGTGGCGCTGCACGCGCTGCGCCGGGCGAACATCCGCCAGGGCGAGACCGTGACGGTCCTCGGCCTGGGGCCGATCGGCCTGCTCATCGTGCTGCTCGCGGCGCGGTACGGCGTCGCGCGCCGGATCGTGGCCGCGGACGTGCGCCCGTCACGGCTGCGGCTGGCCCGCAAACTGGGCGCGACCGAGATCGTGGACGTGCGCGAGGCGGGCGCCGAGGCGCTGCGCGTCGCGGCGGGCGCGACCGGCGAGGGCGCCGATGTGACCTTCGAGGTCGTCGGCAAGGAGGAGACCCTGCGCACCTGCCTGGCGGCGACCAGGCGGGGCGGCCGGGTGATCTTCGTCGGTCTCGCCGAGACCGTGACCCTGGACGCGTTCGCGCTGGTCAACAACGAGCAGTCGATCATCACCACGGTCGGCTACCGGGACTGCTACCCCGAGCTGATCCGGCTGGTCGCCGAGGAGGGCGTGGACCTCGCCGCGGTGGTCACCGCCACGATCCCGCTGGCCGACGTGGTCGAGCGCGGTTTCGAGGCGCTGCTGGACGGCGGCGGCGACGAGGTCAAGATCCTGGTACGTCCGGGCTCGGGCCGGGGGGCGCCTCGATGAGCCCCGTGTTCCACCCGGACCTGCTCGCCGGCCGGAACGCCGTCGTCACCGGCGGCACCTCCGGCATCGGGTCGGCCACGGCCACGCTGCTGGCCGGCCTCGGCGCGCGGGTCCTGGCCATCGGCCTGCCCTCGCGCGATGAGAGCGGCCCGCCCGCGCACGAGCGGGTGCGCGTGGTCGAGCAGGACATCACCGACCGGGCGGCGCTGACCCGGCTGGTCGCCGACGAGGCCGCGGGGCCCGGCGTGGATCACCTGGTCAACTGCGCGGGGGTCAGCCTGGACCGCGAGGAGTACGACATCGAGCGCTGGCAGCGGGTGATCGAGGTGAACCTCACCTCCGTGCTGGTCGCCTGCCAGGCGGCGCGCGGCGGCCTGGCCCGGGGCGGCGGCGCGATCGTGAACGTCTCCTCGATGTTCGCCTTCACCGGCAGCCGGGACCGGCCCGCCTACAGCGCCAGCAAGGGAGGCGTGTCACAGCTCACCCGTTCGCTCGCCGCGGAGTACGCGCCCGACGGCATCCGGGTCAACGCGGTGGCCCCCGGTTTCGTGGTCACTCCGCTGGCCAGGGGCCTGCTCGACGACCCGGTGGCGTCCGCGGCCGTGCGGGCCCGCATTCCCGCCGACCGGTACGGCCGTCCGGAGGAGATCGCGGCGGTGATCGCCTTTCTGTGCTCGCCGGCCGCTTCCTATATCAATGGCGCGGTTATACCGGTAGATGGTGGATATCTGGCTGTTTAAGGGTTATGTTGCGCTCTCATATGCCCCGCCCTGTGACGAGGGAGGAGACCGAGATGGCAGTCGCCGTGATCTCGCGCGCCACCACCGAGGCGGTCGATCCGGAGGAGCGCATCGGATTTTGGGAGGAGTACAACCGCAAGGCCCTTGTCGGCCTGTCCTGTACGTCCTACTCCGAGCGCGGCCTGCTGGCCCGGCAGACCAACTTCCAGGTGGACGGCGTACGGCTGGCCGAGATCGCCGGCAACGCGCACGTGGTCGAGCGCACCCCCAAGGTGGCCAAGACCGCGCCCAAGGACTCGGTCTTCGCCACGCTGCTGGTCAAGGGGGAGGCGGTGTTCCTGCACGAACGCGGCTGCCTGGCGGTCAACGCGGGCGAACTGGTGCTCTACGACACGCGCCAGCCGTACCTGTTCGGGTTCTCCTCCGACATGCGCCAGATCCTGGTGGACATCCCGCGCGAGCTGTTCGCCCGCACCTGCCTGGCCGGCAGCGTGCCCGCGCCGATGCACTTCGGCAGGGGCTCGGCCCGTGAGGGCACGCTGCTGTCCACGCTGCGGGCGCTGCTGGACGGCCTGCTGGCCCCGCAGCGGCACACCCCCGTCCCCGGCTCCGGCGACAACCGCCCGGGCGGCGCGGACGCCATCATGGACCTGATCCGCCTGCTCGCCCTGGACCGGGCGGGCGGCGGGGCGGGCGCCACCGGGCTGCTCAGCCAGTTGATCATCGCCGAGGACTACATCGAGCGCCACCTGCACGACCCGTGCCTGACGGCCGGGCGGGTCGCCTCGGTGATGGGCATCTCGGTCCGCCACCTCAGCCGGGTCTTCGAGTCCGCGCAGACCACCCCGTCGCGGTACATCCTGCAACGGCGGCTGCTCAAGGCCCGCCACCAGCTCGCCGATCCGGCATGCCGGGACCTGACCATCGCCGACATCGCCTACCGCTGGGGCTTTTCCAGCCAGGCCCACTTCGCCAGGGTCTTCCGCGCGCAGTTCGGCCAGACCCCGAGCGAGACCCGCGCCGCCACCATCTGATCATCGCCCGATGGCCCGGCGGAGTACACGCATGCCCATATACTCGGATCCGAGCGATCGGAAGCGAGGATTTGATGAGCACGCGAAGAAAGGTGTCCAACCTGCTGGGCCTGGCGGTCCTCGGGCTGCTCCTGGAAAGACCCATGCACCCGCACGCGATGGCCGCGGAGTTCCGCGAGCGCGGCCTCGACCACGCCTTCAAACTGACCACGGGCTCCCTGTACGACACGGTCAACGCGCTGGTGCGGGCCGAATGGATCAGCGCGGTGGAGGTCACCCGCAGCGGCAACCGGCCCGAGCGCACGGTCTACGCGCACACCCCTGTGGGGCGCCAGGAGTTCCTGCGCTGGCTGGACGAGCTGCTGCGCACGCCCGCGCAGGAGTACCCCCGGTTCGTGTCCGCCGTGACCTATCTGGGCGCGCTCGGCAAGACGGGCGCCCGCGAGGCGCTGCTGGCGCGGTCGGCCGCGCTGCGCACGCTGATCGACGACGCGCGCCGCGCGCACGCCGACGTCCTGGACGGCGGGCGGGCGCCCCGGCTGTTCGTCATCGAGGTGGAGTACGCGGTGCGCATGTACGAGGCCGAACTGGGCTGGGTGGAGGAGATCATCGCCGACATCGAGACCGGCGCGCTGGAATGGCCGCAGGCCGTGGCGACCGAGGCCGGTGAGCTCCGTGGCTGAGCCGCCGGTGCTCGTGGTGGGCGCGGGCCCCGCCGGGCTGATGACGGCCGCCGAGCTGGCCCTGGCGGGCGTGCCGGTGACGATCCTGGAACGCCACCCGAGCCACCCCGGTCACAGCAGGGGCTTCAACCTCAACCCCTACAGCCTTGAGGTGCTGGACCGGCGCGGGATCGTGGACCGGTTCCTGGCCGAGGGGCCGACCGTGCCGTACACGATGTTCGCCGACCCGAGGCTGCTGCTCGACCTCACCGCGATGGCCGCGGGCCACCGCCACGTCCTGGGCATCGCCCAGGCGCGCGTGGAGGAACTGCTCGCGGACCGGGCCACCGAGCTGGGCGTGCGGATCAGCCGCGGGCACGAGGTCACCGCGCTGGAGCAGGACGAGGACGGCGTCACTGTGACCGCGCGGACCCCGGAGGGGGAGCGGCGGATCAGGGCCGCGTACGTCGCCGGCTGCGACGGCTCGCGCAGCGCCGTGCGCAAGCTCGCCGGGATCGGCTTCCCCGGCACGCCCGCGACCCGGTACACGATCCTCGCCGACGCCGAACCCAAGGTCGCCGGTGACCTGCCCCTCGGGGTCACCACGGGCCCCGGCGGCGCGGTCCTGGTCATCCCCAGGCCGGGGTACGTCCGGATCGTCGTCAAGGACCCCGCCGCGCCGGAGGATCGCGACGAGCCGGTGACGGCGGAGTACTTCCAGGCCGCCCTGGACCAGGCGCTCGGCCGTCACGTCCCGCTGTCCCCGCCGCGCTGGCTGAGCAGGTTCGGCGACGCGGCGCGGCTGGCCGACCGCTTCGTGGCGGGCCGGGTGGTGCTGGCAGGCGACGCCGCGCACATCCACCCGCCCGCGGGCGCGCTCGGCGTGAACGTCGCCCTGGCGGACGCGGTGAACCTCGGCTGGAAGCTCGCCGCGACGGTCCAGGGCCGGGCCCCGGACGGGCTGCTCGACTCCTACCACGCCGAACGGCACGCCGCGGGGGCCGCGGTGCTCCGGTACACCCAGGCCCAGGCCCTGCTCGGCGGGGACGACGAACGGCTCGCCCCGCTGCGCGAACTCATCACCGAGCTGACCGCGCTCGCGCCGGTCAACCGCCACCTGGCCGAGGCCGTGACCGGCATCGGCACCCGGTACGCCATGCCGTCCGGAAGCGCCGCAGGGGAGGACCACCCGTGGCTGGGCCGCCTGGCCCCCGACCTGAAGCTGACCGGGCTGGACGGGACGCCCACCGGCCTGGCCGCGCTGCTGCGCGCGGGACGCGGCGTCCTGGTGGACTGCGCCGACGGGACGTTCGCCGCCGCGGCGGCGGGCCGCGTGGACACGCTCAGGGCGCGCTGCGCGGACGAACCCGGCCTCGCGGGCCTGCTGGTCCGGCCGGACGGCCACACCGCGTGGGTGTCCACCACGCGGGACCCCATGCCTCCGGCCACCCTGGAACACGCGCTGACCACGTGGTTCGGGGCGGGCGAAGGTAAAATCTCGGCGTGCGAAACCCCGTGCCGGTAGGGGAATACGTTAAGGGGCCGTGGCGGGCACTTGCACGCTCCCGGAGCGCCGCCTAACTTTCTAGGCGTTGACGGGGAAGTGAAACGAAGATCCGTTTCCGCCCCGTTCCCCGACGGCCGGAGCACCTCCGTTCCGCCGAGGTGGGTTCGCCGCCACGCTGACGTGGCCGCCCCGCTCCCTCCGGCCCGGCCGAACGCACCGCGGGCATCGCGCGCGTGAGTCCCTACCTCCTGACGACCGGCCTACCTCTCCCAGGCCGGGGGTCACGGCTCCGCGCGCGCATGCCCCGCCGGCCGTACGTGCCCCCACGTTGCCCCCCACGTTCCCCTTGGAGTAGCAGCATGCCCCGCATCACGACTGACCGTCTCCTGCGTGACATCCGCACCGCCACCGCCGCCGGACTGCTCGCCGCCGTCACCGCCGTGACCGGCTTCACCGCCGCCGCCGCGCCGGCCCACGCCGACCACGGCGGGGCCGCGCAGAGCACGCAGAGCCGTACCGCCCCCCTGACCTACGGCCAGGACGTCTCCGGCTACCAGGCCGACCACGACTGGGCGGCCAGCCCCGCGACCTTCGGCATCGTCAAGGCGACCGAGGGACTGACCTTCACCGACCGTTCCTTCGCCCGGCACTGGCAGCAACTCGACGCCAAGGGCATCGTGCGCGGCGCCTATCACTACGCCCATCCCGGCAACGACCCCGTGGCCGAGGCCGAGCACTTCCTGTCCGTGGTGAACGCCCAGCCCGCCAAGCCCGGCGACCTGCTCGTACTGGACCTGGAGACCACCGACGGCAAGTCCGCCGCCGAGGTCAACGCCTGGGCCAAGACCTGGCTGGCGCACGTGAAGTCCAAGACCGGCACGGCCCCGCTGTTCTACAGCGGCTGGAACTTCGCCGACACCCACGGCGCCGGGCTCGCGGAGTACCCGCTGTGGGTGGCCCACTACAGCAAGGACAAGGGCGCGATCACCCCGCCCGCCGACTGGAAGTCCTGGACCATCCACCAGTACTCCGACAAGCCCATCGACCAGAACGTCTCCGCGCTGACCCCGGACAAGCTGCGCTCGCTCGGCCGTCCGGCCGCCTGAGACGCAGGGGTCGGCCCGAAACGCGCGGGCCCCGGGGAGCAGACCGTCAGGTCGCTCCCCGGGGCCCGTTCCGCATGTCCGGCCGGGTGCCGGGAAAGTCGGCCTATCCGGTGGCAGAGCCGCATTGTCGGGATCTGCCGGGGGCTTGGGGTGTTCGCGGGCGTTCGCCGGTCACCATGGCCGAGATTTGAGATGACTTTGGCTCGCGTTGGCCTGCCGTGACGGCCGTGGAGGGGCGGGCGTCTTCACCATGTGTACATGCCGCGGCCATGATCACCCTCGGTCGCGGTGGTTCCTGTCCCACAGCACCTCGAAATCAGGAGTGTTCACATGGTGAAACGCGTGATCATCGCGCTGGCCGCCCCGGCGCTGTGCGCCGCCGGGCTGCTCACCGGCGGCCCCGCCGCCGCCGCGTCGCCGGCCGGGTTCTCGGCCCAGACCTCGGCCCGGACCTGGGCACAGTCGCCGATCGAGTGCCGCCTGCAGACCGTCAGGGACGGCCGCGGCTCGTTCGTCGAGTGCCGCGAGCACGGCACGTACGTCCACTGGATCCGCTGCAAGACCCACCCCGACAGCAGGACGACCGAGGACATCACCAGGGAGTTCACCGGTACCCGCGACCTGCTGCTCTGCGAGCCGGGAACCCGCGTGGAATCCCACTCCATCGGCGCCTAGCGGACGCCGTGCCGGCGGCGCCGTCCTTCCGCAGGGCCATTGCGGAGGGCGGCGCCGCCCGGCGCGTCAGACGGGGGAGCCCGCAGGCCGCCACATCGGCCAGAACGGCGTGCCGTCCGGCAGGTGGAACGGCTCGCGGGACTGGTACCCGTGCCGCGTGTACAGGGCGCGGCTGCGCGAACTGCTGGCCTCCAGGTACGCCGGCACGTCGGGACCGAGCCGCGCATGGTGGTGGCGCAGCAGCGTGCTGCCGAGCCCCGCGTTCTGGTGGGAGGGGTGGACGGCCAGGAACGCCAGATGGTGGTGCGGCTCGGCCGGATGATGCTTCTCGAACAGCGTGTCCAGCACGCGGAACCGCTCGGTCCACTCCCCGCAGGCGGCCACCAGGCGGCGGTCGTAGTCGTCCGGCTCGGGCAGCGGCACGGTACGCGGGAACCAGACCGCGGCGGCCACCGGCGCCGCATCCTCCCCGACGACCTCGATCCGCCCGTGCTCCACCGCGTGGTCCACGAAGATCCGGAAGTTGTCCACCATCACCCTGTGCCGGTCGGCGGCGGCGGGCACCAGGTAGGAGGTGGCCGCCAGCCGGGCGAACGCGGTGGCGATCAGCTCGGTGACCGGACCGGCCTCGGCCGCCGCGGCCGGACGTACCGGGGCGCTCATGGGGCACCTCCCGTGACCGCCTTGGCCCCCATGCCGACCCGGCCGTAGACGCCGGGCTGGATCGACCGCAGGATCAGCGCCCAGCCCACGCCCAGCAGGGCGGCCACCACGTAGATCGCGGGCAGCGCCCACCGCAGCGGGTTGCCCTCTTCGACCCCGAGCAGCGTGGCGAAGTTCGCCAGCGCCAGGATCACCATCGTGGCCAGCGCCACGGTGGCGAGGACCGGGGCGATGACGCGCCGCCAGGTGCTCTCGCCCGTGGGGTTCCTGGCGAAGAACGCGAGCACCGACACCGAGGTGGTGGCGATCAGCAGCAGCACGCCGAATCCGCCGAAGGTGCCCGTGTAGAAGAACAGGTGCACCAGCGGGTCCAGCCCCGCCATGGCGTAGATGACGATCGCGAGGAGGCCGAGCGTGCTCTGCGCCAGCGACCCGACCTTGGGCGCGCCCGTGCGCCGTCCGGTCCGCCCGAACGCGGCGGGCAGCACCCGTTCGCGGCCGAGCGCGAAGAAGTAGCGGGCGGTGGTGTTGTGGAACGAGATCATCGCGGCGATCAGGCTGGTCAGGAAGAGGACCCTGGCGATGGTCACCACCGTGTCGCCGAGGTGCGCCGTGGCCATCACGAAGATCGTCTCGGGGCCGTCGCGGCGGGCGGCGTCCACGATGCCGTCCGGGCCGGCGGCCACCGTCATCGCCCACGACGAGAGCGCGTACAGGATCGCGATGATGGCGACGGAGGCGTACGTCGCGATCGGCACGGTCCTGCGCGGGTCGCGGCTCTCCTCGGAGAAGACCACGGACGACTCGAAGCCCACGAACCCGGTGGTGGCGATCACCAGCAGCGCGCCCACGCCGGGGGCGAACAGCGCGGCGGGCGACAGCGCCGCCGCCGCACCCCCGGCCGCCGCGGGATTGAGCAGGTCGGCCGCGTCGAACAGCAGGATGACCGCCACCTCGGCGGTCAGCAGCACGGCCAGCAGCCTGCCGTTCACATCGACCCGCATCACGCCGAGCACGGCCACCAGCAGCCAGGCGGCCAGCGCGATCAGCCACCAGGGGATCTGCAGTCCGGCCCACTGCACGAGCAGCGGGGCCGCCGTCGCGCCGAGCGCGCCGTACAGGCCGACCTGCAGCGCGTTGTAGGCGATCAGGGCGATCCAGGCGGCCCCCACGCCCGCCGGGCGGCCCAGGCCGTTGGTGACGTACGCGTAGAAGGCCCCCGCGTTGGCGATGTGCCGGGCCATCGCCACGTAGCCGACGGAGAACAGCGCCAGCACCGCGCCGACCACCAGGAAGGCGATCGGCAGGCCGGTGATGCCGGTCACCGCGTACGCGGTGGTGACCACGCCCGCCACGACGGTGAGGGGGGCCGCCGCCGACAGGACGAAATAGACGACCGACGGCGCCCCGAGGCGGTCGGCGGCCAAGGCTCCGGCGATGGTGTCCGTGCCGGAGCCGGGATGATCGATGAGCATCGCGTTCCTCTCTGGATGCGTGTCTCCGGGAGGGGGGAGGAGACGACCGCAGGTAAGGTGCGGTTCAGGTCCGGTAGGCGAGCACCGCGTCGCCCACCGCCGCCTGGACATGCCTGGTCAGGTCGGTCAGCGGCGGCGGCATCGCGGCCAGCACGGCGGCCAGGTAACGGCGGGCCGTGGGCCGTTCGGCCGGGTCGGGGACCACGGCCTCCAGCAGGCCGCACGCGTCGACCAGCGCCGCCATCGCCATGTCGGCCGGCGTCATCTGCCGGCCCTTCACCAGCGCCGTCTGCAACCGGATCGACGGCCAGGTGGCCTTGCCGAAGTCGCGCGAGTAGTAGCGGCTGTGCCTGCGCCGCAGCAGCTTGGGCGGCTCGTGTTCCACCAGGCCGGCGCGGATGAGGCGCTCGGCCACCGAGGTGATGGCGTCCTTGGCCAGGTAGGCCAGCCAGGTCCGCACGTCCGTGTGCTGGGGCGCGTTCCTGATCTCGGCCAGGACGCGATCGGAGAGCAGGTCGGCGGCCTGGTGCCGGGCGGTGGGCCGGAGTTGCGGCCCGCGCAGGGCGAGCCGGTTCTGCAGCACGAGTTCGCCGATCAGCGCCCCGGCCAGCCCGAGCGCGGTGGCCTGCTGGTTCAGCCGCGCCCTGCCCGACCTGGTGGTGTCCCAGGCGATGAGAAAGAAGTCGTCAGCGAGCACGCGCGGCCTCCCGCACGGGGGCGCGCGGAACGTGCGGCGATCGCCGCAGCGAACTCCGGTGTCCCCAGAGAGCAAGGGGCCGAATCGGTGGACTCACTATTCGCCCTTAACGGATAACCGATTTGACAGGGGCCTACAGCGGTGAATTCGATTGCCAGCGCGGGAAAACTTCTATCAAAGATCGCCATTGCTGGGCTACCCCATCTCTCGTGCATTCATAATAAAGACGGTAATAACACAAGATAGTGGCCTATATCTAGTTTTGGGGCATAATGATCCCGGATTCCGGATCGCCGTTCCCGGTCGGCGGGTGAGGCGCGACCGCGCGACCACCAGGGGATCTCCGCATCCGGCACCCGCCCATCGGGCCTGCGGGCAAGGTGTACCGCTGCCGCCCCCGCCATCCCTCCGCGCGTCCTCGCCGCCCGTCGCGCCGCCCCTCCCACCTGCCGAGACGGCCCCGTCCAGCGGACTTCCGCTCAGGTCCGCATCCGGTCACTTTCGCTGCCGGCCATTCCGGCATGCCCCAAATGCCACCGAACGGCCGGGCAAGAGCCTTCATCGCGGGGACCGCCCTGGCCCCGACCGCGCATGAGGCGGTGTCCGGGGCCGGGGTCCGGTGGGCTTGAGAGGTGCGGTGGTCGCTCGGCCTCACGCGTGGACGCGGATGGCCCCGATCTGGCCGGGCAGTGGGGTGAGAAGTGGGGTGAAGGGCCTCAGCGGACCACTTCGGCGAGCTTGGCGAGCTTGTGCACGAGGTCCGGTGTGAGGGACAGATCGAAGATCGTGGCGATGGCCTGGCTCCACCCGTGGATGAAGTACGACCAGCCGTCCTCCACGGTCAGCCCGCGCTCCTCGCGCTGCGCGCGGGCCTGGGCGAGGAATTCCAGCGGGCCCCGGTAGTTGATCTCCCAGACCAGGGCCTGCTCGGGGAACGGCGTACCGGCGGGGAGCGGGGAGCCGGGGCGGTCCTTGCCCATGCCGGTGGCGTTGATCACCAGGCTGCCGGGCGGGGCCTGACGGACCAGGGTCGCCGCGTCCGTCCCAGGGCCCGCCACCTCGTAGCCGAACATCCCGGGCGGCAGGCCGCCCCTGGCGTGCACGCCGCGCAGCCGCTCGATCCGCGCGGGGTCGGAGTCCACGCTCACGATGCGGGGCGGCGGATCGTCGTGGTGGGCCAGCCACCAGGTGATCGCGGTCCCCGCCCCGCCCGCGCCGAGACAGACCACCTCGGCCCCGGTACGGGCGAAATGCCCGCGCGGCAGGAAGTCCACCATCGCCAGTCCCGCCGTGAGCGGGTCCTTGGCATGCCCGGCCAGCAGGTCACCGCGCTTGCTCACCGAGGAGATCTCCCCGCACAGCCGCGCGAAGTCGTCCAGCTCGGCGAACAGGTCGGCGGCGGCCTCCCACACCCGGATCTTGTGCGTGGTGATCAGCGCGCCACGGTACGCAGGGTCGGCGCGCATGCCCTCGACCAGCTCCCGGTAGGCCGAGTCGGGCGCGTCCAGCGGCAGGTCGTGCCCCACCAGCTCGTCGGTCGGCAGCGCCAGCTCGCGCGCCCACAGGGGGAAGACCCTCTGGATGGAGGAGTTCGCCGTGTCCACGCCCACGAACCCCATCCTCGCGGTGTTCCCGCTCACCCCCGCGCCCCCTTCGTCCCCGGTCCCTCTGTCCAACGTAGCTACCTGGTCTGGTGATATGCCACGACGTTATGGGACAAGCAGGTATTAACGGAAGTGTGATCACGGTATAGCGTCGAGGCCCCACAGCCCCCCGTCGAGAGGCGTACACCGTGCGAAATCGGCTACTGGCCATACTCGCGGCCTTATCCGTGGTGCTGCCCGTCGCGCTCACCGTCCAGGCGGCGTCCGCGTCGGCGGCCGGCACCGGCGATGACATCGTGGAAAGGCTCAAGGCCGTCCCCGGGCTGACGGTGGTCTCGGAGGGCCGGCCGGTGCCCGGTCACCGGTACTTCATCCTGAGCTTCACCCAGCCGGCCGACCACAGGAACCCGCGCGGCGCGACCTTCCAGCAGCGGCTCACGCTGCTCCACCGCGCCGAGAACGCCCCCACCGTGCTGTTCACGGGCGGCTACGGTCTCCCGCCGTACCCCGGGGCCAGCCGTACCGAGCCCACCGCGCTGATCGGCGGCAACCAGGTCTCCCTCGAACACCGCTTCTTCACCCCGTCCCGTCCCGAGCCCGCCGACTGGCGGAACCTGACGATCTGGCAGGCGGCCACCGACGAGCACCGCATCGTCCAGGCGCTCAAGCCGATCTACTCCGGCAAGTGGATCCAGACGGGCGCCAGCAAGGGCGGCATGACCTCGGTGTATCACCGCCGCTTCTACCCTCGCGACATCGACGCGGTGGTCGCCTACGTGGCGCCCAACGACCACATCAATCCGGCCGACCGCGCCTATGGCCGGTTCTTCGACACGGTGGGCGAGCCGTCCTGCCGCAAGGCGCTGGAGGAGGTGCAGCGGCAGGCCCTCTCGCGCCGGGACCGCATGGTCGCGTTGCTGGAGGCCGACGCCGCGCGCAACGGCTACACCTTCGCCAAGACCCTGGGCACCGCCGACCGCGCCTTCGAGATGACCGTCCTCGACACGGCGTGGGCCTTCTGGCAGTACCGCACCTCCGCGGCCTGCGCCACCGTGCCCGCCGCCACCGCCACGGACGAGGAACTGTACGCCTGGATCGACGCGGTGACGTCGTTCGGCTTCTACACCGACCAGGGCCAGGAGCGTTACACGCCGTACTACTACCAGGCGGCCACCCAGCTCGGCTGGGCCACCATGAGCTACCGGCACCTGCGCGGGCTGCTGCACTACAAGAACCTCAACCAGCCCAACTCCGTGCTCCCCGCCGAGCTGCGCTCCCGGCACGACCCGTGGCCCATGCTCGACGTGGACCACTGGGTGCGCACCCGCTCGGAGCGGATGATGTTCGTCTACGGCCAGAACGACCCGTGGGGCGCGGAGCGCTTCACGCCCAGCGGCCGCGACTCGGCGCTGTACGTCGCGCCGGGCGCCAACCACGGGGCCAACATCGCCGCCCTCGCCGAGCCCGACCGCGCCGAGGCCACCGCCACCCTCCTACGCTGGGCAGGCGTCCCAGCGGGCCAATCGGCCGACCGCACCCCCGGCCTCCCCCTCGACGACATGCTCCCCTCCCGCCGAATGAAGTAGCCCGCTCCGCCCCGGCCTCCATCCTCCCGGCGGCCGGGGCGGCGCCATCTCGGGTCAGTGGGGGGCTTGGCGGAGGCGCTTGAGGTCGGCGCGGTGTTTCTTGGCCGTGAGGCGGCGTTCGATGGAGGCGCGGCCGGGCTTGGTGGGGCGGCGGCGGGGTGGGGGCGGGGAGATGGCCTCGCGGAGGAGTTGGGCGAGGCGGGCTGCGGCGGCCTCGCGGTTGCGGAGCTGCGAGCGGTGCTCGGAGGCCGCGATGGTGAGGACTCCGCCGGACAGCCGCGGGGCCAGACGGTCCAGTGCGCGGGCCTTCAGGTCCGGCGGGATCGCGGTGGTGGCGGCGAGGTCGAAGCCGAGTTCGACGCGGCTGTCGGTGGTGTTGACGCCCTGGCCTCCTGGCCCGGAGGAGCGGGAGAAGCGCCAGTGCAGCTCGGCCTCGGGGATGACGACCGAGGTGCGTACGACGAGCGGGCCGGGCATGATCCGCCCTCCTTTCTGGGCTTTCGGGGGGTTTGTCGCCATAGAGTTTACCCGCCACCCCCATACGGTGATCAAATGGTTAAGTTCCGTCACTTGTGGGAGCGGACGCGGGTCGTGCATCGTATCCGCTGGCCCGTCGGCCGCTGCTTTCCGCGTTTCGCGGCCGGATCGCCCGCGGCCGGGGCCGGACGGGGATTTCCACGGAGGAAGCGTTGTGACGGCGATCGTAGGCGTGCACGGTATCGGGAAGTACCACTACTACGAGGAAGCCGGAATGTCGGCCGCGGCAGCGGCCGAGGCGCTTCGCGGTAAATGGAACCGATATCTGCACGGCGGCCTGAACGGCCAGGCCGACGACTCCGGCGGGGACTACGTCACCGCCGTGGCCTACTACGCCCACCACCTCGGCGAACCGGGCCGCCCCGGCGCCGTTCCCGCGCGCGGCGGACGGGTGGAGCAGGCCATGGACGCCGAGGCGCAGCGCGTCTTCTTCCACTGGGCGACGCAGCTCGAAGGGATCAAGGAGGCCGCCGGGGAATCGCTCACCGGGGCGCTGCGCCGGGCCACCGAGTGGCTGCTGGAGCGCCTGGAGGAGCGGGCGGTGTCGTTCGCCACCATGTTCTGCCCCGAGGTCGCGGCCTACCTGGAGAGCACCGGGAGCCCGGCCCGCGTCCGGTGCCGTGAGGCGGTCGCCGAGGCGATCCGCACGCACAGCCCCCAGGTGGTCATCGCGCACTCGCTCGGCAGCGTCGTGGCGTACGAGACCCTGCACGCCTACCCCGACCTGAACGTGGACCTGCTGATCACGCTCGGCAGCCCGCTCGGCATGCGCAACGTCGTCTTCGAACGGCTGATGCCCGCTCCCGCCGGAGGGTGGGGCATTCGCCCGCACGGCGTGAAACGCTGGGTGAACATCGCCGACAAGGACGACATCGCGGCCATCCCGCCCGGACTGCGGGGCTGCTTCAACGGAGTCGACCACGACGGGCTCGTCAACCTCGACTGGATCGACTTTCACAGCGTCCGGAGGTATCTCGGATCCGGCGCTTTGAACCCCTTCTTGACTCCGTACCTCTAAACCGATCGGCCACTGTCGGTCATGGCCGCTAGGGTGATTCCCCGTCGTCGTTGAACGAGGGGATTCGGGTGGAAAGCGCCTTTCAGGTAGACCTGCGTGGAGTTGTCGACCTGCTCAGCAGGCACCTCTACTCAAGCCCGCGCGTCTACGTCCGCGAACTACTCCAGAACGCCGTCGACGCCATCACCGCCCGGCGGGTCGACGACCCGGTCGCGCCCGCCCGCGTGGAGCTGACCGTGGACAACGGCGGCGGCCTGCTCAAGGTCCACGACACCGGGATCGGGCTCACCGAGCAGGAGGTCCACACCCTCCTGGCCACCATCGGCCGCTCCTCCAAGCGCGACGAGCTGGGCTTCGCCCGGCACGAGTTCCTCGGCCAGTTCGGCATCGGGCTGCTGTCGGGCTTCCTGGTCGCCGACGAGATCGAGGTTGAGACCCGCTCGGTCACCGGCGGCCACACCGTGCGCTGGACCGGTCTCGCCGACGGCCGCTACCGCGTCGAGCGGGCCGCCGCCGAGCGCGACGAGCCCGGCACCACCGTCACCCTGCGGCCGCGCGCCGACGCCGGCGAATGGGTCTCGGAGCGGACCGTCACCGAGCTGGCCACCCTGTACGGCTCGCTGCTGCCCGTCGAGGTCCGCGTCAACGGCCGCCGGATCAGCGGCGACGGCCCGCCCTGGCAGGCCGCCCACCCCACCCCCGACGCCCGGCGGGCCGCCCTGATCGACCACGGCAGGGAGCTGTTCGGCTTCACCGCCTTCGACGTGGTGGACCTCTCCGTGCCCGAGGCCGGGCTCACCGGAGTGGCGTTCGTCCTGCCCAGCCCGGCCAACCCCACCGTCCGCGCCGCCCACCGGGTCTACCTCAAGCGCATGCTGCTCGCTGAGAGCGCCGAGGGCCTGCTGCCCGAATGGGCGTTCTTCGCCCGGTGCGTGGTGGACGCGGGCGAGCTGCGCCCGACCGCCAGCCGCGAGGCGCTGTACGAGGACGACCTGCTGGAGCACACCCGCACCGCGCTCGGCGCCCGGCTGCGCGAGTGGCTGGTCACGCTGGCCGAGACCGACCCGGCCCGGCTGCGCGGGTTCCTGCGCCTGCACCACCTGGGGGTCAAGGCGCTGGCCCTGCACGACGACGACATGCTGCGCCTGGTGGACCGCTGGCTGGAGTTCGAGACCAGCGACGGCCCGATGACCCTCGCCCAGTTCCGGATGCGCCACCCGCAGGGGCGCTACACCTCGGGCGTGGACGAGTTCCGGCAGCTCTCCGGCGTGGCGGGCGCGCAGGGCGTCGGCCTCATCAACGCCGGATACGTCTACGACGCCGACATCCTTGAGCGGCTGCACCGGATCGACCCCGAGGCCCGCCTGGACCGGCTGGACCCGGCCGAGCTGGCCACCCGGCTCTCGCCGGTCGATCCGGCGACCGAGCTGGCCGCCCGGCCGTTCCTGGTGGCCGCGGCCGGAGCGCTGGACGGGCTCGGCTGCGAGGTCGTGCTGCGCGACTTCGATCCAGCCTCGCTGCCCGCGCTCTACCTGACCAGCCGCGCCGCGCAGCACCAGGCCGAGCTGCGCGAGGCCCGCGAGAACAGCGACGCGCTGTGGGCCGACGTGCTCGGCGCGATCGAGAACGTCGTCGCCACGGACCGCCCGCGGCTCGTGCTCAACCACCGCAACCCGCTGGTCAGGCGGATCGTCGCACTGCCCGACCCGGCGCTGGCCGGGACCGCGGTGGAGGCCCTGTACGGCATGGCGCTGCTGCACGGCCACCACCCGCTGCGCGCGGCCGACACCGCCGCGCTCAACCGATCGTTCCTCGGCCTGCTCGACTGGGCCGTCCTCGGCAGGGAGTAGAGGGAGCAAGGATGTCAGGCGGAGCCGACGAGGTCCACGAACTGATCGAGCGCGCCGGGGGCACGCCGTACGGACAGGCCAAGACCGTGCTGCTGGAGCGGGCGCTCGGGCTGGCCGAGTCGCTGCGCGACCGCGACCTGACCCTGCGGGTGCGGATGGACCTCACCGCCGCCTACCAGCACGGGGCCGAGCCCGCGAAGTCCTTCGCGACCTTCACCCGCTGCCTGGCCGAGTACGACGCCGAGCCGGGCAGGTTCGGCGAGTGGGAGACCCACTACCTGCTCTGGCAGTTCAAGTGGATCACCAGCTCCATGATCCGCTTCCCGGAGGTGCCGCTGCGCCGCGCCCAGGACGCGCTCACCGAGATGGAGAGCAGATATCAGAAGGCGGGCGCCGGGCTGCACGCCGTGTACGCCCAGCGCTGCTACCTGGCCCAGCACCTCGGCGACCAGGAGGCGGCCGACGAGTGGTTCCACCGGTGGCGGACGACGCCGCGCGACCAGCTGTCCGACTGCGAGGGGTGCGACCCGAGCGGCCAGGTCTGGCACCTGGCGTGGCTGGGCCGCGACGAGGAGGCGGTCGAGCTGGCCGCGCCCGTCGTCGCGGGCGAGCTGACCTGCCACGTACAGCCGCAGGGCATCCTGACCCGGCTGCTGGTGCCCTACCTGCGCACCGGGCGGATGCCGGAGGCGGCGGCCGCGCACCGGCGGGCGTACCGGATCGTGGCCGGTGACGCCAACTACGTGGACGACTTCGGCGACCACATCGAGTTCTGCGCGCTGACCGGCAACGAGGCGCGAGGCCTGGAGATCCTGCAGCGCGAGTCGCCGCTGCTGGACCGGGCCGCCAGCCCGCGCGCGGCGATGCGGTTCGCCTCGGCGGCGGGGCTGCTGCTGCGCAGGCTGGAGGAGATCGGGCACGGCGACACGGTGATCCGGCGGCCGGGCGAGGAGACCACCGCGAGCGCGCTGCGCCCGCGGATGGAGGCGGCCGCCCGTGAGCTGGCGGCCAGGTTCGACGCGCGCAACGGCACGGACGAGCAGTCCCTGCGCGTGGAGCAGACCATGGCGTCCGAGCCGCTGGTGGAGCACCTGCCGCTCACCCCGCACGCGCGGCGCGTCCTGCCCTCCGCGCCGGTGCCGCCCACGCTCCCCGAACCGGCAGAGACCACCCCCGACGCCCTGCTCGACCTGGCCGAACGAGCCTGGGACGAGGCCGACTTCCGCGCCGCGGTGATGACCTGGGCGCGGTTCGACGAGCTGTACGCCGAGGCGGCCGACCCCGGGCTCTCGGAGGTCCAGCGGGCCCGCCGGGGCGAGGGGCGCGGCCTCACGGCGGCACAGGACCGGCCGCGCGAGACGATCGACGAGTGGGAGCGGGCCGCGCTGGGATACGCCCGGGCGGGTGAGGAGCTTCGCCGCCAGGCGACGCTGGGCCGCCTGGCGCTGATGCGGGTGACACTGGGCGACGAGGGCGACTGGATCGCCGCGGCCGAGGAGTCCGCCGCGTACCTGGACGCCCACGGCATTCCGGCGCAGCGCACGGCCGCGGCCGTGCGCCTGGCGCAGACCTACCACGAGGCGGGCCGCCCGGACGATGCCGTGCGGCTGCTGGAGAGCACCGCCGAGCGGTGCGAAGAGCCGGGCCGTCCGCTGCTGCGGCTCGCCGAGATCCTGGCCCAGGACCCTGCCGCCCTGGACACCGCCGCCGCGGCCGCGGCCCGCGCCCGCGCCGTCCTGCGCCCGGCAGGCGGCATGCGCCTGGCCAGCGCCTCCCTCCTGCACGCCCGCCTCCTGCGCGAACAGGCCGCCGCACTCCCCACACCCCCCGCCCAGGCGACCGGGCAGGACGGGCCGCTGGAGGCGGTGGCGGAGGCGTACGACGAGGCGCTGTCCGCCGCGCCCCGGGCCGACAGCGGGCTGCGGGCGTTCGTGTACGCGGGCAGGGGCGAGGCGCTGCTGGCGCTGGGGCGTGCCGTGGAGGCCGCCGATGACCTGATCGAGGCCGTGGCCTCGCTCACCGCGATCGGCGCGAACGAGCAGGCCGCCGTGGTGCGGGTCGACCTGTGCCGCGCGTACATGGCCACCGGCCGCCCGCTGGACGCGGCCGAGGCCGCCGAGGAGGCGCTGGCGATGCTGCCGGAGCAGCTCGCCGACGAACGGCTCACCGCCCGGTGGGTCCGGGCCGACGCGCAGCGCGACCTCGCCGAGGCGGGCGACCCGGAGACGGTGCTGGCCGACTATCGCGAAGTCGAGGCCGGGCTGCTGGCCAGAGACCGCCGCGCGGATGCGGTGTCCGTGGCCGAAGCGGCCGGTGACCTGCTGATGCGGCTGTCCAGACACGAGGAGGCGGCCGGCGTGTACGCCAGGGCGGCGGGCCTCGGCGACGGCGACCCGCTGCGCGCCGCCCGGCTGCTGCGCCTCCACGGAACGGCCGTCTACAAGCTCGACCGCGAGGAGGAGGCGATGGAGATCTTCGCCGCGGCCCGCGACGCACTGGCCGGCCTGCCCGCCGACGACCCCGACGCCGTGTGGGAGACCTCCCGGATCGGCTGTGCGGAGGCCGAGGCGCTGGACTGGCTGGGCGTGCCGGACCTGGCCCGGGAACGCTGTAAGGAGGCCATCGCGGGATTCCGCTCGATCGGCGCGCACGAGGCCGCGGACAGGGCCGCTGAGATCTTGGCGTCCATCTACCGCGATCCCGGCGACGACGACGATGACGGGGGGCCGGAGGTCGCCCGATAGCGGCCGGATCGCCGTCTGGCGTTGGCGCGGAGTTCAGGCACCCGGGGTAATCCGCTTGCCTGTGCAACGGTTGTTCACTTCGGTGTGCAGCGCAGGTCACAACGGGGCTAATCGGATCTTCTGCACTTGGAGGGTGGAGCCGAACCCCTCACGCAGAGTGTTCATGACCGCGACCGCCGCCGTGACGGGCGGCCTCGCGATCCCCGGCGCGGTGAGCACGCCCGCGGCGGCCCGCGCACGCGCCCTCTCCGGCGACCCCTTCACGCTCGGTGTCGCCTCCGGCGACCCCGCCAAGGACGGATTCGTGCTGTGGACCCGGCTCGCCCTCGACCCACTGGGCGGCGGCGGCCTCGGCGGGATGCCGGGCCGTGACGTCGAGGTGGCCTGGCAGGTCGCCACCGACGAGCGGTTCTCCAAGGTGGTGCGCACGGGGGCCGAGACCGCCGCCGCGGGCCGGGGGCACAGCGTCCACGTCGAACTGTCCGGGCTGGAGCCCGGCCGGGAGTACTTCTACCGCTTCAGGACCGGCCGCCACCTGTCGCCGGCCGGTCGTACCAGGACCTCCCCGGCGGGGGACACCTCGGCGTTCACCTTCGCCGTGGCCGCGTGCGCGCACTACGAGCACGGCTACTACACCGCCTACCGCCGCCTCGCCGAGCAGGACCCCGACCTGGTGGTCCACCTCGGCGACTACATGTACGAGTACGCGCCGGACGGCTACAAGGCCATCGAGGGCAGGGTCCGCAGGCACACCGAGGGCACCTGCCGCACCCTGGCCGACTACCGGATGCGGCACGCGCAGTACAAGAGCGACCCCGACCTGCAACGCGCGCACGCCGTGGCCCCCTGGCTGGTCGCCTTCGACGACCACGAGCTGGAGAACAACTGGGCGGGCGAGGTGTCGAGCACCGCCGACCCGGTGTTCGCCCGGCGCAAGGCCGCCGCGTTCCGCGCGTACTACGAGAACATGCCGCTGCGCCGCACCAGCGTGACCGGCGGGTCGTCGATCCGCGTCCACCGCCGGGTGGACTGGGGCCGCGCCGCCCGCTTCCACCTGCTGGACACCCGGCAGTTCCGCGACGACCAGGCGTGCGCCGACGGCCTGCGGTCCGGCTGCGACGAACGGCTGGACACCGGCCGTACCCTGCTCGGCGCCGACCAGCGGGACTGGCTGCTGGACGGCCTGCACCGCTCCCCGGCCCGGTGGAACCTGATCGGCCAGCAGATCCTGATGGCCCAGCGCGACTGGCGGCAGGGGCCCGGCCGCGAGGTCAGCATGGACTCCTGGGACGGCTACGCCGCCGAGCGCACCCGGCTGCTCACCGCGCTGCGCGACTCCGGCGCGGCCAATCCGGTCGTGCTCACCGGCGACGCCCACATGCACCACGCGGCCGACCTGCGGATCGACTTCGACGACCCGGACTCGCCCAAGGTCGGCGTGGAACTGGTCACCTCCAGCGTCACCAGCGACGGCGACGGCTACCGCGACCAGGCGCGGGTGGAGGAGATCGTGGCGGAGAACCCGCACATCTCCTACCTGGACCAGCGGCGCGGCTACATCGTCTGCCGCCTGGCGGCAGACGAGCTGCGCGCGGACTTCCGGACCTTGGAGTACGTCTCCCGGCGCGGCGCCCCGGCGAAGACCACGCACACCGTGACCGTGCCCGCGGGCGAGGCCGGGAACGCGGCACTGACCGGGGCGGCCGGGGTCAGCCGGACAGCCAGGACAGGACCACGCTGAGGCCACTCGTCGCGACCAGCGCGACGATCAGCACCAGGATGATGATCCGCTGCTTCGATCCCGACATCATGCCTTCAGCCTAGCGACCGCCCTGCCGTCCCGCGGCCATCGTGTAGCCGTACAGGTCGCGGGAGGTACCGGCGGGCAGTCGCCCGGTCCGGCCGGGGCGCACCCCGGTGACGGCCCCGCTCGCGGACGACTTGAGGCCGCCGCGCACCAGGGTGAGCCGCCCGGTGCCGGGGGAGGCCACGACGAGGTCGTACGGCACGCGCCGGGCGGACGCCGCCCGCACCCTCGCGCCGGTCGGGACGGCGGCCAGCGCCGATCCGAAACCGCCCTTGGGGCCGGGGATCAGCACGTTGCCGATCTTGGTCAGGCCGCCGGAGCGGGTGCCGGCCAGGACCTGGACGGCGTTCTCGCCCGGGACGCCGATCGCCAGCTCGGCGTCCCCGTCGCCGTTGAGGTCGGCGGCGGCGAGCGCCGCGCCGAACCGGTCATAGTAGCGCGGCTTGCCGACCAGGCTGTTCTGCGACCACGACTCCGAACGCGCGGTCCGCAGGCCGGAGGGCGAGCCGTAGACCGTGTGCACGGTCCCGTCTCCGTAGTCCATCGCTCGCTGGTTGCCGGTCAGGCCCTCGCCGGGCACCCCGATCGCGAGGTCGTCGCGGCCGTCGGCGTCGAAGTCGGCGACGGCGAGCGCGGCCCCGAAGCCGTCCCACTTCTCGGCCGCGCCGGTGATGCCGGGGCTGCTCTGGGTGAGCAGGGTCGCGCGCCGCCGCCGCGGGTCCACCACGGTGACCGAGCCCTGGCCGTCCTTGCGCACGGTGTCGCCCGGCGCGCCGACCACCGCCTCCGCCTTGCCGTCGCCGTCGAAGTCGCCGGTGGCCACGGCCGCGCCGAACTGGTCGGTGGGCAGCGCCCGCTGGCCGACCCAGCGGGTCTTCTGGAGGAACAGGTACGGCTTGCGGCCCTTCATCCCGTAGATCCCGGCCGCGCCGCCGGTGCCGTGCCCGGGGGCGCCGATGACGAGTTCGTCGTCGCCGTCGCCGTCCAGGTCACCGGCCGCGAGGGCGGCGCCGAACCGGTCGCCGCCGCGCCTGCCGCCCAGGTCGGTGATGTCGATCTCCGCGCCGGGGCGCAGGCCGCCGGGGGAGCCGTGGTAGATCCGTACGACGCCGTTGCCGTCCGCGCCTGGACGGCGTTCTCCGGCGAACTCCTCCGACGCCCCGACCGCCAGATCGGTGCAGGAGTCGCCGTCGAAGTCGCCGGTGGCGAGCGCGGAGCCGAACGCGTCGCCGAGTTCGGCCTCGCCGGGGCCCTGGGTGAGGTCGGCGGGCCTGCGCATGCCGTACAGGACGCGTACCGACCCCGCCCGCGCCACCCCGCCGACGGTCGCGTACGGCGCGGCCACGGCCAGGTCGGCCCGCCCGTCCCCATCGAAGTCCGATGCCCCCGCCCCGGCCCGGCACGCCGCCACAGCCGCGGACGCTGCAGGTTGGACGCTCAGGGTGGCCGCCGCCGCCACCGCGAGTACCGCGGTCACCGTCACCCTCGCACCCGGCGCCGCCGATCGGACCGAGGCCGGGGGAGCGGCCGGACGCCGCCTGACCGGCCGCTTCTGTGGGGCGGGCGAGGCCGCCCGTACTGCTGCGACTGCCGGAGCGGGGCTCGGGAGGCTCATGCCACGATGGTTTCCGGGAAACCGGACATGCGGCCCACGGCCATGTGAAATCCCCGTTACGGTCCGGGGTCGTGTCATGGCACGGAGCTGACGTGTCAGGATATGACAATGACGACAGCGGTTGCCCCCTCGGCCGATCTGGCCGATCTGGCCTTCTGGCGCAGGCCCCCGGCCGCCCGCCACGAGGCGTTCGCCCGGCTGCGGCAACTGGAGCACCCCGTGTTCTTCGCCGAGCGCCGGGTGCCGCTGCTGCGTTCGGGCGCGGGCTTCTACGCGCTGGTCAGGCACTGCGACGTGGTCGAGGCGTCGCGCAACGCGAAGGTGTTCTCCAGCGAGCCCGCCGTCACCAACCCCGAGCCCCCCGGGTGGGTGAAACACGTCTTCGGCGAGTCCATGGTCAACATGGACGACCCCCGGCATGCCCGGCTGCGGCGGATCGTCTCCCGGGCGTTCAGCCCGAAGATGCTCTCCGGCCTGCAGGGCGACATCGACAAGGCCGCCGCCCGCATCGTGGACGACGTCCTCGCCGAGGGCCCGCGCGACTTCGTCGGCCAGGTCGCCGCCAAGCTACCGATCCACGTCATCTGCGACATGATGGGCATCCCCGGCGAGATGCGGGCCAAGGTCCACGACCACGTGGACGTCTCCACCGCCTACACCGGCGTGCGTCCCAGCCTGCTGCGCTCGGCGAGGATGGCCGGGCGCAACATGTTCGCCCTGCTCGCGCTGCAACGGCTGGTGATCAGGCTGGGCCGGGAGCGCGCCGCCGCGCCCGCGGGCGACCTGGTCTCCGCCCTGGTCACGGCCAACGTCGACGGCGAGCGGCTGACCTGGCGGGAGCTCGGGTCCTTCTTCGCGCTGCTGCTGGTCGCGGGCAACGAGACCGCGCGCAACACCATGGCGCACGGCATCAAGCTGCTCACCGACCACCCCGAGCAGCGCGAGCTGCTGACCACCGACTTCGACGCGCACATCGGCGGGGCCATCGAGGAGATGGTCCGGTACGTCTCCCCGATCATGCAGTTCCGGCGCACCGTCACCCAGGACTACGACCTGCGCGGCCTGCACCTTTCGCCGGGCGACAAGGTGGTGCTCTTCTACGGTTCGGCCAACCGCGACGAGACCGTCTTTCCCGACGCCGGCCGGTTCGACATCACCCGCAAGCCCAACCCGCATGTCGGCTTCGGCGGCCCCGGCCCGCACTTCTGCCTGGGCGCCAACCTGGCCAGGCAGGAGATCAGGACGATGTTCCGCGAGCTGCTGACCCGGCTGCCCGGCCTGCGCGCGGTCGGCGAGCCCGAGCTGCTGCTGTCCAACTTCGACAACAGCGTCAGGTCCCAGGGGTTCGCCTTCTAGCCGCGGGGCGCGACTCGCACTCCTCCTCCAGCGGCGGCGCGTCGATCGCGCAGTGCGTGTGCCGCTCGGGCTCGGGCGCGGCCGGATCGGCCAGCACGTTGCCGCGGATCGCCACGAAGGCGATCAGGGCGGCGGCGGCCATCAGCCCGGCGGAGATCAGCATGGTCGTGTGGAATCCGGCGGTGAACCGGACGGGGTCGGTGTAGGCGGCCCCGGTGAGCCCGGCCAGCGGCGGGAGGGCGGCCACGGCCAGCAGCCCGCCGGTCCGCGCCACCGCGTTGTTGACCCCGCTGGCCACCCCGGCGTACCGCTCCTCGGCCGAGGCCAGCACCGTCGCGGTCAGCGGCGCGACCGTGGCCGACAGCCCGAACCCGAAGATCGTGACGGCGGGCAGCACGTCCCGCAGGTACGACGCCCCCGGCCCGATCGCGCTCATCATCACCAGCGCCCCGGCGCAGACCAGGATGCCCGCGGTCATCGGCGCGCGCGGCCCGATCCGCTTGGCCAGCTCACCCGCGGGCGCGGACAGCAGCAGCATCAGCACGGTGAGCGGCAGCATCGAGGTGCCCGCGGCGACCGGGGAGAACCCCGAGGACACCTGGAGCTGCACCACCAGCAGGAACGTCACCACGCCCAGCGCCGCGTACATCACCAGCGTCACCAGGTTTATCGAGGTGAACACCCGGGAGGCGAAGATCCCGACCGGCACCAGCGCGCGCGGCGAGCGGCGGATCTCCAGCCAGACGAACGCCGCGCCCAGCGCCACGCCCGCCGCCAGCGCGAGCCTGCCCGTGTCCGGCTCGATCAGCCCGTAGGTCACCCCGGCCAGGGCGAGCGCGGCGAGCGCCGCGCCGAGCACGTCGAAGCGGCCGTCGGCGGAGGTGTCGCGGGTCTCGGGCACGTGGCGTACCGCGACCGCGATCACGGCCGCCGCCACCGGCAGGTTGATCAGGAACACCCAGCGCCAGCCGGCCGTCTCCACCAGCCAGCCGCCGAGCAGCGGCCCCACCGCCGCGGCCACGCCGCCGAGCCCCGACCACGCGCCCACCGCCCGCGGCCGGTCGCTCCTGGCGAAGGACGCCTGGATGATCGCCAGCGAACCGGGGGTGAGCAGCGCGCCGCCGACGCCCTGCAAGGCCCGCGCGAACACCAGCACCTCGATGTTCGGGGCGATCCCGCACGCGGCCGAGGCCAGCGCGAACCAGACGACGCCGATCAGGAAGATCTTGCGCCGGCCGAACCGGTCGCCGAGCGAGCCGCCGAGCAGGATGAGCCCGGCGAGGGTGAGGGTGTAGGCGTTGACCGTCCACTGCAGGCCCGCCATGTCGGCCCCGAGCGCCCGCCCGAGCGCGGGCAGCGCCACGTTCACCACCGTGCCGTCGAGCAGCGCCATTCCCGAGGCCAGGACCGTGGTGAACAGCACCCAGCGGCCTGCCGCCGTGCCCAGGCGAAGGTGTCCGTCGCCGGTCTGTCGCTCGCTCATACCGTCATCATCGCCCTTGGGGCATACCTGCATTCCGGACGGGGGTCTGTCCGAAACCCGTGCCCTTCGGGCGTCTGCGGAAAACCGTAACGGCCCCGCAGTGCGATAACCGGAACGTGCAGAGAATGTTCCGCAGGCGGCGGGAGCCGCCCCCGGTGGGCCCCGGCAGCGACGACGCCGACCTGCTGGCGGCCGTGGCCGCCGGGCGGATGGAGGCGCTGCGCGTACTGCACCGCAGGCACGCGCCCTGGCTCCGGGTCCGCCTGTCCCGCCGCTGCGCCGACCCCGATGTGGTCGACGACGCCCTCCAGGACACCTTCGTCGCCATCTGGCGGGGCGCGGCGGCCAGGTACCGCCCGGCCGGGGACGGCCGCGACGCGGCGGCGTGGATCTGGACCATCGCGATCCGCAGGCTGATCTCGCTACTGCGCGGGCGCGGCCACCGCTGGATCGGCACCGGCGAGGAACCCGGCGAGGAACGCACGGCCGTCCAGTCAGCGGAGGACATGGTGCTGCTCGGCGTCGAGCACGGGGACCTCGGCGCGGCCATCGCCCGCCTCTCCCCGGAGCTGCGGGCGGCTTTGCAGGCCACCGTCCTGGACGGGCTCACCACCAGGGAGGCGGCGAGCCTGCTCGGGGTGCCCGAGGGAACCGTCAAGACCCGCGTCCGGCGGGCCAAGGCCCGGCTGAGGGAGGAACTGGCATGACAGGCGCGGACTGGCACGTACCGCCTGATCTGATGGAACGCTATGTCGCCGGACGCCTGGACCCCAAGCAGGTGATGTCGGTCGAGGCCCACGTGGGCGGGTGCGCCCGCTGCCGCGCGGCCGTGCCGTACGACGAGGCGTGGCTGACCGGCGGCTGGGACCGGTTGCTGGACGAGGTGGACCGGCCCCGGCCGCGCCCGGCCGAGCGGCTTTTGTGCCGGTTCGGCGTCCCCGGGCACCTGGCCAGGCTGCTCACCGCCACGCCCGCGCTGGCCAGGGGGTGGCTGACCGCGGTGGCCATCGTGCTGGCGCTGGCGGTCGCCGCGGGCAGGTTCGAGCCCGCGGGTCCCGCGGTGCTGCTGGCGTTCCTGGTGGCGGCCCCGGTGCTGCCGGTCGCGGGGATCGCGCTGGCGTACGGCAGACACGTCGATCCCGTCCACGAGTTGCAGGCGGCCACCCCCATGGCGGGCCCGAGGCTGCTGTTCATCCGGGCAGGCGCGGTGCTGGTCACCGCCGTCGCGATGACCGGCGCGGCGACGCCGCTGCTCCCCGGCACGCCCGGCCAGGCCACGGCCTGGCTGCTGCCCGCGCTGGCGCTGAGCGCCGCCACCCTCCTGCTGTCCGCCCGCCTGGCCCTGCCACTGGCCGCCGGACTGCCCTGCGGCCTCTGGCTCGGGGCGGTGGTCCCGATGGTCCTCGCGGGCGGCGACCGCTTCCTTCCCTTCACCCCCGTGGCGCAGGCCCTGTACGGCGTCGCCGCGGTCCTCTTCGCCTTCGTGTACGCGCGGCGCGGCCGCCTGAGTTCTGAGGAGATCAGTTGGGCACGACAGTGAGCGTACGGGCCCTGACCAAGGAGTACGGCAGGGCCAGGGTGCTCGACGGCATCGACCTGGCCATCGGGCCGGGCGTCACCGGCCTGCTCGGGCCGAACGGCGCGGGCAAGACCACCCTGCTGCGCTGCCTGGCGACCACCCTGGCCCCGGACGGCGGCGAGATCCGGGTGCTCGGCCACGACCCGGCCGACCGCGCGCGGCGCATCGAGATACGCCGCCGCCTGGGGTACCTGCCGCAGGATCCCGGCTACTACCCGCACTTCACCGCGTTCGAGCTGGTGGACTATGTGGCGATCCTGAAGGAGATCACCGACCGGCGGACCCGCTACCGGGAGGTGCGGCGGGTGCTCGCCGAGGTGGACCTCGCCGACCGCTCTCAGACCAAGGTCCGCAAGCTGTCCGGCGGCATGCGCCAGCGCCTGGCCTTCGCCCAGGCGCTGCTCGGCGACCCGGACGTACTGATCCTGGACGAGCCCACGGTCGGGCTCGACCCCGAACAGCGGATGCGCTTTCGCGCCCTGGTGTCCCGGCTGGGCGAGGGCCGGACGGTGCTGCTGTCCACCCACCAGACCGAGGACGTCGCCGCCCTGTGCGAACTGGTCGTGGTCCAGCACCGCGGCCGGGTGATCTTCCAGGGCGCTCCACGGGACATCGCCGCGGCGGCGAAGGGCCAGGTCTGGCTGTCGGAGTCCCCACCTGACGGCGGCAGCCGCCTGTTCTGGCGCACCGCCGACGGCCGCTACCGCTCCCTCGGCGACCCCCCGCCCAACGCGGTCCCCGCCGATCCCACCGTGGAGGACGGATACCTCCTGCTGCTCGGCGAACCTGCGGAGGTGGCGGCGTGAGCGTCATGTCCAGGGCGGGTACGCCCGGCCCGGTCGCTGCCGGCCGGCCCCCGGGTGCGCCGGGAGCCTGCGGTGGCATAAGGGCGCCCGGGGACCTGCTGGTGCCATGGGGGCGTGCGGGGGCGGTCGCATGAGGACCGTGACGCGGGCGGGCGTGCCCGCCGCCGTGGGCGGGCCGGTACGGCCCGGGCGGGTCTTCGCGGCGCTGCTCCGGTTCGAGGCTCTGCACCTGCTGCGCAGCCCGGCGCTGTGGGTGGCGGCGGTCGCCGTACTCGGCCTGCGTGCGTACCAGACGTGGAACTGGCTGCCGGACATGTCGGTGGAGACGGTCGGCACCGTCAGCACCGCGCTTCTCATCTCCGCCACGGTGCTGATCCTCGCCAACCTGGCCGGGACGCGGGACCGCAGGCGCGGGCTGCCCGAGACCCTGAGCGCGCTGCCCTCGCGGGCCCGGCAGCGCACGTCGGCGGTGACCGTGGCCACGGCCGCCGTCGGCGCGACGGTCAGCGGGGCAGTCATGGGCACGCACCTGCTGGCCAGGTCGATCCTGGCGGAGCCCGCCGCGGGCCGGTTCGACGGCTATGAGGTGATCGGCGGAATGGCGGCGACCGCGCTGTTCGCCGTGGTGGGCGTCGCGATCGGGCGCTGGGTGCCCTCGCTGGTCGCCGGGCCGCTGGCACTCGCCGTGCTGGGGTGTCTGTGCATTTTCGGCATCACGCTCTGGCAGGGCGGCTGGCTGGTACCCGTGGTCATGTTCCACAGCCCGGAGCGGGGGCCGCGCCCGTCAGAGGCGCACGCTGTCTACCTGATGGCGATGGTCGTGGTCATCAGCGTTCTCGCCGCCCTGCGGCACGGGGTGCGGGCCGTCCCCGTGGTCGCGGGGACCGTGGGGCTCGCGGTCGCGGTGGGCGCGGGGGCATGGGTGATCCGGGACGCTCCGCCGTCACCGTGGCTGACGAGCCCGCGCACCTACCCGCCCCCTCCCGGCTACGACTACGCCGCCCAGGTGTGCCGCACGGGCGACGCGGTGACCGTGTGCGCCTTCCCCGATTACCAGGCGTGGATTCCGGAATGGTCCAAGGTGGTGGAACCGATCGCCACGGCCGTACCGCCGCAAGCCAGGGACGCGATCCCGCTGATCCGCCAGGAGACGCTGTCCCGCCCGTACTCTGGCGACGACACCAGGCCCACCGTGAATGTCTGGATGACGCTCCCGCGCCGGGGCGCGGCGGAGATCCAGCGGGCATATCTGGCCGGTCTCACCGCGGCGACCGTCACCGGACTGCGTAATGGGAGACCGGGGAAACGGTGGACAGCGGAGGGCAGCTCGGGATGTGGCGCCCGGGGCCAGGCCAGGACCCTGGTCGCGCTATGGCTCGCCGGCCGCTCGGGACCACTTCTCCCTGCGGGAGGAGTGAGGGTGTGGCTCGGCGAAGGCTCGGTGGTGGCGGCCTCACAGCTCGGCGCGGTGCGCTACGGGGCCGCCGAGTTGTCGTACGCGCGGCGGCTGCTCGCCAGGCCCGACGCCAGGCAGCGCATCTGGGCCGCCTGGGACCGGCTCACCGACCCGAAGACGAGCCTGGCGGAGGCGCTGCCCGCACTGGGGTTGCGCGCGGAGTTCCCCATCGCGCGGGCGGAGGGGCAGCCGTGCGCCTGAGACCGCTGCTCCAGGTGGTGAGACCGCTGGTCCGGGCGATCGACTGGCTGCCCGCCGCGCTCGCCGTACCGCTGGGGGTGACCCTCGTCGCGCTGGTGAGCCCCGGCAAGGACATCGACCCGCTGCCCGCCGTGCTCGTGCTGCGCCTGATCGCCCTGCTGATGGCCTCGACCGGTGGGTTCGCCCTGGTGGACGCCATGGCGCAGAGCACCGGCGCGGTGCCGGTGGCCCGCTGGGCGCGGCAGTGGCTGCGGACGCTGATGATCTCCGTCCTGCTGGCCGCCGGCTGGGGGGCCGCCGCCGCGGTGGCCTCGCTGCGCCTGGCGGACGGCCCGCCGCTCCCGGTCGCCGGGCTGGCGGCCGAGGCGGCGATGTGCGCCCTGTGCGGCCTGGCCGGGGCGGCGGTCGCGGTACGGCGCGTCGCGGGCCGGCCCGCCGCGCTGGCCGGGGCCGCGACGATCGGCGCGGCGGCCGTGGCCACGCTGTTCCTTCCCGGCGACCTGTGGCCGTGGCCGCTGCCCGGCGCCGCGAACTGGGAGGCGGTGCATCAGGGCTGGCTGGTGGCCATGGCGGTGCCGCTGGTTGTACTGCTGGCCGCCCACCGTGACCTGCGCGGCGGCCGGGCCGGGCTCAGGTCGCGGCGAGAGCCCGCAGCACGAACCCGCTGATCGTCTCCTCGGCCTGCGCGACGGTCACCTCGCCGCTGAGCAGCGGCAGCCGCTCGGCCCCGATCAGGGCAAGGATCATCCGGGCGGTCTGCCGCGGCGGGCCGGTGCGGAAGTGGCCGGAGGCCGTGCCGCTCTCGATGATGCCGACCAGGATGTCCTGCATCGGCGCCACGTGGTCGGCCAGCCGCTGGTAGGCGTCCGGCCCCAGGGCCGCCGAGAGGTCGGCGGCACCGGGGTGGGGGTGGGCGAGCAGCCCGTCGAGCTGCAGCCGGATGAAGACGCGCAGCCGCTCGGCGGGCGAGGCCCCGGCCGCCAGCTCGCGTTCGTAGCTCTCGATGAAGTAGCCGGTGACCCGCTCGGTGAAGGCCAGCAGCAGGGCCGCCTTGTCCGGGAAGTAGTTGTACAGGGCGGTGCGGGTGATGCCCGCCTCGGCCGCGACGTCGGTCATCGAGATCTCGTCGATGCCCTGCGACCTGGTCAGCCGGGAGACGGCCGCGAGGATGCGATCACGCGTCTGGGCGCGGTGTTCGCCGATCGTGGCGGCCGAGATCCTGGGCATCTGACAATCGTCGCACAGCGCCGGGCGGAACGCCTCAGGCCGCGGGCGCCAGGTGGCCGAGATCCGCCAGCAGCTCGCCGTTGAGCCGGTAGGCCAGCAGGGTCTCCTCGATGATCCGCGCCCGCTCCCCGGCGTCAATGGGCAGGGCGTCCAGCCGGCGGCGGTACTCCTGCTTGAACCGGGGACGGCTGGGGATCTCGTCGAAGATGTAGAAGTCGGCGCCGCCGCCGCGCTCGATGCCGTAGATCCGTTGCAACCTGCTCCGGACGACCTGCCCCCCCGACAGGTCGCCCAGGTAGCGGGTGTAGTGGTGGGCGATGTAGCCGCCCGGCCAGGCCGCGGTCCGCTCGATCCGCGCGACCAGCTCGCGGGTGGCCGGGACCGGCTCGATCAGGTCGCGCCAGCCCGGCCCGCGCAGCGCGGTGAGGTCGCGGGTCAGGGCCTCGGCGCGGTACAGCTCGGGGAAGACGAAGGGGGCCGCGATCGGGTCGGCGGCGAGCGCCCGCGAGACGCCCTCAAGGGCCTGGTAGACGAAGTGGTGCTGGGCGACCATCGCCGCGTACGCCTCGCGGGGCAGCCGCCCGTCGAGCAGGGCGTTGATGTAGGGCAGGCCCGCGACCGCGTCGTGCTCGCCCCACGTGGCCTCGCGCAGTTCCGCATAGAAGGACATCAGGGTGGCTCCTCGATCGTGCGGTCCTTTCCCGACACAGTGTCACAATGATTGCGACGTCACGTCAATATGAATACGACACCGCGTCATGAAAATCGCCGCTGGCGCAGCGCCAATACGGCGGCGGCCAGCGCCGCGGCGAACAACGGCAGCCAGGCCGCCCGCCACAGCAGCCACTGCGCCGAGACCGGCGCGTCCAGCAGCCCGGCCGCCCGCCCGAACGGCAGCAGCGTCACCGTGGTCAGGACCAGCACCGTCTGGTGCCACAGGAAGACCGGCATCGCCGACAGGTTCGCCACCACGACCGCCGCCCACACACGCGGCCGGCGGGCCAGCCGGGTCAGCGGCCAGTGGGCGAGCAGCGCCGCCCCGGCCTGGGCCAGCCCGAAGCACACCCCGGCCAGCGAGGGCGGGCCCAGGTTGGAGATCGCCTCCCCGGTCACGCCCACCATGCTCGCGGGGTAGCCGAACGCGACGACCAGCAGGGCCGTGCCCGCCGTACCGGCCGCGAGCAGCATCACCGCCGTGCCGCGCCGGGCGAGCCCGCCCCCGGCCCAGGCCATCCCGAGCAGATACGGCACCAGCCATCCGGCGGCCAGGTTCGCCCAGCCCGTCCACGCGGGACCCTCCAGGCCGAACCGGATCACGTCCACCGCCAGGACCACGCAGGCCATGCACCCGGCCGCGACGATCGGCCGGACCCGGCCCAGCAGCGGCGTGGCCAGGGTGAGCACGGTGAACACGGCGAGGAACCACAGCGGGCCCAGCGCCGAGAGCGCGAAGGACCGCAGCGTCCCACGTGAGACCCCCGCCGAGGCGAGCGCGAGGGCGAGCACCGCCCAGAACACCGCCAGCGGCAGCACCGGCGCGAGCAGGCGGGCCAGGCGGCGGCGGGCCCACGGCAGGTACCCGTCGCGGGCCGACCGCAGGCCGCGCGCGGCCGAGTACCCGCCGACGAAGAAGAACACCGCGAGCGTCTGCAGCACCCACGACATCGGGGCGAGCGCGGGCATGGCGGTCAGCGGCGAGGCGATCCGCAGGTTCCCGGCCTGGTCGGTGGCCCAGGCGGTGACCAGCCAGTGGCCGAGTACCACGCCCGCGATGGCGAGCGCGCGCAGCGCGTCCACACCCCGGTCGCGGGTGTCCGGCGTGGCGGCGGCGATCCTGCCCGCGAGGGCGGCGATCCGGTCAGCCACGGGTCACCTCGCCGCTACGCCCGAGTGCGATCAGCGTCAGGTTGCGCAGTGGGTCCATGTCGTGGTTGCGGGTGTCGGGGGTGGTGGTCTTTTTCGTGAGGGCGGTGGTGTGGTCAGTCATGGGTGACCTCGGCGGTTCGTCCGAGTGCGATCAGCGTCAGGTTGCGCAGTGAGAGCCCGCCGGGCTTGAAGTAGTCGCTGTGCGCGGCCTGGCCGGTCGCGAAGACCGTGGCGCCGAAACCGGGTGCGGCCGGGTCCGCGCCGAAGCCGAGCGGCCCCAGCCGGAACTTGGGCACGTTCCGCACCCAGTCCGCGCCGCCCAGCCCCGCCCACAGCCGTGTGCCGCCGAGCCCGAGGCCGGCGGCCGAGTCCGCGCCGAGCCCGGGGCTGCCGTACACCACCAGGTCGCTCACCCCGAGGCCGGGCGCGGCCTTCGCGCACAGCACCGAGCCGTAGCTGTGGCACATCAGGACGATCCGGGCCGCCGGGTTGGCGGCACGCACCCCGGCGACCGTGCGCCGCAGTTCCGCCACGCCCGCCTCGGCCGCGTCGTCGGTGAGCACGTCCAGGCTGATCGTCCGCGGGGAGGGGTAGCCCAGCCAGGCGATCGCCGCCAGCCCGCCGTCCGGGGCGAGGGCCCGCGCGCCGGCGAGCAGCGCCCGCGCCCCGCCTCCCGGCGTGCTGTACCACGCCCGCCTGCCGCCGTCGAAGCTGCGGGCGGTGGTGTCCGCGCCCGGCACGATCACCGCGACGTTCCGCGCGGTGCCGGCCGCCTCGCCGTACGCCTTGGTGAGCACGGCGGGCCCGGCCGCCGCCGTGGGGGCGGACACGGGACCGGCGAGCGCCGCCCCCGCGACCGCGGCGGCGGCCAGCACGACATGTTCGCGCCGGAGCATCGGCGCCTCCTGTCCTGTTCCCTGGGGAATGATCAGGACAGGAAGCTATGGACCGGGCCGGGTAATCCGCGTCCCGCGACGGGGTGGACCTCGCGCTACCCCGTGCGGGTGATGCCGTCGCCCCCGGGCCGTACCAGCCCGGTCTCGTAGGCGTGCACGATGGCCTGGGCCCGGTCGCGCAGCGACAGTTTGGCGAGCACCCGCCCGACGTGGGTCTTCACGGTCTGCTCGGAGACCACCAGCTCGGCGGCGATCTCCTGGTTGGAAAGGCCCTGGGCGACCAGGGACAACACCTCGGTCTCCCGCTCGGTCAGGTCGGCGAGGCGCCTGACGGCGGGCGCCCTGGGGCCGCCGAGCCGGGCGAACTCGGCGATCAGCCGTCTGGTCACGGTGGGCGCGAGCAGCGCCTCGCCGGCGGCGACGACGCGCACCGCGTCGGCGAGCTGCTGGGCGGAGGCGTCCTTCAGCAGGAAGCCGCTGGCGCCCGCGCGCAGCGCCGCGTACACGTAGTCGTCGAGGTCGAAGGTGGTCAGGATGAGTACCCTGGACGGCAGCTCGGGGACTGCGCCGATGCGGCGGGTCGCCTCCAGCCCGTCCATGCCCGGCATGCGGACGTCCATCAAGATCACGTCGGGTCGCAGCTCCACCGCGCGGGCGACCGCCTGCGCCCCGTCCGCCGCCTCGCCGACCACCTCGATGTCCGGCTGCGCGCTGAGGAAGACGGTGAACCCGGTGCGCACCATGCCCTGGTCGTCGGCGATCAGGACGCGGATGGCCAATGCTCCTCCTCGATGGGCAGGGTGACCGTCACCGCGAAGCCGCCACCGGTGATGGGACCGGCCTCGAACGTGCCCCCCAGCATTGTCGCGCGCTCGCGCATGCCGATCAGCCCGTGCCCGTCGGCGGAGGGGGGAGCCGCCTGCCTGACGCCGGGGCCGTTCACCACCCGCAGGCGCAGGTCCGGCCCGGTGCGGTGGACGTCCACGACCATCGCGCTGCCGGGGGCGTGCCGCATGCCGTTGCTCAGTGATTCCTGCACGATCCGGTACGCCGACACGCCCACCGCCGCCGGGACGCCCTCGTCCGGGACGTCCAGGGACAGCGAGACGGTGAGCCCGGTCCCGCGTGCGGTGTCGATCAGCTCCTCCAGCCGGTCCAGGCCGGGCTGCGGGGCCGTGTCGATCCTGCCGTCCTCGTCGCGCAGTACGCCGAGGACGCGGCGCATCTCGGCCAGGGCGGTGAGGGACAGCCCGCGGATCTGCCCCAGCCCCTCCTCCAGCCGCCGCGCGTCGCCCGCCGCCTGTATCGGCACCGCCTCGGCCTGGATGGCGATCACCGACATGTGGTGGGCCACCACGTCGTGCAGTTCGCGCGCGATCCGGGAGCGCTCGGCCAGCACCGCGCGGGCCGCGTCGGCCATGTCGGCCCGCCGCTCCTGCACGGCCAGCCGCGAGGCCGTACTGCGCCGCACCCGCGCGCTGTTGCCGAGCATGGCGGCCGTCGCCACCAGCGCTATCACGATCGGCAACGAGGACGGGTCCATGCCCCAGGCGACGATCGCCGACACCACGCCGATGCCGATGGTGGTCGTCCGGTCGGTGCGCGCCGCCGCCGTGTAGACGCACGCGAGGTAGGTGAGGGTGGTGACCAGCGTGTAGGGCGGGTTGCCGTAGACCGGCCTGATCAGGTGGGCGGCGAACGGCAGGGCCACCACCATCGCCCGCCAGGCCAGCAGTGGCCGGCTGCGGCGCAGCGCGAGCGGCAGCGACCAGACCGACGCCACGAAGAGGGAGGCGAGCGGATCGATGTAGGCGCCATAGGTGCCCGGTTGGTTGATCGTGAACCGGCTGAGGGTCCGGATGTGCTCCACGGACAGCCAGAACAGCAGCAGGACCAGCACCTGCTCGGCGGCGATGGCGAGCCGGACGGTCTCGCGCGGCAGGAACCGCCGCAGGGAGTCCGGCATCCGCTGGACCAGGCGGTCCAGGAGGGGTGAGGCGGGAGGCGGCGGGTCGGCGACGGCGGTGAACATGGCCACCTTGACGGGGGCCGTCAGCCGGGAGAGCCGCTTTTTGGCCGATCGGATCCGCCTGAGCACGCGACCAACCCTAGACCGGGGCCGCCCGGGACGGCGTCATACCGGGGAGTGATCCGTTGTCACACCCCCGTACTGCTTACATGCTTACGATCGCTGTGAGCGAACAGGCTCAAGCTCGGGAACAATGCGGGGCTCTCAATAATTGAGTCGGTATAACTCAACCTTTGGAGATCGCATGAGTGAGAGCTTGATCCTTCCGGTCCTCCCGCTGGACGACGCGGTCGTGCTGCCCGGCATGGTCGTCCCGCTGGACCTGTCGGACGCCGAGGTCCGCGCCGCGATCGACGCGGCCAGGGCGGGCGCCTCGGAGCGGAGCGACGCGCACGTGCTGCTGGTGCCGCGCGTGGACGGGAAGTACGGCCCGGTGGGCGTCGTCGCCCTGGTCGAACAGGTGGGGCGGCTGCCGGGCGGCGAGCCCGCCGCCGTGGTCCGCGGCCTGGACCGGGTCAGGGTCGGCACCGGCACGACCGGGCCGGGCGCGGCCCTGTGGGTGCAGGCCACCACGATGGAGGCCGTCCCCGCGGGAGAGCGCGCGAACGAGCTGGCCGCCGAGTACAAGGCCCTGGCCACCACGATCATGCAGAAGCGCGGCGGCTGGCAGGTCGTCGACGCCATCAACCAGATAGACGACCCGGCGGTCCTGGCCGACAGCTCCGGCTACGCCCCCTGGCTGAGCACCCAGCACAAGATCGAGCTGCTCGGCGAGCCCGACCCGGCCGAGCGCCTGGCCAGGCTGGTCGAGCTGGCCCGCGAGCACCTGGCCGAGCTGGACGTCGCCGAGACCATCCGCAAGGACGTCCAGGAGGGCATGGAGAAGCAGCAGCGGGAGTTCCTGCTGCGCCAGCAGCTCGCCGCCGTCCGCAAGGAGCTGGCCGACCTCAACGGCGACCCCGCCGACGAGGAGGACGACTACCGCGCCAAGATCGAGGCCGCCGACCTGCCGGAGAAGGTGCGCGAGGCCGCCCTGAAGGAGGTCGACAAGCTGGAGCGGACCCCCGACCAGTCGCCGGAGACCGGCTGGATCCGCACCTGGCTGGACACGGTCCTGGACATCCCCTGGAACGTCCGCACCGAGGACTCCTACGACATCGCCGCGGCGCGCGAGGTGCTGGACGCCGACCACACCGGGCTCGCCGACGTCAAGGACCGCATCATCGAATACCTGGCGGTCCGCAAGCGCCGCCACGACCAGGGCCTCGGCGTGATCGGCGGCAGGCGCAGCGGCGCGGTGCTGGCGCTGGCCGGTCCTCCCGGGGTCGGCAAGACCTCCCTCGGCGAGTCCGTCGCCCGGGCGATGGGCCGCAAGTTCGTCCGCGTGGCGCTCGGCGGCGTCCGTGACGAGGCGGAGATCCGCGGGCACCGCAGGACGTACGTGGGGGCGCTGCCCGGCCGCGTCGTCCGCGCGATCCGCGAGGCCGGCAGCATGAACCCCGTCGTGCTGCTGGACGAGGTGGACAAGCTGGGCGCCGACTACCGCGGCGATCCGACCGCCGCCCTGCTCGAGGTGCTGGACCCCGCCCAGAACCACACCTTCCGCGACCACTACCTGGAGGTCGAGCTCGACCTGTCCGACGTGCTGTTCCTGGCCACCGCCAACGTCCTGGAGGCCATCCCCGGCCCGCTGCTGGACCGCATGGAGGTGGTCACCCTCGACGGCTACACCGAGGACGAGAAGGTCGCCATCGCCCGCGACCACCTGCTGCCCCGCCAGTTGGAGAAGGCCGGGCTCGGGACGGACGAGGTGACCCTGGAGGAGGCGGCGCTGCGCAGGCTGGCCGCCGAGTACACCAGGGAGGCCGGCGTCCGGTCGCTCGAACGCTCGATCGCCCGCATCCTGCGCAAGATCACCGCCTCGCTGGCGCTCGGCAAGGCCGGGCTGCCGGTCCAGGCCGGAGCCGATGACCTGGTCGAATACCTGGGCAGGCCCAGGCATGTGCCGGAGTCCTCGCTGCCGGAGGCCCGCCAGCGCACCTCGGTGCCGGGCGTGGCGACCGGCCTGGCGGTGACCGGTGCCGGCGGCGACGTGCTGTACGTCGAGGCGTCCCTCGCCGACCCGGAGACCGGGGCGACCGGGGTCACGCTGACCGGCCAGCTCGGCGACGTGATGAAGGAGTCGGCGCAGATCGCGCTGTCCTACCTGCGTTCGCGCGGCGCGGAGCTGGAGCTGCCGGTCGGGTCGCTGAAGGACCGCTCGGTGCACGTCCACGTCCCGGCGGGCGCGATCCCCAAGGACGGCCCGTCGGCCGGGGTCACCATGACCACGGCGCTGGCGTCGCTGCTGTCCGGGCGGCCCGTGCGCGGCGACGTGGCGATGACCGGTGAGGTCTCCCTGACCGGCCGGGTGCTGCCGATCGGCGGGGTCAAGCAGAAGCTGCTCGCGGCCCATCGGGCGGGCATCACCACGGTGCTCATCCCGGCGCGCAACGAGCCCGACCTGGACGACGTGCCCGAGGAGGTGCGCGCCGAGCTGACCGTCCACGCGGTGAGCGACGTGCGCGAGGTCCTCGACATCGCCCTCTCCCCGGCCCACGTGGCCGAGGCGGCCGCCGCCTGACCCGGCGGAGCCGCCTCCTGAGTGGTGCACAGGGGGCCGGACACCCGCGGGTGTCCGGCCCCTTGATGTGTGGTGAATTGTGATTTATGTTACTTATGGGATGGGAATAAATTTCGGTTTTGGGCCCCCTGGGTCGGCGCGATAGATAACGATCTTGCGAATAGCCCTAGTTTGTCGGGCTTTCAAGTGGTTTGTAAGTGTTTGTCAATCTCGGGACGTGAGGCTTGGTCGGTCAGACACCCTTATCCCCGAGAGGACCGAACGTGCGATTCGTCAGCCGAATCCTCATCGGCGTAGGCGCCGCGACGGCGATCGCGGTGGCCGCCCCGGCCGCCGCCAGCGCGACCGTCACCGCGGGTGGCGCCGCCACCGCCAGTGCCGTCACCGGCACGACGCAGTGGGGCCCGTACTACTCCGCCGACCGCAAGAGCAAGGCGACCGGTGAGGTCAGCGTCGAGCGCAAGCACCACAAGGTGTACTACAAGAAGAAGCACACCAAGTGGGTCAAGCACTGCTGGTGGCACAAGGGCGCGAAGAAGTGCAAGCCGGTCAAGAAGACCTGGTGGACCAAGCACTCCAAGTGGGTTCGCGGCAATGAGTTCACCGTGGAGAGCAAGCTGCGCAACGAAAAGCGGTGGGGCGACCGCCGGTACCGCTGTGCGTGGGAGACCTTCAAGGTCGTCACCTTCGACGGCTCCTCCTACCTCCGGTCCTTCGACAACTGCGGCAGGTACCCCGAGCGCCACAGCTTCGACGGCAAGGACGCCAAGCGCATCTCCGTCCAGGTGAGCCGTGGCAACGGGCACTCGCCCAAGGGCAGGTCCGGCGGCTGGCACGAGATCTACAGCGCGTTCTGACGACCGCCGCGTGGACGCGGACCGTCAAGGGCCGTCCGAGGCCCGGTCCGCCAGATGACGCCGAGGCCGCCGCTCCCCGAGTCCGGGGGCGGCGGCCTCGGCGCGTTTCAGGCCGGTGGGCGTCCCGCCGTCGAACCTCGCGAAGATCCCGGCCAGTTCGGCGGCGCTGTTCACGCCGAGCTTCTGGTACGCCTGGTTGCGGTGGTTCTGGGCGGTGCGCAGGGAGATGTGCAGGCGTTCGGCGACCTCCCGGTGGCTGCGCCCGGCCGCGCCGAGCTGGGCGACCTCCAGCTCGCGCACGGTCAGGTCGGGCGCGGCCAGGCAGCGCAGCGCCGGAGTGGCCGCCCGCGGGCAGGACGCGGCCAGCGACCACGCCTCGGCGGCGGCCCTGCGGGCGCCCCGCTCGTCGCCCGCCCGGCGCAGCGCGCCCGTCGCCTGCGCGGCGGCCTCGGCCGCGTGCAGCATCAGGCCCAGCCGCTCGAAGCCGGTGGCCGTCGCCAGCAGCTCGCCGCCGTCGCCGTCGGCGAGCGCGGCGGCGTGCCGGGCGGCCAGCCGTACCCGCTCGCCGTCGTGGACCGCGGCCAGCTCGGCCAGCCGGGCCCGTACCGGCGCGGCACGGCCCAGGCGCACCGCGTCGTGCAGCGCGATGTGCTCGAAGCCGGGCAGCCCCGCGGCGCGGCTGCTCGCCGCCACGCTCAGCGCGAGGTCGATCGCCCTGCTGGTCTCGCCCAGCGCGGCGGCGATCCAGACGCGGGTGAGCGCCACCCACCGGCCGAAGGCGGTCCAGGTGGTCCGGTTGCGGGCCAGCGCGGCGTCCAGCGTCTCCTGCGCCGCCCTGCCGTCCCCGCACAGTGCCTGCGCCAGCGCGTAGGCGCCCAGGCACCCGCCGACCGTGACCGCGGTCTCGTGGTGCGCGGGCGCGTGCAGTACGGCGAGCGCGGAGTCGAGGTCGCCGCGCAGGATCGCGGCGTGCCCCCGGGACAGCGCCAGGCTGCCCTCGCCCCGCGACCAGCCGCGCTGCCCGGACACCGCCGCGGTCATGGAGGCGGTGGCCTCTCCCACGACCGCGAGGTCGCCGCTGAACAGCCCGCACAGTGCCCAGGTGGAGTGCAGCGGGGAGACCAGCGCGGGGATCGTGTCCCGCCAGCCCGCCATGCCGGACAGGGCCTTGGACACGGCGGCCAGCGCCTCGGTCGTACGGCCCGCGTAGCACAGCGCGAGCGCGCGGGAGCTGAGCGCCTGCGCGCGCAGCGCCGCGCCGAGCGGGCGGTCCAGCAGCGGAGCGCTCCAGGCCAGCGCGGAGCGCGGGTCGGCGGCGGAGGCGGCCAGGCCGATCCGGCGCACGGTGATCGCGTCGCGCCTGGCGGGGTCGGTGACGGTGCCCTCGGTACGCGCCAGCAGCGCCATCGCCTCGGGCAGCCGGTCGGTGCCCCAGGCGAGATTGCTGGCCCTGGCCAGGGCCAGTTCGACGCGGGTGGACTCGTCGGCGGGCTCCGGCGTCGCGTCCAGCACCGCGCGGGCGCGGTCGGGGAGCTGGGCGTGGTCGAGCAGGTTGGCCAGCAGGATCGCCGCCTCGACGCCGCCGCCCGCCGGCAGCGCGGCCTCGGCCAGGCGGACCGCGAGCGGATAGTCGTGCGCGGCCCAGGCCAGCCGGCAGGCGGCGACCAGCGGTTCGGGGTCGGCCCCCAGCCCGCTCTCCAGCCGCCACACCGTGCCGCGCAGCACGTCCTCCCTGCGCCGCATGCCGGTGGCCGCCACGACCCGCACCAGTTCGGCGTAACGGCGGCGGCGGCGCAGCCCGGGGCAGCGCTCGCGGGCCACCTCGCCGTAGAGCGGGTGGCCGAGCCGCGCGACCTCCCTCCTGTCCTCCACGGCGACCCTGATCAGGCCGCGCTCCTCGGCGAGCAGTACGGCCTCCTCCGAGACCAGCGTGCTCAGCGTGCGCGCCCCGATCGGCTCGGCGAACGCGGTGAACTCCAGCACCGCCGCCAGCGGGCCCGACAGGGTGCCGATCCGGTCGCGGATCAGCTCGACCAGCCGGGGGGCGAGCGGCGCGTCCCCTGGGGCCGCGTCCGCCAGCGGGCCGTGGGCGAGGTGCCACATGCCGCGCAACCGCTGGAGCGTTCCCGCGGCGAGCGCGGAGTCGACGATCTCGTGCAGGAACAGCGCGTTCCCCTCGGTCACCCGGCACAGGTGGACCACGGTCGCCTCGTCCGGCGGGCCGCCGAGCGCGGCGGTCAGCAGCCGCCGGATGTCGCCGTCGCCCAGCGGCCCGATGTCGGCCCGCCTGGCCAGGTGGTCGCGCCACAGCGCGGTCACCGTGTCGGGGGCGGGCTCGCCGCTGCGCAGCGTGGCGACGACCCGGGCGCGTCCGGTGGCGACCAGCGAGTGGATCACTCCCGCCGAGTGCCCGTCCAGCAGGTGCGCGTCGTCCACGCCGAGTACCGGCAGCCGCCCGGCGGCCCGCGCGACGATCTCCTCGGCCGCCCACCGCAGCGTGTTGCCCTCGGGCGCCCGCGCGGGCAGCAGGTCCGCCAGCGCGCCGTTGGGGATGTCGCTGGTCGCCTTGGTGGCGCGGATGCGCAGTACGGCGTGGCGGTCGTCGGCGAACCCGCGTAGCACCTCGGCGGCCAGCCGGGACTTGCCCACCCCGGCCGCGCCCACGATCACGACGCCGCGCGCGGCGCGGTCGCGGGCGAATCTGATCAATGTTTCCAGCTCTTTCTCACGCCCCGCGAACGGCCACGGCTTCATTGTGCCCCTCCCACCCAGGTCTGGATATTACGCTCTTGTGGGCAATTTGGTGATCCTTTATCGTCCCTTTGTGAGGCGCTGGGCGGCGAAATTCAGCATTGATTGCCCTGGGTGTGCGAATCCTTCTCTCGCGCGTGAGCCCGATGGGCCGCATCGGTCATTCCTGCCGCCGGAACTGGCGCCGTACGCGACGGCCGTGTGCCAGATGTGCGGGCAGGTGCTCTTCCTGGCGGCGGAGTCGGCGGCCATCGATCCCGACCGTGATCCCGACGGGCTGCCGCCACGGCGGGCGCGGGTGCTGTGGCCGGTCGCGGCACGCCGGTCGCGCGCCGCCGCCGCCGTACCGGCGGCGCTGGCGCGGGAACTCGCGGAGGCCGAGTCCTGCCTGAACGCCGGGGCGTACACGATGACCTTGGTGAACGTACGGCGATTGCTCGAAGGGGTGTGCGCGGATCACGGGGCGGGCGGGCGGACCCTGCACCAGGGGCTGCGCGAACTGCGCGCCCGGGGGCTGGTGGAGGGACGGCTGGCGGCCTGGGCGGAGGACCTGCGGGAGGTCGGCAACGCCGCCGCCCACATCAGCGGAGACCCGGTGACCAGGCAGGACGCCGAAGACGCGATCATTCTCGCGGAGGCGTTAGTGGATCACTTATATGTGGTGAATCGGAGATATGCCGAATTTCGGGCACGCCGGGGGCCGGTGCGCGGCGCGGGTGCGGCCCTTCGTGAGACACCGGCCATGAAACTGCTGCGAAAATCCCGCGTGCCGTTTACGCCACGGCAATATATGCACGATCCGGGCAGAGCCAAATCCCGGCGCCACCTGGCGGCCGAACTTGGGGTTCCCGCCACCCGGGTGCTCAAGGCGGTGATCGTCCGCGTCGACGACCGCCCGATCGCGGCCCTCGCCCCTGCGGTGCTGAACATCGACCTGCCCGCCCTCGCCGGAGCGGCGGGCGGAGCGGCGGCACGCCTGGCCGAACCCGCCGAGGTGACCCGGCTGAGCTGGGCGACGGCGAGCGAGGTGATCAGCCCCCTGGCCCTGCCGTACCTCACGGTGATAGCCGACGAGACCGTCGGCGCCCCCGGCCCGGTCTACGTCTCCAGCGGCAGACACGGCCTCGAACTCGAACTCGACCCCCTCGACCTGATCCGCCTCACCGGCGCCACCCTCGCCCCCATCACCACCCCCTGACCTCCGGCCCACGGGAAGATTTCCGGCCGCCTTAGCGGGCGGAGTACGGGCGTGAGCACGGGAGATAAGGCGGCTGTCAGGGCGATACGATCTTGCCTTTCCGCAGCTTAGGGCGGTTTTACAGGTGGTTTGTCACTGTTGAGAGGTACCGGTCGGCCCCATAGGGCGGTCGCCACGACAGTGGGGGAAACCTGATGAGCACGAACGAACCGAACGAGCAGGGGCAGGAGCGGCCGGACGGCTGGACCCAGTTCGGGAAGGTCCCGCCGCGCGCCGGGGAGTTCCCTGGCAGGGCCCGATCGCCGCAGGACCAGCAGCAAGGCGAGGCCGCCCCCGTAGGGGACACGGCGGTGTTCGCGTCGCCGTCCCCCCAGCCGGGCGGCTCGGCCGGAACCCCGGGGTCCGGCCCCGGCCCAGAGACCGTGGTGGCGCCGGGCAAGGCCAAAGGCGGCTTCACCGGGCGGCAGAAGGCGCTGGCGGGCCTGGCGCTGGCGGCGGTGGCCCTGGGGGGCGGGGTCACGGGGGCCTTCGCGGCCACCGCCTTCGGCGGCGAACGTACCGTCGTGAGCAGTCCGGTGCTCAGCCCCGTCGCCGACTCCGGCGCGGGGACCGTGGCCGGCGTGGCGCAGGCCGTACAGCCCTCGGTGGTCTCCATCCAGGCCGGGAACGGCGGCGGCTCCGGCGTCATCCTCAGCGCGGACGGCCTGATCCTCACCAACAACCACGTCGCCGCGCTCGCGAGCGGCGGCGCCGAGATCACCGTCAGATTCAACGACGGCCGGACCGCCAAGGCCACCGTGAAGGGCACCGACGCGGCCACCGACCTCGCCGTGCTCCAGGCGACCGGCGTCTCCGGGCTGACCGCGGCGGCGCTGGGCGACAGCGACCGGCTCAAGGTCGGCGACTCGGTATTGGCCATCGGCAGCCCGCTGGGCCTGGCCGGATCGGTGACCGCGGGCATCGTCAGCGCGCTGAACCGTACGGTCAACGTCGGCGGCGAGGAGCCGCCCGGCCGGCAGTTCCCGCCCGGCTTCGGACGCGAGCAGCGGCAGCAGCAGCCGCCGAGCGAGCCGACGACCATCGGCGGCGCGATCCAGACCGACGCGGCGATCAACCACGGCAACTCCGGCGGCGCACTGGTCAACGCGAGCGGGCAGGTCGTGGGCATCAACACGGCCATCGCCACGGCGGGCAGCGAGGGCAACATCGGCGTGGGCTTCGCGATCCCGATCAACACCGCCAAGAAGGTCGCCGACCAGCTCATCAAGAGCGGCGACGTACGGCACGCCCAGCTCGGCGTGACCGTCCAGGACTCCTCGGGCGACACGGCCGGGGCACTGGTCGGCTCGGTCGCCGAGGGCAGCGCCGCCGCCAAGGCGGGCCTGCGGCAGGGCGACCTGATCACCAAGATCGACGCCCGGCCGATCGACGCCTCCGACACCCTGGTCGGCATTATCCGCGGCCTCGGCCCCGGCCAGCAGATCACCATCACGTACGTCCGCGACGGCCAGACCCACACCACCAAGGTCACCCTCGCGGAGAAGACCGAGTAGACACGAACATCCCCGTTCGCCGAAAAAGCGCGCCCCCGGCCCCATGGCCGGGGGGCATCGTCGTTGCACGGGGGCCGGTGGTGGCGGCCGGCGCGAGGGCGCTTTGGCGGGCGTGCGGGTGTGGCGGTGATCCGCGCCGGTGCGGTCGCCGGGATGACCACGAGGGATCAGTGGTGGGAGGTCAGGGACTCGGATTGCCAGAGGTCGCGGTAGTAGCCGGGTTGGGCGAGGAGCTCGGAGTGGGGGCCGCGCTGGGTGACCCGGCCCTCTTCCAGGACGATGATCTCGTCCACGCGGTCGAGGCCGCGCAGGCGGTGGGTGACGATCAGGGTGGTACGGCCGTGGGTGGCGTCCAGCAGGTCGCTCATCAGGGCGTCGGCGGTCGTTTCGTCGAGGGCTTCGGCCGGCTCGTCGAGCAGCAGGATCTCCGGGTCGTACAGCAGGGCGCGGGCCAGGGCCAGGCGCTGGAGCTGGCCGCCGGAGACGGTGCGGGCGTCCTCGCCGAGCTGGGCGTCCCAGCCGGTCCGTTCGACCCAGCGGGCCAGCCTCGCGCGGCGTACGGCCGAGCGTAGTCGCTCGTCGTCCGCGTCCGGTCCGGCGAGCCGGAGGTTGTCGCGCAGGGTGGCCTGGAAGATGTAGGGGTCCTGGGTGAGGCCGGTGATCCGCTCGCGTACCGCCTCGGGGGTCAGTTCGCGGATGTCGGCCGAGCCGTCCGGGCCGGTGAGCCGGATGTCGCCCGACTCAGGGTCCACCAGGCGCATCAGCGCGGCCAGCAGCGTGCTCTTGCCCGCCCCGCTCGGGCCGACCAGGGCGGTCCGCTTGCCGGGGGTGAGGGTGAGGCCGACGCCGCCGAGCGCGGGGGCGCGGCCCTCGTCGTGCCGGACCACCAGGTCGCGGATCTCGATGGTGAGCGGGCCGGTGGGCGGCTCGGCGGGCTTGGCGGGTTCGGCGACGGCGGGCGGGGTGGCCCGGACCTCGCGCAGCCGGCGCAGCGCGGCGGTGATCCCGGCCAGCCGTTCCCCGGCCGACGCGAGCGGCAGCACCGGCTCGAAGGCGACCAGCGCGCTGAGCGCGAGCACGGCGGTGGGCACCTGTCCGGCGCCTGCGGCCTGCGCGGCGAGCACCACGCCCGCCACGGTGAGGCCCTGGGTCAGTACGCCCGCGGCCAGCGCCGCGGCGTTGGTCCTGGCCTGCCGCCGCTCCAGGGCGGCCAGCCGGTCGTCGGCGGCGCCCGCGGTGGCCAGGGCCTTGCCGTTCGCGCCGTAGGCGGCGAGGTCGGCGGCGCCGTGGACCAAATCGGCCACCCGGGCGGCCAGTTCGGCGCGGGCCGGGGCGATCGTGGCCGACCAGCGCCGGGCCGCGGCGGCCGTGGCGGCGGGCAGCAGTACCCCGGCGACGAGCAGCCCGGCGAGCAGGATCAGAGCCGCCGCCGGGAGCAGGAAGGCCGCCAGTACGACGGCCGCCGCGCCGGTGATCAGCGCGGCGATGGCCGGGAGCAGGCAGCGTACGAGCAGGTCCTGGACCGCGTCGGTGTCGTCCACCATGCGGCTGAGCAGGTCGGCGCCGCCGTGGGCGAGCGGGCGGGCGGGGACCAGCGCGTCGTACAGTCGCTCCCTGGTCGTCGCCTGGGCCCGCAGCGCGACGTCGTGTCCGGACAGGCGTTCGGCGTACCGGAAGACGCCACGGGTGGTGGCGAACGCCCGTACGGCCACGATCGCCACGCTCAGCGCGGCCAGCGAGGGCTGCTGCGCGGCCCTGGTGATCAGCCATGCCGCCGACGCGATCAGACCGAGCCCGGCCAGGTCCGCCGCGGCCCCGGCGGCGGCGGCGACCACCAGCCGCCGCCGACCGCCCCACCCGATCACCCCGGCCTCACGCCCGCTCATGAGTCCCCTCCGGTGTGTGCGATCGCCTGGGGCGGCTGGTCTGGGTGGGGTGGGGTGTCGGAGGCGATGCGGCCGTCGCTGAGGCGGATGACCCGGTCGGCGAGGTCGATCATGGCGGGGCGGTGGGCGACGATGATGGCGGTGCGGCCGTCGGCCAGGGCCCGGGTGGCGGACACGATGGCGGCCTCGCTGCGGCCGTCGAGGCGGGCGGTGGGCTCGTCCAGGAGGAGTACGGCCGCGCCGGGGCGGCAGAAGGCGCGGGCCAGGGCGATGCGCTGGCGCTGGCCCGCCGACAGGTCCGCGCCGCGTTCGCCGAGGACGGTGTCGTACCCCTGGGGCAGCGCCTCGATGAACTCGGCCGCTCGCGCGGCCCTCGCCGCGGCGCGTACGTCCACCGCCGGGGCCCGGTCGGCGTCGGAGAGCAGGATGTTGCCGGTCACCGACGCGGCGAACAGGTGGGCGCGCTGCGGCACGAAGGCCAGCCGGGCGCGCCAGGCGTCGAGGTCGAGCCGGTCGAGGTCCACCCCGCCGACGGTGACCCGGCCCCGCTCCGGGGTCACGAACCCCAGCAGCAGGTGCAGCAGCGTGCTCTTGCCCGCGCCGCTCTCCCCGATCACGGCGACCCGCTCCCCGGGCGCGATCACCAGGGAGACGTCGTCGAGCGCGGCGTCGTCGCGGCCGGGATAGCGGACGGTCACGTTCTCCAGGCGGATCTCGGGGATGTCCGGGCCGGTCCGCGCGTCGCCCGCAGGGCCGGGGCCGTCGCCCGCGTCGGTGTCCAGCACGGCGAACGCCTGGTCGGCGGCGGCCACGCCCTCCATCGAGGCGTGGAACTTGGTGCCCATCGCCCGCAGCGGCAGGTACGCCTCCGGGGCGAGCAGCAGTACCAGCAGCGCGACGTGCAGGTCCATCGAGCCGGACAGCAGCCGCAGCCCGATCGGCACCGCCACCAGCGCCAGCGACAGCGACGCGGCCAGCTCCAGGACCAGCGACGACAGGAACGCCACCCGCAGCGTGCGCATGGTGGCCGCGCGGTGCGCGCCCGCCACCTCGCGGATCACGTTCGCCTGGTGCCGGGCCCGGCCGAACGCCCGCAGCGTGGGCAGCCCGCGCACGACGTCCAGGAAGTGCCCGCCGAGCCGGGCGAGGGCCCGCCACTGGCGTTCGGTGACCGTCTTGGTGTGCCGGCCGACCAGCGCGCCGAAGATCGGGATGAGCGGGAGGGTGATCAGGACGATGACCGCGCCGGCCAGGTCGGCGGCGAACAGCCGGACGAGCACGGCGATCGGCACGAATCCGGCGACCGCGACCGCCGGCAGGTAGCCGGTCAGGTAGGGGTCGAGCGCGTCCAGGCCCCTGCCGGTCAGCGTGACCAGCTCACCGGACCGGTGCGCGATGATCCTCGCGGGCCCGAGTTCCTGGAGCCGGGCCAGAAGCCGGTGGCGGAGCGTGGACTTGACCGCGCCCGCCGTACGCCCGGCCGCCACGCCCTGCACCCACCCGAGCAGCGCGCGCACCCCCACCACCGCGACCAGGCCCCACAGGGCACTGATCGCGAACCGCCCGGACAGGACCCCCGCGAGCAGCTCGGCCTGGGCGATCACGAGCAGCCCGGCCAGCACCGCGGCGGTCAGGCAGACCGCCAGGTGCCGGCCGACGGCCCGTTCCGTGCGGGCCAGTCGCAGGAGGTCCTTGTGCATGAATCCCTTTGTGACCTTTACGATCTATGATCTACGGCGATCGGGTGATCCGCGGGTCAGAAGAACGAGGGCACGCGCGAGCCCGCCGGCCTGCGCGGTCCGAACGTCCGCCATACCCAGATCTGCGCCCCCACCATGAACGGCGCGAACGGAACCACCATAAGTCCGAGCATGTTCAGTGTCCCTGCCGGGGCGGCGTGCCCGAGCACCGTTGCGCCCGTGAGCGCCAGCCCGGCGAGCGCGGGAGCGGCGGCGAGCACGGCGGAGCCGAACAGCGCGCGCCCACCGCGCGGGCGGCCGTGGCCGGGCAGCCGCCACGCGGCGAACGTACGGCCGTGGAAGGCGAACGCGGCGGCCACCACGGCGGCGAGCACCACGCCGAGCAGCAGCGCGGGCAGGCCGTCGAGCCCGGTCGCCAGCCGCGCCAGGGCGAAGCCCCAGGTGAGCGCGAGCCCCCACGATCCGGCGCAGAGCGCGCCGTCCCAGAACCCCCGCCAGCGCGGACCCTCCACGCGGCGGCGGAACCAAAGCCCGGCGTCCCGCACGATCCACGACACCAGCAGGGCCACCACCAGCGGATAGAGCGCGAACAGCACGTCGCCCTCCAGCGAGGGGAACGCGCCGAACAGCACGCCCACCCCGGCCACCAGCCACACCTCGTTCGCGAGCACGAAGGGGGCGATGGCTCCGACCAGCCGGTCACGTGCGGCCTGGTCGCGGCCGAGGACGGGCAGCAGCATGCCGACGCCGATGTCGAAGCCCTCAAGGGCGAAGTATCCGGCGAGCAGCAGCGCCAGCGCGGCGAACCAGACGATCTCCATGCCTGCCTCCTAGTAGGTCAGCGCGGGGGAGGGGCGGTCTGCGGCGTGCGGCTCCTCCGGCGCGCCGAGGAAGGTGGCGGCGGGGCCGCGCAGCACGGTACGCGCGATCAGCACGTAGTCGATGACCGCGAGCAGCCCGAGCAGCCCGGCGAAGGCGGCGAACGACGCGCCGACCATGCCGGGGGTCAGGCCGGGGGACATGGCGTCCGCCACGGTGAGCCTGCCGTTGATCAACCAGGGCTGGCGGCCGACCTCGCGGGTCAGCCAGCCGAGGATCGCGGCCACGAACGGGACCGGGGTGGCCAGGATCACGATCGGGTGCGTCCAGCGCCACTTGGGCAGCCACCAGATCAGCGGCAGCAGCAGGAACATGAACAGCAGCATGAGCAGCTCGCCCGCCATGATCATCAACCCCAGGGACAGGCCGCTGAGCGGGTTGGAGTCGAACTTGCCCGGCTGCAGCCCGCCGATCGGCCCGAACTGCGCGAACCCGAACCCGATCGTGACGAAGACGCCGACGGCGGCCACCAGCGTGCCGAGGCGCATCGAGCGGGTGAAGAACTCCACCTCCGGGTGGCGGCGGCTGAGCTGGAACGCGCTCGCCCCCGCGATCACCAGCCCGCCGGTGAGCAGGCCCGCCCCGATCACGTGCGGGAAGGCGTAGACGAACGTCGGGTTGGACAGCAGCGCGCCCGGATCGACCAGCGCCAGCCGGTCGCCGCGCACCTCCGAGCCCGCCGGGTTCTGCAGGAACGCGTTGGCGACCATGATCCAGAACGCCGAGGCGTAGGCGGTCAGGGTGACCAGCCAGATGCAGGCGAGGTGCAGCCACCGGGGCAGCCGGTGCCAGCCGAAGATCCACAGAGCCAGGAAGGTGGACTCCAGGAAGAACGCCACCAGCGTCTCGATGGCCAGCGGCGCGCCGAACACGTCGCCCGCGTAGTGCGACAGCCCGCTCCAGCTCAGCCCGAACTGGAACTCCATCACGAGCCCGGTGAACACGCCGAGCGCGTAGTTGATCACATAAATCTGGCCCCAGAAGCGCGTCATCCGCTCGAACACCGGCTTGCCGGTCAGGGCGTGCCGGGTCTGCATGATCGCGACGAGGGGGGCCAGGCCCAGGGTGAGCACGACGAACAGGAAGTGCAGGCTTCCCGTCACGGCGAACTGAGTCCGGGCGAGGTCGAGCACGTCCATCGCTGCCAACTCCGTCGTTGTGTCTGTCTACATATAGAGAGCCTACATGTAGACTGGCTACATGACGAATCGGGATAGAGTTGCGGCGTGAACACCGACGCGCTGCGCGGGCACATGGACGCCCTCCTGCTGTCCGTGCTGGAACACGAACCGCTACACGGTTACGCCATCATCGAGGCCCTGCAGGAGCGCAGTGGCGGTGCGTTGTCGGTGCCGACCGGGACGCTCTACCCGGCCCTGCGCCGGCTTGAGCGTGCGGGATACCTGGCGGGCGAATGGGCGACGGTCGGCGGGCGCAAGCGCAGGACCTACCGGCTGACCGGCGCGGGTCGCAAGGCGCTGGCGGGCGAGCGGTCGGCCTGGCAGGCGTTCACCAGCGCGATCGGCAGCGTGCTCGAACCTCGCAGCGCCCGCTGACGGGCCGGGGGTCAGGCGTCGGTGACGTCGTACTTGTGGGCCAGGCAGGCGTGCAGCAGGCCGTAGCGGCGGCCGGTCAAAGAGTCGTCGCCGAAGCGGGCGCGCAGCCTGGCCGCCTCGGCGAGGTGGGCGCGCGACAACTCGGTCAGCGGACGCTTGAGCAGCGCCTCGCCGCCGTCGATGAAGGGACCGTGGACCTCCAGCGCCGCCCCCGCGCGGACCGCCAGATACTCCCCGCCGGGTGAGCTCCACAGATCCGTCACCCGCTCATCCGGGCTGCGGAAGCGCGGCTCGTCGATCTCCGTGCAGTTGCCGGTGACGAAGTCGAGCGCGGCGAACACGACGCCGCCATCGATGATCATGGCGAGCCTGGTCCCACCGTCGTAGGCCGCGAGCCCGGTCAGGGACGGCCCGTCCGGCGTGATGAACGGCGCCCACACGTCGTGGGTGCGCGGATCGCCGGTGTTCAGGGCCGCGATGCCGTCCCGCCTGGCCACCACCATGCGCTGGGCGTGCAGGAACGCCACCTTGGCGGCCTCCCCGCGCAGGTCCTGTTCCCCGGCCGCGACGACCCGGCCCGCGTCGCGGTCGAGGACCGTCAGCCGCCGCCCGAGCACGGCCAGCCGACCGGTACGCCGGTGCGCGGCCAGCGCGACGAACCCGCGGTCGCCGGTGAGCGGCCCCAGCGCGACCTCGCGCAGCATCTTGTGCCCGAACAACAGGCGGCCGCGCGAGGTGAGCGCGGCGAAACCGGCGCCGCTGGCGGCCATCGCGATGATCCGGCCCGGCTGCCGCGCCCCGTGCCACACCGCCGAGCGGACCCGCTCCCGCCGCCACAGCGAGTAGACCTCCGCGCTCACGCCCGCCCGTACGTCCTTCGCGGCGTCGGCGATGTACATCCGGGCCCCGCCCGCGGTGAACGCCACCTGGACCGCCGCCTCGCCCACGCCGATGACCACCGGCGCGGGCGCCGGTAACGGCCGCGTCAGCAGGTCGAACAGCCCGGCCTCCCGGGCGTCGGAAGGGCGCCACCCCCGGATCCGCCGGACCGCGGCCAGCCCGTCCTCGAAGGGCAGCGTGGGAAAGAGCCGCCACAGCTCCGCCCACGCCTGCGAGTCCAGCAACCCGTGGACCTGCCGCCCGGCCTCGCGCCGGTCGCAGGGCTTGGGCTCGCCGTCCGTCACGATGTGCGCCGGGCTCTCGTCGCCCGCCCGCGTCACGAGCCGCGACAGCCGGTCCCGCAGGCCGCCGCGCAGCCGCGCCCGCCCGGCGGCCAGCAGCGAGCCGTCGGGGTCGAGCGCGCGGTACCGTTCGGTCGCGCCGGTGAGCAGGTGGAACAGCGCCCGTTCCACCGGCTGGTCCGGTACCAGCCCGCGTTCCATGCAGATCTGTTCGGCGCGCAGCCGTACCTGCTCGGGGACGTCGGGCGACACCGCCGCCGAGCACAGCCGGTCGTCGGCGGCCAGCCCGAGCGCGACCATGCTCTGCGCGTGCACCCGCGCGCGTTCCCGGCCGTGCGCGTCGGTGGGCCACGGCCCCGCCGGGGCGGGCTCGCCCTGCCCGGCCAGCCGGTCCCAGAGCCGCGGCGCGGGCCGGTCCAGCCATGCCCACCAGGCCCACATCAGGGCGTCGCCGGACAGCTCCGCGGGGTTGGCGAGCAGCGTCTCGACCAGCGCGGGACGGCCCGTGGCGGCGGCCCGCCAGAGCAGGTCCAGCAGGGGGCCGGTGGCGGTGGCGCAGATCGCGTACGCGTTGCCGCGCACCGTCTCGTCCGCGTCCTCCGCGCAGGCCGCCACGTTGAGCGCGGCCTGGTACCCGGCCTGCCTGGAGAGCCGTCCGTGCAGGGCCAGGGTGACCTGGCGGGCCCGGCCGTGCGAGGCGACGGCCCCGGTCTCCAGTACGGCGGCGCGCAGCCGCTCGTCGCGCGTCGCCACCCAGCGGTCGGCCAGCCACTCGCGGGCGTGTCCGCGCCGGGCGAGCCCGATCATGGCCGTCAGCGCCGCGTCGTCGCCCCGCTCGGCGAGTGCGGCGAGACGGCGGCGGGCCCCGTCGCCCCAGGGCAGGCGCGCGCCGAGCCTGAGCCAGATGTGCACGTGCTCGTCCTCCGCTCCTCGGGGACATACGGGGTCAAGTCTGGCGAGCGGACGGCGACGTGTCGATCACTTCTCGCGAGTCCCGGGGTCGCGGTTTTCGGACCTCGCGCCCGTCCTCCGCGGCGGGCGTCCGATACCGGGCGATGATGGGGCCATGCTGATCCGTCACCGTGGTCACGAGCCGGTCGTCGATCCGTCCGCGTACGTCGCGCCCACCGCCACCCTGGCCGGGCGGGTGCGCGTCGGCCCGCGGGCACGGGTGATGTACGGCGCGGTCCTCGACGCCGAGGACGGCGCCATCGAGGTCGGCGAATGCTCGATCATCTGCGAGAACGCGGTGCTGCGCGGCGAGGTGTCACTCGGCGACCACGTGTTCGCCGGGCCGCACGCGACCCTGCTGGGCTGCCGCGTTGGCCGGTGCGCCTATCTGGCCACCGGGGCCACCGTGCTGCAGGAGGCGGTGGTCGGGGCGGGCGCGGTCGTCGCGATCGGCGCGGCCGTGCACGCCGCCACGGTGCTGGCCGACGAGTCGTTCGTGCCACCGAACATGATCGCCGTTCTGGACGGGCTGTACGCGCCCGGCGACCCCGCCCTGCCCGAGGCGATCAAGGGAGTGGAGTTCGCCAAGGTGGCGTTCGGCGTCGAGGCGGACTGGGAGGACCGGATCCGCCGTTACGAGCGGGCCGCGGAGGTGCGCTCCGCGCAGTTCGGGGCGCACGCGGACGACGAGATCGTCGGCTGACCGCCCGCCCCGCGTGACCCACAGCCGGGCATACCATTCCGCTCTCCCGATCGGGAGAGGGGTCATGTGGATGTGCGGTTTGCACGTTATGTTGACCGGTTGTGGACACGGGCGTACGTTTCGGGACGCCGGAGCGATTCCTCCCGCACAGGAGTGCGCCATGCCCAGACGCTCGGTTCCTGTCCTCGTGGCCGCCGCATGCGCGGTGGCGGTGGCGGCGGTGATCGCCGTACTCAATCCGTCGGCCGCCGCCGGTGCCCAGGTCATCGGGGGCTTCGATTTCGGACGCGCCCAGGTGTCGGTCACCGGCCTGCAGGTTCCGTGGGGGCTCGCGTTCCTGCCCGACGGCAGCGCCCTGGTCGCCGAACGCAACACCGCCAGGATCATGCAGGTGCGCCCGGGGGCCACGCCGGTCCCGGTGGCGACCGTGCCCGGTGTGTCGGCGCGAGGGGAGAGCGGCCTGCTCGGGCTCGCCGTGTCCCCGACGTACGCGCAGGACCAGTGGGTCTACGCCTACTTCACCACCACGTCCGACAACCGGCTCGTCCGGTTCAAGCTCAGCTCGCCGCAGACGCAGGAGGTACTGCTGTCCGGCGTGCCGAGGAACACCTACCACGACGGCGGCAGGATCGCCTTCGGGCCCGACGGCCTGCTCTACGTCACCACCGGCGACGCGGGCGTCATGGCCAACGCGCAGGACCTCGGCACCCCCGCGGGCAAGATCCTGCGCATGACCGCCACCGGCGGCGTCCCGCCGGGCAACCCGTTCAACTCCCTGGTCTACAGCTACGGCCACCGCAACGTGCAGGGCCTGACCTGGGACGAGCGCGGCCGGCTGTTCGCCAGCGAGTTCGGCAACAACGCCTACGACGAGGTCAACCTGATCGTCGCGGGCGGCAACTACGGCTGGCCCACCTGCGAGGGCACCTGCAGCAACCCCGCCTACCGCAACCCGATCGTCACCTGGCGGACGTCGGAGGCGTCGCCGAGCGGCATCGCGTACGCCAACAACACACTGTTCGTCGCGGCGACGCGGGGCACCCGGCTGTGGACGGTGCCGGTGAACCCCGACGGCACCGCGGGCACGCCGGTCGCCGAGTTCCAGCGGACGTACGGCCGGCTGCGCACCGTCGCCGTCGGGCCGGACGGCTGGCTGTGGGTGGCCAACAACAACCGCGACGGCAGGGGCCAGCCGTCGGCCGACGACGACCGGATCATCCGTGTGCCCCCGCAGGGCGGCCCCAGCCCGACCGCCACGCCCACCGTGACACCCACGGTGACCCCCACCGTGACGCCCACGGTGACCATCACGCCCACGGTGAGCACGACCCCGACCGACAGCCCCACGGCCACGCCCACCGTGACCAGCACCGTGACGCCCACGCCGGGCATCTCCTGCTCGGCCACCTACCGGGTGGCGAGCGAGTGGGGCGGCGCGTTCCAGGGTGAGGTGGTCGTGCGCAACACCGGCCAGCGGACCTCATCGTGGACGGTCGGCTTCACCTTCCCCAACGGCCAGCGGATCAACCAGGCCTGGAACGGCCGGTACACCCAGTCCGGCACGCAGGTGACGATCCGGAACGAGCCCTGGAACGGGGCCCTCGCGCCCGACGGCACGATCACCGTGGGCTTCAACGCCACATGGTCCGGCACCAACGGCGTGCCGTCCCCGGTGACCTGCACCGCGACCTGACCCCTGTCGCCGAGGGGCCCCGGCGCTCAGCCGGCGGCCTCCGGCGGCCCGGCGAACGACCGCAGCAGCCCGGCGCACAGCGCCGGGAACAGCGCGTCGGCGTGGTCGCGGTCGAAGAAACCGGACAGCTCCAGGCTGACCGCGCCGTGCATGGCCATGAACATCTGGTCGGCGATCTCCCGTGGGTCGCCGGCCAGCTCGCCGACGGCCACGGCCGCCGCGCACGCCGCCTCCAGCAGGTGGAAGGCCCGCTTGGCCTCCCGCCCGGCGCCCTCGCCCGGGGAGAACTCCGGGATCACGTTCTCGAACATGATCCGGTAGTAGTACGGCTCAGCGTGCGCGTACGCCCGGTAGGCCGCGGCCAGGGCCAGCACGTCCTCGATCGGGCCGGAGCCGGGGCGCACGTCCTCCAGCACCCGCTGGAACCGCGCGAACCCCTCCCGCCACAGCGCCTCGACGAGCTTGTCCTTGCCGCCGAACAGCGTGTAGATCACCTTGGTGGAGCAGCCCGCCTCGGTCGCGATCCTGCGCACGGTCAGAGCCGCGTGTCCCTCCCGGGTCAGCAGCGTGATCGCCTGATCCAGGATGGCGGTCCTGACCGCGTGCTGGCCGATCCGCTGCGCGCGCTCGTAGGCGGTGGTGGTCATTTGAAGCCGTCCCTGCGGTGTCACTCGTGGGCGCAACTCTAGACGATCCGCGCGACCGGCCGGGCCCGTCAGAGCGTGCGGACCAGCCCGCCGTCACAGCGCAGGGCGGTGCCGGTGACGTAGGAGGCCGGGACGCCGCACAGGAAAGCGGCGACCGCGCCGAACTCCTCCGGCCTGCCGTACCGGCCGATCGGGATGCCCTGCCGGGCCTTGGCCTCGACCTCCTCCGGCGTCATCCCGGTACGGCCGGCCGCCGCCGCGTCCAGCTCGGCCACCCGGTCGGTGGAGATCCGGCCGGGCAGCAGCAGGTTGACCGTCACGCCGTCGGCGGCCACCTCGGCGGCCAGCGTCTTGAGGTAGGCGGCCAGGGCGGCGCGTCCGAGGTTGGACAGGGCGAGGTTGGCCAGCGGGGCGGCGACGCCGGAGGAGGCGATGGCCAGCACGCGCCCCCAGCCGCGGTCGCGCATCCCGGGCAGGGCGAGGGACAGGAGCCGCTGCTGGGGCAGCACCAGGGCGTCCACGGCCTGCCGTACGTCGCCCGAGGACATCCCGGCCGCGCCGCCCGGCTTGGGACCGGGGCCGTTCAGCACGAGGATCTCGACCGGGCCGAACGCCTCGGTGGCCGCCGCGTGCAGCCGCTCGGGGCCGTCCTCGGCGAGCAGGTCGGCCTGGACGCCGATGGCGCCGGGCAGCTCGGCGGCGATCTCGCGGGCGCGCTCGCCGCGCCGGCCGGACACCACGACGCGGGCGCCCTCCGCGGCCAGCGCGCGGGCGGTGGCCTCGCCCAGCCCTCCCGTGGACGCGCAGACCAGCGCGACCCGGCCGGTCAGCCCGAGGTCCATACAGCGCACCTCCATGTGCGAAACGGTGGTCGGCGGCCCCCGCACCGCCACGATCTCCCGAAGACCGTAACGTGTCCGCCAGGGAAGACGCTCGCAGGGGCTGCGCCGTGGTGGCGGTGATCCCCCGGACTGACGGGAATCACCGTGCGGAACCACCCGATTATCCTGTACGCTACCGAGTGGCTACGGTTGGTAGCCGACTCGGCCGCCCAGACCACTGCGGCGCCCTCCTGAAGTCTGGAAATGATGGGATCCCGGGTGGCCGTGATGGGGTTTGCCGTTGACACCTCGTGGACGGACGGCTGCGCGGTCGTATCGGTCGCCGGTGAGCTGGACATGGGGGCGGAGTCCATCGTGCGCGCCTGCCTGGAGGAGGTCTTCGCCGTCCCGGGCATGGGCGTGGTGCTCGACCTGAGCGCGACCACCTTCATGGACGCGCGCGGCATCTCCGTCCTGGTCGCGGCCCGCTCCATGGCCGAGCGATCCCAGGTCGCCCTCCGCGTCGTCGGCATGCGCCCGCGCCTGCGCTCCACCCTGAAGGTCGTCGGCCTGGACACCGTCTTCCCCGACGCCCGCCCGGGCCTCTGATCCGCCGGCAGGGCGGTCAGCCGGGGCCGGGGAACAGATCGGCGACGCAGGGCGAGCGGTCGATGACGTCCTGGGCGACCTCGGCGAGCTTTCTGCGGTGCGAGCGCGCGTAGCCGCGCAGGATGCGGAACGCCTCCTCCATGCCGGTGCCCGAGCGTTCCGCGATCACGCCCTTGGCCTGCTCGATGAGGATGCGGCTGGTCAGCGCCGTCTGCAACTGCCCGACGAGCACCTCGCGCTCCGCGGCGGTCCGCTGGTTGAGCAGCCCGATCGTGGCCGCGTCCACCAGGGCCTGGCCGAGCAGGGCCTGCGGCTCGGACGGCTCGCCGGTACGCCGGGCGAACAGGCCCACCGCGCCGAGCACCTGGTCGCCGCGCCGCATGGGGATCGCCAGCACCGAGCAGAAGCCCGCCGCCAGCGCGGCCGGGGCGAACTTCGGCCAGCGGTCGCGGGCCTGGCTCAGGTCGGCGCACGCGATGCGCCGTCCGCCGTCGTAGGCGTCCAGGCAGGGCCCCTCGCCGCTCTCCAGTTGCAGCACCTCGAGCAGCCGCACCCGCTCGGAGGAGGCGGCCACCACCTCAAGGCCGCCGGGCGGGGCCGCGGCGATCAGCCCGGCCTGCTCCACGTCCAGGACCTCCGCGCACCTCTCCGTCAGCATCTGCAGATATCCGCCGACGTCGAAGTCCGCGGTGAGAGTGTCGGCCAGGGCGACGAAGGTCGTCGCCAACCGATCTTCCTTCGGCACGGTGGGCTCATCTCCTTGTGGCCCCCGATGGGCACGCGATGGGTGCGGCATCGCACGTCGCCGCCACCGGAGGAGTGGACTCCTTACTGCTGGGGCGTGTCGCCGCCGATCGGCCGTACCGGCGTCGTCGGCGGTCCGGGCGCTCGCTTGCCTGCGGCCCGTAGCCCATCCTCGCGGGCGGCACCGCCCGTCGGCAAACCCGGCGAGGCCGGGGTCGCGGATGCGGATGGACCGAAAACCCGCACGCCGGAGCCCTGGGCCGCAGGACTCCTTCGGCTTCGAATTGATCAAGGAGTGAGACAGTTCTGGGCGAAACGGTCTTAGCGTGTGATACTCAACCCCGGCGCTTACCCGAGGGAGGATCATGACGGTCGGGGAGACGTACGACCCGCTCGGCGCGCATCTGCGCGATCCCTATCCGGTGTACGACCGGGCACGGCACGAGGAGCCGGTGTTCTTTTCCCCGGTCATGGGGGCGTGGGTGGTCACGCGCTACGACGACGTGGTGACCGTGCTGCGCGACCCCGTCCTCTACTCCTCATCCGCCCCCTTCACCGACGCGGTCCCGCTGCGCGAGGCGACGCTGGCCGAACTGGCCAAGGGCTATCCGCCGCAGCCGGACCTGATCCAGTCCGACGGCGAGACGCACGCCAGGCTGCGCGCGCCGATCGCCGACGTGCTGAAGGCGGACCGGGTGGCCGCGCTGGAGCCGTTCGTCCGTGAGCAGGCGGCCGGCCTGGTCGCCTCCTTCGCGGACGCCGGGCGCGTGGAGTTCATGGCGCACTACGCCGTGCCGCTGCCCTGCCGGACGATCGGCAGGCTGTGCGGCCTGGACCCCGAGCAGGCGCGGCTGGTCTACGAGTGGCTGGACGGCTTCATCATCCTGCGCTCGGCCCATCTCACCGAGGAACAGGAACTGGCCGGGGCCCGCGGCTTCGTGCGGCTGCAGGAGCTGATCGGCTCCCTGGTCCGCGAGCGCAGGGCCAAGCCGGGCGAGGACGCGTTCAGCGAGGTGGTCGCGGCCAGCGTCCCCGGCGAGGAGCCGCTGTCCTACGAGGACGAGGCGCAGGTGGTGGCCAACCTGTTCCAGCTCGTGGTCGCCGGGCACATCACGACCGTGCCGCTCGGCGGCATGGCCATGGCGCTGCTGCTCTCCCACCGCGAGCAGTGGGAACGGCTGTGCGCCGACCCGTCGCTGATCCCCGGCGCGGTGGAGGAGATCCTCCGGTACGGCACGCCCGCCAGCGGCCTGTACCGCGAGGTCACCGCGCCCACCGAACTCGGCGGCGTCGCCCTGCCGGCCGGGTCGCGGGTGCTGCTCCGCTACAACGCCGCCAACCGCGACCCCGGCAAGTTCCCGCACGCCGCGGAATTCGACATCGCGCGGGAGCGCAACCGGCATCTCGCCTTCGGCCGCGGCGTCCATTTCTGCGCCGGCGCCGCACTCGCGCGCATGCAACTGCGGGTCACGCTGGAGACGCTGACCACGAAACTGCCCGGACTGCGGCTCGCCGAGCCGATCAGTTATCGGCCGGTTCATGACGTACGTCACCCCGAAGCGGTGCATCTAGTGTGGTGAGCGACGAATGACCACGAACTTGACACATTGTTGAAATGCCCAATCGGCTGGAACGTGTCGCCTTACGCTGGCTCTCGGCCTACAGCGCGGGAAAGGAAGGACACGTGGGGATGGACTTGATTCAGTGCCCTGTGTGCACGGGGGTGCTGCCCGCATCCGGCCCGGACGCCTACACGGCGGCGCGGGGACGGCTCATCGTCTCCAACGGCTACTGCGACGGCGGATGCGCCGAGCCGGTGGCGCCGCCGCCCGTACGGCAGCAGTTCACCGTACCGGCTGCGCAGCCGCCGCAGCCGCACCAGCAGGACGCCGCTCTGCCCGTCTACAGCACGACGCGGGTGCCGTCCTGATCGACCGCCGCGTCACTGGTGCCCCCGAGCGGTGTGCCAGTAGTCGCGGGTCTCGACGGCGAGGCCGTCAGCGCCGAACCGGGCGAACACGCACCCGGCCAGCGTGACGGGCTCGCCGTCCACCAGCGGCGTCCCGAACTCCACGCTCACCGGTGTCTCGTCCGCGAACGACCACCTGATGTACTCCTCGATCGCGGCCCTGCCCCGGTGCTCAGGGCGGAACGGCATGCTGCGGTGCACCGCGTCCGGCGCGTACAGCGCGATGATCGCCTCGACGTCGTGCTCCGCCCATCCGCGCCGCCAGGTGCCGGTGAACCGCAGGGCGGCCTGCCTGGTGTCCATGGGATGCCATTGTCGCCCCACGGCCCTACGATCGGCGCCATGCCCAAGGTAACGGCGCTCACCGGCGCAGGCATGTCCACCGATTCCGGCATTCCCGACTACCGGGGGCCCGCCGGGCTGTGGAACAAGGACCCCGACCACGAAAAGCTCGTCACCTACCCGATCTACATGTCCGACCCGGACATCCGCCGCCGCTCGTGGCTGTTCCGGCACGACAGCCCGGCCTGGACGGCCGAGCCCAACGCCGCGCACCGCGCCCTCGCCGCGCTCCCCGACACCTGGATCATCACCCAGAACGTCGACGGGCTGCACCAGCGGGCCGGTTCCCCCGCCGGGCGCGTCCTGGAGTTGCACGGCAACATGTTCCGCGCCGTGTGCACCTCCTGCGGGCGGACCGGTACCACCCGCGAGGCGATCGACCGGGTGCTCGCGGGCGACCCCGACCCGGCCTGCCACGCCTGCGGCGGCGTGCTCAAGACCGCCACCGTCATGTTCGGCGAGGGGCTCGACCCGGCCGTGCTGGACGCGGCGGTCGAGGCCGCCCAGGGTTGTGAGGTCTTCCTGGCCATCGGCACCTCGCTCCAGGTGCAACCGGCGGCCTCGCTGGTGCGGGTGGCCGCCGGGTCCGGCGCCCGGGTGATCATCGTGAACGCCGAGCCCACCCCCTACGACCACCTGGCCGAGCAGGTGATCGACGCCCCGATCGGCGGCGCCGTCCCGCGCCTGTGCGAGACGCTGCTCGCCGGCGGCTGATGAAGGACGTGACCATGATCGAATCCGCGCGCGCCCGCGACGTCGCCGGCCTGCTCCAGGCCGTGCGGGCGGGCGGCAGGGTCAGGTACCTGTTCTTCTGGGGACACCGGCCGCCCTCCGGCGGCGGGACCGGCCCCGGCTGCCTGTCGCAGTGGTGGCCCGCCCGCTTCGAGGTGGACGGCGTCGGCTACGCCACGGCCGAGCACTACCTGATGGCCGCCAAGGCGCGGCTGTTCGGCGACGAGGAGGCCGCCGCCGAGATCGTCGCGGCTGGGCATCCGCGCGACGCCAAGCTGATCGGCCGCCGGGTGCGTGGCTTCGACGAGGAGACCTGGGCCGCGCACCGCTTCGGCATCGCCGTACGGGGCAATGTGGCCAAGTTCGGCGGGAACCCCGATCTGCGCGCCTACCTGCCCGGCACCGGCGAACGGGTGCTGGTCGAGGCCGGCCCCACCGACCGGATCTGGGGCATCGGGATGACCGCGAGCGATGCCAGGGCCGAGCGGCCGCAGGAGTGGGCCGGGCACAACCTGCTCGGCTTCGCGCTGATGGAGGCCCGCGCGATCCTCTCCGGCGGTGCGGGGTGACCCGGCGAGAGGCTCAGCGTCCCCGGGAGAGCCGGTCGGCCTGGCGGATCGGCTCGGGGATGCGGTAGGCCGGGGTCAGCCGCAGTACGTGCGCGCAGGCGTCGTCCAGGCCGATGCGGTGGCCCTGGGACACGTAGACCGGCTTGACACCGTAGCGGGTCCGCAGGGCCCGCCCGACCACCTCGCCGTCCAGCACGATCGGCGTCCAGGACCCGCGCTCGGGGCCCGGCGGGTCGTGCCGCCCGGTGAAGGGCGTCTTGGCGACGCCGATGACCGGCAGATCGGTCAGCACCCCGAGATGGCAGGCCAGCCCGAAGCGGCGCGGGTGGGCCAGGCCGTGCCCGTCGCAGACGAGCAGGTCCGGGGTGATCGTGAGCCGGTCCAGGGCGGCGAGCAGCGGCGGCAGTTCCCGGAACGCGAACAGGCCGGGCACGTAGGGGAACCGGGCCGGTTCGCGGACCACGGCCCGGTCCACCACCGCGAGCGTGTCCGCGTCGAGCACGGCCACCGCGCCGGTCACCTCGTCGCCCGCCGTGGGGTAGCCGACGTCCAGCCCCGCCACATGCCGCACCGCGGCGGGCGCGGGGCCTGGGCCGGTCAGGTCGGCCAGCGGCGCGAGCCGCCGCTGGATCGCCTCGGCCTCGGGGACGGTCCGCGGCCAGTCCGTCGTCGCCGGATGCACCAGGGCAGGCTACGCCGCGGCCCGCGAGGCCCGCGATCCGGGGCGACTCCGTTCCGCGCAGGGAGACTTTCTTTGGGCGATCCGGGTAACAGGTGATCGGTATGAGCATCACGCGACTCGGCACCGTCACCACGAAGGTGCCCGCCCGGCTCGACCGGCTCCCCTGGTCGCGCTGGCACTGGATGATCGTGATCGGCCTCGGCACCGTCTGGATCCTGGACGGTCTGGAGGTCACCATCGTCGGCAACCTGACCGCTCAGCTGGCCCGGCCGGGCAGCGGCCTGGAGATCACCCAGACGCAGGTCGCCGGGGTCGCCGGGGCGCTGTACGTGGCGGGCGCGTGCATCGGGGCGCTGTTCTTCGGCTGGCTGACCGACCGGTTCGGCCGCAAGAAGTTGTTCATGATCACTCTGCTGGTCTACCTGGCCGCCACGGCGCTGACCGCGTTCTCCTTCGAGGCGTGGTGGTTCTTCCTGTTCAGGTTCATGACGGGGTTCGGCATCGGCGGCGAGTACGCGGCGATCAACTCGGCCATCGACGAGCTGATCCCGAGCCGGCACCGCGGCAAGATCGACATCATCATCAACGGCAGCTACTGGCTGGGCGCGGCGGGCGGCGCGCTGATCACCGTCCCGCTGCTCAACGACCTGCCGCTCAACATCGGCTGGCGGGTCGCCTTCGGCATGGGCGTGGTGCTCGGCCTGGCCATCCTGCTGGTACGCCGGCACGTACCGGAAAGCCCGCGCTGGCTGTTCATCCACGGCCGGGGCGAGGAGGCCGAACGCCTGGTCGGCGGCATCGAGCAGGAGGTCGAACGGGAGACGGGCGCGCGGCTGGCCGAGCCCGGCGAGGCCATCGCCATCCGGCAGCGCAGGTCCACCGGATTCGGCAGGATCGCGCACACCATGGTGCGGCTCTACCCCCGGCGGACGGTCCTCGGCCTGTCGCTGTTCATCGGGCAGGCGTTCCTCTACAACGCGATCACCTTCGGGTACGCCAACATCCTGGCCACCTTCTTCAAGATCGAGACGCACACCGGCTACTACTTCGCGGTGATCGCGATCGGCAACTTCCTCGGGCCGCTGCTGCTCGGCCATCTCTTCGACAGCGTCGGCCGGGTGCCGATGATCTCCGGCACGTACATCGGCTCCGGGGTGCTGCTGCTGATCACCGCGTGGCTGTTCGCCCAGGGCGCGCTCACCGCCGTCACGCTCACCGCGTGCTGGTGCGTGGTGCTCTTCGTCGCCTCGGCGGGCGCGAGTTCGGCCTACCTGACGGTCAGCGAGGTCTTCCCGCTGGAGACCCGGGCGATGGCCATCGCGTTCTTCTACGCGATCGGCACCGCGGTGGGCGGGATCTCCGGGCCGCTGATCTTCGCGAAGCTGGTCGAGAGCGGGGTGCCCGGGGACACCGCGCTGGCGTTCGCGGTCGGCGCGGTGCTGATGATCCTGGCCGGGGTGGTCGAGCTGTTCCTCGGGGTCAAGGCGGAGGGCAAGGGGCTGGAGTCGATCGCCCGGCCGCTCAGCGCGGCCGACTGATCCTGGCCGCGAGGTCGTAGTGCACCTCGACGTCCTCGTAGTCCACGCCCTCCTGGACGGGACGGGGCAGGCCGCGCCTTCGCGACCCGTGCCCGGACTCCGGCCCGGACGCCTGTGAGTAGGTCACCGTGGAGTCCGGGACCTCCTCGAAACGCATCCTGCCGGCGCTCACCGAGGCCGAGAACTCGATGTCCGCCAACTCCCCGGGGCGCTCGCTCATCTCCCGTCCACCTCGTCCTCCCCGGCTTCTCCGGCTTCGGGGTGCCCGTCGTGCCGGTCGCGCAGCCGGTGCAGGGCGGCGCTGCCGGAGCGCTGCCCGGCCCGCCCGACGCCCTTCGCCAGCCCCCACGCCGAACTGCCGGCCCGGCGCCCGACCTGCCCGGCGGTCGTGAGCACCCGCCCCGGCAGGCCGTCGTGCTCCCCGCCTTCCGGCCCTGCCTCTGCCTCAGCCTCAGGCTCTGCCTCAGCCTCAGGCTCTGCCTCGGGCTCAGGCTCTGGCTTGGGCTCTGCCTCAGCCTCCGCCTCAGCTCCGGCCTTGGGCTCAGCCTCTAGCTTGGGCTCAGGTCCGGCCTCGGCCTCAGGCTTTGCCTCTGGCTCGGGCGGCGGTGCTTCGGGTACGGCGTCGCGTACGGCCTCGTGCACCCCCGGCATCCGGCCGGCGACGTCGCCGGTGCGGGCGGCCACGGCGGCCCGGCCGAGATCGTGGACCGTGGCCGCGGTCAGTCCCTTGCCGACGTTGTCGAGGATCCGCGGATTGGCATTGACGGTGCCGAGCACGTCCCCGATGATCCGGGCGACCTGGTCGAGCCGCACCTTCAGGACCGCCTGTGCCTCCGCCCCCTCGATGTCCAATTTGACCTTCCCCAGCATGACGTCCACCCCGACGTGCAGCCGCAGCAGGTCCAGCACATCGGCCTCCAGGGAGACCCGGGCCCGCAGCTCGTCCACGTCAAGGTCGATCTTGTCCACGTTGACGTACGGCACATCGAGGTACATGTCCGGTTCAGGGCGTTTCTCCTGGCGGCGGTCCGTCATATCCCCGGTCGGCCGCCCATCCGGCGGATGTACACGGCGGTCGCGTCGTTCGACTGGCTCGCTGGACATAGCGCCCCCCAAATCACATCAGAAGCCGCTATTACCCGCGAAATGCAGGTCGGTGCCCAACCAAGGTTAAAGAACGGGCAAACCCGCCTCCGAGCGCAGCGTCTCGGCGATCTCGTCCGCGAGGGCGGGGGAGGCCGCCACGATGCCGCTCCACCTGCGGGTGAGGTCGGTGTCGCACACGATCGGCCGGTCCCACACGTCGCGCACGGCGCCGCCCGCCGCCTCGGCCAGTACGACCGAGGCGGCGATGTCCACCAGGCGATGGGTGTCGCTGGCGGCGTCGGCGAAGGCGTCGGTGGAGCCGTCGGCGACCAGGGCCGCCTCCAGGCAGGAGGTGGACAGGATGCGGACCCGCCCGGCGCGTTCGGCGACCGCGCGCCACGCCCCGGCCGCGCCCGGCACGTCGAACCTGGGGCGCAGCAGCGAGACGGCCGCGCCGTCCAGCGCGGTGCGGCCCGAGGTGCGCAACCCGGTGGGCCGCCCCCGCGACGCCCACCAGGAGCGCCCGGTGTCCAGCCAGACGACCAGGCCCTCGGTGAACTCGCCGTCCACCGCGATGGCCCCGGCGAACGCGGTCAGCGGGACCCCGGCCGCGGCGTTGGCCGAACCGTCCAGCGGGTCCATCACCAGCGTGACCGGCGAACCCCGGTCGACGAACCCGGTCTCCTCGCTCAGCGCGTTGGCGGCGCTGCCCTCGATCGCCGCCAGGATGGCCGACTCCACCAGCACGTCGATCCGCATGGTGGGGGTGCCGTCCGCGCCGTCGGCCACGTACTCCGCCAGCTCCGCCCTGCCGTACCCGGCGCGGGCGTCGCGGTAGGCGATCAGCGCCGCCTCTGCCGCCGTGCGCAGCACCGGATGCGCCTCGGGTGTCACCACGACAGCTCCAGGGGCCTGGCCTCGGGGATGCGGTCGGCGGCGCAGTGCGACAGCCGTACCGTGGGCCAGCCACCGGCGACCGCGACCGCGACCAGGTCGGCGCGCGCGCCGGGCACCAGGGCGCCGCGGTCGGTCAGGCCCGCCACCCTGGCCGGGCCGGAGGTGACCAGCGCCACCGCCCGGTGCAGCGGCACCAGGCCGTCCGCGGCCAGCCGCATCGCCGCCGCCAGCATCGCCGAAGGCAGGTAGTCGCTGGACAGCGCGTCGGCCAGCCCGGCCGCGATCAGCTCCCTGGCGGCCACGTTGCCCGAGTGCGAGCCGCCGCGCAGCACGTTGGGCGCGCCCGCGACGATGTCCAGGCCAAGCTCGCGCGCGGCGCGGGCGGCCTCGACGGTCGTCGGGAACTCCGCCACCCGCACCCCCCGCTCGTGCGCGAGCGCGACCTCCTCGGCGGTCACCGGGTCGTGCGCGAGCACCCGGGCCCGGCCCGTCCTGGCCTGCTCGCTCAGCCAGTCGAGCGCGACCGGGCGGTGCCAGGCGCGGGTGTCGCGGTCGGCCACCAGGGCGTCCATCTTCGTCTGGGCCTGCTCGGCGGAGATCCCCTGGCTGCCCTCCAGCCACTTGCGGTAGTAGACGGGGTCGCGGTACTGCCCCTGGCCCGGCGTGTGGTCCTCATAGGACACCAGCGGCGGCACATCGAGGTCCAGCGCGGCCAGCCGGGGCCCCAGCGCGGCCAGCGCGGCGGGGTCGCGGGCGTCCAGCCGGAACAGGAACCGGTGGTCCACCATCGGGTCGCCGCCCGCCCGCCGCGCGACGGCCTCGGTGATCGCCACGGCCCGGTCCAGGTCGCGGCCCTTGCGCGGGGCGGTCTGGTACCCGATGCCGTGGTAGATCGTGGTGACCCCGGCGGCCCGCACCCGGCCCTCGAAGCTCGCCACCGCGAAGTCCACGTCGAACTCGGCGTTCGGGCGCGGGTTCAGCTCCTTCTCCAGGCCGTCGCTGTGGGTGTCCACCAGGCCGGGCAGCAGCAGCGCGCCGCGCAGGTCCACCGCCTCGGCGGGGACCGCGCCGGGACGCGCGGCGGTCACCTCGGTGATCACCCCGTCCTCGGCCGCGACCAGCGCGTCCTCGATCACCCGGTCCGGCAGTACGGCGGTCGCGTGCGCGAAGATATTGATCATCTGGCCACCTCCAGGGTGCCGTGGCGAAGGGTCTGCGAGGGATCGCCCTGGCGGACGATCAGCCCGCCCTCAAGGACCACCACGCGGGTGGCCAGCCGTTCGATCGCCTCAAGGTCGTGGAACACCGACAGCACGGCGGTGCCGCCGCCGCCCAGGTCGGCGATCATGCCGAGCACCGCCTCCCGGTTGACCGGGTCCAGTGCGGAGACCGGCTCGTCCAGCAGCAGCAGCCGGGGCGGGGAGATGGTCCCCGCGGCCAGGTTGACCCGCTGCTTCTGCCCGCCGGACAGCACGGTGGTGTGCATGGCCCACAGGCGTTCTTCGATGCCGAGCCTGCGCAGGGCCTCGGCGGCGGCGTCGCGGGCGGTGGTGGTGTCCATGCCCCGCCGTACTCCGGCGCGGGCCACCAGGTCGAGCACGCCGCGCCGGGGCTCCCCGCGCAGGAACTGCGAGACGTAGCCGATCTCCCGGCCGCGCAGGTCGGCGACCTCCGGGTCGGACAGCGCCACCAGGTCGACCACCGCGCCGGTGGCCGTGGTGAACCGGATCTCGCCGGAGCCGGGCACGTAGGTGCGGTACACGCAGCGCAGCAGCGAGGACTTGCCCGCGCCGGAGGACCCGGCCAGGGCGACGTGCTCGCCCGCGGAGACGTCCAGGTCCACGCCCGCCAGGGCGGGGACCTCGCGGCCGTCCACGGTGTGCAGGGTGAACGATTTGGTGAGGTTCCTGATGGAGAGCATGGGCCTCATCCCCTCGCGGCCGAGACGAGCCGCTGGCTGTAGGCGTCCTGCGGGTCTTCGAGCAACTGGTCGGTGAGACCGGCCTCCACGATCCGGCCGTGCTGCATGACCACGACCCTGCGGGTCAGCGCCTCGATGACGGCGAAGTCGTGCGACACGACCACGGCGGCCACGCCCAGTTCCTCCAGCAGGCCGCGCAGCAGGTCCAGGACCCCGGCCGCGACCGACGCGTCCAGGCCGGTGGTGGGCTCGTCCAGGAGCAGGATCGCGGGCCGGTTGGCCAGCGCCTTGGCGATCTGCACCCGCTGGCGCATGCCGCCGGAGAAGGTGTCCACCACGTGGTTCATCCGGGACAGCGGGACCTCGGTGCGCTCCAGCAGTTCCGCGGCCCGTGAGCTGATGTTCCCGAAGTGCCGCCAGCCCGCCGCGGTGAGCCGGTCGGCGATGTTGCCGCCCGCGCTGACCCGCAGGTCCAGCCCGGCGGCGGGGTCCTGGTACACCACGGAGATCGTGTTCACCCGCAGCGCGCGGCGGGCGGAGTCGTCCAGGGTGAGCAGGTTCGTGCCCGGCATCCCGGCGACGTGCACACTGCCCGCGGTGGCCCGCTCGTCCCCGGCGATGCAGCGCAGCACGGTGGACTTGCCCGAACCGCTCTCGCCCACCAGGCCCAGCGCCTCGCCGGGCTCCACCTCGAAGGACACGTCCCAGCAGGCGACCATCGCGCCGGTGGCGGGCGACAGGGCGGTGCCGTGCTCGGGGCCGGTGCCGGCCAGCGACGCCGGGCCGGGGTCTCCGTAGATCTTGCCGAGCCCCTCGACCTTCAGGGCGCTCATCGGTCCTCCTCCGTGCGGTTTCTGGCGCAGTGGTCGGTGTCGCTGCACACCCAGTGGACCGTTCCGTCCTGGGCGGGCTCCTCCACCAGGTAGGTGCCGGCCGAGCCGCAGTGGCGGCACGCGGCCCCCGGCGTGTGCTCGACCTCGAACGGCACGTCCTCGAAGGTCAGCGGCTCGACGAGGGTGTGCGGCGGTACGGCGTAGATGCGCTTCTCGCGTCCCGCGCCGAACAGGGTCAGGTGCGCCGAGTGGTCCAGCTTGGGCACGTCGAAGCGCGGGATCGGGGTGGGGGAGATCACATAGCGGCCGTTCACCAGGCAGGGGTAGCCGGCCGACCGGGTGACCACGCCGTTGCGCACGATGTCCTCGTACAGGCTGACCCACATCTCGGCGTAGTCGGCCTCGGCGTGCATCCGCCGCTGCTCGCGCATGTCCGACACCACGCCGCGCAGCGGCTCGGGCACCGGCACCTGAAGGACCAGCACCTGGTCCTCGGTCATCGGCGTCTCGGGGATGCGGTGCCGCGACTGCACGAGGGTGGCCTCGCGGGTGTCGGTGACCTCCTCGCAGCCGGCCTGCCCGCACACCAGCCTGCGCAGGTTGGCGGCGTTGACCCCGGCGTCCTCGCCCTGGTCGATGACCTTCAGCCGGTCCTCGGAGCCCACCAGGGCCAGCGTCACCTGCAGCCCGCCCGAGCCCCAGCCGCGGGCGACCGGCATCTCCCTGGAGCCGAACGGCACCTGGTAGCCGGGCACGGCGACGGCGGTCAGGACGGCCCTGCGGACCTCGCGCCGGGACAGCTCGTCGAAGATCCCGGTGGTCTCCGCGTCCCCGGCCAGGCCGCGCAGGGCCGTACCCGGGCGCAGGGTGGTGGTCATCGGGGGCCTCCATCGGCGGACGTGCCCCTGACCGCGCGCTTGCGGTCAAGGAGCGAGCGGAAGTCGACGTAGTGGGGGAGCTTCAGGTGTTCGAGGAAGCCGCACGCCTCGATCCCGTCGAGGGTGATCAGCACCCGCTGCTCCAGCTCGGTACGGCCGCCGTCGCGGTGGACCAGCAGGTCCAGCCCGGCCATGGCGATGGCCTTGCGCTCGTTGTGGCCGAAGCACAGGCCGTAGCCGAGGTCCAGCCGGCTGCGGTCCTCCTCGGGCCGGTCCAGGTCGTCGATGGTCTCGACCTCGGTGACCCGGATCTCGGTGACGGTGACCGGGCGGCCGGTGACGGGGTGGGCCACCTTGACCGGCAGCCAGCCGTGCCGGACCTCGCCGGGGATCTCGTGGCCGTGCTTGACGGTGCTGAAGGTGTAGGCGTACCAGAGGTTCACCAGCGCGCCGGTCTCGGCGCGGGCCAGCGCGGCCAGTACGGCCGAGCGGGGCGCTCCGGGCCGGGCGGGGGCACGGGTGATGTCGAACGGCTCTGGGTCCTCCCCGTCCGTACGCCGTTCCACGACCATGTCCATCTCGCGCAGCAGGCCGATCAGCCGCGGCGGGTGCTGAAGGTCCTGGTCCTCGGTGGTGACCGGCTCGTCCTCGACGTGCTCATGCCCATGACCGTGCCCATGGCCGTGCCCGTTGTGGCGGGCGGGCGGCGCCTCATCGGCCTCGTCGGCGTCCTCGGGCATCAGGTCCAGCAGCCGGCCCACGTAGTCGGTGGTGCGGCCCAGAAGCTGGCGGCCCGGCGGGTTCCGGAAGGCGGAGGAGATGCGCCGGATCACCCGCAGCTCGTCGGTGGAGGCCACCTCGGAGTAGGCGAGGCGGGGGATCGAGGAGCGGTGGGCGCGCAGCAACTGGGCGGCCTCCATCACGTCGCCCTCGGCCTGGCGCAGCGCCCGCGCGGCCAGCTCGGGCGACCACAGCCCGCCCTCGCCCATCACCCGGTCCACGGCGAGGCCCATCCGCTCGATGAGCTGGGCGAGGCCGAGCCGGTCGCTGCCGGCCTCCTCGCCGCTGCGCCGTACCAGCCGCTCGGCGGCGAGAATCGCCTCGGTGCCGCCGCGCGCGTTGGAAAATCCCATCAGCCCTCTCCTTCCAGCGTGATCCGCGTGCTGCGCGGCAGTCCGGCCACCGCGCCGTCCGGCGCGACCAGGAAGGTGTCGATCCCGGCGGGGAAACCGGCGTTGGCCGCGGCCAGCGCCCTGGCGGCGTCCGCGCCGAAGCCGCGCACCGCCAGTACGGCCCGCCCGTCGATCCCGGGTCCTTCCAGCGTCAGCACCGTGTCGCCCGGCGCGGCCTGCGCGCCGGGGAGCAGCGCGTCCACCGCCTGTACCAGGCGCGCGCCCAGCTCGGGGTGCAGCGCGTCGCCGCGCGGCAGCGCGCCGATCTCGGCGGGGGTGAGCGGGCGCAGCGCCAGTACCAGGCGGGCCGCCTCCGGCTCGGCGGCGGGCGCGCCGGTCGCCACCCGCAGCGCTCGGGCCCACTCCTGGCCTCCGTCGCCGGGCAGTACGGCCAGCGGGACCTCCACGTCCGCCAGCCCGGCCACCGGGATGGTCGCGGCGGGCGTCCCCGGGGTCACCGCGAGGCGGCCGATCCGCCCCGGCCGGGACAGCACGTCCAGCAGCACCCGGAAGTCCCGCTGGGAGGCGCGCGGGTCGCGCCGCACCCCCCGGACGTCCGCCGTGCTCGTGCTCATGCTCGCGGTCATGGCAGTTCCTCGAAGGTCACCAGGGTCGGGGCGATCCGGGCCCATTCCTCGTCGATCTCGCGCCGCCTGCGCAGTTCGACGGCCGCGCACAGGTCCTCCACTTCGGCCGACTCCGGCAGCCCGGCGGCGCAGACGGCGTCCAGGAGGGCGGCGGCCAGCGCGGCGATGCGGTCGTCGTCGCCGCGCATCGACCAGCCGGCGACTCCTCCGACCTCGGCTCCGCAGCGGGTCACCAGGACCTCCCCGAGGTAGAAGCGCTCCTCGGCGATGGGCTCGCGTACCTGGACCATCACCATCCCCACCTCGGGCGGGACCAGAACGGCGGGTTCGCCGAGCGCGCCCTGGGCGAGCAGGCGTTCGGCCAGCGGGACGAGTTCGCCGCGGGTGGCCGCGGACAGCAGTTCGGCGCGGCGCTCGGTCGTGAGCTTCGCGGTCACGGTGTTCGTTCCTCCATCTCGAAGCTGATGTTGAGCACGTCCGCGCGCATGTACGTGCGGGCGCTCTCGATGGGCGTGCCGTGCGAGGTGCGGTTGACGCTCTCGGCCAGCCAGGTCGGCGTCCGGTCCACGGTGAGGTGGTCGGCGATCGCCTGTGGCGGGCTGGCCAGGCTGATCCGGTAGCGCAGCCGCTGCACGGCGATGCCGTAGCGCCTGCGCAGCGCGGTGGCCAGGGACGGCTCACCGGTCAGCGCGGCGTCCAGGCCGGGCAGCGCGCGGTGCGGGAGCACGCTGGTCGCGTACGCCGCCACCTCGCCGTTCACGGTGAAGACGCGCTCCACCGACCACACGGCGCTGGCCGCGGGCAGGGCGAGCTGGCGGCACTCCTGCTCCACGGCCCGCCGTACGGTGACCGAGATCAGCCGCACCCCCGGCACGCCGCCCGCGCGGCGCAGCGTCTCGCTGAACGAGGGCGGCCAGGAGGGGCTGATGACGTAGTCCAGCCGGCCCCTCCGGAACGTTCCACGGCCTTGCACCCGATGCACCAGCAGGCGGCGTTCCAGCTCCTGCAGCGCCGCCCGGGCGGTGGGCCGGCTGACGCCGAACCTGCTGGCCAGGGCGTGCTCGCTCGGGACCCGTGAGCCCACGGGCACGTGCTGCAGTTCTGACTCCAGCTCTTCTGCCATCTCCAAATAGCGGTGGGAGCTTGTCATGACAAGCAGACTGTCCGCCGATGGTGAACCGGAGGGGCCCGGCGGGTGAATCGGCACCTGCCGGGCGGTCACCGTCACCGCAACGCCCCGCGCAGCGACGCCGACACCAGCTCCACGACCAGCACGATCGCGAAGATCGGCAGCACGATCGCGGTCACCACGTCATAGTCCAGCGAGCGGATGTGCCTGCTGAGCGCGAAGCCGATCTCGCCCGCGCCCACGATGCCGAGCACCAGGAAGGAGCGCAGGTTGACGTCCAGGGCGTACAGGGAGTGGCCGGTCAGGCGCGGGGTGAGCTGGCCGAGGACGGTGTACAGGAGCTCCTGCACCCGGCTCGCCCCCGTCGAGAGGATCGCCTCCTTGGGGCCGGGCCGGATCTCCTCGGCGGTGTCGGCGACCAGCTTGCCCACGAACGACGCCGTGAACAGGGCGAGCGCGCAGGTGCCCGCCACCGCGCCCTCGGCGATCCCGAAGGCGGCCACGAACAGCAGCACCAGCAGCAGGTCCGGGATCGAGCGCAGGAAGGCCAGCGCGGCGCGGGCCACCGCGCGGACCGCCGGATGCGGCGCCACGGTACGCGCGGCCAGCAGGCCCAGCACCAGCCCGCCGAGCACGCCCAGGAACGTCGCGGCCATCGCGATGGCGCAGACCTCCGCCAGGCCGGGGCCGAGGATGTCCAGCACCGGCGCGAAGTCCGGCGGGAAGAACTCGGTGAGCGCCTGGAGCGAGCCCGCGACCGCGGCCGGGACCGCGCCGGGCGTCGCCCCCGAGCGCCAGAAGGCCACCGCCGCGACGATCAGCCCGCCCCAGGCCGCGACGTGCGTGACGGTGCGCCCGGCCGTCCACGGCACCCGCGTGCCGCGGACCGGCGGCAGCCCGCTCGCCCGGCCGCCGCCGAGCAGCAGCGCGCGCAGCCCCAGCGAGACCGCCTCGACCAGGAACACCACCGCCACCACGACGCAGGAGATGCCGAGCGCCTCCCGGTAGTCGGTGAACCCGAACGCGGTGCGCAGGTCCATCCCGATCCCGCCCGCGCCGACCGCGCCGAGCAGCACCGAGGCGCGGAAGTTGATGTCGATCCGGTACAGCGTGACCGCCACCATGGACGGCACCGCCTGCGGGAAGACCCCGGCGAGCAGCCGCCGTACCGGCCCGGCCCCGGTGGCCGCCACCGCCTCGCCGATCCCGTCGTCGGCCGCCTCGACCGCCTCGGTGAACAGCTTGCCCAGCATGCCGATGGAGTGCAGGCCGAGGGCGAGCACGCCGGGCAGCGGGCCGATGCCGAGCGCCGCGACGAAGAAGATGGCGAACACGATGTCGGGGATCGCCCGGCAGCCGACGATCAGCGCGAGCGCCAGGGACCGCACGGCCGGGCCGGGCGTGGTGTTGCGCGCCGCCAGTACGGCCAGCACCGCCGCCGCGGCGACCGCGAGCGCCGTGCCCGCGATCGTCATCGACAGGGTGTCCAGGACGTGGGCGAAGGTCGTCGCGGGGGCGGCCAGCGTGGGCGTCCAGGCCCGCGCGAGCAGCGCCCCCATCGCGTCGCCGCCCTCGGCCAGGGCGGCGAGGCCGATCCCGACGTGCCGCACCGCGAGCACGCCGAGCAGGACGAACACGACGGGGTACGCCCACGCGGCGATCCTGCGCGCGCTCGGCGGCGGCGTCAGCGGGACCGGGGCCGCGCGGGCGGCCGAACCATGCGTCATGCGCCCGCGCCCACGGCGACCGGCGCCGCCGGCACGTACACCCGCCGCAGCCGTTCCTGGTCCAGCGCGGCGGTCGGCTGGTCGAGCACCACACGGCCGTCGCGCAGGCCGACGACCCTGCGGGTCCAGGCCAGCGCTAGGTCGATCTGGTGCAGGCTGCACACCACGGTGAGCCGGTCCTCCAGGCAGATCCGGAACAGCAGGTCCATCACCTGGGCGGCGGACTCGGGGTCCAGCGAGGCCACCGGCTCGTCGGCGAGCACGAGTTCCGGGCGCTGCATGAGCATCCTGGCGATGGCCACCCGCTGCTGCTGTCCGCCGGACAGGCTGTCGGCGCGCTGGTAGGCCCGGTCGGCGAGGCCGACCCGGTCCAGGTGCTCGATGGCCGCGGCGCGGTCGGCCTTGGGCCAGGTGACGATGCCGTACCGGGGCAGCGGGTCGCGGCCGAGCGCGCCGGTCAGCACGTTCTCCAGCACGGTGAGCCGCCCGATCAGGTTGAACTGCTGGAAGACCATGCCGACCCGGCGGCGCAGCGCGCGCAGGCCGCGCCCGCGCGCGGTGGCGAGGTCCACCCCGAGCACGCGGACGCTCCCGGAGTCCGGCCGGGCGAGCCCGTTGAGGTGGCGCAGCAGGGTGGACTTGCCCGAGCCCGAGGGCCCGACCAGGGCGACCAGTTCGCCCGCGTTCACGGTCAGGGCGACGCCGTCGCAGGCGCGCGTCTCGCCGTACGTCTTGACCAGCGAGTCGATCTCCACGATGTGGTTCATGTCGTGGTTCATGTCGCTACGCCTCCGAGCACTTGTCATGCTTGGTGGCCGCGCAGACCTTGCGGATCGGGTCGAAGGTGGCGTCGTTCACCGAGCCGAAGCCCCACACCTCGCCGTCGGAGGTGACCTTGCAGGTGTTCGGGTCGGCGCAGATGCCGAGCGCGACCAGGCGGTCCTTGTTGGCGTCCTTGACGAAGGTGTCGGCCAGCTTGGTCTTGATGTCGGCGGGCAGCGCGTCGCTGATCGCGATCGGGGAGTTGGGGATGGGCTCGGACTTCCAGATGACCTTCACGTCGCCCTGCTTGATCTTGCCCTTCTCCACCAGCAGCTTGTCCACCATCTGGTCGTAGGCGAAGCCCGCGTCGCAGGTGCCCGCGGTCACGGAGGTGACGCTGTTGTCGTGGCCGCCCGCCATCACGGGGGAGACGCCGGTCTTGGGGTCGATGCCCGCGCCCACCAGCGCGGCGGCCGGGAACAGGTAGCCCGAGGTGGAGCCGGGGTCCACGAAGCACACCTTCTTGCCCTTGAGCCCGGCCAGGTCGCCGATCGGGCTGCCGGACTTGACGACCGCGTAGCTCACGTAGGTGGGCGGCAGCCCCTCGGTGACCGTGGACGCGATCGGGGAGATCTTGGCGCCGTTGTTCCTGGCGAGCACGTACGAGAGCGGGCCGAACTCCGCGATGTCGATCTTGCCGGAGACGGTGCCCTCGATGACCGCGTTGTAGTCGGTGGAGCGGACGAACTTCACCTTCCTGCCGGTGTTCTTCTCGATCAGCTTGATGACGTTGCCGTAGTCCACGACCGGGTCGGCGTTCTGCTCTGCGGGGATCGCGGCGAACGTCAGCTCCTCGCCGCTCTCGGCCCCTGCGGTGGACGAGGAGCAGGCGGACAGGGCGGCGGCGACGGCGACACCCAGTGACGCGGCGCACAGCGCGCGACGTGACATGATCAGGCTCCGATACGTGCTCGGTGTACTTTGCGGGGGTTTGGTGATGGTTGTCAGCTTTTGTCGTTTTGGCTGACTACAACCGTGCAGGCGTAAGTGGAGGGGACCTTCAGGGGAAGCTGACGCCGCATGAACGGGCGGGTTAAATCCTGGTGACGGCCCCTATAGGACAGGATCTGGCCGCTTTCCGAATACCCCTGGGGTGCCCTAAACCCTGGGGTGGTTCTGGTCAGCCGTAACCGGGGAGGCTAGCCTCGACTTTCGTCATCGGGGCTTCAAGCGACGCCCGCGTCCTGGCAAAGCGCAGGTGGACGCTCGAAGAGAGAGCAGCACAAGGGGATGGAACTCATGCCACAGCACCCGCCACTGGCACCGGCGTGGCCGCCGAACCGATTCGAGGTGCGCTGGGAGCTTCCCGGCGGCGGGGTGGAGAGCGACGGCTACCACTTCGCCGACTGGGCGCGTGAGGCCGCCCGCCGCGCGTACGGCCGCGGCATGGCGCGCAACGTGCACGTCGTCCGGCTCGACGACGGCGTCGTGGTCTTCGACCCGAGCAACGAGGTCGAACTCCCGGTCGAGGAGTGGTGAGACGGTAGTCGACCGGTGAGGTCGAAGAGCAGCCAGGGGTAGCGACTCCTTCCCTCCGCGTGCGGGGGACGGGCCGGCCACGGGGGTACATCGCCTTCGTCGCCCGCCGTCCGGCCGCCGAATGGAGAGCAAGCGCCCATGCCGCCCTGGTCCGCCGAACTCGCGGGTCGCCTCGACCACCACGTCATCGCCAGCGAGCTGCTGCGCGGCAACCCGCTCGGTGACCCGCACCGCAGACCGCTGCTCGTCTACGTGCCGCCCGGCTACGACGACGAGCCGCGGCGGCGCTACCCGGTCGTCTACGTCACCCAGGGTTACACGGGCCAGGTCGGCATGTGGCTGAACCGCGTGCCGTTCCGCCCGTCCTACCCCGAGCTGGCCGACGCCGTGTTCGCCGAAAAGCGGGCCCCGCCCGCGATCGTCGTCTACCTCGACGCGTGGACCTCCTACGGCGGCAGCCAGTACCTCGACTCGCCCGCCACCGGGCGCTACCACTCCTACCTGTGCGACGAGATCGTGCCGTGGGTGGACGCCGGGTACCGCACCCTGGCGAGCCGCGACCACCGGGCGATCACCGGCAAGTCCAGCGGCGGCTACGCGGCCATGGTCACCCCCATGCTGCGCCCCGACCTGTTCGGCGCCTTCGCCACCCACGCGGGCGACGCGCTCTTCGAGGTCGCCTACCGGCCCGCGTTCCCGGCCCGTGCCCGGCTGCTGCGCGACCTGCACGGCGGCTCCTACGCCGCGTTCCTGGCCGACTTCAGGAGCAGGATCGCCGGCACCAGGCCCGGCGACCTGGAGCTGATGGAGGTCTACGCCTACGCGGCGGCCTACTCCGCCGACGCCGACGGCACCGTGCGCGTCCCCTTCGACGACACCGGCGCGGTCGTGCCCGCCGTGTGGGAGCGCTGGCTGGCCCGCGACCCGGTGCTGATGGCCGCCCGGCCCGGCCACGCCGAGGCGCTGCGGTCGATGCGCGCGCTCTGGATCGACGCGGGCACCGGCGACGAGTACCACCTCGACTTCGGCGCGGTGGCCTTCCGCCGCGCCGTGCAGGCCGCCGGCGTGCCCGGCGAACGCGTTCACTTCGAGCTGTTCGACGCCGGGCACGCCGGCATCGAGTACCGCTACCCGCTCGCCCTGGCCTGGCTGTGCGAACGCCTCGCCGCCTGATCAGTCCCCCCGCGAAGGAGACCCGCATGCATGATGACCGCCTTCTCGCCGAGGCGCGTTTGGACCGCGTGCTGCGCGAACGCGTCCGCCCGGCGGTGTACCGGCGCGCCGTCCCGCTCGACGTCCAGGTATGGCACGCTCCAGGCGAGCCGGTCCCCTTCGAGCACGCCATCGGGCAGGAGTACCGCCCGGCGCGGATCGGCGAGGTGTGGGGCCCGCCCTGGGGCACGAGCTGGTTCCGCCTGTCGGGCCGGGTGCCGCGGGAGTGGGCGGGGGAGACGGTCGAGGCGGTCATCGACATCGGCTTCGTCATCGATCGCACCGGGTTCCTGTGCGAGGCGCTGGCCTACACCGCCGACGGCCGCCCGGTGAAGGGCGTCAACCCGCGCAACGCCTGGCTGCCGGTGGCCGCCTCCGCCGCGGGCGGCGAGGAGGTCTTCTTCTGGGTCGAGGCGGCGGCCAACCCGATCATCTATCCGATCGGCGTGCCGACGCCGCTCGGCGACAAGGAGACCGCGGGCACCGCCCCGCTCTACCGGCTGCTGCGGATGGACCTCGCGGTCCTCGACCGCGAGGTGTGGGAGCTGGTCCAGGACATGGAGGTGCTGGAGCAGCTCATGTACCGGCTCGGCGAGAAGGAGCCGCGCCGCCACGAGATCCTGCGCGCCCTGGAGCGCGCGCTCGACGTCCTGGACCCGCTCGACGTGGGGCCCACGGCCGCCGCCGCCCGCGAGTGCCTGACCGGCGTGCTGGCCGCCCCCGCCCACGCCGCCGCGCACCGGATCTCCGCCGTCGGGCACGCCCACATCGACTCGGCCTGGCTGTGGCCGGTACGCGAGACCGTCCGCAAGGTCGCCAGGACCGCGGCCAACGTCACCCACCTGATGGAGATCGAGCCCGGCTTCCGCTTCGCCATGTCGCAGGCCCAGCAACTCGCCTGGATCAAGGAGAGCCACCCCGCCGTCTACGAACGCGTCAAACGGTTCGTCGCCACCGGGCAGTTCGTCCCGACCGGCGGCATGTGGGTGGAACCCGACACCAACATGCCCGGCGGCGAGGCGCTGGCCCGCCACTTCGTGCACGGCAAGCGGTTCTACGCCGAGGAGTTCGGCATCGAGACCGTGGACGTGTGGCTGCCCGACTCCTTCGGCTACTCGGCGGCGCTCCCGCAGCTCATCAAGCTGTCCGGGTCGCAGTGGTTCCTCACCCAGAAGATGTCCTGGAACCAGACCAACCGGTTCCCGCACCACACCTTCTGGTGGGAGGGCATCGACGGCACGCGGATCTTCACCCACTTCCCGCCGGTGGACACCTACAACGCCGAGCTGTCCGGCGACGAGCTGGCCCGCGCCTCCGACAACTACGCCGAAAAGGGCCGCGGCACCCGATCGCTGGTGCCGTTCGGCTGGGGGGACGGGGGCGGCGGGCCGACCAGGGAGATGGTGGCGCGCGCCCGCCGTACGGCGGACCTCGCGGGCTCCCCGCGGGTGCGCATGGAGACGCCGGTGGAGTTCTTCGAGGCGGCGGCTGCCGAATACCCCGACCCGCCGGTGTGGGTCGGCGAACTGTACCTTGAGCTGCACCGCGGCACCTACACCAGCCAGGCCCGCACCAAGCAGGGCAACCGGCGCAGCGAGCACCTGCTGCGCGAGGCCGAGCTGTGGTCGGCCACCGCCGCCGTCGCCGGGCTCGCCGGCTACCCCTACGACGAGCTGGACCGGCTCTGGAAGCGGGTGCTGCTCAACCAGTTCCACGACATCCTGCCGGGCAGCTCGATCGCCTGGGTGCACCGCGAGGCGGAGGCGGCCTACGCCGAGATCGGCGCCGAGCTGGAGGAGATCATCCGGCAGGCGCAGCGGGCGCTGGCGGGCCGCGGCGGGCGGCCCGTGGTGTTCAACGGCTCGCCGTACGCCCGGGGCGGGGTGCCCGCGTTCGGCGCCACCCGCGACCCCGAGACCGAGGCGAGCACGACCGTCATGACCATCGCGGGCGGCGAGTTCGTCATGGACAACGGGCTGCTGCGGGTCACCGTGGACGGCGACGGGCTGATCACCTCGCTGCGCGACCTCACCGCCGACCGCGAGGTGCTGCCCCCCGGCGTCCGGGGCAACCTGCTCCAGCTCCACAAGGACCTGCCCATCAGCTGGGACGCCTGGGACGTGGAGGGCTACTACCGCAACACGGTGACCGACCTGGTGGAGGCCGAGGAGGTCGCCCCCGACGACGCCACCGCCGTGCGCGTCGTACGCGCCTTCGGCTCCTCCCGGGTGCGCCAGACGCTGCGCCTGCTGCCCGGCGCGCGCCGCCTCGACATCGAGACCGAGGTCGACTGGCGGGAGCGCGAACGCATCCTGAAGGCGGCCTTCCCGATCGACGTGCGGGCCGACCGCTCGGCCGCGGAGATCCAGTACGGCCACGTCTACCGGCCCGCGCACGCCAACACCTCCTGGGACGCCGCCAAGTTCGAGATCTGCGCGCACCGCTGGCTGCACGTCGGCGAGCCGGGCTACGGCGTCGCCGTCGTCAACGACTCCACCTACGGCCACGACGTCACCCGCCCGCCCAGGCAGGGCGGCGGCACCGGCACCACCGTGCGGCTCTCACTGCTGCGCGCCCCCCGCTTCCCCGATCCGCAGACCGACCAGGGCGTGCACCGGTTCCGGTACGCGATCGTGCCCGGCGCGGCCATCGCCGACGCGGTGCGCGAGGGCTACGACCTCAACCTCCCGCCGCGTACCGTGCGGGGGGCACACGGCGTGCGCCCGCTGGTGACCCTGGACGGCGAGGGCGTGGTCGTGGAGGCGGTCAAGCTCGCCGACGACCGCTCAGGCGACCTGGTGGTGCGGCTGTACGAGTGCCTGGGCGGGCGCGCGGCGGTACGGCTGCGCTGCGCCGTGCCGGTGGCCGAGACGATCGAGACCGACCTGCTCGAACGGCCGCTCGCGGGCGGTCGCCGCCCGGCCGGGCCGGACGAGGAACTGCGGCTGCGGCCGTTCGAGATCGTCACGCTACGGCTGCGGCGGGCGTGATCGTCAGCAGGTCGCGAGCATCTCGGCCAGCGCGGTCTTCTCCGCGTCGTCCACCGCGAGCCCCCACCTGTACTTCACGTCCACCCACGAGCGGGCGTAGGTGCACTGGAAGCTCGCCAGCGGCGGACGCCAGAGCGCAGGGTCCTTGTCGCCCTTGGCCTGGTTGACGTTGTCGGTGACGGCCCAGAGCTGGCTGGAGGCGAGGTCGTTGGCGAACGCCCTGCGGCGCTCGGTCGTCCACTGGTCCGCCCCGGACTTCCACGCCTCCGACAGCGGCACCATGTGATCGATGTCGATGTCGGAGGCGCGCGTCCAGGTCACCCCGTCGTAGGGGGAGAACCAGCTCCCGGAGACGGCGCGGCAGGCGGCGTCGGTGGTGACCTGGTCGCCGTCCCGCCGCAGCACCGTCTCGCGGGTGTCGCAGGTCCCCGACACCGTGGTCCAGTGCGGGAACAGCTCCCGGTCATAGCCCGCGCTGCTGCCGGGCGGGGCGATGGGCAGCGCCTCCAGGTTGGTCAGGGCGGCGGTGACCGGGGGCGGGGGAGGCGGCGAGGCGGCGGCGGGGAGGCCGCCGAGCAGGACGAACGTGATCGCGGACGCGGTTGCGGCGAGTGCTGTGGTGTGTTTCACGCGCGGTGACGGTAGAGATCATCACCCCTGGTGACGGGGGCCCCACACCGCCCCCGGGGCTCTCCTTGCCGTTCCTTGGCCTGGTGGGGATCGTGTAAAGTGCCGGGCATGACCTGGCGACATTGATCTTCACCTGAACACCGGCTGACGCGTCGGCTCTACGCCTACGCGTTCCTTGATGACCTCATCCTGATCTATCCGGTCTATGCGCTGTTGTTCGCCGAGACCGGGTTGTCGGCCGCGCAGATCTCCACGCTCTTCGTGATCTGGTCCGTGGCCTCCTTCGCGTTCGAGGTCCCGTCCGGGCTGCTGGCCGACCTCTTCTCGCGCAGGCTGCTGCTGATCGTCTCGCCCCTCGTCACCGGCGCGGGCTACGCGCTGTGGACGTTCCTGCCGGGCTATCCCTCCTTTGCGGCGGGCTTCGTGCTGTGGGGCGTGGGCACCGCGCTGACCTCGGGGGCCTGGGAGGCGCTGGTCTACGAGGAGCTCGCGCACGTCGGCCGCGCCGATTCCTACGCCAGGGTGATCGGCCGCGCCCGGGCCATGGGGTCCACCGCGATCCTCGCGGCGAGCGCGCTGGCCGCGCCGGTCCTCGCCTGGGGAGGCTATCCGGCGGTGGGGGTGGCGAGCATCGCGGCGTGCGCGCTGGGCGCGGTCGCGGGCATGGCCCTCCCCGAGACCAGGGTCTCACCGGACCAGGACGAGGATTCCGGCGACTCGGGCGGTGTCCGGGCGTTGTTGCGTGACGGCCTCGCCGCCGTACGGCAGGCCCCCGCGCTGCGCCTCACCCTGCTGCTCGCCTCCCTGCTCACCGGCCTCACCGCCATCGACGAGTACCTGCCGATGCTCGCCGCCGGAACCGGCGTGGCCCTCGCCGCGGTCCCGCTGCTGATGCTGATGACCGATCTCGGCGCGGTGGCCGGAGGCTGGGCGGCCGGTCGCGGCACCCGCCGGCTGACACCCGTCCTGGCCCTGGCCGCCGCCTGCCTCGCCGTCGGCGCGGCCACCGGCCCGGCCGGATTCGCCCTGGTCGGCGTGGCGTTCGGCGGCTTCCACTGGGCCATGGCGGCGGCCGACGCCCGGCTCCAGGAACAGGTGAACGACCGCTACCGCGCGACGATCACCTCGGTGGCGGGCTTCGGCTCCGAGGTGGTGGCGGTACTGCTCTTCGCCGCCTACGGCGCCGGATCGACCTGGGCGCCACCATGGCAGATCTTCGCGCTTGCGGCGGTGCCGTACCTGCTGATCGCCCTGGGCCTCCGCCGGACCTCACGGTGAGGCGGGACGGTCAGATGGGCCCTGTTGCTGTGCCGAGGAGGTCGGCGAGGGCGGTGCGGTCGCTGACGCCCGTGCGGTCGTAGACCGCGCAGAGGGTGTTGGCGACCGTGCGGACCGACACGACCAGGTGTTCGGCGATCTCCCTGTTGGTCAGGCCCTGGGCGGCGAGTTCGGCGATCTGCCGCTGCCGTGGGGTCAGCTCCGGGAGTTCCAGACCGGCGAGCGCGGGGGTACGGGCCCCCTGGCAGCGCCGGGCCAGGGCGCCCGCCCTGGTGGCGGAGGTACGGGCGGCGCGGCGCGCGCCCGTGTCGCGGTGGCGGGCCGCCGCCTGTGCCGCCGCCTCGGCCGCGTGCAGCAGCATGCCCAGCTCCTCGAACGCCGCGGACACCGCGTCGAGGTCGCGGCCGGTGGTGGCGGCGGCGTGCCGGACGAACAGCGCGGCCAGCGGGCCGTCCACCTCCAGCGCCGCCAGCCGTTCCGCGACCAGCTCCCCGTGGCCCAGCCGGACCACGTCGTGCAGCGCGAACGGCGCGTAACACCGCAGCGTTGACTCGGCGAGCCGGAGCGCCGCCGCGATCGCCCCCGGTACGTCGCCGCGCGCGGCGAGCGTCCACACCCGGGCCGCGCGCAGCGGGAACACCACGTGCGGGCCGATCGGCAGGGTGATCCGCTCGGCCAGCTCCAGCGTGTCCGTGGCCGCGTCGGCGTCGCCGAGCAGCGCGTGCGCGTGCGCCAGTTCGCTCAGGCACTGCGCGGCCAGCAGCCCGCGCGGCGCCAGCCCGGCCACGGCGTCGGCGGAGGTGTCCAGCGCGTCGGCCACCCGGCCGCGCAGCCGGAGTACCTGCGCCCGCCGCGAACCGAACTGCGGCCGTGGCCGCTGCCAGGGCCCGAAGCCCGCGCCCGGCTCGGCCCCCTCGCGGGTGAGGCGTTCGGCGGCGTCCAGATCGCCGGTGAGCAGCGCGGCCTGCACCGCCGTGTCCGCCAGCGCCGAACTCAGGCCCGGCCGCGCGTCCGGCTCCTCGGCCAGCACCGCGAGCGTGGCGTCCACCATCGCCAGGCACGCCGTGGCCCGGCCCTCGCCGAGCAGGATGGCCGCCTCGGTGGTGCCGTTGCCGCGCAGCGCCCGCGGCCCCAGTGGGCCCAGCTCACGCGCCCTGGCCAGCAGCGCCCGGGCGGCGCGTACGTCGCCCGCGGCGCTCTCCAGCGACGCGCGCATCGCCATCACGCTCTGGTGGGTGGCCACGTCACCGGCCGGGAGCGGGATCTCCCGCAGCAGGGCACGGGCCTGGTCGATCCGGCCGATGCCCCAGACGAGGTTCAGCGCCCGCATCAGGCCGCAGTCGGCCCGGGTGGAATCGTCCAGGTCGCGCTCCCACGCGGCGGCGTAGACCTCCTCGGCCTCCTGGTGGCGGTCCCGGCCGGCCAGCACCGCGCCCAGCTTGGGCAGCGCGCGCACCGCGCCCGCGTCCACCGCCGCCCTGGCCAGGCGCTCGGCGAGGTCCAGGTCGCGCATGGACCTGGCGAGGTCGCAGGCGGCCAGCAGCAGGGCCGGGTCGCCGGGCACCCCGCCGTCCAGCCGCCAGAGGGCGACCTTCAGTACGTCTTCGCGTCGCTTGGAGCCGAGCGCCGTGACGGCCTCGGCCAGCGCGCCCGCCCGCTGCCGGGCGTGCGGGGCGGCGCACCGGGCGCGCGCCACCTCCCCGTACAGCGGATGGGCCAGGCGGACCTGAACCCTGCGGTTCTCCCGGCGTACGATGACCAGCCGCCGCTCGATCAGCCCCTCCAGGGCCGCCCGGCCGCCGGTCATCCCGGCCAGCAGGCCCGCGCCCACCGGCTCGCCGTACGCGACCAGCTCCAGCGCGGCCCGCTCGGCGTCCGGCAGCCCGGCGATCCGCTCGGCGACCAGCTCACCGAGCGCGCCGGGCACGGGCTCGGGGCCGCGCCAGCGCCACTCGCCGCGAACGCGGGTGAGCCGCCGGGACAATGCCAGCTCGGTCAGGTGGAGCGGGTTGCCCTGGGCGGCGCGGCACAGCAGGGCGGCGGTGTCCGGCTCGACCGGCCCGCCCAGCCCGGACGTGAGCAGGCCCGCGCTCTCGCGGGGGGACAGCGGGGGGAGGTCCAGGCGCGGCAGCAGGTCGTCCTTCCACAGCGCGAGCACGGGGTCGGGCGGCTCGGCGTCGGCGCGGACGGACGCGATCACGCGGGTCGTGCCGTTCGCCGCGATCCGATGGACCAGCGCGGCCGAGGCGGGATCGAGCAGGTGCGCGTCGTCGGCCACCAGCACGGGCGCGGTGATCGTGGCGGCGGCCCAGCGGAGCGGGCCGTCAGCGGGCGGCTGCGCGGCGGGCAGCAGCGGGGCGAAGGCCCCCAGCGGGATCCGCCGCACCGCCTCACTGCCGCGCACCCAGGCCACTCCGGGCAGCCCGCGTACGGCCCGCGCGATGAGCCGGCTCTTCCCCACACCCGACGGCCCGGCCACCACCAGCCCGCCCTCCGCCGACCCGATCCGCGCCACCGCCTCGGTACGGCCGGCGAACGGCCACGGGTTCACCACCCTTGAAAGGCTATGTGAGGACCAACACACATGCGAGGGTATGCGCCCCGCCGATCTCCCCCACCCCTCAGTTCCGCATACCCCTGAACCCCAGGGCCACCCCCGAACGGGGTGGGGATGCGGGTGGGTGGGTCAGAGGTAGAGGCCGGTGGATTCCTGGGGGGAGGGGGAGGGCATCGACTGGCCGTTGCGGAGGGCGTACAGCTCGGCGAGGGTGGCGCCGTCGGGGCCGATGCCCTGGTCGCTGCCGAGCCAGGACGCCGCCTCCTCGCGGGGCAGCGGGCCGACCTCGACGCGGGCCAGGCAGCGCCCAGGGCGGACCACGGCCGGGTGCAGCCGGGACAGGTCTTCGTTGGTGGTGATGGCCACGAGCACGTCGCGGCCCTGGCCGAGCAGGCCGTCGGTCAGGTTGAGCAGGCGCGAGAGCCCCTGCCCGCTCGCCGCCTTGGCGCCCGCCCGGATCAGCTCGTCGCAGTCCTCCAGGACGAGCAGCCGCCACTTGGTCTCCTCGCCCGAGGGCCCGTCACCCGGCTCGCCGAAGCCGATGGCGACCTCCATCAGGTATCCGGGGTCGTGGAACAGCCGCTCCGGATCGAGCACGCAGTCGACCTGGCACCAGTCCCGCCACTCGCGGGCCAGGCTGCGCAGCAGCGTGGTCTTGCCGGTGCCCGGCGCGCCGTGCAGCAGGAGCAGCCGGCCGCTCACGTCGTCGCGGGTGAGCCGCATCAGGCGATCCAGCTGCCCGCCCGCCGCGCGGCTGTAGTTGCCCGCGATCCGCGCCCAGGGCATCGCGGTGATCGGCCGCTCCCTGCGCCGCCCCCCGCGCTCGGTACGCCACCAGAAGCCGATCTCCACATGGGCCGCCTCGGGCGCGGGGGCGGCGGCGTCGCGAACGGTCTCCGCGACCACGCTCGTGGCCAGCTCCTCGCTGACCGCCGAGACGTGGACGGTCGCCGAGCGGTCCTTCCACCTGATCACCCGCAGCGTCCAGCCCTCGCCCTCGATGAGGCGGGAGTCGCGGCCGTCCTCCTCGTGCGCCGCGCGCACCACACGACCGCCGGACGGCATCAGCGGCGCGTCCGGCAGCACGCGCTCCACCGACGCCGAGCGCGACCATGGCTGGGCCCCCGTGGCGAACGGCGACAGGGCGAGCGCGTCGATGACATCGAGCGCCGAGTCGCCGTCATCCAGCCATACGGTCATCGGCAGGCCGGTGGCCCCCTCCTCCTGTCCGCCTTGCTCGCGTGGTGTGCTGAATCGGACCTCCTTGACGACTGACATGGGTCAATGATCCGAGCCGGGCGGCCCCCTGTCGACGGGTTTTCCGAGACCGGTCTTGCCAGGCGGTTCCCCGTTGTTCCTGGTGCCTCCTGGGACGGGAGAGGTCCGGCGAGTAGATTCGATCTCAGGCGCGTTCCCCACAAGGAGGATCATGGACATCGGGCGTATCGGCGTCTGGCAGCTCTTCGGGCGGGCCCCGCTGCCCGCCGTACGGCAGGCCGCCGCGGTGATCGAGCGGCTCGGGTACGGCGCGCTTTGGGTCGGCGAGTCGCCGGGCGGCCGGGAGGTGTTCACCTCCGCGGCGCTTCTGCTCGCCGCCACCGAGACCGTCCCGGTCGCGACCGGCATCGCCAACCTGTGGGCCCGCGACGCCGCCGCCATGGCCGCGGCGGCCGAAGCGCTCGGCGAGGCCTACCCCGGGCGGTTCCTGCTGGGCATCGGTGTGAGCCACAAGCCCCTCGTCGCCCTCCGCGGCCACGACTACGCGAGCCCTCTGTCCGCCACCGCCGACTACCTTTCGGCGCTGGAGGCCGCCAGGGAGGGCCTGGAGTTCCATGCCGACCCGCCGGTGCCCACCGTGCTGGCCGCGCTGCGCCCCCGGATGCTGCAACTGGCCAGGGAGCGTACGGCGGGCGCCCACCCCTATTTCGTGCCCGTCGAGCACACGGCGCTGGCCCGCGAGGCGCTCGGCCCCGGCAGGCTGCTCGCCCCCGAGCAGGCGGTGGTGCTCGAAACCGACCCGGCCACCGCCAGGGCCACCGCGCGCGCCCACACGTCGGTCTACCTCGGTCTGCCCAACTACGTGAACAACCTGCGCGGGCTCGGCTTCGGCGACGACGACTTCGCGGGCGGCGGCAGTGACCGCCTGGTGGACGCGATCGTCGCCTGGGGCGACGCCGAGACCGTGGCCACCCGCGTCCGGGCGCATCTCGACGCCGGGGCCGACCACGTCGCCGTCCAGGCGCTGTCCGCCGACCTCGGCCAGGTGAGCGCGCAGCTCTCCCAACTCGCCCCCGCCCTCGGCCTCACCCCGCGCCCCGCCGGGGGCTGAGCGTGGACCCGCGGCGCGCCCGTGAGCTGTTCGCCGCGGCCAGGGTGGCGCGGCTGGCCACGATCCGCACGGACGGCTCGCCGCGCCTGGTCCCCGTGACGTTCGCGGTGCGCGGGGACGTGGTGGTGACCGCCGTCGATCACAAGCCCAAGACCACGGCGGCACTGGGCAGGCTGGCCGACATCGAGGCGCGCCCGCGGGTGTCCCTGCTGGCCGACCACTACGACGACGCCGACTGGACACGGCTCTGGTGGGCGCGCGCCGACGGCCACGCGCGGGTGGCCCGCGACGGCACGCCGGAGACCGGCTGGCTGGTGGAGAAGTACCCGCAGTACCGCGACCGGCCGCCGCGCGGGCCCGCCGTACTGATCACCGTGGACCGCTGGTCGGGCTGGTCCGGCTGAGCCCCCAGGGCCGGTGAAATCGACCGTGCGCCGGTCGGGGTCGGTGAGCGAGGATCGCAGGGTGACCCGGCAGAAGGGAATCCCGGCCATGTTGGACCTGTTCACCCGGCAGTCCCGCTACAGCGATCCCGGCCCGTACGCGGCGCTGCTCGACGGCCTGCCCGCCGACCCGGTGGAACTGTCCGCCGTGGTACGAAACGTCCTCGTGCACTACCGGGCGAGCGGGCTGTCCTTCGTCCCTGGCCGGCTGGCCGAGATCGACGGCAGGTGGCTGGACCGCATCCTGGCCGCCGACCAGAGCCGCAACCCGGGGCCGCTGACCGTGCCGCGCGCCCCCGAGGACCGGGTGGCGGGCTGCTGCCGCGACTTCACCCTGCTCATGGTGGCGGCGCTGCGGCACCAGGGGGTCCCGGCGCGCAGCCGGGTGGGGCTGGCGAGCTACCTGATGCCCGGCTGGAACTGTGACCATGTGGTCGCCGAGTACTGGGACGGGGAACGCTGGGTGCTGCTCGACGCCCAGCTCGAACCGGCGGCCGACCGGCCCTTCGACCCGGCCGATGTCCCGCGCGGGCTCGGCCCCGGCGAGGAGTGGCGCTTCATGACCGCCGCGCGGGCGTGGACGGCCTTTCGCGCGGGCGAACTGGACGCGGACACCTGCGGCGTGGACCCCTCGCTGCCGATGAGCGGCGAGTGGTTCCTCCGCGACCAGGTCGTCCACGAACTGGCGCACCGCCGCGGCGACGAACTGCTGCTGTGGGACGCCTGGGGGATGACCGGCCCGGACATGCCGGGCGGCCCCGAGCCGATCGACGAGGTCGCCGCACTGCTGCTGGCCGCCGAGGCGGGCGACACGGCCGCCGAGCCGGAACTGGCCCGCCGCTACAGCGCCGACGCCGGGCTGCGCCCGGGCCGCCAGGTGATCTGCCTGTCACCGACGGGCCGGCACGCCGACATCGATCTGGACCGCCGGACCTCCACCCCTCGCCCACCTTCCCCGGCCCCCTGAGCCCATCGCCGTCACCCCGATACCTCGGAGACTCCCGAAGACCGCGGGCACCCGGTGGATCCGGAGCGGTCGGATCCACCGTCAGCGTGGAGGCCGTGAACATCCCGGAGCCCCGGAGGCCGTGGGAGGGGCTTCCGGGGCGTTGGGTCACACGAGGGGGGTGAGTACGGTGCCGGCGGCGACCGTGAGGCCGCCCTCGCGTACGGCGAAGCCGAGGCCTGTCTCCAGGGCCACGGGCTTGCCGAGGTCGACGATGGCCTCGATCGTGTCGCCGGGCAGGGCGGAGGTGGCCGTGTCGAGTTCGACACGGCCGGGGACGTCGGTCGTGCGCAGGTAGAACTGCGGGCGGTAGCCGGTCGCGATCGGGGTGCTACGGCCGCCCTCGGCGGTCGTCAGGAGGTAGATCCTGGCCCTGAACCGGCTGTACGCGCGCAGCGAGCCCGGCGCGGCGAGCACCTGACCCCGGCGTACCTGCTCCCTGCGCACACCGCGCAGCAGCACGGCCGCGTTGTCGCCCGCCTCGCCGTGCTCCATCGTCTTGCCGAACGTCTCCACCCCGGTCACCACCGCGGTGAAGCCGCCGCCCAGGCCGACCGCCTCGACGGTGTCGCCCACCCGGACCGTGCCGCGCTCGATGGCGCCGGTCACCACCGTGCCGCGCCCGGTGACGGTGAGCACGTTCTCCACCGGCAGCAGGAACGGCGCGTCGGTGTAGCGCACCGGCACCGGTACGTGCTCGTCCACCGCGCGCAGCAGCGACTCGATCGAGGCCGTCCACTCCGGGTCACCGGCCAGCGCCCGCAGCCCGGAGACCCGGACCATGGGCACGTCGTGGTAGCCCTGCTCGGCCAGCAGCTCGGCCAGCTCCAGCTCGACGAGGTCGAGCAGCTCAGGGTCGGCCCCGTCGGCCTTGTTGAGCGCGACCACGACGTGCTCGACGCCGACCCTGCGCGCGAGCAGCACGTGCTCGCGGGTCTGCGGCATGATCCCGTCCTGCCCGGACACGACCAGGATCGCCCCGTCGAGCTGCGCGGCCCCCGTGATCATGTTCTTCACGTAGTCGGCGTGGCCGGGCATGTCCACATGGGCGTAGTGCCGGTCGGCCGTCTCGTACTCGACGTGGGAGATGTTGATGGTGATGCCCCGAACCGCCTCCTCCGGCGTGCGGTCGATCCGCTCGAACGGCACGTACTTCGCCCCGCCGCGCTCGGCGAGCACCTTCGTGATCGCCGCGGTCAGCGTCGTCTTACCGTGGTCCACGTGCCCCATCGTGCCGATGTTGAGGTGCGGCTTGGTGCGCGTGTAGGCCCGCTTGGCCATGATCCTTCCTTCGATGCCCGGTGGTGCCATGAGATGGCGACCCGCACGCTCGCTCGACCCTTCCCCGCCGGGTCACCCAGGACGACCGGGAAAGGGTCAGCGCTCGACGCCGCCGGGAAGCGCCGCGGCGCAGGGCATCGGGGCACGCGCCGGCGCGCCCGCGGATGCGGGCGTCGTCGGGAACAGCGCGTGCCGGAACATGCCGCCCATCGTCCGGTACGCCGGCCTGCCGGGGCAACCGGTTTTCCGGCGCGGTTGACCTCGACCTGACTTGAGGTTGCATCGTGGGTTCTCGATAACGACAAAAGGGGTGGAAAGACATGCAGGCGATCCGGCTGCACGCATTCGGACCGGCGGACAACCTGATCTATGAGGAGGCCGCGGACCCGGTGCCCGGCCCTGGCCAGGTGAGGATCGCGGTCCGGGCCGCCGGGGTGCACCTGGTGGACACGATGATCCGGGCGGGTACCGTCGGCGGGCCGTTCGCCGAGCCCGAACTGCCGACCATCCCGGGCCGGGAGGTCGCCGGGGTCGTGGACGCGCTCGGTGAGGGCGTGGAGGAGTCCTGGCTCGGCCGTCGCGTCGTGGCCCACCTGGGCCTGGTCCCCGGCGGGTACGCGGAACTCGCGGTACGCGACGTGGCCGCCGTCCACGAGGTGCCGGACGGCGTGGACTTCGGCGAGGCGGTGGCCATGATCGGCACCGGGCGCACCACCATGGGCATCTTGGAGGTGGCCGGTCTGGTCGAGGGCGACGTCGCCGTGGTGACGGCCGCCGCGGGCGGCATCGGCGCCCTGCTGGTCCAGGCGGGCCGTAACGCGGGCGCGACCGTCGTGGCCCTCGCCGGCGGCCCCGCCAAGGTGGCCAAGGCCCGCGAACTGGGCGCGGACCACGCCTTCGACTACACCCGGCCCGGCTGGCAGGACACCGTACGGCAGGCCCTCGCCGGTCTCACGGCGACCGTGGCCCTGGACGGCGTCGGCGGCGAGGCCGGGCGGTTCGCGATGGACCTGCTCCGCCCCGGCGGCAGGCTGTTGCTGTTCGGCTCGTCCGACGTGGCGGGCGGCCAGGTCGAGATCACCACGGATCTCCTCTACGAGCGCGGCCTGACCGTCGCGGTCCCGTTCGGCCCGCGGCTGATGAAGCGTCCCGGCGGCATCCGGGAACTGGAGGAGTGGGCGCTTTCCGCCGCCGGGTCCGGCGCGCTGCGGCCGATCGTGCACGAGTTCCCCCTGAAGGACGCCGCGCAGGCGCACGCCGCCCTGGAGAACCGCCAGACCATGGGCAAGGTCGTGCTGGTCCCCTGAGCGAACGCGGGCCTCAGGGCCGCATGACGACAGTGATCGTCAGAGGGTGTCAGAGCATCTGTCAACGGGTGCTAGCGTGCTCACAGCCCCAGACCCAGCAGGATCTCGTGAGACGCGAATGACCCCTCCCCTCGCCGGACGGCCCGCCCGTTCCAGGATCGCGGCGGCCGGCCTGATCGGCACCGCGATCGAGTTCTACGACTTCTACATCTACGGCACGGCCGCCGCGCTGGTGCTGAACACCGCCTTCTTCCCGCAGCTCGACCCACTGGCGGGCACGCTGGCGGCGTTCTCCACCTTCGCGGTGGCCTTCCTGTCCCGGCCGCTCGGCTCGGCGATCTTCGGGCACTGGGGCGACCGGATCGGGCGCAAGTCCATGCTGGTCGTCTCGCTGCTGCTGATGGGCCTTTCCACGGTGGCGATCGGCCTGCTGCCCGGCTACGCGGCGATCGGCGTGGCCGCGCCCACCCTGCTGGTGCTGCTGCGCTTCCTGCAGGGCGTCGGGCTGGGCGGGGAGTGGGGCGGCGCGGCGCTGCTGGCCACCGAGCACGCCCCGCCCGGCAAACGCGGCCTGTACGCGATGTTCCCGCAGCTCGGCCCGCCGATCGGGTTCATCGCCGCCAACGGCCTGTTCCTCGTCCTCGGCGCGACGCTGACCGATGGCGAGTTCGCCGGGTGGGGCTGGCGGCTGCCGTTCGTGGCCAGCCTGCTGCTGGTCCTCATCGGCCTGTACGTCCGGCTCAAGATCTCCGAGACGCCCGTCTTCCAGGCCGCGATGGACGAGCGGAGGATCGCCCGCGTGCCGTTCGCCGGGCTGATCCGCCACCAGTGGCGGCGGGTCCTGCTCGGCGCGGGCGCGATGGTGATCTCCTACACGCTCTTCTACACCGCCACCACCTACTGCCTGTCGTACGCGACCGGCACGCTCGGCATCCCGCGCACCACGATGCTCGCGCTGACCATGCTGGGCGTGGTCTTCATGGCCGCCGGGACGATCGTCTCCTCGGCGCTGTCGGACCGGCTGGGGCGGCGGCGGGTGCTCATCTGCGCCGCGGGCGCCTCGGTGGTGTGGGGGCTGGTGATGTTCCCGCTGATGGAGACCCGTTCTGTGGTCCTGGTGGGGGTGGCGCTGGCCGGTGCGCTCGGGCTGATGGGCCTGGCGTTCGGGCCGATGGGCGCGTTCCTGCCGGAGCTGTTCCGTACCGAGTTCCGCTACAGCGGCGCGTCCGTCTCCTACAGCCTCGGCGGCGTGCTCGGCGGGGCGGTGCCGCCGCTGGTCGCGACCGTCATGCAGCGGGGCGGCCTCGGCACCACCGGCATCGGCATCTACGTGGCCGTGATGGCCGCGCTCAGCCTGGCCTGCGTGCTGGCGCTTCCGGAGACCCTCGACCGCGACCTCTGAGCGGCCTGATCTCAGCCGGACCTTCGGGGGAGGCGGAAGACGGGATGGCCGGTGGGCGGCACGTCGGCGTCCAGCGAACGATCGCTCAGCAGTTCGGCGGCCGCGGGGTCGAGGAAGACCCGGGCCCGCGACTTCTCGATCACCTGGTCACCCGGGCGGGGCGCGCTGGCCAGGGACAGCTCCAGGGAGGCGTCATCGCCCGATTTCAGGGTGATGCGCAGCCCGGCGTCCGCGGGCAGGTCCTCGCCGACCATCAGGTCCCGTATCGCGGTCACGGCCGTGTCGGTCAGTGCAAGCACGGCATGCCCCTCCTCTCCGATCCTGCGGTCCGGCTTTCCGCACGGGCAGGGGTCAAACCCAAGTGGCGGCCAAAAACCGGGGGCGAGGGCGGATAGGGCGGGCCCTCCCGGGTACGCGGCCCTACGGAGGGGATCACATGACCGAACAGGGACACGCCGGGGTGGAGGAACTACAGCGGGTCCTCGACGAGGTCTTCCACGACCACGACCGGGTGACGCGCCGCGAGGTGTACGGCAGGGCGTCGGAGCACCTTGGGGTGCCCGCCGCCATCCTGGCCCACCTCAACGAACTTCCGATGGGCCCCTACACGCGCCCGGAGCTGACCGAGGCGATCAACGACGTCATCAGGGGCCGCGGCGAGCAGGAGGCGCTCGGCCTGCTCACGATGCCCCGTTGAGCGGCGGCGGCACCCGCCGCCACAGCGGATCGCGGTACAGGACGACCTCCGTGCCGTGCAGCAACTCGTCGGGGGCCGAGGCCAGCGCGATCTCGCCGTCCTCGGCGAGCCGCTGGAGCAGGTCGCGCACCCGCGGGCCGACCGGCAGCCGGCCCGGGGGCAGGCCGAGCAGCGCCCGTACCTCGTCGGCCGCCCGCGACAGCGCGAACGGCTCGGGCAGGCCGCGCACCACCCGGCGCAGCAGACCGATCGTGATCACCTGTTCGGCCTCGCCGTAGGCGGCCTGCCAGACGAGCTGCGGGCCGCGCCTGCCGGTGCTCGCGCACGCCGTGCAGGGGCGCGCGAAGCCGGGCACCACCACCTCCTCGGCGGCGCCCAGGCACGTGGAGCACATGTCGTTCTCCATCGCGTGCAGCTCGGCGTTCACCCGGCGGTCCAGCGGCAGCCCGCAGTCGCAGCGGTAACCGCGGAACCCGCCGCCGACCAGGGCGTCCGGATCGGCGTCGGCGGGGATCTCGTCCCAGGTCACGGTGATCGTGTGCTTGGCCATCGTTCGCCACCTTAACCGACGGCCTGGATCGTGGGCAGAGTGCGGAATGGATGCACACGCCGGTATGTTTCCCCCCGATCGAGGAACCCCCGAATCGCAAGGAGGCAGCGGTGGCCGAACTCGGCGACGCGGAGAAGGCGCTGATCGACCGGCCCGTGTGCGGCTGGCTGACGACGATACGGCCGGACGGCTCGCTGCACAGCACCGTCGTGTGGACCTACCTCGACGGCGACGACATCCTCGTCAGCACGCTGGTGGGCCGGGCCAAGGAGCGTCATCTGCGCAACGACCCGCGGATCTCGCTCAGCGTGCTCGACCCGGACGACCCCTACCACGCGCTGAGCGTGTCCGCCACGGCGGTGCTGGAGGAGGAGGGCGCCGAGGAGACGCTCGACCTGCTCGCCAAGAAGTACCTCGGCGTGGACGTCTACCCCGCCAGGGCGGAGGGCGACCGCCGGGTCAACGTGCGGATCAGGCCCGAGCGGGTCTTCTACAAGCCCGGCGGCTGACCTTCGGGGCGTCCGGGCACGGCCCGCCGTACCAGGACGCCCCCGCCGGGCCTCAGCGGAAGGCCGGGACGCCGGTGAGCACCTGGCCGAGGGTGAGGGCGTGGACCTCCTCGGTGCCCTCGTAGGTGGCGACCGACTCCAGGTTCAGCATGTGCCGCATGACGGGGTACTCCAGCGTGACGCCGTTGGCCCCGTGCAGGCCCCGGGCGAGCGCGGCCACCCGCTGGGCGGCGCGGACGTTCGCCATCTTCCCGAAGCTGATGTGGGAGTGGTGGGCCTGCCCCGCGTCCTTGAGGCGGCCGATCTGCAGCGCGGTGAGCATCGACTGGTTGACGTCCACCAGCATGTCGGCGAGCTTGCGCTGGGTGAGCTGGAAGCCGCTGATGGGCCGGCCGAACTGCACCCGGCTGCCCGTGTAGTCCAGGGTGGCCTCAAGGCACGCCCGCGCCGCGCCCGCCGCGCCCCACACGATGCCGTACCGCGCCTCGCTGAGGCACGACAGCGGCGCGCGCAGCCCTTCGGCGGCGGGCAGCCGGGCCGCGTCCGGCAGGCGTACCTCGTCCAGGACCAGCTCCGAGGTGATCGACGCGCGCAGCGACAGCTTCTTGTGGATCACGTTGGCGGAGAAGCCCGGGGTGCCGCGCGGCACGATGAAGCCGCGGATGCCCTCCTCGGTGGCCGCCCACACGACCGCCACGTCGGCGACCGACCCGTTGGTGATCCACATCTTGGTGCCGCTGAGCACCCAGTCCGAGCCGTCCCGCCTGGCGCGGGTCCGCATCGAGCCGGGGTCGCTGCCCGAGTCGGGCTCGGTGAGCCCGAAGCAGCCGATGGCGTCGCCGCCCGCCATCGGGGGCAGCCACTCCTGGCGCTGCTCCTCGCTGCCGTAGCGGTGGACGGCGGTCATGGCCAGCGACCCCTGCACCGAGACGAAGCTGCGCAGCCCGCTGTCCACCGCCTCAAGCTCCCGGCAGGCCAGGCCGTAGCTGACCGCGTTGGTGCCGGCGCAGCCGTAGCCGGACAGGTGCATGCCGAACACCCCGAGCGCGCCGAAGCCCTTGGCGACGCCGCGCGGGTCGGTGATGGTGCCCTCCTCGAACCAGTCGGCGACGTGGGGCAGCAGCTCGGTCCGCGAGTAGTCGCGGACGGTGTCGCGGATCGCCCGTTCCTCTTCGGAAAGGTCGCGGTCCACGGCGAGGAAGTCGTGCGGATCGGGCGTGTTCATCGGCTCTCCTTGGGCGCGGAGGGGGTGGACGGTGTCGAGTGTGGCAGGGGTGGCGGCGGGGGCGGATCGGGGGCCTGACGGACGACCCCCGCCTGTTCCAGGCGGCCGATCTCCGCCTCGGTGAGGCCGAGTTCGGCCAGCAGCGGCCTGGTGTGCTGGCCGTGCAGCGGCGGCGGGTCCCTTCTGGGCGTGTACCCGCCGACCGCGAATCCGGTCCGCATGAGTTCGAGCGGGCCCGCGGTGGGGTGGGCGACGGTGACGGTCGCAGGCTGGTCCGCGGCGCGGATGGCCTCCAGCACCCCGCGGATCTTGCCGACCGGCACCCCGGCCTCGGTGAGCACACCGGTCCACTCCCCGGCGGTGCGGGTGCCGAACACGGCCTCCAGTTCGGCGATGAGCGCGTCGCGGTTGACGATCCGCCCGGGGTTGCTGGAGAAGCGCGGATCCCCGGCCAGATCGGGGCGGCCGATGGCGTGGCACAGCGCGCGGTACAGGCCGTCGTTCCCGGCCGCGACGGTGATCTCCCCGTCGGCGGTCGCGAAGGTCTGGTACGGCACGACGGTGGGGTGCGCGTTGCCGTAGCGCCCGGCCTCCTCGCCGGTGACCAGGGCGCTCTGCGCGACGTTGACCAGCCCCGAAAGCGCCGACTGCAGCAGGGAGACCTCGACCCGGCAGCCCGTCCCGGTCAGCGCCCGCCGGTGCAGCGGCCCGAGGATGGCCACGGCGGCGTTCAGCCCGGCGAGCACGTCGGCGATGGCCACGCCGACCTTGGTCGGGGTCTCGCCGGTGATGTGCATCAGGCCGCTCTCGGCCTGGACGACGGCGTCGAATCCGGGCCGGTCCGCGCCGCCGAACCCGGTGATCGAGCAGTACACGACGCCGGGGTTGCTCCGCCGCACCGCCTCGTAGCCGATGCCCAGCCGGTCGGCCACGCCGGGCCGGAAGTTCTCGATGATCACATCGGCCCGGTCGCACAGCCGCCGCGCGACCGCGCGGCCCTCCGGGTGCTTCAGGTCCAGCGCGATGTTCCGCTTGTTGCGGTTGACTGCGAGGTAGTAGGCGGCCTCGCCGCCGGCCTCCGGCGGGCCCCACGAGCGGGTCTCGTCGCCGTGCACGGGGTGCTCGACCTTGACCACGTCGGCGCCCAGCTCGGCGAGCAGCATGGTCGCGTACGGCCCGGCCAGCACGCGGGAGAAGTCGGCCACCCGCACTCCGGCGAGGGGCGGGGCCGCCTCCGCGGGACGGTCACCGTTGTCGGATGGTCGGCTGATGGCTACCTCCCGGATCGTCCCTGATCATCCAGAATGAGATTCGGTCATCGGCTATGCGGCGGGCAAGCCGGCGCTGCCTGCTAGAATTTATATTGGATCCAAAATCCTAGCGCAATAGTCTCCTCGGCCCACCGCCCAGGGTATGATCACGCCTGACCCGAAGGGGGAGACGCACCCCGATGAGCTTCACGTCAGGACCACCCCAGACCACCCAGCAGTACGTGCTGGACCACCTGCGGCGGGCCATCCTCACCGGCAGGCTCGCGCCCGGCAGCCCGATCAGGCAGGACGCCCTGGCCGAGCAGCTCGGAGTCAGCCGGGTGCCGCTCCGCGAGGCCCTGAAGATCCTTGAGGGCGAAGGCCAGGTGATCTACCGGCCGCGGCGCGGATACATGGTGGCCGAGCTGGCCCTCGAAGACTTCCTCGAGGTCTACCGGCTGCGCCAGATCCTGGAGGAGGAGGCCGTCCGCCGGGCCATCGACAAGATGACCGACGAGGACATCGAGCGGCTGGAGGAGGCGCACGAGGACGTGGTCGCCGCCGCCAAGTCCGGCGAGATCATCGCCATGGCCGCGGCCAACCGGCGCTTCCACTTCACCCTGATCGACGCGGCGGGCATGGCCAGGCTGTGCAAGTTCCTGAACATCCTGTGGGACGCCACCGACGTCTACCGCTCGCTGTACTACGGCCAGGAGAGCAACCGCGAGCGCGTGGACCACGAGCACCGGGGCATCATCGAGGCGGTGCGCGCCCGCGACGCCGACACCCTGGTACGCCGGCTGGACGACCACCGCACCGGCACCGTCGGCGCGTTCAGCGAGTTCCTCGCCCGCCGCGACTCCTGAGCGGGGCCGCCCTCAGACCTCCACCGGGCCGCCGCTGCGCCAGTAGTGGTCGTCGGCCCGGCTGAGCAGGCACTCGTCGATCAGGTAGCGGCGCAGCGCGGCGAAGTCGTGGTGGAAGGCGCGCAGCACGACGTTGACGTCCTTTTCCGGGTAGCGCACGCCCGGCTCGAAGAGCGTGACGATGTGCCGGAGCACCACCAGGCGCTTCTCCCGCCGCGCGGGGATCTCGCGCAGCCGGCCGTCGACCAGGAAGTGGCGCAGCACCCGCTCCTCCGGATCGGCGGGGGCGGCGGGCGCGGCGGCGGCGCGCAGCAGCCCGGCGAACCGCTCGGGGACGGCCCGCCAGCCCTCACCGGCGGGCTCGGCCAGCCCGCCGCGCGCCAGGCGGCGCAGCGCCCGGCCGGTCTCGGCGGGCGGCAGACCGGCGTCGGCGGCCCGCCCGGTCAGCACCAGCGCCGACAGCACCCGCAGGGTGTCGGGCTGGGACAGCAGGCCGAGGACGCGCCTGGTCTCATCATCCGCCTCGGTCATGCCGGGCGGGGGGACGGCTCGTGGCTCACGGTCCAACCCTAGGGGCGCGGACATCGCCCCGTCGCCTCAATATCCGCGAGGCTCTTCACCGCGCCCTTCGCTGGGCCGGCCGTCCGGGCGAAGTACCGGCGGCACAGCCCCTTGTGCCGGGCGTCGAGCACCATGTAGGTGCCCAGCACGAGCTGGAGCGGGCTGCGCCAGACGTCCTCCCACCTGTCCTTGATCCGCATCCAGGTCAGCTCACCGGCTCGGGGGCGGGCGCCGCGCACCGTCACCAGGCACGGCCCCCGGTTGGGCAGCGAGCGGGTGTGCTGGGCCGAGGTGTGGAAGGACAGCGTGCGCAGCATCTCGCGGGCGGCGCCGCGGAGCGCGGCCGGGGCCAGGTGCCAGGCCGGGCACGGCCGGTTGGCGGCCATCCCGAACGGGATGTGGTTGGCGTGCTTGGCCGTCAGGGTCTCCCAGCGGTCCGGGTCGAACCGGTCGGGCTCTGCGTAGCCGATGCGGTGGAACTCGGGGTAGTTGAAGCACAGCACCGAGCCCGCGGGCAGTGTGGTGGCCTCGTCCACCTCGATGTCCGCCGAGGAGATCCGGTGCGCGACGCCGAACAGCGGGTAGAGCCGCATGGTCTCGGCGATCACGTGGTCGAAGCGCCGGTCGTCGGCGTCGGCCAGCTCCGCCTGGACGCCGGGGTGGGCGGCCAGCACCATCATCAGGTGGGCGGTGGCCTCCGCCTGCTGCACGACGCCGGTGTTGAAGAACGCGCCCTGCAGGTAGTACGCCTGCTCGCGGCGGGTCAGCCTGGACGGCAGCCGGTGCGGCACCCGGTCCAGGGCGCCGAGCAGGTAGCAGGTCAGCCGGTCGCGGACGCGCATGTGCCGCAGGCCGCAGCACTTCAGCGAGGTCACCACGTCGTCGGCGTGCGCCACGATCAGCTCGCGGGCCTCCGGCGGGCAGCGCTCGCCGAACACGACCTCGTAGAAGAACTCCGCCCAGACCGGCATCATCAGGTCGCGCAGCCGTACGACCGAGGGGCGGCGCAGCCGCTCGATCGCCCGAGCCGTGCAGCGCGCCGCCAGTTCCTCGGCCTCGGTGGTCGGCATGGCCATGATGGCGCGCGTCGTACGCGCCACCTCGTCGTACCGCTCGCCCGGCTCCAGGTGCTCCTGGTGGACGTGGGAGCCGGGCGCGAGCCAGTACCAGAACAGGTCGGACAGGGCCGCGCCCCGGCTGCGCCCGTCCGCGGCCGGGTTGGAGTACACCTCGCGAAACCGCGACACCGGCACCTCCTCGCCCGGGATCGGCACGCCCTGCCGCCCGTTGACCGCGGTGAAGATCCGCACGCGCAGCGCGACCACCGCCTTGGGCAGCCAGTACGGCAGGCTGAGAATCCCCGCGGCGGCGGCCGCCCGGAAGATCATCGCTCGGCCGCCTTCGCCTGCGACTCGGCCATCCGCGCGGCGACCCGTCCCCAGAACCGGCCGGGGTCGTTCAGGTGCGGATACGGCTCGTCCGGCGGCTCGACGCCCAGGAAGGAGCACAACGGCTCCCACCCCGACCCCGGCTCGATCACCAGCAGCCGCTCGGCGGGCACCTCGCGGCGAACCGCCGCGTTGTGCTCCTCGAAGACGGCGATCGCGTGGTCGCGGTCCTCGAACCGGCCGCCGAAGAACGGCCCGTCCCAGATCAGCCGCCGGGTGAAGTCGGTCATGACGTCCAGGCCGGGCACCACGCGCAGCGCCTCGGCCGCCCGGGGGTCGGCCGAGCTGCCGAACATCGGGTAGATCGTCTTGGCCACGCTGTCATACCAGCTCTGTGAGTCGCGGACGGTCAGGATGACCTTCGCCTCCGGGTAGGCCGCCACCAGTTCGCGCCAGAACGCCGCGCCCGGCCAGTCCACGCTGGCGGCGTATCCGTCGAACAGCGCGGGCAGGTCCACCCGCTCGCCGTCGGCGGCGGCCTGCCAGGCGGCCAGCCGCTCCGGGTGGTCCAGGACGTGCCTGCCGTGGAAGCAGGGGGCATAGCCCAGGTGTTCCAGCGCGGCCTTCAGCGACAGCGTCCCCGTCCGGCCGATTCCCGCCCCGATCACCTTCACCGCGCGCACCCTTCCTTCGCCGTGCCGTTCATCACCAGGTCGCGGGGCACCTCCGAGGGGGCGGCGCAGCCGCACAGGGCGAGCGCGTTGGCCAGTTCCCGCCGCAGCATCGAAAGGACCGCGCCCACGCCGTCCTCGCCGCCCACGGCCAGGCCCCACATGATCGGGCGGCCGATCCCCACGGCCGCCGCGCCCAGCGCGAGGGCCTTGATCACATCGGTGCCCCGCCGTACTCCGCCGTCCAGCAGCAGCGGCACCCGCCCTGCCACCGCCTCGGCGATCCGCGGCAACTGCGCGATGGTCGGCGGCGTGGTGTCGAGCTGCCGCCCGCCGTGGTTGGACACCACGATCCCGTCCACGCCGAGATCGGCCGCCAGGGCGGCGTCGGCGGGATGCAGCACGCCCTTGACCAGGATCGGCAGGTCCGTCGTCTCGCGCAGCCACTCGACGTGCCGCCAGGAGATCTCCGGGGAGAGTACCACCTGGCGGACCGACCCCGGCTCCCCGCCGCGCAGCTCGCGCAGGTTCTCGCAGCGCAGGCCCGGCGGCAGGTCGTGGAAGTCGTTGCGGTCGTTGCGCTCGGCGCGGCCCAGGGCGGGGGAGTCGGCGGTGACGACGAGCGCGCGGCACCCGGCGGCCTCGGCCCGCTGCACGATGGCCCGGGTGAACCCCAGGTCGGGCTGCGGGTAGAGCTGGAACCACAGGCAGGGGTCCGTGGCGGCCTTGCGGGCCTCGGCGGCGACGTCCTCGATCGCCACCGTGGACAGCATCGCCGCGATCATGATGACGCCCTCGGCGGCGGCGGCCCTGGCCGTGGCGCGTTCGGCGTCGGGGTGGACCAGCCGGTGGAAGGCGGTGGGCGCGATCAGCACCGGCATCGACGCCTCGTGCCCGAGCAGGGTCGTGCGCAGCACGGGCTCGCCCGCGCCCCGCAGCACCCGGGGGACCAGGCACAGCCCGGCGAAGGCCGACTCGTTGGCGCGGACGGTCACCTCGTCCTGGGCGCCGCCGCGCACGTAGTCGGCGTGCACCGGATCGAGCACCAGGCGGGCGGCCAGCTCGAACTCGCGGACGTTGACCGGCGCCCCGTGCGGCAGGCTCGGAGCCGTCATGCCCGCGCCGCCTTGGCCGGGCGGCAGGCCGTCGCCTTGACCAGGAAGTGGTCGAGGAAGGACCGCAGCGGGGCGCGGTGCTCGTCCTCGCTGGTCCAGTCGTTGTAGATGTCCTCGGCCAGGTGCAGGGCGGCGACCTGCTCGCCGTTGCGGTAGTGGCGGATGACCGGGTGCATGTACCGGTCCTCGTGGGCGGGATCGGCCTCCCAGGCGCGGCCCACGGCCACGTCGAAGGGGTCGATCGCGTCATGGCCCGCCCCGTACTCCAGGGTGACCGCGAAGCAGGACCGGTCGCCCCTGGCCCGCGCGTAGTCCACCGGCACCTCCTCCAGGTAGCTCACCGTTCCGTCCGGCCCGGGGACGATCAGGTCGCACAGGAAGGTGTACTGGCTCCACAGCGCGGAGGAGCGGTTGAGCCGGGCGAGCACGGCGTCGGTCACCGCGCCGGCCTCGGCGGGCAGCCGCGCGGCGGGCCAGGGGACGCCCTCGTACTTCTGCTCCAGTACGCGGGTCAGCGCGAGGACGCCGTGCCTGAACCCGTGGATGAACGCGCTGGTGTACTTCTTGAAGTCGCGGACCTGGGTGAGCGTCCCGGCGAAGTAGAGCCCGGGGACGTTCACCGACTCCCACTCGTGGGTGAGCGCGGGGAACCTGCCGTGGATCGCGGTCTCCGGGCGGCAGGTCGGGCCGAAGATGGAGCCGTCCATGGCGAAGCCGGTGCAGGCGATCACCCGGTCGTAGGCAAGGCGGACGACCTTGTCCCTGCGCGAGTACGCCATGGTGACGAGGTATTCGCCGTCGCGCCGCTCGATGTCCTGGATCGTCGCGTCCAAGACCATGTTCTGGGTCTTGAGCTGGTAGGTGTCCAGGAAGTTGTTGTTGACCGCGCGCAGGTGGCCGATGAAGTGCGTGCGCCAGGCGAACTTGATCGACTCCGGGCCGGCCAGGTGGATCAGGGCGGCCTTCTCCACCAGGTTGTCGGCGGTCTCGAAGGCGGAGTTGCCCTTGCCGATGATCAGCACCCGCTGGTCGGTGAAGTCCTCGGGGTCGATGGAGACGTCCGTGTACGACTCGGCGGTCTCGATGCCCGGGATGGGCGGCAGGTACGACCGGCCGAAGCCGGTGGCCACCACCACGCGCCTGGCGCGGAAGACCCGGCCGCCCGAGGCGTGGACGGCGAAGCCTCCGTCCTCGCGCTCGATCCGCTCCACCGGGCAGTCGTGGACGACCGGGAGCCGGTGGGCCTTGGCGAAGTCGATGAGGTAGCGGACGTAGTCGCCCGCGTCGGGGAAGTAGCGTTCGGTGTAGCGGGTGAAGAGGAGTTCCGGGTCGTCGCTGAGCAGGGAGTTCCAGTCCATGCGCAGGGCCAGTTCCGGGTCGCTCCAGCCGGTGTGCGGCTTGTTTATGGAGATCATCCGGCGGTGGCGGGGGTAGGTCCGGTAGAACGTGCCCGGGGTCGCGCCGGCCTCCAAGATGACGTATTCGCGCCCTGCCTTCCCCAGGAAGTAGCCGAGTTGCAGCCCGGCCGGTCCCGCTCCGATCACCAGGTAGTCCACATCCATGGGCGGTCTCCCGTTATAGACCCATATGACCGATCCTGTGCGCAGGTGTAATACGGGAGAGGAGACGCTCTGGATTCACCGGGATGATAACGATCCAGGGCATGGCGGAGTGACGCCCCGGCCGGGTGTGCGCCGGGCGTAAGGTGGACGCGTACGCGGTTCTCCGTAGGCGTTGACGTCAAACCATGTATTACCTACATTGTAAGTAGGTATTCGGCGGCGGGAGGGGACATGACTGCGGACGGGCCGACGTGGCCGCGCGGGAGCACCCCGCTCGAGGCCGCCGTGCTCGCCGGGCGATGGATCCGCTCCGCGGCGGTGGAGGAGCCCTCCCGCCACGCCGCCGAGCAGCGGGTGCTCTCCTGGCGGGCCAACCCCGACCCGGGCGGCCGGTCCGCCGCGGCGGGCCCCTCGCACTCGCTGTACGCCGGGGCGGCCGGCATCGTGCTCTTCCTCCTGGAGCTGGCGGCGGCCACGGGCGATGAGTCCTACCTCGACGACGCCCGGGCGGGCGCCAGGGGCTTGGCGGCGCTCGCCACCGAGCGCGCCGCCGCCTCCGGCCACGACCTGACCCTCTACCACGGCCTGGCGGGCATCGCCTTCGCCTTGGCCGAGGCCGGCTGGGTGACGGGCGACGAGTCGTTCGAGGACGCCGCGCGGGCGGCGGCCGACCGCATCGTGGCCGGGGCCCGCTCCTTCCGCGGCGGCCTCGGCTGGACCGGCGATCCCGCCCAGAGCGGCGACGGCGGCATCGTGCTCGCCCTGCTGCACGCGTCGGGCATCCACGGCGTGCCCCGGTACGAAGAGGTCGCCGTGGAGGCGGCCGCCCGGATCGCCGACCTGGTCGTGCCCGGCCACCGGTTCGGCGAGGAGGGCTGCGCGGGGCTCCCGGCCGACGCGGTCACCCCCGGCTTCCTGTCCGGCACCGCGGGCACCGCCTTTCTGATGGCCCGCATGTACGGCGTGACCGGGCAGGCCAAGTTCCTCCAGGCGGCCCGCAGGGGCGCGGAGTTCGTCCGCGCGGTGAGCACCGTGTCGGGGCGCTTCGCACTCGTGCCGCACCACGTCCCGCACGGGCGCACCTTGCACTACCTGGGCTTCTGCTCGGGCTCGGCGGGCGTGGCGCGGATGTTCTACGAGCTGTACCGCGTCACCGGCGACCAGGGCGACCTCGACTGGGTCGAACGGCTGGCCGGGGGCATCGTGCAGAGCGGCGCGCCCTACCGTCAGTCGCCCGGCTATTGGAACGTCACCTGCCAGTGCTGCGGCGCGGCGGGGCTGCTGGAGCTGTTCGCCGGGCTGTGGACCGCGACCGGGCGCGAACCGTACCTCGCGTTCGCCCGCGACGTGGCCGAGCACCTGATCGACGCGGCCACCGGCCACGACGGCGTCGGCTACCGCTGGTACCAGGCGTACCGGCGGCTGCGGCCCTGGGAGGTCACCGCCGACACCGGCTACATGGTCGGCGCGGCGGGGATCGGCTCGGCGCTGCTCCACCTGCACGCCGCCGGTTCCACGGGCGAGACGCCGCGGCTGGTGCTGCTGCCGGACAACCCGTTCCCGGCCATCGCGCTGCCCGCCACCCGCGCCTGAGCCGCGCGCTTCGGCGGGGGCGTCCTGACACGGCGGGTCAATTTCCGATCCAACCCACTTTTAAAGTAGGGTATGTGGCCCAAGGCCGGTCGACGCCGAGACCATGATTGGTGCATCCCGCATGAGCGAACACCTGGCCCCGTCTATCGTCGGGGCCGTGTTGATCGGAGAGAACGACCCGAGGGTCCTCGCCATGGTTCCGGATCCGCGCCGCTCGGTCGCGGCGATCGAGCCCGAGCGGCCAGAGCCCGGATACTGGGCCGGGGCCGCCAGCGCGGTCGCGAGCGACGGCCTGATCCACCTGGCCTACCGGCTGCGCCGGCCCGTCGGCCACGGGCGCGGCCACGCCGTGGCCATCGCCAGGTCGCGAGACGGCGTGCGTTTCGAGACCCTGCTCACCATCCCCAGCGAGGAGATGGACGCCGAGTCCCTGGAACGGCCCGCGCTGGTCCGCCTGCCCGGCGGCGGCTGGCGGATCTACCTGAGCTGCGCCACGCACGGCACCAAGCACTGGCGCGTGGAGATGCTGGAGGCCGCCGACCCGGCGGGCTTCGACCCGCGCACCCGCCGCGTCGTGCTGCCCGGCGACGCCAAGACCGGCGTGAAGGACCCGGTGATCGTACGGCGGGGCGGCGTCTGGCACCTGTGGGCCTCCTGCCACCCGCTCACCGACCCGCACGAGACCGACCGCATGGTCACCGACTACGCCACCAGCGCGGACGGGCTGGAGTGGACCTGGCACGGCACCGCCCTGACCGGCGTCCGCGGCGAGTGGGACGCGCGCGGCGCGCGGGTCACCGCGGTCACCTTCGCGGACGACGCCCTGATCGCGGCCTACGACGGCCGGGCCACCGCCGCGGAGAACTACGAGGAGCGCACCGGCCTGGCCGTCGGCACCGACCCGGCCGCGCTCGTCCCGCTGGAGTCCGGCCCGGCCGCCGTCTCCCCGCACGGCGCGGGCGGCCTGCGCTACCTCGACGTCGTCGACCTGCCCGACGGGCACCGGCGGCTGTACTACGAGTACGCGCGCGCGGACGGGGCGCACGAGTTGCGCACCGAACTGCACTGAAGGCCGCCGAGCCCGCCGGGGCGCCCGCCGCTCAGCCGGGTTCCGCGTCGCGCGGCCGGCCGTTGCGGGCCTGACGCTGGCCCTGCGGCCGTACGCCCACCAGCCCGCCGGACCGCTCGCGCGGCCGCAGCCAGTCCCCGAAGTCCTCGCCGGTGACCTGCTGGAGGAGTTCGATGTCCGCGGCGAAGAACGGGATCAGCGCGCGGCGCTGATCCCAGGTGAGCGGGCGGCGGGCGCGCGCCCGCTGCTGGAGCCGCCCCTCCAGCGACTCGGCCAGCCTTCCGCCGAGCTGCCCGGGCAGCGCCGACCACGCGCGCAGCGACCCCGACAGCAGCCGGTGGGACAAGGTGGCCTCGGGGTGGGCGGTGACGTTCTCGCGGGGCACCTCGGCGATGATCCCCGGCTCCACGCCCAGGAAGGCGCAGATCCGGTCGAGGGTGGCGGCGGGGGTGTCCACCAGGTCGCGGTAGCGGAACACGTGGACCTGCTCGCGGGGGAACAGCGTGTACAGGTCGCGCAGCTGCTCGCCGTACTTGCCCAGGGAGAGGTAGTGCCAGAACGGGGCCCAGCCCGCGGCGATCCGCTGCGGCTCCCTGGCGCAGGCGCGCACCACGTCGCCCAGCGGTTCGAGGCCCGCCGACCACAGGTGGGTCCAGTTGGAGTGGGCCCGCTCCACCGGGTCGCGCAGCACCACGATCAGCCGGGCGTGCGGGATCGCGGCGTGGATACGGCGCTGGGCCTCGCGGTCGTAGAGGTAGAACGGCGTGGACTCGCCGGTCAGCGCGCCCGGCGGGGCGCCCTCGAACAGGGCCAGGTAGTCCTGACTTCGCCAGACGTGCTCGCGGTAGGTGCGGGCGTCGCCGGGGCCGCCCCGGCTCGGGGGCGGGCCGTCGGTGAGGAAGTACTTCGGTTCCTTGACCGCGGACATGTGCAGCGACGGGTGCCTCGCCAGAGCGGAGTGCAGCGCCGTCGTGCCGGCCTTGGGGGCGCCGGCGATGAGGAAATCGGGCAGAGGCATCGGCCGTCCTTGCAGGATAACCCGTAAAACCTACTTAATAAGGAGCAAATATACCCGCTCGCCACCGCTGAGCAATGGGCTGACGAAAACCCCTAAGACGCGCGATGATGAAGCGTCGGCCGCGGTACACGCGCCCACGGAAAGGACGCCCCCCATGCAGCCTCGCGTCGGTGCCGCCCTGGTCGGGCGGGATGACGCGCTGCGCACCCTGGCGCGCGTCGTGGAGGAGACGTCCGAAGGCGGGTTCCGCTTCGTGGCGGTGGTGGGCGACCCCGGCGTGGGCAAGAGCCGCCTGCTCGGCGTGCTCGCCGACCTCGCCAGGCGGCGCGGCCTCGCCACCCTCGCCGGGCGGGCCTCGGAGTTCGAGCAGGAGTACCCGCTCAGCGCGCTCATCGACGCCCTGGACGACCACCTGGAGCCCCTGGCCGCCACGCTGGCCGAGCGGCTGCCCGCCACCCAGCTGGACCTCCTGGCGGCCGCGCTGCCGGCGTTCGCCGACGCCGTGCCCGGCGGCCGCGGGCAGCGGATGGCCGACGACCTGAGCGGCCTCGGGCGCTACCGGCTCTACCGCGCGGTCCGGCTGCTGCTGGAGGAGCTGGCCGGGCCCGAGGGCCTGGCCCTGATCCTGGACGACGTGCACTGGGCCGACGCCACCACCGTCGAGCTGCTGGACCACCTGGTGCGCCACCCGCCGCGCGGCGGCGTGCTGCTGGCCGTGGCGTTCCGGCCCGCGCAGGCGGCGCCCCGGCTGGCCGCGGTCGCCGGGCAGGGCGAGCGCGTCGACATCGGCCCGCTGTCGCGGGAGCAGACCGACGAACTGCTCGGGCCCGAGATGAGCCTGCCGGCGCGCAGGCGGCTCTACGAGGCCAGCGGGGGCAACCCGTTCTACCTGGACACGCTGGCCCGGCTGAGCGGCGGCCCGGCCGCGGTCGAGGACGGCAAGGCAGAGCTGCCGCTCGCCGCGGGCGCCGTCCTGGACGTCGAGCTGAGCGGGCTGGCCCCGGCCGCGCTGCGGGTCGCCCAGGCCGCCGCGGTGACCGCGGACGAGTTCGAGCCCGCCCTGGTGGCGGTGGCCGCGGAGATGCCCGAGCCGGACGTCCTGCGGGCGCTCAACGAGATGGTCGCCCGCGACGTGGCCCGCCCCGCCGACGCGGCCGGGTTCCGCTTCCGCCACCCGCTGGTGCGCAGCGCCGCCTACGCCTCGGCCGCCCCCGGCTGGCGCTACGCCGCCCACGCGCGGCTGGCCGACCACCTCGCCGCCCTGGGCGCGCCCGCCGTCGCCAGGGCCCACCACGTACAGCGCTCGGGCACGTTCGGCGACCGGCGGGCGGTGGACACCCTCGTGGAGGCGGCCCGCACGGTGGCGGCCCGTGCCCCGCTGACGGCCGCGCACTGGTTACAGGCCGCGCTGCGGCTGCTGCCCGAGACCCCCGAACGGCTGGAGCTGCTACTCGAACTGGCCCACGTGCAGAGCGTCAGCGGGCGCCTGGCCGAGGGCCGCGACACCGCCCGCGAACTGCTCCGGCTGCTCCCGGCCGACGACTACGCCAGAAGGGCCCGCGCGGCCCGCCTGTGCGCGCTGATGGAACGCCAGCTCGACCGGCCGCACGAGGCGCGCGCGCTGCTGCTGGACGAGCTGCGCCAGATGCCCAACCCGCAGGCGGCCGAGGCCGTGCCGCTGCGGATGCGCCTGGTGGCCGAGAGCCTGATGCGGGTCGACTTCCGCGCCGCCCAGGCGGTACTGGACCTGATGCCCGACGCCGCCGACGAGTGGGAGCCCGGCCTGGCCACCGGCGTGGCCGCGATGCGGCCGATGCCCGCGTACGCGGCCGGGCGCATCGCCGAGGCCGTCAAGTACATCGAGATCGCCGAGAGCCGGCTGGAGATCGCCCCCGACGAGCACCTGGCCGAATGGCTCGACGCCGTCGCCTGGCTGTGCTGGACGCAGTGGAGCATGGGCCGCTACGCCGGGGCGCTGCGCCACTTCGACCGCGCCGCCGCCATCGCCCGCGCCACCGGGCAGGCGTACATCCTGACCAACCTGCTCGCCGGGCAGGCCAGGACCCTCGCCATGGTGGGCCGCCTGGCCGAGGCGCGCACGACCGCCGAGGAGTCGGTCGAGGACGCCCGCCTGCTCGGCTCGGGGCAGCAGCTCGTCTTCGCGCTCACCCAGCAGTGCCTGGCGGCGTCCTGGTCGGGCGAGGACGATGAGGCGCTGCGCGCGGCCGACGAGGCGATGAGCGCCGGGGTCGGCGGCGGCGAGGTGTGGGGGGCGATGGCCGCGCACGCCAGGGGCCTGGCCCTGATCAACGCGGGCCGGGTCGAGGAGGGGGCCGCGGTCACGCTGGACGCGTGCGACCGGTTCAGGTCCCCGCGCCTGGACCGCGGCACGCTCCTTTGGTGCTGTGAGACCCTGGCGCAGGCGATGGCCGGGGACGGCAGGGCCGATGAGGCCGCGGTGTGGGCCGAGCGGGCGGCCAACCTGGCGCGGCCGGAGCTGCCCACGTTCGCGGGGCTGGCCAGGCTGGCCCAGGCGCACGCCGTGCGCCCGGGCGACCCCGCGGCGGCGGCCGTGCTCGCCGATGAGGCCGCCGCGCTGCTCGGCACCGAACGCCGGATCGACGCGGGCCGCGCGCTGCTCGTCGCGGGCATGGCGCACGGCGAGGCGGGCGAGCGCAAGTCCGCCCTCGCACGGCTGCGTTCGGCCGCCGAGGTCTTCGCCGACTGCGGCGCGCGCAACCTGCACGCCCAGGCGCTCCGCGAACAACGCCGGCACGGCGTCCGGGTGGGCGCCGCCGCGCGGCCCTCCGGGCGCAACACCGACCTCGGGCTGTCGCCGCGCGAGATGGAGATCGCCGAACTCGTCGCCCAGGGGCAGACCAACCAGCAGATCGCCGAGAAGCTCTACCTCAGTGTCCGCACGGTCGAGACGCATCTGTCGCGGGTGTTCACCAAGCTGGGCGTGAGCTCCAGGGTCGGCGTGGTGACCGTGCTCAACCGGCGGGCATGACCCCGGGCGCTCCTGTCGATGGGCGCGGCGGAGCCGCCGCCGGAGCCGCGCGGCCGGGCGGAAGCCGTACGCCCAGGCCACGCGGCCTTTTCGCCGGCTTCTTACGGGGGGTGACGGCCGCAGCCAAATGAACGTAACTCGCGTTTCGGACCCGCGCCAGACCCAAACTTAAGATTCCTCTCCCCAACCGGACACTTCCTGGAAGAACTCCAGCAAACCGGACAAATACCAACACGGTGGACGTTCCGCGGAATGTGGAGAACCTGGAGTCCTACATTGCGGAAAGTCCGCCAAGGGGGTGTGGAAAACCACAGGTGAAGCTGGAGATGTACCCCATACCGTGGCTCGGGGGCCCGATCTAGCGTTGCCGTTCATGACCGCGAAGATGTTCGATATTCCGAGGAGGGGGCTCGCGGGGCTGGCGGCGCTCGTCACCCTGGCTGCGGTGATCATGTTGGCCGCGATGGCCGACAGCACCATGCAACCCCTGCCCGCCTCGGCGCCCGCCGGAGAGTTCAGCGCCGAGCGGGCGCTGGTCCACCTGCGGAGGTTCGCCGACCGGCCGCGCCCGCTGGGCGGCCCGGCGAGCGACCGGGCCAGAGACTACCTGACCGCTCAACTGCGGGCGGCGGGCCTGGAGGTCGAGGTACAGCGGGCCGTCGGGGCCGCTCCGGCGGCCGGGCTGGCGTCGTTCGGCCAGGTCGACAACATCGTCGCGCGGCTGCCGGGCACCGACCCGACCGGTACGGTGGTCCTGGCCGCCCACTACGACTCGGCGTCCATGGGGCCGGGCGCCTCCGACGACGGCGCGGCGGTGGCCGCGATGGTCGAGACGGTCCGCGCGCTCCGCGCCGGTGGCGCCGCCCTGCGCAACGACATCGTGCTCCTCATGACGGACGGCGAGGAGGACGGCGTGCTCGGCGCGGAGGCGTTCGCCCGCCTGCACCCGCTCGGCCGGGCCGGAGGGGTGCTGCTGAACTGGGAGGCCCGAGGCGTCAGCGGGCCGTCCCTGATGTTCGAGACCTCCAAGAACAACGCCGGGCTCGTGCAGGCGTTCCTGGACGCCGTCCCGGCCCCGCGCGGCGACTCCTCCATGGCCGCGATCTACCGGCTGCTGCCCAACAACACCGACTTCACCCCGCTGACCGCGGCCGGCTTCAGCGGCCTCAACTTCGCCTACATCCAGCGCTCCTCGCACTACCACACCGCCGCCGACTCCATCGCCAACCTGGACCGCGGCAGCCTGCAACACCACGGCGCCAACATGCTCGCGCTGACCCGCTCCCTCGGCGGAGCCGACCTGCGGCCCCTGGCCGCGCAGCACGCCGGGACACCGGACGGCGGCCGCGACCTCACCTACTTCCGGGCCCTCGGCTTCGTGATCGCCTATCCCGGCGGGGCGGTGCTGCCGCTGGCGATCCTTTCGCTGCTCGCGGTCGCGGGCCTGGTGGCGCTGTGCAGGGTCAGGCGGTCGCTGAGCCTGCCCCGGCTGGCCGTCGCCGCCGTCTCGGCCCTCGTCCCGCTGGTGGTGTCCGCCGCCCTGGCACAGGGCCTCTGGATGCTCCTGGTGGGCCGGCGGCCCGCGTACGACATGATGGGCGGCCTGCTGCACCGCCCGCTGCCGTTCCAGGCGGCGGTGGCGTGCCTGACCGCGGCGGCGGTGCTCGGCTGGTACCTCTCGCTGCGCCGCAGGCTGGGCCCCGCCGCGATGGTGGCGGGGGCGCTGCTCTGGCCCGCCGGGCTGGGGGTGGTGTGCGCCTGGTTCGTTCCGGGGGCGGCCTACCTGCTCAGCCTCCCGGCGCTGGTGTGCGCGCTCGGCGCGGCGGCGGCCGTCCTGCTCCGCGGGCCCGCCTGGGCGCGAGTGGTGGCCGCGACGGCCGGGCCCGCCGTGGCCGCCATGCTGCTGCCGTCGCTGGCCCGCAACGTCTTCGACGGGATGGGCCTGGCGCTCGGCGGGGCGAGCGCGCTGGTGCTCGCGCTGTTCGGGCTGACCGTGCTCCCGGCCGTCGAGCTGTTCGCGGCCGACCCCGGCGTCCGCGCCAGGCGCGGGGCGATCGTCCCCGGGGCCGCCGCCGTCCTCGCGCTCGTCCTGACCGGCACGGGCCTGGCGGCGGACCGGTTCGACGCCGATCATCCGGGGCGCACGCACCTGGCGTACGTCATGGACGCCGCCACCCGCACCGCGCACTGGGTCAGCGCCGACGCCGACCCCGCCGAATGGACCCGCCGATACGTCTCCGGCCACGACACCTCGGGGCTGCCCGCGGGCTACGCGCGCGGCACCCTGTGGACCGGTCCCGCCCCCGCGATCACCGCCCAGGGGCCGCGCGTCAGCCTGCTCGACCGCCGTGGCGACACGCTCACCCTGTACGTGAGCGCGGGGAAGGGCGCCCGTTCCGTGACGCTCCGGCTGGACCGCCCGATCACCGAGGTCACCGCGTCCGCCACCGGGTTCGGCTCGGCCGCCGTGGTGGTGACCGGCAGGCGTACCGCCACCTGGCCCGCCGAGATCCGCTTCCGCGGCATCCCGCCCCGCGGCGCCCGGCTCACCGTGCGGGTCCCGGGCACCGGCCCGGTCCAACTCACCGCCATCGGCGAAACCGACGGCCTCACCACCGTGCCGGGCTTCCAGCCCCGCCCTCCGGCGCTGGTGACCGCCACCCGCGAAGACGGCGACCTCACCGCGGTCACCCGTACCTACACCTTCTGACCGCCCCGCTCCCATCGGCCGCGACGACAGCGTCGTCGCGGCCATCGCGTTCCGGCGGAGGGCGGCCGTGCCGCCCCCTGGGAAGAACGGCGATGCTTTTCCGGCATGTGGCTCTGGACGGGGGGCCCGCCGGGGCTCATGCTGGGCGTGGCGGCTCCAGGATGTCCGCAGGACGTCCATAGGTGAGCATTTGACCGTTCCGCCGATGCGATTCCGCGTCGTTGCCGAACTTTTTCGTCTTCCCGAGTTTCTAATGTACGGGTTTTCCACGATGCCGTACCCCCGGTGCGGCTTGACATCGTGGGACGGGAAGTTTCGGGAGGGACGGGGAAATGGAGCACCGAATCCCACGCTTCACACTCGACGGGGTACCGGACGCTGAGGTCACCGTGCACCCCTTCGCCACAGAGGACGACCTGGGGCTGAAGCTCACCAGGTTCCGGCACGACCACGGCGGTGACGGGGGTCACGGCGCCGGGGGAGGCGACGAGGTGGACGGGCGGGCCGACGGCGACGTCGTTCTGCTGCTGCACGGGCTGACCTCGTCCAGCGACATCTTCGTGATGCCGGAGATCACCAACCTGGTGACGTTCCTGCACCGCAACGGGTTCGCCGATGTCTGGACGCTCGACTTCAGGATGAGCAGCCACTTTCCGTACGACATCGAGACACGCGGATCCACCCTCGATGACATCGCGCACTACGACTACCCGCCCGCGCTCGCGGAGATCCGCCGCCATGTGGGGGAGCGGCGGATCCACGTGATCGCGCACTGCCTGGGCTCGCTGTCGTTCTCCATGAGCCTGTTCGGCGGGGCGGTGGACGGGATCGCGAGCCTGGTGTGCAACAGCGTGGCGCTCACCCCGCGGGTGCCCGCCTGGTCGAAGGTCAAGCTGTCGTTCGGCGCGACCGCCTTCGAGTACCTGCTCGGCCTGCCGTACATCGACCCGCGCTTCTCCGACGCCCCGCCGTTCAGCCGCAGGTGGCTGCTGGCCAAGGCGGTCTCGGCCTTCCACCCGGAGTGCCGGGAGCCCGCCTGCCACATGCAGAGCTTCATGTGGGGCAGCGGCCGGCCGGCCATGTACGTGCACCGCAACCTGGCTCGTGAGACGCACACGCACGAACGGCTCGCCGACCTCAACGGCGCGACCGGCGTGCAGTACTACCGGCACGTCAACAAGATGGTGCGGGCCGGTCGCGCGGTGAAGTGCGACCTCGACGACCCCAGGCACGTCGGCCTGCCCGAGGACTACCTGGAGCGGGCCGCCGAGATCGGCACGCCGATCCTGCTGCTCACCGGCGACCGCAACAACGTGTTCGCCGACTCCAACATCGCCTGCCACCGCATCCTGGACAAGGCCGCGCCCGGCCGCCACGAACTGCAGATCCTGCCCGGCTACGGGCACATCGACCCGATCATCGGCAAGAACGCCCACATCGACGTGTTCCCTCGCATGATCGACTTCATCAAGCGCCAGGCGGGGGTGAGCGAACCATGGCAGCCGGCGAGCATGCGGACGTGATCGTGGTCGGCTCCGGCTTCGGCGGATCGGTGGCCGCCTACCGGCTGGCGGCGGCCGGCCGGTCGGTGGTCGTGCTGGAGCGCGGGCGGAGCTACCCCCCGGGCACCTTCGCCCGCAGCCCATCGGAGATGAGCCGCGCCTTCTGGGACCCGGGCGAGAACCTCTACGGCATGTTCGACGTCTGGGGCTTTCGCGGCTTCGACTCGGTGGTGGCCAGCGGCCTCGGCGGCGGCTCGCTGATCTACGCCAACGTGCTGCTGCGCAAGGACGAGACGTGGTTCGTACGCGACGAGCCGCTGCCCGGGGGCGGGTACGAGCACTGGCCGGTCACCCGCGCCGACCTCGACCCGCACTACGACGTGGTGGAGCGCATGCTGGGCGCTACACCGTACCCGCTGGACCGGCCCGCCTATGCGGGCACCGAGAAGACCCACGCCATGCAGGACGCCGCGGCCGAGCTGGGGCTGTCCTGGCGGCTCGCGCCGCTGGCGGTCAGCTTCGCGCCCGCGCCGGGCGCGGAGCCGGGCATCGGCCTGCCGATCGAGCCGGGCCCGTACCCGAGCCTGCACGACGCCCCGCGCCGGACGTGCCGGCTGTGCGGCGAGTGCAACATCGGGTGCAACGACGGCGCCAAGAACACCCTCGACCACACCTACCTGGCCGCCGCCGCCCACCACGGGGCCGACCTGCGGGTCCTTCACGAGGTCCGGGCGATCCGGCCCAGGGCGGGCGGCGGCTACGAGGTGGACTACCTGGTCCACGACCCCGACGAGCCGGAGGGGGCGCGGCGGTCCCGCCGGGAGCGCCCGGTCACCACGATGAGCTGCGACCGGCTCGTCCTGGCCGCGGGCACCTACGGCACCGCGTTCCTCCTGCTGCGCGCGCGGGAGGCGTTCCCCGGGCTGAGCGACGCGCTCGGCAGCCGCTTCTGCGGCAACGGCGACCTGCTCACGTTCCTGCTGCGGGCCACCGACCGGGGCCGGGTCCGGCCGCTGGACGCCAGCAAGGGCCCGGTCATCACCAGCACCATCCGGCTGCCCGACGACCTCGACGGGGTGCCCGGCTCCGGCCGCGGCGCCTACATCGAGGACGGCGGCTACCCCGGCTTCGTGGACTGGATGCTGGAGGGGGCCGACAGCTCCGCCGCCGTGGCCCGCGCGGTCCGGTTCCTGTACGAGCGGTTCCGGGCCTTCTTCGACATGGCCCCCGACACCAACCTGTCGGCGGAGCTGTCGGAGCTGGTCGGCGCGGGCGCGCTGTCGGTGAGTTCGCTGCCGCTGCTCGGCATGGGCCGCGACGTGCCCGACGGCATGCTGCGGCTCAACGGCGAGCGTCTGGAGACCGCCTGGACCACCCGCACCAGCGAGGCGTACTTCGAGCGGGTGCGCAAGACCATGCAGCGGATCGCCGACGTGCTGGGCGCGGAGTACGCCGACAACCCGACGTGGTTCCGCAAGCGCGTCATCACCGTGCATCCGGTGGGCGGCGCGCCCATGGGACGGCACGCGGGGGAGGGCGTCTGTGACTCCTATGGTGAGGTATTCGGGTTTCCCGGCCTCTACATCGCCGATGGCTCGGCGATGCCGGGGCCGGTGGGCCCCAACCCTTCGCTGACCATCGCGGCCCTTTCGGACCGCATGTGCACACGCCTGCTCGAAACGGGGGATGCGGGCGTGCCGCGGGGGAGCGGGCGGGCGCCGTTGAGCGCCGGCCCGGCGGGCGGGGGCGGGGACGGCGCGACGTGCGACCTGTCGGGCTCGGGCGGCAGTGCGGGCCGCGCGAGCCTGGACGGTCGCACGTCGCTGTCGTTCACGGAGGAGATGAAGGGCTTCTACCGCGAGGGCGTGCGCAACCCGGGCGTGCCCGGCGACCGCTTCGCCTTCCGGCTCACGATCACGGTGGACGACGTGGATCGCTTCCTGGCCGACCAGGACCATCTGGCCAGGGCCGAGGGATGGATAGACGCTGCCGCTTGCGGGGGCCGGCGTCTGGTCGAGCGGGGCTGGTTCAATCTGTTCGCGCCCGGTGGTGCTCCCGACCGGCGGCTGATGCGCTACCGGCTGCACTTCACCGACGGCATGGACCGGCCCCGCACCCTCACCGGCTGGAAGAACGTCTTCCACGGGCCGCCGACCGACATATGGCCGGCCACCACCACGATGTACTTCCGGCTGCTCGAAGGGCACGTTCCCGACGGGCACGACGACACCGCGCCGGTCGCCGGCGCGGGCACGCTCCACATCGAGCTGGGGGACTTCATCCGCCAGCTCACCTCGTTCCGTACCGAGGGTCCCGACGGGAGGGCCGCGCTGGATCGCTTCGCCAGATTCTTCGCGGGCAACCTCTGGGACGTGTACGGCCCCGGCTGACGGGGGGATGCCGGGTCCGTCCCGGAGGGACGTATCCCGAAACCGGGGGCCGACTGTGCGGCGGCCCCCGGTTTTCCCGGTACCTTCGCCGGGAGGCGAAAGTACCCGGTAGGAGGCCGAAATGGCGATACTCACAACATTGCTGGCATACCTCACGTTGGTGGCCGTCGGCGCGGTGGCGGGGGTCTTCTACGCCTTCTCGGTGTCCGTCATGCGCGCGCTCGACGCGATCGACGCGCGGGAGGCGGCCAGGGCGATGCGGAGCGTCAACCGCAAGATCCTCAACCCGCTCTTCCTGGGCCCCTTCATGGGCGCGCCGGTGCTGGCGGCGGCGACCGGCGGTCTGCTGCTCGCGCTGGGCCGCAGCGAGGCGGCGTTCGCCTTCTTCGCCGCGGCGGCGGTGTACGCGTTCGGAACGTTCCTGCCGACCGTCGTGATCAACGTCCCCATGAACGAGGCGCTGGAGCGGGCCACCGTGCCGGACGACGCCGGCCCGGCCGCCACCCTGTGGGCGGGCTACTCGCCCCGCTGGACGCGATGGAACACGATCAGGACGGTGTTCAGCGTGGCCTCCCTGGTCCTGGCCGGGCTCGGCCTCTACCTGTGGGGCACGGCCGTCTAGCGAACGACCGCCTGGAAAGGCGGCGGAAAGGGGGCCGGATGGGCGTTCTGCCCGGCGGCTTATCGAGGCGGCGGGCGCTCGCGGTGGTCCTGCGGCGCGCGCCGCGGCGGCTGCTCCCCGCCTGGACCTCGCCGGTGCGCGAGGTCGCCGCGGGCGGGATCGCCGCGCTGGCCGGCATGCTCCTGCTCACGCGCCTGTGGCCCGGCGCACTCCCGCCGCCGGGCTCGCCCGCCTGGATCCTCGCGGCGGCCCTGGTGACCCTCGCGATGGTCCTGATCGCGCTGGCCGCGCTGGGCTTCGAGGTCGTCCGCAGGCCGCCGGGGGCGCTGCACCGCCTCGGGCCAGAGCACGCCGACCTGCACGCGCTGGTCGCCGAGGTGGCGGCCGAACTCGGCGTACGCCCGCCGCGCAGGCTCTACGCCTGGGCCTGCCCCGACGCCATGGCGGTCCGCCCGGCGCCGGGGCGGCGCGAACTGTGGATCGGCCTGCCGTACCTGACCGAGCTGAGCCGCGCCGAACTGCGCTGCCTGGTGGCCCACGAACTGGCGCTGCTGCGCGGGCGGCGTTCACGGGCCGCCGACGCCATGTACGCGCTGTGGGCCGAGGAGCCCGAGCCGCCGCCGGAGGCCGAGACGGTGGCCGCGGCGCTGCTGGGCGAGGCCGCCGCCGCCGCGCGGGTGTCCGGCGCGCAGACCGCGGCCCTGACCCTCATCCGCACGCAGGCGCTCAGGCAGAGCTTCCTGTGGTTCACCGACCGGTACGGCACGCCCGCCGCCGTCGCCCTGGACGGCTTCCCGCTCGACCTGTACGCCGCCTGGCGCTGGAAGGTCCGCGAGGACCTGCTGGTGGAACGCGGCTGGCCGCGCACCCGCACCCGGCTCGCCGGGCAGCCGCTCACCCTGCGGCGGCTGTGCGCGCTGGGCGGCGACCCCGCCGCGCTGACCGAGCGCCCACCGCCCCGCGAGCCCGGCCCGCCCGCCCTGCCCGGCGGGCTCCCCGGCCCGGTGGAGGCCCGGCTGGCCCGCCACCACCTGCGGTGGTGGCTTGCGGACCGGTACCGGCTGCCCAACGCCGGTTCACTGCACGGCGTCCCCGACCAGGTGTGGGACGCCCACCTGGAGGAACGGCTGGACGGCGTGCGGCGGCTGCTCGGCATGCCCGCGGGCACCCCGGCGCGCGGCGTTGCCGAGGCCGTCGCGGCGGGCTGGACGGCAGGATGGACGGCGGGCGAGCCGCCGTGCGAGTGGGCGTGCCCGCACGCCGTGCCCGCGGTGTGCGCGCTGATCCCGGCGATCCACCGGACGCTGCGCGAGGCCGGTTACGCCTACGCCGACCCGCTGCGCCTGCGGGTGCTCGTCGGCTGGGACGGCGGGCGGACCGACGTGGTGTCGCTGGCGGAGGCCATCGCCGGCGGCGGCCCGGTCGGCGCGCTGCTGCCGATGGCGGCCAAGGCGCCCGACGTATCGTGACCTCATGGCGAATGCGCAGGTGGTGGCGGTGGCCGGGCGGCAGGTACGGATCACCAGCCCGGACAAGGTGATGTTCCCCGCGACCGGTCACACCAAGCTCGACCTGGTGCGCTACTACCTGGACGTGGCCGGCGGCGCGCTGCGCGGCGTGGCCGGGCGGCCGATGATCCTCAAGCGGTTCGTGCGCGGCGTGGACGCCGAGGCGTTCTTCCAGAAGCGCGCGCCGGACAAGCGGCCCGAGTGGATCGAGGTCGCCGAGCTGCGCTACCCGTCGGGACGCTCGGCCGAGGAGGTCGTGGTACGCGACGCCGCCCAGCTCGCCTGGGTGGTCAACCTGGGCTGCGTCGACCTCAACCCGCACCCGGTCCCGGCCGAGGACCTCGACCACCCCGACGAGCTGCGCATCGACCTGGACCCGGTGCCCGGCGTGGAGTGGCCGCAGATCGTGCGGGTGGCCCAGGTGGTGCGGCGGGTCCTCACCGACTTCGGCCTGCCCGCCTGGCCCAAGACCTCCGGCTCGCGCGGCTTTCACGTGTACGCCCGCATCACGCCCCACTGGACCTTCCCGCAGGTGCGCCAGGCGGCCGAGGCCGTGGCCAGGGAGGTCGAAAGCCGTGCCCCGGACCTCGCCACCAGCCGCTGGTGGAAGGAGGAGCGCCACGGGGTGTTCGTCGACTACAACCAGAACGCCCGCGACCGCACGGTCGCCTCGGCCTACTCCGTGCGGCCCACCCCCGACGCGCGGGTGTCCACCCCGCTGGCCTGGGACGAGGTGGAGGGGCGGCGGCCCGAAGAGTTCACCATCGACACCGTCCCCGCCAGGTACGCCGAGATCGGCGACCCGTGGGCGGACATCGGCCGCGAGCCCGGCTCGCTCACCGGCCTCCTGGACTTCGCCGCCTCACTGCCGCCGCACCCCTCGCAGAAGGGCGAGATCCCGGTCATCGAGATCGCCAGGGCCCGCACCAGGGCCGAGGCGATGGCGGGCCTGGCCCGCTGGAAGTCCCGCCACCCCGACGTCGCGGCCCGGCTGCGCCCCGCCGACGTGCTGGTGGACGGCATGCGCGGGCGCAGCTCGGTCTGGTACCGCATCAGGGTCAACCTCCAGCACGTCCCCGAACCGGAGCGGCCCGCCCAGGAGCCCCTGGAGTCCGACTACGACCCGTGGGCGGCCCTGCGCGGGGGCGACGGGTAAGATCCTGCGGCATGGCCGGGGATTTCGCGGGCGGGATGGTCAGGCAGGTCTCGTCCAAGGTCGTCTACGCCAACCCGTGGCTGAGCGTCAGAGAAGACGCCATCGAGCGTCCCGACGGGTCGCGCGGCATCTACGGCGTGGTCGACAAACCCGACTTCGCGCTGGTCATCCCGGCCGAGCGGGACGGCTTCCACCTGGTGCAGGAGTACCGCTACCCGGTCGGGCGGCGCACCTGGGGCTTCCCGCAGGGCACGGTCGCCGCGGCGAGCGCCCCCGAGGTCATCGCCGCGACCGAGCTGGCCGAGGAGACCGGGCTGCGGGCCCGCGAGCTGGTCCTGCTCGGCACCCTGGACAACGCCCAGGGCACCCTGGCCCAGCGCTTCCACGTCTTCCTGGCCACCGGCCTCACCCCCGGACCGCCGGATCGCGAGGCGGGCGAGCAGGACATGATCCAGCGGCACGTTCCGCGCGCCGAGTTCGAGGCGATGGTCCGCGGCGGCGAGGTCACCGACGCCTGCTCGCTGGCCGGTTACGCGTTGCTGCTGCTGCACGAGGCCGCCGGGCGGGCCGGATGAGACGCCCCGCGGTGGGTACGAGGAGCCACGCATCCCCCGTCCGAGACCCAGGGAGTTGTCGTCATGGTCCACGAGCGCGCCGGTGAGCCCGCCACGTCGTCCGATCTGGTCGACGTGGCCAAACTGGTGACGGCCTACTACGCGCGCCACCCCGACCCGGCGCGGCCGGGGGAGCGGGTGGCGTTCGGCACCTCGGGGCACCGCGGCTCCTCGCTGGACACCGCCTTCAACGAGGACCACATCCTGGCCACCGGCCAGGCGATCTGCGAATACCGGGCGGACCAGGGCGTGACCGGGCCGCTGTTCCTGGGCATCGACACGCACGCGCTGTCGGAGCCCGCGCGGGTGTCGGCCGTCGAGGTCTTCGCCGCCAACGGCGTGCGGGTGCTGATGGACGCCAGGGACGGCTACACCCCGACCCCGGCCGTGTCCCACGCCATCCTGACCCACAACCGGCGCGGGGGAGACCAGGCCGACGGGGTCGTGATCACGCCCTCGCACAACCCCCCCGCGGACGGCGGATTCAAGTACAACCCGCCGAGCGGCGGCCCGGCGGGCTCGGAGGCCACCTCCTGGATCCAGGACCGCGCCAACGCGCTGATCGCGAACGGCCTTGCGGAGGTGCGCCGGATCCCCTACGAGTGGGCGCTGGCCGCCGAGACCACCGGCCGGTACGACTTCCTCGCCGCGTACGTCGACGACCTGCCCTCCGTGCTCGACCTGGACGCCGTACGGGAGGCGGGGGTGCGCGTCGGGGCCGATCCGCTGGGCGGGGCGAGCGTGGAGTACTGGGGGGAGATCGCCGACCGGCACCGGCTGGACCTGACGGTGGTCAACCCGGACGTCGATCCCACCTGGCGGTTCATGACCCTGGACTGGGACGGCAAGATCAGGATGGACTGCAGCTCGCCGTACGCGATGGCCTCGCTGATCGCCGCCCGCGAGACCTACCAGGTCGCGACCGGCAACGACGCCGACGCCGACCGGCACGGGATCGTCACGCCCGACGGCGGCCTGATGAACCCCAACCACTACCTTGCCGTGGCGATCTCCTACCTGTACCGCAACCGGCCCGGCTGGCCGGGCGGCGCGGGCGTGGGCAAGACGCTGGTGAGCAGCGGCATGATCGACCGGGTGGCCGATGACCTGGGGCGGCGGCTGGTGGAGGTCCCGGTGGGGTTCAAGTGGTTCGTGCCGGGGCTGCTGGACGGGTCGCTGGGGTTCGGCGGGGAGGAGAGCGCCGGCGCGTCGTTCCTGCGCCGGGACGGCTCGGTGTGGACGACCGACAAGGACGGCCTGATCCTGGCCCTGCTGGCCGCCGAGATCACCGCCGTGACCGGGCGCACCCCGAGCGAGCTGTACGGCGAGCTGACGGCCAGGTTCGGCGACCCCGCGTACGCCAGGATCGACGCCCCCGCCACCCGCGAGGAGAAGGCCAGGCTCGGCGCCCTGTCCGCCGCCGACGTCACGGCGGCGAGCCTCGCCGGTGAGCCGGTCACCGCCGTGCTGACCTCCGCGCCCGGCAACGGCGCGGCGCTCGGCGGGGTGAAGGTCTGCACCGGCAGCGCGTGGTTCGCCGCCCGCCCCTCCGGCACCGAGGACGTCTACAAGATCTACGCCGAGTCGTTCAAGGGCGCGGAGCATCTGGCGCAGGTGCAGGAGGAGGCCCAGGCCCTGGTCGCCGCCACACTCGGCGGGTGAGGTCCTCCTGGCCGCCGCCGGTGACGGATAGGGTGAAAGCGTGGCACAGGTACCGCTCAATGTCCGTGAACTCGCCGTCGGCCAGCTCGCCGAGCGCACCGGCGTGGCCGTGTCCACGCTGCACTTCTACGAGGCCAAGGGGCTGATCACCAGCCGCCGTACGGCGGGCAACCAGCGCCGCTACACCCGCGACACGCTGCGCCGGGTGTCGTTCATCCGGCTGTCGCAGCGGGTGGGCATCCCGCTCACCGACATCAAGGCGGCGCTCGACCGGTTGCCGTCGGGCCGCACGCCGACCAGGGAGGACTGGGCGAGCCTGTCCGCCGCCTGGCGTTCCGAGCTGGACCTGCGGATCGAGCGGCTGCTGCAGCTTCGCGACGACCTCACCGACTGCATCGGCTGCGGCTGCCTGTCGCTGGACCGCTGCCTGCTGGCCAACCCGCACGACCGGCTCGGCGAGGAGGGGCCGGGGCCGCGCCGGTTGCTGGCCGCGCACTCGCGGGCGCAGGCATGCGGGGCCGGGTGTGGCGCCGGGTGCGAAGAGGAGGCATCCTAAGCCGCGGGAAACCGATGGCAAAGGATTGGTAGCGTCGGATCATGCGACTCGGAGTCCTCGACATCGGTTCCAACACGGTGCACCTGCTCGTCGTGGACGCCCACCGGGGCGCCAAGCCGCTGCCGGCCTTCTCCCACAAGCTCGAACTCCGCCTCGCCGAGCACCTTGAGGACGGCGGACGGCTGTCCGCGCAGGGGGCCGAGCGGCTGGGCGGGTTCGTCGAGGAGTCCCGGCAACTGGCCGAGGACAAGGGCGTCGAGGACTTCATGGCCTTCGCGACCTCGGCGGTCCGGGAGGCGGCCAACGGCGAGGACGTGCTGGCCACGATCAAGGAGCGGACCGGCGTCTCGGTCCAGGTCCTCACCGGTGAGGACGAGGCGCGGCTGACCTTCCTCGCGGTGCGCAGGTGGTTCGGCTGGTCATCGGGGCGGCTCCTGGTCTTCGACATCGGCGGCGGCTCGCTGGAGATCGCCGGCGGCATCGACGAGGAGCCCGACGTGGCCGTGTCGCTCCCGCTCGGGGCGGGGCGGCTGACCCGCGACCGGCTGTCCGCGGACCCGCCGTCCGCGGAGGAGATCCGTGAGCTGCGCAAGCACGTGCGCGCCGAGGTGGCGCGGGTGGTCGGCGACGTGATCAGGTACGGTGCGCCGGATCGGGCGGTGGCCACGTCCAAGACGTTCCGGCAGCTCGCCAGGATCGCCGGGGCCGCCGACTCCGGGGCCGGGCCCTACGCCCGGCGCGCCCTGGAACGAACCGCGCTGCCCGAGCTGGCCGACCGGCTGGCGCGGATGCCCGCCGCCGAGCGCGCCCGGCTGCCCGGGGTCTCAGAGGGCCGCGCGCCCCAGCTCGCCGCCGGGGCGATCGTGGCCGACGCCGTGATGGACCTGTTCGAGCTGACCGAGCTGGACGTGTGCCCGTGGGCGCTGCGCGAGGGCGTGATACTGCGCCGGCTGGACGTCATGCCCTGAGCGGGCCGCGGCGGATCAGGCGTTCTCGCCGCGGCCGCTCCGGGCCAGCCGCATCACGACCCCGGCGACGACGGCGATGAGGCCGATGATGAGGGCCCACTTCAGCAGGGTGCCGAAGAGCCCGATCACCCAGCTCAGCATGATGAACCCGACGATGACGGCGGCGATGGCAAGCAGAATTCGTCCCATGAGTCCCACCGTAGGCGGCCCACCGGCGATCTGAGCGCGGTGGCGGGGGAAGTCAGGGTCGATTCAGGGTTCTCCATGAGAGCGTGATCTACATTGTAAAGGCGCTGGCTTCGGTGGCTCTCGGCAAGTCACGCCAACCTGACGGTCATGGACGGCGCGAGCGGGGTAGGAGCAGGTTCGTGCGCGTCTTCCTGGGGACCTCCGGCTGGCAGTACGCCGACTGGCGCGGGGTCCTCTACCCGGAAGGGGTGCCCGCGCGGCTGTGGCTGGAGCGCTATGCGCAATCCTTCGGCACGGTGGAGAACAACAACTCCTTCTACCGGCTGCCCTCCAGGGAGACCTTCGCGAGCTGGCGCGAGCGCACCCCCGAGGGTTTCGTGATGGCCGTGAAGGCCAGCCGCTACCTCACCCACACCAAACGGCTGAAGGACCCGCGCGAGCCGGTCGAGCGGCTGCTCGGGGCGGCGGAGGGCCTGGGCGACCGGCTCGGGCCGATCCTGCTCCAGCTTCCGCCGACCCTGCGCCTCGACCTCGGGCTGCTCACCGGCTGCCTGGACTGCTTTCCGCGGGGCGTGCGCGTGGCGGTCGAGCCGCGGCACCCTTCGTGGTGGGAGGGTGCGGCAGGGGAGCGGGTCCGCGCCGGGCTGGCGGCCCACGGGGCCGCGCTGTGCTGGGCCGACCGGCGCGAACACGCGCTCACGCCGCTGTGGCGCACCGCGCCGTGGGGGTATCTGCGCCTGCACGAGGGGGCGGCGGGCCCGTGGCCGTCGTACGGCGACGCGTCGCTCGCCCGGTGGATCACGCGACTTGGAGAGACATGGAACGACGAGGCCGATCAGGAGGCCGCCGTGTACGTCTACTTCAACAACGACCAGGGCGGTGCGGCCGTGCGCGACGCGACCCGATTCGCCGCGCTGGCCGGGGAATCGGGGCACGCGATCGAGTGGGCGAGATCAACCTGCTGATAGGGTTCATACGCCGAATAATGGTGTCTGAAGGGGGCAGCATCGTCGTTCGAGCGTGCGAGGGAGGATGCCGGCGATGATGTGGCAAATGGTGGGGACGGCCATCTCGCTTGCCCTGGTCTTCCTGATGGTCCCGCTGGCGCTGGGGGCCATCTCGTTGATCACGCTGGCGGTGCTCGCCGTGCTGGCCAAGCGGACCGGAGGTCTCGAACGCCCGCAGGCGCCCGAGCCCGCGCTCATCGTGCTGATGTTCCGCTCCGTCTTCCGCGCGGTCTTCCGGGCCCCGGGCCGTCTGTTCCGCTTCGGCGATCGGGGCGGGCGCGGCGCGGCGCACCCCGCGCCCGGTGCTTCCGGCACGACCCGCCGGGCCAGGCGCGACGCGCTGCCGGTCACCCTGTCCGTGCCGGAGTCGAGGCCGTCCGCCGAGCAGGGCTCAGAAGATGCGGCCAAGGCCGGCGGCCGGGCGGAGGCGGAGCTCCGCCCCAACGGGCACGGCCCGTCGGCGGGCGCGCGGGCGGCGCGTCCGGGCAAGCGGGTCAATGGTGGTTCAGCGGGTAGTGCAGGGTCCGGGCGGGGGCGTCCTCGGCGTAGCGCAGGGATTTCTCCACGCTGACCTCTGAGCCGTCTCCGTGGCTGGAGATGTGCATGTCGTCGGCGAGGGCGCGCATGATCTGCAGGCCCCGGCCGTGTTCGGAGATCGTGGGGACGGTCCGGTGGTTCATCGTGCCGGGGTCGAAGCCCTGGCCATGATCCAGGATCTTGATGGTGCAGTGCTCCTCGTCGAGCGCGGCGCTGACGGTGTACTCCTTGCTCGGGGCGGCGTGCTTGACGACATTCGAGCATGCCTCGGACAGGATGATCCGGATGTCGTCGCGGATGGGCGGCACCACGCCCAGCGTCCGCAGGGCCGCGTCCACGAGTTGCCTGATGAAGGGGACGCTCGAAGCGTCCCTTGGCAGTCGGAGCGCGATCCTCGCTTCCATGCCTTCGCAACTGCCCGCGTGTGTCCCGATAAACGTGCTGTGGCGGGGCGGCGGGTCAGTCGGAGACCAGTTCCAGTGCCACTTCCAGGGCGGCCTGCCGGTACTCCTCCGGGTCGCCCGCCTCGGCCATCTGGAAGACGTGACCGGCGTGCAGGCTGAACAGCGCCATCGTCCGCTTGAGCCGGGTGGCGAGCGGTTCGCCGGGCGAGTGCAGCACCTTGCTGAGCTCGATCATGGTGTCGCGGTTCTTGTGGGTGACGGGGTGGTCGCGAAGGGCCGTCTGGTTGCGCTCGAAGAAGCGCATCACGTCGGAGTATCGCAGGTCGTGCAGGTCGGCGGCGTAGCGGCGGACGACCTCGCGGCGGGTCTCCAGGGTGGCGGGCTGCGACCGCGCCCAGTCCAGTAGCCCGCGCAGGCGTGCCAGGCGGGTCTCGGCGAGGCCGGCCACGATCTCGTCCTTGGACTTGAAGTGGTAGTACAGGGCGGCCTTGGTCACGCCCAGCTTCTCGGCGATCTCGCGCAGCGACGTGGCCTCGTAGCCCTTCTCGTTGAAGAGCGTGAGAGCGACCTGCTCGATTCGGTGCCGAGTGTCGGAACTTTCCCTCATGTCTGGGGTTTGCCTCCTTATTAACTTGACGGCCGGCAAGTAAGCGTTCTAGGGTCCAGCATACCGTAAGCTAGCCGGTCGGCAAGTAAGTAAGATCTTTTAGGGGGTGTACCGGTGAAGGATGCCAGACAAGAACCCGAGGCCATGCCCGGGCGGCGCCGGGAAGTGATGATCGTGCTGCCCGGGCTGATGCTGGCGATGGTCCTGGCGATGCTGGACAACATGGTCGTCGGTACCGCGATGCCGCGCATCGTCGGTGAGCTGGGCGGCCTCGACCACCTGTCCTGGGTGGTCACCGCCTATATTCTCGGCACCACGGTCTCCACGCCGATCTGGGGCAAGATCGGCGACCTGTACGGCAGGAAGAACATCTTCCTGATCTCGATCGCGGTGTTCATGGTGGGGTCGGCCCTGTGCGGCATGGCCGGATCGACGCTGTTCGGCGGGCCGGGCGGCGGGATGGCGGAGCTGATCGCCTTCCGCGCGCTGCAGGGCCTCGGCGCGGGCGGCCTCATGGTCACCGCGATGGCGATCATCGGCGACCTCGTCCCGCCCCGCGAGCGCGGGCAGTACCAGGGCATGATGGCCGGGGTCATGTCCCTGGCGATGATCGCCGGGCCGCTGGTCGGCGGGTTCATCACCGACCACCTGGACTGGCGCTGGGCGTTCTACGTGAACCTGCCGCTGGGCGGCGCGGCGCTGCTGCTCCTGGCGCTGCGGCTGAAACTGCCCAAGCTCCGCACCGAGCACCGCATCGACTGGGTCGGCGCGATCCTGCTCTCCATCGGCATCACCGCGCTGGTCCTGATCACCACCTGGGGCGGCAACCAGTACGAGTGGGCGTCCCCGCAGATCATCGGGCTGGCCGTGGTCGCGATCGCGGCGCTGGGGGCGTTCGTCCCGGTCGAGTTCCGGGCGGCCGAGCCGATCATGCCGCTGGGCCTGTTCAAGATCCGCAACTTCTCGCTGATCTCGCTGCTCGGCTTCCTACTCGGCTTCGCGATGTTCGGGGCGATCACGTTCCTGCCGCTCTACCAGCAGACCGTCCAGGGGGCCTCGGCCACCAACTCCGGGCTGCTCCTGCTGCCGATGATGGCGGCGGCCATGGTCGTCTCGCTGATCGTGGGCCGGGCGATCACCCGTACGGGCAGGTACAAGGTCTATCCGGTGGTCGGCGGCGTGGTGATGGCGGTGGGCATGGTGTTGCTGTCCACCCAGGACGTGACCACGCCGACCTGGCTGACCAGCGTGTACATCGCCGTGCTCGGCCTTGGCATGGGCTTTTTGATGCAGACCACGCTGCTGATCGCGCAGAACAGCGTCGCGCAGCGGGACCTCGGGGTGGCCAGCAGCGCGGCGACCTTCTTCCGGTCCATCGGCGGGTCGTTCGGCGTCTCGCTGTTCGGCGCGGTGTTCAACAACCAGCTGGTCGCCGGGCTGACCGACCGCCTCGGACCCTCGGCGGAACGGCTGGCCGCGCAGGGCGGCCAGGTGAGCCCGGCCGCGCTGGCCCAGCTGCCGCCGCCGGTGCGCACCGGCTTCCTGGAGTCGCTGGCCTCGGCGATCTCCGGCGTGTTCGGGTGGGCCATCGTGTTCGCGGCGCTGATCCCGGTGCTGGCGATGTTCATCAGGGAGGACCCGCTGCGCGGATCGCCCGCGGCCCCGGTCGACGCCGAGCCGGCCAAGGCGGCGCTGCACTGACCTTCCGGCATCCCCGGGCGGGTCCCGTTACGCCTCCGGGCGGCGGGGCAGCAGGCGGGTGACGGGGAAGCACATCAGGGAGGTCGCCGTGAGCAGGAACATTCCCGAGCCGGACCCTCGGTCCCGCGCCGAGGACGAGGGCATTCCCGACCTCCAGGACGGCACGCCGGCGGCGCGGTGGGCGGTGGACCCGCAGGAGGCCCCGCTGCCCGGCGACCGCCCAGAGGCCGTCGAGGACTATGGCACCACGCGCGAGGAACAGCGCGCGGGCGAATCGCTCGACGGCCGCCTGGAAAGGGAGGCCCCCGAGCCGGAGGCGGTCTTCGGCGGCCCGCTCGACGGCGGCGCGCCGGAGGGCGGCACGGTGGCGGAGCGGGAGCTGGAGGGCGACGACATCGCCCCGCCCGGCGACGTCCCGCCGGGCGCGCCGCCGGAGGACGTACGCGAGGCCGGGCCGCCACCGGACCCGGACTGGGACGAGCCCGCAGGGCGGCCCGCCGGGGTGACCGACGACGGGCTGAGCGAGACGGGCGGTCTCGGCGTCGGTTCGGACCTGGACACCTCCTTCGAGCCGGACGCGGGCCTCGACCCCGAGTGGCCCGCCCAGCCCGAGGAGCCCTCGGGCGCCGTGTGGGACACCCCGCGTCCCGCGGGCCGGCTCGTGGAGCCCGACGAGGGGGTGCGCGCCGACACCGAGAAGGACGAGATCGCCAGGGAGGTCGGCCCGGACGGCGGCGGCTTCAGCGCCGAGGAGGCCGCGATGCACGTCGATGACGTGGAGTGAACGGACGCGGCGGGTGGCGGGGGCGGCTTTCGCGGGCCGGGCCCGCCCGGCCCGTTCAGGCCGCCGAGGTGGTGTAGCGGGTGGCGTCGCCGGTGATCGCGCGGCTTCGCCGTCCGTCCACGCCCACCGGCACGTCGCCCGCGACGGTCACCCGGTGCAGCCTGCGGGGCCGGTCGCCGAAGTCGTGCACCACCCGGTGCTGGGTCGCGCGGTTGTCCCAGATCGCCACGTCACCGGCCCGCCAGCGCCAGCGCACGGTGTTCTCCACCTGTGTGACGTGCTCCTGGATCAGTTTGATCACCGCGGTCGAGGTGGTGCCGGGCAGGCCCACCAGGCGCTTGGCGAAGTCGCCGAGCAGGATCGCGCGCTCACCCGTCTCAGGGTGGACGCGTACGACGGGGTGCTCGGTCTCGAAGATCGTCGAGGAGAAGACCTCGGCGTAGCGGCGGCTGCGCTCCGGGTCGTCGGAGGCGGCCACGCGCACATAGTCGTAGGCGTTGGTATGGACGCCGCGGAGACGGTCGGCGAGGTCACGTAGTTCCTTCGGTAGGTACTGGTAGGCGGCGACGGTGTTGGCCCACAGCGTGTCGCCGCCGACGGAGGGCACGTCCAGCGCGCGCAGCACGGAGGCCAGCGGCGGGCGTTCGACGAAGGTGACATCGGTGTGCCAGCGGTCCACCTTGTGCCCGCCCCGGTAGTCCAGGTCCAGGATGTGGGTGTTGCCGTCCAGGGCGGGCACGGTCGGGTGGGCGGTGGTCAGGTCGCCCAGCAGCCGGGCGAAGGCCACCTGGCCCGCCTCGCCCAGGTGGTCCTGGCCGCGGAAGAAGATCACCTTGTGCCGGAGCAGCGCGACGCGGATCTCGTCAACGAGCGCGGGCGGCAGGTCGCCGGAAAGGCGTACGCCGCCGATCTCCGCGCCGATCCGCCCGCCGATGGGCGTGACGGTGAGGCGCGGGGCGGCGGCGTCGGCGGGCGGATGCCTGAGTGTTCCTGTGGTCGTCATGCGAGCACGGTAGGCAGGGGCTTCACAGATTGTCAACTAAAACGGTAGGGATTTAGGGTTTTGCAGACGCGGCCGGCCGCGCCCTTTGCGGGGCACGGCCGGAGGGGCTCGGGATCAGGTGGAACCGGCGAGGTCGAGGTCCTTGACCCGGGGGTCGCCCTCGTCGGCGTGGTAGTGGTCGGGCCGGGTGGTGTCGGCGCCGCGCGGCACACCGGCGGCCCGGCAGATCAGCGTGCCCCCCACGGCCACCACCAGGTTGACGGCCAGGGCCAGCAGCCCGGCGTACACGGTCGACGGGCTCTCCAGGCCGAGGTTGGACAGCGGGAACGCCGACCCCGCGAAGTGCGCCTTGCCGGTGACGGGGTTGCCGATGGTGTACAGCATCCAAAGGCCCGCCCCCATCCCGGCGGCCCAGCCCGCGATGAGGGCCCGTGGGTGCAGCCAGCGGGTGTAGAGGCCGAGCGCCACCGCGGGCAGCGTCTGCAGGATGACCACTCCGCCGATGAGCTGCAGGTCGATCGCGAACTGCAGGTCGAGCAGCAGGATGCACAGCACCGCGCCGACCTTGACGGCCAGCGACACCAGCTTGGAGACCTGGGCCTCCTGGGCGTCGGTGGCGTCCGGGCGCAGGTACTCGCGGTAGACGTTGCGGGTGAACAGGTTGGCCGCGGCGATCGACATGATGGCCGCGGGCACCAGCGCGCCGATGCCCACCGCGGCGTAGGCCACCCCGGTGAACCAGTCGGGGAACATCATGTCGAACAACTGCGGGACCACGGTGTTGGAGTCGCCGCCGACCGGCCGCACCCCGGCGGCGATCGCCATGTAGCCGAGCAGCGCGATCAGGCCGAGCAGCAGGCTGTAGGCGGGCAGAGCGGACATGTTCCGTTTGATCACGTCGCGGTTGCGCGAGGCGAGCACGCCGGTGAGGCTGTGCGGGTACAGGAACAGCGCCAGCGCCGAGCCGAGGGCCAGCGTGACGTACTGCCACTGGTTGCCCGCGCCGAGCAGCACCCCGTCGCCCTTGGCGGGCGTGGCCGCGAACTTCTCCTGGGCCGCGCCGAAGATCGCGCCCCAGCCGCCGAGCCGCGCCGGGATGTAGATGATCGCCACCAGGATGACCAGGTAGATCAGCGTGTCCTTGACGAACGCGATCAGCGCGGGGGCGCGCAGCCCCGAGCGGTAGGTGTAGGCGGCCAGGATCGCGAAGGCGATCACGATGGGCAGGTGGCCGGTGACGCCCATCGCCTTCAGCACCGCCTCGATCCCGACCAGTTGCAGCGCGATGTAGGGCATGGTCGCCGCGATCCCGGTCACCGCCACCAGCAGCGCGAGCGTCGGGGAGCCGAACCGGGCCCGCACGAAGTCGGCGGGTGTGACGAACCCGTGTACGTGCGAGACCGACCACAGCCGGATCAGCACCAGGAACACCATCGGGTAGACGATCACCGTGTAGGGCACCGCGAAGAACCCCATCGCGCCCGCCCCGAACACCAGCGCCGGCACCGCGACGAAGGTGTAGGCGGTGTAGAGGTCGCCGCCCACCAGGAACCAGGTGATCCAGGCCCCGAAGTTGCGCCCGCCGAGCCCCCACTCGTTGAGGCTGGCCAGGTCCTGTGGCCGCCGCCAGCGGGCGGCGACGAATCCCATGCCGCTGACCACCAGGAACAGCACGGTGAAGACGATGATCTCGGTGAGGTGCTCGCTCATCGGCCGTTCCTCCTCCGCGTCGCCCGGTAGACGATCGTGGTGGTGGTCACTCCGACGAGGATGAACGCCAGTTGCAGCCAGTAGAAGAGCGGGAAGCCCAGCAGTCGCGGCTCCTCCGCGTTGTACAGGAACGGCAGCAGGGGGAGAACGACGGGGAGGACGAGCAGCCGGTTCCAGGGGCTCGCGTCGCTCCTCGCGGGGGGCTCCCCGGAACGCCGATCGTGGTGCGATGTGCTCAACTCGATCTCCTTGCCGACGGAGACGGGAGACAGGGGCTGACCGGAGCGTAGGTTACGGACGGTTAGAACGCGGGTGGCAATCGGTGAGCGGTGGCGTCGGCGCGCTGAGCGGCGACCGCGCCCTTGTCACACTGTCAAGGAGCACTGACAGGGTGACTGCCGCCTGGGACGGGGGCGGCGCGGCGCGTTGCAAGATCACGTCTGCCACCGCTACCCTGTACGCCATGCGAACCCGTCCATCCAGGCAGTGGTGGCGCCGCTCATAGGCGGCGCTAGGTTTCGCATTCGCGAGTGAGAACGGCCGCCCCGAGTCGGCGGCCGTCCACATGTCCGCCCCCGGGGCATCTGCTCGGCCGGTCCCTCACCGTGGACCAGGTCTTGACCAGCGAAGGGGCGCGAACGTGCAAGTCAGCCGATATACCACCGACGGCGGCGTCGGTGTCGAGGTCGCAACGGCCGATGTGCCGGAGACGGTGCTCGACGAGATCGTGGACGCCCTCGGCGAGCGCCGCGGCGGCGTGCTGTCTTCGGGCATGGAGTACCCGGGCCGCTACAGCCGCTGGCACCTGGCCTACGTCGATCCGTGCCTGGAGATCGTGGCCAGGGGGCGCAGGGTCTCGGCTCGCGCGCTGAACGAGCGCGGGCGCGTGGTCCTCCCGGTCGTGGCCACCTGCCTGCTGGCGGCCGGCAAGCCGACCGGCGAGCCCTCGGCCGACCACGTCGAGGTGCACGTCGCCGACTCCGAGGACCTGCTCCCTGAGGAGATGCGCAGCCGCCGCCCGACCGTCTTCACCGCCATCCGCGAGGTGATCTCGGCGTTCCACGGCACGGACGGCAACCTCGGCCTGTACGGCGCCTTCGGCTACGACCTGGCCTTCCAGTTCGAGCCGATCCGGCAGGTGCTGTCCCGCCCCGCCGACCAGCGCGACCTGGTGCTGCACCTGCCCGACCGGGTGACCGTCATCGACCGTAAGCGGGAGACCAGCAAGGAGTACCGCTACGAGTTCACCGTGGACGGCATGTCCACGCACGGGCTCGCGCGGACGGGGGAGACGATCCCGCTGCCCGCGACGCCGTCCGTGGTGCCCGACGACCCCGAGCGCGGGACGTACGCGGAGGTCGTCGCGGCGGCCAAGGAGCGGTTCGTCCGCGGCGACCTGTTCGAGGTCGTCCCCGGCCAGGTCTTCCACGCCCCCTGCGCCGACCCCGCGGGCTTCTACCGCGTGCTGCGCAAGATCAACCCGGCCCCGTACGAGTTCCTGTTCAACCTGGGCGACGGCGAGCACCTGGTGGGCGCCTCGCCGGAGATGTTCGTCCGCGTCACCGGCGACCGTGTCGAGACCTGCCCCATCTCCGGCACGATCGCCCGCGGCAGCAACCCGGTCGAGGACGCCGAGGCCATCCGCACCCTCCTTTCCAGCGTCAAGGAGGAGTCGGAGCTGACCATGTGCACCGACGTCGACCGCAACGACAAGTCGCGGATCTGCGTCCCGGGCAGCGTCCAGGTCATCGGCCGCCGCCAGATCGAGATGTACTCCCGTCTGATCCACACCGTGGACCACATCGAGGGCCGGCTACGCCCCGGCTTCGACGCCCTGGACGCCTTCCTCACCCACATGTGGGCGGTGACCGTCACCGGCGCGCCGAAGACCTGGGCCATGCAGTTCATCGAGGACCACGAGGCCACCACCCGCCGCTGGTACGGCGGCGCGGTCGGCGTACTCGGCTTCGACGGCTCGATGAACACCGGGCTGACCCTGCGCACCGCGCAGATCAGGAACGGCATCGCCGCGGTCCGCGCCGGGGCCACCCTGCTGTACGACTCCGACCCGGCCGCCGAGGAACGCGAAACCGAACTCAAAGCCAGCGCCCTGCTCGCGGCGCTCGCCACGGTGGGCTCCGCCGCCGAGCGGACCACCGCCCCCGACCCGGCGGCCGAGGCCCCCGGCGCGGGCATGCGGGTGCTGCTGGTCGACCACGAGGACTCCTTCGTCAACACCCTGGCCGACTACTTCCGCCAGCAGGGCGCCGACGTGGTGACCCTGCGGCACGGCTTCCCCACCAAGACGCTCGACGAGATGGCCCCCGACCTGGTCGTGCTGTCCCCGGGACCGGGCTGGCCGTCCGACTTCGGCTGCTCGGCGCTGGTCGGCGAGCTGTACGCCAGGAAGCTGCCGGTGTTCGGCGTCTGCCTCGGGTTGCAGGCCATGGTGGAGCACGCGGGGGGCGAGCTCTCCCTGCTGGCCACCCCCGAGCACGGCAAGCGCGGCCGGGTCGGCCGCATCGGGGAGAGCCTGCTGCTGGAGGGGCTGCCCGCGGAGTTCACCGCGGCCCGCTACCACTCGCTGCACGCCACGCAGTCGGGGGTGAGGGGCTTCACCACGACGGCCCGCACCCCGGACGGCGCGGTCATGGCCATCGAGGACCCGCCCAACCGCCGCTTCGCCGTACAGTTCCACCCCGAGTCCATCCTCACCACCGAGGGCGGCGCCGGAGCCAAGATCATCGCCAACGTCCTCCGCCTGGCCCGCCGCTAACCCCGCCCACAGGGGGCGCCGCCCACCCGCCCGCGCCCCCTGCACCAAGCCCCTGGAGGCCCCAAACCCGTACATCCCGCCCCCCACTCGGCCCAACGGCACCAGGACCCCGGAGGCGGCGGGCCCTCCCGGCGTTAGGGGGCCAGGGGAGCGGGCGGCTGCCTCCCGCGTCCGCGAGCGGCACTATGGGCCTCGGCGCGAGCCCCTACGTCCGCACCCCCGCCGCTAGGGACGGGAAGGGGGGAGCTGCCTCGTATGCCCGGGCCTTCGGCCGGGTCAGCCGTACCGGGGCGTGGAGGAGGCGTCGGTGGCGGGCTCGTACGTCCGAGCCCTCCTGGCGCGTGGGAGGGCAAGGGGCGCAGGCGGTGAGCCGGTAGGTCCGCGCCTCGCTCGGGTCTGCGGCACTATGGGCGTTGAGCAGGTGTCGATGGTGAGGCCATATGTCCGCGCCCTCCTGGCCAGGCCGCCTCGGCACTGGGGACGGCAAGGGGCGCAGGCGGCGACTGTGCGTGTCCGCGCTCCCGGTCGGGCTGGTGGCGCCAGGGGTGTGGAGGGAGTGTGGGTGGTGAGCCCGCGCGTCCGTGCCCGCCGGCCGGGTCGGCGGCATTAGGCTCCTTGCGCGTCCTGGTCCCAATACCCGCCCCGGTGCCGCCGCGCCACTGGAGTTGCCGCATGCCTCCCGCCGACGACCTGCCCCCCGGCCCGCCGCTGCCCGACGCGGTGCGCGAGGCGCTGCTCGCGCCGCTGGTCGATCACCACTGCCACGGCGTACGCCGCGACGACCTCGGCAGGGCCGCCTTCGAGCTGCTGATCACCGAGGCCGCCACGCCCGCCCCGCCCGGTACGACGCACTTCGACACCCCGATCGGCGCGGCCATTCGCCGCTGGTGCGCGCCCGTACTGGACCTCGCGCCGCACGCGCCGCCCGCGGTGTACCTGGCGCGGCGCGCCGAGCTGGGCGCCGCCGAGGTCAACCGGCGGCTGCTGCGCCAGGCCGGGATCGTCGCCTTCCTCGTCGACACCGGCCTGAACGGCGCCGGGCTGCTGTCGGCCGCCGAGATGGGCAGGCTGGGCGGCGCCGCCGCCGATGAGATCGTCCGGCTGGAACGGGTGGAGGAGACCGTCGCCCGGTCGGTCGGCGGCGCGGCGGAGTACCCCGGCGCCCTCGCCGAGGCCCTGGCCGCCGCCGCGGCGCGGGCCGTCGGCCTGAAGACCGTCATCGCCTACCGCTATGGCCTGGACTTCGACATCGAACGGCCCGGCCGGGGCGCGGTGGTCGCCGCGGCCGGACGGCGGCTGGCCGACCCGAAGGCCCGGCTGACCGACCCGGTGCTGCTGCGCCACCTGCTGTGGAGCGGCGTGGACGTGGCCAGGCAGCGGTCGCTGCCGGTGCAGTTCCACTGCGGGTACGGCGACCCCGACATCGACCTGCACCGGGCCGACCCTGCGCTGCTGACCGGCTTCATCAGGGCCCTGCAACCCGGCGGGGTGCCGCTGATCCTGCTGCACTGTTACCCCTTCCACCGGCAGGCGGCCTACCTGGCCAGCGTGTACCCGCACGTCTACGTGGACCTCGGGCTGGCGCTGACGCACACGGCGGCCGGGTCGGCGGCGATCGTGGACGAACTCCTGGAGCTGGTCCCCTTCCACAAGCAGATGTTCAGCAGCGACTGTTACGGGGTGGCCGAGACGTGCCACCTGGGTGCGCTGTACTACCGGCGGGGGCTGGCGCGGGCGCTGGCCGTCCGGATCGGGGAGGGAGAGTGGAGCGCGGCCGACGCCGCCCGGGTCGCGCACATGATCGGCGCGGGCAACGCGCGGCGCGTCTACCGCCTGTGAGCTGCGGCCTCGCCGGAACTGTCGGAGGCGGTCGATAGGCTGGGCGAGGCCCAACGACCCGGTGAGGAAAGGTCCCCACGTGGCAGAGGAAAACGCGCCGAGCTTCCGCGACGATGTGACGGTCGAGCTGGTCAAACACAGCGCCGCCGACACCGATGTGCTGTTCGCGGCCCGGGTGTCCACCCGTGGCGAGCAGTCGCTCGACGAGGTGCGCAAAGACCCCGAGCGGTCCAAGGGGCTGCTCAACTACCTGATGCGCGACCGGCACGGGAGCCCGTTCGAGCACAACTCGATGACCTTCTTCATCAGCGCGCCGATCTTCGTCTTCCGCGAGTTCCACCGGCACCGGGTGTGGTCCTACAACGAGGAGAGCGGCCGATATCGCGAGTTGCAGCCGGTGTTCTACGTCCCCGGCCGCTCGCGCAAGCTGGTGCAGGAGGGCAAGCCGGGGCGCTACGTCTTCCTCGACGGCACCGACGAGCAGCACAAGCTGGTCACCGAGGTGATGGAGTCGTCCTACCGCCAGTCCTACGCCGCCTATCAGGAGATGCTGGAGGCCGGCATCGCCAGGGAGGTGGCCAGGTCGGTGCTGCCGGTCGGGCTGTTCTCCACGATGTACGCGACCTGCAACGCCAGGGCGCTGATGCACTTCCTGTCGCTGCGCACCAAGAGCGAGGACGCCACGGTGCCGTCGTTCCCGCAGCGGGAGATCGAGATGGTGGCCGAGAAGATGGAGGCGATCTGGGCGGAGCTGATGCCGCTCACCCACGCCGCCTTCGTCGCCAACGGCCGCGTCGCCCCCTGACACCCACCGGCGGGCGCGGCCGGGTCACAGCACGGCCGCGCGCACGGTGAGCACGTCGGGCAGGTGGCGGGCGATCACCGTCCAGGTCTCGCCGTCGTCGCGGGAGGCGTACACCTCGCCGTCGCGGGTGCCGAAGAAGATACCGGCGGGCGAGGCGCACATGGCGTCGCGCAGCACCGCGGCGTGCACCGGCCCGGGCGGCAGTCCTTCGCCGAACGCGGTCCAGGTGTCTCCGGCGTCGTCGCTGCGGTACACCTGGTAGCGGTGGCCCACCGGGACCCGGTCCATGTCCGATTCCAGCGGCACCACATAGATGGTGTCGGGCCGGTCGGGATGCACCACGATGGGGAATCCGAAGTCGGAGGGCAGGCCGCCGCCGATGGCGGTCCAGTTCGCGCCGAAGTCGTCACTGCGGTAGACGCCGAAGTGATGCTGCAGGTACAGCCGGTCGGGCCGCCCGGGGTGCGCCGCGACCTTGTGCACGCACTGACCGAACTCCGGATACTGGTCGCCCTCCGGCCGGAACGGCACACGGATGCCCCGGTTGGCGGCCTCCCACCCGGCCCCGCCGTCGGCGCTGCGGTAGAAACCGGCCGCCGACACCGCGACGGCGATCGACCGGGGGTCGGCCGGGTGCGGCAACACCGTGTGCAGGCACAGCCCGCCGCCGCCCGGCTGCCACTGCGGCCGGTGCGGATGGTTCCACAGGCCGGTGCAGAGGGCGAACGTCCGCCCGCCGTCCTCACTGCGGAACAACGCCCCCGGCTCGGCGCCCGCCCACACCACACCGGGCTCGGACGGCGACGGCTGAAGCTGCCACACCCTGGTCAGGGTGACACCGGTGTCCTCGGGAAAGGCGACCGGCGGCCGATCGGCCTCCTGCCACGTCTCGCCCAGGTCGTCGGACCACATGACGGACGGGCCGAAGTGGCCGTACTCGATCGCGGCGAGCAGCCGGGGCACCGCCCCACGGGGGTCCACGGCGACGGCATGCACGCCGATCGTGGAAAAGCGGACAGGATCGACCTCGAACGCACCGTCGTCGCGGGAACGGGCGAGGAACAGCCCCTTGCGGGTACCGATGGCCAGGAGTGCGTCGCCCATGTGCCAGGTCTCCTTCCAGGGTTGGGCAGGTGGGTTCCGACCGGACCTCCCTACCCCCTGTCGCCAAGCCGGAACGACGAGGCCCGGCCCTCACGCGATACGCCCCATCGTGCCACGCCGAACGGCGAAACCGCAGGCGACCAGGCCATTTGCTGTACGGGCGCAGCCGTGGTCCGGCCTCACGTCCTATCCGACGAGGTGGCGGGGGCCCACGGGTCGGTGATCGGTCCGTGGGGTGCCGATCGTGGCGTACACGCCCTGGGTCCGCCGCCGGTGGTACGCCCGTCGCGGCGGAGATGGTATGCCCTCATATCGCGTCGTCCGATGCCGGGTGGTGATTCGGGAGGCGACCAGGTGTTCTCGCTCTGCCCGCGAGGCACGCGGCGCCAGCAGGTCACACCGCCCACGGCAGGCGTCGGCATGTCACTAAAGCCTGAACGCCGGCGCCCAGGCACCATCCGAAACACCTGGCCTTCCGCCGTATCGCGGCCGGCCGGCAGGGGGCGATGGGGGTCAGTGTTCTTCGGGGTGCCGGTCGTGGTGGATGTGGTCGGGGGGCATGCCGTCCTGGCGTAGCCGTCGTACGGCTTGGCCGACCATGGCGGGCGGGCCGCACACGAAGGCGTCGTGGTCGCGCCAGGAGGGGAAGTGGCCGATCACGTCGGGCAGGGTGCCGTGCAGGCCCTCGTAGGCGGGTTCGGCCGAGACCACCGGGAGCACCTGTAATCGGGGAGATCGGGCGCGCATGCGGATCAGGTCCGGCAGGTCGTACAGCTCGCCGCCGCTGCGGGCGCCGTACAGCAGGTGGACGCGGGGGCGAGGGGAATCTGCGGCGATGACGGCCTCGATGATCGCCTTGAGCGGGGCGAGGCCGGTGCCTCCGGCCACGGCCAGTATGTCGCGGCCGGAGGGGGCCGGGGCGGTCATGGTGCCTCGTGCCGGGCCGAGCATCAGCGTGTCGCCGACGCGGGTACGGCGGGTCAAGGTGGTGGAGACCCAGCCGCCGGGGACCGCGCGTACGTGCAGGCGCAGCGTGTTGTCGGCGCGCGGGGCGTTGGCGATGGAGAACGCCCGCCACACGCGGGGCCACCTGGCCGTCTGCACCGTGGCGTACTGGCCGGGCAGGAAGGGGAACGGCAGCGCGGGCCGTAGCGTGAGGACGGCGATGTCGCGGGTGCGCCGCTCATGGCCGATGACCTCGGCCGGCCACCAGGGCGGCGAGGTGTCGGCCGCCGCCGCCTCGATCATGATCTCGGCGGCGGTCGCGTACGCGGCGGCCCACGCCCGCTCCACCTCCGGCGACCACGCCTCCGCCGCGAACCGGCGGACGGTCGCCAGTAGCGCGTCCCCCACGGCGGCGTAGTGGGCGGGGGTGACGCCGTACTTGCGGTGGTCGCAGCCGAGTCGTGCCAGGTCCGTCGTCAGGCCCGGCGGGCAGTCCAGGCTCCACACGATCCGGGTGAGCGCCCGGAACAGACGCTCCCGCTGAACGTTCATGGCGGGCGGGAACAGCGCCCGAAGTCGCGGGTGCGCGGCGAACAGGTGGCCGTAGAAATAGGCGATGGCCCGCACCGCCGCGGGCTCGATGAGCGCGAAACTCTCCTTGACCGGACGTGGATCGAACTGCATTTCCCGAAAACCCCCACCCTGGATGAATCATTTTCGGCCGCAGGCGGCCGGTGATGCCCATCGGCCGTGTCCTGCCTGGTCGAAGTGGGGTGCGGTGGCGTTGGTGCCGCACCTGTCGTGTGGTTCCGGGTGAACGAGCGCACGGTGGTCCCGGCCCCGAACGCTCGATTTTCGAGTGTGACACTCCGGACGGACCCGGACAAGGGGCCTATCGAAATATCTGGCGTAATCGGGAGGGTGAATATTTGTGAGAATAAAATTCACAATTGCTTATGCCGTCCGGTCTTTCCTGGCCCCACGCGCGGCCCAGGCGGCCCAGGCGGCCCAGGTGCCGGGCGGATGGGGCTTGGTGTAACCATTTATTGTGGTTACGTGACGGAGTACGTGGCGGGGCTGATCCTGCACACCAGGGAGGGCGTCGCCTACCGGTTCGATCCGGGGGCGTTGTGCCTGGAGCTGCTGCCCACCGGCGGGCCGGGGCGGTGGGCACGGTACGAAGTGCTGCACACACCGGCCGATCTCGCGGCCTGGGCGGGCCGCTCACGGCTGCGGGTGGATCCCGCGCTGGTAGAGGCCGGACCGGCCGACGTGGAGCGCGCCAGGGCACTGAGGGACGCCCTGTGGCGCCTCACGTCGGCCCACGTCCGCGAGGAGACCGCCGCCCTTCGACCGCCCTCCGAACCGGCCGCCCCCGGGCAAGGGCCGGATGTGGAGATCGTCAATGCGATGGCCGCCGTGCCGTCGCTGGCGCCGCGCATCGAACCCGGTGGCGATTTCGGCTGGGGCGGGCCGATCACCGGGGAGCGGGTGCTGGCCAGTGTGGCTCGTGATGCGGTGGAGCTGTTCACCGGGCCCGCCGCCGGGCGGGTGCGTGAGTGCGCCTCGGACAACTGTCACCTGATCTTCGTGGACACCTCCCGGCCCGGCCGTCGCCGCTGGTGCGCGATGGAGCACTGCGGCAATCGCCACAAGGTGCGGGCGCATCGTGGCCGCGCGTGACGGGTGTGCCGGAAGTGACGGGACTGATATCCGAGATCTGTGACATGCCCGAAATAGTGTGCGCAATGATGAGATAGTCGCTGGAATGGGGTGGGTTCGCCCGGCGCCGGGCGGGTACGACCTCGCGCATTCCCCTGGAGAACGCATGTCCCGACCGCTCATCGGTATCACCGCCTACCTCGAAGCCGCCCGCTGGGGCGTCTGGGTTCGTGAGGCGGTGTTGTCGCCCCCCTCCTACGGGAAGGCGGTGACGAAGGCGGGCGGAGCCCCGGTCGTGGTGCCACCCCTGCGCCCCGACCTGGCCGAGGACTACGTCCGGGGCCTGGACGGCCTGGTACTCGCGGGCGGGACCGCGATCGACCCCACCCTGTACGGCGAGCCCCCCGCCGAGGACGCCGCCGACGCCGAGGACCTTCAGCCGCACCGCGACCGGTTCGAGCTGGCCCTCGCCCGCGCCGCCGTGGAGGCCGACGTCCCGGTGCTGGCGATCGCCCGGGGCATGCACGTCCTCAACGTCGCCCAGGGCGGCAGCCTGATCGGACGGCTGCCCGAGGCGGTCGGGCACGAGCGGCACGAGGCCCAGACCCCGCACGTCATCCAGGTCAGCGTGTCCAGCAGGCTCGGCAAGGCGATCGGCGACCGGATCGAGGTGAGCGCGCCGCACCGGCAGGCGGTCAAGCGGCTCGGCAGCGGGCTGCTCGCCGTGGCCTGGGCCGATGACCAGATCGTCGAGGGCGTGGAGTTGCAGGGGCACCGGTTCGGCGTGGGCGTGCAGTGGCACCCCGAGCGCGGCGAGGACAACCGCGTCTTCGAGGCCCTGGTGGACGCGGCCCGGCCCTGAGAGCGGGTGGTTGCTAGGGTTCGACCGTGACGGGCTTCGGCGGGTACGAGCGTCTGAAGATCGACTGGGCGGCCGACGGCGTGCTGCGGATCGTGATCAGCGAGCCGCGCAGGCGCAACGCCGTGGACATGACCGGCCACCGCGAGCTTGCCGGGATCTGGCGGGACGTGGACGCCGACGACTCCGTGCGGGCCGTGCTGATCAGAGGCGAGGGCGAGGCGTTCTCCGCCGGCGGCGACCTTTCCATGATCGAGGAGATGACCCGCGACCACGCCACCAGGATGCGCATCCTGGGCGAGGCCCGCGACATCGTCTACAACGTGATCAACTGCTCCAAGCCGATCGTCTCGGCCATCCAGGGGCCCGCGGTGGGCGCGGGTCTGGCCGTGGCGCTGCTCGCCGACGTCTCGGTGGCCGCGCGCGGGGCCCGCATCATCGACGGGCACACCCGGCTCGGCGTGGCGGCGGGCGACCACGCGGCGATCATCTGGCCGTTGCTGTGCGGCATGGCCAAGGCGAAGTACCACCTGCTGCTGTGCGAGCCGGTCACCGGCGAGCAGGCCGAGCGGATGGGGCTGGTGAGCCTGTGCGCCGATGACGACGAGGTGCACGAGCGGGCGCTGGCGGTGGCGGTCCGCCTGGCCGAGGGCCCGGCCGAGGCGATCCGCCTGACGAAGTACGCGCTGAACAACTGGCTCCGCCAGGCGGGCCCGGCCTTCGACGCCTCGCTCGCGCTGGAGTTCCTCGGGTTCACCGGGCCGGACATCGGCGAGGGCGTGCGGGCCGTGCGCGAGAAGCGCCCGCCGGACTTCCGGCGGGGCTGACCCGGCGTCAGTCCACGGAACGCGGGCGGCGGGCGGTGTAGACGAAGGCGGGCGGCAGGTTGCCCCACACCGTGCGGCCCGGCACGACCTCCTCGAAGGTGTCGTTCAGCAGCCTGCGGAACCTCTGCGCCGGGGACAGCGGCAGGGCGTGCACGTAGGCGAACGTGGTGAACGCCGCCTCCGGCGTCATCGACTTGAGCACGGCCGACAGCAGCCGGAGCTGCAGCGCCCGGGAGAACGCCGCCCAGGGCAGCCCGCTGACGATCACGTCGGCCTGGCCGAGGCCGCGTTCGGCCAGCAGTGTGGGCAGCGACGCGGCGTCGGCGATGGCGACGTCCACGCCGGGGTAGCGGCCGATCAGCCGCCGGGCCATCGGCTCGTTGATCTCCACGGCCAGGTGGTGGCCGCGGCCGCCGAGCCGCTGCTGGATCTCGGCGGTGAACGGGCCCGTGCCGGGGCCCAGCTCGACCACCACGGGGTCGCCGGTCTCGGGGACGGGGGCGGTGACACTGCGGGCCAGCGCCCGAGAACTGGGCGCGACCGCGCCCACGAGGGCGGGGGACCGCACGAACTGTGTCAGGAAGAGGGCGGCGTCGCGGCGCATGGCATGAGGGTATCGACTCCGGGGACCGGACATGGCGTTCCGGCCGCGCCGATCGGGCCACGGGCGCTTCGCCGTACGACGGGCGGCGGGCCACGCACGCGCGTCAGCAGGCCGAACAGTAGGGTCGGCACCGTGAGCGTGAATTCAGCCGAGGATCGCATCTGGACGGTCCCCAACGCCCTGAGCCTGGCCCGCCTGCTCGGTGTGCCGGTCTTCCTGTGGCTGGTGCTCGGCCCGAAGGCCGACGCCTGGGCGATCGGGCTGCTCGCGCTCGCCGGGTTCTCCGACTGGCTGGACGGCAAACTCGCCCGCGCCTGGAACCAGACCAGCAGGCTCGGCCGCATCCTCGACCCGCTGGCCGACCGCCTCTACATCCTGGCCACGCTGTTCGGGCTGGCCATGCGGGAGATCATCCCCTGGTGGCTGGCGGTGGGCATCCCGCTGCGCGACCTGCTGCTCCTGGCGATCGTGCCGCCGATCCTGCGCCGGCTGGGGTACGGCCCCGCGCTGCCCGTCCACTTCCTGGGCAAGGCGGCCACGGCCAATCTGCTGTACGCGTTCCCCCTGTTGTTCCTGGCCTCCCACACCGGCTGGTACTCGGTCCCCGCCGCGGTGTTCGGCTGGGCGTTCGCCATCTGGGGAACAGGTCTGTACTGGTGGGCGGGAGCGTTGTATGTGGTACAGGTGCGCCAGCTCGTAAAAGGAGCAAAGACCGCACAAAAGGGGTGATCCGTGAAGGCAGTCGTGATGGCAGGCGGGGAGGGGACGCGGCTGCGGCCGATGACCGCCAACCAGCCCAAGCCCCTGCTCCCCGTGGTCAACCGCCCGATCATGGAGCACGTGCTCCGCCTGCTGCGCAGGCACGGGCTCACCGAGACGGTCGTCACCGTCCAGTTCCTCGCCGCGCTCATCCGCAACTACTTCGGCGACGGCGAGGAGCTGGGGATGAGCCTTTACTACGCGACCGAGGAGATGCCGCTGGGCACCGCGGGGAGCGTGAAGAACGCCGCGGACAGGCTGCGCGACGACCGCTTCATGGTGATCTCCGGCGACGCCCTCACCGACATCGACCTCACCGACATGATCCGCTTCCACCGCGACAACGGGGCACTGGTGACGATCGGCCTCAAACGGGTGCCCAACCCGCTGGAGTTCGGCATCGTCATCGTGGACGACCAGGGCAAGGTCCAGCGTTTCCTGGAGAAGCCCACCTGGGGACAGGTCTTCTCCGACACCGTCAACACCGGCATCTACGTGATGGAGCCCGAGGTCCTGGACGAGGTGGACACCGGCCGGGCGGTGGACTGGTCGGCCGACGTCTTTCCGCGCCTTCTCGACCGCGGCGCCCCCCTGTACGGCTACGTCGCCGACGGCTACTGGGAGGACATCGGCACCCACGAGAGCTACCTCAAGGCCCAGTGCGACGCCCTGTCCGGTTGGGTCAAGCTGGACATCGGCGCCTTCGAGATGTCGCCGGGCGTCTGGGTCGCCGAGGGCGCCTCGGTGGACGCCGACGCCGTGCTCAAGGGCCCCCTCTACATCGGCGACTACGCCAAGGTCGAGGCCGGGGCCGAGCTGCGGGAGTACTCCGTGCTCGGCAGCAACGTGGTCGTGCGCGAGGGCGCCTTCCTGCACCGCGCGGTCGTCCACGACAACGTCTACATCGGGCCGAGCGCCAACCTGCGCGGTTGCGTCATCGGCAAGAACACCGACGTGATGACCGGCGCGCGGATCGAGGAGAGCGCGGTCATCGGGGACGAGTGCATCATCGAGGCGGAGGCGTACGTCTCCTCCGGAGTGAAGATCTACCCGTTCAAGACCATCGAGGCCGGCGCGGTGGTCAACACCAGCGTCATCTGGGAGTCGCGCGGCCAGCGCAGCCTGTTCGGCCCGCGCGGCGTGAGCGGCCTGGTCAACGTCGAGATCACCCCCGAGCTGTGCGTACGGCTGGCCAGCGCCTACGCCACCACCCTGAAGAAGGGCACCTCGGTGGTCACCTCACGCGACTCCTCGCGGGCCGCCAGGGCGCTGAAGCGTGCGGTGGTGAGCGCGCTGAACGCCGGGGCCATCGACGTACTGGACCTGGAGGCGGCCCCGCTGCCGGTGGCGCGCTTCCACACCTCACGGACCGGCGCGGTCGGCGGCATCGCCGTGCGCACCACCTCGGGCGACCCGCAGAGCGTGGACATCGTCTTCACCGACGACCAGGGCGCGGACCTGTCGCTGGGCGCGCAGCGGCAGGTCGAGCGGGTCTTCTCCCGCCAGGAGTTCCGGCGGGCCTTCCCCGGCGAGATCGCCGAGCTGAGCTTCCCGGCCAGGGCCGTGGAGGACTACGCCCACGAGCTGCTGCGCTGCGTGGACATGAGCGGCGTGCGGGGCGCGGACATGAAGGTGGTGATCGACTGCGCGGGCGGCACCTCATCGCTGGTCATGCCGACCTTGCTGGGCCGGGTCGGGGTCGATGTGCTGACCGTCAACGCCCGGCTCGACGACGCCTCCCCGACCGAGACGCTGGCCGAGCGCCGCCGCGACCTGCAGCGGCTGGCCGAGCTGGTGTCCTCCTCGCGGGCGGCGTTCGGGGTCCGGTTCGACCCGGTCGGCGAGCGGGTCGCCCTGGTCGATGAGAAGGGCCAGCTCATCAGCGAGGAGCGGGCCCTGCTGGTGGTGCTGGACCTGGTGGCCGCCGAACGCCGCGGCGGCCGGGTCGCCCTGCCGGTCACGACCACCCGCGTGGCCGAGCAGGTCTGCCGGTTCCACGGCGTGCAGGTGCAGTGGACGGCGACCGCCGTGGAGGAGCTGACCAGCGCCGCGGCGGGGCAGGGCATGGTCTTCGCGGCCGACGGCCGGGGCGGGTTCGTGGTGCCGGAGTTCGGGCCGACCGTGGACGGGATCGCGGTCTTCATGCGGCTGCTCGGGCTGGTGGCGCGCACCAGGCTGTCGCTGAGCAGGATCGACGCGCGGATCCCCGAGGCCAGGCTGCTCCGCCGTACCGTGCCGACGCCGTGGGCGGCCAAGGGCGCGGTGATGCGGTCGGTCATCGAGGCGGCCGAGGGCCACCACATCGACACCACCGACGGCGTAAGGGTCGTGGACGACGACGGGGGCTGGGCGCTCATGCTGCCCGACCCCAGCGAGCCGGTCACCCACCTGTGGGCCGAGGCGCACGACATGGACACCGCGCAGAGCCTGCTCGAACACTGGGCACGGGTGGTCGAGCGGGCCGCCGGCGCATGACGCGGCGGCGGCTGGGGGTCTTGTCACGATTGCGGGCCGATCATGCAGAACGGCGCGGCGGCATGGACCAAGAGGCGTGCGCAGCGGTAGCTTTGTCCCGTCCGAACCCACCGTCCGGCCCGCCTTGACCTTTGAGTCTCATCAGCGTAAGTTGCGGCATTCGCAGTCCGAGGAACGTTTGAGAAACGAAGAGCGAGGCGCGCACCGTCAGCACCGTGACCGCGTCTTCGCGGTAGGAGGCCGAGCCGATCGATGCCGAGCGTCTACTGCACGCAGTGCGGTCATGCCAACCCCGAGGATGCCCGATTCTGCTCGCGGTGCGGGTCGCCGCTGACCCGAGCGGATACGGCCGGCGACACCACGTCGACGATCTCGCTCGCGGGCATCGAGGCATATGAGGCCGAGACGGGGGAGGCGCTCCTCGCCGAGCGGGCGGCCGTGGAGCAGTTGCCCCCTGGCCAGGCGTTGCTCGTGGTGATGCGCGGCCCCAACCAGGGCAGCCGGTTCATGCTCGGCCACGAGCTGATCACGGCGGGTCGCCACCCCGACAGCGACATCTTCCTGGACGATATCTCGGTGTCACGCAGACATGCGGAGTTCCATCTGCACCCCGGTGGTTTCGTGGTGCGCGACGTCGGCAGCCTGAACGGCACCTACGTCAACCGCGAGCGCATCGAAGAGGTGCCGCTCCACGGCGGAGACGAGGTGCAGATCGGCAAGTTCCGCCTGGTGTTCCTCACCAGGGGCGCTGGAGGGCCATGAGCGCGCAGGCCGCCCGGTCGCACATGAGCATCGGGGACGTCATCGCCCTGCTGCGGGGCGAGTTCCCCGACATCACGGTCTCCAAGATCCGCTTTCTGGAGGGCGAGGGGCTGATCGAGCCGCAGCGCAGCCCCTCCGGCTATCGCAAGTTCACCCACGCCGACGTCGAGCGCCTGCGGTACATCCTCACCGAGCAGCGTGACCGCTATCTGCCGCTGCGCGTCATCAAGGACCACCTTGCGGCCGCCGACCGCGACGACCGGCTCCAGACGCGCCCCAGAGCGGTGCAGGAGCCGCAGCGGACCCAGGAGGTACGCCTCGACCGGGGGGAGCTGCTCGCGGCCGCCGGCATCGACGAGGAGACGCTGAACGAGCTGGAGGACTTCGGGCTGGTCGCCGCAGTCGCCCGCCGTTATGACGCCGACGCGCTCGCCGTGGCCCGCAGTGTGGGCCGGCTGGCCGCGTTCGGGCTGCACGCCCGTCACCTGCGCGCGGTCCGGGCCGCGGCCGAGCGCGAGGTGGCCCTGGTGGAACAGGCCGTGGCCCCGCTGCTGCGCCGCCGCGCCCCCGGCGCGATCGACCGGGCCGACGAGGCCGCCAGGGAGATGTCCGGCCTGCTGCTGGACATCCACGCGGCGCTGGTGCGGGCCCAGGTTCGGGGGGTTCTCGGACGTTGACCTCCCGGCGCGCCATTCGGGCTCCGGTGAGTGTTACGTTGAATTTCGGTGACCTACCACCAGTGGTTGACCAGTGAGCGGGCGTCGGCGGCGGTCCGGCCGGCGCGGGGCCCGCGACAAGGATACGGAGCAGCCCGTGTTGCAGATGGAGGTCGTGGGCGTCCGGGTCGAGATGCCCACCAACCAGCCGATCGTCTTGCTCAAGGAGGCGCACGGGGAGCGATATCTACCGATTTGGATAGGTATGACGGAGGCCACGGCGATTGCCATGGCCCAGGCCGAGGAGCCCCCTCCGCGGCCGTTGACGCATGATCTTTTCAGGGACGTGCTCGACGCGCTCGGAGTGGGATTGCGCACGGTGAACATCGTGTCGCTGCGCGATGGCATCTTCTTCGCCGACCTGGTCTTCTCCAATGGCGTCGAGGTCAGCGCGCGGCCTTCCGACTCCATCGCGCTCGCCCTGCGCACCGGTGCGCGGATCTTCGCCAGCGAGGAGGTGGTGCAGGAGGCCGGGGTGACCATCCCCGATGACCAGGAGGACGAGGTGGAGAAGTTCAGGGAGTTCCTCGACACGATCAGCCCTGAGGATTTCGGCCGTGCAGGGTGAGGCCGGGTGAGATGGTTTGTAGCGCTTCACGACGCGCCGAGCGGGATCGTTGACTGTGAATGACCACGGTCCTACGGTGCAAGTGAACCCTGCGGTTGTAATTCACGAACCCCCAGATCAGACCGCGGGATGAGAGAAAGCCGGAGGTCCGCAGTGGCGGTCAGCAGCGGCGAGGGCAAGACAGCCGGCCAGGATGATCCGGGACGGCGCGAGAACGCGCGTCAACGTGCCGGTGAACAGGGCCTGCTCTTCGATGAGCGGCCCACGGCGTTGCCCGCCGACATCGGGTATCGCGGTCCCACCGCCTGCGCGGCAGCCGGAATCACCTACCGGCAGCTGGACTACTGGGCGCGTACGGGGCTGGTGGAGCCCGGAATAAGAGCCGCGCACGGCTCGGGCTCGCAGCGGCTCTACAGTTTCCGTGACATTCTCGTGCTCAAGGTGGTGAAGCGGCTCCTTGACACCGGGGTGTCGCTGCAGCAGATCCGCACCGCCGTGCAACACCTGCGCGACCGGGGCGTCCCCGACCTGGCGCAGATCACGCTGATGAGCGACGGGGTCAGCGTTTACGAGTGCACCTCCGCCGACGAGGTGATCGACCTGCTGCAGGGCGGGCAGGGCGTTTTCGGGATCGCCCTCGGGCGGGTCTGGCGAGAGGTCGAGGGGTCCCTGGCGGAGCTGCCGGGGGAACGCGCCGAGGCCGCCCCGGGCCTCGATGAGCATCCGAACGACGAGCTGGCGCGGCGCCGCAAGGCCCGCAAGACCGGCTGAGCGGCCTGACCGCGGCGAAGGCCCTCCGGGGTGACACGGCACGACCGTGACGGGGCCTTGCGGGAGCGGCGGGTGGGATCGCCGCGGCGATACGGGGTAGCCTTTACTTCGAAGGCCGACGACCCTGTGCGGGAGAGTCCCCGAGCCGGCACCTTTCGGTGCGGGTCCGGGGCGCCGAAGGAGCAACCTCCCCGGAATCTCTCAGGCACCCGTACCGCACGGGCGAGGCAACTCTGGAAAGCGGGCGCGTTCGCCAGACGCGCCTCACCGACGGTGCAAACCCCCGTTCGAGCCACAGGGGTGAAGCTCTCAGGTCGCGGCTGACGCGCCGCGATGACAGAGGGGGAGTCCGGCATACGCCCGCGCCCTGCGCCGGTCTCCACCGCATCGGGAGGCTCCACATGACCGATCTGTCCCCGCTCGACCCCCACGCCGACCTGGCCGCGCCGCCGTTCGAGACCCGCCATGTCGGGCCCTCCCCGGACGAGCGGGCGCACATGCTCACGACCGTCGGCTACTCCGGCATCGACGACCTGATCGCGATGGCCGTGCCCGAGTCGATCAGGGCCAAGGACCGGCTGAATCTCCCCGCCGCGGCGAGCGAGCGCGAGGCCATCGCCGAGCTTCGCGCGCTGGCGGACCGCAACCGGGTGCTCACCCCGATGATCGGGCTGGGCTACCACGACACCGAGACGCCCGCGGTGATCCGCCGCAACCTGCTGGAGAACCCCGGCTGGTACACCGCCTACACCCCCTATCAGCCGGAGATCTCCCAGGGCCGGCTGGAGGCGCTGATCAACTTCCAGACGATGGTGTCCGACCTCACCGGCCTCGACGTGGCGGGCGCGTCGCTGCTGGACGAGGCCACCGCCGCCGCCGAGGCCATGACGCTGGCCCGCCGGGCCGGTCGGGCCAAGAGCGGGGTCTTCGTGGTCGACGCCGACGCGCTGCCGCAGACCAAGGCGGTGCTGCGCACCCGCGCCGAACCGCTCGGCATCGAGCTGGTGGAGGCCGACCTCGGCGGTGAGCTGCCGGAGTGTTTCGGCGTGCTGGTCCAGTATCCGGGGGCGAGCGGCCGGGTGGCCGGGTTCGCCGGGCTGGCCGAGCGCGCCCACGCCGCGGGCGCCCTGGTGGTGGCCGCGGCCGACCTGCTGGCCCTGACCCTGCTGACCTCGCCGGGGGAGCAGGGCGCGGACATCGCGGTCGGCTCCACCCAGCGGTTCGGCGTGCCGCTCGGGTTCGGCGGCCCGCACGCGGCGTACATGGCGGTGCGCGAGCGCCTGGCCCGCCAGCTTCCCGGCAGGCTCGTCGGCGTCTCCCAGGACTCCGACGGCCGTACCGCCTACCGCCTCGCCCTCCAGACCCGCGAGCAGCACATCCGCAGGGAGAAGGCGACCAGCAACATCTGTACCGCCCAGGTGCTGCTCGCCGTGATCGCCGGGATGTACGCCGTCTACCACGGCCCCGAGGGGCTGACCAGGATCGCGCGGCGCACGCACCGGCACGCCGTCGCCCTCGCCGGCGCCCTGCGCGCCGGCGGCGTCGAGGTGGTCCACGAGAGCTTCTTCGACACCGTGCTGGCCAAGGTGCCCGGCGGGGCCGCCCGCGTCGTGGCCGCCGCCGTGGAGCGCGGGGTCAACCTCCGCCAGGCCGGGCCCGACCACGTGGGCATCGCCTGCGACGAGACCACCACCGAGGCCGACCTGGCCGCCGTGCTCGGCGCGTTCGGCCTGGCCGCCGAGAGCCCGGCCGCGGCCTCCGGCGACGCCCTGCCCGCCGGCCTGGCGCGCACCTCGCCGTTCCTCGCCCACCCGGTGTTCCACACCCACCGCTCCGAGACCGCCATGATGCGCTACCTGCGCAGGCTCCAGGACAAGGACATCGCCCTGGACCGGTCGATGATCCCGCTCGGCTCCTGCACCATGAAGCTCAACGCGGCCACCGAGATGGAGCCCATCACCTGGCCCGAGTTCGGCGGCATGCACCCCTACGTCCCGGAGGAGCAGGCCGAGGGCTACCTCGCGCTGATCCGCTCCCTTGAGGGCTGGCTGGCCGAGGTGACCGGCTACCACGCGGTGTCGCTGCAGCCCAACGCGGGCTCCCAGGGCGAGTACGCCGGGCTGCTGGCCATCCGCGGCTACCACCGCGCGGCCGGCGACGACCACCGCGACGTCTGCCTGATCCCCTCCTCGGCGCACGGCACCAACGCCGCCAGCGCCGTCATGGCGGGCATGCGGGTCGTCGTGGTGGCCTGCGACTCCGAGGGCAACATCGACGTGGCCGACCTCGACGCCAAGATCGCCGAGCACCGCGACCGGCTGTCGGCGATCATGGTGACCTACCCGTCCACGCACGGCGTGTACGAGGAGTCCATCACCGAGGTCTGCGCCAAGGTGCACGAGGCGGGCGGGCAGGTCTACGTCGACGGCGCCAACCTCAACGCGCTGGTCGGGCTGGCCAAGCTGGGCGAGTTCGGCGCCGATGTCTCCCACCTCAACCTGCACAAGACGTTCTGCGTCCCGCACGGCGGCGGCGGGCCGGGCGTCGGCCCGATCGCGGTCGGCGCTCACCTGGCCGACTACCTGCCCGGGCACCCGCTGCGCGACGGCTCGGGCGTCGGGCCGGTGTCCGCCGCGCCCTTCGGCTCGGCCGGGATCCTGCCGATCTCCTGGGCCTACATCAGGATGATGGGCGCCGACGGCCTCAAGGCCGCCACCGAGCAGGCCATCCTGTCGGCCAACTACCTGGCCCGCAGGCTCGCCCCGCACTACCCGGTGCTCTACACCGGCCGCGGCGGGCTGGTCGCCCACGAGTGCATCATCGACCTGCGGCAGATCACCAAGGAGACCGGCATCACCGTGGACGACGTGGCCAAGCGGCTGATGGACTACGGGTTCCACGCGCCGACCATGTCCTTCCCGGTGGCGGGCACGCTGATGATCGAGCCCACCGAGAGCGAGAACCTCGCGGAGCTGGACCGCTTCTGCGAGGCCATGATCGCGATCAGGGAGGAGATCGCCAAGGTCGCCTCCGGGGAGTACGACCGGGCCGACAACCCGCTGCGCAACGCCCCGCACACCGCCGACTGCCTGATTGAGGACGACTGGGCGCACCCCTACTCGCGTTCGGTGGCCGCCTACCCGCTGCCCTGGCTGCGTGAGGGGAAGTACTGGCCGCCGGTGCGCCGGATCGACCAGGCCTACGGTGACCGCAACCTGGTCTGCTCCTGCCCGCCGTTGAGCGCCTACGAGTCATAGTCGCATACCGGACACCACCGCTCTCGGCATGTCGCGGGACGGGAGGGACGACGGCCGTTAGGCTGTTCGATCATCGGTGAAGGAGCGTGATGACCCCCCCGGAGCTCGACGCCCCCGCCCTGGAGACCGCTCGGCAACTGGCCGAGAGCGGTGATCTCGACGGCTCGGCCCGGATCTTCGCCGAGCTGGCCGCCGACCCTGACGGCCCCGACCGCGCGCAGGCGGCCGTCGGCCTGGCCGTGGTGCTCGCCGAGCGCGGGGAGGTCGAGGAGTCCCGGGCGGCGGCCCGTACGGCGCTGGCCACCGGGCATCCGGAGTTCGCCGCGCAGGCCGCCTGCCACCTGGCGGGCAGTTTCGAGCGCGAGGGGCGCGTGGACCAGGCCAGGGCCGCCTGGCAGGCGGTGCTCGGCCTGGGCACCGCCGGCTACCTGCCGATCGCGCATCTGGCGCTGGCCAGGCTGGCCACCCGCAGGGGCGACGCGGTCGAGGCGGAGGACGAGCTGCGCGCGGCGATCGCCGGCGAGGACCCCGAGATCGGCGCGCGGGCCGCGCGGTGGCTGGCCGAGCTGCTCCTGGAACGCGGCGAGCCGGGAGAGGCCGCCGATGTGGTGCTGGCCGCGCTCGACGCGCCGCACGGCGGCGACTCCGCGCCGCTGCGGGTGCTCCTCGGCATCGCCCACCTGGACCTCGCCTGCGCCGAGTTCGCCGGCGCGGTGGAGCTGGGGGCCGACGCCGAGACCGGCGCCCTGGCCATCGAGCTGCTGGCCCGTACACTCCCGCTGCGCGACCGGCGCGAGGACGCCGAGCAGGTGTGGTCCTACGGCCTCCAGCACGCCGACGAAGGGCTCGCCGCGCTGGTGCGCGAGCGCCTGGACCGCGACATGTGAGGACTCCGCGCGCCGGGGCGGCGGGGGAGCCCGGGGTCAGCGCCTGGGCAGGTTCGCCATGACGTTGACCAGGACGATCGCCATCAGCACGAGCGCGAAACCGAAGAACCCCGCCGTGCCCGCCCCGATGGCGCCGAGCGGGATGCCCAGGGCCAGCGTGCCGAGCGCCAGCCACATCTGGCTGTTGCGGCCCCTGGGCGGCTCCGGATAGGGCGCGTAGGGGACGTGCGGCGGCGGTGGCATCGGGGCGGGCGGCGGCCCCATGCGGGCGTCGAGCTCGTTGTGGATCCGCGCCGCGATCGCGTCGTCCACCTTGTCGAGGAACGATTCGACCAGCGCGGAGTCATAGTCGGGACCGAGGTCCCTGCGGGCTTCGATGGTGGCGCGCATCTCGTCGCGCGGCAGCGTGTTCTCCGGCACGTCCCCAATCTAGCCACGCCGGTGCGCCGGTTCATCGGCCGAATGGATGGAAAAGCGTCGTGCCGCAGGATGACGCGTTGATCGCGGACGTGGTCACCCGCGCCCGGGCGGGGGGCTAACGTTGCAGGTCATGGAGGAGACACAGGTCGAGACCGGTCAGGGCCCGGCGCGGGTGGACCTGACGGAGCCCGCCGGGCCGCCCAGGCTGCTGCTGGTGCTCACGCACGGGTCGGCCGGGGGAGTGGACGCCCCCGACCTGCTGGCCGTGCGAGAGGCGGCGCTGGGGCTCGGCGCGGTGGTCGCACGGGTGACGCAGCCGTTCCGGCTGGCCGGACGCCGCGCGCCCGGCTCGGCGGCCCGCCAGGACGAGGCGTGGACGCAGGTCGTCGCCGGGCTGCGCGACCGTTATCCGGGGCTGCCGCTGGTGCAGGGCGGGCGCAGCAACGGCGCGCGGGTGGCCTGCCGTACGGCGGGCGCGGTGGGCGCGGACTCGGTGGTCGCGCTGGCCTTCCCGCTGCACCCTCCGGGCAGGCCGGAACGCTCCCGCGCGGACGAGCTGCGCGGCGCGGGAGTGGACGTGCTGGTGGTGAACGGCGACCGCGACCCCTTCGGGGTGCCGGAGGAGGCGGACGCCGCCCGGCTGGTGGTACTGGCCGGGGAGAATCACGACCTTCGCAAGGACCCGGGCAGGGTGGGTGCGATCGTGGCGCAGTGGCTGCGTGACCGGCCGGCCGCTCTCACGGGCGGCCGGGTGGGCTGAACGCCCGCCGTCCCTTCCCCCGGGGACGGTGATGCTGCGGGGGAGGACCGGCGGCCTTCAGGCGGCGCCCATCAGCGGGGTGGGACGATGCGGGTCGATGGCGGCCCCGCTGGGCAGCAGCTCACCGGTGTCCTCGAACAGCACTACGCCGTTGCACAGCAGGCTCCACCCCTGCTCGGGGTGGGCGGCGACGGTGCGCGCGGCCTCTCGGTCCGCTGCCTCGGCAGTGGGACAACACGGTTCGTGCGGGCACATCGGAGGTGCCTCCGGATCTCATCGGTCGGCTCGCCGGAACCGGATGGTTCCTCTCCCCTCCGACGATGGGCGAGCGATTGGGGTTGACGTGTGGCGAACCACACACTGTGGTCTACCACACATTGGCAGAAACAGTGTGCGCTCTGCTTCTGTTCCGGCGACATAGCCCGTTTGGACGGTTCCGGACCGCGGGTGGGTGGTTAGCGCCTATTGCGGGCTCCTGCCACCCAGCGTGCCTTATGCCTGATAACGGGCGTGGATCGACACGCCGCCGGGCGCGTAAACGTTGTATAACACGTCCGGAACCGGGCCCGCAGGCGGACCCCGGGGGGTTCAGGCCGCGCCGGTGGTGCCCCCCGCCGCCAGGCCGGTCAGCAGGGCCGCCAGGCCGCGTTCGAAGGCGGCCTCGCCATCGGGGTCGGGGCCGGGCTCGGGGGCCTTGGGATCGGCCCAGCCGGTGTGCTGCAGCTCCACCGCGACACTGCCGAACACGTAGGCCCGCATCGCCCGCACCGCCTCGCCGGGCGCGGCCAGGCCGGCCTCCCGGAGCTGCTCGGTCTGCTCCCTGATCGCCGTGGCGGCGCTGCCGCGCGGCGGCTTGGTCATGGCCAGGGCCAGTACGCCGGGATGGGCCAGCAGGGCCGCGCGGGCCGCGCGGCACCAGACCGCGGCGATGTCCTGCCATGCGGCGCGCTCGCCGGCCTCGACGCTCACGGTCGTCACGTGCTGGGCCAGGGCGTCCAGCAGCGCCTCCTTGCCCCCCGGCATGTGGTGGTAGATGGCCATCGCCTCCACTTCGAGGGCGTCGCCGAGCCTGCGCATGGTCAGGCGGCGCAGGCCCTGGGCGTCGGCCAGGTGGAGGGCGGCGTCGATGATGCGCTCCCGGGAGAGCGGGACGGGCGGTCGTTTGGCGGGCATGGCGATCATCCTGCCAACCGATGCCTTACTATGTAAAGGGCAACGCGCGGGACGGTCGTCCCCGATCCCTGGTGGGGGCGATATGGTTTCCACGACAGCGACCACAGGATCCGGTTCGTCCGGCGAAAGGGGGAGGATCAGCGATGGCGTTCTTCCGGCCGCGTGTGAGCCGGGAGGCGGAGGTCCGGTTCCACGCCGACCAGGAGGTCGGCGAGAGCTTTCCCCGGCTCCTTGAGAAGGCCCGTGAGGCCGAGAACGAGCTTCGGCGGCTGCAGGCCGCCCACGCCTCACAGGAGCGGCTGCGCGCCGCCGGGGTGGCCCTCGACGAGGCCCTGACGGAGGCGCTGCGCGCGGCCGAGGCCACGCTGCGGGCGACCCTCGGGGTCAAGGCGTACGACGACCGCATCGCCCGGCGCAAGGGGCGGGCGACGCCGCAGGGCGCGAAGTGGGTGACCGAGGTCGAGAGCCTGCGCACCCTCCGCGAGGAGCACCGCCTCACCGGCATCGTGAAGCTGCCCCGCCCGGCGCCCGCCGCGGTCTCGTCCTGATCAGGGCCGCTCGCCTCTGAGACGACGTGGAAGGGCCGGGTGGGCATCGCCCACCCGGCCCTTCTTCTTACGCTGTCGCGGTCAGCTCGCCCAGTCCAGCAGCGGCCGCGCGTTGCTCGGGTGCCGCAGCTTGGACAGCGACTCCTTTTCGAGCTGGCGGATGCGCTCGCGGGTCAGGCCGAGGTGCTTGCCGATCTCGTCGAGGGTGTGCGGCTTGCCGTCCACGAGGCCGAACCGCAGCGCCATGATCTTCGCCTCGCGCGGCGTCAGGTTGCCGAGCACGCCGCGCAACTGGTCGGCCAGCAACTGCCGGTCGATGACCTCCGAGGCCTCCGGGGAGTCGGTGTCCTCGATGAGGTCGCCGATGGTCGTCTCGCCGTCCTCGCCGATGGTGGCGTTGAGGCTGATCGGCTGGCGGCTGGTCCGCAGCAGTTCCTCGATCTGGTCGGGGGTCTTGTCCATCTCCACCGCCAGCTCCTCGGGCGTGGGCTCACGGCCGAGGCGCTGGTGCATGTCGCGTTCGATCCTGGAGAGCTTGGACAGCAGCTCCAGTACGTGGACGGGCAGGCGGATCGTGCGGGCCGAGTCGGCGAAGCCGCGCTGGATGGCCTGGCGGATCCACCACATGGCGTAGGTGGAGAACTTGTAGCCCTTGGTGTAGTCGAACTTCTCCACGGCCCGGATCAGGCCGAGGTTGCCCTCCTGGACGACGTCGAGCAGGGCCATGCCGCGGTCGGTGTACTTCTTGGCCACGGACACGACCAGCCGGAGGTTGGCCTCCAGCATGTGGTCCTTGGCGCGCTTGCCGTCGCGGTAGACCCACTCCAGCTCGACGCGCTGCTCGTCGGTGAGGGACGGGTCGCTCTCCAGCTTGTGCTCGGCGTACAGGCCGGCCTCGATGCGCTTGGCGAGCTCGACCTCTTCGGCCGCGGTGAGCAGGGTCCGGCGGCCGATCGACTTGAGGTAGGTGTGGACCGAGTCGCCGATGACGGAGGACTGGTCGTCGAGATCGGCGGACTCGGCCTCGGTGTCGGCCTCGGCGGTGATCTGCGCGGTCTCGGCGTCTGCGGCCTCACCGGGAGCGGGCTCCAGCCAGTCCTCGCCGGGCTCCTGGGCCTCTTCGGCGGACTTGACGGGCTTGACGGCCTTGGCGGGCTTGCGGCGCTGACCGGGCAGCGTGGCGGTCGTCCCGATGTCGCCCTCGCCGGGGCCCTGCGCGGGCCTGGTCGTACGCCTGCGGGTGGTGGTGGCCCGCTTGCGGGTGGTCCGGGCGGTCTTCGCCGTCGCGGCGGGCTCGTCGTCAGTGCCGAGACTGACACCGGCCTCGGTCAGTTCGCGCAGGACGGACCTGCCCTCGGCCGGGGTCAGTCCGGCCTGCGCGAACGCGTCGCGCAGTTCAGCGAGGGAGAGCCGACCCTGTGCTCGCCCCCGGGAGAGCAGTAGATCGAGGGTCGGCGGGGCGGCCACTTGCGCGGCGGCCACGGCGGTCCTGGGCATGTGAGGGCACCTCCTCCAAGGCGTCGAAGACCCGCAGGCGTGGGAATGGCTGGTGTGGGTGGGGCGGACGCGCGCCGCTCTGCGCACCAGTATCAATAACGCCCGACGGCGCAGTTAATTCCCGTCTCAGGCATCCAAGTGGTCAACGGCACACCCAAAACCCCGCCCCCCGCCGGGGAAACGGCCACATCCCCCGGCCGATGGCCCATGCCGCCCGCCCCACCGACCCTGGTCCCCTGCCCGGCATTCCCCGCTGAAACCCCGTCCCGCGGGTCTCGGGCTCAGTTGGGGGTGCGGTCTTCGATGTCCGGGGTGGCGACCGGGATGGGAAGCGGCTCGGCCTGTTCCAGGCGGTCTTCGGTCCAGTAGAGGCCGACGTCGCGTGGGTCGGGGTTGATGTCCTCGGAGACGATGTAGGTCTCGGAAGGGGTGGGTTGCGGCTGGGCGGGGGTGCCCGCCGGGTTGGGTTCGACCATGACCCCGGTCTCCTGGCCGGCCGTTCCGGCCCTGCCCGCCGCGGCGGCGGCAGCGACGGAGAAGCCGCCGACGAGGACCACGCCAACGACTCCGGCGGAGATCCACATCTTGCGGTTGGGGTTCATTCAGGTTTCCTTCCTCGGTCTGTCTTCCTTAATGACGCGGCGGAGGACGGTCATGGTTCCGTTCCGCATGAGTTCTGGTCATATCTGACTACGTGTCGCAGCGCCTCCAGGTTCGGTTTTCCGTTGGGCAGCAGCGGCAACTCGGGGAGGAGCACCAGTTCGCGCGGCGCGGCGTACGCGGGGAGGGTGCGCTTGGCGAAGTCGCGCAGGGTCGTGAGGTCCGGGGGACGGGCCGGGTCGGCCGGTACGACGGCGGCGACCACGCGCTGGCCCCAGTCGGGGTCGGGGCGTCCGACGACGGCGACGTCGGCGACGGCCGGGTGTCCGGCGAGCACGGCGGCGCAGGCGGCGGCCACGACCTTCTCGCCGCCGGTGTTGATGACGTCGTCGGCGCGCCCTGTCACGCGCAGCCGTCCGCCGGTGAGTTCGCCGAGGTCGGAGGTGACGAACCAGGGGCCTTCGCGGACCGCCGTGGTGAGGTCGGGCCGCAGGCGGTACCCGGAGAACAGGGTGGGGCCGGCGATCCGGATGAGCCCGTCGTCCCCGATTTTGAGATCTACATTGTAAAGGGGCCGGCCGTCGTACACACAGCCACCGCTCGTTTCACTGCTGCCGTACGACTCCACGACACGAGCCCCCGCCTCACGGGCGGCGGCCAGCAGAGCGGGAGAGGCCGCGGCCCCGCCCAGCAGGATCGTGCGGAAGCGGGAGAGGTCGGCGCCGGTGGCGAGGAGCCTGCGCAGTTGGGTGGGGACTAGGGAGACGTGGGCGGCGCCGCCGGCGAGGGCGGCTTCGGGGGAGAAGCCGTCCTGGATGATCGGCGTCGTGCCGCCTTCCAGGGCGCGGATGAGGATCTGCAGGCCGGAGATGTGCGCGATGGGCAGGCAGCACAGCCATGGCAGGCCGTCGCGGGCGTCGAGCGCGTCGAGGGAGGCGGCGGCGGAGGCGCGCAGGGCGGCGGCGGACAGCTCGACCCCTTTGGGGGTGCCGGTGGTGCCGCTGGTGGCGATGACGACGGCGGTGCCGGGGCCCACGGGTGTGCCGTGCTCGTTGGGGGCGATGCCGTCTTCGGTGACGATGTGCGTGGGGCGCAGGGTGTCGAGGGTGGTCCGCAGGGCCGCGGTGGGGAGGCCGGGGGCGAGGGGCAGTACGGCGGGCCCGTCGCCGCGCAGGGCGGCCTGGACGGTCTCGGCGAGTGCGGGGCCGGGGGACAGGAGTACGGCGTGCAGCGGGCGGTCCGCCGCGTCCGGTGGGGTGGGCGGGGGCGGGTAAGGCCGCTCCACGTGTTCGGGTCCGTCTCGCACGGTCGTAAGGTTAGTGCCGACAAGCCGGACAAGGTGCGGGGCTCCCCGGCGCTGGGGCCTTGGGTGTCCGGCGATAGGTTGCGACGTTGCGGCGGGGGCGGCCCCGAGTCCCCGCGTACTCCGGGTCGGCGGGGTCAGTGAGGGAGGGTGGCGATCGTGAGCGGGATCGGCTGGAAGCGTGCCGGTGAGTACGAGGACATCGTCTATGAGACGGCCGAGGGCATCGCGAAGATCACCATTAATCGGCCGGAGCGGCGTAACGCGTTTCGCCCGACGACGTTGTTCGAGTTGCAGGACGCCTTCAACAAGGCGCGCGACGACGGCGACGTCGGGGTGATCATCCTCACCGGTGCGGGGGACGAGGCGTTCTGCTCCGGCGGGGATCAGAAGATCCGCGGTGATGACGGATATGTCGGCCCTGATGGGATCGGCCGGCTGAACGTGCTGGATCTGCAGGTCCAGATCCGGCGGCTGCCCAAGCCGGTGGTGGCGATGGTGGCGGGTTACGCGGTCGGCGGCGGGCACGTGCTGCATGTGTGCTGTGACCTGACGATCGCCGCCGAAAACGCGCAGTTCGGGCAGACCGGGCCGAAGGTGGGGTCGTTCGACGGCGGGTACGGCGCGTGGCTGCTCGCCGAGACGGTGGGGCTGAAGAAGGCGCGGGAGATCTGGTACCTGTGCCGCTTCTATGACGCGCACGAGGCCGAGGCGATGGGCCTGGTCAACAAGGTGGTGCCGCTGGAGCGTCTGGAGGAGGAGACGGTTCAGTGGTGCCGGGAGCTGCTGGAGAAGTCGCCGCTGGCGCTGCGGATGCTCAAGGGCGCGCTGAACGCGGTGACGGACGGCGCGGCGGGGATGCAGCAGTTCGCCGGTGACGCCACACTGCTCTACTACATGAGCGAGGAGGCGCAGGAGGGCCGGGACGCGTTCAAGGAGAAGCGTAAGCCCGACTTCGCCAGGTTCCCTCGTCGTCCCTGACCGTTTTCCGATCGTCTGTCTGATCGTTTGGTAGAGGAGTTCGCCTCGATGGTTGCCGACGGGGCCGCGCCGTGAACCCGGCGACCGCGCTGGCCACGGTGCTGGTGGACGAGCTGGTGCGGTGCGGGCTGACCGATGTGGTGCTCGCGCCGGGTTCGCGGTCGGCGCCGCTGGCCATCGCGGTGCACGCGGAGTCGCGGCTGCGGCTGCACGTGCGGGTGGACGAGCGTTCGGCGGCGTTCCTGGGGCTGGGGCTGGCGCGGCGGTCGGGGCGGCCCGTGGCATTGGTGTGCACGTCCGGTACGGCGGCGGCGAATTTCCACCCGGCGGTGATCGAGGCGCACGAGTCCGGGGTGCCGTTGCTGGTGCTTACCGCGGATCGGCCGCCGGAGCTGCGCGGTACCGGGGCGAACCAGACGATCGACCAGGTGAAGCTGTACGGCGACACGGTTCGGATGTTCACCGAGGTGGGGGTGCCGGAGGAGCGCCCCGGGCAGGTGGCGTACTGGCGTTCGCTGGCCTGCCGGGCCTATCAGCGGGCGGTGGGCGCGGGTGACCCGGGGCCGGTGCATCTGAACCTGGCGTTTCGCGAGCCGCTGATCCCCGACGGCGAGACATCGTGGTGTGAGCCGCTGTCGGGGGCCGCGGGCGGGGGGACGTGGGTGCGCCCTCGGGTGGCGCCGCCCGCGGTGGCGTTGCACTTGCCGCCGACCCGGCGCGGGGTGCTGGTCATCGGCGATGGCGCGGTGAACGTGCGGCGTTATGTGGCGGCGGCGGGCATGGCGGGCTGGCCGGTGGTGTCGGAGCCGAGTGGTGGCGGCCGGTACGGGGATCACGCGGTCTCGGCGTACCACTTCTTGCTGGGCACGCCGGAGTTCGCCGACGGGCATGTGCCGGACGTGGTGGTGACGCTGGGGCGGCCGGGTGTGTCGCGTCCGCTGCTGTCGTGGCTGAAGCGGGTCGAGGAGCACATCGTGGTGGCTCCTGATCTGTCCCGCTGGCCGGATCCGACGCGTTCGGCGACGCAGGTGGCGCAGGCGGTGGAGATCCCGGTGGCGGCGGGGGACGACGCGTGGCTGCACGCGTGGCGGCGGGCGGATCTGGCGGTTCGGGCGGCGCTGGACGAGGTGCTGGACGCGTCGGGGCTGAGTGAGCCGCGGGTGGCGCGCGACCTGGTGGATCTGATGCCGAACGGGGCGTTGCTGTTCTGCGGGTCGTCGATGCCGATCCGGGATCTGGATCAGGCGATGCGGCCGCGGCGGGGGCTGCGGGTGCTGGCCAATCGCGGGGCGTCGGGGATCGACGGGGCGGTGTCGGCGGCGATGGGGGCGGCGCTGGCGCACAACGGTCCTTCGTTCGCCCTTTTGGGGGATCTGTCGTTCCTGCATGACCAGAACGGGCTGGTGGTGGGTCCTCGTGAGCCGCGGCCGGATCTGTGCCTGGTGGTGGTGAACAACGACGGGGGCGGGATCTTCTCGTTGTTGCCGCAGGCGGCGTTGCGCGATCCGTTCGAGCGGGTCTTCGGCACTCCGCACGGGGTGGATCTGGGGTATCTGGCGGCGGCGACGGGCACTCCGTATGTGCAGGTCACCGATGCGGGGCAGTTGTCGAAGGCGTTGCTGGGGGAGGGCGTGCGGGTGGTGGAGGTGCGTACCGACCGCGAGCGCAACGCGGTGCTGCACGCCGAGATGCGGGAGGCGGCGCGGTCGGCGATCTGGGCGCTGGGCTGAGGCCGCGGCTTTGGCGTGATCAGGTGATGTCGCGGCGCAGGGTGGTACGGCGGGCGGCGGCGACCAGTACGGTGATGTAGGCGGCGAACAGCAGGGCGCCCGCCCAGGCGGGGAGCTGGGTTCCGCCGGGCATGGTCAGGCCGCCTGCGGCGCGGGCGGCTCCGGTGGGCAGCCAGCGGCCGATCTCGGGCAGGGCGCTGGACAGGGCGTAGTCGGCGTAGGTGAACCAGATCACGGCGATGGCGATGGCGGCGCTCTGGTTGCGGACGAGCGCGCCGATGGCGACACCGAGGACGGCGTACGCGGCGGTGGTCAGGGTCGAGCCGATCAGGATCATGGGGACGTCGCCGGTCATGACGGGCATGCCGCGGAAGGCGAGCATGGCGGTGGCGGCGATGAAGGTGGCCAGGGTGGAGGCGGCGGCGACGGCCAGGCCGGTCAGGCCCCAGGCGATGAGTTTGGCGGTCAGGACGCGGCTTCTTCTCGGGGTGATGAGGAAGGTCCAGGCGATGGTCTTGTGGCGGTGTTCGCCGGTCATGGCGAGGATGCCGAGGATGAGGGTGAACAGGTAGCCCTGCTGGGCCATGGCGTGGGCGGCTTCGACGCGCCGGTCGAGGGGGCTGGGGGCGAGGCCGTCGAACAGGTAGACCTGGACGGCCGTCCACAGGACGCAGAACAGCGGGGCGATGATCGCCAGGGCGAGGGTGGCGCGGGTGGCGCGGGCCTTGCGGAGTTCGGCGCGGATGAGCGGGGCCGCGGTGGCCGGGGCCGGGCGGGTGGTGGTGGCGCTGGTCATTTGGTGGCCTCCAGGTAGAGCTTTTCGAGGTCGGTCTTGGGGGTGACGGGGGTCTGGTGGACGAGCCGGCCGCGGGCGATGAACAGGGCGTGGTCGGCGTAGCGCTGGGTCTCGGCCAGGGCGTGGCTGGAGACGAGGACGGTGCGGCCGTCGTGGGCGCAGGCGCGCAGGAAGCCGCGCAGCCAGTGGATGCCGTCGGGGTCCAGGCCGTTGGTGGGTTCGTCGAGGATGAGCGCGGCGGGGTCGCCGAGCAGGGCGGTGGCGATGGCCAGGCGCTGGCGCATGCCCAGGGAGTAGCCGGAGATGCGGCGGTGGGCGGCTTCGGTGAGGCCGGTCTGGTCGAGTACGTGGGCGACGCGTCCGGCGGGCAGGCCGGCGGCGGTGCGGTGGACGTGGAGGTGGTCTTCGGCGGTGAGGCCGGGGTGGAAGGCGGTGGCCTCCAGGACGGCTCCGGCGGTTCGCACCGGGTGGGGCAGGCGCGTGTAGGGGGTCTCGGCGATGGTGGCGGTGCCGGAGGTGGGGGTGACCAGGCCGAGGATCATTCGCAGAGTGGTGGTCTTGCCTGCGCCGTTGGGGCCGAGGAAGGCGGTGACGGTGCCGGGGGGCGCGGTGAAGGTGACGTCCTGGACGGCGGTGACCGTGCCGAAGGTCTTGGTGAGCCGGGTCACGGCGATGGTCGCTGACATGGGAGCCGATGGTGGTCGATCGGGGGCGGTGGGGTCATGGTCCCGGGGGTTGATCTTGGGTGGAGCCGGGTGGTGGATGAGTTCCGTCAACCCGGGGGTTGATGTGGGCGGGGGCGGGGCGGGCTAGCGTTGCGGGGTGAGGTTCCTCAGCCATCCGGCGGTGCGGGCGGTCTGGCGCGCGCTGCTGGTCGCCTACCTGATCGTGGGGGCGGTGCTCGCGGTCGTCGAGGTCTGGCCCCGGGACGGGTGGCCGGCCGGTGCGGGCATCGCCGTGGTCGGCGTGCTCGCGGCGGCGGGGTGTGCGTTGCCGTTGCTGGGCCGGGGGCCGGACGCGCTGCTGGTGGCGGCGCTGGCCGGTGGGCTGGCGCTGCACGGGGCGGCGATGGGCAGCGGCCTGCCGATGATCTTCGTTTCGGTGTGCCTGGCGCCGTACCGGCTGCCGCTGCGGTGGGGCCTGGCCTTCGTGACGGCGGCGATCGCCGCGACGGCGGGGGTGTCGGCGGTGACGGGGGTGGCCTTTCCGGCGATCTTCGGCATTTCGCTGGGGCTGGGTTACTGCGTGATCGTGGCGTTCCTGCTGCGGCAGCTCGCGCTGATGCGGGAGCTGGCCGAGTCGCGGGCGCGGGAGGCCGCGCAGGGCGAGCGGGCCCATCTGGCCAGAGAGATCCATGACATCCTGGCGCACGCGCAGTCGGCGCAGATCGTTCATCTGGAGGGGGCGCGGCTGCTGCTCTCACGCGGCGAGGACGCGTCGGCGGCGCTGGGCCGGGTCACCGTGGCGCTGAAGCTGGCGCGCGAGGGGCTGGAGGAGACCAAGCGGGCGGTCGACGCGCTGCGCGGGGAGGACCTCCGGCTGGCGGAGCGGCTGGAGCGGCTGGCGGTGGAGCACCGTTCGGCGGGCGGGGCCGGGTGCGCGGTGCGGGTGAGCGGTGACCTGGAGGGGTTGTCGGCGGGGGCGCGGCTGGCAGTGGCGCGTACCGCGCAGGAGGCGCTGACCAACGTGCGCAAACACGCGCCGGGGGCGGCGGCGGAGGTGTCGTTGCGGCGGGTGGCCGACTGGTGCGAGCTGGAGGTCCGCGACCATGGCGGGCGGGCGCGGGCCGATCGGCAGCCGGGCGGCGGGCACGGGCTGGTGGGGATGCGCGAGCGGGCCGAGTTGCTGGGCGGTTCGCTGGTCACCGGGCCGGGGGAGGGCGGGTTCCGGGTGCTGTTGCGCGTCCCGGCCGCCGATCGGGCCGGGGCGGCCCGGTGAGCGTGCGCGTGGTGGTCGTCGATGACCAGACGGTGGTGCGGGAGGGGCTGGTGCTGCTGCTCGGGCTGCTGCCCGGCGTGGAGGTGGCCGGCGCGGCGGGCGATGGGGAGGAGGCGCTGCGGCTGGTGGCGGCGCATCGTCCAGACGTGGTGCTGATGGATCTGCGGATGCCCCGGATGGACGGCGTGACGGCGACCCGGCGCATCCGCGTGGAGCATCCGGGGGTGGAGGTCGTGGTGCTGACGACCTATGCCGATGACGAGTCGGTGTTCGCGGCGTTGCGCGCGGGGGCGCGCGGCTACCTGACCAAGGACACCGACGCCGAATCACTGGCGCGTGCCATCACGGCGGTGTCGGCGGGTCAGGCGCACTTCGACCCGCAGGTGCAACGCCGCCTGGCCGAGGCGGTCACCCGGCGCGCCCCGCGCCCCCGGGACCTACCGGACGGGCTGACCCCGAGGGAGGCGGAGGTCCTGCGGCTGATCGCGGCGGGGCGGTCCAACGCGGAGATCGCGGGGGAGTTGGTGATCTCGGCGGCGACGGTGAAGTCCCACATCAACAACCTGTTCACCAAGGCGGGCCTACGCGACCGCGCCCAGGCGGTGACCTACGCCTTCCGCCACGGCCTCACCCCCGAAACCCCAGACCCCTGACTCCCTTCCGCCCCACGTGGGGCGATGCTCCCATTGCTGCAGGGTGGCCCGGCAGGGCGCGGCCGACTTGTTTCCGGGCTGGGCCGGGTGGGTGGCGGGATGTGCCTGACCGTTTCCGGCTGCGCGGGTACCCGGGCTGGGCTGGGCGGCCTCAGGGGGTCACCAGTCCGTACGGAGGTACGGCTGTGGGGGCGTGATCGGTGGGTGCGGGATAACCGCCTGGTCTTTCCGGCTGTTGCGGCGGGCGGCCCTGCAGGGGCACCTGGCCGTACGGCGGCACATCTTGGGGGCGATGCCCCGGCGGTGGTGTGGGGGGCCGTGGGGGTTGGCGGGCGGGGTCGGCGAGGATGGGGGAGTTCGGTCGGTGGCGGGGCGGGCCTGCCACGGGATGTCGCTGGAGGGTGAAGCATGGACGTGAACGCCTCGCGGGAGCTGGCCGAGATCGCGGCGTTGGCCGCCAGGTCGGTGGGCGGGCTGTTGCGGGAGGCGTTCCGCTCCCGGCCGCAGGTGCGGACGAAACGTGACTTCCACGATCCGGTGACCGAGCATGACCGGGCGGCCGAGGAGGTCATCCGTGGGGTGATCGCCCGGGAGTGCCCGCGCAGTGTGATCGTCGGGGAGGAGGGCGGTACGCTGCCCGCCGGCGCGGGCGCGCCAGGTGATGCCGGTGACGGGGTGCGGTGGTTCGTTGACCCCATCGACGGGACGGCGAACTTCGCGGCGGGGGTGCCGTTCTTCTGCGTGTCGGTGGCCGCGGCGGTCGATGCGGAGGTGGTGGCCGGTGTGGTGTACGACCCGGTGCGTGAGGAGATGTTCACCGCGAGCCTGGCCGGGGCGTTCGTGGCGGGGCGGCGGCTGGTCAGCGCCGGGGCGGTGCGCGACCGGGAGGCGATGTTGCTGACCAGCTACCCCAGCCCGCGGGATCTGAAGGCGGAAGGCACCGAGGCGCTGGACCGGTTCGCGCGGATGGTGACCTCGTTCGCGGCCGTGCGCCGTCCGGGCAGCGCGGCGTTGAAGCTGGCGCATGTGGCGGCCGGGTGGTCGGACGTGGCGTTCGGGTTCCGGGCCAGTCCGTGGGATGTGGCGGCGGGGTCGTTGCTGGTGCGGCAGGCGGGCGGGGTGTACATCCCGCTGGACGGCTCGGTGCTGGAGGTGGGCGGGTACCTGGCTCATGTCGGCGGCTTCGACCTGGACGGGTCGGTGCTGGGAGATGTGGCGGCGCGGGCCCGCTGAGCCGGGGCCGATAACCTGGGCCGGTGGCCGAGCCGTACCTGACCGTCGGGGAGATGGTCGAGCGTGAGATCGAGGTGCGCAGGTCCCGGTTCATCTGCGCGGTGGCCCGGGTGGGTGCGGAGGAGGAGGCGCGGGCGTTCGCGGCCGGACGCCGCCGGGCGCATCCGGGTGCCGCGCACACGTGTACGGCGTTCGCGATCGGCGGGGAACGTTCCCCGGCGCGGGGCGATGACGACGGCGAGCCGGGCGGCACGGCGGGCGCGCCGATGCTGGACACACTGTTGCGGCGGGGCTTCAGTGACACCGTGGCGGTGGTGACCCGCTATTTCGGCGGTGTCCTTTTGGGGGCGGGCGGCCTGGTACGTGCGTACGGCAGGGCGGTCGGCCAGACCCTGGACGCGGTGCGGCCGGTGCGGATGGTCCCGGCGGTGGTGATGGCGGTGCGGATCGGTCATGCTCACGCGGGCCGTCTGGAAAGCGACCTGCGGGCGTCGCCGTACGAGGTCAGGGATGTCGGCTACGGCGAGGACGTGGTGATCGAGACGGCGGTGGAGCGGGCGGGGCTGGCCGGGTTCGAGGAGTGGGTGGCCACGGCCAGCGCGGGCCGGGCGCGGGTGAGCCGGGGCAAGGTCGTGTTCACCCCGTCGGACGGCTGAACCCCGCGCCCACCGCAGGCTGGGCGGCGAAAAAGGATGCCCGGAACCTGCGGGGACGTTGTTACGATCATGAGCATGCGGGTGAGTCAGCAGATCACGGCCGTGCTCGGCCCGGACCTCCAGTGGTCCGATGAGCACGAGGGGATGAGCGGCCAGGTGATGCGGGTGACCGGCCCGGCCGGGGTGTTCTACGTCAAGCAGGGCCCGATCGCCGTCGCCGAGCATGAGCGGCTGCGCTGGCTCAAGCGGTGGGCGGCCGTGCCCGACATCGTGGCCTTCGACGGGCAGAGCCTGGTGCTCGCCGACGTGGCCGCGCCCAGCCTGGAGAGCGCCGCCCCGCCGGAGATCGGCACGCTGATGGGGCGGATTCTGCGCGACCTGCACGCCATCGAGGTCGGCGAGTGTCCTTTCGACGAACGGCTCGACGTCCGCCTGGCCCGGGCGGACGCCCGGGTGCGCGAAGGGCTGGTCGACACCGGCGACTTCGACGAGGATCACGTCGGTCTTTCGCCACGGCAGGTCCATGACCGGCTGATCGCCGAACGTCCCGCCGAGGAGGATCTGGTCGTCGCGCACGGCGACTACACGCCGAGCAACGTGCTGGTGCCGCCCGTGGGCGATCCGGTGCTGATCGACGTCGGGGGGCTCGGGGTGGCCGACCGCTATCTCGATCTGGCCATCGTCGTGCGGGATCTGCGCGACGATTTCGGCCCGCAGGCGGTCGATGACTTCCTCGCCGCCTATGGGCTGGATGCCCTGGATGAGAGGAAGCTGGGTTACTTCCGGCTGCTGGATGAGATGTTCTGAGGCCCAGGGCCGATCGCTGATCCTTGACAGGGCGCCTGCCGGGGCCGACCGTGGTTCCGGATCTCGAAGTGATCAGCGAGGCGGTCGTGGGCGCTCTCCATCGCAGGGAATTACTGGGCCGGCCGGCCGCCGCGGGCTTCGGCACGGCGGCGGCGGCGGCCTGGCCGGGCAACGCGGCCGGTGCCGATACGGCGGAGGTCACCGTGCTCGCGGGGGCCACGCTGATCGACGGGACCGGTGCGCCGCCGCGGTGGGACGCGGCGGTCGTGGTGGCCGGTGACCGGATCGTCGCGGTCGGGTCCCGGCCTGGGCGAATGCCGGGCGGGGTGCGGGTGCCCGCCGATCCGCCGGTGAGCGCCCTACCCCTGCCGTTCGTCCGCGCCGGAACCGGTCTGGATCAGTTCGACGAAGGCGGCGGCCGCGGGCGAGGGCCGGTCGTCCCAGATCAGGTGCTCGACCCGGGTGGGCGCGTCGCGCAGGCGGATGACGCGCAGGCCGGGTGAGCGCGGGGCGTACGCGGCGGGCAGCATGCCCACGCCCAGGCCCTGCCGTACCAGGTCGACCATGAAGTCGGCCGAGGACACCTCGAAGGGCACCTCGCGGCGCACCCCCGCGGCGGCGAACGCCTCATCGGACTGCGCCCGCCCGGCCGCGCCGACGCGGAAGTCGATGAACGGCTCATCGGCCAGGCCCCGCAGGTCGGTCTCGCGCTCTGTGCGGTGGTAGCCGGGGGCGACCACGGCGACGAGCTCGCCTCCGGCGAGGCGGCGGCTCTGGACGCCTTTGGGCTCGGCGCGGGGTGGCAGGCCGAGGAACGCGACATCGATCTCGCCCCGCCGGACCCGTTCGACCAGGACGTCGCTGCCCGCCGAGGTGAGCGTGATGTGCACCCGCGGGTGGCGGCGGCGGTAGTGGCTCAGGGCGACCGGCAGGTCGATGGCGGTCACGGTGGGGATGGCACCGACGGCGAGGCGTCCGACGATCTGCCCGCCCGCGGCGGCGACCTCGGCCCGCGCGCGGTCGGCGGCCTCCAGGCACTCGCGGGCGGCGGGCAGGAACGCCTCCCCGGCGGGGGTGAGCCGGACGCGGCGGCTGGTGCGCTCGAACAGCCGCGCGCCCAGTTCGCGTTCCAGGGCGGCGATCTGGTGGCTGAGCGCCGACTGCACCACCCGGCAGCGCTCGGCGGCGCGGGTGAAGTTGAGGGTCTGCGCGACCGCGATGACGTACCTCAGTTGCTGCAGCTCCATGTATCCATTATCCACCACGATCGATGGCCATGAAAAAGATGTGTTGGACTCATCGATCGGTGGGCGCGCACCCTTGATGACGTGACCGAAGCCGTGACGCCCGCACCCATCATCGCCGCCGCCCCCGCGCCGATGCCCCGCGGGCTGCTGCTGTTGATGGCGGTGGCCACCGGGTCGTCGGTCGCGGGCAACTACTTCGCCCAGCCGCTGCTGGAGGTGATCGGGCGGGAGCTGGGGCTGGGCACCGGCATGGCCATGCTGGTGGTGACCGCGGCGCAGGGCGGGTACGCGCTGGGCCTGATCTTGCTGGTGCCGCTGGGCGACCTGGTGGAACGCCGCCGGCTGGCGGTGGTGCTACTGGCCGCCACGGCGGTGTTCCTGCTGGTGTCGGCCCTGGCGCCGAGCGGCCCGGTGCTGCTGGCCGGTACCGCGCTGACGGCGCTGACGTCGGTGGCCGCGCAGGTGGTGGTGCCGTACGCGGCCACGCTCGCCGCGCCCGGGCAGCGCGGCCGGGTGGTGGGCGTGGTCATGGCGGGCCTGCTGCTGGGCGGCCTGCTGGCGCGTACGGCCTCGGGCATGGTGTCGGCGCTCGGCGGCTGGCGGACGATCTACTGGCTGAACGCGGCCCTGGTGGCCGTCGTCGCCGTCCTGCTGTGGCGTTTCCTGCCGCGCCTGCACACCCCGGCGGGGTTGTCCTATCCGGGGCTGCTGCGTTCGGCGGTCGCGCTGTCCGCCCGGGAGCCGCTGCTGCGGTGGCGGGCGGGGATCGGCGGGCTGTCGTTCGCGGCGTTCAGCGTGCTGTGGACGGCGGTCACGTTCTTGCTGGCCGGGCCGCCGTACGGCTGGCATGCGGCGGCCATCGGCGCGTTCGGCCTGGCAGGGGCCGCCGGGGCGGTCATCACGCCGCTGGCGGGCCGGTTGGCCGACCGCGGGTTCGTGCAGCACGTCAGCGGGATCGGCGCGGCGGCGCTGGTGTCGTCCTGGCCGCTGATCGGCGCCGGGGCGGCGGGGGCGGGCTGGCTGGTAGCGGGGGTGGTGCTGTTCAGCGTGGCCCACCAGGCGCTGCTGAACGCCGGTCAGAGTGTGGTCTACGCCCTTGCCCCGGAAAGCCGCAACCGGCTGAACGCGGTGTTCATGACGGCGTGTTTTCTCGGCGGTGCCACCGGGTCGCTGCTGACCTCATCGGCCTGGGCGGCGGCGGGCTGGGGCGGGGTGAGCGTGCTCGGCGGCACACTGTCGGCCGCCGCGCTGGCGCTGTGGGTGCTGGAACGCCGCCACGCCGCGGCCTGCTCACCCCGGTCAGCGCGAGCCTGACCATCTCGGTGGGCGCCGCCGGGCTGATGGTCACGCTGTACGGCGTCTCGGCCGGGCTGGGCGTGCCGTTCATCGTGGCCTGGACCCGGCGGGTGAACCGGCGTTTCCTGCTGTCGGCGCTCTTGGCGATATTGGCGCCGGATACACGGTGCAAAAGAGCCTGCGGGGCAGTTTCATCGCCGGTTGCGCCGGGCTGGTGGTGTCCTTGCTGGCGCTGCTCGCCTTCGGCGGCGGGCCGGTCGGCGCGGTCGTCTCGCTGGCGCTTTGGGGGCTCTCCTTCGGTGTGGTCCAGTTGTGCCAGGTCAACATGACCCAGGCCGCCGCGCCGGACACCTTCGAGGCCGCGATGTCGCTCAACACGATGGCCTACAACACCTCCATCGCGCTCGGGGCGCTGTTCGGCGGGCTGCTGGCCGATCATCTGGGGCTGACCGGCGTGGTGTGGTACGGCGTGGCCCTGACGGGGGCCGCGCTGCTGCTCACGCTCGCCGCCCGGTGTACGTCCTCGCGCGGCGAGCGTGAGCAGGCGCCTGCGGCGGTAGGCGGGTAGCCGTTCAGGCGAGGCGGACGGGCAGGCTGTGCAGGCCGTGGATGAGGGTGCTGTCGCGCCAGCGCAGGTCCGCCGGGTCGGCGTCGAGGGTCATCGCCGGGAACCTGCCGAGCAGCCGCCCCAGCGCGATCTGCGCCTCCAGCCGGGCCAGTGGTGCGCCCAGGCAGTGGTGGACGCCGTGGCCGAAGCCGAGGTGACCGGCGGCGGGGCGGGCGAGGTCCAGCAGGTCGGGGTCGGGGAAGCGGCCGGCGTCCCGGTTGGCCGCGAGCAGGGAGATCATGACGAACTCCCCGGCGGGGATCTCCACCCCGCCGACGCTCACCGGGGCGGTGGTGAACCGTACGGTGGCGATGTTGATCGGCCCGTCGTAGCGCAGGAACTCCTCCACGGCGGCGGGCAGCAGCGACGGATCGGCCCGCAGCGCCGCCATCTGCGCGGGGTTCCTCAGCAGCGCCAGCACGCTGTTGCCGATCAGGTTGACCGTCGTCTCATGGCCTGCCACCAGCAGCAGGAAGGCCATGGACACCAGCTCGGCGTGGGAGAGGCGATCACCGGCGTCGGAGACGCGGGTCAGCTCCGACAGCAGGTCATCGCCGTGCGCGGCGCGTTTGGCGGCGACGAGCGTGTCCATGTACGCGGTCAGTTCCCGCTGCGCCCGCGCCAGCTCCTCGGCGTCGGTGGCGCCGACGAACGGCCTGGTCCATTCGCGGAACCGGTCCCGGTCGCCGTCGGGTACGCCGAGCACCTCGCAGATGACGGTGATCGGCAGCGGGAACGCGTAGACCTCGATCAGGTCGGCGCTGCCGCCCGGTGCCATGGCGTCGACCAGATCGGTGGCGATCTGCTCGATCCTGGGGCGCAGCCGGGCGACGGCTCGGGCGGTGAACACCTTGTTGACGAGTTCGCGCAGCCGGGTGTGGTCGGGCGGGTCGGAGTTGAGCATGTGCGCCGACAGCGCCGAGGCGTAGGCGCCGGCGGTGCCCGGCGGGAAGAGTTCCAGGGCGCGGGCGCTGTCCTTGCTCAGGCGGGGGTCGCCGAGCAGCTGCCTGGCCTCGGCGTACCCGGTGACCAGCCAGCCCGGCAACCGCGAATGGAACCTCGCCGGGCGTACCGGTCCCTGGTCGCGTAGGGCCTGGTAGAGGGAGTGCGGGTCGCGCATGTGCCCGCGGTGCACTCTGATCGGTTCGCCTGTCACGGTGGTTCACCGTAGTGCAGGAGGCGGCCCGCGGCCGGTCGGCAGGGCATGAACCGTGGCAGCCAGACGGCGATTGCCCGGTACGTCCCCCAGGCGCTATGGTTCATTAGTGGAGTAATGAACCAAGGAGGTAGGGGGGTGCCAGTGTTCGACGACCGGAGCCCGATCTACCGGCAGATCGCCGACAAGATCAAGACCGACGTCCTGAACGGGGCGCTGGCGGGCGATGAGCAGGTCATGTCGACCAACCAGTACGCCGCCTTCTACCGGATCAACCCGGCCACGGCCGCCAAGGCGTTCCAGCAGCTTGTGGATGAAGGCGTCCTGTACAAGAAGCGAGGTATCGGCATGTTCGTCAGCCCGGCCGCCCGCGACCTGCTGCGCGAGCAGCGGCGCAAGCGGTTCTTCATCGACGTGGTGGATCCGATGGTCGCCGAGGCTCACGCCATCGGCATCCCGGTGGCGGAGATCATCGAGCGGATCGGCGGGCACACCCGCCAGGAGCCCGCATGAGCCCGGACATCGAGGTCAGCGGCCTGCGCCTGACCTACGGCGAGGCGGTCGCCCTGGACGGGGTCGGCTTCACCCTCACCGGCGGCAAGATCTACGGGCTGCTCGGCCGCAACGGCTCGGGAAAGACCAGCCTGCTGTCGGTGCTCGGGGCCTTTCGCCGGGCCGACGCGGGCACCGTGCGCATCGGCGGGCGGCCGGTGTTCGAGAACGCCGCCGTCGCCCGGCAGACGTGCCTGATCAGAGAGGCGGGGGAGGCCTCGGCGATCGGCACCGTCAACGACGCCCTGTACTTCGCCGAGGTACTGCGCTCGACCTGGGACGCGGCCTACGCCGAGCGGCTGCTCGACATCTTCGAGATCCCCCGGCGCAAGAACGTCGCCGCGCTGTCGCTCGGCAAGCGCTCGGCGCTCGGCGTGGTGCTCGGGCTGGCCTCGCGCGCCCCGGTGACCATGTTCGACGAGTCCTACCTGGGGATGGACGCCCCCTCGCGATACGCCTTCTACGAGGAACTGCTGGCCGACTTCATGGCCCGCCCGCGCACGGTGATCATGTCCACGCATCTGATCGAGGAGGTGAGCTCGCTGTTCGAGGAGATACTGATCATCGACCGAGGGCGGCTGGTGCTGCAGGAGGAGAGCGAGGCGCTGCGCGGCCGCGGCGTCTCGGTGACCGGGCCGGAGGAGGAGGTCGGGCGTTTCGTCGCGGGCCTGACCGTGCTGGGCGACAAGCGGCTGGGCCGCACCCGTTCGGCGATGGTGTACGGCGAACTCGATGCCGAACGGCGCGGCAAGGCCCGCGCGGCCGGGCTGGAACTGGGCCCGATCGCCCTACAGGACCTGTTCGTCCACCTGACCGCGCCGAAGCGGCCGGACGCCGGGCCGGGGGAGGGCTCATGAGCGGCCTCGCGGCGATCTTCCCCCGGCGGCTGCTGGCCGCCAACCTGTACTTCACGCTGATCGTCTACGCGATCTTCGTGGTCGTGGTGATGGGCGTGGCCGTCGCCATCGGCGTGCTCGGCGACCTGGAGTCCAGCGTGTGGGAGCGGGCCGTGCAGGCGGCGCGCTGGTTCGTGCTGGTGATCGGCATCACCGCGGTGCGGCTCTACCTGCCGGTGTACGTCGCGCACGGGCGCACCCGGCGCGAGTTCGCCGCGCAGGCGGCGGTGTTCGCCCTGCTGTTCGCGCCCGCGGTCGCGGCGCTGACCGCGCTGGGGTACCTGCTGGAGGGCCTGGTGTACCGGCTGGGCGGCTGGCCGCACCAGATCGCCGACCGGCACCTGTTCGACGGGCCGGGGCAGGTCGCGCCGGTCCTGGCGGAGTACTGGGCGCAGTACCTGGTGTGGGTGAGCGCCGGGGCGCTGCTCGGCGCGGCCTTCTACCGGCTTTCCGTCGGCGGGGTGCTGCTGATCCCGGTCGCGGCCATACCGGTGATCTTGGTGCATTCGGCCACCGATCTGGTCCAGGTACTGCCGCTGATCGGCCGGCTGCCGACGCCGGACCTGCCGGGCACGACGGGTACGGCGATCATCGCGGCCATGGGCGGCTGCGCCCTGATATTCGCGCTGACCTGGGCGTTCATCCGTGACATTGCGATACGCAACCCTGGCTAGATCCACCTTCGCGCGGAGTCCACGGGCCTGCGCAGTGTCGCCGCCGTCGCGGCGAGCAGCGCCAGGAGCAGGACGACCGCCATGAAGACCTGCCCGTGCAGACCGAGGACGAAGACGGTCCGGCCGGCGAACTCCGGGCCGTAGGCGGCGCTGCCGGGGAACAGGAGCGCACCGACCATGCCGAGCCACGGGACGGCCAGGACGGCGGCGGCGCGCAGCCGCTCGCCCAGGCCGAGGGCGTCCAGCGCGCGCAGGCCGTTGGGCTGAATGGTCAGCCCTGCGCCCACCTCGGTGAACTCGGCAGCGCGTTCGAGGACTTCCACCTGACAGCCGCGCTGGTGAAAGGCGACGGCTGTGGCGAGTCTGCCGATGCCGCCTCCCACAATGATCACTTTCATGTTCAGGTCTCCGTAACCCGGGAGGCGCCGGTCTCCGGCGCTGGCAGAACTCCATACGCCGCCAAACGGCCGCGACCGGCAGCGCTCCTTATTGCGTCTGAGTTTCGACGGCCGCGGTGCGACGGAGGGGGACGATGCGCGCACACCGGCAAGACGGGAAAGGCTGCGCCAGGCCACCCTGCGATCGCCGTCGCGGACCGAAGGAGACGTCCGGCAGCATCCGCCGCGGCCAGGACGATCACCGTCTGCCGGGCAGGTTTCCCGCTGCTCAGCTTTTCGCCGCGTCGGCACTCTGGTGCGTGTCCGCCTCTGAACGAAGGGCGGCGTGGATGATCGTTGGGCCGCCGGGCGGGCTGTCGATCGTGAGGTCACCGTCCAGGGCCTCGATGCGGCGGCGCAGGCCCGTCAGGCCGGGGCCCGCCGGGTCGGCACCGCCCACGCCGTCGTCGGCGACGCGTACGGTTGTGACGACCTGGTGTCCGTCGCCGGTGTGTTCGTGGACGGCGATGTGCATGCGGTGGGCGCCGGAGTGCTTGATGGCGTTGGTGATGGCCTCGGATATGACGAAATAGGCCACCACGTCGGTGGCGAGCGGTGGCCTGCCCGGGACGGTGCACTCCACTGCCGCCGGGATGGGCGATCGTGCGGCGACCGCCTCGATGGCGGTCGGCAGGCCGCCGTCGTCCAGGGCCGAAGGGTAGATGCGCCAGGCCACCTCGCGCAGTTCGATCAGGGCCTTTTGCGACTGCTCGTGCGCCTCGGCCAGCAGCTCACGGACGACCCGGCCGTCGGTGGCGCGGCGGGCGCGCCCGATGAGCGTGCCCAGCGCGACCAGTTGCTGCTGGACGCCGTCATGCAGATCCCTTTCGATCCGGCGCCGCTCCTCGTGGACGGTCGTGATGATGTCGGCTCTGCTCTCCGAAAGCCGGGCGATGCGGAGTTCGTACTCCTGGCGGGTGGGGCCGAGGCAGCGCAGCGCCAGCCTGCGCTCGAACGTGGCGAGGGCGGCGAGCCCCTGAAGGTCCAGGAACAGCAGCACGCTCCCGGCGATGAGCAGGTAGCCGATGAGGTATGGCGTCGGCCTGAAGCCGGCGACGATGTCACCGGTGATCCACCCCGCCGGGATGACGACGGCGGCGATCACGCCGTAGCCCAGGAGCAGGAAGAGGATGAGCGCCAAAAGCCCCAAAGGCGCACGCAGCGCCAGGTAGCCGACCGCCTGACCGGGGCCGTAGGCGGCGGCGTGCACACCGCCGCTGAGGAAGCGGGCGAGGCGGCGCTGTTCCAGGTCGGTGAGCGTCCTGGCCAGGTCCGTGATGCGGCCCGTCAGCGGGCGTCGCCGGGTGACGGCGACCAGGGCGGCGGGCGCCACCGCGAGGAGGAGGAACACCTCGACGATCGCGGTCATCCCGCCGAGCAACAGGCCGGTCGCGGTGCGCCTGGCGTGGGGAAGCAGTGACACCATCACCCGGAAGAACCCATGCCCGATCGCCTGCGGGCCCCCATGGATGCAAGGCGTACGGCGATGACACCGGTGGCCATCAGGCCGGATGCCGCCAGCAGTACCAGCAGGGCGGGCCACACGTAGAGGAGTTGCCGCCAGTTGAGATCGACTCCGAGCGTGATCATGACCGCCGGGAAGGCCGGCACGAGCGCGACCGTCAGCAGGTAGGGGAGCAGTCGCAGCGCGCTGATCCATAAGGGACGGCCGTCACGCTTTGCGGCCCATCGTCGCGCCCGCATCGCCATCGCCGCTCCGAGCGCCAGCACCACGAGCGTGAGCGCGCCGGCGACAAGGTCGGCGACCAGCGCCACGGGTGCGGCCGGGGCGGGCGAGCGGCCCGCTGCCAGCTCGGCGAGCCCGGCCGCGATGGCGGCCGAATCGTCGGCCACGGAGGCGCGGCTGTTGCAGAGAACGGCGATCCCGTACTTCGCCCCGGGCATGATGATCTGGAACGACGTGTAGGTGAACAGCGCTCCGCTGTGCGCGATGCGCTCGGGGGACTCGCGGTACCAGCCGAATCCATACACTCCGCGTGGATCGGACGGCGTGTGCATCTCCCGCAGGCTCGCCCGCGTCACGGTTCGATTCGCCCGCGCGTCGGCGTGCAGGCCGAGCCAGCGGGCCATGTCCTCCGCCGTGGTCACCACCCCGCCCGAGCCGCCGACGAACCGGCCGGGCAACTCCCGGTGCGCCAGGGCGAACCCATAGGCGAAGGTGAATCCGTCGGCCAGTCCCGGCACATGGTCGCTGGAGTTGCCGACGCTCGTCGTCGATCGCATGCCGAGCGGCCGAAAGACGTGCCGCTGGAGGTACGTGGCGAACGGCTGCCCGGTGACCACCTCCACGAGCCTGCCCGCGATCCAGTAATTGGCATTGTGATAGCGATGCGCGGCCCCCGGCTCCCCGGCGAGCCGTACCCCGCGTAATCGCGCCACCGCCTCGCGCAAGGACCCGATGCCCGTCAGGTTCGCGGTGGGAAAGGCGGTCTTGGACAGCCCGGATGTCTGGTTCAGCACCTGGCGTACGGTGATGCGCCTGGCCCGCGGGTCGCCCAGGGCCAGCTCCGGCAGGTAGTCCACGACCGGCCGATCCAGCTCCACCAGTCGCCTTTCCACCAGTTGCATGACCGCGAGCGCCGTGAAGGACTTCGACAGCGAGGCGATGCGCATGGGCGTCCGCCCTGTCATGGGCGAGCCGGAGGCGTCATGCCCGTATCCGGCCACGCGCACGACTCGCTCGCCCTGCGTGACCGCCACCGCGACCCCTGGCAGACGCGCGCTGTTCCGGTATTCCTCCACGTATCCATCGATGGTCAGCGGGGTCAGGGCGGGGGCCGGTGCCGGGACGCCCGAGAGCACGACCATGAGCACCGCGGCGCTGATCCGAAGCATGGAAGAACGTTAGAAAGCGCCCTGGCGCAGGACCATAAGGCCCGCCGCACGATCACCCTGAGGAAAACCTCAGGGTGATCTCGGGGCAGGCGCACAGGCTGGAGCGGGCCGCCCCCGTCCGGGAGCCGCGCGCCTTGACATGCAGCCATCCGGCTGCCTAAATTAAAGGCAGCCGGATGGCTGCATATCGATGGATGGACGACCGAGGTACGAGGGCGGGCATGGACGAGGTGTTCAAGGCACTGGCCGATCCGAGCCGGCGCGCACTGCTCGACTCGCTCAACGCCCGCAACGGGCAGACGCTGCGCGAGCTGTGCGCCGGACTCGACATGGCCAGGCAGTCCGTCAGCAAGCACCTCGCGGTGCTGGAGGAGGCCGGGCTCGTCGCCACCGTGCGGCGGGGCCGGGAGAAGCTGCACTACCTCAACGCCGCGCCCGTGCACGAGATCGCCCACCGGTGGATCAGCCGCTACGACCAGGCCAGGGTCCACGCCCTGGCCGACCTGAAACTCGCCCTGGAGGAGATCCCGATGGACGCGCCGACCTTCGTCTACACCACCTACATCCGCACCACCCCGCAGAAGCTCTGGCAGGCACTGACCGAACCCGCCTTCACCCGCCGCTACTGGGCCACGGAGTTCACCACCGACTGGTCCCCCGGCGCACCGATGACCTGGGACAACCACGGCGTGCTGATCGCCGACCCGGAGCAGGTCGTACTGGAGGCCGACCCCTACAACCGGCTGTCCTACACCTGGCATGCCATCACCCCCGAGCTCGCCAAGCGCTTCGGCTGGGACGAGGAAACGCTCACCCGGCTCTCCGGCGAGGCCCGCTCCAAGGTCACCTTCACGATCGAGGAGACCGGGCAGGTCGTGAAGCTCACCGTCGTACACGACGGCTTCGAGCCCGGATCGAGCCTGGCCGAGATGGTCAGCCACGGCTGGCCGAACGTGGTGGCGAGCCTGAAGACCCTGCTGGAGACCGGCGAACCACTGCCCGGCGACGCGTGACCTCCCCGGCCAAGACCGGCTGCGCCGGACGGCCTGTTCGATCGGCGAGGTCGTCGCGTCCGTGGGCCGGGCCGATCTGCGCCGCGGCTGCGGACCGCCAGCAGGCCGAACACCGAGCGCAGATCGCCCGTCGCGGCCGGTGCCGCGGACATCATGTTCCCGGCGAACCGGCCGACGGCAATGAAGGCGAACGACAGCGCGATGCCCGCCGGGCCGCGCTGACCGCCGTGCGCGGTGCGGGCAGCCGCAGGGGTGCTGTACTCCCCTCCCTGGGCACGCTCGCGCTCAGCGACAACCCGTCCCCCGGAGCGTGGTTTCACACGGTGGTGGTCTTCGGGTAGTACGGGCGGAGGACGGCCGTGGCGACGCGGTCGAGCATCCGGTCCGACAGTATCCGCGACAGACGAGTGAGCAGGGCCGCGTCGCGGCCGATGGTGTAGCGCGTGCGGGGTCTGCCGGTCGTCACGGCCTTGGCGATCACCCGGGCGGCCTCCTCGGCGGACCTCCCGCGCGCGGTGCCCGCCGCGGACATCGCCATGACCGCCTGGACCAGCGCCCCGTAGCGGTCGCGCAGCGGGGGTGACATGGCCTCGGCCAGCCGGCTCGTGGTGGCGATGCCCCGGTCGGCCATCCGCGTTCGGATCCCGCCGGGTTCGACGACGACCACCGGTACGCCGTGCGGCGCCAGTTCCCGGCGCAGCGCGTCGCTGACCGCCTCCAGGGCGAACTTCGTGCCCGCGTACGGGCCGAACGTGGGCATCGCGACCTTCCCACCGACCGAGCTGACGTTGATCACCCGCCCGGAGTGGCGCAGCAGGTCGGGCAGCAGGGCCTGGATGACGGCGACGTGCCCGAACAGGTTGACCTCGAACAGCCGCCGCCATTCGGCCAGCGGCAGGGCCTCGACCGGGGCGTTGATGGAGACGGCGGCGTTGTTCACCAGCGCCCGCAGCGCACCGGTCTGCGAGCCGACGCGGGCGGCCAGTTCGGCGATGTGGCCGGGCTGGGTGATGTCGAGGATGACCGGCTCGATCCCGGGGGCGCGGAGCGCGTCGGCGTCCTGGTCGCGGCGTACGCCGGCCAGCACATGGAACCCCCGGCGGGCCAGCTCACGGGCGGAGGCCGCGCCGATCCCGGTGGAGGCCCCGGTCACGACGACGCATTCCCGAGTTTCAGATGACATTGTCACCTTAACGAGGGTAGGCATCTCAGATGACAGTGTCAACGGTAGGGTGATCGGCGTGATCAGCCGTGTGGAATCCGCCGCCGCGACGCGGCGCGCCCTCCTGGACGCCGCCGCCGCCCTGCTGGACACCGGCGGTCCGGACGCGGTGACGTTGCGCGCGGTCGGGGCGCGTGCGGGGGTCACCCGCGGGGCGCCGTACCGGCACTTCCCCGACAAGGACAGCCTGCTGACCACCATCGCGGCCGAGGCCCTGGAGCGGCTCGCCGACCAGGCGCAGGCCGTACGCGCCGACCCGCACCTGCCCCCGGCCGGCAGGCTGCAACGCGCCCTGTCCACGCTGATGACGATCGGCCGCCGCCGGCCGCACCTGTACCGGCTGATGTTCACCACCCCGGCCGGCGACCCGGCCGCGATCCACGCGGCGAGCCGGGCGGCCGGCCGCGCCATGGAGGAGTTCCTGGCCATCGTCGGCGACCTGATCGGCACCCGGCACGCCCACCGGTTCGCCGCCCTGCTGCTGACCAGCGCACACGGGATCGCCGACCTGGAGGCCAGTGGCCACCTGTCCCCGGACAAGTGGCACCTCACGGCCGAAGAACTCATCTCGACCCTGATCTCCATGATCGACCAGCAGGTCCACAGCGGATAGCCGCGCGGCGTTCGTTCGTGGGCATCCTCCATGAACACGATCGTCATCGAGCCCTGCCTTCCTGGGGTGAGCCGGAGGTCCTCCTCACGCCAGAGGCGGCGGCCGCACGCGACCGGCACCGTGAATGGGGTGAAACGTGCATTCATCATCACCGCCCTGGCCCTCACACTGACCGGATGCGGCTCCACCCCGCCGCAGCGCCTGACCGTCCCAAAGCCGACGGGCCCGCATCCGGTGGGGACCGTCCCGGTCCATCTGGTCGATCGGTCCCGCGTGGATCCCTGGAACGGCTCCGGCAGGAAGCGGGAGCGGCATGAACTCACCGTTTCCCGCTTTGCCCGATCAGGCTCTTCCCGGCCCCGATGAACCTTGACTTACCAGGAGCATCAGAACTCGCCACACCATCGCCTGTCGATGCGGCATACGGTTCAGCAAGGTTCTCAGGAAGGTGAAAACATGCCGCCGATCAACATGCTCGGCCAGATCGGCCAATCCGTTTTTCGTTCACTCATCTTGTCCGCGGCCAAGAGCCCGCGTATCCAGGCGATGGCCGGCAGGCATGGACTCAAGGCCGGCGCCGACCGTTTCGTGGCGGGTGAATCGCTGAACGACGCCCTGAACGTGCTCGATCGCCTGCACGGCGAAGGCATGCGGACGTATGTGATCGCGCTCGGCGAGGCGGTCCACACCAGGGAAGGCGCGGACGCCGCGGCGAGGATCTACGAACGGCTCATTCCCGACGTCGCCCGCAACGGCCAGGGCACCACCTTCTCCATCAAGCTCACCCACCTCGGCATCGAAGCCGACCGCGACCTCGCGCTCCGGCACGCGCGCCGGATCGTCTCCCTCGCCGCGGAGCACTCGGCCTTCGTCCGCCTGGACATGGAACACTCCGCGGTCGTCGACGAAACGCTGGCGATCTACCGGGCCCTGCGCGGCGACGGGCTGGACAACACCGGAGTCGTCCTTCAGGCGTACCTGCACCGCTCCATGGACGATCTGATCGGCCTGCTCCCACTGGAACCCAACATCCGCGTGGTGAAAGGCGCCTATCTCGAACCGCCCGGGGTGGCCCTGCAACGTAAAACGCACGTCGATGTGGCCTACCGCCAGCTCGTCCGGACCGCATTGACGTACGCGAAATTCACGGCGGTCGCCACACACGACGCGTCCGCTATTCGGGCCGCGATGGCCGACGCGCGGAAGAACGACTCCGATTTCGAGTTTCAGATGCTTTACGGCGTCGGCCACGCACTCGCCCGGCAGATCGTCGCCCACGGGCACGCCGTGCGCATCTGTGTGCCCTTCGGCCAGGACTGGTTCGTCTATTTCACCCGGCGGCTGGCCGAGCGTCCCTCGAACGTGCTCTTTGTCGTCCGCAATCTCGGAAGGCGTCAGCCATGGTCTATTTGAATTTCGCCGCCGCGGCGCGGGCGGCCCGGGGACGGCCCGATCGGTTGCGGGCCGGGCTTGGCGAGGGGACCGTCGCCATCGCCGCGTCCGCGCCGAACGTGCGCTGGCTGACCGCGCTCGCCGGCGTCCCCCATGTCTATTACGGCCGCGGCGCCCTGTACGCGATCGTCGGCACCGCGGGAGACTGCCGCGTGGTCGCCCCGGCCTCGGAGCTCGGCTGGATCTGCGAGGTGTACGACAGTACGCTGGTCCACCCCCACGGCGGCTTCGTCTACCGCGGCGATGTCGGCGGGCTCGGCGTTCATGCCGCACCCGGTCGCGTCGGCGCGCCGGCGCCCGCCCGGGCCGTGCTCGACGCCCTGGCCGAACTCCCCGACGCCAACCGCGTCGTCCACGACGGGCACCTGCCCTCCGACGTCGTCCTGGGACTGAAGGACGCCCGCCCTGACCTGGCCGTCGAGGTCGACGAGACCCTTTTCACCCGAGCCCGCCGGATCAAGGATCCGTACGAGCTGGACTGCCTGCGGCGGGCCAACCTCGCCTGCGAAGCCGCGATCATCGCCGCGCTCGCCGAGGCCGGGACCGGCATGACCGAACGCGAGATGCTGCGCGTGGTCCGCCGCGTCATGGTGGAGCACGACGCGCATCCGCTGCTGAGCGCCCTGGGGTATTCCGAACGGGGGGCGCTGGTCGACATGCCGGTCTCCGACCGGGCGCTGCGATCCGGCGACGTCATCCGCTTCGACATCGGCTGCACCGTCGAGGGCTACCACGCCGACATGTCCAGGACGGCGGTCTTCGGCCCGCTCGACCCCGAACTCCGGGATCTGCACGACGGCCTGGTCGCCGCGGAGAAGGCGGCCATCGCCCAGGTTCGTCCGGGCGCGCGGGTCGGCGACGTCTTCGCAGCCGCCGTGGACGCCGCCCGGACGACGGGCGTGCCCGACTTCGACCGCACGCACTGCGGCCACGGCATCGGCCTGGAGATATACGAACCCCCCTCGGTGATCCGGGACTCCGGCGACCTGCTCGAAGCGGGCATGACGCTGTGCGTCGAGACCCCGTACTACCTGCTCGGCCGGGCCGGTCTGCAGATCGAGGACGCGATCGTCGTCACGGACTCCGGCGCCGAACGCCTGGGCGATCTCCCGCAAGAACTCCTGACCGCCGGATGAAGGCCATGAACCATCCCATTCTCGACATCGACGCCCTGCGTGCGGACACCCCGGCGACCGCCACGCTCCTGCACGCCAACAACGCCGGGTCGTCACTCCAACCCCGGCAGGTCACCGAAACGGTCCTGGACCACCTCGCGCTGGAGCAGCGGCGCGGCGGGTACGAGGCGGCGATCGAACGCGAGGGCGAGCGCGCCGCGGTGTACGACGACATCGCGCGGCTGATCGGAGCCCTGCCCCACCAGATCGCGCTCACCGACAGCGCGACGCGGGCGTGGAACCTCGCCTTCGCGGCCGTGCCGTTCGAGCCCGGCGACCGGATCCTCACCTCGATGGCGGAGTACGCCAGCAACTACATCGCCTTCCTCCAGCTCCAGGAGAGAATGCCGGTCACCGTCACCCCCGTCCCCAACGACGAAACCGGCCAGCTGTCGGTGAGCGCCCTCGCCGGCCTCCTGGACGACCGGGTGCGCCTGGTCGCGGTCACGCACATCCCCACCAGCGGGGGACTGGTCAATCCCGCGGCGGCCATCGGTGAGGTGGTCGCGGAGAGTCCGGCCCTGTTCCTGCTGGACGCCTGCCAGTCCGTCGGCCAAATGCCGATCGACGTGCGCGAACTCAGGGCGGACCTGCTCACCACCACGGGACGCAAGTACCTGCGGGGCCCGCGCGGCACCGGCTTCCTCTACGTCGGCGACACCGCCCTCGACCGGCTGCGGCCCCCCGTCACGGACCTGTTCGGCGCCCGGTGGACCAGCCGGGGCGGCTACACGCTGCGCACCGACGCCCGGCGATTCGAGCTGTACGAGTCGAACATCGCCGCCGCCCTCGGCCTCGGCGCCGCCGCGCGCTACGCGGCCGAGGTCGGCCCGCAGGCCGCCTGGTCCCGCATCCGGGCACTGGCGGAGCGGCTGCGAGCGGCGCTGGGCGGCGAGCCCGGCGTCACCGTCGTCGACCAGGGCGAGGTCAGGTGCGGGATCGTCACGTTCACCGTACGAGACCGGGAACCGATCGCGCTGGTCGGGCGGCTGCGCAGGCAGAACATCAACATCTGGCACTCATCGGTCGAATCGACCAGGCTCGACATGGAGGACCGCGGCCTGCGGTCGGTGGTACGCGCATCGGTCCACTACTTCAACACCGAGCAGGAGATCGACCGCCTGGCGGAGGCGATCGGGGCGGCCCGATGACCACACTGATCGGCGACCCCGGCCTGCGCTATCCGCTGGCGGTCCTCAACCTCGACGCCGTGCGGCACAACCTGGCGGAGATGGATCGCCACCTGCGCGACCACGCGGCGCTGATCGCGCCGCACGCCAAGACGACCATGCTGAAAGAGGTCCTGACCCTCCAGACCGAACCGGCGTCGACCTGGGGCCTGACCGTCGCGGACGCCGTCCAGGGGCGGCTCGCGGAGAAGGTCGGGGTGTCGCGCATCCTGCTGGCCAACCAGCTCGTCGAACGCGACGACATCGCCTGGGCCGCCCGCGCGGCCCGCGCGGGCCGTACCGTGATCTCCCTGGTGGACACCGAGGAGGGAGTGCGCCGGCTCGACGCCGCGCTCGGCGACATCGGCGCGGCCTCGCCACGGCATCCGGTGCTCCTCGAAGTCGGATACGCCGGCGGCAGAGGCGGCACCCGCACGCGGGAGGACGCCGACGCGGTGGCCGCGGCGGTCGCCGGTTCGCGTCATCTGGTGCTCTCCGGCGTGTCCGGCTACGAAGGGATGCTCGGCGGGGACGCGACCCCCGCCGACATCGAACGGGTGGACGCCTACCTGACCGGCGTCGTCGCGGTGGCGGCCCGGCTCGCCGGACGCGGAGCCCTCGCCGGGCCGATCCTCTCGGCGGGCGGCTCGGCCTTCTTCGACCGGGTGATCGACATCTGCCGGGAGCCGGTGGCCGCGCTCGGCGCAACCCTGTTGCTCCGCAGCGGCTGTTACGCCGTCCACGACCACGGGCTCTACGCGCGGACCTTCCCCGGGTCCCGATCGGCGGACGGCCCCGATCTGCGGCCGGGGGCGACCGTGTGGGCCCGCGTCCAGTCGCGTCCCGAGCCGGGGCGGGCGATCGTCGCGGTGGGCAAGCGGCACCTGCCCTACGACGCCGGGCCGCCGGTGCCGCTTGGGATCCGGTACCGCGACGGCGTGCCCGGCCCGCTCCCGGCGGGCGCCGGCACGGCCCGGCTCAGCGACCAGCACCTGCACCTGGACGTTCCGCCGGACAGCGACCTGACCGTCGGTGACGTCCTTCCATTCGGGGTCTCCCATCCGTGCGGCCTGTTCGACCGCTGGCGGTCGGTGAGCATCGTCGATGACGAGGGGCGTCTGGTGGGCACCGGGCGGCCGGATTTCTGATGGTCCGGCCGGTTTAAGTGCGGCTAACAGAGTCCTTAAGCAACCGGCGAGCCGGGTGCCCACGGCGAAAGGAAGACTGGTCATCATGAGTACCGCTGATGAGATCGTGACAGGCCGGCGCTGGCTCGTCATCGGCGCGCCGATGGAAGGCTCGGGCACGGGACGCGGCGAGATCGGCGCTCCGGGCGCGTTCCGCCGCGCCGGACTCGTCGAGGGACTCGGCGCCGTCGACTTCGGGGATCTGCCCATCGCCGTCACCGACGGCAGCCGTGACCCGGTCACGGGGATCATCGGCCACCACCAGATCGCCACCGGCACCAAGCTCATCGCGGACGCTGTCAGCTCCGCGCTGCTCGTCGGCTGGCGGCCCATCGTCCTGGGAGGATGCTGCTCGATCCTGCCGGGAGCCCTGACCGGGCTGCGGCGGCACTCCGGGCCGGCCAAGCTGGTCTTCCTGGACGGGCATCTCGACCTGTTCACCCCGAAGGACACCCGTACCGGCGAGCTGGCCGGAATGGCCCTGGCGGTCGTGACGGGATACGCCGCCGAGGCGGCCGGCGCCCTGGCCGGTCCGGTGCCCCTGGTCGAGCCGGCCGACGTCCTGGCCATCGGGGACGCCGACGGCACGCGGCGGCGGGAGTCGGGGGCCGCCGAGGCGGCCACCGCCATTCCGGACGCCCGCGTCATGGACGCCCAGTCCATCCGTTCCATGGGCGCCGAGACGGCGGCGGCGCGGGCGGCGGCGCTGCTCGACCGCGAGGGGATGCCGTACTGGCTCCATTTCGACATCGACGTCCTCGATCAGGCGGTGATGCCCGCCGTCAGCTTCCCCGCGGCCACCGGACTCGGCTACGCCGAGGTCGAGACCCTGCTCAAGGCGTTCGGCGGGGACCCCAGGCTGATCGGCGTGTCGGTCGCCGACCTCAACGTAGATCGTGATCCCCAGCACGAATATGCAGGTAAGGTGACTGAACTACTCGTATCCGCCTTCGCGTGAGTGGAGAGGATCAATCGGAGACCGGCCCCCGCGGCAGTACCAATCCCGGCTCAATCTCCGCCGGCTCGCGCTGCTGCTCGAAATCGGGCGGCACGACACGCTGACCGCGGCGGCCGAGGCCCTTGCGTACTCCCCGTCCGCGGTGAGCCAGCAGCTCAAGGCGCTGGAACAGGAGGCGGGGCTCGCGCTCGTGGAGCGCGGCGGCCGGCAGGTCAGGCTCACCGCGGCCGGCCGGATCCTGGCCGGGCACGCCGAGGAGATGATCGCACGGCTGCTCGCCGCCGAGGAGCACGTCCGCGCCGTCGGCCGGCTGGGACACGGCCGGCTGCGCCTGGCGACGTTCCGCAGTGCGGGCGAATCGCTCCTGGTCGAGGCCATCACCTACTTCCGTGGGCACTATCCGGCCATTTCCATCAGCGTGGTGCAGGGCGAGCCGGAACAGTACATGACGGCACTGCGGCGGCACGAACTCGATCTGGCGCTCAACTACGACTACGACGGTCTCGATCCCCAGCTCGACGAGGGCCTGGTCAGTGAGCAGATCTGCGCGGAGCCCATTCTCGTCGCCGTCCCCGCGGGCCATCTGCCCGCCGATGAGCCACTGAGACTGGCCGACCTCGCGGGGGAGAACTGGATCGCGTCCACCCCCGCCAACGCGGTCCACCGCTTCACCGAACGGGCGTGCGCGCAGGCCGGATTCACGCCGCGCATCATCATGCACACCGACGACTACCACATCGCCCAGGAACTGGTGGCGCGAGGCATGGGCGTGACGTTCCTGCCGGAGATGACGGCGCGCGACCATCACCGCGGGGTGGAGGTCCACCGGCTCACCGACGTCGACCTCCGCCGTCGGATCCACGCGACCTATCGGGTCGGCGGTGACCGGGTCGCGGTGGTCGCCGCGATCCGTGACGTCCTGCTCGCCGTCGGGGCGCGTGACTGACATGCGGCGGCACGGTAGGGAGCCGGTGGGGAGGCGGTCGTGCTAGAGATACGACGGCTCAAGGTCCTGCGGGAGGTGGCCCTTCGCGGGTCCATCACGGCCGCCGCCGAGGCGCTGAGCTACACCCCGTCCGCCGTCAGCCAGCAGATCGCGGCCCTTGAACGGGAGATGTCCGCGGTGCTGGTCGAGCGCGGGCCGCACAGTATCGCGCTGACCGAGGCCGGGCACATCCTCGTCGAGCACACCGAGGGGGTGCTCGAACACCTCGAACTCGCCGACGAGCAGGTGAAGGCCATCGCCGGGCTGCGCGGCGGGCGGCTGCGGCTGGCCACGTTCCGCAGCGCCGGCGAGACCCTCGTGGCCCAGGCGTTGATGGACTTCCACCGCGCCTGGCCCGCCGTGGAACTGAGGCTCGCCGAGGGCGAGCCCGAGGAGTACCTGCACCGGGTGGCCGCGGGAGAGTTCGACCTCGCGCTGTCGTTCGACTACGACGGCGTCCCGCCGCCGCATGACGACACGCTCGCCTGCGAAGACCTCCTCACCGAGGAGATGCTCATCGCGCTGCCCGAAGGGCACCGGCTGGCGGACGGTCCCTCGGTCGCGCTCGCCGACCTGTCCGAGGAGCCGTGGATCACTAGCTCCGTGCGATCGAGCGTCCATGAGTTCACGGCCATCGCGTGCGGATGGGAGGGGTTCGAGCCGCACGTCGCCTTCGAGATCGACGACTACCACATGGCGCAGGCGCTGGTCGCCGCCGGCGTCGGCGTCACCTTCATCCCCGCCCTCTCCACGCACACGGCCAACCCGCACCTGCGCGTGCTCCCCGTGCGTCCCCGCCCGCCGCGGCGCCGCGTCTGCCTGGTGTCCAGGGAGAGCGAGTCGACCTCTCCGTGCGTCGCCGAGATGACGAGGCTGTTGCGGCTGGCCGCCGCGGCGCTGTCCACCGGCGAGCGGTGACCCCGCCGCCCGCGCCTTAAGACAGGCTGGCGGTGGGGTGAAGAGAACGTTAATCACGGCTCCGAGCCCCCGGTATATGGTTAATCCTCAAAGGTCAGCCGTCGCATATATCACTTTACCCCGACGCACTCTTGAACATGAACCCGGACGACACCACAGTCGGCACTGAGAGTTCAGAGAGAAAGCCATGAGATCGAGCCTTCGCCGTGCCACGATCGCCGTCGGCATCGTCGTACTCGCCGGGACCGCCTGCACGAACCGATCAATTGATTCTTCCGCACCGACGACCGCCTCGGGGACGGCCGTCCAGGTGACGACCGCGATCGACAAAGACGCCGCCGCACTGGTCCCTGACGAGGTCAAGGCCAAGGGAACGCTCTCCGTCGCCAGCGGGAGCGCGAACGCCCCAATGGAATTCTTCGACTCCGACGGTAAAACGTTCATCGGCTTCGACATCGATTTCTCGGACGCCATCGCCGCGTCTCTCGGCCTGAAACCCGTGCATATCGACGCGACCTTCGACGCGATCATTCCCGGGCTCGCCGCACGAAAGTACGACATGGGAATGTCGGGATTCTTCATCACCCCCGAGCGGCAACGCGTGGTCGACTTCGTGCCCTATCTGCGGGACGGGTCGGCGCTGGTCGTCACCCGCGGCAACCCGCTGAGGCTCGCGATGGATCCCGCCGCGTTGTGCGGGCACCGGGTGGCGGGGGAGAAGGGCAGCGTGCAGGGGATCCAGTACCTGCCCGCCATCTCCAAGGACTGTCAGGCCGCCGGTCGCAAGCCGGTGACGGTCATGTTGTTCCCCAAACTCGACGAGGCCCACCTGGCGCTGACCGGGGGCCGGGCCGACGCGATCATGGAGGACAGCATCCCCAGCGGCTACCGGGCCGCACGGTCCGGCGGCAAGTACGAGGTCGCACCCGGTGACGTCTACAAGCCGGTGCTGACCGGAATAGCCTTCCCGAAGGGGTCGAAGCTCGCCCCCGCGGTCCGGGCCGCGGTCAAGTCCCTCGCCTCGGACGGCACCCTGGAACGCCTCATGGCCAAGTGGTCGATCCCGAAGACGGCGCTGCTCCCCGACCACGACCGGAGCTGAGCGATGTCCTCCTCGACCGTGGTCACCGGTCCCCCCGTAGGCGAGCTGGTCATCGTCCCGCGCAGGCACCCCGGGCGCTGGCTCGCCGCCGCCGTCATCGCGGTGATCCTGGGGCTGCTGGGCTGGTCGGTCCTGACCAACGCGAACTTCGGCTGGCCCACCGTCGGCGACTACCTGCGCGACGTCTCCATCGGCAGGGGCATCGTCATCACGCTGGAACTGACGGTGCTGTGCATGCTGGTCGGCCTGGTACTCGGCACGGTCATCGCGATCGGCCGCATGTCGCCCAATCCGGTGATCCGCGCGACCGCGTTCGGCTACATCTGGTTCTTCAGGGGCACGCCGGTCCTGGTGCAACTGCTGTTCTGGTTCAACCTGGCCGCGCTCTATCCGCAGATCACCTTCGGGATTCCGGGCGTCGCGCTGGACGCGAACACGCTCATCACGCCCATGATGGCGGCGGTCCTGGGCCTCGGCCTCAACGAGGCCGCCTACATGGCCGAGATCGTCAGGGCCGGCATCCAGTCGGTCCCTCCAGGCCAGTCGGAGGCCGCGAGCGCCCTCGGGCTCACCCGCCTAGAGACCATGCGCCGCGTCATCCTCCCGCAGGCCATGCGGGTCATCATCCCGCCCACCGGAAACGAGACGATCGGCATGCTCAAGACCACCTCGCTGGTCAGCGTGCTGGCCGTACCGGACCTGCTGTACTCGGCCCAGACGATCTACGCCCGCACCTTCGAGACGATCCCGCTGCTCATCGTGGCCAGCATCTGGTACATCGTCGTCACCTCGATCCTGTCGGTCGGCCAGTACTACCTGGAGCGCCACTACGCCCGCGGATCCGTGCGGCAGGAGCGGACGCCGCTCCGGCGGCTCGCCGGCCTTCTGGGAATCGGCCGGCGCGGCACATGGAGGAAGAAATGACCGGACCGGCCCCGGAGGGCACCGGGCAGGTGATCGTGCGCGCGGAGGGCGTCCGGCATTCGTACGGCAGGACCGAAGTGCTCAAAGGCATCGACCTGGAGGTCCACGCCGGCGAAGTGGTCTGCATGATCGGCCCCTCGGGATCGGGCAAGAGCACCCTGCTGCGCTGCGTCAACCATCTGGAGGTCATCAGCAGCGGACGGCTGTGGGTCGATGGGCACCTGGTGGGCTACCGGCAGAAGGGCAACAGGCTCCACGAGCTGAGCGACAAGGAGATCTGCCGGCGCCGGGCCGGTGTCGGCATGGTCTTCCAGCAGTTCAACCTCTTTCCGCACATGACCGTGCTGGAGAACCTCATCGAGGCGCCCTGCCGGGTACTGCGCGAGCCGAAGAAGGAGGTCACCGAACGCGCGCTCGGACTGCTGCGGCAGGTGGGCCTGTCGGAGAAGCACGGTGCCTATCCCGCGCAGCTCTCCGGCGGGCAGCAACAGCGCGTCGCGATCGCCCGGGCGCTGTGCATGCGGCCCAAGCTCATGCTCTTCGACGAGCCGACCTCGGCACTGGACCCCGAGCTGGTCGGCGACGTACTCGACGTGATGCGCGCCCTGGCCCGGTCCGGGATGACGATGGTCGTCGTCACCCACGAGATCGGGTTCGCCCGCGACGTCGCCGACCGGGTGGTGTTCCTCGACGACGGCAAGATCGTCGAGTCGGGACCGTCCGGCCAGGTGATCTCCTCGCCGCGGCATGAACGCACGCGGGCGTTTCTCGCCGCCGTCCGCTGACACCGAACACCTGTAAAGGAAAGAAGAGAAAGAAAGGAAGGACGATGAGTCGATCGCTGGAGGGCAAGGTGGCCGTGGTGACCGGCGCGGGCGGTGGCATCGGTTCGGCCGTCGCCAGGAAGCTGGCCGAACTGGGCACCCGCGTCACGGTCAACGACGTGGACGAGGCCAGGGCGAAGTCCGTGACGGAGGACATCACCCGTGGCGGGGGACGGGCACGGACCGCGGCCGGGGACGTTTCGGACGCGGCGACGGTCAACGACATCATGGACGACACGGTGCGGGCCTTCGGCCGCATCGACGTCGTGGTGAACACCGCGGGCCTGATCGGCCAGGTCAGGCACTTCCTCGACGCCGATGAGGAGTGGTGGGATCGCGTACTGCGGGTGAACCTGCGCAGTGTGTTCCTCTGCTCGCACGCGGCCGCCAAGTACATGGTGGAGCAGGGCTCCGGGGTGATCATTTCCACCTCCAGCGGGGGCGCGACCAGAGCCCACCGCGGCGAGGTCGCCTACGACGCCTCCAAGGGCGGCATCGAGGCGATGACCCGCGCGCTGGCGGTCGACCTCGCGCCCTACGGGATCCGCGTGAACGCGGTGTCGCCGGGGTCGATCAACGTGGCGCCCCCCGGCGCGGTCAGCGCGGAAGAACTCGCCGAACGTGGCAGGACGGTGCCACTGGGCCGCGTGGGGATACCGGACGACCTCGCCTCCGCCTACGCCTTCCTCGCCTCCGACGAGGCCGCCTACATCACCGGCGTCGTCGTACCCGTCGACGGAGGAATGATCATCCAGCAGAGGTCCCCACAGGTGGACATCTTCGGCCTGGACCGGTACCCCGCCGTCGGCCTCCTGTCCGGCCCACGCTGAACCCCGGGCCGGCCAGGCCCTGGCCGCCGACGTAGGCCACTCCGTGCGACTCGACGACGTTCCAGAGGTCGCTGTCGCCTGTGCCGGTGCGCCGCCATCGCTCCTCGCCAGAGCCGGCGTCCGATGCGGAGGTGCGTCCGGTGCTGTCGCCGATGACGATGGGGTGGTGCCCGACAGCGCCGTCCGTACGGAGCGGGCGCGGATCCGGGAGCTGGAGCGGGAGAACACCGAGTTGCGGGAGAAGCCGGCGTTCTTGAAAAAGCAGCCTTGCGTTCCAGTGGTCGTCCGGAAGGACCGGAGACCGCAGGGGCCGCGAGCCCTGGGCCGTGAGCGGGAGGAATACCTCCGGCTCACAATGCGTCGCCCCGGCCGCCACGGCATGTCCGCGGAGGCCGGGAGAAGCGGGGAGGCTCAGTACACGCGCTCGATGCGCAGGCCCTGGTGGATCTGGCCGACCCGGTTCTGGTCGGCCTTGGTCGCGACCAACCGCACGGCCACACCGTCCCGGCAGATCTTCGGTGGCGGTGCCGTCCACGCGGGCCATCCTCTATGAGGCGGCTATGGGTGGACCTTCTCCGTGATCGGGGCCGGTGCGGCCGCCAGGCGGTGCCTGCGTTTGGGCAGGCCGTAGGTGGGGTGGGAGGTGGCCCACAGGGCCATCGTGAGGATGGCCGCCTTGACGCGCGCGGCGTTGCGGCCACCTGCGTACTTCGGCTTTGGCCGCCCCTCGTCGTCGACCGTCTGCAAGATGCCGTCCCGCCGTCCGAGGCTGATGTGGTTGTAGGAGTGGACCAGCTTGGTGTTCGCGACCGGGCGCCCGGTCAGGCGTCCCACGATCGCCTCGATGGCCTGCCGGCCGGTGTGGCCCGCCGACGCGCAGGACATCGGCAGTGGCCGGCCGCTGTCGCCGACGGCGTGGACGCTGTCGCCGATGGCGTACACGTTCGGGTGTGAGGCCGACCGCATGGTGCGATCGACGGTGATCTGACCGGTTTCGGTGACCTCCAGCCCGCCCGCGGCGGCGATGGGGCCGACCGCGAACCCGGCCGTCCACACGGTCGCGTCGGAGGCCAGGGTGGTGCCGTCGGCGCACAGCACCCGCGTCGCCTCGACGGCTGTGACGGTGGTGTGCGCGAGGACGGTGATGCCCAGCCGGTCGCAGGCCCGGCGCAGGTGGCCGCGAGCGCCGGCGGACAGCCGGGCGCCCGGCTCGCCGCGGGCGATGAACGTCACCGACAGGCCGGGCCGGGATTCGGCGATCTCGGTGGCCGTCTCGATACCGGTCGGCCCGTCGCCGACGACCAGCACATTCCCGCCCTCGCCCCGTCTGTCCAGATCGTCCAGGCGTTCGCGCAGGCGCAGCGCCGAGGGCCGGCCGGTGACGTCGAAGGCGTACTCGGCCACACCGGGGACGCCGTGGTCGGCGACGTGGCTCCCGAGCGCGTAGACAAGCGTGTCGTAGCCGAGTTCGCCGCCACCGTCGGCCATGGCGACGATCTGGCGCTGGGGGAGGATGGCGGCGACACGGGCCAGGCGCAGCCGTATCCCCGTGCCCGCGAAGACGTCGGCGAGCTTCGGAGCCTCGATCTCCTGGCCGGTCGCCAACTGGGGCAGCCGCATGCGCTGGACGAAGTCCGGTACGGCGTTGACCACGGTGATCTCGGTGTCGGCCGGGGACAGCCGGCGGGCCAGGTTCCCGGCCGCGTAGGCCCCGGCATAACCGGCGCCGAGGACCACGATGCGGTGTTTCATGTGTCGCTCCTGATGGTTGGCTTGCTTCCGGTCGTTCTTTCGTCCTGACGACCATGCGGCGTCTGCGCCCCGGACTTCGTGACAGTGCGCTGGTATGGGGGTGTCACCGATCACGGCTGTCACACATCGGTGGGCGCCGGCGCCTTGTGCATGGGAGCAGGAGTCGCGGGAGTACAGACAGGAGCCAGGGATGAACGAGCGCCGGCACGCGACGACGGGCACAACCGGGCCGGCCGCGGGCGGCGGCCGGATGGACCCGGCGACCAGGGCGTTCCTCGCTCATCGCAGCCTGCTGTTCACCGTCGCCTACGAGATGCTCGGCTCGGCGGCCGACGCCGAGGACGCGCTGCAGGAGACCTGGTTGCGGTGGGTCAAGGTCGACCTCGGGCAGGTGTCCGACCAGCGCGCGTACCTCGTGCGGATCACCACCCGGCGCGCGCTGGACCGGCTGCGCGCCATTCGGCGCCGTAAAGAGGACTACGTCGGCCCCTGGCTGCCCGAGCCGCTGCTCACCGCGCCGGACGTGGCCGAGGACGTCGAACTCGCCGAGAGCGTGTCGATGGCGCTGATGCTCGTCCTTGAGACGCTCTCACCCACCGAACGCGCCGTCTTCGTGCTGCGCGAGGTCTTCGGTGTCGGTCACGAGGAGATCGCCGCCGCCGTCGGCAAGAGCTCCGCGGCCGTCCGGCAGATCGCGCACCGCGCCCGCCGCCACGTCGAGGCCCGCCGCCCGCGCGAGGCGGTCTCCCCGAGCCAGGCCCGGATGGCCGTGGAGTCGTTCCAGCGCGCGCTGGAGACCAGGGACCTGCAGGGCCTGCTCGACGTGCTCGCCCCGCAGGTCGTTCTGGTGAGCGACGGCGGAGGTGTGAAACAGGCCGCGCCGCAGCCGATCACCGGCGCCGGCAAGGTGGCCCGCATGATCGTCAACGGCCTCGGCAAGGCCCAGGTCACGCTCACCAGCGAGCCCATCGTGGTCAACGGCAACCCGGCACTTCTCCTCCGCGTGGACGGAGAGATCGACGGCGTCATAGCGGCCCGGGTCGAGGACGCCCGCATCACCGGCCTCTACTACGTCCGCAACCCGCAGAAGCTGACCCGCATCGCAACGGAGACCCCGCTCACCCTGCGATGAACGAACGAACTCCGCCAGATCTCTGACCGGGAGGTCCTTCATGACGAACAGCGCCGCCGGTGAACTCGCCGGCCTCACGTTGCCCATCGAGCGTGGCTGCCCGTTCGCCCCGCCCACCGCCTACGAACGGCTGCGCGAGCAGGGGCCGATCAACAAGGTCCGCCTGGCGAGTGGCGGTGAGGCGTGGTGGGTGTCCGGGCATGAGGAAGGCCGCGCCGTCCTCGCCGACCCGCGCTTCTCCTGCGACAAACGCAAGGACGGCTTCCCGCTCTTCACCCTCGACGCGGCGACCCTGCGGCGGCTTCGCAGCCGGCCGCCGCTGATGCTCAGCCTGGACGGCGCCGAGCACGCGGCGGCCCGCCGCGCGGTGATCGGCGAGTTCACCCTGCGGCGGCTGGCCGCGCTGCGCCCGCGCATCCAAGGCATCGTCGACCACTTCATCGACGACATGCTCGACACCGACCGGCGGCCGGTCGACCTGGTACAGGCGCTGTCCCTGCCGGTGCCCTCCCTGGTGATCTGCGAACTGCTCGGCGTCCCCTACACCGATCATGACTTCTTCCAAAGCCGCAGCACCATGATGGTGGGCCGGACCTCGCTGGAAGAGCGCGGGCGAGCCTTCGCCGAACTGCGCGCCTACGTCGATGACCTGGTCACCCGCAAAGAGTCCGAACCCGGCGATGACCTGCTCAGCCGGCAGATCGCGAGGCAGCGCCGGGACGGAGCCCTTGACCACGGGGGTCTGGTGAGCCTGGCCTTTCTGCTGCTGACCGCCGGACACGAGACCACCGCGAACATGATCTCGCTCGGCGTCGTCGGGTTGCTGTCCCACCCGGAACAACTGGCCCTGATCACGGCCGACCCGGGCAGGACGCCGATGGCCCTGGAGGAACTGCTGCGCTACTTCACCATCGCCGACGGAGTCACCTCCCGCCTGGCCACCGAAGACGTGCAGATCAGCGGGGTGAGCATCAAGGCCGGCGAGGGTGTCATCGTCTCGACCCTGTCGGCCGACTGGGACCCGGCGGTGTTCACGGACCCGGCCGAACTGGACATCGAGCGCGGGGGCCGCCACCACATCGCCTTCGGCTTCGGCCCGCACCAGTGCCTCGGCCAGAACCTGGCCCGGATGGAACTACAGATCGTCTTCGACACGTTGTTCCGCCGCGTCCCCGCTCTGCGGCTCGCCGCACCGGCCGAGGACCTGCCGTACAAGGCCGACGCCGTCGTCTACGGAGTACACGAACTCCCGGTCACCTGGTGAGGCCGCGCGGGGCGCTCAGATCCTCCCTTTCGCGGGCAGTACCGGCTCCAGCCGGAACATGCCCGTGACCATTTCCGCCGCCTCGCCGGCCGGCCGGGTGCGACCGGCCATGGCGTCCAGCACATCGACGGTGGTGATCATGCCGATGAAGGACCCGTCCGCCGCCATGACCGGTACCGCGTCGCAGCCCGCGTCCCGCATCACCGCCGCCACGTGCGGCAGGGACGCGTCCTGGCGGACGTGGGGGATGCGCCGCCCGGGCAGCAAGCGGCGCAGCGGCGTACGGGACTGCGCCTCCGGGCCGCCCGGCCAGGACGCCGCCAGGTCCTCCTTGGTGAGGATGCCCAGCAGCAGGCCGTGCTCGTTCACCACAGGCAGGTGGTGGATGCCCGCCCGGCGCATCACCTCCCACGCCATCAGCGGGGACTCCTCAGGCCGGACGATCACCAGGGCCCGGCTCATCACCTGAACGGCGGTCAGCGTCTCATCCATGGCCATCCCCCTTTTCAACGCGGCCAGGTCCAGTCGCGGACCCAGGCCGGGTCCTCACCGTGCTCGCGGGTGTGGGCGCGGGCCCGCAGCCGGGCGTCGGCCAGCCGCAGCGGCCGGGGTTTCTTGATCAACAGCCCGAGCAGGCCCAGCCCGTGCGGCCAGTGCTCGATCCTGGCGATCTCCTCCTCGCTCAGCCCCACCGGGATGAACTGGACCAACGTGTCCTCCCGGCCGACCACGCCCAGCGCCCCGTAGCCGGCGTCCACCAGCGTGGTCGCGGTCCGCACGATCCGCCGCAGCACCGTCTCCAGGTCCAGGTCACTGCCGACCGACACCACCGCGTCGAGCAGGGCATGCACGCGGTCGCGCGTCGCCAGCACGGCCTCCAGCCGGACCTGCAGCTCCGACAGCAACTCGTCCAGTCGCATGCCCGGCAACAACGGGCGCGCCTTGTCCTCGGCCATACTCGGCAGTCTGCCACCGGCCCGCCGGCTCGGTACCCCCGACAGGTGGGCGAACGGGCTGGAGAGATGGTGACTGTTAGTATAACAATGATTGACGCACTGTAGTATTGAGCGTGTCGGGGCGCGACCGTCAGACGTGGTGTTCTCACATATCCGGAGGCGACGCATGCGAATCGCGGCAGACGCGTCGCAAGGAGGCTGGCTCGCGCCCGGCTACTGCCCTCCGTCGATGGGCGTCGAGGTCGACGTCGTTTCGGGCTTCTATTCGCAGTCCTCCGGCACGATGGCCGGTCTCGCCTTCACCGCGCTGGTCCTGCTGCTCGGCGCACGCGATTCCGGCGGGGACAAGAGATATTCCGCGCCTCATGCCCTGATGGCGCTGTTCGTCACGTTGTTCTGCCTGCTCGCCACCATGGTGACCTACTCGGTGCTGGCCGGTAACAAGGACGTCGACGGCCGTACCGCCGCCTCGGAGATGGTGGCGGGCCTCGGCCTCAGCCTTGCCGTCCAGATGCTCTTCTTCTCCCTGCTCCTGCTTCTGGAGATGCGGCCGGAACACGCCGCCGTCGCCCGCGTGGCGCGCTGGGTCACGGTCGTCGTGATCCCGATGGTCGGCCTGCTCTTCCTGATGTTCGGGGCCCAGGGCACAGAGTACCTGCGCACCACGCGCATCCCCGGTGTGACGGTCGGCGCCTGTGAGGGCTCGGTGGCGGTACCGCTGACGAGCGTCGCCCTCTTCTTCGCGATGGGCATCGTCCTGATCGGCGCACGCGCCAAGGGGATCCACCTGCGCTGGGCCCGCGAGCGCCGCTCCTGGCCCTCCATCGTGGCCCTCGGCTGGAGCGTGCTGTCCTTCGTCCTGTTCACCGCCATCACGCTCCAGCCGACCGGCTATCTGATGCCCCGCCTGATGGTGCTGGGCTTCATGTCCTTCGCGGCGATCGTGCTGGCCACGATGGGAGTCCTCATCCAGGCGGGCGGCCCGGTCTCTCGCCCGCTCGTCGCCAACGACGACCCCCCACCCCTCCCCGGACCGGACAAGGCACCGGACAAGGGACCGGGCAAGCCCGTCGCGGACACCCAGGAGAAGCACCCCGTTCTGAAGGACCACCACCTCGTGGCCCGGAAGACGCGGCATACCAAAGGGCATCAAGAGCGCGGCACGACCGCGGGCGGCGAGAGCTGACAGCCCCCGCGCGCCGGGGCGGTCGCGGCGGCATGATGGAGGCAAGCGCAATGCTCCTCGTCCGTCAGCGCCGCTCCACCGATCGCGACGACTGACCGCAGGCACGAGTCCCCGGCGACCGCCGGCGCCTCGGCTTCACGTTCTCTGTCTGCCGGTTCTCTCTCCTGGGCCAGGTGCCCCGGAGCGGAGGGACGTACGTCGTGAATCCCAAATTACGCGGCTCCGCCGCCGTCATCCTGCTCGTCACCGGCATCGGAGGGATCGCGGTCGCGTTGGCCCTCCGCCTCGTCGACCAGGCCAGCGGCATCGCCGACACCGTGGGCGTGCTCATCACCGCGCTGGCGTTCCTGTACAGCCGCCGCCCCGATCCCGTCTCACCCGAAACCCTGATCCAGCACCTGCGGGCCGAAACGCTCGGCGCGCTGCGCCACGACGCCCAGGAACGCGGCCTGCTGCGCCCCGAACTCCTGCCCGTCCGGCTGCGCAGCCGCAACGGCGACGACGCCTGGCCCGAACCCCGCGCCGCCGTATGGTCGGCCACCGACTTCCAGGACCACGCCGCCGGCCTCGTCACCGCGACGGACGGGCACCGCCGGCTGATCGTGCTCGGCCCGGCCGGGGCGGGCAAGTCCACGACCGCCGTGATGATGGCGCTGGGCCTGCTGGCCAGGGGCTACCTGCCCATCCTGCTTAAGGCCACCACCTGGGACCCGTACCACACCGCCTTCGCCGACTGGGTCGCGAAGGAGGTCGTCCTCGGCCGCGGGGTACGGTACGAGCACGACCGTGGCCTGTGCCAGGCGCTCAGCGACCACGAGCGCACCGTCTTCCTCATCGACGGCTTCGACGCGTCCACCGCGCACACCCGGCGGGCATTGGAACGGCTGGAAAAGGAGGCCCCGCACGACCGCCACCTGGTGCTGTTCGCCAGGGGTGACCGGATCGCCGCCCCGCCCCACTACACCGTGCACACCCTCATGCCGCCGAAGCCCAAGGCGGTGTACAAGTACCTGCGGCAGCTCGCGGGACGGCTCGAAACCGAGGACCGCTGGCGGCCGGTGCTGGATCGGGTCAGGCGCGGGGCGCCCGACGAGGTCACCGGCCTGCTGTCCAACCCGCTGTTCCTGAGCCTGGCCCGTCGGGCGTGCGCGGACGCGGGCGACGCGGACGGCGATCTCGACCCCGGGCGTCTGGTGGCGCTCGTGATGGGGAAGGGCCGCGCGGCGGCCGAGAAGCGCCTGCTGAACGAGTTCGTGTCCACCGTCATGCGCGGCCGGTTCGGCACGGCCCGGGCACGGCGATGGCTGGGCAACCTGGCCGCCATGCTGCGCCGCCGGGTGGGCGGGCGGGTGGCCTGGTGGCAGGTGTACACCGAGGTCCCGGCCGCCGTCCCGGCGGTCGCCGCCGGCCTGGTGCTGCTGCCCGCCTACCAGCTCGCGCTCGTCATGCCGCTCGGACTGACCCGCGGGCTCGCCATCGGCCTGGCCGCGGGGGTGGTGCTGGGGCTGCTCAGAGGGGTGCGCCCGTCCTGGCGGGCCATCGCGCTCGCGGGGATCACGGCGTCGGCGGGCGTGCTGGGGATCGGCCTGGCGGGCCTGCCCGCACTGATCCCCGCCGATGAGCCGGTGCTCCCGTACGTCATCGGCGACACGGTCGAACTGGGCACGGCCTTTGTGCTGACCCTGGCCTGCCGCCCCCTGCTGATCCGCAGAAGCCCGCTTCCCGTCCTCACCCGCCTGCTCGTGCCTGGGCGGGTGGTCGCGGCCTTCGCGGTGGCCCTGGTCGCCTGCGGTTCGGCGTCGGCGTGCCTGGTCGCCGAGTGGTCCGGCGCGAGGTTCCCGCTGGTCGGCGGGTTCGTGGCCATCGTCGTGTCCATGGGCACCGGGACCGGCATCGCCACCCTGGCCGCGCGCGTCATGGCCGGCGACCTGGCCGCGCCCCCGATGCCCGCCCGGATCGTCCCCCGGCTCACCACCGCGCTCGGCTCACCGCTGCCGTACCTGCTGCGGGCCTTCCCGCCGACCGTGCTGATCGGCGTCATGGCCGGGCTGACCGGCATGGTCCGGATCAGCCTGGACTACGGCATGCAGATCGTGATCGTCTTCGGGCTGGTGCTGGGCGTACCGGTCGCGCTGGTGATCGGAGTGCTCAACTGGCTCGCCCAGCCGCTGGAGGACCCCTCGGCCGCGACCGCCACGACGATCCGGCGCAACGACGGACTGGCGGCGATCAGCTGCGTCGTGGCCATCGCCCTGGCGGCCACCGCCGGCATCCTCATCCTCCAAGGTCCCGGCCAGGCCCTCATCGCGGAGGTCCAGAACGCCCCCGGCTTTCACGTACAGCCGTGGCAGGGCGTACTGTTCGGGCTCACGCTGGGCGTCGTACTCGCGTCCCTGCGGACCGCCTCTCCCGCGGTCCTGGTGGGGCACGTGTGGCTCGCGGCCCGCTCGGCGTTCCCGTGGCGGATGCAGCGCTTCCTGGACACGCTTCACGAACGCGGACTGCTGCGCAACACGGGCCCGTACTACGAGTTCAGCCACACCCTGCTGGCCGAAGTGCTCGACGATGACACCTCTCGCACACCCTCGACCGTCACACCTCGCCCGGCCGATCCCCGTGGGTGATCTCGCGAGGTGAATCTTCCACCAACCGGCCTATGGCATCGGCGACCTCGATCGACCGGAAGAGCTCCCATGGATCAGTCGGAAACCGGTGAACTCGCGTGTTGCCGCCTTCCGTCCAGCGTCCCGCTCTGCTCAGGAAGACCTGACGCGGCTCCAGGCGTGCATCGGGAGCCGTGGCCGACAGGGTGTAGCTGAACCATGCCCGTTGTTTCTCCGTGAGGGTGTCCAGAATATCGACCGGCAGTTCACCGGCCACCCGTTCCATGGCCGACCTCAGGAACCCGCCGGCCACGAAAAGCGCGTCATCCGGCGCCAGTTCGCCGACCGGAGGGACAGGTGAACCGCGGCCTTCCGGGTCCATGCCCTGGCAGAGGTCGGCAAGGAGGTCCTGTGCCACGCGGGGAGAGGTCCACTCCGGATCGAGCAGAACAAGCGGAACGTCCTCCGGCAGATACTCGGCGGCGAGCGACCAGGCCAGTGCCGCGCCGGAGCAGTATCCGAGAATGGCGTCCGGCTTTCCCTCGTGGCTCTTGAGCCATTTCCGCCAATAAGCCGACTGCTCATTCATCTCATGGACTCGTGATGACATGCCGGGAAACCGGAGCGGGTCGATCTTCACCACCTCCTCGGCCGGTCGGCCGAGGAGAAGTGAGCCGAAGGACCGTTTGGGGGTCTCGTCCCGGAATTCGATCGCCACCACAAATCGCCGCAAGGCAGACACCTCACCGAAAGTTGGATTTCACAGAGACCCCACCTTTTCCCGCTCGCGCAGATCTTTGACGCGGCTCACGTAGTCCGTGAGGACCGGGTGTTCGAAAAGGACCTCCAGCCCCACGTTCACCCCGAGGTCCTTGCGCACCTGCCCCGTGACGCGGGCGGCGAGCAGCGAATGGCCGCCGACCGCGAAGAAGTCATCATCCGGCCGGGGGGATCGTCCGAGCAGTCCGCCCCAGATCTCCGCTATGGCGCTGAAGACGCCTCCGTCCTCCTGAGGCGTGAGATCGAGCACCGCTTCGCCGGCGGTGTCCGGCAGGGAATGGGCGAGTGATGCGCGGTCGACCTTCCCGTTCACCGTCAAGGGCATCGACTCCAGGCGGCGGATGATCGCGGGGACCATGTACCGCGGCAGCATGCCCAGTAAATGCGCACGGATCGCGCTCTCGCCTGCGTCTCCGCAGAAGAAGGCCAGCAGCCTGCCGCCGTCATCGCCGGCCTGGTGGACGACGGCGGCCTGACTCACGTCGCCGCCTGCCAGAATGGCCAGCTCTATCTCCGTGAGCTCGATTCGGAAGCCACGAAGGCTGACCTGGCCGTCCCTCCGGCCGACGAATTCCAGCTCGCCGTCCGGCGCCCATCTGCAGATGTCGCCGGAACGGTACCATCGCCTCCCCGCCTGGTCGGTGATGAATTTCTCCGCGGTGAGGCGGCTGTCATTCCAGTATCCGGTGGCGAGTATCGACCCGCCGATCAGAAGTTCGCCGTCGATCCCAGGCTCTGCGACGTCATCCCCGGAGGCATCGGCCAGACGCACTTCGGCATCCCGGACAGGGCGTCCAATGGGCGGCAGCGCGGCATTGCCCGAGTTTCGCAAATCGCCGGTGGCCGTGGTGACCACGGTGGCCTCCGTTGGGCCGTAGTGATTGTGCACCGCGGCCGGGAAATCCCTGGGCGGGTACACCCGCAGCCGATCTCCATCTGCTCGGCGAGCGGGGTGCTCAGGAAGCACACGTCGATCTTTTGGACCGTCAGGAACTCGATGATCTGGACTATGCCGCCGGCCACCGGAGCCGGGGGGAGCACCAGGGTGGCCCCGGACGCGAGCGTGCTCCAGCACTCCCACGCGGAGGCGTCGAATCCGAGCCCGGCGAATGCCGCGACACGCGTACCCGGGCCCGTGAGGTACGTCTCGCGGTGCCAGTTCACCAGATCGGCCAGGCTGCCGTGGCCGACCGCGACACCCTTGGGCGTTCCGGTGGAGCCGGAGGTGTAGATCACGTACGCGGTCGCGTCCTCGGCGGCCCAGCCGGATGGCCGCGCGCCGGCGTCCAGTCGCCGCCGCAGGCGAGGTGAGACCTCCACGGACTGAGGACGCGCGTCCGCGAGAATCGACCGCAGGCGCCCATCGGGCAGTGCCGGATCCAGCGGCAGATAGGCGCACCCGCTGCGCCAGACGGCCAGTTGCTCGATGACGCAGGCCGTTCCGCGCTCGAAGAGCGTGGCGACCAGTCCCCCCGGGCGGTGGTTCGGGCCTGCTGAGATGCGGGCGGCCGCCTTGGCCGACTCGGCCCACAACTCACCGTAGGTGATCGATTCGGTGCCGCATTCCATCGCCACCGCGGGCGATGTCAGCCGCCGAGGTGCGCGCCGCCGTTGACGTGCACGACCTGGCCCGTGATGTGACCGGCGCCGGCGGATGCGAGGAACGCGATCGTGGCGGCGACGTCCTCCCCCCGACCGGCGCGGCCGGTGGCGGTCTGGGCGACCAGCGCGGTACGGCGCTGCTCGGGCAGCCCGTCGCCGAAGAACTCGGTCTCCTCGACCAGCCCCGGGGCCACGACGTTGGCGGTGATGCCGCGCCCGCCGAGCCGGAACGCCAGTTCGGCGTTCCAGGCGAGCCCCCCGGCCTTGGCCGCGCCGTAGCCCGCCGCGCCCTTGGCCGCGGCGATCGAGCCGAGGGTGACAACGCGGCCCCCGTCCGCCAACCGTGGCGTGAGCGCCGCCGTCACCAGCACCGCGCTCACCAGATTGGCCTCCAGGTTGGCCAGCCACGCGGCCCGCAGCCCGGCCAGGTCGCGGGGCTCGGGCCTGCTGAGGTCGGTGTTGCCGCCCGCGTTGTTGACCAGCACCTCCACCCGCTGCGGCAGCTCGGGCAGCGCGGCCTCGATCTCGGCGGGAACCGTCGCGTCGAACGGCACGGCCCGCACCCCGCGCCCCAGCTCGGCCACCGCCCGGTCCAGGACGTCCTTGCGGCGGCCGGTGATCACCACCTCCAGGCCGTCGGCCGCCAGCGCCGCCGCCGTGGCCCTTCCGATCCCCGTGCCGCCACCCGTCACCACGGCCGTACGCGTCATCCTCGAACCCCTTGTTTAGACCTAAACTTCTATTCGTAGAATAGGAAACGTGATCCAGCACCGCAAACCCGACGCCGTAGACGAGATCCAACTGGCCTGGCACCGGGAGCGCCCCGGCACCCCTGTCGCCTCGATCGGGATCGTCACCCGCATGTGGCGGGCCGCCAAACTGTTCGGCGACGAACGCCGACGCACACTGGCCCGGCTCGGCATCGACGGCGCCACCCTCGACCTGCTGTCCACGTTGCGGCGCAGCGGCCCCCCGTACACCATGACCCCGGCAGAACTACGCGCCTCGTGCCTGGTCACGGCGGGCGCCATCAGCCAGCGCGTCACCCGCGCAGAAAAGGCGGACCTTGTGCGCACCACACGCGGCCCGCGCGGGCGCACCCAAATGGTCACCCTGTCCGATGCCGGGCACCGGCTCGTCGAGGACACCGTCGATGCGCTGCTGGCCCATGAGGACGCGCTCATCGCCCATCTCGACGAGGACCAACGCGAACACCTCACCGTCCTGCTCCGCGACCTGCTGGACGGCCTGATCGAACGCCTCGACGCCGACGAACGCCCTGGTCAAGTCGGCGACGATGCCCCCGGACCGTGACCGCCGAGTCGGTACCGGCCGAGTTGATCGGCCTTGATGAGCAGTGCGGCCGTCCGGGGATCCAGTGCCGGGGGCGTGGTGGTCATTTTCTCTCCCTGGGTGATGAGAAGGCCGTCAGGCGGGGGGCGCCGCGGGGTGCCGGGGGAGCAGCAGCGGGGTCGCCAGCAGGAGTACGCCGGCCAGGCCGATCGCGATGTGCGGGCCGAACACGCCGCCCAGTACGCCCCAAACGGCGGTCAGGAGCGCGGTCGAGGCCCTGGTCGTCACCGCCCAGGCGGACAGCGTGCGGGCGACCCGGCCGGACGCGGTGCGCTCAAGGCGGTAGGTGGCGTGGACGGGGTTGAAGACCCCGCAGCAGAAGATGAGCCCGAGTTCGACGCCCATCACCAGCAGCAGCCCTCCGGTGCCCGGCCTCAGGAAGACAAGGCCGATGGGCCAGAGCGCGCGCAGCGTCCCGGCCGTGACCAGGACCCGGTGCGGCCCGAACCGGGTGACGAGCGGCCGGGCCAGCCGCGACCCGAGCAGCCCGCCGATCGCGGGTGCGGCGAAGGCGAGGCCGTACTGCCATGCGGCGAACCCGAGCTTGCCGAGCATCAGGACGGCCAGCAGCGCGTCGGTGGCCATCACCAGGCCGTTGAACATGACGGTGTTGAAGAACAGCGGGCGCAGCGCCGGATCGGCGAGGATGTACCGCCACCCGTCGAGCAGGTCCCCGGCCCGCATACGCGCGGCCTGCCGCCGTTCGGGCCGCGGTTCCTGGCCGCCCACCATGCGGATGCCCAGGGCCGAGAGCAGGTAGCTGACCGCATCGGCCACCACCGTCGCCACCGGACCGAACACCGCGATCGCGGCACCGCCCAGCGGCGGTCCGATGATGGTGGTCGTCCAGGTCGTGGACTCCAAGCGGGCGTTGGCGACGAGCAGGTCCGCGGCTGGCAGCAGCGTCTTCAGGTACGCGCCGGAGGCGGCGCGGAAGGTGATGTCGGCCGCCGCGACGACGAGCGACACCAGCAGGAGCTGGGCGAAGGACAGCACGCCGAACGCGAACGCGGCCGGGATCGTCAGCAGCGCCGCGGACCGCACGAGGTCCATTCCGACCAGTACCGGCCGCTTGCGGCGGAACTCCACCCACGGGCCCAGCGGCACCGCCGCGTCCGGCCACGACCCCGCCGAGACCTGGGTGCCGGGCTGGGCGATCCCGCACTGAGGTGAGCGTGAAGTGCGCGGTGTAGGTGAGGATGATGCGGCGGTTCTGCGGCCAAGCCGAGGGACCTGGGCTCGGAGAGTGAATGCGACTGGGGCGGGGCGGCGGGTACGGCGTCCTGGGTGGATCCGGCGGAGGAACTGTGATCTTTTGTCCCGGTGCACCCCGTTCAGCCTTCAGCCCGTCTTCGGCTTCCGGTGACGCGTGTGCGGTTCATCGTGCGGGTCCGATGACGTCGTCGCCGAAGACGGCGGCGAGGGCCTTGCCGATCAGGTGGGGAAGATCGGTCCGCCCGTCGTCCTCGGCCCAGCGCACCATCGCCGTGTGCAGGGCGGCCAGGCAGGCGCCGGCCGCCGCCTGAGCCTGGAAGGCCGTGTCGGGGTCGGGGGTCTCGTCCTCCAGGGCGCCGATGATGGCCTGCTGGAGGGCGTACTGGTTGTCCAGGTGCCTGGCCCGCAGCGCCGGTGTGGAGATCATGAGCTGGAGGCGGGCGAGCAGGAACCGCCGGTCCGCCGCCCGGTCGTCGCCGGTCAGGGTGGCGGCCGCGTCGACGAGCGCGCCGCCGATGCGGCGGACCAGGGGCCGGCCGGCGGGTGACGCGGCGATCCGCTCGGCGATGAGTTCGCCGTGTTGGTCGGCCAGTACGAGGTCTTCCTTGGTGGGGAAGTGCCGGTAGACGGTCATGGGCGACACACCGGCCGCCTCGGCGACGTCGTTCATGGTCGTGGCGTCGTATCCGCGCTCGCCGAACAGCCGTATCGCGTGCGCCTGGATCGTGCGCTGCGTCTGGGCTCGTCGTCGCGCTCGCAGGGTTGAGGGCTGCTCAGGCATGTGATAGACACTACCATCGTGATAGCGACTACCAGTTCGGTAGCTTCTAACAGCCGGGAGTGGTGGGCAGATGAATGATCTGATCGGCAGGACGGCCCTGGTGACGGGGGCCTCTCGCGGCATCGGCCGGGCGATCGCGACCCGGCTTGCGGCCAGGGGAGCGATGGTGATCGTGCACTTCGGCACGGATGAGGACGGCGCGACGGCGACGGTCGGCGACATCGAACGCGGCGGCGGGACCGCCCTCGCCCTCCGGGCGGAGCTGGGTGTGGAGGGCGACGTCGAGAAGCTTTTCGCGGGAGTAGAGACGGGCCTGGCCGGACGGCCCCTCGACATCGTCGTGAACAACGCGGCCGCTCAGCCCGCCGGCCCGCTCGGCACCACGACCCGCGCCGAGTTCGACCACCTCTTCGCGGTGAACGTGCGGGCGCCGTACTTCATCATCCAGCGCGCGCTGCCCCTGCTGCGCGACGGTGGCCGGATCATCACGATCTCGTCCGTCGCGACCCGTATGGCCAACCCCGCCCAGACGTCCTTCGCGATGACCAAGGGCGCGATCGAGACGATGAGCCGGACCCTGGCCAACGAAGTCGGCGTCCGGGGGATCACGGTGAACGCGGTCGCCCCCGGCGCCACCCGGACGCCCGACAACGCGGCCGTTTTCGAGGCACCTGGCCTGGCCGGGTTCATCGCCGCCTCAACGGCGCTCGACCGCCTCGGCGGCGCCGACGACGTCGCCGACGTGGTCGCGTTCCTCGCCTCCGACGCCGCCCGCTGGATCACCGGCCAGGTCATCGACGCCAGCGGCGGCCTGTTCCTCGGGCCGCGCACCTGACGCCGTGGATCACTAGCCGGTCCCGGGTCCCAGCGACGGGCGGCCGAGGAGGGGCGGTGTGCCGGTCCGCCGTACCCCCTGCCAGGCTGCTGGGATCATGCGAGGCGACGGCCGGGGTACGGGGGCAGCGGGTGGACTGGATCACTGAAGGCGTTCGGGCGGTGAGCGACCTCCCTTTCCCACTGGTCGGGCTGGTGGCCGGAGTCATGGCGTTCGCCGAGTCGGGGCTGGGGGTCGGCTCGGTCGTCCCCGGGGAGACCGCCGTACTGCTGCTCGGAGTCGCCGCCACCACCCCCGTGCGGTTCGCCGCCATGCTGCTGATCGTGGCGCTGGGGGTCACCACCGGCGATCACGTCGGCTACGGGCTCGGCCGCCGGTACGCCGATCGCATGCGCGACACCCGGGTGGTGCGACGGCTCGGCGTACGCCACTGGGATCGCGCGACCGCCGCGTTGCACCGCCACGGCGCGGCCGCGGTGTTCGTTACCCGGCTGATCCCGATCGTCCGCACCCTCACACCCGTGGCGGCCGGGGCCGCGCACGTGCCCTACGGCCGGTTCCTCCCGGCCTCCCTGACAGGCTCGCTGTTGTGGTCGGCGGTGTACGTCGGCCTGGGCGCGTTCGCCGGAGCGTCGGCTTCCCACCTGGAGGAAGTCCTCGGACGCTTCTCGTGGCTGCTTCTCGCGGCCCTGGTGCCGTTCGCCGCGGCGGTGACCTTGCTGCGGCGTCGCCTCCGGGCGTCGGCAGGTCACGGAGATGACGAGTCTCGCTGAGGCCACATCGACCTATGGAGACGAGCCGGCCATTGCCACCCGGCCTGCCGCAGACAACAGGGCCGCTTCCTGCCACGGCGACCGCACCCATCAATGGCGGGGAACTGTTCTCCGATGGGCCTGCCATCGTCCTGCTCTACAGCGGGATGCCAGATCTGCCGATGTGGGGTCCTCGATGTCGCGGGCGACTTCGCCCCACATGACGCCCTTGTCACCCTCACGGCGCGGGCAGGCTCAGGGCAGTGGGAGCCGCCGACCGCCGGGCGGAGATCGGCGCGCCGGTGCTGGTGCTGGACGGCGCCGGCATTTCGTCCAATGCCGAACTCGTCGCGGGTAGCGGCCCTGGTATGCGCCATGTCCGGATCCCGTCGGCTGAGCACGCCATGCTGATCACCGTGATCCGACGTGAACCCGTACGGGTGGAGAGGGCATCTCTGAGCCGCCCGCTCATGGGCTGATCTCCGCTACCTTCCAGCGGTTCCGGCCACTGGCTCGGCCGGTAGGGTGTCGCGCCGTCTCGGCAGCGCGGCCGCCAGCAGGGCGACGGCGACGAGTACCACGGCGATGGCGGCGAAGGCCTGCCCGTAGGCGGTCGCCGGTTCCTGCGCCTGGGCCGGGCCGGTGGGGTCGTCGCCTCGCTGTGCCGTGAGCGCGACCAGGGCGGCCAGGCCGAGCGCGCCGCCGATCTGCTTGGCGGTGTTCATCAGCCCGGAGGCCGCCCCCGCCTCGGCCGGGGCGACGCCCGAGGTGACGGTGACGGTGAGCGGGGTGTTCAGGAGGCCACCGCCGAGCGAGATCAGCACCGCTGGGCCGAGAATGGCCGTCAGGTAGTCCTGGCCTGGGGCGATGTGGCTCTGCCACCAGAACCCGGCCGCGCCGACCAGCGCCCCGGCGGCGATGAGCACGCGATCGTCGGTACGGCGCATCAGCCACGGGGTCAGGCGCAGGCCCACCAGCAGGGTCAGCAAGGTGTGCGGCAGGAACGCCAGCCCGGTCAGCAGCGGCCCGTAGCCCAGGACGTCCTGCAGGGACAGGGTAAGGAAGTACCACATCGGGTTCAGGCACGCCCCGGCCAGCAGCATCGCCACATTTCCCAGCCAGATCGGCCGCGGCCGCAGCAATGCGGGCGGAACCAGTGGTGCCCGCGCCACCCGCACCTCGACCAGCGCGAACACCCCCAGCAGGAGCACCCCGGCGAGCGCGACGACGGGCGTCCCGGACAGGCCGTACGCCAGCGCGGCCAGCCCGGCTGTGGCCGCCACCGCGCCGAGCACGTCCAGCCGCCGCCCGCCGCGCGGGTCGGGACCGGGAGCCAGCCGGCGGGTCGCGGTCAGGCAGGCCAGCCCGATCGGCACGTTGATCAGCAGGATCCAACGCCAGGACAGATACTCCGTCAACGCCCCGCCGACCAGGTTGCCGGCCGTACCGCCCGCCAGGCTCACCGCCGTCCAGACCGCGATCGCGTGGGTACGCCGCGGCCCCTCGGGAAAGACGGACGTCAAGATCGTGAGTGTGGCCGGGGCCAGCACCGCCGCCCCGACCCCCTGACCTGCCCGGGCAGCGATCAGCCAGCCCGGCGCGTCCGCCAGCCCGCCGGCCAGGCTCGCGGCGGTGAACACCACCAGGCCCGCGGTGAAGACGCGCCGGTGCCCGTACAGATCGGCCAGCCGCCCGCCCAGCAGCAACAGCCCGCCGAAACTCAGCGCGTAGGCGTTGCCGACCCACGCCAGATGCCGGGCGTCGAAGCCGAGCGCGTCCTGGATGGACGGCAGCGCGACATTCACCACCGACACGTCCAGCACCACCATGAACTGCGCGGCGCACAGCAGCGCCAGCACGACCGGCACCGACCCCACCCTCCTATCACGATGCGATCACATCGTCTTACTGCGGGCTCAGCATATACTCCGATGTGAGCACATTGAAAAGATGGGTGAGCTCGTGAGGCCGGGAACGCACCACGCGCACCGGGTCGAAGTCGACGAGTGGCAAGCACCGGAAGGCCGACCGGTACAGGGGCCTCAGGCCGCACAAGCGGCGGAAGTCAACAATGCGGTAGATCCCGATGATCCATGAGGCGAGGATGGCCGAATGGACACCGACGATCTGATGGCCCGTGCCGACCGGTTCGCCGAGGCGGAGCGATATGAGGAGGCCGCCGAGCTCTACGCACTGGCCGCGGGCGAGGCCGGCGCGGGGGTGAAGCACGCCTCGATGCTGTTCTTCCTGGAGGATTACCCGGTGGCCGAGCGGATCCTGCGTGAGGCTGTGGACAGCCGGGATCCGGATGCCTTCCCCTGGTTCGCCGATGTCCTGATTGCTACCGGCCGTCCGGCGGAGGCGGCTCACGTCATGGGGCAGGCGGCGGAGCTGGGGTTGCCGGGGGCCATGCTGCGGACGGGGGCGATCTGGGCTGATCTGGTGGGCGACCGCGCAGCCGCGGAGCAGTGGTACCGCAGGGCCTTCGATCAGGGGTTGCCGGGGGCCAGGAACGACTACGGGGCCTTCCTGTCCGAAGACGAGTCGCGCTGGGCTGAGGCCGAGCGGATGCTCCTTGAGGCGGTCGAGGAGGGCGACGACCTCGCCTTGGGCAATCTCGGCGGCCTGGAATTGGACCGGGGAGACCTGGAAGCGGCGATCGGCTGGCTGGAGCGCGGCGTGGCGGCCCGAGCTGAAGGGTCCACGGCGCTGTTGAAGCTCGCCGAGGCTCAGGAGCGGCTCGGCCGTGACGAGGAGGCGCGGCGGAACTACGAACGCGCGGTGGCGGAGGGCATTCCCGATGCCAACGTGAAGAGGGCCCTCTTCCTGAGCGACGACGGCGCGCCCGCTGAGGAGGTCGAGGCCGGTTTCCGCCGCGCCGTCGAACTCGACGACGACGGGGCGCTGTACTACTACGCCGAGTTCCTGGCCGGTCAGGACCGGGAGGATGAGGCGCTGGCCTGTTACCACCGGGCCGCCGAGGCCGGATCGGACGCCGCCTACGAGGAGCTCGGCGAGATCTACCTGCGGCGGGGCGACATCGCCGCAGCCGAGGACAACTTCCGCAACAGCATCGATGCGGGCTGGGTCGGCGCCGTGCTCGGCTACGCCCGCCTGCTCCGGCAGGAGGGGCGCGACGCCGAGGTGGCCGCGCTGGTGCCGGTGGCCGTGGGACTGGGCGCCACCCCTGAGGAACTGCGTGAGCTGGCCGGCGAGGATTGAGCATTCCGTCGAGCGTCGGGGCCGATGTGGATTCGGTGAGCCCGTGAATGGCCACCAGTGGGCGAGGGGCGTGTCCGCTGATGCGTTTGTCGCGTGTGATCCCCGCGAGACGCGACAAATGAAGGGTGCTTTCGGGCGGAGCTTCCCGCAAGGCTGAGGGCATGGACGTGGGTATGGGCGAGGGTACGACGGCCCTGGCAGGGGCGAGGATCATCGATGGGACCGGGCGGGATCCGGTCGATGGGCTCGTGGTCGTGGTGAAGGACGGCCTGATCCAGGAGGTCACCCGGCGTCCGCCGCGGGAGGCGGTTGTCGTCGATCTCGATGGGCGCACGCTGATCCCGGGGCTCATCGACGCGCATGTGCATCTCGGGCTGTCGAGCGACATGCAGGGGCTCGTCACGGGTCAGGTGTCGGCGGCGGAGATCGCGGCCTCGATCTTCAGGTGTGCCGAGCAGGCGTTGATGGAGGGCTTCACGACGGTGCGCGACGCCGGTGGCATCGACGCGGGGGTGGTCAGGGTGATCACGTCCGGGCTGATGCCCGGTCCTCGCCTCCTGGTCAGCGGGCCGATTCTGTCGCAGACGGGCGGAGGCGGGCACTATGCCCCCGGGTGGGAGCCGGTGTGCGTGTGGGAGTCCCGGGATCTGCCGGGGCTGCTGGGGATGTCCCTGCTCGCCGATGGTGCCGACCGGGTGCGCGGGGCGGCCAGGGAGGCGTTCAGGCGCGGGGCGGACTTCCTCAAGCTCATGGTCACCGGCGCGGTGCTGGCCCATGAGGACGAGCTTGAGCACACGCAGTTCACGGTCGAGGAGATCGCGGCCGCCGTCCAGGAGGCGCGGGCGCGCGGCACGTACGTCACCGTGCACGCGCACAACAACGCGGGCATCCGCAACGCGCTGGCGGCGGGCGCGACGTGTGTCGAGCACGGCAGCCGGCTGGACGAGGGCACGGCGGCCGCGATGGCGGAGCACGGTGCGCGGCTGGTGCCGACCCTGGCGGTGGTCCACCAGCTCATCGATTCCGCGCAGGATGTGGGGCTTCCCCACACGGTGGGCGTCCGGGCGGCGTCCGTCCTGGATGGCATGCGCGACGCGATCAAGATCGCGCGGAGCGCCGGGGTGCTCGTGGGCTCCGGCTCCGACCTGATCGGCCCCGACCAGTCGCGCAGGGCGCGGGAACTGCTCTACCGGTCCGAACTTCTCGGCCCGATGGCCGCACTGGTCGCGGCCACCAGAGACAATGCCGAAATCCTCGGCCTGGCCGACCGGGTGGGGACCATCGAGGCGGGCAAGATCGCCGATCTCGTCGTGCTCGACCGCGATCCGCTCGACGACCCACGGGCCTTCGCGGACGACGTGGCGATGGTCGTACAGAGCGGCAGGACGGTCCTGGCTAGAGTATGAAGGTGCCATCGGAGCTTCAACGGCTGGTCGACGGTGTCGCCCAGCGGACGGGGCGGTCGATCGCCATCGACGATCCACGGCTGCGCCTGCTGGCCTACAGCGCCCACCAGGGAGAAGTGGATCCCGCGAGGCAGCAGTCGATCCTGCGTCGCGAGGTCTCAGGCGAGCTGGTCGCCTGGGTGCGCGACCACGTGCCGAAGGACTCCGACGAGCCCTTCCACCTGCCGCTGCACCCGGACCTCGGCCTCACCATCGACCGGCTGTGCGTCCCGATCAGGCATCGCACGGTCCTGCTCGGGTTCTTGTGGGTGCTGCTCACCGAGCCGGCCGACGACCGCCTGGTGGCCATCGCCCGCGAGGTCGCCCAGGACGTCGGCGTCCTGCTGCTCAGGGAGAGCTTCCTTGAGGAGATCGCGCACAGCCGCGAGCGCGAGCTGGTCAGGGACCTGCTCGACCAGGACGCCTCCGTACGCGACTTCGCGGCCGAACAGCTCGCCCGCGACGAGCTGTTCGTCGCGGGCGACACCTGCGTCCTCGTGACGGCGGGCCGCATGGACCAGGTGCCGCCGGACAGCTGGCGGGTCGGGCTTGAGCTCGCGCTGCAGCGCGCCCGGCGGGAGTTCCCCGCCCGGCACTGCCTGCATCTGGTGCGCCCCGACCACGCGGTGCTGATCGTGGCGCCCGCCGGCACCTGGTGGCACCGCAGGCCGCTGACCGAGATCGGCGATTCGCTGCGCGCGCACTGCCGGCGCGAGCTGATCGCCGACGAGCCGCTGTGGGTGGGGATCGCGCCGCGCGGCTCCTCGCTCCGCGAGGTGCATGGCCTCTACGAGCAGGCCCTGCGCGCGGTCGAGGTGGCCAGGCTGGTACGCACGCTCGGCCACACGGTGCTCGCGGACGGCCTGGGCGTGTACGGCCTGCTCGCCGAGATCCCCCAGGAGCGCCTGCAGGTCGTCGGGCTGCACCCGGGGCTGCAGGCGCTCCTCGACCAGGACGACCCGCAGAGCAGGACCCTCGTGGAGAGCGTCGAGGTGTTCCTGGAGAACGCGGGCGACATCAAGGCCACGGCCGAGTCCCTTTCGGTCCACCGCACGTCGCTCTACAACCGCCTGCACCGTTTCGAGCAGCTGGCGGGCGTCAACCTGCGCAGCGGCGATGACCGGCTGGTGATCCATCTCGCGCTCAAGCTGGCCAGGCTGACCGGTCGGCGCTGACTTCCCGCAGCCAGGACCGTTCGCCGGTCGGCACCGAGTCGACCAGCCGCCGGGTGTAGGCATGCTCGGGCTCGTCGAGGACGCGGTCGGCCGGGCCGCACTCGACGATCCTGCCCTGGTACAGCACCGCGACGTGGTCGGCCACCTGGCGTACGACGGCCAGGTCGTGGCTGATGAACAGCAGGCTCTGCCCGTCCGCCCGCAGCTTGCGCAGCTCCTTCAGGATCTGTGCCTGCACCGAGACGTCCAGCGCGGCCACCGGCTCGTCGCAGGCCAGCAGGCGCGGCCGTACGGCCAGGGCACGGGCGATGGCGACCCGCTGGCGTTCGCCTCCGGACAGTTGGTGCGGGCGTCGTCCGGCGTACTCCGGCGGCAGCCCCACCCGCTCAAGCAGCCCGCCCACGCTCCCGCCGTCGCTGCGGCGCAGCGCCTCGGCCAGCGCGAACCCCACCGTGTGCCGGGGGTTGAGCGAGGAGTACGGGTCCTGGAAGACGCACTGCACCAGCCGGTGGGCCGCGTGGGCCGCGCGCGGGAAGACCTCCGTTCCCGCCACCACGATCTCGCCCCGGTCCGGGCGTTCGAGGCCGAGCAGGCACCTGATGAGCGTGGTCTTGCCCGAGCCCGATTCGCCCACCACCGCGAGACTCGTCCCGGCCGGGATGGTGAGGGCGACGTCCGTCAGCGCCGGTACGCCTGCGTACGCCTTGGCCAGCCCTCTCACCTCCAGCGCGGGCGGCACGCCGGCCGTCGCCGTCGCCGCCGGGGGCGGCCCAGGCTCCGGCTCACGGGGACTCAGGTCGAGGTGGCGGCGGCAGGCGGTCAGGTGACCGGGCGCGCGCGGGGTGAGGGGCGGCCGCCCCTGCACGCACGCCGGCTCCCGCCAGGCGCACCGCGCGGCGAACCCGCACGTGCCCTTGACGTCGTTTGCCCGTGGGACCGCGCCGTCGATGGCGAAGAGGGTCCTCGCCCGGCGGTCGAGCGGCGGTTCGGCGGCCAGCAGTCCCGCCGTGTACGGGTGGGCGGTCTCCGCGCGCAGGTCCTCCGGCCGTCCCGACTCCAGGATCGAGCCCGCGTACATCACCAGCACCCGTTCGCACAGGGAGAAGGCGACCCGCAGGTCATGGGTGATCAGGAGCAGGCCCATCCCGCGCGCCTGCTGGGTGCGCTGGATGAGGTCGAGCACTTCGCGCTGGGTCGTCGAGTCGAGCGCCGTGGTCGGCTCGTCGGCGATCAGCAGATCGGGGTCGGCGGCCAGCGCGGCGGCCAGTCCCACGCGCTGGCGCATGCCGCCCGACAGCTCGAACGGGTAGCGGCCGGCGACCCGTGGGTCGTCGATGCCGACCTCGGCGAGCCGCCGGGCGATCTCCGGGCGGCCGATGCCGCGGTGACCGTGGGCGCGGCGGGTCTCGTCCAGGTGGGTCCGGACGCGGGTGAAGGGGTTGAGCATGGTGAACGGGTCTTGGAGGAGGAGGGAGACGCCGCTGCCGCGCACGGCCCGCATCCCGCGCCCCGGCAGGGTCATCAGGTCCAGGCCCGCGTAGTGGACCTCGCCGCGGGCCGTGACTCCCGGCGGCAGCAGCCCGGCCACGGCCTTGGCGACCATCGACTTGCCGCTGCCGGACTCGCCGACCAGCGCCAGGCTCTCCCCGCGCCCGACCGTGAGGGAGACACCGTCGACGATCACGCCATCGCCCGCGCCCACATGGAGATCGCGTACGTCGAGCAGCGGGTCGTTCATGACGTCCTCCGGTCGAGCAGCCAGTCGCCGAGGATCGTGACACTGGCGGCGACCAGCACTAGGAGCAGGGCGGGCACCACGCTCGCCCAGGGGTTGACGTCCAAGAGGGTCCTGTTCTCCGAGATCATGCGTCCCCAATCGGGTGAACCGGCGGGCGAGCCGAGGCCGAGGAAGGAGAGCGCGGACAGTGAGACCAGCGAGTAGCCGAAGGTGAGCAGGCCGTTGGCCACCACGGTGGGCGAGATGTTGGGCAGCACGTGGACGACGGCGATCCTTACCCGGCTCAGGCCCAGAACGCGGGCCGCCTCCAGGTAGGGCTGGTGGCGCTGGGCCAGTACGGCGGCGCGCACGATGCGGACGTCGCCGGGGACCGCCAGCACGATCAGGGTCATCACCGCGACCGGGTAGCCACCGCCGAGCACGCCGACGACCACGATCGCGATCAGTCCCGACGGCAGCGAGTACGCGAAGTCGACGAACCTCATGACCAGGTTGTCGGCCCATCCGCCGAGGAAGCCGCAGACCAGCCCGAACACCGTGCCCAGCAGCGTGGCGGCAATGGCGGCCACGACGGGCCCGGCGATGGCCTCGCGCCCGCCCGCCAGGATCCGGGAGAAGACGTCGCGGCCGAGTTCGTCGGTGCCCAGCAGGTGAGCGCCGCCGGGTCCCAGGGCCGACCGCATCAGGTCGCCGTTCTCCACGCTGAGCGGCGCGAACCAGCGCCCCGCTATCGCGACCGCGACGAAGGCGGCCGTGCAGAGGGCCGCCGCCACGACCGACGCCTTCATGCCCCCGCGCGGGGCCACGACCGACGCGCTCATGCCGCCGCCCGGCGGCGCAGGCGGGGGTCGAGCGCCAGGTAGGACACGTCGACGAACAGGTTGACCAGCAAGGTCAGGCCGGCGGCGGCCAGCGCGATGCCCTGCACCATGGGGATGTCCTTGGCGGCGACCGCCTCCACGATCAGCGCTCCGGCCCCCGGCAGCGAGAAGGTCACCTCGATCAGCACCGCGCCCGTGATGGAGTAGCCGAGGACCAGCCCCGCAGAGGTGGCCACCGGCAGCGCGACGCCGCGCAGGGCGTAACGTATCCAGACCACGCGGCCGGGCAGCCCGCGCGCGCGGGCGAAGGTCAGGTGGTCGCGGCCGACCACGTCGAGTCCCGCCGCCCGGGTCTGCCGGGTGATCAGCGCGATCTGTGACAGGGCCAGCGCGATGGCCGGCAGGGTCAGATGGTGGATCTGCTGCATGAATCCCGATCCGGTGCCGAACACGGGGAACCAGGCCAGCCGCACCCCGAAGACGTAAAGGAGCAGCGTGCCGACGGCGAAGCTGGGCGCGCTGACGGCCAGGACGGCGCCGGTGCTCACCGCCCGGTCGGCGGCCCGGCCGCGGCGGGCCGCGGCCACCAGGCCGAGCGGAACGCCGATCACCAGGATGAGCAGCGTCGCGTAGACCGCCAGCCCGACGGTGATCGGCAGCCGCTCGGCGATCCTGGCGAGCACCGGCTCACCGGTCTGCAGCGACTCGCCGAAGTCTCCCCTGATGACGCCTCCCAGCCATTTCGTGTACTGCACGAGGAAGGGGTCGTCGAGGTGGTAGCGGTCCCTGATGGCCGCGATCAGCTCGGGGGTCGCCGGCCGGGTGCCGAGCAGCGCCCGTTCCGCGGACCCCGGAGCGAGTGACAGCAGCGCGTAGACCGCCAGCGAGATGGCGCCGAGCAGCCCGACGGAGACGGGGACGCGCCAGGCGAGCAGGCGTACGGCGGCGCGCATTCAGTCCGCCGCCCGCAGCCGCGTGGCCCACTGCTGGGAGAAGTTCAGCCAGACGCTGGTCCCGTCGGGGAGCGCCAGCCTGTTGTTCAGCGCGAGGCCCAGGTCGGGGTGGAACAGCGGCGCGTAGGGCATCTCGTCCGCCAGCGTGGTCAGGATCTTCTGCAGTCCCTCCACCCGTTCCCCCGGCTTCGCGGTGGACTGCGCGGCGAGGAGCCGTTCCAGCTCGGGAGTGGTGAAGCGCGCGGTGTTGAAGGCTCCGCCGCCCAGCACCAGGGAGGGGATGGCGGCCGGGTCCGGGTAGTCGGGGGTGTAGGGGATGATCTGCAGGCCGAGCTTCTCCTTGCCGTAGAGGCGGCCGATGTACTCCTGGAAGGGCACCTGCCGGGGGGTCAGCTCGACGCCGAGCGGCTTGAGGTTCTGCGCCGTGTTCTGGAGCACGTCGCCGAGCCACTTCATGCTCGCGGGGTAGGGCACGCTCACCGCGAACCCTTTGGGGTGCTTCGAGGCGGCCAGTTCGGCGGCGGCCTTGGTGGCGTCGAAGGGCAGGCCGGGGAGCCCGTCGTACAGGCTGCGCACCTGGTCGGCCCCGGCCTGCTCCGGCGCCAGCCCCGACCAGATGTCCGGCGCGGTGATGCTCGCGGCGACCCGGGCGTGCCCGTCGAACAGCGCCCGCGCCAGGTTGCCGCGGTCGACGGACATCGCGATGGCCCGCCGTACGCGAGCGTCGTCGAAGGGCGGCGAGGTCACGTCGAAGGACAGGTAGACCGACTGCGGCGAGGGGCCCCAGGTCACGGTCGCCGACCGCAGGCCGCGCCAGCGGCGCGACAGCGAGGGGTCGGAGAGGAACGTGCCATCGATGTCGCCGGACTGGACCGCCAGCCGCAGCGTCTCCGGGTCGCTGACGACCTTGAACTCCAGCCTGGCGACCTGAGGCTTGGCGCCCCACCAGCGGTCGTTGCGGACCAGCGTCGCGCCGGTGGCGGGGGAGAAGGACTCCACCTTGTAGGGGCCGCTGCCCATGGTGCCGACCTGGGCCGTGCCGAATCCCTTGGGGTTGGCACCGACGAAGGAACGTTGCAGGACCTGGCCGGCGAGGGCGGGCACATAGCGGAAGAAGGGGTCGGGACGGCTCAGCTTGACCGTGACGGTGTCGGCTGAGGTGGCCTTGACGCTTCGCACCGCGCCGAAGTAGGCCCCGAACTCGCTCGCGACGGCGTCGTCGGTGTGCCGTTCCAGGGAGAAGGCGGCGTCCTGGGCGGTCACCGGTTTGCCGTCCCAGAAGACGGCGTCGGTCCGCAGCTTGTAGACGTAGGTCAGCCGATCGGGCTGGGACCAGGAGAGCGCCAGGCCGGGCACGAGCCTGCCCGCGCCGTCGAGGTAGAGCAGTGAGTCGTAGACCTGCTGGTAGATGAGGGCCGACTTGCCGTCGTAGGCGCGGGCGGGGTCGAGCGCGCGCGGGCCGCTGTCCAGGCCCCAGGTCACCTTGGCGACCTCTGCGGGTCCGGTACGGCGATCGGGCCGCTCCGCGCCGCAGGCGGTGAGGGCGAGCAGGAGTGCGAGGACCGCCCCTGATCGTTTGAACATTTTCTCCTCCGGATGGGCTCAGCCCATGATCTTGGCGGCCCCGAACCCGCCGTCCACTAGCGCGCCCCGGCTGAACCGGTCGGGCGCGAACTGCGCCAGGCCGGGATCGGCCGGCGCCCCGGTCAGCAGGTCCGCGACGTGCCGTCCGAGGGCGGGCGCCCACTTGAAGCCGTGTCCGGCGGTCCCCGCGACCACCGCGACGTTCTCGGTCACGTAACCGATCAACGGTTGCCAGTCGGGCGCGACGTCGTACAGGCCGGTGTAGCCGCCGGCGGCGGCCGAGTCGATGAGCTGCGGCATCCGCGCGACGGCGGCCTCGGTGACGCGGAGCGCTTCGGCGGGTGCCAGTTCCTCGTCGAAGTCGTCCGGATCCGCCTCGTCCTCCGGCCACAGCGTGCCCAGCAGGAAGCCGGTCCGCTGGTCGGGCTTGGCGTAGACGCCGTCGGGCATCGATGCCCAGACGTACGGCACCGGGGCGGCCTCGCCCCAGCCGTAGGTCGCGATGATGTGACGCTCGGCGCGCAGCGGGAGCCGGACGCCGATGCCGGCGAGTAACGGACCGGTCCACGGGCCGGCGGCCACCAGCAGCCGGTCCGCCTTGATCGGGTCGCCGGCGTCCGTGCGCAGCAGCACGCCGGTCCCGTCGGTCTCGACGGCCATCACGCGCGTGCCCTGGCGCACCTCCGCGCCGAGCCGCTGGGCCCTGGCCAGCATGCCCAGCGTGGTCCCGGCGGGGTCGGCGTACCCGGCGTCGCGCTCCCACACGCCCCACCCGAGGCCGTCCAGGGCGAAGTGCGCGAACTCGGCGGCCAGCCGCTCGCGGCCGAGCACCTCAGTGCTCGTGCCGATGGCGTTGAGCCTGGCGGCCGTATCATGGACCCGGTCGCCGTCCTCCTCGCCGTGCAGGAACAGCGCGCCCGTGGTGCGGAAACCGGCCCGGCCGCCGTGCGTCCAGTCGGTGAAGTGCTGGAACAGCTCGATGGACTCGCGGGTCGTCCGGGCGAGGAAGTCGTTGACGTAGTAGCCGCGCACGACGGCACTCGACCGGCCCGTGGGGCCGCCCGCGGGCGTGCCCCTCTCCAGCACCACGACGCGGGCGCCGCGTTCGGCCAGGTGGATCGCGGCCGACGCGCCGTGCACTCCAGCCCCGATGATGGCCACGTCTTGCTTCATCTCCGCAACGCTAGAGAGCGCCCGGCGGCCTGTCACACGACGAATGTCGCCTTGTTCGCCGGGTGTGTTCGTCGTTTGTCGGGCGCGTCGGCGGGCGGGCGCTTCCTAGCCTGGCTCGCATGACCATGACGATCCTGGTCCCGGTTAAGGACGTACCCGCCGAGCTCCGGCTGAGGGGCGGCACCCTGACTCGCGAGGGACTGTCGCATCGGCTCGACACCGTGAACGAGGTGGCCCTGGAATGGGCGCTGCGCCTGACGGACGCCCGCGTGTGCGTGGCGACGATGGGCCCCGCCTCCGCGGTCAGCGCGCTGCGCCAGGCGCTGGCGCTGGGCGCGGGCGAGGCTTTTCTGATCAGCGACGACGCACTCGCGGGCGCCGACGTGCGGACCACGGCCCGCGCCCTGGCCGCGCTGGCCCGAGTGATCGGCGCCGACGTTGTGGCCTGCGGCTACGAGAGCGCCGACGGTTCGTCGGGCGCGGTGCCGGGGGCGCTGGCCGCCTGCCTCGGCCGGCCGCTGGTGAGCGGGGCGGCCGAGGCGGAGTTCGGCGAGGGCGTGTTGACGGCGCTGCGCGACACCGGATCGGGGTCCGAGCGGGTCACCGTACGCCCGCCCGCGGTCCTGTCCTTCGTCGACGGCGCACTCGAACCGCGCCGCCCCAGGCTCCGGGACGTCCTCGCGGCCAGGTCCGCCTCGCCTCGCGTGTTCAGCGCGGCCGACCTGGGGCTCGACGTGCCCGCGCCGGCCGTCGCCGACGCGGGGGTGCACGCGCGGCCCCTCGAACGCGGCGAGACCCGCGTGCTCGGGCTCGACGAGGCGGTGCCGGAGCTGCTGACCCTCCTGGCCGGGACGGACCGCCGCGATGGCTGACCTCGTCGCGGTCGTGGCGTGGGACGCGGCCACGGCCCGTGCGCTGCTCGACGTCGCGCCGGAGGGCCCGCCCCGGATGGCCGTCCTGCTCGGGGACACCGGCCCGGCGGGCGACCTCCTCGCGGATCGGGTCGTCCTCGCCCCGGAGGTCACCGGAACGGATCCCGCGTCCGTGGGGCCGCCCCTGGCGTCCCTGATCCCGGACGCGGCCGTGGTACTGCTCGACTGCACACGACCGGGCAGGGACCTGGGCGGATGGCTGTCGGTCACGCTCGACGCGCCGCTGGTCTCGGGGATCGAGGCGATGCGCGCCGAACCCGGCGGGCTGGCCTGCGACCGCCGGGTGCTCGACGGCGGCCACGTCCTGACCCAGCGCGTCCGTCCCGGGGGCCGTGTGATCGTCCTGGCCAGGGTGGCGGCACGCCCGCAGGTCGCGGAGGCGGGTAAGCTGCGCTCCGCACCCGTCGTGGAGGTCAGCGCGGAACGTTCCACGCCCTCCGCGCTGACGGCGACCGCGCTGCCCACGCCGCCGGGCATGGTGCCCCTGGCCGGTGCCCGCACGATCGTCAGCGTCGGCCGCGGCGTCGGCGGCGCCGCCGAGATCGACCGCTACCGGAGGCTGGCGGAGCGGACCGGGGCCGCGCTCGGCGCCTCGCGGGCCGCCGTGGACAGCGGCTGGGTGGCCTTCGGCCACCAGGTCGGGCAGACGGGCGCGAGCGTGGCCCCCGACCTCTACCTCGCCTTCGGCATCTCCGGCGCCGTCCAGCACCTGGCCGGCATGCGCGCCAGCCGCCGGGTGGTCGCGGTCAACACCGACCCGGAGGCGCCGATCTGCCGCATGGCCCATCTCGTCGTGGTCGCGGACGCGAACGCGGTCGCCGACGAACTGCTGAGGAGGCTCGATGGCTCCCCTGAATGACCCGTACTGGCTCCCGGACGGGGATTCCTTCTGCTATCTCGAAGGCTCCCGCCTGGTCCGGGTCCTCCCGGCCACGGGGGAGATCACCCGCGAGGAGTTCGCCGACGGCGACCACGGGCTTCGGCTGGACCCGCAGTCCGGCCGCCTGGCCGACGCGTCCGAGCAGGTCATCACCGCGCGGACGCTCGGTCTCGGCGCGCTGGCCGGAGACCCGCCGGTCACCGAGATCCTGAGCCCCGACCGCCGTCTCGCGCTGGGCGTGTCGGGCCATGACCTGTGCCTGCGCCACACCCACGACGACCGCGTCGAACCGCTGACCGGCACCGGCACGGCGGACCTGCCCTGGGTGAGCGGCGGCGCCGCCTGGTCGCCCGACGGCACGCTGATCGCGGTCGTGCGGCTGGACCTGAGGGGCGTACGCCGGATGCCGGTCGTGCACTGGCTCGGCCCGTGGGAAGAGATCGACTGGGTGCCCTACACCAGGACGGGCGGGCCGCTCCCGCAGATGCTCCCGCACGTCATCCATACCGGGGACGGCACCGCCCGCCCGGTGGACGTCGGCCCCGAACCGGACCAGTACGTCGCCTTCCTCGGCTTCCACGGCGGACGGCTGCGCCTGGTGACGATCAACCGGGCGCGCAACCGGCTCAGGTACTACGCCGCCGATCCGGACGGCCGCAGCGACCTGCTGCTGGAGGAACGCGTCGGCTCCTTCCTGCCGTCCGCCTTCGGCCTGGCGGCCGACGCCGTCGTACCGCTGCCCTCCGGGCGCTTCATCCTGCGGTCGGAGCGCTCGGGGCTCGCCGGTCTGTACCTCTACTCCGCCGACGGCGGCACCTGCACGCCGCTGACCGGGAAGCTCGGCCTGCCCGTCGCCGGGATCGACCTCGACTACGAGCCGATGACCCCCGAGACCCCCGCGCAGGGCGTGGTCGCCGTCGACGAGGCGGCGGACACGCTGTACTTCAAGGCCGCCGCCGACGACCGCAGGCCGTACGACACCCACCTCTACCGGGTCGGGCTCGACGGCGGCGGGCTGCGGCGGCTGACCGGCGGCGACGGCGTGCACGACATCACCTTCAGCCCGTCGCGCCGGTTCTACATCGACGTGCACTCCTCGACCGGGCAGCCGCCTGTGGCCCGCCTGCACACCGCCGAAGGCGCCCTGGTCGCGGTCCTGCGCGAGGACCCGCCCGATCCGGGGTGGCGGCCACCGGAGGAGTTCACCGCCACCGCGGCCGACGGACGTACCACGCTGCACGGCCTCGTCTACCTGCCATCGGACTTCGATCCCGCCGCGTCGTACCCGGTGGTGGACCTGCTGTACGGCGGGCCGCAGGAGACCTGGGTGCCGCGCCGCTGGGCGCAGACCAGGACGCCGCTGGTCCACGAACTGACCGGGCTCGGATTCGTCTGCGTGGTCGTGGACGCCCGGGGCACGCCCGGCCGCGGCAAGGAGTTCCACGACGTCGTGCACCGGCGCTTCGGCCGGCACGAGATCCCCGACCATGTGGCGGCCATCGGGCAGGCCGCGGCCACCCGCCCCTACATGGACCTGGACCGGGTCGGGGTCTTCGGGCACTCGTGGGGCGGCTACATGACCATCCGGGCGATGCTCACCGCCCCGGACTTCTACCACGCGGGGGTCGCCGGCATGCCCGTGGCCGACCTCGACGACCACCTGGCCATGGCGATCGAGCCGTACATGTCCCTGCCCAAGGACAACTCCGAGGGCTACCGGGCCGCCTCCAACCTCGGGCTCGTCGGCGACCTGCGCGGACGGCTGTGCGTGATCGCGGGCACCAGCGACGTGAACGCGCCCTTCTCCGCCACGGTCAAGCTCATCGACGCGCTCGTCCGCGCCGGAAAGCGGTACGACCTGGTGCTCATGCCAGAGGTGGACCACCACCCGCGCGGCGCCGCCCGCGCCTACTACGAGCGGGCCGTGACGACCTTCCTGCACGAACAGCTCAACTCCGAGAGGCGAAAAGCATGATCCTTCGCAGCCTCGTGGCACTCGGCTCCCTTGCCGGCATGCTGACCCCCGCGGCCGGCGCCGCCCCCACCGAGGGAATCTGGCGGACCGACGGCTACAGCATGGTGGTGTCGGCCGGCGACGGGAGGCTCCGGCTGTACGAGACGACCGCGACCGGCTGCGTCGCCGGTGACGTGGGCAAGGAGCAGGCCGAACGCGGCGTCTACACCCTGTCCGACGGCACCGTGCTGACCCTGCGCCCGGGCGCCCACGCCCGCCGGGCCAGGATGCTGGCAAGCGGCTCCTCCGGCGAGCGGGGGCTCATCCGCATCGGCGGCCTGCCGGCCGCCTGCGCGAAATCGCCGCCGTCCGACCCCGTGTCGGCCTTCGACATGTTCTGGCGGACCTTCGCGGAGAACTACCCGTTCTTCGCGAGCAAGGGCGTCGACTGGGCCGAGGTACGCGACCGCCACCGGCCCAAGGTCGGCCAGGACACCACACCCGACCAGCTCTTCACGATCTTCCGGGACATGATCGAGCCGCTGGGAGACGCGCACACCGCCGTCATCGCGGGGGAGCGGTTCTTCGCCGGGCTCCGGCCCGGGACCAGGGACACGACGGCCGCGTTCGGGCGGAAGGTCAAGGCCCACATCGACCGGCGCGACCTGGGCGGGCGCGGGCGCGACCACGCCTCCGGCCACCTGCGGTACGCGGACCTGCCCGGCGGCATCGGCTACCTGCGGGTCTCCTCGTTCTACGGGTACGCGACCGGCGACGACTTCGACTTCCTCGCGGACTCGGCGGTGCTGGCCAAGGCGCTGGACGGCATCTTCACCCCGGCCCGGATCCGCGCGCTGCGCGGCCTGATCGTGGACGTGCGGTTCAACCCGGGCGGCTTCGACATGCTCGGCCTGCAACTCGCGGCCCGGCTGACCGCCAAGCCGTACCTCGCCTACCACAAGCGGGCCCGCAACGACCCGGACGACCCGGCGAAGTTCACCCCGCCGCAGCGGATCACCGTGAAACCCGCCGCCACCGGATACACCGGCCCCGTCGCCCTCCTCACCGCCGACACGACGGTCAGCGCGGGGGAGACCTTCACCCAGGCGATGATGGAGCGGCCGGGCAGGACGGTACGGATCGGGCAGCCCACGCAGGGCGTCTTCTCCGACATCATGCAGCGCACACTGCCGAACGGGATGCAGCTCTGGGTGCCCAACGAGGAGTTCCTCACCAAGGCGGGCACGACCTACGACGGAGCCGGGGTGCCGCCCCACATCCGCACGCCGGTCTTCACCGAGGAGGAGTTCGCCGCCGACCGTGACTCGGCCTTCGACCGCGCGCTGCGCGTGCTGCGAGGCGGGCGATGAACCTCGGGAGCCTGCTGAGGAGCAGGGCCGAGACGGCCGGTGACCGTCCATTCCTGTGCTTCGGCGACAGGACGGTCACCGTCGGCGAGGTGGAGGAGCTGACGAACCGGCTGGCCAACGTACTGCGGGACCGTGGTGTACGGCGGGGCGACCGAGTCGCGGTCATGCTGCCGAACGGCATCGAGTTCCCCGTCGCCTGGCTGGCCATCGCCAAGCTCGGTGCCATCATGGTGCCGATCAACACCGGCAGTCGCAGCGCGGACCTGTCCCACCTGATCGGCGACTCCGAACCCGTGCTGGCCCTGGCCGGGACGCCGGAGTCCGCCGCCGCGCTGCTGGCCGCGGGCGCCGGGCAGGCCGGCCTGCTGGGCGCGGCGGCCCCCTGCGACCTGCCGCACGTCTTCGACGCCGACGCGGCGATCGCCGCCGCCCCGGCCGCCTTTGAGCTGCCCGGCATCGGACCGGACGACCTGGTGAACCTGCAGTACACCTCGGGCACGACCGGCTTTCCGAAGGGCTGCATGCTGACCCATGGGTACTGGCTGAGGATCGCCGAACTCACGATGAGGCACCTGGGCGTCGGCGAGGACGACGTCGACCTCACCGCCCAGCCCTTCTCCTACATGGACCCCCAGTGGAACACGATCCTCTGCCTGATGGCCGGGATCCCCCTGGTGATCATGCCGCGCTTCTCCGCCTCCGCCTTCTGGCCGACGGTGCGCGAGCACGGCGTCACCTTCTTCTACCTGCTCGGCACCATGCCCACCTACCTGCTGAAACAGCCTCCCTCTCCGCTGGACTTCTACCACAGGGTCCGGGTCGTGCTCTGCTCGGGCATCGTCCCCGAGTTGCACGCCGCCTTCGAGGCGCGGTGGGGAGTGCCGTGGCGTGAGGCGTACGGCATGACCGAGACCGGCGTGGACCTGTGGGTCCCGCTGGACGACGCCGAGAGCGTCGGCAGCGGCGTCATCGGCGTGCCCGTGGAGGGAAAGCAGGTCAGGCTGGTCGACGGGGAACTGGCCGTCAGGGGCGTCCCGATGATGACCGGCTACTGGAACGACCCGGAGGCGACGGCCAGGACCATCAGGGACGGCTGGCTGCACACCGGAGACCTGGCCGCCCGCGACGACCGGGGCTTCTATCGCCTCGTCGGCCGCCGCAAGGACATGATCAGGCGCAGCGGCGAGAACATCGCGGCCGCGGAGGTCGAGGCCGTGCTCGTCCGGCATCCCGCCGTGCGGGCCGCGGCGGTCGTCGCGGTGCCCGACGCGGTACGCGGCGAGGAGGTCAAGGCATTCGTCCAGGCCGGCCAGGACACCGACCCGGCGGAACTGGCGGGGTTCGTACGCGAGCGGCTGGCGGCCTTCAAGGTCCCCCGCTACGTCGAATTCGTCGAGGAGTTCCCGCTGACGCCCTCGGCGCGCGTCGCCAAGCATCTGCTGCGCACCCGCCCGGAGAACGAACACGACTTGAATCAGGAGCAGAGGTGAACGACCTGCGGCTCACCCGCGAAGGTGTCGCGATGGTGATCGGCCTGGACCGGCCGGAGACGCTCAACGCCCTGCGCCGGCGCACTTTGGCCGGCCTGCGCGAGGCCCTGGAGGAGGCCGAGCACGACGACCGTGTGCGCGTGGTCGTCCTGACGGGCACGGGCCGGGCCTTCTCCTCCGGCGTCGACCTGACAGAAGCCGAAGCGCACCTGACGACGGCGGGCGCGGAGGAGATCGCGGCCTGGATCGGTGAGTTCCAGGACCTCACCCGGCAGGCGGCCGGCCACTCCAAGATCATCATCGCCGCCGTCAACGGCCTGGCGGTCGGAGCGGGCGCCGAGCTCGCCATCGCCTGCGACCTGCGGCTCGCCGCCGGTACCGCCGCCTTCGCCTTCCCCGAGGCGCGCCGCGGGCTCTACCCGACCAACGGGGTGCTCTACCACCTGCCCCGGCTGGTCGGGCAGGGCCTGGCCGCCGACCTGCTCCTGACGGGCAGGAAACTCGGTGCGGCCGACGCCCTCGCCGCCGGGCTGGTCAGCCGCGTCGTCGAGGCGGAAGACCTGCTCCCCACCACGCTGGCGTTCGCCGAGACGATCGGATCCGCCGCCCGCACGCCCATCGCGCTGATCAAGCGGCATCTGCGCGGAAGCTGGGATCTCGACCTCGAACAGGTCCTCGCGCTGGAGACCGAGGGCCTGCTGGAATGCCTGCGCGCCACGGATCTCCTGCCCAGGCTGACGATCGGGAGCGACCGATGAGATGGTACTGCCGTCCCGCCGCCCGCTCATGGACCTGCGCGCCCGCGCCGGACGAGGTGGCGGCCTTCCATGCGAGCCTGCCCGGGTACGCGCCCACGCCGCTGGTCGAACTCCCGTCCCTGGCCGGCGAGCTGGGCGTCGGCCGGGTGTTCGTCAAGGACGAGTCCTTCCGCCTGGGGCTTCCGGCGTTCAAGATCCTTGGGGTGAGCTGGGCCCTGCACCGGGCCGAACCCGCGTCCGGGGTCAGGCTCGTCGCCGCCACCGACGGCAACCACGGCCGCGCGCTGGCCCGGGCCGCCCGGCTGCGCGGCCACGCCGCCACCATCTACACCCCTGACGGGGTCCATCCCGCCGCCGTCGCCGCCATCAGCGGCGAAGGCGCGACGGTAACCGCCGTCCGCGGCACCTACGACCAGGCCGTACTCCAGGCGGCGCGCGACGCCACCCGGCCCGCCACGCTCCTGGTGCAGGACACCGCCTGGCCCGGCTACGAGCGGATCCCGGCCTGGATCGTCGAGGGCTACTCGACGATGTTCGCCGAGATCGACCGGCAGCTCGAACTGGTGCACGCTGCTCCGCCCGCACTGGTCGCCGTCCCGGTCGGCGTGGGCTCGCTCGCCCAGGCCGCGGTCACCCACTACCGCAGCCGCCCCGACGGCCCCGCCCCGGCCCTGCTCTCTGTGGAGCCCGTCGCCGCGGCCTGCCTGCTGGAAAGCCTCACCCGGCGCCGGCAGATCACCCTGGTGACGGGCCGGACGTCCATGGCCGGACTCAACTGCGGCACCCCATCCGCCCTGGCCTGGCCGTACCTGCGCGGTGGACTCGACGCCGCGATCACCGTGACGGACGCGGCCGCCGCCGTCGCGGCGGGAAAGCTGGCCGCGCTCGGCGTCTCCTCCGGGCCGTGCGGCGCCGCCGCCCTCGCCGGAGCCCGCGCGGCCCTGACCGAACACCGGGACGCCCTGCCCGTCGGCCCGGACTCCACCCTCGTCCTCATCAGCACCGAGGGCAGGGCCGCCAATCCCGCATAGCCGGCGGCGGCTGTCCATGGGCGTACGGCTCAGAAGATGATCTCCCAGCCGGGACCGGTGCCACAGCCCCACACCAGGAGGGAGGTGCCGGTCCACACGGCCGTCGCGCCACCGCAACGGCGGAGGGTGTCCCGGTCCACCTGCACCTTCCGGGAGGCGACCAGGTAGCGGGCGAGGCCGAAGGAGGTCACCGCGAGCGGCCCGGCGGGAGTCCAGAAGAGCGAGTCGCCACCGGCCGGCCCGGCGCGGCCGGGACGAACGGGGCCGGACATGCCGTCGGCGTCCAGGACATCGGGGTCCGCCTCCACCCGGTCGTCCTCGAGAACGGGCTCGGCCCCGGGCGGGTCGTCACGGCCCGCCCGGGGGTCCGGATCGACCCGGTAGAGCCTGCCACCGTCCTCCCGCTCGATGAGCACCCACACCATGGAGCCGTCGAAGGCCGCGCCCAGGCCGACGGGCCGCCGGCACGGCACGTAGTACAGCTCATCGAGTTCGGCCGTCGCCGGTGTCAGGACGCCGAACGCGAAGCCGGGAGTGGTGCCCGGGGCCTGGACGGCGGTGACGACGATGATCCGCTCGCCCGCGACGACCAGGTCACGGACGGGCTCGCCACCGTCCAGCACGACGGTCCGCCAGCGGTCCCGGGCGGTGTCGTAGACCAGGATGACGTTCCCCCGGGCGACCACCATATGGCCGGGGAGGCCCACCGCCCGGATCTCCTGCGGCATGGACGGCACGGGTGCCTTGGAGATCGTGCGCCAGGTACCGGTCACCGGGTCGTAGCGGGCGCCGTCGGCGAGCGGTGCGGCGTTTCCCTGCGCCGGTTCGGGCGTGCCGCCCCAGACGATCATCTCCTTTCCCGTCCAGACGGCGGCATGGTGGCTGCGGGGCCGGATGGGCGCGGGCGGCAGGGGAGTCCAGGTCATGCGGGCGGGGTCGTAGACGGCGCCGTCACCCAGCGCCCGCCGGCCGTCGTCCCCGCCCCAGACGATCAGCTTGCCGCCCGTCCAGACGGCCGTGTGATGGCCGCGCGCCACCAGCCCGGCCTCCGGCAGCGGCCTGACCCCACGCGGACGGAACCCCTCGGGCCCGGTCAAGACCCCGGCCGCGGCGAGGAGTACGGCGCACACGATGACGAGCCGGCTCCAACGGCACAGCATGCGCGCAGAAGCTACCAGGGCACGGGCCACGCGACCACGGCCACGGCGGCTTCGGGCGCAGCCGAACCGCGGGCCCGGAATCGGCGCGCGCCGTCACTTCGCGCGGATCTTCAGCACGGCCCCGTCCTTGTTGACGGCAACGGCTCGGATGGTCACCTCGGCGCCGTTCCCGTCTGCGAAGGTCCCGCGTCCGCCGGCGGCCATGCTGATCTCCCCCACGGCACCGTCGGCGTCGTGGTTGCGCACCGTGGCCTTGTCCTCCGTCAGCGACACACGCAGCGTCCATCCGCGGACCACGAGACGCGTCTGCTTCTTCACCAGGATCTCGCAGGTCCCGTCCTTGCAGGCACCGACGTTCGTGCCGTCCGCGGCCCTCGGCAGCGGTTTGGGCGGAGCGCACCCGGGTGCGAGGCGGTAGGCGGCCGACAGCTCCGGCTCGGCGGCGGTCACCGCGGCCAGGCCGGGCCGGGGTGTCTCCAGGGACGCGATCAGCCTGCCGACGCGCTCGGCCCGGTCGGCCGAGCCGTCCATGGGGTCGGCGAGCTCGCCGGGATCGTTCAGCCCGGTCACCCCGAGGTGGACCCTCTCGATCTCCTTGGCCAGGTCGTCGTGCAGCCGGTCCGCGGGGGCGATGCCCAACGGCCGCACCTCGCCGACCTTTTTCGCGACCTCATCGAGGGACGACGACATTTCCGACAGGTAACCCATGGCCGTGAAGTCGGGTCCGATCAGCGCGTCCTCGGGTGGATCCGCGATGTCCGCGACTTCGTGGGCGCTGTTCTTCTTCATCGTCGCGAGGAGCTTCGTGACCTGACACATGCGATCGGCCCACTTCACCGACGCCTGCCTCGGTACGGCGGGCTTCGGCGCGGCGGATGTCGAGGTGCCAGGCGTGGCCCTCGCTGAACCGCCGCCGCCCGCCGCCCCCGAGGAACACCCACCGGCGACCAGCGCGAACCCGGCCGCCAGCACGACGACGCGCCCCATCCTCATCTTCACCGGCACCGCCCCTTCTGCCCACCGCTTCGGCCCAGCCACCCGACATCATCCGGCCGAACCTCCAGGACCCCTCCCGGCGAGCCCGGCCGGCTACCGGCAGCACGGCGATCGACCGCCGGCATGCCAGGCACAGACCCAGCATCCGCCGATCCGGGGGAGGAGGGAACGGCTTCGCTGGGACGATCAGTGGGTGATCGACGATGAGATCCGGTTCGACTGCCGGCGACATGACGACAGCGGCATGCTCATGATCGTTCCCCACATCGGCGGAGTACCGCTCACCGAGCTGATCGACAGGTTCGAGATCACGGCCGGGATGCGGCCCGCAGGCGACGCCTACGGCGGCCTGATCCCGCGCTCCTTCCGGTTCGGCCCGATGCCGGACCACTTCCTCGGACGGTCCGCCGACGCGACGGGGCCGAAGAAACCCGTCCTCGGCTGTAAATGCGGTGATTGGGGGTGCTGGCCGCTCATGGCCCGCATCACCGCGACGGCCGACCTCGTGACCTGGGACTCCTTCGAGCAACCCCACCGCAGGACCCGCGACTATACGGCTTTCGGCCCGTTCCGGTTCGACCGTCACCGATACGATGACGCCCTGCGCGCACTGAACCTCTTTTAACCGGTCGCTTGGACCAGGTCAGGGGCGCCTCCACCGGACTCGGCCCCGGGCACGGTAGCCCGGCAGGACGCCTGGTCATGCGGGCACGGAACCCCACTTACCACCCCTGACCAAGGAACTTGAGGTTGAAAAAGGTTCACTGAACGAGGCGATCAGCCTCAACGCTGGGGAGCGCCCGTAGGAAACCCGCCGGCGTGTCGGCCGCCTGGGCACCGCGGCTGATCGCGCCGTGGTCCAGTGCTCACTTACGGTCGTGGAAGACCCCGTGCTCTGAGGGACCGAGGCGTGGGCGAGCGCCGCTGGAGACCTGCGGCCCGATGATGCCGTCGTACACATTGACCGGCGGTCACGCGTGTCGGCATCGTAGACGCGGGGAAGTAGTCGCCGTGCGGGTCGCCGGAGCACGGCGCCGGTGGCGAACGACCGCACGCCCGAGGGTGCCGGCCGGCCGACTAGTGCGGTGTCCGGCATGGCGAACGCGTCGGCCCGGCCATCGCGGGTGTGGAGGCCGCGGCCATGGGTCCGCGGCCGACCAGCAGCCGCACCTGCCGTCCGGCGGAGACCAGAGCGGCGTAGTCGGTCGGCATGCCGCCGCGCTCACCGGACGTTCTACTCGCCCGCTCGGCTTCGCCCGGTGTTTCGCATGCGTCGTGTCCGCCCACCGCTCCAGCACCGGTCTCCCCCACGCGGAGGGGGCGGGCAATACCTCAGAAGGAGATGTGCATTTATACCGTGGAACGATGCATATCGGCGCCCCGGCCGTTAGCGTTCCGTTATGAGCGACATGGGATCGAACAGCAGGATGCCCCGATGAGGGCCGTACCGCGGACCCTCGCCGGAGTGGCCGCGCTGGCAGCGGTGGCGACCGCGGGGGTCATCTACTACCACGGCCGCGATCCCGGCCCCGAACCCACCGCTCAGTCGGAGCGCACCAGCTCGATCTACAACCTGGCCGGCGACCGCGTCGCCGTGGAGACCGACGGTCAGGTGCGCATCTCGGTGGTCACCCGGGGGGCCACCCGTCAGGTCAACGTCGCGCGGACGCTCCAATGGACGGGGCAGCGGCACCACGAGGAGTCGTGGAAGGACGACAGACTACGGGTCTCCTTCGACTGTGACCAGGACTGCTCGGCCGCCTACGTCGTGGAGGTGCCGGACGGGACCCAGGTGACGGTGAACGGCACTCCTGCCTAGTACCGGCTCTGTGCTGGATGAACTCACCCGCTGGGTCGCCGCTGACCTGCGTGATCACGTGGTCGAACAACCCAGGGACCCAGGCGAGACCGGGCTCGTCAAGCCCCAAAGGCCACTCGCTAAAACCCCTCATGAAGAAGATCTGTGCCATGGCCGCCGCAGGCCCCGGGGCGCCCACAGACGTCCCGGGGCCCGGCCGAACCCGCCTCGATCACGTCATGACGAAAGAACGACGGTCCGCCGCGCGCTCCCGATGCTCACTTCGGCGCTCGGCCGATGGAGGGGCAGAGGGTCTTCCACAACATGGCGTTGGTGGCCTGGAGTTCCCTGCCGGTGCGCGGAGTGTAGGAGATCGACGCCTGGCGCCGGCCGTTCGCCAGGTGGAAGGACATCGTCTGGTACCCGTAGGCCGTGCCGGTGTGCCCGATGGCGAGGCCGCAGGGGGTGGGCATCAATCCAAGGCCCATGCCGTACTCCTTGCCGGTGGTCATCAGGCGCACGAGGGCGGGCCGGACCAGACGGCCGGTCGCCAGGGCGTGGAAGAAGCGGTTGAGGTCGGCGTCGGTGGAGATCAGATTTCCTGAACCGGCGGCGACGGTCATGTTGTAGGCACTGATGTCAACCGGTTCGCCGTCCGAACCGTTCAGGTACCCGTGCAGGTATCGGCCCTTGATGGCCGGGCGGCTCCCGGGCACCTCGGTGTCCTTCAGGCCGAGCGGGCGGACGATGCGCCGGTGGATCTCCGTACCGAAGTCGCGGCCGGTCACCCGATTGATGATCATGCCGAGCAGGACGTAGTTGGTGTTGGAGTAGACCTGCTGCGCACCCGGCTCGAACGGTCGCGGGTGGCGTCGTGCCAGGGCGATGAGTTCCGCTGGCCGCCAGGTGCGGTGGCGGTTGGCCAGCGCGCCGCCGGGCGGCTCGCCCTCCGGCAGGTACTCAGGGACACCGGCGGTGTGCGTGAGCAGTTGGCGAACGGTGATCTTGTCCGCCCGCTCCACCTTGTCCTCGCCCACGCCCAGCAGGTCGCCCACGGTGTCGTCGAGCCGGAGCCTGCGCTCCGCCACCAACTGCAGCACGACCGTCGCCACGAACGACTTGACGACGCTGCCTGCGCGGAAGCGTTCCTTCCCGGTCGGGGTCACCTGCCGGCCCAGCCGTACCGAGCCGGCCGAACCACGCCACACCCGGCCCTCCAGCCGTACCTCGGCGATCACTCCGACGGCCCCCGCCGCGCGGATCGCGTCCAGGCCCTTCTGCAGCCGCGCGTCATCCGAGGCGGCGGACGCGGCGGCCGGGGACACGGTCGCCGCGGTGGCCAGCGCCAGCGCCGCGCAGAGCAGTCCCCGGAGGATCTTCTTCTCTCGTGCATCTCTCACCTGATCGACGCTAGATGCGCGACCGGCCCTGCCGTTCCGCCCATGGAAGGATTCGGCACACCCCCGCATGGCCGGTCCCCCTCACCCCGGCGGAGGAGCGAGGGACGTTTCCACAGCGCGGCGGGGTGTGCCGAAACAAACCCGTAGCAGGAAACGCTCCGGGCCGGGGAAATGGCGCTCAGCGCCACCGCAAAAGACGAATCAGCCGATGCCACGGCGATGTACCTCGCGCTGCCTTGCGGCCGGATCGGCCATGAGAACGATCGCGCCGGATGGGCGGATCGAACGTGACGCGAGCGGCGAACCCACCGGCCGTCCGTACGACGCCGCGATCTACCTGCTGTTCAGGTTCGCCCCACCGCTCAACATGGAACAGTACGTCGAAGGGACGGCTGCGCCGGCCGACCTGAACGCCCAGGGCGTGACGACCTTTCTCGACGCCAAGGCGAGCGAACCGGTCTACCAGGTGTACCGGAAAGCGGCGGACGCGGGCCGGTGGCCGCTCCAGCCCGCGCAGCGGCTGTCGCGGATCGCGGCCCTGCGCGCGATCACCATCGACGGGGGCGCACCAGCTTCGCCTGGATCACGTGACCGGCTCACTCGAACGGAGCACGTTCGCCGATCTGATCGTGCTGAACCGCGACGTGCCGAGGGTCCCGGCCGAACAGATCGCCGGGACCCGGGTGCTGCTGACCCTAGTGGGCGGGAAGACCGTCCGGCGGCTTCCCTTCAACGGCCGGTGGCAGGGATCGGACCCGGCGGTAGCCCACCGGCCGGCGACGGCTCCGAACAACAGCTGATGGAGCCGGTTGGGGGCGTTCGCCGTCCGGTGACACGGTGTTCCTCGTCCGTCCCGGCTCAGCGGTCCACGCTGATCGGTGGGATGCCGCTCAGGCAGGTGAGCGGGCCGGGGCCGCCCGAGGTGACGAAGGCGGCGATCATGCCCCGGACGCAGCCCGACGGCTCGACGAACGGCAGATGCCCTGTGTTGGGCACGCTCACGAAAATGGCGCGCCGGAACCGGGCGGACACCTTGCGGGCGTCGCTGGAGGGCGTGTTGGCGTCCAGGTCGCCGTTGAGGACGAGCACCGGTACATCGGGCAGCGCGCCGTCGGCGGCCTGGCCGCCGTCCCGAGTGCGGGGCCAGCCGAGGCAGAAGTCGCCGAACGCGTAGCGGGCCGACGCCGCCGCCTCCGGGCTGAGCACCGCTCCGTCGCCCTGCGCGGCCAGAGCGGCCTTGAGCTGCTTCACCCGGCGTGGCATCGGGGCGCTCTTGGACCAGGCCGCCGGGAAGTCGTTGCAGGCGATCGCCATCGACAGCGCCTCGGTGAACGAGCTCGGACCCCGTTCCGTCTCGCCGACGGCCTCGGTGAGGCGGGCGTAGTCGCCGCGTGCGGCGTCCCTCAGGATGGCGGGGAACCTGCCGAGCAGGGTCCGCGCGCCCGGGCGCCCGCCCACTCCCGCACTGGCGTTCTGGAAGAGCAGACCGGCCAGCTTGTCCTCGGTGAACGTCACCTTGTTGTCCAGCACCACCGGCTGCCGGCGCAGCTTGGCGGCGAAGGTCCGCAGGTCCCGCACGGTGGCGTCCCCGTCACAGGAGCCGCTGCGCCGGCAGATGGCGCGCAGCACGCCGGGCACCGCCTTCGCGCTTGGGCGCTGAAGCACGTCCAGATCCTCGGGCAGCACACCTGAGAGCACGATCGATTTGACGCTCGCCGGATGCCGCCGGGCGTAGACCTGCATCAGGTAGCTGCCATAGGAGCCGCCCACGAGGTCGACCCGGCCGACGCCGAGCCGCTTTCTGACCGCGTCCAGGTCGTCGGCGGTGGCCGCCGAGGTGTAACCGGCGGCGCGGGCCCCGAGCCGCTTTCCGCACCGTCCGACGACATCGATCAGCCACTCACGCGACTTGAGCAGGCTCAGCGGCTCCGCGCCGCAGGAGAGGGGGCCAGAGGCCCCGACCCCTCGCGGATCGACGAGCAGCAGGTCGTGGCGGTCGAGCAGCGAGCCGGTCAGGCCCGCGAAGAAGCCGGTCAGGGAGATGGACGACAATCCCGGCCCGCCGGGCACTCCCAAGATCGTCCCGCTCGCGGGGCGGTCAAGGGCACTTCGGCGCACCAGCGCGTAGCCGACCGGAGTGGTGCCCAGCTTGGGCCGTCCCGCGACCAGTGGGCGCGTGATCGTCCCGCATTCGACCTGGTGACCTGGAATCTGAGGGCACCAGGGGAGCGGCTGGGCGGTGGCCGGCGCGGTGAGCGTGGACGCCATCATGATCGCGGCGGCGAGGGAGGTGAACATTCATCAGAGCCTAGGTACGCTCTTGTCGCCCACCCTCCTACGCGAGGAGCATTCCCCCTCCTCCGCAAGGGGGGGCCTGCCCGCGGCACTCCCGGTGGAGGGGCCTCCTCCTTCCCGCCGTGCCCCACGGCACCCACCGATCGGCGGGGGTGCAAACTCCGTCGCCGAGGCGTCGGCCGACGGCAGGCTCGCCGGAAAGGGGGCGGCGGGTTCACGGCCCGCGACGGACAAGGCGGCAAGATCCCTACGGATGCGCGCTACCGCGCCGGCTCGCAGACCGAGCACATGGTCGCCGTCGTGGTGATGTACCTGGTCAGGGAGGGAAAGATCGACAAGTCCCTGTGGGACACGCCCCGCTATGAGCCGATCGACATGGTGAAGCCGTCGCGAAGGCCAAGAGCACCGGGGCCCCGGTGAGCGTTACGGCTACTCCGACACCAACTGCACATCGCTCGGCATGGTCCGCACCTACCAGCCCGAGGACGCCGGGATCAGGGGCCCGCACCGAAGGCTCCACGGGGAGGCTGCGCGAGTACACCGACAACGACCCGGCCCACACCTGGGCCGCGGGCAGCGTCATCTCCCTACGCCGCCTTCACCGGCGGTAAGCCGCTCACCCCCGCCGAGACCGCCGAAAATCAACCCGCCGGGACAGCCGGAGCCGAGTTCGCCGCCGGTCCAGCCGGGCACGTGTGCCGTGGCGGGCGCCTACATCGGCAGTCGGTACGGGTACGCCGCCGCGACATACGTGACCGCCGACGGGCGAAGGCGACCGCCCGGCGTCCGTGACCTTCAGCGGCGACGACCAGCACCGGTACGACTTCCTCGAAAAGCAAGCGGCCAAGGCCGCACAGCGCATCCTCCGCCCCTGACCGCGGCAAACGCACGGCCGTGGGCCGAACTAGAATTCCCCCATCATCCATGAGCGTCCCCCGGACATCGGACGCATGGATGCCACAGGGGAAGTGACATGCAGGGCTTGGTGTGGTGGTCGGCTTCGCCGGTCGCGCTCGCGATGGTCTATTTCCTGGCTCGCCACCACACCGCCGGTATCGCCGCGGCGGTTGCCGGTGCGGTCGCCGGGGCGAACGCGGTCGTCGCGGGCGCGGTCGGCTGGTCGGGCCGTGAGGTCGTGGGCGCCGCACTGGTCGCGGCCGGTCTCGCAGCGGTCGCCTGGGCGCTCGGCCGCTGGCGGAGGCGCCGCCTCACCAGCCGTACCGCCGCCGTGATCCACTGGGGTGCGCGGTCCAGGTTCGCCCGTTTCGCGGCCCGCCTCGAACGCCACCGGCTGGCGGCCGGACTGCACGACACGAGCGCCCATCGATTCACCGCGATCGCGGTCGGCTCGACCGCCGCCCTGCGGCTCGCCGACCCGGTGATGAAGGCACGGGCCCTCGGCCACGCCGCGGCGGAAGGCAGGGCCGCCGCGGCCGAACTGGCCCACCTGGCCGGATGCGATGATCCCTCTGAACCGGCGGCCACAGGAGACCTGAGCGAGATCGACGCGCTGATGTCGACCTGGCCGCCGCACAGGATCACCTACCGGCGCACGGCCGGGGCCACCGAAGCGTCGCCGCAGACCGCGTCGGTCGCCTTCCGGGTGGTACGCGAGTCGCTGACCAACGCCTTCAAACACGCGCCGGCGTCCTCCATAGACGTCAGGGTGGAGACGAAGTCGGGACACCTGGTCGCGACGGTCGCCGACCACGCGCCGGCCCTGGGCCCCGGAGAGCGGGGAGACCACGGCGACGGCGTACGGGCCCACGGCGAGCCGGAGCACACCGCGCAGGCGCGGGGCGGGCGGGGGCTGGCAGGGCTCGCGGGTGCGGTGGGCGAGTGCGGGGGTTCGTTGACGGCGGGGCCTACCGGGGCGGGGTGGACCGTTCGGGCCGCGCTTCCGCTGACGCCCGGCGCGGGCCTCCCGGCCTCGATCCGCCTGGGCGGGTGGCGGGGAAGGCGGGCCACCGATCTCGCGCTCGTACTGCTGGCCGTGGCCCTCAGCGCCGGGGTGGCCCTGCTCCCGCCGGAGAATCCGCCGCTCACCCCCGCCCAGGTGGTGACGCTGGTGCCGCTGTTCGTGCTCCACGCGCTGCCGCTGGCCTGGCGGCACCGCGCCCCCGCCGTGAGCCTGGCGGCCGCCGTGGCCGTCTGCCCCCTGCTGCTGGCGGCGTGGCGGATCACCGGCGCCTTCCAGCCGCCCGGCAACCTGTTCCTGTTGTGCGGATGGGTCGAACTGGTCCTGCTCTACGCGGTCGGCGTACGCCATAGGGCCCGTACCTGGCCGCTGCCCCTCGCCCTGATCGCGGCGAGCGGCGTCCTCCTCGGCGCGCTCGCCGTTCTGCCCGCCGCGGCCTGGGCGCTGGGGGTCGTGGCCGGGACCGGGCGCGAGCGGCGTCGGCGGGCCGCCGTCGAGCGCGACGCGCGGTTCGCCGCCCAGACCCGCGCGGCGCTTCTGGCCGAACGCGAGCGGATCGCCGCGGGGCTTCGCTCCACGGTGTTGCGGCGGGCGGACGAAGTGGTCGCCGCCGCGGATGAAGGGCGGCTGGACGCCGTACTGGCCGCCGCTCGCGCCGGGCTCACCGGTCTGAGAGAGTTGCTCGACGGGTTGGGGTCACAGGACGATGCCGATCCGCCGCCGACACTGGAGGCGCTGGCGGTGCTCGGCATCCGAAGCATCGTTTTCGTACGGTACGAAGGAGACCGCCGCCCCGTTCATCCGGCAGTAGAGGTGATCGCGTTCTTCGCAGGCCGCGAGCTGATGCGCCACGCGGCCGGGCAGGATGCGACGGTCACGGTTTCCTACCTGCGGAGTGGAGTGATGGTGTCTGGCACGGCGGACGGCGCGACGCGGCGGCGGCTGCTCGCGCTGGCCGACGCCGCAGGTGGCGAAGTGTCCGCGGACGGCGCGGCCGTGCGGGTGTGGCTGCCGGAGGCGGGGCTCGCGTGATCGACATCCTGGTCGCCGACGACGAGGCGGTGGTACGGGCGGGCATCTCGGCGATCCTGGACGCCGAGCCGGACCTCACCGTGGTCGGGCAGGCGGCCGACGGTCACCAGGCGATCGAGCTGATCACCGCGCTGCGCCCGGCCGTCGCGCTGATGGACCTCAAGATGCCAGGGGTGGACGGCATCCGCGCCACCGCCGAGGTCGCGGCTCTCGTGCCGGAGACCCGCGTGGTCGTGCTCAGCAGCTTCGGCATGGACGACCACGTGTTCGCCGCGCTGCGCGCGGGCGCGGTGGGCTTCCTGCTCAAGGACGCCGAGCCGGAACGGCTGCTGGACGCCGTCCGGCTCGCCGCCGCCGGTCAGGCCGCGCTGGCGCCGTCCGTCGCCAAACGCCTGGTCGAGTACGTCGCCGCGGAGGATCCGGTCGACTCGGACATCTTCCAGCGGCTCACCCGCCGTGAGGCGGAGGTGCTCCAGCACCTCGCGCGCGGCCTCTCGAACGCCGAGATCGGCGCCGCGCTCGGCATCGGCCAGGCGACGGTCAAGGACCACGTGGCCATGATCCTCGCCAAACTCGGCGTCCGTGACCGGCTGCACGCCACCATCGCCGCCTACGAGGCCGGCGTGGTCCGCCCGAGGCGGAACCGCTCCTAGGCAGGATGGCCGCGAAGTCCTCCACCGAGGTCTCGGTGATGGGCTTGCTGAGCTCATGGAGATCCTTTCAGCGCTGGCGGGCCGGGCGTACGACGATCTCGTTCACGTCGACGTCGGCCGGTTGGGAGAGGGCATAGGCGACCGCGTCGGCGATGGCCCAGGGGGCGATGGCGTGGGCGCGGTAGGCGCGCATGGCCTCGGCCGCGGTGGGATCGGTGATGGAATCGGCCAGCTCGGAGGTGACGACCCCGGGCGAGATGGTGGTGACCCGGATCGAGGGGTCGCTCTCCAGGCGCAGGCCTTCGGTGATCGCCCACGCCGCGTACTTGGTGGCGCAGTAGACGGCGGCCGTGGGGGAGACCTGGTGCGCGCCGATGCTCGCGATCGTGACGAAGTGGCCCGACCCCTGGGCCTCGAAGCGGGGCAGGACCGCGGCGATGCCGTACAGGAGCCCGCGGACGTTGACGTCGATCATCCGGTCCCACTCCTGGACCAGCCCGGCGCCGAGCCGCGACAGCGGCATGACCCCGGCGTTGCCGATCAGGACGTCGACACGTCCGAAGCGGTCCTGGGCCTCCTGGACGAACGCCTCGACGGACGCCCGTTCGGTCACGTCCAGGCCCACCGGGTGCAGGCCGGGCCCTGCCTGTTCGGCCAGTTCCTTGAGGCGGTCGATGCGGCGGGCGCCCGCGACCACCTGATGTCCCTGACGGACGAGGCGGGCGGCGACGGCCTGGCCGATGCCGCTGCTGGCTCCGGTCACGAGAACGATCTTTCGGTTGTCCATGCCGTCGACACTGGCCGAGCCCGGACGGCTGCGGCAGGCCGCGCTCCTCATGGGAGTAACGCACCCAGGAAGACCACCCGAATCCCGGCCTACCATGGCGGAATGACACGTTCCGACCTCGGCGCCTACCTCACCGCCCGGCGGGCCCAGGTCACGCCGGATGAGGCGGGACTGCCCAAGAGCGGTGGCCATCGCCGCGTCCCGGGGCTGCGGCGCGAGGAGGTGGCGCTCTTGGCGGGGGTCAGCGCCGACTACTACGTCCGTCTGGAGCAGGGCCGCGAACGCACGCCGTCGGCACAGGTGGCCGAGGCGCTCTCAGCCGCGCTGCGCCTTGACGAGGACGGCCGCCTGCACCTGTTCCGGCTCGCCGGTCTCAGCCCGCGGGCCCGGTTCGCCGCCGGGGTGACCGACCGCGTCGATCCCGGTCTTCTGCAACTGATGGACGCCTGGCCCGGCAATCCGGCCATCGTCTACAACCGCGCCTACGACGTGCTCGCCTCGAACGTCCTCGCCGACGCGCTCTTCCACGACTGGTCGCACTCGCGCAATCTGATGCGCGTCGTCTTCACCGACCCGGCCGCCCGCTCGTTCTACCGGGACTGGTACGAGGTCGCGAGCAACTCGGTCGCCGGATTCCGGCTGGGCCACGGCCAGGCCCCACAGGACCCGCGCGTACGCCGGGTGCTCACCGAACTGCTCGACCAGAGCCAGGAGTTCGCCGCCCTGTGGGCTCGCCACGACGCCCGGGGCAAGGCCCTCGAACGCAAACGCTTCGCCCACCCCGCTGTCGGCCCGCTCACCCTGACGATGCAGACCTTCGACATCCGCTCCAGCCCCGGCCAGGAACTCGTCGTCTACCACGCCGAGCCGGCCTCCCCCAGCAGCGAGGCGCTCAGCCTTCTCGGCACGCTCGCCGCCACCTCCCGCACCCACTGACCCCACGCGGCCTGCGCCGTTTCCGCGGGTCCCGCTCGGACACGATTGGGTAACGGCCGCCTCCGCGTGGCCTGCGATTATCACGAACGGTCGCCTTGACAGGACGGTTGCCGGCCGGACGAGTGGGCGGGGTCGTGCCTGATGAGCCGCCCGCCGTCGCCCCGCAGGACGTCCGGTCGCTCCCCGCGCCCGCCACCTCCCGCGATCCTTGACGAGACCTGCCGCGTATGGGTTCATCCTCCTGAGCTCCCCTTCCGCGGCCTCGTGCGCAAAGGCCGCTTCGAGCTGCACGGATACGACGGAGGCCCTGGTCATCGCCGCGGCGATGCACCGTGCGAGACGCCCTCCGAGTACGGCTGAGCCATGTGGTCCTGCCTCTTCCCTGTGTCTGGAGGTTTCGTGAACCGCGATCCCTTAACCCGCCGAACGTTCGTGAACCTGGTCGGCCGCGCGGGCGGCGCCGGAGCCGCGTACGGAACGTTGACGGCCATGGGGCTGCTGCCCGTGCCGCCGCCCTACGCCGGTCCGCCGAAGCTCGCGCAACAGGGCGGCGGCAACGGCGTCAAGGTCGCCGTGATCGGTGCCGGCATCTCCGGCATGGTGGCCGCCCTCGAACTGTCGGCCGCCCACTACGAGGTGCGGGTCTTCGAGGCGCAGGACCGGGTGGGGGGCCGGAACAGGACGTACCGGGGCGGGGACGTCATCAACGAGACCGGTTCGACCCAGCGCGTCACCTGGGATCGCGACCCGGACCTGTACTTCAACGCGGGCCCCTCGCGGCTGCCCCACCACCACAAGGCGATCCTCGGCTACTGCCGCGACCTGGGCGTTCCCCTGCAGGTGATGGTCAACGAGAACCGTCACGCCTTCCTGCACGACGCCGCCGCGTTCGGCGGGCGGCCGGAGCACGCCCGCCGGGTGGTCAACGATACGCGAGGGGCGGTGGCGGAGCTGGCGGCGCGTGCCATCGGCGCCGGCCTGGACCAGCGGCTCTCGGAAGAGGACCTGGCCATCGTGCGCGACTTCGTCCGGGCCTATGGCGAACTCGATGCGAGCTACCGGTATCGCGGATCGTCCAAGGCCGGATACGCCGAGCCGCCGGGAGGCCCCACGCCGGGCCGGCCCCTCGAACCGCTCGACCTGGTCGACATCGCCAAGGGCGGAATGCTGCCGTTGGCCATGCTGTTCGGCGACATATACGAGATGCAGGCGCCGATCTTGGAGCCGACCGGTGGCATGGACGCCATCGCCCGCGCCTTCTACCGGCGGACCCGGCGGTTCATCACGCTGAACGCGCAGGTCACCCAGCTCCGCAGGCTGGGGTCCGGCGCCCGGGTGACCTGGCGTGACCGTACCACCCAGCGGGTGCGGACCTGGGACGCCGACCACGTGATCGTGACCGTCCCCCTGACGGTCGTCGGCGCCATCGACACCGACTTCTCGCCAAAGGTGAAAGCGGCCGTGGACGTGGGCGCCGGCGGCTACCAGCACGCCGTCAAGGTCGCGTTCGAGGCCAAGCGGCGCTGGTGGGAAGAGGACTACGGGATCTACGGCGGCATCTCCTGGACCTCGCGGGACATCACCCAGATGTGGTACCCCAGCGCGGGCATCCACGGACGCAAGGGCATCCTGCTCGGCGCCTACTTCTGGCTCGGGGGCCGCGGACCCGTCTACTCCGCGATGACGCCGGAGCAACGCGTCGCCGTGGCATTGGCCGACGGCGAGGCCCTGTTCCCCGGCTACCGCGATCTCGTCCATCGTCCGGCAACGGTCGCGTGGAAGAACGTGCCGTTCCAGGGTGGTGCATGGTCCGCGTGGGACGAGGACACGCGCCGCGACGCCTATTCGGTGCTCCTGCCGCCTGACGGGCCGTACTGGTTCGCGGGCGAGCACATGAGCCACCTCAACTCCTGGCAGGAAGGCGCCATCCGGGCCACGCACCACGTACTCGAACGCATCCAGGAACGCGTCAGCGCCCAGCGCACCGGCTCCGACCCCGACTGAGTTCTCCCACGCCCCGACCGGCCTCGCCGACAGCGCGGCCCCCCAGGGTGGCGGCCTGCCGCCACCCTGGTCGTGACCGGTGTGCCGCCACCTTCCGACGTGTATGCGGCATGGTCACGGCCTCCCGCCGGCCCGATCGCCGAACTTTCTCGCCGAATCCGGTTGTGGCCGCCGTTGACAGATGGTGATGTCGCTGTCATGGAGGGTGACGGCCGCAGGCGCTGGACGGCCCAGGTGATGCTGACCGCAGCCGTCATCGGGCCCGTGTCGGCGGTGGCCGCGAACCTGGCCACCAACACCGTGGAGATCAAGGCCCTCTGGTGGACCGTGACGATATGGACGGCGGCCGTGGCGCTGACCGTCATCGCGATCGTCGTCCAGTACCGCGCCGCCATGGCCACCCCCCGCGACATGACGACGGACGAGGCCGCCGATTACCTGCGGCGAGTGGTGACCGATCAATGGAACCGCGAGGCCCAGGCACTGCGACTGACCGACACGCACCACCGGTTGCCGATCAGATGGCGGGCCGTAACGACGGATCTGTTCCAGACGTTCGAGCAGTCGCAGACCTGGTGGCGCGATCTGGGCAATGAGCCGTCGCGCCGAGACCTGGCAGGACATCGGCCGGCACAATGTGGCACAGGGGCCGAACTCATCCGGACCTGGCTGGAACGGACTCCGGCCGGCCGGCTGGTGATCCTGGGCCCACCCGGCTCAGGGAAGACCGAGCTCCTGATCTCGCTCATGGTTCAGATGCTCCGCCGGCGTCCGGCGCTGAAGAAGGTGCCGGTGCTGGTACCGATCACCTCGTGGGACCCCCGCGAGACCCGGCTGGCGGAATGGCTGGAGGGCTGGCTGATCGCCGGCTACCCGCTGCTGGGCGGGCGCTCGGTGGGGCCGGGTGAGGAGAGCCTCGCGGCCGCCCTCGTGCGTGCGGACCGCATCGCGCTCATCCTCGATGGGTTCGACGAACTGCCGAGGCACGCCCGTGGCCACGCCCTGGACCGGCTCAGCGTCGAGTCGTACGTCCTGCGGAACGTGCTGCTGACGAGCCGGACCGACGACTTCGCCGAGGTGGTCCGATCACACGACGGGCAGGTGCGCCATCTGGCCGGCGCGCTGGGTGTGGTGCTGGAGGACCAGAGCCTCGACACGGTCATCCGCTACCTCGAAAGGGGGCCGGGGGCCGGGCGATGGAACGCGGTGCTGCGCACCCCCGGGCTCGCCCCCGTCTTCCGCACCCCACTGATGGCCATGCTCGCCGACAGCATGTACAACCGCCGTGGCGACGGTGTCCCGCAACTGGAGGAGCTGCTCAAGGTTCCCGACGTCGCCGGCCATCTCCTGGACGGCCTGGTCGCGGTGCGGTTCCCGGACAGGCCGGGCGAGGCCCGCCGATGGCTGGCCCGGCTCGCCGACCCTACGGGCGGCGGCCCCGTCCGGACCGGCATCACCTGGTGGGATCTCGGCCGGGTCCGCCTGCCGCCGTCATGGCGGCCTCTGATCCTCACCGTGCTCGTCCCCGCCCTCGTCTTCGCCTGGACGGCTTTGTCGTGCGGCCTGCTCAACCGATGGGTGTTCGACAGCGCCGCGGCCGGCCTGACCCACGGCCTGCGGATCGGGGCGGCAGCGGTCCTGTGCTACGCCTTCGTGCGGTACGTGTCCGGCAGCGGGCGGGCGTCGATCATGGCGGCGCTCGGCGTCTACATCGCCGGTTCGGTGACCGGCGTGTACGAGCTCGCGATCACCGCGGGCCTGGCGACCGGGTTCGCCCGGCGGCCCGTGAGACTGAGACGGACGGGGACGGCGTACGCGCTCCTGTTCGGAGCGGCGGCGGTCGCGATCAGCGCGGCCATCAGGCTGGCCGGTGTCCTGGGCGTCCTCCCGCTGGCTCCGCACCTGACCGAGGGCTTCGTGGCCGGCTTCGCCGACGGGTTCGTCAACGGCTGGGACCAGGACGTCAACGGCTGGATCGCGACGGGCACCCTGGCGGCGCTGCTGGCCGCCGCCGCGATGCGGGTCACGCCGCGGCACCCGGACGCGCGCGAGCTCCCCCTTCCCCGCCAGGTGTCCCGGCTGGGGCCGGTCGCCGCCGGGACCATCGCGGGGAGCCTGGTCGCCGTCGTCAACGCCTGGGCGAACGGTTTTCGCCCGCACGTGTCCCACGGCGCGCTGCTGGCCCCGGCCGACGGCCTGGCGGTCGGGCTCGCCGTCTTCGGATTCGCCGCGATCGTCCGGGCGCCGCACGCCGCCCGCAGGTGGGCTCGGCGACCGGCGCTCTGCGGCGTGGCGGTGGCGCTGGTCGCGGCGGCCTTCGGGGTCCTCTCCGCCGCCGCCAAGAACGAGGTTCACGACGGCTGGGCCCGCGGCCTGGCCGACGGCATCGCGGTCGGCGCCATCATGTGGCTCGTCCTCGGTCACACCGTGCGAGATCCGAAGCCGCGTACCTGGCCGTCCCTGCTGGCGAAGGCCCGCCTGGCGGCACCGGCGGTGCTGGCGGCGGCCGGGCTCACCGTCCTGTTCTCCGTGTCCGCGGGATGGGCCCACGCGGTGGTGTTCGGGCTCGGTTCCGGGGCGCTCATGTTGTTCCTGGCGTTCCGATCACCCGCACGGTCACGGGCGGCCGTGACGGGCGGCGCCCTTCCGGCGGTCGAGGCCGGAATGTGCGCGCTGGTGGTGATGGGGCTCGTCGGCGGGATGGCCTACGGCTTCATCTGCGGAGCCTGCGCGGCCCTGATGTGCAAGGTGTCCACCGAGATCGCGCGGCGCACCTGGCCGTCGACCGGCCTGCGGATCTCCTGGTACGGCCTGCTCGGCGGCGCCGCCCTCGGCGGAACCACGGCCGCCGCCGCCGCGTTCACCCGCATCGGCCCGGCCTGGCTGCCCGTCATCTGGTTGTCGACCACCCTCGCCACGGCGCTGGCCATCGGCGCCCAGGGACCGCCCGCCGGTGCGGGAGACGTCATGTCCCCGAGCCGTCTCCTGCGCCTGGACCGCACCACGTTCCTCTGGTGCACGCTGGGCCTCGCCGCGGCGATCAGCCTGGCGGTCGGGGTACGAGCGACCGCGGGCACGGGCCGCGTCCAGGCCGGGGTGATGGCCGGAGTGAGCACCTTCTTCACGTACGGGCTGACCGCGGGCCTCACGATCGCGGCTGCACAGAGCAGCTACGGCGTCGCGAAACTCCAGCACACTGTGCTGGCCGCGCAGGACCTGCTCCCGTGGAGATTCATGACCTTCCTCGACACGGCGTACGAGCAGGGCGTCCTCAGCCGCGACGGCCCCATGTACCGGTTCCGCCACCCGCTGCTCGCCTGGCGCCTGGCGGCCCGGGACGCGGATCTCCACTGAGCGATGCCCTACGCCTGAGTGATCGTCGTGAGGAGAGCCGCCCGAGCGGCGTACGGCCTGCCACCATCCGGGCCTTCCCGGCGCCCTCGTAGCGAGCTGATCCGCACTGCTGGAACCGGCCCAGATCGCCCTTGGGATGACCCTGCTACGCCGTCAGGCGGCAGACAGGCCGGGCGGGACGCTTTCGAGCCGGTCAGGCCGACCGGCTCGGGCGGGCCGCGGCCTCGATGTGGGCGAGTTGGACGGCGAGGATCTCTTCGAACGCGGCGCGGCGATCCACCCCGAGAGGCCGGATGTCGCGAGCGAAGTGGGCCAGAGCCGGAAATCGTCCGGGGTCGGCGCCGAGCACCGCGACGCGGAACAGCTCCATGCCCTGTTCGTACTCTTCGGGGGTGAGGGTGCTGACCCCGGCCTCGGCGGCGATCAACGCGGCGATGAGGACCGCGATCCGGTGGTAGCGCGCAGGAATCTGCTCGTCGGGCAGTCCCGACGTACGCAGGGCCTGCAGCACCTCTTCCATGACCAGCCGCGAACCGGTGCCGCTTGAGGCGTAGCGCCCCCAGACCGCGGCGAGCTGGGGGTGCCGGCCGAAGGCCTCTCTCACCCGCAGGGCCAGGCCCATGATGCGCTGCTTCCAGTAGCGGTCAGATCGGGCTTGACGCGCCGATCGGCCGCTACCTTCCGAGGCTGGTGCCCGGAGCGCAGGGCGAGGCGATCACGGTCCGGATGCTGATCAACCACACCAGCGGCCTTGCCGAGTACCTTCCCTACGCCTACCCCTCCCTCAAGGCGTTCCCGGCTCTGGCGGGCACGAGTCCGCAGAGCCTGGAAGACCACCGGCTCACCCTTTTCGACCCCATCGAGTTGATCCGGATGGGGGTCACCGCCCCTCCCTTCGGCGCACCGGGCGGCACTCCGGGGCTTTACTCCAACACCAACTACCTGCTTCTCGGCCGGCTTCTGGAGCAGGTGACCGGCACCACGGCCGAGAAGTACATCACTCAGAACGTCATCGAGCGCGCCGGGCTCCCAGACACCGAACTTCCCGATGGACCGCGGTTCAGCGGGCCGCAGTCGCAGACCTACGAGGCGTGGTTCGGCATGTTCGAGCCACCGTGCGACTTCAGCGTCTTCGACATGTCCTACGCGGGGGTGTCCGCTTCGCTGATCTCGACCGTCGCGGATCTCAACCGGTTCTTCGGCCTGCTGTTCGCCGGGGAGATCGTCAGCCCGTCGTCGCTGGCGGAGATGCGGCGCACCGTCCAGGTCATCTCCCAGGAGAGCAAGATCATCGACTACGGGCTGGGCCTGTACCCGATGGAGACGCCCGGCGGCGTCTTCTGGGGGCATGGCGGCACCGTCTGGGGCGCCGGAGCACTGGCCATGACCAGCGCCGACGGCAAGCGGCAGATGTCAGTCGCGGTGAACCTGCAGCGGTGGAACAGGCTCGACTCCTCGGGCAGGCCGCAGCCCCATCCCATCGACGACGCACTCGCGGCTCTGTACCGCACCGCGCTGTACGGCTGACCTCGCCGGTCCCGGTCTGCACCGGGACCTCCACGGCGGGCTCCAGGTCGCAGGGACGGCGGTCGGCGCGAGCCATCGCCGGCATGTCCGCCTCGCCCCGCGAGCGAAGGCCGCGCGGACAGAGATCCTCCAGTTCCTCCGGATGGCCGCCCGGCTGACCCGTCCCACCCTCCCCGGCCGCCGATGAAGAATGGTCATCGTCGGCAGCACGTCACGCCAGGCCGCGGATCCTCCACGCGGGCGGTGAATCCGCCCTGACGGGAAAAACCACTGCGCGGCCTAGGACCAAGGACGCCGCCGACCTCGGTCCGGCGGCTGATGAGTGCCCGGGGCATCGGCGGGAGCATGGTGTCTCGTCGATCGAACGGTGGAGGAGGCATCATGCGCGTGGAACAGGTGGACTGGGTCGAGATCCCGGCCGGAGTGCTGCTGCGGGGCACGCCCGCCGAAGAGGTGGAGGCGGTCGCGCACCGCTACGCGGCCACCGGGGTGCCGGTGGAGTGGTACCGGAAGGAGGCCCCGCGCACCGAGATCCACGTTCCGGCGTTCCGCATCGCCCGCACCCCGGTCACCGTCGGCCAATGGACGCTCTTCGCGCAGGTCACCGGCAGGCCGGTGCCGCAGGCGCCGGTGGACCATCCGGTGATCGGTGTCGCCTGGCAGGAGGCGGTGGACTATTGCCGGTGGCTGGGGGAGCGGCTCGGCGGCATCGACGTGCGGCTGCCCACGGAGGACGAGTGGGAGCGTGCCGCCCGGGGCGATGACGACCGGGAGTTCCCGTGGGGCGATGAGTACCGGACCGGTCTGGCCAATCTGGTGGACCTGGGCATCGGCACCACCACACCGGTCGGTTCGTTCCCCGAGGGCGCCGGGCCGTTCGGCGTACTGGACATGGCGGGCAACGCCGACGAATGGACCTCCACCCTGTACGCCCCTTACCCGGGCGCTCCCGCCGACGTGCCGACCACGGAGGATTGGGCGTTCGACCCGCACATCACCCGGGGTGGCGCGTTCCGCCACGACCGGGACCTGGCCCGCTGCGCCCGCCGGCACGGCGCCTACGAGCGGGACCTGGCGGCGATCGGCGTCGGCTTCCGCCTGGCGGCATGAACCGAACAACGTCCCCGTTCCCTCGGCCGCCGCACTTGCTGTCATGAACGCGCACTTGTGCGGGGGGCCGTCGCCTGTAGCCGGTCAGGACGGCGGAGGTACGGCGGGTGCGGGGCAGGTGGACGCCCATGCGTGTCCGGCTCCGGCCCCCCACCAGGGACACCATGGATGCCCGCCCCCGAGCTGGTGGGCGATCGGGCCGGAGGAGGTCGCCCCCGGCCCTCCTGCCCCGAAGGGCGTCTTCGACCTACTCCGCCTGGTCCTCGCGGATGGAGGCGAAGAGCCGTTCCGCCGCCTTCTTCCGCCAGGCGAGCCGGTTGGGATCATGGGGATCCGGCCCGGTGGGCACCGTCACGAACCTGATCGAGCCGGGGTCGGTTCCGGCGAGGGTCCCGGCGATCGCCGCGAGCGTCCGCGTGTCAAGCCCGTTGTCCGTCGTGACCGACCGCTTCAGCGTGCCCAGCAGGCCGAGCAGTTCGGCCGGGGTCGCCGCGCGTACCTTCTCCAGCATCGCCCGCATCACCTGCTGCTGCCGCTCGATCCGTGCAAGGTCGGTGCCGTCGCCGAATCGTCGTAGCCGGGCGTAACCGAGCGCGGCCTTCCCGTCGAGCAGTTGCCTCCCCTTGGGAAGGGTCAGCTTCGCGTAACGGTCGTCGATGGGGGCGGGGACGGTGACCTCGATGCCGCCGAGGGCGTCAATGATCTCCGCGAAACCGGTGAACTCCACCTGCACGGCGTGGTCGATCCGGATATGTGTCAGGGACTCGACCGTCTGCCACGCGCACCGCAGCCCGCCATTGTGGAACGCCGAATTGATCATGTTGGGGATCGAGGGGTCCGCCCCCTTGGGGATCCCGCACGCGGGAAGCCGGACCATGGAGTCGCGCGGGATGCTGACAACCGTGGGTCGTTCCCCGCCGGCGGGGAGGTGTAGCACGAGCATCGTGTCGCTGCGCGCTCCCGGGGGACGGTGGCGGGGCGTGCCCACCTCGCTGTCGGTACCGACCAGCAGCACGTTGAGCGACTCGGTCAGCTTCGCCGGGCGCGGGTCGGGCGGGGCGGCCACCGGCCGGCGATCGCCGATCAGCAGGCTGGGGGCGAGGGCGACGGCGGCGGTGATCAGGGCGGCCACGCCGACCAGGACCCACTTCCAGGCACCCCGCCGGGGCCGGGTGGCGGCGTGTTCCGCCAGGCGCGTGCGCTGCCGTACCAGGCCGGCGGGGGGCTCGTGCTCCAGTTCGCGGCCGAGGTCGCGCAGCATCGTCAGGTCGTCCGTCAGGTCGTCCATGGTCACGTCTCCTCCACGCGCATCGGGTTGAGGTCGCCGAGCTTCGCGCGCAGTTTGCGCCGCGCCCGGTTGAGCCGGGACCGTACGGTGCCGATCGGGATGCCGAGTGCCCGCGCCACCTCCTCGTAGGACAGGTCGCTCCAGGCGTACAGCAGCAGTACGTCGCGGTCGCGGGCCGACAACTCCGCAAGGGCGCCGGCGAGCGCCGGGCGGGTCGCCCGCGCTGTCACGCCTTCGGCGACCTGCCCGGCGGGGGACTCAACGCTGGCCTCGACCGGGGCCCGGCGCATCGCGCGGTAGCGTGCCGCCTCGGTGCGATGGTGCCGGGAGACGAGCTTGGTGATGATGCCGAACAGCCACGGGCGGGCGTCGGGGTAGGACAGGTCGTAGTGCTTCCGCCGGGCGAAGGCGATCAGGAACGTCTCGCCGACCAGGTCCTCGGCCGGTTCGGGACCCAGGCGGCGGGAGACGTGGCGGTAGAGCATCCCCGAGTAGCGGTCGAACAGCCCGGCGAACGCCTCCGGGTCGGTGTGGGACGCCCGGATGAGTTCGTCGTCGCCCAGCCGGGTGGTGGGAGGGGCTTTCATTGTGGGCACCATCGCATGCGGCGGGCCTTCCCGTACGGTTCATGGTCACGGGTATCTCGCCACAACCGGCTCCACGGGTTCACGTCGGCTCGCCCCGTCGGACGGCGCGCTGAGCGCTGGGGCGTCAGAGATCCGCCGGGCCTCCGGCGATTGCGTCGCGGCAGCGCACACACTGGGCGTCAGGGCAACGGGTGATGTCCTGGTCGGCGGCGATGGCGGCCGTCGCCGCGGCGAGAACCTGCCGGGCCGGGTAGGCACGCCAGCGCGAGGCTCCCACGACGGTGGTCCGGGCGAGACGGCTGAGAACCGGTTCCAGCCGCGGGAACCCTTCGGAGCAGGAGCCGACCTCGACCATGCGGACCTCGCCGTCCTCGCCGCGCGCCCATCTGCGGAACAGGCGGCGGCCTGACCGCTGTTCGGCCAGATGCAGTGCCGTCATGCGGTTGAGGCCCACACCGACGAGCAGGATCGCGCCGTCGCGATCGGCCAGCTCGCGGATGGGCCCGTACACGTCATCGGGGCTTTGGACGTCGATGAGTTCGGCTGCCCGCGGACCGACGGCGGCGAAGGAGTTGAGCGGGTGCCTGCCGCGCTCGGCGTCGACGCGTCCGACGAGCACCGCGGGGAGCGTGCCCAGATGGGGATTGATCAGCCCGCAGTCGGCACTGTAGGCAGGTCCCTGCGGGAGGATGGTCTCGCAGGGCATGGCGGCGTAGTCGAAGCCGTTGTTCGCCGGTCGCATGCCGACGGGGGCGGGCAGGCTGAACTGGGGCTCGGTGAAAGCGGGAACCATCACGGAGCATCCGCGTTTCAGCAGTGCGTTCAGCAGGGTGTCGGCGCCACCGGCGATCGCCGTTCCGAAGGACCGCAACGAGGCGTGCAGCATGACCGGGCGGCCCGCCAGGTCTAGATCGTCGATGGCGGTGATGAGACGTTCGGCGAGGATCATGTGGACCTCCACGTGGTCAGGCAAGGTGGTCGGCGTCGGCGATACGGCCCTCCTGCACGAGCTCGCTCAGTGCCCGCCGGGTCGTCTCAGTGTCGGGGTGGTCCTCGCCCAGGGTCTGCCCTCGGCGCTCCAAGACGTGCCGGTAGAGGGACTCCGCCTCGGTCAACCGACCTTGGCGCGCGATCGTCCAGGCGAGCTCGTGCAGAGTGAGCAGGACGTGGGGATGATCGCTTTCGAACACCCGGCGCAGGTGCAGAAGGCGGCGGTACATGGCCTCGGCCTCCGCCCACTTTCCCTGCTTGGCGGTGATCCAGGCGAGCTCGTGCTCGGTCTGCAGGGTCTGGAGGTGATCCTCGCCGAGGACGCGCCGCCGATCCCGCAGGACGTCCCGGAACGCGGCCAGGGCCTCATCGAGGCGGCCCTGCCGGGCGATCGCGAAGGCCAGCTCGTGGCGCGTGGTGAGGGTGCTCTGGGCGCCGGGCCCCAGATGGCGCAGGCTGTCGCGGAGGGTGTCGCGGTAGCGCTGCTCCGCCTGCGCCCACCTGCCCAGGCAGGTGGCGATCCATGCGAACTCATGACGGCTGGCGATGGTGTCGGGGTGGGAGCCGCCGAGGACGCGCAACCGAATGCCGAGCAGGTCCTGATAGATGGGCTCCGCCTGGGCCGGATCTCCCCCGTCGGCGATCGCCCAGGCGAGCTGGTGCCGCGCGCGCAGTACCGCGGGGTGCTCCTCACCCAGCGCCGCACAGCGTGTCAGGGCGGTCAGGCACAGAGCGCGCGCGGCCCTCCTGGCGCCGCTGAAGTTGAGGGCTTTTGCCGTAACGGCCACGGCGTCCATGAGCAGGGCCAGATGCCGGTGGTCCACATGCTCCGCGCCGGCGTCGAGCAGGGCAAGCAGGTGCCGGCCCTGCAGCCGGTAGCCGGGCCAGTGATCCGGGAGGTCGGCGCAGAGCTCCCCCAGCGTGCCGGCCAAGCGTACGACAGCGGTCTGCCAGGTCTCCGGTCCCTGGATGTGGGCGCGGCTGGTGTGGGTGATGACGGGATGGAGCGTGATCGCGGTCGAACTCTGCTGGATGAGGCCCACGCCTCCCAGCGCATCCAGCGCCTCGTCCAAGCCGGTCATGGAGAGGATGCGCGTCGGGATCGAGGTGGGGGCGTAGCAGCTGGCCAGCCGCAGCAAGGTCCGGGCTTGGGGGATGCCGTGGCGGGCGAGCCCGTCCAGGGAGATCTGCGTGGTGCGGACCACCATGGCCCCTTCTGTGTTGTCGAGGGCATGATCGTACGCGGTGAACGTCTGCTCCTGCGCGACCGAGGAGCGCAGGTAGGTCCCGGCCAGGTGAAGGGTGAGCGGGAGCCCGCCGAGGCGGCGTGCCAGGGCCTGGGCCTCGGCCTCGTCGCCGGCCTCCGGTGCGAGATCGCGCAGGACCTGGGCGGCGTCGGCCATCGTCAGGTCGCCGACAGTGAAAAGCCGGGCCGCCTCCCACATGCGCGGGTCGGCCTCCCGGCTGGTCACCACGACCAGCCCGCGACGCGACGCGCGTGCCCAGCCCAGGCCGTCCTGCACCCCCGCCGGCGAGTCCGCTGCGGCGAGCACCCAGGGGTCGTCGGCGTTGTCGAGGACCAGTAGCCACTCCCTGGACGCGCTTTCCAGCAGGCGCCAGAGCCGGTCCGGAGCGCCGGCCGCGCCTTCGGCGATCGATTCGACATCGGCGCGGGACCCGCCCAGGTTTCGTGCCACCATGGCCAAGCCTGCGCAGAACCCGGCCAGGTCCGCAGCGGAAACCCACCACACCTGCCGCCCCTGGCCCCGTGCCCGCTCGGCCAGGGCTGCGGCCAGCGTGGACTTCCCCACGCCACCCACCCCGACGAGCACGGCAGGGCCGTCCTCAGGCCGACGCGCCAGTGCCAGCAGCTCCTCCAGCAGATCCTGACGCCCTCGAAGCTCCACTCGCGGGCTCCACACCGCGGCAAGGGTGAGATCACAAGCCGTCTCCTCCGCTTCGCCGGCTTCCTGGTTCTCCTCCACGATGTCGACTTCCCTGTCGATCCACGCCCTCAGGGCATCCAGGCCGCGCCGGGGGCCGAAGGGCGTGGCCTCCTCTGCCCCGGCGGCGCGGGCGCGCCGATAGACCTCGGCGAACGTGAGCGGAATCCGCTCCTGCCTGTTGTTCATGGAGCAGGCTCCTGTCCTTCCTCGTCGTCGATGAACGACACCAGATGGCCGACGGTGGCTCTCAACTGCTTGCGCGCCTCCCTCAGGTGGCCGCGAACCGTGCTCGGCGCCATGCCCAAGCGCTCAGCGACACGCTCGGTCGTCCACGACTCGCCCCAGGTGAGGGACGCGACCAGCCGCCGTGTCCGCGGCATCTGCTCGATCACCTTCCAGCAACTGCTCAGGGCGATCGCGAGCTGGGCGCGCTCCCCAAGGTCGTCGGACCGACATTGCCGGCCGGGGAGGTCGGCAGTCAGGTCGATCACGTTCTGCTTCCGCCAAACGTCGATCGCCTTGTTCTTGAGCACTCGGCGCAGCCACATCCTGCGCTCGTCGGGGCCGAATTCGCCGACCGTCCGCCAGGCGCGGATCGCCTCGTGAAAGGTCGTCTGGACCAGATCCTCCGCCTCGTGGGGACGGCCGGATGAGATCGAGGAGGCGTACTTGGACAGCTCGTCGTACTCCTGCCGGAAGAGGTCCTCTACCTGCTGACGTTGCTCCCGGGTGAGCTTCGGCCGGGGCTTGGAGGGCTCCACGTCATGTCCTTGACTGCCGTCGGCGCGGGCCTGAGCCGGCCCTCCAGACCAGCCGCACGGTCTGCCCTCCCGAGGTGTTCTGCCGGATCGTGATCAGCCCGTGGGGGGCTGTACGGACGAGGGCCAGCACGGTACGTCGCGCATGCCACTCAGAGAGCAGGCCCATCGCGGTCCAGACCGTCAGCAAGCCCGCCACCAGTGCGATCGGCTGCCAGGTCAAGGCGCCCGCAGTCAGAGCGGCCAGCGCCGCCCATGTGTCGTGCTTGGGGGAAGTCAGCAGCATCACACTTCAATGTCGTGTGACCGGCCCTCCGCGTTTGGTCGCCTCCCGTCAATTCCTCGCGCGGCGCGCCTGTCCACCTTGCGGTCTCGGCGGCTGGTGCCGTCGCCGTTCGTCGTGGTGGTGGGACGGCGAAGGTGGAGCTGCGGAAGACGCTGACGATGACCGAGTGGCGGAGGCCGGTGGCCGGTGGTGGAATCCGAGTGAGGGGTTCACTGTAGGGAGCCTGAGCGGCGGCCGGGACGGCGAAGACGGCATTGCGCGTTGCTCAGGTACCGCCCATGGCTGTACCGATGTTCCTCAACCTCGGTATCGCCTGCCATCTAGTCTTTTGAGGGAATCGCCGCAGCCGAAGGCCGCGAAGCCACCGGCGCCATGCTCGCGATCTCATGAGTCCCTGCGGAGATGTCCGCAGGGACCCCAAGATGACCTAAAACCATGTCGTTATGGCACAAGGCGCTCGACGAGGCCGACCGTGAACGCGTAGTCGTCCAGCGTGAACTGGGTGATGCCGGTCATGCGCAGAGCCTGCACCCGTACGGTGTAACTCCCAGGAAGCAGAACGGTGGAGAAGCGCTCAAGGGCGTGCGCCTCCTCGGCGCCACCAGGGGTGTCGAACCTGTAATCGGTGCTCGTGACCGGCTGCAGCTCAGTGATCGTCCCCGCTGAGTTGGTCACGACGATGCGCACGGAGCACCACGCACTGGCGGTGCCGACGCACAGTGATTCGGCGGTGAAGCGGGCGTTGACCAGACGTGTCGTTCCCGCGGGCACGTTCACGGTGACCAACGCCGTCGGGATGTTGCCCCAAGCCCCGAACGTCTGGGCGGTCCACGGCTCGCTCTCCCCGGTGAAGAACTGCGTGCTGGTCAGCGTGCCGGCCTGAGAACTGGGCACGGCATTGGCGACGGTGGCCGTCAGCGCGAAAACGCCGGCCAGCGCCACCGCGGCTAACGCGGTCTTGATGAATCGAGACAACGGGATTCCTCTCTGCTCGTGCGGAGACGCGCGCTCCGCGACAGGGGTGCCGGGAAACCACGCTGACGACGACGCCGTTGCCGGTGAAGGCCTGGCCGAGGTATCCGTACAAGTCCGTACACGGGTGTCCAGCCTTGCTGCAGGTCACGCCGACACGCCGGCGCCTCCCACGAATCGCCGCCGAGAGTGCTGAGCGTATGCGGCGGAAGAACGACCGGGAGCCGGATCCAGAGCGCAGGAGCGTCGAATGGCTCTCCGGCCGGGCCGAGCCGATCGAACTGATCGAGCTGATCCAGCTGATCGGGCCGGCCGGATGCGATCAGGTGTTCCGTCCGCCGCGCGCTGTCGCTTCAGCGGCACGGGTTCTGGTAGGGCACGCCGGGGATGTGCCTGGCCCACTGCTCGCGGGTGATCGCCGGGTGTGCGAGCTCGCACACCCGCCCCGCCACCCGCCCGGGATCGGTGTCCCACATCCGCGCCGTGGCGTCGGTGCCGCCCGAGGCCAGCAGGCCGTCTGGGCCGTAAGCCACCGCGTAGACCCGGTCGGTGTGACCGCTCAGCACGGCCGCGGCGCCTGGCCGGCGAGGGTCTTCGAGCTGCCACAGCCGTAGGGTGCCGTCGAAACTCGCCGTGGCGAGCGTCCGGCCGGTCGGTGCGAAGGCGACGTCCGCGACGGTGTTGGAATGGCCCCTCAGCGTGGCCAGCGGGACCGGCCGGCGCGGGTCGGCGATGTCCCACAGCCGCGCCGTACCATCGAAGCCGGCGGAGGCCAGCAGATTCCTGCGGCTGTCGATCGTCACGTCGTTGACGACGTTGGTATGACCGGGCAGGGTGGCCTGCGCGACAGGCCGGCGCGGGTCGGCGATGTTCCACAGCCGCACGGTGTGGTCGACTCCGGCGGTGGCCAGCGTTGTGCCGGCCGATCCGAACGCCACGGATTCAACCGTGTGTTCAGGGCCGCTCAGCGTGGCGAGCGCGACAGGCCGGCGCGGGTCGGCGACGTTCCACAGCCGTATGCTGCGGTCGGCCCCGGCGGTGGCCAGGGTGGTGCCGTCCGGGGCGAACGCCACGGCGAGGACGTTCTCCCGATGGCCGCTCACCGTGCCCAGCAGGGCGGGTCTGCCCGGCACGCCGACATCCCACAGCCGCACCGTCTTGTCGAGGCTCGCCGTGGCGAGGGTCCGCCCGCCGGGGGCGAACGCCAGCTCGACGACGCCGTCCGTGTGCCCAGGCAGGGTGGCCAGCCGGATGGGCCCGCCGGGAGCGACGACGTCCCACAACCGGACCGTTCGATGACTCGCGGAGGCCAGGGTGCGGCCGTCGGGGCTGAACGCCACGGCGTACACCGTGCCGCTGTTTCCCCCGAGCGCTGGGCCGGGGACGTCCCAGAGCCGGATGGTGGCGTCCTTGCCGACGGAGGCCAGGGTATGGCCGTCGGGGCTGAACGCCACCTCAAAGACCGTTTCGGCGTGCCCGCGAAGCGTGACCGGATCACCGGCGTCGTGGACGTCGGTGACGTCCCACAACCGGACGGCGAAGTCATAACCGCCGGTGGCCAGCGTGCGGCCATCGGGGCTGAACGCCGCCGTGGCGATCCCGCCGCCCTCCTCGGTCAGCGTGGCGAGCTGCTTCGGGCGGCGCGGATCCGCGACGTTCCACAGGCGCAGCGTGTCGTCGAAGCTGCCGGTGGCCAGCGTGTGGCCGTCGGGGCTGAAGGCCGCCGACAGGACCGGGCCGGTGTGACCGCGCAGCGTGGCCAGCAGGACGGGGCGCCGGCGGTCGCCGAGGTCCCACAGGCGTACGGGACCGTCGGATCCGGCGGTGGCCAGCGTGTGGCCGTCGGGAGCGAACGCGACAGTGGGCGTGGCGTCCTGCCCTCCGTCCAGTTCGGCCAGCGGTTCGGGATCGTTCGGATCCGTCACGTCCCACAGCCGCACCAGCCGGTCGTGGCCGGTGGTGACGAGCGTACGCCCGCTGGAGCCGAACGCCACGTGCCGGACGTCGTTGATGTGCCCCGCCAGCGTCGCCATCTGCCGAAGGCGCCCGGGAACGCTGACGTCCCACAGGCGCGCCAGGTCGTCCTCTCCGCCGGTCGCCAGCACCTTGCCGTCCGGGCTGAACGCCGCGGAGAGCACGCCCTGCGTACGTGAGTCGGCCGTGGCCAGGATCGTGGGGCGGTGAGGTGCAGACATGTCCTATAGGCGCAGCGTCCGGTCGATGCTCCCGGTGGCGAGCAGCCGCCCGTCCGGGCTGAACGCCGCAGTGTAGACCGCATTGGTGTGGGCCGTCAGCCGGGTCGCATAGGGACCGGCCAGCGCGCTGAGTAGGCTGCCGCGCGCCTCCGGGCCGGGAACGAGACGGTAGGCGGCCAGGCTGAGCTGGGCGGCCAGCGCCGGATCGGTGGCGCGCAGCGCGCCGGTCTCGGCACTCAGCTTCAACGACAGCGCCTCGTCCCGTTGCTGGGCGGCCGTGCGCTGAGCCTGGAACGCGAGACCGGACGCCCCGAGCGCGAGGACGAGCAAGATCCCCAACGACACGATCAGCTGCTGCATGCGCCGGGTGCGGTGGCGCGCGTGCCGGGTGCTGGCGTCGAGGAAGGCCCGCACCGGCGGCGAAAGGCCCCGGCCGGCGGCCCATGCCTGAGCCGCCAGCAGCCGGGCCCCGCGATACAGGGCGTCGGGATCATGGTGGTCGCGCTGCCAGGCGGCGGCGGTGGCGGCGAGTTCACGGCCGGCGACCAGCCCCGCCCGGTCGGTGCTCAGCCATCCCCGCAGCAACGGCCACGCGGTGAGCAGCGCCTCGTGGCTGATCTCGACGCTGTCGGCGTCGGCGGTGATGAGCCGCTGGGCGATGAAGCGGTCGAGTACGTCCTCCGCCTCGCCCGACCGGTCACCGCCGTGCCTGGCCAGCAGTTCGGCGGTGGCGACTCGGCGGCGGGTGTCGGCGGTGTCGGGGGCGATGTGCACCAGTTCGAGGAGAAGGCCACGCGCCGTCTCACGCCCTGCCGGCGACAGCGCGTCGTAGACCTGGTCCGCGCTGTTCGCCACGGCGCCGTCGAGGCCACCGACCGCGTGGTACCCGGCGATCGTGAGCGTCCTGCCGTTCCCCTGATGCCAGGCGGCGTGCAGGACGTGGGACAGCAGCGGCAGGACACCGGCGTTGTGGGCGGCCCGGTCCGCGCCCCGAGGGGCGACCTCCTTGAGCAGTAGCTCGACGAGCCCGCCCTCAAGGTCGATCTCGGCCATGCGGGCGGGTTCCGTGATCGCTTCACGCAGTTCCGTCTCGTTCATGGGGCCGACGGCCAGCTGAGCGTCCTGCACCGCGGTGACCAGCTCCGGTAAGCGCAGAAAGGGGGCGTAGAAGTCGGCCCGCAGCCCGAGGACCACCAGCGCGCCGCCCGAGGCGGCGGCGCACAGCGCGCGGACGAAGGTCCGCCGTTCATCCCCGTCGGCGCAGAGGGTGAACACCTCCTCGAACTGGTCGATCACCAAGACGAGCGATCCGCCGGACTCAACCGCCCGGCCGGCGTATGCGGCGCAGTCGCCGGGATCTTCCCGGATCGTCGCTGCGATCTCGTCCTGGGAGGTCGCGGTGAGCGCCGCCAGCCTGCCCGCCAGCTCGTCCACCGGACGCGCGCCGGGCACACAGAGCACCACGGACCAATCCGCGGAGCCGGGCAGCTCTCCCGCGCGCAGCGCCGCCATCAGGCCCGCTCGCAGCAGGGACGACTTGCCCGACCCGGATGACCCCACGACGAGCTGCACGCCACCGCCCCGGTCCCGCAGCCGGCCCACGCGGGCGACCAGCCGGTGGGTCAGCTCGCGCCTGCCGAAGAACCACCGCGCGTCCTGGACCTGGAAGGATGCCAGCCCTCGGTACGGCTCCAGCCCGGCAGGACGCCGGCCCGGCGAACGCCGCGCCCTGCGCCAGGCGCTCAGCCACTCCTCAAGCGACTGTGCGTCGGCGACCCCGCACGCCTGCAGCACCCGCACCAGCAGGCCTCGGGACGCCGCCGACGGAAGACCCCGGCCCGCGAACCAGTCGCCGACGGTGCTGTGCGCACCGTACCCACCGGCCTTCGCCGCCACCTGCCGAACCGTCAGACCGGCCCGCTCGCGCAGCAGGGAAAGCTCGCGAGCGAAGTCCCGCCTGTCCCGTACGCGAGTGGGATCGGCATCGTCGGCTTCGTCGGCTTCACGGGCGGAGACGTCCGGCACTGTCCAACTCCTTCACGTCGGCATACCAGTACGTCGCCGGAAGGTGGCGTAGAGTTACAGGGCGGTGCCCCTTCGCATCGTGCACGGCCTTATGACAAGTGCCCCCAGAGTTGGTTGACCTGGGGACGTGTTCATAGCCGCAGGAGCCGGGCTTACTTCCTTGGGATTCCTGGCTCTAGCGAGATATGCCTCCACCTCGCCTAGGACCCCTCTGGAAGGGTCGTCGCTGTCGAGGCGAGACTCAGCATGTACCAGAGTGCGTGTCCGAGGCCAGACACACTCGATACGTACATGTCGTTTGCGATGTCCGCGACGCTCGTTCTCCCTGGCCGGGAGGGCTGAGCGGGCATGGAGTCAAGAGATCGGGCGGTGCGTCGTATTCAGTTTACGACCATCGCAGGCATTGCGATATTGGCGGGGATCGCCGCGGCCGTCTCCTTCCGCCACATGCACGAATTGTGCCTGCGTCATGGTGAGGACCATCTAACGGCGGTGCTCATCCCGCTCGCGGTCGACGGCACCATCGTGGTCGCGTCCATGTCCATCCTCCTCGAGAATCGGTACGGCTCACGCGGTGGAGCGCTGGCCTGGACTCTGCTGACCGTGGGCAGCCTGGCCAGTCTTGGAGCGAATATCGCGGTTGCCGAGCCAAGTCTGATGGGCCGGATCAGCGCCGCGTGGCTATCGGCGGCATTGATCGGGAGCCCCGCCAAGGCAAGGTATCAAGGTCAGGGATCCACGGCCGCTCAGGAAGGGTCATCTGCTGACGTGCTTCGGTCCGGAAGGCCGGCCACGGCTCTGACCATACGCCACGACGCAAACCACTGTCCGGTTCCTTCTCCGCCTATGATGCTGCTTCCTGAGCACCATGCCTTCGTCGCGTGTCCCGCCTGCTGGCGTTGACCGGCTGAAATGGTTGTCCGATCGCGTGGCGAGTGCCACCATGGCGCTCATCCCGCGCCAGCACCGCTTCACATCAGCGGACCTTGACCTGGCCGACTCTGCGCAAAGTACCCGCACTTCGTCCTCTACGCCGAGGCCCAGATCGGCGTGGCGGGCAGGTCCGCACCGACACCCAGAAGAACTGCACCACTTGACCCAGCTCATGGGCGGCCGAGAGCGCTCATACCGTGCGAGAGGACCATCACGTACGTGTCGCCGCGCTGCGACGACAGGGACATCGGCTTCGGATCGGGCACCGGGCCGAGCGTGGGCAGACGCACCTCGTCACAATAGGTCGTCTCCACGAACAGGCGTAACGTCCCCCTGCGGGCCAGCACGGTGATCGTGTTGGTGCAGGGGGAGCCGGTGTCGATGGCCGTCGTGTATCCGGTCAGCGCGACCCGCTGCCTTTTCGCCTGAGTAGGGCCGGCCGGGTCGCTTGTCAGGAAGAAGGCGTACTGCCCCTGGCACGAGATGAGGACGTAGGCGAGGCCGGGGAGGTTCACGCCGGCCAGGCCGGGTCCATGGATCTTGAGTGTCGCCCTGAACGCGTAACCGTACGGGAAGCCCGAATAGGCGATCGACGGCGACAACGGCTTGTCCACCCACCGCGCGTCGTCCAGGGCGGCCCGTAACTCCTGGGACGGCGCCGGATCCACCGCCGGGCGCAGCGGTCCTGTGACCCCGACCCCCGCGAGCACCACGACCGCCGCACAGGCCGCCGCCACGCGCCTCGACCGGCCGGGTGCGGTGACGGCCCGTGCCCCGGCATGCGCGACGGGCACCTGGGCGGACTCCCGCCGGTTCGCCCCGGCCAGCTCGTCCCTGAGCCGCACATGGCGGAGCTGGTACCCCGCCCCGGCGCGCCGCAGGATCTCCAGATCGTACATGTCCCGTAGAAAGCGGGTGAACCGCCACGGGATCCGGCCACCGAGCGCCAGGCGGCACCGGCTGACCGTGAACAGGCCCCAGGGCGAGGTGCCGACGACCAGGGTCAAAACCATGACGATGGCGATGACCCCATATGTCGGATTGGTGACCATGCCGGTGACGGCGCCGCCCGCGACGCCGACCAGGACACCCGCTCCGAGCGTGGTCGTGCGGGCGGTTCGCAGGGTCGACTCCGGGTCCATCTCCGGACGGCCTTCGACCCATACGGCCACGGCGCCGGCCGCGCCGAGAGTGAGTCCGGTGAGGGCGTAGGTGACCACGACCACCGTGCCGTCGAGCATGATGAACCTCGCGAGCGCCGCGTTGAGGGCCACGCCCATCAAGGCGCCCACGGCGAGGCCGAGCCCCGCCCACGACAGCGGCATAAGCAGCCGCCGCCTCCCTTCCGGCGAGACGCCCACGCCCTCCGCGTTCCGGTCGGAGCCGGCGAACACGATGCCGGAGATCAACCCGAGCGCGAGGCCCGCCTGCATGCCGTCCGCCGCTCCGGCGGAGGCGTTGCCCAGCGCGTCGGTTTCGAGGTAGGCGTACTGCCCGGGGAGAAGGAACCCGCCCAGACCTCCGCCGAGCAGCCCGCCGATCATCCCCGCCTTCACCCTGAGCCCCATGCTCCGCTGTAGCTCCTCGGCCCGGACACTCGTGCCCGGCCGGCGGCGGCGCAGGGCGAGCGGCCCGAACAACGCGCCGAACGCCGTCCCGATCAGGGCGGCGCTCGCGCCCGCGGCCGGCCCGGCGAGCACGACGGCGGACCCCGCCCCGACGACGCCGCCCGCCACGGCGAACAGGGTGGCCGCGGCGACGGCATGCCGCCCGCGGCGCGGGTAGCGCGGCTCGATCAGTCTGGCGGCCATGCCCGTGCCCGCCATGAGCACTCCCACGACGATCCCGACGGTGAGGGAGAACGCCCCGGCGAAGCGGAGCTGGTCGGCGAGGCCGTACCCCAGTGCCGCCCGCCAGGCCTGCAGCGCACCGGCGGCAGCGCCGCCGGGCAGGCGCGTGGCATAGGAGACCTGGGCGCCCTGGGGAAATCCGCACACCAGTGCGGCGACCAGCCATGCCACGGCACCGGCGATCGTCCCCGACAGCATGGCGGCGCCCATGGTGGCCGTGCGGCGCGGCTCCGGGGCGAGCAGGCCGGCGACGATCGCCAGGGCGGCGCCGAGAAGCAGCGTGCCCAGCGTCTCCCCGGCCAGGCCGGCGAAGAACGCGCCCGGCAGGCCGACCGCGAGGCCGCCGTACATGCCGATCCGCGTCCCGGCGAAAAGGGCGCCCCCGACGGGGTGCCGGGGCCGCTCACCGGCCGCCCCCTTGTCCAGCAGCCACAGCAGCACCGCGCAGCCCGCCCCTGCGGCGACGCCCCAGCGCAACCCCGTGGGCAGGCCGACCAGCCGGGCGCCGTGGGCGACCACCGCCCCGGCGGCCAGGCCGCACAACGCGGGTACGAGCGGCCAGCGGTTCGGAGCCAGCTGGTGCAGCCGGCTCCAGCCGATGTCGTGCTCGTCGAGGGCGGCCAGCCGCCGTGCCAGGAACCGTAGCCACCGCAGGCTTCCGCGGACCGGCCAGCGGCCCTTCTTCCCGTGGTTGTCGATGCCGAAGCGATGGTCATCGCGAAGCACTTCGGGCGCGAAGGTGCCGAGCAGCATCGCTTCGATCGACTCCCGGTCCGGGAGCGCGGCGCGATCGGCGAGCCGCTCCGGTCCGGCCGACGGTTCGTGGCCGCCGAAGACCCGGTGGGCCAGGCCGATCATGAGCGGGGTGGACAGCGCCTGCGCGAGCGGACCTTCCTCCCCCTCCTCCGCGAGCCGCCGCCGAACCGGTTCCCAGGCCGGCCCCGAGCCGAGGTACGCCATCGCGGCCCCGCTGTCCACGGGCTGAAGCTGATAGACCGGAACCTTCGGCAGGACGTGCCCGGTGGGCTCCAGCCGCGCGTACTCCGCCGCCCGGCACGTCAGCACGAACGGCGTCGCGTCCTGATGCAGCCGCAGCCATTCGTCGATCTTCACCAGCGCCACCGGACGCAGACCGTCCCGGATCTCGTCCAGCCCGTCGAAGACCGCGATGATCCGGCGATCGCCGATGAGCTTGTGGTACACCCCCTTGCCGTACCGTCTGCCGAGATCGGGGAAGTCCTCCGCGAGCCGCGACCGCATCCATTTTGCCGGCTCCACGCGATCCGGCTCCCATGACGCCAGCCGGAACACCACCGGCACCCGCGTCACGCGCGGCGCGGCCAGGACGCCCTCTACCAGCATGGCCGCAAGCGTGGTCTTGCCCGCGCCGGGAGAGCCTGTGATCACCACTCGCGGAACGCCGTCGCCGGGGTCGAGGAGCCGGCCGACGAACCGGTCGACCAGCGTGCCCACCGGCCGCCGCGCCGCCGGGGACGAATCGTCGCTCCACATGACGGGCAACGGCTCGGAGCGGTACACCCGGCCCCGCTCACGCCGCTCGCCCACCCGCCTGCGCTGCTCCACCGCGATCTCGCGGAGAACCGCGTCCAGCGGGTCTTCGGGGGCGCCGCCGTCGCGAGGCACGACCTTGGTGCTCTCGTACGCATGCTGGGCCCACCACAGCAGCAGCGCGGCGACGACTCCGATCGCCACCGCCCCGGCCAGCCACGGCAACGGGTACCGCCGCATCGAGGGAAGCCATTCGGCCGTGTCGTCAACGGCGAACTCCGACGCCAGACCGACCACCGCCGCGGCCACTCCTACCACGATCGCCGCCCCGGCCATCAGGACGAGCCACCGCCGACGCACTATGGCCACCCCTCACCCGGTTACCCAGCGATCTCGCCCCGGTTCGTAAGGTAACGATAGGTCATGGCGGCGACAGGCGGGGGTCAGGTGCGGGTGAGGGGCCAGAGGCGGTGATTCCATCCGATGTCGCGGGCGCTTTCGCCGAAATCCGGCGCCGTCCAGGAGAGAGTGGACATTTCATCGACGGAGCGGAAAGCCCACCCTCCACCGGCTCCGCCACTCCTGGCTCACCTACCTAGTGTCATCCGCCTGGAATTCGTCGGATAGATCCATATGGTGATTGGTATGGCGCACCCAGGCCCGTCCGCGGTCGAGATCCGCTTATCCGAGACCGAGCGTGCTCGACTGGTCGGCATGTCAGCGGAGCCGTCGAGGGTGGCGGCGCGGGCAAGGATCGTGCCGGCATGTGCCTGCCGGGGATCGGCACGGCGCGGGTGGCGCGTGATCTGGGCCTTGCCGCCAGCACGGTGCGCAAGTGGCGTGCCGCTTGCGCCCGGGGCGGGCTGCAGGCGCCGGCCGACGAGGCGCGCACGGGCCGGCCCGAAGCGGAGTTGACGGTGTCGGCCGCCGAGCGGGCAGTGCTGCAGCGGTGGGCACGGCGGGCCGAATCCGCGCAGGTCCTGGCGATGCGCGCGAAGATCGTGCCGGCGTGCGCGGACGGTGAGGACAACAAGCGGATCGCCGAGCGGTTGCGGGTGCATCCGGACACGGTGTTCAAGTGGCGGCATCGGTTCCTGCGCCTGCGGCCGGCGGGCTGATCGACGAGCGGCGGCCTGGCCGCCCGCCGTCGATCGGGCTGGACCAGGTCGAGCAGGTGGTGGTGTCCACGCAGTTGTGGCTCATCGCCGTCGACCCGCAGATCCGGCTGCGTGACATCGCAGCCAGGATCGGCTTCACCGAGCGGGCGGCCGGGCGCATCGTCGGCGAACTGTGCGAGGTCGGCTACAGCGAATGGCCCCGCCAGGGGCGGCGCACCCTGCCCGGCCGGTACTCTGCCGCCTCTCGGCCATCGCGGCGTTCCCATCCAGGCCCCCTTGACCTGTTCACCACCCGGGGCCGGCGGCTTCGGCGACGGCGACGGTGAGGTCCAGTGTGCGCCGCTGATGGGGTGAGGGAATGCTGTCCGATCGGGGATGTCCGTGACCGCGCTTCGATGGTTGCCTTGAGTAATCAACTGACAGCAAGAAGTGATGACTGTGCGACTATCGGCCATCCTGGCTTCCCTCGCCGCCGCCGCCACACTGGTGCTGATCGCTCCCGGTCCGGCGCAGGCCGAGACGCAGGGCAGCTTCTACTGGCTCAAGCACGAAGGCGGCCTCCGCTCGCTGCTCGAGCCGGATGAGGGCAGGTGCTGGACCACCGACGACGCTGTTTTCGGGCACAACGACACCAACCGGACGATCATCCTGTTCTCGGCCGACGACTGCCAGGGCAGACTTGTCCAGTCGCTTCCGCCGCAGACGTGGACCGCGGAGCACCAGGAGGTCCGCTTCGAAAGTGTGTACGTCGTCCCCTGAAGCCCCTAGCGATCGGCGGATCCCACGAGCGTGCGGCCAGGCCGCACGCTCGTTGTGCGTTTCCACCGTGCCCACGCCGCCCGCCAGGACCACTGGCCCGACGCTCCGCGCTGCACGCGTCAACGCCTATCTGGTGCGCTGTAGATCCGCAGGGACTACAAACGGCTACGGCCCTTCAGCGAAGCCGAGCGGGTCTGGCGGCGCATCGCCCGCCAGTACCCTCGGCTCTTCCCCTCTTGGGCATGGGCCGTAGGTTGCGTCCACGGAAGTCGTGTACGAGCTCGACCAGGTCACAAGCGTCGCGGCAAGGCACGAAGATGACCACCGCGTGATCCTTCGAATGCACAGTCCAAGATCGAAGGAGACCAGGCGATGCCCCTGCCCGTGGACCTGCCCGCGGTGCTGTAGGTGGGGTGAGCGGGAGCGCGGCCGGCTCATTCCCGACCAGATGGCGACGTGACATGTGACGAACAGCCGCTCTCAGCTGTACGCGGTGATCGGTGGAATCTCGCCGGTGAGCAGGAACGCGCCGAGTTCCCGCGCCTTGTACGCGACGGGGTCGTGCACCGTGAGGGTGCGTGCGTCGCGCCAGAACCGGTCGAGGCCGGTCGATCGGGTCGTCGCGCGGGCGCCGGTGAACTCGAAGATCCGGCTTGCAGCCTCCGTCGCCAGCCGGGTGGACACCACTTTCGCGGCGGAGATCGTCAGGGCGGCCCGGCCCCGCTCCGGCGCGGTCAGGTCGAGACCGCAGGCGTCGGCTTCCGCGAGGGCACGCGTCGCATCGTCGGCCAGCAGGCGTGCCGCCCGGAGGGTCGCGGAGAGCTCCCCGTACCCGGCGAGAACGTGCGGGTCGTCGACGGCTCGCCCGAGACCGCTGGCCGGCCAGGGGCGTGCGCGCTCGCGTGTGTACCGGGCGGCCTCCCCGAGCGCTCCCTCGGCGATGCCGACGAGAACCTGCGTGAGCACCGCCTGGAAGGCCAGCGACACCAGCGACAGCCGGAGCCGGCGAGGGCTCGACTCGTCCTCGCCCGCCGGGAAGGTGCCCAGCACGTCGGAGCGGCGGACACGGACATCCTGAAGGACGATGCTGCCGCTGGCCGTCAGGCGTTGGCCCAGGTTGTCCCAGTCCGGTGGGTGCGAGAGCCCTTCTGCGCCGCCGGCTACGACTGCGACGAGGCGGGCCTCGCGGTCGTCATAGATGGTGCTGACGAACAGCCGGTCCGCGACCGCGCAACCGGTGGCGAACGCGCCTCGGCCGGAGATGGACAGCGTGTCGCCGTTCGGGCTGATCGTGAGCGTGTCGCGCGGGTTGCTGACCGCGGCCACGAAGAGCCGGTCGGCGGCGACCTCCTGCCGCAGGGAGCGGGCCAGTTCGGCGTTGTCGTACAGCGAGGCGCGCCACAGGTGCAGGTAGTGGTAGCCGAGGAGGTGCCCGATCGAGGCGTCGCCCGCCGCGACGATCCGGGTCACCGCATGCGTGGTCTGATGGTCGTCCGGGTCCACGGAGAGCAGGCCGCTGTCGCGCAGTAAGTCGATCTCGGCCCTGGGCAACCGGTTGGCCTGGTCGCGGGCGACGGCGTCCTCGCGGAGCCGTTCGGCGACGGTACGGGCGGCGGTCAGCGCTTCCGCCGGGGTCATCGGGAACCCGCCGGTGTGATCGTGGGACGCCGGAACCGGCGATGCAGCACAAGCATGACCGCGGGTAACAGCAGGCACTGGGCGGCGACGGCCACCCAGAAACCGGGGAGGCGCCCGGCGGTCTCGAACACCTGGTACACCATTCCGCCGGCGAGCCCGCTCAAGCATGCGCCGGCGCCCTCGGCCAGCCGCTGGTGACCGAAGACGACCGCCGGTGAGCGGGGCGTGCGGGCGAGCGCCTCCAGAACGTTCTTGAGAAAGAGGACGGAGTTGCCCGCGCCGATGGCGACGATCCCGGCGGCGATCGCGACCTCGTTCCCGCCGGTGAACGCGATCATGCCGACGGCCAGGCCGCCGAAGCCGAGCACCACCGCGCGTGAGTACCGCATCCGCTCGACCCGGCCCGCGATCAATGGCTGCAGCACGACGAGCAGCAGAGAGTATCCCATCATGGCCGATCCGTAGAACACCGTGGACACCCGACCTTCTGCGTAGGAAGAAAGGTACTGGTAGAAGTGCATGTGCAGGTAAATGGTCAGGGCGGTGACCGCGAACGGCGGGACCGCGAGGCCGTGCAGGGCCCGCCGTAGTGGCTCGATCGCCTCGCGGTCCTCGCGGGGTTCCTGCGGCAGAAAGGCATGCCCGATCGTGAGCGCCGCGTGCAGCGCGGCGGCGACGGCGAACATCCCGCCCGGGTCGTGGATGAACAGGGCACCCACCACCGGCCCGAGCGCGATCCCGACGTTGCCGCTGGCGTAGCTCGCGGACATCAGCCGCGGTCGCTCGCCCGTGCCCGCGCCGTGCACCATGTAGCCGCGGACGCTTGGCGAGTACAGCGCGGTGGCCGCCGACCGGAGGAAGAGCGCGGCGATCGTGGCCACCGGCCAGGCCCCGCCCGCGAGGAACCCCAGCGATGCGACGGTCTGCAGCACCATCGCCAGGAGCAGGGACCGCTGGAGCCCGAGGCGTTCTGCGACGGCCGCGCCCGGCAGTCCTCCGGCGAACTGCACGAGCGTCGCCAGCCCGAGGATGACGCCGACCTGGTCCATGCCGAAGCCCATCCGGTCGCGGAGCAGGACCGCCAGGTACGGGTAGACGGAGAAGCTGATGAGGTTGACCAGCGACCCGCTCCCCAGCAGGGCGAGTTGGACGCCTGTGAACGAGCGGACGCCACCCGGTGTCACGCCGGCCGTGCCTTGATGCCTCGGACGATCAGGCGGGTGGCACGGGCGTCGTACGGGCCGCCGTCCAGGGTGCCGAAGCACTCGATCTCCTCGAATCCGGCCTGGGCGAACATTTCGCGCAGCTCAGCGGCGCTGTAGACATAGCAGATGAGCGAGGCGTGTTCGGCCCTGTCTCCCCGGACCAGCGTCCAGTCGGTGCGGTAGCGGGCCCAGTCGTCCAGGATCGTGTCACGCATGACCACCATGCCGCCGGGCACGTCAACGATCTTCGGAGTGCCGGCCCAGGACGCGTACGTCTCCTTGCTCAACAGGTCGACGATCAGCCGGCCGCCAGGGGCGAGAGACCTATGGGCGTTGCGCAGGACCTGGAGATTGTCCTCATGGTCGTCGAAGTAGCCGAAGGAGGTGTACATGTTCACCACCACGTCGTACGCCTCTGGCGTCACGTGTTCGCGCACGTCCGCCTGCACGAACGACGCCTTCACCCCGGCGGCGGCACACACGGCCGCCGCGCGTTCGAGCAGCTCGCGATGGAGGTCCACCCCCGTCACCCGGTAGCCGCGGCGGGCCATCGGCTCGGTGAAGAAGCCGACGCCACAGCACTGGTCGAGCACGCGGCTTCCCGGGGGGAACGCCAGCAGGGGTGAGGAGGCCACCACCTCGGCGGCGGCCCGCGCCCGCTCGGGTGTGAAGAGGACCTCCGAGAAGCCGGACCACAGGTTCATGTTCTCGTACCAGTTCACGGTCACCGCCAGTCAAGATCGGATGTGGAAAGGGTCCCGGGCACCACCCCGAGACCGGGCGCATCGCCGAGGGTGATCCGCCCGTCCTCGAGGCCGAGCCCGTGGAACGGTGGTTCGCGCAGGTAGAGGTGGCCGTCGAGGTCTATGTGGTCGGCCAGTGGCGCGAGTAGCGCGGCCTGGCTGATGGCGAGCTCCGACTCGCACATACAGCTGAGCAGGACCGTGAGCCCTGCCCGACGGGCGGCCTCCATGACCCGCCGCGCACCGCGGACACCGCCGGCCTTGCACAGCTTGACGACGATGCCGTCGGAGTGTTGCCGGGCGGCCTGGACGCTGGCCACGTCGGTGCACCCCTCGTCGAGGACGATCGGGAGCCGGTCGGGAAGCTCCCGGTAGCGGTGGTAGTCGTCGATTTCGGTTCTGGGAAACGGCTGCTCGATGAGCTGGATGCCGAGCGCGCGCAGACGAGGGGTGAGGGCGCGGGCGGTGTCGAGGTCCCATGCCTCGTTCGCGTCGATGCGCACCGGCAGCGGGGTCATCCGCCGGATGGCCTCGAGGGCGTCGATGTCGCCGGGGCCGCCGACCTTCACCTTGAACGCGCCCACCGGCGGCGCGTTCCGGACCGCGCTCGCCGCCTCGTCCGGGTTTGCGATCCCGATCGTGTACACGGTCGGTCCGAGCGTGCGGGGCGTGCCGAGCACGCTCCAGGTCGGTCGCCCAGCGGCCTTGCCGATCCAGTCGTGCAACGCGCCGTCGAGGGCCATCCGGGCGCCCGCGGGCGCGTCCCATCGCTCGACGCGGTCGAGAGCCGCCTCCGGGTCGCTCAGGTCCTGGCCCAGCAGGGCCGGGCCGTCGGCCTCTACCGCTCGCGCGACATCGTCCGCGGTGACTCCGTCGTACTCGATCGGCGTGCCCTCGCCGTAGGCGACGACGCCGCCGTGCGCGATGGCGACCATGCAGGTGTCGACGGAGTCGATCTCACCGCGGGAGCTTCGCACCGTCTCGGTCAGCCGCAGGGACACGCGGCGGACGGCCAGACTCAGATCCATGGGGAGCTCTTTCCAATTGTGGGGCGAGGAAGGAACCATCCGGGCGTCAGCGGCGACTTACTGCATAGCGGATATGGTCGATGGCGAAGGGATCGGCGATGGAGTGGTTCGAGGACGAGACGCTGTGGGCCGACTTCTCGGATGTGCTGTTCTCCGCCGAGCGTGCCGGTGAGGCCGAGATGAGAGCCGCCTCGTCGCCGTTGTTGCGGGTGCCGCCCGGGACCAGGGTGCTCGATCTGGGATGCGGGCCGGGAACGTACACGGTTCCGCTGGCCCGTCAGGGTGCGGAGGTCACGGGCGTGGACCTCAGCGCGGCGCTGCTCGATCGCGCGGCGCAGGCGGCGTCCGAGGCCGGCGTCGGCATCCGGCTCGTCCGGGCGGACATGCGCGAGTTCGTCGAGCCGGGCCGGTTCGACCTGGTGATCAGCATGTACACCTCGTTCGGCCTGTTCGACGACCATGACGAGAACATGCGGGTCCTGCGCAACGTACGGGCGAGCCTCGCGCCCGGCGGCCGGCTCCTGATCGACCTGTACGGCAAGGAGATCATGGCCCGCGACGGAGCCCGGCCGAAGATCATCGACGTCGACGGGGGCACGCTGATCGTGCGCGGCACGGTCTTCGACGACTGGACCCGGTTCCGGGACGACTTCTACCTCGTACGGGACGGCCGGGCACGGCAGGCGTTCATCGTGCACCACCTCTACAGCGCCGTCGAGCTCAAGCGCATGCTCGGCGAGGCGGGTTTCACCGGCATCGAGTGCTTCGGCGGGTTCGACGCCGAGCCCTTCGACGACCACGCGCGCCGGCTGATCGTGCGGGGCGGCCGGGCCTAGCACGCGGGACGCGTCTCGATGCGCAGGGCGCCCGCCGCGGCGACGGCCCGGTGCGTGGCGATCTCCGCGGTCGGCCCCTCGGCGAGCAGGATTCCGGCGTAGCCGCTCCCATCTGTGACGTGCGCGATGTCCGTGCCGATCGCCTTGGTCGGATACCACTCGGGCCGTCCTGGGTAGCGGACGACGTGGTCGAGGCCGTGCACGGCGACCAGCTCGCCGGCCCGGTCCGGATACGCCAGGACGAACGCCACGGCCGGTCCGCCGCCCAGGGGCGCGTCGAGCAGTCGTGGACGCCGGCCCAGCGCGAGGTCGACAAGTCCTTCGTAAACGTTGATCTTCAGGGCGCGGCACATCGACTCGCCGACGAGCGCACCGCCGATACGGGGATTCACCTCGATCAGACGCGGACCGTCGGCGGTCATGGCCAGCTCGATGTGGGCGAACCGGTCGGTGTAACCGAGGACCGTCAGCACGTCGCCGAGCCACTTCTCGATCTGGCGGACATCGTCGGGCGGCAACGCCACCGGGAACGCGGTCACGTCCTCGCGGAACCAGGGCTGCGGTGACATGAGGCGGCTCGACAGCCCCAGCAGCCGGGTGTGCCCGGCCCAGGTGACGGTCTCGGCGCTGTAGACCGGCCCGGCGAGGAACGGCTCCGCGAACAGCCGCCCGAACAGCGTCGCGCCCGCGGCCTCCCGGCGGAGGCGGGAGAGGTCCTCGGCGTCGCGTACGAGCCAGACGTTCCTGCTGCTGGTGCCGGCCGTGTCCTTGACGACGGCGGGAAGCCCGACGGTCGCGGCGAGCCGGTCGAGGTCCAGCGCGGCCACGTCGTCCACCAGGGACGGCGCGAACGGGCTCAACCCCTTCCGGTGAAGAAGGTCCCGGACCTGGGACTTGTCGCGCACCAGCCGGATGACCGCCGGGTCGATGCCGGGCAGGCCGAACTCGGTGGCGAGTTCGGCCCCGGTCACGCCCCACGTATCCGTGGAGCTGATCAGTCCCCGGAGGTCCTTGACCGCGTTCAGGGCTGCGGCGACGGCCTGGCGGTCGTTCGTGTCCACCGGGACGACCTCGATCGACCCAGGTGACAGCGTGGCAAGCTCGTGCAGGTACAGCGGTTCGGTACCGGTCAGCAGCACCAGGCGCTCGCCGGCGTCACCAGCGGCCCGGGCGAGGTGGGCGAGTCCGAAGGAGAGCATCTCAAGGCAGGCGATGGTCACGATCGATATGTCGGATGGGCTGCCCGAATGGTTCCCATCTGTCGTCAAATGGTGGGCGTGGCCGACAGCAGCAGACGCGTGTACGGGTGCCGGGGGCCGGTGGTCACCTCTGCGGTTGGACCCTGTTCGACGATCCGGCCGCGCCGCATGACCGCGATCCGGTCCGCGAGCTGCGAGACCACCGCGAGGTCGTGGGCGATGAACAGGCAGCCGAACTCAAGCCGGTCCCGCAGGTCGCAGAGCAGGTTCAGCACCTTCGCCTGGACCGATACGTCGAGCGCGGTGACCGGCTCGTCGCAGACCAGCAGGCGTGGCTCCAGGGCCAGCGCACGGGCGATCGCCACACGCTGCTGCTGACCGCCGGACAGCCGCCCGGGACGGCGATCCCGCACCTGCGGGTCGAGCCCGACAAGGTCCAGCAGCTCGCTCACCCGCGCGGCCCGGAACCTGGCATCACCGACCCGGTGGATGGACAGCGGCTCGGCGATGGACTGTCGCACGGTCTGCCGCGGGCTGAGCGTCAGATAGGGGTCCTGGAACACCATCTGGACCTGCCGCCGGTGCGCTCGCAGCGCCCGGCCCCTGAGCGTGTGCACGTCCACCCCGGCGACGCGGACGGTTCCCGCGCTGGGCCGCAGCAGGCCGGTGACGACCCGGGCCAGCGTCGACTTGCCGCAGCCGGATTCCCCGACCAGGCCGACGATCTCGCCTGCCGCCACCCGCATCGTGACGCCCTCGATCACGCTCGTGTCGTCACGGCCGTAGCCCGCGCTGACGTTCTCGATCTCTAGCATGTCCCGTCCGTGGTCGTGGAACGGCTGGGATGACGCAGGCACGCCGACCGGTGCGCGGCCGAGGTGGCCGCCGGTTCCAAAGCCGGCGGCGTGATCGCGCAGGCCGGCACCGCGATCGTGCAGCGGGGGGCGAACCCGCACCCGGCGGTGCCGTCCGGTCCGATGCCGGACCGGCCCGGCATGGTACGGAACCGGGTGCCCGGTGCCGCACCTGGACGTGGCACGGCGTCCAGCAGTCCGCGGGTGTAAGGGTGGTCGGGAGCTTTGGTCACCGCGTCGAGCGGGCCCGACTCCACAACCCGCCCGGCGTACACGACGGCCACACTGTCGGCCAGGTGTGCCACCACCGCCAGGTCGTGGCTGACGACGACCATGGCCATGCCCAGCTCGTCGCGCAGGCGGGCCAGCAGGTCGAGCAACTGTGCCTGCACGGTCACGTCGAGCGCGGACGTGGGTTCGTCCGCGATCAGCAGTTCCGGCTGCCCGGCGAGGGCCATGGCGATCTGTGCCCGCTGCCGCATTCCACCCGACAGCTGGTGCGGGAGCCGGTGGGCGACCACTGCGGGATCGGGCAGCCCCGCCATGCCCAGCAGTTCCTCGGTGACCCGCCGGGTCGCGCCGCGCGGGCCGCCCCGGCCCGCGTTGCGGACCGCCTCGTCGACGTGCGCGCCGATCGTCCGCAGCGGGTTGAGCACCGCGGCGCTGTCCTGGAAGACCACGCCGACCCGGCGCCGATCCTCCGGAGCGAGCCCGGCAAGCTCGCGGGCACCGAGCATCGCCGAGCCGGTGACCACCGCCTGTGGATCCAGGAGGCCGAACGGCGCCAGCGCGGCCGTGGTCTTACCGCTTCCGGTCTCGCCGACGAGCGCCAAAATCTGCCCGCGACGCACCTCATAGGAGATCCCGGCGGCGACGCGACGAAGCCCGCCATCGCCCGGGTACGCGACGGACAGGTCCCGCACGATCAGGACCGCGTCCGGGGCCGCGGGCGGTTCCGCTCCGGTGGCCGGTCGCGCCGCCCGCCGCATCCGCCCGGGGCGGATCAGCCGGAGGACCGACGGCCGCTCCCCACCGGCCGCCAGCCGCTCGCCGAGCAGGTTGCCGGCGAACACCACCGCCGTGATGGCGATGCCGGGAGGGTACGCCAGCCACCACGCGGAGGCCAGGAACGGTCGCCCCTCGATGAGCATCTGGCCCCACTCGGCGTGCGGCGGCGCGACACCGAGGCCGAGGAAACTCAGCGTGGCGACGCCGAGAACGATCGTGCCGACGTCCGTGCTGGCGTAGACCAGACATGGTGCCAGCGCCGGGGGCAGCAGATGCCGGCCGATGATGCGCCCGCGGCCGGCCCCGAGCAGCCGCAGCGCGTCCAGATGAGGGCTGCCGCGCATCCCGGCGACACGGGCGCGGGCGATCCGGGCGTACGGCGCCCACGACCACAGCGACAGCGCGAGGACGAGGTTCTCCACACCGGGACCCCGCACGCCGATCACCGCCAGCGCCACCAGCATCCCGGGCAGCGACACCACCACGTCGATCACCCGGGCGACGACCCGGTCGACCCATCCGCCCAGGTAGCCGGCGATGGCCCCGACGACGGCGCCGGCGGCCAGCGAGACCGTCAGCACGGCCGCCGTGATCGCCAGGGAGATCCGCGCACCGTAGAGGAGCCGGCTGAGCTGGTCACGGCCGAGCTGATCCGTGCCCAGCAGGTGCTGCGGCGACGGCGGTAGCAGCGAGGCCGCCAGGTCGTTGGCGGCGGGATCGGCCGGAGCCAGCAGCGGTGCCAGCCCGCCCCCGACCACGAACAGGACCAGTGGCGCCGCGACCAGCGCCGTGCGCACCCCAGTCCGGCGGAGCATGCCATTCACCCGGCCCACCGCCGCCGGGAGCGAGGATCGATGAGTCCCTGCAGGACATCGGCGCATCGGTTGACCAGGATGAACCCGCCACCCATCACGAGCGTGGCCGCCTGCAGCGCCGGTACGTCCCGGGAACCGGCCGCGTGCACGAGGTAGGCACCGAGACCGGGCCAGGCGAAGATCTGCTCAATCACGACCACGCCGACCAGCAGACCGCCGACGGCGAACGCGGCGACGGAGAGGATCGGTCCCGCCGCGTTGGGCAGCCCGTCGCGGAGCACGATCGACAGCGGGCCACTGCCTCGGGCCTGGGCGGCCCGTACGTACGGCTGATCCAGCGCCTCACGCAGCGTGACCGCCACCACCCGGCTGAGCGCGCCGGCGGCCGGCAGCCCGAGCACCGCCATAGGCATGATCCACGTCTCCAGGCCGGCCATCCCCGACGTCGGCACCAGCCTCAGCCGCAGGGCGAGCGCCAGCACCAGCAGGTAGCTCAGCCAGAATCCCGGAACCGAGGTGACCAGCAGCGCGCCGACCCGCAGGGCGCCGCGCAGCACACCCCGCTGGAGCACCGCCCCGGCCACGCCTGCGGCCAGCCCGACCACGACGGCGATCAATGCGGACCCGGCGACCAGCCCAAGAGTGACACCGAGCCGGTCGGCGACCTCAGGCCCCACGGGCGTGTTCGTCCGCAGCGACACCCCGAAGTCGCCGGTGCACGCGTGGGCGAGCCACCGCACGTACCGTATCGGAGCGGAGGCGTCGAGGCCCAGCTCGACGCGGACGGCCTGGATCTGCTCGGGCGTGGCCGGGCGGCCCGCCCGCGTGGCGGCGAGCATCGCCGCGGGGTCGCCACGGGCGAGCAGGACCAGCGCGAAGGTGCCGATCGACATCGCCAGCAGCACGCCGGCGGTGTCGAGTGCCCAGCGCGCGACGTATCCGCCTGTGGTGGTCAGCCGATCGGGAGCCTTCACTCGACGGTGACCCCGGCGACTTCGAGGTCAAGGTCGGTGGGCGGCACCGCGAAGCCCTTGACCGCATCCCGGACCGCCCACAGCCTCGTCCGGTAGGCCAGTGGCACGAAACCGGCGTCAGCGGCCACCGTGTCGTAGAGCTCCTGGTAGGCCGTGGCGCGGGCGGCGGCGTCACGGGCGTACACGGCCCTGTCGACCGCGGCCTCGGTGGCCGGGGTGACCCAGAGCGGTCCGCGGGCGCCGGAGGTGAACATGGACACGACCGAGCCGGAGGGGTCGTACGGCGCGCCGAGCCCCTCGAAGAACGTGATGTCATATGTGCCCTCCGCTCGCTCGTCGTAGTAGGCGGCGGCGTCGACCGGGGCGATCTCCACGGCGATACCGACCTCCTTGAGGGCGGCGGCGATCGCGGCGGCCGTGGACCGGGGGTCGAGCTGACCCTCGGCCGGTGAGGCGGGGATGAGCAGCTTCAGGGAGAGCGGCTTGCCGTTCTTGACCCGGGTGGTGCCGTCGAGCGTGTATCCGGCGGCCTCCAGGGTGCTGCGGGCGGCGGCCTGGTCGAAGTAGAGCGGGAGGTCGGTCCCGGAGTCGGGCACTTCCGGTGGGAACACCCGGCGCGCAGGCTCGGCATAACCCATGAACAGCGCCTTGGTCAGGGACGTGGTGTCGATCGCCTGACGCACGGCCTCGCGGACGGCCCGGTCTCCGGCCGGGCCTTTCGGGTTGAAGCCGAGCATGATCGAGACGTCCGGTGCGCCGGTGAGCAGCTTGATATCGGCGCGCTCGCTCAGCGCCTTGGCCTCCACCGGCGTGATGGGGGCCAGGTACGATCCGCCTACGAGATCGATCTCCTTGCTGGCGAGCGCGTCCACGCGCGCCTGCGAATCGGGGATGACCTTGAACTCCAGCCGCTCCAGCTTGGGCTTCGTCCCCCAGTAGTCGTCGTTGCGGGCCAGTGTCGCGCCCCCGGCCGAGTTCGACACCAGCTTCCACGGCCCGGTGCCGACCGGGGTCTGGAACTTACCGGCGGCGTCCGCGGACTTCGGGCTCAGCAATCGCACCGGCCGCACGATCGACAGCTCCTGCAGCAGCGGCTCGTACGGCTCGGACAGTGTCAGCTGGACCGTGTCGGCGTCCGGGGCGTCAACGGAGGAGATGATCTGCGAGGCACGGAAAAAGCCGAACCTCTTGTCGCCGACCCACCGCTCGAAGTTCCACTTGACGGCGGACGAGTCGAGCGGCGTCCCGTCAGTGAACCGGACGCCGTCGCGCAGGTCGAACGTGACCCGCTTGCCGCCCTCGGCGACGGTCCACGACTCCGCGAGCCCCGGTGCCAGCTTCCCCCCCTCGGTGTAGGTGACGAGCGGCTCGTAGATCGCGCCGAGCAGCAGGAAGTTGCCGGTGAAGGCGTGGGGATCCAGGGCACCGGACTCTTCGCTCAGGCCGATGCGCAGCACCGTGCTCGGGACCGGACCCGCGGAGGCGCTGCCGCCGGTACCGGCGCCACATGCGCTGACCAGCACTATCGACGCAGCAAGGGCCGCGAGTGGACGAAGTCGTGACAAAGGGTCTCCCGGCGGGCGGTGGCCATCGGCGCGGCAGACGATTACCTGCCACAGACCTAGTCGGCTGGACCATCCGGCTGGTTCCCGCGACATCTACGATCCACCGCGATGGGAACCAACTCGATCGTGAGTGCGACTTGTCCCAAGACCGGTCAACGCATCGACAGATGTACATCCGCCGCCCGATTCGGCGGCACGACCCGAGGGACGACCGCCCATGCCATTCCAGGTCCCACCCGACGTTTCCACCACCGTCCACGGCCACGTCACCGACGCCCTCCGGGCGCCGAGCCTGATCCGGCTGTCGGACAATGTGGTGCTCCTCCGATTCGAGACCCTGAAGATCTACGCCGCGCTCGGCGCGGTACAGGCCCTGCTCGCGGACGGCACGGTCCGGCCCGGGGACACCCTCGTCGACAGTTCGAGTGGCATCTACGCACTGGCCCTGGCAATGGTCTGCCACCGCTATGGCCTGCGCTGCCACATCGTCGCCTCGACCACGGTCACGCCGGCCATCCGGGCCCAACTGGAGATCCTCGGTACGAAGGTCGATCAGATGCCGGCCGAGTCCGATCTGCGCCTCGATCAGGACCGCCGGATCGAGCGGGTACACCAGTTGTTACGCGCCAACCCCGAGATGCACTGGATGCGCCAGTATCACGACCCTGCGCACCGCCTCGGGTACGCCGAGCTGGCCGACCTGGTACGCGTCGCACTGCCGGGCGTGCCCTTGGCCGTGGTCGCCGGCGTCGGCACGGGCGCGTCCAGCGCGGGCCTGATCCAGCCGCTGCGACAGCACGACCCGTCGATCCCGCTGGTCGGTGTTCAGCCCTTCGGCAGCGTGAGTTTCGGCAGCGAACGGTTCCAGGACCCGGAGGCGATAATCGCCGGCATCGGCAGTGCCATCCCGTTCGGCAACATCCGCCCCGAACTCTACGACCAGGTGCACTGGCTGACCTTCCGGTACGCCGTGGCCGGCACGATCGGGCTGATGCGCGCGCACGCCGTCTTCGCCGGACTGTCCACCGGGGCCTCCTACCTTGTCGCGGCGTGGGAGGCGCGACGTCACCCCGAGCGCACGCACCTCATCATCGGCGCTGACACCGGACACCGGTATGTGGAGACGGTTTTCGCCCGGCACCGCGATGCCCTCGACCCGGGCAGGCTGAAGCCGACCGAAATCGACTCCCTGGATGACCTCACACCGGACTGGTCGGCGATGGGCTGGGGGCGGCGCCGCTACTCGGGGACATGACGCGCGCCGACAGGATCCTCATCGGGCCGGCGCTGATCACGGCGGTCACCTCCTTCCGCCACCTGCACGAACTGTGCCCGCGTTACGGGGAAGACCATCTGGCCGCGGTGCTCATCCCGCTCGCCGTGGACGGCACCATCGTGGTCGCCTCCATGCCCATGCCCTGGCTTGGGTGATGCTGGTGATCGGCAGCATGGCCGGCCTCCGCGCGAACATCGCCATCACTGAGCCGAGTCCGATCGGCCGGATCGTCGCGGCCTGGCCGAGGATCGCCCTGATCGGAGTCGTATCCCTGCGATGCGGTCGTCATGCTGCTTCTCTTCCCGCTTCCGCGCGGCAACGTGGAGAGTCCGGTACATGAGGACGCGTGCTCTGGTAGTTCCTGGGCGGTCTCGCAGGTGATGACCTTCAGGGAGGCTGGTGTGCCCGTTCCCGGGATCGGATGCGGGGAGGTAGCCAGGCGTGCAGGCGGGCCAGGTGGCCGCGGATGTCGATGCCGTTGCGGCGCAGCCAGTCGTCGTCGTAGTAGGTGCCGCGGTAGCGCCGGCCGCTGTCGCCGATCAGGGTGACGATGGAACCCTTGCGGCCCATGGCACCCAGCTGGGAGATCAGATTGACGGCCGCCGCTTAGTTGGGTGGTGTGGCGGCGGTAGCGGAGGGCCGAGTACCGGTCCGAGAGAGGGCTCGTGTCGCCCGCCGCGTCTCTGGCCACGATGAAGAAGGTGTAGGGACGGGCGGAAACCAGCCCGGTGGCGGTATAGGCGGGCACGGCGACCAGGCGTCCGGCACATGCCAAACCCGAATCGGGGGAGCGCGCCGACATTAGGGTGTCCTCCATGAAGATGGACACAGAGAGTAGCGTTCTGAACACTTTCAGATACGATCTTCCGGCGTCACTCGTCGTCTTCCTGGTCGCGGTGCCCCTGTCGCTGGGCATCGCCATGGCGGCCGGAGCGCCGCTTGCCGCCGGGTTGATCGCCGCCGCCACGGGCGGCATCGTCGCGGGCAGGCTGGGCGGTTCCCCGATCCAGGTGAGCGGGCCGACCGCCAGCCTGACCGTCGTGATCGCCGGACTGATCCACACCTACGGCTGGCGGGCCACCTGCCTGATCACCATCCTGGCCGGCGCCATACAGGTGCTGCTGGGCCTGCTCAAGGCGGCGCGGGCCGCGCTGGCGGTCTCGCCGGCGGTCGCGCACGGGATGCTGGCCGGGGTCGGTATCGTCATCGCTCTCGCCCAGCTCCATGTGGTGCTCGGCGGCAGCCCGGAGCACTCGGCCCTGGCGAACCTGATCCAGTTGCCCGGCCAGATCGTCGGCATGCATGGCCACAAGGTGATGGTGGGCGTGCTCACGGTCGTGGTGCTGCTGGTCTGGGAGCGGTTGCCCAGAAGGGTCAGTGCCGTCCCGGCGCCGCTGGCGGCGCTGTTCGTGGCCGCCGGTACGGCCTGGTTGCTGAGCTGGGACGTCACCCGCATCGACCTGTCGGGTGCCATCGCCACCTGGGCGCCGCCGCAGTTGCCGCAGGGCGACTGGCACCATGTCGCCGGGGCGGCGCTGCTGATCGCGCTGCTGGCCGGGGCCGAATCGCTGCTGTGCTGCACGGCCACCGACGGCATGCACAACGGCCGCCGCGCCGACCTGGATCGCGAGCTGTGCGGGCAGGGCGTGGCGAACATGGTCAGCGGTGTCCTGGGCGGGCTCCCGGTGGCCGGAGTGATCGTGCGCAGCACCACCAACATCCGGGCCGGTGCTCGTAGCCGGTCCTCGGCCATCCTGCACGGCGTGTGGGTCCTGTTCTTCGCGCTGTGCCTGGGCGGAACGATCAAGCTGATCCCGATCGAGGCGCTGGCGGCCCTGCTGGTCTTCATCGGCATCAGGACCATCAGCCTCGGCAACGTCAGGAAGGTGCACGGCCACCACGAGGTGCCGGTCTACCTGGTCACCATGACCGGGGTGGTCCTGGTCGGGCTCGCCGAGGGCGTTCTGGCCGGGCTCGCCCTGGCCGCGCTGCTGGCGCTGCGGCGGCTGACGCGGGTCACGATCGACAAGCGCGAGGAACCGGACGGACGCCTGCACGTCACCGTCTCCGGCTCGCTCACCTTCCTCGGCGTACCGCACCTGACCCAGGAACTGCGGGCGATCCCCACCGGCATCACCGTCGACCTCGACCTGAACATCGACTTCATGGACAACGCCGCCTTCGAGGCCATCCACTCCTGGCGGCTGGACCACGAACGCCTGGGCGGCACGGTCGCCATCGACGAACTCCACGACCAGTGGTACACAATGGCGGCGGGCGGCGCCCGGATGGCCCCGGCCAAAAGCCCGCCGAAGCCGGCCGGGCGCTGGTGGCTGCCCTGGACCCACCGCC
>NZ_QMEY01000050.1 GCF_003315795.1 Spongiactinospora rosea
CCCCACACCCCCGCTTGCCATGCCTTTACCACCCCCCACACCACCCATGGCCACCCCCACCCCGCCCCACCCCACCCAACTTTCGGCTACGCTTGGCTCCAGTCCTTCAGCCTCCGTAGCTCAGGGGATAGAGCACCGCTCTCCTAAAGCGGGTGCCGCAGGTTCGAATCCTGCCGGGGGCACAGACAAGTAGGGAACAACTTTGGATCCCGGCTCGGGCGGCGGAGCGTTGGTGATCTCGTCGGCCGCACTCATGATCGCGGGCAAGTTGTCCTCTTTCACGGTGATCCTGATCAGAACCTCATGGGTCGCCAGCCGGTATCGCAGCTCCAGGTTGAAGGCGTCGAAGAGCCGCCGCTGAAGCTTCTCACCCACGGTGGCCAGACCCGTGGCAAGCTCAGGCAGAGCATCGAGCAGACTCCGATCCTCAGTCGGCCGGGAATCCTGCTCGGTCAGCTTCTGCAGCTCGGCTGCCTTCTCCCGGCCAGTGCGCCCCAGATCGGTGTAGCGGCGCTGCAGGCGTTCCCGGAAGTCCCGGTCGATCTCTTCTTCGCCGGTCGGCGCGTACTCCTCGATCTGGGCGAGCACGTTGTTCTGCCGCTTGTCCAGGTCAGCGATCTCTTTCCGCAGCCGCTTGGCCGCGGACTCGTCCCGGGGTGCTCGCTGCGTCAGATCCGGGCCGATGGCCTCGATCCGGCGAGGGCTGAAGACCCGCTCGGCGAAGAACGCATGAACAAGGTCGAGCAGGTCGTCCTCACGCACCCACAGACTTTTCGGGTGCCGGGCGTACCACTCCCGGCGATCCTTGTGGTGCCGCATGTCCGGTTCGCAGGCATGGTAGGCGACCCCTGCCCGGGTCTTGCCGTACATCCGCCGATCACACAAGTCGCAGATCACATACGACCGCAGCGGATAGGTCCGGCAGGTCTGCGGGTGGACATTGGCGCCCGGAGCCGTACGCGACCCCTGACGCGTGCGCCCGATCGAGGCGACCGACTGGAAGATCTCCTTGGTGATCAGCGGTTCATGTGTCGGACGCGGCGACCAGACCCACTCACTGGGCGGATTGTTCTTGCCCCCTTTCTTGGTGGCACGGCGGTTCCACACCATGTAGCCGGTGTACTTCGGATTACTGAGGATCTCCCGCACCGCCGAGCCGCTCCAGCGGCCCAGCGCACGCCGCGGGTCAACCGGCATGGGCGGCGGATACTTGTCCGGCTCGATGTTGAGCTTGTCGGCGATCGCGTCATAGCCCAGCCGGTGGACACTGCGGAGCAGGAAGATGTGCGTGACCGTCGCCCCCTCCGCAGGATGTGGAACCAGGCGGCTCTTGCTCTTGCCTTCGGCGCGCTTGGCCGCCACCGGGTGCGGGATCTTCTTGGCGCGATAGCCGTAGCAGGGTTTGCCGACGTTCCAGCCCTGCTCGGTGTGCTCGCAGAAGGCGTCCCAGGACAGCTCCAGCATCTGCAGCACGTACCATTCGGCCACCGCCTGCTTGACCCGCCGGGTCAAAACGGGCGTGGCCCGCTTACGAGCCCGCCCGCCCCGGGGCCGGTCAAGCTGGGGCATCGGCTCGTCGGCGGCCAGCAGCATCACCCCGGCCTGTTCCAGCTCGTATTCGATCTTCGTGCCGAAGTAGGTGCGCCGGGCCACCCGTTCCACAGACTCGCAGATGACGGCGGCGAACCGGCGGTCGGGCCGTTTGGCCTCGGCCAGCAGGTCCTGGATGCCGCCATCGCGGGCGATGGGGATCGCGAAGGCTTCATGCGCTCGTCCCCGGCCCCGGGCGGCCAGATCCATCCGCCCGGACTCCACATCGTAGAAGTGCGCGACGATCAAACACCCGTCCGGCAGTGCGTCCCGGCAGGCGCGCAACTGACGCGGCAAGGACAGGGTGGGGTCTTGCTGGTCGTCGGTAGAGGTACGCCCGAGCCAGGCCACCGCCAGCGGGATACCACTGGCCTCGATGGCGGTGGCGGCATCGGGTGTCTCCCACGGGTAGCTCACGGCTTGTTCCGTTCGAGCAGACATCTGAGGATCTCCAGGATGATGGCGTATTGACGCGCCTCGATCTCGTCCCCTTGACCTCCGCCGATGGTGACGATCTCGATTCGCACGCCCGGCCTGCCCTTTCGTCTGCGGCCGGGCCCTGCAGGGTACGCCTCCAGCCCGTCGTTTGGAGGCCCTGAGCAGGCCTTATGTATCCGCTCAGTCATCCTCACTCCCCGCCTCGATGAGCCGGGTGCGGGCCAGTTCGCAGTACTCGGCGTTCAGCTCGATCCCGCAGAACCGGCGGCCCAGGCGGCGGGCGGCGATGCCGGTGGTGCCGCTTCCGGTGAACGGGTCCAGCACCGTGCCGCGGGGGCGGCAGCCTGAGGCGATGGCCCGTAGTGGGATGTCGATCGGGAATGCCGCGAAGTGTGCGGCCCGTAGCGGCCGGGTGGAGATCGGCCACACGTCTCCGGGATTGCTCCCGTTGGGATGCACGGTCGCGTGCCTGCTGCCGGTGGGCCGCATCGCCACTCCGTACTGGCCGCCTGCTAGAGCTTCGCCGGTGTCGGTGTACTTCCCCGACGGCGGCGGCCATGGTGTGGCGATACTGTTTGGCTTGGTGCCTCCGGACCGTGCTCGCCTGGACAGCGGCCGGTCCCCGGTGTAGGGGCGGCGGATCGGGTCCAGGTCGAACCAGTACCGTCGCTGCTTGACCAGCAGGAAGATCAGCTCATACCGGTTGGACAGCCGGTCGCGCACCGGCTGTGGCATCGCGTTCGGCTTGTGCCAGACGATCGCGTTGCGCAGGATCCATCCGTCGTCTTGGAGGGCGAAGGCGACCCGCCAGGGCATGCCGAGCAGGTTCTTCGGCGGCACCGCCGGCCGCGTCTTGGGCCGCGCCGCGGGCTGACGCGGGTTGATGTTCCTGCCGCGCTGCCAGCCGTCGGAATTCGCGGCGTAGACATCGCCGAGGTTGAGCCAGCAGGTGCCGTCGTCGGCCAGTACCCGGCGGGCGTGGGCGAAGGTGGCCCGTAGCGTCTCCACATACGCCCCGGGCGTGGGCTCTTGGCCGTATTCGCCGTCGCAGTAGTGCCGCAGCCCCCAATACGGCGGGCTGGTGACGATGCAGTCCACCGATGCGGCGGGCATCTCCGCGAGCACCTTCTGGGCGTCGCCGTGGTACAGGGCCGCGTGCCCGTCGTTCCAGTAGCATCCGCTCCCGTTGAATACGGTCATCGGCCGCCCCCGGCCGTCCGGATCTCCCACACCGCGCCGCTGCCACGCTGAACGGGGAGCGGGCGGAACCCGGCCGTGTGAAGGGCGGATCCCTCCCCACCGGGACGGATGAGCCGCGTATCGGCGATCAGCCGCTGATAACCCCGCCCACGTGCCACCTGCCACACGGCGTCCAGCAGCGCCGCATCGGCGTCTGGGGTGCTGCCGGTGGCCAGGCAGGTGATCTCGGCGGTGTGGCCGTCGTCGTGCCGCCAGGAGACGGGGCTGCCAGCGAACACGACCCCGGTCAGCGTTCCCGGTCCGGTCTCGACGCCGAGAACGATCTCGGCATCGGCGAGCGCGGCCGGGCTGTGTTGAATCCAGGCGGCGAATGCGCGGGCGGTCTGAATCCGCACCGGCTTGACATACAGGTGCGGGTGTTCTGCTGTGGTCAGCCCGTAGCGGGCGGTATTCGGGTCATTTCGATGCTCCATTGCCGTAGTCGGGACACGCTGATTTCCGGATGCGCGCCACCCGGGCCTGCGAGTGCGGGCCGGGTGGCGTGCGACCAGGCAAGCAGGCGGCTCAGAAGCAGCTCAGAGCCTGCCCCAGAAGGTGCTCAGAGCCTCGGCGCCGACGCAGAAGCGCCCGCTCAGATACTCAGAACCTGGCCAGAGGTCGGAAAGTTCTGGGGAATTCCTGACTGGCTTCCCGGCATTTTTCTGAGCCGTTTCTGAGGCGGCGTGCATAACGGTTGACGAACCCCGCGCATTCGTCTTCGACCGGAGCACCCGTCATGAACACCCACCGCACGAACCGCCACACTGAATCGCCCTTGGACACCGCCGAGATCTCGTTCCGCCTGCTCACCACCCACCCCGGCGGGCTGGTCCTGGACTGCACCCACATCCCCGGCCTGCCACGCGGCCCGGTCGGGCTGCGCGACCTGCGGCTCCTGCTCGCGAGCCGTGAGGTCACCGATGAGACTCGTGATGCGGTGTGGCGGGAGCTGACCGCCCGCGCCCGCAGCTCAGGCTCGGGGTCGGCGTGGATGGTCGCCGCGGTGGGTATGGCGATGCCCGCCCTGCGCCGGATCGCCTTGTCTCTGACGCGGGATCTGCCGTGTGGCGACCCGGTGGACATCGACATCGCGATCATGGCCGGTTACCTGCGGGCCCTGCACCGGCTGGATGCCCGCCTTCCCGATGTCCGCGGCCGGTTGTGCGCGGCGGCCCGGCACGCGGGCGTGTACGCCCGTCGCCACCTCACCGCAACCGCCCAGCGGCGGCCAGGCCAGGATGCGCCGCCGGGGCGGCCGTGGTACCACCCCGACCTCGTCTTGATCGACGCCGTCACCAGCGGCGTGCTGAGCGAGTCCGACGCCGACCTCATCGCCCTCACCCACCTGGCCAACGTCCCGCTCCGCGACCCAGACCAGGCCCGCAGGCAACGACCTCGGCACGGCATGCCATGCCCCTCCACCCCACCCCCTTCCGCTTCCGCGCGGAGCCAGGCACCACCGGATGCAACCACCACCGCAACCGACTCGAAAGGAGCAAGGGACACCAGCCCCGGCTCCGCGCGGATCTCCCCCAACCACCCCTGCCTCGCCGCCCGGCGGCAAGCCGATTGCCACCCGCGGCAACAACCACGAGCACAGCAGAACGCTCGGCGGCAAGCCGGTTGCCGCGCCCGGCGCGGCGCACGGCACCCGAGGTGGATCGCCGCCTGGGCGATCGGCATGACGGTGGTGGCGGTCGTGCTGGTCGCCGTGGTGGCGACCGGCGCGTTCGCCGCCACGCTGGCTCATGCCGTTCCGGCGGATCTGGGCGTGGTGTTCACCAACCTGCGGAACTGGCTGATCGGCCTGCTCACCGCCCTGGCCACGCTCATGCTGACCGTCGGCGGGCTGCGTTACCTGATCGCCGGCGGCGACCCGGGTGAGGTACAGAAGGCCAAGCTGGCACTGCGGGCATCGGCGATCGGCTACGGGCTGGCGCTGCTGGCCCCGCTGCTGGTGTCCGTGCTGCGCCGCGTGGTCGGCGGGTGAGGCGCCGATGACCGCCCGCCCCGCCACTGCTACCGCCATTGCCGCTGGTGCCGTGCTGATGGCAACCGTCCTGCTCGTTGCCGGAAGCGTCGCCATGGCGGCAGCCGCGTCTGCCGCTGTGCCTCCGCCACCGGCACCCACCCCCACACCTGCACCAGGACCGGCGCCGACACCGCTGCCGCTGCCGTCACCCGGGTCGCCCGGCGAGGGAGGCGGGTTCGGGTTCGGGATCGGTGACCTGATCAATGGGCAGATCAACGCCTGGTTCGCCGGGCTTCTGGCCCTGGCGGTCAAACCCTGCCTGGACATCTTGGCCGTGACGGTGCTGGCCACCCCAGATCTGAGCGCCGATCAGCGGATTTATGACCTGTGGAAGGCGACCCTGCTGATCACCGATTCGGGGTTCGTGCTGCTGGCCACCATCGGCGCGATCACCGCCATGGGCCACCAGAGCGTGCAGACCCGGTACGCGGTCAAGGAGGTCCTGCCGCGCCTGCTGGCCGCCGTCCTTGCCGCCAACGCCAGCTTCATCCTGTGCGCCAAGGCCGTCGAGCTGGCCAACGCGCTGTCGCGGGCGCTGCTCGGCCAGGACTTCGACGCCCGGCGGGCGGTCGCCACCCTGCGGCTGCTGATCATCACCGGGGGGCAGCAGGCGATCTTCTACATCCTGCTGTCCCTGGTCGCCGCGGTGTTGCTGGTCGTGCTGCTGATCGCCTATGTGATGCGTACCGCTTTGGTGCTGCTCTTGGTGGCGGCAGCGCCGCTGGCGCTGGCCTGCCTGGCCCTGCCCTGGATCGACGGTCTGGCCCGGTTCTGGGGCCGCGCGTTCACCGGCCTGCTCATCATCCAGATCGCCCAGTCCCTGACCCTGGTGCTGGCGGTGCGGATCTTCTTCAACCAGGACGGGCGGCTCCTGCTCGGCCTGTTGCCCAGCGGGCAGCTCGTCAATCTGATCGTGGTGCTCTGCCTGCTGATCATCTTGATCCGTATCCCCCGCTGGGTCGGCCGGCGGATCTTCGCCCAGACCGGTGGGCGGGGGTCGGTGGTGGCCCGGATCGTGAAGTACGCGGTGGCCTACAAACTCGCCTCCCCGGTGCTGGACGCGCTACATCTGGGCCGACGCAGCGGCAGCGGTCATGGCAACAGCAGGAGCGGCAGGAGCAGCGGCAACCGCGCTGCCGCCCGTAGTGCCGCCGTTGCCGCATCCACCATGGCGGCAGGACCTGTCGGCACCGCTGCCGCGTTCGCGAAAACCGCCCATACCAGCGCTGCCACCCGCGCCGGACGTGGCAGGCGGCCCGGTTCTGGTCCGGCCGGTCCCTCTGCCGCGCCGTCCCCAACGGTGCGAGGCAGCACCACGGCGAAGCGGCAGCCGCCCTCGCCGCCTCCACCCCCGCAGCCGCGGTGGTACCCCCGCCCACCCTTGGCCCCGGCCCCACCGCCTGCGCCGCGCATGCCACCCCGCCCGGAACGGCCCCACCACGGCCCGGGAGGTGAGCGGTGATGAGCTGGATGTCACCGGTTCGCATCCCTGCCGACATCGACCAAGACGACCGGATCATCGGTGGCTGCACCGCCCGCCAGGTGGCCATCCTCGGCGGCACCGGGCTCCTGCTGTACGGCGTCTACGTCCTTGCCGGGGAACGCCTGCCGCTGATCGCATTCGCCGCCCTGGCCTTGCCCATCGCGCTGGCCGGGATTCTGCTGGCACTGGGACGGCGCGACGGCCTCAGCCTGGACCGATACGTCCTCGCGGCGATTCGCCACCAGCGGTCCCCGAAACACCTCACCACTGCGCCGCTGGACGATGCGTCGCCACCCGCTTGGGCGAGGGCGAAGAAGGGCCCGCGGCCTAGCCCGTTGCCGCTTCCCGCACGCGGCATCGCCGGTGACGGGCTGATCGACCTGGGCACCGACGGCATCGCCGCCGTCACCGAGGTATCCACGGTCAACTTCGCCCTGCGCACCCCCGGCGAGCAAGATGCCTTGGTCGCGGTGTTCGGCCGCTGGCTCAACTCGCTGTCCGGCCCGGCACAGCTCTTGCTGCGCGCCGAACGGGTGGATCTGACTGAAACGATCAGCGGCCTCGCCGAGGATGCCCGTGTCCTCGCCCACCCCGCACTCACCGCCGCTGCGCATGAACACGCCGCCTTCCTAGCCGACCTGTCGGCCCGGCATGACCTGCTGCGCCGCCAGGTCCTGCTGATCGTTCGTGAACCCTCCGCTGAGAGCGGCACGGAAGCGGCGGCGGCGCGGGCGCTGCGGCGCCTGGAGGAGGGCGCCCGGCTGCTGGCCGCGTGCGGGCTCACCGTCCGGCCGCTGAGCCACACCGGCATCAGTGGTGTGCTGGCCGCCTGCTTCGACCCGGCCGCCCCGCCCCTGCCCACCGACCAGCTCGCCGATCCCGGCCAGATCATCACCACAGGAGAACACCGATGAAACTCCTCCAGCGCAAACACGCCACGCAGCGCCGGTTCGGCCCGGACTCGGTTCAGGTCCAGCCCACAAGCCTGCGCATCGGGGATGGCCTGTGCGCGACCCTGGCCATCAGCGGATACCCGCGCGAGGTCGCCCCCGGCTGGCTGGAACCGCTGCTCACCCACCCCGGCCGCCTCGATGTGTCGATCCACATCGACCCCATCCCCTCGCCGGTCGCCGCCGACCGGCTCCGCCGCCGCCTTGCCCGGCTGGAATCCGGGCTGCGGGCCGACCACGAACACGGTCGCCTCCTGGACCCCGGCGTCGAGGCCGCCACCGAAGACGCCCACGAGTTGGCCGCACGGATCGCCCGCGGCCAATCCCGGCTGTTCCGCGTCTCCCTCTACCTCACCGTGCACGCCGCCACACAGGGCGAGCTGGAGGAGGCGTGCGCTCAGGTCCGGGCGGTGGCCGCCGGGTTGCTGCTGGACGCCCGCCCGGCCGCGTTCCGGCAACTGCAGGGCTGGGTATCGGCGCTGCCGCTCGGGATGGACAACCTCAACACCGCCCGGACATTCGACACACCCGCGCTCGCCTCGGCGTTCCCGTTCACCAGCCCGGACCTGACCACCCCCCTCGGGCCGACCGCCGTCCTTTATGGCAGCAACGCCACCGGCTCTTCCCTGGTCGCCTGGGACCGGTTCGCCCAGCCCAACCACAACTCGGCGATCATCGCTTGTAGCGGCGCCGGAAAGTCCTACCTCGCCAAACTGGAGGCACTGCGGTCGCTGTATCGGGGGGTCGAGGTCGCCGTCATCGACCCCGAAGACGAATACGCCCGCCTATGCTCCGCGGTCGGCGGGGCTTACCTGCATCTGGGCGCGCCCGGCGTCCGCCTCAACCCCTTCGACCTTCCCACCGAAGACCGGCGAGATGGTGATCCGCTGACCCGCCGGGCGCTGTTCCTGCACACCCTGGTCGCGGTGATGCTCGGCGAAGTGCTGGACAAGGCGAGCAAGGCCGCCCTCGACCGGGCCATCCTGGCGACCTACAAGCAGGCCGGGATCACCTTCGACCCGCACACCTGGAACCGCCCACCGCCGCTGATGGCCGATCTGGCCGCCGCGCTCACCGCATCCGGCGATGCCAAAGCGGCCGAGGTCGCGGCCGGGCTCGCCCCCTACGTGAGCGGCAGCCACCGGGCGCTGTTCGACGGGCACACCACCACCCGCCCCGACTCCCACCTGATCGTCTTCTCCCTGCGCGACCTACCCGACGAACTCAAAGCGGTCGGCACCCTGCTCACCCTGGACGCCATCTGGCGACGCATCACCAACCCCGGCGAACGCCGCCCGCGACTGGTGGTGGTCGATGAGGCCTGGCTGCTCATGCACGACCCCGAGGGCGCCAGGTTCCTGCTGCGGATGGCCAAGTCCGCCCGCAAACACTGGGCCGGACTGTCAGTGGTCACCCAAGACGCCGGGGACCTGCTCACTTCGGCGGCCGGGCAGGCAATCATCGCCAACTGCGCCACCCAGATCCTGCTCCGCCAAGCCCCACAGGCCATCGACGCGGTCACCGACGCCTTCCGGCTCTCAGACGGGGAGCGGCACCTGCTGCTGTCGGCCGAACCGGGCACCGGCCTGCTGGCCGCCGACTCGGCTCAGTCGCGGGTGGCCTTCCACGTCCTGGCCAGCGAGCAGGAACACCGCCTGGTCACCTCCGCACCCAGCGAACTCGCCCACTTCGATGAGGAGGGCGAACAGTGATCCACGATCTGCTCGACGACCCCGACGCCATGATCGAACTGGCCCTGTCGCGGCTCATGGCATACGGCTCGACACTTGCCATCCTTACCGCACTGGCCCTGATCGCTTTCGGACTCGCATGCGTGTCGATCAACCGACTGCGTCACCGCGCGATGAGCAACGGGGCACGGTGCCTGGAGATCCTCGCCCCGCCAGAAGCGGACCTGCCCGGAGCCGAAGCCCTGTGGGGCAACCTGCTCGGCCTGCTTCGCCCCGCATGGAAGCGCATCCTGTTCGGCCAGCCGCACCTGGTCTTCGAGTACGTCTTCGGCGTCGGCGGCGTCCGGATCCGGATGTGGATCCCCGGCACCGTGCCGCCCCGCCTGGTCGAGCACGCGATCGAGGCGGCCTGGCCGTCCGCCCGCACCGCCGTACTCGACCCCGGCCCGCCGCTCCCGCTGGGCGGGCAGGCCAGCGGCGGCTGGTTCGTCCTCGCCCGTGACGAGCGACTGCCGCTCAAACACGACCACGACCACGATCCGCTGCGTGCGTTGCTCGGCGCCGGGGTGGGCATGCCCGCCTGGCAGCACGCCGCCGTGCAGGTCCTGGCCCGCCCCGCCACCGGCCGCCGCCTCTCCCGAGGGAAGGCGGGTATCCCGGCCGCTCTGCTGCGTGGCGTTCTGGACCTCATCACGCCGGGGCCTGGGCACATGCATCGGCGTCCGGATCACCGGCCCCAGGAACACGCCGCCCGGCTGGAGCACTACGCCGAGGCCCGCGCCATCCGGGACAAGGCTCTCCACCCCCGCTACGAGGTCGCCGTCCGCTACGCAGTACAGGCCAACCAGGACGAAGGTACGGAAGCATCCCGGCGTGGCGCGATCCGAGGGCGCGCGCACGCGATCGCCTCAGCATTCGCCGTCTACGCCCGGCACAACCGGCTCGAACGCCGCCGCCTGCCCCACCCCGCCCAGCGGCTCGCCGCCCGCCGCCTCCACCGTGGGTTCCTGTTGTCGGTCCCGGAACTGGCCGCGCTCGCCCACCTGCCGATGGACCCCGCCGTCCCCGGCCTGCAACGCGCCGGAGCCAACACCATCGCCCCCGCACCACAGATCAGCCAGCACGGGAAAGTTCTCGGCACCGCCGACGCCGGCCATCAGCGGCCCGTCGCGCTCGGGGTGATCGACTCCTGCCACCACGTTCACGTCCTGGGCCCCAACGGCACCGGCAAAAGCACCCTGCTCGCCCAGATGATCCTCTCCGACATCCACGCCGGGCGCGGGGTGGCGGTCATCGACGCCAAGGGCGACCTGGTCACCGACATGCTCGGGCTCATCCCCGAACAAGCCGCACAACGCATCACGCTGATCGACCCCGACGACCGCCACCCCCGCCCGGCGCTCAACATCCTGTCCGGCCCAAATCAGGACACCCTCACAGACAATCTCGTCGGCATCTTCCACAAGATCTACGCCGACTCCTGGGGACCCCGCAGCGATGACATCCTGCGCGGCTGCGCCCTGACCCTGTCCCCGGCCGGCGGCACCCTGGCCGACATCCCCGCCCTGCTCACCGACCCTGCCTACCGCCGCGAACTCACCGAACAGATAAACGACCCGTTCCTCCTCGGGTTCTGGACCTGGTACGAGCACCTGTCCGAGCAAGGCCGGGCCCACGTCACCGCGCCGCTGATGAACAAACTGCGGGCGTTCCTGCTGCGCCCGTTCGTCCGCGACATCCTCGGCTCGGTCCGATCCACCTTCGATGTCGCCGACGTCCTGGATGGAAAGATCCTCTTCGCTCGGCTCCCCAAAGGAGTTCTCGGCGACGACACTGTCCGCCTGCTCGGCTCCCTCCTGCTGTCCCAGGTCTGGCAAGCCGCCAGCCACCGCGCCCGGCTCGGCCACCCTCGCGCCCCGTCCGCTCTATATGTGGACGAGGCGCAGAACTTCCTCAACATGCCCCGAACCCTGTCGGACATGCTCGCCGAAGCCCGCGCCTACCGGCTGTCCATGGTGCTGGCCCACCAGCACCTGGCCCAGCTCCCGCGTGACCTGTGCCAGGCGATCAGTTCCGATGCCCGCAACAAGATCTACTTCTCCCTCTCCCCCGAAGACGCACGTGAGGCGGAACACCACTTCAGCCCGAACCTGACCCGCCACGACCTGGCCAACCTCGGCGCCTTCCAGGCCGCCGCCCGTCTGGTCGTCCGCTCAGCCGAAACCCCGCCGTTCACCCTGCGCACCCGTCCACTCCCGCCCGCAGACCGCGACCTGGCCGAACGTGTCCGGGCCGCCGCCGCCCGCGCCCACGGCCGTACCAAGTCACCACCCGAAGACCTGCCACAGGACGACCCACGGCAGGTATCCACCACAGAAGGAGAACCCGTATGAACGAGCACTACACACCCGCCGTCATGGCATCTCTGGCCACCAAACTCACCCCCCGGGACCGCCACCTACTCCGCACGATCTGGACCCACAGGGTCCTGACCAGTCACCAAATCGCCCGCATCGCCTTCAACGACCCGACCACCGCACGCCACCGCCTGGCCAAACTCCACAAGATCAGCGTTGTCGACCGCTTCCGCCCGAATCCGCTCACAGGCTCGGCGCCCTGGCACTACGTACTCGGCGAGCCCGGCGCCGCCGTACTGGCCGCTGAAGACGGGACCACCATCGCCGAACTCGGCTACCGCCGCGACCGGGCCTTGACCCCCGCCTACAGCCAGCGTCTGGCCCACACCATCGGCGTGAACGACGTCTTCGCCCACCTGTACGGCACCGCCCGCCACACCACCGGATGCCGCCTGCACACCTGGTGGCCGGAAGGCCGCTGCGCCGCCCAATGGGGTAAACATGTACGCCCAGACGCCTACGCCAAATGGACCGAAAACGGCCGCACCATCGATTTCTTCCTCGAATACGACACCGGCACCGAAACCATCGACCGGGCCTTGGCCAAACTGCACGACTACGCAGCCCTCACCACCACCACCGGCATCACCACTCCGGTACTGTTCCTGACCGCATCCCCGCGCAGAGAGACCAACCTGCACAACCGGCTTCGAAGACACTCGGCCACGCCTTCAGTCCCGTGCGCCACCGCCGTGATCGGCCCGAACCCCCATGAGGCGATCTGGCTGCCGCACGACCGCAGCGAGAACCGGCTACGCCTGGCCGACCTCGCCAGCCATTGGGCCCAAAGCAGCACAGCGAAGCGTCCATGATCGACGAGATCGGCATGACCACGCCCTTGGCAATCGGCGGGAGCCTCCTGGTCGGCATCGTGGCGCTCGCCGGAGTATCGGGCGGAGCCCACTACGTGATCACATCGGCGGGGGCGGTGTGCGGCGAGCCGCGGCAACCTCGTGCCCCCTCCAAGGACATATGCACCTCGCCAGACCTGGCGATTGCGGCCAATGCGGAGCGCGGAGTATTTGCCGCACATGCCGCGCTGCGCATGCGCGGCGTACCGTACTCCTGGGGCGGCGGCGGACCCGACGGCCCAGGTCTCGGCATCGGGCGCGGTGCCCGAACGCGCGGCTTCGACTGCTCCGGCCTGACCGAGTACGCCTGGGCCACAGCCGGGGCACGCATCGGCGGTGACACCTCCGCACAATGGAACGCCGGAGACCACATCCCCAAAGCTCAGATCCGCCCCGGGGACCTGATCTTCTTCGCCACCGACCCCGCCGACCCGGCGACCATCCACCACGTCGGCCTCGCCATCGACGCCACCCACATGGTCCACGCGCCACACACCGGCAGCACCGTACGCATCGAGACCTGGGCAGGCATCCCCTACTGGGAAAGAGGCTTCATCGGTGCCGTCCGGCCCGCCTCATGAGCCGCTTCCTGGTCGTTCCCCGTAGCAGAGGGTAGGCTCGCCCCGACCGTTTCAATCTGCTTTTGATCACAGAATTGAAGTTGGTCGAGGGCCGGTTCTTCAGGACCGGCCCTCAGTCTTCCGTCAGGCACCTCTGCAGCAGGACGAAGCCCGGCATCTCCCGCCTGGGCCGGATCCCGACATCGAAGATCTCCGGTTCCTCGAAGACCGGCTCACCGCTGGGACGGCGCGCGTAGGCGACCCGCCCATAGTCGACTCCGTCGGCTCCGTCGAAGCTCATCCACGTAATCGCCTCCTGCTCCCCCTCCCGCAACCGATGGTTGGACACCGCTCGCACCGCGATGGTGCTCGGCGGACGGAAGATCCACACCTGGGGAACGGCGAGCACCCATCGGGCGGCACCGATCTCGCGCGCCTTCTCCGCCACCCTGGTCTCGAACGCCTGCGCGGTCTCAGCGTCGCGGAGATAGTCGTAGTCGCTCATGACGAGTTTCTTCGCGCCTTCGATCGCGACGATGGCCGGACACTCCCGTGCCACGATGTTCTTCTCCAGACGTTCCACCGTGTCGAACAGAAGATCCGCTGTCGCGTCGTTCATACCGCCTCGGCCTCTCGCTCGCGGCGTACCGTACCGCCTCCAAGCTTTCAGAACAGCGGCGCACGAGACCACAACTCACCCGAACAGCCTCGAACGCTGGAAACCCTTGCAGGAGACCACCACCGGGCCAGCAAGGCCGCCCCCGAATACGGTGATGGCCGCCCAACGAGCGTACAAGGGCCTGCGCTTGATCACACGGACGTGCCTCACTCGAACGCAGGTGGGGCCTCAGAGCGCGCTCTGAGGCCCCACCTGATCCGTTGGGGTTACTCCCCTGTGGATTCGTCGTCGAAGTACTTCAACATCCCCCTCACGTCGTCCAGACGCTCCGACAGGTCCCGCCACTCCGCACGGGCGGCGTCCCGTACCCGGATAACGGCCGACCGGGAACCGTACACGCCGCCGTACCGCTTCTGCGCCACCTTGCTCAGGATCCCCGCGCGCCCGAGATCATCGGCCTGTGCCGCCTGCTCCATGACATCCTTGATGGTGGGGAAGTCCTCGCCGTCTCCGAACGCCTGCCGGAAGATTGTGGCGCTGTTCTGCGCCATGCAGAACGCCGCCGCCACCTGCATGAGGCTCTCCGCGTTCATCGATCCGGACGTGGGCTCGACGCCAGGCGTGGCACCGGACGCGCCCGCAGGTACGCCGACCCGATAGCCGTTGCGGGCAGCAGCGTCCCGCACCACCCACCTGTGGAGCGTCGTCCGCGTGATCGTCATCTCTCCCCCATCGCGGCGAACGTAGATCCACGCCGGGGCTTGTGCCGTGCTCTCGGGCGCCGGGCGGCACGAAGCGACGACGTCGCGAAGCTTCTGGGCGAAGAGAAGCACAGCGTCTTGCGTGACGTCGTCTGATACGTCGTCGGTGCCGTAGGGCGCGTGCCCTTCGTTGACGATGGTGGCGCTTCCGTCCATCCGCTTACGCGACCGTGTGGCGTCCACCGTGCGGCAGTAGCCACGTGCCAGCCGCTGAATCGCCGCCCAATCGTCCGCCGTTACCCGCGCCATGTCCTCCGGCGTGACCTTCTCCCCGGGAACAGTGGTGGGAACGCTCTTCCCAGAAGCTGCGTACGACATGATGTTTCTCCGTTTCTGCGGCGCAATTTACGCTGCACTGCTTTTGATCGCCTCAATTACATAGCGAAACAGCCTCCGCCTCAATGACATTCGCCGTGTCTTTACCATTATTTCCGAGCAAGGTACAAGCCATAGAAAGCATCACAGTCATTGACGTTTTCTCAGCCTAAATAGATCGGACAGTGACGTTTTCTCAGCCTAAATAGATCGGACAGTGGGTGTTTTTGGGACACATGCAAGGACGCACAGGCAGACACGCGGACAAAACACCGCAGCCCAAATAAGACGTGGAGCTTCCGGTAGAAGAGGTCTCACCACAAGATCCACTACCAAGAAAGCCCCACGTGATCCCCTATCCTGCCATGCTCGACGTCCCCCACGCACTCGTCCGCCACGT
>NZ_QMEY01000051.1 GCF_003315795.1 Spongiactinospora rosea
CGGCCGAGTCCATGAACAGTCTCTACAAGAAGGAGCTCATCGACTTCTACGGCGGCTGGAAAGGCGTCATGGACGTGACTATCGCCACGATGGAATGGGTTGCCTGGTACAATTCTGAACGGCTACATTCTTACTGTGGGAACGTCCCTCCGGTCGAGTATGAGGAGACGTTCCACCGATCGACCGCCGGCACTGACCTGGCGGCCGAGAACCAAGCGATCTAGCCTCCAACTTCGCCGGGGCGGTCCAACATCGATCAGGTCCCCATACCGCTCTGGTACGACCCAGATCCCCGCTCTCCGGCAATAGGAATGACCATGGTGCCTGGCACCCACCTGGACAGCACGGACGTCTCACAGCTCAAGGCCCTGGCTACCACCCACACCCGCCTGCAACAGCTCCCCCTGCACGGCCTGCTCGCCGAGACCGACCGCATCGACTCCGCCGCGCACTACATCCACCGGCTCACCACCATCTGGCCACAACAACTCGCCCAGCACCGCGACGATCCACTCACCGCCGACATGTTCCGCCTGCTCACCCAGTGGGACGCCTCCGGAGACCGGCAACTCCTGAGCGAACCCGCCGAGCCGGTCTTCTCCCGCGGAGACGCCAATCTGCTCAACTGGCTCTGGGACGACGGCACGATCGGCTGTGTCGACTTCGAGTTCGCCGGCCGCAGCGCCCCCGCCTTCGACGCCGCAGACCTGATCGAGCACATCAGCGCCAGAAGCATCAGCGACGAGACTTGGCACACCCTCATACCCGAACTCGGAGTCGACCACTCGTTGATCAAACGCTTCCGTGCCGCCCAACGCACCACCGCCCTCCGATGGCTCGCCGTCCTCTGGAAACAACGCCATCGACGGAAGGTGGAATTCGCCGCCCAACTCACACGTGTCCGTGGGAGCAGAAGACCCTTACGATGCCCGGTGGCGTCTGAAGGCGCCCTATGAACAGGCTCGGCGGCCCGGCCTCCTCCATCGCTGAGGTCATGTCACGTCGCACGGGGGTGTAGCGCCTGCGGCCTTCGCAAGTTCTACTTCTCCTCGCGCAGAATCTGTTCTCGCGCTGCACCCGGGCCAGCTCGTCCTTGTCGGTGCTGGCCAGGCCGTCTTGGCGGCGGCCGTCATCCAGGTCGGCTTGGCGCACCCAGGTGTGGGCCGACTGCATAGAGGGCTGGAACTCCTGAGCTGGCTCCTTCACGTCTGCCCGGCGCGTACCTGCTTCACCATCTGCCGGAGAAATCCGCCGGACCGTTGTTCGGCACAGTCGGCTCCTTCTTCCAGGAACCCGGGTTCCCCAGAGATCAGGTGTCCACCAAACCGGGTCAACTCCACTCGAAGATCGCGCCCAGGTCGGCCAGAACCGGCCCTCCAGCACCTCGCCCTTGATCGTGGCGAAGAACGACTCGGCCACCGCGTTGTCCCAGCGCTGCCCCCGCCGCCCGAGTGACAACCGCACCCCCGGCCGATCGGCCAAAGCAGCGAACGCGGCACTGGTGTACTGCTTGGATTCAAGGGGTCGTCGCAACACTGCTGCCCTGCAGCAAGCTTAGGAGATCACTGAAGTCAACGGACTGCTCGCGACGCTGACGTCCCGTCCCTCGCCGACCGGGCACCATCTGTCGTCCGCCGCTGTGGTGGGGATCCACGCCACCTTGCGGACCGCGCTGAACGCCGCGGCCTTCGAGCGGCACCGTCCGCTGGTCGTCCCGATAGAGGCGGTCGTACCGCCATGAGCGGCGGCCTGCCGGAATCGTGGCGGTTCCAGGCGTCATCGGGGCCACTGCCAGAAGTGCCAGACACATGCGGCGCAACCAGCCCGGTTCGGGGTCTGGCCGGATAGCGACTCGGCGCGCGGCCCTGAAGGCGGCTTGTTGATAGCGCCCGTGCAGAAAATGATCGCGAGATCACGCCAAGGTGCATATGAAGCTCTCGATCGAGCTCGTCTCGTCGGTGGGGACCGGTACGGTGGCATCCGGTGTTGGACTGTGTGATGGACGGTCACACTCTGTTCGAGCTGCAAGGGAGTGATCGCAGGTGGCGAGCGGGCGTCTGGCTCTGTCCTGGGTCGGCAGAGACGAGTCCCTGCTGAACACGGCGGATGGCGGTTACGAGTGGGTATCCCGCCAGGATCCCCGCGTCACCGAGATCCGCCTGCTGCGCGAGATTGGCAAGACTGGCGAGGTCACGGGAACGTCCTCGGATAATCTCCTCATTCAGGGCGACAACTACAGTGCACTACAGGCTCTCACCCGCACTCCGGAGTACAGTCGGGAATATCGAGGGAAGGTCAAACTCGTCTACATCGACCCTCCCTTCAATACCGGCCAGGCATTCGAGCACTATGACGACTCGCTTGAGCACTCGGTATGGCTGACGATGATGCGCGACAGACTACTTCTGATCCGCGAACTCTTGGCGCCCGGCGGATCAGTTTGGGTGCATCTGGACGACGCGGAGATGGCGTACTGTCGGGTACTCATGGATGAGATCTTTGGGCGGGGCAACTTCGTAGGAACCATTGTCTGGCAGAAGATTCATGCCCGAAACAACTCGGCCCAGCATCTCTCGACGGTCCACGACTACCTACTTGTTTATGCTCGTTCCAAGAGTGACCTGGTCCTAAACCGTATCGATCGCACCGAGCTGAGCGACCAGGAGTTCTGGAATCCTGACGACGACCCTCGCGGCCCCTGGCGTAGATCCGATCTGACTGCCTCGCACGCCTACGAAGACGGCCGCTATGAGGTGATAGGACCACATGGAGATGCATTTTCCCCGCGCGGCAACCGGTGGTGGTCCTGCTCTCAGGCAACCTTTGAGGCACTGCGCGAAGACAACCGGCTGTGGTGGGGCAAAACCGGGCGGACTTTCCCGTTTAGAAAGCGATTTCAGTCGGAACTCGGAGGACTTGTCCCCACTACTTTCTGGACGCATGACGAAGTGGGAGATAATCGCCAAGCCAAAGGCGAGGTGACGCGACTGTTCGACCGATCACGTATCTTCTCCACCCCGAAGCCTGAGGCGCTTCTTAAGCGCGTGATCGAGATTGCCAGCGATCGCGGCGACGTAGTCGTCGATGTCTTTGCCGGCTCAGGGACAACCCCGGCGGTCGCGCACAAGATGGGACGGCGCTGGATCGCTGCCGAACTGTCGACAGGGACTATGGAGACCTTCACCCGACCGCGCCTGGAGAAGGTCGTCTCGGGTGATGACCCAGGTGGAGTGACCAAGGCAGTCGGATGGGCGGGCGGCGGCGGTTTCCGGAGTATGCATGTGGCTCCGTCCGCATTCGAGATCGCGAAGAATCGTGTCTTCCTTGCAGAATGGGCCCGAGGCGAAGATCTTGTCGCAGTCGTGGCCGCGCAGCTTGGCTTCACCTGCGACGGTATGGAGGTCGGGCCTTTCTGCGGACGTCGCGGACGGGCGCGTTTGGCCGTCATCGATGGCGTGGTGGACGAAGTGGTAGCACGTGGGGTTCTTGGGCATCTGGACGAAGGCGAGCGCGTAGTGCTGGTGGGCAGAGGGGTCACCCCTGAAGCGGAGAGTCTCGTCAGCGAGTTGAGTCGTGGGTCAAGGGTGCTGAAGGCACCGCGTGACCTCGTGCGACGTGAGAGGGCAGTGCGGTGACCTGGATCACCTATGATGCAGGGCTGGTGGATGACATTGCGGCCAGGCTCGACCTTCGGAAGCCCAACGCTGACGCCATCCGCGCCGTAGCCCAGACAATCGCTGACGGAAGCGGTCGGGAAGTGGTCTGCGACCTCGCTACCGGCGTAGGCAAGACCTATATTCTCACTGGCCTGGTGGACTACCTTTCAACGCAAGGAGTCCGCAACATTCTCGTGGTCACACCAGGCACGACCATCCAGGACAAGACGGTGGCCAACTTCACGCCCGGTCACCCCAAGTATGTCGCTGGTAATGATGTCGAACCGCTAGTGATCACGTCAGAGAACTTCGCCCGTGGCCAGGTGGGTGATGCACTACACGACGAGACCGTCACTAAGCTGTTCGTTTTCAACGTCCAGCAGTTGATTCGGCCTAGCGACAAAACATCTCGCCGAGTCCGTGCCCAGGACGAGTTCATCGGAACTGGTCTGTATCAACATCTCCAAGACGTGGACGACTTGGTGGTGATCGCTGACGAACACCACGTGTACAGCGCCAAAGCTAAGGCGTTTAATCAGGCGATCGACGACCTGGGCGCAAGAGCAGTGGTTGGTCTGACAGCAACGCCCGCTCCAGGGGTTGAGCCGATCTTCCGCTATTCCCTGGCTGAGGCCATCGCTGATGGGTACGTGAAGATTCCGGTGATCGTCTACCGCCCGGATGGGCGCAAGGACGAGCAAACCGTCCTGACCGACGCATGTCATCTTCTCCGAATCAAGGACGCTGCCTGGACCGCGTGGGCGGAAAGCCAGGGCAAGCTCCCTGTCCATCCCGTCCTCTTCGTGGTTTGCCGCGACATCTCCGATGCAGAGCGAGTCGCCGAACGGCTAACGGCCGATGACTTGTTTCCCGGCGAGGGACAGGTCCTGACCATCACCTCTCAGTCCAGCGAGGTCGCACTGCGTGCACTGGCCGGGGTAGAAGAGCCAGATTCGCCGGTCCGCGCCGTGGTTTCGGTGAACAAGCTAAAGGAGGGTTGGGACGTCAAGAACATTGGTGTCATCGTCGGCCTGCGTGCCCTTGCCTCCGAAACTCTTACCGAACAGGTCCTTGGACGCGGGCTGCGGCTCCCCTATGGGCGACGAGTCGGCACGCCGATGGTCGACTCGGTCGATCTGGTAGCACACGAGTCGTACAGGCAACTCCTGGCCAACAAGGAAGCTCTGTTGCAGAGGGTGCTGCCTGTTGGTGGTGGGGAGATAGACGACGGCCGTCCCCGCTCCGACCTCGGGACTAACCGGCCGAACGACGACGACCAACCATCACAACAGGAAATGCTGAACTTCACCTCCCGTCCACGCCTCCTGGGCGACGACATTGTGGATGGTTCGCTGCTGCTGCAGGTGGAGTCGATGGACGATGCTATCGCCCAAGGTGAGCGCGACAGGAAGGCTGTCTCCACACTGCGCGCCAAGGTCGCAGGCGCACCAACAATTCGCTTCCCGCGACGGGAACAGGAAATCCTCCCCGTCCGGTTCTCCTTTAGCTATATCACCGACGCTGCTGCCCAAGCCGAGGGCCGTGCCTACGAACACGAGTTCAAGGTCACACTCGCGCGCCAGGCCGTCGATGCGCAACGGGGCGTCGATGGCACGGTTGGTGTGAACCTCAAGGCAGCGGAGTCCGTGGACGCTACCCAAAAGCACATCTCGGTCGCCGAGCTCCGCGACGATCTATACGACCGGATCTGGAACAATGGTTACACCGAGGAGAGCCTGCCCGAATCCCGAGCAGCCGAGCGTGTAGTTCGCGAGTTTCTGAAAGGCGCCGGCGTCACAGCCGAGGATCAAGGGCATGAGTGGGGAGAGCTACGCGCCCGGCAAGCTGCCATCGCCCTCGGCAAGCTTGTCAAGGCCGCATACGATAACCGTAAGCTCCAGCCCACGTACGCCTTCCGGCCCATCGACGTTCCGACGGTGCCACCACCGCCCATGCCGTCGAATGTTGTGAATAAGTGGGCGAACTTCCGCAAAGACCTCTGGTACGAAGGGTGGGAACACTCCATCGAGCCAGTTGCTTCCTTCGATGCCAAGAGTACCGAGTATGCTTTGGCGCACCTGTTCGACTCATCCCCGAGTGTCCAATGGTGGCTACGCAACTACGATCCAGGTCCTATCTGGATCGAGCGAGACAACGGCAAGAAGTACTACCCGGACTTCATCGTCTTGGACACGAACGGGACTCATTGGGTCGTCGAAGGCAAGGCTGACGATCGCGCCAATGACACCGAAGTACAGGACAAAAAGCGAGCAGCGGAAGACTGGGCCCGTTTTGTGCGAGACTATGCAGAGTTCGGCAACTGGCGATACATATTTGCAACAGAGAGCATCATCAAGAACGCGCGAGGTTCTTGGGAATCACTCATCGCACTCGCCAGACCCGAATGAAGGATGCACGCGAAATTCACATCACATCACCTGGCCTTCGGGCGTCTCGGCCCCGCGGCTCGGCGGTACTCGTTGATCAGATCGTTGACGACCAGCCGTCGTTGTATTTGATCCGCGAGGTCGGCCTCCTCAGCCGGATCGTGCATGGGCTGTGCGCAGCCCGGGGCAGCAAGAACCGCGCAGCACAACCAGGACGCGCGCCAACGGAACATTAGCGCGTGCCGTCGGCACCCCTTCTATCCGTGCGCCGTCAAACGCTCACGCCGTAGCAGCTCCCGTGAACGTCCCACTTCGGGCAAGGGAACGAGTTGTACTGAACCTTTTTTCATCCTTGGGTAGTTTCGTAGTTCTGGAGTACCGCGATGGCCTTGCACAGGTTGTCGAACGGGGGTCAGGAACACCGGCGGCGCGGCCGGCCACGCGCATGAAGTGCGGGTGCTTGGTGTGTCGGCCTGGTTCAGTGTTTCGGGGGTGGATCCAGGCCGGTTGCTCCCACCCTTCGGCCGTGGCGTCGAGCAGACCGGGTGTGGGGCAGAGCCTGTGCCGCCGCGGCGTACGGGAGGCGGAAGTACTCGATCAGGTCGGCGGTGGTGGCCACACCGTAGACGCAGGCGGCCTTGGTCAGCATCGCGATCAGGCTGTCGTGCTCGCTGGGGCGGGCGTGCAGCCGGCTCCAGGAGACGCGGGCCGAGAACCGGCGGCTCGTCGCCAAGGTCGAGGAGTTCGCGCGGGTGGTCAACGTGCTGACCGTCGAGAACCACCAGCTCCGGCAGGCCAGGGCAGGTCAGGCCGCCAGAGTGAGGCCACTTCCGGCCAGATCCTGAGCCCACCTCGGCCGTTGGTGACCGAAGTGACCGGCGGCTGAGGTTCATCTATCTCGATGCCGCCCGATAGACCTCCTGGCGAGCGGGTCACAAACCCCTCAGAACCTGGCGAGGGCGACGGAAATCGGCTCCGGAATGTCGGAGGGAATCGCTACGCTCTGATACAGCTTTATGACTCAATCAGCTCATTGAGGACCCCGGCGTCGTCGAGGTCGACGGGCGCCCGGGTCGCTCCACACTGACGTCTGGAACTCACCTCGATCGCACCGCCCAAGACACGCAGAGCAAGAGCGATGTGATCATCGTCTCACCGCCTAGCCCCGGGTCTCCTCACAGACCTGCGAAAGGACATACGCGAGAGTGCAACTGATCCGGGCGCGTGTCACCGACTACCGTTCCGTCGAGGACTCCGAGACCTTCGACATTGAGGACGACGTCACCTGTCTCGTCGGCAAGAACGAATCGGGCAAGACGACCCTCTTACAGGCGCTCTATCGGCTCAATCCGGTCGAGAGGGTCAAGTTCGACGAGGTGATCGACTTTCCCGCCCGCAAAATGAGGGGACGCAAGCAACTGCCCCCCAAGCAGCAGGTCCCGGTCGTCCGGGCGACCTTCCGCTTCACCGAGAAGGAGATCAAGACCATCGAGGCGGAGTTGGGCCCTGGGGCGCTTCGCCACCCTGAGTTCGAGGTGACCATCGGTTACCGGGACAGCAGGCAGATCTTCACGATCCCCTATGATGAGGCCGCCGTCGTTGACCACCTGCGATCCACGCTGGACCTGCCGGCTGCGGCTGCCCAGGCGCTCAGCGGCGCCACCACCACGGCGGAGCTCCTTGACGCTCTTGCTCGACTCGAGGAGCCGCCCTCCAGCGTGAACGCACTGGCGGAGCGGATCCGCGGGTGGTGCGGGCTTGGTCTCGCGAAGCACCTCGTCGACGAGTATGCATTCCGATGGATGCCCACATTCGTCTACTTCGACGACTACGACTCGATGCCTGGCCAGGTGTCCCTGCCCGATTTGGTCCGACGCCGACAGGTAGGCGAGATCAGCCGGGGAGAACGAGCCCTGCTCAGTCTCCTCAACATCGCCGGCGTCACCCCCGAGGAATTCAAGAATTTCGGCGATCACGAGCACCTGGTCCGCGAGCTGGAAAACGCGGGCAACGTCATCTCCGACGAGGTCTTCGAGTACTGGTCGCAGAACAAGGAGCTGGAAGTCCAGCTGAAGACCCTCCCCCCCGCGCGTGTCGCCTCGCATCCCTTCGATGAGGGGCCGATCCTCCAGGTCCGCGTCTTCAACCGGCGGCACCGGGCATCAGTGGTGCTCGACAAGCGCTCGCGTGGTTTCGTCTGGTTCTTCTCCTTTCTGGCCTACTTCAATGAATTGGAGACGGCAGGCACCACAGACCTGATCCTCCTGCTCGATGAGCCCGGCCTGTCCCTCCACGGCCGCGCCCAAAAGGATCTCCTTCGCTTGATCGACGAGCGGCTGGCACCCAGGCATCAGGTCCTCTACACGACCCACTCGCCCTTCATGGTCGACCCCGAGCACCTCGACCGAGTCCGCACGGTCATCGACTTGGAACGAGGGGGCGCCAAGGTCTCCTCAGAGATCTTCAAAGCCGACGAGGACACCGCCTACCCGCTGCTGGCCGCGATGGGCGTCGAAATGACCCAGACGCTGTTCGTCGGCGAACACACGTTGCTGCTCGAAGGCCCGAGCGACTTGATCTATCTGGACATCCTCACGGACGCGGCCGAATCAGCCGGTTCCACTGGCCTTGATCCCCGCTGGGTCAAGACGCCCATCGGAGGTGCCGGCAAGCTCTCCACCTTCGTGACACTTCTGGGCGCGAACAAGCTGAACGTCGCGGTCCTCGTTGACTCCAGCACCAAGGACGTCGGAGCTGTCCAACGCCTTCGGGACAACGGCCAGCTTGCCAAGAACGGCCTTGTCGAGATCAGGGAGTTCACTGGAACCGCCGATGCCGACGTTGAAGACCTGTTCGAGCGGGACTTCTACCTTGAGCTCGTCAACCGGGCCTACAGCTCAGAACTCGCGACTCCGATCACCGCCGCGGAGCTCAACGCCAAGGATCCACGCATCGTCCGGCAGATCGAGGCCGTCTTCCAGAAGCGGAAGATCGCTAAGCGATTCAACCACTACAAGCCGGCCGCGGTCCTCCTCCGCGAGCAGTCTCAGTTGGCGGCCAGCATTGACGCTGCCACCATCGCACGCGCTGACCACCTGTTCACGCGGCTCAACGCGCTGCTGCCCAAGCGCTGAGCCTGCCCCGTCGAGCGCTGTCTTGGCCGACGTCTTCCCTGCACCGCAACAGCACAGAACTTAACAGGGAAGACGTCGCAGGCGCTCTTGACGACCTTCGGGCGTCCGTGCCAGGCCAGCAGGTGCTGGCACCCCTGGCGGGTCAGGCCCATGTCGATGAGCGGGGTGGCGTACTCCACATGCAGCGGGGCATTATCGTGTAGCCACTGCACGCGGCGCTGCTCGTCATGGGAGAAGCCGATGATCTGCCGGACCCGCCGGAAGTCGGGGGCCCGTCTGATCCGCCCCTCCGCACCGATGGCCGCGCCCAGAGCAGCACGCAGCAGCCGCTGGATCGGCCGCACCTTTAGTGGGTAGATGGGGGCATATCTACCGCTCTATATCAACGAACCGATCGCCGACTGGCGCACGCTTCGCCCCACTTTGGAACCAAGAAGGCGATTCAAGGGGGGTACTTACGGCCTTTAGGCCCGATAATCCCGTCTCATCCCGAAGCGTAGTGCTTCGCCCCACTTTGATCGACGGCCGAACAGCCGTCTGGCCACCGCCTCCGCCCCGCAGTACCCCAAGACATGACCGAACCGCGGCCCTACCCCAGCGACCTGTCCGACGCCCGATGGGCCCTCGTCGAACCCGTCCTGAACTCCTGGCGCGCCGAACGCCGCACCGGTGCCCTGCCCATCGGTCGGCCGCCCGAGCACGACCTGCGCACCATTCTGAACGCCATCCTCTACGTCAACCGCACCGGGATCCCCTGGCGCTACCTCCCGCACGACCATCCGCCCCGGCAGACCGCCTACGCCTACTTCCGCAACTCGCAGAAGGACGGCGTATTCGACCGACTGCCCGGCCTGCTGCGCCGCTCTGTGCGCACCGCCGCAGGCCACAACGCCGAACCCACCGCATGCGTGATCGACACCCAAAGCGTCAAGACCTCGGCCAACGTCCCAGCCCGCAGCCAGGGCTACGACGCAGGCAAGAAGATCGCCGAGTGCAAGCCCAGCATCGTGGTCGACACCCTCGGCCTGCTCCTCGCCGCGATGGTCACCGCCGTCGGCGTCTCCGACAGCGCCGCCGGGCTCCCCCCTGCTCACCCAGGTCGCCGCTACCCACCCCACCAAGGCCTGGGCCAACAGCGCCTACCGCACCACTGTCATCGACGGCGCCGCCACCCTCGGCATCGACGTCGAAGTCGTCACCCGCGACCCCGCCACCCGAGGCTTCACCCCCCTGCCCCGCCGCTGGGTGGCCGAGCGCACCCTCGGCTGGCTCATGCTCCACCGCCGCCTCGCTCGCGACTACGAAACACGCCCCGACCACTCCGAAGCAATGGTCCACATCGCCATGATCGACCTCATGACCCGCCGCCTCACCGGCGAGACCACCCCCATATGGCGCGGCACCTGAACTCGGGATCAGAAAGGACCAAACGCCCACTCAGGGAGTGGGTGTGCACCCCGTAGGGAGATGCACGATTCGCCCTCGGACGAGTGGCAGCCATGTAACACTTCGTGACGTGACTAATACCGAAACATTCCCGAACCGGTTCGGTCCGGCGTTTGTCGAGGAATACCGCCGACGCCACGGCAGCAAAACGCCGCAAGGGCGTGAGCTGACCTACGACAACGCCGTGAGCGACGAGTTCGCCCCGCGTCGAGAGTGGCTGAGCAGGCAGTTGAACCTCCTACCTGCCAAGCAGGCCGACCAGCTAGCGCGGAAGGTGTGGCAGGACGACCACTACTGGTCAGTCCACTTCGAAATGGCCGTTGGCGCAGCACTGCGCCAAGCAGGGCTTAACGCCGTCTACGACCACCCCTGGGGCCGTCAGACACCGGACTGGACCGTCATGGCGGCCACCGGCGAGCCGCTGTGCTTGGTTGAGGTTTACACCGCTTCCCCGCCGCAGAGAACCTACAGGTCGATGCGAGCGTGGCATCAAGTGACGCAGCAGTTCAAGAAGATCCCGATCGGTGTGGTGCTCACGCTGGAGTCAACCGGCAGCCCGATTGACCCGCCCGACTCAAAAGAGGCCAAGCGGCTTGCGAGGGAGGTCGAAAGGGCGTTGAGCAGTGTGCTATGCCCACCGAGGATAACCACCAGTCTGGGCCTTACCTTTCTGGTCCTGGCGGACCGGTACGGCCGCCAAATCCCATCTCCCTTCGGCCTCCGCGCCTGCTTCGAGGCGCCAAGCTCCATCGCGGGCCAAGTCAGCGCAGCACAGATCGTCCCCGGAGTCCGAGAAAAGATCAGCAAGTACCGCCGGATAGTCGACGAACACGACCTCCCGCTGGTTGTGGCGGTAGGTGCGCATCCCTTCACCGGCCTCACACTTCGTGAACTGGACGACTTTCTCGCAGGCGAGATGAGCATGACCTTCCAGTTCAACATCGGCGATGGCTACATCGGCAGCTCGACTTTCCCATCATCACGCTGGGACATACCTTCAGAACTCTCCGGTTTGCTGTGGGTCGACAACCTGTTCCCCTTTGAGGCAACCGGCCGACCCAACTCCACCGCGCAGCGTCCGATGCCCGCCATACTTGCCAGCCTTAACATCCAGAAGTAGTTGGCCATCTGCCGTGAGACCGGCGATCGGCACGGCGAAGGCGGGGCGTTGAGCAATCTCGGCCTCGCCCTGCAATGGGTGCGGCGGTTTGAGAAGGCGATCACCGCCCAGAGCAGGCAGCAGCCTAGCGACCGATGACGCGCACAGCTCGAACATTGCTCGGACCGCCCTGTAGGAGACGCAGCGGAAACGGGCCGGCGGACGAGGCGGGGGCGGCGGGATCGCGCTGGGCTTGCGAACAGTCCCAGCTCTTCAGCTGGGCATTCGTATGTGCGGCAGCGCCGCGGAGCCTTGCATGGCAGCGGATGGCCGGTTTTTCGAACTCCGGCTTGTTCTTGCCCTTGTAGACTAGGCCTTAGGTTTCATTGGTGCGTCTTTCGGCCAAGGCGATGATCCCGGCCTCATCCAGTTCCCGCAGGATGTCCCAAATGCGGTCGGCGCTCAGGTCATGAGTCTTGCCTGGCAGACGGTTGTCGTCGGTACGCCGAATCCAGCGCCAACCTGTGGAAGGTCTCGTCCTTTCTCAGGTCGACCAAGACCAGCACGGCATGCAGTTCGCTGGAGATCAGCATGCGGCGGGTGCACGCGAGCCATAGGTTGCGCACCCACCGCTCGACATAGCAGTTCGCCCGCGACATCCGCGGCGGCGTCTTGACCACCGTCACGCGCACCGGCGAAGATTTCGTCGAACACTTTGGGACCTTGGTTTCTCGGTCGCGGATGAAAAGGCCGAACGAGCCGATCCGCGTCCCGAGGTAATGAGTAGTTTGCGGACGTGCTGTATCGTCCCTAAACCGGTGGGATTGGCGGTCACACGCAGTATGTGCACGTGCCGGGTGGCGACTTCCTGGCGAACCGCACGTAGGGACGTCTCCGGAAGGTCGTGTCGACGTAGAAAATGCTACGAGGCTTACAGATCGAAGAGAGCCCCTTCCTCTTCGTGCTTCAGGGGACCCACACCCATAGAGGGAACCGGCAGAATGTTCGCGCTCGTCAACTCCTCTACGGTGATGAGCGGGCCATCGCAGATCTCGGCGAGCAGCTCGCCTTGAGCGGGTTCTTCGCGTACCAGGAGCCCCAGCACGTTGAGTAGGGCCAGCAGCTCCGTTGTCCACTCGGGTGCCCAGCGGGACGCGACCACGTAATCAAGCTGCAGGCGCCGTTTGCCCGCAGGGTTCCTCCGGCGATAACCGAACCACTTGTCCAGGACATTCATGCCGGAGACCGCGTAGCTCCGGACCTCGGGCGGTACCGGCGTGATCCGCCCAGTCCCCACCCGCAGATCTTGCGTAGCCGGGTCGTACGTGAGCCTTCCGTCTGGCATGCCGTCCGGCGTGTCAGGGATCTCCTCGACGCACTGGGGCCGGTCAGCCGCAGGAAGCCGGGGGACACCTGCCGGACGTCCGGCGTCGGCGTCGACGTACCGCTCGCCATAGGTGTGCAGCCACAGCACCCGCCGGCCGATCTTCACTCCGCGGCTCCACAGTCGAGGGTCGGCCGTCAGCGGAATGCGTGCCCCCGGTACTTCCAGGTCCTCTCGGAAGCGTTCGCTGTAGCCGGGGTGAGAGCCGATCGCCGCGATGTAGGCCAGGACGTCCTCGGGCTCCACAGGCACACCGAGCCGCTGCCTCAGCATCTCCAGCAGCCCTGGTGTCAGGTTCGGCGCGGTGCCCGCGGCGTCCCGGTAGAGGGGCCGGGTGCATCCGCTGCGATTGTTGAAGTAATGCATGTCGGGGATAAGAGCGCTGAAGACGAGACCGGGCCCGCCGGTTACAGCTTGGGCATTCTGTTCGACCGCGTAGACCTGACGGGCGCTGCGTACCCGCCACAGATGAGGACGGCCGACCTCCATCAGCCGGTAGTCGGGGATGATCCACTGGCGGTCGAAGGACCGGTACCCGACCCTTACCGCCTTCGGGTGGGGCCGGTGCTCGTCTTCGAGCGTCACCCCATCGCGCGAGGCGATGCCTGGCAAGGAAGGGACGATGCTGTCGAGCTTGCGGTCTCTAGCCTCCCCAAGCAGCTCGCGACGGTCATCGGTATCAGCGGCGAGGAAAAGCCGCCAGCGCTCGGCCAGCGTCGCTTTGTCGGGCGCATACACCCACACCCGTCCCGGTGTCACCCCGCGCGACGACCATGGCATGAGGTGCCCGAACTTCGGGCTCGTCTCCCATAGATCGCTGCCTGGTGGCAGGAACGGGGCGGTCCATTCGTCTGCGCAATCCTGCCACTGCGGATCGGTGAGCGCCAGCGTCGACAGCCGTTCGAGCTTGTCATCTCGATGCCCGGCGATTTGCAGATAGCGAACCACAGCAGGCCCGTCCTGCCTGTCTCGCCAGCGGACGAAGATGGCGATGCAAAGCTCTTGGGCGACATTGGGAAATAGGCGGGTGGAGCCGTCCGGTCGCTGTCCCTCTGGAGATACGTCGATGATCCAGCCTTCGTCCGCGGCCTCACGCAGGTAACGGCGCATTCCAGCGAACCCGCGGCCTTTGAGCCATGCCTTCGGCGTGATGAAGGTGACCACACCGAAGGGGGCATCGTTGTGACAGTCGAAGACCTTCCAGGTAGCCCACCGCCAGAAGTAGACGTACATGTTCGACATCTTCGACTCGTAGGTGCCGTTGCCGTCGAGCCGGAAGTTGTCCATAGGGGCGGCTTCGCCGGACTCGGGGTCGCCCTTCTCTACCCACTTGCCGGCGCCTTGGGGTACCGCGTCGTATGGAGGGTTGCCAATGACGACCATGACCCGTTCGTGGCGTTTGACGTTGTTGGCCTGTTTGCGGGATTCGGCAATCGGCTTGTAGGTGCTGGGGAGCCAACCGAAGTCATCCTTGGGGTTCTCCAATGACGTTTTCTCAGCCTAAATAGATCGGACAGTGGGTGTTTTTGGGACACATGCAAGGACGCACAGGCAGACACGCGGACAAAACACCGCAGCCCAAATAAGACGTGGAGCTTCCGGTAGAAGAGGTCTCACCACAAGATCCACTACCAAGAAAGCCCCACGTGATCCCCTATCCTGCCATGCTCGACGTCCCCCACGCACTCGTCCGCCACGTCGCCCGCCTGCTCCACGCCGAGCGCCGCCGCCGCG
>NZ_QMEY01000052.1 GCF_003315795.1 Spongiactinospora rosea
GCGGGCGGCCATCGAGGTGCGCGACCAGTGCGTGGCGTTCTTCGGCGTCTGCTCCAGTGTCGCCACCACCACCTGCTCGACCTGGTCCACGGTGATCGACGGCGGACGGCCGGGCCGGGCCTCGTCGATCAGGCCGTCCAGCCGCAGCCGCAGGAACCGCGACCGCCACTTGGACACCGTGGCCGGATCCACCCGCAACTCGGCGGCGACCTGCTTGTTGTCCTTGCCGTCCGCACAGGCCAGCACGATCTTCGAGCGGGTCGCCAGGATCTGCGACGACTTGGCCCGCCGCGCCCACCGCCGCAAGGTCTCCCGCTCGGCGTCGCTCAGCGTCAGCCCTGCCTTGGGCCGCCCCGGCCGGGGCTCATCGACCAAGGACTGCACCCCGCCCCGCGCGAATATCGAACGCCACTTGCGCACGGTATGCACCGACACCCCGAGGTCGCGCGACACCTGCGCGTTACTGGCGCCCGGCTGCGCGCACGCCGGCACGATCCGTGCTCTGATCGCCAGCCTCGACGGGTCGGCGGCCACGGCCATCAGCCGGGCACGTTCGGCATCGGTCAGCCGGATCTCCACTGCGGATGGACCTGAAGTCGACACACAACGAGCATACATATTTATGCGACGAATTTCAGGCGCATGACACTAGTAGTGCTTTGTTAGGTCAGCCTGTTGTGACTGGCCGGTGTCACCGTGTGATGGTTCGCTGCGGGTGTGACCCCCGAACAGCTCGCGCATACCCGGCAGCGGCTGGAAGCGTTCGCCGCTGAGATCTTCACCCCCTTGGCCCCCCGCGATCAGCGGGCCAAGGGCCTGACCTACCTGCGCGGCCTCCTACTGGACGGCCGCCGCAAGTCGTTGAAGACCGGCCTGGGACTGGACCATTTCGAGGGCTCGCTCGTAGACGATCGATCTCCGGGAACTGCCTCGGTCTTGCGGGCATCCGCCCACGAGGCGAAGGCCATGACTTGGGACAGCAGGGATAGTGAGTCGTCGAAGGGGCGAGCGCCGTGACCGCCGCGGAGAGTGAGGACGTGGATGTCCTCGGGTCGGGCGCCGTACGACTGGAGCTTCCCGCCTAGTTTGTAGGCATGGAAGGCAGGAACTCGAGTGTCCTGCTGAAAGGCGATCAGGAGTGTCGGCGGATAGGTCACGTCCGCCACGACATTGTGGTACGGCGAGTATTGTCTGAGCGCAGTGAAGTCGGCAGGCGATGCGGAGGACCCATACTCGTTTCGCCACGACATTCCTGCTGCGCTGCGATCGTAACGAAGCATGTCCGTCAGCGGTGCGACGGCGGTGACAGAACTGAAAAGATCGGGGCGCTGGATAGAAGCGGCGCATGCCAGCAGGCCTCCGTTGGAGGTCCCATAAAGGGATATCCTCCCTGGCTCCACCATTTCGTTCTGCGTCAGCCACTCGGCAACATCGATGATGTCGTGAACGGCGGCAGCCTTGCCGACGCGTAGTCCCGCTTCACGCCACGCACGGCCGTAACCGCCACTACCACGGGGATCGACGTTTACATACAGCCCGCCCTGCTCGATCCAGGCGATCGCCGTCGGGGAGTAGTGCGGTGTGCTCGTCACGCCGAAGCCACCGTAGATGCTCATCAGCGCCCGTCTTTCTGACGGCGATGCGACTGTCCCTGTGGTAGGTCTACCCATGGTGAGTAGCATGGGTATGTCATTCCCGTAGCGCGAAGGCGCATCCGCGCGCTTCGAACTGAGGGATGTCCGCTCACGATGAGTGGTGCCGTGTGGGGTCAGGGCGCCCGACGAAACGTCGTACTCGAAGACCTGTGGCGGGCGTGACGGGTCGGTGTAGGTGAACCAGGCTGTTGAGCTGTCGAGCGGGTCAACCCCGATGCCGCTCACCGTGCCGAACCCTGGCAGTGGAATGGTGTCGAACTGAGCGCCGTCGAGTGCGTGGACAGTAACGCGGTGAGCTCCATTCGCCAGCCAGGTCGCCAAGATTCGATCTTGGCCTCGACGTCGGTCATGCACGAACGTGGTCTCGCGCAGTTCCGCATGCTGCGTCCCGATGATTATGGTTTCCCATCTGTCGGTACCGACGTGTTTTGTGAGGTCGAACCTGTAGAGCCCGCAGCTGTCGTGGAGTCCGTCAGTGAGCGCGTAACCCAGACCGTCAGGGCCTATGAATACCGTCGTGATCGCATTCCTCGGCGTCTGCACAGAAATCCAATGAAAGTCTTGGACTTGGTCAGGGACCCGTGCGATGCAGACAGTGGTGGCTGCTGCCGGCCCGGGCGAGTGGGTTGCCACTATCCAGCACTCGTCTCGACTCACGGTCAGGGAATAGCGGGAGGGGTGGGATAAGCCCGCGCCGAGTACTTCGACGTCGAGTTCGAGTGGGGTTCTGGGTTCTCGTAAATACACCCGCCGGCCGGAGACGGCGTTACCGCTGTCCTGCTCGATACCGGCGGGCGTTCGGACATAGAGGAATCTTTTCAGCTTGGAGAGCCAGATCACCGGCGAGTACCGAGTGCCGCCGACCGGCCCGTCAAGGATTCGATCTCGTAGCAAGTCGAGGATGTACAACGCGGATACCTCTGTGTCGTCGTCAGCCAATTGGAGCGCCGCGATGGACCCGTCGAGAGAAAGCTGGTACATGGTCAGCTTCTTGCCGCGCAGGTGTGAGAAGCCTGGCGTGTTCAGTACGGGCTGCTCGCCGCGATCACGGCCTCCGACCCACAGCTCCGCAGGCCGGTCGTCTGAGGCTTCCTTCGTCAGAAAGTACCGACGTCCTCGCCAGATGGGCTGGGAGGGGACCGCGGGGCGGGCCAGCTCTGTGAGCGTCTGACGAAAACCGTTCACGTCGAGGTTGCTTGACGCGAACGTCATGAAGTCAGCGTTTTGCTGCCGGCTCCACGCTATGACCCCAGGATTGCGTAGATCTTCAAGCCATCGGAATGGATCTGCAATCCAGACACCGTGGTAGAAGTCTCCTGACGGTTCATCTGTGATAGACATTTCGCATCACTTCCCAATACTACGATTGAAATTCGGCCTTGGCTTTCCTTGTCAAAAGCCTCACGTCTCGAATCCGTCGAACACATGCTTTCGGACGAGCGCGTCGTGCTCGGGGTGAACACCGGTCGAGTGGCGAGCCCGCGCTCGCTAGGAGGTCTCTGCCGTCAGACCCGCGCAGACGCAACGGAAGTAGGGAACGCATGAATGGGGCTCGCCGCGGGCGGTCACGCCCGTCGGCTTAGCCTTGTGCTCGCGCTCGTAGGCAGGTCGACATGGGCAGTATACGTGTAATCGATGGAAGCGCATATCGGGAGCGCATGTCACGGTGGCGATCAATAGTTGCCTGCCATGCCTGGGGCCCGCTTCCCGGCATCGGCATCGAGTGAGACCGGTTCCTCGATGCCGATGAGCATGCTCGGGCGGGGGCCGGAGAAAGATCTTTTATGATTGCCGTGCCTACTTTGTGAAATGTCGGGGTGCCCCCAGGGAGTGAGGGCACCCCGACGTCCTCCCTGCTGGTTAACAATCCCTGCTTGCTAGCAGTTCGCGAAAGTCCACGTGCTCGGCCAGCCGGGGCACGGCGAAATCACGCTGAGCGTGCTGATCAGCGGCGCCTCGAGCTCGCTACCCTCGACGGAGGGAAGCTCCTGAAGCTCCAGGATGTTGTTCACGATATTCACCTCCAATCTCGTTTCCCGTTGGGTTCCGGGTCGCCCGCGCGGACGTTTTTGGGGGAGGCTGATTGGCACCCCATCAGGACCGTTTCATTGCGGGCAGCAGCACCATGCCGCGCTCCATGCCTGTGAGGGCGAGGAGGACTCCGGCGCTGCCCGTCGCGAGGTCCATGGAGAGACGGAGCGACTGGTTCCCTCGATATGCGACCTCGCCTTGGTAGCTCACGGCGTGGTAATTGAGCATCTTCAGGTGATGCTGCGCGGCTTCTTCAACCCGAGCTGCTGGGGCGAAGAGTGAGCGGTGCTGAAGATAGACGAGAATGCCTGCAAGCCCGTAGGTGAGTATCGGCATACCGAACTGGTCGTAGTAAGCGCTGAGGAGGATCTTCTCCTCGATCTCCTCCAGCTCGTCGTCCGGTGTGAATGCGGCGAATTCGCGGATCGCCATTCCTATGCCGAGGGCACCGTGCGCTAAGTATGGTAAAGTACGCCATTTGTCGTCGGCTTCGAGGGTGCCCGTGTGAGTCTCGATGCATCGTTCGAGGTCCCGTGTTATCGCCGCGCGTGCCATTGTTAGGAACTGTCGATCTCCGGTCCGGCGGTAGACTTCGATCCAGGCGAGCGCGATTCCGGCCAACCCATGAAGGTAGCCTGGTTTCAGCTCCGCCGAGGTGGCTGAGTCAATGGCACTCCACGAACGTTTGGCGTCGCTGATCGCAGACGCCTCGAGTCTTGTGTCAGCAAGGTGATCGGCAACCGCGAGGGTGGCGATGACTGTGCCGGCAGTACCGCTCCAGATGGAAAGATCGTTGTTTGATCGAATGCGCTTGGCTGCTTTTATGGCACGTAAGGCGTGGTCGGGGCGACCGAGGGCGAGTAGCGCCACTGCGACCCCGTGCGTCCCGACGTACAGTCCGCCAGAGTCAACGGTGTCGACGCGGTCGATCAGCCACTCCACGTGATCCGGCGGTACGGTCTCCGGCGAGAAGTGCGCCAGTGTGTAGAGCACCCCGGCCGCGCCGTGAGCCAGGGTGACGTTGCCACCAGGTTGGAACTGATCGATGTCGCCGGGGTAAAGCCGTTCAGTTGCCGGTGTTGCGGCCGCGACGATTCCCGCCGCGATGGAGTCACTGAGCCTCCGAGTCGAAACATCCTCGTTCGACATCACCGCGCGCACGACGTTGTTCTGAGTGAGTCGCCACCGCTCTCTTGCGACGTTCTCTCGCAGGAGGCTCGACTCGATCCTGCGAAGCGGCTCCACGTCACGCCTGAGACTTGAGACGAATGTGTCCGGCAGATCGAATTTTGCTGCCGCCAGCGAGAGGAGCTGCTCGAACTTGCGCACATCATGGTCTGTAAGTATTGCCTGATTGACGAATAGGTCCAGTTTGAGGACGGCCATTGCCCAGCGATCAGCCGCTTCTCCGGAGAGGTAGGACGGAGGATGATAGCCGGGCGCACCCTGTGGTGAACGCCATTCCGGATCGTCGACGGCGCTGAACTCGAAATCAATGAAAACTGGCTGGTCACCGCGCAACATGATGTTCTTCGGATGCACGTCACCGATGACCACACCCCTACTGTGGATCTGCGCGAGGCCGCTGTCGAGGCGCTCGGCTATGTTAAGGGCCCACTGGCGAAAAGCGCTCTTTTCGCCGGCCGTCTGATTGAACAGCGGTTTCAACGCTGGAGTTCGATGCATCGCGGCGCGCTTCAGGTCGAGGCCATCGATATACTCGATCGCCAAGAAGTGGTGCTCGCTCATCGTGAAGCTCTCAAACGCCCGAGGTACGCAGTAGAGCCCTTGCAGACGTTCGAGTACCTCCCATTCGCGGCTCAGCCGAGTGGTCGCTTCCACACCATGGATGTCAAGCCCCGCGTATGGCCGCCCCTCTTTGAGGACGACGTCGGTCCCAGAGACAGGATCTTCCGCGAGGTACACGCCGCCACCGTTCGAGAAGTGCAGCGCGGTCTTGGGTCGATATCTCAGCGCGGACATGTCGGAAGGTATGCTGATATTCTCTGCCAGGAATGACGGGATCTCCACCCAAGATGGTGGATGGAAGCCTGGCGAGCGCTTGTCCTCGTGCAGCTGCCCGTGCGGATCAATCAGCGGAGGGATAGGGGAGGAATCGATGGCACCGTCGTGGGTGAACGCGCCATAGCGGACGTAAAGGGGGCCGTTCTTCCAGCGAACGTCGCTGAGGATGCGGGGTCCGGGCGTGCCGCCGACGATCGCGTCAAGTTTACGAAGTGTCTCAAGTAGCTGGTGTTCGTCGGCCGGGTAGATCGTTACGAACTTCCCACTCGACGCGCGGTTTGCGTACTTGGAGTTGATGGAGAGCAGCCTTTCGAGGCTGTACAGGTGCTTGAACGGCAGATCGTTCGCGTAGCAGTACGCCGCGATGTGCTGAAGAAGGCCCGCCGCTTCCGCGAGGTTCGAGCTGGCGTGAACCTTCCATCCCTGCCGAGGTAATGTGTGCCCTCTTGGTCGCCACAAGACCCACGGGTCGATGTCGAATCTTTCCCAGCGCCTCTCAGGTGAGACTGATATCTCAAATGGCTGTTCGCGGATGCGAAGCGGGCTTACGTAGAAGCAACTGTCAGGCTGGCAGTAATCGAAGTAGCGGGTGTCGACCGGCAATGCGCTGCCCCCTAGGTCCGACTCCAAGATCTCTTCGGTCCTTCGCCGGAAACGTAGCATAAGGCCCGTCATGCTTACTAGGCTCTAGATGAGTAATTCCAAATCGAGTAGCTCGCCATAGACGGTAAGTGATCGGAGGGGGGTGCTCGGTCGGTGCTGTTTTTCCAGATGGTAGCGGCAAAGCCGGGACGCGCTGGGTGGCCGTGTCACTGGGTGTTCACCTGCCGTGAAATTTAAGGGCGAGCCGGCCGGGGAGTATTGAACGACTCAATCGGATGACGGATCGGCTTAAGGCAATGCTGATACGTGTTCTTTCGATTTCCGAGCGTGGTGTCGTGAGTGCCGGGCTCCTCGGCCGCATGCGCGACCGGGCGCGCTGTCCGGTATGATGCGGGCGGCTCCGCCTTTGAAGTCCTGCTTGAATTGTCGACTGCGCCCTGCCTCAGCTTTCCCTTTCGGTACTCCCGTAACCTTTATTGGAGTCCTGCCGAAAGATGCAGGGCCATCCTGAGGAGCAGTGTGCCTACTATGGGAGGAGAGGTACCTTACTCAAGCGAACAACGTCGCTGTCATTGCCGCAGGTAGGTCAGGACGGCCTGGACCCGCTTGTGCACGAGGTCGTTGTCGCTCAAGCCTAGCTTCGCGAACACGCGATTGATGTGCTTGGCGACTGCGGCGTCGCTGATGACGAGTTCTGCGGCGATCGCCGTATTCGTTTTGCCCTCGGCCATGAGTGCCAGCACTTCTGTTTCGCGCGGCGTGAGTTGCTCGATGCGGCTGCGCCGTCGTAACAATTGATGCACAACGTGCGGATCGATCACTTCGCGGCCCTCGGCGACGGTTTCAAGTGCGGCGAGGAACTCCTCGACGTTACCGACGCGGTCTTTGAGGAGGTAGCCAATCCCGCCGTTGCCGGAGCAAATCAGGTCGGCTGCCTCCCGGCCAGAGACGATCTGAGAGAGTACGAGGATGCGTGCGTCCCGGTTTTCGCTGCGTAACGTGTGTGCGGCCTTGATGCCTTCGTTGCTATGGGTCGGGGGCATACGGACATCGACGATGGACAGATCCGGCTCGTGGACGCGGGCGGCGTCAAGGAATTGTTCCGCGTCTCCTACACATGCGACAACCTGGTGTCCAGCGGCGTTCAGCAGCGTGGCGAGACCTTCGCGGAGAAGAACGGAATCCTCGGCGATCACGATGCGCACGGCACCTCCAGGCTCACACGGGTAGGCCCTCCGGCGGGGCTGTAAAGATGGACGCTGCCGCCTAGGGTCTCGATGCGGTCGACGACACCGATTAGCCCGGTGCCGCGCTCTGGTGACGCCCCGCCATTTCCGTTGTCCTCCACGATGACAAGCAGGGTTTTCTGGAGTGTAGGTGCAACGTTGAGGGTCATGGTGGTGGCTTCGCTGTGCTTGGTGACGTTAGTGACGAGCTCGCTGATGGCGAAGTACAGCCCGACCTCGATATCCGAATCCAGATCCGCTGGGATGGTGAGCTGGATATGGGTGGTGAGTCCGCCGTGCTCGCTGCGGGAGGCCAGTTCGTTGAGCGCTTCGGTGAGGCCGTGCTCACGCAGCGCCGAAGGATAGATGCCGTGCACGATCTCCCGCAGCTCATCGACAGCACGCTGGGCATCGGCACTCGCCTGTTCGAGGAGAGGCTCGATCTCGTTGCCCCGATGCAGCTGATACCTCATGATCCCCAATGTCATGATTAGCGACGTAAGACGCTGCTGAGCGCCATCGTGCAGGTCGCGTTCGATTCGTCGTCGTTCCTCGTCGAAGGCAGACCTGATGCGGGCACGCGAGCGGGTCACATCTACGAGTCGTTCGGTCAACTGGGTCGACGGCTCACTGATGAGGAGCCGGGACAGGTACCGCTGGCCCTCGGCTGCGATGGTTACGAGATAGAGGCCGGCAACGAGCAGGATGACACCGAGTATCACGGACCCGAGCTGCGCGATCGGGTTCTCGTTGACAGTCGCGGTCGGCAGATCCGACACAGCGGTAACGGCGTCGGGATCGACGCCCAGGGCGAGGATCACGAACAGAGCGGTGCCGGTGACAATCATGGCTGCCGGAACGAGCAGGGCGACGGAGAGCACAGCGAAACTGAACAGCGACAGCGGGACTAGCAGAACCCCGTACAGCAGCTCGGTCCAGGTCGCCCGTTCGCTGAGGCGCAGACGCACCCAGCCGCCGAACCCGTCCGAGGTGCCGGGGACGTGCGGGTCGGGTATCGGACGACGATCGACCCACCGAAGGCGCCGTCGTTCGATGTGGCCGAGGGGAAGCCCCGCCAGAGCCAGCGCAGGCCAAGAAGTGAACAGCCATATGCCCGCCACCACCGGCGTGGAAGCGAGGTAGACCAGCGATCTCCACGGCCACGAGGTCCCCAGCAGCCGGACCGGGTGCCGACGCAGCGCATTTCCTGGCGCGTCGACTGGCAGCCGAGCGGAGACACCGATTGGCGTGGGGGGACTGGTCACGTTGTCCTTCTTGGCTCGGCTCTCTGTGTCTTCCCGGTCATGATCTCAGCGCGCCGCCTCTAGTGCGCCTACCTTCATGGCGGTTCGGGCCGGTGCGAGAGTTCCAACAGCGGCAGCCAGGTATGCGCAGGCGATGATCGCGACGAAGCTGGGGCCGACGAAGGGCAGCCAGATCGTATCGGTGAGCAGGTACCCATATCCGACCATGGTCACCGCGGCGATCGTGCTGCCGACGACAACCGCAGTGGTGGCGAGCAGCAGGGATTCGACCAGGAGCGACTTGGCGACCTGAGAACGTCGCGCGCCGGCCAGCCGGAGCAAGGCGAACTCCCGGCGGCGCGACATGGTGAAGCTGACCAGGACATTGACAGCCGACACTCCTGCGTAACCGCCGAGGATCACCACCACCAACTGGATGATCCAGTTGTCTCCGCCCGCCTGCGTGGCCACCTGTGCCAGATGTTTGTTGCGATCTGTGGCCTGTGCTCCGGGGGCGACAGAGGCCAGTTCGTCGTTGATCGCCGCCAGGGTCGTGTCCTGGTCGGCTCCGGGCTTGATCGCGACGTAGACGGCCGAGGCGTAGGGCTCCAGCAGGTGCGGGGCGAGCTTTGAGACCGGAAGAATCATGTCATTGACCCCCATAAGGTCACGGTAGGTGGTGCTCAGCACCGCGCTGCCCGGTGTTCCGTCCGGGTAAAGGAAGGTGACGGTGTCGCCGATCCGCCACTGCTTCTCTTCGGCCACGATTTGCGACACGCCGATGCTGTGCTCGCCGAAATCCGCCCAGCTCCCCGAGATGACGTCATAGGTCAATACCTTGCTGAACCCGGCCGGGTCCACACCAGTGACGGTCCCGTTGGACCGCATCGTTGGCGGGGTGTCGATCACCAGACGTGAGGAGACGCTCGCCGACGCCGCTGCGACGTCTGGCACCTGTTCGATCGCGTTGATCGCGCTGAGTGGTACACCGAGCTGGACCCCGCCGGATACGACGGCATCAGCGGTCACTTGCCCGGCATAGACCTGGGCTCGTGCCTGATAGTTCGCGCTGTCCTGGAACATCAGCACTGCACTGACTGCGACCAGCAATGTCAGTGGAACTGACACCCCGGCCGCTCGACGCAGGTCGGAACGGATCGATCGCTCGGCGGCGAACCCCTCGAACCAGCGACGTAGAAACGAGCCGAGCGGTGTCAGCACGCCGCGCAGCAGGTGCGGCCCCAACAGGACCGCCGCCCCGATAAAGAGCAAGAACGCGGTTACCACTAGCAGTAGCGCGGTCGCGCCACCCGCCGTCGCCACTGGACCGCCTATGGCGAGCGCTCCCGCCATGCAGACTGCGGCCGCCGTCAACAAGACCCAGCCGAAGACCGATCGCCCGGCTCCGGCCTGACCGGCGGGGACATCGGACTCTCGCAGCGCTTCCAGCGGTGCGATACGCGCGGCGCGACAAGCGGGAAGCCAAGCCGCGACGAGCGCCGCCCCCACAGCTGCGCCGATTCCCATCAGCAAGGCGAACGGCTCAGCAGAGACCGTGGCACCGCGGGCCATCAATCCTTGTGAAACGAAGAACCGTCGCGCCACTTCAGCCAGAGCGATTCCGGCTCCGGAACCGAGAACCCCGCCGAAGGCTCCAATGAAGATCGCCTCCCAGGTGATCAGGCCTCGGAGCAGCCGTGACCTGGTCCCCACGATGCGCAGCATCGCCAGCTCGCGGCGCCGCTGTCCAATCGAAACGGTGAGCGTGCTGGAGATGACGAACATCGCGATCGTCAGAGCCAGGAACGCGATGACCATCAGAAACTGGTTGGAGCCACCGGCGAGCTCGGCCTGGCGCAGGTCAAGTTGAAGGCTGCCCGCTCGCGCCTTGCCAGTGATCACCTCAAGCCTGGGGACGGCGGCTCGGAGTGCTGCGGTGTCTGTTGTCGACACCAGTGCCATGATGGGTGCGCCGCCGAACCGTGAGGCGGTCTCGCCGTTAAAGAACAGAGCGTGCTCGAACTGCTCGCCCGCGCGCCGGGCGATGCCGCTGACCGTGAACTTCTCGGTGCCGGTGGCGAGCTGGATCCGCACCTCGTCACCCACGCTGACACCGCTGGCCGTGGCAACAGACTCGTCCACCACGACATCGCGGGCGGTCATGGGCTCTCTGCCCTCGGCAACCGTGGCGCCATCAGCGATCGCGGTCGACCAAGGATGCCCCCAGGAGCGGGTGAAGGCGTCGCCGATCATCGTGCTGTCCGAATTCACGAGATAAGCAGGAAAAGGCGGCTCCAGAGCGATGGAGGTCACTCCCGGAGCGTCGCGAATGGCCTCGATCTGGGCAGGGCTGAGCCGGGGCATGGACGGCAGGTCAAGTTTGAGCCCGCTGGTGAGCGTCACGCTCGCCGGTGGTTTGACCACCGCATCGACGGCGCCAAACCGCCAGCTCGTCACGCTTGCCGTGCCTTGCCGCTCCTGGGCTCCCGCGACCAGCAGGGTCGCCGTGACCAGCGCCGAGCCCACGACGACTGAGATCAGCGCTGCCAGGATCGCGAGCTTGCGAGTCGCCAGGCTGCGCCAGGCAATCGTGATCACGTCGCCGTCCTCCTCGGCGCCAGCCGCGCCAGAATGTCCTCGGTCGACGGGTTTCTCGTCTCCGCCTCCACACGACCGTCCCGCAGGAAGACGACCCGGTGAGTATGCGCTGCGGCGGCAGGGTCGTGCGTCACCATCACGATGGTCTGCCCGAGCTGTTCGACGGCCAGCCGCAGAAAACGCAGCACTTCACCGCCAGTGTGCGAATCCAGGTTGCCCGTCGGCTCGTCGGCGAAAACGACGGTGGGACGGTGCGCTAGCGCCCGGGCGATCGCCACCCGTTGCTGCTGACCGCCGGACAGCTCACTCGGGCGATGCCGCAATCGGTCACCCAGATCGAGCACCTGCACCAGATGCGCCACCCACTGCCGATCCACTCGGCGCCCACCGATGCGCTCACTCAACGTGATGTTCTCTTCGGCTGTCAACGTCGGAACCAGATTGAACGCTTGGAACACGAACCCGAGATGGTCACGGCGGAGCGTAGTCAACTGCGCTTCGGATAGGCGTGAGAGGTCGCTCCCGCCGATGACCACCGAGCCGGATGTCGGCCGCTCCAAGCCGGCGAGGCAATGCAACAACGTCGACTTGCCCGACCCGGACGGCCCCATGATCGACGTGAAGCGCTCAGCCTCGAACCCCACCGTCACCCGGTCGAGGGCGGTGACGGCAGCGCTGTGCCGGCCGAATGCCTTCGACAGTTCTGAGGCGAAGACCACAGGCATGCTGCCCGGGTCCGCCGATGAAGAAGAGCAGTGCGGTTGAGGTGGAACTGGCGGCGAACTCGTCATAAGTCAATCCCACGCCGTGGGCCACCTTCGCGACAAGGAAGCTGTCCACCGTTTTCGTGGTAACGCTGGCGTTACCCCTCTCTCGCGCACGATGTTGCCAGGCAAGGTCGGCGTAGCATTCGGGGTGCTCAGATCGACCGCCGTCCGCCCTCTGACCAACGGCATCCGGCACTCGGCTAGAACCTGGGTGGCTGTGTGCTCCCAGCTCAGACTGGTTCTGTACAGCGCGGAAGTACAGCAACGCAGCCGCATGGAGCCGTGCTCTGTCGGACGCCATCACACCGTTGAGCAGGGCGGCGAGTCCATCACCATGGTGGCGGGCCTGGATTGTAAACAGCAGGTCAGGGGTTCAATTCCCCGCGTCGGCTCGTAGGTGAGAAGCCTTATTTGTGATCATCAGGATGGGCTCTCTTCCTATTGTGGGAGATTTTGGGGAGATCATTTCCTTTCGAGTGGTATGGCCATGGCACGTCCTCGATGATCTGCGCCTAGCGTATGGGGAGCCGACTGAAGAGTGCATCATGCTGACAGGACGGGTCACTGCACGATGGACATGTTCAAGACGTCCGGCGTGCCATTGCCGAGTCCCTGGATGTCCTTATGGGCAGGTGAGCGACCTGGCCGAGGCGGCCGGCGTCGATCCCAAGACCATGGAACGGGTGAATCATCCACGGCCGCATGCCGTACCGCAGTCACCGGTTCGCCGTGGCCGCGTTACTGAGCGCGGAGGAGTCCTTGCTGTGGCCGAGGCGCTGTTTCGTGAGCAGGTGGCCGCCGCCTCTGAAAGCGAGGCTGTGATCCGTTATCCGCACGGCTGGGCGGCGGGGGCCGGCGGGGAGAACGGCGGGCTGGTCTACAGCGGCATGTTCCTGGCGGATGATGCCGGGGGCGGGTGTGGATCCTGCATGGCGACCCCGAGCTAGATCGCCATGGTGACCTCGATGTCCGGGGGCCCACGATCGCCTGGACGTTGTGGGGCGGCATACCGAGGATGAGTCGGAGCCTCACGCAGGTGTGGCGGAGGTCGTGAGCCTCATGTCTTCCAGGTCCGCAGCATCGCAGATTGTGTTCCAGCCCCGGCTCAGATTGTCCGGCTGCATCGATCCAAGTCCGGTCAGGCGTTCCGCGCGTGTGATCGATCACGCGAATACGATCGCTCTGGCGTGTGCGAACCAGTCGAGCCGCGCGCAGTCCTTCCGCGGGGGCTTCAGATGGAGCGGTCTGAGCATGGGGGCGGCGGGCGTGGGCCGCAAGGCGCCGTCACATAGTCGTCGTGTCAATCCCCTCAAACCGTGGAGACGGTCCTATGCCACAGCAGCCCTCAGCAGGGCCGTTGATGCTTGCCTCTTCTCGATCATCAGACGTTCGAATGTGACAGGCGGCAACCCGTCGTTGGCACTGTGTCCCAGCCGACCGGACAACACAACCGGCGGCGATGGGAAGGGCCACTGCTTCGTCGATGCGTGCGATGTTGAGGAGGGGCCCGGTGAGTGCCGTTTCGGCTATCCCCGCCGCTGGTGGATCTGGTGGACGTTCTCCGCGAGATCCGGTCCGAGCCTTGCAGCACACGCTCTACCGGGCGGCCAAGGCCGAGCCCGGGCGTCGATTCCACGCGCTGATGGACAAGATCTACCGCAGAGACGTCCTGGCGCGCGCGTGGCTGACGGTGCGTGGCAACAACGGCGCACCGGGTATCGACCAGGTCACCCTGGCCAAGGCCGAGGAGTACGGCGTGGACCGGCTGCTCGGCCAGTTGGCCTGCGAACTACGGGAGGGACGCTATCGTCCGCTGCCCGCGCGGCGGGTGCTGATCCCGAAGCCGGGGGTGCGGGAGGAGTTGCGCCCGTTATCGATTCCCGCAGTTCGTGATCGCGTTGTGCAGGCCGCCGTGAAG
>NZ_QMEY01000053.1 GCF_003315795.1 Spongiactinospora rosea
CATCATCGTGCCGTTCAGGCAACCCGCCGACGGCAACGTCCTCAGCGTCGGCAACCGCACCCGCAACGCCCTGCAGCGCGCGCTGCGCTGCCTGGGAGAACGCGGCTTCGCCCTCCTGACCGAACGCTGGACCGCTCTCCGGCACACCACACTCAGCCCCAGCCGGATCGGCGATCTCGTCCGCGCCGCCCTCGTCCTCGTCCATTTCGAACACCGCCGGATCAGCTGAAATTCAGTGAGAAAACGTCAATGTGTCGGTGACGTATAGGCGAAGGCCGTCCGCCGGTGCGGTAGAGCCGTGGTCTTTGAGGGTGGCGTGCAGGCGCAGTTCCGCCACAGCGTAAGGGCCGGCCTGCATCTCGAACCCGACCAGACGACTACCCACCATCTCCCGCAGACGGGGGCCTACCGCGCCGGTGCCTTCTTCCTCCCGGATCGCCGCGGCGGAGCGTTCCAGGACGTTGAGGAGGAATGTTCCGGTGCCCATCGCCGGGTCGACGACCACCACCTCGGGCGAGGCGAACCCGGAGGCGACGTCGAGGCGTTGTCTCACGATGTCCTCGGTGAGCCGGACCATGGCGGAGACGGCCTTGTTGGGGGTGTAGTACGAGCCGGTCCGCTCCCGCAGTTCGGGGTCGTAGATTTGCAGGAAGTCCTCATATAGCCGCAGGTAGGCGTCTCCCGAGCCGTTGTCGAGAAGGCTCCAGTCGACAGGGCTGATGATCCGCAGCAGCGTGGTAAGCGTCGTGGACAGGCCTTCCAAAGAGTCGCTGGTCAGGATGTCCAGGGCCTTGCCCATGAGGGAGTGCTTCTTGCCGAGCTTGGTGGCGATTCCGTGGATGGTTTCGCCCTCGAAGACGATGCCCTCCACGCGGGCCAGCAGAAGAGCGAATACGACGGTCTGCGCGTACTGATTAGCGAAATCCTCATCACTGTTCTCAGGGAAAAGCAGGCGCCGCCAGTCCTCGGCAAGCACCGTGAAGACTCGGGTCCGCTTACCGGCCTTCTCCAGTTTGATCGCCTGCTTCACCTCCTCGCAGAGCAGACGGCACAGACCGGCAATAGCTCGAACCAACTGACCGATGCTGCGGGGTGGCTGAGGCTTCCAAGTAAGGAAGTCTTGCAAGATACGAGCGAACCCGCTGTCTGCTGGGGCAAGCCGGTCGCCAGCGGTCCGGATGGAGCCGGACAGGCGAGCGATCTCTCCGATCCGCTGCCCGTTACGGTAGAGTCCCCATTCGTTGCCGTCGCTGTAGAGCACGTTCGGCAGGAGGCGGAGCTTTGCCCATTGCGCGGCGTTGCGGCCGACAAGTTTCTCCGGATCGGCCCCCAGGCCCGGCCTTTTGAGCTCGATGTGTCCGACTGCCGCTCCAGCGACCTCAACCGCATAGTCAGGACGCGCGTCGAGGTCGACAAGTGGGACTTCCCCTGTCAACGTGACGCTGAGGCCGAGGCCGCGACCAGCCACCTTCACGAGCGTCTCCAGAGGGCCACGCAGTTGGTCTTCGGGCCAGCCTGCCCCTCTGAGCTTGGGCTTTACCTCCGAACCGAACACGGATATCGCTTTTTCGATAGCACGTTCGTAACCCATGACTTTACGAGAAGGCACGCCGCGGTCCCCTCGATCCAAAGAAATGCCATCTTAGAGAAAATAGCAAAATTTTGCACTAGAAGTGGATCATGGCATCGGAAGTGATTAACGATAGAGGCATAAGAGAAAATTGTTAATTAATGGTGTAAATGTCCTATCTCCTAGGTGTGCATCGGAGTCAGCAAGGGTGCCCCTGTGAACCAGCGGAAGCTAAGACGCCTCCACCGTCATACGTCCGCATGTCAGCATGGACCACGCCTCTGGCTGGGGCTTCAAGCCGCCTTCGAACTCGAGGGGTACGGCTATGCGCCTGGCGTTATCCCACCCGCCTGCTATTCGGACGGCAGCCGCCGTGGCCGCGCCGTACGCCCCTGCCGTTCCGACCGGCCTGTGCGGGCGGCGGGGATCGGTGGCACGGGCGGGGCTGGGGGGTGATGAGGGCGGCGGTCTGCTCGGCCGCTGTGGCCGCGTCTTCGGGGTAGACGCTGGTGTAGGTGTCGCGGGTGAAGGTGGAGGACACGTGGCCGAGGGTCTCTTGGACAATTTTCAGTTCGACTCCGGCAGCGAGCCTCATGGAGGCGGCTCAGTGGCGCAGATCGTGCAGGCGGATCGGTGGCAGTCCTGGTTGTCCACGGCGATGACGCGGTCGCTAACGTCGGTTTTCGGTTTGCGTAGGATGGGTTGCCAGCCGAGTTGGGCGATTGCCGGTTGATCCCGATCGTCCTCGCTGATTCGTTGACCTCGCGCCAGTGCAGACCGGCCGCCTCACCCCGGCGGAGCCCGCGCAGGGCGATCAGCCGGTACAGGGCGTACAGCCGGTGGCGACGGACGTAGGTCAGGAAGGCTGCGGTCTGCTGCGGGTCACACCCTGACGGGGAGGGTCGGCAACCCCATATCCGGTGCCGGAAGCGATCCACCCGTGCCAGAGTGATTCACATGATCCCCGCACACGTCCCCGACGAGCCACCGCTCACCTACGCCGACAGCTTCGACGTACCGGTCCTCTTCCGTGACAGGCCTGTAAAGAAGCCCAGGAGGCAGTGGCGGACGGCTAAGCACAAGCCGTGGGCGGGATCGGGCGGGTTCCCGGCGACCGACGGCTGGTATGTCTCGACCACCACCTGGCGAGAGATCATCAAGGCCGCCATTGAGGTCGGCCGCGACGTCACCCCGCACTTGCAGAACCAGCCGCAGTATGCGCACGGGGAACTCGTCGCTCGGGTTTCCCCACTGTATGCCTATCTTGGCATGCACCCCGTCAAGCCTCAGCACCCCGTACGAGGCACCGCGGGCCGGCGCCTGACCCTGAACCCGGTGTACGCGTACAGTACCGAGCGCAGCGCGAAGAACGCAGCCGCCTACCGGCTGGGTATGACGATGACCGAGTGGGCCTGCCGCTCACTGCTGGGCCTTAGTCAAACCGAGCATCTCGAACTCGGTGGCCCGATCCCCGCACTGCTCAACACGTTCAAAAACCCGAAAAATAGACTGCCCGACCTGTGGGGGCAGCATCAGGCAGAGGGCCTGTACTGGCTGATCGAGGCCAAGGGGGGCGATGTGGGCCTCAGCAAGCTCCGCAAGGGGTGGGAGCAACTGGCCGCCGGCAGCAAGATTCTCGGCTCGTACGCCCACCGCACCCTCCTGGTAGGAGCGTCCGTGCGGCCCGGAGACGACCTCTTCCTCACCATCGACCACGACCTACACCTCGGACAGCCGCCGCTCACCCCAGCCGGATTCGGCATCGACCACGAGTCAGCGGTCCGACCAGGCAACCTCGAAGACCATCTCGGCGACAGCGACGACGCCCTCATCGGCGCGGCGCGCGCCCAAATGCTTACCTACCTGGCGCTGCGCTCCGCTCCTGCCTCACAACTGCGCACCGTGCCCATTCCCGCCGACCGCGCGTCGCGCCATCGGCGCTCCGGGCTGACCACGCCCCTGGAAGACGACGACCTCACCCGCGCCATGCGGGCTGAGGCCCGCAGAGCAGCGAACTACTACACCGACCGGTACACCCTGCGCGCCAGGATTCGTTCCATGGGCCTCGACGACTTCCTCACCTGCCGCATCCTCGGAACTGAGGCTCACCTCGGCATGTCTCGGAGGCTGTTCGCCGCCTGTGAGCGCCTCCACGAGGAGGACCTCGCGATTGCCCAGCGCACCCCGGAGCTGCGCGCCGAGGACCGGCTGGCCGATGATCCGGAACTCGGTGACGACGCCCAGGAAAAACAGCGACTTACCCAGCGGCGGACCTTCCGCGAGCGGCAGGAGGAAGCTCGCCCCCGGCTGCGCCCCCTGCTCCGCCACGCTTATGCTCGGGGAGGGACAAGCGACTGGAGTGATCTGTTGCGCCGTCCTGAGGAGCCAGAACTAGATCTGGCAGGCGACGAGGGGCTCCTCGAGGCGGCGACGCCGGAGACGTACCTGGCCGTCAGCCGCTACAACCTGCCCCCAGCAGGCGCCTATCTTTAGGGCTCGCATTCGATCAGGGTGACCTCGAGTCATGTGTCCCAAGTACGGGGAAGCTCCGGGGTGAGGTGGTCGGTGCTGTCGCGCTGGGTCCCGACCGGGCCACCAGGGCGCCGAGGACATTAAGGCCATGATGGCCGAATACACCTCCACTGGAACCGCCCTGACGATGCTGGAAGATTACGACATCGCCAAGCGGACCGCCGACGGCTGGTCGCCCGACGACTCGCTTGTCACGGTGGCAACCGGAGCGCAGCCAGGCGAGCCGGATACAGCCAGTTCTGGTCTCGATGGATGCCGAAAATGCGGGGTCCGCTGGAGTAGGCCGTCGCCGTGGTGGGAGTGGAGAAGGTCTTCGCCCGCGACGCCGCCGGGAGCCGAGCCGCCGACGGCTCAGATATCCTCCCCTGGAGTCTGCTGCTGCACCGGGCCTCGGGCCGTCGTCTGGTCGGGATCGTGCGCACCATAGGGCAGCAACCGCTCAATGACCCCATGCTGAGCACCGCTGCACGGCTCGCTGGGGACACAAGTCACACGTTCGCGATCCGCGACTTGGTGCACCTCATTAGCGTCGATGCGGTCGCGGGCACGGGAGGCCAAGTCCTTGTGGGTGCTTCTGTGCCGAACTCGCGCAGGAACTCCGCCCAGTGCGGCGAACGCGCCAACTGCGGGGACCGGTCCCCATACAATCGATATCGAATTGGACTGTGGGCCACAAGGCTTTAAGACCAATGAGGTGCCGTAATGGTGACGACGTGGACGCAGGAACTGCTCGACGAGGCGCACTCACTGACGCAGGCGAGCAATTACCGGTCAGCTCTGAGCAAGCTGCTGGTGATCCTTGACGTTTATCCGGATCAGCCGGAGGCCCTGAAGCTGGCCAGTAGCCTGGTCCGCCTTGGTTCCGGGCGCATAACGGATGCGGGGCCCGACGAGGCACTGGAACCGCAGCACCTATTCGACAACCGTCTCAACCCGATCTTCTGCGCATGCGATGCACCAGGGTGCGAAGCTTCCTGGGTGAGCGCTCACCACATGTTGGAGGGCTCTGCTGGGGCGATGATCCACAATCCGCTTGGTGCTCGTTGCGAGTCCTGCGAGGTCACCCTCTGCCGGAGGCATCTGCCAGCCGAGAGGTCCGACGGTGTCCTCAACTGCCCGCGCTGCGGCCGTCCACTGGACGCAGCACCTCCACCGAACGGCCGGCAGCGAACCAACCAGACCCCACACCTGAACAAGCGACTGGTGCACGTGATTGTGCTGGTGGAGGGAAGGCGGCCACCGTCGGTTGAGTTTATGACCGGGTTGTGTAAAAACGTCATGCCTGACGTGTTCGAGGATAGCCCTCGCATCAACGGCTGCAATAAGCGGAAGTTCAAGGGAGACGGATACGACCTTGGCCTGATGTTCGGGCTAGTGGCGGACGAGGCATACCGCACAGACAACTATGACATCCAGATCTATCCCGGCCGGCAGGCCGGATGGCGGGGACAGCGTTGGGTGATCGTCAAGATCTTCGAGAACCGGCCCAAGCATGTCGATCCGGACAACCCCGCAACACGCGCTTGACCGGAGCACACCACTAGCTTGATCTTTAACCTTGGTGGCTGGTGAGGCCGCGCCAGATTTCTCAACAAGACAGCCCTTGGGTGATCATTCTTCTTGTCGAGGGAAGAAGATCCATAACCAAGGGCTGTCGTGGTGACCAGTGTGCCTGATCTATGTCCGGTTGATGCATGGGGGGAGCTGACGCGGTTCCGGGCTGAGTTCTACGGCTGTCTGACCGCGCGGGCCGATGCGACGTTCGAGCTGGCCGAGGCGGTGTTATGCAGCGATGGACCCGTGCGTTCGCTGGTGGAGTTGTCCCTGGTCGGTGAGCACCGTCGAGGTCATGGGTCGCTGTATGCGGCGTTGGATCGGGGCCGGCTCGACGTGGGGCGGCTGCGTCGGGCGTTGAGCACAGTGTCCCTGCCCAGAGCGGCAGACGGGCGGTTGGTGCTGGCGGTGGATGTGACGTGCTGGTTGCGGCCGGACGCGCACACCTCGCCGGAACGGATCTTGTGCCACACCTATGGGCGGGGCAAGGACCAGCACATCATGATCCCGGGCTGGCCGTACTCGTTCGTGGTGGCGTTGGAGACGGGCCGCAGCTCGTGGACGGCGCCGCTGGATGCGCTTCGGCTGGCGCCGGGGGATGATCTGGCCGTGGTGACCGCCGCCCAGCTGCGCGAGGTGGTCGAGCGGCTCATGGCGGCCGGGCATTGGCAGTGCGGTGACCCCGACATCCTGATCGTGGCCGATGCGGGTTATGACGGGCCGCGCTTGGCATGGTTGTTGCGTGATCTGCCCATCCAGATCCTGGCCAGGATGCGTTCGGATCGGGTGCTGCGCCGGGCGGCCCCGGCGCGGGTGCCGGGGACCAATGGTCGGCCGCCGCGTCATGGGGGCGAGTTCGTCTTCGGTGACCGGGGCAGTTGGGGTGAGCCTGACGTGGCCACCGAGGCTGAGACCCGCTTGTACGGGCGCGCCGCCGCCTGGGCTTGGGATCGGCTGCACCCGCGGTTGACCCGCCGTGCGGCCTGGGCGGATTCGGCTGAGCTGCCGATGATCGAGGGCACTGTGATCCGTCTGGAGGTGGACCATCTAACTTTAATCTGTAGGTTCAGGGTTCGAGCCCCTGGCGCCCCACCACTCCGACCTGCGGCTTTGCCGCATACGGGCAGGTTTGTTGCTGATAGTGGGTCACGTGTGAGTCATACGTGGGTCACGATGAGCAGGCGGCTGGTGTGCGGGTCTTTCGTGCGGTTCTGCGTGCTTGGGCGATCACCAGTTGCGCGGTCGCTGTCGCGGTGTGGTGGTAGGTTTCGGGCAAGACCGAAGTGTAGGTGTCGGCGGTCACCACGATGCTTGAGTGGCCGAGAGTGTGTTGGACCACCTTCAGATTCGTACCGGCGGCCAGAGCAAGGGTGGCCGCGCCGTGGCGGAGATCGTGCAGCCGGATCGGCGGCAGTCCGCTGGCCCTCACGAGGGCATGGAAGCGGGTTGTGAGGTGGTCGGGGCGGAGCCAGTTCCCGTCGGGAGCGGCGAACACGGGACTTGTCTCACTCCAGCGGCTGCCCAGCCGTTGACGTTCCTTACGCTCGTGGCGGCGCAGCAAGCGGCTGGTCTCGGTATCCAGGGCGATGGTCCGATGGCTGGCATCGCTCTTGGGTGGGCAGGTGATGAGGCTCTGGCCGGTGTGCATCAGTTGCTGGGTCACGGTGAGTTCGTGCCGGTCCAGGTCGAGGTCTACCCAGCGCAGAGCCGCAGCTTCGCCACGGCGCAGTCCGCGTAGGGCGATAAGCCACCACATCGGATAGAGGCGGTCTGAGCGTACGAAGTCCAGGAACGCGGCCAAGTGCTGGGTGGTCCATACGGCTACGGCGGGGCGCTCTCCACTGCGTTGCCAGGCTGCGATCCTGCGGTCGGTCCATACCACCGGGTAGGGGCGGCGCGGTGAGGGCAGCCGGACGAGCCGGGCCGGATTGGCTTGGAGGAGGCCTTCGCGGATGGCGGCGTTCAGCGCGGCTCGTAGAGTCGCCCGGATGCGGTGCAGGGTAGAGGCGGCGATCGGTTCCCCGTAACGGGTACGGCGTTTCGCGAGCGCGCTGAACATCCGTGCCACGTCCCGCTGAGCTTGCCCAGGTCGATGCGGCCGAGGTGCGGGATGAGATGCAGTCGTACGTGATCGGCGTAGCACTTGCGGGTGTTGGGGCGCAGCCCCTGGTGCGTTTCCAGCCAGTGGTTCAGCCATCGCGCGACGGTATAGCCGTTTCCGGCCGCCTGCTCGGCGCTGATCGGGATCATATCCCGCCACGCTTGCCGAGCCTCGTTCGCAGTGGCGTAGCCGCCACGCCGGAGGCGTTCGCGTCGTCCGCTGAGCCCGTCGACTTGGGCGGCGAAGTACCATCTGCCGTGCTCCTGGTCGGCCAGGCGGTCACACCGCCGGCCGAGCTGCCTGCCGGTGGCTTCATCGATGCATCCGCACCGCTTGTAGACCACGCAGTGATCATTTCGAAGTCGCATTGCTTCGCCCCCTTATACGGTCCTTCCAGGGGCCATACCCGTGAGCACGATGACATTACTTTTTGGTGACTAAGCGAGGCGGAGGTCCTCGCTCCGACATGGTCCTCAGGCGGCAGTTGCCACTCACAGAAAGATTGTGAAGAGAAGATCGCAAGTAAAGTGTCAGAGCCAGGATGCGTGTCGTTGGTAGCCGTGAGGTGTTGCCTTTGCCGGGCCTCAGCCGGGGATCTCTGTCAACGGCGCTCAAATTTTTCACATGTCGCCGACATACCTCGGCCACCAGCTCGCCGCCGAGGTGGTGATGGACCTGGGATCGCGATTGGTGCCATCATCCGGCTCTGATTCCTCTCTATGGCCGATCGGCGCTGCCGTACCTGCTCCAACGGTCGGCCGAGTCTTCCTCAAGCGTCACACTCAAATGATCAGGATCAGGATCTGGATGTGACGTTCTCCCGAGGAAGCACGCAAGAGTACGGGACGGGAAGCACACTAGGCCGCAGCCGACGTTGCGCCGACCTTCGGCGGGGGTATAGTAGTCACAAGTTCACCATTTATGGCGTTTTCTTGCGCGGAACCAGTCTCGCTGGCATTTCCCGTGGCGGCTCCGCGTGGAAGGCGTATGCCCGCTCCAGTTCGCGCCGCCAGACATAATTTAGAGCTATGTCAGTCTGCGGGACCTCGTAGCCGAGTTCGGCGAGGACCTGGCGAAAATCCGGTCTTGTATCGCCGTTTGGCGAAGCGACGAGAGCAGACAACATCGGCCCGTTCCCGCCTGATTCCTTATCAATCATTATCAGGGCACCCGTGCATAACCGTTCGGTCACCCCAGCCTGTTCCGCCAAGTCCTTCAGGCTGATGGTCGTCTGGGAGCGGGCGGTTTTCGTCAAGATAGCGCTCAGGTAATCGCTCAGTCCGTGTGCGGCAGCCTTGAGCCTCTGGCCTGATGGGGCGGTTGGCGGTGAGATGGCAAGACTGTCGCCAGCCGGGACGGCTGCGAGCCACCGGGAGGTCAGGCCGATTTGTCTCTTCTCATAGGAAGACGCATGAGAGCCCAGTTCCTTGAGTAGGGATAGGCCCTCGTTGTATAGTGTGCGCACCTCATCTACTTGCTCTGCTACCTCTGCCTTCCTGAGGCGGTCTATTATGGCGTAGAGTCGGTAACGCTGTTTCGATCGCACTTGATTTTGTGTTCGCTCAAGCCAGGACTCGTGTCCACGCAAGTTCGCGGTCTCCACGGTGAATCTTGGGTTGCTCGTTGAGACGCGTACTAAAGTCTTGCGGAGTGACGAGATCGCGCGCTGTGCTTCTGGTAGATCCCCTTCCGCCCTGGCCTGAGCAACTTGGTTAATGAGTAGGGCGCATTCCTCGCGGACCTCCTGCTCTATCCTTGCTCGCGCCTCATCCTTTGCAGCCGCCCAGCGGCGAAGTTCTCCGATCGCGTCCTGTTCCTTTTTGAAATCGCGATGGGTTAACACGTTGAGAAGATCTGCATTATCTGTTAATGTTTGGATGATGAGTTCGTAATCTCCTGCCTTCCTTGCTCTGCGCATATCTTGAATGAGCGAGCTCAGCTTGTGTCGAATGAGTGGAGGTGTAGTGGCCGGCTGGCGCAGTCTCAACGGAGACGCGCTTGTCTGTTCGGCTGGCCGGATAGGAAGCAATCCTGGACTGAAAATCGTCCAGATGCGTGGAGAATGGCCAGGGTTGCTCGTAACCTCTACAGAGGCTGGCTCTCGAAGGGAATACGGCTCGCCCACCACGAGCTTGGCAGGAGCTGGCAGCATGATCCACGCATGCATAGGTTCGCTTTCGGCGACACGGACGGTGGCGGCGGCGACATGAAATCCATCGGCACCTTCTGCCGGTCGAGTGCTGTGCTCACTAGGGTAGATCACTATTTTCTTGGCCGTCAGCGGTAGGCCTGGATATTGCACAACTTCAGGTACCTTCCGCCCTGCGATCCGACGCATCCTGCGGAGGGGTGGTGTGACGATCCCCTGCTCATTGATCTCACACTCCTCCAGGCGAGACCACTCAAGGTCACCTTCACGTGTTTCTGTGCCAACCCTGACGACACGGGTACTGCCTTCATGTTCACATCGAATACGCAGCGCATACCCGTTGCGATCGAGTAGATACTCCGTGGCCTCTGCTGCATAAGGGCCGATGACCCAGTCGACTTGGCCAAGGCGGGAGCGAAGTTCTTCATCCTTTTTCGTCCAGGCGTCGCGCGACAGGTGCATGAACTGGACTTTGATCGCAGCACGGCCTTGGCTTGCGTTGACCAGCAGGTCAGTACATTGGCCGTTCACCATGGTGCCCTGGAACCGTTGCGGGCTTGCGGATTTTCCCAGATGATGAGTCAATCCACGATGAATGTAGAGATGGTCGGCGCTGTCGGTGCCGACGTGGCGGCGCTCACACCTCGGAGCTATCCCTCTGGTATCAGGGTGATGTGCGAAATGGCAGACACGGTCGCCATAGAGCTTGTGCATGAGCTCCCAGCCGCACCCGCCAAGGTGTATCCCGCAGAAGAACCGCTTGCCTCGATAACGCGAAAGGTAGAGCACAGCCTCCCGGCGATCCGTTGGGAGGGAAATGGGGTGATCGGAATCGGGTCGTCCGAGTACTGCCGTCTGGACCCGACGGGTGTCTTGAACCATGAGATCCCAAGATGTTTCACGTCGTTATAACCGGGCCCCCAACCCTCCCCTACCAAGCTACCAAGCTTCGGAACGGATGTCGTGTTCTCACCGTTGCTTCGTAGTGCGGCGGGGTAGTTGAAGCGTGCGAGCAGGCGCTTGATGCTTGCACGAAGCCTGGCACGGACCCTCTCCCGAGGGATCCAGTCCTTCTTCAGGCTTGCCTTCGCCTAGTGTCATGCGCCGGAAATTTCGGCTGTTAGTACGTATGCTGTTTTTATGTCGCATCGAGGTCCACGAGCTGTCGAGGTCGTGCTCTCTGAAGAGGAGCGCATCGAGTTATCGCGTCAGGCGGCGGGCGGGGTGGGCGCCCGGGTGGCTGAGCGTGCCCAGATCGTCCTGTCCTGTGCGGGTGGTGCGTCAAGTACTCGGGTGGCGGCCGACCTGGGTGTGAACGTGGCGACGGTCCGCAAGTGGCGTTCACGGTTTGCGGCCGACCGGCTGGCGGGCCTGGTGGATGAGCCGCGGCCGGGCCGACGCAAGGCGGACTTGGTCTTGTCCGAGGCCGAGCAGGCGCAGTTGATGCGCTTAGCCCGACGGTCGAAGACCGCGCAGTTCCTCGCGTTGCGCGCCAGGATCGTGCTGCGCTGCGCCGAGGGCGGCACGAACAGTCAGGTCGCTGCCGAACTCGGTATCGCGCCGGGGACGGTCAGCCGCTGGCGGGCGAGGTTCATCGCCAAGCGCCTGGACGGCTTGCAGGACGAACCGCGGCCCGGTCGGCCGCCCTCGATCCTGCTCGACCAGGTCGAGGACGTCATCATCGCCACGCTGGAGTCCAGTCCGGGCAGGGACACCCACTGGTCGCGTGCCTCGATGGCCAAGCGCACCGGCCTGTCGAAGTCCACCATCGGCCGGATCTGGAAGAAGTTCGACCTCAAGCCGCATTTGCAGGACACGTTCAAGTTGTCCACTGATCCGCTGTTCGTGGACAAGGTCGTCGATGTTGTCGGGCTGTACCACAACCCGCCCGAGAAGGCGGTGGTGCTGTGCGTGGACGAGAAGAGCCAGATCCAGGCACTGGACCGCTCTCAGCCGGTGCTGCCGATGATGCCCGGCATGCCCGAGCGGCGCACTCACGATTATCTGCGGCACGGCATCACCAGCCTGTTCGCCGCGTTCAACATCGCCGACGGGACCGTGATCGGCCAGCTGCACCGCCGCCACCGGGCGATCGAGTTCAAGAAGTTCCTGACCTCCATCGACAAGGCGGTGCCAGCCGGGCTCGATGTGCACCTCGTGTGCGACAACTACGCCACTCACAACACCTCCGAGATCAAGGCGTGGCTGGGCGCACACCCCCGGTTCCACGTCCACTTCACCCCGACCGGCTCCTCCTGGCTCAACCAGGTCGAGCGGTGGTTCGGCCTGCTGACCGACAAGCTGATCCGCCGCGGCGTCCACACCTCTGTGAAGGCTCTCGAGAACGACATCAAGGCATGGATCGATACCTGGAACGACGACCCGCGGCCGTTCACCTGGACCAAGACCGCCGACGAGATACTCAAGTCCCTCGCTGACTACCTCGGCAAGATCAATCCGCTAGCCATCCAAAACCAGCAGCGCACTTAAGCTCAAAACTTCCGGCGCATGACACTAGTGTCATGCGCCAGAAATCCGTCGTAGATATTTAGCGAGGGATTCGAGGATCTCCTCGGCGGTCTTCTTCCACACGAACGGGCGCGGGTTGTCGTTCCACTGGTCGATCCAGGCGCGGATGTCCTTCTCCAGAGCTTGGACGCTCTTGTGCACTCCGCGCCTGATCATCTGATCGGTCAGGAAGCCGAACCACCGCTCCACCTGGTTGATCCATGAGGACCCGGTCGGAGTGAAGTGCATGTGGAAACGGGGATGACCGGCCAGCCACGCCCTGATCGCCGGGGTCTTGTGCGTGCCGTAGTTGTCGCAGACCAGATGGACCTCCAGCCCGGCCGGCACGGTCTTGTCGATCGTGACCAGGAACTTCTTGAACTCGGCGGCACGGTGCCGGCGATGCAGTTCGCCGATGACCCTGCCGTCGGCGACGTTGAAAGCGGCGAACAGGCTGGTGATCCCGTTGCGGACGTAATCGTGGGTACGCCGCTCGGGCATGCCCGGCATCATCGGCAGCACCGGCTGCGACCGGTCCAGGGCCTGGATCTGTGATTTCTCATCCACGCACAGCACCACGGCCCGCTCGGGCGGGTTGTGGTACAGCCCGACAACGTCGACAACCTTCTCTATGAACAGTGGATCGGCAGACAGTTTGAACGTGTCGGCCTGGTGGGGTCTGAGCCCGAAATCCCGCCAGATCCGCCCGATCGTCGATCTGCTCAGCCCGCTGCGGGCGGCCATCGAGGTGCGCGACCAGTGCGTGGCGTTCTTCGGCGTCTGCTCCAGTGTCGCCACCACCACCTGCTCGACCTGGTCCACGGTGATCGACGGCGGACGGCCGGG
>NZ_QMEY01000054.1 GCF_003315795.1 Spongiactinospora rosea
TTCCACATGCACTTCACGCCGACCGGGTCCTCATGGATCAACCAGGTGGAGCGGTGGTTCGGCTTCCTGACCGATCAGATGATCAGGCGCGGAGTGCACAAGAGCGTCCAAGCTCTGGAGAAGGACATCCGCGCCTGGATCGACCAGTGGAACGACAACCCGCGCCCGTTCGTGTGGAAGAAGACCGCCGAGGAGATCCTCGAATCCCTCGCTAAATATCTACGACGGATTTCTGGCGCATGACACTAGGGTCCGTCACAGAGGGCGTCGAGCCGGGCTCGTGAACGAATGGGGCACCACGGACGTGGATCTCACCAAGGGGAAGGCCGGAGAGCCGGTCGGAGGCGTGATCGTCACGCCACGGCGGCGTCGCGTCTGGCGCGTTCCACGAGCACTGGCATGGATCGTGGTGGTGCCGTTCGCGATCTGGGCGGTGGCGCGGGTCGCGGGCCTGGAACGAGGGTCGCTCGGCACCCAGATCATGACCGCGACACCATACGCGGCGGCGGCCTCGCTGGTGGCGGTGCTCCTCGCGGCGCTGTCCAGGCGCAAGATCGCGACCGCCGTGGCGGTCGTGACGGCCGCCGCGCTGGGATTCAGCGTGCTGCCCCGGGCGATCGGCTCGGCGCACGCCGCGTCCGCGGGACGGACGCTGAAGGTCCTTTCCATCAACATGCTGTACGGGCAGGCCGACCCGGCCGAGGTGCTGGCTCTGGTACGCCACCTCGATCCCGACGTCATCAGCGTGCAGGAGCTGACTCCGCGCGGGGTCCAGGCGCTGGACGCCGCGGGGCTGGCCCGCCTGATGCCGCACAGGCACCTGCAGGCGGAGTGGGGCGCCAGTGGCGGCGGGATCTATGCCAGGCATCCCCTCACGCCGGTGACCGACCTGTTCCAGCCGGTTCAGCACAAGATGCCCGTCGCGGACGTGGCCCTCCCCGGCGGCGACCCGGTGCAGGTCGTCAACGTGCATCCGGTACCGCCGATCGGGGACCAGGTGCCCAAGTGGACGGCGGGGCTCGACCGGCTGCCCGCCGCCACCGAGGACACCCTGCGAGTCCTGGCCGGCGACTTCAACGCGAGCCTGGACCACGCGATGCTGCGCCGCCTGCTGGCGCGCGGGTACACCGACGCGGCGGACCAGGCGGGCGAAGGGCTCACGCCGACCTGGCCCGCGAACCGGCGGGTCCCGCCGATCATCACCATCGATCACATCCTGGCGGACCGGCGGGCGGGCGTGCGTGCCGTGAGCATCCACACCCTGCCCGGCACCGACCACCGCGCCGTCTTCGCCGAGCTGATGCTGCCCGAGAGCTGAGGCGCGGTCAGCCGGACAGCAGGTCGCGGGTGTTCTCCCAGCCTTCGAGGCCGGGGTCGAGCAGGCTCAGGTCGCCAGGATGGCGCAGGCGGTGCCAGCCCGGCCCGGTGGCGACCGCGCGGCGTTCGGGAGCCGTGGCCCGCAGCGCCGCGAGTACGTCCGGGGCGTCCATCCCGCCGTCGGCCCACTCCGGGTACGGCAGGCGCGCGGCCAGCGCGACCGCTCCGCCGCCGTGCGCGGGGCACACCGAGACCTGGGCCCGGCCGAGCGCGCGGAACAGCTTGCCGATCAGCAGGGAGGGCAGGTCCGGCGCGTCGGCGCTGATCAGCACCGCCTCCCCGGCCTCCGGCGCGACCTTCGCGATGCCCTCGAAGGCGGCCCTGACCAGCTCGGCGCCGCCGAGTGGCGGCAAGCTCACCACCGGAGTGCCCGGCCAGGTGATGTCCTCGATGCCGGGGACGCTGCTCACCACGGCGGGTGTGACGAGTTCCAGGCCCGCGGCGACCTCGTAGGTGTCCTCCGCGACGGCATGGAGGAAGGCGCCGGGGTCCACGCCCGGCGGCGCGGCTTTTCCCGTCGAGGGGGTGACCAGTACGGCCGCGATTCGCTGCACGCCTGGCAGCGTATCGGCCTGAGGGGTCAGTACTCCTCGGCCGAGCCCTGCGAGGCGACGGAGAAGCCCTCCAGGTAACCGCGGGCGCGCTCGGACCTGGGATAGCGCTCGACCAGCGCCCAGAACCCCGGACCGTGGCTCGGCACGAGCAGGTGCGCCAGCTCGTGAATGATCACGTAGTCGACCACCCAGGAGGGCATGCCCCGCAACCGGGTGGAGATCCTGATGGTGGCGTGGTCGGGGGTGCACGACCCCCAGCGGTGGCGCTGGTTCTCGACCCAGCGCACGCTCACGGGGTCGGCCTTGCCGTCGAGGTAGCGCGCCGAAAGATCTCGTGCCCGCGCCAGCAATTCGGCGTCGGAAGGCCGCCTGCGCTGCTCCTTGGCGGCCAGGCGGTCGAGCATTCTGCGCACCCACTGTTCCTCGTCGGTACGGCTGAGCCCGGCGGGCAGCAAGACGATCGTCTTGTCGCCATCACGGTACGCGGACACGGTCCGCCGGCGACGAGAACTGCGACGGACCTCGACTGTCTCGGGGGGCACATATGCACGGTAGCCGAGAGAAGGGAAATTCCAACAGGGGGTAAGTGCTGTTCTCGCTGGTCAGTCCGCGTTCGCTCAATGTTCAACCACACCAGATCGCTATAGACGGGACATTTGCCAAAACCTCCGAGTTACCCGAGTCCCGGCCGCCGTCATGAATGATCCGGTCCGCTCCGCGCCACCCCCTTGATCAATTCAATCCGGCGTACGGCGGGCGCGCCGCCGCAGGCCAGAGGCCCCTTTGATCACTTGGGCACCGACCTGTGGCTTGATCGTAGCCATCGGGAAGATGATCTGCGTGGCGCGTCGGCGTACATCATCGGAACCCATGGTGAATCGCGATCAGGCGCGGGAGTAACAGATCAAAGGGCGGCCGATCATCACACCCTCGGACCGGCCGGTTTTCGCGCCGCCGGTTTCGCGCCCGGGATTCGCGCCCGGGATTCGCGCCGCCGGTTTCACCGGCCGGACGATGCTGAACGATGCGAACGATGCTGAAGCATGCTGAACCATGCTGACATGACTGCGGAAAGTAGTGTCATGGCAACAAGTGGCGAGGAGCCATGGAGAAGACGGCTTGATCGGCATTCGCCTCCGTCCTGGCGATTCCGGACGGTCCCGGATCATTCTGGACGCCCTTGAATCACAAGTCCCGACGCCACTGGAACACCTACAGCGCCCGCACCCGGGACGGCACGCCCGTTCTGTTGAGATTTGCCCCCCGGTCAGCCGCCTCCTGGCGTTATCCACAGGCCGTGAGCTGGGCAAATGGAGTTATCCACAGATTGGGGGTTGGTCGGCTCGCGGGTGCCGCAAGGCGTGCGATCCTGGCGGCTCGCCGCGAAATGCGACCGCTCGAAGCCGGTCGGAGCGCGGTGCATCGTCACGACGTCGATCAGGGAGGAGCACTGTGTCCACTCACCAGCGTGCGCACCAGGCCACCGGCATTCGCGAGCTGCGGCGGCCCCGGCTGAAGCCGGCCTTGCGGAGGGTCGCCCGCGACCCGCGTACGTTGCAGTTCGGGCTGCACCCGCAGCGCGCTTCGGTGCTCCACGATCTGGAGCCGTCGGTGCTGCGGGTGATCGAGGGCCTGGACGGCACGCGCGAGCTGCGCCAGGTCGTGGCCGACGCCGCCAAGGAAGGGCTCGCCGAGGAGCACGCCCGCACGCTCATCGGCATGCTGCTGCAGCGCGGCGTTCTCGACGACGCGGCGTTCCCGCCGCCGCTGACCTCGCTCAGCCTGGCCGAGCGCGACCGGCTGCAGGCCGATCTCGACGCACTCTCCCTGCACCCCGAGACCGTCGACGGCGGCGCCGCCGTGATGGAGCGGCGGCACGCGGCGCACGTCCGCGTCTATGGCGCGGGCCGCGTCGGCGCCCAGATCGCGGTGCTCCTCGCCGCCTCTGGGGTGGGCAACCTGTGCGTGTGCGACACGGCCACCGCCCGCCCGCGCGATGTCATCCCCGGCGGGCTCGGCTGGTCGGCGGTCGGCGCGCCCCGCCACGACGGCGCGGTCGCGAGCGCCCGCGCCGTCGCCCCCGGCATCAACGCCTGGACCTCCGCGTCCGCCTCCCACCCCGCCGACCGGGCACACCACCCCGCCCTGGCGATTCTGGCCCCCGTAGAGCCGCTGGACCAGATCCTCGTGGCCGATCTCGCCGAGGCCGGGATCCCGCACCTGCTGGTCAGCGCGTTCGAGGGCCTTGGCGTGGTCGGCCCGCTGGTCCAGCCTGGGGTGACCGCGTGCCTGCGCTGCCTCGACCTCACCCGCCGCGACCGCGACCCGGCCTGGCCGACGGTGAGCGCGCGGCTCGGCGGATACCCCGCCGGAGAGGTCGCCTGCGACACGGTGACCGCCACGATCGTCGCCGCCACCGCGGCCGGTCAGGCGTTGTCATGGATCGACGAGAGGCAGAGCATTGTGACGAACGGCACACTCGATGTCATGCAGATATGGGGCTGGCGGCGGCGATCCTGGAGTGTCCACCCGCAATGTCGTTGTTCCCGAAACCAGTTGCATTAGCAAGAATGGTCGCATCGACGATCGGAGCCTGATCGGGCTCACGGCCGACGCGCCCCCAGAGCGCGGCCGACGCCCACCGGCGCGTCCGGATGCCCGCGCCGCCACGCCTGGCGGCACGCCATCCGGGCGGGTGCCTTTCAGGCCCACATCGTCCGGGCGAGTAGCGAAGGGAGGTAGTGGTGTCGGTGCCCGTGATCGATGGCTGTGACACCGCGCGTACAGGTGAGTGACCTTCCCCGCCGGGCCGTGACACGGTCGGCCAAGCTGGCGACCCTCCCCCTCGGGTTCGCCGGGCGTACGGCTCTGGGCCTCGGCAAACGCATCGGCGGGAAGTCCGCGGAGATCGTCGCCCAGGAGATCCAGCAGCGCACCGCGGACCAGGTCTTCAAGGTCCTCGGCGAGCTCAAGGGCGGGGCGATGAAGCTGGGCCAGGCGTTGTCCATCTTCGAGGCGGCCCTTCCGCCGGAGATCGCCGGTCCGTACCGCGCCACGCTGACCAAACTTCAGGACGCCGCTCCCCCGCTGCCCGCCCCGGTGGTGCACCGGGTGCTCACCGAACAACTCGGCGACGACTGGCGGGACAACTTCCTGTCGTTCGACGACCGGCCCACCGCCGCCGCCTCGATCGGCCAGGTGCACCGGGCGGTGTGGCACGACGGCCGGGCGGTCGCCGTGAAGGTCCAGTACCCGGGCGCGGGCAAGGCGCTGCTCGCCGACTTCAACCAGCTCGCCAGGCTGGGCAGGCTGTTCGGCGTGCTGCTCCCCGGGCTCGACATCAAGCCGCTGCTCGGCGAGCTGCGCGACCGGATCGCCGAGGAGCTCGACTACTTCAACGAGGCCGAGGCGCAACACGCCTTCGCGGGCGAGTTCGCCGACGACCCCGACTTCCACGTCCCCGACGTCATCGCGGTCAACGAGCAGGTGCTGGTCACCGAGTGGATGGACGGCACGCCGCTGTCCCGGGTCATCGCCGAGGGCACCAAGGAGGAGCGCGACCGGGCCGGGCTGCTGCTGGTGCGGTTCCTGTTCTGCTCCCCGGCCAGGGTCGGCATGCTGCACGCCGACCCGCACCCCGGCAACTTCCGCATCACCCCCGACGGCCGGCTCGGCGTCCTCGACTTCGGCGCGGTCAACCGGCTGCCCAACGGCTATCCGCCCGTCTTCGGCACCCTGACCCGGATCTTCAACCAGGGCGACATGGAGTCGGTGGAGGCCGGGCTGCGCGCGGAGGGCTTCATCCGCGACCACATCACCATCGACCCCGACGCGCTACGCGGGTTCCTCTCGCCCTACATCGAGCCGACCGCAGTGGAGGAGTTCACCTTCAGCCGCGAGTGGCTGCAACAGCAGGCGGCCATGGTGGCCGACCTGCGCCCGCACAACGTGGTCAGGCAGCTCAACCTGCCCCCGTCCTACGTGCTGATCCACCGGGTCCACGCGGCGGGCGTGGGCGTCCTCTGCCAGCTCGGCACCACGGCCCGCTTCCGCGACGAAGTGATCACCTGGGTCCCCGGCTTCGCCGACGACCCCGACCCCAACGACCCCCACCCCGAACCGGTCGCCACCGGCTAGGCCCAACGCCCACCCTTACCCAGGAGGCCCCCTTCCGCCCCCAAGCCACCCACCCGGAGATCACTTGATCGACCGGCCCCCACCGGCCGATCAGCTCACGCACGGAAGCCCGGCGGACCACCGCCCACCATGCCGGGCCTCCAACTCCCATCACACGGTCATGTACATCCAGGCGGTGTGACCGATCCGGTGCCGGCCACCAAGATCCCGGCCACGCGGCCCTTCAGGACGGACATGGATGGCCGCCAGCGACCACGTACGAGCCCGGCACCCGAGTGCGAGGGCGAAGGACCTGGCTGGCCGAGTACAGGTACCAAAGGCGGTAAGGGAGGCCGCCGACGACTGTGTGCGTGTCCGGCTCGCGGATGGAAGATCGGGCGCGGACACACACGGACGCCGGCAACGCCAAGGCAGACGTGGCTGGCGGCCGGCGCGACCGTGTACGAGCCCGATTCCAAGAACAGGAACCGAGAACGGCATAGCAGGCCACCGGCAACCGCCTTCGTATGCGGCTCACGGGTGCAGCGGGCGAATTCGGCAGCCGTCTGCGGCTCGAGACCGGACACCGACGTACACAGGCCGCCAGCGACCGCGAGAGCTTCTTCTTCACCAAAGCCGCCCGCACCCTTGCCGCCCTCGGCGCCCCACGCCACTACCGACACGGCATCCGCACCCGAGGCACCACCTTCCGCCTCACCCAAGCCGACCTCGAAGAAGGCTGCACCACCAAGAGCACCGCCCTTGAAACCATCGAAGGCGGCGTCCACTCCGCCCGCGCCCGCCAAACGATCACCGACACGCGCACCCTCGTTCCCCTACCGCCCCGCAGAACCCCTCGTCACCTGCGGGCGCGCGGTCCGATCGCCGATGTGGCCGCCGACCAGCGACTGTGAGAGAGCCAGTGGTCCAAGCACAGCTGTGGCATGGTGGCCGACGATCGCGTACGACCTGACAGCCCAGCACAGAGGCCAAGGACGGCGTGGGCCGCCGTCGAGGGGATGGCGTCCCCACGAGTGGTGGAAATGCCGCCTGGCTCCGCGTTCCGGCGGACCGCCGTTGGCGGGCGCCGGGCACCGCCGTCGTGCGTCTCGCCGTTGCGGCGCCCGTGGGGGTGCGGCCGGGCGGTCATGATCCGGCGGACCACGGCCGTTCTTGCCGGTCCGCGAGGTATGACCGTGATCGCTGGACTTTTACACCACTAGGTGGGACGCCATCGTCGAGGGCCATGTGCGACACCGGGGGCGGTCGGACGTGGGCATCAGGTGGCGTGGGTGACGGCGCGGCCGGTGCGGCGGCCGGAGAAGAGGCAGCCGCCGAGGAAGCCGCCCTCCAGGGCTCGGTAGCCGTGCATGCCGCCGCCGCCGAAGCCCGCCGCCTCGCCCGCCGCGTACAGGCCCGGAAGTACCTCGCCGTCGGGGCGTAGCACCCGGCCGGACAGGTCGGTCTGGAGCCCGCCCAAGGTCTCCCTGGTGAGGACGGTGAGCCGGACCGCGATCAGCGGGCCCGCCCCCGGGTCGAGGATCCGGTGCGGCGGGGCGGTGAAGATCAGCCGGTTGCCCAGGTAGCGCCGGGCCGCGCGGATGGCCGTGAGCTGCGCGTCCTTGGCGAACCGCCTGCCGATCTCCCGGTCCCGCAGCTCGATCTGCCGTTTGAGGTCGTCCAGGCGGATCAGTGGTTGCCCCGCGAGGTCGTTCATCCCCTCGACCAGTTCCGGCAGGGTCTGGGCCAGCACGGAGTCGGCGCCCAGGCTCAGGAACGCCCGCAGCGGCGGTGTCATCCGAGGTAGCAGCCGCTTGACCACCGCCAGCGGATCCTCGCCGGTCAGATCCGGATTCTGCGCGGCCCCTGCCAGCGCCAGCTCCCTCTCGGCGATCTTGCGGGTGAGCACGAACCACGAATGGTCATGGCCGGATTCGGCGATGGCCCGCAGGGTGGTGAGGGTGTCGACGCCGGGGAAGTTGGGGGCGGGAAGCCGGTGACCGCAGGCGTCCAGCCAGAGCGCGGACGGACCCGCCAGGATGCGGGTGCCGTGCCCGGTCCAGATGGGGTGCCCGTCCCGGACGCCCTCCGGCAGGTGCCACATCCGGTCGGTGTTGACCAGACGCGCCCCGGCGCGTTCGCTGATCGCCAGCATCCGGCCGTCCACGTGCCCGGGCACACCGGCCAGCATGTGCTGAGGCGGCGGGCCGAGCCGCGGCGGCCAGTTCGCGCGTACCAGCGCCTGGTCACCACCGATCCCACCGGACGTGACGACCACCGCCTGCGCACTGATCTCGAACGTCTCCGCGCATGTGCCACCCGCGCCGGGCACGGTGGTGGCGCCTGCCGTGGGACCGGGGTTGTCCGGCGGCCGGATCGTGCCGCGGACGCCGGTGACCGCGCCCGCGCTGACGATCAGCTCGTCCACCCGGTGGCCGAACCGCAGGCGTACCGTGCCGCGCTCGACCGCCGCGCGGACCCGTCGCTCCAGCGGGGCCAGCAGGCCGGGCCCGGTGCCCCGGGTGATGTGCAGGCGAGGTACCGAGTTGCCCTGCCCGCCGGCGAGCTGGGCGCCGCGCTCGGGCCAGTACACCAGCGGGAACCACCGCACCCCCTGCGCGCGCAGCCACGCCCGCAGCTCCCCCGACGCGAACTCCACGAAGGCCCGCGCCCACTGCGCCGCCCAGAAATCCTGCCCTTCTGGATCTTGTACGCCGCGGTCGAAGCCCGCCGTGCCCAGCCAGTCCTGCCAGGCCAGCTCGGTGGAGTCGCGGATGCCCATCCGCCGCTGCTCGGGCGTGTCGATCATGAACAGCCCGCCGGACGACCAGAGCGCCTGCCCGCCCAGCCTGCCCTGCTGATCGACCAGGACCACCGTACGGCCGGCCTCCGCCAGCTCCGCCGTCGCGGCCAGCCCTGCGATCCCGGCCCCGACCACGACCACGTCGGCATCCGTCACCCCGCGTCTCGCCCGTTTCCGGTGCGCCGGGCGAGTACGGCGGATGGTGACGGGCGTGCTCATCGCCTTCTTGGCAGGAAGATCCACGACCAGATGCACGGCGGCGGCCCGCCGCTCGCCTCCTCCATCGTGGCCCGGCAGGCGGGCGAGCGCCGCGCCGCCGGTCGAGGGCGGGGGGCATCGACCGGCCAGGCTGGGAGGCTCATAAGACTCCAGTATACGAAGAGCGTAATCGTTCGACTACTAACCGTGACGATACGAGTACGTGGCCGCACGGCCTGTGGTGGCGAACGGCCGGGCCGGGGCGGGTTTGCGGACGGAGTTCGGGACATGCGAGCCTGGGGCGGTTGTTCCTTCCTGGAAAGGGCTGATCGTGACGCTCGGCATGGTTCTCGGCGACGTCTCCTCGCGCGCTTCGGCGCGGGAGCGTTAAGCCCGTCCTGCCCTGACGTCCGCTCGATGGCCCGAGCGGTGGCGGTCTCTTCTGCTCCTCGTCGAAGTGCACTTCGTGTCTTCGTACGTTCGAGCGCGAGGAGTACGTCGTGTCCACCATCCGCTGGACCGAATCTCACACCACCGTCTCAGTCGAAGTGTCCGCCCGCTGGCATTCGGAGAACACCGCACCCCCGCCCCGGCGAATCGTCCTCGCCGACGACCGGATGCGCGCCGACACCGCCTGTCGGCTGGCCCGCGAGGGAACCGGTCTGCTGTGGCGAGGCGATTTCCACAATGCCCGGCAATTGCTTCGGGCGATGGGCCGTCGCATTGACGCGAAACCCGTGCCGTACGGCGCCGATCCGGCGCAGGCGTTCGGGCTGCACCGCCGTACCCGCGCACGCCGTGCCCAGGTCATGGGCATGCTCCTGGTGGAACTGACGAGCGGCCATTCCCTGGCCCTGCGCCGCGCGCCCGACGTCCGCCGGGCCTGCGCCGAGGCGTACGGCTCGCCACGCGAATCGATGGTGGTCTCCCTCAGCGAACTGCTCGGAGTCATCGGCGCGCATCAATGGCGGCTGAAAGGCGTGCGGATTCCGGCGCTGGACGGCGCTCGCATTCACCCGCACTATGGAGTGTTCTCGCCGGTCCGCGGGGAATACGTCGATCTGGTCGCTCGCGCGTCACTGCACCTTTTTCAACCGGTCGCTCGGACCAGGTCAGGGGTGCCTCCGTCGAGCTCGGACCGGGCCTGGCACCCTGGCAGGACGCCTGGTCATGCGGATACGGCATCGCGCCTACCGCCTCTGACCGGCGAACCTGAGGTTGAAAAAGGTTCACTGCCTTTGGCGGCCGGTCGTTCCGGGGTCGCCTTCGATATCGGCACGGGGACGGGAGTGCTCGCCGCCGTACTGGCCCGACGGGGATTTCAGCGCATCGTCGCCACCGACGATCACCCACGCCCCTGGAATGCGCCCGCGACAATGTCCGGCGGCTGAATCTCGGCGGACGTGTGGATATCGAAGGCCCGTGCCTGTTTCCCGAGGGCCGGGCCGACCTCATCGTCTGCAATCCCCCCTGGCTCCCGGGCCGCCCCGCCTCCCCGATCGAGCACGGCGTCTACGATCCCGGTAGCGCCATGCTGTCCGGCTTCCTGGAGGGACTGGCCGCCCACCTCAATCCCGGCGGGCAAGGCTGGCTCATCCTGTCCGACCTGGCCGAACGCCTCGGCCTCAGAACGCGCGACGATCTACTGACGACCATCACGGCGGCGGGCCTGCGCGTGACGGGCCGGATCGACACCAGACCGCGCCACCCGCGGGCGAGCGACCCTACGGACCCGTTCCATACCGCCAGGGCCGCAGAAGTCACGTCCCTGTGGCGCCTGGAGGCCCGGCCGTAGCGATCACCCCTGGCCGGGCCGGTCACGGCCACGTACGGCGGGACCTGTCGTCACGCGAACCGGCGCCGGGCGCTGATGCCCTCGAACCACCCACACCGGACGAAGAGCGCCCGACCAGTCGATCGAGGGCAGAACCATCCTGCTCAGGGGCGAAGGGGATGCCCATCGCGCGGGCCCGCAGACCCAGCGCGATGGCCTCCCCGAGGAGGCCGATGCCGATGGACAGGCTCATCGGACGGACCTGCGCCGGCGTACCTGCTGCCGTGGCCAGCGCGCCGAGACCGAAGTTGACCACGAACGAACCGACCCAGACCAGCAGTGTCCAGACGGTGTAGCGCTGCCACAGGTGACCGTCACGGGCGAACAGCCGTGGCGTGAGACCACGCACCGCGCCCAGCAGCAGACCCACCACAGCGCCTGCCACCACCCACGCCAGGTCGGCCCCCTCCGGCCGAATGTCCTTGATCAGCCCGTACGCCCCGATGCCGACAAGCACCACAGGCGCGACGAACAGGTCGCGAGCCGTCAGCGGCTCCCCCCGGAACCGCCGTATCACCACGGCGACGACCAGGCCGACCACCACGACCGGGAGCAGTATCTCGCTCATGGCACCTCCGTTTATGGCACGACCATGCCAAAAACGACTATAGCATGCCCGTGCTATAAAGACGGTGTGCCGAAAATCGTGGACCCGGACGAACGGCGGCGAGCGGTCGCCGAGGCGGTGTTCCGCGTGGTCGGCCGCGAGGGCCTGGAGCAGGCCTCACTCCGCAACGTCGCCGCCGAGGCCGGCCTGGCCATCGGGTCGGTCCGGCACTACTTCGCCGGGCACACCGAGCTGATGGTGTTCGCGATGCGCGAGATGTCCGGACGGCTGATGGCCCGGCTGACCGTCCACGCCGACCGCCTGCTCAACCCGCCGACCCCACTCCCCCCGGCCGAACGCCGCGAGACCGTCGTCCGCATGCTCGCCGAACTCCTGCCCCTCGACGACCAACGCCGCGCCGAGGTCATCGTCTGGCTCTCCTTCGTCGCCGCCGCCCGCACCCGCCCCGAACTACGCACCCACGCCGACGAGCTCTACGACGGTCTCCTCACCCTCACCACCCGCATCCTGCAAGGCGCCCACCGCGACTACCGCCTCCACCCGAACACCGACATCCCCACCGAGGCCCGCCGCCTCTGCGCCCTGATCGACGGCCTCGCCCTGGAGGCCGCCTTCCACCCCACCCGCCTCGACACCCCCACAATGCTCACCGTCCTACGCACCCACCTGACCACCCTGACCCCCTTGGCAAAGTGATCCGCCCTGATTCGTGAATGGCGGGCGACGCGTGCGGCGAAACACACAGCACTGAACCTTTTTCAACCGGTCGCCTGGACCAGGTCAGGGGTGCCTCCGCCGGGATCGGACCGGGGCTGGTGTCCTGGCAGGACGCCTGGTCACGTGGATACGGTATCTCGCTTACCGCCTCTGACCAGGGAATCTGAGGTTGTAGGGTCGGGAGCTGGCGCGGTGGCTTCTCCTGACGGTAGGGCTCGGGGCCTTTCTTCCGCCGGTTTCCCGGTCGGCTGTGCTCTCCCCGATGACCATGGCCAGGTTCGTGGCTCCGTTTCCAGCTCCCGACGCATCGAACCGGGCATGCGGTTCTCCCGCACCCGGCTCACCGACGTCGTTCACCGCCGGCATTCGGCCTCACCCGCCAGTCCTTGAAGGGCCAGGGCGAGACGACGATTCCATACATGCCGATCAGGCCGAGTTCATTCGGCGACAAGGCAACCAGTGTTCGCCAGCCGAACCCCTTGCTGGCACGGCGCCGCTTGCTGATGAACAAAGCGAGCCGCATCCGCGCATATTGCCTGATCTTGCTGAAGCGCTCGGCGGAGTGCCCGTACTTGAAGTAGGCCACCCAGCCACG
>NZ_QMEY01000055.1 GCF_003315795.1 Spongiactinospora rosea
GAACGCCACTTGCGCACGGTATGCACCGACACCCCGAGGTCGCGCGACACCTGCGCGTTAGTGGCGCCCGGCTGCGCGCACGCCAGTACGATCCGTGCTCTGATCGCCAGTCTCGACGGGTCGGCGGCCACGGCCATCAGCCGGGCGCGTTCGGCATCGGTCAGCCGGATCTCCACTGCGGATGGACCTGGAGTCGACACACAACGAGCATACATATTTATGCGACGAATTTCTGGCGCATGACACTAGTGGGGCGTCCATGAACGTTCACCGGGTCCGGAGGAGGTGAGCCGATGATTGGCCAGGCTCGATGCACACATGTTGTGCCATCGAGGCTGAGGTGCGTGAAGCACAGCCGGTCAGGGCACGGCGATAGACCGAGGACGAAGGCCGCCGGTTGCAGCAGATCGTGCGGCGAGGCAAGCACGGATCGATCCGGATGCGCCGGGCGGTGATCACCATGGCGTCGGCGTCCGGTACTCCTGCCCCGGCGGTCGCGCGATTGGTCGCCGCGATGAAGACACCGTGCACGATGTGATCCGCGCCTTCAACGAGCGGGGCTGGCCGTGCCGGCCCTCGGCGGGCGGGAGGCCGTCCCCGCCTGACCAGTGATGATGACATCGCGTTCATCGTCGCGACGGCCACCACCCGCCTGGCCCGCTGGGACTTCCCTTCACCCCAGTGGAGCCTGCGCAAACTCGCCGACCACCTGGCCCGCCACAGCGACCGGCCGATCAACATCGGGCACGAGCACCTGCGCCGGCTGCTGCACCGCAACGGCGTCACCTTCCAGCGCACCCGCACCTGGAAGACCTCCAACGACCTGGATTTCGACGCCAAACTCGACCGGATCGAGGAGGCCACCGCCCGCTTCCCGAACCGCTGCTTCGCCTTCGACCAGTTCGGGCCGTTGTCGATCGGGCTCTGCCCAGGCGCCGGATAGGCACGGCGTGGCCTGCCCGCACGGCTGTCGGCGACCTATAGGCGCACCCACGGCGTGCGCTATTTCCACAGCTGCTACTCCCTGGGCGATGACGCCCTGTGGGGCCTCACCCGGCGCAGCAAGAGCGGCGTCAAGACCTGGGCCGCGTTGAAGTCGATCCGCGCCGCCCGCCTGGACGGTGCTCCGGTCTACATCGTCTTGGACAACCTGTTGGCCAACAAGACACCGGCGATCCGCACCTGGGCCACCACACAAAAGGTCGAACTGTGTTTCAGTCCGACCTACGCCTCCTTGGCCAATCCGATCGAGCCGCAGTTCGGGGCCGTTGCGCACCTTCGTGATCGCCGGCTCCGACCATCCCAACCATGTCGTCCTGGCTGGCAGATTGCAGGCCTACCTGTGGTGGCGCAACGCCAACGCCCGCCATCCCGACGTGCTGGCCGCCCAACGCTGCGAACGAGCCCGTATCCGCAGCGAACGTCACCGCCGCTGAGGGCGACCCCGCCGACAGGCTGCGTGATCAGATTTGTGGTCACCCCACTATATGCGGTCGTTGTGGCAGTAGGCCGGGCAGGACCGAGGCGTAGGCGGTCACCATAGTGCCGGAGTGGCCTGAGCGTGGTCGGCTGGAACGGACACGAATCGGTGGGCGCTGCTCCTGGTCAGCGGCATAGAGCGTGTCGTGAGGTGCCAGGGTGTCCCATGTTATGCCCGGATGTTCGGGGTCCGGCGGGACATCTGGCCCCCGTGGGAAGCGCAACCTTCACAAATCGGGATGTTTCAGCGTTCCTCTTGGCCCAACGAGCCACATCTGGAAGATTCTGCAGATCAGGCGTATGGAATGGGGTAGATGTATGTACGACAACGTTCGGCGCACTGGCGAGCCACGAGCGTGGATGATTCGTGGTGGTCGTGAGGGACAACGTGAGGCGCGGGCGCTTGAGGAAGGTCTCGTCATCGTCGGCTGGCAAGAGGTGGGAGACCTACGCCGGTATCCGATGCGGGACCAGCTCTCGGAAGCCCTCCGAAGTGCATACCCGACGGCTGCAGGCAATGTCATAGCCAATTGGACGGGGCAGCTGTGGAGGTTCGCCGCGGAGATCCGCGCAGGAGATCTCGTGGTCATGCCGCTGAGGACGCGGCCCGGCCGCTTCGCCATCGGAAAGATCACCGGCCCGTACGAATATCGGTCTCATGAGTCCGAAGACTTCCGGCAGGTACGTGCGGTCGACTGGCTCCGCCGGGAGGTTCCGCGAACGGCGATCAGGCCTGATTTGCTGGCAAGTCTGGGTTCTCTGCTAACCGTTTGCGGGCTGACACGCAATGATGCCGCACATCGTGTTGCTCAGGTTGCCGAAGTCGGCACTGATCCAGGCATAGAAGGAGAAGAAGTCGTTACTAGTTCGGACGAGCTCCTCGAAGATGCTGTATCGCGCGATCTCGCCCACCCGCGTAGATTGACGATTCGTACGCTGCTCGAGCACTGGGGTGAGCGGCGCCGGACCAGCGCAGTGATCGCGACTATCAAGGCGGATCTGGCCACCAAGGGACTGACGACCCGCCCTCCCTTCACAGAAGGTTCCGTTGGAGACGAGATCGCGTTAGTTCCACTAGGCACGGAGCCGGGCTCTGGTGCGGAAAGTGACGAGGATGCCGCTAACACTGAGGATGTATCCGCACCGGAACATATGACGTTGCGCTTGGGTAGCCTGCCCGCGCAGTTGGTCTCGGTTCCAAGCACAGTGACGCTGAAATACGCCAAGACCTTGATGGTGCAATATCAGTTTTCACAGATCGCTGTGATTGACGAGGATGGGACCTATCATGGTGCAGTGAGCTGGGAATCGATTGGGCGGGCTCACATCGCGTCGAGCGACCCATCCTTACGGGACGTTATCACTCCGGCCCTGGTCGTCGATCACGATGCAATTTTGCTCGATCAGATCAGGGCAATTTATGACAAAGGCTTCGTTTTCGTACGGGACGCCGACCGAGTGCGCGTGACGGGGATCCTTACGGCTGCCGACCTTACAGGCCAATTCGGAGAGCTCGCACGCCCCTTCGTGTTGATCGAGGAAGCCGAGAACAGGCTCCGGCGTGCCGCCGATGAAGTGTTCAGCGTGGCTGATCTCCGAGAAGCCGTACAGGACCGCAGAAGAAACAGAGTGCACCGCGCCGCCGATCTAACCTTCGGTGACTATGGCTTTCTTTTGAAAGACCCCCAACGTTGGTCGGCTTTGGAATGGAATCTTGACCATGATCTTTTCCTGAGGCGCCTGGAGGATGTCCGCAAGATTCGTAACGAGCTCATGCACTTCACTCCCGACCCGCTGTCTGACGAGCACTACCGGATAGTCGATGGGTTGCTCAATCTTCTTCGCACTGTTGATCCAAGGCCATGAAACGAATCTCGGGCGTACCACGCGCTGAAGTGTCTTGCTGAGCTTCGTAGATCAGGAGGGTAGAGATCCGCCTACAGCCGGGGACGGTTGCTCGGTGGTTGCTCGCATGTTAGCGGTATGGCACGGCAGGCATAGTCACAGCCGGACATTCCGGCGGGTGTCATAGTGGCTGAAATCGCAGAGTGCGACATGTGCTGGCATCACGCGGTAGTGATCAAGGGCGCTTTTAATCTGTAGGTTCAGGGTTCGAGCCCCTGGCGCCCCACCACCCACACCCCATCTGACCAGTGCTTCCTCCCCCAGAGGAGCGCTCGCGGTGAGCGGTTCGTCTCGTGTGGTCGCTCACTGGTCGTTCGCGGGTCCGGCGGGGCTCGTGCATGGGGCGGTCAGGCGAGCCGGTACCTCAACCATGCCTTTCCGGCCGCCGCGGCCCGGCCCCGGAAATCCCGCACCTCCTCAGGGCCGTGCATGGCCTTGTAGAGACGGAACAATGTCCACAGCGCCACCAGCCCGGTCACGCCGTCGCCGGGAGCCGATCGCCACGCGGGCAGGTCCATCAGCAGTTCCTCGACGCGTTCGGGCGTGTGCCCGGCCTCGATGAGCCGCGGAGCGAACATCACCGGCTCGACCCACCCCGCCCCCTGACAGGCGAACCCCCAGTCCAGAACGAACACTTGGTCGCCCACCGCCTTGAGGTTCCCGGCGTGCAGGTCGTAGTGCAGCAGGGTCGCGCCTTCCAGCTCGGCGACATCCCACTTGTCGAGCGCCGCAACGTACAGCGCCTGCTCGGCCAGAGTCCCACGGTCGAGCAGGTGACGGCCCTTCGCCAGCAAAGCCGAGACGTTCCCGGAAACCGGCGGCGCGTCGTCGCCGGGGTACGGCGTGAGGTACGACCCGAGTTCGGCCACCAGGCCGAGCACTGCCGAAACATCGGGCGACCCTGGCGACAGGTCCACCGCCCGCCCGTCGATGAACGTGTGCAGCATGGCAATCCACCCGAGCTCGGTACTCGACCAGCGCAGGCGCGGAGTGGGAACCGCAGCGGGAAGGACGCGACCCGCCCACAGTTCCCGCTCGTACAGCTTCGCCGCCGGATGATCGGCGGGGCACGCCTTGAGGAACACGCTGCCGCCATCCCCGAGGTGCAGCCGAGCGGCCACCCCGGGCATGAGCCCGGCCGTCGCCGTCTCGGCCTTCACTACCGGCCCGGCGTGGTCCTGCACCGCATCGCGGACGGCCTGGGGAAGGTCCTCCCACTGGAATCGGGTCACGTCAGTTCCTCGGATCGTCGACGCAGCCCTGGTAACACTGGCTGCACTCACTGGACGGAATCCACAACTCGGCATCGACCGGCAGGCCGACCGCGCGCATCGCCTCGACGGCGGCCCCGACTCTCGTGACGCCGCTATCCGGCTCGCCGGGGTGATGGTGGATGAAGCGTCCCGCGTAGCGCTGGCAGAACTCGCCGTACTCGCGGGTGAACAGCAGGAACGCGTGCCAGCCCTTGTCCACCTCGGGGGAGGGGGACAGGCCGGCGTGCGGGTGGATCGAGCAGGCGATCAGGAACGCGAGCGCCTGTTCCATGACGCGCGTCGCGCGTTCGGCGGGCATCTCGTACTCATCGGCGATGCGCGCGACGAGCCGGGCGAACAGGTCCGCTCGGATCGTGCTCCGGGGGGAAGCGATGTACTCAGGCCCGGTGGCCAGGGTGGTCATGTCGGCTCCATGCTGATCGGTAACTACGGCGGTGTGGTGCTTTGTGGTTCAGGCCGCGCCCATTCGGCTGAGGATGCCGAGCTGATCGGTAAGCGCGGCCACCAGTTCCAGCGGTCCGGGCCGGGCGAACTGGTGCAGGACTCCGGCGGTCTTCTGGGCGGGGGTGGGCGGGGTGTGCTTGGTGGCCCACCAGCAGCGGTTGCGTACGAGGATGCGCCAGCCGGGGAAGGTGGTCTCGATCGCCGCGAGGTGGGCGCCTTCCCACAGGCTCAGGCGGTCCACTGCACGCCTCTGAGTGGAGTGCGCGGGCGGGCTGTGGGGCGCCCGCCCGCGCAGGCACGGGGGCTACCGGCTCACCGTGCGGCGCGGCATGGCCCTGGGTGATGGGAAGGGGGCCGCCGCGCAGACTGTGGGGTGGCGCGGGCGAGGAGATCACCTCGGACCCGCCCGCGCCCGGCGGGCCCGCGCCGTCCCGCCGTACGGCACGACAGCGCGCCAGGCTCCCTCGCCGCGCCGCCGTGTTCGATCAAGGAAGCGTGGCCGGAGCTGGAGCCCCTGGTCCCGGCCCGGCCGCGCCTATGGGTACACCCGGTCGTGTGGTGCTGCGGGGTCCGCGCCACGCTCCTGCGCCAGTTCGTGGGCGTCATCGGTTATGGCCCGCCTTCGCCAGAGGGAGACGCAGGCAGGCGGGCCGTCTGAGATCCGGCTGCCCGCGCCCAGGGGCCACCGACCGCCCGGTGCCGTACGGCAGGGCAGTGTCCGAACCGCGCTGCCGCGCCGAGTCGTCAAGGTCATAGGAGGCGGCCCTGTCCCAGGCGTCGCCGCGAACGAGGCAGGAGACCCTTTCCGTTCGGTAGGCGGTCACAAGGGTCGCGCCGTAGTCGTAGATCCCGCCGTACGCAGGCACCCAGGCATGCCGCACCCGGCCGCGCCCACAGGGATAGGTGTCCAGAGCACGCAGCATCTCCTGTCGCGCGTGACCGTATCGGCTGTCCGTCACGCCGCTCGCCCCGCTCGCACCGGCTTCGACGTCCCAGACGAACAGGTGCCCGCGCTCATAGGCGGGCTCGCTTTTCGGTGCTGTTGCCGGGGTGGCGATGCCGTCACAGGGGTAATCATCGGCGCGCGTCGCATTCAGTCCATTTCGGGTGAATTCCGGTGACCCGCTTACCGCTGGGTCTGGCGGCGGCGTATTCTCTTCCATCGGGTCGCACCTCCTACGTGCGATCAAGGCCCCGTGCCGGTGTGTCCTCACCGTGTGCGGGGCCGATTCATTGATGTCGGCCCCGCAAATCGCGGTTCCACCTTCAGGGGGGAAGTAAAGTCAGGTACCGCTAGTGACAGTAGGAGCAGCGTCGATACTTCGGAACCGACCCGGAGTACGAGTGTCAGCAGGAGGCGATCATCTTGGCCTCGTTTCATGGCGCAGGAACCTTGACCACGGGTCGGGGTATCGCTGACAGGGGTCGAGAAGGCCGCATCTCGGGCTACGTTTTGAAGATCCTTCGTGAGTCGATTGGGATGACTCAGGAACAAATGGCCGAGACGCTGAGGGTTGACCAGACAACAGTACAAAGCTGGGAATCCGGGCGAAGGCCACTTATGGCTATCGCCACTGGCAATTACCTACGGCTCAGATCACTCATGCTGCGCTCCGGCGTGGACTCGCTCATGCTGTTCCACTTGGACCTCGCCGTGGAAGCAGACCGGTTCGTCGCCTATATCCTTAATAGCGATCCGGGAAAAGTGGACGATACGGATCATCCGCTCTCCTCATGGGTGATGACAGGCCCGTTCACGGAACTGCTCGCATGGCCGTTCACGACGATCCCGCCGGTGGGGCTGCAGGCGGCGACGGCGCGTATCAGTCGCAGAGGTCCGGTGGCGGGAGCGCCGCTTCTGCACGGAGATGAGAAGGCCCACTTCTTCCGTCATCTCAGGCAGGTGGCCGAGAGCGCCGACCCCGAAGGCGAGGGTGGGATGCTCCTCCGGAGGCAAGCGCACTACATCGCCAGCTTCGACAGTGGCGGGGAGATCGCCGAGTGGCTGATCTCCACCCAGCGGGCGGAGGAACGGCGACTCGATCGATCCAGCATGTGGACGCCGTCATGGGCGGTGGCCCGTTCAGGCGCTCACAGCTTGGCGCGGCTCGGCGACCATGACGCCCTGCCGCGCTTCGTCGAGACCCGGTTCGCGGAGGAGCAGTGCGAAGTCGCCAACCTGAACTACTGGGCGTACTGGATCGGGGAGATCGGCGAGTCACAGTGGAGCGACACCTTCATGATCACGATGGACCCGGACTCCTGGGGAGGAGCCCGCCTCGCACGACACCTGATCGACCGGTTAAGCGCACAGAACCCCTATATCGACGTCATCGTCCACACTCTGTGGGCGCTGATCTCAAAACGGCCCACTGCCTTGGCTCCTCCAGCCGCGGATGACCTCACCGCCGCCGTCTGCCGGGTCCTCGATGAGGGAACGGTCTCACCGGGATCGAAGCGGAAACTGGATTCGGTCCTTTACGCTGTGCGAATGATCCGGCGACAGTGAGGGGCGTGCGGTGAAAGACGATATGAGTGCCATCGCCGATCTGATGTTCGAGATCGGGCTGCTCAAGCGATACAAGCGCACCGGATGGCTCGTGGCGGGCGTACGAGACCCGGAAAGCATTGCCGAGCATTCGTTCCGGACGGCGGTAATCGCGAGCGTCATTGCCGCGATGGAGGGGGCAGACCCTGAGCGTGCGGCCTTCCTGTGCCTCTTTCACGACTCACAGGAGACCCGGATCATGGACATTCCTTACGTCAGCAAGCGTTACCTGACCTGCCCTCCCAACGAAGAGGTGACGGCCGACCAGACCCGGCACCTCCCCGAAGTGGTGGCCCGAATGCTGAGCAAGGCGGTTGGGGAGTACGAGGAAAAGACCTCCCTTGAGGCCCAGTGCGGCCGGGACGCCGACAAGCTGGAGTGCCTGATACAAGCGGTGGAGTACCGCGACCAGGGCCATGGGCACATGCAGCCGTGGATCGACAGCTCTTTGTCGGCACTGAACACCGCGTCAGCAAAGAGACTTGCCGACTCGATCCTCAAGACAGGCAGCTTGGACTGGATGCACACGGTGATCGCCGGCGAGTAACGCCGGCCGTATCGAAACGGCCCCGGTCCTTTTGGGGACCGGTGCCTACGCTTGCCCCCATGGCCGTCCCAACGGGCCGCTACCCCCTGCGGAACATCCACCCCGCAGCCAGGATGCCAGCCGCCACTGACGCGTTCATGCTCACGGTGGACCCTCGTCCTGGCAGGATGCACGGCAAGGCGGCACCGTACAGGTACAGGCGAGACGGGATCGGCTTCGCAGGCGCGGGAGACTGCAGCCTGCGGCCCGGCGCGCTGTCGCCGCTACCGCACCCTCCATCCTGGCGATCCGATGTGGCGCGAGGACGCCACCGCCCCCGGGGGCGAAGGTGTCCATCGGCCCTCTGAACGACGCAGGCCTGGCGCTATGCGAACCCTGACACCAGAAGATAGCCGCCGTCAGTCGGCCCATCTCACGTTGACAATGGCAACTCGCCGCTTTCCTTCGAGAGTGAGGAAGACAGCGAAGCCTTGCTTGTGATCACCACAGAGGAGGGCACGCATGGCCCCGTCCGGATTCGCCTCGTTGTACGGCGGAAACCCCCACGGGTTGAGTTCCAACGTCGTCCAAACCTCCATGAACGGCGCGAGCGCCGACCCAGGAAGCGCCTCAACCTGTTCGGCGACGTCGGGATTCAGTTCGACCCGGTACACCTAGCCGACGGTATCGATCCTGGCGCGCAGGCGTGCCCGGAACTCCTCATCCAGCGGTATCGTCCCCAGGTCCTCGCCACGGGCCGCGCGCTCCTGGAGCTGAGCCGCCGCTGTCATCACACGGTCATGCTCGCCGTGAGCGCGTAGGACAGCGAGGGGCCACCATTGGTCGATGAACGCAATGGCCGGCGCGAGGTCGAGTTCTTCGGTAGCTCGGGCCATCGCGGCACGGTATCCCTGGTCAAAGGTGTCCAGTTCCTCGGGCGCGAGCGCGGCCCGGATCGCCTTGGGTGTGCGGTCCGGCACCGCGGCCGGGCCCGGCCCATGCGGTTGAGCGCTCATGTAGCCACCGTAGCGCCTCCATTGGAAGCCCGGGCAGGTCCCGTCAGCCGACGACGGTTCAGCGGCAGCCACTGGGGCACCTCAGACCGTCTGATCGTCCGGGACGGTGCATACAGGACAGTCGGCGGTGACCATCGTGCGGGCCGCCTCGTCCACCTTGGTGACGGTGCCCGCCCCTAGGCAGTACCGGCAGGAGATCGCGGCGGCGACGATGGGATCGTGCCAGACCTTGTGCTCCCACGCGGCCGGCCATGGCGGAGGAGGCTTGCTCGCGGCCTCCGCCGGCTCATATTCGCCGCCGACCCATCCCCGGCCGCAGCAGAACGGGCACACGATGAAATGCGCCCCTATCCGCTGCCCTTTCCTGCCTTCGCACTCAGGGCAGGTGATCGGGTCCGTCATCTGCGTCCCGTCCCGTCGCAGGTCGTACACGGCACCCACTTTTTGTGCTTGGCTTGGGTGCCGTTCAGCTCGATCCACTCGCCGCCCGCTCCGAGGCAGACCTTGCAGATCGGCTTCTCCTCGTCCTGGGCCATGCGCTCACCGTACGCGCGGTGACCAGGCTGGGCCAGCGCGCCACCGATTTCCACGTTGGTCAACCCTCAAGCCAGAGCGAGCGATGTGCCCTCTCGGAGGGAAGGGCCTGCCTCGATGGCTAGAAGACGGCCCAGGGGTGTGCGCTTACCGTCAGGCACAGGGCACTTTCGCCTGGTGAATGAGGAAGGCTTGGCGGCCAAGAAGTATGTGAAGGGACACTATCGGCGGCGCCCGGGCGGAGGACGCACGTGGGTCTCACCTCACACTAAGCGAGGGCGGACCACGCTCGCTGGCGGCAGTGCACTGTTGGTCATCGGGGCGGTGGTGGTACTGGTTGCGCTTGCTAACAAGGGCGGTGAGTCACCGCCAAACCCGCCCTCGCCACCGCCGCCTCCCACCTCGGTAAGTCCAACCCCCTAGCCCGGGTCAGGCTGCTCACCGACCGGAGCGGCAGGCGAAGCACGACCGCTGCTTGAGGAGGGGGTGGACGTTGTGGTTGTGCAGGAGCTCCTAGGCCACGTCACGCCGGCGTTCACCCAGGCGACGTATCAGCATGTCCGTCCGCGGCTCAAGCGCGAGGCGGCCGACAAGATCGGGACGGCGTTGTGGCCGAATGACAGTTGAGCTGACAGGGCACACCGTGCGCTCACGTGTACTCGCATGCACTAGCCAACAAGGCGTTTTGCACTCATACGCGATCACGCGCATTCGACTGCATACCGCATCCTAAAACTCCTAATCCGTGGGTCGTGGGACCACCCCCGCGGGTGCGGGGAGCATGATCGATGCGACGATGCCGGAATCGACGAGACCGGACCACCCCCGCGCGTGCGGGGAGCATCTCGCCTGGACATCATGTGGGCTGCGATCCACCGGACCACCCCCGCGCGTGCGGGGAGCATACTTGCTGACCTGCGGGATTTCCTGGCGCTGACGGCGGTTTCATTTAGTTGGAAAACGATCAAACCACTGACTGGCCTCCGACTGTCGCGGTTCGGCGAGGATGATCTTGTCCTCGGCTGGAGGGATGCGACTGGAAACACAGGAACGATATCTCGCGAGGGCGCACGGGCGGGTGGCTTGCCGGATTCGGTGAAGGTTCGTGGTCATCAAAGCCGTGTGAGGGTGGGTGCTTATATGGCTTGGTCGTGGTCGGTGGGTGTGCTGGGTTGAGGTGGGTGTGCTGGTGGCGATAGCGCCGGGCGGAGCCCGGCCTTGGGAAAACAGGCCGAGCGTCAGCGAGGGCGATTGTGCGCGTTAGCGCGTGCTGGGTGCGCTTGTCTGTCGGGGCAGAGGGGGGAGCCCAGGAGGCGGGATGATGTCTCGCTGGGCGGTGTTGTGGGAACGCTCAAATCGGCCAAGTGCAGGCCGGGCAAGCCTGGCTTGGGAAAAGGCCGAGCGTCAGCGAGGGCGGTTGTGTGCGTTAGCGCGTGCTGAGGTGGTGTACGGAGTGCGCTGACTGCCGAAGGCCAGGGGAGCGCCCGGAGGGTGGGATGATGTCCCGCTGAATGGTGTTAGTGGGAATGCTCAAATCGGACATTATGCAGGTTGGCAAGCCTGGCGCTGGAAAAACCGGCCGAGCATTGGCGAAGGTGATTGCGCGTATTAGCGCGCATTGAGGAGACGCGCGGTGGCGCGCTCGATCGACTCGAATGTGTGGCTGTCGCCGCTCGCCGGCGGGCACTGGCCAGGTGGTCGGGACTCCTGCGTAATCCCATCCCTTCGATGCCGGAATCGTGTGTTGAAGGCAACGATCTGACAGGCGGAGGCGCATAGTCGCTGTTGATGGCCTGCTCACCCGACGAATTCTTAGCCATCTTCGGAGTGTCGTGACAGCCGGTTAAGTGTGAGAATCGTCGGTGGCTACGTTTTTGTCGTGCTACCTTTACGATTCGTGGTCTTAGCAGGTCACTGCGCCTTTTTGCTTTACGTATTCGTCGGAGTTGAGGTCGGTGTGTCATCACCTCTTGTCTGTGGCGAAAATATCCCTCATCATTCCCCGGGTAAGGCAGAAATACCCTACTATGTAAGGGAGTTTCGCCTATGAGGCGCTTTTCGGTAATCGCGGCGGTCGCACTGGCAGTGGCGACCGTGGCGTCCGGAGTGGCTAGCCCCGTTTTCCGCACGTGAGGCTTTTTGAAGATCGCCGGGTTGCCGTGGTGATCGTCGTCGCGATATCACCTGGCTGGTGAGACAGCGTGCGCAGTGGGGCCAGGCCAGTGTCGAGAAGATGCTCGGAGCGTTACCGGTCATCGCCGGGTTCTGCTCGCGGTTACGGATCCGGGAGCTGGTGGATGCGGCCTGCCCGGTGCGGGACACGGCGGAGTTGACGCATGGACAGGTGATCGAGGCGC
>NZ_QMEY01000056.1 GCF_003315795.1 Spongiactinospora rosea
CCCAGCAGCGCCGGGGTGATGAGCGCCCCGAACACCAGCAGCGCGGCCAGCTTGAACACCTCCGCGATCAGCTCGCCGAAGTGCTCGAACGATGCGCGCTGCCGCTCGCCGAAGGTGGCCACGGTGATACCGGCCGCGAACGCGGCCAGGAACAGGTTGCCGTGGGTGACCTTGCCCAGCGCCAGCACGAGCAGGCCGATGGCCAGGGCGTTGAGCGGCTCGTACTGGGTCGAGGCGGCGAACCAGCGGGTCTGTTCCAGCTTGATCGCCAGCCAGGGCACGGCCACGCCGATCACGATGCCGATGCCCAGTTCCAGCCCCAGTTCGCCGAGATGCAGGTCCGCCGAGCCGGCGGCGATGGCGAGGAAGAGCACGACGAACGGCAGCGCGAGCCCGTCGTTGACGCCGGACTCGACGTTGAGCAGCCGGCGTAGCCGCGGCGGCACCTTCTCGTTGCCGACCAAGGCCGCGGCGAACACCGGGTCGGTCGGTGCCAGAACGGCGCCGACCAGCAGCGATTCGACCCACCCGAGGCCGATCAGATAATGGGCCAGCAGCGCGGTGATGACGAGCGTGAGCGGCAGTCCCCAGCCCAGCGCCCGTCCGGGCAGCCGCCAGGCGGTACGCAGGTCGTTCCACCCGACCCGCATGCCGTCACTGAACAGCACGGCGAACAGCGCCAGCTCGGCCAGGCCGCCGACCAGTTCGTCGCCGGGGCTCAGGGACAGTACGCCGAGCGCGCCGTCGCCCAGGACGAATCCGGCGACCAGGAACAGCGCCGCGGTGGACAGGATCGTCCGGTGGGCCAGGCCGGACAGCAGCACGGCCAGCAGGAGCAGGCCGGCGAAGGCGATGAGCAGGGTCGTGATCACGGCGTCACCATGGGCGGGAGGAGGGACCGTAGCGCCGCCTCGGTGGTGTCGAAGACCGGCAGGAGAGTGAGCAGGCCGGTGATCTGCAGCCAGCGGGCGACCCGGGCGCCGGGCCGGGCGAACGCGACCGCCGCGCCCGGCCCGGTAAGGCGCCGATGCGCGGCGATCAGGCAGGAGACGCCGGTGGCGTCGAGGAAGGTCAGTTCCGCCAGGTCGATCAGGACGGGCTCGCCTGCCGTGCGCGTCTCCAGCCACGAGTGCCAGATGGCGGCCGTGTTCCAGACGAGTCGTCCCGCCGGGCGGACCACGAGAACGCCATGGCCTGTGGCTGCCGTGTCCGTGTCGATCGTGAGCGTGTCGTCGTCCATTCCACCTCCGGGCAGGGGCTCAGTGCCGATCAGGCGAGGTAGCGCAGCCACAGATAGGGCGCGCAGAGGGTAACGGTCACCGCGGTGACGATCAGGCCGTAGCGGGTGAACTGCCAAAAACCGATCGGTGTGCCGTTGCGGGCCGCGATGCCCAGCACCACGACGTTGGCCGCCGCGCCGACGGCGGTGGCGTTGCCGCCCAGGTCCGCGCCGAAGGCCAGCGCCCACCACAACACCTGAGCAGGTCCGTTCCCGCCGCCGTCCGCGACGAGTTCGGCCACGATGGGGCTCATCGTGGCGACGTAGGGGATGTTGTCCACGATCGCCGACAGTCCCGCCGAGGCGCCCAGCAGCCCCATGGTGGCAACGCCCAGCCGTCCCTGCGTGGCGTCGGCCGCGGCCTGGGAGATCTGCCCGATCACGCCGGTGTGCACCAGCGCGCCGACCATGACGAACAACCCCGCGAAGAACGTCAGTGTGGGCCACTCGACCTCGCCGAGCGCCTGCGGGGTGGTCACCTTGGTGGCCGCCACCAGAACGCCCGCGCCCAGGACCGCCACCACGGAAGGCTCATAGTGCAGTACCGGGTGCAGCACGAACGCCGCCATCACCACGGCCAGCACGACCAGGCTTTGGACCAGCAGCCGCCGGTCGTTGATCGCCTCCCGCTCGTTCAGGCTCATGATCTCCGCGGCCCGGTCCGGGTCGTAGCGGAACGACCTGCGGAACAGTACCCGGCACAGGGCGATGAAGACCGCCATCAGCACGATCACCATGGGCGCCATGTGGATGAGGAAGTCGTTGAAGCCCAGGTTCGCGCGGCTGGCGATGATGATGTTCGGCGGGTCGCCGACCAGCGTGGCGGCGCCGCCGATGTTGGAGGCCATCGCCTCGGCGATCAGGTAGGGGGCCACCGGCAGGGCCAGCCGTTCGCACACCAGGAACGTCACCGGGGCGATGAGCAGCACGGTGGTGACGTTGTCCAGCAGCGCCGAGGCCAGCGCGGTGATGACGACCAGCAGCACCATGAGCGGGTAGGGGCGGCCGCGGGCGCGTTTGGCCGCCCAGATCGCCAGGTACTCGAACACGCCGGTCTGCTTCAGCACGCCGACAATGATCATCATGCCCAGCAGCAGGAAGATGACGTTCCAGTCGATGCCGGTCGCCTCGTCGAAGAACGCGGCGCGGGCGTCGGTGGCGTGGATGAGCAGCATGATGCCCGCGCCGCCGAGGGCGACGGCCACGCGGTGGATCTTCTCGGTGGCGATCAGCGCGTACGCGCCGGTGAAGACGGCCGTGGCCGCCCAGGCGAGCAGGTTCACAGGCTGGTCACCCGGTCCGGCAGCGCCTGGAGGGTGACCGCGCCGAGCAGGCGGCCCTCATCCACCACGGCGACGAGCGGGCTGTGCGTGCGTGCCATCAGCGCGGCCAGTTCCAGTACGGTCGCGTCCGGGTCGGTGACCGGCAGCTCGCGTGGCTTCGGGGGGAGAGCCTCGCGTACGGTACGGCCGGCCAGCGCGTCCAGGAAGTGGTCGGCGTGCTCCTCGTCGATCACCCGGGCCAGCGCGGGATCGTCCTGGCAGTAGCCGGGGACGGCCAGGCGCAGCACCTGGGTGCCGGGCAGGATGCTGGCCGGTCGCCCGTGCTCGTCGATGACGATGAGGCCGGGCAGGTCCTGTTCGGCCGGCAGCCGGGCGGCCTGCGACACGGGGGTGTCGATGGTGATGGTGGGGAAAGCGACGAGCAGGTCGCATGCGCGCATGGCGGCGGCCCTTTCCGGGATCGGCGGAAACGACTGCCGACCAGGCTTCCCGGCGCACCTACATGGAACCTATCAAGAAACGTCAAGATCGGGCAGAGGAGAGGGAAGTGGTACCGGCCATCGAGCCGAGAGGCACGGTCAAGCGCCCCTGCGACGTTCGCGGCACCGATGAACTCGGCCGACGCATCCAGCCGGACGAGGCGCAGCGCATGCAGCCACTCCGAGGCCGACGGTGAGCGCTACCTGCTGAGCGACAGGCCGTGCTCGTCGGCGAAGGCTCGGCGGCACAGGCCATGGCAGAAGCCATACAAAACCCCCTCGTGGACCAGCGTGAGGGTGGAGTCGTCGAGATCCACGCCCATGCCGCAGATCGGGTCGATCAATCCGCCCTGCGCCGTCCGCGGTCCCGGCCGCCCGGAGGTCTGATCACGGTAGGGACGGGAAAGAAGTTCGGTGAGGTCCAGGCTGCTCATGGCCCTGCCCTGGATCCCGACGCCACCCTCGGATATCCCCTCCACGAGTATCACCGCGTGTGGTTCGCGCCGCAGTCGTCCGGGCTCGCGACCGGCGGATCGCTCCGTCTCGGCCAGGACATCGGTGACGATGTCCACGACGTGCTCGCACATCTCCTTACGCCACGACGCGGGCACGGTCACCCGCACCAGATAGCGCGGCGGGCCGGCGGGGTCCTGCGCCGGGCGTTGCCCGAGCACCCAGGTGCTGGGCTCGTGCAGGAGAACTTGGGTGATGGTGCGCTGGGCGTCGAGGATCTCGATGGCATGGCTGTCGTCTTCGACCATCAGCGTGTCGATGAGGCGGCGTCCCAGTGCCTGACGTTCTTCTTCGCTCAGTGCTCCCCGGGGCACGAAGACATCGATGAGCAGCATTTTCCGGCCGGCCTTTCAGAGGATGTTTCCAGTTGCCCGTCCAGGATGCCCGGGAGGGGTATGGCCGGGCATCCGGCGAGCGGAGGATCTGCTGCCTACCACGTGGGGAGTAGCCCCCGGCGTGATCCCGTGATGTCAGTCGCACCGCTGATCTGTGCAGGGGCGCTGGTGTTCCGTCGCCGGCACAGCCGAGATCACCGTGCGGAAGATGCCTGATCATCGTCGTTCTTCCTGCCCGGCGGTCCGACCGGACCGCTGATGCTGCTGCCAGCGGTGCAGCAGGCCGGGCAGTTCGGCGAGCAGGAATTGGTAGAAGTCGCGCATCCGGCTCAGCCGCTCGTGCGCGGGGTCGCCGATCCGGGTGACCTCTATCCCAGCGGCGTGCACGACGCCGACACCAGCGCGGTCTTCGCCGCCGGGCTGACCACGCGCCCGCTGTGCGACACCCTCGCCGACACCTGGGCCTGGCTCCAGGAGGAAGGCGACCCACCCCGCACCCGGGCACCCCCGACCCGCGGACCTGCTCGATCCGGCGGTCGAGCAGCGCCTCCTCGGCAAGCTCTGACTTCCCCCAACGCCGCCCGGCGCCTGCCGAGCGGCTCTAAGGGCTACTCCCTTTGTCAGGCCCTGAGACACCTGGCCACTGCGGCACCGTATCTCGATCATGTACCGCTTCGGCATGATTCGCGTCGGTCACCCGGCACCCTCTATTACAGCTGATTCAGTATGAGCTAAAATCCATGTATTGATCAAGGATCGCCTCCACTGCGAGGCGGGCTGGTGGAGAGCCGGGAAGTCTGGTCGGCCCGTGGCGTTCGCCGTCGTGGAAGACGTCACGGAGAACACGGAGGACGTCCCGATGACCTCGCGCACTGTGCCTGTTCTGCTCACCTGCGGCATCGCCGCCGGGATTGTGGTACCTGTTCTGCTGTGGGGCGATGGCGCCACCCGCCCTTGGTACAGCTTGTGGCGTCACGGTGTCAGCCAGCTCGGCACCGGTGAACGCGCCTGGCTCCAGACGATCAACTTCGTCCTGGGCGGGCTGCTGCTGGTTGCCTTCGCCGCCGGCGTTCGCCATGCCCTGCGGGGCGGGCGCGGCGCGACCTGGGGGCCGATTCTGCTCGCGGCGGCGGCCGTCGGCCTGGTCGTCGCCGGGCTGGTGCCCACCGACCCTGCGCTCGGCTACCCGCCCGGCATGTCCACCGTCATCACAGCAGCCGGTCGCGTCCACCAGGTGGCCGGGCTCGTACTGTTCGCCGCGCTCAGCGCCGCCGCCTACGTCCTCGCCGGACCCCTGTCCCAGTCTGGCCATGCCTGGGCCCGCTACAGCCGTCTGTCCGGGACCGGCGTCATCGTCTTCGCCGTCGCGGCCGGCATCGCCTTCCGCCTGGACGGCGCGGGCATCTGGCGGCCGGCTCCGGCGGGCCTGCTGGAACACCTTTCCCTGCTGACCGGTTTCTGCTGGATCATCGCGCTGGGCGTGCATCTCTTGCGCCGCCCTGGGTCTGATTGGAATCGCACACCGTAACCGCGTCACATTCCTGGGTACCCGGACGGCGTGTGGCGGGTCTGATCTCCTCCGCAGGGAGGCGTGAACAACATCGATCAGATGCCCCGATCGGCGAAGATCACCGCATGCCGGCCGCCAATGACGAGCCGAGCACCGGCCGCGCCCTGGCGACTCGGCGACGGGGGTTCGGCGGTCCAGGGCTAGGACGGCCAGCGGCCCGACCAGCACGATACGGCTGGGTCGCCCGCCGCGGCACCAGCGCTTCTGTGAACGGCACAGATACGGCCGTGGCGTGGACGCCCGCCCTGTACGAACGCGGCTCGGCCTGTCAAGCCGCCCCGTGACCTGCCCTAACCCGCTTCGGCTTGAGCGTGGCCGGAGTGCGGCCATACAATCAGGGCAGTCGTACAGGACGACTGTCCTAGACGGAGGAAAGCCATGGTCTCCCCAGCAGCCGAACGCGGGCGCGTGGTTCGGGAACGACTGTTGAAAGCAGCGGTGGAGCTCATCCCCGAACGCGGCTGGACGGCGGTGAGCACACGCACCCTCGCCGAGCGCGCCGGAGTCACGCCGAGCGTGGTGCACTACCACTTCCCCTCACTGTCGAGCCTGCTGAACGAGGCCGCGACCGGCCAGATGAGTAAAATGCTGGCCGGCCTCAACGAGCTGATGGAAAGCGCCCCCTCACCCGCCGAGGCGATCGAGACGATGCTCACCTCGGTCCAGGAGTACACCGGCGCCGACACCGCCTCGCTGCTGTTCATCGAGGCGTACCTGGCGAGCACCCGCGACGACGACCTGCGCGAGCGGATCGCCCGGTCGGCCGCTGAGTTCCGCCGGCGGTTCGGCGAGTGGCTGGAGCAACACGAGGTGCCCGCCCCGTTCGAGACCGCCGCCGTCCTGGCGGCCTCCGTGGATGGCTTGCTGCTGCACCGCGGCCTGGGCCTGACGGCGAACGATCCCTCGGCGGTGTTGCGCAGGCTCCTTTCCACGTCCCCCGAGGAGGAACGACAGTGCGAACAGTGATCTGCGGGGCCGGGATCAGCGGCCTGGCCCTGGCCCATCGGCTCGCCGCCCTGGGCGGCGAGGTCGTGGTTGTCGAGCGAGCCGCCGGACCCCGCCCCCAGGGGTACATGATCGATTTTTTCGGTCCCGGGCTGGAGGCGGTCGAGGCCATGGGGCTGCTGCCCGCGTTCGAGCGAACGGCCTACCACTACGACGAGGGGCGCCTGGTCGACCAGAAGGGCCTCCGCCGCGCCACGATCCGGACCAAGGGCTTTTCGCGCGGCCGGCTGCTGAACCTCCTGCGTCCCGACATCGAGGCCGCGCTGGCCGAGAACCTTCCACCCGAGGTCGAGTTGCGCTATGGCACGGCACTGACCGAGGTGGCCGACCGCCCCGACGGTGTGGCGGTGACGCTGGAGGACGGCACCGTCCTGGACGCCGATCTGCTCGTGGGCGCCGACGGAATCCACTCGACCGTCCGCCGACTGGCGTTCGGGCCGGAACACCACTACCTGCGCTACCTGGGCCTGCACACGACGGCGTTCACCTTCGACGCACCCGACGTGCACAACGCCACCAGGCAGGCGTTCTGCCTCACCGACTCCGTCGACCGGCAGATGGGCTTCTACGCGCTCCGCGACGGCCGGGTCGTCCTGCTCGGAGACGCCGCCCACGCCGTGTCGCTGATCGCCGGGCAGGGCGCGTCGCTCGGGATCGCCGGCGCCTACCTGCTCGCCGATCGGCTCGCGCACACACCGACGATCGAACGGGCCACCGCCGAGTTCGAGCGCCTGTGGCGGCCCGTCGTCGAGGACAAACAACGCAACGCCCGGTCAATGGCCCGCTGGTTCCTGCCCTCCTCACCGGCCGGCCTGCGCATCCGGCGCGTCATGCTCGGCCTGACCCGAGTGCCGTTCGTCATCGGCTACCTGAGCTCCATCCTCGCGGGTAAGGACACCAAGCTCGCCGACGTCATGCGCCAGGCATCCGGCACCGCGACCAAAGCAGCGGCCGTGTAGCGCCCGCTCCGACCCACGGTCAGCCAGCCGAGCAGCCAGGCCATGCTCGAACCAGAGGGCTCGGTGAAGGATCACATCCACCAGTTCACTGTCTCCACTGTTGCCGTGTTCAGGGCCGAAGCGGAGGCACATACAGTAGGCCGGAAGGGACTGACCGGGCCGGTCAAGGCGATAGAAGAGCTTGTTCCTGCCGATCTAGGACGTACGGCTGGACTCTCCTGCAAGGGAAGATTCCATGCTGGGGGCTTGGATGAGGAACTGCTGCCAATAGGGGCAGTTCGCCAGGCTCAGCCGGCTGAGCGTCAAACAGCTGTGGCGCTACGCCGCGCTCGGGCCGCTGGTTCCGGCGTACATGGACCAGCCTGACTTTTCTCCCGCGGTCAGGCAGGGGCTTGGGCGGCGGCTACGAGGCCGTGCACGGCCGCCGTGATGCGCTCGGCGGCCTGGTCGGGGTCGGGCCGGCCGGCGTCCAGCCAGGCGATGACGGCCTCCAGGGTGAAGCCGGGGATCAGGTTGGCGGCCCAGTCCAGCCACGGCCCTTCGGGGATGACGCGGGCCAGGTTGCGGCGGCCGACCTCGCGGGAGGCTGCGGTGATGGAGTCGATCAGGTCGCGGAAGTCGGGCTCGCGGGCGGCGTAGCGGAACAGCAGCCGGAACCCGTCAGGGTCGGCGGTGGCGGCGCGCAGCAGGGCGGGGATGGCGTTGTCGTCGTAGTCGTCGGTGCCGGTGGCCTTGGCCAGCCGGGCACAGGCGCGATCCAGCACGGCCCGATAGAGGTCGGCTTTGGAGGCGAAGTGCCGATACAGCATCGCCCGGGTGAGCTCGGCTTCGGCGGCGATGTCGTCCAGGCCGGTGGCGGCGTATCCGGCGCGCGCGAAGGCGCGGGTGGCCGCGTCCAGGATCTGCTCACGCCGCTCCGCGCGCCGCAGCCTGCGCACCGGCTGGGCCGACCCCGCCTCGTGCCGGCTATGGCCCGCATCTGTGCTCATCCCCACCTCCTCTTGTAGAAGCCAAAGTATACATATAGCTTCTTATACATCAGAGTATATAAATCAGCATCTACTTCAAGAGGGGCTGTGCCCGACCCCGTACACCTGCCGTTCGAACAACCCGGCCCGCTGGAGCCACCGCCACTGCTGCGCGAGTTGCAGGCCCGTACACCCATTCACCCCATCCGCACCGCCGTCGGCGACCCCGGTTGGCAGGTCACCGGATATGAGGAGGTCCGCGCCCTCCTGGACGACGCCCGGCTCGGCCGCGCCCACCCCGCCCCCGAACGCGCCTCCCGTACCGGAGAGTCGGAGCCTGTTCGGCGGCCCATTGGGGGGCTTCGACACCGAACAGGCCGACCACCGGCGCAGGCGCTCACTGCTGCAGCCGCTCTTCTCGCCCAAGCGCATGCGCGCCTTGCGCGGGCGGGTCGAGACGCTCACCACCCAGCTGCTCGACGAATTGGAGAAGGCCGGACCGCCCGCCGACCTGCACGCCGCGCTGGCGCTGCCGCTGCCGATCGCGGTCATCTGCGAGCTGCTCGGCGTCCCGTACGAGGACCGTGAGCAGTTCCGCGGCTGGACGCGAGACGCCGCCGACATCACCGACCGCACTCGCTCGGCGCAAGGGCTGGGCGCACTGTTCTCCTATGGGCAGCAGTTGGTGGCCCGCAAACGCGCTGCGGGTGATGCGGACGGCGACGTCATCTCCCGACTGGCCGCCACCGACGGGGTCAGCGATGACGAGGCCGCCGTGATGGGCATGTTCCTGCTGTTCGCCGGGCACGAGACCACGGTCACCGCGATCGGTAAGGGCGTGCTGTGGCTGCTGGCCACGCCCGGCCAGTGGCAGGCCCTGGTCGCCGATGCGTCCCGGATCGACGCTGTGGTGGAGGAGATCCTGCGCGCCTCGAGTCTGGGCGGCGGCGGCATCCCCCGCTACGCCCGCGAAGACCTGGACATCGTCGGCGTACATGTGCGTGCCGGGGAGCTGGTGCTGCTCGACACCGGCGCCGCCAACCATGACGCCGACGTCTTCGCTGACCCCGACCGCTTCGACGTCGACCGGCCCGCCGTGCCGTACCTGAGCTTCGGGCACGGCGCCCGCTACTGCGTTGGCGCGCCGCTGGCCCGCATCGAGCTGCAGGTCGTCTTCTCCCAGCTCGCTGCCCGCTTCCCCACCCTGGAGCTGGGCTGCGCGGTGGAGGAGCTGACCTTCGACACCCGCACGCTGACCGGCGGGCTCACCGCGCTGCCGGTGACGTGGTGAGCGCCATGAGCACCATGAAGATGAGCAGAGCGCGGCCGCTGTTCGGCCGGATGTGCCCCCGGATGGCCGCCGCCATGGCCGACCGCCGCCGCGTGCTGCTGGCCAGCCTGACCGGCGAGGTGGTCGAGGTCGGCACCGGCACGGCGTCAACTTCCCGCACTACCTGGTCGAGGTGAGGCGCGTGGTGGCGGTGGAGCCCGAGCCGCGGCTGCGCACGCAGGCGCAGGTCGCCGCCGCCGAGGCCACAATCGCCGTGGAGGTGGTGCCCGGCGTGGCCGAGCACCTGCCGGTGGCCGATCAGAGTGTGGATGCGGTGGTGCTGTGCATGGTGCTGTGCTCGCTGCCCGACGTCGGAGCGGCGCTGGCCGAGGCGCGGCGGGTGCTCAAGCCCGGCGGGCAGGTGCGTCTTCTGGAGCACGGCCGCGCCGGCACACCCGGCCGACTTCCACAACGCGCTGGCCGACGCCGGGACCCGGCCGTTCCTGGCCCACTTCTGGATGCAGGGATGCGGCCCGTGCAAGGCGCTGGCCCGGTCCTGGCGGAGGTCGCCGTCGAGCAGGCGGACCGGCTCACCGCAGGCATGGTACAGCCCGCGCAAGAACCCGCCCGCCTGCAGTAGCATCCCAGAACGATGAGGGGCTTGCGGCCGACACGGTCGGTCAGATGCCCGGTGGGGATCTGGTCCAGGCCCCACAGGATCGGATACAGGCTCTTGATCAACCCGACGGCGGTCAGGCCGAGCCCGTGATCGGTGAACAGCAGCGGGAACACGGCCCAGGTCACGCCGTCGTTGAGGTTGTTGACCAGCCCGGCCTGGCTGGCGCCGCGTAGCAAGCGCTCCCGCGCAAGTGTCGGCTGTGAGTCGGGCATCATCCGGTAGTTGGCCCGCCGATATGGTCGAGGGCGCCTCTGCCTCGCCGGGGCGGACCGCCAGCAGGCGAGCCGGTCGGTTGACCAACGTGTCCGTCTGTTTCTGGGTCGGTGTGGTCGTAGAACGGGTGGGTGCGCCGGCCGGCGCCGGTGACGATAACGCCGAAGTGGTCTCCTTGCCGGGTGTCGCAGTGGTGGGCGGCGCCGGTGCCGATGCCCGGGATGGTGGTGTACGTGATGTCCACGGCCCGGTGTCCTTCTCCGTGCTGCCGGTGACGTGGCTGGTGGCCGGGTCGGGGTCGCCGTGTTCGCCATACCAGTGCGCCAGGCGGCCGCCCCGGCCGACGGCCCGCAGTCGTCGTTCGACACGCTCCCGGGTGGCGGGGGTGGTGACGATGAGCACGTCGTCGCCTTCCCGTAGCACGGTGACGGGCTGCGGGACGATGGTCGCGCCGCCACGGACGATGAGGGTGACGATCGACGGCTTGGGCAGCCTCAGCTCGAAGATCTCCACCCCGTGCAGGCGGGAACCGGGCGGAATGGTGAGGGTGAGCAGGTCGGCGTCCAAGACCTCGAGCGGAGCCGATTCGATGTCCACCTCCCTGGCCTGACCCGGCTGGGTGACACCCAGCAGCCGGGCGATCATCGGCAGGGTCGGTCCCTGGATGAGGGT
>NZ_QMEY01000057.1 GCF_003315795.1 Spongiactinospora rosea
CGTGGGCTCACCCCGAGTTGCAGTTCATATTTCCATATGGCAATATGAACTCCGTTCCGGCCGAGGATCCTTGACGCCTCGAACGACACCCGAAGGAGAATCCATGACCGACGGAACTTTGGAAACGATCGACGGCCGCCCGGCGCTGCGCTTCGAACGCGTGCTCGCCTATCCGGTAGAGCGCGTGTGGCGGGCGGTCAGCGTACCGGCGGAGCTGGAGCGCTGGATGCCCGCGGCCGTCAACTGGACGCCGGCGGCGGGGGAGACCTTCGAATCCTACGGCGCGACCCTTGAGGTGACGGAGGCCGACGCTCCCCACCGCCTGGCTTGGACCTACGCCGGTCAGCCGCACGGCTTCGAGCTCTCAGCCCAGGAGGGCGGTTGCCGGTTGATCTTCACCCACGTCCTCGACGACCGTGCGATCTCGGCACAGACGGCTACCGGATGGCACACCTACCTCTCGCGGCTCGATCGCCATCTCGCCGGCGGGTATCTGTCCGAAGAGGACGCGCACCAGGGATGGGCGCAAACGCACGAACGCTACGCTGAGCGTTTCGGGGTCGACCCGACGCCGGGCCGGCGCTTCGCGGAGACTCTGCGCGCAGGTCAGGAATGATCTTTCAAGGCCGACTCGTGGCCGGGGCGCACTGAGAGAGCATGGCACGCACCGGGTTCGCCCCTGCGCACGCCGGTGACACTTCGAGCGATTGGCCCTTTTCGGCTATCGCGACTGAACGCATCTGGATGGCAGCGCCGCCGGCGTGCCCCGGGGCCGGGAAGGCCGACATGATGGGAGCCGTGGCGGCGACTCCACAAATCATGCGGCGACTCCACAGGCCATATCGCCATCTGGTAATATGATGGAATGAGCACCTTCGCTGCCCTGGCTGAGCCGCATCGCAGGCAGATTCTCGACCTGCTGCGTGATGGCGAGCGGTCCGCCGGAGACCTGGTAGAGCGACTTGACCTCAGCCAGCCCGGCGTGTCCAAGCATCTCAAGGTGTTACGCGAGGCCGGGCTCGTCGCGGTACGCGTGGATGGCAAGCGGCGTCTGTACACGCTGCGGCCAGGCCCCCTCACGGATGTTGACCAGTGGCTGGAGCCCTACCGCGTTTATTGGTCGAGGACCCTCGACACGCTCGAACGCCACCTGAAAGAGAATCCATGACCGACGGGACCCTGGAAACGATCGACGGCCGCCCGGCGCTGCGCTTCGAACGCATCCTCCCCCACTCGGTCGAACGCGTGTGGCGGGCGGTCAGCATGCCGGCAGAGCTGGAGCGCTGGTTTCCCGCGACCGTCGACTGGACACCGGCCGAAGGTGAGGCCCTCCAGGCCTACGGCGCGACCGGCGAGGTGACGGAGGTCGATGCGCCCCATCGCCTGGCCTGGACCTTCGGCGGCGAGCACTACAGGTTCGAGCTCTCAGCTCAGCAAGGCGGCTGCCGGTTGATTTTCACCCACGTCTTCGGCGTCCGCGCGATCGCAGCGCAGGTGGCAACCGGCTGGCACACCTATCTTTCAGAAGGTGTCTTCGAACCCGGCACCACTGGAGATCTTTGGCGAAACCAGCGCGAGGATCTACGTCGTCATCATGATCACACGCACGTCGGTGACGTTCCGCGCAGCCTTCTCCTGAGCGTCGAGAAGCTCATCACCGTGCTCATTCGCCCAGCGTCCGAGAGCCTTCAACGGACCGTCGACCAAGCTTTGTCCCAAGCCGGTCAGGGCGTACTCGACACGCGGTGGAGCTTCGGCATGTGCGCGGCGGTCGATTAGCCCGTTGGCGAGCAGACGATGCAACGCCTGCGTCAACACCTTGTCGCTGACGCCGCCGATAGCGTCGCGCAGTTCGCGCCGGCGGCGCGGTCCGGAGGCAAGAGCCGCCAGGACCACAGGATCCCACGTGTGGGCGAACAGATCGGTGGCCGCACGTACACGGCAATCCGCCACGAACTCGTCACGATCCATGCCCTGATCGCTCCTCTCGCCGACCATCATCGCCTGTTTGTTGCGCACCGATCGGTGCGTAACGCCTTCTTTACCGTAGCCACCAGACGATCATCGCTTGACGCGAGGTGGGAAAGGGATTGCGGATGCGCATCGGGATTTTGGGCACGGGAATGCTGGCGGCGGCGCTGGGTGAGGGCTGGGTGCGCGCCGGACATGAGCTGGCCGTCGCGGGGCGCTCCCGGGCCAAGGCGCAGGAGCTCGCCGATCGGCTGGGCTGCAGGGCGCGCGCCGTCACGCCGCGCCAGGCGGTCGTAGATCGTGATGCCGTGCTGCTCGCGGTGTCCTGGCAGGGCGCCGAGGACATGCTGCGCAGCGCGGGCGCGGCTGACGGCTCCCTGGAAGGAACGGCGTTGATCGATCCGACAAACGCAGTCGAGCACGGCGTGGGTGTAGTGCTCACCGGGCCAGGCGAGGCGATGGCACAGCGGATCGCCAGTCTGTCTCCGGGAGCACACGTCGTGAAGGCCTTCCACATGTTCCCCTCCGATCAGTGGACGAGGTCTCGCGCCAGTGGCGAACACCCTGTCACGGTGGCGATGTGTGGTGACAATCCGGACGCGTTGCACGTCGTCGGGGAGTTGGTCCGTGATGTCGGCGCAGCCCCGGCCGTGCTGGGATCGCTGGATCGCGCTCGCCAACTGGAGGAGGTCGCCGGTTTCGTCATTGGGCTGGCCTTCGCCGGCACTGACCCCAACTCCGCCATCCCGCGCGTTCCATCAGCGGCCGCATAACATCCCTCCACCGGCGACGGTCGTGTAGGAAGCACGCGGCCGTGAAGGGGCGAGGATGGCTCCAAGTGGGACCACTCCAGGTGTCGAGCGACCTTGTCGGCGACCTCCGCTGACGAAACGCCGCCCACGACCAGATCGAGGTAGCGCTCCGTTCAGGCCCAACACGGCTTCCAAGCCAGCGACACCTCTCAGGCGGCCTGCGGAACAGACGCTGGCCTCCGGGTCCATGCCGGCGGCCTTTTCCTGGTCAACCGTCTGGTCATGAGCGTGATCGCGGCGACGGTCAGGTGGGCTTCGCTGTGCGAGGGCTTGCGCTCGAAGTCGACGACGTTGCGGCGGGCGTTCATCAGCCACGAGAGAGACCTCTCGACGATCCACCTTCTCGCGAGGACCTTGAACCCGGTCTGACCAGGCCGTTTAGTCACGATCTTCAAGGTGAGGTGCAGGAAGCGGCGGGCCCACTCGACCAGCGTCCCGGTGTAGGCGCTGTCGCCCCAGATGAGGGTGAGTTGCGGGTGCAGCATCCGCAGCCGGGCCAGTAACTCCCGGGCGGCGTCGCGGTCGGGCTGTCCGGCGGCTGTGACCATGACCATCATGAGCAGGCCGAAGGTGTCCACGACCAGGTGGCGCTTCCTGCCTGCCACCCGTTTCCCGGCATCGTAGGAGCGTGAGCGGCCGGTGACGGTGGCTGCGGCGCGCACCGACTGGGAGTCGATGATGCCGGCGACCGGGTTGGGGCAGCGTCCGGCGCGCAACCGGATGGCGCGGCGAAGTTCATCACGGACCCGGTTGAAGACCCCGGCCCTGGTCCAGCGGCTGAAGAACCCGAACACGGTCTGGTAAGGCGGAAAGTCCGCTGGCAGGGCCCTCCACTTGCAGGCGTTGTCGGTCACGTACCGGATCGCGTCGAAGATGTCGCGGCGGTGGTGCTTTTCCGGTCGGCCGCCTGTGCGCGTCTGGCAGGCGGGCACCGGCAGGAGGGGCTCGATCAGCGACCACTCCTCATCGCTGGTATCGGACGGATAACGGTGCGGGCGCATCGGCTCACGCTCGCCCGGCCTTGTTGAGCAGGCTCAGCGCCGCCTGCACCACGTTGAGCTGGCCCAGCACCAGGTTGACCCACTCCTCCTCCGGCCGGGCGGCCGCGTGTGGTGCGACCGTCGCCGACAGCAGGCGGCTGATCCGGGTCAACTCGGTGCGCATCCGCGAGCGCTCGTAGGCGATCCAGTCATCGGGTTGGGAGGAGAAGCGGTAACCATCGTCCGGCGTCCAGATCAGCGGGGTCAAGTGGGCCATCGCCGAGACCTCCCGGATGTAGAGGATGCCCTTGCGAACCTGGTAGAGGCTCAGTTTGGTGGCGCCGACCAGTTGCCGGGCGGTCAGCCCGGCCGGGCGGGCCTCCAGCAGCGCGAGACGAACCTGGTCGCCGCAGACGTTGGCGGCCAGGCCCCTGGAGGGCATGGTGCTACTCGCCGCGCAGCAGCCGGGCCAGGCCCTCATCCAGGCTCACGTCGCCGGACTGGACAGCCGCCTCCAGCCAGTCGGCAGTCGCGCGCACCCGGCCGAGATTGCGGGCCACGGTCGCCTTCTCCTCGACGGTGAAGGCGTGCCCGCGTAGCGTCGGCAGCACCCGGCCCACCGCGGCCACGAACACCGAGCACGCGCCGACCAACTCGATGAAGTCGCGGCTGCGCTCGATCCGGGGCAGCGCCGGGGTCCGCTCCCGGACCGCCTCGCCAGCCTGCCGGGCCTGATCGACCTGCGCACGGTTGACCAGATGCCGGGCGGTGGTGTCGGTCATCGCCTTGAAGGCGACCTCCGGGCGGCGCAGCAGATCAGTCGCCACCGCGGCGGCGACCTGCTCATCGCGGGCCAAGTCGTGGATGCGCTCCACCTTCTGCTGCACTGAGGAGGTGTCGGCGAACTTCTGATCGACGGCCTGCTTGGCGGCCCTGTCGGTCCACCGGTGCGTCTGGGCGCGCTGGTCCAGCGGCGGCTTGGTGATGCGCTCCCACCGCTCCTCATCATCGCGGAGCGAGGCCAGCGTCTTGTGAATGTAGTACGGGACAGCGTGCCGGCGGTGCTGGGCCGGCCAACGGGAGGCCACCCAGCGATAGGTCTCCAGCGTCTTCACCGGGATAGCAAGGTCGTCGGCGAACATCTGTAGGGATTCCAAGACGCCGAACAGCGCCTCGCCCCGGTCCGGGTGCGCGCCGCCGTGCGGCTGCATCGGCTCGATCTCTAGCGCCAGGTCGCCGAGCTCGAACTGGGAACGGGTCTGGAGTTCAACCAGTTCCCGGCCGCGAGTGATGATCTGTTCGTACCGCTCCTGGCTGACGTGACCGATCATGGTCGGCATGGTCCGCTCCCCTCGCACGCGACGTACGGGACAACGGCGGGATGCGGACCACCAACACCAAGCATCCTATTGATCACGCCAGGTGACAATCCCTGGCAAACAAGGTCTTTTGTGTTTCCCCTAACGATCATCAACGGGGATCAAAGACACCTTCTCACGGCTTGAGTCTCACCTCGCCGGCCGGCACCTCTCCGAACAGGAGGCGAACAAGCCGTGGAAGGAAATTCACGAACGCTACGCCGAGCGCTTCGGGGTCGACCCGACGCCAGGTCGGCGCTTCGCGGAGACGCTGGGCGGAGACAACGACGACGCCTGAGTCCATGGCACCGCCGCGCTACTGGCCGTGTCCACATGGTCCACCGAGTCACGAGGCGACGGCCGACGCGGCGCTGATCATCCGGCCGTTGAACCTCGACGCGCGGGCCCAGCCCGAGGTCGCGCCGTTGCGATCATGTCCAGCTCGAACCTTGCCCGACAGGTTGACCTGTCCCGCCATGAATTTTTCACCGCTGGGCCGGGCACACGGAAACGCCCCAGAGCTCTGATCGAACTCCGGGCCGCCAGGGGTTCTTCGATAATCTCCGTTATCTTTAGCTCGATTCTGATCATGGCCTTGACCAGCACCGGCTCGTCGATGACATGTGCTCAACGAGCCGGTAGTCGAGACGTGGCGACCTACTCAGCAGGGGCCGATCGTTACTGAAGAGCGACGTCGGGGCTGCGTGGGCAAGGGTTCGGGTTCCTGGATGAGGAGGCCGGCGGCTCGGAGTTGACCGAGGGCGTGGGCGAGTTGGGCGCGCAGTCGTTGGTTCTCTTCGGCGATCTCCCGGTTGCGGGTCTGGGCGGCTTCGAGCCTGGGCGCGGCCGGTCGCGGGCATGTCCGGAAGCGTCCGAAGCACGTCGACCAGGTGATCTCGGCCGCACGGAAGCCGACGAGCAGCGCCATGGATCAACAGGAGCAAGCTGAACCGCCCCAGGTTTGATGGAGACAGCGAGGACCCGGAAGGTTCCTGTTCATGGCTGCTCCCCGGAAAGACCCGATGAACTCCGCGAGCGTGCGACGAGGCCGGCCCGTGGAGGCCGGTAAGGACCCTGCCACCCGTGACGGCGCGATCAGGCGTATCGCCGATCAACTCGATGTGCACCCCGAGGCACTGCGGACCTGGGTCAAGCGCGCCGGGACCGACGAGGGGCTGCGTGAGGGGACCACCAGCCAGGACGCGGCCCGTATCGCCGAGCTGGAACGTGAGGTGAAGGAACTGCGCCGGGCCAATGCGATCCTGAAGTCCGCGTCGGCTATACCGAACGCCTCGAACAGGCCGACGCCGTCGCCGAGTACATCGACTGGTTCAATCAGCGTCGTCTCCATGGTGAACTCGGCCATTTCCCGCCTGCTGAGTTCGAAGCCCTCCACGCAACGCCCGCCATCGCAGAACATGCACTCAAAACCAGCTAACCGAGCCTCCACAAAACTCGGGGCTTGACACACAGCCAATTCCTGGGTATCCAGAATTACTGCTCGCCGGGCCCGAGGAAACCGATGAACGTCCGTTTTCTCCTGGTCCACCAGTCAAGCGACGCTCGCGATGTCGCATACCGGCACGAAGAGGCAGAACAAGCAGGCAGCGAGGGAGAGATATGAGGAGAATCTCGATCAATCGTGCCTTTTTCGTGGCCCTCACGACAATCGTCACCGGGACGGCCGTGTTCCTCGGAATATCCGGCCCGGTATACGCGCGGCCTGCCGCCAGTAATGTCAGGTCCGGTGCCTCCCCGACGGCGGTGGGCGATCCACAGCTGTTCTATCGGGCCACCGACGGCCAGGGCAGCACGGGCGTGGTGGACGCCGCCGGCAACTTCACCAACCTCAAATCCATTCCCGGGTTCGCCACCGGCTGGACCCACATCACCCTGTGTTGATCTCTCGGACGAATAATGGTGTTCCGGATAATGCCTTTCCGGTTTACCGTCCCCTAATTCACCCTCTCTCCCCGAAAGGCTCGGCGGGCCTCTTTCCCTCATGTGCGGATTTCCCTGCAGGGAATTCCGCAGGACCCTGGAGAAGCCTTCCCTGCGGGGAGCGGACACCCAAGGAGAAGCGATGCGGAAGACGACGACCCGCCGGGGAATCCCCCGCGCCGGTCTGGCCATCGCGCTGGCGCTGGTAGCCGGCGTACTGTCCCTCACCCCCCCGGCGGCTGCGGTCCCGGCGGACGCGGCCACCGCCACCGCCGCGGACCTGCCCTACGGGCCCCACACCTGCAAGCAGG
>NZ_QMEY01000058.1 GCF_003315795.1 Spongiactinospora rosea
CTCGATCACCTGTCCATGCGTCAACTCCGCCGTGTCCCGCACCGGGCAGGCCGCATCCACCAGCTCCCGGATCCGTAACCGCGAGCAGAACCCGGCGATGACCGGTAACGCTCCGAGCATCTTCTCGACACTGGCCTGGCCCCACTGCGCACGCTGTCTCACCAGCCAGGTGATATCGCGACGACGATCACCACGGCAACCCGGCGATCTTCAAAAAGCCTCACGTGCGGAAAACGGGGCTAGCGGGAGAATGGGCTGTTCTCAATCCCACCTCTGCTTCGGGCATCCTGTACCGAGAGGGACAACGACGCTTGATCAAGCGGCCAGGGACGACGGTTCCGTTCACCATGTCACTGGCAGGCGCTTGACGCCGTAGAAGTTCGAGTCGCTCCTGATCGGTACCTCCGCGGCCGGTACCGCCAGGCGCAGGCCGGGGAAGCGGTCGAAGAGCGCGGGCAGCGTGATGCGCAGTTGCACCCGGGCCAGCTGCTGCCCCAGGCACTGGTGGATGCCGTGGCCGAAGGTCAGATGGCCGTGGGGGGAGCGGGTGATGTCGAAGGCGCCGGGCCGTTGGAAGCGGGCCGGGTCGTGGTTGGCAGCACCGACCAGCAACTCGACGGTCTGCCCCTCGCGGATCAGCTCACCGCCGATCTCGACGTCCTCCAGCGCCGTGCGCAGCATCCCGCCCGGCCCCGTGAGGTACCGCAGCAGCTCCTCGACGGTGTTGTCGATCAGGCTCGGATCGCGGCGCAGCTCCTGGAGCCGGCCGGGGTGTTCCAGCAGGGTGAAGGCACCCCAGGCGATCATGGTGCTGGTGGTCTCGTTTCCGGCGGCGAACAGCAGCAGGCCGATGGAGATCAGCTCCTGGTCGGTCAGGTCGCTGCCGTTGATGAGGTCGCTGTAGAGGTCACCGGTGGGGTGCGCGCGCTTGCCGGCGATCAGCGGCGGGAAGATGCCGAGCATGTCGGCGTAACCCTGCTGGATCTGTTCGGGGGAGGAGGCGGGGTCCAGCACGGTGTCGCCGGCCTGCCGGAACGTCGTCAGATCCTGGTCGGGGATGCCGAGCAGGTCACAGATGAGCAGGGAGGGGATGGGGCGGGCCAGAGCCTGGACGAGGTCGGCGGGCGGCCCCGCCGCCTCCATGGCGTGCAGGCACTCGCCGGCCACCTCGGTGATCCGCGCTTCGAGCCTGCGCATGCGGCGCAGGGTGAACCGGCCGGCCAGCAGGGTGCGGTAGCGGGTGTGGTCCGGCGGGTCTTGGCGGACGAAGGTGCCCGGTGGAGCGGGCGCGTAGAACATGCGCTGCGCCGCGGCGTTGGGCATGGTGACCGGCGGGTGGGCCAGTTCACGCCGGACGCTGAAGCGGTTGTCGGCCAGGATGGCCTTGACCACGTCGTACCCGGTGGCCAGCCAGCCCGCATGGCCGTCGGCGAAGGTCATGGGGCGGAGCGGGCGCTCGTCCCTCAGCTCGGCGAAGATCTGCGGCGGGTCGAACGGGGTGGGCCGGGTGACGCGGGCTTTCCAGGGGAGTTCGACGGAACTTTGCATCATGTCACCTTCCAAGACGTGGCCCATCGGGGCGGAATCTCATGTCAGTAGTTCGACCGTGCCGTGCTCGCCGTCCACCCGGATCCGGTCGCCGTCGTGGAGTCGCATGGTGGCGTTGCCGGTGCCGACCACGGCCGGGATGCCCAGCTCGCGGGCCACGATCGAGGCGTGCGACAGCGGCGCGCCCAGGTCGGTCACGACGGCGGCGGCCCGCGGGAACATCGGAGTCCAGCCGACGTTCGTCAGCGTCGTGACCAGGATCTCGCCCGGTTTGAGCCGGTCGCCTTCCTCCGGGCCTGCCAGCACCCGGGCGATGCCCTCCACCACGCCGGGTGCGCCGGGGAAGCCGGTCACGGTGTCGCTGACCGGGACGGTGTGGCCGCGGGCGTCGTACAGGTCGGCCCGCCGGTCGGGGTCGGCGGCCCAGCGCACGGGGTCGAAGTGGCCGATGATCAGCGCCGGGTACGGCGGCAGCGCGGCGTACCGCTCGTAGGTGGCCCGTCGTACCGGAACCCGTTCCAGCGCCGCCGTGTCCCCGCGCAGCACGGCCGGCAGCTCCTCCAGGTAGAGGTAGAACAGGTCATCGCCGTGACCGGTCAGCTCACCCGCGCGTACGACGAACGCGCGCAGCGCCCAGAACGCGCGCACGGCCTCCGACCGCGTGGACTCACGGTCGCGTACGACCTCGCCCCAGCGTCGCACCCGCTCCCGCATCCCGGCCACCTTGCCCGGGTAGCGCGCGGCGAAGCGCGCCCAGGCGGCCTCCCTGGCCTGCTTCTGCCGGGCGAGCAGCGTCTCGGTGCCGGTACGCAGGTCGCGCAGCGCGGCGAGCTGGGCGTCGATCCAGCCGGGGTCCTCGCCGGGGCGCGGGATCGACACCTCGAACTCGTGCGGGCCGCGGTGCCCGTACGTCCGGGCGAACTCCTCGCGGTCGATCTCGCCGCGCGCCAGCCGGGACAGCCCCACGACGAGGCCCATGCTGGCCAGGTCACCGGCCGCGTTGACGCCGGTGAGCATGGCCTCGGCGTCGAGGTCGCCCATCATCTTGCGCAGTTTGGAGCGGGTGAGCAGCAGCGCGGTGCCGCCCTGGCGGCCCCCGGCCTCCAGCATGCGCCAGGAGGTGACAGCGTACGGCTGGATCTGGCGTTCGTACAGGTCGGTCAGTTCGGCTGCCGAGCCGCAGGCGGCGACCGTGGCCCGCAGCTCCTCGCACCGGCCGCGCGCGGTGGCCAGGAAGGCGCGCATGCCTTTCAGGTGTCGCCGCACCCGGAGCCGGACACGGATCGCCGCGGGAACGCCCTGCCTGAAGAACTCCCAGCGCAGCAGCTTCAGCCTCGGCACGTCGAGGCCGGGCGGGATCTTGCCGAAGACGTCCTCCAGCGGGCCGGACAGGCTCTTCAACCGCAGGGCCTTGATCAGCGAGTACATCGGGGTGAGGTTCATGTAGAACCGGCCGCCGATGTTGCCCGCCATGTCGAAGCCGGGCGTGGCCGAGCCGGACATGGCCTCGTGGATGAACAGGCGGACGAAAGACCAGGTGATGGGGGTCATGACATCCGGGATGGCCTCCCCGAAGTTGCCCGCCGTCCACAGGTGGTCGCCTTTGCGGCTGTCGTTCCACTCTTCCACCGGCGGCAGGAGGCCGGTGATCGGACGGGCCTGGAGGACGGCGAACGCGCCCTTTCGCATGGCCCATTCCACGTCCATCGGGACGCCGTACAGCTCCTGGACGTGCGCGCCGAGCGCGGCCAGCTCCACCGCCTCGCCCGGCGTGAGGACCGGCGCGCGGCGCATTTCATCGGGGACCGGGCGCTCCTCGGTGCCGGTCGGGGTGCGCACCGTCATGAGCGTCTTGTCGGCGGTCGTGGCCTTGGTCACCGCGCCGCCCGAGACCGTGATCGTGTCGGGGGTGACCTGGCCGCCGACGATCGCCTCACCCAGCCCCCAGGACGCGTTGATCACTGTCGTGCCGCGGTCGCCCGTGACGGGGTCGGCGGTGAACATGATCCCGGACGCGTCCGCGTCCACCAGCCGCTGCACCACCACGGCCAGCGCCACGTCCTCGTGCGGGACGTGGTTGTGGTCGCGGTAGGCGATCGCGCGCGGGTTCCACAGCGAGGCCCAGCAGCTTTTGACCGCTTCCAGCAGCGCGTCACCGCGGATGCCGAGGTAGGTGTCCTGCTGGCCGGCGAACGACATCTGTGGCAGGTCCTCCGCGGTGGCCGACGAGCGCACCGCCACCGGTACGTCCGCTCCCAGCTCGGCGTACGCCCGCTCTATCTCCCCGGCGATCGGGGCCGGGATCTCATGGCGGGCGAACAGCGCCGCGACGCCTTCGGGATCTTCCGGGTCGATCTCGCCTCGGAAGGGTGCCACGAAGGCGCGGTAGGCGCCGGTGGTGATGTGGAATCCGCCGGGCACCGGCAGCCCGGCCCTGGCCAGCTTGGCCAGGGACGCGCCCTTGCCGCCCACGCTCGCCAGGTCGGCCGTGACATCGTCGAAAGGCAGCACCGGGTTCACGACGCCCCCTTCGCTGAGCCCAGCGAGGCCGCCAGCTTGCCGCGAGCGTTCTCGGCCATGGCGTCGAGAAGGTCCGTGGTCGCCTGAGCGACGGCGCGCGCGTCGTCGTCCGGCAATTCCCGGCCCGAGCCGAGGGCACGCTCGACGGTGTCGGCCACCAGCTCGGCGATCCGCTCGCCGGACGGGCCCGCCGCCTGCGGAAGCAGGTCCGGCAGGAACACGAACCCGTACACGATGGCGGCGATCGCGATCGTGTGTTCCCGGGCGTCCTCGCGTACCGCGCCGTATTCGACGAGCCGCCCGATGTAGGTGTCGAACGCGGGCCCCAGCTCCAGGCCGGTCGTGCTGTGCCGTTTCATTCGCGCGAACTTGCCCAGCAGCTCGGGGTCGCCGACCAGGACGGCCCGCATCAGCGGCCGGCGCAGCGCCGTGCCGACGAACCCGCCGAACAGCTCGCCGATCGTCGCAGGCCCGCTCGCCCGCAGCTCTTCGGCCACGTGGACCCGCTCGCGGCGCAACAGCGCGGCGAACAGGTCGTCGCGGGTCTTCCAGTGCAGGTAGATCGTGCCCTTGGCGACGCCGGCCGCTTTGGCCACGTCGTCGATGGTCGTCTTGTCATAGCCCCACCGCAGGACCAGCTCCGCGGTGGCATCGAGGATCCGGTGCGCACGCTGTACCGGATCTTGTGGCGGCCTCCCGACCCTTGCCATCGGCCTCCTTCATAAGTTTTTGACCAGATTAGCCTATCTGTTCAAGAACTAGGTGGCAACGGCCAGGCGCCGCCGAGATGCTGCGCCATCTCACCGCCGTCTACCGCCGCCAGTCAGTATTCGCCGGTCACCAGGCCCAGGCGGGATCGCCCGTGGCGGCCTGGGACACCTCCCACAACCGCTCGCGGGCGGCGGCGTCGTAGGCGAAGGCCGGGGCGCGGACCGGGCGGAGGTCTTCGTCCACGTACGGCGTGGGCGGGCCGTCCGGCGCCGTGGCCAGGTGGGCGTAGGTCCGGCCGAGGTGTTCGGCGGGGACGGCCATCCGGTTCTTTGGGGCGTACAGGGTGCGCAGCAGCCAGGGCATGGCCGCCACCCGGTCCGCGTCCAGGCGTACGGCGGGCACGCGCACGCAGGTCGCCCCGAGGTGGCCCTTGGCCCTGTCGGCCAGGGTGAGGGTGGTCATGATCTGGGCGAGTTTGGCGTGGTAGTAGGCCCGGGTCGGGCTGAACCAGCTCGGGTCGTCGAGCCCGTCGAAGCGGATCCGGATGCGCGGCATGGAGAGCAGCCCCTTGCTGGCGATGTTGATCACGCGGGGGCTCGGGGCGGCGGCGAGCAGCGGGCTGAGGCGCGCGGTGAGCAGGAAGGGGCCGAGGTGGTTGGTGGCCCAGAACAGCTCGTGGCCTTCGGGTGTGAAAACGGGCTGCCGGAGTGTCTGGTCGAAGACGGCGGAGTTGTTGATGAGCACGTCGAGGTGGCCGGCGGCCTGCGCGATGTGATCGGCGGCGGCGTGGATGGAGCCGGGGATCGACAGGTCGGCCTGGACGAGGTCGGCGGGGTGTACGGCCTGGGCGTTGATGTCGGCCAGCGCGGCGCGGCCTCGGCCGGGGTCACGGCACAGGGCGAGCACGTGGTGGCCCGCGGCGGCGAGGGTGCGGGCGGCGCGCAGGCCGATCCCGGAGTTGGCGCCGGTGATGGCGATGGTGAGCATGGCGTGATTCTAGTTTGTTCGGAACGATCCGAACAAACTAGAATCGGAATATGCCAACCGCCGAGGAGTTCGTGGAGAGCGCCGGACTGTACTTCGAGCGCCTGGGGCTCAGCCGTACGGCAGGCCGGGTCATCGGCCTGCTCCTGGTCGATCCGGGCGATTCCGCCGACGCCCCGGACCTGTGCGAGCGGCTGGGCGTGGCCAAGAGCAGCATGAGCGTCGCCCTGGGGCAGCTCGAACGGTCCGGGCTCGTCGAACGCTTCCGCCCGCCGCGCGGCCGCCGCGACCACTATCGGCTGACCGACGACGTCTTCGGCCGCGCGTTCCGGGCGAAGATGGCGGAGTTCGCCGCGTTCGCCCAGCTCGTCGAGCAGGGCCTGGCCGTCGTCGGCGCCGATTCGACGAGCCGGGCCAGGCTGGAACGGATGCGCGACATGTACGCCTTCATGGGCCGCGAGTTTCCCAAGCTGCTCGACCGCTGGGACCGGGAACACCGGTCATGACTCAGGCTTCGCGTTCCGGCTCGGTGCGTCGGCGGAGGCGGCGGATGCCGCCGAACCAGGCCGGTACGTCGCGCTCGTCATCGAACCCGCGGGCCACCACGATGTCCGTGGAGGAGTGCAGCAAGATGGACAGCACGATGGTGACCGCCACCAACTGGAAGACCTGCTGGGCGGCCGTGATCGCGGAGCTGAGCACGAGCAGGCCGTAGACCACCGAGGCGAACCCTTTCGGGCCGAACCACGCCACCGCCGCCTGCTCGCGGATCGTCAGCCCCGATCCGAGGAAGGAGATCCAGATCGCGAGCGGGCGGGCCAGGACGAGTGCCAGTACCGCGAACACCCAGCCCTGCCAGCCGACCGATCCCAGCAGCGCCGGGGTGATGAGCGCCCCGAACACCAGCAGCGCGGCCAGCTTGAACACCTCCGCGATCAGCTCGCCGAAGTGCTCGAACGATGCGCGCTGCCGCTCGCCGAAGGTGGCCACGGTGATACCGGCCGCGAACGCGGCCAGGAACAGGTTGCCGTGGGTGACCTTGCCCAGCGCCAGCACGAGCAGGCCGATGGCCAGGGCGTTGAGCGGCTCGTACTGGGTCGAGGCGGCGAACCAGCGG
>NZ_QMEY01000059.1 GCF_003315795.1 Spongiactinospora rosea
CGGCCCTTGACCGGATCCCACTCGTTATGGGCCAGATGCAGGTACCGGACCGTCCCGGACTTGTTCTCCCGCTTCGTCGTCTTCACGTACACGACTCCAGACCATAGAGCCACGACCCAGGCCAGTGTAGGCAAATCGACGTAATCGCGTCTCTAGGCACTTTCCGCCCGTAGGCCTCACCCCGACCCGCTTACCAGCGCGTTCAGACCGGCAGACCCTCTAGGACCCCGGAATTACGTCGAACCCGGGGCCTACGTCGAAGGCGAACTGACCGGCGGAGACCGGCTGCCCCTCATCCGCCTCCGTTACGGCGGATCGGCCTCCATTTGGGGGTTCGGCCTCTACCTCGCCAGCAGCGGCACGTATGAGAACCAAATCCTGCCCACCGGCATGTCCGCCGGCACACCCCAAGAAGCCCTCGACTGCGCCTGCGACCTCTACCTCAGCCATTGACCCCTGAAGGACTTACGGGCGTCACCACTAAGGCCGCCGCCGCTGACTTCAAGATCTCGTTGGCCCGGCGCAGCTCACGGACCTCCCGTTCCAACTCAGCGATCCGTTGCGCGTCCTCAGTCGACGTGCCGGGTCGCTGCCCGCCGTCGATCTCCGCCTCGCGCACCCAACTGCGCAGCGCCTGACGATGCACGCCGAGTTGCTGGGCCACCCGAGCGATGGCTCCGGGCGCATTGCCGGTCTGCTCGCGGATCTCAAAGACCATCCGCACCGCACGCTCGCGGAGCTCGTCGGGGTACTTCCTGGGGGCTGGCATCGCGTGTGATTCTCCCTTCCGCCAGCACGATCATGCTGGCTTCAGGGCCTCCAACCAACCCGGACCGGTTTAATCCGTGGGTTCCCGAATTGATGGCGGGCTAATATCAGCCGGCAGCAGGAGATCACCACTTCAGCGACTGTGGGAGGCGAGAAAGCGCGTGGGCGAACTCCGAGTTGTCCACGCGCTTTCTCATGTCTGCTCGATGATGAAGCTTACGCCAGACTGCTGATCAGCAGGTGACGACCGTTGGCCGTGGGCAGCAGGTGATTGTGGTCGCTGGGTCGGTGACTGCCGACAGGCTAAGTTCGGCGGCCGTGGTGTAGGTGTCGTATCCGAACATCATTTCGATTAAAAGGGCGGGCAGATCCATTGAGCGCCTTTCTCTCCAGTCGGCCTCTTGAGGCGCGGATTGAGTGACACCCTGAAGGGTTACTGGGTGTCCCGATCAGGGGTTCGCGCGCGCGTGAGATTCCGCGCAGGGTTGGATGGATTGATGTTCGCACGCAAGAAGTTCTCAACGATGACATCTTCGAGCGGCATGGCTTGGTAATGCGCGCTAACAATCGCCTCCGCTAGGACACCTGCCCGATGTTGCCCGAAGCTAAGGCCGATCATCCCCGGACGATCGTCGCATGGTTCCCATGCCCATGCGATTCCGCGGCCAAGTGGTTCCGCGAGAAGCGGGGTCTCAGAATGTATACCTGGAAGTTGAGAGACCATCTGCGGTAGATTCTCAGCGATGTTTGCATCAGTATCGTTGAGGTAAGCCACGAAAGCGTCGCGGCGAGGGTAGAGCAGCTTCGATGACAGTATTTTTGCCTGGTATGGAACACGCATCGATTCAAGATACTGCAGTACTTGCGACCATACTTCCGGCGCGGCGTCCGGGTCGGCAACATGTATGTAGATTCGGAGGGTCCCCTGAATGCCGAGCTGGTCACAAGACCTATCTATCAGAAAAAAGCCGGGAGACAGCTTGGGGCGCAGAGCGGACATCTCCACGTTGACTGTGTCGCCGACCTTCCAGTCGGCAGCCTGAATTGCCTCAGGGGAAACCCAGATCCGAATTCCTTCTCGCCGTACAAGCACCTTGCCGGGGCCGCTTCTCGGCGGCGAATAGGAAGCTATGGTGGCTGCCGCAGATGTCCTAGGTTGCGGGACTACGGCTTCCAGCGCTTCTTCTAATACCGGGTCCTGTAGCTGCAAAAATGGCGCCTCGGCAGATTCTTTGCCAGCGTGCAGCATGTCGTAGAGCGCCCCAGCGAGCAAGCGTCGCATTTCGCGGGGCGTGTCCGCTTCGAGCTCGCGTTGCCCTACAAAAGACCTAAGGCAGTCGGGAGTGATGTGAACGCTCTGTAACGCTTCTTTCAGGCGTGGCGCCAATGGCCATTGCGCTGAGCTCATGATGCGGGTTCCAGGCCGAGAGCCTTCGCAAACCTTTCAGGCCTCAGCAGTGCAGTGCGCCCGACTCCTGCTGCAGCCCGCTGGATACTGGCAAGGCGCGAGCTTTGTTCTCCAGCTGCTAGAAGTCGATCGAAGAGGTGCCAGCCCGCGAAAGCTGTGGCCCGGACGCCAAGTTCTTTATCGGCATCGGGCCGAGCATTAAGGTAGCCCTTCCAGAAACTATGAGCCCGAGGCAGCAGCCGGCCTAACCTCTCCAACCCGCGTTGAAGCACTATATCATGGGTCATCTCCAGTCCGATGAACGCTGTGTCGCCGCCGCGATTAGTGATGATGTCCATAATGGCCCTTGAAATCCACTGGCCAATGAAGGACCCCACATCGCGCGCCGGGTCAGCCAATCTGAACTCTTCCCAGTCCGCCAAAAGAATGCTGCGGCCCGTTACTAAGAACTGGTCCATCCTCAGGTCGCAATGGCATGGGCTGCGTGGCGATAAAAGCTCCCACTCCCGAAGCCGCTTTATGGCGTTCAGCAGATGCTGATCGCTCTGCATTAGTTTCCACGCCTCCAGGGCGGCGGCTGTCGAATTCTCGAACACTGCCAGCGGAAGCCCCTCTAGATATTCGACTGGGGGGTGATGGGGGCTAGAGCGATCAATCCTATCCGAGGATGATAGCTTTGAGTTGTGCAGGTGTCCAATGATACCGCCGGCCTTGTAGGCCAGCTCGTCGCTGAACTCTTCATCGACCATCAGCTCGGCTCCACTACGGGAATCGGCAATGTATTCGTGTACAAGCGTGAAGGAGCGGCTCTGGCTTGCTAGAAGCTCTGGAGCAGGCACTTTCAAAACGCTACGGAGATCCTCGAAGGCAAGCGCTCGCTGTATTCTGTGACGCTTCTCGGCGTCGGCTCCATTGAGTCGCTTAACGAAGATCGCCACTCCCCTTTCTGTTACCGCAGCCCAGGACTCATTTCTCCCGTCCATGCGCCTGAGTGAAGCTCGATCTAGCCGGGGTAAGCCGTTCTCCTTCAGGAGCTGGTCGACATCGTCTAACCATAGTGATGAAGGACGTAGGAGCATGCTGCCACTACCTGTCATTTTGGTCGCCATATTCGCAATCCAGGCCTGGACGCGCCAGGGTTTCGGCTATGTCGATTAGAGTAAGCGCATGCACCGGGCAAATAGGCTTTCACGGTAAGCCAGGATGAGTGTACTGAGAAACGCGTTCGTCAGCCCTACACCCTTACTGTGCCATAAGCTCTTCGCATTTCACGTTGACCAGAAGGGCTTCCGCTGCGCGTCGCAGCAATGCAGGATCCGCCACAACCGTGGGTGGGCAGGTGTATCCCTGCAAAGCAGCGTCCCCAATCGCGATATCGGCGCTGAGCTGCTGCTGGACAAGCCTTGCCTTGTGGCGAGCAAGACCAAGCCCACAAAGCTGCTCAACGGCGCGCATCGCGTCCGAGAGCAGAGAGACCGTCCCCGGTGCCCATTGAGCCTGCCGCCAAATCGGTATCAATATATCGCCCTCCCTCATGCACCCGATGGATTGCTTGCACCAGATCCTCGGCTGAAGAATTGTCTAGGAAGCCGCTGATTCCTACAGCCATCGCGTCTCGTAGCAGGCCAGGCGTGCCGATACTCATGGAAAGAATGATCCTGCAGTGGCGGTTATTGTATAGGTTAGCGGCTGTAAGCCCTTCAGTTCCCAGCATTCCGACGCCTAGCACCATCACGTCCGGGCAATGCTTGATCATAGCGGAGGGGATTGCATCCGCTCGGCTGACTTGAGTCACGACGCGGATGTCCGGCTCCAGCTGTAGCAGCATCCTCAGCGTACTCGATAGTTCTTCATCGTCAGCCAACAGAACGCGGATCATGCCAGCACCTTAGCTCATCTGCCTACATATACCAGACCGGAGAGCTCAGACATTTTACTCGCCTTAGACCGAGCCCTCGTCGCCCGCCACAGTGAAGCTGATCGGCCGGTGCGTAAGCAGCTGCATCGGCGGTGCAACACGTTTCGGGCTTAGAACTGGCTCAAGTGCGGCTACCTCGCGGATGTAGAAGCTAACCCTTCTGCTTACTAATTTCCGAAGCTGCGCAGATCCCCATGCTGTCGAAGGGTGGACTGATGGCACTGAGTCCAAGAGATGTGCACCTCCGGATGTCACGTGCTTACAAATACGCCCTGGGCCGCCGCCAAGGCATCGAACGCCGGCGCAAGGTTGACTGCGGGCGGGGTAGCTGGGCTCTGCTCCGGTAATGATGCCCAATGGAGTCTAGACCGGCGAGCGGAGACGCGTTGAAGCCATTTCGTTGCACCCGACGTCACCATCCGAACTCGAGGCATCCAAAACGTATTCTTATCCACTTTCATCGCATATGGTGCGACCACCCACAGGGTGTGCAATGTAGATGAAAAAGGGTCAGCCAGTTAAAAAGTACACATATCGATAGAAGGCAACAAGCGTGATGTATATCACATTTACATGAGAGAGCTTGTCGTGTTCTCTGGATACAGAGTCCTGCCGGTATTTGAGAGACCGGCCCCAGACGGCTGTTGATCCGTGGACCTGGCCGGGCTGTCCTTTTGCGACTCCAGCGGATTGGAGGCGCTGCTGGCGGCCCAGCGGAAGATCACCGCTGCGGGCGGCACCATGGAACTGGCCCGCGTGCCCGCCGGGGTGAAGCGCATGCTGAGACTCGCCGGGCTGGCCGATGTCTTCACGATCCTGCGCCGTCCCCGTGTGGTCGTTCGGTGGGCCCGCCCCATCCGGTGCGCGCCGCTTCCTCCCGGCGGTATCCGAATGCGAGATCATCTGGAGGTATCGGAGGCACGGGCAGCCGTGGCTCCATCCTCGCTGGGCACCTCCATCAGCACACCACCCCGCGCAGTTGGGTGGGCTGCCCGTGATGAGCGGCTTCCGGTCGATCGGTGCACAGGGGAGTTGCCATTCTGGATTTCGGCAAGGTTGCCCAGCCGCACACCATGATCGCCGCGGCGTGCGGCGTGTGCATCGGCGAATGCTGTGGACGTCGCGCATACTCAAAACCCTAGGCGGGACTGTGACTGTCTGTAATAGGACAGTGACTCATTCAGGGCGACGTGGAGGGGAGCGCATATGGCCGAGCAGGGATGCGTGCGCTGGAAGCGCTTCGGTCTGATCTTCGTTCCCGTCGCGGCGGTGACATCGCTGCTCGTCGGGGCCACGGCGCAAGGAGTCATCGGCGCCACGTTCGTGGTGTCCGGCAACAGCTTCAAACTCTTCGCCGGGGAACTGCGCGGCCAGGGCTTCACCCTGGCCGGCGGCATGGACCGGACCGGGACGGGCCGAGCCGTCCCCGTCATCGTGTCCGACATCCGGCGGGCCGCCGTCACCGGGCTGTGCACGAGCGCGCTGGTGCGGTCACCCATCGGCACGGTGACGATGCGGCTCACCGGTGGCCAGGGGGCAACGAGGTGGACATCGACGACCTGGTGATCGACGTGGCGGTGGGACAGACCGCCGCCTCCATTCGCGACCTCGAACTGGGCCGGGACGCCGGCACCTTAGACGAGGTGCCGAGCGGCGGCGGGCCGGCCGGCACCTTCGGCAGCCAGGCCAGAGTGGTCACCCTCCGCAACGTCAGGCTGGGCGCGTGGGCCGTCACGGCCGCGACGTTCAGCCTGTCCGACCTCCATCTCAGGGTGCTGCCCGGCACGCACGAGTGCTACTGAGGCGGATCCGGCCCCGGCCTCGCTGATGGCCGTGGGCACGCGCGAGACGAAGGGCGGAAGATCATGAAGTCGTGGCGACGTTCCCAGCCGTTCTGGGGCGGGCTGTTCATCGTGGCGGCGGGGACCGAGCTGATGTCCATCCCGCTCGCGCTCGACTCGCTGCTCGCGGCCGTCATGTTCGGCACGGTGGGAGCCGGCTACCTCATCGCCATCACCTTGATCATCGCGGGCGTTCTCGCCTGGCTACAGCCCGGCCAGCGGATCTTCCTCGGCCTGATCGCGGTGCTGCTGTCGCTGGCGTCCTTCGTCTACTCCAACCTTGGCGGCTTCCTGCTCGGCATGACCCTCGGCCTGCTGGGCGGCATGCTGACGGTGGCCTGGACCCCGGTCGGCCAGCCCGCCGGCCGCCTCGACACCGTCACGGTGCGAAGCGTACTGACCGCGGCCCGGTCCTTCACCTCGCGCCTGGGCGCGGCGCGCTGGACGGCACCGACGCCGATGCCGATGCCGGGGATGGTGGTGTGCGTGATGTCCACGACCTCGTATCTGCCTCCGCGCTGCTGATGCGGCCGGTGGCGTGGATCGTAGCCGGGCCGGGGGTGCCGTGCTCCCCATACCAGTGCGCCAGGCGGCCGTCCCGGCCCACGGCCCGCAGTCGTCGTTCGACACGTTCCCGGGTGGCGGGGGTGGTGACGATGAGCACGTCGTCGCCTTCCCGTAGCATGGTGACGGGCTGCGGGACGATGGTCGCGCCGCCACGGACGATGAGGGTGACGATCGACGGCTTGGGCAGCCTCAGCTCGAAGATCTCCACCCCGTGCAGGCGGGAACCGGGCGGAATGGTGAGGGTGAGCAGGTCGGCGTCCAAGACCTCGAGCGGAGCCGATTCGATGTCCACCTCCCTGGCCTGACCCGGCTGGGTGACACCCAGCAGCCGGGCGATCATCGGCAGGGTCGGTCCCTGGATGAGGGT
>NZ_QMEY01000006.1 GCF_003315795.1 Spongiactinospora rosea
GTCCAGTTGACGGCCGCGGGCATCCAGCGCTCCAGCTCCGCCGGTACGCTGACCGCCCGCCACACGCGCTCTACCGGATAGGCGAGCACGCGTTCGAAGCGCAGCGCCGGGCGGCCGTCGATCGTTTCCAAAGTTCCGTCGGTCATGGATTCTCCTTCGGGTGTCGTTCGAGGCGTCAAGGATCCTCGGCCGGAACGGAGTTCATATTGCCATATGGAAATATGAACTGCAACTCGGGGTGAGCCCACGGCCGGGATCCGCGCCGCCATCCTCATCGGCCTGGCCCAGAGGCAAACAGCCCGGCCGCAAGTCCGCCCCGGCTTGTTCGCTTCACGCTGCCTGACCCGGCAGGGCAAGTGGTGGAGCGGCGGTTGGATGAGATCACATTGCCCACTGGGCTCTGCTCTCTCAGTGTTCACTGGCCGGACCGGCTGGTGATCTTCTGAGATGGTCCTGCTCCGAATCGGCGGCAACCCAGGGCCGCGGCAGATCTCGTTCATCGCCTCGATGACCGCACTCATCCGGTACAGGGTGCGGCTGCCCCGTTGTTCCCGGTCATCCAAGCGCGACTCGATCGCGTCCCAGAACTGGCTGATCGTCTTGCCGTCCATGCTGGAGAGCAGTTGTTCCCGGGTTCCTCAACCCCCATAACGCCCACCGGTTCATCAACCAGCCTGCCGAGCCGACGTGACAAGAGCGCGGCAGAATCAGCGACATTAACCGTGGCACGTCACAGACAGGCGGACCCCGCGCCGTAGACCGGGTCGGCCTGCCCGCAGAGCAGCACCACGCCGGGCCGTCCCACCACGCTCGCGTCCTGCTCAAACCCACCCAGCCAGCGGCACCAGTCGAAGACCTACCTGGCGGCTAGGGACAGGTTCGGGAGCAGCGGGCCTAGACCGCTGCCTGTTCGAGCCGATGACCAAGGTCTGCCTTGTGGCACCTTTTCCCATATTGCATCTTGCACTATAGTGAGGCGCGTTAATCGGAAAAGGAGATTTCACCATGTCCGACCACGCAGAGATCACCGGCATGCTCACCCGCCTCGCCGAGGCGTGGAACGCCGGTGACGCCACCACCTACGCCGCCCTGTTCACCGAGGACGCCGACTACATCACCTTCGACGGCACGCACACCAAGGGAAGAGAGATCATCGAGTCTGTTCACCGCCGGCTGTTCGAGGGGCCGCTCAAGGGCTCCACCATGGCCGTGGGCGGCGGCGAGGCGACGTTCAAGCCGCTGGCCGACGGGGCGATGCTGGTGATCTCCAGGGGCGGTACCACGCTGGCGGACCGGCTGCGCGCGTCGATCGTCTCCTTCACCGCCGTGCGCACCCCCGAGGGGTGGCGGTTCGCCTCGTTCCAGAACACCAGAGTGGCGTCATGACGAAGAAGAAGCTGGTCGCAGAGGCGGCCGGGATCATCGAGGCCGCGCCCGGCGAGGCATGGCACGCCCTCGCCGACGAGTTGCTGCCCGGCGGCAGGCGCGAGGGCCGGTTCTCCGTCCAGGACGCCCCCGGCCACACCTCGACGGTGGAGGTGAGCGGTCACACCATCGCGTTCCAGGGCGGCTGGTGGTATCGGGGCGAGTGGAGCGTCGAGCCGCATCCGCGGGGCACGCTGCTCGTCCATCGCGTCTTCAACGTGGCGCGGCGGGGAGGCTGGGCGGTGCCACTGGCCAACCGGCTGTTCATCGGGTTCGCCGAGAGCACGCGGGCGGGCCTGCTGGAAAGCCTCGCCCGGGTGGGGCGGCGGCTGGGCCGCGCCACGCACCCCGTGGGTCCGGGCGGCTGACGCCGTCCGGACCCACGGGCGCGGTTCAGTCGTCGTCGCGCCGGTCGCGCAGCCGGCGGCGGGCCTCGTGACGGCTGCGGCGGCGGTCCTCGCGCCGCAGGCGGTACCACTCCCGCCCTCCGGTGCCGTAAACGAACCGCATGTAGGCGAAGGGGGTGGCGCTCCAGTAGCAGCCGCTCGGGCGGTGGCTCAGGGACGTGCTCCACGCCGTGATCTCATCGGGCAGCGTGCAGACGCCGTCCCGGTGATCGTGTACGGGCACGCAGGTCACCGGCGGCCGGTCGGCCATCCGCACCCATAGCGGACGCGTCTTGTCGGTCTTGCTCATACGGTCACCTTTCGGCTCCGTGACACCCCGGGTTGGGGCCGTCACAAGACCGGATGCACCGTGATCACCTCCGATGGGCGGGGACGCGATATCCGCACGCTACCGCGACCGGGCGGCGCGTGCGCGTGAGTCAGCGGGGGCTGTGGATGACCCCGGAGGAGATGAGCTCTTCAGCGAACTCGGTCACGGCGGTGGTGAACACCTCCGGTTTGTCGTCGTGGGCGACGTGCTTGGCGTCGATCCGCTGGTAGACGGTCTGCGGGGCCAGTTCGCGCACCCGGCGGGCGTCGTCGTCGTCCATCGCGCCGACCAGCCCGTGCTTTTCGAACCGCTGCCAGTTGGCGTGCAGCAGCAGGACCGGGCAGGTCGTCCGCCGCAGCGCGGCCTCGGGGGAGAAGTCGCCGTAGAAGCGGCCGTCGACGAACGCCCTGGCGAAGTCGGGGTCGAACATCGACACCGCGCGGATCATCTCGTCCAGGAACCGCGGCAGCCAGCGCACCCCGAGGCTCGCCGGGCGGCCGGGGTGGCGGCGCTGGTACCGGGTGGCCAGCCGGTCCAGGAGGTCGACGAAGCGATCCGGCATCCGGATGATCTTGTCCTCGCCGATCGGGATCTCCTGGCGGTAGATGTCGGCCGGCCGCCGGTTCTCGATGTCGCCGAACGCCCGCACGGCGTATTCGAGGCTGCCGTACACCCACCGGTCCCGGTCGCGGAAGCGGGGCCACTCGGTGGAGAAGATCGGCGGGTCCTCCAGCACGATCGCCGAGACGTGGTCGGAGACGTTGGCGGCGCACCACAGCGCGAGGACGCCGCCGGAGGAGTTGCCGCTGACGATCGCGGGCCGGCCGATGACCTCGCGCAGGAAGTGCGCGAGATCGGTCCCCGCGGAGTCCCAGGAGTAGTCGCCCGGGGTCCAGGAGGAGTTGCCGTGCCCGCGCACGTCGACGGCGTAGACGGTGAAGTGCCGCGCGAGGTCGGGCAGCACCCGTCGATAGCTGCTCCACAGGCTCATCTGGCCGGGGACGAGCAGCAGCGGGACGCCCGCCTCCGGGCCGCGGACGTAGTTGATGAGCACGCCGCCGAGCTCGGCGCTCTCCTGCCGGAACCCGGCCTTGACCAGCTCGGGGGCCAGCGGTTCGCGCTGTCCTTCGAAGGGGTTGCGGTAGGCGGTCATCGGCCCGCCTCCCGTCCTTCGCCGGTGGCGGGCCCTTCCTCGGCGGCGAGCACCCCGCTGGCGAAGTGCCGGAATCGCTCGTTGTCCACCAGCGCGATGCCCTGGTTGCGGTCCACGAGCACCAGCAGGGTGTCACCCGCCTGCAGGTCGAGCAGGTCTCGCGCGTCCTTGGGGATGACGATCTGTCCCTTTTCCCCGATCTTCACCGTCCCCACGATGTAGCGGCCGTCCGGCCCCTCGATCATCTTCCCGGCCATGTGCCCCTCCTTCGCCTACTAGGGACACTATACCTACTTTTCCTACTTTTCACACCCCCGGGGGTGGCGCGGTCATCGGCCGGAGGCGGCTCCGGGCGGGGAGATGGCGGTGATCAGGGTCAGCCCGTAGGCGGCCAGCGCCTCGTTGACCGGCTGGAAGAAGGTGATCCCGCCGGTGCCGCAGTTGCCGGTGCCGCCCGACAGGAAGCCCTGGGCCAGCCCGCCCACGAGGAACGGTGCCCCGGAGTTGCCCGGTTCGGCGCAGACGTTGGTGCGGGTCAGGCCGCTGACCGTGCCGTCGGGATAGGTCACGCTGACGTTGCGCTGTTGGATGGTGCCGCAGTGGAAGGCCCCGTGCCCGGCCATGATGCAGACCCGTGAGCCCGGCAGCGCCTCGGTGGAACCCGTGACGACGGTCGGCCGGTCGCGGCCGACCAGGCCGACGGCCTTCCATGCGGGATCGAGGGACACCCAGCCGTAGTCGTCGCCCGGGTAGGAGGAGGCTTCCACCACGCCGATGGGGTCGGAGGACGCGGCGCCGCGCGCCCCGTTCAGGGCGGGGTGGCCGTAGACCGGGTCGCCGGGCTTGCCGCAGTGGCCGGCGGTGACGAACCCTTCCTTCTTCTGGCGGCGTACCGTGAAGCCGGCCAGGCAGACCTTGGAGCCGATCTTGATGCCGTCGGCGCCGCGGACGTCGGCGTAGGGCACGGGCCGCTCGGCGGTGACCTCGATCCGTACGGCGGCGCGGTCCACGCCGCCCCTGCGCACGAACGCCTCCCCGGCCGCCGCGTCCGCGGCCAGTACCACGACGCTGTTGGACCGCACGTCCACATGCCAGCCGCGGATCGCCCGGCCGGGGTTCCGCGTCCGGTTCAGCACGCCGGCGATCACCTCCAGAGAGGCCAAGGACCGGCTCACCACGACCGGCCGCGCGCCCGCGCGGGCCAGGGCCGCCGCGTCGGCGGCGTCGGTCGTGGCCACCACCAGCGCCCCGGTGTCATCCACCCACGAGCCGCCGAAGCGGGCGGCCAGGCGGGTGCGCAGCGCGGGTTCCCGTTCGGCCGCCCGGCGCTCGGCGGCCAGCACCTGAACGGCCTGCTCGGCGGTGAGGCCCAGGTCGCGCCGCATGGCCTCGATCAGCCCCGGCGGGTGGGCGGGAGGGGCCGGCTGTGCCTGGACGGGAGTGGCGGACGGTATGAGCGCGCTCGTCGCGAGCACCAGGCTCACGGCGGCAGCACGGATTCTGCGCATGGCGGCTCCTCAGATGGCGGTGCCGCCACGGTACGGCGGGCGGCGGCGGTGTGGACCTACCAATGCGGTCATCCCGCCGCGATATGCGAGGTGCCCGCCGCCTGGTCACATGGTGATCTTGTCCAGGAAGGCGTCCAGGTTGACGCGCAGCCGGGCGATCTTCTGCTCCACCGGCAGGGTCTCCGTCAGATCGCCGCTGCCCACGCTCTCCTTCCTGCCCCTCAGGTACAGCGAGCAGCCGAGGTCGCCGCAGAGGTACCGGCCGACGGTGTCGCCCTGGTACCCGGACCCGCGTACGCGGCCCGCGGCCATCAGCGCCACGCCGCCGCCGGCGTGCGTGGTCAGGCACAGCGAGCACATGCTGCGCGCGGTGAAGCCGCGCCCCCCGCCGCCGGAGGTCACCCGCAGCGCCACGCCGACCAGGCGGTCGCCGCGTTCGGCGACCAGGTAGGCCCGGCCGGGCGCGCCCGGATCGCGCCAGCCGAGGAAGTCGAGGTCCGCCCACGCCTGGCCGGCGAGGTCGCCGGGCAGGCCGAGCCGCCCGGCCTCGCCCTTGGAGCAGTTGACGAAGGACCGGCGGATGTCACTCTCTGTGATCTCCCTCATGAGTGAGAGGCTAATCAAAGCTAAGGCTATTATGCAAATTGATAAGCGGCTTAGCTTTTGGAGGACGACCATGGCCCGCGCGGGGGTGACCGTCGAGCGCCTGACGCAGGTGGCGGCGGATCTGGCCGACGAGATCGGCTTTGAGAACGTGACGGTCACGGCGCTGGCGCGCAGCTTCGGCGTCAAGGAGGGCAGCCTGTACTCCCACATCACCAGCATGCGGGACCTGCGGGTGAAGGTCGCGCTGTTCGCGCTGGCCGAGCTGGCCGACCAGGCCGGAGCCGCGCTGGCCGGGCGTTCGGGCAAGGACGCCCTGGTGGCCTTCGCCGACGCCTACCGCGACTACGCCCACGCGCACCCGGGGCGGTACGCCGCCACCAGGTTCAGCCTCGATCCGGAGACCGCGGCGGCCAGCGCCGGGGGGCGGCATGTGGAGATGACCCGGGCGATCCTGCGCGGTTACCGCGTCCCCGAGTCCGGGCACATCGACGCGATCCGGCTGCTGGGCAGCGTCTTTCACGGGTTCGTGAGCCTGGAGACGGCGCAGGCGTTCCAGCACTCGGCCCATCTTCGCGGCACCGGCGCCTCATGGTCGAAGATCCTTGACGCCCTGGACGCCACCTTGTCCAACTGGCCTTCGGACTGACCCCGCGATCCACCCCGAAATCGGTACAGCCTACGGATATCGCTACCGATGTCCGCCGGGTTTACCTTGAGCGCATGCGCTGCTCGGCGACGCCGGCCGGAGGGCCCACCCATGCCCTCCGCTCGGCGTACGCCTTCGGTGACGGCGCGGCCGGGCGCTGCCCCAGGGCCGATCCCTAGCCGTCCCCGGCCCGCCTCACCTCCGCCCACCACCCCCCAGCCGTCACGCGCACGACCTGCGCACCGGCGGCCCGCCCCGTGGAGGTCCCCCCACAATGAGACATCGACGACGATTCCTCACGGCGCTGCTGGCGGCGCTGCTCCTGGCCGCCGTGCCGCCCCTGATGCCGCAGGCGTCCGCGCGTACCGGACCGGCCCCGCAGGAGAATCCGGCCGATCCGGTGGGCGAGGTCCGCGACGGCGACATCGCCCTGCGCTACGGCGCCACCGGACGTACCTGGAGCACCCGGATCCACGAGCGGGGCGCGAGCTATGTGAAGGTGCACTTCGCGGCGTTACGGCTGCTGCCTGGCGACCGTGTCACGGTGAGCGACCCGGCGCGGCGCGAGGTGCACACCTACTTCGGCGACCCGGCGCGCGGCGCCAACGCCGGCGGCTCGGACCACACCGAGCACGGCCGGCCCGGGTTCGCCGCGCTGTCGATCGACGGTGACACCGCGGTGGTCACCCTGCACGCGCGCGTGCCGCGGACGGACGCGGCCCGGTTGTCCCGGCTGGGGTACGGGGCGCGGATCGACCGGTACTGGCGCGGCTTCACCGCCGCCGAGCAGGCCGAGCGGTCACGCACGCTGTCGGTGTGCGGTACCGACGCCCGCCGCGACGTGGTCTGCTACCGCGACAGTCACCCGACGGAGTTCGCCCGCAGCCAGGCCGTCGGCCAGCAGCTGCTCAACGGGCTCGGCTCCTGCACCGTGTGGCGGGTGGGCGACACCAACCGGCTGCTGACCAACCACCACTGCATGGAGAACGAGGCGGACCTGCGCGCCAGCGAGTTCGTCTTCGGCCGCCAGTGCGCGACCTGCGGCGGTTCGGACGCCCCGGCCGGCACCAAGGTGGGCCCGGGGCAGTTCATCAAGACCAGCGCGCTCAACGCGCTGGACTACACGCTGTTCAGCGTGAGCGACCTGGCCGCCATCCAGCGGTACGGGACGCTGTACCTCGAACCGCGCGAGCCGGTGGCCGGGGAGCGCATCTACATTCCCGGCCACGGTGACATCAAGCCCAAGCGGCTGTCGCTGTACGAGGACGCCCAGGGCGGGGCCACCTGCAAGATCGACGTGGTGTCGGCGGGGGTCAACACCGGTTATCGGTGCGACACCTCCGGCGGCAACTCCGGTTCGCCGGTGCTGGCCGCCGCGAGCCACAAGGTGATCGCGCTGCACCACCTCGGCGGCTGCCCGAACTGGGGCACCCGGATCACGCTGGTCTACAACGAGATCGCGGGGCTGATCGACAACACCCCGCCCACCGGCGGCGAGGAGTACCCGCTCACGGTCGTCCCGCACGAGGGGACCGTGGCACCCGATGGCGTGGTCAGCGCCCGGGTCATCACCCAGACCGTCGGCGGCCAGGTGCAGAACCTCACACTGAGCACGGAGGTGCTGCCTCCGGGGACGACGGTGGCCTTCAATCCCAGCACCATCCCGTCCGGCGCGGAGTCCACCATGGTGATCAACGCCCACGCCCAGACGCCGGCGGGCACCTATCCGATCAGGATCAAGGCGGCCGGGTCCACCGTCACCCACACAGCCCTTTACACCCTGCACGTGGCCGCGGCGTCGGGTTGCCAGGGTTTCGAGACCACCAAGACCGGGTCGCTGACGGCCTCGCAGACGCAGTACCAGCCGGACGGCCGCTTCTTCCAGACGACGGTCTCCGGCGCGCACCGCGCCTGCCTGGACGGGCCCGACTCGGCGAACTTCGATCTGTACCTGGAGAGGTGGAACGGCTCGGGGTGGACCACGGTGGCCCAGTCCACCTCCCCGGGCGCCGATGAGAGCCTGGCCTACACCGGCGCGGCCGGGTACTACCGCTACCGGCTGTACTCCTCCAGCGGCGACGGCGCCTACTCGCTGGGGTACGACGCGCCCTGACCGCCGTTGCGCGGCCGGTCCGGGGACCTGCGGGTTCCCGGGCCGGTCGCGGGGACCAGCAGGACGGGCCGGTCGGCGTGCTGGGCGAGGTGCCTGGCGACCGAGCCGGTCAGCAGGTGTGCGCCCAGTTCGTGGCGGGCGGCCCCGATGACGATCATCAGGGCGTCGTGGCGGGCCGCGAGGTCCAGCAGCCTGGGGGCGGGTTCGCCGTGTTCGACCTGGAACGTCCAGGGCAGCGGGTGACCGGCCAGCTGGGTTTCGGCCTGGGCGCGTTCGGCGGCGACGGCCTGCCCGGCCGCCTCCTCCCAGTCGGCGGCGTCCGGGTCGAGCGGATAGTCGTCCAGGTCCAGGACGTGCGCCACCAGCAGGCGGGCGGACAGCGGCAGGGCGAGGTCCGCGGCCGTCTCCAGGGCGGTCCGGGCGGCCGGGTGCCGGTCGTACCCGACCACCAGCCACTGCTCGCGAGGAGTCATCCGGCACGCTCCCGATCGTCCGGGCCGGCGGACGCCGGCCCGTTCATCTCCTACCCGGCCTGCGGCGATCGGGCCCTTCATCGCCGAGATCGGCGCAGGGTGAACCAGAAGGTGGGCACCGCGTCGGTGCCCAGTTCTGCACCCCCGACGGGTAGCCGCGGCCGGGTTCAGCCGGTGGTCCGGGCGGCGCGGGGCGACCACACCTGCGCCACCAGGGCGGCGCTCGCGCCGAACAGCGCCACGCCGAGAGGGACGTGCACGGCGGCGTCCCCGCTCCCGCCGGTCACGAACTGCACGCCGATCAGCACGAACAGGAGCGCGCCGATGCCCAGGTACCGCGCCGGTCCGCGGCCCGCCCGCCACACCAGCAGCGCCGCGATGATCTGCAGGACCACCGCGGCCGTGACGGCCCGGCCCGTGGCATGGTGCAACTGGGGGCCGCCCTCTCCGGCCAGGAGCCGTCCCGCGGTGATGCCCTGCACCAGCAGCGTGACGGCCACCAGCACCGTGCTCGCCTTCAGCAGGCCGAAGAACCGGGGAGGTACGGGCCGCTCCGCGCTCACCAGGTCACCTGCAGCGCCCGCAGGCCGTACACGATGCTGAAGGCCCGAAATTCGGCCTGCTCGTGCGGGTCGGCCAGGGCGAGGCCGGGGAAGCGCCGCAGCAGTTCGGGGAAGGCGATGCGCATCTCCATCCGCGCGAGCGGCGCCCCCAGGCAGTGGTGCACGCCGTGGCCGAAGGCGACGTGCCCGGCAGCGCCCCGGGTGATGTCGAGGGTCGCCGGATCGTCGATGAAGGCCGGGTCGCGGTTGGCGGCGGGAAACGAGCAGATCACCAGCGATCCGGCGGGGATGACATGCCCGGCGACCTCCACGTCCGCCGTGGTGGTGCGCGGCGGCAGCGCGTGCACGATGGACAGCCAGCGCAGCAGTTCCTCCACGGCGGGCTCGGCCAGCGCCGGGTCCTTGCGGATCAGCGCGAGCTGGTCCGGGTGCCGCAGCAGGGCCAGGGTGCCCAGGCCGAGCATGTTGGAGGTGGTCTCGTGCCCGGCCAGCAGCAGCAGTCCCGCGATGCCGACCAGTTCGTCGGTGCCGAGGTCGTGGCCGTGCTCGCGTACCAGCATGCCCAGCATGTCCTCACCCGGGTCGGCCTGGGCGCGGGCCACCAGTCCGGCCATGTAGGCGCGGTCCTCCCGCTGCGCGGCGACGCGCTGGTCGATCGGCAAGGAGGTGTCCAGCAGGCGCGCGGAGCGGTCTTGGAACTCGGCGCGGTCGGCGTGCGGGACGCCCAGCAGTTCACAGATCACCAGCGAGGGCACCGGCAGCGCGAAGTGCTCGACCAGGTCGGCCGGCTTGCCGGCCCGCTCCAGGTCGTCCAGTGCCGCGTGCACGATCTCGGTGATCCGCGGCTCCAGCGTGCGCATCCGCCGTACGGTGAACTCCGGGGTGAGCATCCGGCGCAGCCGCGTGTGCTCCGGGGGGTCGAAACCGATCAGCTGCCCGGCCCGCATCGTGGCCGCCTCTTCGGCGTTCATCCGCTCCGATCCCGGGATCGGCGTCAAGGCGCTGCTGAACCTGGCCGGGTCCGCGAGCACCTGGCGGACGTCCTCATGGCGGCAGATCACGTACGCGGGCACGCCGAACGGCGTCTGTACCTTGATCACGCCCTCCTCGTCGCGGACCCGGGCCAGTTCCTCGGCCGGGTCGAGCCCGTTCCTCTGCATGTGCAGCGGCAGTTCCGGGGCTTGCGTCATCGATATGTCCTTTCGTCCGGTTTGCTTGCGGATTGTCAGAGCTGGGCGTCCAGCCATTCCTGGAAGGTGGGTCCGGCGAGCTTCGCGTGCGGGCCGGGCAGGAAGGCGCCCTTGGCGGCGATGCCGGCGTCGGGCATGCCGGAGCCGTCCACGGCGACGACCTCGACGCCCCGGCGGGCGCCGAGCAGCCGGGCCGCCTCGGCCATGATCTCCGTGCGGGGTCCGGCGATCTCGGGGATCGGCGGCCCCGGGGCGGCGGGGGCGGTGGCCAGGTCGGCCAGTTCCTCGGCCACCGTGCGGCAGGCCACGAGCTGGGTGGGCAGGGCGGGAAGGTAGGCGACATCGCCCTGCCGCCAGTCCAGGAGCGAGCCGACGAACTCGTGGAACTGCGCGGCCCGCAGGATGCGGACGGGGAGCGGGCCGGAAAGGAGAAGTTCCTCGTGCGCCTTCTTGGCGGCGAGGAAACCGGCGGTGGCCTTGTCGGCGCCGATGATGGACGCCATGGCGATCTGGGCGACCCCCGCCTTACGGCCGTATTCGTGCAGGTTGCGGGCCGACGTGCGGAAGAACTCCGTCGCCGCCTCCTCCTCGGAGGAGTGCCAGGAGGCGACGTCGATGATGACCTCGGCCCCGGCGAGCGCCTCGGCGAGGCCCTGGCCGGTGATGACGTCCACGCCGGTGGCCCGGGACATCGGCACGACCCGATGCCCGCGTTCGGTCAGGACGTCGACGACGTGGCGGCCCAGCCGCCCGGTCGCCCCCGCCACCGCGAACGTGGTGATGCTCACGTTGTTCCGCCTTTCTGCCGTCTTTCCGCCGTGTGGACATGCGCGACGGCTTGATGACCACAAGACGCCGGTGCCTCGATGCCCGTAACAGCGCGGCCGTGTGACGTAGGCCACCTGCCGCGGGTGTTACAAAGTGGTGGGGGCCGGCGTCTTGTGCGCGTGGCAGTGCTGGGAACGAACACGGGGGAGCCGGGCATGACCGAGCGCAGCAGGCGAGGCGCCGACCCGCGTACCGGCCGCGCGGACTCCGCCACCGAGGTGTTCGTCGCTCACCGCAACCTGCTGTTCACCGTGGCCTACGAGATGCTGGGCTCGGCGGCCGACGCCGAAGACGTCCTGCAGGAGACCTGGCTGCGCTGGGTGGACGTCGATCAGGACTCCGTGCGGGAGAAGCGGGCCTACCTGGTGCGGATCGTCACCCGGCAGGCGCTGGACCGGCTACGGGTGCTCGGGCGGCGCAGGGAGTCCTACGTCGGGCCGTGGCTGCCCGAACCGCTGCTGACCACGCCCGATGTGGCCGAGGACGTCGAGCTCGCCGAGAGCGTGTCGATGGCGATGCTGCTGGTGCTGGAGACGCTGCAGCCGACCGAGCGGGCGGTGTTCGTGCTGCGCGAGGTGTTCGATCTGGACTACGACGAGATCGCCGAGGCGGTCGGCAGGAGCCCGTCCGCGGTCCGCCAGCTCGCCTACCGGGCGCGGTCGCACGTCGCCGCCCGCCGGCCGCGCGGCACCACCTCCCCGGCCGAGACGCGCGCCGCGCTGCTGGCCTTCCAGCGGGCCCTTGAGACCGGCGACCTGCAGAGCCTGCTGGACATCCTGGCTCCGGACGTCGTCGCGCTGAGCGACGGCGGCGGAGTCAGGCACGCCCTGCCGCGGCCCGTCGTGGGGATCGACAAGGTGGCCCGCCTGCTGACCGTCGGCTGGTGGAAACACGACGTGGAACGGACGGTGGAGCTGGTTCAGATCAACGGCGGCCCCGGGCTGCTCGTGCGCGTCGACGGGGAGATCGACGGAGTGCTGGCGGTGCGCCTGGAGAACGGCTACGTCACCGGGGCCTACCACGTGCGCAATCCCGAGAAGCTGTCACATGTGCAGCGGGAGACCACCGTGACCCGTTGATCGGGCCCGAAGGGCCTGTGGTGGCGTCGCTGCTCATCCCTGAGCCGGCGGTTCGCCGGGTCAGCCGTTCGTTCCGGTGGGGATCGGCGCTGCGCCCTCGTTCTGCGCGGCGGCGTCGTGGCGCTGCCGGCGGCGGGCCAGCGGCATCAGGGTGCGGTGGATGATGAAGTACTCGGCCACGACCGCGTTGATCAGGATGGAGGCCCACACGCTGGTGGTGTAGACGTCCTCGAAGGCCAGGTCGGGGACCGCCGCGCGCACCGCCATGCCGATCATCAGGTAGATCCGCAGCGTCACCGCGGCGAAGGTCAGGGCGTAGTTGCGGATCATCCAGATCCGGTGCAGTTGCACGTCGCCGCGGCGGATGGCCTGGTACGCCTTGCCCACCGTGTACAGCCACGCGGCCGTGAGCAGGTAGAACGCGACCTGGGAGGGGAGTCCGTCCAGGGAGTAGGTGGCGGCCACGATCGCCGCGATGGAGCCGGCCACGATCGAGATCATGTAGATGCGGCCGAGGACCCGGTGGAGCTTGGGCCTGTTGACGCGGAGGCGGGTCATGAACTGCAGCGGGCCGATGATCAGGACCAGGCCGCCCGGTACCGCGTGGACCACCAGGGAGAGGTAGTGCAGGGCCACGTCGGGGCGGAGCGGCAGGGCGCTGTCGGCGGGGTCGCCGGTCAGGTACGGCGGTACCGCGTAGGCGGCGATGCCGATCGCGAGCACGGCCATCAGGCTCCACAGGGTCCACCACCAGCGGCGACGGGCGGTCCGGGACAGGGGGGTCGTGGTCATCTCGATCCTAATGCTAGTGAGTGGTCACTATCTTGAGTGAAAAAAGAGATCAGCGGGCTCACGCAGGGAACCGGCGGCGGTGATGGAGTGCGCCTTGTTCATGCGGCGCGATGACCTCCGCGCGCCGCCGCCGTTCCATAAGATAGTAAACACTCACTATCACTAGCCGGTCAAGCCGGCCGCGCGACCCCCTTCCGGCGCAGGGGATCGCGCGGAACATTCGTCCAAGACGTGGGTGCGGTGCGGCGGTGACAGTGGAGGCATGAGCCACAGCATCGTGTACGACGCCTTTTCGGCGCTCGCCGGTAATGACCCCGAGCGGATATCCGCGCTGTTCACCGAGGACGCCGAATGGCTTTCACCCCCGGGCAATGCCACCGCCGTCGCACTGAGGGCGACCGATCACATGGTGGGCAGGGAGGCGATCGCGCGTTTCTTCACCGAGGACTTCCCGCGGCTGTACGCGCGTGATGTCTCGGTCGCCTTTCATGGCGTTCACGACGCGGGTGAACGGGTGGTGGTGGAGGCGACCATGACCGCGACGCTGCCCGATGGCGGGCACTACGCCAATGACCACTGCTTCGTCTTGGAACTGCGGGGCGAGCTGATCCACCGGGTCCGCGAGTACGCCGACACCGCCCGCGGGTTTCGGGCGATCTTCGGCGAGGCCGTCCGGTTGCCCGGCCCGGCCGGGGCGTGAGGGGGCCGGTTCAGCCGGTGGGGGCGGCGTCGTTGCGCCGGCAGGCGAAGGCCATCGTCAGGTACGGCATGGTGAAGCCGCCGCCCAGCCGGTCGATGGCGGCGCCGACGCTGTCCAGCATCGGTGTCAGCCGGTCCGGGGGGAGCCGGGTGAGGATCCCGGAGGTGGGCATCTGGTCCAGCCAGGTCTCCTTGGTGTAGTGCCACTCCCATTCGAAGCGCCAGTGTTCCACCTCGCCGAACGCGCCGGTGCGGCCGATGCCGCCGGTGGCCTTGCCGATCATCGTGTCGTAGGTGTCGGCGGCGGGGGCGGCCATGGCGCGCAGGTCGATCGGGGAGTCGGGTACGGCCTGCCGGTAGGAGGCGGCGAAGGCGTCCAGGACGACGGGGGGCATCTGGAACACGTTCCAGAAGGCGGTGAGCAGCCCGCCCGACCGCAGGACCCGCGCCGCCTTGGCCGCGGCGGCGATCGGGTCGATCCAGTGCCAGGCGGTCGCGGCGATGGCCGCGTCGAAGTCGCGGCCGACCGGGTCCCAGTCCTCGAAGGTGGCCACCTCGGTCTGGATTCCGGCGCGGCGGGCGAATTCGGCCATCCGCGCGTCGGGCTCGACGCCGAGGACCCGGCAGCCCGCCTCGGTGAACTGGCGGGCGGCGATTCCGGTGCCGCTGCCGATGTCCAGGACGTCGGGGCCGGGCGCGGCGGCGACGATCCGCTCCACCAGGGCGGCGGGGTAGCGCAGGCGGGTGCGGTCGTAGCGTTCGGCGTCGATGCCGAACGACTCGGCCATCGCGCGCTCCTTGTGGGGTTCGATCTCAGGGGAGGGTGAACCCGGGGAAGATATAGTGGGCATGCGCCCACCATAGTGGGCACATGCCCACTCGTCAATCGGGCGGGCTCCGCACGCCGAAAGAGGGATGTACGGTGCCGACAGGGGTGGCCCTACGTGACGTTCGCGCGCAGTTGTTCGACGCCGCGGAGCGCGTCCTGCTCCGCGATGGGCCGAACGCGCTGACCAGCCGGGCGGTCACCACGGAGGCGGGCGTCGCCAAGGGCGTGCTGCACCGGCACTTCGCCGACTTCGACGCCTTCTTGGCCGAACTCGTCTTGGACCGCGTCGCCCGCATCGAGGCCCGCTCGCCCGGCCTGCGCTCCTCGGCGGGGCGCGGCACGGTGGCGGGCAATCTCACCGACGTGCTGATCGACCTGTTCGGCTCGGTGGCGGTGGCGATCGTCGGCCTGATCATCTCCCGGGACGAGCTGCGCGCCCGGCTGCGCCGCGACCGCCCCCACGGTGTGCCGCTGCTGGCCGAGGCCACCGCCATGCTCGCCGAATATCTGGCCGAAGAGCGCGCGATGGGCCGCATCGCGGCCGATGCCGACGTTGATTCCCTGGCACTGTCGCTGATCGGGGCCGGGCACCTGCTGTTCGCCGACCGCACGGGCGAGCGGCCGCGGCCGGCGGCCGTGGAGAAGGTCGTGACCACGGTCATCGCCGACGTGGTGCAGCGCCGCCTGCTGTGAGCGCCGGCCCCGTTCCGCAACGGCGTGCGCCGCCCGGCGCGGTTCTTGACCGCCCCGGGCGGCGCGCACGGCCCGATCGCCTCAGGCGGCGGGCCGTACCGGTGGCCGCATCAGACCTTGCGCCACTTCTGGTGGCCGCTGCCGTTGCAGACGCCCAGCTCGAACCTGCTGCCCACCCCGCCGGCGCCGACGACCTGCACGCACTTGCCGGAGTTGGTGTTGACCAGCGCGCCGGCCGTGGTGAGGCTGAACTTCTGGGAGGCCGCGCCGCTGCAGCGCGACAACTGGACGGCGGCGCCGGCGGCGGTGGAGCCCCCGGCGGTGTCCAGGCAAAGGGCGAAGTTGCGGATGGTGCCGTCCCGGTGGAAGTTCCACAGTTGGGCGCCGGTGTTGTTGCAGTCCCACAGCCAGGGGCGCTGCCCCTCCACGCCGTCGGAGTTCGGCACGTCGATGCACTTGTCCTGCCAGCCGACGATCGAGCCCGAGCGCTTGGTCGTGGTCAGCGTCAGGTCGTAGGTGTGCAGGATCGGGTTGATCGGCTGGAACAGGCTGATGCCGCCATCGGCGCAGCCGCCCGCGCCGCCGGAGGTCACGCCCTGGGCCTCGTCGTCGGAGATGAACGCGCCGCCGGAGTCGCCGGGCTCGGCGCAGGCGGAGGTCTTGGTGAGTCCTTCGACGATCGCGGTGTCGGAGTAGTGGGCGGTCACGTCCTTGCCCTGCACGACGCCGCAGCGCCAGTGGGTGGTACGCCCGGAGCGGCAGATCGAGGACCCGATCGGGGCCTCCTGTGAACCGGCGACCTTGACGTTGTTGCCGTTGTAGTCGTTGACCCACGGGCGGGTCGCCCACTTGGCGCCCTGGTAGAGCATCACCCAGGCGTAGTCGCCGCCGGGGAAGGTCGATCCGGCGAAGACGCCCTGGTCGGACCAGTCGTGGCCCTTGGTGATGGCGCCGGCCTTGCCGCAGTGGCCGGCGGTGATGAATCCGCCGTTGTCCACCGAGAAGCCCACCGAGCAGGCGACGTAGGTGCCTGGGGTGTCGGTGGGGCTGAAGAACTCGTCGCCGCCGCGGATGTCGCCGACCGGCTTGAACGCCCGGCCCTGGGTGATGCGTACCTCCTCGCCGGCCGTCAGTCCGGCGGCACGGACGAACCGCTCACCGGAGGCCTGGTCGGCGGCCGAGACCAGCACGGCGTTGGCGGCGACGTCCACGTGCCAGCCGTAGATCTTGTCGTCGGCGGCCTTGGCGGCGCGGTCCAGCACCTCCTTGGTCTCGGCGAGCCGCTTTTCGCTGCGCCGGACCTGGACGGGGGTGGCGCCCGCGTCGCGGACCGCCTTGGCGTCCTTGTCGTTCAGCACGCCGACGCTCAGCCGCTCCTTGCCCGCGTCGTACCAGGCGCCGCCGATCCGCTCGCCCAGGCGGTCGCGCAGCCGCCGTTCCAGCGTCGCCGCGGTGGCCTCGTGGGCCTGGCGGACGCGGACCTGCTCGGCGGTGAGACGCAGGTCACGCTGCAGCGCCTGTAGCATGCCATCGCCCTGGGCGCGGGCGGAGGGGGCGGAAGGAGAAGGAGAGGGGGTGGGGGACGCGTACGCGGGAATCGATGTGAAGGCGATGCCGGCGGTCAGTGCCACCGCTCCGGCTAACGTGGCCAGTCGCATGTCGGTCCTTTGCCGTAAGGGTTGCGGAAAAGAACACCTTCTTCACCGGCTGCACGCCGGTAAAGATCATGTGTCAGGCACACCCTCCGGCACCGCGCTGACCATACGGCAGTCCGTTCCATGTCCATTTCCTGGCCACACGGCCGTTTCGGCGGCGGGCGGGGGCGGCCCGCGTGTACGGGCGGCGGGCGAGGGTGGCAGACTCCGGGCAGGTCCGGCGAAATGCGGCGGTGGACGACGTGGTGCGGGAGATGCGGTGACCTGGTGGGCGGTGGTGCGGTTCTTGCACGTGCTGTCGGCGGCGTTGTGGGTCGGCGGGCAGCTCACGGTCTCCCTGGTGGTGCTTCCGCAGGCCCGCAGGCTCCTGGACGACCAGGCGCGCGCCCGGATGCTGCACGCGGTGGGGCGCCGGTTCGGGCTGGTGACCGGGGTGGTGCTGGTGCCGCTGCAGGTCCTTACGGGCCTGGGCATCGCCTGGCACAAGGGCCTGACCTGGGCGTCGCTGGCCGAGCCCGGCTACGGCCGGATCCTGGCCGTCAAGCTCGCGCTGTTCTGCGTGGTGATGGCGGCGGCGGCGCTGCACGGGTGGGCGGCGGGCGCGGGCCGTCCGCGTACGGCGCGGGCGTTCGCGGTGGCCTCGCTGATCGGCTCGCTCGGGGTCGTGCTGCTGGCCACCGCGCTGCCGGCGACCTGAACGCGCCGCGGGCGGGCTAGGCGCGCCGCGGCGTGTAGTGCAGCGCGGTGATCCCGCACTCGAACGGCCGCGCGCCGCGCAGGTCGAAGCGCAGCCGCCTGGCGTCGGCGCCGAACACGGGCAGCCCGGCGCCGATCGCGGTGGGGTTGACGAACAGCCGCAGGTCGTCGATGAGCTCGGCGGCGATCAGGCCGGACACCAGGGTGGCCCCGCCGTAGACGATGATGTCGCCGCCCGGTCGCGCCTTCAGCCGTCCGATCGTCTCGGCGAGGTCGCCGCCGGCCACGACGGCGTTGTCCCACGGCGACTCGGTCAGCGTGTTGGAGATCACGACCTTGGGCGTGTCGTTCATCCAGTCGATGGTCTGGTCGGTCTCGCCCTCGGGACGTCCGGCCCAGGCCGGGATGAATCCCTCGGCCAGGGTGCGGCCCAGCACGATGCAGTCGACCGACTTGGTGGCCGCCTCGATGTACTCGCCGACGTCGGTGCTCCATGAGGTGGTCAGCCAGTCCATCTCGCCCTCGGGACCGGCCATGTGGCCGTCGATGGTGACCTGGGCCTGAAGTATGAGCGTGCGCACGGGCGTGCCGTCCTTTCCGGTGGCCGGGGACGCGGCGCCGGACTGGCCCGTCCCTTCGTTGCTCCTCAGCCTGCCCGGCCGCCCTTACGGTTCGCTTAAGGCATCCTTCCGGCCTGTCCGCGGTGCCCTGGGGTCAGCCGCCGGCCATGAGGTCGACCAGGGCGCGGGCGGCCGCCTCTGAGGTGAACAGCCGCTCCAGCCGTGCCCGGGCCAGCCGGTGGCGGAACGGCCCGGCCAGCGACTCATCGCCCGCCTCGTGGGTCATCTCGGTCAGCCAGCGGGAGTACTCCTGGTGGTTCCACACCCGGTCGAGGCAGGTCGTGGAGTAGGCCGCGAGCCCGGTCTCGTCGCCGTCGTGGACGGCGGCGCGCAGCGCGTGGGCCAGGACGTCGGCGTCGGCGATGGCGAGGTTCATCCCCTTGCCGCCCATCGGGGTGATGATGTGCGCGGCGTCCCCGGCCAGGAACAGCCTGCCGTGGCGCATCGGGTCGGCGACGAAGCTGCGCATGTCCACGACGGTCTTGTCGGTGATCGCGCCGGCGGGCAGCTCCTCATCGCCCAGCCGCAGGCGCAACTGGGTCCACACCCGCTCCTCGCTCCACTGGGCCGGGTCGGCGCCGGGGTCGCACTGCAGGTAGAAACGGCTGGCCTTGGGGCCGCGCGCGAAGTGCGCGGCGAAGCCGTGGGAGCTGATCGCCATCAGCGGGTGGCGCGGCGGGGGGACGTCGGCCAGGATCGTGAACCAGCCGATGCCGTGGTCGTAGGTGTAGGTGGTCAGGGCGTCCGCGGGCACGGCGGCCCGGCTGACGCCGTGCTGGCCGTCGCATCCGGCGATGTACGCGCAGCCGATCTCGCGCAGGACGCCGTCGGGGTCGCGGTAGGTGACCTTCGGCTCGGGCCCGGCGATGTCGTGCAGGGCGACGTCGCCGGCCGCGAACCGCACGTCGGCGCCCGCTTCCAGGTGGGCGGCCAGGAGCCTGCCGATGAGGATCTGCTGCGGGATGAGGGCCCCGGTCCGGCCGCCGGACAGGGCGGCGACGTCCAGCAGCCGCGACCGGCCGTCCACGCGGATCTCCAGCGACCCGTCGCCGGGCATCCCGGCCAGGATCTGCCCGGCCAGGCCCCACTTCTCGAAGATCTGGGCGCCGTGGTAGTCCAGGACTCCGGCGCGCTGGCGGCCCTCCACGTAGGCTCTGCTGTGCCGTTCCAGCACCACGCAGCCGACTCCGGCCAGCCGCAGCAGGTTGGCCAGGGTCAGGCCGGCCGGGCCGGCTCCGATGACGACGACGGTGGTGGCTTCGCGGACGGCGGTGTCGTTCGGCATGAACGGCCCCTTCGGCTGGGTGACGGGGGGCGGGCGGCCCCGGCCGGGGGTGGCGGGTCCGCCGCGGCCCCAAGCCTATGACGCTCCGCCCGCCGGCCGGATCTCAGTGATCGTCTCTGCGGGATCGGCCGACCAGCACGGCGATGCCGTCCAAGGTCAGGCGCAGCCCGAACTCGAAGAACTCGGTCAGGTCGAAGGCCGTCCCGCCGGGGCCCGGCCCGCCGTGCGGCGGTGGTGCGGGCAGGCGGCCGGAGGGCAGCCCGGCGCGGAACACCGGCAGGTGCGCGAGGTGCCACTCGTCGGCGGAGAGCCCGGTGTGCTGCTCGGATTCGGCCTGCTGTTCCAGGTTGAACGCCGTGCCGCGCACGTAGTTGGCCACCGTCCACCACACCAGCATGGCCTGGCGGGGCTCCAGCCCGAGGTCGGCCAGCACGCCCAAGGCCCGTTCGCCGAGGCCGACCAGGTTGGGCAGGGGCTGGGGGTGGGTGAGGGAGACCAGGCGGGGCAGCCAGGGGTGCCTGCCGTACATCCGCCACTGCAGGCGCGCCAGCAGTTCCAGCCGGGCGCGCCAGCCGGGCGGCAGGACGGCGGGCAGGCGCAGTTCGCCGAACGCGGTGTCGGCCATCAGCACGGCCAGTTCCTCCTTGCCGCGCACATGCCGGTACAGCGACATCGTGGGGATGTCCAGCGCGGTGGCGACGCCGCGCATGGACACCGCCTCCATCCCGCCGGCGTCGGCGATGGCGATGGCCGCGCGCACGACGCGCTCGCGCTCCTTCCCTCCGGCCGTCGCGGGCGCGGGCGGCGCGGAGCGGGGCGCCCTGGGCGCGGTGTCGGCCACGACGGTGCCGACGCGGGGGATGGCCACCACCACCCCTTCGCGGCGCAGGCTCTCCAGCGCCTTGGCGGCGGTGGCGGCGGCCACGCCCCACCGCGCGGCGGCCTGCCGGGTGGAGGGGACGCGGTCACCCGCCCGCAGCTCACCGTCTTGGACCTGCCGTTTGATCTCGGCCACGATCCGCAGGTACGGCGGGTCGGCATCGGGTCGCCGCATGCTCGGCCCTCCCTCTTTCTGTCCTAGTACACCGGGCGGCCGGCGTCGAGCGGGCCGGCAGGGCCGGTGCCGCTGCTCGCGGCGGGGATCGGCCTGCTCACACCCGCCTGATCTGTGCTAGTACACGGCGGCCTGATCGCCTCTCGGCCCCTGGCCCGCCTGTTCGTACGCTGTACCGTCACGCTCGTACACCGTACCGAAGTCCCGGCAGGGACGGACAGGAGCGTACCCACGATGATCGACATCGACGCGATGCCGGCGCACCGCCGCCGCTATCTCCAAGGGCCGTTCGCCCCGGTGCGGGAGGAGGTCACCGCCTACGACCTGCCGGTCAGCGGCCGCCTGCCGGGCGGCCTGCGCGGCCGCTACCTGCGGATGGGCCCCAACCCGCTCGGCGTAGAGGACCCCGCCGTGCATTTTTGGGGCCTCGGCGCCGGCATGGTCCACGGCGTGCGCATCCGCGACGGCCGCGCCGAGTGGTACCGCAACCGCTGGGTGCGCTCGGCGGAGGTCGGCGCGGCCCTGGAACGGCTGCGGCGCGGCGAACCTCAGCCGCCCGGCATGCCGGTCTCGCCCAACGTCCAGGTGATCGGGCACGCCGGCCGTACGTTCGCCCTGGTGGAAGGCGGCCTGCCGCCCCACGAGCTGGGCTATGAGCTGGACACGATCGGCCCGTGCGCGCTCGGCGGCACACCGGCGGGCTCAAGCGTCAACTCCCATTCCAAGGTGGACCCGCGCACCGGGGACCTGCACTCCGTGGCGTACGTGATCGGGCGGTCGTTCGCGCAGCACGTCGTCACCGGCCCGGACGGCACGGTGGTCCAGGTGACCGATGTGCCGATGCCGGGGGAGATGCCGTTCCTGCACGACTTCGCGCTGTCGCAGAACCACGTCGTGCTGTTCGACATCCCGCTGCGGTTCTCCATCGCGGCCGGGCAGTTCGCCTGGGACCGGGAGGCACAGGCCCGGATCGGCGTGCTGCCCCGCTCCGGCGGGCCGGTGCGCTGGCTGCCCGCCGATCCGCTGTACGTCAGCCACACCCTCAACGCCCACGACGACGGCGAGACGATCACGATGGACCTGATCGTGGCGGAGGGGCCGCTGGACGTCACCGACCCGGGGGCGATCGTCCCGGTGCTGGAACGCTGGAGCGTCGATCTGGCGGGCGGCCGGGTGGAGCGGCGGCGGATCGATGACCGCGCCCAGGACTTCCCCCGGATCAACGACGCCTTCGCCGCGCTGCCGCACCGCTACGGCTATTCGGCGATCAGCCCCCTGTACGGCATGCCGTTCACCGCCGGGGGGCCGCACCCCGACGTGGCGTTCACCAACGCCCTGATCAAGCACGACCTGGCGGCCGGCACGGCGCAGGTGCACGGGTTCAGCCGCGAGGAGGCCGTCAGCGAGGCGGCGTTCGCACCCGACCCGGAGGGCCGCGGCGGGGAGGACGAGGGCTTTTTGATGGCCTACGTCGCCGCCCCCGAGCGCGGCGCCTCGGACCTGGTGGTGCTGTCGGCGCAGGACTTCACCGGGCCGCCGCTGGCGCGGGTCCACCTGCCGGTGCGGGTGCCGCTGGGCTATCACGGCAACTGGATCCCCGACGCCTGAAGGGCCCCGGCGGCGCCGGCGCGTGCCCCTGCGCCGCGCCGGGCCCCCGGGCTCATTCGCCGTGCAGTACCGCCGCGACGGTGAGCCGGGCCGCCGAACGGGCCGGGGCCAGCGCGCCCAGTACCGCGATCACCACGCCCGCCAGGTGGGAGGGCTGGAAGACGTCCTTCATCGCCTCGGGGAACTCCACGATCCCCACGTTGTCCACGACCAGCCGGTGGGCGAGCATCCCGGCGGGGATCGCGATCAGCGCCCCGGCCGCGCCCTGGGCCGCGACCGACGTCACGGTCATCACCGTGACCTGGCGGGGGGTCATCCCGATCGACTTGAGCACGCCCAGGTCGCGGCGGCGTTCGCGGGTGGTGAGCAGCACGGTGTTGAACACCCCCAGCGCCGCCACGCCGATCAGCAGCACGGTGAACACGCCCGCCACGCCGACGACGGTCGCCGCGCCGTTGCCCCCTCCAGGCTGAAGGAGGGGTACAGGCCGGGGTCGGCGGCCCTGACGGCGTCGGCGTAGCGGCGGGGGTCGGTGCCGGGGGCCAGCCGTACCTCGTAGGTGTCGGCGCGCGCGGCGGGGTCCAGGGCGGTCAGGGTGTCCCAGGAGGCCCAGGCGAACCGGGCGTCGCCGCTCATCAGCCGGCCGACGATCATCGCCTGGGCGCTGCGGCCGTTCAGCAACAGGGTGACCCGGTCGCCGACGGCGAGCCCGCGCTGGTTCAGGAACGCCGGTCCGGCGACGATCTGGCCGGGGCCGTCGAACCAGCGTCCGTGCACGACCTGGGCGGCCAGCGGCGAGGTGTCGCCGCGCTGGAAGTTGATGTCGCCACGCCGGGGCTGCCCGGCCATCCGCACCTGCCGGAACACCTTGGCGGTGACCTGCCGCACGCCCGGCAGGGAGCGCAGCAGCGCCTCGATGCGCCGGTCGTCCAGGCGGGGGGCCTTCTCCTTTAAGGCGGCCTCCCCGGCCCGTACGCCGACCTGCCCGGCGGGGGCCCGGTCGGCGGCGGCGAACGCGGCCATGGTGGCGGCCAGCCCGGTGGTGAGGGTGACGCTGGTCAGGCCGACGACGATGGCCGCCATGGTCATCGCGGTACGGCCGGGGCGGGCGAACGGCAGGCCCAGCCCGAGGCTGACCGCGCGCGGCAGCCGCGCCCCGCCGAGGGCCCGCTGGACGCGCAGCCCGCGGCCGGGGCGGGGGGCGCTGCCCGCGCTGATCGCCGCCGCGGCCGAAAGCCGCCGCGCGCGCAGCGCCGGTACCAGCGCCGCCGCCGCGACCAGCAGCGGCATCCCCGAAAGGCACACCCCCGGCACCCAGCCGCCGAACCCGATCTCGGCGACCCCGGCGTCCACCCCCTGGAAGGCGGCCCGCAGCACGGGCCCGGCCAGCGCGGCACCGGCCGCGGCGCCCAGGGCGGCGCCGATGGCCGCCGGCAGCGACACCATCGTCAGGTACACCGCCACCACCTGCCGGGGGGTGAACCCGATGGCCTTGAGCACGCCGATGTGCCGCAGCCCGGACACCACCGCCCCGCTGACCACGCCCGCCACGATGAGCACCGCGACCAGCAGGGCCAGCACGCCGAACACCGTCAGCAGCGGCAGGTAGGCGTCGGCGATGTCGGCGAACGCCTGGCGCAGCGCCAGGTGGGTCTGGGCGGCGGTGAGCGCCCCCGCGGGCAGGGCGGCGCTCACGGCGGCCATCGCGGCGCGCAGTTCGGGCCCGGTCCGGGCCCGGTCGAACCGGTAGAGCATCTGCATCGCGCGCGGGCGCAGCGCGGCCATCTGCGCGGGCGTCACCCAGGCGTCGGCCGAGCGGCTCATGCTGGAGGCCAGCCCGACCACCCTCAGCGGCGGCAGGCCGGGGGCTGTCAGCCGCGCGCCCAGCGCCTCGCGCCGGCGCGGGCCCTCGGCGGCGGGCAGGTTCAGCACGATCTCGCCGGGCGCGGCGGCCCACCGCCCGTAAAGGACGGGCACCCGGTCGACGGGGCCGCCGGGATCGGCGCGGCCGGCGATGGTGAGCGGCCCTTCGGCCTCGGGGATGTCGGTGGTGCGCGGGAAGTCGGCGACGACCTGCCCGAACGGCCCGGTATGCGGCGCTGTCGCTGGGCGCGAGCGGGTTCCTGGTCAAGGACGTGACGGCCGAGCATCTGGCGGCCGCCGTGCGGCTGGTCGGCACCGGTGACGCGCTGCTGGCGCCCTCGATCACCCGGCGGCTGGTGGAGCGGTTCGCCCGCGGCGACCGGCTGCCGGGCGCGGCCGCGGGCGCCCATCCCGACCTGGCCGCCCTGACCCCGCGCGAGGTGGAGGTGTTGACGCTGGTGGGGCGGGGCCTTTCCAACGCCGAACTGGCCGCGACGCTGACGCTCAGCGAGGCCACCGTCAAGACCCACATCAAGCGGATCTTCGGCAAACTGGGGCTGCGGGACCGGGCCCAGGCCGTGGTGGTGGCCTATGAGACCGGCCTGGTCCGCCCGGGCCGCTCCGCCTAGTCACCGGCCCCGGTGTCGTACATGCGCGTGTAGTGGCCGTTGGCGGCGATCAGTTGCTCGTGGGTGCCGTGTTCGGCGATGCGGCCCTGGTGCAGGACGTAGATGTGGTCGGCGAAGGTGACGCTGTGGATGCGGTGGGTGATCAGCAGGACGGTGCCGGAATGGTGGCGGGCCAGGGTGCGGAACAGGTGCTGTTCGGCGGCCGGGTCGAGCGCGGCGGTCGGTTCGTCGAGAATGAGCAGGTCGGGGCGGCGGTAGAAGGCGCGGGCGATGGCCAGGCGCTGCCACTGCCCGCCCGACAGGTCCACCTGCCCGCCGTACTGGCGGTTCAGCAGGGTGGCAAGGCCGTGCGGAAGGGTCTGGAGCATCGTCTGGAGCCGCCCGGCCGCGGTGGCCTGGCGAAGCCTTGCGGGGTCGCCGTCGGGGCCCAGGGTGATGTTGTCGCTCAGGGTGAAGGCGTAGCGGGTGAAGTCCTGGAAGGCCCAGGCGATCCGGGCGCGGACCTGGTGGGGGTCCAGGGTGGCGGTGTCGGCGTCGTTCCAGGTGATGGTCCCGCACGTGGGCCGGTACAGGGCGGCCACCAGCATCGCCAGGGTGGTCTTGCCCGAGCCGTTCTCGCCGACGAGTGCGACGACCTGCCCGGCGTGCAGGTCCAGGTCGATGCCGGTGAGGGCGTCGGCGCCGGCTCCCGGGTAGCGGAATCCGGCCGCGCGCAGCCGCAGCGTGCGCAGCGGCTCGGGGGCGGCGCCGCCCTGCGGTTCGGCGGTGCTGCGGTCGGCGGCGAGGGCGGCCAGGTCGGCCAAAAACATTCCGGACGCCTGCAGGGTGGAGGACATGGTGATCAGTGCCGCCGTCTGGCCGCGCAGGTGCAGCAACGCGTAGATGGCGGCGGTGGCGGCGCCGGCGGTCGGGCCCATGAAGGCGATGCCGGCCGCCACGACGGCGAAGAACAGGACGGTGGACACCGCGCGGGCGGCCATGTCGCGGAGCTGGACGCGCAGCCCGATGCGCCATTGGGCGTCGGCCAGGTGGGTGGCCAGGGGCCGCCAGCGGTCGGCGAGCCATCCGGTGGCCTGGTAGGCGCGCAGTTCCTTGGCGCTGGCCGGCATCACCTGAAGTCCGTGCAGGTAGTCGGCGCGGCGTTGATCGGGGACCAGCGCGGCGGTGGCGCGGTAGCGGTAGCGGATGTTGATGACCTCGGTGATGATCTGCGGGGCGAGGCTGGCGGGGATCAGCAGGGCCATGAGCGGGGACAGCGTGACGACCGCGCCGGCGGCCGCGGCGATCGACATGGCGGCGCTGATGATGCCGGCGGCCTGCTGGGCCAGGGTGTCGGCCTGGGCTGCGCCGAGGTTGGCGCGGTGCAGCCGGTCGAACAGCCGCGGGTCCTGGAAGGCGATCAGCCGGGTGCGGGCGGCGGCGGCCAGTACCTGGGCCTGGGCCGCGACGCCGACCCGGCCGCCGAGCCTGGCGGCGGCCAGTTGCCCGCCCTGGGCGGCGATGGCACGTACCGCCAGGATCGTCAGGAACGGCAGGCCGGTGCGTACGGCCTCGCCGACGGGGACGCGGCCTTGCAGGGCGGCGAGCAGGATCTCGAACCACTGGGCGGCGGCCAGTACGCCGGCCGCCAGCAGTACCGCGGCGAGCAGTTGGGCGCCCACCGTGACGATCGTCAGCAGCCGGCCCGATCGCCAGTTCAGCCTCGTGGCGAACGCGACCGCGCGCAGCAGGTCCCGTAGCCCGTGCGCGGGAGGGTCCTGCTCGCCGGTCGCGTCGGTGGCGCCGTTCACGGTCATCGGGCGCCTGCCATCACCCTGGAGATCATGGCAGGGATCGCAGCGGGGATCATGGCCGGGTCAGTTCGGTGATGAGCCCGTCCAGGGTGAGGGTCCGGGTCGGGATGCGGCCGGCGGTGGCGGCCAGGGCGTGCAGTTGCGGCTCGGTGATCGGCCGCGCCGCCCAGCACACCAGTTGCGCGGCCCGTTCCTCTCCGCCGGGGATGCGGATCGGTTCTCCTGGTGCGGCCTCCGGTGGCGGTTCGGCCCGGAAGGCCACGGGAGCCGTCCGCGGCCCGTCGGGCAGGGGATGCACGTGTGCCCATGCCCGGTCGGGGTGGGCGCTGAGCCGGACGTAAGGGGCGGGGCACAGCCGCCATCCCGCCTGTCCCAGCCGTGTTGATCTCTTGGTCAGTTCCGATGTCCATGGGTTGGGGACCAGGACGACCCCGTGGTCGGGGTTCCACAGCGCCCCGCAGGACACGTCGGCCTCGTCGTCGCGCCCGGCTCCCTGCGCCGCGTAGGCGTCCAGGACGGTTTCCAGGCACCGCACGGTGTCGGCGGTCGAGCGTAATCGGGCGATCATTCCTCCCCCGTTGTAGACGAGGTACAGGTTCTTGGGGCGCTCCACCGTGAGCGTGATCGGCGCGTATCCGCCGGTGCCGCGCTCGTCCAGCCAGCCGGTCAGCTCCGCCGCCGCGGCGCCGCGCGCGCCGACGCCGACGATCCGCCGCCCGGCGCGTACCGGCCACACCCTGGTGCCGGCGCCGGAGGTGACGTTCACCGAGCAGGAACTGGGGCCCTGTACGACGACCTGGTCATCGTCGGGGTCTTCCGGGTGGGTCAGGACGGCCGTCACCTGGTCATAGCCGATGACCGGCCTCGGTTCGGCGCCGGGCCGCAGCAGCACGCCGCTGGGTGTGCCCCGCGGTATCGACGCCCGCGCCAGCGCGGCGAGGCCGGCGACGGCGTGCGCGGGCACCGGCCCGAACACCCGGTCGTGGCCGTCGCCGGACAGCACCACGCCCACGCCGGGGCGGTGGCCGCCGGCGACGGCGGCGGTCAAATCGGCGGCCAACTGCTCGCAGAACATGCACCCTGGGCCTACTCCGACCGCCAGCACCGGTGCGCCGGTCGGCGGGAGGGCGGCCGCCGCTTCGATCAGGGCACCGGGCGAGGCGGCGGCCGGCTCCGCCTGCCGCGCCTCCGTCTCCTCCGGGCCGGGGGTCAGCAACTGCCTGGCCAGTTCGCCGTCCACCTCGACCAGCCCGAACGACGCCCATGCCCGCAGGCACGACCGCTGCGCCGGTGAGAACGCCCCGCGGGGCGATGGCGAGCCGATGATCTGCTTCAGCCAGCGCAGCGCGGCGGCGTTCAGGTAGGCCCCCACAGCGACATCGGTGCGGGCCAGTACCGCCCCGCCACCGGAAAGGCCGGCGAGCGTGACCCGCCGGCCCCATCGGATCACTTCGGCCTCACACGCAGATGCCGATTCCGCCTATGGAGATGCAGGCCTGGGCGGGACTGCAGCACGCGCTCCCACAGGGGGTGTTCGGCGGGCGGCAGGACGATGGTGCGGCGTAGATCTGCGTGAAGGGCTGGGACGTGTACATGTAATCACTCTTTCGCGGGCGTTGAGTCGTCGCTGGATGACGACTGTGACATCTCCACACATTCACGGCGAACAGCCCTCGGGCAACTACCTAAAAAGTCAGATATCTGAATCGCTGGAATACCAGCCTTGACAATTTCGTCTTTCTCAAGCCGCGCCGGCCTCGCTTATCCGCCGGTCACGGCGGGATTTACAGGTGGTGCAGGCCGAGGTGTTCCAGCAGTAGTCCTTCCCGGGTCGACCATGGGCAGATCTCGACCTCGCGGGCCCGGCAGGCGTTCATGAGGGCCTCGGCGACCAGAGCGCCGGCCAGTGACTGCTCGGCGCGGTGGCGGCTGATGCCGGGCAGTTCGCCGCGGCGGGAGACCTTGGTCGTGGCCAGCAGGCCGGCCGCGGCGCGCAGCCCGGGCAGGTCCAGGCGGGTGCCGCCGCCGGTGCGGGCCAGGCGGGCGAGCTGGGCGAAGGTCTTGGAGCAGGCCAGTACGCGGGTGCCGGGGGCGACGGCGGGCAGGCCGGGCGGCTCGGCCAGGGCGCGGCGCAGCTCCTCACGCACCTGGCGCAGGCGGCGGGCGGACGCGGCGCCCTCGGGCAGCCAGCGGCGGGTGACCTGGCGGGCGCCCAGTGGCAGGCACATGGCCAGCAGCGGCTGGTGGCCGGTGCCGTAGGCGATCTCGACGGTGCCGCCGCCGATGTCCAGGACCAGCAGCGGCCTGCCGGTGGCGCCGCTCCAGCGGCGGGCGGCGACGTAGGCGAGCCTGGCCTCCTCCAAGGCGGGCAGGACCTGCAGCCGGGTGCCGGTGGCGGCGGCGACCCTGGCGATGATCTCCTCGCGGTTGGGGGCGTCCCGGATCACCGAGGTGGCGAACGCGAGCGGGGGGCGGCGGGCGGGGGCCGCCTTGAGGGCGCGGGCCACGGCCCGCTGGACGCTGGCCACGCCTCGCTCGCTGAGCCGGCCGTCGTCGGTGAGCATGCGGTTCAGCTTGAGCCGTACCTTGCGGGTGGCCACGATCTCCCACAGGCCGGGGTCGGCCGCATCGCGCGTCCGTGGCGGCCGGGCGCCGCGCGGGGGGCGGCGCACCACGGTCAGCGCGGCGCTGTGCGCGCCCACGTCGAGCACTGCGGTGCGCCGCATCGGCGTTTCTCCTTCGCTTCGGCCCATGTGACACTTCCCGGTTTCGGGGTAGCTTGACCGCCGTGGACACCTGGAGTTCACGCATCGGTAATGGCCTTTCGGAGAATGGAGCGCACATTATCGGCCGACCTTTACGAAATAGTTGAATATTTCGTCGCTCGGGAAATAGTGATGGTTCGCCGGGCTTCTTCCGTTATGCGGTGGGACGGCTAGGGGCGCACCGGCGTATCGTCATGCCCGTGACGCACACCCCCGTGACCGCTTGTGGCGCGGCCCTTTCCCCGGCCCATTCCCGGCCTTTTCCCCGGTTTCGGCGGCGGGACGGGGCGCTGAGGTGAACGGCCCGGGTTTTCGCGTCGTGCTGGTCCCGGACTTGGGCGAGGACCTGGCCCGCGCGGCGGCCATGCTGGAGCGCGCCATGCTGTCCCTGCGCGCGGCCGAACGCCGGGGGACGGAGCTGCCGGGGCCGCTGGCGGCCGGCGCGGCGCTCGGCGCGCTGCGGCGGCTGTGGCGGGCGGTGGCCCCCACCCAGGGCGGGTCTGCCGCGGGCCGGTTGTACGGCGCGGGCGGGCGGGTCGAGCACCTCCCGCTGCGGCTGGTCGACATCGACCCGGTGGACGTGGTGACGCTCTCGGCGGCGGCCGCCGTGCTGGGCGCGGGGCATGCCCCGGTCGGCGCGGCGCTGCCGCCGGACGGGCCGCCCGCGGGCGACCTGGCGGCGGCCGCGGCCCGCTTCAGCGGGCTGCTGGACCTTGCCGACACCGCCGAGTCGATCGTGCTGCGTGAACGCCTGGCCGCCGCGGGCCCCGGCGCCGATGTGACGCTGACGCCGGCGCAGGAGGCGGCCTACCGGCACACCGCCGACCGGCTCCACACCATGTGGCCCCGCCCCTGACCGGCCCCTGACCCGCCGCTAGGGTTTGCGGGCGGCCGCGGCGTACATGTTGGTCGCGGTGTCGGGCAGCGGCGGCTCGCCGGGCGCGGGGTGCCAGCGGGGCATCGGGACCACGCCGGGCTCCAGCAGCTCCAGGCCGGTGAACAGGCGCTCCACCTCCGCGCGGCCGCGCAGGTACATGGGGATGCCGCCGCGGGTGTACTCCTGCGCCAGGTGCCGCGACTCGGGCGCCAGGTCGGCGGTGGGGATGGTGATGGCCAGGTGGCTGCCGGGCGCCAGCGGCGCGAGCAGCGCCTCCACCAGGCCCTGGGCGTCGTCCACGAACTGCAGCATCGCGATCACCATGAGCGCCACCGGCCGGTCCAGGTCCAGCGTCCGGCGCAGCTCGGGGGCCTGCCACAGCCCGGCGGGGGAGCGCATGTCGGCCTGGACGTAGGCGGTGCGGCCGTCGGCGGCGCCGGACAGCAGCGGGCGGGCATGGGCCAGCACGATCGGGTCGTTGTCGACGTACAGGACCCGCGCCTCGGGCGCGGCCTGCTGGACCACCTCGTGCAGGTTGGGGGAGGCGGGGATGCCCGCGCCGATGTCGAGGAACTGCCGCATCCCCAGCCCGGCCAGGTGGCGGGCCATGCGCCGCATGCAGGCCCGGTTGGCGAGCATCGAGGTGCGCAGCCCCGGCCAGGTCGCCAGCGCGGCCGCCGCGGTCTGCCGGTCGGCGGCGAAGTTGGTGCTGCCGCCGATGATGTGGTCATAGACCCGCGCCGGGTGCGGCCGGTCGGTCCGCAGGTCCGGTTCGGGCCGGTCGTGCTGTGCGGCGTCCGGCATCGCGAGGGGTCCCGCCTTTCGATGGAGGCGCCCCGGGCCTGGCCCGGGCGACCGGCTTAAAAGATCCACTATAGGCCCGCCGCCTATACCATGCTGGGTTCATGAGCGACCCTCGGATCGATCCGCCGTTCGTCAACGATGAGCGCGCCATGCTCGGCTCCTGGCTGGAGTGGCACCGCCAGACCCTGGCCGTCAAGTGCGCGGGCCTGCCGCCGCATCGCCTGGCCGAGCAGTCCGCGCCGCCCTCCACCCTGTCGCTGCTCGGCCTGGTCCGGCACATGGCCCACGTGGAGCGGGTCTGGTTCCGCATCATCCTGGACGGCCAGGACGTCCCGCGGCTGCACCCCGGCGACGACGACTTCGACGAGGCCGCCGACGCCTCCCCCGAGGAGGCGTTCGCCATCTGGCAGGCCGAGATCGAGCAGGCCCGCGCCATCTCGGCGGCGCTGCCGCTGGACGCGCTGGGCAAGGTCATGCGGCACGGGGAGCCGGTGTCCCACCGGTGGGTGCTGGTCCACATGATCGAGGAGTACGCCCGGCACAACGGCCACGCCGACCTGCTGCGCGAACGCATCGACGGCGCCACCGGCGAGTGACCCCCTTCACTCGCCGGGCTGTCCGGCGGGCGGCGGGCCGTGCGGTGAGTGCGGCAACGTCACCGTGACCACCAGCCCGCCGCCGGGGCGGGGCCGTACCACGGCGTCGCCGTCGTGGGCGCGGGCCACCGACCGCACGATCGACAGGCCCAGCCCGGCGCCCTTGGCGGTGACCACCCGGTCGCCGGGCAGGCGGCGAAACGGCTCGAACAGCGAGGGCACCTCATAGGCGGGCACCACCGGGCCGGTGTTGGCGACCTCCACCTCCACCAGGCCGTCGGCGCGGGTGCGGCTGGCCACCCGCACCCATCCGCCGCCGGGCAGGTTGTGCCGGATGCCGTTCTCCACCAGGTTGTGCACCAGTCGTTCCAGCAGCAGGGCGTCGCCCGCGGTGGGCGCCTCGCCCGCCCGTTCCCGCACGGTGACCCCGGCCTCCTTGGCCTCCACCTCGATCTGCGCGGCCACATGGCCGACCACGTCGGCCAGGTCCACCGGAAGCCGCTCGACGATCTCCCGTTCGGAACCGGCCAGCACCAGCAGCCCGGTGATCAGCCGCTCATGCCGCGAATTGATCTGCAGCAGGTCCTCGCCGAGCGTCGTGACGTGCTCGCACGCCGCCGGGCGGTGCATGGCCAGCTCCACCAGGGCCCGGCCCAGCGTGAGGGGGGTGCGCAGTTCGTGGGAGGCGTTGGCGACGAACCGGCGCTGCCCGTCGAAGGAGCGGTCCAGCCGTTCCACCATCGTGTCGAAGGCGTCGGCCAGGCCCTTGACCTCGTCGTCGGGGCCGCGCAGCGCGATCCGTTCGTGCAGGCCGCGGTCGGCGGCGGGGGCGGCCGCGATGCGGCGGGCGGTGTCGGTCACCCGGTGCAGCGGGGCCAGTACCCGCCCGGCCACCAGCCATCCGAACCCGGCGGCGGCCCCGCCGACCACCAGCAGCGCCGAGGCGCCGAAGGTCAGCAGCGAGGTCGTCGCCGCCTTGTGCAGCGTGGCCTGCTGGTCCCTCATCCACTTCTCGGCCAGTCCGGGGTCCATCGGCGTGCCGTTGACCGTCAGCCGCCAGCTCTGGTCGGCGGCGGCGTCCTTGCCGCCGGTGCCGCCGGTGCCGCCGGTGCCGGGCGGGATCTCGGTGCGGGCCAGCACCTTGGCCCCGGTGCGGGTGATCTGCTGGCTGAACAGCGCGTACGTGGCGCCCAGCAGCACCAGCCCGGCCACGAGGAACAGCCCGCCGTAGATCAGCGTCAGCCGGGCCTGCAAGGTGACGCGGCGCGGCCCGCGGGCGGCACTCACGGGATCTGGGCTCATGGGATCTGGGGTCATGGGATGCGGTAGCCGACGCCGGGCAGGGTCTGCACGACCGGCGGGTCGCCGAGTTTGCGGCGTAACTTGAACACCGTCAGGCGGACGGCGCCGGTGAACGGGTCGGCGTACTCGTCCCACGCCTTTTCCAGCAGGTGTTCGGCGGAGATCGCGGCGCCCTGGGCGCGCAGCAGTTCGGCCAGCACCGCGAACTCCTTGTTCGACAGCGGCACGTACCGCTCGCCGCGGAACACCTCGCGCCTGGCGGGGTCCAACGTGATGCCCGAGCGGCGCAGCACCGGCGGCGCGGCCGGGCGGGAGCGGCGTCCCAGGGCCTGGACCCGCGCGGCCAGTTCGGCGAACGCGAACGGCTTGGACAGGTAGTCATCGGCGCCCAGCGACAGCCCGGCGACCCGGTCGGTGATCTCGGCGGCGGCGGTGAGCATCAGCACCCGTGTCCCGGCGCCGGTGGCCACCAGGTCGGCGCACACCTGGTCGCCGTGCACGGCGGGCAGGTCGCGATCCAGTACCACGACGTCGTAGTCGTTGACGGCGAGCCGCTCCTGGGCGGCGGCCCCGTCGTGGGCGATGTCCACCGCGTGGGTCTCCTGCCGCAGCCATTCGGCGATCGCCCGGGCGAGCCGCTGCTCGTCCTCCACCACCAGCACCCGCATGATCGTCCCTTCGCCGGCCCGCATCCACCGGCGACCATGCTCGCCCACCGCGCGTGTGGTCTGCGTTAAACGAACCCCCCCGGGCGGCCCGGCGCCGGAGGAAACGCCGGGGAAACGCCGTCTGCTGTTGCATCGGCTGCCGACCGGCCGGAATCTCCGGCCTGATCAGTGAGGAGGCGAGGAGATGCGCAGGTCGATCCGCGGCACGCTGGTGGCGGCGCCGTTCGCCCTGGCCATGGCCGTGCTGCTCGGCGGGTGCGGCGGCGGCGGGCAGGAGCCGGGTGTGGCCGGCGCGGCCGGTGCCACCGGCGGCGCGGCCAGCACGCGCCCGAGCCTGAGCCCCGATGAGATGGGCGTGAAGTTCGCCCAGTGCATGCGGGAGAACGGCGTGGACATGGAGGACCCCAAGCCCGGGCAGGGCATCCGGCTGAAGTTCACCCAAGGCGACAAGGCCAAGACCGACAAGGCGATGGAGGCCTGCCGGCAGTACAACCCGCAGGCCAACGCCACCGGCGCGCCCGACCCGGAGGCCGAGAAACGCGGCCGGGCGTTCGCGGCGTGCATGCGCGAGAACGGGGTGGAGGCCTTTCCCGACCCCAAGCCGGGCCAGCGCGGCATCATGATCACCGGGGAGGTCGCCAAGGACCCCGATCTGGAGGCCGCCCAGAAGGCCTGCCAGGACATCATGCCGGGCCCCGGCGGCGGATCAGGGACCGGTGGACGCTGATGGGCCACGGCACCGCCACGCGCCACCCGGCCCCCGCCGAAAGCGATGAGCGCCCGCGGGGGCGGCGGGCCCGGCGGGTGGTGATCGCCGCCGCGGTCGTGGTCGTCGCCGCCGGCGGGGCCACCGCCGCGGCGCTCACCCTGCAGGCCACGGGCGCGCCCGGCAAGGACGGCACGCCGCCGCCGTTGCCGCCGGCCACCGCCGAGGTCACCCGGCAGACCCTCACCGACACCACCACCGCCGACGGGGAACTCGGTTATGGCCCGTCCACGTCGGTGAGCGCCCGCACCGGCGGCACCATCACCCGCCTGCCCGGCACCGGCGACCGCGTCGGCCGCGGCAAGCCGCTGTTCAAGGTGGACGACGCGCCGGTGACGCTGCTGTACGGGGCGCTGCCCGCCTACCGCCGCATGGAGCCGGGCATCGAGGGCCGGGACGTGCGCCAGCTGGAGAAGAACCTGGACGCCCTCGGCCATGACGGGTTCACCGTCGACGACGAGTTCACCTACGACACCGCCGAGGCCGTACGGGACTGGCAGGAGGATCTCGGCCTGCCCGAGACCGGCGTCGTCGAACTCGGCCAGGTCGTCTTCGCCCCCGGCGCGGTACGGATCGACGCCGTGCAGGCCGGTGAGGGCGAACCGGCCCGCCCCGGCGGCAAGGTCCTTTCCTACACCGGCACCGAAAGGGCCGTCACCGTCCGCCTGGACCCCGCCGACCAGCGGCTGGCGAAGAAGGGCGGCAAGGTCACCATCACCCTGCCCGACGAGGACACCGTCACCGGCCGCATCACCGAGGTCGCAACCGTCATCACCCCCGGCTCCGGCCAGGACGCCGAACCGGCCACCAGCGTGGAGGTGACCGTCTCGCTGCCCGGCAAGAAGGCCCAGCGGGCCACCGAGGACTACGCGCTGGCCGCGGTGGACGTGGCGTTCACCGCCGGGCGGCGCAAGGACGTGCTGACCGTGCCGGTGGCCGCGCTGGTCGCGCTGGCCGAGGGCGGGTTCGGGCTGGAGGTCGTCTCCGGCGGCACCTCCCGTCATGTGCCGGTGCGCACCGGCCTGTTCGCCGCCGGGCGGGTGGAGGTCTCCGGTGCCGGCGTCGCCGAGGGCACGATCGTGGGGATGCCCAAATGATCGCCCTGGCCGGCGTCACCAAGGTCTACCCGGGCGGGGTGGCGGCTCTGGCGGGGGTGAGCCTGCGCATCGGGCGCGGGGAACTGGTGGCCATCGTGGGCCCTTCGGGGTCGGGCAAGTCCACCATGCTCAACGTGCTGGGCACCTTGGACCGGCCCACCTCCGGCACGGTCCGCATCGACGGCCACGACGTGGCCGAGCTGTCGGACGCCGGGTTGTCGGCGCTGCGGGCGGGACGGATCGGCTTCGTCTTCCAGCAGTTCCATCTGGCGCCCGGCGCGGCGGCGCTGGACAACGTCGCCGACGGGCTGCTGTACTGCGGGCTGCGCGCGGCGGAACGCCGCCGCCGCGCCGCGGCCGCGCTGCGCCGGGTCGGGCTGGCCCACCGGATGGACCACAAGCCGCACCAGATGTCGGGCGGGGAACGCCAGCGGGTCGCGGTGGCCCGCGCGGTCGCCGGGGAGCCGCCGCTGCTGCTGGCCGATGAGCCGACCGGCAACCTGGACTCGGCCTCGGGGGCGGCGGTGATGGAACTGCTGCGCGGCCTGCACGCCGCCGGCACCACCGTGGTGATCATCACGCACGACCGGGAGATCGCCGCGGCGCTGCCCCGCCGGATCGCCATGCGCGACGGCCGCGTGATCTCCGACTCCGCCCACCCCGGGGACGCTTCGGGGCGTCCGGCGGGCCTGGCCGCGGAGGCGGGCCGGTGAGCGCCGCGCCGCCGCGCCCGGCGCGGATGTGGCCCGGTGACGTGCTGAAGGTCGGCGCGGCCGGGCTGCGCACCCGCCCCACGCGGGCGCTGCTGTCGGCGCTGGGCATCGCCATCGGCATCGCCGCCATGGTCGCGGTCGTCGGCATCACCTCCTCCTCCCGCGCCGAACTGGACCGCACGCTGGCCTCGCTGGGCACCAATCTGCTGACCGTCGCCCCGGGCACCACCTTCACCGGCGCGCAGGCCGAACTGCCGTTGCAGGCCGAGGCCATGGTGGGGCGGATCGCCCCCGTCCAGGCCGTCTCGGCGGTCGGCATGGTCGAGCAGGCCAAGGTGTACCGGACGGGGAAGATCCCGCCGGTGCAGACCAACGGGCTGGCCGCCTACGCGGCGCGCACCAACCTGCTGGGCGCGGTCGGGGCACGGCTGGGCAGCGGCGCCTGGCTGAACGACGCCACCGGCGCCTACCCGGCCACCGTGCTGGGGGCGCTGGCCGCCGAACGGCTGGGCATCGGCCGGGCCGGGCCGGACGTGCAGGTCCTCATCGGCGGCCGGTGGTTCACCGTCATCGGCGTACTGCGGCCCGCGCCGCTGGCCCCCGAACTCGACACCGCCGCCCTGGTCGGCTGGCGGGCCGCCGAGCGCGAACTCGGCTTCGACGGGCATGCCACGACCGTCTACACCCGCTCGCGCATCTCGCAGGTCGAGGCGGTCCGCGCGGTGCTGGGCGCCACGGCCAACCCGCAGGACCCCAACGAGGTCGAGGTCTCCCGCCCCTCCGACGCCCTCGCCGCCAAACAGGCCGCCGATGAGGCCTTCACCGGGCTGCTGCTCGGCCTGGGCGCGGTGGCGCTGCTGGTCGGCGGGGTCGGCGTGGCCAACACGATGGTCATCTCGGTGCTGGAGCGGCGCGGCGAGATCGGCCTGCGCCGCTCGCTGGGGGCCACCCGCGGCCAGGTCCGCACGCAGTTCCTGACCGAGTCGCTGCTGCTTTCGGCGCTGGGCGGGGCGGCCGGGGCGATGCTCGGCGCGGTGGTCACCGCCGGTTACGCGCTGCCGGCGGGGCTGCCGGTGGTGGTGCCGGGCTGGGCGGTGGCCGGGGGGCTGGCGGCCACGCTGGCGATCGGCAGCCTGGCGGGGCTGTATCCGGCGATCCGCGCCTCGCGGCTGTCGCCGACCGAGGCCCTGGCCGCCCGCTGACCCGGGAGCGGCCCCGCGTGCACTTGACACGGCCCGCCCCGCCTCGATAGAAAACCGGACAGTTATTAATCCGTTCGGTTATGAAATGGGTGGGATTCGGTGAACTGGACCCTTGAAGTCGTCGTCGTCCCGGTGTCGGACGTGGAGCGCGCCAAGGCCTTCTACACCGGGCAGGCCGGTTTCACCTGCGACCACGACGTCGCCGGGTCCGGCGGCACTCGCGTGGTCCAGCTCACCCCGCCCGGCTCGGCGTGCTCCGTCGTGATCGGCACCGGCATGACGGCGATGACACCCGGCTCCCTGCAGGGCCTGCAGCTCGTCGTCGGCGACGTCCGCGCGGCCCGCGAGGAGCTGGCCGCGCGCGGCGTGGACGTCGGCGAGGTCCAGTTCGCCGACCCCACCGGCTTTCGCCCGGCCCGGCCCGGCGATGATCTCGACCACGCCGGTTTCGTCTACTTCGCCGACCCTGACGGCAACCAGTGGGCCGTGCAGCAGATCACCTCCCGGGGCTGAGGCCCGTGCTGCTGCTGCCCTACCCGGACGTGGCCGAGCGGATCCGCGCCGAATTCCCCGATGCCGGCATCGGCCTTTGGGACGGTGAGGGCCCGCCGCCGCCCGATCTGGCCGCCGTCACCTTCTACGCCATGCCCTACGGCAAGGGCGAGGCCCCGCGCCGGGCGATGGCGGCCATGCCCGCGCTGCGCGTGGTGCAGACCCTCAGCGCGGGCGTGGAGAAACCGCTGCCGCTGCCGGCGCCCGGCGTGGTGTTGTGCGGGGGGCGCGGCCTGCACGACGACAGCGCGGCCGAGCACGCCCTGGCGCTCATCTTGGCCGCGCAGCGCGACATCCCCCGCTGGAGCGCCGACCAGCGCGACCGGCGCTGGGCGCCGCGCCGTACCCGTTCGCCGGCCGGGGCGCGGGTGGTGCCGGCCGGGTACGGCTCGATCGGCGCGGCGCTGGAGGTACGGCTGCGGGCCTGCCGGGCCGAGACGGTGCGGGTGGCCCGCCGGGCTCGTCCCGCCGAGGCGGTGCACGCCGCCGCCGACCTGGCGACGCTGCTGCCCGCCGCAGACATCCTGGTGGCCGTGCTGCGAGACCCCCGAAACCCGGCATTTGATCGGCGCCGCGCACCTGGCGGCGCTGCCCGATGACGCCCTGGTGGTCAACATCGGCCGCGGCGCCACGCTGGACACCGAGGCCCTGACGCGCGAGGTGGGCACGGGGCGGCTGCGCGCGGCGCTGGACGTCACCGATCCGGAGCCGCTGCCGGCGGGTCATCCGCTGTGGTCGGCCCCCGGCGTGCTGATCACCCCGCATGTGGCGGGCGGCTCGGCGGCGTTCGTCCCGGCCGCCAAAGAGCTGCCGGCCGAGCAGGCCCGCCGGTACCTGACCGGCCGCGCGCTGCTCAAAGTGATCTCCCGCTGAGCCCGCGCCGCCGCTGGTCACCGTCCGGCGCCTGCAGGCGGAGCGCCGCGATGGCGGCGCGGGCCTGTTCGGGCGGCGCGCCGCCGGCGATCGCCGTCAGCGCCGCGCGCCAGGCCGCCGCCAGCACCGTGCCGAGCACCGGCGCGGGCGGGGCCGCGCCGTGGGCGAGCACGCCGGCCAGGCGGTCGGGGCCGGCGCCCGGGGGGGCATCGCCCAGGATGCGCAGGAAGCCCTCGCGCACGGCGAAGTCCAGTCCGACGAGCATGGCCGAGGTCACCGCGGCCGAGCGGCCGGCGCCGGTCGCCGAACTGGCGGTGGCCGCCATCGCGCCTTCCATCCGGTCAAGCAGCCGCCGTTCGACGTCGTCGCGGACGAAGGCGTACAGGCCGAGCTTGCTGCCGAAGTGGTGGTAGAGCGCGCCCGTGGTGACCTCGGCCGCCGCCGCGAGGTCGGCGACCGTCACCTCCTCGAAGGGGCGCGCCCCGAACTCCCTGACCGCGGCGAGGACGAGTCTGCCCTTGGGGGATGTCGAAACGGGGATCCATTCGCGCACCAGTACATAATGCCGTTACGCTGTCCGTAAATCTAGTTACGACCAGAAGGATGACACCCGTGAAGCTCGAATTCCTCTTCGTACCCACCTCTGACCTGCGGGCCTCCCTCGCGCTCTACCGCGACGGCCTCGGCTTCACCGAGACCTGGCGCGAGGGCGACATGACCGTCGGGCTGGCCGTCCCGGGCTCCGACGTGCAGATCATGCTGGACGCCCACGACCCCGCCGCCCCGGCCGGGCCGGTGTACGTCGTCGATGACGTCAAGGCCTTCCACGCCGCCCGCCCCGAGGCCCTCGCCGTGCTCGAGGAGCCCACGGAGATCCCCGGCGGCCTCCAGGTCACCTACACCGAGCCGGGCGGCGCGACCCTCTACGTCATCGACCGTTCCACCGAGTGAGCGACCCCGCAGGGCACCCCCCGGGGGGCACGGCCGTCGCCGCGTGCCCGGGCTTCACGCTCACCCGCGTTCGAGCAGGAAGCCCGGTCCCCCCGCCGGGAGCGGCACGCCCGATCCGGCGGCTAGGCTGGCCATGATCGCCAGTGATGATCGCCAGTGACGCCGAAGGAGCCGCCGATGACCCCCGATGAGACGATGGCCCGGATCGGCCAGGGGGTGGACCTGCACCATGGGCAGGGCCGGCCCGCCGAGGCCCGCGAGCTGTTCGCGCGGATCTGGGATGACATCGGCGGTGAGCAGGGCGACCCGCTGCACGTCTGCGTCCTGGCCCACTCGATGGCCGACGTGCAGGAGGAGGTGGATCAGGAGCTGGTGTGGGACCTGCGGGCGCTGGAGGCCGCCGGCCTGATCACCGATGAGCGCGTGGCCCGGGCCGGGGTGCCGTTCTCCGCCGCCGGCCTCTACCCGTCGCTGCACCTCAACCTCGGCGAGTGCTACCGCAAACTGGGCGATCTCGACCGCGCCCGCGATCATCTCCGCCAGGCCCGGGACGGGATCGGCGCCCTCGGCGACGACGGCTACGGGCGGCTCATCAAGGGCGGGCTGGAGCGCCTGGCCGAACAGCTGGGCGAGACCGCCTGACGGCGGCCCCTATCCGCCGCCTCCGGCGGGCGTCACCGGCGAGGCCCCCACCGCCCGCAGCAGCACGCCGTGCACGTAATCGGGGTCGGCCGGTGCGTCATCGAGCAGGATCGCCGCGCACAGCCCGTCGCACGTCGCCACCACCGCGGTCACGGCCTCGGGGGAGTCGGTGCAGTGCCGGGCCAGTTCGGCCACGTTGTCACGCCATCGCCGGGCGACGGGGCGCAGCGCGGGCCGCCGGGCGGCCAGGGTGGAAAGTTCGCGTTCGGCCAGGGCGCGGTCGCGTCCGGGGCCGGCGGATTCGGCGATCAGCTCGGCCAGGCCGCGCAGTTTGTCATCGCGCGCCTCGATGATGTGCCGGATGCGCTCGGTGTAGGACTCGGCGATGCTGGTCAAGGCGCCGATGAGCAGGTCATCGAGGGTGGCGAAGTAGTACGTGCTCAGGCTGACGGTGATGCCGGCCTCCTTGGCGACGGTGCGGTGGGTCACTCCGGCCGTCCCGTCGCGCCGCAGGACCGCCAGGGTGGCCTCGATGATCTCGGCGCGGCGCTTGTGGCCCCTGGCCTTGCGCCCGTCCGCGGTCTGCTCCTCGCCCATGCTCCCTCCCTGCCACCAGGTTAGACGATCACGGCCGGGGTTCCCCGATGGGCCGGATGTGCCTGAGCGTGAGCAGGCACAACAGGCTCACGGCGAGAATCGCGGCCCCCGCGGCGAGGGCGGCGACGTTCAGGCCGGCGGTGAACGCCGCCTGCGCGTCGCGGATGGTGCCCGGGGGGATCCGCCCGGACAGCGCCATGGCTTCGCCGAGGCTGCCGGTGACCCGCTGGGCGATCTCCGGGGCGGCCTGCTCCGGCGGCTGGGCCCGGGACCGGTAGACGGCGGTGGTGAGGCTGCCCAGCAGGACGACCCCGGCGGCGAGGCCGAGTTCCTGCACGGTCTCCGACATCGCCGCCGCCGACCCCGACTTCTCCGCCGGCGCGGCCCCCACGACGATGTCGGTGCCCAGCGCCGCGATGGCCCCCAGCCCCAGGTAGATGAAGGCGAAGCCGGCCACGACGCCCGCCCGGCCGTCGCTGCCGGCCGTGGCGAGCAGCAGGTAACCGATCAGGGACAGGCCCAGCGTCGCCGCCATGACCGTCCCCGGCCGGATGTGCCTGGCCACGATCGGCGCGCCGATGGCGGCGGCGAACATCGCCAGCGCCGGCGGCCCCATCCACAGCCCGGCCTGGGCCGGTGAGAGCCCCTGGACCAGTTGCAGGAACTGGGTGACCAGGTACATCGTGCCGCCCACGCCGACGAGGCCGATCAGCAGGACCGCCAGGGCGGCCGAGAACCCGCGGTCGGTGAACAGCCGCATGTCCAGCAGCGGGGAGGCCAGCCGCAGTTGCCTGCGCACGAAGGCGGTGCCCGCCGCGGCGGCGGTCAGTGCGAGCAGCGGCGTCAGCGCGTCGATGCCGCCGCCGGCCAGGTGCTTGACGGCGTAGACGAGCGGCAGGATGGCGGCCAGCGACAGGGCGACGCTGGTGAGGTCGAGGCGGCCCTGGCCGGGCGCGGCGTACTCGGGCAGCAGCGCCCGCGCACAGGCCAGGACGAGCGCGGCCACCGGCAGCGCGATCAGGAAGGCCGCGCCCCACCAGAACCGGCCGACCAGGGCGCCGCCGGCCACGGGTCCGGCGGCCATGCCCAGGGAGAACATGGTGGCCCACACGCCGATGGCCACGGCCCGCTGCCGTACGTCGGTGAACATGTTGCCGATCAGGGACAGGGTCGAGGGCATGAGGGTGGCGCCGGCGACGCCGAGCAGCGCCCGGGCCGCGATCAGGGTGGCGGAGTTCGGCGCGAACGCGGCCAGGACGGACACGGCCGCGAACGCGGTGACGCCGATCATCAGCAGGCGGCGCCTGCCGATCCGGTCTCCCAGGGTGCCCATGGTGATGAGGAACCCGGCGATGAAGAAGCCGTAGGCGTCCATGATCCACAGGGTTTCGGTGGCCGTGGGATTCAGCTCGGCGGCCATGCTGGGGGAGACCAGGTACAAGACCGTGACATCGAACCCCAGCAGCGCGGTGGGCAGCGCCAGCAGTCCCAGGCCGAGCCACTGCCGCAGCCCGGCCCGCTGCGGCGTCGTGACGTCTTCTCCTTGCGAAAGCATATTTGAACCATAGTACAACTAGTACGATCGTTCAAATACCTGACGTCCCGGCCCGGCCCCCTCGCCGCCTCTCAGGTGGTGACGTAGGCGGCGCGGCGGCCGGCCGCGAGGACGGCGGCCTGGCGGGCGACGCGGGCGCCGAGGTGTTCGGCGGTGGCGATGTCGGCGGCGTGCACGGTGTCGACGCCGCCGTCCAGCGGGGTCTGTGCCCCGGCGCCGGTCCAGAAGCCGAGGCGGTTGAGGTCGTTCTCGGTGCTCGTGGTGGAGTTCCAGCCGGGGGCGAGGCCGAGGCTGACCCACAGCATGCGGTGCTGGGCGGCGAAGGTGATGAGGAAGGCGAGGGTGCTGAACTTGTCGCCGTTCTTGGACGCGGAGTTGGTGAAGCCGGCCGCCAGCTTGTCGGCCCAGCGGCCTTCGGCGAAGCGGCGGCTGGTGGCCTCGGCGAAGGCGTGGAAGGCGGCGGTCGCGCTGCCCATGTAGGTGGGGGAGCCGAAGATGATGGCGTCGGCGTCGTCCAGTTGCCGCCACTGCCGCTCGGTGATGGCGTCCACCGGGACGAAGGGCACGTCCGCGCCGGCATCGGCCGCTCCGCGCCGGACCGCCTCGGCGAGGACCGCCGTGTGCCCGTAGCCGGAGTGGAAGGCGACGGCGACGGAGGGGGCCGGGGCGATGGATTCGGGCATGTCAACTCCAGTGGTTCGGTGGTCCGGGTACTGCGATGGCGGCGCCTCCAGGGCTCCCGCCGATGGCTAATATGACCGGTCGTCTTGGATTAGTCAAGCCGCCGCGGACGCCCGCAGACCCCAGCGCGGCGGCCGTTTGACATCTTTAAGGAGACCGGTCATATTGCCTGGTATGCCGCGCCCGAGTGTGAAGGAAAAACTGGTCGAGTACGCCGAGTCGGTGTTCCGCCGCAAGGGCTTCAACGGCGCCAGCGTGCAGGACATCACCACCGCCGCGGGCGTGCCCAAGGGCTCCTTCTACAACCACTTCCAGAGCAAACAGGAACTCGCCGCCGAGATCGTGCGCCGCTACTGCGACGCCACCGACTTCAGCATGCTCGGCGACACCGGCGCCCGCGAGCACACGGCGCTGGAACGCATTCGCGTCCACTTCGCCATCCAGGCCGAGCGCACCCGCGCCACCGGCGTCGGGTACGGCTGCCTGCTGGTCACCATGGCCAGTGACTCACCGACCTCCGGCGATGAGGTGCGCTCGGCCGTGCAGGAAGGCTTCGACGGATGGACCTGCGCGCTTGCCACGCTGATCGAGGGGGCCCAGCAGGCCGGCCAGATCGCCTCCGCCCGCCGCGCCGCAGACCTGGCCGCCTTCCTGATCGACGCCTTCGAAGGGGGCGCCCTGCGCGGTAAGGCCACCGACGACCACACCGCCTCCATGCGGGCCCTGGACATCGCCCTGGACGCCCTGCGCCCCTGACCCCGCACCTCTCCTCCCGCCCGCCGCGGCCGTAGCAAGGTCTTGATCGAACACGATCTCGATAGGTGACGGCCGCCGCCGACCCGGAGGAGAACGATGACCGACAGCACCGTTTTCGACCAGGACTATCTGCGCGACCCGCACGAGGTCTTCGCGCGGCTGAGAGAGCAGGGCCCGGTCACACCGACCGCCACCGCCCACGGCGTCAAGATCTGGCTGGTCACCCGCTACGACGACGTCAAGGCCGCGATGACCGACCCCCGCATCAGCAAGGCCTTCGCGGGCAACCTTGAGGTGTTCAAGGCCAACGAGCTGGAAGGCGGCGACAGCCGCGGCGCCGCGGCGGTCGTCCCGGACAACATGCTCTTCTCCGACCCGCCCGACCACACGCGGCTGCGCCGCATCGCCGTCAAGGCCTTCACCGCGGGCCGGATCCGCGCGTTGCGCCCCCGCATCGAACAGATCAGCGCGCGCCTCCTCGATCCGCTGGGAACCGAGTTCGACCTGCTGGAGGATTACGCGATCCCGCTGCCCGCGATGGTGATCGGCGAACTGCTCGGCGTACCCGAGGCCGACTGGCCGCGGCTGATCCGCCTGTCGGGCACCGCCATCGAAGGCTCGGCCCACGACCCGGCCGAGGTCGTGGCGGCCGCCCAGGAAACCCTGGCCTACCTCACCGACCTGTGCGCGGCCAAACGGGCCGACCCGGCCGATGACCTGATCAGCGCCATGGTCGCCGTCCACGACGAGGACGGCGGCATCGACGACGTCGAGCTGATCAGCACCTCCTGGGTGCTCATGGTCGCCGGGCACGAGACGACCGTCCACCTGATCGGCAACGGCATGCGCGCGCTGCTGGCCCACCCCGCCCAGATGGCCCGCCTGCGCGCGGACCCCGCGCTGCTGCCCGACGCCATCGAGGAGTTCCTCCGCTACGACGGCCCGGTCGCCACCGGCACCTACCGCTACACCACCGAACCGGTGACGATCGGCGGGGTGGACATCCCCGCGGGGCAGCTCATCGTGGTCTGCCTGCTGTCGGCCAACCGCGACGCCGCACGGTACGAGGACGCCGGCCGCTTCGACATCACCAGGAAACCCGCCCAGCACCTGACCTTCGGGCACGGCGTCCACTACTGCCTGGGCGCCCCGCTGGCCCGCGTCGAAGGCGAGGTCGCCTTCCGGCACCTGCTGGAACGCTTCCCCGGCCTGCGCCCGGCCGTACCCATCGACCGGCTCACCTGGCGGCCGGGCATGCTCATGCACGGCCTGACCGCCCTGCCGGTACGCACCCGCCCCTGACCGGCGACCGCAGGGCATCGGCCGGGCCTGCCGGCCCCATCCAGACCGCATGGGGCGAGCGGGCCGAGCCCGGCGGCGGCACCCGCCCACTAGGCTGGGGGAGTACCCCGCGCACGCGGGGTACCCGCCGAAAAGCCGGTACTACCTTGGGGATGGGGCCATGCCGAGACAGCCGTACCTGTGCGGGCTGGACGCCGCCGTCGACGTCGTCGGCGGCAAATGGAAAGCACTGATCCTGTGGGCGCTCGCCGACGGCGGCCCGCACCGCTTCGGCGAACTCAAACGGCAGGTCCCCGGCGTCAGCGAGAAGATGCTGATCCAGCAGCTTCGCGAACTGGAGGCCGACGAGGTCGTCCACCGCGAGGTCTACCACCAGGTCCCGCCCAAGGTCGAATACTCCCTCACCGAGCTGGGCCGCTCCCTCAACCAGGCACTGGCCCCGCTGGGAGCCTGGGGGGCCCGGCACAAGTCGTTCATCGAGGCCACCCGCGCCGCCGCCGAGGCCGCCGGGCAACCCGCCCGCTGACCCCCCGCCGCCCCTGCGCGGCTCAGCGGGGGAACAGCTCGAACGCCACCGCCGCCACCCCGCCGAACATCGCCCCCTCGGCCGCGGCGGCCCCGGCCAGCAGCTCCCGGGCGTACTCCCGCGGGTCACGGCCGGTCAGCGCCGCGATGTAGGAGCGGTGCTCCAGCAGCGAGGCGATCGCCCGTTCCAGCCCCGGCCCGGCCGCCACCGCGTGCGTCGGATACGGCGAGCCCGACACCGCCACCCACCGCACACCGTCCCACGGCGCGAGCCCCGGCTCGGGAAAGATCCACCGGTTGCCCGCGTCGGCGGCGGCGTCCAGCGCGGCCCGCCCCACCGCCCGGTGATCAGGGGTGTTCCACACCCGCCCGCCGGGCCAGGTGTCATGATGATTGACGGTGATCACCAGCTCGGGGCGGTGCCGGCGGATCGCCAGCGCCAGCTCTCGCCGCAGCGCCGGGCCGTACTCGATGGTGCCATCGGCCAGCCCGAGGAACTCCACCGATTCCACCCCGACGACGGCCGCGGCGGCCCGCTGCTCGCCCTCGCGCACCGGCGCGGCCCGCCGCGGGTCCATCGTGTCGATCCCCGCCTCGCCGCGGGTGGCCAGCAGGTAGGACACGCTGCGCCCCTCATCGGTCCAGGAGGCGATGGCGGCGGCGGTGCCGTACTCCAGGTCATCGGGGTGGGCGACGATGGCCAGCGCCGTGCGCCAGTCGGCGGGCATCGGCTCCAGCGTCGGCCGCGCGGTCGGATCACTCATAACGGCCCCAACCTACCGCCCCCGCCCCCCGGGGGTTCAGCCCGCCGCGCGGCGGACCCGCGCGGCCAGCGCGGCGATGTGGTCGCGCCAGGCCGCCAGCGCCGCCTGCCGGGCGTCGGGCAGATCGGCGGGGCCGTCCTGGGTCAGCACCAGCCGCGCCCCGTGGCCGGTACCGGGCGCCAGCTCGAAACGGACCCGCCCGGCGGGCCGCTCATCGTAGCGCCAGGCGTACTCCAGCCCGGCGCGCGGCGCCGCGCCGCCCTTGTCATCGGTGCCGTCGGTGTCGTCCCACACCTTGGTGACCTCGGCGGCCGGCACCGCGGCGGTGATGAACGCCGCCGGCGGCGCATCGCCGGGCACGGGCGGCGCGTCGCCTCCCAGCAGCATTGCCCACACCTGCCCGACCGGCAGGGTGAGCTGACGTTCGAACCGCACCCGCCACCCGGCGGGGGAGTCGGCGGCCACCCCGTCCTGCAGCCCCAGCCGCGCGACCAGCGTCTCGTGGGCGTCCAGCATCCGTCCCGCCGGCGTGATCGGCGCGCCGCGCAGCAGTTCGTCCATGCCGCTCACGCACGCCTGCCACCCGGCGGCGTAGCTGGCCGCGCCGTAGTGGTCGTCGAAGATGTGGGTGAGCACCAGCAGGCTGTGCCCGCCGTCGGGGATCACCTCCCAGCGCAGGTTCTCCCCCTCCCAGGTGTAGGCGATCACCCGCGGCGGGTCCAGCTCGGTGATCACGCCGGTGCCGGCGCCGGTGAAGGTCACCTTGCCGCCGATCCGCAGCTCCCATTCCACCTGCATCGGGAACCAGTGGGCGAGCCGGGCGGGGTCGGTCAGGGCCTGCCACACCGTGTGCGGCGGATGGGCGAGCCTGCGCTCCATGCGCAGGACGCTGCGGCCCTCCTCGGTGCGCAAGGTCTGCTCCGTGCTCACGTCACATCCTCCTGTCCGGTCATCTCATCGGTCATCTCATCGGTCATCTCATCGGTCATCTCATCGGCGATCTCATCGCGGCCGGAGTCCAGGTGGGCCTCCAGCGCGTCCAGGCTCGTGGCCCACAGCCTGCGGTAGGGGGCCAGCCAGGCGTCGAGCGCGGCCAGCGGCTCGGGACGCAGCTCATACCAGCGCCGCTGCGCCTCGCGGCGGACCGTCACCAGCCCCGCCTCGCGCAGCACCCGCAGGTGCTTGGAGGTGCCGGGCTGGGTGAGGGCCAGGTGCTCGGTCAGCTCCCCGACCGAACGCGGGCGTTCCAGCAGCAGGTCCAGGATGCGGCGCCGGGCCGGTTCGGCGAGTACGTCAAAAGGTACGGACACCCCCTAAACATACCGCCCCGGTTATATGCCCGCAACCGCATGTACAGTGTCCGGGGCCGCCCGCCGCCCCCGCTGGGGCACCATGAAGGGCATGAGCGAAGGCATCGACGTCGAAGCCCTGCGCGCCGACACCCCCGGCTGCGCCCACGTCGCCCACTTCAACAACGCCGGCGCCGCCCTGCCGCCGCGCCCGGTCACCGACGCCGTCATCGCCCACCAGCGACTGGAGGCCCGCATCGGCGGCTATGAGGCCGCCGAGCACGCCGAAAAGGCCATCGCCGGCTCCTATGAGGCCATCGCCGCCCTCATCGGCGCCGCCCCCGACGAGATCGCCTTCATCGAGAACGCCACCCGCGCCTGGGACATGGCCTTCTACTCCATCCCCTTCGCCGCCGGCGATCGCATCCTCACCACCACCAGCGAATACGCCAGCAACGGCATCGCCTTCGCCCAGGTCGCCCGCCGCACCGGCGCCCACGTCCAGGCCGTGCCCGACGACGAGCACGGCCAGATGTCGGTGCAGGCCCTGGCCGCCGAACTCGACCGCGGCCGCGTCGCTCTGGTCGCCGTCAACCACGTCCCCACCCACAACGGGCTCATCAACCCCGCCCGGCGGATCGGCGCCCTGTGCCGCCGGGCGGGCGTCCCCTTCCTGCTGGACGCCTGCCAGTCGATCGGCCAGTTCCCGGTCGATGTCGCCGACATCGGCTGCGACATGCTGTCGGCCACCGGCCGCAAGTTCCTGCGCGGCCCGCGCGGCACCGGCTTCCTGTACGTGCGCCGCGACCTGGCCGCCCGCCTGGAACCGCCGTTCCTGGACCTGCACTCGGCCACCTGGACCGCCCCCGGCGCCTACACCATCCGCCCCGATGCCCGCCGCTTCGAGACCTGGGAACGCAACGTCGCCGGGCAGATCGGCCTCGGCGTCGCCGCCGGCTACGCCACCGCGGTGGGCCTGGCCGCCACCGGCCGCCACATCCGCGGCCTGGCCGACGGCCTTCGCCGCCGCCTGGCCGACCTGCCCCACGTCACCGTCCTGGACCGCGGCGAGCACCGCTGCGGCATCGTCACCTTCGACGTGCGCGGCCACCGCCCCGCCGACGTCAAACGCGCGCTGCGCGAACACGCCGTCAACCTCAGCGTCACCGACATCGCCCACCACCGCCTGGACGCCCCCACCGTGCCCGCCGCCCTGCGCGCCTCACCGCACCACTACAACACCGAGACCGAGATCGACCACCTGGCCGGCCTCATCGCCCGGATCGCCGCCCGCCGCCCCTGAAGCGCCCCCCTCAAGCGCCCCGGCCGCCGTCGGCGGCGGCTGGTTTAATACCGGGCATGGCACACCAGGCCCCGGCCGGAGACCCGCCCGGCACCACCATCACCGGGGTTCTGGAACGCGTCACCTACGCCAACGAGGAGACCGGCTACACCATCGCCCGCATGGCCACCGAACGCGGCGGCGATGACCTGCTCACCGTCGTCGGCCCGCTGCTCGGCGCCCAGGTGGGGGAGTCGCTGCGGCTGCGGGGCCGCTGGACCTCCCACCCCCGCTACGGCAGGCAGTTCGAGGTCTGGTCCTACCACACGGTGCTGCCGGCGACCATCCAGGGCATCCAGCGCTACCTCGGGTCGGGCCTGATCAAGGGCATCGGCCCCAAGATGGCCGAACGCATCGTCGGCCACTTCGGCACCGACACCCTGGACGTCATCGAAAAAGACCCCGCGCGCCTGGCCGAGGTCCCCGGCCTGGGCCCCAAGCGCACCAAGATGATCGCCGCCGCCTGGGAGGAACAGAAGATCATCAAGGAGGTGATGGTGTTCCTCCAGGGCGTCGGGGTGTCCACCTCCATCGCGGTGCGCATCTTCAAGCAGTACGGCGAACGTTCCATCGACGTGGTCCGCACCGAGCCCTACCGGCTGGCCGACGACGTGTGGGGGATCGGCTTCAAGACCGCCGACACCATCGCCCAGGCCGTCGGCATCCCGCACGACAGCCCCGAACGCGTCAAGGCCGGCCTTCGCCACACCCTGTCCCAGGCCGCCGACGACGGCCACTGCTACCTGCCCGCCCCCAACCTCGTCTCCGACGCCGTCAAGATCCTCGGCGTGCCCGCCGACCAGGTCGCCGCCCACCTGGGCGACCTGGCAGCCGAAGAGGGCGTCATCGCCGAGGACGTCCCCACCGAGCAGGGCGAGGTCCCCGCGGTGTACCTGGTGCCCTTCCACCGGGCCGAGGTGTCCCTGGCCTCCTCCCTCAGCGCCCTGCTGCGCGGCGGCGGCGACCGGATGCCCGCCTTCGCCCACGTCGACTGGGACCGCGCGCTGGCCTGGCTGCGCGAACGCACCGGCCACGACCTGGCCACAGAGCAGGCCCAGGCCGTGCGGCTGGCGCTGACCGCCAAGGTCGCCGTCCTGACCGGCGGCCCCGGCTGCGGCAAGTCCTTCACGGTGCGTTCCATCGTCACCCTGGCCCGCGCCAAGAAGGCCAAGGTCATCCTCGCCGCCCCGACCGGGCGGGCCGCCAAGCGCCTGGCCGAGCTGACCGGGCACGAGGCCACCACCGTGCACCGCCTGCTGCAGCTGCGCCCCGGCGGGGACGCCACCTTCGACCGCGACAACCCGCTGGACGCCGACCTGGTCGTGGTCGATGAGGCCTCCATGCTGGACCTGCTCCTGGCCAACAAGCTCCTCAAAGCCGTACCGCCCGGCGCGCACCTGCTGCTGGTGGGGGACGTCGACCAGCTGCCCTCCGTCGGCGCCGGGGAGGTCCTGCGCGACCTGCTGGCCGCCGAGCAGATCCCCCGGGTACGCCTCACCCAGATCTTCCGCCAGGCCCAGCAGTCCGGCGTGGTCGTCAACGCCCACCGCATCAACTCCGGCCTGCCGCCCGCCCTGGCCGGGATGACCGACTTCTTCCTGTTCCCCTGCGATGACGCCGAGGAGATCGCCGCCCTGACCGTCGATGTGGTGGCCCGGCGCATCCCCCGCAAGTTCGGCCTGGACGCCCGGCGCGACGTGCAGGTCCTGGCCCCCATGCACCGCGGCGCGGCCGGCGCCGGGGCGCTGAACGCCGCCCTGCAGGAGGCCATCACCCCGGCGCGCGAGGGCCTGCCCGAACGCCGCTACGGCGGGCGCGTCTTCCGCGTCGGCGACAAGGTCACCCAGCTGCGCAACAACTACGAGAAGGGCGCGGCCGGGGTGTTCAACGGCACCGTCGGCGTGGTCAGCGCCATCCGCCCGGAAGATCAGTCCCTGACCGTGCTGACCGATGAGGACGAGCAGGTCGAGTACGCCTTCGACGAGCTCGACGAGCTCGCCCACGCCTACGCGGTGTCCATCCACCGTTCCCAGGGCAGCGAGTACCCGGCCGTGGTGGTGCCGCTGTCGACCTCGGCGTGGATGATGCTGCAGCGCAACCTGCTGTACACGGCGGTGACCCGGGCCAAGCGCCTGGTGGTGATCGTCGGCTCGCGCCGGGCGCTGGCGCAGGCGATCCGCACCCGCGGCGCGGGGCGCCGCCACACCGGCCTGACCCACCGCCTGACCCCCTGATCCCGGCCCTGCTGATCCCGGTCCCGGTGTATTGATCCCGGTCCGCTGATCGGGGCGGCCGTGCCGTGCCCGCCGCGGCCCTCTTGACCCGTCCTTGACGGCTCTGTGAAGCGGCCCCGGGGCCCCATGTATGCCCAGATTCGTCCGCATGCGAGTCAACATTCGTGACACCTGATGCGTCTACTACGTGGGGATCGATCACTTGATGCGGGACTTACCGCGACTTGGGAGAGAATAGATACGGGATGTGTCCACGTATGTGGTGATCAGTGTATCTATGTCCGATCTTGGATCGTCCTCAACTAGGGTTGACCGAGCTTTGCCGTACTGGGGGAGATAGCAGTGCACAACCTTGACCGCCGCTGGAAGGGACCGCTGACAGGACTGGCGGTAGCGGCATCGGCCCTTTTGGTCACCTCCTGCTCCGGTGGCACCGCCACCACCGGCGCGGCCCCCGCCTCGGCCGAAAAACCCGCCGCCGCCGCCTCGCCGCCCACCATCACGGTGACCCCCGCCGACGCCGCCAAGAAGGTCCGCCCGGAAAAGCGCGTCGTCATCGCCGCCGCCGACGGCGCCCTGCAGCAGGTCACCGTCACCGCCAAGGGCGACCAGGAGCCCGTGCAAGGCGAATTCGACGCGGCCAAGGGCCGCTGGGTCTCCAGCGGCCCCCTCAAGCCCGCCACCACCTACACCGTCACCGTCACCGCCACCGGCGCCGGCGGCCCCGCCGAGCACACCAGCAGCTTCACCACCCTCAAGCCCGCCCGTGAACTGGCCATCGCCGATGTCACCCCCAGCCTCCAAGGCGAGAAGGTCGGCGTCGGAGCGCCCATCATCGTCACCTTCACCCAGCCCGTCGGCGACCGCCGGGCTGTTGAGAAGGCCCTGCAGGTCGAGGCCGAAAAGCCCGTCGAGGGCGCCTGGCGGTGGATCACCGACACCCAGGTCATCTACCGCACCGCCAAGCTCTGGCCCGCCCACCAGAAGGTCACCTTCACCGCCGACCTGGAAGGCGTCCGCGCCGCCCGCGACATGTACGGCGTCAAGGACATGACCAAGACCATCAAGATCGGCGCCAAGGTCATCAGCACCGTCGACACGCGCAAGAAGACCATGACCGTCAAACGCGACGGCAAGACCGTCAAGAAGATGCTGATCAGCGCCGGCCGGGCCAACACGCGCGAGTACACCACCACCAGCGGCGTCCACCTCACCATGGAGAAGGCCAACCCGGTCCGGATGATCTCCCCGGGGCGCAAGAAGGGCGACCCCGAATACTACGACGAGTTGATCAACCACGCGGTGCGCATCTCCAACTCCGGCGAGTACGTCCACGCCAAGGGCAACGTCTGGGCCCAGGGCCGCCAGAACGTCAGCCACGGCTGCATCAACGCCCGCCCCGACCAGGCCAAATGGTTCCACGACACGATGCAGCGCGGCGACGTGGTGATCGTCAAGGGCACCGACCGCGACCTGGAATGGAACAACGGCTGGGGCTACTGGCAGATGCCGTTCAAGCAGTGGAAGAAGGGCAGCGCGCTGTCGTGACCCGCCCCGGGTGGGGTCCGCTCACGGGCGGGGCCCCACCCGCCGCTGCAGCACCTGCCCCGGCCAGGCCCCCACGGTGAAGGCCCCGGCGCGGGTGAACCCACGCCCCTCGTAGTAGCGCACCAGCCGCCCATCATCGCCGGCGTAGCAGTCGACCCGCACCAGCCCGATCCCGGCCCGCGCCGCCTCGGCCACCGCGTGTTCCAGCAGCGCCGCGCCCACCCCCCGCCCGGCGAACCGGCGGCCGGTCACCAGCCCCTGCACGTACAGCTCCGGCTCGGCCACCGGCGGCACGTATCCCAGAGCGGCGCCCAGCGCCATGCACCCGGCGGGGCGGCCCTCCAGCACCGCAATGCGCATCCCGCCACCCGACGCCCAGCGGCTCACCGTCTCCACCCGGGCCGCCTGCCGCGAGAACGGCTCCGTGCCCCACTGCCCGGTGCGGCCCTGCCCGGCGAGCCAGGCCACCGCGCCGTCGAACATCGCCAGCACCGCCGGCACGTCCCCCAGCCCGCCATGGCGAATCTCCATCGCCGGATCCTACGCGCCGCCCCGCCCGCCGATCCAGTGGGGGAGCGCCCTACACCAGCGCCAGCTGATGCGCCCGCGGCCCCGCCGAGCCCGCCAGCGGGCCCGCCGTCCGCAGGCCGAACGCCGCCGCCAGCCGCTCCACCTGCCCGATGATGCGCCCCCGGTAGGCCGGATCGGCGTCGGCGCCCTCGCCGTACAGCTCCTCATACCGCCCGACCAGCCGCGGATGCCGCTCGCCCAGCCACCCGAAGAACCACTCGCGCGCCCCCGGCGGCAGCCGCAACACCAGCGGCAGCACCTCACCGGCGCCGCTGGCCGCGATCCGCCGCACCGTCGCCTGCAACTGGTCGGCGCCGTCGGTCAGGCACGGCAGGATCGGCGCCATCGTCACCGCGCACGGCACCCCCCGCGCGACCAGGTCCGACACCAGCTCCAGCCGCCGCTGCGCGCTGGGGGCGCCCGGCTCCACCGCCCGCCGTACCTGCTCATCGACGAACGCGATCGACACCGCCACCCGGCCGCCCGCCGCCGCGGCGGCCTCGGCCAGCAGGCCGGCGTCCCGCGCCACCAGGGCCCGCTTGGTGTACACCGTGAACGGGTTGCCCGCATCGCGAAAGGCCGCCAGCAACCCCGGCATCAGCCGGTACCGCTCCTCGGCCGGCTGGTAGCAGTCACCGCCCACCCCGACCGCGACCGGCTCGCCCCGCCACCCGGGGGCGGTCAGCTCCTCCCGCAGCCGGCCCACCACATTGGGCCGCACCACGATCTGCGTGGCGAACCCCTCCCCGGAGTCCAGCCCCAGCCTGCGATGCGCGCCCCGCCCCGAGCAGTAGCGGCACGCCGCCGCACACCCCCGGTAGGGGCTCACCCCCCACCGCTCCACCGGCTCGGCCTCATCACCCAGCCGCTCCAGCGCCGCGCGGGCCTGCACCTCGGCAAGCCGCGTGCCCTGCGGGCCGGGCCGCACGACCGCGCCGCGCGGCATCCGCGGACCCGCCGGGGCGGCGCCGGGGTCGATGAGCGAAAGCGCGTCCCAACCCATGAGGTCAAGTGGAACACGTATTCGAGGACGGTTGCAAGCGATTCGCCGACTCCCGCGCGCCTCCCCGCCGATGACGCCGAAGCGGCGGCCGATACCGTGGAAGAACCGATCACCGCCCCGGGGAGGTCCCGATGCGCCCGCCCTGCCCCAGCACCAGCACCCGCCGATGACCGACCCCGCGCTGCCCCTGCACGCCGCCCGCGCCCTGTGGGACCCCCGGCCCGGCTGGCTCAACACCGCCAGCTACGGCCTGCCGCCGCGCACCGCCGTGGCCGAACTGCACCGCGTCATCGGCCAGTGGCAGCGCGGCGACACCGACTGGACCGCCTGGGACGCCGCCACCGGCCGCGCCCGCGACGCCTTCGCCCGCCTCGTCGCCGCCCCCGCCGCCGACATCGCCGTCGGCGCCACCGTTTCCCAGGCCCTGTCGGCGCTGGCCGCCGCCCTGCCCGCAGACGCCGAAGTCCTCGCCCCCGAAGAGGAGTTCACCTCCAACCTGTTCCCCTGGGCGGTCGGCGCCCGCCTGCGCACCGTCCCGCTGGACCGCCTCGCCGACGCCGTCACCGCCCGCACCCGCGTCGTCGCCTTCAGCCTCGTCCAATCCGCCGACGGCCGCCGGGCCCCCATCGCCGACGTCCTCACCGCCGCCCGCGACCACGACGCCCTCACCGTCACCGACGCCAGCCAGGCGTGCGGCTGGCTGCCCGTCCAGGCCACCCGCTTCGACGTGCTGACCTGCGCCGCCTACAAATGGCTGATGGCCCCCCGGGGCGCCACCTACACCTACCTGTCGCCCCGCGCCCGCGACCACATGCGGCCCATCGCCGCCAACTGGTACGCCGGATCAGACCCCGGCGGCTCCTACTACGGGCCGCCGCTGCGCCTGGCCCCCGACGCCCGCGCCTTCGACCTGTCCCCGGCGTGGTTCAGCCAGGTCGGCGCCGCCGTCACCCTGCAACTGCTCGGCCGCATCGGCGTGGCCGCCGTACACGAGCACGACACCGCGCTGTCCGCCCGCTTCCACGCCGGCCTGGGCCTCGCCCCCACCGGCGGGGCCATCGCCACCGCCACCGCAGGCCCCGCCGCGCTGCGGCGCCTGGCCGAGGCCGGAGTGCGCGCCGCCGTACGCGCCGGGCGGATCCGCGTCTCCTTCCACCTCTACACCACCGAAGACGACGTCGACCGCGCCGTCGCCGCCCTCACCGGCCACAGCTAAATCAGCGTTGACTTATATAAGCGGTACCTGACACGATGGTCGCGTGCACGCCTTCGACGTCCTGGGAGACCCCGTCCGCCGCCGCATCCTCGAACTCCTCACCGACGGCGAACTCCCCGCAGGGGAGATCACCACCGCCATCCAACACGAATTCGGCATCTCCCAGCCCGGCGTCTCCCAGCACCTGCGCGTCCTGCGCGACAACGGCTTCGCCACCGTCCGCCCCGAAGGCACCCGCCGCCTCTACACCGTCGACCCCGCCGGCCTGCGCGAAGCCGACACCTGGCTCGCCGCCTTCCGCCGCTTCTGGACCCCCCACCTCGACGCCCTCGGCACCGAGATCGCCCGCGGCAAACGCGACCGCCGCCGCGCCGCCGAAACAGGGGAGCGGTAACCCCGCCATCACCGCCCGGCCTTCACCGCTCACCCGGATCACGCAGCAGCGGATGCGCCCGCATCGCCACCTCCAGTTCCCCGGGCAGCTCATCGCGGTAACGCCCCAGCGTCGACAGATCACTGTGCCCCAGCACCCGCCGCACCGCGTCCATGTCCACCGCGTCGGCCAGCAGATGCGTCGCCGTCGTGTGCCGCAACCCGTGCGGGGTCACCGTACGCCGATGCGCCGCCGCCACCCCCTGCTGCACCCGATCGATCACCGCCTGCACATCACCCCGCGCCAGCCGCCTGCCCCGCCACGACAACAACAACGCCCCGCCCGGGCCCTCACCACCCGGCCCGCCCCCGGCACACCGCCGCCGCTCACCCCCCACATATCCGTCCAGCACCGCCGCCACATCCGCCGGCAACGGCACATCCCGCGTCCGGCCCCCCTTACCGAAGATCCGCCAATAGCGCACCCCGTCGTTGACGAAGAAATCCTCCACATTGGCCCGCACCAGCTCCGACACCCGCGGACCCACCGCGACCAGCAGCAACACCACCAGCGCATCCCGCACCTCCATGCGCTGATCACGCCGCCGCGCCCGCCCCGCGTTCTCACCCGCCCCCAAGGACCGCGCCGCCCCGATCAACCCCGTCGCCTGCTCCCGCGTCAACGCCCGCCGCTCGGCCCGCAACCCGCCCCGCTGACGCGCCGACACCGTCACCGCCGCCATCGGATCCACCTGAACCCACCCCGACAGCACCGCATGCTTGAACAACGCCGAGACCGAACGCCGAAACCGCGCCTGGGAGGCCGCGCTCTGCACCGCCCCACCCGAAGGCCGCGCCGCCGCCGCGGCCGGGCGCCGCCCGTCCGGCTTACACGCGAACGCCAGCAACACCGCGTCCACATCGCCCCCATCAAGATCATCCAGCACCCGCTCGGCACCGGCCAGCCCGACGAACGTCGCCACATCCCGCGCATAGACCTCCGCCGTCGCCGGCGACAACCCGCCCGTCAACGTCCGCGCCCGGACCAGCTCCACATAACGATCGGCCGCCTCGGCGACCGACACACGGTTCAACGCAGCGGGCCGCATGATCTCGGCGATCCCTTCCAACCGGCGACAGCAGAACGACGTGATCGCCAACCTACCCGCCGCCGCCGACATTTCCCGAAACCCCCGGCGAACCCGGGGGAGCGGCGAAGACGACCCGTCCGCGCGGCCTCAACCCCAGGATGGCGTCCCACCCAGTGGTGTAAAAGTCCAGTGATCACGGTCATACCTGGTGGACCGGCAGGAACGGCCGTGGTCCGCCGGATCGTGACCGCCCGGCCGCACCCCCACGGGCGCCGCAACGGCGAGACGCACGACGGCGGTGCCCGGCGCCCGTCAACGGCGGTCCGCCGGAACGCGGTGCCAGGCGGCATTTCCACCACTCGTGGGGACGCCATCAACCCCAGACCCGGCGCTCCCGCGCCCGGGGGTCATCGACCAGCGTCCACTCCGCGTCGATGCGCATGGTCGCCCTGCGCCCGCCGTCGTAGCGGTCCCAGCCGGGATCGCCCGTCCTGGCGAACCGGATCCAGGTCTCATGGACACGGGCCGCCAGGCCCGCCGGGGCCACGCCGGGGCCCAGCAGCGCGCCGGGACCGTGCAACCCGGGCCGATCCGCCACATCGAAGACGAACGGCAGCTCGACCGCATGGGCCGCGCCCAGCTCCCCGCCCAGGGCCTCAGAACGCCAGGCGAACTCATAAACATAGGTACCCGGCCCGCGATGAGCGGCATGCGCCCCGGCCAGGGCCCAAGTGCCCGCCCCGAACAGGGCATCACCCATGATCGCCGAACGCAGCTCCGCGGGCGACGCCTCCGGACGCGACCCGCGGTAGGCGGCGAGAAGCCGCGCCGGATCCGGATGCGAACGCGCCGCCGCCTCATCGACGTCGGCGGCGGTCGAGGCGGCGTACCCGCCGACCGGCACCAGGTAAAGGTTGCCCTCCTCGGCATTGGTGCCGGCGAGCAGGCCGACATCGGCGCCCAGGCCGGCGGCGACCGCTTCGGCGGGCTGCACCTCCAGGACCAGGCTGAAAGGGCTGAGCCCGATCAGCGGGTCGCCGCGCGTCCCGGTCCGAAGATCGATGCCCGAAAGCAGGGACGCGGCCCGCACCAGACGCTCGTCGCAGACACCGGCGAACGCGCCCACATCCGGCTCGACGCCCAAGGCCCCGGCCGCCGCCGCGGTGACACGGGCCGCCTGCTCGGCGCTGAACGCCCCCAGGCCGCTGCCGCTCTGCACGATCACCCGCCGGAACAGGCCCGCGGCCCGGGGGTCGGCGAGGACACCGCCGACGATCGTCGCCCCCGCCGACTGCCCGAAAAGCGTGACATTGCCCGGGTCGCCGCCGAAGGCCGCAATGTTCTCCCGCACCCAGCCCAGCGCGGCGATCACGTCCAGCAGGCCGCGGTTGGCGGGCGCCCCGGGGACGTCCAGGAACCCGGCGATGCCGAGCCGGTAGTTCAAGGTGACCAGGACGACGCCGTCGCGGGCGAACGCCGAACCGTCGTACAACCCCGAGCGCGTCGAACCGGCGACGAACCCGCCGCCATGAACGAACACCATGACCGGCAGCCCATCGCCCCCGGCCGCCGGCGCGAACACGTTCACCGTCAGGTAATCCTCCCCGCGGCTCCAACCCGCACCGAAATAGGGAGACATGTCGATACCGCCGAGGGTGCGCTCGGACTGCGGCGCAGTGGGACCCGCCACCGTCGCATCCCGCACACCACCCCACGGCACATGCGGCCGCGGCGGCATGAAACGCCCCACGCCACGCGGCGGAGCGGCGTAAGGAATGTTCAAGAACCTGAGCGCGGCGCCATCACGCACACCGCGCACCGCCCCCTGCGCGGTGACCACGACGAGACCAGGATGATCGTTCACAAAGATGCCTTTCCGCTCCGCAAGGACTCAGACCTGCTCGGTGTACGGGGCGAACGGCGCCCAGCCCTTGACGGCGAACTTGTCCCCCTCCCGGACGACCTCAGCGGCACCATGGCCGCCCAGATGCGCCGGAACGACCAGCGCGTTGTTATCGGCCGCCCAGCCCAGCAACCTGCGGCGGGTGGCGCGGGCCCCGGCCGGGTCCTCACAAAAACAACTATTGGAATCGGGCTCGTGGATCTGGACCGGACTGTGCAGCAGGTCCCCGACGAACACGGCCCGCTCCGACCCCGACTCCAGCCTCAGCACCGACGAACCCGGCGTGTGCCCCGGCGCCAGATCCAGCCGCAGACTGCCGTCGATGCGATGCCCCTCCTCCCACAACAGGACCTGACCGGCCTCGCGCACCGGGGCGACGCTGTCTTCGAAGACGTTCTGGTTGCCGCGGCCCAGCAGGGGCTTGTGCTCGTTGGCGGGATTCCAGAAGTCGAAGTCCGCCCTGGACATCAGATAGGTGGCGTTGGGGAACGTCGGCACCCAACTCCGGCCCTCAAGGTAGGTATTCCAGCCGACATGGTCGATGTGCAGATGCGTGTTGATCACGATGTCGACGTCCTCGGGACGGACCCCCGCACGGGCAAGATCGCCCAGGAAGTCGGTGTTCAACCGGTTCCACACGGGCGCGTACGGGCGGTCCTTGTGATTGCCGACGCCCGTGTCGACCAGAATGACCCTTCCCTCACTGCGCAGCACCCACGTCTGGATCGCCGAATTGACGATCCGCGTCCGGCCGTCCAGGAAATCCGGCACCAGCCAGGAACGATGCGCCTCCCACGCCTCCGCCGGGCTACCGGGGAAGAACACCTCCGGCGCCATGTCAACAGGACCGAAATACTCCCGGACCCGGGTCAGCGTCACATCGCCCAACGTGATGGTGTCCACCGCCGCCTCCACTTCGATCGGTTCCACGAACCCGCCCTCACTCCCCGGACGACCCCGTCCGGCAATCGTGCTCCGCCCCGGGCACCGCGCGGTATGAGTCACCTGACTGCTCCCAAAGCCCGGCCCAGCGCCACCAACGCCGCACCCAGACGCCCGATGCGCAACAGCAGACGCCGCCGCGACGACGACGACCGTCCGCGACCGCCCGCCGCTCCCCGGCGAGCAGGAACAACGCACCGCCCACCTCCGGCCGCACCGAACCCGGCCCCGCGACCGCCCGGCGATGCGCCAGACCGATCAGGCACCTCACCCTGCCGCCGCCCGCCACCCGGGCCGCACACCCGGCCTCGACGCCCAGCGGCAGCCGCCCGGCCACCACCGCCGCGCTCCGCGCGTGATGGGCACCGGCCTCCAGCACCTCCGGCAGATGGCGAACGCGATCACGACGCCCCCGCCGCGGATTCAACGGATGGATCAGCGGCAGACAGGCCCCACGGAAGGGCTCCAGCGCCTGATCGAGATCACGGACCGCACCGCCTCGCTACCCGGGCCCCCACCGTCGCCTGCAGGAGACGCCCCAGGGCCGCCACGACCTGCACCAGCCCCTCATCACCCGCCCGGCGTACCGTCAACAGGCGACACGACCACCGCGGCCACGACGCCGCACACCACCCCCAGCGCCGTCTCCTGCACGCGCACGACGAGCACGCCTCCAACAACGACGGCAGCATGCTCAGCTACGCGCCGGGCGGGGTGTAGAACATCCCGAACATGCACACCAGCAGCAACACCACCACCAGCGGCAACGACCCGGCCGACACGGCAAGGCCATAACCGAGCACCGCGCCGGCGACCGTGCCCGCGAACCGGCGCACACCCTGCAGCACAACCTCACCGGCGCTCTCGGTGTCGATGAACACCACCTGACCGGGGGAGACCAGATGGCCACCCACAACGGACAACGCGCACGCCGCGCTCACCTGATCGCGATACCGCCAGGGCAGGCGCCGAGGCGGGCGGTGGGGGAGCGGCGCCCACAGCGGGAAGACGCACGGCCGCGGCCAGTTCACCGATCCCGCCCAGGCAATCCCGCAACACGGCCGGCACACCCGGCCCCCATCGCCGGGCCGTCCCCGCCTGCCCGCTCCACCGGCCGGGAAGCGAGCCCCTCGCCCAAGATGGGGACCCGCGCCGCAAGCCGCCGCCGCACGACCGGTTCCCCTCCGCCGGCCGACGGGGCACAGGCCGCGCGGACCGCGAGCACACCCAGCCGCCGGGCGGCCACCTCCACCCGCCACACGTACCTCAGAACCCGGCCGTCGCCCGCCTCATCGCCCGCGCGCTCGGCGAGAAAGTCCCCGATCAGCAGCACGACCGCGTGGAGCCCGCCCAAACGCCGCTCCAACGACCTCACCATGCCCGCGTCCCGCCCGGCGATCACCAGCGCGTCCGTGCCCCGCAGCACCCCACCCAGCCGCACATCGCCGCACATCGAAGGCACGCCGCAGCCGGGCGAGAACACGAGAGGACGTCAAGAACCCCGGCAAGCGCCAAACGACCGCCACCACACCGAACGCCACGAGCACGGCCGCCCCCGCGCCGACGAACTGCGCCAGAAAGAAGCCCATGAAGCCTAAGACGCCCACCCCCTGCCCCCTTGGCACCGTACCTGCGCACACGAACCCGCCAGACAGATCACCACCAGGAACACGACCCCCGCCGCGACCGCCCCGGCGGCCACAGCCGCCGAGAACACCACAACCCCCGGCCCCAGCGTGATGAGCCGGTCGCGCCGGTGCAGATCCCTGACCGCCGGCGACGCCGCCATCGCGGTGAACCCACCGGCGAGCAACGCCGTACCCGGCCACCCCAGCGCCGCCGAAACCGCCAGGGACGCCGCGCCGCCCAAAACGGCGCGCACCGCCGAGGCCAGACGCATCAGCTCCGGGCCCACCCCGGGCCCACCCCGGGTCCACCGCGGCCGAACGGGCGGCCGGACGGCCCCACGGCAACGCCGCCTTCCCTGCCACCATGACCGTCCCCGCACGACCTTCCACCGGCCAACGAGCCGATCACCAGTCTCCGCGGGCCGACGATCCACCCGGTATGCCTCAAGTGACTGCTCGCCGCGCCGTACCGGACAGGCGGCCGGAATATCCCAGGCGGCGCACGCGTTGCGCAGCCGTGCGAAACGGTGGAAGGGCCGAAGGGAACCAGAGCCCGACACACGACCTCCAGCCGCCGATGGCGGGCCGGGAAACCGAAACCGCCGAGATCACGCGGCGCCTCACCGCCGGCCGCTCCCACAGCGAGGTCCTCATCCTCACCGGCGACCCCGGCACCGGCAAGAGCACGCTCCTCGACTTCGCGGCCGACCACACACGCCGCGAAGGCGGACAGGTACTACGCGCGGCCGGCACTCCATCCGAAACGCACCTCGACTTCGCCGCCCTTCACCAGATGCTCCACCCGGTCCTCGGCGAACTCGACAACCTCCCGCCACGGCAGCGCGCCGCTCTGCGCACCGTCCTGCGCCTGGACGAACCCACCCGGCCACCCGACGGCATGCTCACCGGATCGGCTCTAATCACCCTGGCCACGAACCTGGCACGGCACGCCCCACTGCTCCTGATCATCGACGACGCCCAATGGATCGACCGCGCATCACTGGACGTCATCTCCTTCACCGCCCGGCGCATGAACGGCCAACCCATCACACTCCTGGCCGGCGTACGCGCCGCCGCCGCCCTGCCCGGCCTCGACGAAGGACACCGGCACCTGCAGATCGGCCCCCTGAACGGCGAAGCGGCCAACCGCCTGCTCGACCGGCAACCGGCGCCACCCACCGGCCGAACCCGCACACGGATCCTGCAAGAGGCCGCCGGCAACCCGCTGGCCCTGATCGAACTCACCCGCGCCGCCGCCACCCGGCCCCCCGCCGGCAGCGGCATCGAAGGCCCACTGCCCATCACCGACCGGCTGGAGCAGATCTACGCCGAACAGGCGCGATCCCTGCCAGAGGCAACCCGCCGCACGCTGCTCCTCCTCGCCGCTGCCGACACGACAGACGTACCGGCCGCCGCCCACGGCCTGCCCGAAGCCGACGACACGGCATGGGCACCCGCGGAACAGGCCAGGCTGCTCCGCCAGGACGGCCCCCGGATCACCTTCCGCCACCCACTCATCCGCTCGGCCGTCTACCACGCCGCCTCCCTCGAAGAACGCAGACAAGCCCACCTCACCCTCGCCCGCCACAGCCAAGAACCCGACCGCCGCGCCTGGCACCTCGCCGCCGCCACCACACGCCCCGACGAGACGATCTCCGCCGCCCTGCGACAGACCGCCGACCGGGCACGACGCCGCGGCGGCCACGCCGCCGCCACCGCCGCCCTCCAGCGCGCCGCGGAACTGAACCCGCACCGCGCCCACCAGGCACGCCTGCTGACCGAAGCCGCCGCCACCGCCGTCTACACCGGCCAACTCGGCTGGGTGGAACACCTGGCCGCCCAGGTACGCCGGCACAGCGACGATCCGGCACTCACCAACAGGGCCTCCCTCGCCACCGCACAACTCATGACCCTGCGCCGCCACCACACCGCCGCCTTCGCCCAGCTGACCCGCCTCGCCCGCGAGGCGGCGGCCACCTGCCCGCCCCGCGTACTGGACGCGCTCGCCGCGGCCGCGATCGTCCGCTACTACTCCGGCGAGCAAACCCAGCTACACCAGATCCACGACCTGCTCCCCGCCGCACCCGACTCCACCACCGAAGGCACCCTGCACGCCTGGGTACGGGCCATCAGCGACCCCAGCGGCACCGGCGCCTCCATCACCCCGGCACTGCCCGCACTCATCGCCGAAGCCGCAGACGACCCCGCCCGCCTGACCGCACTCGCCGCCATCGCCTGGATCCTGGACCACACCGCCCTGGCCACCAGCACCTTCGACCAGGCACACGACCGATGGCAGACCCGCGGCTCCCTCCCCGACGGCCTTGGATGCGCCGTCGGCTGGGCCTACCTGGAACAGGGCCGCTGGACCGAAGCCCGCGCGGTCGCCGCCGAGATCACCGCAATGGCCCAAGCGACCGGACTGGACCACGCCGAAGCCTGCGCACAAGCGCTCGACGCGACAACGCACGCCCTCCTCGGAGACACCACCGAGGCACGCCACCGCGCCCAGCGCGCACTGACCCTCATCGACCCGCTGCAAAGCCGCTCCATCACGGTCGCCGCCCACCGCGCCCTCGGCCTGGCCGCAGCCGCCGAAGGCGACCACGACACCGCCTACACCCACTTCCGCTCCGCCTTCACCGGCGACGGCGACCCCGTCCACTACCACGTCTCCTACACCGTCCTGGCCGAACTCGCCGCCTCGGCCGCCCGCCGAGGACACCACAAGGCCGCCACCGGCCTGCTGGAACGATCGGCGCAACACCTCGGCACGGGCGCATCGGCCCGGATCACCGCCCTGCTCGACCGAGGCCGCGCCCTGCTCGCCGCCCCCGGCCACGCCGAACCGTACTTCCAGGCGGCCCTGGCCGACGAAACGGGCGAGCAGCGGCCGTTCGAGCGCGCACAGACCCGGCTGGACTACGGCGAATGGCTCAGAAGACAACGCCGCATCACCGAAGCCCGCCCATTGCTGACCTCGGCACTGGACACCTTCCAACGACTCGGCGCCCGGCCATGGGCCACGCGGGCCCAGGCGGAACTGCGGGCCGCGGGCATCGACGCCGCAGGCGGCGCGGCGCCCGGCGGCCTGACCGAACTGAGCCCCCAGCAGCAGCAGATCGTCCGGCTCGCGGCGCTCGGCCTGACCAACCGGGAGATCGGGGAGAGGCTGTATCTTTCGCCGCGTACGGTCGGCTCCCACCTGTACCGGGTGTTCCCGAAACTGGGCGTCACCGCCCGATCACAACTCCGCGACGTGATCGAACATCACGACCGCGTTCCGATCTGACAGAACTCGGGGGAGTGGTGGGCTTCAGGGGGCGCTGGGGGAGTCGGCGAGTCTTTCGGAGAGCCCTGCGGGGGCGGGTACCGGCCATGATGTACGGCGTGGGCACCGGCCGGGGCAACAGACGGCCGAGACCGGGCCCCAGCGTCCTTTACATGGGCGAAAACCACCGAAAAGACATGAAAAAACAACACATTCTGATACCGGACAGAATCCACCTTCTGTCCGGTATCGCATATATTTTCGCAGGTCAGGCGGTATCGGCCTCCGGCTCAAGCGCGCTCACGAACGCCGTCGCCTCGCTCTGACCCATCCCGGTCTCACCCCGGACCAGATGAACCGCCTGCTCAAACCGCCCGGACGCCTTCAGCTCACGGGCACGCCCGGCCAAGGTGCCGGCCAACGGTGACACCGCGTGAGCGACCGGGGCGGGCACAGGCCGCCCGGCGGCGATCGCCTCGGCGGTCAGCTTGGCGTCCTTCAGGCCCATCGCGGTCTCCTCCCTGATCAGCTTGATCGCGTGGATCATGCGACCGTCGTCGGTGAGCGCGCGTACCCGGGACCGAAGATCGTGCGGCACATCCGGCAGCGGCCGCGGGATCTGCGGAGGCCTGTTGCGGGCGGCCGCACGCGCCACGGCGGCGATGCCGATCACCACGAGCACGGCGAAGATGAGCATGCCGCTGATGACGAACAGTTCTGCTGGTCCAAGTCCGGCCACGGTGTGATCGTACGACGTTTCACCGCATTCCACCCCCTCCTGCGAATGCTCGATAATGAACATTATGTCAAGTAACGCGAGATCGGGCCCCTCCCCGCGCCTCACATGTCACCCGCCGGCAGTGCCAAGGGCTGAACCGATGCCCCCAAGGCCGCCGTCCGCTTCGGTCCGGGTGCCCAGACGCGTGTGCCGATGCTCGGGCAGCGAGCAGTGCCTGGACGGACGGGCGGCCAGCCGGGCCAGGCGCTGCCGTGACGCCTCTCCTGCCGGCGTGTAGACGACCAGCCGGGCCTCGGGCATGCCCACCACGGTGAGCGTGGTGGTGGTCAGCCGTATCTCGCCCACCTCCTCATAGCGCAAGACCTTGACATGCGGCCCCGGCTCGGCGACGTCGTGCGCACTCCACATGCGGGCGAACGCGGAGCTTTCCGCCGACAACAGGCGGACGAATCCCGTCCAGGCGGGCTCGGCCAGATGACGGCCGAAGGCGGCCCGCAGCATCGCCACTAGGGGCCTGACCTCGGCATGCGGGTCAACGAACGGGTTGCAGCAGGGCGGACTGGTGAAGTGCTCCCAGATGGCGTTGCGCCGCTCGGGCGCGGCGGCCACGAAGGCGGGGAACAGGCCCGTGAACGTGCCGTTCCAGGCGAGCAGGTCGAAGCGGCTGGAGTAGACCGCCGCGGCCAGCGGATTGAGCGTGTCGAGGATGAGCTGAACCTGAGGATCGAGCATCCCGTGTTCCTCGGCGGCCGGGAGCACGGGCACGCCGGCGAGCCGGTAGAGGTGCTCCCGTTCGGCATGGCTGAGGCGGAGCGTACCGGCGATCGCGTCGAGCACGGCGACGCTGGGGTTGATCGGCCGGCCTTGTTCCAGCCACGTGTACCAGGTCACCCCCACTCCGGCCAGCAGGGCGACCTCCTCGCGGCGCAGCCCGGGCGTGCGCCTGCGTATCCCCGGCGCAAGACCCACATCATCAGGGGTGATGCGCTCACGCCGGCTGCGCAGGAACGTCGCCAGCTCGCCACGGCGCTGCACCCGGAGGTTCTTCGAGGACACTCCCCCAGCCTGGCCCATCCGCCGGTCCTGGTGCCAGGTGGTATCGCTACCTGGATGAGGACGCCCTGCCGCCGTCCGCCGCGTCACCACACGCTTGGAGTTCATGACCACCTCCACCTCCTCGTCTTCGATCAGGACGGGCAGAAGCGGCGGGCTGCTCGCTGTGATCCTCCTTGGCCAGTTCATGGCGATCCTGGACGCCACCATCGTGACCGTCGCGGCTCCGGCCATCCGCGCCGACCTGGAAAGCTCGGGCGCCGCGTTGCAGCTCGTCGTGGCCGGTTACACGATCGTGTACGCGATGCTGCTCATCACCGGGGCACGTCTGGGCCGCAGGTTCGGCCATCGGCGTCTGTTCCAGGCCGGGCTCGTGCTCTTCACCGCCGCCTCGCTCGCCTGCGGGCTGGCGGCCACCACCGCCCAGCTCATCGCGTTCCGCCTCTTCCAGGGGGCGGGGGCGGCGCTACTGGTGCCGCAGGTGCTCAGCCTGATTCAGCTCACCCTCGACGGTGCCGCCCGCGCCAGGGCCTTCAGCGTGTACTCCAGTGTGCTGTCCGGCGCGGCGGTCGCCGGTCAGATCCTGGGCGGGGTCTTGACGGGCGCGGACATCGCGGGCACCGGATGGCGCCCGATCTTCCTGGTGAACGTGCCCATCGGCGTGGTACTGCTGGCGGCGGGGGTGCGGCTGCTGCCCGCCGACCGTCCCGGCGCCACCACGGGGCTCGATCTGCCCGGCCTGGTGACGTTCTCGCCCGCCGTGTTGCTGCTGGTGACGCCGCTGGTGCTCGGCCGTGAGCTCGGCCGGCCCGTCTGGGGCTGGGCGATGGTGCCCGCCGGTGCCGTTTTCGCCGTCGTGTTCGTGGCCACGCAGCGCCGCGCGGCCGCCCCGTTGATCCCCGGCTGCGTGCTCCGCTCCCCCGGTCTGGTCCTCGCCGCGGCGTCCATCTTCTCGATGATGGCCGGGTATGCCGGGTTTCTGTTCACCATGGCGCTGTATCTGCACGATGGCCTGGGTCTGTCTCCCCTGCGATCGAGTCTGGCCTTCGTGTTGTCCTCGGTGGGTTTCGGTGCGGCGAGCTTGAGCTGGCGGCGGGTCCCTGCCCGGTTCCACCGCCGTGTGGTTCCGGCGGGGCCGGCGCTGTCGGCTGCGGGCTATCTCGCGGTGGCCTTCATCACGGCGCGCCTGGGTTCGCCCGGCTTTTTGTATCAGGTCGCCGGCGTGGTGTCCGGCGTCGGCATGGGGCTGGCTTTCAGCTCGGTTCTCAGTGCGGCGTTGAGCCGGGTCATGCCGGTGGACGCGGCGGACGCGAGCGGGGTCATGTCGACGGTCACTCAGCTCGGTCAGGTCGCCGGGGTCGCGGGGCTGGGTGCGGTGTTCCTGGGTTTTCCTTTCGGTTCCGTCGCGGCCGCCGCGGCGGTCACGAACACGGGTGTCGCCGCGCTGGTGCTGTTGTCCGCGGTGTTCGCCGCTTTCCTGCCGCGCCGGTGATGAGCGTCATCGCGGTACGGCGGCGCGGCCGGGCCGGCGGGGGTTTCCCTTGCCGGGCTTGACTCTCACCTAACGTCAGGGGGCAGCCTGGGAGGCGTAAGAAGGGGAGGCGGTGGGCGCGTGGGGTTGCCGGTGGGGCAGGTGGCGCGGCTGGCGGGTATCACCGTCCGGACGTTGCACCACTATGACGAGATCGGGCTGCTCACCCCCGGGGAGCGGGCCGCGTCGGGTTACCGGTACTACACCGATGGTGACCTTGAGCGGCTGGAGCAGGTGTTGTTCTACCGCGAGCTGGGGTTCGCCCTGGAGGAGATCGCGGCGATCTTGGCCGAGCCCGGCGCCGACCGGATGACACATCTGCGGCGGCAGCACGAGTTGCTGATGCGGCGTATCGCCCGGCTTCGGGAGATGGCCGCCGCCGTCGAACTCGCCATGGAGGCGCACACGATGGGATTCGATCTGTCACCGGCCGAGCGGCTTGAGGTGTTCGGGGAGTTCCGGCCGGAGGAGCATGAGGCCGAGGCGGAGGAACGCTGGGGCGGCGGGCGGGAGTTCGCCGAGAGCCGGCGCAGGGTCGCGGCCTACACCAAGCAGGACTGGCTGCGGCTCCGCGAGGAGGGCGAGGAGATCGTTGCGGGCCTGGCGGCGGTGTTCGCCGCGGGTGAGCCGCCGGGCGGGGCGGCCGCGATGGATCTGGCCGAGCGGCATCGCGGGCACATCACCCGCTGGTTCTATGACTGCGGGTACGACATTCACCGGGGGCTGGGTGAGATGTACGTGGCCGATGAGCGGTTCGCGGTGAACTTCGAGGGGGTCGCGCCGGGGCTCGCCGTCTATGTGCGGGACGCGATCGCCGCCAACGCCGCTCGCGGCGGGTCCTAGCCGGGGGTGGTCTCGGCGACGGCGGCCTGGTGCAGGTGGTAGCCGAGCCGCTGGTACAGGGCGATGGCGGTGGTGTTCCAGCCGTCGGCCATCAGGCAGGCGCGGCCGTGTGCGGCGATCAGGTGGTCGGTGACGAACCGGCACACCCGCTCCCCCAGTCCCCTGCGGCGGGCCGGTAACGCGGTGGCGACTCCGGCGAGCAGGCCCGCGGTGGGGGCGCTCCAGGCGTCGGCGGCGACGGCGGTGAGGGTGTGGCCGTCGCGGATGCCGGCCCAGGCGCGGACGCCGGGCAGGCCGGGTAGGGCGTAGGCGTCGGGGCTGGCCTGGGCGAGCAGCGCGGTGACCTCCCCTGCCGCGGTGGCCGGTAGCCATACCGCTCCCCCGCCCGGCCCGCCGGGCGGGCCGGGCGGGCTGGGCGGGCTGGGCGGGCCGGGCGGGGGTGGTGTGCTGGTGTCCATCCACGCGAACCGGGCGGCCACCTTCAGTTCGCGGACGCGGCGGGTGATCTCGGTGATGAGTTCGTCGCCGCCGAGCGGGCGGTAGGTGGCGCCGCACTCCCCCAGCGTGTGCGTCACCAGGCGTGCCGCGGCGGCGGCGGGCCCGGCAACGGCCAGGCGGTCGCGGCGGCACAGGTCGGGGCTGGCCACCGCCACGGCGTCGCCCAGCCGGAACGCGCGCACTCCGCCGTCGAGCCGCTGGGCGGCCCACATGACCAGCGAGTCGTCGCCGGCGACGGCGGAGATCTCCGTCAGGCGGGTCACCTCGGTGATCACAAGATGGCGGCCGGGGTGTAGGCGGCGGCGGCGGGGTGGCGGGCGGTGATCCGGCCGATGCGGGTGACGACGTCGGCGACCTGTGCCTGGGCGGCGCCGGTGAAGGACGTGGTGTCCTCCAGCAGGCCGGTGATGGCCGTCTCGTCCAGGGGGAAGCGGGTGTCGGCGCCCAGGCGGGCGGGAAGGGTGTTGCCGCCGCCGTGGGAGCGCATGTCCAGTGCGGCGGCGACCGCGTGTTCCTTGATCAGTTCGTGTGCGGTCTCGCGGCCCACTCCGGCGCGCACGGCGGCCATCAGCATCTTGGTGGTGGCCAGGAACGGCAGGTAGCGGCGTAGTTCGGCGTCGATGACGGCGGGGAAGGCGCCGAATTCGGCCAGTACCGTCAAGGTGGTCTCGGTCAGGCCGTCGAAGGCGAAGAACGCGTCGGGTAGCGCCACGCGCCGTACGACCGAGCAGGAGACGTCGCCTTCGTTCCATTGGCCGCCGGCCAGTTCGCCGCTCATCGCGGCGTATCCGCGCAGCACGACCGCGAGGCCGCCGATTCGCTCGCAAGAGCGGGTGTTCATCTTGTGCGGCATGGCCGAGGAGCCGACCTGCCCTTCCTTGAAGCCTTCGGTGACCAGTTCGTGGCCGGCCATCAGCCGTACGGAAAGGGCGAGGCTGGCGGGGGCGGCGGCGAGTTGCACCAGGGTGGTGAGGACCTCGTAGTCCAGGGAACGCGGGTAGACCTGCCCGACGCTGCCCAGGCGGTGGGTGAAGCCGAGGTGGGCGGCGACGCGGTCTTCGAGTTCGGTGAGCCGGTCGGGGCTGCCGCCGAGGAGGTCGAGCATGTCCTGGGCGGTGCCGACGGGGCCTTTGACGCCGCGCAGCGGGTAGCGGTCCAGCAGGCCGTCCAGGCGGGTGTAGGCGGCCAGGAGTTCTTCGGCGGCGGTGGCGAAGCGTTTGCCGAGGGTGGTGGCCTGGGCGGGGACGTTGTGGGAGCGGCCGGTGATGACGGTCGCGGAGTGTTCGGCGGCCAGGGACGCCAGGCGGGCCAGTAGGGCCACGCACCGGTCGCGTACGTGCGTCAGGCTGTCGCGGATCTGGAGTTGCTCGACGTTCTCGGTGAGGTCGCGCGAGGTCATGCCCTTGTGGATGTGCTCGTGCCCGGCCAGGGCGTTGAACTCCTCGATGCGGGCCTTGACGTCGTGGCGGGTCAGGCGTTCGCGGGCGGCGATGGAGTCGGTGTCGACGTCGTCGATGACCTTCTCGTAGTCGCTGATCGCCGTGGGCGGGACCGTCACTCCCAGGTCGGCCTGGGCTTTGAGGACCGCGAGCCACAGCTGGCGCTCGGCGATCACCTTGTGCCGCGGGGACCAGATGCGGGTGAGCTCCGGTGAGGCGTAGCGGGCGGCCAGGACGTTGGGAATGTGCGGCTTGTCGGTCACATCGCCGCAGTTTATCGGCCGGTCGGGCGGGTGGCGGCCGGTGGGGGCGCGCAGGCGTCCCCACCGGCCGGGCCGGGTTTACTTGGGTGCGGTGGCCTGCAGCTGCCTGCCGCCGCTCTCCGTCCCGGCGGCGTGCTGGCCGCCCGCGGGCTTGCGGCGCAGGCGTTCCTTGGTGCGTTCGACCATCGTGTACAAGGTCGGCACCATGATCAGAGTGATCAGGGTGGAGGACACCAGGCCGCCGATCACCACGATGGCCAGCGGCTGGGAGATGAACCCGCCGGAGCCGGTCAGTCCCAGCGCCATCGGGATCAGCGCGCAGATGGTCGCCACGGCGGTCATCAGGATCGGCCGCAGCCGGCGGCGGCCGCCTTCCATCACGGCCTCCACCACGCCCATGCCCTGCGCCCGGTACTGGTTGATCAGGTCGATCAGCACGATCGCGTTGGTGACCACGATGCCGATCAGCATCAGCATCCCGATCAGCGCCGGGACGCCCAGCGGGGTGCCGGTGGCCAGCAGCAGCCCGAGCGCGCCGGTCGCCGCGAACGGCACCGACACCAGCAGGATCAGCGGCTGGACGAAGCTGCGGAACGCCGCCACCATGATCATGAAGACGATGGCGATGGCGGCGATCAACGCCACCCCCAGGTCGGCGAACGCTTTTTCCTGGTCGGCGCTTACACCGCCGACGCTCCAGGTGGCGCCCGCGGGCAGGTCCAGGCCGTTGAGCTGGGCGGTCAGGGCGGTGGTGACGCTGCCCAGGTCGCTGGCGGTGGCGCGGCCGGTGACGGTGGCGCTGCGCTCGCCGTCGATCCGGGTGACCTGCGTCGGGCCGTCGACCTCCGAGACGTTCGCGACATCGTCGAGTTCGACGGTGCCGGTCGCGGTGGGCAGCTCCAGTTCACGGATCTGCGACAGCGATTCGGGGGCGTCATCGCCGCGCAGGACCAGGTCGCCGGCGCGGCCGTCCAGCGTGAGGCGCCCCAGCGGGGCGCCGCGGAACGCCTGGGCGACGGCCTGGCCGATCGCCGTCTCGCCCAGGCCCCGCTCGGCGGCCTCGCGGCGGTCCACGCGTACCTCGACCCTCCGGGCGCTGGCCTCAAGGTTGGAGGCCACCTCGGAAAGGCCGGGCACGCCCGCCATGGTGGAGGTGACGGTCTCGGCCGCGCGACGTAGCGTGTCGGTGTCCGGGGCGCGCACGATGACCTGCATCTCGTTGGCGGAGAAGCCGGGGCCGCCGCCCTGCTCACTGATGGTGATCTCCCCCACGCCCGAAAGCGCGGCCACCGCGGTGCGGATCTGCTCCTGTACGGCCGCGCTGTCGGCCTCCTCGTCCAGGGTGACGGAGAAGGAGGACCGGTCGGCGCCGCCGCCGCTGGGCATGCCCATGACTCTGCCGCCCGAGCCGACGTTGACCTGGTAGGACCGTACGCCCCGCACTGCGGCCAGGACCTCTTCGACCTTCTTGGCGGCGGCGTCGGTGGTGGCCAGATCGGTGCCGGCCGGCATCCGCTGGGTCATGGACAGGGTGTTCTGTCCCGCAGCGGACAGGAAGTTGGTCTCCAGGCGCCCGGCCAGGCCCACCGTGCCGGCGAAGATGACGATCCCGGCGAGCAGGGTGATCAGCCGGCGCCGGGTCGCGAAGCGCAGTACCGGCAGGTAGGCGCGTTGCAGCGGGCTGCGCAGTTCCTTGGCTTCGGCGCGTTCGCGGATGGCCTGCATCTCGGCGGGGGTGGCGGAGGGGGCCTTGAGGAACCAGTAGGCCAGTACCGGGATGACGGTCAGGGACACCACCAGGGACGCCAGCAGTGCCACGGTCACGGTGATGGCGAAGGGGGCGAACAGTTCGCCGACCATTCCGCCGACGACGGCGATCGGCAGGAACACCGCGACGGTCGTCAGGGTGGAGGCGGTGACCGCGCCGCTGACCTCCCGCACGGCGGAGGTCACGGCGGTGCGTTTGGGTTCGCCGTAGGCCAGGTGGCGTTTGATGTTCTCCAGGACCACGATGGAGTCGTCCACGACGCGGCCGACGGCGATGGTCAGCGCGCCGAGGGTGAGCATGTTCAGCGAGTAGTCGCCGACCCACAGGGCGATGAGCGCGATGATCACCGACAGTGGGATGGAGACGGCGGTGACGAGGGTGGAGCGCAGCGACAGCAGGAAGACCAAGATGACCAGGACGGCGAAGGCGAGGCCGAGCAGCCCCTCGGTGGTGAGGTCCTTGATCGCTCGCTCGACGTAGGGGGCCTGGTCGAACACGACGGTGACGGGCACGTTGCCGAGGGCGGCCGTCAGGGCGGGGATCTTGTCGCGTACGGCGTGCGAGATCGCCACCGCGTTGCCGTCGGGGGTCATGGTGATCGACACGCCAAGGCTGGGCTCACCGTCGGTGCGGGTCAGCGTGGCGGCCTCGGCGATCTCCCGCTCCACATCGGCGACCTCGCCGAGTTTGACCGGCTTGACCGGCTTGACGGGTTTGGCGGGTTTGGCGGGTTTGGCGGCGGGCGGGGCCTTCGGCGGCGTGCCCTGGCCGGGCATGGCCTGGCGCTGCGCCTGCTGGGCGGCCTGCTGCTGGGCCTGAAGTTGTGCCTGCTGCTGGGCTTGTTGCAGCTGGGCGGGTGAGGGCGCCAGGTAGAGGTTCTTCAGGTCCTCGATGGTCTCGATGCGGGAGCCGACCTGGACGGTCAGCGTCTTGTCGTCCTTGGTGAGGTTGCCCGCGGGTACCGGGGTGCCGTTGGCGCGCAGCGCCTCGCCGATCGCGGCCGCTGTCAGGCCGTGCTTCTTCAGCTTCTTCTCGTCGGGGGTGATGACGACGTTCTCCTCGCGGGCGCCGGTCACCTCGGCTTCCCGCACCCCCTCCACGGAGCGGATCTCCGGCAGGGTGAGCCGTTCGAGTTTGTCGGCCATCTCCCGCTGGTCGCCGCCCTCGGCCACGGCCAGCACCAGGACCGGCAGATCGTCGGTGTTGCCGGCGATGACCTGCGGGTCGACGTCGTCGGGCAGGCTGGGGCCGATCTGCGAGACCGCCTGCTGCATGTCGGCGACGGCGGCGTCGATATCGACGCCGAAGTCGAAGGCCACCTGGATCTGGGCGACACCCTCGCGGGAAGTGGAGGTGATCTCGGTGACGCCTTCCAGCCCGTCGAAGGAGTTCTCGATGGGCTCGGCGACCTGTTCTTCGACGATCTCCGGGGACGCCCCGGGGTAGGCGGCGACGACGAACGCTCCGGGGAAGGCGAGCGAGGGCAGCAACTGCTGCTTCAGCGCGGGGATCGCGAAGGCGCCGAAGGCGCTGAGCACCACCGCGATCAATATGACGAGGCTGCGGTTGGCTAGGCTCAACCTTGCCAGGAAGGTCACGGGAACGGACTCCCTCAGGGTCAGTGGGCAAAATGAGCGACATGCGAAGTTTTGCTCCACACTAACACTTAGCCTGGCACAAATGTTTAGCCGCACGCCTCGTTCCTGATAGCCTTCTCAGGAAGTCAAGGAGTGAGACACATCGACGAACGCGACGAGCTGATCGACCGGATCGCCCGCATCCAGCATGAGCTGGCACGATACATTGCCCGAAGCCGATTCCTGCCCGGACCGGCCTCAAATCTGACAATGCGCCAGCTTCAAGTCACCGTCTTGCTGTCATCCCTCGGCTCGGCCTCCGGCCAAGACCTCGCCCGCCACCTCGGCGTCAGCCTGGCCACCGTCACCGGCATCGTCGACCGCCTGGTGCGCCACGGACTGGCCTGCCGCCACGAAGACCCCGACGACCGCCGCGTCCGCCGCGTCGAACTGACCCCCAAGGGCAAGGCCCTCATCGAAGAACTCCAGGACGCCGGCCTCGCCGGCCTGCGCCGCCTCCTGGACCACCTGGACCTGGACACTCTGCGCATGCTCGACCTGGTGGGCATCCGCATGTACGAGGTCGGCCGCCGGCTACGCGAGCAGGCCGATCCGCCGCTTCGCTGACCACCTCGGCCTGGTCTGGCGACCCAGGTGAAAGTGGTCGTTCTCAGTTTTTCGGTCAACCTGGCCGACCGATCGCCTTTACAAAGTAAATATCAGGTCGGTGATCTCGGCGGGCCGTTCCATGCTCGGCAGGTGACCGGCCCAGTCCAGCTCCACCAGCCGCGCCCGCGGCATCGTCTCGGCCATGTGCCGGGCGCACTCCCGGAAATAGGGCAGGTCGTGGGCGCCCGCCACCACCAGCGCCGGCACCTCGATCCCCGCCAGGTCGATGCGCCCCCGCACCTGCTCGGGCTCCGGGTCGGCGGCGAGCTGCACCCCGAAGGCGTGCCGCTGCATGCCGGCCAGCCGCTCGCGCACCTGCGGCCCGGCGTCGGGGCCGAGCCAGGTGTCCACGTTCAGCCGTACCGCGGCCTCGACATCGCCCGCCTCCAGCAGCCGGTCCTCCTCGGCGATGAACGCCTGCAGATCGGGCGTCCTGGGCAGGCCGCACCCCGCGTCCAGCAGCACCAGCCCCGCGGCCCGCTCCGGGTGCGCGGTGGCCACCTCCAGGGCCACCTGCCCGCCGTAGGAGGCCCCGACCAGCAGCACCCCCGTAAGGCCCAGGCGGGCCAGCAGCGCGGCCACATCACCACTGTCGCTGTAGGGCACCGGCGAGGCGTACGGCGTGCGGCCGTACCCGCGAAAGTCCAGGCGGATCACGCGCGAACGGGCCGCAAGGGCGGGCCACAGCGAGTCCCACATCCGGCCGTCGGCCGTCGAGGAGTGCAGCAGCACGGTGACCGGCTCCCCCGACCCGGCCTCCTCGAAGTACACCTCGTCCACCGTGCTCCCCTCTCCCCCGCTCATCGGGTCTCGGCCGCCAGCCGTACGCCCAGCCCGATCAGTACCACGCCGGAGACCTGTTCCAGCCGCCGCCGCACCGCCGGCCGGCCGAGCACCGCCTTGGCCCGGCGCGCAGCGTCTGGCGCAAGATGACCGCCGTGCTCACCCCGGGCGTCATCGGGATCAGAAGACAGGCCCCTGCGAAGGCCGCGAAATGCATTGCGCAATCGTCGCGACGCCCCGGGCACGGCGCAACGGGTTTTACCCGGCGGGCGGGCCGTAGATCGCGGCCATGGCGGCGGCCTCGCGGGCCATCGCCGCGCGTAGTTCCGGCGGGTCCAATACCTCCACCTGCGCGCCCATCCGCAGCAGCACCCACCGTGCGTGGCGGATCGACTCCACCGGCACCACCATGCTCACCCAGCCGTCCGCGTCCGGCGGGTCCGCCCCGGCCAGCGCGGTGTCGACCACTTCGGCGGTCAGGGTGAGCCGCAGCATGTCATACGCGTCGGGCGCGACCCGCAGCCGCGCCTCGGCGGTGTACATCCGTTCGCGAAAGCCGGCGGCCCACTGCTGCCAGTACCGCGCGAGGTCGAAGTCCGCGGGGCGGGTGAACGTGCCGGGCAGTACCTGCGCGGACAGGATGCGGGAGATCCGGTAGGTGCGGACCGTGTCGGCGACGGCCGCCACCAGGTACCAGGTGCCGCCCTTCAGGACCAGGCCGTAGGGGTGCACGACGCGGTCCACCTCGCGCTGGCCCCAGCGGCGGTAGCCGATCCGCAGCGGCCGTTCCTCCCACACCGCCTCCGACACCACGGCCAGGTGCGGCACCTCGTCTGCGCCGCGGTACCAGCCGGGGACCTCCAGGTGGAATCGTTCGCGCATCCGGAAGGCGTGGGAGCGCGGCTCGGGCGGCAGCGCCGCGAGCAGTTTCAGCCCGGCCGCCGAGGCCTCCTCGGCCAGGCCCAGCTCGGCGGCCGGGCCGGGCAGTGCGGCGAGGAACAGCGATGCGGCCTCCTGCGGGCTCAGGCCGTTCAGGCGGGTGCGGTAGCCGTCCAGGAGGCGGTATCCGCCGGCGGGGCCGCGGTCGGCGTACACCGGCACGCCCGCCGCCGACAGGGCCTCCACGTCCCGGTACACCGTGCGTACCGACACCTCCAGCTCGCGGGCGATCTGCGGCGCGGTGACCCGGCCCCTGGTCTGCAGGAGCATCAGCAGTGAGAGCAGGCGGCCGGCGCGCATGAATGCAGTCTGCTGCACCGCGGGCGGGATCACTCGCCAGGGGCCCCGAGTTGCCGATCCAACACGTAGTGTGTTCATATGAACACATGGAAGGTGCCGATCGGGTGCGTGAGATCGTCAACGCGCTGCGCGTCAACGACACCGTCTCGGTCGCGGAGCTGGCGCTGCGGCACCGGGTGTCGGAGATGACGATCCGCCGCGACCTGGACGAGCTGGCCCGTCAGGGCGTCGCCCGCCGGGTCCGCGGCGGGGCGATCAGCCTGCTGCTGCGCGGTGAGGAGCCGCCGTTCCAGGTCCGTGAGCGGGAGGCGGTGGAGGCCAAGCGGCGGATCGCCGCCGAGGTCGCGGCGCTGATCGCCGACGGCGAGGCGGTCCTTCTCGACGGCGGCACCACCGCCCTGGAGGTGGCCAGGGCGCTGCGCGAGCGGCGCCTGACGGTGCTGCCGCTGGCCGTGCAGCCACTGACGGAGCTGGCGGGCGCGCCGCGGGTGCGGCTGGTGGTGCCCGGCGGCGAGGTCCGTCCCGGCGAGCTCGACTTCACCGGCCCGCTCACCGAGCGGTCCATCGCCGCGCTGCGCTTCGACACCGCCGTCATCGGCTGCTGCGGCCTGTCCACCGAGCACGGGCTGACCGCCCATGACCTGCCCGGCGTCGCCGTCAAGCAGGCCGCCATCGCCGCCGCCCGGCGGGTGATCGCCGCCGCCGACTCCGGGAAGTTCGGGCGTACCGCGTTCGGCACGGTGTGCCCGCTCGAGCGGCTGGACGTACTGGTCACCGACGACGGCATCCCGGGGAGCCAGCGTGACGCCCTGACCGCCGCCGGGGTCGCCGTCCGCGTCGTCTGACCCCGCTCGAAGGCCCGCTCAGATGGCCTCTCCGCCGCCGTCCTGGCGTCCCTCCGGCGCGGGCGAGCCGGGGCGCGACTCGCTCGGTGAGGGGGTCGGTGACGGTTCGCGGGGCATCGGCGTCGTCGGCACCGGCGGCGGGGTGGGCACGAACATCGTCGGCGGCAGCGGCCGCATCGGCCGGGCCTGGTCGTCGGCGCGGCCGAACACCAGCCATCCCACCACGAACAGCAGGGCCAGCATCAGCCCCAGCACCGCGCCCGCGGCCAGCACCGCCCGCCGAGTCTCGGTCGGCGGCGGCGCGGGGCGCGGCGGCGCGGGCAGCGCGGGGGCCCGGTCGGAGATCCAGTGCGGCACGAAGTCCGGGCCGTGGCGTTCGCCGATCAGCATGCCGCTGACCAGCACCGGTTCCAGGAACCGCTCGGCGCCGGGCCGCCCGGGCAGGTAGGGCGTGGCCACCCACGGCGCCTCGCCCACGTCCATCGCCACCACGGGCGGGAAGGTGTCCAGCACCGCCGTGCGGCGGCCCGAGCGCCGCGCCACCCAGCCGCGTACCCCGCCGCGCTCGGGCGCGGCCTGGGTGATGGCGGTGACGAACCGATCCCGCGCGGCGGCGTCGAAGGCGGCGCCGCGGGTCAGCAGCGCCACCGACACCGCCCGCCCGTCCGGGGCCTGCGCGAGGTAGACCAGCCCGGCGGGGCCCGCCCGCAGGCGGGCCTGGATCACGAACGGCCCTAGGCTGGGCGGATCGCCGTTCTGCAGCGGACTGGCCACACCAGTCATGAAAGCACACCGCCTCGCGGCACGTTCAACACGCCGTTTGGTGGAATAACAACCGTCATGCAGCTTCTGTGCCCGCGAGCGAAAGGAGAGGCGCACCCCGCCCGGCCCGCCACCGGCCCGGCCCGTGCGCCGCACCGCAGATGACCGTCGCCGAAGAAGTACCCAGCGGTACCGACGCCGAGGTGCTGCGCCAGGCCCTGGCCGAGGTCAGGCGCGTCATCGTCGGCCAGGAGCACATGGTCGAGCGGCTGCTGGTGGCGCTGCTCGCCCGCGGGCACTGCCTGCTGGAGGGAGTGCCGGGGGTGGCCAAGACGCTGGCCGCCTCCACCCTGGCCACCGTGGTGGGCGGCAGCTTCGCCCGGATCCAGTTCACGCCCGACCTGGTGCCCAGCGACATCGTCGGCACCCGCGTCTACCACCCGGCCAGTGAGAGCTTCGACGTCGAACTCGGCCCGGTGTTCGTCAACTTCCTGCTCGCCGACGAGATCAACCGCGCCCCGGCCAAGGTCCAGTCGGCGCTGCTGGAGGTGATGGCCGAACGGCAGGTCACCCTGGCCGGGCGCACCCACCCGCTGCCCCGCCCGTTCATCGTGCTGGCCACCCAGAACCCCATCGAGTCCGAGGGGGTGTACCCGCTGCCGGAGGTGCAGCGCGACCGGTTCCTGTTCCGGGTGCGGGTCGAGCACCCCGACGCCCGTGAGGAGCTGGAGATCCTGCACCGGATGAGCGTCAAGCCGCCCGCCCCGCGGCCCGTGCTGGACCCGGCGCGGCTGGCCGCGCTGCAGGACCTCGCCGAGCAGGTGTCGGTCCACCAGCTCGTCGCCGACTACGTGGTGCGGCTGGTGATGGCCACCCGCGTGCCGGGCGACTACGGCATCGCGGAGATGGCCGACACCATCGAGATCGGCGTCAGCCCCCGCGCCACCCTCGGGCTGGTCGCCGCCGGGCGGGCCCTGGCGCTGCTGCGGGGGCGGGACTACCTGCTGCCCGACGACGTCCGCGATGTCGCGGTGGACGTCATGGGCCACCGGCTGATGCTCACCTTCGACGCCCTCGCCGACGGCGTGGCCCCCGATGACGTCGTGCGCCAGATCCTCACCGCCGTGCCCCCGCCGCTGGTGGTGTGGAACCAGGGCCGGCGATGAGGGCCGCCGAACAGGCGCTGCGCCGCCTGGAGCTGACCATCGTGCGGCGCCTGGACGGCATGCTGCACGGCTCCCACCAGGGGCTCTTGCCCGGCCCCGGCAGCGAGATGGGCGACAGCCGCGTCTACGTCCCCGGCGAGGACGACGTGCGGCGCATGGACTGGGCCGTCACCGCCCGCACCACCGTGCCGCACGTACGCGACCTGATCGCCGACCGGGAGCTGGAGACCTGGGCGCTGGCCGACCTTTCGCCCTCCATGGACTTCGGCACCGCCGCCATGGAGAAACGCGACCTGGTCATCGCGGCCATCGGCGCCGTGGGGTTCCTGGCCGGGCGGATCGGCGACCGGTTCGGCGCGTACGTGCTGCACGAGCGGCATGTGCACCGCATCCCGGCGCGTGCCGGGCGGCCCGCCCTGTACGGGCTGCTGCATTCGCTGATGGACGCCCCCCGCGCCCGGCCGGTGCCCGACCCGGTCACGTTGGCCGAGGGCGTGCAGGTGCTGTCGGCCGCGCGGCGCCGCCGCGGCATGCGGGTGATCGTCTCCGACTTCCTGGAGCAGCGGCCCGTACTGGACCCGGCCGCCGAACGCCCCTGGGAGCGGCCGATCCGCCGGCTGGCCGCCCGCCACCAGGTGCTGGCCGTGGAGGTGATCGACCCGCGCGAGCTGGAACTCCCGCCGGTCGGCGTGCTCACCCTCACCGACCCGGAGACCGGCCGCACCGCCGAGGTGCACCTGACCCGCAAGGTCCGCGAATCCTACGCGCAGGCCGCCGCCGCGCAGCGGGCGGCGACCGCGGCGGCGCTGCGCCGCTGCGGGGTGGCGCACCTGGTGCTGCGCACCGACCGCGACTGGGTGGCCGACATCGCGCAGTTCGTGCTGCGCCAGCGGCGGATGACCCATCTGGCGCACCGCCACCCCGCCGCGGGCGGGCGGAGCGGCGCGGGGAAGGCGGGGGGCGCATGACGTTCCTGTCACCGGGCTGGCTGTGGCTGCTGGCCGCGCTCGTGCCGCTGGCGGCCGGGTACGTGGCGGCGCAGTTCGCCCGCCGCCGCCACGCCGTGCGGTTTTCCAACCTGCCGCTGCTGTCGCTGGTCTCCCCCGCCGCCCCCGGGCGGCGCCGCCACCTGGCACCCGCGCTGTTCCTGCTGATGATGACGCTGCTGGTGCTGGCCGTGGCCCGCCCCGCCGACGCGGTACGCGTGCCGCGCGACCGGGCCACCATCATCATCGCCATGGACATCTCCCTGTCCATGGAGGCCGACGACGTCACCCCTGACCGGATCAGCGCCGCCAAGGACGCCGCCCAGCGGTTCGTGCGCGATCTGCCCGAACGGTTCAACGTCGGCCTGGTGTCCTTCGCCCGCTCGGCGGCGGTGGTGGTCTCCCCCACCACCGACCACCTGGGCGTCATCACCGCCATCGGCAACCTGACCACCCGGGCCGGCACCGCCATCGGCGAGGCCGTGTTCAACTCCCTGGACTCCATCCGCTCCTTCGACCAGCGGGCCGCCACCGACCCGCCGCCGGCGGCGCTGGTACTGCTGTCGGACGGCGACAACACCTCCGGCCGCGCGGTCAGCGAGGCCATCGAGGCGGCCGTGCAGTCCCGGGTACCGGTCTCGACCATCGCCTACGGCACCCAGGAGGGCACCGTGGTGATCGACGGGCGGGCGGTCAACGTACCGGTCAACAAGGCCACCCTGCAGACCCTGTCGGACGGCACCGGCGGGCGGGCCTACGCCGCCGAGTCCGGCACCGAGCTGCGCGAGGTGTACGAGCAGATCGGCACCTCCCTCGGCTACAAGATCGTCCATCAGGAGATCGGGCAGTGGTTCGTGCTGGCGGCGCTGCTGGCCGGGGCGCTGGTGGCGGCGTTCTCGCTGCTGTTCGGCTCGCGCCTGCCCTGAGGCGGCGGGCGGGGGTGGTGCCCGGGGATTGGTAACGTCGGTGCCCGTGGCGCACTACTTCTCCGAGCGGCCCGAAGGGGCCCGGGCGGGCACGGCGAGCGGGTCGGTCACGCTCGTCCTGCCCGATCTGCATCTGCGGCTGGCGACCGGCGGCGGGATGTTCTCCCCCGGCAGGATCGACCCCGGCACGCGGGTGCTGCTGGAGACCGTGCCGCCGCCGCCCGCCACGGGCGACCTGCTGGACCTGGGCTGCGGGTACGGCCCGATCGCGCTGACCATGGCCATGCGTGCGCCGCAGGCGACGGTGTGGGCGGTGGATGTGAACCGGGCGGCGCTGGAGCTGTGTGCGGCGAATGCCACGGCCCACGGCCTTTACAAAGTAAGGTCGGTGCATGCCGACGAGGTGCCGCCCGATGTGCGATTCGCCGCGATCTGGTCAAATCCGGCCATCCGGATCGGCAAGCCCGCCCTGCACGCGATGCTGACCCGCTGGCTGGACCGCCTCGCCCCCGGCGGCACCGCGCACCTGGTGGTGCAGAAACACCTCGGCTCGGACTCCCTGCAGCGATGGCTGGCCGGCCAGGGCCACCCGGCGGAGCGCGTGGCGTCCCGATCGTCGTACCGGATACTGAAAGTGGAGGCCAAGGTGGAGTCCAGGTGAACGGCGGAGTCGCGGCGAACACCCGCAGGCAGTTGCGCCCGACCGACGTCAAACGGCTCAACCGCGCCTGGCGGCGCTCCACCGAGGGCCGGCTGGCGCTGATCCTGGAATCGGTCACCAGCCCGTTCAACATCGGCACCATCTTCCGCACCGCCGCCGCGTTCGGCGTCGAGCGGATCTGGCTGGCGGGCAACGCCACCCCGCCGACCACCCAGAAGGCGCAGAAGACCGCCCTCGGCACCGACCGGCTGGTGGCCTGGGAGGAGCCCGTCGCGGCCGTCACGGCCGTCCAGGCGGCCCGCCAGGACGGTTTCACGGTCGTGGCCGTGGAACTGAGCGGCGACGCCGTACCGCTGCACGAGGCGCCGCTCGGCGGCCCGGTGTGCCTGGCCCTGGGCGGGGAGGACCACGGCTGCTCCCCCGCGCTGCTGGAGGCCGCCGACGCGGCGTGCTACATCCCTCAGGTAGGCCGGGTCGGGTCCTTCAACGTCGGCATCGCCGCCGCCATCGCCATGGCCGAGGCCCGCCGCCGCGAATGGGCCGCCCCACCGGCCGGCGACGGCCCCTGAGACAGCGCTGAGACGGCCCTGGGACCGGCCCCTGAGAGCGGGGCCTTTACGGCGAACGTTCACCTCCCCGGACTGACGCCGGGCCCCCGCACCGGGCATACTCCTGCACGTGCAGCGACGCTTCCCCTTCCTCGACCATCCCGGCCCGCTGGCCTTCGCCCACCGCGGCGGGGCCGATGAGGGCCGGGAGAACACCGTCGCCGCCTTCACCCGCGCGGTGGACCTCGGCTACACCTACCTGGAGACCGACGCCCACGCCACCTCCGACGGGGTGCTGCTCGCCTTCCACGACCACACCCTGGACCGGGTCACCGACCGCACCGGCCGGATCGCCGAACTCCCCTACCGGATGGTGCGCCGGGCCCGCGTCGGCGGCGTCGATGAGATCCCCCTCCTGGAGGACCTGCTCGGCAGCTGGCCGCGGGCCCGGTTCAACATCGACGTCAAGGAGGCCGGCGCGATCGGCCCGCTGGCCGAGGCGATCAAGCGAACCGCCGCCCACGACCGGGTGTGCCTGACCTCCTTCTCCGACGAACGGCTCACCCGCGCCCGCGCCGCCGTCGGCCGCGAGGTGTGCTCGGCGCTGGGCCCGCGCGGGGTGGCCGCGCTGCGCGCCGCCGCCGCCACCTCCGGGTACGGCAGGCTGCTGACCCGCCTGGCCCGCGCCCAGGTGCCGTGCGTGCAGGTCCCGGTCGGGTTTCGCGGGCTGCGCGTCACCACCCGGGCCCTGGTGCGCACCGCGCACGCCCTGGGCATGCAGGTCCACGTGTGGACGATCAACGACCCGGCGCGCATGGAACAACTGCTCGACCTCGGCGTGGACGGCATCATGTCCGACAACATCAGCGGCCTGCGGGAGGTGCTGCGGGCGCGCGGCATGTGGCACCCGCTGACCCCCGCCCCCTCCTGAAGCGCCCCTCTTTTGCCCGAAGCCGATGACCCCGGCCCATCCCCTCCCCGACGTCCAGGAGCATCCATGACGGCCCCCGCCGCCCAGCAGGAGACCCCCGAGGCCCGCAGACGCGAGCAACGCGGCTGGTACTGGTACGACTGGGCGAACTCGGCGTTCCCGACCACCGTGCTGACCGTGTTCCTCGGCCCCTACCTGACCGAGCTGGCCACTACCGCCGCCGCCGGGCGCACCTATGTCGACGTCCTCGGCTTCGACGTGCGCCCCAGCGCCTACTACAGCTTCGTCGTCGGCGTCGCCGCCATCATCCAGATCATCGTGATGCCCGTCGCCGGGGCGCTGGCCGACCACACCGGCCGCAAACGGGAGCTGATGGCGCTGTTCGCCTACCTGGGCGCGGGCGCCACCGGCTGCTTCTGGTTCGTCACGGACGGCGGCTACCTGCTAGGCGGGGTGCTGTTCGTGCTCGGCAACGTGGGATTCGCCGCCGCGTTCGTCATCTACAACTCCTTCCTGCCGGACATCGCCGGGCCCGCCGAACGCGACCGGGTCTCGGCGATGGGCTGGGGATTCGGCTACCTGGGCGGCGGGCTGCTGCTCGCGGTGCACCTCGCGCTGTTCCTCAAGGCCGATGCCCTCGGCCTTTCCGGCGGCACCGCCGCCCGCATCGCGCTGGCCTCGGCCGGGGTGTGGTGGGGCGGGTTCACGATCATCCCGCTGCTGCGGCTGCGCAACCGCCGGGCGCTGGCACAAGGCACCGAGACCGCGCCCCAGGCCGTGGGGCGCAGCTTCCGCCAGCTCGGCCGCACCGTCCGCGAGCTGCGCCGCTACCCGCTGACGCTGGCGTTCCTGGTCGCGTACCTGATCTACAACGACGGCGTGCAGACGGTCATCTCCTTCTCGGCCACCTACGCCGACCAGGAGCTGAAACTGCCCCAGGAGGCCAGGATCGGCGCGATCTTGATGGTGCAGTTCGTGGCGTTCGGCGGGGCGCTGCTGCTGGGGCGGCTGGCCCGCACCTACGGGGCCAAGAAGGTGGTGCTGGTGGCGCTGGTCGGCTGGGTCGCCGTGGTGGCCGTGGCCTACTTCCTGCCGCAGGGCTCGGCGCTGCCGTTCTTCGGGCTCGGGTTCGCCATCGCGATCGTGATGGGCGGCACGCAGGCCCTGTCACGGTCGCTGTACTCCCACGTCATCCCGGCCGGCAAGGAGGCGGAGTACTACAGCCTGTACGAGATCAGCGACAAGGGCTCGACGTTCCTGGGGTCCTTCACGCTCGGCCTGGCCCTGCAGTACACCGGCAGCTACCGGCTGGGGATCTTGTTCCTGATGGTGTTCTTCGTGCTCGGATTCGTGCTGCTGGCCCTGGTCGACCTGCCCAAGGCGATCCGCGCGGCGGGCAACGAGGTGCCCCGGCGGATCTAGCCCGAGGGCCCGGCGGGGAGGGGCGTTGCCCAAGACGGGGAGCTTCGGCGACAAAAAGCGCGATTGGATCACCCCGCGGGTGGGAATCCATCCACGGTATCAAGCGTTGTACGCCAGTGGGAGACAGACCCCTCAAGATGGGGCCCTCAGGAGGCATTGAAACATGGGCGAGCGTGCGCTTCGCGGTACCCGACTCGGCGCGACGAGCTACGAGAACGACCGCAACACCGACCTGGCTCCGCGCCAGGAGGTGTCCTACACCTGCCCGAAGGGCCATCACTTCGACGTACCGCTCGCCGCGGAGGCCGAGATCCCCGCGACGTGGGAGTGCCGAAGCTGCGGCGCGGTCGCGGTCCGCGTTGACGGCGAGCTGCCCCAGGCCAAGAAGATGAAGCCGCCGCGGACCCACTGGGACATGCTGCTGGAGCGGCGCACCATCGAAGACCTCGAAGAGGTCCTGAACGAACGGCTGGCCATCTTGCGCGCGCAGCGCCGCAAGAGCGCCTGACGTCCCCGAAGGCCCCTGTACAAGCGCTGCACGAGCGCCGCACGAGCGCGCGACGCCCCCGGCCCCGCCGGGGGCGTCGCCGTTTTCCCGTACGTGAGCGGGGTCAGCCTTGGTCGATCGGCATCTGGAGTTCGGTCCGCCAGCGCTCCTCAGGCTCCGGGTGGGCCACCAGGTACACCTCGCGGGCCGTGCCGTCGGTGCGGTGGCCGTTGTCCTCGATCCAGGTGGCCAGGGCCTGGTAGCCCTCGCCGATGCCGGCCATCGGGCCGTGATGCGCGTAACAGGCCGCGGCGCCGATCCCGTCCAGGGTCCTGATCTCCAGCGGGCCGGCGGCCTCAGGGTCCGCGTCAGGGGCGATGGGGCAGGCCGCGGTGACGGTCAGCCGGTCCCCCTCGGCGGGCGCGTACGTGGCCATGGCCGGCCCGGCCGGGGCGATCCCGGCCTGTTCCAGCGCCCCGAACAGCTCGCCGAACAGGCCCCCGATGACCGGCGCGACGTCCTCGTGGCCGCCGCTCTCGGCGACCCCGGCGACCAGCGCGACCCGGACCGGCGCGACCGTCTTGACGGTGACGCTCTTCGTGCTCATGGCACCTTCCTTCTCGATCATCCGGAGTCTCGCCTCGATGCGGGCCAGCCGCGCGGTGTCGGCCGCGATCTGCCGGGCCACCTGCGCCTGCCGCAGCCGCAGCATGCCGCGCAGCTCGGCGGTGCCGACGTCGGCGTCGACGATCTTGGCCACCTCGGCGAGGGTGAAACCGAGATCCTTCAGCGCGACCAGCCGGTTGAGCCGCTTCAACTGCCCGGCCTCGTAGTACCGGTAGCCGCTGGAGGGGTCCACGCGCGCCGGACGCAGCAGCCCGATCGCGTCGTAGTGCCGCAGCATCCGGATCGACACCCGGCCCATCGTGGCGAAATCTCCGATGGTGAACATGACGCGATCACGCTCCCGTCTCACACGGTGTGAGGGTCAACTCCCGCCGGGCAGGGCGGCGGCGATGCCGTCGAGGAGGTAGCCCAGGCCGCGTTCGAAGGAGGCGTCCCAGTCGGTGGCGGCCGGATGGCCCTGCCCGGCCAGTACCGGGTAGCGCTCGGCGCGTTCGCGCAGGTGGTCCGCGATGGCCGTATCGGCGGTCCCGGCGCCCTCGCCGGTGCTCTCTCCGGTGCTCTGCCAGGCCGCCTCCATCATGGCCGAGCCGATCACGAAGTGGGACAGGCCGTAGGCGGCGGCGGTCAGGGACTGTCCGGCCAGGCCCGCGCGCGCCAGGGTGGCGTGCAGGTATTCGGTGCGTTCCAGCACGTTGGGGCCCATCAGCGGGCGGCCCAGCAGTGCCGAGGTCCATGGGTGGCGCAGCATCGCGGCCCGCCACTCCCCCATCAGCGCCCGCGTCCGCGCCCGCCATCCACCGGCGTCCCCCTCCGGCAGCCGCGCCTCGCCGAACACCGCGTCCAGCGCGAGGTCCAGCACGTCGTCCTTGGTGGTGACGTGCCAGTACAGAGTGGTGGAGCCGGTGCCCAGCCGCTCGGCCAGCCGGCGCATCGTCAGCCCGGCGACCCCTTCGGCGTCCAGCAGCGCCACCGCCTCGGCGACGATCCGCTCCCGCGTCATCGGCGCCTCACGCACCGGCCGCTCCGGCCGCAGCCACACCCCGCCCGCCTCACGCTTGACCATGCCCGCCAGCTTAGTTGCGGTGCCATCAACGACCGCGCCACGGCCCCAAGCGGAGATCATGGTCCTGTCGATGGGGGCTCGGCGAGCAGTCCGGGACGGTGGAGTACGTCGCCGGGTCGTGGCCGGGGCCGGCGTTCGCGGATTCTGCCGGGGCGGGTCGAGTTGCTTGAGGCGGTTCGCGGGCACCGGCCGCGTACAGGATGCGGCCGATGGCGTTTTCAGGCGACCCTGTGCTGCCGGGCGAGTGCCTTGGGGGCGATCCCCTGGCAGTACGCCTATAGGCCGCCGACGGCTTCGGCGGCGGGGTGTGCGTCGGTCTGCCTGCCGGTGGAGTGCCGCGGATGGATTCGGCCGGCCATTCCTCTCCCGGCCTCCCTCCGCGTGGGCCGGGCGCTGCCCGGCCGTCCCTGCAGGGGCAGGCTCTCGTGGGACCGTCCGGTCCTACGACGGGCTCGGTTCCAGTACGAAGACGGGGATCAGGCGGTCGGTCTCCTCCTGGTATTCCGCGTATGTCGGGTACGCGGCGACCGCGCGCTCCCACCACTCGGCCCTCTCGTCCCCGGTGACCTCACGGGCCGTCATGTCCCGGCAGACGGCGCCGTCCCGGAGTTCCACGTGCGGGTCGGACCTGAGGTTGTAGTACCAGTCCGGATGGCGCGGGAAGCCGCCCTTGGAGGCCACGGCCGCATAGCGTCCCTCGTGCTCCACGCGCATCAGCGGGATCTTGCGAAGCCTGCCGCTCCGCGCACCGCGCGTCGTGAGAATGACAACGGGCAGGCCCGTGTCCCAAAGCGTCGTCCCCCGCGTGCCGCCCGAACTCTCGTACAGCTCGACCTGTTCGCGTATCCACCGAGCCGGACTCGGCCCATAGTCGCCCTCAAGAGGCATGCCGGCCACCCCGCCGTCGCTTGCGGACCCTGCTGCGCGGTCCAAGCCTCTCATGGGACGCGGCTTCGGTACCGCTGATCCGGTCGCCTCGGGGAGGTCAGAAACCGGCGTCGCGGCGGCGTGGGACGGGCGCGTCGCTGGAGGCGTCGGCGGGCTCGTCGTGGATGACCTGGCCGCGGATGACCGTACCGGTCGCGGGGCCGCCGGCGGGCCCGTCGGCCTGCGGGCCTGGCCCGAACGGGGGGCCGAAGGGGCCGCCGCCGAACGGCGAGGCCCCGCCGGGCAGCGGCCCGCCGAACGGCGAGGACTCCGCCAGCCTGCGCATCCTGCGCTCGAACAGCCGCGCCGCGACCCGGCGCACCAGCGGCCGGGTGGGCGGCAGGACGCAGGCCAGGCCGACCACGTCGGAGATGAACCCCGGGAGCAGCAGCAGTGTGCCGCCCGCCACCACGATCGCCGCGTCGGACAGCTCCCGCTCGGGCATCTGCCCGCCGCTCAGCGACTCCTGCAGGGCCCGCCACACCCGGCGGCCCTCCCTGCGCACCAGCCAGGTGCCCACGGCGGCACCGGCCAGCAGCAGACCGGCCGTGGCCCAGCCGCCGATGACCTGCCCGGCCTGGATCAGCACCAAGACCTCCAGGACCGGGACGGCCAAGAAGGCCAGGAGCATCAACAGGCGCATTTCAACCTCAATCACACGGGCAGGCCGGACGGCGTGGTGGCTACACCATGTCCAACGCCCCAGAACGCCCCGGCGTTCCACCCGGCCTCACGATCTCCCACACGCGGGCCCGCAGGATATCGGCAGAGGCGAGCGTGACCGCTCGGTACTCGTACCCGACGCCCGGGCGTCCCACCGACTTCATGGCCCTGCCCCCGGGACCGCGCGATCCCAGCGGGTTCATGGGTCTGTATGAGGGGTCTCCGTCCCTCGTAGCCGCAGGATGTAGGTGGCGGTGAGGGCGACGGTGCGGTCCTCGTCGTGGGACAGGTTCGACAGGGCCTGGGAGGCGGTGGGGCCGGGGATTTCCGCGAGGGCCTGGGTGAGGCGGGCGCGGGCGGGGGGTCGGGTGGATTCGCCGGTGAGGCGGTCGATGAGCAGGGTGGCGATGCGGTCCGCTGGGGCGGAGTGGGTGGCCAGCGTGCCCAGGGCGTCGGCGGCGTCGACGTCGTTCGCCCCCTCGACGATCATGTCGATGAGGGTGCCGATGAGCGCCGAGCCCGCGCCGGTCGCCCCGCGGGCGGCCAGGGCCAGTGCCGCGTGCCTGCGGACCACGACGTCGGGGCTGGTGAGGGCGTCGCGCAGCAGTGCGGCCGCCGTGTCGCCGGGCAGTTCGGCGATGGCCTGGACGGCGCGCTTGCGTACCTCGGCCGCCGGGGCGTGAAGGCCCTTGGCCAGCAGCGCCGCCCCCTCCTCGCCCGAGTGCGCCAGGGCCCAGCGAAGGGCCCCGGCGACGTGCGGGTCGGATTCGCTCAGTGCCGCCTCGGCCAGTGCGTCCACCGGTACCGCGGCCTCGGCGGCCGACAGGGCCGCGCGCTGCCGCCTGCCCGCGTTCTTGGCGTCCAGGCCCTGCAGCAGCGCGACGATCGACAACACCTCCTGCCAGCCCGCGGGTTCGGCCGCGCCGATCCGGCGCAGCCGGGTGAGCAGTTCGGTCTCGGCCGTGATGCGGTCCTGGGCCTGGCGGATGAGGTCATCGACGAGGCGTGCGGGCGCGAAGCCCGGATCGTCCAGGGCGCGCCCGACCTCCCGCAGCGACAGCCCCAGCGACCGCAGGCTCTCGATGTGGAAGATCCGCTGGATGTCCTCGCCGGAGTAGTCGCGGTAGCCGGACTCGGTGCGCCCCGTGGGCCGGACCAGGCCGAGCCGGTCGTAGTGCCGCAGCATGCGGGCGCTGACCCCGGACCGCCGTGCCACATCACCGATCAGCACTGCCCATCACTCCTCCTTGCCGCCGCCCAGGGCGACGACGCGTTTGGCCTCCTCGATCGCGAACTCGAATCCGGCGTCGGGGTCCTCCAGCAGCCGCTGCGTGGCGATCGCGTGCCCGCGTACGCGAGGGTCGGGATCGGTCGTCGCGGCGCGCAGCAGCGGTATGACCACCGTACCGAGCGCGACCAGCGCCCGGCTGAGGCTCAGCCGCGTCTCACGCTCGCCGCGGCCGAGCCGGGTGGCCAGCACCTCGGCGAGCTCGGCTTCCTCGCCCTCGGGCACCAGGGCGGCCGCGGTGCGCCAGGCGGTGCGTGCGACCTCCTCGTCGGCGTCGGTCAGCAGCGCCCGGGTGATCGCCGGCCACGCCCGCCGGTCGCCGATCTTGGACAGGGTGTGCAGCGCCTGACTGCGGGCCTGGGCGCGCTCGGAGCGGAGTTCGGCGATGAGCCCGGGCACGGTCATGGACGCCGGGTGGCGGGTGAGCGCCCAGGTGAGCATGTCGCGTACGTAGAACTCGGGCTCGGTCGCGCTGCGCCGGACGAGTTCGGTGATGAGCCGCGGGTCTGGGTTCGTGCCGGCCGCCAGTGCGGCCCGCAGCCGTGTCGACGGGTCGCCGTCCTGCGCGGCCTGGAAGGCTCGGACGGGGTCGTTGTCGTGTTCGGGCATGGCCATCGGGACCACCTCCTTGACGACAGTGAAAGGCTTGTCACAGTGTCAAGGTCAAGCCGATGGCGGCGAGGTCAGCGGGGGCGGCGCAGGCGGCCGGGCAGGCCGGTGACGCCCCAGACGGTGACCCGCCACAGGGCCTCGGCGATGACCGTGCGGCTCATCTTGCTGGATCCGGCGGTGCGCTCGACGAAGGTGATCGGCACCTCGCTCACCCGCAGCCCGTGCCGCAGCGTGCGCAGGGTCAGGTCGACCTGGAAGCAGTAGCCCTGCGACTCCACGTCGTCCAGGCCGATCTTGCGCAGGGTGGCCGCCCGGTAGGCGCGAAATCCGGCGGTGGCGTCGCGGACCGGCACGCCGAGGCTCATCCGGGTGTAGAGGTTGGCCCCGCGTGACAGGAACTCCCGTGACCAGGGCCAGTTGACGACCTTGCCGCCGGGCACCCAGCGTGAGCCGATGACCAGGTCGGCGCCGTCGGCCAGGACGTGCAGCAGTTTGGGCAGCTCCTCGGGGCGGTGGGAGCCGTCGGCGTCCATCTCCACCAGCACGTCGAAGCCCTCGGCCAGGCCCCAGCGGAACCCGGCGATGTAGGCCGCGCCCAGGCCCTCCTTGCGGGGCCGGTGCAGGACGTGGATGTGGGGGTCGGCCGCGGCGAGGTCGTCGGCGACCTGCCCGGTGCCGTCGGGGCTGGCGTCGTCGGCGACCAGCAGGTGCGCCTCCGGCACGGCCTCGCGCAGCCGCGCGGTGATCATCGGCAGGTTGTCGCGTTCGTTGTAGGTGGGGACGACGACGAGAACCCTGCCAGGGGACTGCTCCATCATCCGCCCTCGTCTCCCATCGGCTCGCTGCTGACCGGGGCGCGCCTGGCGCGCAGGAGGGCCACGCCGACGGCGCAGGCCCCCAGGAGTATCAATGCCCGCTCCGGACCCGGCCCCACCGTCGTGGCGAGGGTGGATTGCGATCGAATCGGGACGGTCACCACCGTCATGTCGGCGACGAGTTCGCCGGTCTTCCAGGCCACCACCCCATCCGGGGTGACATAGGCCGAAATGCCGGTCGTGGCGGCGGTGACCACGGCCCGGTTGTGCTCGACGGCGCGCAGCTTGGACATGGCGAGCTGCTGCGGCGGCAGGTTGCTCTGCGCGTAGGTCGCGTTGTTGGTCTGTACGGCCAGCGGGGTGCCGCCCGCCCTGACGGTGTCGCGCACCACCCGGTCGAAGGCGATTTCGTAGCAGTTGACCGCGCCGATCGTCACCGGCCCCATCCGCAGGTCGCCGTCGCGGGTGCCGGCCACCGACTGGCGGCCCACCAGCCTGGCCCGCTCGAACAGCGCCAGCACGATCTCCTTGAACGGGGTGAACTCCCCGAACGGGACGAGCTGCTGCTTGTCGTAGTAGGCGCCGGGGCCGGTCACCGGGTCCCACACCAGGCTGCGGGTGGCGCGCTCGTGGTCGCCGATCGCCACCACCGCGCCCACCAGGACGGGAACGCCGATGTCCTTGACGGCGGCGTCGATGGAGGCGCGGGCGGAGGCGTCGCGGTAGGGGTCGATGTCGGTGGAGTTCTCCGGCAGCACGACCAGGTCGGGGCGGGGCAGGCGGCCCTCGCGCACGGCGCGGGCCATCTTGTGGATCTGCTCGTTGTGGTTGCGCAGCACCACGGCGCGCACATCGCCCAGTGGGTGCATCCCGCGCCCGGGCACGTTGCCCTGCACGATGCCGATGGTGACCGCCCGGCCCTCATCGGCGGGACGCGGGATCGCGAACGCGCCCATGGCGGGCAACGCCAGTACGCCCGCCAGGGGCGGCGCGAGGGCCCGGGCGAGCCCCGCGCGGGCCGGCCGGGCCCGCAGCGCGGCGACGGCCAGCAGCCCGCCGCACAGCGCCACCACGAAGGTCACCAGCGGCGCCCCGCCGAGGGAGGCGTACCGGGTGAAGGCCGACTCCCCCTGGCTGAAGGCCAGCCGCGACCAGGGGAACCCGCCGAAGGGGAACACCCCGCGCGCCCACTCCACCGCCACCCACAGGGCGGCCGTCCACAGCGGCCACCATGCCAGCCTGCCCACCAGGGCGACGCCCGCGGCGAGCGCGGCGTAGAACAGGCTCTCGATGGCGACCAGGCCGAGCCAGGCGTCCACTCCGACGGTGATGACCCAGGCCATCGACGGCAGCAGGAACGCCGCCCCGCCCAGGTAGCCCAGCCACAGCGCGCGGCGGGTGCGGCAGCCGCGCGCCGGCAGCGCCAGCAGGGCGACGCCCAGCGGCGCGAGGTACCACGCGTCGATCGGGGGAAAGGCCAGGAACAGCAGCACGCCCCCGGCGAGCGCGGCGGCCACCCGGGCGGCGAGCCCCCGCGGCGAAGCGGGCGCCGGCCCCTCGCCACGCGGCCCTGCCCCGGCGGCACGATCACCACCGGAGCCATCGGCCCCGGCCTGCGGGGTGGCGGCCTTTGCCGGATCCGCGACGTGATCAGGCCCGGCCGGTGGGGTGGCCGGCTCTGCGGGCTCCGCTGGGTGATCGAGGTCGGCGGTGGCGGTCCGCGGCGACGGGGTGCGGGCGGCGACGGGGGCATCGCCGGGGCCGGTCGTCCCGGCTCGCGGGGTGGCCGGTGTGGCCGGTCCCTTGGCGTCCGGCGCGGTGGCCGGGACGCCGTCGTTGTCTCGCACCACCGAGGAAGGTCTCCCTGCGAAGGGCCCGAGGCGAAGACCCGAGCATGCCTGTCCCTGCACGCTACCGCACCGGCGGCACCGGACGGGCTCATCGGAGGCGCCCTTGACCTGGGCGAGCCGGGCACGGGCAGGCACGCACACAGGGTGATCCCCGCCGGCAGGCGGGTGCCGCAAGGATCACCCGGCGCGTACGTGACCAGGCACGGAACGGGAAGAGGGCCCGGAAACCCTTCGGACCGGATCCGTCCCGTCGGCGGCGAGCGCGGAATTCCGTTGTCTACTGGGCGTCCGGGCCCGTCCCGGGTCCAACCCCCCGCCCGGATGGGGTGCCCCGACCCGACGGATCACCGGCCCTGCGCCTGGCTGTACGGACGAAGTCACCCTCCGTCACGGGCGCAGGATCCGGCGATGTCGAAGACGGCCAACCGGCCAGTCCCGTGCTGGACTGCGCAGCAAACTACCGACCTCAGCTCAGATGTCAACCGTGCCCCGATCAGCGGGAAAGCCAAGTTTTAGCAGCCTGGACATGTCAAGCCCACCGGGCAACGGCGGCCATGTCATCCAAAGGCGGGGCGGTCCGGCAAGGCCGACAGGACCGCCGGAAGGTCGCCGGTGTGGGCCACGCCGAGCCGCCGGGTGGCGCGCGTCAGCGCGACGTACAGGTCGCTTGCGCCGCGCGGAGACTCGGCCAGGATCGCCGCCGGCTCGGCGACGATCACGGCGTCGAACTCCAGGCCCTTGGCGTCGGCCACGGTCAGCACCGCGGCGGGCGCGTCCAGGGCGTCCGGGCCGGGACCGGCGACCGCGCCGTCCACCGCGGCGGTGACGGCCGCGCCGACCTCGGCGGCCAGCGCGGCGGGGGCGAGCACCGCCAGCCGCCCGCCGGATTCGGCGGCCTCGCGTGCGGCGAGCGCGCCGAGTTCGGTCAGGTCGGCGAGGCGCTGCCGCCACGGCGGGGCGCCGCTCTCGCGTACCGAGCGCGGCGCGTGCAGGCCCGGCCCGATGAGCGTCAAGACGCCCGCGGCGACCGACATCAGCTCGGCGGGGGTGCGGTAGTTGACGCTCAGCGTCTCCACCCGGTGCCGCCCCTGGGTGTAGGGGGCCAGCACCTCGTCCCAGGAGGCGGGGCCGGCGCTGGTGCCGGTCTGGGCGATGTCGCCGACCACGGTCATCGCCTTGGCCGGGCAGCGGCGCATCACCGCCCGCCAGGCCATCGGCGACAGCTCCTGCGCCTCGTCGACGATCACGTAGCCGAACGCCCAGGTGCGGTCGGCGGCGGCCCGCTCGGCGGTGGTCAGGTCGTCGGTCTCCTCGCGGTGGCGGGCGGCGAGGCGTTCGGCGTCCAGGACGTCGGCCATGCCGGTCAGCTCCAGGACCTCCTTGGCGTAGGCGAGCTCGCGGTCCTGTTCCTCGCGGCGGGCGGCCTGCGCGGCGGCGCGTTCCTCCTCGGCCATCCAGGCGCTGGCGCGCAGCACGTGCTCGTCGATGTCGCCGAGGAGTTCGGCGGCCTCATCCAGCAGCGGGACGTCCGATTCGGTCCATTGCCAGCCGTCGCCGGCGCGGGGCGCGGCGCGGGTCAGCAGGGCGCGTTCGGCGGCGGACAGCAGGCCGCCGGCCGCGGCGTCCAGCCGTTCGGCGGAGGTGTAGAGGCCGATCAGGAGCTGCTGGGGGGTGAGGTAGGGCCACAGCCGGTTCAGGGCGGAGCGTACGGCGGGCTCGGTGCGCAGTTCTTCGCGCAGGTCGGCCAGTTCCTCATCGTCGATGACGCCCTTGCCGAGCCGTTTGGCCCACTGCCGGGCCAGCGCGTTGAGCAGGTGGCGGACGAAGACCGCGCGGGCCTGGTTGTGCGGGCGGCGCGAGCGGGCCGCGCGGCTCGCCGCAGCCTCCAGGGTGCGCGGCTCCAGGGTGAGGGTGTGTGCGCCGAGGTCGATGGAGATGGCCTTGCGGGGCACCCGCTGCCGGTCGGCGACCGCGCGGGCGATCACCTTGGCCAGCCTGGCGTCGCCTTTGACGGCGGCGACCGCGTCGGGTTCCTTGGCGGTGGCGCGCAGGCCCGGGTACAGCTCGCCGACGGTGGACAGCAGCACGTCGGTCTCGCCCAGTGAGGGCAGCACCTGCTCGATGTAGCGCAGGAACGTCGGGTTGGGGCCGAGGATCAGCACGCCGCGCCTGGCCAGGCGCTCCCTGTGGGTGTAGAGCAGGTAGGCGGCGCGGTGCAGGGCGACGACGGTCTTGCCGGTGCCCGGGCCGCCCTGCACGACCAGCACGCCGTCCAGGGCCGAGCGGATCACGCGGTCCTGTTCGGCCTGGATCGTGGCGACGATGTCGCGCATCCTGCCGGTGCGGGCGGCGGTGATCGAGGCCAGCAGCGCCGCCTCGCCGTTGAGGGTGGCCACGTCGTCGTCGGTGAGGTTGTCGACGTCGAGCAGGTCGTCGTCGATGCCGACGACCTTGCGGCCGCGGGTCTGCAGGTGCCTGCGGCGGGTGATGCCCATCGGCGCGGCGGGCGTGGCGCGGTAGAACGGCTGGGCGACGGGGGCGCGCCAGTCGATCAGCAGCCGCCGCCGGCCATCGCCGAGGCCGATCCTGCCGATGTAGAGCGAACCCGTGACCTCGCCCTGCTCCTCGCCGGGCACGTCGTCCAGCGCCGGGCTCTCGCCCTCGGCGTGGTCGATCCGGCCGAAGCACAGCGCGTGCTCCACCGCCCACAGGCGGGCCAGCCGCTCGGCGTACATCGTGGCGAAGGTGTCGCGCTCGGAGCGGTTCTGCATGGTTCCGCCGCCGCCTTGCGCGAGCACGCCGTCGAGTTGCCGCCGGGTGTGCTCCCGCAGTGCGTCGAGGCGGTCGTACAGCCTGGTGACGTAGGCTTGCTCCTTGGCAAGCTCGCGTTCACGCGCATCGAGATGGCGGGTCGGTTGTGACATCCCCAATACTTTCTCACGGTGGGCAGGCGCCGGCGTCCGGCCTACGGCAGGTGACCGGGTGACCGCGCCCGCTCCCGGCACGCCCAGCCTGCTGCGGGCGATCAACGACCGGGCGGCGCTGAACGCGCTGCTGGAGCGCGGCCCGCTGACCCGCCCGGAGATCGGCGCGATCACCGGGCTGTCCAAGCCGACCGCCTCTCAGATGCTGGCCAGGCTGAGCGCGGCCGGGCTGGTGGTGCTGGACGGGGTGCGGGAGGGCATGCCGGGCCGTACGGCGGAGCTGTACCGCCTCAACCCGGCCGCCGGTTACGTGGCGGCGCTGGACGTCACCCACACGCGGATAGAGTCGGCGATCACCGACATCACCGGCTCCGTCGTCGGCGAGCACCGGCTGAGCACCCCGCGCGAGCGCGGCGACGTGGTGGCCAAGGTCCGCGAGGCGCTGCGCGGCGCGCGTGCGGCGGCGCCCGGCGCGCCCGCCCCGCGCCGGGTGGTGATCGGCATCCAGGGCGCGCTCGATCCGGGCAGCGGGCGGCTGGGATACGCGGCGCACATCCCCGGGTGGCACGTCCCCGATCTGCTGGCCACGCTCGGCGAGGGCCTGGGATTGCCGGTGGACGTGGAGAACGACGTCAATCTGGTGGCGCTGGCCGAGCGGCGGCACGGGGTGGCGCGCGGCCACCACGACTTCGTGCTCTTGTGGGGCGATTCGGGGCTCGGTTCGGCGCTGGTGCTCGGCGGGCGGCTGCACCGGGGGGCCACCGGAGGCGCGGGCGAGGTCGGGTACATGCCGGCGCTCGGCGCGCCGACCATGCGCGAGTCCGGGCGGCACGCCACGCACGGCTTCCAGGCGCTGAGCGGCGGCCCTGCGGTGCGGGCGGTGCTGCGCGCGCACGGCGTGCGCGGGGCGACCCCGGCCCAGGCGGTGGCCGGCGCGGTGCGGGCGGCCGGTGAGGGCGACGAGCGGGCCGCGCGCGGCCTGGCCGAGGTCGCCTCCCGGCTGGCGGTGGGGCTGGCCTCGGTGGTGGCCGTGGTCGACCCGGAGATCGTGGTGCTGACCGGCGGCATGCTGCTGGCCGGTGGCGAGCGGCTGCGCGCGCTCATCGAACGCGAGCTGCACGCCCTCACCCTGCCCCGGCCGCCGCTGCGGCTGTCCACGCTGGAGGGCAACCCGGTGCTGGCCGGGGCCGTGGAGCTGGGCCTGGACAAGGTCCGCGAGGAGGTCTTCGGCGCGGTCGCGGGCGGTTCGCCGTCGTGAGGCGGCCTCCCGCCGGGGCCCGCGCGTAGTCACAGGTTGGTTGCGAGGACCGCCGTCGACTTGACGGCGGTCCTTTCGCTGTCTAGTTTCCTCGGATTAGGAAAGTTTCTTAACTGAATGGGGTGTGGAGGCGACGTGACCCTGGCGGGAGCGACCCGGTGAAGCTGGCCGTCATCGGGGGCGGCTCGACGTACACCCCGGAGCTGATCGACGGGTTCGCCCGGCTGCGTGACACGCTGCCGATCGGCGAGATCGCCCTCATCGATCCCGATCCGCACCGGCTCGCGCTGGTGGCGGGCATGTCCGCCCGGATGCTGGCCCGCGCGGGGCACCCGGCGCGGATCACCACCGACAGCGATCCGGGGCGCGGCGCGGCGGGCGCGCAGGCCGTGCTGGTGCAGTTGCGCGTCGGCGGGCAGGCCGCCAGGCACGTCGATGAGACGCTGCCGCTGGACTGCGGCTGTGTGGGGCAGGAGACCACCGGCGCGGGCGGGCTGGCCAAGGCGCTGCGGACCGTCCCGGTGGTCCTGGACATCGCCGAACGCGTCGCCAAGGCCGCCCCGGACGCCTGGATCATCGACTTCACCAACCCCGTCGGGATCGTCACCCGCGCGCTGCTGGACGCCGGGCACCGCGCCATCGGCCTGTGCAACGTGGCGATCGGCTTTCAGCGCCGCTTCGCCGCGCTGCTCGGCGCCGACCCCGGCCGCATCTCCCTGGACCACATCGGGCTCAACCACCTGACCTGGGAACGGTCGGTCCTGCTGGACGGCCGCGAGGTACTGCCCGGCCTGCTGGAAGGGCACGGCGAGGAGATCGCCGCCTCGGTGGGGCTGCCCGCCGCGCTGCTGCGCCGCCTGGGCCTGGTGCCCTCCTACTACCTGCGCTACTTCTACGAGCACGACGCGGTGGTGGCCGAACAGCGCCAGGCGCCCCCCAGGGCCGCCGCGGTGGCCGAGATCGAATCCCGCCTCCTGGAGATCTACGCCGACCCGGCCGCCGACACCAAGCCCGGCCTGCTGGCCGGTCGCGGCGGCGCGTACTACTCCGAGGCGGCCGTGGACCTCATCGCCGCGCTGCTCGGGCAGGCCCCCGCTCGGCTGGTGGTCAACCTCCGCAACGCCGGCACGCTGCCGTTCCTGCCCGATGAGACGGTCATCGAGGTACCGGCGCAGGTCGGGCCGGACGGCGCCGTCCCGCTGCCGATACGGCCCGTCCCGCCGCTGCTGTCCGGGCTGATCGCGCACGTCGCCGCCTATGAGGACCTGGCGCGCGAGGCGGCGCTGCACGGCGGCGCCGACCGGGTGACCGACGCGCTGCTGGCCCATCCGCTGATCGGGCAGGCGTCGCTGGCCGCCGACCTGGCCGCACGCCTCATCGAGGCCGGGCGCGACCACCTGCCGTGGGCCGCCGCCGGCACCGTTGACAGCACCGTTGACAGCACCGTCGACGGGGGGAGCCTGCCGTGAGGACCGTGCTGGCCATCGACGGCGGCAACAGCAAGACCGATGTGGCGCTGGTCGGCGAGGACGGCTCGGTGCTGGCCAGGGGCCGGGGCGGCGGCTTCCAGCCGCAGAGCACCGGGGTGACGGCCGCGGTGGAGGAGGTGCGGCGCACGCTGGCGGCGCTCCTGCCCGGCCCGCCCCCCTACGCCGACCATGTGGCCGCCTACCTGGCCGGGGCCGACCTGCCAGTGGAGGAGGAGGCGCTGCGCACGGAGATGCTGGCCCGCGGCCTGGCGCCGGAGGTCGTCGTCGGCAACGACACGTTCGCGCTGCTGCGCGCCGGGGCCTCGGGCCCGTGGGGCGTCGCGGTGGCCTGCGGGGCGGGCGTCAACGCCGTGGGCGTGTCCCCCACCGGCGAGGTGGCCAGATTCCCCGCGCTCGGCCGGATCACCGGGGACTGGGGCGGCGGGATCGGGCTGGGCGAGGAGACGCTGTGGCACGCCGTACGGGCCGAGGACGGCAGAGGCCCGGCGACCGCGCTGGCCGAGGTGGTCCGCACCTGGTTCGGCATGGCCAGCGTCAATGACGTGGCGCTCGCGCTGCACTTCGGAAAGCTGTCGCCGGACCGGCTGATCGAACTGGCCCGCCCGCTGCTGCTGGCCGCCCGCGACGGTGACGCGGTCGCGATGTCGCTGGTGGAACGGCAGGCGCAGGAGGTCATCGTGCTCGCCGAGGTGGCCATGCGGCGGCTGGACCTGCTGGGCACGCCCACCGAGGTGGTGCTCGGCGGCGGCGTGCTGACCGCCCGCGACCCGCTGCTGTCCGGCCTGATCGAGAACGGCCTGGCGCGGTGCGCCCCGCACGCCAAGATCGTGGTGGTGGACGTGCCGCCGATCGCCGGGGCCGCGCTGCTCGGCCTGGACCGGATCGGCGCCGGCCAGTCCGCCAAGGACCGGGTGCGGTACGAGCTGGGGAGCTGAGCCGGGCCCGGCGCACCCGGACATGCGGTAAAAGAGTGGGCTATGCGATACATGATCACCATTCGCGTCACCGCCCAGCCGGATGCCCCGCCCCCGGCCGAGCTGATGCGGGCCATCGCCACCCTGGGCGAGGAGGCCGCCAAAGCCGGCGCGCTGCTGGACAACGGCGGGCTGGCCCCCAGCGCGCAGGGCGCCAGGATCGAGCTGAGCGGCGGCCGCATGAGCGTCGCCGACGGCCCGTTCCCCGATGTCGACGAACTGACCGGCTACGCCGTCTACCAGGTCGCGGGCAAGGACGAGGCGATCGAGTGGGGGTCGCGCTTCCTGGCGCTGCACCGCGACCTGTGGCCGGGCTGGGAGGGGCGGGCCGACGTACTGCGGATCTTCGGCCCCGAGGACTTCGGCACCCGCGGCTGAGGCACCGTCCGCCCAGGTACGACCCCGCGGGCCGGGAAGGGCCATCAGTGCCACGACGGGCACCGGCGGCGGGAGGCGACATGACCCGCCCACGGGCCTCCCTGTACGGCCATGCGGGTCGCCCCGCTGGGGGCGCGATTCGCCGTGCGCCGTGGCGCAGGCCGGGCCCCACACCCGCCTGAAGGCCACGGAGGGCACGCTCGCTACGGGCATCTTCATCGGCCGGATCTCGGCCCACGTGCCGCGTGGCACGCGCCCTGCCCACCGTCACCGCCCGCGACACCGTGCCCTTCACACTGAACCTTTTTCAACCTCAGGTTCGCCGGTCAGAGGCGGTAGGCGAGATGCCGTATCCGTATGACCAGGCGCCCTGCCAGGGCGCCGGGCCCGGTCCGAGCTCGGCGGAGGCACCCCTGACCTGGTCCAGGCGACCGGTCGAAAAAGGTTCACTGCGGGCCACCCGATGAGCGTCCCTTTACCCGGGTGACCGCGGGAAAGGGGCGGGCCGGAACTTCAACACAAGGCAAGGGTGGCGCCGACGAACCGGGGCGGGTGGCCTGGCGGCCGTATTCTGGCGTGCCCCGGCGCGAATTCCCGGTGCCGCTCGCCTCGAAAGGTTCACGAGGAAGTCATGAGACCATTCATCGAACGGACAAAAATCCACCCCCATTCTTCGCGTAACGGACTTATCCACCGGAAAGGTGGGTGACCGCGGTGCCGTTCAGCAGGATCGGCGGCGAGGCCGGACCCGACGCCGCGCATGATGCCGGGCATGACGCCGAACACGACTCGGCCTGGATGGTGGAAGAGGCGTCCCTGGTCCTGGTCGAGGTGACGCTGGACGCCGTGGCGCACATGGGCGACCTGTCGCTGACCGCGCTCCGGCTGCTGCTGGCGGCCGACCGGCATGGGCCGCTCAACCTCAGCCGGCTGGCCGCCCAGCTCGGCATGTCCCCCTCGGCGACCGGGCGCATGGTGGACCGGCTGGCCGGTTCGGGGCTGCTGACCCGCTACCCGGCCACGCACAGCAGGCGTGAGATCCGGATCGAGGTGACCGCCGAGGGCCTGCGCGTGCTGGAGCGGCTGCGCTCGGCGCGGCGGCGGCGCATCGGCCTGGCGCTGCGCCACCTGACGCCCGAGGGACGCCGCCTGCTCACCCACGTCCTGCAGGAGTTCACCGAGATCGTGTCCCGGCAGGACGACGAACGGTTCGCCTGATTCGCACCAATCGCCCGGAAAGCCGGGATCACCATTAATTACGGCCCGCATTATCAGCAAATGGTGGGCCATCCGGATTTCAGGCCCGGAAATCGGCCTTTCGCCGTGCCGCCGGCGACGCCATCGGCCGCCGCGGCCATCACCTGCGCACTTTTCGGCAGATCCGCGAGCCGGATTTCGGGCCGAGATGAATACACTGACCAGTGAATAGATTCCCCATGTCAACAGTTGCATGGTAGAAATCGTTCTTCGACGAGCGCCGTCACAACATGTCAACATCAGCTTCAGCTTCACTTCGGACATCGGCCGGATCCGGCCCGGTGGCCGCGTGTGAGACGTGGCCTCGGGGGCCACAGGAAGGTCATCGACATGTTCGGACGTGGGAATGTGAGCCGGGCACTGGCCGAGCGGGCGGCCGACGCCGCCGCCCAGCGGCTGCTGGAGGCGGGCAAGCTGCTGCGGCGCAGCGACACGACACCCGACCTTCGGGCCCTGTACGGCGACACCGACAGCGTCAATGACACGCCCTACCGAGAACGCTGGGCCCATGACAAGGTGGTCCGCTCCACGCACGGAGTGAACTGCACCGGCTCCTGCTCCTGGAAGGTCTATGTCAAGGACGGCCTGATCACCTGGGAGACCCAGCAGACCGACTACCCGAGCGTCGGCCCGGACCGGCCGGAGTACGAGCCGCGCGGCTGCCCCAGAGGCGCCGCCTTCTCCTGGTACACCTACTCGCCGACCCGCGTGCGCTACCCGCACGCCAGGGGCGTGCTGGTCGAGCTGTACCGCGAGGCCAGGGCCCGGCTGGGCGATCCCGTGGCGGCCTGGGCCGAGATCACCACAGACCCTGACAAACGGGCCCGCTACCAGGGCGCGCGGGGCAAGGGCGGCCTGGTGCGGATCGGCTGGGAGGAGGCCCTGGAGATCGCCGCCGCCGCGCACGTCCACACCATCAAGACCTACGGACCCGACCGGATCGCCGGGTTCTCCCCCATCCCGGCCATGTCCATGGCCTCGCACGCGGTGGGGGCCAGGTTCATGTCGCTGATCGGCGCGCCGATGCTGTCGTTCTACGACTGGTACGCCGACCTGCCGATCGCCTCCCCGCAGGTGTTCGGCGACCAGACCGACGTGCCGGAGTCGGCCGACTGGTGGGACGCGGCCTACCTGATGCTGTGGGGCTCCAACGTCCCGGTCACCCGCACCCCGGACGCCCACTGGATGGCCGAGGCCCGCTACCGCGGCCAGAAGGTGATCGTCGTCTCCCCCGACTACTCCGACGCGGGCAAGTTCGCCGACGAGTGGCTGCACCCGCATCCGGGCACCGACGGCGCGGTGGCCATGGCCATGGGGCACGTGATCTTGACGGAGTTCTTCGTACGCCGCTCGGTGCCCCACTTCACCGGCTACGTCAAGCGCTTCACCGACCTGCCGTTCCTGGTGGAGCTGTCCCCGCGCGTAGACGGCACCCACACCGCGGGCAAGTTCGTCACCGCCGCCGACCTCGACATCGGCACCACCGACGAGGCCGCCGCCTGGCGTCCGGTGCTCATCGACGCCGGCGCCGACGCCCCCGCCGTGCCCAACGGCACGCTCGGCGACCGCTGGAGCGAGCAGGGCGCCGGGCGCTGGAACCTCTCCCTGGACGGCATCGACCCGCTGCTCACCCTGCACCGCGACGGCGGCGAGCACGCCGAGGTGGTCATGCCGCGCTTCGACACCGGCGGCGTGGTACGCCGCGGCGTGCCGGTGCGCCGGATCGCCGGACGCCTGGTGACCACGGTGTTCGACCTGCTGCTCGCCCAGTACGGCGTGGGCCGCCCCGGCCTGCCCGGCCAGTGGCCCGAGGGGTATGACGATCCGTCGCTGCCGTGCACCCCCGCCTGGCAGGAGCAGATCACCTCCGTGCCCGCCGCCACGGTGGCCCGCCTGGCCAGGGAGTTCGCCACCACCGCGGAGAAGACCGGCGGCCGGTCGATGATCGTGATGGGGGCGGGCACCAACCACTGGTTCCACTCCGACACCATCTACCGGTCGTTCCTGTCGCTGCTGCTGCTGACCGGCTGCCAGGGCGTCAACGGCGGCGGCTGGGCGCACTACGTGGGCCAGGAGAAGGTGCGCCCGCTGGGCGGGTGGCAGCAGGTCGCCACGGCCGCCGACTGGGTGCGCCCCTCGCGGCAGATGGCCGGCACCCCGTACTGGTACCTGCACACCGGCCAGTGGCGCTATGAGTCCTTCGGTGCCGAGGCCCTGTCCGGCGCGACGGACAGCGGCCTGTTCGCCGGGCGGCACACCATCGACCTGGTGGCGCAGTCGGCGCGGCTCGGCTGGATGCCCTCCTATCCGACGTTCGCCGCCAACCCGCTCGACCTGGGCCGCCGGGCGCGGGAGAGCGGCCTGGACGCCGCTGACTGGGTGGCCGGGGAGGTCGCCGCCGGGCGGCTCGGGTTCGCCGTCGAGGACCCCGACGCGCCGGAGAACTGGCCGCGGGTACTGACGGTCTGGCGGGCCAACCTGATCGGCTCATCGGCCAAGGGCAACGAGTACTTCCTGCGGCACCTGCTCGGCGCCCAGGACAACGCGAGCGCCGGGGAGGCCCCGCCCGAAGCCCGCCCGCGCGATGTCACCTGGCGCGCCGATGCCCCCCGGGGCAAGCTCGACCTGCTGGTGGCGCTGGACTTCCGGATGACCTCCACCACGCTGTTCGCCGACCTGGTGCTGCCCGCCGCGACCTGGTACGAGAAGCACGACCTGTCCAGCACCGACCTGCACCCGTTCGTGCACGCCTTCTCCCCCGCGATCAGCCCGCCCTGGCAGGCCAGGACCGACTTCGAGATCTTCCACGGGCTGGCCAGGCGGTTCTCCGAACTGGCCGCGGGCCGCCTGGACACCGCCTTGGACCTGGTGGCCACCGCCCTGCAGCACGACACGCCGGAGGAGACGGCGCAGCCCGGCGGCACCGTCCCGGACTGGCGCGACGGGCACGAACCCAGGCCCGGGCGCAACCTGCCCTCCGTGCGCGTCGTGGAACGCGACTACACGGCGGTCGCCGCCAGACTGGGCACGCTCGGGCCGCTGCCGGCGCAGGCCGGGATGCTGGTCAAGGGCGTCAACGTCAAGGCCGGGCCGGAGATCGCCTGGCTGGCCGGCCGCTGCGGGCGGGCCGTGGACCCCCCGGTCGCCGGGCGCCCGCTGCTGGACACCGACGTCAAGCTGTGCGAGGCGATCCTGGCCCTGTCCGGCACCACCAACGGGCGGGTCGCCGCGGCCGGGTTCGCCGCGCTCGCCGAACGGTGCGGCCCCGGCTCCGGGCTCACCGAACTCGGCGCCTCGGTCAGCGAGCGCCGGGTGGTGTTCTCCGACACCCAGGACCGGCCGGTGCCCGCCGGGGCCAGCTTCGAGTGGTCGGGCAAGGAGACCCCGGGCCGCCGCTACGCGCCCTTCACGATCAACACCGAGCACGCCAAACCGTGGCACACCCTCACCGGCCGCCAGCACTTCTACCTCGACCACGACTGGATGGCCGAGTACGGCGAGCAGTTGCCGATCTACCGGCCGCCGCTGGACATGGCCGCCCTCGGCGAGGGGCTGCCCGGCCCGGACGGCGAGGGCCGCGCGGTGACCGTCCGGTACATCACCCCGCACTCCAAGTGGTCGATCCACTCGGAGTACCAGGAGAACCTGCTCATGCAGACCCTGGCCAGGGGCGGCCCGGTGATCTGGATGAGCGTCGGCGACGCCGAGGCCATCGGCGTCGCCGACAACGACTGGATCGAGGCGGTCAACGCCAACGGCGTCGTGGTGGCCCGCGCGGTGGTCTCCCACCGGATGCCGCCGGGCACGGTCTTCATGTACCACGTGCAGGAGCGCCTGGTGAACGTCCCCCGCAGCCAGGCCACCGGCCGCCGCGGCGGAGTGCACAACGCGCTCACCAAGCTCCTGGTCAAACCCACTCACCTGATCGGCGGATACGGCCAGTTCTCCTTCGCGCCCAACTACTACGGGCCGACCGGCAACCAGCGCGACGCCGTGACCGTGATCCGCCGCCGTTCCCAGGAGGTGACCTACTGATGCGCGTGATGGCGCAGATCGCCATGGTCATGAACCTCGACAAGTGCATCGGCTGCCACACCTGCTCGGTCACCTGCAAGCAGACCTGGACCAACCGGGCGGGCACCGAGTACGTGTGGTTCAACAACGTCGAGACCCGCCCCGGCCAGGGCTACCCGCGCGGCTATGAGGACCAGGACCGCTGGAAGGGCGGCTGGCGGCTGCGCAACGGGCGGCTGGTGCCCCGCGCGGGCGGCCGGGCGCGGCGGCTGGCCCGCCTGTTCGCCAACCCCGACCTGCCGCTGATCGACGACTACTACCAGCCGTGGACCTACGACTACGAGAACCTCACCAACGCCCCGCTCGGCGACGACGTGCCGACCGCGCCGCCGCGCTCGCTGATCGACGGCCGCCCCACCTCGATCACCTGGGGCCCGAACTGGGACGACGACCTGGGCGGCGGCCCTGAGCACCTGGCCGGCGACCCGGTGCTGCGCAAGGTCTCCCACGACGTCAAACTCGACTACGAGAACTCGTTCATGTTCTACCTGCCGCGGATCTGCGAGCACTGCCTCAACCCCTCGTGCGTGGCGGCGTGCCCGTCCGGCGCGATGTACAAGCGGTTCGAGGACGGCATCGTGCTGGTGGACCAGGACCGCTGCCGCGGCTGGCGGATGTGCGTCACCGGCTGCCCCTACAAGAAGGTGTACTTCAACCACCAGACCGGCAAGGCCGAGAAGTGCACGATGTGCTACCCGCGGATCGAGGCCGGGGAGCCCACCGTGTGCTCGGAGACCTGTGTCGGGCGCCTGCGCTACCTCGGGGTGATGCTGTACGACGCCGACCGGGTGGGGCGGGCCGCCGCCGTGCCCGACGAGCGCGACCTGTACCCGGCCCAGCTCGGCTGCTTCCTGGACCCCGGCGACCCGGAGGTGGCCGCCGCCGCCGAGGCGTCCGGCATCCCGCACGACTGGGTGCTGGCCGCCCGCCGCTCGCCGGTGTACGCGCTGATCACCCGCTACCGGGTGGCGCTGCCGCTGCATCCGGAGTTTCGGACCATGCCGATGGTCTGGTACGTGCCGCCGCTGTCGCCGGTGGTGGACGCCCTCACCGCGACCGGCCACGACGGCGAGGACGCCGCCAACCTGTTCGGCGCGGTCGGCTCGCTGCGCATCCCGCTGTCCTACCTGGCCGAGCTGTTCACCGCCGGTGACACGGTACCGGTGGAGGCGGCCCTGCTGCGGCTGGCCGCGATGCGCTCGTACATGCGCGCGATCAACCTGGGCGAGGAGCCCGACCCCCGCGCCGCCGAGGACGTCGGGATGAGCGGCGCCCAGATCGAGGACATGTACCGGCTGCTGGCGCTGGCAAAGTACGACGAGCGCTACGTCATCCCCACCGCCTACGGAGGCGCGGCCGGGCACTCGAAGGACCCCGGCGGATGCAGCCTGGACGTCCCCGGCGGGCCCGGCATGCTGGAACACGCCGCCCCGGCCGGTTCGGTGGCCTCCTTCCACGGCGAGTCCGACGAGCGGCTGCGCGGCCGGGTCAACCTGCTCAACTGGGACGGCAAGGGCACGCCCAGCGGCCTGTTCCCGCCGCGCCCCGGGGAGCAGACGTGACCGCCCCGGCCGTGCACCAGGCGGCGTCCCTGCTGTTGTGCTACCCGGGCGAGGGCTGGGAGCGCACCCGCGACCTGGTCGCGGCGGCGCTCGCGCCGCTGCCCGGCGAGGCGGCGGCGGCGCTGCGCCGGTTCTGCGCCGCCGCCGCGCGGTCCTCGCCGCTGGAGCTGGGCACCCGCTACGTGGCCACCTTCGACCGCACCCGCCGCCGCACCCTGCACATGACCTACTACATCGACGGCGACACCCGCCGCCGCGGCATGTCGCTGGCCCGCATCAAGGCCCTGTACCGGGCCCACGGCTGGCGGCCGGAGGAGGCCGAGCTGCCCGACTTCCTGCCGCTGATGCTGGAGTTCGCCGCCCGCTGTCCCGACCCCGGCACCGCCCTGCTGCACCGGCACCGCGCCGGCCTGGACCTGCTGGGCGCAGCGCTCGCCTCCTACGGCAGCGCCTACGCCGACGTGGTGCTCGCGGTCACCGAGACCCTTGGTGAACCGTCCGCCGAGCAGCGCCGCCTCGCCCAGGCCATCGCCGAGGAGGGGCCGCCCGCCGAGAGCGTCGGGCCGGCCCCCTTCACCATGGCCCACGACCCCGCCGCACAAGGAGCCCGCACATGAGACACCTGGAGATCGCGGTGTGGGGGGTCCTGCCGTACGTGGTCCTCGCCTGGTTCGTGGCGGGTACCGTCTGGCGCTTCCGCCACGACCGTTTCGGCCTGACCACCCGTTCCAGCCAGGTCCACGAGAGCCGCCTGCTGAGCGTGGGCGGCCCGCTGTTCCACTACGGGCTGCTGTTCGTGATCGCCGGGCACGCCGTCGGGCTGCTCGTCCCCGAATCGCTGACCCTGCGCATGCACATCGGCGAGTCCCTCTACCGCCTCAACGCCCTGGTCGTGGGCGGTCTGGCGGGAGCGGCGGCGGTGGCGGGGCTGGCCGTGCTGCTGTGGCGGCGGCTGCGCATCCGGGCGATCCGCCAGGCCACCAGCCGCAGCGACCGGGTGGTCTACCCGGTGCTGGCCGCCGTCCTGCTGGCCGGGCTGTGGACGACCCTGACCGGGTCCAGCGGGGCCTACGACTACCGCCTCGGCGTGTCGGTGTGGTTCCGGAGCCTGTTCATGCTGGAGCCCGACGTGCCGGCCATGGCCCACGCCCCGCTGACCTTCCAGGTGCACGCCCTGCTGGCGATGGCCCTGCTCGCGCTGTGGCCGTTCAGCCGGCTGGTGCACGCCTTCGCCGCCCCGCTGGGCTACCTGATCCGCCCCTACGTCGTCTACCGGCACCGCGGCGGCGCGCAGCGCGCCGCCGCCGGACGGCACCCCGTCCGGTGACGGCGTGGACACCCTCGTTCCGGCGATCCGCGCCGCCGGGTCACGCGGCCGGATCGCGCTCCTCACCTGCCTGCAGGCCGGGGTCTGCATCGCCGTGCCGGCCGTGGTGGCGTGGGTCAGCGGACAGCCGTTCGTGTTCCCCTCCCTCGGCCCGACCGTCTACCTGGCCCTGACCGCCTTCTCCACTCCCGCGGCCAGCCCGCGCAACACCCTGGCCGGGCACCTGATCAGCGCGAGCGCCGGATACCTCGCGCTGACCGCGACCGGCCTGACCGAGAGCGGGCCTGACCTGTCGCACATCGACGCCCACCGGGTGGCCGCGGTCGTCATCGCGCTTGCGCTGACCTCGGCGGGGATGCTGCTCGGCAACGTGTCCCACCCGCCCGGCGGCGCGACGACCCTGATCATCGCGCTGGGCTTCCTGCACACGCCCGCCCAGCTGGCGATCTTGATGGCGGCGGTCGCCACCACGACCGGCGTGCTCATCACGATCAACCGGCTGTCCGGGCGTCCCTATCCGCTGTGGGCCCGCTTCCGGGCCCGCGGCGAGGCGCCCCCGCCCGCACCGGCGGCGTCGCCGGCGCTACCGGTGCCTCCCGTACGCCGGTCGGCGGCCGATGTGGCCTGCCGGGAGGCGGCGCAGGCGCTGGTGGCGGCCATGACCACGACGATGTGGCCGCTGGCCGCGACCCGCGCCGTTCACCTGCTCGGGCGCGGCGACCCCGAGCGGGAGGCCCGCCTCGCCGTACGGCTGGCCACCGCCCGCTCCGCGGTGATCGGCCCCGGCCCCAACGGCAGATCCTCCATCGTGGACCAGTGGACCGCCGAATTCCGGGCCCTGGCTCGCGATGAGAAGGTCACGGCGATCACCGTGTCGATGTTCACCGACGCGCTGACCTCCCTGCTGGTGACCTTCACCGCGGCACGCAACGGCCGCCCGCGGCGGTGAGCCGCGGGCGGCCGGACGGTCACCAGGTGACCGGCAGCGCGCTCAGCGGCCGGGTGAGCTGGTGCTCCTCGAACCGCAGGCCGGCCGGTTCGACGGCCAGGCGCAGGCCGGGGAAGCGGGCGGAAAGGCCGGTGAGCGCCGCCTTGAGTTCCATACGGGCCAGCGGGGCGCCGATGCAGTAGCGCGCGCCCTGGCCGAAGGTGAGGTGGGCCGGGCCCTCGCGGGTCACGTCGAACCGGTCGGCGTCGGCGAAGATCGCCCCGTCGTGGTTGGCCGCGCCGGTGTCCAGCACGACCAGGTCTCCGGTCTCGATGCGCACACCGGCGACCTCGAAGCCGGTGCGCGCGTAGCGGGGGATGCCGCCGTTGCCGCCCAGCCTCGGCGCGCGCAGGACCTCCTCCACGGCCCCGTCGATGGCCGCCGGGTCGGTCGCCAGCCGCTCCCACTGCCCGGGGGTGGCCAGCAGCCACAGCACGCCGAAGCCGATCGCGGCCACGGTCGTCTCGTGCCCGGCGAACAGCAGGCTCATCGCCAGCTCGGCGGCCTCCTGGTCATCGACGCCCTCGGTGGCGGCCAGCCGGGAGATCACGTCGGCGTCGGGGTCGCCCCCGGCGCGTTTGCGCGCCACCAGCTCCATGCCGTAGGCGACTAGGTCGGCGTACCCCTGCCGGGAGCGGGCCTGGTCGCGGGTGTCGGCGGCGGCCTGGCTCCAGGCGCGGAAGGCGGGGCGGTCGGCGTAGGGCACGCCCAGCAGTTCGCAGATGACCGCGATGGGCAGCGGCAGCGCCAGCACGGCGTGCAGGTCGGCGGGCGGACCGGCGGCGGCCAGATCGTCCAGCAGGCCCTCGGTGAGGGCGTCGACCCGGCCGCGCAGGGCGCGCAGGCGTCCGGGGGCGAAGTGGGGACGCAGCAGCGAACGCATCCGGTCGTGCTCGGCCCGCTCGCTTTCTACGCCGCCCCTCGGGCCGCCGAACATCACCGACCGCCCGATGCGCGAGGCGTGTTCGGGGTCGGGGTGGGAGCGGCCGAGACGGTCGTCGTCCAGCAGGGCGCGTACCTGCGGATAGCCGGTCACCAGCCATGCCGGGTCCCCGGTCGCGGTGGTGATGGCGTGGATCGGGGCCTTCGCCTGCATGTCGCGCAGCAACGGCGGCGGCAGCAGCGGGCCGGGCTGGTCGAAGGGCATCCGGGGCGGAGCGTGCATGGCTTCCTCCGTGAGGGGACGGCGGTCGCGTACTCACACGTAACGAACACTACGTCGCCGTGCCGCGCCCGGCGGCGGCGACCTCAGCACGGGGCGGCCTCCATCAGCGCGAGGTAGCCGTCTTCGAGGGTGGGGCTGGCCGGCTCGGCGTGCGGGTGCGGCGCGGCGGCGGCGATCAGCCGGTAGCGGGTACCGGCGCCCTCGGGCACCGCGGCGACGATCCGGCCCTCGGCGGGGGCGGGACCGGACGTGGTGAGGTTCCACACCCGCCCGGCCGCCTGGGACACCAGTTCGCCCGTCGCGCCCTGGAAGACCAGCCGCCCCTTGGCCAGTACCGCAAGGTCGCGGCAGGTCTGCGCGACGTCCTCCACGATGTGGGTGCTGAGCAGGACCGTGCGGTCACCGGCGAGCTGGGACAGCATGGTGCGAAACCGGATGCGCTCCTCGGGGTCCAGGCCGGTGGTGGGCTCATCGACGATCAGCAGCCGCGGGTCGGCCAGCAGCGCCTGGGCGATGCCGACCCGGCGCAGCATCCCGCCGGAGAACCCGCGAAGCTTCCGGTCGGCGTGCTCGCCCAGCGCGACGACCTCCAGGAGTTCGCCGATCCTGCGCCGCCGCGCCGAACGCGCGTCCAGGCCCTTGAGCAGGGCGATGTAGTCCAGGAAGCGGCGGGCGGTCAGGTCGGGGTAGACGCCGAGGTCCTGCGGAAGATAGCCGAGGGTGCGCTGCACGGCGACGCGCCCGGCGGGGGTGGTGATGTCGTGCCCGCCGAGCACGACCCGGCCCGAGGTGGGCCGCAGCAGCCCGGCCAGGATGCGCATCAGCGTGGTCTTGCCCGCGCCGTTGGAGCCGAGCAGGCCGTACATGCCGAGCGGTACGTCCAGGTCGACCCCGTCGATGGCGCGGACCTTGCCCCGGTAGACCTTGGTCAGCTTGGAGATCTGGATGCGCATGTCAGGACTCACTCCGGATGGCGTGCAGGCGGACCAGGACGAGCATGGCCGCGGCCAGGGCGAACATCACGCCCACCCACAACGCGGCCGACTGCGGGGTGGCCTCGGGGCGCAGCACGTCGAGCGCCGCCCGCGGCCGGGGGCCGAAGCCGCCCTCGAACCAGCCGTGCACGGCGTACTCGCCGGTGGCCGACAACACCGTGTGCGACAGCGTCGGCATCATCGTGACCGGGATCAGGTTGCCCCAGAACCAGTAGGCCACGAACAGCACCCGGAACAGCAGCGGCGGCACCAGCAGCGGCCCGGCGAAGGCGAGCGCCCCCAGGAACGCCAGCCCCGGGGTGATGACGCCCGCGAAGACCACCAGCGACCAGCCGAGCGCGGCGGCCTCGCCCTCGATGACGGCGTACCCGGCGGCCCGGCCCAGGAAGATCACCAGGAACGGCGTGGCCGTCGCGGCGCACACCCCGAGGTACTTGCCGAGCAGCCGTGCGGTGCGGCCCGCCGGGATCGCGTCCAGCACGCCGTCCACGCCGAGCGCCCGGTCCCGCCCCGGCCGGTCGGCGATCATGCAGCCGTAGACCATGGGCAGCACGGCGATGAGGATGTCGGCGGCGGTGAGCATCGCCGACCTGGGGTCGCCAGGGTCGCGTGCGCCCAGGTCCAGCGACCAGAACGGCAGCACGGCGGCGGTCACCGCGAAGACCAGCAGGTAGACCAGCCACAGGGTGGGGCGGCGGACCTGCATCAGGTACTCGTAGCGCATCGTGGCGGTCATTCGGCGGCGCCCCGCAAGATACGCTCGGGCCTGCCCAGCAGCACCCAGGCCGCAAGGCCCATCGGCACCGCGCTCGCCAGCAGCGCCACCCGGTTGGCCGGCCAGTCCGGGACGGGCCCGCGCGTGGTGGCGAACAGGAACACATGCCGCAGCACCCGGTCCTCCACCAGGAACCCCGCGAAGACCTGCTGGAACGTCCACAGGAAGCCGATCAGTGTGGTGGCCGCCGCGACGCTGCGGAACATCGCGGCGGTGCAGGCCCCCAGGGCGGCGGTCCACAGCGCCGGGGACAGCCACACCAGTTGCCCGGACGGGCCGGTGAACGCCGGGTCCCACCAGCCGGTGGCCATCAGCAGCAGCGAACAGCCGGCGGCGCACACCGCCGCCCAGCACACCACCACCGCGACGCGCCGCGCCACGGCGACGCGGTAGGCCGAGGGGCAGGTCAGCCGGAGTTCGGCGGCCCGGTCGCGGCCGGTCAGCGTGGCCGCCGCGACGCCGGTCAGCAGCGGCAGGCCCATCTCGGCCGCGCCCATCAGGAACCAGCGGGTGTTCTCCTGCGCCGAGCCGATCCGCGTGCCGAAGGCGGCCAGCAGCAGCATCGCGGCGACCAGGACGAGCGGGCCGAGCAGCGCCGGAAGTCCGGCCCGCCGGGCCTCGTGCGCCCACAGCGCGAACGGCCTCACGGCGACCGGGTGGCGCCGGGGACGCGCAGCGGCTCGATCCTGCCGGTGAGCAGCACGGCGGTCGCCGCGAGCAGCGCCGCCAGCCCCAAGGTGACCGGCACGTTCTCCCACACCTGCCCGAAGACGGCCGGTACCGGAAGCCCGGTGCGGGCGAGCATCGGCAGGCTCCACACCACCAGGGCGACCGCGATCGCGCCGTCGGCGCGCCACCACACCGAAAGCAGCAGGCTGAGCGCGGCCAGCAGCGCGGCCGGGCCGAGCCAGACCAGGACCAGGCCGCACAGTCCCTGCGGCGCCGCGCCCAGCACGGTCAGCAGCGCCGAACCGAGCAGCGCCACCACGAGATCGAAGCCGAACAGGCAGGTCACCCTGGCCAGCAGGATCACCCGCGGCGAGGTGGGGGTGGCCCTGACCAGCTCGAACGCCTTGTCGCGGTCCGGGCTGTGCAGCCCGGCGACGCCGAACCCGGTGACCAGCGGCACGGCCAGCCCGAGCAGCACCTCGGCCAGCTCGAACCGGACCAGCGCGACCGCCACGCACCCGGCCACCACCAGGAAGGAGGAGAGCAGGACGGCGGTGGACAGCAGCCGGGCCTCCATGACCAGCAGCCGCCAGGCCCGCCGCAGCGCGGGACCCTGGCGCCGCGGCCGGTCCTGCGAGCCGTCGCCGATCCGTTCGCCGAGTTTGGGCCCGGCCCGCTCACCCGTGTAGGGCGGGGCCTCGCCGCATTCGGGGGAGCGCTCGCCGGGGTCGCCGTCGTACCCGCGGGCCAGCGCGGAGGCCAGCAGGACGGCGCGGACCATGTCGGAGGCCGCCGGGGGCTGCGGGATGCCGTCGCGGATGCCCGCGAGTTCGGGCCAGTCGTTCACGCGGGCCCCCTCAGGATCGCGCGGGCATGATGCAGGCGGCTTTTGACGGTGCCGACCGGGATCCCCAGCACTTCGGCGATCTCCCGCTGGGTCAGGTCATGGACCAGCAGCAACACGACGACCTCGCGATGCGGCAGCGGCAGCCGGGCCAGCGCGGACTGCACCTGGTCGCCGCCGACGGCCAGTTCCTCGGGGCCGGGCAGCGGGTCGGGTCCCTCGCGCGGCTCGGCCGCGATCGGCGGCGGCATGCCGCGCAGCCGGTTGTGCGCCTGCCTGCGCGCCACCCCGAACAGCCAGGTGCTGACGCTGGAGCGCTGCCGGTAGCTCGCCGCCGACAGCCACACGGCCATCACGGTGTCCTGGAGGATCTCCTCTGCCGTCCCGCGGTCGCCGCAGAGCCGATAGAGAAAGGCGAACAGCGGACCGGAATACCGCTCATATAGGTCGGCCAGTGCCCGGGCGTCGCCGTCGGCGATCCTGGCGAGGACGCGGACGTCGCCCGCGGCGGCACGGTCGTCGCGGCGGGCGCGCGCGGCCCGCGCGGGCTGTCCGTCGGAGGCGTGGACCAGCGCCGTCCGCACCCGCGGCCGGTGGTCGATCCGCCCGGCCCACCCCGGCATCTTCTCGGCTCTTCCGTCCATCGCAGGTATGTAGCGGGTCACCGGCACGGAGGTTCACCGATCGTGGATCTCGCCGCGGCGGGTCATCGAAGAGCGCCGGGCGTTAACGACCGGCCCGATTCCATTCGGGGGCGAGCATATCGCCGGCAAAATGCCATAGGAAAATGGAGCGGCGAAATCGCCCCGGCCTGCCTGCCCGGAAATGGCGGCGCGGGTCAGGAGATCACAGAGCGCCACTTTCCTTTTACGCAGCCGTACTGTGACGTGGATCACAATAAATACGGACTGGACTCGTCAGATCATCCGTTGCATCATCAATCGATCACAGAGCCACCAAAAAGGGACCCCGAACGGCACAGGACGCACGTCATGACAACCCATGTCATCGTGCCCGAATCCGCGTGCCCGCACGGCGAACGCCGCCACGGCCGCACGGCGTCCCGCCCGCCGACAACCGACGTTCGGAAAGGACTGTCTTGCGTTCTCCGGACACGCACTGGGTCATGGCGTTCGACGCCTCCTGCCGGCAGTGCCGCACCGTGGCCGACCAGATCGCGCACAGCAGCGATCACCGCGTCCACGTGCTGCCGCTGGACCATCCCGACGTGGCCGGATGGCGCGCCCGGGCCCGCGGCGGCGCCGCACCCGACGCGCCCACGCTGATCAGGGTGGGCCCGGACGCCGTGCACGCCTGGACGGGCCCCGCCATGGCGCTGCGGCTGGCCCTGCGGCTGGGGCCGCGCGCGACCCTGCGTTTCCTGAAAGCGCTGGGCGCCCTCCGCAAAGGCGTTTCGCCGCCCGCGGGCGGGCCGGAGTCCGCCGCTATGGGCAGGGGACAGTTCTTCCGCCTGGCCGGATTGGGCGCGGCGGCGCTGTTCGTCTTCGGAAAGGTCTCCCCCGCCCATGCCGAAACCGGCCGGGCGGCCGAATGGGTACGGGCGAACAATGGCCGCCTCCCCCGGGAGTACTCCCAATTCATCGGCCACGACCTGGCCGTCCGCCGGGCCGTTTACCGCGAACTCACGCCCGCCGAGCGCAGCCGCCTTTGGGTGTCGCACCTACGCGAATACCGCGCCGCGCACCCGGCGTTGACGGCCGCGAAAAACACCGTGCTCGAGGACGCGATCAACGTGGCCGCGCAGGAGCCGGTCTTCGCCGCCGGGGCGGACCCCGCGCTGGACGCCCGGCTCGCGGGGCTGCGGCGGGCCGCCATCGAGGCGTTCGGCCGGGAGGAGGCCCGGGCGCTGCTGGCCACCCTCGGCCCGGCCGGCCCGGTGAGCCCGCCAGGGTCGGCCACCTGCGGGTGTTCCACCCAGGACGACTGGTGCGCCACCGGCAGCTCCTGCCGTGGCTGCGCGAACTGCTCCTACTGCGCCTGCACCTGCACCGCCAGCGGCTGCGGCACGCTGTGGCGCTACCGCTGCAACGGCAACTGCGGCTGAGCCGCCGGCGGGCGGCGGGGCCGGTCAGCCCGCGGCGTGGCGCTCCAGGAAGGAGTAGACGTCGGCCTCATCGACGCCCGGGAAGGAGCCGGGCGGCAGGGCGGCCAGGACGTGGGAGTTGGCGCGGGCCGAGGGCCAGGCGTAGCCCTCCCAGCGCTGGGTCAGCTCCGGCGGCGGGCGGCGGCAGCACTCGCCGTTGGGGCAGGCCGACTTGGTGCGCCGGGTCGTCTCCCGGCCCCGGAACCACCGCGACTCGCGGTACGGCACGCCCAGCGTGATCGCGAAGTCCCGTTCCCGCGAGGGGTCCACGTGCGCCATGCAGAAGTAGGTGCCGGTGGCGGAGTCGGAGTACTGGTAGAAGACCGAGAACTTGTCCGGCGACTGGAAGACCTGCCGCCCCGACCAGCGCAGGCACATCCGCTGGCCCTCGATGGCCCCCTGCTCGTCGGCGGGGAAGACGATGCCGTCGTTCTCGTAGGCCTTGTAGATGATCCCGCCGGCGTCGTTGCGGACGAAGTGGCACACCAGGTCCAGGTGGTGGGTGGCCAGGTTGGTGAACCGGTGGGCGGCCATCTCGTAGGAGACGGCGAAGACGTCGCGCAGGTCTTCCACCGACAGCGCGCGGTCCTCCTTGGCCTCGCGCAGGTAGGCCGCCGCCGCGTCCTCGGGCACCAGCAGGGCCGCGGCGAAGTAGTTGGCCTCGGTGCGCTGGCGCAGGAAGTCGGCGAAGTCGCGCGGCCGGTGGTGGCCGAGCGCCAGATGACCGAGGGTCTGCAGCAGGATCGTGCGCGGGCTGTGCATGCCCAGCTGCTCGTTCTTGACGTAGATCCGCCGGTTGCGCTGGTCGGTGATGGACCGCACGGTCCGCGGCAGGTCCTGGGCGGTGTGCACCGTGTACCCGAAGTGGGTGACCAGCGCCTGTACGGTGCTCTGCGACATCGCGCCGGTGCGGTAGCCGACCGCCGACAGCGCCTCGGCCGCGGCCTTCTCGATCTCGGGGAAGTAGTTGTCCCGCTCGCGCTGTTTGCGGCGCAGCTCGGCGTTGGCGGCCCTGGCCTCCTCCGGCGTGGCGGTGCCCCTGGCCTCGCGGGAGCGCAGCTCCTCGTACAGGGCCAGGATGTGCTCCAGGACGTCGTTGGGCACCCGCGCGGAGACCTTGAGGCGGGGCAGGCCGAGCCGGGTGTAGATCGGGTCGCGCTGGGCCTCCTCCAGCGCGATCTCCAGCTGGGCCCGGCGGTTGGGGGCCTGGCGGCGCAGTAGTTCCTCCACCGGGACGTTGAGCGCGGCGGCCAGGGACTTCAGCAGCGACAGCTTGGGCTCGCGTTTGCCGTTCTCCAGCAGGGACAGCTGGCTGGGTGCGCGGCTGACCCGCCCGCCCAGGTCGGACAGGGTGAGCCCGCGCTGTTTACGCAGGTGGCGCAACCGCTGCCCGAACGCGATGAGATCAAGCTCCTGCGTCAAAGAAAGCGGTTCTTCGCTCACCAAGGGTGCCATGCACCGATCCTAAGCGAAATTTCGGCGCATCTTCCACTCCCGCCGGGCGTCCTGCGTGCCTGCCATCGGATTGGTCTAGTCCATAGCGGAAACTTACTATTTCTTCACCGCCCAAGGCAGCCCAATCTTCCTGATAAGAGAAGATCTGACGTTCTTTCGCCCAGCAGGTCTGTTAACAGGTCCGGCAATCCGCCCAAACTCATAGCAAGCACCCAGGGGACGACAAGGAGCTGACTCATGATGAATCGCCTCAAGGGAGCGGCCGAAGAGCTCCGGCACGAGTGGGAGACCGACCCACGCTGGGCCGGAGTGGAACGCACCTACACCGCCGAAGACGTCATCAGGCTGCGTGGATCGGTGCAGGAGGAGCACACACTGGCCAGGCTCGGCGCCGAACGCCTGTGGAACCTGCTCAACACCGAGGACTACGTCCACTCGCTCGGCGCACTCACCGGAAACCAGGCCGTCCAGCAGGTCAAGGCCGGCCTCAAGGCGATCTACCTGTCCGGCTGGCAGGTGGCCGCGGACGCCAACCTCGGCGCGCAGACCTACCCCGACCAGAGCCTCTACCCGGCCAACTCGGTGCCCGCCGTGGTGCGCCGGATCAACAACGCGCTGCTGCGCGCCGACCAGATCACCTGGTCGGAGGAGGCCACCGACGCGCCGCACTGGCTGGCCCCGATCGTCGCCGACGCCGAGGCCGGGTTCGGCGGCGTGCTCAACGCCTTCGAGCTGATGAAGGGCATGATCGCCGCCGGAGCGGCCGGCGTGCACTGGGAGGACCAGCTCGCCTCGGAGAAGAAGTGCGGCCACCTCGGCGGGAAGGTTCTCATCCCGACCGGGCAGCACATCAAGACGCTCAACGCCGCCCGGCTGGCCGCCGACGTGTGCGGCGTCCCGTCCATCATCGTGGCCCGCACCGACGCCCAGGCGGCGACCCTGCTGACCAGCGACGTCGACCCGCGCGACCAGCAGTTCACCACCGGCGAGCGGACGGCGGAGGGCTTCTACCGGGTCCGCAACGGCGTCGCGGCCTGCATCGCCCGCGGCCTGGCCTACGCGCCCCACTCCGACCTGCTGTGGATGGAGACCTCCACCCCCGACCTGGACGTGGCCCGCACGTTCGCCGAGGCGATCAAGGCCGAGTACCCCGACCAGATGCTCGCCTACAACTGCTCGCCGTCCTTCAACTGGAAGCGCCACCTGGACGACTCGACCATCGCCAAGTTCCAGCGCGAGCTCGGCCACATGGGCTACAAGTTCCAGTTCATCACGCTGGCCGGTTTCCACTCGCTCAACTACTCGATGTTCGACCTGGCCAGCGGCTACGCCGAGAACGGCATGCCCGCGTACGTGGGCCTGCAGGAGGCGGAGTTCGCCGCCGAGCGGCGCGGCTACACCGCCACGCGCCACCAGCGCGAGGTCGGCACCGGGTACTTCGACCTGGTCAGCACGGCGATCTCGCCCGACTCCTCGACCACCGCGCTGCGCGGCTCCACCGAGGAGGAGCAGTTCGACATGGCCCACTGAAGGGCCCTGCCGGAAAGCTCACGCAAGGGGCTCACCGAGACGACGATGTGACGGGGTCCGGTCCCGGGCCGCTCAACGGCTCCCCTTTCCGGGACCGGACCCCGCCGGCCAGGGGCGGCTCCGCCGTGACGGAAGGCAGGGCACAGCCCCCGCCACGGCGGAGCCGTTCACACGCGCAGGCGGAGCCGTTCACACGCGCAGCGCGCGCACGTACCAGCGGCCCTCCACCCGGTCCAGGGCCAGCGGGCGGCCGAAGCACTCCGACAGCCACGCCCCGGTCAGCACCTCGCCCACCGCCCCGGCGGTCAGCACCCGCCCCTCGCGCATCAGCAGCGCGTGCGTGGTGGTGGCCGGGACCTCCTCCAGGTGATGGGTCACGGTGACCGTCGTCAGCTCCGGGCGGGCCCGCGCCAGATCCTCCACCGCCACGATCAGGTCCTCGCGGGCCGGAAGGTCCAGCCCGGCCGACGGCTCGTCCAGGAACACGATCGCCGGGTCGGCCATCAGCGCCCGCGCCACGCGGATCCTGGCCCGCTCGCCCTGCGAGCACACCCCGAACGGCCGTTCGGCGAGGTCCTTGCAGCCCAGCTCGGCCAGCAGCCGGTGCGCCCGCTCATGCTCGGCCGGGCCGTAGCGGTCCCACAGCGGGGCGGCGGTGCCGGTGTGCCCCGTCAGTACCACGGTGTGCGCGGTGGCGTGCTCCTCCTCCATCAGCGCCTCATCGACCAGGCCCTGGCTGGCCGCGACCAGGCCGATGTGCCCGCGCAGCTCACGCAGGTCCACCCGGCCCAGCCGATGTCCGAGCACATGGGCCGTACCGGTGGTGGGATGGCGCACCGAGGCGGCCACCGACAGCATCGTGGTCTTGCCCGCGCCGTTCGGGCCGAGGATCACCCAGTGCTCGCCGTACCCCGCCCGCCAGTCGATCTCGCCGATCAGCCACCGGCCGCTCACCCGCACTCCGACGCCGGACAGCTCCAGCGCCGCGCCGGCCCTGTCCGGGACGATCTCCTCCCCCATCGGCCCTCCTCATCCGGGGTTCGGTACCGATGCAGGATAAGCGGTGCCCGCCGGGCGCCCGGACGCGGCCGGTCGGTTCAGCCCAGCCAGCCCGGCGTGATCAGGCCCCCCTCGTACGCCAGCACCACCACCTGCGCCCGGTCCCTGGCCCGCAGCTTGGTCATGATCCGGCTCACGTGGGTCTTGACCGTGGCGGGACTGAGCACCAGCCGGGCGGCGATCTCGTCGTTGCTCAGGCCCGAGCCGATCAGCGTCATCACCTCGCGCTCCCGCTCGGTCAGCGCCGCGAACTCCGGCCCCGGCGCGGGCCGCCGCACCCGCCCGGCGAACTCCGCGATCAGCCGCCTGGTGACCGACGGGGCGATCAGCGCGTCGCCGCGGGCCACCACGCGCACGGCGTGGATCAGCTCCATCGGCTCGGTGTCCTTCACCAGGAACCCGCCCGCGCCCGCCTTCAGCGCCCCGTAGACGTAGTCGTCCAGCTCGAACGTGGTGAGGATCACCACGCGGACCGACTCCAGCCGCCCGTCGGAGACGATCTTGCGGGTGGCCTCCAGCCCGTCCAGGCGCGGCATCCTGATGTCCATCAGCACCACGTCAGGGCGTAGCTCTCGGGCCAGCCGCACGGCCTCCTCGCCGTCGCCCGCCTCGCCGACCACCTCGATGTCGTCCTCGCCGGTGAGGATCGACCGGAAACCGGCCCTGACCAGCGTCTGGTCATCGGCCAGCAGCACCCGGATCATCCCGCCCCCCGCACCGGCAGCCGGGCGCTGACCCCGAACCCGCCGCCCGCCAGCGGCCCCGTCGCCAGCTCGCCGCCCAGCGCCGCGGCGCGTTCGCGCATTCCCCGGATCCCGTGCCCGGGCGGCCCGGGAACGGCCGACCCGTCATCGTCCACCCGAACCGTCACCTGCCCGCTCCCGTCGTCGAACTCGATCTCCACCGCCGCCGAACCGGCCCCCGAGTGGCGGGTCACGTTGGTCAGCGCCTCCTGCACGATGCGGTACACGGCCTGGTCCACCTCGGGCGCGAGCGCCGGCACCGCCGCCCGGCCGCACTCCACGCGCAGCCGTACCGCAAGGCCGGTCTCCCGCGCCCCGGCGATCAGCCGGTCCAGCGCCGCCATCCCCGGCCGCTCCGCGCCGCCCACCTCGGCCGCCTCCAGCGTGGCCGGGGCGACGGCGGGCGGCGGCCCGGTGGGGGCCCGCTCGTCGGCCTGGCGCAACATCCCCAGCGTGGCGCGCAGGTCGCCCAGCGCCTCCCGGCTGGCCTCCTTGATCGCGGCCAGCGCCGACTCCGCCCGCTCGGGGTGCTCCCCCAGCCGGTGCAGCGCCGCCGCGGCCTGGACGTTGATCAGCGACAACCGGTGCCCCAGCGCGTCGTGCAGGTCACGGGCGATGCGCAGCCGTTCCTCGGCGCGGGCCCGCCGCTCGGCCTGCGCGATCGTGCTGTTGCGCTGCCGGGCCACCGCGCCGGCCGCCGCCGCGGTCAGCAGCCAGCCCACCGCGCGGAAGATGTCGCCCTGGGAGTCCTCCGCCGACTCGGACCAGACCAGCCCGGCGACCACCGCCACGACGAACACCGCGGACACCGCGATCCCCCGCACCTCGGCCAGCGTGTACAGCATCACCATGTACGCCAGCACCATCGGATTCATCGGGTTGCCCAGCGCGAAATAGGCCAGCGTCGCCGCCAGCACGACCACCGACGCCCCCACCGGCCACCGCCGGCGGGCGGGCACCGCCGCCGCGGCCACCAGCGCGAGCCCGAAGCCGTACGGCCACGCCGGACCCGGCGCGCCGGCGACCCCGGCCACCACCGACGCCACCGCGATACCGGCCGCGATCAGCAGATCCGCGCGCACACCGCGCGGAGGCCACCAACGCCGGTATGAGTCGCTCACCACGTCCGGAAGCCTATGGGCAAATCATCCCGGCCCGGCATCCGGCCGAGACGTCCGGTTCAGCCGGACCGTCCGGCCGCCGCCGCAACCGGTACCGCGCCCAGGAAACGGGCGATGTGGCCGAAGACCAGCCGCGCTTCTGGCAGGACGTCGGCCAGCAACGCGAAGACATGCGGCATCCTGCGCCACTCCTCGTAGGTGACCGGCACCCCCGCGCGGCGGGCGCGCAGCGCGACCCGGCGGGCCTCGTCCCGCAGCACCTCGGTCGAGCCGGTGACGATCATCAACGGCGGCAGGCCGCTGTAGTCGCCGTAGGCCGGTGACACCAGCGGATCGTGCGGGTCCAGGCCGTCGGTCCAGCGCCGGGCCAGCCACTCCACCCGCCCGACGGGCAGCACCGGATCCATCCACCGGTTGAACCGGCGCGGGGTGTCGGTCAGGTCCGCCCACGGCGACAGGCAGATCCCCGCGGCGGGCAGCGGCATCCCGCGGTCGCGCAGCGACAGCAGGGTGGCCAGCGTCAGATGACCGCCCGCCGAATCCCCGGCCAGCACGATGTCGCCCGCGGCGAACCCGCGATCCAGCAGGCAGCGGTAGGCCGCGTGCGCGTCCTCCAGGGACTCCGCCAGCGTGTGCACCGGCCCCTGCCGATAGTCCAGCGCGAGCACCGGACGCGCCGCCGCCGCCGACAGCCGCCAGGTGATGGACCGGTGGGTCGCGGGCGAGCAGATGAAGTACGCGCCGCCGTGGAAGTACAGCACCGCCCTCTTCCCCGCCGACCCCCCATCGGGGGCGCCGTCCGCCGTGCGCACCCACTCACCGCCGCACGCGCCGATGCCCTCCTCGGTCACCGTCACGTCCTCCGGCAGCCGCCCCGGCAGGTGCTGGGCCAGCTCCACCGCCCGGCAGGCCACGGTGAGCGCCGCCGGATGCCGCAGCAACAGGCTGGACATCGGCTTCATCGTGCCCCGCATCAGCGCGTTCATCGCGGCGGCCTGCCAGCTCACGGGATAGTCCGGGGACACGTCCACGTCGATGTCAGACCGCATGCCGAACCTCCATGAAGGCACTTCCGGCGAAGCGGGCCGCTCCGCCGTCGCGTCGGTCCCCTCTCCCCGCGCCCGGTCACGGGCCTTCGTCCGGACCGGATGTCCGCTGCAGTCCGCTACCCCGCAAACGCGGCATCACGCGGGCGAGGCCGAAACCGAGTTGCCCGCCGACCCAGGTCACGGCACGATGGAACGCTTGTCCGCAACCCGCCGTGCGCCGCCGCGCCCGCGCGTGCCCCCGGGGAGGCAGTCTTCCAGCTCTACGCCCGCATCGCCTGGTACGGCTTTCGCCGCCACTCGGCCTACCGCGCCGCCGCCCTCGCCGGCGCCTTCACCAACACCGTTTTCGGCATCCTGCGCGCCTACGTCCTGATCGCCCTGTGGCAGGCGCGGCCCGGCCTGGCCGGGTACGACGTCACCGACGCCGTCACCTTCTGCTTCCTCACCCAGGGTTTCATCGGCCCGATGCAGTTGTTCGGCGGCGGCCTCGGCATGGCCGAGCGCATCCGGTCCGGCGACGCCGCGATCGACCTGCTGCGCCCGGCCTCGCTGCAGGGCTGGCTGCTGGCCGACGACCTCGGCCGGGCCGTCTACCTGTTCCTGCTGCGCAGCATCCCGCCCACCATCGTGGGCGCCCTGCTGTTCGGCCTGGTCTTCCCGTCCTCGGCGGCGACCTGGGCGGCCTTCGCCCTCAGCATGCTGCTCGGCATCGTGGTCAGCTTCGGCCTGCGCTACCTGGTGGACCTGTCGGCCTGCTGGATCCTCGACGACCGCGGCACGGCCCAGGTCTCCCTGGTGCTCAGCCTCTTCTTCAGCGGCATGGTGGTGCCGCTGAACATCATGCCCGGCTGGCTCGGCACGGTCACCAACGCGCTGCCCTGGGCCGCGATGGTCCAGGTGCCCGCCGACGTCTACCTCGGCAAGACCGACGTGGCCGGCGCGCTGGCCTTCCAGTCCGGGTGGGCGGCCGTCATCCTCGCGCTCGGGGCGCTGCTCACCCGCGCGGCCCGCCGCAAGGTGGTGATCCAGGGTGGTTAGGGTCTACGCGCTGCTGGCCTGGACCTGGATGCGCGCCTCCGCGCAGTACCCGGTGTCGCTGGCGCTGCTCACGCTGGGCTCGCTGACCGTCAACGCCCTGGACATCCTGGCCATCTGGGTCATCTTCTCGCACACCACCACGCTCGGCGGGTTCACCCTGCCGGAGGTGATGTTCCTGTACGGCACGGCGGGGGTGTCCTTCGCCGTGGCCGACATGCTGTTCGGCAACGTCGACCGGCTGAGCACGCACATCAAGGCGGGCAGCTTCGACGTCATGCTGATCCGTCCCGCCGCCGCGTTCCTGCAGATGGCGGTGGACCGTTTCAACGTCCAGCGGTTCGGCAGGATCACCCAGGCGGCGGTCGTGCTGGGCCTGGCGCTGGGCGGGCTGGACGTGCCGTGGTCGCGGGCCTGGATGATCCCGGTGATGATCGTCTGCGGGGTGGCGATCTTCACGTCGATCTTCGCGATCGCCGGCGCGGTGCAGTTCCTGCTGATCAACGCGCCCGAGGTGGCCAACGCCTTCACCTACGGCGGGTCCTCGCTGACCCAGTACCCGCTCAGCGTCTACGGCTCGGAGCTGGTACGGGCGGTGACGTTCATCGTGCCGCTCGCGTTCGTCAACTGGCAGCCCGCGCTGCTGGTCCTCGGCCGGGGCGACCCGCTCGGCCTGCCGCACTGGCTGCGCTACGCCTCCCCGCTCGCCGCCCTGGCCCTTGCCCTGGTCGCGGTGCTGGCCTGGCGCGCCGGAATCCGCCGTTACCGATCGACAGGGAGTTGAGCAGGCGATGACCACGACGACACCGGCCGGGCAGGCCCCGATGATCGAGGTCCAGGAGGTCGGGCGCACCTTCACGATCAGCAGGCGCACCGGGCTGCTGCGCCGCGAGCGGCGGGTGGTGCACGCCGTCCAGAACCTGAGCTTCACCGTGCGCGCCGGGGAGTTCGTCGGCTACCTGGGGCCCAACGGCGCGGGCAAGTCCACCACGATCAAGATGCTCACCGGCATCCTCGCGCCCAGCTCAGGGCGCATCCAGGTGGCCGGGCTGGACCCGGCGCGGCGGCGGACGGCGCTGGCCCGCCGGATCGGAGTGGTCTTCGGGCAGCGGACGACGCTGTGGTGGGACCTGCCGCTGCGGGACAGCTTTGAACTGATCCGGCACCTTTACAAAGTAGATCGCGTGGCCTTCAAGCGGCGGCTGGACGAGCTGACCGAACTGCTCGGCCTCGGCGAGTTCCTGCGCACCCCGGTCCGCCAGCTCAGCCTGGGGCAGCGGATGCGCGGCGACATCACCGCCGCGCTGCTGCACGACCCGCGGGTGCTGGTCCTGGACGAGCCGACGATCGGGCTCGACGTGGTGAGCAAGGCCGCGATGCGCGGCTTCCTGCGCTCGCTCAACGCCGAGCGCGGCACCACCGTGCTGCTGACCACCCACGACATGGGCGACATCGAGCGGCTGTGCCACCGGGTGATGCTGATCGACCACGGGCGGCTGGCCTTCGAGGGCGGCATCGACGACCTGCGCGCCACCGCGCCGGAGGAGTCCTCCATCGAGGACGTGGTGGCCCGCCTGTACGCCAGGGGCGCGCAGGCCCCAGATCAATAGGTACAGATCGGTAGGCGCAGGTCAATGGGCGCAGGTCAGTAGTACGCGCCCTGCTGCGACTCCTCGTAGTCCTCCTCTTCTTCCTCCTCCTCGTGGCGGCCGGCCCAGCGGGAGGGCAGCAGCACCGGGATGAAGAGCAGGACGCCGAGCAGCGTGAAGACGCCCGAGGCGAGCAGGAACTTGCAGCCGTTCGCCATCTGGGCCACCACCGGGTGCGTCGAGTGGCCGACCGGGATCAGCGAGATGGCCCGGTTCATGTCCAGCGCGTACACGACCGTCCAGGCCAGCAGCGCGAGTGAGGGGACGAACGCGGCGAGCGGCGAGACCCGCCCGGCGACCACCAGGCCCAGGACGAGCCCGACGCCCGCCATCACGCCGAGCGCGGTCCACAATTCCGAGCCGGAGGCCAGCGGCGCGATGTGCCCGTCCCCCATCGCCCATGCCGTGGCCCAGCCGGCCCCGCCCAAGATCCCCGCGGTGAGCACGATTCCGAGAAGCAGGCCCAGGAAATGCCGCATGGTCACCACCTAGCGTCCCGTCACGCCGAGCATGACGCGTGCCGAACAGGTATCGCGAATCGGATTGAACGATCGCCGCAACCCTAAACCGCAATGCCTCGGGCGGTCAGCCGATCTCTGCATACCAGTACAAGTTTCCGCAAACCCGGGCATCCCCTGATATAGGGCGCGTCGTATCGGGCGGGCGACCGGCGTGAGAACATGTGCCTCACATGGGCGCCCGCTTACCCCTCCGCTGCACGCGGGCGGCGGCCTTCTCCGCCGTCTGTGTGATCCTCGCCGCCCTCGGGCACCGGCTGGCGGGCGGAGCGGGGCCGGTTCCGTGGGCGATGGCCGCGGGCGGCGGCGGGGCGCTGCTCACCGCGCTGGCCCTCGCCGGGCGGGAGCGCTCGACCAGCACCATCAGCCTCGTGCTGATGGGCCTGCAGCTCGGCCTGCACGAGCTGTTCTCGTTCGCCTCCGGCGCGGCCTCCTCGCTGACCCCGCACGAGTACATCGGCCTGCCCCCGCAGCCCTCGGCCGCCGACCCGCACCCGCACGAGGGGCCCGGCGGCACCGGCCTCGGCATGCTCGTCGCCCACCTGGCCGCCTCGCTGATCACCGGGCTCTGGCTGGCCCGGGGCGAGGCCGTGCTGTGGTCGGTGCTGCGCCACCTCGGCGCCGCCGCCCGCCGCGCGGGCGCGGCGGCGCTCGCCCGGCTGCTCGGCGCGCCGCCGTACACTGGCCGGGGGCCGCTCGCCGTGCCGCTCCCGGCCCGCGAGCCGCGGGCCGTTCCCGGTCGCGGCCCACTGCACGGCGCGGTCGCCCGCAGGGGCCCTCCACTCCCCCGCTTCTGACGCGCCTTTCCCTTTTCGCCACGCCGACGGCCACCGATGCCGGCGGCGTGCCCCCCTACGTTCCCGAAGTGGAGAACCACGATGTCCCCGAAGCCGCACCGGCGCCTCGCCGTCCTGCGCCGCGCCGCCGCGCTCGCCGCCGCCACGACCGCCCTCACCGTCGGGCTGGCCGTGCCCGCCCTCGCCCACGTGACCGTCAACCCGGGCAGCGCCGAGCAGGGCGGGTTCACCAAGGTCGCGTTCCGGGTCCCCAACGAGCGGGACGACGCCGCCACCACCAAGGTCGAGGTCCACCTGCCCATCAACCACCCGCTCCCCTTCGTCTCGGTACGTCCGGTCGGCGGCTGGAAGGTGGACGTGCACGAGAGCAAACTGGCCAAGCCGGTCACCACCGAGCACGGCGAGATCACCGAGGCGGTCACGAAGATCACCTGGTCCGGCGGGAAGATCGAGGCGGGGCAGTTCCAGGAGTTCGAGGTGTCCATGGGGTTCATGCCCAAGGACACCGACCGGCTGATCTTCCCCGCGACCCAGACCTACTCCTCCGGCGAGGTCGTCGAGTGGGACGACGAGCCGAAGGCCGACGGCTCGGAGCCGGAGCGCCCGGCGCCGGTGCTCAAGCTGGTCCCGGCGGCGGCCGAAGGCGCGCCCGCGGCGAGCCCGGCCGCGGCGGCCACCCCCTCGATGGCCGCCGTGGCGGTGCGCGGCGCCGGGACCGGCGGCTCCGACAACACCGCGCGGATCCTCGCCGGGGTCGGCATCGCCGCCGGTGTGATCGGCACCGTCATCGGGCTGTTCGGCCTGCGGCGGTCACGCGCCTGACGCCGGCCGAGCGCGGGGCCCTTCGCCACCCTCCCGGAGCGAAGGGTCCCGCGCCGCTCAGGCCGTGATGTCCCGGCCGCCGAACCGCGCCCAGGCGATCGAGCCGAACACCACGGCATAGCACAGGAAGACCAGCAGCCCCTGGGTCATCGCCTCGGTGGCCACCGGATCGCGCAGCACCCCGTCGAAGTCGTTCAGCCACGACGTCAGCAGGTACGGGTCCAGCGGGGCGAGCTGCGGGATGGCCGAGAGCACCTGAGAGATGATCAGGATCACCGCGGTGGCCGCGATGGCGCCGATCGGCGCCTCGGTCAGCGTGGAGAAGGCCAGCGCGAGCGCGGCCAGCGCCGCCATCCCCGCCGCGACGTAGCCGACCGCGACCAGGATGCGCAACAGCCCCTCCGCCAGCGGGATGGTGCTGCCCGACAGCAGCGTCACCCGCCCCACCGGGAACAGCGCCAGGCCCACGATCAGCGCGGAGACCGCCACCACCGCCGTGGCGGCCAGCCCGAACAGCGCGGCGTTGACGTACTTCACGGCCAGCAGCCTGGTCCGCCCCGCCGGGGCGGTCAGCAGGTAGCGCAGCGTCCCGATGGACGCCTCCCCGGCGATGGCGTCACCGGCGACCACGCCCACGATCAGCGGCAGCAGCAGCGGCACCAGCACGTACAGCGAGACGAACGCCAGGGCCAGCCCGTTGCCCGCGACCATGAGGACCATCTCGCTCGCGACCTCGTCATCGCCGCCGAGCGTGCGCAGCACCACGCCGATCACCACCGGCACCGCGGCCAGCACCCCGAGCATGGCCAGGTTGCGCGGGCGGCGGAAGGTCAGGCCCAGCTCCGAGCCCAGCAGCCGCCACACGCTTCCGGCCGCCCGGGGAGCCCGCGCGGCGGCCCGCTCCCGATCGGCCGCCACTCCCGTGGGCGTCGCCGTCCCGGCGGCCGGGACCTCAACCGTCGACATCGAAGCCCTCCCCGGTCAGGCCCACGAACACTTCCTCAAGGCTCGGCCGCAGGACCGCCAGCCCGTGTACCGCCACCCCGGCCGTGACCAGGGCCGCGCACACCAGGTCGGGGGCCGCCGTGCCGAGCGCCACGCTCACCTCGCCCGCGCCGGAACGCGGGTCGGCCAGCCCCAGCCCGGCCAGGACGCCCGCCGCCAGGCCCACGTCCGGCGTCTCGACCTTGATCCGCGGCTCGCGCCCTGCTCGAAGTTCCTCGATGGGGCCGTGCGCGACCAGGCGGCCCGTGCGCATCACGCCCACGTGCGTGCACATCTGCTCGACCTCGGACAGCAGATGGGAGGAGACGAACACGGTGGTGCCCGCGGCGGCCACCTGCCGGATCAGCGCCCGCACCTCGCGGGTGCCCGCCGGGTCGAGCCCGTTGGTCGGCTCGTCGAGGATCAGCAGCTCGCGCGGGCCCAGCAGCGCGGCGGCGATGGCCAGCCGCTGGCGCATGCCCAGCGAGTAGGCCCGGTAGCGTTTGCCCGCCGCGGCGGCCAGTCCCACCCGGTCCAGGGCCAGGGCGATCCGCTCGCGGGCGGTGCGCCGGTCGGCCGACGGGTCCGCAGCGTCCAGGCGGCGCAGGTTGGCCGCGCCGCTCAGATAGGGGTAGAATGCGGGCCCCTCCACGACCGCCCCCACCCGGGGCAGCGCCTCGGCCAGCCCGCCCGGCATGGGCACCCCCAGCAGCTCGCAGTCGCCGCCGGAGGGGGTGACCAGCCCGAGCAGCATCCGGATCGTGGTGGTCTTGCCCGAGCCGTTGGGGCCGAGGAACCCGAAGACCGAGCCGCGCGGCACGGCGAGGTCGAGGGTGTCCACCGCGACCTGCCCGCTGCGAAAGCGCTTGGTCAGACCGCGGGTGACGATCACGTGCCCGCGGGTGGTGCCCTGGCCGGGGGACGGGGACGCCGCCTCGGGCGCCTCCCGGAACTCGCCGCGCGGCCCCGCGGGCCCGGCCTTCGCCGGGCCCGCGATGTCGCGCTCCCCCGCCAGGAGGGGTGTCTCTCCCGGCGTCATGGTGCTCACTTCCGGCCGGCCGCCTCGTACAGCGCCTGCGGCCCGACCGCGCCGGCCAGCACCCGGCCGTCGTCGGTCAGCAGGACGGTGATCAGCTTGGTCTGGATCAGGCGGCCGTTGCCCCAGGCGCCGCTGACCGGCTTGGCCGCCGACAGCACGGCCTCGCCGAAGCCCGCCACCTCGCTCCCGGCGCCGTCGCGCGGCTTCTCGGTGAGGTCGGAGGTCCGCAGCGGCGCCTCGATCACGCTCGTCCAGGCGCTGCCGTGGACGGTGATCTCGCCCGTGTCCGGGGCGGACGGACCGGCCTTGCCGCCGTCCTTGGACTCCTTGCCCTCCTTGCCCGCCTTGTCCTCGCCGCCGTGGCCCAGCCGCCGCAGCGCGCGGTCCTCGGCCTTCTCCACGTCCTTGTCGCCGATGGTCTCCTGCGTCACCTTCGCGCCCGCGGGCGGGGTGAACGTGAAGTTCTCCGGCGCGGGCGGGGTGAAGGTCACCGAGGTGAAGCCCGTCTCGAACGCCGGCTCGATCGAGTCCTTGGCATAGACCTGGAAGCGCAGCGGCACGTAGGTCTCGCCGTCGAAGGCGACCCTGATCTCCTTGACCAGCGAGTCGGGCGACTTGGGGGCGAACGTGAGCTGGTAGGCGGCGCGGTCGGCCACCTTCACGTCGTTGCTCACCCCCACCGCGGTGTGCTCGTCGATCGCGTCCAGCAACTGCGCCGACAGCGCCTGCGGCGTCAGGTCGGTGGGCACCGCCCGCCCGCCCAGCGGATGCTTGCGGCCGCGCTCTTCGCCCGCCAGCAGGGAGTCGGCCACCTTCAGCCTGGTGGCCTTGTTGCCCCCGCTCTCGTACAGCCAGACCCGGTCACCGTTCTTGATCAGGTTGGTCTCGCTCATCCGGCCGAGGAAGGCGACCCGCTGGCGGCCGGCGCCGCCGTACCAGACCTTGAACTCGTGCGCTCCGGTCAGCAGCGACAGCGGCGAGGTGGGGTCGGCGGACTGCGCGGGCATGGAGGGCAGGCCGAGGGAGGACGTCTGCAGGACGGTGCCGGACATCGGCGGGAACTGCCCCGACCGGGCGGCGCCCGCGGCCTCGGCGAGCAGTTGCCCGGCGGTGCGGTCGGGCAGGGCCGGAGTGCCCCGCACGGCCGCGATGACCGGCCCGGTGCCCACGGCCGCGGCGATCACGGCGACCGCGGCGATCGGCACACCCCACCTCACGGCACGGCCCCTGGACTTGCGAGACTCCCTGAGCGGTCCCGTGTCGTGAACGTTGGACGACATCTCACTCCTTAACCGTATGTCGCCGGCCGCGGATGGGCGGCCGGTCACAACGAAGCCTGCGCGGTCGTCGCTGTGCCCAAGCTGAGACAGACTGAGAGGTGTCTCAGGCTGAGAGATCTCTCAGCGTTCTCAGCCCGGTCTCAGCCGGATTGACCAGGATGGGGGGACACGTGCGGTTTCAGGAGGTCATCGGATGCGGGTTCTCGTCGTCGAGGACGAGCGGCGGATGGCCGCCGCGCTCCAGCGGGGGCTCTCCGCGGAGGGGTTCGCCGTGGACCTCGCGCACGACGGCGAGGACGGCCTGCACATGGCCAGGCAGGGCCAGTACGACGTGATCGTGCTCGACATCATGCTGCCGCGGATCTCCGGCTACAACGTCTGCAAGACGCTGCGCGCCGAGGAGAACTGGGTGCCGATCCTGATGCTGTCCGCCAAGGACGGCGAGTACGACATGGCCGACGGCCTGGACCTCGGCGCGGACGACTACCTCACCAAGCCGTTCTCCTACGTGGTGCTGGTGGCCCGGCTGCGGGCGCTGCTGCGGCGCGGCGCGGGCCGCCGCCCCGCCGTGCTGCGATCCGGCGACCTGGAGCTCGACCCGGCCAGCCGGCGGGTGGCCCGGGGGCGGACCGAGATCGAGCTGACGCCCCGGGAGTTCGCGCTGCTGGAGTTCCTGCTGCGCCGCCACGACGAGGTGGTCTCCAAGTCGGAGATCCTTGAGCACGTCTGGGACACCTTCGACACCGACCCCAACGTGGTGGAGGTGTACGTGGGCTACCTGCGCAGGAAGATCGACGTCCCGTTCGGCAGGAGCGCCCTGCAGACCGTGCGCGGCGCGGGCTACCGGCTGGTCGGCGATGGCGGCTGAGCCGGGCTCGGCCGGGCGCTGGTGGCGGCGTAAGAGCCTGCGCTTCCGGGTGACGGCCGCGGCGGCGGCGGTGCTCGCCCTGGCGCTCGCCATCTCCGCCTGGGTGCTGCTCGGGCTGCTCGGCAGGTCGCTGACCGCCACCGTCGACGACTCGGCCCTGCAGCGCGCCAACCGGGTGCGCGCCGACGCCGACGCCGGGCGGCTGCCGCCCGAGCTGAGCAACCCCGACGGGACGCTCATCCAGGTCATCGAGCCGGGCGGGCGGGTGATGCACGCCACGGTCGGCACCGACCGGCTGGTACCGCTGCTCAGCGCCACCGCCCGCGCCCAGGCGATCAGGTCCGACCGGGCCCGCGACCTGGACGGCGCCCCCTACGGCATCCCCGGGCGGCTGCGCGTTGTCGCGGTGTCCGCCGACCACGGCCGGGTGGTGATCGCCGCGCGCTCGATCGCCGAGGTGGAGAAGAGCCTGGCCGCCGCGACGCAGGTGCTGCTGTTCGGCACGCCGCTCCTGGTGGTCCTGCTGGCCGTGGTGAGCTGGATGGTCGTCGGCGGCACGCTGCGGCCCATCTCCGCGCTGCGCAGGGGCGCGGCCGAGATCTCCGGCACGGCCCGCTCCCGGCGGCTGCCCGTGCCCGAGGCCCACGACGAGGTGCACAGCCTGGCCAGGACACTGAACGACATGCTCACCCGGCTGGAGGAGGCCGACACCCGGCAGCGGGCGCTGGTCTCCGACGCCGCCCACGAGCTGCGCAGCCCGCTGGCCAGCATCAGGCTGCAACTGGAGGTCGCGCTCGGGCATCCGGAGGGCCAGGACTGGCGGGAGACCGCCGAGGGCGTCCTGGAGGACGCGATGCGGCTGTCCCGCCTGGCCGAGGACCTGCTCGCGCTGGCCCGGCTGGACGAGCGCGGCGGCATCCCGGCCCGCCGCGAGCCGGTGGACCTCGAAGGGCTGGTACGCCAGGGCGTCGAACGCTACGCCGACAGCCCGGTCACGGTCTCCTGCGCCGTCGTGGACGGCGGCCTGTCGGTCACCGGCGACGCGCTCGACCTGGGCCGGGTGCTGACCAACCTGGTGGACAACGCGGTGCGGCACGCCCAGGCCGGGGTGGCGGTCGAGTTGCGCGCCGAGGGTACGGCGGCGCTGCTCACCGTCACCGACGACGGCCCCGGCATCCCCGAGACCGACCGGGAACGCGTCTTCGACCGCTTCACCCGGCTGGACACCGCGCGCAGCCGCGACGAGGGCGGCGCGGGGCTGGGCCTGGCCATCGTCCGCGAGACCGTGCGGGCCCACGGCGGCAGCGTCCATCTGGAGTCCGCGGGCGGCTCTCAGGAGGGTGGCTCTCAAGACGGCGGAGCAGGGCAGGGGTTGCGGGCGGTGGTACGCCTGCCGCTGACGACCGTCCCCGCGCTCTACGCCGGACCGGCGTCCCGGCCTGCCGGGCGTGCGGTCGATAAGGCGGTCAACGGGGCGGTCAGGGAGGCGGTTCTGGAAGGCCCGCAGGATCAGTGACGACAACCGCGGGATCGATCACGGGCGACGCGGTCCGGCTCGTGCCGTCCGCCGCTCGACGCCGACCGGGAGAACGTCATCCCGGCGCGGAGCCCGCGCCCGGCGGTGCCGCCCCACCCGGCACCGGCTTGCTGTACTGCTGCTGAGCGTTGGAACGCTCCCACTGGATGAGACGGCGGCGCTAGGCCGCGCTGCCCCCCTCGGCGAGCGCCAGGAAGTCCTGGACGATCAGGGGGAGGCGGCGACGGGCGTGCACGATGGCGATCACCCGCCGGACGGGTGGGTCCAACGAACGGATCACCAGCCCGGCGCGCAGGGCCTGCTCGGTCAGCCCGCGGTATCCGAGCAGGGAACCCAACCCCGCGCGGACGTGGGCCAGCGAGCTGCCCCGCTCGTCGGTCTCGGCGGCGGTCACCGGCCGCACGCCGTACTTGGCGAACATCGCGTCGAACTCCCTGCGCCTGGCGCTGCCCCGCTTGGGGAGCACCAGCCGCATGCCGGTCAGCCGGGCCATCGGCACCGTGTCGGGGAGGTCGAGGCCAGGAGGGGAGACGAGCACGATCTCCTGGCGTTCCAGCGGATGGCCGATCAGGTCGGCCGGGACCGGCAGGTCGGTCAGGCCGAGATCGGCCCGCTGGTCCCTGACGGCGCTCACCACACCGTCACGTCCGTCACAGCGCACGATGTGCACGCGTACCGCGGGGTTCCGCTCGGCGTACGCGGGCAGGAGTCGCGTGGCGAGCGCCGGCTCCAGGCTCGGCGTCAGCGCGATCCGAAGGTCGGTGTCGGCCGAACGGCCGTGCCCCGCCAGCGACTCGATCTCATGAACGGCGTCTAATGCCTCCTTCGCGAGTTTGACGACCCGGCGTCCCTGGGCCGTGACGACCACGCCACGACCGGAACGCGCGAACAACGTCATTCCGAGTTCACGCTCCAGGTCCCTGATCGCGCGGGAAAGCGCGGGTTGCGCGATGTACAGAGACCTGGCGGCGTCTGTCATGGTGCGGTGCTCCGCAGTCGCCACAACGTAGCGGAGCTGCTGCAGATTCATGCTTTGAAGCTAGGACACAGTGCCTTGATCGGTCCGCCACATTGCGGAGATCACCTTGCACGATTTCACTGAGTAACGGATCAGGCCGACATTCGTGACGGGTGATAAATCAGTATGCTTCTGCCCCAAATACGGTAAAGGTCCGGCTGGTTTGTCCCGGTCAGGACAAACGGGGTAAGGGGAAGACAGCTTGGCAGTCAACGGACAGTATCCACCGCCGCCACCCTCGTCCCCGCCGCCACAACAGCCCTTCCCCTCCTCGGGCGACGACGACGGCCGGCAGCGGCATACCCGCCTCTACGGCCCCGCCGACGGCCCCGACGCCACGCCTCCCGGCCTGTACCGAAGCGGCCAGGGCCCGTTCCCCCACCCTCCGCCCCCCGGCCCCCACGGCGGCCCGGCGGCCGGTCCCCATGGGGCCGGCGGTCATGCGGGCGGCCCTTATCCGGCGGGCCCCGGCCATCCGGTCGCGCCGCCCGTGCCCGGGTACCCACCGGCGGCTCCCGGGCATCCGGTCCCGAGGGCCGATCCGGGGCGACCGCCGTTCCCACCCGGCTCCCCCGTGGGATACCCGCCGCCGCCTCCCGGCGGGCCGTACGCGGGCCGTCCCCCGCAGCCGCCGTTCACTCCACGGCAGCAGGGGCGCCACCCCGGGCCGCCCGGACGCCCGTACGGAGGGCCCGCCCATCCCCCGCCGCCCCGCCACCACCACGGCCCGCGGCGCAAGGGCGGGGGCGGCGTGGCCGTGGTCCTCGGAGTCATCGGCGGCATCGCGGGCCTGTTCGTGGTGCTGGTCGTGCTCGCGGCCGTGGTGGGCTCCCTCGGCGACCGGGACCGGACCTCCCCTATCGCCCTGCCCACCTACACGCCGCCCACCTTCGAGGAGACCGAACGGCCCACCGAGCGCGGCCGTACCGAGGAGCGGACCGAAACTGAGACCCGGCGGACCCAGGAGACGGACTCGACCGACTCGACGGGCTCGGCCCGGCGCTCCCGGCCCGCCCTGAACCGGACGTTGCAGAACAACACCCTCTACCGGGCGGGCGGCCTGCCCGCGGCCAACTGCCCCGGTGGCGGCGCGAACATCTACAACCACGCCCAACTCAAGGCGCTGATCCTGAAGACCTCGCAGTGCATGGACCGGGTGTGGTCGCAGGTCCTCACGAAGCAGGGCATCGAGTGGCACCGCCCCGGCTACGCCATCGCGGCCAGGAGCGGCCGGGGCGCCTGCGGCGACTACCCCTCCCCCGGCAGCATCGTGCCGTACTACTGCCCGCGCAACACGACGATCTACGCCTCCACCTCGGCGATGGCGCGCGGGTCCGGCAACGCCCAGGGGTACGGCCAGACGACCTCCTGGCACGGCGGGATCATCAGCATGATGGCCCACGAGTACGGCCACCATGTCCAGCACCTGTCCGGGCTGAGCGACTCGTGGTGGACCAAGACCCTGGCCTCCACCAGCGACAGCGGCAAGCTGGCGCTGAGCCGCCGCTTCGAGTTGCAGGCCACCTGCTTCGCCGGGATGTTCATGCGGGCCGCCTCCGCCACATACCCGGTGCCGCCCGCGCGCCGCCGCGTTCTGTACTTCTTCCATTCCCGGGTGGGCGACTGGCCGGGCAGGCCCCGCGATCACGGATCGCCGCCGAACAACGGCAGGTGGTTCCGGCAGGGCTATGAGAAGAACAGGACGTTCCAGTGCAACACGTGGCTGGCGCCGCCCAACACAACCTCGTAGATTAATGGGCTATTCATGAGTGGTTAGCCATCTGTCGGTGTTGTCCAGGTATGGGGCGTAGAATCCAGGACAATTCCCGGACAGCGGGGGACCAAGGACAGGTCTGGCCTGGTCAAGCATCCAACCGGAACCATGACCCGGCCGCCCAGCCGGGCCGGCGGGCTCGGCCAGGAACATATGACGACGAGGGAGCGGTGTGACGATGCGCCATGGGCAGTCATCGGGGGATCCCGCGGACGACGGCGGGAAACGGCGCCCCCGGCGGCGACCTACCGGCGGACGGCAGCGCGCGCAGCGTCCCGCTCCCGGCGTCCAGCCCGGCGGACAGGACGAACCGCCGGAGACCGGCCAGTTCACCATGCCGCCGGGGGCGCTCGACGCCAAGGACCAACGCCCCGGTCCTGGCGACCCGCCCCCGTCCGGCGCGCCCGACACGGGCACCATGTGGGCGGTCGGGCGTGAGGGAGAGGGCGCGTCCGGGCCCGGGAAGGGCCGCCCCGTCGGGCCGAGTGAACCCACGGTCGCGGTCCGCCGCCCGTCACGCGCCGAAGATGACTCCCGGGGGCAGGACGGCCGCCGCGGGCGCGGCCCGGCAGGACGCCCACGTACTCAAGGCCCGGACGCCGGCCCCCCGCCAGGGCCGCCCGGCCCCCCGGAAGGCGCGGACGCGGATGGCCCGCGCGGCAGAGGGAGCGGACGCCGAGCGGGGCCGGGCGGTGCGGGCCACGCGGTACCGCCTGGGCCGGGAGGCCCCGGGCGCGCAACGGGCCCCGGTGGAACAGGCGGCAAAGGCGCGGGGCAGGCCGATGGGAGAGGCCGCGGCGGCCCTGGTGGCGCCGGAGGAAGAGGCCCAGGCGGACCCGGTGGCTCCGGAGACCCTGGCGGTGCCGACGAGAGCAGGGGCGGGCCGAAGTTCGCCAAGCGGATGAGCGCCGCGTCGATCGTCGGCTGGACCGCGTTGTCGGCCCTGGTACCCGGCGCCGCGCACCTGCGGGCCGGGCGGCGGCGGATCGGCTACATCCTGCTCGGCGCGTTCGGCCTGCTGCTGCTCAGCGCCGCCGTGATCGCGGTCATCATGCTGAACAACGTCGGCCTCCTCCTCCGCGACAGCACGATGCTGACCGCCTCGATCCTGGCCGTGGCCGGCGCGCTGCTGTGGTTCGCCCTGATCGTGACGTCGTACGTCACCCTCAAGCCCGCCCGGCTGAACAGAGCCGGTCAGATGCTCTCCGGCGTCGCCGTCGGCCTGCTCTGCGTCGTGGTGGTCGCCCCCTTCGCGGTGGCCGCCAACGCCGCCATCGCCGCCCGTAACGCGGTCAACGTCATCTTCGACTCCGGCACCCACCAGTCCACCGCGCCGATCAAGCACGAGGACCCGTGGAACGGCCGGGACCGGGTCAACTTCCTGCTGGTGGGCGGGGACGCGGCGGGCAACCGTACCGGCGTGCGGACCGACAGCATGACGGTGGCCAGCGTGGACGTGAAGACCGGCAACACGGTCATGTTCAGCCTGCCGCGCAACATGCAGCACGTCCGTTTCCCCCCGCACAGCCCGCTCGGCAAACGGTTCCCGAACGGCTTCTTCGCCGAACTCCCCAACGGCGGCCTGCTGAACGAGGTGTGGCAGTTCGCCGAGGACAATCCGCAGGTGATGGGGGCCAAGCATCAGGGGCCCAGGGCGCTGAAGGAGGCGATCGGGCACACGCTCGGCCTCAAGATCGACTATTTCGCGCTGGTCAACATGTACGGCTTCGCCGACCTCGTGGACGCCATCGGCGGCCTGGAGATCCGGGTCCAGCAGGACATCAAGTGGGGCGGCCTGTACGGCACCGCCGGGACCATCAAGGCGGGCTTTCGCAAGCTGTCCGGCGAGGAGGTCCTGTGGTACGGCCGTTCGCGCGTGAACAGCGATGACTTCTCCCGGATGGCCCGCCAGCGGTGCGTGATCGGGGCGTTCGCCCAGCAGGCCACCCCCGACGTCGTACTGGCCAACTTCAACAAGATCGCGTCCGCGACCAAGCGGCTGGCCAGCACCGACATCCCCCGCCCCCTGCTCGAACACCTGGTGGAACTGGCGCTCAGGGTGAAGAGCGCCAAGATCACCAGCACGCAGTTCGTGCCGCCGCAGTTCTGGCCGGGGAACGTGGACTGGATGAAGGTCCGCCGTACCGTGACGAACGCGCTGCGCCAGTCCACACGCGGCAACCGCCGCGCCCTGGCGGCGGACGTGACCGCCTCACCCGGCGCGACCGGCACCGGCGGCACCAGGCGGCCGACCACCGCGCCGAAGGCCAACGCGCCGGACCAGTCCCCCACGCCCGGTTCGTCGAAGAAGGAGACCGGCAACTCCGACCTCGCCGAGGTCTGCGGCCTCTGACGCGGTCCCGGCGCCGGACGGGGCCGGCCTCGGCGGCGTAGCGGGCCGAGGCCGGTCAGGTGCTGGAGACGGCTCCCGGCCGGCGGCCGAGGCGGTCCTGAACACGCATCCGGCGCGGGCCGGACAGCCGCCCGCGCCCGGTGGCCGGGCCGACGTCGCCGGCTGCGCCCCCCGGTCGGCCGGGAACACCGGTCCCATGGTGCGGCCCGCTGCGCGTACTCGATGGCGCCGCCCCTCGTACAGCAGCCTCCACAGCACCCGCTCACGCGGAGCGCGGTCTTCCATCGGCCGTTCACGCCCGGCCTGAAATTCTGCCGTCGGCCGCGGACACGTAGGGATTGAAAGCCCGCAGCGTTCGGAAGGCCTGACGAGGATGACGCGTGAGTGAACAAGATGATCGGTCCCGGTTCGAGGCGGTGTACCGGCGGACCTATGAGCAGATCCTCGGATACGCCGTGCGGCGGTGTTCCTCTCCCGAGGACGCCGCCGACGTCGTGGCCGAGACCTATGTGATCGCCTGGCGGCGGATGACCGAGCTTCCCGACGGCGAGGCCGGCAGGCTCTGGCTGTACGGCGTGGCCCGTCGGGTCCTTGCCAACCACCGTCGTGGCGAGCGGCGCAGGCTCACCCGGCATGCCGAGCTCACCGACGAGATCCAACACCTCCATGCCGCCCCCGCCCACCGCGGTGAGCAGGACGTCGTGGGTGAGGCGATGGACATGCTCGCCGACAGCGATCGCGAACTGCTGGCACTGACCCTCTGGGAGGGGCTCGACCCCGGCGAGATCGCCACGGTGCTGGGCTGTTCGCGCAACGCCGCCCGTATCCGCCTGCACCGGGCCCGCAAGCGCTTCGCCAAGGCTCTGGAGAAGATCCGCCCATCAGCCGCCGGCTTCGCGTCACGGCCGCTCGTCGAGAAGGAGTCAGGGTGAACAACGACCAGATCTTCAAGGACCGGGCGCGAGTGCTGGACGAGGACCTGGCCGGCCGGGCGTCCACCGCGGGGGCGGACGCGCTGCTGGCGGAGATCGTCGCGCTGGAGCGGGCTCCGGCCCGGCGGCGGCTCCTGCCCCCCCGTGGCCGCGCCCTGCTCGGCCTGGCCGCGGCCGCCGCCGCGGTGGCGGTCATCGCCCCGGTGATGCTGTCCGGCGGCACGATCTCCATCTCACCTCGGCCCGGTACGTCGGCGTCCGCGACGGCCGGACCGACCGCCCGGCAGATCCTGCTCGCCGCCGCCGTCGCCGTGGAGAAGGCCCCCGCGAGCGGCGACTACTGGCGTACCGCGACCGTCCACCGGTGGATGCTGACCGACCCCACGCGCAGCTATGTGCTCGAAGGCGGCCGGTCCCATGAGCTGTGGCGGGCGAAGCGGCCGGATCTGAAGTACTGGCGCATCTGGCAGGATCTCGGCATCAAGCCCGCGACCCCCCAGGACGAGGCGGCCTGGCGGGCCGCCGGGGCGCCCACCAGTTGGCGATACCCCGAGGACATGAAGACGGAGAACCTGTTCTCCGTCCCGTACGGGGGGCTGCTGGAGGCGGCGCCGGGTGAGCGAACCGCCGAACGACTCAGCGGCAAATGGCAGGGCTCGGCCGGTGACCTGGCAGGAGAGGACATGACCTGGGAGAAGGTACGCGCGATCCCGAGCGACCCCGGCGGGCTCCGGAGCTACCTGGAAGAGCGCATCGCCCGGCTGGACCTGACCGGATCCGGGATGGACGCGCAGGAGGCCAGGGCGAACATCCTGCTGCGGGACTGTGTGGGCGTCATCAGCGACCTGCCGGCCTCGCCCGAGGTCCGGGCGGCCGCGTACCGGATCCTCGCGTCTCTGCCCGCCATACGGGCCGAGGGGGAGACGGCCGATCCGCTGGGCCGGCGCGGGCAGACGCTCACCTATCAGGAGGAGATCGAGCCGGGCCTGTTCACCCGGGTCCAACTCGTGGTCGATCCCGGCACCGGCCTGCTCCTCGCCGAGGTCAGGACGAACACCACCGAGCTCGCGAACGGGCGGCAGGCGGAACTGCGCCTCTCCACCTCGTTCGAGGCGATCGGCTGGACCGACGACCGCCCCGAACTGCCCGCACAACGCGACTGACGCGAGTAGCCCGAACTTCTGAGCGTCATCTGCAACAGCCCGCTGGAGTGCCGGACACTTACCAAGGTGTCCGGCACTCTTCGCAAGGAGACTTTGTGACACACCAAGATCGCTTCGAGGCGATCTACGACGCGTACTACCCGGCCGTACATCAGTACGCCGCCCGCCGTGCCGGTTCAGCCGATGACACCGCCGACGTCATCTCCGAGACGTTCCTCACCGCCTGGCGGCGCATCGACGATGTGCCCGACGGAGAGCGGGCGCTGCTGTGGTTGTACGGTGTGGCCCGCCGGGTCCTGGCCAACCAGCTACGCGGCGCCTCACGCAGAGCCGTGCTCGCCGACCGCCTGCGTGATGAACTCGCCGCCAGCCGCCCGGTCACACCGGCCGACCTGGAGCACGTTCGCGCCGCCTTCGACGAGCTGCCCGAGCGTGACCGCGAGGTACTGGCACTGGCCTGCTGGGAGAGGCTGACCAGCGAGCAGATCGCCAAGGTCCTTGGATGTACCGCGATCGCCGCCCGGACCCGGCTCCATCGGGCGCGCAAGCGGCTGGCGGCGAGGCTGGGGCGACCGGCGTTCTCGACGATCTCGATGGGGGAAGCATGAGCGACATCGACAACCTGGTGAGAGCCCTCGATCTCGCCCCGCACGCGCCGGAGCAGGGGCCGGGCGCGCGCGAGCTACGCGCCGCGATCACGGCCACGCCGGTCTCGCGCCGCCGGCTGCCGGGAGGCGGAGCACTCGGACTGCGGCGTCTCCGCCTGCCCGCTCTGGCCGTGGCGGTCACCGTTGCGGCCGTGGCCGCCGCGATCGGCGTCGGCCTGCCTTCCGGCGGCCCGGCGACCCAGTACGCCAACGCGGCGGTCTCCATCAACAGGTCCGGCGACCATTTCGCGGTGACCATCACCGACCCCACCGCCGATCGCCGGCGCTTCGAGGAGGCGTTCGGCGCGGTCGGGCTGAACGTCACGGTGAAGGTCGTCCCGATGGCGCCGGACGAGGTCGGCAAGCTGATCGGCCCGATCGTGCCGGGGGGCTTCACCTGGCACGGAAGCATCGGGGTGCAGGCCGTGAGACCTTGCGCCTCGGCGTTCTGCGGCAAGGTCTGGATGCCCTCGGACTTCCCCGGCCGGGTCGTCTTCGGGGTCGGTCGCCCCGCCAGGCCGGGCGAGCCCTACGCGGACGACCGTCTTTACAATCCCTCGGGGGAGGAGTCCCTGGAGGGCTACACGTCGCACGGCAAGACGGTCGAGGCGGTACGCGCCGAAGCGCACCGGCGCGGACTGAAGGTCGGCTATCGCCTGCTGTGGTCCCTCCCACCCGGCGGCTTCTTCGACCAGCCGGTTCCCGCCACCCGTGTCAAGGACGCCTGGGTCGTCGACGGATCCCGCGCCCACAGCTCCGACACGGTCGACCTCTACGTCATCCCCGGCCCCGAGGCCGGCCCGGCGCCCGACCCGCTGAAGGCCGCCACACCTCAGTGGTACGACGACCCCACCGGCTGAGACCCGGCCTCGGTCGACGAACAGGCGGCCCCGTGCGGGACGCACGGGGCCGTACCGTGTCGCAGTGGCTCAGGAGGCGGCGGACACGCTCTTGCCCGCCCTGGGCAGCAGCACGAACGCCCCCACGTACACCACCGCCGCGATGATCAGCAGCCCCCGGTAGCCGACCAGCAGCGCGAAGTACTCCAGGCAGCCGCCCACCATCGCCCCCAGCAGGTTGGCCCCGAAGGACGTCGTGCTGTCGGGGCTGTCGGCGAACCGCTTGGCGAACACCACGTTGGCCGCGAAGATCGGCAGGAAGGCGACCGCGACGGCGGCCACCGCGCGCACCGGGACGGGCAGGCCGAGCAGCCAGGCGTTGGGGACGAGCCAGGCCAGCAGCAGTCCGGCGGCGAGCACGCCGTACATCACGGGCAGCGGCGGCATGCGGAAGCGCCGCGTCACCTCCACCGCGGCCAGGACCGCCACCAGCACGCCGGCGAAGACGATCGCGTTGACCACCCAGGTGGTGCCGAACAGCAGCGCGAACCCGGTCACGCTCTTGGTCTCAAGCAGCAGGAAGCCGACGCCGAGCAGGAACAGGTCGCCGTAGGGGCGCATCCGCTCGTAGGGGCCGGCCACCACGCGCACGGCCAGCAGGCTGACGATGAGGATGAGCGAGAGCGTGATGATGTAGATCGGCGGGATCGTGCGGTCCTTCAGGTAGAGGAAGGGCCGGTCGTCGGGGCTCGGCTCCGGCGTGCCGGGGGCCGCTCCGGCCCACTCGGCGGGCCCGCAGAGCTGCGCCTCGCGGGTGACCCCCGCGGTGATCACCGCCTGCTGCCCGGCCTCGGTCACCACGTCCACGCACGGTTTGTGGCCGAAGGCGGCCTGCATGGTGGACGCGAGCCGGTCGACCAGCCAGCGTTCGCGGTAGTAGTTGTACATGGAGAACGTGCCGCCCGGCTTGAGGTGGGCCTGCGCGGCCCGCATGGCCTCCTGGGTGAACAGGTAGCTCTCCAGCCGCAGCGAGCTGGCCCCGGAGACGAGGGTGAGCGAGTCGGGCAGCGCGAACAGGATCAGGTCGTACTTCTTGCCGGTCTGCTCCAGGTAGGCCCGCCCGTCAGTGACGTGGGTGGTGACCCGGGGGTCGGCGTACGGCCGGTCGGGGTGGCGGTCGCCGAGCCCGCGCAGTTGCGGGTCGATCTCCACCGCGTCGACGTGCTCGGCGCCCTTGCTCAGCGCGATGGCCACGTCGGTGCCGCTGCCCGCGCCCACGATCAGCACGTCGTCCAGGGACCGCTTGGCCTGGCGTTCGTAGGGCAGGGCGTACTGGCGCTCCAGCTCCAGCCGCCGCGCGGCGGGCACGGCCTGCTGGTGCGGGATGCCGTTGACCTGGATGTCGGTCACGGGGGTGCCGCCGTAGTCGCTGGGCTTGGTGGTCACCTTGTAGTACGGCGACCACAGCGCGCCCGCGGTCAGGGTCTCGGAGGCGAGCGCGCCCACCACGATCAGCGACGGCAGCACGACCAGGACCTTGCCGGGCAGGCCGGGCGGCCACAGCAGCGCGGCGTAGGCCACGGCGGCGATCGTGCCCCACACCACGGGCGGCGCGGAGAGGAAGGACAGCGCGGTGAACAGCGCGATGCCGGTGAGGCTGCCGATCAGGTCGTAGCGGTAGGCCTCCAGCCTGGTCAGCTCGGGGAAGCACCGCCCGACGAGCTCGGCGGGCCCCATCAGGATGACGGCGGCGGCGCAGAAGATCACCGGCAGGATCAGCCACGGCGGCGGGCCGGTGGTGCCGAGGCTGGTCCAGTACAGGACGCCCTCGGTGTTGCGGTCCACGGTGACCGGGAACAGCAGGATGATCAGCACCAGGGCGGCGAGCGTGATCGGCGAGTAGTACGGCAGGCGCTTGGTCCTGCCCACTCGGAGGAACCCGAGCCCGATCCCGAGGAATGAGCCGAGCAGCACGAAGTTGGTGAAGTAGCTGAGATGGACGATGTTGGAGCCGGTCCACCTGATCAGTGCCAGCTCCAGGAAGAGCATGAAGGCACTCGCCAGGATGAGCCTCGGCCGCACAGGCAGCCAATGCGCGGACCGGTCGGGAGATGAAGGCGTGGATGGCGCCTTGGCCGGTGCGGTCATGGCGGCCACGCTAGTGAACTCGGCGAGGTTCGCGCGACCGCCGCACCGAATCTGATCATCTTTTGCCCGAGCGTCCCTCCTCGCACGGGGGTCAGTCGCGCGGCAGCGCGACGGTGAAGGCCGCGCCCTTGCCCGGGGCCGTGCTCAGGGTGATGCGGCCGCCGTGGGCGGCCACGATCGAGCGGGCGATGGCCAGGCCGAGCCCGGCCCCGCCGCCCCGCTCGCGGCCCCGGGAGCCGTCCACCCGGTAGAAGCGGTCGAAGACGCGGGCGGCCTGCTCGGCGGTCAGTCCGGGGCCCTCGTCCTCGATGACCAGCAGTGCCTCGCCGCCGCGCGTCCCGACCCCGATGCGCACGGCGGTGCCCGCGGGGGTGTGCGCCACCGCGTTGCCCACCAGGTTGGCCATCACCTGGCGGAGCCTGGCCTCATCACCGAGCACGGGGGCGCTGGCCGGGGCGGTGCGGGGGTCCACCCCGGTCAGCCGGACCGGGCGGGAGGGATCGAGCGCGCGCAGGTCGTGCCGGGCGTCGGCGGCCAGGGTGCGCAGGTCCATCGGGGCCAGGTCCATCGGGAGGGCGGTGTCGCCCTCGTCCAGCCGGGCGAGCAGCAGCAGGTCCTCGACCAGGGCGGCCAGGCGGCCCGACTCGCCGTGGATGCGGGCCATGGCGGTGTCCACGTCCCGCGGGCCGGTCAGGCCGCCCATCCGGTACAGCTCGGAGAACCCCCTGATGCCGAACAGCGGGGTGCGCAGCTCGTGGCTGACGGCGGCGACGAACCGGCGCATCCGCGCCTGGGACTCCTCCCTGGCCGCGAACGCCCGCTCGATCTGGCCGAGCATGCCGTTCAGGGCGGTGGACAGCCGCCCCACCTCGGTGCGCGGCGGCACGCTCTCCGGCACGCGCCGGCTGAGGTCTCCGGCGGCGATGGCCGCGGCGGTCTCCTCGATCCGGCGCAGCGGGGCGAGTCCGGCCCGGATCGCGTACCAGCCCGCGGCGGTGAGCACGGCGAGCAGCGCGAGGCCGGTCAGCGCGCACACGGCGGTCAGCCGGGCCACGGTGGACTCCACCCCGCTGAGCGACGCGGCCAGCACGATGCCGGTGCCCGGTTCGGGGGGCGCGGCCCCTTCCGGGAGTTGCCCGGCGACCCGGGGCAGCGCGATCACCCGCCAGACGGTCTCGCCGTCGCCGCCCGTCACGGCGAACGGCTCGCCGCCGAGCGCGGTCACGGCCGCCGCGTCCAGCCTGGGCAGCGCGGGCAGGCCGTCGGCGGGCGGGGTGGTCCGCCAACCGGCCCGCTCCACGGTCCCTGCGGGGCTCAGGTAGGCCGCGTAAACGCCGTCCAGCAGGTCCAACTCACCGGCCAGGGTCCGCATCGCGCGCATCGCCTCACCCGGCCCGGCCGATGGCAGCAGCCCGGGCGAGAGCCGGGCGAACAACTGCGCCAGCGGGCGCATCTGCTGGTCCACCCGGCCGACCAGGTGCGACTTGAGGATGCTGACCACCACGGCCGAACTGACCGCGAGTCCTACCAGCAGCAGGCCCATCGCGATCGCCAGCAGCCGCGCCCGCAGCGAGATCCTGGCCCTCATGGGCGGGCCCTCCTATCGGGGGCGGCGCAGCACGTAGCCGACGCCGTGCACGGTGTGGATCAGCTTCGGTTCCCCGCCGTCGATCTTGCGGCGCAGGTAGCTGATGTAGGTGTCCACGATGCTGGCGTCGCCGTTGAAGTCGTAGTGCCAGACGTGCTCCAGGATCTGGGCCTTGGACATCACCCGTCCCGCGTTGAGCGCGAGGTAGTGCAGCAGCCGGAACTCCGTCGGGGACAGCCGGACCGGCTCGCCGGCCCGCAGCGCCTGGTGGCCCTCGGCGTCGACTTCGAGGTCGGCGACCACCAGGACACCGTCCGGCCGCCCGCCGCCGGTGCGCCGCAGCACGGCGCGGATGCGGGCGATCAGCTCCTCCAGGTCGAAGGGCTTGGTGACGTAGTCGTCGCCGCCGAGCGTCAGACCGTTGATCTTGTCGGCCGGGGAGTCGCGGGCGGTCAGGAACAGTACGGGGACCTGGCCTCGCGCGCCGCGGCCGGCGACCGTGCGCAGCCGCCTGACGACCTCGAAGCCGTCCATGTCGGGCAGCATCACGTCGAGCAGCACCAGGTCGGGGGGATCTTCGCGGGCCGCGTGGACGGCCTGCTCTCCGGTCGCGGCCGAGGACACCGTGAAGCCGGCGAACCGCAGGGTCGCCGAGAGCAGTTCGCGGACGGTCGGCTCGTCGTCCACCACGAGCAGCCGCTCGCCCGCCCCGGTGATATGTCCCGTCACCGCCTGGTCACCCGCCATCCTGCCGCCCATCCGCTGTTTTGTCAGACTATGACCGCTCTGGGTCACCGGTGACCAGGCTGCACGACGGTGCTGAGCGATTCCGCAGCGATTCTGGGAGCTTTCTGTGCGGCCGGTGGGCGGGGAACCAACCGATTCGACAGGTACGCGGGAAAGATCCTTTAAGCTCTTGATGCCGTGTCTGCCGCGATGAGGGGGAGTTTCAGCACATGCGGGAGCGTGTCCGCGCGACCGTCGAGTCGACCGGGTTCCAGCGGTTCATCACGGCGGTGATCGTGGTCAACGCCGCGACGCTGGGGCTGGAGACCTCGCCGTCCGTGGTCCACGCGTACGGGCCGGTGCTCGCCTTGGTCGACCACGTGGCCCTCTACCTGTTCGTGGCCGAGCTGCTGGCCAAGCTGTACGCCCAGGGCCGGGCCTTCTTCCGCGATCCGTGGAACCTGTTCGACACCGCGATCGTGGGGGTCTCGCTGCTGCCCACGGCGGGCGGTCTTTCGGTGCTGCGCGCCCTCCGGGTGCTGCGCGCGCTCCGGCTGATCTCGACGGTGCCGAGCCTGTGCCGGGTGGTGTCAGCGCTGCTGACCGCGGTGCCGGGGATGACCTCGATCGTGGCGCTGCTGTCGCTGGTGCTCTACGTGGCGGCGGTGATGAGCACCAAGCTGTACGGCGCGACCGCCCCCGAGTACTTCGGCTCGCTGCCGACCTCGCTGTTCACGCTGTTCCAGATGATGACCGGCGACGCCTGGTCCGACATCACCAGGGAGGTCATGGCCCGGCACCCCTCGGCCTGGATCTTCTTCGTGGTGTTCATGCTGACCTGCACGTTCGTGGTGCTCAACCTGTTCATCGCGGTGGTCGTGCGGGCGATGGACGACGACGACGATGACGACGACCGCCTCGGCCGGACGGTGCTCGCGGAGCTGGCCGCCGTCCGCGCCGAGCTGGCGGTGCTCCGCGAGGCCGTACCGGGCAGGGAGAGCGCGGGCGCTCAGCGGGAGTAGTGCTCCACGACCAGCCGCTCGTCCACCGGGATGCGCACCTGCTCCCGCTCGGGCCTGCTGAGCAGCGTGAAGCGCAGCTCACCGTGGTCCACGGCCAGGTAGGGGGCGCTCACCTCGTCGGCGTGCACGCCCTCGGCCGCCGCCACGAACGGCTGCATGCCCCGCGAGCGCGGCCGGACGCCGATGACCTGGCCGGGCTTGACGAGGTAGCTGGGGATGTCCACCTTGCGGCCGTCGACCGTGATATGGCCGTGCGTGATGTACTGCCGCGCGGCGTAGATCGACGGGGCGAACCCGGCGCGCAGCACCAGGGACGCCAGCCGCGACTCCAGCAACGCCACCAGCTCGGCGCCCGATCTGCCCGGCTTGCGCTGCGCGGCCTCCCAGTATCTGCGCATCTGCTTCTCCGAGATGTCGTAGTACCACCGGAGTTTCTGCTTCTCCATCAGGCGCAGTCCGTAGTCGCCGGTGTTGCGGCGGCTGGTCTTGCGGCCGTGCTCGCCCGGCGGGTAGGGACGGTCCTCGAAGTAGCGCACCGCCTTCCTGGTCAGCGGTACGCCCGCGCGGCGGGACAACCTCACTTTGGGTCCGGTGTAGCGCACGATCACCTCACTGTGCTTAGGTAAACCTTAATTAGGTAAGCCTTACCTTAGCAGTGTCGTCAGCATCGAGGCGAAGGAGAACGGTCGTGCAGCGACCCGTGGCAGCACCGCCCATCCCCGAACGCGTCCGCACGCTCGCCGCGGGGGCCGCGCCGACCCATGTCTCGGTGGTGTCGTCGCCGCGCCCGGCCGTACCGGCCAGGGGCGGGGTGGACCCCGAGGGCCGCCCGGTTCTGCTGGTCACCCCCGGGCATCCACTGGCCGCCCTGCCCGCCCAGACCGTGGTCACCGTGGACCTCATCGCCGGCCGCGACCTGGGCGCCCGGCACTGCACGCGCGGCATGCTGAAGGTCCGCGGCTGGCTGGAGCCGGTCCCGGTGCACGAGGCCCGCCGGTCCGCCGTCGCCATCGCCGAACACTGCCCGGACGAGCTGCTGTTCCAGGCCGTGGAGGAGCCGGGCGCGGCGGCGAGCCTGCTCCGGGTCGATGTCGGGCAGGTCATCTACCTGGCCGGGACGGAGTCGGGGGTGCTGGAGGCCGAGGACTACCTGTCGGCCGCGCCCGACCCGTGCCACGAGAGCGCCGAGCGGATGATCAAGCACGTCAACGCCTGCCACCGCGAACAGCTCACGCTGGCCGTACGCCACCTGGCCGGGGCGCTGTCCGCGCCGGACGTGTGGCTGTGGGAGCTGGATCGGTACGGGGCCACCGTGCGGGCCGGGCTGGACGACCCCGAACTGCTGCGCCTGCCGTGGTCACGGCCCGCCGCGAGCGCCCGCGAGCTCGAACGGGCGCTGCACTGCCTGATCCAGCACGCCGAGGCGTAGGCCGGGCCGCCCTCAGAAGACGGTGGCCCGGGGCGCGGCCGACAGCGAGGCGTCCACCGCCTCCGGCGCGAGGATGTTGGCCAGCACCATCAGCGCGCACCCGGTGACGCCCGCGCCCGGGCCCAGCCTGCTCGGCTCGATCCTCAGGTTGCGGGTGGCCAGAGCGGTGGACCTGCGGTAGACGACCTCGCGCACTCCTGACACCAGCGGCTGGAAGGTCTCGGCCAGGTCGCCGCCGAGCACCACCACGGCCGGGTTGAGCAGGTTGACCGCGCTGGCCACGACCTCGCCGAGCTTGCGCGCCGCGTCGCGGATGACCGCCATGGTCTCCGCGTCGCCCGCGCGCACCAGGGCCACCACGTCGGCCAGCCCCGAGACCTGCCGGCCGCGCTCGCGCAGCACGCGGAGCATCGCGGTGGCGCTGGCCACCGAGTCCAGGCAGTCGACGCTGCCGCACCGGCACAGCACTCCCCCGCCGTCGCGCACCGGGATGTGCCCGATCTCGCCCGCCGCGCCCAGCGCCCCGCGCATGATCTGGCCGCCGGAGATCACCCCGGCGCCGATACGGGTGGAGACCTTGACGAACAGCAGGTCGTCCACCTCGCCGCGGTAGGCCGCGTGGTGCTCGCCGATGGCGATCACGTTGACGTCGTTGTCCACGAACACCGGGACCGGGAACCGCTCGGCGATGATCGGTGGGATCACCAGGCCGGTCCAGCTCGCCATCACCCGCACGCTCTCGGTACGGCCCGCGGCGAACTCCACCGTGGCCGGAACCCCCAGGCCGACGCCGCGCACCTGGGCGGCGGGCAGGTCGGCGAGCAGGCTCTCCCAGGTGTCCATCAGCAGCGGGAGCACCACATCCGGCCCCCGCTCCACGTCGATCGTCACCTCCGCCGTGGACAGCGCCGTGCCGGCGAGGTCGCAGACGGCGATCTGGGTGCGGCCCGCGCCCAGCGAGGCGACCAGCACCACCCCGCCCCGGGCGTTGAACGACAGCCGGGCGGGCGGGCGTCCGCCCGTCGAGGGACCTTCGGTGTCCTCCACCACCAGGCCGCGGTCCAGCAGCTCGCTGACCCGCAGCGCCACGGCGGGCCGGGACAGCCCGGTCACCCTGCCGATGTCGGCGCGGGTGACGGCCTCACCGGCCCGGATGAGGTGCAGCACCTCGCCGCTGGAGGCGAGCGGAGCGGCGGATCGTCGGGCCATCGACCAAGTGAATCACACCCTCTTATGGAATGAGAAGTAACCACTTATTCATCTCGAATGACAAAACTCGGGTTGTATAGAGCGGAAGATGTGGCTAGTGTCCGATCTGTCCCCGTCCAGGTAGATCATCGGAGCCTCCGTCGTGAACCCCTCGCCATCCCCTGCCGCCCAGCGCGCGACCCCGCATGACGCGGACCTCGTCGTGTTCGGCGGCACCGGCGACCTGTCCATGCGCAAGCTGCTGCCCGCCCTCTATCACTGCGACCGCGACGGCCGCCTGGCGCCGCAGACCAGGATCATCGCCCTGTCCCGCGGCGGCCTGACCGACGATGACCTGCGCGGCAAGGTGGACGCCGAGGTCCGCTCGGCCGTACCGGAGGGCGATGACCCCGAGGTGTGGCGGCGCTTCCTGGCGCGGCTGCGGCATGTACCGGTGGACGTGCGCGACGACGGGGACCTGCACGAAGGGTGGCGGGACCTGGCCGCCCTGCTCGGCGGGAACGAGGACCGCGACCGGATCTTCTACCTGGCCAGCCCGCCGATGACCTTCGGGCCGTTCTGCCGCCAGGCGCAGCAGGCGGGCCTGGTCACCCCCCGCTCCCGGGTCGTGCTGGAAAAGCCGCTCGGCCGCGACCTGGCCAGCGCCCGGCAGATCAACGACGAGGTGGGCGCCATCTTCGCCGAGTCGCAGATCTACCGGATCGATCACTACCTGGGCAAGGAGACCGTGCAGAACCTGCTGGTGCTGCGCTTCGCCAACGCCTTCCTCGAGCCGATCTGGAACTCGCTGTGGATCGACCACGTCCAGATCAGCGTCACCGAGACGGTCGGCACGCCCGGCCGCCGCGGCTACTACGACCAGGCCGGGGCGCTGCGCGACATGGTGCAGAACCACCTGCTGCAACTGCTGTGCCTGGTGGCCATGGAGCCGCCGGCGCGCAACGACCGCGAGTCCATCCGCGACGAGAAGCTCAAGGTCCTCCAGTCGCTGCGGCCGATCAGCGGGTCGGAGGCGGACCGGTTCACCGTGCGCGGCCAGTACGCCGAGGGCCCCGGCATGCCGGGCTACCTCGACGAGCCCGACCGCTCCCCGCCCACCGACGCCTCCTACCGGGTGGAGACCTTCACCGCGATCCGGGCCGAGGTGAAGAACTGGCGCTGGGCGGGCGTCCCCTTCTACCTGCGCACCGGCAAGCGGCTGCCGAGCCGCCGCTCGGAGATCGTGGTGCAGTTCAAGGACGTGCCGCACTCCATCTTCCCCGGCGGCTCACCCAACCGGCTGGTGCTGCGGCTGCAGCCGAGCGAGGGCATCGACCTGCACATCATGGCCAAGGAGCCGGGCGCGGGCGAGGTGACGCTGCGGCCGGTGCCGCTCGGGCTGAGCTTCGCGCGCACCTTCGGCACCCGCGTGCCCGACGCCTATGAGCGGCTGCTGATGGACGTGATGGGCGGCAACCCCACCCTGTTCATGCGCAGGGACGAGGTGGAGGCCGCCTGGCGGTGGATCGACCCGATCCTGGCCACCTGGGACTCGGCGGGCACACCGCCCGAGCCGTACCCGGCGGGCAGCGCGGGCCCGCCCTCCGCGCACGAACTGCTCGGCCGCAGCGGCCGCGCCTGGCACGAGGAGGAACCGGCATGAACCGGATCGTCGAAGAGGTGACCGAGAGGATCCGGGAGCGCAGCCGGGCGAGCCGGGCGGCGTACCTGCGGCAGGTGGACGCCGCCGGGCGGGAGGCCAGGGAGCGGGGCCCGGCGCGCACCGCGCTGGGCTGCGCCAACCTGGCGCACGGGTTCGCGGCCAGCCCGGCCGCCGACAAGCCCGCCCTGCGCGGCTCGGTCAAGCCCGGCGTGGCCATCGTGACCAGCTACAACGACATGCTGTCCGCGCACCAGCCGTACGAGACCTACCCCGCCGAGCTGAAGAGCGCGGTGCGGGCGGCGGGCGGCGTGGCGCAGGTCGCCGGCGGCGTCCCGGCCATGTGCGACGGCATCACCCAGGGCCGCGCGGGCATGGAGCTGTCCCTTTACAGCCGCGAGGTCATCGCGATGGCCACGGCGATCGCGCTGTCGCACGACATGTTCGACGCGGCGCTGCTGCTGGGCGTGTGCGACAAGATCGTTCCCGGCCTGCTGATCGGCGCGCTGCACTTCGGGCACCTGCCCGCCCTGTTCGTCCCGGCCGGGCCGATGACCTCCGGCCTGCCCAACAAGGCCAAGGCCCGGGCCAGGCAGCTGTTCGCGGAAGGCAGGATCGGCCGGGGCGAGATGCTGGAGGCCGAGGCGAAGTCCTACCACTCCCCCGGCACCTGCACCTTCTACGGCACCGCCAACTCCAACCAGGTGGTCGTGGAGGTCATGGGCCTGCACCTGCCGGGCGCGACGTTCGTCAACCCGCACACCGAGCTGCGCCACGCGCTCACCGAGGCGGCCGGGCGCCGGGCGGTCGAGCTGACCGCGCACGGCCCGGAGTACACCCCGGTCGGGCACGTGGTGGACGAGCGGGCCGTGGTCAACGGGGTCGTGGCGCTGCTGGCCACCGGCGGGTCCACCAACCACACGATGCACCTGGTGGCCATCGCCGCGGCGGCCGGGATCGACCTGCGGTGGGACGACTTCGCCGCCCTGTCGGCGGCGGTGCCGCTGCTCACCCGGATCTACCCCAACGGCCAGGCCGACGTGAACCACTTCCAGGCCGCGGGCGGCATGCGGGTGCTGATCGGCGAGCTGCTGGACGCCGGGCTGCTGCACGAGGACGTGCTCACCGTGGCCGGGAGCGGGCTCGGCCACTACCGCGGCGCGCCGGAGCTGAAGGAGGGGACCCTGCTCTGGCAGGAGCAGACCGGCGGCAGCGAGGATCTGGACGTGCTGCGCCCGGTCGCCGACCCCTTCTCCGCCGACGGCGGCATCCACATGCTCTCCGGCAACCTGGGCCGGGCGGTGAGCAAGGTCTCGGCCGTCAAGCCGGAACACCAGGTGGTGGAGGCCCCGGCGCTGGTCTTCGACGACCAGCTCGACCTGCTCGCCGCGTTCGAGGCGGGCGAACTGGACGATCGGGACTTCGTCGCGGTGATCCGCTACCAGGGCCCGGCCGCCAACGGCATGCCCGAGCTGCACAAGCTGACCCCGCCGCTGGCGGTGCTGCTGGACCGGGGCCGGCGGGTGGCCATCGTCACCGACGGCCGCATGTCGGGGGCCTCGGGCAAGGTGCCCTCGGCGATCCACCTGTCGCCGGAGGCGGCCAAGGGCGGGCCGATCGCGCTGGTGCGCGACGGCGACATGATCCGGCTGGACGCGGCGCGCGGCGTGCTCGAACTGCTGGTGCCGCAGGAGGAGCTGGCCCGGCGTACGCCGCAGGGCGCGCCCCCCTCCGATGAGCAGTGGTCGGGCACCGGAAGGGAGCTGTTCACCGCCTTCCGCCGTACGGCGGGGCCCGCCGAGCGTGGCGCGGGTATCTTCGCCATGAACGGCGTCTACGGTGTGAACAGCGAGGGCTTGTGACCGAATTCGCATATCCATGGCTGGTGGCCGACATCGGCGGCACCAACGCCCGCTTCGGGCTCGTCACCGAGCCCGGCGGGCATCCCTGTCACGTGGCGGTGCTGCCGGTGGCGGAGTACGACGGCATGCCCGCGGCGGTGGCCGACTACCTGGCCCACCACGCGGGCGGTCTCACGCCCGGCGCGGCGTGCTTCGCCATCGCCGGTCCGGTGGACGGCGACCTCTACCATCTGACGAACGCCGGGTGGGCGGGTTCGGTACGCGACGTCGGCATTGCGGACATCACGCTGCTCAACGACTTCGAGGCGCTGGCCCTCTCGCTGCCGCACCTCGGGGAGGCCGATCTGGTCTCGCTGGGCGGCCCGCCGCCGCCCGGCCCGCGGCCGGGGGCGGTCAAGGCGGTGCTCGGGCCGGGCACCGGGCTCGGGGTGGCCGGGCTGGTGCCCGCCGGTGAGGGCTGGGTGCCGGTCGCGTGCGAGGGCGGCCACGTGACCCCGCCGGTGGTGACCGAGCGGGAGACGGCGGTGGTCGCGGCGCTGCGCGCCGAGGGGGCGACCTACCTGGACGCGGAGGAACTGCTGTCCGGCCCCGGGCTGACCCGGCTGCACCACGGGCTCGCGCTGGTGGACGGCGTGCGCGCCGAACGGCTGCCGGCCGCCGAGATCGTCACGCGGGCCGACGACGACCGGCTGTGCGGGGAGACCCTGGAGACGTTCTGCGCCCTGCTGGGCAGCTTCGCGGGCAATGTGGCGCTGACGCTGGGCGCGCGGGGCGGGGTGTACCTGGGCGGCGGGGTGCTGCCGCGGATCGTGGCACGGGTGCGCGCGAGCGAGTTCCGGGCGAGGTTCGAGGACGCGCCGCCGCTCGGCGACTATCTCCGCGACATCCCCACGAGCCTGATCGTGGACGCCCAGCCCGCCCTCACCGGGGCGGCGGCGTGGCTGGTCCAGCGATCAGGAAGAATAGTACGTTAGTGATATTGGAGGAGAAACGGATGAGCGTGCTCGACCTCGCCCCCGTGGTGCCCGTCGTGGTGATCGACGACGTGGACACCGCGGCGCCGCTGGCCCGCGCCCTGGTCGCGGGGGGCCTGCCGGCCATCGAGGTGACCCTGCGCACCGCCGCCGCCCTTCCGGCCATCGCCCGCATCGCGGCGGAGGTGCCGGGCGCGGTGGTCGGCGCGGGGACCGTGCGCGCCTCCGCCGACGTTGACGCCTCGGTGCGGGCCGGGGCGAAGTTCCTGGTCAGCCCCGGCGCCCCGGCCGCGCTGGCCGACGCGATGGCGGCCAGCGGCGTCCCCTTCCTGCCGGGCGCCGCGACGGCCACCGAGGTGCTCGCGCTGGCCGAGCGCGGGGTCAAGGAGATGAAGTTCTTCCCCGCCGAGGCGGCGGGCGGCGTTCCGTATCTCGCGGCCCTGGCCGGGCCGCTGCCGGACGTGCGGTTCTGCCCGACCGGCGGCATCCGCCCGGCCAACGCCGCCGACTACCTGGCGCTGCCGAACGTGGCCTGTGTCGGCGGCACCTGGCTGGCCCCCGCGGACGCGCTGGCCTCCGGCGACTACGCGCGCATCGAGAAGCTGGCCGTGGAGGCCGCCGCGTTGCGCTGAGATCACCGAGACGACGTCGGCGGCCCCCTTCCTCCCTCGGTCCGCCGGCGGCCATGACGGCACCGCGACCCGGTGCCGCGATCATGGGATCGACGGCCCGTGGCGCCTCACCAGGCGCCACGGGCCTACTCATTCCCCCGGCCGATGGGCGTGGCCGGAGCCCCAGGCCCAGGCCGCGATGCCCACCCGGTTGGCGGCCCCCAGTTTGCGCTGCACGTTGGCCACATGGGTCTTGACCGTGCCGGGGCTGATGGACAGCTCGGCGGCGATCTCGGGGTTGGTACGGCCGTGCGCGACCAGCCGGGCGATCTCCGCCTCCCTGATGGTGAGCGGTTCGGCGGGCGGCGCGGGCGGCCGGAGGTCGCGCAGCTCGCGCAGCAGGCGTACGGTCACCTGCGGGCTGATCAGGGTGTCGCCCGCCATCGCCGCCCTGATCGCCTCGGCCAGCAGCGCGGGCCCCGACCGTTTCAGCAGGAAGCCGCAGGCCCCGTCGCGCAGCGCGGTGCGGACGTACTCGTCCAGGTCGAAGGTCGTCACCACGATGACCCGGGTCTCCCCGGCGAGCCGCCTGGTCACCTCCAGGCCGTCCAGCCCGGGCATGCGGATGTCGGCGAGCACGACGTCGGGCCGCAGGTGACGGGCCAGCTCCACGGCCCGCGTGCCGTCGGCGGCCTCCCCCACCACGGTCATGTCGGGTTGCGCGTCGAGGATCATCCGAAACCCGATCCGCACGTCCTCCTGGTCGTCGGCGATCAGCAGCCTGATGGTCATGCGCCTCCTCCCGCGGGCAGTACCGCCTCCACGCGCCACCCGCCCGGCGCGGGGCCCGCCGACAACGAGCCGCCGAGCACCGACACGCGTTCGGCCAGCCCGGCCAGGCCGAAGCCGCCGCGCCCGGACTCCTCCGAACGGCCGCCGCCGTCGTCGGTGACCCGGACCCGCACCGCCGAGCCGCCCGCCCGCACCACCTCGACCTCCACCTTGGCCGCGCCGGGGGCATGCCTACGGGCGTTGGTCAGGGCCTCGGTGACCAGGCGGTAGATCGTGGCGGACACCTCACGGGACACCTCCCCGGCCAGGCCGGGCTCGATGGTCAGGCCGACCTCGGCGGCCGGGGAGTAGTCCGCGGCGAGCCGGGCCAGGCCGTCCAGTCCGGGCAGGGCACGCCCGGCGGCCTCGCCGTCCTCGTGCAGCATGTGGACGGTCCTGTCCAGGGAGGCGAGGGCGCGCTGCGCGCCGTCCTCGATGCGCCGCAGCGCGTCGGCGACCGGAGGCGGCAGCGTCGCCTGGGCCATGCGGGCGGCCTGCGCCTGCACCAGCATGCCGCTCACGTCGTGGGCCACGAAGTCGTGCAGGTCGGCGGCGAGCGCCAGCCGCTGGGCCCGCCGCGCCGCGGCGACCGAACGCCGCCTGCCCTCGTCCAGCGACCGCAGGTACAGCCCGGCCGCCCCGGCGGCGACCGCGGTGAACGACCACATCGCACATGCCCCCGCGGCCATCAGCAGGTCATCACCGGGCCACAGCACCCGCACCAGGATCAGCGTGGCGGCCAGCCCGGTGAGCCCGGCCCCGAGCATCGCCTGACGCGGCGGCGCGGTCCGCACGGCCAGCAGGGTGAGCAGCAGCAATGGCGCCATCTCGGCGATCAGGCCATAGCTGGCGTCATGCCGCCCGGTGAGCGGATGAGCCACGGTGATCGCCAAAGACACCCCACCCCCGCCCACCGCCGCCCACTGCGCGGGTACCCGCGGCGCCAGAGCCACGGCGGCGGCCGCACACGCCGCGAGCACCCCGATGAGTTCCATGCGCACGACTTTAGGCCGCCCCCTCCCGAAGCCACCTCTGCCAGGTGGCGGAGTACGGCGGGTGGATGGGGGGTGGGATACGCCGGTCGGCCGATGGGCCGGTGGGGTGGGGGGCGGCGAGGGTTGAACCCATGACGGTCATCGATATTCGGGCAGGGCGATCCCTGGCGTGGCACAGGTGGGCCGGGTACGCGGCGGCGGTGTGGTCGTTGGCGTACGGCGGGCTCGGGCTTTATTGGGCGGGCGGCGGGGGCGGGTTCCCGTTCGGGGAGGGGGATGTGCCGGACGCGCGGGCGGAGTCGTTGCTCGGTGGAGTCACGGCGGTGACGGCGGGGCCGGTGATCGCGGCGTTGGGACTGGCCGGGGCGGTGGTGGCGGTGGTGAGCGCCCACCTACGGCTACAAGGGTGGGGCAGGGTGGTGCTGGCCGCGCTGTGCTGGGTGCCCGCGTTCGGGCTGACCGCGCTGGTCGCGGACGTACGGATCATCATGGCGGTTGGGTACGCGCCGCTGTGCCTGTTCGGCCTGCCGTTCGGCTGGCCCCCGGTGGACTACTTCGCCACCGCCTTCCCCTGGCCGGTGCGCAACCAGCTCATCTGCCTGTTCGGCGCGCTGCTGTGGGCGGGCGCGGCGCTGGCCTTCCAGCGGCGCACCGCGGGGGCGTGCGCCGCGTGCGGCCGCGTCGCCGGTGCGCGGACGGGATGGAGTTCGGCCGCCTCGGCCGCCCGGTGGGGCAGGTGGGCCGCCTACACGGGGTTCGTGGTGCCGTTCGGCTACAGCCTGATCAGGTGGGCGTGGGCGCTGAACATCCCGATCGGCATGTCCGCGGCGGAGATCGCCGAACTGCACCGCAGCGGCCTGGTGTGGGCGGGCGCGGGCCTGGCCACGGTCGCCGCGTGCGGCGGCGTACTGACCTTGGGCCTGATCCACCGGTGGGGTGAGGTGTGGCCGCGCTGGGTGCCGGGCCTCGCCGGCCGGAGGGTGCCGGTCGCCCTGCCGGTGACGCTCGGCGGCGCGATGAGCGCGGTGCTGCTGACCTCGCTGGGCAGCGTCGTGGCGATGACCGACTGGAACGATCCGGCCTCCTGGCTGCTCAGCCCGATGACGTACTGGCCGCTGTGGGGGGCCGCGCTCGGCGCGGCGACCCTCGCCTACCGGCTGCGCAGGCGCGGGGGCTGCGAGGTCTGCGGGCTCAGCGGTTGACCAGAGGGCCGGAGCCGGTGGAGCCGCGGACCACGAGTTCGGGCTGGAAGAGGAGTTCGGCGTGCTTGGGCGGGGCCCCGTTGATGCCTTCGAGCAGGGTCTCCACGGCCGCCGCCGCCATCGCGCCGATCGGCTTCCTGATCGTGGTCAGCGGCGGGTCGGTGAAGGCGATCAGCGGGGAGTCGTCGAAGCCGACCACCGAGACGTCGCCGGGGACGCGCAGCCCGCGGTCCCGGCAGGCGCGTACCGCGCCGAGCGCCATCAGGTCGCTGGCGCACACGATGCCCGTGCAACCGCGTTCCAGCAGGGCGCCCGCCGCGGCCTGCCCGCCCTCGGCGGTGAACAGCGAATGGGAGATCATGCCCTCGACGTCGATGGCGCCGAGCAGCCGGGACATGGCCCGCCGGAACCCCTCGATCTTGCGCATCACCGGCACGAACCTGCGTGGCCCCACGGCCAGCCCGACCCGCTCGTGACCGAGGTCGACCAGGTGCTGCACGGCGAGGGCCGCCGACAGCCGGTCGTCCGGCGAGATGAAGGGGGCCTCGACCTCTTCGCTGTATCCGTCCACCAGGACGATCGGCGTGCCGCGCTCGACGAGCCGTATGTAGCGCTCCATACGCGCGGTGGTGTCGGCGTGCGGCCCCGAGACGAACACGATGCCGCTCACGCCGCGGTCGAGCAGGAGGTCGGCGAACTCGTCCTCGGGCGCGCCGCCGGGCAGGCGGGTGCAGAGCACGGGCGCGAGGCCGTGCTGGACGAGGGACCTCTCCACGGCCTGGGCGAACGCCGGGAAGATGGGGTTGTCCAGCTCGGGGGTGACCAGCCCGACCAGCCCGCTGCCGCGGTGGCGCAGCCGCTGCGGGCGCTCGTACCCCATCAGGTCGAGCGCGCTGAGCACGGCCTGGCGGGTGGTGGCCGAAACACCCGGCCTGCCGTTGAGGACCCGGCTCACCGTCGCCTCGCTGACCCCTGCCTGAGCTGCGATGTCGGAGAGCCGGGTGCCGTTCATGGGGAGTACTTTACGCGCGCGGAGCGCCTGCTCAGCGCGGCCGAGCGGGCCGCCCCCGGCACGGCCCGCGCAACAGTCGCGCAAGGGGCGTAAGGGACACTTCGCGCAGGAGGACATGACCACGAAAGTGAAGGCGGTGTGAAGATTTCTGAAGAGTCTTGCGGTAACTTTCCGCAACCGTTTCCAGACCCTGGCGACACACCGTCACCGCCACAACGGCGTTGATCAGGGGTTTTGTCGGGTCAAGCGGAGGTATAGTGGATGTGCCCAGATGGTCACAGAAGGCCCACGGTACCGTGGACATGACAGTGCCAGAATTTTAGTCGGTCCCAAATCCATCCCGGAATCATCACGGATGCAGAAAATATCCACCATGTATGGACAGAGCCCGCTCGGCCGCGATGTACTACCTCATCAATCAGCACCGCCACAGATGGCGTCTCGCGCCCGACTTTCGACCCTGGGATCAGCGGCCCCACTGTGGGGAGGCTGAAGAGATCTCTTTGGATGTGGGCGGAGCAGGCCAATGAGTACGGTCGTCCTCGACAACGTGAGCAAGATTTACCCGGGCGGGGTCCTCGCGGTCGATCGTTTCAACCTGCGCGCCGAAGACGGCGAGCTATTGGTCCTACTCGGCCCCTCGGGGTGCGGCAAGTCGACGCTGCTACGGATGATCGCCGGCCTGGAGGAGATCACCAGCGGCGACCTGTGGATCGACGGGCGCATGGCCAACCACCTCCCGCCGCGCGACCGCGACGTGGCCATGGTCTTCCAGAACGGCGCGCTCTACCCGCACCGCACGGTCCGCGGCAACCTCTCCTTCCCCCTGGAGATCGCCAAGGCCGACCCCTCCCTCGTTCGTGACCGCGTCATCGAACTGTCGAAGGCGCTGCACATCGACGAGACGCTGGACCGGCGTCCTGGAACGCTCTCCGGCGGGCAGCGGCAGCGGGTGGCCATGGGGCGGGCCATCGTCCGCCAGCCGTCCCTCTTCCTGATGGACGAGCCCCTGTCCAACCTGGACGCGGGCATGCGCACCGAGCTGCGGATGGAGATCTCCTCGCTGGTCCGCGCGCTGGGCGTCACCACCATCTACGTGACGCACGACCAGGTGGAGGCGCTGACCCTGGCCGACCGGATCGCCATCATGAACCGCGGCGTGCTCCAGGACGTCGGCACCCCCGGGCAGATCTACAACGACCCGGCCACCGCCTTCGTCGCCGCCTTCCTCAGCTCCCAGCAGCTCAACCTGCTCGCCCCGCAGGTGCGGACCCCGCAGAACCAGTACATCCTGCTGGACTTCGGCCCGCACCAGATCACCATGCCGTGGACCGATCCGCGCGCCTACGCCGTGTCCCAGCACACCGGCGGCACCATCATCGTCGGCATCCGCCCCGACGCCCTCGCCCCGGTCCCCGAGACCTACGACGGCCCCTCCTTCCAGGGGCGGGTGCGGACGCTGGAGTACCACGGCCACGAGTGGCTGGCCTACGTCGAGGCCGGGCTGCCCGCCGTGGCGGTGCCCGAGCCGCCCGACCCCAGGCAGAACGGCAAGGCGGCCAACGGCGGCACGCCGGGCAGGGCCCGCTCGATGATGCGCCGGCTGCTGTCCGGCCCCGAACGCGAGCCCGAGCACGAGCCGGAGGACATGCTGAACGGCGCGTCCTCCAGCGGCACGCACCGCCGCGCCGACCTGATCGTGCGGCTCGGCTCACGGCCGGTGTGGCGGACCGGGGAGCACGTGCGGGTGGGCGTCGACCTCAACCGCCTGATGCTGTTCACCAACGACGGCGGCAGGATCGATCCGCCCCGGCGCTGAGCCCGGCCCGCCCCGGCGCTCACCCGACGGTGGTTGCCTCCCCCGCCGGGGCGAGCATGGCGACGACCTCCACCAGGCGCATCACGCAGTCCAATTCGGCCGGATGGAACTCCGCGCCCTGGCGACGGCCCACGACCAGGCACAACCCGGCGTCCTGCACGGGAACGCACAGCAACCGGACGTCACCGTCACTGGACACCACGGCCCGGGGCGGCACCTCCCCCGCCGGGCTGAACTCGGCGGGCGCGCGCACACTGCGGTGCACCAGCCGTGACCATCGCGCGGGCCGGCCCCCCGGCCCGGTGGCCACGGTCACCGCCCAGTCGGCCCCCACCAGGTCGGGCAGCGCGTCCACCAGCGTGGCGTAGGCGCGTACCGGCTCGGCCACGACGTACCTGAGCAGGTCGTATCCCGGAGCCGCCCCCGGCACGGCCCGCGTGATCCACACCCCCTCCACCGACACGCCGGGAAGCCCGCTGAGCCGGTCGCGCACATGGGCGCACACCGGCTCGTTCCGCTCCGCCTCCGGCCCGTCGGCGGAGACGGGCCAGGCGACGGTGAAGTCGTCCACCGCCCTGCCGCCCTCCCTGCCGAGCACCGTCACCTGATGGATGTCCGCGCCGATGGTCCCGAGCGCCCGGGTCACCTGTCCGAGCGCGCCGGGGCGGTCCGGCAGCGAAATCCGCAACCGCAGCAGCATTGGCAATCACCCCCCACCTTGACACCAAACACTCTTGGAAGAAGGTTTCAACCCCGTTCCGGGTAAATGTCGGCAGTGATTCGCCATAAATGGGCCAGAGCCGCTTTTTGGGCCCCCGCACGCGCCCCCATGGCGGGACGATCCGCTCACAGGGGGTGGAATTCGGCGTACGGGCAGGTACGATCATGAGCCCGCGCGCCCGAAGGAGACGGCGTTGAGGTTTCTGCGGATCGCCCTGATCATCGTGACCGCCCTGCTGGCCGTCGCCGCGACCGCCTCGGTCCTGCGTCACGAGCTGGGCGCCGGCGAGCCCTCCGCCGAGATTTCCGAGGCCATGGCCGCCCCCGCGGCGCCCACCGTGATCGATCGGGTGAAGGCCGGCGAGCGCGGGCTGGATCTCGCCGTGCACTCGCCGGCGCTCGGCCGCACGGCCTCGGTGCGGGTACTGCTGCCCGCGGGCTGGCGGCCGGGATCGGGCCCGTGGCCGGTGCTGTACCTGCTGCACGGCTGCTGCCGCAGCGACCACGCGAGCTGGGCGGAGGAGGGCGGCGCGGAACGCCTGACCGCGGGCGCGCCGATGATCGTGGTCATGCCCGAGGGCGGCCGGGTGGGGTTCTACTCCGACTGGCTGGAGGGCCCGGCGTGGGAGACGTTCCATGTCCGGGAGCTGGTCCCGCTGATCGAGCGGGAGTTCGGGGCGGGGCCGCGGCGGGCGGTGGCCGGGTTCTCGATGGGCGGGCTGGGCGCGGTCGGCTACGCGGCCAGGCACCCGGGTCTCTTCCAGGCCGTGGCGGCCTATTCGGGGGTGCTGGACACCACCGGCGACCGCGCCTCGGTGCGCGCGCTGGTCGGCCGGAACGGCGAGGACCCGGCGGGCCTGTGGGGCGGCCTTTCGTCGCATCACCGGGTCTGGCAGGAGCACAACCCGGCCGAGCTGGCCGTCCGGCTGCGCGGGGTGACGGTGTACGTGTCCTGCGGCGACGGCGAGCCGGGGCCGCTGGACCCGCCGGGCGCCACGGCCGACTACGAGGGCGCGATGCTGGCCCAGGCCAGGGCGTTCGCCCGCCGCGCCCGCGCGGGCGGCGCCAGGCTGACCACCGACTTCTACGGCCCGGGCACGCACACCTGGCCGTACTGGGAGCGGGCGCTGGGCCGCTCGCTGCCGCTGCTGCGCGCCGCCATCGGGGCGTGAGGCGTTCGAACGATCATGTACGGCCCGCACGCGCCCGCGAATTGGGCCTTAATGAAAAGGTTCTTTACTATTAACCTGACAACGTGGACTTAGAAGTACGGCACCTACGTGCGATCTGTGCGATAGCCGACTGCGGAAGCATCTCCAAGGCCGCGGTCCATCTGCGCACGTCCCAGCCCGCCCTGGCGGCACAGTTACGCAGGATCGAGCGGATGTTCGGCGGCCCGCTCTTCGAGCGCGGAAGGGAGGGGGCCCGCCCGACGCCGCTCGGCGCCTGGGTGCTCCTCCGCTCGCGCTCGATACTCCCCGCGTTCGACGAACTCCAGCGGGACGGCCGCCGATACACCGGTCAGACCCTGATCCGGGTGGGCTGCGCGCCGACCCGGCTGGCCATCCACGTCTCAGAGTGCCTGCACCGCCTGGCGGGGGGCACGCGGGTCGCGATGCGGACCGAGGAGGCCGTGGACGTCCTGCCGGAGTTGCTGGAGTCCGAGCGGCTGGAACTGGCCGTGCTGCCGGACTATCCGGGGCACGAACTGGCGCCGCGGCCCGGCGTGGCCTACTCGGTGATCGCGGTGGAGCCCATGTTCGTCGGGCTGACCGCCTCGCACCCGCTCGCCGCGCGGGAGGAGGTGGAACTGGCCGACCTGGCCGACGAGGAGTGGACGCTGCCCGCGGTGGTGGAGAACGGCCACCGCGAGCACTTCCTGGCCGCGTGCGCGGTCAAGGGCTTCTCCCCGGTGGTCTCGTACTCGCTGCACACCAGCGTGGCCCTCGGGATGATCGGGGCCGGGCGCTGCGTGGGCATGTTCCAGGCCACCAGCAGGGAGTCGCCGGGCATCGTCATCCGCCCGGTGGCCGGCACGCCGCTGCGCCACCGGCACGTGCTCGGCTGGACCGAGCACGGCCCGATGGCGGGTTTCGCGGCCGACCTGGTGCGCAGCGTCACCCAGGCGTACTGGGCGGACGCCCTGAACGCGCCCATCTACGCCTCCTGGCTCAAGCGCCATGGGCCGCTGCCGCAGCCCGCCCACAATGCCGCCCTTTCAGTGCCATAACCCTGCGTTATAACGATCACGTGACATAGCGCCACGTTATGGAAACCTGTGGGGTTACTACTTCCCTGCGCCGGGTGCGAGCCTAACTCGCACCCGGCCGGGCTCCTTCTCACCCCCCAAGGAGCCATGTGAAACCCAAGCTCAGGCTTGGCGGTGTCGCCGTTCTCTCGGCAGCCGCCTTGACCCTGTCGTCTGTGTCCGCGCCGACATGGGCGTCGGACGTCACGCAGAGCGATCGTGCCCTTACCGCGGCTCAGGAAGCGCAGCGGGCACCGGGCAACGTCGCGCCTCCGAACCCGGAGCAGCGCGTCAAGGCCCTTTCCAGCGCGCAGAGCGCGCTCATCACGCATGCCGACGAGCTGAAGCTCGCCAAGAGTGATGACCTGCAACTGGAACGGGCCATCAGCGGCACCAACGGCGTGCAGTACCTGACCTACAAGCGGCTGCACCAGGGCCTGCCGGTGTACGGCGGTGAAGTGATCGTCACCACCGACGCCTCGGGTCAGACCGTCCATGACGTGACCACCGGCCAGCGCACCGAAGCGTCGGTGACCACCACTCCGCGCGTCACCGCCGACAAGGCGGCCCTCACCGCGCGCAAGCTGCTGACCAAGGTCGAGACGGTGAGCACCCCCACCCTCGCGGTGCACGCGGCGACCAAGACGCCGCGGCTCGCGTGGGAGCTCGTCGTCACCGGCGCCACCAAGGACGGCCCGAGCGTCAAGCACGTGTACGTCGACGCCGTCAACGGCAAGATCGTCGACTCCTGGGACGACGTCCGCGCGGGCACCGGCAACAGCTTCTACAACGGCAACCCGGTGCAGATCCAGACGTCGGGCTCCGGCAGCTCGTACACGATGACCGACACCACCCGCTCCGGCGTGCGCTGTGGCGGGCAGAACGGCAGCGCGTTCACCGGCAACGACGACAACTGGGGCAACGGCCGGGGCACCGACCTTGAGACCGCCTGCGTAGACGCGCTGTTCGCGGCCCAGAAGGAATGGGACATGCTCCGCCAGTGGTTGAACCGCAACGGGTTCAACGGCTCCGGCGGCGGCTTCCCCGCGCGGGTGGGCCTCAACCAGGCCAACGCCTTCTGGAACGGCAGCTACACCAACTTCGGCCGTAACCAGGCGAGCACCAAGCAGGCCACCGCGATGGACGTCGTGGCCCACGAGTACGGTCACGGCATCTTCCAGTTCTCCGGCAGCGGCGGCTCCGGCTCGGGCAACGAGACCGGCGGCCTGAACGAGTCCACCGGTGACATCTTCGGCGCCCTGACCGAGCACTACGTGAACCACCCGGCGACCTACGACGAGCCCGACTACCTGGTCGGCGAAGAGATCGACCTGGTCGGCCGCGGCCCGATCCGCAACATGTACAACCCGAACGCCCTCGGCGACCCGAACTGCTACTCCTCGCAGATCCCGAGGACCGAGGTGCACGCGGCGGCCGGACCGCAGAACCACTGGTTCTACCTGCTGGCCGAGGGCACCAACCCGCCCGGCAAGCCCGCCAGCACCGTCTGCAGCGGCCCCTCCACCCTGACCGGCATCGGCGTCCAGAAGGCCGGCCAGATCTTCATGGGCGGCCTCAACGCCAAGACCGCGCCCTGGACCCACGCCAAGGCCCGCGTCGCCACGCTGAACGCCGCCAAGTCGCTGTTCAACGGCAGTTGCGCCGAGTTCCGTGCGACCCAGGCGGCCTGGACGGCCGTGGACGTCCCGGCGACCAACGACCCGACCTGTACCGACACCGGCGGTAACGACTTCTCGGTGAGCGTGAATCCCGCGGCCGGCACCATTCCGGCCGGCGGCGGGCAGGTCACCACCACGGTGACCACCGCGGTCACCCGGGGCAGCGCGCAGTCGATCAACCTGCGCCAGCCGACCGGCCTGCCCGCAGGCGCGACCGCCACCTTCAACCCGGCGACCATCACCGCCGGCCAGAACTCGACGCTCACACTGACCACCACGAGCAGCACCCCTGCCGGCACGTTCAACCTCCAGTTCGTCGCCGACGGCGCCGACGTGGACAAGAACGCCGGCTACGCGCTGACCGTGGGCAAGAAGCCCGACGACAACGTGCCCCCGGACATCCCGGTCGCCAACGTGCAGGCCCACCTGAACCAGCTCCAGTCGATCGCCCAGCAGAACGGTGGCAACCGGGTCTCCGGCAGCGGCGGCTACACCGGCTCGCTGAACTACATCAAGGGCAAGCTGGACGCGGCCGGGTACGAGACCCGCATCCAGAACTTCACCTACGGCGGCGGGCAGCACCAGAACCTGATCGCCGACTGGCCGGGCGGACCGACCAACCAGACGATCATGCTGGGCGCGCACCTGGACAGCGTCAGCGCGGGCCCGGGCATCAACGACAACGGCAGCGGCTCCTCCGGCCTGCTGGAGGTCGCGCTCGCGCTGGCCGGCAAGAACCCGACCATGAAGAAGCACGCCCGCTTCGCCTGGTGGGGCGCTGAAGAGGCGGGCATGCGCGGTTCGACCTACTACGTGCAGAACGGTGGGGCATCCGGAGTCGAGGCCTACCTCAACTTCGACATGATCGCCTCTCCGAACCCGGGCTACTTCGTCTACGACGACGACACGGCGCTGCAGAAGCTGTTCAACGACTACTTCGCCAGCCTCGGCGTCCAGACCGAGCGTGAGACCGAAGGCGACGGCCGCAGCGACCATGCTCCGTTCAAGAACGCCGGCGTGACCGTCGGCGGACTGTTCACCGGCGCGTCGAGCGTGAAGTCCCAGGCGCAGGCCACGAAGTGGGGCGGCACCGCGGGCCAGGCGTTCGACCGCTGCTACCACTCCGCTTGCGACAGCTACCCCGGCAACATCAACACCACGGCCCTCGACCGCAACACCGACGGCATCGCGGTCGCCCTCTGGGCCCTGGCGGTCGGCAGCGGCCCCCAGTTGCCGGACGACTACTCGATCGCCGCGGACCCGCCCTCGGCCACCGTGAAGGCCGGCGACCCGGTCACCATCAGCCTGCGCACCACGGTGACCTCGGGTAACACGCAGTCGATCACGCTCTCCCACGGCAACCTGCCGGCGGGCGTGGCCGTCACCTTCAACCCGGCCACCATCAACTCGGGCGGGTCGTCGAGCGTGAACATCACGACCACGTCCGGCACCCCGCAGGGTACGCACCTCATCAACTTCAGCGCCGACGGCACGGTCGCGGACCACTCCGCTTCCTTCAACCTCACCGTGGGTGGCGACATCCCCGAGACCGAATGGGAGGCGTGGAAGTCGTACACCGCCGGCCAGGTAGTGACCTACCAGGGCGTCTCCTACCGGTGCCTCCAGGCGCACACATCGCTGCCTGGATGGGAGCCGCCGAACGTGCCGGCCTTGTGGGCAGCCTCGTAGCTCCCACCTGATCGGTACGGCTTACGCCCCGTCCGCACCAGCCCCATCGGGGGGTGGACGGGGCGTGAGCATGTCCGGGGGCGGATCGCGGCACCACGAACCCCCTGGACGCCCGGCACGGAAAGTTAACAAGGGCGATGCGGAGCGTTCAGCTCCAACACCCCCGCCCGGTCACCCTCGTGGCTAGTTTCGGAGCACCCCCGGCTCAGCAGCATTCCCGGCATGCCGAACACATTCCACGAGGAGTCCATTTTGCGAGTACTGGCCGTTGTCCCCGCCCGCGGCGGCTCTGCGGGCGTACCGCTCAAGAACCTGGCGAAGGTGGGCGGCACGCCGCTGGTCGCGCGCGCCGTACGCGCCTGTGTCCGGGCCGGGCTGATCGACGAGGTCGTGGTGAGCACCGACCACGCGGGCATCGCAGACGTGGCGCGCGAGGCCGGGGCGCAGGTCGTCGAGCGGCCGGCCGACCTGGCCGGCGCGACCGCCTCCAGCGAGTCGGCGGTGCTGCACGCGCTGGACGAGCGCGCCGCCGCCGGGGAGCCGGAGCCGGAGATCGTCGTTCTGGTCCAGTGCACCAGCGCCTTCATCGACCCCGCCCACCTCGACGCCGCGATCGGCAAGGTCGCCGCCGGTGAGGCGGACGCGGTGTTCTCCGGCCTCGCCACCCACGAGTTCCTGTGGAGCACCGGCGGCGCGGGCATCAACCACGACCCCGCCGTGCGTCCGCGCCGCCAGGACCGCGAGGCGCAGTACCGCGAGACCGGCGCCTTCTACGTGATGCGCACGGCCGGGCTACGCGAGCACGGCCACCGCTTCTTCGGCACGGTCGCCGTGCAGCCGGTCGAGCCCGGTCACGCCATCGAGGTGGACGGCCCGGCCGACCTGGAGCTGGTACGCGCGCTGGCCCCGTTCGTGGACGTGCCCGAGCCGCTGGACGTGGACGCGGTGATCACCGACTTCGACGGGGTGCACACCGACGACCGCGCCTACGTCGACCAGGACGGCCGTGAGACGGTCGCGGTCAGCCGTTCCGACGGCATGGGCATCGCGCTGCTGCGCAGGGCCGGGGTCAAGATCCTGGTGATGTCCACCGAGCACAACCCGGTGGTCGCCGCCCGCGCCGGCAAGCTCGGCCTGCCGGTCCTGCAGGGCCTGGCCGACAAGCGGACGGTGCTGCGCGACTGGCTGGCCATCGAGGGGCTGGACCCGGCGCGCGTGGCCTACGTCGGCAACGACGTCAACGACCTGGGGGCGATGGGCGAGGTGGGCTGGCCGGTCGCGGTGCCCGACGCGCACCCTCAGGTCCGCGCCGCCGCCCGGATCGTGCTCACCCGCGCGGGGGGCGCGGGGGCCGTACGGGAGCTGTGCGACCGGGTACTGGCCGCGCGTCCGCAGCCCGGCGCCACCCTGGACGCCGTACCGGCCGCCGCGAGCGTGCGGGCCCGCTCGGCGTCCGAGGTGCTCATCGGTGACATCACGGTGGGCGCCGACCGGCCGGTCTACATGATCGGTGAGATCGGCATCAACCACAACGGCGACATCGACATCGCCCGCAGGCTCATCGACGTGGCCGCCGATGCCGGCTGCCAGGCGGTGAAGTTCCAGAAGCGCACCCCGGAGATCTGCGTCCCGCTGGAGCAGCGCGACCAGATCAGGCAGACGCCCTGGGGCGAGATGACGTACATGGAGTACAAGCTCAGGACCGAGTTCGGCGCCGACGAGTACACCCAGATCGCCAAGTACTGCGAGGAGCGCGGCCTGCAGTGGTTCGCCTCCCCGTGGGATGTGCCCTCGGTGGAGTTCCTGGAGAGCATGAACGTCGTCACCCACAAGGTGGCCTCGGCCTGCGTGACCGACCTGGAGCTGCTGCGCGCGCTGGCCGCCACCGGCAAGCCGATCATCCTGTCCACCGGGATGTCCACGCTGCCGGAGATCGACCGGGCGGTCGAGGTGGTCGGCACCTCGCGGCTGATCCTGATGCACTCCACCTCCACCTACCCCCTCCCGCCGGAGGAGGCCAACCTGCGCACGATCGTCACCCTGCGCGAGCGGTACGGCGTGCCGGTCGGCTACTCCGGCCACGAGCGGGGGCTGCAGATCTCGCTGGCCGCGGTGACCCTGGGCGCGGTGGCCGTGGAGCGGCACATCACCCTGGACCGCACGATGTGGGGCTCGGACCACGCCGCCTCGCTGGAGCCGGTCGGCCTGGAGCACCTGGTCCGCGACATCCGCATCATCGAGACCGCGCTCGGAGACGGCGTCAAGCGCGTCTTCCCCGGTGAGGAGGCCCCCAAGGCCCGCCTGCGCCGCGTCACGGTGTGAAACCCCCCGGCCACCGCCACGAAGGACAGCCTTGATCACCCTCTCTGTCATCGTGCCCATCCGCGACGGGGAGGCGTATATCGCCGATGCCCTCACGTCCCTGGCCAGGAACGCCAGACGGGATTTCGAGTTCATCGTGGTCGATGACGGCTCGGTGGACGGCACGGGGGCCATCATCGACGACTTCCGGGGAGAGCTCCCCGGAATGTCGGTGCTGCGCAACCCGAGCCCCGTCGGCCTGGCCGACGCGCGCAACCTCGGGTTGACCCTGGCCTCCGGCCGCTACGTCTCGTTCATGGACGGGGACGACTGGCTCGCCCCCGGCTACCTGAGCGACCTGGTGGCGGCCATCGAGGGCCTCGGCTGCGACTTCCTGCGCGTGGACCACGTGCAGGCCGAGGGCCGCAAGCGGGTGATCCACCGGGCGCCGCAGGCCAGGCGGGGCGTGGTGCTCGACCCCCGCGACGGGATCATGCCGGCGGACGTCAAGACCATGGTGGACTACCCGTACGCGTGGGCCGGGATCTACCGCAGGGAGCTCGGCGACCTGCTGCACTTCCCCGGGCACCTGCACACCGCCGAGGACCGGCCGTGGATCTGGCGGCTGCACCGCCACACCCGGTCCTTCTCGGTGGTGTCGCTGCACGGCCTGTTCTACCGGCGGCTGGTGCCCGGGTCGCTCACCCAGGTCGGCGACGAGCGGCAGTTGCACTTCTTCGACGCCTTCGACCTGATCTTCAAGGATCTGGCCGACGAGCCGCGGTACCTGCCCAAGGCAGTGCGCATGATGTGCGCGCTGCTCGCCCACCACCTGGAGCTGCTCGACCGCTTCACGCCCGAGCTGCGCGCCAGGTTCGTCGAGCGGGGGGCCGACGCGCTGCGCCGGCTGCCCACCGACCTGCTCGCCCAGACACTGTCCCATCTGACGGGCGAACGCGAGGACGCGCTGCGCGCGCTGGTCCCCGAGGTGCCCCGTCTTCCCCCGTCCCGTTACCGGCCCGCACCGGAGGACGCATGATCCAGGTCTTCTACGCCTCGACCCTGTTCGGGGCGATGACGCTGGCCGCCGCGATGGACACCGGGCGGTTCGGCGAACACGAGGGCAACCGGCGCATCCTGCTGGTGTCCAACAACGCGGCCATCCCGGAGATCTCGACCCCGCTGGACCAGACGCCGGGCTTCGCCGCCCTGCACGCCCGCTTCGACGAGGTGTGGTCGTGGAACGAGCTGGTCTCCCCGCTGCACCCGTCGGACTGGAAGGCGCGGGTCATCGAGGTCCCGATGCTCAGCCGGCTGATCGCCACGCATCTGTCGCTCGGCGACGGCCCGGCCGAGCTGGTGGTGGAGTCGCTGGCGGTGCCGCCCGCCCGCACCATCGCGGGCCTGATCCGCGAGTGCCCGGTCACGGTCTACTCCGACGGCCTGATGAGCTACGGCCCGACCCGCAACCCGCTGCCGCTGGAGATCTCCGGCCGGCTGACCCGGCTGCTCTACCTCGACCTGGTGCCGGGGCTTTCGCCGTTGCTGCTGAGCGAGTACGGCGTGGCCGCCGAGGCCCTTCCCGGCGAGGCGTTCACCTCCGTGGTGGACCAGGTGGCCGAGTACTGCCCGGACGACGTCGAGGGCGACGCCCTCATCCTGGGCCAGTACCTCTCCGCCCTGGACATCGTGACCGCCCAGGAGGAGGCGGACCTGCACGCGTCGATGCTGCGCGCGCTGGCCGCCAGGGGGCACGAGCAGGTGGTGTTCAAGCCGCACCCGGCGGCCGGGCGCAGGCACGCCCAGCAGCTCCGGCAGGTCGCGGAAGACCTCGGCGTACGGCTGGCGGTGGCGGGCGAGTCGGTCCCGGCGGAGGTGTGCGTCGCGGCGCTGAAGCCGTCGCTGGTGGTGGGCTGCTTCTCCACGGCGCTGCTCACCGCCAGGCGGTACTTCGGTGCCCCGGTCGCCACCATGGGCACCGAACTGGTGCTGGAACGACTGACGCCGTACGAGAACAGCAACCGCGTCCCGGTCACGATCGTGGACGCCACGGTGCCCCGGCTGCTGCCCGACGGGTCGCTGCTGGACGCGGCGTTCACCGAAGCGCAGATCGCGCCGCTGATCCATTCCGTCGGCTACTGCATGCAGAGCACGGTCCTGCCGGGGCTGCGCGACACCGCCGCCGCCTACCTGGCCGAGGCGGGCGCCGGGCCGTACTTCAAGCGGCAGCGCCTTTCGGCGCTGGAACTGGCGCCGGCCGAGGCCCGGCAGGGCGCGGGCGCGCTCGCCCGGCTGCGCCGCAAGCTCGCCCGCGCCCTGCCTTGAACACTGCCTTGAACACTGCCCTGATCACGGCTGGTCAGCCGATGGACTTGAGGTAGCGGCGCACCCGCCGCTTGGCGCGGTAGCCCACGCGCAGCATGCCGGGCGGCACCTCCACGCGCATCCGCGCCCGGCGGCGGGCGGCGACGTCGGCGGCGCCCTGCAGCAGTGACCGCGCCGGGACGAGCCGCCCGGCGCGGGCGTCGCCGGCCAGGGCGGAGAGCCGGGGATGCCAGTCGGCGGCGCGCGGGTCGTGGAAGTAGTTGGCCTGGCACCACCGGGCGTCCGGCTCGCGGAAGACGCCCTTGGCCAGCTCGTCGAGGTCGCCCAGGCACCCGCTGTCCTCGAACACCAGGTTGATCATCTCGGCGCTGACCCCGAAGTCCGAAAGGACCAGCAGCGGCACCGACTCGGCGATGGCCTCCAGCGCCGCGGTCGAGCTGACCGTGACGAACCCGGCCGCCCTGGACAGGTGCTCGTGCATCGGCCCGTCGGCGAACCGCACGGCCCCGCCGCGTACCCGGCCCTGGGCGGCCAGTTCCATCCACAGCCGCTCGTAGTGGTAGCGCTCGTTGTGCGTCTGGCGTTCGGTGTCGCGGGCGCGGAGCTTGACCACCACGTCGAGGTCGGGCCTCCGCTCCCCCAGTTCGGCGAGGGCCAGCAGGATCGACTCGCGCTCCTCGCGCCGCCTGGGCACCTTGGCCTGGGTCGCGAACACCACGCGGTCGCGGGGGCCGGACGCCCGGCCGGCCGTGCCCTGGCCGAGGAAGGGCAGCCTGGCCAGGCCGACCGCGCCGCCGCCGCCGAGTTCGGCGCCGAGCGCGGCGAACTCGCGCACCTCGCGGGTGCTGTGCACGATGAACAGGTCGCAGCCGCTGCGGAACCGCCACGCCTTCTCGGTGGCGGGCACGGAGATGCCGGGCAGCCCGGAGACGAACACCGGGCGGGGGCGCAGGCCCTCCAGGATCTCGGCGCCCAGCACGTCGACCACCGGGCCGGTGCAGGCCAGCAGTATCGCGTCGGGGGCGAACCGCTCGGCGGCCCGGCGCAGCCGCCGGGCGGTGAGCACCTCGGGCAGGGCCTCCCCGGCCGCGGCGCGGGTCCCCGCGACGGCCGCGGCGATCTGCCCGGAGGAGGGCGCGATCGGGGTCCTGATCAGGGTGAGCAGGGCCTCGTCACCTGGGGGGAGCCCGTCGAGCAGGCACGCGGCCCACTTCAGATACGAGTCCGAGTCGGCCACCGCCAGGACTTTCAAGATGTGACTCCAATGTCGTGAGTGCCGTGATCGTGATGGGCGAACATCTGCAGGTGCGAGCGCAGGGACGGCGCCGCGTCGGCGGTCCACCACTCGTCGGGCACATCAACGGTCTCCACGGGCACGCCGCGCGGGGAGAGCAGCACCCGCAGCGAGGTCACGGCCGTGGACGGCAGGCTCACCACGCGCTGTCCCCGCGACAGCCCGCGCAGCGTGATCTCGGCGGGGGCCCCGCCGTCGTACACGTGGACGCCCGGCTGCTCCCTGACCAGGTCGAGGTCGGCGGGGTCCTCGCGGCGGTGCGGGAAGTAGGCGACGGGGGCGCGTTCGGCCAGATCGGCCAGCCAGCACAGGTAGGGGTCGCGGTGGATCAGGCCGTTGCGCACCAGCGAGGTGCCGAGCACGATGGTGCGCTCGTCCGGCTGGGCGGCCTCGCCGGGCCGGGCGCGCAGCCAGGGGAAGTCGTGGGTGACCAGTTCGGCGCCGGTCGCGCGTACGGCGGCGGCCAGCTCCTCGGGCACGGGCAGCGCGGTGAACACCGAGAGCCTGCCCCGGCGGGCGGCCAGGCGCAGCCGCAGGCCCGCCGCCGTGCCCAGGGCCGAGCGCAGCAGGCCGCGGACCGGGCCGGTGCGCACCGGGCGGGCGCGCAGCAGGGGCGGCAGGGCGCGGCCGCTGAGGAGTTCGAGCAGGCGGATGGTGGCCAGGCCGTCATCGACGATCACCACGCGGCGCGCGGCACCGGAGACCAGGCGCAGCTGGACCTTGCCGGAGAAGGCGTCGCCCACCACCCAGGTGCCACCGCGCGAGGGCCGCGGCATTTCGCTCTGAGCTGAATCGATCACGGAATGCGCAGGTAGGCCCATGCGGTTGAGTTCACGTCGGGTGGCGGCAAGAGCGGGCAGCTTGGCCCGCGGCACGATGCGCGTCCCGCTTCCGAGCAGGCCGGCATGGTGGGCCTCCACGGCGCAGAGCATCTGCAGCGGTGACTCCACCCAGGCCACGGCCGACCCCTGCTCCCGCGCGTGGCGCCGCCGACCGTCCTCCACGCCGGGTGATGACCCGTTCACGACGTCATCACCCTAGACATGGGGGATTACGGGCTCGGGAAGCCTCAGTGAACACCGGAATACAAGATTCCGTCTGTAGGACCTTTGCCCGATTTGCCCTCGTATGTCACCATGTATTACCTTTCACGGAGTTTGCGGCAGAGCCCCCCTGCGTCGCAGGTCAGAGCGTTGCCGCGACTTTTGCAAACTGCATAGCGCCCAGTCACGGCAGGAACCCCCTCCAGCCGGGGCGCAACCGCCGAGTCCGCGATACGCGGAGCCGGGGACCCAACCTCTCCCATGGGGTGAATCGGCAGGCCCGCCCACGGGCGGCCAGCCGTAGGGCCGACTTCCAGGCCCGAACCCGTCAGCTAACCCGGTAGGCGGCATGGAAGCAAGGAGTCCCCCTTTGTTCCTTCATCGGATCGCCCATGCCGGAAAGACCCGGCTGCTCGGCGCCGCGCTGGGTACCGCCGTGTTCGCCGGCGCCCTGACCGGCGTGCAGGCCGCGCACGCCGACACCCCCACCGACACCACCGCGGCCACCGCCCAGACCCAGCAGGCCGTGAAGGCGCAGGACGTCATCAACCTGGCCCTCACACAGGTCGGCATCAGCGAGAACGCCGCCGGTGGCGGCACCAAGTTCCATCAGTGGTACATGGCGTCGCCGCGCGCCCTGGAGACGGTCGCCCGTGACGGCGGCAGCGTGAGCGCGTACGCCAACGCGCCGTGGTGCGCGATGTTCGTCTCCTGGGTCGGCGAGGAGGCCGGAGCCCGTCCGTCCGTCGGATGGGACGCCTACACCGTGACCCACGCCAAGTGGTTCAACGACAACCAGCGCTGGGGCACCACGCCCAAGCCGGGCGCGGTCGTGTTCTTCGGCTGGAACGGCGGCAAGCGCTTCGACGACATCGACCACGTCGGTTTCGTCATCCAGGACAACGGCAACGGAACCCTCAAGACCATCGAGGGCAACACCGGCAACGGCAAGGTCGAGGTCCGGACCCGGCCCACCAGCCAGGTGGTCGGCTACGGCTACCCCGACTACGCCGCCTGACCCTCGCCTCATCAGGTCACGCCCCGATCCCGGCGGCGGGCCACCCCCGGAACCCCACGGCCCCGCGCCACGGTGACCCCGTGGCGCGGGGCCGTTCGGTCTTGCCGGGGCGAGCCGCGAACACGCTTCATGAACACTCCTCGTAGTGGTAAAGTGACAGTGAGTATTACCGCCAGGAGGTGGCCCATGTCAACCGCTCGCCCGCCGGTCCGCGGCGTGGTCACCCTCTCGGCCGCGGCCGTGGCCGCCGCCGCCCTCGCCGCCGCCTTCCCCGCACAGGCCAAGGTCCCCCAGTCCATGCTGGGCGTCACCCGGCACGACCTCACGGACGGCGACATCCGCCACTGGTCGCTATTCTGCGACCCCGACGGCGGCACCCACCCCGAGGCCCGCCGCGCCTGCGACGACCTGCGCGCCGTCGAGGGCGACCTGACCCTCCTGCGTGCCCGCTACCGATCCGCCCACTGCGTGGGCGGCCACACCCCCGTCCGCGTCGAGATCCGCGGCAGCTGGCACGGCCACATCGTCGGCTTCCACGCCCACTACCCCAACGCCGCCTGCCCCCACGGCACCGCCCCTTCCGCCACTCTCGTCCCCGGCTGACCCACCCGTTTCGTCCCGTGGGGTATACAGCGGGGCTTCGGCGTACAAAGAGCTTTCTCATTGTGTGGACATCTGGCTGGTTGACCCCGTCCTGTGCAATAGCCTGATATGCCGTGAGCGCAGAATCGATCGATCTGGATTCCTGGCGAGACCTGCCCGCGGCCCAGCAGCCCGACTGGCCCGACCGCGGCGAGCTCGACAAGGTCGTGGCCGAGCTGGCCGGGCTTCCGCCCCTGGTGTTCGCGGGGGAGTGCGACCAGCTCAAGACCGAGCTGGCCGCGGTGGCCCGCGGCGAGGCCTTCGTGCTGCAGGGCGGTGACTGCGCCGAGACCTTCGCCGGCGCCACCGCCGACGCGGTGCGCAACAAGCTGAAGACCCTGCTGCAGATGGCGATCGTGCTCACGTACGCGGGCAAGGTCCCGATCGTCAAGATCGGGCGGATGGCCGGGCAGTTCGCCAAGCCCCGCTCCAAGCCCACCGAGGTGCGCGAGGGCGTCGAGCTGCCCGCCTACCGGGGCGACATGGTCAACGGCTTCGACTTCACCCCCGAGTCCCGCGCCCCCGACCCGTGGCGGCTGCTGCGGGCCTACCACTCGGCGGCGGTGACGCTCAACCTCTGCCGCGCCTTCACCAAGGGCGGGTACGCCGACCTGCGCCAGGTGCACGCCTGGAACCAGGACTTCGTGGCCGGTTCCCCCGCCGGTCGCCGCTACGAGCGGCTGGCCAGGGAGATCGACCAGGCGCTCGCCTTCATGCGCGCCTGCGGGGCCGACCCGGAGGAGTTCCACACGGTCGAGTTCTACTCCTCGCACGAGGCGCTGCTGCTCGACTACGATCGGGCGCTCACCCGGATCGACTCGCGCACGGGCCTGCCGTACGACGTGTCGGCGCACATGGTCTGGATCGGCGAGCGCACCCGCCACCTCGACGGTGCGCACGTGGAGTTCTTCAGCCGCATCCGCAACCCGATCGGCGTCAAGCTCGGGCCGACCACCTCGGCCGAGGACGCGCTCGCGCTGATCGAACGCCTCAACCCGGACAACGAGCCGGGCCGGCTGACGTTCATCACGCGGATGGGCGCCAAGAAGATCAGGGACACGCTGCCCCCGCTGGTGGAGAAGGTCACCGCGGGCGGCGCGGTCGTGGGCTGGGTGTGCGACCCGATGCACGGCAACACCTTCGAGGCCCCGAGCGGGCACAAGACCCGGCGCTTCGACGACGTACTCGACGAGGTCGCGGGGTTCTTCGAGGTGCACAGGGCGCTGGGCACCCACCCCGGCGGCATCCACATCGAGTTCACCGGCGACGACGTGACCGAGTGCGTCGGCGGCGGGCACGAGGTGGTCGAGGACGACCTGGCGCTGCGCTACGAGACCGCCTGCGACCCGCGGCTGAACCGCGGGCAGTCGCTGGACCTGGCCTTCCGGGTCGCCGAGCTGTACCGCTCGGCCTGAGCGGGCGACCCGCCCCTACCGCGGCGAAGGGGAGCCGTCCACCGGCTCCCCTTCCGCACGCTTCGCGCTACGGTCAGCTCTGCTGCTTCTGCTCACCGTCCAGCTCGGCGGCGAGCTCCGCCCGGATGGCGTCCATGTCCAGCGCCTTGACCTGGCCGATCAGGTCTTCCAAGGCCGGGGCGGGCAGGGCGCCCGGCTGGGCGTAGACGACGATCCCGTCCCGGATCGCCATGATGGTCGGGATCGACGAGATCTCGAAGCCCTCGGCGAGGCCGGACTCCGCGTCGGTGTCGATCTTTCCGAACGTGATGTCCCCGTGCTTCTCCGACGCCTTCTCGAAGACCGGCCCGAACTGGCGGCACGGACCGCACCAATCGGCCCAGAAGTCGAGCAGGACGATGCCCTCATCGGCGATCTCGTTGAAGTTCTTCTCGGTTACCGCGACAGTCGCCACCAGTGGCTCCTCGCTTCCGGCGTTCACTTGACAGCCCACATAACCATGTACCCTTCGTGGGCATTCCTACCATGGTCCACTATTCAGGAGTCCCGCATGACGCGCTATGGCGAAAGCCCGGAAACCGCGACCTTCAGTGAATGGCTGCGCGCGAGCAGTGAGCCCGACTGGTCCGCGGTCGTCGGGCATCCGTTCGCCACCGCCATCATCCGCGGCGAAGCCGACATGCGGCGCTACCTCGTCCAGGACTTCCAGTTCGTGGACTCCTTCACCGCGCTGCTCGGCGCGGCCGTGGCCGCCGCCGGCTCCTTCGAGGCGCGGGTGCCCTACGGCCGGTTCCTCGGCCAGATCGCCACCGACGAGGAGCGCGGCTACTTCCACCGGGCGCTCGCCGCCCTCGGCGAGGACCCGGCCGCCGCGCCCGCGCCGGAGCCGGTGACCGCGGAGTTCCGGGCGCTGATGGACGAGGCGCGCAGCGGTCAGGACTACCCGGTGATCGTGGCCGTGCTGTGCGTGGCCGAGTGGAGCTACCTCGGCTGGGCCTCGCGGGCGCGGGAGCCGCTGCCGGAGGGCTTCTTGCACCGGGAGTGGATCCAGTTGCACGAAGGGCCCGAGTTCCGGGCGTGGGTCGGCTTCCTGCGCGGCGAACTGGACCGGCTGGGCCCCGGGCTCCCGGCGGACGAGCAGGCCCGCGTCCTTGACGCCTTCCGGCGCGCGACCGTGCTGGAACGCCGGTTCTTCGACATGGCGGCCAGAATCTGAGCAAATCATTTCAGTTACCCTCTGACATTCCGCTGCACACTGTTAGAGGAATATTGAAATGACGCATGAAAAGATCTAGGAAATCTAGAATACGTTTTCGGAGGACATATAGATCATAACCTCGTGAAGGAGATCAGATGTCCCGTCAATTACGGTCCCCGGCCTCGCGCCGGAGCCCGGTCCGGCTGCTCATCGGCCTGGTGGCCGCGGCCGGCCTGTTGTTCCCCCAGGGTGCGGCGCACGCCGCGCCGTACCGCGCCCCAGGCGATGACAAGATCGCCAAAGCGGTCGCCACCGATCTGAAGGACGGCAAGGCGACCTTCTTCGTCCGCCTCGCCGGTGAGGCGAACGTCTCGGCCGCCCGCAGGGCCGCCACCAAGCAGGCCAAGGGCAGGGCGGTTTACGCGGCCAAGACCGCGCACGCGAACAGGTCCCAGGCCAGGCTGCGAAAACTGCTGACCGAACGCAAGGCCGCGTTCACCCCGTTCTGGATCGCCAACATCGTCAAGGTGACCGCCGATCCGGGACTGGCGACAGAGATCGCGGCGCTGCCCGAGGTCACCGCCATCGAGCCGATCGAGAAGGCCGACCCGCCGAAGCCGCGGCCGGGCAAGGCCCGGGCGAAGATCGACGCGGCCGAGTGGAACATCGACCGCATCGGCGCGCCACAGGTGTGGACCGACCTGAAGAACCTGGGCGAGGGCGTCGTCGTCGGCATCATGGACAGCGGCGTGGACATCGAGCACCCGGACCTCGCGGGCCAGTACCGCGGCACGAGGGCCGACGGGTACATGGACCACGACTACAACTGGACGGCGCCCGAGGGGATGTGCCCGAGCGCCGCCCCGTGCGACCCCCACTACCACGGCACGCACGTCACCGGCACCATCGTCGGCAAGAGCGGCATCGGCGTCGCGCCCGGCGCCAAATGGATCGCCGCCGGGGGCTGCTGCGACGAGAGCGCGCTGCTCGCGGGCGGTCAGTGGATGCTCGCGCCGACCGACGTGAACGGCCAGAACCCCCGGCCCGACCTCGCCCCCGACATCATCAACAACTCCTGGGGCGGCAAGGGGTACAAGGACACGTACGAGACGATGGTCAGCGCGTGGGTGGACGCGGGGATCTTCCCGATGTTCGCCATCGGCAACGACGGACCGGCCTGTGGCACCGCCCACTCCCCCGGGATGTTCACCGAGAGCTACGCCTCCGGCGCGTTCGGCGCGGACAACGCGGCGGCGAGCTTCTCCAGCCGCGGCGCAGGCGAGAACGGCGAGCTCAAGCCCAACATCTCCGCCCCGGGCGACGGCATCCGCTCCTCGATCCCCGAAGGCGGCTACAAGACCATAAGCGGCACCTCGATGGCGTCTCCGCACGTGGCCGCGACGGTCGTGCTGATGCTGTCCGCCGCGCCCTCGCTGCGCGGTGACGTCGCCGCCGTCCGCGCGCTGCTCGACAGCACGGCCATCGACGGCGACGACACCACGTGCGGCGGGACCTCCCAGGACAACAACATCTACGGGGAGGGCCGGCTGGACGCGTACGCCGCCGTCCAGGCCGCGCCCGACGACCCGCTCGGCACGCTGTCCGGGACGGTGACGTCGACGATCGGCGTGCCCGTGACCGAGGCCGACGTGACGGTCACCGGCCCGCTCGGCCGTACGGCGGCCTCCGGCGGCCAGGGCGCCTACTCCGTCCGGCGCCTGCCTCCCGGCACCTACCAGGTCACCGCGTCGCGGTTCGGATACTCCCCCACGACCACCTCGGTGACCATCGTCGCCGGTCAGACCACCACCGCCGACCTCGCCCTGACCCTGCGCCCGCACGCCCCCGTCTCCGGGACGATCAGCGTGGCGGGCGTCCCCGAGAAGGGCGCCACGGTGAAGGTGGCCGGTACGACCGCCGAGGCGGTCACCGACGCCGCGGGCCACTACCAGCTCGGCCTTCCGCACGGCTCCTACCGGCTGGAGGTCAGCGCTTCCTCGCGTTGCGTGGGCACCGCGAGCGAGCAGATCACCGTGGCCGGGAGCGTGACCAAGAACGTGGACCTGCAGGTGCGGCACGACACCTTCGGGTACACCTGCACGAGCGGCACCGAGCCGTACGTCGCGGGCACCCAGCGCCTCACCCAGATCGACACCAAGCAGGTGGAGGAGCTGACCCTGCCGTTCCCCGTGCCGCTGTACGGCACCGCCCGCTCGGATCTGTGGGTCAGTGCCAGGGGATTCGCCTCGTTCATCGAGCCCGACGTGCCCGACAACGAACCGCTGCCCAACCCGGGCCTGCCCAACCTCGCCGTCTACCCCTTCTGGGAGAACATCTGGGTGGACGCGCAGGCCGGCGTCTACACCGCCACGGTGGGCACGGCCCCGCACCGTTCGTTCGTCATCGAATGGCGGAACGTCACCTTCAACGACGGCAATGACCGGCGTTTGTCGTTCTCGGTACTGCTCGGTGAGGACGGCACGATCGGCTACCGCTACAAGGACATCGACGCCTGGCGCGACCAGGGTCTCAGCGCCACGATCGGCCTGGAGAACCAGGACGGCAGCGACGCCTTCGAATACTCCTACAACGCCCGCGTGATCAGCGAGGGCCGGAGCCTGACCTTCACCGCCCCGGCCGTCCCGCGCCGGACGCGACCGTAAGGACTCCACCGGCGGGCGCGGTCCTTCCGGGCCGCGCCCGCCGCATGTCGTGAGCAAATTCAGCAGAATCGCCGCCGTCGCTTTTCGCTTATTTAGACGAGCGGACAACTGGAAAGTCAATTGCTTTGGGATACATTTCCTTCGGCCGGGATGAAGATCCTCCCCAGTACGAAGGGAAAGCACGTGTCCGATCCCTTACGACGTCGGCCCCGCCCCCGGACCCTCAGCCGGGCGCTGGTCGGGCTGCTGGTCGTTCTCCCCATCCTCCTGCCGCAGGTTCCGGCGCACGCCGAACCGGGCGCCGAGAAGATCACCGCCGCCGTCCGCACGGATTTGAAGGACGGCAAGGCCACCTTCCTCGTCCGCCTCGGCGGTAAGGCCGATCTCAGCGCCGCCCACCGGGCCACCACCAAGGACGCCAAGGCCAAGGCCGTGCACGGGGCCCTGACCGCGCACGCGGGCAGGTCCCAGGCCGGGCTGCGAAAACTGCTGACCGAACGCAAGGCCGAGCACACCCCGTTCTGGATCGTCAACGCCATCGAGGTGACCGCCGATCCGAAGCTGGCGAACGAGATCGCCGCGCTGCCCGAGGTCGCCGCCCTCGATCCCGTCCGTAAGGACGAGGCCCAAAAGCCCAGGCCGAAACCGGCCAAGGCGCAGGCCAAGGCGGCCGCGGTCGAGTGGAACATCGACCGGATCGGCGCGCCGCGCGTGTGGGACGAGCTGAACGACCGGGGCGAGGACATCGTCGTCGGCGTCCTCGACACCGGAGTGGACATCGACCACCCGGACCTCGCGGGCCAGTACCGCGGCAACCGGCCCGACGGCTCGGTGGTCCACGACTACAGCTGGTTCGACCCGGGCCGCACCTGCCCCGAGAGCGCCCCGTGCGACCGCACCGGGCACGGCACCCACGTGACCGGCATCATCACCGGCCAGAACGGCATCGGGGTCGCTCCCGGCGCCAAGTGGATCGCCACCGCCGCGAACAACTCGACGAGCGGGAAGATCCTGGCGGGCGAGTGGATGCTCGCCCCCACCGACCTGAACGGCCAGAACCCCCGCCCCGAACTGGCCCCCGACATCGTCAACAACTCCTGGGGCTCGGAAGGCTCCGACCCCTATTACAAGGACATGGTCAACAGGTGGGTCGACGCGGGCATCTTCCCGGTGTTCGCCAACGGCAACACCGGTCCGGAGTGCGACAGCGCCAGCAGCACCGCGAAGTACGCGAGCAGCTACGCCGTTGGAGCCGTCGATGTGAACGACGCCATCTGGACCGACTCCTCCCGGGGGCCCGGTGACAACGGCGAGGTGAAACCCGACATCGCCGCCCCCGGCGTCAACATCCGCTCGTCGTTGCCCGAGGGCGAGTACGGCATGCTGAGCGGCACCTCGATGGCCACCCCGCACGTGGTCGCCACGGTCGCGCTGATGTGGTCGGCCGCGCCGTCGCTGCGTGGCGACGTGCCCGCCACGCGGGCGCTGCTGGACGGCACCGCGATCGACACCGCGGACCTGACCTGCGGCGGAACGGCCGGGAACAACAACGTCTACGGCGAGGGCCGCCTGGACGCCTACGCCGCGGTCCAGGCCGTGCCCGACGACGCGCTCGGCGACCTGGGCGGCACCGTGACCGCGAACGGCTCGCCCGTGTCCGGGGCGGAGGTGAAGGTCACCGGGCCGGTCGGCCGTACGGCCGGCACGGGCGCCGGCGGCGGCTATGCACTGCTCCGCCTGCCCGCCGGGACGTACCAGGTCAGCGTGTCCAAGTTCGGCTACGTGCCCGCCACCTCGACCGTCACCATCGCCGACGGCCAGACCGCCGATCACGACGTCACGCTGACCCTCAAGCCGGTGGCGGTGGTCAGCGGCACCATCACCACGGACGGCGACCCCGAGAAGGACGCCACGGTCGTCGCGTCCGGCACTCCGGTCAAGGCCGTCACCGACGCCTCGGGCCACTACCAGATGACCCTCCCGCACGGCTCCTACCAGCTCGACGTCGCCGGTGCCTCGCAGTGCGTCGGCACCGCGACCGCGGACATCACCGTGGCCGGGAACCTGACGAAGAACTTCGACCTGCCGGTGAAGCGGGACGACTTCGGCTACACCTGCACCAGCGGCACCGAGCCCTACGTGGCGGGCACCGAGCCGCTCACCGTCACCCCGGGGATAGGGCAGGAGGTGGCGCTGCCGTTCCCGGTGCCGTTCTACGGACAGTCCAGGTCCCGGATCTGGGTGGCCACCCTGGGCTTCGCCTCGTTCGCCGGAGACGTGGTGTTCGACAACGAGCCCTTGCCCGGGCCGCTCGAACCCGACCTCGCCGTCTATCCCTTCTGGGATGACCTGAGGATGGAGACGCAGTCCGGGATCTACACCGCCACCGTGGGCACGGCCCCGCACCGATCCTTCGTGATCGAATGGCGCGACGTCAGGCCGGCGGCGGACACCTTCGAGATCATGTCGTTCTCCGCGCTGCTCGGCGAGGACGGCACCATCAGCTACCGCTACAAGGACATCGGCCCGGCGGTCGAACAGGGCAGCAGCGCCACCATCGGCATCGAGAACGCCGACGGCACCGACGCCCTCCAGTACTCCTACAACACCGCCTCCATCCGCGACGGGCAGAGCCTGACCTTCACCGCCAAGGACCACGGCGTGGTACGCGGAAAGGTCACCGACGCCAACGACGGCCAACCGCTCGCGGGCGCGACCGTCGAATTCCCACACGTGGCCACCTTCACCACCGCCGCCGACGGCACCTACGGCGGCCAGGTACGCGCCGGAACCCACCAGGCGAAGGTCTCCAAGGACAAGTACGGCACGCTCACCCAGAGCGTCACCGTCCCCGCGACCGACGTCACCACCAACGACGCCGCCCTCATCACCGGCAAGGTCACCGCCTCCCCCACATCACTCACCCTGAACGGCACCACCAGCGCCACCATCACCCTCACCAACACCGGCACCGCACCCACCCCGTACGAGGTGACCACCGAGGACGCCTGGCTCACCGCCACCCCCGCCACCGGCGGACTCCTGCAGAACCAGTCGGCCACCATCACCGTCACCGCCGCATCCCCAGGACCCCACACCGGAAAACTCCTCATCCACTCAGCCAGCGGACGACAGCCGACCATCGAGATTCCGGTGACCGTCACCGCCGCCGAATAGAGAAGCCGTGTCACGCGAAGGAGAGCACGTGTTCCACCGCTCACCGCATCGGACCCGTCCCCGGATGATCCCCGGGGCGCTGGCCGGACTGCTCGCCGTTGTCACCCTCATGGTTCCCCAGGCCACCGCACACGCCGAACCCGAGAACAGCAAGATCGCCGCCGCCGTCCGCACGGATCTGAAGGACGGCAAGGCCGCCTTCTTCGTCCGCCTCAAGGGCGAGGCGAACCTCACCGCCGCCCGCACCGCCACCACCAAGGCGGCCAAGGGCAAAGCCGTCTACGACGCCAAGAACACGTACGCCGCGAAATCCCAGGCCCGGCTGCGAAAACTGCTGACCGAACGGAAAGCCGAACACGAGCCGTTCTGGATCGTCAACACCGTCAAGGTCACCGCCGGCGCGGACCTGGCCAGGGAGATCGCCGGACTCCCCGAGGTCGCCGCCATCGAGCCCATCGGCAGGGCCGAGGTCCCGAAACCCCGGACGGGCAAGGCCCGGCCGAGGGTCACGACCGCGGACGATCCCGTCGAGTGGAACATCGACCGGATCAAGGCGCCGCAGGTGTGGGACGAGCTGGGCGACCGGGGCGAGGGCATCGTCGTCGCCACCATCGACAGCGGAGTGGACTTCGAGCACCCCGCGCTCGCCGCCCAGTATCGCGGCAGACACCCCGACGGCTCCGTGGATCACAATTACAACTGGTTCGACACCTACCGGGGCTGCCTCGATCCCGCCCCCTGCGACCCCACCGCGCACGGCACCCACGTGACCGGCATCATGGCCGGTGCGAACGGCATCGGCGTCGCTCCCGGCGTCAGGTGGATCTCGGCCAAGGGCTGTGATCCCAACTGCCCGGCGGACAAGCTCATCCGGGCGGGGCAGTGGCTGGTCGCGCCCACCGACCTGAACGGCCAGAACCCCCGGCCCGACCTCGCCCCCGACATCGTCAACAACTCCTGGCGCCTGAACAGGTTCGACGATTGGTACAAGGGCGTCACCAGCGCGTGGGCCGCCGCTGGGATCTTCGCGACGTTCGGCAGCGGCAACGACGGCGCGGTGTGCGGCAACACGGCGACTCCCCCGGGGTACGTGGACACCTACAGCGCCGGCGCCTTCGACGTGAACGGCGTGATCGCCGGCTTCTCCAGTAGGGGCCCGGGCGAGAACGGTGAGATCAAGCCGAACATCGCCGCCCCCGGGGTCGACGTCCGGTCATCGGTGCCCAACGGCGAGTACCGCAGTGAGGAGGGCACTTCGCAGGCATCCCCGCATGTGGCGGGCACGGTGGCACTGCTCTGGTCGGCGGCGCCCTCGCTGCGCGGCGACATCGCCGCCACCCGGGCGCTGCTGGACGGCGGTGCGATCGACACGGCCGATCTGAGCTGCGGCGGGACCGCCGCGGACAACAACGTCTACGGTGAGGGCCGCCTGGACGCCTACGCCGCGGTCCAGGCGGCTCCGGACGACCCGCTCGGCACGCTGAGCGGCACCGTGACCTCGAACGGCTCGCCCGTGTCCGGGGCGGAGGTGACGGTCACCGGGCCGCTCCGCCGTACGGCCGCCAGCGGCGCGGACGGCGCCTACAGCATGCCGCGCCTGCCTCCGGGCAACTACCAGGTGGCCGTGACCAGGTTCGGCTACCAGAGCGCGACATCGACCGTGACCATCACCGACGGCCAGACCACGACGGCGAACCTGACACCGGTCCGGCTGCCGCACGCGACGATCACCGGGACCGTCACCGCGGGTGGCACCCCGGAGAAGGACGCGACGATCACATCGCCCGGGACGCCGGTCAAGACCGTCACCGACGCCACCGGCCACTACTCGATCGAGGTGCCGCACGGCTCCCACACGCTGAAGATCGCCGGTGCGTCGAACTGCGTCAACGCGGGCACCACGCAGATCACCGTGACCGGGAACATGACCAAGAACATCGACCTGACCAGGCGTACCGACGACTTCGGCCACACCTGCGCGGTCGGCACCGAGCCGTACGTCGCGGGTACCACGAAGATCACCATCCCGATCGGGGAGGGAGCGAAGCTGGCGCTGCCGTTCCCGGTGCCGCTCTACGGCACGACCTACTCCGACATCTGGGTGTCCGAAGATGGGTTCGTCTCCTTCGTTCCCTCCTTCAACTCCGTGGACAACGGCCCCCTGCCGGATATAGACAACGACTTGGCCGTCTACGCCTTCTGGGATGAGCTGTTCATAGACGACCAATCCGGTGTCTACACCAGCACAGTGGGCACCGCTCCCCACCGATCCTTCGTGATCGAATGGCGGAACGTCGCCTTCACCCAGCCTGCGAACGAGCTGCGCAGCTCCATCTCGGCGCTGCTCGGCGAGGACGGCACGATCAGCTATCGCTACAAGGACATCGGCCCGGCGGTCGAACAGGGCAGCAGCGCCACCATCGGCATCGAGAACGCCGACGGCACCGACGCCCTCCAGTACTCCTTCGACACCCCCTCCATCCGCGACGGGCAGAGCCTGACCTTCACCGCGAAGGACTTCGGCGTGGTACGCGGAAAGGTCACCGACGCCAACGACGGCCAGCCCCTCGCGGGCGCGACCGTCGAATTCCCACACGTGGCCACCTTCACCACCGCCGCCGACGGCACCTACGGCGGCCAGGTCAGGGCGGGCAACCACCAAGTGAAGGTGTCCAAGCAGACCTACGGCACCCTCACCCAGAACCTCACCGTCCCCGCCACCGACGTCACCACCAACGACGCCGCCCTCATCACCGGGAAAGTCACCGCCGCACCCACTTCACTGACCCTGAACGGCACCACCAGCGCCACCATCACGCTCACCAACAGCGGCACCGCACCCACCCCCTATGAGGTGACCACCGAGGACGCCTGGCTCAGCGTCTCCCCCGCCACCGGCGGACTCCTCCAAAACCAATCGGCCACCATCACCGTCACCGCCGCATCCCCAGGACCCCACACCGGAAAACTCCTCGTCCACTCAGCCAGCGGACGGCAACCGACCATCGAGATCCCCGTCACCGTGACCCCGTAGCGGATCGGCCAGGCCGGTCACCCGCATCGTGATGTTCAACCGGCCACCGGCCAGCCCGGTGGCCGGGTCGGCGGTGCCCGGGTGGACCTTGGGGACGCCGTGATAGGCGTACCTGGACGGGCCGCCGAACACGAACAGGTCGCCCGAGGCCAGGAGGAGGTCGTTGTAGGGCCTGCTCCTGTTCTCGGTGTTGCCGAAGCGGAAGGTGCAGGTGTCACCGATGCTGAGCGAGACCACCGGGGCGCCGGACTTCTCGTCCTTGTCCTGGTGCATGCCCATCTTGGCGGCGGCGTCGTAGAAGTTGATCAGGGCGGTGTCCGGTGTGTAGCCGCCGTGGTCCCCGTAGGCGGCGGCCAGCGCGCGGCGGCCGAGGTCCACCATCCAGCGGGGGAACTCCGCCACCCGGGCGCCGTTCACGTCGCCCGCGGTGCGGGTGTACCGGTACGGCCGCCAGTGCCAGCCGACGCACACCGTCTGCACCGACATGACACCGCCCCGGGGCAGCACGGTGTGGCGCATCGGCACCGGTCCGGTCGCCCAGGCCCGGCACGCCGTCACGAGGTCGCGCTGCTCGCCGAGGGACAGCCAGCCGGGGACGTGGACCGCGCCGGGCGCGATCTGCCTGGGCGAACTCATCACGACCGCCTCTCCCGCACGGTGACCAGGTTACGGCCGGCCTCCCAGACCTCGCCGCCGGCGGTCGCGCCGCGCAGGCCAAGCAGGGTCCCGGGTCCGGCCGCCGCCACGCCGCGCGCGGCGGAGGCGAACCCGAAGGTCCGTTCCGGCCGCCAGGCGGTGCTGTGCCGCAGGCGGCGGCTCATCTGCGCCCAGCCGGGCGCGCCCGCGGCCACCACCCACGCGTCGGGATCGCCCGCGACCATGCGCCGGGCCTGACGCAGCCACGAGGCCGCCTCCTCCGGCCAGTCCACCACCGCCAGCACGTGCAGGCCCATACCGGTCCAGGCGTCGGCGAACGCCCCGGCCGCGGCCACCGAGGCGGGGTCGCGTCCGTGCCCCACCGTGACCGCCTCGATCCGGGGCCGCTGCACGCGCAGCAGATCAAGGAGCGCGGCCAGTTCGGCCGCGGTGTGCGGGGCCGGCCGTACCGCACGGGCCACGGGGATCAGTGGCGACCGCGGTCTCATCCCGGCTCCCCATGAAGGCACGGTAGCGGGCGGGCAGGCACACCGCGCACGGCCGGTACCCGGCCGAGAGCGCGGTCGCCTCGTCGGCGAAGAAGACCCGCTGCCCGATGTACCCGCCCCGCGCGATGGCCCGCAACGCCGACGGGCAGTCCAGCCTCCCGTACAACCGCCCGCGCCGATACCCGCCCAACGTCCCCGGAGTCCGGCTCAGGTAGGGCCGCCCGTCCGCACCGATCAACGTGTACATCGTCTCGCCTCGTGAAACACCGGCCCGAACGCACGCCGCGCCCCGGCACACCCGCCCGCCGCCCCGGGCGGCCGGGCGGCCGTCCGCGTCGATCAGCGTGACCCTCGGGCCGCGTCGTGGAATACCGGGCCGGGCCGGCCGAGCTCCCGTCGGGGACCGCCCGCGGTCCCAGGAAACCAGGCGGTCGTCGATGCCGATCCGCGGGCGTGTCAGGACGCGTCATGGAACACCAGGCCGAGGGTGCGTCGCAGGCCGGTGCGTACCGTGCTGACGCCGTGCCGGACCGGGGCGGCCGACCAGCCGCGGGCCGAGGGCACCGGGCGGTCGCGGGTGGTGAAGACCAGGCCGTGGCCGCGGGGTAGCAGGGTCACCGTGCCGCGGGACTGGGCCCGGGGTCGTTGCTCGACCATCAGGAACTCCCCGCCGGTATAGTCGCCGCCGGGCTCGTCCAGGCCGACCACGACCTGCATCGGGAAGACCAGGTCCCCGTACAGGTCGCGGTGCAGCGCGTTCCAGTCGCCCGCGCGGTAGCGCAGCAGGATCTGGGTGGACTTGGTCTGCCCGGCGCGGTGGCACATGTCCAGCCACTCGTCCAGGGTGTCCGGCCAGGGCGCGGGCCTGCCGAGCCGCGCGGCCCAGTCCCGGGCGATGGGCAGCAGCCGCGGGTAGAGCGCCTGCCGCAGTTCCTCGATCGGGGCCGGGAACGGGCGGTTGAAGTAGCGGTACTGACCGCGGCCGAACCGCAGCCGTTCCATGTCGATCGTGGACCGGAACAGCGCGGGCTCGTCGTAGAGCGCGGCTATGTCGCGGCACTCGGCCGCGGTCAGCAGCGGGCCGGTGAGCGCGCAGCCGTGCGCGTTCATCTCCCCGGCCAGCGCGTCCTGGCCGATCGCCGCGACGCGCTCATCCGGCCGGGTCTGTGTCGACGTCATCGTGATCGTCCTTTTCTCTCCTCGGGTGCGGGCCGGTCACACGGGCAGCGTCTGCTGCGCGGCCTCGTGGTCCAGCAGGTACCGCTTGCGCTCGACGCCGCCCGCGTACCCGGTCAGCGCGCCGTCCGCGCCGACCACGCGGTGGCAGGGGCGCACGATCAGCAGCGGGTTGGCGCCGACGGCGGCGGCCACCGCCCGGACGCGGTCGCGCGGCGCGCCGGCCCGCTCGGTGAGCGTGCCGTAGGTGATGGTCTCGCCGTACGGGATGGCTTCGAGCGCGGCCCACACCCGTTGCTGGAACGCCGTCCCGCCCACCGTCACGTGGTCGAGGTCGAAGCCGGTGCGCTCACCCGCGAAGTACTCCGCGAACCGCCGCCGGACCTCCGCGAACGCCTCGTCGTCGCGCCGCCCCTGCGGCCGTACGCCCGCCTGATCGGAAAACCCCACGCTCACCAGGGCGACGGCGGGCCGCTCCGCCACCACCAGCAGTTCGCCGAGCGGGCCGGCGATCGTCGTGTGGATCCTCATGTCCGCCCCTCCTTCCGTTGGCGTCTCTCCCTGTTCAACACCATCGGGCGGGGAAAACCTCGGCGGTTATCGGACCTCTCGCTCGGTGCGGGGCCTGGCGCGCATGTGCATGCGTTCGCCCTGGCGGCCGAACAGGTTGAGGACCTCCACGGGGGTGTCGCCCGCCGGGCCGAACCAGTGCGGCAGGCGGGTGTCGAACTCGGCGGCCTCGCCCGGTCCCATGATCAGGTCGTGGTCGGCCACGATGAGCCGGACGCGTCCGGACAGGACGTACATCCACTCGTACCCTTCGTGCGTGACCGGCTGCGGCTCGTTCTGCGTGGCCGGGATGATCGACTTCCACGCCTGTAGCGGGCCCGGCTGGGTGGTCAGCGGGAGCACGGTACGCCCGTTGCGTACGACGGGCTTGGCGCGGATGCGCGGGTCGCCGACCTCCGGCGCGCCGACCAGTTCGTCCAGCGGCACCTGGTGCGCCTGCGCGATCGGCAGCAGCAGTTCCAGGCTGGGACGGCGCTGCCCGGACTCCAGCCGCGAAAGGGTGCTCTTGGAGATGCCGGTGGCATCGGCGAGTGCGGACAGGGTCACCCCGCGCCGGGTGCGGATGTGCCTGAGCCGGTTGCCGACCTGGGCCAGCGTGGTGTCGATCGAGGATCGCTGCTCCATGGGTCCATTTCAGCCCCGCCGTCCCAGAAACGGCAACAAAAGTTGTCATTCGACCGGGGCGACCCGCACCATCGGGGCCGGAGGTGAACGTCATGATCGAGACGATGAACGGCCGGAACACCGGTGCGCGGTACGACGTCGTGGTGGTCGGCGCGGGAGCGGCCGGACTGAGCGCCGCGCTGCTTTTGGGGCGGGCGCAACGCAGCGTGGCCGTGATCGACGCCGGGGAACCGCGCAACGCCCCCGCCGCGCACATGCACGGCTTCCTGTCCCGCGACGGGATGCCCCCGGCCGCCCTGCTGGAGGCGGGCCGGGCCGAGGTCGCCCGGTACGGCGTGCGGCTGCTCCGGGGCCGGGTGGCGGAGATCGAGCCCGGCTTCTCCGTACGGCTGGAGGGCGGCCCGGTGCTCGGCGCCCGGCGCATCCTGGTCGCCACCGGCCTGCGCGACGAGCTGCCCGGCATCGCCGGGGTGCGCGAACGCTGGGGCAAGGACGTCCTGCACTGCCCCTACTGCCACGGCCACGAGGTCGCCGGACGGCCGCTGGCCGTACTCGGCACGCACCCGGGGGCGGTCCACCAGGCGCTGCTGCTGCGGCAGTGGAGCGAGGACGTGGTCTTCCTCCCGCACACGCTCGACCTGGCGGCGGAGGAGCGGGAGCGGCTGGAGGCGTTCGGCCTGCGCATCGTCGAGGGCGAGATCGAGCGCCTCGTGGTCGAAGGGGACCGGCTGCGCGGCGTCGAACTCGCCGGTGGCCGGGTGCTGCCCCGCGCCGCCGTCTTCCTCTTCCCGCGCATGGTGCCGCACGACGGGCTGCTGACCGGCCTCGGCTGCGCCATGGACGACAAGGGCTGGGTCATCGCCGACCGCACCGGCCGTACCGGCATGCCGGGGGTCTGGGCGGCCGGGAACGTCATCGACCCGCGCGCCCAGGTCATCACCGCCGCCGGAATGGGTTCGGCCGCGGCCTTCGCCCTCAACGCCGACCTGGTCGACGAGGACGTCCGCCGCGCCGTCGAGCGCCACCGCACCTCCTCGCCGCGTACGGCGGGGGCCGGCCGGTGAGCGCCGAGGCCGTGCAGGAGCAGGGGCCGAGCGTCCGGGGGAGGTTACCGCCGGCGGTCTACCTGCTGTCCTTCAGCCTGTTCTCGATGGGCAGCGCGGAGTTCCTGCTGGCCGGGGTGCTGCCTGCGGTCGCGGCGGATCTGCGGATCACGTTGTCCTCCGCGGGGGCGCTGATCTCGGCGTTCGCCGTCGCGGTCGTCGTGGGCGGGCCGCCGCTGGCCATCGTGACGCTGCGGCTGCCGCGGCGGACGACGCTGGTGGTGACCCAGGTGGTCTTCGCCGCCTGCGTCGCGATCGGCATGGTCACCGACGCCTACCCGGTGCTGCTGGTCACCCGCTTCGTGTGCGGGCTCGCCTACGCCGGGTTCTGGGCGGTCGCGGCGGTCACCGCGATCGGCCTGGTCCCGGCCGACCGGGCCGCCCGCGCCTCCGGGGTCGTCGTCAGCGGGCTCAGCCTGGCGATGATCGCCGGTGGCCCGGCCGGGGCGATGCTCGGGTACTTCACCGGCTGGCGGGGCGGATTCTGGGCGGTGGCCGCGTTCACCGTCGCCGGGGCCGTTCTGACGCTCGTCGCGCTGCCCGCCACCGGCGGGCACGGCAGGGCGAGCGTGCGCGGCGAGCTTCGCGTCATGGGCCGCCCCGGCCTGTGGGTGGTCTACGCCGTCACCCTGCTGAGCACCGCCGCGTACATGATCTCCTACAACTACCTGGCGGCGTTCCTGACCGACATCACCGGTATCCCCGGGATCTGGGTGCCCGTGATCCTGACCCTGTTCGGCGTCGGCGCGTTCGCCGGGCTGTCCATCGGCGGCAGGATCGCCGACCGGCTGCCCACCCAGGCCCTCCTGGCGGGGGCGCTCGGGATCGCGGCCTGTTCGGTACTGCTCGCGGTGTCGGCCCGGCACGCGCCGGTCGTCGTCCCGCTGGTGCTGCTGCTCGGCGTCGCCGGGTTCGTGCTGAACCCGGCGATCTACGGACGCGTGTTCGCCATCGCCGCCGGCGCGCCGACCCTCGCCGGGGCCACCACCGTGTCGGCCTTCCAGCTCGGCATCAGCCTGGTTCCGGTACTGGCCGCCACCGCGCTCGACGGCGGGGGCGGGCTCGGCGCCATCCCCTGGGTCGGCGCCGGCCTGGCCGCGCTCACGGCCGGGTTCGTCCTGCTGGACCGGACGATGTCCCGCGCGGGCTCGGCCGGGCTCGGCGCCGGACAGCCGGTCAGAACAGGTTCAGGCCGATGAGCACGGGGTCGTGGTCGGAGGAGCGGAAGGCGTCCGGCCGGTAGAGGGCGGGCGGGTTGTACTCGGTGTTGTAGTCGAGAATGAGCGGTTCGTCGGCGTTGATGTGCCAGATGGTCGCGCCGGTCACCTTCCTGAGCAGGCTCCGGGCCACCAGGGCGTGGTCGAGTTCGCCGGACAGGCCGTCGAAGACGTAGCTGTAGCGCAGCGGGGCCGGCACGAACCGCTTGGTCACGCTGGACAGCCCGCCCGCCTCCAGGGTGCGGATCGGGTCCTCCTCGCCGTAGGCGTTGAGGTCGCCGAGCACGAGCGGGTTGGTCAGGCCGAGGGAGTCGATCAGGCCGAGCACCGCCTTGGACTGGCGTACGCGCTCGGGGTTGAAGCAGCTCTGGCCGTCGCCCTGGTCCTGCTCGGGGCCGGTGGCCCCGTCACAGCCCTTGCTCTTGAAATGGTTGACGATCATGGTGAACGGCGTGCCGCCCTTGGCCCTGCGGAAGGTCTGGATGAGCGGGGGCCTGCGGAAGACCGGGTCGGCGGAGGAGCGGGCGGCGCCGACCGGGGTCAGCTTGGCGGGCTTGTAGATGATGCCGACCTGGATCGCGTCCGTGCCCGGGTGCGGGTGGCGCAGCGCGGCGTAGGCGTCCTTGCCGGCCTCGGCGTTGAGCGCGCCGACGAGGGCGTCGAGGGCGGTCTGGCCGTTGTTCTCGACCTCCATCAGGCCGACCGCGTCGGCGTCCAGGCCCTTGAGCGCGGCGACCAGCTTGGCGAGCTGCCGCTGCTGCTCCTGGGCGGTGTCGGCGCCGCGCGAGTCGAGCGTGGTGAACCAGTTGAGCGTGTTGAAGCTCGCGACCTTCACGTTGCCGGACACCGGGAACGGCTTCCGCGGGCGCGGGTTCAGCGGCAGGAAGCGGACCTGCTTGGTCGGCTGCAGGCGGTAGCTGCCGAAGCCGTACCCGAGCACGCCGGTGACGCTCAGCGCGGTGTCCCCCACCCGGACGGCACGCGGCCGGGTATAGGGCACGTCCGGCGGGTTCTGCACGGTGGAGCCGTCGTCGATCAGCAGGCGGCGGCGCTCGTCGCGCCCGGCGTCCACCCCGCCCCGGTCGGTCGGCTGGTACAGCCGGCCCCCGGAGGAGACGGTGACCTCGCCGAACCGCCCGAGCTGGTAGTGCTCGGTCACCGACAGCGGCCCGGCAAAGGTGACCAGCATGTTCTCCAGCGGCTCGAACGTCTCGCCGGACGCGCGCGGCAGGGTGCGGACCACGGGCCTGATCTTGCCGGTGCCGCAGACGTCCACGGCGGTGACCGGGGACAGTTCGGTCCAGCCGTTGTACTCCACGGCCCGGCCGGTGACCAGCACCCGGTCGCCGGCCTTGACGTCCTTGAAGGAGTCACGGGCGAAGGCGAACACGCCCTCGGAGGTCGCGCGGTCGGCGTCGGGCGTCGGGTCCTGCAGGAAGAACCCGCTCAGCTCGGTGGACTTCTGGAAGTCGCCGGTCACGACGCCCTCCACCCGGACGGTACGTCCCGCGAGCGGGGTCGACTCACCGCCGCCCTGCACCTCGGCGATCTCGTGGGTGGCCGCCGTCTCACACGGCTCACCCGTCGGCGTCGGCGTCGGGGTGGGCGTGGAGGTCGGGGTGGGGCTGGGCGTCGGCTCCACGTCGCCGCACGGGGCCGCGGGCGTGGCGGTGTTGCGCGGCGCGGGCGCGGCCGCGGTGAAGTCGGCGGCGTTGTCGTCGGTGTCGGCGCAGCCGTCGCCGCCGCGCAGCGCGGCGGTGGCGTTGGTCAGCGCGGGCGCCGCGGCCGGGCCCTCGAAGTAACCGGCGTTGCCGTACCCGACGAGGTCGAGGATCAGCGCCGCCTGCTCGGGCGCGCAGGGGGTCGAACCGCCGTTGCAGGCCAGGCCGGTGGCCGAGCCGACCAGGGCGACCTTGCCCGCCGATCCGCTCATGTTGATCGAGCCGGTCGTGTCGGCGGCGGGCGGCGGCGATCCGGTGGCGCCGCCGGCCAGCCGGACGAGGTGGTACTGGCCCGGGGCCAGGGTGCCCGACAGCGCCACGACGGGGTTGGCGCCGAAGTGGCCGGTGCCGGTGGCGCTGGCGTACTGGACGGACCAGCCGTCCAGGGACACCGCGGCGCTCCCCCGGTTGAAGAGTTCCACGAAGTCGTTGGTGAGGGTGGCCCCGCTGTTCCCCCCGCCGCCGTAGACCTGGCTGACGACGACGGTGCCGGGTGCGGCGGCGGCCGGTGGCGCGGAGAGCGCCGTCGCTCCGGCGGCGGCCACGCCGACGGCGACAAGGGCGGCTAACGCCCGGGTTGAAGCACGCATGTACCGGAGCGTAGGCAGGATTTGCCGCTAATCGCTGATCTATGCGCTGTTGTATGGAAAAAGTCTGCAGGTGTTCATTCGCCGGGCTCACCGGGCGGCGCTCCACGCGCCCGCGGCCGGGTCGCTCTCATGCGTCATCACCCGCCGCTCGCGCCGGGACGGACCGGCCCCCTGTGGCCCTCCCAGCCGCGTCTCGCGCGGTTTTCGCGCGACCCCGTGTCACGCTCAGGTGGTGAAGATCTCCTGGACCTTGACGATCGCGCCCTTGTGCACCGTGATCAGGGCAGGAGCGGGCCCGAACTTCTTCGTGCGCTCCAGCAGGACCTTGGTGGAGCACCGCTTGGCGCCCAGGCTGGCGTTGTCGTCGTAGGACGTGCCGTTCGGCGAGATCTTGCACCCGTAGGCGCTGTAGAACCGCATGTCCTTGGCGATCGGCGAGGCGTACGCCATCACGTCGTACTCCGGCGGGCCGACGAAGTGCGCGCCGGTCTTCTTGGTGAGCTTCCAGCGGATCGGCTCGTACTCCGCGATCCCGCCGCGCACCTCGGTGATCCAGCCGCGCAGGATGCCGTTGCGCCGCGGGTGCAGGCCCTTGCTGAAGTCGTGGTGCGGGTCGGCCTGGAACTTCGTGCCGAAGACCTTGGGCTTCTTGTAGTGCGGGATCGCGGCGGCCTCGGCCGCCACCCCGGGCAGGATGATCGCCGCGGCAGCGCCCGCGATCACCAGCGTCCGAATCAATGATTTCATGGTCTTTTGGAGTGACCTGGAAGCTTCCAGGTTCACCGAAAGAGGTGTGACTTACGTCACTAGAGCGACCGGCCCAAGGGGACCAGTCGCTCCGGGGCGATGGGGCGGAACGCCGGGAGTACCGCGACCAGCTCCTCCACCTTGACATGGAAGCCGCCGACCTCCACCAGCGCACCCGCGTGCAGCGCGTAGACGACGGTGTAGCCGTTCTCCAGGCGGGTCGTCCAGACGCCCGGGGCCGCCTCGCGGCACGGCTCGACGGACTTCCACGCCCAGTTCGGCTCGGGATGAGCGCAGACCGCCTTGGGAGTGCCCGACTTCGCCGGAGCGACCCGGACCTCGATCCACCGCTGGTCCGCCGGGTCGTCCGGGTGATATTCGAGGCTCAGAGTGTCGGGGAGGTACACCTCCTCCAGGCCGTCGAGCTGAAATCCCGGGATCTCGGGAGCGACCAGTGGGAAGTCCACGGCCCGCAGCTTGCCGAGGCGCTCGCGATCGTGCAACACGCCGGCCACCGGCTCGGCGGCGAAGCAGGCGATGATGATCGCGCAGAGGGCGATGGCCCGTGCGGCATTGGCACCGGGCGCGAACAACCAGGCGATCAGGAAGTAGCCGGTGAACACGGGAAGGCCGAGCGTGAGCACGTCCGTCACGCCGTTGTCGGGAATCCAGTCGTCGAAGGCGATCGGCAGCGCCATCAGGGCGAACATGGCGAACGGCGCGAGGGCTCCCACCAGCGGCCACCAGGGCACCTTGGCGGCCCAGCCGAGCAGTTGGGCCAGGATGAAGATGCCGAGGATCACCCCCAGGAACGCGAGGCCGTCATCCCCGTCTTCGGTGGCCGGCACCCCGAACGCGCGGAAGAGTTCGAGCGTCACCCCGAGGGTCGCGCCCACCACGGCCGCCCTGATCAACACCGGCATATCGTGATCTTTCCGTACGTGTGCCGGTCGGCGCTAGTCGTGCGTCAGTGCCCTCCAGTCGAAGCAGATCGCGCCCGCAGGCGCCCCGCCCCCGCTCAGGCCTTCGTACGTCCGAACCGCCTCCAGAGGCGAGACACGGGCGGCGATCATCGCGGCGGTGCGGAACGCGCCCGAGGCCAGGCGGCGGAAGTACAGCTCGGTCACCGCGTCGCGGTTGAGCGGGCCGGCGGACGGGTCGTCGGAGACGATCCCCGCGTGCGCCCCGAGGATCGTCAGCGAGTCGCTGACCACGCCGGGCCCCAGCATCTGCCGCGACGGCGTGGGCGTGTCGCCCAGCAGCACGACCCGGCCCAGGGGCCGGGCCAGCCGTACCGCCCGGGCGAGCACCGCGGTGCCGCCGGTGACCTCGAACACCACGTCGGCCATCGCCCCGCCGGTCAGTGCGGCCAGCGCGGGCCGGGCCTCGGAGGCGGGCATCGCCAGTACGTCGGTCGCGCCGCCCGCCAGCGCCAGGTCCAGCCGCCGGGCGTCGGGGTCGATCGCCACGACCCGGGCGGCGCCGTGCGCGACGGCGTACTGGACGACGAGCTGCCCCACCGGGCCGAGCCCCAGCACCACGACGGTCTCGCCCATGGCGATCGCGGCCCTGGCCGCACCGGCCGCGGCGGTGACGACCAGCGGCACCCACACCGCCTCCTCGTCCGGCACCGCGGCGGGCAGCGGGCGCGCCTCGCCCTCCTTCAGCGTCACGAACTCCTGATGGGGGGCGTAGGACTGCACCCGGTCACCGGGCCGCAGGCCGGTGACCCCCTCGCCCACCGCCGCCACGACCCCGGCCATGCTGTACCCGGGCCGGAACGGGTATCGCACCCACTCCTCCCAGTTGGACCCGGGATCGAACTCCCCGCGCAGGCAGGCCAGCTCGGTGCCCGGACTGATCAGCGAGAGCGTCGAACGGCACAGCACCTCCCCCGGCCCGGGGGCGGCGACGTCCTCTTCGGCCACGCGTACCGCGCCAGGACCGGTGAACTCCACGAACCACGACTTCATCGGTCCCTCCCGAGGACGACCGTCCGCCCGCTGGACGCGCTCTGGTAGGCGGCCTCGATGATCCGCATCGAGGTGACGCCGTCGGCGGCGCCGGGGGCGGGCTCCGCCCCGGCCAGGGTCGCCAGGAAGGCGCGCATCTGCGCGTCATACCTGCGCTGCACGGCCTCCTCGGAAAGCTCGGCCGCGAGCGACACGACCGGCTCGGCCCCGGCCCGCACGAGCGTGCCGGGGAAGGTCTGCGCGTAGCCCCCGGTGCCGGACACGCGCACGCTCCCCGAGGGGCCGGGCGCGTGCGGGTGCCACCAGCCCGCCTCGACGCCGGAGGTCACCCCGCCCTCCCAGACGATCGTCAGGATCGCGGTGTCCTCGACCGGCAGGTCGCGGTAGTGGGCGCCGCAGTGCGCGGTGACGCTGACCGGCTCGGGGTCGCCGAGCACGTACCGGGTGGCGTCGATGGCGTGGACGCCGAGGTCCATCAGCGCGCCGCCACCGGCCAGCGCGGGATCGGTGAACCAGCCGTCCGGGCCGAAACCGGCGTGGACCGCGTACGCCGTGGTGTGCACCGGGCGGCCCAGCGCCCCGTCGCGGACCAGGCGGCGCAGCCAGCCGATCTGCTCGTCGAAGCGCAGGCAGTGCGCGAGCGTCACCCGGGCGGGCCCGTGCTGGGCGGCGGCGATGGCCCGGGCCTCGGCGGTGGTCATGGCCATCGGCTTCTCCAGCAGCACCGGCAGCCCCGCCGCCAGCGCCTCGATCGCCTGCCCGGCGTGCAGCGCGTTGGGCGTGGCGACGACGAGCGCGTCCACCTCGCCGTCGGCCAGCAGCCGGTCCAGGGCGAGGTAGCGGCGGGTGAAGCCGTACCGCTCGGCCAGCGCGGCGAGGGAGGGCTCGCGGTGGTTGACGGCGGCGACCAGTTCGCCACCGGCGGCGGCGATGGCCCGCGCGTGATGATCGGCGATGTAGCCGGTGCCGGCGATGGCCAGGCGCGGCCGGCTCATCCCAGCTCGTCCAGCCGCACGAAGCGGGCCCCGGCGGCGCGCAGGCCGTCGATGACCTGCGGCATGGCCCGGCCGGTCGCCGGGGTCCAGGGGTGGAACAGCAGCACCGCGCCGTCGCCGTGCGCGGTGGCCTGCTCGATGACGGTGCGGACCACCTGGGGCCCGGTGGCCTTGGCCCGCCAGTCGAAGGGATCGACCTGCCAGCCCACCTCGCGGTAGCCGAGCCGGTCCAGGGCGGCCAGCACCTCGGGGTCGTCGGCGCCGTCGCCGTAGGGGCAGCGGAACCAGGGGCGGGGGTCGTGCCCGGTGGCGCGGCGGACGGCCTGCTCGGCCTGCCGTACGTCCTTGGCCAGCCCCTTGGCCGATAACCAGGTCATCGGCGTGTGGTGATGGGAGTGGTTGCCGATCAGATGGCCCTGCCGGGCCAGGTCCCTGGCCAGGTCGGGGTACGCCTGGGCCCAGCGGCCCTGGACGAAGTGCGTCGCCACCACGTCGCGCTCGGCCAGGGTGCGCAGCACGAGCCGGGTGCCGTCGGGGTGTGCGGGGCGGTCGTGGTGCTCGACGTCGAAGGTCAGCGCGACCCGCCAGGAAGCTTGGGATTGGGGGGAGTTCGCCACGTCTTGCCTACCTCTGTATCGAGGGAGCCGCTGATTGCCGTATTGACATGGGTATCGGCCATGGCGATTATTGCTGACAACATTATCATCAATCAACTGCTTGGGTGTGATCATCGTCCTGAGCAGGAAGGACGGGACACCAGATGGCCCGCTACCGGCTGGAGTCTGGCCCGACCCCCCTGCACCATCAGGTGTATCTCTCGCTGAGCGCCGCGCTGGACGAAGGGGAATGGCGGCTCGGCGACCGGCTGCCCCCCGAGCGCGAACTGGCCCGCCGTTACGGGTGCAGCCTCATCCCGGTACGGCGGGCGCTGGACGAGCTGAGCCGCGAGGGCCGCCTGGAGCGGGTTCGGGGGCGCGGCACGTTCGTCCTGCGACCCCGCCCGCGGCTTGAGGTCGAGATGGGCTACGGCGGCAGCTTCGCCGACCTCATGCGCATGCACGGCAGGCACCCCGAGACCAGGGTGGTCGACGCCCGGATCGAGCCGTCCAACGATGCGGTGGCCGCCGCGCTCGCGCTGCCGCCGGGCGAGCCCGCCATCTATCTCGAACGGCTGCGCATCGCCAACGGCGAGCCGCTGATCTTGGAGCAGGTGCACCTGCGGGCCGCCCGCTTCGAGGGCCTGCTCGACCACGACCTTGAACGCAACTCCCTGTACGACCTGCTGATCGAGCGGTACGGGGTGGTCATCGCGCGCGTCCGCGAGGCCATCGAACCGGTGCTGCTGCGGACGCACGAGGCGTACCTGCTCGACCAGCCATCAGACCGCCCGGCCCTGCTCGTGGAGGGGATCGCGTACGGCCCAGAGCCGGACGTCGAGCCGATCGAGTTCACCCGCAGCTACATGCGGGGCGACCGGGCCCGCCTGTCCTTCGAAGGAAGGATCCTTCGCCCGCCCCGGCCCGGCGCCGGGGCGGCCGGCACCCCCTGAAGGAGACGCATGAACGGGACCCTCCCCCGCTTACTGGCCGCCCTGACCGCACTCGTGTTCCTCACCGCGTGCACGACGGGCACGGGCGGCGAGGCCGCGCCGGTGCAGTTGCGCTGGTACTGCTGCCTGGGCACCGGCGAACAGGCCGACCAGGTCAAGGCGCAGCAGGCCGTCGTCGACGAGTTCAACGCCCGCAACCGTGACATCAAGGTGAAGCTGGAGGTCGTCCCCTACAACTCCGCCAGGGACACCCTCGCCACCCAGATCGCCTCCGGCAACGGCCCCGACATCGTGGGCCCGGTCGGCGTCGGCGGGGCCGCGGCCTTCCACGGCCAGTGGCTGGACCTCGGCCCGTTCATCAAGGCCCGCGGCTTCGACCTGCGCCCCTACTCCGAGGGCGCGGCCGACCTGTACCGGATCGGCTCGGTGCAGGAGGGCCTGCCGTTCGCGATCTACCCCTCGACCCTCTACTACAAGGCCGACCTGTTCGAGGAGGCGGGCCTGGCCGAGCCGCCGCACAAGTACGGCGAGAAGTACCGCTGGCCTGATGGGCGTGAGGCCGAGTGGAACTACGACACGCTGCGGGAGCTGGCGCTGCGCCTCACCGTGGACAAGAACGGCAAGGACGCCACCCAGGAGGGGTTCGACGCCGGGAACATCGTGCAGTACGGGTTCGAGCCCGCCCGCGACGACCTGCGCTACCAGGGCTCGGCCTTCGGCGCCGCGTCGCTGGACTCCGGTGACGGCAAGACCGTGAAGATCCCCGAGCCGTGGGCCGACGCCTGGCGCTTCTTCTACGACGGCATGTGGAAGGACCGGTTCGTGATGACCGGGCAGGTCTTCGAGACCGACCGGTTCAACGGCGACGGCGCCGCGTTCTTCTCCGGGCACGTCGCGATGAGCGTGAACTTCCTGTGGTCCACCTACGGCGTCGCGGGCGCGGGCCCCGACTGGGACCTCGCCGCGATGCCCTCCCACAACGGAAAGACCACCTCGCCCACCAGCGCCGACACCTTCCGCATCCTGGCCGGGAGCAAGCATCCGGCCGAGGCGTTCGAGTTCCTGAGCCACCTGCTGGGCCCGGCCTCGAACAAGCTGCTGGCGGCCTACGGGGCGATGCCCGCGCGCACCGCCGACCAGGACGCCTTCTTCACCAAGCTGGCCGCCCAGTTCACCAACACCGTGGACTGGCAGGTCGTCAAGGACAGCGTGCGGTTCGCCGACACCCCGCATTCGGAGGCGCACACTCCGAAGTACAACCAGACGCTCGCCATCCTCGGCACCTACCGCAGCCGCTGGATGACCAAGGGCGGACTGGACATGGACGCCGAGCTGTCCCGGCTGCGCGCGGAGATCCAGAAGATCTGGGACCGCTAGCCGCCGCCCTCACCCCCCCTCGTGAAAGGCGTCCGATGACCGCCGTTCGCATGCCCTGGCGGGTCCCGATGTCGCGGGAGGCCCGGCACGGGTATCTGTTCATCCTCCCGTGGATCATCGGGTTCATCGCGTTCACCGCGCTGCCGATGGCGGCCACGTTCGTATTCACCTTCCTCAACGTCTCACTGGCCGAGCCGGGGCCGCTGCGCTTCGTCGGCCTTTCCAACTACCGGCGGCTGCTCGGCGACGAGCAGGCGTGGGCGGCGCTGGGCGTGACCGCCCGGTTCGCGCTGATGTGGCTGCCGGTGGTCGTCGCGCTGCCGTTCCTGCTGGCCCTGGCGCTCAACAGCCGCAGCCTGCGCGGCAGCGGGGCGTTTCGGGTGCTGCTGTTCATGCCGTACGTCGTGCCGTTCGTGGCCGGCGCGCTGATCTGGCAGAACATGCTGGCCGCCGACGGCTGGATCAACTCCGCCCTGCGCCTGCTCGGCGTCGCCCACCCGCCGAGCTGGCTGCACGACCCGGCGTGGGTGACCCCGGGCCTGGTCCTGATCGGCCTCTGGGGGGTGGGCTCGGGGATCATCGTCAACCTCGCCGGGCTGCGCGCCATCCCCACCCAGCTCTACGACGCGGCCCTGCTGGACGGGGCGGGCTGGTGGCGCAGGCTGCGCCACGTCACGATCCCGATGATGTCGCCGGTGCTCTTCTACACGATCATCCTGGCCGTGGTGGAGGTGATGCAGTACTTCCTGGTGCCGCTGGTGCTGTTCGAGGGCAGCGGCGACCCCGGCGGCGCGACGCGCTTCTTCAACCTGTACCTGTACCAGACGTTCTTCACCTTCCAGGAGATGTCCTACGGTTCGACTCTGGCCTGGCTGCTGTTCGTCATCACCCTGGCCGTGACCCTGCTGCTGTTCCGCCTGTCCAGGCGGTGGGTCCACTACACGAGCGAGAGGTGATCCCCGATGCCACCGCTCGCCGCGCGGCGCGTCCGGGCCGCGATCTTGACGATCATCATGTTCGGCGTCGTGGCGGCGTTCCTGTCGCCGCTCGTCCAGATGGCGCTGACCTCGCTGAAGAGCGAGCGGCAGATCAGCCAGGCGTACGCGCCGGTGCTGCCGTCCGATCCGCGCGCCTTCACCTACCAGGGGCGGCGGTACGACGTGTACGAGGTGCCCATCGGGGGCGAGGTCCGCGAGCTGGCGCTGGTCCAGAAGGGGCGTACGCAGAGCGGGTTCGTCGATCCGGACCGCCCTCAGGACGGCGTGATCACCTGGGAGGGCTCCTGGCGGGCGCTGCGGCCGAGCTGGACCCTCGCGCCGCAGTGGTCGAACTACGCGGACGTGTGGAACCTGATCGACTTCCCCCGGCTGCTGTTCAACACCGCCGCCATCGCGCTGATCGGCACGCTCGGCACCGTCCTTTCCTGCACGCTGGTCGGCTACGGCTTCGCCCGCTTCCGCTTCCCCGGGCGCGGGCCGCTGTTCACCCTGCTGATCGCCACGATCTTCCTGCCCGCCACGGTCACGCTGATCCCGACCTACACGGTCTTCGCGCGGATCGGCTGGGTGGGGACCTGGCTGCCGCTGCTGGTGCCGGCGTTCTTCGCCAACGCCTACAGCGTGTTCCTGCTGCGGCAGTACTTCATGACCATCCCGCGCGAGATGGACGAGGCGGCCGCGATCGACGGGGCGGGGCCGCTGCGCACGCTGCTCTCGGTGATCGTGCCGCAGGCGTGGCCCGCGATCAGCGCGGTCACGTTGTTCAACTTCGTCTACACCTGGAACGACTACTTCACCCCGCTGGTCTATCTGTCCGGGCGGCCCGACCTGCAGCCGCTGCAGGTGGGGCTGGCCGCCTTCAACGGGCTCTACACGCACAATCCCGCCTACATCCAGGCCGGTACGATGATGACCATCGCCGTGCCGGTGCTGCTGTTCGCCTGCTTCCAGCGGGCGTTCGTGCGGGGGATCATGAGCACCGGGGTGGACAAGTGACCGGGGGCCGCCCGCGCCGGGTCGGGGACACATCAGGGGCTTCCCCGATTTCTCCTCCTAAAGAGGGACATAGTCTGGTCGCGGCACCGCCGTAGACACGCGAGCGCACCGAGCGAGGAGAGCATGGCACGAGGGACCGTCATCGAGGAGTACGTGACCTCCCTCGGCCGTGCGCTCACCGGGCCGCACCGGCGCAAGCGCGACCTGGTCACCGAGGCCCGCGACAGCCTGTTCGACGCGGCCGACGCACTGGAGCGGGACGGGCTGACGCGGGTGGAGGCCGAGCGGGCCGCGGTCGAGGAGTTCGGGCCGGTCGCTGAGATCGCCCCGGACTACCAGCGGGAGCTGGCCGCGGGCGCGGGCCGCAGGCTGGGCCTGGTGCTGTTCCTCACGGTGCCGCTGAGCGCGCTGATGTGGTCGGTGATCTGGCAGATCTTCCCGGCACGGGCGGTGGACCTGGTCAACCGGCCCGAGTGGTTCGTGCCGACTGCGCGGGCCGTGGACATCCTGCAGCTGCTGACCGGCCTGCTGGGCGGCGTGGCGGTGATCGCGCTCGGCCGCGGGCTGCGCCGCATCCGCAGACCGGAGCGGATCACCAGGGCGCTCGGGGTCATGGTCTGGGTGCTGCTGCCCGTCATGCTGGTGCTGTGCAGCGCGCTGATGTTCGGCGCGAACGGCCCGCAGGGGTTCGAGAACTACCCGCCCGGCGTCGGGCTGTCCTGGGTGAGCGCGCTGTTCATGGCGCTCCAGCTCTACGGCGCCTGCCGCTGCCTGCAGAGCAGCCGCCGGGCGCAGCTCGCCTGACCCTCCACAATGCGGTAAATAGCGCCCCTTGTCTGGATGGTTACTACAATGACCCGTTCCTCACGTTGGGAACTCCGACGATGATTTACCCCGGTGCGGGCGCGCATCATGAGGTGTGGTAGACGAACTGGACACCGTACCCGAGTATGACCGTTTCGCCACCGTCGACGAGGTGCACCAAAGCCTGGCGGGGCTCGCCCGCCACCATCCCGATACGGCCTCGCTGCGCCGGATCGGCACCTCCCGCCTGGGCGACCCGCTGATCTGCCTGACCGTGGGCGACGGGCCACGCCAGGCCATCGTCGCGGCGGGGCCGCACCCCAACGAGCCGATCGGCGGCCTGACCGTGACGCACCTGGCCACCCGGCTGTGCGCGGACGCCGGGCTGCGCCGCTCCACCGGGTACACCTGGCACATCGTGGGCTGCCTGGACCCGGACGGCACCAGGCTCAACGAGGGGTGGTTCGCCGGTCCGTTCACCAAGACCCACTACGGCAGGCACTTCTACCGGCCGCCCGGCCACGAGCAGGTCGAGTGGACCTTCCCGTTCGCCTACAAGCGCGCCTACTTCGACCGGGTGCTGCCCGAGACGCTGGCCCTGATGCGGCTGATCGACGACACCCGGCCGGACTTCTTCACCACCCTGCACAACGGCGAGGCGGGCGGGGTCTTCTACTATCTCAACCGGGCCGAGCCGGAACTGCACGCGGTGCTGAAGGCGCTGCCCGCCAGGTACGGGGTGCCGCTGCACGCGGGCGAGCCGGAACACCCCTCGGTACGCCGCCTGGAGCAGGCCGTCTTCCTGTCCCCCAGCATGGTCGACGCCTACGACTACTTCGAATCGCTCGGCCAGGACCCGACCGAGCACATCGCCGGCGCCGCCAGCGACTCCTACATCCGCAAGTACGGCACGCTCGGCCTCACCGCCGAACTTCCCTACTGGACCGACGACACCGCCGATGACACCACCCCCACCGGCACCCGCTACCGCGACCTGATCGCCGACCAGGCGGTGCTGATGCGCGACGCCTACCGGCTGCTGGACGAGACCCTGTCGGCCGCCTCCGCCGATCTCGTCACCACCTCACCGTTCCTGCGGGCCAGCCGGTCGTTCATCCCGATGCTCGAACGGATGGCGGTCACCGAGGAGAACCGCGCGGGCGCCCCGGAGAACGGCAGGCCCGCGACCGTCGCCGAGGTCGCCTCCTGCCGGGACAACCTCAACAGCATGCGGCTGCGCTTCGGCGGGATGCTGCTGCGGGCGCTGGAGGGCGAACTGGCCGTGGGCAACCGCACCCCCGAGATCCGGGCCAGGAGCCGGGAACTGGCCGCCGCCTACGCCAAGTGGTGCGAGGAGGCCGAATCGGTCGGCTCCGACCGGACCATCCCGATCCGGCATCTGGTCGCCATCCAGTACGGTGCGATCCTGGCGGGGGCCGCGCACGCCTGAACGGGCGGGGTCCGCGGCGCGGGGACGCTAGAGTGACCGGCACAGCCGCATTTCGGACAGTCCTTACAAGGTTTGCGATACTTTGGAGGATATATCCAAGATCCGGCGCGCTGGAGGCGTGATGCCGACCCTTACCGAACTCAGCCGCGCCCTCGGGCGCGCCCTGCGCCCGGAGGGCGACGCCCAGCCGCCGGACCGCCCGCTCACCGGCGTCCACGTCAGCGAGCTGACCGACCCCACCCCCTACCTGGAGGGCGGCGAGCTACTGCTCACCACCGGGGCGGCGCTCACCGGCGACGCGGCCCAGGCCCGGCTCTACGCCGCCAGGCTGACCGAAAGGGGCGTCGCCGCGGTCGGCCTCGGGCTCGGCCCGGTACACCGGCGGGTGCCGCCCGCCCTCGCCGACGCGTGCGCGCGGACCGGGCTGCCACTGCTGGTCGTGCCCGACCGCACGCCGTTCCTGCTGGTCGCCCGCACCTACTGGGGGCTGCTCGCCGAGGCCGGCCAGGAGGAGCTGAACGCCGCGCTCGGCGCGCACCGCGACCTGGTCCGCGCCGCCGCCGGGCCCAGCCCGGTCCCCGCGGTGGTCAGGTCCCTGGCGCACGCGGTGGCGGGCTGGGCCGCGCAGCTCACCCCCCAGGGGCGGCTCGTGGAGGTCTGGCCGCGCGACCGGCGGCCCACCGCCCGGCTCATCGCGGGCGAACTCGGCCGGCTCCGCGCCGCCGGCCCGCACGCCTCGGCGACGCTGCCCATCGACGGCGACGACGTGGTGGTACAGCCGCTCAGCAGGCAAGGACGGCTCACCGGGTTCGTGGCCATCGGCTGCCCGCCGCCGATGCGCGCCCGCGACCGCCAGCTCGTGCTGGCCGCCTGCTCACTGCTGGCCCTGCAGGACGAGCACCGGCGACGCGGCATGGCGGGGGCCAGAGCCGGCCGCGACGCGGTGGCCCGGCTGCTGCTGCTCGGCCACCCGGCCGCGGCCCGCGACCTGGCCGCCGACCTGGGGTTACCGGGCCCGCCCACCCGGCTGCGGGTCGCCGCGGTGGCCGGGGCGGGCACGGCGGGCCCCGAACTCCTGGACGCCGTGGAGACGGCGCTGCCCCGCGACCGGCGGCACGTCCTCGCCGCCGTCGGGCCGGACGAGGTGTGGACGCTGGTCCCGGCCGGCGACGTGCCCGCCGTCCAGGCGTGCGTGACGGAGTTCGTGGCCGGGGCGGGGGCCGGTGGGCGCGCGGTCGTGTCGCCGGAGCTGGCCGTACGCGACCTGGCCGGGCACCTGCCCGGACTGCGCGCGGCGCTCGCCCGGACCGGCGCGGGGAGCGTACGCGACCTGGCCCGGGAGAACGGCCCGGGCACCGCGCCCGCGCTGGAACCGCTGCTCGCCTACACCCGCAGCGACCTCGTCGGCGCGGTGGTCGCCTACCTGCGCCACCGCGGCCAGTGGGAGGCCGCGGCCCGCGAACTGGCGGTGCACCGCAACACGCTGCGCCACCGCATCGCCACCGCCGCCCGCGTGCTCGGCGCGGACCTCGACGACCCCGACGTGGCCAGCGCCACCTGGCTGCGGCTGCGCGAACGCGGCCTCGCCTGAGCCACTGTGAACGCCGGGGCCGCCCGGCGGGTCAGTCGGCGCCGGTGGGCTCGTGCTCGGCCGTCAGCGCCGGGGCGCGATGCTCGTACGGCGTGCTCAGCACCACCGTCGTCCGGGTGGAGACGTTGGCCGCCGCCCGGATCTGCTGCAACAGCTCCTCCAGCTCCAGCGGGCCCCGCACGCGCACCTTCAGGATGTAGCTCTCCTCGCCCGCCACACTGTGACACGCCTCGATCGCGGTCAGGTGGGCCAGCCGCTCCGGCGCGTCGTCCGGCGCGGCCGGATCGATCGGCTTGATGGAGATGAACGCGGTCAGCGTCAGCCCCACCGCGTCGTGATCCACCAGTGCCGCGTACCCCCGGATCACCCCCCGCTTTTCCAGGCGGCGCACCCGCTGATGCACGGCCGAGACCGAAAGCCCGGTCACCTTGGCCAGATCGGTGAAGCTCATGCGGCCGTCCGCGGCCAGCAACGTGACGATCCTGCGATCGATCTCCTCCACCCGCACCAAGGTAGCGGCCCGGCCACCCGGCGTACCACAGCGCGCGCCCGCCGATCCGCCATGATGGCAGGAGAAGGCCGAGGGAAGGCGACATGTGAACAGCAACGAGCTGGAAGCCAGGATGCGGGCCCGGGAGTGGTTCCACTCGCTGACCGTGCCCCCAGGGGCCTGGGCGATCATCAGGGTGGACGGCCGGGGCTTCTCCCGCTACACCGAGGGCAACTTCGACAAGCCCTTCGACGCCCGCTTCTCCGAGCTGATGACCACCGCGGCGCGCAGCCTGCTGGAGGAGTTCACCGGGCGCTACGCCTACACCGAGAGCGACGAGATCTCCGTGGTGCTGCCGCCCGGGTTCGACCTGTTCGGCCGCGAGCTGGAAAAGCTGGTGTCCATCTCGGCGGCCGTGGCCACCGCCGCCTTCACCCACGCGGCGGGCGAACCCGTGCGGTTCGACAGCCGCGTGTGGATCGGCGCCGGCGTCGAAGACGTCGTGGACTACCTGTCGTGGCGGCAGGCCGACGCCGGGCGGTGCGCGCTCAACGGCTGGTGCTACTGGACGCTGCGCAAGGCCGGCAACACCCAGGCCCAGGCCGCGCGCAGGCTCGACCGCACCGGCGTGGCCGAGAAGAACGAACTGCTGTCCCGGCACGGCGTCCACTTCGAGGAGCTGCCCGCCTGGCAGCGCCACGGCGTCGGCCTGTGGTGGGAGACCTATGAGCGCGTCGGCCACGACCCGATCCGCGGCGCCGACGTCACCACCACCCGGCGGCGCGTCCACGTCTCGCGCGACCTGCCGGCCAAGGAGGAGTACCGGCGCCTGGCCGAACGCCTCGTGCTCGGCGACCGGCCCTGATCCGCTCCCGGCACGCGGGTTCCCCTAGCATCGGGGAATGACCCCTCCCCTGGCCCGGACCACCGCCCGCGTCCTGCTCGTGGACGCCCGCGACCGGCTGCTGATGTTCCGTTTCCGCGCCTCCGCGCACTGGGGGCGCCCGCACTTCTGGGGCACCCCCGGCGGCGGTGTCAACGACGGCGAGGCGCTGTCCGACGCCGCGGCCCGCGAGCTGTGGGAGGAGACGGGGCTGCGCGTACCGGCCGCGCGCCTCGGACCGGTGGTCGCCCGCACCGCGGGGCCGACAGAGTTCGACGGCGTGCCGGTCCGGGCCAGCGACTCGTTCTTCTTCCTGCGGGTCGAGGAGCACACCCTGGACACCAGCGCCCAGGAGGACCTGGAACGCGAGCTCATCTCCGCCCACCGCTGGTGGAGCCTGCCCGAGCTGCTGGCCACCGACGAGCTGATCCTGCCGCTGCGGCTCACCGGCCTGCTGCCCGGGCTGCTCGCCGGTGACCTGCCCGCCGCGCCCGTCGAGCTGCCCTGGCGGGGCGACGCCGAAGCGGCGGCCCCGCCGCCCGGGACCTGACGCGCGCCCGGGATCAGTCCCTGGCCAGCGCCCGGGAGATCACCAGCCGCTGGATCTGGTTGGTGCCCTCCACGATCTGCAACACCTTCGCCTCGCGCATGTACCGCTCGACCGGGAAGTCCTCGACATAGCCGTAGCCGCCGAAGATCTGCACGGCGTCGGTGGTGACCCGCATGCACGCGTCGGTGGCGAACAGCTTGGCCATGGCCGCGCGCGTGCCGTACGGGCGGCCCGCGTCGCGCAGCCGGGCCGCGTCCAGGTACAGCGCCCGCGCGGCGGAGATCGTGGTGGCCATGTCGGCCAGCATGAACCCGACGCCCTGGAAGTCGGCGATCCGCGAACCGAACTGCCGCCGCTCCCTGGCGTAGGCCACCGCCGCGTCGTAGGCCGCCTGGGCCACGCCGACCGCGCACGCGGCGATGCCCAGCCGCCCGCCGTCCAGCGCCGCCATGGCGATCTTGAAGCCCTCGCCCTCGGCTCCGACCAGAGCCTCCGCGGGCAGCCGGACGTCATCGAGGCGGACCTGCGCGGTCGGCGAGGCCCGCATGCCCATCTTCCGCTCCGGCGCGCCGAACGACAGCCCGGCGGTCCCGGCCGGAACGTGCAGGCAGGAGATGCCCCGCGCGCCGTCGTCGGACGTGCGGGCCATGACGGTGTAGAAGTCGGCCACGCCGCCGTGGGTGGTCCACGCCTTGACGCCGTTGACCACGAAACCCTCGGAATCGCGTACCGCGCGGGTGGTCAGCGCCGCCGCGTCCGAGCCGGACTGCGGCTCCGACAGGCAGTACGCGCCCAGCAGCTCACCGCCGAGCATCGCGGGCAGCAGCCGCTCGCGCTGCGCGGCGTCGCCGTAGGAGGCCACCGGGAAGCACGACAGGGTGTGCACCGACACCCCGAGGCCCACCGCCAGCCACGCCGCCGCCAGCTCCTCGACCACCTGCAGGTAGACCTCCTGCGGCTGGGCCGCGCCGCCGTACTCCTCGGGATAGGGCAGGCCGAGCAGCCCCGAGGCGCCGAGCGTGCGGAACACCTCGCGCGGGAAACGCCCCGCCGACTCCTCGGCGGCGGCCCGCGGCGCGACCTCCTTGGCGGCGATCTCCCTGGTCAGCTCGATCAGGTCGTGCCCCTCCTGGGAGGGCAGCACCCGCTCGACCGGCATCTCAGACCACCACCAGCTCGCGGGGACGGACGTTGACGCGCTCGCCGCCGTCCTCGCCGCACACCACGATGTCCTCGATACGCGCGCCGTGCGCGCCGGAGCGGTAGATCCCCGGCTCGACGGAGAACGCGAACCCGGGAGCCAGCGGCTCGGCGTTGCCCGCCACGATGTAGGGGTCCTCGTGGGTCTCCAGGCCGATGCCGTGGCCGGTGCGGTGGATGAACAGCTCGCCGTACCCGGCCTCCTCGATCACCCGGCGGGCCGCGGCGTCGATCGACTCGCACGTCACGCCCGGCCGTACCGCCGCGCAGGCCGCCTCCTGGGCCTGGCGCAGCACCTCGTAGTAGGCGGCGAAGTCGGCGGGCGGCTCGCCCACGCAGTAGACCCGGGTGGAGTCGGAGCAGTAGCCGCTCGGCATCTGGCCGCCGATGTCGACCACCACCGGCTCGCCCGCCTGGATGACCCGGTCGGACAGGTCGTGGTGCGGGCTCGCGCCGTTAGGCCCCGAGGCCACGATGACGAAGTCGACCGTGGCGTGCCCGGCGGCGATGATCGCGTCCGCGATGTCCCGCCCCACCTCGCGCTCGGTGCGGCCGGGGCGCAGGAACCCGGGCACCTGGGCGTGCACCGCGTCGATCGCGGCCCCCGCCTCGCGCAACGCCGCCACCTCGGCCGGGCTCTTGCGCATCCGCATCTCGCGCAGCACCGATGAGGCCAGCACCTGCTCGGCCCCCGGCAGCGCGTCACGGAACCGCAGCGAGGTCATCGCCCACATCCGATCGGCCAGGGCGACCCTGGCCACCCCGCCGCCCAGCCGCTTGGCCACATGCGCGAAGGGGTCGTCGGTCTCCTCCCAGGCCACGAACTCCACACCGAGCCGCGACGCCGGAGAGTGCTCGGCGGCGGGCAGTTCCAGCCGGGGCACCATCAAGAAGGCGTCACCGGCGGCCGGGACCACCAGGCACGTCAGCCGCTCCAGCGGCAACGCCTCATAACCGGTGATGTAGCGAAGGTCGGGTCCGGGGGTCAGCAACAGCGCGTCGATGCCCGCCCGCCGGGTCGCCTCCTGCGCGGCGGCGAGCCGGGCCACGGGGTACAGATCAGAGGTCACGGGTCCAATGTAGGCCGTGCGAGGATGAGGGTCATGCCCGGACTGATGCTGCTCGACACCGCCTCGCTCTACTTCCGCGCGTTCTACGGCGTGCCCGAGTCGGTCACCTCTCCGGACGGCCGGCCGGTCAACGCCGTCCGCGGCCTGATCGACATGATCGCCACCCTGGTCCGCTCCGGCTCCCCCACCGAGCTGGTGGCGTGCATGGACGCCGACTGGCGGCCGGCGTTCCGGGTGGCGGCGGTGCCGTCGTACAAGGCCCACCGGGTCGCCGAGGGCGACCAGGAGGACGTGCCGGACGCGCTGGCGCCGCAGGTCCCGATCATCGAGGAGACCCTGGACGCCCTCGGCATCGCCAGGATCGGCGTGGCCGGTTACGAGGCCGACGACATCATCGGCACCTGCACGGCCCGCGCCAAGGGCCCCGTCGACATCGTCACCGGCGACCGCGACCTGTTCCAGCTCGTGGACGACGCCCGGCAGATCCGCGTCCTCTACACCGCGCGCGGCATCCGCAACCTCCAGGTCGTGGACGAGGCCGCGGTGACCGCGAAGTACGGCATCCCCGGCCGGACCTACGCCGACTTCGCCACGCTGCGCGGCGACCCGAGCGACGGCCTGCCCGGCGTGCCCGGCGTGGGCGACAAGAGCGCCGCCGCGCTGATCAACCGCTTCGGCGACCTGCCCGCGATGCTCGCGGCCCTCGACGCCGGGCAGACCGAGGGCTTCCCCGCCGGGGCCCGCACCAAGCTGTCCGCCGCCCGCGACTACCTGCGGGTCGCCCCCGCCGTCGTCAAGGTCGCGCACGACGCCCCGCTGCCCGACATCGACCTGACCCTGCCCGCCGAGCCCCGCGACAAGCGCGCCCTGGTCGCCCTCGCCGACCGCCATGGCCTCGACGGCCCCCTCAACCGCCTCCTCGACGCCCTGGCCAAGACCACCGCCTGACCCATCCGCCCCGCCATGATCCCCGGCGGCCGGGGCGGGCGGTCACGCCCGCCGAGGCCGGAGAGACCCGCCGCGCCCCCGGAACCGAGTGACCGGGCGACCCCCGGCCCTCGCCGGAAACAGGGCGGCGGACCCCCGGCGGGGCGGGTCAGGTGACGGAGGTGTAGGCGACGACGCCGCGGCGGATGGCGTCCATGGCCTTGGAGGCGTTCTTCTTGACCGGGCTCTGCGGGGCCGCCGCGTCGCCGATCTGCCCGAGCAGGTCCAGGAGCTGCTTCATCCAGCGCACGAAGTCGCCCGCCGCCAGCTCCGTGCCGCCCGCTCCGTCGGTCAGGACGGCGTCCAGGCTGTGCCCGCGGGCCCAGCGGAAGGCCGCCCAGGCGAACCCGAAGTCGGGCTCGCGGGTGAACGACAGCCCGTGGCTCTCCTCGATGACCTCAAGGTCGCCCCACAGCCGGACCATGGCCGCCAGCGTCTCGGTGGCCTCCCCCGCCGGGATCTTGGGGCGGCGCGCCTCGTCCGACTGGCGGGACTCGAAGACCAGCGCCGACACGCACGCCGCCAGCTCGGCCGGGTCGAGCGCGTCCCACAGCCCCGAGCGCAGGCACTCGGCGGTGAGCAGGTCCAGCTCGGTGTAGAGTGCGGCCAGCCGCCTGCCCTGCACGGTCACCGTCTCCCCGTCCAGGTAGCCGAGCTGGTCCAGCACCCCGCACACCCGGTCGAAGGTACGGGCGATGACGTGGGACCTGCTCTCCACCCGGCGCCGCAGCCCCTCGCTCTCGCGCAGCTGCTTGTAGTAGCGCTCGGCCCAGCGGGCGTGGTCCTCGCGCTCCTCGCAGGCGTGGCAGGGGTGCTGCCTGATCAGCCGCCGCAGCTCGGTGACCTCTTCGTCCTCCACCGCGTGGTCCCTGGCCCTGGGCGGCTTGCCGAGATCGCGGTCGCCCAGCTTGGCGTGCATGGTGGCCACCAGGTCGGCGCGGTCTCGCGGGGCGCGGGAGTTGAAGTTCTTTGGAATGCGCAGCCGTTCGACGGGCTCCACCGGCACCGGGAAGTCGGCCGCCGACAGCCGCTTGACCTGCTTGGCGATGGTCAGCACCAGCGGCGAGGGCCCCTCGCCGCGCCCGGCCAGGCCACGCGGGTTGAGCCCCGGGTCCAGCACCACCGCCAGGCCCGCCCGGCGTCCGGCGGGCACCCGGATCACATCGCCCGGCCGCAGCGCCTCCAGCGACCTGATCGCCTGCGCCCGGCGGGCCGCGGTGCGCTGGCGGGACAGGTCGGACTCGCGGTCCGACAGCCGCCTGCGCAGCGCCGCGTACTCGCTGAAGTCGCCCAGGTGGCAGGTCATCGCGTCCTGGTAGCCGGCCAGGGCCTCGTCGGTGCGGCGGAGCTGCCTGGCCAGCCCGACCACCGCCCGGTCGGCCTGGAACTGGGCGAACGACGCTTCGAGCAGCGTGCGCGCCCGTGCCCGCCCAACCTGGCCCACCAGGTTGACCGCCATGTTGTACGACGGGCGGAAGCTGGAGCGCAGCGGGTAGGTACGGGTGCTGGCCAGCCCGGCGACCGACACCGGGTCGCCGCCCGGCTGCCAGATCACCACCGCGTGGCCCTCCACGTCGATGCCCCGCCGCCCGGCCCGCCCGGTCAACTGGGTGTACTCGCCGGGGGTGAGGTCGGCGTGGGTCTCGCCGTTCCACTTGTCGAGCTTTTCGATGACCACCGAGCGGGCCGGCATGTTGATGCCCAGGGCCAGCGTCTCGGTGGCGAAGACCGCCTTGACCAGGCCCTCGGTGAACAGCTCCTCCACGACCTCCTTGAAGGTGGGCAGCATGCCCGCGTGGTGGGCGGCGAGGCCCCGCTCCAGGCACTCGCGCCACTCAAGGAAGCCGAGCACCGCGAGGTCTTCGTCGGGCAGGTGGGCGGTGCGCTCGTCCACGATCTGGCGGATCTCGTGCCGCTCCCGCTCGGTGGTCAGCCGCAGCCCGGAGTACAGGCACTGCATGACGGCGGCGTCGCAACCGGCCCGCGAGAAGATGAAGGTGATCGCGGGCAGCAGCCCTTCGGCGTCGAGGCGCTCCACCACGTCGGCCCGGCTCGGCGCGCGAAACCCGCGCGGCCTGCCGTACCCGCGCCTGCCCCGCGGCGGGCCGCCGCCGAGCCGCCCCTCCTCGCGGGACATGCGCAGCAGCTCGGGGTTGACCCTCGGCCGCTCGCCCTCCTCCTCGGAGACGAACAGGTCGTACAGCCGGTTGCCGGCCAGCATGTGCTGCCACAGCGGCACCGGGCGGTGCTCATCGACGATCACCGTGGTGTCGCCGCGGACCTCGCCCAGCCACTCGCCGAACTCCTCGGCGTTGCTGACCGTGGCCGAGAGCGCCACCACGCGCACCGACTCGGGCAGGTGGATGATGACCTCTTCCCACACCGCCCCGCGGAACCGGTCGGCCAGGTAGTGGACCTCGTCCATCACCACGAAGCCCAGCCCGGCCAGCGTCGCCGACCCGGCATAGAGCATGTTGCGCAGCACCTCGGTGGTCATCACCACGATCGGGGCCTCGCCGTTGACGCTGTTGTCGCCGGTGAGCAGGCCGACCTTCTTGGTGCCGTAGCGCTTCACCAGGTCGTTGTACTTCTGGTTGGACAGCGCCTTGATCGGGGTGGTGTAGAAGCACTTGCGCCCCTGCTCAAGGGCCAGGTGGACGGCGAACTCGCCGACCACCGTCTTGCCCGAGCCGGTGGGCGCGGCCACCAGCACTCCGTCACCGGCCTCCAGGGCGTGGCACGCGTCGATCTGGAACTCGTCCAGCTCGAAGTCGTACAACTCGCGGAACGACCTCATCGCGGGGCCTTCGTGGGCGATGCTCTCCCGGAAGGCCGCATACCGCTCCGCTGGCGTCGTCATGCTGCTCAGCCTACCGATACCGGGATTCCGGTCGGTCCGTCCGGTGTGAAACCGGCCGGCTCCTTTACAAAGTAGATCTCAGAGTGGCCGGAGTCCGGCCGTTCCGGGCGTCGGGCTAGCGTGCCGGTTCCTGGTCGTCGGAGCCGCCGAGATCCAGTGGCGATGCCTCGTCGTCGTCGAGGCTCGAATAGTCCTCGCCCGCGGGCCGCCGCTTCTCGCGCAGGAACATGAACAGCTCGGCCAGCATGAACAGGATGACCATGGGCGCCGCCAGCGCCATCATGGTCAGCGGCTCGCCGCCGGGCGTGGCCACGGCCCCGAACACGAACATCAGGAAGATGACCATGCGCCGGTGCTTCTTCACCGTCTGGTGCGGGAGCACGCCGATGATGTTGAGGAACACCATCAGCAGCGGCAGCTCGAAGGAGATGCCGAACACCAACAGCATGATCATGGTGTAGCTGAGGTACTCGTCGATCTGGATCAGCGGCACGGTGTCGTCGGGGGCGAAGCCCAGGAGCAGCCCGAGCGCGGTGTCCTGGACGATGTAGGCCAGCGCCGCGCCCGCCAGGAACAGCGGGATGGCCAGGCCCAGGAAGCCGACCGTGTAGCGCCGCTCGTTGCGGTACAGGCCCGGGGTGACGAACGCCCAGATCTGGTAGAGCCACACCGGAGAGGCCAGCACGAGCCCGACCATGGCCGAGACGTGCAGGGTGAGGAAGAAGGACTGGAAGATGCCGCCGACCGCCAGGCTGCAGTCCCCCGGCCGCAACTGCTGCGCGGCCGCCGTGTCACAGAACGGCGCCTTCAGGAAGGCCCACACCGGGTCGAAGAAGAGGAACCCCACCACGGTGCCCACGACGACCGCGAGGACCGCGATGACGAGCCGGTTGCGCAGCTCGCGCAGGTGCTCCATCAGGGGCATGCGCCCCTCGGGGTCCCGCCCGTCGGCGCCGGGCTTGGGCCATTTCAGCAGAGCCATACGGGTGTCCTGGTCTCGGGGAGGAGTAGGCGTGAGCGGGCCGGCCCTGGGGCCGAGGCCGGGGCCGTCAGCTCAGCTTGTCCTTGAGGCCGCCGGCCTGGGCCCGCTCGCGCTCGGCGAGGATCCTGGCCTGCTCCTCAGGGGTCAGCACGACGGCCTGGTGGATCTGCGGCTGGGGCTGGGCGGGCTGCTGCTGCTGCGCGTCGACCTTGTCCACCGTGGTCTCGTCGTCCTCGCGCAGCTTCGCGGTCTCCGACTTGAAGATGCGCATGGAGCGGCCGATCGAACGGGCGGCGTCAGGAAGCTTCTTGGCACCGAACAGCAACACCAAGATGACCGCGATGATGATCAGCTCAGTAGGTCCCAGGTTGGGCATGACACATCCTTTACACCGAGCGGCGTTCTTTCACTGACACCGATCGTACGCTGCCGAGAGCGCGGCCACATCATTCCGGGTGCCGCAAAGCGTCGATCTTTTGTCGAAGTATGTCCTGTTTGGGGGTTAACCGGGCCCTGGCCCGTTCCAGCTCCCGGTGCAGTTTCCGCGCCGCGGCCAGCACCCGAATCGCCAGCACGGCGATGACGACGACGCCCGCGAAGGCCACCCCGACCCCGGCGAAGACCCAGGTCATCGGGCCGGCTCGCGTTCGTACAGGGCCAGCGCGGCCCCGGCCCGCTCGCGCACCGCGGCGGCCAGCGCGGGCGGCGAGACCACCCGCCCGGTGTCGCCGAGCCGCAGCGCCAGGCGTACCAGCCAGCCCTGGTCGCGGGCCCGCAGGGCCACCCGCAGGCGGCCCTCCCCCAGCTCCCTGACCTCTTCGCACGGGTAGTACTCGGCCACCCAGCGGCCGTCGGGCGTGACCTCCAGCTCCACCAGCTCATCGCTCGGCGAGGGCAGGAAGACGCCCTGGGCGACATCGCGGGACTCGGCCCCGGCGGGCGGCTCGGCCGCCACATCGAGCACCCGGACCTCCTGCATGCGATCCAGCCGGAACAGCCGGACCGCCTCGGCCCGGTAGCACCAGCCCTCCAGGTAGGGGCGCCCGTCGGCGAACACCAGCCGCATCGGATCGACCTCGCGCCAGGTGACCTCGTCGCGGCCGGGCACGTAGTAGCGCAGCGACAGCCGCCGCCGGGCGCGCAGCCCCTCCTGCACCGCGGCCAGCGCGTCGGGCGCGGCCTCGACGTCGACCTCCACCGCGACCTGGCTGCTGACCGCCGCCGCGGCCTCGCCCGCCGCCCGCTCCAGCTTGGCGATCACCCGGGCCAGCGCCTCACGGTCGCCCATCTCGGCGAACTCGGGGAACTCCAGCAGCATCCGCAGCGCCACCAGCAGCGCGCTGGCCTCGTCCACGGCCAGCCGCAGCGGCCTGGCGATGGTCTCGGCGTTGTCGATCAGGATCTCGCCGCCGTCCCAGGAGACGTCGATGAGGTCGCCCGGCGTGTGCCCGGGCAGCCCGCACATCCACACGAGCTGCAGGTCGTCGATGAGCTGCTTCTCGCTCACCGCGAAGATCTTGGCGACCTCGGCGACCTGCGCGCCGGGGTGCGACATCAGATACGGCACCAGCGCGAGCAGGCGCGGGAGACGGTCGGCCGACGCGCTCACGCCATGGCCCCTTTCAGACGGCGGATGACGGCGTCGCGGGCGTCGGGCGGGTCCACGACCTCGACGTCGGAACCGAGGCTCGCCAGCCAGCCGGCCAGCCGCTCGGGGTCGGCGAACACCACCTCGGCCTCGTCCCAGCCGTCGCCGGCCGGGCGCACCTCCCTGGCCAGGTGGCGCACGCCCTGGCAGGTGCCGGTGCGCAGCCGCAGCAGCGCGGTGCGCTCGGGCATCGCCTGGTCATCGCGATAGCCGACCATCTCGCGCAGATCGACGCCCGGCGGCACGCGGACCGCGCCGGGGCGGCCGACCGGGGTGACCGCGCCGGTGATCCGGCTCAGCCGGAAGACCCGGTGGTCGTCGCGGTCGCGGTCGTGGCCGACGATGTACCAGCGCCCGCGGCGGCTGACCACGCCCCACGGCTCGACCGTGCGGGTGCGGGCCTGGCCGCTGCCGGCCGTGCGGTAGTCGAAGCGGACGGCGCGGCGGTCGCGGACGGCCTCCCACAGCGCGGGGAAGGACGGGTCGCGGGTGTCCACGCGCAGCTCCAGCGCGTCCATCCCGCTCTCCTGGGTCTCCACCCCGGCGGCGCGGAGCTTCAGCAGCGCCCCGCCCGCGGCCTCGGCCAGGCTGGCCCGCCGCCACACCTGCGCGGCCAGGCCGAGCACGGCGGCCTCGTCGGGCGCGAGCGTGATCTCCGGCAGCTCGTACGCCTGCCGCACGATGCGGTAGCCCGGCTCGTCGTCCCAGGGGTCCTTGTGGACCTCGATGGGAATGCCGATCTCCCGCAGCTCGTTCTTGTCACGCTCGAACATCCGCTGGAACGCCTCGTCGCCGTCGCGGTCGTAGCCGGGCACGACCTGGCGGATCTGATCCGCGGGCAGCGGACGGCTGGTCGCCAGCAGGCAGATCACGAGATTGAGCAGGCGCTCGGTCTTGCGCCGCGACATCCGGTCCCCTCCTTCCTCCAAGGAGACGCTACCGCGTCCCAGGGGGCGTCGGCGCGCGTCAGCGGGCGCCAGCGTCCACTACCCTTCCGGCGTGATCAGATGGCGTAAGGGCGAAGTGGTGGAAATCCGGCGGGAGTGGGACGGCGCCGTCGAACTCCAGGTGAGCCTATCTGGACAACAGGTGCGCGCGCTCGCTTATCCGGCGCTGGTCGGGCGTCCGCAACCCGGCGATACGGTCCTGCTCAACACGACGGCTCTGGCGATGGGCCTGGGCACCGGCGGCTACGCCATGGTGGTGGCCGTGCCCGACCGGCTGCCCCCCGATCCCGAGGGGCCCGGTCACCTGGTCAAGGCCAGGTACACCCCGATGCAGGCCACCGTGCTCGGCGCGGACGAACAGGACTCCCCGCACCACGAGACGCTGCGCGACGCCGACTCCGTGGACGGGATGCCGGTGGTCGTGGCCGACCTGCACTCGGCGCTCGCGCCGATCCTGTGCGGCCTGTACGACCGCCACGGCGGGCGGCCCGAGCTCAAGGTCGCGTACGTGATGCTCGACGGCGGCGCGCTGCCCGCCTGGTTCTCGATGTCGTGCGCGAGCCTGCGCGAGGCGGGCTGGCTGACCGGCGTGGTCACCGTGGGGCAGGCGTTCGGCGGCGATGTCGAGACGGTGACCACCCACACCGGCCTGCTGGCCGCCCGGCACGTGCTCGGCGCGGACGTGGCGATCGTGACCCAGGGCCCCGGCAATCTCGGCACGGGCACCCGCTGGGGTTTCTCGGGCGTGTCGGCGGGCGAGGCGGTCAACGCGGCGGCGGTGCTGTCCGGCCGGCCGGTGGCGGCGCTGCGGGTCAGCGAGGGCGATGCCAGGGAGCGCCACGTCGGGGTCTCCCACCACTCACTGACCGCCTACGGGCGGGTGGCGCTGGCCCGCGCCGCGGTGGCGGTGCCCGAGCTGCCCGGGGAGTTCGGCGCCCGGGTGAGCGCGCAGGCCGCTCCGCTCGGCGAGCGGCACGAGCTGGTGAACGTGCCGGTGGACGGGCTGCGCGAGGCCCTTGCGGCATCGCCGGTCAGGCTGTCCACGATGGGCCGCGGCCTGGACGCGGACCTGGCCTACTTCCTGACTTCGGCCGCCGCCGGGCGGCTGGCCGCGGCGCTCGCGGCGACGGGGGGCTCGTAGAAGTTCTTGAAGGTGAACGCCTGCGGCCCCGGGCCCTCGGCACGCAGGCGTTCCAGCCTCGCCATGCCCTCCTCCAGCGTCGGGATGACGCCCTCCTCGATCCACCACATGACCACGTACGGTGTGGCCATGCGGTGGAACCACTCCCTGCGCCGCTGCATCACCGGCAGGTGCGCGGTGCGGTAGACGTAGTTCCACAGCGTGTCACGGCTCTCCCAGACGGAGAAGTTGATCAGTACGTCGTCGCCGTGGATCACCGTGGCGTCGGGCTCCTCACCGCCCTTCAGCCGCCACACGAAGCCCGGCGCCTCATCGGCGAGGGCGTTGAGCGGGGCGAGTGCGGCGACGAACTCGGCCATCACGGCCGACTCCTTGGGGGCTCGCATGTGCGCGATGTTGAGCTCGGCGAGGTGCATGCGAACAGCACATCATCGCCCGGCCCTCTATGTCAATCCTCATTAGTTTTAGAGAACGAGACGCAGCACCGCCCCGGCGCGGGGTCGGACCGCGCCACCGTCTCCCGATCGCCCAGACCGTCCAGCAGGCCCTGGCACAGCGCCAGGTTCATCGAGCACACCAGCAGTGGGTGCTCCTCGGAAAGGACGTGGAAGGGGCAGTTGCGCAGCCTGATCCGGTCGCCGTCGTCGTAGGGGGCGTAGCCGTGGTCGCGCAGCGCCACCTCCAGCGGGCCGTGCCCGGCCAGACGTGCGCCGGCCCGGCGGGCGGCGGCCTCGGCCGTCCGCTCCCCGCCCAGCTCGTCCACGACCTCGGCGAGCACCACCGCGAGCGTGCGGTAGTCGCGCGGCGGCACGCTGACCTCCCGCGTCCCCGCGGCGCGCCGGTAGACCTTGGCGGGACGCCCGCCGCCAGGCCCGGCCGCGCGCCCGCCCAGCCGGGCGAAACCCACCTCCAGCAGCCCGCCCTCGACCAGCTTGTCCAGGTGGAAGGCGGCCAGGGTGCGCTGCACGCCGGTCGCCCGGGCCGCCTCCTCCCGGCCGACGTCGCGCCCGGCGCCCGCCACGAAGTCGTAGAGCGCCCGGCGCACCTCGTCCTGGAGCAGCGCGATGGCCTGAAGATCCTCCACACAGGGAGTTTAGAACGCGGGGCGGCCCGACCGGCCCGCCCCGCGTAAGAGCCCGCTCAGGCGGGCAGGTTGTAGGCGCCCAGGACGTCGACGGCGAAGACGAGGGTCGAGTCACCCTTGATCTTGTCGCCCTGGCCGCTCTTGCCGTAGCCGAGGTCCGGCGGGATGCTGAGCAGCACGCGGCTGCCGACCGGCACGCCCACCAGGCCCTGGTCCCAGCCCTTGATGACCTTGCCGGTGCCGATCTGGAAGAACACCGGCTTGCCCCTGGTCCAGCTGCTGTCGAACTCGGTGTCGCTGCCCCAGATCTTGCCGGTGTACTGGACCATGATGGTCTCGCCGGACTTCACCGCGGGGCCGTCGCCCTTGATCACCGTCTCGGCGACCAGTTCCTTCGGCGCCTTCTCCTTGGTCTTGGTGGTGAGCTTGGGCGCCTTGTCACCGCCCGGGTGCTCCAGATCGACGCCCTTGAGCTTGTGCTTCACCGCCGCGCCCTGCGCGGCCATGCTCTTGGCCGTGCCGATCACGTCGACCACGAAGACCTGCGCCATGCTGAGGTCGGCGCCCTGGGCCTTGGCCTGGTCGAGGTCCTTCTTGGAGTAGCTGTCGGGGGCCACGACCGCGTAGAAGCGGCCGCCCGGCTTGGCCCCGACGAACGCGTCCTGGATCACCTTGGGCAGCTGCGCCGACAGCGGCACCAGCTCCGGGGAACCGGCGTCGTAGGTGGACCCGCCCGGGGCGTTGGTCTTGCCGTCCCAGGTGTAGAGGGTCATGTTGGTGACGACCGTGTCGCCCATCTTGACCGGCGTGCCCTGGCCCTCGGTGATCACCTTGGAGGTGGAGGTCTTGGCCGGCGCGCCCGCGGGGAACTTCACGGTCGGCTTGGCGTTGGCGGCACCCGTCACGGTGATGTCCCCCGCGGGGGCCGACGCCGACGTGGCCGACTTGCCCCCTTCCGAGCCGCAGGCGGCGGCGAACAACAGGGGTACTGCGGCGAGTACGGCCAGGCGGCGTCGCATTGGTATAGGTATCCCTCTAGGAGGCGGCTGTCCGCGTCACCCTACCCGCTCGCCTGTACGGGAAGGGTAAACAACACGGCGGCCCGCGGCGGGGCTCCCTACATGCCCGCGATCAGCTTGTCCACCCGCTCGTCGACGCTGCGGAACGGGTCCTTGCACAGCACCGTGCGCTGCGCCTGGTCGTTCAGCTTCAGGTGCACCCAGTCGACCGTGAAATCGCGCCGCTTCTCCTGCGCCCTGCGGATGAACTCGCCGCGCAGCCGCGCCCGGGTGGTCTGCGGCGGCACCGACTTGGCCTCGAAGATCTTGACGTCGGACGCCACCCGCTCCACCGAGCCGCGCCGCTGGAGCAGGTAGAACAGGCCGCGCCTGCGGTGCACGTCGTGGTAGGCCAGGTCGAGCTGGGCCACCCGCGGCGAGGACAGCGGCAGGTCGTACTTGTTGCGGTAGCGCTCGATGAGCTGGTACTTCGTGACCCAGTCGATCTCCCGCGACACCAGGTCGAGATCGCCGGTGTCGACCGCGCGCAGGGTGCGCTCCCACAGTTCCAGCACCCGGTGGGCGATCTCGTCGCCGCCCCGCCGATCCACGAAGTCCCTGGCCTTGGAGAGGTATTCCTGCTGGATCTCCAGCGACGACGCCTCACGCCCGTTGGCCAGCCGCACCCGCCGCCGCCCGGTCATGTCGTGGGAGACCTCGCGGATGGCCCGGATCGGGTTCTCCAGCGACAGGTCCCGCATCACGGTGCCCGCCTCGATCATCCGCAGCACCAGGTCGGTCGCGCCGACCTTGAGCAGCATCGTGGTCTCGCTCATGTTGGAGTCGCCGACGATGACGTGCAGCCGGCGGAAGCGCTCGGCGTCGGCGTGCGGCTCGTCGCGGGTGTTGATGATCGGCCTGCTCCGGGTGGTGGCGCTGGACACGCCCTCCCAGATGTGCTCGGCCCGCTGGGAGACGCAGTAGACCGCGCCGCGCGGGGTCTGCAGGACCTTGCCGGCGCCGCAGATGATCTGCCGGGTCACCAGGAACGGGATCAGTACGTCGGCCAGCCTGCCGAACTCACCGTGCCGCCCGACCAGGTAGTTCTCGTGGCAGCCGTAGGAGTTGCCCGCCGAGTCGGTGTTGTTCTTGAACAGGTAGATGTCACCGGCGATGCCCTCCTCGCGCAGCCGCTTCTCGGCGTCGACGAGCAGGCCCTCAAGGATGCGCTCCCCCGCCTTGTCGTGGGTGACCAGTTCCACGACGTTGTCGCACTCGGGGGTGGCGTACTCGGGGTGGCTGCCCACGTCGAGGTAGAGGCGGGCGCCGTTGCGCAGGAACACGTTGCTGGACCGGCCCCAGGACACGACCCGCCGGAAGAGATACCGGGCCACCTCATCGGGCGACAGCCGGCGCTGCCCCCGAAACGTGCAGGTGACGCCGTACTCGTTCTCCAGACCGAAGATGCGACGATCCATCACCACACACTAGTCCCCTCGTCGGCACCACGCGAGATCTTGGTCGCCGGTTTCCGCCGTACCGGGCCCTGCGGACCTCGCACGGCGGAAACGCGGCATGGCCGTACATGTACCCCGCGAGGGGCCGTCAGTCGCCCGATCCGGTGTCGATATCGCCGTCCTCAGGCCCGGTCGGCGGGCCCGAGGGGCCCGGCTTGGACTCCGGGGCGGGCGTTTCGGGGGCCGCGGAGGGTTCGCCCCCGGCCTCCGCGCCCTCGGCGGGGGCGGCGCCCTCGGCCAGCAGCGCGGCGAGCCTCGGGCCGACCAGCCGCAGGAACTTGCGGTGCGGCCGGTTGCGGTCCAGCACCGCCACCTCGATCTGCGAGGTGGGCGGCGGGTCGCCGTCCGGCTCGGTCAGCGCCGCGACGCCGACCCGCAGCGCCTCGGGCAGCGAGAGCCCCTCGCGGTAGCGCTCGCGCAGCCGGGTGGCCACGGCGTCGGCCTGCCCGCCCATCGCCACCATGCCGTGCTCGTGCGTCACCGACCCGTCGAAGGTCAGCCGGTAGATCTGGTCCTGCTCGGGCGAGGCCCCGACCTCGGCCACCACGATCTCCACCTCGTAGGGCTTGATCGAGTCGGTGAAGATCATGCCGAGGTTCTGGGCGTAGACGTTGACCAGGCCGCGGGCGGTGACGTCGCCCCGGTCGAAGGTGTAGCCGTTGATGTCGGCGTAGCGGATGCCGCCGAGCCGCAGGGACTCGAACTCGTTGTAGCGCCCGACGGCCGCGAACCCGATGCGGTCGTAGATCTCACTGATCTTGTGCAGGGCCTGGGAGGCGTTGTGCGCGACGAACAGGATGCCGTGCTCGTACTGGAGCACGACCGAGCTGCGGCCCCGCGCGATGCCCTTCCGCGCGTAGTCGGCCTTGTCCCGCATCTGCTGTTCTGCCGGGACGTATCCAAAGGGCATGGACACCGGTGGCTTTCCTCTCCTCGTTCAGTGCCGTTGATCAGGGGGGCCGATGACTCTGCCGCGGGCCTCAGCGGTGCGGTGGGGCCGTCCGGGGTGGCGTGTCCAGGCGGTAGAGCGTCAGCGATCCCCTGGCGAAGATCGATCCGGAGCCGATGGAGTGGAACCGCCGCCGCTGGCGCGGCCCGGCGAACTCCGCGAGCGGCGAGCCGCCGGGGTCCACTGACAGGCTGTCCGTCAGTCCCGTGGGCAGGTCCCTGTGCGATGCCACGCGACTCCCTCCCAAACGTACGAACCGATAGGGCGACCCTACTCATCTTGGTCCGTTGCTTGCACTTCCCACGATCAGCTAAGCGCGAACCGCGTCGCTTCGTCCCCCGTTCACCGGCACGAAGCTTTACGCCCGACTACGGGCATGCGATGGTCGATGTGGTTGCACGTCCCATATGCCGTGGCTCCGTACCTCCCCGAGGAGGTTCCCGTGAGACTACCCCGCCGGCCTGCGACGACACTCGGCGCCCTGGTCACCGCCCTGGCGCTCGCGCTCACCGCGGCCGGGTGCGGCGGCGACGGCGGAGGGGGTGGCGCGATCACCCTCACCATCACGCAGAACGCCATCTCCGGCGGGAAGAACGCCAAGGGCGCCGACTGGATCGAGAACTGGGTGATCCCCCGCTTCGAGGCCGCCAGGCGGGCGGCGGGGCAGAACGTCCGCGTCCGGTTCCAGCCCAACGGCGTGGAGGACGAGGTCTACAAGACCAAGATCGCGCTTGACCTGAAGTCGGGCCGCGGCGCGGACGTGATCGACGTCGACGGCATCTGGATCGGCGAGTTCGCCCAGGCCGGATACCTCAGGCCGCTGCGCGAGGTGGCCGGGGCGGCGGTGGACTCCTGGGAGGGCTGGAAGCAGATCCCGCCCGCCGTGCAGGGGCTCGGGATCTTCGAGGGCCGCAAGTACGCGCTGCCGGTCGGCACCGACGGCCGGGTGCTCTACTACAACAAGGAGCTGTTCGCCAGGGCCGGTCTCACCTCGCGCTGGCGGCCGCGGAGCTGGCGGGAGGTCATCGACGCGGCGCGGGCGCTGAAACGGCTCCCCGGCGTCACGCCGATCCAGATCAACGCGGGCACCGCGATGGGCGAGGCCACCACCATGCAGGGCGTCCTGCCGCTGCTCGCGGGCACCGGCACGGAGATCTACTCGGGCGGCAAGTGGACCGGCGGCGGCAGGGCGCTGCGCGACGTCCTCGGCCTCTACCGCGAGATCTACTCCGGCGGCCTGGGCGACCCCAGGATCCAGCAGGAGGCCCAGGGCCGCGACAAGTCGTTCCTGGAGTTCGCCGAGGGCCGGATCGGCATCCTGGCCGAGGGCGACTACCTCTGGCGCTCGGTCGTCGATCCCGCCGTCGGGGTCAACCCGATGAAGGACCGCGACCGGGTCGTCGGGTACGCGCTCATCCCCGCCGCCCGGCCCGGCGCCGGGCTGCGCGGCCAGGACTTCGTTAGCATGTCCGGCGGGTCGGCCCGCGTGCTCAACCCCAGGTCGAAGCATCCGGCGCTGGCCTGGGAGCTGCTGTCGTTCATGCACTCCGCCGAGGCCGTCACCGCCGAACTCGGCGGCGAGGCGCGGGTCACGGCCAGGACGGACGTCAACGACAAGGTGCTCGGCCGCGACCCCATGCTCTCCTTCGTCGCGGACGAGGCGCTGCCGGTGACCGCCTACCGGCCGCCGCTGGCGGTCTACCCCGAGGTGTCGGCCGCCCTGCAGGAGGCCACCGCCGCGATCGTCTCCGGGCGCTCCCCCGAGGAGGCCGCCGCCGCCTACCACCGCAGGCTCACCGAACTCGTCGGCGCCTCCGCCATCACCCCGGCCTGACCGATGGGCACCGACGCCGCCGGGCTGGGCCGCGGCCGGGCCATCGCGTTCGTCCTGCCCGCACTGGTCTTGATCGGGGTGTTCCTGGTCTTCCCGGCACTGTGGACGGTCTACCTGGGGCTGACCGACTACCGGCTCACCGGGCTCGCCGCGGCCGAGCCCCGGTTCGTCGGCCTGGACAACTACGTCGGCGCGCTCACCGACGCCCGGTTCGGCTCCTCGCTGTGGCTGACCGTGCAGTTCGTGCTGGGCTCCGCGGTCGCCGGGCAGGCCGTGCTGGGCTTCGCGGTGGCCTGGGTGGCCCGCGGCCTGCGGACCCCCGTACGGCGGGCCGTGGAGGGCCTGGTGCTGCTGTCGTGGATCCTGCCGGGCTCGGTGGTGGCGTTCTTGTGGATCGCCCTGCTGGACCGCGACGGCGGCACCCTGAACGCCCTGCTGAACACCCCGGGCACGGCCTGGCTGCTGGACCATCCGATGCTCTCGATCATCGTGTTCAACGTCTGGCGGGGCACCGCCTTCTCGATGATGCTCTACTCCGCCGCCCTGGAGAACGTGCCGCCCTCCCACCTGGAGACCGCGCGCCTGGCCGGCGCCTCCACCGCCCGCCAGTTCACCGACGTGGTGCTGCCGCGCGTCAAGGGGCACGTGCTGACCAACCTGCTGCTGATCAGCCTGTGGACGTTCAACGACTTCACGCCGTTCCTGCTCACCGCGGGAGGGCCCGAGGGGCGCTCGGAGATCCTGCCCGTCTACGTCTACGCCATCGCCCTGAACGGCGGGCGACTCGGCGCGGGGGCGGCGGTGTCGTTCCTGATCCTGCTGATCAACCTGGTCTTCGCGCTGATCTACCTGCGCCTGCTGCGGGCCAGGAACGCGCCCGCCGGCCGGAGTGCGATGTGAACGCCGCCGGGCACGACGTCGCCGAGTCCCGCGACAGGGCCCGCCACGTCGTGGGGCACGTGCTCGGCAGGCTCGGCGTGGCCGCCTTCGTCGCCGTCCTGCTCGGTTTCTTCGCGCTGCCCATGCTGTGGCTGGCCACCGCCCCCTTCGACGCGGGCGCCTCGATCCGGGTGTCGGTGCCGGAGTTCACGCTGGCCAACTTCCGCGCCCTGCTGGACAACCCGTTCGCGGTGGGCTCGCTGGTCAACTCCGCCGTCCAGGCCGGCGGGGCGGCGGCGCTGGTCGTGACGCTCGCCGCGCTCGCCGCCTACGCCCTGTCCCGGGTCCAGGTGCCCGGCCGCGACCTGCTGCTGTACCTGCTGCTGCTGATGTCCTCCATCGTCACCGGGACCGCCGCGATGGTGCCGATCTTCGAGCTGGCCACCCGGCTCAACCTGATCGACACCCACCTCGGCGTGATCCTGGTGGTCTCCGGCGGCCTGCTGCCCGCGGCGATCTTCATTTTGAAGGACTTCACCGACGCCACCCCCGCCTCCTACGAGGAGTCGGCCAGGGTGTTCGGGGCGAGCCCGCTGCAGATCCTGCGGCACGTCGTGGTGCCGCTGATCCGCCCGGGGCTCGCCACCATCGCGGTCTGGACGGTGGCCAACGTCTGGGGCGGGTTCCTGCTGCAGTTCATCCTGATCAGGGACCCCGGGCTGGCCCCCGGCTCGGTGATCCTCTACACGCTCTACACCGAGGGCGGGCAGCCGGACCTGCCGCTGGTGTCGGCGTTCTCGCTGGTCTACTCGCTGCCGGTCGTGCTCATGTACGTCTTCGTCAGCGGCAGGTACGGCTTCCGCTTCCACGGAGGGATCAAGCGATGATCTCGCTGCGCGGCCTGGTCAAGGAGTTCCCCGGCGGGGTGCGGGCCATCGACGACCTGGATCTGGAGATCGCCGACGGGGAGTTCCTGGCGCTGCTCGGCCCCTCCGGCTGCGGCAAGACCACGCTGCTGCGAACCATCGCCGGGCTGGAGACACCCACCGCCGGGCGGGTGGGCATCGGCGGCCGGGACGTCACGGCACTGCCGCCCGGCCGCCGCGACGTGGCGATGGTCTTCCAGGACTACGCCCTCTTCCCGCACATGGACGTCGCCGCCAACATCGCCTACCCGCTGCGCGTCAAACGGGTCGGCCGGGCCGAACGGCGGGCCAGGGCCGCCGCCACCGCCGACCGGCTGGACCTTTCCGGCCTGCTGGACCGGCGGCCCGCGCAACTTTCCGGCGGCCAGCAGCAGCGCGTCGCGCTGGCCCGCGCCATCGCCTGCCGTCCCCGCGCGTTCCTGTTCGACGAGCCGCTGTCCAACCTGGACGCCCGGCTGCGCCTCACCGCCCGCACGTTCCTCAAGCGCCTGCAGCGCGAACTGGGCGTCACCACCGTCTTCGTCACCCACGACCAGGGGGAGGCGCTGGCCCTCGCCGACCGGGTGGCCGTCATGTCCGGCGGGCGGCTGGCCCAGGTCGGCACCCCTGCCGAGGTCTTCCAGCGGCCGCTCACCACCTTCGTGGCCGCCTTCATCGGCGCCACGCCGATGAACCTGCTGCCGGGCCGCGCCGAGGGAGGCGCGCTGCTGGTGGCCGGGGCGCGGCTCACCCCGCCCGGCCCGGCGCGCGACCTGCCCGACGGGACGCCGGTGACGTACGGCGTGCGCCCGGAGTACGCCGACCTGTCGTACGAGCCGCGCGAGGACGGCCTTCCCGGCAGGGTGGGCGTGGTGGAGAACATGGGCACCGCGCTGCTGGTCACGCTGGAGCCCGCGGGCGGCGGGGACGGGCCGCTGGTGCAGGTGGTGGTGCCCGAGGAGGACGGCGAACCGGCCCCCGGCACGCCCGCCTGGGCGGTGCCGCGCGCCTCCCGCGCGCTGGTCTACCGCGATGGGCGGCTGCTCGGCGCGCCGGTCGGCCCCGCGCCCGCGCCCGCCGGGCCGGAGGCATAACCTCGGATGACCATGGAGCACGTGATCCGCCTGAACGGCCGCCACACCCTGCACGACCGCGTCACCGGCCCGGTCCGGGAGGTGCCGTTCGAGCCGCCGGCGTGGACGCGTGCGCTGACCGTCCGCCTGGCCTACGACAAGGGCGCGGGGACCATCGACCTGGGCTGCGCCGGGCCGGGCGGGTTTCGCGGGTGGTCGGGCGGGGCGCGCGAGGAGTACACCATCGGGCCGGACTGGGCCACGCCCGGCTACCTGCCGGGAGAGCCGGAGCCGGGGGTCTGGCGGGTGCTGCTCGGGCTGTACCGGGTCCCGGCGGAGGGCCTGGCGTACGAGGTCACGGTCACGGCGTACGACACGCCGCCGCAGGAGCCGGTACGGCCCGCCGTACCGGCGGGCGAGCGCCCCCCGCCCGCGGCCGAGCGGCGGGGCCTGCCCCGGCTCGACGGCCTGACCTGGGTGGCGGGCGACCTGCACGCGCACACCGTGCACTCCGACGGCGGGCTGACCGTCCCCGCGCTGGCCGGGCACGCCCGCGACGCCGGCCTTGACTTCCTCGCCGTCACCGACCACAACACCGTCAGCCACCATCGCGAACTGCCCGCGGCGGCCCGCGCGAGCGGGGTCACCCTGGTCCCCGGGCAGGAGGTGACCACCGACCTCGGCCACGCCAACGCCTTCGGCGACGTCGGCTGGATCGACTTCAGACGGCCCCCGGGCACATGGGCGGAGGCCGCGGACGGCGGTGGCGGGATCCTGTCGATCAACCACCCGGTGGCCGCCGACTGCGCCTGGCGGCATCCGCCGGACATCGGCGCACACGCCGCGGAGATCTGGCACTGGAGCTGGTGGGACCGGACCTGGGGGGCGCCGCTGGCCTGGGCCGCCGCCTGGCGCGATGATCCGGTGCTGCTCGGGGGCAGCGACTTCCACAGCGAGCGCGACGGTCAGCGGCTCGGCGCGCCCACCACCTGGGTGCTCGCCGAGGACCCCGGCGATCCGGCGTCGGTGGTGGCGGGCATCCGCGCCCGGCGTACGGCGGTGAGCGCCGCGCCCGGCGGCCCGCTGCTGCTGCGGCACGGCGCGGACTTCCTCGTCGCCGGAGGCGACGGCCTGGTGCTGTGGGGGCCGCAGACCCGCCAGGTCGTGACAGGCGACCTGGTCGCCCTCCCCGCCCACCCCGGTCCCCACCGCCTGGAGACGGCCCGCAACGAGGTCATGGCCCTTTGCACGTAGGCTCTGGCGCCCGCCATGGCCCCGCAGCGGAAGCCCATCCCCGGCGGCTCCTCAGCGTGTCCGGCCCGAACCAGGAGACCGTGGTCCGGGCTGCTGATTCTTTACCGTATATGTACTACCGGCTTGCCTACTGCCCACCCTTTTGGACGTAGCTGCGGATGAATTCTTCGGCGTTCTCTTCGAGAACCTCGTCGATCTCGTCGAGGATCGCGTCGACGTCGTCGGTGAGCTTCTCCTGGCGCTCCTGGACTTCGGGGGCCGCCTGTGCGTCGACCTCCTCGGTCTCGTTCTCGCGGCGGCCGGTCTGCTTCTGACCGCCGGTGTCCCTGGTTGCCATCGCTACCTCCGTGTAGGGGACGCACCTGAGTTCATATCTTCCCCGAAGTGGACCATCTTGCGCGCCCGAGGGCGGGCGATCTTCACCACTTGATCAGATAGCTGCTCTATCCAATTACCGGTCGCCTTCGGTGGTATGTCACTACCGGCTTACCTCACTGGCAACATACCCGGCGATCCGGATAATCCGCCCAGATGGAGCCACCGGTGGGCCTCGGAGTGGGCGCCTTTACAAAGTAGATCAGCGAGGCGGAGGACGGACCGGCTCGCCGTACGGCCCGCCGCCGGGCCGTACGGCTCACGTCTTGGCCGGTCAGTGGTCGCCGGTGAGCGCGGCCACCAGGTCGGCCGCCGTGCGGCAGCGGTCGAACAGCTCGCCCACATGGGCCTTGGTGCCGCGCAGCGGCTCCAGGGTGGGCACCCGCTGCAGGGAGTCGCGGCCGGGGATGTCGAAGATCACCGAGTCCCAGGAGGCGGCGGCCACCGCCTCGCTGTACTGCCGCAGGCAGCGCCCGCGGAAGTAGGCCCGGGTGTCGTTGGGCGGCTGCTCCACCGCCCGCTCCACGTCGGCCTCGGTCACCAGCCGCTGCATCCGCCCGCGCGCCACCAGCCGGTTGTACAGGCCGCGCTCGGTGCGGATGTCGGAGTACTGGAGATCGACGAGCTGGAGCCGCGGATGGCTCCAGGGCAGCCCGTCGCGGCTGCGGTAGCCCTCGAGCAGCTCCAGCTTGGCCACCCAGTCCAGCTCCCTGGAGAGCTGCATGGGGTCCTCGGCCAGCCGGGTCAGCACCGACTCCCAGCGGTCGAGGACGTCCTTGGTGATCTCGTCCACGCCGTTGCCGCTGCGCTCCTCGGCGTACTTCCTGGCCTGCTCCAGATACTCCATCTGGAGCTGGATCGCGGTCAGCCTGCGCCCGTCGCGCAGCGGTATCTCATAGCGGCAGGTCGGGTCGTGGGAGACCGCCCGCAGCGCGGCCACCGGGTTCTCCACCGCGAAGTCGCGGGTGAGGAACCCGTCCTCGATCATGGCCAGCACCAGCGCCGTGGACCCCAGCTTGAGGTAGGTCGAGATCTCCGACATGTTGGCGTCACCGATGATGACGTGCAGCCGCCGGTACTTCTCGGGGTCGGCGTGCGGCTCGTCGCGGGTGTTGATGATGGGCCGCTTGAGCGTCGTCTCCAGCCCCACCTCGACCTCGAAGAAGTCGGCGCGCTGGCTGATCTGGAAGCCCTCGCCGCGGGAGTCCTGGCCGATACCGACCCGCCCCGCGCCGGTGACCACCTGACGGGAGACGAAGAACGGCGTCAGGTGCCTGACGATGTCGGCGAACGGGGTGGCCCGCCGCATCAGGTAGTTCTCGTGGCAGCCGTAGGAGGCGCCCTTGTTGTCGGTGTTGTTCTTGTAGAGCTGGATGGGGGCGTTGGAGGGGACGGCCGACGCGCGGAGTGCCGCGTCCAGCATCACCCGCTCGCCTGCCTTGTCCCAGATGACGGCCGCACGGGGGTTGGTGCACTCAGGCGTGGAGTATTCCGGATGGGCGTGGTCCACGTAGAGCCGTGCGCCGTTGGTCAGGATCACGTTGGCCAGCCCCAGATCCTCGTCCGTGAGCTGGCTGGGGTCGGCGACCTCCCGGGCCAGGTCGAAACCCCGGGCGTCGCGCAGTGGGTTCTCCTCCTCGAAGTCCCATCGTGCGCGGCGTGCCCGGGCCGCCGAGGCCGCCAGGTAGGCGTTGACGACCTGCGAAGAGGTCACCATCGCGTTGGCCCCCGGCTGGCCGGGCACGGAAATCCCGTACTCGGTCTCGATGCCCATCACCCGCCGTACCGTCATGCGCATCCTCTGTTCGTCGGGACAGTGGTTCCGCCGTTTATATCCCCGAGCCTAGACCCTTCACCATCGGCTGCGGGCAGACGGTTATGGCACAGATGCCTTTTGCCGGTCCGCAGGCCGACTTTACGCGGTCGCGCGGCTCCCTCCGGCGCGCCTGCCCCGGGCCCTCGGCCGGAACAGCCGTTGCGCGGGCCGCTCGACCAGGGTGTGGACGGCGTAGGACAGCGCGATGGCGGCCAGCGTCGCGGCGCAGGCCACCACCCACGGGGGCAGCGTGTCGCGCAACTGCGGGATGAGCACCACCGCCACCGGGGTGTGGAACAGGTACAGCGGGTACGTCAGGCCGCCCAGCGTGGTCAGGCCGCCCCAGGTGAGCCGGGACAGGGCGCCGAGCGCGACGGCGGCCATCACGGCGTACATGAGCGCGATGGCGGCGATGACCATCCAGTCCTCCACCGGCATCGCCGGAAAGCCGGCGGCCTCCACGCGCCCGGCCACCCGCTGCGTCGCCGAGCGCAGCGCCAGGGCGAACCCGGCGGCCACGAACCCCCACAGCGGGATCGAGGACCCGAAGCGGCGGATGAGGAACAGGGCCATGCCGGTGATGAAGTAGGGCGCGTACTTCGGCATCACGACGAGGTCCACCGCCTCGGTGAGCGGCCCTAGCTCGACGAAGGTGGCGGCGACGGCCGCGGCCAGCCACACGCCCATGAACGCCAGGCAGCGGCCCAGGGTGACCCCGGCCAGCACCAGGATGCCGATGAGCAGGTAGAACCGCAGCTCCACCCACAGCGACCAGTAGACCCCGTTGGCGTCGGTGACCCCGAACGCGCGCTGCAGCATCGTGAGGTTGACCGCGTACTCCCCCGGCGACAGGCGCGGGTCCAGCGCGGTCGCCCTGGTGAAGGCGTACACGCCGGCGACGGCCAGCACGCTCACCCAGTAGGCCGGGTACAGCCGGACCAGCCGGGAGCGGGCGAAGCCGCCGATCCCCCGGCCCCACACGGTCATCAGGATCACGAAGCCGCTGATGATGAAGAACAGCTCCACGCCCAGGATGCCGAGCCCGGCGACGGACGCGGTGCCGGGGAACAGCCCGCTCGGCCGTTCCCCCCAGATCGAGGCGAAGGCGACCAGGTAGTGGAAGGCGACCACGGCCAGCGCGGCCAGGAACCGCAGCAGGTCGAGTTCGGCGATGCGGCCGGTCACCTGGTCCCGGCCCGGCGTCCGCCCCTGTGAGGCGGTCTTACGGCCGCCCGTCCGCTGGGCGGGCACGCGCACCGTGCCGGACCCCTGAACCCGCCCGGTCACCGCGGGTCCGCACCGATATATGCACGCACGCCCCCTTGGACGATCTAGATCGCCGGCCGGTTCCCCTTATTTCACAGGGCTTTCGGCGGTCACATCCGTCACATCGGCCCCGCCGCACGACATGAGCCGGCGCGGGCCCGGTGGGCCCGCGCCGGCTCATGTCAGGTCAGAGGTACTGGCCGGTGTTGGGAACCGTGTCGATGGAACGCCCCGCCTCGGTGCCCTGCTTGCCGGAGACGAGCGTGCGGATGTAGACGATCCGCTCGCCCTTCTTGCCGGAGATGCGGGCCCAGTCGTCGGGGTTGGTGGTGTTGGGCAGGTCCTCGTTCTCGGAGAACTCGTCCACGCAGGCGGCGAGCAGGTGCGTGACCCGCATGCCCTTGCGGCCGGTCTCCAGGAACTCCTTGATCGCCATCTTCTTGCCGCGGTCGACGATGTTCTGGATCATCGCGCCGGAGTTGAAGTCCTTGAAGTAGAGGACCTCCTTGTCACCGTTGGCGTAGGTGACCTCCAGGAAGCGGTTCTCCTCGCTCTCGGCGTACATCCGCTCCACGACCCGCTGGATCATCGCCTGCACGGTGGCCGCCCGGGAGGCGTCGTGCTCGACCAGATCGTCGTCGGACAGCGGGAGCGTGGTGGTGATGTACTTGGAGAAGATGTCCTTGGCCGCCTCGGCGTCCGGCCGCTCGATCTTGATCTTGACGTCCAGCCGGCCGGGCCGCAGGATCGCCGGGTCGATCATGTCCTCGCGGTTGGAGGCGCCGATCACGATGACGTTCTCCAGGCCCTCGACGCCGTCGATCTCCGACAGGAGCTGAGGGACGATGGTGTTCTCGACGTCGGAGGAGACGCCCGATCCGCGGGTGCGGAAGATGGAGTCCATCTCGTCGAAGAACACGATGACCGGAGTGCCCTCCGACGCCTTCTCCCTGGCCCGCTGGAAGACCAGCCGGATGTGCCGCTCGGTCTCACCGACGTACTTGTTGAGCAGCTCAGGGCCCTTGATGTTGAGGAAGAAGCTCTTGCCCGACTGGCCGGTCTTCTCCGCCACCTGCTTGGCCAGGGAGTTGGCGACCGCCTTGGCGATGAGCGTCTTGCCGCAACCCGGAGGGCCGTACAGGAGCACGCCCTTGGGCGGGCGCAACTCGTGCTCGCGGAACAGGTCGGCGTGCAGATAGGGCAGCTCGATGGCGTCCCTGATCTGCTCGATCTGCCGGGTCAGGCCGCCGATCTCCTCGTAGGAGATGTCCGGGACCTCCTCCAGCACAAGCTCCTCGACCTCGGACTTCGGGATCCGCTCGTACACATAGCCGGACCGAGGTTCGAGCAGGAGCGAGTCGCCCGCTCTGACGGGCTGGTCCTTGAGGGACTCGGCAAGACGGACCACGCGTTCTTCGTCGGCGTGCGAGATCACCAACGCCCGCTCGCCGTCGTCGAGCAACTCCTTCAGCATCACGATCTCGCCCACCGTCTCGTAGCCAAGGGCTTCGACGACGTTGAGCGCCTCGTTCAGCATGACCTCCTGGCCACGCCGCAGCGAGGTCACATCGACGGCCGGGCTGGCGTTGACCCGCAGCTTGCGCCCACCGGTGAACACCTCCAGCGTGCCGTCCTCCCGCGCGGAGAGGAAGACGCCGAATCCCGAGGGCGGCTGCGCCAGCCTGTCGACTTCCTCCTTCAGGGCGACAATCTGGTCTCTGGCCTCCTTGAGGGTGGCCACAAGGCGTTCGTTCTGGCCGGTGACCGCGGCCAGATTCGCCTGTGCCTCGTGCAGGCGCTCTTCCAAGACCCTTGTCTGACGGGGAGACTCCGCAAGCTTGCGCCGCAACGCGGTGATCTCTTCCTGGAGGAAGGAGACCTGTGTTGTGAGGTCGGCGACCTCCCGTTCGCGCTGGGCGGCCCGAGCTTCGGCGTCGTCGCGAGCTGCCACGCCCGTCACCTCCTTCCCAGTCGAGGGCGACTACTAAAGACCCTACCTATCTAACGGCTTTCCGTAACCTGGCCGGGCAGTGTTCGTCTAGTTACAACCGGTGCTTGGTGATTAATCCCCAATGGATGCCTTTAGTAGTGGCAGCATACGAACACGGCGATCTGTTCCCGTGTCGTGGGCGTTTCACCGCTGTGGCCGAATCGACACCATCAGCGGGCGGTCGCCTCGTCGCCATACGCTCCCTTCGCCGGACGTCTGCGGCGGGGCGGGGCGGTGACCCCCTCCGCCATGCGGCGGGCGGTGACGACGAACCCCGTGTGCCCGACCATCCTGTGGTCGGGCCGCACCGCGAGCCCCTCGACATGCCAGTCGCGGATCAGGGTCTCCCACGAATGCGGCTCGGTGAAACTCCCGTGGTCCCTGATGCTCTCGACAGTACGCGAGAGCTGAGTGGTCGTGGCGACGTAACAGCAGATCACCCCGCCGGGGGTGAGGGACTTGGCCGCGGCGTCCACGCACTCCCAGGGGGCCAGCATGTCCAGCACCACGCGATCGACGTCGCTCTCGTCGAGCGCGGTCACGAAGTCGCCCACCACCAGCCGCCACTGGTCCACCGGCCCGCCGTGGAACTTCTCGACGTTCTTGCGGGCCACCTCGGCGAAGTCCTCCCGCCGCTCGTAGGAGGTCAGGCTCCCGCCCTCCCCCACCGCGCGCAGCAGGAAGCAGCTCAACGCCCCCGAGCCCACCCCGGCCTCGACCACCCGGGCCCCGGGGAAGATGTCGGCCATCCCGACGATCATCGCGGCGTCCTTGGGGTAGATCACCGCCGCGCCGCGCGGCATCGACACGGCGTAGTCCTGCAGGAGGTGACGGAAGGCCAGGTACGGAGTGCCGCCCGACGAGCGCACCACCGACCCCTCGGGCATCCCGATCAGCTCGTCGTGCGGAATCGACCCCTTGTGCGTGTGGAAAGCGCCGCCCTCGCGCAGCGTCACCGTGTGCCGCTTGTTCTTCGGGTCGGTGAGCTGAACCTGATCACCGGGCCGGAACGGCCCGTGCCTGCGAAAACCCATGTGGGCAAGGTTATCGCCGCGATCGGCGCAAATGATTCGCCGAGCCGCGGCCCGGCCTGGTAGCAAAGGGGGGTGTTCACCCCCGAAGTGATTCCGGCCGGTCCGGCCCTGCTGCGCCCCCTCGCCGACGGTGACGCCGACGCGATCGTCCGGGCCTGCTCCGACCCGCTCATCACCCGATACATCCCGTCGGTCCCGGTCCCCTACACGCGCGAGGACGTGGCGGCCTTCATCAAGTCCGCCGCCGAGCAGTGGCGCCAGGGCGGGGCCACGTTCGCCGTGGCCGACCCGGCGAGCGGCGAGTGGCAGGGCACGGTCGGCCTCAAGCCGCCCGACGCGCACGGAGGTCACGCGATCGGCTACATGCTCGCCCCGTGGGCGCGCGGCAGGGGCCTGGCCACCGCGGCGGCCCGCGCGGTCACCGAGTACGCCTTCCGGAACGGCGCCCAGCGGGTCGAACTGCTCGCCGACGTCGAGAACATCGCCAGCCAGCGGGTGGCGGGCGCGGCGGGCTTCCGGCGGGAGGGGATCAGGCGCGGGCTGGAGCGCCGCCGCGACGGCGAGTACCACGACATGGTGGCCTTCGCCCGGCTGGCCGCCGACCCGGGCGAGCCGATCCGGCCGTACCTGCCGTTCCCGCCCGGCGGGGAACTGACCGACGGCGTGGTGCGGCTGGTGCCGATCACCGCGGACGACGCGCCGGACTTCCACGCGATGATGTGCGATCCCCTGGTGCTCAAGTACCACGTGACGCACGAGACGCCGTCGCTCGCGGAGATCACCGTCAGGTGCCGGATGACGGGCACCTGGTGGCTCGCCGGGGAGCGGGCCGAACTCGCGATCCGCGACGCGGCGACCGGCGCGTTCGCCGGGCACATCCAGCTCATGAGCGTCTCCCCGCTGCTCGGCCAGGCGATGATCGGCTACGCGCTGCTGCCCGCCCACCGGGGCAGGGGCTTCACCACCCGCGCGGTGGACCTGCTGGTCTCCTGGGCCTTCGAGCACACCGCGCTGAGCCGGCTCGTGGCCGGGACCGCGCCGGGCAACCACGCCTCCCAGGCCGTGCTGCGCCGGGCGGGCTTCACCTCCGAGGCGCTGATCCGCGGGCTGCTGCCCGGACCGGACGGCACCCGCATGGACGACCTCCAGTGGGCCCGGCTGCGCCCCTGAGCGGCGTGATTCGATCCATATGGGGCGGGCATGTATCAGGACCCGTCCGGGCGGCTCAGAACTGTGCGAAGGGGGCCATGAGAAAGGGAGGCGGATGACGATGGAGACCGCGTCTTCCGGACCGGCCGTGCCGCAGGGGCCGCCGTCGTCGTGGGAGCTCTGGGTGCGCTGCCGCGGCCCGGAGGTCGTGGCGATGATGCGCGTCGGCGGGCAGGTGTCGGAGCTGACCATGAGCGGCGAGGGCGACGTGCTCGGCGCGCTGGGGAAGGTGCTCGCCGCGCTCGGCCGGTGACGGGGCAAATGAGTAGAGCCGTACTCATGCGCGGCGACCTTCGCCGGATCGACGCTGATGCCGCAGCGACGTCCACGCCAAGGCGGTGCCATGTCCGAGCCGGCGTACCGGCCCGCACGGTCCCTGACACGGTTCCCGCACGTCAGGGAGCGGATGCCGGGATCGGACCTGGCGATCGGGCTGGACTCGCCCGACCACGGGGCGCCCTTCTACCTCTACGAGGCCGGGCACCTGCTGATCGGCGGGCGCAACGGTGAGCGCCGGGCGCTGCTGACGGCCGCCGTGGCCCGGGTCCCGGGCGTGGACGCGCTCGTGCCCGCCGGGCGGGGCCCGTGCGAGCCGGTGGGCCGCTACCGCGTCGAGTCGTCGTCGGGGATCTCCGTGCCCGAGGTCATGGCCGAGGTGGACGCCCGGATACCGGGCAACCGCGAGATCCCGGTGGTGACCCCGAACCACGTCCTCACCATCGCGGGGACCTGCCTGCTGCCGGAGAGCGAGCCGGTCCCGGTACGCCAGGCCCTCCCCTACCCCGCGCCCATGGAGCCGGGCGGGCCGCATCCCGTGGCGGTGCACCTGGCCGACACCGGCCTGGTGCCCGCCCACACCGCGCTGGCCGCCGGAGCGACCTGGATGGCCGGGGTGCGCGGGGAGCAGGGCCCGGCGTTCGACTCCGGCGACATCCCGCCGTACGCGGGGCACGGGACGTTCGCGGGCGGCATCGTGGGCTGCCTGGCCCCGACCGCCGCCGTCCACGTCTCCGCCTGCCTGGGGGGCGGGGCGGTCACCGAGTACGACCTGTGCCGCGGGCTGCTGCGCGCGATCGGCTCCGGGCGGGTGCCCGACGTGATCGGCCTGGTGTCCGGGGCCGCCACCCGCGGCGGGCACCCGCTGCTGGCCATGGACGCGATCATCGGGTGGGCCGAGCGGAGCCTGCGCCGGATCGGCAGGCCGGTGCTGGTCGTGGCGGCGGGCGACAACGCCTCCGCCGTGCCGCCGTGGCCCGCGGGCTACGCCGCGATCTCCCCCTCGGTCCTGTCGGTCGGCGCGCTGGACCAGGGACAGCCGCCGCGGCGGGCGTGCTTCAGCAACCACGGGCCGTGGGTGAAGGTGTACGCCTCGGGCGAGAGGCTGGTCAACGTCTTCCCGCACGGCCGCTACCGCTACCGGCACGGCCCCGCGGAGGTCTGCGACGCCGACGCGCTGACCCCCGGCAGGGGCGAGACCCGCCGCTTCGCCGGGGGCCTCGCCCGGTGGAGCGGCACGTCCCTGGCCACGCCGCTGGTCGCGGGCCTGATCGCGCGCCGGGTGGCGCGTACCGGGCGGACCGCGCGGGAGGCGGCGGCCGACGTCATGGCCTTCGCCCGCTCCCAGGCGGGCGCGGGGCCGCTGCCCGCCGTCCTGACCGCCGACAACGAGATCGTGTGACCGCCTCACTCCGCGAGCGAGGTGGGCTCCTCGGTCTGCTCGACCTGGGTCGGTTCGACCTCGGTCTGCTCGATCTCCGTGGGACTCGGCAGCCGCGCGGTGGTGCCGGTGGGCGAAGGATCACCGGTGTCCGTCGGCTCCTCGGTCGGCACATCGGTCGGCACGTCGGTGGGGGTGTCCGTGGGGGACGCCTCGTCCGTGGGATCGGTGGTCGCCGGGGGCGGCCCGCAGTCGTCGATCGTCCCGGTCTCCGCGCTCTCCCCGGGGGTCACCGGCGACAGCGGCGTCTCGATGAGCGTGGGGACGGCCATGGCGGCCGGGCGCGGCGCCCGGAGCGGCTCCGCCGCCCCCACGGGCGCCGTGGTGGGCTCCTCGGTGCCGACCAGCGGGTCGGGCGGCCGGGTGGACACCTCCGGCGAGGGCGGGGCCGGGGGAAGGCACACGGGCGGCAGGGCGGGCGGCGCGCCCCGCCGTACCTCGGGCACGGACGGCACGCCCACGCAGTCGGCGGTCAGTTCGCCGTCCGGGGTGCGGATCACGCTCTCCCGCAGCACCCGGTGCGTGGTGCCGCGCCCGATCGAGCCGCCGAACCGGACCAGGCTCACCCCCTGTTCGATCTCCTTCTCCGAGACCTCGTACAGCGACCGGACCGTGGTGCCGTACTTGTCGATCCGCCTGACCAGCGTCCCCGCCTGCCGGGTGAGGAAGTAGGACGCGCCGCGCGGCGCGAGCGCCATCGGGTTGACGATGATCTCGGGCAGCGCGCGGCGCACGGCGCGGAGGTCCGCGGCCTTGCCGAGGTCGAGCATGCGGGTGATCTGCCGGACGCGCTCGTGCCCGGCCGGGGCCTCGGTGAGCACGGTCAGCCGTCGCGGCGTGCCGGTGCCGTCGAAGCGCAGGGCGTAGGAGACGGTGACCCGGCCCGAAGCCCGCTCCAGGCCGATCAGCCCCGTGACGGCGGCGGTGGGCTTCGCCGTGACGCCGGCACTCCACGAACGGGTCACCGTGAACCCGGTGTCGGCGTGGAGGGTCAGCTCGGCGGCGGTCCGCGCCTCCGCGATGGCGGACACGTCGACCAGCTTGGGCAGGCCGAGGGTGGCCGATCCGGCGACCGAACCGTCGAGTTCCACGCTCATCTGGGCCCAGCCGCCCGGCGGCACGTCGCTGCGCAGGACCTCCTCGATCACCGCGCGGTCGCGGCTCTCGTAGTAGAACCCCACCTGCGATCCGGCGCCCGCGCGCAGGTCCGCGCCCGCGTACCGCACCTCCGCGCCGAGCCGCGCGCCGGCCGCCAGCCTGTAGTCGAGGAAGGCGGCGAAGGTCCGGCCCTTGCGCCCCGGACGCCGTAACTCGGCGAAGCCCGAGGACGCGCTCGCGCTCACCGCGGCGAGACCGGCCTCCACCTCCACCGTGCCCGTGCTGACGTCTTGGCGCAGCGTGCAGCGGTACGGCTCGATGCCGGTTTCGCCACCGCAGGCCACGGCACACGGCAGCACGGCGAGCACGACCGCGGCGACCCCCGCTCCGCGCATCGGATCCCCCTTGACTCGGCAGGATCCCGATGCTGGCATTCGGGGCCATGGGCCCGGATGAGTAGACCACTACTCATTTCGGTGACCATGGCCTCACGCGGCGGCTCAGCGGGTGCGGTGCGACTCGTAGCGCATGGTCCGTGAGACGCCGATCCGCACGGTGGTGCCCGGGGCGATGGACACCGGCTCGTTGGGCGGGATGTCGTAGAAGTTGGGGTCGCCGGGCGGCTGGATCTGGGTGCCGTTGACCGACCCGAGGTCGACCAGGTTGACGTCCCAGCCGTCGAGGGCGACGCGCAGGTGGCGGCGGGAGACCGAGCCGTCGGGGCTGGTCACCTTGGCGGGCCTGGCCTGTCCGGAGGTGACCTCCGCGGCCCGCTCGGGGTCGCGGCCGAGCAGGTGGTCGGTGTCCAGGCGCAGCGTCATGCCGTCGTCGAGGAGCAGGACGCCGAGCGGCGGGCGCGGCCCCTGGTAGGGCACCAGGGTGCGCTGCACGAGCGCGATGCCGCACACCGCGCAGTACGGCACGCGGGGGTCGTTGAAGTGGTCGTTCTTGCAGTCGACGCCGAGGACCAGCACCCGGGAGTCGGGGTCGGACTGCTCGGCGGGGACCTCGGGCTCGGCGGGCTCGGCCTGCTCGGGCGCGGGAGGCGCGGGCAGAACGGCCTCGAAGGGCTGCTCGCGCAGGTCGGGGAAGCCTCCGGAGCCGTTGCCGAGGCCGGGGTCCGCGTCGTCGGCGGGCGGCTCGCCCTGCGGGCCGGGCGGCGGCAGCGGGAACTGCTCGGAGGGCGGGCCGGGCGGCGGGCCGTAACCGGGGACGGGGCCGGACGGCATCGGGGCGGGCGGGGCCATCGGCGCGGGATAGTGGTCGCCCATCGGATAGGGCGCCCGCGGGTCGGACTGCGGGGCCGCCGGTGCGGGCGGCGCCGGCGGCAGCGAGGCGACGGAGGAGGGCGGCGGGGCGGCGGGCGCCACGGCGCGCTCGGGCTCCGGCTCGGCGGGGGCGGGCGGGAGGTCCGGCTCGGGGGCCCGCCATTCGCGCGCGGCGGGCCTGGCGGCGGGCGCGGGCCGGTCGCCCGGCTCGTCCGCCCCGGTGTACTCGCCGGTCATGCCGCCGCCGACGACCACGCCCTCGTCCAGCCTGGTCCGCGGGTGCGGCTCGCCCGCGCCGGGCAGGCGCAGCTGCACGCGCCGCACGGGGCCGGGCACCAGCCGGTCGGTCCAGGTGAGCGCGTCGCGCCCGGCCAGGGCGACCTCGCCCGACTCGGACTCGACGGTGGCCGACGCCTCTCCGCTGACCAGTACGGCGATGCCGCCCGCGGCCGGACCGGCGACCGCGCACCCGATCGGCTCCGCGGTCATCGACCGGGCGAGCACCTGGGCGGCACGGCGGGCCAGCGCCCGGCCGTCGCCGCCGTTGGCGGCGGTGTCACGGACCGCCTCCAGCAGCTCGGAGGCCACGGCGTCCACCGCGTCGCACACCAGGACCAGGCCGCCAACATGGGCGACCAGCCCGTTGCCAGGAAGCGGGCGGACCACTCCGAAGCCCTGGTCGGTCACAGAACTCTCCTTCCCCGGCATCACACGGCTCCGGCGGCCTGGACCGGATCGATGGCACCCAGCACCTCGGACCGTAGCAAAAAGAACCCTAGTAGACCTTCTGGCAGGAGCGTCACCAGTCCGAAGAGGGGTGATGGGCGCCTTCCCAGCACACATCGGGCACGGCGACGAGCACGCGGGGCACGGAGCAGGGGAACTATCAGTAAGGTAACGATCGGGCGAACGGTGGCCGACGGGAAGACCCCGCCGGCTCAAGGTCGTGGGCGGGCCGCGCGGCGGCGGTGGCTCAGACTCCGCTGAACACCCGGTTGACGTCGGCGGTGGCGAGCACTCCGTACACCTCGCCGCTCCGCTCGACCAGCAGGTATTCGCCCGCGGGCGTCTCGCGCATGGCGTCGATCAGCTCCTCCCCGCTGAGGTCGGCGGCCAGCACCAGTGAGGGCTCCAGGGTGCGGGCCAGCGAGCCCGCGGTCACCCACGGCCTGCGCTGCTCCGGGGTGGCCTCCACGGCGGCCTCGTTGACGAGGGCGATCGGCCTGCCGTCGTGGTCGACCACGACCATCGCACCCGCCTGGGCGGCCGAGGCCCGGCGCAGCGCCTCGGCCAATGGCACCTCGGAGGTCACCGGGATCGCACGCCTGGCCAGGCTGCGCGCGTTTACCTGCGGGATGCGGGCCCGCACCCGCGCGGTGCGCAGCGACTGGCCGGCCCCGAACCAGATGAACCCGGCCAGCAGGAACGACCACAGCACGAACAGGTTGAGCACCTGGCCGCCGCTCAGCAGGGTGAGGATCAGCGGAATGGCCGCCAGCACGATGGCCAGCCCGCGGCCGACCCACGCGGCGGCGACGGTGCCCGAGCCGGAGTCGCGCGTCGCCTTCCACACCCCGGCGCGCAGCATCCGCCCGCCGTCCAGCGGCAGGCCCGGCAGCAGGTTGAACACCCCGACGATCAGGTTGGCCATCCAGAGCTGCCAGGTGAGGACGCCGATGATGCCGCCCTCGGGCACGACGAAGACGTCGAGCAGGAACCCGGCCAGGGCGAGGCCGAGGGAGAGCAGCGGCCCGGCGAAGGCCACCATGAACTCCCTGCCGGGAGAGTCGGGTTCGCGTTCGATCTCCGAGACGCCGCCCAGGAGGTAGAGGGTGATCCGGCGCACCGGCAGGCCGTACCGCTTGGCCACGACGCAGTGCGCCAGCTCGTGCAGCAGGACCGAGACGTAGAGCAGCACGGCGAAGGCGAAGGCCACCGCGTAACCCGCCGCCTCACTCAGCCCCGGCACGCTGAGCTGCACGCTCTCCTTGTAGGTGAGGGTGATGAACGCCGCCACGATGAACCAGGTGGGCGAGACGTACACCGGGATGCCGAAGGGCCGGCCCATCCGCAGACCCGGTGATCGCTGTGGGCTCTCGCTGCTCACTCGTCTCGCTCCGCCTTCTGCCGCGTCTGCCGATGGAGGCGCGTTTCGCCATGCAGGCATCTCCGCCTTAGAGCCTAGATGCCTCGTAGACCTTGATGCTACGCGTCACATGGCCCGGGCGGTCCGGCGTGGCGGGCGCCTCGCGGGGCGCCGGACCGTGAAGATGTCGGCGCGGTGGCCTAAAGTGCGGGTCATGGTGGATCGTACCCGGCCGTCCCCGGCCCGCCGATGTCGTGACCCGCTCGGCGCGGTGCGGGCAGGCGGGCGATGAGCGCGCCGACGGTGATCGGCGCGCTGTCGCCGTCGCGGGCCGGCGACTTCATGACCTGCCCGCTGCTCTACCGCTTCCGGGTGATCGACCAGATCCCCGAGCGCCCTTCTCCCGCGGCGGTCCGTGGCACGGTGGTGCACGCCGTGCTGGAGCGGCTGTACGACCTGCCGGCCGGGGGGCGCACCGTGCGCGCGGCGCTCGACCTGCTCGAACCACAGTGGGAGCGGCTGCGCGAGCGCGAGCCGGAGACCGCGGAGATGTTCGCCGACGAGGCCGAGCAGGCGGCCTGGCTGGCCCAGGCGCGCACGATGCTGGAGCGCTATTTCACCCTTGAGGACCCGACCCGCCTGGAGCCCGCCGAGCGCGAGCTGTACGTCGAGGCGGTGCTCGGCAACGGGCTGATGCTGCGCGGCTACATCGACCGGCTCGACGTCGCGCCGACCGGCGAGATCCGGGTGGTCGACTACAAGACGGGCACCGCGCCCGGCCGCGAGTTCGAGGCCAGGGCGCTGTTCCAGATGAAGTTCTACGCGCTCGCGCTGTGGCGGCTGCACGGCACGGTGCCGCGCGTGCTGCAACTGGTCTACCTCGGCAACGGCGAGGTGATCCGGTACGCGCCCGAGGAGGCCGACCTGCTGGCCACCGAGCGCAAGGTGTCGGCGCTGTGGCAGGCGATCGAGCGGTCGATGAGCACCGGCGAGTGGCGGGCCCGGCCGAGCAGGCTGTGCGACTGGTGCGACCACCGGGCGCTGTGCCCGGAGTTCGGCGGCACTCCCCCGCCGTTGCCCGAGCGGCGTCCCGGAGACACCCTGGCCGGCGGCCGTCGCCGCCGCGCCGCCAGCGACGAGCTGTAGCAGCCCCGCGCCGTCCGCCCGGAGCACGCTCCGAACCAGGAGAGCCGAACCCGCCCACGCAGGGAGAACGGCCCAGAGACCCCCTGCTCCGCCCGGCCGGAGCACACGCCCATGGGCGGCCCGTGCCAGGAGCGCCGTGGGCGGCGTGCGGGCCGGACGGGCGGGTCCGCTGGACGGGCATTCGTCTCTCCCGCGACCGTCGGCGACGAGGGTCGTTTCCTCCGGGAGGAGGAGGGCGCATCCTCCTGCCGCAGGGTGGGCGCGCGTGTGGAAGTTCTACATTGAAGGCGTGCGCACCACCCTCGGCGGCCTGCGGGCCTGGCTCGGCGACCGTCCACTGGTCCCGGACGCCCTGCTCGCCGCCCTGCTCGTCGCCGCCGCCCTGGCGAGGCTGATCTCGCCTCTGCCGTACGGCGCGCGTCCCCCCGGCCTGGCCGAGGCCGTCGCGGTGCTGCTCGGCTGCGCCGCCGTGGCGGTGCGCCGCAAGTGGCCCTTCACGCTGCTGTGCGCGCTGGAGACGACGCACCTCTCGCTGGTCGTGGCGGGCCATGAGACCTCGATGCTCGACACGGCGATCCTGATCGCGGTCTACAGCGTGGCCGCGCACCGGGGGCTGGCGGTCAGCCTGGCGGCGCTGGGCGTGGACCTGCTGGCCGTGCTGGTGGGCGTGGCCTCCGGGGTGGGTGCCGAGACCCGGACGGTGCTGCTGGTGGGCGCCCCGGTCGTGGTGACGGCCTGGGTGGTCGGGCGCAGCCTGCGGATGCGCCGGGCGTACCTGGCGGAGCTGAAGGACCGGGCCGAACGCCTGGAGCGCGCCAGGGACGCCGACACCCGCGCCGCGCGGGCCGAGGAGCGCTCGCGCATCGCCAGGGAGCTGCACGACGTGGTGGCCCACCATGTGAGCGTGATGACCGTGCAGGCGGCCGCGGCCAGGCGGATCCTGACCACCAACCCGCAGGGCGCGGGCGAGGCGCTGTCGGCGATCGAGGAGGTCGGGCGCACCGCGATGGCGGAGATGCGCAACATCGTCGGGGTGCTCAGGACCGACGACGGCCGGGCGGGGCCCGCCGAGCGCGGCCCGCAGCCCGGCACGCTGGAGCTGCCCGCGCTGGTGGAGCAGATGCGCGAGGCGGGGCTGCCGATCCAGTTGTGGACCGAGGGCGAGAGCGGGGACCTGCCGCCGGGCATCGACCTGGCCGCGTACCGGCTGGTCCAGGAGGCGCTGACGAACACGCTGCGGCACGCGGGACCGGGGGCGCGGGCGTGGGTGACGGTACGCCACGAACCGGGCGAGTTCTCCGTGCGGATCGAGGACGACGGGCGCGGCCCGGCGGACCCGCGGCCGGACGGGGAACGGCCGGGGCCGGGCCACGGGCTGGTCGGGATTCGCGAGCGCGTTGCGCTTTATGGTGGAATGCTGAGAATCGGCCCGCGCGCAGGAGGCGGTTTCGAGGTACGCGCACGGTTCCCGCTCAAGGACGGACGATGACGATCAGGGTGCTGCTGGTGGACGACCAGCCGCTGCTCCGTACCGGTTTCCGGTTGATCCTGGAGGCCGAGACCGATCTCACCGTGGTCGGCGAGGCGGGCGACGGCAAGGCGGCTCAGGAACAGGCCCGCGCCCTGCTGCCGGACGTCGTGCTGATGGACGTGCGGATGCCCGGCGTGGACGGCATCGACGCGACCCGCAGGATCGTGCGCGAGGCGGGCGCGGGGGCCCATGTGCCGAAGGTGCTCGTGCTGACCACCTTCGACCTCGACGAGTACATCGTGGAGGCGCTGCGCGCCGGGGCGAGCGGCTTCCTGCTGAAGGACGTGCCCCCGGACGAGCTGGTCAACGCCATCCGCGTGGTCGCCGCGGGCGACGCGATCGTGGCGCCGAGCATCACCCGGCGCCTGCTGGACCGCTTCGCCACCCGCCTGCCACCCGCTCACCCGCAGTCCACCCCCGCCCGCCTGGACCGGCTCACCGAACGCGAGCTGGAGGTGCTGCGGCTGATCGCCCGCGGCATGTCGAACGCCGAGATCGCCGCCGAGCTGGTGGTGAGCGAGACCACCGTGAAGACCCACGTCGGCAACGTGCTCACCAAGCTGTCGCTGCGCGACCGGGTGCAGGCGGTGGTGCTCGCCTACGAGACCGGGCTGATCACCCCGGGCGCGATCCCCTAGTCCGCCGCCCCCTGGTCCACCGCCTTCACCGCAGCCGCGTCCGCCGCGACCTGCGCGGGGACGTTCTCCGGGAAGTGGCAGGCGACCTGGTGGCCACCGGCCCGCTCGACCAGCGGGGGCTCCTGCTGCTTGCAGATCTCCTGTGCCTTCCAGCAGCGGGTGTGGAAGCGGCACGCCGGAGGCGGGTTGAGCGGGGAGGGCACGTCGCCCTTGAGCCGGATGCGGTCACGCTCGCCGCGACCCCGAGGGTCGGGTACGGGCACCGCGGACAGCAGCGCGTTGGTGTACGGGTGCATCGGCGAGCCGTACAGGCTCTTGCGGTCGGCCAGCTCGACGATCTTGCCGAGGTACATCACCGCCACCCGGTCGGAGATGTGCCGGACCACCGACAGGTCGTGGGCGATCACCACGTAGGTCAGGTCCAGCTCGTTCTGGATGTCCTCCAGCAGGTTGACCACCTGCGCCTGGATCGACACGTCGAGCGCGGAGACCGGCTCGTCGGCGATGATCAGCTTGGGCTTCAGGGCGAGGGTCCTGGCGATCCCGATGCGCTGGCGCTGGCCGCCGGAGAACTCGTGCGGGTAGCGGTTGTAGTGCTCCGGGTTCAGGCCGACCGTCTCCAGGATCTCCTGGACGGCCTTCTTGACGCCCTGCTCGGTCTGGATGCCCTGGATGCGGTAGGGCGCGCCGACGATCGCCCCCACCGTGTGCCGGGGGTTCAGCGACGAGTAGGGGTCCTGGAAGATCATCTGCATGTCGCGGCGCAGCGGGCGCAGCCGGGACTGCGACATGTGGGTGATGTCGCGTCCCTCGAAGACGATCTTGCCGCCGGTGGGGTCGAGCAGCCGGGTGATCAGCCGGCCCGTGGTGGTCTTCCCGCAGCCGGACTCCCCCACCAGGCCCAGGGTCTCGCCCTTGCGGACGGTGAAGGAGATCCCGTCCACCGCCTGGACGGCGCCCACCTGCCGCTTGAGCAGCCCCTTGGTGACCGGGAAGTGCTTTTGCAGGTCCGACACGGCGAGCAGGGGCTCGGCGTCCGGAAGATCCGCGGCGTCGGTCGTCGGGGTGCTCACGTGGTCTCCAAGATCGGTTTGACGTCGTTCTCCCAGATCTCCCGCCGCCGCGCGCGGGACAGGTGGCAGCGCACCAGGTGCCCGCCGGTCGCGGTCTCCGCCAGCGGCGGCACCTCTTCCTTCGCCCGCCGGCCGGACTCGGCGGCGTAGGGGCAGCGGGGGTGGAAGGCGCAGCCGGACGGGACGTTGATCAGGGACGGCGGGGCGCCCTTGATCGGTATCAGCCGGTCGGTCGGGTCCCGGTCCAGCCGCGGCACCGAGCTGAGCAGGCCCCAGGTGTAGGGGTGCTCGGGGGCGAGGAAGATGTCCTCGGCCGCGCCGTACTCGACGCACTTGCCGCCGTACATCACCAGGATGTCATCGGCCAGCTCGGCCACGACGCCCAGGTCGTGGGTGATGATGATCAGCGCGGAGTTGAACTCGCGCTGCAGGTCGCGCATCAGGTCCAGGATCTGGGCCTGCACGGTGACGTCCAGCGCGGTGGTGGGCTCGTCGGCGATCAGCAGCTCGGGGTCGCAGGACAGCGCCATGGCGATCATGGCCCGCTGCCGCATCCCGCCGGAGAACTGGTGGGGGTAGTCGTCCACCCGCCGGTCCGGCTGCGGGATGCCGACCCTGCCCAGCATGTCGATCGCGTGCTTGCGGGCGGCCGACTTGCTCACGTCGTTGTGGATCCGGTACGCCTCGATGATCTGCTGGCCGACGGTGTAGTACGGGTGCATCGCCGACAGCGGGTCCTGGAAGATCATCGCCATCTTCTTGCCGCGCAGCCTGCGCACGGACTCGGCCGGGGCGGAGATCAACTCCTCGCCGTCCAGCCAGATCTCGCCGGAGAGCCTGGCGTTGCCGCCGGAGTGCAGGCCGAGGATGCCGAGGCTGGTCACGCTCTTGCCCGAGCCGGACTCCCCGACGATGCCGAGCGTCTTGCCGCGCTCCAGCGAGAACGTCAGCCCGTCCACCGCGCGGACCAGGCCGTCGTCGGTCGGGAAGTGGATGCCGAGGTCGCGGACCGCCAGATGCGGAATGGTGTCGTTGGCGCTCACGTGAGCCTCACCCTTGGGTCGACGACGGCGTACAGCAGGTCCACGATCAGGTTGGCGACCACCACGAACACCGCGGTGAGCAGCGTCACGCCCATCACCTTGGGAAGGTCGTTGCTGACGATGGCCTCGATGGCGTACTTGCCGAGGCCGTTGAGGGAGAAGGTGCTCTCGGTGAGCACGGCGCCGCCGAGCAGCAGGCCGAAGTCGAGGCCGAAGATGGTCACGATCGGCGTGAGCGCGGCCCGCAGGCCGTGCTTGACCACCACCGTCCGCTCGGGCAGGCCCTTGGCCCGCGCGGTGCGGATGTAGTCCTCGTTCATGGTCTCCAGCATGCCCGCCCGGGTGAGCCGGGCGTAGCCCGCGGCGAACAGGAACGCCAGTGTGACCCAGGGCAGGATCAGGCTGTAGGCCCACTGCACCGGATCGACGGTGAAGTCGACGTACGTCCCGCCGGGCACGGTCCAGCCGAGGGAGTAGCTGAAGAAGACCAGCGAGATCATGCCGGTGAAGAACACCGGCATGGACACCCCGGCCAGCGCGATGCCCATCGCGGCCCGGTCGAAGAAGCTGCGGCGGCGCAGCGCCGAGATCACGCCGGTGGCCACCCCGGCGACCACCCAGATCACCGCGGCCCCCACCCCCAGCGAGAACGTCACCCGCGAGCGGTCCACAAGGTCGGGCCACACGGGCTGCTCGGTGAGGTAGGAGTAGCCGAAGCAGGGCGCCGGGCACTTCTCGACGCTCGTGCCCGTGTCGTACTCCGCGCCCACGACCAGGCCCGAGACGAACCTGCCGTACTGGACCGGCAGCGGGTCGTGGAAGCCGAGCCGCTTGGCGATCAGTTGCTGGGTCTCCGCGGTGGCCGTGCGACCGGCGTAGCGGCTCGCCATGCCCTCCGGAGTGGCGCCGACCAGCCGCGGGACCAGAAAGAAGATCGCGAAGGTGACGATGCTCACGATGACGAGCATGATCACCGCGCCGATCAGGCGCCTGATGATGTATGTGATCACAGTGCCCGGCCCTGACGGCCGCCGCCAGGATCGCTGACGGCGGCCGTCGTGGCCTTCACCTGCCTATCTCGTTGGATGATCGCCAGGGGACGCCTACTGCTGAACGCCGACGCTCACGTAGTCGTACATCTGCTGGGACTCGCTCACGTACAGGTTGGTCAGGCCCTTGCCGCGCATCAGGATCGACTTGGCGTACACGCCGGGCACGGTGACCGCCTCGTCCATGATGCGCTGGTTGATCTCGGCCCACAGGGCGTCGCGGGCGGCGGCGTCGGCCTCACCCTTGGTCTGGTCGATCTTCTGGTCGACTTCGGGGATCTTGACGCTCAGGTTGTAGTTGCCGGACTCGCGGATGGTCCGGCTGTCCGCGATTGCCTGCAGGAAGCCGAAGGTCTCCGGGTAGTCCGAGCCCCAGCCGTTGACGGCCAGGCCGAGCTTGTTCTGCTTGACGTAGTCCGGCTTGCCGACATAGAGGGTGAAGTAGTCGCCGTCGGGGAAGGGCTTGAGGGTCAGCTTGATGCCGACCTTGGCCAGCGACTGCTGCACCGCCTCGGCGAACGCCTTCTCGCCCGGGCGACTGCTGCGGTAGGCGATGTCGGCGCTGAACCCGTTCGGCTGGCCGCAGGCCGCGAGGGCCGCCTTGGCCTTGTTGACATCACCCTTGTTACCCGGAGTCTGGTAGGTGGTGATCTCCTTGTAGCCGCCCAGGGCCGGCGGGATCATGCCGGTCGCGATGTCACCGCCGTTGGGGCCGCCGTAGGCGCGCTGGACCGATGTACGGTCCACCGCCCACTCCACGGCCTTGCGGCACTCGATGTTGTTGAACGGCTCGACGTCGGGGATGACCGAGAGGTACCACAGCCGCTGGAGCGCGGCGTTGTCGGTCCTGGCCTTCAGCGCGGGGTCGTTCAGCACGCGGGTACGCGCGGCCTGCTGGAGGCCGAGGCCGGTGACGGCCAGATGCACGTCGCCGGAGATCAGCCGGTTGTCGATGTCGTCGGCGTTGACGTTGAGCTGGACCTCGAAGCCGTCGGGCAGCGCGGAGCGGTTCGGGTCGGTGGCCGGGTCCCAGTTCGGGTTGCGCTTCAGCGAGAAGGACTTGCCGATCGAGTTCTTGTCGAACATGTACGGCCCGGAGGAGATCACGTGCTCCTGGTACTTCGTTCCGGTGTCCTTGGCCTTCGGCACCGGCATGGTCATCGGCATCTGCACGATGTAGTCGAAGGAGCCGAAGGGCTGCTTCAGCTTGAAGACGATCGTGTGGTCGTCCGGCGTCTCGATCGCCGAGCTGATGTCGGCGTCCTTGTCCTTGAAGGCGCCCTTGTAGTCCTTCGGCCAGTCGAGCAGCTCATTGAGGTAGCTCGGGCCCTTGGGCAGCACCTGCTTGTCGAAGGAGCGGGCGACCGCGTAGGCGATGTCCTTGGAGGTGATCTCCGTGCCGTCCTCGAACTTCACGCCCTTGCGGAGCTTGTAGGTCCAGGTCTTGCCACCGTCGCTGGTCTCCCCCAGGCTCTCGGCGAGGTCGGGGGTGAGCGTGTTGCTCGCGGCCCCTGGAGCGGCCTTGAACATCACCAGGGTGCGGCCGTACAGGCGGGCGAAGTTGAACGAGTAACCGTAGTAGGTGTTCCCCGGATCCAGGCTGTCCCAGTTCTCCTCGTGGGCCAACTTGACGATTCCGCCCTTGGCCTTGGACGGGTTGTAGACCTTGCCGAGCGCGGCGTTGAACTCCTCCTTCACCGCGCCGGCCGAGCCGCCACCGGACTGGCCGGGAGGTGTGTTCCCGCCACCGCCGGCGCAGGCCGATAGGCCGAGCGCCAGCGCGGTTCCGATGGCCGCGATGGCCACTCCGGATCTTGTTCTCATTACTTCGCACCCCTTTGTTGGGATATGGAGCCGGGGGATCGTGGAAGGTGGGCGGGCTAACGGGTGCGCGGGTCGAAGGCGTCCCGCAATCCGTCGCCGAACAGGTTGAAGGACAGCACCGTGATGAAGATGGCCATCCCCGGGAAGATCGCGAAGTGCGGCAACGTGAAGAAGCGCACCGCGTCGGCCAGCATGCCGCCCCAGGTGGGCGTGGGCGGCCGGACCCCGACCCCGAGGAACGACAGCGCCGACTCGAACAGGATGTTCGACGGGATCAGCAGCGTCGCGTAGATCAGGATCGGCGCTATCAGGTTCGGCAGCAGCTCGCGGAAGATGATGTGCGGCCAGCGCGCACCCAGGCTGCGCGCGGCGTCGACGAACTCGCGTTCGCGTAGGGACAACGTCTGGCCGCGGATGATCCGCCCGATGTAGGGCCAGTTGAAGAAGCCGATGATGAACACCAGCAGGGCGATCCGCAGCGAGTCGCCGGTGAGCCCGAACGCGGTGTCCGGGATCGCGCCCACCAGGGCGATGGCGAAGACCAGCAGCGGGAAGGCCAGGAAGACGTCCATCGTGCGGCCGATCAGGGTGTCCACCCAGCCGCCGAAGTAGCCGGCCACGACGCCGGCCAGGGTGCCGAGCAGCACCGAGACCAGGGTGGCCAGGAAGGCGATCAGCAGGGAGATCCGCGCGCCGTACACGACGCGGCTGAACAGGTCGCGCCCGTTCCTCGGCTCCAGGCCGAACAGGTATTCCCAGCTCATCCCACCGAACGCGCCGAGCGGCACCCCCGTGTTGGGGTCGGTCAGATCCTCATGGAACTCCTGCGGCGGATGACCGAGCACCGCGACGATGGCGGGGGCGAAGATCGCCATCAGGATGAGGAGGATCACGATGCCCGCGCCGGCCATGGCGACCTTGTCGCGTTTCAGCCGCGACCACGCGATCTGCCCGAGCGACCGGCCGGCGATCTTCCCGCCGCCCTCCAGCACCGACTCCGGTGGGGCCTCCGAGGCCGATCCGGAGACGTCGAGCGGTGCGGTCATACTTCAGCCCCCTGGGTCACAGACGACGTTGTCCCGGCAGGCGCGGGTGTGCGCCTGAATGGGGAAGCCGCTTTAGTGCGGTCCCCGGAAGGCAGAATGTATGCGTCCAGCAGCGCTGACTAGCCCTTTGGCCAGCGATGTAGCGCAACCGTGATTCACGCGACACGCATTCGTATCGATCTTGGCCGATTATCTAGAACTTGTTCTGATTCCGTCTCGATTCGGTGACACGCGCCCTTACTCGCATCATAACGGCCATCACCCCCCGTGACCGGTATGGGGTGCTCGCGCACCCCACTACGGAGGAGATCACGGAGGGTGACCGAGGGCGGAGAAGAGCCTTGACATCGCCCCTGACTCGAATTTCGGTCAGAACCTAAGCGCCGTCAGCTGATTCCGCGCCGCTTAAGAATGTCCTCAATGTCGGAAAAATCATCATCTGCCGCCTTTTTCGCGGGCGCCGGTCGCCGGGTGGGCAGTGGCTGCGTCGCGGAAGCGGGAGCGGGAGCGGCGACACCCGGACGCGGCTGCGCCGGTGCGGCCTGCCGCTGCGCGGGCTCGGCAGGGGCGCCGGTCCGCCGGTCGGCCTTGGCCCGGCCCCGGCCGCGCAGGAAGCCCGAGACGAGGAAGAGGACCACCGCGAGCCCGGTCAGGGCCACGCCGATCCACACGGTCGGCGAGAACACCAGGCCGGTCACGAAGCCCACGAGCGCGGTGCCGACCTTCCACAGCACGGGCAGGGCCCCCGTGAGGTAGGCGGCCATCGGCAGCAGCGACCAGGCCGCCGCACGCAGCCCGGCCGCGGCGCCCTTACGCCGCAGCAGCAGGAAACTGATCACCAGCCCCACACCGGTCACACCGGCGCACAGCGGCAACCACGCGATCTGATCCATTTCGGGCCGCCCCCTCGTGTCGCTTCGTCCCTACCATCCTGGCATGCGAAAGCGCCCCCTCCTCTCCTACCGGAGGGGGATTGATCGGCGACCGGGCCCCTAGGGGGACGATCAGGGCTCGCTGGGGGCGGCCACCCTGGCGAGCAGCGCCACGTCCACCTGGGTCAGCGAACCGGCGATCATCCGGCCGGGGGCCGGTGGGATGGGCAGCAGGCTCGGCACCGCGACCACCCGGCACCCGGCGGCGGTGGCCGAGGTCACGCCGTTGGGCGAGTCCTCAAGGACCACGCAGCGCCGCGCCTCGACCCGGGCCAGCGCCACGGCGAGCCGGTAGGGCTCGGGATCGGGCTTGGTACGCGAGACGTCGTCGCCGGTGACCACGTGGTCGAAGAAGTGGCGGCCGATGGCCGCAAGGCACTGCTCGGCCACCACGCGGGCCGAGGAGGTCACCAGGGCCGTGGGGACGCCCGTGGCGCGCACCGCGCGCAGCAGGGCGCCCGCGCCGGGCATCAGCTCGACGCCGCCCTCGCGGAGCCTGGCGGTCATGCCGCCGAGCATCCACTCGGCGACCTCCGCCGGGTCGGTGTCCGAGCCGGAGGTCTTGAGCATGTAGGCCACCGTGGAGGGCAGTGAGCCCCCCACGAGGTGTTCCTGGTCGTCGGGCCCCCAGGACCCGCCGAGGCGTTTCATCACCTCGGCCTCGACCTCGAACCAGACCTTCTCGGTGTCCACGAGCAGGCCGTCCATGTCGAAGAAGACGGCCCCGGGCAGATCAGACATTGAAGTACTTGGCCTCGGGGTGGTGGACGACGAGGGCCGAGGTGGCCTGCTCGGGGTGGAGCTGGAACTCCTCCGAGAGGTTCACCCCGATCCGTGCGGGGTCGAGCAACTCCATCACCTGCACCTGGTCTTCGAGGTTGGGACAGGCAGGATAGCCGAAGGAGTAGCGGCAGCCGCGGATGTTGACCTTCAGCATGTCGTCCAGCGACTCCTGGCCGCCGATGCCCAGCTCCGAGCGCACCCGCGCGTGCCAGTATTCGGCCAGCGCCTCGGTGAGCTGCACCGACAGGCCGTGCAGCTCCAGGTAGTCGCGGTAGGCGTCCTTGGCGAACAGCTCCGCGGTGGCCTCGGAGATCCGGTTGCCCATGGTGACCACCTGGAAGGCGATCACGTCGGTCTCGCCGGACTCGCGGGAGCGGAAGAAGTCGGACAGGCAGAGGTGCCGGTCGCGGCGCTGGCGGGGGAAGGTGAACCTGGTCCGCTCGTTGCCGGCGTCGTCGAGGATGATCAGGTTGTCGCCCTCGCTGACGCACGGGAAGTAGCCATAGGCCACGGCGGCCTCCAGTAGGCCCTCGGTCTGCAGCCGGTCCAGCCACATCCGCAGCCGCGGCCTGCCCTCGGTCTCCACCAGCTCCTCGTAGGAGGGACCCGAGCCGCCCCGCGCGGGCTTGAGCCCCCACTGGCCCATGAACGTCGCCCGCTCGTCCAGGAACGCGGCGTACTCGCCCAGCGAGATGCCCTTGACCACGCGGTCGCCCGAGAACGGCGGGGTGGGCACCGGGTTGTCGGCGGCCACGTCGGAGCGGGCGGGCAGTTCCTCCTCGGGGGTGCGGTCCAGCGCCGCGCCGGTCTTCACCCGCCGGGCGCGCAGCTCGGGCAGGCGCGCGCCGTCCTCGCCGCGCTTGATGGCCATGAAGGCGTCCATCAGGCGCAGGCCCTCGAACGCGTCGCGGGCGTAGCGGACCTCACCCTGGAACACGTCGGCGAGGTCCTGTTCGACGTAGGCGCGGGTGAGCGCGGCGCCGCCGAGCAGCACCGGGAACCGGGTGGAGATGCCCCGGGAGTTCATCTCCTCAAGGTTCTCCTTCATCACCACGGTGGACTTGACCAGCAGGCCGGACATGCCGATCACGTCGGCGCTCTTGTCCTCGGCCGCCTCCAGGATCGCGGTCACCGGCTGCTTGATGCCGAGGTTGACCACCTCGTAGCCGTTGTTGGACAGGATGATGTCGACGAGGTTCTTGCCGATGTCATGGACGTCGCCCTTGACGGTGGCCAGCACGATCCGGCCCTTGCCGCCGCCGTCGAGCTTCTCCATGTGCGGTTCGAGGTAGGCGACGGCGGTCTTCATCACCTCGGCCGACTGGAGCACGAACGGCAACTGCATCTGACCGGAACCGAACAGCTCGCCGACGGTCTTCATGCCGTCGAGGAGCACGTCGTTGATGATCTCCAGGGCCGGGCGCTGGGCCAGCGCCTCGTCCAGGTCGGTCTCCAGGCCCTTGCGCTCGCCGTCCACGACGCGGCGCTTGAGCCGCTCCCACAGCGGCAGCCCGGCCAGCTCGGCCGCCTTGCCCGCCCGCAGCGCGGCCACGTCGACGCCCTCGAACAGCTCCATGAAGTGCGCCAGCGGGTCGTACCCCTCGCGCCTGCGGTCGTAGACCAGGTCCAGCGCGGCCTGCCGCTGGTCGTCGGGGATGCGGGCCATCGGAAGGATCTTGGAGGCGTGCACGATCGCCGAGTCGAGCCCGGCGTTGACGCACTCGTTGAGGAAGACGCTGTTGAGGACGATCCGGGCGGCCGGGTTGAGGCCGAAGGAGACGTTGGAGACGCCGAGCGTGGTCTGCACGCCCGGGTAGCGGCGCTTCAGCTCGGCGATGGCCTCGATGGTCTCCAGGCCGTCCCTGCGGGTCTCCTCCTGGCCGGTGGCGATCGGGAACGTCAGGCAGTCGACGATGATGTCCTCGACGTGCATGCCCCACTCGCGGGTCAGCGACTCGATCAGGCGGGTCGCCACCCGGACCTTCCACTCGGCGGTGCGGGCCTGGCCCTCCTCGTCGATGGTCAGCGCCACCACGGCCGTGCCGTGCTCGCGCACCAGGCGCATCACCCGCTGGAAGCGGGAGTCGGGGCCGTCGCCGTCCTCGTAGTTGACCGAGTTGATCGTCGCGCGGCCGCCGATCAGCTCCAGCCCGGCCTCAAGGACCGCGGGCTCGGTGGAGTCGAGCACGATCGGCAGCGTGGAGGCGGTGGCGAACCGGAAGGCCAGTTCCTTCATGTCGGCGACGCCGTCGCGGCCGACGTAGTCGATGCACAGGTCGAGCATGTGCGCCCCGTCGCGGGCCTGCTCGCGGGCCATCTCCACGCAGTCGTCCCACCGCTCGGCGAGCATCGCCTCGCGGAACGCCTTGGAGCCGTTGGCGTTGGTGCGCTCGCCGATCGCCAGGTAGGAGGTGTCCTGGCGGAAGGGGACGTGCTGGTAGAGGGAGGCGGCGCCGGGCTCGGGGCGGGGCCGCCGCTCGGCGATCTCCGCGCCGCGCACCCGCTCGACCACCTGGCGCAGGTGCTCTGGAGTGGTGCCGCAGCAGCCGCCGACCAGGGACAGGCCGTAGTCGCGGGTGAAGGCGCCGTGCGCGTCGGCGAGCTCGGAGGGGGACAGCGGGTAGCGCGCTCCGTCGGAGGTGAGCTGCGGCAGCCCCGCGTTGGGCATGCAGGACAGGGCCAGCCGGCTGTGCCGGGAGAGGTAGCGCAGGTGCTCGCTCATCTCGGCGGGGCCGGTCGCGCAGTTGAGGCCGATCACGTCGACGCCGAGCGGCTCGATCGCGGTCAGCGCCGCGCCGATCTCGGAGCCGAGCAGCATCGCGCCGTTGGTCTCGATCGTCACCTGGGCGATGATCGGCACGTCGCGGCCGGCGTCGGCGATGGCCCGCCGCGCGCCGATCACGGCGGCCTTCACCTGCAGGAGGTCCTGGGAGGTCTCGATGATCAAGGCGTCCGCGCCGCCCGCGATCAGCCCTGCGGCGTTGTCGCGGTAGGCGTCGCGCAGCGAGGCGAACGGCGCGTGCCCGAGGGTGGGCAGCTTGGTGCCCGGGCCCATCGAGCCGAGCACGAACCTGGGCCGCTCGTCGGTGCTCCAGGCGTCGGCCCGCTCGCGGGCCAGCCGCGCGCCGGCCTCGGCCAGCTCGAAGACCCGCTCGGCGATGCCGTACTCGCCGAGCGCCGCGAGGTTGGTGCCGAAGGTGTTGGTCTCCACGCAGTCCACGCCCACCTCGAAGTAGGCGTCGTGCACCGACCGCACGATGTCCGGCCGGGTGACGTTGAGGACCTCGTTGCAGCCCTCGTGGCCTTCGAAGTCGTCCAGTGTCACGTCATGGGCCTGAAGCATCGTGCCCATCGCCCCGTCGGCCACCACGACGCGCTCGGACATGACTGCACGCAAGGACGGTCGGCTTGTCATGGGCTCAAGCTTAATGCGATCCCCTGGAGGATCGGTCGTGGGAGGCGCACTCCTACGGTGGTCCCACGGTACCGGCGGCGCTCGCCGAACGCTCACGGTACTCCCGGCCGTATGGCACCAAGGGGCCCCTCAACGCATAGGCTTAGCCCAGTACAGCGGAGAGGAGGCGGCGCGTGATCGAGCTCGAAGGGCTCCCCGAGCTCGTCGATCCGGTGCTGATCGCCGCGTTCGAGGGGTGGAACGACGCCGGTGAGGCATCCAGCGGCGCGCTCGGCCATCTGGAGCGGGCGTGGAAGGCCACCCCACTGGTCGCGCTCGACCCGGAGGACTACTACGACTTCCAGGTCACCCGGCCGATCGTCGAGCTCACCGACGGCCAGAGCCGCTCCATCACCTGGCCCACCACGCGCCTTTCGGTGGCCAGGCCGCCCGGCGTCGAGCGCGACGTCGTGCTGCTGCGCGGCATCGAGCCGAACATGCGGTGGCGGTCCTTCTGCGAGGAGATCGTGCTGCTGTGCCAGGAGCTGGGCGTCGAGCTGGCGGTGATCCTGGGCGCGCTGCTCAACGACTCCCCCCACACGCGTCCGGTGCCGATCGTGGGCGCGGCGACCGATCCCGGGCTGGCCCGGCAGATCCATCTGGAGCTGACCCGCTACGAGGGCCCCACCGGCATCGTCGGAGTCCTGCAGCAGGCGCTCGGCACGGCCGGCCTGCGCGCGGTCTCGCTATGGGCCTCGGTCCCCCACTACGTCGCCCAGCCGCCCAACCCCAAGGCCACGCTGGCGCTGCTGCGCCGGGCCGAGGACCTGCTCGACATCCCCATGCCGCTCGGCGACCTGCCGGAGGAGGCGCGGGCCTGGGAGCACGGCGTCGATGAGCTGGCCTCCCAGGACAGCGAGGTCGCCGAATACGTCAGGGAGCTCGAGGAGCGCAAGGACGCCGCCGATCTGCCCGAGGCCAGCGGCGACGCCATCGCCGCCGAGTTCGAGCGCTATCTGCGGCGGCGCGACCACGGCGGCGAGGGCTGACCGGCTCCCCGCGGCGCGGTTGGGGCACGCCGGGCGTGGGGACGAACGATGACGGCAACCGGACGCCCGTCAGTCATCGCCGCGGGGAGACGCGAATGACCCTCCAGCAGATCCGCCTGTTCGGCGATCCCGTGCTCCGGCGTACGGCCGAGCCGGTCACCGCCTTCGACCGCGAACTGCGCACGCTCGTCAAGCAGCTCACCACCACCATGCGCGCGGGGTCCGGGCGGGCGGGCCTGGCCGCGCCGCAGATCGGGATCTCCGCGCGGGTGGTCGTCTACGACTACGACGGCAAGTCCGGCCACATCGTCAACCCGCGCCTGGAGCCGTCCGCGCGCAGGGTCGTCGCCGACGAGGCGTGCCTGTCCGCGCCCGGCCAGTGGTGGCCCCTGGAGCGCGCCTACGCGGTGACCGCCAGGGGCCGCGACATGTACGGCAAGCCGGTCACCGTGCGGGCGCTCGGCGTGCTCGCCAGAGTGCTCCAGCACGAGACCGACCACCTCGACGGCGTGCTGTTCATCGACCACCTGCCCGCCGAGGAGCGCGAGCGGTTCGAGGCCGCCGGCTCCTGATCAGAGCGCGACCCCGAGCAGGGTGTCGGCGATCTCGCGGACCAGCCCCGGGGCCCGCCCGTCCGTACCGCCGCCCGCCGGCGCCTCCCGCGCCCAGGAGTCGATCGCGGCCAGCGCCCCGGGGGCGTCCAGGTCGTCGGCCAGCCGGGCGCGGACCTCGGCCAGCACGGGCTCGGCGGCGGGGCCCGCGGGCAGCGCCACGGCCCGGCGCCAGCGCTCCAGCCGCTCCTGCGCATCGGCGAGCTGCCCGCCGGTCCACTCCCAGTCGGCGCGGTAGTGCCGGGCCAGCAGGGCCAGCCTGATCGCCATCGGGTCGGTCTCCCGCCGGAGCGCGGAGACGAACACCAGGTTGCCCTTGGACTTGGACATCTTCTCGCCGTCCAGGGCGACCATTCCCGCGTGGACGTACGCCTTGGCGAACGGCCACTCGCCGGTCGCCACGTGCCCCTCGGAGGCGCCCATCTCGTGGTGCGGGAAGATCAGGTCGGACCCGCCGCCCGCCACGTCGAAGCCGGGGCCGAGATCGGCCAGGGCGATCGCGGTGCACTCGATGTGCCAGCCCGGCCTGCCCCGGCCGAACGGGGAGTCCCAGCCGGGCTCTCCCGGCCGCTCGGCCCGCCACAGCGCCCAGTCCAGCGGGTTGTGCTTGCCCGGCCGCTCCGGGTCGCCGCCGCGCTCGCCGAACAGCGCGAGCATCCGCTCCTCGGAGTAGCCGGAGACCGCGCCGAACTTGGGGGCGGCGCCCGCGTTGAAGTAGACGTCGCCGTCGAGCTCGTACGTCGCGCCCTTGTCGCGCAGCCGCTCGATCAGCTCGGCGACCTCGCCGATCACCTCGGTGACCGCGACGTAGCGGCTGGGCGGCAGGATGCGCAGGGCCTCCATGTCGGCGCGGAACAGGTCGATCTCCCTGGCCGCGAGCTCCTGCCAGTCCTGGCCGTCCCGCTCGGCCCGCTCCAGCAGCGGATCGTCCACGTCGGTGATGTTCTCGGTGAAGCTCACCTCGTGGCCGGCGTCCCGCCATACCCGGTTCAGCAGGTCGAAGGCCAGGTAGGTGTTGGCGTGGCCCAGGTGGGTGGCATCGTAGGGGGTGATGCCGCAGACGTACATCCGGGCGGTGGGGCCGGGCCGGGTCGGGCGGACCTCGCCCGCCGCGGTGTCGTACAGGCGCGGGACCTCGCCTTGGCCGGGGAGCCGGGAGACCTTGGGAGCAGACCACGATCGCATGCCCTGAGCCTACTTGTGCGTAATCCGCGCATGGGCACCGCCACCTGGGATGGAGGGGCGGCGTTCAGGGCGCGGGCAGGACCCGGCGGAAGGCGGCGGGGTCGGCGGGGCGGGCGGAGAAGTCGTAGCGCACGCCGTCGCGGGCCAGCGCGAGCAGCGTGACCGACGAGGAGCCCCAGACCTGCCCGCCGGGCAGCCTCCTGCACACGATCAGCGCGCGCTCGTCGGCCGTGGGCAGGCCGTCGCCCGAGGCCAGGTCCAGCCAGGGGCCCCAGTAGGCGTCCGGGGCGCCGGCGCCCGCGCGGCCGGGGCGCGGCAGGGCGGCGAACCGGGGGCGGAAGTGGGCCACCCGCGGGTTGTCCGTGCCCTGTTCCCAGCCGCTGTTCACGATCATGTGGGTGCCGGGCGGGAGCTTGTCGGCGGTCAGCCGGCCGCCGTCCCAGTGCCACATCCGGACCTCAGAGCGCTCGGCGAGCACCAGGTGGAACGGGTCGTACCTGGACAGATCGACGTCGGGCAGGTCGCCGCGGCGCAGGGCGAGCAGCGGCAGGTCGCCGCGGGAGCGCCGGATGTCATCGCGCGCGAGGACGCCGCGGCCGTTCAGCAACGCCGCCGCCCGGACCCCCACCGGATCGACCGCCAGCCAGGTGCCGCCCGCCCGCAGATCGCGCCCGCCGAGCACGCCGGGGTGATCGGGCCAGTGCTCGCCCGGTGGTGTCCAGGGGCGGCCCTTCAGCTCGTCCCTGACACCGGCCAGGATCACCGGCGCCTCCTCCTCCGGCGCGAAGCCGACGACCACCGTGCACATCCGCGTCCGCCTTCCCTCCCGCGCGTCCTGTGCAGGCTACGCCGCCGGGATCGGGGGCGGCGCGGGCGGGGGTCAGATCGGCGGCCAGGGGATGGCGGGCCAGTCCTCGGAGGGGTTGGGGTGCAGGCCGCTCTCGATGAGGCGGGTCACCCTGGCCTGGGTGGCGGCCAGCTCGGGCAGGGTCAGCAGCTCGCGCAGCCGGCGGCCGAGCCTGCCGTTCTCCAGCTCGCGGTGCAGCCGGCCGAGCACGTTGACCGCCTCGCGGGGAAGCTGCTTGCCGCGCCACTGCCACAGCACCGTGCGCAGTTTGTCCTCGTGGGAGAAGCAGACGCCGTGATCGACGCCGTAGACGTGGCCGTCGGCCAGCGGCAGCAGGTGGCCGCCCTTGCGGTCGGCGTTGTTGACGACGGCGTCGAACACCGCCATCCGGCGCAGCCCGGGGTGCCTGCTGCGGATCAGCGCGATGAGGTCGACCTGGTCGTCGGCGTCGATCCAGAGCTGGCACATGCCGGGGCCGAACGGCCCGTCGCGGTAGACGGTGGGCGGCACGATCCGCCACCCGGTGATCTTGGAGACCTCGAAGGCGGCCACCTCACGGGCGGCGAGCGTGCCGTCCGGGAAGTCCCACAGCGGGCGCTCGCCGCGTACCGGCTTGTAGACGCAGGCGGCGCTGAGGTCGCCCAGGCGCACCGTGCAGTAGAGCGTCATGTTGCTGGCCTCGACCAGCCGGCCCGCCACCTCCAGCCGGCCCTCGCGGAGCAGTCGCAGCGCCGTCTCGTCGTCCAGCACCGGCTGCGCTCTCAAGGCGGACTCGCCCTCGGCCGTCATGACCTCTCCTCCGCCCGCGCCGCGCGTGCGCGGCGATCCCCCCGAACACGTGATCCTCCCGGCACACGGAGCCCATAGCGCACGCGGGCACCGATGGATCTCTCGCTCACGCACCCCCCTGAAGGCTGCCCCGATGACCGTTGAGACGGACACAGACGTGACCGTCCGCGTCGAGCGGGCGGCCGCACAGCGGACACGGCGGCCGGCCCGCGGCGACGACCGCGAGCGCGCGCTTGGTGAAGGCCCTCGCGACGCCGGCGCTGACGCGCACGCGCAGCACCGCCGGCTCCGTGGGGTCGAGATCCTCCTCGTCGGTGATCTCCTGCGCCTCGATCACCACCTGGCCCGTGTCCTCGTCCCAGGCCAGGGCCATGGTGCCCACCCGGAAGTCCTCGCTGATGGGCAGGTCGAGAGGCGCGTTGTCGGTCAGGTCGGCCGGTGCCATGGCGGGGACCCGGGAGGCGCCGCCGCTCATCCGCAGCACCTCGTCGAGCAACTCGTCGAGGCGGTCGGCGAGCGCGGCGACCTGGAACTTCTCCAGGGCGACCGTCGTCAGCCGCCCGGCCTCGCGGGCCTGGAGGTAGAAGGCGCGTGCCCCCGGCTGCCCCACGGCACCGGCCACGAACCTCTCCGGCGAGTCGTAGTCGAAGACCGGCATAGCCCGACCTTACGTGCTTCCGGCGCCGCCGCCGACAGCGGCGTCGCTCCCGGTGGGGTTTTCTCCCCCGTCTTTGTGCTCTGCGGCGGGCGGCGGGCGCAGGCCGGCCACGTCGCCCCCGATGTCGTTGAGTCTGAGCACGAAGGGCCGCAGCGGGGTGTAGCGGATCGCGGTCACCGAGGCCGGATCTGCGATGATCCGCTGGAACTGGTCGAGATGGAGCCCCAGGGCGTCGGCGACGATGGCTTTGATCACGTCGCCGTGGCTGCACACCAGATATACGCCTTCAGCACCAAGCCGGGCATTCCACTCGCGCACCGCGGTGATCGCGCGATGCTGCACGGCGGTGAGGGATTCTCCCCCGGGGAACGTCACCGCGCTCGGGTGGGACTGCACGACCGGCCAGAGGGGGTCCGCGGCCAGCTCCTTCAGCGGCCTGCCGGTCCACTCGCCATAACGGCACTCCCCGAAGCGCTCGTCGGTCTCCACGCGGATCCCCGCACGGCCCGCCGCCACGGCCTGGGCGGTCTCCTGGCAGCGCTCCAGCGGGCTGCTGACGATCGCGTCGAGGTCGAGCCCGGCCAGTCGTTCGCCGAGCGCCTTGGCCTGTGCCGCGCCCGCCTCGCTCAGATGGACCCCCGGGGTCCAGCCCGCGAGGACCGGGCCGGTGAGCTCGGTCAGCCCGTGCCGGGCCAGCAACAGCGTCGTCACGCCGTCCAGCCTAGGTCGTGTCACCCCCATCCGGGCACCCTCGCCCCAGAACGGCCCTCGACCGTCGCGTGCTATGGGGGCCGGGACGCGGAAAAGGGGCATCGGCCTTCGCGACATCGGCCTCGCCGAGGCCCATACCAGGGCATGAGGCTCTACCACGCGGATGGGCCGCTGACGGTAATCTGGCCTGATCATGGAGCAGCGCTATGTCGGGCGGAGCGGGCTTTCGGTCTCGCGTCTCGGCCTCGGCACGATGACGTGGGGACGCGACACCGGCCCGGAGGAGGCGGCGGCGCAGCTTCGCACGTTCGCCGAGGCCGGGGGCACGCTCGTCGACACCGCCGACGTCTACTCCGGGGGCGACTCCGAACGACTGCTCGGCAGGCTGCTGCGCGACGTCGTCCCGCGCTCCGAGGTGGTCATCGCCACCAAGGCGGTGCTCACGCCCGACGGCGGGCGGCCCTGCGACGCGTCCCGGCGGCACCTGCTGACGGCGGTGGACTCCTCGCTGGCCCGGCTGGGCGTCGATGACGTGGAGCTGTGGCAGTTGCACGCGTTCGACCCCGAGGTGCCGCTGGACGAGACGCTGGCCGCCGTGGACGCCATCGTGTCCTCCGGGCGGGCGGCCTACGCGGGGGTGTGCAACTACGCGGGGTGGCAGGTCGCCGCGGCGGGCGTCGCCCAGCGCGCCACGCCGGGGCACGCCCCGGTCGTGGCGGTCCAGGCCGAATACTCGCTGCTCGCCAGAGACGCCGAGCGCGAACTGCTGCCCGCGGCCGAGTTCGTCGGCGCGGGCGTACTGGCCTGGTCTCCGCTCGGGCGCGGGGTGCTGACCGGCAAGTACCGCACCGGCATCCCGGCCGACTCGCGGGCGGCGACCCCGCATTTCGCGGAGTTCGTCCGTCCCTATCTGGACGAGCGGTCCCGCCGCGTGGTGGAGTCTGTCACGACCGCGGCGGAAGGTCTCGGCGTCTCGCCCTTGGCGGTGGCGCTTTCCTGGGTGCGCGACCAGCCCGGAGTCGCCTCGGCCATCGTCGGCGCACGTACCGACGCGCAGCTCACCGGTGTGCTGGAGGCGGAGGAACTGGTTTTGCCCAGGGAGATCAGGGAAGCCCTTGACGACGTCTCCGCGGACTGAGATGCGCATGTTCACGCCCGAGCCCCGGCGGGATACGAGAGCGGACCTCACGTATCACTAGTCGATACCGAATCGCAACTTTCTGCTGAAAATTCGGGCGAGTTCACAAAACTGTCAACCGGGTGACTGAGGGGTAACCCACGGATGGCTGCCATAGCGGGCGCGGAGCGACGACCTGGACATCAGCGGGCGCGCGCCGCGCGGCATGGCGTGAGGCGGAGGGGAAGTTCCATGGGGAGGGGAAGGCGGAAGGCCGCCGTCTCTGCGGGCGCCTTGGTGCTCGCACTGGGAGGCGTCGCGGCCGGGGCACCGCCGGCGGCGGGATTACCCGGCGGCGACTGCGATCCGGGAGGCAACGGCGGGCTGGTCTCCAACCTGACCGGAGGGGTGTGCGAGCTGGTCGACGGCGTCACCGACGTGGTGGACGACGTGACCGGCGACAAGCTGAAGCCGCTCACGGAAAAGATCGACGAGACGGGAGAGAAGCTGCACGGCGGTAAGCGGCGGGAGGACGGCGAGCGGGGCGACGGTGGCAAGAACGGCAATGGCAATGGGAACGGGCACGACAACGGGAACGGGAACGGTCACGGTCACGACAGGGACGACGGCTTCGCGCCCACCGACCGGCCGCAGAGCCCGCGCCCGACGCAGCCGTCGCTCGGGCCCCGCGGCGAGGAGCCGACCCTGGAGGAGAGCCAGGGCCCGTGCCTGATGGAACGGCCCGGCTGCACGATCACGCCCGCGCCCACCATCCCGGCGGAGCGCGAGACCCCCTCCCCCTGGCCCACGGCCACGCCCGGGCCGCCGATCCCCACGCCCGTGCCGTCGCAGCGCGACGGGCGGGAGCGCGAGGAGGTCGGCCTGGTCCCGGTACGCCCCTCGGCGCCGCCCGGCCCGCGTACCCGGCTCACCGACACCGGGCGCCGGGCCAAGGCCAAGACGGTGGACCCTGAGCGGCCGAGGTTCGAGCCGCTGTGGCCGTACACCGAGCGGTTGCCGCAGATGCGGGACGCCAGGCCCATCGTGCGCCCGGCACGGCGCTCGGACGTGCTCGGCACGGCGCTCACCGCGGCGCTGCTGCTGTCGGCCATCCTGGCGGCCCGGATCAGCCACACCAGGCGCGCCCGCGAGGAGCACCCCGACTCAATGCCCTTCGACCCCATGCGCGCCCGCAACGGCACCCACAAACTCGCCTGACGCCCTCCCCCGCGGCCGGGCCCGGCCCCCGCCCCGCCGCCTCCAAATCGTGCAGCCGTGCGAAGCGGCACCGGAGGGACCTCAACGGCCGGCCATCCCACCGCCGCCCGATGAGCGCCCCGGGAAACGGCACGCCACCACCGTGGGCGACGGGTCACCTGGCTTCAAGTGGCGGATCCCGTCGCCGCCGATCAATCCAGGGAACGGCACACCATCGAGCGGCCGTACCCGCGGTGGCACGACATGGCCACAGCCTAAACACCCAACGCGCCCCGCACATACCTCCGCCGCCGCCCGACGAATACAGGAAAGCGACCACACCAGCACCGTGGGCGGCGGGTCACTGGCCGGCCGCACCCGCCGGAGCCAGGCCACGCCACAGACCAGCGAAGCGGGGCCGCACGGGGATGGCGTCCCCACGAGTGGTGGAAAAGCCGCCTGGCTCCGCGTTCCGGCGGATCGCCGTTGGCGGGCGCCGGGCACCGCCGTCGCGCGTCTCGCCGTTGCGGCGCCCGTGGGGGTGCGGCCGGGGCGGTCATGATCCGGCGGACCACGGCCGTTCTTGCCGGTCCACGAGGTATGACCGTGATCACTGGACTTTTACACCACTAGGTGGGACGCCATCCGCACGGAACCGCCCGATCAATCCAGGGAACGGCACACCATCGAGCGGCCGTACCGGCGGTGACACGAAAGCGTGCGGAGGCCCCGCGGAGCGGGGCTTCGCGGGGCCTTGTGGGGTCGGGCGTCTTCGGCGGGTGCCGAGGAAGGTGATCAGGGGGAGGGTCAGGTGCCGACGGCGTGGACTCCGCCGTCCACGTGGACGATCTCGCCGGTGGTGGCGGGGAACCAGTCGGACAGGAGGGCGACGCAGGCGCGGGCGGTGGGGGTGGTGTCGGCGAGGTCCCAGCCGAGGGGGGCGCGGGAGGGCCAGGAGTCCTCGAACTCGGCGAAGCCCGGGATGCTCTTGGCGGCCATCGTGCGCAGCGGCCCCGCGGCCACCAGGTTGACCCTGATGCCCTGCGGGCCGAGGTCGCGGGCCAGGTACCGGGCGCAGGACTCAAGGCCGGCCTTGGCCACGCCCATCCAGTCGTAGACCGGCCAGGCGCGGCTGGCGTCGAAGTCGAGGCCGACGATCGACCCGCCCTCCTTCATCAGCGGCAGGCAGGCCACCGCGAGCGACTTGAAGGAGTAGGTCGAGACGTGCACCGCCGTGGCCACGTCCTCCCACGAGGTGTTGAGGAAGTTGCCGCCCATCGCCGACTGCGGGGCGAAGCCGATGGAGTGGACGATGCCGTCCAGGCCGTCCAGGTGCTCGCCCACGCGGTCGGCCAGGGAGTCGAGGTGGCCGGTGTCCTGGACGTCGAGTTCGAGCACCGGCGGCGTCTCGGGCAGCCGCTTGGCGATCCGCTCGACCAGGCTGAGCCTGCCGAACCCGGTCAGGACGACGCTCGCGCCCTGCTCCTGGGCGACCTTCGCCACCGCGAACCCGATGGAGGCGTCGGTCAGGACGCCGGTGACCAAGATGCGCTTGCCTTCGAGGATTCCCACTTCAGTGCCCCATTCCCAGGCCGCCGTCGACCGGGATGACCGCCCCGGTGATGTAGGCCGCTTCGTCGCTTGCCAGGAACTTGACCACCCGGGCGACCTCGGCCGGGCTGGCGTAGCGTCCCAGCGGGATGCTCTTGCGGATCTGCTCCTGGCGGGCCTCGTCCAGCTGGGCCGTCATGTCGGACTCGACGAAGCCGGGGGTCACCACGTTGACCGTGATCCCGCGCGAGCCCAGCTCGCGGGCGAGCGAGCGGCCGAAGCCGATGAGGCCCGCCTTGGATGCCGCGTAGTTGGTCTGCCCGGCCGAGCCCGACAGGGCGACCACGGAGGAGATCAGGATCATGCGGCCCCGCTTGAGCCTGAGCATGCCACGGGTGGCCCGCTTGGCGACCCGGTAGGCGCCGGTCAGGTTGGTGTCGATGACGTCGGTGAAGGTGTCCTCCTTCATCATCGCCAGCAGGGTGTCCTTGGTGATGCCCGCGTTGGCCACGATCACCTCGACCGGGCCCTGCTCGGCCTCCACCTTGCCGAACGCGGCATCGACGTCGGCCGCACTCGTCACGTCGCACCTGACGCCGAACAGTCCCTCGGGGGGCTCACCCGAGCGGTAGGTGACCGCCACGGCGTCACCGCCGGCGGCCAGTTCACGGGCGATCGCGAGGCCGATGCCGCGATTGCCACCGGTGACGAGAACAGAACGACTCATGGATGCGACGTTAGCGCCTACCCGCCGGTAGCCGGGTTGTCCGGGAAGGACAAGATCACACGGTTAGGATCGTTGACATGCGCCAGATCGATGCAGATTTCCTCGCGCTGCCCCTGCGGCGGCTGGCGGACGCGGCGTTGCAGCGCGCCGGAGACCTCGGCGTCGAACACGCCGACTTCCGGCTCGAACGCGTGCGTGCCGAAACCCTTCGCCTCTATGACGCCCGGTTGGAAGGCTCTATGGACGCCGACGATCTGGGCTACGCCGTACGTGTCGTCAAGAACGGCACGTGGGGCTTCGCCGCCGGGATCGACCTGACCCCCGAGGCCGCCGCGCGGGTCGCCGAGCAGGCGGTCGAGGTGGCCACCGTGGCCGCGGCCGTCAACCGGGAGCCGATCGAGCTGGCCCCCGAGCCGGTCCACGGCGAGGTGACCTGGGTGTCGGCCTACGATGTCGATCCCTTCGAGGTCCCGCTCGCGGAGAAGGTCGCGCTGCTGGCCGACTGGTCGGGCGGGCTGCTCGCGCACGCCGACCACGTGCAGGCCTCGCTGATGCAGGTCAAGGAACAGAAGTTCTACGCCGACAGCGCGGGCACGGTCACCACCCAGCAGCGGGTGCGGCTGCATCCGGCGCTGACCGCGATGAAGGCCGCCGAGGGCCGCTTCGAGGAGATGCGGACCCTCGCGCCGCCCGCCGGGCGGGGGTACGAGTACCTCACCGGCACCGGCTGGGACTTCGCGAGCGAGCTGGCCGAGCTGCCCGGCCACCTCGCCGAGAAGCTGGCCGCGCCGTCGGTGGAGGCGGGCGAGTACGACCTGGTGATCGCCCCGTCCAACCTGTGGCTGACGATCCACGAGTCGATCGGTCACGCGACGGAGCTGGACCGAGCGCTCGGCTACGAGGCGGCCTACGCGGGCACCAGCTTCGCCACCTTCGACAAGCTCGGCGAGCTGGTGTACGGCTCGCCGGTGATGAACGTCACGGGCGACCGTACGGCCGAGCACGGCCTGGCCACCATCGGTTACGACGACGAGGGCGTGGCCACCCGGGAGTTCGACATCATCACCGGCGGCGTGCTGAGCGGCTACCAGCTCGACCGGCGGATGGCGCTGATGAAGGGCTTCGGCAGGTCCAACGGCTGCGCGTTCGCCGACTCCCCCGGGCACATGCCGATCCAGCGGATGGCCAACGTCTCGCTCAAACCGGCCGAGGGCGGCCCCTCCACCGAGGAGCTGATCGCCGGGGTCGAGCGGGGCATCTACGTCGAGGGCGACAAGAGCTGGTCCATCGACATGCAGCGCTACAACTTCCAGTTCACCGGCCAGCGCTTCTACCGCATCACCGGCGGCAGGCTGGACGGCCAGCTCCGCGACGTGGCCTACCAGGCCACCACCACCGACTTCTGGCGGTCGATGGAGGCCGTCGGCGGGCCGCAGACGTACGTGCTCGGCGGGGCGTTCAACTGCGGCAAGGGCCAGCCGGGGCAGGTCGCGCCGGTCAGCCACGGTTGCCCGGCGGCGCTCTTCCGCGGCGTGCGGATCCTCAACACCGTGCAGGAGGGTGGCAAGTGATGACCCCGCAGGAGATGGTCGAGCGGGCGCTCGCGCGAGACGGCGCAGACGACCGTGTCGTGATCGTGGAGGAGGGCTCCACCGCCAACCTGCGCTTCGCGGGCAACACGCTGACCACCAACGGCGTGGCGCGCAGCGCCCGGCTGACGGTGATCTCGGTGTCCGGGCAGGGCGTCGGGGTGGTCTCGCGCGCCGGGGTGCGCTCCGAGGAGCGGCTGGCCGAGGTCGTCGCGGCGGCCGACGCGGCGGCGCGCGACGCGCAGCCCGCCGAGGACGCCCGCCCGCTGGTGGACGCCCGCTCCTCGGGCGACTGGACCGAACCGGCCGCGGTCACCTCGATCGGCGTCTACAGCGAGCTCGCGCCCGCGCTGGGCGAGGCGTTCGCCGCGGCGGAGTCCGGCGGCAGGCGGCTGTACGGCTTCGCCGAGCACACCCTCACCAGCACGTTCGTGGGGTCCTCCAGCGGTCTTCGAGTACGCCACGACCAGCCCACCGGCCGCCTTGAGCTCAACGCCAAGTCGCCCGACATGAAGCGCTCGGCGTGGACCGGCCTGGCCACGCCCGACTTCGCGGGGATCGACGTGGCGGCGCTGGACGCCTCGCTGGCGCAGCGGCTCGACTGGGCCAAGGTCCGCGTCGACCTGCCCGCCGGGCGGTACGAGACGATCATCCCGCCGACCGCGGTGGCCGACCTGATGGTCTACCTCTACTGGTCGGCGGGGGCCCGCGACGCCGCCGACGGCCGCACGGTGTTCTCCGCGGCGGGCGGGGGCACGCGGGTCGGCGAGACGCTGTCGCAGGTGCCGGTACGCCTCTACAGCGATCCGGCGGCGGCGGGCGTCCAGTGCGCGCCGTTCGTGGTGGCGCACGCGTCCAGCCGGGAGAGTTCGGTCTTCGACAACGGGCTGCCGCTGGAGCCGACCGACTGGATCTCCGAGGGCAGGCTCACGAACCTGCTCCAGACGCGGTACTCGGCGGAGCTGACCGGGCTGTCCGCCACGCCGCCGATCGACAACCTGATCATGACCGGGCCGGAGGGCGGGCGCTCGCTGGAGGAGATGATCGCGAGCACCGAGCGCGGCCTGCTGCTCACCTGCCTGTGGTACATCCGCGAGGTCGATCCGCAGACGCTCCTCCTCACCGGGCTCACCAGGGACGGCGTCTACCTGGTGGAGAACGGCGAGGTGGTCGGCGAGGTGAACAACTTCCGGTTCAACGAGAGCCCGGTGGACCTGCTCGGCCGGCTCAGCGAGGTGGGCGCGAGCAAGCAGACCGTGCCGCGTGAGTGGAACGACTACTTCACGCGCACGATCATGCCGCCGGTCCGGGTGCCGGACTTCAACATGTCCACGGTCAGCCAGGCGAGCTGACCCGGCATCGTCCGGCCGGTCCCGCGCCGCGCGCATGCGCGGCGCGGGACCGGCCATGGCACCCGGGTGCCGGCGGGTCTGGAAAAGATCTTCAGGCGTCTTCCAGGCGGAAGCCGACTTTCAGGCCCACCTGGAACCGGCCTACCTGCCCGTCCGTTATGTCGCCTCTGATCTCTGTCACCTCGAACCAGTCGAGATGTCGCAGCGTTTGGGAAGCGCGCAGTATTCCATTTCGGATGGCCTGATCAACGCTCTCCCCCGAAGTGCCGACTATCTCCGTCACCCGATACGTTCGATCCGTCATCCCACCATGATGCCGCGATCGCACCCACCGGACCGGAGGTCTACCGTGGATAACGTGAAGCTGTGGCACCGCAGGCCGATCGTGCACGCCGTGACCGACGCCCGGCCCTCGCTCACCCAGGACATCGGCCGCCGGGAGAAGCGCTACCTCATCCAGATGGCCATCAGGACCATCTGCCTCGTGCTGGCCGTGGTGCTGGACACTCCATGGCCGATCAGGGCGCTCTTCATCGCCGGCGCGATCTTTTTGCCGTACGTTGCCGTGATCGGGGCCAACGAGCGGGGTAAGGGCGACACTCCGGAGCCGGACGACGCCGGGCCTAACCAAAACGAGATACCAAGGCACCGTCGTGAGATCGGGTCGTGACTAACTCTTGACGCATCCTATGGGTAGTAGGTGTACGCTTTAGCCAAGCGCTCTGGTCCCCCGTCAGGGCGCTGGTGCCGGCGTTCCGGGCCCCCGTCGGAACGCCGATGACGCGACGCCGGGTGGTTTGCCCCCGTAACCACCCGGCGTCGCCCTTTTCCAAGGTTTTTCTGCACTTTTATGTGAATTCCTTGGTTTCTCCGATCAAGGTCCGACCGGCCGGCGCCCGTTCAGTCCGCCGTGGCCTCCCCGGTGTCCTCGGCCTCCCGCCGCTCGAACCCGCGGGCGAGCGCGGCGAGCCGTGCGGCGGCGCCGGGGGCGGCGGTGCCCTGCCCCTCGGCCAGGCCGAGCAGGTAGGCGGTGAGCGGCGCGGCGGGGCGGGCCACGCCGTGGGCCACGTCCTTGGTCAGGTCGAGCACCAGGTCCCGGTCCACGCGCTCGGGGTCGACGCCGAGTTCGGCGCACACCAGGGCGGTCCATTCCGCCAGCACGTTCATCTCTGCTCCTTGTCTGGCCTGCCGTAGGTCGTCCATTGTGTCGCAGTCGAACCAGGGCGTACCCGGGAGCGCCAGGCCGGCCGGGGCGAGGGGGGCCAGCAGGCCGTGCAGCGAGCGCCCGCCGTACGCGGCCAGGGCCTCGCGCAGCACCGCCGTCCGCCAGACGCCCGCCAGCCACTGCTCGCGGCCCTCAGCGTCGAGCAGGACGGCCCCGGCGCGGCCCTGGGCCGCTGTCAGCAGGCCGTGGACGTGCGCGCCGGTCAGGAACGGCAGGTCGGCCGCGAGCAGCGCCAGCCACGGCGCGGTGACCTCGGCCAGCCCGGCCCGCAACGCGGGCACCGGCCCGCCCCCGGGCGGATCCTCCCGGGTGAACACCGCCCCGGGCAGCGGCCGGGCCGGGCCGACCACGATGAGGCGGCATGCGCCGGGCACGGCGTCCGCCACCCGCTCCAGCAACGTACGGCCGGCCACCACCATCGCGGGCTTGTCCCGCCCCCCAAGCCGCCGCGCACCCCCGCCGGCCAAGATCACCGCATCGTAGGCCACTCCCACACCCACGTCCGTCCCCACCACCGGCCCCGCCGATCCACCCACCACGCCTCCTGTACCCACCGCCGCACGCCGCCCAGGTACCGATCGACGCGCCCGCCGCCGGGCCGCCCACCAGGCCCGCTCGCGGGCCTGCCGATACGTCCGCCGCGCCTTCTGTGCCCACCGCCGCGCCCTGTGTCCAGTACCGGCCAATGCGCTCACCACCAGGCCACCCGGCACACCGGCGCCCGCCACTGAGCCGGGCACCGCGCCCCCTACAGCCGCGCCGTGCGCGACCACGGGACCGGCGCTGGGCCCGCCGTTGGGCCGTCCGGCGTGCCCGCTCGCGGGCCTGCCCATCGGGCCTGGCGATATGTCCGCCGCGCCAGTACCGGCCAATGTGCTCGCCGCCGGGCCAGGCGGCGCGCCTCCTGCAGCCGCTGGTGTGCGCGGCCACGGGCGGGCCGTCGGGTGGGTCAGCCGCCGATGGCCGACATCGGACGGGCGGGCTGGAGGAAGCTGGGGTCGTCGATGCCGTGGCCGGCGCGCTTGATTCGCACCGCCGCCTTCCAGCGTTCGGCGAGTTCGTCGTCCGAGGCCCCGGCGCGCATGGCACCCCGCAGGTCGGACTCCTCGGTGGCGAACAGGCAGTTGCGGACCTGACCGTCGGCGGTGATCCGCACCCGGTCGCAGGCCCCGCAGAACGGCCGGGTGACCGAGCCGATCACGCCCACCCGGGCGGGGCCGCCGTCCACGAGGAACAGTTCGGCGGGGGCGCTGCCGCGCTCGACCGGATCGGCGGGGGTCAGCTCGTGGCGGGAGGAGAGGACGGCCAGGATCTCATCGGCGGTCACCATGCCCTCGCGGGTCCAGCCGTGCTGGGCGTCCAGCGGCATCTGCTCGATGAACCGCAGCTCATACCCCCGCTCCAGGCAGAACTCCAGCAGCCGGACCGCCTCGTGGTCGTTGATCCCGCGCATCAGGACCGTGTTGACCTTGACCGGCAGCAGCCCCGCGTCCGCCGCGGCCGAGAGCCCGGCGAGCACGTCGCGCAGCCGGTCGCGGTGGGACAGCCGGACGAAGACGTCGCCGTCCAGGGTGTCGAGGGACACGTTGACGCGATCGAGGCCCGCCTCGGCGAGCGGGCCCGCCAGCCGGGCCAGGCCGATGCCGTTGGTCGTCAGCGACACCTGGGGGCGCGGCCGCAGGCCGGTGGTACGGGCCACGATCTCGGTCAGCTCACGCCTGAGCAACGGCTCGCCGCCGGTGTAGCGGACTTCCGTGATGCCCAGCCGCTCGACTCCGATCGCGACCAGCCGCATGATCTCCTCCGCGGTGAGCAGCTCTGGCTTGGGAAGCCAGTCGAGCCCCTCGGGCGGCATGCAGTAGGTGCACCGAAGATTGCACCGATCCGTGAGCGACACCCGCAGATCGGTGGCCACCCGGCCGAACGAATCCAGCAGCACGGGCCTCACCTCCATCCTTAACTGGAAGATTACGGGAAGCCGGTTTTCTTCCCCGCATCGGCGATTCTCCCTGTCTCGCCCGGTCCCCGGGACGTTCCTGAGCACCAGAGTTCCGCTCTGTAAAGCGGGGGGTCGGAAAACGAGTGGGATCTTGACGCGCCCGTGGGCAGACTGGACGGGAGTCCTACCGAGGAGACCGTGATGCCGAACCAGCCCGCGCCCAACCTGCTGTCGTGGGCCAGCGAGATCGACGATGGCGCGATCGCGCAGGCCGCCCGCGCGGCCCGGCTGCCCATCGTGTCGGGCCATGTCGCGCTCATGCCCGACGCGCACGTCGGCATCGGCGCGACCGTCGGATCGGTGATCCCCACCGAGGGAGCGATCATCCCGTCCGCGGTCGGCGTGGACATCGGCTGCGGCATGGTCGCCACCGAGACCTCGCTCACCGCCGCCGACCTGCCCGCCTCGCTCGACGCGCTGATGCCGCTGGTGGAGAAGCGCATCCCGGCGGGCGTGGGCAAGGGCCACGGCGACCCGTCCGTGGACCGCGCGCTCGACGATCTGGGGCTGCCGCAGACCACCCTGACCTCCCGGCAGCACGCGAAGGTGGCCGACCAGTTCGGGACGCTCGGTTCGGGCAACCACTTCGTCGAGGTCTGCCTGGACGAGCGCGACCAGGTCTGGACGGTGCTGCACTCCGGCTCGCGCGGCATCGGCAACCAGCTCGCGACCATGCACATCACGGGCGCCAAGAAGCTGATGCGCGAGCAGGCGCTCGGCCTGGAAGACCCCGACCTCGCCTACTTCACCCAGGGCACCGCCGAGTTCGACGCCTACATCAAGGACATGCTCTGGTCCCAGCGCTACGCCATGGCCTCCCGCGCCCGGATGGACAAGGTGCTGGTCAACGCACTGTTCCGAGTCGTGGGCAAGGGCACCCGGCTGCGTACGATCAACTGCCACCACAACTTCACCCAGGCGGAGACCCACCACGGCAAGCGGCTGTGGATCACCAGGAAGGGGGCGATCAAGGCCGATGTCGGCGACGAGGGCGTGATCCCGGGTTCGATGGGGACGCGCTCCTACATCGTGCGCGGGCGGGGCAACCCCGACTCCTACAACTCCTGCGCGCACGGCGCGGGCCGCCGGATGTCGCGCGGGCAGGCCAAGCGGGAGCTGACGGCGTCGTCGCTGAAGCTGGCGATGGCGGGCCGCACCTGGAACGAAAGCCGCGCGGCGGCGCTGGTCGATGAGCACCCGGAGGCGTACAAGCCCATCGACCAGGTGATGGAGGACCAGCGCGACCTGGTCGAGGTCCGTCACACGCTGCGCCAGATCTTCAACTACAAGGGCTGATCGGCGGCCACGGGGGCCGCGATGCGCAGGGCCTTGACCAGCTCGCGGTAGAGCGGGTCGGTGGCCAGCAGTTCCTCGTGGCCGCCGGTGGCCCGGATCCGGCCGTCCTCCATCACGATGATGGTGTCGGCGTCGACCACCGTGGAGAGCCGGTGGGCGATCGTGACGACCGTCCCGGACCTGGCGCGGTCGCGGATGCAGTCCTGGACGGCGGCCTCGGTGAGGCCGTCGAGCTGGGCGGTGGCCTCGTCCAGGAGCAGTACGTCGGGGGTCCGCAGCAGAGCGCGGGCCAGCGCGATCCGCTGGCGCTGACCGCCGGACAGTGACGAACCGGACAGCGGGGTGTCCAGCCCCTCCTCCAGGGAGTCGATCTTGTCGGCCAGGCGGACCTCCGCGAGCACCCTGCGCACCTCCTCGGGCGTGGCGCCGGGGTGGGCGTGGAGCAGGTTGTCGCGGATCGTGCCGGGCACGACGGGGGTGTCCTGCTCGACGTAGGCCAGCCGGGCCCGCAGGTCGTCGTGGGCCTGCTCGCGGTACGGCCGGCCGTACATCAGCAGCTCGCCCTCACCCGGCTCCAGGAAGCGCAGGATGAGCGAGAACAAGGTCGTCTTGCCCGCGCCGGAGGGGCCGACGATCGCGATGTGGCCGCGCCGGGGAATGGCGAGATCGACGCCGCGCAGGGCCGGTTCGAGGCCGGGGCCGTAGGCGGCGGTGACGCCGCGCAGTTCGATGACGGGCCCGTCCCCTGCGGGTCGCGGATCAGGGTGGCTCTGCCGTACGGCGGGCGCGGCGGGCTCCACGTCGAGCGCGTCCACCTCACGGATGCGCCCGGCGGCGGCGATCCCCGACTGCAGGGCCGTGATGTTCTGGCTCAGCTCCGTGATGGGCTCCATCAGCCCGAAGGCGTACAGCAGGAAGGCGATCAGGCTGGACACCTCCAGCAGCCCCGCGCCGACCCGCCAGGCCCCGAGGCCGAGGATCATGATGATCGCGAACTGGACGCCCGACCAGGCGACGGTCCAGGCGACGGCCTCCCTGCGCAGGGCCCGGATGCCGAATTCGGCGGACTTCTCGGCGTCGGCCACGATCCGGCCGGCCTGGCGCTCGCCGGCGCGGCCGGCCTTGACGGTGCGGATCGCGCGCAGCGCGCCCTCAAGCGCTCCGCCCATCCGCCCGACGTGCTCCTGGGCGTGCTCCTGCGCCTTGGCGATGCCGGGCATCAGCACACCGAACAGGACGGCGACCACGGCCACCGCCGCCACCGTGGCGCCGAGCAGGGCCATGTCCAGGACGGCCATCAGGACCAGCGTGCCGATCAACGTGACGGCGCCGTTGATCAGCGCGATGACGCTGGAGGAGGCCGCCTCGCGCAGCAGCACGGTGTCGGAGGTGACCCTGGTGACCAGTTCGCCGGGCGAGCGGGCGGTGATCGCGGGGACGGTGGCGCGGAAGAACCGGTGCACCATGGCGGCCCGGGCGTCGAACACGACCCGCTCCCCCATCGTGCCGAGCACGATCCACTGCCAGGTCCAGATCAGCGCGCCGAACACCAGCAGCCCGAACAGGGCCGCCACCGGCCCGCCGAGCGACGTCGACGCGCCGAGGGAGTCGAGCACCCACTTGGTGACCATCGGGGTGGCCAGGCTCACCGCCGAACCGGCCAGGGCGAGCACCAGCCCGCCGGCCAGCGTCCGCCGGTAGGGGCGGGCGAAGGACCACAGAATGCGGAGGCGCGAAAAGCGACGAGCTTCCGGAACAGTCATGGACACTAGTGGAACAGGAGTGTTCCACTAGTGTCAAAAGATTTTCATAACGGAACGCCTGTGGTTAACTTCAGGGGTATGGAAGGTGAGCAGGAGGCCGAGACCCGTACGCGCACACGCACCAGGCGGGCGATCCTCGACGCGGCCGTCGCCGTGCTGTCGAAGAACTCCGGCGCGTCGCTGAGCGACGTGGCGGCGGCCGCCGGAGTGGGCCGCACCACCATCCATCGCTACTACCCCGAGCGGTCCGACCTGCTCGCCGCGATCTCCCGCGACTCACTCGACAAGATCGACACCGCGACGCTGCGCGCCCGCCTCGACGAGGGCACCGCCACCGAGGCGCTCGACCGCCTGTGCCAGGAGTACTTCGAGCTGGGCGAGATCCTCACGCTGCTGTTCAACGAGCCCGCGCTCATGCAGGGTCCGGAGTGGGAGGTCGAGACCGAGTCCGACCGCACGGTGCTGCGGCTGGTCGAGCGCGGGCACGCCGAAGGTTCGATCGATCCGGAGATGCCGCCCGAGTGGGTCCAGAACCTCCTGTGGGGCCTGCTCTACATCGCCTGGGAGCATGCCCGCGCATCGGGCGCGCCCCGGCACACGGCGCTGGCGCTGTGCCTGCGCAGCCTGGCCAAGTCGATCGCGCCGCCCGCTCAGCCCGGCAGTTCCCGGGTGCGGGTGTAGAAGGGCCGAAAGCCGCGGCGCTTGTAGTTGGTCAGCGCGTGGGGGTGGTCGAGGGTCGAGGTGTGCAGCCAGACCCTGCGGGCGGGCTCGCCGTGCGGGCCGACGGCCGCCCACGCCTGCCGTATCGCCAGGGTGAGGGCGTGCCCGCCGATCCCCTTGCCGACGTACTCCGGCACCAGCCCGAAGGAGTCGATCTCCACATCGCCCCGCAGGCCGACGCGCAGGTGGAGGATCCCCGCGATGTCGTCGCCGTGCTTGATCAGCCAGCAGCGCCGCTCCGGGTCCGCGAGCAGTTCCGCCCACTCCTGCGGTGAACGCCGCACGCTCCGCCACTTGTGCGGCTCGCCGACCCGTACGTGCGTCGGCACGATGTGCGGCGAGCCGGGCGGCGCCCACTCCAGCGTCACCTCGGCGGCCGGGCGACCCGGCCGCAACTCCGCCACGTCGGTCATCTCAACATATGTAATGATCTCTTCCACGAGAGCACATTACATAAGCGCGAGCGACGGAGGTAGTGATGGCTCCCTTCATGCCGGTGGCCGCGCCGGGCCGTCCCGCGCCGTGGACGCGCGCAATATGCTGAGCCCATCCACGAAGGACGCGATCCAGGAGTGCCCATGAGCCCGGCCACGGGCGGACGCCACCGGCCGACCATGCGGGACGTGGCGCGCGAGGCCCAGGTCAGCGTGATGACCGTCTCCCGCGTGGTCAACGGCGGAGACCCGGTGAACCCGCAGACCAGACAGCGGGTGCTCGACGCCATCGAGCGCCTCGGCTTCCGCCCCAACAGCCTGGCCAGGGGCCTGCGGCACAACCGCTCCACCGGGCTGATCGGGCTCGTCGTGACCAATCTGGCCAACCCGTTCTACTCCCGGCTCGCGGTCGCGGTGGAGGAGACGGCGCGACGGCTCGGCCTGGCGCTGATCGTGGGCAACACCGACGAGGACGCCGCGCGCGAGCGGCAGCTGGTGGAGGACCTGCTGGCCCGCCGGGTGGACGGGCTGATCATCGTCCCGGCCGGGGAGGACCACGGTTACCTGGCCGGCGACCTCACCCGGGGCACCTCCGTCGTGTTCTGCAGCCGCCCGCCGCGCGGCATCGACGCGGACGTGGTGACGGTCGACGACTTCGGCGGGGCGCGCGACGCGGTCGCCGGGCTGGCGGCCAAGGGACACCACAGGATCGGGTACATCGGCCACCTGGCGCGGATCCACACCGGCGGTGAGCGGCTGAACGGCTACCTCGCCGCGCTGGCCGACGCCGGGCTCCCCGCCGCCGAGGAACTGGTCAGGGTGGGGATCACCGGCGCGGAGGAGGCCGAGCGCGCCGCCGCCGACCTGCTCGGCGGCCCGGCGGCCCCGACCGCGCTTTTCACCTCCAACAACCTGCTCACCGTGGGCGCGCTGCGGGCCATGCGCACCCTGCGCGCGGTGGGCGGGGCGGGCACCGAGCTGGTGGGGTTCGACGACTTCGACCTCGCCGACATGCTGGAGCAGCCGTTCTCGGTGGTGGCCTACGACGCCGAACTGCTCGGCCGTACGGTCACCGACCTGCTCGCCGACCGGCTGGCCGGGGAGACCGGGCCGCCGCGGGCCGTGGTGATCGGCACCAGGCCGGCCCCGCGCGGCACGCTCGCCGCGCGGCAGGCCACTCGCTGAACATTCATTGACGGAGCGGTGAGCGGTAACGTTAACATCGCGAATGTGAACGTTACCAGTGGCGATGACCAGCAACGACGCGTGTACGACCCGGTTCCCTGTTATCCCCTGGCGGCCGGATCGGTCGATGAGGGTCACGCCGCGCTCGCGCGGGCCATGGCGGCGAGCCGCCCCCGCGTGCTGGCCCTGGACGGCCCCGCCGCCCTGGACTGGAACGGCTTCGCCGAACGGCTGCGCGCGGCCCTTACGGGCGAGGGCGGCCTTTCCGTGGCGACGTACGACGTGCGCCGCCACCACGCCCCGCCCGAGGAGGTCCGCCGCCGCACCCAGGGGTCCGCGCTCGACGGCGACCCCAACTTCGTCCGGCTGAGCGGCGGCGACCTCGCCGACGTCTTCGACGGGCTGCCCGCCGCCCTCGACCCCGCCCCCGCGGACACGCTGGTCGTGTACGGCCCGGGCGCCGCGCTGGTGGGTCATGACGAGCTGTGGTACGTCGAGGTGGCCAAGCGCCACACCCTGGCCGCGGTACAGGGCGGCCAGGCGCCGAACGTCGGCCACCCGGCCGGTGAGCCCGGCGTGGAGAAGGTCCACCTGTACGTGGACTGGCCGCTGCTCGACCGGCACCGCGAGCGGATCTACGACCGGATCGCCCGGTTCGTGGACGCCGCCGACCTCGCCGCGCCCCGCTCGGTCCGCGGCGAGGATCTGCGCGCCACCCTGGACGGGCTGGCCCGGCGTCCGTTCCGCACCCGCCCGGCGTACCTGTCCGGTTCCTGGGGCGGCCAGTGGCTGCGCAAGACCGTCGGCGTCGAGCCCGACGCGCCCAACGTGGCCCTGTCCTACGAGCTGATCGCCCCGGAGAGCGGCGTGCTGCTCGGCCCCGCGCCGGACGCCGCCGTCGAGGTGCCGTTCGCCATGCTGGTCGCCGCCCGGCCCCGGGAGGTGATGGGCGAGCCGGTGACCGAGCGGTTCGGCACGTCCTTCCCGATCCGGTTCGACTACCTCGACACGGTGGAGGGCGGCAACCTGTCGGTGCACTGCCATCCCCGGCCCGACTACATGAAGGAGGTCTTCGGCTGGGAGTACACCCAGCACGAGACCTACTACGTGATGGTCACCCGGCCGGGCGCGAAGGTCTACCTGGGCCTGCGCGAGGACGCCGACATGGCGGAGTTCCGCCGCGAGTCGCACCTGGCCGAGGACGAGGGCCGCTTCTTCGACGTCGAGCGGTACGTGCAGACCTTCCCCGCCGACCCGCACCGGCTGTTCCTGGTCCCGGCGGGCACGCCGCACGCCAGCGGCGAGGGCAACGTGGTGCTGGAGGTCAGCGCCACCCCCTACCTGTACAGCCTGCGGTTCTTCGACTGGGTGCGGCGCGACGCCGCCGGGGCCCTGCGCCCGGTCCACGTCGAGCACGCGTTCGCCAACCTCGACGTGGAACGGCGCGGCGCGGCGGTCGGCGAGGAACTGGCGGGGCCGCCCCGCCCGCTGCGCGGCGCTCCCGGCGAGGGCCGGGAGGTGCTGCTCGGCGCGCTGCCGGAGATGTTCTTCGAGGTACGCAGGCTGGAGTTCGACGAGCACGTCGGCGACGACACGGGCGGCCGCTTCCACGTGCTCAACCTGGTGGAGGGCGAGGAGGCGGTCATCGAGACCGCCGCGGGCGACCGGCATCCGCTCGCCTACGCCGAGACCATCGTCATCCCTGCCTCCGTCGGGCCCTACCGGATCAGCAGGGTCCGCGGCCCGGCCTGCCGGATCCTCAAGGCCCTGGTGCCATGACCGCCACGATGGTGGGAGCGGTCGACCTGGGCGGCACGCACGTCACCGCCGCCCGCATCGACACCGCCGCCCACCGGCGGATCCCCGGCGGGACGCACGGAGTCCCGCTGCGGGCCGACGGCGGGCGCGACGAACTGCTCGCCGCCATCACCGGCGCGGTGGCCGCCGCGCACACCCCGGCCGTCCGCGCCTGGGGCCTGGCCGTGCCGGGCCCCTTCGACTACGCGCGCGGCGTGGCGCTGTTCGAGGGCGTCGGCAAGTTCGAGTCCCTGTACGGCGTGGACCTGCGCGCCGCGCTGGCCGATGCCACCGGCCTGGCCCCCGGCCGGTTCCGTTTCCTCAACGACGCCGACGCGTTCCTGCTCGGCGAGTGGACGGCGGGCGCGGCGCGTGGCCACGACAGGTGCGCCGGGCTCACCCTGGGCACCGGCGTCGGATCGGCGTTCCTGGCGGGGGGCCGCGTCGTTGACGACGGCCCCGGCGTACCGCCCGAGGGCCGGGTCGACCTGCTGGAGTACGGCGGCCGGCCGATCGAGGAGACGTTCTCCCGGCGCGCGCTGCTGGCCGCCTACGGGGCGGGCGACGGCTTCGACGTGAAAGACCTCATCGAGCGGGCCCGCGCGGGCGAGCCGCGGGCGCTGGCCGTGCTCGGCGAGGCCGTCGGTGCGCTCGGCGCGACGGTCGCGCCGTGGCTGGCCCGCTTCGCGCCGACCGCCCTGGTGGTCGGCGGGGCCATCGCCCGCGGCTGGGAAGTGCTCGCGCCCCTGCTGACCCCCGCCCTGGCCGATGTCCGCTCCCTGCGGCTCCTCACCCCCACCCGGCTCGGCGACGACGCGGCGCTGCTCGGCGCGGCCCACGTGGCCCCGGCCGCCCCCTAGGAGGCGAACCCCCTCATGTCACGTTCCACATCCACCAAACAGATCTACTTCTTCGGCGCCCTGGGCGGCCTGCTGTTCGGCTACGACACCGGTGTGATCGCCGGGGCGCTGCTGTTCATCCGCCAGGAGCTGTCGCTGACCCCGCTCGCCGAAGGGATCGTGGTCAGCTCCCTGCTGGTCGGGGCCATGGTGGGCGCGGCCTTCGCGGGCCGGCTGGCCGACTCCCTCGGGCGGCGCAGGCTCGGGCAGATCACCGCGGTCACCTTCGCCGTCGGGGCGGTCGGGGCGGCGCTGGCCCCGGGGCCCGCGGTACTGGTCCTCTGGCGGATCGTGCTGGGGCTGGCGGTGGGCGCGGCGTCGGTGACCATCCCGCTGTACCTGGCGGAGATCGCCCCCACGCGGATCCGCGGCGCGGTCTCGACGCTCAACGCCCTGATGATCACGGTCGGCATCCTGGTCGCCTACATCATGAACTCCGCGCTCGCGCCGTTCGAGGCGTGGCGCTGGATGCTCGGCCTGGCCGTACTGCCCGCCCTGGTGATGCTCGGTGGGCTGACCACCATGCCCGAGACACCGCGCTGGCTGATCCGCAAGGGCCGCGCGGCCGAGGCCCGCGAGGTGCTGGCCCGCACCCGCGCGCCCGAGGAGGTCGAGCAGGAGCTGGCGCAGATCAGCGAGGTCGAGCGGATGGAGCGGGAACGCGCCGGGCTGCGCGACGTCTTCGCGCCCTGGCTGCGCCGCACGCTGTTCATCGGCGCCGGGCTGGCCGCGCTCAGCCAGCTGGTCGGCATCAACACGATCATCTACTACGCGCCCACCACGCTCAGCACCGTCGGGTTCGGCGACTCGGCGGCGATCATCGCCAACGCCGGGATCGGCGTCGTCAACGTGGCGATGACGGTGGTCGCGATCTGGCTCATCGACAAGGTGGGCCGCAAGCCGCTGCTGCAGTACGGCGCGCTCGGCATGCTCGCCAGCCTGGCCGTCCTCGCCCTGACCTCGCTGCTGTCCGCCGAGGGCTCGGCGGTGGTCGGCGTGGTCACCGTGGTCTGCCTGGCGCTGTTCATCATGTCGTTCGCGGTGAGCTGGGGCGCGGTGGCCTGGGTGGTGATGAGCGAGATCTTCCCGCTCAACGTGCGCGGCGCGGCCATGGGCGTGGCCACGTTCGCGCTGTGGACCGCCAACTTCATCATCTCGCTGCTGTTCCCGGTCCTGCTCGACGCGCTCGGCATCGGCCTGCTGTTCCTGGGGTTCGCGGCGATCTGCGCGGTCGCGTTCGTCTTCGTCCGGTACCTGCTGGTGGAGACCAAGGGCCGCAGCCTGGAGGAGATCGAGCTGGGACTGCGCGGGCAGAAGACCGCCACGAGGGCATGACGGGGGGAACCGAGACCATGCCGAAGATCGACACGATCTATGTCGCCAACCACACCCACCACGACATCGGGTTCAACGACCACCAGGAGGTGTGCTTCCGGCAGCACGGCGAGTTCGTCACCCGCGCCCTCGACCTGATCGAGGCCACCGCCGACCGGCCGGAGCCGGAGCGGTACCGGTGGACCTGCGAGCTGACCGGGCCGCTGCTGCGCCACCTGCGCGGCGCGGGCCGGGCCGACGCCGAGCGCTTCCGCCACTGGCAGCGCCTCGGGGCCATCGACGTGGGCGCGATGAACTACAACCTGACGCCGCTGCTCGGCCCGGAGCAGATGCACCGCAGCCTGTACCCGGTGCGGGTGCTGCGCGAGGAGTACGGGATCAGCGTCGAGACCGCGATGCAGTGCGACGTCAACGGCGTGAGCTGGCTGTTCGCCGACCTGCTGCCGGCGATCGGGGTCGATTTCCTGACCATGGCGCTCAACCAGTCGCGCGGGCGCGCGCCCCGGCCGTTCCCCGGCGGGTTCTGGTGGCAGGGGCCCGCGGGCGGCCGGATCCTGACCTGGAACGGGTTTCACTACCTGTTCGGCCGCAGCCAGGCCAAGCTCGGCGACCGGCGGTTCGTGGACGGGTCGCTGCCGGCCTACCTGGAACGGCTGGAAGCCGCCGACGACTACCCCTTCGACTTCCTGTACGCCCAGTCCACCCATCCGATGCGGGTGGACAACGGCCCGCCCGACCTGCGGATGGCCGACTTCGTGCGGCGCTGGAACGAGGAGGGCCGTACGCCGCGCATCGAGTTCACCACCCCGCGCGCGTTCCGCGAGGTGCTCAAGGAGCGCTGGGCGGACGGCCTGCCGACCTGGCGGGGCGACTGGACCGACTGGTGGGCCGACGGGGTCGCCTCCAGCGCGTACGAGACCGGGGTCAACCGGGGCAGCCAGGAGCTGATCGGCGCGGCCGAGACGCTGGGCGCGTGGCTGCGCGCCGAAGGCCGCGGCGAGTGGGACGAGGCGCTGCTGGAACGGATCTACGAGTCGCTGACGCTGTTCGACGAGCACACCTGGGGCGCGTTCTCCAGCATCGACGCCCCGTCCTCGCTGTTCACCAGGGCGCAGTGGAACCGCAAGGCGGGTTTCGCCTACGAGGGCGCGATGCTCACCCACGACCTGCTGGCCCGTACGGCGCGCGACTTCGCCGCCACCCGCGCCGAACCCGGCCCCGAGGGCATGTTCAACCTGGGCGACCTCGACCCCGCCGAGGCGTACCCGCGCCTCGCCGGAAGCGAACTGCTGATCGTGAACACGCTGCCGTTCGACCGCGAGGCGATCGTCGAGGTGCCCGAGCACCGCGGCGGCGGCGCTCCCGCGGGCATGCTGGAGGGCTTCTTCCCGCGCGGCGTGCCGTGGGGCGGCCCGCCGCCGAGCGCCCTGGCGCGGGTCCGCGCCCGCGTCCCCGGCCTGGGCTACGCGTTCGTGGACCCGGAGGCCGGGATCGACCAGGACGACCTGCGGGCCGAGGGCACGGTCATCGAGAACGCCCACTATCGGGTGGAGATCGACCCGGCCACCGGGACCGTCGCCTCCTGGGTGGACAAGGCGCTCGGGCACGATTTCGCCGGGGAGCACGAGGGCAGGCGGATCGGCGAGTACGTCCATGAGACCGTCGCGGACGAGCGCGGCCGGGACGCCCTGTACCTCCAGGACTTCGCGAGCTGGGACTTCGGCTACTGGCAGGCGGACCCGCCCCTGCGGCGGGCCGGGGCGCGGGAGGTGACCGTCCATCCGGCCGAGGCCGAGCACGGGCGTGCCGTCGTGGAGGTGGACGTCTCCGCGCCCGGCGTGCGTTCGGCCCGGTGCGTGTTCGCCCTTGAGTCGCGCGTCAAGGCGCTGCACGTGGACTGGCTGCTGGACAAGGAGCCGCACACCGATCCCGAGTCCGTCTACATCGCCTTCCCCATCGGCCTGGACCCGGACGGGTTCGGGTTCCTGCTCGACCTCAACGGCGTGCCGTGCGCGCCCAATGACGACCAGTTGCCCGGCGTGTCCTTCGACTGGTACCCGATCCGCCGCTGGGCCGACGTCAGCGACGACCGGCACGGCGTGACCGTGGTGCCGCTGGACGCGCCCCTGGTCCAGCTCGGCGGGATCACCACCGGCAAGATCGCCGAACGGCTCGAACCGGAGAGTCCGACGATCATGTCGTGGGCGCTGAACAACCACTGGATGGTCAACTTCCGGGCCGCGCAGGAGGGGGAGGTACCGCTGCGGTTCCGGCTCACCACCCACGCGGGGCCGGGCGACCCGGTGGCGGCCGGGCGGTTCGCCGCCGAGGCGTCGACGCCGCCGATCGTGCTGCGCGACCAGCGGCGGTTCGGCGCGGCCTCGGGCCGCTTCGCGGAGGTTCCGGAGGGGCTGGGCGTGGAGACCTCGATCAAGCCCGCCGGCGACGGCGACGGCGTGATCGTGCGGCTGCGCGGCACCGGGCCGGATCCGGTCACCGTGCCGCTGCGGCTCGCCGTACCGGCCGGGTCGGTCCTGGAGGTCTCGCCGCTTGAGGAGAACGGCGCGGCGCTGCCGCTGGACGGCGACACCGTCACAGTGGACTTGGGCCGCCACCAGACCCGCACCCTGCGGATCCGCCCCTGACGATGCGCACGGGGGCCATCGTCGGCGGGTGATGCCGCCGCCGCCGCGACGGCCGCCCACGCCCGCGCGCAGGGGTCGCCGTCAGCGGGTGATGTCACCGCCCGTGGCCAGGAGCAGCGCGACGTCCACCGCCGCCACCGCGACGGCCGCCCAGAACGGGGCGCGAGGGCGGCGGCGGGCGGCGGTGAGACCGGCCGCGGTGGCGGCCACCGCGATGGGCAGGGCCGCCCAACCGGCCGGGCCGGGGCCGCCGGGCGGGGCGAGGGCGAGCAGCGCGGTGGCGGCCAGCAGCGGCATGGGAAGGAGCACCCGGGTCCGGGCGCGGCCGAGCCGCTGCGGCCCGCCGCGCACGCCCGCGGCCAGGTCGCCGTCGATGTCGGGCAGCACGTTGGCCAGGTGCGCGCCCACGCCGAGCAGCGCGGCGGCGAGCACCGCCCACCAGGCGGGCCAGGGCGCGCCGGGCAGGCCGAGCGCGACGAACGCGGGCAGCGCGGCGAACCCGGCCGCGTACGGCAGGAAGGACAGCGCGGTCGCCTTGAGCCCGAGGTTGTAGGCCCACCCCGCGCCGACGCCGAGCAGGTGCGCCACGCCCGCCGCCGCTCCGGAGGCCAGCGACAGCGGCACGCAGCAGAGCAGCGCGGCCACCGCGGCCGCCCGCACGACGCCGTCATCGACCGACCCACGGGCCGCGGGCTTGTCCGTACGCCCCGCCGCCGCGTCCCTCCCGGCGTCCACGGCGTCGTTGCCCCAGCCGATGGAGAGCTGCCCGGCCAGCACCGCCGCGCCGGCCAGGGCGCAGCCCGCCGGATCGCGCCCGGCGATCGCGGCCAGCGCCGTCACCAGCCCGGTCACCACGACGGTCGGCCCCGGATGGCAGGCTCCCGCGAGCCCCGTGACACGCCGGACCGCGATGGTCGTCATCTGGCCGATCGTAGAGCGCGCGGGCGCTTCCCCGCCGGGTACGCGAAGCGCCGGGCGCGCCGGGGCGCGGAGCCCCCTGACCGCCCGGACGGCGACGTACGCTGAAAATCGTTGACCTTGAAGCGGGGGGAATTACCACAGATGCCGCGAATCACCGCCGTTCGGGGAGCCCTCCCGCCCAACCGCTACCCGCAGGACGAGATCACCGACGCCTTCGCCGACCTGTGCCTGCCGGAGGGCGGCGACCGTCGGCTGCTGCGCCGATTGCACGCGAGCGCCAGGGTGGAGCACCGCAACCTCGCCCTGCCGCTTGCGCACTACGCCAAGCTGGACGGCTTCGGCGCGGCCAACTCGGTCTTCATCGACACCGCGGTGGACCTCGGGGCCGAAGCGGTCGGCGCGGCGCTCGCCGCGGCCGGGCTCACCCCGCGCGACGTGGACCTGATCATGTTCACCTCGGTGACCGGCATCGCCGCCCCCTCCGTGGACGCCCGCCTGGCCGCCCGGCTCGGCATGCGCCCCGACCTCAAGCGCATCCCGGTGTTCGGCCTGGGCTGCGTGGCCGGCGCGGCGGGCCTGGCCCGGCTGCACGACTACCTGCTCGGCCGCCCCGGCGACGTGGCCGTGCTGCTCTCGGTGGAGCTGTGCTCGCTCACCGTGCAGCGCGAGGACGCCTCGGTGGCCAACCTCGTCGCCGGGGCGCTGTTCGGCGACGGGGCCGCCGCCGTGGTGGTCAGCGGCGACCGGGCGGCGGGCGGGCGCGAAGAGGGCCCGCAGATCGTCGCCACCCGTGGCCGGCTCTACCCCGATTCGGAGCGGGTGATGGGCTGGGACGTGCGCGACACCGGCTTTCGGGTGGTGCTGGACGCGAGCGTCCCCGGCGTCGTGCGCGCCCACCTCGCCGAGGACGTGCACGGCTTCCTGGCCGACCACGGCCTGACCACCGCCGACATCACCGCGTGGGTGTGCCATCCCGGCGGCCCCAAGGTGCTGGAGGCCGTCGCGGAGACCCTGCGCCTGCCGCCAGGCGCGCTCGATGTCACCTGGCGTTCGCTCGCCGCCATCGGCAACCTCTCCTCGGCGTCCGTGCTGCACGTGCTGCACGACACACTGCGGCTGCGCCCGCCGCCCCCGCCCGGGACCCCCGGGCTGCTCATCGCGATGGGCCCGGGATTCTGCGCCGAGTTGGTCCTGCTCCGCTGGTGATCCAGGGCATAGGGTCGTGCCATGCCGATCGGGTACCTCGTCCTGATCCTGCTCGTCGGGGCCGAACGCCTCGCCGAGCTGGTGGTCGCCCGCCGTAACCTGCGCTGGAGCCTGGCTCGCGGCGCCGTGGTCAGCGGGCGGGGCCACTATCCGTGGATGGTGGCCCTGCACACCGGGCTGCTGGTGGCCTGTCCGCTGGAGGTGGCGCTGGCCGGCCGGCCGTTCGCGCCCGCGCTGGGCTGGCCGATGCTCGCCCTGGTCATCGCCGCGCAGGGGCTGCGCTGGTGGTGCGTGGCCACGCTCGGGCGGCGCTGGAACACCCAGGTGGTGGTGATCCCGGGGCTGCCGCTGGTCACCGGCGGGCCGTACCGGTACCTGCGCCACCCCAACTACGTCGCGGTGGCCGTGGAGGGGGCGGCCCTGCCGCTGGTCCACGGCGCGTGGGTCACCGCGGTGGCCTTCACCGCGCTCAACGCGGTCCTGATGATCGTGCGGATCCGCGGCGAGGAGGCCGCGCTCACCACCGCCGCCTCGGCGCCCGCCGCGCCGTGATCGACCTGCTGGTGGCCGGTGGCGGCCCGGCGGGCCTGGCGACCGCCGTGCACGCGGCGCTGGCCGGGATGGAGGCCGTGGTCGTCGAGCCGAGGGACGCGCCGGTGGACAAGGCGTGCGGCGAGGGGCTGATGCCGACGGGCCTGGCCGCGCTGCGCGCGATGGGCGTCCACCCGCAGGGCAGGCCGCTGCGCGGCATCCGCTACCTTTCGCCCGCCCACCGGGCGCAGGCCGACTTCGACGTGGGGCCCGGCCTGGGCGTCCGGCGCACCGCGCTGCACGCCGTGCTGCACCGGCGGGCCGAAGAACTCGGGGTGCGGATCGTCCGCGGCCGGATCGACCGGGTGAGCCAGGACCACGCGGGCGTCCGGGCCGCCGGGATGCGCGGCCGGTGGCTCGTCGCCGCCGACGGCCTGGGCTCGCCGCTGCGCGCCGCGCTCGGCCTGGACGTCCCCGACACCCGGCCCCGCAGGTACGGGCTGCGCCGTCACTACCGCGTCGCGCCGTGGACCGACTTCGTCGAGGTGCACTGGGCGCCGGGCGGCGAGGCGTACGTGACCCCGGTCGGTGACGGCCTGGTCGGCGTGGCCGTGCTCAGCTCGCAGCGCCTCTCCTTCGACGCGCACCTGGCCCGCTTCCCCGCGCTGCGCGCCCGCCTGTCCGGACCGCCGGACGGCAAGGTACGCGGGGCCGGTCCGTTGCGCAGGCGGGCCCGCGCCCGGGTGGCCGGGCGGGTGCTGCTGGTCGGAGACGCCGCCGGGTACACCGACGCGCTCACCGGCGAGGGCGTCTCGCTCGCCGTGCTGTCGGCGCGGGCGATGGTCGGCTGCCTGCTGGCCGGACGGCCGCAGGCGTACGAGGCGGCGTGGCGGCGGCTGTCGCGGCGGCACCGGCTGCTCACCGAGGGCCTGCTGTGGGCCACCCGCGTGCCCGGCGGCGCCAGGGCGATCGTCCCGGCGGCCCAGCGGCTGCCCGCCGTCTTCCGCACCGCGGTCAACCTGCTCGCCTGAGGCGGGTCGCGGGTGTTGGTCCCGCCGCGGGGACCTCGCCCACGAACCAGCGGAGCAGCGCCTTGGCGTCGGCCGCGCGCGAGGTCCGGCAGGTCGTGCCCGCCGTGCGACGACCGGCCGCGGGGGGCGATTCCCATGCTGATCAGGCCGGTTCCTTGCCCGGTAAGCGGCGGCGCATCCGCACCGTGGTGCCATCGCCGGTCTGGTCGATGCTCACCGAGTCCATCACCGCGCGCATCAGCGCGATGCCCCTGCCCCGGTCGGACGGGTGCGGGTCGCGCCACCCGCCGCCGTCGCGCACCTTGATCGTCACCAGGCCGGCGGTGATCCGCCCGCTGACCGAGATCGCCCCGTCGCCGAACCTGTGGCCGTGCTCGGCCGCGTTGGCCACCGCCTCGCTGCACGCCAGCAGGAACTCGTACTCCTCCAGCCGGGACAGGTGCGCCACCCGCAGCCAGCGCGACAGGCGGTGACGCAGGTCGCCCAGGTCGCCGCGGGCGGCGGGGACCGAAAGCTCCAGGTCCAGCGGCCTGCCGCTGGTGCGGATCAGCAGCACCGCCGTGTCGTCGCTGCCCGGCGGCCCGACCAGCGAGATCAGCCGCTCCCCCAGCCCCTCCAGCGAGGAGGGGGCGGTGGCCAGCCTGGCGGTCAGGCGGCGCATTCCGAGGTCGATCGGCTCGCCACGGCGCTCGACCAGCCCGTCGGTGTACATGACGAGGACCGAGCCGGGCGGCAGCGTCTCGGTGAAGGAGCCGTAGTCGTCAGGGCCGCCGACGCCGAGCGGCGGGGCGACGGCGCTGCGCAGGGTCCGGATCCGCCCGTCCGGGCAGCGCACCAGCGGCGGCGGGTGGCCCGCGTTGGCGTACTCGAACCGGCCGCTGGACAGGTGCAGGACGCCGCAGCAGACGGTGGTCATCAGCTCGGGGCCGAGGCGTTCGGCCATCCGGGCGGTCTTGGCCAGCGCCGTGGCCGGATCGTGGCCCTCCAGGAGGTAGGCGGACAGGGTGCTGCGGATCTGCCCCATGATGGCGGCGGCGGTCACCCCGTTGCCGGACACGTCGCCGATCACCACCGCGACCCGGTCGTCCTCCAGCGGGACCAGGTCGTACCAGTCGCCGCCGACGGTCACCTCGGCGCTGGCCGTGAGGTACTTGGCCCAGGTGGTGAGCCCCGGGACGTTGGGCAGCCGGTCGGGCAGCAGGCTGCGCTGGAGGGTGGCGGCCATCCGGTGCTCGGTGTCGAAGCGGCCGGCCCGCTGCAGTGCGTACGCGCCGAGGCCGGCGATGGCGGTCAGCTCCTCCTGCTCCTCGGCGGTGAACTCGCGCGGCTCGGCCAGGCGCACGGCGAGGCCGCCGACCACCTGGGTGCCCACCGCGAGCGGCAGCGAGGCGAGCCCCGCCACGCCGTCCGCCGTCCAGCGCGGCGTGCGGTCGCGCATCGCGCGGGCCAGCGGGTGGTCGGCGTCGCGGGCGGGCTCGGCGGCCCACGCCTCGTCACCGGCCGCCGCCACGGCCACCGTGGTCAGCGAACGGCCCGCGGTGGGCATGACCACCACCGCGTCGGCGTCCAGCACGGCCTTGGCGTGCCCGGCGACCACACCCGCGACCTGCTCCACGGTGAGCGCCCGGGACAGGCTCGCGGTCAGCTCCTGCAGCCGGGCGCCGCGCGCCGCGGCGGACTCGACCGTGCGGCGGGCCAGCCGCTCGACGTGGAGCAGCCGCGCGTAGTCGAGGTGCAGCGCCAGCCGCCGGGCCAGCTCGGCGGCGACCACGCGGTCCTCGCCGTCGTAGGGCGCGCGGCCGTCGCCGCCGACCAGGGTGAGCGCGCCGAGGACGCGGCCGTGAACGGTGATCGGGCTGACGATCGTGTTCGGGGTGTCCGGGCAGGCGCCGGGCGCCCCGGGCGCGGGGGACGGCTGCGCGCCCGCCTCCAGCCAGCGCTCCAGCGTCTCGGCGGGCACCCGTACCTCCGGCTCGCCCGTGCCCGCCCTGGCGTGCATGAGCCGCCAGGTGCGGGAGTCGGGGCCGCTCACCTCGACGCTGCACTGGTCGGCGAACCGGGTGGTCAGGGTCGTGCCCGTCCTGGTCAGCCGCTCGCTCAGCGCGTCGGTGGCGTCGAGCGCCGTGGTGATCTCGGCGAGGACGCCCAGCCGCTCCTGGTGGCGCTTGCGGCGGGTGATGTCCACGCAGGCCCCCACGAACCCGGCGAACTCGCCGTCGCGATCGACCCGCGGCACGCCCCGGACCGCGAGCCAGCCGTAGGAGCCGTCGGCGCGGCGCAGCCGGTATTCGAGGTCGAACGGCGCCCGCCGGGCGAACTCGTCGTAGGTCGTGCCGGAGATCAGCGGCAGGTCGCCGGGATGCACGCCGTCCATCCAGCCGTGGCCGACCTCCTGCTCGGCGGTGCGCCCGGTGTACTCGCACCACGCGCGGTTGACGAACTCGCAGCGCCTGGCGGCGTCGGCGGCCCACACGAGCGCGGGCGCGGCGTCGGCGAGCGCCCGGAACCCCTCCTCCCCCGGCGACAGGCGGATCTCGCGGGTGCGGCGGAGCCGCCCCATGATCAGGTGCGCGCCGACCCTGACCACCAGCTCCTTGCCGGAGAACGGTTTGATCAGGTGATCGTCGGCCCCGGTGCGCAGGCCGCCGGAGACCTCCTCGCCCGCGCGGGCCGAGAGCAGCACCACGGGCAGCGACTCGGTCAGGGGGTCGGCGCGGATCTCGGCGACCAGATCGACGCCGTCGGCCTGGGGCGCGTCGGAGTCGGCCAGCACGATGCCGAACGCCTCCGCCCTGATGAGGTCGATCGCCTCCGCGCCGGACGTCACCGCCCGGGTCGTCCAGTGCTCGCCGAGGACCCGCTCCAGGTAGTCGCGCATCTCGGGGTCGTCGACGACCAGCAGGACCCGCTCGTCGCGCACCACGGCCGGCGGGTCGGCCGGGGCAGCCCGCGGGCGCGGCGCAAGCGCGCCCGCCGCGGTGTACGCCGGGGCGCCGGTGGTGTCGTGGCCGGTGGTGTCGTGGAAGGTGCAGAGCACGCCGCCGACCTCGCCGTCGCGGCCGGGCAGCGGCGCGCAGCAGATCGTGTAGACCCGCTCGCCGCCGAGCCCCCGATCGGCGGGGAACGGCACACCGGGGACCTGGCCGCCGATCCGGCCCGCCTCGCCGTCGCGCATCACCCGCTCGGCGAGCGGGCCCAGCGCCGCCCACACCGGCGACCAGCACTCGGCGGCGGGCCGCAGCAGCGCGCCGGCCGCCCGCGCCGCGCCGAGCAGCGGCAGGCAGGCGTCGTTGTGGATCTGGCGGAGATCGCGGCCCCACAGGACCGCCATCGGCACGGCCGCGCCCAGGCTGATGGAGAGCCCCGTCCGCAGCCCCTCGGGCCAGTCGCCGGGCCCGCCCAGTGGCGTCGCCGCCCAGTCGATCGCGCGCAACGCCCGGGTGGTCTCGCCGTGTCCGGCGAACAGCGCGATGTGGGGCACGCTCTCCGCCGGGGCACGGCCGAAGACAGATCTTGCTGGCATCCCACGAGCCTTGTCTCGCGTAGGGATCGAAAAGCCGAATTACGACGAGAAGACATTAGCATCGGCCACTCCGACTACGCCCGGGCGTTAGAAAATTAATCCCGTGGATTTCCCCCTGCCTACTATTCCGCAATAATCCACGATCGACCTCTTTGCAGGATTTATCGCCCGAATACCGACAACCCCGTCCACCAGGGAGTTCTCTAGAGAGCGCGGCCCCCGCGCCCGTGTACACCGCTCTCACGCCCGCGCCGGGTGTCGGAAGATCCCCCGGCGCGTAACCCCCTGGATGCCCGGACATGGTTGGATGGAAGGTTTCGCTCGGGACGGTCCCGGCGATGACGGGCATGTCTCCCGGACATCGATCCGGTCAATTCACACATTCCCCGGCAAGCTCTTCTTTATGGGTGGGTCAGCCCAGTTCGTATTCGAGGGCATAGGAATGTGTGCCGTCCGGGGCGATGTCGATCCGTCCTTCGCCGCGAATGCCGGTCAGTTCACCGGTGCCGGTGCCGGTCACGATCCGCCAGGCCAGTTCGCCCTCGCCGCCCGGTCCCGCCGTGGCGGTGTGCTGGAGGACGAACGAGCCCCGGCGGCCGGACGCCGTGCCCGTGAAGCGCTCGATGCCGGAGTAGGCCAGCGGGGCGTCGTCGGCGGACACCACCGTGATGATGTCGGTCGTGCTGGTGCCCTCCAGGCCCCCTTGGAAGGTCTTGCCGACGCGGACGCGGGCGAGCTTGGCGCCCTCGCGCTGGTCGTACGGGTCCTCGTCCCATGTGTCGACGTTGAATACGCCGCTCGCGTTCACCATGGGAGGGATGCTGCCCGCCGTACCTGTCAGATTCCGTCAGGTAGGGGCCTCGGGCGGGTCAAAAAGCGGGACGCCCGGCTCCGGGGAGCCGGGCGTCCCGCCGATGACGGTCGACCGCGCCTGTCAGCGGCTGGAGCCGCCCGGCCGGATGGGGTCGCCGTCATAGCGGTGACCGCCGTAGACCTTGACGTAGTCGCTGGCCTCGGAGGGCGCGAGGTGCCGCGCCCCGTCGAAGACCGCGCGCCACGTGCCGGACCAGCGGGCCCGGACGCTGGTCGAGAACGAGCCGTCGCCGCGCGTCCTGACCGACTCCACGTGGTGCCACCTGTAGGAGCCCTTCGGCTGGAAGAGGATGTCGATCTCCTTCCAGCCCAGCCGGTGCCACCTCTCCTGGTCGTCGCAGGAGTCGGAGTGGATCACGTACGTGAGGCCGTCGACATAGTCGTCGCTGCACTGGACCTTGAGCTTGCCACGGAGGTACAGGGTGCGTCCCTTGTGGATGGGCTCGGGACCGGCGTCGAACGACAATTGCGTCTGCCCGACGTCGACCGGGCTGTCGGCCGCGGCGGGGGCGGCCGTGGCGAGCCCGAAGGCTCCCAGGGCCGCCGCCGCGACGGTCGCCGCTACGGTACGTCGCAACATGCTGACTTCCTCTCCCGATAGGAAAAGGCATGCCTCAAGGTGCATACCCGTAACCAAGGACGGGTAGAGCATCCACGATGTTGTACCGATCATGGTCACGATTCGATCACGGCGAATCGATCCATTCGCCTATCTCTGCGGCGAGTTCTTCAGATCAGCGATCTTCCCTGCGTAACGCCCGCTTCCGGTGTACCTGACCCGCCACTGCCCGGTCCCCGTCGAGGACGAGGGGGCGGCGACGGTACGCGCGAAACGGCCCCGGCGGTCGGTCGTCACGGTGGCGAGGCGGGTCCACTGCACGCCGTCCGGACGCCTGAACTCGATCATCACCTGCTGCTCCGGGAAGGGCGCGTAGTCGAGCAGACCCTTGGGGTCGACCCGGGTGAGCACCCCGCGCACCCGGACCTTGCCCGCCCGGCCGCCGCCCGCGGGCACCGCCTCGGCGGAGGTCAGCCGGGTCTCCCTGCGCAGCCAGAACGACGTGCGCGCGGTGACCTCCTCACCGCCCGCGCCGTGCGCCGTCGCGGTGACCGTCCAGCGGCCCGCCGGGTACCTGCGGTCCAGCGCCTTGGCGGGCAGGAACCGCCAGGTACGCCAGTCGGAGGCGAGCCGGGCGGTGGCGTAGGCGGCGTGGTGGATCGCCGCCCCGGGCATCGCGGGCGCCAGCGTCCCTCCGTGGCCGATGTCCTGCTGCGGCACGGTGGGGTGGGTGTGGCCCCGGTGCGGCACCACGGGGTACCGGTCACCTGTGGGCGGCACCGCGGGATGGATCGGGTGCAGCGGCCTTTCCTGGGGCAGCGCGGGGCGTACGGGCCCGGCGGGGTTCAGCGCCCGCTCGGCGGGCTCCCGCTCCTTCCCGGACCGATCCGCACGCCACTGCTCATCGGCCTGCTCCCGTTCCGCCCTGTCCACGCGGCCCGGCATCCCCACCGGCCCCCTGCCCGGACGGCCCGGCGGAGCGGCCTCATCGCTGCGCGGGCGATCCGGACGGCCCGGCATGCTCACCGGACCCCTGTCCGGACGGCCCGGCATTCCGACCTGGTCCCTGCCGGGACGACTGGGCGGAGCGGCCTCGTCCCTGCCCGGACGATCCGGGCGGCCGGGCATGCTCACCGGGCCCCTGTGCGGGCGGTCGTGGCGGCCGGGCCGGACGGCCCAGTCCGGGAGGTCCCGGTGGGCGGGCCTGCCGGACTGCGTCTTCTGGCGTTTCTTGGCCGCCCTGCCGGGTTCTCTGGTGTCCCGCGGCGGCGTCGGGTTCGCCATGCCGGTGGCCAGGCGCGCCGATCCCACGGACCGGCCGATCAGGCCCGGCCTGCCGAACTCCTCAGGGCGCATGGGGGGCCTGAACTCGACCCGTTCGGGAGAGGTGGACTGCCCGGGAGTCGCGGGCCGGATCACGGGCTCGTGCCCGGAGTGCACGGGCTGCTGGGAGTCGCCTGACGTGCCCGCCGGGTCCTCCGGCCCGGGGTCCTGCGGCGCGGAGTCGTCCGGAGCCGCGGGAGGCACGGCGGGCGGCCGGGGACCTGCCTGGCCGGGGTCCTGCGGGCGGGGACGCGGCCCCATCGGCCGCGGGGGCGGACGGTCGGGACGCGGGTCGGGCCGGGGCTCGCTTCTCGGATCGGGCCGGGGTTCGGATCTGGGGTCGGGGCGCGGATCGGGGCGCGGATCGGGGCGTGGGTCAGGGGCCGTGCCCGGGTCGGCGGGGTCCGGGGCCGTTGAGCCGGGGTCGGTGAGGTCAGGGTCCGGGGAGCCGGAGCCGGGCCGATCGGGAGGCGGGGCCGGCGGCTCCGGGCGTCCCGGTTCGACCTTGATGGTGACGCCGTCGCGCCCGACGGCGCCACGCGCCACCACGTCGATCACCATGCGCACGGACCCTTTCGCCCCGACGACCGGATGCGCGGGCCGTACCGTGATCGAGCCGATCTCCAGCTCCTCAGCCGCGGCGGGTGTCGCCTGCACGAGCATGGGCGCGACGAGCGCGCCCGCCGCGAATGAGGTGAGAAGAAGTCTCTGAGTCATGATCAAGACGGTATGAACCGCCAGGTAATGCCAGAGCCCCCGACACACACCCGGCACGGCAAAGCCCCCGATCGGCCCCGCACCGGGCGCGCTACGGCAAGGCCGAATTCCCCTAATGCCCCGGATACATGGAGTCGATGACATCCGCGTACTTCGCGTGGATCACCCGCCGTTTCAGCTTCAGGCTCGGCGTCAACTCCCCGGTCTCCACGGTCCACTCGGCCGGGATCAGCCGCCAGCGCTTGACCCGCTGGACCCGGGCCAGCCGGGCGTTCGCGGCGCCGACCGCCGCCGCCACCTCCGCCAGGACCTCCGGGTGGGCGGCGAGCCCGGGCAAGGAGTCCGCCGCGATGCCCCGCGCGCGGGCCCACGCCGGGGCGGACTCGGCGTCCAGGGTGAGCACGGCGACCGGGTGCGGGCGTCCGTCGCCGCAGGCGAGGGCCTGGCCGATCAGCGGATGCTCCTTCAGCAGGCTCTCGATGGTGGCCGGGGAGATGTTCTCCCCGCCGGAGGTGATGATCAGTTCCTTCTTGCGGTCGACGACCCGCACGAACCCGTCGGCGTCCATGCTCCCCAGGTCGCCGGTGCGCAGCCAGCCGTCCGGGTCCAGCAGCGCGGCCGTGGCCGCGAGGTCGCCGAGGTAGCCGGACGTGTTGAGCGGGCTGCGGGTCAGGATCTCACCGTCGCCCGCGATGCGGACCTCCACGCCCGGCCCGGGCCTGCCGACCGTGTCCAGCCGGTGGCGGGAGGGGGTGTTGGCGGTGATCGCGCCCGCGGTCTCGGTCATGCCGTACAGGCCGAGCACGTTGAGGCCGAGCCCGGCGAAGAAGCGCTGGACGTCCGGCGGCATCGGCGCGGCGGCGGTGGCGGCCCAGTGGACGCGGCCGAGGCCGAGCATGGCGCGTACGTCCGCGAGGACCGCGCGGTCCGCCTCCCGGTAGGCCGCCTCGGTCTCGGCGGAGGAGGTCCGGCCGTACTGGGCGCCCTCGACGTGGGCCAGGCCCGCGGCCATCGCCGCGCGCAGGCGTTCGCGCCGGGCGGACGGTTCGGCGGCGAACACCGCGCGCAGCCGCGCCGCCAGCTTCTCCCAGATCCTCGGCACGCCCAGGAACATCATCGGCTCGACCCGCGCGAGGGTCGCCCCCAGGTCGGCCAGGTCCGGGCAGAAGTGGACGTGGGCGGCCTTCGACAGCGGAAGGTACAGGCTCAGCACGCGTTCGGCGGCGTGGGCGTAGGTGAGGTAGGAGATCTGGGACGCCAGGTCCGGTAGTTCGGTCATGCGCTCGACGACGGCGACCTGGTAGGCCAGGTTGGCGTGCGTGAGCGGCACGCCCTTGGGATCGCCCGTGGTGCCCGAGGTGTACAGGACGGTCGCCACGCTCTGCGGCGTCACCGCGCGCCGGCGGGACTCCATGACGGCGGGGCGGGCGGCGCGGAACGCCCGGCCGCGCCTGAGCAGTTCCTCCCAGGAGAGGAACGGGCCGGACGCGGGCGTGCCGCCGAGCATCACGATCCGGCGCAGCGCGGGCAGCCGGCCGAGCACCGGCTCCCAGCGCGCGAGGTCGGCCGGGCCGCCGAGGACGGCCGCCTTCGCGCCGACGTGCGCGGCCACGTAGCCGACCTGCTCGGGCGCGAACGTGGCGTACACCGAGCACGGGGTGGCGCCCGCGTGGACCGCGCCGAGGTCGGCCAGGACGTGCTCGCTGCGATTGGCCATCATCAACGCCACCGCGTCGCCCGGCTCGACCCCGATCGCCGCGAACCCGGCGGCGATGTCCAGGACCCGCTCCCTGGCCTGGGCGTAGGTGATCGTGGACCAGCCGTCCGCGACCGGGTCGGAGTAGGCGGGGGCGTCCGGGTGGGCGCGGGCGACCCAGGCGAGCCGTTCGCAGAGCGTACGACCGGCGACCTCCGCCTCGATCTCGGCCCGCTCCTCGCGCACCCGGGCACCGGCCATGGCGCACCTCCGCAGCGCTCGCCCGCCAGTCGCCTGCATCGGACCACACCCGCCGCCCGCGGACAAGTCTCCGCACCGGCCGGGAAGTAAGGCGTGACCAGCGGCGATACGGGCATTCATCCACCACTCGTCCACGACGGCCGGCCTCGGCCACGATCAGGGGGCAGGGCATGACAGCGGATGCTCTGGGGGAGGCACGCCCGCGCGGCGAGCGGGTCCTGGGGCATCCGCGCGGCCTGGCCACGCTGTTCGGCACCGAGATGTGGGAGCGGTTCAGCTACTACGGCCTGCGCAGCATCCTGGCGCTGTTCCTGGTCGCCCCGGTGACCGCGCGGGGCCTGGGGCTGACCGAGCCGACCGCGATCGCGGTGGTCGGCATCTACGGCGCGCTGGTCTACCTGCTCGCGCTGCCCGGAGGGTGGCTCGCCGACCGGGTGCTCGGGGCCCGCCGCGCGGTCCTGATCGGCGGCCTGATCATCATGTCGGGGCACATCGGCATGGCCGTGCCGCTTGAGGGCCCGGCGCTGGTGTGGGCCGGGCTGGCGCTGATCGTGACCGGGACCGGGCTGCTCAAGCCCAACATCTCCTGCATGGTGGGCAGGCTCTACCCGCCCGACGAGAACGCCCGCAGGGACGCCGGGTTCTCGATCTTCTACTTCGGCATCAACGTCGGCGCGTTCGCCGCGCCCTTCGTGGTCGGCGACTGGCTGGCCGACGGGAACCGCTGGCACCTGGGCTTCGGCGCGGCGGCGGTGGGCATGGCGCTGGGCCTGGTCTGGTACGTGCGCGGGCAGCGCCACCTGGGCGACGCGGGCGTGCGGCCGGAACACCGGCTGACCTGCGCCGAGCGGGCGGCGTTCGCCCGGCTGGCGGGCGGCGCGGCGGCCCTGGCGGCGGGCGGGGCGGTGCTGTGGGCGGTCTCGGGCACGTTCACGCTGGACCGGCTCACGGTGGTGCTGACCGCCGGGATCGTCGCCGTCCCGGTGGCCTGCTTCGCGTACATCCTGTTCGGCGACCATGGCCTCACCGCCGGGGAGCGGGCCCGGATGCGCGCCTACGTCTGGCTGTTCGCCGCCGCCGCGATCTTCTGGATGATCTACGACCTGTCGCCGAGCGTGCTCAACCTGTTCGCCCAGCACCACACCACCCTCTCGATCTTCGGGGTGGGCATCCAGGCGGCCACGACGCAGGCGTTCAACCCGCTGTTCATTCTGATCTTCTCGCCGGTGTTCGCGCTGGCGTGGGTATGGCTGGGCGACCGGGTCACCGCCTCGCAGAAGTTCGGGTTCGCGCTGCTGATGGTCGGGCTGAGCTTCGCGCTGATGGCGGTGGCCGCGGGCCTGGCGCAGACGGCCAGGGTGACGGTGTGGTGGCTGGTGGCGGTCTATCTGGTGCAGGTGTTCGGGGAGCTGGCGCTGAGCCCGGTGGGGCTGTCGGTGACCTCCCACCTGGCCCCGCGCGCCTTCCAGAGCCAGATGCTGGGCGTGTGGTTCCTGTCCACGGCCGTGGGGGACGCGGTCGGCGGGCAGACCGGGCGGCTGCTGGCCCACATGTCGCAGCAGGCGTACTTCCTCACCCTCGCGGCGGTCGCGCTGTGCGCGGGGGCGGCGCTGTTCATGTTCACCCGCGGCCTGCGCGGGCTGATGTGGGACCGCGCCGCGCTCACAGCGCGGGAGTGAGCGAGTCCGCGGCCCGGCCCCGTGCCCGGCCCGGTTCGCCCGCCCTGGCCGCCGCGAGGCGCGCCACGGCCTCGCCGACCACCTGGGGCGGCTGGGTGTACGGCAGGCGCAGGTAGGACTCCAGCGTGCCCTCCACGCCGAACCACGGCCCCGGCGCCAGCCGTACGCCATGAGACGCGGCGGCGGCCGCCAGCGATGTGGCCACAGGGCCCTCAAGGCGCACCCAGAGCACTCCGCCGCCCTCCGGTATCCGAAAGTGCCAGCCGGGCATCCGGGCCCGCAGAGCGGCCACCAGCGCCTCGCGGGAGGCCAGCAGCCCGCGCCTGCGCTCGGCGCGGGCCTCCTCGATGCGCTCGAACAGCCGTGCCACGACGAGCTGCTGGAACGGCGCCCCGGCGATGTCGATCGCGGCGCGCAGCCGGGCCATCCGGCGCACCCGCTCGGCCGTGGTGCGCACCCACCCGACGCGCAGGCCGCCCCACCACAGCTTGGAGGCCGAACCGATGGTGATCACCCGGTTGTCGGTGTCGAAGGCCGCCATCGGCGCGGCGGGCGGGGTGTCGTCGAGCCCGAGCTCGGCCCAGGACTCGTCGATCAGCAGCGTGGTGCCCGCCCGGCGGGCGGCCCCGGTCACGGCCGCGCGGGTGGCGTCGTCCATCAGCCTGCCGGTCGGGTTGTGGTAGTCGGGGACCAGATAGGCCACCCGCGCTCCGGACTGCCGCATCGCCTCGGCCAGCGCGTCGGGGTGCCAGCCGTCCTCGGCCACGCCGACCGGGACGATCCGGGCGGCGTGGTACCGGGCGGCGTCGAGGGCGTGCGGGTAGGTCGGCGACTCCACCACCACGGGGTCGCCCGGCCGCACGAGCAGGCTCATGGCCAGGTGGATGCCGCTCTGCGCGCCCGCGGTGAGCAGGATCTGGTCCGGCCGGGTGGCGAGGCCGCGCAGCGTGTAGCGGGCGGCGACGGCCTCGCGCAGCGCCGCCAGGCCCAGCGGGTCGTAGCCGATGCCCAGGGTGTGGCAGGGCAGGTCCTGCGCGGCCAGTGTCATGGCCTCCGACAGCAGGCCGGTCGCGGGCGGCGCGGCGCAGTGCATGGCCAGCAGCCCGTCATCGCCCGAGGCGAGCCAGGGGTCGTCGGGGCCGAGGGTGGCGGGGTCGGGCAGCGCGGTCCAGCTCCCCGCGCCCTGCCTGCTGGCGAGGTAGCCGAGTTCGCGCAGCTTGTCGTAGGCGGCGGTGATCGTGGTGCGGCTCACGCCGAGCGCCGTGGCCAGGTCGCGTTCCGCGGGCATCCGCACGCGCACGGCCAGCCGCCCGTCCAGGATCGCGGTGCGCACCGCTCCGGCGAGCGCGCGGTAGTAGGGACCTTCCGGACGGTCCAGGGCGATCAGCCTGGCCAGCGTCCGGCCGCTCAGATGTCGTTCCATGGTGCACCCCCTTTGGCAGGATAAGGCCACTTTCCGTAATTGGCCCTTTATCTGGTTTCGGGTGACCGCGCAGGATGGGCCTACCATGAGCGAAATCCCCGCCACCACCGGTTCCCTTCCGTCCCGGCTGCTGCGGCTTTACGCCGGTCTCCTGCTGTACGGCACGGGGATCGCCCTGCAGGTCGAGTCCGGGCTCGGCAACGACCCCTGGGACGCCTTCCACCAGGGCCTCGCCGTACGCACCGGCTGGTCGCTCGGCACCTGGATCATCCTGGTCGGCGCGGCCGTCATGGTCTTCTGGATCCCGCTGCGCCAGCGGCCCGGCGTCGGCACGATCAGCAACGTGGTGCTCGTCGGCCTGTTCGCCGACGGGGTGATGTGGCTGTTGCCGACCCCCGGGCACCTGGCGGTGCGCTGGGCGTTCCTGGTGACCGCGATCGTCGCGGTGGCCGCGGCCACCGCGCTCTACATCGGGGCCGGGCTCGGCCCCGGCCCGCGCGACGGCCTGATGACCGGCCTGCACCGCCTGGGGCTGTCCATCCGCCTGGCGCGCACGCTGATCGAGATCACGGTCCTGGCGGTGGGCTGGCTGCTCGGCGGCGTCGTGGGGATCGGCACGGTGGTCTTCGCGCTCACAATCGGCCCGCTCACCCAGTTCTTCATGCGGTTCCTCGCCCGGCGCCTGGCTCCGGCACCCGCGCCGCAGGCGCGGGAGGAGGCCGGTCGCGCTAGCGTCGAGCCATGCGCATCGAGGACTACGCCCTGATCGGTGACATGCAATCGGCCGCGCTCGTCGGTCGGGACGGTTCCATCGACTGGCTCTGCCTGCCCCGCTTCGACTCCCCCGCCTGCTTCGCGGCGCTGCTCGGCGGCGAGCGCAACGGCCACTGGTGGCTCGGCCCCGAGGGCCGGCCGATGGCCACCCGGCGCCGGTACCGCGGCGAGACGCTGGTGCTGGAGAGCGAGTGGGAGACCGAGGGCGGCACGGTGCGCGTCATCGACTTCATGCCGCCCCGGCACGCCAACCCCGACGTGGTGCGCATCGTGGAGGGCGTCTCGGGCACCGTGCGGATGGCCACCGAGCTGCGGATCAGGTTCGACTACGGCCGCATCGTGCCGTGGGTGCGCAGGACCGAAGGGCACCTGCAGGCCGTCGGCGGCCCCGACTCGGTGTGGCTGCACTCCCCCGTGCCGCTCACCGGGGGCGACTACGCCCACAAGGCCACGTTCGACGTCACGGCCGGGCAGCGGGTGGCGTTCGTCTTCACCTGGCACCCCTCGCACGAGCCGATGCCGGTCGAACTGGACGCGGAGGTACAACTCGCCGAGACCGAGCAGATGTGGTCGGAATGGGTCTCGCGCTGCACCTACCAAGGGCCGTGGCGCGAGGCGGTGGTCCGGTCGCTGATCACGCTCAAGGCCCTGACGTACTCCCCCACCGGCGGCATCGTGGCCGCCCCCACCACCTCGCTGCCGGAGAACATCGGCGGGATCCGCAACTGGGACTACCGCTTCTGCTGGCTGCGCGACGCCACGATGACCCTGGAGGCCCTGATCGGCGCGGGCTACCTCAACGAGGCCCGCGACTGGCGGGCCTGGCTGCTGCGGGCGATCGCCGGCCGCGCCCAGGACCTGCAGATCATGTACGGCGTGGCGGGCGAGCGGCGGCTGCCCGAGATGGAGGTCGGCTGGCTGCCGGGGTATGAGGAGTCCCGGCCGGTCAGGATCGGCAACGCCGCGGTGGAGCAACTCCAGCTCGACGTCTACGGCGAGGTGCTCAACGCCCTGCACATGTCCCGGACCTCCGGGCTGGCCCCCGACGACCGGGCCTGGGCCATCCAGCGCGAGCTGCTGGACTACCTGGAGACCCACTGGGACGCGCCGGACGAGGGCCTTTGGGAGGTCCGCGGCCCGCGCCGGCACTTCGTGCACTCCAAGGTGATGTGCTGGGTCGCCTTCGACCGGGCGATCTCGCACGTGGAGCGGTTCGGCCGCAGCGGCCCGGTGGAGCGCTGGAGGGCGCTGCGCGACCGCATCCACGCCGAGGTCTGCGACAAGGGCTTCGACCCCGAGCGCGGCACCTTCACCCAGTCCTACGGGTCCAGGGAGCTGGACGCCGCGCTGCTGATGATCCCGATGGTCGGGTTCCTGCCGCCGGACGATCCGCGGGTGCACGGCACGATCGCCGCCATCGAGCGGGAGCTGAGCGCCGACGGCTTCGTGCTGCGCTACCCGACCGCCGAGGACAACGCGGTGGACGGGCTGCCCGGCGACGAGGGCGCGTTCCTGGCGTGCAGCTTCTGGCTGGCCGAGGCGATGGCCATGACCGGCAGGCGCAAGGACGCCGAGCGGCTGTTCGAGCGGCTGCTCGCGCTGCGCAACGACGTGGGGCTGCTCGCCGAGGAGTTCGATCCGAGGCTGGGGCGCATGGTGGGCAACTTCCCGCAGGCGTTCAGCCACGTGCCGCTGATCCACACCGCCCGGGCGCTGAACGGCGACGCCCGCTAACGGGGCGGGCGGGCCGCGATCGCGGCCAGCAGTCTGGCGAACTCCGGCGGCGGCGCGACCACCAGGCGGGTCTGGCCGTCGTGGGCCACCACGTCGGCCCTGATCAGCGTGAGGCGACCGGCGCGCCACCAGTAGACCTGCGGGCTGAGGCCGTCGGTGTGCCGGTCGGCCTCCCGCTGGGCGTGCAGCCGCAGCCGTTCGATCGCGCGTACCACGCCGATGCCCTCCACCGGGTGGATCAGCAGCGTGCCCGCCCTGGGCAGCGCCACCAGGACGCCGTCCTCGGGGACCGGCAGGTAGTCGTCCAGGTGGCGCAGGTGGGCCGCGGCGCTCGCGGTGGGGCCGGTGAGCCGCCACACGGCGACGCCGTCGAGGTCGGCGCGGGCCACCGACAGGCGCTCGTCGTCCCTGGCGTTGCGCAGCGCCAGGTCCAGGGCCTGCCCTGCGGGTATCGGCCAGCACCCGGCCTCCTCGGGGCGCACCGGGCGCACCGCTCCCGCGTATCCGAGGGTCAGCACCTCGATCAGGTCGGGGCTGAGGTGCCGGGCGACCACCCGTTCGCCCTCCAGGTCGTCGGCGAGGCTCACGCGCGTCCGCAGCAGGGGCCTGACCTGGTCGAGGTCGCAGGCGTCCAGTGGCTCACCGGCGACGGCGACCGTGTGGGCGAGGTGTTCGGAGACCAGCATCGGCCAGTCCTCCCTGGTACGGCGGGCGGCCTCGCGACGCAGCCCGGTCAGCCTGACCACCAGGTCCTTGGGCCCGCTCAGCGTCATCACCGCGCCGTCGGCGGAGAACTCGCACCGGAACCCGAGGGAGTCGGCCACGAGCGCGAGCAGGGAGTCCAGATCCACCTCCTCGACCGGTCTCGCCTGCGCCTCCCGATCCCGGCGTCGCCGGAAGAACCTCACACCCATGTCCCTTCTGCTCGCGACCGGCCTCGACCTACATTGCCTGGTCCGAGCAGCGGAACAGACTGGTCAGCGAGCACGATTGGGTATCAATAACACCAAGTCCCCCAAGCCACACACAGTGCTGTGGGCTGCCGTGCCCGACCTGAAGCCCGGCCAGCACGGGGACGCCGAAGGGCGTCAGCCGTTCGGCGAGGACCGGCAGCGCGTCGCCGCAGCCCACCCACGTACCGAGCGCGAAGCCGGCGACGCCGTCGAAGGCCCCGGCGGCGATGAGCTGGGTGAGCATCCGGTCGATCTTGTAGGGGGCCTCGTTGACGTCCTCCAGCAGCACGATGCGCCCGGCGAAGCGGGGGGCGTCGGCGGTGCCGCACAGCGCGGCCAGCAGGCACAGGTTGCCCCCGGCCAGCGGCGCCACGGCCCGGCCGGGCACCAGCGCGTGCGTGCCCTGGATGGGCGCGGGCGTGCCGAACAGCGCGGTGGCGAGGTGATCGAGGGAGGTCGGCTCGGGCCCCTCCGCGCCGCCGAACGTGCGCGGCATGAGCATCGGGCCGAAGCATCCGGCCACCCCGAGGCGTACGGCCAGCGCCTGGTGCAGCGCGGTGATGTCGCTGGACCCGTGCAGCGTCTTGGGCCCCGCCGCGGCCATCGCCTCCCAGTCCAGCAGGCCGAGCAGCCGGGTCGCGCCGTACCCGCCGCGCGCGCAGACCACGCCCGCGATCGACGGGTCGCACCAGGCGGACTGCAGGTCGGCGGCCCGGGCGGCGTCGGAGGCGGCCAGGTACCGCTGGTGCTCTCGCGGAGCGCCGGTCGCGCCACCGCCGAACACGTGCTCGCCGAACACGACGGTGAGCCCCAGCTTGCGCAGGACGTCGGCGCCGCGCTCGACCTCCGCGCGGTCGGGCGGACCCGAGGGGGCCACGACGGCGACGGTGTCACCGGGCCGCAGCGGCGGCGGGGCGAGCGCGCGGTCACGGTCGCCGCGGGCGCGGTCCGCCATCGTCGTCCTTTCCGCCGGGCCGGATATGGTGGGTGATACCCAGAGAACCTCTCACAACGGGGTGGCCCGCCGCCAACCCGGGGCGTCCCCGGACGATCCACCGGCCGGAACGCGCGCGGGCGGGACGGCATCTGAGCCGCATGGCCCTGGCACACTCCGAACGGTGTCAAACTGTCCACACCTATGCGACCTCCGCTCCATATCCTCGTGGTCAACGGCATCAAGGTCCACCGGCCGGTGTTCGTGCTCGGCGCGCCGCACTCCGGGACCGACCTCCTCGCCCGCGCCCTCAAACGCTCCCCCGGCTTCCACGTCACGATGGGCAAGAGCGCGGTGGCGCACGTCGTGTACGCCTTCGCCCGCAAGCCGTCCATCATCGTGCGCAACGGTGGCGACGGGGCCTCGCGCGTGCTGCGCGACGCGCTGGCGCAGTCCTGGCAGCTCGGGCCCGAGACCTGCGGGGAGTGCGCGGCGGCCTGCCGCGAGGCGGGCGGCATCACCGGTTCGGGGCCGTGCCTGCCCGCCGGGCCGCCGGCCAGGTTCGGCGACGCCAGCCCCGACCTGCTCTACAGCGCCCCGGCGCTGCTGCGGGCCTTCCCCGACGCCCGGTTCGTGCAGCTCATCAGGGACGGCCGGGACACCGCCGCGGACATGATGGCCGACCCGGCGTGCCTGGCGTGGTTCCGGCCGGGGATGCTGAGCGAGGAGACCGAGTTCCCCAACCCGTTCCTCGGCGTCAACAAGGAGGAGCACCGCGACCGCTGGAAGGACATGCCGGCCGCTGGCAAGTGCGCGCTGCGCTGGCGCAGCGCGGTGCGGCTCAGCGCGGAGCTGCGCCGCCTGCTGCCGCCCGAGCAGCTGCTCACCCTGCGCTATGAGGATCTGGCGGCCTCCCCGGTCGCCGCGATGTCCTCGGTCTCGGACTTCCTGCAGGCGCGGGTCTCGGCGGTGCCGCTGTACGGCCCCGCCGCCCGCACCGGGATCTGGCGCGCCCGCCTGTCGGCCACCGACGCCGGGTGGGTGGAGAAGGTGGCCCGCGACGAACTGGGCCGCCTGGGCTACCTCTAGTCGGGCGGCGCGACGGCCTCGGAGCTCTCCTGGAACTGCGTGCGGTACAGCTCGGCGTAGATCCGGCCGCGGGCCAGCAGCTCCTCGTGCCGGCCGCGCTCGGCGATCCGCCCGTCCTGGACCACGAGGATCTGGTCGGCCTCCCGGATCGTGGACAGCCGGTGGGCGATGACCAGCGATGTACGGCCGGCCAGCGCCGTCTTCAGCGCCCGCTGCACGGCCGCCTCCGACTCCGAGTCCAGGTGGGCCGTGGCCTCATCGAGCACGACCACGCGCGGCGCCTTGAGCAGCAGCCGGGCGATGGCCAGGCGCTGCTTCTCCCCGCCGGACAGGCGGTAGCCGCGGTCGCCCACGACCGTCTCCAGGCCCTCGGGCAGCGACTGGACCAGGTCGCCGATCTGGGCCGCGCGCAGCGCCGCCCAGATCTCCTCGTCGGTCGCGCCGGGCCGGGCGTAGCGCAGGTTGGCCGCGATCGTGTCGTGGAAGAGGTGGGCGTCCTGGGTGACCACGCCGATGGTGTCGCGCAGCGAGGCGAGGGTGGCGGCGCGCACGTCGAGCCCGTTGATCAGCACGGCCCCGCCGGTCACGTCGTACAGGCGCGACACCAGCGAGGTGATCGTGGTCTTGCCCGCGCCCGAGTGGCCGACCAGCGCGATCAGCTCGCCGGGGGCGGCGGTGAAGGAGACGCCGTCCAGGACCTCCTGGGAGGGGCCGTTGTCGGGCCGCGCCACCGACTCAAGAGAGGCCAGGGAGACCTCCGAGGCGGCGGGGTAGCGGAAGCGGACGTCCTCGAACTCCACGTTCACCGGCCCCTCGGGAACCGGCTTGGCGTCGGGCCGCTCGGCGACCATCGGCCGCAGGTCCAGCACCTCGAAGACGCGGTCGAAGCTGACCAGGGCGGTCATCACGTCCACGTGCACGTTGGACAGGCTGGTCAGCGGGCCGTACAGGCGCATCAGCAGGGCCGAGAGCGCGATCAGCGTGCCCAGCTCGAAGGCGCCGCCGATGACCAGCGCGCCGCCCGCGCCGTAGACCAGCGCGGTGGCGAGCGCGGCGACCAGGCCGAGGCCGACGCGGAACACCGTGCCGTACATCGCGACGGTGACGCCCACGTCACGGACCCGCTCGGCGCGCTCGGCGAAGGTGCGGGCCTCGTCGTCCGGCCTGCCGTACAGCTTGGCGACCATCGCGCCCGCGACGTTGAACCGCTCGGTCATGACCGAGCTCATCTGGGCGTCCAGCTCCATCTGCTCGCGGGTGAGCCGGGACATCCGCCGCCCCACCCACTTGGCGGGCAGGATGAACATCGGCAGCAGGACCAGCGCCACCAGGGTGATCTGCCAGGACAGCACGAGCATCGTGCCGAGCACCAGCACCAGGCTGATGATGTTGGAGACGACCGAGGACAGCGTCGTCGTCAACGCCCGCTGGGCGCCGATGACGTCGGTGTTGAGGCGGGAGACCAGCGCGCCGGTCTGGGCGCGCATGAAGAACGCGACCGGCATCCGCTGCACGTGGTCGAACACCTCGGTGCGCAGGTCGTAGATCAGGCTCTCGCCGATCCTGGCGGAGAACCACCGCTGGGCCAGCCCGAGCAGGGCGTCCACCAGCGCCAGTCCGGCGATGCCGACGGCCAGCCAGACCACGACGTCGACCCGGCCGGGCCGGATGCCGTCATCGAAGACGGCCTTCATCAGCAGGGGGTTGGCGACCACGACGACCGCGGCGACGACCACCAGGACGAGGAAGGCGACGATCTGCGCGGCGTACGGCCGGGCGTAGCGGAAGATGCGCTTGACCGTGCCGGGGCTGAGCCGCTCCTTGATGACGGACTCGTCGCGGCGCAGCGAGCGCATCATCGACGGCCCCATTCCGGAACCCATCATCGTCATACGTCCCGCCCCTTCCCGGCGCCCACGGGCGGGAGGGGACATTCCAATCCCACCGCGCGGCCGTCCTCTGGGCAGAGCGCGCGAAACCGCGCGGTGATTCCCGCCGGCGACGAGCCGGCCCCCTGATCAGCTCCGGGCGAACAAGCCCCTCCCCGCGGCTCGCCCCGATCGGAACCCGGCGGGCCGTACGACCGGGCCCCTCGCCGGTCGCCGATTCGGATGGGGTCCGATGCCGGTTCGGGGAGCGGGAGTGAGCCCGGTCGTGGGTCGCGGGCCCTCTCAGGGGCCCTGGGCGGCGCTGTGGAATCCGTCCGTGGGTCTGGTGCCCGTCAGGCCGGGCACCAGCCCGAGTGCCGGTTCGGTTCCGAAGAGCCTTGCGTCATCTGTCATGGTTCGCAGGTCGCAGACGGGGGCGGGCCGTGAGTCCGCGCCGATGCGTGACCTCGCGCGGTCACCGGAACCCCTGCGTTCCGCGGCTCGGACCCCCCTCGCCGAGCCTCGCCTCCGCTGATCGCTCGCTTGCTTCCGGGCACCCCCTCAGAGCCGGGACATCCGAGGGCCGATGCCCGCCGAGAAGGACGGCCCCTCACCACGGATCACGACGACGCGGACCTGCTCGGGCAGGTCGGCGCCGGTCCTGGCCGGTGCCTTGCGGGCCGGTCCAGGGTTGTACTTCGCGATCTTGCCGTCCACCTCGAAACGCAGCTCGGCCGCAGCGGGCGGACCCGCCTCGACCATCACCGCGCTCCCCCCAACTTCCGCGTCCGCCTTCGGCTCGCTCCACCTGTCGGTTGACCCGTCACGCCCGAGCCTATCCCCGCGTCCAGAACGAGATTCTGTAGAATCCATTCGTCCAAGCCCCTTACCGGGCCCGGGACGCGACGGCTCCGGCCGGCGTTTCACGAGCGGCTGCGGTCGCGGTCTCCGAGGCGGCCGCTAGCGCTTCGACTTGCCCCGGGTGGCTCCTCCACGCCCCCGGAGAGTCACACCGGACTCGCTGAGGATGCGGTGGATGAAGCCGTAGGACCGCCCGGTGGAAGCGGCCAGCGCGCGGATGCTCTCACCCGCGGCGTAGCGCTTCTTGAGATCGGCGGCCAGTTTTTCGCGGTCGGCCCCGGTTACCCGGGTGCCTTTCTTCAGAGTCTCGGCCACGAGTACCTCCTGTAGTGCCAGACTTCCGCAGCGTTACTCACGCCATGATCAGTCATTTCTGCCCGATCGGCTACCTACTCCACGGGAAAAGATCCGTACCCGCTCAAATTAAGATCAGGCAAGTGCCACAAGATCGGAAAATTCATCACTCCAAGCGTCTTCCACTCCGTCCGGCAACAAGATCACCCTATCCGGTTGTAGCGCCTCAACAGCGCCTTCATCATGCGTAACCAGCACGATTGCCCCAGAATAGGACCTAAGCGCCGAAAGCACCTGATCCCTGCTGTTCGGATCGAGGTTGTTCGTGGGCTCGTCGAGCAGCAGCACGTTGGCGCCCGACAGCACCAGCGTGGCCAGGGCCAGCCGGGTCTTCTCGCCGCCGGACAGCACCCCCGCGGGCTTGTCCACGTCGTCGCCGGAGAAGAGGAAGGAGCCGAGGGTCTTGCGCAGCTCGACGTCGGGCACGTCGGGCCCGGCCGAGCGCATGTTCTCCAGGACCGAACGCCCCGCGTCGAGCGTCTCGTGCTCCTGGGCGTAGTAGCCGAGCTTCAGCCCGTGCCCCGGCCGGACCTCGCCGGTGTCGGGCTTTTCCAGGCCGCCGAGCATGCGGAGCAACGTCGTCTTGCCCGCGCCGTTGAGGCCGAGCACGACCACCCGGGTGCCCCGGTCCACCGCCGCGTCGACGTCGGTGAAGACCTCCAGCGAGCCGTAGGACTTGGACAGGCCGGTGGCGCTGAGCGGCGTGCGCCCGCAGGGCAGCGGGGTGGGAAAGCGCAGCTTGGCGACCTTGTCGGCCTGGCGCTCCTCGGCGACCCCGGCCAGTAGCCGCCTGGCCCGGCGCTCCATGTCCTGGGCGGCCTTGGCCTTGGTGGCCTTGGCGCGCATCCGGTCGGCCTGGGACAGCAGCGCCGACGCCTGCTTCTCGGCGTTGGCGCGCTCCCGCTTCCTGCGCCGCTCGTCGGTCTCCCGCTGGGCCAGATACGCCTTCCAGCCGACGTTGTAGATATCGATCACACAACGATTGGCGTCCAGGTGCAGCACCCGGTTTACCGTCGCTTCAAGCAGGCCGACATCGTGGCTGATAATGATCAAACCACCTTGATGCGAGCGCAAAAAATCACGAAGCCAGCCGATCGAGTCGGCGTCGAGGTGGTTTGTCGGCTCGTCGAGAAGGAGAGTCTCCGCCCCGCTGAACAGGATCCGCGCCAGTTCGACCCGCCTGCGCTGCCCGCCGGACAGCGTCCCGAGCGGCTGCCCGAGCACCCGGTCGGGCAGGCCCAGGCTGGAGGCGATGGACGCCGCCTCGGCCTCGGCCGCGTAGCCGCCGAGCACGTGCAGCCGGTCTTCCAGCCGCCCGTAGGCGCGCACCGCCCGGTCGCGGATCCGCTGGTCGTCGTCGGCCATCCCCAGCTCGGCCGCGCGCAGGTCGCGCAGCACCTCGTCGAGCCCGCGGGCGGACAGCACACGGTCGCGGGCGAGCATCTCCAGGTCGCCGGTACGCGGGTCCTGGGGAAGGTAGCCCACGCTGCCGGTGGCCGAGACGCTGCCGGCGGCGGGCAGCCCCTCGCCCGCGAGGACCTTGGTGAGGGTGGTCTTGCCGGCGCCGTTGCGGCCGACGAGCCCGATCTTGTCTCCGGGGTTGACCCGGAAGCTCGCGCCCTCCAGCAACAGGCGGGCGCCCGCGCGCAGTTCGATGTCAGAAGAAATGATCATGATAGGGGAACACTCCCAGGCCGGGGATGGATGGGTGGACCGCGGGCTGCCGCCGCCGTCAGTCGGGAGTGCGCATACGATCAGTGTACGGGTGGTCAGACCTGGTGCGCGGCGTCCGCGTCGCCCGCCGCCTCCCCCGCCTCGACGACCCGCACGCGCACGGCGCGGAAGCTGCGCGGGGTGTCGCGCAGCACCGCCAGGCGCGGGTCGGGCACCGCGAGGAACGGCCCGGTCTCGATCGCGAAGGCGGGCGCGAGCCTGCGGTCCGCGCGCAGCGCGTCCACCGCGCGCCGGTCGCCGCCGAAGACGACGGCCTCAAGGCGGTCCAGGTAGGGGGCGAGGACCCGCGCGGCGACCTCGGCCGCCGCCTCCCTGGCCTGCCCCGCCTGCTGCTCCCTGCGGCGGGCGAACCGCTGCTGGGACCAGCCTCCGGCCGCGCTGCGGCCCTGTACCAGGCGGGAGCCGACCTTGGAGGCGAGGAGGTCGGTGCCGTGGAACACCCCGGTGGCATAGCCGCCCCGCCGTACCAGGACCACACCGACACAACGCTCGGCCCGCGCGTGGACGGCGAGCGCGGCGATGAGCCCGTCCGGCGCGGCCGGCGGCATCGGCGGGAAGGGGACCAGGAACTCGGCCCGCCCGCCGTCCGCGCCGCGCAGCACGACCCCCCGCTCGTCGCCGGTCACCGACACCAGGTGACCGCCGTGCCTGTCCGCGAACCCGGCCACCCACGTCTCGATCCGCTCGGGGGCGACCGACACCCAGTGGCCGCCGCCGCTCGCCGGTCTGCGCCCCGCCCCGGCCGCGCCGCCCCCCGCGTCTCTCGCGTTGTGTTCCCGCCCGCGTCCGCCCACGCGGCGAGGCTATCGTCAAGCGCCCGGCGGGCGCCCCGGGGGCCTCACGCAGAGCCACGGCATCCGAACCAGGTGTTCTTGCCGATCGTTGAGGGTATAGGTCAGAATGACGCCAGATCCTACAACACTCAGCGAAATATCGGTGAACTTCGTCTCACCCGCTTCTATGCGCTGGTCACCGGGCCGCATCATCTGAACGTGTCGAGTAGAACACCACTTTTGCCCACCGCCGGCGCGGTGGCGGCGCGCGCGATCGTTTCCCCGGTCGTCGATCTCGACACGGGGGGTGTGATCGCACTACAGGCGATCATCGACGAACGGTCCATGGGCGGACGTCCCATCGGGGACGGCAGGCCGTACGGGGCGGCCGAGACCGTCTCCGCGGCGCTGCGCGCCGCCCTCGACGCGGCACGGGACCAGACCAGGCTGCCGCTGGTGCTCGGGCTGCCCGCGCACATGGTCATCGCCGGATCCGGCGGCCTGGCGCCGCTGCACGAGGCGATGCGCGTGTCCGGGAGACGCCCGCGCGAAGTGATCATAACAGTGGAGGGCGAGGTCGCTCCAGGCGACCGCAAGGCCCTGCTGGTCGGCCTGGACGGCCTGCGCACGATCGGCCACCTGGTCGCGCTGGGGGGCGTGGGCACCGAGTGGCTGCCGCTGGACCTGGCCGCCGACGCGCGCCCGTACCTGCTGGTGCTCTCCCCCGAGCTGGTCGCGCAGGCCGCCGACGACCCCGGCAGGGCCGCGGTGGGCGAGGCCGTGGCCGCGCTCGCGCGCGGGCTGGGCGCGCACGTGCTGGCCCCCGGCGTCACCACGGAGACGCAGCTCGCGCGGGTGCGCGGCTGGGGCGTACGGCTGGCGCAGGGCCCGCTGCTCACCCCCGGCCCCGGCGGGCGGGTGCACGTGCCGCTGCCCGTCGTCGCGGACCAGCCCGCCGCCGCCCAGCTCGGGCCGCGCGTGCAGGAGCTGCTGATGCCCGCCGTCACGCTGTCCGCCGAGGCCGGTGCCGAGGAGGCCGCCGAGGCGTTCCGCTCCGAGCCGTCGATCTCCAGTGTGATCCTGGTGGACGAGTACCAGCGCCCGCGCGGCAGCCTGGACCGCAGCCGCTTCATGCTGGCCATCGCCGGCCGGTACGGCTACGCGCTGCACGGCGGCAAGCCCGCGCTGCGCCTGGCCGACCCGCCACGGACCGTCCCGAAGACCACACCGGCGATCGCGGCCATGCAGGTGGCCGGGCGCGGCGGCGAACGGGTCTACGACGACCTGGTGGTCATCGACGAGGTGGGCCGGTGCATGGGCATCCTGCGCGTCGGCGACCTCATCAGGGAGACCGCGTTCATGAACCAGCCCCGCTAGCCCGGCCCGGCGTCCTTCCCGCTCAGGCGGTGCTCGGCGGCACGTTCCGCCACAGCTCGTTGAAGGAGATGCTGTCCAGGAAGGCGATCCCGGACACCACCTTGCCCCGGCGCAGGGTCATGATCCAGACGTAGCTGTTGGTGTAGCGCATGCCGTTGTTGGCGACGCCGGTCCCGTGCCAGTGGACGGCCGTGGTGTCGCCCTCGCAGTAGATCGCCTCGACGTTGGTCGGCCGGAACGGCTCGCGCGACAGGTTGAACCGCGCGCCGAACGGCAGCATGACCTCGTCCAGCAGCGACTTCTTGCCGTGGTAGGTCTTGGACACCACGGTCCGGCCCTCGATGCGCCACACGATCGCCGGATGGAACACGTCGGTGATGGAACCCGTGCCGTCGCTCCAGGCCTCGAAGCCCGAGCGGATGATCCTGCGGTGCGCCTCCGAGCATCCGCCGCCGCGTTCCTGCGCGGGGCGCGCCCCCGCCCCGGTGGTCACCGCGCCCGCCTGCGCGGGCAGGGCCAGCGCCGCGGTCACCGCCATCGCGCCGAACGCGCCTCCGACAACCCTGATGATCCTGTGTGTCTTCATGAGCCGCCCTTGCTCCCCTCTCTCGCCTTCCCCTTCCTCCCCAGGCGGCTCAACGGGTTATCCCGGGCGATGTCCTGGCTTTCGCCAAGACGGCGTCACAAACGGCACGCGTAGATGTCGGTGATGAAGATGGCGCGGGCGCCGATCTCCCACAGGCGGTCCATGACCTGCTGGTGGCCCTTGCGGCGGACCATCGCGCGCACGGCCACCCAGCCCTCGCGGTGCAGCGGCGAGACGGTCGGGCCCTCGATGCCCGGCGTGATGGAGATGGCCTTGTCGATCTGCTCGGCGCGGATGTCGTAGTCGATCATCACGAAGTCGCGGGCGACCAGCACGCCCTCCAGGCGGCGGACAAGCTGGTCCAGGCCGGCCGAGCGGGGCGTGCCGGACTGCTTGATCAGTACGGCCTCGGACCGCATGATGGGCTCGCCGAACACGTCGAGCCCCACGTTGCGCAGGGTGGTGCCGGTCTCCACGACGTCGGCGATGGCGTCGGCCACCCCCAGCCGGATCGCGGTCTCCACCGCGCCGTCCAGCTTGATCACCCGGGCCTCGACACCCACGTCGGCCAGGTGCTTCTCCAGCAGCCCGGTGTAGGAGGTGGCGATCCGCCGCCCGCTGAGATCGTGCACGGCGGTGAACTCGCCCTGCTTGGCGGCGAACCGGAAGGTCGAGCCGCCGAACCCGAGCGGCAGCACCTCCTCGGCGGGGGCGCCGGAGTCGAAGAGCATGTCGCGGCCGGTGATGCCGCCGTCGAGGGTGCCCTCGCCGACGTAGACGGCGATGTCGCGCGGGCGCAGGAAGAACAGCTCACAGGAGTTGTCGGGGTCGACGACCACGAGCTCCTTGGTGTCCTTGCGGATGCGGTAGCCGGCCTCTTTGAGCAGGGTCTGGGCGGACTCGGCGAGCGCGCCCTTGTTCGGTACGGCGAGACGGAGCATGACGGAAGTCCTCATGGGTCGGAGCGGAGGCGGGAGCGGGTCGGGAACGGGCCGCCGGGCACGGGCCGGGCCGCCCTACAGATGCTTGTAGACCTGCTCCAGCCCGATGCCCCGGGCCAGCATGAGGACCTGCACGTGGTACAGGAGCTGGGAGATCTCCTCGGCGGCGCGCTCGTCGGACTCGTGCTCGGCCGCCATCCAGCTCTCGGCGGCCTCCTCCACGACCTTCTTGCCGATCGCATGGACGCCGGCGTCGAGCGCGGCCACGGTACCCGACCCCGCCGGGCGGGTGCGCGCCTTCTCGGACAGCTCGGCGAACAGCTCATCGAAGGTCTTCATGGTCTCTCTCGGCGTTCGGTGACGTGTGGGTCCAGCCTAACGGTGACCGCCGGGCGAGCGGTCCGGCCCCACATCTCGGCGTGCCGCGGCCCCCAGGCCGGGCTAGCGGCCTGGGGAGCGCGGATCAGTGGCCGTGGCGGTTGGCCGCGCCGCCGTTCTGGAACGGGCGGCGGCCGCGGCGGTCGTTGCGGTGACCGGCCTCGCGCGGCTCGGCGTGGCCGCCGCGGTTGTCGCGCCCGCCCTCGCGGTACGGCCGGCCGCCGCCGCGCGCCCCGTCGCGGGACTCGCCGAACGCCGGCACGCCGTCGCGGCGTCCCGGGCGGTCCTGCCGGTCGCCGTAGGACCGCTCGCCGCCGGAGCGCGGGTGCTCGCCGCCCTCGTGACGGCCGCGGCCGCGGAAGCGGCGGGGGCGGCGACCGGCGGAGCGGTCATCGCCGTCGCGGCGCCTGCGCACGGAGTTCAGCGGCGCGGGCTCCCACACCGGGACCTCCTCGCCGCTGGGCGGCTGCGCCCCGGCGACCTCGGCCACCCGGGGGTGTCCGGGGGTGGCCTTGAGGCGGAACGGGCGGATGCCCGCCTGGCGGGTCATCGACTCGGTCGAGCGCCGCTCGTTGGGCAGCACCAGGGTCATCACCGTGCCGCGCTCACCGGCGCGGGCGGTACGGCCGCCGCGGTGCAGGTAGCTCTTGGGGTCCTGCGGCGGGTCGACGTGCAGCACCAGGCTCACGTCGTCGACGTGGATGCCGCGGGCCGCCACGTCGGTGCAGACCAGCACGTTGACCGCGCCCTCGCGGAACTCCGACAGGATGCGGGTGCGCTGGTTCTGGCGCTTGCCGCCGTGCAGGCCGCCGGCCCGCACGCCGACCCGGGCGAGCTGCTTGACCAGCCGGTCCACCCCGTGCTGGGTGCGGACGAACATGATGGTCTTGCCGTCCCGGTTGGCGATCTCGGCGGTGATCGGGAACTTGTCGTCCCTGGTGACCTGGAGCACGTGGTGCTCCATGGTGTCCACCGGGGAGGTCTCCGGGGCGATGGCGTGGGTCACCGGGTCGGTCAGGAAGCGCCGGACCAGCTTGTCCACGTCGCGGTCGAGGGTGGCGGAGAACAGCAGCCGCTGCCCGTCGGCGGGCGTCTGCTCCAGCAGCGCGGTGACGACCGGGAAGAAGCCGAGGTCGCACATGTGGTCGGCCTCGTCGAGCACGGTCACGCGTACGTCGTCGAGCGCGCACTCGCCCTGCTCGATCAGGTCGGTGAGCCGCCCGGGGGTGGCCACCACGATCTCGACGCCGCGGCGCAGCGCGTCGATCTGCCGGCCCATGGACATGCCGCCGACCACCGTGCGCATCCGCAGCGACAGCCCCCTGCCGAGCGGTTCGAGGGCGTCGTGAACCTGGAGCGCCAGCTCACGGGTGGGCACCAGGATGACCGCGCGCGGGCGGCCGGGCCTGGCCCGCTCCCCGGCGACCCGCGCCAGCGTGGGCAGGCCGAAGGCGAGCGTCTTGCCCGAACCGGTCTGGCCGCGGCCGAGCACGTCGCTGCCGGAGAGGATGTCGGGGATGGTGGCCCGCTGGATGGGGAAGGGAGCCGTGATGCCCTGCCGGGCGAGCGCCGAGACCAGCGGCCTGGGCAGGCCGAGCAGGCCGAACTCGGACGGGCCCGCGGTGGGCCGGCCGTCCGCTCCGGTGGCCTCCTCCGCGGTCGCGTCGGTGGTCTCGGGCAGGACGGAATCGAGCATGGTCACGAAGGTTCGTGCCTTTCGGTAGAAGGACGCGGCACGTCACTTCTGCGAAAGGACGGGCCTGGACGCGCGGCACAAGGGCCGCGCCCACTCGGGCGCCCGTTGGATTGACACGGGCGCCGTGCGGTGCTCGCCGGGGGTGGCGATGCTGCTCCGCACAAGGGCGGTTGGCACCATTCTAACCGCCCTCGGACAACTCGCGATCACACATGCCCGGCGTTCGCAGTGCCGGCCTCGCGCGTGATTCCTGGTGCCGCCTCGGGGCGGCACAACGGATCAACACCGCGGGGTCGGCCTTTCTTCCCGGAACCCGCCTCGATTTTCCCGGGTGTCACACGGACGTCCCCCGGAGGGGCCGGGGACGCCGCTCAGACGTTGAAGCCGAGCATGCGCAGCTGCTCGCGCCCCTCGTCGGTGATCTTGTCGGGGCCCCACGGCGGCAGCCACACCCAGTTGATCTTGACGTCGGAGACCATGCCCTCCAGAGCGGAGTGCGCCTGGTCCTCGATCACGTCGGTGAGCGGGCAGGCGGCGCTGGTCAGCGTCATGTCGATGGTGGCCACGGGCGCGCCGCCGCCGTCGGCCGGGCTGAGGTCGAGGCCGTAGACCAGGCCGAGGTCGACCACGTTGATGCCCAGCTCGGGGTCGACCACGTCCTTCAGGGCCTCCATGACCTCGTCGGCGTTCGCCTCGCTCTCGGGGGCGCTCGTCGGGGTCTCGACCGGCTTGCTCATGTCGTGCTCCTCACCAATGCGTCCTTGTAGGCCATCCAGGCCAGCAGCGCGCACTTCACCCGCGCGGGGAACTTGGCCACGCCGGCGAAGGCCACGGCGTCGCCCAGCACGTCCTCGTCCGGCTCGACCTTGCCCCTGCCCTGCATCAGGCGGGTGAACTCGTCCACCACCGTGAGGGTCTCACCGGCGGTGGACCCGCTCGCCAGCTCGTACAGCACCGAGGCCGCGGCCTGGCTGATGGAACAGCCCTGGCCGTCGTAGGAGACGTCCTCGATCTTGCCTCCGTCGCCGACCCGCACCCGCATGGTGATCTCGTCGCCGCAGGTCGGGTTGACGTGGTGGACCTCGGCGTCGTAGGGCTCGCGAAGCCCGCGCCCCTGCGGGTGCTTGTAGTGCTCCAGGATCAGCTCCTGGTACATCGACTCGGCGATCATCTGGTCACCTTCTCGTCCGCCCGCGCCGGTCGCTCCGGCATGTCAGGCGAACACCTTCTGGACATGGTGGAGGCCGCGCACCAGGGCGTCGATCTCACTCGTGGTGTTGTACAGGTAGAACGACGCCCGGGTGGTCGCCGGTATTCCGAACCGCAGGTGCAGCGGCCGGGCGCAGTGGTGACCCACCCGCACGGCCACGCCGAAGGCGTCGTCGAGGATCTGGCCCACGTCATGGGGGTGGATCCCGGCGAGGGTGAAGGACACCGTGCCGCCCCGCGCTTCGAGGTCGGTCGGGCCGATGACGCGCAGCGAGGGGATCTCGCCCAGCGCCTCCAGCGCGTAGGCGGTCAGCTCGCGCTCGTGGGCGGCGACGGCCTCCATGCCGACCGAGGTGAGGTAGTCGGCCGCCGCGCCGAGCCCGATGGCCTCGACGATCGGCGGCGTGCCCGCCTCGAACTTGTGCGGCGCGGGGGCGTAGGTCGAGTGGTCCATCCAGACCGCCTCGATCATCTCCCCGCCGCCCAGGAACGGCGGCATCGCGGCCAGCAGCTCGCCGCGCCCCCACAGCACGCCGATGCCGGAGGGGCCGACCATCTTATGGCCGGTGAAGGCCACGAAGTCGGCGCCCAGGGCGGCGAAGTCGGCCGGGCGGTGCGGGACGGACTGGGAGGCGTCGAGCAGCAGCAGCGCGCCCGCCTCTCGCACCCGGGCCAGCACCGTGTCCACCGGGTTGACCGTGCCCAGCACGTTGGACTGGTGGGCGATCGAGACGATCTTCGTGCGCTCGTTGATCAGGTCGTCGATGCCGGAGAGGTCCAGGCGGCCCTCGTCGGTGACCGGGAACCAGCGCAGCGTGGCGCCGGTGCGCCGGGCCAGCAACTGCCAGGGCACGATGTTGGAGTGGTGCTCCATCTCCGAGATCACGATCTCGTCGCCGGGGCCCATCCGGAACCTCGGGTCATCGCCCGCCGGGTTGCCGAACGCGTAGGCGACCAGGTTGAGCGCCTCGGAGGCGTTCTTGGTGAAGACGATCTCATCGCGCGACGGCGCCCCCACGAACGCCGCGATCTTGTCCCGGGCCGCCTCGTACGCCTCGGTGGACTCCGCGCCGAGCACGTGCATGGCCCGGCCCACGTTGCCGTAGTGCGCGCTCATGTGCTCGCGCATGGTCTCGATCACCTGGAGCGGCTTCTGGGCGGAGTTGCCGGAGTCCAGGTAGATCAACGGGCGGTCGCCGGGCAGCTCGCGGGAGAGGATCGGGAAGTCCTTCCTGATCCTCTCCACATCGAGGCCCGCACTTGTCACAGTGGTCACGCCGATGCCTTCGCGTAGCGCTCGTACCCTTCGGCCTCAAGCCGGTCGGCCAGCTCGGGGCCGCCCTCCTCGACGATCTTGCCGCCCGCGAAGACGTGCACGAAGTCGGGCTTCACGTAGCGCAGGATCCGGGTGTAGTGCGTGATCAGCAGCACGCCGGTCGTACCGCGCTCGCGGAAGCGGTTGACGCCCTCCGACACCACGCGCAGCGCGTCGACGTCGAGGCCGGAGTCGGTCTCGTCGAGGACGGCGATCTTGGGCTTGATGAGTTCGAGCTGGAGGATCTCGTGGCGCTTCTTCTCGCCGCCGGAGAACCCCTCGTTCAGGTTGCGCTGGGCGAACGCGGGGTCGATGGCCAGGTTGTCCATCCCGGTCTTCAGCTCCTTGGTGAAGTCGCGGAGCTTGGGGGCCTCGCCGCGCACCGCGGTCACGGCGCTGCGCAGGAAGTTGGAGACCGACACGCCGGGGACCTCGACCGGGTACTGCATGGCCAGGAACAGGCCGGACCTGGCCCGCTCGTCGACGGACATGGCCAGCACGTCCTCGCCGTCGAGCAGCACCTCGCCGCCGGTGATCGTGTACTTGGGGTGGCCCGCGACCGCGTAGGCCAGCGTGGACTTGCCCGAGCCGTTGGGGCCCATGATGGCGTGGGTCTGCCCCGCCGACACGGTGAGGTTGACGCCCTTCAGGATCTCCTTGTCTTCGACGGCGACGCGGAGGTCTCGGATCTGCAGGGTGGACACGGTTATGACTCCTTCGAGAGCGAGACGAGGACGTCGTCGCCGTCGAGCTGAACTCGATAGACGGGAACGGGCTTGGTGGCGGGCGGGCCGGTGGGCTTGCCGGAGCGGATGTCGAAGCACGAGCCGTGCAGCCAGCACTCAAGGGTGTCGTCGTACACGTCGCCCTCGCTGAGCTTCACCTCGGCGTGGGAGCAGACGTCGTGCAGGGCGAAGACCTCCCCGCCGGAGCGCACCAGCGCCACGGGGGTGCCGCCGACCTCGACCCCGAGGACTCCGCCCTCGGGGATGTCGGTCAACCGGCAGACCTTCTCGAAGCTCACTTCTCCAGCTCCGCTTCCACCGCCCGGGCCACCCGGTCCCTGATCGCCTCGACCTCGATGCGCTCGATGAGCTGGCCGAAGAAGCCCCTGATGACCAGGCGGCGGGCCTCCTCGAAGGGGATGCCCCTGGCCTGCAGGTAGAAGATGTGCTCGTCGTCGAGGCGGCCGGAGGCGGACGCGTGGCCCGCGCCGGCGACCTCGCCGGTGAGGATCTCCAGGTTGGGCACCGAGTCGGCGCGGGCGCCGTCGGTGAGGATCAGGTTGCGGTTGTACTCGTAGGTGTCGGTGCCCTCGGCCTCGACCCTGATGATCACGTCGCCGATCCACACCGCGTGCGCGGAGTCGCCCTGCAGCGCGCCCTTGTAGAGCACGTTGCTGCGGCAGTTGGGCACGCTGTGGTCGACCAGCAGGCGGTGTTCCAGGTGCTGGCCCTCGTCGGCGAAGTACAGGCCGACCAGGTCGGCGTCGCCGCCGGGCGCGGTGTAGGAGATGCTGGGCGACAGGCGCACCAGGTCGCCTCCGAGGGTCACCACGAAGCCGCGGAACGTGGCGTCGCGGCCCAGCTCGGCGTGGTGGTGGGAGACGTGCACGGCGTCGTCGTCCCAGTCCTGGAGGCTGACGACCTTGAGGGTGGCGCCGTCGCCGACCGCGAACTCCACGTTGTCGGCGTAGGTCGCGCTGCCCCTGTGGTCGAGCACGACCACGGCCTCGCCCAGCGGCTCGACCCTGACCAGGACGTGGCCGAAGGCCGCGCCGCCGCCCTGGCCGCGCAGGGTCAGCACGGTGGGCGCGGAGGCCACGGCCCCGCGGGGGACCGTGACGACCGTGGCCTTCTCGAACGACGCGTACGCCTGGGCGCTCACCCGGTCGCGCGGCACGTAGACCTTCCCGAGCCTGGCGTCGTCACGGCCCACCGTCTCCACGGTCACCTCGGGCGCGGCCTCCACCTCGACCACGACGTGGCCGGTGGCCTTCGCCGTGCCGTCGTGCAGGCCGGACAGCCGCGACAGTGGTGTGAACCGCCACTCCTCCTCGCGGCCGGACGGCACCTCGAAGTCGGCGAGGTCGAACGACGCCTTCTCGTTCAGCGTCGAAAGCGGCTTGGTGCTCAGGCCCATGGTCAGCCCACCGCTCCTTCCATCTGCAGCTCGATCAGCCGGTTGAGCTCCAGGGCGTACTCCATCGGCAGCTCGCGCGCGATCGGCTCGACGAACCCGCGCACGATCATCGCCATCGCCTCGTCCTCGTCGAGACCCCGGCTCATCAGGTAGAAGAGCTGGTCCTCCGACACCTTGGAGACCGTGGCCTCGTGCCCCATGGCCACGTCGTCCTCGCGGACGTCGACGTAGGGGTAGGTGTCGGAGCGGCTGATCTGGTCGACCAGCAGCGCGTCGCACTTGACGGTGGAGGCGCTGCCCGCCGCGCCCTCCTCGACCTGGACCAGGCCGCGGTAGGAGGTGCGCCCGCCGCCGCGCGCGACCGACTTCGACACGATGGTCGAGGAGGTCTTGGGGGCGAGGTGGACCATCTTGGCCCCGGCGTCCTGGTGCTGGCCCTCACCGGCGAAGGCGACCGACAGGGTCTCGCCCTTGGCGTGCTCGCCCATGAGGTAGACCGCGGGGTACTTCATCGTGACCTTGGAGCCGATGTTGCCGTCGATCCACTCCATGGTGGCGCCCTCGTAGGCGACGGCGCGCTTGGTGACCAGGTTGTAGACGTTGTTCGACCAGTTCTGGATGGTCGTGTAGCGGCAGCGGGCGTTCTTCTTGACGATGATCTCCACGACCGCCGAGTGCAGCGAGTCGCTGGAGTAGATCGGCGCGGTACAGCCCTCGACGTAGTGGACGTAGCTGTTCTCGTCCACGATGATCAGGGTCCGCTCGAACTGGCCCATGTTCTCGGTGTTGATCCGGAAGTAGGCCTGCAGCGGGATCTCGACCTCGACGTTCGGCGGCACGTAGATGAAGGAGCCGCCGGACCACACCGCGGAGTTGAGCGAGGCGAACTTGTTGTCGCCGACCGGGATCACCGAGCCGAAGTACTCCTTGAACAGCTCGGGGTGCTCGCGCAGACCGGTGTCGGTGTCGAGGAAGATGACGCCCTTCTCCTCAAGGTCCTCACGGATCTTGTGGTAGACGACCTCCGACTCGTACTGGGCGGCGACGCCCGCGATGAGGCGCTGCTTCTCCGCCTCGGGGATGCCCAGCTTGTCGTAGGTCGACTTGATGTCGGCGGGCAGCTCGTCCCAGGTGGTGGCCTGCTTCTCCGTGGAACGCACGAAGTACTTGATGTTGTCGAAGTCGATGCCCGACAGGTCGGAACCCCAGGTCGGCATCGGCTTCCTGCCGAACAGCCGGAGCGACTTCAGCCGAAGGTCGAGCATCCATTCCGGCTCGTTCTTGAGCGCGGAGATGTCGCGGACGACCTCCTCGGACAGGCCGCGGCGCGCCGCGGCTCCCGCGGTGTCGGGGTCGGCCCAGCCGAACTTGTAATTCCCGAGGCCTTCCAGCTCCGGGCGGTCGGTGACAGTCACCTTCCGGACTCCTTGCTCTTGTTCCTGTTCATGGCTTCGCTCAGTTGCGGCGGGCTGACGTGCGTGGTGCACACGCCGTCGCCGTGGGCGATCGTGGCCAGCCGCTGCACCGGGGTGCCGAGCAGTTCCGCGAACGCCTCCGTCTCCGCCTCACAGAGCTGAGGGAACGCGGCGGCGACGTGCGACACCGGGCAGTGGTGCTGGCAGAGCTGCTCGCCGCCGGCGACCCGCGGCTTGCTGGCCGACGCGGCGTAGCCCTCCGCGGACAGCGCCTCGGCCAGCACGCGGACCCGCTGGTCGGCGGGCACCTCGCGCATCGCGGGCGCCAGCCGCTCCACCAGGGCCGCCATCTGCGACCTGGCGAAGTCTCCCACCGCGTCCTCGCCCAGCCGCTCCGCCAGGAACCGCAGCGCGTTGCCTGCCAGGTCGTCGTAAGCGTGCTCGAAGGCACTGCGCCCGGCGTCGGTTATCGCGAACATCCTGGCCGGCCGCCCGCGCCCACGCTGGACGCGGGTGCGGGCCGTGCGAGGCTCTATCATGCCGTCGGTGAGCAGCGCGTCCAGGTGACGCCGGACCGCCGCGGGCGTCAGCCCCAGGCGCTCGCCCAGCGCCGCCGCCGCGATCGGCCCGTGCTCCAAGATGAGCCGGGCGACGCGGGCGCGCGTGCTCTGCTCCGCGCCCGACTCCACCTGCTTCATCCTCGCCTGCCTCATGCCGCTCACCGTCTGCTCGTTATTTCACAACATCAGTGTGACGTATTTCCTTCCCGCCGTACAAACGGATGACCGGATCCGCTGCAATGCAATTGCTCACGCAGGCAAGCCTTACCTAACCTGCACGGATACATGACGAGCGGCCCTCCCAGGCCAGGGGCGTGTGTGCCGGGGCGCGACCCGTCGCGGCGGTTCCCTACACTCGTGCGCATGGAATCCCCTGCCGTCGAAATCGCCGGGCTGGTCAAGCGGTACGGCCGCGCGACCGCCGTCGACGGCCTGACGCTGACCGCGCGGCGGGGGGCGGTCACCGCGATCCTCGGCCCCAACGGCGCGGGCAAGACCAGCACGATCGAGATCTGCGAGGGTTTTCGCCGGGCCGACGGCGGCACCGTGCGGGTGCTCGGCCTGGACCCGGCGAGTCGCGAGCTGCGGGCCCGGGTCGGCGTGATGCTCCAGTCCGGCGGCGTCCCCCCGGCGATGCCCGCCCGCGAGTGGCTGCGCCTGGTGAGCCGGTTCTCCGCCCGGCCGCTCGACCCTGAGGCGCTGCTGGGCCTGCTGGGGCTCGCCGAGCACGGCCGCACGCCGTACCGGAGGCTGTCGGGCGGCCAGCAGCAGCGGCTGTCGCTGGCCGCGGCCGTCGTCGGGCGGCCCGAGCTGGTCTTCCTCGACGAGCCGACCGCGGGCCTGGACCCACAGGCCCGCCACGCCTGCTGGGACCTCGTGCGCGAGCTGCGGACGGCCGGGGTGTCGGTCGTGCTCACCACCCACTACATGGACGAGGCCGAACGCCTGGCCGACCAGGTCGTGATCATCGACCACGGCCGCGCGGTGGCGGACGGCAGCCCCGCGTCGCTGACCGGCGCCGAGCGCCAGCTCAGGTTCCGCGCCCGCCCCGGCCTGGACCTGGACGAGCTGCTGGCGGCGCTGCCCGCGGGCAGCGCCGCCAAGGAGTCGCCGGCCGGGCACTACATCATCGAGGGCCAGGTCGGCCCCGAGCTGCTGGCCACCGTCACGGCCTGGTGCGCCGCCGAGGGCGTCACCGCCGACGACCTCAGCATCGAGCGGCGCACCCTGGAAGACGTCTTCCTCGAACTGACCGGCAGGGAGCTGCGGTGACCACTACGAGGTCGGGGCTCGACTTCACCCCCGCGCCCGGCGCCGCGCCACTGTCCCGGATGGTCGCCGCGCAGGCCGCCGCGGAGGTGCGCGGCATGCTGCGCAACGGCGAGCAACTGCTGCTCACCCTGATCATCCCGGTGCTGCTGCTGGTGGGCTTCTCGCTCGCGCCGGTGCTCGACCTGCCCACCTCCCGCAGGGTCGACTTCCTGGCCCCGGGCGTGCTGGCGCTCGCCGTGATGTCCACCGCGTTCACCGGGCAGGCCATCGCCACCGGCTTCGAGCGCAGGTACGGCGTGCTGAAGCGGCTGGGCGCGACCCCGCTGTCGCGGGGCGGGCTGATGCTGGCCAAGACGTCCGCCGTGATCGCGGTGGAGGCGATCCAGGTGGTGGTGATCGCCGGGGTCGCGCTGGGGCTGGGCTGGCGTCCTCAGGGCTCGCCGTTCGCCGCCGCGCTGCTCCTGCTGCTCGGCACCGCGGCCTTCAGCGGGCTCGGCCTGCTGATGGCGGGCACGCTGCGCGCGGAGGCCACGCTCGCCGGGGCCAACCTGGTCTACCTGGTGCTGCTCGGCTGCGGCGGAGTGGTGTTCCCGCTGACGGCCTTCCCCGCGGGGGCCAGGGGCGTGCTGGAGCTGCTGCCGATCTCCGCGCTGACCGGCGGGCTGCGCGCGGTGCTCGGCTCGGGCGCGGCGCTGCCCGTCGCCGCGCTCGCCGTACTCGCCGCGTGGGCGGTCCTTTCCCTGGGCCTCGCGGCCCGCACCTTCCGCTGGGAGTGACGTGACCGCGCACCCGATGACCGGGCCGGCCGAACCCTACCGCCCCGGTCTCCTCGGCCGCGGCGGCGGACTGCTGCGCGCCGCCGCCGACGCCGTGCCGCCCTCCGGGCTGGTGCTGCTGGCGATCCTCTCCGTCCAGGTCGGCGCGGGGTTCGCCAAAGACCTGTTCGCGGTGCTGTCACCGGCGGGCGTGGTGTTCCTGCGCGTCGCCACCGGCGCGCTCGTGCTCGGCCTGCTGGCCCGGCCCCGGCTGCGCGGCCTGAGCCGCGGCGACCTCGGCGTGGGCGTGGCCTTCGGCCTGACCCTGGGGCTGATGAACCTCTCCATCTACGAGGCGCTGGCCCGGCTGCCGATGGGGATCGCGGTGGCTGTGGAGTTCCTCGGCCCGCTGGGGGTGGCCGTGGCCGCCTCCCGGCGCCGCCTGGACATCCTGTGGGTGGCGCTGGCGGCGGCCGGGATCGCCCTGCTGGCGCCGTGGGACCAGGCCGGCGGGCTGAGCCTCACGGGCCTCGGCTTCGGGCTGCTGGCCGCCGTCTGCTGGGCGGGCTACATCCTGCTGTCGGCGGCGACCGGGCGGCGCTTTCCCGGGATGAGCGGCCTGACCTTCGCCATGCTCGTCTCGCTGATCTTCATTACCCCGCTCGGGGTTGCCTCGGGCGGCACCGACCTGCTCCGGCCGGAGTTCCTGCTGGCGGGGCTGGGCGTGGGGCTGCTGTCGTCGGTGATCCCGTACTCGATCGAGCTGGAGGCGCTGCGCCGGATGCCCAAGCGGGTGTTCGGGATCCTGATGAGCCTTGAACCGGCCGCCGCGGCCTTGGTCGGGCTCGTCGTCCTCGGCGAGATCCTGCGGATGCGGGAGTGGGCGGCGATCCTGTGCGTCGTGGTGGCCAGCGTCGGGGCCACCCGTTCCTCCTGACCTGCGGCTTTTGGACACTCTCCGTGAGGTTACATCTATGATCCTCACCGCCTGAGTATGCGGCTACTCATGCGCGCCCGAGCGCGGAGGGTGACGATTGCCGGGACAGCGAGTGATCCAAGGAGACGCGATGTCCACACCCGAAGGCGGACGGCCCGCGCACCACTGGTGCGGCACGATGCCGGTGCACCACCAGATGATCGCCACCCGCCCCGACTACGCGATCGCCAGAGCCGCGATCGAGAACACCACGTTCGCCCGCAAGAACGCGCGCGCCCCCCGGCGGCGTGAGGTCGTGACCATTCCGGTGGTCGTCCACGTGGTCTACCAGCAAGAGGCGCACAACGTCTCCGACGGCCAGATCGCCAGTCAGATCACCGTCCTGAACCAGGACTTCAGAGCGGCCAACCCCGACGTCTCCCAGGTCCCCGCGCCCTTCCAGAGCGCCGTCGCCGACACGCTGATCGAGTTCGCGCCGGCCACCACCGACCCGGCGGGGCAGCCGACCTCCGGCATCGTGCGCCGCCGCACCGCCCAGGCGCAGTTCGGCGACGACGACGCCGTCAAGTTCTCCTCCCGGGGCGGGTCCGACGCCTGGCCCGCCGACCGCTACCTCAACCTCTGGGTCTGCAACCTGGTGCCGTGGCTGGGCTACGCGCAGTTCCCCGGCGGGCCCGCCGAAACCGACGGCGTGGTGGTGGCCTACCACGCGTTCGGCAACACCGGCACCGCGACCGCGCCCTTCAACCTGGGCCGCACCGCGACCCACGAGATCGGCCACTGGCTCAACCTGCGGCACATCTGGGGCGACGACGGCGACGCCTGCTCCGGCGACGACTTCGTGGCCGACACCCCCAACGCGGCGGGCCCCAACTTCGGGGTGCCCACCTTCCCCTCGATCACCTGCGGCAACGGCCCCAACGGCGACATGTTCATGAACTACATGGACTACACCGACGACCGGGGCATGTTCATGTTCACCAACGGCCAGTCCGAGCGGATGGACGCGGCGCTGTCGCAGGCACGCGACTCCTTCGTCACCAAGAAGGTGCTGGACGGCATGTGGGCGGGTGTCACCGAGTCGGTCATGAGAACGTGAGGTCATGAACGCGACGGCGGCCGGCTTATCGGGCGACTGGGTGCACGCCCGCGAGGAGGACACCGGCGGCGCGAAGGTCTACCGGCCGTGGGGCCACCCACTGCCGCCTTCGCGCTGGCGGCACCGGCTCGAACTACGGCCCGACGGCGGCTATGTCGATCACCGGCTCGGCGCCGATGATCGCTCGCCCCGGGCCCATGGCCGCTGGACGGTCGAGCCGGGCCCGCGGATCAGGCTGCGCCCCGACGATCCGGATGAGCCGGCCCGCGTGCTGGAGGTCGTCGCCGCCGAACCCGGCCGGCTGGTGCTCAAGGACCCGTCCTGAGCACCGCCCGGCCACGGGCGGTGCGGCTCGCGGCGGGTCAGTCTCCCGGGCGGTCGGCCCAGATGCCGCGCACATGCCGGATGTGCCGTCTCATCAGGGTCTCCGCCGCGGCCGAGTCGCCCCTGCTCAACGCGTCGAGGATCCACACGTGCTCCTGGGCGGACTCGGCTAAGGCGCCCTGGCGCGATAAGGGGTCAAGGCCGTAGAGCCGGGCGCGGTTGCGCAGGTCGCGGACCACGGTGACCAGGTGCGCGTTGCCCGCCAGTGTCAGCAGGTCTTCGTGGAAGCGCAGGTCGGCGGCCACGTAGCCGAGAAGGTCGCCGCGCTCGGCGGCGGCGACGATCTCCCCGGCCAGCGGGCGCAGCCGCTCGAACTCCGCCGCCCGCGCCGGGTCGGCCAGCCCCGCGACAGTGGGCACCTCGATGAGCTCGCGGATGTGGGCCAGCTCGTCGAGATCGCGGTCGGACAGCTCGGTGACGCGGAAGCCCTTGTTGCGGACGGCCTCGACCAGGCCCTCCTTGGCGAGGTCGAGCATGGCCTCGCGGACGGGGGTGGCCGAGACTCCGAAGTGCGCCGCGAGCACCGGCGCGGAGTAGACCACCCCGGGGCGCATCTCACCCGTGATCAGGGCGACGCGCAGGGCGTGCCCCACCTGCTCGCGCAGGCTCTGCCGCTCGCCCACCACCGGCAGGTCGAGCCGGCCTTCCGCCGAAGGCATCATCGGTGCCCTTCTCTTCGCGTCGGAATGGTCGAAATCGTGTAAATGTCGCAATGGTCGGAATGTCGAAATGACGTACGAGCTACCGCGAGGCCGTCCACTTCCGGTACGCGGCGGCGGCCACCACGAGATCTTCCCAGGCCATACCGACACTCTTGAAAACGCCCGGTCCAGCTCCCGGTATAACACCGCCACCGACCAAGTCCGCCAAATTTCCGGCAATGTGGCCGTCTGTGATCATACCCGCACTCAGTGGGGTGATGAGATCTCCGGCCTCGGCGAGCGCCGCCCCGCGCGCCTCCACCACCACGGTCGCGCGGGCGATGAGCTCGCCGTCGATCTCGCGGGCCGACGGCTCGTGCGAGCCGACCGCGACGACGACCGCGTCGTCCCTGACCAGCCCGCCGGGGAACAGCGGGGTCCTGGCGCTGGTGCAGCAGGCGATCAGGCCGGCCTCCGCGACGGCCCGGAGTATCCCGTCCGGCCCGGTGGCCACCTCTGCCGCAAGGCCGAGCGCCCGGCAGCGCGCGGCGAAGGCGGCGGCCCGGCCCTGGTCCCGCCCGGCCACGGTGACCCGCCGGAGCGGCCGTACCGCGCGCAGGGCGGTCACGTGGCCCCACGCCTGCGGCCCGGTGCCGAACACCAGCAGGGACGCCGCGTCCTGTGGCGCGAGGTGGCGCACGGCCAGCGCGGAGACCGCCGGGGTGCGCAGCGAGGTCAGCGCGATGCCGGGCAGGGCCGCCAGCGGGGCCAGGGTGTGGCCGTCCAGCAGCAGGTAGACGCCCTGGATACGGGGCAGGCCGCGCTCGGGGTTGCCCGGCGCGACGGTGGCGACCTTCACCCCCGCGTAGCCGCCCCAGGCGGCGGGCATCAGCAGAAGCTGCCCCGCCGGGAGATCCACCGCCGGGCGCAGCGGCGTGGCCTCCGGGTCCAGCCCGGCGAGCAGGGCCTCGGCGAGGACGTCGACGGCGGCCTCCATGGGCAGGGCCGCCGCGAGGGCCCCCTCGTCCAGGTACGGCAGCGCGCTCATCCCGCCTCCCACCACATCATCACGCCCCTCCGCCGAGGAAGGGCAGTAATATGGCACATATTTCACTCCGGCCCAGGTGTCATCGAGCGCCGTGCCGGCCTCCAGGGGCGCGGGCGGGACCGGTGGGTGGGGCTCCTACGATGAATGCCGTGACCCGCCTTACCGACCGTCCTCGGACATATCCGCTGATCCTCGTGCGTTCCATCTGGGAGCCCACGACCGCCACCATGCGGCGCTGGGCCGTGGCCGCCATCGTGGCCAACATTGTGATCACGGTGACGGGCGCGATCGTCCGGGTCTCCAAGTCCGGGCTCGGCTGTCCTACCTGGCCGCGCTGCACTCCGGACAGCTTCGTGCCCGCCGCGCACCCCGAGATCTCCCCGCTGAACACCGCGATCGAGTTCGGCAACCGGATGCTGAGCTTCGTGGTGCTGGCCGCCGCGCTGGCCTGCCTGATCACCGCGTGGCGCCTCAGGCCGCGGCGCACGGCGCTGGTTCGGCTGGGGTGGCTGCAGCTGGCGGGCGTGGCCCTGCAGGGCCTGTGGGGCGGGGTGGTGGTGCGCAGCGCGCTCAACCCGATCACGGTCAGCATGCACTTCCTGATCTCGATCGGGCTGATCGCGGCCTGCTTCGCGCTCTACGTGCGGGCGGGCGAGGCCGACGGGCCGCCCGTCCGGATCGTGCACCGCGACATCCGCAGGCTGGCGTACGGGCTGACCGCGGCGGTGGTCGTGCTGCTGATCGCCGGAGTCGTGGTCACCGGCACCGGGCCGCACTCCGGCGACAAGGCCGCCAGCAGGTTCGACCTCGACATCGAGATGGTCGCGCGGCTGCACGCCGACGTGGTGTGGATCGTCCTCGGGCTGACGTTCGCGCTGCTGATCGCGCTGCGGGTGAGCGAGGCCCCGGCACGGGCCAGGCGCGCGGCGCTGATCCTGCTCGGCGTCGAACTCGCCCAGGGCGTCATCGGCTACGTCCAGTACTTCACGGCGGTGCCCGCCGCCCTGGTGGCCATGCACGTACTCGGCGCGACCCTGGTGTGGATCGCCACGCTGGCGGCGCTGCACGCGACCAGCACGCGCGGCCCGCTGCCGGCCAGGGCCGAGCCCGCGCTCGACGCCGTCCCGGCCTAGCGCCGGGCCGCCATGCCGCCCCGCCGCCTTTCGCGACCGGCGCTGCGCCGCGCCTTCCAGGCCACCGTGCTGCTGAGCGTCCTGGGCGTGGCCCCGTTCACCTGGGCCTGGCTGACCAGCTCGGGTCACCGCGCGGTGGCGGGCCCCGGGCCCGGCTGGGAGCGTGACGTGCCCGCCGCCCCGGTCGCGCTGGTCCTGGGCGCGGCCGTACGGTACGGGCAGCCCACGCCGATGCTCGCCCGCAGGCTGGACATCGCCGCCGCGCTCCACCGGGCGGGCAAGGTCAAGGTGCTGCTGCTGTCGGGCGCCGCGTACGGCCCCGGCAACGACGAGCCCGCCGTGATGCGCGCCTACCTGCTGGCCCGGGGCGTGCCCGGCGAGGCCATCGTCTCCGACCCGGCCGGATACGACACCTGGGACTCCTGCGTGAGGGCCAGGAAGGTGTTCGGCGCGGACCGGGTCATCGTGGTCTCCCAGGTCTTCCACCTGCCCCGGGCGGTGACCCTGTGCCGGATGGCCGGACTTGAGCCGTTCGGCGTGGGCGACGACTCCTCGGTCACCTGGCCGGCCGCCACCTACGGCTACGCGCTGCGGGAGTTCCCCGCCTCGGTGAAGGCGTTCTTCGACGCGGTGGTGCTGCGCTCCCGGCCCCGGCTCGCCGGGCCGCCGCAGACCTCGCTGCGCGAGGCGCTGTCCCGGCCGTGACCTACTGGGCGCCGCCGGGCACGGGCATGCGGTCCCTGGCCATCCGCAGGCACTCCAGCAGGGCGTACTGCTCGTCGTAGAACGTCCGCTCGGCGATGGCGCCGCGCGCGGCGCGCTCGTGCAGCAGGCCCAGCTCGGTGGCGGCGAGCTGGTAGTCGCTCATCGCCCGCAGGCCGTCGCGGCCGCCCCGCGCCTTGGCCCGCTGCCTGGCCTGGCGGCGCGCGGGCAGCGAGGCGAGCATGGCCACGTCGGCGGGGCCGATCAGCCCGGTGGGGTGATAGGCGGGCAGGTAGCGCTGGATGAGCGCGACGATCCGCCGCCGGTCGCGTATGACGATGCCGATCAGCACGAACAGCACGGCCATCAGGACGAGGTAGGCGACGACGAGCCCGGGGAAGCCGCCGTAGGTGGCGAAGCCGTTCCAGAGGCCGTGCAGCAGCATCGCCCCGATCCAGCCCGCCACCACGACCAGCACCCTGCCCGGCCCGCGCAGCCCGGCGGCCACCGCGACCGCGATCCCGATCATCGAGGTGAACAGCGGGTGCGCGAACGGCGACAGGATGCCGCGCAGCACCAGCGTGACGGCCAGGCCCTGCGCGCCCAGTTCGCCGTCCTGGGCGGCCACGTAGTAGCTGACGTTCTCCGACATGGCGAAGCCGAGGCCGACCATGCTGGCGTAGATGATGCCGTCGGTGGGGCCGTCCAGCTCCTGCCTGCGGAACCTGAGCAGGCCCAGCAGCACCAGGCCCTTCATGGTCTCCTCGACGACGGGGGCGCCGAAGGTGGCGGCGATGCCCCGGGCGTCGGCGGGGTCGAGCCCCGCGGCATCGCGGATGTAGAGCAGCCCGAGGGAGTTGATCACGCCCGCGACCAGGACGGCCACGCCCGCGCCCCAGGCGAAGGCGAAGACCAGGTTGCTGCGCGGCTCGGGCTCCATGCGGTCCAGCCCGAGGACGGCGGCGAGCAGCAGCGGCACGGGGGCGATGGCCAGGATGAGCGCGATGAAGAACCGCACCGGATCGCCGTCGAGCACGTCGAAGGAGAACGACGCGAGGGCGCAGAGCCCGGCGACCACCAGACCGATGATGAGGCCGAAAGACGGGCGGTCCTTCAGAACCCAGCGGGGATCACGGCTCACCATGGGGCGAGGGTAACCGATCGGACACGACCTGTCCGCCTCAGATCAGGAGGGCGTCGATGGCCACGGCCAGGAACAGCAGCGCCAGGTAGACGTTGGACCAGTGGAAGAAGCGCATGGGGCGCAGCGCCACACCGGTCATGCCGGCGTTGACACGGGCCAGCAGCCGGTGCGCCTCCCACAGGCACACGACGCCGAGCACCACCGCCACGATGGGGTACAGCAGCGTCGTGCCCGCGACCGGCCACAGAAGCAGCGAGCAGATCACGGTGGCCCAGGTGTAGAGGATGCTCTCCACGGCCACCCGGCGCTCGGTCGCCACCACGGGCAGCATCGGCACCTCGGCGGCGGCGTAGTCCTCCCGGTAGCGCATGGCCAGCGCCCAGGTGTGCGGCGGGGTCCAGAAGAACACCACGCCGAACAAGACCAGCGGCGCCCAGTCCACCCGCCCGGTGATCCCGGCCCAGCCGATCAGGCACGGCATGCACCCGGCGATGCCGCCCCACACCACGTTCTGGGCGGTACGCCGCTTGAGCACCAGCGAGTACACCAGGACGTAGAACAGGATGGCCGACAGCGACAGCAGCCCGGCCAGCCAGTTCACCGACAGGCCGAGGCCCACGGTGGAGGCGATGCCGAGCACGATGCCGAAGATCAGCGCTCCGGTGGGCGAGACCTGGTGGCGGGCCAGGGGCCGGCGGCGGGTGCGCCGCATGGCCGCGTCGATGTCCCGGTCGATGTAGCAGTTGAGCGCGTTGGCGCTGCCCGCCGACAACGTGCCGAACACCAGTGTGGCGATGGCCGGCCACAGCGGCGGCAGGCCGCGCGCGGCCAGGAACATCACGGGCAGCGTGGTGATGAGGAGCAGCTCGATGATCCGGGGCTTGGTCAGCGCGACGTAAGCCTTGATCAGCTCACCCACCGTGCGGGGTGCCGATCGGGCACGCTCCGCGGCGGCGGCCTCAAGGGAGGTCGCCGAGGGCTTGTTCGTCAGCACCGTCAAGGTGCTTCCAGCACGTGCGGGGTCAACGCGTAACCTCTGATTTGGAGCGAATCCGTGGAAAATGCGGGCACCAGCCAGCTCGGAGACTCACTGTAGTGCCCGGGAGGGCCGGTCCCCGTACGGGGGGGCGGGCGCCGCGCGGACGGACGTCCTGAAACAGGGGGTTTCACCGACTTTGTAGAGGGATTTCATCCGGGCCGGTCACGCCTGCGGCGGGCCGTTCCGCGCAGCGAGGCTCGACCCGTTAGGGTCCGGTGTGGGCGGGAAACGCCAACCGGCGCCACCATACGACTAGATCCGGAGATCAAGCAGTTGAGCAGCGAACTCTTGCCGGCCCTTGAATGGAGCGACCTCGATCGGCGCGCGGTCGACGTCGTCCGTGCCCTGGCGATGGACGCGGTGGAGAAGGCCGGATCGGGGCATCCGGGCACCGCCATGAGCCTCGCCCCGGCCGCGTACCTGTTGTTCCAGCGCACGATGCGGCACGACCCCATCGACCCCGCGTGGGCGGGGCGTGACCGGTTCGTCCTGTCGTGCGGCCACTCCAGCCTCACCCTCTATATTCAGCTCTTCCTGTCCGGTTACGGGCTGACCATCGACGACCTCAAGATGCTGCGCCAGTGGGACAGCCTCACCCCCGGCCACCCGGAGTACGGGCACACCGCGGGCGTGGAGACCACCACGGGCCCGCTGGGGCAGGGCATCGGCAACGCGGTCGGCATGGCCATGGCCGCCCGCCGCGAGCGGGGCCTGTTCGACCCGGGCGCCGAGCCGGGCCAGAGCCCGTTCGACCACATGATCTGGTGCCTGGCCTCCGACGGCGACGTCCAGGAGGGCGTCAGCCACGAGGTGAGCGCGCTGGCCGGTCACCAGCGGCTGGGCAACCTGGTGGTCATCTACGACAGCAACGACATCTCCATCGAGGACGACACGCGGATCGCGCTGTCGGAAGACGTGGGCAAGCGGTACGAGGCGTACGGCTGGCACGTCGTCACCGTCGACTGGACCGAGGGCGGCGACTACAAGGAGGACGTCGCGCGCCTGCACGCGGCCCTCGAAGAGGCCCGCGCCGAGACCGGCAGGCCCAGCCTCATCAAGCTGCGCACGATCATCGGCTGGCCCGCGCCCAACAAGCGCAACACCGGCGGCATCCACGGCGCGGCGCTCGGCGCGGAGGAGGTGGCCGCCACCAAGCGCCTCCTCGGCCTGGACCCCGAGGTGTCCTTCGAGGTGCCGGACGACGTGCTGACGCACGCCCGCGAGGTGACCCGCCGCGGGCGCGAGGCCCGCCACGAGTGGGAGAAGTCCTACCAGTCCTGGCGTACCGGCAACCCGCAGCGGGCGGCCGAGTACGACCGGATCTCCGCCCGGCTGCTCCCCCAGGGCTGGGACGAGGCGCTGCCGTCCTTCGAGACGGGCGGCTCGGTGGCCACCCGCAAGGCGTCCGGCGAGGTGCTCAGCGCCCTCGCCCCCGTGCTGCCCGAGCTGTGGGGCGGCTCGGCCGACCTGGCCGGGTCCAACAACACCACGATGAAGGGCGAGCCGTCCTTCGTGCCCGAGGAGTTCCAGACCAAGGCGTTCCCCGGCCACCCCTACGGCCGCACGCTGCACTTCGGCATCCGTGAGCACGGCATGGGCGCGATCCTCAACGGCATCGCGCTGCACGGCGGCACCCGGCCCTACGGCGGCACCTTCCTGGTGTTCTCCGACTACATGCGCCCCGCCGTGCGCCTGGCGGCGCTGATGAAGCTGCCGGTCACCTACGTCTGGACGCACGACTCCATCGGCCTGGGTGAGGACGGCCCGACCCACCAGCCGGTCGAGCACCTGTGGGCGCTGCGCGCGATCCCCGGCCTGGACGTCGTGCGCCCCGCCGACGCCAACGAGACCGCCGCCGCCTGGAAGGCCGTGCTCGAGCACACCGACCGCCCGGCCGCGCTCGCGCTGACCCGCCAGAACGTCCCGGTGTACGCCGAGACCGCCGACGCGGCGAAGGTCGCCAAGGGCGGCTACGTCCTGCGCGACGCGTCGGAGGGCCGGCCGCGGGTGATCCTCATCGCCACCGGCAGCGAGGTCCATCTCGCCGTGGAGGCCCGCGACGTCCTTGAGGCCAAGGGCGTCCCCACCCGGGTGGTCTCCATGCCGTGCGTGGAGTGGTTCCGCGCCCAGGACCGCGCCTACCGCGAGGAGGTGCTGCCGCACGACATTCGCGCGCGCGTGGCGGTCGAAGCGGGAATCGCCATGGGCTGGCGGGAGTTCGTGGGTGAAGAAGGGGAAGTGCTGAGTCTGGAGCACTTCGGTGCCTCGGCACCGTACCGGACCTTGTTCGAGCAGTTCGGCCTGACCGCCGACCGGGTGGTGGCCGCGGCGAACGCGAGCCTCGCGCGGACCGGTGCCGACAAGGGCGAGACGACGGGAAACTGATGATGAGCGAGATTCTGCAGAGGCTGGCCGGCCACGGCGTTGCCATCTGGCTCGATGACATCAGCCGCGAGCGGCTGCGCAGTGGCAACCTGGCCGACCTGGTACGCGACAAGAACGTGGTGGGGGTCACGTCCAACCCCACGATCTTCGCCTCGGCGCTGAGCAAGGGCGACGCCTACGACGGGCAGCTGCACGACCTGCGGGTCCGCGGCGTCGACGTGGGCGAGGCCGTGCGCGCCGTCACCACCTACGACATCCGCTGGGCGTGCGACGTGCTGCGCCCGGTCTACGACGCCACGGCGGGCCTGGACGGGCGGGTCTCCATCGAGGTCGATCCGCGCCTCGCGCGCGACACCGAGCGGACCGTGGCCGAGGCCCGCGCCCTGTGGTGGCTGGTGGACCGGCCCAACCTGTTCATCAAGATCCCCGCGACGGTGGAGGGCCTGCCCGCCATCACCGCGGCGCTGGCGGAGGGCATCAGTGTCAACGTGACGCTGATCTTCTCGCTGGAGCGCTACCGCGCCGTGCTGGACGCCTGGCTGGCCGGGCTGGAGGCGGCCAAGGCCAAGGGCCTGGACCTCTCCCGGATCGCCTCGGTCGGCTCGTTCTTCGTCAGCCGGGTGGACACCGAGGTGGACAAGCGCCTGGAGGCGGCCGGCACCGACGCCGCGCGGACCCTGCGCGGCCGGGCCGCCGTGGCCAACGCGCGCCTCGCGTACGCCGCCTTCGAGGAGGTCATCGCCTCCGAGCGGTGGCAGGCGCTGGCCGCCGCCGGGGCCAAGCCGCAGCGCCCGCTGTGGGCCTCCACCGGCACGAAGAACCCCGACTATCCCGACACCCTCTACGTCGACGAACTGGTCACCTCCGGTGTGGTCAACACCATGCCGGAAAAGACCCTCGACGCGGCGGGCGACCATGCCAAGATCGATGGTGACACCGTCCGCCCCTACTACGAGCAGGCATGGGACACCATGGCGGCCCTGAAGGAGGCGGGCATCGACTACGACGACGTCGTGCGGGTGCTCGAAGACGAGGGCGTGCAGAAGTTCGAGGCGTCCTGGAACGAGCTGATCGACACGGTGACGGCCGAGCTGAAGAAGGCGTGAAGCCCAATGACGGTGACATTCGGTGACGACGCCGAGGCCGGGCGCGCGGACGACGCCGTACGCGCGCTCGCGGCCGAAGGCGTGCCGCAGGCCCTCGCGGCCGGTGACCCCACGCTGTGGGGCGAGGCCGCGCGGGCCGAGGCGGCGATCCGGCTCGGCTGGCTCAACCTCCCGCTGACCAGCAGGGAGCTGCTGCCGGAGATCGCCAATCTGGTGGAGAAGGCCCGCGCGGAGGGCCTGGACCACGTGGTGCTGGCCGGCATGGGCGGCTCCTCGCTGGCGCCGGAGGTGATCTGCTCCACGGCCGACGTCCCGCTGACCGTGCTGGACACCACCGACCCCGGCCAGGTCCGCAGGGCGCTGACCGACCGGCTGGACCGCACGATCGTCGTGGTCGCCAGCAAGAGCGGCGGCACGATCGAGACCGACAGCCACCGCCGGATCTACGAGAAGGCGTTCCGCGACGCCGGGATCGACCCGGCCGACCGGATCGTGGTCGTCACCGACCCGGGTTCGCCGTTGGAGCAGTCCGCGATCGAGGCCGGGTACCAGGTCATCCTGGCCGACCCCAACGTGGGCGGGCGTTACAGCGCGCTGAGCGCGTTCGGCCTGGTGCCGAGCGCGCTCGCGGGCGCCGACGTCGCCCGGCTGCTCGACGACGCCCAGGCGGTGCACGACTCGCTGGCCGCGAGCGAGGGCAACCCGGGCCTGGAGCTGGGCGCTGCGCTCGGCCAGGCCGCGCTGGCCGGCCGGGACAAGCTGCTGCTGGACGACCGCCTTTCGGAGATCAACGGGCTGCCCGACTGGATCGAGCAGCTCATCGCCGAGTCCACCGGCAAGGACGGCAAGGGCATCTTGCCGGTGGTGGGCGGCGACCCGAACGGCGCGCCCGACGAGTTCGTGGCCGGCATCGGCGGCGACGGCGGGGTGCGGGTCGACGGCCCGCTCGGGGCGCAGTTCCTGATCTGGGAGTACGCCACGGCGGTGGCCGGGCGGCTGCTCGGCATCGACCCGTTCAACCAGCCCAACGTGGCCGAGTCCAAGCAGAACACCGCGGCGATCCTCGAAGCGGGGTTCGGCGAGGAGAAGCCGGTCCTGGTGGACGGCCCGGTGGAGGTGTACGGCGCCGTGCCCGGCGAGCCCGGCGACCTGTCGGACGTGCTCACCGGCCTGCTGTCGGCCGTGCCCGACCACGGCTACCTGGCGGTGCTGGCCTACCTGGACCGCTGGGCGGCGTTCGACGTGGCCCAGCCGGAGGACGCCTCGCTCGACCAGCTCACCGAGGCCTGGACGGCGCGCGACCCGGCGACCCTGCGGGCGCTGCTGTCGACGCGCACCGACCGGCCGGTGACCTTCGGGTGGGGGCCGCGGTTCCTGCACTCCACCGGCCAGTACCACAAGGGCGGGCCGCAGAACGGCGTGTTCCTGCAGATCACCGGCGCGGTCACCGACGACGTCGAGGTCCCCGGCAAGCCGTACACCCTGGGCCGCCTGCAGCTCGCCCAGGCCCTCGGCGACCTCGGGGCCCTGGCCGGCCGCGGCCGTCCGGTGGTCCGCCTGCACCTCACCGACCGCGTGGCGGGCGTCGCCCACCTGCTCGCCGCCGCCCGTATCGAATGACCCGCGAGGGCGCGCCGGTGCCCTGGACTGAGGAGTGAAGGAGCGAGGGACGAGCGGATGAGCGACGAGGGAAGCGCACCGGTTAACAGCGCCCGAGCCGCGACGCGCAGCGTCGCAATGAGCGGGGGTGCAGCCCATGGATACTGAGCCGGTGGCTCCGGCCGATGAGGCGCGGACGGTGGCGGCAGCGGCGGCGGTGCAGGCCACCACCGAGGCCGTGGCCAGGGCCAATCCGCTGCGCGACCCGCGCGACAAGCGGCTGCCGCGGGTGGCCGGGCCCTGTGTGCTGGTGTTGTTCGGCGTCACGGGCGACCTGGCCAAGCGCAAGTTGCTGCCGGCGATCTACGACCTGGGCAACCGGGGGCTGCTGCCCCCGGGATTCTCCCTGGTCGGCTTCGCCCGGCGGGACTGGCAGCACCAGGACTTCGCGCAGCTCACCCATGACGCGATCAAGGAGCACGCGCGCACGCCGTTCCGCGAGGAGGTCTGGAAGCAGCTTCGCGAGGGCATCCACTTCGTGCCCGGCGAGTTCGCCGACGACGGCGCGTTCGACGCGCTGGCCATGGCGCTGAAGGAGATCGACGAGACCAGGGGGACGGGCGGCAACTACGCCTTCTACCTCTCGGTGCCGCCGAAGTTCTTCCCCAAGGTGGTCGAGCAGCTCCGCCGTACCGGGCTGGCCGACGCGCCGGAGGGGTCCTGGCGGCGGGTGGTGATCGAGAAGCCGTTCGGGCACGACCTGAAGAGCGCCCAGGACCTCAACGCGATCACCAGCGCGGTCTTCCCCGAGAGCTCGGTCTTCCGGATCGACCACTACCTGGGCAAGGAGACCGTCCAGAACATCCTGGCGCTGCGGTTCGCCAACAACCTGTTCGAGCCCATCTGGAACCGCGGCTACGTCGACCACGTGCAGATCACGATGGCCGAGGACATCGGCATCGGCGGCCGGGCGGGCTACTACGACGGCATCGGCGCGGCCCGCGACGTCATCCAGAACCACCTGCTCCAGCTCCTCGCGCTGGTCGCCATGGAGGACCCGACGTCCTTCGACGCCAACGCGCTGCGCCGGGAGAAGGAGAAGGTCCTCAAGGCGGTACGCCTGCCGCAGGACCTCGCGCTGGGCACCGCCAGGGGCTCCTACACCGCGGGCTGGCAGGGCGGCGAGCCGGTGGTGGGCTACCTGGAGGAGGACGGCATCCCCGCCGACTCGATCACCGAGACCTACGCCGCGGTCAAGCTGGAGATCGCCAACCGGCGGTGGGCCGGCGTGCCGTTCTACCTGCGCACCGGCAAGCGGCTGGGGCGGCGGGTGACCGAGGTCGCGGTGGTCTTCCAGCGGGCGCCGCACCTGCCGTTCAGCAAGGACGACACCGAGATCCTGGGCCAGAACGCGCTGGTGATCCGGGTGCAGCCGGACGAGGGGATCACGGTCAGGTTCGGCTCCAAGGTGCCGGGCACGGCCATGGAGGTGCGCGACGTCAGCATGGACTTCGCCTACGGCGAGTCCTTCCTGGAAAGCTCCCCCGAGGCGTACGAGCGGCTGCTGCTCGACGTGCTGATCGGCGATCCGCCGCTGTTCCCGCACCAGCGGGAGGTGGAGCTGTCGTGGCGGATCCTCGATCCGATCGAGCGGTTCTGGGCCTCCCAGGGCCAGCCGGAGGGCTACGCGGCGGGCACCTGGGGCCCGGCGTCGGCCGACAAGATGATGGCCCGCGACGGGCGGGTCTGGAGGAGGCTCTGACATGACGAGCTTCATGCTGAGCGGCACGAACGCCTCGAAGATCTCCTCGCAGCTCACCATGCTCCGCCACCAGATGGGCGCGCCCGCCGTGGGCATGGTGCTGACCCTGGTGACGATCTGCGATGAGAGCAACCAGTACGACGCGGTGCGGGCGGCCACCGACGCGGCCCGCGAGCACCCCTCGCGGATCGTCGTGGTGATCGCCCGTTCGCGGGAGGAGCCGATCCGGCTCGACGCCGAGCTGCGCATCGGCGAGTCCACGCCGGGCGAGACCATCCTGCTGCGCCTGTACGGCGACCTGACCAGGCACGCCGAGTCCGTGGTGAGCCCGCTGCTGCTGCCGGACACCCCGGTGGTGGCCTGGTGGCCGGGCGAGTGCCCGCAGGTGCCCGCCAAGCACCCGGTCGGGCTGCTGGCCCAGCGCCGGATCACCGACGCCAGGGCGTCCGCCGACTCGGTCAAGGCGATCATGAGCAGGTCCCAGGGCTACATCCCCGGGGACACCGATCTGGCCTGGACCCGGCTCACGCCCTGGCGCAGCCTGCTGGCCACCGCGTTCGACCAGCCGGTGGGCACGGTCGAGTCGGGCGTGGTGGAGAGCTCCCCCGGGCACGCCAGCGCGCCGCTGCTCGCGGCGTGGCTGTCGGAGCGGCTGGACGCGCCGATCGAGGTCGGCGAGTCCGAGGGGCCGGGCCTGACCAGCGTACGGCTGGCGACCTCCGCGGGCGACGTGTCGGTGACCAGGACCGACTCCCGCCTGGCCACGCTGGTCCGGCCGGGCCAGCCCGACCGCAGGGTGGCGCTCGCCAGGCGGCCGACCTCGGAGCTGCTGGCCGAGGAGCTGCGCAGGCTCGACCCCGACGAGCTGTACGGCTCGGCGATCCGCCGCCTGGCCAACTGAACCGCCCGCCGAACCACCCGTGAAAGGCACCACCGTGAACCTGCCCGGCGTTGTCGTCCACCGGGACGCCGACGTGCTCGCCAAGGCCGTCGCCGCCCGCCTGATCACCCGACTGGTGGACCGCCAGTCCGCCGCCGGGACCGCCTCGGTGGTGCTCACCGGCGGCGGGGTGGGGCTCGCGACGCTCGCCGAGGTGGCCGCCACCCCGGCGCGGGACGCGGTGGACTGGCGCAGGCTGGACGTCTGGTGGGGCGATGAGCGTTATGTCCCCGCCGGGCACGCCGACCGCAACGAGACCGGCGCCCGCGCGGCCCTGCTCGACCACGTCGATCTCGATCCGGAGCGGGTGCACGTGATGCGAGGGCCCGACTCGGGCCTTTCCGCCGAGGAGTCGGCCGACGCGTACGCCGCGGAGCTGCGCCGGGCGGCCCGTCCCGAAGACCACGGGCCGGTGCCGTCTTTCGACGTGCTGCTGCTCGGCATGGGCCCGGACGGGCACGTGGCCTCGCTGTTCCCCGAGCTGCCCGCGCTGTACGACGAGCGTCCGGTGGTCGCCGTGCACGGCTCGCCCAAGCCGCCCCCGACGCGGATCTCCCTGACCCTTTCGGCGATCAAGGCGGCCAGGGAGGTCTGGGTGATCGCGGCGGGCGAGTCGAAGGCGAAGGCAGCCCGCCTGGCGCTGTCCGGGGCCGGGCCCATGCAGGTCCCGGCCGCGGGGGCGCGCGGCGGGCGCACGCTGTTCCTGCTGGACCGCGCCGCCGCCGCCAAGATCCCGCCGGACCTGGGCCGGTTCGCCGTCGTCGCCTGAGGCCCGCCGTGGCGGGCGTCAGGCCGGGGTCGCGGCCAGGGCGTCGATCTCGGCGTGGATCGCCCGCTTGCCCGCCTCGTCCAGGAACGACGCGTTCACCGCGTTGCGGGCGAGGGCGGCCAGCTCGGCCTCACCGAGGCCGAAGACCTCCGCGGCCACGTGATACTCCCGGCTCAGCGTGGTGCCGAACATCGGCGGGTCGTCGCTGTTCAGCGTGACGTACAGGCCCTCGCCGAGCAGCGTGGGCAGCGGGTGGGCGGCGATGTCGGCGACCTGGCCGGTGCAGACGTTGGAGGTCGGGCAGACCTCCAGCGGGAGCTGCGTCTCGCGCAGGTGCGCCACCAGCCTGGGATCGGCCAGGCAATTGATCCCGTGGCCGACGCGCTCGGCGGCCAGCCCTTCGATGATCTCCCAGATGGTCTCCGGGCCGCTCATCTCGCCGCCGTGCGGCAGGCTGTGCAGTCCGGCGGCGCGGGCCGCGCGGAAGGCGTCGCGGAAGGCGTCCCGGTGCGGTGGGCGGCTCTGCTCGATCCCGGCCAGGCCGAGCCCGATGAGGGCGGCGGGCGGGTGGTCCAGCGCGTGGTCGAGGGTGATCTTGACGGCCTCCTCGGCGTACTCGCCGGGGATGTCGAAGATGTAGGCCACGCTCACGCCGTGCTCGTCGGCGGCGGTGCGGGCGGCGATGTCCAGCGCCTCGGTCACCGCGGCGGCGGGCATGCCCAGGATGTGGTGCGCGTACGGCGTGACCTGCAACTCCACGTGCCGGCCGCGCTGCGCGGCGAGGTCCCTGGCCAGGCCGGTCACCAGGGTGGCGACGTCTTCGGGCTCCCGGACCAGCGCGTTGACGGCCATGTAGATCTCGGCGAAGTGCGGGAAGTCGCGGAAGGTGTAGAACGCGCGGAGTTCTTCCTCGTTGGTGGGGACGCCGCCGCCCGGGTGGCGGCGGGAGAGTTCGAGCACGGTGGGCACCGAGGCCGAGCCCACGAGGTGTACGTGGAGCTCGACCTTCGGCAGTGCGTCGATGAATTCTGCGGTGGTTCGTACGTCCATTTGCCCGACCCTATGCAGCCTTATCCCTACAAAGCGAGACATAGAGCCGGTATCTAACATCAAACTGTCAGAATTTCCAGCGGTACAGCTTGGTGCCCCTGGTGTAGTAGAGGTCGCCGTCCGCGCCCTCGATGAGGTGGGACACGCCGCCGCCGGTCAGCCGCTCGCCCTTCAGCGAGCGCAGGTTCAGCCGCCACAGCGAGCCCGCCATCGAGGCGTACGCAAGCCGGTCGTCGCGCAGCACCAGCCCGCGCTCCTGGCCGTACATCGAGGACTGCACCGGGAAGATCCGCCTGGACTTCACGACCTTGCCCGGGCGTGCGTCGTAGGCGAACAGCGTGCCGTCGGCCAGGCCCCAGACCCGGCCGCGGGCGTCCACGGTCAGCGCGTTCACCGAGTCCGCGCCGGGCACCGGGACCACGGACCGCACGACCCGCCTGGTCTTGGTGTCGAACACGAACAGCCGGGCCTCGGTGGCGGTGGGCTCGATCCCGCACCTCATGGCCCGGCACGAGCTGACCGTGCTCGACCCCGCCGAACCAGCGGGCCTGGCGGGGGTGACCCATGTGCGCGCGGACGTGACCGCGCCCGGCGCGCTGGACGCCGTCGCCGGGATGGACGCCGTGGTCCACCTGGCGGCGGTCGTCCCGCGGGACGACGCGGCCCCGGGTGTCCGCGGCGTTCGCGGTGAACGTCGGCTCCGTCCACGCCGCCCTGGCGGCGGCACGCCGCCATGGGTGCCGCGGTTCGTGCACGTCAGCACGATGGCGGTGTACTCCGGCTACGGCGTACGTCCGGTGGACGTGACCCGCCCACCGGACGCGCACGAGCCGTACGGCCTGTCCAAGCGGCTGGCCGAGGAGGTCTGCCGCACCCTCGCGGCAGGCGGCGGCATCACCGCGCTGTCCCTGCGGCTGGCCTACCCCACGCCGGACGCCGACTGGCCCCTGTGGCGCCCCCCGGCCGGCCGGCCGCCCCAGCGCCTCACCCTGGCCGACGGCTCCCCCATCGCCGCCCTGTCCGCCGCCGACACGGCGGCGGCCCTGGAGGCGGCCCTGCACTACGAGGGCCCCTGGCGCGCCTTCGCCATCACCGCCGCCCCGGCCACGGTGACCGCCGACGACACCCCTGCCACCCTCGGCTGGCGCCCGTCCGGAACGACCCGTCAGGGCGCCGGCACCGCGTAGGTCAGCGCCTGATCATTCGCCGCGGATCGCCGGTTCCCTGGCCCAGAAGGCGCATTGGTGGGCGGCGGCAACGTCGGCCGGTCCCGTTGGCGCGGGTGGGGCCGCCAGGGATTGTGTGCTGGGGCGGGCCGGATGGAAGGCCGGCCAGTGGGGCAGGCCGGGCGCGTTGGGATCGCCGGTGCGGGCGAACGTCGTCCAGTATTCGATCATGGTGGTGGACAGCCGCCGCGCGCGGGCGCCGAGGCCGGGGGCGGGGAAGAGGTAGGCCAGTTCCGCGCCGTGGGCGGCTCCGAGCGGGAAGTCCGAGTTCGGGATCTCGGTCAGCACGTCCTCACCGGCGAACTCGAACGCGTACGTGCGCACCCGCCGGGCCATGCTCCGGTTCCGCTCGTACGCCGGGCAGGCGAACACGACGTCGGTGGTCACCGCCGCCCAGGCCAGCCCCGGGGAGGCGTACCGGCCGGCGGGGTAACGGCGGGCGACGCGGCCCGCCCGCTCGCCGAACGCGCGTCGCAGCAGCTCCGCGTAGGTCCGGGCGGTGATCGGCGTGCCGGGCAGTTCGTAGAAGAGGGCGACCATGTACCGCATCTCGTCGCGGGTGGCGCCGGAGATGACCGGGACGCGGTGGAACGCCCCGCTGGCCAGGGCGCGTTCGGGGTCTCGCGGAAGCACCGAGCTGCCGAACGCCGGGGTGATGAACCGGTCGTGCAGCGGCAGCAGGCGCTCGGCGGGCACCCGGCGCAGGCAGGCCAGGGCGGTCGCCGGGTCGGCGCAGCCGAGCCCGGCGGCGAGGCGGGCCCCGTCGGCCTGCCGGTCGGCGACGGACGGCCACTGGCGGAAGGCGGTCACGCCGGGGAACATGGCACCGGCCGGTACCGTGCCGGTACAGGGGGCGCTCTGCATGATCGCGCGCTGGAAGAGCCCGGCCGCCCCCGGTGACGCAAGGTGGGCGCAGACGCTCTTGCCCCCGGCGGACTCCCCGAACAAGGTGACGTTGCCGGGATCGCCGCCGAACGCGGCGGCGTTGCGGCGTACCCAGCGCAGGGCCGCCTGCTGGTCCTCCAGGGCGAACCCTCCGGAACCGGCCAGGCCCGGGTGGGCGAACAGCCCGAAGACGCCCAGCCGGTAGTTGACGGTGACGACGATGACGTCCCCGGTCGTGGCCAGGCGGCGGGCGGCGAAGTCGCTGCCGGCGCCCTCGACGAACCCTCCGCCGTGCAGCCACACCATCACCGGCCTGCGCCCGCGGGAGCCGCCGGGGACGGTGACATCGAGGTAGAGGCAGTCCTCCGACGCGCCGCCCGGCCGCCCCGGGGGCGCGGGCTGGGCGCAGCGCGGGCCGGGCTCGGCGGCGTCGCGGACACCGGCCCACGGCCGGGCGGGCGCGGGCGAACGCCAGCGCCGGTCACCGACGGGGGCGGCGGCGTAGGGGATGCCGTGGAACACGCGGTGGCCGCCCGCCTCGACGCCTTTCACCCAGCCCAGATCCGTGCGGACCAGCGCGTCCTGGTGGACGGCCGCCACGGCGGGCGCGGCCGGGAACAGCTGCGCGACGCAGACGGCCAGCGCCGCCCAATATCGCCCCCTCACGCCCGGTGACCCTGCAGCCGAGCCGCCACGGCCACGACGAGCCCCAGCAGCCCCACGGCCACGCCCGCCCACGGCGGCAGGTCGGCGGCGCGGCCGGCCACCGCCAGCAGCCCCCAGTCGGTCCCCCAGAGCCATCTGGTCAGGGCGTTGCCGAAGCCCTGGATCATCAGCAGCACACCTACGATCATCATGACGTCGCATCCTCCGGTCACCCAGAAAATCAATACACTCGTACGGTAATATCGCATCTAAGCACAGTAGAGCAAGTCAGTTGTACCGATATATTGGAGTTCGTCGTGGGCAAGGGCAGTCGTACGCGAGGGCTGGGCGCCCGGCACGAGGAGCGGCGGCGGCAGATCGCGGAGGCGCTGCTGGCGATCATCGACCGGCACGGGCTCGACGCGGTGAGCCTGCGTGACGTGGCGGCCGAGGCGGAGGTCTCGCTGGGCGCCGTCCAGCACTATTTCCGCAGCAAGGACGAGATGCTGCTGTTCGCCCTCGACTACATCAGCGAGCGCGGGACCGAGCGGATCCAGCGCAACCTCGGCCAGGGCGAGCGCCCGCCGCGCGCCATAGTGCGCGACATCCTGGCCGAACTGGTGCCCGCCGACGACCAGCGGCGCGCCGAACTGCGCATCGCGACCGCGTTCACCGCCCGCTCGCTGGTGAGCCCGAACCTGGCCGACCACCTGCGCACGGGCTACGCCGCCCTGCACGACGTGCTGGCCCTGCTCATCCGGCACGCCCAGGACGCCGGCGAGATGCCCGCGGCCCTGGACCCCGAACGGACGGCGGCGACGCTGTTCGCGCTGGCCGAGGGCCTGGGCACGCATGTGCTCATCGGGCACCGCGACCCGCAGGGGGCGCTGGCCATCCTGGACGAGCACCTCGACCGGCTCGCCGCCACCGCCCGATGAGCTCCACCGGCTTGCCGGAGCGGCCGATACTCATTAGGGTCGGGACCGATATTAGGCGGCGGGAAGGGACGGGATGGCGGCTTTCGACGCCACAGGAAGACGAACACACCGAGGGTGGCCAGGATCGGCTTGGCCGGCGGCAGCACGATCCGCACGTACATCCGCCACTCGGAGGTCCCGTCCACCTTCGCCGCGTCGAACAGCTCGTCGGGCAGGTCCCTGATGAACTGCCGCATCAGGAACACCGCCTGCGAGTTGGCCGGCGTGGGGACGATCATCCCCAGTAGGTGTCCACTCCGCCGAAGTCGGAGACCAGGCTCGATCGTGCCCTGCTGGGCGTACTGCGGGATCTGGTCGGGGCCGAGGAGCACCAGATCGAAGCCCTTCTTGGAGGCGAGCGCCGTGGTCGCCTTCTCCTGGCGGCCCTCCCAGGGCTGCAGGTCGATCTTGACGTCGATGGCCGGGTCGGCCGCCTCGAAGTCCTTTTCCACCTTGTCCCAGAAGGTCTTGCTCTTCGCCTGATCTTCGATGACGGGGTACATCCACAGCGTCACGGTGGACTTGCCCGAACCGGATCCGCACCCGGCCGGCGCGACTCCGAGGCGGCCGCGAGGCCGGCCGCAACCAGCCTCCTCATCGGAGCCTTCCTTTCTACGGTTAATACCGGTCCTGACCGAAACCCAGTGTGGGGGGAGATGACAGGTCAATGCCCGAGACATGACCGTGACTCCGCGTCACCCGGGAGCGGGATCCGATATCGGTCACGTTATCGGCCCGGGGATCGGCCCGGACAAATCACGCAAAGCCTCGCATAGCGCCTCCGCGATGGCGGCGGCGTGCTCGTCCGTGTAGTTCTCGTTCCAGTCCACGACCAGCAAGGTCTCGGCCACAGGACACCTGGCGGGCTCTGTGACGGTCGCCGGGAGGGGGAAACACGACGTCCCGTACACCGGGCCGCGCCACACCGGCGCGCGGTGCAGCGGCTCGTCCAGATATCCGGCCCGGGCCGGGATTCCGGCCGCGCGCAGCCGTGCGGCGACCTCGCCCGCCCCTCCGCCGGGCAGGACGATCGGGAACAGCCACCATGCGTGGCCCTCGGTCCGCGGCAGGCGCAGCAGCCCTGCCTCGGACGGCCCGCGCAGCGCCAGCGGCCGGCAGTTCCGCGGTACGGTGGCGGGCCGCGACCACTCCGGGCAGCTTGGCCAGTTGCGCGCGGGCGACCGCGGCCGAAAGCTCGGTCATCCGGTAGTTGAGCCCGAAGTTCGCGTGCGGGCGGCCCGCCGCGCGGTCCCAGCCCTTGTCGGAGAACAGCCGCATCCGCCGGGCGAGCCCGTCGTCGTCGGTGATCACCAGCCCGCCGTCCCCGCAGGTGATGTGCTTCCACTGCTGCAGGCTGAAGCAGCCCACCTGGCCGGTCCTGCCCACCAGGGCTCCGTCCGGCGATTCGGCCGGCCACGCCTGGGCGCAGTCCTCGATCAGGGTCAGCCCGTGCTCGTCGGCCAGCGCTCGCAGCTCCCCCATCCGGGCCGGGGCGCCGAACAGGTGGACCGCCATGACGGCCCGGGCACGGGGGCCGATCAGGGCGGCGACGGCGGCGGGATCGAGATTGCCGTCGGCGGGATCGACGTCGGCGAAGACAGGAACCGCGTTCTGCGCCAAGATGGGGGCCACGGTCCCGAAGTCCGTGATCGGTGTCGTGATGATCTCGTCTCCGGGGTCCGGTGCGGCGGCCACCACCGACAGGTGGAGCGCGGCGGTGCCGGAGCTGCAGGCGATCGCGTGGCGGGAGCCGTACATCTCCCGCATTTCGCGTTCGATCTCCCGCGCCCCGGTGCCCCAGACCGAGTTCAGCATGCCGGAACGGATCACCCGCTCGGCCGCGGCCACCTCCTCGTCACCGAGGCTCCGCCTGTCGGGTTCGGTCATGGTCGGGAACTTCAGGGCCAACGGGTACCTCACAAGATAGAATTGCGGTCTTGACCGTAATAATGAGCCCTGGGAGGCGCGGGTGGGAATCGTCATCGGTGTCGTCGGACCGCACGATCTGGTCGATGACGTCGCCGCCACCTGCGAGGAGCAGCCCGGCACGTCCGCGCTGCGGCTGGACTACGACCACGAGTCGCAGGCCACCTCGATCGTGGAGGCGCACTCCGGCGCGGTGGAGGGCTGGCTGTTCACCGGGATCGTGCCGTACATGCTCACCCGTGACGCCGACGCGCTCACCCGGCCGGCGGCGTTCGTCGACTACACCGGCTCGACGCTGCTCAGCGCCCTGGTCCGGCTCCAGCGCGAGAGCCAGGACGTGACCACGCTGTCGATCGACACCCTCTCCCCCGCCGACGTGGCGGCCACCTTCACCGAAGCCGGGCTGCCCATCGACGGCCTTCGCACCCTCCCCTACCGCTCCGGAATGACCTCGGCCAAGGCCGTCGCCTTCCACCGGCGCGGCCCCGAGCACGCCGCGATCACCTGCCTCAGCTCGGTGCACGAGGCGCTGCGCGGGGAGATGCACGTACTGCGCCTGGCCCCCTCCCCGCACTCGGTGCGGGTCGCGCTGCGCCAGTTGCTGCTCACCGCCGAGGGGCAGGCCCAGGAGGACGCGCAGATCGCGCTCGGGCTGATCGAGGTGGAGAGCGACGAGGGGCTGCTGCGCGAGGCGGCGGCGCTCGGCGGCACGGTGGCCGCCTTCCGCGGCGGCACCCACCTGCTGGTCACCACCCGCGGGCCGCTGCACGACGCCACGAGGGGCTTTTCCGGCCTGCCGATGCTGTCCCGGCTGGCCGTCCACAACGCGGTCGTCCGGGTGGGCTTCGGCCTGGGGCGCAGCGCCGCGGAGGCGGAGAGCCTGGCCCGCAGGGCGCTGGCCCGGGCGCGGCGCATCGGCGAGGTGGCCGCCGTACTGTCGCTGCGCGCCGACACCGACATCGTGCTGGAGTCGGTGGGCGCGGCCGCGCCCACCCAGCAGAACCTGGCGGTGATCGCGCGCCGGGTCGGCCTTTCGGTGCCGACCCTCGAAAAGCTCATCGACGCCCGGACGGCCGCCGGCGGCAAGCCGCTGACCACCCGGGAGATCGCCGACCGGCTCGCGGTGCAGCAGCGGACCGCCCGCCGGATGCTGCACCGCCTGGAACTCGCCGGGCTCGCCGAACGCACGGGCAACCTGACCAGCGGGACGAGCGGCCGCCCGCTCACCCTCTACCGGCTGACGCTCTAGGACAGCCACCGGGAAAGGCCTTCAGCGACGAACTCGTCGTCGCGCAGCCACGGGTAGGCCGCCCAGATCCGGTCGATCTCGGCGAGCTGCCCCGGGGGCAGCTCCTCGGCCGGGTCAAGGCACCAGCGCCCGGCCAGCAGCCCCTGCCGCCGCAGCACTTCGTGGATGCCGGGGATGCATCCGTGGAAGCCGTGCACCACGTCGAAGATGGCGGCGTTGGCGTCGGTGAGGTGCCCGTCCAGGGTGAGCAGCCGCCGTACCGCGCCGTCGTCGCCCGCGCGGGCCCTGCCCGCCTCGTCCAGCAGTTCCACCGCGCGCCGCACCCACACCGCCCACTGGCCGAGCAGGCCGCCGACGAACTCCACCTCGACCTCACGGCCGTCCACGACCACCCGGTGCGGGGTGATCAGATCGGCCAGGATGTGGTCGTCGTTGCCGGTGTACAGGGCGAGGCGAGGTCGGCCTCGCGTCCGGCGCGGCAGACGCCGTGCAGGACGTCCAGCGTGCGGTACCGGTCGAACGGGGCGACCTTGATCCCGGCCACCGACTCGATCGCGGCCAGCCTGGTCCAGAAGTCCCGGGAGAGGACGCGCCCGCCGACCGCCGGTTGCAGGTAGAAGCCGATCACCGGCAGCACGTCGCCGACCGCCCGCGCCCGCTCGATCAGCGCGTCCTCGGTCAGCTCGCGATGCGGGCTGAGCAGCACCATGTGTTGACGCGCTCCCCGGCTTGAAGGCCGAGGATTCAGCCTGTGCCGCGCGTTCACGCGGCGCCTCTGAGGCTTCCTGCTTCCTCGCGCTGTGCCGGGGCAGGCCCCGGTCTTACCTGCACTCCACAGGCGTTTAACCTGTCCGCCCGTCCGGCGGCCAGGATGTTCTTGGCCGCGTTCACATCCCGGTCATGGACCGCGCCGCACGAGCACTCCCACGACCGGACGGCAAGCGGCATCGACTCGGCGACGGTCCCGCAGTCAAAGCAGAGCTTGGAGGAGGGGAACCATCGGTCGATCCGGTGGAAGGCCCGCCCGTAACGGGCGGCCTTGTACTCCAGCATCCCGACGAAGGATGACCATCCCGCGTCGTGAACGGACCTGGCGAGGCGGGTACGACCGAGGCCTGACACAGCAAGGTTCTCCACGTACACCGCTTGGTTATCGCGGATCAACATGGTGGAGAGCTTGTGTGCCCGATCGCGGCGCGCGTCTGCGACCCTGGCATGTGCCTTGGCGACCTTCACGACGGCTTTCTTGCGGTTGTTCGATCCCCTGGCCTTCCGGCTGAGATCCCGCTGCGCCTTGCGCAGACGTCGCTCGGCCCGGCGGAGGAAACGTGGATTGTCCACCTTCCGGCCGTCCGAGGTCACCGCGAAGTGCGTGAGCCCGAGGTCGATCCCGATCTCCGGCATCACCTCGGGAAGCGGCTCGGCTGCCGTCTCGACCACAAAGGATGCGAAGCACCGCCCGGTGGCGTCCTTGACCACCGTCACCGAGGACGGTCCGGCGGGCAGTTCGCGGGACCAGCGGACCGGAATGTCTCCGATCTTCGGCAGGCGCAGCTTCCCACCCGCCGTGATGGAGAACCGGGCGTTGCGCGTGAAGCGGATCGCCTGCCGGTTGTCCTTGCGGGACCGAAACCGGGGCGGGGCGACCTTCAGACCCTTCCGCTTCCCTGTCAAGGAGGCGAAGAAGTTGCGGCAGGCGGTGTTCAGATCGGCGAGTGCCTGTTGCAGGACCACGGCGGACACCTCGGAAAGCCAAGAGCGTTCCGAGGTCTTCTTCGCCTGCGTGATGACTCGCTTGGACAAGTCTCCGTCCGAGATGTACGGCAAGCCGCGTTCCCGGGCGTCCTGCCGTGCGCGCAGCCCGTCGTTGAACACCACCCGCGCGCACCCGAACGCCCGAGCCGGCGACTCGCGCTGATCGGGCGTCGGGTAGAGACGGAAGTTGTACCTGAGCTGCACACCATGATCCTGCCATTGGTCTATGGCCGAACATGGAGGCATCAGAACCGGCAGGCATTGCGTTTTCGTCCTGCACGCTCACTTGGTTTTCGTGACCAAGTTCCGGCATCGGGTATTCACCGGCGCATACCTGGAGCGCATGGAGCAGATCATGCGGGACGTCTGCACCGACTTCGAGTGCGAACTGGCGGAGTTCAACGGCGAGGCCGACCATGTACACCTGCTGGTGAACTTCCCGCCCAAGGTCGCCCTGTCCCGGCTCGTCAACAGCCTCAAGGGCGTCTCCTCCCGCAGGATGCGGCAAGAGTTCCCCGAGTTGGCCCGCCACTATTACCGGGCGAACAAGCTATGGTCGGGCTCCTACTTCGCCGGGAGCGTGGGCGGCGCACCGATCAGCGTCCTGCGCCAGTACATCGAGCAGCAAAACCGCCCCGTCTGAGCTGTCAAGACGCCGGTCCGCCTGGCGGTGGATCGGCTGTTCTTGCCCCGCTACGCGGGAGAGTCCGCTTCACCCCCGGCCTGAAGGCCGGAGCACTGCGGACGAACCTGGTAGCCGAGTGAGGCGGCCAGCTCGGCCTCGGCCACCGCCTGGGCGGTGTCACCGGTCGCGCCCGCGATCAGCACCACGTCGCGGTTCTGCCAGCGGGCCTGGTCGCGGGCGGTCTCGGCGGCCAGTTCCAGCACCGGAGCGAGCAGTCCGGTGCCGTGGATCGCGAACTGCGTGGTGTGCACGCCCACCGCCGGCCCGCCCGCGCCCGCGTCGATGTAGTAGCGGGTCAGCGCCCGCTGGCGGCGCTCGTCCAGCTTCCGGCCGGCGGTGAGCGCCAGCGGATGCGCCGGGACCACCAGCCCGCGGCGGAACATGTCGCGGACCGGGGTCATCGCCTCGGGTGCCGTGCGCAGCACGTCGTGTCCCCCTTTGTTGAGGTGCATGAGTGGTGGCCGCGCCGCGGGCTAGAAGCGGCCGTCGCGGCGCTCGAACTTGGTCGGCTCGCCCAGCAGCGGGCCGCTGTCGGCGACCCACCGCGCGGTGTGCTCGATCAGCTCGGCGGGGGTCGGTTCCGGGTAGCCGAAGCGGCGGTGGCAGCGCGCGGCGTTGGACAGGAGCGCCGTCGGGGACTCCTCGCCGGTGAACTCCGGCTCGCGGCCCAGGGCCGCGCCGAGGGCTTCGGCCGCCTGGCGTACGGAGATCAGCTCGGGTCCGGTCACGTTCAGCACGTACGGCGGTACGCCGGCCAGCCGCAGCGAGCGCAGCGTGACCTCGTTGGCGTAGTCCTGCCAGACCACGTTCACCTGGCCGGTGGACAGGTCGATCGGCTGCCCGGCGACGATGGGCCAGGCCCACCAGCACTCCGTAGCGCATCTCGACGGCGTAGTCGAGCCGGATCAGCGCCAGCGGCGTGCCGTTGGTCTCGGCGAAGTGGGTAAGCACCCGCTCCCGGCCCAGGCAGCTCATCGCGTACTCCCCCACCGGCCCGGTGGGCGAGGCCTCGGTGCTGCCTCCGCCGCCGACCGGGACCAGCGGGTAGGCGTCGTCCCCACGGGACCCACAACACGTGATCACGGACATCGCCGCCCCCCCGAGCCGACACCGTACGGCCTCCCGCAGCGGACCGAGCAACGCCCGAGCATCCACGACGGCCGGGCGAACACGCCCCTGTCAGCCCACGGGATCCAGGCCACCGGTCACAGGCGTAAGCAGCCACCCAGGCGAGGTTTCCGGCAGCGGCCTGGCGGACGCGTTCTCTTTCCGCTCGGGTTCCGTGTCAGTCCTGCAAGGCGTGGGCTGCCTGGGCGGCCTTGTGGCGGGCAGTGGTGGCGGCGTGGCGGGCGCGTTCCTCATCGCGGGCGGCGACGTCGCGGCGGTGTTCGGCGGCGGTGAGGTTCTGGCGGGCCTCGGCGAGCTGGCGGGTCAGTGACTCCACCCTGGCCGCCGCCCGGTCGTGCTCGGCCGTGGCCTCGGCGAGTTCGCCCGCCCATTCCGCGTGGCCGCGCTCGGCCTCCTCGGCCGCCCGTTCGGCCTCGGCCAGGGCCTGTTCGAGCTCCTTGCGACGGCGGTCTTCCCGCTCACCTCCGGAGCGCTTCTCCGCGGGACGCTTGGTGGCGGTCTTGGCCTTCGGGGCGGCGGCGGGGGCCGGGGTGAAACCGGTGTAGCTGAGCGGCCGGGTCAGGCGGCCTCGGCGTACCTCCTGCGCGGCCCCCTCGTCCACCGTGGCCGCGTCGAGGGTCTGCTCCATCTCCGTGGCGGCGCTGCCGGTCAGCGGGCGTCCGGCCCGCTCGGCGTGCTCGCGTACCAGCCGCGCCAGCCGGGCGGTGAGCGGCCCGCGGGCCCGGGTCAGCTCGGCGAGGGCGGCGGGGTCCTGGTCGGCCCAGGCGGCCCGCAGCCGGGCGCCGAGGTCGGCCAGCTCGGTGAACGCGCCGGGCGCGGCACGAGCCGCGTGGTTCACCGCCCACGCCGCCACGGTGGGCTTGCGCAACCTGCCGATCTCCTTGGCCAGCGAGGCGTCCCCGGCCTGCTTGGCCGCCTTGGCCAGCGACTCGCGCTCCGCGGTGAAGTCGTCGGGGGCGAGGGCGTACAGCCGGTCCGCCGCCTCTTCCAGATCCACGCCTGAAAGCTACCCACAATTTGCCCGCCGCCCGCGTCCATACCCCCCGGGCCCACGTCCGTGGCGCATAGTGGAAGCACAGAGTTGGCACAGGCCCGCTGGAGGCTCCCCGTGTTCGAGCGATTCTCCGACCGTGCACGCCGCGTGGTGGTCCTCGCCCAGGAGGAGGCCAAAGAGCTGGACCACGGCTACATCGGCACCGAGCACATCCTGCTCGGACTGATCGGCGAGGAGGAGGGCCGGGCCTCGGTCGTCATCCGCGAGGCGGGGATCGACCTCGACGGCGCGCGGAGCGAGGTACTGCGGATCGTCGGGCGTGGCGACGGCCCGGCCGCGGAGCACATCCCGTTCACCCCGCGGGCGAAGAAGGTGCTCGAACTCGCCCTGCGCGAGGCCCTGGTGCTCGGCCACAACTACATCGGCACCGGCCACATCCTGCTCGGCCTGATCCGCGACGGTGAGGGGGTGGCGGTGGAGGTGCTCGCCGAGAGCGGCCTCGGCCTGCCGCTGTTCCGGGAGCGGATGATCGACGTACTGCGGACCACCCCGGCCGAGGCCGGAGAGCCGTCCGCGCCGCATCCCCAGGCGCCGCCCTTCGCCGGTCCCGGCCTGATCCAGCGCCTCGAACGCCTGCAGCGCGGCCTCGACAGGATCGAGCGCCGCTTGGACGCGATGGGCGCACCGGCCGACCCGTCGCCTCCCCGGGAGGAAAGCGACTGAGCACCGTTCAGGAGGCGGTGACCAGTGTCCGCGCGGCGGTGAGCGGAAGGCTGCCGGTGAGCACTCCCGGATCGCCGGTGTAGGCGAGCGCGGCGCCGAGCGCGATCAGGAGCCGCCGCATGCGGGTGTTGTCGGAGAGCAGGGTGGCGCGTACTTCGGCGAGGCCGCGGTCGCGCGCCTCGCGCAGCAGCATGCGGGCCATCGCCGTACCGAGGCCCATGCCCTGCCACCGGTCCTCGATGAGAAAGGCCAGCTCGGCGACGCCGGGGGCGGCCGTGGTCAGGAGCGAGGCCAGGCCGACCATGCGGTCCTCATGGCAGGCGACCAGCGAGTGGGCCGGGGCGTGGCAGCGAAGGCGCGGCGGCAGAGCGGGCCCCGTGCTGAAGTAGCGGAACCTGCGGCTCTCCGGGGAGCACCGCTCGTGCAGGTCGCGTACGGCCTGCTGGTCGGAGGGGGCGAGCGGTGCCACGGTCACCTCTGTGCCGTCGGCCAGGCGTACCGGGCGACCGTCGGTGGCGGGCGGCCGGGCCAGCCGTACGAAGGCGGCGGCGCGGGCGGCCTCCACGGACGTGAACGGCCGGGCCACACGATGCAGCCGTACCGCCTGGCGCGGGCCGACCGGCACCGTGAGCTGCGTCGCATCGAACGGGCGCGGCTCCCCGGGTCGTCCGGCCGCGCCGCCGTACACCCACCGGGCGCTGTCGGCACGCAGCAACTCGGCCAGCAGTTCCGGCAGCCGCCAGGGCACCGCACGCAGCCGCGCCGAAAGCAGCAACACCCGCGTCGGCTCATCCACCTGCGCCACCTGCCGGCCGCCCGGCATCCCCGACAGGACGGAAGGCTCGGCGAACGGCCCGTACGTCATGCCAGGTCGCAGGGCGGCCGAAGACCCACCCGCCATACCGTCAGAACCCGAGCCGGCACCTACGCCCGCAATGCCGTCCCCCTCACCACCCCGCGTCCCCGGCAGGGCAGGAGGCTCTGCCAACGGCCCGCGTGTCGTGCCGGGTGGCAGGGCAGGGGACTCCGTGAACAGCTCGCGTGCGGTACCCCGTTGCAAGGCGAGGAAAGACCCACCCGCCATACCGTCAGAATCCGAGCCGGCGCCCGCACCAGCAAGGCCCGCCCCCTCACCACCCGGTATCCGCGGCAGAGCAAGGGACTCCGTGAACAGCTCGCGTGCTGTATCGGCGGCCGGGGTGGGCGGACTGGGGGGTTCGGGTGTGGGTGGGCGGGTTCGCCAGAATGCCATGCGGTCTTCTCCCTCCGTCATGTCAAGGGTGCCGCATGGCTGTTACGCCCCTGCTACATGACGATGAGCCCGCCGTTTCGGCACGCCGGACACTTGTGGAAGGATCCGGCGGGCGACCGCGAAAGGCCCCCGTGCGGTCATCACCGCCCGAGGACCGGGGCGCGGCGGGTCAGTAAATGGTGCGGGGGGAGGTGCGCAGGCGCTCAAGCGCCTCGGCCAGGATCGCCGCGCCGTCCTTGTCGCTGCGGCGCTCCTTCACGTAGGCCAGGTGCGTCTTGTAGGGCTCGTTCCTCGGCGGCGCGGGCGGGTTGTTCTGGTCCTGCCCGGCGGGCAGGCCGCAGCGCGGGCAGTCCCAGAACTCGGGGACCGCCGCGTCACTGGCGAAGCTGGGGCGCGTCTCGTGCATGTTGGCGCACCAGAACGGGACCCGGACACGTGGAGCTGCCTCGCCGCGCTCGGCCTCCCCCATCGGGCCGGCGCCGACTCGGCTGCCACGGATCGCGTTGCCACTACCCACGGATGAACTCCTCGCTCGATCGCCCCGCGAAAGCGCGGGGGAGAATCTCTGTCACAGGCCGCCCTTAGCGCCAGGGCGGCCGAATCCGGCCGTCACCGGCCCGCGACCAGCCGTCGCGGGCGGGACTCGGACTCCGGTCTCAGGGGCGAAGTATCAGGCCCAGCGCGACGATGCAGATGAACCACACCGCGCCCGTGATGATGGTGAGCCGGTCGAGGTTGCGCTCGACCACAGAAGACCCGCCGAACGACGAGGAGAACCCGCCGCCGAACATGTCAGAGAGGCCACCGCCCTTGCCCTTGTGCAGCAGGACGAGCAGCACCATGATCATGCTCGACAGGATCAGCGCGATGGAGATTCCGATTGTCACCGTAGACCTGTTCCCTTGTGCGCGTCCCCGCGTCCGGGGCGCGATCCCTAACACGACGTCGCCGGCGTGACGATTCAAACCTGCTCTACGAGGGTACGACGCGAACACGCGCCGCACCCTCCGAACGGCTTAGTTAACCTGACAATTCGCCGAAACGGCAAATTTTCACAAACTCTGCGGGATCAAGACTGGCACCGCCGACAAGAGCGCCGTCCACATCGGGCATCGCCATGATCCCGGCGACGTTGTCAGACTTCACCGAGCCACCGTAAAGAATACGGATCGCGGCGGCGACATCGCCGTCGTACAGCTCGGCGAGTCGCACGCGCAGGGCCCCGCAGACCTCCTGGGCGTCATCGGGCGTGGCGACCTCACCGGTGCCGATCGCCCAGACCGGCTCATAGGCCACGACCAGCGAGGCCGCCTGCTCGGCGGTGACCTTCGCCAGCGCGCCGTCGAGCTGCGCGACGCTGTGCGCGACCTGGCCGCCCGCCTGACGGACCGGCAGTCCCTCGCCGACGCACAGGATGGGCGTGAGCGAGTGCCGGTAGGCCGCCAGGACCTTGGCGTTGACCAGCTCGTCGCCCTCGGCGTGGTACTGGCGGCGCTCGGAGTGGCCGATCACCGCGTAGGTGCAGCCCAGCTTGGCGAGCATGGCCGCGGAGATCTCGCCGGTATAGGCGCCGGAGTCGTGCGGGGAGACGTCCTGCGCGCCGTACACGATGCGCAGTTTGTCGCCGTCCACGAGGGTCTGCACGCTGCGCAGGTCCGTGAACGGCGGCAGCACGGCCACCTCGACCGCGTCGAAATCCTTGCCGGTGAGCGAAAAAGCCAGCTTCTGCACATGGTTGATGGCCTCAAGGTGGTTGAGGTTCATCTTCCAGTTGCCGGCGAACAAGGGTGTGCGCGCCATGATCGTCAGTCCTCCAGCGCCGCGAGACCGGGCAGCGTCTTGCCCTCAAGGTATTCCAGGCTGGCCCCGCCGCCCGTGGAGATGTGCGAGAAGCCGTCTTCGGGGAAGCCCAGCGTGCGGACGGCGGCGACCACGTCACCGCCGCCGACCACGGTGAAGGCGTCGGAGGCGACCAGCGCCTCGGCCACCGCGCGGGTGCCCCCGGCGAACGCCTCGAACTCGAAGACGCCCATCGGGCCGTTCCAGAACACCGTGCCCGCCCCGGCCAGCTTGGCGGCGAACAGCTCACGGGTGCGCGGGCCGATGTCCAGGCCCTCGCGGTCGGCCGGGATGGCCGTGGCGGCCACCGCCTCGTGCGGCGCGTCGGCGGCGAACTCCGTCGCGGCCAGCACGTCCACCGGCAGCACCAGCTCCACGCCGCGCTTGGCGGCCTCGTCGATGAAGCCGCGCACCTGGTCGAGCTGGTCCTTCTGCAGGATCGAGCCGCCCACCTCGTGGCCCTGGGCCGCGAGGAAGGTGTAGGCCATGCCGCCGCCGACCAGCAGCCGGTCGACCTTGGTGAGCAGGTTGGCGATCACGCCGAGCTTGTCGGAGACCTTCGCCCCGCCCAGCACGACCACGTACGGCCGGGCCGGCTCGACGGTGAGCCGGCGCAGCACCTCGACCTCGGCCAGCACCAGGCCGCCCGCCGCGTGCGGCAGGATCTTCGGCACGTCGTAGACGCTGGCGTGCTTGCGGTGGACCGCGCCGAAGCCGTCGCCGACGTACAGCTCGGCCAGGGCGGCCAGCCTCTCGGCGAACGCGCCGCGCTCGGCGTCGTCCTTGGACTCCTCGCCCGGCTCGAAGCGGAGGTTCTCCAGCAGCGCGACCCGGCCGTCGGCCAGGCCCGCAACCGTGCTCCGCGCGGACTCGCCGACCACGTCGGCGGCGAAGGCGACCTCCCCCGCGACGCCCTCGGCGGCCAGCAGCTCACCGAGGCGCGCGGCGACCGGCCGCAGGGAGTACTTGGCGTTGGGCGATCCCTTGGGCCTGCCCAGGTGGGCGCAGACGATGACCCGCGCGCCGCGGGCGGCGAGGTCCTTGATCGTCGGCACCGAGGCCCGGATCCGGCCGTCGTCGGTGATGGTCTCCCCGTCGAGCGGCACGTTGAGGTCGGCGCGTACCAGGACGCGCCGCCCCTTCACGTCGAGTTGGCTGGCCGCGCGCATCAGAGGTTCGTGCCCACCAGCGTGACCAGGTCGGCCAGGCGGTTGGAGTAACCCCACTCGTTGTCGTACCAGCCGACGACCTTGACCTGGTTGCCGATCACGCGGGTCAGGCCGGCGTCGAAGATGCACGAGGCCGGGTCGGTGACGATGTCGGCGGAGACGATCTCGTCCTCGGTGTAGGTGAGGTAGCCGCGCAGCGGGCCCTCGGCGGCGGCCTTGATGGCGCCGTTGACCTCGTCCACGCTCACCTCGCGCGAGACGTCGACGGTCAGGTCGGTGGCCGAGCCGGTCGGGATCGGCACGCGCAGCGCGAAGCCGTCCAGCCTGCCCTTCAGCTCGGGCAGCACCAGGCCGATGGCCTTGGCGGCGCCGGTGGAGGTCGGCACGATGTTCAGCGCGGCGGCCCGGGCCCTGCGCAGGTCCTTGTGCGGGCCGTCCTGGAGGTTCTGGTCCTGGGTGTAGGCGTGGATGGTGGTCATCAGACCCTTCTCGATACCGAAGGTGTCGTTGATGACCTTGGCCATCGGGGCCAGGCAGTTGGTCGTGCAGGAGGCGTTGGAGATGATCGTGTGCGCGGCGGGGTCGTACAGCTCGTGGTTGACCCCCATCACGATCGTGACGTCCTCGTTCTTGGCGGGGGCGGAGATGATGACCTTCTTCGCGCCGTTGTCGGCGTGCACCTTGGCCTTGGTCGCGTCGGTGAACAGGCCGGTCGACTCCACGACGACATCGACGCCGAGGTCGCCCCACGGCAGCTTGGCGGGGTCGCGCTCGGCGAACGCCTTGATGGTCTTGCCGTCCACGTTGATCTCGTCGGCCGAGGACTTCACGTCGTACGGCAGACGACCGAGGATGCTGTCGTACTTGAGCAGGTGGGCGAGGGTCGCGTTGTCGGTCAGGTCGTTGACCGCAACGATCTCGATGTCCTTGCCGCTCGCCGCAACTGCACGCCAGAAGTTGCGACCGATCCGGCCGAAGCCGTTGACGCCTACGCGGATGCTCACGGCACCGATCTCCTCGTACATCGGGGTGCGCCGGACCGGGGACCGGCGCTGTCCACAGGTTATGAATCTCAACCACGCACCCTATCGAACTTAAATTGGTGTAGACCACTTCTGGGTCCCCTGATTGAGATCGCGATTCCCGGACGCGTGGGGCAGCCGTGAAGTAGAGTGCCCGCCCTGTCCATGTTCACCACAACTGTCCGAGGAACCCCCCATGGCACACAGCGACACCACACCCCGATCCGGCCTCGTCGCCGGAATCGCGGTCGGCCTCATCGCGACCGTGGTCGGGGCGGGCGCCTACGGCGCGATAGTTGTCATCACCGGTCGCGAACTCGGCATCGCCGCGATCGGCATCGGCGTCATCATCGGCGTGGCCATGATGGCCGTGCGGCCCACCAGCCCGGTCCTTCCCGTGCTGGCGGCGCTGTTCGCCCTCATCGGCTGCGTCCTTGGCCAGATCGGCGCCGTGACCCAGCTCCTCATCAACGAACTGGCCAAGCAGAACATCACGATGGGCCATACCGAGGCCCTGACGAACGTCGTCGGCGGCTTCAGCGGCTTCATCGCCGAAGAGCCGATCATGCTGCTGTTCTGGGTGATCAGCGCGGCGGCCGGGTTCAGCTTCGTCAACAACAAGGTCAAGGCCGCCCGTGCCGCCGACCTGGAGCCTCAGGCGGGCGACAAGGAGCCCGGCGGACCGATGCCGAGCTCCTTCGGGACCCCAGGTCAGGCCCCGGTGGGCACGCCGCCGCAGGACGACGGCGCGAAGCACCCCGGCGCCTGACCATCGCACATCGCACAGCGCGACCCCGGGCGCCCCGGACCCCGCCCGCCCGGGCACATCCGCCGCTACGCCGTCACGTGGAGAGCATCTCGACCGTCAGATTGGCCTCGGTGTTGGGCACGCCCATCTCCACCGCGCGCTTGTCGGCCATGGCCAGCAGCCGCCGGATCCGCCCGGCGATCGCGTCCTTGGTGAGCGGCGGGTCGGCGATCTGTCCCAGTTCTTCCAGCGACGCCTGCTTGTGCTCGACCCGCAGCCGCCCGGCGATCACCAGATGCTCGGGAGCGTCGTCGCCGAGGATCTCCAGCGCCCGCTGCACCCTCGCCCCCGCGGCCACCGCCGCGCGGGCCGACCTGCGGAGGTTGGCGTCGTCGAAGTTGGCCAGCCGGTTGGCGGTGGCGCGCACCTCGCGGCGCATCCGCCGCTCCTCCCAGGCCAGCACGCTGTCGTGGGCGCCGAGCCGGGTCAGCAGCGCGCTGATGGCGTCGCCGTCGCGGACGACCACGCGGTCCACGCCGCGCACCTCGCGCGCCTTGGCGTGGATCTTCAGCCGCCGCGCCGCGCCCACCAGCGCGAGCGCCGCCTCCGGGCCGGGGCAGGTCACCTCCAGCGACATCGACCTGCCGGGCTCGGTGAGCGACCCGTGCGCCAGGAACGCGCCCCGCCACGCGGCCTCGGCATCGCACGTCGCCCCCGCGACGACCTGCCGGGGCAGGCCGCGCACCGGACGCCCGTGGTTGTCGATCAAGCCGGTCTGCCGGGCCAGCGCCTCGCCGTCGCGGTAGACGCGCACGACGTACCGGGACCCCTTGCGCAACCCCGCGGGCGCGAGGACCAGGACCTCGGCCTTGTGCCCGAAGACCTCCCCGATGTCCCGGATCAGCCGGCGGGCCGTGGCGTTGGTGTCGAGCTCGGCCTCGATCACGATGCGGCCGCCCACCAGGTGCAGGCCGCTGGCGAAGCGGAGCAGCGTCGAGACCTCCGCCTTGCGGCAACAGGGCTTGAGCACCGATAGGCGGCTCAGCTCGTCTTTCACCACACCTGTCATGGCCATGTGCGTTAGTCCTCCCCCATACAGACCCGGCTCACAGCAGTCTCTCGCACTCGCCGCGCGCGCTGACCAGGATCAACGCTTCTCATGGAAAATCTCGTCAAGGACCGATGCAAGACGTCGTGCATCGTGCCTGGGCGAGCCGTCGGACCTGGCGACCTCGGCCGTGATCAGCCGGGCGCCCATGGCGACCGCGGCCTTCTCCAGCTCCTCGTGGTCGTCGACCACCCCGGTGTCGGCGAGCACGATGTCCAGGTGCAGCGCGGGGGCGTGCTGCCGCAGCACCTCAAGGTGCTGCTGTGGGGAGAAGCCGTCGGTCTCGCCCTGCTGGGGCGCGAGGTTGAGCGCGACCAGCCGCCTGGCCCGCGTCTCGTGCAGGGCCTGGGCCAGCTTGGGGACCATCAGGTGCGGCAGCACGCTGGTGAACCACGAACCCGGGCCGAAGATCACCCAGTCGGCCTCGCGCACCGCCTGGATGGCCTGCGGCGAGGCCGGGGGGTCGGGCGGGACCAGCGAGATCGCCCGCACCCGGCCGGGGGTGGAGGCGCAGGCCACCTGCCCGCGTACGGTCGAGACCCGGCCCTCAAGCTCCACCTCGGCCACGATGTCGAGCGGCACCGAGGCCATCGGCAGCACCCGGCCGTGCGCCCCGAGGAGCCGCCCCACCCAGTCCAGCCCGGCCACGGGGTCGTCGAGCAGCTCCCACAGGGCCACGATGAGCAGGTTGCCCACCGCGTGCCCGTGCAGGTCGCCCTCGCTGCGGAAGCGGTGTTGCACCACCTCGCTCCAGGTGCGGCCCCAGTCGTCGTCGCCGCACAGCGCGGCCAGCGCCATCCGCAGGTCGCCCGGTGGCAGCACGCCCAGCTCACGGCGCAGCCGGCCGCTGGACCCGCCGTCGTCGGCCACCGTCACCACGGCGGACAGCTCCGAGGTCACCCGGCGTAACGCCGACAGCGAGGCGTACAGTCCGTGCCCGCCGCCGAGCGCCACCACCCGCGGCCCCGCGGAGACGCCAGGTCTGGACGGTGCGGGCGGCGCGGGGGGATCGTCGTTCGGGCGGCTCACTCCCGGCCCACATCCCGGTGACTCACCTGGACCTCCATCTGCCGGTCGCGCAATCGCCCGGCGATCTGCTCGGCCATGGCGACGCTCCGGTGCTTTCCGCCGGTACATCCCACCGCAAGCGTGGCATAGCCCTTGCCCTCGCGCGAGTAGCCCGCCGCGACGATGCCGAGGACCTCCTCGTACGCGTCCAGGAACTGCTTGGCGCCCGGCTGGTTGAGCACGTAGTCGCGCACCGGGGCGTCCAGCCCGTTCATCGGCCGGAGCTCGGGCACCCAGTGCGGGTTGGGCAGGAACCGGCAGTCGATCACCAGGTCGGCATCGACCGGCATGCCGTACTTGTAGCCGAAGGAGACCACGTTGATCCGCAGCCCCGGCCGGTCCTCGCCGCCGAAGAACGCCACGATCTTGTGGCGCAGCTCGTGCACGTTGAGCGAGGAGGTGTCGATCACCAGGTCGGCGTTGGCCCGGACGTCGCGCAGGATGCCGCGCTCGCGGGCGATGCCGTCGACCAGTCGCCCCTCCCCCTGCAGCGGGTGCGGCCTGCGGACGTTTTCGAACCGTCGCACCAGCTCCTCGTCGCCCGCCTCCAGGAAGACGACGCGCACCCCCACGCCGCGCCCCTCCAGCTCCTCGATCGCCACGTTGAGGTCGCTGGTGAAGGCGAGGCTGCGCACGTCGACCACGGCGGCGACCTTGTCGGCCGCGAGTTTGGCCCGGCCGACCTCTTCGGCCAGGGAGAACAGCATCCCGGGCGGCAGGTTGTCGATGACGAACCAGCCAAGGTCCTCAAGGGCCTTGGCGGCGGTGCTTCGCCCCGCGCCGGACATGCCGGTGACGATGACGAACGCCGGTTCGCCCCCTTTGGCGGTGGCGTTCATGGCTCTTCCCCCCTCATGAGGACCTCAGTGAGGACATGATCACCTCGGCCAGCGCGGGCCCGATGCCGGGCACCTCGCAGATATCCTCCACCGTGGCGTCACGCAGCCGTTTGACCGAACCGAAGTGCCGCAGCAGCGCCTGCCTGCGGGCGGGCCCCAGCCCCGGCACACCGTCCAGCTCGCTCTCCTTGACGCCCTTGGCGCGCTTGGACCGATGGTAGGTGATGGCGAAGCGGTGCGCCTCGTCACGGACCCGCTGGAGCAGGTAAAGGCCCTCGCTCGTGCGGGGCAGGATCACCGGCTGGTCATCGCCCGCGGGCCAGACCTCCTCCAGCCGCTTGGCCAGGCCGCACACCGCAACGTCGTCGACGCCCAGCTCGTCGAGCGCCCGCTGGGCGGCGGCGGCCTGGGCCGGGCCGCCGTCCACGACCACGAGGTTGGGCGGGTAGGCGAACTTGCGCGGGCGGCCGGTCTCGGGGTCGATCGGCTCGCCGCCGGGCTCGGGGCCCAGCTCGCCGGTGGCGCTGCGCTCCTCCAGGTAGCGCTTGAAGCGCCGCGAGATCACCTCGTGGATCGAGGCGACATCGCCCTGCCCGGACAGGCCGCGGATCGAGAAGCGGCGGTATTCGCTCTTGCGGGCCAGGCCGTCTTCGAAGACGACCATGGAGGCCACCACGTCGTCGCCCATGGTGTGGGACACGTCGTAGCACTCGATGCGCAGCGGCGCCTGGTCCAGGGCGAGCCCGTCGGCGATCTCCTGGAGCGCCTTGCTGCGAGTGGTCAGATCGCTGGCCCGGCGCAGCTTGTGCTGGGCCAGCGCCTCCTTGGCGTTGCGCTCGACCGTCTCCATCAGGGTCTTCTTGTCGCCGCGCTGCGGCACCCTGACCTCGACCCTGGCCTTGCGCTGCTCGCCGAGCAGCTCGGCCACCGCGTCGGCGTCGGGCGGCAGCGCGGGCACCAGCACCTCGCGGGGCAGCGCCTCCGGCGCGGCGTCGCCGTACATCTGCAGCAGGAAGTGCTCGACCAGCTCGCCGGGGGAGGTCTCCTCGACCTTGTCCACCACCCACCCGCGCTGCCCGCGGATGCGCCCGCCGCGCACGTAGAAGACCTGGACGGCGGCTTCGAGCTGGTCGTCGGCCAGCGCGATGACGTCGGCGTCGGTGCCCTCACCGAGGACCACCGACTGCTTTTCCAGCGCCCGCTGCAGGGCCTGGACGTCGTCGCGCAGCCGGGCCGCGCGCTCGAATTCCTCCGCCGCGGCGGCCTCGCGCATCTCGCGCTCCAGGCGCTTGATGAAGCGGCCGGTGTTGCCCGCCATGAAGTCGCAGAAGTCGTCGGCGAGCGCCCGGTGTTCCTGCTCGGTCACCCGGGCCACGCAGGGCGCGGAGCACTTGTCGATGTATCCGAGCAGGCAGGGGCGGCCGATCTGGCCCGCCCGCTTGAAGACGCCCGCCGAGCAGGTGCGCACGGGGAACACCCGCAGCAGCAGGTCGACGGTCTCGCGGATGGCCCACGCGTGCGAGTAGGGGCCGAAGTAGCGGGTGCCCCTGCGCTTGGCGCCGCGCATCACCTGGACCCTGGGGAAGGTCTCGTCCATGGTGACCGCGAGGTAGGGGTAGGACTTGTCGTCGCGGTACTTGACGTTGAAGCGGGGGTCGAACTCCTTGATCCAGGAGTATTCGAGCTGGAGCGCCTCGACCTCGGTGTTGACCACCGTCCAGTCGACGGCCGCGGCGGTGGTGAGCATGGTCTGCGTGCGCGGGTGCAGGCCGGCGAAGTCGGCGAAGTAGGAGTTGAGCCGCTGGCGCAGGCTCTTGGCCTTGCCCACGTAGATGACCCGGCCGCCGGGGTCGGTGAAGCGGTAGACCCCCGGCGACTCCGGTATCGATCCGGCTGCCGGGCGGAAGCTCAAGGGGCTGCTCGCGGTTCTCGCCACGATTGAAAGCCTATCGGCCCTCACCGACAGAGCGGCGCGCCCGAATGCCCTGCCCCGCCTGCCCTCGCGCGCGCGGCCCGCCGGGCCCATGCCGCATGCCCTGCCCGGGAAGGGCGGTGTGCCCTCCCGGACAGGGCATGCGCGCACGGCTCAGGCCAGGGAGATCGCGTCGCCCTCGACCTTGATCTGCTTCGCCGGGAGCGGCTCGGTCGCGGGCCCGGCCGCCACCGAACCGTCGGCGATCTTGAACTTGCTCCCGTGGCAGGGGCAGTTGATCGTCCCGCCGCTGACGTCTTCGACCGCGCACCCCTTGTGGGTGCAGGCCACACTGAACGCCTTGTACTCCCCCGCCGTGGGCTGCGTGACGACGATCTGCTGCTCCTTGAAGATCGCGCCACCGCCCTCGGGGATGTCGGACGTCCGCGCGAATCCGCCCGCGCCGCCGCTCTCGCCCGTCGCCGAGGCCGAGGGGGCGGACGGCGCGGACGACGTGGACGCGGTGGCCGAGTCGGTGCCGCCAGTGCCGCCGGGATCGCCGTACGACGAGCACGCGGCCAGCACGGCCACCAGGCCCGCGCCTCCCGCGCCCACGACCAGCACGCGGCGCGTGGGGTCCGAGGCCGCCGTCTGCGGCTGCGCGGCGTTCGGCCCGGCTGAGAGGTCGCTCATCGCGCGCCTCCCCGAGGTCCGGACCCGACATTCGGTGCGTGTCGCCACCTGTTCCTCACAAGCCCCTCCAGTGGTGTTTCCTTACATTGACGTACGGATAAGACCGTCCGAAGGTTTCAGCTTGCTCGGCCCGGATCCCCGGTTCCATGCACATTTACCAAAAAGGTGTGATGTCAGCCGACGACGATGCCGTCGTTCTGCACCTTGAGCGGGAAGGCCACCAGCGGAGCCTCCGCGGGACCGGCCACGCACTTGCCCGAGTCGATGGCGAACTGGCTGCCGTGGCAGGGGCACTCGATCACGCCGTCCCTGACCCGCCCGACGGCGCAGCCCGCGTGCGGGCAGGTCGCCGTGTACGCCTTGAACACCCCGGCGCTCGGCTGGGTGACCACGAGCTTCCAGTCGTCGAACACCTTGCCTCCGCCGACCGGGATGTCCGCGGTCTTGGCGATGACCTTCCCCTTGATCCCCGGCGGCACGGCCGGGGTGGCGGGCGCGTTCGAGCCGCAGGCCCCCAGTACGGCGGCCCCGCAGGTCACGCCCACGGCGCCGAGCGCGCCACGGCGCGTCAGGTCACGTCCGGGCATGACGAGACCACGCCTTGAATCCGACATGATGTTGCGGCCCTCCTCGCAACTCCCCCGATCAACCGGGCTCGCACCAGCGTATTGACCGCCCTCCTCGCCCCGCGATCCAGCCCTCTCCCGCCGCCGCGGCGAAACTGTCGGTGCCGGGGGCCACACTTGTCCCCATGGGCGAGACGGAGAGCGGCGGTGTGCGGCTGCGAGCGGTCCAGGAGGGCGACCTGGAGGTGTTCCTGGCCCAGGAGCACGATGCCGAGGCGGTGCGGCGATCGGGGTTCGCGCCGCGCCCGGAGGCCGCCTTCATGACCCACTGGACCGAGCGCATCCTGGCCGACCCGGCCGTCCTGGTGCGCACCGTCACGGTGGACGGCGAGCCCGCCGGGCACATCGTCTCATGGTGGGACGACGACCGGCGCTTCGTCGGCTACTGGCTCGGCCGGTCCCACTGGGGCCGGGGCGTGGGCACCTTGGCGCTGACGCTGTTCCTCAAGGAGGAGCCGGTCCGCCCGCTGTACGCCGACCCGCTCACCGGCAACACCGCCTCCGTGCGCCTGCTGGAAAGACTCGGCTTCCGGCGGCAGGGCACCGTGCGCCACGGCGACGCCGAGCACACCCTCCTCGCCCTCCACGACACGCCATGACCGGGCCGCAGAAGCGGCCCCGCCGCCCTCGGGGAGGGCGGCGGGGTGGCGCGGGCCGGTCAGCCGGGGAGGATCTTGCGCAGGAAGCGGCCGGTGTGGCTGGCGTCGACCTGGGCCAGGTCTTCGGGGGTGCCGGTGGCGACGACGGTGCCGCCCCGGGAGCCGCCCTCCGGGCCCATGTCGATGAGCCAGTCGGCGGTCTTGATCACATCGAGGTTGTGCTCGATGACGATCACCGTGTTGCCGCCGTCCACCAGGCGGCCGAGGACGCCGAGCAGCCGGCGGATGTCCTCGAAGTGCAGGCCGGTGGTCGGCTCGTCGAGCACGTAGACCGTGCGGCCGGTGGAGCGGCGCTGCAGCTCGGAGGCGAGCTTGACGCGCTGCGCCTCACCGCCCGACAGGGTGGTGGCGGGCTGGCCCAGGCGGACGTAGCCGAGCCCGACGTCGTTGAGGGTCTTGAGGTGCCGCTTGATCGCGGGGATCGCGTCGAAGAACGACAGGCCCTCCTCGATCGGCATGTCGAGCACCTCGGCGATGGTCTTGCCCTTGTAGTGGACCTCCAGCGTCTCCCGGTTGTACCGGGCGCCGTGGCAGACCTCGCACGGCACGTAGACGTCGGGCAGGAAGTTCATCTCGATCTTGATGGTGCCGTCGCCCGCGCACGACTCGCAGCGCCCGCCCTTGACGTTGAAGCTGAACCTTCCCGGCTGGTAGCCGCGCACCTTCGCCTCGCTGGTGGCCGCGAAGAGCTTCCTGACGTGGTCGAAGACGCCGGTGTAGGTGGCCGGGTTGGAGCGCGGGGTGCGGCCGATGGGCGACTGGTCGACGTGGACGACCTTGTCCACCTGGTCCATCCCGTTGATCCGGGAGTGCCGGCCGGGCACCGTGCGCGCCCCGTGCAGCTCCTTGGCCAGCGAGGTGTAGAGGATGTCGTTGACCAGGGTGGACTTGCCCGACCCTGACACGCCGGTGATCGCGGTGAACACGCCGAGCGGGAACTCGACGTCCACGCCCTTGAGATTGTGCTCGCGTGCGCCCTTGACCACGATCTGCCGCTTCTTGTCGCGCTTGCGGCGCTCGGCGGGCACCGCGATGGACCGCCGCCCGCTGAGGTAGGCGCCGGTCAGCGACCCCTCGCTGGACAGCAGGTCGCTGACGGTGCCGGAGACCACGACCTGCCCGCCGTGCTCACCGGCTCCCGGGCCGATGTCGACGACCCAGTCGGCGGCGGCGATGGTGTCCTCGTCGTGCTCGACCACGATGAGGGTGTTGCCCATGTCGCGCAGCCGGATCAGCGTCTCCAGCAGCCGCTGGTTGTCGCGCTGGTGCAGGCCGATGGACGGCTCGTCGAGGACGTACAGGACGCCGACCAGGCCCGACCCGATCTGTGTGGCCAGCCGGATGCGCTGGGCCTCACCGCCTGCCAGGGTGGCCGCCGCCCGATCCATCGTCAGGTAGTCGAGCCCGACGTCGAGCAGGAACCCCATCCGGGCGTTGATCTCCTTGACCACCCGGGCGGCGATCTGCGAGTCGCGCTCGGACAGTGTGAGGTCGGCCAGGAACTTGGCGCACTCGCCGATGGACATCGCCGCGACGTCGGCGATGGACCGCTCGCCCACGGTGACCGCGAGCGTGACCGGCTTGAGCCGGGCGCCCTTGCAGGCCGGGCACGGGATCTCCCGCATGTAGCCCTCAAACCGCTCCCGGCTCGTGTCGCTCTCGGCCTCGGCGTGCCTGCGCTGCACCCAGGGGATGATCCCCTCGAAGGTGGTGTAGTAGGAGCGCTGCCTGCCGTAGCGGTTGCTGTAGCGGACGTGGACCTGCTCGTCGTGCCCGTGCAGCAGCGCCTTCTGCGCCTTCTTGGGCAGCCGGCCCCACTGGGTGGCCAGGGTGAACCCCATCGCGTTGCCCAGCGCCTCGACCAGCCGGTTGAAGTAGTCGCTGGTGTGCCCGTTGGACCAGGGCGAGATCGCGCCCTCGCCCAGGCTCTTGTCCGGGTCGGGCACCACCAGGTCGGGGTCGACCTCCATGCGGGTGCCGAGGCCGGTGCACTCGGGGCAGGCCCCGAACGGGGAGTTGAAGGAGAACGAGCGCGGCTCCAGCTCCTCGAACGACATGTCGTCGTAAGGGCAGTAGAGGTGCTCGGAATAGAACCGCTCCCGGCCGGGGTCGTCTTCGGCCAGGTCGACGAAGTCGAGGGTGATCGTGCCGCCGGAGAGCTGGAGCGCGGTCTCCACCGAGTCGGTGAGCCTGCGGCGCGCCGACTCCTTGACCGCCAGCCGGTCGACGATCACCTCGATGTCGTGCTTTTCGTACTTTTTCAGGGTGGGCGGCTCTTCGAGCCGCACCACCGTGCCGTCGACCCGGGCCCGGGCGAAGCCCTTGGCCTGAAGCTGGGAGAACAGCTCCCCGTACTCGCCCTTGCGCCCGCGCACGACCGGCGCGAGCACCTGGAAGCGGGTGCCCTCCGCAAGCTCCAGCACCCGGTCCACGATCTGCTGCGGGCTCTGCCGGGCGATCGGCCTGGCACAGGCCGGGCAGTGCGGCTTGCCGATGCGCGCCCACAGCAGGCGCAGATAGTCGTAGACCTCGGTGATGGTGCCGACGGTGGAGCGCGGGTTGCGGCTGGTGGACTTCTGGTCGATGGAGACCGCGGGCGAGAGCCCTTCGATGAAGTCGACGTCGGGTTTGTCCATCTGGCCGAGGAACTGCCTGGCGTAGGCCGACAGTGACTCGACATAGCGCCGCTGGCCCTCGGCGAAGATCGTGTCGAAGGCCAGGCTGGACTTGCCGGAACCGGACAGGCCGGTGAAGACGATGAGCGAGTCTCGTGGCAGATCCAGCGAGACGTCTTTGAGGTTGTGTTCGCGTGCGCCACGCACGATCAGGCGATCAGCCACGGTGATCCCGATGTAGGAGGTTGGAAGGGTCGATCCTGCTGCACGGGCAGGTTAGCGGGAGGCTCCGACAAAATCTCGCCGACGGCCGCCGGCGCCGTCGACACTTCGGGCGCACAACGTCCCACCGCAGGTCATTGGCTTCAACGCGGGGAAGGACCGGGTTATGCCCGGTGAGCATGATCCGGGTGGGGGAGGATGGGGCGGACCGAGTGGGCGCACGCCCCGACGGCAGCGAGGAGGATCTCCGTGACCTACACCGGCGATGTGAGCCAGGGCGGCCCCGCCGACGTCCGTGAGCTGAACGACATCACGATCGGCAAGCTGGAGGTGGGCGGCTTCGGCAACAACGCCTACCTGCTGCGCTGCAAGGAGACCGGCGACGGCCTGCTGATCGACGCCGCGGCCGAGCCGGACCGGCTGCTGGAGTGGATCGGCGACGCGCCGATCAGCAAGATCGTGACCACGCACCGGCACCGGGACCACTGGCTGGCGCTGGCGGACGTGCACCGGGCGACCGGCGCGACCGTGGTCGCCCACCCGCTGGACGCGCCGCACCTGCCGACGCCCGCCGGGCTGGAGGTCGAGCACGGCGACCGCGTCACGCTGGGGGTGCTCACGCTGGAGGTGATCCACCTGCGCGGGCACACGCCGGGCTCGATCGCGTTGCTCTACCAGGACGGCCACCTGTTCACCGGCGACTCGCTGTTCCCCGGCGGGGTGGGCAACACCGAACGCGACCCGGCGCGGTTCGCGCAGCTCTTCGGCGACGTCAAGGAGCGGATCTTCGACCGGCTGCCCGACTCGGCGTGGGTCTACCCCGGGCACGGCAAGGACACCACGCTGGGCGCCGAGCGCGCGTCGCTGCCCGAGTGGGAGGCCCGCGGCTGGTAGCCCCGGCCGCGGTGCCCGCAGGCCCGTCTGGGCGCTCAGCCCAGCCGGGCCCGCTGCTCGCGGCGCTGCTCGCGCTTGAACATCAGCACCCGCAGCGGGATGGCGGTCACCAGCGCGATCTGCATGCTGGCCCCCACCTTGATCAGCGTGTCGCCGCCCTCCGGCCAGGCGGCCCAGACGGTGAGGCAGGCCACGTTGATCATTATCCAGGCGAGCACCACGGCGGCGAGCTGTCCCTTGGGCTTGGGGTACTCGATCCGGCTGACCATCAGCCAGGCCACCGCGAAGATGGCCAGCAGCGCGAAGTAGGTCGGCGGGAACAACAGCACCACCGACACCACCGTCATCGCGCCCATCGGGATGGGCAGGCCCATGAAGTCGCCGCTCTTGGTCTTGACGCAGGCGAATCTGGCCAGCCGTACGACGCCGCCGATCAGCACCGACCCGGCCGCGGCGAGCACCAGCCACAGCGGCAGCGCGGAGGAGAACCCCGCCCACATCACCACCATGAACGCCGGGGCCAGCCCGAAGCTGATCACATCGGCCAGGTTGTCCAGCTCGGCGCCCATCGCCGAGGCGCGGAACCGCCGGGCCACCAGGCCGTCGAACAGGTCGCAGGTGGCGCCGATCAACAGCAGCACCACCGCGGTGGCGAAGTAACGGGAGTCGGGGGCGAAGGTCCGGGTCTCCTGGAGCTGGCTGATCGCCGACCAGGCGAGCACGCATACCGCCAGGAACCCGCACAGCGCGTTGCCCAGCGACAGCGAGTCGGCGGCCGAGAGGCGGAACGCCTTGCCCACCGGCCCCTTCGGCTCGTCGTCGACCTCACCGGCGGTGTCCACCCGGTGGACATCGTCCACCGGCCACCCCGCGTCAGCCATGGTCAAGTCCGGTCACCCCCGCTTTGGTCCTGTCACCTACGGTCACCGCCGGGGTGATCCCCTCCGGCAGGTAGGTGTCCACCCGTGAGCCCAGGCGGATGAGCCCGATCCGCTGGCCGCGCGCCACCTTGGCGCCGGGCGTCAAGTAGGGCACGACCCTGCGGGCCATCGCCCCGGCGATCTGCACCAGTTCGATGTCCCCGAGTGCGGTGTCGAAGTGCCACACGACGCGCTCGTTCGCTTCGCTGTCCTTGTTGAAGGCAGGGAGGAACCCACCCGAGACATGCTCTACCGACGTGACGGTTCCAGCAAGAGGCGCACGGTTCACGTGTACGGCGAGCGGGCTCATGAAGATCGCCACCCGGGTGCGGCCGTCCGGCTGCGGGTCGACGCTCTGTACGACGCCGTCGGCGGGCGCCAGCACGCGAGCGGTCCCGGGGGCACGCTCCGGGTCGCGGAAGAACCAGAGCATGCCACCGGTGACCGCGGCCAGCGGGACCGCCGCGAACGCCCAGCGGCGATCCCGGCGGGTCAGAAGTGACGTCACCGCTGCTGCCGCCACGGTGGGGGCCAGCCACGGTGAGACACCACGGGCCAGCCGCACGCGGCGGGAGAGAGTGGTTCGAGCTGAATCGTGGGACACGGGGAACCTTATGTGAGGATTTCCGGCTATTTGGTCGCCGCCTTCAGAAGGATGTTACCGATCCCACACCCCATAGTCGGCGCAATGAGACAAGCAAAGCGCCCGCCACCATGGTTCGGCTACCCCTGCTGAGTGGTCTGCGGACTGGTGGGGGCGTCCACATCGCCGCCCTTGCGCGCGTCGCTGCGCGCCTTGAGCAGGCTGGCCACCGTGGTGACGACCATGGTGACCCCGATGACCGTCAGGGACAGCCAGATCGGCACCTGGGGGGCCCAGGAGACGTGGTTGGAGTGCAGTGCCTCCAGAAGCAGCTTAACCCCGATGAAGGCCAGGATGAACGCCAGACCATAGCTGATGTACACCAACCGCTGCAGAAGGCCGCCCAGCAGGAAGTAGAGCTGGCGCAGGCCCATCAGCGCGAACGCGTTGGCGGTGAAGACGATGAACGCGTCCTGGGTGAGGCCGAAGATCGCCGGGATCGAGTCGATCGCGAACATCAGGTCGGTGGTGCCGATCGCGATCATGACGATCAGCATCGGGGTCACCATGCGCCGGCCGTCCACCTTGACGGTGACCTTGGAGCCCACGTAGTCGTCGGTGGTCGGCAGCGCCCGCCGCGCCCACCTCAGCACGATGTTCTCGTTGACCTCCTCCTCCTTGCCGTGCTGGCGGATGATGCCGTAGGCGGTGTAGAGGAGGAAGACCCCGAACACGTAGAACAGCCAGCTGAAGTTGGCCAGCGCGGCCGCGCCGAGCGCGATGAAGATGCCGCGCATGACCAGGGCGATCAGGATGCCGATCAGCAGCACCTTGTGCTGGTACGCCTTGGGGACGGCGAACCGGCTCATGATGATGAAGAAGACGAAGAGGTTGTCGACGCTCAGGCTGTACTCGGTCAGATACCCGGCGAAGAACTCGCCCGCCTTCGCGCCCCCCGCCACCAGCCACATGCCGATCCCGAAGAGGGCGGCGAGGGCCACATAGAACCCGACCCAGAACCCCGCCTGGCGCATGGAGAACTCACGGGGTTCTCCCCGGTCCACGATCCAGAGGTCTACTGCAAGCACCACGAGAAGGCCGCCGATGACGGCGGCCCATGCCCACACGGATACGTCCACGTTCGATTAACCTCCGGCGTGCGTGACAGACTGCCGGAGGTCTCTCCCGCCCGCGAGAAGACACGGCGGACCGTCAGCCCCGGGGGCCTCGTGGGGCGAGGCGGCACCGTGATGACGAGACTGACGCGAAAGGGATACTCCCCCCCTAACCCACGCAGTATAGGTGAAGGGCAGGTCGGTACCTAATCTCGCCGGTACCTAATCTCCCGGGCCCGCGGCCGCCCCCAGGATAGACCGGTAGACGGCCAGCGCGGCAACCACCGCGTCGTCCTCGCCGGGAAGCTCCGCGCCGCGCCGCGCCGCCGCCTTCCCCAGCCGGGCGGCGAGGCCGGGTTCGCCGAGGACCCGCCGTACCGCCCCGGCCAGCGCCGCCACATCGCCGTACGGCACCAGCAGCCCAGCCTCCCCGAGCATGCCCGGAATCCCGCCCACCGCGCTCGCGATGACCGGGCGACCGGCACGCAACGCCTCCTGCAGGCTCAGCGGCTGGCCCTCCCAGCGGCTCGGCACGACCACGGCGTCGGCCGCCGCGAACAGGTCGGGCATGTCGGCGCGGTCGCCGAGCAGCCGCACCGGCAGCCCCTCGGCGGCGATCCTGGCCGCCAGCGGCCCGCGCAGCGGCCCCTCCCCCGCCACCGCGAACAGCGCGTCCGGCACCGCCGCGGCGGCGTCGAGCAGTGTCTCCAGCCCCTTCTGCTGAGCCAGCCTGGCCACGGTCAGCAGCAGCGGGCGGCCCGCGGGCACGTCCAGCGCGGCCCGGGTCTCCCCCGGCGTACGCCCCGCGGCCGGAAGCGGCGGCGCCGGGACGACGGCGGGCACCACCCGCCGCGCCCCCAGGTCCGTCATCCGCGCCCCCAGGTCCGGGGAGACCGGCAGGACCACCCCGGCCCTCCTGGCCACGATCCGCTCCAGCACTCCGTACACCGCCCCCACCGCGCCCCCGGCGGTCAGCGCGTTGTGCAGCGTCACCGCGAGGGGCGTCCGCCGCCCGGTGAGGGCCAGCGCGGCCAGCGCCCCGGCGCGCAGGCCGTGCGCGTGCACCACGTCCGCCCCAGCGCCGCGCAGCGCCGCCATGGCCCGCAGGTCGCCCCCCGGGCGCGGCCGGTCCGCGATCGGCACCGCCAGGAAGGCCGCGCCCGTCTCGGTGAAGCCGAACCGCTCCTGGGTCTCGCGCGGCCCGGCCACCGCCACCCGGTGCCCCCGGCGCACCAGGCCGGAGGCCAGGGTCCGCACATGCCGTCCCACGCCGCCCGCGCTGGTGCCCAGCACGAGCAGGATCCGCGCGTCATCCATCCACTCGCTCCTCGATCGCCTCACGCCGCCCGCCGGGCCGTACCTTCGCCAGGGCCGCCAGCGCGTCGCGCCGGTCCACCAGCACCGCCACCGCGCCGCCGAGCACCGCCGCCGCCAGGCCCGCGAGCAGGGCGGGCGGCACGTTGGCCCACACCCCCTCGGGCGCACCGGACAGCGCCACCACGCCCGCGCCCGCCGCGTACGCGGCCAGCCCGCCGAGCAGCGCGGCGGCCCCCGCCCTGCCGATCCCGCGCAGCGCGGCGCGCCCGCGCAGCCGCAGCACCGCGACGGCGAGCACCAGCCCTCCGGCCGACATGCCGACGGCGGCGCCCAGCGCCAGCCCGGCGGTCCCCCAGCCGGGCGGCATGCTCAGCGCGCACACCGTCTGGGCGGCCATCATCACCAGCCATCCGGCGACCGTGCCGGTGGCGGCGGCACGGCCGTGCCCCGCCGCGTACAGGACCTTGCCCAGGTGCGCCATCAGCGCGTACCCGGCCAGGCCGGGCGCGAACAGCGTGATCGCGCGGGTCAGTTCGTCCGGATCGACCGTGCTGACCGCGCCGTCCAGGAAGATCCGCGCCACCGGCGTGGCCACCGCCGCCAGCAGCCCCGCCGCCAGCCCGGAGACCAGCAGCACCGCCCGGCTGGTGGCCGCCGACGCCGCCGCGAACCCCGCGGTGTCACCGTCCTGCGCGCGGGTGGACAGCATCGGGAACGCGGTGGTCGCGATCGGCAGGGCGAGCACCGCGTACGGTACGTGATAGATCGCCCACGCGAAGTTGTAGACGACGATCGCCCCCTCGCCGATCCCCCGGTTGGCCAGCACGACGGTCAGCGCCATCGCGGCCTGCTGGGCGAGCAGCGCGGCCAGCCCGGCCACCGCCAGCCGCCTGACCACCGGCCCGACCCCCTCGGGGAACCGGAACGTCGGCCGCAGCCGCAGCCCGAGCCGGGCGGCCGGGCCGATCACGGTGAGCACGAGGGCCAGTACACCCAGTGTCGTGCCCACCGAGAGCACCAGCTCGGCGGGACGCGGCACCGCGAGCGGATCGGTCACCTCACCCCGGAGCGGAACGAACAGCAGGTAGGCGACGATCATCACGATGCTCGACACCAGGGGCGCCACGGCGGCACCGGCGAACCGCCGGTGGGCCTGGAGCACGCCGTACAGCACGACGGCCACCCCGTACAGCGGGATCTGCGGGGCGAAGACGACCAGCATCCGCGTGGCCACGTCCACCACCGCCGCCGCGTCGCAGTTGTCGGGCTGACCGGTGAACAGCCGGATCAGCGGCTCGGCCGTCAGCGCGGCGACCACCGCGAGTGGCACCAGCACGGCCACCACCCAGGTCAGCAGCGCCGAGGTGATGCGCCCCACGGTGGCGCGGTCGGCCGCCGAGGAGCGGGCCGCGGCGGCGGCCAGCACCGGCACCACCATCCCGGTCAGCGCGCCGCCGACCACCACCTCGAAGACCATGTTCGGGATGTGGTTGGCGGTGAAGTAGGCGGTGGACAGGCAGTTGGTGCCCACGGTGCGGGCCAGGGCGAGCTGCTTGCCGAATCCGGTCAGCCGGGCCGCGACCGTGATGACGCCGATGAGCACCGCCGCCCCGGCCACTCCCTGCCCGAGCCGCCGCAACACGGTCTGTTCAGACCTCCACGGAACCGACCGGCTCGATCGGCTCCACCTGGTCGGCCTTCTTGGGCTCCACCGGACGGCGGCCGAGCATGTCGAGCCGGTTGAGGGTCGGGTTGGCGGCGATGACCTTGGTGAAGCTGACCTTCTCCGAGGCCGCGGTCAGCGCCGCGACGGTGCCGAGCACCGCCAGCCTGCCCGGCCGGCCGAGCGTGGTCACCGCGGCCAGGCCGAGCAGCGCGCCCAGCGCGTTGGCGCCCGCGTCGCCGAGCATGGCCCGCTCGCCGAGGTCTTCGGGCAGCAGCGCGGCGGCGGCGCCCAGCGGGACGGCGACCGCGACCGCGGCGGCCGGGGATCCGCGCAGCACCGAGGCGGCCAGCAGCGGCCCGCCGGTCAGCAGGCCGACCTTGATCGCCCGGCCGGGGCGCAGGTCGAACAGGTTGGCCAGGTTGGCGCAGCCCGCGATGGCCGCGCCGTTGACGACCGTGTCCAGCGGCCCGCGCGAGACCAGCGCGGCGGCGGCCAGGCCCGTCCCGCCGATGCCGAGGATCTTCACGGCGCCGCTGGTCACCTCGCCCCTGGCCAGCGCGCCGAGGTGGCCCTTGAAGCCCTTGGAGGACGCCGCGCCGTACAGGTCGTCGTAGGCGCCGAGGGCGCCGCTGCCCAGGCCCGCCAGCAGCGCGGCGGCGCGGACCTTGACGGGCAGGCCGGGAACGACGGCCGCCGCCGCGCCCGCGCCCGCCGCGAACGCGGGGCCTTCGAGCAGCGTGAGCGGTTCGCCGCGGTGGTTGGTCCTGGTCCAGGTCGCCTCGCCGCGGGGCGGACGCCTGCGCAGGGCGGCGTAGGCGGTGCGGGCGGCGACCGCGCCCAGCACGGTGCCGAGCACGGCGCGGGCGGCGGTGGACAGTCGGGGACGGGCGGCCATCATCAGCCTCCGGAGGAGCTGCTGGGGGTGGACGTGGGTGCGGGAGACGGCCCGACGGCAGAGGCGCCGGTGCCGATGCCGTACTGCCCCGCGCCGCCGGAGAGCTGCTCGCGCAGAGCGTAGACCAGTGTGACGCGTCCCGTGGGCTGTTCGCCGTTGTCGACGCTGGAGACCGCGGCCGCCGCCTCGCCGGAGTCGCGCAGCGCGGCCACGATCCCGCCGGGCGAGGCCGAGGCCGCCGGCCCGGTGAGCACCGTGCCCCGGTCGGCCGCGTCCAGCCCCCGGGCCAGCGCCACGACCGCGGCGTTCTGGGCCTCGGCGTGCTCGCCCTCGTACGGCTCGCCGGGCGCGAGGACCACGGCCAGCGAGGCCCGCAGCGCGGGATCGCCGCGCATCGTGATCAGCGAACCCTCCTGGAAGGCGCCGAGCACCCCGGCCGCCGCCGGGTTCTCCCTGCCCACCTGGGCGCTGTCGGAGGTGACCACCGCCGCCGCGAGCACCGCCGCCGCCTTCTCGTACGGCGTGGCGTCCACGGGGAACGTCATCTCGGCGGGCTTGGCGGTCACCGCGAGCTGGTCGATCACCCCGCTCTGCCGCTGGTCGAGGTACTTCTCCGTCAGCGCGACCTGCCCGCTGACCGCCGCGTCCGCGTCTTCCAGCACCTCCTGCACCGCCTCGCGGTCGCTGGTGGTGACGCCGGGCAGCTCCACGATCAGGACGCGCTCGCCGTCCAGCTCTTTGGAGACGAGCCTGCGGGTCTGCCCGGAGATCAGCGCGTCGTTGCCGCGCTCGCGGAGCTGCAGATCGGTGATCTGCTCCTGCAGCCCGGCGTTGCGCTGGCGCACCTGCTCGACAGCGGTGTTGGCCACGTAGATCGCCGGGTCCTGGAGGAACGTCGAACCGAGCACGATCCCCACGGAGAGCGCGAGAAAGACCGCGACGATGGAGACGAGGTGATAACGGAAATCGATCACGAGAAGAGTCCGACCAGCCAGAAGATGAAGGCGTTCCAGATGTCGCGCAGGCCCTCCAGCCAGATCTGGCCGACGGGTGAGATCCGCAGCGCCACCCCGAAGGTGACCAGGGTGGTGATGACCAGCAGCAGGAGGGAGGAGTTGGAGATCCGGCTCCGGTAGAGCCTGCTGACGCCCTTGGCCTCGATGAGCTTGCCGCCCACCCGGAGCCGGGTCAGGAAGGTGCTCGCCATGCCCGAGCGGCCCTTGTCCAGGAACTCCACGAGCGTGTTGTGCGTGCCCACGGCCACGATCAGGTCGGCGCCCTTGTCGTCGGCGAGCAGCATCGCGATGTCCTCGCTGGTGCCGAGCGCGGGGAAGACCACCGCGTCACGGCCCAGCCGGCGCACGCGCTCCAGGCCGGGGGCGCGGCCGTCCCGGTAGGCGTGCACCACCAGCTCGGCCCCGCAGGTGAGGGCCTTGGTGGAGACGGAGTCGAAGTCGCCGACGATGACGTCGGGGAGGTAGCCGGCCTCCAGCAGCGCGTCGGCGCCGCCGTCCACGCCCATCAGGACGGGCCGGTACTCCCTGATGTAGGGGCGCAGCGTGGCGAGGTCTTCCTTGTAGTGGTAGCCCCGCACCACGATCAGGACGTGCCTGCCCTCCAGCGACGTGCGGATCTTCGGCACGCCCACGCCGTCGATGAGCAGGTCGCGCTCGCGCCTGACGTATTCCATGGTGTTGGCGGCGAACGCCTCGATCTGCACCGACAGACCGGCCCTGGCCTCGGCCATGGCCGCGTCGACCGTCTCGGCGGTCTGGACGTCGCCCTTGCCCACGACCTCGTCATCGCGGTAGATCACGCCGTCGTGGACCCGGACCACGTCGCCGTCCCTGATCCGCTCGAACAGCTCGGGGCTCGCGTTGTCCACGAACGGCACGCCCGACTCGATGACGATCTGCGGCCCGAGGTTGGGGTAACGCCCGCTGATGCCGGCCGCGACGTTGACGACGGCCGCCGCCCCGCACGCCACCAGCGCCTCCGCGCTGACCCGGTCGACGTCGACGTGATCGATGATCGCGATCTCACCGGACTTGAGGCGCTTGGTCAGCCTCTTGGTCCGCCGATCGATCCTCGCCACTGCCGTCACCCCGGGAAGGTCGTCTGCCTTCCAGCGGCGGAGGCCCGGAACCCTCATGGTCGGCACCTTCATCACGACCATCCTGCCAGAGTGAAGGACTTCACCGGCGCCGCACGGCGTGGCGTGTCGGATATGTCACATGGAGTGATGGAATCAAATCGCCTCGGCGCACAGAAGCGGACAATGCCCGGGAACGCCCGCGTCATGCGCGATCGGCGGCGGCGATCGCGAGGAGCTCTTCGGCGTGCGCCCGGCCCAGCTCGGAGTCCTCCAGCCCGGCGAGCATCCGGGACAGCTCCTTGACCCGGCCCTCGTGATCGAGGGTGACCACGCCGCTGCGGACCACGCTGCCGTCGCTCGCCTTCTCCACCACCAGGTGCTGGTCGGCGAACGCGGCCACCTGCGGCAGGTGGGTCACCACGATGACCTGCGCGGTACGGGCCAGGGTGGCCAGCCTGCGGCCGATCTCGACCGCCGCCTTGCCGCCCACCCCCGCGTCGACCTCGTCGAAGACGAACGTGGGCACCGGGTCGGCGCCCGCGAAGACCACCTCGATGGCCAGCATCACCCGGCTCAGCTCGCCGCCCGAGGCGCCCTTGCCGAGCGGCAGCGGCGGCGCGGCGGGGTGCGCCGACAGCCGCAGCTCCACCTCGTCGCGCCCGTGCGGGGCGAAGTCGGCGGCCTGGGAGAGCTGTACGACGACCCGGGCGTGCGGCATCGCGAGGGCGGCCAGCTCTTTGGTCACCGCCTCGCCGAAGCGCTGCGCGGCGACGGTGCGCACCCGCGTCAGATCGTCCGCCTGGGCGGTGAGCCGGTCGGTCAGCTCGTCGTACTCGCGGGTCAGCTCCTCGATGCGGTCGTCGTCGCCGTCCAGCTCGGCCACCCTCGCCGCGGCGCGGGCGGCCCATTCGAGCACGGCCGCGGCGTCCTCGCCGTACTTGCGGGTCAGCCCCGCGAGCTGGGCTCTGCGCTCCTGCACGGCGGCCAGCCGCAGTGGGTCGGCGTCGACCGACTCGGCGTAGGCGGCCAGCTCGGTCGCCACGTCGGAGACCAGGTATCCGGCCTCCGCGAGCCGGTCGCCCAGCCCGCCGAGGGCGGGGTCGAAGTCGCGTACCGCCTCGACCGCGGCGCGGGCCGCGCCGAGCAGCGAGATGGCGTCCTGGGCGGACTCCGCGGCGCTCATCGGGTCGCCGAGCAGCGCGCCGTGCGCCGTGGTGGCGGCGGTGCGCAGCGCGTCGGAGTGGGACAGCCGCTCCTCTTCCTCGCGCAGCTCGGTGTCCTCGCCGGCCTTGGGATCGACCTTCTCGATCTCCTCCAGGCCGAACCTGAGCACGTCGGCCTCCTGGGCGCGCTCGCGCGCCTTGGTGGTCAGCTCGGCGAGCCGACCGGCGACCTTCCGGTGGCGGTCATAGGTCTGCTCATAAGCGCGCAGCGGCTTCACCAGCTCCTCGCCCGCGTAGCGGTCGAGGGCGGCGCGCTGCCTGGCGGGCTGGAGCAGCCGCTGCTGGTCCATCTGGCCGTGTACGGCCACGAGGTCGTCGGCGAGGTAGGTGAGCGTGCCGACGGGCACCGTGCGCCCGCCCAGCCAGGCGCGGCTGCGGCCCTCGGCCGAGACCGTGCGGGCGATGATGAGCTGCCCGTCGTCGACCTCGCCCCCGGCGTCCTCCACCTGCTGGGCGACCCGGCCGCGCGGCTCGACCAGCAGGGTGCCCTCGACCCTGGCGCGATCGGCGCCCGGCCGCACCCGCGAGGGGTCGGCGCGCCCGCCGAACAGCAGGCCGAGCCCGGTCACCACCATGGTCTTGCCCGCGCCGGTCTCGCCCGTCACGACGGTGAAGCCCGGCGAAAGCTCCAGGACGGCCTCGTCGATCACGCCGAGACCGCCGATACGGACCTCCTCGACCCTTGGTCGCACTGGTCCCTCCCGTCACATACCAGCCACCGAACGCGTGTGCGGCGCGTGCCAGACGATCCTACGCGCTTCCGGCCCCGCGGAACCTGAACGCGGGCGTCACAGCACGCGCACCCTCGGTGTTCCGGGTGGTCAAAACCCCCGTGTACGGCCACGCCAGCCCTGAACGGGCAGGTCGAACTTGGCCACCAGACGGTCGGTGAAGGGGGCTCCGGTGTCGTTGATCCCGTGCAGGCGGGCGAGGCGCACCGGTACGTCGGCACGCCGTACCTCGACACGCGCGCCGGAGGGCAGGTCGAAGCGGCGGCGTCCGTCGCACCACAGCACGCCGCCCGGCGTGTTGGGGAGGATCTCCACGGCCAGCGAGGCGCGCGGCGAGACCACCAGGGGCCGGGCGAACAGGGCGTGCGCGCTGATCGGCACCAGCAGCAGGGCCTCCACCTCCGGCCAGACCACGGGACCTCCGGCGGAGAAGGCGTAGGCGGTGGAGCCGGTGGGGGTCGCGCAGATGACGCCGTCGCAGCCGTAGCGGGACAGCGGCCTGCCGTCGATCTCGGTGACGACCTCCAGCATGCGGTCCCGCTTTTCCACGGTGGCCTCGTTGAGCGCCCAGGTCTCGGCGATGACCTCGCCGTTGAGCCGGGCGACCACCTCAAGGGTGAGCCGTTCCTCCACGTCGTACCGGCCGCGCACGACGCTGTCCACGGCGTCGGCCAGGTCGTCGGCCTCGGTCTCGGCCAGGAATCCGACATGGCCGAGGTTGACCCCGAGCAGCGGGGCGCCGCTGGGCCTGGCCATCTCGGCGGCGCGCAGGATCGTGCCGTCGCCGCCCAGCACGATGATCATCTCGGCGTCGTCGGCGGCGGCCCCGGTGGCCGGGACGACCTCCACGCCCGGGCAGGCCACGCTCTCCGCCTCAGAGTCCAGGACGCGTACGTGCATCCCCGCCGTGACCAGCCTGTCGATCACGAGCCGGGCCGCGTCGATCGCGGCCTCGCGCCCGGTGTGGGTCGTGATCAGGATGGTTCGCTTGGTCGTCACTACCGTGGCCCTTCCGCCACCGCCCGCTCGATCTCCGCCGCGAGGTCGGGGACGGGCGGCGCCCCCTCTCCCTTGCCCAGCCACAGCAGATATTCGACGTTGCCCGACGGGCCCGGCAGCGGGCTCGCCGTCACCCCGCGCACCACCAGGCCCAGGGCGCGCGCGGCGTCCGCCGCGTCCTGTACGGCCTGCACGCGCAGCGCGGGATCGCGTACCACGCCTCCCGCGCCCACCCGGTCCTTGCCCACCTCGAACTGCGGCTTGACCAGCATGACGAAGTCGGTGGCCGGGGCGGCGCAGGCGTGCAGCGCGGGCAGCACCAGGCGCAGTGAGATGAACGACAGATCGCCCACCACCAGCGTCGGCGGCTCGCCCACGTCGCCGGGGGCCAGGTCCCTGACGTTGACGCGCTCCATGACCGTCACCCGGTCGTCGGTGCGCAGGGACCAGGCGAGCTGGCCGTACCCGACGTCCACCGCGACGACGTGCGCGGCGCCCTCGCGCAGCAGGACGTCGGTGAAGCCGCCGGTCGAGGCGCCCGCGTCCAGGCAGCGGCGGCCCCGTACGGACAGCCCGAGCGGGCCGAACGCGGCGAGCGCGCCGAGCAGTTTGTGCGCGCCGCGCGAGACGTAGTCGGGGCCGCCCTCGGCCTGCTCGGCGACGACGATCGGGGCGGCGGTGTCGACCTGGCTGGCGGCCTTGGCGGCCAGCTGACCGCCGACGCTGACCCGCCGGTCGGCGATGAGCCTGCCCGCGTGCTCACGCGAGCGCGCCAGCCCCCGGCGCACCAGCTCGCTGTCGAGCCGGACCCGTCTGCTCACCCGCGACCCCGCTCGTGCGCGTGCTCCGGCGCGGACTCCGCCCCGTCGGCGGAGGCCAGCGCGCGTTCGAGGCCGGCGTGGATCTCCTCGAACACCGCGACATGCTCGCCGACGGGCAGTGCGGCGAGCCGGTCCAGCCCGGCCAGCGCCTCTTCGGCCGCGCCGCCGGTCCGCTGCGGCAGATCCGTCATTCGCCCCCTCCGGGAAGGTCGTACGATCGCGCGTGTGCGCCGCTGCCCCGACCGTATCCGACGGCCACCGCCACCTGGCGCGCCAACCTGGCGTTGCCGCGCCCACGAGCGGCGGATTTGCCGTAGTAGTTGATTGGAACGCTACCGTCCCTAGGTAAGGACGGTTTCGGACGGTCCTTGCGAGAAGGGAACGCGATCTATGGCGACCGTCGAGGAGTGCCGGGCGGCGCTGCGCAAGCTCGCCGAGCAGTTCGACGAAGTCGATGAGGAGACCAAGGCCAAGCACGTGGTCGAGCGGTCGGTGAGCTGTCACGTGCCCGACCTCGGCACGACCTTCTACGGCCGCATCCATCACGGCGGGCTGGAGTCCCTCGACGACCAGGGCGGCGCGGGCGGCGAGCCGGCCCGCCAGGCCGACATCCGCCTCACGATCCGCAGCGACGACCTGGTCTCGCTGGTGGACGGAGAGCTGGACATGGCCCGTGCCCTGCTCGGCGGCAGGGTCAAGGTGGAGGCGAGCATCGGCGACCTGTTCCGCCTGCGCCGCCTCCTCTGAGCACCCGCCGCACACCGCTTTTCATGGACTCAGTGGCCCAGGGCGGCGAGGGCCGGTTTCACCGAGTCCGCGCTCAGGCCGCCGTCGCCCGCGGCCTGCCAGGCGGCCTCGGCGGCCGCGCGGAGCCCGTCCACGGCGTCGCCGGAGCCCGACAGGTGCAGCCGGTCCGATTCCCAGTGGGCGTGCCAGCCCGCGCAGGACCAGCCGCGCCCGCCGTCCGCCCGCCGCACCTGCGGGTAGGGCAGGTGCAGCGCCGACAGGTCGGCGGCGATGTAGGTGGGGCGGTGCGCGGGTACGGCGGTGAGCACGTCGAGCGGGGTGGCGACCCCCGTCAGCACCAGCAGGCTGTCCACGCCCGCGTTGGCGGCGCCCTCGATGTCGGTGTCCAGGCGGTCGCCCACGACCAGCGGGCGGCGGGCCCCGGAACGGATCATGGACTCGCGGTGCATCGGGGGCAGCGGCTTGCCCGCGACGATGGGCTCGACGCCGGTGGCGGTGGCGATCACCCGGGACATCGCGCCGTTGCCCGGCATCTCGCCGCGGCCCGACGGCATCGTGGCGTCGGAGTTGGAGGCGACGAACAGCGCGCCCCGCCGTACGGCGAGCGCCCCCTCGGCGAGCAGGCCGTAGGACATGCCGGGCGAATAGCCCTGCACGACCGCGACGGGGTCGTCCGCGGCCGTGCTCACCGGGCGCAGGCCGCGGTCGCGTACCGCCTGGCGCAGCCCCATGCCGCCCACCACGAGCACCGCCGCCCCCGGCTCCACCCGCTCGGCGATGAGCCGGGCGGCGGCCTGGGCGGAGGTGACCAGGTCCGCGGCCTCGGCGGGGATGCCCAGCGCGGTGAGGTGTTCGGCGATGGCGCCGGGGGTGCGTGAGGCGTTGTTGGTGGCGTACGCCAGCCGTACGCCCGCCGCCTTCGCCGCCGCCAGCGCCTCCGCGGCCTTCGGCACGGGCCTGGGCCCCAGGTAGACCACACCGTCAAGATCCAGCAGCAGCGTGTCGTAGCCCTCGACCAGAGCGGATGTCAGCACGGTCGCAGATCCTACGCGCCGCTGGACGGGTCTCGCGGTGGCCCTGGCGTCGTTCACATGGCCTCACGGGCGCGCAGGGTCGCGCGGACGTTCTTCAGCGCCGTCACGTAGTCCTTGTGGTCGGGGCGCATCGCCACGGCGATGGCCAGGGGCTCATGGGCCGCCTCCATGTCGCCGGTCCGCCACAGGGCGAGGCCCAGGCCGAAGTAGGCGTAGTCCTCGGTGGGGTTGGCGTCGACGATGGAGCGGAAGCTGTCCGCGGCCTTCTCGTACTGCCGGGAGTTGAACTGGGCGCGGGCCAGCCCCTCGCGGACGCTGCGGGAGCCGGGCTCGGCCTCGGCCGCCCTTTCGAGCAGCGCCGCCGCGGCGGCCGGGCTGCCCTCGCGGAGCAGCTTCATCCCGCGCTGGAACCACTCGTAGACGCCTCCGCCGGGGGCACCCTGGGTCGGCTCGCGGGCCTCATCCGGAGTGTTCCTGCCTTCCACCATTCGTCATCCCTTCCCCATGGGCACGGACAAGACCACTGGCAGCGTGTTCGCGGGCAGGTGCCGGGGCGGGAAGAGCCGCATCCGGGCTCTGGACGATTCAGAACTCTGTGGGAGCATGCCCGATATGGCGAATCCTGAACTGCCGGTGCCTGAAGGGCTGGTCCTGCGCCCGTTCCGAGGTGTGCGCTTTTCCGCCGGGCCCCCCGGCGGCGCGAAGGGCGTCGGGGAGACGGCCAAGGTCACCTCTCCGCCATACGATCTGATCTCCGACGACGATGTCCGCGAGTTGCTTGCCGTACATCCCAACAACGTGGTGCGGCTGATCCTTCCCGGCGCGGACCGCCACGACTACGCGCGGGCGCGTGACACGCTGCGCGACTGGCTCGACGCCGGTGTGCTCGCGCTGGACGGCGAGCCCGCGGTGTACGTCCACGAGCAGGCGGCGGGCGGGCACGTCCTGCAGCGCGGGCTGATCGGCGCGGTCGCCCTGGCCGACCCGGAGCAGCGGATCATCCTGCCACACGAGCACGTAATGCCCGGCCCGGTGGCCGACCGGCTGGCGCTGATGCGCGTCACCGAGGCCAACCTGGAGCCCATCTTCCTGGTCTACGACGGCGGCGGGCCCGCCACGCACCTGGTGGACGACATCGCCACCACGCGCGCCCCGCTGGTGCAGGCGGACACCGCCGACGGGCTGCGGCACCGGCTGTGGGCGGTGACCGACCCGGCCGAACTGGCCGTGATCGCCAAGGATCTGCGCCCCCGCCAGGCCCTGATCGCCGACGGGCACCACCGCTACGCCACCTACCGGGCGCTGCAGGCCGAACGCCGGGCGCAGGCCGCCACGCCCGAGGAGGCGGCCGGTCCGTGGGACCACGGGCTCGCCCTCATCGTGGACGCCAGCGTCTACCCGCCCGACCTCAACCCTATCCACCGGGTCATCCCCGGCCTGCCGCTGGCGCAGGCGGTCAGCCGGGCCAAGGGCGCGTGCCAGGTGCACGAGTACGCCGACCTCGCGGCCGGGCTGGCCGCGCTGGCGGCGGCCGATGAGCCCGCGTACCTGCTCGCGGGCGAGGGCACGGCCTGCCACCTGCTCACCGGGCCCGACCCGTTGCAGCTCAGGCACGCCATGCCCGCCACGCGGTCGGCCCGGTGGGCGGGGCTGAACACCTCGATCCTGGCGGAGTTCCTGCTGCCGAAGGTGTGGGGGCTGAGCGACGACGAGCAGGCCGTGCGCATCGTGCACCACGACGCGCAGGCCGCGGTACGCCAGGCCCGCGACACCGGCGGCACCGCGGTGATCCTCAATCCCCTGTCGCTGGACCAGGTGCTCGCGGTCGCGGCGGGGGGCGAACGGGTGCCGCGCAAGTCCACCTCGTTCGGGCCCAAGCCGCGGACGGGCCTGGTGATGCGCACCTTCGACGGCGGCTGACCTTCGCAAGCCAGGACGGAAAACCGCTGGAATTGCCGGTCTCGTGAGCACCGGTGGCCGATCCGGCGGCCGGAATACCTTCGGGTGACGCGGACGGCCCGTCACGGGGCCGGGCCGCGTCCTTGTGGCAATCCTTGTGGCAACGAAGGGAAACCGTCATGGACATGCGACTCAAGGGCCGCGTCGCCGTGGTCACCGGCGCGTCGAAGGGGATCGGGCTGGCCGTGACCCACGCGCTGCTCGCGGAGGGCGCGAAGGTGGTCGCCGCCTCCCGTACGGCCGGGCCGGAGCTGTCCGCCCTGGCCCGGCCGGACCTGGTGCACGAGGGCGTCGATCTGATGGACCCCGAGGCTCCCGCCCGGACCGTGGCGCGCGCCGTGCAGGAGTTCGGCGGCCTGGACATCCTGGTGAACAACGCGGGCGGGCGGCCGCCCGGAGTGGACCTGCCGCGTGGCTCGTTCTTCGACGCGAGCGATGACGAGTGGCGGGCGATGTTCGAGTTCAACCTCTTCTCGGCGGTGCGGGCGGCACGGGCGGCCATCCCGCACATGCTGAGCCGGGGCGGCGGCTCGATCGTCAACGTCTCTTCGGCCAACGCGCGGCAGCCCTCCCAGATGAACGTGGACTACGGGGCGGCGAAGGCCGCGATGAGCAACCTCACCAAGGCGCTGTCGGAGGAGTTCGGGCCGCAGGGCATCCGGGTCAACACCGTCTCCCCCGGCCCGGTGCTGACCCCCTGGTGGACCGAGCCGGGCGGCGCCGCCGACCGGATCGCCGGACTGACGGGGGCCGACCGTGCCGCCGTCCTGGACAAGATCGTCCCCGAGTCCATGGGCCTGACCACGGGTCGCCTGGCCGGGCCCGAGGAGATCGCCGACGTGGTGGTGCTGCTGGCCTCCCCGCGCTCGGCGAGCACCACCGGCGCGGAGTTCACCGTGGACTCGGGTTTCGTCAAGGCCGTGTGACCCCCTCCGTCAGGGGTGGAAGGTGTCGAAACGGTTCGCGGGTAGTTCGTTCAGCCAGGCGTGGGTGACGCCGGTCCAGCCGATGCGCACGACGTCGGCCTTGCCGTCGCCGTCCATGCCGGCGAACTGGGCGTCCTTGGCCGTGATCAGGGCCCGGTCGGCGCGCTTGTCACCGTTGATGTCGGCGTACCGGATCTCCCGGAGGAAGTCGCTCACGGGCGATCCGCGGAGTCCAGCGGGATCGGTGAGAACATCGGCGGCTCCTCCTGCGGGGTCAGCGCCGTGGGCCCGTAGATCCAGTCGATGAACGAGTAGTCATAGGTGTCGCGGGCGCGCAGGAGCGTGTTGCGCCGGTGGCGGGCGATGCCGTCCAGGTGCCACAGTTCGCCCCAGGCGCGGGCCGTGGTCACGACGCGGCGGCAGTGTTCGGGGCGGACGGCCTCGTAGGCGGCGAGGGCGCCCCGCCAGTCGATCGTGCCGTCCGCGGCCCGGTGCGCGGCGGCCTGCCTGGCGAGCACCCAGCCGTCCTCGATGGCCATGATCGCGCCCTGCGCCATGTACTGGAGCGGCGGGTGGGCGGCGTCGCCGAGCAGCGCGATGTCGCCGTCGACCCACGTCATGATGGGGTCGCGGTCGAACATCCGCCACGACCGGTCGCGCCACATCAGCGGGATGCCGGTCCGGACCTCCCGGCAGGTCCCGGCGAAGGCGTCGTCGAGTTCGTCGGGTGTGCCCCAGTCCTCCTCGCCGGCGAGGGCCCTGGGTGACCGGAAGACCGCGACCTGGTTGAGCATCTCGCCGCCGCGCAGCCCGTACCGGACGAAGTGGCAGCCCGGGCCCACGTGGACCGAGACCTCGCTGAGATCCACGTCCCGGCCGGCCTGTTCGATCGGTACGGCGGCGCGGTAGGCGACGTAAGAGGAGCTGACCGGCTCGTCGCCGGACAGGAGCCCGCGGGCGACGGAGCGCAGGCCGTCGGCGGCGATGACGATCCGGGCCTGGTCGGTGCGGCCGTCCGCCAGCCGTACCCGCGCACCGGGCGCGAGGTTCTCATATCCGACGACCCTCGCGTCGGTGACCAGATCGACGCCCGCGCGGCGGCAGGCGCGCAGGAAGATGGCGTGCAGGTCGCTGCGGTGGATGACCATGTAGGGAAAGCCGTATCTGCGTTCCAGGTCGGTCAGATCCAGGCGGGTCAGCTCCGCGCCGTCCACGGCGTCGCGCATCACCATGCTCTTCGGCAGCACGCCGAGGCTCCCGGCCTCGTCGAGCAGGCCGTACTCGCGCAGGATCCGGGTGCAGTTGGGGGCGATCTGAAGGCCCGCGCCGACCTCGCCGAACTCGCGGGCCTGCTCCAGCACGCGCACCCGTACGCCCTCGCGGGCCAGCGCGAAGGCGGCGCTCAGGCCGCCGATGCCGCCGCCGACGACCAGCACGTCCATGTCGCTCTTCCCCATGTCGTACGCGTTCACAGCCATGCCGGCAGTTCCGGGGCCGTGGTCAGGGCGTGCGGGCGGCCGGCGAGGTACGCCGCGACCTCCGCGAGCGGGCCGGTGACCCGGGTGGCGACGCCGTGGCCGGGCAGTTCCCAGCGGTCGCCGGTGTCGGCGGCGGCGAGCACGACCGCGGGCCCCGAAGCGTCGCCGCGCCTGACCACGATGTCGTCGGCGAGGGCCACCAGGAAGCCGATGGGCAGGTCGGCGAAGGTGACATCGGCGGCGAGGTCCACGGCGTGCACGCAGACCTCGCGCGAACGCAGCCACACGATCTCGGTCGCCGGGACCGTACGGCCCTGGGCGGTGACCACCATGGCGTTCCACTGCGCGGGGCCGAGGCCCGCGGTCCCGGCCGCGAGCCGGTCCGCGGACTCGCACAGCCAGGCGGCCAGTTCGGCGGCGGGCTTCCCGGCACCGGCCACGATGTCGGCGGCGCGCTGCCCGGCCGAGGAGTACATCGGGGTCTCCTCGCCGGTCGCGGCCCAGCGGACCAGGTTGCCCAGCGCGTCGGCGTTCGCCGCCACGTGCGCCACCAGGTGCTTGCGGGTCCAGCCGGGGAGCGAGGACGGGGCGCGGTACTGTTCCTCGCCCCATCCGGCGACGGCCCCGGAGAACAGCCGGGTGCCCGCCGCGCTCCAGACGAGCGCGTCCTCGAACGTGCGGCGCATCAGGAGGCACGCTCCCCGGCCACGGTGTTCTCCAGCCGCCCCACGCCCTGGATCTCGGCGACGACGCGCTCGCCGCCGGTCAGGTAGCGCCTGGGGTCGCGCGCGTGGCCGACGCCGCCGGGGGTGCCGGTGGCGATGATGTCGCCGGGGTTGAGCCGCACCACGGTCGAGACGTACTCCACCAGCGCGACCGGGTCGAAGAGCAGATCGCCGGTGTTGTCGCGCTGCATGACCTCGCCGTCCACGCTGAGCGCGACCTCAAGCCGCGGGCGCACGCCGCCGGGCAGTTCGTCCGGCGTGACGACGTACGGCCCGACCGGTGTGGAGGAGTCCCACATCTTGCCCTGGAGCCATTCGCGGGTGCGGAACTGCCAGTCCCGGCAGGTGATGTCGTTGAGCACGGTGAACCCGGCGATCGCGGCCTCCGCCGCGCGGCCCCTGGCCCGGCGGACCGGCGCGCCGATCACCGCGGCCAGCTCCACCTCCCAGTCGAACTCCTCGGTCTCGGCGGGGCGGGCGATCTCGTCGGCCGCGCCGATGAGGCTGTCGGCGAACTTCGCGAACAAGGTGGGGTGCCGCGGAAGATCGCGGCCCATCTCCTGGATGTGGTTCTTGTAGTTGAGTCCCACGCAGACGATCTTCGAAGGGCGCGGGACGACCGGCGCGAAGTCCGCGCCCTCGGCGGGATAGGCCCTGGTCGTGTCCGCGGCCGCGGCCCGCGCGGCCCAGTCGCCCCCGGCCAGGAATTCGCCCAGGTCGGCCGCGCCGAGGTCGATCAGCCGGTCGCCGTCGAGCCGCACCGCACGGGTCGAGCCGCCGACGCGGAGGGTGGCGAGCTTCATCCGGTGGTCCCTTCGGTACGGGTGCGGTCGAGCCGCAGGGCCTCGAAGATCGGGGAGTCGCTGAACCGGAACAGGTCCAGCGCGCCTGCGTCGGAGTCGGTGGAACCGGCCTCGGACCGGGCGGAGAAGGATTCCCAGGAGGGCACGACGAACAGGTCGCCGCGGGTGACCGACCAGGTCCGCTCGCCGACGGTGATCGTTCCGGAGCCGTCGAAGACCTGGTAGACCGACGATCCCGTCGTACGGATCGGGGCGGTCTCCGCGCCGCGGGCGACGCGGTGCGACTCGACCCGGATCGTGGGCAGAACATCGCCGCCGGTGGCCGGGTCGGTGTAGCGGACGGCGGCGTGGCCGGGCTCGACGGTGCCGCCGAAGCCCTCCGATTCAAGGGCGAGCTGGTCGGCCAGGGCGCGGTCGGTGAACTCCCACTTGTAGGACAGCAGCGGGGTGCCAGGGGCGAGTTCGCCGGCCGACAGTGGACGCAGCCCGGGGTGGGCCCACAGCCGCTCGGAGCGGGAGCGCTCGGGCGTGATCCGCTCAGCGTCGCCGATCTCGTCGCGGCCCGGCTCGAAGAACTGCGCCTCCGAGGTGTACTGGAACGGGATGTCGAGGCCGTCGATCCAGGCCATCGGCCGGTCGGTCGCGTTGTGGTGGGCGTGCCAGTTCCAGCCGGCCTGCGGCAGGAAGTCGCCGCGGCGCATCGGCACGGCGTCGCCGTTCACGACCGTCCACACGCCCTCGCCCTCGACGACGAAGCGGAAGGCGTGCTGGGTGTGCCGGTGCTCGGGGGCGTCCTCGCCGGGCATCAGGTACTGGATCGCGGCCCACAGCGTGGGCGTCGCGAACGGACGGCCCCCCAAACCCGGATTGGCCAGGGCGATCGCCCGCCGTTCCCCGCCACGGCCGACCGGGACGATGTCTCCGGCCCGCTCGGCGAGCCCGCGCAGGCTCTCCCAGCGCCACAGGTGCGGTACGGCGCGCGAACGCGGATGGACCGGCATCAGGTCGCCGATCTCCGTCCACAGCGGCACCAGCAGCTCCCGCTCGAAGCCGCGGTAGAGCTCTTCCAGCGCGGGGGTGACGTCCGGCTGGCCCGGCGCGTCGGTCGCCCGGAGCCGTACCGGGGAATCCGGCCTGGTCACATGGGTGGTCATGGGGGTAATGTCGCACTGTCACGCTCTGCGGAACAGCTAATTCTGCTGTGCGGAATCGAAGGGTCATGGACAAGCCGCTGAAGAACCCGCCGACCTACATGATCAACAGTGTCGACCACGCGTTGCGGATCGCCACGATGCTCCAGATGGAGGGCGAGCTGACCGTCTCCGAGGTCGCCGGGCGGCTGGGCGTGGCCCGTTCGACCGCGCATCGGCTGCTCACGATGCTGGTGTACCGGGACTTCGCGGTCCAGGACGATCGGCGCCGCTACCGGGCGGGTCCGGTCCTGGAGCTCGCCGCGCACTCGCCCTCGGCCGCGTCCCGGCTGCGGACGACGGCCCTGCCGTACATGCGCCGGCTGGCCGGCGTGCTGGACGAGTCCATCCACCTGGCGGTCCGCACGGCGGACACCGTCCGGTTCATCGCCGGCGCGGAGTGCGCGCAGAGCCTCCGGGTGACCTCCCGTGAGGGCATGGTGTTCCCGGCCCACCGCACCACGGCCGGACTGCTGCTGCTGGCCGAGCTGACCGACGAGGAGCTCGCGGCGGTCTATCCGGCCGAACGGTACGCCGACCGCCCCGCCGACCGGCCCGATCTCGCGCGGCTGCGGTCCGAGCTGGCCCTGGTGCGCCGCAACGGTTTCGTGCTGAACCAGGACCGCTCGGAGCGCGGTGTGACGGCGCTCGGCGTGCCGCTCCGCGCGCCCGGCGGGGAGGCCCTCGCCGGGCTGTCGGTGTCGATGCCGAGCGGACGCTACGACCCGCACCGGTTGTACTCGCTGGCGGACGCCCTGTCCCGGGCCGCGCTCGCCATCGCGGCCGATCTCGCCCCGGACTCCCACTGAGACCGGACCTTCGCGTCCGCGCGGCGGGCTCAGCGTCCGGCGATCAGCGCCTCGCCCAGCGTCGCGATGGCGTCGGTCAGCTCCGCCATCAGCTCCGCCATCGGCTTGCCGTCCTTGGACTGGAGTGCGACGAACGCGCCGTCGAACCCGGCCATGCCGAAGTGCGCGAGCGCGCCGGCGACCCGGTCGGCGGCCTCCTCGCCCGCGCTCAGGAACGACGAGCGGATCATGTGCCGCATGTAGTCGCGCCCCTCGTCGCGGACCGCGATCACGGTGCGCAGCGCCTCCGGGGCCTCGGCGGCCTCGTGGCTCATCACCAGCACCAGCAGCAGGCGCAGGAACTCCTCCCGGTGCACGAAGATCTCGCCGGTCTTCTGCAGGTACCACCCCAGGCGCTCACGGGGGCCGCCGTGCTCGGGCGGGTCGCGGTGCGCCTCGCGCATGGCCTCGAAGAAGTTCTGCGCGCCCTGGGCCATCACGGCCGACAGCAGGCCCGCCTTGGACTCGAAGTGGTGGTAGAAGGAGCTCTTCGGCAGGCCGGTCTCCTTGACCAGCGTCGACATCGACGTGCCCGCGTAGCCGCGTACGGCCATCACCCGGGCGGCCGAGTCGAGGATCTCCTGCCGTGACCGGCGGCCACGCCGGTTCCCCTGGCTCCCTTGCGACTTTTCCACCTGCCGCAGTCTAGAGAGCCGCCGGTACCGGCAGGCTGCGAGGTCGTCATCGGCCGGCCCTTGACACGGCGCGGCGGCCCCTTGTTACCCTCTCACGATTGAACCGACCGTTCGGTCCAAAAGCGTCGCGCCGAAAATGCGCGACCAGACAACGGAGCCAGCGCATGACCGAGAGCCACGACGCGGACGTCGCGATCGTCGGATACGGACCGACCGGCGTGATCGCCGCACTCACCCTCGCGAGGTACGGCGTGTCCGCCGTCGCTCTCGAACGCGAGCAGGACATCCATCCCCGGGCGCGGGCCGTGACCGTCAACGACTGGACGATGCGGATCTTCCAGGACCTCGGCATCGACGAGCGGATCGAGAGGAAGATCGACCCCCAGCGGGCCCTGCGCTGGGTGACCTACGACGGCACGGAGATCATGCGGGTCGAGCATCCCCCCTCGACGCTGGGCCGCAGGCCGCGCTTCTACAACATCTACCAGCCGACGATGGAGGCCGAACTGCGCGAGGCCGCGCGGGAGTACGGCGACCGCGTCACCGTCCGCTACGGCGTCGAGGTCACCGGGATCGAGCAGGACGCCGACGGCGTCACCGTCACCGCGACGCACACCCCGACCGGCGAGACCCGCACCGTCCGCGCCCGCTACGCGATCGGCGCGGACGGGGGCAGCAGCACCACCCGGCCCGTGGTGGGCTGCCGCCTGCTGGGCGACACCAACGACGTGACCTGGGTGGTCATCGACTGCAAGGTCAAGCGCTGGTGGCCCGACCGCGATCTCCTCACCTTCTGGTCGGACAAGCAGCGCCCGGTCGTGGACATCGCGCTGTCCGCGGGCAACCACAGGTGGGAGATCCCGCTCAAGCCGGACGAGTCCCCCGCCGACTACCCGACGAGCGCCGAGGTGTGGCCGCTGCTCAGGGCGCTCGGCGTCACCGAGCGGGACGTCGAGATCCACCAGTACGCCTTCTACCGGCACCACACCCGGATGGCCGACACCTGGCGCAGGGGACGGGTGTTCCTGGCCGGCGACGCGGCCCACCTGATGCCGCCGTGGGCGGGGGCCGGGATGCAGACCGGCATGCGCGACGCCCACAACCTGGGCTGGAAGCTCGCCCGCGTGATCACCGGCGAACTCCCGGAAAGCTGGCTGGACACCTACGAGGCCGAGCGTCGGCCCAGCGCCGCCTTCTACACGAACCTCGCGGTACAGCTCGGCCGGGTCATCCAGCAGGAGCTGTCCGAGGAGGAGCGGGCCGCGATGAACGCGGTGCCGCAGGGCACGGTCACCCCGTTCGAGCCGCCGCTCATCGCCCCGCCGGTGCTCGAAGGCGGATGGATCAGAGGCCCGCTGGGCGACGCCAGCATAGTCGGCCGCATGATCCCGCAGCCGATCGCGGGCGACACCGTCGGCCGGATGGCACGCCTGGACGACCTGCTCGGCAACGGCTTCGTGCTGCTCGGCGCGGATGTCGATCCGGCGACGCTGCTGACCGCGGGCGAGAAGCGGGCCTGGGACGCGCTCGGCGCCCGGTACGTCGCGGTGCGGCCGAAGACCGCGTACACGCAGGGGCCGGACGACCTCGTCGATCTCGATGACGTGATCCTGCCGTGGCTGGCCAGGTACGGGGTGCGTGCCGTGGCGCTCCGTCCCGACAAGTTCGTGGCCGCGTCCGATGTCGGCGGCCTGGCCGTACCCGCCTGAAAGCCCCGGCCGCACGCGCCGGAAAGCCACGCACGCGCCTGAAAGCAAGGAGGGAAAGCATGTCGAAAGTCAAGGAACTGGGTTACGTCGTCTACGAGGTCGGCGACCTGCCCGACTGGGAGCACTTCGGCGTCGAGCTGCTGGGCATGCAGATCGGCGAGCGGACCGGCGACGGGTTCACCCTGCGCACCGACGAGAAGGCGCACCGCTGGATCATCACCGGGGGCCCCGCCGACGACCTCGTGGCCACCGGTTACGAGGTGGCGGACGACGCCGCGCTCGACGAACTGGTCGGCAGGCTGCGGGATGCCGGGATCGAGGTCACCGAGGGCGGCGACGCCCTCGCCGCCGCCCGCAAGGTGGAGCGGATATTCACCACCGCGGACCCGATGGGCAACCGGGTCGAACTGGTCACCGGCCTGGCCGACGCCGCCACGCCGTTCCGGTCGGCGAAGCTGCTCGGCGGGTTCGTGACCGGCGCGGGCGGCGCGGGCCACCAGGTCCTCCTGGCGCACGGCGTCTCCCGGGAGACCTACCTGGGCTTCTACATCGACCTGCTCGGCTTCAAGGTCAGCGACATCATCATCGAGGAGCTGTCCCCGGGCGTGGTCGCCGACCTGATCTTCCTGCACTGCAACGGCCGCCATCACACCGTGGCCTTCGGCGACCTGCCCTCGCCGAAGAGCTCCCACCACTTCATGGTGGAGGTCACCGACATCCGCGACGTCGGCATGGCCTACGACCGGTGCCTGGACGCCAAGCAGCCGTTCGAGATGACGCTCGGCATGCACCCGAACGACCACATGTTCAGCTTCTACGTCCGCACGCCCTCCGGCTTCAGCGTCGAGTACGGCTGGGGCGGGCTGATCATCGACGATGAGACATGGGAGGTGAAGACGCTGGACAAGCTGAACAGCTGGGGCCACCGCCCCCCGGAGGTCGTCGCCGGACTGTACGCCGCCGCGCTCACGCCCCACGAGGAGGCCGCCCGATGACCTTCGACGCCACCGACATCGCGCGCACCGTACAGACCGCGAACTGGAAACTGCGCTACTACGAGGCGGGCGCCGGCCATCCGCTCGTCCTGCTGCACGGCAGCGGGCCGGGCGCCACCGGGTGGAGCAACTTCGCCGGCAACATCGAGGCGCTGGCCGCGCGCTTCCACGTGTACGCCGTGGACATGCCCGGGTGGGGCGACTCGGACCCCGCGACCGTCGATCGCCTCGACCACGTGGCGGCGGCGATCGAGTTCCTGGACGCCGTCGGCATCGAGCGGGCCGCGTTCGTCGGCAACTCGATGGGCGGCCAGACCTCCCTGCGGCTGGCCACCGAGCACCCCGGCCGCATCTCGCACCTGGTCACCATGGGCCCGCCGGTCGGCCGGACGCCGACGCTCTTCGGCCCAGGCGACGGCCCGTCGGAGGGCCTGAAGGTGCTCGTGCAGGCGTACCGCGACCCGAGCCCCGCGAACATGCGCAGGCTCGTCGAGATCATGGTCTACGACAAGGCCCGCTTCGCCACCCCGGAGCTGTGCCAGGCCCGCTCCGACGCGGCCCTGGCCCGTCCTGAGCATCTGCGCAACTACGTGGAGGGACTGCCCAAGGGCGCACCGCTCCCGAAGTGGGTCAGAACAGACCTGCTGCCGTCCATCCAGGTGCCGACCCTCCTCATCCACGGCCGTGACGACCGCGTCGTCTCGTACGAGACCTCGCTGTACCTGCTGGCGAACATCCCGGACAGCCGCCTGGTCCTGCTCAACCGCTGCGGCCACTGGGCGATGATCGAACATGCCGACGAGTTCAACCGCCTGGTCACCGACTTCGTCGCGAACAACTGACCCATGCGGCTGCGGCCCCGACGGGGCTTTGGAGTGAGTGAGAGAGCATCTTCACGGGCCGGAACTCTGACGGGCTCATCGCCGCCGATTCCTCGTCGCCTCCAAAGCCCTCAAGGACGCACTTGCCGCTGCCCGCCGGTCCCGGCCTGTCAAAGCCGGCCGGCTGCGGCCCAATCGCGAGCGGGACCGTCGCCTGTACTGCTGGACGCCGTAAGGCGGCCACAGGCGCTGATCCAGGCTGGTGAAGGAGACCTTCCCAGCCTGGAAGGGCCTGGCCGGACTGGACGAGCACCAGGTCCGCCGCCTCACCTGATGGCCCCGCCGGCCATGCTCGCGCGCGCCTTCGTCGCCGTGCCCGCGCCGATGGACACGCCCGCCATCTCGCCCCGCGTGCTCACGATGCAGCCCACCGGCTCCGTTGGTCCGCCTGCCAACGGCGTCTGGGCGCGACGCGCCCACAGGGCTCTGAACAGCGAAAACCGTGAACGAACCGATCCTGCGGGCTAGATTCGGCCATGGACCACTGAGGGGGGACAGGGTCATGCTGCCGATGAGTCTGGCCAGGGTCGCGGAGATCGTCGCGGGGAAGCTCCATGAGATCCCTGACCCTGCCGTGATGGTGGCCGGGCCCATGATCGTGGATTCCCGTTGTGCGGTTCCCGGCAGCTTGTTCGCCGCCTTCCGTGGAGAGCGTGCCGATGGCCACGACTATGCCGTGGCGGCCGTGGAATCGGGTGCGGCGGCGGTACTCGTCTCTCGGCCCGTGCCTGCTCCCGCGATCGTCGTCGACGACGTGCAGGCGGCTTTGGACGCGCTGACCTGCTGGACGGCGCGTGCCATACCGGGGGTCACCCGGATCGGGATCACCGGCTCCTGCGGCAAGACCTCCACCAAGGACCTTCTCGGGCAGATCCTGGACCGCCTGGGACCCACCGTGGCCACGCAGGGCTCGCAGAACAACGAGATCGGCGTACCGCTGACGGTGTTGAGCGCGACACCGGCCACCCGCTACCTGGTGCTGGAGATGGGCGCCCGCGGCATCGGACATCTGACGCACCTGACCCGGATGGTGCCCTTGGACGTCGCCGTCGTATTGAACGTCGGCACCGCACACGCCGGGGAGTTCGGCAGCCGGCAGGCCACCGCCCAGGCCAAAGGCGAACTCGTCGAGGCCCTGCACGCTGACGGCGCAGCCGTACTCAATGCTGATGATCCGCTGGTCGCGGCGATGGAATCGCGGAGCGCCGCTCCAGTGGTGTGGTACGGCCGCGGCTCGTCCGCGCAGGTCCGCGCGACCGATGTCCGCCTGATGGGTGGTCGGCCGCGGTTCGAGCTGCACACCCCTGAAGGCAGAGCGACGGTGGAACTTCCGCTGGTGGGCGAGCATCACGTCTCCAATGCGCTGGCCGCCGCCGCGGCCGCATTCCGGCTGGGCATGCCCACCCGGCAGATCGCCGAAGCGTTGAGCACCGCGGTAGCCACCAGCGGAAGCCGGATGCAGGTGCATGAACGCCCCGATGGGGTGACCATCGTCGATGACGCCTACAACGCCAACCCCGACTCCATGGCCGCGGCGCTCCAGGCTCTTGTGTCCATGGCCGCAGGCCGCCGTACCGTCGCGGTGCTCGGCGACATGCGGGAACTCGGTGCCGAGTCGGCCGGACAGCACCGAGCCATGGGCGAACTGGCCGCCCGGCTTGGGGTGGACATCGTGGTGGGCGTCGGAGCCTGGGAGGCCGCCGCGATCGTCGCCGGTGCCGCCGACGCAGGCACGACGGCCCACCTGGTCGATGGACAACGGGCCGCACTCGGGCTGTTGTCCCAGTTCGTACAAGAGGGCGACGTGGTGCTGGTGAAAGCCTCTCACGGAGCCGCGCTGGACGCCCTCGCCCGGGACCTGACAGCGATACCGCCCACGGACGGAGCGGTCAATCAGTAATCATCACGCGACCACGACCGACCACAGCTCCCGGAGGTTGCCGATGATCGCACCGCCACCATCGCCGCAGGCGCCGGGGAAGGCCAAGCGCCTGCGCCCGAATCCATTGTGACCAAGGCGATCTACCCAGATCGCTCCCATAAAGGGCGGATCAGGCGTCGTCCAGGCGGACACACCGCTAGAGCCCATCAGTGCCTCTTGAGGGCGGGGACTTGGCACTCCGCCCGCACCCCGTCTTCATAAGAGGGTGGTCAGGATAACGATGGTCGCTCACGGCGATCCGCCTCCTTTTCTCGCGCCCCTTTGGTCCCGCTTCGGCGGGTAGGCCCGCCTTGTGGAGCGCTGGGCGGTCGTGGTTTGGGGATGGTGGGGCGGGCCGAGCTTGGTCGTGGGGCTGGTTGGGGGTCGGTGGGCGTGGCTGTGGGGGGTGAGCCCTCGAAGGTGACGGTGACCGTGCGTTCGAGGACGCGGACGGACTCGGCGAGGATCGAGTGGACGCTCGCCCTGCCGTACGCCGTCGTGAAGAAACGACGACGCAAGGTGCCTCGGACCTCGATGACGTCTCGTGGCCGGAGGTCGGCCACCGACCTGCCGAGCGGGCCGTCGAAGGTCATGCACTCGAAGGTCTCGGTGACGAACTCGCGTGTACGGCCCGGCCGCCGCACGGTCAGCTTCCAGGTGGTGAGCGTGTCGCCGCTGGGCAGCGGTTTCACGCCCGGCACTCCGGAAAGTCGGCCGGACAGGACGACCTCGTTGCGATCGATCTTGCGGTCGTTGCCGTGGTCGCGGTCCGTGGTGTCTTCCATGATGGGCCTCCTCGCAGTTTGTGAGCCGAGACCACTCTCTACGATGTGAGGTGCGACGCATTCGCCCGAACGCCGTTCTGGGGATAACGCCGCTCCTGCGACGAGGGGGGCCTGTGGACAACATCACCGCGCTCGGCGGAGACGTGTACGAGATCGACACACGGATGGCCGGCTACTCGGGAATCACCGCCGGCTACCTCATCCTCGGAGACAAACCCTGTCTCGTGGAGACCGGGACATCGACCTCCGCGCCCATCGTGCGCGACGCGCTGGCCGCGCTCGGCGTCGGCCCCGACGACCTGGCCACCGTGGTCGTCACGCACATCCACCTCGACCACGCGGGCGGGGTCGGCGATATCGCCCGGTTCTTCCCCTCCGCCGAAGTCGTCGTCCATGAGAAGGGCGCGCGGCACCTGGCCGACCCCACCCGGCTGATGGCCAGCGCCAAGATGGTGTGGGGCGACCGGCTCGACACGCTGTTCGGCGAGCTCGCGCCGACCGAGGCGTCGAGGATCAGGGCCCTTGGCGACACCGGCGCCATCGACCTCGGCGCCGGGCGTACCTTGAGCAGCCACTACTCCCCCGGCCACGCCAAGCACCACGTGGGCCTGATCGACTCGGCGACCGGTGACCTGTACGTCGGCGATGCCGCCGGGGTCTATCTGCCCGAGACCGGCGACCTGCGGCCCGCCACGCCGCCACCCGACTTCGACCTGCGCACGGCGCTCGACTCCATCGCGCTCTTCAGCGATCTCCAGCCGCAGCGGCTGCTGTTCAGCCACTACGGCCCCGTGGACGATGTCGCCACGACGCTGGAACGATCGGCCGAAGAACTACGGGTATGGGTTGATCTGACCAAGCAGGCGCACACCGCCGGAATGGACCTGGACCACGCGGTCGCCATGGTCAGGGACCGGACGCGCGAGCGCTATGCCGCGCTGCGCGCCGATCCCGAGATCGCCGAGCAGTTCGAACTGCTCAGTGGCGCTCCCTCGAACGTCGCCGGAATCCTGCACTGGCTGGGCAAGGAGAACCTCTGAGCGCACCGCCGCGTACCACCATCGGCAGGGGTGGTACGCGGCGCGCGCGAACAGCCAGGTAGAGCGTCAGGCGTCCCGCTTGCCCTGCTCGTCGCCGGGGCCGCGGTCAGGCCCGCCCTCGCCACGCGCTTCCTCATCCGACTCGTCGACGTCGGACTCGTCATCATCAGCGTCGTCATCGGCGTCTTCATCGGCCAGGTCGCCGAAGTCCGGCGCGATGAAGGCGGGCACCGCCGGAGCCTCCACCTCGACCTTCCGCTCGGCCGCGACGTCGCTCTTCTCCGTGTCCGTCGCGTGCCCGGGCACGTCCTCGAAGCCGCCCGGGGGCTCGGCCGGGAAGGGGGCCGACTCGGCCGGTGGCGCCTGCTCCTCGAAGTCGAGCTCGTCCAGATCGTCTTCGTCCTCGATCTGCCGGTCGAGGGTCGCCAGGTCGTCGATCTCTTCGTCCTCGGCCTGCTCGACGCCTTCGGCGGACTCGGCCTCCAGCGCGTCCGCATCGACGCCCTCTTCGATGTCCTCGATGTCCGCGATGCTCTCGCCGGTGAGTTCGGAGTAGCGGGCCGCCGCGTCGGTCTCCCCGGCGTCGTCGAAGCCCATCGCGCGCCCGAACCAGTCGGCCGCCGCGGCCTCGTGCCCGGCCTCGGCCAGGGCGTCCGCGTACGCGAAGGCCAGCCGGGCCGACCACGGGTGCGGCCGGGGGTCGCGAAGCTCGGGCAGGCGCTGGAGGGTCACCAGGGCGGCGTCGTGCTGGCCGAGATCGCGGCGCGCGCCCGACTCCACGATGGTCAGCTCGATGCGCCCGGCCCGGTCCAGACGTTCGGCCTCACGTGAACGCACCAGGTCCAGCGCGCGTTCCGGACGGCCGAGGCCGCGCTCGCAGTCAGCCATGATCGGAAGATACTCATCCGATCCGGTCATCCTGCGCGCCGCACGCAGATCGCCCAGCGCCTCCGAGAACTGCCCGGCACGGTACGCCGTCACTCCCGCCGCCTCGCGTACCACGCCGATCCTGGCCGCGAACCGCCGCGCGACCTTGGCGTGCTCGTACGCCCGCTCCGGATCGTCGTCACCCAGCGCACGCTCGGCGGCGACCAGGTGGCGAGCGATCAGGTCGGCGAGGTCACCGGGCAGCGAGCCGAGTTCCTCACGGAGCTCGCTGTCGAGCTCGTCGGCCGTGATGTCGGGCGCCACCTCGGGCAGTTCCTCGCGCTCGCGAGGGGCGTCGTCCTCGCGCCCGCCGTACCTGGCGCGGGTCGGCCGGTCGGATGCGTCCTGGCCCGGCCCGCGGTCATCACGCTCGTACGGGCGACGGTCGTCGCGCTGGTAGGAAGGGCGGTCATCGCGCTGGTAGGGGCGGCGTTCCCGATCGCCGTAGCCACCGCCTCCCGGACGGCCCTCCCGGCGGAACGGCGGGCGGTCGGAGCCCCGGTCGTTCCAGTCGCGCCGGGGGGCGCGGTCACCACGGTCGCCGCCACGGTCATCGCGGCGTCCACCGAACCCGCGCCGGGCCTCGTCCCGGTCGCGGTACCGGTCGCGGCGGTCGTCGTCCCTGCCACCGCCACCGTAGGGGCGGGGCGTGCGGTCGTCACGACGTTCGTACGGCCTGCGCTCACGGTCGCCGTAGGAGGAGCCTCCGCTCCGCTCGGGACGGTCACGATAGGGCCGATCGCCCCGATCGTCACGGTTCCAGCTCCGGCCGTCGCGCTCGCCCGCCCGGTACGGACGCCCTTCGCGGCTGCCACGGTCGCCGCGGTCATCCCGGTACGGCCGGCCCTCGCGGCCCGGAGCCCGGTCATCGCGACGGAACGGACGGTCGCCACCACTCCGCCCGCCACGATCATCCCGCTGGAACGGGCGATCCCCGCCACGCCGCTCACCACGGTCATCGCGGCGGAACGGGCGATCCCCGCCACGCCCTTCACCACGGTCGTCACGCCGGAAGGGCCGGTCGCGGCCACCAGTCCGCCCACCACGATCGTCGCGCTGGAACGGGCGATCCCCGCCGCGGCGCTCACCACGGTCATCGCGACGGTAGGGGCGGTCGCCGCCGTCGCGGAAGCCTCCACCGCCCCTGCGGTCGTCCCGGTCGCCTCGTCCGCCGGGGCCACGGCGCTCGCCATAACCCCCTTCGCCACGGCCGCGCTCGAACGGACGCCCGCCGCGGTCATCGGGACGCCTCTCGAAGCGCCCCCCGCCGTATCCTCCGCGCCGCTCACCAGGGCGCGAGTCGCGATCCTGCGATCGGTCACCGCCGCGGCCACGGTCCCGGTCGCCTTCCCGGCCCCAACCTCGGTCACGGTCCCGGTCACGCGGCGCATATGAGCGTCCTTCGCCGCCTTCGCGCCGGTCATGCCTTTCGCGGCGTTCGCCGTATCGGGGCCCGTCCCCCGGCATGCCTCGGTCTCCGCGGTAACCACCACCGCGCACCGGCCTCTCGTCGCCGGCATCCGGACCGCGCTGCCCGCCTTCTCCGCGCCGGCCCGCGTCATCACGTCCTTGGTCTCTGTTCACTTCTGTATGTCCATTTCATTGGCTCGATCAGCGAGCCGGCCGCGGGCGCGTACCGCTCTTCCGCAATTGGTCGCCCGCCTAATGGTCCGACGCGACAAGGGCCACCCGCGGTGGGGTGGCCCGGCACTTCCAGCCTAGCAAGCCGGGGAACCCTCCCGGCCATCCTCGACAACCTCACATACCTCCGCGAGCTTTCAGCTCTCGGCACGGTCTGGCTGAGCACTGTCCCGGGCGGCGGATTTCAGTGAACGAAGGTCTGCGGCGACAGTGGTGCAGGAGACACCGAGCTGGGCGGAGGTGAGAACGAAAAGGGTCTCTCCGGTGTCGATCTCCAAGTGCTCCCAGCGCCTGCCGTACCTGTGCCGAACGTCCACGGCGATCCGCTCCACGGCTTCCCACGGCACCCGCTGCCGACCGGCGAACCAGCGCGCCACCACGACCCCCTCGGGATCGGCCGAAAGCCGTACGGGGACGAGGAGGTCGCGTGCGACGAGCACGGCGAGCACGAGTGCGGTGATACCGCAGAGGATAATGGCTCGCCGGTCGTCGAGATTCAGCACGATGAGAGCGATGGCCGGCAAGAGTCCCAACGCCTTGAGCACGACGAAATCTCGCCTGACCCGCCACTCCAGCGATGTTCCCAGGGGTTCGCTCACGTCTCGTACGTTACCTCGCCGCAGGGCAAAACGAAGAGGGCCTTGCTGTAGAAGAACGGGTGATAAAAACCCGTACCCCTACAGCAAGGCCCTCATATTCAATATTTGTGCGGCAGCGACCTACTCTCCCACACCGTCCCCAGTGCAGTACCATCAGCGCAGGCAGGCTTAACTTCCGGGTTCGGAATGTAACCGGGTGTCTCCCCACCGCCATAACCACCGCAACACCATGAAACCACCAACCGGCGCAGACCCACCCCCCAAAAGAGGCAGACCGCAGCCTGGTTGCAGTCTCAGAATCACACAGTGAACGCGAGCACCACACACGCAACAGCATTAAACACACAAACGTGTTTGTTGTGGTCAAGTCCTCGGCCTATTAGTACCAGTCAGCTCCACGCCTCACAACGCTTCCACCACCAGCCTATCAACCCGGTCATCCACCGGGAGCCTTACCCCACCAAAATGGGAGGGAGACCTCATCTCAAGGCAAGCTTCCCGCTTAGATGCCTTCAGCGGTTATCCTTCCCGAACGTAGCCAACCAGCCATGCACCTGGCGATACAACTGGCACACCAGAGGTTCGTCCGTCCCGGTCCTC
>NZ_QMEY01000060.1 GCF_003315795.1 Spongiactinospora rosea
CGTCAGGTTGGAGCCGGTGCAACGTTAGGAGGCGTAAACGCCGGTTCCTCGCGTACTCCTTTCCGTCTCGCTTGCCGGACCCGCTCCATCTGACGGTGCTGACACGTCCCGGCTTTGTCAGGGCCGCTTGCCACCCTCCCCGGCACCTCCCGGGTCAGGCTGCCCTCAGCTTCAACCGTCTTGCTGCGACAAGACGGCGGTGCAGGTCTTTCACCTCCACTCGATCAGCAAGCGCTTCACGGCGCACAGGTCGTCCACTGCACACCCCGCGGTGGAGTGCGCGGGCGGGCTGTGGGGCGCCCGCCCGCGCGGGCACGGGGGCTACCAACTCCCCGTGCGGCGCGGCACGGCCCCGGGTGATGGGAAGAGGGCCGCCGCGCAGATTGTGGAGCGGCGCGGGCGAGGAGATCACCTCGGTCCCGCCCGCGCCGGGCGGGCCCGCGCCGGCCCGCCGTCCGGTACGGCGACGCGCCGCCGTACCCGTTCACTGGGCGTCCTCCCACGCGTCCCCCGTGAGCGAGACGGTCACGCCATTCACCCGGTGCGCGGTGATGAGGGTCGTGCCGTATCGGTAGTCGTAGACAGCGCGAGGAGCCGGGGCGAGGCGCGCGTACCGGACCCGGCCGCGCCCGTGCCGGAAGGTGGCGAGCGCGCTCAACATGTCCTTCTCGGCGGTGGCCTCGTCGTCGGTCACACCGCTCTTGCCGTCGCGGCCGGATTGCACCTCCCACACGACGAAAAGGCCGTCATCTCGGGCGGTGAATGCGACCATGCCCGTTTTGGGTATTTCGGGTGGTCTATCATCGGTCACGGGTCGCACCTCCATTGTGCGATCAAGGACCCGTCGAGCGTTGCGAGCGTCTCGGCGGGTTCCGCTTTTTCTGTGGCTCTGGCGTGCGGTGATGCCATAGTGAGGTCTAGCGCTTGCAATGCCTACGGAAATGGCGTAGCGGGCGCGTAGCGGAAACCTTGCTACGGATGGTGAGGGCCGATGAGCGGAGATTCCGAGCCAATTGCTACGGATGCTGCACTATTTGGTGCAGTGATGCGCCGGTGGCGCGAGGACGTACGCAAGATCGGTTTGCGTGCCGTAGCCGACGAGCTCAAGGTACATTTCACCCATATCGGCCGGTGGGAGCGTGGAGAGAGCCCGGTTCCAGCAGACATGGTGGCCTCACTGGATGCGACATACCAGGCAAAAGGCCTGCTCATTGCTCTGCATAGCCGGATCGGTATTACTGGTACAAACAACAAGGTCGTGGGTACGCTGCAAGAAGTGACCCGAATGGACGGAGATGACGACATGGAACGTCGGCGGCTCATGCGGGACGCTGCTACCGCGACCGTGGGCGCGGCCATCGCCCCAGTTCTCGCCACTCTCACCGACGCATGGCAGCAGTCGGCTCCTGCCATTTCCGGGGCCACCGTCTCCCAAGCGATGCTCGACGACTGGGAAGAAGCCGCTGACGTTCACATGACCCGCGCTTTCGTCGAGCCTCCGGCCGTGATCCTCGCGGCCCTGGCCGTGGACTTCGCCGGCATGGCCCCACACCTGAAGCAGCGGCAACCGGAAGGCGTCCACCGCGGCCTCGCCCATGCGGCGGCAAGGCACTCCGCCCTGATCGCCGGCAAGTGGTTCGATCTCGGAAACCGCCGAGAGGCCCGGCGCTGGTGGGCCACGACACGAACCCTGGCCGGCAAGTCAGGTGACAACCTGCTTGCCGCCTGGCTGATGACCTGGGAGTCGGCGTACCGGTGGCACGACGACTCCGACGATCTCAGCGTCGTGCTCGACCTGACGCAGGAGGCTCGACGCCTTGCCGGAGAGCGGCCCAGCGCACCGCTTGTCGCGGCCATGTGCTCCAAGGCGTGGGGGCTGACCCGGCTCGGCAGGCACGCCGAGGCCGTTGAGGCCATCCAGCAAGCGGCGGACGTGTTCGGCCGACTCCCCTCCCAGGTGGCCGGTGTCGACCCCGGCTGGGCAGGCCGGGGCATGTGGTTCGACCTCAGTCTCGTCTACACCCTCGCTGGCCGTAAGCAGCAGGCCGAGTCCGCACAGGACGCCGCCACCGCGGCCTTCCCTGCGGGTCACCGGACACTCACGCAGCTCGCGCTCCACCGGGCCGCCCTTCAGGCGCGGACCGATCCTGAGCAGGGCGCGTTGGAGGCATCGCGGATCGTGGACAGACTGCCCGTCGAGCGTCGGGACACGCGGATACTCTCAGCCGCACGGATCACGCTTGCAGTTCTTCCCGAAGACGCTCGCAAGTCTCCCGCCGCGCGTGAGTTGCGTGAGCTGACGAGCGGCTTCTGACAAGGAATAGCCCCGCCCGTCTCCGAAGGCGCTGTTGGCGAAGTAGATCGAAAGGGAAAGACTTTAGGAGCTGTATGCCGAGCTGCGCTTGGCAGGGACTTCAAAGATGAGTCCGAGACCGTCCTCCTCGTCCCAGTGTTCGCCGACCTTGACGAAGCCGAAGCCGGCGATCGTGGCCAGGGACGCCACATTATCGGGACTGATCGTCGCCCGTACGGTCTTGACCGCCGGTTCGGCCGCGGCCCGACGCAGCAACTCAATCAGGATGGCTCGGCCGTACCCCTGGCGACGGAATTCGGGAGCAACCGCGTAGCCGATCTCTACCATGCCCGCCTCATCGGGCGGTCCGTGAAACCCGGCATGACCGACGACGACGACGCCGTCCGGCCCGGTCGCCACCTGCCGCACCATCCACGGTGCGTGACCAGGATCGGCGGCCATCTGGTCGATCCGAAGCCGCCACAGCCACCGCGCTCTGTCTGTCACAAAGTACTCGGTCAGAGCCACCCCGGCCGTATTGCTGGCTGTGAGCAGATCCCCATCGAGCAGAGCGGACATCGCGGCGCTCGACAACTCGACAAAGCGCACACGCTTCGGGCTGGTGGGGAACGACGTCTGACGATCGGCTTCATCTGTCACCGCGCGGATGTTTCCAGAATGTCCGCCAGACGTCCAACGAATTTCGGAGTGCTTGATCAATCGAATCCGCCTCACGACAGCATTCACCACCACTCACCGTAAGAGTGAACCGCTGCGGTTCGTCTACGCGCCGACCATACGGTCACGCCGCAGAGGCGTAAGGCTGCGAAGTGCGAAGTGCGAAGTGTGGGTTGGAGCCGTCGGCGTTCCGGTGAGCCATGCATCGAACCTGATGAGGTTCGTCGCCGCGGCGATGAGGAGGTGCTGGAGGTAGGTCTAGGCTGTCCCGCGGTAGCGGGATCTGTACAGACCGAAGCCTTTGACGCCTTGGGCGATGGTGCCCTCCACGCCCGCCCTGTGGGCATAGCGTCGCTGCCGTGCGCATTGCAGGGCTTCACGCTCCTTCGGTCCCGGCTGGGACAGCCCTTGCGGTCACGCACCGAAAAGCGCACGCGGATAACCGGCGTTCCGCCCTGATCGGTTTCGTTGGCCCAGTGCAACCCCGCCCCCGAGACGGCAGCCGCCGCCACGTACATGATCACGGCGAACCCGGACTCCGGCAGGGAGCGCCGCAAGGCGGCGGCGTACAAGGTACAGCGGGACAGGATCATCCCCGCGTGTGCATGGACCACCCCCCCGTGCGCAGGGAGCATGCCTTCGAGACGCCGCCATGCTCGGCCGCACTCACGAGGGGACGCGATGCATCGTGCGGGGTGGCTTGATAAGCGTTCTGAAGTGTGAGCACACCTCATACGCCGACGCGTTCGGTTACGACCTTGAGACGCTTTTCGAGGTGCGCGCGGGCGTTCTCGGTATCGCCCTCAGCTACGGCGATCATCGCGATTCCGGCCGTGATGATCACGTCGGCGAGTTCCTACTGTACGTCCTCACGGGTGCCGTACACGCCCTTGCGCGGATTCTGGCCAGTAATCCCGATGTACGCCTGTACGGCCTCACCGAACTCCTCGGCGATCTTCAGAATGAGGGTCTGTTCGTCGATGTCGGCCAGGAAGCTGGAGCGCAGGCGGGCGAGGTGATCCCACATGGTTGACCATCCCATGGTGTCGGTGATGGGGCGCGCGTGATGCTAACCGGCCATGGCTGGGGACTGGTGGAATTCGATCCGCCCGGTGCCCAAGTCGCCGGGGCGTTGCCGACGCGGGGCGGGCAGGGAGAGTCCAAGCAGCGCGGGCCCACTGCTGCGCTACCGGGCCGCACGCGGTCGCTGCGGGCTGGCCCAGGCGCTGCTGGGCACCACTGAGGCGAGCGGGCTGCCGCACGGCCCAACCCGGCCCGAGCATCACCTGCCGACTGCGGCCGCCAACTGTCGGCAAGGGACGCGACACGCAGGCACCGCTCCGGGCCAGACCCATGAATCCGGCCCGGGGCGGGCCGGTGGACATCGGCCGCTGGCCGAAGAACCCGCCGGCCCGCGACTTCAGAGACCGAACAGACGCAAGCGGCAATCAGTCACCGGTGACGTCAGCGAAGAAAGTACCGCGAGTACCGAAGTAAGAGTTGGTCGTCCACGACTCGTTACCAGTGAACAGAACACCATTGGAGCGCCGCACCGTCACCCGATCATCGTTGACCGCGACCGCATCAGCGCGACCATCCCCAGTGACATCGGCGAAGAAAGTACCGCGAGTACCGAAGTAAGAGTTGGTCGTCCACGACTCGTTACCAGTGAACAGAACACCATTGGAGCGCCGCACCGTCACCCGATCATCGTTGACCACGACCGCATCAGCGCGACCATCCCCAGTGACATCGGCGAAGAAAGTACCGCGAGTACCGAAGTAAGAGTTGGTCGTCCACGACTCGTTACCAGTGAACAGAACACCATTGGAGCGCCGCACCGTCACCCGATCGTCATTGACCACGACCGCATCAGCGCGACCATCCCCAGTGACATCGGCGAAGAAAGTACCGCGAGTACCGAAGTAGGAATTGGTCGTCCACGACTCGTTACCAGTGAACAGAACACCATTGGAGCGCCGCACCGTCACCCGATCGTCATTGACCACGACCGCATCAGCGCGACCATCCCCAGTGACGTCAGCGAAGAAAGTACCGCGAGTACCGAAGTAGGAATTGGTCGTCCACGACTCGTTACCAGTGAACAGAACACCATTGGAGCGCCGCACCGTCACCCGATCATCGTTGACCACGACCGCATCAGCGCGACCATCCCCAGTGACATCGGCGAAGAAAGTACCGCGAGTACCGAAGTAAGAGCTGGTCGTCCACGACTCGTTACCAGTGAACAGAACACCATTGGAGCGCCGCACCGTCACCCGATCGTCATTGACCACGACCGCATCAGCGCGACCGTCGAGCTGAACCTGGCCCGTCCGGGCCCCGGGGGTGATCGCCTGCCCGGCCGCGGCCAGCGCACCCCCGCCCGGTAACAGCGCTGCGACCGCACCTAGCACGGTCAACACGTGCACCCATCGACGCACGACAACTCCCTCGAGTTAGTTTCCTAACTTACGACGGTCAGACTGGCCGCCACACGAACCATGACACGGGCCCACCCCCGCATCCAGACACCCGGATCGATTCACCGACCTTCGCCACAAGACGATGGCCGAACGGTCATACCCATGGGCGCGGTGAGGCGGTGCTGAGCATCCACGTTGCCATCGCCAGGATGCCGCCGCGCAGGGTCTGTCTGGTTAACGGCTCTGTCTCATATTCGGTGGTGATGGAAGGCACCGCAGCGGCACGCTGGGTTGTGATCGATGTTGATGAGCTTGCGCATATGGCGTTCTCGGGGTTATCGCCTTTCGGGCGGATCCCGGTCCCTGCGCGCGAAGCGTGCTGTCCGCCGGAGGCGGGGGTGGCGGCCGGGGGCGGTGGTTCGGTTGCCAGCCGGTGGGGTGGGTGTCGGTGTGCTGGTGACGGCAGCGCCGGGCGGAGCCCGGCCTTTAGGAAAACAGGCTGAGCGTCAGCAAGGTGCGGGAGCACTGATGCAGTGGCGCCAGGGCGAGCGCGTCTCTCGGCCCATCCCTGCGCGTGCGGGGAGCACTACTGGCCGTCGATCAGCTCGGGGACGCACTCCGGACCACCCCCGCGCGTGCGGGGAGCACCGATTGACCTCCCGCCGTATGTGCCGTTTCTCCGGACCACCCCCGCGCGTGCGGGGAGCACGAGGGTTATGGGTCGTTGGCGCATGGCACGCCGGGACCACCCCCGCGCGTGCGGGGAGCACTCTCCAGGTCGGCGCGGGCGGTGGCAGCGCTCAGGACCACCCCCGCGCGTGCGGGGAGCACGAAGGGATCGGCCGACAGTGCAATTCCCGGCATGGACCACCCCCGCGCGTGCGGGGAGCACGAGCTTCTCGGCTCCAAGGGCGACGTGCTGATGGGACCACCCCCGCGCGTGCGGGGAGCACGTTTCGCGTGTGAGGAATGACATGCGAGAAATGGGACCACCCCCGCGCGTGTGGGGAGCACACTTGCTGACCTGCGGGTCTTGTCAACGGCCAAGTGCGTGTCGCCGCTGGTGGCCATGTAGAAGTCCCCACCTCTTCGTAGTTGACTACTTCTTGATCAAGCGTGCTGGTGTCCTGGTTCGTGCCTGTTTCATCCGGAAGGACTCACCTTCGGTGACCACCACGATGCTGTGGTGCAGGAGCCGGTCCAGCAGACTGACCGCGGTGGTGTGCTCGGGCAGGAAGCGTCCCCACTGGTCAAAGGGCCAGTGCGAGCCGATTCCCAACG
>NZ_QMEY01000061.1 GCF_003315795.1 Spongiactinospora rosea
AAGATGGGCCGTACCAGCGGCGCGGTACGCCGGTGGAACTCCTGCGCCCCCTGGGTGATCCGGCACTCGCTCTCGCTCTCGGTCATGCCCGTCTCGGCCCGGCGGCGGTGGGTCCAGGGCAGCCACCAGCGCCCGGCCGGCTTCGGCGGGCTTTTGGCCGGGGCCATCCGGGCGCCGCCCGCCGCCATTGTGTACCACTGGTCGTGGAGTTCGTCGATGGCGACCGTGCCGCCCAGGCGTTCGTGGTCCAGCCGCCAGGAGTGGATGGCCTCGAAGGCGGCGTTGTCCATGAAGTCGATGTTCAGGTCGAGGTCGACGGTGATGCCGGTGGGGATCGACCGCAGTTCCTGGGTCAGGTGTGGTACGCCGAGGAAGGTGAGCGAACCGGAGACGGTGACGTGCAGGCGTCCGTCCGGTTCCTCACGCTTGTCGATCGTGACCCGCGTCAGCCGCCGCAGCGCCAGCAGCGCGGCCAGGGCGAGCCCGGCCAGAACGCCCTCGGCGAGCCCGACCAGGACCACCCCGGTCATGGTGGCGTGACCGTCGGCAGGCTGTTCCGAGCGGGTGTGGCGGCCGCGGAGAAGGGCGCCGGCGGTGTGCAGTCGCTGCGAGCGCAGCACGAACGGGCCGAGAGTCATGCGTGACCTCGCGGCCGGTGGTGTGCTGTGCGGCTGGCCGAGCGCAGACACCAGTCGGTCCAGCAGCGAGGTCGCGTCCAGCGGTGTCATACCCGCCTCCCGATCTCGACATCCGGCTCGACGAGTGATCTGCAACCGCAAATAGGCGCATATGCCTACGTAGCGTAACTGTAGATAGTGATGAGAAAGCGCGGCAGATGAAACTGCAACGTCCCAGACGCAAAAGCCGGACAGCCTCCTGATCAGTGCATCAGCCGCGTTGTCGGCCTGCAGCCTGCCCACTTCATCTGCCGGACCGATATGCCGCTACTCTCCCGCGATATGACGATCAGGTTCATCGCCCGAGTGGTCGGAGTCGAGGATGGGGCCGACGATTGCCTGTCGGCCGGTATCGCCGAGACCGAGGACGGCGACGGCATGATGTTCGACTTCCAGTGCTCCTTGTACGAGCCCGACGAGCAAGACATTGCCCTGGGCTGGGACACCCATTGCGTGGTCACCGCGAACCAAGGCACCGCCTACGGCGCCGTCAACGAACTCACCCTGCACGGCAACGTGCTACGCATCGTGCTCGATCCGGACGATCTGGAGGCGCTGGGCCTGCCCGATCCCGAAATCGAGGCGATCATCGAGGCAGACGATGAAGCGATCGAGGAGTTTCGGAGCGCGTTGCGGCGCATCCTCGCCTATGGCCGCGCCGACGCGCGCCCGAGCGTTGTTCACCTTTGACGCGTCAACGCCAGGCCCTGCCGATTGTTGAAGACAGTCGAACTTACCGATGCAGCGTCCGGCCGATCGGTCACCAGCCGAGCCCGACAGGTCATCTGCTGATCGATTCGTAAGCATCGCCCCATTCGGTGAGCAGGACGAAGCCGGGAAGCGTCACCGTCTCCAGGAGATCGGCCAGCACGTCCGCTGTCGGCGGAAGAGGCAATGCGAGCAACTCGGCCACCGAGGTACGGCACGCCTCGAGATCGATACCGTTGTCGCCGTACTCCTGCTCCAGCTCCGGAACCACTGAGCACATCGCCTCCAGACCACCGGGGACGCGTGCTAGGCAGTCCCTCCAGTACGGGACTCTCACGATCAGCTGGACCGCGGTGGCCAGATCGCGGCCGATCAGTTCGGCCTGCCCTTCGGAGTCGGCATACAGCACGGGCCGTTGTCCGGCTGCGTCCCCGCAGAGAAAGAACGTCCCGCCCGAGCCATCACCGGCAACTGCTTCAAGCGCATCACCGGACGCCGGCTTCACCACCTCGACGTGATCGGTGCGGGAGACGTCGAAGTCGAACGGCCATGTCAGTGGCTCGGCGGCCGCTGGAGTGCGGTGGATGAGCTCGAGCAGGGGATCCGGGTGCACCACGGTGAGCATCGTAACGGCTCTCGGCCCTCTTCAATCGCCGGGAAACGATCACATTCATCCTGGGAAGCGATCAGCTACCCCTTGGTTCATCAGCAGGCCAGACCCACTCGTGAACACCCCGCTCACGGACGTGGCTCCTCGGCCGAGGCTAAGAGTTGTGCTCACTCCTGCGGAAGGGAGTGAGCTCGGGATGGGCACAGGGTGGCAGGCTGCGGGACGATGGTGGCACCGTCACCATCCCGCGGCTCACCGTCCAGCGGCCGAACGGCGTTCATCGCCGGGTGAAAGGCCACCGGCCGCCCCGAACCCCCAGGAAAATCCCATGGCAGCGCGGGCTGAGTCATCTCGGTCGCCTGGGGACTGAAGGGGTCACTGCGCGGCGCGCCAGACTGTGCCGCGACGCTGGTACTCCAGCACCTCCTCGGCCAGCAGCGCGGCCTGCGGGCCGTAGAAGCGTTCGGCCAGCCACAACCCCAGGTCCAGGCCAGAGGTGACGCCGCCGGAGGTGACCAGGTCGCCGTCGTCGACGACTCTGGCCCTGACGACGTCGCCGCCTCGTGCTCGAACGTCGTCTTCGGCGATGTGGTGGGTGGTGCAGGGGCGGCCGTCGGTGAGGCCGGCCGCGGCGAGCAGTTGTGTGCCGGTGCACACCGCCGCCAGGACGAGGCCGGGCCGGGCGGCCGCGGCCAGTGCGCGCGGCAGCGCACCGCGGGTCATCTCGCGGTCCACGCCGGAGCCTTCGCCGTAACCGCCTCCTGGCACCATGATCACGTCCGCGGTTCCGGGCGACCAGGGGGCCCGGACGGTGATCTCGGCCCCGGACGTGGTGGTCACCGCTCGTGGGCCGTCGACGGTGACGTAGGTGTGCCGTACGTGTTCCAGGACGCCGAAGACCGTGATCGGGCCGATGAAGTCCTGGTCCTCGACGTCGTCGTACAGGACGGTATGCACGCTGAGCGAGCGCATGTGACCTCCGCAGGGGAATGAGGGTGGGGGCCGCATCAGTATGTTGGTGCGTGCGCGAAGTGAACAGTGGCTCGAATGCCCGGTATGCGTAAGATCTGGCCACATGCATGTTGTCGCCGTTCTGGCCTTCGATGGGGTGGTGGCCTTCGATCTGGCGATCCCCGCCCAGGTGTTCGCCGCCGCGCGGCAAGCGGATCTGAGCCCTGCCTATGAGGTGCGGGTGTGCGCCGATCGGCCGCTCAACGCCACGGCCTGGGACCAGGACCTCTTCCAGCTTTCCCCGAGGTACGGCCTCGGCGGCGCGCTGAGCGCCGACACCGTGATCGTCCCGGGCGGCGACCCTGAGCGGCCGCCGGATCCGGAGGTGCTGCGGGTAGTGCGCACGGCCGCCGCTCGCGGCTGCCGGGTGGCCTCCATCTGCACGGGCGCGTTCGTGCTGGCGGCGGCCGGGCTGCTCGACGGCCGTCGCGCCACCACCCACTGGTATCTCGCCGATCATCTGGCGCGAGACTTCCCTGGCATCGAGGTGGATCCTTCGGTCCTGTTCGTCGACGAAGGGGACGTCCTGACCTCCGCCGGGGTCGCGGCCGGGCTGGATCTGTGCCTGCACATGGTGCGCCGAGACCTCGGCGCGGCCACCGCGGCCGACGCCGCCCGGGCGATCGTCATGCCGCCGCAGCGCGCCGGGGGGCAGGCCCAGTTCATCGAGCACCGCGACCCCGAGGGCGACTCCGACGATCTCGCCCCGGCCCTGCAGTGGATGCACGACAACCTGGACAAGCCGCTGACCCTGGCCGACATCGCGGCGCAGGCCGCCATGAGTACGCGCAGCCTGTCGCGCCGCTTCCGCGCCAGGCTGGGCATGACCCCGCTGCAGTGGCTGCTCGACCAGCGTGTGCGGCGGGCCAGGGAACTGCTGGAGACGACCGGCCTGCCTGTGGAGCGGATCGCGCGGATGACGGGGTTCGGCTCGGTCGAGGCTCTACGGCACCATTTCGCCAGACAGGTCGGCACCAACCCGAGGGCCTACCGCGCAGCCTTCCGTAGCCCCTGACGGCCCGTGCTCTTACACCAACTCATGCGGGAACTTCCCGATCATTCAGCACCAGCCGGCCAAGACAGCAATCGACCCGAACTTGCTCCGCTTCGACGAACACCAACTGTCAATCCCCCCGAAACGTGGAGACGGTTCTATGCCACAGCGACCCTGAGCAGGACCGATGAGGCTTGTCTCTTGTCGATCATGTGACGTTCGAATGTGGTGGGCGGCAGGCCGTCGTTGGCGCTGTGCCGCCGGGTGGTGTTGTAGAAGTCGGCGATCCAAGTGGCGATCTTCAGGCGGGCTTCGGCGCGGGTGCGGAACCGGTGGCGGTGCACGTACTCGACCTTGAGGGTGCTGTTGAACGCCTCCGCGGCGGCGTTGTCGAGTGCGCAGCCGACACGGCCCATGGACTGCACGACGCCCAGGCGCAGGCATGGCTCCTGGTGGCGGGCGGCAGTGTATTCCGAGCCGCGGTCCGTATGGAAGATCACTCCGTCGGAGTCGCCGCCGCGGGTGGCCGCAGCCATCTGCAGCGAGGCGCAGGTCAGCGCCGCGTCGTGGTGTTCGGACATGGCGTAGCCGAGCAACCGGCGCGAGAACAGGTCCTCGACCGTGGCCAGGTACAACTTGCCCTCACCGGTGTCGATCTGCGTCACGTCGCCGCACCACAGCACGTCCGGCGCGACCGCGGTGAACTTCCGGCGTACCAAGTCAGGGGCGGCGGGCCGCCTGCCCTGCCGGGTCAGTGAGCGCGGTTTGCGGCGCACCCGGCCGGCCAGGCCGAGCCCGGCCATCCGCGCCGCCACCGTGTTCTCCGACACCCGCCAGCCCGCCTCATGCAGGTCACGGGTGACGCGAGGCGAACCGTAGGTGCCGCCCGACGCCTCGAACGAACGAATGATCTGTGCATCCAGGTCGGCCCGCCGGCGCTGCCTGGCGGTTGGTGCGTCGACACCGATGCGGTTCTTCCACTTGTAGTACCAGGACGGGGACACGCCCAGCGCCCGACAGGAGGTGATGTGGTCAATGTCGTGCTCGGTCTTCTGGGAGCTGACGGGAGGCCGCCACGCTTACCGGCCCATCGCCTCTTTGACCCACAAGACCACGGAACGCTTGAGGACATCACGCTCGTCTTCCAGCTCGGCGCGTTCCTTCTGCCACGCCGCCTTCTCACGCGCGTGCTGCTTGGCCAGCTCGGTCTTCTCCCGCCGCAGCCGGGCCAACTCCTCCTGCTCGGACTCCTCCAGCGCCTTACCCCCGTTGCCGTTGTACTGCTCGTCCAACCGGTCCATCTGCACCCGATTGTGCAGCGTGTACGGGCTGATCCCCAGATCCCGCGCCACCTGGGCCACGGGCTTGCCGGTCTCCTTCACGATACGCACCGCGCCCGCCCGGAACTCCGGATTAAAGCGCCGCCGCGTGACTGCGGCCACGACCAAACCTCTTCCGGTTCGGTCTCCACGCTACGAGGGGAAGGCCAAACGATGTGGCCGGCAGGGTCACGGTAGCCATGCTGCCAGGCAGACAATGCATACAGCGGTGCTCTCGCTACGCAAGAGCAGGCAGTCGGTGACTCTAGGAGTCGAATGGTTACTAGCGTTCAACCAGGAAGAGGGGGCCAGGCCGGAGCGACGATGCCCTGGCCCGTCCCACCCCACGAGTCCCCCATGCCTCCCCGACGATCGGCAGGCCCATCGCCACAACGGCCCTGCTCAGCAGCCTGCCCACTGGCCTGGCGAAACCGGCCGCCACCGATGGCGCCGACGGTCGGTTCACCCTGCGCACCACCACGAGCGAGACCATCATCATCCCGCCCACCGACTCATACGTTGAGATGATCTCTTCCAGCCGGCCAGTGGCCACTATCGACTTCTCCCAGAAGTTCCCCAACGGGCTTCCGGTGGGATCGGTCTCCTCCGACATCCGCAACGGAAAGAGCCCGGCGCCCCGACATTGGCGGCCCGCCTTTGGCCCGGGTTCGACATAATTCGGCGCCCTGGAGGCACGGATTTGGTGTCTGAGCTGGGCGGATATGGGTGTGGCCCGCCTGGAGGCGTTTCTCTAGGCGGTCGGGTTTGTGCTGGTCAGCGGGCTGCGGGCTGGAGGTCGATGACCTGCGTGGGACGGGGGATGTCGAGCTTGGCCAGGAGGTCGGTCTGTGGCTTGGTGAGGGTGGACCGCCCCGGCGAAATTGGAGGCTAGATCGCTTGGTTCTCGGCCGCCAGGTCAGTGCCGGCGGTCGATCGGTGGAACGTCTCCTCATACTCGACCGGAGGGACGTTCCCACAGTAAGAATGTAGCCGTTCAGAATTGTACCAGGCAACCCATTCCATCGTGGCGATAGTCACGTCCATGACGCCTTTCCAGCCGCCGTAGAAGTCGATGAGCTCCTTCTTGTAGAGACTGTTCATGGACTCGGCCG
>NZ_QMEY01000062.1 GCF_003315795.1 Spongiactinospora rosea
CGGGGTTGCGTCCACGGAAGTGGTGTACGAGTTTGACCAGGTCACAAGCGTGGCGACGAGGAACGAGAACGGCCATCGCGTGATCCTTCGAATGCACAGTTCAAGATCGAAGGAGACCAGCGATGGCCGCAGACAACAGTGTGACGCCCCAGCAGTGGCTGACGAAGCAACTCCAGACCGATGACCCCGACATGTTGCGCTCCATGGTGAAGACCATGGCCGAGGCGTTGATGTCGGCCGAGGCCGACAGCATGTGCGGAGCCCCCTACCGTGAGCGCAGCGAGGAGCGAGTCAACTCCCGTAACGGTTACCGCACCCGCGAGTGGGACACCCGCGCCGGCACCATCGACCTGGCCGTCCCCAAACTCCGGACCGGGACCTACTATCCGGACTGGCTGCTGGAACGCCGCCGCCGCGCCGAACAGGCCCTGATCAGCGTCGTCGCGACGTCCTACCTGCTGGGGGTCTCAACCCGGCGGGTCGACAAACTGATCGAGCAGCTCGGGATCAAGCACATCTCCAAAAGCCAGGTCTCGGTGATGGCCAAGGCGCTGGATGAGCAGGTCGAAGCGTTCCGCACCCGCGCGCTTGACGCCGGCCCCTACACCTTCGTCTGGCTGGACGCGTTGACGCAGAAGGTCCGCGAAGGCGGGCGGATCATCAACGTGCACGCGCTGATCGCCACCGGTGTCAACGGCAACGGCCATCGGGAGATCCTCGGGCTGGAGGTCACCTCCGCCGAGGACGGCGCCGGCTGGCTGGGCTTCCTGCGCGGGCTGGTCGCCCGCGGCCTGTCCGGGGTGCAGCTGGCCATCTCCGATGCCCACCCGGGGCTGGTGGACGCGATCGGCGCCGCGTTGCCCGGCGCGGTCTGGCAGCGCTGCCGCACCCACTACCTGCGTAATCTGCTCACCCGTGTCCCGAAGTCGGCTCAGCCGTGGGTGGCCACCCTGGTGCGCACGATCTTCGACCAGGACGGTGCCGAGGCGGTGGCCGCGCAGCATCGGTGGGTGATCGACGCTTTGGCAGTGAAGTATCCGGCCGCCGCCGACCACCTCGACCGCGCCGGAGCCGACCTGCTGGCCTTCGCCGCCTTCCCGCGCGATGTGTGGCGGCAGATCTGGTCGAACAATCCTCTATCTGTTAACCGGCCTTCCAGCGGTCTGATCTGGGCTGTTGCTGGAAGTCGGCCCCGGCGATCTCGCAGGGGGTGGATCCTGCCGGGTGAGGAGCGACAGATGGGGATGGGTCATGATGGTTCACGCGCGACTACTCGACGGAGAGCACCGGCTGGCCGGCAATTGGGACGGCGTCGAGGCAGCGAACGCCTTCTTGGCGCACTTGGCCGCGCGGGCGTTCAGTCCGGCCACGATCCGGGCCTATGCCTTCGACCTGGTGAACTTCGCCCGATTCCTCATCCAGCAGCCACTCACCGTTGATGCGGTGACCGCGACGGACATCTTCGCCTGGGTGGACTGGCAAGGCGTCCGCCGTGACAACGGCGGGAAGGCGGTGCGGTCGGCGCGACGAGGCGCGGCCCCGTCCACGATCAACCGTCGTGTCGCGGCGGTCCGGGCGTTCTTCGAGTATCAGGTCATGACCGGCGTCCGGGCAGGCAACCCGGTTCCCGCGCCCCGGCGGGGGCAGGGGTTGCGGCCCCAGGCTCGCGGGCTGCTGGGACATCTGGGCCCGGGGCGAGTTCGCGGGGGTGGCCGTCTGGTGCGGCAGCCCCGTCGCCTGCCGGAATCGCTGCCGAGCGGCGATGTTGAGGCGTTCTTGTCGAGCTTGGCCACTCACCGCGATCGCGCGATGGCGTTGGCGATGCTGCTGGGTGGGCTGCGCTCGGCCGAAGTCCGTGGGCTGAAGCTGGCCGATGTCGACATGGGCGCACGGCGGCTGCGCGTGATCGGCAAGGGGAACAAGGAACGCGTCGTCCCGGTCGACGCGACGTTCTTCACCGAACTGACGGCCTACCTGCGCCTGGAACGCCCGACGGGGTTGAAAACGGCCGAGTGTTTCGTGGTGCTGCGGGGCCCGACGGCGGGCGCACCGGTGAGTGAGGCCGGGCTGCGCAGCCTGTTTCGCCGTCATCGACAGCTCTCGGGCGCGCTGCGGGTGCGCCCGCACCGGCTGCGTCACACCTACGGCACCGAGTTGGCCGCGGCCGGCATCGACCTGCTGGCGTTGCGCGAGTTGATGGGCCACGCCAATCCGGAGACCACCGCCGCCTACGTGCACCTGTCGGTCGAGCAGTTGGCGGCCGAGTACGCCGCCGCCCGCTTCCGCCAGAGCGCAGGTGGTTCGCGATGACCAGTCTCGCCCACCAGGCCCCAGCCGAGCACGGTTTGCTGGAGGACTACCTGGCCCACGTCGCCTCCCTCGGGCTGGGGCGACGGGCGGTGCGCGATCGCACCCGGATCGCCCGTGCGTTCCTGGCACGCCATCCCGATCTGGATGTCTGGATGGCCCGCCCAGCCGCTGATCGCTGCCTGGAGCTCAGGCGAACCGGTTTCTGGCCACTGATCTGCTACGCGATCGGGACCGGCTGTCTTCGGCTGGACCTGGAACTGGCCGGGATCAAGCACCTGACCGGGCTGGCCGACGCCATCCAGGCCCGTGATCCCAACGGGTTCGCCGCAATCAGGCAGGCTGGGCTGCGGCTCGGCTGGACGCCTGACTGGGTGAAGACGGTGCTCGGCGAGTGCTTGGCCGTGCTGCTGGCCTGGCACGGCGGCATGGTCGCGGAGGTGACCGGCGAGTTGGTGGACGCCTTCGACACCGCGATCGCCTCCACCATGACCATCCCCGCAAGCTCGCGTCGTGCATACCGCAACCGGATCGCCGGCGTCCGTCAGATCTTGTTCGAGTCCCGCGTGATCGACACCCCGCCGCGGCGGCGGCCCTGGGCGCGCACCCTGGAGCAACGCTTCGCCCAGGTGCCGATGGCCGACCAGATCCGCCAGGTGCTGCTGCGCTATGTCCGCACCCGCACCGCGGTGCTGCGGCCCAAATCGGTGGAGAGCCTGATCAATGACCTGCTGCCGTTCGCCGACTACCTCACCGACCAGCATCCCGAGCTGACCTCGCTGCGCCAACTGGAACGGCACCACATCGAGGGCTACCTCATCTTCAACCGCACCCGGCCCTGGCGCGGCCAGCGCGCCGCCGCCGGGGCAGGCCGCACCGTCTCGGCGGCGGTCGCCCAAGCAGCAGCACTCAGCCTGCGCAACATGCTCGACGACATCGCCGTCTGGGGCTGGGCCGAGGCGCCCACCCGCCGCCTGGTCTTCGCCGCCGACATTCCCAAGCTTGACCAGCCGCTGCCCCGGGCGCTGCCGCCCGACATCGATGCCGCCCTCATGAACGCCGTCACCCGCCTGGACGACGATTTCGCCCGCCTGGCCCTGCCTGTCCTTCGCGGCACGGGACTACGCGTCGGGGAACTGCTCGACTTGGAGATCGGCAGCATCATTGACTACGGCCCCACCGGGTCCTGGCTGAAAGTCCCGCTCGGCAAGCTCGCCACCGAACGCATGGTCCCCCTGGACGCCGACGCCCTCAGTGCGCTGGATGAATGGGCCACGCTGCGCGGCGTTCACCGCCCGCTGCCGCACCCACGCACCGCAACACCAACCGACTTCCTGTTCACCCTGCACGGCCGCAGACTCGGCGCGACCCGGCTGCGCAACGGGCTGCTCGCTGCCGCCGAACTGGCAGGGCTCCGCGCGCCCGACGGCTGCGTGCTCGTCATCACCCCACATCAGCTCCGCCACACCTGGGCCACCGGCTTGGCCAACGCCGGGATGAGCCTGCAGGCGTTGATGGCGCTGCTCGGGCATGTCACCCCGCAGATGACGATCCGCTACGCCACCCTGGCCTCCCCGACGCTGCGCATCGCCTACGACGAGGCGATGGGCAAGATGCGCCGCCAGTTCACCCTCACCCCGGCCGGCAAGCCGATCGTCCCCGACAAGGTGACCTGGCTCAACAGCGAGATGCTCAAGACCCGCGTCGCTCACGGCTACTGCTCCCGGCACGAGGCAGCGGGCGCCTGCCCCTACGCCAACATCTGCGAGACCTGCGACAACTTCGTCACCGGCCCCGAGTTCACCGACGCCCTCCGCACCCAGCTCACCGACGTTCAAGCGCTTCAGACTGATGCCGAAGATCGCGGCTGGAACGGTGAAGCGGCCCGACATGCACGCGTTGCCGACGCTCTCACCGACCACCTGTCCCGCTTCGAGCACTGACCAGCAACTTCCTCAACTGCATTGCCCCGAGAGCGAGGGCCGGTTAAAAGAGCGGCTGAACAAGGAGATCCGCCGGCGCACCGATGTGGTCGGCATCTTCCCGGATCGGGCGGCGATCATCCGCCTCGTGGGCGCAGTGCTGGCCGAGCAGACGGATGAGTGGGTGGAAGGGCGTCGTTACATGGGCCTGGACGTGCTGGCCAAGGCCCGGCTCCGGGTAATCGACGGCGACACGCCCGCTCAAGACCCACTGCCGCGAACCCTTACCGCTTAACCTGGCGGGCAGGATCACGCGCAGGCTGTTTCATACACCACCTCCGTGGACGTGACC
>NZ_QMEY01000063.1 GCF_003315795.1 Spongiactinospora rosea
GGTGACGGGCTGCGGGACGATGGTCGCGCCGCCACGGACGATGAGGGTGACGATCGACGGCTTGGGCAGCCTCAGCTCGAAGATCTCCACCCCGTGCAGGCGGGAACCGGGCGGAATGGTGAGGGTGAGCAGGTCGGCGTCCAAGACCTCGAGCGGAGCCGATTCGATGTCCACCTCCCTGGCCTGACCCGGCTGGGTGACACCCAGCAGCCGGGCGATCATCGGCAGGGTCGGTCCCTGGATGAGGGTGAACAAGACGACCAGGACGAAGACGATGTTCAGCAGCTGCCCGCTGCCGGGGACCGCCGCCACGATGGGGAAGGTGGCCAGCACGATCGGGACGGCGCCGCGCAGCCCGGCCCAGGAGATGAAGGCCTGCTCGCGCCAGCTCGTGCGAAAGGCGATCAGGCCGGCCAGTACGGAGGCGGGCCTGGCCACCAGCAGCAAGACCAGGCCGACGATGGTGGCGGGGAGCACCGCGGCGGGCAGTTCGCTGGGGCTGACCAGCAGGCCGAGCATGACGAACAGGCCGATCTGGGCCAGCCAGCCGATGCCCTCGGCGAATGAGCGGGTGGCCGCGCGGTGCGGCAGGACGGCGTTGCCGAGCACGATGCCGGCCAGGTAGGCGGCCAGGAACCCGGAGGCGTTCGCGGCTCCTGCCGCGGCGAAGGCGATGACGCCCAGTCCGACGGTGGCCAGCGGATACAGACCGGTAGCGGGCAGCGCGACATACCGCAGCGCGGCGGTGCCGGCCCAGCCGATCAGCAGCCCGACCACGGCCCCGGCCACGAGCTGGTAGGCGACCTGTCCGGCGACGGCGGCGGGTTCGGGCAGCGCGGTGGTGCTGAACACCAGGACCAAGATGACGGTGGGGGCGTCGTTGAAGCCGGACTCGGCCTCGACGATGCCGGCCAGGCGCCGGGGTAGCGGCAGCGCCCGCAGGACGGAGAAGACGGCGGCGGCGTCGGTGGAGGAGACGATCGCGCCCAGCAGTAGGGCGAGCTGCCAGTTCATGCCCAGCAGCAGGTGCGCCCCGGCCGCGGTGAGCGCGACGCTGACCGCGACGCCGACAGTGGCCAGCAGGGAGGAGGGCAGCAGGAGTCGGCGGATGTCGGCCCATTTGGTGCGCAGGCCGCCCTCGATGAGGATGACGGCCAGCGCCGCCGTGCCCAGCGTCTGGGCGAGCTGGGCGTCGTCGAAGTGGATGCCGATGACGTCTTCGCCGAGCAGCACGCCGAGGGCGAGGAACAACAACAGGCCGGGCAGGCCGAGCCGGGCGGCGGTGCGCGCCGCGGCGATACCGGCCAGCAGCACGCCCGCGCTGGCCAGTAGTACCGCGTACAACTGTGGCAGGCTCATCGCGGCACCCCAACGACCTCGACAACCTCGACAACTCGGTGGACATCTCTCCTATCCCCACGGATGCCTCTCACGCTGCCCGCGAGCCCGGGCCTGGGCCTGGGCAGGCAGCTCGCCGCGGAGCGGGAGCTGAACGATGGTGACCTCCAGCAGGGTCACCTTGACACCCCACCGGCCGGTCACACCGCTGATCCGATCCGCCGTCGCGGCACAGTCGTCAGTGATCAGGGAAGGGACGCCTGCCAGTTCCCGTTGCCCCATCCGGCGGCGCAGCACGCCCTCGGCCACCAGCGCGGTGGCCGTCAGCGCTCCCCCGTCCTCACGGCGAAGCAGACGGGACTGGCTACGGCGGCCACCGCGGTGGCCTTGACACACACGCTCACACCATCGCGGGTGAGGGCCTCAGGGCAGAAAAGGTCCAGGCACACCAGCCGCAGCGATACCCGCACCTCCCGCTCCAGGCCGGGCCACAACAGCACAAGCCCGGGGCCGCCTACCCTGGCCATCGCGCCCCAGCCTGCACACGACCAGCCGCTCGTCCTCACTGACCGACACACAGCGCCCGCGAAAGGATCGCGGCAAGAAACGCCACGCCCAGCAGCACCCACACCGCTGACTCCACCACGGCGGGCTCCTGGCGGGCGGAGATCGTGTGAAAGCCCAAAGCAGGCATGGGTCCTGCCCTTCTCCCCTCCCCCTGTGCCGCCTTCGCGGTGCGATCCTCCCCTCATCGCCCCGCGGCGGGCATACGGTTCCCTGTGAGGCCACTCTGGCCGATGCCAGCATGGCGCCATCGGGGTCGGCACCCATTTCCGCGGGCGGGCACCCTGTAGGTCACCGCAGGTCAAGCCACCGCCATGGGTGCCATGACGACCGATGGGCGGGCACCGGCCACGGTGGAGAGGCTGCAGGCATCACCATGCACACCGGCATGCATCCGGCAGCCGCCGATCTTTGCCCTCAGCGGTGTCGCCGCTGCCGCCGGGACCGGCGGCGGGGCTGGCCCCTGGCCGGGGAGGGACGCGGTCCAGGCGCGCCGTCGCCACTCGATTCACGGCGCCGATCATGGGCGGGTTCCTCGCGTGCTCCCGCATCATCGCCGCCGGCGTGAGCGGCCGTCTCCGCGGCACCTTGGCGGGCGGCCCAGCCCTGGCCAGGCTGCGGCGCATCATTGAGGGTCTGCAGGGCCTGGCTAAACGAAGCGCCGCCCTTGAGGACCTCGACCAAAAGGCTCAAGGTCGTATGGTTGCGTACCCGGGAGCGGTGTTCGTCCTGTCCCCAGGACATCATCGCCACATCCAGCGGCGCATGAACGGTGAATGTCTCACGGCCCGACCGTAGGGTCTGCAGATCCACCGTGCCGGTCGCCCCGGCCGACGCCAGCTCCTGCCATGGCCTGACCCGGTGGCCGTACCGGCCGCGGTGCCGCAGGCCATCAGGGGTCGCGGTGAACGCGCCGAAGTCGACCTCAGCGCCGTCGCGCAGGCGCCGAAGAACGCCCGCCAGGTGGAAGCGTGCGAAGGAGACCGCGATCGCCTGCGCCGCCAGGCGCACGTGTTCGGCGTGCTCAGGCCAGTAAGGCCCGGTAGTGACGAAGTCGCCGTAGCCGGTGACCGTGGCCGGGGTGGCCATCCGCAGCCGCGTGCGGAGCCCGAAGCGGCGGCGGATCGTCAGCACGTACACATTCCGCAACCGGATCCGCCCCGACAGCGACCGCCGGACTTTCGTCCTGGTGGCCAGGTGGCACTCAGTGACCCCGGCCCACCGGATCGAACGCCCGCGCCACCACGGCCGGCCGATGGCGATCCCGTCCGGGGTGACCGTTACCTCGCGCAGCCGCCAGGGCCGCCACACCGACCACGGCGCAAGACCAAGAGCCCATCCCGCCTCATTGTCCGCCATTCCGCCTCCACCCGCCGAAGATCCCAACGTACCGACCACCCCGAAATCCGCCCAGACCCGGTGAACCGATCCTCCGCACCACAACCGGTCGGCCGGTGAAATGAGGGGGCCGATGAAATGAGGGCCGGTCACCGGCCGCAGGCCCGGCCGGAGCTTCTCCGTTGGCCAGGGGCATCGGCGTGCCCCTGGCACCGGATGTCGCCGGCCGGAGCGCGGAGGTGAAGACGTCCCATTGGACTCGACGTCTCCGGGCATACTGCGGTCTCACACCTCATACGCACCGCTGCAGATGGGACGGCTCACGGGCCGGGCACAGACCTACGAGCCGGGCACAGACCGGTTCCCGGCGTCCTCGGCCGCCGGCACGGCTGGCACGGTCGGCCCGGAGGCTGGTGAGGGTGACGGTGAGCAAAACCGCGACGATCACACCGAGCGAGGCCAGTGTGGAGATCTCCGGCACCCGGGCCCAGATGCCGTGGGCCCAGTGCAGGACCAGCCTGACCCCGATGAACGCCAAGATGATTGAGCTTGCTCCGCTTTGACGGACGCCGGTGATGTGGTGATCAGGCCGCTACCGCTACGGCCTCGAACTCGGCGGGACCAGGTTAGCCGAGACTGCTGTGCAACCGGTGCAGGTTGTACCAGCCTTCGACGAACTCGAAGATCGCGCTGCGGGCGGCGGCCCGGGTGGGCCACACCCGGTGGTCGAGCAACTCGCCCTTCAACGTGGAGCGGCGGTGCGCGACGCCGAGACGCTCATCGGCGAGGCCAAATGGAACCAGCTCCGGCTGGCCCGGGGCCTCGCACAAGACCTGCGTCGTTCGCGCTACGCTTGGAGCCTGGTGCCGACGTCATCGCCATCACCGCCACCCAGCTCCGCCAGGTGATCGAGCGGCTGATCGAAGTCGGGCAATGGCGGAGTGGGGATGCCCGCGCCGATGTTCGGGTGCCAATGTCAGCCCGACCAGCGCCCGGCCGCGCGTTACTGCGTGACCTAG
>NZ_QMEY01000064.1 GCF_003315795.1 Spongiactinospora rosea
GGAACGTTCAGAAGGTGGCGTCGGGAACTGGGGAGGCCCTCCCCGGCCGAAGCGTGCTGCGGATAGGCGTGGACAACGCCGTCCTATAACCGGTGAGGAGCCGGGAAGTGGGCGGCGGCTGGGAGGGAGTCGGAGGCGGTCGTAGTACTGATCGAGCCGCAGGACACACAACCTGTGGTGAGGGAAGGGCCGCTGCTTCGTTCATGCGCGAGATTGCGAGATGCGACTGGTGAGTGCCGTATCGGCTAGTGTCATGCGCCAGAAATCCGTCGTAGATATTTAGCGAGGGATTCGAGGATCTCCCCGGCGGTCTTCTTCCACACGAACGGGCGCGGGTTGTCGTTCCACTGATCGATCCAGGCGCGGATGTCCTTCTCCAGAGCTTGGACGCTCTTGTGCACTCCGCGCCTGATCACCTGATCGGTCAGGAAGCCGAACCACCGCTCCACCTGGTTGATCCATGAGGACCCGGTCGGCGTGAAGTGCATGTGGAAACGGGGATGACCGGCCAGCCACGCCCTGATCGCCGGGGTCTTGTGCGTGCCGTAGTTGTCACAGACCAGGTGGACCTCCAGCCCGGCCGGCACCGCCTTGTCGATCGTGACCAGGAACTTCTTGAAACTCGGCGGCACGGTGCCGGCGATGCAGTTCGCCGATGACCCTGCCGTCGGCGACGTTGAAAGCGGCGAACAGGCTGGTGATCCCGTTGCGGACGTAATCGTGGGTACGCCGCTCGGGCATGCCCGGCATCATCGGCAGCACCGGCTGCGACCGGTCCAGGGCCTGGATCTGTGATTTCTCATCCACGCACAGCACCACGGCCCGCTCGGGCGGGTTGTGGTACAGCCCGACAACGTCGACAACCTTCTCCATGAACAGTGGATCGGCAGACAGTTTGAACGTGTCGGCCTGGTGGGGTCTGAGCCCGAAATCCCGCCAGATCCGCCCGATCGTCGATCTGCTCAGCCCGCTGCGGGCGGCCATCGAGGTGCGCGACCAGTGCGTGGCGTTCTTCGGCGTCTGCTCCAGTGTCGCCACCACCACCTGCTCGACCTGGTCCACGGTGATCGACGGCGGACGGCCGGGCCGGGCCTCGTCGATCAGGCCGTCCAGCCGCAGCCGCAGGAACCGCGACCGCCACTTGGACACCGTGGCCGGATCCACCCGCAACTCGGCGGCGACCTGCTTGTTGTCCTTGCCGTCCGCGCAGGCCAGCACGATCTTCGAGCGGGTCGCCAGGATCTGCGACGACTTGGCCCGCCGTGCCCACCGCCGCAAGGTCTCCCGCTCGGCGTCGCTCAGCGTCAGCCCTGCCTTGGGCCGCCCCGGCCGGGGCTCATCGACCAAGGACTGCACCCCGCCCCGCGCGAATATCGAACGCCACTTGCGCACGGTATGCACCGACACCCCGAGGTCGCGCGACACCTGCGCGTTAGTGGCGCCCGGCTGCGCGCACGCCAGCACGATCCGTGCTCTGATCGCCAGTCTCGACGGGTCGGCGGCCACGGCCATCAGCCGGGCACGTTCGGCATCGGTCAGCCGGATCTCCACTGCGGATGGACCTGGAGTCGACACACAACGAGCATACATATTTATGCGACGAATTTCTGGCGCATGACACTAGTGCTGTGACCGGAAACGATCACCGGGTTGGGTGAGGGGCTCATGCTGCCGGCGCGAGGGGACGGCCGCCCCAGCGGATGCCCTTCTCGCTGCGGATGCGGGCGCGTTCGCGGCGCTGGGCGGCCAGCACGTCGGGATGACGGGCGTGTGCGTTACGCCAGCGCAGGTAGGCGTGCAGGGCGCGGGTCTGGACCGTGTGGTTGGGGTGATCGGAGTTGGCCAGAGTGAACTGGCGCAACGGGCCGAAGTGCGCCTCGATCGGGTTGGCCCAGGAGGCGTAGGTCGGTGTGAACAGCAGCCTGACCTTGTGTTTCCTGGCCCAGGTGCGGATGCGCCAGTTCTTATGCGCCGACAGGTTGTCCAAGATGACGTAGATCGGCGCGCCGTCCGGGCGTGCGGCGCGGATCGAGCGCAGGGCGGCCCAGGTGTGGTCGATGCCCTTGCGGGCGCGGTTGACGCCCCGCAGCAGGTCATCACCGACGGAGTAGCAGCCGTGGAAGTAGGTGACGCCCTGGGTGCGGCGGTAGGTGGCCGGCAACCGGTTCGGCTCGCCGGCGGGTGCCCAGCCCGTGCCGGCGGTCGGACGAATGCCCAGCGGGCCGAACTCGTCGAAGGCGAAGGTGCGCTCGGGGCGATGGGTGAGGGCGTACTCGATCTCCTCCAGCTTGGTGTCGAAGTCCGGGTCGGGCGAGTCCTTCCAGGTCTTGGTGCGCTGGAAGGTGATTCCGAGCCGGTGCAGCAGGGTGCGTAGCGCCTCCCGGCCCAGGGTGATGGTCCGGTCGGGCAGGCGGTGCAGGTAGTGCAGGAGCTTGCGGATGGACCAGCGGGTGAACGGCTGGCCGAGCTTGGCGGGGCGGGTGGTGGCCGTCGCCGCGATGAACTCCTCGTCATCAGGACTCAGCAGGCGGGGACGGCCTCCCGCCCACTGAGGGTCCAAGCAGGCCAGCCCGATCTCGTTGAATCGGTGGATGACGTCCCGCACGGTGTCCTCATCGGCTTGGACCAGGCGCGCGATGACCGGGACGGTGTTGCCGCCGGCCGAGGCCAGCAGGATCATCGCCCGCCGATAACGCACCGTGCTCATCGTGCCGCGTCGCACGATGTGCTGCAGCTTCTGCCCCTCTTGGTCTGAGAGCCTGCGGACCTTGACCGGTTGTGTCACCGGGCCTCCCGACTGCTGAACGAGCGTGATCAGCTCATCCAACCGGCAGGACGGTCCTACACGCCAACCCGGTGATCGTTTCCGGTCACAGCACTAGGTCACGCAGTAACGCGCGGCCGGGCGCTGGTCGGGCTGACATTGGCACCCGAACATCGGCGCGGGCATCCCCACTCCGCCATTGCCCGACTTCGATCAGCCGCTCGATCACCTGGCGGAGCTGGGTGGCGGTGATGGCGATGACGTCGGCACCAGGCTCCAAGCGTAGCGCGAACGACGCAGGTCTTGTGCGAGGCCCCGGGCCAGCCGGAGCTGGTTCCATTTGGCCTCGCCGATGAGCGTCTC
>NZ_QMEY01000065.1 GCF_003315795.1 Spongiactinospora rosea
TGGGAGGGAGACCTCATCTCAAGGCAAGCTTCCCGCTTAGATGCCTTCAGCGGTTATCCTTCCCGAACGTAGCCAACCAGCCATGCACCTGGCGATACAACTGGCACACCAGAGGTTCGTCCGTCCCGGTCCTCTCGTACTAGGGACAGCCCCCTTCAAGTCTCCTACGCGCGCAGCGGATAGGGACCGAACTGTCTCGCGACGTTCTAAACCCAGCTCGCGTACCGCTTTAATGGGCGAACAGCCCAACCCTTGGGACCTACTCCAGCCCCAGGATGCGACGAGCCGACATCGAGGTGCCAAACCATCCCGTCGATATGGACTCTTGGGGAAGATCAGCCTGTTATCCCCGGGGTACCTTTTAGCCGTTGAGCGACACCCCAACCACACAGAGATGCCGGATCACTAGTCCCAGCTTTCGCTCCTGCTCGACCCGTCGGTCTCACAGTCAAGCCCCCTTGTGCACTTACACTCACCACCTGATGACCAACCAGGCTGAGGGAACCTTTGGGCGCCTCCGTTACCCTTTAGGAGGCAACCGCCCCAGTTAAACTACCCACCAGACACTGTCCCCCACCCGGATCCACGGGCGCGGGTTAGACATCCAAAACGACCAGAGTGGTATTTCACCAACGGCTCCACGACCACTAGCGTGACCGCTTCACAGCCTCCCACCTATCCTACACAAGCCGCCCCAAACACCAATGTCAAGCTATAGTGAAGGTCCCGGGGTCTTTCCGTCCTGCTGCGCGTAACGAGCATCTTTACTCGTAATGCAATTTCGCCGGGCCTGTGGTTGAGACAGCGGGGAAGTCGTTACGCCATTCGTGCAGGTCGGAACTTACCCGACAAGGAATTTCGCTACCTTAGGATGGTTATAGTTACCACCGCCGTTTACCGGCGCTTAAGTTCTCACCTTCGCAACCCCAAAAGAGTCACTAAGCGGTCCCCTTAACGTTCCGGCACCGGGCAGGCGTCAGTCCGTATACATCGTCTTACGACTTCGCACAGACCTGTGTTTTTAATAAACAGTCGCTTCCCCCTGGCCACTGCGACCCCCACCAGCACCCGGCCGCGCAGGCCGGTCACCAGCAAGGGCCCCCCTTCTCCCGAAGTTACGGGGGCAATTTGCCGAGTTCCTTAACCACAGTTCACCCGATCGCCTCGGTATTCTCTACCTGACCACCTGAGTCGGTTTAGGGTACGGGCCGCCGCCACACTCACTAGAGGCTTTTCTCGGCAGCATAGGATCATCCACTTCGCCACAATCGGCTCGGCATCACACCTCACCCCAAATGTGCCGCGGATTTGCCTACGACACGGGCTACATGCTTACCCCAGGACAACCACCGCCTGGGATGGACTACCTTCCTGCGTCACCCCATCGCTTACCTACTACCAGCTCAGGCCGGGCGTTCACCCTCACCCACCACCCGAAGGCAGCAGGGGGCTAAGGACCCTTAGTATCACCAGGTTCAGTATGGGCGCATAACAGCGGGTACGGGAATATCAACCCGTCATCCATCGACTACGCCTGTCGGCCTCGCCTTAGGCCCCGACTTACCCTGGGCGGATTAACCTAGCCCAGGAACCCTTGGTCATCCGGCGCGGGGGTTTCCCACCCCCGATTCGCTACTCATGCCTGCATTCTCACTCGCATCCCGTCCACGACAGGTCACCCCACCGCTTCACCCAGGACACGACGCTCCCCTACCCACCCCCACACACAATGGCGTGAGAGTGCCACGTCTTCGGCGGTATGCTTGAGCCCCGCTACATTGTCGGCGCAGAATCACTTGACCAGTGAGCTATTACGCACTCTTTCAAGGATGGCTGCTTCTAAGCCAACCTCCTGGTTGTCACTGCGACTCCACATCCTTTCCCACTTAGCACACGCTTAGGGGCCTTAGACGATGATCTGGGCTGTTTCCCTCTCGACCACGGAGCTTATCCCCCGCAGTCTCACTGCCACGCTAACATTACCGGCATTCGGAGTTTGACTGACGTCAGTAACCTTGTCGGGCCCATCAGCCAACCAGTGCTCTACCTCCGGCAAGCAACACGCAACGCTGCACCTAAATGCATTTCGGGGAGAACCAGCTATCACGGAGTTTGATTGGCCTTTCACCCCTACACACAGGTCATCCCCCAGGTTTTCAACCCTGGTGGGTTCGGGCCTCCACCCAGTCTTACCTGAGCTTCACCCTGCCCATGCGTAGATCACCCCGCTTCGGGTCCACAGCATGCGACTAAAAACGCCCTATTCAGACTCGCTTTCGCTACGGCTCCCCCACCCGGGTTAACCTCGCCACACACCACGACTCGCAGGCTCATTCTTCAAAAGGCACGCAGTCACACCCCAAAAAGGGATGCCCCCACGGCTTGTAGGCACACGGTTTCAGGTACTCTTTCACAACCCCTCACCGGGGCACTTTTCACCTTTCCCTCACGGTACTCGTGCACTATCGGTCACCAGGGAGTATTCAGGCTTACCAGGTGGTCCTGGCAGATTCACACAGGATTCCTCGAGCCCCGTGCTACTCGGGACAACCACATAAGGAGTCCATCCGGTTTCGCCTACCCGACTCTCACGGTCTACGGCGCCCCATCCCAAAGGCTTCGACTACCAGACGAATTTCTCACTCCCCGGAAGAACGGCGGTCCTCCCACAGCAGCTCCCACAACCCCGCACACGCAACACCCGCCGGCTATCACACGCATACGGTTTAGCCTCATCCGCGTTCGCTCACCACTACTAACGGAATCACTATTGTTTTCTCTTCCTACGGGTACTGAGATGTTTCACTTCCCCGCGTTACCACCAACCGCCCTATACATTCAGACGGCGGCGACACCACATGACTGGTGCCAGGTTTCCCCATTCGGACATCCCCGGATCAACGTCTGGCTGGCGACTCCCCGAGGCTTAACGCAGCCTCCCACGTCCTTCATCGGCTCCTGGTGCCAAGGCATCCACCGTGCGCCCTAAACAACTTGGCCACAAAAGATGCTCGCGTCCACTATGCAAATCTCAAACAACAACCAGACAACCCACC
>NZ_QMEY01000066.1 GCF_003315795.1 Spongiactinospora rosea
AAGATGGGCCGTACCAGCGGCGCGGTACGCCGGTGGAACTCCTGCGCCCCCTGGGTGATCCGGCACTCGCTCTCGCTCTCGGTCATGCCCGTCTCGGCCCGGCGGCGGTGGGTCCAGGGCAGCCACCAGCGCCCGGCCGGCTTCGGCGGGCTTTTGGCCGGGGCCATCCGGGCGCCGCCCGCCGCCATTGTGTACCACTGGTCGTGGAGTTCGTCGATGGCGACCGTGCCGCCCAGGCGTTCGTGGTCCTTCCGCCAGGAGTGGATGGCCTCGAAGGCGGCGTTGTCCATGAAGTCGATGTTCAGGTCGAGGTCGACGGTGATGCCGGTGGGGATCGCCCGCAGTTCCTGGGTCAGGTGCGGTACGCCGAGGAAGGTGAGCGAGCCGGAGACGGTGACGTGCAGGCGTCCGTCCGGTTCCTCGCGCTTGTCGATCGTGACCCGCGTGAGCCGCCGCAGCGCCAGCAGCGCGGCCAGGGCGAGCCCGGCCAGAACGCCCTCGGCGAGCCCGACCAGGACCACCCCGGTCATGGTGACCAGGTAGACCGGTACCTCGTGGTGGCCGTGCACCTTTCTGGCGTTGCCGAGGCTGATGGTCCTGATGCCGATGAAGACCAGCAGGGCCGCCAGCGCCTCGATCGGGATCAGCTTGATCGTTCCGCCCAGGCAGAGCGCGAACAGCAGGACCCACACGCCGTGCAGGATGGCCGAGGACCGGCTACGGGCGCCGGCCCGGATGTTGGTGGTGCTGCGCACGATCACTCCGGCCACCGGGAGCCCGCCCAGGACACCGCTGACCATGTTCGCCACGCCCTGCCCGCACAGCTCGCGATCCAGGTCGGCGCGGCGGCCGTTGTGCATGCCGTCGGTGGCCGTGCAGCACAGCAGCGATTCGGCTCCGGCCAGCAGCGCGATCAGCAGCGCCGCCGCGGCGACGTGGTGCCAGTCGCCCTGGGGCAACTGCGGCGGCGCCCAGGTGGCGATGGCACCCGACAGGTCGATGCGGGTGACGTCCCAGCTCAGCAACCAGGCCGTAGCGGCGGCCACGAACAGCGCCGCCAGCGGCGCCGGGACGGCACTGACCCTTCTGGGCAGCCGCTCCCAGACCAGCAGCACCACGACCGTGAGCACGCCCACCATCACCTTGTGGCCGTGCATGCCGACGATCTGGCCGGGCAACTGGATCAGGTTCGCCAGGGCCGAGTGCTCCGGGCTGCCGCCGAGGACCACATGGAGCTGGGCGAGGGCGATGACGATACCGACCCCGGCCAGCATGCCGTGCGCGACCGCGGGCGAGACCGCCAGCGCGGCCCGCGCCGCCTTGAGCAGGCCGAGCAGCACCTGGATGGCCCCGGCCAGGATGGTGATCAGGCAGGTGGCCCGCCAGCCGTAGGTGTGGATCAGTCCGGCGATCACAACGGTCAGGCTGGCGGTCGGCCCGCTCACCTGGATCGGGGAACCGCCCAGCCGGCCCGCGACGATGCCGCCCGTGGCGGCGGCGATCAACCCGGCGGCGAGCGGCGCCCCGGCCGCCATGGCGATGCCCAGCGACAGGGGCACCGCGACCAGGAAGACAACGAGTGACGCCGGAAGATCATACCTGAATGCACTCATAAAACTACTCTGTGTAACCATTTTCATGGAGGACACCCTAACGCCGGTGCACGCTCCCGATCCGGGCATGGCAAGTGCCGGACGCCTGTCCGCCATGGATGCCATGGATGCCTCTGCCTCCGCTTGTTCGGCGATCGAGTCGGGACGCCGGCGCCCTGACTCGCTGCGTGAGGCACCCTTTCGTCGCCCTGTACGCACTCCCCGCCCATGCTGGAGGGCTTCCCGTGATGCGAGGAGGGTCACCGTCGTCCCGGCTGGGGCGGCGTATCGCTGACCCCGAGCAGCCGGACGCTCGCATCGGTCAGTGCGTTGGCGGCGGCGTGGCCGGCGACGGCGGGCACCCTAGGACTGTCCTTCCCTCGGCCCGCCCACGGTGATCATCGCTGAGACTATCCTTCGGACCTCTCCGACAGATATCGCCCGTTCTCTGTCACACCACCACTGGGCGGCTACCGCCGGCGCAGATCACGGCGTGGTGCCAGGATGTGACGTGCCACGGTTAATGTCGCTGATTCTGCCGCGCTCTTGTCACGTCGGCTCGGCAGGCTGGTTGATGAACTGGTGGGCGTTATGGGGGTTGAGGAACCCGGGAACAACTGCTCTCCAGCATGGACGGCAAGACGATCAGCCAGTTCTGGGACGCGATCGAGCCGCGCTTGGATGACCGGGAACAACGGGGCAGCCGCACCCTGTGCCGGATGAGCGCGGTCATCGAGGCGATGAACGAGATCTGCCGCGGCCCTGGGTTGCCGCCGATTCGGAGCAGGACCATCTCAGAAGATCACCAGCCGGTCCGGCCAGTGAACACTGAGAGAGCAGAGCCCAGCGGGCAATGTGATCTCATCCAACCGCCGCTTCACCACTTGCCCTGCCGGGTCAGGCAGCGTGAAGCGAACAAGCCGGGGCGGACTTGCGGCCGGGCTGTTTGCCTCCGGGTCAGGCCGATGAGGATGCCGGGGCAGGCGGGGGGATCCCGGGCGTGGGCTCACCCCGAGTTGCAGTTCATATTTCCATATGGCAATATGAACTCCGTTCCGGCCGAGGATCCTTGACGCCTCGAACGACACCCGAAGGAGAATCCATGACCGACGGAACTTTGGAAACGATCGACGGCCGCCCGGCGCTGCGCTTCGAACGCGTGCTCGCCTATCCGGTAGAGCGCGTGTGGCGGGCGGTCAGCGTACCGGCGGAGCTGGAGCGCTGGATGCCCGCGGCCGTCAACTGGAC
>NZ_QMEY01000067.1 GCF_003315795.1 Spongiactinospora rosea
GCACCGGCGCGCAGGTCACCGGCGTCCGGCAGGACGAGCGGGCGGTGACCGTCACCTGGAACGGCGGCCAGGCCACCGCCGACCTGGTGATCGGGGCCGACGGCATCCACAGCACCGTTCGCCGGCTGCTGTGGCCGGACGCGCCTTCGCCGCGTTACCTCGGCCGGACCGCCTGGCTGGGCGTCACCAGCGCCGTCGATCTGCCCGGCAGCATCACCATGGGCCCCGGCGCCTATTTCCTGATCCACCCCCTCGGCGGTGACCGGGCCTACTGGGCCTACGTCACCACCAGCCCGCAACCGGCCGTCCGCTACGACGATGAGAAGGCCGAGGCCGCGCACCGGGTGCGCGGCTGGCACGACCCGATCCCGGCGCTGATCGCCGCCACGCCGCAGGAGGCGGTGATCCATGTCGACATCTGCGATCTGGACCCGCTGCCGACGTACGTACGCGGGCGGGTGGCGCTGCTCGGGGATGCCGCGCACGCGATGAGCCCCGACCGTGGGCAGGGCGCGGGGCAGTCCATCGAGGACGCCGTCGTACTCGCCGCCGCGCTGGCCGGCGAACCGGGTCTGGACGAAGCACTGCGCCGCTACGACGCCGAACGCCGCCCGCGCACCCAGGCGACCGTACGCGGCGCCCGCGCCGATGGCCGCCGCAGCACCTCCCCCGCCCTGCACAAGGCGATGACCACCATGATCCGCCTGGTGCCGGGCCCGGTGTGGCGCAAGGGCCTGAACCCGGACGGCAACGCCACCTGGCGATGGCGGGCCCCCTCCTTGCCCGCCCCGCCGGTTCACGGCTGACACCACCCGCGCCCCTCATACGAAGAAGGCGATGAAATGGGCAGCCAGACGGCCGAGGGTGGTCGGAATCGTGCAGGACCTCGTTGCCGGATGCACGTAGTTCGCGTTCTGTGGCCAAGGGCCGGCCGGTGCCGGGATTACGGCCGTAGCGGGGGTGGCCGCCCCGGCGACCTGGAGGGCGGACGATGCCGTCGCGGAGGTTGACCGAGCTGCCGCGCGAGTCCACCGCGCACAACCGTGCGGTGTAGTCGACAGGGAGGTACGGCTACGTGTGCACAGCCGCAAGTCGGGCCGGGGACGAAACGTCTCGTGCCACTCATGCCCGCGTCAGTTGTACGTCTCCACCGTCACGGCATCGTCCGCCGGCCCTGTGACGGTCAGCCGTATCCGAGTCCGGCCGCTCAACCCATCGCTGATCTCGGGGAACCTGGCTTCCATTTCGGCAACGGGTGCGGCCTGTTCGGCCGGTGTCGTCGGATGATCGAGGCCGCGCACGGCGTCCAGTACGGCGTCCACGATGGGCCGAATCCCAGCGGCCTGGCAGGTGAACCGTTGCGACCGCGCATCGTTCGTGTGGGCCAGGTGCAGCTCGACCGCCTCGTTCTGGTACCCCGCCGAAACGAACTCCTGCACGTCGCCGTGTGCCAGCGTCAGCGGTGTCTCGAAGATCAGGTCCCGTTCCGGCAGCTCCAGCACGGCGCGTACCATCCCGTACCGTCCAAAACGGTGCCCCTGGAGGAACAGTTCGGCGCCCGTACGCCGGATCAACTCGCCAAGGCCGCCGAGGTCCGCACGCATCTGGCCAGACAGGCACAGCAGGATCGCAGGCCTGCCATTGACCCCGACGTAGAGCGGCGAGTCGTACCTGTCCCGCAATAACTCGCTGTAAGAAAAGATCTGAGTGTGTGTCCAGTGCTCGTCGGCCGGATGGTGCAGGCGTGCATCCTCAGCAAACTGCTCCGTCTTGCTGGGCTCGGTGACCGGCGGCATCCGCGCCATGAGGTCGGAACCGGTGGTTCTCGCGGAGTTCTTCCTGCCGAACCATCTCATTCCGGCATGGTATATCGGTGGCCTGGCCCCCTCCAGGGTCAGTCGGCGAGCGGCGCCATCGCGCGACGCCCATAGGCGTCCTTGCGACGGCCCTGAATTCCGTGCGCACGATTAGCCGTACCCATCTGAACGCGTCAGCCTGTACGCCGACACCACGACGATCGTGAAGGTCTCGCTGCCGTCCGCCACTGTCCAACACAGTCCCCGCAGCTTGCCACACCGAGCCAAGCCAATCGCCGCTGATCGCTGAATCTTCCTACACGACTTCCGGTTCAATCGGCGCGACTTCGAGCACCGTATGCGCCTCATCCTCACGACGGCTCCCAACAGTGACTCTCCACAGCGGACCAGTCGCCTTCACGCAGTTGCCCGCCCACCACAGCAACGACTTGACGTGATGACCGCGAAAGAGATCGGGAAGAACCGGGAAAGGAGTTCGCGGGCCTGGTCGACGTCACTCAGGTCATAAGCTCCGAATATATAGACCTCGTAGCCCACGAGGGCATGGTTTCGGCTGCCGGCCATGGTGCGGGCATACCTGGCCGGATCGGCGTGACCATCGGTCGCGTAGTGTGTCATGGGCCTTCCCCCACGGAAGTGGACACGCGTTGGGGTGTGTCATGCAGCCAGGGACACCCTAGCTGATCTTTCCTCGTGTAGACGTTCGTAGGCAGTCGGGCTGAGCTGCCCGTTGGCCGAGTGCCTCCTTCGGGTGTTGTACCGGGTGAGCCAGCGAAAGACCGTGCGGCGGCAGGTGGCGGCATCGCCGTAGTGGCGCTCGCCCTGGAGCGTCTCTCGTTTGAGGGAGGCGTGGAAGCTCTCGCAGG
>NZ_QMEY01000068.1 GCF_003315795.1 Spongiactinospora rosea
AGGTAGGCACCTATCGCGGAGCCGCGCAGATGTGCGGCACCACGCACAAGACCGTCAGACGCATCATCGAGCGGGCGCTGGCCGACGGCAAGCCGCCGGGCCGCAGACGGCGCGGGCACAACTTCGATACGGTCGCCGATCTGGTGGCCGAGAAGATCACCAGCACGGCCGGGCGGATCTCGGCCAAACGGCTGCTGCCCCTGGCCCAGGCCGCCGGGTATGCCGGGTCGGCGCGCAACTTCCGGCGGCTGGTCGCCCAGACCAAGCAGGCCTGGCGGCGCAGCCACCATCGCGGGCGGCGGCCGGCGGTCTGGACACCGGGCGAGATGCTCGTCATCGACTGGGGCGATGCGGGCGGCGGGCTGCACGTGTTCTGCGCGGTGCTGGCCTGGTCAAGGGTGCGGTTCGTCCGCTTCGCCGACAACGAGCGGGCCACCACCACGCTGGCCTTCCTGGCCGAATGCTTCGAAGAACTCGGCGGGGTGCCCAAGGTGGTGCTGGCCGATCGGATGGGCTGCCTGAAGGGCGGCGTGGTCGCCAACAAGGTCATCCCCACCGGCGACTACGTGCGCTTTGCCACTCACTACGCCTTCCGGCCGGACTGGTGCCAGGCCGCCGACCCGGAATCCAAGGGCATCGTGGAGCATCTGGTCGGCTATGCCAAACGTGATCTGGTTGTGCCGCAGGCGCCTTTCGAGGACCTGCTCGCCGCCAACGTGGCCGCCCGCCGGTGGTGCGCCGAGGTCAACACGGTGACGCACTCGGAGATCTGCGCCATCCCCGCCGAGCGGCTGGCCGGCGAGCGTGAGCTGTTGACGGCTCTGCCGTCGCTGCGGCCGGCGATCGGCAAGCCGCCGATCACCCGCAAGGTCGACCGGCTGTCCTGCGTGCGGTTCGGCTCGGCCCGCTACTCGGTCCCCACCCGGCTGATCGGCGCCCGCGTGGCCGTGACCGAGCAGCAGGGCAGACTGCTGATCTGCGACCTGGCCACCGGCGAGATCGTCGCCGACCATCCGGCGGTCGCGCCCGGCGAGGCGTCGGTGGCCGATGAGCACTACGGTGGTCCGCGGCCCGCACCACGCCGCGCCGTCCGGCCCCGGACCCCGGCGGAGAAGGCGTTCCTGGCGCTCGGCCCGGCGGCAGAGTCGTTCTTGACCGGCTCGGCCGCCTCGGGCAACACCCGGCTGGCCGGCGATCTGACCGAGCTGGCCGCGTTGGGGGCCGCGCACGGCGAGCAGGCGCTCATCGCGGCGCTGCAGCGGGCGGTGACCTTTCGCCGCTGGCGGGCCGAGGATGTCCGCTCGATCCTGGCCGCCGGCGCCGGGACCCCGCAACCGGCACCCGCCGGCCAGGCGCTGGTGCTGGAGCTGCCGCCGGTCCCGACCCGATCGCTGAGCGAGTACACCCTGGACAAGATCGGACAGGTGTCATGACCGCGTCCGCACCCGCGCCCCTGGCCGCCGATCTGGATGGCGGGCTGCGCCGGCTGAAGCTGTCCACCATCCGCCGGCTGGCCCCTGAACTGCTCCTCACCGCCCGCACGCAGCGCTGGAACCCCGAGGAGTTCCTGCGCACGCTCATCGACGCCGAACTGGCGGCACGCGATGCCTCCAACGCTCGCGCCCGGATGAAGGCAGCCGCCTTCCCGGTGCTCAAGACCATCGAGGAGTTCGACGTCGCCGCCTCCTCGATCCCCAAGGCCACGTTCGACTACCTCGCCTCGCTGGAGTGGATCCGAGCGGCGGAGAACTACTGCGCGGTCGGACCGGCCGGCACCGGCAAGTCCCACAGCCTGATCGCGCTGGGGGTCGCCGCCGTCCAGGCCGGACACAAGGTCCGCTACTTCACCGCCGCCGACCTGGTCGAAACCCTCTATCGGGGCTTGGCGGACAACTCGGTCGGCCGGGTGATCGAGAACCTGCTGCGCGCCGATCTGGTCATCATCGACGAAGTGGGGTTGGCCCCGCTGGATGACACCGGCGCCCAGTTGCTGTTCCGGTTCGTCGCCGCCGCCTACGAGCGACGCGCGTTGGGAATCGGCTCGCACTGGCCCTTTGACCAGTGGGGACGCTTCCTGCCCGAGCACACCACCGCGGTCAGTCTGCTGGACCGGCTCCTGCACCACAGCATCGTGGTGGTCACCGAAGGTGAGTCCTTCCGGATGAAACAGGCACGAACCAGGACACCAGCACGCTTGATCAAGAAGTAGTCAACTACGAAGAGGTGGGGACTTCTACATGGCCACCAGCGGCGACACGCACTTGGCCGTTGACA
>NZ_QMEY01000069.1 GCF_003315795.1 Spongiactinospora rosea
TCGTTGAGTCGGCCTGGGGCGCGGTGCCGGCGTTGCCGCCGGTCCGTTTCCCCAGACCGCTCGCCGAACCCGGCGTGCCCATCTCTGAGCACCGGGCTCTCCACGGCATCTGCCGTCAGGCGGGGCCGGACAAAGTCCAGGGGCCGCGGATCGAGTAACCCCGATAGCGGTAACGCCTCACCGATACCGCCCGCAGATCGAACAACTCGATCCCATCCGCCGAGGGTCTGCGCCACCGGCCGGTAGAGTCGGTGAAGCGTCGGCGGATGTCCTTCCACCTCCAACGATGCAGCCGCATCCACCAGCCGATCACCCTGCGCCAGACGAAACGCTCCAGGGCCTTGAAGGTGTGTTTGCACACTGCATGCTTGAAGTAGGCGGCCCAGCCGCGCATGATCTGGTTGAGTCTGATCAATACACGTGCGGGACTTTGATGGGATGTCCTGCCGGTCAGGGCACGGATCTTGTCCTTCAACGCCCGTATCGGGCCCTGGGCGATGAAGGTGTAGACATACCACTGGCCGGTTCCTCGTTTGCGGCGCCATTGGATGTGGAACCCGAGGAAGTCAAACCCCTCGGCCATGTGCACCACCTGGGTCTTGGCCGGTGACAGGCGCAGTCCCAGTGGAGCCAGCACGGCCGCCAGGTCCTGGTGCAACGCCAGCGTGTCATCTCGGTTTCCATGGACCAAGACGACGAAGTCGTCGCAGTAGCGGACCAGCCGCCACGTCGGCGACCCCGTGCGGCGGCGGGATGCGCGCCGCTGGCAGGTGGACATCGTCCCGCCTGGCCTCCACGGCCGGTGCAGGTACTCATCGAGCACCCCCATGGCCACGTTGAAGATCAGCGGGGACAAGATGCCGCCCTGCGGTGTGCCGGTGCCGGTGGTGGTGCGTTCCCCTAGTTCGGTCATGATCCCGGCCTTGAGGAACGCCTTCACCAGCGCCAAGACGCGTTTATCCTTGATCCGATCCCGTATCCGGTCCATCACGGCCGGATGCGAGATCGTATCGAAGGCCGCCTCGATGTCGGCATCCAGCACCCAGCGGTATCCCCGGGTGCCGAAATGGTGGATCTCGGCGATCGCGTCCTGGGCTCGCCGATTGGGTCGAAACCCGTAGGAGACCGGCAGGAAGTCGGCCTCGAAGATCGGCTCCAGCACCAGCTTCAGCGCGGCCTGGACGACCCGGTCGGCCACGGTGGGTATCCCCAGGCGGCGTACCTTGCCCGTCCTCCCCGGCTTGGCGATCAGGTGTTCGCGTACCGGCAGAGGTGTGAACGTGCCCTCCTTGAGGCGGGCACGCAGGTCATCCAGGAAGCAGGGCACCCCGGTACCGTCGTGGACGTCGGCGACGCGTACGCCGTCCACGCCCGCAGTCCGGGCGCCCCGGTTGCCCGCGACCCGGTCGAACGCCACCAATAGCGTCGCCGGATCGTGCACGAGGTTGAACAGGTCATCAAACCGGCGGCCGGAATCGGCCGCCGCCCAGCGGTGAAGTTTGGCCTGCATCTCCGATACCCGCCGATACGGCCCTTGAGGGGCCGCCTCCGGCCAGGCGCCGATGTTCACCGGCGCGTCTTTCGGCATTACAGCATCCGTCCCTTCTCGATTGCCGCTGCCGCCCTTGGCCATGTACCAGGCTTTCCCCGGCTCGGACTACTACGGCGGCTCCGCCCCGTCCCGGCCCGATCGGCCGACGATGGACCCAGCCCCCGGGAGCCACGCTGGAAGCGTGATCCGGGGCCAAAACCGAGACGGTTCCCGTGTTCACCTGCTGATCGCTCGACGAAGGAGGAGCCCGGCTGTACCCCCGCGGCCTGTCCACGGCTACCCCGCAGCACGTCACCGTGGCCTTCCCGGACAGCCGATCCAGGCCATCCGCGAAGTTCCCCGCTGCCGCGCTAGACACCAGGGATCTACCGCACCCGGCCCATATCCGTCAGGTTGGAGCCGGTGCAACGTTAGGAGGCGTAAACGCCGGTTCCTCGCGTACTCCTTTCCGTCTCGCTTGCCGGACCCGCTCCATCTGACGGTGCTGACACGTCCCGGCTTTGTCAGGGCCGCTTGCCACCCTCCCCGGCACCTCCCGGGTCAGGCTGCCCTCAGCTTCAACCGTCTTGCTGCGACAAGACGGCGGTGCAGGTCTTTCACCTCCACTCGATCAGCAAGCGCTTCACGGCGCACAG
>NZ_QMEY01000007.1 GCF_003315795.1 Spongiactinospora rosea
GGCCCTTCCCTCACCACAGGTTGTGTGTCCTGCGGCTCGATCAGTACTACGACCGCCTCCGACTCCCTCCCAGCCGCCGCCCACTTCCCGGCTCCTCACCGGTTATAGGACGGCGTTGTCCACGCCTATCCGCAGCACGCTTCGGCCGGGGAGGGCCTCCCCAGTTCCCGACGCCACCTTCTGAACGTTCCGCGCCCTCTTACGCCGGAGAGTTCCTCGCGGCTGCCTTTCCAGGATCTTCACCGCTTCCATGGCCTTCGCCGTGAACCGCCCGGCTCGGCTCTCTCTTGGTGTCTAACGACGCGGCAGGCTTCGCTTCCGCTACGGACCGCTCAGTTGCTCCCCCAAATGGGCTTTCGACGCTGGGCTTCGACCCGGCCCGTTTCCAGGCCAAGCCGCCAGCCTGCTACCGGGCTCCCTGGCGATTACCCGGACCGGACTCACACCGGCAGGCGACGACGAGCTTGTGATCAGGTCATAGTCGCTGGACGACCACCTCCTTGATCTCTGGGCGCACCGGCTGGAGTACTAGGCCCGTTGAAGCAGCAGATGATCGACGGCTACCGGCAATGGGAAGGTATCGACGTGGTCAACCCTTCAGCTTTTTGGGAGGGGTCGACCAAGGCGCCGTTGGGATTGACCGGCTGGGGGCGGCAGCGTCGGGCGGAGCCTGACATAAGAGAGGGGGGCCGAGCGGAGGGGGAGGGCGATTGGGCGCGAAGTGTGTTTCGCAGGTGATGGCCGGGCGCTGTCGAGGGGTTTGATCGCCCAGGGGAGGCGGGTCGACGGGGCGGGGTGCGGGGGGTGCGGTACGTGTGAAATGCGAGGAATTACGGGGCGGCAAATGGAGTACGTGCCGTATAAGGCCCGAATGTGGATGGGCGGGTTCTTGGTGAAGGGCCCGACGGGGTGGGGGCGGGCTTGTTGTATGAGGGGTTCGGCTTATGGGGGGAATGCAGGTGCTGGGTGTTTGAGGCAGGGGGTGGGAATGCGGGGGCCGGGTGAGGGGTGGCCTCACCCGGCCGGGTGGTGGTTATGGGGGGGGTGGGTCAGCCCAGGCGGAGGAGGGCGTGGCGGAGGCGGGCGGAGGCGCGTTCCGCGTCGCGGCGGGCGCGGCGGACGCGGATCACCTGGCGGATCATGCGTTGCTCCTCTGCCTCCTGGTGGAGGGACCGTATTCGGTCACGCACCAGATCTTCATACATCGAGGGGATTTCGTTGCTCCGTCCGGTGAAGCCGTTCATTTCGGTGGTCCTTTCGTGGTGGTGTGATCTCGCGGGAAGGGTCAGGCGGCGACCGGGGTCTTGCGCGGGCGGCCACGGGGCCGCTTGCGCGGGACGATGGTGCCGCGAAGGATCAGTTCGCCGCCCCAGACGCCCCAGGGCTCCGCGCGTTCGAGCGCGCGGGCCAGGCAGGTCTTCTGGATGGGGCAGCCTCCGCAGAGCGCCTTGGCGAACTCGACGTCCTCTGGGGACTCAGCGAACCAGAGGTCCGGGTCGGAACGACATGGGATGTCGGCTTCGTCGATCAGGTCCATGATCGGCTTGGCCCGCATCAGGGTCACCTCTCACAATGTCGTGTTGATCTTCTTGGGCTGTACCTCTTGAGGTGGTCGGACTGCGGAAATAACTAAGGCCGCGGATCCTGTCTGCGGATCCGCGGCCCTGGAGGTCTTCAGCCGGTCAGGTCGTGACCGGATCTCTCCAGGGGTGCGAACCACGCATGCCACCATTGGCGAACGGGTCGTCGTGCTTGGTCTGCTGCTGTTCACGGACGGTCGTGAAGACCGGGGCGCCCGTGTCGGCGGGCACATAGCCGCCCTTGGCGGCGACCTTGGGCCCACTGCCGAGCCCACTGCGGAGCTGCAGGGTGATCTGGACGGACTCCTGCCGTCGCACTCGTGCCGGACCATCGGCGAGCAGCCTGGTGATCGGGGCGCCGAGGAACACGGCATTGCAGCGGCGCGCGGACGCGAGCCACACCGATGGCGTCATGTTGATAATCACCGGGGACTCACCTCCGCTCTCAGATCTGCTTCACTATCGGGTGAAGCCGGCCGGACAGGAGCGTCCGACTCGCATGTCCATGACCCTAAACCCCAGCACCGCAACCCGGCAACACATTTTCTACCTGCAGTTTTACGTGTCGGTCCGGCGGATCATGCACTCCTGCACCACCGATACCACGAGATCGCCGGAGGCGGTGAACATCTGCCCGCGGGCCAGGCCGCGGGCCGAGCCCGACCAGGGCGACTCCTGGGCGTACAGCAGCCACTCGTCGGCGCGGAACGGCCGGTGGAACCACATCGCGTGGTCGAGCGAGGCGCCCATGATGGGCGACACCCCCCAGGCCAGGCCGTGCGCGAGCAGGACCGTGTTGACCAGGGTGTAGTCGGAGGCGTAGGCGGCGAGCACGATGTGCAGCAGCGGGTCGTCGGGCAGGTCGGCCTCGTAGCGGAACCACACCTGGGTCTCGGAGGAGATCAGGCTGGGGTCGCGCTGCGCCTCCCAGGTCAGCGGGGTGACGTAGCGGGTGTCGACCGGGCGCGGCGCGGACAGCCCCTCGCGCAGCTCGTCGACGTCGCCGAACTGCGCGCGCAGGTGCTCAAGGACGGGCGGCAGGCCCTCCGGGCCGGGCACGGCCGGCATCTGCGCCGCCTGGTGGGAGACGCCCTCCTCGTGGACGTGGAAGGAGGCCGACATCGTGAAGATCGGCCTGCCGTGCTGGATGGCCACCACCCGGCGGGTCGTGAAGGACCGGCCGTCGCGCTGGCGATCGACCTCGTAGACGATCGGCACCGAGGGGTCGCCCGGCCTGATGAAGTAGGCGTGCAGCGAGTGCACCTGCCGGTCGGACGGCACCGTACGGCCGGCCGCGACCAGCGCCTGGGCTGCCACCTGCCCGCCGAACACGCGCTGAATGCGCTCCCGGGGACTGCGGCCACGGAAGAAGTTGAGCTCGATCTGTTCGAGGTCGAGCAGGTCGAGCAGCTCCTTGAGGGCCTCGTTCACCGCGCTGTTCCCCTACCCGTCCTGCTCGAAAAGCTCGACATGCTCGACATGTTCGCCGGGCGAGTGCTGCTCGCCGGCCTCGCCGCCCGCCGTACGGCAGAGCGTGAGGACCATCTCACCGTATCGGTCCAGCTTCACCCGCCCAATACCCGGAATCATCAGCAGGTCGGCCTCGGACGTTGGAACCCGCTCGGCGATGGCCTGCAGCGTGACATCTGTGAAGACCACGTAGGCGGGGACCTTGGCCTCCTTGGCCGTGGTGGAGCGCCACGCCTTCAGCCTCTCCAGCAGCGCCTCGTCATAGTCGGACGGGCAGGTGGTGCACCGGCCGAGCTTTTGTTCCGCCCCGGTGGTCAGGGTCTTGGCGCAGATGCGGCAGCTCACCGGGGCCGCCGCGGCACGGCGGTCGCGGCCGGAGGACGCCGTGCGGGGCGGGGTGACGGAACGGCCGGTCAGGCCGTCCAGGAAACGGGACGGGCGGCGGCTCTTGCGCCCGCCCGGGGTGCGGGCCAGCGCCCAGGACAGATGCAGGTGGGCGCGGGCGCGGGTCACCCCGACGTAGAGCAGCCGGCGCTCCTCCTCGGTCTGGTCGGGCGTCTCGGCGTAGACGATCGGCATCATGCCGTCGGTGAGCCCCACCAGGAACACCGCGTCCCACTCCAGGCCCTTGGCCGAGTGCAGGGAGGCGAACGTCACGCCCTCGATGGGCGGGGCGTGCTGCTCGGCGGCCCGGCGCTCCAGCTCGGCCACGAACGCGGGCAGGTCGGCCCCCCGGGCCGCCATGTCCTCGGCCAGCTCGGCGAGGGCCTTCAGCGACTCCCACCGCTCGCGGGCCCGGCCCCCGTCGGGCGGCTGCGGGGTGAACCCCTTGCCGCCCAGGATGTGGTGGACGGTCGGCGCGAGCGGGTCGTCGGCCGCGGCCGAGCGCGCCGCCCCACGCAGCAGCACGACGGCCTCGCGCACCTCGGGGCGCTCGAAGAAGCGCTCCGCGCCGCGCACCAGGTAGGGGACGCCCGCGGTGGTGAACGCCTGTTCGTACGCCTCGGACTGGGCGTTGATCCGGAACAGCACGGCGATCTCGCGCGCCGACACCCCGGAGTCGATCAGCTTGCGGACCGCCTTGGCCACGCCTTCGGCCTCGGCGGGCTCGTCGTCGAACTCGGCGAACACCGGCACCGGCCCCTCGGGGCGCTGCGCGACCAGCTCCAGCCGGTGCGGTGACCTGGCCTTCTCCAGCACCTTGTTGGCCAGCCCGACCACCTGCGGCGTCGAGCGGTAGTCGCGGACCAGCTTGATCACCGACGCGCCGGGGTGCTCGACCGTGAAGCCGGTGAGGTAGCGCGGGGTGGCGCCGGTGAAGGAGTAGATCGTCTGGTTGGGGTCGCCGACCACGCACAGGTCGTCGCGGCCGCCGAGCCAGGTGTCCAGCAGCAGCTTCTGGAGCGGGTTGACGTCCTGGTACTCGTCCACCACGAAGTAGCGATACTGCTGGCGGATCTGGGCGGCGACCTCCTGGTGCTCGGTCATCACCGCGGCGGTCAGCTCCAGGATCGTCTCGAAGTCGACCAGGTGCCGCTCGCGGCGGATCTCCTCATAAGCCTCATAAAGGCGCGCGACCTCTTCGCCGGGGATCGGCGGGGTGCGGCCGGCCTTCTTGGCCGCCGCCGCGTAGTCGTCGGCGGCGACCTGGGTGACCTTCGCCCACTCGATCTCCGAGGCGATGTCGCGCAGCTCCGCTCGGTCGGGATTGCGCCGGACCCGGCGGCACGCCTCGATCAGCACCGGCAGCTTGGACTCGATGATGGACGGCGCGTCACCGCCGATCACCCTCGGCCAGAAGTAGGTGAGCTGGCGCAGCGCGGCCGCGTGGAACGTGCGGGCCTGCACGCCCGGCGCGCCGAGCGCGCGCAGCCGCTGCCGCAGCTCCCCCGCCGCCCGTGTGGTGAACGTCACCGCCAGGACCGCCTGCGGCTCGACCACGCCGCTGTGCACGGCGTAGGCGATCCGATGGGTGATCGCGCGGGTCTTGCCCGTGCCGGCCCCGGCCAGGACGCACACCGGACCCCGCGTGGCCTCGGCGACCGCGCGCTGCTCGGGGTCAAGGCCCGCCAGAACGTCATAGGGCTCCACGCGATCTCCTTACGCGCGTCGAACAGGTCTGCTGCCACCATCCTTTCAGCCGCCGGCCGCACCTCGCTCCGCTTCGGGCCCGCCTGTGGATAACCCGCAATGCAGGCAAGATGCGAAAACCAAGGGATCTACCCCAGAATGTTGGCGACCATGCCCAGGGAAGGATGAGATCTGTGCGGACCGTGGTGACTGTGGGTGCGCTCGCTCTGGCCGCAGCAGTGCTTCCGACCGTCTTGGCGCCCGCGGCGGCGCAGGCGTCCCGTCCGGTGCCGCCGCCCCCGCCGGTGTCGGAGGAGCAGGCGGAGCCGACGGCCCCGCCCGCGTACACGCCGACGGTGTACCCGGAGGTCCCCGACGCGATGATCAAGACTGTCGCGTACGGGAGGCACGCCCACCAGCGGATGGACGTCTCCTGGGTGCCCGGCCAGGGCCGCAGGCCCGGCGTCTTCGTGCTGCACGGCGGATGGTGGTCCTCGGGGGACAAGAAGTCCGCCACCGCCATCGCGCGGGGGTACGTGGCGCAGGGTTACACCGTCTTCAACGTCAACTACCGGCTGTCCGGCGAGGCCACCTGGCCCGCCCAGCGGGACGACGTGCTCGCCGCCATCGCCGCCGCCAAACGGTACGCCGCCCGCTACTCCTTCGACCCGGAGAACTACGCCATCCTCGGCTTCTCGGCGGGGGGGCACATCGCCGCCGCGGTCGGCACCTACAAGAACGGCCTGCCGGGCCTGAAGGGCGTGGTCGGCATGTCCCCCGTGATCTCGCCGCTGACCGCGTTCGCGGACGGCGCGAGCGAGGCCGTCACCCACAACGGGCGCAAGCTGCGGCAGGCGGCGATCCAGCTGGCCGGGGGCTGCCGCCCGTACGGCCTGTGCGAGAACATCTGGGCGAGCATGGAGGTGCCATGGCAGGCGAGCCGCGGCGACGCGCCGATGCTGGCGATCCACTCGCGCGGGGAGTTCGTGCCGCCGCTGCACAGTCAGTTGCTTCAGGAGCAGTTGCGGCAGGTCGGCGTGCCCATGACGGTCCGCGTGATCCCCGGCGCCCGGCACTCCTCGGCCCTGTACGGCGACGCCGGGGTCTCCAAGCAGGTGTACGCGTGGATCGCCGGAGTGCTCAAGCCGGCGGCGAGATGACACGCCCGGGAAGATGAAGGACCCTCCGGTTGTTGCCAATGGACGGCCGATCTACCACCCCCCGAGGCTCCACTACACGAAGGGAATCTCCGGAATGGCGCTCACGGTCTACACGACGAGCTGGTGCGGTCCCTGCCGACGGCTCAAGGGCCAGCTCACGCGTGAGGGGATCGATTACGAAGTGATCGACATCGAGCGCGACCCGAAGGGCGCAGAGCTCGTGATGAGTGTCAACAACGGCAATATGACCGTTCCGACCGTGCTCTTCGAAGACGGCACGACGATGACCAATCCCTCGGTCATCGATGTCAAGGCCCGGATGGCCGCCATCACGGCCTGACCGGCGCGCACTCCGAGATCATCACCAGTCGCCGGTGAGCCGTTCGCCGTACCAGGTCTCGATGAGGCGGCGTGCGATCGAGACCTCGGGCGGCAGACGTACCTCACCGGCGCGGAGCGCGGCGGCGAGCTCGGCGCGGCTGTACCACCGCGCCTCGGCGATCTCCTGGGGGTCGAGCGTGAGCTCGGTCGCGACGGCCCGCGCGAAGAACCCGAGCATCAGGCTGCGCGGGAACGGCCACGGCTGGCTGCCCAGGTACCGAGGCCCGGTGACCGGTACGCCCACCTCCTCCGCGACCTCGCGGATCACGGCGTGCTCCAGCGACTCCCCCGGCTCCACGAACCCCGCCAGCACCGAGAACCGCCCCTCGGGCCACTGCGGGCCCCGGGCGAGCAGGCAGCGGTCGTCGCCGTCGTGGACCAGCATGATCACCGCCGGGTCCACGCGCGGGAAGTGCTGGCCGCCGTCGGCCGGGCAGACGCGTACGTGGCCGCCCGCCCTGACCTCCGTACGGCCGCCGCAGCGCGGGCAGAACGCATGCGTCGCGTGCCACGCCTCCAGCGCCACCGCGTAGACCATCAGGCCCGCGTCGCGGTCGCCGAGCAGCACGCCCACCTGGCGCAGGCCCGCGGGTACGGCCCGGCCGTCCTCCAGGTCGCCGGTGCCGAGCGGGGGCAGCGCGCGGATCTGCCGGGGATCGGTGTGATCGACGCCGCGGGACGCCACCCCGGGCAGCGGCGCGGACACGGCGAAGTAGGCGATCTGCCGGGAATCGACGCCGAGCAGGTAGCGCGGGCCCGGCGGGGTCTCGTCCGGGGAGAAGTAGACGATCTCCGTCTCGTCCCCGGTGCGGCGGACGAGGGTGCGGCCCTCTTCGATGATCAGTACGCGGGTGGCGGGGTCGTTCCAGGCCCGGTCGAGCCATTCGGTGTCGTCACGCTGCAACGCCGACCGGTCGATGGCGCTGCGCGCCAGCAGTAACGGTCCCAGCAGTTGGTGTACTTCAGCCACATGCCCCACGTATTCCACCCCTTTTACGGGGGACATCCTACTTCGCAGAAAAACATCCCTTGTGGCCGGAAGTAAGGACATAGGGACGCCCCGCCGGAGGGGGCGCATCCGGCGGGGCGTCTTTCGGGGATGGAACGGGATGGGGGGACGGTCAGCGGGAGGTTCGTGCCCGGTCGGCGAAGACGACCAGGTCGTCGCGGTGGCCGCGGCATCCGGGGTCGAACCCTCCCCTGTAGGCGATGAGGCGAAGCTGGTGTTCTCGGGCCGCGCCGTAGACCGCCTGGCCGGGGATGCGGGTCTTGGGATACCGGGCCAGGCGGCGGACGGTGAAGGTGACGGACGTACCGTCCGCCCGTACGACGTGGACGGCGTCGCCCCGCCTCAGGTGCCGTAGGCGGTGGAAGACCGCCGGTCCGGTACGCGAGTCCACGTGACCGGCGACCACGGACACTCCGGGCTCCCCCGGTTCCGGCCCGGCGACGTTCCACCCGGCCACGTCGAACCGCTCGGGCGCCGCCAGACGCCCGCGCCGGTCCAGCCGCAGGCCGATCACCCGCGTGGAGACCCCCACGGACGGCAGGTGGAGCACCACGGGCTTGCCGGCATCACCCTTCGGCGAGGGCGAACGCGACGGGGAAGGAGAGGGGGCCGGTACGGCATGCGCCGCGAGCCGGCCGTCAGGGGGCATGAGGCAGGTCCCCGCCGCCAGGGCCATGGCCAGGGCGGCACTGCCCATGCCATGGAGGGCGGCGCCGGAGCGGCGTACGCCGCGCCAGTGGTCCACGGTCAGCCCTCCGCGTCGACGCGGCGGCGCAGCCAGAGACCGAAGGCCGCCAGCCCGCCCAGCCCGGCCAGCCCCGCGAGGCCCGCCAGCACCCCGGCGGGCAGGCCCGCGTCCGTGGCCGCGGACTGCGCCGCCACCGGCTTGGCGTCCCCGGCGACGGTCGCGGCGGCCTCGGCCGACGTACCGGCGGCCTTGGCATCCGCCTGGCCCCGGGCGAGGTCGTCGCCCCGCGCAGAGTCGTCGCTCTGCCGAAAGTCGCGCTGGGACGTAGCGCCCTTGCCGTTGTCCGCGCCACCGCGCGGGGCCCGGCGATCGTCGTCATCGCCTTTGGCCTTGCCGGCGCGCGCCGCGCGGCGGTCCCTGTCGTCGCCGTTGTCGTCGCCGTTGTCGTCGCCGTTGTCATCGTCGTCCCCGTCGTCGTCCCCATCGTCCGCGGCCGCCGGGAAGGTGAGGGCGGGCGCGGCGGGGCCCGCGAGGGCCGGGGCGGCGAGGACGGTGCCGGAGGCGGCCAGGGCGAGGACGACGGCGACGGTGAGCGCCGTACGGCGAAGCTCAAGGGTCATCGGAGGCTCCTGTCGTGTGCGTGCGCGGCATCTCCGCGGCGACATCCACCCTCGCCCCCGCCCGTGAGCCCCCGATGAGGGTCGGATGAGAGGTCTCCCATCGCATCGCCCCAGGTCAGCCCCGCATACGGTACCCAGTCCCGCGAACCGTCTGGATCCGGTCGGCCCCGATCTTGCGCCGGAGGTAGCGTACGTACACGTCCACCACGTTGGACCCGGGGTCGAAGTCGAACCCCCACACGTGGCTCAGCAACTGCTCGCGCGTGAGCACCTGGTCCGGATGCCGGAAGAACACCTCCGCCAGCGCGAACTCCCGCGTGGACAGCTCCACCGGCCGGTCGCCGACGTAGACCCGGCGGGCGCGCAGGTCGAGGGAGAGGTCACCGGCCCGCAGCACGGTCACCTCCGGTACGCGGTCGCCGCGCAGCCGCAGCCGGACCCGCGCCAGCAGCTCCTCGAAGGCGAACGGCTTGGCGATGTAGTCGTCCGCCCCGCCCGAAAGGCCCGCCACGGTGTCGGCCACGCCGTCCCTGGCGGTGAGGATGATGACCGGGATCGCGGCCCGGGTCTCGCGCAGCCGCCGCAGCACCGTGAAGCCGTCCCGCAGCGGCAGGCCGATGTCCAGGATGAGCAGGTCGAACGCCCCGCTGGCCGCGTACTCGTAGGCCGCCACGCCGTCCTCCACGACGGTCGTGGCGAAGCCGTTGCCGCGCAGCCCCTTCTCCAGGAAGGAGGCGATGCGGCGTTCGTCCTCGGCGATCAGGATGCGGTTCATCGGGACTCCAGCATGATCTCGATCGTGTCGCCGACGTCGTCCGGCGGTTCCCTGCGCGCGTTGTGGAAGGGGATGCTGATGACGAACAGCGCGCCGCCGCCGCCCGCGCTCTCGACGTGCACCCGGCCGCCGTGCGCCACGGCGATGGACCTGACGATGGCCAGGCCCAGCCCGGCCCCCTCGCCGGTACGGCCGCCGCCGCGCACGAACCGCGCGAAGATCCGCTCGCGGTCCTGGGCGCGTACGCCGGGACCGCTGTCACGCACCCACAGCACCACCTCGGCTCCCCGTACGGCCGAGCCCGCCGCCACCAGGTCGCCCGGCCCGGTGTGCCGCACCGCGTTGGCGATGAGCTGCATCATCGCCTGGGTGAGCCGCTGCCCGTCGGCCCTGATGGAGGCGTCGGCGACCTCCTCGACCCGCCAGTCGCGCGGGCCGAGCGGGCGGGCCTTGGCCAGCACGGTGACGGTGAGGTCGGCCAGCTCCACGTCGTCGAGGGCGAGGAAGCCGGGTTGCTCGGCCTTGGCGAGGGTGAGCAGGTCGTCCACGATGCGGTTCATCCGGCTCAGCTCGTCGGTGACCAGCGCGATCGTCTCGGCGCGGTCCTGGGGGTCGTCGCCCATGAGCTCCAGATGGCCGCGGATGACGGTGATGGGCGTGCGCAGTTCGTGTCCGGCGTCGTCCACGAAGTCGCGCTGTACGGCGAACGCGCGCTCCAGCCGGTCCAGCATGCGGTTGAAGGTCGCGGCGAGCGCGGCGACGTCGTCGTTGCCGGGTACGTGCAGCCGGCGGGTGAGGTCGCTGGAGTCGTTGATCCGCTCGGCGGCCTGGCGCACCAGGCGTACCGGGGCGAGCACCCGCCCGGCGACCCACCAGCCCGCCGAGCCGGCCAGCAGCAGCGCCACCCCGGCGGTGACGGCCACCGCCCGGACCGACTCGTCCACCTCCCGCGCGTGGTGCTCGTAGAAGACCGCGATCACGAAGTGCCCGATGTCGGCACCGCTGCGGACCGGGATGACGGCATAGCGCACGGTGCCCGCGCTGGTCGGCAGCCAGGCCGCGTACGGCTCGGTGGCCCGCGCGAGCCTGGCGACCAGCGCGTCGTCGGCGCTGAGGTCCAGCTCCGGGGTCACGTACGTCCTGCGGCCCTTCTTGCCGTTGACGATGGTGAAGAACGTCTCGTGCCGGTCGGGCGCGTTGACCACGAGGTGGCCGGTCAGCAGCCGCTCGACGTCGCGTTCGGTGCGGCCCGCCTCCTTGATGTAGTTGCCGAGCTTTTCGGCCTCGTTGCCCAGTTCGGCGTTGACCCGCTCCTCCATGCGGGCGTGCAGCAAGGTCCAGGTCGCGAAGACCGAGACCGCCAGGGCGAGGGTGACGACGAGCAGCATCCAGCCCACGATCCGGGCCCGGGCGCTCATCGGTCAGTCATCCCCGCCTTCGTCGCCGTCGTCACCGTCATCGCCCACGTCGTCGTCGCCTCCACCGCGCGGCGGCGGTGGCGGCTCGACCGGCTCGGCGGGGCGGGCCGGGCGCTCCCGCGGCGAGGCCCGCTCAGGCGAGCGCTTCTCCGGCGAACTCCTCTTGAGCGGCGGCTTCTCGACAACGGCGATGGTCTTCTCGGCAGCGGGCTTCTCGGCAGTGATCTTCTCGGCAGCGGGCCCCGGGCCGACCACGATCGTGCGGCGCAGGTCGGGCGGATCGACGCTGACCGCCCGCACCAGCCCGACCATCGCCGACGCCGCCGTCACGGCTCCCACGGCGACGGCGAGGACGGCGATCACGGAGGTACGGCGGCTCATGGCCCCAACGTAAGCGGCCCTGCCCGAGAGAATCGTGAGAGCCGGATGAGAACCCTCTCATCCGTCCATTCCACGCCACCCGCTCAGCCGATTATCGACATCTTTCGCGAATGACCACTCGCGCCACGGGCCGATCGTCGCGGGGCTAAGATACGACGGGTTAGGTTAGCCTTACCTGATCCGGGGGTGCCTGCGTGCGGCTGTACATCACCGCGCTCAAACCGACCGACTCCGTGACCGACGGATTCCTGCCCGCCGCCCGCGCCCTGGGCTGCGAGGTCACCGTACTCACCGACCGCCCCGAGCACCACCGGCGGGTACACCCGGGCGAGGTGATCGCCTGCGACGTACGCGACCCGCGCGCCGTGATCGACGTCATCGCCCACCACCACCGCCCCGACGCGATCTTCTCCAACTCCGACCACGTCCAGCCGGAGACCGCCCTCGCCGCCGCCTACTTCGGCCTGCCCGGCAAGGACTGGCGGGCCTGCCTGGCGGCCAAGAACAAGGCCCTCACCCGGCGCGGGCTGGCCGAGGCCGGGGTCGAGCGGGTCCGGTCCGTACGACTGGCGCCGGACGACCCCGCCGACCCCACCGCCGTCCCCTTCCCCGCCGTCGTCAAGCCGCGCGAGGGCGTGGCCAGCGAAGACGTCGTCCTGGTCGAAGACGCCACGGCCCTGGCCGCCGCCGTCCAGCGGACCAGGGCCAGGCGGCCCGGCGAGGCGCTGGTCGTGGAGGAGTACCTGGAGGGCCCGGTACGCACCCTGGAGACCATCGGCGACGGCCGTGAGACGCGCGTGCTCGGCGGGTTCGCCACCACGCTCGGCCCCCGCCCGCACTTCGTGGAAGAGCGCCTGGACTGGTCCCCCACCGTGCCGTACGAGCACACCAAGCACGTCCTGTCCGCGCTGACCGCGCTCGGGGTGGGCTTCGGCGCGTGCCACACCGAGTACGCGGTGACCCCCGCCGGGCCGCGGATCATCGAGGTCAACTACCGGGTGATCGGCGACCACTGCGACTTCCTGCTGGCCGACCTGCTGGGCGTGCCGCTGTTCGAGCAGATCCTGCGCGTCCACCTCGGCGAACGCCTGCCGCAAACCCATCCCACGCCCGCGCAGAGGGCGGGCGTCGCGCTCAGCCTGCTCGCCGAACGCTCCGGGACGATCAGCGCGGCCCCGCCCGCCATCGACCCGGCGGCCGGGGGCGACGGCGTGCGGCTGTGGCACCGCCCGCTGCGCGCGCTCGGCGACCGCGTGGAGCACAGCAACACCAACCGCGACTACCTGGGCATCGTCCGGGCCATCGGCGGCGACACCGCCGCCGTGGACGCCGCCATCGCCGCCTTCCGCGCCGCCCACCCCTGGACGGTGACCGCGTGAGCGACCGGGAGTGCTACCTGGCCGCCCGCGTGGTGAACGCGCTGCTGCGCGAGGACTACGGCGGCCTGTCCGGCCGGGTCACCCGCACCAAGGACGGCGTGGCGCTGGAGCTTCCGGGCGCGCGCCGGGTACGCCTGACCCCCGGCTCCCTCTACCAGGACTTCGTGGTCGCCCCCGACGAGTCCCTGGGCCTGTCCACCGTGCTCGGCGCGGTCGCCGAGATCTCCGAGCACGCCGACGCGGCCGGGGTGAAGGCGCTCGCCGTGGAGTGCCGCGCCGCGCTGCGCGCGCTGGAGCTGCACGACGCGCGGCGCGAGGAGGTGATGGCGCGGATCGGGCGCGACCCGCGCCACCGCGACGCGATCGACTACGAGACGCTGGCGGCGTTCGTCGACCATCCGGTCTATCCGACGGCCCGCGCCCGCTACGGCCTGTCGGAGGCCGAGCTGCTGGCCTACGCGCCGGAGTTCGCGCCGTCGTTCGAGCTGCGCTGGGCGGCGGTGCCGCGCGAGCGGGCGCGCGGGGCGCGGGTGCCGTTCGGGCCGTCGTTCCGGGAGGTCGGCCTGCCCGACCTGGGCGCGAGCCATGTGCCGTTCCCGGTGCATCCGCTGTCGGTGCGGGTGGTGGGCCGGATGCCGGGGGTGCGCGTCGGCCCGCTGCCGTACCTCCGGGTGCGGCCCACGCTGTCGATGCGCACGGTCCAGACCGGGCCGGGCACCCACCTGAAGCTGCCGCTCGCGGCCAGTACGCTCGGGCTGCGCAACCGGCGGTCCATCAAGCCGGGCACCCTCACCGACGGCGCGCTGGCCGAACGGCTGCTGCGCGAGGTGCTGGCCGCCGAGCCGGAGTTCGCCGACGTGATCATGCTGGCCGACGAGCAGGTGTTCGGGCACGCCGGGCACGAGTACCTGGCCTGGATGATCCGGACCATCCCGGACACGCCGGTCATCCCGGTGGCAGCGCTGCTCGCCCCCGCCCCCGGCGGCGACACCGTGATCGCCGAGGTCGCCCGCGCGTCCGGGCGCGACGTCGCCGACGTCCTGCGCGGCTACCTGCGGCTGCTGCTGCGCTGGAACGTCCGGCTCTTCGTCAAGTACGGCATCGCCCTGGAGGCCCACCAGCAGAACCTCTCGCTGACCCCCGCCGGGCCCCCGGCCCTGCTGATCAAGGACAACGACGGGCTGCTCGCCTCCCCCGAGCACCTGCGCGCCGCCGGGCTCGGCGTACCCGCGTTCGCCGACGCGCGGATGCTCACCGACGACCCCCACGCGCTGGCCGACGTGTTCGTCACCATCACCCTGCACCTGGCCGCCGCCGCGGTGGCCTTCGGCGCGCTGCCCGCCGACGCCGCGCGCCGGTTGGTCAGGGACACCCTCGCCGACGCGCTGGCCGAGCACGGCGACCACCCGCTCGCCAGGCTGCTGCGCGCCCGCACGCTCGACGCCGCGCGCCTGGTCGGCAAGGCCATGCTGACCGCGGGCACCCTGGTCGACAAGACCCGCACCGGGGCTTCGGACGTGAACAAGTACTACGGCACGGGCGGCCCCAACTACCTGCGCCGGATCTGACCACCGACCCACTCCTCTACCTAAGGGGCACGACCGCACGTGGACAGCCTGCTGCTCGAATCGCCGGAGACCGCGCACGACACGCGTTTCTCGGCCGCCGCCGAGGAGGCCACGGTGGCCGCGCTGCTGCGCTGCTGCCTCCGGGAGGTGGCCGGGCCGCGCGGCGAGGTGTGGCCGGTGCCCCCGTACCTGTTCCTGCGGGTGGCGGGCACGCTGATCCGGGTGCGGGCGAGCGGCGGCACGGCGCTGCGGTTCGACGGGCCGCCGTCCTGGCTGGAGGACGGCGAGTGGCGTCCGCTGACCTCGCGGCTGCTGATCGCGCTGGTCCAGGACGGGCTGGGCGAGGACGGCGGGGGCAACGAGGAGTTCGGCGGGCAGGTGGCGGCCAGCAGGGAGGCGATCAGGACGATCCTGGCCGCCCGCGAGCGCGCGGTGCCCCCGGAGAGCCCGTGGCTGGCCTCCGAGCAGGCGCTGACCGTCGGCCACCCGTTCCACCCCAGCCCCAAGGCCCGCACCGCGCCCGGCTGGCTGCGCTACGCCCCCGAGGCGCACGCCCGTTTCCCGCTGCGGCTGCTCGGGGTCCGTCAGGACGTACTGGTGTCCAAGGGCGACACCACCGCGCTGGACAAGCTCGACGCGCAGGGCACGACGCCCCCCGGGTACGCGCTGCTGCCCGCCCACCCCTGGCAGCTCGACCTGCTCGCCGCCGACCTCGCCGGGCCGCTCGCCGACGGGCGGCTGGTGGACCTGGGGCCGGGCCGCCTGCCCGCGGTGCCGACCTCTTCGGTGCGTACCGTGCACGAGCCGGTCACCGGCATGTGCCTGAAGTTCAGCCTGGACGTGCGGATCACCAACTGCGTCCGCAAGAACGCCTGGTACGAGCTGGAGGGCGCGGTGGCCCTCAGCGAACGCCTGGAGCCCGTGTTCGCCGACCTGGCCGAACGCTTCCCCGGCACCCGCTGGCTGCCCGAGCCGGGCTTTCGCAGCGCCGCGCTCGGCACCCGCCTGCTCGAAGGGCTCGGCGTGATCCTGCGCGTCTCGCCGCCGTCCACGTCGCTGCTGGCCGCCGCCCTGGCGACCGGCGGGCCGCTGCCCCAGGCCGTGCGCGAACGCCAGGCCGCCGACCCGGTCCGCTGGTGGGCCGCGTACGTCCGGCGGGTGGCCCTCCCGGTGCTCGACGCCTACTTCACCCACGGCGTGGTCCTTGAGGCCCACCTCCAGAACGTGCTGATCGCCACCGACGCCTGTGGCATGCCCACCGAGGCCGTCTTCCGCGACCTGGAGGGCGCCAAGCTCACCACCGGCAGGCACGACCTCACCGGCCTGCCCGACGCCGTGGCCGCCGCCCTGTCCTACTCCGCCGACCAGGGCTGGAACCGCGTCGCCTACTGCCTGCTGGTCAACCACCTCCCGGAGATCGCCGCCACCCTCGCGGCGCGCGGCGACGGCGAGCGGATGCTGGCCGAACTGTGGGGCGTGGCCTACGACGAATTGTCGGCCTATGCCGGTTCCCGCCAGTGGCCTGCGCGGATGCGCGACCTGCTGGCCGGGGCGCCGCTGCCGGCCAAGGCCAACCTTTCGGTACGGTGGGCGCGCTCGGCCGACCGGACCGCCGGATACGTGCCCGTCGCCAACCCGCTGGCGGGCCGGGACGGCGCGGGCATCAGGAAGGAGCCGGGTGAATGATCGAGCTGCCCGCCGGGGTCCGTGACATCGCCGAACGCCTGTCGCATGACCGTCCCGCCTACGTCTACGACCTGGCCGGGCTCGCCGCGCACGCCGCCGCGGTGCGCGAGGCGATGGCCGGGGTCGAGCTGTACTACGCGGTCAAGGCCAACCCCGACGCCGAGATCCTGCGCGCCCTGACCCCGTTCGTGGACGGCTTCGAGGTCTCTTCCGGCGGCGAGCTGGCCCATGTGCGCGCGACCGCACCGGGGGTGCCGGTGGCGTTCGGCGGGCCCGGCAAGACCGTGGCGGAGCTGTCGGAGGCGGCGGGGGTGGCCCGGCTGCACGTCGAGAGCCCGGTCGAGCTGCGCCGCCTGATCGCGCTCGGCGACGGGCCGGTGGACATCCTGTTGCGGCTCAACCTGGACGTTCCGGTGGCGGGCGCGGCGCTGACGATGGGCGGCGGGGCGACGCCGTTCGGGATGGACGACGACGGGCTGCGCGAGTGCCTGCAACTGATCGAGGGCGAGCCGTGCGTACGTCTGTGCGGCGTACAGGCCCACCTGGCCAGCGGTCTCGGCGCCCCCGAGCTCCTCGGCCTGGCCCGCGCCGTGCTCGGGCGCGCCCGCGAGCTCGGCCGCCCCGAGATCAACCTGGGTGGCGGCACGGCCGTCTCCTACACCGACCCCGCAGCCCGCTTCGACTGGGCCGCCTACGGCGCGGGCCTGCGCGACCTGCGCCAGGAGGGCGAGACCCTGCGCATCGAGCCGGGCCGGGCCGTCACCGCCTACTGCGGCTGGTACCTGACCCGCGTGCTCGACGTGAAACGCGTCCACGGACGGCGCTTCGCCATCGTCACCGGCGGCACCCACCACCTGCGCACCCCCGTCACCAAGGGCCACGACCAGCCCTTCGTCACCCTCCCGGGCGACCGCCCCGACCCCGAACCCACCACCATCGCCGGCCGCCTCTGCACCCCGAAGGACGTCTTCGCCCGCGATGTCCCGGCCGCCCTGGCCCCTGGAGACGTGGTGGCGTTCGCGATGGCAGGGGCATACGCATGGAACATCTCCCATTACGACTTCCTGATGCACGAGAGGCCAGAGTTCCACTACGTTACGTGACGAAGCGGTAAAGATTCGTTATCGTGAGCGGAGAAGGAGCCGAAAGGTGGAACCGTCATGCTCATGGCACTCTCCCGTGACCGCCTTCTTGAGGCCGGGCCGATCGACACCCTGTGCCAGCACATCAACGACCTTGGCTTCAAGGCCGAGATCGTGCGCGGGAGCGTCGTCGTGAGCCCGATGACCACAAGGCTCCACTCCCGGGTGGTGCACAGGCTCACCAAGGCGCTCTCCCCGCTCGTCCTTCAGCACGAGTGGGAGCTTCATCAGACCGTCGCCGTGCGGATTCCGCCGGAGCGAGGTGACATGCGGCTGCCCGATCTGCTGGTGATGCCCTCCGACGACGAACTCGGCGAGGGGCAGGTCGATGGAGCCGCATGCCTGCTGGCCGCAGAGGTCTGCTCACCCGGCACGCGTGATGTTGACTACAGGGACAAACCCCACGAATACGCCCGGGTCGGCATCCCGCTCTATCTCATCCTCGACCCCCTGATCGAGCCGCCCAGCTCGACCTTGATGAGCGAGCCCGGCAACGGCTACTACGAGAAGGTCACCGTCGTCGAGGCCGGGAAGCCGCTCGCACTGCCCCCGCCCTTCGGGATCACGATCGACACCGGGGTGTTGTTCGGGTCAGTCGGGGAGAAGGGGGATGTTCTCGATGAGGGCGGTGAGGTCGCGGGTGTCCAGGAGGTCGACCGGGCGGACGGTCTCGTTCGCGCGGACGTAGTGGAAGGCGGCGCTGACCCGGCTGAGGGCCGCGCCTGAGAGTTGGGCCCAGGCCAGGCGGTAGGCGGCGAGCTGGACGGCGGCGGCGTGGGCGGCCTTGCCGTGCGGGCGTTCGCCGGTCTTCCAGTCCACGACCTCGTAACCGCCGCCCGGGGTGCGGAACACGGCGTCCATCCGGCCGCGGACCAGCCGGTCGGCGATCATCATCTCGAACGGCACCTCGAAGTCCAGCGGACGCCGGGCGGCCCACTCGCTCTCCTCGAAGCGCTCGCGCAGCTCGGCCAGCGCCAGATCGGCCTCTGCCGGGTCGTCGGCCGCGCCCGGGAGGTCCAGCTCCGAAAGCAGCCCCTGCTGCCCCCAGCGGCTCTCCAGCCAGTGGTGGAACGCGGTGCCCCGGCGGGCCAGCGGCGCGGGGCGTACCGGCATCGGGCGGCGGATGCGGCGGGCCAGCTCCTTCGGGTCTTCGGCCAGGGTGACCAGGGAGGAGACGGTCAGGCGCTCGGGCAGCTCCACCGTGCTCGGCGGACGGCGGCGCAGCCGTTCGCGCTCCAGCATCAGCAGCTCCGTGTCGCGCTCCCAGGCCCGCATCCGCTCGCGGTCGCGGTCGCGCACCCCGTCGGCGGAGATCTCCTCGGGCGGCCCGGACAGCGCGGCCTCCACATAGCTCGCCCCGTCCAGCATCGCGACGTACCGGACTCCGTCGGGGGTGACCGGCCACACGGCCTCGGCGGGCTCGGCCAGCAGCGGGTTCTCCGCCCCCTCCTCGACCTCGGCCGCCCAGCGGGCCACCCGGCCGCAGGTGTCGCGGACCTCCACCAGGAAATCGGACGGCTGGAGCGGCTTGGACCCGCTGCCCCAGCGGTATCCCGAGGCGATCAGCAGGTAGTGGGCGCGGGTGACGGCCACGTACGCGAGCCGGCGTTCTTCCATCAGGTCGCGCTCGCGGCACGCGTCGTCGAAGGCGGCCAGGTCGTCCTTGTGCAGCCCGGCCAGCCTGGGCAGGTCGCCGACGTCGCCGCGCAGCGGGTAGGGCAGTTTGCGGGGGTTCTCCGTCCAGCGGGGGGTGGTGACCGGTTTGGCGGGGAAGATCGTGCCGGTGGTGAGCGTGCCGCCCTTGCTGTGCAACTGCGACATGCCGGGCACCACGACCACCGGCCACTCCAGGCCCTTGGAGGCGTGGATGGTCATCAGCTTGACGCTGTTGCTGTCGCCGACCCGCCCGGCGTCCAGGCCGTTCTCCTCCTCGTCGGCGGCCTTGAGGTAGGCCAGGAACGCCCCCAGCGTGGGATCTTCGGCGTCGCCCGCGAACCGGGCCGCGGCGTCGATGAAGGCGTCCAGGTCGGCGCGGGCGGCGAAGGCGCTCGCCGTACCGGACCTCGCGGCCACCTCGACATCGAGGCCCGTCCGGCGCTCGACCTCGCCGACCAGGTCGGGCAGCGGCTGCCCGGCGTGCGCGCGCAGCGTGCGCAGTTCGGCGGCGAACGCCAGCAGCCGCACCCGCGCCAGCGGCGAGAACCGCTGTTGCCACTCCTCCCGGTCGGGCAGCTCATCGAGGGCGTCCACCAGGCTGCCACGCTCTTCGGCCAGCTCGGCGACCACCTGGTCGAGCGGGTCGTCGGGCCGGGCGGCGAACTCCTGCGTCTCGCGGTTCAGGTCGCGCGCGAGGTCGCCGAGCACCTTGAGGTCGGCGGGCCCGACCCGCCAGCGCGGGCCGCCGAGCAGGCGTACCAGCGCGTCGCCCGCCGTGGGGTCGTACAGGACGCGCAGCGTCGCCACGATGTCGGCCACCTCGGGCACGGCCAGCAGGCCGCCCAGGCCGACGACCTCGACGGGGATGCCGCGTTCGGCGAGCGCCCGGCGCAGCGCCGGGAACTGCGACCGCTTGCGGGCCAGGATCGCCACGTCGCCCGGCTGCACGCACTGCTGGCCGCCCCAGGCGCTGGGCTTGGCCTTGTCGCGTTCGCCCTCGCCCCACGGCAGGCCGTCGGGGGCGGACTCCTGGCCGAGCACCCCGGCCACGCCCTCGGCGATCCAGCGGGCCTCGTCCTCGGCGGTCTCGTGGAAGGCGGCCAGCACCCGGCCGCGTTCGGTGCGGTTGCCGCCGGGCACCAAGACCGGCACCTCGCGGGCCTCGATGCGCAGCGGGAGCTGCACCCGGGCCGCCACATCGAGGATCTTGTCTCCGTTGCGGAAGCTGACCGACAGCCTGCTGACCCGCGACTCGTCGCCCACCGCCGTCGGGAAGTCGCGGGAGAAGCGGGTCAGGTTGCCCGCCGACGCGCCGCGCCAGCCGTAGATGGACTGGCAGGGGTCGCCCACCGCGGTCACCGGGTGGCCGCCGCCGAACAGCGAGCGCAGCAGCACGAGCTGGGCGTGGCTGGTGTCCTGGTACTCGTCCAGCAGCACCACGCCGAACCGGTCGCGCTCGATCGCGCCGACCTCCGGGTGGTTGACCGCGATCCGGGCGGCCAGCGCCATCTGGTCGCCGTAGTCGATGACCTCGCGCTCGCGCTTCATCCGCTGGTACGCCTCGACCATGGGCAGCAGTTGCTCCCTGGCCCGCTGGGTGAGCAGCGGCCTGCGCTGGGCGAGGGTGGGCGAGCCGGGCACCTCCTCCAGCTTGCCGGCGAGCCAGGTGCCGAGGTCGCGGACGTCCTTGGGGTCGCGCAGGTGCTCGGCCATCTCCCCGGCCAGCTCCAGGACCGCGCGGGTGACCGTGGCCGGGCCCCACTCGATCTGCTCCATCGGCCCGTCGTACAGGGCGACCGCGCGGCTGGCCATCTGCCAGGACACCGCGGGCGGCACCAGCCGCATGGTCGGCTCCAGGGCCTCGCGCAGCGCGTGGTCGGTGACCAGCCGGGCCGCGTAGGAGTGGTAGGTGGAGACGGTGGGCTCGTCGTCCAGCATCTCGGGGGTGATCAGCTTGGCCTCGGCCAGGCCGGTGAGCCGCTTGCGCACGCGTACGGCCAGCTCGGCGGCGGCCTTGCGGGTGAAGGTCAGGCCGAGCACGCGTTCGGGCTTGACCAGGCCGTTGGCCACCAGCCAGACGACCCGCCCGGCCATCGTCTCGCTCTTGCCCGAACCGGCGCCCGCCATCACCACCATCGGCTCCAGCGGGGCCTCGATGACCTCGGCCTGCTCGGGGGTGGGCGGCGGGATCTCCAGCTTGGCGGCGAGGTCGGCGGAGGTCAGCACACCTGGCCCCCGTCGTCGCTGACCGGGCAGCTCGACCGCACCGCGCACGTGCGGCAGCCGTCGTTGACGGTGGCCTGGAAGAACGGGCTGGACATGCCGGTGGCCACGGTGTCGACCATGTCCTTGGCCCACTCCGGATCGTCGTCGTCGGCCAGCGCGCGCTGCCGCTGCTCCCTGGCGTCCTTGCCCGCGGCCTTGCCGACCTGCACCAGCGCGGCCCCGCCCGGCTCGATCATGCCGTGCCTGCGGAACGCGCCGAGCAGCGCGGCGAGCTGGTAGACCCCGAGCTGGGGGTGCCGGTCGAGGTCGCCCTCCGACGGCTTGCTGCCGCCGGTCTTGATGTCGATGATCACCGCGCGGCCCTCGCCGTCGCGCTCGACCCGATCGACGCGGCCCCTGATCTCGATGCCGTCGCCGACCATGGCGGTGAACGCCTCCTCGGTGGAGACCAGCTCGCGGGCGTTGTCCTCCTGCCAGCGGACGAACCTGCGGATCATCTGCTCGGCGACCTCGCGCTGTTTGCGGTTGAACCACTTGCCGCCGAAGTCCAGCTCCGTCCAGATGGCGTCGAGCCGTTTGCCCAGGGTCTCCTCGCCGGGGCCGCCGTCCGCGGCCAGCACGGCGAGGGCGTGGATGATCGTGCCGAGCCCCTGGGCGGCGGTCGTGCCGGACGCCCCGACCGCGGTCTCCAGCAGCCAGCGCAGCCCGCACTTGCTGAAGCTCTCCACCGCCGACGGGGAGATCCGCACGATGTCGTCGGGCCAGCCGAGCGGGCGGTCGTCGGTGATCGGGGTCAGGCCGTACCACTCGTCGGGGTGCGCCCCGGCGATGCCCGCCTCGGCGAGCCTGGCCAGGTGGCGGGCCGCCGTACGGCGCATCGCCTCGGGCCTGGTCGGGTCGCAGACGGCCTGGCGCAGGTCGGCGACCAGGGCGGGCATGCTGAGCCAGCGGGCCCGGTCGTCGACCCCGGCCTCCTCGACCGCGCCGGGCAGCAGCTCGGTCAGGAAGCGGGAGGGGCGCTCGTCGGTGTCCTCGCCGCCGACGGCGGTGACCACGAGCTTGCGCCTGGCCCTGGTCGCGGCCACGTAGAACAGGCGGCGTTCTTCGGCCAGCAGCTTGGAGGCCAGCGTCGCGGCGGCGGCCTCGGTGGCGTCGAGCGCGGAGCCCCGCGACAGCTCCACCATGGTGTCGATGCCCAGCATCGAGCCGCGCAGCCGCAGGTCGGGCCAGATGCCCTCCTGTACGCCCGCGACGACCACGACGTCCCACTCCAGGCCCTTGGCCCGGTGGGCGGTCAGGATGCGCACGGCGTCGCTCTCGGGCGCGTGCTCGGCCAGGCTGTCCCCGGCGATCTCCTGGGAGGCCAGGTCGTCCAGGAAGACCTGGACCCCGGCCTTGGGCAGCCGGTCCACGAACCGGGCGGCGTGGTCGAACAGCGCCACCACGGCGTCGAGGTCGCGGTCGGCCTGCGCGCCCCTGGGGCCGCCCGCCATGGCGGCCTCCGTCCAGGTGCGGCCGAGCCCGCTGGCCTGCCACACCTCCCACAGGACCTCCTCGGCCGAACCGCGGCGGGCCACCGCGTCACGGGCGGCGACGACCAGCCGGGCCACCCGCGTGGCGGGGGCGGCGACGTGCGGCTCCACCCGGACCAGCTCGCTCGGGTCGGTCACGGCGGCCACCAGCAGCTCGCCGGAGGAACGCGCGACCAGCCCGGGATCGCCCAGTTCGGCGATGGCGGCGTGCTCGGCGATCCGCAGCGCGCGGCGCAACCGGCGCACCCCGATCATGTCGGTGCCGCCGACCGGGCCGGTCAGCAGCTCCTCGGCGACCGATTCGTCCAGGCTCTCCGGCCGGGTGGCGACCTTCAGCAACGTGATCAGCGGACGGACGCCCGGCTCGGCGGCCAGCGGCAGCTCGTCACTGGCCACCATGACCGGCACCCCGGCGGTGATCAGCGCCCGGCGCAGCAGCGGCATCTGCCGGATCGCCGACCGGACCAGCACCGCCATCCGCGACCAGGGCACCCCGTCGAGCAGGTGGGCGCGGCGCAGCGTGTCGGCCACCACCGCGGCCTCCTGGCTGGCGCTGTCCGTCAGCAGGGCCTTGACCTCGCCCTCCACCTCGCCGTCGAGCTGGACCGGCACGAGGTCGCGGTGGTCGCGGGACGGGGACATCGGCAGCCGCTCGGTGATCCGGCGGGAGGCGGCCAGGATGGCGGGGGGCATCCGGCGGCAGCCGCGCAGCGCGACGGTGGGGGCCTCTTGGCCGTCGCGGGTGCGGAACCGCTCGGGGAAGCGCAGGATGCCGTCCACGTCGGCGCCGCGGAAGCCGTAGATCGACTGGTCGGGGTCGCCGACGGCGATCAGGTCGCGGCCATCGCCCGCCAGGTGGCGCAGCAGGTGTTCCTGGGCGGGGTCGGTGTCCTGGTACTCGTCGACGAAGACGAGGTCGTAGGCGGCGCGCTCACGCTCGCGTACCGGGCCTTGGGCGAGCAGCCCGGCGGCGGCCCTGATCAGCTCGGCGTAGTCGAGGGCGGGGATGGGGTCGAGGTCGAACCTGCGCTGGTAGCGCAGCGCGAACCGGCCCGCCGCCGACCAGTCGGGACGGCCGTGCAGCCGGCCCAGCTCGATCAGGTCTTCGCCGTCGAGCCCGCGTTCGGCGGCGCGGGACAGGAAGTCGCCGACCTCCTCGGCGAAGCCGCGGGTCTTCAGCGCCTCGCGGACCGAGGACGGCCACGCCGTGCCGCCGTCCTCCAGCTCGCCGTGCAGCAGGCGGCGTACTTCCAGCAGGTGCTCGGGGCCGGTGAGCAGACGCGGCGGGTCGTCGCCGCGCTCGGCGGCCTCCTGGCGGAGCAGCGCGTAGGCGTAGCTGTGGAACGTGAGCGCGAGCGGCGTGCGCGTCGTGCGGCGCAGCCGGGCGGTGATCCGGTCGCGCAGCTCACCGGCGGCCTTGCGGCTGAACGTGAGCACCAGCACCCGCTCGGGGTCGAGCCCGCGCCGTTCGACCCGCTGCACGACGGTCTCCACGATGGTGGTCGTCTTGCCGGTGCCGGGTCCTGCGAGGACCAGCAGCGGCCCGCCGGGGTGGTCCACCACGGCACGCTGGTTGTCGTCCAGCACGGGAGGCGGCGCCTGCCCCCGTGTTCCGCCGCGTACCAATCGCCAGGTCTGACCACTCACAACTCAGAATTCCATCAGACCCCAGGGACAGATCGCGCCCATCTTGCCGACTTCGGTCGAAGAAGCCACCGTAGTGGCTGCCCCGACCGGTGTGCGCGGCGACACGCCGCGCTAGCGCTTCCAGGGGATCTGCGGGGATTCGTGGTAGTTGAGACCCCAGCGCTTCCACTGCCCGGCCTGGGCGGCCAGGCGCGGCGCGAAGACGTCGAACGACCTGCGCTCCTGCGGGGTCCAGGCGACCTCGGCGACGGCGGGGAGCCGGGGGAAGGCCAGGTAGGTGAGGTCGTCGAAGCCGCCCACCGTCTCGGTCCACAGCGGGGCCTCCACGCCGAGCACGGCCGCCGCGCCGACGCCCTCGATCAGGGTCGCCGGATCCCATTCGTAGGAGTCGGCGACCTCGACCATGCCCGCCCAGTCCTGGCCGACGTGGGTCCAGGAGTCGTACTTCATGTCCAGGTAGACCCGCGAGGCCGGGGACATCACGACCTTGGCGCCCTGCCGTACGGCGTCGGCCACCACGCCCGGGTCCTCGTCGGCCTTCCAGTACTGGACGATCGTGCCCGGCAGCAGGCGGGCCCGCCCGGCCTCCTGCCAGACGGCCATCCGCTTGCCGGTGCCGCCGACGATCTCCTGCGCCCGTTCCATGAACCGGGTGTACTCTGGCTCGCTCAGCTCGCGCACCTCGTCGCCGCCGACGTGGATGTACCGGCCGGGCGTCAGGCGGGCCACCTCGGCGATGACCTCCGACACGAACCGGTCGGTCTGCGGGGAGCCCACGCACAGCGCGCTGAAGCCGACCTCGATCCCGGTGTAGGGGTCGCGCCGCCGTCCGTCGCAGTTCAGCTCCGCGTAGGAGGCCAGCGCCGCGTTGGTGTGGCCGGGCAGGTCGATCTCGGGGACGACGTCCACGAACCGGGCGCGGGCGTACGCCACCAGGTCGCGGTAGTCGTCGGCGGTGTAGAAACCGCCCCGGCCGCCGCCGACCTGGCTCGCCGCGCCGATCTCGGTCAGCGCCGGCCACCCCTCGATGGCCAGCCGCCAGCCCTGGTCGTCGGTCAGGTGCAGGTGCAGCACGTTGAGCTTGTAGGCGGCCATCAGGTCGATGTACCGCTTGACCTCGGCGACCGGCAGGAAGTGCCGGGCGACGTCGAGCATCGCGCCGCGCCACGGGAAGCGCGGGCGGTCGGCGATCCGCACCGCCGGGACGCGCACCGCCTCGCCGTCGGCCCGCTGCGGCAGTAGCTGGCGCAGGGTCTGCACGCCGTAGAAGAGCCCGGCCTCGGTCTGGGCGCGGATGACGATGCCGTCGTCGTCGACGGTCAGCTCGTAGCCCTCCGCGCCGGTGCCGGCCCCCAGGGCGAGCCGGATCTCACCGCCTGACCTGCGCTCCGGACGCCGCCCGGTGGCCTCCTCCACGGCGAAGGCCAGATGCCCGGCGACCCCGGCCGCCTCCGCGGGGACGCTGATCGCCGTCGCCGTGCCGAGCGTGAAGGCGCCCTCGCCCGTCACGACCTCGGCGGGCAGCGGTACCAGAGCCGCGCCTCGAACCTGCACATCGCTGCCGCAACCGGTCATCGCACCCGCCCAAAAAAGACCTGCCACCAGCGCCACTCCGGGCCTCGGCCATCCCATGGACGTATTCGACCACCAACGGCCGTCCATCGGCGGTGAATCGGCCCCGGCGCTCTGGAAGCCTAGCCGAACACGTGATCAACCAGGCGCCGGGTGGCCTTGCCGTCATCGCGCGGGGCGTAGGTGCGGCGGAACGCCTCGTAGCGGTCGGCGTATTCGGTGGCGATGCCGTCGATGCCCTTGACCGCCTGGATCACCTGGGCCGAGGTGGTCAGCACCGGGCCGGGGGCCTGCTCGCCGAGGTCGAGGTAGATGCCGCGCTTGGCCCGGAACTTGTCCAGGTCGTAGGCGAAGAAGATCATCGGGCGGCCGGTGGCCGCGAAGTCGAACATCACGGAGGAGTAGTCGGTGATCAGCACGTCGGTGACGAGTAACAGCTCCGTGATGTCTGGATATGTCGTGACATCGTGGGTGAAGCCATCGTCCGGCACGACCGGCGCGGCCTGCATCGAGTGCGCCCGGACCAGCAGCTCGTGCTCGGGGCCCAGGATCGTCCTGGCCTGGACGAGGTTGAGCCGGAGGTTGGCGTTCTTGCGGTCGTACTCGCGGTAGGTCGGCGCGTACAGCACCACCTTGGACCCCTCGGCCAGGCCCAGCCTGCGCCGCACGCTCGCGGCCAGCTCCGCCCGGTCGGGCGTGGTCAGCACGTCGTTGCGCGGGTAGCCGCCCTCAAGGACCTCGCCCTGGTAGCCGAACGCCTTGCGCAGCACCGGCGTGGCCCACGGGCTCTGCGAGACCAGCAGGTCCCACCCCCGCACCTCGGCCGCCTGCCGGTGCCACACCGGAGGACGCGGGTCGCGGGACATGTGCGGCAGGTCGTTGCCGATCCGCTTGACCGGCGTGCCGTGCCAGGTCTGCACCACCATCTGGTCGTCCCTGGCCCGGAACCACGGCGGCAGGAACGAGTTGGTCACCACGAACCTGGACCGCGCCAGCGCCGCGTAGTGCTCCCTGCTGCCCGCCCGGACCACGCTGGGCCGCGGCCCCCGCCCCAGCCCCAGGTCGCCGGGCCCCGGCGGGACGAACGCGCCGTCCTTGACCACCCAGATGTGCTCGCCGTCATCGCCCCTGCGCAGCCGCTCCTCATAGACCGCGCGGACGTTGCCCTCGTACTGTCTGCCCTCGTAGGCGACGTAGACCGTGGCGTCGGTCAGCGGCTCGCGGCGCTGCGCCGGGTAGAAGTGGCGCTGCAGCGCGTAGACGCCCGCCATGCCCTGCTCGTCGTCGGGCTTCTCCTCGGCGGCGACCACCATCGGCACGTCGAAGCGGGCCGAGATCAGCTGGTAGCGGCGGCCGTCGTGGACGTGCGGCGACTCGTCCAGCGTGGCCAGCGCCCGGTGATCGACCCGGAACGGCACCGGCTCGCGGGACGGGTGGGCCACCGACAGGTGCCAGGTGCCCGCGGCCAGCGGGACGGCCTCGCCGAAGCGCGGCATCGCGGCGGCGGGCACCCGCGCGGTGAACCGGTCGCCCGAACGCCGCATCGGCACCCGGTAGGAAAGGCCGGTGCGGTGGCGCAGGACCAGCTCGCGCGGCTCGCCGCCCGGCTCGGGATAGTGGCCCTCGATGGCCATCGAGGCGTCGGCGGACCAGGTCACGGACGTGATGACCGGCCGCACCCGGTGCGCGGAGATCACCACGCGGTCGCGCCGGTCGGCCTGCACGGTGATCTCCCGGTCGCCCGCGAGGGACCGGAACTCGTCCGCGTCGCCCAGCATCACGGTCGCGGCGGGGTCGCCCTTCGGCTCCACCCACAGCCGCCTGCCGTCCTTCTCCTCCAGCAGGCTCTGCGTGGACAGGGTGAGGGTGATCTCGGTGCCGCCCGCGACCGGGACGAAGTCGGCGGACATGCGGTGGCCGCCGAGCCGGGCGTGGCCCTTGTTCACCTGGCGGCCGGGCATGAAGGCGGTGAGCACGACGTCGTCGCCGTCGTGGCGTACGCCGGTCAGCTCGGCCCGCGTCGGCTGGAGCACGACCTGGAGGGCGCGGTCGGAGGTCCACACCGGGCGCACCCACCAGCGCGGCCGGACCGCAAGGCCCGCGGGTCGTTCGGTACGGCCGGCGACGGGGCCGCGCAGCGCCCCCACGGCCCGCGCGCCCCGGCTCCAGATCACGATCTCGGCCCGCCAGGTCGTCGTGTCGCGGACCGCCGGGCGGCGGCGCAGCAGCCGCCTGCCGCCCCTGGCCGCGTTGCGCAGCCAGGAGCGCCAGCGCAGCGCGAAGGGGTTCAGCTCGGCGGTGAACCCGGACCAGTCGTAGTTGCAGCCCAGCTCCTGCGCGCCGTAGGTGGCCTCGGGGCGGAAGACGCGCTTGGTGCGCAACCGGACCGGGGGCTGCCAGCGCGGGCCGCGCAGCACCACCGTGGCACGATTGAATCTGCGCCCGCGCACCGACAGCCCGGCCAGATAGGCGTGACCGGTGACGCGCAGCCTGCCGCCGGTCCAGGAGATGTCGTCGATCTGGGTGATCGGCACCAGGTCGGCCTGGCGCAGCCGGTACAGGTCGTCGGGCAGCTCGCCGCGCAGCGGCAGGTCGGCGTACCAGCGCAGGCCCTTGCGGACCCGCCGGTACGGCTCGGCCGCCGCCGACGCCACCTTGGCCAGCGCGTCGCCCTCGGCCAGCTCCTCGCGGTCGCGGGTCTCGATCAGATGGACCACCAGCCGCCTGGCCACCGGCAGGTCGCGTTTGACCCCGGGATCGACCTCGCTCAGGTAGGGGGCGAGCAGGGCGATCATCTCGCGGCGGCGGGCCGGACCTCGTCTGATGGCGGTGTCGATCCGCGCGCCCAGCGGCCCGGCCAGCACGTCGGCGTCGAGTCTGCGCCGGTCGGCGGCCGACAGCCCGGTGGCGCGGACGGCGGCCATCACCGCGTCGAGGGGCTCGCCACGGTCACAGAGATCCTGTACCGCTCGCAGACGGTCACCGAGGTCGCCGCTCGGCCGCTCAGGGGTCGCGCCGGTGGCCATGGAGTGGGGCACCGCCTTCCGGACGGGTGGCCATCACTGTCCCTGGCAATGGTAGTAGGCCCGGCCCGCTCGGGTCGCGTCCGGTTTGCTGAGCGTCTCCTGGGAAGGGGGTGGCGCCCGATCAGCGGTGGCCTCAGCCGTCGTCGCCGTCCCAGCGGGCGTGGCGCATGTCGGCCCGCTCGCCGCGCATGGGGGTGCGTTCGGCCCGCCACTGGGTCAGGCAGTGCTGTTCGTGGCCGGGCACCGGAGTGCCGTCCGCGTGTACCACGCGCCACCAGGGCACTCCGCCGCCCCACAGCGCCATGACCCGGCCCACCTGGCGCGGGCCGCCCTCGGCGAGGTATTCGGCGATGTCACCGTAGGACATCACCATGCCGGAGGGGATGCGTTCGACGACATCGAGAACGCGCTCGGCGAAAGGTGTCGGATCGGTGTTCATTCGCTCCATTGTGCGGGACCGGCGGAGATGATGTCCGCGAGCTTGCCGAAGGCGTAGCTGGCCTCGGCGTTCACCTGCTCCACCATGCCGTCGCGGATCGCGTAGACCTCGCCGTCCTCCCCGACCAGCCGCGCCGCGAGCGCGTCGGCCAGCTTCGCGAGCTGGGCCACCTGCCAGTCCGACAGCGGCTCGCCCCACAGGCGGCCGCGCCACTCGGCGATCACGTGCTCTGCCTCGCCGTGCCGCGCGATCACTTGGCCCGCCTCCTCCGAACCGCGCAGCGCGTATCCGGCCGGAGTGAGCGCGGCGGTGAGTTCGGCGTAGGCGAGCGGCTGCTCCCGCTCAACACGCAACTCGTACCCCATGGGCCGCGACAGTAGCGGACCTGTGTGCGGCGAGATGCCGGAAATGTCCAGTGATACTACGACTGCGATAAAAGTGTTCGCATTCGGTATCCGAACAGCATTCGAATCGAAGCCACCATGTGATCATTTCGGTCACGCGGGGCCGGAACGCTCCCGGGCCGACTTCTCCTCCGCCTTGCGGGTCAGCACCATCACCGCCGCGCCGAACATGACCAGCCCCACCAGCACCGCCCCGGCGAACACCCACAGCCGCACCGGGTCGGGCCCCGGCGGGGTCGGCGCGGCCGACAGCGGGCCCTGGCCGAAGTGCCGGTCGGGGGGCGTCTGCGCGGTACGGCCGAGGGTGGCGAGCCGGTCGGCCTGGGTGAGCGCGGCGGCGGCGTCCACCACACCGAATCCCACTTTGTCGTCATATCCGGTGGCGGGGGCCGCCCGTACCCCGCCGGACAGCGCGCGGGCCACCATCGCGGGCGGCAGGTCCGGATGCTCGGCCTTGACCAGCGCGGCCACCCCGGCCACCAGGGCCGCCGCCGCGCTCGTGCCCTCCGCCGACTCGTGGCCGCCGCCGGGCAGCGCCACCGGCACGTCCACGCCGGGGGCCGAGACGAGCACCGAGAGGTTGTCGCTGCTGAAGGGGGCGGGCAGCAGCTCGGCGTCCACCGCGCCGACCCCGACGACGCCGGTGTACCCGGCGGGGAAGCTCCAGAACGAGGTGTCGTTGCGCAGGCTGACGTCCAGCGCCCCGTCATTGCCGACCGCCGCCACCAGGACCACGCCCTTGCCGAGCGCGTAGGAGATGGCCTCGCGCTCCGCCGGGTGCGCGCCGTACGCGCCGATCGACATGCTGATGACGTCGGCGCCGTGGTTGGCGGCGTACCGGATGGCCCGGGCCAGCGGGCTGTCCTCACCGAACTCCCGGCCCGCGTCCGGCGCGGCGACGCCGCTCTCGATGGGCTGGTCGGGCAGCAACGGCAACGACAACACCCGCGCCTCCGGCGCGACCCCCGTGATGCCCCCTTCGCCGCCCGAGCCCGCGATCAGCGACGCCATCGCCGTACCGTGCAGCCCCGGCTCAGGCCGCTCCCCCGGCGTCGCCGGCCCGCCCACATCGGGCCCGTCGATGACCCTGCCCCGCAACTCGGGTATGCCGCCGTCCACCCCGCTGTCGATGATCGCCACCGTGGCCCCGGCCCCACGCGAAACCCGCCACGCCGCCTCGACGTTCAACGTCTGCAACACCCACTGCTGCCGCCCCGCCACCTCCTTCCCCGGAATCGGCTCCGCCTTTCCACCGACACCGGCGGCGGCCCCCTGGCCCGTGACGGGCTCGGAGGCCGCGGCGGGCCTTTGGCCGACAACGGCCTCCGGGCGCGTGCCGGGTCCGGGCGGATCGCCGGAGGCGGCCTCTGAGGTCACGCCAGGTCCGACGGCGAGGGCGGGGAGGGGGGCCAGGGCGAGGATCGTGGTCAAGGCCAGTGCGAACGCCCGCGCCGCGCGGCGGCGTGGCACACGTCCCCCCGTGCGCGGAGCCGGCGCGGCGGGCCCGCGGCGGCCGGCCTGCGGGGTCGGCACGGGGGCCGGGTGGGTTGCGGGGCGTGGGGTCAGCACACGTTCCCCTGGGTGCAGCGGGGGACGGTGGGGGGTTCGCCGAGGGAGCGGGCGATGCGGCCGGCGACCGACTGGGCGGCGGGCCACAGTTCGCTGTGCAGGAGCTCCTCGGGCGGCACGGCGTCGCGGGTGCGTCCGTCGGAGTAGCCCGCCGTGGAGAACACCAGGTACGGGCCCGCGCCGACCCACCCGTTGCGCTGCCGCTGCGCCGCGCCGAACAGCTCGGTCGCGGTGCGTGGGAAGGCCACCGGCCGCACCCCCACCCGGTCGTCGGCGGGCAGCTCCGCGGCGGCCCGCACGCGGTCCTCCTCGCTGGCGAACACGGCCACCCCCACGGTGATGGCGAACGTGGACGTCTGGTCCACGTATGTTGCCCGCAGCAGCGTGCGGCAATCGTGCGCGCCGACGACGCGGCCGACCGAGGCGTCCAGGCCCGCCGCGCACGGCGACTCCGGCGCGATGCCGACCCGCCTGGCGTACTGCTGGGTGCGCTCCAGGCCCAGGTATTCGAGCTCGTCGGGGAAGACGACGTCGGCGGGCCAGGCGTGCCAGCGCCGGGCGATGTCGGTGCGTACGTAGTCGGCCCGCTCGGCCACGGTGAGCGGCCGGGAGCGGGTCTCGCGGAGCAGCCCGATCGTGCCGAGCAGCACGGTGACCGCCGCGACCATCAAGATGGTGCCCACCAGGACCAGGAAGACCGAACGGTAACGGACCCCGCGGTCCAGCGCGGCCCGCTCGGCGGCGGCTTCGGCCGCGGCCAGCTCGGCCCGCCGCCCGGCCGCCGACCACGCCCGCACCCTGGGCCGCCGCGCGCCGCCCGCCTCAGATGTACGTGGCGGGCGCGGCAGTGAGCTCAGCCCCGCGCCCCGGCCCGCCCGTGGCAGCCCGCTCTCGGTGACCCGCCGCCGCGCCGAACCCGCACGCGCCTCCCGCGCCCCGGACCCCGCGGCCTCTGGGCGCCCGTCAGGCTCCTCGGACCGCCGGGGCTTCGACACGTCTTCAATGCTACGTCGCCCCGATCCGCCCACCACCCCCCGGCTACGGGGAGGGGGCCGCTGAGCGCCGCCATACCGGCGACGCCGCCGTACACGGTGATGGCGTGGCGTTCGCGGCGGACGATACGTCGCGCCGATCCGCCCACCCCCCGGCTACGCCGGAGGGCGGCGGGTGCGGGTGACGGTGATGGCGATGGTGGTGACGCAGCCGAGCGCGGCCAGGGCCGCTATTCCGGCGACGCCGCCGTACACCGTGATGGCGTGGCGGTCGCGGTGGACGACCGGTACCGGGGGCAGGGGGCGGCCCGCGACGGGCTCGGCCGGGTCCATCGTGCCCTCGCCCGCGGCCCGCAGGGTGTGCCGAGAGATGCGGCCCGCCTCGGCCAGCGCGCCCGCCGCGCTCACCACGCCGAAGCCCATGCCCGTGTCGTAGCCGTCGGATGGCCGTTTGTTGGTGCCGGACGTCAGCGCCTGTACGACCAGCGCAGGCGACATTTTCGGATATTTGGCCTTGATGAGCGCCGCCACCCCCGACACCATCGCACTGGCCTGCGACGTCCCCCGCCCCACCCAGTACTCATCCCCCGGCCCGGCCCCCAGGATGTCCACCCCCGGAGCCGCCACCAGCACCGAAGGGTTGAAGTTGGAGAACGAGGCCCGCCGCAGCCCCCGGTCCGCCGCCCCCACCGACACCACGCCCGGGAACGCCGCCGGATAGGAATAGGGCGCGAACCCGTCGGCCCCCGGCTTCGCGGCCCCCTCGTTGCCCGCCGCCGCCACCAGCACGACCCCCTTGGAGATCGCGTACCGGATCGCCGCCCGCTCCTCCTTGGTCGCCAGCTCCTTGGTGATCGACATGTTGATCACGTCGGCCCCCCGGTCCACCGCGTACCGGATGCCCTTGGCCACCACGTCCTCGTAGCGCTCGGCCGAGTTGAACTCCCGGAACCCCGGCTCCTCGTCCTCCAGGATGATCCGCACCGAGAGGATCTTCGCCTGGGGCGCGATGCCGATGATCCCGTCGCCGCCGCCCGGCCCGTGCCCGTGCCCGGCGATCAGCGAGGCCATGTACGTGCCGTGCAGCTTGCGCGGCCGTACGCCCGGCGGGTTGGCCCCCGCCGTGAAGTCGCGCCCCACGATCACCGAACCGGCCAGGTCGCGGTGCCGCGGATCGACGCCGGAGTCGAGCACCGCCACCGTGACGCCCTTGCCTTTGCTCACCGCCCAGGCCCGCGACACCTGAAGGGTGCGCAGCACGGGCCGCTGGCTGTCGCGCACGTCGTCAGCCCAGGCGAGGCCCGGTACCGCGGGCACCGGCACGACCAGCGCGGCCAGCAGCACGACCGCCACCCGCCGCCTCAGCACGACCACTCCGTGGTGGCCGCGCAGTCCGGCGTCGCCGGGCGGGTCAGGTCGCGCAGGACCCGCTCGCCCATGTGCCCCGCGAACGCGAACATCGCCGGCCGCTGCTCGCCCACCGCCTTGGCCGGGCGGCCGTCCACCTGCCCGGCGGTGGTGAGCACGACGTACGGGCCGCCCTGCCGTACCGTGCCGGACTGGCGGCCCGCGGCGGTGAACCGGTCGGTGACCGTGCCGGGGAACGCCAGCGCGCGCAGGCCGGGACTGGGCCGCTCGCCCGAGGGGAAGGCGGCCTCGGCCCGCCGCGCCCGCGCCTCGTCGGGGAAGGCGGCCACGCCGATGGTCACCACCATGCCCTGCAACGCGTCGATGTAGGTGGCCCGCAGCACCGCGCGGCACCCCGCCGCACGCAACGCGGAGGTCAGCTTGGAGTCCACCGCGGTCTGGCAGCGGTGGTCGGCGGCGATGCCGACCCTGCGGGCGCTCTCCCGCCCGCCCTGCTCGGCCGCGTACGCGATCGCCTCAGGGAACACCTTGCCCACCGGCCAGGACTGCCAGCGCCGCGCGACCTCGGTGCCCGCGGCGCGTTCCAGCTCGCTCGCGCTGGGCTGCCTGGTCAGCTCGCCGCCCGCCGCGCTCGCGGCGACCCCGGCCACGCCCGCGCAGACCAGCGCGAGCACCGTGGCGACGATCATGATGGGCAGGCCGCGCGTCCCCGTGTGCTCGTTCATCCGGCCCCCGCCCCCAGGAGCACGTGTCCGAAAGACCACGCTCGAAGACCGCTGTCGCTCACTTGCTCGACTTTAACGCGGAGTAGGCGACGATGCGGTCAAGTCGCCCCGTGACATCCGCCGTTCCGCTTCGCGGGGAATGTCCGCGAGCCGGGCCCCGGGCTGGATCGTTCCGATCGACGGCCCGGTCCGGCGCGGAACGGCGGATGTGCCGTCCTCGACGCGTCCGTCAGTAGCTGGGCAGGCTCGGGTCGATGGACTTGACCCAGCTCAGCACCCCGCCACCGACGTGCACCGCGTCGGAGAACCCGGCGTTCTTGACGATCGCCAGCGCCTCGGCGCTGCGGCCTCCGGACTTGCAGTGCAGCACGATCTTCTTGTCCTGCGGCAGCTTCTCCAGGGCGGCGCCGTTCAGGAACTCGCCCTTGGGGATCAGCGTCGCGCCCGGGATCGAGACGATCTCGTACTCGTTGGGCTCGCGGACGTCGACCAGGAAGATGTCGTCGCCGCGGTCCTGCATGTCCTTCAGCTCACGCGCGGTGATCGTGGAGTCGGTCACCGCCTGCTGCGCGTCTTCGGAGAGCGCCCCGCAGAACGCCTCGTAGTCGTCGAGGAGCTGGGTGACGCTCGGGTTCTTGCCGCACAGCACGCACTCGGGGTCCTTGCGGACCTTGACCGTGCGGTACTGCATCTCCAGGGCGTCGTAGATCATCAGACGCCCGACCAGCGGCTCGCCGATCCCGGTCAGCAGCTTGATCGCCTCGTTGACCTGGATCGAGCCGATCGACGCGCACAGCACGCCGAGCACGCCGCCCTCGGCGCAGGACGGCACCATCCCGGGCGGCGGCGGCTCCGGGTAGAGGCAGCGGTAGCACGGGCCGTGCTCGGCCCAGAACACGCTGGCCTGGCCGTCGAAGCGGTAGATCGAGCCCCAGACGTACGGCTTGCCGAGCAGCACCGCCGCGTCGTTGACCATGTAACGGGTCGCGAAGTTGTCGGTGCCGTCGACGATCAGGTCGTAGCCGGAGAAGATCTCCATGACGTTGTCGGTGCTCAACGCCACGTTGTGCACCACCACGTCGATCAGCGGGTTGATCTCCTTGACCGAGGCGGCGGCGCTCTCGGCCTTCAGCCTGCCCACGTCGGACTGGCCGTGGATGACCTGGCGCTGCAGGTTGGACTCGTCCACGACGTCGAAGTCGATGATGCCGAGGGTGCCCACGCCCGCGGCGGCGAGATACAGCAGGGCCGGCGACCCCAGTCCGCCCGCGCCCACACACAGCACCTTTGCGTTCTTCAGGCGCTTCTGCCCGGCCATTCCGACATCGGGAATGATCAGGTGACGCGAATACCGCCGCACCTCATCGACGGTGAGTTCGGCGGCCGGCTCTACCAGCGGTGGCAAGGACACAGTTCTACGCTCCCGTTTCAGGGGGTCTCTGTGGGTGTCAACCTAACCCGATGGCCGGGCATTCCCCAAAGACCCCCGTTCGTCGGTCATCCATGCTCTCAGGTCTTCAGCCCCGGGAGAGCATCACGGCCTCGGCGATCAGGCGGCGCGCCTCGCGGGCGACGGCCTCGGGGTACTCCATCTGCGCCACATGCCCGGCCCGGGGCAGCAGCACCAGCCTGACCTGCTGGAACGTACGGCCGGCGCGCGCCGCCATGCGCGGGCGCACGATCCGGTCGTGCCTGCCGTGGATCACCAACGTCGGCGCGGACACCTTCGCCGCCAGCCGCCAGAGGTTCTCCTCGCCCCGGCGGAAGTACTCGGCCACGATCGCCCGCGCGCAGCCGACGAGGGCGGCGCCCGCGTACGGGAGGCCGTCCCGGCGGCGCAGTTCCTCCACCGCCTCGCGGAACCGCTCGGGGTGGATCTTGGTCGCGTCGGCGTAGCACATCTCGAAGGTGGCGCTCAGCCTGCGCTCGGCGGGGATCATCCGCATCCGGTCGATCGCCCACAGGCCGATGCCGGGCAGGGTCGAGAGCGCCACGCGGGCCGGGCCGTACCTGGGCAGCAGGTCGGGGAGCGCGGGCGAGACCAGCACGAGAGAGCGGACCAGATCGGGACGCGTGGCGGCCACCCGGACCGTGACCGCGCCGCCGAGGGAGTTGCCGAACAGGTGGACCGGGCGGTCTGACACCCGCTCGATGAGGCCGATCACGGCGTCGGCGTGGGCGGCGATCGAGTAGTCGGTGTCGGCGGGGGCCGGGGAGAAGCCGTTGCCGGGCAGGTCGATGGCGTAGCCCTCGGCGACGTCCTGGAGGCGGTCCATCAGGTCGGTCCAGTTGGTGGCGGAACCGCCGAGACCGTGTACGTACACGGCGGTCTGGTCGCCACCGCGCGGCGTCGCCCTGACGAACACCTCACGCTCGCCGAGGTCCAGCATCTCCCCTGGCCAGTGCGCGATCGGCACGACGGCTTCCCTGTCGGGGGCGGGTCGTACGTACCCCGCGTCCCCGGTCGTCCGTGAGGTCGGCCCTGAGATCGGCCCTGAGATCGGCCCTGAGGTCGGCTCGGACACCACGCGCCCCTCTCTCCCTGTGCGTGTCCTGCGCTTCTGTCCTGCCTATCGACCATAACCACGCCGCGGGCTCGCGCAATCCCCCGCCCCGGCCGCCCCCGGCCATCACCCTCACCTCAAGACAATCGGACATTAGCGACATACATGGCGAAAGCGCTTGATAATAGTTTAATGCTAGCAATAAAGAGATTATCAGTTAGCAAAGGCATGAGATTGCTGTTTGTCGCCCTTCAAGCCCGGAAATCAGACAACCAGGATCACCCGTTGTGGTGACATCCTCGGCAATTGCCAGTCATAGGGGGCAAATGCCTAACTGGGCCATCATGCTTCCAAGGGGGATACGCAATGCCCAAGGTCAAGAAAATCGCGGCGGCCCTGGCCATCAGCACCGCGGTGACGGGCGGGGTCATCGGTCTCGGTGCCGCAACAGCGACCACCACCGCGAACGCCGGCGTCGCCGTCACCACGCAGGGCTGGAACTGCGGCGGCGGCCACCACGGCCACGGCTGCGGCGGCGGCCACTTTGGTGGCCACCACTGCGACGGCGGCCACTTTGGCGGCCACTTTGGTGGCCACTGGGGCGGCCACGGTCACCACAAGCGGTGGGTCAACCGGTCCACGGTCAGGATCAACCACGTCACCGGCCACGTCCGGTGGCGGCACGCGAGAGGCTGCCTCCACATCCGCAAGAACTTCCACGTCGTCAATGATCACCACGCTCACTCCTGGTAAATAGCGGCATTCCAAATCGCAGGCATGAAATCATCCTTTTCCCGGATTATGCAGCGATGAGGATAAATGCTGACCGGCGGGGGTCCAAGGGCTCAAAACGAGCCCCGGGCCCCCGCCTCCGTCGTGCCTGTCGCGGCCCGCACTATTCCGCTGGACCGTCCTCCCCCGCGGCGCGGAGGCGGGCGCCGAATTCGCGGTAGGCCGCCCGGAAGGCGGCCGGTTCGTGGACGACGAAGCCGGCGTCCAGGAATGCGAGGTTCACCAGCGGCCACTGCCAGGTGTCGAGCCACAGCACGACTCTGGTACACCCCTCGTTCACCGCCGTCAGCTCGGTGTCCTGGTATTTGAAGGCGTCGGCGACCGCGTCCAGCGGGGCCTCCACGGTGAGGACGACGCGCTCGCGTTCCTTGTTCAGCCCTTGTCGCAGATAGTCCAGCGCTGTCTCGGCGGGCAGCGGCCGGGGCCGGTACTCGCTCGTCGTCACCGCGAGGCCGCTCACGCGGTCCAGGCGGAAGATCCGCCAGTCGTCCCTGCCCTCGTCCCAGGCCAGCAGGTACCAGCGCAGGCTGTGGTGGACGTGCCGGTACGGCTCGACCCGCCGCGACGTCACCGAGCCGCCCTTGCCCGCGTACTCGAAGGTCACGACGTGGCGGCGCTGGATGGCGTCGGCCAGCGTGGCCAGTACGGCGGCGCTGACGCTCGGGGCCGGGGCCGCGCCCGTCTCCACGCTCGCGCGCAGCCGGGCCGCCCGGTGCCGCAGCCGCCTGGGCAGGAACTGATCGACCTTCCCGTACGCCCGCGTCGCCGCCTCGTCCACACTGCCCTCGGCCGCGCTCCCGGTCGCGGCGAAGGCGGCCAGCCCGAGCAGGGTCGCGATGGCCTCGTCGTCGTCCAGCACCAGCGGCGGCAGCGCCGCGCCCGCGATCAGCCGGTAGTAGCCGCCGGGCCCTGGCCGGGTCTCGACCGGATAGCCGTACTCCCGCAGCCGCTCGACATCGCGCCGCAGGGTCCGCGGGCTGACGCCGAGCCGCACGACGAGTTCGTCGCCGCTGAACGACCGGCCGCTCTGCAAGGTGGCCAGCAGGGCGAGGATGCGCTGGGTGACGTCCGCCATGCCTCCAGTCTCGCCGGGATGCGGTCAGGAAATGGCCACATCCGTTCGTAGCCTCGGCCCCATGCACACGATCCGCATCCGGGGCGCCCGGACCAACAACCTCAAGGGCCTCGACGTGGACATCCCCCGCGGCAGGCTGGTCGTGTTCGTGGGGATGTCCGGGTCGGGCAAGTCGTCGCTGGTGTTCGACACGATCGCGGCGGAGGCCGGGCACCAGCTCAACGAGACGTTCCCGCCGTTCACCCGCAACCGGCTGCCGAAGTGGACCCGCCCGGAGACCGAGAAGATCGAGGGCCTGTCCCCCGTCGTGGTCATCGACCAGCGGCGGCTGGGCGGCAACGCCCGCTCGACCGTGGGCACCATCACCGACACCTGGACGTACCTGCGGCTGCTGTTCTCCCGCGCCGGCACCCCGTACGTCGGCGAGTCGAACCGGTTCTCGTTCAACGATCCGGCGGGCATGTGCCCGGCCTGCTCCGGGCTCGGCGAGATCGTGGTCAGCGCCGTCGATCGGTTCCTGGACCTGGACAAGTCGATGGCCGACGGCGCGATCCTGCTGCCCGGCTTCGGCAACGGCGGGTACTGGTACTCCCAGTACGCCGACATCGGCAGCTTCGCGGTCGACACGCCGCTGCGCGACTGGACCGAGGAGGAGCGCCGGGCGCTGCTGTACGGCGGCGAGCACGCCGCCCGGCTCGGCACCAGGCCGCCCAAGGACTACGAGGGCGTCGTGCACCGGTTCGAGCGGATCTACCTGCACACCTCCGACGACCTGTCCGAGCGCAAGCGCGAGGCGATCGCCCGCTTCACCCGCTCGCAGACCTGCCCCGAGTGTCACGGCGAACGCCTGAACGAGGCCGCCCGCACCGCCACCGTCCTCGGCCGGACCATCGGCGAACTGTCCCGCATGGAGATCACCGAACTCGCCGGCCTGCTGGAGGAAGTACGCGGCCCGGCCGTCGCGCCGGTCGTGGCCGCGCTCGGGGAACGGCTGCGGGCCATGATCACCATCGGCCTCGGGTACCTGCACCTCGGCCGCGCCACCACCACCCTGTCCGGCGGCGAGTCACAGCGGATCAAGACCGTCAAGCACCTCGGCAGCAGCCTGGTCGAGATGCTCTACGTCTTCGACGAGCCCACCGCGGGCCTGCACCCGCACGACATCGCCGCGATGACCACCCTGCTGCGCGACCTGCGCGACAAGGGCAACACCGTGCTGGTCGTGGAGCACGACCCGGCCGTGATGGCCATCGCCGACCAGATCGTGGAGATCGGGCCGGGCGCGGGCACCGGCGGCGGCGAGCTGGTGTTCCAGGGCACGCCGGAGGAGCTGCGCGCGTCCGGTACGGCGACCGCCACGGCCCTGCGCGAACGCACGCCGCTCAACACGGCCCCCCGCACCCCCACCGGCGCGATCAAGGTGGCCGGCGCCGTGCGCAACAACCTCAAGGACTTGACCGTCGAGATCCCTGCCGGGGTGCTGACGGTCCTGACCGGGGTGGCCGGGTCGGGCAAGTCCAGCCTGGCCGCCGAACTGGTCGAGGGGCACGACGCGGTGGTGATCGACCAGCGGCCGGTGAGCACCAACCGCCGATCCACCCCCATCACCTACACCGGCATCGCGCCCGCCGTCCGGCGGCTGTTCGCCGAGCGCAGCGGCATGCCCACGGGCCTGTTCAGCGCCAACTCGGCGGGCGCGTGCCCGGACTGCAAGGGCCTGGGCGTGATCTACACCGACCTGGCGTTCATGGACGGCCACGAGACCGTGTGCGAGACCTGCCACGGGCGGCGCTTCACCGAGGACGTACTCCGCCACCGGGTGGACGGCCTGTCCATCGCCGACATCGACGACCTGACGATCAGTGACGCGATCGGACGCCTGCCCGCGCGCCGCATCCACGAGGCGCTGCGCCACCTGGACGAGGTCGGCCTCGGCTACCTGCGCCTCGGCCAGCCGCTGACCACGCTGTCCGGCGGCGAGGCCCAGCGCGTCAAGATCGCCCGCGAACTGCGCGACACCACCGAACCGGCCCTCTACGTACTCGACGAGCCCACCACCGGCCTGCACCTGCGCGACCTGGCCGCCCTCCTCGCCATCCTGGACCGCCTGGTCGCCCAGGGCCACACCGCCGTGGTCATCGAACACAACGTCGACGTGATCCGCCACGCCGACTGGATCATCGACCTCGGCCCCGGCCCCGGCCGCCACGGCGGCCACATCCTCTACCAGGGCCCCGTCTCCGAACTGCACGACACCCCCACCGCCACCGCCGTACACACGGCCTGACCCCGCCCCCCGCCCCAGGCGGAGCAGGCCCCCACCAGTGCCACCTATCGATAGTTTCTGATCATGTCCGACGCCGACTTCACCCCCCTCCGCGTCACCTACCGTCAGGCAGTGATCTCCCGTGACACCTCCCGCCGCATCCGCACATGGGCGAAGGCCAAGGGTTACACCAGCAGCGGGCGGGGCGGCATTGCACCGGAGATCATCGATGCCTTCTTCGCCGCCCATCCCGAGGCCTACGAGCAGACAGAGTTCGAGATGGTCCACGCCACCGCGAGAACTCCCGGCGCGTCGCCGGAGGACTACAAGTGGCAGGAGGACAGCCGGCTCGGGGACATCTACACGGACATCTACACGGTCGTTTTCGTTCGCGGGCACGACGAGCATGAGGTGCTGCGCCGGCTTGGGGCCGTGGACGAGGACATCCGGCTGATCGGAGACGGGGAGTACTCCCAGCCGGAAGGACCGCAGATCATCACCGTGAGGCGAATCGGGGACTGGACTGTCGCGATCGAGGACTGCGGCCGGCGTGGCGCGCAACGAGAGGCTTTGGGCGCCCTATCGCTCGACGGCGGGGAGGCCGTGGCGGTGCAGCGGCATGACCACGCCCAGCACCTCATCGCCTATGCCGTCGACGGCGAACTCGTCACCGGCATCAACCCGCGGTTTCCCATTGACAGGCAAGGCGCGGATCCCGACCGGCTCAATCGCCACCTCCGCGAGCTCGGCATCGATCCGGCCGCCGACGACCACATCGACAACCCCATCCCGGCCGCCCTGGCGCTCGCCGGCCGAATCACCGGCGTCATGATCGGCCCACACCACCTTCGCCGCCCCATTCTCGGCGCCGCCATACCTGGTACCTATTTCTGACCCATCACAGCGTCCGCTTACCGGCGACCGCTCCGCGTCAGGAGCCTGACAAGGGAGGAACGGCGTATGGGGAACCATTGAACCTTTTTCAACCTCAGGTTCGCTGGTCAGAGGCGGTAGGCGAGATGCCGTATCCGCATGACCAGCGCCCTGCCAGGGCGCCAGGCCCGGTCCGAGCCCGGCGGAGGCACCCCTGACCTGGTCTAAGCGACCGGTTGAAAAGGTTCATTGTGCCCCGTATCACTCGGCGCTGGATCGTCCCCGCAGGGGACAGGGGTTCGGGACGAGATGACCTCTGGGTCGCCCGCCCTACCTGCGAACTGATCATCGGACTCACCCTCACCCGCGCTCGGTCCCGCAGGCCCGGCGGCTTGGTCCTCGCCGCCGGACCGGCTCCCGGACGCCACGCCCCAGCGGTCACCGCCGCCGTACGGGGGTCCTCCCCGAGGTCGTCTACCACCTGGCGGCGCGGATCGACGTACGGACCTCGGTCACGGACCCGGCGCGCGACGCAGCCGTCAGCGTCGGCGGGACGATCAACCTGCTCAACGCCGCCCGAGAAGTCGGAGCGCGACCGGTGTTCACCTTCACCGATGGTGCGGGCACGACGCCGCCAGAGGACGCACCTTGGCGGCGAACCCCGGGGTCTCCAGCGCAGAGGTTCAAATGAGGATGGTCCTGACGCCGCCCCCCAGACAGCGCCAGGACCCGGGGTCGAGACCCCAGCCAAGGAGCCTCGCTCAGGAGAAGAGCTGTACGGCGTTGCGCAGTGTGTGCGCGGCCACGTCTCTGCCGAGACGCACCCCCGCCTCGTCCGCGATCCGGGTGTGGATGCCGGACCACACGCGGGCGTCGACGTTCTCGTCGGCGGGCCGCTTCCAGTCGGTGTAGGTGCGGGTGACGCCCGGCAGGGTCGGGCTGCCGATCGTGTACGGCCGGCGCGAACGCGGGCCGATCAACGCGGTCAGCACCTGCTGGGCCGCCCCGGCGTAGCTGCTGTGCCCGCTCGGATAGTCCGGGTGAGCGGGGGTGGTGTGCAGCGGAGTCCAGGACGGGTCGGTGACCTGGAGCGCGGTGACCGGACGCCACAGCACATAGGCGTACTTCGCGTCCGATGTGGCGATCTGCGTGTCCACCAGGGCCGTGTGGAAGAGCGCGACCAGCCCGGTACGCCAGGACTGCGACCTGTCCTGCGACTGCACGACCGCCGCCCGCAGCACGCCGTCGTACAGCGTGAGCGAGGACCCGAGCCAGAACTGCGCGGTCTCGGTCTGCGCGGACGTGCGGGCCGTGCTGCCCGCCGCGCCGTACACCCGGACCTCCTCCAGGTCCTTCACATAGCGCTCGGAGGTGAGCGCGGGCGGCGGCGCCGGGCGGTACTGGTCGCGGGTGGCCAGCAGGAACGGCTTGGCGTCACGGGTGCCGGACTGGACGCCCGGCGAGAACGAGGGCGGCGTCGGACGCCACACCCCCGGGTCGGAGGACGGCGGCGCGTACGGCGGGCTGACGGACTGCGGGTCGAGCCCGTCCTTGTCCCGCTCGGCCAGCAGCGCGTCAGCCTCCCGGGTGCCTGCGGCCACGCCGCGCCGCTTGTCGATCCCCTCCGGGATGCGGGCCAACGAGGCGGCGAGCGCCGCGTCCAGCTCCTGTTTACGCGATGGGACCAGCGTGACCAGCGACCTGTGCACGGCGGACGCGAGCGCGGCATCCCGGAACGCGGGCGGCGACGGCCGATGCCGCAACGCGCGGGCCGCGGACAGCCAACTGATCGCCCAGGTGCGGCTGTTGGTCACCTGAGCGGGCGCACCGGCCGCGGCGATCGTGGCGGCGGTGGTGTCGTACCACTCGGCCACGGTGTCGGTACGCTGCCGCGGCTCGACCAAGGGGAGCGGGGCGGCGATCGGGGCGGATAGTGGCACGGCGACCAGGGCGGCAGTAATAACCGACAAAACCGACATCTTAGGTGCTCCTCAAGGGCGAGCCGAGCAAGGCGCGATCAGCATAGGCAGGACGGAGGTCAATTAGCAATATTTCCTATAGGTATTACATGGAATATCCTTCTGACGGTATGGGGGCATGCGTCCACCCGTGGGCCGCCATGCCGCCGGGCGGGCAATCTCCCACATTATGGTAACGCATTGTTGTCCATCAATCACAATACGTGGCCATAGTGCGCCGGGCGACTACGCAAACCCCCAAGTGGCAGCGCTTATGTTCCCTGTCACCGCGGCCGTCGCCCTCACGCCGGCCGCCTGGCTCGGCATTCCGACCCCCGCCTACGCGGACTACCGCCCCGCGGGCGGCCCCGGCCCATCGGTCCCCTCCGGATACGGGCCGTGGCCATGGGCGGTGGGCCGGTGCGTATTGCTGACCGGCCTGCCGGCCATTCGCCTGCTCCGCCGCCGTACCTGGCGGACGCGTTCAGACCTTGGTCTCGCAACGCCGAACGAGCACCATCAGTACGTACACGGTCGTCGCCCCGGCCAGCCTGACATTCGATCCCTGCGGCGAGTCCTTCAGGAGCTTGTCCAATTCCTCGCGATGCCTTTCGGAGGCACGCCGGAGATTGCCGAAACCCTCCTTCAGGTACGGATCACCGGTCTCCAACGCGGCCACTCGGCGAATCACCTCCGCCAATGCCTTCTCCTCCGTGACGGAGGTGGGAGCCGCGCCACGCGTCGTCCATTCGCTCGGAGCGGTCTCCGCCTCGTTCAGGATGCTGTACGCCTGGTTGCAGGTGGCCATGGGATCGGAAGCACAAGAGGCGAGCGGCATCATCACGAAAGCGGACGCCACGACGATCCGCGATAATCGCACCGCCACGCTAGGGAGCGACGTCGAACGAGCCCGACTTGACCTCGGCGATAAAGGCCCGCCACACATCGGGAGCGAACCGCAGCGCAGGGCCGGAACGATTCTTACTGTCCCGAACTCCGATCACTCCAGGCAGGTTGTCGGCCACCTCAACGCAGCCTCCACCTCCCGAGCCGGAATGGCTACTCGTTCGCCAGGCGCCCTTTTCAAGGGCGCCTTTGGTCAGGTCTGCTGCTTCCATGACCCCCACGCTTTCTTGATAAGGTCCACGGATCGCCCCGCTCGAAACGCCTCGGCCCGTATTCTCTCATAGCAGTTCACCGCCCGCGCCACAGCGTCAGGATCGGCCGTCACCTCCTCACTGATGGCGGAATCCACCGTCACGGTGGGCGGCGCATCACTAAGTTCCGCCAGAATGAAGCCGGAGACGAAGCCGTCGTAGCAGCGGGTGTCATGAGGGGTAAGCTGGATCGTGATATGTCGCAGCTCGCTCAATTCCAACAGACGAGCGAGCTGTGCGGCCATCAGCGCCGGACTGCCGACGGGCCGTTTCAAGACCCATTCGTCCATGAGCACCCAAACAGCGGGCGGATCAGGCCGCGTCAGGACCTGCTGCCGCCGCATCCGGATGCCGGTCAGCTCCTCGACCAGTTCCTCTGACTTATTCCCGCCCCTGAAGAGCGCCCGGGCATATTCGGCCGTCTGAAGCAATCCGGGGATCAGCAGCGGCTCCCAGCTCCGCAGGGCAATCGCTCCCGGCTCGACTTCCTCTGCCCACCGCCGAAACCACAGCGGCCCGGACGGAGCCGGCTGGGCGATGTAGGCGGCGAGGCGGCCGAAGAAGCCATCCGTCTCGAACAAGCGGTCGAGGTTTTTGGCGAAATCGGGCTGCGGAACACGCTTCGCCAATTCGACACTCGACACCAAGCTCCCCGAGCACCCACAAAAGCGGGCAACCCGCCCCTGCGACATCCCAGACTGCTTGCGCAGTCTACGCAATTCTCTGCCAAAGCGGACTACAAGGGCATTCGGCTTGGCGGGTTGCTTTGCCATTGCTGTCTCCTGACCGTCGGCGTACCCATCGCGACTAGAAGTATCACGCCTATCGACAACCTTGGACTTGGTCGGCTGAATTCTGCCCCCGACCGTCGGTCAACATCGCAGGACACGGCCATCGCCTCTGAACCAAAGTGAGACCTCAACGTTCGCTTCGACAAACCAACAGGCTGTGTGACCTATATGCGACGACTATTGGCAGACACCCCGACTAGCGCGGTTTGGAGGGTAAGGACCTTTCCAGGAACGCTGGATCAGGTCGCCGCCGCCCGCCGGACAGTACGGGAAATATGGGCGGCCAATCCATCCCTTAACGGCGACTTCCTGGACGATCTCCTCCTCATGGTCTCGGAGCTGGCCGCCAACGCCGTCCGCCACACCCGGAGCGGCGAACCGGGCGGCCTGGTCGGACTGGTCATCACCGCCCACCCCACCTGGGTGCGGATCGAAGTGATCGACCAGGGCTCGCGCAAGGTGCCCCACGTCATCGGCCCCGAGGACGACATGCCACTGCGTCGCGGCGGCCGGGGCCTGGCCCTGGTCGAGGCCGCGTCGGACAGGTGGGGCCACCACCCCGTCTCCATGGTCACGGCCCGGCGCGGCCGGGTGGTCTGGTTCGAGAAGGGAACCGCGTGATGGGAAACAACAACGGCCGCATCAAGGTCGAGGTATCTCCCCTCGGCACCGGCCGATGGCTGCGCATATGGGAGATCAGCGACCCAACCAGCGCGGGCGTGCACATGTCCCGCGCCGGCTTCACCACATGGCTGGAAGCCGTCAAGGAAGGCGCGTTCACTCCCGAAGAACATTACGACCTTCTCCGCCTCAACATAGGCGACCTCGTGGCGGGCGCGCGTACCACCGTCGTCACCACACCCGCCTCCTGGAAAAGATTCGTCGCCGACGCCGAAAAGGGCCATTTCGACGAGTACACGGCCCGGACGTAATTCATGACCGCGCCATGGCCCTTTCCCAGTGGACAATCGCCGGAAGCATCGCACTACGCTGGATCAACGGGCAATTGATCGTGCTCACCGCCAGGCCGTACAACAGCCTGCACGAGGCCATCAAGGCGTACGAGAAGCGCGAGTCCGAAAGACGGAACCGCGACCTGGCCGAACTCGGCCACCTGGTGGACACCGCCCTCGAACGCATGCGCGAAAACCGTCGGACACCACACCCGAAGCCGAAAAGTAGTTGAAAGTTCAATATGCTATATTGCCACATATGCGTATTGGATTCAGCCTTCCCCAGCTCGGTGGTGTCGTCGCCCGCCAAGCAGACGAAGTCGCCCGGTTCGCCCGGGAAGCAGAAGCGCTGGGTGCCGGGAGCCTGTGGGTCGGTGACCGGCTGCTCGCCCCGGTCAACCCCACCGTCGGCTACCCTCCGGGGGTCAACCCGACGATCCCGGAGGAGTTCCACCACATCCTGGACCCGTTCGCCATGCTCGCCGTCGCCGCCGCGGTGACCGAGAGGCCCTTACTGGGCACCAACGTCCTGAACGCCCCCTGGTACCCTCCGGCCCTGCTCGCCCGCTCCCTCACCACCATCGACCTGGTCAGCGGCGGACGTCTGGTGCCCGGCTTCGGTTCCGGCTGGTCGCCCGAGGAGTTCCAGGCGGCAGGCGTACCGATCGCCGAGCGCGGCCCGCGCCTGGACGAGTGCCTGGACGCGCTCGACCAGCTCTGGACCGCCAGCCCGGCCGAGTACCAGGGCAAGTACTGGTCCGTGCCCCCCACCTACGCCGAACTCAAGCCCACCCGCCGCCCGCCCGTCTACCTCGCGGCCTTCGTCCCGGTGGCCATGCGCCGAGTCGCCAAACGCGCCGACGGCTGGCTCCCGGCCCTCGCCGTCACCGGCCCCGGCCCGGTGGACACGGCAGCACTGATCACCGAACCCATGCGGTACATCAGGCAGCTCGCCCAGGAAAGCGGCCGCGACCCGGCCGACATCGACCTGATCCTCCGCATTTACCCGCAGCACGGCTCCACGGTCAACGACATCGTGAACGCCATCCAAGGCGTCGCCGCCGAGCCCGACGTCCAGCACCTACTGGTAGACCTGATGTACCTCAGCACCAGCATCGATCACCACCTCGAAATGGCCGCCGAAATCCTCCGCCGCGTCTGACCCCCTCCCGAGTACCCGCCCCATGGGAAAGGGAATGCGGCCGGGAACGGTCAGAAAATGGTCTGTCATCCGGTCAGCGCCGGGACTGAGGATGTGCCCTGCTCCAGGACTCCAAGAGAGGGAGAGGCCATGCCCACGGCAGGCACGTTATCCCGCGCGCGACGGGTCGCTACGCGCATCGGTCTGCGACTCATTCCGGTGGGGGCGATTCTCGCCTCGACCGCCCTCATCGCCACACCGGCCCACGCGGAACTCGTGACACAGATCCGGAGTTGGAAGACCGGCCGTTGCCTCGACAGCAACTTCAAGGGCGAGGTCTACACCCAGCCCTGCAACGCTCCCCACACCAACCGCCACCAGTATTGGATTTTCACCGGCGGCCACCTCAAGAACGACGCCACAGGGCGGTGCCTGGACAGCAACGGTGACGGAAGGCTCTACACCTTGCCCTGCCAATGGCCCAACACCTGGCAGGACTGGGAGGCACAGCAAGGGAGGGCCCGGGACGTCGCCATCATCCAAAACCTCCGCACCGGGCTGGTCCTGGACAGCAACGAAGGCGGCGGCGCCTACACCCACCGGCGGAACGGCGGTTTCTACCAGGACTGGAAACTGGGCTTCTGACCCCGGCCGCGCGGGGACCAGGAACCCTCTGGTCCCCGCGCCGCTCAAGGGCGAGAGAGCCCCCTCCTGATCTGAGCGGCAGCCGTCTTCTTCACGTACGACCTGACGGGATGCACGACCGCCCAGACAACCAGCACGACACCAGCGGCTGCACAGCAGACGGCGTGCCACCGGGGCCCGGGGCCCATCACGGATATGTCATGCACGACTACTATCTGTTTCATGATGCCCTCCGATCACCTGACCGGCGAGACCGGATACCCCCAGGACGGTAGGCGGGAAAAAGCGGCCTTCCGCCGTGCGAGCGTTACATGATCCACGTCCGCCCCATCGTGAAAGTCCTCGGAGGCGTTGGCTCGGCGGCGGTGGCGTTGGCCGCCCCATGGCCGATCGAGTACCTGTCCGTGTTCGGGCCGGACGACTGGCGGCGGCCGGCGCTGATGGCCGTGGCCTTCCTGGTGGGGCTGGGCGCGTTCGGGGTCCTTGCCTTTGTGGCCCTGCTCACGCGACTCCTGCTGGTCGTCACGGTGTTCTTCGCGGAGTTTTTATCGTTCATGGCGGGATCCACCATGGCGACGGACGAGGCGCTGGCCGAACGCAGCCGGATCAGCACATGCGTGGTGGAAGAGGAACGGGCGGCGGTCGTGATGATCGCCCCCCCGCCCACCGATCCCGGCGGCCTCCCGAGCGAAACGTTCGGGCTCAAGTACAACTACCGGCTGCACTGCCCCGGCGGCGTGCCGAGCGCCATGGAGACCTTCACGCCGATGGCCAGGCCGGGCACGGCCGTGCGGATCATCTGGGACCCCATGGGCCGGATCGGCCCCTACCACGCCGACAGCAGGGCCGAGCTCCGGGACCTTGACGGGCGTGCGTTGTGGGCCATGGGTGTACTCGTCGCGATGCTTCCCCTCATGGACGCCGCGCTCTTCGGCATTCCCCGCCTCAAACTCGCCGCAGCCAGGTTCCGCAGGCGACGAGGGACGTGATGGTCCAGACCACCCGGTCCAGGGCGCTGCACGATGGGTGCACGCGGGTAGGACCCACCGCCTACGGCATCCCCGCCAAGTCACCCGCGGGGCCGGAGATGCGGCACCTACGCCCGTGTTAGCCTGATCCACATGATCCACCCTCGTGCCTAGAGAGATGTCCCACCGCGTCGCCCGGCCACCACGGGCTTGATGCGGAAGCGGCCTCTCTTACGCCGCAGCGCCTCCCCTCCCCGTACACCCCTGGGCTTGGCGCTGCCTTTTTCGAGGTGTTCTCATGTCGTCTCAGTCGGCGGCGTCCTACGCCGCTGTCCTCCGTGCCCCTCTCGCCGCTCGCACCTTCAGCGCCGCACTGGTCGGCAGGCTGTCCTACGGGATCGTCTTCCTCTCGCTGGTCCTGGCATTCACGAAGGCCACCGGCTCATACACCATGGCAGGCGGCGCCATCGCGCTGTTCGGGCTCGCCAGCTCGCTACTGTCCCCGCTACGCGCCCAGATGATCGACCGGTACGGAATCCGCCGCGCGCTCCCCCCGATGGCGATCACGTACGCCCTGCTCCTGGCCCTGCTGGCCGCCCTCACCTGGCGGCCGGGAACGCCCGGCCCGCTGCTGTGGTCACTCGCGGGCATCGCGGGGGCGTTCACCCCGCCGCTCGGCCCCATCATGCGGACCCTGTGGAGCGATCTGCTCCCCGACAGCGCACTCCTGCAGCGCGCCTACTCCCTCGACACCGTCGCCGAAGAACTCCTCTACGTGACCGGCCCCCTCATCGCCGGTTCGTTGACGGGACTGGCCCATCCTTCGCTGGGCGTACTGATCAGCGCCGTGTTGATGCTCACCGGCTCACTGGCGGTCGCGACTTCGCCCGCCGCAGATCCCGCCTTCTCCAGCAGGCCACCAAGCGCCAATGGCCGATGGAGTCTGCTCGCGGGCATCGGCGGCGTGCGACGGCTCCTGCCGGTGACCGTCGGCGTGGGCATGTGCCTGGGGTCACTGAGCCTGTTCATGGTCGCCTTCGCCGAGCGGCACGCACAGCTCGCGGCGGTCGCCTGGGTCGAGGCCGCGCTCGCCGCCGGAAGCGCCGTCGGCGGGCTGGCCTATGGTGCCGTGTCCTGGCGGCTCAAGCTGGAACGTCGGCTGCCCCTACTGGCCACGGGCTTGGCGCTGTCGCTGGCCGCCGCCGGATTCGCCCCGAACATCGGCGTACTGTCGGTGCTGGTCGGCATCGCCGGGCTGTTCCTGGCCCCCACCCTCACCACGGCCTACATGCTGGCGGACCAGGCCGCCACCGCCGACTCCAAGACCCAGGCCGGCGCGTGGATCAACACGGCCTTCAACGCGGGAAGCGCCACCGGCTCCGCGTCCGCGGGACTGCTCATCGAACGCCTCGCCCTGACCGCCTGCTTCGCGATCGGCGCCCTGCCACCCCTCCTCGGCGCACTGGCGGGAATGAGAAAGCCGCGAAATGCCGCCGCGCCTTTCCGAGAGGAGACCTCGCCCGAGATGTCCACCGACGCGGCCTCCTGAAACGCCGCTCCCATCAACACCGCCCCAAAGGGCGGGACCAGCTCATCGATCCTGCTCAGCGCGGAGCAGTACAAAGCGTTCGTCACCTCAAGTGACACGAGACGACGAATCGATCCGGGCCGGGGACGTCCGGGATCAGGCGATGGTGAGCGACCCGCCCTCCAGGTACGCCGCCAGCGGGCCGGTCATCTGGGACCGTACCGGCGGTTGCGAGGCCAGCCCGTTGGCGCAGGCGGCGAGGTGGCCGACCTCGTCGGAGGCCGTGGAGCCGAGGAGTTCGACCGCGCGCGGGACCAACCGGGAGAGGGCGTCCTCCACGCAGTACCGGACATACAGCGAGTGGGCGAGCGCCGGCTCGTCCGTGCCGCCGTCGTCGATCCGGCGGGCGACACCCTCGGCGGCCGACATCGCGCCCTCGGTCTCCACCAGCAGCCGGACCCGCTCTGCCTCGGGCACCCGGTTGTCGAGCAGCACCCGCTCGACCAGCGCGCTGGCGGCCCCGAGGCGGCTGCCCGTCATCAGCAGCTGGTACCAGGCGAAGCTCGCGGCCAGCAGTGCGTCCAGCCGCCCGCCGAGGCCCGAGTCGCGCACCAGCAGCTCCGGCGCCACCAATACGTCGTCAAGGGTGACCTGCTCGCTCCCCGCCCCCGTCTCGCTGACGCTCAGACCCTCGCTTTCCGCGGGCACCAGCGCCACCGCCGGTTGCTCGCCCGAGCCGTCCGAGGGGGAGAGCATGACACCGGCGATGAGCAGCTCCATCGACCCCGCCAGGCCGTGCGGGTGTGTCACCCCGCTGACCCCTACCCCGTCGGGCCCCTCCGTGGCCGTCATCGAGGGGGAGAGGACTCCCGCGCCGGGGCGTTCCTCGGCGAAGCCGAACGTCACGAGGTCGTTGGTGGCGGCCAGGCTCTCCAAGATCATCGACTTCATGCCCTCGTCGGCGATCACGGCGGCCAGGGTCGCCATCGAGAAGTGGTGCAGGGTGGTGGCCACGGCCAGCGACGGTGCCCTGCTGCCCAGTGCGCGCTGCACCCGCAGGGCGTCCAGGGCGGTGGCTTCCCGCCCCTGGTAGGCGGCCAGCACCAGCAGCCCGGGGCCGCCGCTGTCGCGGAAGAGCCCGATGCCGGGGCCATCCGTCGCGGAAGAGCCCGATGCCGGGGCCATCCGGGCTCTCCAGCTCGGCGAGGGACACCGCCCGCAAGCTGTCCTCCAGCCCCGGCAGCAGCTCCGCCACAGTGGCACGTTCCCGTTCCAGAAAACGCACGTCTCCCCACTCTCCCCGGGACGCCCCCCGGCCGGTGGCCCGGACGGCCCACACCGCCCCGGGCCGGGCCGATCATGAAAGAAATGTACTTGGACGGCACCGCACGCGGCGAGTCGTAGCCGCCCCGGATCTTCCACGCATGCTCGTACGCCGTCATTGCCATGGCCTTCGCCCGACACCAGCGCTGCGCCGTTCGTCCGCTGATCTCTGGGAAGAGGCCCGGTGTGCGCCTTGGATCACTCCCAGGCGCATGATCCGAAGGTGTGGAGTTCCCGGCTGGACGCCGGTCGGCGAGGGCCGAACGGCGACCGGCCACGACACACGCGAGAGGAGCGGTTACGCGCCGTCGTGGCCGAGTTGGTGCTCATTGCGGCGGATGTCAGCACACCACGGCGCCTCCGTCCTCCGTGAAGGGGGGCGTCATCATGCCGCTCGGCGTCGCGTCAGTCGTACAGCACGGTGGCGTAGCTGTACACGGTGCCAGGGAAGGTGAGAGATGCTGTCTCGCCCACCGCCGCCGGCTGACCGATGTAAGTGACATATCCGATTTCAGGGCGTATGTGTTTGCCGTAGGCCGAGGCCGCGTGCGTGCCTGTTCCGCCTGTGCAGTGGCTGTAGACGAAGTACCCCGACGTCCATGCGGCGCAGCCCGTCGGTTTGGCGTGGGCGGGAGACGCGGAGATCGCCAGGAGTGAGGCGGTGAGCAGGGCGGTGGCGGACATGGCCGCGGCCCGGTTTCTTCTCATGTGCACTTCCTCCGGTTCGCGAAGGTGAACGGCACTTTCAGATAAGAAACTTTCTGGATCGGACGATACGCCTGGCACGAGACGCGTCAAGAACGTTCCGCCCCCTGTACCCCGCAGGCCCCGGCGCGTCCTGCCGGGTAGCCGCACCCCACGGACGCCCGTCTGTTCGTGGAGGCAGGGGCGTCCTGGAGTTCAGATCCCCTGTTACTCGGGAGTGAAGGCCATCAGTGCGCGCGGGAGCACGGGACAGAGGGCGAGCGCCAGGACAACCTGGAGGCGTTTGAGCCGGTGCTGGGAACGGCGACCGGCCACAGCACACGCGAAACGCCGGACACAGAGACCGGCCACATACGGCGGAGCGGCGGCCACCACGGCAGGCCGTACTGTGACACACCCCACAGGAACACAGCCGTACTCTCATCGACCGGTGCCCGGCCCTCCCCAGAGATCAGCGAGCGAACGGCGCGGTCCCGGCGTCGGGCGGAGCCCGACATGGAATCGGGCGGCTGAGCGAAGCGAAGGCCATTAGGTACGCGGTGGGCACCGCTGGAAGACGACGGCCGAGACGTTGGGCTGAGCCCGACACAAGACAAAACGGCTGAGCGGAGTGAAGGCCATGGGCTGCGCGAAGCGCGGCCTGGAGGGGTCAGGTGTCGGCTTTGTGGGCGAGTTTGGTGTCACGGGAGATGCGGACCAGGGCGGCGGCCAGGTGGGCGAGGTCGTCCGGCTTGGTGAGGCGGGCGAGTTTGCCCGGGTCGCGCGGCAGGTGTACGCGTCCCGCGCCCGATAGGGCCCGCTTGTCGAAGTACGGGCGCAGCCACGGCCACACCTCCTGGGCCTCGCGGCAGAAGATGTCCGCCCCCGTCTCCCCGATCCCCTTGAACCGCTGCAGCGCCTGCCGCAGCCGCTTCGGATCCCGTCCGGCCTCCTCCGCGACCTTCCGCATGTCCCCGCCGTACTCCCCGAGGATCAGCTCGGCGCACTCCCCGAGGCGGCTCGACGTGCTCTCGTCGTACCGCACGTAGTGCCCCCGCCCCAGTGCGTCCACCCGATCCTGCCAGCTCAACCGCGCCATCCCCTTGGGCGTGTCGCCGCCGGCGGCGAAGAGTTCGCGGGCGGCGGCCACGGCCACGTCGGAGTTGATGCGGGCGCTCAGCAGGTTGGCCAGCACCAGAAGCTGCCAGAGCGGGCGGGGCTGGTCGCGAAGCTTGATACCGGCCTGCTCGGCATAGGTCTGACCTGCGGTTTTCAGGACCGTAGCGACATCGCTCATCGAGAATCCCTCCCACCGCCCGCTACCCACCAAAACAGACTTACGCGGACTTACGGGACTTCCTCTTCGGCTTCTCCTCAGCGGTCTTCTCTTCGGCGGTCTTCTCTTCGGCGGCCTTCTCTTCGGCGGCCTTGCCGCCACGCTTGCGGGCCGGTGCGCCCTCCCGCTCCCGCTTCGCGGCGTTGACGCTCGCCCGCAGCGCGGCCATGAGGTCCACCGCGGGCCCGGCCTCCTCCGGCGCGCCCTCCGGCTGAACGACCTCCTTGCCCGCCACCTTGGCGTCGATGACCTGCTGCAACGCCTCACGATAACTGTCGTGGTACTCGCCGGGATCGAAGTCGGAGGCCATCGTCTCGATCAGCGACTCGGCCATCTTCAGCTCCTGGGCCCGGACGTCGATCTCCTCCTCCAGGAACGCGAACTCCGCCTGGCGGATCTCGTCCGGCCACAGCATGGTCTCCAGCACGAAGATGCCGTCGCGGACGCGCAGCGTGGCCAGCGACTCGCGCTGGCGCAGCGCGATCTTCACGACCGCGACCTGCCCGGACCGCTCCAGGGCGTCGCGCAGCAGCACGTACGGCTTGGCCCCCTGCGCGTCGGGCTCCAGGTAGTAGGACTTGGCGAAGTAGATCGGGTCGATCTGCTCGGCCGGGGTGAACTGAAGGACGTCGATCCGCCGGGACGTGGACAGCGGCAGGTCCTCGAAGTCCTCGTCGGTGAGGATCACCATCTCGCCGGTGGCCAGCTCATAGCCTTTGGCGATGTCGGCGTAGGGGACCTCCTCGCCATCGACGGTGCACACCCGCTTGTACCGGATGCGCCCACCGTCCTCACGGTGCACCTGGTGGAAGCTGACGTCCTTCTGCTCGGTCGCGGAGTAGAGCTTCACGGGAATCGTGACCAGCCCGAAGGAGATCGCGCCCTTCCAGATGCTGCGCATCGCCCCTCCCTCACCCGAGCCGCGACAGATCGCTCACCGATATTTTCGCACTCAGGTTCGACTCCCGCCACACCCCGATGGGTTATCTCACCATTGGGGCACATACCCGTCATGGGGGATCCAATGCCATATCCAGTCGAGCCGATGCTCGCCGTGCCCGGCGCCCTCCCCACCGACGGCTCCCGCTATGCGCTGGAGATCAAATGGGACGGAATCCGCGCCATCGTCTACAAGGACTACCAGGACCCCCAGGTCAGGATAACCGGGCGGCACGCCGCCGACTACACCTCGCGCTACCCCGAGGTGGCCGGGCTCGCAGTGGACCTCGCGGGGCACCGGGTCGTACTGGACGGCGAGCTGGTCGCCTTCGACCGTACCGGCCGGCCCGCCTTCCAGCGCCTCCAGCGGCGGATGCATGTGACCGATCCGGGGCGGCTCGCGGAGTTCGTCCCGGTCACCTACCTGCCCTTCGACCTGCTCCACCTCGACGGCTACGACCTGTTCGACGTCCCGTACCTGGACCGCCGCGACCTGCTCGAACGGCTCGGCATCGACATACCGCCGCGCTTCCCCGGCGACGCCACCGAACTGCTCACCATCAGCCGCGAGCAGGGCCTGGAGGGCGTCATCGCCAAGCGGCTCGACTCCCCCTACCGGCCGGGACGGCGATCGGACTGGTGGATCAAGGTGAAGAACCTGGACACGCGCGACGTGGTGATCGGCGGGTGGCGTCCGGGGAGGGGACGCCGGGCCGGAGGGGTCGGTTCGCTGCTCATGGGGGCCTTCGGCGGGCGCGGCCTGGTCTACGTCGGCCACGTCGGGACCGGCTTCACCGACGCCGCGCTGAACGACCTCCACGCCAGGCTGGCCCCGCTGGAGACGGAGGAGAGCCCGTTCGCCGTCCCGGTCCCGCCGGAGATCGCCCGTGGCTCGCGGTGGGTTCGTCCAGAGCTGGTGGGGGAAGTGGCGTTCACCGTCTGGACGGAGGAACGCCGCCTGCGCAACGCGGTCTGGCGGGGCCTGCGACCGGACAAGGTACCAGCGGAGGTGATCGTGTGAGCGGCGGCCGGGTGCCCGTCAAGGTCGAGGGCAGGGACCTGCGGCTGAGCAACCTGGACAAGGTGCTCTACCCGCAGGAGGGCTTCACCAAGGCGGAGGTGATCGACTACTACTCGCGCATCGCCCCCGTCCTGCTTCCCCACCTGCGGGGACGCCCGCTCACCGTCAAGCGGTACCCGAACGGCGTCGAGGGTCCCTCCTTCTTCGAGAAGAACGCGCCGCAGCACGTCCCGGACTGGATCCGGACCGTCACCGTCCCCACGCCGGGCAGTACGAAGGACCGCGACACCATCGACTTCGCGGTCATCGAGGACCTGCCGGCCCTCGTCTTCTTCGCCAACCTGGCCGCGCTGGAGCTGCACGTGCCGATGTGGCGGGTGGACGGCAAGGACCGGCCGCGCGACCCGGACACCCTGGTCTTCGACCTCGATCCGGGGGCTCCGGCGACGATCGTGGAGTGCTGCCGGGTGGCGTGCCTGCTGCGCGAAGTACTGGACGAGGACGGGCTGAGCGCCTGCCCCAAGACCAGCGGCAGCAAGGGCATGCAGCTCTACGCGCCGTGGCGGCGCGAGGACGACCCCCGGGAGTACGCCAGGAAGGTCGCGCGCAGGCTGGAGTCCGGGCACCGGGACGAGATCGTCAGCGTGATGACCAAGAAGGTTCGCGAGGGGAAGGTGCTGATCGACTGGAGCCAGAACAACACCGCCAAGACCACGGTCGCCCCGTACTCGCTGCGCGCCCGTGCGCGCCCCACCGTGTCAACGCCCCTCACCTGGGAAGAAGTCGAGGAGTGCGATGATGCGGACGAGATGGTCTTCACCGCCGCAGACGTACTGGCCCGGGTGGAGGAACACGGAGACCTGTTCGGGCCGGTGGCCCCTTAGCGTTGTCGGTAGGGGGCCGTAGGCTGGTGGCTGTCGGCTCATCAAGGGAGGGGACCACCGATGTCGGAGATGGACGTGCGCGGAGACAGCCTCGCGGAGCGCGCGCTCGACGACGAGGCGTCCGTGCAGGGGATCGCGATCGAGGTCGAGGAGGCCGACGCCGTCGAGCAGCACCGCGAGATGAGGGAGTCGGGCGGGCTGCGGTGGCGGCAGGAGATCCCGTTCGACGTCGATCCCTTCGACGCGGCCGAGCAGGAGCGCACGGTCGACCTCGACGAGGACGACTACCGCTGACCCGTACTACCGCTGACCCACAGTGCCGCTGACCCACAATGCCTCTGAGGCGTGCTACTCAGCGGTAATGCTCATGCGTAGGATGTCGCGAGACCCGACCGAGCCAGGACCGCGAGCCCGTACCAGGCCGTAGCTAGGAGACCGCCGTGACCGCAACTCCGGACGCGAAGCCCCGGGGCACCCGGCTGCCCCGGCTGGCCCGCCGCCGCCAGTTGCTCGGCGCGGCACAGGAGGTCTTCGTCGAGAACGGCTACCACGCCGCCGCGATGGACGAGATCGCCGAGCGGGCCGGGGTCAGCAAACCCGTGCTCTACCAGCACTTTCCCAGCAAGCTGGAGCTGTACCTGGCCCTGCTCGACACCCACGTCGACGACATGGTCGGCCGCTGCCGCGAGGCCCTGGCCGCCACGACCGACAACAAGCAGCGGGTGCAGGCGGCGATCGGGGCGTTCTTCGACTTCGTGTCGGTCCAGGGTGAGGCGTTCCGGCTGGTGTTCGAGTCCGACCTGCGCAACGTCGCGCCGGTGCGGGAGCGGATGGAGCGTTCGCTGCGGGAGAGCGCCGCGATGATCAGCCAGGTCATCCAGGAGGACACGGGCTGCTCCAAGGAGGAGGCCCACTTGCTGGGCGTGGGGCTGGTCGGCATGGCCGAGGTCAGCGCCCGCTACTGGCTGACCAGCGGAGACTCCATTCCCAAGGAGGCGGCCACGCAGCTCATGGCCCGCCTGGCCTGGCGTGGCATCGGCGGCTTCCCGCTCACCACCTGAGCCGTCGGCGCCCCTCGGCCTCTGTTCGCTTGACGCGATCAATCCTCACATCCGGCGAGGGTGGGGGCGACCATGGTAGGAGCAGCCCGCGTCGAAAGGGAATCCGATGGAAATCAAGATCGGCGTGCGGTCGGTGCACCGTGAGCTGGTGGTGGAGACCGACTGGACCGCCGAGCGGGTAGAGGAGGAGCTGCGCAACGCGCTGGCCGCGGAGCGCGGCGTGTTCGCGATCTCCGACGTGCGGGGGCGCAGGATCGTGGTACCGGTCGAATCGCTCGGTTTCGTGGAGATCGGCGAAGACGAGTCCCGCCCGGTCGGTTTCGGCGGCACTCTCTGACACAGGGCGACGGGCGGGCGCCTCCCACCCGCCGCCCTGGTGCCATGGCCTCAGGGGCCGGGGGTCAGGCCGAGGGCGCTCATGCGTTTGCCGTGGGCCTCGGTGAGCCGGGCGAACATCCGGGAGATCTCGGCGAGGTCCTCCCCGGCCGGCCCCACCAGCAGCGCCGCGAGGTCCGGCCGGGCCGCCGCGACCCGCTGGCCCTGGCTCAGCGCCTCTCCCACCATGCGCCTGGCCCACAGGGCCAGTCGTCCCGTCCGCTTGGGGTCCTGACTCAGCGCGCCGCGCACCCGGTCCACCGCGAACTCCGAACGCCCCTCGTCGGCCAGCACCTCGTCCACCAGCCCGCTGGTCCGCGCGTCCACGTGCCGGGCCGCCTCGCGGTAGAAGTCCTGGGCGATCCCGGTGCCCACGTACGCCTTCACCAGCGCCTCCAGCCAGTCGCCCGGCTTGGTCTTGGCGTGCCAGTCGTCCAGCGCCGCCACGAAGGGGGCCATCGCCTCCTCAGGGTCGGCGCCCATTTCGGTGAGCCGGTCGCGCACCAGGCGGAAGTGCCCGTACTCCGTCGCCGCCAGGTCGCTGAGCACGGCGCGGTCGGTGAGCGAGGGGGCGAGCCGGGCAGCGTCCTCGGCGAGCCGCCAGAAGGCGGTCAGCTCCGCGTAGGCGAGTACGCCCAAAAGGTCGGTGACACCGGAAGAACCCGCCGCGGGAGGGGTTTCAGTCATGGATGCAGGGTACGAGTAAGTAGGGCTCACCCCGAGACCGAAACGTGGGGAACAACCAGAAATCTGTTCTCTGTTGTGCTATCGAGTACACTGCTCTGTGAAAGTGCGACCGCGCTGAGTAGATCCGAGGGCGACGCCCCCGGATGCCCCCATGTCAGTGGTGCGCCGGTCGCTGATGAATTGATGAGGGCTGGCCTTCCGCGAGGACCCCTGTACGGGGGAATCTTACGGCCTGTGGTCCCGGCATGGCCGCCTTCCACGGAGACTTAGGCAGGCACACGCTGACGACTTTCCGAGACCTCGGAGTCATTCCAGAGATCGCCGATGCCCTTGAGACCGAGGGCATCACGACGCCGTTTCCTGTTCAGGAGATGGCACTCCCCCTGGCCGCCAGCGGCCAGGACGTCATCGGCCAGGCTCGTACCGGCACCGGGAAGACCTACGCGTTCGGCATCCCCATGCTGCAACGCATCGGCAAGCCCCGGAAGAACCGCAAGAAGCCGCGCGGGCTGGTGGTCGTCCCTACCAGAGAACTGGCGCTCCAGGTCACCGAGGACCTGACCGCCGCCGCCGGCAAGCTCGGCTCACGGATCCTCTCCGTGTACGGCGGGCGGGCCTACGAACCCCAGGTCGAGGCGCTCAAGGCGGGCGTCGATGTGATCGTCGGCACCCCCGGACGGCTGCTCGACCTGGTGAAACAGAAGCACCTCGACCTCGGTCAGGTCACCATGCTGGTGCTCGACGAGGCCGACCGGATGCTCGACCTGGGCTTCCTGCCCGACATCGAGCGGATCATCAAGCTGTTGCCGGAGGAGCGGCAGACGATGCTCTTCTCGGCCACCATGCCGGGCGAGATCGTCACCCTCTCCCGCCGTTACCTCAACCGGCCGACCCATGTGCGGGCGGAGAACAAGGACATCGAGCCGGAGTCCGCGCCGCAGGTCACCCAGCACGTGTGGCGGGTGCACCGGATGGACAAGATCGAGATCGTCGGCCGCCTCCTCCAGTGTGACGGGCGTGGGCTGACCATGCTGTTCTGCGAGACCAAGCGGGCCTGCGACATGGTCTCGGAGCAGTTGCAGGAGCGCGGGTTCGCCGCCGCCGCCGTGCACGGCGACCTCGGGCAGGGCCAGCGCGAGCAGGCGCTGCGCGCCTTCCGCAACGGCAAGATCGACGTCCTGGTGGCGACCGACGTGGCCGCCCGGGGCATCGACATCGACGACGTCACGCACGTCGTCAACTACGACTGCCCGCAGGACGACAAGGCGTACGTCCACCGGATCGGCCGCACCGGCCGGGCCGGGCGCACCGGCGTGGCGGTCACCTTCGTGGAGTGGGAGGATCTCACCCGCTGGAAGGTGATCAACAACACACTGGGCCTCGACTTCGCCGAGCCGGAGGAGACCTACTCCACCTCGCCGCACATCTACGCGGTGCTGGGCATCCCGGAGGGCACCAAGGGCACCCTGCCCCGGGAGAAGCGCTCCCGGGCCGGGCTGGACGCCGAGGAGATCGAGGACCTGGGCGAGACCGGCAGGCCGCGCGGCCGTGGGGGTCGCCGCGACTCCCGGCCACGCGACCGGGACCGGGACCGCGACCGCGATCGGGACCGCGACCGTACTCGGGACCGCGATCGGGACCGGGTCAGGGACGGCGACGGAGACGGCGAGGAGCGCCGCGAACGTCCGTCCCGCACCCGCCAGCGCCGCCGTACCAGGGGCGGCCGGGCCATGGAGGAGGCCGCCGCCGGACCGGTCACGACCATCGCCGCGGAAGCCGCAGAAGCCGCACAGGCCACAACGGCCACAGACACGGCAGAAGTGGCGGAAGCAGTGGAGATCGTGCCCATCGAGCCGGAGGCCCCGCGCACGCAGGGCCGTGGCGACGCCTATGACCACGACTACGACGAGGACTATGACGATCAAGACGACGACGACCAGGACGACTTCGACGACGACTATGACGACGCCGACGCCGATGACCACGGCGACTATGGCGACTTCCCCGTCGATCGTTTCCACACCCAGGAGGTGAGTGGCATGGAGCACGCCAACGCCACGCGGCGCGAGGCCGAGCGGATCATCCCGGCGAGCCCCTTCACGGTGATCTTCCGGTCGCCCGATCTGGCCACGGACGACGACGACATCGCGCCCTCGGCCGCGACCGAGCGCAGCACCCAGCGCCGGCGCCGCCCGGCCGGCGGTGGCGGCGGTGGCCGTCCTCGCGGGAACAACGTCCGCCGTAACTGACCACCCCAGGTGAGGCCCCCGCCCGGCCGTCGAGGCCCGGGCGGGCGCCGAAGCGCAACGGGCTGTCCGCAACCGTTCCGGACAGCCCTTCTCGCTTTCGACCCATTGGTCATGAAATTTCGCTACCACCCCGCTAGCACCAGCGTAAGCATTACGGCGGTGTCGCAGGGGTCGGCGCTGGGTATTGTGGTCACACGTGAGTACGCCGCGTTTTCTGACCCTGCCGGAAGGCGTCCGCTCCGACCGGATCGAGACCGCCACCGGGGCCTTCGCCGTCTTGGAGGCGCTTCCGATCAGCGGGGTCCCCGAGCGCTGGCCGGCGATCCTGGTTCCCGGGCTCACCGGCAGCAAAGAGGACTTCCTGGCGATCATGCAGCCGCTGGCCCAGTCCGGCCGCCGGGTGATCGCGATCGACATGCGCGGCCAGTACGAGACCTCCGGCCCGGAAGACCCGCGGGCCTACCGCTGCCCGGCGCTGGGCGACGACATCGACTCGCTCTGCCAGGAGATCTCCGGCGGTGAACCGCTGCACCTGGTCGGCCACTCCTTCGGCGGGCTGGTCACCCGTGAGGCGGTGATCGACGGCCGCACGAAGTTCGCCTCCTACACGCTGATGAGCACCGGCCCCGCGGCGATCGTCGGACGGCGCGAGCGGTTCGGCCGGGTCATGATGGACGAGCTGCCCGAGCGCGGCGTGGAGCGCATCTGGAACGAACGCCTGGAGCCCGAGTGCATCGCGGCGGGCGTGTCCGACGAGATCAGGGCGTTCCTGCACAAGCGGCTGCTGGCCAACTCGGTGACCGGCCTGGCCACCATGGCCCACGAGGTGCTGACCGCGCGCGACCGCACCGACGAGCTGGCCGAGATCGAGGTGCCCACCCTGGTCCTGTTCGGGGAGCACGACGACGGCTGGCCGCCCGAGTCGCAGGCCGATATGGCCGGGCGGCTCGACGCCGACTGCGTGGTGGTGCCCGGCGCGGCCCACTCCCCCGCGGTGGAGGCGCCGGAGACCACGGCCGCCGCGCTGATCAGGTTCTGGAACCTGGCCGAGACCGGATACCACGGCCCGTTCTGACCCGCTTGCCGGATCGCCGGGGGCTCGCGAGATTATTACCCCTATATGGGGAACGAGACGGAAATCGTGGTCCAGCCCCCCGCACACGGTCACCTGGCGGGTCCACATCGACCGCGCCATGTGGGTCGGCGGAGTACGCGGGCTGATGCTCCAGGCCCTGCACCCGCTCGCCATCCGCGGCGTCTGGCAGAACTCCGACTTCCAGGAGGACCCGTTCGGCCGGCTCCGCCGCACCGCGGACTTCGTCGGGCGCGTCACCTACGGCAGCCCGCAGGACGCCGAGGAGATCGGCAGGCGGGTGCGCGGCATCCACCGCTCGCTGCGGATCAAGGACCCGGACACCGGCGGGCTGCACCGGGTGGACGACCCCGAACTGCTGCTGTGGGTGCACTGCGCGGAGGTCAGCTCCTACCTGGAGACGGCCAGGCGCGGCGGGCTGCGGCTGACCGACCGGCAGGCGGACCGCTACCTGGCCGAACAGCGCCGCAGCGCCGCCTACGTGGGCCTGCACCCGGAGGACGTGCCCGGGTCGCTGGCCGAGATGCGCGCGTACTTCGCGGCGATCCGCCCCTCCCTGAGGCTCACCCCTGAAGCGGCCTCGGCCGTGCGCTTCCTGCTGTGGCCGCGGCTGCCGGAGGACCTGCGGCACCTCAGCCCCGGAAAGCCGGTGTACTTCCCGTTCGGCGCGCTGTGCTACTACACGCTGCCCGCCTGGGCCAGGCGGATGTACGGGGTGCTGCCCGAGGTCCCCGCGCCGCTCGTGACGGCGGCGCTGGCCGCCTTCCGGTTCACCATGAACCAGGTCCCCGAACGCGTCCACCACAAGGCGTTCATGCCGAGCACGCGGGCCATGCTGGCGGCCTCCCGGGAACGCTTCGCGGCGGCCGGCTACGACACCGCCAAGGGCCTGCGCGGCCTCGGCGACCCCCGCCGCTGGCCGGCCCGCCCCTGATCTTGCGATGAGCCGGTCGCTGATCAGCCGGTCGCGTCGAGGGCGTCGAACAGGCCCTCCAGGTCCAGTTCGGCGTCCCGGGTCTGCGCGCCGGCCTCGACCGCGCGGCGCATCCGGTCAACGACGACCTGCGGGGCCGGGTAGACCTTGGCGTGCGCCCGGCCCTCCTCGCGCAGGTCCGGTACCGGGCCGCCGGCCTCGGCCGCGTCGATGGCCTGCTTGGCGGCCTCGGCGACGCCGGGCGGCAGGGCGGCGATCCGGTGCGCGAGCGCGGTGACGAAGGCGTCCAGGCCCGCCGGGTCGATCGCGCGGTTGATCCAGCCGTAGCGTTCGGCCAGGTCGGTGCCGAACAGCTCGGCCCCGAGGACGATCTCCAGCGCGCGGGCCCGCCCGACCAGCCGGGTGAGGTACTGCGTGCCGCCGCCGCCGGGGAAGATGCCCATCCGGGTCTCCGGCTGGGCCAGCCAGGTCGCACCGGCCGCGGCGAAGCGCATGTCGGCGGCCATGGCCAGCTCGACGCCGCCGGCCCGCGCCCGGCCGCGCAGCTTGGCGATGGTGACCTGCGGCAGGGTGCGGAACCGCTCGTGCAACTGCTGGAGCGGGTTGAGGTTCGGGTCGCCGCCGGGGTCGGCCAGGGTGGTCAGCTCCTCAGGCTCGAACATCCACTTGAGGTCGGCGTGCGCGGAGAAGAACTCGGCGTCCGCGCTCTCCACGACGATCACGCGGACCGATTCGTCGTCCCTGACCGAGCGCACGAACCGGAACAGGTCGGTGGCCAGCGCCTTGTCCAGGGTGTTGATCGGCGGGTTGTCCAGGGTGAGGGTGACCACGGCGCCTTCGCGGGTGAGGCGCACGGCGGTGTAGCCGGTTTCGGCGAGAGCCATCGGAGAACTCCTTCGGTGATCCTGCGGCTTGCTTGAAATCACCATATGGAGGGGGTGATGGCTCAGGCGATGTCTGTTTGACGCGTTGCTTTGCCCGTTTGTGGCACGAGGCCCGGTTTGGCGACTCGTACGGTGTTATGGTAACGGCCATGGACGTACTGGCCGACGCGCTGTCGGCGGCAGGGGTGCGCGGCACCGTGGCGATCCGCATCGACGGCGGCGACGACTGGGGGGTGACCTGGGCGCGCAACGCCGACGCGGTGCTGTACGCGATGGCCACCGGCACCGCCTGGCTGACCCCCGACCTCCCGGGCGGCGGGGGCCCGATAGAGCTGCTGCCCGGCGACGTGGTGCTGCTGCCCACCGGCGCTGCGCACAGCATCGCCGACGCCGCGCACCGCACTCCGCTGGCCTGCGACCTGACGCTGGCCGAGGAGTCGGCCCACTCGGGCGCCCCGGTACGTCTGGGGTCCGGCGAGCCGCGCACCCACCTGCTCGGCGCCTCCTACCGGCACGACCGCGCGGTCTCGCTGCGGGTGTTCGACCTGCTCCCGCCGGTCGTCCACATCCGCGGCGGCCGGGCGAACAGCGGCCTTGACGACACCGTACGCATGCTCGCCCGCGAGACCGGCGACCCGCAGATCGCCACCACGGTGGTGCTCGACCGGCTGATCGACGTCATCCTCGTGCAGCTGCTCCGCCACTGGCTGCGCACCCACCCCGACCTCACCCGCGGCTGCTGGCTCGGCGCCCTCGCCGACCCGCTGGTCACCGACGCCATGACCCGCATGCACCAACGGCCCGACCGCCCGTGGACCACCGACACCCTGGCCCGCGACCTCGCGGTCTCCCGCTCCACCCTGACCCGCCGCTTCCAGGACGTCACGGGCCAGACCCCCGGCGCCTACCTGACCCAGTGGCGAATGGACCTCGCGGCCCGCAGACTGCGCGACTCCGACGACAGCGTGGAGACCATCGCCCGCTCCGTCGGCTACGCCTCGGTCCACGCCTTCAACCGCGCCTTCCGTCGCCTCCGCGCCCAGCCTCCGGCCCGCTTCCGCCACACCATCCGCCACCCCACCCCCAGTACAGAGGACTGACCCAGAGCCCCTCCACTCGGGTCCGTGTCACCACCCGAAAGGTTGCTCCGTAGCTGATCGGTTACGAAGAAAGGGGCCCCTGGGCTATGCGGCGGGAGTGGGAGCTGGAGGACCTCATCGCGTGCTGGACGCTGGATGAGGATGAGTTCGCCCTGGTGGGCAACAAGACCGGGGCGACGAGGCTGGGCTTCAGCCTGATGCTGAAGCACTTCGAGCTGGAGGCGCGGTTCCCGCGCCGGGAGGACGTGCCCAGGCCCGCGGTGGAGTTCATGGCCGGGCAGGTCAAGGTCGATCCGGAGCGGTTCACCGGGTACGACTTCACCGCGCGTCAGGTGACCGATCACCGCAAGCAGATCCGGGAGTTCTACGGGTTCTGTGAGCCGGCGGTCGGGGACGAGGACAAGCTGATCGTGTGGCTGGCCTCCGACATCTGTCCGGCGGAGATGCCGCGGGACCGACTGCGGGCGGCGTTGTTGGCACGCCGCCACCAGGAGAAGATCGAGCCGCCGACGCCGGGCCGGATCGAGCGGCAGTTCACCGCCGGGACCGTGTCCCGGTCGCCGCCAGGCACGGTCGCCAAGCTGAAGGACCTGCTGAAGGTCTCCGACCCTGATTCGGTCGCCGCCGGCGGCGGGCGTAGCTTCCTGCAGGAGCTGAAGGAGGATCCGGGGCCGCTGACGCTGGACACGCTGCCGACCGAGATCGTCAAGCTGGAGCGGGTGAAGGCGATCGGACTGCCGGACGACCTGTTCAGCCTCGCCGACATCTCCGAGAAGGTCGTGGCCGGGTGGCGGGCGCGGGCGATGAAGATGTACCCGTCGGATCTTGAGGCCTGCCCGAAGCCGATCCGTCTGACGCTGCTGGCGGCGCTGTGTCATGTCCGCAGGGCCGAGATGATCGATGGGCTGGTGGAGCTGCTGATCCAGCTCGTCCACAAGATCAGTCTGCGGGCCGAGCGGAAGGTCGAGCGGGAGATCGGCGAGGAGTTCCGCCGGGTGCACGGCAAGAACGGCATCCTGGTCCGCATCGCGCAGGCCGCCCTGGACCTGCCCGAGGAGCTGGCCCGTGAGGTGATCTACCCGGCCCTAAGATCCGCTGCGACAGCCTGACCTTCGGCCCAGGAGGCCGGCTGCCGAACATTCCCCTCCAGGACAGCCCGCGGATGAAAGGCGCCTGCGTCCTCTATCAGGCGGAAAGGATCTACGTCATGGAGACGGCTGATGCTGAACGAGGCGACGTGGCCAGGCACATCCACAAGGCCTTCACCAAGCCGAACGACACCGTACCGGCCAACCCTGACGGCTCGGCCAAGGTCTTCCCCGGCAACTATGACGCCCCGAACGGCAGTCGCAAGGAGAACGCGCTCACGAGGGCGAATCCAGCGAAGCTCGCCTGGGACGGCCGCCCCTGGTTCCAATCGAATCGCCGCACCGGCCTGTGGGGGCCGGGCACCTCGTGCGCGTCGGACTCGCGCACGTTCGGATCCTGGCCGGCGAACTTCATGACCGAGTGGCACCAGCGATACGGCGGGCCCGGGATCATGGTGTACTGGCACGTCGAACGGAGATCGGCCTGCATATATTCGCAGGTCACAAGCACGACGGCGTCCAAGATGGCCTCGATGATCGAGGGCCTGCTCCGGCACCTGACCAGCGCGGAGATCGATCGCCAGTACACAGATGCCCACGGTGCTTCAATCGTGGGGTTCGCGTTCGCGCACCTGCTGAACTTCAACCTGCTGCGCCGGCTCAAGAACATCGGGTCGGCGCGGCTGTACCGGCCGGGCGTCGGCGAAGACGAGACCTGGCCGCATCTCGACGAGGTGCTGTCTAACAAGGCCATCGACCGGGACCTGATCACCCGCAACTACGACCAGATGGTCAAGTACGCCACCGCGCTGCCCCTGAAGACCGCCGAGGCGCACCAGATGCTGCGGCGTTTCACCCGCGGCGGACCCAAGCACCCCACCTACCAGGCCATCGAGGAGCTGGGGCGCGTGATCCGCACGATCTTCATCTGCGACCATCTCGCCGACGAAGAGCTCAGACGGGAGATTCACGAGGGCTGAACGTGGTGGAGAACTGGAACTCGGCGAACAAGGACATCTTCTACGGCAAGGCCGGTGACCTGACCGGCGACGACCGTGAGCACGTCGAGGTCTCCGCGCTCGCCCTCCACCTGGTCCAGGCCACGATCGGCTACCTCAATACCCACCTGATCCAAATCATCCTGCACGACGACCCGAAACTGCGCGCACGGCTCACACCCGAGGATCTGCGTGGCTTGTCGGCGCTGTTCTGGACCCATCTCAACCTGTACGGACGGCTGGAACTGGACATGAACAGGCACCTGGCCCTCGGCCTGGCCGCGCAGCAGACGACCACCGCCACGGCGTAGATCTCGGCCTCGTCGCGCCGCCGCGCGGTAGAAAGTCCTCACCTGCGGCGGTCGGCGGCGTCGCTGCGCCCTTGCCGGTAACCGGCCATCCACGCACGGGCGATCGCGTTCGTCAGCGCGGTGTTCAACAGCTCGTTCGCGGTCAACCGCCCGGCGAACTCCAGCGCCTGCTCGGCGGGCTGACGCCCATCGGACCTGACCATGACGACGGCATGCTCTCCGGCGGCCTGCCAGTGGGCGCTGCCCATGGGAAAGATGGACATCGGCGAGACACCGTCGCAATGCGCGATCAGAGTCTCCAACGAGCCCGGGGCGGCTCAAGACGCACTGGGGCGTCTCATCAGGAAGCTCGGATTTCGTGGCTCACGGCGTCGAGGTAGTCGTTGATAGCTCGGTGGTTTTTCGTGAAGCATTCGATCTTCTCTGCCATGCGGTCGCGTTCGCGTTCGAGTGTCGCAATCATGTCTGGGGTGACGTAGGGCAGGTATATCGCCCTTGAGCCGTCCAGGCAGGGAAGGATCTGCTTGATGATCCGGGTGGGCAGGCCTACTTCGAGGAGGCCCCGCACCTGCCGCACCCGGTCGACAACGTAGTCCTCGTAGCTCCGGTACCCGTTGGGGAGCCGTTCGGAGTGGATCAGCCCCTGTTCCTCGTAGTAGCGGAGCATCCGCACCGGCGTGTCCGTGCGCCGGGAGAGCTCGCCGATCTTCATCCCCACACCCTTCGTGTCCGGGCTCCGATGCAGCCGGACTTGACCCTCACATCAATGTCATACATTGATGATCAGGGTATGACACGAACGGATACATCACCACCCCTCTCCGCCGTTGACGCACGGTTCCCGCTCGCGGGTCTGCTGGCTCTGGCTGCCACGGGGTTCATCACGCTCCTGACGGAGACGATGCCCGCTGGGATGCTGTCGCAGATGAGCCGCGACCTGGGAGTGAGCGAGGCGGCTGCGGGGCAGAGCGTCACGGTCTTCGCGATCGGGGCGATTCTCGCGGCGGTCCCTCTCACGAGAGCCACGATCGGCTGGCGACGCAAGAACCTGCTGCTGTTCGCGATCTCCGGGTTCGCGGTCGCCAACACGGTCACGGCCTTTTCCGACAGTTTCGCGCTCACCCTGGCCGCGCGGTTCCTCGGCGGCATCGTCGGCGGCATGCTCTGGGCGCTCCTTGCCGGTTACGCCCGGAGGATGGTTCCCGCACACCAGCGCGGCAAGGCCATGGCCATCGCGATGGCGGGCGGGACCGTGGCACTGTCCGTCGGGGTCCCCGCAGCCGCGTTCCTGGCCAAGGCCGTCGAATGGCGATTCGCGTTCGGGATCATCACGCTGGTCACTCTCGCACTGATCGTATGGGTGATCGCCACCGTTCCGAACTTCCCCGGCCAATCCAAGGGCGCACGACTGCCGCTGGCCCACACGTTCCGTCTGCCCGGAGTCGCCCCGATCCTCGTCGTGACGTTGATGTTCGTGTTCGCACACAACATCCTCTTCACCTACATCGCCCCGTTCCTGGCTCCGCTCGGCATGGCGGGTCAGGTCGATTCGGTGCTGCTCACCTTCGGCCTGATCTCGCTCGTGAGCATCTGGCTCACCGGCGCACTCATCGACCGGCACCTGCGCAAGCTCATGATTTTGGCCTGCGCGCTCCTGGCCACAGCCGCTCTCATCCTGAGCGTCTTCTCTGGCAACCCCGCCCTCGTGTACGCCAGTGCAGCCCTGTGGGGACTCGCGTTCGGCGGTGCTTCAACCCTGCTGCAAACCGCGATCGCTGACGCCGCAGGCGCAGCGGGCGACGTCGCACAAGCACTCCTCACCACATGCTGGAACATCGCGATCGCCACAGGCGGGATCATCGGTGGTATCACCCTCAACGTGCTGGGACCCCCCTCCTTGAGCTGGATCACGCTCGCGCTCCTGCTCCCGGCGCTCGCTATCGTCGCCGGCGCACGTCGACACGGATTCACCAGCCGCTCATTCCAACGCGAGACCGCCTCTGAACCGGACACGGGACACCAGACAGCCGAAAACGACGCGCTGGCGTGATCGGTGGCGTCGCCTCTTGCATCCGCCGCCTTGTGGCGAGCTGCAACGCTGACCGGCGGCGGTGTCCCACGGTTTGTTGGATGAGGTCATGCCGGCGTCCAGCCTGCCTTTAGCAAGCCCGTTAGCAAAAGCCCCCTTCCATGATCGGAAGGGGGCTTTGAGGTGGAGCCGCCTGTCGGAATCGAACCGACGACCTATTCATTACGAGTTCAAAAGCGGGCTATCGATCATGTGGAGACTGAACCTTTTTCAACCTCAGGTTCCCAGGTCAGAGGCGGTATGCGAGATGCCGTATCCGCTTGACCAGGCGTCCTGCCGCGGCATCAGGCCCGGCCCGAGCCTGATGGAGACGCCCCTGACCTGGTCCAAGCGACCGGTTGAAAAAGGTTCACTGATGGAGTGCTCCGGGACGTGCGTCACGGCGTTCAAGAAGACCGAACGCGAGATACGCGCCCTCCTCACCGAAAGCACCGGCCTCCCGTTCACCCACTGACACGCCATGACGCGGGTACGGCGATCACGCGGTGCCCTCTTTCGAGGCCGCGGTCCTCGTGTTCCTGGGCTTGCGGGCCCGGGGGCGAGCGCCGACCGTCGTCTTGTCCAGATGGCCGTACACGGTGGTGCGAGGCACGCCGAAGATGTCGGCGATCTTCTGGACGGTCTTGTCGTCCTTCTGGACGGGTCTTGTCGCCGGAGTCGTACAGCTCCTGGGCGAGGGCGATCTGCTCACCGGACAGTCGTGGGCGCCGGCCGCCTTTACGGCCACGGGCGTGCGCGGCGGCAGGCCGTCACGGGTGTTGGCGACGATGAGCTCGCGCTGCAGCTCGGCCAGGACCGACAGCATCCCGAACATCGCGCGGCCTTCCACGGTGGTGGTGTCGATGCCCTACTCGATGACGTGCGGGCCGACCCCGCGCTCACGCAGCTCGGCGCCGAGGGTGACCAGGTGCAGCACCGAACGGCTGAGCCGGTCCAGCCGAGTGATCTTGAGGGTGTCGCCGCCGCGGAGCAGCTTGAGAATGAGATCGAACTCTGGACGCGAGGCCTTCGCGCCGCTGGCGGTGTCGGTGGAAATGTCGGCTTCGGCGACTCCGGCGCGCATCAACGCGTTGGTCTGATGAGCGGGATTCTGGTCGGCGGTCGAGACACGGGCGTATCCGATCAACATCTGTCGAAATAGCCCGACCGACAGGTTTTCCGTCGTAGTTTCCCGACACGGGTTGCCGACGCTCAGAGGCCGGGTGCGCCGGGCCCGCTCCGCAGTGTCGACAGACGACCGTTAACCGACACGACCAAGCATCCGCCCGCTTCCCCAAACCATCACCCACAGCAAAGGAACTACACAGAGCTACTTTCGGGTGGTGTCACGGACCCGAGTGGAGGGCCCCAGACTCGGCCGCCGACACGCGGGCGGCGCGCAACGGACAACCTGGGGGCGTTTGAGCCGGTGCTGAGAACGACGACCGGCCACGACGCACGCGAAACGCCGGACACAGGGACCAGCCCCGTACGGCGCAGCGGCGAACACCACGGCATGCCGTACCCATGACACGCACCCGAGAACAAGCCGTGCTCCCATCGCCCCCTTGCCCAGCCCTCCCCAGGATCAACGGACGGACGGCGCGGTACCGGCGTCGGGCGAAGCCCGACGGGCAGGAAGGCGGCTGAGCGAAGCGAAGGCCATGCGGAGCGCGGTTCGAAGGGACGGCGGGCGAGCACCGGACAACCTGGGGGCGCTCGGGCCGGTGCTCGTCGTCGCTCTCGTCATGGCCCGTCCTCGTCATCGTCCGGGTCTTCCGCGCGGGCGATGACGTCTTGGGCATCGAACGTGGCCGACCCGACATACAACGCGTGGCACCCTCATCCTCGCGGCGAGGGTGATGGAGTCGGCCGGCGCGAGCTACTGCTGACCGGCCTCGACCAGCTGGCCGAGGCCGTCCTCGATGGACGGCGCCGGGCGTGAATCGACCGGATCGGGGGATGGCGGCGCGGCCTGCCAGGGGCTTGGTAAGCGGTGGATCGGCCGATCCTCAAGGTCCGGGCTGCCTCGGTGATCGAGACGCTGTCGTCGACCCGCAGAAGAGAACATGGGACAGATGGAGAGTCACGATAGCGGGCCGGTCGGCACGAATCTAAGAGAGGACAGCGAGTCGTTGAAGTCGCCGCTTGGGGGCGCGGTCACCTTGAGAGTGTCGCTGGGATCGGAGGCCGGATTTTTGGATCTGAGATCGCGTACCAGTGAGTACGGCTTGTCTGCATTGGTTTCCAGTGTAAATTCTCCACCCCTAACCGTAAAGGGCACAAACCAAGGTATGCTTACCTCGGTTGCCCACCCTTTGAGCTCGAACAATTCAACTTTCTGTGAGGCTCCCAGCAGCGCAAGAGAGCTGAGTTCGTCATCCGCCTCGATCGACCTCCAGCCGAAGAGATCCCAAAATTTATCGATAAGCGTAATGTGGTTGAGATTCCTTATCTGGTTCGTGACCCTTATGTGGATATGAGGCTGAGATTCGATCTTTGTCAGCACCGTCTGTACAGGCCCGAGAATTCCTGAGAACTTGGTGAGGCCGATGGAGTTGAGCGCGGAAAGGGTGGACCGCAGCTCTTCGAGAGAATCGGTAAGCTTTTCGACCGTGACGATTCTAGAGTCTCCGGGCACCACGAGAAGGACGGCGCCACGGTCGAAGTTCGTATGGAGGAAGAGGGCAAGCACGGCTGGGAACGGTAGCGGCATTACCTGGATCGGTAGCCGAACGGGCAGGCGAACCTTGTCGCTTTCGATCACATTTGGAAGTACCCCTGGGAGGGTGGACAGCTTCACCACTGCCCCTATTGCAGGCGACTTTGGCGAAGGAGGTGGATCGTCCAGTGAAGGGGAGAATAGATCGGGGTCGAAGGCAAAGGTGGGATGGGGCGCGTTCACTCCGAAAGGAGCGGCGTAGTCTTTGTCTATAATGAGTTCACTTGCGGATGCGGCGTCCAAAAATATCTGCCAAGTGATCTCTTTGAGCTTGACTGGCACCTCCACGGGGATAGCGCCAGATAGATCAGAAACGCTGAGAGTCGCCGGATCCGGGGCGAGTTTCACTTGCAGATTCTGGCCGGGATAAAGCACGGTAGATCCTACGGGCTCGATCCGCAGGGATTCGACCAATGTGTTTAGATCTGCCGTGGTGGGCATCTGTCTCACTCCCCCTCCATAAGCGTTTCAATGAGCACAATTTCAGCGTTACGTCTTCCTCTGTGTGATGTCAACCCTTCACGGCAGAGGTTTGACGAACAGCTTCATCGTTGATGGGATAAGTGATACTGGCCGGCGAGCCGAACACCACCCACCATCACCTCCTCACCCGCACCCCAGCGGCGACGGCAACTGCTGCAACCCGCTTGCGCCCGCCGGAATCCGCGACGCTCGACCGGGGGCTTCAGCTTGCCAGCCCATATCGCAGCGTCCAATGGGATGGCTCCGCTCGCTGTGGCATGCGTGGTCACCGCATGGGCGGCGATGGCGACTGAGAACGACGACCGGCCACGACGCACGCGAAACGCCGGACACAGGGACCAGCCACGTACGGCGCAGCGGCGAACACCACGGCACGCCGTGCCCATGACACACAGCCGAGAACAAGCCGTGCTCCCATCGCCCCCATGTCCAGCCCTTCCCGCAGGCCAGCGGGCGAACGGCGCGGTAGCGAGGTCGGGCGAAGCCCGACAGGCGGGAAAGCGGCTGAGCGAAGCGAAGGCCATGCGGAGCGCGGTTCTGAGGGGGATGGCGGGCGAGCATCGGACAACCTGGGGGCGTTCGGGCCGGTGCTGGGAACGGCGACCGGCCACGACGCACGCGAAACACCGGACACAGGGACCGGCCCCGTACGGCGCAGCGGCGGACACCACGGCGTGCCGTACCGTTCACCCCGCCAACCCTCAAAGATCAGCAGGCGAACGGCGCGGCACCGGGGTCGGGCGAAGCCCGACACGCAGGAAAGCGGCTGAGCGAAGCGAAGGCCATGGCCATGGGGTACGCGGCTGAGCGAAGCGAAGGCCATGGGTGGCAAGCCACATCTCCGTGTCACTTCCCCTGGACGCCGTGGAGGGCCGGGGCCGGGTCAGTCGTCGGCCAGGCCGTCCCAGGGTTGGCGGGGGGTGGAGGCGGTTTGGCCCTCGGGGCAGTGGCGGCGGAAGTCGCACCAGGCGCACAGTGGGCCCGGGGTGGCCGGGAACAGGTCGGCGATCTCGGCGGGGACCTCTGGTGGGGTGCGGGGTGCGTCGTCGCCCCGGGTGCGGGGCCGGGGCTTGGTGGCGGCCCAGGCGCGGTAGCGTTCGTCGGCCGCCGACGCCTCGATGGCGATCTCGTCGGCGCGGCCGATGTGCCGGGCCAGGGACTCGTCGGTGTGCTCCCACTCCACGATCGAGGCGGTCGGCAGGTGGTGCAGCTCGACCCGGTGGCACGGGCGGCGCATGACCCGGGCGGCGGCCACGGCGTAGACGGCCAGCGCGAGTGAGGAACGCGCGTCGTCGGTGTCGAGTGGGCGGCGGCCGGTCTTGTAGTCGACGATGACCAGCTCGTCGCCGCGCTGGTCGATGCGGTCGACCCGGCCGGACAGGGCCATCGCGGCGGTGCGGGTGGCGACGGTGCGCTCGACGCCGATCGGGTCGTGGCCGGGGTCGAGGGTCGCGGTGTAGCCGGTCACCATGTGCCGGGCGCGGTCGCGCCAGGCGGTGGACTGCTCCTGGTCGCGGAACCCCTCGGTGATCCAGGCGTTGCCCAGCAGCACCCCGGCCATCGCGGGGGTGCGCCGGTCGTACGGCTCACGCCACCAGGCGGCCAGCGCGTTGTGGACGCTGGCCCCCACGCTGTTGTGCGCCCAGGGCGGCCCCTTCTGCGGCGACGGCCGGTCGAGGTAGGTGAACCGGTAGCGACGCCGGCAGTCGAGCCAGCTGTTGAGCCGCGAGGGAGTGCAGGAGTAGAGCCGGCGCGGCATCCCGTCGAGCCCCAGTTGCTCCACCACGGACCGCCTTCCCCCGCCAGAACCGCCAGAACCGCCCGACCTGATCATTACCCGCCACACGTTACCGGCCGCCACCGACAGGATCGGCCCGAACACGACCCCGGCGGAGCATGACCGGGTGGGCACATCCCGGGATGACGCGTAACATAGTTCTGATTAGGAGTCCTACGCTTTCGAGGCGGGTTGCATGACGGAGCACGTGGCCGACCCCGGCGGCACGGCCGACCTGGACCGGCGGCTGGCCGACGCCCTTGAGCGGCTCGGACACGGCATGCGTTCGCTCGCCCAGCGCAGCGCCCGCGCACACGGGCTGACCCCGCTCCAGCAGCAGGCGGTGCTCGCGCTGTCCCGGCCGTCCGGGGCGCGCAAGGAGGTGGCCGCGCTCGCCGCGGAGTTCGATGTCACGACGCCGACGATGTCCGACGCCGTCACGGCGCTGGAGCGCAAGGGGCTGGTGTCGCGTTCACCGGGGCTCGACGGCCGCCGCCGGGTGCTGAGCCTGACCGAGGAGGGCGAGGCGGTCGCGGGCGAGCTGGCGCCTTGGGACGGGCCGCTGCTGGCCGCGCTGGCCGCGCTGCCGGTCGGCGATCGCGCGGCGGCGCTGCACACCCTGCTGCACGTGATCGGCGACCTTCAGCGCCGGGGCGTGGTGAGCGTCGCGCGGATGTGCACCACCTGCCGTTTCTTCGGCCGTGACGAGCACACCGACCCGGCCGCGCCGCATCACTGTCATCTGCTCAAGGCGCCGCTGGCGCTGACCGACCTGCAGACCGACTGCCCCGAGCACCGCCCGGCAACCGCAAGCGCCTGAGCGTTCCCCCTCAAAAGCAAACGACCCCGACAGCACGGTTGAAACCGGGCCGCCGGGGTCGCCGTCGATCAGATCGCGCCGAGCGCCTCGCACGCCTTGCGCACGCCCGCCCCGTACTCGGGGTCGGCCTGGGTGCAGTTGGCGATGTGCCGCTCGACGGTCTCCTTGCGGGCGCCCTTGATGGCCCGCGCGGTGTTGTCGAACAGCGCCTGACGCTGGTCGCCGTTCATCAGCCGGAACAGGTCACCGGGCTGCTGGAAGTAGTTGTCGTCGTCGGCCCGGAAGTCGTACCGGTCGGCGGCTCCGGCCAGGGCCTGCGCCGGCTCGGCGTAGGCGGGCTGCTCGCGCCACCGGCCGAAGTTGTTCGGCTCGATGCCGGGGACGCTGCCCTGGTTGCCGTCCACGCGCATGGTGCCGTCGCGGTGGTAGGTGTTGACCAGGCCCGCGGCCCGCGGGTAGTTCACCGGGATCTGGTGGTGGTTGACACCGACCCGGTAGCGGGCGGCGTCACCGTAGGAGAACAACCGGCCCTGCAGCATCCGGTCGGGGCTGAAGGAGATGCCGGGAACGACGTTGGCCGGGGTGAACGCCGCCTGCTCGACGTCGGCGAAGTAGTTCTCCGGGTTGCGGTTCAGCTCCAGCTCGCCGACCTCGATGAGCGGGTAGTCGGCCTTGCTCCAGACCTTGGTGAGGTCGAAGGGGTGGAACCGGTACGTCGCGGCGTCGGCCTCCGGCATGACCTGGATGTACAGCTTCCACTTGGGGAAGTCGCCGCCCTCGATGGCCTCGTACAGGTCGCGCTGGTGCGACTCGCGGTCGTCGCCGATGAGCGCGCCGGCCTCGGCGTCGGTGAGGTTCTCGATGCCCTGCTGGGTGCGCCAGTGGAACTTCACCCAGTTACGCTCGCCCGCGGCGTTGATCATGCTGAAGGTGTGCGAGCCGAAGCCGTGCATGTGACGGTAGGACTTCGGAATGCCACGGTCGCTCATGATGATCGTGACCTGGAGCAGGGTCTCCGGGAGGTTGGTCCAAAAGCCCCAGTTGTTCTCCGGGTCGCGCATGTTCGTCCTGGGGTCGCGCTTGACGGCGCGGTTCAGGTCGGGGAACTTCAGCGGGTCGCGGAAAAAGAAGACTGGCGTGTTGTTGCCCACCAGGTCCCAGTTGCCCTGGGTGGTATAGAACCGGGTGGCGAAGCCGCGGATGTCGCGCTCGGCGTCGGCGGCGCCACGCTCACCGGCCACGGTGGAGAACCGCGTGAACGTCTCGCACGTGTTGCCGACCTGGGCGAACAGCGCGGCGCTGGTGTAGTGGGTGATGTCGTGGGTCACGGTGAAGCGGCCGAAGGCGCCGGAGCCCTTGGCGTGCATACGCCGTTCCGGGATGACCTCGCGATCGAAGTGGGCGAGCTTCTCCAGCAACCAGAGGTCCTGGAGCAGCACCGGCCCGCGCGGCCCGGCGGTCAGGCTGTTCTGGTTGTCGGCGACCGGAGCCCCTGCTGCCGTGGTCAGAGGTTCGGTATTGTCCTCGAACGTCATCGTCACTCTTTCACTCGTCGAATTCGTCGAATCTCGTTGATCTTTTGGATCTTGCGGGTCTGACGGCGATCGCGGGGCCGGAGTGCCGTGCCGGGCAACCTCCGGCACGTCACATCGGCCTGGTCGCTACGGTAGCCCGGCGAGCACGCGGACCGCATGCAGCCCCCTGAACCGCGCGCGCATTCGAGGCCGGTGACCCATCGCGCGGCCACGGCGCGCGATGAGGCGGTCATCCTCGGTAAGCGGTTCGAATTTCCGGATCATCTGAGCCGATGGTTGCACTATCGAAAGTAGGTAGGACTCCTAGCTATAGTGTGGCATGTCCTCCGGAGACGGCACAACAAGCGCTAAGGAGCAACCGTGTCGATCGTCGCCTCTCCTCCGTCCACCCCCGTCACCGCGGCGCCACCGTGGACGACAACCCAATGGTTCAACAGCGACCCGCTGGACCTCGCCGCGCTGCGCGGCCGGGTGGTGGTGCTGGAGGCGTTCCAGATGCTCTGCCCGGGGTGCGTGGCCCACGGCCTGCCCCAGGTCGCCCGGCTGAACCAGACCTTCGGCGACGAGCTCGCCGTGATCGGCCTGCACAGCGTGTTCGAGCACCACGAGGCCATGACCCCGCCCAGCCTCAAGGCGTTCCTGTACGAGTACCGGATCGGCTTCCCGGTCGGGGTCGACGCGCACAACGCCGATGACCCGACGCCGGTCACCTTCGGCCGGTACCGGATGCGCGGCACCCCGTCCACCGTGCTCATCGACCGCGAGGGCAACCTGCGTGGGCACCAGTTCGGCGTGGTGGACGACATGACCCTGGCCGCGGCGGTCACCCGGCTGCTCGACGCGGACGACCGGGAGACGGAGTCCCGGCCGGTGTCCGTGCCGTCCTCCGCCTGCCCGGCGGACGGCGAGTGCGGGTGAGGGCCGTCAGCGCCCTTCGAGCGTGAGCGGTACGGGCGCGTCGTTCGCGTCCACCCGGCCGCGGTAGGACCGCCAGGTCCAGATCTGGTACGCGAGCATGAGCGGGACCACCACGACGGCGAACGCGGTCAGCGGCCACAGCGTCGCCTCGTCCGCCACCGCCTGGGCCATGGTCATGCCGTGTCGCGGGTCCACCGTGGAGGTCAGCACGTAGGGGTGCGGGGCGGCGGCGAGCACGAGGACCGGCAGCGCGGCGGCCGTCGCGGTCGCCGCGAAGGCCGTACCGGTCCTGCCCCTGCCAATGGCCGGTACGGCGGGCCTGGGGGTCGGGCTGGTCCCGGCGGTGTCGCTGCGGGCCGCTCCGCACGCGCCGGTCGCCTGGGTGCGCCTGGACACGCCCGAGGCCCGGCGCATGCTTCGCATGGTGTGGCGGCGCGACGCCTATCTGTCCGCGGCGGCCGGTCGCTTTCGCGACTTCGCCGCGGACCACTTCCGCACTTTCGCGAGCGCGGACTGACCTTCCGGATCAGGACCCGGTCAGTCGTCGCCGAGGTTGAGGCGGATGCCGGAGACGGACGTGCCGTCGGGCAGCGGCGACTCGGCGGCCGGTGGGGCGTCCTGGGCGGTCAGCGAGCCGGAGATCCAGTCGTCGAAGTGACGCTCCTGGTCGCCGATCGTGGTCTCCTCGCCGTGCGCCGGCAGGACCCGCGTGGCGTGCGGCAGGGTGAACAGCCGCTCGCCGATCGCGGTGAGCTGGTCGGCCAGCGCCGGGTATTCACCGCCCAGCCTGCCCGGCCCGTCGGCCTGGAGGGTCTTGCCGGTGAAGACCGCGCCCAGTTCCTCGCACAGCAGCGACACGCCGCCCTGGGTGATGCCCGGAGTGGCGATGACCTCCAGGCGGACGTCGGCCACGCCGAACAGGCCCTCGTCCTCCATGTCGATGTCGGGCCAGGTCTCCGTCCAGGTCTCCCGCCACAGCCTGCGGTCCTTCGGATGCAGGGCGACCACCGCCTCGTCGCGGGACGCCACCTCGATGGCCGCGCCGACGTGGTCGGCGAGCCCGTGGGTGCACACGACGGCGAGCACGTCGCGCTCGCCCACCTGCTCCATGATCTTCTCCGCGTCGCGCGCGGGATCGATGACGATGACCTCGTCGTCGTCACCCAGGATGTAGGTGTTGTTCGCCACCTTGTGCTCGACACCATCGACGTCGACGACGCCTTCGGTCACCACTTTCTCGATACGCGCTGTCACGGGGGAGACCCTATCCCGTCCGGATGAGAGAACACAGCGTTCGCGAGGGCTCGCAGGGAATTCGCGAGCAGTTCGCGAAATCAGCTCGCGTCGCCGTCCGGCAGCCTCGGCGAAAGGGCCCCGTAGGGCAGATCCAGGTCCTGGTCGTTCTCCCGCAGGTCGCGCAGGCTCAGCTCGGCGAGCGCGATCAGGCACCCGGACTCCGCGGGCCAGGAGATCGTCCACAGCCAGTTCCCCAGCGCCTCCCCGGCGTAGACGGCCCGGTCGGGGGCGGCCCGCACGCACCACAGCGAGGCGGGGTGCCCCCGGATGTCGATCTTGGCGTGCGGCGGTCCCGCGTCGAAGCCCTCCCCCGGGTCCGGACCGTCCAGCCCGGCGAACCCGGCCCCCACTCCCGCGCCCGGTTCCTCGGCCACGACCAGCAGGTCGGCCGGGCCCTGGGTGACCGACGGACCGGACAGCGCGGTCACGCTCGCCCGGGTGCCGGTACGCTCGTCGCCCGCCTCCGCGAACCCGGTCACCAGCCAGCCGGGGGGCAGCGGCCAGGGCAGCCACACGGGCACCCTGGCGATCTTGCGCACCGCCTCCAGGGCGGCGGGGGCGGGATGCCGGGGAGGTCGCAGCGGCAGCACGTCCCCGTGTTCGGGGCACCGCCACGCGCTGGACCACGCGCTCGGCGCCCGCAGGCTTCCATGACAACGTGGACATATCGGAGCGGTTCTCACGTTTTCTCACGCTGCGCGCTTTGTGCCCCATTAGTCAAGGGCCAGGTCAATGATCCGGCCGTAACCTTGCACATATGCGGGTGAACTGCGTGGGGGCCGTCGTCTTCGACGACAGCGGGCGGCTGCTCCTCATCCGGCGCGGCCATCCGCCGGGCGAGGGCCTGTGGTCCCTGCCGGGCGGCCGGGTCGAGCCCGGGGAGTCCGACCATCAGGCGCTGGCCCGCGAACTCCTGGAGGAGACCGGGCTGCGCGTCTCCGTCGTACGGCTCGCGGGCGCGGTCGAACGCCCCGGCGGCGCCCCCGGCGTCGTCTACGTGATCCGCGACTACCTCGCCACCCCTGACGGTGACACCGCCCTCACGGCGGGTGACGACGCGGCCGACGCCCGCTGGGTGCCCGTCCCCGAACTCGACCGGCTCCCCATGTCGCCCGGCGTCCTGGACGCGCTGCGCGAATGGGGGCTCATTGGTGGACGTTCGTCCGCCACAGGCTGAGGTGGTCGGCGCTGTAGGTGGTCGAACGGCCGACCGCGACCACGTCGCCGCCCGAGACCGCCACCGCCGTCAGCCACTGCGCGCCCGACCCGCCCAGGCCCTCCTGGGTGAGGGTCTGGCGCTGCCAGGTCAGGCCGTTCTGGGAGGTCCAGGCGGCGCTGTCGCTCTCCGCCGAAGGCCCGTGGCTGCCGACCGCGACGATGCCGCCGTCGGTCTCGGCGAGGTCCGTCACGGCGGCGGCCTGGTCGGCGGGCAGCCAGCCGTACTCCCAGGACGAGCCGTTGTCGGCCGAAACGGCGGCGAACACGCGGGGCGAGCCGTTCACCCTGGCCTCGCCGACGGCCACGATCCGCCCGCCCGCCACCACCACGTGCCGCAGCCCGGCCGAAGACGCCTCCGGCGGGGTCAGCCGCTTGAGCGCGGTCCAGTTGAGTCCGTCGGAGGACACCCACACGACGCCGCTCTCGTGCCGCGCCACGCCCGCGCCGCCCACCGCCACGTAGCCCTCGGCCGTGGCCGCGACGTCGTGGATGCGCACGCCCGCGCCGCCCGCGGGCAGTTTGGCCGAACGGGTGTACCCGCGCAGGTCGGAACTGAACCACAGCACGGGCGTCACGCCCGCGGGGCCGCGATCCTCCCCCGCCAGGACGTATCCCGCGCCCTTGCCCGACGTGGCCGATGAGGCGGCGACGGCGTGCGGGGCGGTGAAGTAGTGGCCCTGGGCGGGCGTGAGCCCTTCGGTCATCGGGACCCTGCGCCAGGAACCTCCGTCGGCCGAGGTCACCACCAGCGGCTCGGTGGAGGACGCGTCGCTCATCGCGCGGCCGACCGCGATCCAGCCCTTGCGGCCGTACGCCACGTCGCTCAGCGCCTGGCGCTGCGCCCCGCCCAGGATCTCCGGCGGGCCCGCGCGGGTCCAGGCCCGGCCGTCGCCGCTGGTCCAGATGGCGGCGTCGCCCGCCGCCGCGCCGACCGTCACGAACACGCCCTTGGCGGCGGCCATGCCGCTGGTCTCCCTGGCCACGCGGGTCAGGCCCGCGATGTCGCCGAGCGCGACCGGCTGGGCCGCCTGGCCCTTGGCGGCGGTCATCAGCACGAGCTGGTTGCCCACGTCGGCCGGGGTGCGCCGGTCGCCGCCGACCACCAGCGTGCCCGCGTCGGAGATGCTGAGCGCCCGCAGCGTGCCCGGCACCTCGCCGAGGTCGGTGCCCTTGGCCCAGCTCCGGCCGTCCTTGCTGGTGTAGACGGCGTAGCGGTCCCAGCCCGCCTGCGCGACCGCCGCCACGCCCGCCGCAGAGGCGGCCAGGCCGGTCACGCCGGTGCTGTCGCGGGGCAGGCCGCCGATGGACCCGCAGCGCTCCCAGCTCGCGCCGTCGGCGGAGCAGTGGACCCGTACGTCGCCGTCGTCGTCCACATGCCTGGTGGGCACCGCCACGAACCCGTCGCCGACCGCCGCGAGCGCCCCCGGGCGCGGGGTCACCCCGGACAGCGCCGATCCGGCGCGCTGCCAGGTGCGCCCGCCGTCCGCGGAGCGCAGTACCACGGAACTCGTGCCTCCGGAGGGCGCGTCGGCCAGCGCCACGACGTCGTCGCCCCTGGCGACCACGGCCTTGACGCCGCGTACGTCCTTCGGTCCGCCCAGCTCGCCGCCCGGCACCCGGTCCCAGGCCCGGCCATCGGCGGACAGCCAGGCGGCCGGGCCCGCCGTGCCGTCGTCGAGCACGGCCGAGCCGACCGCCACGAACCCGGAGCCGGTACGCGCGATGTCGGCGATCCGGTCACCGCCCCGGAACTCGGCCAGCCCCGCCGCCTCCACCGCCTCCCAGGAGTAGCCGTCGGTGCTGGTCCACACACCCCTGCCGGTCGCGTCGCCGCCGCCCGCCGGGTAGCCCTGCGTGTCGCCGACCGCCAGCCACAGCCCCTCGCCGCCCGCCACACTGCCCACGGTCGTCGGACCGGCCTCCTTGCCGCCCTGGCCGGTGACGTTGCCGAGCTGCCAGCTCTTGCCGCCGTCGCGGGACATCAGGAACAGGGGGCGCGGCACGGGGCTGGTGGTGTCGCTGCCCGCCGCCACGATGATGTCGCCGACCGAGGTCACGGCGTTGAGCACCTGACTGGCGCCGGTCCCTCCGGCGGGTACGGCGAACGCGTCGTCACCCGGCCCGCCGTCTCCGTCGGCGAGCAACAGCCCGCCGCCCATCGGGCTCGTCGCCCACCGCCACACCACCAGGCCACCGCCCGCGGCGGCCACCAGCACGACGACCACCAGCAGGGGCGCCAGCAGCCGCCCACCACGCCGCCGCCGTACGGGAGTCGACCGCCGCATCGCCGCGGGCGCCAACCCTCGGCCGCCTTCCGGGTCAGGAGAGCGGGGCTTCTGTACTTCCTCGGCGGGGCGCGGGGGCTGCTGGGCGGGGCTCGGGGTCTGCTCGCGGGCAGGACCACGGGCCACCAGACGGTCGGGGCGCGCCGGTCTGCCGCCCGGAGGACCCCCCAGGTGGTGCACCGTCTCGTCCGGATCCGTGGGCGGGGACTGCGGGTCGCTCTGTTCCGCCGCCGCTGCCGGAGGCGTCAGGGCGGGCGGGGGTTCGCCCCGGCTCAGGGGCGGCTGCTCGGTTTCGTTCGGCTCATGCCTGGACGTCAGGGGCAATCCCGCCGGTCGCGGGTACGGCTTCGTGTCCGCGCTCTCCTGTGGACGCCCGCCGGTGTCGGCGGACGGAGCAGGCCCGTACGGCGAACGACCCGCGTGCGGCCGGGCGGAAGGATCCTTCTCAGGCCGCTTGGACGGCTTACGCGGCGGCCCGGTCGCAACCAGTTTGTCCGGCCTGACCTCCCGCCTCGGCGGCCCTTCCTCCGCACCGGCCCCCCAAGGAGGCGCCTCGGCGTCGGCCGAGGACGAACCGCCACCGTCCTCCGGCCGCTCGGCGTCCAGCCGCCGCGGCCCATCCGACTCACCCCACGCCGGCCGCAGTCCACCGGACCTGTCGTCCGGTCCGAAGGGGCTCTCGCTCCACGGGGGACGTGGGACACCGCCGGGCTCCGCACCAAGCCCGCCGGCATCCAGGCGCTGAAGGAGGTCGGGGGGATCTGGGCGGTGGGGTAAGCCGGTGGGGGCGGGGGGCTCTGCGGGGCCGTGGGGGCTCTGAGGGGGCGCGTCGTGGCTTGGTGGCGGGGAGGGCTCTTCCGCTCCCGCAGGGGCGTTCTGGGGGGCGTCCGGGGCGTCTCCGCTCGCATGGCGGGGGCGGCGGCCGTACGGCGGCGCGTAAGGGCGGCGGCGGGGCGGCCGGGGCTCGATGGACGGGGAGTCCTCGGGGGTCGGCGCGGAGAAGGGTGGCATCACCCACGGCGAGGCGAGCGGCACGCCCGTGGACTTCTCTTCGGGCGGCCCCGGAGGCGAGTGCCGGAGGGCGGGCGGCGGGTGCGGCCCGGGATCCGGGCGGCCCGGAATCGCCTCTTCCGGCGCGCCGTCGTCGTCCTTCGGTGAGCGCGGGTCGTGGGGGCCCGAAGCCACGCTCAGCACCTCCTCGTCGGGGCTCGCACGTTCGTCTCTCCCAAACCTGGCGACGTCGCCAATCCCTTCCCAGGCCGGAGTATCACACACGGACCGTTCCACCGGTCCGCTCCCGAAATCTCGGGCGGCACGGGGTGTCCGGCGCCCTCGGCTGAACCACGGTCCGCCTTGACGATCACCTCCCGGTCCCGGCCCGCCGTACGCGGTGCCTCGCACACACCAGGGCAACACGACAGGCCCGCTCTGGCGAGACCTCTCTAGTCAGATTTTTTTATGGACCGTGGCTTTTAATGTGGTTTGTAGTTCTTTGTCAGGTATTAATCGGCAGCGGCGGGGACACCTCCCGGGCCGGGGTCGTCGTCTCGATCCCCCGCCGGCGCGCGAGGATCAGCACCACGACGGCGAAGACGGTGAGCTGCACCGCGCTGGACGCGAGCGCCTGCCAGGCCACCGCCCCCTGCTTCAGCGCCTCCTCCAGGTCGCCGGAGGCGGCACTGAGCCCCAGCCCGAGCACGTTGTTGACCACGTGCAGCGCGATGGGGGCCTCCAGCCCGCCCGTGCGCACGGCCAGCCACCCCGCGACGGCCCCGAAGGCGAAGACGTCGATGATGCCCCAGCCGGTGTAGTTGTGCAGCGCCGCGAACCCGGCCGAACCGAGCAGGATGCCCGGCCAGGGGGTGCGCAGGAAGGCGCCGAACGCCTGGATCACCCACCCGCGGAACAGGTATTCCTCGCTGGCGGCCTGGATCGGCACCAGGAGCAGCGTCACGGCCAGCCCGGAGATGAAGGTCTCCCACCCGGCCCAGCCGATGCCCGCGGACATCTCCCCGCCGGTCAGGCCGAAGACAAGGGACGCGGTGAGGTGCCCGAGCACACCGGCCCCGAGCGCGACGGGCACGCACAGCAGCATCCAGCGCCAGCGCAACCGGCCCAGCACCGAGGACAGCGTGCCCGGCGGGCGCCGCTGGATCAGCCAGGCCGTACCGAACACCAGGGGCAGGGCCGCGGCGATGGACAGCAGCATCACCGTGAGGCCGAGCACCGGGTCGGCGAACGGGATGGCGCCGGTCATCACGATCTCCACGCCCGCCAGGACGGCGAAGAGCATGCCTCCGAGCAGCACGATGAGACTGACCAGGAGATAACCGGCCGCCAGCACGACGGTGCCGAGCACCGGCCGCCACCACCGGTGCATGGAGGTGCGCGCCATCCGGTCGTAGGTCACACCGGGCTCAGGCCCCCGCGTCCACGCCTGTGGCACCGGTGGCGCCCCATACGGGTAGGCCGGCGGACCCTCATACCCCGCGTACGGCCCGCCAGGAGGCCCGTACGGCCCCGCCCCCGGATAGACCCCCGCCCCCGGCGAGGGCCGGTCTCCCCCCTCCGCCGGTGAGCCGGAGCCAGGCGCGGAAGGCGAAGGGGCGTCCGGGGGCTCAGGGGGCGAGGCGGGGTGGCGAGCGTCGGGACGATCTTCTTCGCGCATGTCTTCCATTCTTCCTCGCCGGTCGCTGTGCGCATTTCTTCATAGACGCGCCTGTGGAAAACGCCGACCCTCGTAGCCGGAACATCCACAACTCCTCGGGGAGAAGAGTCATGGCAAGGCTGGGACCAGCATTGACGCTGGCGGCCGGGGGGATCGTCACCGTCGCGCTCGGCGTCCTCAGCGTCTCCGCCGCGTCCTCGGCGAACCTGACCGAGGCCGGAGGCGCGGCACAGGCCGGCGCCGCGGCCACCACTCAGGTGAGCCCTCCCCCGCCCGCGGCGGTCAAAACCGCCAGGCCGGCGCCGGTGCGCGCCGACTACGCCGGGCGGGTCAAGGGGCAAGGGGGGCTGATCGCGATCTCCGTAAGGAACGGCAAGGCGATCGGCTACTTCTGCGACGGCCGGACGGAGGCGTGGTTCGCGGGCAGGGCCAAGGACGGCCAGGTGAGGCTGAAGGGCTTCGGCGGCTCCTCGGTGACCGCCCGGCTGGACGGGAAGCGGGCCGTGGGCGACCTGAACATCGGCCGCGAGAGCTGGGACTTCACCGCGCCCACCGCCAAGAAGCCCTCCGGCCTCTACCGGGCTAGCGCGATCGTGCGCGGTGCCCGCATCAAGGCGGGCTGGATCGTACTCGCCGACGGCACCCAGACCGGCTTCGCCAAGCGCGACGAACGCCCGGTCGCCGTACCGGTCCTCGCCCCCGGCACCGACCCCACGATCGACGGCACCCGGGTGGACGCCAAGGACGTGGACGAGTTCATCGGAGAGATGCCATGACCACCGGCCACCGTCCCGAAGAGCCGACCAGCCCGCACACCGTCCTCCTCACCCGCCCGCCGAGCCTGGGCAAGCTGATGGTCCCGCTGCTGGCCGGAGGGCTGGTGGCGGTCGCGCTCGGGGTCTACGGGCGGGTGCACACGCCGACCGGGTTCGCGGTGGGCCCCGCCGGGTTCTCCGGGCCGCTGGCGATGAAGGCGTGGCTGACCACCGGGGCGTTCCTGCTGGCGTTCGTGCAGGTGGGGTCCGCGCTGGTGATGTACGGCAGGATCCCCGTCCCCCGCCCGCCCGCCTGGATCGGCGGCCTGCACCGGTGGTCGGGCAGGGCGGCGTTCCTGCTCACCATCCCCGTGGCCTTCCACTGCCTGTACGCCCTCGGCCTCCAGTACGACGTCGCCCGCGTCCTGGTCCACTCACTCCTCGGCTGCTTCTTCTACGGCGTGTTCGTGGCCAAGATGCTCGCCCTGCCCCGGCGCGGCCTGCCCGCCTGGGGCCTGCCCGTGCTGGGCGGCCTGGCGTTCACCGCGCTGGTGGGGCTCTGGCTGACGTCGTCGCTGTGGTTCTTCACCGCGATCGGCGTACGCCTATGAGGAGGGCGGCGTGAAGGTGGAGGTCCGCCGCAGTCCGGCCGCGCGGCCCTTGGCGGCCACCACCAGGGCCATCTTGCGCGACGCCTCGTCCACCATCTCGTCGCCGAGCATGATCGCGCCCCGCCGGTCGACGGTCGTGGCGTGCTCGTAGGCGTCCAGGATCAGCTCGGCGTGGTCGTAGTCCTCCTGGGTGGGCGCGAAGACCTCGTTGGCCGCGTCCACCTGCGCGGGGTGCAGCACCCACTTGCCGTCGAACCCGAGCGCGGCGGCCCGGCCCGCGACGCGGCGGAAGCCGTCCACGTCCTTGATCTGGAGGTAGGGGCCGTCGATGGCCTGGAGGTCGTACGTCCTGGCGGCCATCAGGATCCGCATCAGCGTGTAGTGATAGGCGTCGCCCTCGGTGTACCCGGGCGGCTGCTCGCCGACCACGAGGGTCCGCATGTTGATGGACGCCATGAAGTCGGCCGGGCCGAACACCAGCGCCTCCAGCCGGGGCGAGGCGCCCGCGATGGCGTTGACGTTGACCAGCGCCCTGGCGTCCTCGATCTGCGCCTCGATGCCGATCCGGCCCGTCTCAAGGCCGTTGGCCAGCTCGATCTGGGTGAGCAGGGTGTCCAGCCAGCGCACCTGCGAGGGGTCTTGGACCTTGGGCAGGATCAGGGCGTCCACCGAGTCGCCCGCGCCCTCCACGACGTCGATCACGTCGCGGTACGTCCACGGCGTGGCCAGGTCGTTGACCCGGACCGCGCGTACCTTGCCCGACCAGTCGCCCTCGCGCAGCGCGGCCACGATGTTGCGCCGGGCGGCGTCCTTGGCGGCGGGCGCCACCGAGTCCTCAAGGTCCAGCATGGCCTCGTCCACATCGAGGCCCTGGGCCTTCTCCAGGAACCTTGGATTGCTTCCAGGTACGGACAGGCAAGAACGTCGCGATCGCATGCGGACAACCGTAACGGGCGGCAGTGGGCTTGCCACAAAGCCGGGTCGGCTTTCTTGGCCACCCCGCTCTACCGAGCTTCAAGCGTTATGTCCGATATTGGAGGTCAACCACCGATCTAGAGGAGTTAACACATGGCTGTCCTCTCGGGCGTACAGCGGCCCGCCGTACTCACGGATCTCCTCCCCGGGGCGCGGGTGCGTGACGGCGCGCTGGTCGTCGGCGCGGCGCTGCTGACCGGCGTCGCCGCCCAGGTGAGCTTCCCGCTGCCAGGCACCCCGGTCCCGGCGACGCTGCAGACGTTCGCCGTGCTGCTGTCGGCCGCCGCGCTTGGGCCGGTGCGGGCCGCGCTCGGGATGGCGCTGTACCTGGTCCTCGGTCAGGTGGGCGTGCCGTGGTTCGCCCCCGACGGCGGCAACGCGACGCTGGGCTATGTGGCCGGTTTCGTGCTGGCCGCGGCGGTGACGGGCGCGCTGGCGCGGCGCGGCGGCGACCGTACGCCGGTGCGCACGGTGGGCACGATCACCGCCGGCACGCTGCTGATCTACATGGTGGGCGTGCCGTGGCTGATGGTCGCCACCGGGATGGACCTGCCGAAGGCGCTCGCGGCCGGCGTGGTGCCGTTCCTGCTGGGCGACGCGCTGAAGGTGGTGGCCGCGGCCGGTCTGCTGCCGGGCGCGTGGAAGCTGGTGGGGAAGGTCCGCGGCGAGCGCGACTGAGCCGCCCCCGCCGAGTACCACCGAACGGCGCTCCCACCTGGGAGCGCCGTTCCGCGCGACCCGATGCATCGCTCCAAAGCCCCTAAAGTAGCTGCAAAGCACTTCTTACCGGCGCTTAACAGATGTGCTGGCATAGTTCTAGGGGGCGGGAGATCCCGCTTCGCGCACAACGGGGGGAGCCGACTATGCGCGTCCTCATCGTGCCCATCACCGACACGGAGACCGAACTGGCCGACATGGTCGCCGAGGGGCTGAGGGAGGAGGGCATGGCCGCCGACGTCGCCCACGGGGCGAGCGACGACGCGGATCTACTGCTCAAGACGGTGCGCGAGTACGACGTGCTGATCATCGAGCGCGACGCGCCCGCGCTCGCCGCGAGCCGTACGCGCGACCTGCTGGCCGAGTCGCCGGCGCGGATCCTGCTCATCGAGGCCGCCGGGTGTCACCAGTCCCCGGTCCGCGCCGACGCGCGCCTGTCCAAGCCGTACACCTATCCCGAACTGCTCACGCAGGTGCTCGCCCTCGGCGTGGCCGGAGGGCATAAAGTCGCGACGTGAGCACTTCACCCGATCTCCCCCCGCAGCCCCCGCCGCTCGCGCTGATCGAGGAGGGGGCCAAGAAGTCCGGTGTGCTGTGGATCACGCTGGACGACCGGCCGAGGCTGGCCTGGCACGCCTGGCACGACGGCGCGATCTACGTGGTCACCGGCGGCGCGGAGCAGTCGCTGCCCGGCCTGGCCGAGTCCGGCCGGGTGCGGGTCACCCTGCGCAGCAAGGACAAGGGCGGCGAGCTGGCCGTCTTCGAGGCCGCCGTGGAGGTCGTGGACCAGTCGGCGGCCGACGCCGCGCCCGCCGTCGCGGCCCTCGCCAAGGAGCGCCTCAACGCCCCTGACGGGCCCGCGATGACCGCCCGCTGGGCCGCCGAGTCGCAGGTCGTCCGGCTCGTTCCTGAGGCCGCCTAGCCGTACTGACGGGCCACCGCGGGCTCGGCCGCAGGCGCCACGGGCGCCGCGGCGGTGACCGACTGGGCCAGCAGGGCGCCGCCGATCACGATCAGGCCGCCGATGATCTGGAACGGCCCCAGGGCCTCGCCGATCAGCAGCCAGGCGACCACGGCCCCCGCGATGACCTCCAGTGTGGACACCGTGGAGCCGACCGCGGCCGACAGCCGCCGGACCGCCGTCACGCTCGCGATGTAGGCGAACACCGTGGCCACCACGACCATCCAGGCCGCCGCCGCGAGGGCGGGCAGCGTGTGGCCGCCGACGGTGGCCGCGCGACCGAAGGCGGTCCAGTCGATGCCCCACGGACGGGCCAGCGGGACGAGTGCGACGGCCGCGCCCGCGAGACCCCAGGCGATCACGCCGAGCGGGTCCACGTCGTCGCCCATGCTGTCGCTGAGCAGGAAGTATCCGGCGGCACAGGCCGCCGCCCCGGCGCCGAGCAGCAGGCCGACGCCGTCCAGGCGCATGCCCTGCCACACCTCGACCACGACGCACAGCCCGCCGAACGCGACCACGGCCCCGACGTACGCGGTCCGCGGCAGCCGTACCCGGCGCACGAAGCGGACCCACAGGGCGACCAGTACCGGCGCGGTGAACTCCATGAGCAGCGCCACTCCCACCGGCAGGCGGGTGATGGCCTGGAAGTAGAACGCCTGCGCGCCCGCGACCGCGACGATCGCGTACGTGGCCACCATCGGCAGCCTGCCCAGCGGGATGCGCAACGCGCGCGGGCGGACGATCGCCAGCACGGCGAGCATCACCACTCCCGCGCCCGCCATCCGCACCCAGACCGCCTCGGTCGGCGTCAGCCCCACCGCGCCCAGGAACTTCGACATCGGACCGGAGAAGCCGAAGCAGCAGGACGCTAAGACCGCTATGCCCAGGCTCACCTTCTTCATCAGCCGCGCACCCCATGCTCCCCCGGCGGCCGCGCGACGACGGACCGGTAACCAGTGAACTAGCTGTTTGATACTGTCACACGAGGTCAACCTGCGGCAATCCCCGGATTTTGTCCGGGTTTCGGATCAGCCAGATCGCGGTGATCCGCCCGTCCGCGATGTCCAGAACGGTCACAGAGTCGGGCACGCCCTCCCTGGACATGACCACCGCAGGGCTGCCGTTGACGTGCTCGTACCGCACATCGAGCCGGCCGACCACGTCCCGCACGCTCACCAGGAACCTGGCGATCTTGTCCGCGCCGGAGATCGGCCGCAGCGCGGCCCGCACCTTGCCGCCGCCGTCGCTCCACATGGTCACGTCCGGGGCCAGGAGTTCCATCACCGCGTTGATGTCGCCGCCCATGCTCGCGGCCACGAACCGCGCGGTGACCCGCTTGCCGACCTCCTCCGACGCCTCGAACCTGGGACGCCGCGCGTGCACGTGGGCCCGCGCCCGGTGGCCGACCTGACGTACCGCGGCCTCACTGCGCTCCAGCGCCTCGGCGATGTCCGGATAGGAGAACCCGAACGCCTCCCTCAGCACGAACACCGCCCGCTCCAGCGGCGACAGGCTCTCCAGCAGGACCAGCACGGCCATCGACAGCGAGTCGGCCAGCGACTCGGCCGCCGCGACGTCCTCGGCGATGTCCGGCGAGGTCAGCAGCGGCTCCGGCAGCCACGAACCGACGTAGGACTCCCGCCGCACCGCCGCAGAGCCCAGCCGGTTGATCGAGAGATTGGTCACGGTCCTGGCCAGGTAGGCCCGTGGGTCGCCGACCGGGCCGGTCACCTCGTTCCAGCGCAGCCACGCGTCCTGAACGATGTCCTCCGCGTCGGCGACGCTGCCCAGCATCCGGTAGGCGATGCCGAGGAGCATCGGGCGGTGCTCCTCGAAGACCCCGAGCCTGTCCGTCACCTTCGCGAGGCTACGACACGCCCCCGGGGACACCCGGCCGGGGCGGGCAAAGAATCCTTTGAGCCCGCGGTCCAGCGCGTGAACCGCCCCGGCTTCTAGGCTGCCGATGTGCGGGTCTTCATCGCCAGGCTGGCGGGGACAGCGGTCTTCGACCCGGCCGGAGATCAGATCGGGCGGGTGCGCGACGTGGTCGCCGGGCTGCGCGCCGCCGCCCCGCCGCGCGTGCACGGCATGGTGATCGAGATGCAGCCCCGACGGCGGGTCTTCCTGCCGATCACGCGGGTCAGAAGCATCGAGCCCGGCTCGGTGATCTTCAGCGGGCGGATCAACACCCGCAGGTTCGCCAAGCGCGCCGCCGAGACGCTGGTGATCGGCGAACTGCTCGACCTCACGGTGACCGTCAAGGGCGAGCGGGTCACCGTGCTGGACGTCGCGATGGAGGAGTCCCGCGGGTCGGAGTGGATGATCACGAAGGTCGCGGTGCTGACCGCCGGACTGCGCAGCGCGGGCGGGCTCGGCCTGCGCAGGCGCGGGGTGACGTCGGTCGTGGACTGGGAGGAGGTCCAGGGGTTCGGGGCGGTCCAGCGGGACCAAGGCGCGGCCAACCTGATCGCGGCCTTCGAGTCGCTGCGCGCCGCCGACCTCGCCCACGCCCTGCAGGAACTTCCCGGCAAGCGGCGGATCGAGGTGGCCACCGCCCTGGACGACGACCGGCTCGCCGACGTGCTCGAAGAGCTGCCCGGCCCGGACCAGGTGGGCATCCTGGGGCGGCTGGACACCGAGCGCGCCGCCGACGTACTGGAGGCGATGAACCCCGACGACGCCACGGACCTGCTGCAGGACCTCCCGCCGGAGCAGGCCGAGGTACTGCTGTCGATGATGGAGCCGGGCGAGGCCGAGCCGGTGCGCAGGCTGCTCACGTACGCCGAGGACACCGCGGGCGGCCTGATGACCAGCGAGCCGATCGTGCTGCCGCCCACCGCCACCGTCGCCGAGGCGCTGGCCCACATCCGCCAGAGCGACCTGAGCCCCGCCGTGGCCGCCCAGGTCTTTGTGACCCGCCCGCCCACCGAGACGCCCACCGGCCGGTACCTGGGCGTGGCCCACTTCCAGCGGATGCTCCGCGACCCTCCGGGCACGCTGCTGGGCGGCGTGCTGGACGGCTCGCTGGACCCCATCAAGCCCGAGCTGAGCGTGCCCGAGGTGACCTCCTACCTGGCGACCTACAACCTCGTGGCGGCCCCCGTGGTGGACGAGCTGGGCCGCCTGGTGGGCGCGGTCACGGTGGACGACGTACTGGACCACCTGCTGCCGGAGGACTGGCGGGAGCGTCAGGAGCCGGTCCATGACGACTGACCGGCCCGACCGGCCCGACCGCGCCGAGCGGATCCGGCACGCCGACCGGCTGGACCAGCCGCGCGCGCTGCGGCGTACGGTGCGCCTGCACTACGACCCCGAGACCTTCGGCAAGCTGTCGGAGCGCATCGCGCGGTTCCTCGGCACGGCGCGGTTCCTGGTCTACATGACCGGGTTCATCGTCGTGTGGGTGCTGTGGAACACGCTCGCCCCGGACACATGGCGGTTCGACGAGTACCCGTTCATCTTCCTGACTCTGATCCTGTCGCTCCAGGCGTCCTACGCCGCGCCGCTGATCCTGCTGGCCCAGAACCGCCAGGACGACCGCGACCGTGTGCAGTACGAGCAGGACCGCATGGTCGCCGAGCGGAACCAGGCCGACACCGAGTACCTGACCCGCGAGCTGGCCGGGCTGCGCGTCGCGCTGGCCGACGTCGCCACGCGCGACTTCCTGCGCGCCGAACTACAGCGCCTGGTGGAGGACGTACGGGCCAGACCCCGGTGAGGACGGGGAGCGCTCAGCAGACCTCTGCGGGCAGCAGCTTGCCCAGCAGCGAGGCGCACTGCCGCAGTTCCTGCGGTTCCAGCACGTCCAGGAAGCGGGTCCGGATGCCGCGCAGGTACGTGGGCGCGGCCTCGGCCAGCCGGGCCTCGCCCGCGTCGGTCAGCACGGCGTACAGGCCCCTGGCGTCGCTCGCGCACGCCTCGCGCTCGACCAGGCCCTCGCGCTGCAGCCGGTCGATCAGCCGGGTCAGGCCGCTGCGGGACAGCAGCACCCGGTCGGCGAGGTCGTTCATCCTCAGCCGCCGCTCGGCGGTCTCCGCGAGCTGGTTGAGGACGTCGTAGGAGGCCAGCGGAAGATCGTGGGCCACCATGAGATCGATCTCCAGGAGCCGGGTGACTCGCACCTGGACACGCTGGAGCATGCGCCAGACCGCCAGATCCTCAGGGGAGGCCGCGCCTTCCCCCGGCTGTGCGTCTTCTGCCGTCACAGTCACCCGTCAATCCTAGGACGTTCCCCCCCTTCCAGGCGGATGTGGACGAATTCCCGCGGCATGAGGTCGCATACCATGGACTCATGGCACCAACCCCGGAGCAGGTGACAGCCGCGCTGGCCACGGTCAACGACCCAGAGATCCGGCGACCGATCACCGAGCTCGACATGGTCAAGAGCGTTGACATCTCCCCCGAGGGCGCGGTCCGCGTCGGCGTCTACCTCACCGTCGCCGGCTGTCCCATGAAGGACACGATCACCCGCGACGTCACCGCGGCCGTCGGCAGGATCGAAGGCGTCCGCGGGGTGACGGTGGAGCTCGACGTGATGAGCACCGAGCAACGCAAGTCGCTCCAGACCAAACTCCGGGGCGACCGTGGCCCGGAGAAGGAGATCCCGTTCGCCAAGGCGGGCTCGCTGACGCGGGTCTTCGCGGTGGCGAGCGGCAAGGGCGGCGTCGGCAAGTCCTCGGTGACGGTCAACCTGGCCGCGTCCATGGCCGCGAGCGGCCTCAAGGTCGGCGTCGTGGACGCCGACATCTACGGCCACTCGGTCCCCCGCATGCTCGGCGTGAGCGAGCGGCCGACCAAGGTCGAAGACATGATCATGCCGCCGGTCGCGCACGACATCAAGGTGATCTCGGTCGGCATGTTCAAGCCGCCGGGCAACACCCCCGTCGTGTGGCGTGGCCCGATGCTCGACCGCGCCCTCTACCAGTTCCTTTCCGACGTCTACTGGGGCGACCTCGACGTCCTGCTGATGGACCTGCCGCCGGGCACCGGCGACATCGCCATCTCGGTCGCGCAGCGCCTGCCGTCCGCGGAGATCCTGGTGGTCACCACCCCGCAGCAGGCCGCCGCCGAGGTGGCCGAGCGGGCCGGGTCCATCGCGAGCCAGACCCACCAGCAGATCGCCGGCGTCATCGAGAACATGGCGTGGCTGCCCTGCCCGCACTGCGACGAGCGGATCGCGGTGTTCGGCGAGGGCGGCGGCCAGGCGGTGGCCGACGGGCTCACCCGCACGCTGGGCGCGCGCGTGCCGCTGCTCGGCCAGGTCCCGATCGACCTGCGGCTGCGCGAGGGCGGCGACGAGGGCAAGCCGCTGGTGCTCACCGACCCCGACTCCCCGGCCGCGGCCGAGCTGCGGCGCATCGCCACGGGCCTCAGCCGCAAGGGCTCCAGCCTGAAGGGACGCCAGCTCAACCTGTCCCCCGCCTGATCGGCGATGCCGGAGACCGAGCGTCTCATCCTGCGCCCGCTGACCGGAGACGACTTCGCCGACTACGCCGCCATGCTGGCCGATCCCGAGGTCGCCGGAGGGCTCGCCGAGAGCGTCGGCGGTTCACCCGCCGACGCCTGGCGCAGCCTGGCGATGTTCATCGGCCACCGGCAGATCCGGGGCTTCTCGCACTGGGCGCTGATCGAGAAGTCCACCGGCCGGTTCGTCGGCCGGGCGGGGCCGTGGCAGCCGCACGGCTTCCCCGGCCTCGGCGTCGGCTGGTGCCTGGCCCGTCCGCACTGGGGCAAGGGCTACGCGACCGAGGCGGCCCGCGCGGCCGTACGGCACTGTTTCACGGTGCTGGGGGCGAGCGAGGTCGTCTCGGTGATCCTGCCGGGCAACCGGCGTTCCGTCGCCGTCGCCGAGCGCATCGGCCACCGGCACCTGCGCGACCTGACCTACCGGGGGCGGCGCGTCCACCTGTACGGCCAGCAGGCGCCCCCGGCCTGAGGCCCTACGTGGGCAGCGGCCGGTCCGCCACGACATGCGGGGCCGCCGTACGGCCACTGGGCCTGTACGACCTCCGCCACCCGGGCCTGGAAGTTCGAGTGCGGCCGACTCGCCTACAGCGCCTCAGGGGCAGGCCGGACGCCACCGTGGTCGGCGTTGGGCGGCCTGCTGGTGGCCGGTCACTTCGTGTGAGGTCTCAGGTCGCCTCGTGGTCGTAGGGCGGGATCTCGCCGTAGCCCAGCTCGTCGAGCGCGCCGTTGGAGGCGCCGACCGGGTCGAGGACGTCGACCGGCGTGTCGCCGGGCTTGCGGGACCAGTCGTCGTCGTCTTCGAACAGGTGCTTCCTGACGAAGTTTCTGGGATTGAGGTCGGTCGGGTCGAAGTCGGCGAACTCGGGGCCCAGCCCCGACCTGATGTCGTGCTTGGCGTTGTTGGCCATCCGCCGCAGGTTACGCAGCGTGCGCCCGGCCTGGGAGGCGGCCTGCGGCAGCTTCTCCGGGCCGAAGACTAGCAACGCGATCACCACGAGCACCACGACCTCGAAAGGGCCGAGTCCGAACATCGCGATCTCCTACCGCCAGCCGACGGGACCGGGTTTGACCCGGCCCCGTTCTCCAGAGTAATGGCCCGGCTTGATGCGCGGTACGGTCAGGACGGCTGTGGCGAGGGCACAGCCCCTGCGGCCACGGTGACCGTGGTGCTCTGCTCCTTACCGCCGCGCTGGAATTTGACCGTGATCTTCTCTCCCGGGGCCTTGCTGCGGATCTGCACCATCAGCTCCTCGGCGTTCTGCACCGGGCTGCCGTCCAGCTCGGTGATCACGTCACCGGGGCGCAGCCCGGCCTTGTCGGCGGGGCCGCCCTTCTCCACCGGGAGCTGGCCGCGGTCGGCCTGGGACGCGATGCGCACGCCCTGCCCCTGGTACGAGGTGTCGATGCTGATCCCGATCCGGGAGGTCTTGGCGGTGCCGGTGGTGACCAGGTCCTCGATGACCCGGCGGGCGTGGTTCATCGGGATCGCGAAGCCGAGGCCGATGCTGCCGCCCTGGCCGCTGGTCGGCGAACGGCCGAGCGTGGCGATGGCGGAGTTGACCCCGATCACCTCGCCCTTGCCGTTGACCAGCGGGCCACCGGAGTTGCCGGGGTTGATCGCGGCGTCGGTCTGGATGGCGTTGATGTAGCTGGTGTCCATCACGCCGCTCTCGCCACCGGCGACCACCGGGCGGTTGAGCGAGCTGACGATGCCCAGCGTGACCGTGCCGGACAGGCCGAGCGGCGAGCCGATCGCGATCACCTCGTCGCCCACCACCATGCTGTCGGAGTCGCCCAGCGCGACCTCGGCCAGGCCGAAGGTCTGGTCCGGCTTGAGCACCGCGAGGTCGGAGCCGGGGTCGCGGCCCACGATCCGCCCCGAGGTGGTCTTGCGGTTGCTGAACTGCAGGGTGATGGTCGCGCCCTGCGAGGCCGGGGCGGCGACGTGGTTGTTGGTGACGACGTAGCCGCCCTTGACCAGGAAGCCCGAGCCGCTGGTGCCGCCCTCCGCGCCGCCGCTGATCTCGATGGAGACGACGCTCGGCAGCACCCGGGAGGCCACTCCGGCGACCGACTCGGGGGCGCGCTCGACCCGGCCGGTCGGCGAGGCCCCGAGGCTGTAGTCGGGGTCGGTGCCGTCGCTCCCGCCACGGGTGACCAGGTAGGTGCCGATGCTGCCCGCGGCCCCGGCGACCAGGGCGATCACCACGGCGATGGCGGCCAGCGCGGCCACGCCTGGCGTACGCCTGCCGGGGGCGGGGCCGCCGCCCGGAGGGCCGCCGGGCGGTCCCGGCGGCGGGGGCGGCGGGGCCCAGCCCGGCCCCATGCCGAAGGCCCGGGTGGGCGGCGGTGGCTGCGGCCGGCCGCCGTAGCGGCCGGAATCGTAGCCCTGGCCCTGCGCCGGGCCGGGCTCGCGGCCTGGGTACGGCGTGGGCCCGGTCATCGGTGCGATGTTCGGGAACGCCGAGGTGTCGCCGGAGGGGTTGCCCCAGGAGCCGGTGCCGCTGCCGGTGTCGGTGTCGCGGTGCTCGCGTACGCCCTCCGGCGCGGACCCCGGCGCGGCGAAGTCGGGCGCGCCCGCCCCGGGCGTGCCGAGGCCCGCCGCCCCCAGGTCCCCCCAGCCCGGCGAAGGCGGCCCGTCGTCGTACCCCCCAGAGCCAGGGCCCGGACCCGCAGAGCCGGGCCCCGCAGAGCCGGAGGGCCCGGGACCGGAGGCTCCGGCGGGCAGGAAGTCCGGCCGGGCGCGTTCCGGTGTGTGATCGGTCACATCGGCCGGCGCCTCCCCGGGGCCCTGCTCCAGATGGTCCGGCTGCTGGTCCGACGGCGCGCGGCCCTCACCTTCGCGGGCGGCGGCCTCGTTCCGCTGCTCGTCGGTCATCGATGCCTCACTACTCCGCCTCACTACTCCTCGGCTCTTGGCGCAATTGTTCCCACGGCCGCATACGGGAGACGTAAAAGGGACCTGCCGGGATGCGCCCCGGAAGAGGCCTTTTGCCCGGCTGGTCCTCAGGCGAACGGGCTGATCCAGGAGAGCAGGCGGTCGGCGCCACGGCAGACCTGCTCCCAGGCGCCGATGCCCTCCTCGTGCGGCAGCGCCCCCACGGCGGCGTCGACCAGGTCCGCCGGGGCGTCAGCGACGACCGTGTAAACATGCTCCCCACTCGCCCAGACCACTTGCTGTGCCGCGGCCTCGAAACCCGCGAGGCCACGGATCCAGATCGTATGCCCGCCGCGCGATCGCGCACGCCAACCCGCGAGGCGGGACTCGTCCAGGGTTCCACGCTGGACGAATATGGACACTACCGACAGCCCATCAGAGTAGCCGAGATGAAGGTAACCTTCGGCGGTCTCGCCCGCGGTGAACAGTTCCAGGCGGCCGGGCAACGCGGGCGGCACGTCCCAGCCGCGTTGCCGGAGATATCCGACCTGGCCGGGAGAGGGCCCGCCGTCGGTGAGCGACCCGCCGTACCACGCGCGGCCGGACATCCACGGCGCCGGCCGCTCCTGCGGCACGCTCAGCTCGATGAAGGCGTCGGCCCTGGTCAGCGTGCCCCGGCCGTCGAAGACCTCGCGGCGCAGCAGCACGCCGCTGGCCTCGTCCACCAGGTAGCGGGCCGCGGGCGAGCCGTCGGCGCGGGTGGCCTGCACCACGCGGCCGGTACGCCCGCAGGCGGTGCCGGTGCCGACGGTCTCCACCCGGTAGTTGCGGGCCAGCACGTCGAGCATGCCGTCGAACGGCGACACCAGCCCCGCCGCCGGGGAGCCGGGATCGACCTCGGCCGCGAGCGTGCCGGTCTCGGCGCGGACCGTCAGGCCCTCCCCTGGAACGTTCCTGACGTGCGTGAGCGCCGAAGAAGGCCCGCTCGCGCCCCAGGTCGTGATCAGGCGGGTGCCGGCGTAGGACCGGGCCCGGCCCGCGTACGCCGCGTCGCGCAACAGCCCGATGCCGGTGTCGTCGCCCTCCGCCGCCTCGCGCGGCGGCCCGCTCACCGGGCCGCCGACCGGGTGCGCCGCCACCAGGACGAGCAGCACCACGGCCGCCACGACCACGGCGGCGGGCAGGCGCCTCACTTGACGGGCCGTGGTGTCCGGGTCGGTGTGGGGGTGGCGTGCGGAGTCGGGTGCACGGGCTCGGAGAAGCCCGGCTGGACGTAGGGCGCGGTGGTCTTGTGCTGGTTGGCGAACCGCTCCATCTGCGGGACCACCGGCGGCGCCGAGCCGAGCCCGCCGACCACGAACATCGTGCCGAAGGCGACGGCGGCCGAGGCCATGCCGACCGCGACGTATCCGGCGCGCCTGGCCCGGCCGCCCCTGGCCGTGCTGTCGGCGCGGTTGTCGGGTCTGGCCCGGCCGCGGCCCCGCGGGCGGTTGTCGGGCGGCGAGATGGAGTGCATGCCGGGGATCGGCACGCCGCCGAAGGTGTGCGAGGCGTCGGGGAAGGGCCGGATGCGCGGCGGCAGCGGCCCTCCCGGCTCGGACATGCGCAGCAGCGACATGGTGAGGTCCGCCGGCATGGCGGGCCCGTCGAGCGCGCGCAGCCTGGACTTCAGCGCGCGCAGCGCCTCGACCTCGGCGCGGCAGTCGGCGCAGAAGGTGAGATGGGCGAGGGCGCGGTCGCGCTCGCTGTGCCCGAGCTCGCCGTCCACCAGCGCGGAGACGCGTTCTCCCAAGTGGCTCATGCCAAATCCTCCCCAGAGGTGGCGGTCGGGGGGACTTGTTCGGCGCGCGGGGCGCGGTGCTCCAGCGCCTCGCGCAACTGTGAGCGGCCCCGGTGAATCCTGCTGCGGACCGTGCCCAGCTTGACGCCGAGCGTGGCCGCGATCTCCTCGTAGGACAGCCCTTCGATGTCGCACAGCACGACGGCCGCGCGGAACTCGGGGGCCAGCGCGTCGAGCGCCGCCTGGATGTCGGGCTCCAGGTGGGCGTCGTGGTAGGCCTGCGCGGGCGAGGGCTCGCGCCCGGTCAGCCGCTCGGCGGCGTCGTCGCCCAGGCCCTCGAACCTGATGCGCTGCCTGCGCCGCGCCATGTCGAGGAACAGGTTGGTCGTGATCCGGTGCAGCCACCCCTCGAACGTGCCGGGGGTGTAGCTCGACAGGGACCGGAAGACCCTGACGAAGACCTCCTGAGTGAGGTCTTCGGCGTCGTGCACGTTGCCGGTCAGCCGGTAGGCGAGCCGGTACACCCGCGCCGAGTGCGTCCGGACGACCTCCTCCCAGGTCGGGGGAGTCCATCCCGACACGGGAGTCTCCGCCTGGTGGGCGTCGTCCACCGGCACTCCTCTCTCCGGGACCACCGCTATCGCCATAGTGCCTGGTTTCGTCCCTTCATGCGCACTGAATGCCTTGCCGACCGGCAAAGGCCGCTTAAACCGTGCAACGCACCGGGGGTCACATGAGTTCCCGTTCGCGCTTCCCTCCCCTAGGCTGCGACCAGCCACCAAACAGTGCGTACGGCGAAAGCAGGGAGGAGAGGCCAATGGGCGGGACGCCGAAAAGTCCGGTGGAGGCCACTCTGGCCTATGCCCAGGAGTTCCATCCCGAGGACGACATCCTGCGTGCCGCACGCCGCCGCGGCGAGGAGGTGGGGGCGGCGCCGATCATGCCGGGCGGCGGGGCCGCGCTGTGCTTCCTGGCCTCCGCGATCAACGCCAAGGCCGTCGTGGAGATCGGCACCGGCTGCGGGGTGTCCGGGCTCTGGCTGCTTCGCGGCATGCGTCCGGACGGCACGCTGACCAGCGTGGACGTCGAGCCGGAGCACCAGCGGCTGGCCCGTGAGGCGTTCTCGCAGGCGGGGTTCGCCGGGGGGCGCACCCGGCTGATCGCCGGGCGGGCGCTCGACGTGCTGCCCAGGCTGGCCGACGGCGGGTACGACATGGTGTTCGCCGACGCCGCCAGGCACGAATACCCCGACTACCTGGCCGAGTCGGTCCGCGTCCTGCGCGTGGGCGGCATCGTGGTCTTCGACCACGCGCTGTGGCAGGACCGGGTGGCCGACCCCGCCCAGCGCGACCCGGACACGGTCGTGATCCGCGAGCTGGGCAAGCTGGTGCGCGGCGACGACCGGCTGCGCCCGCTGCTCATCCCGCTCGGCGACGGCCTTCTGGCCGCGGTGAAGATCGCCGGCTAGAGGGCTTCGAGGGCCGGGCTCAGGAGTCGAGCCAGCGCAGCAGCGCGCGGACCCCGAAGCCGGTCGCGCCCTTGGTGAACAGGCCGTCGTCCACGACGCTGCGGCCGGTGCCCGCGATGTCCAGGTGCGCCCAGGGCCGCCCGCCGGTGAACTCCCGCAGGAACAGCGCCGCGGTGACCGACCCCGCGCCGTACGTCGTGCCGGACTCCACGTTGGCCAGGTCGGCGATCGGGGACTCCAGGGCGGGCCGGTAGTCGTCGATCAGTGGCATCCGCCACATCCGGTCGCCGCTCTCCTCGCCCGCCGCGGTCAGCGAGCGCGCCAGCTCCTCGTCGGAGGCGTAGAGACCGGCGTGGCTCGGGCCGAGGGCCACGTTGATGGCCCCGGTGAGGGTCGCGACGTCGATGACGGCGTCGGGCTCGAGCACGGCGTCGGCGTACGCGAGGGCGTCGGCCAGCACCAGGCGGCCCTCGGCGTCGGTGTTGAGCACCTCGACGGTGCGCCCGCCGTACTGGGTGATGACGTCGCTGGGCCGCTGGGCGGTGCCGGACGGCATGTTCTCGGCGGCGGCGACCAGGCCGGTCACCCGGGCCCGCACGCCGCGGCGGCGCAGCGCCGACAGCACCGCGATCACCGCCGCGCCGCCCGCCATGTCGGTCTTCTGGGACTTCATGTTCGCGGTCGGCTTGAGGGACAGGCCGCCGCTGTCGAAGGTGATGCCCTTGCCGACCAGCACCACGTGGCGGCCGTCGTCGCCGCCCTCGGGGCGGTAGGACAGCTCGATCAGCCGCGGCGGGCTCGCCGAACCCTGCCCCACCGCCAGAATGCCCCCGAAACCGCCCTCACGCAGCTCCTGCGGGCTCCACACGCGCACGGTGACCCCTTGGTCGGCCGTGTGCTCCACGGCCCTCTCAGCGAGCCAGGCGGGCGTCTTGACCGAGGCGGGGGTGTTGGCCAGGTCTCTGGCGATGGCGACGGACCGCGCGACCAGCTCGCCCGCGCGTACGTCGTCGGCCACCGCACCGGGCTCGGCGGCGACGAACTCGACCCGCCCGACGGCCTTGCCGCGCTGCTCGCCGATCCGGAAGGTGTACGCGCCGAGCAGCGCGCCCTCCGTGAACGCCGACACCGGCCCGGCCGCGGGCAGCGTCACGCTCACCGACTCATGGCCCTTGGCCCGGCGGACCACGGTCGCGCCCGCCTTGCGCAGGGCGTCGGGACCGGCGTCGCCCGTGCCGTACAGCAGGACGCGGCCCACCCCGTCACCGCGCGCCACCGGGGCCTCCACGATCTCCCCCGGCTCCCCCTTGGCCTTGTGGTGGGCGAGCAGATCGCGCGCGGGCACCGGGAGGCCGGGCACGTCAGGGTCGAGATCCGCGGTGTAGGGGACGGCCAGCAGGGGCGCGTCCGCCGCCGGGCGGCCGGCGATGGAGATCGTGGTCTGGATGGGCACCTTGCCTCTACTCCTACGGTCGTGGGCGGCGGCGTGCGTCGCGGAGGTGCGGCGGGCGGGCCGGAAGGGAGGGCCCGCCCCAACATCAACGGCCCCGGCGCCGACCACCCGAGCGGCGGGGATGGTCCTGCGGCCAGGGCCGTCGATCAGGTCTGGGTGCCGGTGTCAGCCGACGACGTTCTTCAGCGCGTCGCCTAGTGCGCTGGCCTCGTCCGCGGAGAGTTCGACGACCAGCCGGCCGCCACCCTCCAGAGGGACCCGCATGACAATGCCCCGCCCTTCCTTGGTGACCTCCAGCGGACCATCGCCGGTCCGCGGCTTCATCGCCGCCATGCGTGCATCCCTTCCTGCCTTTGGACTCCGCGGTCGCGATATCCGGTCTTCCCGATAGGGACGGCCGGCGCATTCACGTCTTCTGGATGTCCTATTATCCCGCCTCTCGGTGGCTACCGGGTAACGATCTCCTCCCAGAATGCGTTGTCGGGCCCCCTCCGGAGGACCAAACTGGTCCTCGTGAACGCCCGCGCCGCGCTATTCGATCTGTACGGGGACCACCTGCGTTCCCGGGGCGGCCGTGCCTCGGTCGCCGCTCTGGTACGCCTGCTCGCGCCGCTTGAGATCGCCGCTCCCGCCGTGCGGACGGCCATCTCGCGCATGGTGCGCCAGGGGTGGCTGGCGCCGATGCGGGTGCCCCAGGGGCCCGGCTACGCGGTGACCCCCAAGTGCGTGCGCCGCCTGGACGAAGCCGCACTCAGAATTTACCGGCCCGGAACGATCTCCTGGCCGGGAAAGTGGCACGTCGTGGTGGTCGAGCAGGTGCGCGACCGGCCCAAACGCGAACGCCTGCGGGCCGACCTCGCCTTTCTCGGTTACGCTCCGCTGTCGGAGACCACCTGGATCGGTCCCCGTCCCTCCCCCGAGCTGGCCACGCTGCTGACCGCCGAGCAGGTCCACGCCGACCTGTTCGAGGCCGCGCTGGACGGCGACCCGCGCGAGCTGGTCGCCCGCGCGTGGGACCTGGCGAGCATCGCGGGCGCGTACGAGCTGTGGCTGTCCGGGGCCGCCGAGCTGGTCGGCGCGGTCCCCGGCGAGGCCCCCGACGACCTGGTCTTCGCGGTGCGCAGCAAGCTGGTCCACGGCTGGCGCAACTTCCTGTTCCGCGACCCCGGCCTGCCCGCCGAGCTGCTCCCGCCCGCCTGGCCCGGGGAGAAGGCCCGTAGCTTCTTCGAGCAGGAGGCGGCCCGGCTGCTCCCGGCCGCCGCCGCCTTCGTCGACCGCAACCTCGCCGATCCGCAGGAGAACCAGTGACCATCCGCTACGACGTCGGGTCCGGCGTCGCCACCGTCACCCTCGACCGCCCCGAAGCGCTCAACGCCCTGATCGCCTCGATGAAGGCCGATCTGCTCGCCGCGCTGACCAAGGCCGCGGAGGACGACGCGGTCCGCGCGGTGCTGGTGACCGGCGCGGGCAAGGCGTTCAGCGCCGGCCAGGACCTCCGCGAGCACGCCGGCAACCTGGCGGCGGGCAAGGGCCTGGCGGGCACCGTGCGGCGGCACTACAACCCGATCGTGCGGACCATCACCGAGATGGACAAGCCGGTCATCGCCGCGGTCAACGGCGTGGCGGCGGGCGCGGGCGCGTCCCTGGCCTTCGCCTGCGACCTGCGGATCGCGTCGGAGAACGCGAAGTTCGCGATGGCGTTCTCGGCCATCGGCCTGGCCCCCGACTCCGGCGCGTCGTGGACGCTGCCGCGGCTGGTCGGTCCCGCGGCCGCCGCCGAGCTGCTGATGCTCGGCGAGGCGGTGTCCGCCGAGCGGGCCAGGGAGCTGGGGCTGGTCTCGCGCGTGGTGCCCGCAGAGGAGCTGGCCGCGGCGGCCCGCGAGCTGGCCGTACGCCTGGCGGAGGGCCCGACCCGGGCGTACGCGGCCACCAAGCGCGCCCTGGCCTTCGGCGCCGCGCACACCCTGTCGCAGACGCTGGACCTGGAGGCCGACCTCCAGGACGCCTGCGCCGCGACCGCCGACCACCAGGCCGCCACCACGGCGTTCGTCGCCAAGGAACGCCCGGTCTTCCACGGGCGCTGAGCGCGGCTCAGGTCTGGTCTCGCGCCCAGCAGTCGGTCAGGTGGTCGTTGACCAGGCCGATCGCCTGCATCAGCGCGTACGCGGTGGTCGGCCCGACGAACCTGAACCCATGGGCCCTCAGCTCCTTGGCCAGGGCCTTGGAGCCGGGGGTCTGGGCGGGCACGTCGGCGGCGGTCTTCGGGGCGGGCGAGTCGGGGTCGGCGTACCGCCACACCAGGTCGGACAGGCCGCCCGGCACGTCGAGGGCGGCGCGGGCGTTGGCCACCGCGGCCTCGATCTTGGCCCGGTTGCGCACGATGCGCGCGTCGCCGAGCAGCCGCTCCACGTCGCTCTCGGTGAACGCCGCGACCCGCGGGATGGAGAACCCGGCGAACGCCTCCCGGAAGCCCTCCCGCTTGCGCAGGATGAGCAGCCAGGACAGCCCCGACTGGAACGCCTCCAGGGTCACCCGCTCGAAGACCTTGTCATCGCCGCGGACCGGGCGGCCCCACTCCTGGTCGTGGTAGGCGATGTAGTCGGGGGCGGAGGTGGCCCACCCGCAGCGGACCGGATCGGCGGGGGACGCCGTCACTTGGCCTCCTCCACCTGCTCGCCTTCGCGGGAGTCCTGGGGCTCCTTCCGGGGCTCCTCGTGGGGCGGCTCTACCGCGTTCTCTTCCCGGGGCAGCTCGGGCGGCACCTCGGGGCCCTCGGGCCGGTGCTCGACGCGCGGGTGCGGCTCGCCTCCCGCGCGGCCCGCCTGGGCCTCCTGGCGGGCGTGCAGCCGGTGCGCCAGCAGCTCGGTGACCCGCTGCTCCAGGACCGCGATCCGGGTGTCCCTCGCGCTGATGGCCCCGGCCGCGCGGTGCAGCGTCTCATCGACGGTCTGGGTGTGATAACCCACCAGGCTGACCGGGAGCTGCAGGGCGACGAAATCGACGGCGGCGAGCTGTCCGGCGGCGGGCAGGTCCAGCGGCGGGACGTCGGGCGGGAAGTCCTGCATCTCACCGCCGCGGCCCGTGGCGACCATTACCACGCCGCCCAGGATCGCCAGGGCGGCGAGGGCGAGTACGACCAGCACATACGAATCGTGCCACAATTCCCCGATGGTCGGGCCTTGTCACGCCCGCCTCATCTCTCCGCCTGATCACTCCTCGTTGGCCTCGGCGAGTTCGCCCGCGGTGGGGGTGATCGGCTGGGTGCGGGCCTCGATCCGCTGCATCGCCTCGTCCACGGTGGTCGTGAAGGAGATCGCGTCGAACACGTCGGGGCGGGTGAAGCCCTGTTCGTACATGCCGCCGACCAGGGCGCGCAGCGGGTCGTACAGGCCCCAGGGGTCGAGCACGACCAGCGGGCGGTCGTGGATCCCGATCACCCGCGCGGTCCAGATCTCGAACAGCTCCTCCATGGTGCCGATGCCGCCGGGCAGCACCAGGAAGGCGTCGGAGCGCTCGTCCATGACCGCCTTGCGCTCGCGCATGCCGGGGGTGACGACCAGCTCGTCGGACTCCTCGTCGGCGATCTCGATGTCCACCAGGACCTGCGGGATGACCCCGATCGTCCGGCCCCCGGCGGCGCGGTGACCGCGTGCCACCGCGCCCATACAGGAGACCGTGGCCCCTCCGCTGACCAGCGTGTGCCCGCGTTCGGCCAGTCGTACGCCGACGTCGTGGGCGAGATCCACATAGCGCTGGGCTATCTTCTGGCTGGACGCGCAGTACACACAGACGAACACCCGACGACCTTAACGGCCCTCACTCGCCCGCCGCGACGTTGCTCTCCACCGCCTCGCGCTCCTCGCGCAGCCGGGCCAGCCGCCGCTCGTCCGACTCGGCGATGGCCGCCACCGCCTCGTCCACGTCGTCGGTGACCTGCACCAGGTCGAGGTCCTTGGGGGAGATCTTGCCGGTGGACTCCAGCGTGCCGCGGATCCAGTCGATCAGCCCGCCCCAGTAGCGGCTGCCCAGCAGGATCACCGGGAACGAGGTGACCTTGCCGGTCTGGACGAGGGTCAGCGCCTCGAACAGCTCGTCCAGGGTGCCGAAGCCGCCGGGCAGCGTGATGAAGCCGTTGGCGTACTTGACGAACATGGTCTTGCGGACGAAGAAATAGCGGAACTCGATGCCGAGGTCCACATAGTCGTTCATCCGCTGCTCGAAGGGAAGTTCGATGCCGAGGCCCACCGAGATGCCGCCGGCCTCCCTGGCCCCGCGGTTGGCGCCTTCCATGCATCCGGGGCCGCCGCCGGTGATCACGGCGTAACCCGCCTCGGCGAGCGCGCGGCCCAGCTGCACGCTCATCTGGTATTCGGGGGAGTCTTCCGGAGTGCGGGCCGAACCGAAGACGGTCACCGCGGGCGGCAGCTCGGCGAGCTGCCCGAAGCCCTCGACGAACTCCGCCTGGATGCGCATCACCCGCCACGGGTCCATGTGCAGCCATTCCGCCGGGCCCCTCCGGTCGAGGAGCCGCTGGTCGTGGGTGGAGTCGGGGACGAGGGCGCCACGCACGAGCGAGGCCCCGTGCCGGCGTTCCGGACGCTGCTGTCTCATGCGGTCACGCTAGCCGCAACCACTCGCGCGCGCGTCCCCTGCGGGTCGAAAAGAATCTTGAAAAAAGTCCGCGGAAGGGCGGAACCGGAATTCGCCGAGGGCGCGTCTAACAGTCGAGGGTGCTGCTCGGGACCGAAAGTGGCTTTCCCCGTCAAATGGCCGGCGAGGAAAGCCACTTTCATATGTACGGGCAGGTTCCGCCCGCCGCGGCGATCACGCCGCAGGCCGCCTCTCGGGCCCCTTAGTCCGACAACCACGCGAGCATCGCCTGCTCGCACTCCTCGATCTTCGGCAGCGACACCCACTCCTCGCGCTGGTGCGCCAGATTCGGATCGCCCGGCCCGTAGTTGACCGCGGGCACGCCCAGCGTGGAGAACAGCGCGACGTCCGTCCAGCCCAGCTTGGCCCGCGGGGCGCCGCCCACCGCCGAGGCGAACGCCGCCGCCGCCGGATGCGTGAGCCCCGGCCGCGCGCCCGGGGCGCCGTCGGTGAACAGCACGTCGAACCCGGCGAAGACGTCCGTGACGTGCTCCCTGGCCCGCGCGAGGTCCAGGTCGGGGGCGAAGCGGTAGTTGACCGTGACCACGCACTCGTCCGGGATCACGTTGCCCGCCACGCCGCCGCGCACACGGACCGCGTTGAGCCCTTCGTGGTACTCCAGCCCGTCCACCACCGGCCGCCTGGCCTCGTAGGAGTCCAGGGTGGTGAGGATCGGCAGGATGCCGTGGATGGCGTTGACCCCGAACCACGACCGCGCGCTGTGCGCCCGGGTGCCCCGGGCCACCACCTCCGCGCGCAGGGTGCCCTGGCAGCCGCCCTCGATCAGCCCGTCGGTCGGCTCCATGAGCACGGCGAAGTCGGCGGTGAGCCAGTCGGGGTGGGCCAGGCTGAGCCGGCGCAGGCCGTTGCGCTCGGCCTCGATCTCCTCGCAGTCGTAGAAGATGTAGGTGATGTCCCGGTTGGGGCGGGTGAGCAGCGCGGCCATCCGCAGCGCCACCGCCACCGAGCTCTTCATGTCGGAGGTGCCGCAGCCGTACAGGCGGTCGCCGTCTACCTTGCTCGGCAGGTTGTCGGCGACCGGCACGGTGTCGATGTGCCCGGCGATGACGACCCGCTCGGCGCGTCCGAGGTCGGTGCGGGCCACCACGGCGTTGCCGTCGCGCAGCACCGTGAGGTGCGGCAGCGGCAGCAGGGCCTGTTCGATGGCGTCGGCGAGGGCGCGCTCGCCGCCGCTGACCGACTCGATGTCCACGATCCGCGCGGCGAGCCGCCACGCCTCCTGGGTGAGGTCCAAACGCATGTCGGGGCTCCGGCCGCTCAGGCGTTGGCGCCGTGCTCGCGCAGGATCTCGTTGAGCTTGAGCTTGTCGTGCTGCTCGCCCTCGGCCAGGCGCTTGAGCACCAGCATGCAGCGCATGCCGAAGTCGCCGCCGGGGAAGCTCTTGACTCGGGTGCCCTCGACGCAGACGGACCAGGCGGGGGCCTCGCCCTGGGGCAGCTCCTCGCCGGTCTCCACGTCGTACACGCGGGTGGTGGCGGTGAGCACGGTGCCCGCGCCCAGCTTGGCGCCCCTGCGCACCCGCGCGCCGTCCACGACCATGCAGCGCGAGCCGATGAACGCCTCGTCCTCGACGATCACCGGGACGGCGTTGGGCGGCTCAAGGACGCCGCCGATGCCCACGCCGCCGGACAGGTGGACGTTCGCGCCGATCTGGGCGCAGGAACCGACCGTGGCCCACGTGTCGACCATCGTGCCGGCGTCGACGTACGCGCCGATGTTGACGAACGACGGCATCATCACCACGCCGGGCGCCAGGAACGCCCCCCACCGGGCGATCCCGCCGGGCACCACACGGACACCGTCGAAAGTGGTCTTCAGCGGGATGCGGTCATTGTGCTGGAAGTCACCCACCTGCGAGCGCGACATGCCGAGCACCCGGAAACTCAGCAGGATCGCGCGCTTGGCGCGCTCGTCCACCACGACCTCGCCGCTCGCGTCGTCCACGAAGGCGACCCGGGCCTTGCCGGTGTCGAGGAGGTCAACGGCGCCGACGACGATGCCGCGCGCCTCGGCGTCGTCGGGGCTCAGTTCCGCCCTGCGCTCCCACAGCTCGTCTACGGCGGGCGGCAGCGGACTGGAAAAGCTCTGCGTCATGAGAGGGGAGCTTAGTGGGTCGCCTCGCCGACACTGTGAATACGCTCCGACCGTGCGCGACCGCGCACCGTCTGCACCCCGCTCCGTATAGGTTCTTAACGTGCGGAAAGGCTTCTCTCATGGGGTTATCGCGATCGGCGTGATCGTCGTCGTGCTCGCCGTCGCGATCACCGGCGGCGTGCTCTGGATGCTCAACCGCACCGAACCGCTGGTGCTCACCGAGCGATGCCACATCACCACACCGCGTGGCCAGCTCGACCTGGACATCGAGCAGGCGTCGGTGGCCTCCACGATCGCGGCGGTGGCCGCGCGGCGCAGGCTGCCCGAGCGGGCCGTGGTGATCGCGTACGCGACCGGCCTGCAGGAGTCCAAGCTGTACAACCTGCCCTTCGGCGACCGCGACTCCGTCGGCGTCTTCCAGCAGCGCCCCTCGCAGGGCTGGGGCACCGCCGCCCAGCTCCAGGACCCGGTCTACGCCGCGGCGCGGTTCTTCTCGGCGCTGGTCAAGGTGCGCGACTACCGCAAGAAGCCGCTGTACGAGGCGGCCCAGGAGGTGCAGCGCTCGGCCGACGGCACCGCCTACGCCCAGCACGAGGAGGACGCCAAGATCCTCGCCGCCGCCTTCACCGGACGCGTCCCCAAGGCACTGAACTGCTGGTTCCCCAAGCCCACCAAGGGCCCCGAGCCGAAGGCCAAGCCCGACGCCGCGCGCAAGGAACTGGTCAGGGCGCTGGGCACGGCGGCGGCCTCGGCCACGCTCGACGCGCAGGGCACCCGGATCAGCGCGCCCAGCACGCGGCGCGGCTGGCTGATCGCCGCCTGGTCGGTCGCGCACGCCCAGCGGTACGGCCTGCGCAAGATCAGGTACGACCGGCTGGCCTGGTCGGCCGACGACGGCCAGAACGGCTGGCGGGACGACACCAAGGCCCCCGCCCGCCACGTCGAGCTGACCTGAGGGCCCGGCCCGGCCTTGAGGGTCAGGTCCTCTGGCGATCGATCTCGATGGACCCCGGCGGCAGCGGGCTGGCGTAGGAGGCGGTCCACGCCTGCCCCTGGACCCGCTCGAAGGCCAGCAGCCGCCCGTCGTCCGCCCGGTAGCCGGCGAAGTCGAGCAGCCCGCGCTCCGGACGCCCGGTCTCGCCCTCCGAGCGGAAGGCGGCCGTGCCGCGCTCGATCGGGAAGAACTCGACGCCCTCCATGATCAGCATGCTCTTGGCCGGGACCATGCCCTGGGTCGGCACGCTCGTCCACAGCTCGACCTCAAGGTGGCCGGGATCGCCGCCGGGCGTACCGCTCTGTTCCACCACCGAGAGCCACTGGGTGCGGCGGGTGCCGTCGTCGAGCAGGTAGTGCGTCCATTCCTTGCCCTGCGAAGACAGGTACAGCGCACCGTGCACACGGGCCCGCACGCCCTGGTATCCGACGGTGTCGCCAACCCTGATGGTGCGGGGGTCAGGGTAGTCGCTGCCAGCGCGGCCGGTACCGGACACGATCGGCAGCGCGGCCGGCTCCTGGACGGGAGCGGGCTGCGGCTGGGGGGGTGACCCGGCGGAACGCATGGACTTGCCCTTTTTGTCCTGCCGCGTCGTGGCGAGGTACGCGACAAGCAGAAGGGCGAGCATGGCGATGCTCAATCCGAGTACGACCGCAGAGGTCATGCCGCGGGATCTTACTGGAGGCGGCTCACCGCCGCATCGATACGCTCATCCGAGGCGGTGATGGCAACACGGATGTGACGGCTACCGCTAGGTCCGTAGATGTCACCCGGCGCCACCAAAATCCCCTTCGCCGCGAGTTCGCCCACCTGGTCCCAGCAGTCGGCGCCGTTGGACGCCCAGAGGTACAGCCCCGCCTCGGAGTGCTCGATCTCCCAGCCCGCCGCGTTCAGCGCCGGGCGCAGCGCCGCCCGCCGGGCCGCGTACCGCTCGCGCTGCACGGCCACATGGGCGTCGTCGTCCAAGGCCGCGGTCATGGCGGCCTGGATCGGCGCGGGCACGATCATCCCGGCGTGCTTGCGCACCTCCAGCAGCGCCTTGATCAGCGCCGGATCGCCCGCCACGAACGCCGCCCGGTAGCCGGCCAGGTTGGATCGCTTGGACAGCGAGTGGACCGCCAGCAGCCCCTCGTGCGAGCCGCCGCAGACGTCGGGGTGCAGGATGGAGATCGGCGACTCTTCCCAGCCCAGGTCGATGTAGCACTCGTCGGAGGCGACCACCGCGCCGCGCTCACGCGCCCACGAGACGACCTTGCGCAGGTGCTCGGCGGGCAGCACCCGGCCGGTGGGGTTGGACGGGGAGTTGACCCAGACCAGCGGCACCGGCTCGGGTCCGAGCGCGAGCAGGCCGTCCGTGGCGTACGGCTCGGCCCCCGCCAGCCTGGCCCCGACGTCGTAGGTCGGATAGGCCAGCTCAGGGAAGATCACGCGCTGCCCGGGGCGCACCCCGAGCAGGGTGGGCAGCCAGGCGACCAGTTCCTTGGAACCGATCGCCGGCAGCACGGCTGCGGGATCGGCGGCGACGCCGTGGTTGCGCCGCAGCCAGTTCGCCGCCGCCTCGCGGAGCCGGGCGGTCCCATAGGTCAGCGGATAGCCCGGACTGTCAGAGGCGGCGGCGAGCGCCTGCCGTACCGACTCGGGAACCGGATCGACGGGCGTGCCCACCGAGAGGTCCGCGATCCCGCCGGGGTGCGCCGAAGCGCGCTCTTTGTACGGTGCGAGACGATCCCACGGGAAGTCCGGCAGCGCCTTCACAGCGTGTTCCCCCAAAGCTCTCTACCGCAGGTGGTCAGTCCTCGGCCTGCGGCGGAAGGGCGGCCACGATGGGGTGGTCCTTATCGATCTTGCCGACCTTCGACGCGCCACCCGGAGAGCCCAGGTCGTCGAAGAACTCCACATTGGCCTTGTAGTAGTCCTTCCACTGCTCGGGCGTGTCGTCTTCATAGAAGATCGCTTCTACCGGGCATACGGGTTCACACGCGCCGCAGTCCACGCACTCATCCGGGTGGATGTAGAGCATGCGCTGCCCCTCGTAGATGCAATCGACGGGGCACTCCTCGATGCACGCCTTGTCCAGGACATCCACGCAAGGCTGCGCGATGACGTAGGTCACCTCGGGCTCCTTCTTCGTTCCGCACCTGGGCGCGGGTCTTCGACCGCGGGTTGCTACGCCCTAGTATTGCCGTGCCCGGTGATTCTCTGAAACGGAGGGGGGCAAAGTCGGTGACGACCAGGATGGGCGGCCGGCTCGTGGTCGCGATCAGCCCCGCCGACGTGGGACGACGCGTGACCGTACGGCGACGCGTGCCCGGCGGCTTCCGCGACGTGGTGGGCGAGCTGATCTCCTGGCACGGCGGGGTCCTGGCCGTGCGCAGGCGGGACGGCGAGCTGGTCGAGATCGCCGAGGACACCCTGGCGGCGGCCAAGGTGGTGCCTCCGCCTCCGGAGCGCCGCGGTCGTTGAGCCCGGGGTTCGCCCGGGGGCTCCTTGGCAGGACTTCGCAAGAACACCGCCGCGCCTCCTCGACCCTGGCGATTGTAGCGGTAAGTATTCATGTCGTGACCCTACGTACCACTGCCGTGCTCGTTTCCGCAACGACCGTCGTGACGCTCGCCGGCTGCGGCGGCGAGAGCGCGCCCCAGGCGGGCGGCAAGCCGCTGCCTCCGGTGAACGCGCAGGCCGCCTCGCTGCGCGAGGGGTTCACCACGATGGACCGCCTGGTCGAGACCGCGAAGAAGGAAGGCTCGCTGACCGTCATCGGGCTGCCGCACGACTGGGTCAACTACGGCGGCATCATCGACGCGTTCAGCGGCAAGTACGGCATCAAGGTCACCGAACTTGAGCCGCGGGCGGCCAGCAGGCGCGAGATCGAGGCCGCCGCGCAGGCGTCCAGGGAAGGCAAGAGCGCGGCGGTGCCCGACGTGTTCGACCTCGGTCTCGACGTGGCGGTGGCCAACGCCGGGCGGTTCGCCCGCTACCGGGTGCAGACCTGGCAGGACATCCCGGACGAGCTGAAGGACCACGAGGGCGCGTGGTACGCGGGGTACGGCGGCTACATGTCGATCGGGTACGACCCGCGCAAGGTCCCGGCGCCCGCGTCGTTCGCCGACCTGCTCAAGCCCGGCTACGCGGTGACCCTGCCCGGCAGCCCGCTCTCCACCGCCGCCGCCTTCAACGGCGTGATGGCCGCCTCGGTGTCCTCGGGCACGGCCAAGGCCGAACGCGGCGTGCGCTACTTCGCCCGCCTCAAGGAGGCGGGCAACCTGGTGACCGGCGTCCGCCCGCCCAAACCGGCCAACACGGCGGTCGACTGGGACCACCAGAACACCGCCCGCGCGGCCCGCGACGGCGCGGGCTGGAAGGTCGTCATCCCCCGCGACGCCGCCCTCGCCTCCTACTACGTCCAGGCGATCAACAAGAACGCCCCCCACCCGGCGGCCGCCCGGCTCTGGCAGGAGTTCCTGTTCTCCGACGAGGGCCAGAACCTCTTCCTGACCGGCTTCGCCCGCCCGGCCCGCCTTGAGGCCCTGCGCATGCGCGGCACCATCAACGAAGAGGCCGCCGCCAAACTCCCCCCTGCCCCAGCCGGCCGCCCGGTCCAACTCACCATCCCCGAAACCGACGCCGCCAAGACCTACCTCCGCCAAACCTGGCCCAAGCAAATCGGCTGACCCTCTGGTACACCGGCTCGGCCCCAGGCCGAGAAAGCGACACACGGCCGAACCGGCGACAAGTACACGGGGTCGGGCCAGGGGTTCAGCACCAAACCCGCGGCGAGCACCAAGGCCACACGGGACCGAGACCCGACAGGTACACCGATCAAGCCAGAGGCGACCCGGGATCAAACCAGCCAGCCACTCGGCACAGAACCCATGATCAACGCGGTACCAAACCCGTAGCAGGCCGAGAACCGGCACACCAACCGGACCGAAGATTCGACACACCGACCGGACTGGAGATCGGTACACCAACGAGGCCGGAGACGGGCTCGACACCGAACCCGTGGACGGCCCGGTACCCGCCACCGGTGATCAAGGCAGAGGCAGCCACGCGGCCAAACCAGCCAGCCAGCCAGCCACTCGGCACAACACCCATGATCAACGCAGCATCAAACCCGCGGTCGACGCGATAACCGCAGCAGGCCGAGACCCAGCACACCAACCGGACTAGAGAGCGGTACCAAACCCGCGACCAGCACGAAAGCCACACCGGAACGAGAACCGACGCACCAACCCGACCAGGGCTCGGTACACCGATCAAGCCAGATGCGGCCCCGCGGCCAAACCAGCCAGCCTCTCGGTACAGAACCCCATGATCAGCGCAATACCAAACCCGCAGCCACCACAAGGGCCACAGCAGGCCGAAAACCGACCCACCTACCGGACCGGGATCGGTACACCGATCAGGCCGGAGACGGGTTCGACACCGAACCAGCAGACGGCCTGATACCGGCACCCGGTGTGATCAAGGCAGTACCAAACCAGCAGCCGCCACGATTTCCGCCGGACCGGGGTCCAACACACCTATCGAGCCGAGGACTCAGTACACCGGTCGGACTGGAGATCTATACCCCGATCAGGCCGGAGATGAGCTTGGCACCGAACCAGCGGACGGCCCGCGCCAGGCCCGTGATCAGCGCGGTACCAAGCCGACGGCCATCACGAAAGCCACAGCAGGCCGAGAAGCGACACATGGCCGAACCAGCGACAAGTACAGCGGATCGGGGCTGGGGGCTCGGTGCCGAAACTCGCGGCCAGCGCGAAAGGCGGTGTCCCGCCGAGTGATGTAAAGCCGAGTGATGTAAATGGGAACACCCGAATCGGACTTCACACAGGCCAGCCACTCCCGGCGTGGGAGAGTCCACCACTCCACAGGGTGCGATCCAGCGAGCAGGAAACACACGCTTCCGCACCCGGGCACCAGGGTGGACGGCGGTAGGTGGCGGGGCTTTGCTGTCGCCTGATGGTCTCCCGCTAGGTGGTGTAAATGAGAACACTCAATCGGACGTGATGGCGTCCCGCCGAGTGGTGTAAATGGGGGCGTTCAATCGACATCACGCAGATCAGCCACGCCAGGCGCGGGAAAGTTCCACCACTCCGCGGGAGGTGATCTGTCGCCTGCTGAGACCAGGTGATACGGCACACGACGCGCACCGGCGTCGGGCGCAGCCCGACACACGAAAAGCGCCCGAGCGCCAGCGAGGACCACGCCTTCGGGCACACGGGAGCGTGCGCCCGGCGAAGAAGGATGACGGCCCGCCGAGCGGTGTCAATGAGAGCGTCCAAATCGGACATCGCGCAGGTCAGCCACGCCAGGCTGCAGGTAGGTTCCACCACTCCGCGGGAGGTGATCTGTCGCCTGCTGAACTAGGTGATACGGCACACGACGAGCCCCGGCGTCGGGCAGGGCCCGACACACGAAAGCGTCCGAGCGCCAGCGAGGACCACGCCTTCGGGCACCCACCCGAGCGCCAGCGAAGACCATGCCTTCGGGCGCGCGGGAGCGTGCGCTCGGTGAAGAGGGATGACGGCCCGCCGAGCGGTGTGCGAGCTCCTAACGCAATGAGGCCAAGCGCCGCCGGCAGATGAGCGCGCAGGCCAGACTGAGAAACGCCTCGTGGATGTCGGCGCGGATCTCCCAGCGGATGCGCAGACAGCGGAAGGCGTGCGGCAAGGCGAAGGTCTGCTCCACGACGTAGCGGTGATCGCCCTACAGCGAGAGATCAAACCACAACAGAGATCATTCTGTTAGGAGCTCTAAATGAGAGCGTTCAAATCGGACATCGCGCAGGTCGGCCACGCCAGGCTGCAGGTAAGTTCCATCACTCGGGGGGATGTGATCTGTCGCCTGCTGAGACCAGGTGATACGGCACACGACGCGCCCCGGCGTCGGGCGTAGCCCGACACACGAAAAGCGTCCGAGCGTTAGCGAGGGCCATGCCTTTGGGCACCACCCGAGCGTGCGTCCGTTGAAGAGGCGGGATGGCGTCCCACCTAGTGGTCGTTCCGGTCGGCCACCCTGGGCCGCGGGGAGGTCCCGCCACTCCGCAGGACGCGATCAGCGGGCCGCCAGCGCCGCCAGCACCCGCCTGCGACGGCACGGCACCGGCCCGACCCGCTGCGGCAAGGCTCCGACGCGTGTCGCCCTCCGCCCCGGGGCCCGCTCCCCGCCACACACTGTCCCAACCATGGGTGAAATGTCTGGTTTGGGACTGGAGTGGCCACAGAGACTGTTGCGGCTTTTGCGATGAATACGATCTATCGGGGCGAAGGCTCTAGAGTGTCCCTGCCGTAATGTCCCCAGGATGTCTCGGAATGTGAGCTGATTGTCTTGCGGTACGACACGCCGAGCCTGACGCGGTGGCCCGCACCCGGCGGGTCCGGTGCGTCTGACAGCTCCTTCGGCTATGTCTCGGCGCAGGGTGCGCCGTTGGTCGAGTTGCTCGACCCGCGGCCCGGTGAGCGGGTGCTCGATCTCGGGTGCGGCACCGGGGCGCTCACGTCGGAGATCCACTCGCGGGGGGCCGAGGTCCTGGGCATCGACGGGTCGGCCGCGATGATCGAGAAGGCGCTCGCGCACTACCCCGGCCTGGACTTCATCATCGGCGACGGTCACGACTTCTCCGTGGCCGAGCCGTACGACGCCGTGTTCTCCAACGCCGCGCTGCACTGGATGAGCAAGGACCCTTCGGCAGTGATCGCCAACGTCCGTGACGCGTTGCGCCCCGGTGGTCGGTTTGTCGCGGAACTCGGCGGCGCGGGCAACTGCGCGGCTATGATCGCGGCGATGTCCACAGCCTGGCGCGAGTACGGCCTGCGCGAGCCGGAGTTGCCGTGGTTCTTCCCCACACCCGCCGAGTATGCGACCCGTCTGGAGCAGGGCGGCTTCGCCGTCCGGCTGCTGGAGTACTTCGATCGCCCGACACCGCTCGACGAGTGCCCGGACGGTGCGGCCGACTGGGTGCGGGTGTTCGGCGCGCCGCTGCTGGAGGGACTTCCTCCGGACCTGGTGGACCCGCTGCTCCGGCGGGTGAACGAGCTGGCCGCACCGGCTTTGCGCCGGGAGACGGGATGGATGGCGGACTATGTCAGGCTCAGGTTCGCCGCCGTTCGACGCTGAATCGCCCCCGAAGCACAGGGGTGGTTTGCCAAAATATGTCTCTTCCTTGGTCTCGTAAGTCACACGCGGCACTCCACGCGGGAGGACCGCCCGCGAGGTCCTTGGGGGCTGGTGTCGGTGCGAAAGCCGGAGAGGGAACGGGATGAGATTCTGCCTGAGTGACCTCGTGCCTCCATTGCGATGGAGTGACGCGGCCACCATTCCGCGCCTGCGCCGACAACCCGGCCTGCCGGACGCGTGGTGGCGGAGCCTGCCGATGACGCGTGTCCTGGCGGTGATGCCGCCCGAGGCGCTGGGCGAACTGCTCGCGGAGATCGCGCTGGACCAGTGGCCCGCGGCGTCCGTGGGGGACGTACTGCCCGCGCTGTACGTACTCGACCCGGACGAGGCCGACGACCCGTACACGGCGATCGCCATGGACCGCGCCGGCTCCTGGGCGGGGCTGCTCGCGCTCAGTGCCCGCGAGCTGATCGACCAGCCGTTCGTGCAGGCCCGCCCGGTACTGACCACGCTGTTCACCGCCGCCTTCCTGCGCCTGACCCCCGAAGGCGCCGCCGAGCCCGCCGACGAACCCGAGCCGCAACAGGAGGAGACTCAGGAGCAGGACCAGGGCCAGGGCCAGGAGGAACGCGAGCCCGAGCTGGAACAGCGGGTCAACGGCCAGGCTCTGTGGCGTCCCAAGGTCCCGGCCGCCGTGCCGTCGGCTCCGTCCGCGCCGGCAGAACCACCCCCGCCTCCCCCGGCCCCGCCGATGCCGCCGCAGGACCTCGCCCCGCCCGGCCTCGCGCCGCTGGCCGCCCTCGGCATCACCAACCTGCCGCCGCTGCCCCCCGGCCCGCCGCCCGGCGCCTCCTCCGGCCGCTCGATGTTCGAGCCGCTGATCCCCCAGGAGCCCCCGGAGCCCGAAGAGCCGGAGGAGGTCGATCTCTACGCGCTGATCGAGTCGGCCTTCTCCGGCCTGGACGACAAGACCTGGGCGGTGGCCCAGAACCGGGTGTTCACCGACTCGCCGGGCGCGGTGGACGAGCTGGCCAAGCTGTTCGCGGTCTCGACGCCCGAGATCGAGGAGGTCGAGGCCGACCTCCGGGTGCGGCTGAAGAAGTGGCTGGTGAGCGATGACGCCCGGCCGTACCGTACGCACCTCGCCGACGTGCAGCAGGCGCTGGGCAAGGCCGCGCCGAAGTCCCGGCTGGTCGAGGCCGCGGAATGGCACGGCAAGGAGATCCGCGCGCTGGAGGTGCCGGGCTGGCAGTTCGTGCTGGCCTCGCTGCCCGGCCATCGGCTGATGGACGGGTGGATCGTGGACGGCGACCTGGACGAACTCCACGAGCGCACCCGCCACCTGATCATCAACGCGGACCGCCCGCCGACGCTGGAGCAGGCGATCGAGCTGGTCGTGGGCCTCGGCATCCACGCGGAGGTGGCCAGGGACTGGCTGGCGAACGTCCCCCGGCTGCGCATCCTGAACCAGCCGCCCGCACCGGCACCGCCGCCCGCGTACGCGGAACCAGCGCCCGTACACGCGGACCCGGCACCCCTGGACCCCGCGTACCCGAACCCCGCGCCCGCCCCCCTGGAAGCCGCGTTCCCTGAGCCCGCGTTCGCTGAGCCCGCGTTCCCTGAGCCCGCGTTCCCTGAGCCCGCGCCCATGCCGCCCGCCCCCGAGCCGGAACTGCCGCCCCCCTTCCCGGCCCCGGAGCCCGCCGCCGCCGAGCTGACCCCGCCCGGCGGGTTCCCCGTGCCGTTCCCGCCCCCGGACGGCCCCCCCGTCCCCCTCCCTCCCCCGGACCCGGCCGCCGCGGTGCCCCTCCCCCCGCCCCCGCCCCCAGCGGAAACCCCCGAACCGCCATCGGAATCGGAACTCCAGCAGGAGCCCGAGCAGCCCCAGGAGCAGCCGCCCGGCCAGGAACCCGCGTCCAAGGGTTTTCGCCCGTTCAAGGACGTGAGCTTCACCCGCCGCTGCTTCCGCCAGCCCGACGGCCGCTGGTGGCTGCGGATCGACCTCACCGGGGAGCACCTGAACGGCGCCGAGTGCCCGCTGCCGAGCGGATTCGCCGCTTATCTAGGACTGTCCCCCGGCCAGAGCCGTACTGTTAGCAGCACCGCGGGTGACCTCACGATGACCTGGCAGAGCAGGCCGGTGGTGGAGTCGCTGCTGCGGCTGCTCGAAGAAGTCGAGGCCAAGGAGGGCGGCCATCTGTTCCTGACCCTGTCCGAGGAGGGCATGCTGCGGGCCAGACACCTGGAGGCCGCGGGCCCGGACGTGGAGCCGATCACCCAGGCGCTGCGCCTGGTCGGCTACACCGCGCCGGACAACACCGCGGACCAGGCGTCCCGGGTGATCGCCACGCGGATCGGCATGGCCGGTTCGGTGGGCCACCCCGACCTGCTGGTACGGCTGCGCGAGCGTGGTGACCGCGATCTGCTGTCACTACTCTCCTAGCCGGAGACCGCCTTTGCCACGGCTCGCGATCTCCCCCGAGTTCCCAAGGGAACTACGCGCACTGGCCGAACCGGTGCGCCGGGATGTCGTTGTCGCGATCCGGCGGTTCCTTGAGCAGGTCCCGGCCGCGCCGTACCCGGAGCAGGTCGGCGACGCGCGGGACGTGCGGGTGGCGACGCTGCGCCTGGCCGACCGGTACCGCGGGGTCGTGCTGCGCGACGGCGACGTCTACTGGCTGCTCACGGTGCTGCCGGACGATGACGCGTGCGCGTACGCCGGCGGCCTCGGCTTCGGGGTCAACTCCAGGCTGGGCGTCATCGAGGTGTGGGACGCCGAGGCGCTGGAGCGGGCGGAGCCCGCATTGCGGCGTTCGGCCGAAGGGCCGGGCAGGCGTCTGTTCGACGACGTGCCCGACGCGGACCTGGCGTCGATCGGCGTCGACCCGCGCCTGCTGCCGTACGTCCGCCTGGTGTCCACGGAGGCGACCCTGGCGGCGCTGGAGCCGCTGCTGCCGCCGACGCAGTACGCCCCGCTGGCCGAACTGGCCAGGACCGGCTCGCTGGCCGCGGCCTGGCGGGCGCTGGACGCCTGGCGTACCGCGGTCACCTGGCCCGCCGCCGCCATGTCCATCGACGACGACCCGATCGACACCACCGACGTGCAGGCGGCGCTGCGGCGCAGCCCGGACCGGGCGGCGTTCGTCGCCGACCCCACCGAGCTCGACCGCGTGCTCGCCTCCCCCGACTGGTGCGTCTTCCTGCATCCGCCGCAGCACCGGCTGTCGCGGACCCCGCACTACGAGCGGCCGGTTCTGGTCACCGGCGGCGTGGGCACCGGCAAGACGCTGGTCGCGCTGCACCGGGCGGCGTACCTCGCGGCGGAGGGCTCCGGGCCGGTGCTGCTGGTGACGTTCTCGCGCGGGCTGAGCGACCTGCTGAGCGCGAAACTGGACCTGCTGGTCACCGACTGCGTGCTGCGCAAGCGGGTCGAGGTGGGCAACGTGGACCGGCTGGCCCACCACATCGTGACCGAGGCCGAGGGCCGCAAGCCCAATCTGGCCGGCGACGCCGAGATCGGCCGGCTCTTCGCCGAGGCGGCCAGGGGCGGCCCGCACTCGCCCGGCTTCGTGCAGCGCGAGTGGGAGCAGGTGGTGCTCGCCCAGAACCTCACCACCCTGGCCGAATACCTCGACGCCGACCGTCCGGGCCGCAGCGTGGCCCTGGACGGGTCCGAGCGGACCGCGATCTGGCAGGCCGTCGCGCAGGTGACCGCACAACTCCAAGAGAGCGGGCGGCGGACCCTGCTCCAGCTCGCGTCCGAGGCGTGCGCGCTGCTCAGCCGTACGACGGGCGACCTGTTGGACGATTCCGGGCCCCGGCGGGAGCCCTACCGGCATATCGTCGTGGACGAGGCGCAGGATCTGCACCCGGCGCAGTGGCGGCTGCTGCGCGCGGCCGTCCCGCACCTGAGCGACGACCTGTTCATCGTCGGCGACCCGCACCAGCGGATCTCCGACAACCGGGTCCCGCTGAGCGCGGTGGGCATCGCCGCGACGCCGCGGCGGCTCGACGTCTCCCGCCGCCTGTCGCGCGAGCTGCTCTCCTGGAGCGTGCGGCTGCGCGGCGGCGGCCCGGTGGACGGCCTGGTGGAGACCATGCACGAGCTGTTCGGATTCGGCTCGGACGGGCACGGGGCCCGGCCCGTGGTGGTCGGCTACGACTCCGCCGAGGCGGAATTGTCGGGGCTGATCGCCAAGCTGAGGGAGTGGGTGGTCGACGATCGGGTGCCGGTGTCGGAGATCGCGGTCGCGGCGCGGGAGGCGGACTTTGTCCGCGCGGCCCGAGCGGCGACCGAAAAGGCGAATCTGGGGGTTCGAGTATGCACTTTGCATGCCATGAAAGGGCTGGAGTTCCGGCGGGTGGCCGTGATAGGCGTGACGGATGGGATCGTGCCCTCCCCCGCGGCGCTGACCCCGGCCACAGAGGATCCGGCGGCCAGGGCCCATGACCTGCAACGAGAGCGCGGCCTGCTGTACGTGGCCTGCACCAGGGCAGCCGAGCTGCTCTATGTGTCCCATTCAGGCAGGGCAAGCCCTTTCCTGCCGTCCTGACCCCATAATGTCTCGAACTGCGGATATGAATCCTTTGCCGGTTGGATTTCAATGAACCTCAGCCTGAGCGACATCGTGCCACCCCTGCGCTGGACCTCCCCCAGGCAGATCGCGCCGATCGCGGACGACCCACGCCTGCCACAGGTGTGGTGGCAGGCGCTGCCCGTCGATCGTGCCTGCGCCACCATCGGGACCCCGCAGGTGGCCGCGCGGCTCGCCGACCTGTCCATGGCCTGCTGGGGACACCTTGTGCTCGGCGACATCCTGCCGCTGGTCAGGTTCACCGATCCGCTCGACTCCGCGCGGACCGCCGACACCCTCGGCCGCGAGGTCGTCCACAAGCTCTGCCTGTCGGTGATCGAGCGCCTGCTCGAACCCGCCGAGACCCGTACGGCGGTGCCGCCCCACCCCACCCGCCCCGAGCTGCCCATCCCCGAGCTGATCAACGAGATCTTCGCCGAGCTGGACGACCGCCAGCGGGCCATCGCCCGCGACCGGCTGTACGCGCCGCAGCGGGCCACCCTCGACGAGCTGGCCCAGCGCTTCTCGGTGACCCGTGAGCGCATCCGGCAGATCGAGCGCGACCTGCGCGACCATGTCGAGTCGTGGCTGTCGGGGCCCGACGCCGCGCCCGTGGTGGCGCACGTTACCTGGCTGCGCGGCCGGCTCGGCTCCGCCGTCCCCGCCGACGACCTGGCCGGGGCGGTCGCCTGGCACCGGGCCGACCTCATCGCGCTGGGCATCCCGGTGTGGCGGTTCGTGCGCACCCTGCTGACCGGCTTCGAGCAGGTGGACGGCTGGCTGGTCGCGGGCGGCGCGGACGAGCTGCGCGAGAAGACCCGCCAGTTGTTCACCGACGGGCCGCGCCCGCTGCCCGAGGCGGTCTCGCTGGTGTCCCAGCTCGGCGTACGCGACGACGTCGCCGAGCGCTGGATCATGGCGGTCCCCCACCTGCGGGTCCTCGACGGGCACGTGGTGGCCTGGCCGCGCAGCGTCAACGAGAAGGCCGAGGCGGTGCTGGCCATCGCGGGCATCCCGCTGACCCCCGAGGAGATCCAGGAGCGCATCGGCGAGGACTACAGCCTGGTGGGCATCCGCAACCAGCTCACCGCCGACGACCGGTTCCTGCGGGTCGACCGCAACAAGTACGGCCTGACCCGCTGGGGCGGCGAACAGTACCTCGGCATCCGCGAGATGATCGCCAGGGAGATCGAGCGGGCCGGGGGCGAGGCGTCGGTCAACACCATCGTGAGCCACCTCACCACCCGCTACGACGTCAGCGAGAGCTCGGTGCGCGCCTACGCGGGCGGCCCCGGTTTCGAGCGGTCCCAGCGGGGCTGGATCCGGGTGGCGGGCCAGGAGGTCGCCGAGCCGTACCAGCCGCGCCGCGACGTCTCCGAGACCCGGCGGTGTTTCCGCAGCCGCGACGGCCGCTGGTGGCACCGGGTCGATGTCAACGCCGAGCACCTGCGCGGTTCGGGCTCGCCGCTGCCCACCGGGTTCGCCGCCTACCTGGGCATGGCCCCGGGCGGGCAGCTCACCGCCTCGGCCCCGTCCGGCGACGTGGTGATCAGCTGGCACAACCAGCCGACCATGGGCTCGATCCGGCCGGTGCTGGTGGAGTTCGGCGCGCAGGAGGGCGACCACATCTTCCTGACGGTGTCCGACGGCGGGGAGCTGCTGACCAGGTTCCTCCAGTCGGCCGCGCCCAGCCTGCCGCCGCTCAACCGGGCGCTGCACCTGATCGGCTACACCGCGCCGGTGGCGTCGGAGGCCGAGGGGGCGCGGCTGATCGGCGCGCGGATCGGCCTGCCCGAGGGTTCGGGCCGGGACGACGTGCTGACCCGGCTGCGCGAACGCGGCGACCGGGACATCCTTGCCTTCCTCGACCCAACGGTGCCCTAGCGCCTAGGCTCGGTGGCATGCTGCGGTTGTACGACACGCGGAGCAGGCGGGCCGAGCCGGTCGTGAACGGCCGGTCGCTGCGGATGTACACCTGCGGCCCGACGGTCTACCGGCATGCCCACGTCGGCAACCTGCGGTCCTATCTGCTGTCCGACCTGATCCGCCGGGTCGCCGAGCGGCAGCGCGCGCGGGTCGTGGTCTGCCGCAACATCACCGACGTGGGCCACCTGGCCGACGACGCCGCGATCGACCCGGCGGGCGAGGACAAGGTCCTGGCGCGGGCCCGGGCCGAGGGCCGCCCGGCCCACGAGGTCGCCCGGTTCTACGAAGAAGCGTTCCTGGCCGACAGCGCGGCACTGAACATCCGCCCGCCCGAGCACGCGCCCCGGGCCACCGAGTCCATCGACCTGATGATCGAGCTGATCGCCAAGCTGATCGAGAAGGGGCACGCGTACGTCACGGCCGGCGGCTCGGTGTTCTTCGCCGCCGAGTCCTTCCCGACATATGGCGAGATCTCCGGCAACCGGCTGGACCGGCTCCGGCCCGGCCACCGGATCGACGGCGTCGATCCCCGCAAGCGCCACCACGCCGACTGGGCGCTGTGGAAGCCCGCCGACCGCGAGCTGACCTGGGACTCCCCGTGGGGGCGCGGCTTTCCCGGCTGGCACGTGGAGTGCTCGGCGATGTCGCTGCGCCACCTCGGCGACCGGGTCGATCTGCACACCGGCGGCATCGACCTGCGCTTCCCCCACCACGAGGACGAACGCGCCCAGTCCGACGCCGCCGCCGGGCACGAGGTGGTGGCGCACTGGGCGCACGGCGAGCACCTGCTGTTCGAGGGGCGCAAGATGGCCAAGTCGGCGGGCAACGTGGTGCTGCTGTCCGACGTGACGGCCGCCGGTCTCGACCCGCTGGCCGTACGCCTGGCGCTGCTCGAACACCGCTACCGGCAGCAGCTGAACCTCACCTGGGAGACCCTGCGCGCCGCCGACCGCACCCTGCGCCGCTGGCGGACCCGCGTCGCCCAGTGGGCCGAGTCGCCCAGCCGGCCGATGAGCGCGGAGGCCGTGGCCCGCGCCCAGGAGGCGATCGACGACGACCTCGACCTCCCCGCGGCCCTGCGGATCATGCGCGACCTCGAACGCGACGAGGGCGAGCCGCCGGGGGCGAAGTTCGAGGCGTTCCTGCACCTGGACCACATCCTGGCCCTCGACCTGTCCGCCGACATCGGCAAGGTCCCGGCCACGCCCCCGCTGCCCGGCGGCGCGGCCGAGCTGCTGAAGCAGCGCGCCCAGGCCAGGGACGCGGGCGACTGGCCCGCCGCCGACCGCCTCCGCACCGAGCTGGCCGAGCTGGGCGTCAAGGTCGCCGACACCCCGGAGGGCCAGATCGCCACCCCCGGCCTGAGTTAGCCCGATTTGACACCCGCCCGCGCGGCGGGGTCTGCTGTATCGCGTGACGGACACCGGTCATCCCCCCGCGCGCGGCGAACGACCGAGTCACTTCCGGTCGGCCGCCTATTCGCAGGCCGCTCTCGCGCGCATCACGCTCTCCCACATCGCCCGCGACATCGCCGACGCCGCCCGCCGCCTGGTCCCCACGACCGAGGACCACTACGCGAGTGACGGCGACCACATCCGGGCCGCCGCCGACCTGCTGGCGCAGGCGCGGCAACTGCTGGAGTACGCGGTCACCTACGAACGGGCCAAGGGCCTGGACTGGGACCGCATCGCCGCCAAGATCGACGACACCGGCCAGGACTACGCGAAGGCCGAACGGGACTGGCGCATGCACATCCTGGGCGCCTGGCTGAACCCGGAGTACGCCGAACGCGCCTACATCACGCCCGACCGGCTCGCCCAGGGCCTCGCCGACCTGGACCAATGGACCGGCAGCGACGAGCCCGCACCCGTCAGCGGCAACCTGCCGCCGATGACCACCGCCGAGCGCGCCGAGCTGATCGCGCAGGCCAGGGCGCTGATCGAGCAGGCCCCACCGGACGACTCCCCGGACGCACGGATGTTCGAGATCGGGCTGTGGCGGCGGACCATCGAGCTGCACGAAGACCTGGTCGCCGGGTCGCCGGACGACACCGCGGCCCGCGACGCGCTCACCGAGGCCCGCGCCAGGCTCCGGACGCTCCTTACCTGAGCCGCCACCCCGAGGGTGCAGCCTGCTGTAGTGTGTGTGGGCTCTCCTGACCCCCACACTTGATGACATGCGCGAACGATACGAACGAGTGTTGCGCGCGTGCAGCTATCTGCTGATCGAGCTGTTCTCCGCGCTCGCGACGCTGCTCGCGCTCCCGATCCTGGTCATCGGCGTCCTCTCGGTCGCCGTCGGCGGGGTCGGGCTGGTCGCGTTCCCGCGGATGGCGGTCGGGCTGCGGCAGTGGTCCGACTGGAACCGCGGGCGCGCCGCCGCGCTGCTCGGCCTCCCGCACGCCCCGCGCAGGATCAAGCTGCCGGAGGGCGTACGCGAGCAGTGGCGGCATGTGGCCAGGGACAAGGAGATCCACCGCGACCTGCGCTGGATCCCGCGCGAGGCCCTGATCGGCCTGCCGCTCGGGATGCTCGGGCTGTTCGGCGCCGGGGCGGTCGTGCTCACCGTGCCCGCCATGCTGCTCTGGTGGGTCGCCCCCGCCGACGACCCCGCCACGATGCTCGGCATCTACGTGACCAGTTGGACGGCATCGCTGGTCACCGGTACCGGGCAGCTCATCCTGGGCTGCGCGCTGACCTGGTGGGCGCTGCCCTGGCTGGCCACCTGGCACGCCAAGGGCACCCTGAAGGCGCTGCGGCCCTCCACCGAGGAGGAGCTGGCCGCGCGGGTCGGCGAGCTGACCGAGAGCCGGGCCGAGGTGCTGGACGCGCACGGCGCCGAGTTGCGCCGGATCGAGCGCGACCTGCACGACGGCACCCAGGCCAGGCTGGTGGCCATCGCGATGCGGCTCGGCGTGGCCAAGGAGGCCCTGGGCGACGCCTCGGAGGCGGTCGTGCGGCTCATCGAGGAGGCCCATGCGGGCACCGAGGAGGCGATGACCGAGCTGCGCAACGTGATCCGCACAATGTACCCGCCGATCCTCGCCGACCGGGGTCTGGAGGGCGCGCTCGCGGCGCTGGCCGCGCAGTCGGCCATCCCCACCGACCTGCGGATCGACGGCCTGGCCAGGCTGCCCGCCGCGATCGAGGCCGCCGCGTACCACATCGTCGCCGAGACCACCACGAACGCCGCCAAGTACAGTGGAGCCTCGCGGGTGATCGTGCGCATGGGCATGGACGACGACAGGCTGGTGATCGAGGTGACCGACGACGGCAGGGGCGGCGTCGATGAGACCCGCGGCACCGGCATCATCGGCATCCGCCGCAGGGCCGCCGCGCTCGACGGCACGACGACCGTCGCAAGCCCGCCGGGCGGCCCGACCGTCATCACCGTGGAGCTGCCGTGCGCGTCGTGATCGCCGAAGACAACGTCCTGCTCTCGGCCGGTCTCGAACTCCTGCTCGGCTCCAAGGGCATCGAGGTCGCGGCCACCGTCACCGACGCCCCCGGGCTGATGGACGCGGTGGCCGAGCACCGCCCGGACGCGGTGATCGCCGACGTGCGGCTCCCGCCGTCGTTCCGCGACGAGGGCATCAAGGCGGCGCTCGACCTGCGGCAGACCTACCCGGGGCTGCCGGTCCTGGTGCTGTCCCAGTACGTCGAGAAGGTCTACGCCCGCGAACTCCTGGCCGACGGCAGCGGCGGCGTCGGCTACCTGCTGAAGGACCGGGTCAGCCGGGTCAGCGAGTTCGTGGACGGCCTGCGCCGGGTCGCCGAGGGCGGCACCGCGATGGACCCCGAGGTCATCGCCCAGTTGATGGCCAAGGGCGGGGCGAGCGCGATCGACTCGCTGACCGACCGCGAGCGCGAAGTGCTCAGCCTGATGGCCCAGGGCCTGGACAACGGCGAGATCGGCAAGCGGCTCTACGTCACCGACAACGCCGTCCACAAGCACATCGGCAACATCTTCACCAAACTCGGCCTCCCGGTCGCCGACGGCGGCCACCGCAGGGTGCTGGCCGTCCTCGCGTACCTGAACAGCCGCGCCTGACTCAGCCCGCCGTGCGCCGCCACCGGACGGGCGTGCGCGGGTAACCGGCGTCGTCCAGCCCGGCCAGGCGCTCGAAGACGTTCCACGACGCCCGGTGGCCGCACACCGCGACCGACACCACCAGGGCGGCGACGTACAGCGGGATCATCACCACGCCGAGGCAGCAGGCGTACTGCGTGGCGTGCCGGGCCTCGTGGTCGAGCAGCCGCCCCTGCAGGAACTCCTCCGGGTACTTCGTCAGGATCACGTTGCCCACGGTGAACGCGTTCGCGATCGGGAACGGGATGCGGTAGCCGCAGGCGAAGATCAGGCCGTGCGGCCCGCGGGTCAGCCGGGCCCGGCCGAGCCGGGCCACCAGGAGCCCGAAGAGGGTGGACAGGTTGAGCCAGTTGACCACCTGGCGCACCCGTTGACCGCCGGTCATCACCCGGGCGGGCGGCCCACGCCGTGGGACGCCTGGACCCCGCCGCCGGTCGGCTTCGACGACAGCAGCCAGGACGGCCCCCGGGACGGGACGAGCAGGGCGGCGATCAGCATCGCCACGAAACCACCGTAGAAGTAGAGGTATCCGCCGATGTTGGAGGCGATGATCAGGTCGCCTTCCGCGCGGGGGTTGGCGAACGGCAGGGACACCCCCGCCCACACCACGACCAGCACATATGAGGTGGACTGGCGGCCGGTCAGCCGCCCGGCGGCGTGCACCAGCCCGGCCAGCAGCAGCAGCCAGGCGGCGGCAAGCAGCGGCAGCTCGGTCAGCAGGGAGGCGTTGTGGGAGAAGCCGCCGACGACGGCCAGCACCGCCCCGAGCAGCGCGAACACCACCACCCCGACCCACCCGGGCGCCTCCCACGGCGGGCCCGGCGCCGCGGCGCCGTCGTGATCCGTGACCGGCCCGTCTACCTGGGGCGATGCCCCGTCGGCCGGTGTTTCCGAACTCTCCCCCATAACCCGCAAGGTTAGTGGATCCCGGCGAACAGGTTGCTCTCCCGCACGTACGGCTCACCGATCCCGCCCGCCTCAAGGGGCGCGCCGCCACCGGCCGGCGCGCCGGGCACCCCCGAGGCGAGCACGAAGTGCTCCACCCCGAGGACCTGCTGGCCGATCCCGTTGGACAGCGCGAACCACGTGCCGGACACACTGATCTGCGTGGTGTGCGCCCGCATCGCGGCCAACTTGGCGGGCAGGTGCTCACGGGCGTCGATCTCGGTGGTGATGTCGCGGTCCTCCGCGCCGTACGCGAGGTCGTCCACTTCCTGCCGCAGGAACCCGGTGTCCGCCTCGCCGATGGCCGCCGCGCCACGCCGCATCACCGAGCGCGGCATCGCGGTGTGGTAGATCTTGGCGACCTGCCAGGCGTCGGAGACCGGCGCGTCGGCGGCCAGTCCGGTGGCCCGCCAGGCCACCCGGTGCGCCTGGATGTGGTCGGGGTGGCCGTAGAAGCCGTTCGCGTCGTAGGTGATCAGCACCTGCGGGCGTACCTCCCGGATCACCTTCGCCAGCTTGGCCGCCGCCTCCTCCAGAGGGGCCTGCCAGAACGCGTCGGAACGGTGGTTGGCGGCGGCGCCCATCATGCCCGAGTCGCGATAGCGGCCCGGCCCGCCGAGGAAGCGGTGGTCGGTCACGCCGAGCGCGGCGCAGGCGTCCTCCAGCTCGCCGATCCGGTGCCGGCCGAGGGCGTCCGGGGGCAGGTGGCGGAGGTCGTCGGGGATGATCTCCCCCTCCTCGCCGAGCGTGCAGGTGACCAGCGTGACCCGGGCTCCCTCCGCGGCGTACTTCGCCATCGTGGCGCCGGTGCCGATCGTCTCGTCGTCGGGGTGGGCGTGTACCAGCAGCAGCCGCCGATCCTCCATGTCCCGAAACATTATCCGGGGCGGGTACGGCTGGCAGGATGAGGGTCCATGAGTGAGAGTTTTCCCCGCATGTACGCCCGGACCCGGCGTTTCACGCTCGGTGTCCCGCGTGGTTTCACGATCTCCCCCGACGGGGGCCGCGTGGTGTTCCTGCGTTCACGCGATGGCACCGACCCGGTCACCTGCCTATGGGAGCTGGACGTCGAGTCCGGCACCGAACGGCTGGTGGTCGATCCGGCGCGCATCGGCGGCGAGGAAGGGGAGCTGCCGCCGGAGGAGCGGGCCAGGCGGGAGCGGGCCCGCGAGGGCGCGGGCGGCGTGGTCGGGTACGCCACGGACACGGCGGTGACCGTCGCCGCTTTCACGCTCTCCGGCGTCCTGTACACCGCCGACCTGGCCTCGGGCGAGGTACGCGAGCTGGCCACGCCGGGCGCGGCGTTCGACCCGCGGCCCTCGCCGGACGGGCTGCGGGTGGCGTACGTGTCGGGCGGCGCGCTGCGCGTCCAGGAGCTGGGCTCGGGCACGGACCGGGCGCTGGCCGAGCCGGAGTCGGCGACCGTCACCTACGGCCAGGCGGAGTTCATCGCCGCCGAGGAGCTGGACCGGATGCGCGGCCACTGGTGGGCCCCCGACGGCCGGGCGCTGCTGGCCGCCCGGGTGGACGAGGCCCCGGTCGGCACCTGGTACATCGCCGACCCGGCCAACCCGGGCAGCCCCGCCGCCGAGCAGCGCTACCCGGCCGCGGGCACGCCCAACGCCCTGGTGGAGCTGTACGTGCTCGGGCTGGACGGGTCGCGGGTGGCGGTGCCGTTCGAGCAGGAGTACCTGGCGACGGCCGCATGGGACCGGCACGGCCTGTCGGTCGTCACGGTGTCGCGCGACCAGAAGTCCATCCGGCTGCTCGCGGCCGATCCGGCGACGGGCGCGTCCACCCTGGTCAGGGAGGACACCGACGCCGCGTGGGTGGACATCGTGGGCGGTGTACCCGCCCGGCTGGCGGACGGCACGCTGGTGTGGACCGCCGACTCCGAGGGCGGGCGGCGGCTGCTGATCGGCGACCGGCCGGTCACGCCGCCGACGTTGCAGGTCCGCGACGTGGTCGCGGTGGACGGCGACACCGTGGTGTTCCGGGCCAGCGGCGGCGACCCGGCCGAGATCGCGGTGTGGGCCCACCAGGACGGTTCGCTGCGGCTGGTCAGTCCCGACGAGCCCGGCGTGTACGCCGCGCAGGCCGCGGGCGGCACGGTCGTGCTGTCCGCCCAGACCCTCGCCTCCCCGGCGGGCCCGGAGTACACCGTGCTGCGCGACGGCGTGACCGCCGCCCGGATCGCCTCGCGCGCCGAGCGCCCCGGCGTCGAGCTGCGGGTCAGCCTGATCCGCACCGGCGAGCGGGAGCTGTCCACCGCCGTGCTGCTGCCGTCCTGGCACACCCCCGGCTCGGCCCGGCTGCCCATCCTGATGGACCCGTACGGCGGGCCGCACTTCCAGCGGGTGACCGCCGCCGCGAGCGCCTACAGCGCCTCGCAGTGGCTGGCCGACCAGGGCTTCGCCGTGGTGATCGCGGACGGCCGGGGCACCCCGGGACGCGGTCCCGCCTTCGAGCGCGAGGTGCTGCACGACCTGGCGACCCCCGTCCTTGAGGACCAGGTGTCGGCCCTTCAGGGGGCCGCCGCCGCCTACCCCGACGACCTGGACCTGACCAGGGTCGGCATCCGCGGCTGGTCGTTCGGCGGATATCTGGCCGCGCTGGCCGTGCTGCGCAGGCCGGACGTCTTCCACGCCGCCGTGGCCGGGGCGCCGGTGACCGACTGGCTGCTGTACGACACCGCCTACACCGAGCGCTACCTGGGCGACCCCGGCGCGGACGCCGGGCCGTACGAGCGGTCCGGCCTGATCGCCGACGCGGGCAAGCTGGACCGGCCGCTGCTGCTCATCCACGGCCTGGCCGACGACAACGTGGTGGCCGCGCACACGCTGCGGCTGTCCTCCGCGCTGCTGGCCGCGGGCCGCCCGCACACCGTGCTGCCGCTCTCCGGGGTCACCCACATGACCCCGCAGGAGGTCGTGGCGGAGAACCTGCTGCTGCTCCAGGTGGACTTCCTGAAGAAGGCGCTGGACTAGCCGCGGGCGACCTCGGCCGGTCCGGTCAGGCCGGGCCGGCCGGGGTCCTTGCCGTGCCAGGAGTCCCACAGGGCGGCGTAGGAGCCGCCCTCGGCGACCAGCTCCTCGTGCGAGCCCAGCTCCGAGATGCGGCCGTCCTCCACGACGGCCACCCGGTCGGCGTCGTGCGCGGTGTACAGGCGGTGCGCGATGGCGATCACCGTACGGCCGTCCAGGACCGCGGCCAGCGACCGCTCCAGGTTGCGCGCGGCCCTGGGGTCGATCAGCGAGGTCGCCTCGTCCAGCACCAGCGTGTGCGGGTCGGCCAGCACCAGCCGGGCCAGCGCGAGCTGCTGGGCCTGGGCGGGCGACACGGTGGTGCCGCCGGAGCCGACCGTCGTGGCCAGGCCGTCGGGGAGGGCGTCCACCCAGCCCGCGGCGTCGACCGCGGCCAGGGCGTCGCGCACCTGCTCGTCGGTGGCCTCGGGGCGGGCGATCAGCAGGTTGTCGCGCAGCGTGCCGCGGAAGACGTGGTGCTCCTGGGTGACCAGGGCGACATGTCCGCGCAGCTCGTCGAGCGGCAACTCCACCAGCGGCACCCGGCCCACGGTGACCGAGCCGGTACGCGGGCCGTGGATGCCCGCCAGCAGCCGCCCGAGCGTGGACTTGCCCGCGCCGGACGGGCCGACCATCGCCAGTCGTTCGCCCGCGGCCACCGCGATATCCACCCCGTGCAGCACGTCGTGGCCCTCGCGGTAGGCGTACCGGACGTCGTCGGCGACCAGCTCCTCGCCGCTCGGGCGGGACTCGCCCGCCGTGCGGTCGTCTCCGACGTTGGCCACGCCGAGCAGCCTGGCCATCGACGCGCCGCCGAGCTGTAGCTCGTCCATCCAGGTCAGCAGGCGGTCGAGCGGGTCGACGAGCTGCTGGACGTACAGGGTGGCGGTGGTGACCTGGGCCAGCACCACCCAGCCCTGCAGGTAGAAGATGCCGCCGATGAGCAGCGTGGCCACCACGGGCAGCACGTAGCCCATCTCCACCGAGGGGAACCACACCGTGCGCAGGCCGAGCGTGTAGCGCTCGGCCGCCCAGGACCGCGCGATGTCGGCGTCGGTGCGGCGGTGCCGCCGCCCCTGGAGGCTCAGCGCCTCGGCGGTGCGGGCGCCCTCGACGGTCTCGGCCAGGCCCTCGGTCATGTCGGCGTAGGCGGCGTTCTCGCGCAGGTAGCCGTCGCGGGCGCGCTTGAGGTACCAGCGGGTGGCGACCCACAGCAGCGGCACGGAGATCAGGCACGGCAGCGCGAGCAGCGGCCCCACCAGGACCAGCGCGCCCACCGCGAACACCGCGCTGACGATCGCGATCAGCGTCTCGGGCACGGCGTGCCGCACGCTGATCGACAGCGCGTCCACGTCGCGCGAGGTGCGGGTGATCAGGTCGCCCGACCCGGCCCGCTCCACGGTGGACAGCGGCAGCGCCAGCACCTGTTCGACGAACTCCTCGCGCAGCTCGGCCAGCACCTTCTCGCCGAGCGTGCTGGAGGCGTAGATGGCGAACCGGATCAGCACCGCCTGCACGGCCATGAAACCGGCGATGGCCAGCGCGGTGAGCGTCACATCGACGCCCGTGCCGCGCTGGACGCCCTCGACCAGCTCGCCCAGCAGCCGCGGCGCGGCCAGGCCGCAGATCGCGGCGAGCGCGTGCAGGCCCAGGGCCAGCGACAGCTCCCGCGGATATTTCAGGGTCAGCCGCCGGGCGTAGGCGCGGACCTGCCGGCGGTCTGCGACCGGCAGGATCTGCTGTGCCATCAGTCCTCCCCTCTGGTAACGGTGGCGCGGTAGTCGGCGTCGCGGGAGAGCAGGTCGCGGTGGGGGCCCTCGGCGCGGGCCACGCCGTCGCGTACGTAGATCACGTGGTCGGCGCGGTCCAGGACGAGCGGGCTGGTGGTCGCCACCAGCGTGGTGCGGCCGGCGCGGGCGGCGGCGAGCCGGGCGGCGATGCGCGCCTCGCTGTGCGCGTCCACCGCGCTGGTCGGCTCGATCAGGATCAGCACCTCGGGGTCGGCGAGCAGCGCCCTGGCCAGCCGCAGCCGCTGCTGCTGGCCGCCGGAGAACTCGCGTCCCGCCTCGGCGACGTGGGCGTCCAGGCCGTCGGGCAGGGCCTCCACGATGTCGGTGGCGCAGGCGTCGTGCAGCGCCCGGTGTACCGTCTCGTCGTCGTGCCCGGCGGGGTCCAGCTCGTCGCGCAGCCGCCCGGCGAACAGCCGGGCGCCGTTGTCGGCGAGCAGGACGCGGCGGCGCACCTCCTCGATCGCGATGTCCCGCAGCGGGACGTCGCCCAAGGTCGCGGCGCTCTCCCGGTAGCGGCCGAGCCGGTCGGCGATCTCGATCGCCTCCTCCGGCGTTCCGGCCGCCAGGGCGGTGAACACACCCTGGCGCACGGTCACCCCGGAGTCGGGGTCGGTCAGCGCCCCGGCCGGTACGGCGGTACGCAAGCCCCCTTGGACCTCGGGCGCGAGGTTGAGGATGTGGATGACCCGGCGGGCGGCCACGTGTCCCTTGGTCAGCTTGTCGGCCATCTCGGTGAGCGTGCGCAGCGGCGAGATCAGGAAGACCGCGTACCCGTAGAAGGAGACCAGCGAGCCCGGGGAGATCTCGCCGCGGACGGCGAAGGTCGCGCCGAGCCAGGTGACCCCGGCGATCAGCAGGCCCGGCAGCAGGATCTGCGCGCCCTCCAGGAGGGATTCGACGGAGGCGACGCGGACGCCCGCCCGGCGTACCTTCTGGGACTCCTCGCGGTAGCGGCCCGCGAAGACCTCCTCGCCGCCGACGCCGCGCAGCACCCGCAGGCCGCCCACGATGTCGGCGGCCCGGGTGGCGAGGTCGCCCTGCAACTCGCGGTGCGCGTGCTGGCGGCGGTGCAACGGCCGCAGCAGCGGCCCGACCGCGACCGCCATCAGCGGCACGCCGATCAGCACCACCAGGCCGAGCGTGGGCGAGGTGGTGATGAGGATCACGGTGACGGCGGCGATGGCCACCAGCGCGCCGATGCCGCGGACCAGGATGTCCATGGCGTTGCCGATGTGCCCGATGTCGGAGTTGCCGACACTGACCACCTCGCCGGTGGACAGCCGTTTGGGCAGCGTCGCGCCGAGCCGGGTGGCCTGGCGCACGGTCACCTGCACGGTGCGGTACGCGGCCGTCAGCCAGACGACCACGGCCCTGCGGTGGCGCATGATGCCCGCCCACGCCTGCAGGGCGCCGAGCCCGAGCAGCGCGGCCGACCAGGTGACCAGGCCGTCGAGGTCGCGCTGGGTGAGTGCGTCGATGCCGCGGCCCACGACCATGGGCACCAGTGCCTGGCCGAGCCACCACAACACGGCGAAGGCGATTCCCGAGAGGAGGGGAATCGCCTGCATGCGGGCCGTCCACAGCAGATAACGTGTGGGCCCGCGGGCGTCAGGGGTGCCGGGATCAGCGGCCGGTAAGGAGCGCATAGCCCCGCAAGCCTGACAAAGGGCGGGAGCGCCGAGCAATCGATTTTCCGGCCGTGTCGTCAACCGTGGTTGACATGTCGCGGGTGCGTCAACTTTAATTGACGCCATGAGCGACACGACGCAACTGGCGACCGACGCCAGCAGCCGCGACCCCGCGGTGGGCCTGCGGGCCGTGCGGGCTTTGCGCGTGCTGGTGGAACGACTCGAAACGCTCCAGGTGGAAAACGCCAGGGCACTGGGCTGGTCCTGGCAGGACATCGCCGTCCAGCTCGGGGTGACCAGGCAGGCGGTGCACAAGAAGTACGCGGGCGGCCGGGGGCTGCTGAGGAGGAAGGACTGAGCCATGTTCGAACGTTTCACCAACGCCGCCCGGGAGAGCGTCACGGGGGCGCAGCAGCAGGCCAGAGACCTTCATCACACCTACATCGGCACCGAGCACCTGTTGCTGGCGCTGCTCGCCGCGCGCGACCGCGCGCCCGCGCGGGTCATGGCCGAGCTCGGGCTCGACCACGAACGCGCGGTCGCGGCGGTCAAGCGCAACCTCGGCTCCGACGACCTGGACGCCGACGCCCTGGAGACCATCGGCATCGACCTCGGCGCGGTCCGTGAAAAGGTCGAGGCCACCTTCGGGGTGGGCGCGCTGGACAACCCCGGGCCGCGGCGCAGGTCCCCGAGCGGGCACATCCCGTTCACCCCCCGCGCCAAGAAGGTGCTCGAACTCTCGCTGCGCGAGGCCATCCGGCTCAAGCACAACTACATCGCCGACGGTCACATCGTGCTCGGCATCCTCCGCGAGGGCGAAGGGCTGGCCGCGCGGGTGATCACCGACGCCGGGATCTCGGGCCAGACCCTCCGCGAACGCCTCACGCCCCTGCTGTCGATGTGACGGCCGGGGCCGCCCGGTCCTCCTCCACCCCCCACAGCCGGGTGGCCAGCCAGGCGACCCCGGCCGCGGCGACGAGCAGGCCACCGAGGTACACCGGCTCGGGTACGACGTTCCGCAGCGCCCCGGGCACCATCCCGCCCATGTAGAGCAGTACCGCCGGGACCGGGAACACCCCCGCCCGCAGCGCCACCGCACCGAACGCCAGCACCCCGACGATGAGCACCACCGAGGTGACCAGGAACGCCCGCCCGGTGCCCCCGCCGAGCAGCCCCCGCACGATCCCGCCGCCGAGCAGCGGGAACACGAAGTGCAACACGTACTCGACGGCGAACGCCCCGGCCAGCCCGGCCATGTTGAGCACGTATCCGACCGCACCGATCCGGCCCGCCGTACGGCGGATCAGCAGATACATCCCGGTGACCACGAGCAAACCGGTGAGCGGCGCGAACGGGGCGACGGCGTGCGTCACGGCGTTCTCCGGCACGACACCCGCCCGCCGGAAAGTGTTGAACACCAGTAACGCGGCACACGCCAGCCCCGCCCCTGCGGCGACCCTGTAGAACATGCGGCTCCTCCTCCATGAGGCTTCTTGCTCGCCATCATGGACACCCCCCACCCCCGCGGAGGAGCCCCTTCCCCCTCCCGTAAGAACCCCGAAAGAACCGAGGTCTCAGGAATCGAGCACGGCGGCGACGGCCTCGATTTCGACGAGCTGATCGTCGTAACCGAGCACGGTGACGCCCATCAGGGTGCTGGGGACGTCATGGTCGCCGAAGGAGTCCCGGACCACCTCCCAGGCGGCTATCAGGTCCTCCTGCCGGGTGGAGGCCACGAGAACCCTCGTGCTGATGACGTCCTGCGGCGTTGCGCCGGCGGCGTCGAGGGCGCCCCGCAGGTTCTCGATGGCCTTAGCCGCCTGACCTGCGTAGTCTCCGATCGCCGCCGTCGAGCCGTCCTGGTTGAGCGGGCACGATCCGGCGAGGAAGATGAGTCGGGACCCGGCGGGCGCGGTGGCCGCGTAGGCGTATTCGACGACGTCGGACAGAGAGTCGGAGCGGATCAAGCTGATCGCGCTGGGCATGGCTCGTTCAAGTCCTTTCGTTCGGGCTTGGTGCGGCCATTCTGGCAAGCGGGTTCCGGCCACTGCCATCCGTTTTTGCGGGTCGTCGCAGCGTGTCGCGCCCGACTCATCCCTCTTCATCCAGACCGAAACTCGATGCCCGGACTCGACCTCGTGCCCGGAAATGTCGGAAGCGGCTGCTTAGATAGGGCGCATGGGCGTGAGCATCGATGAGTTCCTGGAGGTGCTGAAGCACTTCCCCGAGGTCACCATGTCCGATGGCGGCGAGTGGACCTCCATCAAGGTGGCCGGGAGCGGCTTCGGCTACCTGTGGGAGAGGACCGAGACCGTCGGCCTCAAGGCCACCATCACCGAGCAGCGGGCGCTGGTGGCGGAGCGGCCCGACGTGTTCGAGGTGCAGTTCACCACGAGCCAGTTCGGGTGGGTCGTGGTGCATCTCGACCGGATCGAACTGGACGAGCTGACCGAGCTGGTCACCGAGGCGTGGTGCCTGACGGCCCCCAAGCGCCTCCTCGACGCCCACGAAAGCCGCCTCGTCGCCCGCTCCCTCGCCGCCCAGCCCCCGGCATCGGCCTGACCCGGCTGCATAGTCCCGCCTTACTTCGCCGTGCCGTACGCCGCCGCGGCAGGACATCGAGCCGGGCACGGCCGCGGCGGCGTCGAGTACACGCTCGGCGCGGCCCCTCGCGCACAACTCGCGCGCGGCCGCGCCTTCGGCAGGGTCAGACGACCTGGTAGCCGGCCTCCTTGACCGCCGCCGTGATCGCGGCGCCGTCCACCGGCGACTCGCTCCGGACGGTCAGCAGCCCGGTGTCGAGATCGACCTCCACCTCGGCGACTCCCGGCACCTCGCCGACCTCTTCCTTGACCGAACTGACGCAGTGACCGCAGGTCATTCCCGTGACGGTATATGTGGCCGTGTTCATGTCGACACACTATACCCCCCTAGTGTATTTACCACCGTTTGGGACTAGTGATGACCATGTACGACGGCGTGCCCCCTGCCCCTGCCGATGATCCACTTGTTCACCGGGGTCGTCACGACGAACGCCACCGCCAGCGCGAACGCCAGCGACCCCCAGAACAGCCAGGTCAGCAGCCCGGCGTCCATCGCTCCTGGCACGGCCAGCATGACCGCGTTGTCCACGATCTCCATCACGACGATTGACACCGTGTCGGCCGCCAGCGCCAGCCGGACCGCCTTGCCGAGGCCCACCCCGGCCCGCCGCAGCCCGACCACCGTGAGCAGGTACCCGAAGAAGAACGCCAGCGCCACGGCCAGCACGATCGTCGCCAGATCCGACCACTTCAACGCGGTCCCGATCACCATCCCGAGCACTTCTCCGATGGCGCACCCGGTCAGGCAGTGCAACGTCGCCGACGCCGCCATCCCCCAGGTGGCCCCATGCCGATGCTCGCCCGCCATTCAGATCACTCCTCGAAGGTCAAATACCCATACGGGGTATGAAAGCGGACACTACCCCCCATTCGGCCTTCGAAAAACCGTTCGCAACACAGCGCGATCGATGCGATACTTTAGGTGACGGCGGTCACGCGAGTTGATTGGGGTACGCCATGGTCATGACCTCCAGGCGAGTTCACCGGGACACCGAAGCTGAAGCTGCCGATCCGACCGAAGTTGAAGCCGACTCCGCCCCCCCGCAGGCGGAGCCTGAGACCGACCACACTCCTCCGCAAGCGGAAGCGCAGCAGTCGAAGTTCCCCCGAATGCCGGTGACGCCTCGGGAGTTCGTCGACTGGCTGCCCCCGATGCCCGGCCTGCACATCGAGGTGGTCAATGGAAGAGTGATCGTGAGCCCGCGAGGCAACCCCCAGCAGTCCTGGATCATCGGCCAGCTCGTCAGGCATCTTGGGCCGATCGCCGACAAGCGAGACTGGGACGTCTGGCCCGAGCTCGATGTCTGCATCGCCTGGACCCGCGATCCGCTGATCCCCGACTTCGCGATGGGACCAGAAGACGCGCCCCGCTGGGGCGATGACGAAATCCTTTCCAACGGCCTGGTGCTCGTCGCCGAGGTCGTCTCCCGATCCAGCGTGCGCGAAGACCGGGAGGACAAACCCGTCATCTATGCCAAGGGCGGCGTGCCGTTCATGCTGGTGATCGACCCCATCGCCGAGCCCCCGACCGTGAGCCTGTGGAGCGACCCCGGCGACGACGGCTACCACACCATCACCAAGGTCAAGATGGGCGAGGAGCTCCCCATCCCCGAGCCCGTGGACTATGTGCTCGACACCTCGGCGTTCATCAAGGGCTGATCACTTCAGCCCGCTCAATTCAGGCTCGATGAGAAGTCGGGTCCTGGCCTGCTCGACCTGCCCGTGCCCCCACCGACTCGACCCCTTCGGCCGATACGGCCCGGCCCGGCGAGCCCGCTCCACCGGCCTACCCGCTGAAGAACTCCAGCAGTTCGGGGGCCAGCGCCACCGGGCTGACGTTGTGCGCCTGCCCGTCGAGCGTCCGGTAGGACGCGCCGGGGATCATGGCGGCCACCGCCTTGCCCGCCGCGACCATCCAGGCGGGGCTGTTCTGGCCGGTGAGCACGAGGGTGGGACATCCGACCGTCGCGAGCCGTTCGGACGGCACGCCGCCCGGTCCCACGACCGCCGCCTCGTACGCCAGCGTGCGGGCGATGACCTCGGCCTCCTCCCAGAACGGCTGGCCGCGCATACCGGCCACCATCTCGGCCGGCATGCCCGCTCCCCGGACCATGAAGTCCTCCACCGCGTCACCGGGCCGCCCGCCATCCACCAGCGCCTCCAGGTGGGCGGCGAAGCCGTCAGGCAGCGCGGGCGCGTCCGCGACCACGCGGTACGGCGGCTCCCAGGCCGCGACCCGGGTGATCCCCGGCAGCCGCAGCGCCGCCTCCAGCGCCAACGCCGCCCCCGACGACCCGCCGAAGACCATCGCCGCCCCGCCCACCTCGGCGACGAGCGCGGCCAGATCCTCGACCTCCCGCTCCACGGCATAGGGCCGCGTGTCACCGCTGTCCCCCCGGCCGCGCCGGTCGTAGTTCACCACCGTGAACCAGGGAGCGAGCGCGGCGGCCACATCCCGCAGAGTGGGATGGGCACGATCGGTCATCGCGCCATGCACGAGGATCACGGCGGGCCCTTCCGAGCCGTACCGATCAAAAGCGATCCGCGTACCATCCGCCGAGACAACGACCCCACCGAAAGGCTCCACACCGACTACACCGGACACAACACCTCCCGAAGCGAACGAATCTACTGAAGGGCTCGACAGGGCGTAATCATGCTTACACAGGTCCTGGTACTCGCCCCGACTCCGCTCCGCTCCACGCCGACTGCACCGGAGACGGCATCCCACTGAGCCTTTTCAATCTCAAGTTCCCTGGTCAGAGGCGGTAAGCAAGGCGCCGTATCCGCATGACCAGGCGTCCTGCCCCAGCATCAGGGCCAGCCGAAAACAATCCGATCCTCTCCCCCGGAACCGGCCGCCGCCCCTCCAAAGGCCCCTCCCAAAGTGGGTGCCGCCGCCCGGAGCGGCGGAGTCGCCGAAGGGGTCAGGCGGGCTGGACCAGGCACAGGGCCTCCCAGTGGTGGCCGTCGAGGTCGGTGAAGGCGCGCTGGTAGCGGCCGAAGGACTCGCGGGGCTCGCCGACCGGCTGGGCGCCTGCCGCCACGGCCTTCTCGAAGAGGGCGTCCACGCCCTCGCGGTCGTCGGCGGCGATGACCATGATGACCTGGGTGGTGTCCCCGGGCTTGGCCACGGGATTACGGGCGTACCCGGCGAACACCGGCTCGGCGAGGAGCATGACCTGGGTGCGGTCGTTGATGACCACCGAGGCCATCTCGTCGCCCATGCCGAAGAGTTGGAAACCGAGCTTGGTGAAGAACTCCTTGGAGCGCTCGACGTCCTGGACGGGCAGGTTGACGAACATGGTGTGCGACATGATGTCGGGGTTCCTTCCGCTTTGATCTCTTTGGTGTGCTTTGAGTATCGCGGCGTGGGAAATCCCCGGTCTTGTCATCGCGTGCCGGGCGGTTTGACGTTCAGTGCACTGCGCCGGAAGTCGGTCGGCGGCACGCCGTACTCCCGGCGGAAAGCCCTGCTGAAGTGCGCGGAGTCGGGCAGGCCCCAGCGGGCGGCGATGGCGCTCACGCTCAGGTCGCGCATGGCGGGGTCGGCGAGGTCGCGGCGGCTGCGTTCGAGCCGGCGGCGACGGATCAGCGCGGCCACCGTGGTGTCCTCGCCCTCGAACAGCCGGTGCAGGTAGCGCAGCGAGATGTGGTGCCGGGCCGCGATGGTCTCGGGGCTCAGTTCGGGGTCGCCGAGGTGCTGGTCGATGAACGCATGAACGCTCAGCAACGACGTCTGCCGCCGCGCCTCCGCCTCCGGCGGCTCCTCCTCACGCCCGGCCCGTTCGGCGACGGCCGCCGTGATCAGGTCGGTCACCACGGAGGACAGCCGGGCCGCCCCTTCGGGCCGGTAGGTGTCCAGGTCGGCCGCCACCCTGCGCAAGAACGGCCCGGCCAGCGCGGCGGTGCCGTCCTCGGGCGCGAACGTGACGGCCGTGAGCCGCCCCACCACGCCGGTGCCCAGCGTCAGCGCGTCGTGCGGGAAGCTGAACACCGCGAGGCGTACCTCGGACTCGTACGCGATGTCGTACGGCCGGGCGAAGTCATAAAAGGCGAACTCCCCCGGACCGAGCCGGGCCTCCCTGTCGCCCTGGGCCACCAGCACGCTCCCGGACACCGCCAGCACGACCCGGTACAGCTCGGGACTGTCCTTGCGGATCAGCCGGGGCGTACGGTGCACGCTGTGCGGAGTGGAGGTCTGCACCCGGCCGACCGACAGCGACCCCAGCCGTCCCCCCTCGATCTGCCCGGCCAGCGGTATCCCGGGCGCGATCCGCACCTCCAGCGGCCCAAGCGTCTCCCCTACGACGGCCCGCCACGCCTCATGCCGCTCCTGGGCCGGTATGTCGCTCGCCCGAATCAGAACAGTCACCCACATCACCCCGCAGCGCGCATGCTAGGGCAAAACCCCTCTCACCGGACGCCCCAATCCCCCAAGACCACCTAGTCCGCATCCCCCAGCACCCGCCCCGCATCGACACGAAGCAACAACGCCCCCCTGGATAGTGCGCGGCCCCCGGCCCCGATCTCGTCATCCACCCAGGCGAACGAACGCCCCACCGCCCACTCCACCAACGCCGGTGTCTTCCAGTACGCCCCCCGAACCCGCAGCGCGCAAGCCAGGGCAAATCCGCTGTCACCGGACGCCCCAATCCCGCAAGGCCACATAGTCCGCGTCCATCAGCCCCCGCCCCGGATCGACGCGAAGCAGCAGCGCACACCCCGGATGGTGCTCGGCCACCCACGCCCGATCAACGTCCCCGATCTCGTCATCCACCCACGCGAACGAACGCCCCGCCGCCCACTCCACCAAGGCTGGGGTCTTCCAGTGCGTCCCCTCCAGGCCGGACGGCTCCGGCCACCGCACGACCGGCAGCGGCGGCAGCCCGAGTAGCGGCGCGACGCAGTCGTTCGCGTCATCCAGCCACGTCGTGGCCCACACCAGTTCGTACGGGAGCGCCGCCAGGCGCGGCCCATGTGCCGGGTCGATCCTGTCCAACAAGGGATTGGCTACCGCGTGCCCTGTCGGAAAACTCGGATACCCGCCAGGAGGCGGCGCACCGAACGGAATGAGCGGCCCGTCCACATCGAGAAAAAGCAACGCCCGCCCCCACCGAACCACCATGCGGTCCAGCAGGGCCGAGGTCAAGCGAGTCGCGTAGGCGACGAGCGGTCACCACCGACCTGCGAGGTTTCAATCCCGCATACGCTGCCGCGGTATTACCGCGGTAACTGGACGAACCGGCGCCCTTGTTGACGAACCCGACCTGATCCACGATCAGCTCGCCGTCGAAGGCAAGCCGGTCGACGGTGAAAGACTGCCGTACTACGATGCCCCGCCCCTGTATCGCATCCACGTTGACCACTGAATCTTTTTCAACCGGTCGCCTGGACCAGGTCAGGGGCGCCTCCACCAGACTCGACCCGGCACGGTAGCCCGGCAGGACGCCTCGTCATACGGATACGGAATCCCCACTTTCCGCATCTGACCAGGGAACTTGAGGTTGAAAAAGGGTCACTCCATCCCGAATGGACCTGCTCCCCACAAAAGGTCATATCGATAGAACTGGACTCCGCTACTCGACGCAAGCAGCCTGTAGCCGGATGCGATCGGCTCTACAAGCCGTTGGCACAGCGAGGCACGCCGCGCAACACAGGGCAGCCGCCACGCCGGCTCGCCCACGCCAACAAATATAGCCCCCGCCTTTGGGGCTCTCCGATCCTCAGCCACGGAATTGCCGGAAACCGAGCAACCTCGTGATCGCTAGCATTGAAAGCTGCTGGCGTCAAAATCTTGATCAGGGGCCGAAATATCGGGGCAAGATAGGGCTGCAGCCCAACTAAAAGAACGCGGGAAACGGCTGAGACACCTTCCGAATCCCGTCCTACTCGCCATGGAGAACAGGGAGATCAAGCGAAGGTCAGACATCTTCGTAATGTGCTCGCCACAGTCGCCATACTAGGGCAGCTCTAATCGGGGTGCAGGCACCCGCAAGTGTCGACCCGATAGGCGTTCTTGCGGCCTGCACTCACTGGGCCAACAACATAGAGAGGATCGCCTACGGCCAATGTACCGGCGACGTCTCAGGAGTTGAGTGGCGCCTTGGCGTCATCTTGCGACGGCGGCTACCATTCCTGGAGCCCTTGGCAGTTCGCCGCCCTTACCAAGAGCTACGACTGTCTCGGCCGGCCGGGGAAAGTCACCAATCGCTGAGTTGACGTCGAACCGCGCTAGTTTGCGGGAACCTACCTAGTAGGTTAGGGTCGCTGGACGCTCCCGCTTCCAGCGATCCACTCACTCTTGATCGGATGTCGCTTGCGCCGCTCTGTAATATGTTTCCCGCGCCGCAGGGTGAGCATACAATGGCTCCTAGCAATCTTGCTGGCGGCCATCTACTGCATCTACTCACTGCTTGCTCATTCTAGATTCAAAACGAGCGCATACGACCTGGTCATCTTCGATCAGGCCGTGCGATCCTATGCGGAACTTTCCCCGCCGATCTCGATATTGAAGGGCGTGCATAACAACTTCGGGCCGGACTTTGTGATTCTGGGGGATCACTGGTCACCCATTCTAGCTCTACTTGGCCCACTCTACTGGCTGCACGATGGGCCTGAAACATTGCTGGTAGCACAGGCTGTACTGTTTGCCGCGGCAGTGCCCGTGCTTTATAAGGTGATAACGACGGTTCTGCTCCAGAGAACTGACGTAGGGCCTAGCATACGGCGCGCAGTGGCCGGTACTCTATGTGTGAGCTACGGAATTTCCTGGCCGGTCATTGAGGCAATCGCATTTGATTTCCACGAAGTGGCCTTCGTGCCGCTGCTGACCGTGTTGCTGGTGGAGCGCTTTCAGGCAGGCAAGCATTCACATGTCATTTTGGTCATGCTTGCCCTCCTGCAGGTAAAAGAAGATATGGGACTACTGGCCATTGGATTCGGCACGTATTTAATAGGGGTCCGAGCATGGAGGAGAACGGGAGCCTTCCTCATTCTTCTTGGAGGTGCTTTCATTTATGTGACCACCCAAATATTAATCCCGCTATTCGGTGGGCGAAGCAACTACTACTGGGCCTACGGGGCACTCGGTAGCAACATTCGAGAATCGCTGTCTTATGCCCTGACGCATCCACTCTATGCCGTATCTCAGCTATGGACGCCATCCAGCAAGGTCCCGCTGATTGCGCTGACATTAGGCGTCACGCTATTTCTCGCACTGTTTTCCCGGATTGCGATTATCGCACTACCGCTGGCCCTGGAGCGCCTCCTCGCCAGCTCCTTCCCGAATTGGTGGGAGCCCAAATACCATTATACCGCTTTCATTGTTATCATATTATTTATCGCTGCGGCCGATGGTATTGCTCGCACTGCAGGCGTTATCGACAAAAGATACGGGCAGGCATCCGGCAGGAACGCATTCATCGGCACACCCGTGACGCAAGGCGGCGTCGCCATAGGCATCGCATCAGCAATTTGTGCAGCTAATGTGATAAGCGTACCATTTTTTTCTTTGGGCACTATGTTCAGCAAGGGCTTCTATGAGACGAGCGGGCGGGCTGTTGCCGCGAACCATGCGCTGGCCGCAGTACCCGACTCTGTCCTGGTAGAAGCCAGCAACAACCTCGCCCCAGCCTTATCCGGGCGAACTCAAACGCTTCTGTGGGACCGGACGCCTAGATGGGCCCCTTGGGTTGTTGCCGATGTCGGAGCGAAGTCCTTTCCTTTCACTTCCATGCAAGAACAGCTCAGTCGCGTCGATTTGCTGCGCAGATCAGGCTATCGACAAATAGTCGACACAGGCGACTTCATTGTTCTGCACCGCAATTAAAGGGTTGCCCGACCCTCGTCCAACGCGGATGGCCCCGACCACCGCACCACCCGCAGCGACGACAGCCTGAGCACGACACAGTGAACCTTTTTCAACCGGTCGCCTGGACCAGGGCAGGGGCGCCTCCACCGGACTCGGCCCGGGCACGGTAGCCCGGCAGGACGCCTCGTCATACGGATACGGCATCCCGCTTACCGCATCCGACCAGGGAACGTGAGGTTGAAAAGGGTTCAGTCATTCGCGTCATCCAGCGATATCGTGGCTACAGCAGTTCGTACGGCAACGCTTGCGCCACCGTGCCACCGTGCCATCAGACCCGCTCGCACCTATTGGACCGCGACCGTCCTGGCTCGGCGCATGCGTTGATATCCTCAAGCGCAAGCCTGTATGGTCCACGGCACATGGTCGCCGCGAATCGTGCAAGCATCATCACTCTGGCCCTGGCTTCAGCCCTTTCCTGTAGCGGGTGTGGTATGGCCCAGCAGGGCGAGGCCGATCGGCCCGCCAAGGAGTGGACGAGGGCGGATGTGCAGAAGTACCGCTCTGAACTGGCGGGCGGCGTGCTGGACGTCTCTTTGCTGAGGAAGAATGCGGACTACCCCGTCGCGTCCTCGCCCGAAGCCCTCGCCGCCGGGCGACAGACGGTCGCCGGAGGAATTGTCGACGGCTGGCAGCAGGGGCCCGCGACCGCGAGCTATCCGGGTGGCCCATTGGAGTACCGGGTCATCATGCGGGTGCGGATCACTGATCCGGTGAAGGGCGCCGCCAACAAGCCTTATATGCCGGGCAACATGGCCTATATCGAGTTCGATCAGGGCGCCGTCATCAGGGACGCCCCCAAGCCTGCCGAAGAGTGGAAGCCGGAGAAAAATGTCTCAGACTTCGAGGCGTCGATTCCGGCAGGCACCAAGGTCGTCGTCTTTCCCAGGGTCCGCCCGCCGTACAGTGCGAAAGTCGTCGATCCAGGCGAACCGCTTCCCGCCGGCGCGCAGATCATGTCGCTGCCACCCCAGGGTTGGTGTTCGAAGATCCGAAACTGGCCGCTCGGGGCGACACCGTCACCTCCGCACTCGTGGGAGGACTGGAACCGCTCGAAGACGGCGGCCCTGCCTGGCTGGAATCCAGGACGGCAGACGAACTCGTGACTCGTCTCAAGAGCAAGGGCGTATCGGACTGAGGCCCGCCGGTCGCTGACCGGTCCGGCCTGTGCCGGCCTGGCCGGGTGGAGAATCGTCCGACCGTGTCAAGCCCTCCCAGAGGTGCCACCGGGACGGCGCCCCTCGGGAGGGTAACCACATACCCGCTCGTCGGCGAGCGTGACCCCGGTGGGCGGCAGACGATGCGGCTCGACTCCGGACAGGGCTGCACAGGCAATACCGTGGTGAGATGAGCGCCACGGGGGCCCGCGTGATCCGCAGGTCATCCTGCGGGATCTTCCGGAGTGAAAGCGGCCGGAGTTCCTGCGTCAGTACCGTGCCGCCGTCGGTGCCGCTCGTGACGACTGCCACGTCCTGCGACAACTGCTACGTCACTGGAATCTGGTCGCGCAGGCCAAGGCCGGTGGAGGCCGGGCGGTGCCGCTGGAGCAGGCGCTCGCTGAAACGAGTTCGCTGGCCGCAGCCGGTGACGCGCAGGTCGCCGCGCCGGGTTCATGCTGCGGGCGACTCCAGCCAGGCGCGGAGGGCGGAGTCGGCTGCGGTGTTGGGGCCGGACCAGGCGAGGTGGCCGTCGGGGCGGATGAGGAGGGCTTCGGACTCCGATTCCAGGGTGGTGGCGGTGACCTGGGTGATGTGGGGGTGGGCGGTGGCGGGTTCGCCTGCGGTGCGGATCAGGAGGGGGCGGCCGTCGTGGAGGAGTTGGTAGAGGTGGTCCACTTCGGGGCGGCCCGGGAGGGTGACGGCGAGGTCGGGGACGCGGGAGCCGATCGGGGAGTCGTCACCGTAGTCGGTGGCGATGCCGGAGACCATGCCCGCCAGGCGGTGGTTGACCGCCTCAATGCCCAGCAGGTCGTTCAGCATTTCGCGGAGCGCCTGGACCGGGCGGCGGTACTGGGCCAGCAGCGGTAGTTCGAGCAGCAGGGTCTGGACCTCGGTGTTGGCCGTGACGGACGCGCCGACCGGGCGGCGTTCGGCGTCATAGGAGTCCAGCAGCCCGGCCGGGCCCCAGCCGGTGATCTGGGCGGCGAGTTTCCAGCCGAGGTTCATCGCGTCCTGCAGGCCGGTGTTGAGGCCCTGGCCTGAGGCCGGGAAGTGGATGTGCGCCGCGTCGCCCGCGACCAGGATGCGGTCCTGGCGGTACCGGGCGGCCAGGCGGGTGGCGTTGCCGAACCGGGACAGCCAGCGCGGCTCGGCCACCCCGAAGTCCCGCCCCGCGACGTCCATCATCGACTTGCGGAACTCCTCCAGGGTCACCGGTTCGGCGGACGGTACCCGCATCCGCTCCGGGTCCATCAGTACGAACCGGGTCAGCCCGCCATCCAGCGGTACGGCGAGCAGGCCATGACCACCGGCCGCCTGCACGGCGTCGGGATCGGTGACGGCGAAATCGCCGAGTATGCCGGAAAGGGTCTCGTCGGTCCCCTCGAAGGCGATCCCCGCCGCCTCCCTGACCACGCTGCGCCCGCCGTCGCAGCCGACCACATAGGCCGCCCGCACGCTCTGGCCCGTGGCGGTCTCGACGACGACGGCTTCGCCGTCCTGGCGTACGGCGGTGACCTCGCAGCCCCGGACGATCTCCACGCCCAGTTCGCGGGCGCGCGCCTCCAGAAGTTCCTCGGTACGGGCCTGGGCCAGGAAGAGCGTGTAGCCGTGCCGGGTGGGCAGGCGGGTGAAGTCGAGCCGGGTGTCCAGGACCGCGAAGTGCCACCCGCGCACGGTACGCCCCAGGCTGAGGAAGCGGTCGGCGATCCCGCGCAGGTCCATCACCTCGATGCTGCGCGGGTGCATGGTGAGCGCGCGTGATTCGGGTCTGCGTTCCGGGTGTCGTTCGAGTACGCGGACCCGTACGCCGGCCAGCGCCAGCTCCGCCGCCAGCAGCAGCCCGGTCGGACCCGCACCCACCACGATCACTTCGACGGACATCTCGCCTCCATATTAAATGAACATCGTTCACTAAATCGGGATTCACTAGTATCACCGGGCATGGAAACCTCGTCAACCCCGACGCGCTCCCGGGGCCGCCCGGCCAAGATGGCCGCCCCGGAGGCGGTCGCGACCGCGTTGCGCCTGGTGGACGAAGAGGGCCTGGACGCGCTGACCATGCGCCGGCTGGCCACGGCGCTCGGCGTCCAGGTGGGCACGCTGTACCGGCATTTCGCCACGAAACAGGACCTGCTGACCGCCATGGCCGAGGAGATGCTGGCGGGCTGCGCGGACCCGCCGCCCGACCAGGACACCTGGCAGGAGCAGGTGATCGAGCTGGCCGGGCGGCTGCGCGCGGCACTGTTGCGCCGCCGCGACGGGGCGCGCATCTACGCGGGCACCCATGCCGCCGGGCCCAACACGCTCGCCTACGCCGAGGCGTTGGTGGGCGTACTGCGCGGCGCGGGCCGCTCGGCCGAGTCGGCGGCCCGCTCGACGCTGGCGATCGTGCATTTCACACTGGGGCACACGCTGGAGGAGCAGGCCGTGGGAAGCGCGGCCGACGGGGCGGCGGGCGGCCTGTACGCGGCGCTGGAGCCGGGACGCTACCCGAACCTGGCGGCAGCGGCGGCCACGCTCACCAGCGCCGACTACGCCAGGCACTTCGCGCACGGGCTGGACCTGCTGGTCAGGGGACTCGGGTGAACCGGTCGCCCTGAGGACCGCTTTCGCAGGGCGGCTTATCGGGCAACGCGAGGATGGCGAAAACCACTTTCCCCTCTGGCGGAAGACCGTCGTACGGGGCCCGCCATCCGACGCTTTCGGCGAGCGCGTCCACTATTTCGAGGCCGCGCCCGGTGATGGAATCGGCGGATACTCGGTCGCGAATACGCGGCATTCTGGGGGCCGGGTCCCAGACTTCTACGTGTAGGGTTTCGTCGGTTTTGATGAGGGTGATTCGGATGAGGGATTGTTTACTGAGGAGTGTGGTGGTGTGGTGGGGTTCGTAGGTGCCTTCGAGGGCTTGGATGGAGTTGGTGAGCAGCTCGGAGACCACCAGCTCGACATCGCTCTCGAATCGTTCGTCCCTGTAGCCCCAGCCACGTAGGGTCGCCAGCGTGTATTGCCTGCCCACCCGAACAGCGCCGGGGAGGGGGACCAGTGCAAGGCTCTCGCTCTGAAACGCCATCAAATCGCCCCATTTTCACCGGGTAGCGCGATACCCTCTTTGCCGAAAACGCTCAACCAGATTGCCGCCCCTCGCAACTTGAGGTAAGCGTTATGAGCAGACGCTCGGAGACCTTTATGACGGCCCGGCGACTTGAAAGTCATGCGAGGTCATGTGGCAAAGGAGTGAAATGTCCGCGATACCCTCAGACCCAGCCTTTATGGCACGCAAGATCTTCGGCAAGGAGCTGCTGCGCCAGAGGGCGGCCAAAGGGTGGACTCAGCATGGGGTCGGGTCACGGCTCGGCGTCCACCAGAGCCTCATCAGCCAGTGGGAGCGCGCGATCAAGACGCCAGGCCCCGGTTACGCTGAGCGCCTTGATGAGATCTTCGGACTCACCGCAGAGGCCGTCTTCACCACCCACTACCACCGCATCGTCCGCAGCGTGGACCATCGAACCTGGAACATGCGCTGGGCCGAGGACATCGAGCGTCAGGCCGCCACACTCAAGTTCTGGGACCCCCTGCTGGTCACCGGGCTGCTACAGATTCCGGAATACGCATACGCCATATATCGCCAAGAGCCCGGCAAGACTTCCAAGTGGGTTGAGGAGTGCGTGGCCGACCGGCTGGCTCGCAAGGCAATCCTGGAGAAGGAGAAGCCGCCCAACGTCCTGTCACTCATCGACGAGGCGGTCCTTAACCGGCCGGTTGGTGGCCCACAAACCCTACGGAATCAGCTCGAATACCTTCTGGAGATGACAGAGCGCCCAAACGTGACCATTCAGATCGTGCCGCTATCAGCAGGCTGCACTCCGGGATTGGTCTGCGCCTTCGGGTTGGCGTCCCTCCCCTTCGACCGCGATGTGGCCACCGTCGAATCCTTCACGGAGGCATACGTCACGTCGGACTTCGATATGGTCTCCCGGCTGCATGTCCAATATGACACTATAAGGGCGGATGCGCACCCGCAGAGTCACTCCATATCGTTGATCAAGGAAGCGCTACAGCGATGGAAGAACTAGACCTGAGTCAGGCGGTCTGGCACAAAGCCACCGCGAGCGGAATCCACGGGCAATGTGTGGAAGTCGCCACCAATCTCCCCGGCACCATAGCCATCCGGGACAGCAAGGACCCCACCGGCCCCGTCCTCCTCTTCGCTCCCGCCGAATGGACCGCCTTCCTCAACAGCCTGAAATGATCAAGGTCTCCGGCATCCTGCCGGAGACCTTGATCATTCATCCCTACGGGTGGAACGTGTCGAAGTAGCTCGCGGGCAGCCTGTTCAGCCAGGCGTGCGCGACCCCGGTCCAGCCGATTCTCAGGAAGTCATCCTTCCCATCCCCATCCAAGTCTGCGAACTGGATGTCCTTCGGCGGAAGGTCCCCATCGCCCGCGATCCGGCCGATGTCGCGGAACTTCCCTCCTGCACCCTTCGCCCCCTCATTGATCCAAGCCCGTGCGCCGCCCTTCGCCGTGATCAAGATCCGGTCGGCGCGCTTGTCCCCATCGAGGTCGGCGTACCTGATCTCCCTGGGCAGTTGCAGCGCGCCGCTGATCTTCTGCGGCGGGGTCCAGTCCAGCCACTTCTTGTCGCCCTTGACCTGGAAGCCCCGGTTGTACGACGCGGTCGTCGTACCGTCCGGCTTGATCAGCAGGTAGTCGCCCCGCCCACCGCCGGTGACGTCGGCGAAGCGGATCTTCGTGGCCGGGTCGATGTTCAGTTCACGCCCTTTGGAGCCATCCGCGAAGACGCGCGCGACCCCGTCGTACTTCTTCATGCACATCCGCGAACCCTCCGGATTCTCCCCCTTCCACGTATAGGCCGTGATCCCCCCCTTGAGGTTCACCACCAGGCAGTCCGGGAAGTCGTCGCCATCGATGTCGGCGAAGCGCAACTGGTTGCCCACCGCCCCCGGTTGCGGCACGTAGGAGATCTTGCCTTCGACGAACGGCGTCCACTTGTCCCCGGAGGGCCCGCCGTTCCACCAGAACCGGATCGCCTGGTTCGCATCGACCGTCACGAACTCGGCCTTGCGATCCTTGTTGATGTCCACCATCCAGAACCGGCTCGACGACGGGAACTGCTGGGCCTGGATGACCCCGCGGTCGTCCCAGCCCGGCCCCAGCCTGTTCGGCGGGTGCGGCTCCCGGCCCGGGCCGTCGTCCTTCATCCCGCAGGGATCGGAACCCGCGTCGGGCGCCTGGGGGTTCGGCCGCCGGATCCAGTTCTTGTCGTTCGCCTTGCCGGCCGCCGCCACGAACGCCTTGCCGATCTTCTCGTAGCCCTGGTCGGTGGGGTGGATGCCGTCGGGCCCGACGTCGGACCGTACCAGCCCGCCCAGGTCGGCGTACACGACATGCAGCCCCCGGCCCGCCAGCCGGTCCACCATGCCCGGAATCTGCGCCGTGAACGCCTTGCCGCGCGCGTCCCTGGCGGCGTCGCGCAACGGCTGCACGCCTCCCACCAGCACGGTCACTCCCCGGGCGTCGGCGCTGACCTGCTCGATCAGATTCTCCAGCCGGCCGATCGCCCCGCCCATCTGGTAGTCCTGGATGACGTCGTTCCCGCCCGCGATGAGCGTGATGAGATTGGGCTGATAGGTCTTGACCGCGCACTGCGCCTTTCCGGCGATCTCGTTGATGCGGTACCCCGGCCAGCCCTCGACCTCGCGATCCGCCATCTTTCCCACCCGGACGGAACCGACCCAGTCCACCAGCGGAGTGGCGTCGTCGGTGTCCAGGACAGTCGGGCCGCCTGAGGCATTGCGCTCGACGAGGTCGTTGAACCCCTTGTCGGCGGTGTCACGGTACCCGTTCCCGTCCGAACTGCCCTCGCCATAGGAGGTGGAGGAGCCGAGCGCCATGGGCCGCAACGCGGCGGCGGGCTTTCCTCCGTCGTCGTCATCATCGCCGGGGGGCACGTTCGGGTCCGGCATCCCGCCCGGCAGGACGTGCCGGCGGGTGTCGAAGTCGAAGGACAGGTCCTTGTGCGCCTTTCCGAGGTCGCCGGCGAAGGTGTCGCCCTGATCTTTGAGCGCGAATGTGGCCGAGCCCCAGTCATGCTCGGTGAGTTTGTCGCGCAATCCGGTCGAGGGATAACCTTCCCAGCTCACCAGGTCCGGAAGATGCCAGCGGCCCCAGTGGTTCTCCGGTTCCTCGGCCGGTTTCGCGAAGCGGAACGCGTGTGTGCTCGGGCCGTCCTTGTGGTACACGATCTTGGGATTGGTGCCGCGCTCCAGGAACTCGACCTCGGCGGCGGGCTTGGTGTCGTAATTCCCGTGGGCGGACGCCGAGACGTACTGGACCTTGTCGTCCTTGACCCACACGACGATGTGTTCCATGTCGTGCCGGTGACCGCAGTCGGGGCAACCGGCCCCTGTGCTCTGGTCCTTCTGGAAGTACAGCCCGTACATATGGGCGCACCACCCGCTGGAGTTGCAGCGGGAACGCGCGTACATGTTGCTGTTCTCCAGGTCCGACTCATCGTGGCAGGCGCCATCGATCGCACCGGTGGTCTTCAGCCCAGGGTTCAGCGTTCCGTCCCGGCCGATGGCCACCGACGGATAGCACCCGTCGCCGTCGTAATCCATGGCTGGCTGGAACCTGAGATCGGCCGCACTCGCATTCTGCGGCAGCTCGGGAGGCGGCGGCTCGGCCCAGGCGGGCCCGGCCGCGACGACGATCCCGGCGCTGGTCACCATACTCACCAGCAGAGCGGCGGCGGCTTGCCACAACCCCCGCGCACGAGGGCGTGCGACAGTCGCTGATCTACTCAAAGGTCTCCCCCTCGAAATGTTGGACAGAGGAGATCATGCGCGCGGCAACTATCCGATCCACAGACCGTCTTCTGTCCAGTTCGGGCCGATGGCGCGGAAATCGGTGGCCAAGCGGATACGCTTCGTCACCGTCTGTGACCGATGGCTCGACCAGCACACCAAGGCGCGCTTCACAAGATCAACTTAGGTCACCCTTCAGCTATACCCATGGGTATGGAGGCTGGCTATCTTGTTCGCAAAATCCGCCACCGGGAACACCCAGGGAGAAAACAGCGAGACGTACCTGGAAAGTCTTAGCCGCCACCACCCTGCTATTAGGCAGCTTTACCACGGCCGCCCAGGCCGGCGCCCCCCTTCCTGCGGGCTGCACCACAATCTCCATCACCTACATGACGTTCGAGAACCGTACTCCCGTACATTCTTCGTACAGCGGTTCAAGCCCGGCCATCGCCTATCTCGGGACTGGTTATCAAGCCATCGACGGTTCATGCGTGAGCGCCTCCGGCAATCAATGGTGGAGGTTCGACCTCGATTTCCGAAACGGGTATGTCTACGACGGATACCGCACGGGGTGACCTCAGGAGAACCAGATCAGCTCCTGGCCGTGTGACCGGGTCCAGGCCATCGGCCGGCCGTCCAGGGCCAGTACATGCAGAGAACCGGCGGCGGGTGGCGGAGGCAGCGCGTCATAGGGCAGTACGCCCGCGCTCTCGTTCGCGATCCAGTGTCCCGGCAGGCCGGTGACCATCTCCGCGAACTCCGCCCGCCACCGCTCCGGTACGAGATGGAGCACCAAGGTGTGGAACACCCACCAGCGTCGCGTCCGCCGGGGCCTGGGCGGCCAGGGCGGGCAGGTCGTCCACCAGGTCGCCACGCACGAGCAGGGGCGGGTCGGTCGCGGCGAGGGCCGCCGCCGCCCGCAGGCGGGCGCGGCGATGGTCGTGTTCGGGCCAGATGAGGGCGTCGAGCCAGCCGATGTCGGCCGGTTCGGTGACGTCCAGCGGGTTCAGGTCCAGACCGGCCCGCCAGACCACCCGGGGCGGCTCCACAGGCAGGTCGAGGCCGGTGGCCGCGCAGGTCAGCACCGGTTCGCCGGTACCGACGGCGTGGTCGCCGTAGCGGTAGCCGTACCGGTCGGGGTAGAGGCACAGCCCGGCGGACGCGCCGACCTCCAGCAGCGCGAGCGGTTGCGGCAGCGCGGCGAGCAGCGGGAGCAGTACGGCGCAGCGCCCCGCCTCGTTGGTCTGCGTGATGCGGACCCGGATCTCCGCCTCGATCTCGGGCCAGTTCGCCACCACGAAGTCGTGGAAGGCCACCGCATCCTCCACCGGCCCGCCCAGCAGCCGGACCACCCCGAACAACAGGTTCGGCTGCCGTTTGGCCGCCGGAAGCCCGGCCAGCAGTTCCAGAAGACCCTCGTTGCGAGACACGGCGGACGCCAGCCGTTCATAAACCGGCGACACTCCGCGCGCCTCCCGGACGGCGAACTCGGCGTACATCTCCGCAGTCATCGCAGGCCGACCCTTTCCGCGCTTTGGCGGCATCGTGCTTTCACCCGGCCGGCCGGGGCGCACACCGGCCGCCGAGTGCGTAATAAAACGTTCACTTCTTCGACCCCATCCTGACCACTCCGCCCATACTGCTGATCACCAGGCCGCATCATGATCACGCTGATCCGGTCATTCGGCACGACAGCGAGGTCAGCATGATCATAAGAAACGGGCACAGATGAGGCTCTGGCGTTCGAGTACGCGTGCCATCGCGATTTTCATGGTCATCGCGGTGGCCCTCGCGAGCCTGCCCGCGCAGGCGAACGCGCAGCCGCGTCCACCGCTGACGAAGTCCATGACCCAGGCGCTCGCCGCCGCCGGGGTCGGAGACGACGTCAAGGTGACGACCACCTCCGAAAAGACGATCGTCTTTCTCGAAGTCGACGACATCGACATTGAGCAGACCAACAGGTTCATCGAGGAATTCCAGGCCAGGAACGACCGGCTCAGTGACGCGTTCAAAGACGAATTCAACAGGTGGGAGGAGCAGCTTCCCGGCGACCCGCCTGCCCAATGGATCGACTTCGACGGCGAGCTGGTCGCGGAGCCCACCGGTATTTCGCTGCGCGTGCCGACGGAGTACGTCACCCCGAATGCCAGCTTCTGGCAGCAGTTTCTCGCGACCGCGACGGGCATCCTGGTGATGCTCCTCGCCCGCACCTCTTGTTACGCCTTCTTCGAGGTGGGCGCCCCGCTCGCCGGGCCGGTCTGCGCGGGTGTCGGGGCGTTCCTCGGCGCGTTCGTCGCGAAGTTCATCCTCATGGTCATCGACCACAGACTCGGGGACCCGAAGGCCTGGGGCGAGGCGTTCGCCGTCGGGATCCTCGCCGCCGCGGGTGCGGTCGGCTGGGAAGCGGGGCTCGGCGGGTGGGCGAAGACCCAGGCACGGCCCCTCTTCGTGAAGATCTCTGATGCCATCAGGGGCTGGTGGAAGGACGCGGCCGATTTCCTCCAGAACATGACGAACTCCATGGTGGACAGGCTGATCGAACTGGCCAGGAGCAGGGGATGGGAAGTGGCCCGGACCCTTCGCCCCATGGGTCTGGGATCGTCCTCCACGTACGGTGAGGGCAGCTCGGACGGCAACGGCTACCGCGACTCCGCCGACCAGGGCTTCCAGCGGCTGATCAGCCAGCGCCGCCTGTCCGGCGCCTCGGGCGCGCAGGTCACGGGCGCCAAAGACGACACCCCGCTGGTGGACTGGGTGGGCAGTGTCCAGGTGGGCACGATGGCCGACCGGGAGATCGAAGGTTGGGGCGGCTACACCATCGACCTGATCGCGGACAAGGCGAAATGCGCGGTCAAGACCTACCAGCCGAACCTCATCACTCTCATGGCCGGTGGCAACGACGTCATCCAGAACGCGACGGACGGCGCGATCGACCGGCTGGAGAGGCTCATCAGGCAGGTCAGCGCGGACGCCCCCGGCGTGACCGTGCTGGTGGCCGGGACGCAGCCGTTCCGCGACGCCGCCAGGCGCGCGCGGGGCAACGCGTTCACCGCGCAGATACCGGCGATGGTGAACCGGCTGGTCGGCAGTGGCCTGCGGGTGGTCTACGCCGACATCTCCGGGCTCCAGGACGGCGACGTCGGGTGGGACGGCGTCCACGCCAACGACCAGGGCTACGACAAGATCGCCGCAGCGTTCGTCCAGGCCGCGGGCACGGCCATGAGTCGGGGGTGGGTCTACACGCCGAATCCGCAGGCCAGCGACGAATGGTCCAACCCGTGCGGCCTCCGCGACGACGGCCGGGGCAAGCCGGTGCCGGGGCCGGCACCGAACAAGCTGGGCGAGGGCTGGGATGACGCGGGGGTCATCAATTGGACGGAGTACCCCTCCACCAACCGGTTCTGGGTGGTGGACATCAACAAGGACCGCAAGGCCGAGTTCGTGACGGTGTACCCGGACCAGACCTTCCGGTTCTGGTGGAACAGCGGCCCCTCCGGGGAGGGCTGGATGCCCTTCGTCGAGGGCAACAACTCCTACCGGCCGCCCGGCGGTTCGGTCGGCAACATGCTGCGTTTCGCCGACCTGGACGGCGACGGCTTCCCCGACTGCGCGGTGGTGCACCTGAACGGGAACATCGACGCCTACACCTGGAAGGCGGACGCCCCGTCCGGTCAGCGGATGTGCAAGCAGAAGTACGACGGCATCGCGGGAGTCCACGCGAAGGACGGTCCAGTCAAGATCGTCCCGCCCACCCGGATCCGTTTCGCGGACATCACCGGCGGCGGGCGCGACGACTACCTGCTGATCGAGCCGGACGGCACCACCACCGCCTGGTACAACAGGGGCTTCCAGTTCCAGCGGCCGACGCGTTACTGGCTGGACTGGGCCGACCCGGTGAAGATCGCCAACGCGCTGAAGTTCCCCCGGGAGATCAGGTACGCCGACATCAACGGCGACGATCGGGCCGACCGCCTGCTGATCACCCCCTCGGGCGGCGCTCGGGCCTGGATCAACGAGGGGGTCAAGGGCGGCGGCGGCACCTACCGCGACATCGGCCGGATCACCGCCGACCCGGGCCTGCCGCCCAAGGACATCCAGCTCGCCGACATGGACGGCGACGGTAAGGACGACTTCCTGCGGATCGGCTGGACCGGCGTCACCCACCTCTGGCTCAACAGGCTCCCACCGTCCTACTTCAAAACATTCCACCCGTAACGACCCCTTTGAGAAGGCGTGCCGCCCGTACTCCCGGGCGGCACGCCGTACGGGTCGCGCGGCGTCCTGGTCCGCGCCAGGATGAGCACATGAACGCGAACCCCGGGCGCCCGCGTCTGTTGCGGGAGCTGAACGACCGCGCCGTGCTGGAGCTGCTGGGGTCGTCCGGCGTGCTGACCCGCGCGCAGATCAGCGAGGCCACCGGGTTGTCCAAGGTGACGATCAACCACGTGCTGGCCCGGCTGGCCGAGCGCGGCGTGATCGTCCAGACCGGCGTGCAGGCGGGCGGGCGCGGCCCCAACGCGGCGCTGCACGGGCTCAACCCGGCGAGCGGGTACGTGATCGGCCTCGCCGTGGACCTGGAGACGACCTGGGCCATCCTGGCCGACATCACCGGCAGGACACTTGCCGAGGTCACCGTGCCGACCGACGCCGCCGACGACCCGGTCAGGGCGGTGCACGACCTGGCCGGACGCCTCACCACCACGGCGGGGATCGCGTTGTCGCAGGTACGCGCCTGCGTGATCGGCGTCTCCGCCGTCATCGACCCGGCGACCGGCGACGTCGGGTTCTGCTACGACCTGCCCGCCTGGGAGCCCGGCGTACTGCACCGGCTGCGGCTGCGGCTCGGCGTGCCCGTCTCCATCGACAATGACGTCAACCTCGCCGCCGTCGCCGAGCGCGCCCTCGGGGCCGCCCGTGACGTGCGCGGTTTCGTGCTGGTGTGGATCGGGCGCGGGCCGGGCGGGGCCGTCATGGTGGGCGATCAGCTCCTGCGCGGCGCGACCGGTACGGCGGGCGAGCTGGGCTGGATGCCCGTCCCGGGGGCGCCGGTCAGTGACGGTGTGGTGGATCGGGCCCGGGGCGGGGTCGGGGCCGCGTTCCAGACCCTGGTGGGCTGGCAGGCCGTTCAGGAACTCGCCGGCGAGCACGGGCTGCGGGCCGATCACGTCCGGGACAGCGTGGCGGCGGCGGTCGCGAGCCCGGCCGGGGAGCCCTTCCTGGACGAGCTGGCCCGGCGGATCGCGCTGGGCGTCGCCTCGATCTGCACGGTCCTCGATCCGGAGCTGGTGGTGCTGGGCAGCGACGTCGGCTCGACGGGCGGCCCGGCGCTCGCCGAGCGGGTCGAACGCGCGGTCGCGGGCATGTGCCTGGGCAGGCCGCGCGTGGTGGCCTCCGGCGTACCGGGCGGGCCGGTGGTGCGCGGGGCGCTGCTGATCGGCATCGGGCAGGCCCGCGACCGGGTCTTCTTCGGCGAAGGCGGCGAGGCCGAGGGCGATCAGGCGGCCGGGCGGCCCCGGCTCGCGGAGGGCACGCCCTGATCCTCCCGGCGTGCGGCCGTCCGGTCGTACAGGACCGCGACGTACGCCACGACGTGCAGCGGCACTCCCGCCGCCAGGGTCACCAGCACCGGCAGCGGGTCGGGCGTCACGCTCATCCCCCACACCGCCGGTACGGCCAGCACGAACCACCCCGCCAGGAACACCCCGAAGACGTCCTGCGCCCGGTATCGCCGCCTTCGCACGGCCCGCGCGACCAGGCGGACCGTCAGGAAGACCCCGGCCATCACCAGCATGAACCCCAGCAGCGAGATCGCCCGCACCTCGTCGCCCATGCCCACCTGGCGGCCGTCCACGATCAGGAAGGCGGGCTCGCCGCGCCACAGCCGGGCCTGCACGGTGTCGCCCGCGTCCAGCAGGTCGAACACCTCCGGGGGCGGGTGGAACTCGGCGGACTCCTCGCCCACCCGCACCTGTAATCGGAGGATCGTCCCGTTCTGGCTGGTCTCATCGATCTGTTTCCCGCTGACCAGCGCGTCGGCGGGCCGCAGGCACTCCTGCGCGGAGTCCTCGGTGCCGCAGTCCGGCGCGCCCAGCAGGCGGTGGTGGTCGATCATGCTCCCCAGTACGAGGAAGCTCGCCGACCAGACCACCGCGACGGCCCCGATCCGCCACCCCCAGCCAGAGCCTTTGCCCACATTTGGCACGTTCTCAAGCGATGCAGGCATCCGTCAACGGAAGTCACGGTGGGCTTGCCTCAGGGTCTGCCGACATGTATAAAACTAAGTGGTTATTTAACTAAGAGGCGATGAATGAATCCTGACGCGCTCGACGCCACCTTCGCCGCGCTCGCCGACCCGACCCGGCGGGCGATCCTGGCCCGGCTGCGGTCGGGTGAGGCCACCGTGACCGAACTGGCCGCCCCCTTCGCGATGAGCCAGCCGGCCATCTCCAAGCACCTGAAGGTGCTCGAACGCGCCGGCCTCGTCTCCCGGGGCCGGGACGCCCAGCGCCGGCCGTGCCGCCTGGAACCGGCCGCGCTCAAGGCCGCGACCGACTGGCTGGCCGCCTACCGGGAGTTCTGGGAGGTCCGGTACCAGGGACTGGACTCATTGCTGAACGACTTGCAGTCCTCCGGAGGGGATGAACGATGACCGAGATCGCCGATCGCTACCGGCGGCGGGCCGACGCCTTCGCGCGCACGATCGACGGCGTACGGCCGGAGCAGTGGGCCGACCCGTCGCCCTGCGCCGACTGGGACGCCCGTGACGTGGTCCGCCACATCATCGACATGCACGCGGTGATGCTGGCCCCGCTCGGCCGTACGCTGAGCCCCGCCCCCGGCGTCGACACGGACCCGGCGGCGGCCTTCCGCGCGGCCCGCGCCGACGTCGAGGCGATCCTCGACGACCCGGCGGTGGCCGCGGCGAAGTGCGACACCCCGGCCGGACGGGTGTCGGCCGAGGACCACGTCGACCGCGTGGTCAGCGACGACCTGCCGCTGCACGGATGGGACCTCGCCCGCGCCACCGGCCAGGACGACACGATCGACCCCGTGGACGTCGAGCGGCTGTGGGCGGGCACGAGTTCGCTGCCCGCCGAGTTGCTGGAGCAGTTCCGCACGCCGGGCGCGTTCGGGCCGGGCGTCGTGGTGTTCGGCCCCGAGGTGAAGGTCCCGGCCGACGCCCCCGTGCAGGACCGGCTGCTCGGCATGATCGGCCGCGATCCGGCGTGGCGCTGATGCCCGTCACGGTCCACACCCCGAGCGACCGCGCGGTGGTGGTGACCCGCGAGTTCGCCGCGCCGCCCGAGCTGGTCTTCGCCGCCTGGACCGAACCCGTGCTGCTGCGCCGCTGGTACGGCGCGCACGGGTGGGACCTGGTGGTGACGGAGGTCGATCTGCGGATCGGCGGGGCCTGGCGGTTCGTCTGGCGCGGGCCGGACGGCGCGGGGATGGCGTCCGAGGGCGTCTACCGGGAGATCGAGCCGGTGGCGCGGCTGGTCTACACCGAGTCGTACGACGATCACTGGTACCACGGGGAGTGCTTGGTCAGCCATGACTTCACCGAGACCGGCGGGCGTACCACGCTGACCAGCACCATACTGTACGAGTCGCGGAGGGTGCGCGATCAGGCGCTGGCCACGCCGATGGCGAGGGGGATGGAGGAGGGCTACGTCCGCCTGGACGGCGTTCTGGCGGTTCTACTCGGTGGGCTGGAGCGCGGCACGCAGTGAGGAGCGCAGCGCGGCCGGCTCCTCTCCGGACAGGTGGGCCAGTGGCCCCGCGTCGCCGCGGATCTGCCGCCGGCGCTCATGAGAAGGTCAGGGTGAAGTACTCGTATTCGGCGGGGCTCGACCTCCTGAATACGCCGTCGCCGTCGAGATCGGTGAACGCGGTCAGGTACAGGGTCCCGCTGAACTGGGCGAGCGGGGTGTCGGCGCCGTCCCGGTGGATCCGGGAGAAGAGCACCTTGTCCTGGTCGTCGCTCTGGTGGGCGACCCGGGTGCCGGCCAGGTAGTTGTGGCCCTCGCGGTTGAGGTAGAGGGTGGCGGAGCCGTACTCGAAGTCCGCGACTCCGGTGCCCGGTCTGAAGCACGGGTGATCCGCGACCTTGCCGCCGCCGCGGATCGGGGTGACCGTGTTGTCGATCCACGCGCAGACCTGTAAGGCGCGTTCGCCGGTGAGCGTGGGGAAACGCATTTCGACGGGTCCGGGGCGCAGGGCGACCGCGGTGAGCGGGCGTTCGTCGTCGGTCATCGACATCGCCACGGGCGCGCCGTCCTGCCAGAACTCCACGCCGAGCCGGGGCGATTTGGCGACCACGGCGACCGGGGGGACGGTCGCCGTGGGCGATGCCGTGGGCGCCGAGGTCGAGGTGGTCGTCACGGCCGTGTCCGGGCGGTGGATGAGCAGCGCGGCCGTCGCGGTCGCCGCCGCCGCGATGACGGCCACGGCCACGCTGGTGATCGCGGTGGTCCGGCGGCGGGCCGGCCTGCCCGGCGGGCCTATGTGCGACAGGCGCGAAGGGGCCGTCCGGCCTGCCGGGTAGGGCGGAGGCGTCGGGTCCGTGACGCCGCTCACCCGGGGCGGCGGCGGGCCGTTGAGGAGCGGGCGGGCCGAGACCGGGGGCGGGGGTGGTACCGGCTGGGACGGGCCGCTGCGGCCGTCCTCCATCAGGCCGAGCAGCACCTGGCGGGCCGTCGGGCGCAGGCCCGGGTCCTTGGCCAGGGAGGCCAGCACGAAGTCGCGCAGCCTGCCTTCCAGGGGCCCGATGTCGGGCTCGGCGTGCAGGATGCGGTTGATCACGGCGGGCAGCGGCTCGACGCCGAACGGCGGGCGTCCGGTGGCCGCGTACGCGATCGTGCACGCCCACGCGAACATGTCCATCGGCGGCCCCGCCGCGTGCCCGGCCAACTGCTCAGGCGCCATGTACGCGGGCGTGCCCACCACCCGGCTGACCGTGGCCGCGGTCGCCTCCAGCGGCCGGGCGATACCGAAGTCGATCACGCGCGGGCCGTCCGCGGCGAGCAGTACGTTGGCCGGCTTGAAGTCGCGGTGGACGACCCCGGCCGCGTGCACCGCGCCCAGCGCCGTCACGGTCGCCACGGCCAGCCGGTCGAGCGCGTACCCGGTCAGCGGCCCCTGCTCACGGATCACCTGCTGCAGGGAGGGCCCGTCCACGTACTCGCTGACCACGTACGGCGGGTCGGCCATCGGGTCCGCCGCCAGCACCCTGGCCGTGCAGAACGGCGCGACGCGTTGCAGGGCGGTCAGCTCGCGCACGAAGTAGCGTCTGGCGTCGTGGTCGTCGGTGAGGCTCGCGTGCAGCAGCTTGACCGCCGCCCGCTCGCCGGACGGCGAGACGCCCAGGAACACCGCGCCCTGCCCGCCCTCGCCGATCAGCCCCTGCAGCGCGTACCCGGCCACCTCGCGCGGGTCGTTCGAACGAAGAGGACGTAGCCGCACCGTCAGTCCTTCCGCGGGGAGCGCTGGATTGGCACGATACAACGCCCGTCCGAAGATTTCTCCGGGGAGGTCGTCACACTCTCGCCACGCCTTCCGTCATCGGGGGGAAAGCGACCGGCGACGCGAAAGGCAGATCACCGATGCGGCCACGTATGGAAAGCCCCGCGAGGCTTCTCCCCGGCGCCCTGACCGCCATTCAGGACCTGCTCAAGAGCACCAAGAGGGGCGGGGTGCCCGAGCGCACCCTGGAACTCGTTCATCTGCGCGCCAGCCAGATCAATGGCTGCGGCTTCTGCGTTCACCTGGGCGCGCGCGACGCCAAGCGGGCGGGCGAGTCCGACGAACGACTGTGGGCCGTCGCGGCGTGGCGGGAGGCGCCGTTCTTCACCGACGCAGAACGCGCCGCATTGGCGCTGGCCGAGGCCGCGACGCGGCTGAGCGACCAGGCCGATCCCGTGCCGGACGAGATCTGGGACGCCATGGCCGAGCACTACGACGAAAAGCAGATCGCGTCCATAACGATGATGATCGCGGTCACCAATCTGTTCAACCGCCTGAACGTCACCACGAAGCAGGTCGCGGGCACCTGGGGGTGACGAAGGCCGCCCGCCTAGTTGGCCGTGGGCGGGGGGTCTTCCAGGCACGCGGTCGCGCACGGCAGCCGGATGTCCGGTGACCGTGCCGCGGCCGTGCGCGCGACCTGGCCGGTCAGCGCGGCGGCCAGGTCGAGCGGGCCCTCACAGGTCAGCACGGCGGCGACGCCTTGTTCTTGGTGCCGTGGGGTCGGCGGGGTACGGCGGGCGGCCTGCCAGCGGCCGTCGACGATTTCGATGCGCCAGTCGGAAAAGGTGCTCCGGAGTGCCTTCAGATGAGCACGGTCCCGGGCGGTCATGTCATCCACGAGTTCTCCTGAAACGGGTCGTGCGGGGTGTCTCCCGGCGAATACCGAGGGGGCGTGCCTGGCGTACGGGCTCGCGCATGCCCCCGTGGTGGACCTGTCGTTACGCACACTCGGGACGGTAGGTTCCGGCGTTAATCCACGGCAACAATTATTCTCGCATATTCGAAATTATTCTCACGATGACGACCCCCGAGAATGCCGGAGGAATCAGCCGAGCAGGGCGTCCAGCGCCCCGGCGACGAGCCGCCGCGCCTCGGGCCCGTAGCTCGCATGGGCCGCCAACTGGTCGAACACCTGGCCGTACAGCGTTATCTCCTGAGGCTGGGTGAGGGTCAGTTCCGCGCCGACCGTCTCGATCAGCACCCGCCGGTCGTCGAAAACCCAGAACCCGTGCTTGGGCGACTCGCTCAGTTCCACCTCGAAACCGATGACGCCGACGCGGATCGTGCTCATCGCGCACAGCGCCATCAGCCGGTCGAGTTGCCCGGCCATCGTCTCCGCCGGGCACAGCCGATAGTGCAGCACGGCCTCCGTCATCACGAAATGCAAGCGCTTGCCCGGCCGATAAAGGATCTCCTGGCGCTGCATGCGCGTGCGTACGCCCTCGTCCACGTCGTCGGGAAGGCCGTGCCGCGCGACGGACTGCGCGAGCAGGTGACGCGCGTAGTCCGGGGTCTGGAGCAGGCCGGGGATGATGGTGGTCTCGAAGGCCCGGATGTGCGTGGCGGCGGCCTCCAGCGCGATGCTGGCCCGCTGCCGCGCCGAGGTGCCGGTGCCGAGCCGCCGCCGCCACTCGGCGTACATGGTCTCCAGCACTTCCAGCCGCGCCAGGATCGGCCCGGCCGCCTTCTCCTCACCGGCCGCCCGCGTCCAGGCCACGATGTCGGCCCGGGTCGGCGTCTGCCGCCCGTTCTCGATCTTGCTGACCTTGGACTGCGGCCACCCGAGCACTTCGGCGAGCGCGGTGCCGGTCAGCCCGGCGTCCTGCCGGAGCTCGCGGAGCCGCCGCCCGATGGCCGTACGCGCCTCCTGTACGTGAGCCACGACGAACGGCTCTACCGGGTACCGCAGCGGAACCGCAGCATCATGCTCCGAGGTCTTCCTGCCGTTCGCGAATGGGAGGCAGGTCGATCATGTTGGGCCGAGGGCCCCGCGTCAAGGTGTGGCATTCTCGGAGGACCCGGTGATGTGAGCGCCGACCGCGGCCCCCCATGCCTGATGGCCCGGGTGCTTGCTACTAGGGTGTGGAGGCCCACGCTCGGGAGGCATGAGTGTTCGACGGCTCAGGGCGCCGCGCCTACGGCGGCACCGCGCTTTCCGGCCCCCGCGCCGCCGTGACCTGGCAGTCCTTCACCGTCGTGCTGCTGTGCGTGACGGCCGACACAGGCCGATACCTGATCACCCGGCAGCCCGGTGGCACCGGATACTGGCTCCTGCTGGCCGGCACGGTCGCCGCCGACCTGCTGCTGGCCCTGCCCGTGCGCTGGACCAGGGAGATCGCGCTGGCGCACGCCGTGATGGCCGCGCTCACACCGATCCTGCTGCCGCACGGCTCCGACCCGACCGAGGCCAACAACGCCGGCCTGGTCGTGGCGGCATTCCTCGCCGGGGCGTGGCTGCGGTCCTGGGCCGCGTTCCAGACGCTCGGCGGTCTCATGCTGGGGCTGATGGTGAGCCAGATGGTCGCGGCCACGGGTGACTGGCGGGAGCGCGCCGTGGTCACGGTCACCAGCTGCCTGCTGCCCTGGCTGGTCGGGCGCGTCACGATGGCCCGCCGTACGTACATCGTGGAGCTGGAACAGCACGCCGACCGGCTGCGGCGGGACAAGGCCGCGACCGTGCAGCGCGCGATCGCGGCCGAGCGCAGCACCATCGCCCGCGACCTGCACGACGTGATCTCCCACCACGTCAGCACGATCGGCATGCACGCGGGCGCTGCCCGGCTGGGCCTGACGGATGACGACCACGCCGCCAGGAAGTCGCTCGCGGCGGTGGAGGCCGCCAGCCGCGCCGCCATGCTCGACCTGCGCAGGCTGCTGGCCGTGCTGCACGGCGAAACAGCCCGCTCCGCCGAGCGGCAGCCGGGCCTCGATTCCCTGGACGAACTGCTCGACGGCCTCCGCCGGGCGGGCACCCTCGTGCGGCTGACGACCCGCGGGCAGAGCAGGGAACTGCCGGGCTCGGTGGACGTCGCGGTGTACCGGACCCTCCAGGAGGCGCTCACCAACGCCATCCGGTACGGCGACGGCGGCGCGGCAGAGGTGGAGCTGATCTACCGGGAAGGCGGCATCACACTGACCGTGACCAACGGCACACCGGTACAGGCCGGGCCGCGCGAGAGCGAAGACCGGCCACGCCGCGGCCTGGCCGGGGTCCTGCACCGGGTCAGCCTGCTCGGCGGGACGTTGCGCTACGGGCCGGCCGACGACCGGCGCTCCTGGCGGCTGGAGGCGGACTTCCCGGTGGAGGAGGCATGACGATCAAGGTTCTGCTGGCGGATGACCACTCGATGTTCCGCTCCGGCATACGCGCCGTCCTGGACACCCAGCCCGATCTGGAGTGCGTGGCGGAGGTCGCCGACGGCGCGGCGGCGGTGGCCGAGGTCCAGCGGCTGCGGCCAGACGTGGCGGTGATGGACGTCCGGATGCCGAGGCTCGACGGGCTCGCCGCGACCGAGGCGGTCATGGCCGCGCCCGGCAACGCCACGAAGGTGCTCGTGCTCACCACCTACGACCTGGACGCCTACGTCTACCAGGCGATCCGCGCGGGCGCGAGCGGCTTCCTGCTGAAGAGCCTGCCCGCCGAGGAGCTGATCGCGGCGATCCGGGTGGCGGCGCGCGGCGACGCGCTGATCGACCCGTCGGTCACCCGGCGGCTCATCGAGAAATTCGCCGACCACCTGGAGCCGCCCGTGCCCGCCCCCGGGCTCGACCGGCTCACCGCGCGCGAGCACGAGGTGCTGCTGCTCGTCGCCGAGGCCCGCAGCAACGCCGAGATCGCCAGGGTGCTGCGCGTCGGCGAGGAGACGGTCAAGACGCACGTATCGCGCATCCTGGCCAAACTCGGCCTGCGCGACCGGGTGCACGCGGTGGCCTACGCGCACCGGCACCGGCTCGTCGATCGCTGACCTGCGCGAACGGGCCCCCCTAGGGGGCCGATCCCTCGTCCGGGGGGTGTTTCGTCCCTCCGTCATGTGACGACGTGGACCCGGTACGCCTCGTAGCTTTGCGGCGAGATGAACATCAAAGTCCTCCTCTCCGCCCTCTTCGCGATCCTCGTCCTGCCGGTCGCTCTGCCCGCGACGGCGTACGCCGACTCCGGCCCGGTCGGCAGCGACGTCATGGTCGCGCAGTCCCTCGGCGACCGGGAGATCACGGTGGTGATCCGCCGGGTGGAGGAGATTCCCGGCCCGGTGCGGGTCGAGGTCGTCACCCACCGGGGCACGCCTCCAGGGGTCCTCGACCTCGAACTGACGCCCGCGGGAACGGGAGCGGCCACCAGCCGCGCGCGCCTGTCCCTCGGCGCGGCACCTGGCCTGTACGGGTCCATGCTGACGGTGGACAGGCCGGGTCCATGGGAACTGGCGGTCGGCGACGGCCGGCTCACCGCGCGCATCCCCTTCGTCGTGCCCGCCCGGGTGCTCGCCCGCTGGGAGCAGGCGAGCTACGGCGGGTTCACCGCCGCGGGGGTCTTCCTGTTCGCCGCGCTGCTCCTCGCGGTGCGGGTGCGGCGGCTCTGGCCGGCGCTCGTGTCCTGCACCGGCGTGGTGGCCGGGCTCGCCGTGGCCGTCACCGCGGCGTTGCTGTCGTCGAGCATCCCCCCGCCCGACCCCCCGGGCAGCCGGCTCGACCCGACGATCGAGAACGTCACCGACCCGCTGGCGGCGGCGAACCCGCCGCTGGCCGACTACTCACGCCCGCCGGTGAATTTGGCCGTCGAAGCGCCCTCCGCCACGGCGGGCCGGGCCACCGAACTGCGCCTGCGGCTGACCGACGCCTCGACGGGCCGGCTCGTGGACGACTTCCTCATCCATCACGACGCGCTCGTCCATCTGATGATCGTCGGCCCGACGGGCCGGCTCTGGCACCTGCACCCCATCCGCGTCGCGCCCGGTGACTACCGGGCCACCTTCGTCCCCGAGGGGGGCGGGGCGTACGCGGTGGCCGCGGAGGTGGCGCGGCGGGGCGGCGGTGTGCAACTGGCCCGCGCCCCCGTCGCCCTCCAGGTCGGCGGCGAGAGAGCCACCGCGCCCGCGCCGGAAGGGCTGGGCACCAGGACGGTGGACGGCACCCGGGTACGGCTGAGCGCGACGCCGTCCGGCGCGGCGATGACGATCTCGGCCAGGATCGGCGACAAAGCCGATCTCCAGCCGTGGCTGGGCATGGTCGGCCACCTGATCATGGTCGGCCCGTTCGACGACCGGGACGGCGAGGTCGGCGCGGCGGCGCTGTCGGCCTCGACCTGGGCGCACGGGCACGCGATGCCGATCATGAGCAACGCCGCGCAGAGCCCCCCGGACGAGACCGTGGCCGCGTTCGGGCCCGGCCTCGCCTTCACCCACACCTTCACCGCGCCGGGCCGCTACCGGCTGTGGATCCAGGCCGAGCGCGACTACTCGGTGATGACCATTCCGTTCGTGCTGGACGTCCCGGCGCGGGAAAGCGAGCGACGATGACGGCGATCCAGGCGCCACCGAAGGGATCGCGACGCCGGGGAGCTCTGGTCGCCACGTGCGCGGGCGTGGCGGTGCTCCTGGCCGGGATCTTCTGGCTGCTGCGGCCCTCAGCGCCCGCCGGCGACCAGACGTTCACCGCGGCGACCGCGCGGCACGCCGTACGGCTGACCATGTCCCCGGCCAGGGCGGCGCGGCCCAGCACGTGGGTCATCGAGGTCACCGGCGTGAAGGGCGGCCCCGCCGAGGTCGATGGCGTCCGCGTCGAGCCGGTGATGACGCAGATGGGGCACGCGATCCCGCCGCTGACCGCCAGCCCGGCGGGAGCGGGCCGGTTCCGCCTGCCCGGCGTCGTGCTGCCGATGGCCGGTCCATGGCAGCTCGCCGTCACGATCGACGCCCAAGGGACCGAAGACCCAGTCGTCCTGCCGGTGCTGGTCACCGGCTAGACAACCCGACTCTCAAGGAGAAACACATGGACATTTCCGTACCGGGCACCCGGCAGCGCCGAGCCGGGCCCCTCGCGCCACCGGCGAAGGGACACGCGCTCACCAGGGGCGCGCCCGCCGCCGTCGCCGTGCTCGCCGGGGCGATGATCTCGCTGGTCGGCCTCACCTTCGACACCCAGTGGCACAGCGAGGTCGGCCCCGACACCTTCTTCACGCTGCCCCACCTGATCCTCTACTCCGGCCCCGCGATGGCCGGGCTGACCAGCCTGTTCATGGTGCTGGCCAACACGTTCGCGGCGCGTGTCGGCCGGAGCGCCGACCCCGCCGTCGGCGGCAGGTCCGTCGCGGTGCTCGGCGGCCGGTTCTCCGCGCCGCTCGGCTACCTGGTGACCGGCCTCGGTTCCGCGTCGTTCCTGGTGTACGGGCTCTGGGACCTGTGGTGGCACGGCCTGTACGGCTTCGACGCCGTGCTGGAGTCCCCTCCGCACATCGGGCTGCTGCTGTCGATCAGCCTTTCCATGATCGGTTCGCTGATGATCTGCGCGGCGGGCCGCGAACATCGGTGGGGCCGGATCGGCGTGGTGGTCTCAGGGGCGCTGCTGCTCGCGTTCAACGCGGTGCCCATGCTCGCCCTCGCCCCCCTCAACGGCGTCGTGAACGCCGTCAGCGCCGGCATCGCCTTCCTCGCGGTGACCGTGATGGTCGCGACGGCCACGTTCACGGGCCGCTCCGGCACGGCCGTGGCCACCGCCGCCGCGCACACCGTCATCCATGCCGCGCTGTGGCTTTTCGCGCCCTGGGCCGCCCGCGCGTACGCCGCGAGCATCGGCCTTCCGCTGCGGGACGGCGCGACGGGCGACCCGACCCTCCCTGGGCTGATGCCCATGGGCATCATCGTGGTCGCGCTGGCGATGGAGGGCGCGCTGCTGCTCGCCCGGCGGGCGAGCTGGACCCCGCGGCGGACGGTCGCCGTCGTGGGCGCGCTCGGCGGGGTCCTGACCACGCTGCTGAGCCCCGTGCAGGACGCGATCACGATGGACGCGCCGTTTCCCGGCGTGGCCCACCTGCTCGCGTCGGCCGTGGCCGGCGCGGTGGCGGGCTTCCTCGCCGGTCACCTCGGGTGGCGGGTCGGCACGCTGCTCAGAAGGGCCTCCGGGCCACTGGCGGTGGTCAAATGACGCGCCGGCTCGCCCGTACGGCCATGGCGGCGCTGGCCGCCGGGCTCATGTTCTTCCTCGCGGCCCCTCCGGCCGCCGCCGAGGAGTACCAGCCGGTGGAGACCGTCCACACCGAACGCGTGCAGGTCGGCCCGTACGGCGTGACCGTCGGCTTCAGCACCTGGCCGATCCGCGCCATGCGGTCGCTGGACTTCACCTTCGTCCCCGACGGCGGCATCACGGGTAAGAGGGGCAGCTTCGACTGGGTCGCGCCGACCGGCGCCACCGCGGAGTCGGGGAAACTGTCCCGGCATCCCCGCAAGCGTGAGGTGTGGGGCCTGGACATCCTGGCGCTCAACACCGAAGGGAACTGGGCGTTGCGCTTCACGATGGACGGTCCGCAAGGGCCGGCCACCGGGGTGCTGCGCAACCTCGCCGTGCTCGAACAGCCGGGGCCGCCGCTGCCGCTGAGCTGGGGGGTCAGCGTGCTGCCCCTGGCCGGAATCGTCGCCTTCCTGGTGATCGGCTGGCGCCGCAACGGCCGGCTCGCACTGGCGACGCCCGGCCGCGCGGGCGCCCTCCCCCTGTAGACAGCCCCTGTGGACAGCGCTGACCCGCCCCTCGGCACCCCCCTATTTTGCCTTGAGGTAGTCGCGGTTCATCTGGGCGATGGTGCTCAGGGGGATGCCCTTCGGGCAGACCGCCGTGCACTCGCCCGTGTTGGTGCAGCCGCCGAAGCCCTCCAGGTCCATCTGGTCGACCATGGCCTTGGCGCGCTTGTCGCGCTCCGGCTGCCCCTGGGGCAGCAGCCCCAGGTGGGTGATCTTGGCGGCGGTGAAGAGCGAGGCGGAGCCGTTCGGGCAGGCCGCCACGCAGGCGCCGCAGCCGATGCAGGTGGCCGCGTCGAAGGCCGAGTCCGCGTCGTCCTTCTTGACCGGGATGGCGTGCGCGTCCGGCGCGGACCCCGCGGGCACCGAGACGAACCCGCCCGCCTGGATGATCCGGTCGAACGCGGACCGGTCCACCACCAGGTCCTTGACGACCGGGAAGGGCGCGGCCCGCCACGGTTCGATGGTGACGGTGTCGCCGTCCTTGAAGTGCCGCATGTGGAGCTGGCAGGTCGTGGTGGCGCGCTGCTCGCCGTGCGCGACCCCGTTGATGACCATGCCGCACATGCCGCAGATCCCCTCGCGGCAGTCGTGGTCGAACGCCACCGGGTCGTCGCCTTCGAGGATCAGCCGCTCGTTCAGGACGTCGAGCATCTCCAGGAACGACATGTCCGGCGAGACGTCCTTGACCTCGTACGTCACCATCCGCCCCTGGTCCGAGGGGCCGTCCTGGCGCCAGACCTTCAGGGTCAGGTTCACTTGTAACTCCGCTGGGTCATCTTCACGTATTCGTACTTGAGGTCTTCACGGTGCAGCACCGGCCCGCCCTCGGGGCTGTACTCCCAGGCCGCGACGTACGCGAAGTCCTCGTCGTCGCGCAGCGCCTCGCCGTCCGAGTCCTGGGACTCGGCCCGGAAGTGCCCGCCGCAGGACTCGCTGCGGTGCAGGGCGTCGATGCACATCAGTTCGGCCAGGTCGAAGAAGTCGGCGACCCGACCGGCACGTTCCAGCGCCTGGTTCAGTTCCTCGGCGTGCCCGGACACCTTGACGTTCTCCCAGAACTCGTTCCGCAGTTCCGGAATCCGGGCCAGCGCCTTGCGCAGCGACTCCTCGGTGCGTTCCATGCCGCAGTAGTCCCACATGAGCTTGCCCAGCTCGCGGTGGTAGGAGTCGGCGGTGCGCGTGCCGTTGACCGCCAGCAGCTTCTGGATCTTGTTGCGGACCCCGTTCTCGGCCGTGGCCACGGCCTTCTGGTCGATCTCCCCGTACGGCCCGCCCGCCAGGTAGTCGCCAAGGGTGGTGGGCAGCACGAAGTACCCGTCGGCGAGGCCCTGCATCAGCGCGGACGCGCCCAGCCGGTTGGCCCCGTGGTCGGAGAAGTTGGCCTCGCCGATCACGAACAGGCCCGGGATCGTGGACTGGAGGTCGTAGTCCACCCACAGTCCGCCCATCGTGTAGTGGACGGCGGGGTAGATTCGCATCGGCCGGGTGTAGGGGTCCTCGCCGGTGATGCGCTCGTACATCTCGAACAAGTTGCCGTACTTCTTCTCCACCGCGTCGCGGCCCAGCCGGGCGATGGCGTCGGCGAAGTCGAGGTACACGCCGAGTCCGCCGGGGCCGACGCCGCGGCCCTCGTCGCAGACGTTCTTGGCGGCGCGGGAGGCGATGTCCCGGGGGACGAGGTTTCCGAAGGCCGGATAAATCCGCTCAAGGTAGTAGTCGCGCTCGGCCTCGGGGATCTCCCCCGGCTCCCGCGTGTCGCCGGCCTTGACCGGCACCCACACCCGGCCGTCGTTGCGCAGCGACTCCGACATCAGCGTCAGCTTGGACTGGTACTCCCCGCTGACCGGGATGCACGTCGGGTGGATCTGCGTGTAGCAGGGGTTGCCGAAGTACGCCCCGCGCTGGTGCGCCCGCCAGATCGCCGTGGTGTTGCAGCCCTTGGCGTTGGTGGACAGGAAGAACACGTTCCCGTAGCCGCCGGTGGCCAGGACCACCGCGTCCGCCAGGTGCGTCTCGATCTCGCCGGTCACCATGTCCCTGACCACGACGCCCCGGGCGCGGCCGTCCGAGACGATCAGGTCCAGCATCTCGTGCCGCGTGTGCATGGTGACCGTGCCCGCCGCGATCTGGCGCTCCAGCGCCTGGTAGGCGCCGAGCAGCAGCTGCTGGCCGGTCTGGCCGCGCGCGTAGAAGGTACGCGAGACCTGCGCGCCGCCGAAGGAGCGGGTGTCGAGCAGCCCGCCGTACTCCCGGGCGAACGGCACGCCCTGCGCGACCGCCTGGTCGATGATGTTGACGCTGACCTCGGCCAGCCGGTACACGTTCGACTCGCGGGCCCGGAAGTCGCCGCCCTTGACCGTGTCGTAGAACAGCCGGTAGATGCTGTCGCCGTCGCCCCGGTAGTTCTTCGCGGCGTTGATCCCGCCCTGCGCGGCGATCGAGTGCGCCCGGCGCGGGGAGTCCTGGTAACAGAACGACGTGACGTTGTACCCCAGCTCGCCCAGGGTCGCGGCGGCCGAGCCGCCCGCCAGGCCGGTGCCGACCACGATGACGTGCAGCTTGCGCTTGTTGGCGGGGTTGACGAGTTTGGCGGAGAAACGCCGCTTGCTCCAGCGTTCCTCGATCGGCCCCTCGGGGGCCTTGGTGTCCCTGATGGGCTCGCCGACGGTGTGGGTCACTTGACCAGTCCGATCGTGATCGACAGCGGGACGGAGAGGAAGCCGAGTACCAGCAGCGCCGAGATGCCCGCGGCGGCCAGCTTCAGCGGGCGCTCCCTGCGCCCTCCGGCCAGGCCCAGCGTCTGGAAGGCGCTCCACAGGCCGTGCCGCAGGTGCAGGCCGACCATCAGCAGCGCGACGACGTAGAACAGGGTGACCGGCCAGCGTCCGATCGCGAAGCCCTGGACCAGCCGCTGGTAGGGCTCGCTGTTCGGACCGGCGGGGTTCACCGCGACGAAGGTCAGGTCCAGCAGGTGCCAGATGACGAACAGCAGGATGATGACGCCGCCGTACCGCATGGTCTGGACGGCGTACCCGGACGCCTGCGACTTCGGCCTGGCCGCGTACTTGACCGGCCTGGCCCGGGAGGCCCGCCTGGCCAGCGACACCGCCGACCACATGTGCAGCACGACCGACACCGCCAGGACCACCTCGACCAGGGTGAGCACGGTCCGGTACGGCACCAGCGGGTGGCCGATCTCGCGCAGGAAGGCCGCGTACTCGTTGAAGTCGGTCGCGCCGAAGAAGATCTTCAGGTTTCCGGCCATGTGCGCGATCAGGTAGAGCACCATGACGGCGCCGGTGACCGCCATCACGGCCTTCTTGCCATTGGACGAGCGGAAGAACCCGCCCTTGCGGTTGCGAGCGGCCGTCGGCGGCCGGGGCGGCTCGTGGGAGGCGACTGGCGCGGTGGCCGCACCGCGCTCGATCGTGGCTGTCACGCCCCCGACGTTACGAACCGCGCGCGTGAGGCGTCCAAGTCGGCAACTGCCTGGTTTCCATAGCCATCAGCTATTCACTCTGCGTCCGCGCCCGTGGCGGTGCGCGCAGGCACGCGTTCTGCGACCAAACTCACACCGCATGAAGCCGCCGGAATCGATAGCCCTACGCTATTGAATTGTGCAGCTTCAGCAGCTCGCCTACTTCGTGGCCGTGGCGGAGGCCAGGCACTTCACGCATGCCGCCGAGCGCATGCGCGTGGCGCAGCCGTCGCTGAGCAAGCAGGTGCGGGCGCTGGAGGAGGAACTGGGCGCGCCGCTGCTCAACCGCGCCCGCGGCAACGTCACCCTGACCCCCGCGGGCGAGGCGCTGCTGCCGCTCGCCCGCCGGATGCTGGCCGACGCCGACACCGCCCGCCGCGAGGTCGCCGAGCTGGCCGGGCTGCGCCGCGGGCGGGTACGCCTCGGCGCCACCCCGTCACTGTGCGCGGGGCTGCTGGCCGACGCCCTGGCCAGATTCCACATCGACTATCCCGGCGTCGAGCTGCTGGTGGAGGAGGGCGGCTCGCGCGACCTGGTGAAGGACCTCGCCAGGGGGCAGCTCGACCTGGCGTTGATCATTCTGCCGCTGCACAGCAGCGACCCCTCTCTGGTCACCGAGGAAATCCTCAGCGAAAATCTGGTCGTGGCCTCTCCGTCGCACTCCCCGCCGTCGCGCAGGCACCATCTGCGGATCGAAGATCTCCGCGGCCGGCCGATGGTGATGTTCCGGCGCGGCTACGACCTTCGGGAGGCGACGCTCAACGCGTGCAGGCAGGCCGGTTTCGAGCCCCGGTTCTCCGTCGAGGGCGGTGAGATGGACGCCGTGCTCAGGTTCGTCGAGGCGGGGCTGGGCATCGCGGTGGTGCCCTCGATGGTGCTGGACGCCCGCCCCGGGCTGACCGGCACCCCGCTGGTGCCGCCGGGCCTGCACCGCACCATCGCGCTCTCGCACCGCAAGGACGTCGAACCGATCCGCGCCGCGCAGGCGTTTCGCGCGACGCTGCTCCGGTTCCTCACCCAGGCCGCGCAGGACGGCAGCCTTCCCCAGGGAGTTGAGTTGGCCGGCCGGTTGGCATAGGCCGGTCCCGAAAACCCACGAGGTGTCCGTGATCTCGCTGCCCCCCGGCACGTCCACCGCAGGCGAGCCCCCCGATCGGCATGTCGGCCCGCGGAAGGAGGAGCCCAGCCCGCTCACCCTGCTGCTGATCGAGGACGACCCGGCCGACGCGTACCTGGTCCAGGAACTGCTCGGCGCCACCCGCACGCCGCCCAAGATCTTCTGGGCCCGTACCCTGGCCGACGGCCTGAGCAGGCTCACCCCCGAGATCCACTGCGTGCTGGTGGATCTGTCCATGCCCGACGCGACCGGGCTTGAGGCGCCGGAACAGGTCATCGCGAGCGCCCCGTACGCGCCCGTGCTGGTGCTGACCGGGCTCGACGACGCCTCGGCCGGGGCCGCCGCGGTGGCCGCCGGAGCCCAGGACTACCTGGTCAAGGGTCAGGTGGACACCCGCACACTGGACCGGGCCGTCCGCTACGCGGTGGAGCGCAAACACGCCGTGCTGACCACCCAGCGGCTGCGCGAGGCCGAGCGGGTGGCCGAGGAGAACGCCCGGCTGGAGCACGGCCTGCTGCCGGTGGCGCTGCTGCACACCGGCGACCTGGACCACCAGACCCGCTACCTCCCCGGACGGCAGGAGGCCCTGCTGGCGGGCGACTTCTACGACACCGTGCAGGGCGTGGACGGCGCGGTGAACGTCCTGATCGGCGACGTCAGCGGGCACGGCCCCGACGAGGCGGCGCTCGGCGTGGCGCTGCGGATCGCCTGGCGCACACTGGTGCTGGCCGGGCACACCGGCACCGGCATGCTGCGCATCCTGGACGCGCTGCTGCGCCAGGAGCGCAACGCCCCGGAGATCTTCACCACGGTCTGCGTGGCGACCATCGCCCCGGCGCTGGACTCCGCGCTGATGTGGGTGGCCGGGCATCCGCCGCCGCTGGTGCTGCGCGGCGGGTCGATCGAGTTCGTGAACGGCACGCCGTCCGGGCCGCCGCTCGGGATCTTCCTGGACGCCGAGTGGCCCGCGATCGAGGTCGCGCTGGGCGCGGACTGGGCGATGCTGCTCTACACCGACGGGCTGATCGAGGCGTCGGTGGGCGGCTCGCTGCTCGGCCTGGAGGGGCTGTTGCGCATGGTCCGCGAGCACGGCGGGTTCGACCTGGACCGGATCGTCGGCGGGGTCACCGGGCGGCACAGGTACGCGCTCAACGACGATCTCGCCCTGGTACTGGTTCGCCGGCCTCCGGCAGAGCGATGATCGCCCGGCTGACGATCGGGCGGCTGCTGCTGCTCACCGCCGCGCTGATGGCGGTGCTGCTGGTGGCCGGGGCGGTGCTCACCTCGATCGCGCTCGGCGACGGACGCAAGGCCAGGCACACCATCCTGGACGTGATCGACCCGGCGATCCTGCGCACGATGGACCTGGCCACCGCGCAGGACGCGCAGCGGGCCGCCATCGCCGCCCACCGCGCCGAACCGGGCGCGGGGCGCCTCACCGCCTACCGGGCGGCGGTGACCGCCGAGCGCGCCGCGTCCGGCGAGATCGCCCGGCTGGTGGCGGGGCAGGAGTTCGGCGAGCCGGTCACCGCGGCGCTCACCCGCCTCGGCGTGGCGTCCGCGCGGTGGCGGGCCGAGTACGCCGACCCGGTCGCGGCGGGCGGGTCCGGCGACGAGCGCGCGGGCGAGGTACGGCAGGCCGCGGTCCACGCCGAGCTGGCCGCGCTGCGGGAGCGGCTGGCCGACGTTCACCGGACGGGCGGGGCGGCGGTCAACGCCGGGGCGGGCCGGGTCTACGTGGCGCTCGCGATCTGGACGGCGCTGCTGGTGGCCGCGCTCGGCGTACTGGCCGTGGTGTTGCGCACGGCGGTGCTGCGCCCGGTCAACGACCTGGCGGCGCAGGTCGGCACGGTCGCTGCCGGCGACTTCGACCACCGGGTGCGGGTCCGCGGCCCCGCCGAGCTGGCCGCGCTCGCCGCCGACGTGGACGACATGCGCGGGCGCATCCTGGCCGAGTGGCGCACCGCCCAGCACGCCCGGCGCAGGCTGGAGCAGCAGACCGCCGAACTGCGCAGGTCCAACAGCGACCTGGAGCAGTTCGCCTACGTGGCCAGCCACGACCTGCAGGAGCCGCTGCGCAAGGTGGCGGGCTTCACCCAGATGCTGGAACAGCGCTACGCGGCCGACCTGGACGACCGCGCCCGCCAGTACATCGCCTACGCCGTGGACGGCGCCAAGCGCATGCAGAAGCTGATCAACGACCTGCTCGACTTCTCCCGCGTCGGCAAGGTCGGCGGCGCGCTGGAGATGACCGACTCCGGCGAGGCCCTGCGGGCCGCGCTGCGCGACCTGGCCGCCGCGGTCGAGGAGTCGGGGGCCAGGATCGAGTACGGCGGGCTGCCGCAGGTGTACGCGAACGGGCCGCTGCTCACCAGACTCTGGCAGAACGTGCTGAGCAACGCGGTGAAGTTCCGCTCGGCCGAGCCGCCGCACATCCGGATCGGCGCCGAGCGGGACGGCGAGATGTGGGTGTTCTCCTGCTCCGACAACGGGATCGGGATCGACCCCCGGCACACCGACCGGATCTTCCTGATCTTCCAGCGGCTGCACTCGCGCGAGGCGTACCCCGGCACCGGAATCGGCCTGGCGATGGCCAAGCGGATCGCCGAGTATCTGGGCGGCCGGATCTGGGTAGAGCACGGAGACACGGAGACCCCCGGCACGACGTTCCGGTGGACCGTTCGCGCGGACCCACCGGTCGCCCCCCTCCCCGGATCAGGAGCCGACGACGATGGCTGACCTTTACCCGATCGAGGTCCTGCTGGTCGAGGACGACCCCGGCGACGTGCTGCTGACCAGGGAGGCGTTCGCCTACAACAAGCTGCGCAACCGGCTGCACGTGGTGGAGGACGGCGAGGACGCCGTGGCCTTCATGCGCCGCGAGGGCCCCTACTCCGGCGCTCCGCGCCCCGACCTCGTGCTGCTCGACCTCAACCTGCCGCGCATGGACGGGCTGGAGGTGCTCGCCGTTGTCAAACAGGACGCCGAGCTGCGCAGCATCCCGATTGTGGTCCTCACCACATCCGAGGCGGAGGAGGACATCCTACGGAGCTACCATCTACATGCGAACGCGTACGTGTCCAAGCCAGTGGACTTCACGCGATTTATCCAGGTAGTGCGGCAGATCGACGACTTTTTCGTAACAGTGGGGAAACTCGCCCGTCCCGGACTCCACTCCTGACACTTCAGACGGGATCATTGACCGGCTACGTGACAGGAATCACACCAGGACCGCGAAAAAGTGAGTGACCCGGCTCACACAAGCCGATGCAGTGGTCGTAACGTATCTGCCACCAACGCGTGCCGCTGCGTGTGTGTCTTGTCCCTGCCACGAGTCGTGCGCGCACGAATGAACGAGACCCGGACCCCGCCGGCGAGGTCCGCGGGACATGGAGAGGTCACTGATGACCCAGACAACGGCCGAGAACCCGGCCAGGAGACAACGCGCCCAGCTCAAGGCGCGCACGCTGCGCACGGACCGATGGTGGCTGGCCCCGGTGCTCACCTTCGCCGCCCTCGCGTCCTTCCTCGTGTACGGCTTCTGGGCGATGTTCGACCCCAGTTACTACATCGCCCCGTACGTCGCCCCCTTCGCCGCACCCTGTCTGCTTGAGGCGTGCCCGGAGGGCGCGCGGGTGCTCGGGTTCGCACCGATCGGCGACTGGTTCCCGCTGCCGCCGGGTGTCCTGGTGCTGGGGCTGCCCGGTGGGTTCCGGTTGACGTGCTACTACTACCGCAAGTCCTACTATCGCTCGTTCTGGCTGTCGCCGCCCGCCTGCTCGGTCGCAGAGCCGCACGGGAAGTACACCGGCGAGACCCGGCTGCCGCTCATCCTGCAGAACGTCCACCGCTACTTCTTCTACGGCTCGGTCCTGATCTCCGCGGTCCTCACCTATGAGGCCGTGATGGCCTTCCGCGACGCGAACGGCGAATGGGGACACGCGGGCGTGGGGACGCTGATCCTCGCGGTCAACGCGGTCCTCATCTCGGCCTACACGCTGTCCTGTCACTCCTGCCGGCACATCGTCGCCGGACGGCTCAACCATTTCTCGCGCCACCCGCTGCGGTACCGGTTCTGGGGCCTGGTCTCCAAGCTGAACGCCCGGCACATGCTGCTGGCCTGGGTGTCGATGTACACCGTGCTGTTCGCCGACCTTTACGTACGGCTCGTGGCGAAGGGCATCGTCACCGACATCACGTTCTTCTAGGAAGCCTGATGAGGAAGCCCGTTCAGAAAGCCCGTTAAGGAAGCCCAGATCATGGATATCGAACGTCACGAATTCGACGTCGTCGTCATCGGCGCCGGCGGAGCGGGGCTGCGGGCCGCCATCGAGGCGCGTCAGCAGGGCAAGAAGACCGCCATCGTGTGCAAGTCGCTGTTCGGCAAGGCGCACACCGTCATGGCCGAGGGTGGCGCCGCCGCCGCCATGGGCAACGTCAACCCGGCCGACAACTGGCAGGTCCACTTCCGCGACACCATGCGCGGCGGCAAGTTCCTGAACAACTGGCGGATGGCCGAGCTGCACGCCAAGGAGGCCCCCGACCGGGTGTGGGAGCTGGAGGCGTGGGGCGCGCTGTTCGACCGGACCAAGGACGGCAAGATCAGCCAGCGTAACTTCGGCGGGCACGAGTACCCGCGGCTGGCCCACGTCGGCGACCGTACCGGCCTGGAGATGATCCGCACCCTGCAACAGCGAGTCGTCGCCCTCCAGCAGGAGGACTACGCCGTCCACGGCGACTACGAGGCCTACATCAAGGTCTTCGCCGAGTGCACGATCACCCGCCTGCTCAAGGACGACGAGGGCGCCATCGCCGGGGCCTTCGGCTACCGGCGGGAGACCGGGCGGCTGCTGCGGATCGACACCCCGGCGGTCGTGCTGGCCACCGGCGGCATCGGCAAGTCCTACGTGGTGACCTCCAACTCCTGGGAGTACACCGGCGACGGGCACGCGCTGGCGCTGCTGGCCGGGGCCAAGCTGATCAACATGGAGTTCATCCAGTTCCACCCGACCGGCATGGTCTGGCCGCCCTCCGTGCGCGGCATCCTGGTCACCGAGTCGGTCCGCGGTGACGGCGGGGTGCTGCGCAACTCCGAGGGCAAGCGGTTCATGTTCGACTACATCCCCGAGGTGTTCAAGGACAAGTACGCCACCACCGAGGAGGAGGCCGACCGCTGGTACACCGACCAGGCGGGCAACCGCCGCCCGCCCGAGCTGCTGCCCCGTGACGAGGTGGCCAGGGCGATCAACTCCGAGGTCAAGGCCGGGCGCGGCTCACCGCAGGGCGGCGTGTTCCTGGACGTCTCCAGCCGGCTCCCCGCCGAGGAGATCCGCCGCCGGCTGCCGTCGATGCACCACCAGTTCAAGGAGCTGGCCGACGTCGACATCACCGCCGAGCCCATGCAGGTCGGCCCGACGTGCCACTACGTGATGGGCGGCGTCGAGGTGGACGCCGACACCGCGGCGGCGTCCGTGCCGGGGCTGTTCGCGGCGGGCGAGGTGTCCGGCGGCATGCACGGCTCCAACCGGCTCGGCGGCAACTCGCTGTCGGACCTGCTGGTCTTCGGCCGCCGCGCGGGCGCCGGAGCCGCCGCCTACATCGACGGCCTGGAGCGGCGGCCGGTCGCACCGGAGGACGCGGTGGCCGCGGCCCAGGCCGAGGTACTGGCTCCGCTCGAACGGCCCGGCGAGAACCCCTACGAGGTTCACCACGAGCTGCAGCGGACGATGAACGAGCTGGTCGGGATCATCCGCAAGGCCGGGGAGATGACCGAGGCCCTTTCGGCGGTGGAGAAGTTGCGCGAGCGCGCCAAGGGCGTCGGCGCGGCGGGCAGCCGGATCTACAACCCCGGCTGGCACCTGTGCCTGGACCTCCGCAACATGCTGCTGGTCAGCGAGTGCGTGGCGCGGGCCGCGCTGGCCCGCCAGGAGAGCCGCGGCGGTCACACCCGCGACGACTACCCGGACATGACCCCCGAGTGGCGGCGCAGGCTGCTGGTCTGCTCGGCGGCGCCGGACGGCACGGCGGTGAACGTCCAGGAACAGCCCCAGCCGTCCATGCGGGCGGACCTGATCACCCTCTTCGAGCGCGGGGAGCTGAGCAAGTACCTCACGGACGAAGAGATGGCCGAGTACGACCTCGCGGTCAAGGAGTCATGATGAGCTACAAGGCCAAGTTCCGCGTGTGGCGCGGTGAGGGCGGCGAGGGCCGGCTGGAGGACTTCACCGTCGAGGTGAACGAGGGCGAGGTCGTCCTCGACATCATCCACCGCCTCCAGGCCACCCAGGCGCCCGACCTCGCGGTCCGCTGGAACTGCAAGGCGGGCAAGTGCGGCTCGTGTTCCATGGAGATCAACGGCAAGCCCAAGCTGGGGTGCATGACCCGGATGTCCACCTTCTCGGAGGACGAGGTCATCACGGTCACCCCGATGCGCGCCTTCCCGGTGATCAAGGACCTGGTCACCGACGTGTCCTTCAACTACCAGAAGGCCAGGGAGATCCCGTCCTTCACGCCGCCGTCGGACGTCCAGCCCGGCGAGTACCGGATGAAGCAGATCGACGTCGAGCGGTCCCAGGAGTTCCGCAAGTGCATCGAGTGCTTCATGTGCAACAACGTCTGCCACGTGATCCGTGACCACGAGGAGAACAAGCAGGCGTTCGCCGGTCCGCGCTTCCTGATGCGGATCGCCGAACTCGACATGCACCCCTACGACGTGGCCGACCGCCAGGACTCCGCCCAGGACGAGCACGGCCTCGGCTACTGCAACATCACCAAGTGCTGCACCGAGGTCTGCCCGGAACACATCAAGATCACCGACAACGCGCTGATCCCGATGAAGGAACGCGTCGTCGACCGCCGCTACGACCCCCTGGTCTGGCTCGGCAACAAGATCTTCAAGCGCTCCGCCACCAAGTGACCTCCTCCCCGGGGCGGCCCTCAAGCCGCCCCGGGACACCCGGTACACCGTGAGCCAAGGAGTGGCCATGAGCGATCGGATCGCGGCGGCGCTGTTCGGCACCGCCGGCGTGCTCTTCTTCGGCTACTGGGCGATCGTCTTCGCCGGGTGGGCCGAAGCCACTATCACTCCACCGGGTCTGGCGAAGGCCGTCGCCGCCCTTCCGGGGCTGGCGGCCTCGCTCGTCTGCGGGCTGATCGCCATCACCGCGGTCCGGGTGGCCACGCGGCGGCCAGTGATCTCGTGGTGGCTGGCGCTCGCCCTGGTACTGCCCCTGTGGCGGTTCGGCACGCTCGCCCTGGCGGGATGAGCCTCAGGGCTTGCGGCGCTTGAAGAGGCCGCGTTTGGGGGCGCCGCCGGGGCCCTCCTGGACCTCGGGGGCGGGCTCAGGGGGCTTGGGGGCGTCCTTGGGGAGCTCGGGCATGACGTAGACCGCCGTCGTGTCGGGCGTCGCGGGGGGCGGCTCGGGGCCGTAGCGCGGGGTGTCGGCGGGCATCCGGTACGGCGGGGACGGGGTGTCCTTGCCGGACGGGGAGAACCACGTGGACGCGCTCTTGCCGGGCTCGCCCGGCTCCTTGAAGTCGTCGAAGCCGCCGCGGTCGTGCGGGCCCTCCAGGTAGGACTCGGGGGGCAGGTCGTGCGGGCCGCGCACCGTACCGGTGGCCGGAGCGGCCGGGGTCTCAGTGGGCTTGGGCGCTCCGGCGTCGGCCTCGGGCTGTAGCTGGAGCACCGGCTGCTGGTCGTACGGCGGGACGGGCTGCTGCTGCGGCACCGGCACGAAGCTCACGACGGTCGTGTACGCCGGACCGGCCGGGTAGCCGCCGGGGACGTAGTTGGCGACGTAGCCCGGACCCGCCGGGTAGCCCGGGTAACCTGGGTAACCCGGGTAGGCCGCCGGGTCGCCGGCCACGCCGGGGCCCGCCGTACGGACGGCCGCGGCGTGCACCATGCGGCGCAGCCTCTTCTCGTAGAACAGCACCGCGAACAGCGCGAGCAGGGTCAGGACCAGCGCCGGGATGGCGAGCTGACGGCTGAGCGTGACGCGGTCCATCTCCGGGATGCCCTCGCGCAGCTCGGCCGCGATGACCTCGGTGCTCTGCGCCTGCGAGACCACCGGCGCCTGGCCGGACGGCGTGGGATCGAGCGCGGTGCCCGTGGCGGCGGGCAGCGAGAACGAGGACTCCCCCACCGACGGGACGGGCACCTCGGCGGTCGACGTGTTGCTGGGGATCTCCGGGATGTCCTGGCTGGGCAGCGGCTGCGGCTGCGGCGCGGGCGTCGTCGGGTCGGGCGCGGGCGGCGGCGTCTTGACCGGTTTGGTGGTCTTGGGCTTCTTCGGCTTCTTCGGGGTCACCGTGACCGTCTCGGTGACCTCGACCGGCTCCTCTGGAGTCTCGGTGACGGTGACCGTCACCTCCGGTTCGAGGTCGGAGTCCTCGGGGACCTCGGGGCCCGCGTTTTCGGGTGGCTCCGGTTTCGTCGGCGAGGCGGCGGCGTGTACGCCTCGCGCCTCGGCGACCGCGCTCGAACCGATCAGCGGAGCCGCCGCCAGGACTCCGGCACCGCACAGGCCGATCGTGACGACCAGCACGGACACGGCCTTGGCTCGCCCTTGTCGCGACACCCGTGTCCTCCCCGAACACTTCCAAGTCAAGGAAAACCCTAGATGGGTAAAACTAACAGCAAACCAGTGCGGGCAACACCGCTTTGCCGCTAATCCGACCAGCGGCCACTGAACCTTTTCCAGCCGGTCGCCTGGATCAGGTCAGGTGCGTCTCCATCGGGCTCGGGCCGGGGCCGATGCAATCCGCGTGACCGGGGCCACCGCCTCTGACCAGGGGAACCGAGCAGGCCGCCGGACAGCAGGCCGTCAATCCGGCTCGCCGCGTCCCTTGCCGCGATCCCTTACCGCCGCGAGCGCCCACAACAGCCCCAGCAGCGCACCCACGGCGACCAGTACGGCGGGCAGTCCGCGCAGCTCCGGACGGGTGGCCTCGTCGCTCTCGGCCGTCGAGGCCACCGTGGTCAGCCGCATCGGCAGCGGCGCCGGGACCGGCGCGGGACCGGGCGCGTCGGCGACCACCGGCATCTGCGGCGGCTCCTGCACCGGCACCGGATCGACCGGCGGCGGGGCCTGTACCGGCGGGGCGGCGGGCCGCGCGGCGTCCGACTGCTTTTCGGCGGCTTTGCCACCAGGCTTGTCATGACTTTTGTCGTCAGGTTCGCCGCTCTGCATGGAATTCGGTTCGTCGCTTACTTCCTCATTGCGCGTCTTTTCCGACGATCCCGCAGGTGTGACGGACGGAGTCCAGACACGCTCGATCAACCCGTCCGGATCGCCCCGCCCTGACGACCCCGGAACGAGGTCGGCTCCCGCCTCGGAGAGGACCAGGGTGGCGCTGCGGGCCGTCCAGCGGCCGTCGCGCAGGAGGGTGTCGGCCCGTGCGGTCAGGCGGATCTCCCCGGGCTCCGCGGATCGCACCCACACGTCCGCGTGGCGGGACTCGGGGATGGCCCCGAAGGCGCACTCGTCAGGCTCCCCGTCACGGGTGGGGCAGTCGATCAACGCGGCCCCAGGCGGATCGGTGACCACGCTCAGCCGCGCCCCCGCCGCCGGACCGCGCAACTCGACCCGCACCCAGCGCCCCCACCCGGAGTCGGCGGCGGCCCCGCCGTACATACCGAGCAGCCCCACCAGGCACACCCCGGCCAGGCAGGCGCCCGCCGAGCGGACACCCGGCGCACGCGACCTCCCGCAACCAACACCCACGGTAGTGGTTATATCGCGCTATGTGGCCGCTCAACCCTCGTCGAGCAGCTTCTCCACGGCGTGCACGATCGGCAGGTCGGCGGGCAGCCAGGGCACGGTGTAGAGGTCGGAGCGGGCCAGCCAGCGCAGTTCCAGGTGCTCCTTGGGCTCGGGCACGCCCGCCACGACCTCGGCCAGCCACACCCGCAGCAGGTAGCCGTCGGCCAGCGCCCAGTCACCGCCCACCCGCGCGCCCACCTTGATGAGCACGCCCAGCTCCTCGTCGCACTCCCGGATCAGCGCCGCCACCTCGGACTCGCCCGGGTTGACCTTGCCACCGGGGAACTCCCACCCGCCGTACAGCGCGGGCGGCTCGGCGCGCTGCGCCGCGAGCAACCGCCCGCCGGCCACGATCGCGGCCCCCACGACGATCTGCTCAGCCTGCTCAGCCATGGAAAGCCATCATGTCAGCCCTGCTCCAGCCGTTCGAGCTGTTTCTTGACCGAGTCGGTGCCCAGCGGGCGGGTGAATCCGACCCGGCCCGGCCGGTTCGCATAACCGGTCACCTTGATCGGCCCGCACAGCGTGCACCTGGCCTCCAGCATCTTGCCCTTGGACACCACCAGCCCGACGTGCCCGGGGCTGTTGGCGCGCGTACCGGGCCCGGCATTGAAGTACACCAGGTCACCGGGCTGTTCGTCGCCGTCCTTGACGCGAACACCGAACGGCCATTGGACGAACGTCGTGCGCGGAATCGTCAGGCCCGCGTTGCGGTAGGCCATGTAGATGACGCCCGAGCAGTCGAACGCGTCGGGGCCCGTGCCGCCCCAGCGGTACAGCTTGCCGCGCTGCGCCAGCGCGTAGTCGATGATCTTCTTGACCACGTCGCCAGGAGCCGCGTCCACGAGGGTCTGGTCGCACATCGGGTCGGCCTCCGGCGGGCGCTTGACCTCGCCGTCCTTGGCGTACCCGCGGGCGATGGCCAGCACCTGGTCCACGTACCACCAGGCGCGGTTGTAGGTGAACAGCGCCCGGCGCAGGTCTTCGGGGGCGCCGTTGCGCTTGAGCATCTTGGCCGCGCCCAGGATGGCGTCGGCCGGGTTGTAGATGTCGGCCCAGCCGTCGCCGTCGCCGTCGGAGGCGTACCCGTTGAACTGCGACGGGATCTTGATCTTGGACTTGCCGCCCCAGGTGCTGATCAGGAACTGCATCGGCCCGGCCGCGCCCGCCGAGTTCGTCCCCTTCTGGACACCGGGGAGGCGGGACCGGCCGTGATCGGTCTCCCGCTTGCCCACCCCGGCCAGGACGTTCCACTGCACGCCGATCTTCTTGCCGTGCTCCTTGTACAGCTCCAGGTACTCGGCGGGGATGTCGGAGGACGCCGTCCCCGACTGGTCCTCGTCGCCCTCGGAGACGGGCTCCGAGCAGTCCGGCATCGTGCCGCTGCCCCCCAGGATCGAGGGGAACGTGCTCATCAGCATCGGCGCGATCACCAGTGTCATCAGAACCAACCCCGCCACGCAGACTAAGACCGCGATCCGGGCACGGGAGGTGTTCATGTCACCCCCTCCGGGACGGTGTTCGGGTCACCTTCCTGTCCGGCGGCGGCGGGTTGCAGGTCGTGCACCCGCCAGTCGCCGCCCACCTGGACGAGCGTGACGGCGAAGTCCTCGCTGCTCTGGGACGGTACGTTCCGGACCGTGACCTTGCGGGAACCGGTCACGACGTAGGTCACGGACGTCTCGTCGATCTGCCTGATCTGCTTGACGGTGGCCGAGCCCTCGGAGATCCGCTGCTCGGCGATGCTCTGCTCGATGACGCCGGGGGCGGCGACCGAGCGGGCCAGTTCGGCGCCCAGGTCGGCCGTGGTGAACCCCTTGAGGCGGTCGGCGTAGGCGCCCTGCGCCTCGTCGAAGCGGAACGTGCCGTAGGCCGCGGTGAACCGGCGTGCCACGTCGGCGGTGGCGGCCAGCTCCTCCTTGGTCATCGGCAGGTAGGTGTAGATGTCGAAGGGGGCATCGCTGGCGGTCGCGAGCGGCGGGCGCGGCGTCACCGGGGGCACGCTCGGCGTGCGGCCGGGCTCGTACCTGCCCGTGGCCGCGGGCTCCTGCTCGCCGCCCGGCCACATGGTCAGGTACACCCCGACCAGCGCGAGCACCACGACCAGCGCACCGAACACCAGCTTGCGCCGGTCACCTGCTGGGGCCATCCGTCAGTCCTTGTCGTGCCGTGACGGCCGTAGCCAGAACGGCACGTCCGGCTCATCGCCCGAACGGCCGCCGCCGCCGGACAGCCACAGCGGCGGGGCCTCGGCCCGCCGCCCCCCGTCGCCTCCGCCGCGCGCGGCCGGGCCCCTGCCCGAACCGCCCGCCGAACCACCCGAGCGCCGGGACGCGCCGCCGTTCCCGCCGAACAGGCCGCCACCGCTCGAACCACCACTGCTCGAACCGCGACCGCTTGACCCGCCGTTGCTCGACCGGCCGCTGCCGCCGCCGCCGAAGAGGCCGCCGCCGGACCGGCCGCCCGATGTACGGCCCGCGGACCCGGAGCCCGACGAACCGCCGCGCGCCCATCCGCCGCCGGACCGGCCGCTGAACCACCCGCCGCGGCCACCAGAGCCGCCCGAGCCGCCCGAAGTGCCGGAACCCGACACACTGGGCGTGCCGCCGGTCCGCCCGCCGCGCACCGGCGTGCCCGCCGGCCGCTTGCCGGACAGGTCGAGCGGCGGGGCGGAGCCGGTGCGCGGCAGCGTCGTACGGGACGTGCCCGCCTTGCGCCGCGCGCCCGCCGAACCCTCGGTGTCCAGGGGCGCGGGCTGGCCCGCGACCGGCACACGGGTGCCGGAGGCGCCGCCCTGCGCCGCGCCCTCCTCGCCGCGTACCTTGCCCTGGGCGACGGCCGCCGCCGCGGCCGTGGCCGCGCCGCCGCTCGCCATCGCCGCGGCCTGGATGAGCGGCTCGGCCTTGCGCATCCCCCAGCGCCCGACCCGGTAGCCCGCGACCGGGGGCAGCACGTTGGCCGCCCGCGACAACGACGGCGCGGACGCCGCCTCGCCGAGCATCCGGGTGGTGAGCGTGTGCCCGTCCATCGAGGCGAACAGGTGCTGGAACGGCCTTCGGTAGAAGAACACCGCGATGGTCAGCAGCGCGATGAACAGGATCTGCATGCCCCACGGCATGGCGGTGGAGATGATCAGCGCGTACCCGTACACGAGCACGCCGAGGACCAGCGCCAGCACCGCCTGCCGCAACAGCGTCCCGATCACCATCTCCAGCCAGCGCAGCGCGATGATCCGCCCCGAGCCCGGATGCACGCCGATCAGCAGGAAGATCGGCGCCAGGATCAGCAACAGCAGGAACCCGACCTTCAGCACCAGCAGCGACACCGCCACCAGGAAGATCAGCAACCCGGCGACCATGGCCGCGATCAGCGCGCCCAGCGAGATGCCCAGCCTGCTCGTCCAGTCATGGCCGCTGAGCAGCGGGTAGATCGAGGTGCCGTTGAGCTGCTTGACCACCTCTTCCTCGTAGCGCTTCTGGTGCGCCGAGGCGGCGGGCTGTTTCTCGGCCAGTTGCTCCTGCCGGTCGATGGCCTGGATGTCGAGCATGAGCGCGCCGAAGTCGCGTACGACGGGCGCGTTGGGGTCGGCCGTGCCGAACATGCCCATCAGCCACGGCTTGCAGGCCAGCGTGGACCACAGGGCGTCGGCGTTCTGCTCGACGCCCGCCGTACCGCCCTGGCCGTAGCCGCCGGACTGCGGCATGGCCTGCGTGGCGGGCGTGCCCTTGGGCGGCAGGCAGGACGCGCCGCCCGCGCCCGGCAGCCCGCTGAAGGCCGAGTTGACCACCTCGGCCGTCTTGTCGGTGACGACCTTGCCCACGCCGGTGAAGTCGCCGGGGCGGCTGAAGAACCACACCGCGACGGTCACCGCGAGCACCATCCAGATGACGCCCTCGGCGGTGGTCGTGGCGCGCTTCCTGATCAGGCCGTACCAGGCCAGCCAGATCGCGCCCAGGATGACCAGCGGGCGCAGGTAGGGCCAGTACATCGCGTTGGCGAGGTTGGTGACGACGTCGTCGACCACGTCCTTGATCGACTGGAGCGGGCCCTCGGTCGCGGCGGCCTGGTAGGTGGTGATGGTGAGCCGGTCCACCGCCTTGGCCAGCGTGAAGATCATGTTGGACCAGGCGTTGCCGAGCACCGCCACCACGTCGTCGCAGCCCAGGTCGTGGGTGTGCCAGTACAGGCCGGCCATGCCGTACGCGCCGTAGTTGGTCTGCGCGCCCGGCTCGGGCGGCGGCGGCGGAGCGGGCTGCGGGGTGGGCGCGGGGCCCTGCCCGACGGGCGGGACGCCACCGGGCGGCGGGGGCTGGAGCAGCCCGTCGACACCGCCGCCGACGATCTCGGGCGCGAGATCGGGCGACAGGTCGCAGATCGGCACCGCCGCCGACGCGGTCGTGGGCACGGCGAACGGAACCGCCACTAATCCGACGAAGGCGATCAGCGCGATGCCGACCGCCTTCCGGATACGCCGTCCGCGCCGCGCCTTCCGGCCGGGTGCGCCGGGGGCCTTACGGGTGCGCCCGAGCAGTCTCCTGCCTCTGGTCAGGACACTTGCGAGGACACCCATCACCGGCCCCTGCGAGGGGACACTCATGACCGAACCTCCCGCGCCGCCGTCTCCGGCCTGCCGATTTCCTCTGGATCATGCCCGTTCTGGCCGGGCTTATCGTGTGTCGGATTCGTGTCAAGCCAGCGCAGCAGCTCTTCCGAGATAAGGTCCACCCCGATACGGCCCGCGCGGCCGTCCAGATCCCGGAAGACGCATTCGCCGTTGCCCAGCGAGCGCAGCACCGCCTTGTGCTCCTCAAGGGGCTCCACCCCGAGCAGCGACATGACGTGATCGACCTCGACCCGCTCGGTGGAGCGGAAGGCGAACACGGAGGAAAGACAGTTGGTGACCTGCTCGTTCAGCAGGTCACCGGCATTTTGGGAGACGAGCACCAGCGCGGTGTTGCGCGACCGGCCCATCCTGCTGACCTCGGGCACCAGCTTGGCGCCCTCAGGTGTGGAGGTGATCGCCCACGCCTCGTCCAGGAAGATCGCCTTGGGTGCGCGGCGGTCCAGCCCGTTCATCAGGCGGCGGGCGAACTGCGAGACCAGGTAGAGCAGCGCCACCGAGAGCCGCTGCTCGTAGGAGTAGTCATCACGGGCCGTGGTGACATCGGGCAGGGTGAGCCCGCCGAGAGTGAAGACCGTCGTCCAGCCCTCGGGATCGACCTGGTCACCGCCCGAGGGGTCGAAGCACAGCCGGGCCAGGTGCATCTCCGACATCGACCGCAGCACCGCGCCGAGGTTCTTCGAGGCCGGGTCGTCGGCCTGCTCCAGGTAGTCGACCACCTTGCCGAGCGAGGGGTCCTCGCCGTTGGACACGGCGGCCACCGCCTGGATCATCGCCGACTCGCGCTCCTCCGACATCCGGGGCAGCAGCAGCCGCAGCGTCTCGGTCGCCATGGTCTTCTTGGCCGCGATGTCGTCGCCGAACGAGAACGGGTCGAGCAGACCCGGCGCGGCCGACCCCAGCGGGATGATCCGCGCCTTGCGGCCCCGCGCGCGCAAAAGCTCGACCAGCGACTCGGCGTCGCCCTTGGGGTCGATCACCGCGATCGTCACCCCGCGCAGCGCCATCTGGTAGATCAGCAGCAGCGCCAGCGTGGTCTTGCCGCCGCCCGGCTCACCGGTGATCGCGATGGCGGTCGGGCGGTTGCGCGCCGCCGCCACCAGCGGGTCGAAGTGCACGATGCTGCGCGCCCTGCCCACCGACTCGCCGATGTACGGCCCGGCCCAGCCCGCGCTGGTCTCGTCGATGCGGTCGCCGACATCGACCGTCGCCACCGCCATGCCGCCCGCGATCGTGCGCAGCGGCTGCCGCTGGGCGTAGGCGTTGACGCGTACCCGCTCCCCCGGCAGCGCCTCGCAGAACAGCGAGAACTGGTCGCCGGTGGAGTTGACGATGTCGATGCCCATGTCGCGGTAGTGCTCGATGACCGCGTCCACCCGTTGCAGGCAGACCTCCTCGGTCGGCGCGGCGACGATCAGCCGGTGCCAGCCGTACACGAACGGCAGGCGCTCCTTGGTGATGCCGTGCTCCAGCATCCGCGCCGCGTCGATCTGCTCGGCCAGCGCGATCGGGGCCTCCGCGCCCGCCTCGCGGATGTGGATGTCCATGTCGCGGGCGTGCGCGAGCTTGCGCGCGACGTCCTTGCTGGCCTTGACCGGCGGGATCAGCCGCATCCGGCTGGACAGCTCCACCGGGAACGGGAGCTGGTCGGCGAAGTGGCTCCACGGCTCGCCGTCCGGGAACGGCATCAGGTCGGGGAACCTGGCGAAGGACAGGTGGGCGACGTAGGAGTCACCGGCGGTCTGCTCGATCCGCAGCAGCGACCTGCCGTTGTGGATCTGGCCCTCGACCAGCGCCTCGATCTCGCCGCGGCCCCAGCGCCGCTTCGGGCTCGCCGACGGCGGCGGGTCGCCGAGCGCGCCGGTCGCGGCGTGCTGGAACAGCCAGGCGATCTCGGTGGAGGTGGCGTGCCTGGCGTACAGGGCGCTGGCGGCCAGGGCCCTGCCGAGGCGTTCGGCCTGTTCGGTCCACTTGGTGATCTCGCCGTCGGGCACGTTGTCGTCGTCCAGGCCGAGGGCCTTCTCGCCGCGCTGGTAGTAGCCGAAGAGCTGGGCCAGCACGCCGGTGCCGAGCTGCGCGCCGCGCGGGCCCAGGCGTACGCCGAGGTAGACCTCCTTGGACCAGAAGTCCTTCGCCCAGACGTGGCCGTACATCTCCTCCAGGTACTCCCGCCAGCCCGCGCCCTCGTCGGAGGTGGCGTTGAGGGCCATCGCCCACTCGGCGGCCGGGTAGGCCCGGTGCGCGACCCGCAGATGGACCTCGGCGTCGGACATCCGGATGGCGGCCAGCGCGATGGTGATGTTGGTGGCCAGCGCCTCGCGCTCTTCGGGGGTGACGAACTCGTAGTTCACGGTGGGCAGCCGGAAGTAGGCCCAGGCCGCCGAGTCGGTCAGCAGCACCCGATCATCGAAGTACCGTACGGCCAGGCGGCTGCGGGCCCGGGCCGATCGGCCGCTCATCGCCCGCCCGCCATCGCGTGTCGTACCGCGATCCGTCCCACGGTCACTGCGCCACTTCCTCCTCGCTCCGCTTGCCCTGGTTGCCCTGGTCGCCGGTGTGCGGTGGGACCGCGAAGCCCGCGACCACCACGCCCGCCAGCGCCAGATAGGCCCTCCGGCCGGCCGCGCGCATCCGCTCCGGCTCCATCGGCCCGCTGCCGCCCGGGGCCAGGTCGTCCTCCCAGGGCACCCGGACGATCGCCCGGCAGCGCCCGCGGGCCACGGCCTCGGCCTGCTCCACGGCGGCCATGCTGCGCCGGCTCACGCCGTTCACCACCATGACCGCCCGGCGGCGCAGCTCGGCGCAGCCGTGGCCGTCCAGCCACTCGTAGGTCATCGCGACGGCGTCGGGACCGTCCTCGCTGGCCGGTACGACCAGGACGAGCTGGTCCGCGTACGGCAGGAAACGCGCCGCCAGCGCCGCGGCCGGATCGACCACCACCAGCCGGTAGTAGTGGTCGAACATGTCCATCGCCTGGCCGATCCGCTGGTCGGAGAACAGCGTGCGGTCCGCCATCCGCTGCTCGGCCCCCGCGTCGGTGTCCGCGCCCACCACTTCCAGGCCGGACGGCGTGCGGGTGGTGTAGGCGCGCATCCCGAGGTAGCCGCCGACGTCGTCGAGACCGGCCAGCAGCGAGCTGAGCGTCTCGGGGGAATCGGCCTGGATCTTGCTGGTCAGGGTGTGGTCGCCGAGGTTGGCGTCGAGGGCGAGCACGCCGTCGTCGCGGTGCATGGCGAAGGCGTGGCCCAGCATCAGCGCCGTCGTGGTCTGCCCGGCGCCGCCCGTACAGCCCAGCACGACCACGCGGCGGCTGCCGTTGAACACGGCCCTGGCGCGGGCCTCGTCGATCTCCGAACCGTCCGTACGGCTCCCGCCGGAACCGATCACGACCTGCGCGAGCCGCCGCCAGCCGCCGCCGGAACCGTCCCGGCCGACGACCGACTCGACCCGGCGTACCTTTCCGCCGCCCTCGGTGGGGGGCGCGACGGGGACCGGCGCGGGCGGCTCCTGCACGGCCCTGATCGAGACCCGCGGCTGCCCTTCCCGCTGCCCTTCCTGCTCGGCGGCCTCCCTGAACGGCCCCTGACGGCCTTCGCGCTGCGGACCCTGGCGCTTGGGGCCGGGGAGCGCGGGTACGCCGTTCTCCGCGGCCTCCCGCCCCGCGGGACCGCCCTCGACGCCACGCCCTGCGGCCCGCCGCCGCGCGGCCGCCTGCCGTTCTGTCGCCTCCCGCGCCGCGGCCTCCCGCTCGGCGGCCTCCCGCCGCGCCCGCTCCCGCGCGGCGGCGGCCTCCCGCTCCACCCGCTGCCGCCGAGCCCGCTCCAGCGCCGCGACCTCCTGCCGCCGCACCGCCTCAGCAGTCACACCCTCCCGCTCAACAGCCTCCCGCTCAGCCCGTACGCGAGCGGCCTCCCGCTCCGCCTGCTCCCGGGCCGCGACCTCCCGCGCTTCCCGCTCAGCCTCTACCCGAGCAGCAACTTCACGCTCCGCCTCGGCCCGTTCCTGCTCAGCCTGTACGCGAGCGGCAGCCTCCCGCTCCCGCTCAGCCGCCTCACGCTCCGCCTGCTCCCGGGCCGCGACCTCCCCGGCTTCCCGCTCAGCCTCTACCCGAGCAGCAACCTCACGCTCCGCCTGCTCAGCCCGCTCACGCTCAGCCTCTACGCGGGCGGCAGCCTCCCGCTCTGCCTGCTCAGCCTCTGCCGTCGCAGCGGCCTCGCGCTCTGCCCGTTCGGCCTGTGCCTGCTCAGCCCGTACGCGGGCAGCAGCCTCCCGCGCCTCTTGGTCCGCCTGCTCCCGCGCTTCCTGCTCAGCCTCTGCCCGCGCAGCGGCCTCACGCTCAGCCTGCTGCCGGGCAGCGGCCTCTCGCGCCTCGCGCTTCTGCCGGGCCGCCTCCAGCGCCGCGAGCTCCTGTTCCTGCAGTTCCCGCTCGACCTGCTCTCGGGCGGCAGCCTCACGTGCCGCCTCATCCCGAGCAGCGGACTCCTCCTGCTCATCCCGCCGAGCGGCATCCGGCACCCGCTCCGCCGACTCTGCGGCTACAGCCTCCGACCGCCCCGGCTCGACCTGCTCCCGCTCTTCCGCGCCCCGCTCCGGCTCAGCCTGACCGTGGGCGGCGGCCTCCTTACCCTTCCCGGCCGCGTGTCGGCGTGCACGGTTCGGTGCGGCCGGGGTCGGGGGCTCGGGTGCCGTCCCGTGCTCCTCCTGCTCAGCCTTGACCTGGGGAGTGGGCTCCGCAGGGTCGGGGGGCCAGACGCGGCGAGCGTCCGGGAGTGGGGGCTGGCCGCGGCGGTGGCTGGCGCGGGCCGATTCGCCGGACTCCGGCGTGGACTCCTGCTCGCCCCCGCCGATCCCGCTGTAGGCGGCCTTGCCCGCCCCGCCGTACGAGGACGACGACGAAGGGTCACCGCCACCGGGCCCCTCGACGGACGCGGCGAGCCTGCGCAGGCGGCGCAGCGCGTCCGCCCCGATCGGCGCGACGGGAGCAGCCGGTTCACGGCGCTCGACCGAAGGCGAAGGCGAAGCCGAAGCAGAAGCAGCAGCAGCAGCAGCGCCAGACGAATCCGCCGAACCGCCGTTCTCGGCCCCCGCGCCGGACTCGCGCAGCCCCTCCTCCGCCTCCTCACCACGATCGGGCACCACATGCAGCCGCCCTATCCGCCCACCCCCCAAAGGCGGCGCAGCCGGCCGCTCAGCCCCGTCCTGAGGGCCTTCGGCCTGAGCCTCCTGCCCCGGAGCGCGGAAGGCGACCGACGGCAGCGCCACCGACGCCCGGTCCGGCGGCGCGACCGCCGTGCCCGGGGACGGTGACAGGGCCGGGGCCACGCCTCTGCGCGGCGTACGGCCCGCGCCCAAAGCGGGTGCCTCACGCGTCCCGGACACCGCCGGTGCGGCCTCGGGCGCGACCGGCGCGGTGGAGGCCGCCGCGGCCGCTGCTGCCACGGCCGGACGTACCTGACGGGCCGGTGTGGCCCGCTGGGCCCGGCCGCGCGACTTGGCGGCGTGCCGCGCCTTGCGGGCGGCCTTGCCCTTGACCGGCTCGGGCAGCGGCGCGACCCGCCACACCCGCGCGTGGAAGACGATCTCTGCGGGCTCTGCGCTCGGCGCCATCCGGCACCAGGTACGCGGCTCGCCCAGGTAGCGGATCTGGGACTGCATCAGCTCGTTGAGCCGCTTGTTCTCGATGACCGGCCGGGTGGACAGCCAGGTGACGATGCCGGGCGGAACGAGGTAGACGACGTGCCACGGAGTCACGAAGTCCAGGCCGACCAGCCAGAGGAACAGCGACCAGGGCACGAGGACGCCCATGAAGACACCGATCCACACGATCGGAAGCGGCATCGGCAGCCGTAGGTCGTACAGCTTGTAGAGCCGTTTCTCGATACGCCAGATATTGGTATATGTGGGCAGGTCCACGCGCTCCTCCTCTCCGCACCTTAGATCCGTCGCGCTCGCGCGGGCAGTACTCTGCTCGCCTCACTCTCGTGTGCCGGGGGCCGCTTCATCCGCTTCATCATCAATGACCGCGGCGACCCGTTCTCAATCCTTCAATTGCCGATGCCCAGCGCGCCCGCGATGGCGCGGGCGGTCACCTCGATGATGTTGGGCACGTAGAAGATCACCCCGATCGCCACCGCGAGAATGATGAACTGAACGAACCTGGTGATTTCCCTGGTGAAGAGGAAGAAAAGCGCGACGACGGAGACGATCACCAGGAACAACGGCCCGAAGAACTGGCGCAGGAAGTCGGCGAGCCCCTGGGTGTCCACACCTGCGGGAGCGGCCGGCGAGGGCGACGCCGCCTGGAGTGGCAGCGTCGCGACGTCGATCGCGTGCAGCACAACGCTATGCAGACTCAATTCCTGTCCTCCCGGGGAGATGGATCGGCCACGGACGAGTGGCGTCGGACGGCGGCCATCATTCTCACCCCACGGAGCGGTCTGCGCCGCGGATGTCCTTCACGTACCATCGCTCGCCCTGCTTTTCGACGGTGAGCCGGTAGGACTGGACGAGCGTCCCGCTCCCCTCCGCGCCCCCGTTCGACGTCGGCTCGGCGGTCGGCGGCGCGGCGGGCACCAGGCCCCAGACGACGACGGCGGTGATGTCCCTGATGGTGCCGCCGGGCGGGACCACCAGGTCCTGGAGCTTGACGAAGGTGAAGGCCCCTCCGAAGCTCTCCAGCCTCTTGCCGGTCACATAGCGCTGCAGCGCGACGGTGTCGCCCTTGGCGTACGCCTCGAAGAACGCCCCCAGCTGCTGGCGCAGCTCGCCCGCGGTCGTCTCGTCACGGTCGGGCTCGGCCTCCTGCGGCAGGTCGGCCTTGGCGGGCGCGGGGAGTATGGCGGGTCGCTCGGAGACCACGAACCTGCCCTCGGTGTAGAAGACCGGCACCGAAAGGAGCATCCGCCGGTTGCCGGACTGGAAGATCAGGTTGACCTTCGCGTGCTGGGCGTCGGTCACGTCGACCCCGTACGGCTGAATGGCCCCGGCCGACATCTGGCCCGCGCCGTCCCATCCGAACTGCCCGTCAGAGGTGCCTTCCGGCAGGAACGGCGCCAGCCGCCCTGCTCTTTCCTGCGGCTGGGAGGCGTTCATATTGAGATATGCGGCGGCGAATTGATTGGCGAACGACGCGGCGCGGTCGGTGGGGAAACCGGTCCCGGCGGACGGCGCGGCCTGGCCGGACAGCGAATCGCCCTGGGTGAAACGCTCGAATGGCGCGCGTACGCCGTTGAACACGATGACGATGATGAGGGCCCACAGCACGGCGCGGCCAGCCCACACCAGCCACCGCCCACCGCCGCCGGCCCATCGGCCGCGCCGGGGGCCGCCGCGCCCGCGGGCGGCAGGAGTCTCGGTCCCGCCGGGGTCCGGGAACGCCGACAGCTCCTGATCGCCAGGGACCGAGGGGTCCCGGTGGACGATCGACCTTCGAGCCATCACGCCTCCGCTCGCGCCGATCCCCACGGCATGGCGCGGTGTCGTCTTACTCTCGATCCCGTTATCGGTGGTGAAGCAATCACCCTAGCGGCCCTGCCAATTGTTCCAGGAAAGCCACGCCCATGCTGCAGCCATCACCGTAACCGAGCAAACCGGGTGTTCGTCCCCGATGCCCCCGCATGAGGGGCTCTGCCCATCGGACAAAGCGGGTTATACCAGGCCAGAGGCCCCTTAATTACCTAACAGCTACGTGTTGCTGTCCCCACCGCTCCGGGACTGTCGCGACCTGCGCATATGTGGCCATTCAGCGACATCTTGTCACTGGTGCAGCACCGGAGCGCGTCAGGTGCGTCACACCTGACTCACACCGAATCGGTCTGGCAGCTCTGCGTACCGCCCGCGTCCGCGAGCCGTACGCCGAAGTCGTCCAGCTCGGCGGCCAGCCGGGCACTCGGCGGCAGCGCCCGCGGCAGGCGGGACTGCATTGCCGCGCCGAAGCCCGCCATGTGCACGATGTGGGCGATCAGCGCCTCCCGGTCCTCGGGCCACGGGAAGGACGGCTGGGCGATCAGCAGCGAGACGCAGCCGTGCACGGCCGACCACAGACCGAGGGCGAGGGTCTCTGGGTCGCCCTGGAGCACTCCCTCCCGCACGCAGGCCGCGACGGCGGCGACCATGTGGCCGAAGGCCGCGGCGGCGGCGGGGGGCACGCCCGGGCCCGCCGTGGGCCGCATCATCAGCACCCGGTACTGCGCCGGGTGGTCCAGGGCGAACCGCGCGTACGCCCGGCCGCAGCGTCCCAGGGCCAGGAACGGGTCACCGCCCCGGCTCTCGGCGAAGATCCGGCCCAGCTCGTCCCAGGCGCGCAGGCAGACGGCCTCGACCAGCTCTTCCTTACCGGCGAAGTGCAGGTAGACCGAGGGCGTGGTGACACCGGCCCGGACGGCGACCGCGCGGACCGTCAGCGCGTCCTCGGTGCCGGTCTCGGCGAGCAGGTCGCCGGCCGCGCACAGGATCTCCTCGCGCAGCAGCACACCCTCGCCGCGGCGGGCCCGCACTCGCCTCGTGGTCGCCATGCATACAGGTTGACGCCGTTAGGTTAACGATGTCAACCTGACTCCCGGAGGAAGGGGTCATATGTCGACATTCGGTGAGGCGACCGCGGTGTCCGCGCGCGGCGCGGGTCTCTACGCGGCCGAGTTGGATCCGCTGTGGGCGGTCGGTGTCCGGCCGCAGGGCGGCTACATGCTGGCCATCATGGGCCGGGCGGCCCTGGACGCGGCGGCGAACGACCGCCACCCGCACGTCACCTCGGTCGGCGCGACCTTCATCGAGCCGCCGGCCCCCGGCCCGGCCGAGGTCACCGTCGAGTTGCTGCGCTCGGGCCGTACGCTCACCCAGGCGCGGGCCCGCCTGTCCCAGGACGGCAGGCCCATGGTCGACGCCGTACTCACCCTCGGGCTGCTGGACGACTCCGGCCCCGAGTGGTCGGCCGTCGAGCCGCCGACCATCCCGCCGGAGGACGAGTGCTTCCTGGTGCCCACCGACCCTCCCGTGGCCGGGTTCACGATCCCGCTGATGGACGTGCTCGAAGAGCGCATCGCCCCCGGCGACCTCGCCTTCATGTTCGGCGCGCCGCGCCGCGAGGGCGTCACGCACTCCTGGCAGCGGCTCAAGGACGGCTCCGACTGGGACCCGCTGAGCCTCCTGGTCGCCCTCGACCCCGTTCCGCCCGCGTCCTACGACCTCGGCATCCCCGGGTGGACCCCGACGGTCCAGCTCACCGCGTACGTCCACCGGCTGCCCACGTCCGGCCCGGTCCGCGTACGGCTGGGCGCGACGGACCTCGGCGGCGACCGTATGCACGAGGTGGCCCAGGTCTGGGACGCCAAGGACCGCCCGGTCGCCCAGGCCATGCAGCTCGCCGCCGTACGCCTGCCCGGCCGATCAGTGGCCGCCACGGCCTGACAGGTACGTCAGCCCGGCCGTGACGGCCATCAGGGCCGCCGCCATGTACGGCAGGGCCGCCGCGCCCCACCCGGCCAGGCCGAGCGCCCCGACCGCCCCGGACAGGGAGACGGCGAGGTACACGGCGGACTGGTACAGCGAGGTCACCATCCCGGCGCCGTGCCGGGCCAGCGTGATCAGCAGGTGCTGCTGCGGCGTGGTGACCGAGAAGGACAGGAACCCGGCCACCAGCGTGGTCACCACGGCCGCCGCGATCGTCCCCCGGCCCAGCGGCATCAGGACGAAGACCACGGCCAGGATCAGCGTCACGGCGATGATCACCTCCCGTGGCCCGCGCCGGTCGGCCAGCTTCCCGGCGGCGAGGTTGCCCGCCGTACCGGCGACGCCGAAGGCGAGCAGCAGTACGGCCAGCAGCGCCCCACCCCCGGTGGCCGGGGCGAAGATCTCGCTGATGTACGTGTACGGGATGTAGATCCCGGTGAACGCCACCACCGTGGTGAGCAGCACCCCCAGCACCCGCCGGTCCCCCAGCGGGGCCAGGAAGGCGCGCAGGCCCGCGGTGGCCCCCGCGGCGACGGCGGGCAGGCGCAGCGCGATGGGCGGGACGGCGAGCATCCCGAGCGCGGTGACCAGCCAGATGGTGGCCCGCCAGTCCAGCCGGTCGCCGACCACCGTGCCCAGCGGCGCGCCCAGGACCAGCGACGACGTCATACCGAACATCACGATCGCGATGGCCCGGCCGCGCTCGCGCTCCCCGGCCAGCAGCGCCGCCGTCGCACTGGCGGTCGCGGTGAACAGCGCCGCGCCTGCGGCGGCGATGGCCCGCGAGACGAGTACGAGGCCGTAGTCGGGGGCGAGCGCGGTGATCGCGTTCCCGACGGCGAACACGGCGAGCGCGGCGACCAGTACGGTCCGCCGCGACCACGAGGCGGTGAGCACCGCGAGCACGGGGGCGAGCACCGCGTAGGCGATCGAGAACACCGTCACGAGCTGCCCGGCCGCCGCCACGCTGACGTGCAGCGACGCGGCCACAGAGGGCAGCAGCCCGGCGATCACGAATCCGTCCGTGCCGACCGCGAACGCGCCGAACGCGAGCACGGCGGCATGCGGACGCCACCGGACGGCCGTTGGGGTGAGTGAGCTGGTCACGAGGAGAAGCCTTCCGATAGCCATCGTTAGTTACGACACTCATCGTAATAGAAGTCCGATGGGTATCGTAGAGTGGGATGGTCATCGAAGGAGCGAGCATGGAGACCTGGCTGGCACAACCGGACCTCGACGAGATCGACGTCGGCACGGTCCTATCCGCCTTGGCCGACCCGACACGGCTGCAGATCGTGCGCCTGCTCGACGTGCTCGGCGAGTCCACCTGCACGGCCCTCGACCTGCCGGTCAAGGTCTCGACGGTGTCACACCACGTCAACATCCTCAGACACAGCGGCCTGGTCTCCACCCGCCTGGACGGCAACGCCCGCCCGAGCAGACTCCGCCGCGCCGAACTGGAACGCCGATTCCCCGGCCTGCTCGCCTCGATCCTCGCCGCCAAACCCCCACGCACCGGCTGACCCCTGCCCGTGCTTCACGGGGGCGGCTGTGCGGCCTACCTGGGCGACCTGGCCGGGCCCGCCCAGGCAGGCGTCCAAGACCCGGCGGGCCATCGGCCCCACCAAAGCCCAACGATCTTACCGACCTGCGTCGCCCCGGCCCCACGGCCGGCCACCACCAAACCGCCCCAACCAGACGCTCGGCCTATGCTTCCCCGCCCCCGCACTACACACGTCGCCCCAGTACGCGCTACCACCCACACCGGCACCCCGCCCAGTACGCGCTACCGCGCGCAATCGCCCTCGCTAACGCTCGGCCTTTTTCCCAAAGCCGGGCTCCGCCCGGCGCTACCGCCACCAGCACACCCCCATACCCACCAACCACGCCCAAGCCCTCAGAACCCATCCACACGGCCTTCGGACCATGACCCAGGCAAGTCCTCAACCTGCGCTCCCCTGCGAGATATCGTTCCTGCGTTAGTGACTGCATCCTCACAGTCGTAGAGAGGGCCACCGTCGCCGAATCGCGATACCCAGCCAGCGAGGTCATCGTTTTCGAACTAAATGAAATCGCCCCCACCGCCCGGAAAACCCGCAGGTCAACAAGTGTGCTCCCCGCACGCGCGGGGGTGATCCCGGTACTTTCATCTCCACTTTCGTTCTGCATTAGTGCTCCCCGCACGCGCGGGGGTGATCCTCATAGGTCGCAGCATAGGATGATCCAATGCCGGTGCTCCCCGCACGCGCGGGGGTGATCCAGCGGAGCGGGTTCGGGTGGAGGCTGAGGCGCGGTGCTCCCCGCACGCGCGGGGGTGATCCGCGGTCTATCGGATCGTCGCGCTGGAGATCGGCGTGCTCCCCGCACGCGCGGGGGTGATCCGCCCCACCGGGTTCCCAGAGTTGGCGCTCTAGGGTGCTCCCCGCACGCGCGGGGGTGATCCGCCCACCTCGACGACAACTCCGTCGATCCGGTGGTGCTCCCCGCACGCGCGGGGGTGATCCAGACGGGCGGCTGGTCCTCCCCCCCTTGGACGTGTGCTCCCCGCACGCGCGGGGGTGATCCCTGCCGATCGAGGGGGACGTCCACCCCAAGGAGGTGCTCCCCGCACGCGCGGGGGTGATCCTGCCATCAGCGTCTGGCATCCCACATCAGGCCCGTGCTCCCCGCACGCGCGGGGGTGATCCTTTGACCTTGAGATCGAGTGGGAGCTGTCCTTGGTGCTCCCCGCACGCGCGGGGGTGATCCGGACCTCCAACCTGAGCCGAGCGGTAGTTTGATGTGCTCCCCGCACGCGCGGGGGTGATCCTCGGGTAGGCGGCAGATGTGCAGCTACACCGTGGTGCTCCCCGCACGCGCGGGGGTGATCCGCTCGGCCACCCCATCGCCCGCCTCCCCGAAACGTGCTCCCCGCGTACGCGGGGGTGATCCCGCGCGGCGGATACGCCGAGGTGGCCTTGAGCAGTACGGCGGGTCGGTCATCTTCCCATCGGGAGCGAGGCATGGTCGACGATGCAAAGCGCACCATCACGGCGTCATCTGCCGGTACGGCATCCAAGTGGGCGCTATGCCAGGCTGTGCAGCACTCGCCGGGTCGGGTCGGCCGCCTTCGGGTTACGCAGCCGGTCGGTCACCAGGAAGCCGGGCAGTTCCCACCCTGCGGCGTGCTCCCGCTCGGTCAGCACGAATGTCCCGCCCTTTGCCGCAGGGTCCCAGCCCGCTGCCAGTGCGCGCGTCACGAGCGCCCGCACGTCGCGGGGAAGCGGATGGGCGACATCGGTCGTGCAGAATCCCCATGGCGACGGGCCGCTCGTGGACAGCAGGTCCGCCTGCAGGAGACAGCCGTTCTTTCCGCCACCCCACACCCGCAGGCGAAAGCCTCGGTGACAGTCAGTGGAGCCGGGGATGTGCCGGATATCGGCGGTCCAGGCGAACTCGCGGCCAGGCGTACGCAGCTTTCGCAATCTGCCCTTCATGCCACCGCCCTCCCGACCGGCAGGACCGAGCAGGCCACTTCGGTCAGGGATCTTCTATGCCCGAGATCCGGTACTTCCGCACCTCGGCCGCCTGGATCTGGACGGTCTGGTCTTCGTTCTGTCCCGCGCCGCGAAAGCGCTCGACATCCGTGTCGGACTCCCAGCGCTCGTAGACGTTGATCCGGCCGGGCTCGACCAGGTCGGCCGACAGCGAGAAGTCATGGCACCCAGGAGCCGCGCGGGCCTGTTCGACGATCTCGGCGCACCCGGCCAGGTAGGCGTCTCTGGCGTCGGCCGCGACGTACAGCCTCCCGGAAATGATGATCACGTGATCCCCCGATCCGCTACTTCACCCGGCAGCGAAAGCCAGCCCCCTGGCCGCCAGCTCCTCTTCGAGGATCCGGATCGCCTTGGGACCGACACCATGGATCTTCAGCAGCGCGGCCGGCGTCACCGTGGTGAGCTGATCGAACCGTGTGTAGCCGTGCAGGGCCAGCTCCCGCCGCGAGACCTTGCCCATCCGCTGCGGGTACTCGGTCTCCTGCGGAACATCTGCGGCGGACATCCGGCCCTCCCATCCATAAACGATCTTGAAGCCCTTCGAGTCTAATCGGCCGCACCGACAATTTCCGGTGCCCCGCGCACAGGCAGAGGAGGGCCCCGGGAATCGGGCCCCTCCTCGTGATCGTGACACCCCTACGGAAGGGGCCCCGTGACGCTCTCGATCCAGGGCCGGTGTGCGGCGGCGTCGGCGTAGATGCCCGCGCCCACCTCGCACATGGCGCTCATCCGGTTGAACACGCCGACCAGCTTCCAGGTACCGTCGCTCGGCACCAGCAGCGGGCCGCCGGAGTCACCCCTGCAGGGCCCGGCGAGATCATCCGGGTTGCCCGTGCAGAGTTCCCAGCCCGGCTTCACTGGACCGCCGGAGCCACTGCAGACGCTCACCGGTCGTATCGCGGAGTCGAGCTGCTTGAGCACATCGGAAGGCGAGCAGAACGCCTGCCACGAACTCGTACAACCCCACCCGATGAGCCGGGCCGGGTTCTCTTCCGCGGGGCTCGTGCCGATGCGGATGGGCGTGCCGGACACCGGCCGGTCGAGCTTGAGCAGCGCGATATCGCGTACGGCGGTGCCGTCGGGGTGCGGGACGATCTCGGTGACCGCGCGTACCGTGCCACCGCTGTCCCACCTCAGGCCGCCGACCCGCAGCCGGAGGTCCGCGGGCTGGTCGCCGTCGATGCAGTGACTCGCCGTCACCACCCACGAGGGCGCGATGAGGCTACCGCCGCAGAAATGCTTGTACGCGCCGTCCTCCACGGATTGGATGGAGACCATGAACGAATAGGGCGCGGGGGCGTTCGCGCCGCCCACGATGGCCTGTGCGGCCGGCGGGCCGGTCAGAACGAGGCCGATGGTCGAGATACAGAAGGCCAGGAATAACCCGAGTCTTCGCACGCGGTCACTTCTTTCATGTCGGAGGGTCGTGGTGGCGGGATCGATCCGCCAGGTAGGACTTCACAACCACAAAAGAACTGCGCGAACGACTCTTCACTGATCAGGTGTCCGGCGGACAGGCCATAAACTGCTCAGTTTCTGTCCGCAACGGGCGCAGGGGCAGGGCCAGCCGGTTCCGAAGTTCATCGGAGCGGGATGTCGGTTCCGCTCTCGCTTTCCGGCCGAGGTCCGAAGATGCGCCGGTCGGCTTCGGTGATGGCGACGTCGTTGATGCTCGCCTCACGGCGGCTCATCAAGCCGTGCTCGTCGAACTCCCACATCTCGTTACCGTGGCTGCGCCACCATTGACCGTCGGCGTCGTGCCATTCGTATTGGAACCGGACGGCGATGCGGTCCTCGGAATAGGCCCAGAGGCTCTTGCGCAGCGCGTAGTCCAGTTCGCGCGCCCATTTCGCGGTCAGGAAGGCGACGATCGCCTCCCGGCCCTCGATGAACTGATCCCGGTTCCGCCACACGGAGTCGGTCGTGTAGGCCATGGCCACGCGCCGGGGATCGCGGGTGTTCCAGGCGTCCTCGGCGGCCTGGACCTTCCGCAACGCGGTGTCCCAGGTGAAGGGCGGGAAGGGCGGACGTTCTTCGGGCATCACGACTCCCTATTGAGAACGAACGTTCTCCAGTTATGTCCACTACCCTAGAGAACGCACGTTCTCAACGTCAAGGAGGCCCGCGTGCCCGCCCCGATCACCGAAGAGCAGGAACGCCGGGATCGCGAAGCGCTCCTTGCGGCGGCGGAGGCGCTGTTCTATGCGCAGGGCGTCCAGGCCGTGGGAATGGATCAGATCCGGACGGCGTCCGGCCTGCCGCTGAAGCGGATCTATCGGCTGTTCGCCACCAAAGAAGACCTGGTGGTCGGCGTACTCCGGCGCCGGGACCAGCACTGGCGAGCACGTTTGTCCGCCTACGTGGACCAGGTCGCCGAACCACGCGCGCGGCTGCTCGCCGTCTTCGACTGGCTGGCCGGCTGGTTCGCCGAAACCGGCTTTCGCGGCTGCGCCTGGATCAACGTACACGGCGAACTCGGTTCCACCTCAGCGCCGATCGCGGCCGAGGTCCGGGCGCACAAGCAGGCGTTCCACGACCAGATCCACGCCTGGGCGCGCGCCGCCGGGCTGCCGGACTCCGAGCCGGTCGCCCTGCTCGCCGAAGGGGCCATCGTCACCGCCGGAATCACCGGCGACCCCGCCCACGCCCGGCACGCGCGCGCCGCAGTCGAAAAATTCCTCACAAACCCTGAATCGCCGAGCGCTTTCAGGAAAGCGGCCCGGTGATGCTTTCTATCCAGGTGCGGTGGGCGGGGACATCGGTGTAGATGCCCTTGTACTCCTGGCAGAAGGTGTCGTACATCCGGCTGAACGCGCCGAGCAGCCGCCAGGTGCCATTACCGCCAGGAACGAGCAGCGGCCCGCCGGAATCGTTCTTACAAGGCCCGGCCTGGGTCTCCGGATTTCCGGTGCAGATCTCGGAGGCGGGATCGATCGGGTTCTCCGCGGCGGCGCAGTCGCTCGCCGGCCGCACCGTGGAGTTCAGCCGCTGGAGCACTTCGGGAGGCGAGCAGAACGCCTGCCCCGGACTCGTGCAGCCCCAGCCGATGAGCCGGACCGTGCTCCCCTGGGCCGGACGGGTGCCGATTCGGACCGGGACATTCGCCAGCGGCCGATCGAGCTTCAGCAATGCCAGGTCATGCGCGTTCGGCGCGCCGCCCGGATACAGGACGACCTGGCTGACTCCGCGGGTACTGCCGCCGCTGTCCCAGTCCAGGCTGCCGATCCGGAGGGTGAGGTCTTGCGGCGCGTTCTCGTACTTCGCGACGCAATGGTAGGCGGTGACGACCCACGACGGCGCGACAAGACTGCCGCCGCAGAAATGTTCGCCACCGCTCTGCAGGGAGGTCATGAATGAATAGGGGCTCGTCGCGTCCTGCCCGCCGATGATGGCCTGTGCCGGCATGGCGCCGCCGAGTAAGACGGCGAGCGCGGAGACACAGACCGCGATGGCAAGCCTGAGTTTTCGCATGACACCTTCTTCTTCCGATGAATTCCGTGGACTGTCGTGGACTGTCGTGGACTGTCGTGGACCTTCGAGGTCTTCCGGCATTCGGGAGAGGGGGCCCGGCCACCGGCCGCTGGGGGCCGGCCAGGGCGGCCGGCGGCCGAGCCCGTCCATGGGGGAAAGAAAAGCGAAGGTGGCCTGGAAGGCTAGGGAAGCGGGCCCGTGATGCTTTCGATCCAGGGCCGGTGGGCGGGCACGTCGGCGTAAATCCCGGGGCCCTGGTCGCAGTACAGGGCCATCCGGTTGAACGCGCCGAGCAGCAGCCAGGCGTCACCGCTCGGGGCCAGCAGCGGCCCGCCGGAGTCGCCCCGGCACGGGCCGGCCTTGGTGTCCGGGTTGCCGGTGCAGACCTCCCAGACCGGATCGATCGGCCCGGCACCGGAGGCGCAGACACTGGACGACCGGATCTGTGAGTCGAGTTCCTGAAGTACGTCGGGCGGCGAGCAGGGCAGGCCCATCGTCGGAGTGGTGCATCCCCAGCCGATGAGCCGGGCCGGGCTCCCCTCGGCCGGACGCGTCCCGATCCGGATCGGCGCGCCACTCGCGGGCTCGTCCAGCTTGAGCAGCGCGATGTCGTACGTCTCCTCGCCCGCCGGATGCGGCACGATCTGGCTGACCCCGCGCGTCTCTCCGCCACTGTCGGTGTCCAGGCTGCCGATCCGCAGGTCGACGTCCGCAGGCTCGTCGCCCCGGACGCAGTGCGCCGCCGTCACGACCCACGTGGGCGTGATGAGACTGCCGCCACAGAAGTGGCCGTCCACCTCATTCTGGAGCGACACCATGAAGGAATAGGGATTGGCCGCATCCTGCCCGCCGATGATCGCCTGGGCCGGCAAGGCGGCACTCAGCGCGACGGCGAACGCGGAGATGCATAAGGTCACGAACAGCGCGAGTCTACGCATCGGCATCGTCTTTCGTGTCGGGGACATGGCAGGACCAGACCGGCCGGTCGTACGTCCTGTGGATCTTCACAACCACAAAAGCTCCGCACCGAGAATCCTTCATCAGATGGGCGCCAAAGGACAGTCCATTTCGCTGTTCATTTTCTGACCACATCCCCGGGGCGGCGACCGAGAGCAACGACCTGAATTGTGCTGCGATCAGATCGCGCAATATCGCGGCCCAACCCTGAATTCGGGGTAGCGCCTCTGCCACCTGCGATGACGGTTCGATATCAGATAGGGATGCCGAAGGCGTTAACGCCACGACAACGCTCTGTGACAGCTCTCGGATATGCAAGTCATCAGACACAACCCAGCGAAACCCTCAGAATGGTCACTCTGAGTGAATCGGTGGCGGTGAACGGCGCACGAGAGGAAGGATGAGAGAACAAGGGGAGAGCCTGCGGCCCCACCCGCCTTCGGCGAGAGGTACATCGCGACATGTCCGCAGATTCCACCGATTCCATCGATTCCACCGATCCTGCGGCCAACGAATTCGGCGCCCGCCTGCGCGAACTACGCGAGGCTCCCCCGTACTGGTCCCGATCCGACCTCGCCCGCCGTATCCGCGAGGCCGCGCATCCCGGCGACGAGATCCCCCACGTCGCAAGCCTGGTCGCCTCGATCAAGCAATGGGAGAGCGGGCAGCACATGCCGGGACGCAAGTACCGCCCCCTGCTCGCCCGCGCCCTCGGCGTCTCAGTACCGGACCTGTTCGGCACCGCTCCGGGCACCGATTCCGTAATGGACGACGAATTGGACGCACTCGAACTCGCCCGGAGGGTCGCGGCCAGTGATGTCGGTGCCGACACCCTCGACCGGCTCGAAGCGGCATTCGACGACCTCGCCACCGCCTATCAGGGGACGCCGCCGGGCGTACTGCTGGACCGCACCCGCCGGCATCTCGGCTACGTGGGGCGGCTGCTCGACGGCCACAAGACCCGCAAGACACTGGCCGAGCACCGGCGGCTCGTGGTGGCGGGCGGCTGGCTATCGCTCCTCGCGGCGACCTGCCACATTGACCTGGATCAGCGTGCCGCCGGGGCCGCGCGCCTGCGTACCGCCGCGCGGCTCGCGCGCGAGGCCGACCATGCGGAACTCGCGGCCTGGTGCCTGGAGACCCGGGCGTGGCAGGCGCTGACCCACGCGGACCACCGCGGTGCCCTCGCCCTGGCCCAGGCCGCGCGGGAGGCCGCGCCGCGCGGAAGTTCGGCCTATGTTCAGGCGACCGCCCAGGAGGGCCGCGTGTGGGCACGTCTCGGGGATGGGCCGCAGACCCGGAACGCCCTCACACGCGTCGCGCGGCTCGTCTCCCCGATGCCCGTACCGGACCGGCCCGAGCATCACTACCGGTACGACCCGGCCAAAAGCGACGCATACACCGCGACCACCCTGGCTTGGGTGGGCGACCCGGCCGCGGTGGAGTACGCCCGGGAGGTCTTGGCCCGGCTGGAGCACCGGCCACGGCGCGCGGCGTCCGCCCGTCTTGATCTCGCATTGGCCCTGCTCGCCACCGACGAGCCCGACGAGGCCGTGGCGGTCACCATGGAATCGATGGCGAGCGGCCGTCTCGTGCCGTCGAACCACTGGCGTGCCGCGGAGATCATCGCCGCCGTGGAGGCCCGGCGGCTCGCGAGCGCGGCCGAACTCCGCGACGCCTACCGGGAGTTCTGCGGGCGGTGACCGCCCCGCACCCTACTGTCAAGGTCAGGGTCAGGGTCAGGGCTCGGTGATGGAGAAGGTGTTGCCGTCGGGGTCGCGGAAAGCGAACATCGGTGGCACGCCGGGCCACGCGATGATCTCGTCGGCGTCGACGCCGGCGCCGGTGAGCGCCGCGTGCGCCGCCGCCGCGTCGTCGGTGGTGAAGCGGATGATGATCGAGCCGCGGGTGACGTCGCCGGTGGCCTTGTCCAGAGTCACGACGACATCGTCACTGCCGGGCGCCAGTTCGATCCACCGGCCGGTCGGGATCGGCATGTCGCGCACCACGGTGAAGCCGAGCGTGTCGACGAAGAACCGCAGCGCCTGGTCCTGATCGTTGACCGGCACGCTCACGGTCCGGATGCCGGTGATGACCTTCGCCGACGCGCTCATCGGGCGATCCGCTCGTCGAGGGTGACGGTGACGGTGTCGCCGGCCTGCTTGCCGATGCGGGCGCGGGTGTCGGCGGTGAACGCGAGCTTGTGCGTGCCGTCCCCGAGCGCCATGAACGAACCCTGGAAGGGCTCGCCATCGACCCGGCCCCGAACCTTCACCAGGCCACGAGTGCCGAAGAACTCGGCGGAGCCGGGCATCACGACATAGGTCCAGCCGCCCTTGCACGGGCTCTTGCGCAGCGTCGTGGTGAAGGTCTTGTCCAGTTTCGTATCGGTGTTGTGTAGGGCGGTCATGATTGTTCTCCTCCGTACATGAGCGAGCCGGGTGTGGTGAGTTCGGTGCCGGTCTCCAGCCAGGTCTTGAGCCCGGACAGGATCATCGGCCAGCCCCCGTAGAGGTGGGCGTCGGCGTCGGCGGCGAGCTGGTCGTGCCGGACGAGGAGCCGGCAACTGTCGCCGACCTGCTCGATCTCCCAGGTCACCCGGCTGGTGCCCTGGGCGGCGATGTCGTCGTCCCAGATGGCGTGGTACGTCTGCACGAGCCGCCGGGGCGGGTCGACCTCGATGTTCTCGCCCTCGATCAGCCCACCGGCCCCACGGTGGGTGACCCGGTACGCGGAGCCCGCCGTCCAGTCGGACTCCACCCGCGCGCCGAACTGGAACCGCGCCCGCGTCTCGGGATCGGTGATCGCCTGCCACAGCCGCTCCGGCGTGGTGCGGATGAAGATCTCGAACATCTTCTCCACCCGTTCCTCCAGATGTCGTTTCAGGTCGACGAGGCCGGCGGCCCACGTCTCGGTGTACTTGCTGACCCAGCGGTCGTGGATGATGCGGATCGGCACGGGGTTCAGGAAGTGCAGTTTCTCCCTTCCCCGCCGGTCCGAAACGACCAGGCCGGCCTCTTCGAGCAGCCGGAGGTGCTTTGCCACGGCCACCCTCGTCATCGCGAACCGGCTCGCCAACGCGTTGAGCGACTGCCCATCCCGCCGGAACAGCTCGTCGAGCAGTTCCCTGCGCGTCGGATCCGCCAACGCCTTGAAGACCAGTTCCACACGACTCACAATAGGAAACCTTTTGGTTTCATGTCAACCCGTGATCGGGTCGGCGGCGGCAGCTCACCGCTTCGGGATCTCCTGATCAAGGACCACGACCGCGCCCGTGCGGGCCCTCACCAGGGCCGGAACACGCCTTTCGGCCCCCGGCACGTACGTCCGCCGAGAGTGCCATACACGCCATACGCCCGAAATATGAGGGATTCATAGGCTTCTGCGCCCCTCGTGTCGGTGTCACCGTTGGGGCAGCCCTGGCCGGCCACGGCTCCTTGCGCTTGCGAACAAGGAGTCATCGCGTATGTACCCCAAAAGCACGCTGGGAGCGTTCGCTCTCATGACGGTCGTCGCCATGGGCGCGACGGCGCCGGCGAGCGGCGCGCAGACCATGAGCACGGTCTCCACGAGTTCGGTGTCCACGAGCACCGGCCGGGCGCTCCTGGGCTCGGGCAACAGTTACTTCAACGGCAACCCGGTGACCATCCAGACCGCCCGATCCGGGAGCCAGTACTCCCTGAACGACCCCACCCGCCCCGGCCTGAGCTGCGGCGGTTTCGGCGGCCCCGCCTACACCAAGTCGACCGACACCTGGGGCAACGGAACCGGCACCAACCTGGAGACCGCCTGCGTCGACGTCATGTTCGCCGCGCAGAAACACTGGGACATGCTGCGCAACTGGCTGGGACGCAACGGCATCGACGCGGTCGGCCACTCCTACCCGGCGTCCGTCGGCCTGAACTCCATCAACGCCTACTGGGACGGCGCCCGCGCCGTCTTCGGCCACAACAGCGCCCGCACCAACCAGCTCACCTCACTCGACCTGGTCGGCGCGCACTACGGCCTCGGCGTCTACGCCAAATCCGGTACCGACGACGGGAACGGCCTGGAGGCGCAGTCCCTCCGCAGGTCGGCCTCCGACATCTTCGGCACCGTGACCGAGCACTACGTCAACCACCCCCCTGCTCTGGACGAACCGGACTATCTGATCGGCGAGGAGGTGAACATAGTCGGCGGAGGGCCGCTCATTCACATGTACAAACCCTCACTGACGGGTAACCAGAACTGCTACGTCCAAACCCCGGGGGGAACGGTCGACCCCGGACCGCAGGACCACTGGTTCTACCTGCTCGCCGAGGGCACCAACCCGCCGGGCAAACCCGCCAGCCCGGTCTGCACGGGCCCGTCCCCGCTGGTCGGCATCGGCATCCAGAAGGCCGCCCGGATCTTCTATCTGGGGATCCAGCGCAAATCCTATGGCTGGTCGTACCGCAGGGCACGCATGGCCACCGTACAGGCCGCCCTGAGTTTCTACGGCTGCCCCGAGATGCAGGCGACCAAGGCCGCGTGGACCGCCATCAACGTCCCCGCCCAGGCCGGCGAGCCGACCTGCTCGATGCCCACTCCCACTCCCCTTCCTTCCGGCCCCGCTCTCAGCGGGATCACGGTCGTCCCGCCCTCGGCCACGGTCAGCCCCGGCGGATCCACCACCGTCCAGATCAAGCTGTCGCCTGAGACGGTCCAGCGGGTGGCCCTGTCCACCGGCCCCCTCCCTGCGGGGATGACCGTCAACATCATCCGCAATGATCCATCCATCACGGCGACCATCACCGTCTTGACCAGCGCTCCCCAGGGCACCCACCCCATCACCTTCACCGCGACCTCCGGCGACTCCACCAGGTCAACCCATTTCGCCCTCACGGTCATGGGGGACGACGACTGATTCAGGAGCAGAACTCGCGGCACACGACGTACACCGGCGTCGAGCCAAGCCCGACGCCGGTAGCCGTCGAAGAGCGCGATGGGCTGGAAGGGCCGTCCTTAGCCGGTGCTGGGAACGGCGGGCGGCCACGACACACGCGAAACGCCGGGCACCAGAGCGCGACCCGGTACGGCGCAGCGGCCGGCACGAGGCCATGCCGTAAAGGAACCGAAGCCGCATACCCGGCACAGAGGGCACTGCCGACTACCGGGGCACCGCCGCGCGGACCATCGAGTACACGATGGGCCCGTCGGGAATCTCGGTCGTCGCGACGATGGTGAACCCGAGCCGTTCGTACAGCCGCACGTTCCGCTCATCCGAGGTACGGAGGGCGACGGCCTCGCCTCGTTCGTCGATCATCGAGAGCCCTTCGGAGGTCACGGCCGTTCCCAGCCCCGTCCCCTGGTGGGCCGGACGCACGCCGACCGTTTCGAGAGCCCAGGACCCCGCCGGGGCATCAGGAAGCGCCAGCTCCGCGAGCGCTGTCAGGCGTGACCCGTAAAGCTCCGCCAGCCGCTGCCGAATCGGGGCGGCGGGCTCCGGCGCGTCCGGCGGCAGGAATGCGGCGACGGCTCGTACCTGCTCGTCCACCAGCACGAGGCCATGCGCGAGCGCGTGCGTGAGATACAGGCGCTGCATCTCTTCGAGGCGCTCCGCGTATCCGTCGGCGGGCAGAACCCAGCGCGTCCACGCGTGTTCCGCGAACGCCTCGGCGAGGACTCCCGCCGCAGGGGCCAGATCCGAGGACCGCGCAGGACGAACATGGTGTCTCACGTCCGAACGTCGAGCTGGTATCCGCACTCGCCTCCCTCAGGACCGCCTGACCACAGAGGTCTCCTCCACACCAACATACCGTCCCCGTGAATCGACCGGACGCATCTCCGGGAGGGGGCCGCCGGCGGAGTCGACGAGAACGGAATGGGCCTCGTCCGGCGCGAACGCGTGCCGCTCCCCCCACTGGCGCGCGGCCACGATGACCGCGAACAGGTCGCGGCCCGCCTCCGTGAGGTCGTAGACCTGCCGCCGTCCGGACGGGGCCGAACGCCGCTCGAAGATCCCCCGTTCCACCAGGCGTCGCAGCCGGTCGGTGAGGATGTTGCGCGCGATGCCGGTCCGTTGCTGGAAGTCGGTGAACGCCCGCGCGCCGTCCATCGCGTCGCGGACGATCAGCAGAGTCCAGCGATCCCCGACGAGATCCAGTGTGCGCGCGACGGGGCAGCCGGGGTCGGTCCAGGTCATGCCGTCGCCGCGGGTCGCCGTGTCGGTCATCGCTCCTCCTGATGAGTTGCAGATTGCAACCATTCTGCCTTACGGTCAGAACAGTTGCAATTTGCTACTGATTGAGAGCGTTCCATGAAAGAGCGTCCTATGAAGCCGACACTCGACCGCAGGATGCTGCTCGCCACGATCTGCGCCGTCACGGTCGCGACCGTCTACGTGGCGCAGCCCGTCCTCACCCAGATCGGCGACGACCTCGGCCTGGCCGAGGCCGGCCTGGGGTGGATCGTCACCGCCGGGCAGATCGGCTACCTGATCGGCCTGGCTTTTCTGGTGCCGCTGGGCGACATGTTCGACCGGCGCAAGCTCATCGCCGGGCATCTCCTGCTGGCGGCGACCGGCATGGCCCTGGCCGCGGTCGCCGCCGACCTGTGGCTCCTCCTGGCCGGGCTGGCTCTCACCGGCCTGTTCGCGGTCGTCGTGCAGACCACCGTCGCCTTCGCCGCCGACCTCTCCGCGGAGACCGAACGAGGCCGCACCCTCGGGGCCGTCACCTCCGGGGTCATCCTCGGCATCCTCGGAGCGCGGGTGCTCGCGGGCGCGCTCGCCGCCCTCTGGGGCTGGCGCAGCATCTACGTGGCGCTCGCCGCGCTCCTGCTCGCGCTCGCGTACCTCGTCCTCCGGCTCCTGCCGGCCGACCCGCGCGATGCCCGCGGTGGTTACGGGGCCGTGCTGCTCTCACTCGGCGGCCTGTTCCGCGAGCGTCTTTTCGTCTCGCGCGGGCTGATCGCGTTCTTCCTGTTCGCGTCCTTCGGCGTGCTGTGGAGCGGGCTGACCCTGCCGCTCGCCGCCGCGCCATGGCATCTGAGCACGGCCCAGATCGGGCTGTTCGGAATCGCCGGCCTCGCCGGAGCGCTGGGAGCCGCCCGCGCCGGGCGGTGGGCGGACGCCGGACGCGGCAGCATCGTCACCGGAAGCGCGCTGGCGCTCCTCGCGGCCTCATGGGCGGCGACCGGCCAGGCGACATGGTCGCTCTGGCTCGTCGTCGCGGGCGTGGTCGTTCTCGACTTCGCGGTGCAGGCCGTCCACGTCAGCAACCAGCACCTGCTCACCGCCGCCCACTCGCACCGGACGAGCAGCGTCATCGGCGGCTACATGCTCTTCTACTCCCTCGGCTCCGCCGTCGGCGCGACCGCCACCACCGCGATCTACTCCGCCGCGGGATGGGCGGGCTCCAGCGTCCTCGGTGCCGCCTTCGCCCTCGGCGCCCTGACCGTCTGGGCCGTCGACCGCCGCACGGTTCAGACGTTGAAGCGGAACTCCACGACGTCGCCGTCGCGCATCACGTAGTCCTTGCCCTCGATACGGGCCTTGCCCGCCGACCGGACCGCCGCGATCGAGCCCGCCTCCACCAGGTCGTCGAAGGAGACGACCTCGGCCTTGATGAACCCCCGCTGGAAGTCGGTGTGAATGGCCCCCGCCGCCTCCGGCGCGGTCGCGCCCTTGCGGATGGTCCAGGCCCGGGTCTCCTTGGGCCCCGCCGTGAGGTACGTCTGGAGCCCCAGCGTGTCGAACCCGACCCGGGCCAGCTGGCTCAGCCCCGACTCCTCCTGCCCCACCGACTGAAGCAGCTCCAGCGCCTCTTCCTCGGGCAGCTCCACCAGCTCCGACTCGATCTTGGCGTCCATGAACACCGCCTCGGCCGGGGCCACCAGCCCCGCGAGCCGGGCCCTCAGCCCCTCGTCCACCAGCTCGTCGGCGTCGAGGTTGAAGACGTAGAGGAACGGCTTGGCGGTGAGCAGGTGCAGCTCGCGCAGGTCGGCCAGGTCGATCCCGGCGGCCTTGGCCCCCGCGTAGAGCGTGGTGCCCGCGTCGAGGACCTTGACCGCCGCCTCGGCCGCGTCCAGGGCGGCCTTGCGGTCCTTGTTGCCCTTGGACTCCTTGGCCAGCCGCGGCACGGCCTTCTCCAGCGTCTGGAGGTCGGCCAGGATCAGCTCGGTGTTGATCGTCTCGATGTCGCGCTGCGGCGAGATGTCGCCGTCGACATGGGTCACGTCCGGGTCGGTGAAGACCCGGATGACCTGGCAGATCGCGTCGGTCTCGCGGATGTTGGCGAGGAACTGGTTGCCCCGCCCCTGCCCCTCGGAGGCTCCGCGGACCAGGCCCGCGATGTCCACGAACTCGACCTTGGCCGGGAGGATCTTGGCCGAGCCATGGATCTCCGCCAGCTTGGGCAGGCGGTCGTCGGGGACGCCCACGACGCCCACATTGGGGTCGATGGTGGCGAACGGGTAGTTCGCGGCCAGCGCGTTACCGCTCCGGGTAAGCGCGTTGAACAGGGTGGACTTGCCGACGTTGGGCAGCCCGACGATGCCGATGCTCAAGCTCACGTTCGCCGAGTCTACGCGGACCCGGGGGCGTGTCGGCCCGCCGCTGCGCGGAGCGGGCCTGGGATCATTGCCGACGTGGACGTCATGGCTACCGCCCTCCTCGTCATCGCCTGCACCGCCGCCGGTTTCGCGATCGGCTACGCCTTCGGCAGGTCGCGGGCGATGGCCGAGGCCGCGACCCGTACGGCCGACGCCGAGGCCCGCGCCAAGGTGGCCGAGGGCAAGCTGACCTACGTCGAGGAACAGCTCGCCGAACGCTTCCAGGCCCTGTCCGCCCGCGCGCTCGACGTTAACAACCTGCGCTTCCTGGAGATGGCCGAGGCGCGCCTGGCGACCTCCCGGGCCGAGGCCGCGGGCGAGCTGGAGCAGCGCAAGCAGGCCGTGGAGCACATGATCGAGCCGCTGCGGGAGACGCTGGCGCGGGTGGAGGCGCAGCTTCGGGACAGCGACCTCGGCCACCGCGCGTCGCAGGCGGAGCTGGGCAAGCAGATCGAGCTCGTACGCCAGAGCTCCGACCAGCTCCGCGCCCAGACCAACGCGCTGGTCCGTGCCCTGCAACGCCCCGAGGCCCGGGGCCGGTGGGGCGAGTTGCAGCTTCGCAGGGTCGCCGAGATCGCCGGGATGCAGCGGTTCTGCGACTTCGACGAGCAGGCGAGCGCGGTGACGCCCGGTGGCACGGTACGGCCGGACATGGTGGTACGGCTGAGCGGCGGCAAGAACATCGTCGTCGACTCCAAGGTGTCGCTGGCCGCCTACCTGGAGGCCGCCGAGTCCGCGGACACGGGCACCCAGGCCGTACGGCTGGACGCGCACGCCCGGCACCTGCGCGAGCACGTGGACCGGCTGGCGGCCAAGGCGTACTGGCAGGCGTTCAGCCCGACGCCGGAGTTCGTGGTGCTGTTCATCCCCGGCGAGGCGTTCCTGGCCCCGGCGCTGGAGCGCGATCCGGGGCTGCTGGAGTACGCGATGGGCAAGCGGGTCCACATCGCCACCCCGACCACGCTGATCACCATGCTGCGCACCGCGCACTACGCCTGGCAGCAGGCGGCCCTGACGGAGAACGCGCGCGCGGTGTTCGAGCTGGGCAAGGAGCTGTACGAACGGCTGGGCTCGATGGGCCGCAACGTGGAGTCGCTGGGCCGCGCGCTCGCCCGTTCCGTGGACGCCTACAACAAGACCGTCGGCTCGCTGGAGAGCCGGGTCATGGTCAGCGCCCGCCGCCTGAACGACCTCGGTGTGGTGAACGGCGACCTCGACCAGCCGCAGATGATCGAGAACCTGCCCCGCACGCTCGCCAGCCCGGAGCTGGTGAACGAGCCCGACGCACCCGGGCCGAGCGACGAAACGGGCCTTGCGGACGAAGTAGGTGCGATGGATCACGCCTGGTGGCGGAAGAGGGCGTAACCTCCGCGTCCTCCCGTCCCCTGACGGTAAATTGGCCATCGACCTGTCCGTACAGCCGGACAGGTGCAGACTGCAAGGGGGCAAGCGGTTTGGCTCAAGGGGGGCGACCATGAGCGCGACACCCGCGCAGCGGGCCGGCGTACGGCTGACCGCCCGCGGCGCGATCGCCGCCGTCGTGGCCGCCACGCTGGCGGGTGAGCTGCTCGCGAGCCTGTTCGGCTGGTCGTTCGCGGTGGGCGCGGCCTTCGTGGCGGGCTGCCTGGCGGCGGCGCTGCTGATCAACCCGCGCGACCTGCTCTCCCTGGTGGTGACCCCGCCGCTGCTGTTCTTCGCGGCCACGCTGATCGCCGAGGTGGTACGGGCGCTGGGCGCGGCGTCCATGATCCAGGCGCTCGGGCTCGGGCTGTTCACGTCGCTGTCGGCGGGGGCGCCCTGGTTGTTCGCCGGGTCGGCGCTGGTGCTCGGCGTGGCCTGGCGGCGCGGCCTGCCCGCCAACGTCCGCATGCTGCGCGAGGAGCTGCGCGCCGCCCGCGGCGGCGGTGGCGACAGCGGTGGGGGTGGTGGCGGCGAGGAGCCGCGTAAGCCGCCCGCCCCCGCGGCCCAGGTCTTCGTGCCCGAGCCGGAGGGTTACTTCGAGCCCAAGGTGTACGGCAGGCAGCGCGACTCCGCCGAGCAGCCGCCCACTACCTGACCGGCCGCCGCACCACCAGGCCGGGCGCTACCGGGCCGGGCGCTACCGGGCCGGGGCGCGCAACTCGCGGCGCAGCTCGTGGGGCAGCGCGAAGCGCACGCTCTCCTGCACCGACTCGACCTCCCGCACGTCACCGAACCCGCGCGCGGCCAGGTAGGCGAGCACCCCGTCCACCAGCGACTCGGGAACCGACGCCCCGCTCGTGACGCCGACGGTGGTGACGCCCTCCAGCCAGGAATCCTGGATGTGGGAGGCGTCATCGACCAGGTAGGACGCGTCGGCCCCGGCGTCGAGCGCCACCTCCACCAGCCGCTTGGAGTTGGAGGAGTTGGTCGAGCCGACCACGATCACCAGCTCGGCCTCCGCGGCGATCTCCTTCACCGCGACCTGGCGGTTCTGGGTCGCATAGCAGATGTCGTCGCTCGGCGGATCGATCAGGTTGGGGAACCGCTCGCGCAGCCGGGTGACCGTCTCGGTCGTCTCGTCCACCGACAGCGTGGTCTGCGACAGCCACACCACCCGCCGCGGGTCGCGGACCTCCACGTCGGCCACCGCGTCGAGCCCGTCGACCAGCTTGACGTGCGCGGGCGCCTCACCCGCGGTGCCCTCGACCTCCTCGTGGCCCTCGTGGCCGATCAGCAGGATGTCGTAGTCCTTCGCGGCGAACCGCTTGGCCTCGTTGTGGACCTTGGTGACGAGCGGGCAGGTCGCGTCGATGGTGCGCAGGTTACGGCCGGCGGCCTGCTCGTGTACGGCGGGCGATACGCCGTGCGCGGAGAACACCACGATGGAACCCTCGGGCACCTCGTCGGTCTCCTCGACGAAGACGGCCCCGCGCTCCTCCAGGGTCTTCACGACATGGGTGTTGTGGACGATCTGCTTGCGCACGTAGATGGGCGCGCCGTACCGCTCCAGGGCCTTCTCCACGGCCTCCACCGCGCGATCGACCCCCGCGCAGTAGCCACGAGGCTTGGCAACGAGCACACGTCGGTTCGCAGGGGTCTCTCTCGTCATGGTCTCCATGCTACGTGGAGTGAGGGAGCTCGCCCGCTCGCGTACCCGAGCGTTCGCGTACCCGACGCGCCAGTCTTTTGCCAGACTAGCCGTCCAGTAGACAGACCTCCCGAGGAGCCGTTATGTCCCTACCCGACGTCGTCCGTAACGTCGCGAAGTCCGTCCGCGACGTGTTCTCCGACCGTGACGGACTCAAGGCGAAGGCCAAGGACCTTCCGATGAACGTGCTCCAGACCACGCTCAGCGGGGTCGGCCAGGCGCTGCTGTTCGGCGATCGGCTGCGTACCAGGCTCAAGCGCCTGGGCACGAAGGACGAGGCCGAGACGGGCCAGGAGGCCGTCAAGGAGCAGGAGAAGACCGAGGGGCAGGAGGCGCTGCCCGACACCACGGCGGAGGGCGTGAAGGCCGAGGCGGCCCGTACGGCCGTCGGCGAGGAGACCTCCGTGGCCACGGAGGAGCCCAAGCCGGCCCGCCGCGAGCCGGTCATCTTCGCGCCGCGCCCCGAGAAGGCGGCAGAGAAGGCTCCGGAGAAGCAGGAAAAGACCGAAGAGCCGCAGGAGCCGGAGCCCGCCAAGGCCGCGGTGGTCACCGAGATCGCCGAGCCTGCCGAGCCCGCCAAGACAGAGCCCGTCAAGGCCGCCAAGGCAGAGCCCGCCAAGGCCGCGGAGCCCGCGGAGCCCGCGAAGCCCGCCGCCAAGGCCAAGGCCGCCGAACCCGCGGCTGAACCCGTCGTTGAACCCGTCGTACCTGCTGAGCCTGCCGCGCCCGCCGCCGGTGCCGACCTGATCGAGCCCATGCCCAACTACGCCGAGCTGAGCATGGCGTCCCTGCGCGCCCGCCTGCGCGGCAGGTCCGCCGATGAGGTCCGTGCGCTGCTCGCCTACGAGCAGGCGACCACCAACCGCCCGAACATCATCAAGATGTACGAGAACCGCCTCGCCAAGATCGCCGAAGCGGGAGCCGAGTAGCCATCGCCCGATAGGTTCCTGGCATGGCGCAGAAGACCTCCCCCGAGCAGCCGATCCCGGTCAGGACCGTGCTGCAGATGGTCGCGGGCTGGATCGGCAAACTCGGCACGATCTGGGTCGATGGCGAGATCGCCGAGCTGACCGCGCGCGGCGGCACGGTGTTCATGACGCTGCGCGACCCGGTCGCGAACGTCTCGGCGCGGGTCACCTGCCCGCGCGGCGTGTACGAGGCGACGGTCCCGCGCCCGGTGGACGGCGCGCGCGTCGTCGTCCACGTCAAACCGGACTTCTGGGTCAACCGCGGCTCGTTCGCCTTCACCGCGCTGGAGATCAAACCGGTCGGCGTCGGGGAGATGCTGGCGCGGCTGGAGCGCCTGCGGCAGTTGCTCGCCGCCGAGGGCCTGTTCGCGACCGACCGCAAGCGGCGGCTGCCCTTCCTGCCGGGCACGGTGGGGCTGATCTGCGGCCGTGACTCGGCCGCCGAGCGCGACGTGCTGGAGAACTCCCGGCGGCGCTGGCCCGCCGTGCGGTTCAAGGTGGAGGAGGTCGCGGTCCAGGGCCCCTACGCGGTCGGCGAGGTCACCGAGGCGCTGGCCCGGCTCGACGCCGACCGCGAGGTCGAGGTGATCGTGGTGGCCAGGGGCGGCGGCTCGTTCGAGGACCTGCTGCCCTTCTCCGACGAGTCGCTGGTGCGGGCGGTCGCGTCCTGCCGTACTCCGGTGGTCAGCGCGATCGGCCACGAACAGGACAGCCCGCTGCTGGACCTGGCCGCCGACGTACGGGCGTCCACGCCGACCGACGCCGCCAAGAAGGTCGTCCCCGACGTGGGCGAACAGCTCACCCTGGTACGCCAGCTCCGCGACCGTGGCCGCCGCATGGTCAAGGGCTGGCTGGACCGGGAGCTGGCCTGGCTGTCCTCGGTACGCTCGCGTCCGTCGCTGGCCGATCCGGTACGCGAGATCGAGCGCCGGGCCGAGCAGGTGGACCAGTTCAGGGACCGGGTCCGCCGCAGCCTGGGCGGCTCGCTGGATCGCGCGGAAGACTCCCTGGGACACCTGCGCGCCCGCCTGGTGGCCCTCTCCCCCGCGGCCACGCTGGAACGCGGCTACGCCATCGTGCAGCGCCCCGAGGGCGAGGTCGTACGACGGGCCGCGGACGTCTCGGTGGGCGACGCGCTGACCATCAGGTTCACCGACGCCCGGGTGACCGCCCGCGCGGACGGCCATGGGCCCGATGAGGAGCCCTAGGGTAGGCACGTGGCAGAAGAGAACGCACCCTCGTACGAGAAGGCCCGCGAGGAGCTGACCGAGGTGGTCCGCCGCCTTGAGGCGGGCGGGCTGACCCTTGAGCAGTCGATCGAGCTGTGGGAGCGCGGCGAGAAGCTGGCCGCTCTGTGCGAGGAGTGGCTGCAGGGGGCCCGGGTGAAGCTCGCCGCCGCGATGGCCCAGCGCAGGCAGCCCGACGCCGACGACTCGCCCTTCTGACGGTCTTACGCGGCGGTCTTACGCGGCGGGCTGGGGCTTGAGGCTGGCGGCCAGTGTGGTGAGTTCGGGCCAGTCGGCGGTGCCGGTCACCACGATGGTCGCCTCCGGCAGCACCCGCACCAGCGAACGCTGCTTCTTGTCCGGCCGGAAGCGGCGCTCCCAGGTGGCCTCGCCGATCCGCTGGGTGCCCTCCGACTTGGCGATCCCCGCCATCCGGTCGGCGAACTCCGCGAGCGGCTTCTCGTCGCTCTGCGCCAGCATCGCGTGCGCGCGCGCGGCGGTGGCGAAGCCCAGCCGCCAGGTCACCGTGCCCTTGTTCGGGACCATGCGCGAACTGGTGGGGATCCACCCCTTCGGCGCGGCGGCGGGGGCCCACACCTGGTAGGACGCGGTACGCCGGGCGTTGGACAGGTCGATCCTGTAGTCGACCTGGGGAATGTGCTCCGACCGCCCGGTCGGCGTGATCAGCAGGAAGATGCCGACCATCCCCAAACACACGATGACGGCGAAGGCGTATCCGTAGAATCCCTGGGCGAAGCGCTGCACAGTTGGCGAGATTACCCGCTGCGGGGCCCGGTCTCGTTCCCGACCGGCCCGCGCATGAGGTGTCATGGCCGGGGGATGGCCTCCACGATGGCCAGGACCTCGTCCGACAGGCGGCGCGAGGCGTCCTCGTCGTCGGACAGCGAGACCTCCGACACGGCCACCGCCAGCGCACCGGTGAGCACGACGACCAACGCCCGCTCGTACGGCTCGAACAGCGCCGCGTTGCGCTCGGTCCACTTGCGCAGCCGGTCCCGCATGATCATGTCGAAGCCGGGCGGTCCGTCGCCGCGCAGGAACAGCGCCGACAGCTCCCGCTCGGCTAAGCACCCGGCCAGGTAGGCGCTCGCCCCGGCGGTGAACAGCCGCATCGGGTCGTCCACGCCCTCGGCCCGCGCGCTCTGGACGGCCTGTCTGGTCCGCTGGGTCTGCCGGGCCTGGAACTCCTCGAACAGCGTGAGGTACAGGTCGGCCTTGCCGGAGAAATGGTGGTAGAGGCTGCCGACGCTCGCGCCCGCCCGCGCGACGACCTCGGTGACCGCGGCCTCGGCGAAGCCGCTGGCGATGAACAGTTCTCTGGCGGCTTCTAGTATCGCGCCGCGCGTCGCCGCGCCCCTTTCCGAGGTGCGTACCGTCACGCCGGTCACCGGCCGTTCGTCGTCGTCGCTCATGGTGGCGCCATTATCCTCCGCCGGGCGGCGGAAGGCAGCCAACTACGATCGAGGCAGTTGCCGGGAATGGTGCTAACACAGGAGGGTTCGCCGGAATGTCCGAACAAACACCTCAACCGCCCGTACCATCCGCACTCGCCACGGGCGAGCACGCGCCCGACCGCAACCTCGCCTTGGAACTGGTCCGCGTCACCGAGGCGGCCGCCATGGCGGCGGCCCGCTGGGTGGGGCGCGGGGACAAGAACGGCGCGGACGGCGCCGCGGTCAACGCGATGCGCCAGCTCATCAACACCGTGTCGATGGACGGTGTCGTGGTGATCGGTGAGGGCGAGAAGGACAACGCGCCCATGCTGTTCAACGGCGAGCGGGTGGGCGTCGGCAGTGGCCCGGAGTGCGACGTGGCCGTGGACCCGATCGACGGCACCCGGCTGACCGCGCTGGGCATGCCGAACGCGATCTCGGTGATCGCGGTCAGCGAACGCGGGTCGATGTACGACCCTTCGGCGGTCTTCTACATGGAAAAGCTGGTCACGGGGCCGGAGGCGGCGTCCGTGGTGGACATCAACGCGCCGGTGGCCGACAACATCGCCGCCGTGGCGCGGGCGAAGGGCGCCAGCGCGTCCGACGTCACGGTGGTCATCCTGGACCGTCCGCGGCACGAGCGGATCGTCAAGGAGATCAGGGAGACCGGGGCGCGGATCAAGTTCATCACCGACGGCGACGTGGCCGGGGCCATCATGGCGGCCCGCCCGGGCACCGGCATCGACCTGATGCTGGGCATCGGCGGCACTCCAGAGGGCATCATCGCGGCCTGCGCGCTCAAGTGCCTGGGCGGGGTGATCCAGGGCAAGCTGTGGCCCAAGGACGACGCCGAACGCCGCCGGGCCCTGGACGCCGGCCACGACCTCGACGCCGTGCTCACCACCGATGACCTGGTGCGTTCCGACGACGTGTTCTTCGCCGCCTCGGGGATCACCGAGGGGGAGCTGATGGGCGGGGTCCGCTACCAGGGCGGCGCGGCGGTCACCCATTCGCTGGTGATGCGCGGCCGTTCGGGCACGGTACGCAAGATCGAGAGCGAGCACCGGCTGTGGAAGCTGCGCGCCTACAGCGCGATCAACTTCGACACGGCGGGCTGAGGCCCTTTCGTACTGGTTCTACTGGCCCGTACTGGTCACCAGCGTCCGCGGCGGCGGCGCGGGGGCTCCTTGACCTTGACCTCGCCCAGGAAGTTCTGGGTGCGGACCTCGATGACGGGGGCGTCGGGGGCGGCCGGGTTCTTGGTCAAGGTGACCGTCTTGTCCTTGGTCACCCGGATCACCTCGACCCCCTCGGGGACGTGGATCTCCAGCCCGCCGAACACCAGCGTGGCGTTGATGACCACCCGGCGGCTCTGCATGATCGCGTCGCGAAGGTCGAGCTTGGTGGTGCCGAACATCGCCGTCACCGGTAGCTCGGCGGGCACCACCCAGCGGCCCTCGCGGTTCTCCTTCTTGAAGATCGCCGCCACCTGCCCGCCGTCCAGCTTCAGCGGTTGCTGGTCGGCGGGCAGCAGGTCGGCCGTGATGCCCGCGAGGTCGCCCAGCGTGCGGGCCTTGTAGACGACGTCGAGCCGTTCCTCGAACTCGGCCATGCCGAGCCGTCCGTCGCTCAGCGCCTCGCGCAGGACCTCGGCGATGCGCTCGCGGTCGGCGTCGGAGGCGCGCATCTCGTGCGGGGCGGGCGTCCGGGTGGAGCCGCCCGGCGCGCCGGACGCGCCTTCGCGCGCACGTCGTACGGCGTGCCACTCCTCGGCCAGCCGCTCTCCGACCTCGGACAGGCGAGGGAGCCATGCCCCCGGACGTTGTTCCATGCTTCGACAATAAGCCCCGCACGCCTCGGTAGGGCCGTAGCAGACTCCTCGGGCTCCGCTGACCATCTGTTGGGGTGCTAGATCACCGTAACGGAAAGTTATGTCACGAAATTTCGTAAAAGCTGGCGTACCAGGTCGCTGAAAGATCGTGTTCTCCACCGACTGCCGCCCGACTGCCGAAAAAGCGTTTGAAAAAATGTCGGTGAAAACCCCTAGAGTTGGCTTCATGGGCACCCTCCGCGCACCGCTCGCGCCCGATCCACCGACCGATTCCGCTCCGGCCATCCGCATCGTCGGCGCGGTCAAGCGCTATGGCGACGTGACCGCCGTCGACCACCTCGATCTCGACGTCCCCACCGGCATCTGTCTCGGTCTGCTCGGCCCTAACGGCGCGGGCAAATCCACCACGATGCGCCTGCTCACCGCCCAGTCCAGGGCCGACGAGGGCGAGATCACCGTGCTCGGGCTGAGCCTGCCGAAGATGTCCAAGCAGGCCCGCGCGCTGATGGGCGTGGTCCCGCAGATGGACAACCTCGACGAGGAGCTGACCGTCCGCGAAAACCTGGAGGTGTTCGCCCACCTCTACCGGGTGCCCAAGGCCGAGCGCCGGGCCGCCGTGCGGCGCGCGGTCGCGCTGGCCCAGCTCACCGACCGGCTCGACACCAAGACGGTCAAGCTCTCCGGCGGCATGCGCCGCCGCCTGCTGATCGCCCGCGGCCTGGTCCACACGCCGCGCCTGGTCCTGCTCGACGAGCCCACCGTCGGGCTCGACCCGCAGGTGCGCCAGGAGCTGTGGGCACTGGTGGCCCGGCTGCGCGACGAGGGCGTGACCACGCTGATGTCCACCCACTACATCGAGGAGGCCGAGCGGCTGGCCGACGAGTGCGCGCTGATGTCGCACGGCCGGGTGGTGGCCAGGGGCACCCCCGAAAAGCTGATCGCCGAGCACGCCGGGGCCGAGGTCCACGAGCACTACGGCCCGCCGGAGCGGCTGGCCGGGCTTGAGGAGATCGCCCACGAGGCGGGCTTCCCGACCCGGCGTACCGGGCCTTCGGTGTCGGTCCTCCAGGCCGAGCGGCTGCCCGCGGCCGTCTCCGACCGGCTGGGCGCGCCCAGCATCAAACGTCCGGCCAACCTCGAAGACGTCTTCGTGGTCCTCACCGGGGAGTCCGTCGAATGAGCACGACCCCATCCGCCCGTGGTCGCCTTGGCCTGTTCGAGTGGGCCCCGGTCCGCGCGGTGTGGCGCAGGGAGCTGGCCCTCTACCGGCGCTACTGGCCGTCCACGTCGTTCGCCGCGATGGTCGAGCCGACGATCTACCTGCTGGCGTTCGGCTACGGCTTCGGCTCCATCATCGGCACCATGTACGGCTACGCCTACCGCGACTTCGTCGCCACCGGCGTGGTCTCCACCGCCGTGCTGTTCATCGGCGCGTTCGGCGGCATGTTCAACACCTTCATCCGGCGCAGCTACCAGCACACCTACGACGCGATGCTGGCCGCCCCGGTAGACGTCCACGAGCTGGTCACGGCCGAGGCGTCCTGGCTGGCCGCCAAGGCCGGGGTCTACGGCTGCGCGCCCATGCTGGTCGGCATGGCCTTCGGCCTCGACCCGAGCTGGGGGATGCTGCTGGTGCCGCTGATCGGCTTCCTGACCGGGCTGGCGTTCGCGCTGTTCGGCATGTGGGTCTCGGCGATCGTGCCGTCGATCAACACCTTCGACTACATCATCACCGGCGCGCTGACCCCGATGTTCCTGGTCGCGGGCACGTTCTTCCCGATCGCCCAGCTCCCGGGGTGGGCGGCCACGCTGGCGCAGTTCAATCCGCTCTACCACTGCGTCGAGCTGGTCCGGGGCGCGGTCTTCGGCAGGCTCGGCCTCGACTCACTACTCCACGTCGGCGTCCTGGCCGCCTTCGCCGCCGCGATGTGGTGCCTGGCGCTGTGGAAGATGCGCGCCCGGCTCATCGATTGAGCAATTAAACGAAATTCCGGCCTGTAAGCGAAATGACGGAAAGTTCCGCAGCCGGAACAAGTTAATATCCGACATCGTGAAATATGGTGCCGTCTTCGTGCCGGATCCCCGCGCGGGTCTACGCTGAGCACGGGCCACCACGACCGCCGACCACACGGAGTGACGCCGTGAGCGACCACCGCGCGCCCGAGTTCCCGGAGATCGGCGAATACCGGATCTCGGCTCGGCTGGGAGAGGGCGGTCAGGGCACGGTCTACCTGGGCGAGTCCGCCGCCGGGGGCCAGGTGGCGATCAAGGTCCTCAATTCCTGGCTCGCGGGCGACGACGAGACCCGGCGGCGGTTCCGGCGCGAGGCGGAGGTCGCGGCGAGCGTCGCGACCTTCTGCACCGCCAAGGTCATCGGCACCGGCCTGGTCGGCGGCCGGCCGTACATCGTGAGCGAATACGTCCCGGGGCCGTCGCTGGAGCGGTTCGTCAAGACCGAGGGCCCGCGCACCGGCAGCGGCCTCGAACGCCTGGCGGTGGCCACCCTCACCGCGCTCGCGTCGATCCACGCGGCCGGGGTGCTGCACCGCGACTTCAAGCCGGGCAACGTAATCCTCGGCCCCGAGGGTCCGGTGGTCATCGACTTCGGCATCGCCCGCGCCTCCGGCCACACCACCAGCACCAGGGGCCTGATGGGCACGCCGTCGTTCATGTCCCCCGAACAACTGACCGGCTCCCCCGTCTCCCCGGCCTCCGACCTGTTCTCCTGGGCGGGCACCATGGTCTACGCGGCCACGGGGCGCCCCGCCTTCCCGGGGGCGGGCGTGCCCGCCGTACTGCACGCCATCGCGTACGACGAGGCCCACCTCACCGGCGTCCCCGACCGCCTGCTCCCCCTGGTCGCCGCCTGCCTGGCCAAAGACCCCGCGGCCCGCCCCACCGCCACCCAACTCCTCCAATCCCTGACCAGCCACGACAACCCCGCCCTCCCCCTCCCACCGCCCCCGGGCGATTCCGGGCCCGCGGAGCCATGGAGCACCCCCGGCGCTCCCGCCGGACCGTGGAATCCGGCGGCTTCAGCGCCCGAAATCTCGTCGATCCCCAACTCACCAGCGGCCACCCCCGCCCCATGGGCCCCGGCGAACCGGGACACCCCGGGGAGATCGGCGGAGTCACGCCTCTCCGGATCACAGCCCTCGGCAACTCCGGCCGCTCCAATGAGCCCCGCGTCTCCGGAGTCCTCAGTCCCGGCCATCTCCCACGCGGCAAGCGCCCCCGCCCTGGCGGCGGCCTCCGGTCCCCAGCCCCCCGCAGCCCCCCACACGCCGCCGACCTCGGCAGAACCACCGGCCTCACGCCCATGGAATCCAGCAAGCCCATCGACTTCGGCACCAGAGGCCCCACCGGGCCCCAACACACCAAACCTCTCGGACCCATGGACCCCGGCGACTCCAGAGTCCGAAGTCCCACTGCCCCCCACCTCTGATCCACGGAGCCCGGCAAGTCCGGCGAATTCAAGGCCAGGGGTCTCGGCGGGTCCCGACACACCAGCCCCCTCGGGGCTGTGGGCTTCGGCAGCTCCGGGAATCTCGGCAGTGCCCGGTACGCCTGGGCCTCCTCACGAGGCGGCGTCCTCGGGGCCGTGGGCCTCGGGGACTCCAGGGATCTCGGGGCCGTCGGATCCGGCCGTCGCATGGACGTCGGCGGGGTCGGCGGCCCCAGGAGCCGGGGGCTCGGTTCCGGGCTCGGCGGCTGTGGCGGAACCGGGCGGCGGTACGCTCGTCGCGCCCGGCGGGGCGGGGCCGACACCCGGGGCGCTGGACGGCGTGCCCACCGGGCTGCCGGGCGGGGCGGCGGACACCCCGCCCCGAGGTCACTCCCGTACGCTGAAGATCGCGATCGTGGCCGTGGCGGCGGTACTGCTCGTCGCGGCGGGCGTGCTCATCGCGCCGTCGCTGCTCGGCGTCCGGGCCCAGGCCGTCCGCCTCGAACCGGACGCGACCCTCGACCTCACCGCACTCTCCCAGGTCGATCTCGACGACGCCTTCACCGCCGACACCACCGCCCGGTACACCGCGCACCAGCCGTACCCCAAAGAGGTCCGCCCGCAGATAAACGTCGGCGCGGGCCGGTTCAGCGGAAGCAGCACCCAGCCGTACTTCAGCCTGCTGGCAGGCCCCGCACGCCTGCCCTCCGACCAGGCCGTCAGCGTGCTGACCATCGGCACGTTCGCGAGCACCGGCCAGCCCGAGGACAGCGTCTTCGTCGGCTGGGTGAAGGACCACGACGACTACATCACCGCCTGGTACAACAACACCCGCAAGACCACAGGATTCGACCTGCGGGTGGGCGGCGAGTTGCGCTCCGCGCCCGATCAGATCCCGCTCGGCCTGTCCCCTGGCGACCGCCTCGCCGTCCTGCTGACCCGCGACCGCGTCACGTCCTACGTCGAGCACGCGGGCACCTGGCGACGACTCCACACCGCCTTCATCGCCGACCTGTTCGCCACCCCGCAGGCCCGGCAGCAGTACCGCTACGGCTTCGGCCTGCGCGGCACGACCGGCACCCTCAGCATGACCCAGTTCGAGGGCCGCAGCCTCCCGAAGTGACGCCCGGTTCAAGACATGACCGCGAAATGGGCGAGCCACCCGAACCGCCCGGGCGGCAGCCGTACCGGCCCGTGCGCTCCGACGGCCACCGGCAGCGCGAACCCCACCGCCTTGGCCCGGCCGGAGCGGAGCGCATAGGCGCCACAGCAGCCGTCGCTGAGCTCCCGTACAAGCAGGAGTCCCCGCCCGCCGTCCGCGAACAGTTCGTCACAGCCGGGCGCGTCGGCGGGGCTCAGCCCGTCGAGGATCGTCGCCAGCCCGGCCGGGCGACCGTCCACGACCTCGCACCACACGGGATGGCCGCCGACCATGACCATGCGCAGCACGTACGGCGGGCAGGCGTGCCGCACCGCGTTGCCCGCGATCTCGGCCAGGGCCAGTTCGGCGTCGTAGAGGTCGCCTGGAGTCGCCTCCAGCAGGACCTCCCGCAGTACGGCACGCGCCCGGCCGACCGCCGCTCCGGTGGGGGGCAGCGGGGTGACGTGGAGGTACTGGCTCATGCGTGTTCTCCCTGTGACCGTATGTAGTCCCGGCCGCAGCAGAAAACCGCCGCGCGCCGCGTGAACGGCAGAAGGAATCCACGCCGTCAGCGGTCACCCCGACGGCGGTAGGCGTTTTCTGGTCGTCACGCCCGGCCATCCCCGCACTCGTTGACAATGAGTGATCGATCGATGACTTGAAGCGAAGGGGTCTGCGGTGGGCGAGCGGGTGGAGTTGCGGCGGGCTCGGCGGCGGCTGGGGATGACGCAGGAGGAGGCGGCCGAGGCGTTGTGGGTGTCGATGACCACGTGGAGCCGCTGGGAGCGCGGGATTCAGGGGGTGCGGCCGGTGTACCGGGCGCGGATGGCCCAGGTCTTCGACGTACCACCGGCCCAGATCGAACGCTGGCTCGACGGTGACGACGGCTTCCCGAGCGATGCGGTCGAAACGGAGATATGCCCAATTCCCGACTTCTCCGACCTATCGGTGGAACGTACGGTGGTGGCGTCCGCGCGTCTGTGGAGGTGCGACATGGATGCCGAGCGGCGCCACACCCTGGCGGCGCTGCCGTTCGTCCCTGCGGCGCTCGGCGGCTGGCTGTCGGAGTGGGCCTACGGCCGTACGGTCACCGTGGCCGCGCACGAGGGCGGCGGCCCGGCGGTGGGCGTCTCCGACGCCGATCGGATCATGGAAGCCTGGCGGGCGTTCAACCTGATGGACCATCAGTTCGGCGCGGGCCTGGTACGACCGGCGATCATCGACTATCTGCACACCACCGTGGCCCCACTTCTACGCGGCCGGTACGACGCCCGGGTGGGCGCCCGCCTGATGACCGCCGCAGCCGCGATGACCCAGCTCGCCGGATGGACCGCCTTCGATCTCGGCCACCAGGGACAGGCCCAGCACTACTACGGCCAGGCGCTTAAGTTCGCCAAGATCGGCGGCGACACGCTGACCGCCGCCTGGCTGCTGACCGCGATGACCCACCAGGCCATCTATGTCGGCCGACCGGAATGGGCCAGTCGCCTGGCCCGCGCCGCCCTCGCGACGGCGAGATCCGCCGAGGCCCCACCCCGCGTGATCGCGCTCCTGCTGAACCGCGAAGCCTGGGCCACGGCCCTGTGCGCCGCCCGGTCCGACACGCGTGACTCGCACACCAGCGCCGAGGTAGCCCACCTGCTGCACGCGGCCGAAGACACCTACGCCCAGGGCACCACCAACCGTGACCCACACTGGGTGGCCTGGTACCTCCCCACCGAGCCGGTCGCCGACGCCGCCGTCTGCTGGTCACTGATCGGCCGGCATCGCAAGGCCGCCGAACTCCTGGAAGGCATCCTCCCCGCCTACGACCAGGCCCGATCCCGCTCCGCCCAGCTCACCCGGATCAGCGCCGCCGAAGCCTACCTCGGCATGGGCGAACTCGACCACGCCATCGACTCCGCCCGCACCGCCGTACCCGCCACCAAAACCCTCTCCTCCACCCGCCTCCGCGACCGCCTCACCCACTTCGCCACCACCCTCCACCCCCACGCCACCACCATCCACGTCCGCGAATTCCACGCCTACCTGCACGAAGAGCTGGCATCCTGACGACGCCACCAAGCAGGGCGCGCCGCCCTGCCCCGGCATGCCGGAGCGGCCTTGACAGCGCCGCCCCGGCATGTGTCATCGGTCAGATGGCCGTCAGGCAGGGTCGCCGCCCTTGTTGATCCAGGCTTGGACGCTGCCCTTGTCGAAATCGAGCACCAGGTAGTCATCCCGCCCGTCGCCGTCCATGTCGGCGAACGTCAGCAGCTTGCCCTCGCCGACATCGACACCCGAGGCGATCTGCCCGCGCTCGACCCAGCCCGGCTTACCGTCCTGGTCGCCGCCACGGTTCAGCCACGCCCGCACGGCCTTGGTCCTCACATTGGCCACCAGGTAGTCGGCCCGGGCGTCGCAGTCCACATTGGCGAGTTCGATCGACTCCAGATCCCCGTGTCCTACACCTGCGGCGATCTGCCCGCGATCGATCCACCCGGGCTTGCCGTCCTGGTCGCCGCCGGAGTTGATCCAGGCGTGCACGGCACCGGTCTGCTGGTCCACCCGCAGGTAGTCGTCCCGCTTGTCGCCGTTGACGTCGGCGAACACCGGCATGCCGCTGCCCGGCGTACCCGAGGCGATCTGCCCGCGCGGCTCCCAGCCCGGCTTGCCATCGGCGTCGCCGCCGCGGTTCAGCCACGCCTTCACCGACCCGTTGCCGTTGGTGACCACCAGGTAGTCATCGCGGCCGTCACCATCGATGTCGGCGAAACGGATGTACTCCTCCTCACCTCTAGAGGTGCCGGAGGCGATCTGCCCACGGTGGTGCCAGCCGGGCTTGCCATCGGCGTCGCCGCCCCGGTTCAGCCACGCCTGCACGGCCCCGGTCGCCTGATCGACCTTCAGATAGTCATCGCGCTTGTCGCCGTCGATGTCGGCGAAGGTGACGTACTCCTCGTCGAGGCGGTCAACGATCTGTCCGAGCGACTTCCAGCCGGGCTCGCCGCCGGAGTCGCCGCCCCGGTTGAGGAACGCCTGAGCTCGGCCGCCCTTGAGGCCATAGACCAGGTAGTCATCACGCCCGTCGCCGTCGAGGTCGGCGAACGCCCGCTCCTGGCCCTCGCCCTTCTCGATCCCGGAGGCGATCTGCCCGCGCGGCTGCCAGCCCGGCTCGCCATCGGCGTCGCCGCCCTTGTTCAGCCACGCCTTGACCGCCCCGGTCTCGCCGTTGACCGTCAGGTAATCCGCCTTGGCGTCGTCGTCCACATCGGCGAACTCGACGTAGTCCCCGTCCTCGAGTACCCCGCCGGCGGCGATCTGCCCCCGATCGACCCAGCCGGGCGCACCGCCCGCATCCCCGCCCTTGTTGAGCCAGGCGTGCACGGCCCCCGTGTCTATGTCCACCCGCAGGTAGTCGGCCCGCTTGTCGCCATCGACATCGGCGAACACCAGCCGCCCCTTGCCCGGCGTACCAGAGGCGATCTGCCCGCGCGGTTCCCAGCCCGGCCGGCCATCGACGTCGCCGCCCTTGTTCAGCCACGCCTTCACCGACCCATTGTCGCTGTTGACCAGCAGGTAGTCATCGCGGCCGTCGCCGTCGATGTCGGCGAATCGGATGAACTCATCCTGGCCCGGAGAGGTGCCGGAGGCGATCTGCCCGCGGGGATGCCAGCCGGGCTTGCCGTCCTGGTCGCGGTTGAGCCACGCCTGCACGGCCCCGGTCTTCATGTCCACCTTGAGGTAGTCGTCCCGCTTGTCGCCGTCCATGTCGGCGAACGTGACGAACTCGTCCTTGGCCTCGCGGGTGCCGGAGGCGATCTGCCCGCGCGCGATCCACCGGCCCCGGGTGTCATCGCACGTCACCTTCTCGACATCGGATATCCAGCCGTTCTCGGCGACCTCCAGCAGGCCGTCGTAGAAGGCGTCGGCCATCTTGCGATACCCGTTGTCGTTCGGGTGCAGCGAATCGACCAGGTCAGCGGGCGTGACCGCGGACATGTCGGCCAGCACGACGTGCCTGCCCGCCCGCGCCCGCTCGGCGACCAGGTCGCGGACGCGCCCGTTGAACGTGGTGATCCTGGCGTTGACGGCCGGGGTCTTGGAGGGCACGAGGGTGGCCACGACCACCGCCGCCTTGGGCGCGTCCTTCAGGACCTCATCGATTAGCGAGCCCAGCGCGGCCGGTGCCGCGCCGGCGTCGCCGCGGTCCATGTCGTTGGTCCCGGCGTGCACCAGCACGAGGTTGGGCCGCCACGCGGGGACCGCGTCGTCGGCCCACTGTGCGATCTGGCCGATCATCGCGCCGGAATGGCCCTCGTTGTCGCGGTCGGGTAGTTGCCCGGACTGCTGGGAGCCGACGAAGTCCACCCGCTGCGCCGCCGCCACCTTGGCCTTCGTCTCGGCGGCGGTTTCCTCGTTCAGTTTCCGCCACAGGTCGGCCCGGTAGCTGGACTGGGTCGAGCTGCCGATGCCGTAGGTGATGGAGTCGCCCAGCGGCATGATCTTGAGATCCCGCTTCCGCAATTCATCACGCGCGCCCACGCCCTCAAGCAGGTCCTTGAGCTTGCGGGCGACTCGCACGCCGACGGCCACGACGCCCACGCCCACGTAGATCAGCGCCTCCACGAACGACTTGCCGATCCATCCCCCGGTCGCTCGCACCGCATCAGCGATCCGCGTCAGCAGGGTGCTCCCGTACACCTCCACCCAGCCCAGCAGACTCCCCAGCAGGGCCCCTTCGACGGCGTAGGAGAGCGCCACGGCGAACGCCTCGGTCCAGACGTCCTTGTCGAATTGCCTGTTGTCGAAGTAGGCGAACATCAGTTCGCTGGTGAGGCCCTTGGTGAACCCGCCGAAGGCCCCGCAGATCGGCCCGGCGGCCGGCGGGACCGTCGCCCCGAACGTGAGCAGGCACAACGACGCCATCAAGACGCCTGCGGCGAATGCCACCCAGAAGGCGGCGAGCTTTTGCCACCAGTTGGCGTCCGTGCCGACCTGGTCGGCCGGTATCACCAGCGCGAGCCCGTTGTCGATCACCCTGACGGACCCGTTGAACCCGAACCCCGCCGTTGAGGGGTGATAGACGCCCAGCTTGTGCGACTCGACGCTGGAAATGATGTAGTCGCCCAGTGACTGACCATTCTCCTGCGCCCGGCGGATCTTGGCGGCCTCCTCCTCCAGATGGGCCCTGTTGGCCCCGGCCACCTCGAAGGTCACCACCACATCGTCGTCGGCCGTCGTCAGGGCGGCCAGGTCGGCCGGGGCATCGGCCGCGCAGACCAGGCGTATCGCGGATTTCTGCCCGGTCACCGGCGGCAGGACACCCGCCGGCAGTGCGGTGGCGCCGGCCGGTGCCTCGCACGGGTTCAGCGAGGGTCTCGCCTGCGCGTGCCCGGGTACGGCGACACCGGTCAGCATCAACGCGACGGAGACCACGATCGCGATGAGCCGGGTCGCTTGCCGGGCCCGCCCGCTACGGGGTGGTAAGGGGGATGGACGATGGTTCACGACGTTCCCTTCAGCACAGATCATGTGTCAATGGCACGGGGCGGAGCCTCGCCCGGCCAGGGCGTACCGGTTCACCCCCCTGTCGGCGACCGCTACAGGAGACGTACTCGCCGGTCGTCCATCAAATGACGGCACGGGCGAGCCGAGTGGGGACGCGAGTCGGAACGCTGACGGTGATCGGGTGAACAGGTGCGAACTTCTGATCGGGCCGTTGATCCCGGCCTTTCTGGCGGGACCCGTACACGACCTCGTGGGTCGATCACCCGACGCGAGTGTTCACCATCTCATTGACCATGCACTATGCCGTTTTGTATTCACTTTTTGCCCACGTTGTGCCGGGAGGGCCCCGGATGCCGTTCGACCGCGCTGCGGTTGAGTTGCCGCGCTCAACGCCGGCCTGCCTGGCCGGGGTCTTCCGCGGGCCGGACACGGCCAATAACCGTCCTGTCATGAAGTGCCCCTGAAAGATGGCGTGCCAGCGGGCACGCCAGAACGAATTCGAGTGACCTCAGCGGCCTCGCCCACCGCACCCGTTGCACTTCGGGCTTTACCGGCACGAGGCCGAGCCGGCTGCCGCCTGCCGATGATCACTCACCAGTCCGTCCGGTGCCCACTTTCTGACCACCGGGGGGCGCTCAAGTCAGAGGGACTTCAGGGCGGTGGAAATGGTGGTGAGGTGGGCCGGGGTCCAGGGGCCCGGGGTGATGACGGTGATGTGGTCGATGCCGAGGGTGGCGGCCTCGGTGCAGCGGTGGGTGAAGGAGTCGGGGGATTCGCCGGAGGCGAGGCGGGTGGAGAGGGTTTTCTCGATTTCGTGGTAGGGGCGGCCGAGTTCGTCGCAGTGGCGGGCGAGGACTTCGAGTTTGTGGCGGATGGTCTTGCCGCCGTCCGGGACGTCGAAGAGGTTGCACGCGTCGGCGTACTGGGCGACGAGGCGGAGGGTTTTGCGTTCGCCGGTGCCGCCGATGAGGATTTTGGGGCGGCCCGAAGGGGCGAGGGGGCGGGGGTCGGTGGAGGGGCCGGTCAGGTGGTGGTGGGTGCCCTCGAAGGGGGAATCGTCGCCGGACCACATGCGCAGGGCGATGCGCAGGGTCTCGTCCAGGCGTTCGTAGCGTTCGGCGAGCGGGGGCAGGGGAAGGCCCATCGCGTCGGCCTCGCGCTGGTGGTAGCCGGTGCCGATGCCCAGCCAGGCGCGGCCGCCGGACAGTACGTCGAGCGTGGTCACCGCCTTGACCAGCAGGGTGGCCGGGCGGTAGGTGACGCCGGTGACCATCGTGCCGAGCCTCACCCGCTCGGTGCGGGCGGCGGCGAAGCCGAGGACGGTGTACGCCTCCAGCATGTCGGTCTCATCGGGACCGGCGTTCGGGTCGGCCTGGATCAGGTGGTCGGAGACCCACAGGGTGTCGATGCCGCTCTCGTCGGCGGCCTCGGCGAGCCGGATCAGTTCCTCGCGGATGCGCGCCGGGCCGCCCGGCCATGAGTAGTTGGTGACGTTGATGCTGACTCGCATGACGCTCCTCACCAGCCCGACGTGTGGCCGGCGGGGGGCTTGAGCGGGCCGAGGTGGACGCCCGCGATGAGCCAGCGGTCGTCAGGGCAGACGGCGGCGATGGAGACGCGGAAGCGGTCGGAGACGTCCCGGCCCTTGGCGGTGGTCTCCTGGACGTCCACGCCGACGACATAGGCGGCGGTGCCGTACTCGTGCACCTTCGGGTCTTCGATCACGAAGGACCGGTTGACCAGCCCGTGTCCGAATCGGCCGAGCCACTGGTCGCGGCCCAGGACGAAGCCCAGCGGCCCCACGCCCACGAAGTCGTCGGCGAGCAGGGCGTCGAGCGCGACGGGGTCGTTGGCCTCTTCGGCGGCGGCCCAGCGGTGGACGAGGTCGAGTACGTCGGTGGCTGCGGTCATCACACACTCCTCAGAATTTGTAGGGTGACTCTGAATATAGGGTAACTCTACCTTCTTTGCTACTCTATTGGGCATGGGACTTCGGGAGTTCAAGAAGGAGCAGACGCGGCGGCTGCTGGCCGAGACGGCCTGGCGGATGTTCGCCGACCGGGGCTTCGAGCAGGTGAAGGTGGCCGAGATCGCCCGCGCGGCGATGGTCTCCGAAGCCACCGTGTTCAAGTACTTCCCCACCAAGGAGGGCTTGTTCTTCTCCGGCCTTGAGGACTTCGGCGACCGCCTGATCGCGGCCGTGCGCGAGCGCGAGCCCGGCGAATCCGCGCTCGTCGCCTGCCGCCGCTTCCTGCTCAACGGCGTCGGCGGGCTGCTCGGCCGGATCGAGGGGGGCGACGCCCAGGCGCTCGACCGGCTGCGCACGATCAACCGGGTGATCACCGAGAGTCCCACCCTCCGGGCCCGCGAGCAGCAGGTGATCGCCGGGTACACCGAGGACCTGGCCGGGCTGCTGGCCGAGGAGGTCGGCGCGGACGAGGACGACATCGGCCCGCGCGTCGCGGCCAACGCCCTGATCGGCGTGCATCGCACGCTCATCGGCGAGGTCCGCCGCCGGGCGGCCTCGCTGGAGGACCCGCGCATGATCGCCACGGACGTGCATCGGGCGGGCACCCATGCCTTCGCCCTGCTCGAACACGGCCTGCGCGACTACGCCATCAAGCCGGCCGCCGCATCGCAGTGACCCTCTTACCGCTTCGCCTGGCTTAGGTGGCCCCTGGGGCAGGATTTAACGTATCGACACAGGCGGCGATGGTACGGACACTCTTCGTGAGCGAAGTCGTTTCCGATCCGAGAGGACCGCTATGCCGACCGCACGTATCGCCGCAGGCAGTACCGCACCCGGGCAAGGCTGGCAGCCCTATGGGGCCAACGGCATCTACATCGACGTGGACACCACCTCCGGCCGCTTCACCGGCGCCCCGATCTACGTCAGCTCGGTGGGCGGCACGGGCACCCAGTGGGGTCTGGTGGGGCCCAGCGCGATCTACTCCCCCACCGCCACCGGCTTCCGGGTCTACGTGCAGTGGCGTGACGGGGCGGGGCTGACGCCCGCGCACGCGCAGCAGTACGGCTGGCACATCAACTGGATCGGCTACGACAACCCATAACCCGATATGCCGGGCCTGCCGGGCGTGCCGCCGACCAGCACGCGCGGCAGGCCCGGCCGTTTTACGCGTACCCGCGTCGGCGGCTGACCAAAGTGACCGATATGGTCAGTTCGTCTAAACAGACGTCGATGAAGGGAAGCGTCATGGCGGACACAAGCGGGCGCGGTCGTGCGCTGGTCGTCGGGCTCGGGATCGCGGGCCTCGCCACCGCGCTGCGACTACGGCGGATCGGCTGGGAGCCGGTGGTGATCGAACGTTCCCCGCAACGCCGCTCAAGCGGGTACTTCGTCATGCTCTTCGGTACCGGGATCACCTCGGCCCGGCGGCTGGACGTGCTGGAGGGGATCGGCGACCGCAGCAGCCCGGCGCTCGCCTCCTACGAGGTGGACCGGGCCGGGCGGCGTACCCCCGGCCTGAGCCCGGCGGGCCTGCCCGGCAGGCCCAAGGTGCTGATGCGCGGCGACATCGAGCAGGCGCTGTTCTCCGCGTTGCCGGACGATGTGGAGATCCGGTACGCCACCATGCCCACCCAGATCACCCAGGACGAATCCGGCGCCGAGGTCACCCTGCGCAACACCGTCTCCGGCGGCACCGTCACCGAGCGGTTCGACCTGGTGGTGGGCGCGGACGGGATGCGTTCGACCGTGCGGGAGCTGGTCTTCGGGCCGCAGAAGTACCTGCACCCGCTGAACTACATGATCGGCGCGACCGTGGCGGACGGGCCGATCGAGGGCTTCGGCCTGAACGACGGCCTGGTCCTGGCAGAGCCGGGACGTTCGGTGTGGGCGTTCGCGTTCCGCGACCACGGACCCGGCCTGCTGTTCTCCTATCGCACCAACGACATCGACGCCGAGTTCGGCCGGCCGGCGATCGAGTCCATCCGTGCCGCGTTCGGCCCGCAGCGGCCGGGCCCCCTGCTGGAGAAGCTGTTCACGGCGTTCGACAATGCCCCGGAGCACCTGTTCGACTCGGTGAACCAGGTCAAGATGCCGCGCTGGCACCGCGGGCGGGTCGTCCTGGTCGGCGACGCCGCCTGGTGCCTGACCCTGTACTCGGGCATGGGCGCCTCCAGCGCCATCGCCGGGGGCGAAGCGCTGGGCACCCTGCTGCGGCGGCACTCCGCGGACATTCCGGGCGCACTGCGGGCGTGGGAGAACCGGATGCGGCCGTTCATTCACAAGGAGCAGAGCGGCGTACTGGCCATGCGCACGTTGTTCACGCCGCACGACCGCAGGGAGCAGTTCACCCGCAAGCTGATGATCAACCTCATGCGCAACCCGGCCACCCGGCCGGTCGTGACCAAGATAATAGACATGAGGAACAAGGAGTTCGACGTAGCCGCCGTGTGACTCCGGCTCGACCGCGAAAGTACTCGGCCGCGCGAACACTCGGTCGCGCACGCACTCGGCCGTGCATGTACTCGGCCGTGCACGCACCCGGCCGCGAAAGCAGAGGAAGAGCCCAGGTGACCCCACTGATCGAGCACCAGTCGCGAAAAGCCGCCCGCATCCTGGACAGCACGCGCGAACTGGTGCTCGACCATGGCGTGCGCAAGGTCACCGTCACCGAGATCGCCCGGGTGGCCGGGGTCGGCAAGGGCACCGTCTACCTGTACTGGCCCACCAAGGAAGACCTGATCCTCGGGTTGTTCGCGCGCGACCTGCTGACCTTCCTGGACGACGCCATCGCCAGCGTGGTCGCCGACCCGGCCGCCGTACTGCCGCGCCGCTTCGGGCCGCTGCTGATCCGCACGGGGCTGAGGCTCCCGCTGGCCCGCCGCCTGTACCGCAGCGAGGCCGACCTGCTGCGGCTGTTCACGCAGCAGGACGGCTACGGCGAACTCCTCGACCGCACCACGCCCAGCGCCATGTGCCAGGCGGGCATGCCGATCCTGCACCGGCACCGGCTGATCCGCCAGGACCGCCCGCTGCTGGACCTGACCTACATGGTGCACGCCGTGACCACCGGATTTCTCACCGCCATCGCCGACCCCGACGCCGCCCCGCCCGGTCCGGCCGACCCCGACGCGGTCCTCGCCGACACCCTGGCCCAGTTGCTCGACCCGCCCGCCGCGCCGGAGGGACCGGCCATCGCCGCGGCCGGCGCCGAGACGATCGAGGTGATGCGCGAGATCCGGGAGGCGGTACTGGAACTCATCGACCGCAGCCAGACCCCCCAGCAGTGAGCCGCCTTGGCTTCAGGTGAGGCCCGCCAGGTGGTCGAGGGAGGCGCGGACGGCGGTCATGGGCCCCTCGCCGGGCGGGGGCTCGCGGGTGAGGGCCGTGTCGGGGGCCACGACGTACCAGCCGTCGTATCCGGTGCCGGAGAGGGCGGCCACGACGGCGGCGGTGTCCAGCTCGCCCTCGCCCAAGGGCCGGAAGAGGCCGGCGCGCACGGCTTCGGTGTAGGTCAGGTTGCCCGCTCTGAGCTGGGCGGCCAGCTCGGCGTCCACGTCCTTGAGGTGGACGTGCGCGATCCGCTCCGGGGCCGCGCGGACGAGCGCCGCCGGGTCGGTGCCGCCGAGCAGCAGGTGGCCGGTGTCCAGGCAGAGCGGTATGTCGGATTCGTCGAGGAGGCGGGTCACCTCGTCGGCGTTCGCGATGGCGGTTCCCGCGTGCGGGTGGAGCACCGCCGTGCGGCCGAACCGCTCGCCCTCCTCGACGATCTTGCCGAGGTTGGTCAGGAGGGTCTTCCAGCCGGTCGAGTCGAGCTGGGGGCGCAGGTCGTAGTCGGGGCCGTTGGCGACGGCGGCGAAGATGGCGATCTCGACGTCGCCGTCGCGGTATCCGCGCAGCGTCGCACGTACGTCGGGCACCGGGTCGAACGCGGGATCGTGCAGCACAAGAGGGGTGAATCCACCCAGACCGCGCAGGCCGTACTCGGCGAGCAGCGCGGCGCGGCGCGCGGGCGAGGGCGGCAGGTAGCCGGGCGGGCCCAGCTCGGTGGCGGCGAACCCGAGATCGCGCATCTCGGCGAGCACCCGGGCGCGGTCGAGCTGGTACCCCCAGCCGGGCATCGCGCTGACGCCCCACGCGATGGGAGCCCCCGCGGTCTTCATCGGTTCACCTCCGTGACGCGGCCCGTACATCCGGGCACGCACGACGCGTCCTCGATTGTGCCCGATCCCTTCCTCTCCCCGTTTCCGGCGCGCGGAAACCCGTTCGCGCCGGAGGTCAGAGCGCGGCGGCCAGGGCGCGTACGGCGGGGTCGGCGCGGTGCGGCGGCAGGCGGGCGAAGCCGGCCACGACGGCCCCGACGCCGCCGGGCCGCCCCCGCATCGGGGCGACGGGCTCGGCGATGATCCCCGCGTCGCGGGCCGCGTCCGCGACGCGCACCTCGGCGATCCCGTCCGGCAACTCGACGTAGACGTGCAGGCCCGCCGCCACCCCCCGCACCCGGAACTCCGGCAGGTGGGCGGCGACCGCCGCCACGAACGCGTCCCTGCGCCTGCGGTACTCCCGGCGCATCCGCCGCAGGTGACGGTCGTACTCGCCGCTCGCCAGCAGGTGCGCCAGGGCGTACTGCTCGATCACCGGCGAGCCGAGGTCCAGGTCGGCGCGGGCCTGCCTGACCCGCTCGCTGAAGCCGCGCGGGGCCACGACCCAGCCCAGCCGCAGGCCGGGCGCCAGCGGTTTGCTCACCGAACCGCACAGCGCCACCCGGCCCGGGTCCAGGCCCTGGAGGCAGCCGACGGGGTCGCGGTCGAAGCGGAACTCCGCGTCGTAGTCGTCCTCCAGGACCAGCGCGCCGGTCTCGGCGGCCCAGGCCATCAGCTCGGCCCGGCGTCCGGGCGAGAGCACCACTCCGGTGGGGTACTGGTGGGCGGGGGTCACCAGTACGGCTCGTGCCCGTGTACGGGCCAGGGCCTCGACGTCGATGCCCTCGTCGTCCACCGGGACGTGCACCAGGTCTGCGCCCGACGAGGTCAGCAGCGGGACCTGACGGGCGGCGGTCGGGTCCTCCACGGCCAGCCGTACGCGGGACCCGGGCGACTCCCCCGCCAGCAGCCGGATCGTGATGGCCAGGCCCTGGGCGACCCCGCCGACCACGATCAGGTCCGTGGGCGCGATGTCGGCGGCGCGGACCCGTCCCAGGTAGGCGGCCAGTTCGCGGCGCAGCGGCGGCACCCCGCCGGGGTCGGAGTAGTCGAAGGCGTCGCTGGTCATCGTGGACAGGGCGTGGCGCAGGGCGGCCAGCCAGCGTTCGCGCGGGAACTCCGTCAGGTCGGGGGTGGTGGCGCGCACCCCGTGGTAGGCGTGCGGGGGCATGGTGTCCTGGGCGGGGCCGCGGGCCACGGCGGCGGGCGCGACGCGGGTGCCCGCGCCCACGCGGGAGATCAGGAAGCCCTCGGCGACCAGCCGTTCGTACGCCTCGACCACGACGCCCCTGGAGACGCCGAGGTCTCTGGCCAGGTCGCGGCTGGCGGGCAGGCGCGCGCCGGGGGCCAGCCTGCCCTGGCGTACGGCGGCGCGCAGCTCACCGGCGATCTGCGCGGTCACGCCGCCCGCCGTACGGTCCACGGAGAGGTGGAGATCCGCCAAATGGTCCTCGATTCTGGTCGCCGATTGGACCATCCAGGCGGGCCAATCGGTTTCTAGTATCTCCCCCTATGAGTTCCATGGGGGGTGCTAACGGGCGGAACGTCGTGATGGCTTCCGTCGCGATGTTCATGGTGGGGACGCTCGCCGGGGTGTCCGACCTGATCAACGAGTTTCCGGTGTACGGCGGGCAGGCGGTCCGCTACGCGGTGGGCGCGCTGGTGCTGCTGGCCATGGCCCGGCTGCTCGGGCAGCGGTTCGTACGGCTCGGCCTGCGCGAGACCGTGCTGCTGGTGCTCCTCACGCTGACCGGGCTGGTGCTGTTCAACGTCGCGGTCATCGAGTCCACCAGGCACGCGGGGCCCGCTCTGGCCGGGACGGTGCTGGGCACGGTCCCTCTGGCGCTGGCGCTGGTCGGCGGGCGCCGTCCGGCTCCGCACGTTCTGGTGGGGGCGTCCGTGGTGGTGGCGGGGGCGACCATCGCCACCGGGCTGGGCACCGGCAACCTGCCGGGGCTGCTGTGGTCGCTGGTGGCGCTGGCCTGCGAGGTGTCCTTCTCGCTGCTGGCCCTGCCGCTGCTGCCCAGGCTGGGGGCGGTGCGGGTGTCGGCGTACACGACGGCGCTGGCGGTGCCGCTGTTCCTGACCTTGGGGCTGGTCACGGACGGGGCGGCGGGGATGCTGCGGACTCCGACGGTCGCCGAAGGGCTGGGCTTCGCGTACCTGTCCATCGCGGTGACCGTGGGGGCGTTCTTCCTCTGGTACACGGCGCTGCCGAGGCTCGGCCCGGCGCGGGCGGGGCTGTTCGCGGGGCTGATCCCGGTGGGCGCGATCGTCACGGGTGCGGTACTCGGCCTGGCCACGCCCACTCCCGCCGACCTTGTGGGGGCGGGGCTGGTTATAACGGGCATCGTCATCGGCCTGTACGGCAGGCGTCCTCGTCCTGCGGCCGGCGGGGAGTCCGTTGAGGAACCCGAAGTTATCCACAGGCAGCCGGTCGGGTGAACCGCGAGTTATCCACAGGTGGCCGATCCCGTGACACGGGGAGGGCGGCGCGGGCTTAATCTCGACTCGCAAAGGGACCACTGAGGAGGACGACGCGACGATGCCCGAGTTCGACTACACCGACCTGCTGCCGCTGGGCCCCGACGAGACCGAGTACCGGCTGATCACCACGGAGGGGGTGCGGCGGGTGGAGGCCGCCGGGCGGTCCTTCCTGGAGGTCGAGCCGGAGGCGCTGCGCCGGCTCACCGAGGCGGCGGTCCACGACATCTCGCACTACCTGCGCGCCTCCCACCTGGCCCAGCTCCGCAAGATCGTCGATGACCCCGAGTCCAGCGGCAACGACCGCTACGTCGCGCTCGACCTGTTGAAGAACGCCTCCATCTCGGCCGGCGGCGTGCTGCCCATGTGCCAGGACACCGGCACCGCGATCGTGATGGGCAAGCGCGGCCGGCACGTGCTGACCGACGGCCACGACGCCGAGCACATCTCGCGCGGGGTCTACGACGCCTACACGACGCTCAACCTGCGCTATTCGCAGATGGCGCCGCTGACCATGTGGGAGGAGAAGAACACCGGCAGCAACCTCCCGGCCCAGATCGAGCTGTACGCCGAAGACCCCGGCGGGCACCCCGACGAGTACAAGCTGCTGTTCATGGCCAAGGGCGGCGGCAGCGCCAACAAGTCGTTCCTCTACCAGGAGACCAAGGCGGTGCTCAACGAGCGGCGCATGCTGGAGTTCCTGGAGGAGAAGATCAGCTCTTTGGGCACCGCCGCCTGCCCGCCCTACCACCTGGCGGTGGTGGTGGGCGGCACCAGCGCCGAGTTCGCGCTGAAGACCGCCAAATACGCCTCGGCCCGTTACCTCGACGCGCTGCCCACCGAGGGGTCCGCCAGCGGGCACGGCTTCCGCGATCTGGAGCTGGAGAAGAAGGTCTTCGAGCTGACCCAGGGTCTGGGCATCGGCGCGCAGTTCGGCGGCAAGTACTTCTGTCACGACGTGCGGGTGATCCGGCTGCCCAGGCACGGCGCGTCCTGCCCGGTCGCCATCGCGGTGTCGTGCAGCGCCGACCGGCAGGCGCTCGCCAAGATCACCCCTGAGGGCGTGTTCCTGGAGAAGCTGGAAACCGACCCGGCGCGGTTCCTGCCCGACACCACCGACGAGCACCTTGGCGGTGACGTGGTGCGGATCGACCTCAACCGTCCGATGTGGGAGGTCTTGGCGGAGCTGTCCCAGCACCCGGTGAAGACCCGGCTGTCCCTCAACGGCCCGCTGGTGGTGGCCCGCGACATCGCCCACGCCAAGATCGCCGAGCGGCTCGACGCGGGCGAGCCGATGCCCGCCTACCTGAAGGACCACGCGGTCTACTACGCAGGCCCGGCCAAGACCCCCACCGGCTACGCCTCCGGCTCCTTCGGCCCGACCACCGCCGGCCGGATGGACTCCTACGTCGAGCGCTTCCAGGCCGCAGGCGGCTCCCTGGTCATGCTGGCCAAGGGCAACCGCTCGACCCAGGTCACCGAGGCCTGCCGCCGCAACGGCGGCTTCTACCTCGGCTCGATCGGCGGCCCGGCCGCCCGGCTGGCCCAGGACTGCATCAAGAAGGTGGAGGTGCTGGAGTACGAGGAGCTGGGCATGGAGGCGGTCTGGAAGATCGAGGTGGAAGACTTCCCGGCCTTCATCGTGGTCGACGACAAGGGCAACGACTTCTTCGACCGACGCCGGCAGGACGGCGGAGCCACCTTCATGGGCATCCCCACCCGCCCCCGCACGTAAATGAGTCACAAGTTACAAGCCCGGCCATCACCGGGCCCACTGGTTCAGAACTTGGTGGTCGCGTCGGTTTTGGTGGTTCTGCGGATCTCGTCGGGGGTCATGCCCTTGACCCCTCTGAGGTCCGCGCCGCTCAGGTTCGCGCCCGCCAGTACAGCCGCGCCGATCTCGGCACCCCTGAGGTCGGCGCCGGTCAGATTCGCGTCGGTGAAGTCGGTTCCCGGGAAGAGCACCTTGCCCGTGAGCCGTGCGCCCGTCAGGTTCGCCCGGTACAGGGACGTGTACTTCAGCTGCGCGCCGCGCAGGTCGGCGCCGGTGAGGTCAGCGGCGTTCAGGGTCGCGCCGTTCAGATTGGCGGAGCGCAGGTCCGCGCCGCGCAGGTCGGCGTACATCATGTCGGCCTGCACGAGTTCGGCGTCAGCGAGGTAGGCGCCGGCCAGGTCCACGGAGCCCCACTGAGCGCCGGTGAAGCTGGCGTCCTTCAGGCGCGGGAACTCCTTCGTGGTACGCCGCGTGAGGTCGCCGAGGGCGCGCAGCGCGGCGTTCAGGTCGGCGCCCGGCTTCCAGGTGGCCATGCCCTTAGGCGTGCCCGGGCGGTCGCGGCCCTTGAGCCTGCCCGGACGGTCGTGCTCCAGGATGAACGCCGTCAGGACGTTCTGGATCGTCCCGGCGTCGGGGGCCGAGTCCTTGGCGATGCGGGCCAGCGCGGACACCCCGCCGGCCCTGACCTCAAGCGACCTGCCCGGGCCGATCTGCTCGACGGCCCTGGTGTAGCGGTCGGTGATCTGCTGTTCCTGGGTGACCCGGAGCTCTTCCTGCCCGGTCTGCCAGGTCAGCGCCGTGTAGTACAGACCGCCGCCGGTGAAGACCAGGCCCAGGATTATCCCGATCGAGTTGAGGGCCTGCCAGGGCCGTTGGCGGCGGGCCTCGTACATTTCCTGCCGTCTGTCGATCGGTAAGGAGTCCAGTTCCTCCTGCGTGGGCGGGGTGACCCGGGCCGCCCTCCGCCATCGACGGGGTCGCCTCGCGGCCTGGGAGAACGGGCTCAGAGGCTCGTCGGGAGTGCTCATTCGGGAAGGTACCTGCCATGGCTGTTGTTGATCGCGGAACGGTCGTCCGCTGGCCGAGATCTCCCACACCACCATGCACCCCGGCGTTGTCCATTCGCCCCTCCATTCACTGTCCAATCACTGGTCACCTGGGTGACAGGAGGTGTCCGCCACCACCTCTACCGTGGGGCGCATGGAGAACGTGCTGAGCAGGCGGGCGGTCAACCGGGCGACCCTCGCCCGGCAGTTGCTGCTGGACAAGGCCGAGATGCCGGTCATCGACGCCGTGGAGCACCTGGCCGGGTTGCAGGCGCAGACCCCGCACACCTGGTACGTGGGGCTGTGGTCGCGGCTGCACGGGTTCCGTGGCGAGTCGGCCGCGGGGCCGCTGGGCGAGCGGGAGCTGGTCAGGGCGGCGCTGATGCGCGGCACGATCCACCTGGTCTCGGCGCGCGACTGCCTGGCGCTGCGGCCACTGGTGCAGCCGATGATCGAGCGGGCCACGATGACGACGTTCGGCAGGCGGCTGGCCGGGGTCGATCCGGTACGGCTGGCCGCCGCCGCCCGCGCGCACCTGGCCGAGCGCCCGCTGACCTTCGCCGCACTGGGCAGGCTGCTCGCCGAGGAGTGGCCGGACCACGACCCCCACGCGCTGGGCCAGGGCGCGCGGGCCTGGCTCACCCTGGTCCAGGTGCCTCCGCGCGGCCTGTGGGGGCGCAGCGGCCCGGTCGCGCACACCACGGCCGAGAGCTGGCTCGGTCCTGCCGGCGACGTGCACGCGATGACGCCGCAGACGATGGTGCTGCGCTACCTGGCGGCGTTCGGGCCCGCGTCGGTACAGGACGTGCAGCAGTGGTCCGGCCTGACCCGGCTGACGGAGGTGATGACCGGCCTTGACCTGGCCGAGTTCCGCACCGAGGACGGCGGCCGGCTGTTCGACCTCCCCGGCGCCCCGCGCCCCGGCCCGGACGTCCCCGCCCCCGCGCGTTTCCTGTACGACTACGACAACCTGCTGCGCTCACACGCGGACCGCTCGCGCGTCATCACCGACGCCTACTACGCGCAGAACTACGATCCGCACGGCTGGGCCGTCTCCTCGTTCCTGATCGACGGTTTCACGGCCGGTGACTGGCGGGTCACCAGGCAGGGCCGGACCTCGGTGCTCACCCTGCGCCCGTACTCCCCGCTGCCCGACCCTGACGCCGACGACCTGACCAAGGAGGGTGCCCGATTGCTGAACTTCCTGGCCCCCGGCGACGCCCACGACATCCGATTCGCCGCCCCCCGATCCGTCACCGGAGAGTGACCAGGGGCGTCGGAGTCGGTCGGAAGCCTCGTGGCGCACGGCCGGGCGAACACTGCGGCGAACGCCTGGCCGGTCGCCTCCGCCGGGTAAGCGGCGGCTGCGACCAGGCCGTATGCCACGAGGCCCCCTGGGACCAAACTGACACTTGCCAGGATGACGTAAATGCAACCTACTTGCAATAGTGGCCCGCTCTACCAGCCGCGAGCGATGTCTGAGACCATGGTCGGGCAGGGGACGCACCCCCGCCGGCTTGCTCTGACCGAAGATCTCGACAAAAAAGCGGCCCTGTCTCTACAGGTCGCATTACGCAAATCGGTAAGCTGCCACCCATGCGTGCGCCCTCGGGATACCTTCTTGCCGCGCGCTATCGGCTGAGCGAACCTGTCGGCCGCGGCGGCATGGGCACCGTTTGGCGAGCACGCGATGAGCTCCTGGACCGTCAAGTGGCTGTCAAGGAGGTCCGTCTGCCGCTCGTTCTCGACGAGGATCTGCGCTCCGAGTTGTGCGCCAGGACCGAGCGGGAGGGACGGGCGACGGCCATGGTCGCGCACCCCTCGGTGATCACCGTGTTCGACGTGGTGACCGAGGACGACCGGCCCTGGATCGTGATGGAGCTGCTGCAGGCCAGGTCGCTGGAGCAGTTCATCCGCGAGGAGGGGCCGCTGCCGCCGCGCAAGGTGGCCGAGATCGGCAGGCAGGTGCTGGGCGCGCTGCGCGCCGTACACGCCAAGGGCATCCTGCACCGCGACGTGAAGCCGAGCAACGTGCTGGTCACCCACGATCGGGCGGTGCTGACCGACTTCGGGCTGGCCGCGCTGGAGGGTGACGCGTCGATCACGCAGGCGGGCATCGTGCTCGGTTCCGCCGGTTACATCGCGCCCGAGCGGGTGCTGGGCGACAAGGCCAGCCCCGCCGCCGACCTGTGGTCGCTCGGCGCGACCCTGTACACCGCGGTGGAGGGCAAGGGCCTGCACGGACGGCGTACCGCGGCGGCCGCCCTGGCCGCGCTCACCAGCGGCGCGCCGATCCCGATGGAGAAGGCCGGGCCGCTCGCCCCGGTGCTGCGCGGCCTGCTCCGCATCGACCCCGACACCCGGCTCGACGCGGCCAGGGCGTCGCTGATGCTGGCCAGGGTGGCGGCGGGCGGTTCGGCCGAGGAGCCGCTCGCCCAGGCCGCCCGCAAGCCCGTGCGCGCGGCGATCCCCGTCCCGCCGGCCGCGCGCAGGCCCGGCCACCGCGGCGTGCACCGGGCCGAGTCGCGGCCCGCGCCGCCGCGCGACGCGCCGGTGGCCCCGCATCGTCCCGGCGGCGCGCCCGCCGTGCCGCCCCAGTCGCAAGCGCAGCGCGGCGGTCACCGCCGGGCCACGGAGGGAGTGCATCGCAAACCGGCCGAGCCACCGCCGCCCAGGCCATTGGTGCTGCGTATGTCCACGATCATCAGAATGGTCCTGCCTCGCCGCTTCTGGCCGCGCGAACTTCGCAAGCGAGGCTAAAGCGGTTCGTAACCAGAAATGGCTATCGTCTACACATGCCGCCCCATCGTCAGAGCCACCTGCTCGCCGATCGTTACGAGCTGATCTCGCCCATCGGCCGTGGCACCATGGGAACCGTTTGGCGAGCCCGCGACCACTCCCTCGGTCGCGACGTGGCGGTCAAGGAGATCCGCCAGGAGCCCGGACTCAGCGACCCGCAGCAGGCCGAGCTGCGCGAACGCATGCTCCGCGAGGGCCGCTCCGCGGCGCGGATCAACCACCCGTCCGTCGCCGTCGTCTACGACGCCATCGAGGCGGAGGGACGTCCGTGGATCATCATGGAGCTGGTGGAGGCCCGTTCGCTGGAGCAGGTGATCGACGAGGAGGGGCCGCTGCCGCCGCGCCTCGTCGCCGAGATCGGCTCGGACCTGCTCGGCGCGCTGCGCGCGGCGCACGCCCAGGGCATCCTGCACCGTGACGTCAAACCGGGCAACGTACTGGTCACCGAGAACGGGCGGGTGGTGCTCACCGACTTCGGCATCGCCAAGGCGGCGGGTGACGCCAAGCTGACCAGGACCGGCATGGTGATCGGGTCGCCGGGGTATACGGCGCCGGAGCGGGCGCGCGGCGAGTACACGGGGCCGGAGTCGGACCTGTGGTCGCTGGGCGCGACACTGTACTTCGCGGTCGAGGGACGGCCGGCGTACGAGCGTTCGTCGGTGGCGGCGACGCTGGCGGCGCTGATGACCGAGAGCGCCGACCCGCCGACCCAGGCGGGGCCGCTGCGGCCGGTGCTGGACGCGTTGCTGGAGAAGGACCACAAGGTACGGCTTTCGGCCGGAAAGGCGGCGACAATGCTACGGGCGGTGGCGGACACCCCCTCGGACGAACCGGTTCCCGGCCCTTCGGGGGCCGATCGGGGCCCCTCCCCCGCCCACCGTCCACCGGCAGGCCCCGCCGCCGGGGCTGGTTCCGGGGCAGGGAGTGCTTCCAGGGCGGGGGTTCCGCGGTTGCCCGCGGCGCTGTCGGAGCCGTTCTCGGCACCGGCCCCGCCGCCGGGGTACCCGGCCGCGCCGAGCGCCGGGCGTCCGGACCAGGGCGCGGGCGAACCTCCGGCGGCCCGGCCCGCCGCCGCGGCCCAGCGGGACGCCCCGCCGTACGACCCGGAGGAGACCCGGCCCAAGCGGGACGCCTCGCCGTACGATCCCGAGCAGACCCGGCCCAAGCGGGACGAACGGGAGGAGCGGCCCTTCGACCCGGAGCGGACCATCGCGGTGGCGAGGCCGTCCGGCGTCAGGCTGCCGCCGGCGAAGACCCCTGGCCCGCCGGTGCCGCCCCGGCCACAGCCACAGCGACCGGCACAGCAACCGGCACAGCCGCAGCAGCCCGCACAGCCCGCCGTCCCGCAGGGCCATGAGACCAACGCCCACCCGCAGCCGCCACAGAACGGCTACGGCCAGTACCCGCAGGCCCCCATGCCGCCGCACGGCGCGCCCGGCACCGGCCCGTTCAGCGCTCCCGGCGGCCTGCCGCCGCAGGCCCCCGGTCCCGGTACCGGGCCGTACGAGGCCATGCCGCGCACCGGCGACCACGCCGCCATGCCCCCCTACGCCCCCCAGGGCGGCCCCGGCGCTCCTGGCGGCGTGCCGTCCCCCCCCGTCCCCCAGGCCCCGCCGAATGCCGTCTCCGGCCCGCCCGCGTCCTCCTATCCCGGCATCCCCGTGGCCGGTGTCCCCGGCACCGGCAGGCCCGGCCGGGGCCCCGGCGGCGACGAGGGCACGCTGAGCGGGGGCGGTCTCGGCACCGACCTGTTCGCGATCGCCGGTCCGCCGCCCCCCGAGGTCGGTGACTCCAAGAGCCGGGCGCGGAAGTTCATCCTGGTCTGTGCCGGTCTGCTGCTGCTCGCGGTGGTCCTGATCTTCGTGGTGCGGGCATTCACCTGAGCCGGTGAATCCTCGCTCGGGGCGGCAGCGCAGACTAAGCACATGAGCGAGTTTCGGATCGAGCATGACTCGATGGGTGAGGTACGCGTTCCCGCTGACGCCAAGTGGCGGGCCCAGACCCAGCGGGCCGTGGAGAACTTCCCGGTCTCCGGCCGAGGGCTCGAACCCGCCCATGTCGCGGCCCTGGGCCTGATCAAGGCCGTCGCCGCCGAGGTGAACGGCGAGCTGGGCGTGATCGAGAAGGACCTGGCCGAGGCCATCGCGCAGGCGGCCACGGACGTGGCGGAGAACGAATGGGACGCGGAGTTCCCGATCGACGTCTTCCAGACGGGTTCGGGCACCTCCTCCAACATGAACGCCAACGAGGTGATCGCCACCCTGGCGGAGTCCCGGCTGGGCGACGGCCGTAAGGTCCACCCGAACGACCACGTCAACGCCTCGCAGTCGTCCAACGACGTGTTCCCGACCTCCATCCACGTCGCGGCGACGACCGAGACGGTCTTCCACCTGATCCCGTCCCTCGAACACCTGGCGACCGCGCTGCGGGCCAAGTCGATCGAGTTCGCCCAGGTGGTCAAGTCGGGACGGACCCACCTGATGGACGCGACGCCGGTCACCCTGGGCCAGGAGTTCGCGGGCTACGCGACGCAGATCGACAACGCGGTGGCGCGGATCAACTCGGCCCTGACCAGGGTGACCGAGCTGCCGCTCGGCGGTACTGCCGTGGGCACCGGGATCAACACGCCGCCGGGGTTCGCCAGGAAGGTCATCGCAGGACTGCGCGAGGCGACCGGCCTGCCGTTCACCGAGGCCCGCGACCACTTCGAGGCCCAGGGCGCACGGGACGCGATCGTCGAACTGTCGGGCCAGCTCAGGGTCACGGCGGTGGCGCTCAACAAGATCGCCAACGACCTGCGCTGGATGGGCTCCGGCCCGCGCGCGGGGCTCGGCGAGATCAACCTCCCCGACCTCCAGCCGGGGTCCTCGATCATGCCGGGCAAGGTCAACCCGGTCGTACCCGAGGCCGTGTGCATGGTGTCCGCCCAGGTCATCGGTAACGACGGGGCCATCGCCTTCGCGGGCGCGGCGGGCAGCTTCGAACTGAACGTGATGATGCCGGTCATCGCCCGCAACATCCTGGAGTCGATCCGCCTGCTGGCCAACGTCTCCCGGCTGTTCGCCGACCGCTGCATCTCGGGGATCACCGCCAACGCGGAGCGCTGCCGGGAGTACGCGGAGTCCTCACCGTCGATCGTCACGCCGCTGAACCGGCACGTCGGCTACGAGGAGGCCGCCAAGATCGCCAAGGAGGCCCTGTCCGAACGCAAGACCATCCGCCAGGCCGTCCTCGACCGCGGCCACGTCGCCAAGGGCACCCTCACCGAAGAACAACTCGACGCCATCCTCGACGTCCTCTCCATGACCCGCCCCCCAGGCAACTGACCCACCCCCGTGGGCCTGCAGGCCCCTCCCGCCGTACCCGCCGGAGCCCCACCCCACCTCCGGCGGGCCCGCCCTCACACACATGCAGGCCCCGCGCTTACACGCGTGTAGAGAACCGCGCTCCGCGCGGGGGGGACCGCGCATACGCCCGCAATCGCCTTCGCTTCGCTCAGCCGCTTTCTCTTGTGTCGGGCTCCGCCCGACGCTCGCGCCACCGACTAACTCGCATACACGCCGGTCCAAGCACCCAAAACGGGAACCCTCCCTTGTATCCGGGAAGGCCGGCCAAATCGTGACGCCGCCTGCATCGCCCGGCCGAAGTGGGGACGTCGCAGAGTCACGTCCGCCACGAAGTCTCGCATCCGGCAGAACCGATCGAACTCCCTTGCATGAACGCGAGTGACGAACGCCCGCCACGAATCCACCGTCGTCACCACCCTGCCCCAGACGTTCCGGATCGGCATCGCCCACCGTCACGACGATCAACCCGCCGCGCGCCACCGGCACCAGATGCCCGGCCCGTACGTCTCTGACGAACCCCACGAACCCCAGCCCGACACCAAAACCGCACCGCTCATCCGGTCGGCCCGCTCCCAAGACCGCAGCCACGCGCTACCCATGCCGGACGGCTCCACCGCCAGGCCCGCACCATGGCTCGCCCCGATCACACCGTCCATCGCACCCCCCGCCGAGCGCATCTACACTTGGTCGAACCGGCCACCTCTGGCCCCATCCTCAAACTCCCTCCAGTGATCCCAGGCCGTCAGCACCGGCAGCCACACCCCGGGCACCGCATCCCCGACCCGCGCCAGGAACAGATCCCATCGGGCCCGGCTCACCCACACCGCCGTGCCCACCGGCGAGGTGTCGCCCACCAACAGCCAGGAGTCATAACCGGGTTCGGCCCCCAGTTCGATCGTTTCGACCAGGACGGCTCACCCCGCAGCCGGAGCGAAGAAGGCCAGCAGCCGATCACGAATCAGTGCCGCGGACCGCTCGGGAGGCCGGCGGTTCACATCCACGCGCAGCACGTCGTAGCCCGCCTGAATCAGCCGCTCGGTGGCCTGCCGGTAGAAGTGAACCTCGGCGTGGCTACTGCCGGACGAGAGCTGGAAGCGGTTGTGCGGCCCACGCTCCCGGAGTCGTTCGGAGATGACCTCGGGGTCGGCTTCCAGGATCACGGCCAGGTCGGGCCGGTCAGCCTCGGCGTTCAGTCGCCAGAGGAACATTGGGTCAATGCCGTCGAAGCGCTGCATCACCAGACCGGACGGGATGTAGCGGTCACTCAGTACCACGCGACCCGCTTCAAGGTTGGGCCGGACTTCGGCCTCAAGGTGGTGGTACCGGTCGGCCGCGTACAAGCAGGCCAGCGCGTGACGTGTGGTCGTCTCGGTCAGTTCTCGGCACAGTGCGCCGATGGGGCCGGTGGACGGTTCGGCCGTGACATGCACGTCTTCGCCAGCGGCAACGAGTAACTGTGCCAGGTGTCGCACGATCGTGGACTTTCCTGCGCCGCTCGGTCCGTCCACGCTGACGAACCGGCCCCGCTGACGCTCAGAAAAGGGCCGGAGGCTCATCCTCGCCCCCTCCTGGTGACTCGCCGCGCAGCTCTTCCAGGCTGTACGCCTTGGTGGCGAGTAGGACGAACAGCCGGGCCGCCACCAGCGCGTCATAGGTCGCACGGTGGGGCGTGAGGTCGCCCGGCAGCCCTTCGGCCAGACCGAATACCTCGGTCAGATTGCCGAGCCGGTAGCTGTCTTGCCCCGGCACCAAGCGGCGGGCGAGCTTGAGCGTATCGAACACCTCGGGCGGTTCCCAGCCGGTGAGCTTGCGCTGGAGCACACCGAGATCGACGTGGGCGTTGTGCGCAACAAGGATGTCTGCGTCCAGTGCCGCCACTACGTTGCCGGTGATGTCCTCAAACGTGGGGCAGTCGGCCACGTCCTCGTTGGTCAGCCCGTGGATGCGGGTGGCGAAGTGCTTGATGGACGTCTCCGGCTTCACGAGCCAGCTCATCGGCTCCCCGATGATGCCACCGATCACCGGCACGGCGGCCAGCTCCACCAAGTCGGGCGGCTGGTGGCCGTTGCCCTCGACATCGACCACCACAAAACTCAGGCTCGTCCAATCAGTCATCTTCGTTCTCGCCCTCCCAGCCGATGTCGGCACGACCATGCCAGCGCTCACGGTGCGGGTGGCGCACGTCGTGAACCTGGAAGCCCAGGGCGTGTTGCAGGTGGTAACGCGGCTGTTCGGTCTCCAGGCCGGACACCACGGCCGCCCGCTCGGTGATGTCCACGACCACAAGACCACGAGCTTCAGGCAGATGTGCCGCGACCTCCCGGAACCGGTCGGGTGTCGGCACCTTGTGCGCGGTCCGGCACAGTTCGAGCTGGCTCAGCGGGCAGATGTCGCACAGCCCCGGGATGCCGATGTGCCCGTTGTAGTCCGGCAGGCCATGCGCGTAGGCGACGGCACACGAGGTCTTGCGGAACAACGGTGTCGTAGCGTCGAACGTGGCCAGCACCCGCTGTTCCAGCGTCTCGGGCACGATCTTGCGGCGGGCGGTGTCCTCGTACGGCTCGGGCAGGCCGTTGGCCTTGTAGTAGCCCGCGATCTCATCCCGGTAGAACAGACCGGTGAACACCGTGGCGTCGGCGTGCTGGGCGAGCTGGTAGGCCGCGTCCAGGTGTTCCGGTGAGTCGTTCAGACCCGGCACCAGCGGGCGCCAGTAGAGAACTGTGCGATACCGGCGGCGCGTCGGCCTGCTCATGAGCTTCAAGGACTCAGCCGCCACGGACGACGGGTAGGGCTCGATGTCCTTGTTGTCGATGCCCGAGTACGTGAACAGCAGAGTGAGCTTGATGTGCCGGAGCCGGTTCAGCCGCTCGAAGTCCCCAGGCTTCATCTGGTGCCTGGTGATGACGAGGACGTGGTTGGTCAGCTCGCGCTCGTCCAGGTCCTCCAGCACGGCCAGCGTGTGCGGCCGGACGGCCGGGAGGAAGGGGTCAGTCGCCCGGTTGAAGACCTGCACCGGGGTCACGTGCGGCTGGAAGTACTGATGAGCGACCAGCTCTTCAACGGCCTGGGCGTCGGACATGAGCGCCCGTGGCACCCGCTGATCCCACAGGCCGTAGGTGTGCCGGATGCAGTACGCGCAGTCCAGCGGGCAGCCCTGGATGTGATTCAGGCTGAGACCGCTCTTGCGGTACTCCACGACTTCACGGGCACGCCTGGGGAGCTTGTCGATCTGGTCCTTGCTCAGCAGGGCGACACGGGGCACCACTGGCCACTCCAAGTCCCTCGAGGGCGGACGCGGTTCGGCGTCCCTACCGGCAGAGTAGGAAGAAAAGGCCGTAGTGGATAGAAAATTTCTTCGGGTTTCTCGAAATACTCGAGGCTGGTGAATGGCCAGAAATCAGTCGCCATCTTCCCGGGGTTCAGAGGCGAGATCGTCAATGACCCGGTTGATGATCGCTCGGGCACCGCGGCCGTAACTGGCGGCTCCGGCCAGGCTTTCGAAGATGCCGCCGTAGAGCGCGATCTCCTGCGGTTGGGCAAGGTTCAACTCGGCCGAGAAGGTCTCGACCATCACGCGGTCGTTGTCCAGCAACCAGAAGCCGTGGGCAGGCGCGACCACATAGGCCGTCTCAAACGCGACGATGCCGAGCTTCGCGTTCGGCAGGGCCGACAGCGACACGAGGCGATCGAGCTGGCCGAGCATGATCTCTGGTGGGCACAACCGGTATCGGAGGGCCGCCTCGGTCAGCACGAAATGGAAGCGCTTGTCAGGTCGGTACAGGATGTCCTGCCGCCGCACACGCGCGGCCACCGCTTCGTCAATGTCGTTTCTGACCTTGAAGACCGTGATGCTCTGCGCGAAGCGGTAACGGGCGTACTCCGCCGTCTGAAGCAGGCCAGGGATGAAGGTGGACTCGAACACCCGGAACAGCCGCGTCTCGGCATTGATCTCCGCGATCTCTTGCTGGTGCGGCTTCAGACCGACGCGAAGCTGTCGTTGCCACTCCGCGTGCTGGACTTCGAGGGTATGCAGGGAGGCGAGCAAGGCTTCGGTCTCACCCTCACTACCCGTGGCCCGCGTCCAATCACGGATGTCGTCGTCGGTCGGCGTCTGCTTGCCGTTCTCCAGCTTCGACACCTTGGACGGTGGCCACGACAAGGACTCCGCGAGCGCACGACCGCTGAGTCCTGCGGCGGTGCGGAGTTCGCGGAGTCGTTTGCCGAGAGCATCACGTGCCTCGTGAACGCTGGTGATGCTGGTCGTTCGCTTCGGCGGCAAAGTCGTCCCGTCGTACGGCTCGGTGCCAAGCCGCATCTCGCCAGTAGTTGTGCTGCACGATCTCGGCGGGATCCTCGATCAGTTCGCCGCCCAGGAAGTTCTCGTCGTCGTCGAAGTGCATCCGCACCAGCTTGGACGAGTCGAACAACCAGTAGTCGTAGTCCGGCAGGCCAGAGGCGTCGTCACGCCTCAAGTACCTGATGTCCTCGCCGGCCTCGTTGGTGTACTCCGAGCAGAAGATGCCGAAGCGGCTGTAGTCGGTGAGTGGTGTACTCACGACTCGGACTCGTGAGAACCGCCGACCCGCCGCAGTCGCCTCCCGAATCATGCTCAACCAGTTCTGGAACCACCCCATGTCCACGGGCACACCCGCCGTGAACTGGTCGAGCGCCTCGGCCTCGTTCGCGGACTTGTAGAGGTCGCGCGTCTCCAATCGGAAGGCGGTGTGCTCGAACCTCCGGAAGAGCCGACCGAACTCGGGGCCGGGCTCGATCATCCGACTCAGCCCCGACCCTCGTCGTCCAGGTAGCGGAGCACGTACATCTTGAGCACCTCTTCCGGAATCTCGATCAGAGCCTCGTGGTCGGGTACCTCACCCACGTCTGCGAGTGCCTGCGGGTCAATGACCTTCCAACCCTGCGCGATGTAGGTGACGCGGTCGGTGCGATCGGTGGCGAACAGAGTGGGTGACTGTCCCTCCTGGGACTCCGGGTCCTTGCCGAGGAAGGTGGCGCGCATGGAGCCTCCTTGCTAGAAACCTAGCGAACCGTTCTCCGCATGGTGCCCCCTAGAGCTGGGAGCGTCAAGCATGGCCAGGACGGCGGAAAAGGGGCGAACGAGGTCGGGCCACGGCCCCGAAGGAGTCGTGGAGCACGAACGCGAGGCGACGGGCCGTGCGCCGGATGGCCGGTACGGGACCAGGAAGTGTGTGTGGATATCAAATGGACAGAAAATGGGCTTGCCGCTGGATATCCACCGGGTGCATTCTTTCCGCACTCCACAGGCGCCGTGCGGCGTGAGCGCGCCCCAAGGATCGGGACGATGCCGGTAGGTACGCATGAACGAGGCGCACTTCCCGCACCCACGAGCCATGGCCCAGCCACATGCGGCACGGACACGAGCGAATGGTGAAAAGTGAAAAAGCGAAAGACCCTGCTCGCCGGCGCGATAGCGGTGGCCTGCGCGATGACCACCTTGGGCACCGCGGCACCGGCTCAGGCCAAGGCCACGGCCTGGGACTTCTGCAACCCGGGCATGATATGCCTCTATCAGCACGTCGAAGGCAAGGGAGCCATGAAGGCGTGGGGTGAGCGCGACCGCGAGGTATTGAACGTCGGCAGCGACTGGAACGACAGGACGTCTTCCATCTGGAATCGCAGCAGCATGACGGTTTGCTTCTACGAGCACAGAAACCTTGACGGGGTGAGGATTATCTTGGATCCGGGTCGCTGGGCGGACAGGCTTTACGAGCTCAATGACCGTATCAGCTCATGGACCACATACATGTCGGTTTGCTGATGGCCGCGCCGCTATCTGCCGGACGTTTTCGGGCCTGGTGTCATAGCGTGCCGTAGAAGGCCCCTGGGTGACCGAGACGCCGCCACCGTTCTGGTTCTTGAGGCGTGAGGGCGCTGAAAGGTCAGGCGGTGGCCGCTTTCGTATCGACGGCCGCCGTGCCGGCCCCGCTCAGAAGCGGCGGAGGAGGCGGCGGGGGTCGTTGAGGGTGGTGAGGACGCGGCGGTGGAAAGGGGTGGGGGGCGGGGTGCCGGCGGGGCGGATGGCGGGGCGGCCGGTGCGAGTGATGTCCATGGTGAAGTGGAGGGGGATCTCGCGTTCGGAGGTGCGGAGGGCCGGGGTCCAGGAGCCGGGGCCGAGGGCGCCCGCGGCCGGGAGGCGGCGGATCGGGACGCGGGCGGCGAGCTGACCCGCCAGTCTGCCGGGTTCGCCGGGTTCGCCGGGTTCGACCAGGCCGGGGGCGGTGACCTCGCGGGAGCCGTTGCGCAGGATCAGTTCCACGGGCGGGCCGCCGCTCGGCGGCACGTACGGCACCGGTACGACCACGAACAGGTGCCCGTCCCGCCGTACGACCGAGGACCCCGGTGACACCAGGGCGATGGACTCGGCATACGAGCGCGGGTCCACGCACACCTGAAGGGTCCCCTTATCCGACCAGAACGGGACGATGAGCCGCTTGGGGTGGTCGGCGACCGCGCCCGCGCAGGCGTGCCCCGCGTCCGTGCCGTGCGGGCGGCCGGTGGCCCCGCCGGGGCGGCCCCCCGTGACGCGGGCCCTGGCGTGGTAGGAGCCGCCCTGCATCCTCGCGTGGATCTCCCACATGCCCCGGTCCAGCGGATGCCCCACGGCGACCGTGGAGACGTCCAGGCGGGCCTCCCCGGCCAGTACCAGCCGCACCTCGTCGCCGTCGCCCTTGACGTGGATCTCGCTCGTCGTGGGCACCGCGAACATCTCCCCCGTCTCCTCGTGCCGCACGAAGACGTGCATCCGTGCCCGCGCCACCGCGTCGCCGACCTCCGTGAGCGCCGGAGGCAGCAGCAGCGGGTCGATGTCGGCGGGCGGGACCCAGTACAGCCGCTCGTCGGCCACCTGGAACCACAGCGGCGACCCGTCGGCCTGGGTCAGTTCGCCCGCGAGGGACAGGTTGAGCACGCCGTGCTCCCAGCGGGCCTCGCGCAGCGCCACGCGCATGCCGACGCCGCGCGTGATGCCCGCCAGGATGGCGAGCTGGTCCAGGCGTCCGGCCCGCAGCAGTACGGCCACCGCGCGCAGGTGGACCGGCAGCAGCGGGTCCAGCCGGGACGGGAAGCGGCGTACGGACAGTTCGCGCATCGCGCCGTACATCTCGGCCCGGTCCTTGGAGGAGGCCAGGAACCTGCCGGTGGAGAACGGCCGTAGCACCACCGTGCGGAACCAGTGGGCGTACATGCGGTCGCGCTGCCTGCCCGGCGGCGTGTGGTCGTCCACGATGTCGAGCAGCGCGTCGAGTTCGGCGGCGGCGTCGGCGGGCCGCTGCTCGCGGCGCGGCCGGGGGGTGACCCGGCAGCACACCGACTCGGCGACCACCGTGACGACCTTGGCCGCCAGGTACGCGCGCAGCACGAACGTCTCCTCGGCCAGCGGGCCGCCGCGCTCGTCGAAGCGCAGCCCGTGCTCCTCCAGGAAGGCCCGCCGGTAGAGCTTGTGCGGAGTGAGCTGGGTGAGCAGCCGGTCGCGCAGGATGTCGGCGCGGTCGCGGTCCACCTGGGCCACCGCGGGCGGCAGGCCGCCGTCCTTGACGACCCGCCCGGCCAGTACGTCGGCCTCGGCCGCCACCGCCCGCTCGTACATCAGCCGCACCACCCCGGGCGGCATCCGGTCGCCCTGGTCGATCAGGTAGACGTACTCGCCCTGGGCGGCGGCCAGGCCCGCGTTGCGCGCCCGCATCGGCCAGCCCGCCCGCGGCAGGTGCAGTACCTGTACGTGGGGCCGGCCCACGGCCATGGCGTCGAGCCGGGACGCCACACCGGGGGCCGATCCGGCATCGACGAGGATCACCTCGTAGTCGTCCGGTGGGAACGTCTGCTCAAGCACCGAGCGGATGCCCGCGTCCGCGTCTTGCCCGGGATCGCGGACCGGCATCACCACGCTGACCTTCACACCCATGCCGGCAAGCCTGCGCGCGCACGGGGCCCGGCGCACTGCGGCTTGCCGACCCGGGCGGGAAGCACGGCGTGTGCATACCCGCCCTTGGGCCGTGAATTACCCCCGGCGCGTACCGGGCCTCAGCACTCAGTACCGGCCCTCAGTACCAGCCCACCGACTGGGAGTGGCCCCAGGCACCACAGGGCGAGCCGTACCGGCCCTTGATGTAGCCGAGCCCCCACTTGATCTGGGTGGCCGGGTTGGTCTGCCAGTCGCCGCCCGCGCTGGCCATCTTGGAGCCGGGCAGTGACTGCGGGATGCCGTACGCGCCGCTGTAGCGGTTCATCGCCCGCTCGTTCCAGCCGCTCTCCTTGTGCCAGAGCTTCTCCAGGCAGCCCCACTCGGCGCCGAACCCGGCCGCGGCGTTCATCTCCTTGCCGATGGCCTTGTTGCTGCCGGGGTCGGGGTTGGAGCCCTGCGGGAAGTTCTTCGGCAGGAAGCCGTCGCCGCCGGGGGCCTCCTCGGCGATCTTGACGTTGTCCAGCGGGTCGCGGCCCTTCCTGCGGTCCTCAAGGACGCGCCGGCGCATCGCCTGGGCCGCGGCGGCCTTCTGGACGTCGGCCTCGGCGTCGGGGGCGAACGGGTCGCCGCCGAACAGCTTGGCCCATTCCTCCAGCGGCGGCGGCGCGGACACCGGGCGCTTGGAGTTCTCGTAGGCGGTGTAGGCGACGAAGCCGCCGCCTCCGACGATCACCACCAGGGTGACGCCGAGGATGATGACGCGCTTCGGGGACAGCCATGACGCGCCGCGCGGACGTTTCGGGGGCGGCGGGGAGGCGGGGGAGGCGGCGCCGCGACCGGAGCGCTGGGTGCTCCTGCGGCGGCCCCGGGTCCCTTGGGACGCGGCGCGCTCTCTCAACTCCGGACCTGAACTCACGACCTATGAGCATGCCGTGAACCAGGGGGTACTCCGCAACCGGAACGGCGGAATTGGGCCGCCCGGGCAAGCGACCGTTCACCGCTTGGATGATCTAGTCGCGCGATGACATGGACTTTCCCGGCGAGTGTGATGTTCGCCACATTATGCTTACCCTGCCGCCAGGAAACACTGCCCGATGCACGAAAAGCGGTCCCCCCTTCGGAACCCCCGAGCCCGAAGGACGGACCCCCCACCAGACTTGCCGCCCTCTATCCGCATTGCATGGGTGATATGTCACAGTTCCGTGACACACGACGGCGGCACTGACCGGCGAACCATAATGACCGCGTGGCTGGCATCCTCCTCGTTGAAGACGATCCCTCGGTGCGCACGGCGCTGGAGCTGGCCCTGTCGCGGCAGGGCCACTCGGTGACCGCCTTCACCACCGGCGAAGAGGCCCTGGACCACATACGCGCCCGCCGCCCCGAGATCGCCATTCTCGACGTGATGCTGCCCGGCATCGACGGCGTCGAGGTGTGCCGCCGCATCCGCAGGTTCGACCAGCTCCCGGTGATATTGCTCACCGCCAGGGGCGACGACCTGGACGTGGTGGTGGGCCTGGAGGCAGGGGCCGACGACTACGTCGTCAAACCGGTCGAGCCGCGGGTGCTCGACGCCCGCATCCGGGCGGTACTCCGCCGCGCGGAGTCGGCCTCCTCCGACCGGATCGCGTTCGGCGACCTGGTGATCGACCGCGGCGCGCTGAAGGTGACCCGCGCCGGGCGGGAGATCCACCTGACGCCCACCGAGCTGCGGCTGCTGCTCGAACTCGTCCGCCACCCCGGCCAGGTCCTCAACCGCCGCCACCTGCTACGCGTGGTGTGGGACCACTCCCACATCGCCGACTCACGCCTGGTGGACGCCTGCGTCCAGCGGGTCCGGGCCAAGATCGAGCCGGTGCCCGCCGAACCGGTGTTCATCCACACGGTCCGCGGGTTCGGCTACCGCTTCAGCCCGCCGTGAAGAACCTCCGGCACGCGCTGGGGGTGCTCAGGCGGGCCCGGCAACGGCCGACCGGGCTGCGCGGCCGGTTGGTGATCACCTTCGCCCTGGTCGCGATCAGCGCCTCCGCGCTGGTCGCCGGGATCGGGTACACGCTGGTCAAGACCGCGCTGGTGAACCGCACCGAGCGGGCCGCGGTGTCCGACGTGTCCAACACCCTGGAGCAGATCTCGGTCCCGATCGGCGCGCTGTGGCCGGGCGAGCTGCCGCCCGCCGGCGAGGATCTGAGCGCCGTGCACAGGTCGCTGCGCGCCCCCGGCCGCGAGGTGATCCTCACCTACCAGGAGGCGATCTACTCGGCCGAGCACATGACGCTCGACGACGTGCCCTACGAGCTGGAGGTGCGGGCCAGGCACCGGATCGTGTCCCAGCGCAAGATGATCGACGGGCGGACGTGGCTGGTCATCGGCACCCAGGTGCAGCGGCTGGCCAGGAACGGCGCGATCCTGCCGACCGGGATGACGGTGTACGTCTTCGTCTCCCTCGCCGACGAGCAGCGCATCCTGGCCGACCTGCGCGAGGGCCTGGCGAAGGCGGGCGCGATCACACTCATCGTGGGGCTCACCGGCGCGCTGCTGTCGGCCCGGCGGGTACTGCTGCCGGTCCGCCGGCTCGGCCTGGCCGCCCGCGCGCTCGGCGAGGGCCGCCTGGACACCCGCCTGCCGGTACACGGCAGCGACGAGCTGGCGCGGCTCACCGCGACGTTCAACGAGTCGGCCTCGGCGCTGGAGAAGAGCGTCACCGAACTCCGCTCGCTGGAGGCCATCTCGCGGCGCTTCGTCGCCGACGTCTCCCACGAGCTGCGCACCCCGCTCGCGGCCATGACCGCGGTCACCGACATGCTCCAGGAGGAGGCCGAACGCCTCCCGCCGGAACCGGCCAAGGCGGTACGGCTGGTCCTCGGCGAGATCGCCCGGCTGCGCGTGCTCGTCGAGCACCTGATCGAGGCCAGCCGCCTGGACGCGGGCACCGCCACCCTGCGCGTCGAGCGGGTCAACATCGCCGACGTGCTGGCCGACTGCCTGGAGGTGCGCGGCTGGGGAGACCAGGTGCGGGTGAACGTCTCCGAGGGGCTGGCGTTCACCCTGGACCCGCGGCGGTTCGACGTCATCGTGGCCAACCTGGTGGGCAACGCGCTGCGGCACGGCGCGCCCCCGGTACTGCTCAGCGCCCGTGGCACGCCCAACGGGCTGGAGGTCAAAGTGCGCGATCACGGCAAGGGGATCTCGGTGGAGGACCTGCCGCACGTGTTCGACCGGTTCTTCAAGGCCGAGGCGGGGCGGGCGCGCAGCGAGGGCAGCGGGCTCGGGCTGTCCATCGCCAGGGCCAACGCCCGGTTGCACGGCGGCACGATCTCGGTACGGCGGCAGGACCCCGGCACGCTGTTCACGGTCTGGCTGCCGAACGCATGAGGCTCATGAAACGGGCGCGGTGGATGGCGGCGGCACTGCTGCTGGCCGCACCGCTGGGGTGCGGCATCGAGGCGGGCGGCGTCGCCGACCACGGGCACGCGCCCGTGGTCAGCTTCGAGCCGACCTTCATCACCGTCTACCTGCTGCGCGGGCAGCGCCTCGCGCCCGCCAGGGTGTCGGCGGCCTCCAACACCATCGAGGACATCGTGACCGCGCTGTTCAAGGCGAGCGACCGGCTGCCGCCCGGCATGGATTCGGACCTGCGCGGGTTCACCCTGCGCGACAGCCAGCTCAGCAGGTACGGCCAGGTCGCCAGGAACGACCCCGACATGCCGCGCGGGTTCCGGCTGCACATCTTCGTCGTCGGCGAGGGCGAGCTGAGCCGGACCGCGCAGGCCCAGCTCACCTGCACCACCGCCGGGCTGCGCAGCCGGGAGATCTGGCTCGTGCAGATCACCCAGATGGAGCCCGACGGCGCCCCGCACCCCCGGGGAGAGTACGTGTGCAGCGACTTCAGAGACCTGGCCTCGCCGGACACGCAGCTCCCCCCGTGACGACCCTCCGGCCGCTCAGGCGGTGAGGTCCTCCAGCATTTCGGTGACCAGGGCCGCGATCGGCGAACGCTCGGACCTGGTCAGCGTGACGTGCGCGAACAGCGGGTGGCCCTTGAGCTTCTCCACGACCGCGACCACGCCGTCGTGCCGGCCCACCCGCAGGTTGTCGCGCTGGGCGACGTCGTGGGTGAGCACCACGCGGGAGTTGGCGCCGATCCGCGACAGCACGGTCAGCAGCACCCCGCGCTCCAGCGACTGGGCCTCGTCCACGATCACGAACGCGTCGTGCAGCGACCGGCCGCGGATGTGGGTCAGCGGCAGGACCTCCAGCATGCCCCGCTCGATGACCTCCTCGATCACTTCGGGCGTGGTCACCGCGCCGAGCGTGTCGAAGACGGCCTGCGCCCAGGGCCCCATCTTCTCGTTCTCGGTGCCGGGGAGGTAGCCGAGCTCCTGCCCGCCCACCGCGTACAGCGGCCGGAAGACCACCACCTTGCGGTGCTGGCGGCGCTCCAGGACCGCCTCAAGGCCCGCGCACAGCGCCAGCGCGGACTTGCCGGTACCGGCCCTGCCGCCCATCGACACGATGCCGACCTCGGGGTCCATCAGCAGGTCGAGCGCGATCCGCTGTTCGGCGGAACGGCCGTGCAGCCCGAACACCTCGCGGTCGCCGCGTACCAGCTTCACCGACTTGTCCGGCGCGACCCTGCCCAGCGCCGAGCCCTGCGCGGCGAGCAGCCGCAGGCCCGTGTGACAGGGCAGCTCGGCCGCCTCGGGCAGCTCCAGCGTGCCGTGCTCGAACAGGGCGGCGATGTCCTCGCCGGTCACCTGTATTTCGGTCATGCCCGTCCACCCGGACTCGGCGACCAGCTCGGCGCGGTACTCCTCGGCGACCAGACCGATCGACGCGGCCTTGATCCGCATCGGCAGGTCCTTGGAAACGAGCACCACATCGCATCCCTCGGCCGCGAGCGAACGCGCGACGGTGAGGATGCGGGTGTCGTTGTCGCCGAGCCGGAATCCGGCCGGCAGGATCGACGGGTCGCTGTGGTTGAGCTCCACCCGCACGGTGCCCTCGCCGATCGGCATGGGCTCGTCCAGCCTGCCGTGCGTTATCCGAAGGTCGTCGAGGTAGCGCAGCGCCTTGCGGGCGAAGTAGCCCAGTTCAGGATGGTGACGCTTGGCCTCAAGCTCGGTGATGACGACGATCGGCAGGACTACCTCGTGCTCGGCGAAGCGGGTCATCGCCGCCGGGTCGGCGAGCAGGACCGAGGTGTCCAGCACGTAGGTGCGCCGCGCGGGGCGGCTGCCGTTGGGTAGATGGGTCGAGGACACTGCCACGCGATCTCCCCCGGGCGCCTTCTTGGGGTCGACGCCCTGACCAGATGAGGTGGGATTCGTACCGGACCCGGCCCCGCGCTCCACCGCCGGCGAAGCCGGAGTCCGGCCCCCTCAGCAGGTGTGTTGCGCAACAGCGGGCCCTCTCCGAAGCGGGCGGACGCTGCCGCCCGCCTTCTACGGTACGTCCTGAACAGCCGGTTCCCAATATGCCGAACCGGACTGAAAGGGGCAGTTCACGTGCCGTTTCCGGCACGGACGCCGACTCAGGAGCCGTACCGCCGGTGCCGCGCGGCGTAGGAGCGGAGTGCCCGCAAGAAGTCGACCCTACGGAAATCGGGCCAGTAGGCCTCGCAGAAGTAGAACTCCGAGTGGGCGCTCTGCCAGAGCAGGAAGCCGGAGAGCCGCTGCTCCCCCGAGGTCCGGATGACCAGATCCGGGTCGGGCAGTCCGCGCGTGTAGAGATGCTCCGCGATGTGCTCGACATCGAGAACCTCCACGAGATCCTCGATACTCGCCCCCGTGCTGGCGTGCTCCTGGAGGAGAGAGCGCACCGCATCAGCGATCTCACGTCTTCCTCCATACCCAACCGCCACGTTCACAATCAGCCCGGGGCGGTCGGAGGTGACTTCTTTTGCATTTTTCAGGACATGTGCGGTGTGATCCGGCAGAAGGTCCAAAGCGCCCACGGGTTTGATGTGCCACCCGGTCGCGACCAGCTCCTGCACCACGTCCTCGATGATCTTGAGTAGCGGCTCCAGTTCGTTCTTGGGACGGGCCAGGTTGTCACTGGACAGCATCCAGATCGTGACGAACTCGACACCGGCGTCCCGGCACCAGGTGACGAGTTCGGAGATCTTGTCGGCGCCCTTGCGGTGGCCGCGGCTGACGTCGTCCAGGCCCATCGAGCGCGCCCAGCGGCGATTGCCGTCGATGATGACGCCCACATGCCGGGGGATCATGTCAGGCGCGAGCCTGGTGCCCAGCCTGCGTTCGTACAGGCGGTAGAGCAGATCACGCACGCCCACGGGAATCCTCCCCTCCGGCCACCGCCCTCACCGCGCGGAGCCACGCCCGGATGACAGGCGATACGACACAGGCAATTATCGCCGCCTCCGGGGGTCTCCTGTCCCCACAATCGGTCAGGTGACGGAGATCCGCCACCCCCGGCGGGGAACCGGAAGGGTCACTCGCCGCCCCCGCCGTCCCCGTCTCCGCCGCTGCCGCCGTCGCCACCGTCGCTCCAGCCACCGACCTCGTCACCGTCCCCGGACTTGTCCCGCCCGTCGCGGGTCAGCTCACGGCGCAGACTCGCGTCACGAAGCTCGCCCGGACCGTACAGGGCGACCGGCATCCCCACCTCGTGGACGACCCCGGGCGCGACCGGCGGGCCGCCCTCGCGGTAGACGTCCCGCGCCGCGGCGAGTTCGGCGTCGCCCGCGGCGCTCACCGCGTTGCGCCGGTCGCCGTTCGCCTCTGAGGCGACGGCGTGGGCGTGCAGCGCGAAGCCCAGCACGACGACCCCCAGCACGACGGACGGCACCGACACGCCGCCCAGCCCCGCGACGATCACGGCGACCACCAGAGCCGCCCGCGAGATCCTGCCCAGCCTGCGCAGCGCACGGCCGACCGGCGCGTACACCTGCTCGGAGATGAGCATGCCGCGGCCCGCCAGGTCGTGGCGCAGGCCCTCCAGCACCGGCCCGCGCGCCACCTCGCCGCGGATCGCGGCCACCTTGATCCGGCCGGGGCGCGCGGCGACCGCGTCGAGCACGGCCAGCTCGACCGGATCGTAGGACGCCGCGCCGCGCGCCAGACCGACCCGGCCGCCCCGGGCGATCTCGATCGCCCGGGTCATGGCCAGCGTCGCCAGCGCGGTGACCACGACCCTGCGCGGCCCGCCCGCCAGGAAGGCGATCTGGTAGTGGTTCAGGTCGCCCCGTGCCTGGCGGACGTCGGCGGCGGGGAGCAGCCGCCGGATCTTCGTCCTGGTGGACACCGTGGCGACGTAGGTCATCGCCGCCATGGCGAGGGCGAGCATCGCGGACACCCAAATCACCGACGTCTCCCTGAGTTGAAAGGCCAGGACCGGTTACAGCTCAGTGAGACGCCACGGCAGACGGAAAAGTTCGCCTGCGGGACAAAGAACGGCGGCGTGGGTTCAGCCCAGGCGCTTCACCAGCGCGTGGTACTCGTCCCACAGTTCCTTGGGCAGGTGGTCGCCGAAGGTCTCGAAGTGCGGCGGGATCAGCGCGGCCTCCTCCTTCCACGCCTCCGGGTCCACCGACAGCAGCGTGTCGAGGGCCTGCTCGGAGATGTCCAGCCCGTCGGTGTCCAGCCGGTCCGGTACCAGCCCGATCGGCGTGCTCACGGCCTCGGCCTCGCCGTTGAGCCGTTCGACGATCCACTTGAGCACCCGGCTGTTCTCGCCGAACCCCGGCCACAGGAACGAGCCGTCCGCGCCCTTGCGGAACCAGTTGACGTAGTAGATCCGCGGCAGGTCCGCGCCCTGGCGGCGGCCGACCTCCAGCCAGTGGGCGAAGTAGTCGCCCATGTTGTAGCCGCAGAACGGCAGCATCGCGAACGGGTCGCGGCGCAGTTCGCCGACCTTGCCCTCGGCCGCCGCGGTCTTCTCCGAGGCGACGTTCGCGCCCAGGAACACGCCTTGCTGCCAGCTCAGCGCCTCGGTGACCAGCGGCACCGCGGTGGCCCGCCGGCCGCCGAACAGGATCGCCGAGATCGGCACGCCCGCCGGGTCCTGCCACTCGGGGGCGATCGTCGGGCACTGCGCGGCCGGGGTGGTGAACCGGGCGTTGGGGTGGGCGGCGGGCTCGTCGCTCTCCGGGGTCCAGGAGCGGCCCTTCCAGTCGGTGAGGTGGGCGGGCGGCTCGTCCGTCAGGCCCTCCCACCACACGTCGCCGTCGTCGGTCAGGGCGACATTGGTGAAGATGCTGTTGCCCCACAGGGTCTTGATCGCGTTGGCGTTGGTGGTCTCGCCGGTGCCCGGCGCGACGCCGAAGAACCCGGCCTCGGGGTTGATCGCGTACAGCCGGCCGTCCTCGCCGTAGCGCATCCAGGCGATGTCGTCGCCGATCGTCTCGACCTTCCAGCCCGGGATGGTCGGCGCGAGCATGGCGAGGTTGGTCTTGCCGCAGGCGCTCGGGAAGGCCGCCGCGATGTACCGGGCCTCGCCGCTCGGCGGGGTCAGCTTCAGGACGAGCATGTGCTCGGCCAGCCAGCCCTCGTCGCGGGCCATGACGCTGGCGATCCGCAGCGCGTAGCACTTCTTGCCGAGCAGCGCGTTGCCGCCGTAGCCCGAGCCGTAGGACCAGATCTCGCGCGTCTCGGGGAAGTGGCTGATGTACTTGGTGTCGCTGCACGGCCACGGCACGTCGGCCTGGCCGGGCGCGAGCGGCGCGCCCACCGAGTGGACGCATTTGACGAAGTCGCCGCGCTCCTCGATCAGCCGCAGCGCCGGCTCGCCCATGCGCGTCATGACGCGCATGGACACCACGACGTACGGCGAGTCGGTGATCTCCACGCCGAGCTGGGAGATGTTCCCGCCCAGCGGGCCCATGCAGAACGGCACGACGTACATCGTGCGGCCGCGCATGCACCCCTGGAACAGTTCGCCGAAGGTGCGGCGCATCTCGCCGGGGGCGACCCAGTTGTTCGTCGGCCCGGCGTCCTCCTCGCGTTCGGAGCAGATGAACGTGCGGCTTTCCACCCGCGCCACGTCGGTCGGGTCGGAGGCGGCGTAGAAGCTGTTCTGCCGCTTGGCCAGCCTGGTGAAGGTGCCCTGCTCGACCAGCAGGTTGGTCAGGCGGGTCCACTCGGCCTCCGACCCGTCGCACCACTCGATGCGGTCAGGCTCGGTCAGCGCGGCGATCTCGTGGACCCACGCGACCAGTTCGGCGTGGGTCGTCGGGGCGGGTGCCTCAACGGAAAGGGTCACAGCGACGGCTCCTCTACACTCGCGTGGCCAAGACATCATCAACGACAATTCCGCGGTCGATCCAATTGGCTTAGACCAGTGCCTGGTCTGGCCAGGAACGACCAGCGGGTTTCGCAACGCCTTGTCGATCGATAAACCTGCCTGGGTCGAATTCCTGCCACATCCCCTGCATCGCAGGAGGTCAGAACGCCGAACCGGCGGCGTCCTCACCGTGATCCGGGGACTCTACCCAGTTGTCCGCGAGTTAAAGAAAAGCCGCTGAGTAATTGGTATAAACCAGTGGCTGCGGTCTAAACCAATCCGGTAAGAGGTTTAGTCCAGACGACTCACCGATTCGCCTGCGCACCGGCCGTTCGGCGGGAGGGTGAACGGGGGGTGACGCGGGGGCGGCGCACGTCGTCAGGGGGTCAGGAATCGATGTCGGGACCGGCCGCGCGGACCCGGTCCACATGCTGGAGCGCGTCCCTCAGTTCGGCCAGCCACGAATCGGTGTGCCGGCCGACCAGGCGCACGCACCAGGCGAGGGCGTCGCTCCTGCTCCTGGCCACTCCGGCGGCCACCAGGGTGTCCAGGACCTGACGCTCGGACTGGCGCAGGCGGGTCATCACCGGCACCGAAAGTGTGGTGAACATCACTGTCTCGCCGTCGATGGAGACCCCCCACGACACCTTCTTGCGGAACCGGTGCTCGACCTCGCGGGCGATGGCCATCCGCCGCTCCCGGGTCTCCTCCCGGAACCGCCGTACCAGCCCTTCGGCGGCGGCGGCCCGCTCAGCGTCCGGAGCGCCGTCGGGGGTGGCCGGCACGGCGAGCGGGCCGATGACGGTGATCTCCTCACGATCGAGCACGATCTCCGGCGCACTGGTGAACCAGTCGCCGGGCAACCGGCCGGTGAACCATCCACGTAGTTGACTGATTGCTTCGTCGCTTTCCATGTAATCGAGATTACATCGCTTTCCGGAAAGCGGTAGCCCGCAACGCTGATGGCGAACAGAGGAGGGCTTTACCGCGAATGGCCGAGGGGAGCCAGCACGCCCGCACGGCGTTGGCGCGGCCGGCGTGGGGTCAGCCCAGTGGGACACCTTCCTGAAGGCGATCCGCGCCGGGACCGCCCTAGGGATCGACTAAAGACATGGTCACCAGACCCATCGGGCCTCCGCCATCTGCGGAGGCCTTCTTTGTCGAGGGATCACGCTGAATGGAGGCTGAGTACGGGGTCGGCCAGCCAGCGGGCGGGTGGGCACAGGGTTTGGCCGTGGGTGCGGAACAGTTCGTCTCGGGAGTTGAAGTAGCCCAGGTCAGCGCGGACGTTGGCGGACAGGTCGCAGCTCGGTGAGGAAGCGCCGTCCCAGTCCACGGCCGTTCGGGTGATGGCCTCGAAGAGGGTTTCGGCGCCGCTGTTGGTGAAGCCGGTGGTCAGGCAGAGACCGTCGTAAAGCTCGGAGATCGGGACCCAGGTCCGCTCGATCAGGAACTCCGGCCAGGCCAGGATGACATCGGCCGGGACCACGGCTCGTAGCCGTGGGAAACGCGGGTACCAGAACGTCCCGTCGATGACCCGCCCGCGTACTCGGGTCGCCATACCGTGCGCACGGGCCACGGCTTCCAGTACGGCCATGCGCTGGCTGCACGAGCCCCGCCCACGGGCGAGCGTCACGGAGGCGGGCTGCTCGTCGTTCACCGCATACACCGGGCGGATTCGTTCGCCGATCAGCCGGTGTGCGGATTTCAGCAGGTCGCGCTGAGAGGGGCACGCATTCGCCTGCGTGGCGAGCTGGGCGGTCTTCTCCGCGCAGGCCGCCAAATCACGAACGCGCGGATGGTGCCAGTTGAGGATCGGGGTAGGAGTAATACCGCCTTGGGCCGTCGTCGGGGGCGCCGCCGCCTCGCGCCGCCGACACCAGGGCCCGAGTAATCGCGAGGTCACAAGACCACCTCATCCAATGGGCTTTTCAACTCCGGCCTTCATTGTGCATCGCGAATGGTGGTAGCCGGCGCTCGGGATGGTGAGCAGTGGGCCCTGCCGTACTAAAGAACCCCGAGCCGAGCGGCGGATCAGTCGTCTACCACCTGGTAGAGCGTGGTCCAGAAGTCGTGCATGGCCCGTGCCGAATCCGGGGTGGACATCCCGACCTGGGTGAGCAGGATGCCGATGAGCCTGTTGTCCGGATCGGCGTAAGTGGAGGTGCCCGTACCGCCGTCCCAGCCGAACTGGCCGATCAGCGCGAAGTCGCCACGGTACGTGCGCACCGCCATCCCGAACCCCCAGCCGCCGTGCTGCCCCGTGCCATATGACACGTGAACGAAGTTGCGGGCCAAGGTTTCGCGGGCCGCCAGTTGCTCGGCCGGGAGGCGGTTGGTGGTCATCAACTCGACGGCAGGCCGGGAAAGGATCCACTGGCGTCCGTGCCGCCCTCCGTTGAGCAGCATCCGGAAGTACGCGTGATAGTCATCGACGGTCGAGGTCAGCCCGCCGCCGCCCGACTGAAAGGCCGGGGGCGTACTGTAGCGTCCGCCCACGGCCTCGCCCCAGATGATCATTTCGCCGGCCCGCGGGTCGGGCGCGTAGCTGGGCGGCAGCCGGTCGATCTTGGCGGCGAGCACGCCCAGCAGGTCGTTGCTGATGTGGTACTGCCACTGCTCTTCGGGCTGAGACATCAGCGGCAGCGTGCCGAGGTGGCGCATCCACTCGTCCGGCTCGGGCGTCGGCTCGCCCGCGGCAGCGTGTTCGTCTCCCCGCACGATGCGACCGCCGGTCTGGGCCCGGACCGTGTTTGGCGAGTGCCCGGCCGGGCCGCACGGCAGGATGGAGTTCGTGTTGGTGATGCGGCCCGCGACTGCTGCTGATCGTCCTGCGGCGCGGGAGATGATCTCTGCGCGGTGCGCGTGGATGGAGGAGCGCGGGATGCCATCGTGGCGAGCACGGCTGGACGACCTGGTGTCGCACTGCGACAACCGGTACGGCGATGTGTGGGTGCTGGAGAAGGACGGCCAGCGGATCATCGGGCGGACCACCTTGCAGGAGCACGGGCCCCCGTGGGGCTGGACAGAACAAGAGAAGGCCGAGCCGTCGCTGTACATGAGCACCTCGGTGACGGACCCGGCCTTTCGTGCTATCAAGCCGGGGAGGCTGATGGCCTGGTGGGCGGTAGATCGCGCGGCGGAGCTGGGGCTCACGTGGGTACGGCGCGACTGCCTGCTCCCCGAGCTCGCCAAGTACTACCTGACCCAGGGCTATGACCTGGTCCGCGAAGCCGACTTCAAGGGCCACCGGCTGTTCATGATGGCCCGCGAGGCCGGACGGCTCGACCTCTCGGAGCTGCTTCACACATAGGCGGCCGCGGCCAGGTGCAGGTCGACGACCTGAAGGAGCTTGGCGTGGAACTCCTCGTCGTAGGGCTCGTCGGTGACGGCGGAGATGGTGGCCTTCAGCCCGTCGGGGTCGATCAGGCGAGCGTCGATGAGCGGGGATCCGTCGGCCAGCATCCGCTCCAGGAGCGGGATTCCGTAGGTCTTGAGGGAGTGTTCAACGAGCCAGACGAACGACTCGCGCTCGACCGGGTTGCAGACCTCGTCACTGAGGCCGAGTGCCGCCATCTGGCGGCGCTGGAGGTTCTTGAACTCCCGCCAGTGCAGCGGGAGCTGCTCACCGAGGCCGATCATGGCAGGGTGGGTGAACGGGTGGATCGGCCAGACCCCCGCGCGGAGCAGCGGGGGCGCCGTGGTCTCCAGGGACAGCAGGGTGATCGCGTTCACGATCGCGGGCGGCGCGATGGCGTCGTCGCTGTAGCGCAGGGCCGTACGGGCATCGGGGCCGAGCCAGGGCAGTTGGTCGGTGATATGGGCGTTGGCCGCGGCGACCGCCTCGGACTCCTCGGGTGACAGCGCGACCATCTCGTCCCCGCCGAGCCCGGTCACCAGAGCGTTTCCGTGATCGGCTATCAGGCCGGTGAGGCGATGAAAGGGCAGGAACAGCGGCTCCTCGTACGGGCTGATCGCCTCGCCTCGGACGCGCGGGCAGTCAGGGTGCAGGGGTGGGGCGTCGGCGCAGTCGATGAGCAGGTCGGTTTCGCCGAACGGCAAAGCGGCGCGCATCTGGGCACGGCGCCGGTCCTGCTGGGCGCGGCCGGCACCGATGACCTGGAGCGCGGCGGTGGTGATCTGGCCGGGGCGGCGGACGGCCGCGCGGGTGGCGATAACGCCGGAGTCGAACCCGCCGCTCAGATGGAAGACGGTGGCCGCCGGGTCGAGCGGGCGCAGGTCCAGGGCTGCATCGATGGTCTGGGTGAGGGCGGCCAGGACGTCGCCGTCCGGGGCGAGATCGCGGGGCCGGAGGTGCAGGGCCGGTTCGGGGTAATGCAGGTGCAGTGCTCCGCCGAAGACGGCCTTTGCGCGCTCGGTGAGCCGGCCGATGCCGGTGAAGAGCGTCTCGGAGCCGTAGCGCGGCTGGTAGATCAGCAGCCTCGCCGCCTCGCGCGGGCTGATCCCGGTCACGAACGGTTTGAGGTCGGCCATCTCCCACGAGCCGTGCAGCACTCCGCCGTCCTCGGCGAGGTACAAAGGTGTGGTCCGGGCGGCTCCGGCAGTGACCTCGACAGGATGCTCGGAACGGGTCTCGACCAGGACGACGTCCGCGGGCCACCTGGTGGCCAGGGACCTGGCCTGGTCGTAAGCGCGGGGCTCGACGGCCCGCGGGGCGGGATGCGCCGGGCCGCGGCCGCTGAGTCGTTCGCGCACGGTGATGAGGGTGCGGGTGCCGTCGGTGACGGCCAGATGCTCCAGCATTGGGTGGATGAACGGGGCGATCCGGCTGGTCTGGTCCGCAGTGGTGTATGCGGTTCCGGTCCAGGCCCAGTTGGCCGAGGCGTAGGGGGTGAGGCGAAAGGTGAGCACGCGCGTTCCTCCAAGCAGGGGATGCGGGCCCGGCCGGTGGGGCGACCGGGCCCGCGCTCTCCAGACGAGCGTTGACGACGGGCGTTGACGACGGATCGATCAGGTGATGGGGGTGTCGTAGGTCTGGGCGCCATCGGAGGAACCGGACCGCTTCTTGGTCTGGTGCGCGTCGATGGGGGTCTGGACGATCAGAACGACCGGGCCGGCGAACAGAGCGTCGGCGACGCCGGAGGTGGCCTCCGGCGGGGCGAGGTCGTCCAAGGCGGGGTCGAGCAGCAGACTGCTCATCACTTCCTCCCGGGGAAGTCAGGGGCTGTCATCTGCACGATCGCCCGCCCCTGCGGAAACCTCCAGCGGTCCGGTTGCCGGTCGTTTACCGGCGATGTTGCGGCCGTTTGCCGTCAGCAGTCCCATCCCCGCTGGTCACGCGGTCAGGGACGGAAAAGTGCGTCTAGGGCGAGGTGGTAGGCAGCCTGCACAGGTTCGATCGTGTCCAGGCGGATCCGCTCGTCGGTGGCGTGCAGGCCGGCATGGTCGACGCCGAAGCCAGCCGTGGCGGGGATGCCCAGGCCGGCGAGATAGTTCCCGATGTTCGACGGTCCGGCGATCTTCGCGGTCGGCGCCAGCCGGACGGCATGGGCCGCGTCCAGGAGAGCGGCTCGTAGCGCAGAGGCCGCCGGGAGGGCGTATTCGGGCCAGCGGGTAGTGAAGTCGATGCTCGTGCTGCGGGTTTGGGGCCATGCCGTGTCGATGGCGACCGCTTGGGCCTGGAGCACCTCGGCGGCTTGCCGCTGGGTGAAGGCCGGCGTGAGGCGGATATCGACGTTCAGGACGCACAGGTCCGGGATGGTGGAGTAGCCCTGGCCTCCGGTGATGGCGGTGACGGTGAGCTTACCGGGCAGCGGAAACGCCTCGCCGGCCGTGGCCGGAAGGTCGAGGGCGTGCAGCGCCGACACCAGTTGCGCGGCCTTGGCGATCGCACTGGGCGACGCCGACCGGGAGCCCGAGTGCGCGGCAACGCCGTGCACGCTGATCCGCGCTCGCAGGACGCCGCGTCCGCCGATGACGACATGGTCGATCCCGGGATAGCCGATCATCACGCCGTCCACCCGCTGAGGCCCCTGCGGGTCCTCGAAGAAGGCCTTCGCGCCGCCGAACCCGCCGGTGTGTTCATCGACGTCGAACAACAAGACCAGGCTCCCCCCCAGGGCGCCGACGTTGGTGTTCCAGCGGGCGGCCAGGTGGGCGAAGATCGCCGCGCCGACCTTGGAATCGCTGGTCCCGCGGCCGTACATCCACCCTCCGGCCACGTCACCGGACGTCGGTGGACGGCTCCAGGCCGTCTCGTCGCCGAACGGGGCGGTGTCCAGGCAGGCGTCCAGCACATAGCGGGGACCGGCCGGGTCACCGACGACCTCGCTGACCAACGCCACGGGCTCGCCGCCGGTGCCGGTGAGCCGGCGGGTAGGCAGGCCATGCCCATGCAGCCAAGCCTCCATGCACTCCAGCACCGGGCCGTAGGAGTCGATGCCGCCGCGGCTGGGCAGGCGCACCAGGTCGTGGGTCAGGGCAATGACGCTGTCACGATCGTCGGCGGCGAACTTCAGAGCTTCGGCGACGGTCTGGCGGGTCATGAGGTCGCCTCTCGCTTCCGTACGACTTCGAGGACACCGACGGCCTCGGGGGTCTCGATGCGGCGGGCGGCGGCGTAGGCCTGCCTGCCGTGATCCAGCAGCCGGCTCGCCTCCGCCCGGCCCAGGCTGATCCCCGAGTCGAACGCCTCCAATGAGGTGAGCGATGGTATCGGAACAACCGCGCTCCGCTCGCTCGCGCAAAAGAACCGCTCCGGCGTCCCCAAGTCGTCCACAAGCCCGATGTTCAGCGTCTTAAGGCCATGACTGCGGTCAGCAGGATCACGAAGTTCCAGCAGCCGGACCAGGTGATCGGCGAGGACCTGATGGAAAGGGGGGCCGAATAGGACCCGGTAATGGACGAGAGTGGGCCGCTGCTCCAGCGCCTCCTCGATCGCCTTCAGATACGCCAGATCGCGAGACCGGGACCCCATCACCACCAGGCAATCCCGTGCGCCCTGCACCGTCGCCAGCAGCGCACGCCGTAGTTCCGGCACACTCGCCAGCAGCTTCGGCGCCGACCGCATCAAACCCTGGTCTTGGTGGGCGAACAGCACCTCGGGCGGCTGCCCGTAGATCTCGCACAGCGTCTTGCGGTGCCCCATGCTCGTGGCGTGCTGGTTCAGCTCCCATCCACTGACCATGCTCGGCGTCACCCCGGACTGGCCCCCCGCCGTCCGGAGGTCGATCTCCTCGACCACGTTCTCAAGCGTCCAATTCCGCGCCAGCCGCGCCAGCCGTAGCGGGGACGCCTCTCCCTCACCTCTCGGCGGACGACGAGGCATGACCGAACACCTCTGCCTTTGGCAATGCATTCCGGAGCTTCCCAGGACGCCATCATGACAAATCCAAGGCGCGTCCGATCACCGGTCGCGGCAAGACGGCTTGAGAAAGCCCCGACGAGCCTCCGATATGAACTCGCTCGTCAGGCTAGTTCCGGTGCGGCACGGTGTGCCGCGTCGCGGTCGCCGCCGGTCGGCACGAAGTGCATCATGTACTGCTCGATCGCCTCGACCGCCGCGCAATGATCCGGCGGAAGTCGCCTCACGCGCGCCTTGTACTCCCGCCAGCGCCGCGTGGGCCCGATCGCTTTTGCGAGAAGGCCGCCCTTTTCATCAGCATCGGACATGGTCACCTGTCTCCTTTGCGGAGCCGTTCGAGCCGTTCTGCGAGAAAGCTCCACGTCCTCCAGAATTCTTGGAGGTATTCCTGGCCCTGAACGTTGACGGAGTACACCTTGCGCGGCGGACCCTTGTCGGACGGGACCTTCTGCACATCGACGAGGCCACGTTGCTCGACCCTGACCAGCAGCGCGTAGATCGTGCCCTCGGCGATGTCGGTGAAGCCCTGGTCCCGCAGCCACGCCGTGATCTCGTAGCCGTAGGCGGGCCGTTGGGACAGGACCGCCAGGACGATCCCCTCCAGGGTGCCCTTGAGCATCTCGGTCGCCTGCTTGCCCATGGACCACTCTCTCTAGCTACTCAGTAATACTGACTACGGGATAGACAGTATACCGATCAGCGGTATATAGCAACACTGAATAGCTCGGGCCGCCGGCTGGGGCGGCTGGACCCGCTGCACCGGCTGTTCCGTGCCGCGTGGCCCCCCTATCGTGGGGCCCACGGACTCCCGAGGAGGGTGGCATGATCCTTTCCGCCGAAGGTGGCGTGATCACCATCGCCGTCGCCCAGCCCGTCTGCGCGCCCGCCGACGTCCCGGCCAACGTCGCGGCGCACGCCGAGATGATCCGCGCCGCCCGCGCCGACATCGTGCTCTTCCCCGAACTCTCCCTGACCGGCTACGAACTGGACGCGCCGCCGATCAGCCTGGGCGGGGACGGCTTGGGTGCCCTTGCCCTCATCGTCGAGGCGTGCGCCGCCACCGGCGCACTGGCGCTGGCCGGTGCGCCGGTCGAAGAGGACGGCCGTGAGTACATCGCGATGCTCGCTGTTGACGGCACGGCGGCGCGGGTCGCGTACCGGAAGATGTGGCCGGACGAGGCCGAGGGCCGCCGCTTCACGCCCGGACCGGCCCCGGCCGCGATCGAGGTCGGCGGCCGGCGGCTCGGCCTGGCGGTCTGCCGCGACTCGGGCATCCCGCGGCACGCCGCCGACACGGCGGCCCTGGGCATCGACGGCTACCTCGTCGGCGCCCTGTTCAGCCCTGGGGGCGCGGCGCAACGCGACGTGCGCATGCCCGAGATCGCGACGGAGTACGGGGTGTGGGTGGCCGTGGCGAGTTACGCCGGGGCGACCAGCGCGTACCCCGTGACCTCGGGCGGCTCGGGCGTCTGGGCACCGGACGGACGCCTCGTCACCCAGGCCGGTCCCGACGCCGGGACCTTCGTCGTGGCCAAGGTCAGTGCGAGCCGCCGGGAGTGAGCCCGAACCGCTGGGCGAAGTCCGAGAGTTCCCGGCGCTGGTCGTCCGGTTCGGTGGCGGCGGTACTGACCACGACACGGGTGACACCCTGCCCGGCCAGTTCCTGCACACGCTCGACAGGCATGTCCAGCGACCCGAACCGGGTGTACTCAAGTGTGTCCGGATCGCGTCCCGCCTCGGCGGCACTCGATCGGGCCAGTTCCCACTGAACGGCCCGCTCCTCCGCGGTCAGCGCACCCCCGGGAAAGAAGCCGTCACCGAGCCGCCCCGCCCGGCGGGCCGCCGCCTGGCTCGATCCGCCGACGTGCACGGGCAGCGTGGTGACCCCGAACGGCTTCGGGAAGCTGCACACCGCCTCGAAGGAGAAGAACTCGCCGTCGTGGTCCGCCCCCTGCTCCCCGCCCGCCCAGAGCGCCCGAAGTACGCGGATCGCCTCCTCGGCCCTGCGCCCGCGCCGGGCGAAGTCCACCCCCATCGCCTGCGCCTCACGCGGCAGGCTGCCCAGGCCCACGGTCAGCAGCCGCATCCGGCCCTTGGACAGGACGTCGATGGTGGCCAGCCGTTTGGCGAGCGTCACCGGGTGGTGGTAGGGCAGCAGCAGTACGGCGGTGCCGAGCAGGATCCGCTCGGTGGCGGCGGCCATGAAGGTCAGGCAGTCGAGCGGGTCGGCGTAAGGGAGGGCGGGGGGCAGCTCGAACGCCCCGACGGTGGCGCCGGGATGCAACACGATGTGCTCGGGCACGTACAGCGACTCGAACCCGCACTCTTCGGCGAGCTTGGCGAAGTTCGTCATCTTCTCCGGATCGACGCCGTAGTAGGGCGTGCTGTAGCTGATCCCGAACTTCATCCGGTTCTCTTCTCTCGCGACGGGTGCGGCGGCCGAGTACAGGTGTCAAGGTAGAACGTTGACACCGGCGTCAAGGCAAGCCGACTCACTGCGCGGCGGGTCTGAAGGCGGAATGCCGCGCCTGAATCCAGTCGGTGGCGATGTCGGTGCCCGTATGGCGTCCGATCAGCGCCAACGCCGAACTGACGCTCTCATCCTGCTCCACCCGATCGTCCGGGCCGCCCTCCTCGCTGAGCTGAAAACGCAACCCCGCCATCAGGTGGTCGAGCGCGTGCGGGTCCTCGCCATACCGCTGGTCCGGGAAGGTCGGCTCGAAGGAGGCGACCATGCGCCCGTCGCGGGCGTACTCGAAGTGCTCGTGACCGGTGATGTCCATCCGGATTCCCAGGACCTCCCGGCCGCCTTCGCTGGCCGCGCGCAGCCGCTCGCCATCGGCATGCCCGGGAACGATGGCGATCCAGCCGTTGACCTCGGCCACCCAGTTCGATCCGTCGTCGATGTTGCGATCGAGGATTTCGCTCAAGTGGCAGGGTGTCCGGGTGGTGGGGTCCATGTGCCATTCTGTGGCGAGCGTGTCGAGGTCCGCGCCTTTGATCCAGATGGCGCTGAAGCCCAGCGCCCACAGGTCCGGCTCGGCGTCGAGCCCTTCGGTGAAGATCGTCGAGACCAGAAGGTCGTGCAGGTGGGTCCGTGACCGCATGGCCGCCTCTCCAAATGATGGACAGCTTGTGAGGGGTGAGTCGCAGCAGGCCGGCCACGACACCCGCGAAAGACTGGAAACCGGGCGGTGACCGGGCAGGGGGCTTCGCGAGAGGGGGCATGCCGTAAAGAGGGCGTGCCGTAAAGAGGGCGTGCCGTAAAGAGGGCGTGCCGTAAAGAGGGCGTGCCGAACAGAAGGCGTGGGCAGCGGCGTCACAGGCCGATGACACCGCCCTCGACGAGGATGAGCAGCCCGACGCCGATCAGGACGAGCGGCAGCACGACGTGCCCCCAGCGGCTGAGGGTCGCGGCGACGAACGGGCGGGTGGCGAAGTAGCGCCCGGCCAGGCACCAGAGGCCGACCAGGACCAGGAACACGACGACGTAGAGGCTCGTCGCGCCGACCCCGCCCGTGGCGAATACAGGGACATAGACCCCGATATTGTCACCGCCGTTGGCGAAGGTGACCGCGGCCACCTGCAACGCCCCCGGCCCGCTCGGGCGCTGCGCGGCGGGCACGTCGCCCGCGTCGTCGCGGCCGTCCCGCGAGGACCGCCACGCCTGCCAGGCCGCCTTCAGGCCCAGCGCGATCGGCAGCAGCCCCAGGTAGGGGACGACTTGGGCGGGCAGGAACGTGGCACCGAACGCCGCCGCCACGGCCACCACCGCGATCCCCACGAATCCGACATACTGACCGGCCACGATCCGCAGCGCGGCCCCGCGCCGACCGGCGGTCTGGGCGAAGAACAGGGCCAGGATGAGGATGTCGTCGATGTTGGTGACGGCGAAGAGGCCGGTGGCCTGCCCGATGATGCCCAAGTTCATGTGGGGGGATGCTCCTTCGCCCGGATGGCACCGTTCAGTGACTTCCGATGCCGGATTCTGTCTGTACGGCCTTGTACGGACTTGTACGGACTTCCTCGCCCCGGCTTCTCGCGCTCCGTGGCGATACGCACCATCAAGGCTGTGTCCCCAGGAGGCAAATGATGAAGATCTCCGCAATCCTCGCCCTGCTGCTCCCCGCCACCCTCCTCACGACCGCAACCGCCCCCGCCGCCGCGGCCGACCCCGCCGGAGCCCTCAACCGCTGCCAGTACGGCGCCCCGGCCGACTACAACGCGGCCACCAACGTACTGGGCAACGGTGGCGGCAGCATCCCCACCGGCACAAATCCCCCGAACGTCCTCATGCCGGGCGACGCCTTCAAGGTCCGTCCACTGATCAGCGACCGCGTCCGCGTGGACCTGTGGGGCTACAACGTCGGCCCGGACGGCAACGGCACCCTCGCCCAGGGGGGCACCTGGCCCTTCCAGGGGCTCAACCAGTTCGCCGAGGTCCTGCGATTCAACAACAACCCGGGCGGCTGGGTCGGCAACCCGGCCCACGCGACGGCCTTCCAGGGGTGCCAGACGTGGAACGGCGGCTACCCGGTGCGTTTCCTCTTCTACGTCAACGACGCGGAGACCTGGGACAACGGCGGCTACTGGGCCACGAACGTGGCCATCTGGCGCGCCAACCCCTGACCTCGCTGGGGGCGGGCGCAATGGGAGCCGTACCGAGGCATCCCCCGTCGCTACCACGGTAAGGCCCGCGCCGCGCCCGCGGCCATGAAAGCGGCGGTGGGCGCGGTCCTTGAATCAGGCCCGGATTCGGACGGCGGAACATCTGCACGGCCCGGCATGAACCCGACAGAGCGGTAAAGCCACGCTACAGATCAACCGAGCGGGCGCCGCACCGTCCATAGCAGCCAGTTGCCGGATGCGGCGCACGTGGCCACATCCCACCCCCCAGCGCCGAGCCTGGTGAGGACTTCGGTGATCTTGTCGTGGCCGCCCCTCTCCTCGTACCTTCCGCTACCGGGCAGGTGGATCCAGATCTGCTCGATGTCCCATAACCACTCGATAACGCCGAACTCATACTGCCTTGAAGTCATAGGCTTCACGATCGCCCTAAGAGCCACTGAAGGCCACCCATATGATCAGATCGGCGACTCACCACCCTCCAGGGGACGTCATCCCGGTGTGGGGAACGGCGAGTCGCCATGGCGCATGCGAAACGCCGGGGATCAGGGCGTGACCGGGCACGGCGCGGCGGCGTCTACTGGGCCCTGCCGTACGGAACAACAGAGAACGGCGCCCGCCATGCCCCCCGCAGCGGGCCGAGGTCAGGCGGTGAGGCATTCGGCGGGCAGTTCGAACCAGCGCAGTTCGTCGAAGTCCGCCGAGACGTGGGCTTCGGCCCGATGGGCCGCGTGGAACCCCGCCCCTGCGGCGGCGAACAGGGCCTCGGCCTCGTCGAGGTGGCCGCCCAGCGCGCCCTCCGGCAGTCGCGCGTGGCGGCGCGGATAGTGAAGCGAACCGTCCGCGTCGTACCGCACCTCGCGTAACCCCGGCGGCGGCTCGGCCGCCCCCGACTTGTGCCGCCACAGCGCGCTCTGCGCGTCGAAGCGGTACTCGGGCAGCAGCGCCCACCCATGCGCGGCGATCATGTGCACCGCCTGCACGATGTACCGGAACTCCGCCTCGGAAAGGGTGTAGTTGAACCCGATTCGTACCCAGCCCGGCTTGATCCCCTCGCACCCCGCCGTGATCTCCCGCTCGAACCGGTGCGAACGGTCCAGGTCGATCCCCAGCAACCGATGCCCGTACGGCCCCGCGCACGAGCACCCGCCCCGCGCCTGAATCCCGAACAGGTCGTTCAGCAGGGTGACCACGAAGTTGTGGTGCAAGTACCGGCCGCCGGGCTGGCGGGCCAGGAACGACACGATGGACAGCCGCTCGACATCGAGGTTGCCCAGGATCTCGATGTCGGGGTCGGCGCGCCACGACGCGAGGGCCCGGCGCAGGAAGTCGCGCTCGCGTTCGCGTATGAGGCTCGGGCCCACGGCCTGTTTGAGCCCGAACACCAGCCCCGCGCGGATGGACTCCACGATCGCCGGAGTGCCGCCCTCTTCGCGCCGCACCGAATCGGTGACGTAGTGGTGCTCGTGCGGGTTGACGTAGTCAACGGTGCCGCCGCCGGGCACGGCGGGCACCCGGTTGCCCAACAGCTCCCTGCGCACGACCAGCACGCCCGGCGTACCCGGGCCGCCGACGAACTTGTGCGGCGAGATGAACACCGCGTCCTTGTAGGCGCGCGGATCGCCGCCCCCACCGCACATCTCGACGTCGGCGTGCGGCGCGGCGGCCGCGAAGTCCCACATGGCGAGCGCGCCGTGGGAGTGCAGCAGCGCGGAGACCGCGTCGGTGTCGGTGACGATGCCGGTGACGTTGGAGGCGGCGGAGAACGAGCCGATCCGCAGCGGACGCCCGGCGTACGCGCGCAGCGCCTCCCCCAGCGCCGCCAGCGAGATGCGCCCGTCGCGATCCTCCGGGATGGTGACGACGTCGGCGATCGTCTCGCGCCACGGGAGTTCGTTGGAGTGGTGCTCGAACGGGCCGATGAACACCACGGGCCGCTCGTCGGGCGGGATCGCCTCGGTGAGCCGGTAGGCGTCGTCGAGCCCGGCCGGCAGGCGCAGCCCCAGGACGCCGATCAGCTTGTCGATGGCCCCCGTCGCCCCCGACCCCGTGAAGATCACCACGCTCTCGTCGTCACCGCCGACCGCCTCCCTGACCACCTGCCGCGCGTCCTCACGCAGGCGCGTGGTCCGCAGGCCGGTGCCTGAGGACTCGGTGTGCGTGTTCGCGTACCAGGGCAGCACCTCGTCACGGATGAAATCCTCGATGAAGGAGACCGCCCGGCCGGTGGCCGAATAGTCGGCGTAGGTCATGCGGCGCGCGCCGTAGGGGCCCCAGATCGCCTCGCCGTCGCCGATGATCGAATGACGGACCCGCCGAATGAGCGGATGCTCCGCCTGGCTTGCTTCTACCGCCATCGGACCTGGCCAGCGATGTGACGATGACCCCATGACATCCCCCTCCAGGAACCCTTTGATCCCTTTCCTCTAACGGGCCCACCCGTGCGGCCGACCTAATGATCACATCACAGATTGTTTCGACGGCCCTTTCCGCTTATTTACTACCCGTATTCCGGCAAGGGCGTGGCCGTCTGGCGGATTTTGGTATGGGATGGAATGTGGAATTGGGTCGCAGGGCGGGGCGTGAGCTGGCCGAACGAGCGAATGCACGAGATGGGTGATCGCATTGGGTTCGCCGACCGACAGTTCGCGGTGGGCGATGGGTATCTGGACCAGGTGATCACGGGAGCGCTAAAAAGATCACGCAGGGATGCCACTCTCACGCTGAACAACGAAAACCTACGGCATCACAGAACGCCGCTTTCCCTCCACTTCGCCAGAGAGGGAGCGTTGCAAATGTCGTTGTATTTGCCAGTACATCCTGATTTGACTGGCGAGTAGCAGCCCCTAGTGCTCACCTAGCGTGGTTGCCGATGGGAAGCCAGGTGAACACGCCGGTCGCCACTGCTCTCCGCGAGAAGCGACAGCGGAGTCATTCGCCTTCGGGAGCTGATGGTTCCGTGGCCGGTGCGATCTCAAGCGGTGCGGCGACCCCGGCCACGAGCTGGTTTCCGTGGGTGAGCGTGTAGTCGAGCTGTCTGGCCAGGTGAGGGACGTTCGACGGAGGCATGTACGCATCGGCGCCGGCATCGAGCAGGCGCCGGACCGGGCCCTGGTAGTTGACTCCGAGCTCGCTGTCCTCGATCTCGGTGACGATGATCCGGGCTTTCGGGAACATCGGCCGAAGCGCCGCGATCAACTGCGGGCTGACCGACGGCACCAGCAGTACGTCGGCCGTCGTGGGGGCGGCGTTCATGTCGAGTACGACGTAGTCCGCACCGAGTTGGGCGGACAGCGACGTCCGGGCCTTCGCCGACAACTCCATCGCGGTGGCGACGACCGTCACACCGTCGTAGTCGGTCGGCGGTCGCTCCTCGGCCGCATCGGTGCCCTCGGCCGCGTCGCGATCGACGATGGTGCCCTGGATGACCGCGACGGTGCTGGAGATCGTCGCGATCGCCTGGCCGTCCCGTGTGACGGCAAGGGCCTCGCCGGGTTCAAGGGCGTCGATGAGCGCCACGACGTCCTCGGGAAGGCGGCTCACGTCGATCCGCTGCGCGGCTCGCTCGGCGCGCTTGCGGATCACCAACCTGGGACCGACTTCTGGATCGCGGGAAGCGATGGCAGCGTCGTCACAGCGTTCAATCCCCCACCAATCGCACCAAGAGTCACTGACGAGCCTACGTCGATATCCGGACATTTCGCAGACATCACCCCGGCCCCTGGTAGGACACCAGACCTCAGCCACACCTTGCTGGGACGGCGACCTGGACGGGAGAGGTGGTTGCCGGTTCACCCCCACGAGCGTGGGGAGCACAAGTACACGGCGACCCGGCGCGGGTCCCTCGCCGGTTCACCCCCACGAGCGTGGGGAGCACTGGGGGCCGGGGCGATCGCTGCCGCGGCCCTCCGGTTCACCCCCACGAGCGTGGGGAGCACGGAGGCGGACCCGGACCGGAAATGCATGATCCTGGTTCACCCCCACGAGCGTGGGGAGCACGACATCAAGTTCCTGATCCTGCAAGGCGGGCAAGGTTCACCCCCACGAGCGTGGGGAGCACCCGCCTGTCGCCAGGGCGGGGATCGGCGTGAGCGGTTCACCCCCACGAGCGTGGGGAGCACGATCCCTCCGGCGTTCGGAAACACATCCGCACCGGTTCACCCCCACGAGCGTGGGGAGCACCCTTTGCGAGCAGGCAAGACGTACGCGACCTGCGGCGTTATGTATGTCGGGGTTTGTCGGTGATCCACTCTAGCGGCGTGCGGCGGGCGGGCACAGTGCGTCCTACGGGGGTTGTCGTTGCTGGTCACCAGGTGTCAATGGGCGGACCAGTGGCGTCAGCGTCGGGCGAAGCCCGACATGAGAAGAACAGGCCGAGCGACAGCGAGGACCACAGGGCGCGAAGCGCACACCCCGCCGGAGGCGGACCTCACGCGCGGAGCGCGTCACCTCTACCGGTGTGCGGCGGGCGGGGCACAGTGCGTCCTGCGGGGGTTGTCGTTGTTGGTCACCAGGTGTCAATGGGCGGACCAGTGGCGTCAGCGTCGGGCGAAGCCCGACATGAGAAGAACAGGCCGAGCGACAGCGAGGACCACAGGGCGCGAAGCGCACACCCCGCCGGAGGCGGACCCCAGGCGCGGAGCGCATACCTCGCCGCAGACGGCACCAACGGCGCGAAGCGCATACGTCGCCGGAGGCAGGCCTCACGCGCGAAGCGCGTCACCTCCGCCGGAGGCGGGTCCCGAGCGCGCGAAGTGCGTATCCCGCCGGAGGCGGACCCCGGGCGCGGAGGGGGTGCTTGCTGGGGCGGGGGTGTGTTGGAGGGTGGTGGGGGTGGGTGAAGGCGGGAACTTAGGGGGATGCGTGAGGTTTGGGAGGGGCGAGGGTTGAGAGGGGGTGGGCGGTACAGAGGGGTTAGCGGGCGTGGGCGGCTACTTGGGGGCTGATGCGGACGACGCCCGCGAGGTTGCGGGTGGAGATGGGGGCGATTTTGACGACGTCGCCGGTGCGGGGAGCGTGCAGCATCTTGCCCTTGCCCCAGTAGATCGCCACGTGGGAGATGTACCCCGGGTTCGTCGGGTCGTGCCGCCAGAAGAGCAGGTCGCCCGGCTGGGCCTGGGCCAGTGACACCCGCGGCCCCGTGACCCACTGCTGGTGGGTGACGCGGGGCATCCGGACCCCCGCCTGCCCGTACGCCCACTGCACGAGGCCGGAGCAGTCGAAGGTCTCCGGTCCCTCCGCGCCCCACACATACGGACGCCCCAGCTTGGAGGCCGCCGCCCGCAGGGCCGTCTCGATCTGGGGCACCGACATGAGGGCCCCCACCGGCCAGGTGGTGCGTCCCTGGGGCTGGACGGTGCCGTTGGGCCGCTTGAGGACCGGGTTGATGGTCGCGACCTGCGACCCCTTGGGCAGGGCCCGCATAACGGCCTTGCGGAGCTGGACGCTGTCCTGTTTGGGGGCGCTGATGACGAGCGCGTTGTTCTGTGGGATGCCGAGGTCGCGGGCGGTGGTCCGGGAGACGACCGCGTCGATGGAGCCCATGCCCATGGTGGCGTAGGCGCCGATGCGCAGCGTTCGGTTCGCCGCGTTGACCGAAGTGCCCAGGCGGAGCCCGCCGTCGTTGCCGAGCACGAACGAGACCGCGACGTCGCCGCCCGCGATGTTGCCCCACAGGGCGTCGGATTTGGCGGTGGGACGCGGCGTGTAGGCGCGGAAGGTGGACGGGTCGACGCCGAGGGTCTGCACCCGCTTGCCGTCGATCGTCACTTCGGCGGCGTCGGCCAGTTCCATCGCGCGGATGCCGGCGACCTTGGCGACCTTCTTGAGCGTCGCCTCGGTGAGCGGCTTGCGCGTCACGGCGAACAGGTGGGGGGCGTGGGTGGACTTGAGCGGTTGGACCTGCGGGCGCGGGGCGGCGGCCTGCGGGGACGCTCCGGGGCTCTGGAGGGGGGCGGGCTTGACGACGTAGTCGTTGTCGTTGCTCACGGGTCGCGCGCCGGGGCCCAGGCCGGGGGTGTACGGCTCGGCCTCGGCCGCCTCCAGGGCGGACCGCCGCCGGGACAGCTCGCCGAGCACCGCCACGTCGGCGGTGATGACGCCGACGAGGGCGATCACGATGATCGGTACGGCGTGCCGCCGTAGCCAGTGGGGCGATCCGGGACGGCCGAAGGGAGCATGCTCCCGCTCGCCGAGCACCACACCAACCCCTTCCGTCCGAAGGCCGCCCAAAAGGGCCCGCCCGAACCACGACAGGTCCGGAGGCCCGCGCCGGCTTCCGCCCTTATGAGGATGCCGCACGCACGGCGTGGTACGCACGCCTTAGCGAAACTTATCGGTGAAATGCCGGTCTGACGTGGAAAATCCGCCACGGCGCCGATGGGCGCGCGCAGCGGATCCCCACTCGCGAAGTGTCGTGTCGATCAGTGCCAGAGTCGGTGCCAGGGGTCGGCGCTGGGTCAATACCCGGTCAGTAGCCCGTCTATGCCAGGCCCGATGCCAGGTCGATGCCAGGTCGATGCCAGGTCGATGCCAGGTCAGCGCGCCGCGCTCGCCACGGAAACCGGTTTTGGGACCGTTCCCAGGGGGCCACGCGGCGCGTGGATCGCGTCAGTTGCCGACGTACGGCACGGCCTCAAGGATCTCGACCGTGTTCTGGCGCCCGTTGGGCAGCGTGAACGTCGCCTTCTCGCCGATCTTCTTGCCGTTGATCGCCGACCCCAGCGGCGACTTGGGCGAGTAGACGTCGATCGGCGACCCGCTCTCCTCACGGGAGGCCAGCAGGAAGGTGACCTCTTCGTCGTCGCCGCCGAACCGCACGGTGACCGTCATGCCGGGGCCGACCACGCCCTCGGTGCGCGGCGCCTCCCCGACGCGCGCGTTGTCCAGGAGCTGGCGGAGCTGGAGGATCCGGCCCTCCATCTTGCCCTGCTCCTCCTTGGCCGCGTGGTAGCCGCCGTTCTCGCGCAGGTCGCCTTCTTCCCGGGCGGCCTCGATCTTTTTGGCGATGTCGGTACGCCCCGGGCCAGAGAGGTGCTCCAATTCCGCCTTCAGGCGGTCGTACGCCTCCTGGGTCAGCCAGGTGACGCTCTGGTCGTGGGAGTCGGCCACGGGTTCTCCTTGCTCACTCGTACGGGGGCACTGCTCTGGGTGATGCCACGGACACATCTGAATTTCGACAGGCTAACAAGCCAGCGCCGCCAACGCTTCCCCAAATGTCTCACTATACGAGATAGCAGTAGTGGACGTGAACCGAAGTGGCCTGCGCGCTGGTCTCCAGCCGGTCGGTTCGCCGGACATACCCCTCACCAGCGGGGATCGTGACCTCGCGGGTGCCCACTTCGACGTGCTGTACATCAGTGGCGCGGAGTCGGCAAAGTGCCGCCCGATCGGAAGGCTTATATATCTCATAGGTTACCGTCACCGTGTCACTGCGGCTCGCGTCGAAGGTGATCACCTGATCGATCACCTCGGTGTCCCCCTTGGACGCCCACATCACATAGCCCCAGCCGCCCGCGACGATCGCCACCAGCACCGCGATGACCAGGTGGACGACGAAGCGCCCGCGACGCGCCGGGCCGTCCGGACGTTCTGGAAAGTCGTCCGGAGTCCCGAGCACCGGCCCGGTCTGCGCGCCCTGCCCGGCCTCGCTGGCGACCATCGTGGAATCTCCCTGCACTTGCTCGGCGTTATCCGAGACAATTGTCCCTCGCGGGGGTCCCGCCTCCGCGTCTGCCCGGGGGAAAGGACCGCCGCACGACCGAGGCGGTCCCGTTCGCCTGTGGTCTGCAGGTCCGATCGCAAGGAGACAGCAGAGCCCGTGAGTGCACCGCTGAGGCTTATGGCCGTTCACGCCCACCCGGACGACGAGTCGAGCAAGGGCGCCGCGACCATGGCACGCTACGTCGCGGAGGGCGTGGACGTGCTGGTCTGCACCCTAACCGGTGGGGAGCGCGGTTCCATCCTCAACCCGAAGATGGACCGGCCGGAGATCCTCGCCAACATGGGCGAGGTCCGGCGCCAGGAGATGGAACGCGCGCGCGAGATCCTGGGCGTCTCGCAGCGATTCATGGGGTTCGTCGACTCGGGCCTGCCCGAGGACGACAGCGAGCCGCTGCCCGAGGGCTGCTTCGCCCTCCAGCCGCTTGAGGTCGCGGCGGCGCCGCTGGTGGCCGCGGTGCGGGAGTTCCGGCCGCACGTGATCCTCACGTACGACGACGACGGCGGCTACCCGCACCCCGACCACATCATGACCAACCGGGTGTCGGTGGAGGCGTTCGAGGCGGCCGGCGACCCGGACCGCTACCCGGGCACGGGCGACCCCTGGCAGCCGCTCAAGCTCTACTACCACATGGGGTTCAGCAAGGAGCGGTTCGAGGCGCTGCACGCGGCGATGACCGAGCGCGACATGGGCTCGCCGTACGCGGACTGGATCTCCCGCTGGGAGGACCGCCCGCAGAAGTGGCCGGTCACCACCCGCGTGCCGTGCGCGAACTACTTCGAGACCCGCGACCTCGCGCTGAAGGCGCACGCCACGCAGGTCGATCCGGACGGCTTCTGGTTCGTGTGCCCACGCGAGCTGCAGATGGAGATCTGGCCGACCGAGGACTTCCACCTGGCGAGGTCCCTGGTGGACACCGAGCCGCCGGAGGACGACCTGTTCGCCGGCATCGAGGGCGCGGCGCGCACGAAGTCCGGCACGCCCGCCGAGTGCGACGAGCGCACCCAGGCGCCGGTCGGCAACTAGCCGGACGCAGCAGCGGCACCGCCGGGGGCAGGTGGCAGACTGGGTGGGGTGACCACGCTACTCGTTCTCGCGCCTCGCGGCGACGTCAGTCCGGGCCTGCTCGGATTCCTGGTCGTCGCCGCGCTCGGCGCCGCTCTCTTCCTGCTCATCAAGTCGATGAACAAGCAGATCTCCAAGATCGAGGTGCCGTACGAGGACGAAGAGCCCCAGCGGCGCCCGGCCAACGGTGAGCCCAAGCCCAACGGGGTCCACTGATGGCCGAGGAGATCCGCGTCGTCGACAACCAGGAGGCCTCCCGCTTCGAGGTCTTCGTGGACGGCAAGCCGGCCGGCTTCGCCGACTACCGGCTGCGCGCCGACCGGCTCGTGCTGCCGCACACCGAGGTCGATGACGCGTACGGCGGGCGCGGCCTGGGCGGCAGGCTCGCCGCCGCGGCCCTGGACGCGGGCCGCGACGCCGGTCTGTCGGTGGTCCCGGTGTGCCCGTTCATCGCCGAGTACATCCGGCGCCACCCCGAGTACATGGACCTGGTGGCCGACGACTACCGCGAGGCCGTGGGCAGGCCGTCCGGCGACTGAGAAGGGTCAGTCGCCGGGGTTCCAGGCGCGTTCGAGCGCCTTGGGCAGGCCCCACCAGCCGAGCGGCGTCAGCACCTGGTCGCGGTCGATGATGCCCAGTTCGGCCCACAGCGGGGTCACCGACATGAACAGCATCTCGGTCGCCTCGACGTCGTCGGGGTCGACGTCCGCCTCCACGTCGTCGGACTCGGCGATCAGCCGGGCGATCCGCTCGGCCGAGGCCAGCACCCCGGGCCCCCGCCTGGCCAGCGCGGTCACCGCGGCCAGCCAGTCGGCGTGGTGGATCGCGCACAGCGCGGCGAGCACCGAGTCCTCGTGCGACACGTCGCCGTCGAGGTCGACGAACTCCTCCAGGGTGTCGTCCTCCTCCGGCAGGTCGGAGATCGGCCCGGAGACGCCCGCGGCGACGGCGAGCCACAGGTCGGTGTCGTCGTCGGGCAGCGCCTCGCCCTCGAACCCGGCGCAGGCGCGCAGCACGCTGCCGGGGTAGCCGCTGTCGGTCAGCATCTCGCGCAGCCGCGCGGCGGCAGTGCGCAGCTCCCGCTCGGGCAGCGGCGGCTCGGGCAGCTCGCCCACGACCCGGCGGAGTTCGCTCAGCGCGTAGGCCTCCTCCTCGTCCCAGGCCTCCTCCAGTTCCTTCTCCTGCTCGTCGGTGAGCGCCTCCAGCGGCACCCGGCCGTCGCCGGGCATCGGCGTGGTCAGCCAGCGCTCCTGGAGGTCTTCGTAGGCGAGGCGGGCGGCCGGGTCTTCGGCGGCCAGCGCGTCGGGGTCGATCTCGCCGGCCGCCACCCGTGTCTCCAGGTGGGCGACGAGCAGGTCGTACATCTCGCCGGTGGTCTCGCCGCGCTCGTCCTCCTCGGGCCAGACGTAGAAGGAGCGGGTCAGCAGTATCGGTTCGGTGCCGGTCGCCTCCAGCCAGTGCTGGACGTCGCCCACGGTCGCCGCCCCGGACTCGATCGCGCCGAGCGTGGCCTTGGCCGAGTCCCAGAACGTGGCGGACAGCGGGTTGCTCGCGCCCATCAGGGCGCGGCGGAGTTCGGGCAGCGCGACGAGCGCCACCCCGGAGGGTACGGCGAGCAGCGCACGCGCCACATCCCTGCGGGTCAGCGCCGAAGCCGGCCGTCCCGCATGCGTGCAGACGAATTCGAGATCCACACAACCTGAGCCTACGCCTGCCCGGCCCCCACGACAGCCCCCGCCCGACCCGGCTCACGCTCATCCGGATGATTCGCCTTATCTGCCTTGGGTGGCATGCGAACACCGCGGTCGCGTCATACCCTGATTGCCATGAACGCTCAGGTCGCACACGGCGACGGGCCGGGCCATCCGCGAGTACCGAGGACGATCGGCGGCATCTCCAGCGCGCTGCGCGGAAGCCGCCGGGCCCAGTTCTTCGCCGAGTTGCTGGGAGCGCGCCAGGGCCCGGAGCTCGACGGCGTGCTGACCGCCTGGTGGGGCCGCGCCATGCTGGACACCGACCCCGATCGCGACCGCATCCGGGCATCGGCCGAAGCCGGGACCCTTCCCACCACGACGATGGACGACATCGCCCGTCTCATTCCCCGGGGCCACGGGATAGCCGAGTAGCGCGTCGACAGGAAGAACCAGCAGGTGATCCTCTCTCGCGTCGTCCTGTTCTGAGGTATGAGAGTGTGGTCTTGTGAACAGGCTCGGTAGTGAGACCTCTCCCTACCTCCTCCAGCATGCCGCCAACCCCGTCGACTGGTGGCCTTGGGGAGAGGAGGCGATGCGGGAAGCGAGTAGGCGTGATGTGCCACTGTTGATCTCAGTGGGCTATTCATCATGCCACTGGTTATCTGGTGTCACGTCATGGCTCATGAGTCCTTCGAGGACGACGCGACCGCCGCGTTGATGAACGAGCATTTCGTCAATGTGAAGGTCGATCGGGAGGAGCGTCCCGACGTGGACGCCGTCTATATGGCGGCCACGCAGGCGATGACCGGGCAGGGCGGGTGGCCGATGACCGTGTTCGCCACCCCCGACGGGCATCCCTTCTACACCGGCACGTACTTCCCCAGGGCGCAGTTCCAGCGGCTGCTGGCCGGGGTGTCCAACGCCTGGAAGGGCGAGCGTGACGCGGTGGTCGGGCAGGGCGCGCAGGTCGTGGAGGTGCTGAACCGGCGGGCCGCGCTGCCGGGCGGGCCGGTGCCGACCGCGGAGACCCTGACCGCCGCCGTGCGGGGGCTGGCCGGGTCCTTCGACGCGGCGAACGGCGGGTTCGGCGGCGCGCCGAAGTTCCCGCCGTCGATGGTGCTGGAGTTCCTGCTGCGCGAGGGGTCGGCCGACGCGGTGGAGATGGCCTCGGCCACGCTCGACGCGATGGCCAGGGGCGGCATCTACGACCAGCTCGGCGGCGGTTTCGCCCGCTACAGTGTCGATGCGGGGTGGGTGGTCCCGCACTTCGAGAAGATGCTCTACGACAACGCGCTGCTGCTGCGTGTCTACACGCACTGGTGGCGCGCGGGCGGGTCGCCGTCGGCCCGCAGGGTGGCGCTGGAGACCGCCGGGTGGCTGCTGCGCGAGATGCGCACGCCTGAGGGCGGCTTCGCCTCGGCGCTCGACGCCGACAGCGAGGGCGTGGAGGGCAAGTTCTACGTCTGGACCCCGGCCGAGCTGCGCGAGGTCCTGGGTGACGACGACGGGGCCTGGGCGGCGTCGGTGTTCGAGGTGACCGAGGCGGGCACGTTCGAGCACGGCAGCTCGGTGCTCCAGCTGCTCGGTGAGCCGGACGACGCCGAGCGCCTGGCCTCCGTACGCGAGCGTCTGCTGGCCGCCCGCGAGCGGCGAGTGCGTCCGGGCCGCGACGACAAGGTGGTCGCCGCCTGGAACGGCCTGGCGGTGGCCGCCCTCGCCGAGACCGGGGCCGCGTTCGAGCGGCCCGAGCTGATCGAGGCCGCCCGGCAGGCGGCGGCCCTGCTCGATGATGTGCACGCCGACGGCGGGCGGCTGGTGCGCACCTCGCGCGACGGGCGGCCGTCCGACCACGCCGGGGTGCTCGAAGACTACGCCGACGTGGCCGAAGGGCTGCTCTCCCTCTACTCCGTCACCGGCGAGACCCGCTGGTTCCGGCGGGCGGGCGAGCTGCTGGACGCGGTGCTGGACCGGTTCGGCGACGGCGAGGGCGGGTTCTTCGACACCGCCGACGACGCCGAACGCCTCTTCCAGCGCCCCCAGGACCCGACCGACAACGCCGCGCCGTCCGGCCAGTTCGCCGCGGCGGGCGCGCTGCTGTCGTACGCCGCGCTCACCGGCGAAGCGCGCCACCGGGAGGCCGCCGAGGCCGCCCTGGGCACGGTGTCGGTGCTGGCCGCGGAGCACGCGCGGTTCGCGGGCTGGGGGCTGGCCGTGGCGCGGGCCGCGCTGGCCGGGCCGGTGGAGGTGGCGATCGTGGGCGCCGACGACGACCCGTCGGCCGCCGCGCTGCACCGCGCGGCGCTGCTGGCCGACGTGCCGGGCCTGGTGATCGCCCGCGGCCCGGGCAACGGGCGGGCCGAGGTCCCGCTGCTCGCGGACCGGGGCCTGGTGAACGGCCAGGCCGCCGCGTACGTCTGCCGCCGCTTCACCTGCCGCATGCCGGTGACCACCGTCGCCGCCCTCAAGTCCGAGCTGCGCGGCTGACCTCCGCCGCCGGTCGGCCGGAGGTCAGGTGCGGTCGCCGAAGAGCGGGGCCGGGCCGTCGCTGGGGAGCTCGTCGGGCGACTGCGGGTCGGGGCCGCGGGTCTCCTCGGGGCCCGGCGGCTCCTCGCTGGTGGGCGGCTCGGTGGGCTCCTCCGTCGGGCCCACGGTCGGCTCGGGGGTGGTCGGCTCGGTCGGCGGGGTGTCGGTCGGCTCCGGGCGCCGGGGGTAGTCGTCGTCGGACTCGCCCTCGTCCCAGTACTGGTCTTCCTCGTCGCCGTAATCCTCGGCGTAGCCGCGGTTGGACGGATCGGGGAACTCCTTGACCGGCTGGCCCTCCATCGCCTCGGTCATGAACGCCCGCCAGATCCGGGCCGGCAGCGCGCCGCCGTACATCTCGCCGTACCCGGGCACGACCACCGGCTTGTTGTCGTCGCGGAACATGTTGACCGTGGTCGACAACTGCGGGGTGAACCCCGCGAACCAGGCCGCGATCGACTTGTCGGCGGTGCCGGTCTTGCCGGCCACCGGGCGGTCCCACAGCCGGGCCGCGCTGCCGGTGCCGCCCTCGACGACCTGGGTCATCGCGTAGGTGGCGTCGGCGGCGGCCTGCTCGGAGAACGCGCGCCGCGCGGTGGGCACGACCTCGGTCGTCCGGCCGTCGGCGTCGGTCACCGAGCGGATGACGTGGGCCTCCTGGTGCATGCCGTTCGCGGCGAAGGTGCCGAAACCGGACGCCTGCTGCACGGCGCTGAGCGAGGCCACGCCGATCGGGAACGTGGCCGCGGACTTGTGCGGATCGATCTGCGCGGCGGGCAGCCCGGACGCCTTGGCCACCTCGGCGACCTTGTCCAGGCCGACCTTCTCGCCCAGGTCCACGAACGCGGTGTTGATCGAGTTTCGGGTCGCGGTGACCAGGTTGACCATGCCGTAGGAGGTGCCGCCGGAATTCTCCACCGGGCGGGAGGCGACCGTCATGGGTGAGTTGCCGTTGACGCGGGTCTCCAGGCCGTAGCCGTTCTCCAGCGCGGCGGCCAGCGCGTACGGCTTGAACGTGGACCCGGCCTGGACCTTGGCCGAGAACGCGGTGTCGTACTGCTGGGAGGTCTTGTACCGGCCGCCGTAGAAGGCCAGGACCTCGCCGGTCGCCGGATCGACGGCGGCCAGGCCGGTGCGGATCTTCTTGGGCAGCGAGTCGGGCAGCGTGGAGGTGACCGCCTTCTCCGCGGCGGCCATCAGCCCCTTGTCGAAGGTCGTGGTGACCTTCAGCCCGGCCTGGTTGATGTCCTCGTCGTCGTAGCCGCGCCGGGCCAGCTCGGCGCGCACCTGGACGAGCATGAAGTTGTCCTGGCCCTTGGGGGTCAGCGTGCTCTTGGTCGCGCTGAGCTTGGGGAAGCGCTGCTCGGCGGCCTCCTCGGGGGTGATCGCGCGCATCTGCGCCATCGCGCCCAGCACCCACCGCCAGCGGCCGGTCACCTCGGTCAGCACCTCGCCCTTGGGGGCGGCGTACCGGGTGGGCTGCTGGATGACCGCGGCCAGGTAGGCGCCCTGGGCGATGGACAGCTTGTCGACGTCCTTGCCGAAATAGGCCTGGGAGGCGGCCTGGACGCCCCACGCGCCGCGGCCGAAGTAGATCGTGTTGAGGTACTGCTGGAGCACCCAGTCCTTCGACTTGGACTGGTCGACCTTGAGCGCGACCATGATCTCTTTGAACTTGCGCCCGATCGAGCGCTCCTGGTCCAGGCCGCTGTAGTAGTTGCGGACCATCTGCTGGGTGATCGTGGAGCCGCCCTGCACCTGCTTGCCGGTGACGGTGGACCAGATCGCCCGCGCCGTGCCGCGCAGCGAGACGCCGGTGTCCTGGTAGAAGGAGCGGTTCTCGGCGGCGATCACCGCGTCGCGGACGTGCTTGGGCACCCGCTCCAGCTTGACGGTCTTGCGGTTGACGCCCTGCTTGGCCAGAACGGTCTTGCCGTCTCTGTAGTAGATCACCGAGCCCTGGGCCACGGCCTGCTTCTGGGCCGCCTCAGGGATCGGCGTCAACGCCCAGGCGACGGCGAACAGCGCCACCGCCGCCACGATGCCCGCGCCCAGCGCGATGAGCGCGGATCGCAGGACGCGCCGTTTCCGCATGCCCTTCTCCTCAGCCTCCCGCATGCGCAACCCCCGAATCCCCGTGCGCGGCGGCCCCCTGACCACCATCGCAAGCGTCCGAGGGTAAACGATCTATAACAATGCCCGTGCCTTACCCCATGACTTTACGTCCCCGTGGCGCCATGCCGGGGGGCATCGGTCACCAACGGCATCACGCGGTGCGGAATCGGCGTGTCAAGCGCGATCACCGAGGAGGTCCTGACCACTCCCCCGACCTCGACGATGAGGTCGATGACCCGTTGCAGATCGGCGTTGCCGCGCGCCACCACCCGGCACAGCATGTCACCGCCGCCGGTGATGGTGTGCGCCTCAAGGATCTCCGGGATCGCCGCCAGCCGGTCGGCCACCGACGCGCGTCCGCCGATCTGACGTATCTGGAGCGTCACGAAGGCGGTCACCACATAGCCGAGCGCCGCCGGATTCACCTCCGGACCGAAACCTATGATGACCCCCCGGGCCGCCATCCGGTCCAGCCGGGCCTGGACCGTCCCCCGGGCCACTCCGAGCCGCCGGGAGCACTCCAATACACCCAGTTTCGGTTCGGCGGCGAACAGGGCGATGATCCGCGCGTCGAGTGCGTCGATCGTCATGGTGCACAGCATTCCTTGCCATCATGTGCCGGACATTGAGCACATTGTCCACTGATTCAAGTAAGTGTTGCGCAACCAGGCCAGTGAAATCGACAGTGGCTGCTATGAGCGACAACTTTCCCGTGAACGGCATGGACTCCGTCGTCTTCGCCGTCGGTAACGCGAAGCAGGCCGCCCACTACTACTCGACCGCCTTCGGGATGCGCCTAGAGGCGTATCGGGGACCTGAGAACGGCAGCCGGGACGAGACCGCCTACGTGCTGACCTCCGGCACCGCCCGCTTCGAACTGCGCGCCCCGGTACGCGCAGGCACCGACCTGGCCAAGCACGTCGCCGAACACGGCGACGGAGTGATCGACCTCGCCCTCGACGTACCGGACGTCGAGGCCGCCTACCGGCACGCGATCTCCGAGGGCGCGACCGGCCTGGTGGAGCCGTACACGATCTCCGACGAGCACGGGAAGGTGACCCTCGCGGCCATCGCCGCCTACGGCGACACCCGCCACACCCTGGTCGGCCGCTCCGAGTACAGCGGCCCGTACCTGCCCGGCTACGTGGCCGCCGAGCCGATCGTCACCCCGCACGCCGAGCCGTACTTCGAGGCGGTCGACCACTGCGTCGGCAACGTCGAACTCGGCCGGATGGACGAGTGGGTGGAGTTCTACCACCGCGTCATGGGCTTCACGAACATGGCGGAGTTCATCGGCGACGACATCGCCACCGACTACTCCGCGCTGATGTCCAAGGTCGTCGCGGACGGCAGCAGGAAGGTCAAGTTCCCACTGAACGAGCCCGCGATCTCCAAGCGCAAGTCCCAGATCGACGAGTACCTGGAGTTCTATGGCGGGCCCGGCGTCCAGCACATCGCGCTGACCACCGGCGACATCCTGGCGGCGGTGGACCGCATGCGGGCCGCCGGCGTCGATTTCCTGGACACCCCCGACTCCTACTACGAGGACCCCGAGCTGCGCGCCCGCATCGGCGAGGTACGCGTGCCCGTGGAGGAGCTGCGCGAGCGCCGCATCCTGGTCGACCGCGACGAGGACGGCTACCTGCTGCAGATCTTCACCAAGCCGGTCCAGGACCGTCCCACGGTCTTCTTCGAGCTGATCGAGCGGCACGGGTCCAGCGGGTTCGGCAAGGGCAACTTCAAGGCCCTGTTCGAGGCCATCGAGCGCGAGCAGGAGCTGCGCGGCAACCTGTGACGGGCGCGTCACAGCGAGCCATCGCCGCACCTCCCGTAGGCTGCTGGTCAACGGCCCGGGGCTCCTCCCCGGGCCATCGGCACCCGGGAAAAGAGGTCCATGCGCGACATCGGCCGGCTCGCTCTGGCGTCCACGACGATTTTCAGCCTGATCGCCTCCGCCGCCTGCACGGCCTCCAGCGGCGAGAGCGGGGACAACGGGGCGGGACCGAGTTCCAAGCCGGCGTCCACCGCCCCGGGCACGGCGGGGGCGCCCGGCATCGGCGACCCCGACTTCCCCAAGGACGGCAACGGCGGCTACGACGTCCGCCACTACCGGCTGAGACTGGGCTATGAGCCGGCCGCCAAGCGGCTGGACGCCGTGGCGTCCATCGACGCCACGGCGCTCCAGGACCTGTCGCGGTTCAACCTGGACCTGGCCGGGCTTGACGTCCACTCGATCAAGGTGGACGACGCGCCCGCGACGTTCGGCAGGGAGGGCCACGAGCTGACCGTCACCCCCGCGAAGACGCTGACGGCGGGCCGCCCGTTCACGGTCCGGGTCGCGTACGGCGGGCGGCCCGAGCCGATCCGCGACGCCGACAACCTGGGCGTGTACGGGTTCATCCCGACCGCTGACGGCGCGTTCGTGACCTGCCAGCCCAACGGGGCCAAGACGTGGTTCCCGGCCAACGACCACCCGGCCGACAAGGCCACCTTCGACTTTGAGATCACCGTGCCCAAGGGCGTGACCGCGCTGGCCAACGGCGAGATGGCGGGCCGGCCGCGGGAGTCCGGCGGCAAGACGACGTTCGTGTGGCGCGAGCGGCACCCGATGGTCACGTACCTGGCCACGATGACGCTCGGCAAGTTCCGGTTGCGCGAGGGCCGCACCGCGGCGGGCCTGCCCAACCTGGCCGCCGCCGACCCCAAGTACGCCTCCGCCCTGAACGGCCTCTACACGCTCTCCGGGAAGATCACCGACTACTGGAGCACGGTGTTCGGGCCCTACCCGTTCGGTTCGACGGGCGGCGTGGTGGACGACTACGCGGCCGGTTACGCGCTGGAGAACCAGACCAAGCCGATGTACGGGGGGTTCGACCCCGACGAGGGGATCATCGCGCACGAGCTGGCCCACCAGTGGTTCGGCAACAGCCTGAGCATCAAGCGCTGGGAGGAGCTGTGGCTGAACGAGGGGTTCGCCACCTACGCCGAGTGGCTGTGGTCGGAGCACAAGGGCGAGGAGACCGCCGAGCAGATCTTCCAGCGCCACTACGGCAGTTTGGAGAGCCCGATGTGGCAGTACCCTCCGGGCAAGGCCAGGCCCGATGACCTGTTCAACAACTCGGTCTACACGCGCGGCGGGATGACCCTGCACGCGCTGCGGCAGCGGATCGGCGACAAGACGTTCTTCGACCTGCTGCGCGCCTACACCGCCCGGTACAAGTACGGCGCCGTCACCACGGACGAGTTCATCACGATGGCGGAGGAACGGTCCGGCAAGCAGCTCGACGGGCTGTTCAAGGCGTGGCTGTTCACCCCGCAGCGGCCGGTGAACTGGTGACTCAGCCAAAGATCAGCTTGTAGCCGTCCCGGCGCAGCGCGCCGAGCACCTCCTCGCAGTGGCCCGGGCCCTTGGTCTCCAGTTGCAGCAGCACCTCGACCTCGTCCAGGTGCAGCCGCACGCCGACCCGCTCGTGCACCACGTCGAGCACGTTGGCGCCGAGGCCGGCCAGCCTGCTCAGCAGGTTGGCCAGCGCGCCCGGGCGGTCGGCCAGGCGGATGCGGAAGGCCAGGTAGCGCCCGGCGGCGGCCAGGCCGTGCCGGAGCACCTTGGCCATCAGCAGCGGGTCGATGTTGCCGCCGGACAGCAGGGCGACCACGGGCGGCTCGAAGGCGTGCGGCCGGGCCAGCAGGGCCGCCACCCCGGCCACCCCGGCGGGCTCGACGACCAGCTTGCCGCGTTCCAGCATCAGGACGAGCGCTTGGGACAGCTCTTCCTCGGTGACCGTCACCACGCTGTCCACCAGGTAGTGGATCAGCTCGAAGGGCAGGTCACCGGGCCGCCCGACGGCGATCCCGTCGGCCACCGTGGAGGCGGGCTCGACCATCACCGGACGCCCGGCGGCCAGCGAGGCCGGGAACGCCGCGGCCCGCTCGGCCTGCACCCCCACGATCCGCACCCCGGGCCGCAGCGACTTGACCGCCAGCGCCATCCCCGCGGCCAGCCCGCCGCCGCCGACCGGGATCACGATCGTGCCGACCTCGGGCAGCTGCTCGATGATCTCCAGCCCGATGGTGCCCTGCCCGGCCACCACGTCGGGGTGGTCGAAAGGGTGGATGAACACCGCCCCGGTCTGCTCGGCGTGCTCCTTGGCCGCCTCCAGCGCCACATCGACGGTGTGCCCGGCGAACACGACGTCGGCCCCGTACGCGCGGGTGGCGGCCACCTTGGGCAGCGGCGCGCCCTCCGGCATGTAGACGGTGGACTTGGCCCCGACCAGCCCGGCCCCGAGCGCCACCCCCTGGGCGTGGTTGCCGGCGCTGGCCGCCACCACTCCCCTGACCTTCTCCTCGTCGGTCAGCCGCGCGATCCGGACATACGCCCCGCGCACCTTGAACGAACCGGACCGCTGCAGGTTTTCGCACTTCAGATGGACCGGGCCGCCGACGGCCTCGGACAGGATGCGCGAGTGCAACACCGGTGTCTGCACCACGACATCGGCCAGCAACTCCCTGGCGGCGACCACGTCGTCATACGTCACCCGCGCGTCGGTCATACCGTCAGTGTCCCATGTCACCGGCAGGGGCCACGGCGGGCGGGGCGGCCGTCAGATAGCGGGTGAACATCGCGACCAGCTCGTCCTCGAAGCGGGCCAGGTCGATGGGCTGCCCGACCAGGTCGTGCGTCGCGGTGAGCTGGTGGACGACCAACTCGATGGTGGTGACGATGATCCGGGCGGCGAGATCGACGTCGCCGACGCGCACGTCGGGGTGGCCGCGCAGCAGGGTCTGGGCGTGGGCGACGTCCGCGTTGTGGTACTCGTGCACCTTCTTGACCAGGTCCGGGGTGCGCGGGGCCTGCTCGATCATCACGCGCAGGAGCTGGGGGTCGTCCAGGTGGTTCTCGATGGCCGCCCGTACCAGCACGCGCATGATCGCCTCGATGTCACCGGGCGGCTCCTCGGCCTGGTCGCGGCGGCTGCGCGCCATGCCGGCCTGGAGATGGCCGGTCATCAGCTCGGCCAGGATCGCGTCCTTGTTCGGATAGTACTGATACAGCGAACCGATCGACACACGGGCCCGTTCGGCGATCCGGTTGGTGGTCCCGGCGGCGTAGCCGTACTCGGCGAAAACGCGAGCAGCGGCCCGCAGGATGCGCTGCCGGGTCAGCTCGGCCCGCGCCTGGCGGGGCTGTTTGCGCGGCTCCAGCCGTGGTCTGCCCGACACCGCGTACCTCCTGGTCATGAGCGGGAAAGCGAGTAGCCAACAAAGCGAGGTATTGCTCATAATAGTGCCCTGACCAGGTATTTCAGGGGCAGGAATTGAACAGGAGGGTCACGTGCTACCGAAGGTGCGACGGCCGGAGACCCGACGGATGATCACGCTGGAGGTGGTCAGGAACACCAGACTGAGCCCGCACTTCGCCGTCATCACCCTCGGCGGCCCCGAACTCGCCCACCTGAACCCGACCGGCTTCGACCACACGGTACGACTGTTCTTCCCCCGCGAGGGCCAGGAACGGCTGCGCATGCCGGCCCTCTCCAGTGAGGCGTGGATGGCCGAACTGATGCTCATGCCGAAGTCCCGCCGCCCGTGGGTGCGCAACTACACGATCCGCCGCTTCCGCCCGGAGGCCGGCGAGGTGGACATCGAGTTCGTCCTGCACGGCGACACGAGCCCGGCCTCCGCCTGGGCCTCCCGCGCCCGGCCCGGCGACCCGGCGGGCATCTTCGACATCGGCATCATGTACCTGCCGCCGCCCGGCCTCCCCTGGCACCTGCTCGTGGGCGAGGAGAGCGCGCTGCCGGCCGTCCTGGCGATCCTGGAGGACGCGCCGGAGTCGCTGAACGCCGAGGTCTTCCTGGAAGTACCGGAGACCGCCGACATCCGCAAGGACATCGTCCACCCCGAGGGCGCCCGCATCCACTGGCTGCCGCGCGACGCCGCGACCGCCGTCCCGGGCGCGCTCGCCCTGGAAACGGTCCGGCAGGCCACCCTGCCGGAGGGCCGCTTCTACACCTGGGTGGCGGGTGAATCCCGGCTCGCCACCGGCCTGCGCCGCCACCTGGTCAACGACCGCGCCGCCGCCAAGAGCGACATCGCCTTCTTCGGCTACTGGCGGCAGGGCCGCTCCAGCCCCGGATGATCGTCGGGAACCTCGGGCTTGGAGCGGACAGTACCCAGGTGTGGACATGTCGATGCGTGCCCGGATCCGTGATGGGGATCAGGCGGCCTTCGCGCGGCTCTTCGACGAGTGCGCCAAGGCCGTCTACAACCATGCCTACCGCCTGACCGCCGACTGGAGCGAGGCCGAGGACGTCACGGCGCTGACGTTCCTTGAGGGCTGGCGGCTGAGAGCCAGGATCGACCCCGAGGGGGGATCGCTACGCCCCTGGCTGCTCGGCATCGCCACCAACGTCGCCCGCAACACCCGCAGGGCGGCCCGGCGGCACGACGACGCGCTGGCCCGGCTGCCCCGGGGTGAACGCGTGCCCGACTTCGCCGAGGAGGTGATCGGGCGCATCGACGACGCCGAACGGCTGGCGGCCGTCAGGCAGGCGTACGGGCGGCTGCGCAAACAGGAGCAGGACGTCTTCGCGCTGTGCGTCTGGGCCGGACTCGGGTACGCGGACGCGGCGGAGGCACTGGGCGTTCCGGTGGGCACGGTCAGGTCCCGGCTGTCCCGGGCGCGCAAGAAACTCGCTGATTTCGGGGGGTTCGCGGAACCGCCGCCCGCGTCCAGACAGGTAATAGGTGACCGAGGCTCCGCCAAGGAGGAGATGCGATGAACACGCCGGCAGAACGCGATCTTCCCGCGGGCCGTCACCGCCTGCTCAAGGAGTTCGTGATGACCGAGATCGCCAACACGCCCACTGTGAGGTCCCGCCTCAAGCTGCTCGCCCCTGTGGGGGCCCTCGCCGCCGCCGTGGCCGTGGCCGTGCCGCTGTTGATGGGCACCCCGGCCCACGCGGTGACCGAACTGCCCGGCGGCCTGATCGACATCACCATCAACGAGGCCAAGGACCCCGGCCGCCTCCAGGCCGACCTGCGAGCCCTGGGCGCGAACGTGGTGGTCGACTACGTCCCCAAGGGCAAGAAGTGCGGCCCGGAACCCCGCGCGGCCCACTTCCTGAGCAAGGAGGAGGCGGCACTGTCGGTGTTCCCGCCGCCGCAGGGACACGAGACGTCGTTCGTCATCGACCCGAAGGTGATCGGGCAGGGGCGGACGGGCGTACTGGAGTTCAGCGTCTCCGAGGAGGAGGACGGCGCGCGGGTCGCGGGCATCTGGGCCCGAGTCGCCGAAGGCCCGGTGGCGGACTGCGTTCTGACCGACACCCCAGGCGCCCCGCTGGATCACTGATCGACCTGCCTTCGGCCGTACATCGGCTGACCGCGACGGCCCGTGTCGGCCGGTGCCGGAACGGCGAGGTACCACGACACACGCGAAACGCCGGGGGCAGGGCGTGACCGAGTACGGCGGGGCGGCGTCCACTGCGCTCCGCCGTACAGAAGCCCTGACCGGCCACGTTCAGGCCCTGCCGAACAGCCGGCAGAGCAGGGACCATACGGCCGGAATAGGAAGAACCGGAGGGTCCCCGCACCCGGCGATCAATGCTGCTCTGAGGGTGTCGTCCACTCGACCTTGAGGAGCCCCATGAAGATCCGCAGCTTGTCCGCCGCGGCCCTGCTCGCGGCAGCACTGGGAACCGCCGCCCTGACCGGCGCGGCGCCCGCCGCCGCCCTCGCCGGCGACCCCGAGCCTCTCCCGGGGTTCCAACGCGGCCCCTTCGCCACACTGGCGCAGTGCCAAGTGGAGCGCGATCGTATCGCGCTCCAGCTTGGGTCGCACGCCTGGGTCACCCAGTGCTGGCACGAGGCCCGCGGCTACTTCTACAAGGGCGTCTATATCGACTGAGCCGACGGGCGTCCCGGGCGGCGTCGTCGGGGGAATCTGGGGGCGGCGAGAGGTGCCTCCGCGCGCCGGGGAGCGCGGAGGCGCGTCAGGGGGCCGTTGATCAGTCGCCGGGGTACGAGCGCGGAGGCGAGATCTTGACCTTGCTTCCCCAGCCGGTGATCCGCATGTTGTGGGCTTGTGTCACGGTTCCGCCAGATTCCAGCGGATGGGTCCATGAGGCCCACGCCCGGCGGATGAGTCCGTCCTTCCCGATCCACAGCCGCCATGCGACCTTCAGCCGCCGCTCCTTGGCGGTGGGCTTGTCGATCAGGTCGTCGTCCATGCGCGGGTCGGCCTTGTACAGCGCGGCCAAGGTGATGATGCCGTCCAGGCGGACCGTGCCCGCCGATGTGGTGTGCCGCGCCCTCGTGCTGGCCAGCACCGCACGTAACGTGGGCACGTGAAGCAGGCTTATGTAGCCGATCTCCAGTTGGGGCCGTAGGTAGTCCAGTTTCACCCTGGTCCAGTCGTACGACCCCCATGTGCCGTCGTCGTTGATATCGCGGCTTTTGACGTAGTGCTGCCCCGTGAAGGTGATCCACCGCGTCGGCCATGGATCCTCTTCGTTACCGGGAGTGTGGCTGGTGAGGTCGGATGCCTGGAGTCCTCCATTGCGGAACTCGACGCGCCCGTACTCCGTCCTGCGGGGTCGCTCATCCTTTTGCCCGTCGCCGGTCGCCTCGACGGTCCGTCCGGTGACGAAGAAGCGTATGCCGTGCCCGTTGATCAGCATCCGTTCGAGCGCCGCCACCGGGTCGGGTCCCACCTGCCGGCCGTGGGCGGCGTGCGCGGTGGCACCCGGACCGGTGGCGACGAGCACCGCCAGCGTGAGCGTGATCATCGTTGCTCGCCGCATCGTGATCGTCTCCCAAGTCGATGGACTGGAACAGGGGAGATCGTTCTACACATGGATCTCGGCGAGGTCACAGGTCGACGCCGTGCAACCGGCCCAGGATGATGACGCCTTCAAGCCGCCGTGTGCCGCCCGAGGTGGAGTCCCACGATCGCGTGATGGCCGGCACCGCTGTCAACGTGGCCGGATCGAGGACGTCGATGTACCCGATGCCCAGTCGAGGCCGCAGATGCGCGAGCTCGGCCTTTTCGATGTCTACGCTGAAACTTCGAGACCGTATAGGAGCAGTCCCGGTCCGTGAGGAGCACCTGACCCGTGGCACGCACCGAGTACTACGACGATCCGGACGCGCCCCCACCGAACAGCCTCGTGGTGGGCGTCTCGGTCGCCATCCGGGACGACCAGGGGCGCGTACTGCTGCAACGCCGGGCCGACAACGGCCTGTGGGCCATGCCGGGAGGTGGCATGGACCTCACAGAGTCGGTGCCCGAGGCGGGCCGGAGAGAGGTGAAGGAGGAGACCGGTTATGACGTGGAGATCACGGGCATGACCGGGCTCTACACCGACGCCCGGCACATCATGGCCTACTGCGACGGCGAAGTACGGCGGCAGTTCAACATCTGCCTCGCGGGCAGGATCGTGGGCGGGGAAATGGCGATCAGCGACGAGTCCACCGAGCTTCGCTGGGTACCGGCCGCGGAGCTTGACGCGTTGCCTATGCACCGGACACAGCGAATGAGGCTCAGACACCTCATGGAAAACAGAGACCAGCCGTACATCGGCTGATAATGACGGGCCCTGGTGGCCGGGGGGACCGCACCGGGGGCACGGCGCGCGGCCCTGTCAGCCGGTGCTCGGATCGACGAGGTACCACGACACACGCGAAACACCGGGGACAGGGCGTGACCGGGCACGGCGGGGCGGCGTCCACTGCGCTCCGCCGTACGCCGGGTCGCCGCCGTCAGGGCGACGACTTGGCCACGAGCGCTCGCAGGTCCTGAGCCTCGGGCAGCAGGCGGGCCTCACTCGTGAGCGATCCGTGGACACGGGCGCCCATCCGCCGGATGGCCGTGGTGTGCTGGTCGGCCGGAAGGGCCGCCATCGCCCGCACGGCCAGTCCGACACCCTCGCGGTCGCCGCTCTTGGCCAGGTACCAGGCCAGCTTCAGCTCGGCCCGCGTATGCGCACGCGGGGCGATCCGCTCACTGCGCGCCATCTCGTCGGCGAGATCATCGGCGACGCCGGCGTCGCCCAGCGCGGTCAGTACGCCGGTACGGCAGGACAACAGCCGTTCCTCTGGATAACCCCAGACCGCGACACGCTCGCCGGTGACACTCTCAGGCAGCCGCCCGAACAGTCCGTCAAGGTCATCGAGCGCACGCCGGGCGGCCAGTGGATCCTGGAACCCGAAAATCTTCGCGCGTGCCGCGCACGCTTCGGCCACACCGGCGTACGGACGACCACCGGCAAGCCGCTCGGCGTCGTCGGCGAGGGCCAGCGCGACGCTCTTCATGCCGATGGTCTGCGCGACGAGCGCGTGCCGCCCCAGCACCCATGTCGCCAACTCCTCGTCCCGGGAGGACTCGGCGGCCCGCCGCGCGATCCGCCACCACCGCGACGCCGTGGCGAAGTCGCCTGTTTCTGTGAGTGCCATCGCCATCAGCGCCGCGAGCCGAGCCCCCACCCGGTGCGCCCGTGGCAGATCGAACTCCGGACGGCGGTCGATCACGCCGCGAAATGAGGCGATGTCCATGGCCAGGACGCCTATCAATGCGGCCGGGGACGTCAGGGGCAGGGCACAGGCGTACTCGTGTACGGTGCGGTCCCAGTCGTCCAGGGTGTAATCGTCGGCCATGCCCAGCTCGTGCCCGAGAGCGGAAAGCAGCGTCTCCAACGCATCCAGCGGAATGGCCACGCCGGCGGTCAGCGCGGCGAGGATCTGTGTCGCTGCGCGGCGTTTCATCTGGGCACCACCAATGACGGGCTCTTTGAGGCTACTTCCTGCATTGGTGGCTATGGGGACAGTCTTGTCTGCATTGTCGGGACAGAGCCGCTCGACTTCTGCCACCGCCATGGCTTGCGCCAGTTGTTCGCTCGCGTCGGCGTCAGGGGTGCCGGTCGGGCCGACCGTGAGTTCCGACAGGGTGTGTTCCGAGCCGAAGAGGTGGGCGTCGGTCCGGCCATAGATGCGGGCGTACAGTGGGCGATACACGTCGGCGCTGGGGTGATGTCGTCCGGTCTCATGGCCCCGAATGCTTCCGACGACCGACTTCAGCTTGGGCAGCGTGTAGGGGTCGGCGATCTTCAGCATCTCCTGGGCCAGGCGGGTACGTCCCCAACGCCGCCGCTTGCGTTCCGCGCGCAGGCGCAAGGCCCATGCCGGGAGATTGTCGCTTTTGCCCATCGGCCCGCCTTTGACGGAGGTTTAGGAACGAGACCTAAAGCACGGCTTCACTCTAAGTATCCATACGGATACTCTTCCATGAGGCTGTTCGCCGGAGAAACTTATAGCCTTCGGGGCCCTTGCCTGGATGGGGACGAACGGACGGGCTCCGGTCAGCATTCACCTCGCGTGACCGGAGTACGTGTTCCGTCAGTCGTCACAGAAGCCATCCCCACCCGCAGGAAGCACAACGGCATGATCATCGGGCTGGACTACGCCTGGGAACACTCCGCGCTGTGAGCACATCTGCATGTTGGTGCTAGGGCCCGCCTTCAAGCCCTCTGCATGTGCAGGGAGCCCGGCCAACACATCGGGCGCGGACGGGACTTCGGGGCCATTCTCACGCAGGGGCACGGGGCGCGCCCGCTTCAAAATCTTCCCTGGTGCAGAGCATCGGAACATCCCCGTGCACACGGGGAGCACACCGCGACGTTCTGCAACGTCGACACCGACCTGGGACCATCCCGCGTGCGCGGAGAGCACCCTTTCTCGGTGTTCACGTCCAGGGTGCGGCCGGGACCACCCCCGCGTGCGCGGGGAGCACTCAGCGGCCTTGCCCTCGCAGGAGGTCAGGACGGGACCATCCCCGCGTTGTTGCGCGGGGAGCACACCGCACGCATTCCGGGGGGGCGGTCTGGGGCTGGGACCATCCCCGAGTACACGGGGAGCACCCTTGCTGGCCTGCGGGTTCTTCCGACGTAGACCAAGTTCGACGACTTTCATCGAAACGGACATTTCCGCCAGCGTGGCCCTTTTCCTCGTGGGCGCCAGGGTGCAGCCTGCCGCTGTGGAGGTAAGGCGGGTCCATCTAGAGAAACGATATCTCGCAAGGGCCGTGAGCATGGTGGCTTGCCAGGGACGGTGGGTGTGCTCGTCGCCTCCCGGGTTGGGTGAGCGGGTTTGTGCTCTTGGCCATGGTGGCGGCTGATGTGGACATGCGCGGGGGCCGGGTCAAGCCGGTGGCGGTAGCGCCGGGCAGAGCCCGGCATGGGCAAGGCGTCCGAGCGAATGCGAGGGCCATCGCGCGGAGCGCGGGTGCCGGGCGAAGCCCGGCCAAGGGAATACGGCTGAGCGAAGCGAAGGCCGCTGGTGGCGCGTGGAGCGCGGCGGGTCCGCCGGAGGCGGGGGCATCGCCCCAAAGGGGCGGTGGGGGAACGGCGAGGCAGCGTACGACGCCGCGGTGGTCTGGAAAGGGCCCTTCTTAGCCGGTGCTTGGAACGGCGAGCGGCCATGACACACGCGAAACACCGGGCACCAGGGCGTAACTGGGCACGGCGGGCGGGGACTACTGGGCTCCGCCGTACAGGAGCCTGGCACGAGGGAGATACCTGAGCGTCATGCCGGGCCCTAGGAAGAGCGGGCTGAGCGGAGCGAAGGCCATTGGGCGGCGGGGGTGGGGGGCCTTGTAAGGCAAGCCCGGGGGGCGAAGAGCAGGGGGTCAGAGGTCGTAGGCAGGGTCGCCGGGGGTGGAGAAGACGAGGAGGGAGGCGGTGAAGCCGTGGACGTGGTTCTGGCCGCCTACCGGGCCGACCTCGCCGGCCGCGAAGAAGCCCGCCACCCCGATCGGTCCCAGGGTGTCGCGGACCGCGATGGGATCGTGGTCGGCGCTGCCGAACATCGACGAGCCGCGCCCGTTGCAGGAGAACAGCAGGGCCCCGTCCACGCTCCCGTGTTCCTGCCGGTGGGCGTCCAGGAGTTCGTACAGGTCCTCGTCCGCCGTACGGGCGTCGCGGACCTGGAAGCGCACGGTCCGCCCGATGTCGAGGACGTCGCCGATGGCCACCGCCTCGCGCTCCGGGTCGATGCCCAGTACGCCCCGGATCAGGAAGTCCCCCCGCTCGTGCCGTTCGGCGTACTCGTCCATGGCCACGCCGATCTGCAGCCCGGAGGCGACGAGTTCGCGTTCGTCCTCCTCCAGCCCGCTGACGATGTCCTCCAGCCGCCCCAGCGCGGGCTGCCCGGCCAGTTCGAGCAGCAGGTTGTCCTCCGCGCGGGTGACGGCCATGGTCGGGCCGATGGGTCGGCAGCCCTGGCTGACGACGGTGCTCACCGCGATCGGGCCGCCGAGGATGACGCCGATGGCCCCCTCCTCGTACACCTCACCGTCGGCGAACAGCCGTACCGACCCCCGCCCCCGCATCCCGTTGGCCAGCCCGCCGATCAGCGGCAGGTCGCCGAGGACTTCGCCGGAGCGTTCGACGAACGCGTCCGTCGGGAAGCTGTACGGGTCGGCCAGGATGACCGCCACGCGGTCGTCGTGGACGCGTTCGGGCAGGCCGACCACCACGAACTTGTCGTGCGTCCGCAGCGTCTCCAGCGCGAACGGCGTGACCCGCGCCCCGTCCAGCGTCGCGGCCCAGGCGCTGACCGCCGGGTTCAGTTCCACGCCCCTGGCGTCGCCGATCACGCCGGTGGCGCTGCACCCGATCACGTGCGCCCCGGGGGCCATCCGCATGGCGCGGTGCCCGGCCCTGGCGACGTCCTCCGGGTCCTCGCCGCAGATGAAGAAGCAGACGAGCTCGGCCGGCGCGCTCAGGCCGGACAGGGCCTGGCCGATCGCCGCCTCGGCGGCCTCCTCCAGGTCGGGTCCGACCGCGAGGCCGTCGGCGAAGCGGCTCGTCAGCAGTGCCACCGGACTCGCCTCCTCAACTACCGGCAATGACAGGAACTGTCCCCTTGGCCCGATTCTCCCCACTGAATCGACAAGCACGCGTGCCAATCCCCATATCGATGCTCAAACCCCCGCTCAGCGGGGGTGTGGGCGCACCAAGTAGGCCGATCGGGCTGCCGAGGCCCCCTCCATGGACGTAGTCTCGAACCCGTGCATCAAAACCCAGAGCTCCACACTCTGCGTGAGCTGCGCCAGAGCGGCCATATTCACCGCACGGTGAAGGCGGAGATCCGTGCGAACCTGCTGGCCCGGTTGCGGGCGGGCGAGGACCGGTTCCCCGGCATCGTCGGCTTCGACGACACGGTGCTGCCGCATCTGGAGCGCGCCCTGCTGGCCGGGCACGACCTGGTCCTTCTGGGCGAGCGCGGCCAGGGCAAGACCCGCCTGATCCGGACCGTGACCGGCCTGCTCGACGAGTGGACCCCGATCGTCGCCGGGTGTGAGATCAACGACCATCCCTACGCGCCGTCGTGCGTGCGCTGCCGCAGGCTGGCCGCGGAGGCGAGCGAGGACCTGCCCATCGCCTGGAAGCACCGGGACGAGCGCTACGGCGAGAAGCTCGCCACCCCCGACACCTCGGTCGGCGACCTCATCGGCGACGTCGACCCGATCAAGATCGCCGAGGGCCGCACCCTGGGCGACCCGGAGACGGTCCACTACGGGCTGGTCCCGCGCAGCAACCGCGGCGTGTTCTCCGTCAACGAGCTGCCCGACCTGGCCGAGCGCATCCAGGTCTCGCTGCTCAACGTGCTGGAGGAGCGCGACATCCAGGTACGCGGGTACAACCTGCGGCTCCCCCTCGACATCCTGCTCATCGCCAGCGCCAACCCCGAGGACTACACCAACCGCGGGCGCATCATCACCCCGCTGAAGGACCGCTTCGGCGCGGAGGTCCGCACCCACTACCCGCTCGACCTCGACACCGAGCTGCGGCTGATCCGCCAGGAGGCCACGCTCGACTGGTCCGAGCTGGGCGCCGAGCTGCCCGACCACCTGGTCGAGGTGATCGCCCGGTTCACCCGGCTGGTCCGTGAGTCCACGGCGGTCGATTCGCGTTCGGGGGTGTCGGCCCGGTTCTCCATCGCCGCCGCCGAGTCCGCCGCCGCCTCGGCCGTACGACGGGCGGCGCTGACCGGCGAGGAGCACGCGGTCACCCGCGTGTGCGACCTGCCCTCGGTCGTCCACACGCTGCGCGGGAAGGTCGAGTTCGAGGTCAGCGAGGAGGGCAGGGAGACCGACGTGCTGACCCACCTGCTGCGCAGGGCCACCGCGGAGACGTTCCGCGGCACGCTGGGCGGCATGGACCTCAGCGCGCTGCTGGCGAAGTTCGACGACGGCGCGCAGGTTGAGTCGGGCGAGCTGATCAAGGCGGGCGAGCTGCTGCGCCGGATCGGCCCGGTGGACGGCCTGGCCAAGATCATGTCCAAACTGGGCATGGGCGAGGGCGAGGAGTCCCCCGGGCACGCGGCGGCGGCGCTGGAGTTCGCGCTCGAAGGGCTGTTCCTGATGCGCCGCCTGTCCAAGGACGTCACCGAGGGCAACGCGATCTACCGCACCTGACGCCGTCCTAGGGGGCATCGGATGACCTACCGGTATGGGCAGTACAACGACGGGCCGGACCCACTGGCGCCGCCGTATGACGTGCGGGCCGCGCTCGACGAGATGGGCGACGCGATCCTGTCCGGTTCCACGCCCCTGCACGCGCTGCGCGACCTGCTGAAGCGCGGCCTGCCGGGCGCTCCCGACCGGCGCGGTCTCGACGACCTGCTGCGCGAGGTACGGCGGCGCAGGAACGAGCTGCGCGAACGCGGCCGGCTGGACGGCACCCTGGAACGCGCCAGGGCGCTGCTGGACAAGGCGATCGGCCAGGAGCGGGCGGAGCTGTTCCCCGACCCGGCCGACGAGGCCCGGCTGCGCGAGGCCGAGCTGGACACGCTGCCCGACGACACCGCGAGCGCCATCCAGGCGCTGCGCGACTACCAGTGGCGTTCGGCGGCGGCCCGGCAGACGTACGAGGAGCTGCGCGACCTGCTGCGCCGGGAGGTGCTGGACAGCCGCTTCGCGGGCATGCGGGAGGCGCTGGCCAACCCGGACCCGGAGGCGATGGAACGCGTCCGGCGGATGATGTCGTCCCTCAACGACATGCTGGACCGCGACGCCCGCGGCGAGCACACCCAGGCGGATTTCGACAGGTTCATGGAGGAGTACGGGGACATGTTCCCCGAGCGCCCCCGCAACCTGGAGGAGCTGGTCGACACCCTGGCCCGCCGGGCCGCCGCGGCGCAGCGGATGCTGGCCTCGATGACCCCGCAGCAGCGCGAGGAGCTGGGCGCGCTGATCGACCAGACGCTGGAGTCGGCCGGGCTCGCCGAGCAGATGCGCAGGCTCGGCGACGCCCTCTACGCCCGCCGTCCCGACCTGCCGTGGAGCACCCCGGAGCGGTTCTCCGGGGACGACCCGATGGGCATGGGCGACGCGGTCAGCGCGCTGACCGAGCTGGCCGACCTCACCCAGCTCGAAGCCGCGCTCCGCCAGGACTACCCCGGGGCCCGGCTCGACGACATCGACGAGGCGGCGATCCGGCGGGCGCTCGGCCGTTCCGCGGTGGACGACCTCGCGGCCCTGCGCCGGATCGAACGCGAGCTGGAACAACAGGGCTACCTGCGCCGCCAGCGCGGCAAGCTGGAACTGACCCCCAAGGCGGTGCGCCGGCTGGGCGAGACGGCGCTGCGCCGGGTGTTCTCCTCGCTCGACGCGGGCCGCCGCGGCGACCACGACCAGCGCGACGCGGGCGCGGCGGGCGAACCGACCGGCTCCTCACGGGCCTGGCACTTCGGCGACGAGCAGCCGCTCGACGTGGTCCGCACGGTGGTCAACGGCGTGCGGCGGGGCGGCGGCTCCCCGGTACGGCTGGCGGTCGACGACTTCGAGGTCGCCGAGACCGAACGCCGCAGCGCGGCGGCCGTCTGCCTGCTGGTGGACCTGTCGTACTCGATGGCGCTACGCGGCACCTGGGCCGCGGCCAAACAGACCGCGCTGGCCCTTCAGGCGCTGGTCGCGTCGAAGTTCCCCCAGGACGCGGTGCAGATCGTCGGGTTCTCCAACTACGCCAGGGTGCTCCAGCCCGACGAGCTGGCCGGGCTGGAGTGGGACATGGTGCAGGGCACCAACCTGCACCACGCGCTGCTGATCGCGGGCCGCCACCTGGACCGGCACCCCGACTTCGAGCCGGTGGTGCTGGTGGTCACCGACGGTGAGCCGACCGCGCACCTGCTGCGCAACGGGCGTTCGGCGTTCGAGTGGCCGCCGTCGGCCGAGACGCTGGAGCTGACCCTGGCCGAGGTGGACAAGATGACCCGGCGCAGGGCCACCCTCAACGTGTTCATGCTGGCCGCCGACGAACGCCTGAAGGAGTTCGTCGATGAGGTCGCCCGGCGCAACGGCGGGCGGGTGTTCTCGGCGAGCGCCGACCGGCTCGGGGAGTACGTCGTCAGCGACTTCCTCCGCAGCAGGCGCGCCCGGCGCTAGCCGTTCAGGCGGTCTGCAGGGTGGCGTAGTCGGCGAGCGCGAGGTCGAAGCCGTCGCGCTGGTGGCGGTGGGAGCGGTAGCAGGGCCGCCAGGCCGTACTCCCGCCGCCGCCCGCACGCGCGTCGGCCAGCGCGCCCGGGACCCGCTCGGGCCGGGGCAGCACGCCCCCGCACAGGTAGCGGGCGACCGCCGCGCCGGGGCACAGGTGCCGCCAGCCGCTCTCCTCGTCCCACTGCAACCGCGTGCCGTCGGTGAGCCGGAGCGTCGCCGAGCGCGGCCCGCCGCCGCTCGGGTCTTCCTCCGACCAGTCGTCCACCGCGTCGCCGAGCGCCTCGACGACGCGCCTGAGATAGAAGCCGGGCTGCCGCCGCCACTCGTCGGTGAACGGCTCCACATGCCTGACCGCCACGAGCGGCACCTCCTTGTGCCATGGCGGAACCATCGGAAAGGTGACTTAAATGTGGCCCGCCCGCGTCCGCCAAGGGTCGAGCACGTAGGGAATCCTACTCAGGCAAGGGGTGAGCGGGGGCGGTAATCGACGCATCTGACAGGCGACCTGTTCCGGAGTCACGCCCGGCTCCGGGGCGCGGCGAAATGCCCGGCCGCGGTGGTCGTCACATCGGTGCGTACGACGTTCCGGCAGGGGGCCCGGCGAGTCGGAAAGGGGTGAGCGGAATGATCGCCGTAGTCCTGATCGTGCTGATGGTCGTCGCGTGCGTGTCCTATGAGTTCTGTCTCGGCGCCCTCTCCCGCTGCCGCCCGGAGGCGGGAGACGAGGTCGTCACCGCTGAGGGGCGCGACGCGCCGCCGGCGGGGTGAGGACGAACCTCCCGGTGCGATCACCGGGAGGCTAGTCTTCTGGCCTATGGGTACGCTGCTGCTTTGGTTGCACATCGCCTTCGCGATCTTCGCGATCGGCCCGGTGGTCGCGGTGACGAGCGCCACACCGCGCTACATCCGCGCGAAGGACGTCAACGTCCTGCGCTATCTCCACCGCAGCACCCGCCTGTTCGGCGTGCTGGCGCTGGGCGTCTTCCTGTTCGGGCTCATCCTGGGCGTGACGATGGGCGGTGGCACGCTCGCCAAGCCGTACCTCTCGGTCTCCATGACGCTGTTCATCGTGGCCGCGGTGCTGCTGGTCATCATCGACCGTGACCAGAGCACCGCGATCCAGGTGCTGTCGAGCGAGAGCCCCGAGGACGACGCCAAGGTGCAGTCCGGCAGGGTGGCGGCCCTGTCGGGCATCGTCGCGCTGCTGTTCCTGGCGATCCTGGTGCTGATGGTGTGGTTCTAGGACGCCGCTAGAAGGCGCGGGTGAGGTCGGCGAGCAGGTCGTCGATCGACTCGATGCCGACCGAGAGCCGTACCAGGTCGGCGGGCACCTCCAGCGGCGACCCTGCGACTGAGGCGTGCGTCATCCGGCCCGGGTGCTCGATCAGCGACTCGACGCCGCCCAGCGACTCGCCGAGGGTGAACAGGCGGGTCCGGCCGCAGATCCGCACGGCCTCCTCCTCGCCGCCCGCGACCTGGAAGGACACCATGCCGCCGAACCGCCGCATCTGCTTGGCGGCGATCTCGTGGCCGGGGTGGCCGGGCAGGCCCGGGTAGAGCACGCGGGTCACCTTGGGGTGCGCACTCAGCAGTTCGACCACGCGCTCGGCGTTGTCGCAGTGGCGTTCCATGCGCACGGCGAGCGTCTTGATGCCGCGCAGCGTCAGCCAGGCGTCGAACGGCCCGGCGACGGCGCCCATGGCGTTCTGGTGGTAGGTCAGCCTCTCGCCCAGCTCCCGGTCGGCGACCACCAGCGCGCCGCCCACCACGTCGGAGTGCCCGCCGACGTACTTCGTGGTCGAGTGGACCACCACGTCGGCCCCGAGCGCGAGCGGCTGTTGCAGGTAGGGCGAGGCGAATGTGTTGTCCACCACCAGCAGCGCCCCGGCCTCGTGCGCGACCTCGGCCAGCGCGGCGATGTCGGCGACGCTCAGCAGCGGGTTGGTCGGGGTCTCCACCCAGATGACCTTGGTCTTCGGGGTGACCGCCGCCCGCACGGCCGCCACGTCGGAAAGCGGCACCGGGTCGAACGCCAGCCCCCACCCGTCGAGCACCTTGGCGAACAGCCGGAACGTGCCGCCGTAGGCGTCGTGCGGGATGAGCACGTGATCGCCCGGCTTGCACACCGTGCGCAGCAGGGTGTCCTCTGCGGCCAGCCCGGACGCGAACGCCAGCCCGCGCACCCCGCCCTCCAGCGCCGCGATGCACTCCTCCAGCGCGGCCCGCGTCGGGTTGGCCGACCTGCTGTACTCATATCCCGAACGCAGGCCGCCGACGCCGTCCTGCTTGTAGGTGGAGGTGGCGTAAATCGGCGGCACGACCGCACCCGTGACCGGGTCAGGCTCCTGACCAGCGTGGATGGCCAGCGTCTCGAATCCATTGCCCATGCGGCCACCGTACCCTCCCGCCCCCGCCGCACAACGGTCAACTCCAGCTCTTCGGCCGCGTATAGGTCAGCCCGGCAGGTCCGGGGACCAATGGGGGTAGCTGGGACCTTCTGATGGTGTCGATGCCCAGGAAGAAGCGCCCGTGCGCGGCGCGTCCCAGCACGTCCGAACGTCTGCCGGGAGGAAAGACGACGATCACTCCCACCGCCGGATTCAACCGGCGGACCGCGCGGACGGCCACGCAGAAATCGCTGTCGCCGGACACGAGCAGAATCTTGTCGAACCCTCCCCGCACCGCGTCCTCGATCATCGCCAGGGCGATGGCGACATCGGATTCCTTCTCCTCGTAGGTGCGCCAGGTCGCGCCGCAGGCATGGCACTGCCTGCGGCGCTCCTGAAACCGGCCGAGCACGATGTCCACGGAGGTGTGCGCCTGCAACGCGCCCAGGTAGGCGTTCTGCCGGGTCTGTGCGGCCGGGTCGTTTCTGATCGGTGCGGTGAAGTAGCGAACGGAGGCGAGCCGCTGATGCGGCCGGAGCAGCCGGCGCGTCATCGCTTCCAGGTCGAGCCAGAGATAACGCCGACCATATGGACGAATGCCGTGATAGAGATTGAACCCGTCAATGTAGGCGGCAACCGCCTCTGACTTGGGATTCTGGTTGTGCGTCATGGGGGACCTGACCTATTCTGAAGTCATCCCGGTCAGGGATTGACGTCCCTGGCCCGACGGCCCTCTTTTGAGGGCCGTCTCTTTTTTCGAGCCTTTGTTCGAACCGCATCCCGATCGTAACTCACGATGCGCGATCGAGTGGCTACTTTGCGCACACCATGTTCGGCCGAACGGCTGATACGGGCCGGTGGCGGGCCCCTTAGGCTCGATGCCGTGGGTGACACCAATCGGCTCGTCTATTGGGGCAGGAGGCTCGGCCGGATCACGTTGATCGGCTGGATGGGTCTGCTGCTCATCGGCGATCTCGGGATGGGGCTCGCCCAGCGGCCGGTGGCGTTGTTGCCGTTCGTGTGCGGGGTGGCCGGGTTCGTCGCGGTGCTGACGCGGGCCCGGTGGCGGGTGCAGGCGCTGGCGGGGTTGCTCGGGCTGTCACTGGTGGCGTCGATCGTGATCAACGCCATGGGGCCGGTGGGCTCGGAACAGTACATCGGGATGACCGAGGGCTGGGCGATCCTGTTCCTGACGGTCGGGACGCTGCGCTGGGTGGAGCCGATCGGCCGGGCGGTGCTGCTGGCGCTGGCGTCCATGATCGTGCTGGTGGTGGCGTCGGGCACCCGGTCGGAGGAGGTCGCCGCGCTGGCCATCGGCCTGCTCAGCCTGATGGCCTGGTCGTTCGCCGCGGGCACCGGGGCCTACCTGCGGTTTCAACGCGAGCGCCGGGACCAGGCCACGCACGCCGTACGGCGGGCCGAGCGCCTCGAACTCGCCAGGGAGCTGCACGACCTGGTGGCCCACCACATCACCGGCATCGTCGTGCAGGCCCAGGCCGCCCGCACGGTCGCCGAGCAGAAGCCGGAGGCGGTCGTGCCCGCCCTGGACGCCATCGCCACCGCCGGGGCCGACGCGCTGACCTCGATGCGCCGCCTGGTCAGCGTGCTGCGGGCGCAGGACGACGCCTCCCGTACGCCGGGCGTGGCGCTCGCCGACATGCGCGTCCTGGTGGAACGCTTCAACACCGGCGGCCGGACGAAGGCGGTCTTCGAGGTGGGCCGCGGGGTGAGCGAGGCCGCGCTGCCGCAGGAGACGTGGACGACCCTCCACCGGGTGCTCCAGGAGTCGCTGACCAACGTCAGGCGGCACGCGCCGCACGCCGGGTGGGTGGAGATCGACCTGCGGCTGGTTCAGGGCTGGTTGTGGATGCGGGTGCGCAACGAGAGCCCGCCGGGCGAGGGCCGCACACTGCGGCTGGGCGGCGGGTTCGGGCTGGTGGGCATGGGCGAGCGGGTCGAGGCGCTGGGCGGCCGGCTGTTCGCCGGCCGCGCGCCCGACGGGGCCTGGGAGGTCATCGCCCAGCTCCCCGCCGCAGCCGCATAGAGAGGCTAGTGATTGGTGAGGAAGGTCAGGATGTCCTGGCGGGTGACCATGCCGACCGGCTTGCCGTCGTCCAGGACCACGGCCGCGTCGGCCTTCTCCAGGGCGGCGACCGCGATGGAGACCGGCTCCCCCGCGCCGATCATCGGCAGCGGCGCGGACATGTGCCCGGCGAGCGGGTCGGAGGCGTCCACCCGGCCGTGGTAGAGGGCGTCCAGCAGCTCGCGCTCCACGATGGAGCCGATCACCTCGGCCGCCATGACCGGCGGCTCCTCCTTCATCACCGGGAGCTGTGACACCCCGTACTCGCGCATGATCTCGATCGCGGTGCCCACCGACTCGTGCGGGTGGGTGTGCACGAACTGCGGCAGTTGTCCGGACTTGCGGCCCAGTACGTCGCGGACCGCGCCCTCGTCGGTCGAGGTGGACAGGAAGCCGTAGTCGGCCATCCAGTCGTCATTGAAGATCTTCGACAGGTAGCCGCGCCCGCCGTCCGGCAGCAGCACCACGACCACGTCGTCCGGGCTCCCGGCGGCGGCCACCCGCAGCGCGGCGACCACGGCCATCCCGCACGAGCCGCCGACCAGCAGGGCCTCCTCGCGGGCCAGCCGCCTGGTCATGCCGAAGGAGTCGCGGTCGGCGACCGCGATCACCTCGTCGCACACGCCGGTGTCGTAGGTGTCCGGCCAGATGTCCTCGCCGACGCCCTCCACGAGGTACGGGCGTCCGGACCCGCCGGAGTAGACCGACCCCTCGGGGTCGGCCCCGATGACCTTGACCCGGCCGCCGGAGACGTCTTTCAGGTAGCGGCCCGCGCCGCTGATCGTGCCCCCGGTGCCGATGCCCGCCACGAAGTGGGTGATCCGGCCCTCGGTCTGCTCCCAGATCTCCGGCCCGGTCGAGTGGTAGTGGCTGGCGGGGTTCTCCGGGTTGGAGTACTGGTCGGGCTTCCAGGCGTTCGGCGTCTCGCGGGCCAGGCGGTCGGAGACGGAATAGTAGGAGTCGGGGTGGTCGGGTGAGACGGCGGTCGGGCAGACCACCACCTCGGCCCCGTACGCGCGCAGCACCGCCACCTTGTCCTGGGCCACCTTGTCGGGCACCACGAACAGGCAGCGGTAGCCCTTGCGCTGCGCGACGATGGCCAGCCCGACGCCGGTGTTGCCCGAGGTGGGCTCCACGATCGTGCCGCCGGGTTGGAGCGCTCCCGAGCGTTCGGCCGCCTCCACCATGCGCAGCGCGATGCGGTCCTTGACCGAACCGCCCGGGTTGAAGTACTCCACCTTGGCCACCACCTGCGCGGGCACCCCGGCCGCCACGTTGTGCAGCCGGACGAGGGGGGTGTTCCCCATCAGCTCGATCAGCGAGTCATGTACGCGCACCGCCCGAAACCACCTTTGCCCACGAAAGCGCTTGTCTTGTTCCCAAAGCTACCGTGACCAGCACGAAAAGAAGGATGATCGAGGCGCGTCTACTTGCTGTTCTCCGAGGAAGAACCGAGAAAGACCACTACGCACGTGGTCATCGGTACAAGGGGGCAGCGTGATCTGGACTCCGGGGGTCGCGCGGGCGGCGCGGCGGATCGCCACGGCGGCGGCGTTCGGCGGGGGCGGGCTGACCGCGGTGGGGGCGGTCGCCTACGGGCTGCTGGTGGCCGAGGGGCTGCTGGCGCGCAGGCTGGTGGGGCGGCCGGTGGCCGAACAGGGGCCGCCCGCCGACGGGATCTACGGCGACCGTCCCGGCGAGCCGATCGGCCTGGTCATGCTGGGCGACTCGACCTCGGTGGGGATCGGGCTGAACGACCCGGCGGAGACTCCGGCCGTGATCCTGGCGAACGGCCTGGCGGCGGTGGCCGAGCGCCCGGTGCGCTTGACCGTGGCGGGCATGTCCGGAGCCGAGTCCGCCCACCTGGAAGGCCAGGTGGACCAGGCCATCGCGACGCGCCCCGACATCGCGGTGATCTTCATCGGGGCCAACGACGTCACCACGCAGACCCGGCCCGCGCAGGCCGTGGCGCATCTGAGCAAGGCGGTGCGGCGGCTGGTGGACGCGGGGGCGGAGGTGGTCGTCGGGACCTGCCCTGATCTGGGAACGGTCCGGCCGATCGCGCAGCCGCTGCGCTGGATCACCCGGCGCTGGTGCCGGGAGCTGGCCGCGGCGCAGACGGTCGCGGTGGTCGAGGCGGGCGGGCGTACGGTGGCGTTCGCGGACCTGCTAGGACCGGAATTCGCGACAAACCCGGGCGAGATGTTCGGACCCGATCGATATCACCCATCTGCCAGAGGTTACCAACAGGCTGCTTACGCGGTGCTACCTTCTGTATGCACCGCGTTGGGGCTCTGGCCCGAGCCCGAGCCCGAGCGTGGCGCGAGATCGAAGTCGATCTACCTTGCGGCGGCCCTGGCCGCGGAGGAGTCAGGCACCGAGGTCACCGGTACCGACGTCGCCGGCCGTACGGCCGCGCCACAACGACGCCGGGTCAGGTTTCTTCGCAGACGGGCGACCGCCCTGCCCGACGACGCCTGACCTCGCTCACACTCCGCCCCAGGGCCGTCACTCCCTGCCTCTAGGAGTGAATGCCCGTGATCCGCCCCCACCCCGCCCACCGCCTGAAGAGACCCGCCGCCGCACTGGCGGGCGTGCTGGCCCTGGCCGGCTGCACCGGCAGCGACGCCGCCACGCAGGCCGCCCCCACCTGGTCCAACGGCCAGGTCAACGCGGTGAGCAGGATCGCCACCGCAGGAGGGGTGCTGGCCGCCACCGCGTTGCGGCCCGACGGCGGTATGGAGACCTTCACCGCCGAACTCGCCACCGGACGGCGGCTGTGGACGGCCCCGGCCACGATGGCGGGCCGGTTGCCCGGCATGGGCGTGGCCCCGCCCGCCGCCGTCACCACCGGCAAGGGCGAGACGGTGGTCGCGTCGCTGGACCCGCCCGCCCGCAAGGGCAAGTGGCACGCCACGCTGGTGGCGCGCGACGCGCGTACCGGCGGCCCGCGCTGGAGCCGCCCGGTCCACTCGTCGTTCGGGCCGCAGAGCTGCGGCCCCTACCTGTGCCTGACCGAGCACACCGCGACGGCCGCCGCGCGCACGGTGATGCTCGACCCGGCGACCGGAAAGACCCTGTGGCGGCTGCCGGGCATCGCGGAGGTGGAGTGGTCCGACGCCACGCGCGTGGTGGTGCTGCGGCTGGCCCGCCACCCGGTGCTGGAGAGCTACGACCTGAAGTCCAGGAAGGTCGTCTGGCAGCAGCCGGTGGAACGGGCGCTCGGCGACGGAGTGGACATGTCGGGCGGATGGGCCTTCGGGCCCGCACAAGACGACCTGGTCGGATATATCGCCCCCTACCCGGACACGCGCAAGCGGAAGGTCTCCGCCTTCGGCATCTTCTCCGTCCGGCTGGAGGACGGTTCGATCAACTGGATGCGCCCCAGCGTCGTACGCGTCTACCCGAGCGGCAACCCCGGCTTCGCCCCGATCGTGCGCCCGGTGGACGACCAGGGCCGCTACGGCGGCTTCGCCCGGCTCGACCCGGCGACCGGGCGGGTGCTCGGCCAGATCGGCGTGGGCGACGCCCCCGGATCGGGCTGGTGGCTGGCCTTCCCGCCCCGGATGGACCGCATCGGCTTCCTCAAGCACGGGGCGCAGGGCGCCGCCTACGAGCTGGCCACCGGCCGCGCCGCCAAGCAGGAGAAGCAGCACGCCTGGTCGTTCTGCGTGACCGACCCCAAGCCGCTGCCGATCAAGGGCCAGCCGCCCGGGTTCTACTCGGTGGCCGCCCTGTGCGAGTACGACCTCGGCACCGGCAAGCGCGCGGAGAGCCAGGGCCCCCCGCCGCCCTGGTTCACCGGCAGCCAGGACGGCTGGCGGCTGTGGCGCGACGAGCGCGGCGCGCTGCACGGCATCAAGGACGGCGCGGTGTCGGCCCCCGGCATGTACGGCTGAGCGCGCCGCCGGAGCCGCGTAGTACAAAGTTCTGTTATCCGGCCCCCGGCCGGGACGAGCACGGACCCGCGAGGTAATCTCCGCATCAGAGCGCCGAATCACACAGGAGTGCCCCATGCCCGAGGCAGTAATCGTCGCCACCGCACGCTCGCCCATCGGCCGCGCCTTCAAGGGCTCGCTCACCGGCATCCGCCCCGACGACCTCGCCGCGCAGATGATCACCGCCGCCCTGGCCAAGGTCCCCGAGCTGGACCCGGCCCAGATCGACGACCTGATGCTCGGCTGCGGGCTGCCGGGAGGCGAGCAAGGGTTCAACATGGGCCGGGTGGTGAGCACCCTGCTGGGCCTGGACGGCGTGCCCGGCACCACCATCACCCGCTACTGCGCCTCCTCGCTCCAGACCACCCGGATGGCCTTCCACGCCATCAAGGCCGGTGAGGGCGACGTGTTCGTCTCGGCGGGCGTGGAGTGCGTGTCCCGGTTCGCCAAGGGCAACTCCGACTCGCTGCCCGACACCCGCAACCCGGTGTTCGAGGAGGCGGGCGCGCGTACCGCGAAGTACGCGCAGGGCGGGCTGACCTGGTCCGACCCGCGCGAGGACGACCAGGTGCCCGACGTCTACATCGCCATGGGCCAGACCGCCGAGAACGTCGCCCAGCTCAAGGGCGTCAGCCGCCAGGAGCAGGACGAGTTCGGCGTCCGCTCCCAGAACCTCGCCGAGAAGGCGCTGGCGAACGGGTTCTGGGAGAGCGACATCACCCCGGTGACGCTGCCCTCGGGCGAGGTCGTGAGCAAGGACGACGGCCCGCGGCCCGGCACGACGTACGAGAAGGTGGCCGGGCTCAAGCCATCCTTCCGCCCGGACGGCACGGTGACCGCGGGCAACTGCTGCCCGCTGAACGACGGCGCGGCGGCGGTCGTCGTGATGAGCGACACCAAGGCGGCCGAACTGGGCATCACTCCGCTGGCCAGGATCGTCTCCACCGGCCTGACCGGGCTGTCGCCGGAGATCATGGGCCTCGGCCCGGTCGAGGCCTCCCGCAAGGCGCTGGCCAAGGCCGGGATGGCGATCGGCGACGTCGATCTGGTGGAGATCAACGAGGCGTTCGCGGCGCAGGTCATCCCCTCCTACCGGGAGCTGGGCATCGACCTCGACCGGCTCAACGTCAACGGCGGGGCCATCGCGGTGGGCCACCCGTTCGGCATGACCGGGGCCCGGATCACCTCCACCCTGCTCAACGGCCTGCGCTTCCACGACAAGACGATCGGTCTGGAGACCATGTGCGTGGGCGGCGGCCAGGGCATGGCGATGCTGCTGGAGCGGCTGTCGTAGTGGGATGATCCTGGGGTGCGCGGCCATCCCAGGCGGGTGTTGCTCCGGTTCGGCGCGCTCGGCGCGGCCGGGGCGCTGGGGGCGCTGTTCCCCGCGCCGCCCGCGCACGCCCCGGACACCTCCTTCGTCGCGCTGCGCCGCCGCTGGCTCGCGGTGACGGCGGCGACGCCGTTCGACCCGGCGGCCGAGCCGTACCGGACCGGGCTGGCCCGGCTCGGCGCGCAGGCCGCCGGATACCGCGACACGATGGCCCCCGCCGACGGGTGGCTCTGGCCCGACCAGGCGTTCCCGTCGTTCGTCGCGACACCGGCCCGGCTACGGGCGATGGCCCGCGCCCACGTACTGCCGGGCACCGGGCTGACCGGTGACGCCGCGCTGGCCACGGCGGTCGCCACCGGGATCGACCACTACCGCGCCCGGGTCTACTCCGCCGACGCCGAGCAGGTCGGCAACTGGTGGCACTGGCGGATCGGCGTGCCCCGGGCGCTGCTGGACGCGGCCCTGCTGATCGGCCCGCACCTGACCGCGCGGCAGCGGGCCGGGCTGCGCGATGCGGTGGATCGGTTCGTCCCGGAAAGCGTGCTCGGTTCCTACACCGGCACCAGCACCGCGGCCAACCGGGTCGATCTGTGCACGGTGATGCTGCTGCGCGCGATGCTGGACGACGACCACGGCAGGGCGGCGCTGGCCGCCGCCGCGCTGGCCCCCGTGTTCCCGCTGGTTTCTGCGGGCGACGGGTTCTACCGCGACGGCTCGTTCATCCAGCACACCACGATCCCCTACCAGGGCGCGTACGGCGTGACGCTGCTGACCGGGCTGGCGACGCTGTTCGCGGTGCTGCGCGGCTCGCCGTGGCCGGTCGCCGACCAGCGGGTGTTCGACGCGGTGGAGCGGTCGTTCGCACCGTTCGTCCACGACGGTTTCGTGATGGACCTGGTGCGCGGCCGGTCGATCGCCAGGCAGGCGTTCGGCGACCACCGCAGGGGCCGGGAGCTCGCCGCGGCGATCCTGCAGCTCGCCGAGTCGGCGTCGGCGACGACGCGTTCGCGCTGGCGGGCGATGGTCAAGGGCTGGGCCGTACGCGACACCGCACAACCCATGCTGCCCGCCGCCGAGCGCAGTGACCTGGCCTTTCACGCCCGGCTCGCGGCGATCCTGGACGACGAGGCGATCCCGGCCGCCGCCGAGCCCACCGGGCACCGGCTGATGACGATGAGCGCGCGTGCCGTGCACCGGCGTCCGGGGTGGTGCGCGGCGCTCAGCATGGCCTCCCACCGGGTCGGCCACTACGAATACGGCAACGGCGAGAACCTCCGCGGCTGGCACACCGGCTCGGGGATGCTCTACTGGTGGGCCGAGGGCCACGGCGACCACTACTCCGACGCCTTCTGGGCCACCGCCGACCCCTACCGCCTGCCCGGCACGACGGTGTCCACGCTGCGGCTGCCCGACGGCGCGGGCGGTTCGTGGGGCGACACCTGCCCGCCGGGCCGCTGGGTCGGCGGCGCCACCGACGGCGAGTACGCGACCGCCGGCCAGCACCTCAACGGGCTGGAGAGCACTCTTGAGGCGTTCAAGACGTGGGTGTTCCTGGACGACGCGGTCATCTGCCTGGGCGCGGGCATCACCGCGGGCGACGGTGTGCCGGTGGAGACGATCGTGGACAACCGCCGGACCACCGCGCCGCTGACGGTCGAGCGCGGCTGGGCGCACCTGGCCGGGCACGGCGGTTATGTGCTGCCGGGCGGTCCCGCGCTGCGCACGCTGCGTGCCGCCCGTACCGCCGGGACGGTGACCAGGGATTACGTGACGCTGTGGCTGGACCACGGCGCCGATCCGCAGGGCGCGGGTTACGTCTACCTGCTGATGCCGGGCGCGACGCGGGCCGCGACCCGGGCCCGCGCGGCCGACCCCGGCTGGATGCGAGTGCTGGCCAACACCGCCGGGCGGCAGGGCGTGCGGGTGCCCGCGCTGGGATTGACCGCGGTGAACTTCTGGCAGGAGGGCACGGCGGGCCCGCTGGGCGCGTCCGCGCCGTGCGCCGTACTGGTCCGCGAGCGCGGCGACGGCACGGCCACCGTGACGGTGGCCGATCCGCGCCGCGCGCTCGACGGGCTGACGGTGACCTGGGACCGGCCGGTACGGCGAGTGCTGCGCGGCCACCGGCTGCTCGCGGATGCCGGGACCGGCGCGCGGCTCACCCTCACGTTCGGCGGGATGGCCGACGACGAAGGGGCCTCGCACACGGTCACCGTCCGGCTGTGACGTCAGCCGTGGACGTCGGGGCCGGCCTTGACCGGCTCGATGCGGATGAGCAGCCGGCGGTCCCGCACCATCGCGGCGCGGTAGTCGTCCCAGTCGGGATGCTCGCCGGATATCCGCCGGTAGTAGGCGACCAGCTCGTCCATCGCCTCGGGCAGCGGCAGGAGGTCCGCGGTGCCCTCGACCTGGATCCACTCGCCGAAGAACGCGTCGGTGAACACGCAGAGCACGGCGTTGGGGTCACGGCGCAGGTTGCGTACCTTGACCGCGGTCTCCCTGCTGCTGATGACGAGCCGTCCTTCGTCGTCCACGCCCACGGTGACCGGCGACATCTGTGGCCGCCCGTCCGCGTGCCTGGTCAGCAGGACCGCTCTGTTGTTGTCGCGCACGAACGCGCGTGCGCTGTCGAGATCCATGGCCCCATCATGGCGCAACGCGGGCGCCGGGGGCCGCTCGAAACGACGCCCGCGCCGAACGCGGGGCGCGGGCATCGAGGACGACTACATGCGGTGACGGCGGTGCCGCTCGTGCTCGCGCACGATCGCGGCGGCATAGCCGTGGGACAGCCCGTGCTCGTCGGCGAGCCAGTTCGCGCGCTCCTCGCAGCGCAGGAAAGCCGGGCCGTTGTCGATGGCTTGGAACCACTCTGGGAGTTCGCGCCCGGTGATCGTAGCGACCCTGGCGATCAGCTTGTTCTGCATCTCCGGTGAGTGGTTCAGCGACATGGGCACCTCCACGGATGAGCTCCTTTGCTCGACCCTGCAACATGGGCGGCCAAATGGCAAGACCGGAGTCACATCTCTTCGCCGAACAACCGTAGATCATTTCGTTCTACCGACGAACCACCACAAAACGGAAGACCCCGCCGAAGCGGGGTCATTCCTCCGCAATCCCCGGTCCCGGCGGCCCTTCGGCGCGCCGGGCCGGTGATCACTCGCTGCCGGCGGCCGTCAGCCGCCGCCAGTCGCGTCAGTCGCTGGAGGTGAAGTAGCTGACGAAGCGGAGCACCTCCAGGTAGATCCACACCAGGCTCAGGGTGAGCCCGAACGCGGCCTGCCAGGCGAACTTCTCCGGGGCGCCCATCCGGATCGCCTGCTCGATCGAGTCGAAGTCGAGCAGCAGGAAGAAGCAGCCGAGCAGGATCATCGCGATGCTGAAGACCCAGCCGAGCGGGCTGTCGGTGCGGATGCCGATGCCGCCGTCGTTGAAGAAGCCCACGACCAGGTTGACCAGCATCAGGGCCAGCGCGGCGATGGCCGCGGCGCTGACGAACCGGACCAGCTTGGGGGTGACCCGGATGATCTTGAGTGAGTGGACCGCGAGCACCGCGCCGAACGCGAAGGCCGTGCCGAGCACCGCCTGCAGCACGATGCCGTTGTAGAACATTTCGTACTGGTGGCTCAGCGCGCCCACGAAGACGCCGTAGAAGACGGCGTAACCGAGGATCAGCGCCGGGTTGGTGCTCTGCTTGAACGACGCGATCAGCGCGAGCACCACGCCGACCAGCGCACAGGCGACCGCGATGCCCAGCGGCACGTTGAGCACCCAGGCCGCGGCACCCGTCACGACGAGCGTGCCGAGGGTCATGAACCCGCGCACCACGACGTCGTCGATCGTCATCGGGCGCTGCGCCGGCGGAGCGTACGCCGGGGCGTCGTACATGCCCTGGAGTTGTTCGGGGCTCGGGGTGGGGCCGCCCCACGCCTGCCCGCCCTTCCGTTGCCGACTGAAGATCGGGTTCTTGCTCTCCATCGCTTCCTCCACGCTGCGGCCGGCTACGCGATCAGGGTAGTAGATCACGCATCACAGAGCCCTATCGAGCGATTTGTGTCTTCACTTTTGGACCTGGTGGAACCCCCCGCGGACGTCGGACGCCGCGACGCGGTCCCCGGCACGGCGGGCCGGGGCGCTCTGGTCAACGTTCCGCGGGGGCCGGTGGTTCCCGGCCCGAGCGGGAAGTTTCCAAGCAGCCGGGCGGTGTGCCCCATGACTCCGGCTTCGCCACTTACGTCACCGTCGTCACTACGGTCCCTGAGCCGCCCCTTCCAGCGTCGTGTCCGATTACAACGGGGCGAGGTCGGCGCGGAGACGAATTGATGAAGAAGCCGCAACGCGACGTCGCGACCGACAGAAAGTCATTCGGTTTACCTGGGCCGATCTATTTCCGCGACGAGGAGCGTACGTTGCGCTACGAGCGGGGGTATCCCGGAGAGTCCAAAGAGGCCGTCGAAGGTGACCCAACCTCGCGTCTAACTACGAATGCGCACGTGGGCGACGATTCTTAGACGCTTCAGCAGAGGTGCCCCCGGCGGGACTCGAACCCGCACTACAACCCTTTTAAGGGGTTTGCCTCTGCCATTGGGCTACGGGGGCGCCGCAATCATACGTAATGGACCACTCATAAGAGGAGCACAGTTTCGCATCAGGGGTCACAGGAGATGACGTAACGCCGATTACGGACGAAGTCTAAAGCCACCAGGGGTCAAGAGGAGACCCCTTGGCGGGGTTTAGTGGCAGATGTCCGCGCTGCGGTGTAAGGCGTCGCAGGTCGCGGGCCGATCGGCGCGCATCAGGGCGCACAGTCGGCGCCCCCGGTGCGGAATGCGGCGCGGGCCGCGGTCACGGGCATGAATGGTGACCGGTTGAGGCGGCCCGTAAAGGGTGACTCGAACGCCGCAGCGGGCGTACTGAGAGTGTCCGACCTTGGACATCCAGAACTTTCCTCGGATACCGGTCAAAGGCCGAACATGCCGACACCCGGCGGCGATGGCAGAGGCAACGAAGGGAAGGGAGAAGGGGCCGGACGCCGTACGGCAGGGCGCGAGCGCGCTCGTCGGCGACAGCCCCACCATCTTCTCCCCTCACACGCCGCCCACGCCCCGCGGGACGTGGGGCACGGCGTGCGGAATAGTATCCCGTTCAGCGACGGCGGTCAGCGGCGACCGCGGCGCGGAACTCATCGCGCGGGCGATGGATCTCGCCCAGGGAGATGGTCTCCCGCTTGAAGAACAGCGCGAGAGTCCACTCCACGACGACGCGGACCTTCCTGTTCAGGGTTGGTACCCGGGACAAATGATACGTGCGGTGCATGAACCACGCGGGCAGTCCACGGAGTTTGATGCCGTAGACGTTGGCCACGCCCTCGTGCAGGCCGAGCCCGGCGACCGAGCCGACGTACTTGTGCCGGTATTCCAGCAGCTCCTCGCCGCGCAGCCGGCGCACGATGTTGTCGGCCAGGACCTTGGCCTGGCGCACCGCGTGCTGGGCGTTGGGCGCGCAGTACTGCCCGGGGTTGGTCACGTCGGGCACGCCCGCGATGTCGCCCGCGGTGAAGGCGTCCGGGTGGCCGGCCACGGTGAGGCGGGTGGTGGCCTTGATCCGGCCGCGTTCGTCCAGCGGCAGGTCGGTGGCGTTGATGACCGGGCTGGGCTTGACGCCCGCCGTCCAGACCAGGGTCTCGGCCTCGAAGGCGTCGCCGTCGGAGAGCACCACGTGACCGTTCACGCACGACTCCAGGCGGGTGCCGAGCCGTACGTCGATGCCCCGCCCGCGCAGCTCGCCGAGCGTCCAGCGGCCCATCTCCGGGCCGACCTCGGGCAGCACCCGCTCGGTGGCCTCGACGAGCACCCAGCGCAGGTCTTCGGGGGCGATGTTGCGGTAGTAGCGGGTGGAGTCCTTGGCCATGTCCTCCAGCTCGGCCAGCGCCTCCACACCCGCGAAGCCCGCGCCGACCACGACGAAGGTCAGCGCCCTGCGGCGGACCTCCTCGTCGTCGGTGGACTCGGCCACGTCGAGCTGGCGCAGGACCCGGTTGCGCAGGCCGATGGCCTCACCGATGGTCTTGAAGCCGATGCCGATGTCGGTCAGGCCGGGGATCGGCAGCGTGCGCGAGATCGAGCCCGCGGCCATCACCACGATGTCGTAGCCGATCTCGCGGGCCGAGCCCTCGTTGGGCTCGAACGTCGCGGTGCGGCCGGCGTGGTTCAGCTTGGTGATCCGGCCGTTGAGGATGCGGACCTTGGGCAGCACCCGGCGCAGCGGGGCCACCACATGGCGCGGGGAGAGGTTGCCGGCCGCGGCCTCGGGCAGGAACGGCTGGTAGGTCATGTAGGACTGCGGGTCGACCAGCGTGATGCGCACACTGCCGTTCCGCAGAGACCCGCGCAGCTTGCGCTGCAGGCGCAGCGCGGTGTAGAGGCCGACGTAGCCGCCGCCGATGATCAAGATGTGCTTGGAATCGTGGTTCACCTTGGGTGCCCACCTCTCGCACTGGCCCTACCTTGTGAATACATTCACAAGCTTACGCCCGACTCGTCCACCGATGCCAACCGGGGGGTTGCGACGTTCGTCACTCTGGCGTCACACTGGCGGGGAGAGCCCGGCCAGGGCCGCGGCGCGGGCGAAGACGTCGTCCAGCATCCGCTCGGTGACCCTGCCGGTGAAGGTGTTCTGCTGGCTCGGGTGGTAGCACCCGATCAGGCGTACCGGGGCGTCCCGGTAGGCGATCTCGACCTCGGCCCCGTGCCCGAACGGCGGACGCGAGCGCGGCAGCGCGAACCCCGCCTGGCGCAGCGCCGGCCACGCCGCCTGCCAGGCGAACCCGCCGAGCGTCACCACGACCCTGGTGCCCGGCGCGACCAGCTCAAGCTCCCTGGCCAGCCACGGGAAGCAGGTGGCGCGCTCCTGCGGGGTGGGCTTGTTGGCGGGCGGGGCGCAGCGGACCGCCGCCATCACCCTGGCCCCGATCAGGCGCTGGCCGTCTCCGGCGCGCACGCTGGTCGGGATGGCCGCCAGACCCGTACGGTGCAGCGCGGCGAACAGCCAGTCGCCGCTGCGGTCGCCGGTGAAGATGCGGCCGGTGCGGTTGCCGCCGTGGGCCGCGGGGGCCAGCCCCACGATCACCACACGCGGCTCGTCGTCGCCCCAGCCGGGCACCGGACGCCCCCAGTACGTCTCCGCCGCGAACGCCCGCCGCCTGACGTCGGCGACCTCCTCCCGCCAGGCGACCAGCCGCGGGCAGGCCCGGCACACCGACTGCCGCGCGGCCAGCTCCGCGGGGCTGTCGCCGCCCGCGGCCAGCGCCACGACGTCGTCGGGATCGTGGGCGACCGGCGTCGCGGCGGTGGCGGGATCTTCGGGCCAGCCGGTGCCCGGCGGAACGGAACTCATGCAGACGATCGTGCCAGCAACACGCAGGGCGCGGCGCCCCGAAGGGTGCCGCGCCCCGGTAGTCCGCTGACGGGTGTGTCAGCAGGTGTAGGAGAAGGTGTCGCTCGCGGTGTCACCGTTGGGGGCGGTGAGGACCAGCCGCACCGTGCCCTTGGTGGTGTCGCCCTGGTCGGGGCCGCTGCCCCAGGCCAGGGACTCGGTGCCGGGGCCCTTCACCGAACGCTCGATCTCGGTGGACGCGGACCCGTTGACCTCCCAGCGGTAGGACAGGGTGGTGGCGCCGGTGACGCGGACCTTGGCCACGTGCTTCACCGACGGACCGGTCTCGCCGTCGCAGGTGGTCTTGTCGGCGCTGTTGGACAGGCTGACGATCCAGGCCTTCGCGTCGGGCTCGGAGGCGCAGCGCACGCGCGCGGTGGCGGTGTTGGAGCGCTCGTCACCAGGGCCGACGATCTCGATCCAGCGGTGCACCCGGTCGCTCTCGCCGACCCGCACCGTGTGGTTCACCGACTCGCTGCCCGCGTGCCGGAAGTACGCCCGCTGCACGGGGCCGCGGTAGCCGGGGCCGGCCCAGCGGTACTCGACGGCGGTGCGGTCGGTGTTGACGCTGATGCTGCCGTTGAAGGTCCGGGCCACCGGGCAGGTGCCCGCGTAGTCCGACGGGCCGCTGACCCGCGCGCTGACGCGCGGCTCGGGCCGCTCGTCCTTGCAGTAGACGCTGTAGTAGTCCTTGGCCTTGGAGTATTCGGGCGAGACGACTTCCAGCGCCACGTAACCGCGGTGGGTGTCACGGGCCTTGAAGGAGTAGTAGACCCGCTTGCTGTCGTAGACCTTGGTCTTGCCGTAGTCCACGACGTGGCCGTTCTGGACCCAGCGGTAGCGCACCCACGCGGGGCGGCCGACCGAGATGACGCCCTTGACGCCGATGCGGGTGGACGGCGTGCACTCGCCGACGTAGCGGTCCGGCTCGACGTTCACGTACGTCCGCACGTACTGCGGGTCGTGGTGGACCGGCGGGCGGCCCTCGCAGTCGACGCTGAAGTAGCGCTTGGCCGTGGTCACCTTGCGCGGCGACAGCACCTGGAGCCGCTGCCAGCCCTTGGTGTCGCGCTTGAAGGTGGCCTGCTCCTTGAGCGTGAGGTGCTTGGTGCCCTTGCCCTTGAGGGTGTAGGACTTGACCCTGCTCTTGGAACCGTCACCGTGCAGCCAGCGGTACACGAGGGTGGTCTTCTTCTTGACCGCCTTGACCTTGACCTTGGCCGAGAAGGTGACCTTGACCGGACACTCCCCCTCGTAGTGCCGGGGAGAGGCGGTGGGGGTGTTCGCCGAGACCTTCGGCTTGGCGGACGACTTGCTCACAGAGGCTGCCGCCGGAGAGGCGAGCACCCCGGTGGCCATGGTCGCCGCCATGGCCACGCCCGCGCCGAGCGCGGCGAGCCGGCGGACTAAACCGGTGGACTTCATGAGGGCATGCTCCGTTCAGAAAAGAAAAGAGTGCTTCGCGAAACGGTTGCCGCCCCGGCACGGAGCTGTGCCGGGCCCCACGGCAAAGCTTCGGAAAAGCCCCCCTACCTAACCACAAACGCGATAACCGCTCAACTACCAGTAAATGCGCCGGTCGTCTACAGAGTGTCACACTCCGGCCAGTGACCAGGCGATACCGTCGAGAATGTCATGTTCACTGACCACCACGTCACTGAATCCGAAACGGGTGACGATGCGGTCCAAGATGAGCGCGCCCGCACCGATGACATCGACCCGGCCGGGATGCATCACACGCAACTCCGCTCGTTCTTGGTGGGTGCTTTCCAGGAGACGGAGAGTGACTTCGTGCACGTCACGGGCCGCGATGAATGAATGGTGAATCCGCTCGGGGTCATAGAAAGGCAGCCCCAGCGCGATTCCGGCGACCGTCGTCACCGACCCGGCGAGGCCCACGAGTGTGCGCGCCGCGCGGACCGGCACCTCGGCCTCGACGCGGTCCAGCGCCCGGTCGATGTCGGCGGTGACCGCGCGCACGGCCTCGGCGGACGGCGGGTCGCCGCCCTTCAGGTGCCGTTCGGTCAGGCGTACGCAGCCGATGTCCACCGACAGCGCGCCCGCGGGCGAGGGACCGACGACGAACTCCGTCGAGCCGCCGCCGATGTCCACCACCAGGAACGGCCCCGGGTGGCCGGTCAGGTCTCTGGTCGCGCCCGCGAAGGACAGCGCGGCCTCCTCGGCCCCGGTGGCCACCTCGGGATCGACGCCGAAGATCTCGCGTACGCCGTGCCGGAACTCGTCGCGGTTCTCCGCGTCGCGGGTGGCGCTGGTGGCGACCACGCGCACCTCGGTGGCCCCGTGCCGGGCGATCAGCTTGGCGTAGCCGCGCATCGCGGCGAACGTACGGGCCAGCGCCTCGGGGGCCAGCCTGCCGGTGCGGTCCACGCCCTCGCCCAGGCGGACGATCTCCATCAGGCGCTCGATCTCGGTCAGCGTGCCGCCGGAGACGTCGGCGATCAGCAGGCGGACCGAGTTGGTGCCGCAGTCCACGGCGGCCACGCGGGTCATGAAGCCTCCTCTGATTCTGGCGGCACGCAGGGGCCGTCCGCCCACCACTTCGGCAGCAGGTCAAGGGCCTCGCGGCCGAGCGGGTTGGCCCCCGGTACGGCCAGCTCGTGCGCGACCAGGGCGTGCAGGCACTTCACCCGGTCCGGCATCCCGCCCGCGCTCTGCGTGCCGCGCGGCAGCGGCGCGAGGCCGTCGCGCTCGGCCGCGGCGTCGCGGCGGGCGATGTAGTCGTCGTGCGCGGCGGTGTAGGCGGCGGCCAGGTCGGGGTCCTCGGCCAGCCGCTGCTGCATCCGCCGCATCAGCCCCGAGGACTCCAGCGTGCCGATCGCCGAGGCCGCCCGCGGGCAGGTGAGGTAGTACAGCGTGGGGAACGGGGAGCCGTCGGCCAGCCGCGGCGCGGTCTCCACCACGTCGGGCAGCCCGCAGGGGCATCGGTGCGCGACCCCGCGCATCCCCCGCGGCCTGCGGCCGAGCTGGCGCTCGACCACATCTTCCACGTTGTCTTCCGCCGTGCCGAGGTCGTCGTCTCGATCGGCCATCGGCCGTCCTCCAGTGCAAACCAGTGCGGAAACCAGTGCGGAAAGCCGGGGCGAGGTCACCGGGAGACGCCGTGGTCGGCCAGTTCGACCGACTTCCACAGCGACTCGTACCACGGCGCCTTGGGCTTGGGGGCGCGCCCCGGCTTACGGGCGGCGGGCGCCTTTCCGCGGTCCATCACCACGAAGCACTTCTGGTTCGGCTCGCAGTAGAACAGCCGCTCCCTGGCCTGCCGCATGGTGTAGTCGGGATCTTGCAGTTGCCTGCCGCGATCGCGCAGCTTGCGCAGCGCGTCCAGCTCCTTGGCCTGCTGCTGCTGCAACTCGGCGATCTGGCGGCGCTGCGCGATGAACTCCCTGACCGGATAGGCCAGGCTCATCGCGATCGCGCACACCACCACCGCGAGCACCGCGGCCCGACCGGTCAGTTGCGGCCGCCTGCTCATGCACTGCCCTCCCTGCGTCGGGCACCCGCTCGGGGTGCGGCGGCCCGTGCCCAGACCGGACCGCCGCCCCCAACGCTAGCGAGTGAAACGCGGGAAGGCCGCGCGACCCGCGTAGCGGGCGGAATCTCCCAGATGTTCTTCAATGCGCAGCAACTGGTTGTATTTGGCCACCCGGTCGGAGCGGGCCGGGGCGCCGGTCTTGATCTGGCCGCAGTTGGTGGCCACCGCCAGGTCGGCGATCGTGACGTCCTCGGTCTCGCCGGACCGGTGGCTCATCATGCAGCGGTAGCCGCTGCGGTGGGCCAGCTCGACCGCGTCGAGAGTCTCGGTGAGGGTGCCGATCTGGTTGACCTTGACCAGCAGCGCGTTGGCCGCGCCCTCGGCGATGCCCCTGGCCAGCCGCTCGGGGTTGGTGACGAACAGGTCGTCGCCCACGAGCTGGACCCGCGCGCCCAGTGAGGCGGTGATGGCCTTCCAGCCCGCCCAGTCCTCCTCGTCCAGCGGGTCCTCGATGGAGACCAGCGGGTAGGAGTCGACCAGGTCGGCGTAGAAGGCGATCAGCTCCTCGGTGGTGAGGCCCTTGCCGTCGATGGTGTAGGTGCCGCCGGAGTGGAACTCGGTGGCCGCCACGTCGAGCGCCAGCGCGATGTCCTCACCGGGGGTGTAACCGGCCCGCTCGACGGCGACCATGATCAGGTCGAGCGCGTCGCGGTTGGAGGGCAGGTTGGGGGCGAAGCCGCCCTCGTCGCCCAGGCCGGTCGCGTAGCCCTTCTCCTTCAGCACGGCCTTCAGCGTGTGGTAGACCTCCGCGCCCCAGCGCACGGCCTCGGAGAACGTGCTCGCGCCGATGGGCGCGATCATGAACTCCTGGATGTCCACGTTGGTGTCGGCGTGCGCGCCGCCGTTCAGGATGTTCATCATCGGGACCGGCAGCAGGTGCGCGTTCGGGCCGCCCAGGTAGCGGTACAGCTCCAGGTCGGCGCTGTCGGCGGCGGCCTTGGCCACGGCCAGCGAGACGCCCAGGATCGCGTTGGCGCCCAGCCGGGACTTGTTGTCGGTGCCGTCCAGGTCGATCATCGTCTGGTCGATCAGCCGCTGGTCCTCGGCGTCGAGTTCGGCGATCTCGGGGGCGATCTCGTCGGTGACGCCGAGCGCCGCCTTCTCCACGCCCTTGCCGCCGTAGCGCTCGTCGCCGTCGCGTAGCTCCACGGCCTCGAACTGGCCGGTGGAGGCGCCACTCGGGACCGCGGCGCGGCCGGTGCTGTAGTCGTCCAGCAGGACCTCGACCTCCACCGTGGGGTTGCCCCGGGAGTCGAGGATCTCGCGAGCGTTAACGGCCTCGATGGCAGCCACGAAGCGCTCCTTGGTTCGGAAGTACGGTTGGCGGTGAGCAGCCTATCGACACGCTCGGCGTGGTTCTATTCGAGCCACCACGTCCGTACGGTGGCGTCCTCGACGGCCCCGATCGCGACGAGCCGGCCGTCCACCCGGCCCGCGGCCACGTCGAGCACCCAGTCCTCCGCCCCGCCCAGCGGACGGCCCAGCAGGACGCCCTTGGCGAGGTCCCAGACCCGCACCGACATGTCCCAGCTCGACGACAGCAGCACCGGATGCCCGCCGAGCGTGGCCGCCGCCAGCCCCGACACCGGGGCCTCGTGGCCGCGCAGCGGCGCGTACAGCGGCCTGCCCGTCTCCAGGTCCAGCACGGTGATCGTCTTCTCGTTCTCCATCGCGACCACCGGGCGCCCGGCCACCGCGCTGGAGACCAGTTTCTGGCTGCCGGGCCTGTTGAAGGCGGGGCCGATCCGCCGCTGGGTGGCCGCGTCCCAGATCATGAGCCGGCCGTCCCGCTCCACGCCGGAGGTGACGATGACGGGCCTGCCGCGCAGCTCCGCGACGGTCGTCGACAGGACGCCGCCGCTGTGGCCGAGCATCACGCCGCCGATCTGGCGGCCGGTGGCCGGGTCCGACAGGCGGGTGCCGCCAGGACCCGCGGACACCACCACCGGCCTGCCGGACAGGCGGACGACGGCGACCGAGGTGACGTCGCTGGTGTGCCCGCGAAAGACGCTGACCGTCTCGCCGGTGGCCAGGTCCCAGACGTGTACGGCGTCGTCGTAGCCGCCGAGCACGCCGGTGGGGCGGCCGTTCAGGTCGATCACCTCGACTTCGGCGAGCACCTCCGAGCCGACGAAGAACTGGCGGCCCATCGGGGCGCTGGTCTTGAGGTCCCAGACCATGATCCGGCCGTTGCGGTCGGAGGAGATGGCGACGTCGCGGTTCTGCAGGCGGGCGGCGGCCACGGCGGTCACCTCGTCGGAGTGGCGGGTGTAGACCGTGCCCGCCTGGCCGAAGCGGGGGCCTGCGCGCAGGGGGCCGGTCGGTGTGGGGACGGGGGTGTCCGCGGGCGTCGGGCTCGCCTGTGTACCGGCTTCGGTGCCGCCTTTGGTGCCGCCTTTGGTGCCGCCCGCCGGCAGGCGGGGCACCACGATCACCCCGGCGACCGCCAGCGCGAGGGCCCCCGCCGCCGACGCGATCCACGCCCGCCGCCCGCTCGCGCGCGGAGCCGGGGCGGGGTCCTCCGGGAGGCTCGCGGGGCCGACCAGCCGCAGAAGCGCCTCAGCGGCCGTAGGGCGCTCGGCGGGGTCCTTGGCCAGGCACGCCTCCAGCAGGTGGCGCAACGGGCCTTCTGGGACCTCTGAGAGGTCGGGAGGGGTGTTCAGGATGCGGTTGAGCACCGCGGGAATCGTCTGGGCCCCGAACGCCGGGCGCCCGCTGGCCGCGAAGACCATCGTGATCGCCCACGCGAACACGTCGGACGCCGGGCTCGCCGGGTGGCCGGAGATCTGCTCGGGCGAGGTGTAGGCCGGGGTGCCCATGACCGAGCTGGTGGTGGTGGCCGTGGCCATGTCCAGGGCGCGGGCGATGCCGAAGTCGATCACTCGCGGCCCGTCCGTGGCCACCAGGACGTTGCTGGGCTTGAAGTCGCGATGGACGACCCCGGCGCGGTGGATCGCGGCCAGGGCCGTCGCCGTACCGGCCGCGAGGCGCGTCAGCTCGCCGCCGGCGAGCGGGCCGTGCTCGCGTACCAGCCGGTCCAGCGGGACGCCGTCGACGAACTCGCTCACCACGTACGGGTGGTCGTTGCGCACGTCGGCGTCGAGCACCGGGACGGTGCAGAACCTGGCGACCCTGCGCGCGGTCTCCACCTCGCGCCGGAAGCGTTCGCGCGCGGTGGCGTCGTTCGCGAGCCTGGCGTGCAGCAGCTTGACCGCGACGCGCTCGCCGGAGGGGGCCTCGCCCAGGAAGACCGTGCCCTGGCCGCCCTCGCCGAGCAGCCCGAGGAGCCGGTAGGGGCCCAGCATGGGCGGGTCTCCCGGGCGTAACGGATCGATGTGCGCCTTCCGGCCGTCCATGGGTGCGGCGCCTCCCTCTTACCGGGTGCGGCTCTACGGGATGAGGCCCTACAGAATGGGGCCGGTCAGCCGGTCGTACGCTCCCACGCGCGTACGCGGTCGCGGTAGGCGCGGGCCGCGGCGCGCAGCTCGGCCTCGGGGTCCAGGCCCTCGGCGCGCGCCTGGCGCACCAGCTCGAACAGCCGCGCGCCCAGCGCGGAGACGCCCTCGCCTGGCAGGTCCGCGGGCGCGCCGATGCGTTCGGCGCGGCTTTGCAGCTTGGCCGCCAGCGTCAGCGACGGCTGACCGAGCGGCACGCCGTCAAGGACCGACTCCTTGCCCTTGGCGGCCCGTTCGGCGGCCTTGATGACCTCCCAGTTGTCGGTGACCTCCGCCTCGCCGCCGACCTCGACCGAGCCGAACACGTGCGGGTGGCGGCGCACCAGCTTGTCCACGATGCCCGCGGCCACGTCGTCGATGTCGAAGCCGTCGTCGCGCTCCATGGCCAGCCGGGAGTGGAAGGCGACCTGGAGCAGCACGTCGCCCAGCTCCTCGCGCAGCGCCGGGTAGTCGCCGTCCTCGACGGTCTCCTGCACCTCGTACGCCTCTTCGAGCAGGTACGGGACCAGCGTCTCGTGGGTCTGCTTGGCGTCCCACGGGCACTCGTTGCGCAGCCGGTCCATCACGCCCACCAGGTCGAGCACCCGCGCGCCCGGCAGGTCATAGGAGCCGGGCACGACCTCGATCACCGGCGGGTCGTCCTGGCCGACGGCCACCTGCCCGACCGCGCGCAGCACGTCGGCGTCGCCGTCCTGGGCGGCCAGCCACACGACCTGGCCCTGCCGGGCCTCGGCCACCAGCCGGGAGGGCTCGGGGTCGATCACCTCGACCTGGACCCCGGCTTCGGCGAGGTAGGGCAGGCAGGGATGGCCGGCCGAGCCGGTGTAGGTCCGTCCCTCGCGCAGCAGCCGCCAGGCGTCGTGCCCGAGCAGCCCCGGCGCGACCCGGGGCGAGGTGGTGATGAGGATCAGCGGCATGTCGGCATCACCCGCCGGGTCAGCCGTCCTGCGGCAACTGGCCCTCGGGACCGCCCTGCTGCGGGCCGCCCTGCTCGGGCATGCCCTGGCCGGGCGGTGCCTGCTGCGGTGCCTGCTGCGGGGCCTTGCCGAAGCGCTCGGTCGCCAGGAACGTGCCCTGCTGCTGGTCCCACTGGCCGTAGCGGGGGTTGAAGGTGACCGGCACCTGCTGGATCTTCTGGACCAGCGCCTGCTGGCCGCGCTGCAGGGACGCGTCGTCGGTGCCGCCGCCCAGCTCGACGATCAGCTTCTGGCCGGTGAGGAAGGCGCGCACGTAGTCGCGGCTCTGCGACGGCGGCACCCCCTGCACCAGCAGGGCCTGCTCGATCTGGCGCGGGTTGCCGCCGCTCTGGTTGGCGATGAAGGCGTCGATCTCGCCGTCGGTGACCTTGACCTTCTCGCGCGCGGCGAGCTGCGCGTACCTGTTGGTCTCGACGAGCTGGAGCAGCACCGACTGCGGCACCGGGCGCGGGAGCTGCTGCTGGGCCTGCGGGACGGCCTGGAGGGCCTTCTGCACCTCGCGGACGCTGTCCTCGACGTCAGCGGTGCTGATCCGCTGGTCGCCGACGATCGCCGCCGCGCCCGCCTGCATCGGGGAGCACGCGGTGAGCAGGACGACGCCGCAGGCCGCCACGGCCACAGCCAGACGCGTTGGAGTCTTCACGGTGGGATCCCTTCCGACAAATCCCGCCTACCTTACCGTGCCTGCTTGACGGGAGCCGATTCGAGGAACATCGCCTGGACCAGGTCGCCGCACCACTTCAGCAGATCCAGGTCGCGCAGCGGCTGCCCGCCGAGCGGCTTGGTCTTCGGCACCGGCACCAGCAGGGTCTGCACGGCCTGCTTGTACAGGGCCTTGGGGTAGAGCCGCTGCTGCCGCACCTGCTGCGACTCGGCCAGCCTGACCGGGGCGAACTTGACGTTCTGGCCCTGCACGGTCACGTCGGTCAGCCCGGCCTGGCGGGCGCGTACCCGGAACCTGGCGACCTCCAGGAGGTTCTCCACCGCCTGCGGGGGCCTGCCGTACCGGTCGGTCAGCTCGTCGCGGACCGCCACGATGTCCTCCTGCGCGCCGATCGCCGCGATCCGCTTGTACGCCTCAAGGCGCAGCCGCTCGGAGGTCACGTAGTCGTGCGGGATGTGCGCGTTGATCGGCAGCTCGACCTTGACCTCGGCCCGCTCGCCCTCGGCCGCGGGCGCGCCGGTCAGCTTGGCCTTCTGCTCCTGCACCGCCTCGGACATCATCCGTACGTACAGGTCGAAGCCGACGCCCGCGATGTGGCCGGACTGCTCCGCGCCCAGGATGTTGCCCGCGCCGCGGATCTCCAGGTCCTTCATCGCGACGTACATGCCCGCGCCCATCTCGGTGTGCTGGGAGATCGTCGCCAGCCGCTCGTGCGCGGTCTCGGTCAGCGGGCGCTCGGGCGGATAGAGGAAGTAGGCGTACCCGCGCTCGCGTCCGCGCCCGACCCGGCCGCGGAGCTGGTGGAGCTGGGACAGGCCGTAGTTGTCGGCGCGATCGACGATCAGCGTGTTGGCGTTGGGGACGTCCAGGCCGGACTCCACGATGGTCGTGCAGACCAGTACGTCGAAGTCGCGCTCCCAGAAGTCCACCATGATCTTTTCGAGCTGGTTCTCGTTCATCTGGCCGTGCGCGACCGCGATCTTGGCCTCCGGCACCAGCTCGTGCAGCCGGGCCGCGGTCTTGTTGATGCTCGCCACCCGGTTGTGGACGAAGAACACCTGGCCGTCGCGCATCAGCTCGCGGCGGATCGCCGCGGCGATCTGCTTCTCGTCGTAGGGGCCGACGAAGGTGAGGATCGGGTGCCGCTCCTCCGGGGGTGTCAGGATCGTGGACATCTCCCTGATCCCGGTCAGGCCCATCTCCAGGGTGCGCGGGATCGGGGTGGCGGACATGGACAGCACATCGACCTGCGTGCGCATGTGCTTCATGGCCTCCTTGTGCTCCACGCCGAACCGCTGCTCCTCGTCCACGATGATCAGCCCGAGCTGCTTGAACCGGACCTCCGGGCTGAGCAGCCGGTGCGTGCCGATCACGATGTCCACCGAGCCCTCGGTGAGCCCGCGCATGGTCTCCTTGACCTCGCCGTCGGTCTGGAACCGCGACATCGGCTTGACCACCACGGGGAAGCTGGAGAAGCGCTCGGCGAACGTGGACAGGTGCTGCTGGACCAGCAGGGTCGTGGGGACCAGCACCGCCACCTGCTTGCCGTCCTGGACGGCCTTGAACGCCGCCCGCACCGCGATCTCGGTCTTGCCGTAGCCGACGTCGCCGCAGATCAGCCGGTCCATCGGCAGCGGGCGTTCCATGTCCCGCTTGACCTCGTCGATGGCTTCGAGCTGGTCGTTGGTCTCGGCGTAGGGGAAGGCGTCCTCCATCTCGCGCTGCCAGGGGGTGTCCGGCCCGAACGGGTGTCCGGGGGAGGCCATCCGGGCGCTGTAGAGCCTGATCAGCTCGCCCGCGATCTCCTTGACCGCCTTCTTGGCCCGCGACTTGGCCTTGGCCCAGTCGGCGCCGCCCATCCGGTTGAGGGTCGGGGCCTCGCCGCCGACGTACCGGGTCACCTCGTCGAGCTGGTCGGTCGGCACGTACAGCCGGTCGCCCTTGGCGTACTCGATGACCAGGTACTCCCTGGTCGCGCCTTGAACCGTGCGCTGGACCATCTCCACGTACCGGCCCACGCCGTGCTGCTCGTGGACCACGTGGTCGCCGACCTTGAGCTGCAGCGGATCGACCATGTTGCGGCGGCGGGACGGCAGCCGCCGCATGTCCTTGGTGGACGCCTTCTGCCCCACCAGGTCCAGGTGCGTGAGCACGGCCAGCGACTCGGTCACGAACCCGTGCTCCACCCGGCCCGTGGTGACGTGGACCACGCCCTTGCCCGGCTCCCCGGCCAGCCCCGGCTCCAGCCTGGCGGGCACGTCGACGCCCTTGAGCAGCTCCACCATCCGCTCGGCCGGGCCGTGGCCCTCGCTGAGCAGCACCACCCGGCGGCCCTCGCCCAGCCAGCCCTTGATGTCGGCGAGCGCCCGCTGGGTGTCGCCGCGGTAGGACTCGGCCTCGTGCGCGTCGAGCGTCACCCCGTCGTCGTCGCCGGTGCCGGTGAACGGCGCGATCGACCACCACGGCAGCCCCAGTTCACGGGCGTGGGAGCGGACCTCGTCCAGGCCGCGGAACGCCGACGCGCCCAGGTCGATCGGGGCCTCGCCGCCCGCCGCCGCGTTGATCCACGACGCCTCCAGGAACTCCTGGCTGGTGCGGACCAGCTCCTCGGCCCGCCCGCGGATGCGCTCCGGATCGCACACGAACACCGCCGACCGGACCGGCAGGTGGTCCACCAGCAGGTCCATCTCACCGGCCAGGACCGGCGCGAACGCCTCCATGCCCTCCACCGGCGAGCCCTCGGCGAGCTGTTCCAGGGTCTCGGCCAGCGCCGGGTGCCGCTCGGCGAGGTCCTTGGCCCGGGCGCGTACCTCGGGCGTCAGCAGCAGCTCCCGGCAGGGCGCGGCGAACAGGCCCTCCTCGGCGACCTCCAGCGAACGCTGGTCGGCGACCTTGAACCAGCGGATCTCCTCGACGGTGTCGCCCCAGAACTCCAGCCGCAGCGGATGCTCCTCGGTCGGCGGGAACACGTCGAGCAGCCCGCCGCGGACCGCCACCTCGCCGCGCCGCTCCACCATGTCCACCCGGTGGTAGCCGTTCTCCACCAGGCGGGCCACCACGTCGTCCAGCTCGGCGTCGTCGCCGGAGCGCAGGCGTACGGGGGTCAGGTCGCCCAGGCCCGCCACGATCGGCTGCAACAGCGCGCGGACCGGCGCGACGATCACGCCGAGCGGGCCCGCCGCCGGGTCGCCCTCCACCGGGTGGGCCAGCCGGCGCAGCACGGCCAGCCGCTTGCCCACCGTGTCGCTGCGCGGCGACAGCCGTTCGTGCGGCAGGGTCTCCCACGCAGGGAACACCGCGACGGACGCCTCGTCGAGCAGGCTGCCGACGGCCGCCGCGAGGTCTTCGGCCTCGCGTTCGGTCGCGGTCACCGCGAGGACCGTGCGCGTGCCCCCGGCCGCGCCCTCGCGGGCCAGCGCCGCCGCCGAGAACGGGCGCAGCGCGGGCGGCGCGAGCAGCGAGACGTCGGAGGCGACGCCCGCGCGTACGTCGCCCAGCAGACCGGCCAGGCGCTCTTCGGCCACGACGAGATCGAGTAGTCCGGAAAGGGTCATCAGAATTGCCCCACAGCCCCACGATGGCAACACGACTACCCCCGGCGAAGGGATTCGGGCACGGGGGTTACTCCATACCAGGGTACTTCCCCCGGTCGGTCCGGCGTCGCCGCCCGGGTATCCGCAACTCTCCGGATCGGATTGACTACGCTAGGCGACATGCACGAGGTGAGATCGGTCATCGAACGAGACGACCTGTTCAACCGCATGATCCGCGACCAGTGGACCGAGCATCTGGGGCGGCGGATCGACGTCCTGGCGGTCGGCTGCGGCGGGGGCGGCGACCCGTTCCGCGCCACCGAGACGGCGTCGGGGCCGGGGGCGGCCCTTCCGCGGCCGATGGAGACCAGGGTCACCGGCATCGACGAGGACCTACCGGCGCTGCGGCGCGTCGTCGAGTCGCGCGACGACCTCGACGCGTTCGCGCTCGGCGACCTGCGTTCGGTGCCGGTGCCGCCCAGGTCGTTCGACGTGGTGCACGTCGAGCATGTGCTGGAGCGGATCAGGCACGCCGAGCTGGTGCTCGACCGGCTGCTGAACGGCCTGCGCCCCGGCGGGCTGCTGATGATCCGGTTGCGCGACCGCGAGTCCGCCTACGGGTTCTGGGCCCGGCGGGTGCCCGCGGTGGTACGCCGGGCCGCCTGGCGCGGCTTCACGCCGTCCGGCACGGTCGGGCCGCTGCCCGCGATCTACGAGCCGATCACCTCCCGCGACGGCATCCGGTCGTTCTGCCTGAGCCGGGGGCTGCGGATCAGCGAGGAGCACACCGCCGTGGGCGGCCCGGCGCTGCGCGGGCCGCTGGGCGGGCTGGGAAGGCTGGCCTGCACGGTGACCGACCGGCTCAGCGGGGGGCGGCGCACGTCGGCGCACGACGAGGTGACGTTCGTGATCCGCCGTCCGCAGAACCAGTTCGCCCGGCTGATCTGAGCGCCTTGACCTGGGCGATCCCGGGTTGATGCGGGTTCGGGCGGGTGGTTAGGGTGACACTCCCCGACCATGGCGGTAGGTTGGCGGGGATTTGCCCGATTCAATGGTGGTTTCGATGGCGACGGAGCGTAAGACGCGCACATGACGGCGATCTTCGAGTGGACCCCCGACGCCCGCGAGCTGGCCGACCTTGAGCTGCTGCTGTCCGGCGCGTTCCACCCGCTCACCGGCTTCCTCGGCGACGCGGACGCGCACTCCGTGCTGGAGCGCGGCACGCTCGCCGACGGCACCCCCTGGCCCGACCCGGTGCTGCTGCACCTGCCCGCCGACCATCCGGCCCAGGCCGGTGACCGGATCACGCTGCTCGACCCCGAGGGCGCGGCGCTGGGCGTACTGACCGTGACCGAGCGCGGCCCGCACGGGGTGGCCGGTCCGGTCGAGGGCGGCAGCGGCGGCCCCGAGCACGGCCCGTTCGCGCGGCTGCGCCGCCCGCCCGCCGAGGTGCGCAAGGAGCTTGCCGAAAGCCCGGTGCTCGCGGTCACCATGCGCGGCCCGCTCGACGCCACCGTGCTCGCCGAGATCACCGCCACCGCCGCCGAGCTGTCGGCCACGGTGCTGCTGCTGCCCCTGGCGTACGGCGAGGCCGGGCCCGCCGTGGTGCGCGCGGCCCTGGCCGCCCGCGACAGGCTGCCCGCGGGCACGTCCGTCGTCGCCGTGCCGCTGGCCCCGCGCGAGCCCGCCGCCATCGACCTGGAGCTGCGCGAGCACGTCGCCGACGCGTACGGCGCGAGCGAGCACCTGGCCGCCCCCGACCCGATCGCCATCCCCGGCCCGCCGCACCGGCGCGGCCTCGTGGTGTTCTTCACCGGCCTGTCCGGCTCGGGCAAGTCCACCATCGCCCGCGGCCTGCACGACGTGCTGCTCGAACGCGGCAGCCGCACGGTGACCTACCTGGACGGCGACGTCGTACGGCGGCTGCTGTCGGCCGGGCTGACCTTCTCCAAGGCCGACCGCGACGCCAACATCCGCCGCATCGGCTTCGTGGCCGCCGAGGTGGCCAGGCACGGCGGCCTGGCGATCTGCGCGCCCATCGCGCCGTACGCGGCCACCCGCGCCGAGGTCCGCGAGATGGTGGAGTCCGTCGGCGCCGACTTCCTGCTGGTCCACGTCGCGACCCCGCTCGCCGAGTGCGAGCGCCGCGACCGCAAGGGCCTGTACGCCAAGGCGCGGGCGGGCCTGATCCCCGAGTTCACCGGCGTCTCCGACCCCTACGAGGAGCCCGACGACGCCGACCTGACCATCGACACGACCGGAATGCCGATCGACCGCGCGGTCTCCCGCGTCGCCGACCTGCTCACATCGGGTGGCTGGATCAGGTGATCGATCTCCCACTGGTCATCGGGTCGTTCTTCGTCGCCGTCATCGTCGGGCTGACCGGCATGGGCGGCGGCGCTTTGATGACCCCGATGATGCTCCTGGTGTTCAACGTGCCGCCGCTGGCCGCGGTGTCCAGCGACCTGGTGGCCTCGGCGGTGATGAAACCGGTGGGCGGGTTCGTCCACCTGCGGCGCGGCACGGTCGACCTGCGGATGGTCGGGTGGCTGTGCGCCGGGTCGGTGCCCGCGGCATTCTGCGGGGTGTTCGTGGCGCGTGCGTTCGGCGACGGGGCGGACGTGCAGCAGGCCGTGAAGTACGCGCTGGGCGTCGCGCTGCTGCTGGCCGTGGCCGGGCTGGTGACCAAGTCGTGGCTGGCGCTGCGGGCGGGTCCGGGCGACGGGGTGGCGGACGCCGGGGTGATGCCGGTGGTTTCGGTACGCCCGATTCCTACCCTACTGGTCGGTACGGTCGGCGGGCTGATCGTCGGGATCTCCTCCGTGGGGTCCGGCTCGCTCATCGTGGTCGCCCTGCTGGCGCTGTACCCGGCACTGCGGGCCAACCAGCTGGTCGGCACGGACCTCGTCCAGGCCGTCCCGCTGGTGACCTCGGCGGCCCTCGGGCACCTGCTCTACGGCGACTTCCGGCTCGACCTGACGGCATCGCTGCTGGTCGGGTCGATCCCCGGGGTGTACCTGGGCGCGCGGATCTCGGCACGCGCCCCCGGCGGGCTGATCCGCGCGCTGCTGACCGTCGTGCTGCTGGCGTCGGCGCTCAAACTGCTCGGCGTGGGCGACATCGTGACGCTGTGCGTGGTCGGTGCCGCGGTGGTGGCGGGCCTGGCCGGGTGGCGGTTCGTCCGGCCCGCCCGGGTCAGCGTTCCACAGGCGTCGAACGAAAGTAGGAGTCCCGCGCCAGATCGGTGAACGCCCTGCCCGCGCCCGGGGAGGCGTCGAACCGGGTGTCGCCCCTCGGGGCGTGCGGCGAGTCGAAGTAGACCAGGGCCTTGATCTGCGGGTAGTGCTGGATCCGCCTGCGTACCGAGCGGAAGAACTCCCCCTTGAAGGCCCGGTCGCCGCCGCGCTCGAACACCCCCCACTCGGCCACCATGATCGGCTTGCCGGGGAAGCGCCACTGCATCCAGCGGTAGAAACCCGGCCAGTCGGGGTAGTCGGCGCGGCGCTTGTTGATCAAGCCGTCGAAGTCGCGTACGCGCCGGTCGGCGTAGGGGTCGAGGGCGACCCAGTCGACCACGTCGTCACCGGGGTAGAGGCGCTCGAACCACGGCTTGGACGCCCAGTTGGGCGCGCCCATGTACGTCATCACGGTGACCGCGTTGCCCACCCCGGCGGCCCGCAGCCGCAGCACCACCCGCCGGTACATCGCGGCGTAGTCGTCGGCGGTCATCCCGGAGTCGGGGGCGGCACGCACGTCGTTCTCCGGCTCGTGGTGGACGGTCAGGAAGAACGGCTCCCGGTACGTCCTGGCGATGTGCCGCGCCAGCCGGTCGATCCTGCGGTCGATGGCGCCGGCGGCGATGGCGGCCCAGGTGTGATCGAACGACGGCTTCCAGTTGATCAGGAGCATCCGGGGGGCATGCCGGTCCTGGGCGAGGGCGCGTTCCTCCCTGGTGGGGAACAGCTCGTCCTCCCGGTGGTAGAGGTGCACGATGTCGGCCCGCCGGCCCATCCGCCGCTCGGCCCGCCCCAACGCCCGCTCCGGCGACCGCCCGGTGAACACCTCCGGCGCGATCCCCCACCAGGCCCCACACGACGGGATCAACTTCGCCGCCACCTCACAAGCCACAGCGGCCCCGGTCTCCGTACGGCCGCGACCATGGTCCCCGCCACCATGGTCCCCGCCGCCCTGGTGTCCATCGTCATGGCGGCCCTTCCCCTCCCCATGACGACCACCGTCGTGATCATCACGACCGTCACCACCCTGATCGCCATGGGACGCCTCGGTCGCAGCGGTGGAGGTCATCCGATCCCCCCCGCCACCGCCGCCGCACGCGGCGATCCCTCCCAGCGACACGGCCGCCACCGCCGCGAGCGACACCCTCCGCCCCCGTACCGAGGGCGACGCCGTGGCCGGGCCATGGGGGGCCGGGGGCACTATCGCGACGCGCATCCGGAGGCTTCGGATACGCCCTATATTTGCGATTTTCCATTGCAAGAACGGACAGATCACATTAAGCCGGAAACCCATCAGCGGCTTGGCCAGCGAATTGGCCAGCGGCTTGATCAGAGCCACCATTCCGGATTTTCCACCCTTACGACCACAATGACGCAAGACTTCATCACTCCCTTCGCCATAAACCGCGCCCGCGCGTCCCCCGGCACCGCCGCCACCCACCATCCCACCGGCGGATCACCTCACGTCAGGCACTTTACATAGCTCTTGCCCGGCCACTCGCCCAGCTATGTCCAAATATTTCCGCGCAACCACCACCAACCCCCCACCTTTTACCTGCCGAAATTCATCCGCAGGACGGAAAATATCGGTCAAGCGGGTCGGCGAAATGGCCGACCGGCTTATAGTGGGGAGCCGTTCATCTTTGCGTGCGCGAACCGATTCGCGCAACTACCCGAACCAGGCGGGAGGGGCACGATTTCCATGAGCGGCCTGTCGCCGGACTTTCCCGAGCGCGGTTCGGGCACGGACCTGTCCGAGTACACCTCACTGCTGCGCAGACGCTGGCTGATCTTCTTCTTCTGCCTGGCCTCCGGGTTCACCGGCGGCGCCGCGCTGCTCAGGGTGACCCCGCCCGCCTACACCTCGACCACCCAGGTCCTGGTCTCCCCCACCGGGATCAACGACCTGTCCAACCAGGTCAACGGCCGCCAGCGGGAGTCCCTCAACCTCGACACCGAGGCCCAGGTCGCCCAGTCGGCCGTGGTCGCCGAGAAGGCCCGTGCCAAGCTGACGCCCTCCGCGATGGCAGAGCCGATCCCGGCCGCCACGATCGCGGTCGCCGTCCCCCCCAACTCGGCCGTGCTGTCGATCTCCGCGACCGCCGCCACCCCGGCCTCCGCCGCCGCACACGCCCGCGCGTACGCCGACGCCTACCTCCAGCACCGCACCGAGGCCGCGCAGCGCGAGGTGAGCACCCAGCTCAGGGCCTTCACCGCCAAGCTCAAGCAGCTCAACGACGACCTGAGCAAGATCGCCACCACACTGCCCGGCCTGGCCAGAGGCACCGCCGAGCGCACGATCGCCCAGCAGCAGCAAGACGTGCTGAGCCGCCAGGTCTACAACCTCACGGTCAGATACGACACGCTCAGGACGGTCGCCATCACCCCCGGCTCGGTGATCAGCGAGGCGGTGCCGCCCGGCGCGCCGAGCGCGCCCAGCCCCGCGCTCTACCTCGGCAGCGGCCTGATGATCGGCATGCTCGCGGGGGCGGGGGCCGCCTTCGCCCGCGACCGCCTCGACACTCGGCTGCGCACGGCCCGCGACGTCGAACGGCTGACCGGCGTCCCGGTGATCGCCGGGCCGTCCGGGGTCCCCGCGGGCCGCGACCCCGACACGCCGCAGGAGCTGGCGTCCACGCTGCTCGCCGCCCGTCCGGGCGGCCATCTGCTCATCCGTCCCGTCGGCGCGGACCACGAGGCGCGGCAACTCGCCGACGCCCTCGCCCGCCCGCTCGACCCGACCCGCGTCCTCACCGGCGAGGGCCTGCACGACCTCGCCCACGCCGACAGCGCGGTGCTGCTGGTCGCGCTGCGCGGGGTCCCGGCGCGCGAGGTCAACGCGGCGGCACAGGCGCTTCGCCGCGCGGGAGCGCGGCTGATCGGAGCCGTCGTGGTACGCCCGGCCCGCCGCCGCGCCCGCCGTACCCGCCGCGACTCCCCCCCGAACTCCGACTGGCCCACCGACCCCACCAGCTCGGACCGCCCCACCCGACGTAAGGGACGCTCCGACCGCCCCACGGGACGCACTGAGCGTCCTGACCGGCCCGCCGAACCCATGGAATCCCCCGGAGCCGACGCCCACTTCGACCGGCCCGCCCGACGTACTCCACCTCGTGACCAGCCCGCCGGACGTACCGACTGGCCCGCCGAATCCATGCAGTCCACCGGATTCGCCGAAGCCCCCGGGCCCGGCAGCGCCCACTCTGACGGGCCCGCCCGACGTACTCCGCCTCGTGACCAGCCCGCCGGACGTACCGACTGGCCCGCCGAATCCATGGAATCCACCGGATTCGCCGAAGCCCCCGGAGCCGGCGCCCACTTCGACCGCCCCGGCGGACGTACTCCGCCTCCTGGCCAGCCCGCCGGGCGTACCGGGCGCTCCGACTGGCCCGCCGATCCCGCCTCCTACTCCGACCGCCCTGGCGGACGTACTGCGCACACCGACCGGCTCACGGGGCATGCCGGCCGGCCCGGCGACTCCACGGAGTCCGCCGGATTCGCCGAAGCCCCCGGGGCGAGCGCCCGCTCGGACCGGGGTGCCGCACTCGGTGAGCAGCCCGGCGGACGTACCGGGCACTCTGACCGGCCCGCCGATCCCACCGCGCGCCCTGACCGGCCCGCCGAGCCCATGGAGTCCGCCGGATTCGCCGTGCCCGCAGGGCCGTTCGGGCCTGCGCGGCCTGCTCAGGCCGGTCAGCCTGCCGGAGCGCCCCGTTCGCCGTCGGCCGCCGTGCCGACGCCGCCCTCGCGTACCGCCTCGCCGGAGGAGCAGCAGGCGCTGGCCGCGCAGCTCACGACCGCGCGTTCGCGGTCCGGCCGGGACAGGGCGCACGGCGTACCGCAGGCACCCGGAGGCGCGGACGAGTGGCCCGTACCGCCGCGCCCGCAGACCGGCGAGGGCGCCCCCGTCGCCCCCGGAGAGGTCGCTCGTGCCAGGCGAGACGCCGGGCCCGGGCCGGAAGGGCTCGGCAAGCTGGTCGTCCCCGCTCCGGGCAAGGCCAGGCCGGGCCGTCCGGCCGCTGAAGACGGCACCACCACCGGCACCCACGCGACCGAAGCCCTGATCACCAGCCCGTTGCAGCAGCTCAACGACGCCGCACCCCGCTGGGCCGCACCGCCCGACCCCCTGGACGGCCCGAGCCCAAGTCCGAGCCCGAGTCCGAGCCCGACGCACCGCCCCACCAGGTCCGGCTCCCGCTGGGCCGACCCCCACGACGAACCACGCACCGGCCCCAAATGGGGCGATCTCTCCGCCCCCGACCACCCGAGCACTCCAGCCGACCCCGCCCCCGAGACCTGGGACGACGCCCTCTCCCCCAGCCCAAGGTCATGGGGCGACCGGGCGTCCCGCGGCGACGATCGCCAAGACGTCGATCCGCCACCCCCGGCAGCACCCCGCCGGACCAGCCCCCCCTATCCCCCCACCCGGAAGGACCCGGACGAACGCGACGACCGCCCAGCCCCCCGCAACGCCCTCCAGTCCTGGCTAGAAGACTCTGATCCGCCCGACCCCTGGCGCGAGACGTGACCCCCAAGACCCACGGCAAGCGCCTGCGCCTCCACCCGGCCGCGTGGCCCATCGCCGCGTTACTCATCGGCTACCCCCTCTGGTGGGCCCTCGGCTTCGGCGGCCTGTCGGTGATCGTCGTGGCGGGGCCGATGGCCGTCGTCCTGTGGCGGCGCAGGCCGATCAAGGTACCTCCGGGGTTCGGCCTGTGGCTGCTCCTCCTCGCCGGCCAGGCCCTCGGCGCGCTGATGCTCGCGGAAAACCCCCCCGGCACCTACGGTGACCTGACCCAGGGCAGGGTGCTCGGCCACCTCATGCGCCTGGCGCTCTGCGCCGCGCTCCTCATCGTCGTGCTCTACCTGGGCAACCTCACCCAGCGCGAGCTGCCGCAGCTCACCCTGGTCCGGATGCTCGGCGCGCTGTTCGTGGTCACCGTCGCCGGCGGCGTGCTGGGCCTGCTCGCCCCCGGCTTCCAGTTCACCTCCCCGGTCGAACTCGCGCTCCCCGACTGGGTCGGCGGCAACTCGTTCGTCAGTAACCTGATCCACCCCACCGCCGCACAGACCCAGAAGGTCCTCGGCCACGCCGCCCCCCGCCCCGAGGCCCCCTTCGAGTGGGCCAACGCCTGGGGCAGCAACCTGTCGGTGCTCGCCGTGTGGTTCGTGGTGGGCTGGTGGGTGTACGGCGGGGCCCGTCACCGGCTGGCCGTCGCGGGGGTGCTGGCGGTGGCCGCCGTACCGGTGGTCTACTCGCTCAACCGGGGCCTGTGGATCGGCATCGCCCTGGCCGCCCTCTACCTGGCCATGCGGCTCAGCGCCCGCGCCCGCATCGCGGTCTGCGTGGCCACGGCCGCCGGGGCGCTGCTCTTCCTGCAGAGCCCGCTGCAGGCCGTGGTCGTCCAGCGGTTGGACAACCCGCACAGCAACGACGTCCGTGCCTTCACCGTGTCCGCGACCATCGCCGCCGCCGCCCACTCGCCGATCATCGGCTACGGCAACACCCGCAACGCGCTGGGCAACCACCGTTCGATCACCACGGGCAAGACGCAGTGGTGCGACGAGTGCGGGCATCCCCCGCTCGGCAGCGACGGTCATCTGTGGCATCTGGCGCTCGCCCAGGGGTTCGTGGGGGCGGCGCTCTACATCGCGTTCTTCGGGGGCGCGGTGCTGCGGTGGTGGCGCGACCGGAGCCCGGTGGGCCTGGCCGGGGTGCTGATCATGCTGCTGGTGCTCTTCTACATGCTCATCTACGACGGCTACTTCACCCCCCTCGCGTTCTACATGATCTCGTTCGCCCTCCTGTGGAGAGGGTCCCTAGCCAAGGGGTCACCGTGAATGACGCTCGTGTCCGGGTGCGCTATCTCGACGAGACGGTACGCCTGCTGTTCCCCAGGGACGACGACGGCGGCGACATGGCCGCGTACTCCCTCCTGCCGCACGCCCGGCTGCCCCGCAGGCTGGTCCGCCGCCGCTGGTGGCACCGCCCGCTGAGCAGGCCGGTCATGGTCCCGGCGGCCGGCGGCGGGTCGATCGAAGATCACCTGGGCGAGGTGCTGGGCATGCCGATCCGTACGGTCCTGCACGTACGCCCGGCCCGGCGCGCCAACCGCAAGCCCATTCTGTCCGCGTACGGGCCGGACGGGCTCGCCGCCTACGTCAAGATCGGCGACACCGAGCGCACCGCGAAGCTGGTCGGTGACGAGGCGCGGGCGTTGCGCCTGGTCGCCGACCTGCCGCTCAAGGTGGTGACCGCGCCGACCGTGCTGCACCACGGCACCTGGCGGGGCCTCTCGGTGCTGGCGGTGTCGCCGCTGCCGGTGCCCCGCCGCCATCCCCGGGGCACGCGTTTCGCGGGTGACACGGTACGCGCCGCCGTACGCGAGATCGCCGAGCTGTGCCCCGGCGAACCGTACGCCTGGCACGGCGACCTCACCCCCTGGAACATGGCGCCCGCGCCGGACGGGCGGATGCTGGTGTGGGACTGGGAGCGGTTCGCGACCGGGGTGCCGCTGGGGTTCGACGCGGTGCACTTCTTCCTGCACCGGGCGCTGCGGCGGATGCGTCCGGCGCTCGCGGCCCGGGCCTGCCTGGCGCAGGCGACGGGCGTGCTCGCCCCGTACGGCCTGTCCTCCGCCGAGGCCCGGCTGACCGTGCTGCGCTACCTGATCGCGCTCGCCGACCGGCACGCCGCTGACGGGCACGAACCGCTCGGGCCGCCCGCGATTTGGCTGTCGCCGCTCATCGACCACGCGGAGCCGATCCTTTGAGCCACCGGCACGCCGTGCCGGGGGCCATCGCGCGTACGCTCACCGGCTCACTCGGACACTCGCTCAAGTGCTCCGCGCACGCGGTGTCGCTGGTCACGGGCAGGCTCACCGCCGGTCACCGGGTGCTGCCCGGCTTCCTGATCATCGGGGCGCAGCGCTGCGGCACGACCTCCCTGTACCGGGCGCTGTCCCAGCACCCCCTGGTGCTCAAGCCGGTGCTCCGCAAGGGCGTCCACTACTTCGACATGGCGTATGAGCATGAGATGCGGTGGTATCGCGCTCATTTCCCGCTTCGCGCCACGGCGGCACGTCTGCACCGGATGTACGGACACCGGCCGGTCGCGTTTGAGTCGTCGCCCTACTACCTGTTCCACCCACTGGCGGCGGCCCGGATCGCCAAGGAACTGCCCGGGGTGAAGCTGATCGTCCTGGTCCGCGATCCGGTCGAACGCGCCTATTCCGCCCACGCGCACGAGCTGGCCCGGGGGTACGAGCGCGAGCCCTGCTTCGAGCGCGCGGTGCTCCTGGAGGACGAACGCCTGGCGGGCGAACCCGAACGGCTGTCCGCCGACCCCCGGGCCGGCAGCCACGCCCACCGCCACCACGCGTACCTGGCCAGGGGCCGCTACGCCGAACAACTCGCCCGGATCGAGCCGCTGGTCGGCCGCGATCACCTGCTGGTGGTGGACAGCCACCGATTCTTCACCTCCCCGGCGGCCGTCTACGCGGAGGTGCTGCGGTTCCTCGGCCTGCCGGAGCTGACCGTGCCGGGGTTCGCCTGCCACAACGCGCGCCCGCGCGCCGCCCCGATGCCGGCCCGGCTGCGCCGCCGCCTCGCCGCCCACTTCGAGCCCTGGGACTCCCGCCTCACGCCCTGGCTGGGCCATCCCCCCTCATGGCTCCGGTGACCGCGCCGGGACGTTCGCTGGCGTCCGTGGCCAGAGGCGGGGTGCTGGGCCTTGCGGGGGCGGGGGCGGGGGCGGCGGCGCAGGTGGCGCTGGTCCTGGTGGTGACCCGGTCGTTCCCGCCCGCCACGGCGGGCGCGCTGTTCACCGCGATGGCCCTGTGCCTGATGACGGCCGGGGTCGTACGGCTGGACGCGAGCAACGGCCTGGTCCACGCGCTGGCCCACCACTCCTCAGGTGCCGAGCGCGCCCCCATGTCCGCTTATGTCCGGGCAGCGGGGTATCCGGTGATCGCCCTCTCCACGGTCACCGGAGTCGCCGTGTACCTTCTCGCGCCCACCGTCGCCGACGTCACCGGCGTACCGGGCGAGTGGGTCCGGCTGCTGGCCCTCGCGCTGCCGTTCATCGCCTGCGCGGACGTCCTCGTGGCGGCGACCAGGGGGCTCGGGGCGATGGGCCCGACCACGTACCTCCTCGGGGTGGTTCAGCCGCTCACCCAGCTCACCCTGATCTGCCTGGCCACCATCGCCGGTTCGGCGTCCGCGCTGCCTCTAGCCTGGGCCCTGCCGTACGTACCGGTCCTGGCCCTGGCCGCCCTCTGGCTGTACCGCCACACCCCACCGGCGGTGGTCGCCAGGACCGAAGCCCGGTACATGCTGGGAGCCGAGCATCGGCAGACCGGGCCCGGCACGCCACCCGAGGCCGTAGGCGGCCCCGGGCCGGGGGCCGACGAGCGTGCGCGGCACACCCGCCACGCCGCAGCCGAACTCTGGCGGCACACCGGCCCCCGGGCGGCGGCCGGGGGGATCCAGGCGGTGTTCCAGCGGCTGGACATCGTGATCGTGGCGGTGCTCGCCGGGCCGGTCGAGGCGGCCTGCTACACGGCGGCGACCCGCTTCAAGCTGATCGGCCAGCTCACCGCCCAGGGGCTCGCGCACGCCGTCCAGCCCCGGCTCGTCCGCGCCCTGACCGGCCACGACCTGCACACCGCGCGACGCCTCTACCAGGTGACCACGCTGTGGCTGGTCGCGTTGACCTGGCCGGTGTGGATCGCCTACGCGGCGCTCGCGCCGTGGCTCCCGGCGCTGCTCGGCGCCGCCTACGAGCGGGGCGCGCAGGTGGCCGTCGTACTGGCCGTGACCATGATGATCGCCTCGGCGTGCGGGATGGCGGACCTCGCCCTGATCGCCGCCGGACACACCACCACAAGCCTGGCGAACACCACCATCGCCATCACCGTGACCGTGGCCGCCGACATCGCCCTCGTACCCGCGCACGGGGCGCTGGGCGCGGCGCTCGGCTGGTCGGCCGGAGTACTCGTGAAGAACCTGCTGCCCCTGTTCCACCTGCACCGCAAGTACCGGCTGCGCCCCTTCGGCCGGCACACCCCGGCCGCCCTGCGCCCCCGCACCTGGCACGAGGGCGCGGCATGAGCGCGCCCATCCTGGTCACCGGCCTGCCGCGCAGCGGCACGAGCTGGACCGGCCGGATGCTCACGGCGGGCGGCGGGCTGGTCTACGTCAACGAGCCGCTGAACCCGCAGCACCCGCCCGGCCGCTGCCCCGGCGTGCTGAACGCCGAGGTCACCCACCGCTTCCAGTACATCTGCCGGGACAACGAGGACACCTGGCTGCCCGCGTTCCGCGACACCGTGGCGCTGCGCTACCGGTTCGCCGCCGAACTCCGCCGCAACCGCTCGCCGTACGACCTCGCCAGGCTCATCCGCTACGGCACCGCGTTCACCGCCGGCCGGCTGCGACACGCCCGGGCCCTGCTCGACGATCCGTTCGCGGTGCTATCGGCGGGCTGGTTCGCCGACCGGCTCGGCTGCCGGGTGATCGTACTGCGCCGCGACCCGGTGTCCTTCGTGGCGAGCTGGCAGCGGCTCGGCTGGACCATCCACTTCCGCGACCTGCTGGACCAGCCGCTACTCGTCCGCGACCACCCCGAGGTCGCAGAGCTGAGCGCCCTCGCCGACTCCACCGGCCGGATCACCAAGGCCGCCACCCTGTGGCGGCTCACCGCCACCATCACGGCCCGCCTCGCGTCCCAGCACCCGGGCATCCAGGTCGTCCAGTACGAGGACCTGGCCAGAGACCCCCTCGGCGGCTTCCACACCCTCTACGACCGGACCGGCCTGAACTGGTCCCCCCGCGCCGAAAAACGCATCACCCAAGCCTGCACCGCCCCCATCACCGGCCCCCAATCCCCCTTCGCCTGGAGCGGCCTCTCCCTGTCCCGCACCGCCTACCGCCGCACGAACTCCCACGCCGCCGCCCACCTCCCCCCCAACGGCCTGACCCCCACCGACATCACCCACATCCGCACCCTCTGCTCCTGACCACCCACCAGATCGCAACGACCCCAGCACCAAATCCCAACGACGACCGGCGTACGTCCCCTGAGCACAAGCGCTCTCGGGCACCGACCACCGCACACCCACAGAACACCCCGAACCCCGATGAGCAGATGACGCCCAGGCAGGCCCCCCGAAGCCCGCCGTCGGTCGAGTGGGTGGTCAGCTGGTGAGCCCGCCGGAAGTGTGGCGTCGGAAGATTCTGCGGGCCGCGCATGTGGTGAGCAGGCGGGCCGCGAACGGCAGGTCGTGGATCAGGTAGCGGCGGGCCAGGCGCACAGGCTCCTTGATGAGCCGGTGCAGCCACTCCAGCCCCGCGTGGCGCATCCAGTCCGGCGCTCGCCGGGCCGCGCCCGCCGCGAAGGTGACCGCCGCGCCGCAGCCGATGAACCACGCGTCAGGCAGGTCGGCGCGCAGGCCCGCGATCAGGCGGTCCTGTTTGGGAAAGCCCAGCCCGACGAACACCAGTCGCGGCCCCGCCGCGACCACCTCGCGTTTGACCCGCGCCCATTCCGCCGCCGACGACTCGAACCCGAACGGCGGCGCAGAAGCCCCCGCCACCGTCAGCCCCGGGCTGCGCGCCGCCAGCGCCTGGGCGGCCAGCTCAGGCACCCCCGAAGGCCCGCCGAGCAGGTAGATCGGCATGCCCTCGCGGGCCGCCGCCGCCGACAGCGACCAGATCAGGTCGGCGCCCGCGACCCGGCGCGGCACCGGCGTGCCGAGCAGCTTGGACGCCCACACCAGTGGCATGCCATCGGCCACCGCGATGTCCGCGGAGGCCACCAGCGCCGCGATCTCCTTGTCCCGGCGCGCCGCCCGGCAGATGTCGACATTGGGGGTGACGATGTGACCGCCGTGCCCCGTCCGGAACGCCTGTACGACGCGTTCGACGACCTCGCCTTCGGTGAGCGGGTCGAACGCGACCCGTCCCACCACCACACGACCGGCGGAAGCAGCAGAGGAACCCGAGGAACGCTCGGGTAAGTGGCCGCTCATATGCCCCGGCCCCACGTGTGCAGCCGGTGCAGAACCGTGTGCGCCGACACCAGACCGGCGGCGACGATGAGGGCCAGTGCGGCACGCGGCTCGGCGAGCCGGGCGGCCGAGGCGCGCAGAGCCCACCTGCACGCCTCACGGCGATGGCCGAGCGCCGCGTGGGCGAACGCGAGCTGGCCGTAGATCCGTGCCGCGCCGCGTGGATCTACGGCCAGCTCCTGGTGCCGGGCGAGCATCCACTGCAGCCCGGCGATCCGGTCCGCCCACTGGGCGATGTAGTCGGAGACGCCCCAATGGACTCTGACCAGGGGCTGATCGACGTGGGCGATCGGGTGCCGCTTGGCCGCGCGCAGCGCGAAATCCCAGTCTTCGTTCTGACCGCCTGGGGCGCTTTCGTCGACCCGCAGGGCGGCTTCGCGGCGGAACATGAAAGTAGAGGAATGCACCATGACCATCCGGGACCTCATGAGGTGAGCGGGTGTGATCGTGTCGGTGCCTGCCAGTCGCACGGTGCGGCGCGTGCCGTACTCGACCTCGATGCCGCAACTGGCGAACTCGGCGGCGGGACTCCCGGCGAGCGCCGCCGCCTGGGCGGCGAGCTTGCCGGGGAGCCACTCGTCGTCGTCATCGCAGAACGCCACGAGATCGGTGTGGAGTGCGGCGATGCCGGTATTGCGCGCTCCGGGGAGACCCGGGCGTCCCTCGTTGGGGAGCACCCGGAGATCGGCCCCGGTCTCGGACACGATCCCGGCCAGTTGGCCGGCCACCGTGACCACGAGCTCATGGCCGCCATCTGCCACCACGACGACTCGGACCGCTCCCGGATAGTCCTGCCGGACGGCCGCCAGGGTCGCGGCGCGCAGCGACTTCGGCCGCCTGCCGCGGGTCGCGATCACCACTCCGACCGATGGGGGCGGCGTCATGCGGCCGCCCTCGCGCGGTAGCCGTACTGGAGCATGAGCGGCAGCGTCAGCGCGGTCACCAGGAGCCGCTGACCGCAGGGCAGCGCCTGCCGCCAGTTGTCGTCGCGGACCAGCTCCACCGTGCCGGAGGTGAACCGCATCGGATTGCCGGACGCGGTGTGCGCGGTGGTCAGGTGGACCTGGCGGTCGGTCAGGAAGTCGAGCCGGGGCGCCAGGTCGAGGCGGGTGAGCAGGCGGGCGAAGACGGTGCGCGGCGAATCGAGCAGGTCCTCATAACGGACTCTGGTCACCGGCACTCCCTTCCCCGCGAGCAGCTCAAGTGCGAGGTTTTGCGTGGTCCAGTGCGCGGCGGTGCGGGCCGGTGACCAGCGAGGCATCGGGGTGCCGTCTTCCGGCCTGATGATCCGCCTTTGCCATGAGTGTGCCACGGCCCGGGGGTCGCGTACCAGATGCACGACATGGACCGGTACACCGGCCGCGGCCAGGCAGAACGCCAGCGATGCGTGCTTGCTCGAATCGACCACCACGGGACTGTCCGCGACCTCGCCCGCCGCCGCGTAGAGGCGGTGATAGACGCTCACGTATTCGACCAGCTCGATGGTCAGCCGCGGCGGAATCCGGCGGGTGCGATCGACTCTCTGGCGCAGCTCGATCATGCGCTCGGCCAGCTCCGGGGCCCATCCACCGAAGGCCAGTCGCCCGACCTCCACCCAGAACCCGCACTCCGGCAACGGAACCCCGCACCCACACGGCTCCCCATCGATCAACCCCCGCGCCCACAGATGCACGACCTCACCGAGCGGCACCACCCCCGGCACCTCTCCCAGCAATCGCTCCAAGAGCGTGCTGCCACTTCGGCCAAGCCCGCCCAAGAAGATCACCCGAGCGGGTGGCGGGCATTGGCCCACGTAACGAACCCCCCAAATCATCGCTACTTGCTGCACTCATTCTAACACACAGAGTAATCGGCCGACATGGCGGCATCCAAAGAGCCGTCAAGGCTTCAAGGATTCAGGGTGTTGTGAATTCAAGAACTGCTGTACTGTTGCCGATATGGTGACCACGGCCACGGGCATCGAAGTACTCGCCAGGTTCGGGCGGGCGCTCGCCGACCCGATCCGCTGCCGCGTTCTCGTCGCGTTGCGCGAGGCCCCGGCCCATCCCGCCGACCTGGCCGAACTGCTCGGCATCTCCCGCACCCGGCTGTCCAACCACCTGGCCTGCCTGCGCGACTGCGGCCTGGTGGTCGCCGTCCCGGTCGGCAGGCGTACCCGCTACGAACTGGCCGACCCACGCCTCGGGCACGCGCTCGACGACCTGCTGGCCGCGGTCGTCGCCGTGGCCACCGACCGCACCTGCCTCGACGCCGACGAACAGAACTGCTGCACCTGACCCTTGTCCCGTCCTGCCCGTCAGAGAGGACACTCTCTATGACCGCCGTCCCGCTCACCCCCGGCCCGGCGCGCCGCGCCGTACTGACCCGGCGCATCCGGCTGCTGGTGGCCGCCACCATCGCCTACAACCTGGCCGAGGCCGCCATCGCCCTCACCGCGGGCGCCATGGCCTCCTCCGGAGCGCTGATCGGCTTCGGACTGGACTCCCTCGTCGAAGTGGCCTCGGCCGGCGCCGTCGCCTGGCAGTTCTCCGCCGCCGACCCACAACGGCGGGAGCGGGTCACCCTGCGACTGATCGCGATCTCGTTCTACGCCCTCGCCATCTACGTCACCTTCGAGTCCGTCCGCACCCTGCTCGGCACGGACCAGGCCGAGCACTCCACCCCGGGCCTGGCACTCGCCGCCCTCTCACTGCTGGTCATGCCGTTCCTCTCCCACGCCCAACGCCGCGCGGGCCGCGAACTGGGCTCCGCCACCGCGGTCGCCGACTCCAAGCAGACCCTGCTCTGCACCTACCTGTCGGCCGTACTCCTGGCCGGCCTCGCCCTCAACAGCCTTTTCGGCTGGCACTGGGCCGACCCGATCGCCGCCCTGGTCATCGCCGCCATCGCAGCCAAGGAGGGCCACGCCACCTGGCACGGCAACACCTGCTGCCCACCCCCCACCGCCCAGCCCACCCCCTGCTGCCCTCCAACGACAACAGCCGCCGCCCACGACCACCGGTAGTGATGGTGGGGGGGGCGACATTAGGAGGGCTTGCCGGAGCGGGAGGCCGGGTCCAGAACACGCGGCACAGGAGACACCCCGACGTCGAGCGGACTTTGCAGGATAAAACCCCGCTACTGCCTGAACTCCGGTGTCTGGGCTTCGAGCACCGTGTACTGCGGGCCGGAGCGGTAGGTGAGTTCGATTTTGCGCAGGCCCAGACCACAACGGCGCACGACACCGGCAGTGCTCGCCCGTCCCACAAGGTCGGCCAGGACCTGCGCAAAGGCGAGCTTGATCGACCGACCAGAAGGTCAACACACCGCCGATAGCCGGTGCATGAACGACGGGCAGCCACCCACTCCCGCGCAACCCCGGACACTTGTCAACGGCCAAGTGCGTGTCGCCGCTGGTGGCCATGTAGAAGTCCCCACCTCTTCGTAGTTGACTACTTCTTGATCAAGCGTGCTGGTGTCCTGGTTCGTGCCTGTTTCATCCGGAAGGACTCACCTTCGGTGACCACCACGATGCTGTGGTGCAGGAGCCGGTCCAGCAGACTGACCGCGGTGGTGTGCTCGGGCAGGAAGCGTCCCCACTGGTCAAAGGGCCAGTGCGAGCCGATTCCCAACG
>NZ_QMEY01000070.1 GCF_003315795.1 Spongiactinospora rosea
GCTAGCCCCGTTTTCCGCACGTGAGTGATCTTCAGCGGAGGTCTCGTGGATCGATGTCGAGGAGGTCCAGGAGATCGAGTTGGAGATCGGTGGGGTGCGGGATGATCGGGGGTGATTGGCCGGTGCCCGGGATCAGCCGGATACCGGCCAGCGCGTCGAGGATGAGCTTGCCGGTGGGCACGGCGGGCCGTCCGGCGTACAAGCCGTCCATCTTGGCCTGGCCGCGAGCCGCCAGGGCGTGGCGGACCTGGCGTTCGATCAGGCAGAAGATGAGCAGGGCCAGGCAGATCACGGTGATCAGCGCGGCGATTCGGCGGTTGTTCTTCAGATACAGGCTGGTGACGGCCAAAGGGCCCTTGAATGCCTGGTAGCGGCGTTCGACCGCTTCTTGGCCTTTGTAGTGGCACAGCACCTGTCCGGCGTCGGCCTGATCCGCATCAAGGTTGGTCAGCAGCGCGTACCAGCCATCGGTGGCGGCTTCGGCGTCCAGCACCTGCTGGTCGAAGTGCCAGCTGAGGGTGGGTTTGCCGGTGTCCGGGTCGGTGCCGGTGACCGCGGTCAGGTAGGCGCTCACCCGCCGGGCGCGGCCGATCGCGGTGATCCGGTCGGCCACAGCCTGCTCGCCGGGGTAGTGGCGGCTGCCCAGGCCGCGTTCCAGCCGGGCCAGATCATCGCGGGCCCGATCGAGTTTCTTGGTTCGGGCGGTAGCGGCTGCCTGGGCGCGGGCCGAGGAGTGCACGAAGATCCTTCGCAGTCTCAGCACCGGGTCCTTCTTGCGCGGCCCGGCCAGCGTCATGACGTCGTCACGCACGTGCCAGACGCCACGCCGCCCGACGGGCTTGCCCTCGTCCCGGGCGGCGACATAGTCCACCCGGGCGGCATGGGTGATCTTCTGGCCGGCCAGGGTCTCGGCGCTGATGTAGTGCTTGGAGGCCGGTGCGATGAAGCCGACCCCGGCGGCGGTCATCGCGGCCAGGTTCGCATACGAGACCAGCTTGGAATCACCGATCATGAGCATCCGCTGCGGGCCGGCCAGCTTCTGCAGGCCCTGCATCGCGCCGATGACCTGCCCGACCTCACCGGCCGCGCCGTCATAGGCGCGGTGAAAGACCGGGATCGCGCCGTCACCGCTGACCGCGATCCCGGCCTGGACCTGCTTCAGATCCGGCCGCCGGTCTTTGGGGTGGCCGAAACGCGGCCGCGCGTAGCCGGGCTCGACCTGCTCGTAGTCGCCGTGCAACGAGATCGAGGTCATGTCCCAGTGCAGGCGGGTCACCTGGATGCCGAACGCCTCGATCGCGGCCAGTCCGACCGATCCGGCCAGGTGGTCCAGGTGCGGAGCGATGGCATCCAGAGCGCGGCCGATGCGGTCATCGTTGAGCAGGGCGGGCTCGACCCCGAACGCCTCGCCCACCGCCCAGCGCCCGGCCCAGTCCTGCACGTGCACCAAAGGGGCGGGCGAGGTCAGCCGGTTGGCCACCAGCGCCTCGATCACCTGTCCATGCGTCAACTCCGCCGTGTCCCGCACCGGGCAGGCCGCATCCACCAGCTCCCGGATCCGTAACCGCGAGCAGAACCCGGCGATGACCGGTAACGCTCCGAGCATCTTCTCGACACTGGCCTGGCCCCACTGCGCACGCTGTCTCACCAGCCAGGTGATATCGCGACGACGATCACCACGGCAACCCGGCGATCTTCAAAAAGCCTCACGTGCGGAAAACGGGGCTAGC
>NZ_QMEY01000071.1 GCF_003315795.1 Spongiactinospora rosea
GGTTCTGCCAAGATTTTCGTGGTAACTGCCTGCAACTGATCACACACGTGCCGATAGTTGCATATGCGTGATTCCGATCAGGAACTGTTGGACCTGCTTCTTCCGCAACTGAGCGACGTGCAGGTGGAGCAGGTACGCCGTGACGAAAAGACGATCCGCGTTACGGCCCAGGCCCGGCCGGACGATGCCCGGCCCTGCCCGTCCTGCGGGACGCTGACACACCGGATGCACGGGCGTTACCGGCGCCATCTCGCCGATGTCGCGGTCGGCGGCCAGCAGGTCATCATCGACCTGACCGTGCGTCGGCTGGTATGCGAGAACATCGACTGCCGCGTACACACGTTCGCCGAGCAGGTGCCCGGGCTGACCGTACGGTACGGGCGCCGCACCACCCTGCTGAGCACAATCGTCACCTCGGTGGCGCTGACGTTGGCCGGACGGGCCGGATCGCGATTACTGGCAGTGCTGGCCGTGGCGGCGAGCCGGACCGCACTGACCAACCTGATCACCGGGCTGCCCGACCCGGAGATCGTCACGCCACGGGTAATAGGGGTGGACGATTTCGCCCTCAAACGCGGCCGGTCCTACGGCACCGTCGTGATCGACGCGATCACCGCCCGGGTGGTGGACGTGCTGGCCGACCGCCGAGCCACCACCCTCACCACGTGGCTGCGAGACCACCCCGACGTCGAGGTGGTATGCCGGGACGGGTCGGCCGGCTACGCGGGAGCGATTCGAGAGGCCCTGCCCGAAGCAGTGCAGGTGTCGGACCGCTGGCACCTGTTCCACAACCTGGCCGACGCCGCGTATCGGGAAGTCGCCGCCCACAGCGTGTGCTGGGCCAAAGCCGGACCGCCGGCCAAGGACGGCGACCGCGCCCAGACCACCGCCGAGCGCTGGCGGGCGGTTCACGACCTGCTCGACAAGGGCACCGGCCTGCTGGAAACGGCCCGGCGGCTGCAACTGTCACTCAACACGGTCAAGCGCTACGCCCGCGCCGCCGAACCCGAGCGCATGAAGCGAGCCCCGCGTTACCGCTCCTGCCTGGTCGATCCCTACCGTGACCACTTGCGCCGACGCCGCGCCACCGAACCCGGCGTGCCGGTCCTGCGCCTATTCGCGGAGATCAAGGCACTGGGCTACACCGGCAGCCTCAACCTGCTCTACCGCTACATCACCCAAGGCCGGGTCGAAGCCGACCGGTCGGCGATCTCCGCGAAGAACCTCACCCGGCTGCTACTCACCCACCCCGACCGCCTGCCCGGCGACCAAAGCGCCCTCCTCGCCGAGGTAACCGCCACCTGCGGCGAGATGACCGCGCTGGCAAACGCCGTCCGCAGCTTCACCGCCTTGCTGACCCCAGCACCCGGCAACGACGCCCTTCTGCAGGAGTGGATCACCATGGTGCAGGTCGAAGACCTGCCCCACCTGCACAGCTTTATCCGGGGCCTGACCCTCGACCTCGACGCTGTCTGTGCCGGAATCACCCTGCCCTACAGCAACGGGCCTGCCGAAGGCGTCGTCAACAAGATCAAAATGATCAAGCGGCTGATGTTCGGCCGCGCCGGATTCCTGCTCCTCCGCAAGATGATCTTGCACCGCTGATCAAAGCTACATTCCGTAACCACGAAAATCTTGGCAGAACCC
>NZ_QMEY01000072.1 GCF_003315795.1 Spongiactinospora rosea
AGCTTGCTCTTTATCCTCGGGATTGTTGTGCTGAGCGGTGAGTTGATCGTTTCGCGGACAGCAAGACGGCCTTGAGTGATCATGTGCGGTGTCGAGTCGCTACTGATCACTACAAGGCCGTGAGGGTGAGTCTGCTGAACGATGCCGCCGGTGTCGAGTCCTCCAGGGTGTTGTCCCGGTTCCGGAATGATGTCTACGCCTGCCTGACCAGGCGGGCCGATGCGTTGTTCGAGCTGGCTGATGCGTTGTTGTGTGAGCCGGGGCCGGTGCGCTCACCAGTGGACCTGTCCTTGTCACCGGAGTACCGGCGGGGGCACGGCGCTTTGTACAGCGGGCTCAACCATGGCCGGATCGACGTGGAACAGCTGCGCGAGGTGCTGGCTGGACAGCCGCTACCGCGCTGGCCGGACAGACGGATCGTGCTGGCGGTGGATGTGTCGCCATGGCTGCGCTCGGATGCCGCCTGCTCGGCCGAGCGGCTGTTCTGTCACGTGTACGGCCGGGCCAAGAGCACGTCGCAGTTCATCCCGGGCTGGCCCTACTCGTTCGTTGCGGTGCTGGAGATGGGCCGCACGTCATGGACGGCGCCGCTGGACATGGTGCGGCTGGGACCGGCCGATGACGCCACCGCCGTCACCGCCGCCCAGCTGCGCGGGGTCATCGAACGATTGATCGCCGCCGGGCAATGGCGCAGCGGTGACCCCGACGTGCTCATCGTGACCGACGCCGGCTACGACATCACCCGCCTGGCCTACGTCCTGCGTGATCTCCCGGTCGAACTACTCGGGCGCATCCGATCCGACCGGGTGCTGCGCCTGCCCGCACCACCTCGACGCTACGATCCGAAAGGTGGCCGTCCCCCTAAACACGGCGGCGAGTTCGCCCTGGCCGACCCGGCCACCTGGCCCGAACCGGCCGTGACCACGGTCACGGACTCCACCCACTACGGCAAGGCCGAGGCGAATGCCTGGGACCGGTTGCATCCGCGCCTCACCCACCGTGCGGCTTGGCTCGATCACGAGGGTGAGTTGCCGATCATCGAGGGCACCCTGATCCGGCTGAAGGTCGAGCACTTGCCCGGAGATCGCGACGCCCCACCGGTTTGGCTCTGGTCCTCCAAGACCGGTGCCGCCGGCGCCGACGTGGACCGTTGCTGGCAGGCGTTCCTGCGCAGATTCGACCTGGAGCACACCTACCGGTTCTGGAAGCAGACCCTCGGCTGGACCCGGCCCAGGCTCCGCGCCGCTCAGGCCGCCGACCGCTGGACCTGGCTGCTCATCATCGTCCACACCCAGTTGCGTCTCGGCCGTCGCCTGACCAAGGACCTGCGCCACCCCTGGGAGAGATCCGTCCCGCCCGGTCAGCTCACTCCCGCCCGGGTCCGGCGCGGGTTTCGGAACCTCCGTCCCGCGCTGGCTCAACCGGCCGGCGCGCCTAAACCCACCCGCCCCGGCCCGGGGCGTCCATCAGGCATCCCCAACCGTCGCCCCGCACCCCGCTACGGCGTGGGCAAAACCGTCAAACGCGGCCGAACCCTCGCAGCACTACAACAATCTGGAGGATAAAGAACAAG
>NZ_QMEY01000073.1 GCF_003315795.1 Spongiactinospora rosea
ACGTCGTTCACCGCCGGCATTCGGCCTCACCCGCCAGTCCTTGAAGGGCCAGGGCGAGACGACGATTCCATACATGCCGATCAGGCCGAGTTCATTCGGCGACAAGGCAACCAGTGTTCGCCAGCCGAACCCCTTGCTGGCACGGCGCCGCTTGCTGATGAACAAAGCGAGCCGCATCCGCGCATATTGCCTGATCTTGCTGAAGCGCTCGGCGGAGTGCCCGTACTTGAAGAAGGCCACCCAGCCACGCAGGAAAAGATTGACCTCTTCGGTAATCGCTTCAGGCCGCAACCGCCTGCGCCGGTCGGTGAGTTGCCGGATCCGGTCACGGGCACGCTGCATGGCCTTGTCCGCGGGCCAGCGGGCGAGGAAGACAAACGGTCGTCTGCCGTTGAAACCGGTCGATCGGACCAGCCGGTGATGGAAGCCGAGAAAGTCGAAGCCTTCCCCGCCCACCTCCAGTCGCAGGATGCGGGTCTTGGCCATCTTGGGCTCCAGCCCCAGCCCGGCCAGCAGTTCGACCAGCCGGGCCAGGGCCCGTTCGGCTTGACTGCGCGACCAGCACATCACCGCGATATCGTCGGCGAACCGGACCATGACCCCGTCTGCTTCGTCCCATGCCCGATCAAGCCGGTGCAGGTAGACGTTGCACATGACGGGTGAAACGACCCCGCCCTGGGGCGTTCCGGTATCCGTTTTACGCACCTGCCCGTCCTCCATCACCCCAGCACGCAGGATCGCGCGCAGGAGTTTCAGGAGCGACCGGTCACAGACGCGTTCCTCGATCGCCTGTATCAACGCATCGTGCGGAATCGCCGAAAAGCAGTTGGCGATGTCCGTCTCGACCACCCATCGGCGTCCCCGCCCGTGCTCGTCCATGAGCACCTGCAGGGCGTCGTGCGCTGAACGTTTCGGGCGGAACCCGAACGAGCATTCCAGCATGTCCGCCTCGAAGACCGGTTCGAACACGATCTTCACGGCGGCCTGCACAACGCGATCACGAACTGCGGGAATCGATAACGGGCGCAACTCCTCCCGCACCCCCGGCTTCGGGATCAGCACCCGCCGCGCGGGCAGCGGACGATAGCGTCCCTCCCGTAGTTCGCAGGCCAACTGGCCGAGCAGCCGGTCCACGCCGTACTCCTCGGCCTTGGCCAGGGTGACCTGGTCGATACCCGGTGCGCCGTTGTTGCCACGCACCGTCAGCCACGCGCGCGCCAGAACGTCTCTGCGGTAGATCTTGTCCATCAGCGCGTGGAATCGACGCCCGGGCTCGGCCTTGGCCGCCCGGTAGAGCGTGTGCTGCAAGGCTCGGACCGGATCTCGCGGAGAACGTCCACCAGATCCACCAGCGGCGGGGATAGCCGAAACGGCACTCACCGGGCCCCTCCTCAACATCGCACGCATCGACGAAGCAGTGGCCCTTCCCATCGCCGCCGGTTGTGTTGTCCGGTCG
>NZ_QMEY01000074.1 GCF_003315795.1 Spongiactinospora rosea
ACCATGGTGCAGGTCGAAGACCTGCCCCACCTGCACAGCTTTATCCGGGGCCTGACCCTCGACCTCGACGCTGTCTGTGCCGGAATCACCCTGCCCTACAGCAACGGGCCTGCCGAAGGCGTCGTCAACAAGATCAAAATGATCAAGCGGCTGATGTTCGGCCGCGCCGGATTCCTGCTCCTCCGCAAGATGATCTTGCACCGCTGATCAAAGCTACATTCCGTAACCACGAAAATCTTGGCAGAACCCACCGAACTGCGCACACGCCGCCCCATCCGCAAGAACAAGAAGAACACGGTCAAGGGCCAGTGGCGTTCCCAGATCACCGGGGCACGACCGATCGAGGAACGGCCCGAGGCGGCCAACGCCCGGACCGAACTCGGCCACCTCGAAGGCGATCTCATCGTCGGAGCCAAGAACAGCCAGGTCGCGACGCTGGTCGACCGCAAGTCCCGCTACCTGACCATGGTCGCGCTACCCAGCCGCCACACCACGACGGTCATCCCCGCCCTGCAGCAGGCGCTCTCACGGATGGATGCCCGCCTCCGTGGCACTTTGACCTGGGACCGCGGTATGGAACTGGCCGGTCACCGGCTGCTGACCGAAGCGAGTGGCGTCGATGTCTTCTTCGCGGCACCACGCAGCCCATGGCAGCGGGGCACCAACGAGAACACCAACAAACTGATCCGGCAGTACCTACCCAAAGGCACTGATCTGAGCCTGCACAGCCAAGCCGACCTCGACGCCCTGGCCGCCCGGCTGAACAACCGCCCCCGTAAGTGTCTCGGCTACCGGACCCCGGCCCAGTGTGTTGCCTTGACTCCTTGAATCTAAGTCGGCTTTCTTCGCGGCCGAGCTCGACCGGCCACACACGCACTCGTGAGCTTCATCGACCAGCACGCCGGCGTGTTCGGTGTCGAGCCGATCTGCCGTGTCCTGACCGAGCACGGCTGCCCTATCTCCACCAGCACCTACTACGCAGCCAAGAACCGACCACCCTCCCCCAGGGCGGTGCGCGACGCCGCCCTGGACGCCCACATCCAGCGCATCCACGCCGGCAACTACAGCGTCTACGGCGCCCGCAAGGTCTGGCAGCAACTGCTGCGGGAGGGGCATCGGGTGGCCCGCTGCACCGTCGAACGACGCATGCGCGCGCTCGGCCTGCAGGGCGCGCGCCGGGGCAAGAAGATTCGTGGATCACCCCGGGTTGGTTGGAGGCTCCTGAACCTGGAAGGGTGAGGAGCTATGGCACCACCGAGGAAGTACAGCTCCGAACTGCGTGAACGTGCGGTTCGGATGGTCTTTGAGCTTCGTGAGCAGACGGGCGAGCGGACAGGCGCGATCGCCCGGGTCGCAGACAAGCTCGGGGTGCATCGGGAGGCGTTGCGGACGTGGATCCGGCAGGCCGAGGTCGATGACGGGCAGCGTCCGGGCCGGACGAC
>NZ_QMEY01000075.1 GCF_003315795.1 Spongiactinospora rosea
TTGGAGGCTAGATCGCTTGGTTCTCGGCCGCCAGGTCAGTGCCGGCGGTCGATCGGTGGAACGTCTCCTCATACTCGACCGGAGGGACGTTCCCACAGTAAGAATGTAGCCGTTCAGAATTGTACCAGGCAACCCATTCCATCGTGGCGATAGTCACGTCCATGACGCCTTTCCAGCCGCCGTAGAAGTCGATGAGCTCCTTCTTGTAGAGACTGTTCATGGACTCGGCCGCCGCATTGTCATACGAATCGCCCTTGCTGCCGACAGAACGCGCCGCGCCGACCTGATCGAGCCGTTCAGCGTAGCGGATGGAAGTGTATTGAACTCCCCTATCCGAATGGTGAACGAGGCCACCGACGTCACCTCCACGAGACCAGATCGCCATTTCCAGGGCATCGAGTGCCAGGCCGGCGCCCAGATGGTCGGCGACCTGCCAGCCGACGATCCGCCGCGAGTACAAATCCTGCACAAACGCGGTGTAGACCCAGCCGTCCGCGGTCGCCACATAGGTGATGTCCGCGACCCATCGACGATCCGGCCGGTCCGCAGTGAAGTCGCGTTCCAGCAGGTCACCCGGATGATCCTGGCCGGGGATAGTGGTGCGGGGCCGCTTGCGGCCCGCCGTCACCCCAGCGATCCCCAGCTCGCGCATCAGCCGCTCGACCGTGCACCGGGCCACCGTGATCCCCTCCCGACCGAGCTGTCCCCACACCTTCCGCGCCCCATAAAGACCGCGTCCCGGGCCGTTCCACACCCGCAGAATCTCTCCCTTCAGGTATTCGTCTCGGGCCGCACGAGCCGACGGACTCGACTCCCGCTTCTTGGCCGCCCAGTACGTGGACGGCGAAACTTCCAACACGGCACAGATCGGCTCCACACCGAACTGTTCACGATGGGTATCGATGAACTCGACTAGCGCGGCAGTCTGGGGTCGAGCTCCCGGGCGAAATACGCCGACGCCGCTTTCAAGATCTCGTTCGCCCGCCGCAGCTCACGCACCTCACGTTCAAGCTCCCCGATGCGCTGAGCATCGGACGTCGTCCGGCCCGGACGCTGCCCGTCATCGACCTCGGCCTGCCGGATCCACGTCCGCAACGCCTCCCGATGCACCCCGAGCTTGTCTGCGACCCGGGCGATCGCGCCTGTCCGCTCGCCCGTCTGCTCACGAAGCTCAAAGACCATCCGAACCGCACGTTCACGCAGTTC
>NZ_QMEY01000076.1 GCF_003315795.1 Spongiactinospora rosea
GGGGTCTGCAACTCGACCCCATGAAGTCGGAGTCGCTAGTAATCGCAGATCAGCAACGCTGCGGTGAATACGTTCCCGGGCCTTGTACACACCGCCCGTCACGTCACGAAAGTCGGCAACACCCGAAGCCCGTGGCCCAACCACCTTGTGTGGGGGGAGCGGTCGAAGGTGGGGCTGGCGATTGGGACGAAGTCGTAACAAGGTAGCCGTACCGGAAGGTGCGGCTGGATCACCTCCTTTCTAAGGAGCTATAGGCCAGGTCCTTACCGCTGCGGGTGACCGTAGGAGGAGGGCCGGGTCCAGTGCCGGGGTCGAGGCCGGATGTGTCTCGCCTGGTGGCTCATTAGTGGAGCACTGGTTATTCGGTTCGGGTGTCATGCGCCTGGCCGGTCGGTACCGCCCGCCCTCTTCTGGGGGTGCGGGAGTGGGAAGGCCGTCTGGGGATGGCGCCGGGTCGAGCACACTGTTGGGTCCTGAGGAAACGGACCGTCTGGCATCCTGCCGCTTGTGCTGGCGGGTGTGGCCTTCACCGAGCTGGTGGGGAGTACGCGCCTGCTGTTGGGCATGACGAGCTGGGGTGCCGGGGCCGGGGAAAGCCGGGAAGCAAGGCGCAAAGATCCAAGATCGTGGTCTTTGTGGTTCTTCCTTGAAGGCTCTCCGGTTTGGGGTTTCTTCGTCTTCCGGGACTCATCTCGCCGATATACCGCATCTGTCTGGGGCTTTGGTCGCAGGTTGGTGGTTTGGTGTCGGGTCGGGGTGGGTTGTCTGGTTGTTGTTTGAGATTTGCATAGTGGACGCGAGCATCTTTTGTGGCCAAGTTGTTTAGGGCGCACGGTGGATGCCTTGGCACCAGGAGCCGATGAAGGACGTGGGAGGCTGCGTTAAGCCTCGGGGAGTCGCCAGCCAGACGTTGATCCGGGGATGTCCGAATGGGGAAACCTGGCACCAGTCATGTGGTGTCGCCGCCGTCTGAATGTATAGGGCGGTTGGTGGTAACGCGGG
>NZ_QMEY01000077.1 GCF_003315795.1 Spongiactinospora rosea
GTCGTGGCCGTTGCCGGGGAACCGGGCGCCCCCGGTCGGACCACCTCCACCCGTGCCGAGCCGATGTCGAAGTAGAGCCCCATCAGCTTCAGCGTGCCCGCCTGGACCTGCTCGTCGACCGCCGGGTAGGTCCGCAGGTTCGCCAGTTGCTGCCGGATGTTCAACCGGCAGAGCCGGTCCAGCCTCGTGCCCGGGTCATCCCCGTCGGCACCGTCGTCCAGCAGGGCCAGGCTGGAATCGCCGTGCCGGAGCCAGCGGCCCAGGTGCCGCAGGTGGGCCGTGGTGGCGGGGCCGTCGAGCAGGGCCGCCATCGCGCCACAACCGGAATGCCCGCAGACCGTGATGGTGTGAACGTTCAAGATGCCGGTGGCGAACTCGACGGCGGAGGCGATCGAGTCGTCACATGGATCAGAGCCGGCGCGCGGTACCAGATTGCCGACGTTGCGGACGGTGAACAGGTCTCCCGGCCCACTGGAGGTGATCAAATGCGGCACGATGCGGGAGTCGGCGCAGGTGATGAAAAGGTGGGTGGGCTGCTGCCCGGCGGCCAGCTCGGTGAAGATGGGCCGTACCAGCGGCGCGGTACGCCGGTGGAACTCCTGCGCCCCCTGGGTGATCCGGCACTCGCTCTCGCTCTCGGTCATGCCCGTCTCGGCCCGGCGGCGGTGGGTCCAGGGCAGCCACCAGCGCCCGGCCGGCTTCGGCGGGCTTTTGGCCGGGGCCATCCGGGCGCCGCCCGCCGCCATTGTGTACCACTGGTCGTGGAGTTCGTCGATGGCGACCGTGCCGCCCAGGCGTTCGTGGTCCAGCCGCCAGGAGTGGATGGCCTCGAAGGCGGCGTTGTCCATGAAGTCGATGTTCAGGTCGAGGTCGACGGTGATGCCGGTGGGGATCG
>NZ_QMEY01000008.1 GCF_003315795.1 Spongiactinospora rosea
GCGCCTCGATCACCTGTCCATGCGTCAACTCCGCCGTGTCCCGCACCGGGCAGGCCGCATCCACCAGCTCCCGGATCCGTAACCGCGAGCAGAACCCGGCGATGACCGGTAACGCTCCGAGCATCTTCTCGACACTGGCCTGGCCCCACTGCGCACGCTGTCTCACCAGCCAGGTGATATCGCGACGACGATCACCACGGCAACCCGGCGATCTTCAAAAAGCCTCACGTGCGGAAAACGGGGCTAGCGCGGCTCACCTGGTGGCGACGGGCACCTGGGCCAGGGCCGCCCGTCGCGCCAGGAACAGCCGGAACAGCAGGGCCAGGCCCAGCGCGACCGCCGCGGCGGTCACCAGGGTGAGCGCCGACGGCGGGTGTCCGAGGCCCGCGCCCACCCCGCTGGTGTGGCCCTGCACGTCGATCAGCCGGGCCACCAGCGCGGCCCCCGCCGCCGTCCCGGCGACCACGCCGATCAGCACCAGCAGCCCGGTACCGGTGATCATCGTGGCGACCACCTGGCGGGGCGTCAGCCCCATCGCCTTGAGCACCGCGAGGTCGGGGCCGTGGTCGCGCTCGGCCACCACGCTCGCGGTGTAGAGGTTGCTCAGCCCGATCAGCACCAGCAGCATGACCGGGATCAGGATCATCCAGCGGACCTCGGCGAACCGCTGCGCCGGGTTGACCACCAGGCGCGCCTCCAGCGCGTCGCCGGACGCCTCGCGCAGCCGCTGGGCGGTCTCCTCGGGCGGCTCGCCGGGCTTCAGCACCACGCTGTAGAACTCCGGCGGCGTGGCGTCCTTGGCGGGCAGGCTGTCGATCCCGAAGGACAGCACCTCGCCGTCGTGCTCCAGTTCCACCACGCGGCCCACGATCCGCACGATCAGCGGGGTCCCGCCGATCAGCACGCGGACCCGCTGGCCGATCTTCTTGTCCAGCCGGTCCAGGAGCCCCTGCCCGGCCACGGCCTCGCCCCTGGCCGCGTACGGCCGGCCCTCCACGACCGTGAACGGGTACGGCCGGGCGGACTCCCCCATCGCCCGGGCCAGCACGGTCCTCGGCTGGCCCTGGACCACGGCGTCCATGTCGGCGCCGGGGTAGATCGCCTTGACCGCGGCGTCGGCCGTGATCAGGGCCGTGGCGCGGGTGGCGGGCAGCCGTCCCGGCCTGACCTCCAGGGCGGCGGCCTGGCCGACCTGCTCGGGGTGGCGCAGGATGTTGTCGAGCGTGGACAGGCAGCCCAGACCGATCGTGATCACCATCATCGGGATCATCACCCCGAAGACCGTCAGGACGGCGGGCAGCCTGCGGGTGAACGCGTCGCGGGCGCCGAGCACCAGGGCGGGCGGCAGACGTACCAGGAGGGCGAGCCTGGCGAGCTTGGACAGCCGGCCGCGCGGCGGGGCGACCAGTACGGCGGGCGTCGGCGGCGTGCGCCCCGCGCGCCAGGCGGGCAGGGCCGCGGCGAGGATCACCACGGCGGCGGTGCCCGCCGCGATCAGCAGCGTGAGCATCGGCGACAGCCGGATCCCCGCGCCGCTGTGCAGCGACAGCGCGGTGACGAACCGCCCGGCCGCGAGCCCGGCGGGAAGGCCGGCGGCGACACCGATCAGGCCGAGCGCGGCGTGCTCGACGATCAGCATCGCGGTGACCTGGGCGCGGGTCATGCCGAGCGACTTCAGTGTGGCGAAGTCGCGGGACTGCGTCAGCACCCGGCTGCCCACCGCGTGCGCGATCGCCAGGCCGCCCGCCAGCAGCCCGCATCCGCCGAACAGCCCGAGCAGCAGCCCGAACAGGCGGTTGTCGAGCATCATCGCGCCCTGTACGTCCAGCCAGGTGGAGACCCGCAGGACCCGCCCGTCGAACTGCGCGGCCGAGTCGCCCGCCACCTGGACGGTGTTGTCGCGCCCCGGATCGGCCAGGCGCAGCCCGATGACCGACTGGCTGCGGCCGATGACCGGCTCGACCTGGTCAAGGGTGCGCGGCAGGGTCCAGGCCAGGCCGGGGGTCGAGGTGGGGTAGAACCCCTGCTCGGCGGTCTCGGCGATGCCGACCACGACGAGTTCGTGCCGCTGGCCGGACAGCGCGGTGACCATGAACGAACCGCCCGGCCGGAGGTTCTCCGCCGTGGCGAAGGACCGCTCCAGGACGACCCCGCCGGTGTCGCCGGGGCTCAGCCAGCGCCCTTCGCGCACCACCGGGCGCGCGATCTGCGGCGGCCGCGGCCCGAGCGCCCGCAGCGCGAGCGGGGCGTTGCGCCCGTCGTGGGTGAGCGTGACCGGCGCGCTGCGGTACGGCCCGGCGACCCCCGTCCCCGCGGGGATGCCCGTGGGGGCGGTGACCGGCCCGCCCTGCCCGTTCTGCACATGGATCCACACATGCGCGCCGTTGGTCTCGTCGAACAGGCCGCGCCAGGGGTTGGTACCGCCCTCCAGGAGGGTGGCCGCGGCGACGAGCGCCGTCACGATGCCGCCCACCGTCAGCACGGTGACCAGCGCGTGGCCCCACCGCGCCCGCAGGTCGGCGGCGATCCACCGCATCGGCGCCCGATGCACGCTCACCACCACCCCACCCGCCTGCGGCCACCCCACACACCACCGCACGATCCCCCGCGGCATCCACACCACGACACCCGCTCCCGGCGCACCCTCACCACCACCGTGCACACCAGAGACCACCCCGCGCCCCGTCGCGGAACACGGCTTGGCATCCGCGCTGCCACTCGCTGCGGAATTCGGGCCGGGACGCGGGCCGGGGCCTTCGCACGACCTCTAACCTCCGAAGTCGGCCAGGCCGCCGAGGCCGCCCGCCGTCCTGCGGCCGGGCGGCTCGATCGGCGCATCGTCGGCGACCTGCCCGTCGAACAGGTAGATCATCCGGTCGGCCAGGCTGGCCAGGCGGGCCTCGTGGGTGACCATGACGATGGTCTGCCCGGACTTGTGGACCTTGTCCAGCAGCCTGAGCACCTGCTGGGCGTTGCGGCTGTCCAGGTTGCCGGTCGGCTCGTCGGCCAGCAGTACGCTCGGCCGGTTGGCCAGCGCCCTGGCCAGCGCGACCCGCTGCTGCTCGCCGCCGGACAACCGGCTCGGCGCGGCGTCGGCTCGCTCGGTCAGCCCGAGCGTCTCAAGCAGCTCCTCCCGCCGCTCGCGGGCCTCCCGCGGACTGACCCCGGCCAGCAGCGAGGGCAGCTCCACGTTGTCGGCGACCGTCATGTTGGCGATCAGGTTGAAGAACTGGAACACGAAACCGATCTTCGTGCGCCGCAGCACCGCCCTGGCGCTCTCCGACATGGTGTCCAGCCGCCGCCCGTCCAGCCAGACCTCTCCGCTGGTGGCCGAGTCCAGGCCGCCCAGCAGGTGCGCGAGCGTGGACTTGCCCGACCCCGACGGGCCCATGATCACCACGAACTCGCCCGGCTGGACCTCCAGGTCCACCCCGCGCAGGGCGGCCACGGGCACGCCGCCGTTGTTGTAGATCTTGGTGAGGTCGACCGTCCTGATCACCGGCTCCGGGCGTACCACCTCCAGCGGCTTGCTCTCGGCGCGTCTCACGGAAGCTCCTCCTGGCAGCGTTCCAGCCAGTCGAGGTCGGCCTGCAGGTGCAGCATGAACCCTTCGATGAGCAGATGGGCCACCCGGTTGGCCGGATCGGTGCGCGCGGCCAGCTCGTTGTACTCGCGCATCTGCCGCAGGCAGTGCCGGCGCTGCCGGTTGATCAGCGCCATCCGGTCGGCGATCCCGGTGAGCGGGGCGAGCACCAGCTTCATGAAGAACTCGTCGCGCACCCGCGGCCCCTCGGCCGGCCCGTCCACCCATGCGGAAAGCGCCTCCCGGCCCGCCGCGGTGATGTAGTACACCTTCTTGTTGGGCCGGTTGGACTGCTCCACGCCCACCGAGCGCACCAGGCCGTCCTTCTCCAGTCGACCAAGGGTCACGTATATCTGGCCGATGTTGGGAGAGGGATACGCCGTGCCGAAGATCTGTTCGAGCGCCTGTTTCAGCTCGTATCCGTGGGCAGGCTCTTTCGCCAGAAGCGCCAGCAGCGGCGACCGCACGCCCCACCTCCTAGGGAACGAGTGACATGAGCGTTACGGGTATACCGGTTGACGTCCACATTACAGCTGTGCATAACATGCATGCATCTACCTAACACGCATGTAGCCACCTGGAGACCGGGAGGACAACGTGCAGCGCCGGATCGTCGCCCTGCTCGCCCTGGCAGCCGTGCTGCCCGCGGGCTGCGCGACGCTCGGCGAGGACGGCGGGCCCACGGCGGCCGCCCCGCGAGACGAGAAGATCACCCTGGTCATCGGCCGTGAGGGCAGCGACTACCTCAAGACGCTGCTCGACCGGTGGAACGAGCGCAATCCGGCCAAACAGGCCAGGCTGCTCACCCTCCCCGAGGCCGCGGACGAACAGCGCGCCCAGTTGGTGGCCAACCTCCAGGCCAAGAGCGACGCCTACGACGTGCTGGCGCTCGACGTGATCCTGACGGCGGAGTTCGCCGAAGCGGGGTGGATCATCCCGCTGGACGAGACGCAGTTCCCGCTCGACCGCTTCCTGCCGCCTGTGGTGCAGACCGCCCGCTACGAGCAGAAGCTCTGGGCGGTGCCCTACTCCAGCAACGCCGGCCTGCTCTACTACCGCAAGGACATCCTCAAGAAGGAGGGCCTGTCCCCGCCCAAGACCTGGGCGGAGCTGCGCGACCAGGCCAAGAGCCTGACCGCCCGTCACGACATCGGCGGATACGCCGGGCAGTTCCTGGCGTACGAGGGCCTGACCGTCAACTTCGCCGAGGCGCTGCAGTCCGCCGGGGGCAAGGAGATCCTCAGCCCGGACGGCACGCGCGTCACGATGGACGTCGAGCGGGCCGGCCAGGGCATCGACTTCCTGCGCCAGGGGCTTCGCGAGGGCTGGATCCCGCGGGAGGCGCTGAGCTACAAGGAGGAGGAGTCGCGGGTGGCCTTCCAGGAGGGCAGGCTGCTGTTCGCCCGCAACTGGCCGCACGCGTACGGGTCCGCCGACCACTCCGAGATCAAGGGGAGGTTCGCGGTGACCGGCCTGCCCGGCCGCGACGGCCCCGGCGTCAGCTCACTGGGCGGCCACAACCTGGCGATCAGCGCCTACTCCGCCCGGCAGGGGCCCGCGCTGGAGCTGATCAAGTACCTGACCAGGCTGGACACCCAGCGCCTGGTGCTGACCGAGGGTTCCTTTCCCCCCGTCTGGGAAGAGCTGTACGACGACCCCGGCCTGATCCGCGATTTCCCCTACCTGCCGGTACTGAAGAAGGCGATCCGCACCGCGCGACTACGGCCCGCCACGCCCGACTACGACCAGGTGAGCCTGACCATCGCGAACGCGGTGTCCCGGGCCCTCGCGACACCCTCCGAGGGGGACGGCGGCGACATCGCCGCCTCCATGAGAACCGAGCTCGCCGAGATCATCCAGACCGGATGACCATTGGGGGCGAACCCCCGCCCACGCCGGGCCGTCATACCCATGGTCACTTTGAGAAGCACATCGAACACAGGAGGTAACATGCGTACTGCCAAGGCCCTGGCAGCGTTGGCAGGGCTGGCGCTCGCGGCGGCCGCGTGCGGCGGCGGTGGCGGCACACCCCAGAGCGGGCAGACCGGGAGCGCCGCGACGAGCAGCGCCCCAGCGGGCCCCAAGCCGCTGGACGGCGTGAGCATCGAGGTCGCGGCCAAGTGGACCGGCGAGGAGCAGCGCAACTTCGAGCAGGTGCTCAAGGCGTTCCAGGACAAGACCGGCGCGAAGGTCACCTACGCCTCGACCGGCGAGGACACCGGCGCCTACCTCGGCCCCCGCATCCAGGGCGGCAACCCGCCGGACATCGCGATCCTCCCGCAGCCCGGTCTCGTCCAGCAGTACGCGGACCAGGACGCGCTCAAGCCGCTCTCCCCCGAGGTGCTGGGCGAGATCGACAAGAACTACACGCCGTACTGGAAGGAGCTGGGCTCGGCCGGCGGCAAGGTGTACGGCGTGCTGGTCAAGGCCGCGCACAAGTCGCTGATCTGGTATAGCTCGGCCGCCTTCGAGGACGCGGGCGTGCAGCCTCCGGCCGACTGGGCCGGGCTGGTCACCGCCGCGCAGACCGTGGCCGACTCCGGCGTGGCGCCGTTCTCCCTGTGCGGCGCCTCCGGATGGACCCTCACCGACCTGTTCGAGAACGTGTACCTCTCCACGGCCGGACCTGAGAACTACGACAAGCTCTCCAAGCACGAGCTCAAGTGGACCGACGCCACCGTCACCACCGCGCTGCAGAAGATCGCCGAGATCACCGGCAAGAAGGAGTTCGTGCTCGGGGGCACCTCCGGCGCGCTGCAGACCGACTTCCCGACCTGCGTGACCCAGGTCTACGGCCAGAAGAAGGCCGCGATGGTGATCGAGGCCGACTTCGTGGCCGCGTCGGCGGCGGAGTCCGGTGCAAAGGTCGGGGAGACTGCGAAGTTCTTCCCCTTCCCCAAGGCGGGCGAGACCGAGCCGGTGGTGCTCGGCGGTGACATCGCGGTGGCGCTGAAGGAGTCCAAGGGGGCGATGGAACTCCTCACGTACCTGGCCTCGGCCGAAGGCGGTGCGGTGTGGGCCAAGCTGCCCGGGTACCTCTCCCCCAACCGGAACGTCTCGCCGGCCAACTACCCCAGCGAGCTGACCAAGACCCTCGCCCAGACCATCATCGACGCCGGAGAGTCGGTCCGGTATGACATGTCCGACCTCGCGCCGAGCGCCTTCGGCGGCACCGACGGCAAGGGCGAGTGGAAGCTGCTCCAGGACTTCCTGCGCGACCCCTCCGACATCAAGGGCATCCAGCAGAAGCTCGAAGACGAGGCCGCCAAGGCCTGGAAGTAGGAGGAGAAGGCCGTGACCGAACGGTCGGACGGCCCGCGGGACTCGCGGAGCGGCACCACGGCCGCCCGCGAGGCTCCCGCCGAGCCTGCGCAGCACCCCGCCGCGACCGGCGGAGGCGGCGGACCCGCCGCCGCCAAGCCCACCTGGGGCGGACGGAGCGGAAGCCTCGGGCCATCACCCCGCGTGGCGATCTTCTTCCTGCTCCCCACCCTGATCCTGCTCGGCGCGATGGTCGTCTACCCGATCGTCTACTCGATCTGGCGCAGCCTGTTCGACCGCGCCGGGGACACCTTCGTCGGCCTGGGCAACTACGCCGACATCTTCACCGACCAGTCCATGCTGACCACGATCAGGAACAACCTGATCTGGGTCGTGGTCGCCCCCATCCTGGTCACCACGCTCGGACTGATCTTCGCGGTGCTGACCGAGCGGATCCGCTGGGCGACGGCGTTCAAGTTGATCGTGTTCATGCCGATGGCGGTGTCGCTGCTGGCCTCGGGCGTCATCTTCCGGCTGGTCTATGAGCAGGACCCGGACAAGGGCGTGGCCAACGCGGTGATCACCACCGTGCGGGACGCGTTCTCCTCCAGCGCCGGATACCCCGGGGCCCGGCCGCGGCCGAACGACGAGGCGCACGCCGTGCAGAACGGGGCCGTGGTCACCCGGCGGCCGGTCGCGGCGGCCGGGCCCGCGCTGGTGCCGCTGGTCGGGCTGCGTCCGAACGCCATCCCGGCCGACGCCGCGCCCGCCAAGGCCCCGGCCGCGGGCGGCGGGGTGAGCGGCACGGTCTGGCTGGACTTCACGCCGGGCGGCGGCGGGAAGACCGGGCAGATCGACGCCGCCGAGAAGGGCATGCCGGGCATCACCGTCGAGGCGCTGCAGAACGGCGCGGTGCGCGGCACCACCACCACCGGGCCCGACGGCAGCTTCGCCTTCACGGGCCTGCCCGCGGGCGACTACACCCTGCGACTGCCGCAGGAGAACTTCACGGCGGCGTTCAACGGGGTGAGCTGGCTCGGTCCGGCCCTGATCACACCGGCCATCATCGGGGCCTTCATCTGGGTGTGGGCGGGCTTCGCGATGGTGCTGATCGCCGCCGGGCTGGCGGCCATCCCACGCGACGCGCTGGAGGCCGCCCGGATCGACGGCGCCACGGAGTGGCAGGTGTTCCGCCGGATCACCGTGCCGCTGCTGTCGCCGGTGCTCGTGGTGGTCTTCGTCACGATGATCATCAACACCCTCAAGGTGTTCGACCTGGTCTTCGTGATCGCACCCGGGTCGGTGCAGCCGCAGGCCAACGTGATCGCCCTGGAGATGTGGCGCGTCTCCTTCGGCGGCGGTGACAACCAGGGCCTGGGCTCGGCGCTGGCGATCTTCCTGCTGATCCTCGTGCTCCCATTCATGATCATCAACATCCGGCGGTTCAGGAGGGAGGGCCGATGACCACCGCGCCGCTCGATTCCAGCCTCGCGGGCGCGCCGCGCCGCGGCCTGCTCGGCCGCATCGTGGACCGCGCCGGCGGCGGGCTCCTGCAGGCCTTCCTCATCGTGATCGGGCTGTTCTGGCTGGTCCCCACCCTGGGACTGCTGGTGGTGTCGATCCGCGACGAGACGGCCAACAACTCCTCGGGGTGGTGGACGGTCTTCACCCACCCGGCCGAGCTGACCCTGGACAACTACCAAAACCTGCTCGCCACCGGGTTCACCTCCTCCTTCTGGAACACCGTCCTGATCACGGTCCCGGCCACCGTCCTGGTGATCGGCATCGCGGCGATGGCGGCCTACGCCTTCGCCTGGATCGAGTTCCCGGGTCGCGACCTGCTGTTCCTGGTGGTGATCGCGCTGCTCATCGTGCCGATCCAGATCGCACTGATCCCGATCGCCCGCCTGTACGGCACGCTGAACATCGCCGGGTCGATCCTCGGCGTGGTGCTGTTCCACGTCGCCTTCGGCCTGCCGTTCGCCGTCTTCCTGCTCCGCAACTTCTTCGTCGGCATCCCCAGGGAACTCCTGGAGGCGGCCCGGATGGACGGCGCGGGCGAATGGAAGATCTTCGCCACGGTGGTGTTCCCCCTCGCCGCCCCGGCGGTCGCCTCCCTGGGCATCTTCCAGTTCCTCTGGGTCTGGAACGACCTGCTGGTCGCCCTGGTCTTCGCCGACACCGAAAACCAGCCGATGACCAAGGCCCTCCAATCCCAGATGCGCCAGTTCGGCACCAACGTCGACATCCTCGCCCCCGGCGCCTTCCTCTCCTTGATCATCCCCCTGGTCCTGTTCTTCGCCTTCCAGCGCTACTTCGTCCAGGGCATGATGGCCGGCTCCGTCAAATAACCCCCTCCCGCCCGGTATCGCCCCAGCCGCGATACCGGGCCCAAGGGCTGCGAGCAGCGCTGTACCAGCTTGTCCAGGCCACAAGCACAGCACCGCGTTCGCCGCGCGACGCCCCCGCGATGTCCGGCCAGACAGCTTGCCACGGTGTCGATCTCAGCCAACCCCAGCAACCTGCACAGCGGCCCAGGCCCATCACGCCGCCCCAGCCACCGCCCCCGCATCGAGCAGCGCTGATCGCCGTGTCCACTCGATACCTGCCGGGAAACTCGACCCGTCGGTTCGACGAACTGGCCAAGCAGTTCGGGACCAAGCACTTCTCCAAGAGCCAGGCCTGGCAGATGGCCATGACACTGAACATCCAGGCCGATGCCTCCCAAACCCACCTTGAGCAGGGAGGACCATACGCTCCCTCCAACAACGGTGGATCTCACCAGATGGAGGCCAGGCTGAGCATCGGACCCCGCCCATAGGCGGCCCCACCCCCCTCCAAGCCGACAAGCCAACCGCACCGGAGCAAGTCCGGAACGAGCGCTGGGACCTGCGCGAAGGTGATGCCCCCACCGCCCCCACCAAAGACCGAACACCCAACCGCACCCAACGGAAATGGGACGGGTACCGGAACCCGCACATTGAACCTTTTTCAACCTCAAGTTCCCTGGTCAGAGGTGGTAAGTGAGATTCCGTGGCCGCATGACCAGGCGTCCTGCCGGGCTACCATGCCAGGGCCGAGCTCGGTGGAGGCGCCCCTGACCTGGTCCAAGCGACCGGTTGAAAAAGGTTCATTGAAGGCCCCACCCACGCCATCCCCCAAAGCCCGGCAGGCCCGATCACACCCGACGAAGCCCAGGACAAGCGCCGGAACCCAAGCGAAGACGGCCTCCCCCCCTCCGAATGCCGACAGACCCAACCGCACCAGGCAAAGCCCAGGACGAGAACCGGAACTGGTACAACCCACTCCGAAGGCCCACGCCTAGGCGCACCCGACGAAGCCCACGACGAGTACCGGAGCCCGCGCGAGGACGGCGCCACCCACCGCCACCAAGGCCCACACCCCCAGGCACACCCGACGAAGCTCAGGGCGAGCGCCGGAACCCACGCGAAGACAGCGCCACCCATCCCCATCCCATGGCCGACACAACCGATCACACTGGACAGTGCTCAGGACGAGCGCTGGGACCTGCGCAAAGGTGGCACCCTCCACCGTCATCCCCTTCGTAGGAGGACACACCCGCCCTCGCGGCAGCCCTGTCCAACGCAGTGGGCAAGGGGCACACCCTCTTGCGGGATGCCGCTACAAGGAGGGCGCGGTGAGGGCGGGGATGGCATTGGCGGTGGCCTCGGAATGGCAGGGTGGCATCGCTCGATCACCGCCGTCCGGGCGACTGAAAAGAGCACTGCTGGGGAGTCCTCTGGTGGGATTGATCGTTTTTCGGATAGCCGCCGCGAGCGGGCTTCCGTGGCACTAGAGTTTGCGGACATGGCCGCACGTCCGTTGCATGAAGTCGTCGAAGCAGGGTGGGCGCAAGCCCTTGAGCCGGTCGCGGATGCGATCTCCACGATGGGAGAGTTTCTGCGCGAGGAGATCGCCGCCGGGCGGTCCTACCTGCCTGCCGGAGCCCATGTGCTGCGTGCCTTCCAGCAGCCGTTCGACGAGGTCAAGGTCCTGATCGTTGGCCAGGACCCGTACCCGACCCCCGGCCACCCGATCGGCCTCAGCTTCTCCGTGGCCGCCGATGTGCGCCCGCTGCCGGGCAGCCTGGTCAACATCTACAAGGAGTACATGGCCGACCTCGGCCACCCCGCGCCGTCCAACGGCGACCTGACCCCCTGGACCGAACAGGGCGTGCTGCTGCTCAACAGGGTGCTCACCGTGATGCCCGGCAAGCCCGCCTCCCACCGTGGCAAGGGTTGGGAGCAGGTCACCGAGCAGGCCATCCACGCGCTGGTCGCCCGGGCCAAGCCGATGGTCGCCATCCTGTGGGGCCGTGACGCGCGCAACCTGCGGCCGATGCTCGGCCAGGTGCCCGCCATCGAGTCCGCGCACCCCAGCCCGCTGTCGGCCCGCAGTGGGTTCTTCGGCTCCCGCCCGTTCAGCCGGGCCAACGAGCTGCTTGAGCAGCAGGGCGCCGCACCGGTCGAGTGGAAACTGCCGTAGGCGCATTAGGGTTTCCGTTATGAACGGGGACCTTTCCCGCGTTGAAGCGGAACCGGACGGCGAGCGCCACCTGCGGATCACTCTGGAGCTGACGGTGGAGGTGCTCGACATCGACGCACTCCAGGCTGCCGCTCTGGCCGAGTTGCGCGACCCGGGCCACGGGTTCGACGAGTCGCAGCGCCGGGAGCAGTCGGCCGCGGTCACCGGCGACGAGAGCGGGGCCAGTGCGCTGCAGTGGCTCATCCAGCCCGACCACGTGCGCGGCCTCATCGAGCACATCGATGAGGTGGAGCCGCGCGACGCGGTGCTCAGCGTGGAGCTCGCCGAAGACCTCGACGAGGACGAAGAGGAGGAAGAAGACCAGTGATCGTCGCTTTCTCCGTCACCCCGCTCGGCGTCGGCGAGGGTGTCGCCGAGCCGGTGGCCAGGGCCGTCAAGGTCGTCCGTGACAGCGGCCTCCCCAACCGGACCGACGCCATGTTCACCACCCTTGAAGGCGAGTGGGACGAGGTCATGGACGTCGTCAGGCGTGCCGTCGAAGCGGTCGCCGAGGTGGCACCCCGGGTGAGCCTCGTGCTCAAGGCCGACGTCCGCCCTGGCGTGAACGATGCCATGACCTCCAAACTCGAATCCCTGGAGCGTCATCTCCCACCTTCCTAGCCGTGGTGTTCTGTTTTCTGTACCAGAGAGATCGACCGCGCTGCGGCCGTGAAGAACGGTCCTCGATCGGGCCTCACCTCCCCTGAGTGAGGCCGATCCCGTGCCTGCGGCAGCAGGCCGACGCGAGTGACATGGCACGTGCGTACTGAGCGGTCGCGACCATGATCGATATCATGGTGGGGCCGCCTATGCTTGGACCGTGTGCGAGTACGCGATGGCCAACTACAAGGTCCACTATGTGTGCGTCGGGTGCCGTCAGTCCCGCAAGCTTCCGTGGGATGGCAAGGCGCATCCCTGTGCCCTGTGCCGCGAACCGATGATCTATGCGGGTCACGACTTCGCCGCCCCACGTAAGGGCGATCGGCGCCGATGGGCGGCGGTAGCCGCCGTACTGGAGGCCGGCCTGCGGTACGAGGGGTTCGAGCCCTGCGGTTGCGGTCAGGTACCGGCGTACCGCCCTCACACGAGTGCCCAGGTCCGTGCCCGTCTGCGAGCAGCGGCCCGCAGCGGTCTCACCCCGGCCGAAGCCCTTACGTTGCGCGATCTTCCTGACCCCGTCAGGCACGGCGGCACCCGGTCTCGCCTCCGGGGGCGGTCGCGCTGAGGGCGGTACGCGCCGCATAGGCCGGTCAGGTGCCATAACGCGCCCTGGAGGTGAAGAGAGCCGTGGGCTCGGTCATCACGCACAGTCCGGCCGAGGGAGCCACACTGACCTCCAGACATCCGGCCGGGTCCTTCCCCGGACCAGGGGTGACGACGGGTTCCAGCCAGCCAAGCCGGATGTCGAGGTCTTCGATGAGCAGGCGGTCATCGATGGTGCGACTCATGGCGGTCGGATGGGCGGCGAGCCAGTCGAAATGGGAGGTAAGCAGGGAATCGGCCACGGTCCGGACGAAGCCGGCCGTACACAGGCCATGGCCGCAGGGCGAGACCCGGACGACGATCTCCGGCAGCCCGAACCTCCGCAGCCCTCTGCTGACCACATGTGGGCAGGGCGGTCGATCACTCGGCGGGCGAGACCGCTCATGGACGGTGGGCTTGGAACGCGCATGGTCAGTGGGACGGATCTGTTGATCGCCGACCGGCCGAGATCTTCGATCGCCAGATGGCCGATGCCTGCCATTGTCCGACGGGCGGGACTGCTGCTCACCATATGGATGGGAACGCCGAACACCACCTGTACTTGATCTCCGATCGATCGATCGGCCAGGCCCTTGATCATCCGGCGGGCCAGCTGTCTGATCGATCGAGAGGTCCGCTTTGTGGCTTTCCAGCGGCCGAGAGTGCCGATCGTCGGGGCGGGCGGCTTCCTGATCGTCCGGTGGCCAGAGAAGCCGATCAGGTCGTGGATGAGAACGTCCGTCACCAGATGTCCGTGGACCCGGAACATCGGACGTGCGAGGACGCTGTTCGCCCGGTGGCCCGGGCTTGCGATCACCCAAAGAATGCCGATCGCTCCGCGAGAAAGAACGCTCTACCCCGGCCGAATGGGATTCATGACCGCCCGACATACGGAGCCCCTGATCGAGAGATGAATGAGGATGGTGGTCACCCGATGGTCGACCGTACGGGGCACGGGGCGCGGCGGAACGCGTGAGCTGAAGCCCTCGATCGCTCAACAGGCCCATTTTGCGATCACCAGGTGAGCCCGACCCCTGATTAGATGATTGAGACTCCTTGTCATTTGAAGAGCCGGAGCCCTGATCGGCTGACGGAGTGTCGTATGGATCGCCGGGTGCGTATGCAGCCCGGTCAGACGCCAGAGCGGACCCTCGACCACCGGAGAGGCCGGCCTCTTGGCCACCAGATGACTGAGGCAGCCCAACGCCGAACCCAGTGCCGAATGCATGAGGCAGTCCGCCATCCCGAAAATGAGAGCCCCGATCATCCGCAGGCCGCGCCGTATGGGCGTGCGGATCATCTAGCGGGCCGGAATGCCGGCTCGATTTCGTAAAACTCTGATCACCAGGCCTACGCCGCCCCGAATCGCCCGACAGACCGGTGTACGGATTACCCAGGGAGTACGCAGCCTCTCCACGCGCCGCACCGAACTCCCGATCACCGAACAGGCCGATCCCCCCATCGCCAGATGACTGAGGCAGCCCATCGCCGAACCTCGCGCCCATTGCATGAGGCTGCCCCCCACTCAGCAAGCGAGAGCTCCAATCACCCGACGGGCGAACCTCCAGATCGCGAGGCGAAGAAGACCTTTGATCACCAGGTGACCACGATCGCTGATCGCCTGACATACCGATGTATGGATCACCCAGGGAGTACCCGAACAGGCCGGTCCCCTCATCACCAGATGACTGAGGCTGCTCAACGCCGGCCCCCATGCCCATTGCATGAAGCTGCCCCCCATTGGGCAGACGAGAGCTCCGATCACTCGACGGGCGAATTTCCAGATCGCCAGGCGGAGAAGACCTCCGGTCGTTAGGAGGCCGCCCCGTACTCGCGTGCGAGTCATCTGGCGGAAAGGAGTCTTGGGCGCCCGATGGAAAGGGCCGTCCATCGCCCAGCGGGGAGGATCCATGATCACCAGGCCACCGCGATCGCCGACCGCCCGACGGACTCGTGTACGAATCGCCCGGTGAGCGCGCAGCCTCCTCAAATGCCAGAGCGGCCCCCTGATCGCTGGACACGCCGCTTCGCTCAGCGGCAGGTGGCCGATACTGCCCATCCACGAATCCCAGACCCGAGACTCGACGCTGCCGACCATCCGGCGAATGGCCGCCCCGGGCGCCGGGCATGCGAAGCTCCACACCGCCCGATGGCCCGAAGCTCTGATCGTTAGGAGACCGCGCCGTACCGGGGCGCAAGTCGTCCGGCGGTTGGGGAGGCCGAGGATCTGGTGCGGGGGGCCAAGGCCGTCGTACGGCGGCTGTGGGGGTGCCCTCATCGGCCCGCAGAGGGGGGCGACAGTCGCCCGGCGGTTGGTCATCGGGTGGGTGGGGCCGGCGAAGGACCGATAGGGCGAGTCCTTGATGAGGGGGTGGCCGATCGTTCGGCGAGCGGTCTCCAGGTTCGGGGGGATGGTGGTCGTCCGGCAGGTGGCAGGGGCATGAGGGGGCGGCGGGGCCCCAGGTGAGCCAGTCGTCGGTGAGGGTGAAGGATGGGCGTTCGCCTGGGCAGTCGTCGCAGTGGAAGACGGATGAGGCGGTGAGCGGGTCGATGATGAGGCCGTCGCACATGCTCGCGACCGCGCGGGCCGCGGCTCGGGCGGTTTGGGCCGCGGCCGGTTGGGCGGTGGGCGGGGCGAGGCTGGAGATCACGATGTGGCGGCGGGCTCGGCGCAGCCGTGCGTGCTCTTCGCCGCCGACGAACTGGTCTTTCAGCTCGCGCCAGGGGGACGCCGCCACCCGCCAGGTGGAGATCGAGAGGCGGCGGGTGCCCAGGGACTCCAGCACGCCCCTCCGATAGGGCCGGCGCATCCGCCACGGCAGCATCGGTTCGAGGGTGCGCGGGACCCGGGCCGCCGCGACCACGAAGACCGACCTCGTCTCGACCGGCAACGGGAATGTGATCTTCATCGGTGTCCTCCTTGGAACGCCCTTGCGGTGAGGTGCCTCTCGGCACCGATGGCGTAAGCATTCACGGAAACGGCCCGTCCCCGTGCCGCCGAACCGCGTTCTGTGGACGACCGGCCGCCGCTCCGCTCGATATAGTCGATCCTGACCAATCGGCCCCGAGGAGAGCCCGTGGCCAAGCGCCGCAAAGTCGCCAATCCGCTGGCACTGGCCGTGCTCGCCGGGCTGCTCAGGGAGCCGATGCACCCCTATGAGCTGGGCAGACAGCTAATGGAGAGCGGCAAGGACCGCCACATCAAGTACAACCGCGGCTCGCTTTACATGGTGGTCGAGCAGCTACGTAAGGCCGGGTTCGTCACCGAGCGGGAGAGCGTACGTGACACCCAGCGCCCCGAACGTACCGTCTACGCGATCACGGACGAGGGACGTGCCGAGTTGCACGACTGGATGCGGGAGTTGGTCGCCCTCCCCCGCGCGGAGTATCCGCAGTTCGGCGTGGCCCTGTCCCTGCTGGGCGCGCTGGAGCCGGCCGAGGCGGCCGACCTGCTCGGCCGCCGGGTGGAGGCGCTGGAGGCGGAGGCGGACAAGGTGCGGGCCGACGTCAAGGACGCCGTCGATCACGGTGTCGCCCGGGTGCTCCTCGCGGAGGAGGAATACCGTCTCGCGCTGCTCGACGCCGAGCGGCGTTTCGTCGCCCGCCTGGCGAAGTCGCTGAGGCACCCCGACCACATCCGCATCTCGCCGGAGCTGATCCACCCAGGACCCGGCTGACCGGGAGAGGAACCGCCCCGAAAGGGACCCGATCGCGCTGGGCGAAATCCAGCCCAGCGCGCCCAGCTGATCAGCCACCCAGATGATCAGCCGCCGCCGCGCGTCATGGCCCGTACCCCGGTGCCACGCCTCGCGCGCCCGTCGTCGCACCCGCCGTCCCCCCGCCAAGAAGCATGGAACCTTCCATGTCGGGGGGACTTTTCCGGGTCCGGGCAGACCTCGTCAGGGGACTTTCAGGATGGCGAGGCTCGTGGCGGGAAGTCTGATGTGCCCGGAGTCGTGGGTGATGTCCTCGTCGGAGGCCAGCAGCACACGGGAGTGCGGCAGCGGGAGGTCCACCGGGTCGGCGCCCAGGTTGGCGGCCACGCGTAGTGAGCCGCGGTGGACGACCAGCCAGCGGGCGTCCTCGTCGAAGTCGACGGTGACCTCGCGCAGCCGCGGGTCGGTCAGCTCGGGCAGCGCCCTGCGCAGCGCGATCAGGTCGCGGTACCAGTTGAGCTGGGAGCGGTGGGAGTCGTGCTCCAGCTCGCTCCAGTCGAGCTTGGAGCGCAGGAACGTGGTCTCGTCCTGCGGGTCGGGGGCCTTGGCCGCCCAGTCGTCGTAGCCGTGGTCGGTGAACTCCCGCCGCCGCCGGTCCGCCTCGCCCTCGGCGAGTTCGGGTTCGACGTGGTCGGTGAAGAACAGGAACGGCGTACGCGCCCCCCACTCCTCCCCCATGAACAGCATGGGCGTGAACGGCGAGGTCAACAGCAGCCCTGCGCCCACCCGCAGCAGATCGCCCGGCAGCCGGTCGCCCTCCGCGCGGTTGCCGATCTGGTCGTGGTTCTGTAACGCGGCCACGAACCGGTAGCCGGGGATGTGCCGGGCCGGGCGGCCGTGGCGGCGTCCCCTGAAGCTGGAGTACGTGCCGTCGTGCAGGTACGCCGAGGTGAGCGTCTTGGCGAGCACGGCCATCGACCCGAAGTCGCCGTAGTAGCCGTGCCGTTCGCCGGTCAGCGCCGCGTGCAGGGCGTGGTGGACGTCGTCGTCCCAGGCCGCGTCCAGGCCGTATCCACCCGCGTCGCGTGGGGTGACCAGGCGGGGGTCGTTGGCGTCGGACTCGGCGATCAGCAGCAGCGGCCTGCCGAGCGAGACGGCCAGCAGGTCGGCCTCGGCGGCCAGTTCCTCCAGCAGGTGGACGGCCCGCTTGTCGTGCAGCGCGTGCACGGCGTCCAGCCGCAGGCCGTCAATGTGGAAGTCGCGCAGCCAGGACAGCGCGTTGCCGATGATGTAGCGGCGGACCTCGTCGGACCCCGGCCCGTCCAGGTTGACCGCCTTGCCCCAGAAGCTCCCCAGCGAGTCGTGGAAGTACGGGCCGAACGGCTCCAGGAAGTTTCCCGACGGGCCCAGGTGGTTGTAGACGACGTCGAGGATCACGCCGATCCCGGCCCGGTGGCAGGCGTCCACGAAGATCTTCAGCCCGTCGGGACCGCCGTAGTTCTCAGTGACGGCCCACAGGTCCACCCCGTCGTAACCCCAGTTGTGGCGGCCGGGGACCGGCGGGACCGGGAGCAGCTCGACGAAGTCGACGCCCAGCTCGACCAGGTGGTCGAGCCGCCGGACGGCCTCGGCGAATGTCCCGGCCACCGTGAAGGTGCCGACGTGCATCTCGTAGATGACCGCCCCGCGCAGGTCACGGCCGCGCCAGTCGTGGTCGCTCCAGGTGAACCTGTCGTGGTCGTAGACCCTGCTGGGCCCGAAGACGCCCTCGGGCTGCCGCCGGGACATGGGGTCGGGGTAGGGCCCTTCGCCATCGACGATGAACGCGTAGTCGGTGCCGTGGCCGGCGCCGGGGACGTCGGCCGACCACCAGCCCCGCTCGCCGGTCCGGCACATTCGATGGCGGGTGCCGCCGATCTCCGCTTCCACGCTGTCGGCCCGGGGGGCCCATACCTCGAAGGTCCAGCCGTCATTGCGCATCGATGACTTCCCTTTCCAGCAGTGCGACGGGGTACCTGGACAGCAGGTGGGCCAGCGGGACGCGGCCGGTGTGGAGGTGGCCGGTGAGCAGGTCGCGCCAGCGCCCGGCGGGGAGGGGGAGCCAGGTGCCGCCCCAGCCGCCACGCCGGGACAGGCCCACCGGCAGGCGCGTGGCGACCGCCACCGCACCGGCCGCCGCCCCGGCCCGCGCGCCGCGGGCGAAGGCGACGGCGTGGCCGGCCGCGGGCCCTTCCGCGCGCAGCGGCGTGTACGGCAGGCCGCCGCCCATCCGCCGCCGCAGCCCGAGGGCGGCCCTGGTGAGCAGCAGCTTGGCCGCGTCCCATTCGCCGCGCGGCACGCACGGATAGCGCACCGGCCGCCGGTTGTCCGGGTCCACCAGGGAGAAGTCGGTGATCTCGTTGCCCTGGTAGACGTCGGGGACCCCCGGCATCATCAACTGGACGATCTTCTGGCCGAGCGAGTTGGCCATGGCGTGCGGTTCGATCCGCCGGGCGAACGCGGCCACCGAGTCGCCGCACTCCGCCACCGCGCGGGCGGCGAAGTCGCCCAGGCCGTGTTCGTAGACAGGGTCGGGGCGCACCCAGGAGATGGCGGTCTTGGCCTCCCTGGCCGCCTTGTGCAGGTACGCGGCGAACCGCGCGGGTTCGATCGGCCAGGCGGCCATGAGATTCTGCCAGGCCAGGTAGTCGAGCGCCGGGTCGAAGGCGACCCGCGAGGACCAGTCGTCCACCGCCCGCGCCCACTCGGCGGGGATCTCCGACAGGACCGCCAGCCGGGCGCGCACGTCCTCGCTGCGTTTGGTGTCGTGGGTGGACAGCGTGGTCATCGTGCCCGGCGGGAGCGCCGCGCAGTAGTCGTGGAACCCCTCGGCCGAGCCGCCGAACTCACCGGGCTCGCCGCCGACCTCGTTGAGGCAGGCGAGCGGGTACCAGCGGTACAGCGCGGTGTCCTCCACGCCCTTGGCCATGACCGGGCCGGTGGTCTGCTGGAAGCGCACCACGGCCTCCGGCGTGCCGTACAGGACCCGCTTGACGACCTCGGCGACCGCGGCCTCGTCGCCGAGGCGGGCGGCGGCCACCCGGCCCGCGTCCTCGACCAGGCGGACGGCCCGCGCGGGCGGCGGCTCGCCGGGCACGACGTAGGCGCGGTAGACGGGCATCGCGGCCAGCAGCTCGACCGTCGCGGCCCGCAGGTGCGGGCCGCCCAGGGCGGCGACCAGCCGGTCCACCTCGGTGGTGAAGAACAGGTCCAGCACCTCGCGCTTGGCCTCGTGGACCACGTCGGCGTAGTCGCGGGAGACCCCGGTACGCCGGGCGAACTCCGCGACCAGCGGCTCGCGGCCCTCCGGATCGACGAACAGGCCGGTGATCCGGTTGAGCGCGTCGTAGCCGGTCGTGCCGTCGCAGGCCCAGTCGGCGGGCAGCCGCTCCCCGCCCACGAGGATCTTCTCCGCCACCGTCCAGACCCCGCCGGACCGCTCGCGCAGCCTGGCCAGGTAGCCGCGCGGGTCGGTCAGGCCGTCGGGGTGATCGACCCGCAGGCCGTCCACCAGGCCCTCACCGACCAGGGAGAGGATCACCCGGTGGGTCGCCTCGAACACCTCGTCGTCCTCCACGCGCAGCGCGATCAGCGAGGAGACGTCGAAGAACCGCCGGTAGCCCGGCCCTTCCCAGTAGTGGCCGAGCCGGTAGTGGTCGGCGGGCAGCGGGAACTCGTGGTCGTGGTAGCGCAGCACCCCGCCCTCCGGGCGCGGCGGGTCGTCCTCCACGCCGGGGCCGAGCACCGGCATGGTCATCCGCCCGTCCTCGCCCCAGTCGATGTCGAACCAGGCCGCGTACGGCGATGCCGGGCCCTCCCGCAGCACCGACCACAGCTGGGCGTTGCCGGACTCGGGCACCGGCACGGTCATGTGGTTGGGCACGATGTCCAGCACGATGCCGAGGCCGTGCGCGGCCAGCGTCTCCGCCATGGCCCGGAACCCGGCCAGGCCGCCGAACTCGGCGCGGACCCGCGAGTGGTCGGTCACGTCGTAGCCGTGCAGGGACGCGGGCACCGACTGCAGGACCGGCGACAGGTAGACGTGGCTCACCCCCAGCCCGGCCAGGTACGGGGCCAGCGCGGCGACCTCGGCGAACCCGTGCCCGGGCGTGAGCTGGACGCGGTAGGTGGACACCGGTGCGGAGGGGATCTCAGACACGCCGCAGCACCCGCACCGAACGGCCGGTCACGGCCACGCCCTCACCGGCCCGGCAGGCCCGGGTGTCCAAGGTGATCGGCATCGCAGTGTCGATCTCGGTCAGCCACATCTCGCCGTAGTCCTTCGGAATCGTGAACTTGATGACCTCATGGTGGGCATTGAACAGGAGCAGGAAGGAGTCGTCTGCGATCCGGCGGCCCCTGCGGTCGGGCTCGGTGATGGCGTCGCCGTTCAGGAAGACGGCGAGCGAGCGGGCCTCGCCCGCGTTCCAGTCGGCGTCGGTCATCTTGTCCCCCGCCGGGGTGAGCCAGACGATGTCGCTCAGGCCGTCACCCGGCCCATCAACCGGCCCGTCGTCCGAACCGCGCACCGGGCGGCCGTAGAAGAACCGCCTGCGGCGGAAGACCGGGTGCTCGCGGCGCAGCCTGGCCAGGCTCTTGGTGAACTCCAGCAGCAGCCAGTTCTCCCGCACGTCCGACCAGTCCACCCAGGACAGCTCGTTGTCCTGGCAGTAGGCGTTGTTGTTGCCGCGCTGGGTGCGGCCCAGCTCATCGCCGTGGGAGAGCATCGGCACCCCCTGGGACAGGAACAGCGTGGTGAGGAAGTTGCGTTTCTGCTGCTCGCGCAGCGCCTCCACGGTCAGCGAGGCGGGGCCCTCGGCGCCGCAGTTCCAGGAGCGGTTGTCGTCGGTGCCGTCGCGGTTGCCCTCGCCGTTGGCCTCGTTGTGCTTGTGGTCGTAGGAGACCAGGTCGCGCAGGGTGAAGCCGTCGTGGCAGGTGACGAAGTTGATCGAGGCGGCCGGGCGGCGGGTGTCGAGCTGGTAGAGGTCGCTCGACCCGGTCAGCCGGGAGGCGAACTCCGGCAGCGCCGCCGGCTGGCCCCGCCACAGGTCGCGGATGGTGTCGCGGTAGCGGCCGTTCCACTCGGTCCATCTGGGCGGGAAGTTGCCCACCTGGTAGCCGCCGGGGCCGACGTCCCACGGCTCGGCGATCAGCTTGACCTGGGACAGCACCGGGTCCTGCTGGACCAGGTCGAAGAACGCCGACAGGCGGTCCACCTCGTGCAGCTCGCGGGCCAGAGTGGCGGCGAGGTCGAAGCGGAAGCCGTCCACGTGCATCTCGATGACCCAGTAGCGCAGGGAGTCCATGATGAGCTGGAGGACGTGCGGGGAGCGCATCAGCATGCTGTTGCCGGTGCCGGTGGTGTCCAGGTAGTAGCGCGAGTCGTCCTCCACCAGCCGGTAGTAGCCGACGTTGTCGATGCCGCGCATGCTCAGCGTCGGCCCGAGGTGGTTGCCCTCCGCCGTGTGGTTGTAGACCACGTCGAGGATGACCTCGATGCCCGCCTCGTGCAGGGCCTTGACCATCGCCTTGAACTCCAGCACCTGCTCGCCCCTGCGGCCGGTGGAGGAGTAGGCGTTGTGCGGGGCGAAGAAGCCGATCGTGTTGTAGCCCCAGTAGTTGGTCAGCCCCCGGTCGGCCAGCGCCTGGTCGGTCACGAACTGGTGGACCGGCATGAGTTCGAGGGCGGTGACGCCGAGACCGCTCAGGTGGTCGATGATCTCGGGGTGGCCGAGCGCGGCGTAGGTGCCGCGGATGCGTGGCGGGATCTTGGGGTGCCTGATGGTGAGGCCGCGTACGTGCGCCTCGTAGATCACGGTGTCGTGGTACGGCGTGGCGGGCGGCCGGTCGTGGCCCCAGCCGAAGAACGGGTTGATCACCACCGAGCGGGGGACGTAGGGCGCGGAGTCGGCGTCGTTGCGGCTGTCGTGGGCGCCGAAGCGGTAGCCGTACACGGCCTCGTTCCAGTCCACCTCGCCCTCGATGGCCTTGGCGTAGGGGTCGAGCAGCAGCTTCCGGGGGTTGCAGCGGCGGCCGTGACGCGGCTCGTAGGGGCCGTGGACGCGGTAGCCGTAGCGCTGCCCGGGGCCGATGCCGGGGAGGTAGCCGTGGTAGACGAAGCCCTCGACCTCGGTCAGCCGGACGCGGGTCTCCTTTCCCGCGTCGTCGAACAGGCACAGCTCCACCTTCTCCGCCATCTCGGAGTAGAGCGCGAAGTTGGTGCCCGCGCCGTCATAGGTCGCGCCGAGCGGGTAGGGGTCACCCGGCCATATCTCCGTCATCGCACCGCCCTTCAGCGGTGAGGGGTTATGCCCATTTACGGGTACGGCCATGCGTGGCCGGGCGGCTTGGGAGAAGAGAGCGGGATCCGGGCCCGAGGAGTGGGGACAAGAATCCCCCTAATACATCAAACTCCTCATAATCCCACCATTTCATGCTTTATTTGCCAACCTCACACAGAACGGATGCCCCGCCGCTTCACCCGGCCGTGGCCGGCGCAGCCACGGCACTTCGGCACCGGCGTCGCCGGCCGTACGGCGGGACCGGTGCGCGCCTCGCCGCTGCCCGCGCACCCGGGGCAGACGGTGAACGCCCGGAAGCGGGGGTCGCGGTACACGCGCGCGAGCGGTGCCGGGCGGGCGGTCTCCCACCCGACGACGAACGCGAAGGAGTCGATCTCGCCGAACACCTCCGCGCCCAGGGCGTAGGCCCACATGAGCACGCGCCGGCAGGCGAGCGCCCAGGGACCACTTCTCCAGCGGTAATCCTCAACAAGCATGAATCCCCGTCATCTACCTTTTAGCTAGTAATTTCCGATTCACCCGGGAAGCCGGACCAATGACCACCGCACCGGCCCGGCTCTCGTGGATCGGCCGCAGGACCGAGGCCGCCCCCGGCCCCCTCGCTCCCGGCCCTCCCTTCGATCTTGCCGAAACACAGCAGGAGACCTACTCCCCTTTTACGCCTGTTCGTTGCCAAAGACGACGTGCCTCTGGCAAGTGCCACAGGAATGTACCGGTGGCGGTCACCTATCGTGAGTGTCATACCGGGCTATCGTTGGCTGTTACGACCGCTTCGCAGGTGGCGCGAGACCGCCCGCGATCGATCGATTCCGCCAGGTCCCCGCGGCATCGTGATGAGGTGAGCGCCGATGGCCGCAGCCAATCCCACCCTCCGGCGCCGCCAGCTCGCCGCCCGCCTGCGCGAGCTGCGCAAGGAATCGGGCCTGAGCATCGACGAGGTGGCCCAGAAGCTGCTCTGCTCACCCGCCAAGATCAGCCGCATCGAGACCGCCCAGCGCGCGGCGAGCCTGCGCGACGTACGCGACCTCGCCGCCATCTACGCGGGCGGCGACGCCACCGAGACCCAGGCCCTGATGACGATGGCCCAGGAGGCCAAGCAGCCGGGCTGGTGGCAGCAGTACGACGACCCCGACGTACGCGGCTTCATCGGCCTGGAAGAGGCGGCCACCTCGATCACCGTGTACGAGACCTGCCTGGTGCCCGGCCTGTTCCAGACCGAGGACTACGCGCGGGCCGTGATCAAGGGCGTGCTCCCCCGCATCCGCCCCGACGTCCTGCAGGAGCGGGTCGAGACCCGGCTCAAGCGGCAGGAGCTGCTGTTCCGCGAGTCGCCGCCGCGTTATTGGACGGTGCTGGACGAGTCCGTCCTGCACCGGCACATCGGCGGCCCCGGCGTGATGCGGGCCCAGCTCGCGCGCATCGTGGAGCTGGCGGAGCTGCCGCATGTGGTCGTCCAGGTCGTGCCGTTCAGCGTGGGCGCGCACATGGGGCTGGACAACGCGTTCACCTTTCTCCAGCTTTCCGATCCGGCGGTGCCCGACACCGTCTTCGTCGAAGGTCTCATGGGGCTGATCTATCTCGAAAAGCCCACGGAGATCGAGATCTATCGGGAAGCCCTGGAAAGCCTCCGCGCGGCGGGGCTCGACCCGGCGAGGTCGGCTGCCCGGATCGCGGAGATCAGCAGATCGTACGCGGAGTGACGGCCACCGGCCGGCCCGTACGGCACATCACGCGGCACCTGACGCCGCACGTCACAAGGAGAGTCGATGGAAAATCCGGGTGATGACCGGCATTCCGGTCTGTGGTGGAAGGTCTCCTCCCATTGCAACGGCGGCAACTGCGTGCAGGTCGCGGCCCTACCGGGCGGCGGCGTCGCGGTCCGCGACGGCAAGCACGAGGCGGGGCCGGTGCTGGAGTTCACCCGGGCGGAGTGGCGCGCCTGGATCGACCGGCTGAAGACCGGCGGACCACCTACCGATATTGGATGAGCGTGCGAAGCCGGTCGGTGTCGGCGGGGGTCCAGTCCGGCGGGGCGGCGACCGCGGCCCAGCCGTTCACCAGGTTGGGGCCGTAGCGGTGGCCGTGCCCGTCGGGCACGCTGAGCGCGATGGTGAGGTCCACCACGACCTGCCAGAACGTGACCACCGGATACCACCGCATGGCCGGGGCGACGTCGGGGCCGCTCGGCTCGGTCAGCCAGGCCGGCTTGCGCCAGATCAGCGACGGGTTCCACCACACCACGGGATCTGACGCGTTCTGGAGGTAGACCAGGCCGGGCCGGCCGACGTCGGCCAGGTCGTTCGGGGTCTGCCCGAACACCACCTGCTTGCCGCCCTGGTAGGCCGGCCGCCACTCGGGGCTGCCGGGGTCGCGGCGGGCCACCACCGAGCGCCAGATCGGATTGGCGTTGGGCGGCCCGGCCAGCAGCACGCCGTCGGTGGCGGAGAGCAGGTCATCGAGGTCGCCGCCGAACCCCTGCTCGACGAAGTAGGACCCCAGGCTCTCGCCGAACGCCAGCAGCCTGGGCCTTGCGTCGGCGGGCAGCGTGGCCAGCCGGGCCTCCACCGCCGTGACCAGCGCCCGCCCGGCCTCGGCGGCCTTGGTCCGGTCCACCACGAACGACAGCCAGCTCGGCAGGTAGGAGTACTGCATGGCGACCATGGCGGTGTCGCCCGCGTACATGTACTCCAGCGCGTCGGCCCCGTCGGAGTCGACCCACCCGCTGCCGGTGGTGCCCATCACGGCCAGCACCGGGCGGTCGAAGGCGCCGGTCCGCTCCAGCTCGCGTACGGCCAGGCGGACCTGCTCGGCCATGGTGGGCGCGGAGTCCAGCCCGACGTAGACCCGGATCGGCTCCTTGGCGGGGCGTCCGGCGAACGTGCTGAGCTGCCGCCGGGTGGGCGTGGTGCCGATGAGGTCGCGTCCGGTGCGCCCGAGCGAGGGCCACGACACCAGCGAGCCCGGACCGCCGGACAGCCTGCTTGAGGCGGGCGCGTGTACGCCCGGGCTGGTGGAGCCGTTGGCCAGCGAGGAGGTGTTGTTCATCACCTCCACGAACCCGGCGAACAGCACGTCGCTGGCGAACACCGCGACCAGGAACCCGGCGACCGCCAGGCCCGCGACCTTGGCGACCAGCACGGGCACGAAGCGGCCGAGCAGCGCGATCAGCTTGCGGGTGCCCAGCCGCACCGCGCGGGCCAGGGCGAGCAGCACGGTGAAGGTGGCCAGCGCGACCAGCGCGATCAGCGGGATGAACCACACGATGTTCGGGTCCATGCCGACGCTGAGCCGGATCTCGCGCTGCCAGTCGGCGCTGAACCACAGCACCGACAGCGCCACCATCGCGCCGCCCGCCAGCAGCAGCCGCCAGGCGACACGCCGGGCGCGCGGGCTCGGGATCAGCCCGAAGATCCGGCGCAGCACCGCGGAGATCGCGCTGCCGAGGCCGTAGCCGAGGACGGCCGCGAGCCCGGCGACCACGCCCTGCCAGGTCCAGGGGCGGGGCAGCAGCGACGGGGACAGCGAGGCGCACAGGAAGGCCACGGCCACGAGCGTGCCGCCCATGCCGAGTTCGCGCCGGACCACCCGAGCGGCCCGGCGCGTGTCTTCAGGGTCGCCCTTCCGGTCCTCTGAGCGACGCCCGACCTGCTCGGACAACAATGATCTCCCGCTGGATCGACCGACTTCCCACCAGCCGGAAACCCTAACTCCTGTCACGCCTCCGTGTTGAGGTGACCTCCTGATAAAGCTCCAGATACCGCTCGGCCATCGCGCCCGGCGTGAACCGCTCGCGGGCCACCGACCTGCACTCTTCCGGGTCGATCTGGTCGATTCTGCCGAGAAGTTCGGCGAGTTCCTCCTCGGTGTCGGCCAGCAGCCCGGTGCGCCCGTGTTCGACGATCTCGGGCAGTACGCCCCTGCGCAGCCCGGCCACCGGCACGCCGAGTGCCAGCGCCTCCACGACCGCCGTGCCGCCGGGTTCGTCCCACTGCAGCGGGAACAGCGCGGCGCGCGCCGCCCCGTACAGCCGGTCGCGCTCCTCGCCGGTCACCGAACCGACCCAGCGGACCATGTCGCCGTCCACGTAACGGGCCACGCTGCCCGCGTAGTAGCGCACGTCCGGATTGGCGTGGTGGGGGTCGTCCGGGTCGTCCAGTACGGCGGCCAGTTCGTCGGGGTCGTCCACCGGCCCCACCGGACCGGCGAGCACCAGCGGGATGCCGAGCTTCTGACAGAGCCTGGCGGCCACGTGCTGGCCCTTCAGGTGGCAGATCCGGCCCATCACCACCAAGTACTCGCCCTTGTCCATCACCGGGGCGCACCCGGCGAGCGGCGTGGCGAGGTGGACGAAGCCGAGCGCGGAGTCGCGCAGCGCGGCGGGGGCCCGCTCCAGCTGCGAGCGGGACACCCCGTTGGTGCGGATGCGGTCGCCGGGGAAGGCCCCGTAGAAGTGCGGGTGCTTGCCGAGGTCCCAGTGCAGCGTGTGCAGCACGGGCGGCCCCTCGTCGCCGAGCGCGGACAGTACGGCGGGGCCGACGACCTCCACGTGGTCGTGGACGAGGTCGATGTCGCGGCGGCGGCGAAGTTCGGCCACCACCTTGGCCAGATGGGCGTGCGGCACGCCCATGACCTGGTTGTAGGGCCGTTGCAGCAGGGGGAACCGCCCCTCCGGGTAGATCTCCACCCGTTCGTCCACCTCAAGGGTGCTGTCGCCGACCGCGGCGAGCACCACGCGGACGCCCCTGCTGCGGAGTTCGGGGACGAGCGTGGCGACCACGTTCTCGATCCCGCCGTACCCGGCGGGCGGCACGGCCAGCCACGGGCCGCTGTTCATCAACACGGTGAGGTTCATCCTTGCCGCCCCGCTTTCTGCCTGGCCACCGAGGCGAGCGGTGGTCGTTCCGCCACACTGATGTCGCTGACCCGCGGTCGTCCCCGCTCGTACTGGAGCAGGTAGGGGTTCAGCGGTTCGGAGGAGAGGATCCGTCCCTGCCGGTCCAGCCGGGACCACGCGGTGAGCAGGATCTGCCCGGCCATCCGGCCGAGCGCGGCCGTGGACTGGTGGGCGTGTACGCGGTCGCCGAGGTCGACCTGGGCCATGCCGTCCAGCCCGATGATCCCGAGCAGGTCGATGAGCAGGCCCAGTTCGACCCCGTAGCCGCTGACGAAGGGGACCCGTTCCAGCACGTCCCGCCGTCCGGCGTACTCGCCGCCGAGCGGCTGGACGAAGCCGGACAGCTCCGGCCAGTAAAGGTTCAGCAAGGGCCGGGCCACCAGTTCGGTGACCCGGCCGCCCTCGCCGGGGTGGGTCACACCGTTTTCGGTGATATGCGGGCGCTCGTACAGCGCCTTGACGAACCCGATCTCCTCGGTGGTGAGCAGCGGACCGAGCAGTCCGCTGACGAAGTGCGGGCCGAAGTTGCGCAGGTCCGCATCTACGAACACCACGATGTCACCGCCTGAGGCGGCGAGGCCCTTCCACAGGGCGTCGCCCTTGCCGGGCAGTGCGGGAAGGTGCGGGAGCACGGCGTCCTGGTGGACGACCTTGGCACCCGCCTCCGCCGCGACCCTGGCGGTGGCGTCGGCCGAGCGTGAGTCGACGACCAGGATCTCGTCGACCAGCGCGGGCAGGCCGGTGCGGATCGCCGAGACGATCCCGCCGACCGTGGCCGCCTCGTCCTTGGCGGGCAGGATGACGCTCACCCCGCGCGTTCCCTTGGCCTCCACGAGCCGGTCGAGGGGCCAGTCGGTCGCCCTGCTGGTGCGCCGCCGAGCCCAGCGCCGCACCTTGGCGTACGCGTCCATCGCGCCGCCCTGCAGGTCTACCCGCGGGTACACCGGTACCTCATGGTCCATCGCCTTCCCCGATCGGTGGGACTAGGTTGGGTGCGACACTGACTGCCCTGATCTGAGGTGAATGAACATCACATCGCCGGTTTGAGCGGTTGTGCTGGTGGCAGTCCTTCGTCGTGAATCGCATACGGATCGGCATCGTGGGCGCGGGAAACGTGGCCGCGCGCCACGCCGCGGTGCTCTCGTCGTTCCCGGACGCGGAAATCGCCGGAATCGCCGACACAGTGCTTGATAAAGCACGAGTACTCGCTGGCGAATATGGGGTGCCCGCATATTCCGGGCATGAAGCATTGCTCGCGGAGGGTTCGCTGGACGCGGTGTACGTCTGCGTACCGCCGTTCGCGCATGGCGCTCCCGAACTGGACGCGCTCTCCCTCGGCCTGCCGCTGTTCGTGGAGAAGCCGCTCGCGCTGGACGCCGCCACCGCCGAGAAGATCGCCGCCGAGGCGGCCCGGCGGGGCGTGCCCACCGCGGTCGGCCACCACTGGCGCTACCTGGACGTCCTGGACCGGGCCCGTGCGCTATTGGACGGCCGTCCGGTACGGCTGGCCCTCGCCCACTGGCTGGACAAGATCCCTCCGGTGGGCTGGTGGCCGCACCGCGCGATGTCCGGCGGCCAGGTCCTCGAACAGGCGATCCATGTCCTGGACTTGGCTCGGACACTGGTCGGCGAGGTCGGCGAGGTGCACGCGGTGCCCTCGGCCGCCACCGACGGCCAGGAGGGCGACATCGACCGGGCCACGGCCGCCGTGCTGCGCTTCCGCAACGGCGCGGCCGGGCTGCTGGCCACCAGCTGCCTGCTCGGCTGGAAGCACCGGGCGGGGCTGGAGGTGCAGGCCGACGGCCTCGCGCTGGACCTCGGCGAGGAGGAACTGGTGATGCACACCTCGGAGGGCAGGCGGGTGGAACGCGACCCCGGCAACGCCCGCACCCGGGTGGACCGGGCCTTCGTGGACGCGGTACGCGGCACCGGCGACGACATACGCGCCCCCTACGACGAGGCGCTGCGCACCCACCGGCTGGCCTGCGCGCTCACCACCTCGGCCGGACTCGGCCGGCCGGTCGCATTGGAGGACGGCGATGGGTGAGGGGCGGGTGCTGAGCATCCCGGCGGCGGGCCGCGCGGAGATCGTCACCGAGGCGGTGCCGGACGTGGCCGACGGCCGGTTCCGGGTGGAGACGCTGTTCAGCGGGATCTCCGCGGGCACCGAACTGACCTACCTCAAGGGCACCAACCCCTACCTGCGCACCTCCTGGGACGGCGGGCTGGGCCTGTTCACCGACGGCGAGCCCGCGATCGAGTACCCGATCACCGGGATCGGCTACATGCAGGTGGGCCGGGTCACCGAGAGTCGTACCGCCGCCGTGTCGGAGGGCGCGGTGGTCGCCATGACGTACGGGCACCGCACGGTGCACGTGGCCGACCCGATGACCGAGCGGTTCGTCGAACTGCCCGGCGACATCGACCCGATGCTCGGCATCTGGGTCGCCCACATGGGCCCGATCTGCGCCAACGGGCTGTTGCACGCGGCCCACGACGTCTACGGCCCGGCCGCCGGGCAGCTCGGCGACGGGGTGCGCGGGCGGCGGGTGGCCGTCACCGGGGCGGGCGTGGTGGGGCTGCTGGTCACCGCGTTCGCGCTGGAGCACGGCGCGGCCGAGGTGATCGTCGTCGACGGCACGCCGTCCCGGCGGCGGGCCGCCGAAGCGCTCGGCGCGCGGACGCTCGACCCCGAGGAGGTGGACGCGCCGCTGACGGTCAAGCAGCGCTGGCGGCACGGCCCCGGCGACCGCGGGGCCGACGTGGTCTTCCAGTGCCGCGGCCGTCCGGGCGCGCTGGCCCTGGCGCTGCGCCTGCTGCGCCCCCAGGGGACCGTCATCGACCTCGCCTTCTACACCGACGGCGCGGAGCAGGTACGGCTCGGCGAGGAGTTTCATCACAACGGGCTGGGCATCCGCTGCGCGCAGATCGGCCGGGTGCCGCGCGGCATGGCCCATCTGTGGGACCGCGAGCGGCTGTCGGCCGAGACCATCGGCCTGCTCCGCGCGCGCGGATCGGCGCTACGCGAGCACCTGATCACCGAGGTCGCCGCCTTCGACGACGCCCCCGCGCTGCTGGTCGAGCTGGCCGAGCGGCGCAGGCACGCGGTCCAGGCGGTACTGGGCGCGTAGCGCGGGGTCGGCGAGCACGTCGAGGGCCAGTGCGGCGGACCAGCCGAAGTCGTCGCAGCCGTGCCCCTCGCCGGTGAACGGGTTGAAGTATTCGCGAAACCCGGCCTCGTGCACGGCCCGCAGCAGCTGCGCGCCCAGCCTGGGCGCGAGCCCCGGGTCGGCGGCGCGCAGCCCTTCGAGCACCAGCCAACTGGTGTTCAGCCAGCTCGGGCCGCGCCAGTAGCGGGCGGGCTCGAAGGCGGCCCCGCCCGGCGGGTAGCTCGGCAGCAGTGTGCCGTCCTTCAGGCCGAACCGCGCCACGGCGGTGGCCACCAGCCGGTCGGCGACGTCGGCGGGCAGGCCCGGCAGGATCAGCGGGACCAGCCCGGCCACGCTGTCCTCGGGCAGCATCTCGCCGGTGCGGACGTCCCGGGCGCGGAAGATGCCGCCCGATGGGTCCCACAGCCGCTCCAGCATGGCCTGAGTGATCTCCTCGGCCCTGCGCAGGTGCGGGGCGGGGTCGGCGTCCACCACGGCCGCGATCCGCGCCAGCGCCGCCTCCGCGGCGCCGTACAGGGCGTTGAACAGCGGGTCCTCCACCACGAAGTCGGTGCGGCCGGTGTAGCCGGCGTCGCGGTAGGCGGCGGCGATGGCGGTGTAGCGGGCGTAGTCGCGGTCAGTGGGCCGCTCGCCCGCCGCGACGTGCGCGAGGTCGCGGCGGCGCTCCCGCATGGGCGGCGCGGGGACCTTCGCCAGCGGGGCGTCCCATACGGGGCTGTTGTCCATCCCGGACTCCCACGGATGGACGATCGACGCCAGCTCCGACCCCGACATCCGCCGGGACGTGCGCAGGAACCGGTGCTGGGCCTCCAGCCGGGGGTAGATCCGGTACAGGAACGCCCGGTCCGGCTCGGCCAGGTGCACCCGCCAGGCGGCCAGGGCGTGCACGGGCGGCTGCACGATGCCCGAGGTCCGCGCCCCCGAGGGCGCGGTGGCCCGCCAGAAGGCCGGGCCGGGGAAGTAGGCGTCTTCGGGCACCGCCGGGTTGAACACGATGTGCGGCACCCGGCCGTCGCGCCACTGCCCGCCGAACAGCGTCAGCAGCTCGGTACGGGCCCGGCGCGGCGACCAGCGGGCGGTGCCGATCGCGATGAACGCCGAGTCCCAGCTCCACTGGTGGGGGTAGAGCGTGCGGGAGGGCACGGTGTAGGCGCCGGTCCAGTTGGCCAGCAGGACGCGGATCGCGCGGCGGCGTATCCCGGCCTCTTCGGCCGAGGGCTCGGCGATGGTCGTGGGGCGGGCAGGTGCGTGCGCCGGGGGAATCATGGCTTCCTAGGGGCTCACCGGGGGAGGACGGAAATCACAGGGACGGGGATCACAGGAACTTTCTGAGGAACGCGGCCGTCTGCGGGAGCGCCGTCTCCGGCTCGCCGCGCAGCCGGCACTCCAGGGCGAGGTCGCCGTGGTAGCCGATCGCGTCGAGGGTGGCCAGGTGGGCCGCCCAGTCGAGGTGGCCGGTGCCGGGCTGATGCCGGTTGGACTCGCTGACCTGCATGTGCGCGAGGTAGGGCGCGGCCTCGGCGAGCGCCGAGCAGGGGTCGTCCTCCTCGATGTTCATGTGGTAGGTGTCGCCGACCGCCCGGACCGAACCGAGCCCGGTGGCCCGGCACAGCTCGACCGCCTGGGCGAGGGTGTTGACCATGTGGTTCTCGTAGCGGTTGAGCGGCTCCAGCATGATCAGCACGTCCAGCGCGGCGGCGTGCTCGCCCAGCTCGGTCAGCGCGTCGAGCAGCACCGCCCGGTCTTCGGCGGGCGGGCGCGGCGGCTCGAACGGCGGCAGGCGCAGCGAGAACTGCCCCCAGGAGGCGGGCGTCATCACCCCGAGGCCGCCCAGCTCGGCGATCACCGAGAGCTGCGACCGCAGCTGGTCGATCGCGTCGCGGCGCAGCTCGGCCGAGAAGTCGCCGATGAAGTGGGGCATCTCCACGCACACCGTCGGCATCACCACGCCGTCGGCCTTGGCGCGGGCCAGCTCGGGCAGCCGGGACTCGAAGTGCCGATCGCCCTTGCCGCGCAGCTCGATGCCGTCGAATCCGGCGGCGGTCGCGAAGTCGAACTTCTCCTGCAGGGTGCGGCCCGGAACGAGCTGCTCCTGGCAGGTGATCCGCATGGCTTTCGCCGTGGTCGCTGTCATCGCTGTGCGGCCTCCTCGGACGCCGTGCTCGGCTCGGGGGCGGAACCGAACCTGAGGACCACCTGAAGGACCTCCGCCGGACGCCGGTCGATCATCGCGTAGACCTCGGCGGCCTCAGCGACGTCGACCACATGGCTGACCAGCGCTGCGGTGTCGACCCGGCCGGCGACGGCGAGGTCCATGAACGTGCGCTGCAAGCGCGGGACGTCCCACCGGTGGACCAGCCAGGAGGCCACGCTGGAGATCTGGGAGGCCACGAGCTGCACCTGGTTGTGGTGGAACTCCTCGCCGAGCCGCAGGTCGAGCGCGCCGTCCTGGTAGAAGCCCGCGGCCACCACCCGGCCGCCGCGGCGGACCGTCCTGATCGCCTCGTGCAGCCCGGCGTGGTTGCCGCTCAGCTCGATCGCGGTGTCGGCGCCCACGCCGCCGGTCAGCTTGCGGACGAACTCGGCGGCCGACCCGGCGGTCACGTCGAACGCCTCGGCCGCGCCGTACGCCTTGGCCAGCGCGAGCCGCTGCGGGATCGCGTCGGCGGCGACCACCCGCGCGCCGTTGAGCACCGCCAGGCGGGTGGCCAGCAGGCCGATCACGCCCTGCCCGAAGACCGCCAGCTCGTCGCCCAGGTGGACCCCCGCGGCGTGCACGGCGTTGAGCGCGATGGCGCCCACCCGGGCGAACACGCCGGTCAGCGGGTCGGCCCCGGGCGGCAGGACGTGCCCCGCGAGCTTGGCCGCGGGCACCACCGCCTCGCCGCGGTGGCCCCAGATGCCCCACACGATCGAGCCGAGCGGCGGGTCGGTCACGTCGGGGGCGGCCTCGACCACCTCGCCGACCTCCTGGTAACCCCAGCCGGTCAGCGGGTAGAGGTGGGTGCGCCCGTCGACGAACAGGCCGTTGGCCGCGTCCCAGCGCCGGGTGAGGTAGGGGTTGGTGCCGCGGTAGGCGGTCAGCTCGGTGCCCGCGGAGATGCCCGAGTAGAGGGTGCGGACGCGGACGCTGCCGGGGGACAGCTCCGCGGGGCGCTCGTCGATCACCTCGACGGAGCCCGGTCCTTTGATGCTGACGACGCGGTTCACAACAGTCTTCACAGGGGGTTCACAGCCGGTTTCGGGGGATTGTAACGTTGCACACCGAGACTTATGCTTTCTGATCACTCAAAAGCGTGTGGGTTACTGCTTCCACCAACACTCTACCTGCTTTTGAATCACGCATAAGTGGAATGAGGCACGGCACGTCCCCCGGCTCGCGGCCCGGCGCGGCTGGATTGCGGCTGGATTACCGCCGCCGCCAGGGGTAGTGGACGCGCACATCGGCTCATACGAGGGGGCGAGCACATGCCGGGAAGGGCGATCGCCGCGGCCTGCTCCCTGATCCTCGCCGCGGTCCTGGCCGGCTGCGGCGGCGGAGAGCGTGACGGCTCCGCCATCACCGTCTGGACCGAGGAGAACCTTCCCGACCGGATGGCGGCGCAGCGGGCGATCGTGGCCGGCTTCACCGAGCGGACCGGGATCAAGGTCGATCTCGTCGGCGTGGCGGAAGACCAGTTCAGCCAGGTCCTCACCGCCGCGTCGGCGGCCGGTGAGCTGCCGGACGTGATCGGGGCGCTCCCGCTGGCGTCGGTGCGCGAGATGGAGGCCAACGACCTGCTGGACGTCGAGACCCCCGGCGCGATCGTCGAGAGCCTGGGCGAAGACACCTTCATCAAGCGGGCTTTGGATCTCAACACGGACGAAGAACGGCTGCTGGCCGTGCCGAGCGACGCGTGGGCGCAGCTCGTCCTCTACCGCAAGGACCTGTTCGCCGAGGCGGGCCTGGAGCCGCCCCGGACGCTCTCCGGACTGCTCGCGGCGGCCCGCGCGCTGAACCGCGGCGACATGGCCGGGATCACGCTCGCCGTGTCGGCCCGCGACTCCTTCACCGCGCAGAGCTTCGAGCACATCGCCCTGGCCAACGGCTGTCAGATGATCGACGCGCGCGGCGAGGTGGCGCTGGACTCCCCCGCGTGCGTACGGGCGTTCCAGATCTACGGCGAGCTGGCCAGGGACTACTCCGTGCCCGGCAAACAGGACGTGGACACCACCCGGGCGACGTACTTCTCCGGCCGGGCCGCGATGACGATCTGGTCGTCGTTCATCCTGGACGAGCTGGCCGGGCTGCGCCGCGACGCGCTGCCGAGCTGCGCCGAGTGCCGGGCCGATCCGGAGTTCCTGGCGAAGAACACCGGCGTGGTGACCGCGCTGTCCGGCCCGGACTCCCCCAGGCCGGCGCAGTACGGCGAGATCGTCTCCTGGGCGGTCACCAGGGAGGCCCGCAAGGACGCCGCCCGCGCCTTCGTCACCTACATGATGAGCGAGGGCTACGAGCGGTGGTTCGGCATGGCCCCCGAGGGCAAGGTCCCGGTGCGCAAGGGCTACGCGGACGCCTGGAGCCGCGCGCCCGCCGGAGTGGACGACAAGAGGCCGCTCGCCGCGATCTACCCGAAGTCCGTGCTGGACGCGCTGCGCACTAGCCCCGAGACCTTCTCCCGCTGGGGCATCCCGCAGGGTCAGGGCAGGCTGGTCGGCGCGGCCATGGGCGAACTGCCGGTGCCCAAGGCGCTCAACGGCGTCGTCACCGGGTCGCTCACCCCGGCGCAGGCCGCCGCGCAGGCCACCCGGGACGTCGAGGCGATCAAGCGCGGCCTGCGGCAATGACCCGCCCCCGCACCTTCCCCCGCCGCCCGCGCACCCTGCGCGGGCAGGAGTCGCGCGCCGGGCTGGTCCTGATCTCCCCGACGCTGGTCATCACGCTGGTCGTGGTGGTCGTGCCGATGGCCTGGGCGATCATGCTGGCCTTCCAGGACGCCCGGCTCATCAACATCCGCTACACCGGCCTGCTCGGCAACCACACGCTCGGCAACTTCGCCTACGTGCTGTCCGAGCCGGGCTTTTGGGGCTCGCTGGTGACCACCCTCGTCTACACCGTGGCGGGCACGGCCCTTTCCATCGGCGGCGGGCTGGTGGCCGCGCTCGCGCTGCGCGGCGGGTTCCGGGGCCGCACGCTGGTGCGGGCGTCCATCCTGCTGCCGTACGTCGCCCCGGTGGTCGCCGCCACGTTCGTGTGGGAGGTCATGCTCGACCCCCGGTACGGCATCGCCAACGTGCTCGGCACCCGGCTGCTCGGCTGGGACGACCCGATCGCCTTCCTCACCCAGGCCGAAGGCACCTTCCTCGGCGTGGACGTGCCGCTCGCGCTGCTCACCGTGATCGCCTTCGAGGCGTGGCGGTACTTCCCCTTCGCGTTCCTGTTCATCCTGGCCAGGCTCCAGGCGCTGCCCCGCGACCTGGACGAGGCCGCGCTGGTGGACGGGGCCACGCCCCTCCAGCGGTTCGCGCACATCACGCTGCCCCAGCTCGGGCGGGTCATCGCGCTGCTGGCGGTGCTGCGGTTCGTGTTCACCTTCAACAAGTTCGACGACGTCTACCTGCTGACCGGCGGCGCGGCCGGGACCGAGGTGGTCAGCGTGCGCGTGTACAACCTGCTGACCGCGCGCGACGACATCGGCGCGGCGGCGGCGCAGGCGCTGGTGCTGGCCGTCGTACTGGTCGTCTTCCTGGCGATCTACCTGCGGTTCTTCGCGAAGGAGGAGCGATGAGCGGCGCGCCCGCCCGTCCGTGGACCCGCGACCGGGTGGAGCGGGCGGTCTTCGGGGTGCTGCGGTGGGTGGTGATCGCGGCGCTGGTGGTGGTCACCGCGTTCCCCTTCTACTACATGGTCATGCTGTCCGTCCGCGACATCCAGGACCTGATCCTCCGTCCGGGCGCGCCGCTGCCGTCCCAGGTCACCCTTGACACCTACCGTGAGGTGCTGGCCTCGGAGGAGTCGGGCGGGCAGGGCTTCTTGACGTTCATCAGGAACAGCGCGCTCATCGCGGTCGCCGCCGTGGCGCTGACCCTGGCCATCGCGGTGCCCGGCGCGTACGCGGTGGCCCGGCTGCGCTTCTTCGGCCGCCGCCAGGTGCACTTTCTGTTCCTGGCGGTCTACCTGTTCCCGGCGATCGTGCTGGCGATTCCGCTGTTCGTGCTGTTCACCATGATGGGGCTGCGCGGCTCGCTGGTGGGGCTGGTGCTGGTCTACATCTCGCAGACGATCCCGGTGACGGTGTACATGCTGCGCAACTACTTCGAGACGGTGCCCGCCAGCGTGGAGGAGGCGGCGGCGATCGACGGCTGCGGGCGGCTGGCCACGGTGTGGCGGGTCACGCTGCCGCTGTCCAAGCCGGCGCTGATGGCGACCGGGCTCTACGTCTTCATGATCGCCTGGAACGAGTTCCTGTTCGCCCTGCTGTTCCTGCTGGAACGCAGGGAGACATGGACGGTTTCGCTAGGTCTGTCACAACTTGCCGGAAGTATCGAGGTTCCCACTACGGTACTGATGGCGGGATCGGTCGTGCTGACGCTCCCGATCGTGATTCTGTTCTTCGCCGGCGAACGCCTGCTCACCGAGGGGCTGACGGCCGGCGCGGAGAAGGGGTGAGAGAGTCTGTCACCTGGCCAGATCCTGCGGCTCATCCGGGAAGGGCACTGCGGTACCCGCAAGGAGCTGATCGCGTACACCGGGCTGTCCCGCTCGACGATCAGCGACCGGGTGGACCGGCTCATCGAGGCCGGTTACATCCGCGAGTGCGGGGTGGGCGTCTCCGGCGGCGGGCGTCCGCCGTCGGTCCTCGAAGTCGACCCGGCCGCGCGGCTGGTGCTCGTCGCCGACCTGGGAGCCGGGCACGCGGGCGTCGCGCTGACCGACATGTCGGCCACGGCGGTGGCCGAGGAGTTCGCCGAGATCCATATCGACCGCGGCCCGCAGCACGTCCTGGACTGGGTCCGTGAGGCGTTCTTCCGGCTGCTGGACAAGACCGGCAACCCGATGTCGGCGGTGTGCGGCGTCGGGATCGCGGTACCCGGCTCGGTGGACCACGAGTCGGGCCGGGTCGTGCGGTCCTTCCTCATGCCCGGCTGGGACGACTACCCCATCTCGGACGTCCTGGGCGGCTCGTTCGACGTGCCGATCCTGGTGGAGAACGACGCGACCGCCATGGCGATGGGCGAATGGTGGGCATCCTGGCGCGCGTCCCGGTCGCTGCTGCTGGTCAAGGTCTCGACCGGGATCGGCGCGGGAATCGTGCTCGACGGCCGCATCTACCGAGGCGCGGAGGACGCGGCCGGCAGCATCGGCCACGTACGGATCAGCGAGGACGACGACCGGGTGTGCTCGTGCGGGTCGCGCGGCTGCGTCGCCTCCCTGGCCAGCGGGCGCGCGGTGGCGCGCGAGCTGACCCGGATGGGACGCGACGCCCCCTCCAGCCGCGACGTGGTGCGCCTGGTCCAGGCGGGCGACCCGGGCGCGATCGACGTCACCCAGGAGGCCGGCCGTACGCTGGGCATCGTGCTGGCCACGGCGGTCAGCCTGCTCAACCCCACGGTGCTGGTGCTGGCGGGCGACATGGCCGAGACCGAGGAGCACTACCTGACCGGCATCAGGGAGATGGTCTACCGGCGCTCCCTCCCCTACACCACGCGCAACCTGGAGATCGCCAACAGCACGCTGGGGCGGCGCGCCGGGATCGTGGGGAACGCGGTCCGGGTGATCGAGCACGTCCTGTCGGCCGAGGCGGTGGACGCCCGCCTGGCCTCATCGGCCACCTGACCCTCCGGTCAGGCCATCACGGCGTAAACCGCCTCGACCAGGGACCTGACCCGGAAGTCGCCGCCCTCGAGGAGTTCGGAGCCCCGGTTGGGCACATAGCCGAAGGCCAGCCCCCGGTCGGGGTCGGCGAACGCGAACGACCCGGTGGCCCCGCTCTGCCCGAACAGCCCGGTGATCCCCTCGGGCGCGGGCCAGAACGGCCCGCCCGGCACGGCGAAGCCCACGCCCCACGCCGTGCGCGTCCGCAGGATCAGGTCCGGCCCGTCGGCCTGCGGCCGTCTGATCTGCTCGACCAGATCGGGGCCGAACAGCCGGACGCCGTCCACCTCGCCGATCATCGCGGCGAAGTAGCGGGCCAGCGAGCGCGCCGAGGCGACGCCGTCCATCGACGGGCTTTCCACCTGGAAGGTCCGCGGGTCGTTGCCCGACTCCCAGCCCATCGCGACGCTCCCGTACAGGGCCCGGTAGGTCAGGGTCTCCGGGTCGTTCAGGGCCGCGACGAAGTCGGCCATCTCCGGTATCCGCATTCCCAGACTCACCGACTCGGCGTCCGGCAGCACCATCGTGGCCAGCCGCGGCATGGCCGCGTCCGGGACCCGGATGTAGCAGTCCAGGCCGAGCGGCCCGGTGATCTCGGCGGCCAGGTACTCGCTCAGCGTCCCGCCGGAGATCCTGCGGACGATCTCGCCCGCCAGGTGGCCGATGCTGACCCCGTGGTAGCCGTGCGCGGTGCCGGGAGGCCACTCGGGGGTCGCGGCGGCGAGGGCGTCGGTGATCGGGGTCCAGGCGCGCAGGGTCTCCAGGCTGACCGGGCAGTCGTGCAGGCTGGGCAGCCCGGCCCGGTGGGAGAGCAGCGTGCGTACCGTGATCTCGCCCTTGCCGTGCTGGGCGAACTCCGGCCAGTAGCGGGCGACCGGGGCCGCGAGGTCCACGCGGCCGCGATCGACCAGGGTCAGCAGTGCCCCGGTGGCGAAGGTCTTGCAGGTGGAGGCGATGGCGGCGATCGTGTCTCCACGCCAGGGGCGGCGGGTCTCGGGGTCGGCGTACCCGCCCCACAGGTCCACCACCGGCTCGCCGTGCCGATAGAGGGCGACGCCCGCGCCGACCTCTCCCCCCTCGGCGAAGTTGCGCTCGAACGCCTCCCGCACCGCCTCGAACCCGGCGGCCGTGGAGCCGTGGATCTCTGTCATCGTCGATCCTTCCGTCGGCAATCGGCCCGACCTATCGGTCGGTAGGCAGTTGACGGTAGCCTACCTACCGGAAGGTAGGCAATGTTAGGCTGGAGGCAGTTCGTCACCACCGGACCGAAGGACCGCCGTTGCCGCCCAAGACCGAGCCAGGCGACACCCGCTCACGGATCATCGAGACGGCGCGGGAGCTGTTCGCCGCGCAGACGTACCGCGCGGCCTCGATGCGCGACATCGCCGAGCGGGTGGGCATCAGCAAGCCCTCGCTCTACCACCACTTCCGGGGCAAGAGCGAGATCCTGGCCGCGCTGGTCGCCGCGCCGATCGAGCAGCTGGCCGCCACCGTGGAGGCCGCCGCGGCCCTGCCCGCCGACCAGGTTCGGCAGGGCGTGCTCACCGGCTGCGCGGACGTCATGCTCGCCCACCGCGACACCATGGCCCTGCTGCTGCGCGACGCCTCGGTCTACGGCGACGAGACCACCGAGATCATGTCCAGCGTGGTGCGCGTCATCGAGCAGGCCGTCGCCCTGCTCGCGGGCCCCGACCCCGACTGGCGGGCGCGTGTCCGCGCCGCCCAGGCGCTCGCCGCCGTCGCCGACCCGATCACGCAGTTCCCCGACATCCCGGCGGCCGCGCTGCGCGCCGAACTGCTCCGCGGCGCCGCCGCCGTCCTCGCTACGGACCCGCCCCGATGATGTCGAGCATGGGGCCCAGCGCGGACGACAGCAGCATCCCCACCGCGATGAGCCCGACCGCCACCACCGCGGACCGCGACACTCCGTCGGCCGTGGCCTCCCCGCCTTGGCTCGCCCCGGCGGGCGCGCCGCCGAGCAGGGCGGCGAGCAGCCAGGCCAGGCCGCAGATCGCCATCAGCCCGCCGAGGTAGAGCACCCGGAAGCGCAGCCAGTCGAGCGGGGAGCAGTCGTAGGTGCCGATCCTGATCCAGGCGGGCCAGGACGAGCAGTCGAACAGGCTCTGCAGGATCCACAGCATCAGCGTGGCGCCGGGAACGGCGATCACGATCCGCGCCGCCAGGTAGGCCAGCAGAGCGCCCGCGGTGCCGTCGCCCGGCGCGACCAGGATCATCCCCGCGATGATGACGCCCAGCATCGCGCCGCCCACCCACGGCAGATAGTCCGGCACCAGGTATCCGAGCCGCCCGGCCCCGAAGGTGCGGTAGATCCAGGCGTTGCCGAACCCGCCGATGAACGCGAACGCGGGCACATAGACGATCTTCCCCACCAGCCCCGCCAGCGACCCGGCCCGCCGCCGCAGCCAGTCGGTCGAGCAAATGAGCCCGGCCAGCTCCAGCACGAACCCCAGGAGCTGTAACCAGCTCAGCAGCAGCTTGTCCACGCCACGACCCGCCTACACCGGACTACGGCCGCCCTGACGTGCCCCCCGGCCGCAGCCCTCCGGCCCCCGGCTGCGCGCAGACCACACTATGCCGGTGCATGCCACCCGGACCATCGCTTTTACATCAGGTCCCCATCACCCGGGCGCCCTCACAGGGGTCATGGCCGCTTGCTGTAGTCGGTCAGGTCTTCGACGGACCGATAGTCGGCCTCGTCCATCCAGTGACACCAGGGCAGCGAGGTGCCGGGCAGCATCAGCCGCCCCCCGCCCCGCCACGCCGCGACCTCGACGTGCCCGCAGCGCAACTCCATGATCGTCTCGATCGCCGGGAGGAGGTCCGCGTCACCGCTGACCAGCGCGCAGACGTCGAACGCGCCCTCGATGCCCATCCGGACGATGTCCACCGCGAGGGCCACGTCGATGCCCTTCTCCTGCGGGGGCACGGCGGGCCAGCCCCGCGGGTAGCGCAGCGGTCGCCGCTTGACCACCGCCAGCGGCGACCGGCTCCAGGCGTCGGCCTGCCGGTCACCGGCCGCCGCCGCTGCCGGTTGGCGGTGCGGGCTGGGGCGACCCCGGTAGACCCGGACCTGGACGAGCCTGCTGGGGTGGGCGTTGGCCGAGCGCTTGGCCACGATCAGGCGGCCGAGGCGGATCGGGTCGATGTGGCCCTGCGAGGGGTGGGTGTTCCTCGGCCAGAAGCAGTCGAGGGCGGAGGCGTGGAGGTTCTGGTAGTCGATGAACACCACGACACGAGCGGGGGTCATCACTCTTAGATATCACATGACTACAGTGTGTGGAGGGCAAAAAAAGTCCCCGCCGGTCCCGGAGGAAGGCGGGGAGTAATCGCTTTCAGCGTACACCAGGTCACGATGAGTTGTCACCTGAAGCTGTGCGTGAGAGGGGCCGGTGGTGAGCGGGCGGGTCGAGCGGGTGCGGGTGGTGGCTGTGGAGGTGCCGTTGGTGCGGCCGTTCGTCACCGCCGTACGGCGGGCCGACCGGCTGCGGGCGGTGCTGGTGGAGGTCACCGACGGCGACGGGCGCAGCGGGTGGGGGGAGGCCGCGACGAGCTGGCGGGTCACCGGGGAGAGCCCGCAGAGCGTCGCGGCGGCCGCGCTCGGGCCCATCGCCGACGCGGTGACCGGCCTCCCCGTCGATGACCCCGCTGCCTGGGGCCGGGCGGTCGAGACGAGCGTCGTCGGCAACGCGGCGGCGCGCTCGGCGGTGGACTGCGCGCTGTGGGACCTCGCGGCCCGCGCGGCGGGCCTGCCGCTGGCCGGGTTCATCGGCGGGCGGGCCGGGCCGGTGCGGACCGACATGACGCTGTCCGTCGGCACACCGCAGGACCTGCTCGAACGCGCCCGCGAGCACACCGGCTTCGGCACGCTCAAGGTCAAGGTCGGCGGCGGGGAGCACGACGTCGAGGGCGTCGAGGCGCTGCGCCGCGAGCTGGGCCCGGCGCTCGTCCTGCGGGTGGACGCCAACCAGGCGTGGACCGCCGACGAGGCCGTCGCGGCGATCCGGCGCTGGGAGGAGTCCGGCGTCGGGCTCGACTTCGTGGAACAGCCGGTGCCCGCCGCCGATGTCGAAGGGCTCGCCGCCGTACGCGCGGCCGTCACCACGCCCGTGCTGGCCGATGAGTCCGTCTGGAACCTCCGCGACCTGCGGCAGGTCATCCGGTACGGCGCGGCCGACGCGATCAACGTGAAGCTCGCCAAGTCGGGCGGCATCACCGAGGCCCGCCGGATGCTCGCACTGGCCGCCGAGGCGGGGCTCGGCGTGATGGCGGGCTGCATGATGGAGAGCCACGTGGGCATCGCCGCCTCCGCCGCCCTCGCCGCCACCCTCACCGGCACCGCCGCCCAAGACCTGGACGCGGGCCTCTGGCTCACCCGTTCCCCGGTGTCCGGCGGCATCGAGTACGACGGCGACCTCGTCCGCCTCTCTCCCGCCCCCGGTCTCGGCATCACCGCCCTCGCCCCGGACGCCGCCGCGCACGAGCTGCACCCCTGACCCGCATCAGCGGGGCGGCAGCAGGCGGTTCTCCCAGGCCCAGACGACGACCTCGACGCGGTTGCGCATGCCGAGCTTGGCCATGACGCTCGCCACATGGCCCTTGACCGTGCTCAGCGAGATGCACAGCTCGGCGGCGATCTCCTGGTTGGTGCGCCCCCTGGCCGCGGCCCGCACGACCTCCAGCTCGCGGTCCGTCAGGGGCGGCGCCGGAGGGCGGGCGGCGGGGGCCGTGGCGGCGGCGAGGTGGCGCAGCAGCCGCACGGTGACCGACGGCGAGATCAGCGCATCGCCCGCGTGCGCCGCGCGTACCGCCTCCACCAGCACGCCCGGTCCCGCGTCCTTCAGCACGAACCCCACCGCGCCCTCGGTCAGCGCCCCGTGGACGTACTCGTCCAGGTCGAAGGTGGTCACCACGATCACCTTGAGCGGATCGGCGATCCCCGGCCCGGCCAGGGCGCGGGTGACCGCGATGCCGTCCAGGCGGGGCATCCGGATGTCCACCAGGCAGACGTCCGGGCGCAGCCTGCGGGCCAGTTCGACCGCCTCCGCGCCGTCGGCCGCCTCGGCGACCACGCTGAGGCCGGGCTGGTCCTCCAGGATGACCCGCAGGCTGGCGCGGACCATCGCCTGGTCATCGGCCAGCAGGATCCTGACGTTCATCGTGGCCCGCGCAGCGGCAAGGTGGCCACGACCGACCAGCCGGACACATCGCCGGGGCCCGCGTGAAGGGTGCCGCCGAGGGCTTCCAGGCGTTCCCGCATGCCGATCAGGCCATAACCGGCGCGCCGGGCCGCGCGGGACCGGGCCGGTTTCGGCGCGTCGTCGGTGACCTCGATGGTGATCAAGCTGTCGTCCTCCGCCACGCTGACGGAGACCGATCGGGCGGCGGTGGCGTGCCGCGCGATGTTGGTGAGCGATTCCTGCACGACCCGGTACACCGTGCCGGCCACCTCCGGCGGCCAGCCCGGGTCGCCGGTCGGCAGGCGCGCGGTGATCTCGGCGCCGTCGAAGCGTTCGACCAGCTCACTGAGGGGGCCGTGCACGGCGGTCCCGGGTGCCGCCTCGCGCAGCAGCCCGACCACCCTGCGGGTGGCGGCCAGCGCGCCCGCGCCAACGGCCTCGATGCCGGCCAGGGAGCCTTCGACCTCCTCCGGACGCCTGCGGGCGAGCACCTGCGCCGCCTGCGCCTGCAAGATGATGCCGGTGATGTGGTGGGCGACGATGTCGTGAAGCTCTCTGGCCAGGCGGAGGCGTTCGTCGCGCCGCACCCGGTCGGCGGCGGCGCGCCTGCGGCCCGCGAGGTACCGGGGCCACAGCCCGGCCGCGACGGCGGCGGCCCAGGCCAGGGCGTTCAGCACCGCCACGGCGGCCCCCGCGAAGACGGCCAGCGCCCCGGTGGCGACCGCGAGGCCGCCGCCCGCGACGGCCACCGCCTGGCGCGCGGGCAGCGCCCGCACCGCCGAGGAGACGAGGACGGCCAGCGCCAGCGCCATGGCCGGGCTCGGCTCGCGGGGCAGCCCGCCGAACCGGGCGGCCAGGATCGCGACCACGGCCACCGCCAGCCCGGCCACCGCCGTCCAGCACCGCTCGCGCCGCCGGACGAGGGCGATCACGGACACCACCGCCCCGGCCGCGCAGCCGAACACCCAGTGGCCGCCGCCCCAGCTCTGCGCGATCCGGTACGCCTGGAACGCCAGGGCCGCCGCGAACACCGCCCCGAGCCCGATGTCGACCTGGACGGCCCGGTCCCGCACGTTCACGGCGATCAGCGTAGGAGATGACACCCGGCGGGTGTACCGGCCGAAAGTACGGACATGTCCAGATGGCGGCGGCCTGCCCCGGGTACCGGCGTGGCGTGGCGCCGGACCCAGGGCGTGGTCGCACTCAGGTCCGCCCGGGGGACGCCACTCCCTTCGGGCAGGCCGGATGCCGACCGGAACAAGCCAGGAAAAGCCGCCTGGCGCACAGCGCTCCCCGGCGGCACCGCGAATCGCTACCCGCGACTCCGCCGGAGGGCGTGGCCGTGCGGCCAACGGGACGTGCGGCCCACGACCCTCTCCTTTCGCACCCTCACCACGTCACAACGGTAATCCCCAGGGCGGCGGCATGCCATCGAATAACATCGACCGGTCATGAAACCCCGCCACGGAGGGGGACCGGGTGTCTGATCGGGAAGAGCGGCCGGACCGGCCGCGGGCGGTGACGATCCGGGACGTGGCGGCGGCCTCCGGGGTGTCGATCGGCACGGTCTCCAAGGTGCTCAACGGCCGCGGCAAGCTGCGCGCCGAGACCAGGGCGCGGGTGGCGGCGGTGGCCGACCGGCTCGGGTTCCGGCCCAACCCGCTGGCGCAGGGCCTGCTGGCGGGCCGTACGCACACCATCGGCCTGATCGCCTGCGACGGTTTCAGCCGGTTCAGCGTCCCGGTGATGCTCGGTATCGAGGACTCCCTCGCGCCCGGGGAGATCTCGGTGTTCACCTGCGACACCCGCAATGACCCGATCAGGGAGCGGCACCACGTGGAACGCCTGCTGGCCCGCCGGGTGGAGGGGATCGTGGCGACCGGGCGCCGGGCCGAGACCCGGAACGGGCTGGGCGACCTGCCGGTCCCGGTGATCCACACGGTCAGCCGGTCGGCCGCGCCGGGCGACTTCTCGGTGGTGCCCGACGACCGCGGCGGCGGCGTACTGGCCGCGCGCCACCTGCTGGCGGCGGGCCGCAGCCGGATCGGGCACATCACCGGGCCCCGGCGGTACCTCGCGGCCGGGCAGCGGGCGGCGGGCCTGGCCGCCGCGCTGGCCGAGGCCGAGCTGCGGCCCGCGGCGGAGCCGCTGTTCGGCGAGTGGAGCGAGGAGTGGGGACGGCAGGCCGCGGGTATCCTGCTGCGCGCCCGCCCCGACGTGGACGCGGTGTTCTGCGGCAGCGACCAGATCGCCCGCGGGGTCGCCGAGGCGATGGGCGAGCACGGCAGGAAGGTGCCCGACGACGTGGCGCTGATCGGGTTCGAGAACTGGGAGCCGATGGCGCTCGGCGCGCGTCCGCCGCTCACCAGCGTCGATCTGAACCTGGCGGAGATCGGCCGGACGGCGGCCCGGTACCTGCTGGAGGCCATCGGCGGCACGCCCCCGGCGGGCGGCGTGCTCACCGTCCCGGCCACTCTCGTGGTGCGCGAGTCCACTCGCTGACCTGCCGCATCGCCCGGAGGTCCGGGGGCGGCGCGGGTAGGCTGCGGCTGTGACGGACTACCTCGCCGGGTTCGCCCCGGGGGCGGGCCGGCTCGGGCCGCGCGCCGCGTTCGCCGCCAGGTCTCCCCGTATCGACCTCAATGGACGATGGCGGTTCCGCCTCTCCCCCACGGCCGCGGGCGCGCCGGTCGACGCGGACTTCTCCGGCTGGGACGAGCTTCCCGTGCCCGGCATGTGGCAGCTCCACGGCCACGGTGGTCCCGCCTACACGAACGTGACCTACCCCTTCCCGCTCGATCCCCCGTTCGTGCCCGACGAGAACCCGACGGGCGACTACCGCAGGGAGTTCGAGGTCCCGGAGGGGTGGGGCGGGCGGGGTGGCGTGCTGCGGTTCGAGGGGGTGGACTCCTGTTTCCGGGCCTGGCTCAACGGGCGGGAGCTGGGCTTTTCGATGGGGAGCCGGTTGCCGGTGGAGTTCGACGTGTCGGGCGCGCTGGTGGCGGGGCGGAACGTGCTGGCCGTACGGGTGCACCAGTGGTCTCCGGGGAGCTACCTGGAAGACCAGGACATGTGGTGGTTGTCCGGGATTTTTCGTGATGTGGTGCTGCTTGCCACGCCGGTCCTCCGTGACTTCTTCGTCCACGCCGACTACGGCCACCGCACCGGCCAGGGCAGGCTGCGGATCGAGACCTCCGCCCCGGCGACCCTCACGGCCCCCGGGCTCGGCCTGGCCGATGTCGTCCCCGGCGACCTGCGCATCGACGGGGTGGAGCCGTGGTCGGCCGAGGTCCCCCGGCTCTATGACGGTGTACTGCGGTGCGGCGGCGAGGACGTGCCGCTGCGCATCGGCTTCCGGACCGTCGCGATCGAGGACGGCCTGCTCAAGGTGAACGGCGAGCGCGTGCTGTTCCGCGGGGTCAACCGGCACGAGTTCCACCCGGGCACCGGCCGCGCGCTGGACGAGGCCACCATGCTCGCCGACGTCCTGGCCATGAAGCGGCACAACGTCAACGCCGTCCGCACCAGCCACTACCCGCCGCACCCCCGTTTCCTGGACCTGTGCGACGAGTACGGCCTGTGGGTGATCGACGAGTGCGACCTGGAGACCCACGGGTTCAGCCGGGTGGGCTGGCGGGGCAATCCCAGCGCCGACCCGCGCTGGCGCGATGCCCTCCTGGACCGGATGCGCCGCACCGTCGAGCGCGACAAGAACCACCCCAGCGTGATCATGTGGTCGCTCGGCAACGAGGCGGGGACCGGGGAGAACCTGCGCGCGATGGCCGAGTGGACGCGCGGGCGCGACCCCTCCCGGCCGATCCACTACGAGCCCGGCCAGGACGCCGCCTACGTCGATGTCCACTCGCGGATGTACGCGCCGGTGGAGGAGGTCGAGCGGATCGGGCGCGGCGACCGCCATCCCGGCCTGCCGTTCGTGTTGTGCGAGTACGCGCACGCGATGGGCAACGGGCCGGGGCTGCTCGCGGAGTACCAGGAGCTCTTCCACACCTATCCGCGGTGTCAGGGCGGCTTCGTGTGGGAGTGGATCGACCACGGGCTCGCGCATCCGGAGTACGGCTTCGGGTACGGCGGCGACTTCGGCGAGGACCCGCACGACGGCCCCTTCGTCATCGACGGGCTGGTCTTCCCCGACCGGACACCCTCGCCGGGGCTGCTGGAGTTCAAGAAGGCGGTCGAACCGGTACGGATCACCGTCGCCGAATCGATCGTGATCGAGAACCTGCACGACTTCCGCGACCTCGCGCACCTGGCGTTCGTCTGGACCCTGGAAGAGGAAGGGACCGAGGTCGCGCGGGGCGCGCTCGACGTGCCCCCGGTCGCGGCGGGCGGCCGGGCGGAGCCGCCCGTCCCGGCGCTGCCCGGCACCGGGGCAGAGACCTGGCTGACCGTCCGCGCGGTGCTGGCGGCCGACGAGCCCTGGGCGAAGGCCGGGCACGAGGTCGCCTGGGGGCAGGGCCGGATCGTCCCCGCCCAGGCGCCCGCCCGCGCACACGCCGCTCAAAGCCCTGGGGTGTTCGGCGACGACGGGCGGCTGCTGCGCGTCGGCGGCGTACACCTGGTCAGCGGTCCGCGCCTGGACCTGTGGCGGGCCCCGACCGGCAACGACGCGGGCGGCCCCGCCCCCCACGCCGAGGTCTGGCGGCGCGCGGGCCTGCACCGGCTGCGGCACCGCGTGATCGACGTGGAACGCGCGCCCGGCGCGCTGACCGTCCGCACGGTGGCCGCCGCGGCCGGGCACGACCGGGCCATGTTCGCGACCTATCGCTGGCAGGCGCTGACCGGCGATCGGCTGCGGCTCACCGTCACCGCCGAGCCGCGCGGCGAGTGGGACTTCCCGCTGCCGCGGATCGGCCTGCGCCTCGCGCTGCCCGCGGCGTTCGGCACGGTCGAGTGGTACGGCAGGGGCCCCGGCGAGGCGTACCCCGACAGTCACCGGGCCGCCCGGATCGGCAGGTACGCGATGACCGTCGATCAGATGCAGACCCCTTACGTGTTCCCGCAGGAGAACGGCCACCGGGCCGACGTGCGGTGGGCCGTGCTCGGCGGGAGGCTCCGCATCGAGGGCGACCCGGTCTTCGGGCTGACCGTGCGCCGCTGGACGAGCGAGGACCTGGACGCCGCCCGGCACCTCACCGACCTGACGCCGGGCGACGCCGTGCACGTCAACCTGGACCTCGCCCAGCACGGCCTGGGCACGGCCGCCTGCGGACCCGGCGTGTCACCTCGCCACCGCCTCCGCGCCCGGCCGGTGACCTTCGGCCTGACGTTCCGCGACGCGTCGTTGTAGGCTGCGCCCGTCCCAGCGACGAGGTCACCGGAGGCGGGGCATGGGTCGGGAAGCGGGCGAGACCGGGCGGCGCACCGGGCTGAAGGACGTCGCCAGGCTCGCGGGTGTGTCGGTGAAGACCGTGTCCAACGTGGTCAACGGCTATGTCCACGTCGCACCGGCCACCCGCGCCCGGGTCGAAGAGGCCGTCGCGGAGCTGAACTACCGGCCCAACCCCTCGGCCCGCAGCCTGCGCGGCGGGCGCTCGGGGATCATCGCGCTGGCCGTACCGGACCTGCGCATCCCGTACTTCGCCGAGCTGGCCGGGCTGGTGGTGGCCGCCGCCGAGGAGCGCTCGCTGACCGTGCTGATCGACCAGACCGGCGGCGAACGCGAACGCGAACTCCGGGTCGCCTCCGGCCTGCGGGCGCACCTGATCGACGGGCTGATCTTCAGCCCGCTCGCGTTCGGCCCCGAGGATCTGGCGGCCCGCTCCGACGACACGCCGCTGGTGCTGCTCGGCGAACGCGTCCAGCCCGGGTCGGCCGACCATGTGGCGGTGGACAACGTGGCGGCGGCCAGGGAGGCGACCGCGCACCTGATCGGGCTCGGCCGCCGCCGGGTGGCCGCGATCGGCGCGCGGCACGACGCGGGGGGCGAGACCGCCCGGCTGCGGCTGCTCGGCCACCGCCAGGCGCTCACCGAGGCCGGACTGCCGGTCCACGCCGGCCTGGTGGCCGCGGTGGACGACTACCTGCGCGCGGACGGGGCGCGGGCGATGGCCCGCCTGCTCGACTCCCCCGAGCCGCCCGACGCCGTCTTCTGCGGCAACGACCTGCTCGCCCTGGGCGCGCTGCGCACGCTGTACGAACGCGGGGTGGACGTGCCCGGCCAGGTCGCGGTGGCCGGGTTCGACGACATCGACGACGGCCGGTACGGCACGCCGTCCCTCACCACCGTCGCCCCGGACAAGCGGCGCATCGCCGACGAAGCGGTCGGGCTGCTGACCGCCCGCCTGAGCGGGGCCACGGCCGGTCCGGCGCGCGAGGTACGGGTCGGCCACGAGCTGGTGCTCCGGGAGAGCACGCTCGGCCGCGCCCGCTGAGGCACGCCATGTCCGGATCAGGCGACCCACTTGCGCTCGGAATACCCTAGGGGGGTAACGTGTTGAGCGTAACGAACGGACGGAAGGGGGAGTTATGGCCGGTTACACTCCGCGCAAGGAAGACCATCTGCGGCGGCTGCGGCGCATCGAGGGGCAGGTGCGCGGCCTGGCCCGCATGGTGGAGGACGAGAAGTACTGCATCGACGTCCTCACGCAGGTCTCCGCGGCCAACTCCGCACTCCAGTCCTTCGCGCTCTCCCTGCTCGAGGAACACCTGGCGCACTGTGTCGCCGACGCCGTCGCCCAGGGCGGCGCCGAGGCCGACGCCAAGGTCAAAGAGGCGTCCGACGCGATCGCCCGCCTCGTTCGCTCCTGATCCACCTGAAAACCCCGCGCCGAAAGAGGAGTCATCGATATGAGCACCGCCACCTACACCGTGATCGGAATGACCTGCGGACACTGCGTCAACTCGGTGAAGGAGGAGGTCTCCGAGGTCCCTGGGGTGACCGGGGTGGAGGTCGACCTGTCCACCGGGCTGCTGACCGTGCACAGTGACGGCCCGGCGGACGCGTCCGCGATCGGCGCGGCCGTCACCGAGGCCGGTTACACCCTGGCGAGCGCGGCGGAGGCGTCGTGAACGCCGCCGCCAAGCTGGGCGTCTACGCGGCCGGGCTGGTCGTCGTGTTCGGCGGCGCGCTCGGGCTGGGCGGCCTGGCCGGGCCCGGCGCGCCGCCTCCCGCCAAGGGCCACAGCAGCACGCACGCGGGCGAGGGCGCGAGCGAGCCGGCCGGCGAACACACGCATGGCGAAACGGACGAGAGTTCCAGCGATACCCCTGGGGGGCTCCAGGTGTCCCAGAACGGATTCACCCTGACACCCGTGGCGACCGCCTTTAAGGCGGGCGAACCAATCGATTTCCGGTTCACCGTGACCCGGGCCGACGGCCGGCCCGTGACCGACTTCGATGTGAACCATGACAAGAAGATGCACTTCATCGTCGTCTCCAGGGACCTGACGGAGTTCCAGCACCTGCACCCGGTACAGAAGGGCGGCGAGTGGTCGATACCGCTGACCCTGCCGAAGGGCGGCCCCTACCGGGCGTTCGCCGACTTCGTGCCCAGCGGCCACCTGGGGCTGACCCTCGGCATCGACCTCGGCGCGGCGGGCGACTACGCCCCCGCCCCGCTGCCCGCCGTCAGCCGTACCGCGCAGGTGGACGGCTACACCGTCACCCTCGACGGCGAGCTGACGCCGGGCCTGGCCTCCAAGCTCACGCTGCGCGTCGAGAAGGACGGCAAGCCCGTCACCGACCTGGAACGCTACCTCGGCGCCTACGGTCACCTGGTGGCCCTGCGCGCGGGCGACCTCGCCTACCTGCACGTCCACCCGGAGGAGTCCGGCGCGGCCGGGCCGGAGATCGCCTTCTACGCTGAAGTGCCGAGCGGTGGCGACTACCGCCTCTTCCTGGACTTCCAGCACAAGGGCAAGGTGCGCACGGCCGACTTCACCGCGCGGACGGCTCCCGCCAAGGGGACGCCGGAGCCCGCCGCATCGGCCGAATCGACTGAATCGGCCGAATCGCCCGGACACGGGCACTGAGCCGGACAGGAGTTGATGATGTCCTCTGTCACCGACGGCGCGCAGAACGCCGTCGAACTCTCGATCTCCGGCATGACCTGCGCCTCCTGCGCCAACCGGATCGAGCGCAAGCTCAACAAGCTGGACGGCGTGACCGCCACGGTCAACTACGCCACCGAGAAGGCCAAGGTCACCTTCGGCCCGGACATCGACCCGGCGGCCCTGGTCGCCGAGGTGGAGAAGGCCGGGTACGGCGCGGCGCTGCCCGCACCCGAGCCCGCCGCCGGATCGGGCGAGCAGGACGAGCCCGATGAGCTGCGCCCGCTGCGTCAGCGGCTGATCACCGCTGTGGTGCTGGCCGTGCCGGTGATCGCGATGGCGATGATCCCGCCGTTGCAGTTCACCCACTGGCAGTGGCTGTCGCTGACGCTGGCCGCGCCGGTCGTGGTCTACTCGGGCTGGCCGTTCCACCGCGCCGCCTGGACCAACCTGCGGCACGGCGCCGCGACCATGGACACGCTGGTGTCCATGGGCACGATCGCCGCGCTCGGCTGGTCGCTCTGGGCGCTGTTCTTCGGCACGGCGGGCATCCCGGGCATGACCCACCCGTTCTCGTTCGCCATCGAGCGCACCGACGGGTCGGGCAACATCTACCTGGAGGCCGCGGCGGGGGTGACCGCGTTCATCCTGGCCGGGCGCTACTTCGAGGCCCGCGCCAAGCGCCGCGCGGGGGCGGCGCTGCGGGCGCTGCTGGAGCTGGGAGCCAAGGACGTCGCGGTGCTCCGCGACGGCGTGGAGACCCGCATCCCCGCCGACCAGCTCGCGGTGGGCGACCGCTTCGTCGTACGGCCGGGCGAGAAGATCGCCACGGACGGCGTCATCGAGGAGGGCTCCTCCGCCGTGGACGCCTCGATGCTGACCGGCGAGTCGGTCCCCGTCGAGGTGAGTCCGGGCGACGCGGTGACCGGCGCGACCGTCAACGCGGGCGGCCGGCTCGTGGTGCGGGCCACGCGCGTCGGCGCCGACACCAAGCTCGCCCAGATGGCGCGCCTGGTGGAGGAGGCCCAGACCGGCAAGGCCAAGGTCCAGCGCCTGGCCGACCGGATCTCCGGCGTCTTCGTGCCGATCGTGATCGCGCTGGCCGTGGGCACGCTCGGGTTCTGGCTGGGCACCGGGGGCGGCGCGGGGGCGGCGTTCACCGCGGCCGTCGCGGTACTGATCATCGCCTGCCCGTGCGCCCTGGGCCTGGCCACCCCGACCGCGCTGCTGGTCGGCACCGGCCGGGGCGCGCAGCTCGGCATCCTGATCAAGGGTCCCGAGGCGCTGGAGTCCACCCGCGCGGTCGACACGATCGTGCTGGACAAGACCGGCACGGTCACCGAGGGCAGGATGACGCTGGCCGAGGTCCACACCGCCGAGGGCGAGGACCGCGCGGAGGTACTGCGCCTGGCCGGCGCGCTGGAAGGCGCGTCGGAGCACCCGATCGCCCAGGCCGTCGCCCGCGCGGCGGGCTCCGGCGCGGCCGTGACCGACTTCGTCAACATCGAAGGACTCGGCGTGCAGGGCATGGTCGACGGGCACGCGGTGCTCGTCGGGCGGCCCCGGCTGCTGGCCGAGTGGTCCCAGCACCTGCCCGCGGAGCTGGAGCGGGCCTTCGCGGAGGCCCAGGAGAGCGGCCGTACGGCGGTGGCCGTCGGCTGGGACGGCAAGGCCCGGGCCATCCTGGTGGTGGCCGACGCGGTCAAGCCGACCAGCGCGGAGGCGATCGCCGGGCTGCGCCGCCTCGGGCTCACGCCGGTCCTGCTGACCGGTGACAACGAGGCGGTCGCCAAGACCGTCGCCGCCGAGGTCGGCATCGACGAGGTGATCGCCGAGGTGCTGCCCGCCGACAAGGTGGACGTCGTCAAGCGGCTGCAGGCCGAGGGCAAGGTGGTTGCCATGGCGGGCGACGGTGTCAACGACGCCGCCGCGCTGGCCCAGGCCGACCTGGGGATGTCCATGGGCACCGGCACCGACGCCGCGATCGAGGCGTCGGACCTGACGCTGGTCCGCGGTGACCTCCGGGTCGCCCCGGACGCGATCCGGCTGTCCCGGCGCACGCTGCGGACGATCAAGGGCAACCTGTTCTGGGCGTTCGCCTACAACGTGGCCGCCCTGCCGCTGGCCGCGGCCGGTCTGCTCAACCCGATGATCGCCGGGGCCGCGATGGCCTTCTCCTCGGTCTTCGTGGTGGGCAACAGCCTGCGGCTGCGCGGCTTCCGCTGATCAGAAAGAAATTTCCCGGATTCCATTGCGGTATCGCGCCGGATGCTCTCTGCATATGGCCGCCGCCCGGATGGTTTACCGGAGCGCCCGCCCCGCCGGTCGAGAGGCCGCGGGGCGGCGCTTTGTTCGAAATCATGCGATGCCGAGGGGTATTCAGGAACGGCCGGGCGGAAAACCCTCCACCGGAGGGAAGGTATAGCATTCAGCACCGGCCGTGACCCGCCGCGCGACCCCACGTGGACCGCGCGGTCCCGGCCCGCCGCGTCCACCGTGGCGCCCGCTTCGCCGCCCGCCGGCGGGCGGTAGCGGGGCGGATGCCTGCCTCTTCGGGAATCGCCGGCGGACTCGCATAGCGCGTGCTCAGCGCCGTACGCCCGGCGGCGCGGCGCGATCGGGCGGAATGGGAGCCACCGGGTTCGGCGGGTGCGATTCCCACCCCGGGGGGCCAGCCCGGCCACGCCGCCCGATCTCCGGTGGCCGGACCATACCGCGAACGACCGGCGGCCCACCGGATTCACCGGCCGCCGACACTTGTGAAAACGATTCTCGCCGTGATCTCGGCGTACCGCCCGCCGGAGCGCGCGCCGCAGGCTCACTGACAAAAAGATTCGGAGAGGGGTCGATAAATCCGATCGGAGGAATTACTCTGGTCCTGTTAATGGCGACCACGAAAGGCGCACACCGAGGCGCCCGGCTGGCATAGCCATTCATGTGCGATCACCCTTGGGAGCCGTCGCGTGATCCCCCGCACGCGGCGGCTCCTGCTTTTCCCGGCGCGGCCGGGTGCGCACGGACTCCCGCCGAGCCGATGACGCGCACCGCCCGCCGCCCCCGCCGCTTCCCACTCCCCGGCGGCACGGTACGCCCGGCGATGGTCACAGTGCGTGCATCTGCCACACCCGGAGACCACGGGCGGGCACCCCAGGGCCTTCCGCTCGCGACCCGCCCCGCCGATCGTGACCACGGTGTTCAAGTGACGCCCCAATGGCGGGCCGCCCATAGAGATCGCGGACTATAGCCCGGAAGAAAGTCGCGCTTGGTGACAAGCAGTTCTGGCGACAGTTCCGGCCTGCCGATACGCCTGTTTCATAGGGGATCCCGGCCCTACCGGAACTGTTGGCGGGACAACTGTGAGCAAAAAACAGGCAGCAGATCGTATGGGTGCTATAGTACCCGCAACATCAGACAGACATCCGTGGAGTTAGTAGTCATGGCAAAGCAGATTAGAGAGATCTTCATCGACGACCTCGACGGTGGCGAGGCTACTAGTACCACAAAGTTCGGGTTGGATGGCGATGAGTACGAGATCGACCTGTCCGAGAAGAACGAGGAGCACCTTCGCAAGGCGCTGGCCCCTTATATCAACGCCGCTCGCCCGGTGCGCCGGGAACGGCCGGGACGCAGGGTCAGGAGCGGCTCGGGTCTGACCCCCGCAATGACGCGGCAAAGGTCCAAGGAGATCCGGGAATGGGCCAAGCAGCACGGGCTCTCGGTAAGCGAGCGCGGCCGGATCGCCTCCACCATCGTCGAGCAGTACGAGGCCGCGCACTGACCCTTTTCGACCCGTCGCCCGGCCTGGGGGGAAGGCCGCGCAGGCGCAATCGGACCCGGTCCGATATGGTGGCGAAGCGCCTGGTCAGCGGGTATGGCACCAGAGGTGCCAGGCCCGGCCGGCGGGCTTGAGGCCGAAAAGGTTCAGCAGTGCCACGCGACTCCGCAGGAAACCGGGGTCGGCGCGTCCGCATTCGGCGTTGTAGTGACCCTGCGACGCAGATGTGGCGAAGACTCCGGCGAATGGACGAGGCGGTAGCCGGCACGCCCCACCCGGAACGGGGTTCGGTGTCCGCCCGCCCCTCGTGATCTGTCTCTTGCAGGGACCCCCGAAACCCTCTCCCTACTCCGGGAGAGGGTTTCTGCGTGTCCGGGCCGGTGGCCGAACAAAGGCTATACCCGTCATATGAGGAGGTATAACGGCTCTTCAATCCCGTCCTGCGCTGTTTGTCGCTTCAAATCTGTTGTGCGTTGGGCACAATGCGGATGGGAGGTCATGCGTGCCCGGAGAACAAGTCGCGGGCAAGGGCTCCGGCATTATGGGCGGGCCGTACCGGTGGCCGCGCGCCGCCCGACTTCGCCTCCGCGGTTTGTCCGAGATGGGCGCGGCGAGTACCGCGACGGTGAACTCGCTTCCTGCGCCTAACGTCTTCTGCCCGTTGTAGGGCCGCTCATCGCAGGACGACGGCGCCGGACATCGAGAAACCGATACGCCATCGCATCCAAGATCAGATATTGCGGTGCCGGGCCCCTGCGGGCCCTCCGTCACCCCCGGCGACGATCATCAGCCGGGATACGTGTATGCATGAGGGCATACGGGGCCAATGTCGGAAAGAGGGGGCGCGTATGGCGACATATCAGGTCTCCGCTGGCACGGCCCGTCCTCCCGGAGCCGGACACCGTCGCCTCGCCCGCACGCGGCTCGCGCCGGCGGGCGCATGACGCCGGAGAGCCAGAGCCGACCGGTAGACCATTTCCGCGGTGTCACCGCGAGGCGGGCCCGGTGAGCCGGGAATGGGCGCGCGGGTGGTTCGCGCCGCTGATGGTGGTGTCCGTGTGCGTCCAGGCGGCGACGTTCGCGACCCGGCCGATGGTCAGCTACCGGGCCATCGAGATCGGCGCGGGCAACCTCGGGATCGGGCTGATCACCGCGGGCTTCGCGGTGCTGCCGCTGTTCCTGGCGGTGCCGGTCGGGCGCTGGGTGGACGCCGCGGGCGAGCGCGCCGCGGCGGTGCTCGGCGCGGTGCTGATCACGGGCAGCGCGGCGACGCTCACCGTGACCCGCTCGCTGTGGGCGCTGGTCCTGTTGAACGCGCTGTTCGGGCTCGGCCACCTGTGCTCGGTGGTGGCCCAGCAGGCGATCATCGCCAACCGGGTCTCGGTGCACGGGCACGACCGCGCGTACGGGCTGTTCACGGTCTTCACCTCGCTCGGCCAGCTCATCGGCCCGCCCACGGCGGCGCTGGTGGCCAGCGGCGGCGCGGACGACGGCACCACCCGCGCGCTCGCGGTCGGCGCGGCCTTCGGCCTGGCGGCGGGAGTGGGCACGCTACGCGTCGGCTCCAGGAACGCTCCACGCCGCCCCGACGCGGACGGACGGCCACCGCTGCTGGGCACGCTGCGCCGCCCCGGCATGTGGCAGGCCATGGTGACCAGCATGGCCACCGTGTCCACCGTCGATCTGGTGGTCGCCTACCTGCCCGCCTGGGGCCAGGAGCAGGGCATCGGCGTGGTGGCGGTGGGCTGGCTGCTGGCGCTGCGCGCCTGCACCACCATCACCAGCAGGCTCGCCATGGAACGATTGATCATCCGGTACGGCCGGCGGCCGGTCCTCGTGGCGAGCACCGTCACCGCCGCCGTCAGCCTGGCCGCCTTCCCGTTCTGCGGGCTGGCCGCCGCGGTGCCCGTGGTCGCGGTGATGGGCTTCGCCCTCGGCATCGGCCAGCCGCTCACGCTGTCCTGGGTGGCCGGTCGCGCCCGCCCCGGCGAACGCGGCACCGCCCTGGCCCTGCGCCTCACCGGCAACCGTCTGGGCCAGGTGGTCGTCCCGGCGGCCGCCGGGGCCGTCGCCGGGATCACCAGCGTGCTCGGCGTGTTCGGGCTCAGCGCGGCCATGCTCACCGTCACCGCCGCCCTGGCGGCCAGAGCCCCGATGGGCTCCGGCGACTGACCGCGCTACCCGGCCGTGCGGTCGGCCAGCCGCAGGACGTCCTCGGTGATCCGGGGATCGGCGGGCGGCGCGATCGGGGCCAGCAGGTGGGCGAGCAGGTCGCCGGACAGGCCCTGCTCGCGGGAGGCGCGGATGATGTTGGCGATGGCGACCCGCTGCATGGCCACGGACGAGTCGGCCGGGTCGTCGGCCTCGGCGGTGCTGGGGAGTACCGGCAACAGGGCGGTCAGCCACGGGACGAGCCGCTGTTCCACGAACCGCACCGGGTCGCCGCCGACGGTGGCGACCAGGGCGGCGGCGTGCCGGGCCCCGGCGAACATGCCGTACATCCCGCCGAGCATGGCCAGGTCGTACAGGGCGGCGAGCCCCGCGTCGGCCCCTAGGTGGTCGCTTTCTGCGAGCACGTCGAGCACGGCCCGGTGCCGGTCGAAGACCTCGCGCGACCCGCTGTAGAGGATCAGCGCCCCCGGCCGGCCGATCATCTGCGGCACCGCCATGATCCCGCCGTCCAGGTAGTCGCCCCCGTGCCCGGCCACCCACTCCCCCGTACGGCGGGCGTCGTCCGGAGTGCCGTTGGTCAGGTTGACCAGCGCCCGCCCGGCCAGCTCGCCCGCGGCCGGGGTGAGCAGGTCGCGCAGCACCGGGTAGTCGAGCACGCAGGCGATCACGACGGGGGCGGCCCGCACCGCCTCGGTGACCGTGGCGGCGCGCACCGCGCCCCTGGCCACCAGGTCGTCGGCCTTGCCCGCCGAGCGGTTCCACACGATGGTCGGGTGGCCCGCGGCGAGCGCCGCCTCCGCCAGCGCCCGCCCCATCGCGCCCAGCCCGAGCACGGTCACCGCCGTCTTCGTCATGTCCATGTCCCCCTGCGTCCCCCTGGTCGTCCAGTCCGACGTTCAGCCTGGTGGAGGCACGACCGGGGACGCAAGTACCCACTTTCAGGTGGGGTACTTACCTAGAGGTCAGCGTGGCCGGTGGCCATCACCTCGATCCGGTAGCGGCCCGCGCCGTCGCGGTGCGCGCCGTGGATGTCGCCGGCGAGGGCGGGGAAGGCCAGGTCGAACTCCTCCAGGGCGCGCAGGTAGCGCAGCAGCGGGCCGTCCGCGGGCCCGGCCGACTCGCCCGGCATCAGCATGGGGATGCCGGGCGGGGTGACGACGACCGTGCTCGCCGCGATCCGGCCCGGCAGGCCGGACAGCGGCACCCAGGTTTCGCGGACCGGATCGCGGCAAGGAGCATGTCCGGGCGCCGCGCACGCGAAGGCCGGTGGCGCCCGCAGATCCGGCGCACGGGACGAGACTATTGTTGGCGGACATGTCGCATACACGGCTCTACCGCGACGGCGTGCTCAAGGCGGAGGGATTCCCCATCGCCGACGTGTCCGACCACATCGCCGACCCCGCCGCCACCGTATGGTTCGACCTCTGCGCGCCCACTCACGAACAGCTGACGGTGATCAGCGAGGAGCTGGGCCTGCACGAGCTGGCGGTGGAGGACGTGCTGTCCGAGCACCAGCGTCCCAAGATCGACACTTACCAGAGTCACCTCTTCCTCACCGCCTACCACGCGCGGCTGAGAGAAGGCCCGCTGGAACTGACCGAGGTGTCCATCTTCGTCACCAAGAACGCGTTGGTCACCGTACGCGAGAACGACCACTTCGACATCGGCGAGGTGGTCAGGCGGTGGGACCAGGCCAAGGAGCACGCCGCCAGCGGGGTCGCGTTCCTGTTACACGGCCTGCTCGACTACATCGTGGACGATCACTTCGCCCTTGTGGAATGCCTCGACGACGAGGTGGAGGCGCTGGAGGACCAGCTCTTCACCGACCAGCCCACCGCGAACCGCCACGAGTTGCAGCGCCGCCTGTTCGAGCTGCGCAAGAACCTGGTCACCCTGCGCCGGGTGGTCCTGCCGATGCGCGAGCTGGTCAGCGGCGTGATCCGCTGCGACCTGCGCATCGTCCGCCCCGAGATGGCCCCCTACTACCAGGACGTCTACGACCACGTGCTGCGGGTGAGCGAGTGGACGGAGTCGCTGCGCGAGCTGGTGGGCAACATCAGGGAGACCCATCTGACGCTGCAGGGTTACCGGCTCAACGACATCATGAAGCGGGTCACGAGCTGGGCCGCGATCATCGCGGTGCCCACCATGATCACGGGTTTCTACGGCCAGAACGTCCCCTATCCCGGGGAGGGGCAGCCGTGGGGGTTCTGGGTCTCGACGATCGCGGTGATGGGCACCTGCGTCCTGCTCTACCAGATCTTCAAGCGCCGCGACTGGCTCTAGGGACAGGCCGGTCGAACCGGTATTTTGTGGGCCTGTGCCCCTTCACCAGGTCAGCCCCGTCTTCGCCGGGCGCGAACCCGAGCTGGCCGTACTTCTCGGCGCGCTCGGCAAGGCCCGCGAGGGCGACCCGCGCGTCATCCTGATCGGCGGCGAGGCCGGGGTCGGCAAGACCCGGCTGACCCGCGAGTTCGCCGCCCGCGCCGAGCGGGCGGGGGCGCGGGTGCTGGCGGGAGGCTGCGTCGAGCTGAGTTCGTCGGGCCTGCCGTACGCGCCGTTCACCGCCGCGCTGCGCGGCCTGGTACGCGACCTCGGGCCCGAGCGGACCACCGCGCTGCTGCCGCACGACTCGGCGGGCGACCTGTCCCGGCTGCTGCCCGAACTGGGCACCCCGCCCGCCGAGACCGACAGGGACATCGCGCGGATGCGGCTGTTCGAGCACGTCCTGGCGCTGCTGGGCAGGCTGGCCGCCGACCGGCCCGCCGTACTGATCGTCGAGGACGCGCACTGGGCGGACCATTCCACCCGCGACCTGCTGAGCTTCCTGACCCGCAACCTGAACGGCGTGGGCGTCCTGCTCGCGGTCACCTACCGCGCCGACGACCTGCACCGCCGCCACCCGCTGCGCCCGCTGCTGGCCGAGCTCTCCCGGGTCGGCATCGTCACCCGGCTGGAACTCCCCCGGCTGACCCGCGCCGAGGTCGCCGCCCAGCTCGGCGGCCTGCTCGGGCACGCGGCCGATCCCGCGCTGGCCGAGCTGGTGCACGCCCGCAGCGAGGGCATCCCGCTGTTCGTGGAGGCGGCGCTGGGCCCGGACGGCACGCCCGCGGACGACCTGCCGGAGTCGCTGCGCGACCTGCTGCTCTCCGGCGTCCAGCGGCTGCCCGAGGAGACCCAGCGGGTGCTGCGGGTGGCCACCGTCGCAGGCGACCACGCGGGGCACGCGCTGCTGGCCGCCGTCACCGGGCTGGACGACGCGGCGCTGTCGGACCTCGTGCGCCCGGCGGTGACCGGCAACGTCCTGGTCACCGACGAGCACGGTTACGCCTTCCGGCACGCCCTGATCCGTGAGGCCGTACGCGGCGAACTGCTGCCCGGCGAGCGCACCGCGCTGCACCGCCGCTACGCCGAGGCGCTGGCCGCGGACCCCGCGCTGGGCACGGGCGGCCGGCCGAGCGCCGAACTGGCCGCGCACTGGGCGGCGGCGCACGACAACGAACGCGCGCTGCTCGCCGCCTGGGACGCCGCCGCCGAGTGCGCCGCCGCCCTGTCCTATGCCGAGGGCCTGCAGATGCTGGAACTGGTCCTCGAACTGTGGGAACGCGTGCCCGGCGCGTCGGCGCGCATCGGCGCGGACCACACCGCCGTGCTCGAACGCGCCGCCGAGACCGCGTACGCGTGCGGCGAGACCGACCGGGGGCTGCGCCTGGCCTCGGCCGCGCTCGACGCCCTGGACGGTGCCGCCGAGCCGGAGCGCAAGGCCCTGGTCCATCTGGAACGCGCGCGGTTGCGGTCCCTCGGCGGCGGGCCGGGCGCGCTCGCGGACCTGCGCGCCGCCGAACGCCTCGTGCCCGGGCCGGGGCCGGTGCGGGCCTCGGTACTGGCCCTGCTCGGCGGGGAGCTGACCGAGATCGGCCAGACCGAGACCGGGCACGCGATGATCGAGGAGGCGGTCGCGCTCGCCGCCCGGCTCGGCGACGCCGTGGCCTCCTCAGACGCCCTCACCACCAGCGCGTTCGTCGCGGCGGTCAAGGGCGATCTGGTCTCCGCGAACGACGCGCTGGAGGGCTCGCGGAGCATGGCCGAGCGCGGCGGCTCGGCCCGCAGGCTGCTGCGCGCCTACGTCAACCTCTCCGCCGGGCTCATCGTGGAGTGCCGGCACGCCGAGGCGATCGCGACCGCGCGGGAGGGCATCGCCCTGGCGCACCGCCTCGGGCAGGCCCGCGCCGGGGGCGGCTACATCGCGAGCAACCTGGTCGAGGCGCAGTTCGCCCTCGGGCGCTGGGACGACCTGGCCGCCTCCTACGAGGAGGCGATGCGGCTGGACCCCAATCCGCCGCTGCGCGGGCTGCTGGTCGTCTTCCGCGCCCAGGTGGCCCTGGCCAGGGGCGAGACGCCTCTGCTGGACACGCTGGCCGACCGGCTCGGACGGCTCGCCACCCGGCTCAGCCGGTTCGGTTCGGGCGCGTACGCGTGCCTCCTCATCGACCGCCGGACGGCCGAGGGCGATCTGCCGGGCGCGCTCGCCGCGGCACAGGACGCCCTCGCCCGCTTCGGCCCCACGGGCAACCCGTGGTACCTGTGGCCGATCCTCCACTCGGCCATGCGGGCCTGCGCCGCCGCGGACCGCGTCCCGGAACAGGCGGCGCTGCGGGAGGCGTTGCTGGAGGTCGCGCGGGACGTCCCGGCGGTCGCGCCGTTCTGGGCGGTACGCAAGGCGGCGTTCGTCGCGGAGGCGGCCGGGGCGGGCGATCTGCCCGCCTGGGAGGCGGCGGTGGACGCGTGGGAGGCGGCGGGCGAGCCGTACCCGCTGGCCGAGGCGCTGACCCGGGCCGCGCAGGCGTCGGCCGCCGCCTCGGACCGGGAGGGCGCGGCGGTACGGCTGGCCCGCGCCGCCGAGATCGCCGAGACGCTGCGCGCCCGCCCGCTGGCCGCCGAGATCGACCGGCTGGCCCGGCGGATCGGCGTCTCCGCCGCCCGCCCGGGCGGCGACGCGCACGGCCTCACCCCGCGCGAGCTGGAGGTGCTGCGCCTGGTGGCGGCCGGCCGGAGCAACCGCGAGATCGCCGGCGAGCTGTTCATCTCGGTCAAGACGGCGGGCGTGCACGTCTCCAACATCCTGGGCAAGCTCGGCGTCGCCTCGCGCGGCGAGGCCGCCGCGCTGGCGCACCGGTCGCGGCTGTTCGACTGATGGCCTATTTCATGCAAACCCTGTAGGAAATGTTGACTTATGGGTAGGTCCGTCCTAGCGTGAACGCCATGAGTCAAGGTGTTCGCTTGACCCGTCGCACCCACATCGATCTCGGCCACGCCATCAGCGCGCGATGTCACCGCCCGTGGTAGCGGAGATCACTCCGCTCCGGGTCGTCCCGGTCTGACCGTCCAGCCGTACCTGTTCCCCCGCGTGTCGAAGGGCGATGACGCATGCCTGCACTACCCCGGGTACCCCTACGCGTGAAACGGCCGGCCCTGCGGGCCACGCTCGCCGTACCGATCCTGGCGCTCCTCGCCGCGTGCGGCGGCGGTGCCGGGCAGGCCGCGCAGGGGCTGGCGCCGGACGCGGCGCTGCCCGCCAAGGTCCCGTCCGGTACCCAACTGATCGTCGGCGATCCGCAGACCAAGGTCGCCCTGCAACTGTCCGGCCAGATCGACGAGTTCTCGTTCGCCGTGGAGTGGGCCAACATCAGCGGCGGCCCGCAGACCACCGAGGCGTTCCGCGCCGGGGCGCTGGACGTCGGGGCCGTCGCGGAGATCCCGCCCATCCACGCGACCTGGACCGGCCTGCCGGTCAAGATCGTCGCCTCCCGGTACCGGAAGGACCCCATCGGCCACCCCACCTACGAGATCGGCATCGCCCCCGGAACGGGCATCACGACCCTCGCCGGGCTGCGCGGCAAGCGGATCGCCTACAGCCCCGGCCAGGCGCAGGGCGCGCTGGTGCTGCGTGTGCTCAAGAAGGCCGGGCTGACCAGGAACGACGTGAAACTGGTGGAACTGCCGAGCACCGGCGACGTCTACCCCAACGCGCTGGCGAGCAAGCAGGTGGACGCCGCGCCCCTGGGCGGGGTGCTGATCAAGCGGTACCTCGCCAAGTTCGGCCACGAGGGCGCGACCACGCTCAAGCACGGCATCCGCGACGACCCCGCCCACCTGTACGTGCGCGCGGTCACCCTCCAGGACCCGGCCAAGGCCGCGGCCGTCAAGGAGTACGTCGCGGCGTGGGCCAAAGCCTGGCGCTGGGTCTACGAACACCCCGACGAGTGGATCGCCGGCTACTACGTGAAGGACCAGGGCCTGAGCGCCGCCGACGGACGCTACCTGGTCGACGCCGCCGGAGAGCCGGACGTCCCCGGCGACTGGAGCGATGCCATCGCCCGCCACCAGGAGACCATCGAACTGCTCGCCGCCGACACGGGCAACGAGGTGATCAACGCCAAGGACCTCTACGACCTGCGTTACCAGTCCGTCGGCGCCGACGCGTTGAAGGAGGGCGCCTGATGGCCACCTCACTGCTCACCCCCACCGCCCCGGCCGCCGCGCCGCGGACGTCCCCGGGCCGGGCCCGCCGCAGGCTCGGCCCCGGCCGCCCGATCAGGTTCGGCCTGCTCATCGGGCCGGGCATCCTGCTCGCGCTGTGGAGCCTGGGGTCGGCCACCGGCGGGCTGGACCCCCGGGTGCTCCCGGCCCCCTGGACCGTGGTCACCACGACCATCGAGCTGATCGGCAACGGCCGCCTCCAGGAGAACCTGCTCGCCTCGGTGCGCAGGGTAGGCCTCGGCCTGGCCATCGGCGTGCCCGGCGGGGTGGCGCTGGCCCTGCTGTCCGGCCTGAGCAGGTACGGCGAGGCGCTGATCGACGGCCCGGTGCAGATCAAACGGGCGATCCCGGCCCTGGCCATCATGCCGCTGCTGATCCTCTGGCTGGGCATCGGCGAGGTCATGAAGGTCACCGTGATCGCGCTCGGCGTACTGGTCCCGATCTACGTCCACACCCACAACGGGCTGCGCGCGATCGACAACCGCTACGTGGAGCTGGCCGCCACCGTCGGGCTGGGGCGGGCCACGTTCATCCGGCGGGTCGTGCTGCCGGGGGCCCTGCCCGGGTTCCTGCTCGGCATGCGGTTCGCGGTCACCGTCGCCTGGCTGCACCTGGTGGTGGCGGAGCTGATCAACTCCACCAGCGGCATCGGCTACATGATGGACCTGGCACGGACGTACGGGCAGACCGACGTGATCCTCGTCGGCATCGTCCTGTACGGCCTGCTCGGGCTCTTCTCCGACGCCGCGGTCCGGCTCGTGGAAAGGAGGGCCCTCTCGTGGCGGCGCACACTGGCGGGCTGACCGCGGAAGCGGCGGTGGCGGCGGTCCGGGTATCGGGGCTGACCAGGAGGTTCGGCGAGCGTACCGTGCTCGACGGGCTGGACCTTGCGATCGCGCCCGGCGAGTTCGTGGCGCTGCTCGGCCAGAGCGGGTCGGGCAAGAGCACGCTGCTGCGCGCCCTGGCCGGGCTGGACGCCGACGGCGAGGGCGAGGGGCAGGTGAGCGTGCCCGCGCGGGTGTCGGTGGTCTTCCAGGACGCCCGGCTGCTGCCCTGGCAGCGGGTGCTGGACAACGTGGTGCTCGGGCTGCCCGGCGACCAGGCCGGACGCGGCGGCGCGAGCCTCGGCGAGGTCGGCCTGGCCGGGCGTGAGCGGGCCTGGCCGAACCAGCTCTCCGGCGGCGAGCAGCAGCGGGTGGCGCTGGCCAGGTCGCTGGTGCGCGAACCGGAGCTGCTGCTGGCCGACGAGCCGTTCGGCGCGCTCGACGCGCTCACCCGGATCAGGATGCACGCGCTGCTGCGCCGGTTGTGCGACCGGCACCGCCCGGCCGTACTGCTGGTCACGCACGACGTGGACGAATCGATCGTGCTCGCCGACCGGGTGCTGGTGCTGTCCGCCGGGCGGATCGCGGCCGAGGCCCGGATCGACATGGAACAGCCGCGGGATTCGGCCGACCCGAGGTTCGCCGAGATCCGTACCAGGCTGCTGGCCGCACTCGGCGTGACAAGAGAAACGGACAAATCGTGAGCCGACCATCAAACCATCAATTAACCCTCAATCTCTTCATTTACCCGGGCGGTCATCATGAGGCGGCATGGCGACATCCCAGTTCCGACGCCCACCGGCTTCTTGACATCACCTATTACCAGGAGCTGGCCCGGCAGGCGGAGGCGGCGAAGCTGGACGCGGTCTTCCTGGCCGACGGGCCCTCGCTGCCGGAGAACGTCCGGTACGCGAGCCGGTTCCGGCTGGAGCCGATCACCCTGCTGACCGGGGTGGCGACGGCCACCGAGCGGATCGGCCTGATCGCGACGGCGTCCACGACGTACCTGGACCCCTACAACCTGGCCCGCCTGTTCGCCTCCCTGGACCACATCAGCCGGGGCAGGGCCGGCTGGAACATCGTGACCACCGGCGCCCCGCAGGCCGCCGCCAACTTCGGGCTGGACGAGCACCCGGTGCACGCCGACCGGTACGCCAGGGCCAGGGAGTTCCTGGAGGCCGTCACCGCCCTGTGGGACAGCTGGGAGGACGACGCCCTGGTCATCGACCAGGCGAGCGGGATCTTCGCGGACACCTCCAAGATCCACCGCATCGACCACGCGGGAGAGCTGCTGCGCGTCGCCGGCCCGCTGAACGTCCCGCGCTCCCCGCAGGGCAGACCCGTCTACGTGCAGGCGGGCTCCTCCAAGGACGGCCGCGCCTTCGCCGCCGCCCACGCCGAGGCAATCTTCACCGCGCACCAGACGCTCGGCGACGCCCGCGACTTCTACGCCGACATCAAGGCCAGGGTCAAGGGCGAGGGCCGCGACCCCGACCAGGTCAGGGTGCTGCCGGGGATCAGCCCGTTCATCGGCTCCACCGAGACCGAGGCGCTGGAGCTGCAGGAGGAGTTCGACGCGCTGATCCAGCCGGAGTACTCCCTGCAGCAACTCCACCAGCTCCTCGGGGTGGATTTGCGCGGATTCGACCTGGACGGGCCGTTCCCCGTGGGCGTGCTGCCCACCACCGGCGACCGGCAGGAGAGCAGCCGCTTCAACCTCGTGGCCGACATCGTGCGGCGCGAGGCCCCGACGATCCGCCAGTTGCTGCGCAGGCTGGCCGGGGCGCGGGGGCACTGGGTGACGGCGGGCGCCCCCGAGCAGATCGCCGACCGGATCGAGGAGTGGTTCACCGGCGGCGCGGCCGACGGGTTCAACGTGATGCCTCCGTACCTGCCGGGCGGCTTCGACGCGTTCACCGATCACGTGGTGCCCATTCTGCGCGAGCGGGGCCTGTTCCGGACCGAATACGAGGGCTCCACACTTCGCGAGCACTATGGGCTCCAGCGCCCGCCGAGTCGTTTCGGCGCGACGATCCGACGGGCCGAAAACCGCTGGTAGAGTAACGTTTCCTGTCACGTTCCAAGACGCCCGTTGCCGTAGCCTCGCGCAGGCGGTAGAAGAAGTGACGGCAGTGAATCGGGGGCGCTTATTCGTATCCTCCGTCAGGGATGGGAGCGGGATACCCGTGAGCAGGAAATTAGCGGTCATCACCCCGAGCTACGGACCGGACTCCGAGCTTTTCGGCGAGCTCCACCGGTCCGTGCTCCACCACACGTCAGAGGACACCGTCCACCATGTGATCGTGCCCACCGCGGACGAGCCGGTGTTCGCGAAGTTCGCAGGCCCGCGGTGCCGGATCTGGACGGAGCCGGAGCTTCTCCCCCGCCGCTATGTCCGCATCCCGCACAGCGGTCTGTGGGCCAACCTGCGCAGACCATGGCCCCCTGTGCGCGGCTGGGTCCTCCAGCAGGCGCTCAAGATAGCCGCCGCCGCGAACGTCGACGCCGATGTGGCGCTGCTGCTCGACTCCGATGTCGTCCTGGTGCGGCCGACCCGCGCGGAGAGCTTCACCACCGACGACCGGCTGTGCCTTTACCGCGTCGAAGACGGCGTGCACGCGGGAATGGACCGGCATATCAAGTGGCACCACGCGGCGCGCGGCCTTTTGGGCCTGCCCGCCACCAAGACGCTTCCACTGCCCGATTACGTGAGTTCCCTCAACTTCTGGGACCCGGCCCTGGTCCGGGAGATGCAGGAACGCATCACGAAGGTCACCCGGCGGCACTGGATGGACGCCTTCAACTCGCACCTGCACATTTCCGAGTTCATCCTTTACGGGGTCTTCGTGGACGAGGTCGTGGGCGCCTCGGCGGGACGCCCGCCGTACACCGACTCGGTGTGCCACAACCGCTGGGACGACACCCCGCTCGACCTCGCCGCCGCCCTCGACTTCGCCGACCGGCTGACCCCGTCCGCGGTCGGGATGATGATCTCGGCCAAGTCCCGCACCCCGTGGGACGTCCGGCTCGCCGCCGTACAGCGCTGCGCGAAGGTGGCCGGGGGCTGACCACGCCGATCCGCGGACGCCCTGCCCGCCCGCCCCGTGGCGGGGCGCTGCGACGTGACCTGCTACGGTGACGCATGACGCGGGGTGCCCGGCGTGTCCGGGCTGAGATCACACCCGTAGAACCTGCTCTAGTTCGGACTAGCGAAGGGACGTCACCGTGGGTGAGGGTTCGTTCTGCACTGAGGTCTGGCAGCGCACCGCGAAGCTGGTGCGGGCCGTCCACGAGCATCCGTTCAACACCGCGCTCGGCGCGGGCACGCTCGACCGCGACAAGTTCGCGTTCTACATCGTCCAGGACGCCCGCTATCTGGAGGCGTTCTCCAAGGCGCTGGCCGCCGCCTCCACCCGCGCGGGCGATGTCCGCGAGGCCGCCTTCTACGCGCAGAGCGCCAACACCGCGCTGACCGCGGAGGCGTCGCTGCACGCCGGTTACATCGAGGAGTACGGCCTGAGCCCGGACGACCTGTCCGGGATCGCGACCTCCCCCACCTGCCTCGGCTACTCGTCGTTCCTCCAGGCCACCGCACTGTCGGCGCCCTACCCGGTGCTGTCCGCGGCCGTCCTCCCCTGCTTCTGGGTCTACCAGGACGTGGGCGAGGCGCTGCTTGCGCGTACGGCCGGCATCGCCGACCACCCCTACCGCGCCTGGATCTCCACCTACGCCGACCCGGCCTTCGCCGAGTCGGTCACCCAGGCCAAGGAGATCACCGACCGGCTGGCCGCCGCGGCCGACCCGGCGACGCGCGAGCAGATGGTCCAGGCGTTCTGCCGGGCCACCGAGTACGAGTGGATGTTCTGGGACAGCGCGTGGCGGCTGGAGACCTGGCCGACCGCGGAGTGGGTCTCGCTCTGAGCCGACCCCCCGCCGGGAGCCACTGTCGATATCCGGCGCGCCCAGGGATGCGTACCAAGATTGTTCGCGGAGCGTAACCATCCGGATACTTATGGTGACCACTTCCTGATCGATAGACATGGCGGGTGACCGAAGGTCTATCGCGGAAAGGAGCGCGGTCCCATGAGCGCGACAGACATCGGGCCTGCCCGGCCCCCCCGGTTCCTCGATCTCCAAGCCTGACGGGCGGGGGAACACCGGTGCGAGGGGAGCCGTGGTTCGCCGTCCTTCCCGACGGGGCGGCCGGGGCCGCCGCGGCGGGTGCGCTGCGCCCGTGGGCGAGCGGTGTGATCGATCACGCGTCCGGCCGTCCGTGGCTGGTCGGCGAGTGGCCGTGCGACCAGATCCGCCACGCCCGCGCGGGCTCGGCGCAGGTGACGGTGCTCGGGCGATGCCCGGTCACCACCGTCGACCTGACGCGGCGGCTGGATCGGATACGTGATCTGGACGATGTGGAACGCGTGGTCGCGGGGCTGCCCGGCAGCTTCCACCTGATCGCCGCCGTGGGCGGCAGGGTGCGCGTCCGGGGCAGCGCCTCGGCCGTGCGCCGCGTGTTCCAGGCCCAGGTGGCCGGGGTGACGGTGGCGGCCAGCCGCTCCGACGTACTTGGCACCGTGACCGGGGCGCCGGTCGACGAGGAGGTGCTCGCCGCCCGGCTGCTGCCGCACTGCGCGGCCTGGCCGCTGCAGGAGGCGGGGGTGTGGCGCGGCGTCACCGGCGTGCCGCCCGACCACTGCCTGATCCTGGAGCCCGACGGCACGGCGACGCTGCGCCGCTGGTGGAGTCCGCCGGAGCCTGCGCTGCCGCTGGACGAGGGCGCGGAGGCGGTGCGCGACGCGCTGGTCGCGGCGGTCGGCTCCTGCGCCAAGGGCGGCTCCCACTACGGCGACACGATCAGCGCCGACCTGTCCGGCGGACTCGACTCCACCGCGCTGTGCTTCCTGGCCGGGCGCGGCTCGGCCCGCCTGGTGACCATGCACCGGCAGGGCGCCGACACCGGGCCCAGCGGGTCGGGCGACACGGTGTGGGCGCGGCGGGCCGCCGCGGCGCTGCCCAACGCCAGGCACCTGACGGCCGGGCGCGATGACGTCCCGCCGTGGTTCGGCGGGCTGACCGATCCCCGGCAGGCCCTGGAGGAGCCCTCCGGCTGGGTCCGCGACACCGCGCGGATCGCGTACGTGACCGACCGGCTGATCGCGGCCGGTTCCTACCTGCACCTGACGGGGGTGGGCGGCGACGAGTTGTTCTCGGTACAGCCGTCCTATCTGCACGATCTCGTCCGCCGCCGGCCGCTGACAGCGCTCGCCCACCTGCGCGCCCGCCGCATGCCGTGGTGGCGGTCACTGCGGGCGCTGGCCGAGCGCGACTCGCACGCGGCGTGGCTGGCGGGGTGTGCGGGCGGCCTGAGCGGCGAGCCCGCGCCCAGTAATGCGTACGGTGACGCGCTCGCGCTGACCTGGGGCGCACCGCCCCGGATGCCGGTGTGGGCCACCGGGCAGGCGGTCCAGGCGGCCCGCGACGTGCTGTCCGGCATCGCCGCCGACGAGCCGCCGCCGCTGTGCCGGCGGCGGGCCCAGCACGCGACCCTGCTCCAGGCCCGTACCGCGGGGGCCGGGCTCCGGCAGGTCGAGCAGGCCACCGTCCGCCTCGGGCTGCCCTACGCCGCCCCCTACCTGGACGACGCCGTGATCGAGGCCGCGCTCTCGGTACGCCCGCACGAGCGCGGCGCGCCCGGCCTGCGCAAGCCGCTGCTCACCACCGCGATGGACGGCCTGGTGCCGCGCCCCTTCCTGGCCCGCCCGCCGCGCAGCGGGCCCGCCGCCGAGTTCTACGCGGGGCTGCGCCGGCACCGCACGGAGTTGATGGACCTGTTCTCCTCCTCACTGCTCGCCCGGATCGGGCTCATCGACCCGGCGGCCCTGCGGGCCGCCCTCACCGGCCCACGGCCGCCGCTGCACGCCGTCGAACCGCTGTCGCGGACCCTCGCCTGCGAGATCTGGCTGCGCTCGCTGTCCGGGCGGGAGCGGCTGCCCGCGATGGCGATCGGAGGACACTGATGCCGCCCGTGACCTGCCCGGCCGCGCCGCCCGCGCCGCCGCCGGCGCCATGAGCGGCCCGGCCGACCACGCCCGGCCGGGGGCGTGATGGCACCCGACACCACCCACCACCGGCGGACCGGCCTGCACCGGCGCAACGCGCCCTGGGGGGCCTCGCCCGCCGTCTACACCCGGGCGCTGGCCAAGTCCTACCGCGGCGTGCCCGCCGTGGCCGGGATCGATCTGAGCGTGGAGGCCGGGGAGCTGTTCGCGTTCGTCGGCCCCAACGGGGCGGGCAAGTCCACCACCTTGGCCATGCTGTGCACGCTGCTGCGCCCGACCGCGGGCCAGGCCCGGGTGGCCGGGATCGACGTCCTCGCCGACCCGATGGAGGTCAGGCGGCGCATCGGCCTGGTCCTTCAGGAGTCGGCGTGCGACGGTGACCTCACCGTGGCCGAGCATCTGCGCTTCCACGCGGGGCTGCACGGCATGGGCAGGCACGAGACCCGCCGCCGGATGACCGAGGCGCTCGACCTGCTCGGCCTGTACGACGAGCGCGACACCCGGGCGCGGGCCCTGTCGGGCGGCGGCAGGCGCCGCCTGTCCATCGCCCGCGGGCTGCTCACCTCCCCGCAGGTGCTGTTCCTGGACGAGCCCACCCGCGGGCTCGACCCGGCCGCCCGCGCCCAGGTCTGGGAGCACCTGCTCCAGCTCCGCCGGCACAGGGCGGTCACGATGTTCCTGACCACCCACTACCTGGAGGAGGCCGACCACTGCGACCACGTCGGCATCATCGACGGCGGCCGGCTGCTCGCCCACGACACGCCAGCCGCGCTGCGCGCGGTGCTCGGCACCGACCGGGTGCATCTGCGCACGGCCGATGACCGCACCGCCGCGATGCTGCTGGCGCAGCGGATGGGCGTGTCGGCCACCCGCGGCCCGGACGGCCTGCACCTGCGGCTGCCCGACGCGGCGGCGGCGATCCCGCGGCTGTGCGCCGAGTTGCGCGTCCCCGTGCTGTCGGTCGAGGTCAGGCGGCCGGGGATGGACGAGGTCTTCCTGTACTACACCGGCCGGCGGCGAATGGGCCACACCATGGGAGGGTCCCCGGCATGACCTGGATCGGCCGCGCGGGATCGCGGCGGCGGATGCTGTGGGAGACGCGGGCCGCCGGGGTGGTCTGGCGGCGGGAGGTCCTGCGCTGCCTGCGCAATCCCGCGCAGGTGGCGCTGGTCCTCTCCCAGCCGCTGATCTACCTGGTGGTGCTGGGCACCGGCCTCGGCTCGCTCATCCCGGACGTCCCTCCGGTCGGCGACTACCGCACCTACCTGTTCCCCGGCGTGCTGGTGATGACGGTCTACCTGCCCGCCGTCGCCACCGGGGCGTCCATCGCGATCGACAGGGAGAGCGGCTTCCTGCGCGAGATGCTGGTCGCGCCGGTGCACCGGGCCAGCCTGCTGGCCGGGCGGTGCGCGGGCGGCACGACGGTCGCCGCCTGCCAGGGGGCGCTGGTGCTGGCGCTGGCGGGGGTGGCCCGGCTGCCGTATGACCCGGCGCTGCTGGTCGCGCTGGCGGCGCAGCTCACGCTGATCGCGTTCACCATGACCACGCTGGTCACGCTGCTCGCGGTGTCGGTCGTCCGGCGGCAGACCCTGCACGCCGTGCTCGGGTTCACGCTCACCCCGATGATCTTGCTGTCCGGGGCGCTGTTCCCGGTGTCCGGGCTGCCGTCCTGGCTCGCCGGGCTGGCGCTGGCCGACCCGCTCACGTACGTGATCGACCCGCTGCGGCAGACCATCGCGCCCTATCTGAACGGCCAGGCTTCCCTGGCCGCGGGGCATCCGGCGGCGGTGCGCGAGCTGGCCGTGACGGCGGTCGTCGGCCTGCTGGCGCTGCTGCTGGCGGCCCGCCGGATGGCGAGGGCCGGATGAGGGCGCACGGCGTCGCGCGCGCGTACAGTGGGGGTGTGCTGCCGGGGGGGCGGACATGAGGCGCGCGGTGGCGGCGCTGGTGCTGCTGGCGGGCGGGCTGTTCGCGCTCGCCCCCGGGTCCTCGGCCACCGCCGTGCGGAGGGCCGAGTTCATCTCCGGCGCGGCCTACCTGATCGTCGAGTTCCTCGACGACGACCTGGTGCACTTCGAGCTGTCGGCGGCCGGGCCGAGCCCGGGCACCGACGCGCCGCTGTTCGTCACCCCGCAGATCGCCGAGACCGGCTATCCGGGGCCGAGCGCCCTGACCCGTGACGGCGACACGTTCACCACGCCGGGCCTGCGGGTCGAGGTCGCGCCCGCGTCGCTGTGCGTCACGGTCCACGACGCGGCCGGGCGGCTGCTGCACCAGGCGTGCCCGCGCGCACTCGACCAGCCCTGGAAGGGCCTGACCATCACCAGGGGCGGCGTCCAGCACGCCTACGGCCTGGGCGAGCAGTTCCCGCGCGGCGGCACCTCCGAGGGCGACTGGGTGGGCCGCGTCCGCACGCCGGGCGGGCCGTACGGCAACGCCATGGTCTTCGACCCCGACAACGGGCCGGTCGGCAACGCGCAGATCCCGGTGCTGTTCGCGGTGGGCGCGGCGGGCCTCAACTACGGGATGTTCCTGGACCAGGTCCACAAACAGCAGTGGGATCTCACCGGCGACCCGTGGACCGTCGAGACGTGGGGCGATCGGCTCCGCTGGTACGTGATGACCGGCCCCGACCTCCCCGACCTGCGGCGCGACTACATGGAGCTGACCGGCAGGCCGCCGGTGCCGCCGCGCAAGGCGTTCGGCATGTGGGTGTCGGAGTACGGCTTCGACGACTGGGCGGAGATCGACGACCGGCTGAGCGGCCTGCGCGCCGCGCGGTTCCCGGTGGACGGGTTCGTGCTCGACCTGCAGTGGTTCGGCGGGGTGCGCGAGGGCGCGGACGACACCCGGATGGGCTCACTGACCTGGGACCTCACGAAGTTCCCCGACCCGGCGGGGCGGATCGCCCGGTACGAGGCCGAGCAGGGCGTCGGGCTGATCCCGATCGAGGAGTCCTACGTCGGCAGGGCGCTGCCCGAGCACGCCGACCTGGCCGGGCGCGGCTTCCTGGTCAGGTCGGGCTGCGCCACCTGCCCGCCGGTCTACCTGGCCCAGGACGACAAGGACTGGTGGGGCAGGGGCGGCATGATCGACTGGACGCTCGGCGCGGCGGGCGACCACTGGCACGCCGTCAAGCGCAAGCCGCTGATCGACCAGGGCGTCCTCGGCCACTGGCTGGACCTCGGCGAGCCGGAGATCTACGACGCGGGCGACTGGACGGCCGGGGTGCTGCCGGGCGAGCACGCCCACGCCGGCTACCACAACCTCTACAACCTGGCCTGGGCGGCGAGCGTGGCCAGGGGATACGCGGCCGAGCCGCGCCGGCCGTTCCTGCTGACCCGCTCGGGCGCGGCCGGCATCCAGCGGTACGGCGTGGCGATGTGGTCGGCCGACATCGGATCCCGGCTGACCGCGCTGGCCGACCAGCAGAACGCCCAGATGCACATGTCGATGTCCGGGATCGACTACTTCGGCTCCGACATCGGCGGCTTCCGCCGCGAGATGCTCGACTCCGATCTGTCGGAGCTGTACACCCAGTGGTTCGCCGACGCCGCGTGGTTCGAGGTGCCGATCCGCCCGCACACGGAGAACCTCTGCAACTGCTTCCAGACCTCCCCCGACCGGATCGGCCATACCGCCAGCAACCTCGCCAACCTGCGGCGGCGCTATGAGCTGACGCCCTACTACTACTCGCTGGCCCACCGGGCGCACCGCACCGGGGAGCCCCTGGTGCCGCCGCTGGTCTACCACTACCAGGACGACCCCAACGTGCGGGAGCTGGGCCATGAGAAGCTGATCGGCCGTGACCTGCTGGTCGGCATCGTGGCCGGGCGCGGCGAGCGGGAGCGCGACGTCTACCTTCCCGCGGGCGTCTGGTACGACTACCACTCGGGCGAGCGGACGTCGAGCGCCGGGCAGTGGACGGGCCGCAGGCCGCTGTGGGTGGACGGGGAGTTCCGGCTTCCCGCGTACGCCAGGGCGGGGGCGATCATCCCGAAGATGGCGGTGGACGAGGCGACCATGAACGTCTTCGGCAGGCGCACCGACGGCACCCGCAGGGACGAGCTGATCGCCAGGGTCTATCCCGGCGCGGCGGCCTCGGAGTTCACCCTGTACGAGGACGACGGCACGACCACCGGCTACCAGCGCGGCGAGGTCCGCACCACCACGCTGCGCCAGCAGGTGACGGGCCCGACCGCCACGGTCACCATCGGCCCGGCCGAGGGCGGCCACCCGGGCGCCCTGACGGCCCGGCCCAACGTGGTCGAGCTCGCCGGGCGCGCCTCCGCGGTGAGCCTGAACGGCACGCCGCTCCCCCGGCACGCCACCGAGGACGCCTTCGATGCGGCGGCGAGCGGCTGGTACGACGGCGGGGACGGCTACGTGTTCGCCAAGTCCGCCGTGCTGGACGTGGGCGCGGCCAAGACGTTCGCCTTCACTCTGGCCTAGCCCGCCGGGCGCCGCACTGGCGTCTGACCGCCACCGGCCGGTCCATCGGGAAGGCGACCCACTCGTCGCGCTCGGTGGCCAGGGACCGGCAGTGCCGGTGGATGGCCGCGACATCGTAGGCCCGGCCCTCGTCGTCGACCCCGATGTAGTTGCCGCAGATGTAGTTGGGCTCCATGACCAGCCAGTCGCCGAGGTCGATCAGCCGCTCCGGGCTCAGGTAGTCCTGGACGGCGCGGCGCACGACGTCGCCCTCGCGCACGTCGCGGGGATCGTGGATGGTGAGCTGGTGCCACGCGCCGTCGATCACGCGTGAAATCCTCCTCTCACCCTCAGTGACCGTCAAGGTGAACAGAAGCACCAAGCGTGACCGGCTCCGGACATCCGTGATCGCCACCCTCTGACCAGAAATCTCCTGTTCGCCAAGAAATGCGCGCTTTGTAATAGAAAGGGTGATACGCACGCATTGTCGGGAAGGGAAGAAGGGCCCTCATTGTCTGTGATACCGTGCATTCCGAAGATGCATACCAGAAGTAGTAGAGCGCGGTATGCTCGGGGGATTATCCAATTTTGTCCGTAGTTTGATTTACGGAATGCTCGGGGCAACGACTTCATAGTGTGAGGTGAATCATGGCCGACACCAGTCCCACGGTGCGGCGCAGGCGGTTGGCCGCCGAGCTTCGCAGACTTAGAAAAGAGTCCGGCCTGACGTCGGAATACGTTGCCCAGCAGGTCGGTCTGGCGCAATCCTGGATGAGCCGCGTCGAATCCGGGCGGCAGGGTATCCGGCTGAACGACCTTCGGGTGCTACTGGACATCTACCACGTCCCGGTCGAGCAGCGCGAGGAGTTGATGACCCTCGCCCGCCAATCCCGCCAGCGCGGTTGGTGGCATTCATATGGCGACGCCATTCCCGAATGGTTTCAGGTCAGAATCGGCCTGGAGGCCGAGGCGACCCGGCTGCGCTCCTACACCGTCGAACTCATCCCCGGGTTGCTGCAGACCGCCGACTACTACCGCAGACTGCTCATCAGCCAATATCCGACGTCCGGCACGAACGACATCGAGCGCATGATCGACTTCCGGCTCGCCCGGCAGGAACGGCTGGTCGGCAACGAGTCCCAGGATCTCTCGTTCATCATCAACGAGGCGTGCCTGCACCGCCTGCGCGCCGACCCGGAGACCAGCGGGGGCCAGCTCGCCCGGCTGACCGAGCTCACCGAACTCCCCAACGTGGACCTGCGGGTCCTGCCGTTCTCGGCGGGCATCCATCCGGGCATCGACGGAGGGTTCGTGCTGCTCGGTTTCGCGCCGCCCGACCCCGACGTCGTCTACATCGAGTATCGACGCAACAGCCTGTTCTTGGAAGACTCCACCCAGGTCGAGAGCTACAACTGCGTTTATCGCGAGCTGCACGAGGCATCCCTCAGCCGCGAAGAGACGCATGCCTTCCTGACCGGCTTCGCAAAGAGCGCGGCCGGCTGACAGCCGCCAGAAGGATCGATCGTGGACATGATCACAGTGACGACCGAAGAACTGAGAGCCGCCGCATGGCGCAAGTCCAGCCACAGCAACGCGGGCGGGGATTGTGTGGAGACCGCCGTGCTGAACGGCGGAATCGTGGCGGTACGGGACAGCAAGGATCCCGACGGCCCCGTACTACTGCTCGGCGAGCGACATTTCCGGCGTTTCATCGCCGATATCAAAACCGGACGACTGGAGCACTGACTCTCCGCCGCCGCACGGGAGCCCGCGAGGTCGCCGAGGGCTCCCCCGCGGGGCGGGTGCCGCACAGCCGGATCAGGAGCCGGGTCAGGGGGCCCGATCAGGGGGCAGGGTCCGCGCGTTCCATGATGTCCTGGACGACCGAGGTCTTGGCGTCGGCGTAGTGCTGGACGTGCCGCCAGGTACGCCGGGCCAGTTCACGCTTGGCGTCCGCGTACTTGTTCCGGTCGCCCTCGTCGGCGCGCAACCGGTCACGGAACCTCAGCATCCGGTCGATCTCGCCGACCCCCTCGCTGAACACGTGCATGTTGATGTCGGTGTCCGGTCCCTTGAGCAGCCGGTGCTCCAGCCATTCGGCCTCGCGGATCCACAACCGGTATCCGGCCGCCTCCAGGGGCGCGACGTAGGCGGACTCGTCGGCTGAGTCCGGGACGACCAGCAGCATGTCGATGATGGGCTTGGCGCACAGGCCCGGCACCGAGGTGGAGCCGACGTGCTCCACGCGCAGCGCGGTGGCCCCGAGCACCGAACGGACCCGCCCGGCCTCCCTGGCGAACAGCTCGGGCCAGCGCGGGTCGTACTCGTCGAGGCGCACGGGCGCGTTGTGCGGCACGACCGGGCCGAGCCGGTACTTCTGGACGTCCGCGTCGCTGCTGTACGCGGGCTCGGTACCGCTCTGGGCCGATGACATGGATGATCTCCTTTCCGCGGGCAAGCCTTGCAACATAACAGGGATCCCGGACGACCCATAACCCCGGCTCTCCGCCATAGCGTTGACGGACATCAGATGTCTTACCTATGGTCCGAACCGTGTGACCTACGACACACGCTGGAGGGGCGATGCGGAGGGGCGGTCCTGCTCGGTGGGCGGCGCTGCTGGCACTGCTCGCCGCGTCCCTGAGCGGCTGCGGCGGTGGCGATGCCGGGGCGCCGGGCGCGCTCCAGTTCTGGCACTTCTACGGCCCGCCGGACAGCGCCACCGGCGGCCCCCTGGTCAAGCTGATCGGCGAGTACGAACGGGCCCACCAGGGCGTGGCGGTCGAGGTCAGGCACATCCCGTTCGCGGAGTTCAACCGCACGCTGCTGCAGGCGGCGGCCGGGCGCGAACTGCCCGACGTCGCGCTGATCGGAGCCACCGCCACGCAGGCCATGGCCGAGGCCGGCGTCATCCAGGACCTCACCCCGCGGGTCTCCGCCTGGGGCGGGCAGACCGAGTTCCTGCCCGCGAGCTGGAATACCACCCAGGTCGGCGGCAAGACGTACGGCCTGCCCCACGTCGCCGACAGCTACGCGATCTACTACAACACCGAGATCTTCCGCCGGGCCGGGGCGAAGCCGCCCACGACCTGGGCCGAGCTGAGCCGGACGGCCGCGAAGCTGGCCCGCGACGGCCGGCAGGGCCTGGCGATCAGCGGGATCGAGGGTGAGGAGGGGGCCACCGCGCTGGTCATCCGGCTGCTCGCGGCGGGCGGCGACCCGGCCAGGGTGGACACCCCGCAGGGTCGGGCGGCCCTGGGCGACATCAAGGCCATGGTGGACCGCGGGGCCGTCTCCAAGGGGATGCTCGGCTGGAACGAGGAGGACGTCAAGAACCAGTTCGCCAACGGCCGGGCGGCGATGATGATCAACTCGGCCACCTACGTGAGCACGCTCCGCACCGAGAACCCCGATCTGAAATGGGACGTGGCGCTGCTGCCCGGCGACGTCCGGCACGCCACGTTCCTGGCCGCGGAGAACCTGACGATCACCTCCGGCAGCGCGCGCCCGGAGGCCGCCTGGGACCTGCTGACCTGGATGCAACGGCCCGACGTGCTCGCCAGGTACCTCCCCGTGCGCAACAAGCTGCCCGCCAGGACCGACGTGCCCGACGACGGCGACGAGATCCGCGCGGTGTTCCGCGAACAGCTCCGGTCGGCCTGGGCCCCGACCGGCGCGCTGGCCCGCAACTCCACCGAGGTGTTCACCCACGTCCAGGGGGCGCTGCAGGCCGCGGTCAGCGGCTCCGTACCGGTGGACCGGGCCCTCGCCGACGCCCAGCGGAAGATCGACGAGGCGCTGACCCGGTGAGGCGCTCCCGCGCCCGGCCAGGGCGGCCGCGCGTACCGCCGGTGGCGTACGTGTTCGTGCTGCCAGCCGTGCTGTTCATGGTCGCGACGGTGCTCTATCCGCTGGCCTTCACCGTCGATCTGAGCTTCCGCGACGTCGGGCTCAGGGAGATCGTGGCCGGGGGCGGCGCGTTCGCCGGGCTGGCCAACTACCGGGCCGAACTGGGCGGCGCCGAGTTCCGCTCCGCGCTGTGGACCTCCATGGTCTACACCGTGGTCAGCGTGGCGCTGTCGTTCGCCGCCGGGCTCGCGCTCGCGGTGTTCCTGAACCGCAGGTTCCCCGGCCGCGGCCTGCTGCGCTCGGCGCTGCTGGTCGCCTGGGTGCTGCCCACGGTCGTCAGCGCCAACATCTGGCGCTGGCTGCTGGACGGCACCTACGGCCTGCTCAACACCGCGCTGCGCGGCCTCGGGCTGCTCGACGCCGACGTGTTCTGGCTGGTGCAACCGGCCACCGCGCTGGCGTCGGTCATCGTGGCCACGGTGTGGTCCACCGCGCCGTTCGCGATGATCCTGCTGCTGGCCGGGCTGCAGAGCATCCCCGGCCCGCTGTACGAGGCGGCCACCATCGACGGAGCCGGGTCCTGGCAGCGGTTCTCGCGGATCACGCTGCCCCTGTTGCGGCCGGTCAGCGTGACGGTGCTGCTGCTGCTCTTCGTCACCACGTTCAAGACCTTCGACACGATCTACCTGATGACCAGGGGCGGCCCCGGCGACGCCACCACGATCCTGCCCATCCACGCCTACCTGGAGGCGTTCTCCTTCTTCCGGTTCGGCACCGGGGCCGCGGCCACCACGATCATGCTGCTGATCCCTCTGGCGCTGAGCCTGTTCTACTTCCGGGCGCTGCGCAGGGAGGAGGTCGCGTGAAGGGGTCGCGGGCCTGGCTGAGCACGGTGCTGGGCGTGGCCGTGGCGGGCGCGTACCTCGTGCCGGTCTACTGGATGGTGGTGACCTCGCTGAAGGAGCCGGGCGACATCTTCGCCACGCCGCCCCGGCTGGTGCCCGCGCCCGCCACCCTGGGCGCGTACACCGGCAGCGTCCTGGGCAGCCCCGGGGTGCTGCGCGGGCTGGCCAACAGTACGATCATCGGCCTGGCCACCACGCTGGTCACGCTGGCCCTCGCGCTGCCCGCCGCGTACGGCCTGGCCCGCTTCCGCGTCCGGTTCGCGGGCTCGGTGCTGCTGCTCTTCCTGGTCGCGCAGATGATCCCGGCGATCAACGTGGCGCTGCCGATGTTCGTGACCTTCAGCCGCCTGGACATGGTCAACACCTACGCGGGGCTGGTGCTGGCCAACTGCTCGCTGGCGCTGCCGCTGGCGGTGACCGTGCTGCGCCCCTACTTCCTCACCGTGCCCGGGGAGGTGGTGGAGGCCGCGCGGGTGGACGGCTGCGGCCACTGGTCGGCGTTCTGGCGGGTCGCGCTGCCGGTTTCGACGCCGGGGATCGTGACCGTGGCGGTGGTGAGCTTCCTGGGGGCGTGGGGGGAGTTCGTCTTCGCGCTGTCGCTCACCACGCGGGAGGAGATGCAGCCGGTCAGCGTGGTACTGGCCGGGCTCACCAACGCCTTCGGCACCCGCTGGAACGACGTGATGGCCGTCTCCGCGGTCGTCGCCCTGCCCATCTTCCTGGCGTTCCTCTTCCTGCAACGGTTCGTCGTGGGCGGGCTGACCGCCGGGGCGACCAAGGGCTGAACCACTACGAGCGAAGGACACCCCATGCACCACCCACCCAGCGCCGGCCTGGAGATCTGGGCGGCCACCCCGACCCCGTTCGGGCCGGACGGCGAGCTGCGCCCCGACGTCGTCGGCGAGCAGGCCCGCCACCTGGCCGAGGCCGGGGTGAACGGCGTCTTCGTCGGCGGGACGACCGGGGAGTTCGCCGCGCTGTCCACCGCCGAGCGGCTGGAGCTGGCGGCGGCGTGGGCCGCGTACCGGCCGCCGGGGCTGCGGCTCGGCGTCCATGTGGGGCACACCGTGCTCGGCGAGGCCACGGCCCTGGCCCGGCAGGCGGCGGAGCGCGGCGCGGACATGATCGCGGCGGTGGCCCCGTACTACGGCTCGCCGTCCGGCGTGGAGGCGGTGGTGGACCACCTGGCGGAGATCGCGGCGGCGGCGCCCGGCGTGCCGTTCTGCTACTACCACGTCCCGGAGATGAGCGGCCTGCGCGTCCCCGCCTCCGCCGTGACCGCCGCCGCGGCCAAGCGCATCCCCGCGTTCGGCGCGGTCAAGTTCACCGACGGCGACCTGCTGGAGTTCGCCCGCACCCAGGAGGTCTCCCCGCACGTCCGGGTCTACTTCGGCAGGGACGAACTGCTGCCCGCCGCGCTCGGGATGGGCGGGCGCGCGGTGATCGGCAGCCTGTACAACTTCCTGGCCCCGGCGGCCCGCGAGGTGTACGCGGCGGCGGTCTCCGGCCGCCTGGACGACGCGATGCGCCTGCACCGCCCGTTCCGCGAGGTGGCCGCGGTCGCCGCCAGGTACGGCGCGCTCCCGGTCGTCAAGGAGCTGACCGCCCTGCTCGGCGGGCCGGACACCGGGCGCTGCCGGTCCCCCTGGCACCGGCTCGACGGCGCGGCGCTGGACGACGTACGCGGGCTGGCCGACCGGCTCGGGGCGCCGGGAAATGCCGCAGACCAATAGGCACACCGAAGTATTCGTATTTATCGGCACGCCGAAAATCGGATAGGGAGAATTTCCGGATACCTGTTAAAGACCTACGGCATGGCCTCGTGGACTTTTCCCCACCGGTGCGATGTCATTTTCCTCGCTACCCCCCAAGACGCGAGGAGAGAGATGAGCATTCGGCAAAGAGCGGGCCTTTCCCGGGCGGCCCACAGCGACGCCGGCCGGGACGCGCGAGTGAAGGACCGCCTTCGCCTCCCGTACGGGAAGGGTTCCAGGCGGCGGGCCGCGGTGCTGGCCGCCGCGCTCCCCCTGGCGTTCGTGACCACCGTGGCCACCGTCGTACCGGCCGCCGAGGCCGCGCCCGCACGGGTCCGCATCACCCGTTTCCTGGGCGAGCAGACGCTCGCCCACAAGCTGCAGTTCCAGAACACGACGTTCGGCGGCATTTCGGGGCTGGACCGCGACCCGCGCACCGGCACCTGGTACCTGCTGTCCGATGACCGCTGGCGCTATCAGCCGCCGCGTTTCTACACCGGGACCCTGGACATCGACCGCAAGACCGGGAAGTTCAGCGGGGTCAAGCTGACCGGTGTGGCCTCGCTGCGGCGGCCCGACGGGTCGGGCTATCCCGAGTACGGCAAGGCCGGTTCCCCCGACCCCGAGTCGATCCGCTACGACCGGTTCAGCGGGCGGCTGCTGTGGAGCAGCGAGGGCGACCGCTCCGGCGGGACCACCACCGTGCCCGTCTCCCCGCTCAGCGTGCGCTGGACGGACAAGAAGGGCACCGAGACCGGTGAGCTGCGGGTGCCGGGCAACCTGACCATGACCAACGGCGACACCGGCCCGCGCCGCAACTTCGGGTTCGAGGGACTGACCTTCACCCCGCACGGCATCGCCGCGATCGTCGAAGGACCGCTCCACCAGGACGGCGAGCCGGTGACCGCCGAGCACGGCGCGCCGGCCCGGATCACCCTGTGGAGCCGCGGCGGCACGCCGAAGGGCCAGTACGTCTACCCGCTCGACCCGCTGCCCGCCGCCCCCGAGCCGCCCGACGGCCAGTCCGACGCCGGGGTGTCGGAGATCCTGGCCATCGACGACCACCGCTACCTTGCGCTCGAACGCTCCTGGCGAGAGGGGCGGGGCTACGCGGTGAAGCTGTACGAGATCGACCTGCGCCGCGCGACCAACGTGCTGCGCCGGGACAGCCTGGCCACCGGCCCGGCGTACCGGCCGGTGGCCAAGCGGCTGGTGCTGGACCTCACGGCGTTCCGCGAGCCGGTCCAGAACCTCGAAGCCCTGGCCTTCGGCCCCCGCCTGGCCAACGGCCAGTGCACGGTGGTGATCGGCTCCGACGACAACTTCTCCGCGGAGGAGACCACGCAGTTCCTGGCGTTCGCCGCCAAGGGCTGCTGACCTACCCGTGGATCACGCCGCCGCGGCGGTGCGCAGCGCGCGATAGAGCAACCGCGGGTCGCCCAGCCGGTGACGCAGCAGCTTTTCCAGGCCGCCGATCGGCGTGAGGTTTTGAGGGGCCCGCGGATCTTTGTAGTCGACCCCGGCGAGCTGCGGCAGGGCCAGCGTGATCGAGTCGGCCAGCTCGATCACCTCGTCCGGCCGCAGGTCGGCCCCGGCCTCGCAGCGGGCGACCCCGGCCCACGGGGTCGCCGACCGGGTCGGCAGCCGGACGTACCAGGCGTGCCGCCGCCAGCTCGTGCCCATCAGGAAGATCGGGGTGCGCTGCCCGGGGGCGAGCGCCGACACCACCGCCGCCTGCGGGGGCGGCAGGTAGGCGGTGTGGTGGGTCTTGATGTAGCCGACCGTGCGCGGCAGGTGGGTACGGCCGCGCAGCGGGCCGTCCACCAGCAGCAGATCCTCGGCCCCCGCCTGCCGCCGGTGGTGCACGGCCAGCTCGACCTCCAGTTGGGTGACCTGCCGCTGCAATGCCAGCGACAGCTCGTCCATGCCGGCGTCGGCGGCGGGCAGCGCCTGGTAGACGGCGGCCGGGGTTTTCACCTCGGACGCGTGCGGCGCGGCGCTGAACACCGACCGGCGCACGTCGATCGCGGCCAGGGAGGCGCCCTCCGGGCCGCACCTGACGATCCCCGCCGCGTAGGAGGCGGCGATGCCGGGTGCCGGCGCCGCGCCCCGCGAGTCGTGCATCCACACCCGGGCGTCGATCCGGCGCACGCCGTCGGCGACCAGCAGCACGCCGGGCGGGGCGGCGCCGGGGCCGGGGCCGACCGGCCGCCAGTCGGCCGCGGCCAGCTCCACGTCGAGGTCGAGCTCGGCGCTGGTCGCGCCCAGCTCGGCCAGGGCCTCCTTGCTGAGCGCCGCCGCATAGCCCGGGTCCCACGGGTCGACGCTGAACCGCGATTCGCTGATCGTCGTCGTCATGACACCACTCTCCGCAGGTGCGAGCCCTGGCCGTCGCGGCTGACCTCGAAGCGCACCGGCACCCGGTCGGCGAGCGCGGGCACGTGCGTGACGACTCCGACCATCCGGTCGTTGCCCGCGGCCAGGCGTTCCAGTGTGGTGGCCACCGTGTCGAGGGTGGCCGGGTCGAGCGTGCCGAAGCCCTCGTCCAGGAAGATGGAGTCCAGGCTCCTGGCGGCGGTCGCGGCGAGCCCGGCGACCTGGCTCGACAGCGCGAGGGCCAGGGCCAGCGCGGCCTGGAAGGTCTCCCCGCCGGACAGCGTGCGGGCGCTGCGCCGCAGCCCGGCCTCGGCGTGGTCGATGACCTCGATCTCGCCGCGCTCGCCGAGCACCAGCTCGTACTGGCCGCCGGACAGGTCGCTCAGCGTCACCGACGCCTCGGCCACCAGCAGCGCCAGGGCCTCCGCGCACAGCCACCGCTCGAAAGCGTTGGCCCGCAGCAGCAGGGTCAGCTCGTGCGCCACCTGCTCCTCGCGTTCCTTGGCCGCGGCCTGCTCGGCCAGCTCCTTGGCCTGTACGCGGTTCTCCCTGACCCGGGCGAGCCGGTGTTCGGCGTGCACGACCGACCCGGCCAGCGTCTCGTGGATGGCCTCCGGCGTGGCGTCGGCCGCCACCTGGACCTCGTGCCCGGCCAGCCGGGCCACCAGGGCCGAACGCTCCTGGTCGCGGGCCCGCTCGACGGCCGCCAGCTCGGCCTCCACGCCGCCCAGCGCCTTGCGCTCGGCGGCGGCGGCCTCCTCCCGCCAGGACAGCAGGGAGGTCCAGGCCGCGTGCAGGTCGGCGCGGTCGATCGGCGGGGCGCCCAGCGCGACCACCCGGTCGCGGGCGGCGTCCACCTCGCGCCAGGACCGCTCGGACTTCTCCCGCAGCTCGGCGGCCCGGCGTTCGGCGCGGGCCAGCTCGCCCCTTGCCGTACGGGTGGCCCGGCGGGCCCGCGCCAGGCGGTCTTCGGCGGCCTCGATCGCGGTCAGCTCCGCGGTCACCCGCGCCCGGTCGGCGGCGGCGGCCCGGGCGGCCAGCACCGCGAGCTGGTTCTCCAGCTCGTCGGCCTTCTGCTTGACCCTGGCGGCCTCGACCTCGGCCTTGCGGCGGTCGGCGCGGGCGCGTTCGAGGTCGGCCCCGCGGGCGCGGACCGTGCGCTCGGCCGCGCCGAGATCGGCGGGCGCGGCGTGGTGCGGCAGCTCGGTGATGGCCCGCAGGCAGGTCGGGCAGGGAGCGCCGACGGCCAGGCGGCTCGCCAGGTCGGCGGCGGCGTGGGCGTCGCGCAGCCGTTCGCGGTCGCGCTCGGCGTCGGCGAGCGCCGCCCCGGCCCGCTGTTCGGCCTCCGCCAGCCCGGCCGCCCCGGTGGCGGCGGTCGCGGCGGCGCTCCTGGCCGAACCGAGCGCGCGGGCCACCCGTGCGTGGTCGTCCACGGCGGTGAGCAGCGCGGTCAGCGCGGCCTTGTCACCGAGCGCGGCACGCTCGTCATCGGCCCCCTGCTCGGCCTCGGCCAGCTTGGCGACCTCGGCCGACATCCGGGCCAGCGCCTCGGCGGCCTGCCGCACGGAGTCGGCGAGGGTGGGCACGTCGGGCGGCATGGCCAGGGCGGTCAGGGCGGTGAGGCGCTGGCGGGCCGACGTGCGTTCCTGGCGCAGCGCCGCCGCCGCGTCGTCGCGCTCGCGCAGCGCCCGCAGGTCGCTCCTGGCCCGCTCGGCGAGGCCGCGCAGCGACTCAAGGCGGGCCGCGGCGGCCTGCTCCGCGGCCTCGTCGGCGTCGGCCAGCCGGGCCAGGCGGCCCCGCGCGAAGGCGGCGGCCTGCTTGGCGGCGTCCTCCTCGCGCACGGCGCGCTGCCGGATCCGCTCATAGACGTCGGCGTCGAGCAACTGGACCAGGAGGTCCTGGCGCTCGCGCGGCTGGGCGTGCAGGAACTCGGCGAACCGGCCCTGCGGCAGCACCACGCACTGGGTGAAGAACCGGTATTCCAGGCCGGTGACCCGCTGGACCTCGGCGGTGACCGCGTCGCCCTCGGCGATCGGCCGCAGCACCGCGCCCATCAGGTCGTCCAGCCCGGCGGTGGCGGGCACGGCCGGGTCGAGTTCGTCGAGCCTGGCCTCCTTGGTGTGCACCCGGCCCTTGGCGTCGCGCTGCAGGGCGCGGACCACGCCGTGGCGGCGGCCCGCGCTCTCGAAGACCATGGCCACCTTGCCGGAGGCCGCGGACGGCGCGAGCGCGTGCGCGATCACGTTCTCCCTGCCCCAGCGGGGGACCGTGCCGTACAGGGCGAAGCAGATCGCGTCGATGACCGTGCTCTTGCCCGCGCCGGTCGGACCGACCAGGGCGAAGTAGTCGACGTCGGTGAAGTCGATGGTGAGCGGTTCGCGGAAGCTGCCGAAGTCGGCGAGGTGCAGGCGCAGCGGGCGCATCAGGTGGTCACCTCGTCATAGAGCCGGTCGAACAGCGCGGCGACGTTGTCGTCGTGCCGCCCGGAGGCGGTCAGGTAGTCGCGGAACAGCTCCCTCGGGCTGCGCCCGGCCGCCCCCTGCCCGGCCGGGCGCACCGGGCTGGTGGGGCGGAACCGCTCGTCGAGCACGACATCGATGGCACCGGGCAGGATCTCCCTGACGGTGTCGGCCAGGCCGGGGCGGGGTTTCTCCTCCACGATCACGCGCAGCCAGGTCTCGGTGTCCACCAGGTCGGCGGCCACGGCCTCCAGCCGTTCGAGGGTGCCGCGTACGGTGGCCAGCGCGCGGGGCGCGTCGAAGGCGACCTCGCGCACCACGGCCGGACGGCCGGGCTCGACGGTGACCAGCAGCGCGCCGGGCGCGTTGGCCTCCTCGCCGAAGTCGACGGCCAGCGGCGAGCCCGAGTACCAGATCGGGCAGGGGCCGGGGATCTGCTGGCGGCGGTGCAGGTGGCCGAGCGCGGCGTACTGGGTGGTGGAGGGGAACGCGGCGGCCTCGAAGTAGTAGGAGAAGATCGACTGAGCCTCTCGCTCGCCGCCGCCGAACTTCCCGCCGGGCAGCGTGCCGTGCGTGGTGACCAGGTTGACGGTGTCGGCGGCGAAGCCGGCGGTGAGCGCGCCGATCAGCTCGCCGATCCGGCCCGCGTAGTCGCGGTTGTGGTCGGCGGCGGTGCCGGCCAGCACCTCGGCCGCGCGGATCACGTACCGGTGGGACAGGAACGGCAGCACCGCCAGCCGGACCGGCTCGCCCGAGCGGGCGGTGAAGGACAGCGTGCCGCCCGCCTCCGGACGCCGGAAGCCGCCCACCACGTGGATGCCGAGCTTGCCGAGCACCGGCCGGTAGACCTCAAGGAGCTGCGGGTTGTCGTGGTTGCCCGCCAGGACCACGACGTCGCGCCCGCCCTCGCGCAGCGCCATCAGCGCGGGCAGCACCAGCCCCTGCGCGTCGGGGGTGGGGGCGGAGGTGTCGAACAGGTCGCCCGCCACGACCACCGCGTCCACGTCCTCGCGTCTGGCCAGCGTGACCAGCTCGCGGAGCACCGCGCGGTGCTCGTCCAGCCGGGAACGTCCCTTTAGGACCTTGCCGACATGCCAGTCGGCCGTGTGCAAGATCTTCATCGTGTTCCTCAGAACGGGGGGATGTCGTCTTCCGGCGCGGTCCCGGGCAGCCCGGCGAACGGGTCGGCCGGTCGCGCCGCCGTCGTCACCGGCAGCGGCGCCGCCTCGGCCGGGCGGGTCGCCCAGGCCGGGAACGGGAAGGTCACCGTGAGCGGCACCGGGATCTCCGGCTGGGCGACGAACATCGTGCCCGGCTTGGCGATGGTCGCCCGCTCCCTGGCGGCCGGGGGCAGCCAGCCGTACTCCGAGCGGGCGGCCTCGGCCGCGTCCAGCCGCCCGGCGACCCTGACCGCGCAGTTGGCGACGATCCGGCGCTCGACCTCCGAGGCGGTCTGCTGGGCCCCGATCAGGATCACCCCGAGGGAGCGTCCGCGCTCGGCGACGTCCAGCAGGATCTCCTTGATCGGCGAGTCGCCCTCGCGCGGGGCGTACTTGTTCAGCTCGTCGAGCACCACGAACAGCAGCGGGCGGGCCGAACCGGTGCTCTCCTTGCGGGCGAACTCTCCGCGCAGCACCACGCCGACCACGAACCGCTGCGCCCGCTCCGGCAGGTTGTGCAGGTCGACGATGGTGACCTGGGCGTCGGAGGTGCGGATCGAGTGCGCCGCAGCGGCCGGCAGGTCGCCGCGGACGATCGGCGACAGGGGCCTGACCGCGCTGCGCAACCGGCGCAGGAACGCGTTGACCGTGCCCAGCGGCACCTGCGCGCCCGCCCACACCGCGCGGGTGGCCTCGTCGGCGAGCCGCTGGTCGATGACCTCGACCAGGTCGGTGAAGGTGCGGATGGCGGGGGTGGCCTCGCCGTCGGGAGTGCGGATCAGCACCGCCCCGCCGTCGCCGACCGGCTCGGCCCACGCCCGCAGCCTGGCCGCGACCTGGCCGACCAGCATGGAGTACTGGGCGCGCTCGTCGTCGGCGTCGGCGAACACGAACCGCAGCAGCTCCTCGCGGCAGAACTCGTGCAGGGTCCAGTAGTAGGAGCCGACCCCGTGGGTGCGCGAGGAGACGTGCGGCACGCCGTTGGGGTCGCCGGGCCGGGGCGGGGCGAAGACGTGCACGCTCTGGAACGGCTTGGCGGGCAGCCCCAGCCGGTCGTAGGCGCGGATCGCCTCAGAGTCCAGCCGGGTGTTCGCGTGGTCGAGGAACAGCAGGTCCTCGCCCTTGACCGAGAAGATCAGCGCCTTGGTGTTGGCGGCCTCCGCGCCCAGGGCCGGAGAGTTGAAGATCGAGTAGACCAGGAAGGTCGCGAAGGAGGTCTTGGTGGCCACGCCGGAGACGCCGGAGATCGACACGTGCGCGCCGCGCGTGCCGTCCAGGAAGTCGAAGTTGACGTACATCGGGTGCCCGTCGCGGCCGAGCCCGATCGGGACCTTGCGGTCCATGACGTCGAAGTAGAGCGCCTGGTCGCGGTCGGCCGACCCGGCCTTGTAGACCAGCGCGCCGGGCAGCGGCGGCACGAACACCTCGGGCTCCACCCGGGTGACGCGGACCTCGGCGACCTCCACGACGGCGGCGGGCAGCGCGCCCTCGGCGATCAGGAAGACGTCGGAGTCGTAGGTCGCCCCCTCGTGCCGCGCCTCGACCGCCGAGACCACCCCGGCCACCAGGACCGGGCCGTATCCGGGCACGTCTCGCCTGGTCACCACGACGTCGTCGAGCTGGGCGATCCTGCCGGGCGTGAAGCCGACCCAGAACGACAGCGGTGAGGCCGCCTGGGTGCCGAGCACCCGCCCGACGGCCTCCCCCGGCTCGGCGTCACCGCCGGCGAGGACCGGGGCGTCGTCGATCACCAAACCATCCCCCAACCAATGAAATTGCGCTTATGCGATGAAATAGTCGAATTTACTGGCGTCGCCGAGCGTTCTCTCCAGTGTTCTGATCACCTTACGGTGATCGTCATCGGGACCGGACATGTAAAACGGCTTTCCGTCCCGCCCGAAAGTGATCGCCGAAGGCCCTTCCCACGGCCCGAGGTGATCGGCGCAGCGCGCGTAGTCCTGGTGCGGCTCGAAACCGAGCCCGCGGGCGTACTCGACACCGCCGAACACCAGGTCGGCGGCCAGCTCGATCGGCGCCTCCGTCCACCCCGCGGAGTAGTCGCCGAAGAAGAACTCCCGCCAGCGGCGCAGCTCCAGCTCGCTCATCACCTGCGGCCCGAACGCGTTCTTCGCCCCCAGGCAGTAGGTGTCCACCAGATAGCCGCAGACCAGCGTGTTGTCGTAGCCGTGCCGCCGGGCCACCAGCACGCTGACCATGCCCGCCGCGCGGTCGCCCTCCGGCGCGGGGTCGGGCCACTGCCGCGAGGCGTCGATGGTGAGCCCCACGCTCCACCCGGCGCTCACCCAGCACCCCACCAGCTCGGCCCGGCCCGGCCCGGCGTCACCGGCCGCCTTCTCCGCCGCGACGGCCCGCACCAACGGCGCCACGACCGCCGGGGAGACGCCGAGCGCCCGCGCGATCTCCTTGGGCGATCTGCCCTGTCCGCGCAGCTCGCGGACCTCGCTCAACAACTCTGCCGTGTCCAAGGAAGCCTCCATAGATGCGCGAGCCTATCGAGGGCCACCGACAGCGGACCACCGACACCGCGGGATTGTCGGTGCCGCCCTCCATGATGTGGGCCCATGGGACTCGCCATCGTCGTCGGCATCCTCGGTGCCGTCGACGGCCCGGAGGTCCGGGCCGAAATCACCGCCGACTTATCCGCCCTGCGGCGCCTGCTCACGCTGGCCGGGCTGCCCACCTGGCACGAGCCACCGTCGCCCGGGGAGGAGCATCCGGCCGAGTACGAGATGTACGGCTACCGTGGGCTGCACCACCTGCGCAGGCTCGCCGTCCATGTGGCGCACGCCGGGATGCTGCCGCCGCCGCTGGCCGCGGGCGGCGACCCGGCCGCCGATCCGCTGCTGCGCGCCGCCTACGACGGCGAGCCCGACGGCGGCGGGTTCGACCACCTGGTCCACCACAGCGACGCCGAGGGCTACTACCTCCCGGTCGATTTCGCCGACGTCCTGTACGACGACTCGATCACCGGCGCGTACGTCGGCTCCTCCCCCCGGCTGCTGGCCGAGTGCGAGCGCCTGGCCGCCATGCTGGGGCTGCCCGCCGGTCTCGACCCGTGGTCCGCGGAGGTGGAGGAGGCCATCGAGAGCGAGGGCCCGGCCGCCCCGGGGTGGCGGGGTTACGCGGTCGAGTCGTTCACCTGCCTGCAGCTCATCAGTGCCGCCCGCCGTTCCGTGACCACCGGCGCGGCCCTGGTCTTCTGCTGATCTCCCCGCCCCGGCTCACCCCGGGAAGCGGACGTACTCCGGCGGGACGTGCCCCACCAGCCAGACCCCGTTGTCGCTGACGTGGAACTCATGGCCCGCCGTCCGCATCGCCGCCGCGTCCACCACCAGCACCACCGCCCGGCCGCGCCGCGCGCCCACCCTGGTCGCGGTCTCCCGGTCGGGCGACAGGTGGACGTGGTGGCGGTTCATCGGGCGCAGCCCCTCGGCGCGGATCGCGGCCAGGTTGCGGCCCACGGTGCCGTGGTAGAGGACGGCGGGCGGCGGCACGACCGGCAGCCCCAGGTCGATCGGCACCGAATGCCCCTGGCTCGCCCTGATCCGGCCGTCCTCGATGACGTAGCGCCGCTTGTCGTTGTCGGCGACGACGCGTTCCAGTTCCTCCCGCGCGATCGGGAACCCGTGCGCGGCGGCGGCGTCCAGCAGCGTCTCGACACCGACCCCAGCCGTTCGGGTCCAGCTCGATGCCGATCCGGCCGGGCTCGTGCCGCAGATGTCTGGCGAGATATTTCGAGATCCGCACGAATCGGCGGTCGTCCATCATGCCGCCATTTTGTCGGACCGCGCTGCTTACATGGGCGCGTCCATCGAGATCGGCGAGGGCAGGGGCCGGGCAATGACATCAGTGACATTTCGTGACGAGACCGCGAGCGGGAGGCCGCTGGAGGAGTTCACGCTGCCCGGCCTGCCCACGCGGATCTCCGCGCGGGAGCTCGTCCGCCTGCGGGTGCGCGAGGAGGTCGCCCGGCACAACGCGGCTCCCAGGCCGCGCCGCACCGGCCTGGTCCGGCCGCTCGACGCGGAGACCGAGCTGAACGGCCCCGGGAGGGGCGAGCCGCGCCCGATCGACTGGGAGCGCCGGGCCGACGCGGCTGAGGCGGCCTTCGCCCGCAACGGGTTCATCCTGCTGGCGGGTGAGCGTCAGATCGAAGACCTCGACGAGGAGATCGACCTGACCGCCGACCCGGTGATCTCCTTCGTCAGGCTCGTCCCCCTGGTCGGCGGGTGATCGACGGCACGGCCGGGGGCGCTAGGTTGGGAGGGTGCTGAACGCGGCATTCGTGCTGGACCCCGCGGTGTTCGACGACGTGTACGGGCCGTCGCTGGACCGGCTGCGGCGCGTCGCGCGGGTGATCCACGGCCCGGCCGCCGAGCCGGGGCCCATGGCCGAGGTCGATGTCCTCTGCACGAGCTGGGGCGCGCCACGGCTGGACGCGGCGCTGCTGGCGGCGGCCCCGCGGCTCGCCCTGGTGCTGCACGCGGCGGGGTCGGTGCGGGCGTTCGTCACGCCGGAGTTCTGGGCGCGGGGCGTTCCGCTGGTGTCGGCCTACCGGGCCAACGCCGTGCCGGTGGCCGACTTCACCGCCGCGCAGATCGTGTACGCGCTCAAACAGGGGTGGCGGCACGTCCTGGCCGCCAGGGAGCGGCGGGCCCCGGTCGCGGCGCTGCCCGCGCCGGGCACGTACGGCTCGCGGGTCGGCCTGCTGTCGCTCGGCGCGGTCGGTCGGCTGGTGGCCGACCGGCTCGCCGCGCTGGACGTGGAGGTGGTCGCGCACGACCCGTACGCCGACCCGGAGACGGCGGGCGTCCCGCTGACCGGGCTCGCCGAGCTGTTCGCGACCTGCGACGTCGTCAGCGTGCACACCCCGCTGCTGCCGGAGACGGCCGGGCTGGTCGGCGCGGACCTGCTGCGCTCGATGCGCCCGGGGGCCACCCTGATCAACACGGCCCGCGGCCGGATCATCGACGAGCCCGCCCTGGTCAAGGTCCTCACCGAGCGGCCCGACCTGTTCGCGGTCCTCGACGTCACCGACCCCGAACCTCCCGTGCCCGGCTCGCCGCTGTTCACCCTCCCCAACGTGGTCGTCACCCCGCACCTCGCGGGCAGCCTCGGCCGCGAACGCGCCCGCCTCGGCGCCCTGGTCACCGACGAGCTGGAACGCTTCGCCACCGGCCTGCCCCTCCAGCACGCCCTCACCCGCGAAAGCGCAGAAATCCTCGCCTGACCACCACCCGTGCGCCGACCGGAACCACCAGCGGTCGAACGGCCCACCGACGTCAGACCGACACCGCAGGTCGCATGGCGTGCCCGTGCCGGCTATCCGGCGTGGTGGTCCGCTCTTTCGCGGTCGTCGTGGTCGCGGGCGGTGAGGACGGTGGTGATGCCGTCCTCTTCGTACCGCGTGAAGCGGTCCTCGGCGGCGGTGACCCGCTCGCGGACGAGGCGGACCATGGCGGCCGGGCCGAGCAGTGGGCCCGCGTCCACGATCCTCGGGTCGTCGGGGATCGGCGGGCGTACGAAGGCGGCGGGCAGTACCGCGACGGACTCCGCGCCGAGCCGCAGGCAGCGGTCCACCCCCTCGGCCAGGTCGGGATCGCCGCCGAGCAGGGCGACCTCGACCATGTCGGCCCCGTCGCGGACCAGCCGGGCCACCCGGAACAGCTCGGCGTCCGCCTCGGCCGAGGCCGCCGGGGCGACCAGCAGCGCGGCCCGCCCCTTGGCGGCGTTCCCGCGGGCGGCGGCGAGCAGCAGGCTCACCAGTTCGGGTACCTCGCACAGCGGATCGGTGAGCAGCAGTTCGCCGCCGCGGCGTCCGCGCCGGGCCCAGGCGAGCGTCTGGGCGGCGTCCCTGACCAGGTCGGGGTCCCTGCCCAAGGTCATCGGGACGACCGCCACCGGCGTCGGCGTCGCGAGCACGGCCGACAGTTCCCGGCCCGGGGCGACGGCCTCCGGCTCCAGCCCGCCCAGGGCCCGGCCGTACCCGCTCTCGTGCCCGCCCGCCAGGACGACGCGGCGCGTCACCGGGTCGGCGCGGTACGGTGCGCGCATCTCATCCGCCGATCGGGCCGTGCGCACGGACCGCGGCCGCGCTGAAGCCGAGCTTGAGGTACATGGGACGCTCCTTGTCAGGATGGTCTGCGGATCTTGGCGAACATCGGGACGGCCGCCAGGAAGGTCCAGGTGACCAGGACGAACGGCCAGGTCAGCGCCGGGCCGCCGACCGGTCTGAAGAGCGCGGCGACGCCCGCGGTGACGACCACCGTGGCGATGGCCCCGAGCACCGCGTACAGCACCCCGTGTGGCGTGAGCGCCACGAACACCCCGGCCAGGGCGATGGCCGTCAGCACCGGGTTGTAGCCGTAAAGGCCGGCCCCGATGTCGGTGGCGGGGGCCCCGAGGATCACCGCGACGATGATCCCGATGGCGCTGCCCGCGACCGCGGCGATGGCCGCGACCCGGCTGGCGACCAGGAGACCGATCAGGAAGACCAGCCCGGCGTACCACTTGTCCTGGAAGAACACCTGGCCGATGCCGTTGAGCAGGCCCTGCCAGACGTCCGTGAAGGTCAGCGCGGCCGTGGGCCGCGCGGAGACGGGTGCGGGCGGGAGCCGCGCGTCCCAGACCCGCGCGAAGGCGGGCCCGCCGATCATCACGAGCGAGGTGACCACGCAGAAGGGCGCGGTGAGGGCCGGTACGTTGTAGGGCGCGAGCAGTACGGTGAGCGCCGCGGTCACCACCGCGCCGAGCACCGACGCGGCGATCACCAGCATCAGGGCGACCCAGCCGACCTCGAAGAACAGCGCCACGGCGACGCCGATCAGCGTCCCGTTGAACCCTTCGAGGCCGATGGTGATGCGGTCCCTGGCGACGCCGAGGACCCACGCGGTGACGGTCGTGACGAACGCGCCGATGAGGGCGAACACCGCGAACTGCCAGCCGCCCAGCAGCAGCGCGAGCAGGAACAGCAGGGCGGTCCAGACGTTGTTCTGGAACTCGACCTGGCAGACGCCGCGCAGCGTGGCCAGCGGCAGCTCACGCGGCTGCACGCCGTTCTGGTGATCTGTGGAATTGGCGGACACGTGGCCGGACTCCGATCGATGACTGGATCTTCGACACCCTCCGGCACCCCGGCCCGCAGGCACACGGGTGCGCGGCGGCGTGCCCCGGCCGGTGAGCCTGGGGCAAATGTCTACTTTTAGACCGACTGTCGGATTCCTCCCCTGCCGTCCGCCGAGCAGTCCGGCGGCGGGCGATTCCGCGCGAAGGTTTTACCGGGCCTTCACCGGCGCTGCTGGAGGTAGTAGAGCCAGACCAGCGACGGGACCAGCAGCACCGCCCCGGCCGCCACGCTGGCCAGGGTGGCGGTGAGCACGGCGGAGGTCGCCGCGGCCTCCCGGTAGCCGAGGGACGGCGGGAGCATCAGCGGGTACTGGGCGACCGCCCACCCCCACAGCACGGCGGTCACCGCGAGCGCGGAGGCGACGCGGGCCGGCCCGAAGCGCCGCAGCCAGAGCAGGACCAGCGCCGCGACGCCCGCCAGCGCGGAGGCGATCACCAGCGGCAGCGCGCGGCCGGTGAGCCCGGCGAAGAGCGCGGGCGCGTCCACGCGCAGCACGCCGATGCCGCCGAGCGCCACGACGCCCATCGCCACCCCGGTGACCAGGGCCCGCTTGCGGAACTCCGCGGCCAGGCCCGCCTCGCCCGCCCGCCTGGCGTCGTCGCACAGGTAGGCGGCGGCCAGGTACGCGCAGACGCCCACCGCGAGCACCCCGCCCAGCAGCCCCGTGGGGTTCAGCCAGCTTCCCACCAGGTCGCCCGCGGCCAGTCCGGGCGGAACCCGGCCAGAGGCGATGGCCCCCGCGACCGTGCCGAGGAAGAAGGGGGTGAAGACCGAGGACAGCGCGAAGACCGCGCCGAACAGCCGCCGTTCCCACAGCCGCTCGCCGACCTTGCGGAAGGCGAAGGCCGCGCCGCGCGCGATGACGCCGAGCGCCACCAGGGTCAGCGGTATGTACAGGGTGGACATCACCGCGGCGAACACCCCGGGAAAACCCGTCCACAACACCACGATCACGAAGATCAGCCAGACGTGGTTCGCCTCCCACACCGAGCCGATCGCGTGCTCGATCAGCCGCCGCCTCGGCACGCCCGCCGTACTCCCGCCGGACAGCAGGTCCCACAGCCCCGCGCCGAAGTCCGCGCCGCCGAACAGCGCGTACAGCGTGAGTCCGGCCCACAGCACCCCCAGGGTGAGCTGGGCGGGCTCGGTCACGAGGGCACCTGTCCCGGTTCGGGCTGCGGTTCCTGCGGGGCGAGCGGCCGTTCGCCGCCGGCCAGCCGGCGCAGCACGTACACCGTGACGACGGTCAGCACCACGTACACGGCGGACACGATCAGGAACCCCGCCCAAAGGCCCGGCGCGGGATTGACGGCGTCGGCCGTGCGCATCCTGCCGTACACGATCCACGGCTGCCTGCCGACCTCGGTCACCACCCAGCCCGCCTCGACCGCGACCGCCGCGGCGAGCCCCGACAGCGCGGCCAGGCGCGGGAACCAGCGGGAACGCGGCAGGTCGCGCCGCCGCCACCAGGTCAGCGCGAACCACGCCGACAGCGCCAGCAGGAAGAACCCGATCCCGACCATGAGGTCGAAGGCCAGGTGCACGACCGTCACCGGCGGGCGGTCGGCGGGCGGCACCTCTGAGAGTCCGCGCACCACCGTGTCCGTGCTCTCGCCGACCAGGATCGAAAGGGCCCCGGGGATCTCCAGCCCGTACCGCAGTTCTTCGCCGGTCGCGAACCCGCCGATCGTCAGCGGCGCGTCGGGGCCGGTGCGGTACAGCCCCTCCATGGCGGCCAGCTTGACCGGCTGGTAGTGCGCCAGGAAGCGGGCGGCGAGGTCGCCCACCAGAATCTGGAACGGTGTGACGATCGCCGCGACGGTGAACGGGATGGCGAATCCAAGCCGGTGGTAACGGTCCCGCCGTCCGCGCAGCATCGCCACCGCGTACACGCTCGCCGTGGCGAACCCCGCCACCATGAACGCCGCGAGGATCATGTGGACGGTCTGCGGCGGCGTCGCCGGGTTGAACATCGCCGCCCACGGCTCGACCCGGGTGATCCTGCCGCCCTCCAGGGTGAAGCCGCGCGGCTGGTTCATCCAGGCGTTCGCGGTGACCACGAAGAACGCCGAGGCCACCCCGGCGACCGCCACGGGCACGAGGGTCCAGGCGCGCACCGCCGGGGAGAGCAGGCCGCCCGTGTAGAGGTAGATCCCGATGAAGATCGCCTCGATGAAGAAGGCGAACCCCTCCAGGGCGAAGGGCAGGCCGATGACCTCGCCGTACAGGCCCATCATGCCGGGCCACAGCAGGCCCAGCTCGAAGCTCAGGATGGTGCCGGAGACCGCGCCGACCGCGAAGAGCACGCCGGTGGTGCGGGCCCAGCGTTCGATGAGCCTGCGGCAGTCGGGGTCGCCCCGGCGTACCGCCCGCCACTCGGCGATCAGCAGCAGCACGGGCATTCCGACGCCCATGCAGGCCAGCACGATGTGCCAGCCGAGCGACAGGGCCATCTGGAGGCGGGCCGCGACGAGGTCGGCGCCGGCGGCCGGCCCGAGCGCGTCGATCGCCGCCCGCACGATGCAGTGGGGCACCACCGGCGGATTCCCGACGGCCGGTCGGCGCACTCTCCCGGGGCGCGGATGAAACGGTAAAACCCGCGCCGCGCCGGAGATGAAACATCACACAACAGAGCGGATTCCGGTTAAAATCCGTACACCTCGTGATCGGACGATCACGACTGTGGGGGGACGGAGCACGAATGATCGAGCGCGAGCACGCTCCGCCGGAGATCAACACCAACGTGCCGAGCGTCGCGCGGGTCTATGACCACTTCCTCGGCGGCAAGGACAACTACGCCGCCGACCGCGAGGTCGTCGCCGAGGTGATCAAGGCGATGCCGCCCGGCTGGCGCCCCTCGACCAGCGCGCTGGACAACCGGGCGTTCCTGCGCCGGGCGGTCCGGTACCTGGTGCGGGAGGGGGTCCGGCAGTTCCTGGACATCGGCTCGGGCCTGCCGACGCAGGGCAACGTCCACCAGGTCGCCCAGGCGGCGCACCCCGACTGCCGCGTGGTCTATGTGGACAACGACCCGATCGTACTCGTCCATGCCAGGGCGCTGCTGGCCCGCGATCCCGGCACCACGGTCATCACCGCCGACGTCCGGCGTCCCTCCGAGATCCTGGACGATCCGGTCGTCCGTGACTTCATCGACTTCGAGCGGCCGGTGGGGCTGCTGCTGGTCGGCATCCTGCACCACATCCTCGACCACGAGGATCCTCGCGGCATCGCCCGCCGCCTGGTGGCGGGCGTGCCGCCGGGCAGCCACCTGGTCATCTCCCACTTCCGCGATCCGGGGCCCGAGCATCCGGAGGAGTCCGCGCTGGCCGCCCGGCGCGAGCGGATCTTCACCGAACGGCTGGGCGTGGGCCGCTGGCGCACCCAGGAGGAGATCGTCTCCTTCTTCGGCGACCTTGAGCTGGTCGAGCCCGGCGTGGTGCCGCTCCAGGAGTGGCGGCCCGAGCCGTTCGACCTGATCGACAAGCACGAGATCTACCACACGTTCGTCGGCGGGGTGGGCCGCAAGCGCTGAGGCCGGGCGCGGCGGGGGTCAGCCCGCGATCCGGCCCTCGCCGTCCTCGCGGTGGACCTCGCCGGGGCTCTTGTCGGGCTTGAGCCCGCGCCAGGCCGGGTGGCGCATCATGCCGTCGCCGGTCCACTCACCGAACCTCACCTCGCCGACCAGCACCGGCTCCACCCACTGCGCCTCACGCGCGTGCTCGCGCGGCACCGGCCCGTCGAACGGCGGGTCGTCGCGGCGCAGCGGGGCCAGCCGGGCGGCGAGATCGCGCAGCGCCGCCTCGGTGAACCCGGTGCCGACGTGCCCGGCGAACACCAGCCGTCCCTGCGCGTCGGGTACGCCGAGCAGCAGCGACCCGATCGTCCCGGTTCGCCGTCCCGCGCCCGGCTTCCACCCTCCGATGATCACCGCCTGGGTCTGGAGGTTCTTCACCTTCGTCCATTCGGCGGTGCGTTTGCCCGGCCGGTACGGGGAGTTCAGCCGCTTGGCCACGACCCCCTCCAGCCGCCACTGTCTGCTCAGCTCGACCGCCCGCGTCCCGGCCCCCGTGCCGGAGAACCACGCGGGCACCTGCCAGCGCGCGCCGGGGGTCACGATGTCCTCCAGGAGTTCGCGCCGCCCGGTGTACGGCAGGCCGACGACCGCCTCGGCGTTGACGTGCAGTACGTCGAACAGCAGGTACGTCACCGGCACCGCGCCGACCAGCTCCGCGACGCGGGCGGGCCTGCGCTGGTGCATGCGCGGCTGCAACGCCTCGAAGGACGGCCGCCCCTCGTCGTCGAACGCGACGATCTCGCCGTCCAGCACCAGATCGCGCCCGCCCACCGCTCCGGCCAGCATCGCCAGTTCGGGATAGGCGGCCGTGACGTCCTTGGCGTTGCGCGAGACCAGCTTCACCGCGCCGCCCTGCACGTACGCCAGCGCCCGCACGCCGTCCCACTTCATCTCGAACCCGAAGCGGTCCTCGGCCGCCGCCTCCGGCAGGCTCCCGAGCACCGCCATCATCGGCGCATACACTGGCAAACCACTCACACAGGGATAAATACCCAGGTAGGCCCGCTTGGCCCCCGCGGCGAGCCCCGGCACCCCGGTCTCCGCCACCTCACCGGCCCCGCGCGGACGGTCCTGAATCAACGGGTAAAAAGAGGACCTTTTCCAGCCGCCAATTCCACGCTCCCGGATATATCGCCGAACCCTCGCGCACGGCCCGGCGAGAGTGACATGCTGAAGACATGCGAGGCGGCTACCGGGAAAAATGCAATGACGAAATGCCCATATTGCAGTGAATCGGTCGATCAAGCCGGTCCACCTGCCCGACTCTGCGAGGTACCATGCCATCAGCGGAGGAAGTCCTTGCGTCCCTGATCCGGGACAAAAGAGCCGGACGAATACTGGCGGAAGCACTCGAAACAATTCCAGACGGAGAGTTCACGAACGCACCGCGTGACGATACGTCCGTCCAGAATGCGGTGAAGCTCAGCGCGCAGATGATTCGCCGGGTATACCCCGACTCCTACGGCGACGCCCTGCCCGGCCTGCACCTGATCGCCGAGCACGAGATCGCCCCCCAGGAGATGGCCACCCGCTACCGCTACGCACTGGCCCGCGACGGCATCCGCACCTGGGGCGACCTCGCGGGCTGCGACGAGATCCGGCTCCTGGACATCCACATGTTCGGGTCCACCTGCCTGGCCGCCGTGGTCGAGGCGGCGGTGTGGCGGATGGCCGTGATCGCCCTTGACGGCTCCAACCAGTTCGCCGGACCGGCCGCCGCGCCGTCCACGCCGCCTGAGTGGATCGCGCTGCCGCTGCGCCCGCTGGTCGCCTGGGCGGTCGCCGAGCGCGGCGCGACCACGCTCGACGACCTCCTCGTCCTCTCCCCCGCGCTCGGCCCGCTACCGGCCGGGATCACCAGCCAGTGGCGGCAGGCCAACGCGGTCAACCTCCGCGCCTTCGTCGGGGCCGCCGCCGACCCGCCCGACCTCGCCCTGCTCCTGCGCGCCCTGCTCACCGAGGTGGACGGCAGGCGCGAGCTGATCTTGACCCAGCGCACCTTCGCCGCCCGGCCACAGACCTACCAGGCCCTGGCCAGGCGGCTCGGGGTCAGCGCGGGCCGGGTCAGGCAGTTGGAGGAGTCGGCGCTCAGCCGGCTCGGCTACGCCGTCGCCACCCCGCGGTACACGCCGCTGCGGTGGCATCTCGACGAACGCCTGCGCCAGGCGCGCACCCTGGACCGGCCCGCGGACACGACACTGTCCGACCCCGACCCGGTGCTCGCCAGACTGCTGTCCTGGCTGTGCGACACGCACGCGGACGCACACGCCTACTCCCCCAATCGCCTGCCCTGACCCCCGCTACAGCGCGAGCAGCGCGCGCACCGGCATGCCCGGATCGGACAACGGCCGGACGGCGATGCGGATCAGCGCCAGCGCGTTGTCATCTCCCGCGATGCGGTTGACGCTCAGCGCGCCACAGGACACGCAGTGATGGATGATCAGCCACTCCCCGTCGGGCCTGGCCGTGACGCTCAGCGCCGTCATCCTGCCGCCGCAGCCCGCCTGCCGGTCGCCGGGCACGCGCCCGTCGAGGTGCCGGCTGGTCAGGCAGTTCGGGCAGTGGTTGCGATGGGCGGTGCCCGGAGCGATCAGTGGCACGTCCAGGCGGCAGCCCACGCAGCGGAACGCGTCGCTGCGCTCCTCACGGAAGTCCGCCTTGGGCCGCTGCGGCCTGCGCGGACGCGGTTTGCCCCGGGACCTCTCGCGCTTCACAGGTCACCGAACGCTTCCAGCGGGAATGGCGGCTGGGCCAGTGGCCGCACCGCCATCCGCATCAGGATGAGCTGGTTGTCATCCGAGCAGATCGGGTTGGAGGTCAGTTCGCCGCAACGGGTGCAGCGGTGGATGACCATCCATCCGCCGTCGCGCAGTACCGCGATGGCGATCGGCGCCATCCGCGATCCGCACTCGGACGGCCCGCCCTCGACCCGGTCGATGACGTGCTGGGAGTAGAGGCAGCTGGGGCAGTGGTTACGCCGGGCACCTGCGGGCCCGACGGCGGTGACGGTCAGACCGCAACGCACGCAGGCGAAAGTGTCGGTGCTGACGATGGAACGAACGGACTTGGTGGACACGGTGGAAGACTCCTTGCCGAAATGGTGCACGGAAAGCAGCAAGGAAGCGCCGAGCGTGTCTCAGAAAGCAGGCGTGCGCGAACCGGGTATCCGGCCACGCTGACACGGGAAGGCGGTCAGGGACGGGTTTCGCGCACGGCACGCAGAGACGCGCTTGGCGCTGACAGGCACATAAACCGTTCTCCTTTCAGGCGCGAACGCCCAACCTCCACCGATTTGTCACCGCCAGGCTAGCAACGCCCCGTCACCGCGCGCGATCCATTTTCCGCCGGGCGGGCTAGCGGGCGGCCGTGCCCAGGACCGCGGCGATGACCTGCTCGGTGTCGGCGAGGTCGGGGAGGATCAGGTCCGCCCCTGCGGCACGCAGCATGTCGGCGTCACACGAGCCGGTGGCCACGGCCACGACCCGCGCCCCGCCGAGACGTCCGGCGCGCACGTCGTTGGGGGTGTCGCCGATCAGCACGGTGTTGACGCCGGTGAACGGACCGCCGTACTTGACGGCGGCCCGCTCCTGGGCCATCCGGACCAGCTCGGGGCGGTCCTCGTGGTCCATCCCGTAGGCCCCGGCGGCGAAGTCCACGTACCGGTCCAGGCCGAAGGCGCGCAGCTTGCCGATCGCGATCGGCTCCATGTTGCCGGTCAGCACCGACTGGATCACGTCGTCCCGCCCGGCGAGCGCGGTCAGCGCGTCAACGGCCCCGGCGAGGATGCCGCCGTACTCGCCGAGCCCCGCCTCGTACCGCACGAACGCCTCGGCCAGCGCGCCGCCCAGGGATTCGAGCAGCGCGCCGGTGGGGTCGGCGATGCCGTGGCTGCGCAGCATCTCCGCGCTCATCGCGCGGTCGGTGCCGCCCATCGTCAGGTCGGCGGCCTCGCGCATCGGCTGTCCGGTGACGCTCAGGAACGCCTCTCCGTAGATCATGCGGCCGAACCCGCGAAGGCTGATCAGCGTGTGGTCGATATCCCATAGGACGAGTTTTTTGTCGGTCTGCACGACACGCACGCTATCCGAGCCGCCCTCGGTGGTGGTTCAGCAGCTCAGGTTGCCGCCCGGGGTGGTGCCGAGGATCTGCACGAACCGCTGGTACGCCTGGATCCGGCTCTGCACCTGCTGCGGGTTGCCGCCGTTGCACTCCAGCGCGCCGTTGATGCTGCGGATGGTCTCGCCGAAGCCGCGGCCGTTCACCATGGCGTCGTGCGGCGTCATGGTGCCGGGGCCATTCTGGGTGTTCCAGTACCAGAGCGCGGTCTTCCAGGACACCGCCGCGTCGTTCTCCACGAGCCAGGGGTTGCGCAGCAGGTCGATCCCGAGGGCGTCGCCCGCGGCCTTGTAGTTGTAGTTCCAGCTCAGCTGGATCGGGCCGCGGCCGTAGTAGGCGGCCCTACCGGCCGGGCACCCGTACGGGCGGCTGGCCTCGCAGTAGTGCGGGTAGTTCGAGGTGTTCTGCTCGACGATGTGGACCAGGCCGCCGGTCTCGTGGTTGACGTTGGCGAGGAAGGCCGCGGCCTCCTGCCTGCGCACGGTGTCGCTGCCGGTCTTGGCGAAGCCGGGGTACGCGCTCAGCGCGGCGGTGAGCCCGGCGTAAGTGTAGAACGGCCGGCGGTTCGGGAACATCTGCTCGAACTGCGCCTCGGTCACCACGAACCCGGTCGGGTCGGGCGTGGTGGTCACGGTGGGCGTGGGCGTGGGGGTGGCGGTGGGGGTCGGCGTGGGGCTGGGCGAGGGGCCGCCGCCGTCGCACGCGCCGCGGTCCTGCCAGACATAGGCGTTTCCGGGTACCTCGTTCTGCGTCCACCAGCGGGCGGACCAGTTGTGGCCGCTGTAGGACGCGATCATTCCGCCGTGGTAGACCGAGGTCGGCTGCCACGCCGCCGCGCACACCGCCGCGGCGGCGGAGGACATGGGAGCGATGATCGCCACCACGCCGGCGACGACCGCTGCCGCGGCCACCGACGCGGTGATCCTTAGTCTGCGTATCGACACCTGACCACTCCTTCGTACGGCGCGGCCGTACCGGCGGCGCGCTTTCTTTTAGGAAAGTTTCCTAAAAGTCAACGCGATAGTAGTTTTCGCCGCCCGCCTCCACAAGGCCCAACCAGCCCGTTCTCCGGCGGCTCCAGCGCGGCTCGACCGGGGGTGCGGATGATTTGGCGGTCTCGTTCAGCACAAGGAGCACCGATGAGTGATATGTCCGACAAGACGGCACTGGTGACGGGGGCGTCCCGCGGCATCGGCCAGGCCGTCGCCCGCCGGCTGGGCGCCCGCGGCGCCCTGGTGGCGGTCCACTACGCCACCAACGAGGAGGGCGCGGCCGAGACCGTGGCCGCGGTACGGGAGGCGGGCGGTAACGCCTTCGCCGTACGCGCGGAGTTCGGCACCGGCGCCCGTCCCCTGGAGGCGGAGATCGGCGAACTGCTCACGGAAGTGTCGCGCGGGCTGGACGGCAGGACACTGGACGTGCTGGTGAACAACGCGGGCACCTGGGTGGGGTCGTTCGAGGAGGTCACGCCGGAGGAGTTCGCGAGGGTCTTCCTGGTCAACGTGACCGCGCCGTTCTTCCTCATCCAGCGGGCACTGCCACTGATGAGCGACGGCGGCCGGATCGTCAACATCTCCACCGCCAGCACCAGGATCGCCCTGGCGGGCGAGGCGCCCTACGCGATGACCAAGGGCGCGGTCGAGCGAATGGGCTTCGCCCTGGCCAACGAGCTGGGCAAGCGCGGCATCACCATCAACACCGTCGCCCCCGGCCCCACCCCCACCGGCAACAACCACCACTGGCTCGGCGACCCCCGCTCCGCCGCCCGCATAGCTGGCGCCACCGCCCTCAACCGCCTCGGCCACCCCGAGGACATCGCCGACGTCATCTCCTTCCTCACCTCCGACGAGGCCCGCTGGCTCACCGCCAACCTCATCGACGCCAGCGGCGGCATCTGGCTCGGCCCCAAACTCTGACCCACCATTCAGGACCCCAGAGTTCGATAACGCCAGTGTCCCGGGGACCCGGAGTCCGGGCGCAGGCATCCGGCCTTCAAAATGCCGGAGTTCCATGGAACCTGAACTCCAGGGACCAGGACGTCAGAGGTTCGGGGGCAGAAGGCCGGTCTTCAATAGGGCCCGGAGTTTCGAGAACGCCGGACTCGGACTTGAGCGACCCCGGAGCCTGGAGGGCCGAACTTCGAGACGCCGGAATTCCGGGCCCCCGATTTCGAGACGCCGGAGTTCCAGAGCCCCGGACTCCAGCGACCCAAGGCCCAAGGGCTCAGAGTCCGAGACCCCAGACGCCGAAGTGCCGAAGACCCGCACCCCTGAAGCCCGCAGTCCGAGAAGCCGAGCTTCAGAGGCCCGGAATCCGAAACGCCGGGGTCCAGGGGGCGGACTTCAGAAACCCAGGAGTACGGAGGTCCGGAATGCCATAGGTCCGGAGTTCGAGACGCCGGGGGTCAGGGGGCCGGGATCGAAGGCGATGGAGTACAGGGGGCGCGATTATCTGTCGCCCCCTGCACCGACGTGCAGGGGGCGACAGGGCGGCAGGTGGGCTACCAGTCGCTGTCGGACTCCTCGTCGTCGGACTCGAAGATCTCTTCGGCGACCTCGGCCGCGACGAGGCCGCCGGCCAGGCCCACGGCTCCGGCGGCGGCTATCGTGCCGAGGCCGGGACCGCCGTGGTGGTCGTGGTCGTGGTGGCCGCCGTGGTCGTGGTGGCCTGGGTATTGGGCGAGGGTGGTGAGCCAGGCGTCGATTTCGGTGGCCCAGTCGCGGTGGAGGGCCTCGTCGTGGGTGGTCTGGAGGCGGGCGATGGCGTCGCCGCCGAAGCCGCCCGCGCGGCGGTCGGCCTCAAGGACGACCTGGAGGCCGTCCGGGGAGGTGATGAAGGTCAGCTCGACCTCGTTGACCCGCCAGGCGTGTCCGCCGTGCGGGTGCAGCTCGATCTCCTGGTAGAAGGGCAGGTCCTGGTGGGCGCCGTAGATATGGCCCATCTCCAGGTCGGCCGAGCGCACCGTGAAGCCCAGGGAGGCGAAGGCCGCGAGGACCCGTTCCTGGGAGGGCAGCGGCTCGACCGCGAACATGTCGAGGTCGCCCTTGTCCACGGCCTTGGCGATGGCCAGTTCGGTGCGCACGCCCAGCGCCATGCCCGGCAGTGGCCGCCCCTGGACCTGGCTGATCGGCAGCTCCCACGGCAGCGAAATCTGGAACGGGATCACCCGCTGCTCGCCCTTGCGCAGCGTGAACGGCTCCGCCACCCGCGCCCGGTGGAACTCCGCCAGGCCCTCGTGCTCCCCTTCGGAGTGCTCGGCCTCGGCCTTGGCCACCAGTCCGAGCGTCACGTGCTCGATCTCGGCGTCGAAGTCGCCGCCCGCCAGACGTACCTCCCCGGCCAGCACCCCGCCGGGCAGCACGCTGGGCACCGAAAGGACCGTGTCCACCGAGGGCGCCCCGACGCCGAAAGCGCCCATCAGCCGTTTGAAGACCACGAACTCTTCCCTCCTGATCCGCGCCGCGCCATGCGGCGACCGCTTCTGAAACGATCACCGAGCCTCAACGGTTCCAGACGACGACCGGCTAGAAGACCGGCGGCTCGTCGGCCTCGCCCTCTCCCCGAATCGCGCACTATGCGTTACATTGTCAACACGCGAAGTGAGTCTGGATCGATCCAAGCGTAGCGGCGAGTACGCCGCGAATATGACCCTTGACCCGGCAACACGAGGATGGGCCATGTTCATTGACCACATCGACCACAAGGCAGGCGCGTTCGACGACGTGCTCACCGCGAGCCGGGAGAATTCACACCGGTTCGCCCATCCGGGCCTCACCGGCCGGGCGGCACGCGGCCTCGCGGTGGTGACCTGCATGGACTCCCGGATAGACCCGCTGGGCCTGCTCGGGCTCAAGCCGGGCGACGCGAAGATCCTGCGCAACGCGGGCGCGCGGGTGACCGACGACGTGCAGCGCACGCTGGTGCTGGCGGTCTACGTGCTCGGCGTCGAGCGGGTGCTGCTGATGCCGCACACCGACTGCGGGATGACCAAGGTCACCGACGGCGACGTCCACGACCTGACCGCCGAGCACGGGGTGGACACCCGCAGCCTGGAGTTCCACACCGTGCCCGACCAGATCGCCGCCCTGCGCCGCGACCTCACCCGGCTCAAGGCCAGCCCGTTCCTGCCCGATGATCTGCCCGTCTGCGGGGCCATCTACAACGTCCACACCGGCACGGTCTTGCCTGTGAACGCCTGACCGCTAGGCTCCCCGGCATGAGGGAGCCGTCGTGGGTGGCGGCGTGGACGGGCGGGCGACCCGCCGTGCACGTCGGCAACGTCGCGGAGTTCAACGCCGAGTACGGCGGTGTCGCCGCCGGGCCCGACCACTACTCCTGCCTCGCGGTCTTCGCCGGGCCGTGCCCGTCGGCCGTGGTGCTGCCCCGGCCGGTGGACGCGGCCTGGATCGCCGGGCTGTCGGCGGCGCTCGGCTGGGGCGAGGTGGCGGTACACGACGGGCTGGCGAGTGACGGGCGGCTGTCGGCGGCGATCACGGCGCGGCCGGACCTGCTGGCCGCGCTGCGCTCGGATGAGGCCCCGGTACTTCCGTGGGGCCGCACGGCCGCCTTCGAGCGGGTCGTGCCGTCGCCGCCCGGGGTGCGCGAGGCCATCACCGCGTTCGAGTCCAAGCTGTGCGCGCACGCGCTGTTCAGCGACCTGGCCGGCGATCATCCGGGCGTCGTGGTGCCCGCGCAGCGGCCGGTCGGCTCACGCCGGGAGTTACGACGGGCGTTACGACGCGCGCGGCGGGCGGGCCCGCCGCTGGTGGTGAAGACCGAGTACGGCGTGGGCGGTTCGGGCACGACGATCGTCAGGCCCGGCGCCAGGCGGACCATACCGGCGCGCGGCGAGGGCCTGCTGCTGGAGGAGTACGTGCCGGGCGAGGGCCCGTACCGCGACCCGACGTTCGACGCGGTCATCGACGCCGAGGGCGAGGTCCATCCGGTCGGCACGGGCGCGATGGCCGTCGATGGCACGGCCTACCAGGGCGTCACCGTCGGCCCGGGGGCGCTGCCCGGCCCGCTCGCCGCGACCGCCGAGCGGTTCGGTGTCGCGGTCGGCCGGGAGCTCGCCGCGGCGGGCTACCGCGGCTGGTACGACGTGGACTTCGTGACCGGCGAGACCGGCCTGCTCGCCCCCACCGAGATCAACATGCGGCTCACCGGCCCGGCCGTGGCGTTCACCATCGCGGCCCGCCTGGACCGGCTGCACGGCGGGCGGCACCTGGTGCGGACGCTGGACCGGCTCCCGCTGGGGGCGCGGCTGCCCCCGGCGGCGCTGCGCGCGCACGTCGAAAGGCTCACCGAGGTGTGCCGGGAGCTTGGGGCGGAGCCGCTGGTCACCTGCCCGACGGCGGCGTTCGAGCGGCTGCCGTACCTGGGGATGGCGCTGGCGGCGCGCGACCACGCGGCGCTCGACGCGGCCGAACAGGCGGTGCGCTGGGCGAACCGCGCGCTCGGCGCGATGTTCACCGAAGTCGGTCCCGCAGGGGGGCCGGTCTATTGGCCACGTAGACGACGACCACGATCGCGGCCAGCATCAGCGTGACGTTGAAGATGTACACGAGCGCGGCCTGCGCGGGCCAGTCGGTCTTGGCGGTGAGCCGGTAGAAGTTGTCCTGCGGCCACCAGGAGGCCAGCAGCCAGGTGATGGCCAGGTGCGTGAGGACGGTCAGCACGGGCCCGCGCCGGGCCCTGGCCACGATGTTGTAGCCGAACAGCAGGAAGCCGACGCCGATCCCGAAGGAGACGCACTCGACGAGGTAGAGCCCGAAGAACAGCGACGCCCACGGCTGGGGCACCGCGGTCAGGTCGGTGGAGTAGGGCCAGAAGACGTTCGTGAGCAGGAACGCGGCGACGGCCGCGATCGGCGTGGTGATCGCGATGGCCCCGACGGAGGTGGTCGACTGGACCTGGTACGCGCCGCCCTTGCCCCCGCGCACCGTGCGGTACTCCTGGGCGGGCTGCGGCAGGCTCTCGTAGTCGATCTCGCCGCCGGGCATCCGCGGCAGGCCGTCCACCAGGGCGACGACCGCGGGCAACCGCCGCTGGGGCAGCCGTTTGGCCAGGAACTGGCGTAACTCCGCCGGGCGGACCTTACCGGCCGCGACGACATACGCGACCAGTTCGGTCTCCCACACCGCGGTCTCGACCCTGGTCACCGCACACTCGGCCACCCTGGGGTGGCTGCGCAGCGCCCGCTCGACATCGGTGTAGTCACGGGACTCCTTGGGCATCCGGCATACCCCCACAGACCGGTTCAGTCGGCGCTCACCCGATGATCCCACGCGATTACCGCCATCGACAGGGATCTGACGGATCTAGTACCGCGTCCAGGGCCGGGCCGCCGCCCCCGTCACCCTCGCGCGACGACGCCGTTCTCGAAGGCGCGCAGCACGGCGGTGGTGACCCCGTGGCGGGGCAGGTCGCCGCGCTCGGCCGCCTCCCAGCCGCTGTAGGTCAGCGCCCAGATCACCTGCTGGATCCAGGCCGCGGGGACCTGGTCGTCGAACACGCCCTGGCGCTGCCCGCTGCCGATCAGCTCGATCACGCTCGGCGCCTCGGGGTCGGGGGCCCAGGCGGCGTCCCGCATGGCCTGGTTCATCGACGGGTCGCCGAACAGGAACGCGATGCGGTCGCCCACCTCGACCATGCCCGCGATCAGCCGCCGGATGCTGCCCAGCGGCTCGGCGAAGTCGACCGCCGCGTCCTTGACCGACGCCTCGATGGCCGCCAGCGAGTCGACCACCGCAGCCCTGATCAGCTCCTCCCGGTCGGCGAAGTAGCGGTGCAGCGTGCTGCGGCCGACCTCGGCCCGCTCGGCGATGTCGGCCAGCGTGGCCGTGCGGTCGCGGGCGAGCGCCGAGGCCGCGGCCGAAAGGATCGCCCGGCGGGTGCGGTTGCGGGTGCCGGACTCTGAGGTGGGGCTGCTCACCGTGGAACCGTACCAGGGCGTTTGATTTTGAGACTTCAGTGTCCCATAGTGAGAGCATGAACTCCCATTCGATCGTCGCCGAAGGGCTCCGCAAGAGGTACGGCGACACCTACGCCCTCGACGGGTTCGACCTCGCCGTCCGCGAGGGCACCGTCTGCGGGCTGCTCGGCCCCAACGGGGCGGGAAAGACCACCGCGGTCCGGATCCTCAGCACGCTGCTGCGCGCGGACGGCGGCCGGGCGACCGTGGCCGGGTTCGACGTGGCCGCCCGGCCCGCCGAGGTGCGCTACCGCATCGGGCTGACCAGCCAGGCCCCGGCGGTGGACGAGATCCTCACCGGCAGGGAGAACCTGGAGATGTGGGGGCGGCTGTACCACCTGGGCAGGCGTACCGCCCGGGCCAGGGCGGACGAACTGCTCGACCGGTTCGGCCTGGGCGAGGCCGCCGACAAGCGGATCAAGCACTACTCCGGCGGCATGCGCCGCCGCCTGGACCTCGCGGCGAGCTTCATCCTCGCGCCCCGGGTGCTCTTCCTGGACGAGCCCACCACCGGCCTGGACCCGCGCAACCGCGACGAGGTGTGGCAGGCGGTGCGCACCCTGGTGGCCGCGGGCAGCACCGTGCTGCTCACCACCCAGTACCTGGACGAGGCCGACCGGCTGGCCCACCAGATCGCGGTGCTGGACCGCGGCCGGATCATCGCCGACGACTCGCCGGACGCGCTCAAGAGAATGATCGGCGGCGACCAGATCGACCTGGTGCTGCGCGAGGAGCGCGACCTCCCGGCCGCCGCCGAGGTACTGGCCGCCGTCACCGGCGCCGCGCCTGCCGTGGACGCCACCGCCCGCAGGGTCACCGCCCCCGTCACCGACCGGATCGGCGCGCTGACCGAGGCCATGCGCCGGTTGCGGGAGGCCGCCGTGGAGGTGGAGGACGTGGCGCTGCGCCGCCCGACCCTCGACGAGGTCTTCCTCAGCCTCACCGGCGAGGGGGCGGCGGCGTGAGCGCGCTCATCTCCCCCGTCGTGCCGCCCACGGCCGCGCGGCGGCTGGGCTGGGTGCTGTCGGACGCATGGGTCATCGCCAGGAGCAACCTCATCCATCTGACGCGCAACCCGGCGGGGATGGCGAGCATGCTGCTGTTCCCGATCGTCATGGTGGTGATGTTCGGCTACGTCTTCGGCAGCGCGATGACCGTCGCGGGCGGCGGCGACTACCGGGCCTTCCTGATGCCCGGCATGTTCGCACAGACCATGGCGGTCGGGGTCACGACCACGCTGGTCGTGGTGTCCACCCACGCCACGTACGGCGTCACCGATCGGTTCCGGTCGATGCCGGTCTCGCAGTCCGGGGTGGTACTGGGCCGGGCCCTGGCCGACATGGCCGGTTCGGCGCTGGAGCTGGCCGTGCTGATCGGCTGCGGACTGGTCGTCGGCTGGGGCTGGCACAACGGGCCGCTGCCCGCGCTCGCCGCGGTCGGGCTGTTGCTGCTGCTGCGCTTCTCCCTGACCTGGGTCGGCATCTTCGTGGGCCTGAAGCTCAAGCCGGAGTCGGCGGGCGCGTCGTGGATGCTGATGCTGCCGCTCACGATGATCGCCAACACGTTCGCCTCGCCCGCGCAGATGCCCGGCTGGCTGGGCGCGCTCGCCGAGTGGAACCCGCTGTCGGCCACGGTCGCGGCCTGCCGGGAGCTGTTCGGCAACCCCGGCTGGAGCGGCGGTTCGTGGGCCGCGCAGCACGCCCTGGCGCTGGCGGTCGGCTGGCCGCTGCTGATCACGGCGGTCTTCCTGCCGCTGGCGGCCCGCGCCTACCGGCGGCTGGACCGGGTCTGAGCGGCATGTAGAGAACGCCCCGGCGGCTCCGACCTCCTCACGAGGCGCCCACCGGGGGCGCCGGGAAGGGAGCTGTCATGGGACGGCCAGTGGTGCACTTCGAGATCATCGGCGGCGATCCGGCGCGGCTGCGGGACTACTACGCCGAGTTGTTCGGGTGGGAGTTCAACGTGGGCGACGCGGCCACCGGGGAGGTCTCGGACCCGGGCCGGTACGGGTTCGTGGACGGCGGCTCGACCGGCGGGATCAACGGCGGCATCGGCGGCGGCCCGGGGTTCTCCGGGCGGGTGCTGTTCTATGTGGAGGTTCCCGACGTGGAGGAGGCGCTGCGCGCGGCCGAACGGCTGGGCGGCAAGCGGGTCATGGGCCCTGCGGGCGACCCGGGCATCCTCGTGGTCGGGCACTTCACCGACCCTGAGGGCCACCTGGTCGGGGTGGCCGGTGCGGCCTGACGCGGGCCGGACCGTACGGTGAAGGAGGGGGACACTGTGAAGTACCTGATCCTGATCTACAGCGATCCGGTGAACTGGGCGCACCCGATCTTCGCCCGGCATCCGGCGTATCTGGACCTTCCGCCGCGGGAGCGGGAGGAGATCGAACGGCGCGCGCAGGAGCTGTTCGCGGAGATCACCGAGTCCGGCGAGCTGGTCGCGGGGGCCGCGCTCGCCGACCCGGCGGCGACCAGGACGGCCCGCGCGCCCGGCGGCGTCCCCGCGGTCACGGACGGCCCGTACCTGGAGGCCAAGGAACACCTGGCCGGCTACTTCGTGGTGGAGTGCGCGAGCCGCGAGCGCGCCGAGGAGATCGCCGGCCGGTTCCCCGACGCCAGGTTCGGCGCGGTGGAAGTCCGCCTGATCACCGACACCGCCGAAGGCGGGGCCTGACCCCACCGGGCGGCGGGCGGTGTGCCATGGGAGGGCAAAACTCGCCCGCCGCGCGGTTGTGGCCGGGGCCTGCGGGGCAGCAATCCCCCCGCGCGTCCCGGCCGGCCGGGACGCGGCGAGAGCCGTACCCGCACGACGCGGACGGGGGGAACGCCGATGTCCGCATCCAGGGGCGCGCACGCGCCCGGCGACCTGGGCCGCCGCATCGCCGAGCGGCGGGCGGCCCTCGGCCTGTCCCAGGCCGAACTGGCCGACCTGGCCGGCATCGACCCCGGCTACCTGTGCTATCTGGAGGAACACCCGGCCAGCCCCACCGGCGAGACGCTGCTGCGGGTGGCCCGCGCGCTCGGCACCACCAGCGAAGGGCTGCTCGGCGGCGCGGCGGACCGCCCGCCCGGAGGCGGACGCCCCGCGGCCACGCCCGGCCTTGAGACGCTGACCCGCGCCGAGTGCCTGCGGCTGATCTCCCCCGGCGGCGTGGGCCGGGTCGCCTTCGACGACGGCACCGGCCCCGTCGTCCTGCCGGTCAACTACCGCGTCCAGGGCGAGGCCGTGGTCTTTCGCACCCGGTACGGCGGCAGGCTCGACGAGGATCTGGACACCGGCCTCACCGGGGTCGAGTTCAAGATCGCCTTTGAGGTGGACCGGATCGACGACGCCCAGCGCACCGGCTGGAGCGTGCTCGTCCAGGGCCCCGCCCACCACATCACCGAGGCCGAACTCCCCGAGGTGTCCGCCCTCGGCGTGGAGCCCTGGCCGGGCGGCGACCGCGAGCTGTACATCCGCGTGACCATCGACCGCGTCACCGGCCGCCGGATTGTCATCCCCTGACCGTTTCCGGCGACGCGCCCACCGTCCCACTGGAGAGCTTTCGATTGCCGTTACGTCAAGGGCTGTTGAATGGAAATAGTGGCAGAATCGACGAATAGGTGAGAACGCCGATGGCAGGTGAGGGGGACCTGGGCGTATCTTCTCGGGCGCGTTTCTTCGGGCTACCGAAAGCGACCGTGCGCGCTCCATGCGCGACCACGATTCTTCGTGGCCGCACCGCCACGCGGAATGAGATTCGGCAAAGGGGTCACATTATGGTAACGGACGAGGTGGGAGTCGAGTCGGCACAGACTCTCGCCCAAACCATCACGGCACATCTGGAACGCTGGTCGGACCGCACGGGGATCAAGGCCGAGACATGGGCGCTGCCCACGACGGACGTCGAACCGCACATCACCCGGTCGGTGCTGACCACCGTCCGCGAGGCGCTGGCCAACGTCGAACGGCACAGCGGCGCCGAGACCGTCTGCGTCGCCGTGACAGTGGGCCAGAGCGGGTTACGGATGACCATCAGCGATGACGGCATGGGGTCCGACAAGCCGGTGAGAGGGCCCGGGATCGACCTGATGCGGACCGCCTTCGCCAGCGTCGGCGGCCATCTCGACGTCAACTTCGTGCCAGGCGGCGGGGTGACGGTCACCGGGGTGATCCCGTTCCGCCGCAGGTGACCGCGGACACGAAGTCGTTCGCGGGCCCGCTCGTCGTGACGCGCGCCCGCGAACCCTCTCGAATGAGACTTACGAGGTCAGCCCGTAGGCCCTGATGACGGTCTGGGCGAACGTGGTGTCACCCGAGTCCGCCGACAAACGCAGGGACACGAAGTCGCCCGCCGCCGGATTGCGGACCAGCGCCGTCCATTGTCCGTGCACCCGGGTGACCGGGGCGGCCCGCCAGGTCTTGCCCTCGTCGAAGGAGACCTCGGCCTTCGGCCGGGCCCCGTCCAAAGCCGCCGGCGGTTCAGCGCCCTGCTCCACCAGGAGCCGGATCGGGGTGAGCGCGGAGCGCCTGGCCCGGTTCAGCTCGTCCAGGCCCTGCGGGGCCGCCCGCACGTTGAGCATGGGCAGTGGCGTGATCTCCGTCGTGGTGCCGGATCGGAAGGTCCACTTGGCGTCCACGGCGCTGGACAGCGCGGCGTACGGCACCTGCCGCCGTGCCGACATCGTCACCGTGAAGACCGACTCCCCGGCGGGCACCCTGGTCCCGGGGAGGCAGATCGCGCCGTCCGGAGGCTCGCACGTCTTCCTGGCGAGTTCCTTGCCGTCCTTGGCCAGGCTGACCGCGACCGAGGCGTTCTCGTCCCTGCTCAGGCGTCCGGCCCCGGAGTCGCTGAACGGGACGCCGTCGACCTGGAGGTAATCGCCGTAGCGCATGGAGTAGGGGGACGGCGCCGCGCCGAACACGGCGGTGTTCCACACCTCGGTGTCCGACCGGCCGGTGATCTCCCTGCCCGAATCCGCGCTGTGGTGACCCAGCCCGTTCTCATCGAGCAGCACCATTCCGGACTGCCACTTGAGGCCCTTGACGGGAGACCGGTAGTGGACGACCGTCGCGGGCACGTGCAAGGGGGTGTCGATCAGCTCCCCGCCATAAGGGCCGACCAGGGCCAGACCGTCCCCCGGCACACCCGCGCCCCGGTAGTTGACCGTGACCTTGGCGAGGTCGGCCTTCCTGGCCTTGTAGACAGGGTCACTGGGAAGACCGCCTTCGGCGGAGTTGTAGAGGTCGTACCGGTAGGGGCTCGGCGTCGTGCCCGCCTTGACCAGCGAGCTGTGCACCGCGAACGACAGGCCGGGCGCCTGTGAGGGCACCACGAAGAGGCGTTCCTCGTTCGGAAAGAAGTAGCTGATCCCGATGTAATCCTCACCGTGGTCCTGCCTGGTCGTGAGGGCCAGCGCATGCCGCCGGGCGGCCGGGTCGTCCACGGACTGCACGACCTCCTTGCCCGCGCCGAGGTCGATCGTCAGATTCCTGGTCTGTTCACCGAGCCGGACAGACGGAAGCCAGGCCATCGTGACCTTGCCTTGTTCTCCATCGAACGTGCCGTCCACAAACCATTCACCGGCCGGCAGCCGGACCGAGCCCGTGCCGTCGCGAACCTCGATCCACTCCCGCTGCTGCAACTCGAAGTTGTAGGCCAAGACCCAGCCCGTCTGGCCCGGCTCTCCGCCCTTGGTGGTGACGGTCAGGTCATAGGACTCCGGCTCGACGTACGCACCGGCGAGGGTGCGCACCACCGTGTCGCCCGAGGTCGCGGTGACCACTCCCGCGTACGCGCCCGGTGTGATCCCGTCCGCCGCCACGGTGACGGTGACCGTCGCCTCGCCCTTGGCGGGTACGGTGAGCCGGTCGGCCGACAGGCTCAGCACCCCCGCAGGAAGCGCGCCGCCGCCGACCGGCGCGATGGCCAGGTCGAAGGTGACGGCGGCGTCGCCGGTGTTGGTGTAAGTGATGGCCTTGGTGGTCTGCTGTCCCTTCTCATGCGGCCACCTGAGCACCGAGGACACGTTGCCCGGGATGGCGACCACGGTCTGGGTGAGCGCCTTGGCCGCCTCCAGGCGTCCCGCACCCTGCTCGAACGCGTTGCTGTCCGTATGCGGGGTGGCGCTACTGATCAGCGCGGACTTCAGCCGCTCTCCCCGCCAGTCCGGATGCCGCTGGGCCAGGATCGCCGCCGCACCCGCGACATGCGGCGTCGCCATCGAGGTCCCGGAGTAGGCTCCGTAGGACCCCTCAGCCGTGCCCGGCACGGCCGCCGTGATGTCCACCCCCGGCGCGGTGATCTCCGGCTTGATCGCGCCGTCACCGACCCGCGGGCCACGGCTGGAGAACCCCGCGAGCTGGTCCTGCTTGTCCACCGCACCCACGGTCAGCGCGGCATCCGCGCTCCCCGGGCTGCCCACTGTGCTCTCCCCCGGACCCTCGTTACCAGCGGCGACCACGAACAGCGCGCCCGTCCGCTCGCTGAGGACGTTCACCGCCTCTTCGACGGGATCGAGCCTCCAGTCGTCTCTGCCGCCGAGGCTCATGTTGACGACCTTGGCCTTGACCTCGTTCGCCGCCCACTCCATGCCTGCGACGATCTCGGAGTCGTACCCGCCGAGTTCGCTGAGCACCTTGCCGACCGCGATCTTCGCGTCCGGCGCGACACCGCGGTACTTCCCGCCGGAGGCCGCTCCCGTTCCCGCGATCGTCGAGGCCACGTGGGTGCCGTGACCAACGTGGTCGTTGACGTCCGGCTCGTAGGTGCTGAAGCTCTTGCCGTGCGTGACCACGCCCTTCAGATCGGGGTGGGCCGGATCGTAGCCGGTGTCCAGGACGGCGACGGTCACACCCTTGCCGGTGTACCCGCTCTTCCACGCCTCCGGCGCGCCGACCTGCGGCACGCTCGCATCCAGCGACGGCATCCGCTTGCCATCCAGCCACAGCCGTCCGACCCCACCGGCCAGCGACCGCGCGCCCGCGCCGCCGCTCAGCGCCTGCCAGGTCGTCGTCGCATCGCTCTTGGGGACCTTGACCGCCGCCAGCCCGAGCGTCCCGCTGCGCCAGGTCGGGGCCGGCACGCCGGATATCCGGAACGCCGCCGCACCGGTCGTGCGCGCGATCACCGGAACGTCCTCACGGTGCGCGTCGTCGTATTTCCATTCGATGAGCTGCGTGACGTCGAACAGCCGCTCATCCAGCAGTCCACGCGCGACCAATGGCGCCGCATCCGAGGGAAGGACCACCAGATGGTCCTTCCACTTCAGCGTGGAGAAATTGACCTTACGGCCTTTGCCCGGCCGGACCGAATGGCCGGAGGACGAGATCGTGACCTTGTCGCCGGTGATGAGCGTGACGGTCTTCGCGTCGTCCTGCGGAGCGGGGTGGGCCGGCCTGAGCTGCCCGTCCTGCCTCTCAGGTACACCTGGGGGCCCGCTCGCGCCCGCCACTCCGGTCGCCGCGGACGCCACTGTCAGGGCGACCGCCGCGATTACCGAAAAGCGCCTCATAGGAGAAACTCCCTTACTTAGTAGGGTATTTCTGCCTTGCCCGGAGAATGATGCGGGAGATTCACACCGGGCACAAGACGGCCCACAGTGAGGCGGCGGCGATTTCCGCGTAGTAGCAATACAAAAAGGCGTCCCCAACTATTAACCTGAAAATCATTCGGCCGTGCAACGGAAATGGCTTCCGGTGATTCACATGGTCAGGGCGGCGGTCGATCGGCCGTCGTGCGACGGATCAGGGAAGACTCGCCGGACGGACCGGCCCACCGGCGGCGGCGACCGGCCCCCTGCCGGATCGCCGCCTCTTAACGCATGATCTCCGCGTCGTACGGGTGGTCACGCCGTCAGGGCGGTGGCGGCCGCGGCGATGTAGAGCAAGCCGCCCGCGCAGACGGCGAGCCCGGCGAGCGGCGGCAGCCAGGACGTCACGACGCTCAGGCGCGGGTGGACCGACAGCAGGCCGTACCCGCGCACGGTCGCCACCCCGACGGCCGTCAGCGTGAGCGCCATGCCCGCCCCGAACGCCAGCACCAGCGCCACCGCGCCCACCGCCCGGCCCGTCAGCAGGCCGCTGACCAGCACGATGAACGCCGACGGCGACGGCAGCAACCCGCCCGACAGCGCCAGCGCCAAGAGCCCGCGCCGCGACCAGGGATCGACCGCGTCCCCACCATGCCCGTGCCCATGCCCATGCCCGTGACCATGCCCGTGCCCATGCCCGTGACCGTGACCATTGACCTGGCGGCGGGCCGACAGGTGACGCCACGCCAGGTGCGCGCCCACGACGGCCACCACCGCGCCCGCGCCCGCCTGCATCCAGGCCGTCACCCGTTCCGTGGCGAACCCCGAGCTGAGCCACACCCACACCACCGCGAGCACCAGCACCGACAGGGTGTGCATGATCGCGACGATGGCCCCCAGCCGCGCCGCGTCCCGGTACCGCCCCCGCGCCCCCACCAGATAGGCCGCGGTCACGCTCTTGCCGTGCCCCGGCGCCACCGCGTGCAACGCCCCCACGCCGAACGCCACCGCCAGCAGCACCCAGAAGGCCGCGTTCCCGTCGAACAGCTCGATCAGCCGCTGCTCCGGCCCCAGCAGCCCGTTCACGCCGCCACCCGCCCACGCCGCGCCCGCCGCCGCACCAGTACTCCGGCCGCGCCCAGCACGATCGCCAGCGTCCCGGCCCCGAGGGCCCACGCCGCCGCCGGAGGGCCGCCCGACGTACCCGCGACCGGCACCCGCTGGGTGCCCGCCGACGAGGTGAACATCACCTTCCCCGACGCCGCGCTCACCACCGTCCGGTAGGCCGGGTTCAGGTCGGTCAGCGGCGTCATCGTCAGTTCCACCTCCGACACCGGCCCCGGGCAGTCGAAGGTGAACCGGGCGCCCTCGGCGAGCAGGTCGCGCAGCTCCGCCAGCCGCCCCGGGCAGGCGCGCCCGCGCTGCGCCACCCGTACCCGCTCAAGCAGGTACGCCCGCACGGCGGCCGAGCGCCCCAGCTTCTGCTCACCGGTCAGCTCGGTCGACACCGGCCCCGAGGCCGGGTCCTCGAACGCGCCCAGCGACTGGCCGAGCGCCACCCAGTCGTCCTCGGCCGACCGCCAGGCCAGCTCGACGCGGGGGCCGTCGGCGCGCAGGCTCGCCGTCGAGGGCGGCCCGAACGGATGCGCGGCGGCGGGGGCCGCGAACCCCAGCAGCAGGGCCGCGAGCAGCGCGGCCACGGATGGTATGCGAAAAGGCACGAACGACTCCACGAACGAAACGAGAACGCGGTGGCGCGGACGCCGGGCGGGCGTCCGCGCCACCCCGGTTCACCTGGTGACGGTGATCAGCGGGCTGGTGATCTTCTGGTTCTCACTGGACAGGTAGACCAGGTGGGTGCTGCCCCGGCGCACCCACGGCGGCATCCGGAAGGTGTAGGAGAGCCGGCCGAGTTCGTCGGCCCTGGCCTCACCCAGCGGCACACCGTCGCGGCCGTGACCGCCGTGCTGCGCCACGGCCTCCTTGCCGCGCGTCTCGCGCAGGTGGACGCGCACGCGCTCGCCCGGGTCGTAGCCGTAGGCGGTCGCGGTGACCTTGTCCCACCGGCTCGCCTCGGTCTTGTCCACCGTGACCTGCTCGCCGACGGTGTTCTCCGGCGTGCGCAGCTCGTTGACGGTCCGCTCGCCGCGGGCGTTCTTGCGGATCAGGAACCCGTCGTGGTGCTCGCCGTTGGCGTAGCGGGCCTCGAACCTGATCTGGTCGCCGGCGACGTCGATCAACTGGTAGAGCTGGGTGTTCTGGCTGGAGCTGCGCACCTCGGCGCCGTTGCCGGTCCAGTTCTCGCCGTTGTTCAGCGCGTACATCTTGCCGCCGGAGACCGACACCACGTACGCCACGCCGTTGTGCACGGTGATGGACTTGCGCGCCGAGACCAGATTGCCCCGGCCGTAGGAGTGGTCGTGACCCTGGAGCACCAGGTCCACGCCGTACTTCTCCAGCAGCGGCCCCCACTGGTCGCGCACCTGCGGGTTGTTGCGCGTGCCCGTGGTCGAGTAGACGGGGTGGTGGAAGGTCACCACGGTCCACTTGTTCGGGTTGTCCTTGAGCACCTTCTCCAGCCAGGCGGTCTGCGCGGCCATCAGCGCGGCGTTGCCCTGGTGGTTGGAGTCCAGGCCGATGAACCGAACGCCCTGGTAGTCGATGTAGTAGACGGTCTGCTTGAGTTCGGGGTTGCCGGGCCCGTTGTCCGGATAGGGGAACTGCGGCCGCCAGAACGACGACAGGCCGCCGCTGTACTCATGGTTGCCGGGGATGGACAGGTTGTTGATCTGGCTGTCGATGAACCCGGCGGCCTTGTACCACTGGCCCCACTCCTCCTCGCTGTTGGCGGAGTTGATGAGGTCACCGGCATTGACGATCATCTTGGCCTGCGGCCGGTCGGCGAAGGCGTTCCGGAACACCCGGGGCACGGCCGAGTCGATGTAGTTCTGCGCGTCGCCGTAGTAGATGAAGGAGAACGGCTCGAACTTGCCCGCGGCAGTGGTGAAGTCGTGCCATTCGCTCCAGTTCGTGCCGTCACCGACCCGGTAGGTGTAGCGGGTGGCGGGCTTGAGGCCGGTGAACTCCACCGTGTGGTAGGTCGAGGCGTACCCGAGCGTGGTGTTGACCGGGGTGCTGGCCTGGGCCTGCACCTTGGTCACCGCCCCGGCGGGCGGGGCGACCTGGCCGAGCGCCCGGGGCGCCGCCAGGATCTCCGCCTGCGCGAACTCCGCGGTCGCCTCCGCGCGCCAGGTCACCTTCTGGCTGGTGGCGGGGGTCGTGGTGGGGGTGAGGATAACGCGGTCCGGCACCGGGGAGGGCTTGTGGACCTCCGCGGCCGGATGCTTGGGCGGCGCGGCGTAGCTGAACGCGACCGGGGCGAAGGCGAGGCCGCCTAGCAGTACCGCGCTCGTGCCCAGCACGGCGAGGCGCACGTGGCGGCGCCGGGCCGGTTCGGGAAGGGTCGGGTGGTTCACTGAAGGTGCTCCTGTGAAGGATGTGACGCCCGTGGCGTGAGTGCGGCGGGCATGGGCATTCAGCCATGGGTGGTCGACACCCGGATGTCCATTGGCCGTCCGGCGCGTTAACGCAAGATCCATTTCGGTACGAACCGGTAGATGTCGGGCGGGGGTCACACCGCGTTCGCCCGCCGTTCACACCGCCCCGATGAGGTGAACCACGCTGGCCCCCAAAGATCACCGAAAGGCAGGCCCGGTGCCCCGACCGCTCGCCCTGATCGTCGGCGTGCTCGCGCTCGGCACCCTGTTCGTCCCTCCGCACGAACCCCGTGCCGACAAGGGCGATGCCTTCCTCGACGCCCAGACCCCCGGCGTGCTGACCATCGAGCCGGGCGAGTGCTTCACCGATCTGACGGGCGGCCACGTCCGTTACATCCCGTGCGACGAGCGCGGGGCCGCCAACCAGGCGTACGGCTTCGTCCAGGTGGCCGACGGCCCCTGGGACCGTACGGCTCTCGCCGCCCACGCCTGGCGCGTCTGCGGGACCGGCTTCGCCCGCCAGTGGCCGGACGGCCGGGCCCGCGGCCTGGCGTACTACCCGGTGCTGCCGACCGCGGCCACCTGGGCGGGCGGCGACCGCGACATCATGTGCGCCGCCTACCGCACCGACGGCCCGCTGACCGGCTCCCTGCTCCCCCGCTACTGACCGGCGGAGGCCATGAGGCGTCTGCCGAGACGTTGCGCGGGGGCTTCGACGAAGCGCCAGGTCAGTGCGGAAATGCCGAGCAACAGCACGACCACGGCCGCCAGAATGCCCAGCCTGACGGGAATCGCGAGGCCGAGCGGATCCGGCCAGAGATGTTGCACGCTTTCCAGCAGCAGCGGATGGAGCAGGTATAACGAATAACTGACCAGTCCGAGCCAGGTGAGCGGACCCGGCATCCTACGGTTTCGCAGCGCCATCCCGATGAGGAAAGTGAGCCAGGCCGCCGCCATCGCCGCCTGCAATCCCGGCCGGTCACCGGCCAGCCAGATGCCGAGCAGCGGCACCAGGGCCACCCAGGACGCGCGTTTCCAGGAGATCTCCGCCCGCTCGGCCCGGTAAAGAACCGTGCCCGCGAACATGGTGGCGAGAATGAACAGCCCCTCCCACGGGCCGGGGTAATTCTGGTTGACCGCCAGCAGCGTGAGCACGGTCAGCCCGATCACGATCGCGCCCGCCCGCCGCACGCCGCCCGACGGCCTGAACACGGCCACCAGCCCGGCCGCCGCCAGCACGACGACGACCACGACGACCGCCAGCATCTGTCCCCGCCCGCCGGTCGATAGCAGCGCCGACGGGAGCACCCCCGCGCCCAGCGCGGCCACGGCGATGAACCCGAGCGCGGTGATCCCGCTGCGCCGATGCACGCCCAGCACGTACATCGCGGTGAGCAGGAGGTAGAAGGCCATCTCATAGGACAGCGTCCAGAGCACGTTGACGATGTTGGGCATGGCGAACAGGTTCTGGAGCATCGTCAGGTGCCCGAGCCCGAGCGCCACGGGCCGGGTCTGCCACCAGTCGTGGAGTGCGTCCCAGCCGAGCGCGGCGAGCAGCGCCATTCCCGCCACACTGACGGCGAACATCGGATACAGCCGGAAGAAACGGGAAATCCAAAACCCCCGCACACTGCCCCGGCGTTCCAGCGACGCGGGCACGATATAGCCGCTGACCAAGAAGAACACCAGCACGCCGTACCAGCCGGGCTCGAATATCACCTTGATCGGCAACCGGTGCTCGGGAAACAACGGCGCCAGCGCGTGCTCGGCGACCACCATCAACGCCGCCATCCCGCGCAGCGCGTCCAGCCAGCCCAGCCTCCGATCGTTTCCCGCCCGCGACTCCTGTTTCCGCTCCTGCTCCTGGGTGGTCGCCATCTGCGGATAATAATCGCGGCACGCGGCCCGGTGAATATCGGAAACGCGCCGGCGTCAGGCGGTCATTCGCCGGTAATCACGCGCGACGCCGCCGGCACGCCGGGTCAGCGGAAGCGGACCTTGAGGCGGCCGTAGCCGAGCTTGCCGGTGAGGCGGATGCGGGGGCCGCCGGGCTTCTGGCGCTTGGGGGCGCGGCAGACGACCCTGCCCCACTGGCACTCCACGCGGTCGACGTCGACCTCGGTGTCGTGGGGCACGGTGAGCAGGGCCGAGCCGTAGTCGAGCGACAGCTCGATCTCGACCACGGGGTGCTCGATGACCGCGTGGGTCAGGTCGAGGACGACTCCGCCGTACTCGGACTCGACCCGCAGGGCGCGCGGGACGCGCCAGGCGCCGGTGCGGGTGATGCGCCCGCCGGTGCCCTTCAGCTCGACGACCCTCTCCGGCTCGGCGACGGCGCCGCCCAGGTCGGCGGTGAGCGCGGCGAGGTCGCCGCGGGAGCGGGCGGCGAGGGCGTGGGCGATCCGCTCCTCCATCTCCTGGGAGGTCAGGCGGCCGTCGGCGAACGCCTGCTGCAACAGCTCGACGACCTGGTCGCGCTCGGCGTTGGTGACGCGCATGAGCGAGTCGGACGGCGCATCGGATGACACGGCGGCAAGCGAGCCGCTTTCGGCATCGGGCATGGGCGACAAAGCCATAATGATGCCATGGTGACGCCAGAATGACGTCATGTCAACTGCTGACATATGGGGCATATGTGACCCCAATGTCATAAACATCCATCATGCTGGGAGGGGTGCGTACGTGGCTCAGCGATCAGGTGAAGACACGGCTGGGCACGTTCGGTCACCAGGTGCCCGCGATCGTGCAGAGTGCCGTGGGCTCGGCGGTGGCGTGGATCGTCGCGGTCCAGGCGCTCGGCCACGCCCATCCCCTCTTCGCCCCGATCTCGGTGATGATCTGCGTCGGCGTGGGGCTGGGCAACCGGCTGCGCAGGGTCGCCGAGCTGGTGGTCGGCGTGACCCTGGGCGTGGGCATCGGCGACCTCCTGGTGTCCTGGATCGGCTCGGGACCGTGGCAGATGGCGCTGGTCATCGTGCTGGCCATGGGCGTGGCCGGGCTGCTGAACAGCGGTGAGCTGTTCGTGACCCAGGTCGGGTCCTCGGCGGTGCTGGTCGCCATGCTGGTGCCCGGCGAGGACGTCGGCGGGCTCGACCGGATGGCCGACGCGCTGACCGGCGGGGTCGTCGGCCTCATCGCGGTCGCGCTGCTGCCGGCCAGCCCGGTGGCCATCGCCGGGCGGCACCTGTCCCAGTTGCTCGACGCGCTGTCCACGGTCCTGGAGCGGGCGGCGGACGCGATCGACCAGCGGGACGCGGACCTCGCGGCCGAGGCCCTGGAGAAGGGCCGCACCACGCAGTCGCTGGTGGAGGAGTTCACGGCGGCGCTGGTGAACAGCAAGGAGATCACCATGATCTCGCCGCTGCGCAGGCACCACCGGGCCCGGCTGGCCCGGTACGAGACGGCCGCGCTGCCCGTGGACCTTGCGCTGCGCAACGCGCGGGTGCTGGCCCGCCGCACGCTGGCCGCGCTCGGCGAGCCCGGCCCGCCGCCGCGGGCGCTCGCCGAGTCGATGCGCGAGGTGTCGGAGGCGGCGCTGCTGCTCCAGCTCGAACTGAACGCCGGGCGCGAGCCGATGCTGGCCCGGCAGGCGCTGCTGGCCGTCGCCGCCAGGGAACGCCCGGCGAACCTCGGCTTCTCCGCCAACGTCACCCTCGCCCAGCTCCGCTCGATCGCCGTGGACCTGCTCCAGGCCACCGGCATGGGCCACGACGAGGCGACCGCGGCGCTGACCCCGCTGACCGAGAACCAGCGGCGGCGCGCGGGCTGAGGGCTCAGCGCGCCCCCAGGGCCGCGGCGATGGCGTCCTGGACGGTGTCGTGCACCCAGACGTGCGCGCGTACGCCCGTCACGGCCAGCAGGCGGGAGGGCGCGTGCCGCAGCGCCGCCAGCCTGACCTCCCCGCCGTGCCGCCGCGTCTCGCTCGCGCACAGCAGCAGCACCCGCAGCCCGGCGCTGTCGATGAACGGCACCTCCGATAGGTCGAACACCACGTGCTCGCCCCGGTCGCGGTCGCGGCGGGCGCGTTCGATGTAGCTCTCCAGCTCCCCCGCCGTGGCGAAGTCCAGCTCGCCCGCCACCGCGATCAGCGTCACCGCGGGCAGGTGCGTGTGTGCCAGCGCCAGGGGTCCACGCGGTACGTCCGGCCGCCGCCGCCCGCTTGCCATGTCCGAACATTAGACCCCACCGGCCCATCGGAACAGGCCGATCAGGCGACCGAGATGACGAGCTTTCCGGCCGCCCGGCCCGCCCGCAGGTGGGCGATGGCCGCGGGCACCTCGTCCAGCGGATAGGAACGCTCTACGACCGGCGTCAGCGCCCCGGTCTCGATCAGCTCCGCGAGGTGGCGGAGGTCCGCCTCGCGGGTCGTGCTGAGCAGCCCGCGCAGCTTGGCGCCTACGAACGGGGACAGCAACATCGCCCGGATCTGCCTGCCCGCGCCGCCGGTCCAGCGCCCGCCGACCTCGGAGCCGACGAGGACGAGCCTGCCCCCGGGCCGCAGGATGCGCCGCAACGACGCCAGCGAGCGCTGACCGCCGGTGTCCAGGATGAGGTCATAGCGCCGGGATCCGGTGGTCGGCTCCTCCTTGGTGCGGTCGATGACGTGGTCGGCTCCGATCGAGCGGACCAGTTCGGTCTTCGCGCCGCTGCACACGCCGGTCACCCGCGCGCCGAGCGCCTTGGCGATCTGCACCGCGAACGTCCCGACGCCCCCGCCCGCGCCGAAGATCAATACCTCCTCGCCCTCGCGCAGCTCGCCGCGGTCGCGCAGCCCCTGGAGGGCCGCGAGCCCGGACACGGGCACCGCCGCCGCCCGCTCGAAGGTGGTGCCGGCCGGGAGGGGCACGAGCGTGTCCTGGCGGGCCAGCGCGTACTCGGCGTAGGAACCGTCGCACGCGCCGAACACGGCGTCGCCGGGCTTGAAGCGGGAGACGTCCCGGCCGACCGCCGCGACGGTGCCCGCGACGTCCATTCCGACGAGCGGGTTCTTCGGCCGGCGCACGCCGAAGCCGACCAGGCGCACGAGGTACGGCAGGCCGGTGATGGTGTGCCAGACCCCCTGGTCGACCCCGGCCGCGTGGACCCGCACGAGCACGTCGCCGGGCCCCGGCTCGGGCCGCTCGACCTCGTGTACGCGTAATGCCTCGGGCGCGCAGTATTCGGTGCGGACTACCGCTTTCATGGTGGTCATTACGTTCCCTCTCAGGAGTCTGCCGTGTCCGGGTATTGGAAGACCGCTTCCAGCGGGACGCCGAACACGCGGGCGATCTGGAAGGCCATCTCCAGCGAGGGCGAGTAGCGCCCCTTCTCGATGGCGATGACGGTCTGGCGGGTGACGCCGAGCCGGTCGGCCATCTCGGACTGGGTCATCTCGCCGTGTGCGAACCGCAGCGCGCGGATCTGGTTGGTGACCTTGGTGGGCTTGGGTGAGTTGACCAATGTTCAGAAACCCCGGCGGTAGGCGACGATCTTGACGAGCGACGTGGTGAGCCCGTCGAGGACGAAGGCCAGGTAGAGCGCGTTGGCGATCCAGAAGTACTCGAACCGGGCGAGGGTCAGCGCGAGCGCCGCCACCGCCCCGGTGGCCAGGACGACATAACCGGCCCGCTTGCCGTACTGATCGATGCTCCGGTCACGTTCGTCGTTGATGCCCGCCTGCGCGGGCGCCAAGATCGCGGAACCGATCGCGCCGAGGATGTTGGCGCCGATGCCGACGCCGATGGCGGTGAGCATCGGCACCGCGTACGCGACCCGGGGCGCCTGCCCCAGCACCGTCGCGAAGTAGACCGCGGGCACGACCAGCGCGACCACCGCGTACACCCACGCCCGCTTCTCCTGAAAGGACATGCCGCTCCCAGCGCGAAAGACCTGATGTAAAGAAAACCCGACACCAGTGAATGTAAAGCGGCGCGGACACGATGTCAAGAATCATTAACCTCAGCGGGAGCGCGGCACGACCAGGCCCGCCTCGTAGGCGAACACGACGAGCTGGGCGCGGTCACGGGCGCGCAGCTTGGTCATGGCCCGGCTGACGTGGGTCTTCGCGGTCGCCGGGCTGATCGACATGCCCGCCGCGATCTCGTCGTTGGACAGGCCGCGGGCGACCAGCGCGGTCACCTCGCGCTCGCGGTTGGTGAGCGCGTCCAGGCCGACCGGGGCGGGTTCGGGGCGGCGGGAGACGTACTCGCCGATCAGCCTGCGGGTGATCGCCGGGGACAGCAGCGCGTCGCCGCGGGCGGCGATCCGCACGCCCTGCAACAGGTCGTCCGGCTCGGTGTCCTTGACCATGAAGCCGCAGGCCCCGGCGCGCAGCGCGTTGAAGACGTACTCGTCCAGGCCGTAGTTGGTCAGGATCACCACGTGGACCCCGCTCAGCCGTTCGTCGGCCGCGATCCGCCTGGTCGCCTCGATGCCGTCCATGACCGGCATCTGCACGTCCACCAGAGCGACGTCGGGGCGGTGTTCGAGGGCCAGGGCGATGGCCCGCTCGCCGTCGGCGGCCTCGGCGACGACCTCGATGTCGTCCTCGGCCGACAGCAGCGCGCGGAAGCCGCCGCGGATCAGCGCCTGGTCGTCCACCAGCAGGACGCGGATCATCGGGCCTCCTCAGGCTCGGGCGCGGGCAGCGCGGCCCGCACGCTGAAGCCGCCCTCCGGGCGCGGCCCGGCGGCGAGCGTGCCGCCCAGCGCGGTGACGCGCTCGCGCATGCCGAGCAGGCCGACGCCGGGTACGTGCGGTACGTCCGGGCTCGCCCGGCCCTCGTCGTCCACGCGTACGACCAGCTCACGGTCGTCGTAGCCGAGCCGCACGGAGGCGGTGGTCCCGCCCGCGTGCCTGGACACGTTGGTCAGCGCCTCCTGGACGATCCGGTAGGCGGCCCGGTCCACCTCGGGCGGCAGCGCCCGTTGTACGCCCTCGACCGTCACGGTGGCGGGCACGCCGCTCGCGCGGGCGCGCTCGACCAGCTCCTCCAGGCGGTCCAGGCCGCTGACGGCGGGCTCGCCCTCGGCGGGGTCGCGCAGCACCTCCAGCGTGGCGCGCAGCTCGCGCACGGCGTCACGACTGGCCTCCTGGATGGCCAGCAGCGCGGCGGGCGCCTCCTCGCCGCGTTTGCGGGCCAGATGGACGGCCACGCCCGCCTGCACCTTGATGACCGAGATGCTGTGGGTGAGCGAGTCGTGCAGCTCCCTGGCGATGCGCAGCCGCTCCTCGCCCGCCCGGCGCAGCGCGGCCTCCTCGCGGGTCCGCTCGGCCTCGGCGGCCCGCCGTTCGACCTGTTCGAGGTACGCCTGCCGGTGCCTGGTGATGGTCGCCGCGACCCCGGCGGCCAGGAACCAGCCGAGCAGCAGCACCGCTCCCTGGACGGTCTCCAGCGGCGGATCGCCGGTGTCCGCGGACAGGGTCAGCCCCAGGCCGGTGAGCAGGTACACCGTGCCCGCCGCGGCGGGCAGCGCCACGTACCCGGCCTGGACCGCGCCGAACACCGCGACCAGCACCGGGAAGGCGGCGCTCGGGCCGGGATGGGCGTCCATGCTGTAGACCAGCATCGCGGCGGTCGTGACCAGCAGGACGACCCGGGGCGCGGACCGCCGGGCGACGAGCGCGAGCGAGCCGGCGAGCACGGCGGCGTACCCCACCGGCCCGGTGCCCGGCGCGACCAGCGCCACGGCGAAGAGCAGCGCGGCCACCACCGCCGCGAGGGCCCAGTCCACCGCCGCGGGCCGCCCGAGCTGCGCGTTGTTCATCCGGCAACGATATGACCCGGCAGGTCGCGGGCGCTTCCCCACCAAGTCGGAGCCGGGCCTACCACCCGCGCGGTAGGCGGCGCGGGAAATCCGTCAACAGAGCGCCCTGACCAGGGACATCGAGCGGGCGTCAGACCGGACACGACGGAGACCCTTTACTGTTAGGAAACTTTCCTTTATGTTGAGGCGACCCCCCGGCTTGAACCCCCCAAAGGACGAACCAGATGAAACGAACGCTCATCGCCGTGGTGCTGGCCGTGGCCGGCGCCACGATCCCGTCCGCGGCGGCGACCGCCGCACCACTCGACGCCTCCGGCGTCGCAGCGCACACCCAGGTGGCCGCGGCCGCCTGGGCGCCTTACACCGCCTACACGGCGGGCACCGTGGTCTCGCACAACGGCCAGGACTACGAGTGCGTCCAGAGCCACACGTCGCTGCCCGGCTGGGAGCCGAACGTCGTACCGGCCCTGTGGAAGCGGGCCGAGGGCGGCGGCGACCGCACCGCGCCCAGCACCCCGGGCAACCTGCGCTCGACCGGCGCGACCAGCGACAGCATCTCGCTGGCCTGGGACGCCTCCACGGACAACGTGGGCGTCACGGGCTATGACGTCTACCGCGGCACGCAGCGCGTGGGCACCGCGAACGGCACCACCTACACCGACACGGGCCTGACCGCGTCCACCAGCTACACCTACACCGTGCGCGCCAAGGACCAGGCCGGCAACACCTCCGAGCCGAGCGCCCCGGTGACCGCCAGCACCTCCGGCGGGACCGGCACCCCCGGCCAGCCCGGCGCGGCGACCGCCACTTCCACGGACAACAGCATCTCGCTGACCTGGGGCGCCTCCAGCGGCACGGTGACCGGCTACCGCGTCTACGAGGGCGCCGCCCAGCGGGCCGAGGTGACCGGTACCAGCACCACGATCTCCGGCCTCGCCAAGTGTGAGAACCACACCTACGTCATCAAGGCCTACAACTCGGTGGGCGAGTCCGCGGGCCGCGAGGTCAGCGCCAAGACCACCGGCTGCACCGGCGGACCCGAGAAGCTGCCCGGCGCCCCGTACCTCTACATGGGCTGGGGCAACCCCCCGGACCCGGGCCCGGTCATGGACGCCACCGGCGTCAAGGCCTTCACGATGGCCTTCATCCTCGCGCAGAACGGCTGTAACCCGGCCTGGGACGGCCAGCGTCCGCTGACCGGCGGCACCGACGCCCGCGCGATCAACACCATCGAGTCCAAGGGCGGCAGCGTCGAGATCTCCTTCGGCGGCTGGTCCGGCAACAAGCTCGGCCCGAACTGCTCCACCCCGCAGGCGTACGCCGACGCGGTGCAGAAGGTGATCGACGCGGTGACCCCGGCGGCGGTCGACTTCGACATCGAGAACAGCGACGAGTTCGGCAACTACACCGTGATGGACCGCATCCTGAACGCCCTGAAGATCGTCAAGCAGCGCAACCCCAACGTCAAGATCGTCGTCACCATCCCGACCTTCAAGACCGGCCTGAGCAACGACGGCATCCGTCTCGTCAACCAGGCCAAGGCGCTGAACGTGCCGATCGACAACTACACGATCATGCCGTTCAACTTCAGCGGCACGAACATGTACACCGACACCGTCAACTCCTCCGAGGGCCTGAAGAACTCGCTGAAGAGCGCGTTCGGCTGGAGCGACGCCGAGGCGTACGCCCACATGGGCATCTCCGGCATGAACGGCTACTCCGACCAGCGTGAGCTGACCACCCCGCAGATCTGGACCCAGATCCGCGACTGGGCGAAGTCCAAGGGCCTCACCCGGCTCGCCTACTGGGCCGTGAACCGCGACCGCGTCAACGGTGGCGGCGCCCCGCAGGGCGAGTGGGAGTTCACCCGCATCACCGCGGGCTTCTGACCCACCTGATCCACCGGGTTTCCAGACCCGCCCCGGAGAGGGCCCGCCATGAGCCGGCGCCCTCTCCGGCACCCCCCGGGACCGGCCGGTCGCCGCACAGGCGACCGGCCGGTTCACGTCCGGGCCACCGCGGCGGGCGGCCCTTGCGCCGGCAGGGCGAGGCGCGGGGCCAGGACCAGCCACACCGCCCCCGGGACCGCCATGAGCAGCCCGAGCCCGGCGAACACCGGCCCGACCCCGGCCGTGTCGATGAGGCCGCCCGTCACCGCCGCCGACACACCGAGGCCCAAGGTGGCGGTGGCGCTCCACAGCGCGGTCACCCGGCCCCGGTTGTCGTTGGCGGTGGCGTTGAGCAGGGTGGTCATCGCGGCCGGGCCGTACACCACCTCGGCCGCCGCGACCAGCCCCCACAGCGCCAGCGCCGCCGCGATGCCGACCGGCAGCCCGAGCAGCATCGTGACCAGGCCCTCGGCCAGGCAGGACACCCCGATCACCCGCAGGTGGACGCGCGCGGGCAGCGCCCGCAACCGGGCGGCGGCCACGACGAGCACCACGCCGCCGACCGTGCCGGACACGGCGTAGAACCACCCGGCGCCGCCGTCGCCCAGCTCGTGCACACTGAGCGCCAGGTAGGTCATGGCGGTGATCGTGCCGCCCAGCCCGAGGCAGAAGAACGCCTCAAGCAGCAGCAGCGCCGCGACCACACGGGTGCGCCCCGCCACCGCGAGGCCCGCGCGCAACGACCGCCACCAGCCGGTGCGCGGCCCGCCCGCGTACCGGTCTCCGGCCCGGACGCTCCAGGTCAGCCAGGCCGACCCCAGGAACGAGACGGCGTTGACGACGAACGCCCAGCGCCAGCCCACCACGCTCACCACCACGCCCCCGGCGACGCCGCCCACCGCCTGCAACGCCAGGCCGTTGACCTGGACTGCGGCGGAGTACAGCGGGTACTCCTCGGGGCGGGCCAGGCTCGGCATCCACGCGTTGCGCGCGGCCTGGAAGACGAACCCGGCCGCCGCCGAGGCGAAGGTCAGCGGGTAGACCAGCCACAGCCGCCCGGGCTCGTCGGCGACCAGGAACGCGGCGGCCAGCGCCGCCATCGCCACGTCGGTGACCAGCATGACCGTACGCCGGTCGGCGCGGTCGGCGAGCACGCCGCCCCAGACCCCGGCCAGCGCGCCGGGCAGGTAGCGGACGGCCAGCGTCAGCCCGGCCGCCATCCCGGCCCCGGAGTGGTCGTAGACCATCGCGAACACCGCGACCGCGGAGAACCAGCCGCCGCAGACGCTGACCAGGTTGCCGAGCCAGAGCCTGCGGAGGTCGCGATTGCCGGACAGCAGCTCGCGAAGTGTCCGCGCCGGTTCCACTTGCCCCTCCCGGTGGTCATTGGGAATGATTCTCATTGCCGCCCGACCATATATCAAGACTTGACAATGATTTTCATTCCGTGAATTACTGCCCCATAGATGCGGACCAAATAGGGCAGTTCGCCCCCGCGTCGGGAGGGAGGTGACACGGGATGAAGGTCAAGAAGCTCAAGGTCCAGGCGCGTAACGCGGCTGTGCACTCGTCCAACCACGCCACTGTGGCGCCGGCCAAGACGGCCTGGCGCTAGGCCGAGCGCTAGACCGAGCGAAACCCGGGTGCGGGCATGACCCAACCACGCCCGCACCCGGGCCCACGATGCTACTCCTGGAGGAAAACCATGGTGGAGGGTCCGGCGCAGTGGCCGCCGGGGACCACGTTCGTGCCCACCGAGGGGGGCTGGCTGGTCCACGGGCCCGACGAGGATTTCATGGTCCTGGACGTCCCCGCCGAGAACCGGCGGGCGGTCGCCGACCTCATCGCCGGACGCATCGACGCCGCGACCGCGGCCGAGCGCATCCCCGGGGCCGCCGACCTGCTCGCCGAACTGACCCCGCCTCCGGCGCGGGCGGGGGCCGCGACAGAGGTGCTGCTCGTGGGCGAGGGCCCCCTGGCCGACGAGCTGACCGCCGAACTGACCGCGCACCCGGACGGCTTCTCGCTGCGACCCCTCCCGGACGACCGCGCGGTACGGCGGTTCCTCGCCGCCTCCGCGGCCCGGCACACCGCCGGCGACCTCGCCGTACGGCACCTCCCCGGCGACCACACGGTCGCGGGGCCGGACGCCGGTGCGGCGGTGCTGGTCGCGTGCGCCGAGCGGTTGCCGGACGCCCGCTGGCGCGAACTGGACGCGCTGTGCAGGGACGCACGCGTCCCCTGGCACCGCGGGCACAGTGAAGGACGCCGCTGGTACGTCGGCCCGTTCACCCCCGCGCACGGCGGGGCCGGATACGAGGACGTACGGCTGCGCCGGTTGGCCGCCTGCCCGTGGCCGGAGGAACTGGCCGCCTACTGGGCCTTCCTGGACGGCGGCGGGCTCCCCGCCGCCCCCGCCGGCCTGCGCGGCGCCGTGGTGGCCGCCGCCCTCATCGCCGCGGACCTCCGCGCCTGGCGGGCCGGCCAGGAGCCCCCGGGGGCCGGTGTCCAGGTCGGCGTCGACCTCCACTCGGGCCGCCTGCGGCGGCACCCCGTACTCCCCGTCCCGCGCGGCCTGATGCGCGAGACCCCGGCATGAGCGGAGCGCCGCGGGCACGAACCGGGCCGGCGGTGGCGGGGATGGCCGCCGAGCTGGTGCTGCCCGGCCGGGTCCCGGCGGCGGCCGTGGTGATCCGCACGCCGTACGGCATCGACGGGTGCCTGCCGGAGGCGCGGTCCTTCGCGGCCGCCGGACTGGCCTGCCTGGTACAGGACGTGCGGGGACGGCATCTGTCCCCCGGGACCTTCGCCATCGGCCGGGACGAGACCGCCGACGGGCACGCCACCCTGGACTGGGCGGCCGCACAGCCGTGGTGCGACGGCACGGTGTTCCTGTACGGCGTGGCCTACGAGGCGTACACCGCCTGGTGCGCCGCCGGGCACCCGGCGGTGCGCGGGATCATCAGCCGCCAGCCGTGGCCGCCGATCGACGCGCCCGCGCTCGACGACGAACTGTGGTGGCGGACCGAGATGGCCCGCCCCGGGCTGTTCGAAAAGATCGCAGCCGGGCGGCCGGAGCCGGACGTGACCGGTCTGCCGGTGGACATCGGCCCGTGGCCGCCCGCGCCCGGCGGCCACCGGGAGGCCATCGACCGGGTCACCCGGGCCGCCCGCGAGATCACCGCGCCCAGCCTGCACCTGGGGAGCTGGCTCTGCCGCTCGGCGGAGACCACCGTGCGGCAGGGCGCGCTGGCCCCCGGCGCCGACGTCGTCATGGGCGGTTGGGCCGGCCCGCTCACCCACCGCCTGCGGGAGACGTGCGCCCTGGACGTACCGATCGAGCCGCATCCCTTCGAGCTGGCGCTGGGCTGGCTGGCCGGGCGGCGGCAGGGCCGGTGCCTGCTGCTCGGCAGCGGACGCTGGACCGACGCCGATCCGCTGCCGCCCCGCCGTACCGGCCGGGCCGTGCCCGCGGTGCGGAGCGGCCCGGTCCGGCTGCGCCACGACCCCGCCCGGCCCTACCCGTCGGCGCCGCACTCGGCGGACCTGGCCCCGCTGGCGGAGCGCCCCGACGTCGTACGGCTGAGCGTGGCGGACCCGCCCCCCTGGCACGGCACGCCGTGGGTCACCGCCGAGGTGACCACGGACGTCCCGGCCGAACTGGTCGCCACGCTCGTCCACGAACGGCCCGGTGGCGTGGCGACCCGGCTGGCCGACGGCATCGCGCCGGTGCGGCCGGGCACCACCGGGTGCGAGATCCGGCTGACCGTGGGAGCGGTCGAACTGCCGCCCGGCCACCGCCTGCACCTGGAGCTGACCGCGGGCCGCCCGCCCCGCCACCGCGCGCCCGCCGTACCGGCCGAGATCACGCTGTCCGGCCTCGCCCTGCACCTGCCCCGCCCGCGCGGCGGCGCGTTCCCCGGAACCGGAGCCGCCTCGTGAGAACGCTCATCGACGACCGCACCGGCCTGATCCGGCGGGTGGACCTCCTGGAGCCGGAGCCGTGGTGGCCCGCCGGGCTGGCGATCTGCACGGCGGAGGTCGGCTCGCCCTACCGCCTGCTGCCCTGGCCCGCCGACCGGGTGGCGACCGGCACGGCGTTCGGCGACCCGGAACGGGCCAGGCGCAGCGCGATCGGCGAGGCCGCCGAGCGCTACTGCGGCAACTTCGTGCCCGCGGGCCTGCGCCGCGCCGCATACCGCGACCTGCGCGAACCCGCCATGGACCCGGCGAGCGCGGCACTGTACTCCGACGCCCAGCACGCCACGCCGGGCTTCCCGTTCCGCCGCTTCACCCGTGACCTGCCGGTGCTGTGGACCCCCGGGACCGACCTCATCGGCGGCACGCCGGTGTGGCTGCCCGCCTCGCTGGTGTACGTGAACTACTTCAGCCCGCCCAGGGACGACGAGCCCGCCACCAACTACGCCAACCTCGCCGGCATCGCCGCCGGGCCGTCCCCCGACGCCGCGCGTACGGCCGCGCTGGAGGAGGTCATCGAGCGGGACGCCACGATGATCTGGTGGGCCAACGCGCTGCCCGCCGCGCCCGTCACCGGGGCGGGCCATCCCGTGGCTCCGCTCACACCGCTGCCCGAGCCCGGCTGGTACCACGCCGCCGGTCTGCGGTACCGGGTCGTGGCGGTGCCGACCGTCTTCGACGTCGCGGTACTCGGGGTGCTGCTCGACGACCGGGCGTCCGGCATCGCCACCTTCGGCGTGGCGGCCAGGCCCGACCCGGCGCAGGCCGTGGCCAAGGCCCTGGCCGAAGCCGTCACGCTGCGCCGCTACGCGCTCGGGCTGCTCGATCCCGAGGGCGAGATCTGGGCCGCCGCCGACGCGGGGGTGATCGACCGCCGGGTGTTCAAGCCGCATCGCGCCGACCGGGCCTATGCCTCCTCCTACCGGCCCGACTACCGCGACGTGGTGGACCTCGGCTGCCACAGCCAGCTCTGGCTGGACCCGCGGATGCGCGCCCACCTGGGCCCGATCATCTCCGGCCAGGAGGCGATCCCGCTCGGCGAGCTGCCCCGGGTGGACGGCGACCCGCTGGACGGCTACCTCAGCCGGATCACCGCCCATGGCCTGCGCGCCTACGCGGCCGACCTCACCACACCCGACGTGGCCGCCGCCGGGATCGCGGTGGCGCGGGTGATCGTGCCCGGCGCGTACGCCAACACCCCGGCCGCGTTCACCTGCCTGGGCGGCGAGCGGATGCGCGGCGATCCCGTCCGGCTCGGCCACCGGCCCGCCGCCGTGGCCAACCTCGTCCCCCTCCCGCACACATGATCGGCGTCGACTCCCGCCTCGGCGTGGTCACCGCGCTGCGGACCGGCACGCTGCACGGGACGCTGCATGTGGCCTTCGCCGACCTGGCCGATACCGGCGGGCACGGCCTGCCGCTCGGCAACCCCACGGTCAGCGGGGCCTCCTGGCACGATCCGGGCCAGGCCCGGCTGCGCGCCCTCGGTGAGGCGGCCGAGCGCTACTGCGGCCATCTGGTCCCGGCCGCGCGGCTGGCCGAGGCCACCTGGCACGACCTCGCCCCCGACGCGGTGGACCCGGCCGGGCTCGCCCTCTACTCCGCCGCCCAGCTCCGGCGGCCCGGTTTCCCGTTCACCGGGCTCGCCCGCGACGACCGCATCCCATGGGTGCGGGGCGCACGGCCGGACGGCACGCCGGCATGGGTGCCGGCCGAGCTGGTGTGGCTGGCCCCGCTGGGCGCGCGGCCGGCCGTGCTCCCGGTGTCGGCGGGCATCGCGGCGGGCCCCGACCCGGCTGCGGCACGCGCCGCCGCGCTGGCCGAAGTGGTCGAACGGCACGCGCTGGCCACCGCCTGGCTGTCCGGACGCCGTTTCCCCGCACTGCCCGCGAGCATGTCACCGCGGGTGCCGGGACTGCGGCTGCGCGGCTTCGCCGTACCGAACCTGATCGACGCCCCGGTGGCGCTGTGCCTGGCCGAGGACGCCTCCGGGCTGCTCGGCGTGGGCTGCGCCCTGGCCGCGGACGGCCGGATCGCCACGTCGCTGGCGAAGGCCGCCGCCGAGGCGGTCCAGTCGCTGGACACCACGGCCAGGATCGCCGCGGGCGGGCTGCCCGAGTGGGAACGCCCCCACGGCCCGCTCGCCGGGCACCGGCCCGGCCGGGCGTACGCGGCCGCTTATCGCCCGGACTTCTCCGACGCCGTCGATGTGACCTGCCACCTGCAACTGCTCGCCGACCCGGAGTTCGCGGCCCGGATCGCCGAACGGTTCGCGCCCGCCGAGCGGTGGACCCCCGCGCCGCCGTGCGACCCGGAGGCCGCGCTGGTGGCACGCGGCCTGACGCCGATCACCGTCGATCTGACCACCGCCGACGTGGCCGCGTGCGGCATGTCCGTCGCGCGGGTGGTGGTGCCCGGGCTGCGGGCCACGACCCCCGCGGCCTTCCCGATGCTCGGCGGCGGCGCGGAACCCCTTCCCGGCCGCCCCTGCCTGTTGCCGATACCCCATGCGTGATCAATTCAGGAGAGACCCCATGCGCAGATCGATCGCCGCCCTGGCCATGGCGCTGGCCGCCCTGGCGGGTACCGCCGGCTGTGGCGGCGGCGAGCCCGCCCGGCAGGCGGCGCGAGCGGACCAGCCCGCCCCGATCGAGGTGACCAACTGCGGGGCCGAGTACCGTTTCGACTCACCGCCGAAGCGGATCGTGGCCTCCAGCACCATCGCCACCGAGGTGGTGCTCGCCCTGGGCGCGCGGGACCGGCTGGTCGGGGCCGTCGCCCCCGGCGAGCTGCTGCCCGAGGCGGCGGCGGCGTTCAAGGGCGTGAACATCATCGCCGAGTCGGCCTTCCCGCCGCCGTCCAAGGAGACGGTCTTCGCCGCCAACCCCGACTTCGTGGTCAGCGGCTACCCCGACGATTTCGGCCCCAAGGCCCTGGGCGACCGCGCGCGGCTGCGCCAGGAGGGCGTCAACTCCTACCTGCTGTCCGGCAACTGCCCGGACCACAAGGCCACCGTCGAAGACAGTTACACCGACATCCGCGAACTCGGCCGCCTCCTGGGCGCGCCCGCCAAGGCCGAGACACTGGTGGCGAAATTGAAGGCCGAGGTGGACGCCGTCAAGCCGGTCGGCGGCGCTCCGACGGTCTTCGACTACGCGAGCGGCATGGAGAAGGCCGCCACCGCGGGCTCCAACGGCCTGCTCGACGACCTGATCCGCCGGGCCGGTGGCAAGAACGTCTTCCCCGAGGTGACCTCCTACTCCCAGATCTCCTGGGAGGAGCTGGTCAAGCGGGACCCGGACGCGATCGTCGTGGAGGACCAGGCGTTCGAGCCCGCGGCGAAGGCCATCGCGTTCCTCACCTCCTACGAGCCGATCAAGAACGTCACCGCGGTCAGGGAGAAGCGGTTCATCGTCATCCCGGTCAACGACACCCAGCCCGGCCTGCGCAGCGGGCGGGCGCTGCGCACCCTCGTGGCCGGGCTCGCCCGGTGAGCCGGGTATCGGAACCGTCCGCGCCTTCCGCACCGCCACGGGAGCGCGCGGCCGCGGCCGCGCGCTCCGGCCGCCTCGGGTTCGCGGGCCTGATCCTGCTGCTCGGCGCGGTGCTGCTGGTCTCGCTCGTGGTCGCCGTGGGCCTCGGCCCGGTGTCGATCCCGGCCGGCGACGTCGCGCGGATGCTCGGCCACCGGCTGGCGCCCTGGCTGGTGAGCGAGGCCCCGGCCGGGCCGCAGTCGGTCATCGTGCTGGACATCCGCTTTCCCCGGGTGCTGCTCGGCGCGGTGGTGGGTGCCGGGCTGGCCGCCGTGGGCGCGGTGCTCCAGGGGGTGCTGCGCAACCCGCTCGCCGACCCGTACATCATCGGCGCCAGCTCGGGGGCCTCGCTGGGCGCGGTGCTGGTGATCCTGGCGGGGGTCTCGCCCTTCGGGCCGCTGTCGCTGCCGCTGTCCGCGTTCGCCGGGGCGATGGCCGCGTTCGCGTTCGTGCTCGGCATCTCCCGGCGCGGCGGGCAGCTCGCGCCCACCCGGCTGATCCTGGCGGGGGTCGCGGTCGCCGCCCTCACCGAGGCGGTGACCAGCTACATCGTGCTCACCACGCCGGACAAGGAGGTACGGACGGCGCTGTTCTGGACGCTCGGCGGCCTGTCCGGCACCCAGTGGCGGGACGTCGGCGTGCCCGCGGTCATCGTCCTTGCCGCGACGGCGTGGTTCGTCACCCGTGCCACCCTGCTCAACGCCCTGGTGCTCGGCGACGAGGGGGCCACCGGCCTGGGGGTCGAGGTGGACCGGCTGCGGCTGCGGCTGATCACGGTGAGCGCGCTGGTGATCGGCACGGTGGTCGCGGTCAGCGGCGGCATCGGGTTCGTCGCGCTGATGGTGCCGCACGCCGTACGGCTGGCGGCCGGGCCCGACAACCGGCACCTGGTCCCGCTCAGCGCGCTCACCGGGGCGCTCCTGCTGGTCTGGGTGGACGTCGGAGCACGCCTGCTCAACCAGCCCGACGAGATCCCCATCGGAGTGATCACCGCTGTGCTCGGCTCTCCCTTCTTCCTCTTCCTACTGATCAGGGCGGACCGTTGAACATCGAGATCCGCGACGTCTCCTGGCTGCACGTGCTCCACGAGATCACGCTCACCGTGCGCTCGGGCGAGGTGGCCGGGCTGGTCGGGCCCAACGGCAGCGGCAAGACCAGCCTGCTGCGCTGCGTCTATCGCAGCACCCGGCCGGACGGCGGGCGGGTCACGGTCGGCGGGATGGACGTCTGGCAGACCCCGGCCCGCGAGGTCGCCCGCATGGTGGCGGTGCTCGCCCAGGACACCCCGGCCGACCTGAACAACTCGGTGGAGCAGATCATCGGCCTGGGCCGCATCCCCTACCTGGGCGCGCTCGGCCGGTTGTCCGCCGCCGAGCGGACGCTGATCGCCGACACCATCGAACGGCTGGAGCTGGGACCGCTGCGCCGCCGGCCGTACGCGACGCTGTCCGGCGGCGAACGCCAGCGGGTGCAACTGGCCCGCGCGCTGGTCCAGGAACCGAAGGTGCTGATCCTGGACGAGCCCACCAACCACCTGGACCTGCGCCACCAGGTGGACGTGCTGCGCCTGGCCCGCTCGATCGGGGTCACCGTCCTGGTCACCCTGCACGACCTGCAACTGGCCGCCGCCGCCTGCGACCGGCTGGCGGTGCTGAGCGAGGGACGGGTCGTGGCCGAGGGCCCCGCCGTGGAAGTGGTCACCCACGACCTGCTGCGCCGGGTCTACCACGTCGAGGCCCACGTCACCCCCGGCCCCGACGACCTGCCAAGGATCTTCCTGCCGGTTTGAAGGCGTCCGGGCCGGGCAGCCGACGGGCCGGATGAGCATGACGATCGACGGGGTGCGGCGGATCGCCGTACTGCGCGCCAACGCGCTGGGCGACCTCGTGCTGGCGCTGCCCGCGCTCGCGGCCGTCAGGGCGGCCTACCCGGGCGCCCGGCTCACCCTGCTCGGCCACGAGTGGCACGCCGGGCTGCTGCGCGGCCGTCCCGGGCCGATCGACGACGTGGTGGCGCTGCCGCCGATCTCCGGCGTGGGCACCACCGACCCCGGGCACCCCGTGCCGCCCGGCCTGCCCGAACGGCTGGCCCGGTACGGCTTCGACCTCGCGCTGCAGATGCACGGCGGCGGACTGTACTCCAACCCGTTCATCCGCGGCATCGGCGCGCGGTTCACCGCCGGGCTGCGCAGCCCCGACGCCGTGCCGCTGGACCGCTGGGTCCGCTACACCCACCACCAGCACGAAACGCTCCGGCTGCTGGAGGTCGCCGCCCTGGTCGGCGGGTCCACATCCGCCGTGGAGCCCACGCTGGCCGTCACCGACCGCGACCGCGCCGAACTCGCCGCCGTGCTCGGCGACCCGCCGCCCGGCCTGGTCGCGGTCCACCCCGGGGCCAACGATCCCCGGCGCAGGTGGCCGCCGGAGCGGTTCGCCGCGGTGGCCGACCGGCTCGGCCGTCCCGTCGTCGTCACCGGGACCGCCCGCGAGCGGGACCTCGCCGACCGGGTCGCCGCCGCCATGCGCGCCCCCGCGACCGTGGCCGCCGGGCGGCTCGGCCTCGGCGCGCTGGCCGCCCTGTACCGGCGCTGTGACCTGCTGATCGCCAACGACACCGGCCCGCGCCACCTGGCCGCCGCCGTCGGCACCCCCACCGTCGGGATCTACTGGTGCGGCAACATCGTCAACGCCGGGCCCCTGACCCGGACCGCGCACCGGGTGCTGATCTCCTGGCTGACCCGATGCCCGGTCTGCGGGGCGGACGGCATGGACCCGCGGGCCGGGCTGTGCCCGCACGAGACGTCCTGGGTGGCCGGAGTGACCGTGGACGCCGTCGCCGAGCAGGCCGCCGACCTGCTGGACCGGCAGGGTGCCCGCCTTGACCAGAACAAGGGGCGGCCCCCCGACTTCACCGCCGCCTCGCGGGTAACGGAGCGGCATGACCGATGAAACCGTTGACGCGGTCGTGGTCGGGGACGTGATGCTCGACTCCTGGCTGGACGGCCAGGTCAGCCGCCTCGCGCAGGAGGCGCCGGTGCCCGTGGTCAGCGTCGAGGCGGTGGCCGAGGCGCCGGGCGGGGCCGGGAACACCGCGGCCAACCTGGCGGCGCTGGGCGCGCGGGTGCATCTGGTCGCGGTGGTCGGCGACGACGACCGCGCGGGCACGCTGGCCGGGGCGCTGCGCGCGCACGGCGTACGGGCCACCCTGCTGCCCGTGCCGGGCCGCAGGACCACCCACAAGCGGCGGCTGCTCGGCCGCGGCCGGCTCGTCGCCCGCTACGACGAGCAGGACCGCGACCCGATCCCGCCGGTCGTGGAGGACGCGCTGGCGGGTCTGCTCCCGGCCCTGGTACGCCGGGCGGACGTGGTCATCGCCTGCGACTACGCGGCGGGGGTGTGCACCGAGGGCGTACGCCGGGCGCTCACCGGCCTGCCCCGGCTCGTCGTGGACGCGCACCGGGTCGCGCCCTGGCGGGGCTGCCGGCCGTACGCGGTGCTGCCCAGCTACGCCGAGGTGCTGGAACTGCTCGGCGAGGACGGCACCGACGGCGACCGGATCGGCTTCCTGACCTCCCGCTCCCGGCGGCTGCTCGCGGCGACCGCCGCCGAACTGGTGGTGACCACGCTCGACGGCGAGGGCACGCTGCTGCACCGGGCCGGGCGCGAGCCGTACCGGACCCTGGCCGAGCCGGTGCCCGAGCACATGGCCACCGGCGCGGGCGACACGTACACGGCGGCCTTCGCGCTGTGGCTGGCGGAGGGGGCCACGCCGGAGGAGGCCGCGCGGGCGGGGCAGGCCGCGGCCTCCGTCGTGGTACGCCGCCCCGGCACGGCCACCTGCGCCCGCGCGGAACTGCTGCGGGCCCTGCACTCCGGCGACCCCGCCGAAGAGGTGGCCCGGCGGGTCGCCGAACACCGCCGCGCGGGCGAGCGCGTGGTGTTCACCAACGGCTGCTTCGACGTGCTGCACCGCGGCCACGTCGGCTACCTGGAACAGGCCCGCAGGCTCGGCGACGTGCTCGTGGTCGCGGTCAACGACGACGAGAGCGTGGCCCGGCTGAAGGGGCCGGGCCGCCCGGTCAACCCCTGCCGCGACCGGATGGCGGTGCTCGCCGCGCTGGACCACGTGGACTATGTGGTGCCGTTCCGGGAGAACACCCCCGAGCGGCTGCTCCGCCTGATCCGCCCCGACCTCTACGTCAAGGGCGGCGACTACACCGAGGAGATGGTGCCGGAGGCACCGCTGGTGCGGGCGCTGGGCGGCGAGGTGCGCATCCTGGACTACCTGCCGGACCGGTCCACCACGGCGCTCATCGCCCGGATGCGCGAGATCCCCGGGATCTGAAAACCCTCTGTGCTCGTACGCGATCACACGTCATGATCGGATCACCCCCCGACCGATTGGACGTCACGTGCGAAGAATCGTCCTGGCGCTGGCCGTCGTACTGGCCATGCTCGTCCCGCTGCGCCCCTTACCCGCCGCGGCCTCGCCACTGGCCTGGTCGCCCTGTCCCGAGGACGCCTCGGCCGAGTGCGCCACCCTCACCCTGCCCGTCGCCTGGAACGCCACGCGCGGCCCGACGTTCGACCTGGCGGTGGCCAGGCGGCGGGCCACCGACCCGGCCAGGCGGATCGGCGCCCTGGTGATCAACCCCGGCGGGCCCGGCGGCTCGGGCGTGGACGCCGTGCTGCGCAACAGCCTGGGCTTCACCCCGCTGCTGCGCTCCCGGTTCGACCTCGTCGGCTTCGACCCGCGCGGCGTCGGCCGCAGTCACCCGCTGCTCTGCTCGCGCGACCTCGCGGCGCGCGCCCCCGACCCGCTGATGCGCACCCAGGCCGACTTCGAGGCCCGGCTGGCCCACAATGCCCGGTACGCCCGCGACTGCCGGGCCCGTACCGGCCCGCTGTACGACCATGTGGACACCGGCAGCGTCGTTCGCGACCTCGACGCCCTGCGCGCGGCGCTCGGCGAGGAACGCCTGACGTACTACGGCGTCTCCTACGGCACGCTGATCGGCCAGCTCTACGCCGAGCGCTACCCCGGCCGGGTGCGCGCGCTGGCCCTGGACAGCAACATGGACCACGACCTGGACACCACCGCGATGTTCGACACCGACACCTGGACCACCCAGGACTCCTTCGACGAGTTCGCCGCCTGGTGCGCGGCGGCGAAGGAGTGCGCGCTGCACGGGCGCGACGTGCGGGCGCTGTTCGCGGACCTGCGGGCCAGGGCCGAGCGCGGCGAGCTGCACGTCCCCGGCGCTCCGGAAGAGCGGCTGACCCTGCTGCCGCTGCTGCTGCGGACCTTCTCCGACTTCTACGGACCCGACTGGACCCATTTGGCGGAGTTCCTGCGGGCGCTGGACGAGGGCGACGACGGCGACAAGAGCGACAAGGCTCCGGCGGCGGAGGAGGAGTTCAACGACGCGACGCAGGTGATCTGCCAGGACTACGCGCTGCCCGTCCGCGACCAGCGCGACTTCGAGCGGCACCTGCGCCGGATGGCGCGCATCGCCCCGGACATGCGGATGACCCCCATCTCGGTCTCCCTGATCGTGGCCTGCCTCGGGCAGCCGATGCCGGTCCCCAACCCGCAGCACCGGCTGCGCGTGTCCGGCACTCCCCCGCTGCTGCTGGTCAACGCGCTGCACGACCCGGCGACCGGCTACCCGTGGGCGCTCAGCACCGCCCGCCAGATCGGCCGGGAGGCCCGGCTGCTCACCTACGACGGCTGGGGTCACGTCGTCTACGGGCGCGGCGAGTGCGCCACCGGGGCGGTGGACCGCTACCTGATCTCGCTCGCCCTGCCCCGCTGGGGGGCGCACTGCCCCGCAGAAAATAATCGGATCCCACCCCACTCACGGGAATTGAGCCGACCCGACTCAAGCTATATGAGACACCGGCCGATCACCTCGGGCGCGGCCGGGTCCCCGGAGGTCGAGGCGGGCGGTTCGCGGCCCGCCTGACCCCCCACACGGGGATCGGTCCCCCGCCTCCCGGGGACCGATCCCCGCGGGCTATGCCAGAGCCGGGAGCGTTCCCGACTCGTAGACCGGGCGGCCCCCGGCCAGCGTGAGCGCGGGCGTGAGGCCCGCGAGATCCTCGTCGGCCACCGACATGACGTCCTCGTCGATGACCACGAGGTCGGCCAGCAGGCCGGGGGCCAGCGTGCCCTTGCGGTGCTCGGCGTGCTCCAGGTAGGCGCCGGCGGCCGTCCACAGCCGGATCGCCTGCTCGCGGGTGAGCCGCAGGTCGCCGGGCACCTCGGCGTACGGCCGGGGGCCCGCCCCCACGAACGTCGCGATGCCGCGCCGCCAGTCGGGGAAGGTCACCGGCGCGTCGGAGCTGTCGGCCACCAGTACGCCCGCGGCCAGCAGCGCCCCGGCGGGGAAGGCCCGCGACCAGCGGTCCGCGCCGATGGACCGGGTCATCGAGGCCCCGCTGTGCGTCTTCATCAGCGAGCTGGTGATGACGCCGATGTCGTGTTCGGCCAGCCTGGCGTACAGCTTCTCGTCCAGCAGCGTGCCGTGGATGAGCGCGTGCCTGGCCATCGGCCACGGGTCGGCGGCCTGCGCGCGGATCATGCCGTCGGCCGCCGCGTCCGCCGCCCGGTCGCCGCAGACGTGCACCTGGGCCTGGAGCCGGTGCCGGTGGACCAGCTCGATCTGCCGCATCAGCTCGTCGTACCTGGCCTCGTCGTCGGCCCCGGGGGTGACCAGGTGCCCGTGCCCGCCCGCCGGGTACGCCTCGTACACCCAGGCCGTGCACTGCGTCGGCACGCCGTCGGCGAACAGCTTGCAGCCGCCCACCCGCAGCCACTCGTCGCCCAGCCCGGTGGCGGCCCCCATGTGCGCGAGCGCGGTCGCGAGCCGGTCGGCGGAGCTGGACGGCGAGGGCCAGTCCCAGTGCAGCAGGGCGTTGACCCGCACGGTCATCCGGTCCGCGACGCGCAGGGCCGTGTAGTCGCGCAGCAGTTCGGGCCAGACGATGGGGTCGGTGACGCTGGTGATGCCGAGGGAGTTGAGCGTGCGCATGGCCGCGGCGATGGCGTCCCGCCGCTCGTCGGCGGTGTGCTCCGGCACATGCGCGGTGACCAGGCCCTTGGCCGACTCCAGGAGCAGCCCGGTCGGCTCGCCCGCCGCGTCGCGGACGATCTGGCCGCCCTCCGGGTCCGGGGTGTCGCGGGTGATCCCGGCCAGCCGCAGCGCGGTGGTGTTGACCAGCACCGAGTGCCGTGAGGCATGGTGCAGGATGGCGGGCCGGTCGCCGGTGACCGGGTCGATCAGATCGCGGTGCGGGCCGGGCGCCCCGTCGAACTCGGGGATGTTCGCCTCCCGCCAGCCCTCCCCCACCAGCCAGGCGCTGCCCGCCGGTCCGGGCGGCCCTGCGGCCAGCGCGTCACGCAGCTCGGCCAGCGTCCGGAAGCCGCCCATCTCCACCGAGTACGGCGGCCCGGACAGGCCGAACATGGCCAGGTGCAGGTGGGCGTCGTTGATGCCGGGCAGTACGGTACGCCCGCCCAGATCGACGACCCGCGCGCCCGGACCGGCCAGCGCGCGGCATTCGTCGTCCCCGCCGACCGCGAGGATCCGGTCCCCGGCCAGGGCGATGGCGGGCGCGGTGGTGAAGTCGTCATCGACGGTCAGCACCGTGCCGCCGTGCAGCACGAGATCTGCTTGCGCGGCCATGCTCACCAGCCCGCTTCCAGCACGCGGTCCAGCGCGGCGGCGAACTCGTCGGCCATCGCCGGGGTGAAGGACAGCGGCGGCTTGAGTTTGAGGATGTTCCAGTGCGGGCCGGTGGGGTACACCAGCACCCCCTCGTCCTTGAGCCGTTCGCAGATGATCAGGGTCTCCTCGGACGCGGGCTCCTTGGTCTCGCGGTCGCGGACGAACTCCACGCCGCTGTAGAAGCCCTGCCCGCGCACGTCGCCGATCAGCTCGTGCTTGGCCGCCAGGCCGCCGAGCCGCTCCAGCAGGTACCCGCCGGTGATCAGCGCGTTGCGCTGAAGATCCTCCTCCTCCATGATGTCGAGCAGCTCCAGCCCCACCGCGCAGGCCACCGGGTTGCCGCCGTAGGTCGAGAAGAACCGTCCGGTCGGGTCGAAGGCCCGGGAGATCTCGCGGGTGGTGACCAGCGCGGCCACCGGGAACCCGTTGCCCATCGACTTGCCCATGGTCACCATGTCCGGCACCACCTCGGGACCCTGCGTCTGGAAGCCCCAGAACGCCTCGCCCAGCCGGCCGAACCCCACCTGTACCTCGTCGGCGATGGTCACGATGCCACGCTCGGCCGCGGCGGCGAAGATGGGCGCCAGGTAGCCGGGCGGGAGCACGACCTGGCCGCCGCCCGCGAGCAGCGCCTCGAACAGGTACGCGGCGGGCGCGCGGCCCTCGGCGGCCAGCTTGTCGAAGGTCTCGATGACGTGCGCGGCGTACTTCGCCCCGGCCTGCGGGTCGTCGTAGCCGTACGCGCCCCGGTAGCGGTCGGGCACCGGCGTCGGGTGCGTCGTGTCGGGCTTGCCGTAGTGCCGGTAGCGCGACGGGCTCACGTCGGCGACCACCGTGGTGTAGCCGTGGTAGGCGTCGTCGATGATCACCACGTCGTCCCGCTTGGTGAGGTAGCGGGAGATCCGCAGCGCGAGGTCGTTGGCCTCGCTGCCGGAGTTGACGAAGTAGACGACGTCCAGCCCGTCGGGAAGGGTGGCGGTCAGCCGTTCGGCGTACTCGCTGAGCAGGTCGTAGACGAACCTGCTGTTGGTGTTGAGCCGGCCGAGCTGGCGGGAGGCCGCGGCCACCAGCCGGGGGTGGCAGTGACCGACGAGCGTCACGTTGTTCAGCGCGTCCAGGTAGCCCCGGCCGTGCTCGTCGTAGAACCGGCAGTCCCTGGCGCGGACCATGTTGATCGGCTGCTGGAAGTACGTGGGGTGGGTCTCCGGCAGGTGGGCCTTGCGTCCGCGCAGCGCGGTGTCGATGACCGGGGTCCAGGCCGTGACCGCGCGCCCGGCCACGCAACCGGCCAGCAGCGGCGTGGGGTCGGGCAGCAGCGCGCGCCACGCCCCGGCCTCGGCGGGGCCGGTCCGGTGCGGGGCGGGGGCGGTGAGCGGGACGGCGGCGACCCGCAGCCGCAGCCGCGCGGGCAGGCCGTCGTCATCGGCACCAGGGGCGATCTCGCCGATCCGGCCACCGGCCGGGACGTCCTCGCCGTCGGCGAGGGCGGGGGCCAGCCCGCCGTACAGGGTCCAGAAGCGCACGCCGGGGGCGGGCTCGTGGCACAGCGCGGGCTCGCCCGCGACGTGCTCGAACCGCCCGGCCAGCGGGGCGGACACGGGGGTGCCGGGCGGGGCGAACAGTTCCACGCCGAGCGCTTCGCCGGGGTCCGCGGGCTCCAGGAAGCGCGGCTCGCCGTACCGGCCGACCGGTACGCCGTGCGGCACGGCCTCGATGGCGGCGCGGGCGGCGGCGCGCAGTTCGGCGGGCTCACGCGGGTCGGCGCCGTCGTAGGCGTCGCCGGTCACGCTGAGATCGACCGCCGTCAGCGCCCCGTCCAGCAGTTTGGCGGGCGGCGCGGCGTGTCCGGCCAGCCAGGCCGTCACCGCGCCGGCGGCCGGGTGCGCGGCCATGCCGCACGCCTGGCGCAGGGTGGCCACGCCCAGTTCGGGGGAGGTCGCGGCCAGCGTGCGGACCAGGTCCGCGGCGGCGGCCGAACGATGCCGCGGGTCGCCGTGCCGCTCTTCGGCGTTCAGCCGGGCGGCGGTCCCGGCGACCGTGGCCGCGCGCAGCGCGATCAGCGGGAACAGGGCGTCGGCCTCGGCCTCGGTGAGCGGGCAGGCGGTGTGGTAGGAGGCGGTGAGCGCGCGGGCGACGCCGAGCGGGTCGGGCTGCCCGCGCATCACGCTCGCGGCGAGCACGGCCAGGTCGGCGATCCGCGCGGTGGGCAGCGCGTCGCCGAAGTCGATCAGGCCGGACACCCGGGTCCGCTGCCCGGTGCGGGTGACCAGCACGTTGAAGGCGTTCAGGTCGTGGTGGACGACCGCGACCGGCAGCTCGGCGAACCGCTCGGCCAGCACCGGCCCGTACGCCTCGCGCACCCGTTCCAGCGCCGCGCGCAGCTCCCCGTCCGTCACGTACGGCAGCGCGCCCGCGAGGGCGGCCCCCATGTGGCCGAACTCCCAGTAGTGCGGCGCGGGCGGGTCGGGGTGCTCGAAGGTGGCGGTGGCGGCGGTCAGCCGGCCGGTGACCGCGCCGACGTCGGCCATCAGCTCGGCCGAACGGCGGCCCGCCTCGGCCAGCGGCCGGCCGGAAACCCAGGTCAGCACCCGGGCGACCAGTTCGCGCCCGCCGTCCTCGACGATGGCGACCGTCTCGCCGTCCACGCCGGGCACGACCCTCGGCACGGCCAGCGACGGGTCACGGTCGGCGAGGTGGCGCAGCAGCGCCGACTGGAACTCGACGGCGGGCAGGTCGGCGCGGCCGGTCAGCTTGAAGACGAACTCCGCGCCGTCCTCGTCGCGCACGTACAGGTTGCGGTCGGTCTCCCCGGCGAGCGGCCGCAGCGCGGCGGCGGCGCGCACGCCGAAGCGGTCGCGCAGGATCTCGCGGATGCGCGGCTCCGGCAGGTCCGGCACGCCCGCGGTGATCCGCTCGAAGCGCTCGTCGATGTGGTCGGTCTTGGCGGCCACGCGGTGGCTCCCCTCCCCGGGCTGGTTCACGGCAGTACTGGTGTGGCGGACCGGGCTTCCGGCACTGACACGGCGGCCCCGGCGGGATCGGCCACGACGGCCTGGTGCGCCGGGTCCCACGCAACGGTCACGTCGTCGCCGGGCGCGGCCGGCAGCGGCGGCCCGACCAGGCGCATCGCCATGCCGGTGGTGCCGTCGGCGAAGCGCAGGCCCACCTGGTGGTGGGTGCCGACGTACACGACGTCGGTCACCGTGGCCGCGACGCGGTTGTGGCCCGCGGGGACCTCGGTCTCCTCCGCGCACAGTTCAAGGCGCTCGGGACGTACGATGACCACGCCGCTGCCGGTGTCGGGGGCCTCGGGGACCCGCACCGTGAACCGTTCGCAGCGCAGCACCCCGGCCGGGCGGTCCACGGTCCCCCGGAAGCAGGTGGACTCGCCGAGAAACTGGGCGACGAACAGCGTCTCGGGGCGTTCGTACAGGTCGGCGGGGGTGCCGACCTGCTCGATCCGGCCCTCGTTGAAGACCGCGATCCGGTCGGACAGGGTCAGCGCCTCGTGCTGGTCGTGCGTGACGAAGATGAACGTCATGCCGAGTTCGCGGTGCATGCGGGCGATCTCGCGCTGCAACTGGTCGCGCAGCCGCCGGTCCAGCGCGCCGAGCGGTTCGTCCATCAGCAGCGCGCGCGGCTGGTAGACCACCGCGCGGGCCAGGGCCACCCGCTGCTGCTGGCCGCCGGAGAGCTGGGTGGGCAGCCGGTCGGCGTACGGCTCCAGGTGGACCAGCTTCAGCGCCTCGGCGACCTTGGCCTCGATCGTGGCCTTGGGCATCCGGCGCTGCTGGAGCGGGAAGGCCACGTTCTTGGCCACGCTCATGTGGGGGAACAGCGCGTACTGCTGGAAGACCACGCCGAGGTTGCGCCGGTGCGGCTTGAGCCGGGAGACGTCCCGGCCGTCGATCTCGATGGACCCGGCCGACACGCCGACGAAGCCGGCCAGCATCGACAGCATGGTGGTCTTGCCCGAGCCGGAGGGCCCGAGCAGGGTCATGAACTCGCCGGGGGCGATGTCGAGCGAGACGTCGTCCACGGCGGGCCGCGCGGTCCCGGGGTAGACCTTGGACACCCGCGAGATCCGGATGCCGTGGCTGCCGTCGCTTGGAGTTGGGCTCATGATGTGCTCCGCTTGCGGCGTACGAGCAGCGGAACCAGCAGGACGATGGTGGTGGCCGCCACCATCAGGCTGGACGCCGCGGCGATCGTGGGGTCGATTTCCAGGGTGATCGAGTTGTACATCTGCACCGGAAGGGTCTGGATGTCCGGCGTCTGCAGGAACAGCGCGATGACCACCTCGTCCAGCGAGGTGACGAAGGCGAACACGAAGCCGGACAGCACGCCGGGCGCCAGCAGCGGCACCGTGACGCGGAAGAACGTGGTCAGGGCGGTCGCGCCGAGCGTGGCGGCGGCCACGTCCATCGTCCGGTCGTACCCGGCCAGGCTGGTGGACACCACGGTCACCACGAACGGCAGCGCCAGCACGGTGTGCGCGGCCACGAAGCCGGTCGCGGTGCCGTTGAGCTGCCAGCGCAGGAACACGCCGTAGATGGCCACCGCCACCACGATTCCCGGCATGATCATCGGTGCCATCATCAGCGACCTGATCGCGTTGCGGCCCCTGAACCGGCCCCGGTCCAGGCCGAAGGCCACGCCGACGCCGAGCACGGTGGCCGTCACCGCCACCAGGAACGCGATCTGCACCGAGGTGAGCAGCGAGAACATCCACCGCTCGGAGTTGAAGAACTCCTCGTACCACCGCACCGACCAGTTCTTCGGGGGGAACTCGAAGGTGTCCGCGCCGGAGAAGCTCATCGGCACCACGACCACGGTCGGGGCCGCCAGCAGCAGCCCGACCAGGGCGACCGCCGCCTTCAGGCCCCAGCCCAGGGCGTGGTCACGGCCGACCGCCGGCTTGACCGTGTCACTCATTGCCCACCGTCCCACTGAGCGCGGTGAACGGCCGGGTGAACCGGGACACCACGAAGAGCACCAGCAACGTGATCAGCAGCAGCACCGCGCCGAGCGCGCCCGCCCCGCCGAAGTCCAGCAGCGCGCTGACCTTCTGCCCGATCACCTGGGGCACCAGTGACTGCTGTGGCGAACCCAGCAGCGCGGGGGTGATGTAGAAGCCCAGCGTCATGATGAAGACCAGCGAGAAGCCGGACAGCATCCCCGGCACCGAGAGCGGCAGGTAGACCTTGGCGAACGCGCGGCTGCGCGGGGCGCCCAGGCTGGTGGCCGCGTCCAGCAGCCGGGGATCGATCTGCTTCATGGCGCTGTACAGCGGCAGCACCATGAACGGCAGCATCACCTGCACCATGGCCACCGTCACCCCGGCGACCGTGCCGAGCAGGACGACGCCGTCCACGGCGATCAGGCCGAGCATCCGGTCGATCAGCCCGCCCCGCCGTTCCAGCATGTACCAGGCGAAGTTCCTGGCCATCAGCGACGTCCAGAACGGCAGCAGCACCAGCACGGTCATCACCCCGCGCGCCCGCGGCCCGACCTTGGTCATCGCGTAGGCGTAGGGGTAGGCGACGATGAGCGTGGAGCCGGCCACGATGAGCGCGGTGACGAGCGTCCGCACGATCACCGTCACCGAGATGCCGTCGTGCAGCAGGGCGACGTAATTGCCGAGGCCCGGGACCGGGTCGGTGAAGCTCTGCCAGACGATCGTGGCGATCGGGTAGACGAAGAACACCAGCAGCAGCGCGGACGCGGGCAGGATCAGCCAGCCGGCCGCCCGCCGCCGGGGCCGCGCGCCGCTAGGGGCGGGGCCGACCCCGGGCCGGGACTTGATCGTGGCGGTGGTCATCGGAGGATCCTCAGCCGGCCAGCCACGCGGTGTAGCGCTCAGTGGCCTTGTCGAAGTTCTTGCCCCACCAGTCGTCGCTCATCCGCACCACGCTGCCCTTGCGCTCCTCGGTGAAGGCGTTGAGCTGCTGCTGGATATCGTCGAACTTCGGTTTGATCTTGTCGTTCACCGGTTGCACGGACGCCAGCTCCGAGAAGTGCCCGGACGGGCCGTCCTTGGCCGCGAAGGCGATCAGCTTCATCGCCGCGTCCTTGTTCGGCGCGCCCTTGGGGATCACCAGGTCGTCCCAGTTGACGATGGTCTTGTCCCACACGGTCTTGAACGGCGCGCCCGCCTTGAGCGCCTGGTAGGCGCGGGCGGTCAGCACCAGCCCCATGTCCACCTGCCGGTCCACCAGCATCTGCTGCATCTGGCCGTAGGTCTTGGCGAACGTGGTGACCGGCTTGATCGGCTCCATTTTCTTCAGTGCCCGCTCGATGTCCAGCGGGTACAGCTTGTCGGGGGCCACGCCGTCGGCGAGCAGCGCGGCCTCCAGGATGCCGACGGCCACCTCCGGGGGCACGATCCGGCGGCCCGGGTACTTCTTCACGTCGAAGAAGTCGGCCAGGGCGGTCGGCGGATCGGAGGCGTACTTCTTGGTGTCGTACATGAACATGAGGTTGTAGAAGAAGGCGGGAACCCCGCACTCTCCTACCGTGTCCGGCGGGAACATCGACTTGTCCACCACGGAGAAGTCAAGTTTCTCCAGGTAGGTGCCACAGTATTGGGCAGCGGCGGCGGCGCTGGTGTCCACGAGGTCCCAGGTGACCTTGCCCGCGTCCACCATGCTGCGCAGCTTGGCCTCGTCCACCGGACCGTCGTTGCGGACCTTGATCCCGGTCTCCTTGGTGAACGGGTCCTGCCACGCGGTCTTCTGGTAACCCTGGAACGGGTTGCCCGTGGACACGAACGTGAGCGCCTTCTCGCCCTCGCCGCCGGGCGAGCCGCCGATACTGCATCCCGCGGCCAGGGCCACGGCGAGACCCACGCCGACCAAGGCCTTGGCCTTGGTGCCTATGTTCCGACGCACGACTTTCCTCCGGTGTTGCTGGAACTGCTTGTCGAATGCGGCTCGGCGCTGCCCCCGGCGGCTCCCGGCCGGATCTAGCCCGCTGCCCTGACCTGGCGGATCAGAACCTGGGCGAGTTTGTCCACCTGCTCCTCGCTGATCACCAGCGGAGGAGACAGGACGATGTTGGCTCCCGAGGCGCGGACGATGACACCTTCCATCCGCGCCCCGCTCTGTACCGCGGCGGCGTCGCCGGACGCGAACTCCACTCCGAGCATCAGCCCGACGCCGCGCACCTCAAGGACGTGATCCAGCTCCTCCAGCGGCTTCAGCGCGGTGAGCAGCCGGTCTCCCAGCTTCTTGGCGCGATCCAGGAGGCCCTCGCGTTCGAGGATGTCGATGTTGGCCAGCGAGACGGCCGCTCCCACCGGATGCCCGTTGTAGGTGAATCCGTGCAGGAAGGTGGCGCCGTCGGCCAGGTCGAGCACCCTGCGTCCGATGAGGACCGCCCCCATTGGAATGTATCCGCTGGACAGCCCCTTGGCGACGACGATCATGTCCGGTTCGACGCCGAAGTGTTCGGCGGCGAACCAGTGCCCGGTCCGGCCGAACGCCGTGACGATCTCGTCGAGGATGAGCAGGATGCCGTGCCTGCGCAGTACCTCCTGCACCCGCGGCCAGTAGCCCTCGGGCGGCGGCACCATGCCGCCGACGCCGAGCACCGGCTCGCCGATGAACGCGGCGATCCGCTCGGGGCCGATCTGCGCGATCCGCTCCTCCAGCTCGGCGACCAGCAGGTCGGTGGCCTCGGGCCCGTGGACCACGCCGTGCGGCTTGCCCAGGAACTCGATGCCGGGCATCAGCGGCCCGTAGCCCTCCCGCAGCCGGTCGATCCCGGTCGCGGCCAGCGAACCGCTGCCCATGCCGTGATAGCCGCCCGCGCGGGCCAGGATGATGGTGCGCTCCGGCTCGCCGTTGTTGCGGTGGGCCAGCCGGGCCAGCTTGATGGCGGTCTCGTTGCCCTCCGAGCCGCCGTTGGTGAAGAAGACCCTCTCGATGCCGGCCGGGGCCAGGCTCAGCAGCCGGTCGGCCAGCCGGATCGACGGCTCGTTGGAGTAGTCGCCGAAGGAGGAGTAGAACTCCAGGCGGCCGATCTGGGCGGCGGCGGCCTCGGCCAGCTCGGTCCGGCCGTGCCCGACCGGGCACTGCCACAGGCCGCAGGTGCCGTCGATGTACTCGCGGCCTTCGATGTCCCACACCAGCGCGCCTTGGCCGCGGTCCAGGATCATCGGCTCGGCGGGAGCGCCGATCACGGTGTGCGGGTGGATGATGCTGAAGGTGTCCAGCTCCGCGAGGGTCGGCACGTCCTCCTCCTTCGCCGACTGATCGATCTCGTTCACAGCTTCACCGACACGGACTTGGTCTCCAGGTAGGCGTCGATGCCCTCGCTGCCGCCCTCGCGCTCCTGCCCGCTGTTCCTGATGCCGCCGAAGGGCAGCTCCGGACGCACCGGGAAGGGGTCGTTGACGCCGATCAGGCCGAAGCTCAGCCGGTCGGCGATGCGCATGACGCGGTCCAGCCGGTTGGAGTAGACGTAGGCGGCCAGGCCGTAGTCGGTGGCGTTGGCGCGGTCGACCACCTCGTCCTCGTCGTCGAAGGCGTAGATGGGCAGTACCGGGCCGAACGTCTCCTCGCTGCTGATCAGCATGCTGTCGTCCACGCCGGTCAGCACGGTCGGCTCGTAGAACGCGCCGGTCAGCTTGGCGTCGCCCGGCTCCCAGCGGCGTCCGCCGGTGAGCGCCGTCGCGCCGCGCTTGACCGCGTCGGCGACGTGCCGCTCGACCTTGTCCAGGCCGGCGAAGTCGATGAGCGGGCCGATCGTGGTGCCGGTGGTGGTGCCGTGGCCCACGCGCAGCTCGGCCACCCGTTCCAGGACGAGGGGCAGGAACTCCTCGAGCACGTTCCGCTGCACGAACAGCCGGTTGATCGAGATGCAGCTCTGTCCCGCGTTGGCGAACTTGGTGGCGACGACTCCGGCGGCGGCCGAGGCCAGGTCGGCGTCGTCGAACACGATGGCGGGCGAGTGCCCGCCCAGTTCCAGCGAGGTGCGGCGCAGGTGCTTCTCGGTCGATCGGATCAGGCTTAGCCCGACCTCGGTCGATCCGGTGAAGCTCACCTTGCGCAGCCGGGGGTTGGCGAGCAGCGCCCCGGCCACCTCGGCGGGACGGCTCGTGGTGATCGACTGGAGCGCGCCCGGGGGCAGGCCCGCGTCGGCGATGATGCGGATCAGCTCGGTGGCGATCAGCGGGGTCTGCTCGGCCGGCTTGGCGATCACTGTGCAGCCCGCGGCGAGCGCCAGGGAGAGCTTGCGGACCAGCATGCTGGCCGGGAAGTTCCATGGGCTGATCGCCAGCGCGGGGCCCACCGGCTCGCGCATCACCAGTCCGGGGCCCGCGGCGTTCGACGGGGTCACCCTGCCGTACGCCCTGCGGCCCTCCTCAGCGGCCCACTCCAGCATCCGGGCGCTGCCCAGAACCTCGCCGCGGGATTCGCCGATCGGCTTGCCGTTCTCCGCCGTGAGTACGGCGGCGAGCCGGTCGGCCTCGGCCCTGATCCGGTCGGCGGCCCTGCGCAGCGTGGCCGCGCGCTCCTCGCTGGGCACGTCGCGCCAGATCCGGAACGCCGCGTCGGCCGCGGAGAGCGCCGCGAGCGCGTCGTCGGGGCCTCCGTCGGCCACTTTCGCGATGACTTCCAGCGTCGCGGGGTCCACCACGTCGAAGGCGGAGGCACCGGAGCGCCATTCGCCGTCGATCAGCAGGGTGGCCGAAGTGTCGGCTGGGTCAACGGCCATGGCGCCGCCTCCTTGCTCGGGATTCGCCGGTGTCCGTCGGTGCATGCAGCAGTGTTGGCACCCCCTGTTGTTTTTGTCAACACCCAATCGGCGGCCTGGCGGCGTCGTCCGGCTTACAGTGGAGGGCATGAACGCCCACCCCACGCGCTCATCCACGACCGCGGCCGAGGCCGCCGAAGAGCGCCCGATGCTGCCGATAAGAGAGCTGCTCTCCTACCGGCTGCACCGCGTGGCCAATGCCCTCTCACGCAGCGCCGCCCTGCGCTACCGGCGGGAATTCGACGTGACGCTGCACGAGTGGCGCACCATCGCGCTGCTCGGCGCCGACGAGCCGCTGACCGTCAACCGGCTGGCCCGGCTGGCCGGTCTGGACAAGGCCCAGATGAGCCGGGTGACCGGCAAGCTCACCGAGCGGGGCCTGATCGAGCGGGAGCCGGGGCCGGGCCGTACGACGCAGCTCTCCCTGACCCGAAGCGGGCGGGTGCTCTACCGCGGCCTGATCCGGGCGGCGAACGAGCGCAACGACGCCTTCCTCGTCTGCCTGACCCCCCTTGAGCAGGAAGTTCTCGACTCGGCACTGGCCAAATTGGCCACGTTGGCAAAGGTTCTCGAACGCTCCGAACACTGATCGCCGCCCACCGGCCGCCTCCTCCGCCACGGGTCTCGGTGTTGACGATGACAACACCAAGCTATATATCTGCTGCTACGACCCATGCGGTGCCAACCCCGAGGAGGCGGACGTGCATGGCGACCGCGTCACGATCTGTGAGTGCTTCGCCCGAGACGGACTCCAGCACGAGGAGGCGTTCGTCCCCACCGACGTCAAGATCGAGCTGATCGACGCGTTCCGCGAGGCCGGCTTCACCAGGATCGAGGCGACCAGTTACAGCCATCCAGAACGGGTTCCCGCCTTCCGCGACGCGAGCGCGGTACTCGCCGGGCTGACCCGCGCGGACGGCGTGGCCTACAAGGCGACCTGTCCCAACCCCCGCGCCGTGCAGCGCGCCCTGGCCGACCTGGACGCCGGGCACGGCGCGACCGAGCTGAGCCTGCTGGTCTCGGCCACCGAGTCGCACACCGAACGCAACCTCGGCACCACCCGGGAGCGGCAGTGGGACAAGGTCGCCGAGATGGCACGGCTGGCCATCGGCCGGTTCCGGCTGGTCGGCGTGATCTCCGTGGCCTTCGGCTGCCCCTTCGAGGGCGCGGTGGATCCCGCGGTCGTCGCCGAGGACGTCGCCCGGTTCGCCGAACTGGGCGTCGATCTGGTGACACTCGGCGACACGACCGGCCTGGCCACGCCCAAGACGGTGTCGGCGGCCTTCCGGCGCGCCATCGCGGCGCATCCGGGGCTGCCGATACTGGCCCACTTCCACAACACCCGGGGCACCGGGATCGCCAACTGCGTCGCCGCGCTGGAGGCGGGCTGCCGCGACTTCGACACCGCGATCGGCGGCGTCGGCGGGCATCCGGCCCAGATCCAGTACGGCGGCGGCATTACCGGAAACGTCTGCACCGAGGACCTGGTGAACCTGCTGGAGTCGGAGGGGGTGTCCACCGGGCTCGACCTCGACCTGCTGATGGCCGCCTCGCGCCGGTGTGAACAGGCGCTCGGCCGGACATTGCACAGCATGGTGGCCCGCGCCGGTTACGGCCTGACCCACGGAGAGGTACGCCAGGATGCCTAACGACGACGCCGAAGTGCTGATCAGTGAGCGGCACGGCGCCGTACAGGTGCTGCGAATGAACCGGCCGGCCAAGCTGAACGCGCTGAACACCGCGCTCACGCAGGCCCTGCACGACGAACTGCGGCGGGCCGACGAGGACGACGACGTGCGCGCGGTGGTGCTCGCCGGGGAGGGCCGGTCGTTCTGCGCCGGAGCCGACACCGCCGAGTTCGCCGGGCTCACCCCCGCCGACAACCAGGCGGTGATCCGGCGCGCGGAGCTGACCACGAAGACCCAGGCCATGCTGCAACGGATGCGCAAGCCCATCGTGTCGGTCGTGCAGGGCCACGCCCTGGGCGGCGGCGCGGGCCTGGCCATCGGCTGCGACATGCTGGTCGCCGCCGAGAACGCGTCCTTCGGCTATCCGGAGTTGCGGCACTCGCTGGTGCCCGCGATCGTGATGACCGGGCTGCAACGCCAGCTCGGCCGCAAGCTCGCCTTCGAGCTGATCAGCACCGGACGCCGGCTCACCGCCGCCGAACTCGCCGAGAACGGCCTGGCCAACCGGGTGACGCCGGTGGATCGGGCGTTCGGCACGGCCATGGAGATCGCCACCCGCTGGGCCGAGGTGAACCCGCTCGCCATGTCGGCCACCAAGGACCTCTTCTACCGGGTCGCCGACCTGCCGTTCGACCAGGCGATGCGGACCGGCGGCGACATCAACGCGATCATGCGCGGATTCGCGGGGGCGGGCGGATGAGCCCGCTCGCCGGGATCACCGTGCTGGACTTCTCGCGGGTGCTGGCCGGGCCGATGGCCACGCAGATCCTCGCCGAGCTGGGCGCCGAGGTGATCAAGATCGAGCGGGCCGGCGGCGGGGACGAGTCGCGGCGCTTCGAGCCGCGGCTGCCCGGCGGCGAGAGCGCGTACTTCTTCGCCTTCAACCGCGGCAAGCGCTCGGTGACGCTCAACCTGAAGAGCCCGCGCGGCCAGGAGATCGCCCGCGGGCTGGCCAAGAACGCCGACATCGTGGTGGAGAACTTCCTGCCCGGCGTGATGGACCGGCTCGGGCTCGGGTACGGCGACCTCTCGGCCGCCAACCCCGGCCTGGTGTACATCTCCAACACCGGCTTCGGCCAGGACGGCCCGTACGCCCACCGCAAGGGGTACGACACCATCTTCCAGGCGCTGTCCGGGATCATGGCGCTCACCGGGCACCCCGGCACCCCGCCCGCCAAGGCCGGGGTCCCCATCTCGGACATGACCTCCGCGCTGTGGATCGCGGTCGCCGCGCTGACCGGCCTGGTCGGCCGGGGCCGCACCGGCCGGGGCGCGCATGTGGACCTCGCTATGATGGACGTGCAGGTCAGCCTGCTCGCACTGGCCGCCGCCCGGCTGTTCGCGCTGGACGAGGACCCGGTGCGTACCGGCACCGAGCATCCGGGGCGGGTGCCGTCGGCCGCGTTCGAGTGCGCGGACGGCAGGTGGCTGCACATCAGCGGCAGCGACCAGCACTGGAAGCCGCTGTGCGACGTGCTCGGCCTGCCCGAGCTCGCCGCCGATCCCGGCCTGGCCGCCAACGCGGGCCGGGTGGCCCAGCGGGCCAGGGTGATGGAGGCGCTCTCGGGCGCCATCGCCGGTCGCGGTCGCGATGAGCTGGCCGACGCGCTGCGCGCCGCCGACGTACCGGTCGGTGAGGTCAACTCGGTACGCGAGGTGCTGTCGGACCCGCACATCGGCGCACGCGAGATGGTCGGCCACATCGAGCATCCCGTGGAGGGCACGTTCCCGGCGCTGCGCACCCCGATACGCATCGACGGCCTGGACCGGCCGCCGCTCGCCGCCCCGCCGCTGCTGGGCGCGGACACCGACGCGGTGCTCAGCGAGACGCTCGGACTGGATCCGGCGGAGATAGCCCGGCTGCGCGAGGAAGGAACGATCTAGTGGCCGACATCGTGGACGGACCGGTGCTCGTGCGCCACGACGGGAGCGTGGCGCATGTCGTGCTGAACCGCCCGGCCGCGCGCAACGCGCTGAACCTGGCGATGTGCCACCGGCTCCGCGAGGTGTTCGAGGACCTGGACTCCGACCCGGACGTGCGCGTGGTGCTGCTGAGCGCGAACGGCCCGGCCTTCTGCGCCGGGGCCGACCTCAAGGAGCGCCACGGCCACGACGCCGCGTGGGTGCGCCGCAGGCGGCTGGCCTCCTTCGCCGCCTACGAGACCATCGAGCGGTGCGCCAAGCCGGTGGTCGCCCTGGTCCGGGGGCCGGTCGTGGGCTCGGGCGGGGAGATCGCGATGAGCTGCGACTTCATCATCGCCGGGGACGACACCACGTTCCGGTTCCCTGAGCCGCACCGCGGCACGGTGGGGGCCACGCAGCGGTTGCAGCGGGTGATCGGCCGCAGCCGGGCCAAGGAGCTGCTGTTCACCGCGCGTGTCATGGACGTGCGCGAGGCCGCGGCGACCGGCCTGGTGGCGCGGGTCGTACCGGCCGATGACCTGCTCGCCGAGGGCGCGCGGACGGCCGAGACGATCGCGAGCGCGCCCCCGCTGTCGATCCGGCTGACCAAGCAGGCGGTGGACCTGGGCTCGGAGACCGACCTCGGCAACGGCATCCGGATCGAGATGGCCGCCATCGAGCGCTGCCTGGCCGACGGCGGTACGTCCCTGGACCGCCGCCCGCCCGATGTCCGCACCGGTCAGGGCCTCCCGGCGAAGTCGTCGAACGACCAACTATATTCCGGACAAAGGGGACCTTCTACGCCTTCCCTGGACGGCGCCCGAGGAGGAGACCAGTGACCATGACGCAGTCCGCCGCCGGGCCGGTGACCGGCGTGCTCTCCCCCGCCGACCTCGCCGCGGCCTGCCCGCTGACCGCCGACGCCGCGCTGCACCGGGCCGCGGTGACCGGCGGCGAGGTGGAGGCCGTCGTGACGCCGCGGGAGCGGATCACCTACGGCGAACTGGCCGAAGAGGTGGCCGCCATCCGGGCCGCGCTCGCCGCCACCGGGATCGGCCGGGGCGACCACGTCGCCGTCTGCCTCGGCAACGGGCCGCGCTGGGTGGCCCTGTTCATCGCGATCGGCTCGCTGGGCGCGGTCACCGTCCCGGTCAACACCCGGCTGCGCGCCGACGAGATGGCGTACGTGCTGCGGCAGTCGCGGGCCCGCACGCTGTTCGTCGCCGACCGGTTCCTCAAGATCGACTTCATCGGGATGCTGCGCGAGATCTGTCCCGGCGTGGACTCCGCGCTGCCCGATCCCGCGCTGCCCGGCCTGAGCTCGGTCGTCGTGATCGGCGACGACGTACCGGCCGCGGCGACCCGCTGGGCCGACTTCCTGGCCGGTGCGACCGGGCCGGTGCCGCCCGCCTCCGAGCCGGACGACGTACTGCTCATCCAGTACACCTCGGGCACCACGTCCTATCCCAAGGGCGTCCTGCTCACCCACCGCAACATGTGCGCGGACGCGTACTTCTCCGGCGGGCGGCTCGGCCTGCGGGCCGGGGACCGCTTCCACAGCGCCCGGCCGTTCTTCCACGCGGCGGGCAGCACGCTGTCGGTGCTGGCCAGCGTCCAGCACGTGACCACGCTGGTCACCATGGACCGGTTCGAGCCCGGCGAGGCGCTGCGGATCATGGAGGCGGAGCGCTGCACGCACTTCGCCGGCAACGACACCATCGCGCTGATGCTGCTCAACCACCCCGACCGGCCGCGCCGCAGGCTGGTGCTGCGCGGGGCCTGGGCCGCCGCCTCGCCCACCGTGGTACGCCGGATCGTGGCCGAGCTCGGGGCGACGGAGTGCGTCGTCGGCTACGGCCTGTCCGAGGCGTCGCCCAACGTCGCGCAGTCGGCCTGGTGGGAGCCCGAAGAGGTGCGGGTCTCCGGCCGGATGCTGCCGGAGCCGGGCGTCGAGGTACGGATCAGGGACCTGGAGAGCGGCGAGGACTGCCCGCCCGGCCGCCCCGGCGAGATTCTGGTGCGCGGCTGGAACGTGATGCGGGGCTACTACGAGATGCCCGAGGAGACCCGGGCGGCGCTGTCCGCGGACGGCTGGCTGTCCACCGGCGACCTCGGCACGCTCGGCCCGGACGGCCGGCTGGAGTTCGTCGGCCGGGCCAAGGACCTGATCAGGGTGGGCGGCGAGAACGTGGCCCCGGCCGAGGTCGAGGACGTGCTGCACCACCACCCGCAGATCCGGCTGGCGGCGGTCGTCGGCGTGCCGGACCCGCGGCTGATGGAGGTGCCGTTCGCGTTCGTGGTGCTGAAGGAGGACTGCCGGGCCGAGCCCGAGGAGATCCTGGACTGGCTGCGCGAACGGCTGGCCGGGTTCAAGGTCCCCCGGCACCTGCGGGTGATCTCCGGCTTCGAGCAGATCGGCATGACCGCCAGCTCCAAGGTGCAGAAGCGGCATCTCGCCGCGTACGCGGAGCGGCTGCTCGCCGGTGAGGACCGGTGAGCCCGTCCGGCGGGCCGCGGATCGAGACCCCCGTCACCCGGCTGCTCGGCATCGACCTGCCCATCGTGCAGGCGGGCATGTCGTGGGCCTCCTCGTGCGCCGAACTCCCGATCGCGGTGTCCAACGCGGGCGGCCTCGGCGTGATCGCCGCCGGGCCGATGCGCCTGCCGGACCTGACCCGCGCGATCGAGCAGATCCGGGAGGGCACCGACCGGCCGTTCGCGGTGAACCTCCCGCTGTACCGGCGGGGCGCCGAGGAGGTCATGGACCTCCTCGCCGGGATGGACATCCCGGTGCTGATCGCCTCCCAGGGCGGGCCGCGCCGGTACCTGAGCAGGTTCAAGGACCGCGGCACGCTGTGCCTGCACGTCGTCGCGGGCGAGGAGCACGCGCGCAAGGCACTGGACGCGGGGGTGGACGGACTCGTCGTCGTCGGCGGCGAGGCCGGTGGCCACCCCCCGGCCGCCCTGGTGTCCACGCTCGTCATGGTCAGGGCCGTGGCCAAGTTCGCGCCCGGCACCCCCCTCATCGCCTCCGGCGGCCTCGCCGACGGCGCGGGCCTCGCCGCCGCCCTGGCCCTCGGGGCGGGCGCCGCGCAGTTCGGCACCCGCTTCCTGGCCAGCGCGGAGTCCTGCCTGCACCCGGCCTACAAGACCGCGGTGGTGGCCGCGGGCGTCGGCGACACCCTCACCGTGGGCCGCGACCTCGGCGTGATCCGGGTCCTCGCCAACGACTTCGCCGCCCGCATGGCCGAACTCGAACACGGCGGTGCCGACATGGACAAACGCCGCGCCCACTTCACCTCCACCACCCTCCGCGCCGCCGCCCTGGAGGGCGACGTGGCCGCAGGCAAGGTAGAGGCGGGCCAGTCAGCGGGCCTGATCGACTCCATCCTCCCCGCCGCCGAGATCGTCCACCGCCTGGTCACCGAGTACGCCGCCACCGTGGCCGGACTGCCCCCCGTGCAACACCCGTGATTCGGCTCATCCGCGCAGGTGGACTGGGAGGGTGGTGAGGCGGGTTCCCTGGATGCCGCCGAGTCCGGATTGGCGTAGGTCGGTGTGCGGGACGGCGAGGCGGGCGTGAGGGAAGTCGGTCAGTAGCACTTCGGCGACGGCTCGCAGTTCCACCAGGGCCAGGTGGGCGCCGGTGCAGTAGTGCGGGCCCGCGCCGAACGCGAGGCCGGGGCCGATCGTCCGGTCCGGGGCGGTGTTGATGCCCTGGATGTCGATGAGCAGGGGTGTCCGCGCGGGCAGGCGTACACCGGCCAGTTCGATCTCGGCGCTGGTGAACCGCCACAGGCTGAAGGGCGCCGGGGAGTGCTCGCGCAGGGTTTCGCGTACGAGGGCGTCCAGTCCGGCCGTGTCCGGCCTCGCGTCGTCGCGGCCGAGCAGGCGGGCGATCAGGAAGCCGAGCGACGGGTCGGTGGTGAGCTGACCCGCGTAGATCAACGTGAAGATCAGGTAGTGCAGGTCCGATTCGGTGATCTCACCGGGCACCCGGTCGCGCAGTTCGGCGGCCACGCCCTCCGCGCCCTCCTCCAGCGCGGCGGCGGCCAGTTCGCCGAACGCGGCCATCGCCCGCCCGATCTCCTCCGGATCGTCGGCGTACATCCCCCGGCACGCGGCGATGGCCTGATCGACGCGGTCCAGCGGTACGCCGAGCACGTCGCACACCACCGTCAGCGGGTACCGGATGGTGAAGTCGGCCACCAGGTCGGTCATCTCGCCCGCGTCGGCGCACGCGGTGAGCAGGTCGTGGGCGATCTGCCGGAACCGCTCGGCGTGGCCGCCCATCCGCCGGGCGGTGAACAGCGGCGCGTGCGCCTGGCGCAGCCGGGTGTGGGCCGGGCCATCCAGCGTGGTGAGCGAGACCTGATCGGCGGCGGCCGGTTCCAGGCCCGCCGTCCACCGGTCCCAGCCGGGCGGCGCCTGGGCGGGGTCCTTGACCACCTGCGGGTGGACGAGCACCTGTCGGGCGAGGACGTCATCGGTGATGATCCACACCGGTCCCCCGGCGGGAGCCTCGAACCGCACGATCGGCCCGGCGGCGCGCAGCGCGGCGCGGGCGGGGTGGGGTTCGTCAATGCCGCGTACGGCGGGGGCGAACGGGTCGGTGGTCATGGGGTCTCCTTTTCTGGGCGGGGCAGCAGGGACATCAGGGCGGCGGCGGTGCAATAGCAGGCGATCTGCCAGGGCAGGATCGTGGCGAGGGCGTCGGTGTAGGCGGCCGGGCCGGGGGGTGCGGTGTCCAGGCGGGCGAAGAACAGCGCGCCGAGTACGGCGACGCCGAGTGCGCCGCCGAGTTGGGTGACGGTGTTGAGCACGCCGCCCGCGGCTCCGGCGTCCTTTCCCGGCACCCCGGCGAGTACGACGTTGATCAGGGAGGGCGCGGTGAGCCCGAGGCCCGCGCCGCCCAGGAACAGCGGTACGGCCAGGGCCCACGAGGACGGCTCGCCGCCGCGTACCAGTACCAGCAGGACGACCTGGGACCCCGCCAGGACCAGCGCCCCGGAGGCCGGCAGCGCGCGGCCCGCGCGACCGGCGAGGGCCGCGCCCACCCCCGAGGTGAGGATGGACCCGATCGCGTACGGCAGGATCACCAGGCCGGTCTCCAGCGCGCCGCGCCCCGTACCGGCCTGGAGGTAGAGGGACAGCAGCAGGAAGAAGGACCCGAGCGCGCCGAAGAACAGCAGGCAGACCGCCAGCCCGGCACTGAAGGCGCGGACGCGCAGCAGCGCCGGGTCGAAGATCGGCTGCCCGCCGCGCGCGGCGCGCCGCCGTTCCACGGCGAGGAAGAGCGCGCCGACCGGGACGGCGCAGGCCAGGAGGGCGAACCCCCACCATGGCCAGCCCCAGTCGCGGCCCTGGACCAGGGGCAGGAGCAGCAGTACGGCGGCGAGCGCGGCGAGCGCCGCGCCGGGCAGGTCCAGCCGCGATCCGCCCGGCGCGCGTGACTCGGGCATGAACCGGCCGCCGACGGCCAGCGCGAGGACCGCGATCGGCAGGTTGACCCAGAAGATCGCCCGCCAGCCCAGTCCGAACGGGTCGGCCTCGACCAGGACGCCGCCGAGCAGCGGCCCGGCCACCGACGCCAGGCCCAGCACGGCTCCGTAGGCCCCGAGCGCCCGCGCCCGCGCGGCGGGCGCGAAAGAGGCCCGGATGACGCCGAACACCTGCGGGATCATCAGCCCACCGGCCAGCCCCTGGGCGATCCGCATGCCGATCAGCAGGTCGGGCGACGTGGCCAGCCCGCACCCCGCCGAGGCCAGCGCGAACGCGGCCAGCCCGAGCAGGAAGACCCGGCGCCGGCCGAACTGGTCGCCGATCCGGCCGCCGGTGATCAGGCCCGCGCCGATGGCGAGCGGGTATCCGGCGATCGTCCATTGCAGCGCGGCCTCTCCGGCGCGCAGGTCGGCGGCGATGGCGGGGGCCGCGACGCTGACGATGGTGGCGTCCAGGAGTTCCATGAAGGACGCGAGGAGGACCGCGGCGAGCACGAGGCCCGCCGCGCGCCCGGTCAACTGGGGCGGAGAGCTCGTATCAGTGGTGGTGGTCATGCTTGGAGTGCGCTCCTCGCATCGGTGCGGTAAAATTAGCTGCGCGACACAGTTACTGCGTCACGCAGCGACTATACCGGATATTTCGCTGCGCGACGCAGCGATCGGTTGGAGGGACGGCACCGTGGCGGCGACGAACGAGGACCGGGCGGCCCTGCTCGGCGAGCTGGTCACGCGTTCCATACCGGGCTGGGCGATCGCGGTCGTGCAGCTCAACAGCGCCGTCGCGAGCCGGCTGGGGGTCACCGACACCGACGTGCTGTGCCTGCACGTGCTCGACCGGTACGGCCCGGCCACCCCCGGCGTCCTGGCCAAGCGGGTCAACCTCACCACCGGATCGGCCTCGCGCATGATCGACCGGCTGGTGGCCGCCGGGTGCGTCCGCCGGGTGCCCGACCCCGCCGACCGCAGGCGGGTGCTCATCGAGCCCACCCAGGAGGGCCGGGACCGGGCCACGACCGCCTACGCCGGGCTGGTCGCCCGCACCCGCGAGGAACTGGCCGGGTACACCGACGAGGAGCTGCGCACGCTCGTGCGGTTCATGGCGGCGGCCGAGCGCGACACCGCCGCCGAGGCCCAGCTCTTCAAGTGAACCTTTTCGACCTCAGGTTCCAGAGGCGGCAGGCGAGCCGCCCTATCCGCATGACCTGGCGTCCAGTCGCGCCAGGCTCGGCCCGCGCCTGCGGCTTTTCCGTTCTGGACGCTCTCATTGAACCTTTTTCAACCTCAGATTCCCTGGTCAGAGGCGGTAAGCGAGATGCCGTATCCGCGTGACCAGGCATCCTGCCAGGACACCAGCCCCGGTCCGATCCCGGCGGAGGCACCCCTGACCTGGTCCAGGCGACCGGTTGAAAAAGGTTCATTGGGCATTCCTGTCGTCCAGATTTACAGGAATTGGCCGCTTTTCCCGGGAATTGACCGGAGATGGCGGAGGATCTGCGGTAAATCGGTCTGCGCCAGGGCTGCCGGTTCCCGGCTCCGGCCCGGCGGCGGCCCGGGTGCGATTCGCCGTCACCGCGCGCGGGTAGCGAAGTGATTGAGTCCCGCACGAGCGAACACAAGCGAAATCGTGATGAATGGCCGGCGCCGTCGCCGGGCGCGTCCGGCGGTCATGCGGACGACGGATGGCCGCAACCGGACCGGCCGGCACTGGCAGGTGATCGGCATGGGATTGTCCAGATACGAGCAGCGGGCGCTACGGGAGATCGAGCGCTGGTTCCACCGCACCGACCCCGACCTCGCCATCGCCATGTCCGACCTGCCGTCCGGCGCGGGCCCGCCCGGCGAGATCGCCCGCGACCAGGCCGGTGACGACGTGACCGGCCGGGAGCTGACGATGGTGGCGCTGGCCATGCTGGCGTTCGTCCTGCTGCTGACGGGCGTCACGGTGTACGCCTCGCGCCCCTCCTGCATCCCGCCGCGCAGCGGGCCGGGCGCCTCGGGCGCCACCCTGGCCCGGCCCGCCGAGTCCCCCGCCCCCCGCTACGCCATGGGCGGCCTCTGCCACCGCTGACCCCCTTCGCGACGGGCGGCATTGACGAAAGTCAACACCTCACCCCTGCGGCAGCAGCCTGCCGTTGCGGAACAGGTCCACGAAGAGCTGGTGGTCCTCGCGGGCGCGGACTCCGTAGGCGTGGGCGAAGTCCACCAGCAGCGCGGTGAACTCGGCGCGGTCGTCGCCGATGGCCGCCACGATGGCCTCCTCGGTGGAGAACGCGACCAGGTCGTGGCCGGAGTGGTCGTCGGCCACGGCGTGCATGCGGGCCACCGCGACGCCCAGGTCGCGCACGACCGAGCCGAACTCCTCGGGCTCGTTGACCTCGTCCCAGTCGAGGTCGGCGGAGTAGGGGGAGATCTCGGCGACCATCTGGCCGACGCCGTTCAGCTCGGTGTAGCCGAGCCAGGGGTCGGCGTACGCCTGGAGGGCCCGCTGGGACTCGGCGGTGCGGTGTCCCTGGTGGCGGAAGTAGGAGGTGACGCGCTCGTCGTCGATGTGCCGGGCGACGGCCGGGGTCTGCGCCTGCTTCATGTAGAGGATGACGTCGTTCTCAAGGGCCTGGGTGTGCCCTTCCAGCAGCAGGTTGTACGAGGGCAGGCCCGCCGAGCCGATGCCCACGCCGGTGCGCACCGCGACGTCCTTGATGGTGTGCTCCACGCCGGTCGATTCCGGGATCGTGGTCAGGTACGCGGCGAACGCCTCCTCCACCGCGCGCCGGGTCTCCTCCCCGACCGCCCGGCGGCCCTCCATGACGGCGAAGCGGCGGTCGTAGTTCTCGATCGTGGTCTCCACATCGAGCAGGGCCACCCGGGTGTTGAGCCGGGCGCGCTGCAGCACCCGGTGCAGCGCGCCGGACGTGGTGTCCAGGGTGAGCGAGCCGAGCGCGGTGTCACCGGACCCGCAGATGGCGGTCAGCTCGGCGAGGTAGGACCCAGCGAAGCCGGCCACCAGGTCGGTGATCGCCTCGTCCGACAGCGCCTTGGCGTACCCGATCAGCGCGAGGCTGGCCGCCAGCCGCTTGAGGTCCCAGGTGAACGGCCCGACGTACGCCTCGTCGAAGTCGTTGACATTGAAGACCAGCAGGCCCGAGGAGTTCATGTAGGTGCCGAAGTTCTCGGCGTGCAGGTCGCCGTGGATCCACACCCGCGAGGTCTTGCCGTCCAGGTAGGCGTCGTCGGCGAAGGCCCCGGTCATGTCGGCGTAGAACAGGCAGGCGCTGCCCCGGTAGAAGGCGAACGGCGAGGCCGCCATCTTGCGGAACTTGCGCCGGAAGGCGGCCGGGTCGCGCTGAATGGACGGCCCGAACTCGGTGGCGAGCACATCGCGGATGTGCCGGGAACGCTCCATGGCACGAACGCTATCCCAGCGGGAGACCGCGGTGATCGCCGGTTGCGCAGTCGTGATCTGAGCGGCCAATGCGGCAGATGGAAGGCGCAGGACGTCTGCGCGGCCGAGGCCACCGCCCTGACCTCCGCCGCCCCTGGCTACGAGGTGGCCTGCCACTTCCCTGAAGGGCCGTGACGTCACGCCATAGTTAGGTTAGGCTCGCCTTACTTAAAGCGAGGTTTCCGGAGGGCGTCATGACGAAGGTCGACGGCTCGGCCCTGGAGAGCGTGGCGGCGACCGCACTGTGGACGTTGCGCAACCGCGCCCTGGAGGCGGCACGCCCGAAGTCGCCCTTCTCCGATCCGCTGGCCGTCGAGGTCTACCAGGCCATCGACTACGACTACGCGAAGTTCGGGCGGCCCAGCCGGTCGCACCCGCTCCGGGCCATGGCGCTGGACCTCGCGATCCGCTCCCACCTGGACCGCCATCCGGGCGCGCCGGTGGTCGCGCTGGGCGAGGGCCTGCAGACCACGTACTGGCGGCTCGGCGAACCGCGGACCGGCTGGCTGTCGGTCGATCTGCCGCCGGTCATCGCGCTGCGCGAGCGGCTGCTGCCCGCCGGGCCGCACATCACCGGCGTCCCGGCGTCGGTGCTGGACCGGAGCTGGATGGACGCGGTGCCCGCCGGGGCCGAGCCGTTCATCTCGGCCGAGGGCCTGCTGATGTACCTGGAACCCGTCGAGGCGCTGGCGCTGATCGCCGACTGCGCCGCCCGCTTCCCCGGCGGCGCCTTCTTCTTCGACTCGATCCCGCCGTGGTTCCGGGACCGCACGCTGCGCGGATTCCACCTCACCGCCCGCTACACGGCCCCGCCGATGCCGTTCGCGCTGACGGTCTCCCAGGCGCTCCGGCTGCCGCGGGAGGTCCCGGGCGTGGCCGCGGCCCGCGACGTCCCGCTGCCCACCGGGCGCGGGCTGTGGCGGTACGGCTTCGTGAAGGCCCTCGCGGACCTGCCGCCGCTGCGCGAACGCCGGCCGTCCATCACCCTGCTCACCTTCGCCCGCCCGGCGGGCTGACCGCTCAGGCGATTCCCACGAACCACCACAGCAGGGTCGCGCCGACCACCGCGACCGCCACCAGGCTCGGCCACAGGCGCTGCCCGCGCGACCACCGGGCGCTCAGCGGCAGCGCCGCGCACAGCGGCACGACGTAACCGGCCATGCCCGCGGGCACGCCCGCCGCGAGCACGGTCTCGTTCGCCGCCACCACGTCGTACAGGCCGTACCCCAGCAGGCCCAGGAAGGAGAGCCCGGCGACCCCGGCGAGCAGCAGCCGGACCGAGCGCCACCCCGACCAGCGCCGGACCGCCGCCACGACCTGGACCAGCGACACGACCGCGAGGGCGGCCAGGAGCGCGAGCCACCACCACTCGCCCCCGGCCAGCATCCGGTACGGCATCGCCGTCGGCAGCAGCTCACCCGGCGCGGCGATCCGGTACGGCGGCTCGCCCGGATCGCACGGGACGGCGGCCGAGGCCGGGTCCGCCACGAACGCCGAGATCGTCGTCCGCCCGCAGAAGCTGGACAGGAACACCGCGTGCCCCACCCCGGCGAACTCGGTGAACCGGGCGTGCGGCAGCCGCTCCGCCGCGGGGCGGGCCGTACGGCCCGGGGTCGTCGGGTCCAGCGCCCCGCCGGCCACCAGCACGGGCGCGCCGGTGCTCGCCGCCTTGCCCGCCGAGTACGGCAGCCGCCACGCGTCGCACACCGCCCGGTCCACGACCGTGGTGAACAGCCGCGCGGGCCGTTCGCGGGCCGCCGGGTCCACCTCGTCCTGGCACTGCACCGCGTGGTAGAGCCCGAGGGCCCGGGAGGTGAGGGCCGGTCCGGCGGCGTCGGCCAGCGCGCCGAGCAGTTCGTCCCGGCCGCCCGCCAGGGCGTCGATGATCGTGGGCGCGACCGGGACGAAGTCCACCTCGTGCAGCGCCTCGGCGAGGATGGTCATGAGGTCCTGGCCGGTCAGCCGTACCGTGAGCGGGCCGCCGGTGAGCGGGTCGGTGGTGGTCACGCTCGCGGGGCGCGCGTCGTACCGGGCGACCATCGCGGCGAACCTCCCCGGCAGATCGGCCCACCCGAGGCCGCGCAGGGTGGCGTCCAGGTTGGCCTCGGCGTCGCCGTACCAGTCGACCTCGGCGGGCAGGAACGAGTCCAGCACCACCGAGCGCACGCCCCCGGGGTCGGCCGCCGCCGCTGCCAGCATGGAACGGGTGGAGTAGCTGACCCCGAACAGGTTCCACCTGGCGTAGCCGAGCGCGCGGCGCAGGTCGGCCACGTCGGCGGCGATCTCCGCCGTGGTGTAGCCGCGCAGGTCCACGCCCTGGCGGGCCAGCCGGTCCCGGCAGGCGGTCGCGCCCCTGGCGATCCCGGCCGTGTCGTTCCGCATCGGTCCGGGGCGGGCCAGCCCGTCGAGCACGCCCCTTGCGATCTCCGGGCACTCCAGCGCGGGCTCGGACCACCGGCTGCCGCGCTGCTCGATCGTCACCACGTCGCGGTCGCGGCCGAGGATCATCTCCGACAGGTAGCCCGTGAGCTGGATCGATCCAGAGCCGGGCCCGCCGCTGGTGTAGACGACAGGGTCGGGCTTGCGGTCGGTGGCGGCCGAGCGGTGTACCGCGAAACCGACCTTGATCGTCCGGCTGCCGGGCACGTCCCGCCGTTCGGGGACGATCAGGAAGCCGCATCGCGTACCGGCGGGCACCTGGACCGGGCACGCCCGGTCCTCGATCGCTCGCGAAGGAGCTGTGGCGGACGCGGGCGCGGCGGTGAGGAACATGACGGCCATGAGCAGGGCGGCGATCAGGGCCCGTGGGGGGATCACAACGCCACAGGCTAGCGATCAGCCCCCGGCACGGCGACGCTCAGGCCGCGCTGGTGCCTGATGCGTGGTGGAATGACCGGTTTCGTGGGATGATGCCGGAAAGGCGAGCGCGGACGAGGAAGCCGGTGCGAATCCGGCGCGGTCCCGCCACTGTGATCGGCGAGCGAGTTCCCATGACGCCACTGCCCCCGCCCGGGGTGGGAAGGCGGGAACGAGCCTCGACCCGAGAGCCAGGAGACTCACGCGGTCGCCTCCTCGATGAACTGGGGCGGATCTCCCCGGAGAGGAGTGGCCGGATGGCCGATGGGCCGGTGGGCGCGCCGCGTGGCGGTGACGTGTCCTTAGCGAGCCCGCGTCCGCCCGGCGGCGAGCGGCGTGGTCCGTCGTGTCGTCTCTCTGATCCCGGTGGTTCCGTCCCGCTGTGCAGATTCCGGGAGAGGAACCCTCCATGCCGGGCAGACGCCCCAAGTCCCTGCCGTTCGTCCTGTTCGCCGCCTGTGCCGTGCTGCTGGCGGGCTGTGGGGGCGCGCCCGCCGACGTCGGGGCGGCCGCGCGGGCCCCGGTACCGGCCGGATTCCCGATCACCGTCGACAACTGCGGCGTGCGGACGACCTACGAGCGCCCGCCCCGGCGGGCGGTGTCGCTGAACCAGCACGCCACGGAGGTGCTGCTGGCCCTCGGGCTCGCGCAGTCCATGATCGGCACCGGCTACCTGGACGACCGGGTGCTGCCCGAGTACCAGGCCGCGTACGACGGCGTGAAGGTGCTGTCGGAGAAGTACCCGTCCTTCGAGGCGCTGCTGACCGAGGAGCCCGACTTCGTGTACGGCGGCTTCGCCAGCACCTTCGACGCGAAGGAGGGCCGGAGCAGGGACGCCCTGGGCAAGGCCGGGATCGACACCTATCTCAACATCGAGGAGTGCGCCACCGGCCCGGTGACGATGGCCATGATGGACCAGGAGATCCGCAACGTCGCCCGGATCTTCGGCGTGCCCGGCCGCGCGGAGCCGCTGCTCACCCGGCTGCACGCGACCCTCGGCGGGGTGAGGGACCGGCTGGCCGGGGTCGCCCCGGTCAGGCTGTTCGTCTACGACAGCGGCGACAAGACGGCGTTCACGGCGGGCGGGCGCGGGGTCGGCAACGAGATCGTCAAGCTGGCCGGGGCCCAGAACGTGTTCTCGGACGTCGCCAAGGCGTGGGGCGACGTGTCGTTCGAGCAGGTGGCCGAGCGCGCGCCGGACTGGATCGTGATCTACGACTACGGCGCGCAGCCGGTGGCCGACAAGAAGCGGTTCCTGCTGTCGAACCCGGCCCTTGCGGACGTCCCGGCGATCAAGGAGCGGCGGTTCGCGGTGCTGCCGCTGTCGTCGGTGGTGCTGGGGGTGCGCGCGCCGGCCGCCGTCGAGTCGCTGGCCCGCCAGATCCACCCCGAACGGTTCCGGTGAGCCCCCGCGTGGCGCTGCTCGGCCGGACGGCGGCGAAACCGCTGCTCGGACGCCGCCCCGGGCTGCCGTATCCGCTGGTGATCGGGCTGCTGGCGGCGCTGCTGTGCGCGGCGGTGACGGCCGGGATCGCGGCCGGGTCGATCGCGCTGCCCCCCGGGCAGGTGTGGGGCATCCTGGCGCACCGGATCCATCCCGTGCTGGCCGAGCCGACGTGGCCGGTCGTCCGGGAGACCATCGTGATGGACGTACGGCTGCCACGGGTGCTGCTCTGCGCGGTGGTCGGGGCGGGCCTTTCGGTGTGCGGGATGGCGTTGCAGGCGCTGGTCCGCAACCCGCTGGCCGATCCGATGCTGCTCGGCGTGTCCTCGGGGGCGACCGTCGGGGCGGTGTGCGTGGTGGTGTTCGGCGTGACCGTGTTCGGGGCGTTCTCGCTGCCGGTGGCCGCGTTCGCCGGGGCGCTGGCCGCGCTGGTCGCGGTCTACCTGCTGGCCAGGTCGGGCGGCCGGATGACCACGGTACGGCTGGTGCTGGCGGGGGTGGCCACGGCCGAGGTGCTGTCGGCGGTGGCCGGGTTCCTGGTGGTGACCTCCGGCGACCCGCACAAGACGCAGTCGGCGCTGCGCTGGATGCTGGGCGGGCTGGCGGGCACGACCTGGCCGGTGGTGTGGGTCCCGGCCGGGGCCGTCGTCCTGGGCACCGCCGTACTGCTCGGCGTCTCCCGGCCGCTGAACCTGCTGCTCGCCGGGGAGGAGGCCGCCACCGCGCTGGGGCTGGACGTGCACCGGTTTCGGGCGGCGCTGTTCGTGCTGGTGGCCGTGATGATCGGGACGATCGTCGCGGTCAGCGGGTCGATCGGGTTCGTCGGGCTGATCATGCCGCACGTGGTGCGGCTGCTGATCGGGGCCGACCACCGGCGGGCGCTCCCGGCCACGGCGCTGCTCGGGGCGTCGTTCCTGATCGCGGCCGACCTGTTCGCGCGGACGCTGATCACCCCCGAGGAGATCCCGGTGGGGATCATCACGGCCCTGGTCGGCGGGCCGTTCTTCCTGTGGCTGATGCGGAGGCGATCGAGGTGACGGCGCAGGCGGCGGCGCTGGCCGTACAGGACGTGTGGGTGCGCGCGGGCGGCCGGGACCTCGTGCGCGGGGTGTCACTGGAGGTCGCGCCCGGCGAGGTACTGGGGCTGGCCGGGCCGAACGGCGCGGGCAAGACCACCCTGCTGCGCACCCTCTACCGGGCCCGCCGTCCGTCCTCCGGGCGGGTGCTGCTGGACGGGCACGACGTGTGGCGGATGCCCGGCCCCTGGCTGGCCCGCCGGATGGCGGCGGTCCTCCAGGAGACGGCCGGGGACTTCGACCTGACCGTCTACGACGTCGTGGCCATGGGCCGCACCCCGCACAAACGCGCCTTCGACGGCGACGACGCCGCCGACCGGGCGATCATCGCCGCCGCGCTGGACCGGCTGGACGTGACCGGGCTGGCGTACGCGCCCTTCGACCGGCTGTCCGGCGGGGAGAGGCAGCGGGTGCTGATCGCGCGGGCGCTGGCCCAGCAGCCGGGGACGATGGTCCTGGACGAACCGACCAACCACCTGGACCTTCGCCACCAGCTCGACGCGCTTGCGCTGGTGCGCGGGCTCGGGGTCACCGCCGTCGTCGCGCTGCACGACCTCAACCTGGCCGCCGCGTTCTGCGACCGGATCTGCGTGATGGACGCTGGCGCGGTCGTGGCGCTGGGCGCCCCCCGCGAGGTACTGACCCCCGCCCTGTTCACCGACGTCTACCGCGTCAATGCCGACGTCACCGCGCACCCGGAGACCGGCGTCCCCCAGGTCACCTTGCGCACCGGACACCGCGACCCCGCGATCTGAGATCGGAGTGTCATCGGCATGGAATCCCTGCGCGCGGCCCTGGCGGATGTGGCCGGATACGGGACGTTCTTCGCCCTCCGGCTCGGCGGCGACGACGCCGGCTGGCACAACGTGCGCGAGGACTACGCGCGCGGGTTCGCCGACCTGGTGGCGGCCACCGCCGCCAGGTACGACACGCGCGAGTTGCGCGTCGGCGCGTCGATCGCGCAGCTCGGGCACGCCGCCCGGCTGTGGTCGCCGGTGCTCGGCACGGCGCTCGCGCACGGCGTGGTCCCCGACCTGAGCCGCCTGGACCGCGCCGACGACGGGCCCGCGCTGCGCCTGCCGGTCCTCGCCCGCCGCCCGGCCGGACCTCCGGAACAGGCCGCGGACCTGCTGTACGACATGGTCGTGCGCGACCACCTGGAGCCGCTGGCGGCGGGCCTGCGGGTCAAGGTCGCCCCCGGGCTGCTGTACGGCAACGCCGCCTCCGCCCTGGCCGAGGCGGCCCGCGCCGTGGTGGCCGCCCGCCCGGACCTCACCGCCCCCGCGACCCGGCTGACCACCGCCCTGCTGGCCCGCGGCGGGCTGGCCGGGAAGGGCGTGATCACCACACCGGGGCTGGACTTCCGGCGGACCACCTGCTGCCTCTACTACCGGGCGCCCGGCGGAACCAAGTGCGGCGACTGCGCGCTGCCCGGCGAACCGGCGCTCAGGCGACCTCGGCCGGGCGCAGCACGCCGCCGACCACCAGCAGGATCTGCTCGGTGAGCTGCTCGGGCTTGATCGGGCCCTTGGGGTCGTACCAGCGGTAGATGTCGGTGAGCATGGTGACGATCAGGTTGGCCGCGATGCCCGGGTCCAGGCCCGCGGCCAGGGCGGATTCGTCGAGGACACTCTCCAGCAGGTCGCGGAAGTCGGTGGTGGTCCGGTGCGCCCACTGCCGGAAGCGCCGGTGCACGGCCGGGGACAGCTCGCTCTGCTCGCTGAACAGGATGGAGTAGAACGTGCGGTTGACGATCGCCGAGGTCACGTGGGTGTTGATCACCGCGCGCAGCCGGTCGTGCGGGGTCAGGCCGGTCTCGCGGTCGGCCCGGAGCCGGGCGTCGTGGTCGTCGAGCAGGTCGCGCACGATGCGGTCGAGCAGCCAGCGCTTGCTCTTGGCGTAGGAGTAGACGGTCGGCCGGGAGATGCCCGCCGCGTCGGCGATGTCGTCGATGGTGGTGTTGCGGTAGCCCTTGGCGCGGAAGACCTTGGCCGCCGCGCGGATCAGCGCGCCCTCGTCGGTCGCCCGGGCTCTCGCCATCACCGCTCCTCACCTTGGTCCCGTCGCGGGGGCCAGCATAGCTAACTGCCCGGTCAGTATGCCCCGGCGGTCTAGAAACTTAACTAGCCAGTCAGTATTGTTACGAATGCCGTACCACTGGAGGGAGCACGTCGATGCCGTTCACGTTCACGTCGGAGCACGCGGAGTTCGAGCGGGCCGTCGCGGACATCGCGCGCAAGGAGTTCTACGACGGCTACCTTGCCCGCGCCACGTCCGACGAGCCGTGCCGGGCGGAGGTGGCCAAGCTCGGCGAGGCCGGCCTGCTCGGGCTGGGGCTGCCGGAGGCCGCGGGGGGCCAGGGCGCCGACCCGATCAGCGTGGGGATCGCCGTCGAGCAACTGGCCAGGGCCGACATCGCGCTGGCCAGCCTGGTGGCGCAGACCTCCGCGCTGCCGTCCTGCCTGTGGGACGGCCTGCCGCGCCACGTCGGCGAGCCGGTGCTCAGGTCGCTGATCAGCGGCCAGAGCGTGATGGCGCTCGCGCTGACCGAGCCCGGCGGCGGCTCGGACCTCACCGGCATGTCGGTCACCGCCCGCCCCGCCGACGGCGGCTACCGGCTGTTCGGCGAGAAGACCTCGGTGACCCTCGGCATGTGGGCCGAGCACGCCATCGTCGTGGCCCGCGCCGAGGGCGACGGCCCCAAGACCCGGCGTTTCCTCGTCCCCCTGGGCGGGCCGGACATCGCGCGGCAGCAGTTCCAGGACCCGGGCTTCCGCCCGCTGGGCCGGGCCGCGCTCGGCTTCGACGGCACGTTCGTCCCGGCCGACCACGAGATCGGCGGCCCCCGCAGCGGCCTGTCGGCGCAGCTCGCCGACCTCGACTTCATGCGGACCCTGATCGGGCTGATGTGCGTGGGCCTGGCCCGCCGGGCGATGGACGAGACCGTCGAGTGGGTGCGGCGGCGCGAGGCGTTCGGGGTGCCCATCGCCCGGCACCAGGGCGTGTCGTTCACGCTGGCCGAGCACGAGACCCGGCTGGAGGCCGCCCGCCTGCTGTCCTACCGCAGCCTGGCGCTGCGGGCGGCCGGTGAGCGGCACAGCCGCGAGGCGTCCATGTGCAAGTGGTGGGCCCCGCAGCTGGCCGTCCAGGCGGTCAACGACTGCATCGTGATCCACGGGCACACCGGCTGGTCCAACGAGATGCCGCTCCAGCAGTTGCTGCTGGACGTGAGCGGCCTCCAGATCGGCGACGGCACGCCGCAGATCCAGAAGCTGGTCATCGCCCGGGAGCTGATCGGACGGGAGTACACCGGCTAGCGAGCCGGTGTACCCGTTCAGCCCAGCCAGTCGCGGACGATCTCCTCGGCGTCCTGGCCCGGCAGGCACGGCCCGCGGCGCACCGATCCCGGCGTACGGGAGAAGCGCGGCGCGGGCGCGGGCTGGGTGACGCCGTCGACGTCGATGAACGTCTCCCGCTCCGCCAGGTGCGGATGCCGGGCCGCCTCCCGCATCCCGAGCACCGGGGCCACGCAGGCGTCGCCGTCCGCGAAGACCTCCACCCACTCATCGCGGGTGCGGGTGGCGAACGCGGCCGAGATCCGCGAACGCAGCTCCGGCCAGGTCGCCGGGTCCAGGTGGTTCAGGTGGCCGGCGTCGCCCAGGCCGAGGCGCGCCGCGAACTCCCGGAAGAACGCCGGTTCCAGCGCGCCGACGGCCATGTACTCGCCGTCCGAGGTGGCGTGGACGCCGTAGAAGGGGGCCGCCCCGTCGCCGAGGTTGACGCCCCGCTCGTCCCGCCACGCACCCGCCGCGAGCAGGCTGTGGAACATCGTCATCAGGTGCGCCGCGCTGTCCACGATCGCGGCGTCCACGACCTGGCCGCGCCCGCTGACCTGCGCCTCACGCAGGGCGGCGAGCAGCCCCACGGCCAGGTAGACGCCTCCGGCGAAATCGCCCACCAGACCCAGCGGGATCTGCGGCGGCCCGCCCTCGGGCCCGATGGCGTGCAGCGGACCGGACAGCGCGATGTAGTCGATGTCGTGACCGGCGGTGCGGGCCAGCGGCCCCCGCTGTCCCCAGCCCGTCATCCGCCCGTACACCAGGCCCGGACGCCTGCTCAGGCAGACGTCCGGGCCGATGCCGAGCCGTTCGGCCACTCCTGGCCGGAACCCCTCGAACATCACGTCGGCCCGTTCGGCGAGGGCCAGCGTCAGTTCGACGCCGGCCGGCTCGCCGAGGTCCGCCACGATGGACCGCTTGCCGCGGTTGAGCAGATCCAGCCCGGCGGGGACGAACCCGAAGCCCCCGCCGGGCCGGTCCACCCGGACCACGTCGGCACCCAGGTCGGCCAGCAGCATCCCGCAGAACGGCCCGGGGCCCAGCCCGGCGATCTCCAGCACCCGCATACCGCCGAGCGGTCCGTGGACGGAAGTAGTGGTCACAGCGCGAAGCCACCGCCGCACACCAGCGTCTGGCCGCTGACGTAGTCGGACTCCGGCGCGCACAGCAGGTACACCGCGCCCGCCGCCTCCTGCGGCGTGCCCGCCCGGCCGAGCGGGATCATGGTCCGCATCGCCTCCAGCAGCTCGGGGTTGACTCCGACCTTGATCTGCCGGCCTTCGACGGTGATGGTCCCCTCCCCCGCGCTCACGTCGGTCATCCGGGTCTTGATCCAGCCGAAGGCCACCGAGTTGACGGTGACGTTGTAGCGGCCCCACTCCTTGGCGAGGGTCTTGGTCAGCCCGGTCACCCCGGCCTTGGCCGCGGCGTAGTTGGCCTGCCCGGGGTTGCCGCTGAGCCCGGCCACCGAGGAGATGTTGACGACCTTGCGGCAGGGCACCGGCTCCCCCGCCGCGCGGGCGGCCTTCACCGCGGCGGCGATCACCGGCTGCGCGGCCCGCAGGATGCGGAACGGGGCCTTGAGGTGGACGTCGAGGATGGCGTCCCACTGCTCGTCGGTCATCTTCTGGATGACCGTGTCCCAGGTGTAGCCCGCGTTGTTGACCACGATGTCCAGGCCGCCGAAGCCGTTCACCGCGGTCTGGACGAACCGCTCGGCGAAGCCCTCCTCGACCACGCTGCCCGCGCAGGCGAGCGCCCTGCCGCCGTCGGCCTCGATGATCTCGACGGTCTCCTTGGCCGGTCCCTCGTCCAGGTCGTTGACGACGACGGCGGCCCCGTCGGCGGCCAGTTTGCGGGCGACCTCACGGCCGATGCCCCGGCCTGAGCCGGTGACGACGGCGACCTTGTTGTCCAGCTTTCCCATGGGCTTGCGGCGTCCTTTCTGAAGGTGTGCTCAGCGGAGGTCGATGACCGCTTCGCCGGTGAGGGTGATCGTGCCGTCGGCGAGCGTGACGGCCAGCTCCACGGTGGCCAGGCCCTCGGCGACGGCGGTCACGCGGCCGGTGCAGACCGGGCTCGCGTGGACGGGGGTGATCGCGGCGAACCGGACCTGGTAGGAGCGGATCCGGTGCTGCGGCACCCAGCCGGTGAGCAGCCGGCCCAGGTAGGCCATGGAGAGCATGCCGTGCGCGAAGACGTCCTCCAGGCCCGCGGCGCGGGCGACGTCGATGTCGATGTGCAGCGGCACGTGGTCGCCCGAGGCCCCGGCGAACAGCGCGAGCGTGGCACGGGAGATCGGCTCGATGTGCAGCGGCGGGAGTTCGGTGCCCACGGAAAGTACGGTGGTGGTCATCCCGCGGCCCCCGGGTTGCGTACGACGAGCGTCATGGTCGCCTCCGCGACGGGTTCGCCGTCGCGGGTGATCTCGTTCCGCTTGACCAGGAACTCCAGCGCGCCGCCCCGCTTGGCGTACACGTCGATGATCCTGGGACGGACGGTCAGGGTCTCCCCCGCGTAGGCCAGGGAGTGGTAGACGAAGGACTGCTCTCCGTGCAGCACCCGGCCCATGTCCACGTCCAGCTCGCGCAGGTAGCGCAGGGCGTCGGGGCCTTCGAGGTCCAGGCCGAAGAAGAAGGTCGGCGGCACCGGGAGGTCCGGGTGGCCGGCCTGGCGGGCGGCGTCCAGGTCGTGGTAGACCGGGTCGGTCTGGCCGGTGGCCTTGGCGAAGAACCGCAGCCGCCCGCGTTCGAGGTCAATGGTCAGCGGCGCGAATCGCAGCGCCTTGGCCGCCTCGGGATCGATGGGCACGCGCTCAGCCCACCTTCTCGTACAGCGTGACGACGGCCGCGCCGCCCAGTCCCACGTTGTGCTGGAGGGCCAGCGTGGCGTTCTCGACCTGGCGCGGACCGGCCTGGTCGCGCAGCTGCCACACCAGCTCGGCGCACTGCGCGAGCCCGGTGGCGCCCAGCGGGTGGCCCTTGGACAGCAGCCCGCCGGACGGGTTGGTGACCACCTGCCCGCCGTAGGTGTTGTCGCCGTCGGCCACGAACTTCTCCGCGGTGCCCTCCGGCGTCAGGCCCAGCACCTCGTACGTCAGCAGCTCGTTGACCGTGAAGCAGTCGTGCAGCTCCACCACCGGGATGTCGGTCGGGGCCACCCCGGACTCCTCGTACACCCGGCGCGCGGCCTCCTTGGCCATGCCCGTCCCGACCAGCTTGGCGAGGTCGCCCTCGAAGCTGTCGGGGGTGTCGGTGGTCAGCGCCTGCGCCCTGATCACCACGTCGGCGGGCAGGCCGTTGGCGCGGGCGAACTCCTCGCTGCACACCACGGCGGCGGCGGCCCCGCAGGTGGGCGGGCAGCACTGGAAGCGGGTCAGCGGCCCGAAGATGTGCGGGGAGCCCATCACCTCTTCCAGGGTGAGCGGGTCGCGGAACACCGCGTAGGGGTTGCCCGCGGCGTGCTTGCGGGCCTTGACGGCGATCGCGCCGAACGTCTCGGCCTTGGCGCCGTACTTCGACATGTACTCAAGACCGGCCGCGCCGAAGTAGCGGGCGGCCATGGGCACGTTGTCGTCCATGTCGCAGACGGCGCTCACCACGCCGTCGAACCGCTCCAGCACGCTGGGCCGGTCGTCCCACATCGGCTTGAGCGCGCCGCGCTGCATCTGCTCGAAGCCGAACGCCAGCACGCACTCGGCCGTGCCGCTGGCCACCGCCTGCCGGGCCAGCCACAGCGCCGAGGAGCCGGTCGAGCAGTTGTTGTTGACGTTGATGACGGGGATGCCGGTCAGGCCGACACGGTAGAGGGCCTTCTGGCCGCTGGTGGAGTCGCCGTAGGCGAACCCCGCGTACGCCTGGGCCACCTTGGCGTAGTCGACCTTGGAGTCGGCCAGGGCGGCCCTGATCGCCGCCTCGCCCATCTCCTCGTAGGTCTTGCCCTTGCTGGGCGTGGAGAACGGGACCATGCCCACCCCCGCCACGCACACTCGCCGATTCATCAAGCACTCCGATCTGTTGAGGGGGTCGTGCCGCCGGTCGAGGGCGAACCGCCGCATCCGGCGCAGTGCGCCTCGCGCGCGGCCCGCCGCAGCACCTTGCCGAGAGGGGTCTTCGGCAGCTCGCCGGCGAAATGGACGGCCGTGGGCTTCTTGGTGGAGCCCACGGCCGTGCGCATGAAGTCGATAAGGTCGGTCTCGGTCGCCGTGTCCCCGTCGCCCTCGCCGAGGACGACGATGGCGTGCGGCGTCTCGCCCCACTTCTCGTGGGGCACGCCGACGACGGTGGCCTCGCGGACGGCCGGGTGGCCGAGCAGGGCGCTCTCCAGTTCGGCGGGCCAGATGTTGAACCCGCCGGAGATGATCATGTCGTCCTTGCGGTCGGTCAGGTACAGGAAGCCGTTCGGCGACAGGTACCCCATGTCCCTGGTGCGCATGTAGCCGTCGGGGGTGAGGCGCGCGGCCGTCCCCGCAGGGTCCTTCCAGAGGCCGGACATGGCCCCGGGGGTGCGTACGACGATCTCGCCGATCTCGCCCGTCGGCACGTCGCCGCCCTCGTCGTCGGCGATGCGCACCTCCGCCCCGGGGCAGGGCCGCCCCGCCGAGCGCAGCCGGCCGATCTCCTCCTCGGTGCCTTCGAGGATGTGGTGCTCGGGCCGCAGGATCGAGATCGGCAGCGCCTCGCTCTGGCCGTACGCCTGGTACATGATCGGGCCCCACACCGAAAGGGCCTTGACCAGCGTGGGCCGGGGCATCGGGGCGGCGCCGTAGAAGATCGTGTGCATGCTGGAGACGTCCCGCCGCCCGACGTCGGGATGCCCGAGGACCATCTGGACCATCGTCGGGACCAGCAGCGTCACGGTGGCGCGCTCCCGCTCGGCGAGTTCGAGGAAGCGGCCGGGGTCGAAGCCGCGCATCACGACCACGCCCGCGCCGCCCTCGATGACCGGCCACACGAGCAGGCCCGTGGCGTGGCTGATCGGGCCCGGCGCGAGGTAGCGGTCGGTGGGGCTCCAGTGCCTGCCCCAGGCGGCCCGCCACAGGTCGCCCATCGCCATCCAGCCCTTGACGTCGTGGACGATGCCCTTGGGACGGCCGGTGGTGCCCGCCGAGAAGCGGATCACGTGCGTGGCGTCCGGCTTGAGCGGCACCATGGGGTCCTCGGCCGAGGCTGCGGCCAGCAGCTCGGAATAGCGCGGAGCGGCCGTCTCCTCCCCGATGACCACCGTCAGCCGCAGGCCGGGCGCGGTGCCGAGCAGGGGGGCGAGCGCGGTGTGGTGGCGCTCCTGGATGATCAGCGCCGTGGCCTCGATGAGGTCCAGCAGGTACGCGTTCCCCTCGGCCGTCTGGTGGGTGTAGAGGGGGCAGATGACGTAGCCGCCCAGTGCGAGCCCGGCGATGATCTCGATCGATTCGAGGTCGTTGTCGGCCAGCACGGCGACCCGGTCGCCCGGCTTGATCCCGGCGTCACGCAACGCGTTCGCCAGCCGGCACGCCCTGTCGTACATCTCGGCGTATGTCTGGCGCCGCTCGTCGCAGACCACCGCGAGCGCGTCGCCGTGCGCGGAGACCGTCTCCCGCAACGTCGTAGCCGGGTCGATCATGGGCTTGGTCCCTTCGGGGGTGGTGCGAGCAGCGATGACGGCCTTCATCGGCCCATCATTGTTAACTGCTCAGTATGTATTTATTACGCCGCCTGGAGGCGGCTCGTCAAGCACCTCGGCCGACTCCTTGACGCACCCTCGGGCCCTCTGTAACGTCACCCACAGTAAGTTAATTCAGCGTAACAAACGCGTTGCGCAGGCCCGAGGGAGAAGCCATGGGCTGGCCGTCGAACTGGCAGGATCGGATCTCTGGCGCGGACTGCCCCGCCTGCGCCGCCGGACGTTTCGAGGAGTCGGCCGACCCGCCGCTGGCGCGGTTCTTCGCGGGTGAGGTGAGCGATGCCTACCTGGTGCTCGGCACGCTGCAACCCGGCTGGGCGGTCGTGCTCTGGCAGGGCCGCCACGTCGTGGAGCCCACCGACCTCACCCCGCAGGAGGCCGCGGCGTTCAACGCCGAGACGTTGATCGCCGCCCGCGCGATGCAGGCGCACTACCGTCCGCTCAAGCTCAACTTCCAGACGCTCGGCAACGAGGCCCCGCATCTGCACACGAGCGTGACCATGCGTTATTCCGACACCGAGGACATCGCGCCGGGCGAGGACATCCTGCCCGGCCGGTTCGTGCCGGCCGACGGCCGGCCACCGGCCCGCGACGAGCGGGCCGATATCGACGCGCTCAGACGCCTGGCGCGCGCCGGGGGCAGATGAGCCCGCCGGCGAAGGAGGGGAAGTGTTCATCCTCACCAGGGCACTTCAGCTCGCCGTGGTCCTGTTCGTCGTCTCGGCGCTGACGTTCCTGCTGCTCAACCTGCTGCCGGGCGACCCGGTGCACGCAATCCTGGGCCTTCGGGCCACCGAGGAGGCGGTCGCCCGGCTGACCGCCGAACTCTCGCTCGACCAGCCCGTCCACATCCGCTACCTGGAGTGGCTGGGCTCGGCCCTGCGCGGCGACCTCGGCAGTTCCTACATCAACCACGTCCCCACCGCGCAGGCCATCTCCGAGCACCTGCCGGTCACCCTCCAGCTCGTCGCGGTGTCACAGGTGATGGCCCTGGCCATCGCGGTGCCGCTCGGCGTCTACTCCGCCCACCGGCCCAACGGCTGGGTGGACCGGCTGGCCTCCGGGTTCACGTTCGCCACGCTCTCGGTGCCGCCGTTCATGCTGGGGGTGCTGCTCGTCTTCGTCTTCGCGGTGACGTTCAACGTCTTCCCGGCCACCGGCTACACCTCCTTCGCCGAGGATCCGGCGCTGGCGCTGCGCTCGCTGTTCCTGCCCGCGCTCACGCTGGCGCTGGGCTCGCTCGCGGTGTACGTCCGGGCGCTGCGCGCCGACATGATCGCCACCCTGCGCCAGGACCACGTCACGACGGCGCGGGCCAAGGGCGTACCGGCCGGGACGATCCTGTGGCGGCACGCGCTCAGGTCGTCCTCGCTGTCGCTGGTGACGGTCGTCGCGCTGCACGTCGGGGCGCTGACCGGCGGCGCGATCCTGGTCGAGCAGATCTTCGCGCTGCCCGGGATCGGGCAGCTCACGGTCAACTCGATCTTCCAGCACGACTACCTGGTGCTGCAGTCCTGCGTCCTGGTCATCGCCGTCTCCTACGTCCTGGTCACCTTCCTGGCCGACCTGATCTACCCGCTGCTCGACCCGAGGACCCGCCATGGCTGAGGGGCTTTCCGTGACCTCGCCCGCCGCGGGCGGCGCGCCCCGCAAGGGCCGCAGGACGGCTCGGGCGCGCGGGCTCGGCGTGGTCTTCTGGCTGTCGGCGGGGTGGGTGACCCTGGTCATCGCGCTGGCCGCGACCGCCGGGCTGCTGCCGCTCGCCGACCCCGCCGCCGTGGGCGTCGGCGACCCCGGGCTCGGCCCGTCGGCCGCCCACCTGCTCGGCACCGACGAACTCGGCCGCGACCTCTTCTCAAGGGTCGTCCACGGGGCCCGGATCTCGCTGGTGGCCGGGTTCGTCTCGATCACGCTCGGCCTGGTCGTCGGCGGCACGCTCGGGCTCATCGCGGGCTTCCGCCGCGGCGCGACCGACACGGTGGTGACCACGCTGGCCAACAGCCTGCTCGCGTTCCCCGCGCTGGTGCTGGCGCTGGCCGTGGTCACCTTTCTCGGGCAGAGCCCCCAGAACGTCACGCTGACCATCGGGCTGGTCTCGGTGGCCCCGATCGCCATGGTGGTGCGCGGGGCGACCATCGGGTGCGCCGGGCGGGAGTACGTCGTGGCGGCGCGCATGCTCGGCGCGAAGAACCGGCGGATCATCCTGCGGGAGATCATCCCCAACGTGGCCCCGGTCGCGCTGTCGCTCTCGCTGGTGTGGGTGGCGACCGCCATCGTGGCCGAGGGCAGCCTGGCGTACCTCGGGCTCTCGGTCCAGCCGCCCACCCCGAGCTGGGGAGCCATGATCGCCGAAGGGCGCAACACGCTGGCCGAGAGTCCGGGCACCGCGCTGTGGCCGTCGCTGTTCATGTTCCTCACCGTGCTCGGCCTCAACTTCGCAGGTGACCGGCTCCGCGACCGGCTGGACGTCAAAGGGGACGCCACATGACCGACCAGGCCCCGCTGCTCAAGGTCGTCGGACTGAAGACCTACTTCGACACCCCGCGCGGCATCGTGCGCGCGGTCGACGGCGTCAGCTTCGAGCTGGCGGGCGACCGCACCCTGGCGATCCTGGGCGAGTCCGGCTCGGGCAAGACGGTGCTCGCCCGTTCCATCATGGGGCTGCTGCCGCGCAAGGGCGTCATCCGGCAGGGCAGCGTCCTGTACAAGGGCGAAGACCTGGCCGTGATGGGCGAGCGCGAGCTGCGCCGCCGCCGCGGGGCCGACATCGCCATGGTGTTCCAGGATCCGATGACCTCGCTCAACCCGGTCCACCGGATCGGGCGGCAGGTCGGCGAGACGATCCGGCTGCACCGGCGGGTGAGCCGCGCGGAGGCCCGCAGCCGCAGCGTGACGCTGCTGCGCTCGGTCGGCATCCCCGACGTCGAACGCCGCGCCCGGCAGTACCCGCACCAGCTCTCCGGCGGCATGCGGCAGCGCGTGATGATCGCCATGGCGCTGGCCTGCGATCCCGGCCTGGTGCTCGCCGACGAGCCGACCACCGCCCTGGACGTGACGGTCCAGGACCAGATCCTCACCCTGCTGGCCGCCCAGCGGGCCCGGCGGTCGATGGGCCTGCTGCTGGTCACCCACGACCTGGGCGTGGCAGCCGGGCGCACCGACGAGATCGCGGTGATGTACGCGGGCCGGATCGTGGAGCAGGCGCCCACCGAGCGGCTGTTCGCCGCCGCCAAGATGCCCTACACCGAGGCGCTGATGGAATCGATCCCCAAGCTCTCCGACCCGCCGCACACCCGGCTGGCCGCCATCCCCGGGCGCCCTCCCGACCTGGTGAATCCGGGGCCGGGCTGCGCGTTCGCGCCGCGCTGCCGATACTCCGCGGCGCGCTGCGCGCGCGAGGCCCCGCCGCTGCGGACGATCCCGGGCACCCGGCACCGCTACGCCTGCTGGCACCCGGTCGGCGGCGAGTCGTGACCGCGGGCACGGCCCACCTGCGCGCGCCCGGCGAGGCGCTGCTGCGGGTGGAGCACCTGGTCGTCACCTTCCCCGCCGGGCGGGGCCGCACGGTCCACGCCGTGTCGGACGTCAGCTTCGACGTGCTGCCCGGCGAGACCCTGGGCATCGTCGGCGAATCGGGCTGCGGCAAGTCCAGCATGGGCCGGGCGGCCGTGCTGATGCCGCCGCCCGCGTCCGGGTCGGTGGTCTTCGAGGGCCGCGACCTCACCGGGCTGCGCGGCGAGGAGCTGCGGCGCACCCGCCGCCGGATCCAGATGATCTTCCAGGACCCGATCTCGTCGCTCAATCCCCGGCGGCGGGTCGGCGACATCGTCACCGAGCCGATGGCGATCTGGAACGAGGGCGGCCCTCGGGAGCGCGCGGCCCGCGCCCGCGAGGTGTTCGAGGCCGTCGGCCTGGACTATGACGCCGTCGCCGGACGCAGGCCGCACGAGTTCTCCGGGGGGCAGTGCCAGCGGATCAGCATCGCGCGGGCGCTGGTGCTCGATCCGAAACTGCTCATCTGCGACGAACCGGTCTCGGCGCTGGACGTCTCGGTCCAGGCCCAGATCCTCAACCTGCTGGAGGACGCCAAGGCCCGCTTCGGCCTGTCCCTGGTGTTCATCGCGCACGACCTCGGCGTGGTCAAGAACGTCAGCGACCGGGTGGCCGTGATGTACCTCGGCCGGCTGTGCGAGGTCGCGCCCGCCGAAGAGCTCTACCGGGCCCCGGCCCACCCCTACACCCGGGCGCTGCTGGACGCGGTGCCCGTGCCCGATCCGGCGGCCCGGCCCGCCGGGTCCGATCCCGCGCTGGCCGGTGAGTTCCCCTCGCCGCTGGCGCCGCCCTCCGGGTGCCGCTTCCGCACCAGGTGCCCGCTCGCCACCGGCCGGTGCGCCACGGAAGAGCCCCAGCTCCGCGAGGTACGGCCGGGCCGGCACGTGGCCTGCCATCACGCGTAGCGCTCCCCATCGAAACACCATTTCCAACCCGTGGCTCAAGGAGCGACAGTGATGGTTTCCCGCGACCCCATCGGCCGGAGGACACTACTGACATACGGCGGGGCCGGGCTGCTTCTGGCGGCCTGCGGCCCCGCGCCCGCCGCGAAGCCCGCCGTCCGGGCCACCGGCACGCCGCGCCGCGGCGGCCGGCTGGTCTTCGCCACCCAGGGCGAGGCGGGCGGCCTGGACCCGGCCGCCACCCTGTTCGACCGCTCCGGCCACGTCTACGCCCGCGCGGTGTTCGACCGCCTGGCCGCGCTCGACGCGCAGGGCCGGGTCCGGCCGTACGCCGCCCGGTCGATCACCCCCAACCGCGAGGCGACCCGCTGGACGATCGAGCTGCGGCCGGGGATGACCTTCCACGACGGCGAGCCGTTCGACGCCGCCGCGGTCAAGACCAACTTCGACGCGCAGCGCGACCACGACTTCCTCGGACTGCTGCTCGGGCCGATCGAGGCGACCCGGGTGACCGGCGAGCACACGCTGGTCGTCGAGATGAAGGAGCCGTGGTCGGCCTTCGACAGCTACCTGACCGGCTATCCGGGCGCGCAGCTCGGGTACGTGGCCTCGCCGAAGACGATCGGCAAGGGCGGCGACCCACGGCATCCGGTCGGGTCCGGCCCGTTCGTGTTCAAGGAGTGGCAGGCCGACGACCATCTCACCCTGACCCGCAACGAGCGGTACTGGCGGCGCGGCCTGCCCTATCTCGACCAGGTCACGTTCCGGCCCATCCCCGACCCGCTGGCCAGGGAGAACGCCCTGCGGGCCGGCGACATCGACGCCCTGCACTCCCAGGACGCCCAGACGATCGCGGCCTTCCGCGGCGAGCAGGGCTTCACGCTGGCCGACGACCTGAGCACCACGTTCGGGCAGAAGGACATCACGCTGGTCGCGCTGAACGTGTCCCGCGCTCCCCTGAACGACCTGCGCGTCCGGCAGGCGCTGGCCTGCGCCACGGACGCCACGAAGTACAGCAAGGTGATCGACAAGGGGCTGGCCCCGGTCATGGACGGCCTGTTCCAGCGCGGCTCGCCGTACCACGCGGGCTCGCCGTACCCGGCGTACGACGTGGAGCGGGCCAAGCGCCTGGTCGCGGAGTACGAGCGGGAGCGGGGCCCGCTGCCGCCGATCAAGGTGACGATCCAGACCACCCCCCGCGACATCACCGCCTTCTCCCTGATTCAGGGCATGTGGCGGCAGGCCGGGATCGAGAGCGCGCCGGTGCAGGTGTCCAAGGACAACTTCGGGGAGGTGCTGCTGGGCGGCGGCTACGAGGCGGTCATCGGCGCGTTCTTCGGCGCGGGCGACCCGGACCAGAACGCGCTCTACTTCAGCTCCGGCAGCGCCGCCCCCAACGGCGAGCCCGCCCTGAACTTCACCCGCAACCGTGACAAGGCGATCGACGCCGCGCTCGCCGAGGGCCGTCAGGCCACCGGCGCGGCCGAGCGGCAGGCCGCCTACCGGGCGCTGAACGAGCGGCTGAACACCGCGCTGCCGTTCGTGTGGCTGGACGCCACGCCGTACTCGCTGGTGACCAGGCCCGACGTGGGCGGACTGCTCGAACCGGCGCTCCCCGACGGCGGGCGCGAGCTCGGGCTGCTGCGCGGCGTCGTGAACGTCACGACCGCCTGGCGAGCGAGGTGAGAAGCTTGCGGGGAAAGTTAATCCGGAATAACATAAATCCATGATAGCGCCCTTCCCCAATTGGCCCGCCGACTTCGTCCAGCGGATGGACGGCCGGGCCTGCGCGTGCGGCTCCGCCCCCGCGCCGGGCGACTCCGACGACCGGATCCGCGTCTACGCGGGCCGCGTCTCCGACGCTTACCTGATGCGGCACGCGGCCCAGCGCGGCTACGCGGTCGTCGCCTGGAAGAACGGCCACGCCGCCGAGCCGGCCGACCTGGCGCCCGGCGACGCCGACCGCTACGGCCGGGAGGTCCTGCTGGTCGGCACGGCCGTCCAGCGGCACTTCGCCGCCCTGAAGATCAACTACCTGACACTCGGCAACCAGACCCCGCACCTGCACACCAACGTGGTGGCCCGCTACACCGACGACGTGGCGCCGGGCGCGCTGCTCGACCCGGTCGGCGCGGCCCTGCCCGAGGAGCAGTGGCGGGCCGACGCGGCGGAGCTGCGGGCACTGCTCGCCCCCGGCTCCGCGCTCGTGCGGCACTGGGACGAATGATGATCAATACCCCGAGGTGATGATGTCCCGAATCGTGTGCCTGAGCCCGCTCACCGAAGATCAGGTGCGCGGCCTGGCGAAGGGCTTCGACGTCGAAGCCGTGGTCCTGCCCGGCGGCTCCACCCCCGAGGAGGTGCGCGCCGCCGTGGCCGACGCCGACATCGTGATCGGTGACGGCCTGCACCGCTATCACCTCGACGCCGGCATCCTCGCCGCCATGCGGCGCTGCCGCCTGGTCCAGCAGCCGTCCGTCGGCTTCGACGGGATCGACGTGGAGAGCGCCGCCCGGCTCGGCATCCCGGTGTCCAACAGCGCCGGGTACAACCTCGACTCGGTCGCCGACTGGGTCGTCATGGCGGTCCTCAACCTGATCAGGCACGGGGCCTGGGGCGATCGGCAGATGCGCGCGGGCGAGTGGCCGATGCTCAAGATGCTGGGCCGGGAGCTGGGCGCGCTGACCGTGGGTCTGGTCGGCGTTGGCAACACCGGCGGCGCGGTCGCCGACCGGCTGCGCGCGTTCGGCTCCCGCGTCCTCTTCTACGACGTGGTGCCGCGCAGCGTCACCGGCGCGGAGTCCTGCGAGCTGAACGAGGTGCTGGCCCGCTCCGACGTCGTCTCGGTGCACGTTCCGCTGGACGCCTCGACCCGCGGGCTGATCGACACCGCGGCCATCGAGCGGATGAAGCAGGGCGCCTACCTGATCAACAGCAGCCGCGGCCCGGTCGTGGACGAGGAGGCCCTGATCGCGGCGCTGAAGTCCGGCAGGCTCGCCGCCGCCGCGCTCGACGTCTTCGCCACCGAACCGCTCCCGGCCGACTCCGAGCTGCGCCGCCTGGAGAACGTCTTCATGACGCCGCACGCGGCGGCGTTCACCCGTGACGCCAACGAACGCGTGCTCGCCATCGTCGCGGCCAACATCCGCCGCGTCCTTTCCGGCGAGCCGCCGTTCAACGTCGTCAACACCGCTCGTCCCCAGCAGGAGAACTAATGACCGACAACGTGCTGGCGGCGCTCGCCCGCTACGACACCCCGACGGTGTGCAACGCCATCGAGACGTTCGACATCCGCTCGCGCGACGAGGGCTTCGCCAGTTCCGAGATCCGCTGCGTGTTCCCCGACCTCGGGGTCATGGTCGGCTACGCCGCCACGGCCACCATCCGGGGGCGCGGCACGCCGGAGCACGACTACGGCGTGGAGCCGCTGGTCGCGCACCTGGTCCAGGTGCCGGGGCCGCGCGTCGTCGTCGTCCAGGACCTCGATGACCAGCCGGGCCACGGATCACTGTGGGGCGAGGTGTCAGCCAACCTGTTCACCAAGCTGGACTGCCTGGGCGCGGTCACCAACGGCTGCGTGCGCGACCTGACCGAGGCCCACGACCTGGGCTTCCGCTTCTTCTCCGGCAGCGTCGGGGTCTCCCACGCCAACGTGCGCGTGGAGTCGGCGGGCGAGCCGGTGCGGATCGGCGGCCTCACCGTGCGGCCGGGCGACATCATCCACGCCGACCAGCACGGCGTCCTCGTGGTGCCCGCCGAGATCGCCGCCGACGTACCGGCCGCGGCCGACCGGATCGTCGCCCAGGAGCAGAAGCTGATCGGCTGGATGCGCTCGCCGCAGTTCAGCATGAACGGCCTGGCCGACGCCTGGCGGCAGGCCACCGAAGCGGACACCAAGGAGACCGGAAATGTCAGCTGAGCCGGACGAGGGCGGCGACGGGCGGTCCGTGCCCTCACGCCGGGCCCTGTTGTCCACCGCGGGCGGGGTGGTCGCGGGCGGCGCGATCGGCGTCGGCGGCGTCGTGACCGGCGGCAGCGCGCTCGCGGAGCGCAAGCCCAAGCCGCCCACGACCAAGGTGCTGGACGACCCGCCCCCGCCGCTGCGGGTGCTCACCGATGCCGAGGCGGCGACGGTGACCGCGATGGCCGAGCGCGTCTTTCCCGCAGACCCCGACGGCGACGGCGCGGCCGAGGCGGGCGTGACCCACTACATCGACGGACGGCTCGCCGGGGCCTGGGGCGACGGCGACCGGATGTACCTCCGGGGGCCGTTCTTCGAGCCGGAGCACGAAGGGCACGGCTACCAGCTCCCGCTCACCCCGCGCGAGGTCTACGAGCGCGCGCTGCGGGCGATCGACACGTACTGCAGGACGAAGTACGCCGGCAAGGCGTTCCCCGCGCTGACCACCGCCCAGCAGGACGCGGTGATGACCGCGCTGGAGAAGGGCCAGGTCGATCTCGGGCTGGCGACCGGCGCGCACGGGTTCACCTCGGCCTCGTTCTTCGCGATGTTCCTGCGCAACGTCACCGAGGGGCTGTTCTGCGACCCCATGCACGACGGCAACCGCGACATGGTCGGCTGGCTCTGGCTGGGCTTCCCCGGCGACCCGGTGGCCTACGGCGACCGGTACGGCGGGCTCATCGGCCGCTGGAACGAGCCGTACAACGTCTATCCGAAGGGAGTCCGGTAGATGGCCGGGCGAACGACGCTGCCGAAGGTCGACGTGGTCTGCGTCGGAGTGGGCTGGGCGGGCGGGATCATGGCCGCCGAGCTGGCCAAGGCCGGGCTGAGCGTGGTGGGTCTGGAGCGCGGCGGGCCGCGCGGCGTCGAGGACTTCGCGCACGGGCACGACGAGCTGCGGTACGCGGTGGACCGCGAGCTGATGCAGAACGTCGCGTCCGAGACCTGGACACTGCGGCACGACGTCAACGACCGCGCCCTGCCGATCCGCAGGCTCGGCTCGTTCGCGCCCGCCTACGGCGTGGGCGGCTCGGGGGTGTCCTGGGCCGGGCAGACCTGGCGGTTCAACCCCAGGGACTTCGAGATCCGCAGCCGCACGATCGCACGCTACGGCGCGGGCGCGATCCCCGCCGACATGACGATCCAGGACTGGGGCATCACCTACGACGACCTGGAGCCGTACTACGACAAGTTCGAGTACATGGCGGGCATCAGCGGCAAGGCGGGCAACATCAAGGGCACCAAGGTGCCCGGCGGCAACCCGTTCGAGGGGCCGCGCAGCCGTGACTTCCCGCTCCCGCCGCTGATCGAGTCCTACGCCGGGTCGGTGTTCCGCGAGGCCGCGGCCAAGGTGGGCTACAAGCCGTTCCCCGGTCCCGCGGGCGCGCTGTCCAAGCCGTACACCAACCCGGACGGCATGTCCCGGCCCGGCTGCACCTACTGCGGCTTCACCGGGCACTTCGGCTGCCACATCGGCGCCAAGAGCGACCCGACGCTGACGGTGATCCCCACCGCCCAGAAGACCGGCCGGTTCGAGCTGCGCACCAACGCCCAGGTGATCGAGATCCTGCACGACGGCGGGCGGGCCACCGGCGTGCGCTACTACGACGCCAGCGGCGCGGTCCGCGACCAGCCCGCCGACGTCGTGGTGCTCACCGCCTTCACCCTGAACAACTGCCGGCTGCTGCTGCTGTCCAAGATGGGCAAGCCGTACGACCCGGCCACCGGCGAGGGCGTCATCGGCCGCAACTACTGCTACCAGTCCGACGGCGCGGGCGCGATGGCCTACTTCAAGGACAAGGACTTCAAGCCGTACATGGTCGCCTGTGGCAGCGCCATCGCCATCGACGACCTCAACGGCGACAACTTCGACCACACCGGGCTCGGCTTCATCGGCGGCGGCCTGATCAAGGTCGGCAGCAACCCGACGACGCCGATCAACGCGGTCCTCGCCCCGCCCGGCACCCCGACCTGGGGCCTTGAGTGGAAGAAGGCGATCCGCAAGCACTACGCGCACTCGCTGATCATCGGCGCGCAGGGCGAGAGCCCCGCCTACCGGGGCCACTACCTCAGCCTCGACCCCAACTACCGGGACGCCTACGGCCTGCCGCTGGTGCGCATCACCTTCGACTGGGAGCCGAACGAGCGCAAGATGGTCGCCTACCTGGGCGAGAAGCTCAAGGAGATCGCCACCGCGATGAACCCCGACTCGTTCGTGGCCGGTGGCGTGCTCGCCGAGCACTACGACGGCAACTCATACCAGTCCACCCACAACACCGGTGGCGTGATCATGGGCGCCGACCCGCGCACCTCGGCCGTCAACAACTACCTGCAGATGTGGGACTTCCCGAACACCTTCGTGGTCGGCGCGTCCGCATTCCCGCAGAACGCCGGCTACAACCCCACCGGCACCGTGGGCGCGCTCGCCTACCGGGCGGTGGACGGCGTCCTGCGCTACCGCAAGAACCCCGGCCCGCTCGCCTGACGCGGCCCAGGGCAGATCAGACAGGAGCATGACGGTGAAAGGTCTGACGGGCAAGGTGGCCGTCATCACCGGGGGCGCGTCCGGCATCGGTCTCGCCACCGCGGCGGCGTTCGCCGAACGAGGCGTCTCGGTCGCCATCGCCGACATCGACGAGGAGGCCGGGCGCAAGGCCGAGAGCCTGCTCGGCGAGCGGGCGCTGTTCGTCCGCGCGGACGTCAGCGACGAACAGCAGATCAACGGGCTGATGCGGGCCGCCGCGACCCGGTTCGGCCGGCTGGACATCCTGGTCAACAGCGCCGTGGCGCTGGTGGCCAAGGGCGTCGAGGCGACCCCGGAGGAGTGGGGGCGGGCGTTCGCCACCAACGTCTTCGGCTACGCGCTGTGCGCCAAGCACGCGCTGCCGTACATGCGCGAGCAGGGCGGCGGGGCGATCGTGAACATCTCCTCCATCTCCGCGCTCATCGCCCAGCCCGACCGGATCACCTACAGCGCGGGCAAGGGCGCGCTGCAGAGCCTGACCCGCGGCCTCGCCCTCGACCTCGCCGCCGACGGGGTCCGGGTGAACGCGGTCTGCCCCGGCACGATCTGGACGCCGCCCAACGAGGCGTACCTCGGGGCGACGATGGGCCTGGACCGGGCCGGGGCCGACGTACACCCGGCGGTCGGCGGGGAGGCCATGCTGCGCCGGGTCGGCGGCCCGGAGGAGGTGGCCGAGGCGGTGGTCTTCCTGGCCTCGGACTCGGCGAGTTTCATCACCGCGGCGAGTCTCGTGGTGGACGGCGGCCAGACCGCCAGGTGAGCGGAGAAGAGGTACCGGCATGACATTGATCGAAACCGTCGCGGGGCCGGTCGAGCACACCGAGCTCGGCCGTACCCTCGCCCACGAACAACTGCTCACGGTGAGCGAACCGCTGCTCACCCAGTTCCCTCACCTGTACGACCGGGAGGCCATGTACACCGCGGCGGTGGAGACCGTCCGCGGGGTGCAGGCCCACGGCGTGCGCACGATCATCGACCCGTGCGTGGCGATGCTCGGCCGCGACGTGGCCTTCCACGCCCGGGTCGCCGCGGAGACCGGCGTCAACCTGGTCGTGGCCACCGGCCTGTACACCTACAACGTGCTGCCGCCCTACTTCCAGTGGCGCGACGCCGACGCCCTCGCCGACGCGCTCGTGCACGACATCGAGCAGGGCATCCAGGGCACCTCGATCAAGGCCGCGTTCATCAAGTGCGCGACCGACGAACCGGGCATCACGCCCGACGTGGAGAAGGTGCTCCGCGCGTCGGCCAGGGCCCACCTGCGCACCGGCCGGCCGATCATGGCGCACTCGCACGCGGCCACCCGCACCGGCCTGGAACAGGCCCGCATCTTCCGCGAGGAGGGCGTGGACCTGCGCGCGGTGCAGATCGCGCACACCGGCGACAGCGACGACCTCGGCTACATCGAGGAACTGCTCGACCTCGGCGTGTGGATCGGCATGGACCGCTTCGGCGTCGAGGGCCTGCTGTCCCTCGAACGGCGGGCGGCGACCGTCGCCAAGCTGTGCGCCCGCGGCCACACCGGCCGGATGATGCTGTCCCAGGACTACTCGGCCTTCAACGACTGGGTTCCGGCCGACAAGCTCGCCCTGTTCGCCCCGGCATGGTCGATGACCCTGCTGTTCGAGACCGTGCTCCCGCGCCTGGCCGAACTCGGCGTCGGCCACGACCAGATCGACGAGATGCTGGAGCGCAATCCCGCCGCCTGGCTGAGCGGAAGCTGAAGGAGACCCAGATGACCGCGACTCACATCGGCAGCGAGGCCGGGCTGTACATCGCCGGCTCCTGGCGGCGGGGCGGCGGGCCCGCGATCCCCGTGATCAACCCCGCCACCGAAGACGTCATCGCCACCGTCCCGAGCGCCACGCCCGAGGAGGTGGAGGAGGCCCTGGCGGCCGCGCAGCGCGCGCAGCGCGAGTGGGGCCGGGCCCCCGGCGGCGTGCGCGGCGCGCTGGTACGGGCGATCGGCGACGTCATCCGCGCGAACGCCACCGAGCTGGCCGAGCTGCAGACGGCCGAGGTCGGCAAGCCGCTGGCCATCTCGCACGCCGAGATCGCGATGGCCGCGCAGCTCGCCGACTACACGGCCGGCTGGGACCGCCGGATCGAAGGCGAGATCCTGCCGAGCGACAACGCCGACGAGGTCATCCACCTCAACCGGGTGCCGATCGGCGTGGTGGCGGCGGTGACCGCCTGGAACGCCCCGGTGGCGCTGCTGGTCCGCAAGATCGCCCCGGCGCTCGTCGCGGGCAACGCCGTCGTGGTCAAGCCGAGCGAGCTGGCTCCGCTGTCCTCGATCGCGCTGGTCCGGATGATCGCCGAGGCGGTCGATCTGCCGCCGGGCCTGCTCAACCTGGTGACCGGCGGCCCGGAGACCGGGCTCGCGCTGGTCACCAGCCCGCGTACCGGGCTGGTCACCCTCACCGGCCACCGCGACACCGGCAAGAAGGTGATGGCGGCGGCCGCGGCCAACCTGACCAGGGTCTCCCTGGAGCTGGGCGGCAAGGCCCCGGCGATCGTCTGGGCCGACGCCGACCTGGACTCCGCCGTTCCGGCGGTGGCGATGGCCCGCCACTTCAACGGCGGGCAGGTCTGCACCAGCGCCGAGCGGGTGTTCGTGCACGAGTCGGTGTTCGAGGAGTTCGTGGCCCGGTACACCGCGCTGGTCGGGCACCTGCGGGTCGGCGACCCGCTGACCGAGGTCGAACTCGGCCCGCTGGCCGGGGCGGCCCAGCGGGACAAGTCGATCGGCGCGATCGAGCGGGCCAAGGCGGAGGGCGCGCGCGTCGTGCTGGGCGGCGGGCGGCCGGACGGCGACGCCTTCGAGCGCGGATTCTGGGTCGCGCCGACCGTGCTGGTCGATGTCGAACCGGGTATGCACATCATGCGCGAGGAGGTGTTCGGCCCGGTCACCCCGATCGCCAAGGTGGACACGCTGGAGCGCGCCTTCGAGCTGGCCAACGAGACACGGTACGGGCTGTCGGCCTACCTCTACACGGCCGACCACCGCATCGCGATGCGCGCCGAACGCGACCTCGACTTCGGCGAGCTGTACGTCAACCGGTCGATCGGCGAGCAGGCCCAGGGGCACCACTCCGGCCACCGGGAGTCGGGGCTGGGCGGCGAGGACGGCAAGCACGGCGTCCTGCGGTACACGCAGCTCCGCAGCGTCTATCACAACTACGCGTGACGGAGAGAAGGGAAGCGATCCGATGACCTTGCGAGAGCTGTGGGAGCGGGGCGAGCCGACCGTCGGCACCTGGCTGGTCACCCCGAGCGACCTGCAGGCCGAACTGCTCGGCCGGGCGGGATTCGACTGGATCTGCGTGGACGGCCAGCACGGCCTGGTCGGCTACGAGGGCATGCTGACGTTGCTCCAGGGGCTGGCCATCGCCGGGGTGCCCGGTCTCGTACGGGTGCCCTCCAACTCCCCCGAGCACATCGCCCGCGCGCTCGACGCGGGGGCGCAGGGCGTCGTGGTGCCGATGGTGAGCACCCGGGAGGCGGCCGAGCAGGCGGTGACCGCCGCGAAGTACCCGCCGGAGGGCAACCGGAGCTGGGGGCCGAGCCGCAACATGCTGCGCGTCCCCGACTACAGCGCGGCGGTGGCCAACCGCCGCAACGTGGTGGCCGTCATGATCGAGACCCCCGAGGGGGTCGCCAACATGGACGAGATCATGTCGGTCCCCGGGGTGGACGCGATCTACGTGGGGCCCAACGACCTGGCCCTCGGCTTCGGCCGCGAGCAGGACGACCCCGAGCAGGAGGCGGTGATCACGTCGCTGGCCGAGGGATGCAAGCGGCACGGCGTCGTGGCGGGCATCCACTGCGATGACGCGCAGACGGTGATCCGCCGCCGCGAGGCGGGCTTCCACATGCTCAACCTGGCCACCGACGCCTCCCTGCTCTACCACGGCGCGCTGCACGAACTGGCCGCCGCCCGGGAGGTCGAAGTGGCCCAGCCCCGCCGGACCGCCTCCTACGTCTGATCTCCGGTCGATCCCGATTGGTTGGTACCGTCACTGCATGGCCGAGCAGCGGAAAGCACGTCGCGGAGGACGTCCGCCGGGCAGGACACCGCGCCGGGAGATGCTCATCGACGCGGCGCTGGACCTGTTCCACAGGTCCGGCTACCGCAACACCTCCACGACCGACGTCGGGGCGGCGGCGGGCATCAGCGGCCCGGCGGTGTACCGGCACTTCGCCAACAAGGAGGATCTGCTCACCGCGGTGCTGGAGCTGTCCTCGCAGTTGATGGAGACCGCCGCCGCCGAGGCCGCCACGCTGCCCCCGCGCGGCGCGCTCGACTACCTGCTGGACAGCTACGCGGCCTTCTGCGTGCAGCGGCCCGGCCTTTCCATCATCTGGCTGGAGGAGCGGCGCAACCTCACTGACGAGATCCGCGAGCGGATCGGCGGGCACCACCAGGACTACATCTGGATGTGGACGACCACGGTCGCCGCGGTGCGCCCGGAGCTGGCCCGGACCGAGGCGCACGTCCTGGCCCAGCTCGCGATCGGCCTGATGACCTCGGTGACCTTCCTGCATCTCGATCCGCGCCATCCCGGCCAGATCGACCAGGAGGGCATGCGGCGGCTGCTGGCCGAGACCGGGCGGCGGATCGTCTTCCAGACGACCGCGGCGGAGCTGGCCGCGGCGGTGCATCCGGCGCGGCGCGACGCCGTACGCGCCACCTGGTGATCCCGTATCCTGGTGGGCAACGCGTTGACGGAGACGAGTAGCCGCGGGACCACGCGGGTCGTAGAGAGCCGCCGGTAGCTGCGAAGGCGGCCCCGCGCCCCACGGCGAAGACCCTCCCGAGCGCGGAGAGGAACGGCCCGCACGCCCCGGCGAGGGGCGGGGGCCCGATGCTCCGCCGGCCCGCCCCCGTTACCGGGCGACGACGAGGCCGCCACCTCGCGAGGTGGCGGCGAAGGCGTGGTGGCACCGCGAGTACCCTTATCGCCCACGCCCCCAAGGGATCATGACGAGGTCCTTTGGAGGGACTTTCGATGATCCGCCCTACGAACCGCGTGCCGGTCTCCGGCCTGCGCGGACATCTCGGCCGCACGGTGACGATCTGCGGCTGGGTGCGGACCCTGCGGTTGCAGGGCCGGATGCAGTTCGCCGTGATCCGCGACCACACCGGCATGGTGCAGGTCACCCACCGGCGCGGCGGCCCCGGCGACGCGCTCGAAGCCGCCCTTGAGTCGCTGACCGCCGAGTCGGCGGTGCGGATCACCGGGACGGTGACCGCCAACCCGATCGTGAAACTCGGCGGCCTGGAAGTCGTGCCCGAGTCGATCGAGGTGCTGGGCCGCGCGGAGACGCCGCTGCCCATCGACGAGCGCACCGGGCCGGAGCAGCGGCTGGACTGGCGTTTCCTGGACGTGCGGCTGCGTCCGGAGGCGCGGCTCGCGTACGCCGTGCAGACCACGCTGGAACAGGGGATGCGCGAGTACGCGTACGCCGCCGGGTGCGTGGAGATGCACACGCCGAAACTCATGGGCACCGCCTCGGAGTCGGGGGCGGAGGTGTTCCGGCTGGACTACTTCGGCCGCTCGGCGTACCTGGCGCAGTCGCCGCAGTTCTACAAGCAGATGGCGGTCGCGGCGGGCATCGACCGGGTCTTCGAGATCGGGCCGGTCTTCCGCGCCGAGCCGTCGTTCACCTCTCGGCACGCCACCGAGTTCACCGGCGTGGACGTCGAACTCGGGTGGATCGGCGGCGTTTCGGAGGTGATGGCGTTCGAGGAGGACATGCTGGCCCACGCCCTGGCCAGGGTGGCCGACGCGCACGCCGACGCGATCGGGGAGCACTTCGGGGTGGAGGTGACCGTCCCGAAGACACCGTTTCCCCGGGTCACCATGGCCGAGGCGCGGGAGATCCTGCGGCGCGGCGGCTGGGACCCGGCCGGGGCCAAGGCGGACCTGGACCCCGCGGGCGAGCGCGGCATCGCCGCGCACGTCCGGGCCGAGACCGGGCACGACTTCGTGTTCGTCACCGACTACCCGGCGAGCGTCCGGCCGTTCTACCACATGCGGCCCGCGGGCAGGCCGGACCTCACCTGCAGCTTCGACCTGCTGTGGAAGGGGCTGGAGATCACCACGGGGGCGCAGCGCGAACACCGGTACGACGTGCTGCTGCGGCAGGCGGCCGAGAAGGGCATGGGCACCGGGCCGCTGCGCGACTACCTGGACTGCTTCCGGTACGGCTGCCCGCCGCACGGCGGCCTGGGCATGGGCCTCGGCCGGGTGCTGATGGTCCTGCTCGGCCTGGACTCCATCCGCGAGGTCACCTTCCTGTTCCGGGGGCCCAACCGGCTCTCCCCTTAATACCGACCCCAGCGTGTCCGCATTTCCGGAAAAGAGCGGAAATTAGCTGACTTATTCGGGCGGGCACATGGGCCGGGCGACGAAGCGGATGCTCGGGTTATATGTGAACATCCGCTCGTCACCCTATGTTCATACGCCATGGCGTGATTCCATTGGCACGGCAATGGTTCTCAGCAGCGTCGCAGCCTGTGGAGGCGTCCCATGCGCGAAGAAGAAACAGAAATGAGCACCGAAAGCGCCGAGCGGGATTCTCATTTCTTCCTCATCGGCGAGGCGCTCGGCTACCTGTACCCGGCCGTGCTGCGGGCCGTCGCCTCGGTCAAGCTCGCCGACCACCTCGCGGACGGGCCGCGCACCGCGGCCGACCTGGCCGGGCGTACCGGCCTGGACGCGGACGCCCTGTACCGGGTGCTGCGCCTGCTGGCGACGCGCGGCGTCTTCGAGGAGGACGCCGAGGGCCGCTTCCGGCTCACCTCGCTCGGGCACGCGCTGCGCTCCGACGTGCCGCTGTCCGCGCGGTCCGCCATCCTCATGCTCACCCACGCGACCTTCTGGCAGTCCAGCGGGGAGCTGGAACGCTGCCTGCGCAAGGGCGGCACGGTCTTCGATGACATGTTCGGCATGCCGTTCTTCGAGTACTTCGCCCAGGACGCGGAGACGGCGGCGACCTTCCACGACGGCATGGCGGCGATGTCGGACTGGGAGAACGGGCCGATCGCCGCCGCCTACCACTTCCCCGAGTCCGGCGTGGTGGCCGACGTCGGCGGCGGCCAGGGCGGCTTCCTGCTGGCCGTGCTCGCCCGGCGGCCCGGCCTGCACGGCGTGCTGTACGACGAGACGCACGTGCTGGCCGGGCACCGGCCGCCCGGCGCGGAGATCAGCGGTCGCTGGCGGACCGCCGCGGGCGACTTCTTCACCGAGGTCCCTAACGCGGACGTCTACCTGCTCAAGCGCATCCTGCACGACTGGAACGACGAGCAGGGCGTGACCATCCTGCGCAACTGCCGCAGGGCGATGGCCCCGGGCGGCCGGGTCCTGGTGGTGGACGCGGTCGTTCCCAAGGGCAACGACCCGCACCAGGCCAAGGCCGTCGACGTGATGCTGATGGGCGCGCTGCCCGGCCGCGAGCGCACCGAGGCGGAGTTCGCCGGGATGTTCGCGGCGGCGGGCCTGCGGCTGTCCCGCGTCGTCCCGACCGGCACCGTGCTGTCCATCGTCGAGGGCGTGGCCGCCGACGACGCCTCCGGGTGACGGTCAGGTGGCGGCGAAGGTCTGGAAGCGCTTCAGCACGGCGTCGCGGTGCTCTCCCCACCACTCGCCGTTCTGCATGAACTGCACCTCGAGGTTGTCCGGGTGGGAGGGCAGGGTCTTGGCGAAGTCCTTGTCCATCAGGTCCAGGGCCTTGCTGTTGGCCGGTCCGTTGGGGTAGTTGCTCCACACCGCGGCCTGCACCTCGGGCCGCAGCGAGTACTCCATCAGCTTGAACGCGGCCTCCTTGTGCGGCGCGCCCTTGATCACCGACCAGCTCGCCAGCTCGAACATGCCGCCGTTCCAGGTGAAGTCCACCGGCGCGCCGGAGTTCTTCAGCGCGCCGACGCGCCCGGAGAAGATGCTCGACGCCGCCACCTGCTCGCCGACCAGCATCTGCCCCGGCTGCGCGCCCGAGACCCACCACTGCGGCACGTGCGGCTTGAGCCGGTCCAGACTGACGAAGGCGCGTTCGACGTCCAGCGGATAGAGCCGGTCGGCGACCACCCCGTCGCCCAGCAGGGCGAACTCCATGTCCGGGGGCACCCCGTTGTCGGCGCCGCGCAGCGTCCGCCGGCCGGGGAAGGCCTGCACGTCCCAGAAGTCCTGCCAGCCCTTCATGCCGCGCTTGGCCCAGGGCGCCTTGGTGCTCCAGGCCAGCACCACGGAGAACAGGTAATAGGTGAGCCAGTTGCGGTCGACGTAGGAGTGATCGACGCCGGGGATGTCGAGCAGCCGGTCGGGTAGTTCCTCGAAGTAGTCGCGGCCGATCGGCAGCACGGTCCCCGGCCCGCCGGCGATCACGTCCCACTCGATGGTGCCGGTCTCGACCATGGCCTTGATCCGCGCTCCCGTCGGCGGCCCGGCCACCACCACTTCGATGCCGGTCTCCTTGCTGAACGGGTCGAAGATGTACTTCTTCTCCGCCTCGACCAGCGCGCCGCCCCAGTCGGCCACCACCACGCGGTCGCCTCCCCCGCCTCCCGAGGGGCCGGAGGAGCCGCCGCCGCACCCGCTGACCAGTGTGGCGGCGGCCAGTCCCCCGGCCAGCGCCGAACCGCGGGTCAGCAGGTCCCGGCGGGTGATGTGCAGGCTGGAGCGGTGGGATGGGAATCTGCCCGGCGATGCCTTCATGGCGAGCCTCCTGCTAGCTTTCGGCAAGCATGCCCGACACGATCGCCGACCGTCAGTGAGATGTCTTCGGCTCCCTGTCACAAAGGCGTCACGGGCCCCATGTGCGCTGATCACAGCCCGTATGCCCGGGGCGGCCGGACCGGTCAGCGTACGAAACCGGTCACGACCAGCGGCAGCGACGCGTCGATCCCCGCCATGTTGAGCACGCCCGCGTCCTTCGGGTCGCCGATCGTGTAGCCCACCGGGACCATCGCGGCGACGACCACGCGCACGCCGGGGTTGACCGCGTCGCGGTACGCCTGAAGGGCCTGCGCGGCGTGCGAGCGGCCCGCCCAGGTCTCGTTGTCGGTGAACACCACGACGCCGTCGGCCGCCAGCCGCTCCTGCCGCGCCCAGGTGAACGGCAGCGACAGGTCGGTGCCGCCGCCCGAGGGGCGCCACCCGGCGATCTCGCGCAGGTTGGTGCGCGGCGTCACCTTGGACGGGTGGACCCGGGTGTCGACCTCGATGACGTGCGCGCCGCCCCGCTCGACGCGGGTCAGCATGACCGCCATCGCGCACCCCACCTCGTACGCCGTGCCGATCGGCGAGCCGCCGACGGACACCTTCTGGTGGCTCATCGACCCCGACGAGTCCACCGCGACCAGGAGCCGCCGCCCGGAGGGCGCCACGTTGCCGAAGGACAACTCGTACGTCTGCTCCAGCGCGTCGAGGATCGCGGGCACCGGGGTCCAGGTCTGCGCGCCGCCGCGCGGGTTCGGCCGGCTGCGGCCGCAGGCGTACACGCGCATGGCGAGCCAGGCGTCCATCGGGTGGACGCGGGCGCGCAGGATCGCCTCGCGGTCGGTGAGCCGCCGCACCGCCCGCGACGTGGCCGCCGCCATCGGCTTGAGCGTGCCGAGCCGGGTCATGCGGGCCAGGTTGCGAAGGAGCGCCGTCATGCCGATGGTGTCCACGAGCGCGTCCCACACCTCCGACTCCTTCAGCATGGCGTCGGGCAGGAACTCCCACGGCACCCGCGCCTCGGTGACCACCCGGACCGCCTCGCGCGCCGAGGTGACCGCCTTGGCGGTGCAGAACCGGTCGATCGCGGGCAGCTCATCTCGTGCCTCGTCATCGCTGACGTTTCCGGCGATCCACCCGAACAGCGTCCGCCGCTGCGGCGAGTCGGCCCGCGGGTGCGCGATCCGCAGGACGTCGCGCAGGTCGAACGCCTCGCCCTGCGGGGTCTTGCGCTGCCGCGCCTTGCAGGCCCGGAAGGCCACGCCGTCGGGGGCGCCGCCGAGGAACCACGACGCGAGCGCGGTGCGCAGCGAGCGCCCGGTCACCGGCGCGGTGCCGCGCGGGGTCGCCTTGCCGCCGAGGTTCTTGTAGTAGCCGAAGAAGGAGGCCAGGTGATCAGTGGTCCTGGCGACCTTGGCCAGGGCGGACTTCGCCGCCCGGCGGGTGGCCGCGTCGCCGCGCGCGTAGCAGGCGGCCAGCGCGAACAGCGCCGGGTGGTTCTTCGGCGCTCGCGGCGGCCGGGCCGTGGAGATGTCGGTGAGCAGCGCGACGACGCGCGGGCCGTCGGCGGCGATGGCCTGGAACAGCACGTCCGCGTTCTGTTCGGTGAGCCTGTCCTCGCCCACGTAGTAAGTGCCGCCGGTGGTGCCGAGGATCAGGAAGTCCTCGACCCGGTCCCACAGGTCCTTGGCGAACACGTAGCCGCCGGCCGCGTTCCGCACCTGGCCGGGACGGCCGGGCATGGGCCGCCGCTGCGGCGTCGCGAACCTCGAAACGCCCGCGAGGGGATCATTCGCCATGATGCGCTCCTTCCATTCGGCCCCGCCGCCCTGTTCGCCGGCCCGGCCAGAGGCACGGATGTGGGGATTCCGACCGGCATTTTGACGGTGCGCTGCCACTGCGCCACACGAGGATGTGGCCCTCGTGGCGAGGAATCGAACCTCGCGACCCCCGGATCCCGAATCGATGACCGACCGGATTCGACCCGTGCCCCTGGCGGGACCGGCTCTGACCGGCCCATGAGCCCTGAGAGAACGCGGATATGGGAGGCGGGCGCCGGATGCGTCTTTATTTCAGAAAGATAACCGACGCCCATTCGACCCGCGTCTCTCAGGCCTCACGAACCGCTTCTCACATTAGCGGCACGCCTGCCGCGCCACATCTGATTATTCGGCGCGCGGGAAATACCGGCCCCTTTGACCGCCCTGACGGTTGTAAGGTCCGGAGTCGATCTCGGGGGCCTTCGGCCGTCGAGCCCGCGAACGTGATTCTTCTCTCACCGGCCGCCGCTTCTCCCGCCGATCAACGGTCATCGCCCGTGCGGGCGGTGATTCGGCGGGCCTTCCACACCCGTATCCCCTCGACGCGCCGCCGGACGGCTCTGGCTAGCATGGAGATCCCCTCGGCGGGCAGGACGGGGCCGCATCGCCCACCCAGGGCCATGGCGCAGAACGGCCCTCAAGACGATCCGAAGATCATCATCTGCCGCCGGTTAAATCCAGATGACATCTCCCGGCACAACTCGGAATGCTGAGGGCGGTCGATGAGTTTTGTCGGTGGCGTCCGGCAGGCTTTTGTACGACCGCAACCGATTGAGACCGACGGCTGGGCCACCGGCCACGACACGTTATGCCCGCGACACTGATCGAGGTTTCCCTTGTCCTCCCCACAGCTCGACCCACCTGTCACGTCCGCCCCCGCCGTTCGAGGCCGCACACCGGCCGTGATCCGGCTGCTGGTGCTCGCGACGTTCGTGGTCATCCTCAATGAGACGATCATGATCAATGCGATTCCGCAGCTCATGGAGGCGCTGCACATCACCGAGCAGACGGCTCAGTGGCTTTCGACCGCCTTCATGCTGACCATGGCCGCGGTGATCCCCATCACCGGGTGGTTCTTGCAGCGGGTGTCCACCCGGCAGGCGTACACCACGGCGATGGGCCTGTTCCTGCTCGGCACCGCGCTGGCCGCCGTCGCGCCGTCGTTCGAGGTGCTGCTCGGCGCCCGGATCATCCAGGCGTCCGGCACCGCGGTGATGATGCCCTTGCTGATGACCACCCTGATGCAGGTCGTGCCGGAGTCCGACCGGGGCCGGGTGATGGGCAACGTCACACTGGCCATCTCGGTGGCGCCCGCGATGGGCCCGACGATCTCGGGGTTGATCCTGCAGCTCGGGTCCTGGCGGCTGCTGTTCGCCGTGGTGCTCCCCATCGCCGCCTTGATCACCTGGGGCGGTCTCAGGAAGCTCCAGAACATCGACGAGTCCCACTTCAGCACCGTCGACTGGTTCAGCGTGGTGACCGCCGCGGCCGGGTTCGGCGGCCTGGTCTACGGGCTCAGCAAGTTCGAGGGCGGCGACGCCGGCCTCGCCATCGGCATCGTGGCGGCCGGTCTGCTCAGCATCGCGGTCTTCGTCGCCCGGCAGATCTTCCTGCAGAAGCGCGGCGCGCCGCTGATGGACCTTCGCACGCTGCGCCACCGCACCTTCACGGTCGCGCTGATCCTGATGGCGGTCGCCTTCATGGCGATGCTCGGCTCGATGATCCTGCTGCCGCTGTACCTCCAGAACATCCGCGCGCTGAGCCCGCTCCAGACCGGCCTGCTGGTGATGCCCGGCGGCCTCGCGATGGGTCTGCTCGGCCCGACCGTCGGCCGGCTGTTCGACCGGTTCGGCGGACGCGTGCTGGTCATCCCCGGCGCGATCGGGATCATGGTCGCGCTGGCCGCCTTCACCCAGGTCACCATGACCACGCCGTTCTGGCTGCTGCTCGCCGTGCACGCGCTGCTGATGATCAGCCTGGCCGCGACCTTCACCCCGGTGTTCACCCTCGGCCTCGGCGCGGTCCCCCCGCACCTCTACAGCCACGGCAGCTCCATCCTGAGCACCCTCCAGCAGGTCGCCGCCGCCTTCGGCACGGCACTGGTCATCACCGTGATGAGCGCCCGCGCCGAGGCCCTGAAGGCCACCGGGGTCACCCAGGTGGCCGCCACCCTCGACGGCATGCGCCTCGCCTTCATCATCGGCGCCGTCCTGTCGGTCGCCGTGGTCATCACCGCCCTCCTCCTCCCGGCCCGCGCCGAACACGCCGACGCCCACGGCCCCGACGAGGAGCCCGACCTCACCGTCGAAATCGACGACGACCGCTCCGTAAAGGTCACCTGACCCCACCGGCCGGCCAGGCCCACCCCCCACCCACCCGGGTTCGGCACCTGACCGCAGTCCCCTATCCCCGGCCACCGAGCCGGATTTCCCATCGGTAATGGCCCCCGACCTCGGTCACACCAGACAGACTCCGCCCCCACTCCGGACTCGGCGCCTGACCACAAGCTCTTGTCACCGGCTCCCCCGCCGAATTCCCATCGGTGCAGATCACCCCACCTTCGTCACGGAAACCCCGCCTCCCACCTCCGTCCCGGACTCGGTGCCGGACACACTCCCGTACCACCGGGCTTCGCGCCGGATCTCCCGTCGATGGAGACCGCCTGACCACGGTCACCGGGAGCCTCGGGGCCCCCACACCAGGCAGGCTCGCCCCTCGCCCCTCGCCCCTCGCCCCTCGCCCCCGCTCCGGCTCGGCGCTTGATCACAATCCCCTATTGCCGGGTATCGCGCTGGACGTCCGTGCCGATGTCCTCAGTGTGCGGACACCGAGCCTGATCTGGATCGGTCACCCCGTGACCGTCCTCGCCGTGGTGCTGCTGCCGCTCAATGATCACCTGTTCAAGGTGTGGTGGCCGGGGCCGGTGAGCGGAAAGCTCAGCGATGTGGCCGGGCTGATCGTCGTCCCGCCCCTGCTCGACCTGCTCATCCGCCGCCCCCTGGTGTCCATCGCGCTCACCGGCGCGGCCTTCACCCTGGTCAAGACCACTGCCGGCGGTGCCGCCCTGGCCACGTACGCGTGGTCGGCGCTCTGGGGACCCGCGCAGGTCGTCGCCGACCCGACCGACCTGCTCGCGTTGCCCGCCCTGGCCGTGGCCTGGTGGGCGCGGGGCCGCGCGTATCCGGGTGCCGTGCGGCGGGCCCGAGCCGTGATCGTGATCCCGTTCGCCGTACTGGCCGTGGCGGCGACCCACAGCGTGCCCGTCATGCTGCCCGACAGCGCGTACGCGGTGGGCACGCACGACGGGGCGATCGTCGTGGCCGTCAGCGGCGGCGAGGAGTCCCGCCCCACGAAAACGGTCTTCGCCTCCGGCGACGGGGGATGGTCATGGGCCGCGAGCGGCAGCCCGCCTCCGCCCGCCGTACAGACCTCGGCCTGCGTACCCGGCGAGCCGACCCACTGCTACCGGATCGTCCCCGGCCTGCTCAAGGTCGAGCAATCGGCGGGCGGCCTGTGGACGACCGCGTGGGAGGTCTCCCCCGGCGACCAGGACAGGCTGGTCAGAAGGTACGAACCCCTATTCCCGAAGTACGCCGGGAAGGTCGCGTCGCTGGGCATCGCCGTGCAGGCCGTTCCCGGCGGCCATACCGTGGTGGTGGCCAACGGCGTGGACGGGATCGCCCTGCGCAGCGCCGACGGCGGATGGCACCGGCTGGGGTGGGCGGGCACGGCGGGGTTCGCCGCCGCGAAAGCGGTTACCCTGAACGCGCCGGGCAGATACCACAGGCTGGTCCCCGGCATCGCACTGCTGGCCGCCCTCGCCGCGGCCCTGGCGGCACTGTGCTGCGCGGCGGTGCGGTCCGCTCTTCCGCTCGCCGCGCTGACCATGCTGGCCGGAGGCTACTGCTGCCTGGCGGGACTGAACACACCGATCTTTTTCGATCCACAAGCCGTGGCCATCGGCCTGCTCCTGCTGGCGGCCGGCCTGCCCTGGGCGGTGACGATCGCCGTAAGGGTCCGGATTCGGCTACTTGCGTCGGGCATCGCCCTGGTCGCCGGGTGCGCCGAGTACTACGCGGTGATGACGCCCTACCGCCTGTGGCGTTCGGCCCTGATCGGCCACTACCACCTGGCCACCGGCCTGGCCGTACTGCTGGGCGGGGTTACGGCGGCGGCAGGCGTTCTCGCCGTACTCCGCTACGGCGTACGGCACGCAGCGGGGGCCAAGGATCTTCGGACGGGCGGTAGAGGCGGCTCTGGTGATGGACGGCCTCGATAGAGCGCAGCATGTTCCCGGCGTCCGATTTGTCACCGCGCCCCGCCATCAGCGTCCGCCGGGAATGTGCCGTGCCGGCGGGCGGGGTCAGGGGGCTTTGGTGGGGTGATAGAGGCCGATTTGGTGGTAAACGGCCTTGATGTAGCGGAGCATTTCTGCGGCGTCTGGGGGGTCTGGTTGGAGTACGCGCCAGGTCACTGCGCCTGCCATCATGTCGATCAGGACGTCGGGGTCGGCGTCCGGGGAGACCGTGCCGTTTTGCTGGGCGTGGCGGAGCATTGCCATGGCGAGGTCGCGGCGGGGGAGGATGTGGTGTTTCCAGTAGGCGGCCATCAGGGACGGATGGCTGACGGCTGAGCCCATCATGCGGGCGGTCAGGGCGCGGAACTCCGGGCTGGCCGTTGTCTCCGCCGCCGCGGGGAGGATGCGTTCGATGATCTCGTGCGGGGTCATGGTCTCGACGTCCTCCGGGGAGGGGACGAGGTCGGCGGGGACCGTCTGTTCGACGGCCTGGGCGATCAGTTCCTCCTTGCCGCTCCAGCGGCGGTAGACGGTGAGCTTGCCCACTCCCGCGCGTTTGGCGATCTGCTCGATGCTGGTGCCCTCCACGCCGCGTTCGATGAACAGCTCCAGCGCCGCCCGCAGGATCGCGGCGTCGGTCTGCGGGTCGCGGGGGCGTCCGCGGCCTCGGGCAGTGGTCAATGGAGTGCTCCGTCCAGCCATCGTGCCAGCTCGGCAGGGCCGCCCTTGCAGGCCAGGTGGGCGTCCGGGCGTACGAGCATAGCGGGCAGCGCGTGGCCGGACGGGTGCAGGAGCGTCACCTGGTCGCCGAGCCGGGGGCGGGCCGCTTCGAGGGCGGCGGGGCCGCCGAGTACGGCCCAGCGGCCGCGTAGTTCGGCGTGCAGGCGGGTGGGGGTGCCGTCGGGCCGTTCGCAGGGGAGGTCGGGGACGCGGTCGCCGGGGCGGGGCCGTGCGCCGCGACCGCCCAGCGGGCCGCGGTGGTAGCTGACCCAGAGCTGGGAGGTCCCGTAGGTCACCCAGCGCTGCAGCCGTCCGATGTTGGAGATCGGCAGCAGTACCTGGTCGCGCAGGAACCGGCCGACCGGCCCGGCGGCGATATTGATCTTGGTTTGCGCGGTGCTGCCGCTCAGCACCTTGGCGGCCAGCGGACGCCGCTCGGCCTCGTAGGTGTCCAGCAGGCGCTCCCCGGCCCGGCCCTGGGCCACCAGGGCCAGCTTCCAGGCAAGGTTCTCCGCGTCGCCGAGCCCGGTGAGCATGCCCTGCCCGCCGAACGGCGCGTGCGCGTGCGCGGCGTCCCCGGCCAGCAGGACGCGTCCGCGCCGGTAGGTGTCGGCCAGCCGGCGATGCACCTGGAACAGCGACGCCCAGTCGGCCTCCAGCAGCCGGACGCCGATCCGGCCGGTGCGCTCGGCCAGGATGCGCCGCATGCGCTCGACGATCTGCTCCTCGCTCGGCCCGCTCTCGCGGAAGGCCGGGTCGTACGCGAGCAGCCGCCACCGGCCGCCGGGCATGGGCATCGCGCCCAGCATGCCGTCCGGGTGCACCCAGCCGCTGGTCCCCCCGCGCTCCAGCGTGGTGTCCAGGCGGGCGTCCACCAGCAGGAAGCGTTCGCTGACCTTGACGCCGGGGAAGCCGATGCCGGCCAGCCCGCGTACGGTGCTGCCGGTACCGTCGCAGCCCACGAGCCGGCCGGCCCGCACCACGCGCCCGTCGGCCAGCGTCGCGGACACGCCGGAGGCGTCCTGCTCGGCCGCCACCAGCCCGGCGTTCCACTCCGGCCGCCCGCCCAGCTCGGCCAGCCGGTCGCGCAGCGCCGCCTCCACCCGGGCCTGGGAGATCACCATGGGCGGCGCGGCGGTGCGCAGCCCGGGGTCGCCGAACCGGATGCGGGTCATCGGCCGGTCCCCCGCGTACGTGGTGATCGTCATCGCCCGCAGCGACTCCCCGGCCAGGCCGCCGAGCGCGTCGAGCCGGTCCAGGACCTCCGAGCCGCGCGCGTGCACGAAGTTGGCCCTCGACGTGGTGGCCGGCCCCTGGGCCTTGTCCACCACCCGTACCGAGACGCCGTGCTGGAGCAGCGCGCAGGCCAGTGCCAGGCCCACCGGCCCCGCCCCGGCCACCAGAACGTCGGTGTCCATGAGCCCTCCTATTAGTTAACGGTACCGTTCCGTAAACAAAATAGGCGGCCGGTGGGCCGGTGTCCAGCGCCGGTCACCAGGCCCAGGTGGGATCGCCGGTGGCGGACTGGGACACCGCCCACAGCCGTTCCCGGGCGGGCTCGCGACTCCGGCAACCGGGCCAGGCTGGAACGGATGCGCGACATGTACGCCTTCATGGGCCGCGAGTTCCCCGCCCTCATCGACCGCTGGGACCGCGAGCACCCACGCGAGCCGTCATCCGGCGGCGGTGTGGGCGAGGAGTTCGGCGAGCAGGGTGTCCCAGGCGCGGCGCGGTAGTTCGTGCCCGACCCCCGCAAGCGGCACCAGCCGGGCGCCGGGGATCTCGCGGGCGAGGGCCACGCCGTTGCCGTACGGGAAGAACGGGTCGTGCGTGCCGTGCAGGACCAGCGTGGGCGCCTTGATCTCAGGCAGGCGTTCGCGCCAGCGGGCGCCGTGGTCGATGAAGGCGATGTTGGTCAGGCTCACCGCGACATCGGCCGTGCGATCGAAGGTGCGCCCGGCCACCGCGCGCCGCTCCGCCTCGTCGATCGGCACCTCGCCCGCGAAGACCCGGTCGGACTCCACCAGATGCCGGATCACGCTCTCCCGGTCGTTCCAGTCCGGCTCCGGGGCGTTCATGATCCGCTCCATGAGCTTCGGGTCGTGTTCGGGCAGGTCCGCGTCCGCGGGGCCGGGGGCGGTGGGCCGGGTGCCGATCAGTGTCAGGGACGTGACTCTCTCAGGGTGGTCGAGCGCGGCGAGCTGCGCGATCCAGCCGCCCACCGAGAAGCCGGCGACGTGCGCGGCGGGCAGGCGCAGCGCGTCCAGGACGCCCATCGCGTCGGCCACGAGATCGCGCAGCGTGTACGGCGCGGCGCGGTGGCCGTAGGAGACCGAACGGCCGGTGTCGCGCATGTCGTACCTGATCACGTACCGGCCGCCCGCGAGCCGCCGGCACAGGTCATCAGGCCAGGTGAGCATCGACGAGCCGATCAGCAGGACCGCCGGATCGCCATGGTCGCCGAAGGTCTCCAGGCACAGGCCCACCCCGTTCACGTGAACCTCGGTCTGAACGTTCATCGCCGCCTCCTGTATCGCTGGGTTCATCGGTAGGACAACGCGGAGACGCGAAAGGAATCGGGGGCGGCGAAATTCACGGCAACCGGGCCGGCAGCGCGAACGACGGGAACCGCCCGGTGGCGTCGAGGAACGTGGTCAGGCCGGTGATCCACCCGCCCGACACGTCCACGACCACCAGCGCGAACGGCTCGTGGCCGCCCTCGCCGGCCGGACGGTACTGCCCGAACGCCGGAGAGCCGTTCGCGACCGTGGGCACCAGCCGCGCGCCACGGCACGCGCCCTCCCCGCCGAAGAGCACCCGGCGGATCTCCTCCCGCCCGCGCAGCCACCACGGGAACGGCGGCATCGACATGGTGGCGTCCTCGTGCAGCAGGGCGACCAGCGCGTCGAAGTCGTGGCGCTGGAAGGCGTCCACGTACCGGGCCAGCAGCGCCCGCTGCGCCGCGTCCGCGGGCCGGTACGGCTCCGGCTCCGGCTCCGGCTCGACGATCTCCCGGCCGGCGAGCGCGGCCCGCGCGCGCTGGAGCGTGCTCTTGACCGCGGCCACCGTGGTGTCCAGCGACGCGGCGACCTCGTCCGCCCGCAGGGACAGCACGTCGCGCATGATGAGCACCGCGCGCTGCCGCGGCGTCAGGTACTGCAGCGCGGCCACGAACGCCAGGCTGATCCGCTCCCTGGACACCACCACCTCCGCCGGGTCGCCCCCGGCCGCGGGCGGCAGGTCCGGGATCGGCCCGACCCAGGCGGCCTCGGGCAGCGGGGCGCCCAGCGGAGCCCCCGCCACGGCCGGGGACGCCAGATCCATCGGCCGGGCCCGCCGCTGACCGCTCTTCCGCATGTTGAGGCAGACGTTGGTGGCGATCCGGTACAGCCAGGAGCGCACCGCGGACCGGCCCTCGAACGCGTCGAAGCCCTGCCAGGCCCGCGTCAGCGTCTCCTGCACCGCGTCCTCGGCCTCGGCGGCCGAGCCGAGCATCCGGTAGCAGTAGCCGATCAGCTCGGCCCGGTACCGCTCCAGCCATGACTCCACCGCGAGGTCGGTCATCCCCGGTCCCCCCTCTGACATGCCGCGGCCCATGTGACACCACCGTACAAAGGCTGAAGTTGCGTCCGGCCGCTCCATGGTGTGCGGTAGAGGGTGTGACACAAGAGAGCTTCGATGTCATCGTGATCGGGGGCGGCCCCGTCGGCGAGAACGCGGCGGCGCGCGCCGCGCGCGGCGGGCTGCGGGTGGCCCTGGTGGAGCACGAGCGCTACGGCGGCGAGTGCTCGTACTGGGCGTGTATGCCGAGCAAGGCCCTGCTGCGGCCGGGCAACGCGCTCGCGGCGGCCCGCCGGGTGCCCGGGGTGCCGGTCGGCGAGCGCCTGGACCCCGGCCCGATCTTCAAGACGCGTGACTCCGTGGCCGCGCACTGGGACGACGGCGGGCAGGAGCGGTGGGTCCGCGACACGGGGATGACGCCGGTCCGCGGCTTCGCCAGGATCACCGGAAAGCGCGAGGTCACGGTAGGCGAGCGGGTGCTGAGGGCCGAGCACGCCGTCGTGGTGTGCAGCGGCAGCGTGCCCAGGATGCCGCCGCTGCCGGGCCTCGCGGACGCCCGCCCCTGGACCTCGCGGGAGGCCACCTCGGCCGGTGCGGTGCCCGGCCGGTTGGCCGTGCTCGGCGGCGGCGTGGTCGGCGTGGAGATGGCGCAGGCGTGGGCCCGGCTTGGCGCCAAGGTCGATCTGATCATCCGTGGCGAGCGGCCGCTGCCCGGCTTCGCCGCGTTCGCGGGTGACGCGGTGGCCGACGGCCTGCGGGCCGACGGGGTGACCGTCCACCAGCGGACCGAGGCCACGAGCGTGTCGCGGACCGACGGCGAGGTGCGCGTCGAGCTGACGGACGGACGGCAGGTGGTGGCCGATGAGCTGCTGGTGGCCACCGGGCGCAGGCCCGCCACCGACGACCTCGGGCTCGACACGCTCGGCCTGACCCCCGGCGACCCGCTGGAGGTCGACGACTCCGGGCTGGTCAAGGCCGTTCCGGGCGGCTGGCTGTACGCGGCGGGCGACGTCACCGGGCGTGCGCCGCTCACCCACCAGGGCAAGTACGCCGGGCGCGTGGTCGGCGACGTGATCGCCGCGCGCGCCGCGGGCACCGACGTGCCGGAGCGGCCCTGGACGCGCTTCGCCGCCACCGCCGACCACAGTGCCGTGCCGCAGGTCGTGTTCACCGATCCGGAGGTGGCCTCGGTCGGCCTCACCGGCGCGCGGGAGCCCGTGCATCGCGAGGTGGAGATCGATCTGGCCGTCGCCGGTTCCACGCTGCACGCGGACGGCTATCGCGGGCGGGTCAGGATCGTCGTGGACACCGAGCGCGAGGTGCTCGTCGGCGCGACGTTCGTCGGCCAGGACGTCGCGGAGATGGTGCACGCCGCGACGATCGCCATCGTCGGGGAGGTCCCGCTGGAGCGGTTGTGGCACGCAGTGCCGGTCTTCCCCTCGATGAACGAGGTGTGGCTGCGGCTGCTGGAGGAGTACGGGCTCTAGGACCGGCCGCCGGGGCGTACGACCGCGACCGGGCACATCACATGGTGCAGTACGGCGTGGCTGACCGAGCCGAGCACCGCCGAGGCCAGCGCGCCGCGCCCGCGCGAGCCCACCACGACCAGGTCCGCCGCCTCGGCCGCCTTGATCAGGGCGGCGGAGGGGTGTTCCCGTGGCTGCTCGTCGGTGATGATCACGTCCGGGTCGCGCTCCCGCCATTCGGCGACGCGCTCGCCCGCCGCCCGGACCTCGTCGCCGACGACGTCCTCCAGCAGCCCCTGGTAGGCGGCGGCGTAGGAGGGATAGGCCGGAATCTGGCAGGCCGACACGACGTGCACCTGAGCGCCGCGCGCCCGGGCCTGCACGACGGCGTACTCCATCGCCGCCCGCGAGTGCACGGACCCGTCGTAGCCCACCACCACTCGGCCGTACTCCACCACGCGCGGCGCCCGGACCACCACGACAGGCCCTGCGGCGTGCCCGGCCACGGCCATGCTCACCGAGCCGAGCACCATCCCGGCGAACCCGCCGAGCCCCCGGCTGCCCAGGACCAGGCCGTCGGCCGACGCGGACTCGCCGATCAGCTCACCGGTGACGTCCCCGATGAGGAGTTCGGCCGACACCGTGACGCCACGGGTGAGGTCACGCGCGTGGTCGGCGGCCTCCAGCGCTCCGCCGCAGTGCTCGATCCCCAGCTTTCGCCGCCACGGCTCGCACACGTGCACGATCCGCAGGTCCAGGCCGCGCCGCTGGGCGTCGAGCGCGGCCCACTCCACCGCGGCGTTGGACGGGGCGGACCCGTCCACGCCGACCACGATCCGTCCGGCCATGACAGGTCTCCTTCCCGCCAGGGCCCCCCTTAGCTGCGGTCCTGACCCAGCAGGCCGTTCACCAGCGCCCGTATCCCCTTGTCATAGGTGTCGCGGGCGGTCAGCTCCGCCCAGCGGGGGCCGAGCGCGGCCAGGCGCGGGAGCCGGTCGGGGTCGAGGCTTTCGAAGACCTGGCTGCGATGGGTCGGCCTGCCGTCCTCGCGGCGGCGCGCGGCGGCGGCCCGTGCGGAGATCTCGCCCGCCGTGTAGTGCCAGATGATCCGGTAGACGTCCACGGCCTCTTCGGCGGTGAGCCCGGCCTGGACGGCCGCGTCGATGATCTCCTCCGGGTACCACAGCGCGCGGGCGGACATCAGGTCGTCGGCCCTGAGCAGTTCGACGATCCACGGCACGCCCATCAGCGCCTCGCGCATGGCGTGGGCGGTGGCCGTGACGCGCTCGGCGGGGCCTCCCCCGGCCGGTGGCTCGGGGCGCGGCACCCCGGCCGCGTAGTCGTCAAGCAGCATCAGGAGCAGTTCGTCCTTGTCGCGTACGTGGCGGTAGAGCGCCATCGGCGTCGTACCGACCTCGCGGGCCAGCCTGCGCATGGTCAGGGCCTGCGTCCCCTCCGCGTCGATGACGCGGTAGGCCGCGGCGAGGATGTCCGTTCTGGAGATTCTGGGAGGTCGTCCCGTACGCGCCGGCATCCTGCCATGCTACTTTGTCTACATGTATACAAAGTCGCCGTGGACCGCCGTGTGCGCTCTCGCGTTCGGCGTGGCCATCGGCACCCTGCAGATGACCGCCGTGGTACCGGTGCTCCCCACGCTGCAACGCGAGCTGGGCACGACCCTGGCCTCCGTCTCCTGGACCCTGACCGCCTCATTGCTGTCCGGCGCGATTGCGATCCCGCTGCTCTCCCGCCTCGGCGACCTGTACGGCAGGCGGCCCATGGCCGTCGCCTCCCTGATCCTGCTGGTCGCCGGATCGGTCGCCGCCGCCCTGGCCACCACGCTTCCCGCGCTCATCGCCGGACGGGTGCTCCAGGGCATGGCCGCGCCGCTGCTGCCGCTGGCCATCGGTATCGCCCGGCAGCAGGTGCCGCCCGACCGGCTGCCCACGGCGATCGGCGTGCTGAGCGCCATGATGGGCGTGGGCAGCGGCGGCGGAATGATCCTCGCGGGGCTGGTCGGAGGCGGCTACCAGGCGTTGTTCTGGATACTCGCGGGCCTGGCGGCCCTGAGCGCGGCCCTGGTCGTCGCGTTCGTCCGCGAGCCCGTCCACCGGCAGGCCGGGGCGCGGCCCGACTTCGCGGGCGCGGCGCTGATCGCCGGATGGCTGGTCTGCCTGCTGCTCGCCGTCAGCAAGGCACCGGACTGGGGCTGGACGTCGGCGGCCACTCTGGGCCTGCTGGCCGCGACCGCCGTGCTGATCGCCGCCTGGGTGCTGTCGGCCAGGCGTACCGCGTCGCCGCTCATCGAGATCCCGATGCTGCTGCACCGGGGCACGGTCGGCGCGACGGTGGCGTCCTTGCTGCTCGGGTTCGCGCTGTTCGGCACCATCACCACGCTGTCGGCCGTGGCCCAGCGGCGACTCGGGGCCTCGGTGCTGCAGGTCGGCCTGTACCTGCTGCCCACGGCGCTGCTGATGCTGGTGATCTCGCTGCTCGCCGGGCGGCTGATGCGCCGGTTCACGGCATCGTCGCTGGTCGGCGCGGGGTCGGCGGTGGTGGCCTGCGCGGCGATCTGGCTGAGCTTCGCGCACGGGTCACCGGCGGAGCTGTACGGCGCGGCGAGCGTGCTGGGCCTGGGCATCGGCCTCGGGTACGCCGCGCTCGGCACGATGGCCGTCGAGCACGTCGAGCCCGCCAAGACGGCGGCGGCCGGAGGCGTGAACGCGCTGGTCAGGATCGTGGGAAGCAGCGTGGCGGGCGCGGTGACCGGCGCGCTGCTGTCCGGCGCGGGCGCGGGCTGGAGCTTCGCCGCCGCGGCTATCGCGGCCCTGCTGTCGGCCGCCTTCGCCTTCGCGCACGGCGTGCTCGGCCGTACTCCGGCGGCCGTGGCCGGGGAGGCGGCGTGACCGGCGAGCGCGCGGTCGCCTGGGGCGACGAACTGGTCAAACTGCACGCCACGTTCCGCCGCGACCTCGCCGCACTGCGCGAAGGCACACTGCCCGCGCCCGGGCTGCGGGAGCACTGCCTGACGTTCTGCCACGCCCTGCACGCCCACCACAGCGGCGAGGACGACGTGCTCTTCCCGCACCTGAACGGCCTGCATCCCGAACTGGCCGCCGTCCTCGACCGGCTGCGGGAGGAGCACGTGGTGGTGGGCCGCCTGCTGGCCCGGATCAGGGCGCTGGCCGAGGCCCCGGACGCCGTGGCGGGCGGGCCGGCCGAGATCCGGGCCGAACTGGATCGGCTCGCGGGCGAACTGGAGGCGCACCTGGACCATGAGGAGGAGCGACTCGTGCCCCTGCTCAACACGATGACCGACATGCCGGACGACCTGTGACCGCCCGGCCCGGTCCTAGCTGTACGCGAACAGGTCCTGCTTCAGCTTCATCTGCCTGAAGAGGTGGTCGCGGGAGACCTCCAGCTGCCGGGTGAGGCGGCCGAGGTCCGCGCCGAGCAGACGGCCCTTCCACTTACGGATCTTTCCAGCGACGATCACCGTCTCGACGTTCGTGCGGTCCATCAGCGTGACGACCGCCCCGGGCACGCTGTTGAGCGGGGCGACGTTGAGCGCGGTGGCGTCCAGCAGCACGATGTCGGCCTCCTTGCCGGGCGTGAGCGTGCCGGTCCTGCCGTCGAGCCCGAGGTGCCTGGCGCCGTTGATGGTCGCGTACCGCAGCACGTCGCGGACCGTGAGCAGCGGCGGCGTGCCCTCGGCCGGCTTCGGCCAGTTGTCCGGCGGCTCCCCGCTGCCCTGGTCCAGGACCATCTGGTTGACGATCATGCGTTGCATGGTCATCGCGGAGCGCATCAGCGTGAATGGGTCGGCGGCCATCGTCGTCTCGACGTCGGAGCTGAGGGAGGGCTCCATGCCGAGTTCCTGCATCTTGATGATCGGCGGAGTGCCGTGCCGCATGGTCATCTCGATCGGGAAGGCGATCGAGATCTGCGCGCCCGCGTCCCGGGCCTTCTTCCAGATCTCATCGGACATGCCGGTCATGTGAATGAACATGTTGTCCGGCCCCAGCCGGACACCGCCGATGCCGCGGACGATCTTCTCGAAGGTCGGCCGCATCCCGAACGAGCCGACCGAGTGGGCCGCGATCCGCAGGCCCAGCTCGCGGGCGATGGCCCAGGCCCGGGTGTACACCTCCTCGCCGAGGTGCAGCTCGCCACCCATGATCATGGTCACCAGCTGGTCGTCCGAGGAGAACCACTTGCTCCTGAGCCTGCGGGCGTCCTCGGGGTACTTGGCCCCGGGACGGCCGTCGCCCTCGAAGAACCCGAAGGCGGCCCGCCGCCCGGTGTCGATCAGCGCCTGGACCGCCGCGTCGCTGTGCTCGGGGGAATGGTGGATCTGCGACACGTCGAGCACCGTGGTGACGCCCGCGTCGAGCTGGGAGAGCCCGCCGAACAGTTCGTTGATGTAAACGTCCTGCGGCCGGTACTTCTTGGCGAATCCCCCGAGAATGTGCCCGACGTAGTTGGGGTAGGCGCTGGGTGAGCCGGATTTGTCGTCGAGCAGCATGCCATTGGCCAGGAATGAGCGTTCGGCCGTCTCGAACATGTGGTGGTGCGTGTCCACGAAACCCGGCATGACGATGCGCCCGCGCGCGTCGATCATGTCGGCCCCTCCGGCGTTGATACGGGGTCTGACCGCGACGATCTTCTTGCCTTCGACCAAGACGTCGGCGGACTCGAAATTCCCCACCTTCGGGTCCATCGACATCACCGCCCCGCCACGGATGACATATCGCCGTCCCCGGCCGCCGGTGTTGCTCGGTGGCGCCTGGTCACGGGTCTGGGCGGCGGCGGGGGGCGCCGCGAGCAGGCCCGCGCCCGTGGCGGCGGCGGCCATGACGGAGGTCTTCAGAAAGCCTCGACGCTCGGATCGCTGAGCGGCGCTCTCCGGCCGCTCGTCTTCATCCTGCCGGCTGGACATGGGGGTTTCTCCTTGAGAAAGGGCTGGTCACGATGCACTGAAGGCGGGAACGGCCCGCAGCGGGGCGAGGGCGGCACTCCAGGCGACCACCTGGCCGATCATGGTCTCCAGGGGTTCGAGGTTGTGGTCGCCGGGCTTGAAGACGGTCATGTCCTCGAACTCGGTGAACAGGTTGAGCGCGACCTGCTGACGCACGTCGGCCAGGTGCAGGTTGCCGGCGATCGAGCGCAGATGCTCGACCGCGCGGGCGCCCCCGGCCACTCCGTAGGAGACGAAGCCGACCGCCTTGTTGGCCCATTCGGCGAACACGAAGTCGATGGCGTTCTTCAGCACCGCGGGAATGCCGTGGTTGTATTCCGGGGTCACGATGATGAAGCCGTCGTACGACGCGATGACGCTCGCCCAGCGCTTGGTGTGCTCGTTCTGGTATCTGCCCATGGCGGGCGGGAACTGCTCGTCGAAGAGCGGCAGCGGGTGGTCGCGGAGGTCGATGAGGTCGAATGTGGCGTCATCGCGCAGCTCGGCGTACTGGAGCACCCAGCCGGCCACCTGCTCGCTGTTCCGGTGCTCGCGTGCACTGCCCAGAATGATTCCTATACGGGTCATAGAAGTGCGTTGCCTTCCTGTCGGTCGTACCGCGGCCGGGCCCGGCGCGAGCTGAGTTGATATGTCTACTGGATACAGGGCATCGAGTAGATGTGTCAACTCGCTGGTAGGATGACGGGCATGGCGCAGCTTGGATTGACCGAACACGAGCTCCGCGCGTGGCGGACACTCTTCCGGATGGTGCTGCTCCTTCCGGCACGCCTTGAGCAGCAGCTACAGGCCACCAGCGGCCTGTCCAACGCCGACTACACGGTGCTGGCCCTGCTGTCCGAGGCGCCCGAGCGGCGGATGCGCTCCTACGAGCTGGGCCGGACCGCGGGGTGGGAGAAAAGCCGGATGCACCACCAGCTCATGCGGATGAGCAAACGCGGCCTGGTCGCCCGCGAACCATGCGGCTCGCGCGGCGTCTACGCCGTGCTCACCGACGAGGGTCTCGCCGCGCTGAAGAAGGCGGTGCCCGGCCACGGCCAGGAGATCCGGCGGCTGTTCGTCGACCGCCTCACCCCCGGCGAACTCGATCGGTTCGCCGGGCTCGCCGCCAAGATCCTGGACACCCTGGACGCGGACGAGCCGCCCGGCGAGTGAGCGGCCGGCCGCCGCTCAGCGCGTCACTGACGATCGATCAACGAGCGGCATCGGCGTAGCGGCGGGCCAGGCGGGCGAACGCGTCCTTGAGTTCGGCCGGGCCGATGACCTCGATGTCGGCGTCGAACCTGCCGATGGCCGCGGCCAGGCCCGCCCAGGACCAGGAGCCCAGGACGAGGCGGCACCGATCCGGGCCCAGTGCCTCGACCACTCCGTCGCGGGAGTAGCCGGACACGGTGGCGGCGGGCAGGTCGATGATCACCTCACCGACGCACGGCCACTCCCCAGAGCCGTCCGTGCCACGGAAGCGGCCGGTCACGAAGGCGGCCACGTCGCCGCCGGGCAGTTCGCGCGGGGTGAAGCGGGGCCCGGCGGGGATGCGCGGGGTGATCCGGTCCGCGCGGAAGGTACGCCAGTCGGCGCGGTCGAGATCCCAGGCCACGAGGTACCAGCGCCCGCCCCAGGTGATGAGGTGGTGCGGCTCCGCCCGGCGCGGCATCGGCTCGTCCGCGTACGTGAAACGCAGCACCTCGCGGGCATGGACGGCGGCGCTGAGCGCCGTCAGCACATCGCCGCCCACCTGCGGGACCGGCCGGGCCGGGGGCGGCCGGACGGCGGTGACCTGCAGGGTGTCGATCCTGCGGCGCAGCCGGGCGGGCATGACCTGCCGGACGGTGTTCAGCGCGCGCGCCGCGGCCTCCTCGATGCCCGCGCCCGCCGTCCCGGCGAGCTGGAGCGCGACGGCCAGCGCCACGGCCTGCTCGTCGTCGAACAGCAGCGGGGGCAGCTCGGTGCCCGCCTCCAGCCGGTAGCCGCCGTCGGGGCCCTTGATCGCCATGATCGGGTAGCCCAGCTCGCGCAGGCGGTCCACGTCACGGCGCACGGTACGCGGGCTGATGTCCAGCCGCTCGGCCAGCAGCGCCCCCGGCCAGTCACGTCGCACCTGGAGCAGGGAGAGCAGGGCCAGCAGCCGCGCTGAAGTCTTCGGCATGGACCCACGGTGCCCCAGATAGCGGCCATACCCTGGCCGCTTCTCGCACCAATGTGGCCGCCACACGTCATCGACGAGTACGACGACACGACCGGTCAAGGCTGATCACAGCTCGGCGGCGAGCACGTCGGCGACCATGCGGATCGCCTGGTCGTCGTCCTGGGCGATCTCGTTGACGTGACCGGCCAGGAGCAGCAGCGTCGCCTCGACGGCGTTCATCTCGGCCCGCATCCACGGGCCGTACTGGGCCCGCCACAGGTTGGGCGACAGGCCGACGCCCGCCGCGACGATCAGCCCGGCCATGGTCGGGATGGCGGCGTCATCGACGGCGTTCATCACGTGCAGCCCGTCGACGACGTATCCGACGACGCTGCCGAGCGCTTCGGCGGAGCCGTCCCCCTGGTGCTCGTACGCCTGCCGGAGCCAGTCGACGTAGACGTACACGAGCGTGCCCGCACCCACGATGACCTGGTCGAAGTCGGCCCCGTCCAGCTGGGCGGGCCGCCCGTCGATCAGCAGGGTGCGGGCCGACGCCGGATCACCGGAGCGGATCATGCGCAGGTGCTGGTCCAGGATGCCCAGCACCGTGTCCACGTCGCCGATGCCGGACGAGCCGGCGCTGAGAGGGGATGACATGGCCCGTTCCTTTTCGATGGGTGACCTTGGGGATACGCTTGGTGACCGGGGCACCGATTGCACAGTAGCCCGGATACCGCCCGTCCGGGGCGAGGTCGGCGGAGATTGACGCCTATCCCCCACCCCGCCTCAGCGGGCCACCGGCACCGGAGACCGCACGGGCGGTGCGGGCCGCTGCTCCCCGGAGGTCGGCCGAACGGCCGAGGTTGGTGACCACGATGCCGGGGTGGGCCGCGGTCGCGAGCACCGGTGAGCCGATCTCGGTGAGGCGGCGGTGGAGTTCGGTGGTGAACAGCAGGTTCGCCAGCTTGGACTGCGCGTACCCGGCGAGCGCCCGGTAGCGCCGGCGCTCCCAGTTGAGGTCGGCGAGGTCGATCGCGCCCAGCCAGTGCGAGTCGGAGGCCACGGTGACCACCCGGCCCCGGATCCGTGGCAGCAGCAGGTTGGTGAGCGCGAAGTGGCCGAGGTGGTTGGTGCCGAACTGAAGCTCGAAGCCGTCGGCGGTACGGCCGGGCGGCGGGACCGACAGGCCCGCGTTGTTGATCAGCACGTCGATCGGCTCGGTGGTCTCCCCGGCGAACGCGCGGACCGAGGAGAGGTCGGCGAGGTCGAGCCGCCGCACGACGACCTCGCCGGTCATGGCCGTGGCGGCGGCGCGGCCCTTGGCGAGGTCGCGGACGGCGAGTACGACGCGGGCCCCCGTGGTGGCGAGCGCGCGGGCGGCGGCGCGGCCGATGCCGCTGTTGGCGCCGGTGACGATGACAGTGCGGCCGGTCATGGCCGGGAGCTGGGCTGCGAATGTTGTCACGGGCAACAATGTATGCACTGACAACAATGCTGTCAATGACAACATTGACCGGCTACGATGGCCGCATGCCCGCGTACCATCACGGAAACCTCCGGACGACGCTGCTCGCCATCGCCGAGCGCAACCTGCGCGAGCATGGCGCGGACCGGCTATCGCTGCGCGAGCTGGCCCGCGAGGCGGGAGTCAGCCACACCGCCCCGCGCCGCCACTTCGCGGACCGCCAAGCCCTGCTGGACGCGCTCGCCGAGGCGGGGTTCGCCCGGCTGGACACGGAGTTGCGCGACGCGCTCGCCGCCGCGGGCGAGGAGTTCGGGCCGCGCCTGCACGCCATGGCGGCGGCCTACCTGCGGTTCGCCACCGAGGACGCGGCCCTGCTTGAGCTGATGTTCACCGGCAAACACCGTGAAGGCGCGGAGCGGCTGGTCGCGGCCGCCGCCGCGCCGTTCGGGCGGATGTACGACCTGATCGCGGAGGGGCAGGCGCAGGGGGTGCTGGAGCCCGGCGACCCGGAGCGCGTGGGGATCGTGCTGTACGCGACCCTGCACGGCATCGCGACACTGATCAACGGCAACCTGGTCGCCCCGGAACTGCTCGACGGGATCGCGCCGACCGCCGTCGAGCGGTTCATGCGCGGCTCCCCCGTCGCCCGCCCCTGATCTCTGGGCCTACCGGTCAGCAGCCTTTGACGGCGTAGGCCAGGAACTCGGTCTTCTCGTCCGCGCTGAAGTTGTTGTCCGAGCCGACGATCAACGTGCACTCCCCGTTCGCGAACTTCGGCCCGAAGGCCATGGACTCCAGGTTCTGCGGGGAGGGGAAGTCCTTGACCAGGCGCTTGGTCGCCGGCGTGTACGTCGCGCCGCGCAGGCTGTCCTGGTGCAGCACGTCGGTCGCGGCGCTGACGTCCAGCTCATAAAGGCGGACCCGGTAGCCGGTGCGCTTGGTCCAGGAGCGCTCCAGGGCCAGGAAGCGGTGGTCGTCGATGGCCAGGACCTCCGAGACGCCGCCGTTGTCGGCGGGGTCGGCCGGTTCGGATTCGGTGGGCAGCGCGTCGACCATGTAGGCGTACTGGGCCGCCGGCGTGCCGTCCCGCTTCCACACGGTCAGCCGGACCGGGCCGCCCTGCTTGGCGCTCACCGCGTCGCCGTCCTGGTATAGGGGCTGTTCGACGATGGCGGCGATGCCGCTGGGGGTGAGGGTGATCCCTTCGAAGCCGGTGTCGGTGCGGGGACCCTTGGTGGTGCCGGCGGTGACGGTGAGGTTGTCGGGGATGGTCAGCTTGCTCTGTTCCTTGCCGTCGGTGTTCATCCAGCGGACGGCGAGCTGGGTAAGTGCGTTCGGGTGGGAGGTGCCGGCGTGGTGGCCCTCGGTGCCCCACAGCAGCCGTCCGGTGGCCGGGTCGAAACGGATGGACTCCGGGTCGGGCGATTCCTTCTCCCCGTATTTGGGATAGGACGAGCCGTCGTGCTGCGTCAGCCAGGTACGGGCGGTCAGCTCGGCGGCGGTGAGCTTGCCGGTCTGCGCGTCGAACGTCAGCTTGCCGGTGTAGAAGCGCGGGGCCTGGTGGCGCCAGCGGTCGTCGGAGATGAAGTACCAGGTGCCGGTCTTCGGGTCGTGGTCCAGCCCGGAGAGCCCGCCCACCGTGGTCTCGTCGACCTTCTTGTCGTAGGGGATCACCTGCTCACCGAGGTCACGGGTGATCTCGATCTGCACCACGGCCGCGGGGGCCGCCTGCGCCGTCGTCGTCGCCAGACCGAGGGGGAGCACGGCGAGCAGGCCCGCCGTTCGCCAGTTGCGCATGGGTCTCCTTCTTCTCATCGGAATAGAGGTCACCCGGGCAGGACCCAGATCGGGTTCGCGTAGAACCACAGGTCCTGCCAGGGGTCGGCGTTGCCGTAGATGTCCATCGCCGGTCCGGACGGATCGACGTCGGCGCCCATCGGGCCCGGCGCGCTGCGCTTGCCGTCCGTACCGCGGATCCGGAAATAGAAGGGCTTGTCCACCCGCCCGAAGGCGTAGGTCAGGAAGACCCTTCCGGTGGCCTTGCCGACCTCGAAGGACTTGACCACCCGGGCGGTCGGGGCGGTGAAGGCGTCGCGGTCGGCGACCAGGCCGGTCACCCGGCCGGTGATCACGTCAACCCTGGCCAGTCTCGGGACGAACTGCGCCCAGTTGGGGGTGGCGGCGAGCTCGATCTCGATGGTCGCCTCCACGCGCGCGCCGCGCCGGACCCGCAGGACGCCGCCCAGCGGCGTGCCGTGGCCGGCGCGCCGGTCACCGGCCTGCCGGGCGCGTACGTCGAGGCCGCTGATCAGCCCGCCGTGGTCCACCCAGACCCGCCCGGCGCGCAGCCCCGCCATCACCGCGCGGTAGCCGAACGACGTCGCCCCGACGTGGGTGCGGGTGTACTGGCCGGGCCAGTAGTCGAACCCGTCGGTGCGCGGCGGAGCGTACACGGGGTCGGCGTGCTTGCCGTCGCGGTCGAAGTCGCCGCCCGGGCCGCGCGTGGAGGTGTCCAGGTAGACGATGTGCGAGTCGGAGTTGGCGGTGATCCACCATGGCCTGCCCTCGGCGAGCATGCTGTCCCAGAGGCCGCCGACGGTGGACGTCATCCAGTCGAAGCCGCCCCAGGTCCGGTAGCTCTCCGGCGGGTAGCCGGGGAACGACGCGTCGGTCCGGTTGAGGAAGTACAGGCCGCGGGCCTTGTAGCGCCAGGTCGAGTCGGGCAGGCCGGCGGCCTGGTGGCCGGGCGCGCTCTCCATGCCGATCGCCACATGGGGGTCGGCGTCGCGCCAGTTCCGGATCTCGTGCGGGGAGTCCACGCCGCGCCGGGCCGGGTGGTTGGCCAGGAAGAGCGCGTCCCTGACGCGGCGCCTGCGCACCTGCTCGCCGAGGAACTTGATCCCGGCGATGGCCAGGGCCTCGTTGGCGGGGGTGGAGCCGGTGGCGTTCTTGACCTCGCCATCGAAGGCGTTCTCGAACTCCTTGAGCACCGCCACCTCGTTGCGCCCGGGATGGACGAAGACGGTGGCGTGCTCGGCGGCCGGGCAGTTCCACTCCAGGCCCTGGTAGATCAGCAGGTCCTTGAGCCGCCTGCGGGCGGCCACGATGTCCGGGTTGACCTTCTCCACGCCGATCTTGGCATGGGCGAGGTCGCCGTGGTCGGTGACGACCATCCAGTCCAGCCCGTGGCCGCGGGCGTGCCGGGCGTGGTCGATGACGCGGTACTGGCCGTCGCGGCTGAACTGGGTGTGGACGTGGTGGTCGCCGGCCAGCCACCGGAAGCCGCCCCTGGCGCCGGCGCTCGCCGGGTCCGGTGCGGCGGTCAGCACGGTGGTGGCGGCGCCCGCGCCGAGCAGCCCGGCCCCGCGCAGGAAGCCGCGGCGGGAGGCGTCGGCGGGCGGCAGCTCGCCGTCGGGCACGGACGGATCGAGCGCCGGGGGGACGTCCTGATCTGGGGCGGGGTGGGGGTGGCCGTGACCCATCGGTGCTCCCTTGGGTTGGATCACCCAAGTCTGGAACCCTGCGTGGCCATCCGACTACTTTCCGTGAAGACAGGTTGCGGTGGTGAGAAATGCTCGGGTCGGTTCAGTGGACCGGTCAGAGGGCCTTGAGCAGGGCCCGTGACACGCCCAGCGCCGCGGTCTTCACGGCGGGCGCCAGGCGGGCCGGGTGGAACCGGTTCGCGGGCGCCGCGATCGACACCGACGCCACGACCGTGTCGCCTCTGAAGATCGGCGCGGCGATGCAGGCGATCCCCAGCCGCGCCTCCTCCCGCTCGTAGGCCACGCCGCTCGTGCGGATCCGCCGGATCTCGCCCTCCAGCCGCGCGTGGTCCACGATCGAGTACGGGGTCAGCCTGCGCAGCGGGCGGTTGAGCACCTCCTCCAGCAGTTCCGCCTCCGCGTGGGCCAGGAGCGCCTTCCCGACGCCGGTGCAGGTCAGCGGAAGCCGGCCACCGACCGCGGAGGGCAGCGACGGCGACTCCGGGCGCTGGATCTTCTCCACGTAGACCACGTCGAGGCCGTCGCGCACGCCCAGGTGGACGGTCGCGCCGGTGGCCTGGTAGAGATCGTGCATGATCGGCAGCGCGCCGTGCCGCAGATCGCGTTCGAGAGGGACGATGCTGCCCAGCTCGAACAGCCGCCTGCCGAGGTAGTAGCGGCCTTCCTTACGGACGACCACGCCCAGCTCGCCGAGATCGGCCAGCAGCCGCAGCGCGGTGGACTTGGGCAGATGACAGCGCTCGGCCACGTCCACCAGGCGCAACGGGCCGCCGGTGGGGCGGAAGGCGTCCAGCACCAGCCACACTCTCTCCAGCATCGAAAGGCGGCCGTCGTTCCGTGTCATGGAACTCATTGTTGTCCATGGCACGGCGGGTCGATATCCATGGACCAGCGCGAACGCGCGAACGGGCCCCCGATCGGCGGTGCCCTCCCCGAAGCACTTTCGTCATACCTTCATCGGGCAGGAGCCTCAATGAACCACCAGCAGGCCGCCGACCGGCTCCTGGCCGCGGCCACATCCGGCCGGGCGTGCGCCCCGGTCCGGGATTCGATAACCACGGCGGAGGACGGCTACGCGGTCCAGGAGATCAACACCCGCCGTGCCGTCGCCGCGGGCAGAAGGCTCGTCGGGCGGAAGATCGGCATCACCAGCGCGGCGGTCCAGCGCCGGTTCGGCATCGACCGGCCCGACTTCGGCATGCTGTTCGCCGACATGTGGCGTCCCGACGCGCTGCCCATCGCCCCGGGCGACTTCATGCAGCCCAAGGCGGAGGCGGAGATCGCGTTCGTGCTGGGCGCGGACCTGTGCGGCGGGCCGTTCACCGCGGCCGACGTGATCCGCGCGGTCGAGTTCGCCCTGCCCGCCATCGAGATCGTTGACTCCAGGATCGAAGGCTGGGACATCACGCTGCCCGACACGATCGCGGACAACGCCTCCAGCGGTGGATTCGTCCTGGGCAACACCCCGGTCGGCCTGCTCGGGCTGGACCTGCGGACGGCGGCGATGAGCCTGGTCAGGAACGGCCAGGAGGTCTCCACCGGCACCGGGGCCGACTGCCTGGGCCACCCGGTCAACGCGGCGGTCTGGCTGGCCGACACCCTCGCGCGGACGGACTTCCCGCTGCGGGCCGGTGACATCGTGCTGACCGGCGCGCTCGGGCCGATGGTGGACGTCGAGCCGGGAGACGTGTTCGAGGCGCGCATCGAGGGGGTCGGCTCGGTCACCGCGGCCTTCGGAGCAGGAAAAGAGAGCGAGCGAGGAACGGTGAGCGACCAGTGAAAATAGCGATCATCGGATCGGGCAACATCGGGACCGATCTCATGTTCAAGGCCCTGTTGTCGAAGAAGGTCGAGGCGGTGGCCATGGCGGGCATCGACCCCGCCTCCGACGGCCTGGCCAGGGCGCGCAGGCGCGGGCTCGCGGTGACCGCCGAGGGCGTGGACGGCCTGGTGCGGCTGAGTGAGTTCGAGGACGTGGACATCGTCATCGACGCCACCTCGGCCGGAGCGCACCCGCACAACGCCGCCGCCGTGCAGCAGTACGGCAAGCGGGTCATCGACCTGACCCCCGCGGCTCTCGGCCCCTTCGTGGTCCCCCCGGTCAATCTCGGCCACCACCTGGAGGCCCCCAACATGAACATGGTGACCTGCGGCGGGCAGGCCACCATCCCCATCGTGGCCGCGGTGTCGTCGCAGACCACGGTCCACTACGCCGAGATCGTGGCGTCGATCGCCTCCAAGTCGGCGGGTCCGGGCACCCGGGCCAACATCGACGAGTTCACCGAGACCACCACGCACGCCATCGAGCAGGTCGGCGGCGCGCGGCGGGGCAAGGCGATCATCGTGCTGAACCCCGCCGAGCCGCCGCTGATCATGCGCGACACCGTCTTCTGCCTGATCGGCGAGGCCGACCACGACCAGATCCGCGCCTCGGTGGAGAAGATGGTGGCCGAGGTCGCCGAGTACGTCCCGGGCTACCGGCTGAAGCAGGACGTGCAGTTCACCCCGGTCGACGAGCCGGTCACCACGCTCACCGCCGAGCCGGTCACCACCCGCGTGTCGGTGTTCCTCGAGGTACAGGGCGCCGCCCACTACCTGCCCGCCTATGCCGGAAACCTCGACATCATGACCTCGGCCGCGCTGCGCGTCGCCGAGCGCATCGCCGGAGGCACCGTATGAACCTCTACATCCAGGACGTCACCCTGCGGGACGGCATGCACGCCGTCCGCCACCGCATCAGCCCGCGCGACGTCGGCCGCATCGCCGCCGCCCTCGACGCCGCCGGGGTGGACGCCATCGAGGTCGCCCACGGCGACGGCCTGGCGGGCGCCTCGATCAACTACGGTCCCGGCAGCAACACCGACCGGGAATGGATCGAGGCCGCCGCGGAGAACATCCGGCGCGCGACGCTCACGACCCTCCTGCTGCCCGGCATCGGCACCATCGCCGAACTCAAGGAGTCCTACGCCCTCGGCGTGCGTTCCATTCGCATCGCCACCCACTGCACCGAGGCCGACATCGCCGCCCAGCACATCGCCACCGCCCGCGAGATCGGCATGGACGTGTCCGGCTTCCTCATGCTCAGCCACATGGCACCGCCCGCCGAACTGGCCGAGCAGGCGAAGCTGATGGAGTCCTACGGCGCCCACTGCGTCTACGTCACCGACTCCGGCGGGCGGCTCACCATGGACGGCGTACGCGAGCGCATCCGCGCCTACCGCGACGTCCTCGACCCGGAGACCCAGCTCGGCATCCACGCCCACCAGAACCTCTCGCTCGCCGTCGCCAACAGCGTCGTCGCCGTCGAGGAGGGCGTCACGCGGGTGGACGCCTCGCTGGCCGGGCAGGGCGCGGGAGCGGGCAACTGCCCGATCGAGCCGTTCATCGCCGTCGCCGACCTCAACGGCTGGACGCACGGCTGCGACCTGTTCGCCCTCCAGGACGCCGCCGACGACATCGTCCGCCCGCTTCAGGACCGCCCGGTCCAGGTGGACCGCGAAACCCTCACCCTGGGTTACGCGGGCGTGTACTCCAGCTTCCTGCGGCACGCCGAGGCGGCCTCCCGGCAGTACGGCGTCGACACGCGCGCCATCCTGCTCGAAGTGGGCAGGCGCCGCCTCGTCGGCGGCCAGGAGGACATGATCGTCGACATCGCCCTCGACCTGCTCAACGCCTGAGGAGCATCCGTCAGGGGTCATGCCACCATGCCGGGACCTTGCCCCTGCGTCAGGGTCGGGGCCGGTTCAGAGCCTTCGGTTGACGTAGGCGATCCGCCAGCCGCTCCGGGTCACGGTGAGCCCGGTGACGGAAAGCGGGGCGAGGTCGAAGCGGGCGGTGCCGAGCGGGCCGGTTCCCAGGGCGTGGCCGAGCGCCGCCCTGATGGTTCCGGCATCGCAGATGGCGATCTGGTCCGGCTCGTCACGTATCGAGTCGAGCCAGGTCGCCACCCTGCCCGCGTGCGCCGTCAGGGATTCGCCGCCGTGCGGGGCCGCGTCCGGGTCGGTGAGCCAGCTCGCCAGCGCCTCCGGCGCCACCTGGTCGTACGCGAGGCCGCGCCACCGGCCGACGTCCGCTTCGCGAAGGGCGGCGGCCTCCCGCGCAGGCAGTCCCATGGCCTGGGCGGTCTGCCGGGCGGCCCTGCCGGGCGCCGTCCATACCGGGCAGGCCGCCGCGAAGCCCAGCGCGGCGGCCTTGGCGAGCCCGGCCGGGTCGGCGTCCTCGTCGGCGGGGAAGCGGGCCGCCCGCATCCCCGGCGTCGTGGCGTGCCGGACGAAGCGCACCCTCCGGTTCAGCCCGGCACGGGCGCGATCGTACGCCGCGCCGCCCGGTCGCTCACCCAGCCGAACAGCACGCCGAACGCCGTCCAGAAGACGAGCTGGGTGCCGATCGAGACGAGCCGGAACTGCCACAGCAGCGTGGCCGGAAAACCCTCGGGCACCTCATCGACCGTGGGCAGCAGCCACCACGCGGCCACCACCGGCACGAGGAACGCGGCGACCGCCGACACCCCGCGCGCCCATGGATCCACGGTGACCCTGCGGGCGGTGGCCACCGCGATGGCGGTCGCCGCCAGGCCGACGAGGATCATCGTCAGATAGAGCAGCGTGCGGGCGTTGATGGTCGCCGGGTCACCCACGGCGGGAGGATTGGCGGGATATTTCACGAACGGCACGAGGATGACGGCGATGAACGCCGTCCCGGCCGCGACCAGCGCGAGCCGTCCATCGGACCCCGGCCCGACCCGCCCGCGAAGACCCGCGAACACGAGCGCGAAGACGCCGCCCACGGCGAGCCCGTACAGGCCGGTGGCCAGGAACAGACCGGCCTTCTGCACCGGCCTGCCGACCTCGGCCTCCTCCCCATGGTCGTGCTCGGGAGCCGTGGCATGCGCGGCGGCCTCCTCCAAGGCGATGGCGTCGTCCACCCGCGGCTCCCCGAAGGCGAAGGCGAAGCCGCCCGCGATCAGTCCGGCCAGCAGCCCCACGAGCAGGCCCCTGACCAGCAGGGTGCGTACCACTCCGGCCTCTAGTGGCAGGGCACGCCGAGCAGGTGCCGCCCGTCGTGCATCAGCTCGTGCAGGAAGGCGCCGGTCTGGGAGACCGCGCCGTTGTCCATCAGGACCAGGTACGCGACGAGCAGCAGCACGGGCATGACCAGCAGCCAGGGCCGCAGGCGCGGAAAGGGGATGGTGGACGGGGTGGACGGCGTGGACAAGCCACTCATGTGGAGCCTCCTCAGGGTCACGCGTCCCATCTCACGAGGTCACGACCGCCAAGCGACCTGGCTCCCGGGATCTACGTCCCGGATACAGTGGCGCGTCCGCACCGGCATCTCACCGGATTTCCCTTGAGCAATCGTGAAATCAACCGGAACGTACCCCGCCGTCCCGGTCGCGTCAATGGGCTTCGCGGGGCAGCAGGGTGAGCAGGGCCATCAGTACGGCGGCGGCCGGCGCGCCCCAGAACAGGACATCCGGGATGGCGGCGGCGGTGGCCGCCGGGCTCGGGGCGCGGCCCTGGAGTTCGCGGGTGAGGAGGGTGCCGAAGACCGCCACGCCGAGCGACAGGCCGAGGCCGCGTACGAGGCCCAGCGCGGCGGCCATGCCCGCCGGGCCTCCGCCGACGATGACGACATCGAACATCTCTTGCCTCCCATGAGCGGTCATCGCTTGTCGTGGGAGCAAGTCTGCAAGTTAAGGTCAACATGAAGTCAAGCGGCGGCTCCCGGGGTGAGCACGAGGTCGTCACCGCCACGCCGGCCATGAGGTCTCCGGTGTCCGGTGCCGCTCGCACCGGCCACCGGAGACCTCTTTGGGAGGACGGCCTAGCCGGCCGCGGGCTTGGTGCCGTTGACGACGACGTTGGTGATGTGCGCGCTGGGGTTGGCGGAGTTGTGGGTCATGGTCACCCGTACGTACCGGGCGGTGGCGGCCACCGGGTGGCTGTCACCGGCGCTGGTCGCCGGGGTGGTGGTGTCCTTGGCGGCGACCGTGCTCCACGTCGTGCCGTCGGTGCTGACCTCGACCTTGTACTTGTAGTAGCGGTTGTCGCCGTGGTAGTTGGTGACGGTGATGTTGCTGAGCCGGTAGACGTCCTGCAGATCGACCTGCACCCACCCCGGCAGCGGCCAGGTGGACCAGTACGACCCGGCGTCCGCGTCCACGGCCATGACCGGGGGATGCCCGGCCTCGCTCTTGTCCGCGGTGGCGGGCTTGTTCAGGGCCAGGTTCGGGGCGGGGATCCCGTTGACGATGACGTTGGCGAGGTGGCCGTCGGCGCCGGCGGAGGCGCCGGTCACGTTCACCCGTACGTACCGGGCGGTCGTGGCCAGGGAGTGCAGGTCCCCGGTGGCGGTCGCCGGGGTGGCGGTGTCCTTGGTGGCGACCGTGGTCCACGTCGTGCCGTTGGTGCTGGTCTGGACGTTGTACCGGTAGGTGCGGCCGCGGCCGGGCGGATTGACGACGGTGATGTTGCCGAGCTGGTAGATGCCCTGCAGATCGACCTGCCACCACTGCGGCAGCGGGCCGCCGGCGGCCCAGTACGAGCCGGTGTCGGCGTCCACCGCCAGGTCGGCGGCGTGCCCGGCCTTGCCGCTCTGCGCGGTGGCCGGCTTCTTCAGGGCCAGGTTCGGCGCGGGGATGCCGTTGACGACGACGTCGGCGATGCGGCCGCCGGCGCGTTCGGAGCTGCCGGTGATGTTCACCCGTACGTACCGGGCGGTCTCGGTCACCAGGTGACCGTCACTGGTGCCGGTGGAGTCCTTCGTGGCGATCGTGGTCCATGTCCTGCCATCGGTGCTGGGCTGGACGTTGTACTGGTAGGAGCGCCTGGGACGGTGGTCGTTGGTGACGGTGACGTTGCTGAGCCGGTAGACGCCCTGCAGGTCGACCTGCCACCACTGCGGGAGCGACCCGTTGGTGGCCCAGTACGTCCTGGCGTTGGCGTCGACGGCCCGGCTAGCCGCGTGTCCGGGCCGGTCGCTCTGCGCGGTGGCGGGCTTGTTCAGGGCCAGGTTGATGCCCTGGCCGGCGGCCTTCAGCGTGAGGGTCTGCTCGGCGGCGGTGCGGGTGCCGCCGACGGGGCTGCCGGTGGCGTTGGTCCACGACCGCGCCGGGGTGGTCTCGACCGGCCGCCCGGCGTCCGACGACATGCCGAGCACCAGGCCGCTGTACCGGTTGACCAGGCGGTAGGAGCCGGCGGGCGAGACGTTCTCGACCATGAACCACTGCTGCCCGGCCGTGCCGTCGGCGAGGGCGACGGTGAGCTTGGCGCCCCAGGCGCGGGAGGTGGTCGTGCCGGAGTCGACGCCGAGGGCCTGCCCGCTGCCCACGTTGACGATGACGTAGGCGCCGTCGCCGGTGGGCTGGAAGGTCCACTTCTCCCGCGCCGAGCCGGTGGGCGACGCCACCGAGGTGGTCGCCGATGACCCGGAGACCTGGGCCAGGGTCCGGCCGGAGGAGCTGCTGATCCGGTACGCGAGGCTCGGGTTCACCGGCGCGGCGGGGGCGCTGCTGCCGAGGGTGATGTTGCGCCATTCCGCGCGGCCGGCGGGGCAGCCGTAGTCGCAGTACTCACGGAAGGTCTTACCGGTGACCGTGCCGCCGATCTTGCCCACCGGATCGACGAGCCAGTGGTACCAGTAGTCGCCGTACCGGACGCCGCCGGTGTCACCGATCTTGTACCACTTCTGCGTGGACAGGTCGTCGGAGGCGTACACCGGCATGGGGCTGGTGCCATTGTACGGGTTGACCGGGTTGGCGGTGGCCAGGTAGAGGCCGAGGTAGGCGTTGTAGGTGACGCTCATGTACAGCAGCGGCGACTGGTCGGGCATCTCGCCCGCGGCGACCTGCTGGTCGATGGAGCCGGTGTTGAGCGGGTCGTAGTCCTTGTCCGGCGGGGTGTAGCCGTTGGGGTCGTCCGCGGTGACCGGGACGATGTTGCTCTCCTTACCGCCGATGCCCGCCTCGGTCCAGGCGCCGTTGTACCACTTCTGCCAGGTCCCCCTCGCCATCTTGCCTGACATCGGCGCCCTGGCCACGTGCTCGTGGCGCATGTTCCACCGGCCGGCCTGGCCGGGCTTGTTGATGATCTGGGAGCCGTAGAAGACGTAGAAGTAGCCGGAGGCGGGGTCGGCGAACAGGCGCTGGTCGCCGCCGCCGTAGTAGTAGGTCTGGTTCGGGAACGCGTTGGTGTCGCCGCGCTCGGTGCTGTACGGCGAGGTGATCGCGTGGTCCTTGATGTCCCAGGTACGGCCCTGGTCGGTGGACACGGCGTAGTCGATCGAGTCGTAGTGCATGCCGTCGCCGAACGGGAACATGGTGAACTCGTTGTGCACCAGCCCGATCCAGTCACCGGTGTCGGGATCGACCCAGGTGCCGATCAGGTCGCAGTAGTTCTTCTGCCAGTCGGGTTTGGAGGAGTATGAGGCGATCTTCCCGGTCGGGCTGTTGTTGCACCGCCAGGTGGTGTCGTTGTTGCGGTCCAGGGGGTTGTCCGGGTTCACGGCGTCGCTGATCGCGGCCGAGCGGCGGGCGTCGTCGAAGTCGGTGCCGGTGAAGAAGTCCCAGTAGCGCGGGTCCTTCGGGCCGTACAGGGCCGCGGCCTGCTGGGTGTAGAAGGTGCCGTCCTTGTCGACGAACGCCTGTGCGGGAGAGTCGCTGGAGTACTGGTTGGGGCCGGTGACCCCGGTCGTGACCGTGTAGGTGGCGGCGGGGGGAAGCGGGGGTGCGGCGGATGCGGCCGGCGATGTCGTCGCGACGACGGCTGTGGCCGCGACGGTGACACCCAGGGCCGCGAGGACCGGGCGGAGGCGGGACATGGGGAGCCCTCCCGATTTTCGGAAGTCACATAAATAAGTGCCTTGAGTAAAAGAGGCCGATCCCATGGTTGTCAAGAGCCGTTCGCGCGCCGGATCGCGCTCCGGGCCGCCCTGTACACGACCCGGAAGACGGCCCGGAGGTGGCCCGGCCCGCGTCAGGCCGAGGCGCTGATCGCGGCCGGGGTGAGCGGAGTGCCGCTGCTCAGGCCGGTGATGCGCTGCTCCACGGTGTCCAGGGCCAGGCGGACCGCGCCCAGCCCGACCGCCTCGTCGCCGAGCCGGGAGGTCGCCAGCCGCGGGGAGTGCGGGCACGTCTCGCCCAGCCGCTGGTCGATGCGCGGCATGAGCAGGTCGGCGGCGTACGCGAAGCCGCCGCCGAGGACGACGACGTCGGGGTCGATGGTCAGCACCATGGCGGTCAGGCCGCGCGCGATGTCGGTGGCGAAGCGGTCCACCGCCGCCACCGCCGCGGGGTCCTGGTGGCGGGCGGCGGCGAAGACGTGCCTGGCGGCGCCGTCGAGGTCGGCGAGGTGGCCGGGTGCGGCTGCGGCCAGCCGCTGGGCGGCGTCACTCCAGCCGATCTCCCCGATCTCGCCGATCTCCCCGGCCGCGCCCGCCGCGCCACGGTGCAGTTGACCCCGGATGACCAGCCCGGTGCCCAGCCGGACCCCGACCAGCAGATAGATCATCGTGTCGGCGCGGTGGCCGCGCCAGTGCTCGGCGAGCACGGCGAGGTTGCTGTCGTTGGCCACCGTGACCGGCCGGCCCAGCAGCGCGCCCATCCGCCCGCCGAGGTCCACGCCGGTCCAGCCGGGCAGCACCGCGGACTTGGTCACGACACCGTCGAGGCCGACGATGCCGGTGGTGCCGACCGCCGCCGCCCACACGTCGGCGTTGCCGAGCTGGGCCGCGTCGAGCGCCGCCTGCACGGTGGCCTCCGCGGCGGCCAGCCGGTCGGCCGCCGGTTCGCCCGGTGACACCCTGACCCGGTGCATGCCGACGATGGTCCCGGCCAGGTCGGCCAGGTAGACGCAGATCGCGTGCGCGCCGATGTCGATACCGGCCACATGCCCGGCCTCGGCCCGGAAGCGGTACCTGCGCGCCGGGCGGCCCAGCCGTTTGTCACCGGCGTCGGCCTCGGTGCCCGCTAACCAGCCGTGTCCTTCGAGCGATTCGGTCACGACGCTGGCGGTGCGCCAGGACAGCCCGGTCTGGTCGGCGATGTCGCGCATGACGCGCGGTGTTCCGTCGCGCAGCACCGCCAGCACGGTGAGTTCGTTGGCCCGCCGGAGCATCGTCTGATCCCGGGCGGCGCCGGGCATCGGCTTCGGCACGGCTGCGCACCATCCTTCCGGACGGCGACCCCGGCCCCTGCGGCCACGTCAGGGTCGCTTATTGATGTGGTCACGGAAACTATACGAGGAACCACGGTCCCATTCGGCCCGCTTCGGGCGATAGCGCCCTACCTGCGTGTTCTCGTTGGGCGCGACCACCCGCCGGACACAGATCGGTAACGGCGGCCCTCGGATCCCTTGACAGCGCATCGGGGCCGAGACTCTACTGCACTTACTTATTTACATGCCTATCATAAAGGGGTCTGCCGATGAGCACCGTGCGCCTGTCGAGCCTGACGGTCCCCATGGCCGATCTCGGGGAGGACGACCCGCTGCCGCCGCTGGTGACCGCTGAGCTGGGGACGGCCTCCCCGCGGGTGGCGCAGGCGGACGAGGCCATGGCCGCCGGACTGGCGTACGGACGGGTGGCGTCGATCCTGCCCTACACCGTGCAGGACGGGTACGGCCGCGACCTGACCGACCGGACGCTGGCCACCGCCGTCGTGGAGAACGACGTGCTGCGGGCCGAGTTCCTGCTCGGCCTGGGCGGGCGAATGTGGTCGCTGGCGCACAAGCCGACCGGCCGGGAACTGCTGCACCGCAACCCGGCGGTGCAACTGGCCAACGTGGCCCTGCGCAACGCCTGGTTCGCCGGTGGCGTCGAATGGAACCTGGGGACCACCGGCCACACGGCGCTGACCTGCGCGCCGCTGCACGCCGCCCGCGTCGTACGCCCCGACGGCGCCGAGGTGCTGCGCCTGTGGGAGTGGGAGCGGATGCGCGACCTGGTCTACCAGCTCGATGTCTGGGCGCCGCCCGGCTCACCGGTGCTGTTCGTGCAGGTCAGGATCACCAACCCCAATCCGCATCCGGTGCCGGTCTACTGGTGGTCCAACATCGCCGTACCGGAGCGGCCCGGCACGCGGGTGCACGTACCGGCGTCGCACGCCTGGCGCGGACACGACGGTGTCACCCTCGACTACGTGGCGGCCCCCGATGGCGACCCCTGCGCCATGCCCCGCGCCGCCGACCACTTCTTCGACATCCCCATGGGAAACCGCAGGTGGATCGCGGCGCTCGACGCCGATGGCTCGGGCCTGGTGCAGACCTCCACCGACCGGCTGGCCGGACGCAAGCTGTTCGTGTGGGGCCAGAGCGCCGGGGGGAAGCGCTGGCAGGAATGGCTCTCCCCCGCCGGCGAGCCGTATCTGGAGATCCAGGCCGGCCTGGCCCGCACCCAGCTTGAACACCTGCCGCTGCCAGGCGGGGAGAGCTGGTCGTGGACCGAGGCGTACGGGCGGCTGCACGCCGCCGGGGACCCCGAGGCCGCTCTGGAGGCACTGCTCCCCCGGTCCGCCATGGACTCCGTCGAGGGCTGCCTGGACCAGCCGCCCGCCGAGATCCTGCACGCCGGTTCCGGGTGGGGCGCGCTGGAGGCCCGGCTTCGCCGCCTGGACCTGCCCGCCACCCCCTTCCCCGAGTCCACCCTGGGCCTCGAGCAGGAGCCGTGGCTGCGACTGGTCACCACCGGGCAGATGGCCGCCGGGCCGCCCGGGGACGCGCCCGCGTCGTACCAGGTGGGGCCGGACTGGCTGGCGCTGCTCGACGCGGCCGCCCCCAACTGGCTGACGCTGCTGCACCTGGGCGTGGCCAGGTACCACGCGGGCGATCCGGACGGCGCGCGCTCGGCCTGGACGTCCTCGGCCGCCCGCACCCGCACCCCCTGGGCACTGCGGAACCTGGCCGTCCTCGCCCGGCAGGCCGGCGATCCCGCCGCGGCGGCGGGCCTGCTGCGCGAGGCGTACGCCCTGGCACCGCACGTACGCGCGCTGGCCATCGAAACCCTCGACGCCCTGATCGGCATGGACGACCCGGCCCAGGCCCTGCAGTTCGTGGACGCGCTGCCCCCCGGGCTGCGCGCGCACGGCCGCGTCCGCATGCTGGAGTGCATCGCCGCGATCCGGGCGGGCCGGCCCGAGCGGGCGACCCGCCTGGCCGATCTCACCCTGGCCGTCGATGACCTGCGCGAAGGCGAGGACTCCCTGGCCGAGCTGTGGTCCAGGTACCACGAGGCCCGCGACAAGGCGGCCGGCCGGTCCGGCACCGACCACCCCCTCCCCCCGCAGTACGACTTCCGCATGAGCTGACGGACCCACCGCCGCTCCCCACCCCCTGCGAGAAAGAGCAAGATCATGAACATTCTGCGTCACCGGCGGGCGCTGCTCGCCGCCACGATCGCGGCCATCGCCACCGTGCCGCTGACCGGTTGCGGCGGCAAGGACCCGGCCGCGACCGGCGGGCAACTGACGTACTGGTCGATGTGGAAGCAGGGCGAGGACCAGCAGAAGGTGCTCCAGGCCGCGATCGACGAGTTCACCAAGGCCACCGGCGTCAAGGTCAACGTGCAGTGGACCGGCCGGGACGTGCTCAAGACCGTCGCCGCCCGGCTCAACACCGGCAACCCGCCGGACCTCACCGACAACGACGGCGGCGCCATCGCGGGCAACCTCGCCAAGGTCAACGGCGTCATGGGGCTGGCGGACGTCTACGCCGGGACCATCGACGGCGAGCAGGGCAAGGTCGGCGACGTCATCCCCGCCGGGCTGGTCTCCGCCTACAAGACGAGCGGCGGCGAGCCGTACGTGGTCCCGTACGAGGTGGTCGGCTCCACCATCTGGTACAACGCCGCCGACACCGCGAACGGCCTCGGTGACCGCCGCCCGGCGACCTGGGAGGAGTTTCTCACCTGGCTGGACGCCCAGAAGGCCAAGGGCCGCACCCCGCTCGCGCTCGACGGGGACGTCAAGTTCTACGCGGCCTACTGGACCACCTGGTCCATCATCCGCCACGGCGGTGTCGGGCTGCTGAACAAGGCGGCCCAGGACAAGACCGGCGCCACCTTCGACGACCCGGCGTTCCTGGCGGCGGCGAAGGACGTCGAGAAGCTGATCAAGGGCGGGTACCTCGTCAAGGACTTCAACTCCACCAAATGGCCGGTCCAGCAGAACAACTGGGCGGGCGGCAAGACGCCGGCCGACATCCTGCTGATGGGCACGTGGGCGCCCAGCGAGACCGGCCCGCAGGCCGCCTCCGGGTTCACCTACCGGTCCTTCCCCTTCCCGTCGGTCACCGGCGGCAAGGGCAACGGCGCGGCCGACGCCGGGGTCATCGGTTTCGCGGTGCCCTCCGGCGCGGCGAACTCCGCCGAGGCGAAGAAGTTCATCCGGTTCTTCATGAACAAGGGCCGCATCGGCAAGATCTCGTCCGCGGCGAAGAACCTCACCCCGCGCGCCGACGTGGCCGCGCCCGCGGAGCTGGCCGACTACCAGAAGGAGTACCTGGCCGCCGGGTCGAACTTCTTCCTGCCCGGCGACAACGCCGCTGCCGCCACCCCGCAGTGGGTGACCAACGTGTGGGAGCAGGCCAACGCCGACTTCTTCAACGGCAAGCTCGACGCCACCGGCTTCGTCAAGCGGCTCAAGGACGAGACCGTCAAGCTGCACGCGAACGGCTGACCGCACGAGCAATGGCCGACACCACGACGGGCGCCACCGTCGCCCCGACCCCGAAACCGGCCCGCGTCCCCGCCGGGCCCGCCCCGACCAGTGCCCTCACCCAGCAGCACAGAAAGCTGTACTGGCCGCTCGTCGCCCCGGCCCTCGCGGTCTACCTGCTGCTGTTCGTCGGTCCCGCGCTGAGCGGCATCTGGATCAGCTTCCAGTCCTGGCGCGGCTCCGGTGACCAGATGAAGTACGTCGGCACCCGCAACTACGAGCGCCTGTGGAACGACACCGCCTTCACCACCGCGTTCTGGAACTCCCTGAAGATCCTGGTGATCTGCGGCGTGGTCATCTTCGCCTTGGCGTTCGTCATCAGCGCGCTGCTGCGCGGGATGCGGTTCCGCAGGGGGCTGCAGGCCCTGCTGTTCCTGCCCTACATCATCTCGCCGATCGCCATCGGCGTCGGGCTCGGGCTGCTGCTGGACCCCAACGGCATCGTCAACGCCGGCCTGCGCGGCGTCGGGCTGTCCTCGCTGGCCCGGCCGTGGCTGTCGCCGGACCGGCTGTTCACCACCATCCTGGTCGGCGTCATCTGGGTGACCACGGGTTTCTACGTCATGCTGCTCATGGCCGGCGCCGACCGCATCCCCGGCTACTTCTACGAGGACAGCCAGCTCGCCGGGGCGAACAAGCTCCAGCAGTGGTGGTACGTCACGCTGCCGCTGAGCTGGGACGTCATCGCCATCTCCGCCGTGCTGTGGGTGATCAACGCGTTGAAGATCTTCGAGTTCATCTACGCGTTCACCGGCACCACCGACGCCCCGCCCGAGCAGGCCAGGACCGTGCCGATCTACCAGTTCATCATGACCATGGGCGGCCGCAGTCCCGCCTACGAGATGGGCTACGGCTGCGCCATGGGCGTCGTCATGGTGGCGCTGATCGTGGTCCTCGTCGTCCTGATCCGGCGGGTCATGCGCCGTGAGGCGGTGACCTTCTGATGGGCGGGCTTCTCGGCCACGGCACCCGCGTCCTGCTGTGGATGTGGGCGGCCTTCAACGTCTTCCTGTTCGGCTGGATCGCGCTCACCTCGCTGAAGAGCAGCCGCGAGGTCTTCGGCTCGCCGCTCGAACTCCCGGCCGGCCCGCAGTGGTCGAACTACGACAGCGCGTGGAGCGTGTCCCAGCTCGGCCAGGGCTTCTTCAACTCCATCGTGATCGTCGCCGCGGCCACCCTGACGACGATCGCGCTGGCCGCTCCGGCGGCGTACGTGCTGACCCGCACCGGCAGGCGCACCGGCGGGCCCGTCACCACCTTCTTCGCGGTCGGCATGGGCATCCCGATGCAGGCCGTGATCATCCCCGTCTTCATCCTCGCCCAGAAGGTCTCGCTGTTCTTCTACGGCGCCTTCGGCTGGTGGGACGACCGGATCAGCCTCTACGCGATCTACGTGGCCATGTCCCTGCCGTTCTGCGTCTTCCTGCTCACCGGGTTCTTCCGCACCCTGCCCGGCGAGATGGAGGAGGCCGCCGCCCTCGACGGCGCGGGCGGCCTGCGCATCTTCACCACGATCATGCTCCCCCTCGCCCAGCCTGGCCTGATCACCGCGCTCATCCTGACCGCGGTCAGCCTCTGGAACGAGACCCTGCTCGCGCTCATGCTGATCGCCGAGAACGACCGGTACACCCTCCCCCAGGCGCTGCTCGGCCTCTACCAGACCATGCAGTACACCTCCAACTGGGGCGGCCTGTTCGCCGGTGTCGTCATCGTCGTCCTGCCGATCGTCGCCGTCTACGTCTGGCTCGGCCACCGCATCATCGAGGGCATGACCGTCGGCGCCGGAAAGTGACGCTCCCCCTCACCATCCCGGATCCGCACAATGTGCAACGCCAAGGTTGCAGACGCTGTCCTGATGTGCAATTGTGGAGTTGCAGATGGATGCGTGAGAGGGGAAGTCATGAACACCACCTACACCGACGCCGAACTGGCCGAACTCGACCGGATCGCCCGGCGGATCGACATCGACGCCCCGGCCGAGCGGGTCTGGGACCTGGTCGTGCGCCCCGGCTGGTACATCAACGACGGCGAGGTCGATCCCGCCCCCGACCTGCGCCACGAGGGCGACGTGACCGTGGTGCGCCATCCGGCGCTGGGCGAGTTCCGGTTCCGTACGGTGGAGCTGGACAAGCCGCGCTACGCGGCGTTCCACTGGATCGGCACCCCGTACCGGGACGAGTCATCGCCCTCGACCCTCGTCGAGTTCTGGATCGACGAGCGGGACGGCGCCGGGGTGACGCTGCGCGTCGTGGAGAGCGGGTTCTCCGGCCTCTCCGCCGACCCCGCCGCCTGGTTGAAGGAACGCGAGGGCAACGACAAGGGGTGGCTCGCCGAGTTGCAGGCCGCGAAGGCCTTCGCCGAGAAGTCCGCCGCGGCCCGCACGACCCGCTCGTGACCGCCCCCCTCCCCGTCATGTGCGCCGCGCTCGGCGACCCGACGCGCTGGGACATCCTCACCCGGCTCGGCGAAGGCCCCATGTCGGCGAGCGCGCTGGCCAGGGTCCTGCCGGTGAGCCGCCAGGCGATCGGCAAGCACCTGGAGGTGCTGCGCGAGGTCGGGCTGGTCGAGTCCGAGCAGCGCGGGCGCGAGGTCGTCTACCTCGCCATCGGCGCCCGGCTCGGCGCGCTGGCCCGGGAACTCGACCGGATCGGCCGCTCCTGGGAGACCCGCCTGCTGCGGATCAAGGACCTGGCGGAACGACCCGGCTCGGCGGCCTCCGGCTGACGGCGGCTCCAGCGGGACGGTTCATCTCGTACTCAGGGCGAGCGGGCGGGCGCTCGGGCTCGGGCGGACGCGAACCGCCTGGCCGGGGCGGAGGTCCAGGTCATCGATGGTGCTCCGGGTGACCTGGGCCCACGCCTCCTTCTGGTCGATGAGCAGTTCCACCCTGACCTCGAAGCCCAGCCGCACCACCCGGGAGACCGTCGCGGAGATGCCGCCGCCGTGCCCGTCCGTGCTGATCTCGATGTCGTGCGGGCGGACCAGGTGGCCTTCCAGCTCGGTGACGGGGCCGAGGAAGCGCATGATGAACTGGTCGGCGGGGTTGTCGTAGACCTCGTCCGGGCTGCCGATCTGCTTCACCTGGCCGTCGGCGAGGACGACGATGGTGTCGGCGACCTCGATCGCCTCCTCCTGGTCGTGGGTGACGAACACGGTGGTGACGTGGACCTCGTCGTGCAGGCGGCGCAGCCACGTTCGCAGTTCCTTACGGACCTGCGCGTCCAGCGCGCCGAACGGCTCGTCCAGCAGGAGCACCTGCGGCTCGACGGCCAGGGCCCTGGCCAGGGCCATGCGCTGGCGCTGCCCGCCGGACAGCTGGGCGGGGTAGCGGTCGGCGAAGTCCTCCAGGTGGACCAGTTCCAGCAGCTCGCGTACGCGGGGGCGGATCTCGTCCTTGGGCCGGTTGCGGATCTCCAGGCCGAAGGCCACGTTCCGGAACACGGTCATGTGCTTGAACGCGGCGTAGTGCTGGAAGACGAACCCGACGTTGCGCTTCTGCGGGGGCAGGTTCGTGGCGTCCGCGCCGGAGATCGCCACGGTGCCCGCGTCGGGGATCTCCAGCCCGGCGATGACCCGCAGCAGCGTGGACTTGCCGCCACCGGACGGGCCGAGCAGCGCGGTCAGCGAGCCGGAGGCCACGTCGATGGAGACGTCCCGCAATACGGGGGTCACGCCGAACCTCTTGACGACATTGCGTACTTCGATGGCCATGTGATTCAGCCCTTCGGGCGAAGGATCTTGATGAGCAGGAGGGTGACCACGGCCACCAGGGCCAGGGCGGTCGCCGCGGCGAAGGCGGCGTGTTCGTCGAAGTTCTGGAAGCGTTCCTCGACGAACAGGGTCAGGGTCTGCGTCTTCTCGACCAGCCGCCCGGAGACCACGGCGACCGCGCCGTACTCGCCGAGGGCCCTGGCCAGGCACAACACGACGCCATAGGCCAGGCCCCAGCGGATCCCCGGGATGGTGATGCGGCGGAAGGTCTGCCAGGAGCCGGCGCCCAGGGTGCGGGCCGCCTGTTCCTGTTCGTCCCCGAGCTCCTCCAGTACGGGGATCACCGCCCGGACGACCAGGGGCAGCGAGATGAACACGGCGGCCATCACCATGCCCGGGGTGGAGAAGATGACCTGGATGCCGAGGTCTTCCAGCCGGGCGCCCACGGGGGCGAAGCGTCCGTAGACGAGGATGAGCGCGAGTCCGACCACGACCGGGGACACGGCCATGGGCAGGTCGATGAGCGTGTTCAGCAACCGCTTGCCGGGAAAGTCGCGCCGTACCAGCAGGAGCGCCACCCCCACGCCGAAGACGGTGTTGGCGAGCACGGTCCAGAACGCGACGATCAGTGTGACGCGGAACGCCGACTGGGCCTGCGACGAGGTGAGCGCGTCCAGGACGGGCCCGATGCCGCCCTGGAAGGTCCGCCAGCCGATGAGGACGACGGGCAGGACCAGGAGGAACACCAGGTAGCCCAGCGCCAGGAGGCGCAGCGCGTACCTCGGGCGCGTGGCGAGCCCGTGTCCGGCGGTGGGGCTAGCCATGGCGGCCTCCCCAGCGCTGCAGCAGATCGAGGGTGACCAACATCGCCAGGGCGACGGCGAGCAGCACGGTGGAGACCGCGGCCGCCCCCATGGGATTGTCGGTCTCGATCTGACCGAAGATGTGCACCGACGCCACCTGGGTCTTGAAGGGGAGGTTCCCGGAGATCAGCACGACCGACCCGATCTCGGCCATCGACCGGGCGAAGGCCAGCGCGGTGCCCGACAACATCGCCGGCAGCAGGTTGGGCAGCACGATCCGGCGGAAGATCTGCACCGATCCGGCGCCGAGGGACGCCGCCGCCTGTTCCATCGCGGTGTCGAACTCCAGCAGGACCGGCTGGACCGTCCGGACCACGAACGGCAGGGTGACGAACAGCAGGGCCAGTACGACTCCGGCCTGGCTGTAGGCCAGATCGATGCCGAGCGGGCTGCTCGGGCCGTACAGCGCGAGCAGTACCAGCCCCGCGACGATGGTCGGCAACGCGAACGGCAGGTCGATGAGCGTGTCGACGATGGCCTTGCCGTGGAACCGATCGCGCACCAGCACCCAGGCGATGATCGTCCCCATCACCAGGTTGATCCCTGCGACGACGACCGACGCTCCGACGGTGAGGGTCAGCGCGGCCCAGGCGTCGGGCGTCGTGACCGCCTCCCAGAAACCACCGGGTCCGCGTTCCTGCGAGCGCCACACCACGGCGGACAGCGGGATCAGCACGATCAGGCTGAGGTAGAGGATGGCCGCGCCCAGCCCGAGCGCGGTGCCGCTGGCGCGGCGCCGGGCGCCTCTCGGCCCGGCGCGTGAGGCGGAGACCGTCTGTGCGGAACCGGTCACTTCGCCTCGATCGAGACGCCGAGCCTGCGCTCGACATCGGCCATGACGCTGCCCTTGGGATCGAAGAACTCGGCGGTGGCCTTCGGCCAGCCACCGAGATCGCCGATGGTGAACAGCGCCGGCGGGGACGGGAAGGTGACGCCCGGCACGCCGCCCTCGATCACCGGCCGGTAGCCGTTGGCCGCGAAGATCTTCTGGGCCTGCGGGGTGTACAGGAACGTCAGGAACGCCTTGGCCTGGGCCGGGTGGGCCGACTTCCTGGTCACCGCGACGGGGTTCTCGATCAGGATGGTGGAGTCTGGAACGGTGTACTCGATGGGCTGGCGGCTCTGCTGGGCGAAGATCGCCTCGTTCTCGTAGGCCAGGATGGCGTCGCCCTTACCGCTGGAGAACGTCTGTAGCGATTTACGTGCACTGTCATCCTGTACCGGCACATTGGCGAACAGGGCATTAAGGTAGGCGATTCCGCCTGCTTTGTCGGTTCCCTTGGCGGATTTGGCGCCGTAGGCGGCTAGCACGTTCCAACGGGCGCCGCCGGAGGTGAACGGGTTGGGGGTGATGACCTCGACGCCGGGCTTGGCGAGGTCGTCCCAGGTCTTGAGGTTCTTCGGGTTGCCCCGGCGGGTGGCGATGACGACGACCGAGTCGGTCACCATTCCCTTGGCCGGGCCGGCGTTCCAGTCGTCGGCGACCAGGCCCTTCTTGACGAGGCGCATCATGTCCGGTTCGAGGGAGAATGCGACTATATCGGCTTGTAAGCCTGCTTCTACCGCGCGACTCTGGTCGCCCGATCCGCCGAAGGATTTGGTGAAGGTGATGTTCTTGCCTTCCGGTGTCGCCTGGAAGGCTTGGATGATCTTTTCGTATGCGGCTTGTGGTGTCGAATAGGCGACGAGCGATAATTCGATCTTGCCGCTCGTCCCGCCGCCGCTGCCGCTGTCGCGCCCGCAGGCGGCGACCAAGGCCGTAAGTGACGCCACAGCAGTGGCCGTCGCCACAGCCCGAAGCCTGCGCGATTCCATGATTCCCCTATTTCCGACTCGTAATGTCGATGTACGGAGCATTAAAGTGCCGTGAAGCGCTTCAGAGCAAGCCCTTCGCGAAGCTTCTCTGTCGCTCCGTGACCCGCTGTCGTCGCTGGCCAGAGGCGCATGGTATTGCTCAGGTTACTGTAACCACCGTCACATCGCACAGCGTTGCATCGTCAACATCACGTCTGCCCAGCTCAGCCATATGCCCGGCATTCGACCTGCTTGATCGCGGGTGCCCGGGTGCCGTCACCTACACCCTGCCGGCACCCTGTAGCGATGGTTACTGTAACTATGGTTACATTGCCGGAGTGCCGGGGAGGGCACCTTTGCAACCCCCACGCGAACCTGGCGAGGTGAATCTCATGGCCGTAGTGCGCGGCCTTCAGTATTGCGTTCAGAGTGGCCTGGCATTTCGGAATACCTTAAAAGCGGTGGCTGCGCGGTGATGATCCCTGATGCACATGCCATTGGCCCGCCGGCGTGCCATCGGGCGGGATGATGTCCATTTCCGCGACGACCGACTACGCTTTACGCGCCGCCGTCGCCCTCGCCGCCGCGGCCCCCGACGCGTTATCGGCGGAGAAGATAGCGTCCGGCCAGGGCATTCCCCGCTCATACTGCAGCAGCATTCTCCAGCAGTTCCGGCGGGCCGGGTTGGTGCACGGCCGGCGCGGCAGCGGATATCGGCTGGCCCGCCGTCCCGGCGAGGTCAGTGTCGCCGACGTCATCGAGATCGTCGAAGGCGTCGAGGAGAAACGACGTGTGCATGCCGTCGCCGGACCGCTCGCCGTCATCCGGACGGCCGCGCGCGAGCGCGAGTACGTTCTCCTGGCCAAGATCACCCTGGCCGACATACTGGCGTCGGCCGAGGTGCGTCCACGGCTGGGACGGTCACCCTCTTCCCCTGGACCGTAACCACGGTTACAGTTACTGTCGTTGCACCAAGTGAGGAGATGTTCGTGGAACACGAGCCCGCGGCCCTGCCCGGCCGCCCCGGTCAGCCGGGGCAGGTGGGTCAGTGGGTGCTGCTGGCCTATCGGATGCCTCGCCAGCCGTCGGCCCCGCGCATCGCGATCTGGCGCAAGCTGGAACGCCTGGGCGTGGCCCGGCTGGGCGATGGGCTGGTGGCGCTCCCCGGCGACGCGCGTACCCGGGAGCAGTTCGACTGGATCGCCGAGGAGATCGTCGCGGGCCAGGGCACCGCCACCGTGTGGCTGGCCGTGCCGGGCAGCCTGACCCAGGAGCGCGCGATCGCCGGGCAGATGCAGGCCGACCGCCGGGCCGAGTACCAGACCGTGATCATCGCCGCCCAGGCCGCCACGAACGCCAGGCCGGGCGAACGCTCCCGTACCGCCGGACGCCTGCGCGCCGAACTGCGCCGCATCGCCCGCCGCGACTTCTTCCCGCCCGCCGAGCGGGACTCGGCCCACCAGGCCGTCCGCGCACTGGCCGACCCCGACAAGAAGCCCGATCCCCAACAGCGGGCGGCCGCCTCCCGGAAGGACGAGAACCGATGAAGTGGGCGACCCGAGCAGGTGTGCACATCGACCGGGCGGCGTGCGCCTGGCTGATCCGCCGTCACCTCGACCCCGACGCGGCCTTCGTCTTCGTCGATGACCCGGCGCAGGTGCCGCCCGACGCCACGCCGTTCGACATGCGCGGGGTCGATCTGTCCCACCACGGCCCCGACTGCAGTTTCGAGACGATCCTGCGCCGCTACGACCTCGGCGACCCGGTGCTGTGGAAGATCGCCGAGATCGTGCACGAGGCCGACATCGACGACGAGCGCTACGACGCCCCCGAGGCCCCCGGCCTGGATGTCATCCTCCGCGGCCTGTCCATGACCTGCGGCGACGAGCGCGTCCTGGAGCTGGCCGGGCCGCTGTTCGACGGCCTGTACGAGTACTACCAGCGGGCGTTCCTGCTCGGCCGCCCCCCGGCGTAGGCGACGGAGGACGTATGGACCGACCCGAGGCATCCGCCGCCGCGCCGCCGGTGACCGGCGACGTGATCCCCTTCCGGCAGGCCCTGCGCGCGTGGTTCGGCATCTCGCTGCAGACGTTCGGCGGCCCGGCCGGGCAGATCGCCGTCATGCAGCGCACGCTCGTGGAGGAGAAGCGCTGGATCGGCCAGCGGCGCTTCAACCACGCGCTCAACTACTGCATGCTGCTGCCCGGCCCCGAGGCCCAGCAACTGGCGATCTACGTCGGCTGGCTGCTGAACGGCACCCGCGGCGGCCTGGTCGCCGGGGTCCTGTTCGTGCTGCCGGGCATGCTGGCCCTGCTCGCCCTGTCGGCGGTCTACGTCATCTGGCAGGACACCACGGTGGTGACCGCACTGTTCGCCGGGATCGCGCCCGCCGTACTCGCGATCGTCGCCGCCGCGCTGGTGATGACGTTCGTCCTGCGCTGGCCGATGCTGCGCATTCTGGGCGTCTGCGCGCTGCTCGGCGTCGCCTCCCTTCTGCTGTAGTGACGCAGGGTCCGCAGATCAGCCGAAAATCAAGAATTCAACGAGCCGAAACCATGATGTTCATCGCGGCGTTGCCGGTGGGCCCGAGCGCATTCAACGTTGATCGATGAACTCCCGGCATGCACTCCCATGTCCTGTCACGCACCCGTGCCCTCGCACGCGTCGCCGCCGCGCTCGGCGTCGTCGCCGCCCTCGGGACGGGTGTGCCCGCCGCCCACGCGGCGGACCCGCTGCCCGGGATCGACGGCGGCGGCACCCCCCGGGACCCGTACCAGATCGACTCGGCCGACGACCTGCGCACCGTCGCCGGAGCGATCAACGGGAACCCGGGCGGTCTCGGCGGCGCGGCCTACCGGTTGACCGCCGACATCGACTTCGGCGGAAGCACGTTCGGCGGGATCAACTCCTTCACCGGAACACTCGAAGGCGCCGGTCACACGATCAGCGGCGTCCGGCTCGTACGGGAGGCGTCGGCGGGAGGCGAGGCCGACCGCCTGGGATTGGTCCGCCGCCTGGAGGGCGGCACGATCCGCGACCTCACCCTCGACGATGTGCAGGCCGACGCCGGGACCAGCACCGGCGGCTGGATCGGCGCCGTCGCCGTGGTGGCCACCAACTCCACCCTGACCGGCAACGCCGTGAAGGGCGCGCGGCTCACCGCGAGCAGCGCCGAGAAGGTGGGCGGCATCGTCGCCGAGCTGCACAACGGGACCATCGAGGACAACCTCGTGACCGGCTCCCTGAGCGCGGCCAAGATGCCCGGTGGCATCGCCGCCTACGTCAACCAGAACTCCCAGGTGCGGCACAACCTGGCGGCGGCCGACCTGACGATCGCCGCGCCGGGCGGGGACGGTGGCACGCGCGGCATCGACGCGGGTTTCATCACCGGCTACCCGGGCTCGCCGAACGGCTCCGCCTTCTCCGGCAACGTCGCGCTGTCCGGCTCGATCGCCTACACGGGCAAGGCCGACGGGTTCGTCGGCCGGATCATCGGCTACACCGGCTACGAGGGCTGGACGGCGGAGAACAACCTCGCCAACGCCGCGATCACCATCGGCGGGAAGACCGTCACCGGGCCGGGCGCCAAGAACCAGCACGGCACCGACACCACGGCCGAACAGCTTGCCCAGCGGGCGACGTACGAGAAGCTGGGCTGGGACTTCGCCAACGCCTGGCGGTGGGACGACGCGCTGCGCCACCCGGTGCCGAAGTACACCTCGACGCTGTTCGGCAACGGCACCGCCGAGCAGCCCTACGAGATCGGCTCCCCCGAGGACCTGGAACTGCTCGCCGCCCAGCTCAACGCCGGCAACGCCCGGTACACCGGCGACAGGCACTTCGCCCTGACCGCCGACCTCGACTTCGCCGGACGCGAGCCGTTCGGCGGCATCAACCGCTTCGAGGGCGTGCTGGACGGCGCGGGGCACAAGGTCAGCGGCCTGCTCTACGCCCCGCAGGCGAGCGCCGGCGGCGAGGCCGACCGGCTCGGCCTGGTGCGGCAGCTCGTCGGCGGCACCATCCGCGGCCTCACCCTGGCGAACGTCACGGCCGACGGCGGCACGCGCGGCGGGTTCGTGGCCGGCCTCGCCGTCGTCGCCACCGACGCGACCCTGACGGGCAACGCCGTGCTCGACGCCCGCCTCACGGCCACCGGCGCGGAGAAGGCGGCGGGCCTGGTCGCCGAACTGCGCGGCGGCTCCGTCACCGGCAACTGGGTACGCGCCGCGATCAGCGCGCAGAAGATGCCCGCGGGCCTCGTGGCGTACTCCAACAGCGGCGTGACGATCCGCGACAACCTCGTCGAGGCGAACCTCACCGTGGCCGCCGACGGCGGCGCGGGCGGCACCCGCGGCATCGACGCCGCGCACGTCGTGGCCTACCCGGGCAACCCGAGCGCGGGCGGCTCGTTCACCGGCAACGTCGCGCTGTCCGGCTCGATCGCCTACCGGGGCGGGATCGACGGCTTCGCCGGCCGGATCGTCGGCTACACCGGCTACGAGGGCTGGACGGCGGAGAACAACCTGGCCAATGCCGCGATCACCATCGGCGGGAAGACCGTCACCGGGCCGGGCACCAGGAACCAGCACGGCACCGACACCGCGGCCGAACAGCTCGCCCAGCGGGCGACGTACGAGAAGCTGGGCTGGGACTTCGCCGAGAAGTGGAGCTGGGACGCCGAGCTCGGCCACCCGGTGCCGAAGTACGTCTCCGCGGCCGAGGCGCCGAACCGGATCACCACCACCTTCCATGGCGACCCCGGCACCCAGCGCGCCTTCACCTGGTATTCGGCGCTGAACACGGACGGCGCCGTCGCCGTGCTGAGCACCGACCGCGAGTTCCCCGAGGGCTCGGCCACGGTGACCGTCGAGGCGCAGCGCGAGGAGAGCGAGGACGGCGAGACCTTCTACCGCGCCATCGCCCGCGACCTGCGGCCCGGCACCACCTACTACTACCGCGTGGGCAACGCGGCCGAGCAGGTGTGGAGCGCCACCGGCACGTTCGGCACGGCGAAGGGCGGGGACGAGGACTTCACGTTCATCGACCTGACCGACACCCAGTCGCAGAACCTGGCCGAGGCGGAGCTGTCGGCGCAGACCATCGCCAAGGCGCTCCGGCACGTGCCGGACGCGGAGTTCGTCATGCACAATGGCGACGTCGTCGAGGACGGCGGCCGGGAGCAGGACTGGAAGGACCTGCTCGACGCCGCCCGCCCGAGCCTGCTGAAGACCACGTTCGCACCGGCGTCGGGCAACCACGACGCGGCGGCCAACGCGTTCGCCGACCACTTCACGCTCGCGGGCCCGCAGGACCAGAACCGCTCCAGCGGCGTGTACTACTCCTACACCTACAACCGGGCGCACTTCATGGTGCTCAACACCAACGAGGGCGGCCCCGAGGGGATCTCCAAGAAGCAGATCGACTGGCTCCGGGCCGACGCCAGGGCCGCGCGCGACGCCGGTGCCAGGTGGCTCGTCCTGGCCATGCACAAGGGCGTCTACACGACGGCGAACCACCTGGACGACGGCGACGTCATGGCGATGCGCCGCACTCTTGTGCCGGTGATCGACGAGCTGGACATCGACCTGGTGCTCCAGGGCCACGACCATGTGATGAGCCGGTCCAAGGTACTGGCCGCCGACCCCAAGGGGGTCCAGGGCGCACGGCCGGTCGAGACCACCAAGATCACCGAGGTCCGCGCCGGGAAGCGCGTCGAGTACGCGGTGGACCCCAAGGGTTCCATCTACTTCCTGCCGAACACCGCGGGCGCCAAGCACTACAAGCAGGCCACCGACCCGCAGGGGGTGGATCTGGAGCCCTACCTGCGGCTGTTCGACCGCACCGGTGAGCAGGCGGGCGAGAACTTCACGGCGGTGAACGTCACGGCGGCCCGCCTCACGGTGAACGTGTACGACATCCGCGACCGCGGCGTGCCCCGCCTGTTCGAGGGCTTCGGCATCGACCGCGCGATCTCCCCGGTCGCCGCCCGGATCAGCGAGCTGCCCGCCGCGGCCGACATCACCCTGAAGGACGCCAAGGCGGTGGCCGCGGTACGCGACGCCGTGAACGGCCTCAGCGAGGCGCAGCGCGGCGCCCTGACCGGCCTGTCGCGCCTTGAGGCCGCCGAACGCCGGCTGCGCGAGCTGGGCGGCCTGGTCTCCACCGACGGCAAGACCGTGGCCTGGGCCGACCCCGGCGCGACCGCCCGTCAGATGGTCACCGTCCGCAACGACACCGCGTCGGACTTCACCGGCACGCCGGTCCAGCTCCGCATCCCGGCGGCGCCCGACGTCAAGCCGGACGAGCTGGCCTTCTTCGCCGCGGACGGCGCTCCCCTGCCGTTCGAGGTGGAGACCTGGCGGCCGGGCGGCACCTCGACGGTGTGGGTCCGGGTGCCGAGCCTGCCCGCCCGGTCGGCGCGGCAGGTGTGGGCGTACTTCGGCGGCGGAGCGCCCGGCAACGATCCCACCGCCGTGTGGGGCGAGGCGTACTCCCTGGTCGAGCACTTCGGCGGCGGCACCGCGAGCGGCGAGCGCCGCACCGACTCCACGGGCCGGCAGTCCGGCCTCGTGGTGGGCGGCGACATCACCACCGGTCATTCGGAGCGGGGCACCGGCCAGGCGCGGTTCGGCGCCTCGCGCCTGCAGTACGCGGGCGACGTCGGCGGCGGCCACGACCGGATCGCGATCAGCGGCGTGTACTCCCTCACCGAGGAGGACCTGGCCGCGCTGGGCGCACCGGCCCCCGTGGTCGCGAAGGAGAGCGCGACCGGTGACGGGCAGCTCACGTTCTGGCAGGGCGTGCGGCCGGAGAAGCAGGTCGGCACGCGCCTTGCCGGCAACAGCTTCGAGTTCGGGAACGTCGATCTGAGCCACCGGTTCGGCTTCCCCGCCGACGGCAGGCCGCACCTGGTCACCCAGACCTACGACGGCATGACGTACTCGGTGTTCGTCGACGGCCGCGAGGTGCACAGCCAGATGGTCGAGTACCGCAGCACCTTCTCGGACCCGGCCGTGCAGACCACGATCGGCGACTACTACACCAACGACGGCACCCTCCGGACGCCGTTCCGCGGCCTGGTCGATGAGGTGCAGATCGCGGGGGTGGCCTTCACGCCCGCCTTCGAGTCCTTCCGGTACGCGAACCTGTTCGGCGACGCCGTGACCTTCGGCGAGCGGGTCGAGCGGGCGCGCGAGCGCCTGACGCTGGTGGTCGGCACCCCGCGCGCGGGCGGCTCGCTGGAGGCGGGCCTGGCCGAGGTGACCGGCACCGTCAGCCGCCGCGCCGAGCTGACCGCGCGGGTGGGCACCGAGCAGGTGCTCACCCAGCGGGTCGACGCGGGGCCGTTCACGGTCCGCGTGCCGGTGAATCAGACGGGCGAGCAGACGCTCACGGTCGGGGCCGCCGCCATCGGCAGGTCGGGCAAGCCCGCCTCCGGCGGGTCGCGGGACGTGGCCGAGCCGGTCCAGATCCGGGTCACGGTCAAGGACACCGTGGCGCCCGCCGCGCCGAAGGTGAGCGACGACGCCGCCGCGGGCAAGGGCCCGAACGTCACGCTGAGCGCGACGCCCCAGACCCAGGACCGCGAGCGGGTCGAGGCCAGGTTCTACGCGGGCCCGACCATCCCGCTCAGCGGCTCGAACGTCGTGGTACGCACCGGGACCACCCCCGACAGGGTGCCCGGCGCGCTGAAGCCCGGCAGCGGCACCGTGGGCAAGGAACTGCTGCCGACGACGAGGGGAAGCAACGAGAACCCGTTCCAGATCTATGAGATCTCGCTGACCGGCGAGCAGGCGAAGCAGCAGGAGTTCCACCTGACCTGGACGGGCTCCGGGGACGACCGCACCGTGTCGGCCCACGTGTACGACCACGCGGCCGGGCGCTGGATCCTGAAGGACTCAGGGGCGGACCCGTCCGGCGCCGCGGTCCAGCTCGACGTGACCGCCCGCGCCGCCGAGAACGTCGTGGCCGGCGGCAAGCTGCACCTGCTGGTCTGGCGCGGCATGACCGCCCTGCCCGAGAACGTCGGGTCCATGCCCGCCGCCGACCGGTACGACTGGGCCTTCGACCACGTACCGGACTCCCAGCTCTACGCGCAGGCGACGCCCGACCTCATGACCCACCAGTTCGAGTACATCGCCGGCGTCGCGGCGGCGCGCAAGACCAGGCTGGTGCTCCAGTCGGGCGACTGGGTCAACCGCGAGTACCTGTCGCAGGAGTACCAGTGGGAGAACGCCGAGCCGTCGGCGCGGGCGCTGGAGAAGGCGGGCCTGCCGTACATGATCTCGTGGGGCAACCACGACTACTCGGACGCGCGCAACGGCCGGGTGATGCTGCCGAAGTACTTCCCGATGGAGCGGTTCGAGAAGAGTCTCAAGGGCGGCCCCTGGCGGTTCGGGGGCAGCGACAACATCGACAACTACTACTACACGGCCGAGATCGACGGGGCGAAGCTGCTGCTGATCACCGTCGGCTTCTTCTCCGCGGACAACGCCGGCGACCCCGGCCTGGCCTGGGCCAAGCGCGTCATCGAGGCCCATCAGGACCACGCGGTGATCATCGCCAACCACAACTCGGTGAACCAGGGCGTCAACGGCTGGTCGAACGACAACGTCACCAGGGCGCTGATCGACCCGTACCCGAACGTCAAACTGGTGCTCGGCGGCCACATCGCCGGCACCGGCGTCGCCTCCCGGCAGACCGCCGGCGGCAACCGCGTCTACGGCGTACTGACCGACTACCAGTCGCGCGTGTACGGCGGGCAGGAGTACCTGAAGCACATCAGCGTCGACGCCGAGAACGACCTGATCTACTTCAACACCTGGTCGCCGCTGCTGGGCAAGGCCACGTCCGACGGGAACTGGCACCACAAGGTCCCCCAGGGCGCGATCCCCGGTTTCCACGGCGCGGACACGGAGAACTTCGCCCTGGACATCGACCTCGGCGGCAGCACGACACGCACCCTCGCCGCCGAATCGCTCACCGTCGCGGCCGGCCCGCGAAAGCAGGTCGGTGACGTACGGCCGGCGGTCGGCGCCGAGCGGGTCTCGGTGGTGCTGAACGGCCTCACCCGGGGCGGCTCCTACGAGTGGTACGCCGAGCTGCGCGACCCGGCGGGCCACGTGACCCGCAGCGCCGTCAGCGCCTTCACCGTGGCGAAGGCCCCCGCGTGGGCCCCCGGCACCGTCTACACCGGAGGCAGCGAGGTGACCTACCGCGGCGCGCTCTGGCGGGCGGCGTGGTGGACCCGCGACCAGGCGCCGGGCGACCCGAACGGGCCGTGGCAGGAGATCGCCACGACCGCCGACGGGACCGCCGTCTGGACACCGAGCCGCATCTTCGTGGCCGGTGACGTGGTGGAACACCGTGGCCACCGGTACAGGGCCACCTGGTGGACCCGCAACCAGCAGCCGGGCGATCCGCACGGCCCCTGGCGTCCGCTGAGCTGACCCTGGAATGAACCGTGGGCGTGATCGTCGCAACGCGATCCACATGCGACGATCACGCCCACGACCGTTGTCAGCGTCCGGCGCGCCGCTGTGGATGGTGGCGGGCGAGGTGGCGGCGCAGCAGGTCGCGTCCGTAGTCGCCGCCGTTGGGGGTGCGGACGATGGTGTGGACGTGGAACGGCTCGGGCTCCTCGTTGTCGAGGAAGACGCCTCGCTGGCAGTCGTATTCGATCAGGACGACGGGGCTGTGGACGCGGTAGTAGAAGGCGTCGTCGTCGCCGCTCCCGCCGATCCAGGCGATGTGCGTGTCACCGAGGTGCCGCTCGACGTCCGCCATGAACGCGGCGGCGGGACCGTCCGGGAGCCGCCGCGCGTAGGTCCCGACCAGGTGCAGCAGCGACTCCCGCTGCCGGTGGGACAGTCCGCCGGCCGGTAGCCCCGCGTAGGGGATGACGCGGTTGTCCTGGGCGGCGCCGCCCAGGTGCCTGCCGTTGACCGGATCGGCGAGGTCGGCGGGCAGGTCCTGCACCCGGATCGATGGGTGCAGAACGGCCTGACGTGCCTGCTCGGGGCGCAGGCCGCGCAGCAGGCCGAGTCCGGCCGCCCGCTGCTCGTCGAACAGGCGCAGGCCCTTGTGGACACCGCGGTCGGCCTCGGTGGGCTCGGCCCCGATGAAGGTCGGGGTGAGGACCATCTGCCGGCCGATGATGAAGCAGTGCACGTCGAGGTGGTGGCCCCACAGTTGCCAGCCCCACGGCTCCGTCGCCGAGGGGGTGCCGAACAGTGCGATGGAGTAGTTGTACTCGGTGAGGGAGTCGCGATAGTGGCCGATCAGCTCGCCGAGCGCGGCGTTGAGTTTCATCGCCGTCCGGGCGTCGGAGAAGCCGGTGGCGGACAGGGACGCCTCTAGGATCGCGAGCGCACGATCCCGCTGCGCGGGCTCAAGGTCCTCGAGCCGCAGGCCGTGCGGGTCCCAGTTCGGAAAGGCGTTGATCCACATCCGCCACTCGTCCGCGTCGATGGCGAACCTGACGGCTTCGCGCTGGGTGGGAGTGAGGTGGTCGAGGAACGCGGTCGCCGCCCTGGTCGCGGACCCGGGGTCCCAGCCGGTGTCCTGAAGGGCGAACAGATCGGGTACGACGTGCCCGTCGGTCGTGATGCCGACCAGCGGCTCCTTCGCCTTCTCGACCACGGGCGGGAACGACTTGCGCACCACCGGCTGGAGGTCCGGGGGCAAGCCCGCGAGATCCACCCGGCCGTTCTGGATCGGCAGCCCGAGGACAGGTCCGTATCCCCGGTAGAGCGTCTTCTCAGATTCATTGTCCATGACAGAACATGCCTTCCTAAGGGCGACGCGATGGGGCGGGGTGGGCCATACTCAGTGGCCGAGGTTGACCTGTTCTCTGTGGTGGTCGCCCTTCTCGATCAGGTCGACGAACCCGAGGGCGTAGTCCGCGGCGGAGATCGCACCGCCGTCCTCGGGCTGAACCGCGACGTCGCCGCCGAGCCGGTAACGGCCGAGCCGTTCGCCGGGCATCCGCGCGCCGAACCTGAGCGCCGGGCTCACGAAGACCCAGTCGAGCGTCGCGGGCGCGGCCGGGAGATCCTCGATGATGAGCGCCGCCCCGGCGCGGATCTCGTCGTGGAACTCCGCGGGGATGTGGCTGAGGTCGGTGACGAAACGGTCCGCCCCGGCCGCGGGGCGCAGCGAGGAGTGGCCGCCGACGACGTACAGGCGTACGCCCTTGGCATCGGCCAGGCGCGCGATGGTGCGGTTGACGTCGCGGAACGTACCGGCCAGCGGGCCGCGCGGGGCGAGTGCGGCCACCACGACGTCCGTGTCCTCGATGAGCGCCGCGAGCGTCGCCTCGTCGGCGGCGTCGCCTTGGACGTAGGTCACGTTCGGGATCGGCGCCTCGGGGAGCGAACGGCTCAGCGCGGTGACCTGGTGACCACGACCGGCGGCCTCCGCGGCGATGGCCGAACCGGAATAGCCGGTGCCGCCGATGATGGTGATACGAGACACGGGGGTGCCCTTCTGCTTCTACGGGATGGGTGGCGTCGAACGACGCGCTGCGCTTACCGTATGAGAGCAACTCTCCAACGGGAAGAAGGCACTTTGTGGTAACCACCTCGACCGAGCCGGTGCTCCATGGCAGCCCCTACAGCGCGGACTGCCCGACCCGCCGCATCCTGGACCGCATCGGCGACCGCTGGACGGTCCTCATCGTGGGCGCCCTCTGGGACGGCAGCGCCCGCTTCTCCGACCTGCGCCGCCGCATCGAGGGCATCTCACAGAAGATGCTCACCCAGACCCTCCGCGGCCTCGAACGGGACGGGCTCGTCCACCGCACCGTCCACCCCGAAGTCCCGGTCCGCGTCGAATACACGCTCACCGAGGCAGGCCGCACCCTGCGCGAGCCCCTGCGCGCCCTGCAGGAATGGTCCATCGCCCACCTCGGCGATGTGGCGGCCTCGCAGGAAGCCTACGACCAGGCGAATCAACTTCCTCCCGGCTCCACGGATCGCGACAAGTGACGCTCATGTGCAGGTGACGCCGGTCAGGCGTTCGGACAGCCGGCACAGGCGAGCGGCCATATCGGTGTGCCGGGTCGAGATCCGGGTCCCGGCTTCGACTTCCTTCCGAAGACCTCCGAACAGACAGGACCCGGTATGGACAAGGTGACATCGGCGGACGGAACTCCCATCGCCTTCGACCGGATCGGCGACGGCCCGCCGGTCGTCGTGGTGGCCCCGGCCCTGTGCGACAGGAGCGACACCTACGCCCTCGCCGAGCACCTGGCCCGGCACCACACCGTGATCAACTACGACCGCCGGGGACGAGGCGACAGCGGGAACACCCGCCCCTACGCGGTACTCCGCGAGGTGGAGGACATCGCCGCGCTCATCACCGCGGCCGGGGGCGCGGCCTCGGTGTACGGACATTCCTCTGGCGCGGCCCTCGCTTTACATGCCGCGGCGCATGGGTGTGCCATCATCAAGCTGGTCGTGCACGAGCCGCCCTACGGGCCTGATGACGCCGACCACCGAGCCGCCGCGCGGGACATCGCCGAGAAGATCGAGGCGGCCCTGGCCGAGGACCGAAGAGGTGAGGCAGTGGAGCTGTTCCTGGCCGGTGCCGGCATGCCTTCGGCGATGGTCGAGCAGTCGAGCCGGGACCCGCGCACACGGGCGATGGCGCCGACGCTCGGTCATGAGTTCCAGATCATGGGCAACGTCCACAGCGGCGGCACCGTCCCGGCCGATCTGGTGCGTGCCGTACGCGTCCCCACCTTGGTGATCAACGGCGGGCACAGCCCCGCCTGGATGATCGACTCCGGCCGCCGGATCGCCCGCCACCTGCCCGCCGGGTCCCATCGCGTGCTGCCCGGACAGCATCACATGGTGCCGCCGGAGGCATTGGTACCGGTCCTTACGGAGTTCCTCGATGAGTGAGCCGAAGGAGGACGTCCGGCCGCCGGCCGTCGACCGCCTGCTCGCCGCGGCACGCGCCGGACTGCGCCGGTTGTCCCCCACCGAAGCCGCCGCCGCGCTCGCCCGGGGCGCCCGGCTGGTGGACACGCGCCCGCACTTCCAGCGGTCGGCCGACGGCGAGATCCCGGACGCGATCATCATCGAACGCAATCACCTGGAATGGCGGCTCGACCCCACCTGCCCGGCCCGCATCCACGAGGCGACCGGCCACGACATCGCCTGGATCGTGCTCTGCGACGAGGGCTACTCCTCGTCCCTGGCAGCCGCCTCGCTGCACCGGATCGGCCTCGGCCAGGCCACCGACGTGATCGGGGGCTTCCGCGCATGGAAGCACGCCGGCCTGCCCTTGATCACTCCGCCAACGCCGACCCCGCCACGCCTGCCGCGAGCCTGAACGCCCAAGCACCTGACACTACAGATACCAAGCAGAGCGACAACCCTCTGCAACACCGACCGGCCCCCAAGTCCCTGCCGGCGTGTGGATCAGCGGGACAGCCGACGCAGGGCGATCTCGCAGGGCCCCCGGTGGCCGGCGCGGCGCATCCAGTCCGCCAGCACGATCGACAGCGACCAGACCGCCACGCCGATGGCATGCGCGGCGGCGGAGCCCATGGCATCGGCCAGGTCCAGCGCGAAGGGATAGAACAGGGCGACGAACACGACGGACTGGAAGAGATAGAAGCTCAGCGAGCGCTGACCGAGCGCCACCAGCGCGGTCGTGAGGCGGCCGCGGTCGCCGCCGATCTTGACGGCGATCAGCCCCATGGCGGCGGCCAGTCCGATGCCGCCGGCGTACCCCGCGATCGTGTGCGCGATCGCCGGCAGCCAGGTCGAGCCGGTCGTCCACACCCCGGCCGAGATCAGCGTCATCGGGAGCCTGCCCGCGACGGCCAGGGCGAGGAAGGAGACGGTGACGCGGCGGAGCAGGACCACATGCAGCTCGGGCTCGTCGATGATCCGGCGCCGCGCGGCCCAGATGCCGATCGCGATGCCGGGCACCACGAGCAGGACCATCCCCGGTACCTTCGCCGGCCACAGCATCAGGTGGAGGAGCAACTGACCGGCGAAGTCGTCCTTCATCAGCGACGGCAGCGACTCCGGGTGGCCGGCGGCCGCCGCGGCGTGCGCCCGGACGGTCGTCCACGCCACGATGGCCGTCGCGGGGACAAAGGAGATCGCCGTGGTCCAGAGCAGGACCGAGTCACGTGCGCGGACCATGGGCGCCATGATCAGTAGCGCCAGGCCGTACGTCGCGACGATGTCGATCGGCACCAGCAGCGTCGCGTGCAGGAACCCGATGACGAGGAGCCAGAACCCCCGGCGCCGCAGCAGCTTGCGGACCGAGGGCCAATCGCCGCCCTGCGCGAACCGGCCGGCGGCCAGCCGGCCGAGGCCGTAGCCGAACAGGAACACGAACATCGTGCGCGCCAGGTTGTCGGCGACCAGGACCTTGAGGAACTGGCTGACGCTGTTGAGCGCCGACGGGCCGAGGTCGGCGTGGCTGACGAAGGTCGGCGCATGCGCCAGCGCGATCAGCAACAGCATCACGCCGCGCGCCAGGTCGGGGGCGAGCGCGCGGACCTGTGCCGGAGGCGGCGCCTGCACGCTTCCCGAAGGGACGGTGGGCATGGATCGCTCCCGGGAGAAGAGAAAGGTGACGACGGGGGGTGACCGACCTGCCATCCGGTCGGCGTCATGTGCGAAGCCGGACGAACGGGATGAGTCAGGTCACCCCGCGCCGAGCGGGTGGCGGGCCGCCGGTTCCTGCGGCGACGCCTGGAGGTCGGTCATCCCAGGCAGGATCGGACGGCCTTGGCCAGGTTCGACGCCCGCGGGTCGTCGGGCCGGTAGTTCCAGAGGTTCGTGACGTAGCCGAAGCCGACACCGGCGTCGGGATCGGCGAAGCCGATCGATCCGCCGGAGCCCGGGTGGCCGAACGACCCCGGCCCGGTCATCGGCAGCGGCGGGCAGGCTCGCCAGAACCCGAGCGACATGTAGAAGGAGCGGTCGGCCGGGAGGTTCAGCCCCGGCGGCAGCCCATGCATCGGTGTCCTGTCGGTCTGGACGGCCGTCATTCTCGCGACCGTCGATGGATCGAGCAGCCGCACCCCGTCGACGTCGCTGACCGTGGCGGCGTACATCCGTGCCACCGATCGGGCGTCGGCGAGCATGTTCGCGGCAGGGAACTCGGCCGCGCGCCAGGCACGCGTCGCGAACACCTTGGGGTCGGTCAGGGCGCCGCCCAGCTCACCGGCACGGGCCTGGACCGAGCCCGGAGCCCACACGGCGTTCACCCATGCGGTGACCGTGTCCGCGTCGAGCCCGGTCGTCGCGATCAGCCCGGCCAGCAGCTCCTCCAGGCTGAACGGGGCCGCGTCGTGGAGCCGGGCCACCCGCTTCTCCTCCTTCTCCGGCAGCCCGATCCACGCCCTCAGCCCGAGGGGGGCGGCCACCTCTTCGGCGAAGAAGGTGCCGAGCGACCTGCCGGTGATCCGGCGTACGATCTCGCCGACCAGGAACCCGTAGGTGACGCTGTGGTAGACGTGCTCGGTGCCCGGCCGCCACAGCGGCTTCTGGGCCTCAAGCGCACGGATGACCGGGTGCCAGGCGCACGCCTGTTCGAACGTCAGCGGCCCGTCGACAATGGGCAGGCCGGCCTGGTGCGACAGCAACCAGCGCACCGGTATCCGCTCCTTGCCCGCCGCGGCGAACTCCGGCCAGTACCGTGCCACCGGGGCGTCCAGATCGAGCTGACCGCGCTGGACCAGCAGGTGAGCACAGATCGCGGTGGCGCCCTTCGTCGTGGAGGCGACCTGGACGATGGTGTTCCTGCGCCACGGCCGCTTCGCCTCGCGGTCGGCGAGGCCGCCCCACAGGTTGACGACGGGGCGGCCGCCCACGTAGACGCTGCACGCCGCGCCGACCTCGCCAGGATTCCTGAAGTTCGCACGGAACACGTCCGCGACCTTCCCCCAGCCATGCTCGACACCGCGCTCGCCGTCGTCCCCACCACCGCTCACGGCGGCGTCGGCGGGGCCGGCGAGAACGGCCTGCGCCCCCGCGAGCGCACCGGCCCCCAGCACGCCCTTCAACACGGTCCGGCGCTCGACGTGTCCCGGTTCGGGTGCCCCGCTTGTCGCGTCCGCCATGCTCTGCTTCCTTTCTGGAGCGCTGAGACTCAGGGAGCCGAGCGGCGCGGCCCTCCAGCGCCACGCTCACCTTCAGCTACCTGGTGATACTGATTACCGGTACAAAGTAACACTGACTACCAGTACGTAGCAACACTTAATAGCCGAGCGCCGCGTAGCGAAGCCGGGCGGTCACGAAGGACCCGGCCGCGCGTGTTCGAGGAGCTGGGGGCGACACCGCGGGATCTGGTCAAGCTGCTGACCATCGTGGCCGGGGCCGACCACCTGCCCGGCTTCTACGCCGCCCGGGAGGAGGTCTTCGCGGACCGGTATCCCGATGGCGACGTCCCGGCGCACTCTCACCGGGGCGGCGTGGCCCCGCGGCGCGGGGAGACGCCGAGGTGCGCGCCGCGCAGGCCGGCACCGGCTTCTGGGCAATGAGCACAAAGTGGCCTGTTAACTGGTCAGTCGCGATCGCACAATGCATCTTGAACGCGACATGGCCGTCCGGCCCGCCCCGCAGCGCAAATTCCCGGCAATTCGAACGCCACCGCCGCACTCGACGCCTCGCACCTGCCCGTTCCCATCGATGCCCGGCGATTTCGCTCGCATTGTCACCGATATCGGGGCTTTCACGTCCCCTATCTGAGGAGAACCTCATGACAGAGTTATCGGAGCGCCGATGACCAGGAAATCAGCCGCCGCCGTCCGCCGTACTCGCCGCAGGTGGCCGCGAACGGCCGTCGGCGCCGCCGCACTTAGCCTGGTGGCGGGTCTGTTGAGCGCCGTCACGGCGCCGCCCGCGTGGGCCGAGCCGCCGCCGCCCAAGCTTCCGGCGAACGCCAGTGAGGCGCAACTGAGGTACCAGCCCGCGATGGACTACGACGGCGACGGCTGCTATCCGTCGGTGGCGATCGGACCCGACGGCACCCTGAATCCGGGACTGAAGCCCTCCGGCGCCCTGGACGGCGCGTGCCATGACGAGTCGGACCTGGAGAACGTCAACATGTACGCACGGTCCCGCTGCAACACCAGCGGATGGTGCGTCCACCTCTACGGGCTGTACTTCCAGAAAGACCAGAAGCTTCCTGGCGCCGAGAGCGGGCACCGGCACGACTGGGAGCACATCGCGGTGTGGGTCAAGGACGGCGAGGTCAAGTACGTCGGGCCGTCCGCCCACGGGCACTACAACACCCGTCCGGTCGATGAGGTCGAGCTCGTGGACCGCACCCACCCGAAGATCGTCTATCACAAGGACGGCCTTGAGACGCACGCGTTCCGGCTGGCCCGCGCGGGTGAGGAGGCGGAGAACCCCCGGGGCTGGCAGCTTCCCGACCTGGTGAGCTGGAACGGCTACCCCTCGACCGAGCTTCGGGACAAACTGTCCGCGCACGACTGGGGCTCGGCCACGTTCGCGCTCAAGGACGACGAATTCCCCGGCGAGCTGGACAAGGCGCACAAGTACGAGGTCCGGCCGACGCGTGGCTCGCCTTACTACCTGGACTGGTCGTTCGAGTTCGACGTCGACAGGCATGAACTGCCGTCCGGAATGTCGGACCCGAACACTCCCCGCAGCGACGAGGGCGGCGAAGCGGAGCTGGCGAAGCGGGATCTGCGGGTGCTGCCACTGGGCGACTCCATCACCTACGGCAACGGCAGCTCCACCAATTCCGGCTACCGGGGGGACCTCTGGGCGAAGCTGAAGGCCAAAAGCCTGGACTTCGTCGGCTCGCAGCGGTCAGGGCGACTGCCGGACACCGACAACGAGGGGCATCCCGGCGCGATGATCAGCGAGATCGCGCAGAAGGGCGTGGTCGCGGCGCAGCGGTGGCGGCCCAACGTCGTACTGGTGCACGCCGGGACCAACGACATGAGCCACGGGAACGCGGGCGCCGCCCGGGACGCCCTGGCGGCGTTGATCGACGACATCCACCAGGCGGCGCCGGATGCGACGGTGGTGGTGGCCGACCTGGTGCCGTCCAGGAACGCCGCCGTCCAGGGCAGGATCCAGGAGTTCAACACGCAGATCCGCGGGGTGGTCCTCGCGTACATCCTGGCGGGCCGGCACGTCCTCCTGGCCGACATGAGCGCCGTGAAGCCCGGCGATCTCAGCGACGATCTGCATCCGAACGACAGCGGATACGGCAAGATGGCCGACGCGTTCTACACCGCCATCGTCCGGGCGGCGGCCGGGGGCTGGATCAAGGACCCCTCCGGCGGGACCACCTGCACCGACACCCCCGGGAGCTGGAACTTCCGCGGCCGGATCGCCACCGGTGTCGGCCATTCCCAGGACGAGCGCATCGACTTCGCCGACATCGACGGCGACGGCCGAGACGACTACCTCGTGGTCGACGTCGAGACCGGGGCGGTGCGGGCCTGGATCAACAACGGTGGCGACGGCGGCGGCGGCTGGACCGCCCGCGGCCGGATCGCCGTCGGTATCCCCCACAGTGACACCGAGGTCATCGACTTCGCCGACATCGACGGCGACGGACGAGACGACTACCTCGTGGTCGACGTCGAGAGCAGGGCGGTGCGGGCCTGGATCAACAACGGTGGCGACGGCGGCGGCGGCTGGACCGCCCGCGGCCGGATCGCCGTCGGGGTCGAAGGCCAGAGCCGGCCGGTGTTCGCCGACGTGGACGGCGACGGGCGGGACGATTACCTCGTCGTATCCGATATCGCCACCGGAGCGGTGAACGCCTGGATCAACAAGGGCGGCGACGGCGGCGGCGGCTGGACGGCCCGCGGCCGGATCGCCGCCGGCGTCGCGAGTCCCCAGGATGGTCTCACCTTCGCCAACGTCGATTGCGACAGGCGGGACGACTACCTGGTGACCGGCTATCCCAGTGGGTCGGTCAGGGCGTGGCTGAACCGTGGCGGCGACGGTGGCGGCGGCTGGACGGCCCGTGGGCAGATCGCCGCCGGCATCGGCATCGGAAGCGGCCAGGGCCTGACGTTCGCCGACATCGACGGCGACGGGCGGGACGACTACCTGATCTACGACGTCGCCATCGGCAGCGTACGGGCATGGATCAACAACGGCGGGGACCCGGCCTGACCGCGTCCGTTCCGGTGAACAAGGGGTCCGTGTCCAGACGGGCCACGGACCCCGGCACCGTGGGAGCGCGCGACCGTACGGTTTCCGCGACACCGGGCGCAAGGTGTCATCGGACGTGTGCGCCGGCCCGGCTCTGCCCGAACGTCATGCCTTCCTTCCAGAGCGACAGGTCGCCCGGGTAGTTCGCCGATCCGCCTGCCCGGGAGGCAGGGCGAAGTCCCCGCGTGGGCGACCGGAGGCAGCCTCAAGTCAGTGACCGCTCGTCGCCCTGCGTAGTGTCCGGCTTCCCCAGCAGGTCGCGGCCCGAAGTTCGACACTCTCACCACTCGGCGGTCACGCTCCTAGACTTCGACGCATGGACGAGTTACAGGGAAAAACGGCGACATGGCAGTTCGACGAGGAGAAGGTCGTCATCCGGTACAGCACCAGGTGGCGCACCCACGCGCTGCTGAAGGTCCTCGCCCGCTGTGAGGTCCCTCTGCCGGCCGTCGCGGCGGTGGAGTTCGCCTCCGCGGGGAAGAAGGGCTGGCGGCTCCAGCTCCGGCTGCGCGAGCGCGCCGACCCCTACGCCGCCGTCGGCCCGCTGCTCGCCGAGAAGGGGCAGCCGTTCCTGCTGACCGGCGGGCCCGACACGGAACTCGTCGCCGAGTACCACGCCGACCAGATGCGGCTCTTGGCCGACGCCGCACGGCTCGGCGACGGCCGGCGCCCGCCGGAGGAGTACGCACTCGGACTCGTCCCGCCCGTGCCGCTGCACATCCAGACATCGGAGGGGTCGGCGAGGTTCGACGGGCAGACGATCCGGCTGGAGTGGTCCGATGACGCGAGCTTCCGCAAGAGCAGGAAACGCCGGATGGAGTACGCGCTGACGGACATCCGCCGCATGGATTGGTTCCCGCAGAAATCGCTGGACGAGGGCTACCTGCGCATCGTGACGTGGGACGAGGACACTGGCGCCGGTTCAGCCAAGCCGAGCAAGGACTTCACATGCCTGCTCACCGAGGACAGTGCCAAGCAGGACGCCTGGACACTGGTGATGGCCGCGACGGTCACGGCACACCTGTGGGCGGCGACGGCGGGACATGCCTTGAACCCGCAGACCGAAACCGCGCAGCTCACCACCGGCCCGGGCACGGTGGCCGACGCCGACGCCCGAAGCGTCTACGACCGCATCCGCGAGCTCGGACGGCTGCACAAGGAGGGCATGCTCACTGACGAGGAGTTCACATCGAAGAAGGCGGAGCTTCTCAATCGCCTGTAAGCCTCCATCTTGCATAGACATGTGTAGACACCTGTAGACAGGACGGAAGTGCCGGCAGCTCTCCGCAGCCATGATCGCTGAAGGGGCTTCCGCGCTCGAAAGGGCGCAGAACCACCGCGGACTGGGAGAGCAACACCTGGGAATACGCCCATGCGGTGACCACCGAGCCGATTCCCAGGTACTGGGCGACCCTCGCACTCGATATGCTTGATCTTCAGCAGCTCTGCTCTGGTCGGCGGCCGGAGCCGCCGGTCGAGATCGCACGCCCCCTGCGAAGTGACCAGCAGATCCACGTCCCCCACTCCCCCGCTTGCGCGCAACCTCCTGACCGTTCAAGCGCGCATAGAAGTGGCTGAAGGGCGCCCACAGGCTTGAAGCACTCCGCTCGCCAGCGGGACCTTTCGTTGGCATGCCTGCGATCAGCCCTGAACGTCCAGCGCGTTCCGTTCAAGCGCCGTTCGGATCCGGCCGAGCCATTCCGTGCCGAGCCGGCGGCCGTCCGGGAACTGGTCGTCCCGATCCCAGCGCCACGTCGTGACCATGGCGAGTACGAGAATCCGGCACTCGCGCAGCAACTCCTGATCGACATCCGGATAGTGCGCGCCGACCGCTTCGGGCGCGTGGGCGAGGTCGAACTCGACAGGCCCCCGGCAGCACGTCTCAAGGTCGATGAACAGCAGGCCGTGCTTCGTGTTGAGCAGGTTGCCCGGGTGGGGCTCGCCGTGCAGAAGCCGCCCGGTGCCGCCGCGGTCGCCGATGGTTCGGCGCAGGCTGCGCAGTGCGCCGCCGAGGAGCTCCCGGTCCGCGTCGGCGAGCTCCGGAGTACGGTCGCGGCTCGCCACGAGCCGCTGGGCCTCCTCGACCCGATCCGTGAAGTGCGGCGCCGGGACGTCGATGGTGCGCATGCCGGCGTGCAACCGCGCAAGCGCCTTGGCGTAGTCGGCGGGCGGGACCTCGCGGCGGGACACGGGCTCGTAGTAGGTCCACAGCGTGATCGCGAAGCCATCGCGCTCATGGACGCGTGGCTCCACCCGGGGCTCAAGAGCGGCCACGGGGCACCCGGACTCGGCCAGCCGCCGGGCGAGCTCGATCTCGAACCGCGCCACCTGATCGGCGATCGGGGCCACGCGGGCGAGCACGTCACAGGGCAGCAGGCGGAGGGTGAGCTTGTTCGAGTCGTGTAGCACGACCGCGTCGTCGGCCACCAGGCCGAGCGATGAGACGACCGCCATCGCCGCGGCCACCGCCCGCGACACCTCCGACGCCTGCATCGTCACCCGCCCTTCTCTTCCCCGGACCCCGCCGTGGCCTCCACACGGTGCCGCCTGGAGCCCGGCACCACCGCACTGGTCATGATCGCAGGTGGCCTGACCCGGAGAGCGGCTTCTTCTTGGCGAAATTGATGGAGCCGTACTGCTCACGTGCGTGCCGACAGCCACGGCACCGGCAGATTAGCGGGCCCGCCCGCCGCTCGCCGCCGGCGGGGCGACCAGAAAGTGAGCAACGAATCGGCCTGGCGGATGGTCAACGCCCTGGTGCAGGGTCTTCGCGGGCGGGGCGGATCATGTCTCGCGCACCTGGAAGTTCGCCTTATCAGAAGGAGAACGCGTGTCCCATCCCCCATACCGCCGACGGCCGGCCCTCGGCCGGCTGATCGTCGGCGTGCTCGCCACCTTAAGCCTGGTCTTACCGGAGGGTACGGCACACGCCGAACCCGGCAACGAAAAGATCGACAAGGCGGTCGTCGCGGACCTGAAGGACGGCAAGGCCAGTTACCTGGTCCGGCTCAAGGGCGAGGCGAGCCTCGCCACCGCCCGCGCGGCCACCACCAAGGCGGCCAAGGCCAAGGCGGTTCATGACGCCAAGTCCGCCCACGCGAACAGGTCCCAGGCCGGGCTGCGCCGGCTGCTGACCGAGCGGAAGGCCGAGCACACCCCGTTCTGGATCGTCAACGCCGTCAAGGTCACCGCGGACGCGGAGCTGACGAGCGAGATCGCCGCGCTCCCCGAGGTCACCGCCATCGACCCCATCGACACGATCGAAATGCCCGAGCCCAGGCCGGGCAAGGCCCAGCCGCAGGCAAAGGGCAAGGTCGCGAACGCGGTCGAGTGGAACATCGACCGCGTCAAGGCGCCACAGGTGTGGAACGAGCTGAACGACCGCGGTGAGGGCGTCGTCGTCGCCATCATCGACTCGTGGCCGGACTTCGACCACCCGGCGCTCGCCGCGCAGTACCGCGGCAGGCACGCCGACGGACGCGTGGATCACAACTACAACTGGTTCGACCCTCACCCGGAATGCGCGACCCTCGGTCCGTGCGGAACGGAGGAGCACGGTACCCACGTGACCGGCACCGTGGCCGGGGCGAACGGCATCGGAGTCGCGCCTGGTGTCAAGTGGATCGCCGCCAGGGGCTGCGCGCACGAGCGCTGCGATGAGACCTCGGTGATCGCGGCCGGGCAGTGGCTGATCGAGCCGACCGACCTGAACGGCCAGAACGTCCGTTACGACCTGGTACCCGACATCGTGAACAACTCCTGGAGAATCCCCTCCGACAAGAGCTACGAGCACATCGTCGACAGTTGGATCGCGGCGGGGATCTTCCCGATGTTCGCCAACGGCAACGGCGGCGAAATGGGCTGTGGATCGAGCGACACGCCGGCGGTGTACCCCCAGAGCTACAGTACGGGCTCCTTCGACATCAACGGCGACCTCGGGCGTGGCTCGGCCACGGGCCCTGGGCGGGACGGGGACATCAAGCCGAACATCTCCGCCCCGGGAGTCAATATCCGCTCCTCGGCCCCCTACGGGGACTACCGGCTGATGAGCGGCACCTCGATGGCGTCGCCGCACGTGGTCGGCGCGGTGGCGCTGATGTGGTCGGCGGCGCCCTCGCTCCGGGGTGACATCGACGCCACCCGGCGGCTGCTCGACGACACCGCCATCGACATGCCCGCGTCCGACTGCGGCGGGACGCCGGACGACAACAACGTCTTCGGCGAGGGCGCGCTGGACGCGTACGCCGCGGTGCGGGCCGTGCCCGACGACGCGCTCGGCGACCTGCGCGGCACGGTCACCTCGGGCGGCAGGCCCCTGCGCGACGCCGAGGTGCGGGTAACGACCTCCTCCGGCCACAAGGTGGGCACGGCGGCGGACGGCGGCTACTCGCTGCTGCGCCTGCCGCCGGGCCGGTACGAGATCACGGCGTCGAAGTTCGGCCACCGGAGCGCCACCCGGACCGTGACCGTCGTGGACGGGCAGGTCGCGACCGGGAACCTCGACCTGCTCCGGCTGCCGCACGGCACGGTGACCGGCACGGTCACCGCCGGCGGCGCAGCGGAAGCGGGTGCCACGGTGCTGGTGCCCGGCACGCCGGCCAAGGCGGTCACCGACACCTCGGGTCGTTATCAGATCACCCTCCCGCACGGCTCCTATCGGCTGGAGACCTCCGGTGCCTCGCACTGCGTGACCACCGCCGCCCACCAGGTCACGGTCGCCGGGAACGTGACGAGGAACGTCGGACTGGATGTGCGGCGGGACACGTTCGGGTACACGTGCGAGGCCGGCACCGAGCCGTACGTCGCGGGCACCGACCGGCTCTCCTTCCCCATGCAGGCGAGGCTGCCGTTCGCGATGCCGTTCTACGGGGGAACCTACTCCGAGGTCTGGATCGAGCCCAACGGGGTGATCTCCTTCGAGACCGTCTCCAACAACGGCCGCACCCCTCTGCTGAATCCGGCACTCCCGAACCTCGCCCTCTATCCGTATTGGGCGACCCTGAACGTGGACGCGGAGTCCGACATCTACGCCGGTACGTTCGGCACCGCCCCCAATCGAACCTTCGTGGTCGAGTGGCGGAACGTCCGCATCGACGACCCAGCGGACAGCACCGACCGTCTGTCGTTCTCGGTGCTGCTCGGTGAGGACGGCACGATCAGCTACCGCTACAAGGACGTGGACGGCACCAGTGACCACGGCGTGTCCGCGACGATCGGCATCGAGAACGCCGATGGCACTGACGCGTTCCAGTACTCCCACGACACCCCGTCGATCAAGAACGGGCAGAGCCTGACCTTCACCGCCGGCCCCCCTGGCACCGCCCACGGGCGGTAGCCGACCACCACCATCAGTGGAGTCGGCATCAGAGCAACGTCACATGCGCCTGTGGTCGCGGCCAAGGTGTTGACGGCAAGCGACAAAGAGAACGGGCGGGACTCCGTGGGACTGGAGGCCCGCCCGTACTTGTGCTGCCTGTCCTGGTCAGCGGCTGAGTCCCGCGCCCGGGTTCGAGGCCACACGATCGTGGGCGTTCCGTGGCAGGAATGTGCCCGGCAGCTTGCTGCCCGATGGTCGTACTTTGCCCAGGGCGACCGGCGGGAATGACGTAGCGCGATACGGCCGGCCACGGACATCGGCCGGCGCTACTCCAGCACCTGGTGGTCCTACGAATGGGGAGAACCATGCAGTTCGATCGCTCGGCGGTCATGCAGGTTTTGAGCGATGTCAGGGAACTCGGCCTCGTCAGCGAAGTGGAGCGGAGCGAGATACTTTCGGTGTTCACGCCGGAGTTTCCCTATGCGGCGATGCTGCGGCACACCGACTCCGTGCACGCGCACATCAAGGTGGACGACGTCGATGCGCTGCCGCACCTCCGGCTGAAGGAACTCGGATATCGCCCCGAGAACGCCGAGCCCGGATACATCAAGTACACCACGGACGCCGCGATCCACCTCATCTTCTCCTCCATCCCGATCGCCCAGGACGACAACCTGCCCGGTGCCGTCGTCCTGTCGAAGCCGTTCATGGACCACGTCGGCATAGACATGCGAGACGAGGCCGCGCCGACGTTCGTGGCGTTCGAGAACGTGCCGGCGCGGGCGGCCGAACTCGGCTGGCGTGAAGTGCCCCAAGGGGATTCCGGTCCCGTCCACTGCTGTCACACCCAGGTCAAGTCCAAGCACTGGGTCTACCCTCCGGAGGGGTGGCAGGGATGGCGACGGCCGATCGAATTCGCCTTCGGCACACTCGTGATCTTCGACAAGAAGATGGGGTGCGACCTTCGCCCGCTCGACCCCGGCCATCGGCTGGCCGAGAAGGGTTCGCCGTGCTGCGGCACGGCCGTCGCGTCGCCCGACACCGCTTCGGCCCGGTAAGGCCAAAGGGCGGGGTGAACGGATGAGGATCGCCGTCTGCGGCGGGGTCTATTCCAATCCATGGGCCCTTCGCGCGTTCGTGGCCGACGCCCGCCGCAACCGCGCTGATCGCCTGTACTGCCTGGGCGACCTCGGTGGGTACGGGACCGAGCCGAACGCGGTCTGGCCGCTGCTGGTCGATAATGACGTCACCTGCATCGCCGGAAACTACGACGTGGCGATCGCCGCGGCGGACGAGGATTGCGGCTGCGGATATCGGGACCCGCGCGACCGGGAATTCAGCGCGATCATGTACGACTTCACCCTGCGTAACACCGATCGCCGGTTCGCCGCCTGGATGGGCGGCCTGCGAACCGAGCGGAGAGAGAAACTGGCGGGCTGTGATGTCCATTTCGTGCACGGCTCGACCATCGGCCTCAATGACTTCTGGTGGGAATCGCTACCGGAATCCGAGCATGTCCGCCGGGTGGCTGCCAGCGGCGCGGACGTCATCCTCTGCACCCATTCAGGACTGCCCTGGATCCGCCGTGCCGGATCAAGCCTGGTGGTGAACGTCGGGGTCATCGGGAAGCCCGCCAACGACGGTGACCGGCGAGTCCGGTACGCATTGATCGATCTCGACGATGGTGCCGCGAAGGCGCAGATCGTTCGCCTTCACTACGACTGGCGGTCGCAGGCGAAGGCGTTGCGCGATGCCGAGTTCCCCGGCGCCTTCGCACGCACCATAGTCACCGGATGGTGGACCACATGCCTGGAAGTGCTGCCTGCCGCTGAGCGGGCCGATGGGCTTTTCCACGTTTACGACTCCAGCGTCCCGAAATTGCTGAAAGCCCTCGGGATCGACGAGGACGCCTGGCCGGACCCCGATCCCGCCATCCCTGTCCGTTCCCTGCGGGGTTCACCCCTGCTGCCGGACCGCATCTGGTACGTCGATCCCCCGATCGAGATCGACGAACTGGCGGAAGCGGGAGCCGCCCGCGAAATCACCCCTGTACGTCCCGGCCACGACGCCCCGGCGATGCGCCCATTCGGCGAATCTCGGTTGCCGCTCCCAGAACTGACCCTCACGGCCGAGGGATGGGCGTGGCACCCGCAACTGGTCGATCAGGCGCCCTTCCTGTCACACCCCGCCGAACTACCGTCCGCCGCGACCTTCGCGCATGCGGCCCGACGCAGAGCCGTCCGGCTTTTGCTGGAGGAACTACAGGCCCAGAACATCCTGCTGTCACCGATTCACTGCGCCGGCTGAACGACCGAGGAGTACAGCCTTAACAGGTGATCCAGCCGCGTTCCGCGGCCCTGACCCCTGCCTCGAACCTGCTTCGCGCACCCAGTCGCTCCATCAGGCCGGCGACTATGCGGCGGTGGGTCCGGACGCCGATTCCCAGCATCTTGCTCGCACGCTGGTCGGTCAGACCCTGCGCGAGCAATCGAAGGACTTCACGCTCTTGTGAGGTGACACCGTCCTCGCTTGAGATGGCGGCCTTCACCCCGAAGGGGGTCGCAGAATGCCAGATCTGTTCGAAAAGAGCGGACAGCGCCGCGATGATGCCCGCCCCGAAAACCTCCACGGCGCCTTTCGGCTGCTCCAGCGGATCGACCGGGACCAGCGCCACCTCACGATCGAAAATCACCGCCCACACCGGCAGTACGGGCGCGGTGCGAATTTCGCCCTGGGGCCGAGGCAGCCGGCGAATGTGATCGAGCACGGAAGAATCGCCGCGCGCGCTCTCCTGGCAGATGGTGTGGATGACCACGCCCCTGCCGAGGAGGAGGTCATCGACCGGCCGCCACGCGTCCAGCATCGCGGTCGCCTGCCGCCCCGGGAGGATCGCCAGGCGTTCGCGTTTGGCCTGACGGCTCAGCGTCCCAAGGCGCGCCTCGACCGCGTACATGCCGTCCAGGCGGTCGTATCCATGGCGCGCCCCGGTGACGCACAACCGGTTGTATTCGTCGATCAGGCGGTTGACCGTCTGCTCGGTCGTGACGAACGCCTTCTGCCGGTGCAGGAGGTCCGCCCGCTGCCGTTGCAGCAGCATATGAAGCGCGACGCTGGGATCGGCCGGCCGAAGGAAACCCCGCGACCTGTGCACCAACGAGAGTTCGACCAGTGCGTCGACGGCCTGCTCGACGCTCGTCTCCGAAACGCCGATCTCGGCGGCGATTTTCGCGGTGTCCCATTCGGGCCGGCGGAGCAGGAGGCGATAGACGGCGTCGGCGTGGTCGGACAGGCCCCATTGCTGAAGCATGCTTCCCCCAGGAGCACCCGGTTCGTGACAAAGACCGTTCGGTAAGGCACCGCCTCGACTCGGTCATATCAAACGAAAATGACCCGGAGGGATTTTCTCCCGCGCCCGGCGGTGGCCGTGTGTGACGATGGAGTGACCCGATCGTGATCGGTGGGGTCGTTGACGCCCACCGTGGCCCTGGGCACTATGGAGCTTGCATAGAAGGCCATCTATAAAGACGGCCTTCTATACCAACATGTATCGATATAGCGACATCGGTACTCGCACGTCTCGTACCACGCCCGGCCCGAAATGCCGGTCGGGCGACCGATCGCCATCGCACGTGGACGGGAGCACGCCATGCCGACCTCCAACTCCCCCGCCCAGGACGACCAATGGCCGCACTCCGATCCTGTACCGCCGTCGCGACGCTCCCTGCTGGGCGGCGCGCTGTGGTCGGGCGCGGGGCTCGCGGCCGCCGGACCATTACCGCTTGCACCGCCCACGCTGTTACCCCGGTCCGAGCACGCCGCCGCGTCGTTCGCCCCCACGCCCGCGACCGGCGGTGTGGACGGCGGACCGCTGCCGGACTTCTCCCGTGGTTCGGCGGCGCTCACCCCCGACAAGACCGTCACCAGCGCGTGCCAGTTCTGCAACAGCGCCTGCGGCCTCACCGTGGGGCTGAAGGCGGGGCGGATCATCGACATCTCCGGCCGCAAAGACGATCCGGTCCAGGACGGCAACCTGTGCGTCAAAGGGCCGATGATGACCGAGCTGCTGTACAACCCGCTGCGGCTGACCACCCCGCTGCGCCGGGTCGGCGGCGCCAAGGGCGATCCCGCCTCCCGGTTCGAGCCCGTGTCCTGGGACCGGGCGCTGGACCTGATCGCGGACCGGTTCCTGCGGCTACGCGATCAGGGCGAGGCCCGCGCCATCGCCAACCGCACCACCGGCCGCCTGCCCCGGGGCACCGGCTCCCTGGTCCACCGGCTGTTCGGCCTGCTGGGCAGCCCCAACGACACCGACGTGGGCCCGGTCTGCAACGACGCCGGCGGCAACGCGCTGGCCGCCACCTTCGGGCTGGGCAACTTCACCAACGGCTACGGCATCGACGGCGCCACCGGCAAGGAGGACCTCGGCGCGGCCCGGTACCTGCTGCTGCTGGGCACCAACCAGGCCGAGACCCACCCGGTGACCTACGCCCATCTGCTGCGTGCGCGCCGCCGTACCGGCGCCCGCCTGGTGGTGGTCGACCCGCGGCAGACCCCGACCAGCGCCTTCGCCGACGAGTGGGTCGCCCCCAAGCCGCACACCGACTTCGCCCTGGTGCTCGGCATGCTGCACGAGATCATCACCGGGAACCTGTACGACAAGGCGTTCGTGACCCGGTGGGTGCTCGGTTTCGAGGAGCTGCGCGAGCACCTGATCGCCAGGCGGTACACCGCGGACTGGGCCGCCGGGGTGACCGGCGTCCCGGCCGCCACCATCCGCCGCCTCGCGGTCGAGTACGCCGTCGCCAAACCGGCCGCGATCTTCTGCAACGCCGGGATCTCACACCAGCTCGGCGCCTTCGACACCTACCGGGCCATCGCCATGCTGGCCGCGGTGACCGGCAACATCGGCGTCCCCGGCGGGGGCTGCAACTTCATGCACAACACCTGGCCCGGCGGCCTGGACCTGCCCCCGCTCACCGTGGACACCCCCGCGCCCGGCCCGGCGCTGCCGGTCGGCCCGGACGCCTTCGCCGAGGCCATCCTCACCGGCCGCCCCTACAGGCTCCGCGCCGTGGTCACCGAGGGCAACCCGCTGCTGGCGTCGGCCAACACCGCCAAGGTCCGCCGCGCGTTCGCCGAACTCGACTTCTACGTCTACACCGGCCTGTTCATGGAGGAGGCCGCCTACTACGCCGACGTGATCCTGCCGGTGTGCAGCGGCCTGGAGTTCGAGGGCGTCTACATGCGCCGCGACGACCGCGCCATCCGCTGGCAGGACGCCGCCGCGCCCAGGGTCGGCCAGGCCCGGCCCGACACCGAGGTGTGGATCGGCCTGGCACACGCCCTGGCCCGCCGCGACCGCGTCAAGCCGGCCTCCTACTGGCGAGACGCCTTCCCCGAGGCATGGCTGGACTACAAGAACCTGTGGGCGACCTTCATCGCGCACACCCCCGGCGCCGCGGGCATGACGCGCGAGCGGATGCGCCGCCGCGCCGAGCCGCTGCGCTGGCCGTGCCCGAGCACGAGCCACCCCGGGGTGAGCACCCTGTACCTGGACCACCCCTCCTGGTACCAGGCCGCCGCCGCGCTGGACCCGGCCAACGCCGGCAAGCGCTTCCTGACCCCCAGCGGCAAGGTGGAGATCTACACCCCCGCCCTGCACGCCCGGCTCGAACCGAGCGGGCACGGCGCGCTGCCGGTCTTCTTCACCCATCCCGAGGTCACCGGGGCCCACCCCACCATCGCCTACCAGGACACCTTCATCGCCAACCCGGTCAATCCGCAGGCGCTCACCCACCCGGTGCGCATCGGGGTGCCGGGCGACGGCGAGGTGCACAAGCGTTTTCCGTTGATGGGCATGACCGGCCGTCCCAGCGTGGCGCACTTCGCGAGCGTCACGCACTGGACGTTCACCGGCGTACGCCTGAACGGCGTCCGCCTGGCGCAGATCCACCCCGACACCGCGCGCCGCAACGGCATCGCCGACGGCGACGCGATCGTGGTGGAGAGCCCGCGGGGGTCGGTACGGGCGACCGCGTCGCTGGATCGGGGCATCCGGGCCGACACGATCTTCCTGCCCAACACTTTCGGGCCCGCCCAGGAGGTCGGCGACCTCTTCGGCAACCCGCGCTACGAGGCCGCCAACACCCTGGTCGATGACGCGTTCTATGACAATCTGTCCGGCCAGCAGGCGTACAAGTGCTTCGCCTGCCGGATCCGCAAGGCGGGCTGAGCCTCAGCGGCGAGGTGCCGGAGCCGGTACGGGCGCGCCGAACAGCCGGCGGGCGGCCAGGCTGACGTACACCAGGCCCACCAGCACCGGCACCTCGATCAGCGGGCCGACCACCCCGGCCAGGGCCTGGCCGGAGGAGATCCCGAACACTCCTACCGCGACCGCGATGGCCAGCTCGAAGTTGTTGCCGGCGGCGGTGAAGGCGAGCGTGGTGGTCCGGTCGTACCCCAGGCCGATGGCCCGGCCGGTCAGGAAGGCGCCGCCCCACATCAGGGCGAAGTAGGCCAGCAGTGGCAGCGCGATCCTGGCCACGTCCGCGGGGCGGGCGGTGATGGTGCCGCCCTGCAGGGCGAACAGGACGACGATGGTGAACAGGAGCCCGTACAGCGCCACCGGGCCCACCCGGGGCAGGAACCGGGCCTCGTACCACTCCCTGCCCCGGGCGCGTTCGCCGAGCCGGCGGGAGAGGTAACCAGCGGCCAGCGGGACGCCGAGGAAGACCAGCACGTAGAACGCGATGTCCCAGGCCGACACCGTCAGCGCGGCGGCCCCCGGCAGGCCCAGCCAGCCCGGCAGCACCTGCAGGTAGAACCAGCCCAGGACGCCGAAGGCGACCACCTGGAAGATCGAGTTGATCGCGACCAGGACGGCGGCGGCCTCGCGGTCCCCGCAGGCCAGATCGTTCCAGATGAGCACCATGGCGATGCACCGGGCCAGCCCGACGATGATCAGCCCGGTGCGGTACTCCGGCAGGTCGGGCAGGAAGGCCCAGGCCAGGGCGAACATCACGGCCGGTCCGGCGATCCAGTTCAGGGCCAGGGAGGCGATGAGCATGCGGCGGTCGCCGGTCACGCTGCCGAGCCGGTCATAACGGACTTTCGCCAGCACCGGGTACATCATCAGCAGCAGTCCCAGCGCGATCGGCAGCGATATCCCGCCGATCTTCACCGCCTCCAGCGCGCCGTCCAGCCCCGGCACGAGGCGGCCGAGCAGCAGGCCGGCGGCCATGGCCGCGATGATCCAGACGGGCAGGAACCGGTCCAGCACCGGCAGGGCTCCGATCAGCCCCGCCGGGCGCGGCCGGGCCGTGGTAGCGCTCATGTGCAACCTCACACGGTCGTGGGCACGTTCAGCAAACCCGAAAGTTCGCCGAGCGTCTCGGGCACCAGCCGGTAGTAGACCCAGGAGGCGCGGCGTTCGCTGGTGAGCAGGCCGACCTCCTTGAGCACTTTCAGGTGGTGGGAGATGGTCGGCTGGGAGACGTCGAAGGCGCTGGTGATGTCGCACACGCACACCTCGCCGCCCGCGTGGCTTGCCACGATGGACAGGATGCGCAGCCGTACGGGGTCGCCCAGCGCCTTGAACACGCGGGCCACGGCGGCGGCCCGGTCGGTGTCCAGCGGCTCGCGCATCAGCGGCGGGCTGCAGTCCAGGAGCTCAAGTGGCTGGCGTGGCGGCATGGTCATTCCCTTTCGGTCACCCCGACCGGTAACGGCTTCCAACAGTATCTATATTGGCAGCCGTCTATAAGACAGCGCAGCGGCACGCTTCGGTGACAGTCAGGTGACGGGGATGGGCTGACGCCAGGTCAGCCGCGGGGCGGCGAGGCGGAGGCGGCGGACGCCGGGCCCGGCACTGGGACGCCGAGATCGCCCAGCAGCGCGCGTACCCGGTGCTCGATCTCGTCGCGGATGGGGCGCACCTGGTCGAGGGACTTGCCGTTCGGGTCGTCGATCTCCCAGTCCAGGTAACGCTTGCCGGGGAAGACCGGGCAGGCGTCCCCGCACCCCATGGTGACCACCACGTCGGCCGCGCGGACGATCTCCTCGGTCCACGGCTTGGGGAACTCGGAGGAGATGTCGATGCCGCGCTCGGCCATCACGGCGACGGCGGCCGGATTGATCTCGACCGCGAACTCCGACCCGCCCGACCAGGCCACCGCGTGCTCACCGGCCAGGTGGGCGAAGAACCCCAGGGCCATCTGGGACCGCCCGGCGTTGTGGACGCACAGGAACAGCACGATCGGCCGGCTGTCGCTCCTGCCCTCCACCCGCGCCAGCGCGTGCAGCCGCTGCCGGGCGAACCGCTCGGCCAGCAGGGGCAGGAAGTTGGCCACCGCCGCCTTGGTGGCGAACTGCTCGTAACTTGAGTGCAGGAACCGTTCGATCGTCTCGGTGCCGAAGACTCCGGTGAAGTCCTCCCGCAGCCGCCGCGCGGCGGTGGACAGGGCGAGCTGCTGGTCGATGGACAGGTCCTCGCGCTGGTAGGCGCCGGTCATGGACACTCCCCTGCTACGTATCGATGCGTACCTATTTCGACTCTCATCGATATTGACACTCATCTATAGAGTAGGAGGTGAACGCAGGGTAAACAATTATCTCGTTTACTACGATACCGAGATGAATCGCCCTCTGAGTCATCAAGCGGGGCGAATGCATACGAGTCGGGATAGATGGAACGGCCAGCCGCCAGGATTCCGGCCTCCCTGCCGGAAGAGCCGTCCCTGACGGCCGCACCAAGATCGTCCGGAAGAGCCGTCCCTGACGGCCGCACCAAGATCGTGCTGGCGCCGTACCGACTTCCTGGACCGCTGTGCGTGCACCCGCGCCGACGCCACCGATGGCCTGTGCGCCTTTCACGAAGGCAGTCAGGCCTGCATCTCAGCAGCAGTGCTGCAGGAAGGCCTGGAGCTCGGCGAGCGCGGCGGCGCTGGCGTGTTTGTCGGCGCGGTAGAGCACGGTCTTGCCGTCCTTGCGGGAGGTGAGGATGCCGCCGCGCCGCAGTTCGGCCAGGTGCTCGCTGGTGCGGGGCTGGGCCAGGCCGGTGGCCTCGGCGACCTGGCCGACGCTGAGTTCGGCCCCCTGGGCGAACAGCAGCATGACGCGCTGGCGGGCGGGGCTGGCCAGGGCTTTGAGGAAGGCGTGCACGGCGGGGCTGAGATCGGTCACCGCCTGCTGCGCGCCGGCGGGCGGCACCGATGAGGGCGGGCAGCATGGCCCGTCCGCTGCCTGCGGACCTCTGGTGATGCCCGAATCGGCGCCCTTCGAGGTCATGTGTCCTCCTTAGCTGCCGGAGCCACCATCATATCGTTGCTTTGACATATCTAAAAACAGCGATATATGGTCCGGGTCATGACCACATCCCCGCACCCCGTCGTCATCATCGGCGCAGGCCAGTCCGGCTTGGCCGCCGCCCGCGCCGCCCAGAACGCGGGCGTGCGTGCGCTGATCCTGGAAGCGGCCGGCGAACCGGGCGGCTCCTGGCCGCAGTACTACGACAGTCTCACCGCGTTCTCACCCGCCCGTTTCAGCGCGATGCCGGGCCTGGACTTCCCCGGCGACCCCGACCACTACCCGCACCGCGACGAGGTCACCGCCTACCTGCGCCGCTACGCCGCCACCCTGGACACCGAGATCCGCGCCGGCACCCGGGTGCGGGCCGTCCAGACCGCCGAAGGCGGCGGATTCACCGTGCGCACCGCCGCCGGGCAGGACATCGCAGCCGCGGCGGTGGTCGCGGCCGGCGGCTCCTTCACCCGCCCGATCCGCCCCGCCCTGCCCGGCGCGGAATCCTTCACCGGGCAGGTGCTGCACGCGGCCGACTACCGCACCCCCAAAGACCTGGACGGACGGCGGGTGGTGGTGGTCGGCGGCGGCAACTCCGCCGTGCAGATCGCCTACGAGCTCACCGGCCACGCCCAGGTCACCATCGCCTCGCGTGCCCCGCTGACCTTCCTGCCGCAGCGGCGCGAGGGCAGGGACGTGCATCACTGGCTGACCTCCAGCGGGTTCGACGACCTGCCGCCGGCCTGGCTGCTGCCCCGCCTGCCCGGGCGGCCGGTCATGGACACCGGCGACTACGCCGCCGCGGTGGACTCCGGCCGGCTGGTACGCCGGCCGATGTTCACCGCGCTGGACGGCGAGCACGTGGTGTGGGCCGATGGCACGCGCGAGCGCGTCGATGTGGTGCTGTGGGCCACCGGCTACCTGCCCGACCTGGGATACCTGGCCCCGCTCGGCGCGCTGGACGCCAACGGCCTGCCGCTGCATGCCGGCGGGCTGTCCCTCACCCACCCGGGCCTTGCCTACCTCGGGCTGGAGTTCCAGCGCTCCTTCGCCTCCAACACCCTGCGCGGGGTCGCCGCGGACGCCGCGTACGTCATGGGCCCGCTGGCCGCGCACGTCCGCGACGCCCCGGCCCGGGTCGGCCTGTGACCGGCGGGCGCTCGCGACCCGCCTGATTCGACGCCCGGCTAATTTGACAGTTCTCTAAGCAGTGATTCATGATGGCTGCTAGTTCGACAATCTTCTAAACAGTGGGGTGGGGTGCGGTGTGCAACGCGCCACCGCCCGTACCGGTCGGCCGGACCCGAAGCACCCCGTTCTCACCTGAACCCAAGGAGACACCGTCATGAGCGACGGCTGCTGCGGCACCACCGCCCTCGAACTGGAGCAGATGGTCAACGGCCCCGACGCCGGCACGCTGCCGATCGTGGTGATCGGGGCCGGGCCGGTCGGCCTGGCCGCCGCCGCGCACCTGGCCGAACGCGGCATCGACTTCCTCGTCCTGGAGGCCGGTGAGCAGGCGGGCGCGTCGGTGGCGCGGTGGGGGCATGTGCGGGTGTTCAGCCCGTGGAAGTACGACATCGACGCCGCCGCTCGCCGTCTCCTTGAGGCCGCCGGCTGGAACGCGCCCGATCCCGAGTGGCTGCCCACCGGGGCCGAACTGATCGACGGCTACCTCGCGCCGCTGGCCGACCTGTTCGGCGAGCGGGTCCGGCTCCGCGCGAAGGTGACCGCGATCAGCCGACTGGGCCATGACCGGGTCCGCACCAGCGGCCGTGAGGACGTCCCCTTCCTCGTTCGCCTGGCCGGCGGCGAGGAGCTGCACGCCCGCGCAGTCATCGACGCCTCCGGCACCTACGAGACCCCGAACGTGCTGGGCGCGTCCGGGCTGCCCGCCCACGGCGAGGCCGACGCCGGCGATCTGGTGGACCACGCGCTGCCGGACGTGCTGGGCACGGACCGGGAGCGGTACGAGGGCAGGCACGTCCTGGTCATCGGCGCGGGCCACTCGGCCGCCACCACCCTGCTCGCACTGGCCGGACTCTCCGACGACACCCGGATCATCTGGGCGATCCGCGCCGGTGGCGCGGCCCGTGCCTATGGTGGCGGGGAGGCCGACGCACTGCCCGCCCGCGGGGCACTCGGCACCCGGCTGCGCGCGCACGTCGAATCCGGCCGCATCCACCTGCTGACCGGGTTCTTCACCCACACGATCCGGCGGGAGGGCGAGCAGGTCACCGTGATCGGCCGCGACCCGTCCGGGGCCGAGCAGGTCATCGTCGCCGACCGGGTGATCGCGGCGACCGGCTACCGTCCCGACCACTCGATCGCGGGCGAGCTGCGGCTGGATCTGGACCCGATCCTGGGGTCCACCCGCGCGCTGGCCCCGCTGATCGATCCCAACGCCCACTCCTGCGGCACCGTCCCCGCCCACGGGGTGGACGAGTTGTCCCATCCCGAGCCGGGTTACTACGCCGTCGGCGTGAAGTCCTACGGCCGCGCCCCGACGTTCCTCATGGCCACCGGGTATGAGCAGGTCCGCTCGGTGGTCGCCGCGCTGGCCGGGGACTGGGAGGCGGCCCGCCAGGTACGGCTGGACCTGCCCGAGACCGGCGTGTGCTCCTCCAGCCTCGTCCAGGCCCAGGAACAGCGGGTCGGGCTCGCCACCGGCATCAGCGGCGGTCTGCTCGCCGCCCCGCTTCCACTCGTCACCGCCGATGCCGGCGAGGGCGGCTGCTGCGGCTGACCCGGCCACACCGGCGCGACCGGAGGAAGAAGATCACCATGCGCATCCCGCAGCCGCCCGGCGGACCCGCGTGAGCACCACCACCCAGGCCGCCGCCCCCGAGATCGAGGGCGACGACGGGTCGCGGTCCCGGCACGGACGGCGGCTCGTCGCCGCCCTGGGCGTCACCCAGACCATCGGCTACGGCGTGCTGTACTACGCCTTCTCCGTCTTCCTCACGCCGATGGCCGCCGACCTCGGCGCGTCCCCCACCCAGGTCGCCGCCGCACTGACCGGCTCGGTGCTGATCGCCGCGCTGTGCGCCCCGGCCGCGGGCCGGTGGCTGGACGCCCGGGGCGGACGCGGCCTGATGACCACCGGCTCCGTCCTCGGCGCGACGGCGGTGCTGGCCTGGTCGGCCGTGCAGCACCTGTGGCAGCTCTACCTCGTCTTCGCCGTCGTCGGCATCGCGTGCGCGATGGTGCTGTACGAGGCGGCCTTCGCCGTCATCGTCGCCTGGTACGACGGCGATGAGAAGGGCCGCGCGGGCGGCCTGCTGGCGCTCACCATCATCGCCGGGTTCGCCTCGACCATCTTCATCCCGCTGACCGGCCTGCTGGTCGAGACCTACGGCTGGCGGCACGCCCTGGTCGTGCTCGCGCTGGTCTACGGCGTGGCGGCGATCCCGTTGCACGCCCTGGTCATCCGCCGCCGCCCGGCGGCGGCCCGCACGTCCCAGGCCGCCGGCGAGCGCGCCGACCTGGTCAGGACGGCCGTACGCCGCCGCCCGTTCCGGCTCCTGGTCATCGCCTTCACCGCCAGCGGCGGCGGCGTGGCCACCGTCGCGGTGCTGCTGGTCACCTACCTGATCCACCTCGGCCACCCGCCGGTGCTCGCCGCCACCCTCGCCGGGCTGCTGGGCCTGCTGTCGGTCACCGGCCGCCTGATCACCACCGGTCTGCAACGGCGGCTGCCCACCGCGCTCATCGCCGCCACGATCTTCGCGGTGCAAGGCATCGCCGCCCTGCTCCTGCCCTTGTCCGGCTCGACGGTCGCCGGGGCGGTCGGCTGTGTACTGGGCTTCGGCCTCGGCTTCGGCATCGCGTCCATCACCCTGTCCCACCTGCTCGTCCAGCGGTACGGCACCGCCGCCTACGCCTCCCTGTCGGGACGGATCGCCCTCTTCTCCGTCGCGGACAAGGCCCTGGCCCCGCTGGGAGCGGTCGCGTTGGCACAGGCGGCCGGGTACACCTGGGTGATGGCCGCGGTCGCCACCGCCTGCGCGATCGCCGCGGTGTCCCTGATCGCCTACCACCGCATATGATTTCGATGAGGATCGAAATATTGAGGAGGTGGGGGTCATGACCGCCGTCACGATCGAGTGCTGCCCGCCGATCGCCCGCCGGCCGTTGGATGAGACCGAGGCCGCCGAGCTGGCCGTCCTGCTGAAGGCCGTCGCCGACCCGGTACGGCTGCGGCTGCTGTCGATGATCGGCTCCAACGCCGGCGGCGAGACCTGCGTGTGCGATCTGACCGTCGCCTTCGACCTCACCGCGCCCACGATCTCCCACCACCTGAAGATCCTGCGCACCGCCGGCCTGATCGACGGCGAACGCCGCGGCACCTGGGTCTACTACCGACTCATCCCCGAGACGGTGACCAGGCTCGGTACGCTCTTCACCCCCTTGGCCGAGACCGCCTCCCAGTAAGCAGCCCTGGAACACCATCACACGATGGGCATCCCCGCCCGCGCAACCCAGCCTTTGATCGTCTCCCACTCGCTTCCCCAGGCGTTGGAGACGATCGTGCCGTCGCGGGTGATCTGCCGGTTCTCAGCGACGCCGTAAGTCTGGACCAGATCGCCGGTGAGCTGGGCGGTCGCCCTCGCCACCAGCGGGCCGTCATCGGCCAGGTCAGATCCTCGCCATTGACGCCGCCGAGGCGTCGGAGGTGGTGGTCACCATGGGTTGTGGCGATGCTTGCCCGATCTTCCACCGCAAACGCCACGAGGATTGGAAGCTCAACGACACGACCGAGATCGAAGCCGACCCACCTACGCAAGACGCTCAAGCCGAACTGCTCGGCATGATCCCCATGCTCAGAACCAGCCTCGGCAGCATCCCCCCGGAGCTCCAGCGCGAACTCTTCCAAGCCTTCCGCCTGGAGATCCGTTACGACGACAGAACCAACGTCGCCGTGCTCAACATGACGCTCGACAGCGACACCATCGAAGGGGTCGCGAGCATGGCCGAAGCCATCCAGACAGACCAAAACGGGCGCCTCCAAGAGGCGCCCGAGGACGTAGATCTTAAGCGTGCCCCCTGTAGGATTCGAACCTACGCACCCGGCTCCGGAGGGGGGTGCAGATTACGACGACACATACCAGTTGACCTGGGCGTTTACCAGTTACACATGGGAAAATGATGATACTGGCCCGCATGTGGCCCACAGGCTCCAGGCCGCCCTTGCATTCCCTCATAGATGAGTACACGCTAAACCGTAGCAATGAGAAACGGGACACGTTGGTGATCAACTCCATCCAGGCGAGCAGATTCACGTCTAGGAGTGGCCGTCAGTCGAGGGATCGCGTGGAGCAAGGCATGCTTGGCTGTCACTGGACATCGTGAGCCTGAAGGCTGGGTTGAACTGGTGACTCCGACCACAGCGCACTCCACTCGAAGGCGATGCCCGATCCATCGGAACAGGACCACGCCTATGCCGATCGCGCTGTACCTCACGTGCCGCTTGGCGCACCGCACCCAAGGATCACTACAGCGACCAGTAGACAACACTTGGGTCTGCCCCAAGCCCACCCAACTACCGGTGCCCCCGGCCGCCAGCAAGACGGCAGGGGAATTGGGGGGCATCGCTACAGGCATGTAGTGCCTCAGCCACAAGCGCCGCCTTGAAAATAGACCAATTCACATCACGAATGAGAGCCGCATGCGCGACGATTTTCCTTCCGCAGTAAAAAGGAGGCTAGCGGACGCTACGGGGCATCGATGTTCTGCTCCAACTTGCCGAGCAGTGACGGTTGGCCCTTCGGATACCAAAAGCGATGGCGTCTCGCGCGTTGGTGTCGCAGCCCATATAGCAGCCGCTTCTTTTGGAGGCCCTCGATTTGACTCCCGCATGTCGCCCGAGGAACGCTCGTCATACAATAACGGAATCTGGCTGTGCGCTACACACGCGAAAATGATTGACGACGATACCAGGCGCTTTACTGTTCGTTTGCTCACAAGCTGGAAGAACAAAGCAGAAGGCAACGCCAGAGAAGCCCTCGGACGACCTATGCACAGCGACTCCTGCAGCTTAGCAGCGCATATAGTTGACATTCACCCAAGCTCCAATCTTGGGCTAGCCGTATCAAACTTCATGTGGGATATAGGCCTGCGCGCATGGGGGGAAGGCCACGCAAGTATAGTTGAGAACGTTACATATGAGATTTGCCTCAACCATATAGCCCACAGCCAAGATCCCAGACCAATAAGGCTGTCTTCCGACCAGTCGGGTGTCTCCATCGCAATAAGCGGCTCCAAGTTTGGCCTTATAGATTTGCTCGGCTCCACGCAGGGTCGTGGCGGGCAAGCCGCCTTGAAAGCGCTCCGCCAACATTATAAAAATGATCTATTGGTTAACTACCGCTATTACAATGGACGAAGCGAGTGGGCCATACGTAATATACTGCTAAGCGACGACGTCGGCCCCTGCTCAATCAAGATACAAGACCTGGCACCGAGGGTCATAGCGAATCTTCCGGAGCAGTTAGCCGCATGCGATGAAATTCATGTATACGCGTCGGGGCTATTTCGCTTCAGCGATGCACCTCAGGTATTCAAGCGCTTACTAAAATTTGGAGCGGAGAAATCGATAGTGATTCACGGTCTCCCGGAAGAGCCAGGATTAAGGCAATACATCCTTACCTTAGCCCCGAACAGTCGATTCGGATAGTCATCTGCTACTGAGGGGGCTCGCGATCCATTAGGCACATAATACCATCCCTCCAATGAGCAATAATCAAGCAGTGCGATAAGCTCGACAAGAGGTGACGATATGAGATGTAATTAGGTGGGGCCAGCGAGATAAGCCGACAGGACCATATATCAAGCAAGGACTGGATGGAAAGGTCATCATTTCAGGCGACACTCATAGATGCTGGGACGCTTTTGGCAGCAGCTCTTCTATGTAGCCTGAAGCGGGGGTCACGGGAGGCGGTTCACCGTTTTGAAGAATCAGCTAAAGCGCTCAGGGCATTTCTGCGAGCGAAGCTCTACGAGCTTCCGCGGACGCTGCGAATTCCGCGTGATCCACTACCCTGAGAAGCGACCCATCTTGCCGCAGTAGACTAGGGCAAAACGGTCGGCGGGCACCACGATATCGGCAGTCTCCACCGGCTGTTCAGCTGCGTAGTAGGTGCGCTGGATAGTCATTATGGTGGAGCCAGGCGCGTGCCTTAGACGGTCGCACTCCATTGCCGTACCGGGACGCGCGCCGACTTCCTCGACCCAGTCGTCGATCACGACGCCGATGCTCAGCATCCGCTCAACCACTCCCCTGCCTGCAAGCATGCCGTCCTCGGGCAGCACGATCGGCGTGCCTCGTGTGGTGGCCAAAGGCTCCCAGCTAGTTGAGAGCATCACCGGCTCTTCGTTGGCCGTGAAGACGTAGTGGGTCCTGACCACGTCTTCCGTGTCGCCTTCCGGCTCTGTGAGCGCCAGGCGGGTGCGGATCTCTGGGGGTGCCTGGAGTGTCTGGGAGTCGTAGGTCCAGCCGGCGGCGCGGCCCTGGCGTTCCATGTCCTGGCGGAACGGTGAGCCGTACGGCGTTGCTCGGTACCACGCACGGATCAGGCGTTGTGGCTCGCGAGGTAGGCGGACGAAGGTACCCGCTCCTGAGCGGGCGACGGCGAGACCTTCGGAGATGAGGACCTTCAGCGCTTCGGACGCGGTAGAGCGCGCGATTCCGAGGTCGGAGGCGAGCCCTGGGACGGAGGGTAGGCGGTCGCCCTCCTGTAGCTCGCCGGACGTGATCTTGGCGCGCAACTGGTCGGCCACTTGGAGGTACAAAGGCCGTTCATCGTCTCGATCCACGCGGGTAGCTTGACAGCCTTACCGGTAAGCTTCAAGCTTGTCGATACGCAGCTTGACCTACCCGAGAAGGTTGGGGCGATGTATCGACAGTCCCTCCCACCCACCGAAGCCAGCATCGAAAGCGCCGGCGTCTGGGCGCGCGGCATCGCCAAGGCCGAGGAGCCTGGCCTTGCCGCCGTGGCCGACCAGGTCACCCGAGGCTTACTGTCCGCGGCGCTCCGACGGACGCCGCCTGGTGGACGCATCCACGTCGAGATCGACATCACCGCCGATGGCTTTCGAATTGAAGTCGAGGACCCAGGGCTTCCCGACCCGACCGGCGGAATCGAGACGGCCGAACTGTCGAGCGTCACGACCTCCTTCGGCGCCTCATGCGGCCCTGAGGGACACCGCACATGGGTACTTCTGCGAAGACAACGGATGGCGTCATGACCGCACGCGATGCAGACGACAAGACCCCAGACGACGCCAACCGGCAGGCGGACCCGAATGACGGATTTCCGCTGATCTCGCGCGCTTTCCGAGACGCGGTCAAGGCCGTCCGAGCGATTCCGGAACCGCGACGGGCCTTCGACAGCGCGACCGATCTTGCCGAGACGGTTCGCGGGATGGCGGACACTGCGGCTCAAGTTCGCGCCGAAGCCGCCGCACGCATTCACCGGGCGGAGGGGCTGTCGATCGGCAAGCTGGCCCTGCGCCTCGGAATCTCGAAGGCACGCGCCGAACAGCTACTCAGGATGGCGCGCAGAGCGAGGAACGACCATGCAGAAGGGTAGAGCGCGCTTCCTTTACCCGGCCTCAGCAGCAGAGCAGCTTCAGCGTGCCCTCGCGCAACTCGATATCGCCGCCGATGTCCACGTAGGAGACCGCATCGCGCTCGTCTCCGTGTGGACCGACCTGGTCGTCTGGACTGACGGTGTCATTTACCTCTGGTGGACGGGAAGGACCTCCCCCAGGACACGGCGATACGTCTACACGGGCTACCCGGTCACGCGTCTGGAAGCGGTCGCCCAAGCGGTGAAACATCGCTATGACGCCCTGCGCGCCTACCGGCGTCCGTGGTCCGCGGATGGTGCGCCATGTGGTCGATGACACGCAGTTGGAATCCGAACGACTTTCCGCCGAGCACCAGCGAGCAGGTTCAGGCGGCCCGGGAAGCTGTCGCCCGAGTGCGAGCCGCAATAGCCATCGTTGTGACGCGCTCCTTTGGTGACCAGGCCCTGGACGTCGTCCGCACCTGGGAGTTGTCCCGCAAGGCGATGGACGAGGCGGCCGAGCGCTACCAGATGCCGCCGATCTCAGATGAGGAATGGGAGATCGTCACAGACCGGCGCGGCGGCGGGGTCGATGGCCCTTCCTCGTAGGGGGAGGAAGGGAGGCACCTCCCCTGCCGCCGCGCCACTCACGACCCCCTAAGCTCCTCCCCCGCCTCAACGGCCATCGGCCGAGGTCACGCCCTTGTCCTTCGCATATCCGCCCCACACCCCCGTGCGGATATGCGCCCACGAGGTCGGCCCCGTCTCATGGCGTGAGGCGGGGGAGGTCCGTTCATCACATCTCTTCGGCACTGATGTCGGCCGACAGCGTGACCGTGACGCCGCCATAGTCCGACTTCGCCGCGTGCATGTGAATGCCCTCAGAGCGTTTGATGCCTTCGGGCCATGGCTCGGCATCAATGGCGGCCTGCCAGGCATAGAAGTCCTGCTGCCGCTGTATCGGATCGCTGGCAAAGCACTGCCCGACCAGCAACGGACCGGCACCACCGTCACCGATCGTCCACGAGATAGAAGGCAACTCCTCGCGCCCCGTGCGCTCAAGAAGGTTTCCGAGAGCCCGGTACGCCTCTCGCTGGGCGCTCAGCCTCTCGTCAGATTCGTAGCCCATCATCAGAACCCCATTAAGGAATGCTCGCGCCGGGAATCACGATCGGCGACTCTCCATGCTTGTGGTCGTACATGCCGGCGAGTGCCGGACGGAATGCGGTGAGGTGCCCCCGCCACACATCGCTCAACGCCTCACGCGCCGACGAATCTGTTTGCAGCAGGAACTGAAGGTGCCTCAGCCCGTGCATGAGGACATCGATGTATCGCGGAAACGGCGCTTCAGTGGCCTTCACCTCGATCGGTTTCCCGACCGCATCGGGGAGTTCTGGGCTGATCGGCGCGGCTTGCGGCCATCGGTCAAGCGCCAGTTCGTCAGAGTCGCCGACCACGGCCACGTACGTAAGGATCACCGCTGTGTCATCGGCCCGCCACGAAGTCGAGTGCAGTAGCTTCGCCTCCCCGGTGCGGTGCTCCCCCAATAGCGCCTCAACCTCGCTGTGCGGGTCGCTGTCCTGGCGAATGGCGTCGGACCGCCAAGCGTCCTGGCCGCTGATCAGCCATAGGCCGACACGGTCAGCAGCGACGGGCCAGACTTCAACGCGCACCTCGGTGTTGGGACTCACGTGGCTTCCTCCGGAACGGGATTTGCCTTCTCATCCGCCTTCTTGGCGGTATTGATGAGCTGTGCCGCACGTGCTTTCGAAATGCTGATGCGATCGGCCAACCCGGAGAGCGACAGGCGTTCGCTCTTGAAAATGCGGGCAGCCGACTGCGCGCGTAGATCGCCCGATGCTTCGCTGAACCGCTGAAGCGTCTCGACCAGCTCGGTCGCCTCGGCGTACGCCCGGTCAGCGTCGGGATCGTTCTGGATGGCACTCACCGCGGACTCGAAAGCGCGCACAAGGCCGGCCAGCGCGGCGGCTACGCCCTCGTTCGCGTCCTGGTCCTGCATGCAGCCCAGGTTACGCGAACCGTCAAGGGGGGCCTAGACACGCCGCGCTCCCCCGTCGACTCCTCTGGGACACGCCGCCGTGTAGTCCCCCCTTGACGTTCGTACAGGGGGGCCTGTACGGTCTTTCGTGTAGGCCCCCCTGTACGGCACCCGACCAGAGGAGACACCCAATGATCCCCGTCACGAAGCCCCGCCGCCTGCTGCCCACGCTGTTCGTGCTCGTGACCGTGTTCTTCGTGCTCTACGCCGTCAAGCAGCCCGAGCGGGCCGCTCAGGTCTTCCTCGGCCTCATGAACGGCATCGCGATGCTGATCGACGCCGTGAGCAGGTTCATCAATGCCCTTGCCTGACCTCAGAAAAGACATCGGAGCGGCCCCGATCCGCCAAGACACGAAGCCGCTCCGGTCTCCCTGCACCCATCACAGAGCAACAAGGAGTGCCACCATCATGGCAACCGATCCCATTCCCGTCTCTACCGGCAAGGTGATGCTTCACCCTGCCCTGCTTTCCCCCGGCCAGCGACGCAAGGCGTTTCGCGCCAAGGGCACCATCCCGAGCGTCGAGTGTTGGGTCGACCCCGAGTTGCACACCGGGCCGTGCCGTGCCGAGTCCCCCGAGGAGCGCGCCGCGCGTGAAGACGTGGCTCGCGACCTGTGCGGGTCCTGCCCCGCGCGCCGCCTCTGCGCGGACTACGCGCGCAGGGCATGCCCGGACTCGGGCGTGTGGGCGGGCATGACCCCGGACGAGATTCACCGCGTGCCCGAAGCGCAGGTGGCGTGATGAGCCGCGCCTTCCAGGACCCGGCCGGCGCCCGCCACGGCATCCCGACCTACCGGTGGCGCGCGGCCCCGCCGTACCTGCTGACCCTGCGGCAGCTCACCGCGCGGGGCCTGCGTCCGCACGGCCGTCAGGCACAGGCTCAGGTACTTCGGCGTACCCGTCGCCACGGCGCTCATGGTGTGCGCGCCGTCTACCTGTACGACGTCCGGCTCGCGCTGCCGAACCGTACCCGTCGGAAGTGCGCCGCATGAACGATCCCTCGACCGCCCCAAAGCCGCTCAGCCAGGGCGAACACACCGCCGTCAACGTTACCGCCGCCGCAACCGCCGTCCTCGGTCTGCTCGGCTTCGTGATCAGCTTCGCCACGGTCGCGTCGGCCGCCGCGCCGTCCTTCGGCCGACTGGCCTGGATCGTGCCGCTTGGCGTTGACCTCGGCATCGCCGTGTTCTCCGCGCTGGACATCGTGCTTGCCCGCCTCGGCATGCGATTGCGCTGGCTCCGGCTGATCCCGTGGATCCTGACCGCCGCCACCGTCTACCTCAACATCGCCACCTACCTCAGCGCTCCCCCGGTCGATTGGTTCGCCGTGGTGTCACATGCGGTGCTGCCGCTGCTGTGGGTCGTGGCCGTGGAGGTCGGCGCGCACGCCGTCCGCAAGCGCGCCGACCTCGCCAAAGCCGACCGCATGGATGGCATCCGCCGTTCGCGCTGGCTGCTGGCTCCGCTGGCCACGTTCGCGCTGTGGCGGCGCATGGTGCTGTGGGAGATCCGCAGTTACCCGGCCGCGCTCGCCCGCGAACGTGACCGCATCCTGGCCAAGACCGATCTTCAGGACCGCTACGGACGTCTGTGGCGGGCCAAAGCCACCAGGCGCGAGCGCGCTCTGTACCGCCTCGGCGAACTGGTACCCGCGTCCGCGCGTGAACTCGTACGACCCACGCCGCCCAAGCCGCTCGCCCCGAAGAACGGCAAGGCCACGCCGGACGTCACCGACCTGATTCCGGTCGGGCGTCGAGTCGCCGCCGACCTCAACGCCCGCGGGCTGCCGCTCACCCGTGATCGCCTGCGCGCGGCGGTCCGCCAGTCCGGCCGGTCGATCTCGACCGACCGCGCGGGTGCGCTCCTCGCACAACTACGCGCCGAGAAGACAAGCAAGGCCGCGTGATGAGCCTGCGCATCGACGAAACGCTGATGACCTGCGACCGCTCCGGCCAGCAAGCCGTACGACGTGCGGACGGCCGCTGGACCGTGACTGGTCACCCCGGACGGACCTTCGACCGCGACCAGGCCATCACCGCCCTCACCATCGGCGAAGTCCTGGCCATCGACCCGCCGCCCAGTGACCCGATCTGGCTGTTCGTCCCTGGCTGGCAAGCCGAACTCGCCGGACCGACCGCCACCACGACAGCGGACCGACCGCACCGGACGGACCGCCGCACGTAGTTCACGGACGGGGCGCGGACCCCACTCGCCAAAGCCGGACCGCGCCCCGCCCACCCCGCGCAACGCCAACGCACACGAGGTGAACTCATCATGTCCGACCACCCCGACGACCGTACACAGCAGCCCGATCAGGAAGCGGAGATCGTCCACCTGGACAAGTTCCGCGCCGGTCGCCACCCCTACCCGCCCACGCGCGTTGACCTCCCCGGCCGCGACGAACACGACTGGATCAGCGACCTGGAGGAGAAGACCAAGACGCGCCGCCCGATCGTGCCGCTGTGGCTGCGCTCCCGGGCCGAGGCCCTGAGCATTCTGCGGTGGATCGCCGCACACTACGCCTACGTGGCCGGCTACCAGGTGAGCCGCGCCCCGCTGTACGCCGGGCGGCTGGCCGTACGCTCCCCGCGTGGCCTCGGCCGCCTGGTGAGCGGGTTCTTCCGGTGGACCTTCGACCTGGAGGGCGAGCCGGTACGGCTGGCCACAGTGCAAAAGGCCGACCCCGAGGCGTATCTGAAGCTGAGCAGGCAGCGAGACGCGCGGGTACGGCTGCGCGTGTTCGTCACCCTACTCACCCTCGCCACGCTACTGATCGCCAGCATCCTTGTAGCCGCCGCGCCCACACCCGCCCAATGGGCAACGCTGGCGTTCACGCTGACCCTGCTGGGTCTGCTCGGACGTCCGGCCGACCGGCCGCTGATCGACCGCGCGGTCATCCCCGCCTCGGTGGAGAAACTGACCAGTGATGTCGTGATCCGCGCGCTGGGCTCGCTCGGCATCGCCGCGATCAACCAGGCCGTCGCCAAGAACCCGCGCAACCCGCTGGACTTCAAGGCCCCCATCACCAGGGACGGCCCCGGCTGGCGCGCGGACGTTGACCTACCGTACGGCGTGACCGTCGCCGAGGTCATGGACCGGCGCGACAAGCTCGCCTCCGGCCTACGCCGCCCGCTTGGCTGCGTGTGGCCGGAGACCGTACCCGAGGCGCACACCGGCCGCCTCATGCTGTGGGTCGGCGACCAGGCCATGAACAAAGCCCGCCAACCCGCCTGGCCGCTACTGCGCTCCGGCAGCGCGGACCTGTTCAAGCCCACCGCGTTCGCCACCGACCAGCGCGGCCGGTTCGTCGGGCTGACGCTGATGTTCGTGTCGGTGATCATCGGCTCGATCCCGCGCATGGGCAAGACGTTCCTGCTCCGGCTGCTGGCGCTGATCGCTGCTCTGGACCCGCGTACCGAACTGCACGTCTACGACCTGAAAGGCACCGGCGACCTGTCGGCGCTGGAATGCGTCGCCCACCGCTACCGCGCCGGAGACGACGACGAGGACATCGAGTACGCCATCACCAGCATGCGCGCGCTGCGTGAGGAGTTGCGCCGCCGCGCCAAGGTGATCCGCAACCTGCCCAAGGACATCTGCCCTGAGTCGAAGGTCACGCCCGAACTGGCGGGCACCAAGAGCCTCGGCCTGCATCCGATCGTGATCCCGGTGGATGAGTGCCAGGTCTGGTTCGAGCACGAACGGTACGGGGCCGAGTTCGAAGCCATCTGTACCGACCTGGTCAAGCGTGGCCCCGCACTGGGCATGGTGCTGATCTTGGCCACTCAGCGCCCGGACGCCAAAGCCCTGCCCACCGGCGTCAGCGCCAACGCCGCCGTACGGCTGTGCCTGAAGGTGATGGGCCAACTGGAGAACGACATGGTGCTGGGCACCTCGGCCTACAAGAACGGCGTCCGCGCCACCATGTTCAGCTTCAACGACAAGGGCATCTGTTACTTCTCGGGCGAGGGTGAGAACCCGCGCATCGTGCGCTGTGTCTACCTTGACGCCCCGGCCGCCGAGAAGATCGCCCTGCGCGCCCGCGCCGTACGCCAGCAAGCCGGAACGCTGTCGGGGCACGCCCTGGGCGAGGACTTCGACGCACCCGAGGCCGCGCCGGTCCGCGATCTGCTCGCCGACATCGCCGCCGTGGCGAACGAGCCGAAGCTGTGGAACGAGGTCGTTGTCGATCGCCTCGCCGAACTACGACCCGAGGTCTACGGCCCGTGGGGCGAGCTGGAAGGCGCGGCCAAGACCGCGCAACTCACCAACGCCCTCAAGCCACACGGCGTCAAGACCGGCCAGGTCTGGGGCACCACCGCCGATGGCAAGGGCGCCAACCGTATCGGGATCACCCGCGACGACATCACCCAAGCCCTCACCCAACGTGACAGCCGCAAGGGCACGGGCGCGGCCTCCTGACCATCCGTACGCCTCTAGACCTAGAGGCCACCCCCTCTAGGTCTAGAGGGTCCGCTAGACCTCTGAACCCCGCTCTGCCTCCGGTCTAGCGCCTAGACACCGACCTGCGCCGACCCGCTGAAACGGCACTGGAGACCACTTTGGCGACTCTTCTTGCCCTACTAGGCATCTATCTACTGCTCGTCACGCTCGGTTACGTCCTCATCTGCCTGACATGCCCGTGGCGCACCTGCCCGCGCTGCCGAACCATCACCGCCCACCGCCGCCGCATCTGCCGCGCCTGCTCCGGCACCGGCATGCGGCCCCGCCTCGGCTGGCGCATCTACACATACCTGCGCCGCCTTCACGACGACGGCACCCGCTGAAAGGCCCGCTCATGACTGATCTCACCCGCTACGCCCTGGCCGCCGCCGCACGCGGCTGGCACGTCTTCCCGCTCACCCCGTACAGCAAGCGCCCCCTGCGCGGCTTCACCGACTGGGAACGCCACGCCACCACCGACCCCGCTCGCATCCGCGACATGTGGGCGCGCGGCCCGTTCAACATCGGCATCGCCTGCGGCCCCTCCCACTTGGTCGTACTCGACCTGGACACCCCCAAGCCCGGCCAGCACCCACCACCACCGTGGAACCAACCCGGCATCAACGACGGAGCCGATGTACTCGCCACCCTCTGTGAACAGGCCAGAGAGGCGCTGCCGCTGGAAACCTTCACCGTCCGCACCCGCCGAGGCGGCACCCACCTCTACTTCACCGCCCCGCCCGGCGCACGCCTCGGCAACACCGCCGGACGTCTCGGCTGGCTGATCGACACCCGCGCGAGTGGCGGCTACGTCGTCGCCCCCGGCAGCCACGTCGAACTCCCGGACGGCACCGGCCACTACGAAGTCCTGCACGACACCGCCCCCGCCCCGCTCCCCCGCTTCCTGTTCCAGCACCTCCAACCGGCCGCCGTACCGGCCACGCGGCCGGTACGGCTCACCCTGCCGTCTGGGCGGCGACGCTCCTATCTGCACGCCGCGATCGTCCGCGAACTGGAGCGCGTCACCACCGCGCCAGAAGGCCAGCGAAACAGCTCGCTCTACCTCGCCGCCATCGCCCTGGGCCAACTCGTGGCCGGCGGCGCGCTCGACCACCACGAGGTCTCAACCCTGCTGGAACAGGCAGGCGGCGACGTCGGCCTGAGCCCCGCCGAGACCCGCACCACCGTCGCATCCGGGCTTCGCGCCGGAGCCAAACGCCCCCGCACACTCGCCGCCTGATCACAGAACAAAGGAATCACCCATGCACCGACCCATCACCCACAGCGCGACCCTGCTCGACGGACTGTGTGCAGCGCTGACCCGCTACGTCGTCCTGCCATCACCACAGGCCGCCGACGCCATCACACTGTGGATCGCCGCCACCCACGCCCAACCCGCATGGGCACACGCACCGCGCCTGGTCATCCGCGGACCCGAAAAGCGCTGCGGCAAATCCCGGCTACTGGACGTCGTGGAAGCCACCTGCCACGAGCCGTTCATCACCGTCAACAGCAGCAGCGCCGCCGTCTACCGCTCCATCAGCGACGACCCGCCCACCATGCTCGTGGACGAAGCCGACACCATCTTCGGCCCCAAAGCGGACGGCAACGAGGACCTGCGCGGTCTCCTGAACGCCGGACACCAGCGCAACCGACCCGCCAAGCGCTACGACGCCAACTCCGGCCGCGTGGAGTCCATCCCGACCTTCGCCATGGCCGCGCTCGCCGGAATCGGCACGATGCCCGACACCATCGAAGACCGCGCCGTGGTGATCCGCATGCGCCGCCGCGCCCCCGGCGAAACCGTCTCCCCCTACCGCCACCGCCGCGACCGGCCACCGCTCCGCCAGCTCGCCGAAGACCTTCGTACCTGGCTCCGCGCCGATCTGACCACCTTGGAGGCCGCCGAACCCGCCATGCCCGTCGAAGACCGCGCCGCCGACACCTGGGAACCCCTGGTCATCGTCGCCGACCACGCCGCCGGCCCCTGGCCCGACCGCGCCCGCACTGCCGCCCTGGCACTCACCGCCGAGGCCGACGACAACGGCCAGAACTCCACCCGGCTCCGTCTGCTGGCCGACTGCCGTACCGCCTTCGGCACCGACCCCGCCTTGCCCACCACGATCCTGCTGGAACGGCTCAAGACCGACCCCGAAGGCGGCTGGGCCGGCCACGGCCCCGCCGGACTGACCGCCATGAAGCTCGGCACGATGCTCCACGAGTACGACATCCGCTCCGGCAACATCCGCTTCCCCAACGGCACCCAGGCCAAGGGCTACCAGCGGGCCGACTTTCTCGACGCCTGGGACCGCTACTGCCCCGCCCTCGCCCCAGTCCCTGAAGCCGACGTCGTCCCTATCAACCGGGGTAGCCGTCCCAGCCGTCCCAGCCTCGTCATCCCAGATCAACGCGGGACGGCCGGATTCCCCGGGACGGCATGAGCCGTCCCAAGCCCGCAGCCGTCCCAACCCTGACCAGCACAAATGAGCCTGGGACGGATGGGACGGCTACCCCCCGCCTCTCCACACTGATGACGCCCGAAAGGCACAGCTCACCCATGGCGAACGGTCTGAAGTCCATGCTGTCCATCGCCGAAGTCCTCGGCGAGATCGACGTTCCGAAGTCCACCTTCTACCGCTGGTTGAACACCGGCCGTGGCCCCAAGTCGCTCAAGCTGCCCAACGGCAAGCGCAAGATCCGCCGCACCGATCTGGACGCATGGCTCCGCACCTTCGAGCAGGGCGCGGCGTAGGGGGACAGCGCATGGAAACCATGGACATAGCCATCTGGACCATCCGGCAGCGCAAGGGCAGGGCCAAGCCGTACGAACTGCGCTGGAAAGTTGGTACCGAACCCAAGTCCAAGTCGTTCCTCACCCGCGCCCTTGCCGACGTCTTCCGCGCCGACCTTCTCAAAGCCGCCAAGAAGGGCGAACCCTTCGACACGGTCACCGGCCTGCCGGTCTCCCGGACGAAGACAGAGAAAGCCGCTCTGAGCTGGTACGACTTCTGCCGAAAGTACGTGCGTATGCGCTGGAAGGCTGCCGCTGCCAAGACCCGCGAAAGTATCGTTGACAGTCTCACCGTGGCCACGTTCGCCATGCGTGGCGACGCTGCCTCTGGCCTCTCCAAGAAGGACATCAGAGGCGCCATGCAATGGGCTCTCATCCCCCACCAGGAGGACGAGACGCCCCCGCCTCGTCTCGACTACGCCGTTCGCCTGCTTCAAAAGGGCACCCTCAAGGTAAGGGATCTCGCCGACCCGATCGTTGCCCGCAAAGTCTGTGAAGAACTCACCCTTACCCGCGATGGCAAACGCGCGGCCGCCGATACAACAGCCAGACGCCGCCGTGGCCTCAACACCGCGCTCGAATACGCTATCGACCTCGGCGAGCTGACCGAGAACCCGCTCAAGCGCATCAAGCAGAAGAAGACAGCCAGGGACAACACCGTTGACCGCCGATGCGTGGTCAACCCCACCCAGGCCCGCGAACTCCTCGTCAGCCTCTCCTACGTCGGCAGTTGGCACCGCGGACGTGGCCGCCGCCTGGTGGCCTTCTTCGCCACGCTTTACTTCGCCGGTCTCCGCCCCGCCGAGGCGATCGGGCTTCGGGAGACCGACTGCCACTTGCCGGAGACGGGGTGGGGGATGCTCACCCTAGAAGTCACCCGCCCGAGCAGCGGCAAGCAATGGACCGACAACGGGACCGTCCACGACGAGCGTGGCCTCAAGCAGCGTGAGGAACGGGAGGTTCGGCCAGTCCCCATTCCACCGGAGCTGGTTCGCATCCTACGAGCGCACCTCGAAGAGTTCGGCACAGCCCCAGACGGCCGACTCTTCCGCAACGAGCGGGGTGGCGTCCTTGGGGCTTCCACCTACTCGCGTGCCTGGGAGGAGGCACGCTACTTCGCCCTGAGCCCGCAACAGGTCAACTCGCCCCTTGCCGGTAAGCCCTACGACCTACGCCACGCCGCCCTCTCTACGTGGCTCAACGGGGGTGTTGATGCGACCCTCGTAGCCGAGCGCGCGGGAAATAGCGTAGAGGTCCTTCTCAAGCGCTATGCCAGGTGTCTCGACGGCAGGCAGGAGGAAAGCAACCGGAAGATTGAAGCAGCCCTGTACACCTAGAGGCGATCTCTGGCGCACCCTTCCGTCACCGTACCTCCAACCGGCGGCGGACGACTCACCAAGGCAGCTAGTCTTAGCATACTGCCGAGTTTGAGCTCGAATACACGTATGCTGGAGACGTGGAACATCGAGGTGCGCCGACATACAGGCCCGAAGATGAAACTTTTCTCGAAGGCAAACAGTACCTAGATGCCCGCAAAGCCCTGGAAAGTGCTACAGAGATATTATCGCTCGAAACCCTTCCCAAGATAGGGGAGAAACTACCCAAGGCACTGGCCGCTCTGGGGGATGCTCTTTCTATCGCCGAACGCGCATCGAGTTGCTGGTGGGGATGCAGTCAAGGCAGCCATTCGATCGAATACATGCTAGGTGGCATCGTCTCAACAGCTCTCGCATCAACGAGAATACTGCTGACAGGCTTCTATGATGAGTCACTTACCCTAACTCGATCAATCGCCGAACGCGGCAACCTTTTCCACCTACTTCGAGGCAGGCCGGAGGAAATCGCCAGATGGGAGGCTGCCAGCGAGAACGGCCGATGGCAGGAGTTCTCACCGGTGAAGGTCAGGCTCCGACTGGAAGAACTCGGGGATACACCACCTACGCAGCAGGACAGATACAAAGCACTGAGTGGGCGCGGCATTCATCCGGGCGCGAAGCCTCAAGCGTTCAACCCTCAGCAGCGCGCGGCCAGCGCCGGCATCTTCCAGCCAGTAGGAATGGCTGTAGCATTAAACGAACTTGCTCGGGCAGTTGCGCTTGCCCTAGGCATCGGCGTATTTCTGCTCACACACTTACCGTTGGACATGAGGAAGGAACTTCAACGCCGAGTGCTACCGCTTGCCGAGACGGTAGGTGGCGCCACCATCGTAGACGTTGACGAGTTTCTCACACGCCATCACAGCCAGCAGGCCTACGCAGCCGGTGCTCCGCACTCCCAGCAGACCAGCGATACGCAGAGTCCACATGGGCCACCCACCGACTGACGCCCCGAGGACAGCGGACTCCTCACCGAGGGACCTGGCCCACAACTAGCCCACAACCGGCGAGCGGCAACGAGAACGGGCGGGACTCCGTGGGACTGGAGGCCCGCCCGTACTTGTACTATCTACCCTGGTCAGCGGCTGGAAGCGCTGATCAAGACCGCGTGCCCCCTGTAGGATTCGAACCTACGCACCCGGCTCCGGAGGCCGGTGCTCTATCCCCTGAGCTAAGGGGGCGCGATGCGGAACTAGGTTACCAGTATCTGGGGGGCCCTCTGCACCAGGATATCTCCGGGGTCAGAAGTCGCTGGAAAGTCGGGCGGGGTGGGCTGGGGAGGGCTAGTGTCGCCGCCGTGGGTGAGCATCTTGGGCGGGTACTGGTGGTGGATGATGACGAGGTCATCCGGCAGCTCATAGCGGTGAATCTGACGCTGGAGGGGTTCGAGGTCGAGACGGCGAGTGATGGGCAGGATTGCCTGGATCGGGTGCTCGATGTGCGGCCGGATGTGGTGACGTTGGATGTGATGATGCCGCGGCTGGACGGGTGGGCGACGGCGGCGCGGTTGCGGGGGGATGAGGGGACGAGTGGGATCAAGGTGGTGATGATCACTGCTCGGGCGCAGGATGACGATCGGCGGCGGGGCAGGGGGATCGGGGTGGACGCGTATCTCACGAAGCCGTTCGATCCGGCGGAGCTGATCGAGGTGGTGCGGGGGCTGGCGCTGCCGGAGCGTACCGGGTGATCAGGGCGGCGGCCTGGGTGCGGGTGGAGACGCCCAGTTTGGCGAGGATGTTGGAGACGTGGACGCTGACCGTCTTCTGGGCGATGAAGAGGCGTTCGGCGATCTCGCGGTTGGTGAGGCCCTCGGCGACGAGGGTGAGGACTTCGCGTTCGCGGTGGGTGAGGTTGTCGGAGGCGGGGGTCGACGGGGATGGGGCGAAGCGGGCGCGGCGGCCGAGGGCGGTGAGGGCGTCGATGAGCGGGGTGGCGTCGAGTTCGCGGGCCGTGGTGAGGGCGGCTTTCCACTCGTCGGCCGCGGCGGGGCGGTCGCCCGCGGTGATGAGGGATTCGGCGAGGCGCCAGCGGGAGCGGGCGACCTCGTAGGAGAAGCCGTAGTCGAAGGCGGTGACGACGCGGGCCCAGGTGGCGGGGGTGGCGGTGCCGCGTACGCGGTGCCGTTCGGCCTCGGCGCGGGCGAGCCAGGCCAGGCCCTCGACGCCGAGCGGGCCGCGGGCGCCTGAACCGGGGCCGGTGGTGGCCGCGTGGCGGGCTCGGGCGAGCAGGTCGTCCGCCAGGTCGACGTCGGCGGTACTTCCACCGGAGCCGGTTTCGGCGAGGGCGGCGAGGCCGATGGCGCAGATGCGGATGAGCACCGGGTCGTACGGCTCGACGATCTCGATCAGCGCCTGGACGTGGGCGAGGGCCGCCGCAGGGTCGCCGCGCCAGAGGGCGTGTTCGGCCTCCAGGCCGCGCGACATGTACGCGATCAACGGCAGCCGCTGGAACTTGCGCAGCCACGACAGCCGCTCCTCGGCGGCCGGCTGGCCGCGGGCCACCTCCACGAACAGCGCGAAAGAGGACAGCAGGGCCTCGGCCTCGGTGCCGACGCGGATGGGGAAGCCCGCCGCCACGCGCTGGGCGTCGTCCCATTCGCCGAGGACGTAGTGGATGAGGAAGCGCAGGAAGCGGAGTTCGGTGCCGAAGGTGCTCCAGGAGAGCCCGGTCTCGCCGGCGAGGCGTACGCCGCGGTCGGCGGTGTGGGCGGCCGGGGCCAGGTCGCCCGCCTCGTATTGGAGGCGGGCGAGGTTGAACAAGCCGCGCAGGTTGGTGGACAGGTCGGGGCCGGGGCGGGAGGTGACGCGCTTGAGCAGGCGTTCGGCGGTGGCGCGGTCGCCCGCGGTGGAGGCGTACGCGGCCAGGGAGATGAGCGCGCTGTTGGCGGCGTCCGCCTCGCCGGCGGCCTCGGCGACCGAGAGGGCGCGGGCGGCGAGGTCGGTGCCCTCGTCGTGCCGGGTGGTCCAGTACAGGACGCGGGCGTAGGTGGCCAGCGCGTGGGCCTGCATGGGGCCGTCGGGGGCGGCCTCCACGGCCGCCTGGGCGGCGTGGATGGCGCCCGGCGCGTCCTCGATCTCGGTGAGGTAGTAGGCCAGCCGCTCGTTGACCTCGGCGGTCGGCGGAAGCTCCTTGAGCTGGGCGACCGCGCGGCGGTTGTCGCCGCTGTCGGCGGCGGCCACGGCGCTGCGCAGCCCGAGGGTGGTGCGGTCGGTGCCGGTCAGCCGTTCGGGGTCGGGTACCCGGTCCCACAGGCCCAGCGCCTGGTCGAAGTGGCGGTGGGCCTCGGCGGGGGCGCCCAGGCGCAGCGCGCGGCGGCCCGCCTCGGCCGACGCGGCGAGCGCGCCCGCGAGGTCGTGGCTGGCGAGGTGGTGGTAGGCGAGTTCGGCGGGGTTGCCGTCGCCGGGGTCGGCGGTCAGCAGCGCGGCGTACCGCGTGTGCAGGCGGGTACGCTCGCCGGGCAGCAGGTCACCGTAGACCGCCTCCCTGAGCAGGGCGTGCCGGAAGACGTAGCCGTACCCGTCGCGCAGCAGCAGCCCCCTGGACACGATCTCGCGCAGCGCCTCGTCGAACCCGGACTCCTCCAGCCCGGCGGCCCTGGCGAGCAGGTCGTGGTCGGCGCGGCGGCCCGCCACCGAGGCGGCGCGCAGCGCCTGCTGGGCCGGTTCTGACAGCCTTTCGACGCGGGAGAGCAGGAGTTCGGCGAGCCCTTCCGGAAGGCCGGCGTCCTCGTCGCAGTCGTCGTCGCGGGCGGCGAGCAGTTCCTCGGCGTAGAAGGCGTTGCCTCCGGCACGTTCCACGATCGAGTCGATCGAGCCGGTGGACGCCGCGGCGGGGGCCGCCAGCGCGGCCAGGTGGTCGGCCATGGCGTCGGGGGGCAGCGGGCCGAGTTCGACCGGGACGACGATGGGCAGCCGGCGCAGTTCGGCCAGCAGCGGGCGGAGCGGGTGGCGGCGGTGGATGTCGTCGGTGCGGTACGTGCCCGCCAGGCAGACGCGCTCGGACTGCAGCATGCGGGTGAGGAAGACGAGCAGGTCACGGGTCGAGCGGTCGGCCCAGTGCAGGTCCTCCAGCAGGAACAGCACCGGCTGTTCCGCGGAAAGGTCGCTGAGCAGCGCCAGGACCTGCCCGAACAGCCGCTGCTGGGTGAGTCCGCCCACCGGCTCCTCGTCGGTCTCGCCGCGCGTGCCGGGCAGCAGGCGGCGCAGTACGGGCCAGGCCGCGACCTGGTCGAGGGGCGCGTCGCGGAGGGCGTCGGCGAGCGGGAGGTACGGCACGGCGTCGCCCAGTTCGGCGCACTGCCCGGCCATGACCATGAACCCGGCCCCGGACGCCCACTCCGCCAGCTCGGTCACCAGGCGCGTCTTGCCGATCCCGGCGTCGCCGCCGACGAGCGCCACGCCCGCCGACCCTTCGGCCGCCGCGCGGGCGACGCCGATCAGCCGGTCCAGCTCGGCGGACCGCCCGATCAGCGCGCTTTCCGCCGGTCGCCACGCTCGCCACGCCATGCGCCGAGTATGCCATGTCAGACCAAAGCGGACCTTTGCGCCTCAGGGGGTCTGGGCCAGGGCCTCGGGGATGCGGTCGAGCACCGGGAAGGGGGCCAGGCCGTACGCGTAGAAGTCGACCGCCTGCGCGCCCGCCGCGCGCACCGCGCGGACCTTGGCGGCCAGCCGGTCGGCCGAGTCGGTGTCGGGCAGGCCGGGGCGCAGCACCGCGCGGATCTGCCGGTCCTTGCCGACCGAACGGCGGTACGCGGCCACGTCGTCGGCCACCCTCGCCGCGTCGCGGGCGTAGGCGAGCACCCCGAAGGAGGGCACGAGGTCGCCGAGCGCCAGCAGGTCGATGCCGAGCTGCCAGGCGTCGTGGGCGGCGAGCCCCGGGGAGGGCAGGCCGTCGGAGTATCCCTTGTGCGCGCCGGTGGCGTCGAGGAACACCAGCCTGGAGCCCTCTTCGGCCACGGCCGACGCCACCGCGGACACCAGCGAGGTCACCGTCTCGGAGCGGGCGCGGGCGTAGGCGACGACGTCGGGACCGGCGTACGCGGTGAGCGCCGCGCGGGTGACCTCGCCCTGCGCGGGCGGGTCGCCGTCCAGGATGCCGCCGACGATCCGGGCGCACTCCTCCCTGGCCACCTCCGCGTGGACGCCGAGGTCGGTGGCCCGGCGCATGCAGTACTCGCAGAAGCACAGGCTCAGCAGGAACGCGTCCATCGGGCCGAGCGGGACGAAGCACCGCTCATGGTGGTAGCCGTGGGCGAAGGGCGCGAAGTGCAAGGATTCGGCCACCACGCCGTCCACGCCCTGCCGGGCGACCGCACGGGCCAGCGCCTCGGCGTAGAACCGCACGTCGGGGTGGGCGGGGCACAGGTCGGCCGGGGACCCCCGGTCACCGAAGCAGTTGCGCACGGTGACGTCGGGGTTGGCCAGGCCGAGCGTGGTGTTGTGCAGGAAGACCGTCCAGCCGTACAGCTTGAGGCCGCGTACGGCAGTGGCCTCGCGCAGCGCCGCCAGCGGCTCCTCCGCCGCGCCGTCCTGGATCGGCGGGGCCAGCCGCAGCTCGGTGAACAGCTCCTCGGGCGGATGGAAGTGCGTGCCGTCGTAGCGCAGGGTCACGCGGGTCTGGCCGTGCGGGGTGACGTCGCGGGCGCGGTGGTAGGCGGCGGCGACGGTGATCCCGCCCGCGCCGTACGCGGTCAGGCGGTCGAGCACCTTGTCCATGCCCTCGCCCCTGATGTCCTCGACGAAGACGTATACCGAACTGTCCACCTCAGCCGTCCTGCCGTCTCGAAAACCGCGTGCCATCGAACCTGCCGTAATGCCTGTCACCCTGCCCTGCCGGAAAGCGCTCCGGATCGCGCCTCGAAGCCGTGTCGAGAAGACCCGGGGGCCGGGTCAGAAGATACGTCTCAGAAGTACGTGGCGATCAATTCGACCACGACATGACGCTCGTCCACCACCGGAAGGACCCGCCACTTGTCAAACGCCGTGCATGGATGGGATATGCCGAATGAGACCAGGTCGCCGGGCCGCAGGTCGTTCTCGCCGGTCAGCAGCGCGTGCTGGTCCCACATCTTGACCACTTCGCCCTTGACCGGGGACGATTCGCCGTCCGCCCGCCGGACCGCCTTGGGCACGGGAAGGCCCTCGTCGTAGGGCGCGTCGCGCTTGCCGAAGCCGACGATCGTCATGCCCGGCTCGGGGGTGGTCAGCACGTGCGCCCAGATTTCGAGCGCGGGCCGCAGCTCGCCCGCGATCCGGTTGTACGGTGTGCGCTCGCGGTAGATGCCGTCGTCGTGGGTGATGTAGGCGCCGCTGCGCAAAAGTACGCGGGCCTGGCAGTCGGCCAGTTCCCGGCCGATCACGTCGAACCACATGCTGCCGCCCACCGACAGGATCGGGTCGCGCACCCGCAGGTGGTCCAGCGCCTCGCGCATGTCGCCGAGATAGGCGCGCACCTGGTCGGCCGTGTCGAGCGTGCCCTCGTAGCCGCCGACCCCGGCCAGTTCGACACCCGGGGCGGCCTGGGCCGCCGCCGCGACGTCGAGCAGGCCGGCGACCGTACGGCAGCCGCCGCGCCCGCCCGGCTGCCCCAGCTCGGCCAGCACCCGGAACGGCCGGGCCCCGGCGTGCCGGGACATGATCTCGATCTGCGCGACGGAGTCGGCGAAGCACAGGAACTCGAAAGACGGATCGCGCTCCAGCTCGGCCGCGATGGTGCGCAGGCCCGCCGGATCGACGATCTCGTTGGCCAGCATGATCCGCTCGATGCCGTGTTCGCGCAGGATCAGCGCCTGGCTCGGCGTGGCCACGGTGAACCCCCACGCGCCCGCCTCAAGCTGGTCGGCGAGCAGCGCGGGGGCCATGGTGGTCTTGGCGTGCGGGGCGAGTTCCATGCCGTACTCGCGGGCGAAGCCCGCCATGGTGTCGATGTTGTGCCGCAGCGCGGCACGGTCGGCGACCATGAGCGGGAAGCTGAACGGCCCATCGAAGATCGACCGTCCGGCCGGATCCGCGAGGATGCCCTTGGCCGCCCGGAGGTCCGGCTGGTCGGGAGTCCGCAAGGAGACGCCCCTTTCACGCGAAGCCTGATTAGGTGCTTCGCACCTTATCGGGGCTCATCCCGCCTCGCCGCTCCGGTACGGCAGGCCCGCGCAACCGGCCTGCGGCAGCAGCGGACGGGCCACGATCACCTCCCTGGCGCGCTGTCTGGCGAGGTTCCAGCTCTGCCAGGTGGCGGGGTCGTACAGGCCCGCGGCCTTGGCGATGTCCTGGAGCACGCAGGTGCGCATCGGCTCGGGCAGCCGGTCCAGGGCGGGGACGGCCTCCGGGCCGAGTTCGTTGAGGTAGTCGACGTCCAGCCGGCCGATGGTCTGCCTGACCTCGATCTGGGTCGCGGCCACCTGGTGGTCGGGGTTCCAGACCGCGAACGCCACCAGCCCGGCCCCGGTCAGCGCGACGAGCGCCCGGGGCAGCGGGCCGCCGCGGCCGCGGCGCGCAAGGCGTACCGCGCCCGTCACGACGACCAGCACGAACACGGCGGCGAGCCAGACGATGGTGGCGGCCACGGTGGCGCGCAGCCGGGTGTAGCCGTAGGCGTCGGTGTACAGGCCGAGGCGGTGCATGGCGGAGGCCAGGATGACCATGGTGAGCAGGCACAGCACGCCGAGCAGCACGGCCAGCGCCCAGCGCTCCCGGCCGCGCACGGACACGGTGCCCGCGACGACGGCCACCACCGCCAGCACGAACACGCTGACGATCAGGAGCTGGAAGAAGCCCTGCCTGGCGTAGGCGGCGTAGGTCAGGCCCGCGGTCACCGCGACCCGCCGGCCGCCGCCGAACAGCACGGTGATCTGCACCAGGACGAACGCGGCGAACAGCAGGTTCAGCGCGACCAGCGGCAGCGCCCACACCGAACGGCTGACCTTCAGCCGCACGTCGGGGGTCACCGGCTCGGCCACCGGGCGCAGGCCCACCAGCAGCCCGGCCGCGGCCAGCACGCCGAAGGTGAGGAACGTGAGCGCCTTGGCCGGTACGGACTCCAGCCAGCCGGGCGGCGTGAGCAGCATGCCGAGGTAGGAGGAGAAGACGGCGTCGGCGGAGGCGAACAGCGCGCCGAAGATGCCGAGCAGGCCCAGGGTGAGCCCGATGCCCGCGACGAGCTGGCCCGGCCTGCTCGGCCTGCGGCGGATGAGGGCGCGCAGCGGCCCACCGGCGAACCACGGCAGCGGAGGCAGCGCGAGGATCAGCGAGACCAGGCCCCGCAGGAGCCCGTACCAGCCGCGCCCGGCCCCCGAGATCGCCAGCGACACCAGGCAGAATCCGGCCAGCAGCGACGGCACGACCACCCAGACGGCGTGCAGGAACAGGGCGGTGCCGATCAGCGCGTAACCGATCAGGCCGAAGGTGATCGACCAGCCGTCCAGCCTGTGCCGCACGGCGGGGAACACGGCGGCCCCTGCGGCGAGGGACGCGAGCACCAGGCCGAGGCCGGGCGAGCCGTACGGCACGGCCACGATGGCGAACACGGCCACGGCCACGATGGCGGCGAGGCCCCAGGGGGGCATGCCCGGGACCACGGGGCGGGGGAAGACCGGTGGCGGGGTGTAAACGGGGGGGTTACGCGGGGGCGGGGAGCCGAGCAAGAGGGGCGGCGGGGCCGGTTGGGCGACCCGGGTGGCCCCGATGACCGTGCCCACGAACGCTCCGGCGACGGGGCCGAGGGCTCCGAGGCACAGACCGGCCAGTACGTTGAGCTTGACCACCGGGAAGCCGATCAGCAGCCCGGCCCCCAGCCCGCAGAACGAGCCCAGCAGGCAGAACGCCACGGCCAGGCCCCAATTCCTGGGGTAGGAGGAGGCCGGCGGCAGGGTCGGGGCGGGTGGCGGTCCGGCAGGCGGGGCGGCAGGGGGTTCGGGATCGGAAGCGGCCGGGGCGGGTTCCGGCACCGGTTCGGTGACCTGATCCACCGGAGACTCCACGGCGGGGGCCGGAGGCTCGGGTAAGACGGGCTCCAGGCTGGGCGCGGGGATGGGCTCTGGGGAGGGGGTGGTGGGCACGGTGGTCCTTTCGGGGAGTTCGACGACCATGCGGCAGCCGGGGCCCTCGTCGATCCGGACGCCGCCGCCGTGAAGTTCCACGATCTCCTTGACGATCGCCAGGCCGAGCCCGCTGCCCCCGGCGTCGGCGGCGCGGGCGAGGTCCAGGCGGGAGAAGCGCTCGAAGACCTGGGCGCGGGCGTGTTCCGGGATGCCCGGTCCCTCATCGCACACGGTGAGACGGACGCGCGGTCCGTCCGGGCGGGCGGTGACGGTGACGGTTCCGCCGGGCGGGCTGTGGCGTACCGCGTTGTCCAGCAGGTTGGCGAGCACCTGGGCGAGCAGGCCGGGGTCGGCGCGTACGGCGAGCCCCGGCGGCACGTCGCCGCGCACGCGCACGCCGTCGCGGGCCAGGGTCGCCTCCTTCCCGGCCTGCTCGATGAGGGGGCCGAGGCCGACCGGTTCGGGGTCGATGAGCCGCACGCCGGAGTCGAGCCGGGACAGGTCGAGGAGCTGGCCGACCAGTTTGCCCAGCCGTTCGGTCTGGGCGAGCGCGGTGCCGAGCGTCTCCGGGTCGGGTTCGGAGACGCCGTCCACGACGTTCTCCAGTACGGCCCGCAGCGCGGTGATCGGCGTGCGCAGTTCGTGGCTGACGTTGGCGATCAGTTCCCGGCGCTGCCGGTCCACCTCGCCGAGGTCGGCGGCCATCGCGTTGAAGGCGCTGGCCAGCTCGCCGACCTCGTCGCGGGAGGTGGCGCGGACCCGCTCGCCGTACCGGCCCTTGGCGATGGTCTGCGCGGCGGCGGCCATGTCGCGCAGCGGCTTGGTCATGCCTCGGGCCATGAGCTGGACCAGGACCAGGGCGAGCCCGGCGGCGACGGCGATCCGCGCGTCGCGGGTGTACCCGAGGTTGATCCCGACCTCGTTGACGACGAACGCCGCCGCCACCGCGAGCAGGATCACCACGCCTAGTTTGATCTTGATGCGCCCCAGGAAGTCCAGCGGTCGCATCCCGGTCACCCGGTCTTGGCCAGGGCGTAGCCGACGCCGTGCACGGTCCTGACCACGTCCGCGCCGAGCTTCCTGCGCAGCGCGCGCACATGGCTGTCCACCGTCCGGGTGGCGGCGGCCTCGGAGAAGCCCCAGATGTCGGCCAGCAGGCGCTCGCGCTCGTAGACCTGACCGGGCCGGTCGGCGAGGCGGCGCAGCAGGTCGAATTCGGTCCTGGTGAGCTGGGCCTCCGCGCCGCGTACGTACACCCGCCGCTCGGCCGTGTCGATCTCGACCTCGCCCACCTTGATCACGGTGTCGCCCGCCGTGAGCTGGGCGGCCCGTTCGACGCGGCGCAGCAGGGCGCGCACCCGGGCGACCAGTTCGCGCATGCTGAACGGCTTGGTCACGTAGTCGTCCGCGCCGACGCCCAGGCCGACCAGCAGGTCGGTCTCCTCGCTCAGCGCGGTCAGCATCAGTACCGGTACCGGCCGCTCCGCCTGCATCCGGCGGCACACCTCCAGGCCGTCAAGCCCGGGCAGCAGCCGGTCGAGCACCACCAGGTCGGGTTCGAGTGCGGTGTAGACCTGTAAGGCACGCGCTCCGTCGCCCTCGACCCGCACCGCGAAGCCCTCGGCGGCGAGCCGGTCGCGGACGGCCCGCGCGATCGTCTCGTCGTCCTCGACGAGCAGGACCGTGCGTTGTCGTCGCTGGTTGGCCATGCCGGAAGACTAAGGCGTGCCGGTGCAGATACTCCTATCCACAATGTGAAGAACCGGTGCAGTCAGGTCAGGGTGAGCCCGCCGGGCAGGCCGGTGAGGGAGCCGTCCCCGGCGGCGTCCACGGCGGCCTCCACGTCGGCGCCCGCGATCCGCAGCCCGCGTACCGAGAGCGCGCCGAGCGGGGCCCCGGCGAGCGGGCGCAGCGCCACCCGGCCCGCCGGAACGTCGGGGCGCACCCCCAGCACCGCGTTGACGATGGACACGGCCGCGGCGGCGCTCCACGCCTGGGGGCGGCAGGCGGTGGGGTAGGGCACCGGCCTGCCGAGGGGCTCACGGTCGTCTCCCGCGTAGAGCTCGGGGAGCCGGTGGCCGAACGCCTCGGCGGCGTCGAGCAGCGAACGCGCCAGGTCCGCGGCCGACTCGTGGTGCCCGGCCGCGGCCAGCCCGGTGATCACGATGACGGTGTCGTGGACCCAGACCGAGCCGCAGTGGTAGGACAGCGGGTTGTAGCCCCCGTCGCGGGCGGACATCGTGCGCAGGCCGAACCCGCCGGACATCTCGGGGGCCGCCAGCAGGCCGGCGACCCGGCCCTCCTCCTCGGGGGAGAGCAGGCCGGTGCCGAGCAGGTGGCCGATGTTGCTGGTCAGGGAGTCCACCGGGCGCTTGTCGCGGTCGAGGGCCAGGGCGGGAAGCGGGCCGTACGGGCCGGTGTCCACCCAGAAGCGGTCGCGAAAGCGCGCGGCGAGCGCGGCGGCGTACTCCCGCCAGCGGTCCCCCTCCCCCGGTTTGGCGAAGGCGTCCAGCAGCGCGGCCCCGCCCGTCGCCGCCTCGTACGCGTAACCCTGTACCTCGGCGAGCGCGATCGGGTCCGCCGCCTGCCGCCCGTCGTGGAACCGCACCGCGTCCGGGGAGTCCTTCCAGCCCTGGTTCGCCAGGCCCAGGCCGCCCTCGTCGACGTACTCGACGAAGCCGTCGCCGTCGGGGTCGGCGTCGCCGCCCAGCCAGCCGAGCGCCGCGCGCAGCGCGGGCAGCAGCGCGGCGACCTCCTGCTCGGGCATCCCCCAGCGCCAGGCGTCGTGCAGCAGGCAGATCCACAGCAGGGTGGCGTCCACGGTGCCGTAGTAGACGGGTGGCAGCCGGATCCGGCCGCCCCGGCCGGTGACCGTGTACTCGCCGCGGCGCAGTTCGTGCAGGATCTTGCCGGGGGCCTCGCCCGAGTGGACGCCGGTCGCCTTGCCCTGGCGGCGGGCGAGCACGCGCAGGGTGCTCTCGGCCAGTTCGGTGCCGAGCGGCAGCAGCATCCGGGCGGTCCACAGGCTGTCGCGGCCGAACAGCGTGAGGTACCACGGCACGCCCGCGCCGATGAAGGTGTCGCCGGGCGCGGTGGCGTCGGCCATCCGCAGCGAACGCAGGTCGTCCAGCGAAAGCCGGAGCAGCCCGGCCAGGCGGCGGTCATCGGCCCGCACCTCGGGCTCGGACCACTCGGCCGGGCCGGTGGCGGCGATCACCACCGCGCCCGGGTCGGTCACGCCCGCCGACCAGCGCAGCACCGCCCGCCCGCCGGGGGCGAGCGCGACCTGCCAGGCCAGCCGGGGGTCATCGGCGGCCTTCGCGCGCGCGTCCTCCCCCACGACGGTGGTGGTCACGCCGCCGGGGCCGCGCCAGACCAGGGCGCCGTCCGCCTGGCTCACGGCGGACGCGGGCTCCCCGGCGAAGCCGGACCTGACCTTCTCCATCGGCGCGAAGTCGCAGCCCAGGGCCAGGCTCACATCGATGGCGAGCGGCCCGGCGGCCGACGAGATGATCGTGATCTCCTCGCGCAGGCCCTGCCCGGTCACCGTGCGGAGGCGTTCGATCCGGACCACGGGGTCGGGGCCCTCGTCGCCGAGCCAGCGGGCCAGCGCGACGAACCTGGCGACGCCGGGGCCGCCGGGCGCGTACGCGACGGCCTCCGGCTCCAGGCCGTCCACCAGCAGCACGGCCCGGGACAGCACCCGGTGGTCCGCGTGGAACACCCCCTGTGCCCCGATGGGCCTGATCTGCCCGTCAGGGCCGCTCAGCGCGCTGGTCGGGGCGAGGATCACGGCGGCCAGGTCGTCCAGCCGGGGCGGCACGCGCTGCTCGGGATACGCCGCGGACATGCGCTCTCCTCCCGCCGGGGCCTCCCTGCCAGCCTGACAGAAAGCCCTGGAGGCCGGTAGGTGGCCGTACGGATGGTAAATGGCTATTTTGCTATGGGCCATGCAGTCGGACGGGGAGGGCCCATTGATCGGCGCTCGACGGCTGGCCGGACGCTACCGGTTGCTGAACCCACTGGGGGAGGGCACGGTGGGCACCGTCTGGCTCGCCCTCGATGACGTACTGGGCAGGGACGTGGCCATCAAGGAGGTCCACATCCCGCCCGACCTGTCCGAGGACCGCCGCGCGGAGATCCGCGAGGCGGCCGTCCGCGAGGCCAACGTGGCCGCCCGGCTGCGCCATCCGTCCATCGTGACCGTCCACGACGTGCTGGTGGAGGACGGCCGGCCCTGGGTGGTGATGGAACTCCTCAGCGGCGCGTCCCTGGAGCGGACCGTGGCCGAGCGCGGGCCGCTGCCGCCGCACCAACTGGCCAGGGTGGGCGTCCACGTGCTGTCCGCGCTGGCCGTCGCGCACGCCGCCGGGATCGTGCACCGCGACGTCAAGCCGGGCAACGTCTTCCTGACCAGGACCGGCCGGGCGGTGCTCACCGACTTCGGGGCCGCGGCGATCGAGGGGGAGACCACGATCGGGCGTACCGTGCACCTGATCGGCACCCCGGCCTACGTCGCGCCGGAACGGCTGAGCGGCGCCGACGACGGCCCCGCGGGCGACCTGTGGTCGCTGGGCGCGACGCTCTATTTCGGGGTGGAGGGACGCCCGCCGCACGACGCGGAGTCGCCGATCGAGGTGCTGCGCAAGGTGCTCACCGAGCCCGCCCGCCCGGCGGAGCGGGCCGGTCCGCTCGGCCCGGTGCTGGAGCACCTGCTCGCCGCCGACCCCGCCGTACGCCCGCCGCTGCCGGTGGCCGAGCGGATGCTGCGCGACCTGGCCTCGGGCCGCACCCCTGCCCTGCCGCCCCCTCCCCCGTCGCCCACCAGCGCGCCGACCGGCCCGCAGCCGCGCGGGCGCGGCCGTACGTGGCTCGTGGCGGCGGCGATGATCGTCGGGTTGCCGCTGGTGAGCACCGGTACGGCGCTCGGCGTGAACGCCGTGGACCGCGCCGCCGCGCCCGAGCCGAAGCCCACCAGGCTGAGCGAGGAGACCGGGAAGTACGCGATCCCGCTGCGGTTCTGCTCGATGCTCACCGACGCCCAGATACGACGGCTCGTGCCGACCGGCCCCGCGGGCGAGCCCAACAACCGGGAGGGCTGCCAGTGGCCGGGGAAGGGCGTGGCACTGACCATCGAGCTGGTCGGCGGGCGGGGATTCGGCCTCAGCAGGGAGGAATCGACCTGGGGGTCCAGCCCGGCGCGGGCGCACGAGTGGTACCGCAACGAGCTGAACACCGCCTTCCCCAGCGGGACCATCGGCTGGAAGTGGCCGGACATCGGCGCGAAGGGGATGCGCTCGGCCCGCGTGACCGACCCGGAACCGGTCACCGGCATCGGTGACGAGGCGTTCGCGATCCACCAGTACGACAACAGGACCCATCTGAAAATGGAACAGAGCTACATAGTGACGCGCGTGGACAATCTGGTCATCAAGGTCGGCTACACCGCCCTCGACGGCGCTCGCGACGAACGGACGCTGCGCCAGAGCGCGGCGACGGCGGCCCGCTGGTTCATCACGGCCATGGACCGGACGGCCTGACCCATGCACCGGCACACCCCGAGGGACGGCCTTCCCGCCATGCCGCCCGGCGAGTCCAAGGGCCCGCCACCGGAGCAGCCGGTGGCACGCTCGCACGGCACCCAGCCCACGATCGACGGCTCCAAGCGGACCGGCGTGCTGGTGCCGCGGCCGATCGTGGTGCTCACTGTGCTGCTGATGGTGGCGATGGCGGCGGCCATCGGGGTGCTGGGCGCGCCGTACCTGCGGGGCGAGCGGCCCATGGCGGTGGCCACGCCCACCCCCACCCCGGCCGCCTCCGGCGCGAAGGGCCGGTTCGCCGAGGTGCCCCGGGCCTGCGGGCTGCTCAGTGACGCCCTGGTGGCCGAACTGCTGCCCTCCTCGCGCACCTCGCAGGTGTCCGAGCTGCAGTGCGAATGGCGGGCGGCCTTGGAGTCCGGCAAGCCGTCGAACGGCAAGTACGACATGGTGCTGCGGCTCGTGAAGTACGAGCAGGAGGCCACGGGAGTCGCCAAGGCCAAGGAGTACTTCTCCGGCAAGCGCGACGACTTCGTCCGCAACGGCCAGATCAACACCCCCGCCCCGGCGCCGCCCGTCGCGCTGTCCGGCCTCGGGGACGAGTCCTTCGGCTACACCAAGCCCATGACGATCGGCATGTTCGGCGACTCCGTCAGGCGCACGGTGCTGTGCCGGATCAGCAACCTCGTCGTGGAGATCGAGTACGAGCGCAGCGGGACCAAGGAGGACAAGGACGGCAGGCTCGCCGCGGGCGCGGAGAAGGCGGCCCGGGCGATCGTCGCGGAGCTGAACGCCCGTGGCTGACCTGGAACACCCGCCGCCGCCGCTCGCAGGTCGCTACAAGCTGGAGGAACGGCTGGGCGCGGGCGGCATGGGCGTCGTCTGGCGGGCCCGCGACCAGCTGCTGATGCGCGAGGTCGCGGTCAAGGAGGTGCGCCCCGCGCCGTACCTGCCCGAGGCGCAGCGCGCCGACCTGAGCGAGCGGACCATGCGCGAGGCCCGCGCCGCCGCGATGCTCTCCCACCCCTCGATCGTGGCCGTACACGACGTGATCCTGCACGACGGCCGCCCGTGGATCGTGATGGACCTGGTCAAGGGCAGTTCCCTGGAACAGGTCGTGAAACGGGACGGCCCGCTGGCACCTGAGCGCACCGCGATGATCGGGCTTGCCGTGCTCGACGCGCTCACCCACGCCCACCGCGGCGGGCTGATGCACCGCGACGTCAAGCCGGGCAACATCATGATCGCCGACGACGGGCGGGTGCTGCTCACCGACTTCGGCATCGCGACCCTGGAGAACGACACCGGCCCGACCCGGCCGGGCAGCCTGGTCGGCTCGCCCGGCTACATCGCCCCCGAACGACTGCGCGGCGTGGCCGAGGCGCCGCCCGCCGACCTGTGGTCGCTGGGGGCGACGCTTTTCGCCGCCGTGGAGGGCCACTCGCCGTTCCACCGGGCGACGCCGGTGGCGACTCTGGGCGCGGTGCTCACCCAGCCCACGCCGGAGCCCGCGCACGCGGGGCACCTGGCGCCGGTGCTGATCGCCGTACTGGAGAAGGACCCGCGGGTGCGCCCGGGAGCGGCCGAGTTGCGCACCGCCCTTCGGCATGTCGCCGAGGGACGCCCGGCCCCCGCGCTGCGCCGCAGGTCACCGACGCGGCGCAGGCGGATCATGGCCGCCGCGACGGCGGGTGTGGCCGCGCTGGCCGTACTAGGCACGGTACTGTGGACGATGTCCCGCGACGGGTCGGGCGGGACCGTCGCCGCGACGGGCACGCCGTCCGCCGACCCGCGCGCCGGGCGGTTCACCGAACTCCCCGACCCGTGCGGCCTGCTCACCCTCGAACAGGGCAAACTGGTCCTGCCCACCCCCAGCCCCCAGGTCGATACGGCGCGCCAGCAGTACTGCGACTGGGGCGGGTCCAGCGAGGTGCGGTGGCTCCGGGTGCGGCTGACCCTCTACAAGCCGGCCAAGAAGCTCACCGCGCCCGAGGTGGCCCACGCCTTCCTCGTCCACCACCGGCAGAACATGGCCGCCGACGCCGGGACCTCCCCGGTCGGATCGGTCTTCCCGCTGCGGTCGGTCACCGGTGTGGGTCAGGACGGCTTCGCGTACGAGGGCACCAGCCTGGACCGCACGTCGAGCACGGTCGTCTTCCAGTCCAGCAACCTGCTCGTGGAAGCGGACCTGTCGATGAAGGGCAAGAAGCCGACGGAGGACCTGAAGGAGCGGGCGCTCAAGTCCGCCAGGTCCATCGCCGAGGAGCTGAACAGCCGTGGCTGACCCGGGTTCGGCGCTGCTCGGCGGCAGGTACCGGCTGCTCGGCCGGCTCGACCAGGCGGGCGGGCCGTGGCGGGCGCGCGATGAGATGCTGCACCGCGACGTCGCGATCAGCGAGGTGCCGCTGCCGCCGCCAGGGCCGGGGCGCGAGTCCGTGCTGGCCACCGTGCGGGCGGCGGCCGGGCTGCGGCACCCGGCGATCGTCACCATCCATGACGTCTTGGTGACCACCGACCGGCTCTGGATGGTCTGCGAACTGATCCCGGGGCGCACACTGTCCCAGACGCTGCGCACGGAGGGCCCGCAGCCCGCCGAGCGGGTGGCCGACATCGGGCTGCGGGTGTTCGACGCGCTGCGCGCCGCCAAGGCGGTCGGCGTATCGCACGGCGGCCTGTCCCCCGACGCGGTGGTCATCGCCCCGGACGGCCGGGTCGCGGTGTCCGGGTTCGCCACCACCGGGTCCTATGGCGACGACATGCGGGACCTGGGGGTGATGCTCTACACCGCGCTGGAGGGCCACCCGCCGGGCGGGCAGGGCACGCCGATGACGATGGGCGACATCCCGCTCACCGACCCCGAGAACGCGCCGCCCCCGGACGGGCCGCTGGCCCCGCTGCTGGCCGCGCTGCTCCAGGACGACCCGTCCTCACGGCCGGACGACGAGTCGGTACGCCTGACGCTGCTGCGCATCGCCCCCCGGCACCGCCTGGGCCGCCGCCGCGGCGTGCTGCTGCTGGCGGGGGCGCTGGCGGTCCTGCTGGCGGCGTCCGTGGCGGGGGTCCTCCTGTGGCGCTCGGGCAGGGCCGAGCCGGTCGCCGCTCCCACCCCGTCGCCGCCGCTCGTTCTCCCGACCCACTTCGACGCCCCGCTCGACCCGTGCGGCTTCCTCACCAAGGACCAGATGCGCGAGGTGGGCGTCTCCCTCAATCCCACGAGACGCGACCACGAGTGCGGCTGGATGACCGCCGACAGCAACCTGCCGCGCTCCTTCCGGCGGACCCTCACGATCTACGCCCTCCACTTCACTCCCAAGGACGGCGACACGGGCGCCGAGCGGGCACGGTTGTACTTCGTCAATCGCCTCCAGCAGGAGATGGGCCGCAAGACCGCGAACTTGGGGCAGCCGGTGCGGCACACCGTGCCGCCGAAGATCTACGACGGGCCCGGCGAGCAGGCGTACATCACGGAGTACACCGGAAACGGCCTCACCTACGGCTCGGAGGTCCTTTACCGGGTGGGCAACGTCCTGATCGCCGTGCAGTACTCCCGGGGCAACGACGCCGACCCCGACCGCGTCACCTCCACGGCGGCGAAGAAGATCGCCGGGTGGATCGAGCGGTCGATCGCCGCGGGTTAGCGCCCTGGAACCCCCGGCCCCCGCCCGATCGTTGTCCTGGCGACGCACAATGTGAGGGCGGGGCATGTGCCCCACCGATAGGAAAGGCCCATCATGTCGCCACTGGGGAAGTACTACGTAGGCGCGGCCATCGCGTCCGTCCTCGTGCTCCTGCTGCTGCCGCTGCCCGCACTGGCCAACTGGATCATCGTGCTCGCCCTGCTGGGCGCCCCGGTGGCCGGCTATTTCATGCTCGACCCCAGCCAGCGCGAGCGGCTGAAGCGGGTGCGCAGGCGCGGCCTGGGCCGCTAGCCCCGTTTTCCGCACGTGAGGCTTTTTGAAGATCGCCGGGTTGCCGTGGTGATCGTCGTCGCGATATCACCTGGCTGGTGAGACAGCGTGCGCAGTGGGGCCAGGCCAGTGTCGAGAAGATGCTCGGAGCGTTACCGGTCATCGCCGGGTTCTGCTCGCGGTTACGGATCCGGGAGCTGGTGGATGCGGCCTGCCCGGTGCGGGACACGGCGGAGTTGACGCATGGACAGGTGATCGAGGCG
>NZ_QMEY01000009.1 GCF_003315795.1 Spongiactinospora rosea
CGCGTTGGGAATCGGCTCGCACTGGCCCTTTGACCAGTGGGGACGCTTCCTGCCCGAGCACACCACCGCGGTCAGTCTGCTGGACCGGCTCCTGCACCACAGCATCGTGGTGGTCACCGAAGGTGAGTCCTTCCGGATGAAACAGGCACGAACCAGGACACCAGCACGCTTGATCAAGAAGTAGTCAACTACGAAGAGGTGGGGACTTCTACATGGCCACCAGCGGCGACACGCACTTGGCCGTTGACACACAGGCCCGCGACTTCCTCGAAGCGGTGATGCTGTCAATGTCCCGACGACACGCCCGCGAACTCCGAACTCTGATCAACGCCCTCGACGACCACTATTGATGTCATCCGGGTCGCCGAATCTCGCCCGGATTCTGGCGGCGCCGTACTGCCCTCTCGGGTTGCAGACCGGGCACGCGCACGGCGGCCTTCCGTGGGCGTCAGGCATGTAACGCCAGCCGGTCAACCGGTTCACCCGGCGGATTCGATGAATTTCACCCGCTCCAATGGGACGCGAGATGAAGACCTCGTATCCGCGCGGGTCCGGCTGCGCCGCGATCAGCGCAGCGGCCTCGGCACTGCCCAGTTCGGCGGGGAAGCTGTTGTAGTGCCCGGCCCGCACCGGCTCGTCGTCGGGAACCCTGAAGTACACGGCGATGAGCGCCCGCCGACCACCCCGCCGCAGCTCGCGTACCCACTGATGGGTGATCTGGTACGACGGCAGCACCGGCAGACAATAGACACCCGCTCCGCCGTACCCACCGCTGACCGCCCGAATGCCACCACGCCGTATCGAGCGGACGTTCTTGGCCGCGGTGATGTGCACCAGCATCGTCATCGCGGCGACTCCCATGTGCCACGCGGGGGACGCGCCCAAAGCCACCTCAATCGGTGGGCCATGCGTCCGAAATATGGAAAACCGAGAGGTCCACACCCCAAGCGATCAATGCTGATCTGAAGGAGTCCTCCCACCCTACCGTGAGGAGCCCCCCGTGAAGATCCGTCACTTACCCGCCGCGGCCCTGCTCGCGACCGCCCTGGGCGCCACCGCCCTGGCCGGCGCAGCACCCGCCTCCGCCTCCATCACCCACCAGACCAGCGCCACCTCCGCCCTCGCCCCGCTGCCGCCGGACTGGTACTACTCTGGCCGCTACGAGACCATGGCCGACTGCAGAATAGGCTTCCAGGACGCCGCCGAAAACGGCGAGTTCACCGGCCTCGCCGGCTGCCGCTACTACGCAGGCGACCGCTACCGCCGCGCGGGCTACTACTTCCTGATGTACATCCCCTGACCCTCGGCGAGCGCGGCGTCCACGGCCCAGTCCCTGGACGCCTTCCGCATTCACTTCCACACAGTGCGGGCCGGGCACGCCCCGCCCCAACACGGACGCACCCAAAGCCACCTCATTCGGTGGACCATGCGTCCGAAATATGGAAAACCGGGAGGTCCACACCCCAAGCGATCAGTGCTGATCTGAAGGTGTCCTCCCACCGTACCGTGAGGAGTCCCCATGAAGATCCGTTACTTATCCGCCGCGGCCCTGCTCGCGACCACCCTGGGCACCGCCGCCCTGGCCACCGCCGCACCCGCCTCCGCCACCATCACCCACCAGACCAGCGCCACAACCGCCCTCGCCCCGATACCGCCGAACTATTACTACTCCAGGCGCTACGAAACCCTGGCCGCCTGCTACGCAGGTCTCCGGGACGCCGCCGAAAACGGCGACTTCACCGGCCTCGCCCCCTGCCGCTACTACCCAGGCGACCAATACCGCCAGGCGGGCTGGTACTACCTGATGTACATCCCCTGATCCTCGGCGAGTGTGGCGTCCACGGCCCAGTCCTTGGACGCCTTCCGCACTCCTTCAGCGCCCAGGCACAGCCCGCTCCAACTCCACCAAAGCCAGCAGCGGCCCTTCCCCGAAATCATGATCGTGGGTCCTGCCGGTCTCGGCAAAGCCGTTCTTCGCATAGAACCGGCGCGCTTGAGCAGAGTCCCGAAGCGTCCACAGATGCACTTCGCCGTACCCCGCGTCCCGCGCCCGCTCCAACACGGCCATCAACAGGACCCTCGCAACCCCCTTACCCCAGACGTCCGGGTGCGCAAAGAACGTATGAATCTCCGCCACGCCGGCCCGAGAAGTAGAGCCCCCGAACCGAGCGAACGCCCCCACCCGCCCATTCAGGCACGCCAGCAAGATCCCTTCCCCGCCCTCCGCCACCACCCCATGCCACTTCCCCCGCCGCTCCTCCACCCCGGCCGCAGCCACCCCCGGCGCACAGAACGGCCCATGCGAGACCCCCCACGACACAGCATGGATCTCCCCGAGGACATCCCCATCCCCGGGCCCCGCGGGGCGGACGGTTATCACATCTGGCATGCAACAGACACTAATGAACCACAGCCCACCCCAACGCTGGGTGCAGGTGACTCCGCCGTCGTCAACCGGCGTCTTCGGCTAACGCCACGGCGCGGCACCCGAGGGAGACATCACGATCGACGCCCGCAGGGTCCCGTACGACCCGTACCGAGACCCGGCGATGCGCGAGCTGACCGGCCCGGACTACACGGTGCGGCGGCGCGTCCCGGCTCACGGCCGGCTCTCGGCGAAGGATGCGGAGGCGCTGGCGGAGTAGCTCACCGAATGGGCCCGGCGCGGGCAAGCCTCCCGGCGAGAACGCGGAATGCCCCTGGCGACGTAACCTCGTACCATGATCAACCTCATGAATGCGAAACGCGGCCTCGCCCTCGCAGGGACGGTGCTCGCCCTCGCCGCCGGTCCCGCCCTGCTGGCCTCAACACCCGCCGCCGCAGCCGCGCCGGTCGCCGCCCCGTCGAGCATCGCCGCCGGGCACTGGTCTTACGACGGGTACTACTACGGCGACGCCGCAGGCTACGACGCCTGCCACAGGGACGGCCGCCTGTCCTCCCACCCCTACGAGTGCCGGTACTACCCCAAGGGCTGGGACGGAAAGCCGAAGTACGAGCTGTGGATATGGGTCAACTACTGACCCACACGCGTGTACACCCCTCTGGCCGATACCGGAGGGGTGTTCATGTTTCTCGGCGAGAATGGATCAGTGCCCCTTATGCAGCAGCCACCGGTCGTGCTGTTGCCATGTCCGAACGGCAGGGGGCTGTGGCCGATCCCGAATCGCAGGATCGAGACATCTGAAGAGGCCGAGGAGCCGGCGATGCTACTCGCCGTGTGGGCCCAAGGGCAGCGGGCGCATCGCTGAGAACGAGGACGACCCCGCCCTCCGAGGACGGGGCCGTGCGACATCTGCCAGGCATGGGAGTGGAGCCGCGGCTACCACCCCGGGCCCCACTCCCGGGTCTCAGTAGCTCAACCAAGGAGAGCCTGCCCCGGCGACTATACATGCGGTGACATGCCGTTTCCTCTGGGTGGCAGAAACGAGAACCATTTCTCGGGATCCGACGTTTCCTCAACTTGGCCCTCCATCTCCTCTTTCTCCAGCTAGAGAGCCCCCGTCAGGCACGCTCCATAGGCGGACAACTACCAGACGTCGCAATGCGGGCCGCATGCGGACACGGCTCAACCAACGACAACAAGAAGGAACTGCATGGATCCAAACGGTCTGGTCCTCCGGGTCGGTGTGCGGCTCGGGCGGGGTGGTGCGTCCTGCCAGGGGCTCGGCCATGGTGGCGGGCGCGGATGGTTGTGGCGGGGCGTTTCAGCCATGCGGCGAGGTCGTCACGGTCCATGAGCGAAGTCTCGGTGTCGGCGACGCGATGAGATGAGGGTCAGGCCGTACTCCGTTAACGCCCCTTGGCCGATCACCCAGGATTTCGGTCTCATCGATTATTGTGACACCTGAACATCCATGAACAGTCGATTACCGGTTGTTCTCGCAGGGAACCGAACCGCTGTGCCTTCCGGACAGGCCGATTTATTTATTGGGCCGGATATCGGAAATGCGGATGATGGACCGGCATTGAATGGCGAGGTAAAACGAGGGTGCTCCGGTTCGACACCGGACGGTCTCAGCCCGGCGTGTGTGAGAACAGCACACCCGGCACCCCCCAAGGAGGACCAGTGAAACGCAGCCGATGGGCGGCATGCCTGCTCGCCCTTCTCATGTCGCTGCTGTCAGCACAGGGAGTGCAGGGCACCTCTGCCTCTGCCTCTGCCGAAGGCTTCAGGGACTGCAACCCGATCACCTGGCGGGAGATCGAGCTGGACTGCCTCAAGGCCGCGGTCCTCGTGCACAGTTGGTGCATATGCCCGCCGCCACCGTGCCGGTGCCCATTGGAGTGGGCGGTCAGTTTCCGTACGAGGCCGGTACTACCGGTGAACCTGGAGTTCCAGTACCTCGGAGATGTGTACCGGGGCCTCGCCACGCTGCATGTGGCGGCGAAGTCCAGCGACCCCGCAACTCGCGGCCCGCTTCGCCAAGAAGCGCTGGGGTACTTCAAATCCGCCGCACGGACGCTGGGCAGCAGCGTAATAGCAGTGGATCAGGTCGGGCTGTTCGATCGGGAGAACACCGTCCTCCATCCCCAGCGCGTTCCGTGGCTGTCGGCCGCCGCCGGCGAGGTCGCGGCAGGTATGTACGACCTGCACGTAGGTGGCGGCGGGGGATCGTCCGGACCGAGGGGGCCGGTCGCGGCGATGCGGCATTTCGATGAGGCGTACAAGAGTTTCACCACCGCGACTCTCGCGGGTCGCTGAGCCGCGCGGCGGGCTCCGGTGCCTCGATGCCGCTACGCCGAGCGGGCATCGCGCCGCCGGAGCCCACCGTCATCCAGGCGGTCGAAGGGTGCGGGAACGGCGAGCGGCCACGACGGCTTGGGGAACCCGGGCGCCAGGGTCCGGCTGGCAACGGCGGACGGCGAAAAGGGGGCGCAAGCCGTACGCCGGGCGAAGCCCGGCCCTAGAAAGACAGGCCGAGCGTCAGCGAGGTCCAATGCGCGCGAAGCGCGACGCCCTCGGGCGAAGCCCGTCCTCCTGTGCGCGGTAGCGCGGCGCCGGGAAGTACAGGCCGAGCGGAGCGAGGTCCAATGAGCGCGCGAAGCGCGTCTGCTTGGCAACCGGGCCGAGCGTCAGCGAGGGCGATTGGGCGCTCGGGGCGCGGCTTGCCCTGGGAATGGGGCGAGCGCCAAGAGGGTTGGGTGGGGCGGCTTGGCGCCTTGGGGTTGGAGGATGAGGGTGGAGCCTAGGAGATTCGAACTCCTGACTTCCTGCTTGCAAATCGGTCTGATCTTCGACCACAGGGGGCCTGAGCTGGGTGGCGGGCTCCCCGCGAGTGACCGTGACTGACCGGCGTTGACCGCCCTTAGTGGCCCGCTAATGGCCCGGCGGCCAGGACTCTTAGCTCTCCTTCTCGACAGCTTCGGCGATCGTGCGGAGTCTTCGGATCTCGTCGAAAATCTCCCGGTCGGAGAGGACGGACATGACCGTCAATCCTTGTGGGCCCGGTTCTCTGTGATACTTCCCGAGGGTGTAGCAGAGCGCTGCGCGTAGTTCGCCAAGCTCTCGCTGGAGGGCATCTTGTAGAACCTTGCGCGTCGCAAGCTGGACGCCCGTCGGCGTACGGTCGCCTCCCTCAGCATCCTCACCCGTGGTGACGGTGATGTCTTCAACCCGTACGTACTCATCGCCCGGGCGGACGTCGATGACCACGGGAGTGTCGTCGGGTAGACCTTCGAGGTAGTCGAGGAGCTGCCGCACGGTGAGCATGATCACAGGATTCCCTGGCCGGGTGCACCTGCACAAGCCTTCGCCCGCCTGATCATCCCGTCTGCCGTCGACCCGCCCGAAGGGGGAAGCGAGCCGGGGGCATGGGGCCAAGGTGGAGCGCCCCACCGGACGAACGACCTTGGCCCCATGCCCCCGGTCTGCTCGGCTCGTCCCAGGTTGATGGCGGACGGGACGCCCTGGCCAGGGCATCCCCGTCGATCCGGCCGCCTACGACTACGCCCGCGCGGCCCGCGACGCCCTCCACTTCTCCAAGCCGGTGGACCGGTTCGTGCAGAACCTGCGCCGAGTCGCCGGATACGACGTGCAGTACTTCGCCACCGTCGAACCCCAGAAGAGGTTCGCGCCGCATCTGCACATGGCGATCCGCGGGACCTTGCCGCGTGCGGAGATCAAGCAGATCGCCGCCGCCACCTATCACCAGGTGTGGTGGCCGTCTGTGGATGAAGTCCGATTCGAGGGCGAGCACCTGCCGGTCTGGGCCGAGCGGGATGAGCAGGGCGAGCCGTAGCCGGACGGACAGGCCGACGACTACCGACCCAGCCACGGGGGAACTGCTGCCGCCGGGCGAAGATCAGATAGGGGACGTTTGCGCTGGTGGAGCCTAGGAGATTCGAACTCCTGACTTCCTGCTTGCAAAGCAGGCGCTCTGCCAACTGAGCTAAGGCCCCTTTAGAGGTGGGTGTGACCAACTGTGGTCATCGTGCACCGCGAGCACAGCATATAACGCCGACGCGGGCGGTGGTCGCCGTGTTGGGGGTCAGCAGGGGGTGGGGGCGGGTTCGGTGAGGAGGAGGGTGGGGAGGTCGGTGAGGGAGTCGAGGATGTGGGTGGCGCCGCCGGAGAGGAGGCGTTGTTTGCTGTGGGCGCCGGTGAGGAGGCCGATGGCGGCGGAGGCGCCGGCGCGGCGGGCGGCGAGCATGTCGGACTCGGCGTCGCCGGCCACGGCGACGTGGCGGACGTCTTCGATGCCGAGGCGGAGGACGGCGGTGAGGATCATGTCCGGGTACGGGCGGCCGCGGCCGGCGTCTTCCGGGCTGAGGGCGAGGTCGAGTTTGTCGGACCAGTCGAGGGCGGACAGCACGCGGCCGAGGGTGGCGCGGCTGAAGCCGGTGATGAGGGCGACCTTGATGCCCGCGGCCTGGATCTTGTCGAGGGCCTCGACGGCGCCAGGGACGGGGATGAGGCCGGAGCGTTCGATGGCGCCGGAGTAGGCGCGTTCGAAGGTGAGGTTGGCGGCCTGGGCCTGGGCCTCGTTGTCCGGGAAGATGCCGTGGAAGACGTCGATCTTCGGACGGCCCCGGGACCGGTGTACGTGCACCATGGCGCGAGCGTACGCGCCGGTCCCGGGGACTATGCCCTGGGTCGCGATCGCTTCCGCGAACGCGCGCTCCACCGTCGTGATGTCACCGACGGTGGTGCCCGCCAGGTCCAGGCAGGCCAGCTTTATGGGCGTGGCGATCGACACGCCTGCACCTCCGCTGTGCTCATGGACGTCGGCGGACCCGCATTGCCTGCTGCGGCGGTCAGTTCTCGCTGCCGGTCGCCTCAGTCCACAGATCCAGCTCGGCACGGTCAGCCTGTACCTTGCGCCAGATCAGCAGCCCCCCGAGAGCGACCAGCGCCAGAACGAGCAGCTTCTTCACGGTGTGACCCCACTTCTTGACGGTCTCACCTGCCGGGGTGAGACAACGCCCGGTTCCATCGGTTCTTTGCAGCCTAGCAAGGGATCGGGCCAGAGCCCGGATTGCAGCCCGGTTTGCCACGATACGCCGTTACGACGATTCATGCGCTCGCCCTGTGACACGAGCCGATGAGCGATGGGTACGGTTGGTGGGTGGTAACGGCCTCTCCGGTCACGACGACCGCATCGGTGTCCGCGTCGCACCGCCTCGCCTGGCTGGACTGCCTGCGGGGGGTGGGCGCGCTCGCCGTGGTGGCCGAACACATGTTGCCCTATGTGGCGCCGGCGCTGCGGCCGTATACGTTCAACCTCGGAATGTACGGCGTGCTGGTGTTCTTCCTGGTCAGCGGCTATATCATTCCGGCATCGCTGGAACGTAAAGGCGATATCCGGGCGTTTTGGATAAGCCGGATATTTCGCCTCTATCCCCTCTACTTGCTCACCATCGCCGTCGTTCTCGCGCTGTCGTGGTGGGTCCCGGTCCGGGCGCACGTACCACGCGACCCCTCGTCCGCCGCCGCGCACGCGACCATGCTGCTCGACGTGGTCCACCAGGCGGGCATGGTGGACACGATGTGGACGCTCTCCTACGAGATGGTGTTCTATCTGCTGGTCACGGCGTTGTTCGTGGCCGGTGTGCACCGTGCCAGCGGGCCGATCTCGATCGTGTTCGGGGTGGTGGCCATCGTGGCGGGGCTGCTGCTCAACGCGCCGCTGCTGAAGGGCACCTGGCCCGCGTACGCGTCGTTCGCGCTGTTCGCCGTGGGCATGTTCTGCCTGATCACCGGACATCTCCGTACCATCGCCGCCTACACCCTGGGCGCGGTCGCCGTCGTCCTGCTCATGACCGGCAGCTACGTGCCGTGGCTGGCGGCGGCGATCCTGGCCTCGATGTTCGCGGGCACCGCGATCTACCGCTGGGAGCGCGGCGAGGCGTCGCTGTGGCCGGTACTGGCCACGGGCGTGCTGATCACGTTGAGTCCGTTCTGGTCGATTCACGCGGGCTGGTGGTGGGTGCAGCCGGCCGCCTGGACCATCACGATCCTCCTGGCGACGGGGACGTTCGCGGTGGGGATGGCGTTGCGCCGGCGGCGAATGCCGAAGGTGCTGGCCTGGCTGGGGCTGATCAGCTACTCGCTCTACCTGGTCCATCACCCGCTGCTGAAGTACATGCTCACGATCACCGGCAGCCTGCGCGACTCGGCGTGGCACGTGCAGGCGGCGGGGGCGATCGGGTTCGTGGCGATGCTGCTGGGGGTGAGCTGGCTGACGTACCGGCTGGTGGAGGCCCCGATGCAGCGCCTGGGACGCCGGATCGCCAAGCGTTACGCCTGACCTCTGACGGACCGCAGCCAGGCCCGGGGATGAGAAGCCCCGAACAGCGCGGTGCCGCTGACGATCCAGTCGGCTCTGGCGGCGACCGCGCGTCCGGCCGCTTCACCGGTGACGCCGCCGCCCATACCGACCATCCGGGCCTGGCCCACGACGCCCAGCGCCGAGACATCGAACGCGGCGCCGGCGTGCCCAGGAGTGACGGACATCACAAGGACGTCCAGCTCGGCGGGCGCGTCGAAAGGCGAAGTACCCGGGGAGAGGGCCAGTCCCGGACGCGCGCCCCGGGCCTCGGCGCGGGCCGCGGCCTCCCGCCAGCCGTACGCCTCGGCGTGGGCGACGGCCAGCCCGCAGAAATCGGTCCAGGCGTCCACATGGTCCAGCGGCCGGGTGACCATCAGGTGCGCCTCGGCGGCCAGGCACGGAGTTCCTGCGCGGCCTGGTCGGGCTGGACAGTCCGCCGGAGGTCGATCCGGGCGAGGTGATCGCGATGGGGTCCACGCCGGCGGTGGCGGTCTGGGGGACGCCCTGGCCTACGTGCTGGTGCGGCCGCGTGGTTACGGTTGGGACCGAGTACTGCACAGCCACCCCTCCGGCGCGGTGGGGCGGATCGAGCACGTCCCCGACCCGCTGCCCGCGCTGACGTTCGACGCCACGGAGAAGAAGACCTGAACATGCCGATCGTCGCCGGGATCGACGGCTCCACTCGGTCCTGCACGGTGGAGCTGCGCGACGCCGACACCGGGGCCCTGCTCGGCGGGGGCCGCGGGGGGCGGGGCGCGTTCGGCCGCCTACCGGCAGGTGCCGGCCGACGCCCTGGACCGGCCGATGATCATCCGGGACGCGCCGGAGGCGACCGCGCGGGGCGCGGCGGTGCTGCGCGGCGTGGACGTGCCCGTCGTACGCGACGCCTGGTGCCCGCCGGTCGCCACGGCCACTGACCCGCGGCCCGGCGGCGGTCCGGCCGCGCTGGAACGGTACCTCGCCCTCGCGACCACGACCACGACCTGATCCCCTAACGAAGGAATTCCATGGCCCTTTACGTCGATTCCGCCGACCGTTCCGCCGTCGAGCCGCTGCTGTCCACCGGCCTGTTCGCGGGCATCACCACCAACCCGACCCTGCTCCGCCGCGCCGGGCTGAGCGACGCGGACCTGCCGGCGGTCTACCAGTGGGCGACGGCGGCCGGGGCCGCGAAGGTCTTCATGCAGACGCTCGGCACCACCCCGGAGGAGATTTTGGCCGGCGCGAACAGGATCCGCGACCTGGGGCCCCGGGCCGTGGTGAAGATCCCGGCCACCCGGGCGGGCTTCACGGCGGCCAGGCTGCTGACCGCCCGCCAGGTGCCGGTACTGATCACCGCCGTCTACCACGCGGCGCAGGCGCTGCTGGCGGACGCGGCCGGGGCCCGGTACATCGCCCCCTACGTCGGCCGGATGACCGACCAGGGCAGGAACGGTGTGGAGCAGACCATCGCCATGCAGCGGTCGCTGGCCGGCAAGGGCACGCGGGTGCTGGTGGCGAGCCTGCGCGGCGCGGACGACGTGGCGGCGCTGGCCGCCGCGGGCGTGCCCGACTTCGCGCTCGGCGCGCCGCTGTGCGAGGCGCTGCTCGCCGACGAGCTGACGGTCGCGGCGGCGGCCGAGTTCGAAGCCATATGCACAGACGGGGCGGCGGGTTAGCCGAAGGTGTGCCGCATCTCGCCGATGCCGTCCACCCAGGTCACCAGCTCGTCGCCGGAGGCCAGGAAGCGGGCCGGGGTACGGCTCTGACCGACGCCGGACGGCGTGCCGGTGAAGATCACGTCGCCGGGCAGCAGCGGCAGCACCGCCGAAAGGCGGGCGATCAGCGCCGGGATGCTGAAGATCAGGTCGCTGGTGCGGGCGTCCTGCACCGGCTCGCCGTTCAGCGTGCAGCCGAGCGCGATGTCGTCGCGGTCGTCGAACTCCTCCGGCGTGACCAGCACCGGCCCCATCGGCGCGAAGCCGGGGAAGGACTTGCCCATGCTGAACTGCGGCGGCGGCGCGATGAACTGTGTGAGCCGGTCGGAGATGTCCTGGCCGACGGTGAGCCCGGCCACGTGGTCCCAGCCCTTGGCCTCATCGACCTGGTAGGCGCGCGCGCCGATCACCGCGACCAGCTCGACCTCCCAGTCCACCTTGCCGTCGGGCAGCGCGATGCGCCCGGTCGGGCCGGTGATCGACGAGGCGAACTTGGTGAACACCACCGGGTGCTGCGGGATGTCGAACCCGGACTCGATCGCGTGCTCGCGGTAGTTGAGGCCGATCGCGAAGATCTGCCGGGGCTGCGGGACGGGCGCGCGCAGGACGGCGACGTCGTACGGCTGGGCCTGCGAGACGTCCGCGCCGCGCGCCCACGCGGTGAACTCAGCCCAGCGCTCGAACACCGCCTGCGGGTCGGGCCCGAAGGCCCCGCCGCTGGCCTGCTCGGCGTCCACCGCGCCGCCGTCGGTGATCAGCACCAGCCTGCCGTCGAGATTCGCGATGCGCACGGGAGCCCCCAGAGGTCAATTCATCATTATGAATATGAGGGATTTTCTCCCACAAGCCATGATGTATGTCAAGCTGACCCCATGCCTGCCTCCACCACACGGCATGACCCCCGGTCGCGGCCCGAGATGGCCGCCGACCACATCGCGGCGTTCGCCCGTGCCGCCGAGCCGGGCGCGCGGCTCGGCACCAAGGAGGAGCTGCGGGCCCGCTGCGGGGTCTCGGTCGGCACCTTCAACGAGGCGCTGCGGCTCGTCCAGGCCCGCGGCCTGGTGTCGGTACGCCCCGGCCCCGGCGGCGGCCTGTTCGCGGCCGAGCAGTCGCCGATGGTCCGGCTGGGCAACGCCGTGCTCGCGCTCGCCGACGCCCAGACCTCCGTGGCCGACGCCGTGCGCATCCGCAACGCCCTGGACCCGCTGCTGGTCGAGGACGCCCTGTGGCACGCCTCCCCCGCCGACATCGCCGAGATGCGCGAGGTGCTGGCCGACATGGCGCGGGCCGCGGGCACGCCCGACGCCACCGCGTTCACCCGAGCCAACTGGCGGCTGCACAAGAAGATCGCGGCGGTCAGCCCCAGCCAGGTGCTCCGCTCGATCTACACCGGCCTGCTGGAGGTGATCGAGACGCACACGCTGGCCGTACTGTACGAGGAGCAGGCCCGCACGCTGCCCGACTACCTGGACGAACGCCATCGGCTGCACGCCGCGATCGTGGACGCCATCGCCGATCACGACGCCGAGCGCGCCAAGCGGCTCATGCGGGAGCACAACACCGTCCCGCCCGGCGGGCCGTTAGCGCCGCGGGACGGCGGGTAGCCGCAGCCGGGTGAACGGCGGGCTGCGGCAGAGCGATCCGAACGAACCGGGCATCCTGCGGCGACGCCGAGGGCGCGGTTTCAGCTATCACCTGCCCGGCGGCGAGCCGGTGCGCGACGCCGAGACGCTGGCCAGGATCAGGGCGCTGGCCGTACCGCCCGCGTGGACCGAGGTGTGGATCTGCGCCTCGCCGGACGGGCACCTCCAGGCGATCGGCACCGACGCGGCGGGCCGCAGGCAGTACCGGTACCACGACGTGTGGCGCGAGCAGCAGGACCGGCTGAAGTTCGAGCACGTCCTGGAGGTGGCGGAGAAGCTGCCCGCGTTCCGTGAGACCGTGGCCGGGCACCTGGCCGGGCGCGGCCTCACCCGGCACCGGGTGCTGGCCGCCGCGGCGCGCATCCTGGACACCGGGTTCCTGCGGGTCGGCGGGGCCGAGTACACCGACTCCTTCGGCCTCGCCACCCTGCGCACCGAGCACGTGCGGGCGAGCAACGGCGTGATCGCCTGCCGATATCCCGGCAAGGGCGGCAAACCCCACGAGACCATCCTGACCGACCGGGACGTCTGCAAAGTGATCAGGGCGCTGCTGGCCCGGCCGAACCCGGGCCCCGAACTGCTCCGCTACCGCGACGCCCGCGCCGGCTGGCACGACGTGACCAGCGACGACGTCAACGACTACCTCAAGGAGGTCTTCGGCGGCGAGGTCACCGCCAAGGACTTCCGCACCTGGCACGCCACGGTGCTGGCGGCGGTCGGGCTCGCGGTGTCGGCCAGGGCGTCCAGGCGGCCGGTGGCGCGCAGGCGGGCGGTCGCCCGGGTGGTGGCCGAGGTCGCCGACTACCTGGGCAACACCCCGGCGGTCGCGCGGGCCTCCTACGTCGATCCACGGGTCATCGACAGGTACGAGCAGGGCGAGACGATCGGCCTGGCCGGCCTGACCGGGCTGGCGGACGGCGACTCGGTACTGGCCACCCACGGCGAGCCGGAACAGGCCGTGATCAAGCTGCTGCGCGCCGCGCCCTGGCCCGAGCCGGTCACCTGACCAGCGGGAACACCTTGTCGGCGTAGAACTCGAAGAACTCCTCCTGCTCCGCGCCGATCTGGTTGACGTAGACCTCGTCGAACCCGGCGTCCACGTACTCGCGCAGCGCGGCGGCGTGCACCTCCGGGTCCGGCCCGCACGGCTTGCCCGCCGTGGCGGCCTCCTCGGTGACCATTTCGGCCAGTTGCTCGAAGTGCCGGGGCAGCGGGAGGAGCTGCGACGCCTCGCCCTGGATGCCCTCGTTCGGCCAGATCCGGTGGACGGTCTCGCGGGCCTTGTCCTCGCTGTGCGCGAAGCACGCCTTCAGACCGCCCTGGGCGATCTTGCCCGCGCCGCCGGACTCGCGGAACATCGTCACCAGTTCGGCGGACGGGGACGTGCAGATGTAGCCGTCGCCGATCCGCCCGGCCAGTTCCACCGCCCGGGGGCCGAAGCCCGAGACGAAGACCGGCGGCGGATCCGTCGGCAGGGTGTAGAGGCGGGCGGTGTCCACCTCGTAGTGCTCGCCGCGGTGGGTGACCAGCTTGCCCGTCCACAGGTCGCGCATCAGGCCGACGGCCTCCTCCAGCATGTCCAGCCGTTCGGCGAGCGGCGGCCAGCGGGAGTCCACGATGTGCTCGTTCAGCGCCTCCCCGGTGCCGACGCCGAGCCGGAACCGGCCCTCCGACAGCACCGCGGCGGTGGCCGCGGCCTGGGCGATGATCGCCGGGTGGATGCGCACGGTCGGGCAGGTCACCGCCGTGGTGATGGGCAGCGAGCTGACCTGGGTGATCGCGCCGATCACGGACCAGACGAACGAACTCTGGCCCTGCTCGCCGACCCACGGATGGTAGTGGTCGGAGATCCACAGGGCCTCGAAGCCGGCGCGTTCTGCGCGTTTGGCCTGCCGTACGAGGTCCTTCGGCCCGTGCTCCTCGCTGGAGAGGAAGTATCCGAACTTCGTCATTGCCGGTTCCCCATCCTCCGTCTGATCACGACCAGGTCGATGGCGGCGGTGACGGCCACGGCCGCCGAGATGACGGCCTCCACCGTCCAGACGGACTCGCCCGTGGCGACCGCCCGGTACACGAAGAAGATCGTGGCCGCCAGGGCAAGCGGCAGAGCCACAGCCGCGAGACCGGCGCGGACGCGCAGCGGGCTCTTGGCGTTCTTCGGCTCGGTGCCGCTCCGGTTTCCCCACATGGGGACCCCCTGCCCTGCCGTCCCCGGCGAAACCTGTTATCAGGTTGACAAGGTTTCGGCAATGCCCATGTAATGGGTGCGTGTCGTAACGCCGAGCCGATCATCGGTGGCGGCGAGCGGCACCCGATCCGCAGGGGATGATGTCGTGAGCTTCTACGCCACCGGCGGCGACTGACCCGCACGCCTTTCGCGCGCCCGCTCGCGCACGGCGGTCACGAGCATTTCGTCAACCCTTCTGACGCCCTTCATCGGCGTGTGCTCCAGCCTGCGCGCGTTCAGTCATCACGTTTTCGGTCATCACGTTTCAGTCATCTGATCCCCCATGCCAGGAGCACTACGCAGTATGCCCATTGACTTCAATCAGCAGATCATCGACGAGTTCCGCGCCAACGGCGGCAGGGTCGGCGGCCCCTTCGAGGGCGCCCGCCTGCTGCTGCTGACCACCACCGGGGCCAGGTCCGGCGCCCGGCGCACCACCCCCGTCGGCTATCTCCCCGACGGTGACCGGATGCTGATCATCGGCTCGGCCGGGGGTTCGCCCCGGCACCCGGCCTGGTACCACAACCTGGTCGCCGATCCGGTGGTCACCGTCGAGACCGGGGCCTTCACCTTCCAGGCGCGGGCCGCCGTCCTTTCGGGCGCGGAGCGCGACGCCATGTTCGCCCGCGCGGTCGAGGCCGATCCCGGCTGGGGGGAGTACCAGGCCAAGACCACCCGCGTGATCCCGGTCGTCGCGCTGACCCCGATCGACGACGGGCCTGGTGAAGAGGGTCCGGGTGGTCCCGTCTCGCTCGGTGAGATGCTGCGGAAGGTCCATGACTCGTTCCGCACCGAGCTGGTGATCATCCGCAAGGAGATCGCCGCGTCCGGGCCGACGCTGGGCGCGCAGCTCCGCGTCAACTGCCTGACGGTGTGCCAGAGCCTCAGCATCCACCATGGACATGAGGACAACGGGATGTTCCCGGCCCTGGACCGGAGCAACCCCGAACTGGCCCCCGCGCTCGCCCGGCTGCGCGAGGAGCACGAGGTGATCGCCCGGCTGCTCGACGACCTGAAGGCGGTGCTGGCGGCGGACGCGCCCGAACCGGCCGTGCTCGCCGGCGAGGTCGAACGCCTCACCACCGAACTCCTCGCCCACCTGGACTACGAGGAGGAACAACTCATCCCGGCACTCGACGCGTTCACCTTCTGAGTGCCCCGCGCCTTGGCGGCCGGGGGATCGCCCCCGGCCGTCAGGCCAGGTTGAGCTGCCAGGAGACGCCGAAGCGGTCGTTGGTCCAGCCGAACCGCTTGCTGAAGCCGTACTCGCCCAGCGGCATCAGCGGCGTGCGGTCCTCGGCGAGGGCCGCCCACAGCCGTTCCAGCTCGGCCTCGGACTCGCACTGGACGTAGAGGGAGGTCGCCGGCGTGAAGGTGAACTCGTGCGACACGTAACTGTCGATGGCCATGTACTCCTGGCCGGCCAGTTTGAAGGTGGCGTGGATGACGCTGCCCTCCTTCCCCGGGCCCTCGGGTCCGTACCGGGTGATGGCCAGGATCTCGGAGTCGTCGAAGAGCGAGACGTAGAAGTTCATCGCCTCCTCGGCCGCGCCTTCGAACATCAGGAATGTCGTGACCTTCTGTGTCATGCGGGCAACTATTTCAGTTGCCGATTATATAAGTCAAGGGCGATCTAGTGCCCGCAAAGGCCGTCTGATAGGAAGATCCGACATCGGGCAGGGGTGGTGCGTCGGGTGCTGGGAAACTGTTGAAGGAGGCGTGCCCCGGAGGTGGGGGCCTTCTGACCGGGAGGCGAAACGCGGTGCGGAGGACGGCAGAGATGACTCGGACGGCGGTGGGCGTGTGAGGATCGCGATTTCCGTGCCCGGCGAGATCTCCATCAACGACGACGCCGAGTTGCGGCTGGCCAGCGCCGGCAAGCTGCTCGTGCTGGCCTGCGCGGCCAGGGGCCTGGCGGCCGGCACGCTGGACCCCGACGAGGTGGTCGAGGTGCGCGACGCCGACTACGTCAACGGTTCCGGGCTGCTCGGCGTGCTCTCCGAGCGCCGCTGGACGATCGGCGACCTCGCCGTACTGGTCGCCTCGGTGAGCGACAACACCGCGACCAACGCGCTGCTGCGCCACCTCGGCCTGGACCGGATCACCGACGAGTCCGCCCGGCTCGGCCTGATCCGCACCCGCGTCCTGGACCGCGTGCGCGAACCACGCCTGCCGTCCGATCCGCCGCACTTCGCGGTCGGTACGGCGGGCGAGCTGGCCCGTTTCGCCGCGCTGCTGGACGGCGAGGAGGAGTGGACCCGCACGATGCTCGGCTGGATGGCGCACAACACCGACCGCTGCCTGGTCCCGGCCCTGGTGCCGCACGATCCCGAGTCCCGGAAGATCCCGGACAAGACCGCGCCGGGCACGATCTGGGTGGCCAACAAGACCGGCATCGACGACGGTGTCCGCACCGATGTGGGGGTGCTGGTCGGCGTGCGCAGGATCGGGTACGCGGTGCTGGCCAACGGCCCGACGGTCGGCGGCGATGACCACGAGCTGGTCCGGCGGGTGCGCGAGGCGGGCGTCGAGATCGCCGCCCTGGCGGGCGTACCCCGGCCGCACGTCGCCTAGGCGATCAGGCGGCGACCGGCTGGTCCCAGTCGATGTGGTGACGGTACATCCAGGCCAGGCCCTCCGCGCCGGCCGAACGGCGTAGGAAGACCGGCATCATCAGGTCGCGGAAGACGCGGGCCACCGGCCCGGCGGCCTTGCTGTTGCTGATCGTGCGCGAGTAGGCGACCACCCGCTCGGCCCGCGCCCGGCGCTGCTTCTCGAACGCGGCGAACGCGGCCGAATGGCCGCCCAGGTCGCGCAGGCACTTGGCGAGGATCAGCCCGTCCTCCACGGCCAGCGACGCGCCCTGCCCTGAACTGGGCGAGGTGGCGTGCGCGGCGTCGCCGGTGAGGACCACGCGCCCGCGGTGCCAGACCGGCACCGGCGGCAGGTCACTGATCGCGAACGCCGCGCCCACGTCGGCGGACGCGCGGATCACGTCGGCGGAGAAGTTGGCGTCGCCGGAGAAGGCGTCGATCAGGATCGGCTTCCAGTCGGTGCGGTCGAGCTCGTCCCTGGTGGGCTCCTCGGCCATCGGCAGGTTCGCGAACCACCAGGTCTCGCCGGAGGCGGCCACGGTGTAGCCGAAGAACGCCCGCCTGCCGAAGATCATGTTGTAGACGCCGGGCTCGCCGGTGAACGCCGGGTCCTTGACGATGCCGCCGAAGCTGACCAGGCCCGCGTACCGGGGGCCGGGCGCGGCGGAGTCGAGGATGGCGCGGGTGCGGGAGCGGATGCCGTCCGCGCCGATCAGCAGGTCGCCGACGGCCTCGGTGCCGTCGTCGAACCGGGCGACGACCTTGCGCGGGTCGCTCTGGTCGATGTCGATCAGGCGCTTGCCGTACCGGACCGGTACGCCCCGGGCGGCGGCCTGGTCGCGGACGATCCGGTAGAGGTCGGAACGCTGGACGGTGTGGCTCACCGTGCCGTCCGCGAGGCGCAGTCCGTTGGCCACCCGGCCCAGCCGCTTGCCGGTGCCGCTCCACATCTCCATGTGCGGGGTGGGGATGCCCGCCGCCAGTACGTCGCGGTGGGCGTCGAGGACGCCGAGCGCGTCGAGGCCGTTGGAGGCGATGTTGAGGAACGAGCCCCTGTTGTCGGCGGTCACCGTGTACGCCTCGAAGATCTCGGCGTCGATTCCCGCGCGGCGCAGGGCCATCGCGGTGGCCGGTCCGCCGATGCCACAGCCGATGATCAGGGCCTTCATCGTGGTACTCTCCTCGTTGTCGAAGCTATTTCGTTCGGTCGAACGAAATACTTGCACCGGAGGAGGGGCGTGTCAACCGAAATTTCGGCACACCGAAGGAAACTCCTTGAGGATCTGGCGGTGGCGGGCCGGGAGAACAGCAACGCGGCGGTGATGTTCCACAGCGCCACCGCCACCGCGATGGGTCTCGGGCTGACCGAGGAGAAGGCCGTTGACCTGCTGGAACGCCACGGCCCGCTGACCGCGGGGGAGATCGTCAAGCTGACCGGCCTGGCCCCCGCCTCGGTCAGCGGCCTGATCGACCGCCTGGCGGCCAAGGGTTTCGTCCGCCGGGTCAAGGACGCGGCCGACCGCCGCCGGGTCATCGTCGAGATCGACTACGCGTACGTCGCGAAGTACGCCCCGCTGTTCGACGGCATCGCGCGGGGCCTGATGGAGCTGTACGAGCGCTACACGGACGACGAGCTGTCCGTGATCCTGGACTTCCTGCGCCGGGCCACCGAGGTACAGACCGCGGCGACCGCGGCACTCGCGGGCGGGGAGGCGGTCAGTTCGGACACCTCGTGAACACGTCCTGGCACCACTGGCGGAACGTGGTGGGCGTACTGGACCGGGCGGTGCGCGGCACGGCGGCGTCGAGCCCGGCGGCCTTGGCCTGCCACATGTCCAGGGCGGCCCGGGCCATGGCCGGGGAGGCGCCGAACCGGATCAGCCGGGCCGTGAAATCCGCGCCGGATTCCTGCTCGAAGCGGATCGGGCGCTGGAGCACGTCGGACATGATCTGCGCCATCTCGTCGTAGGACAGGTCCTCGGGCCCCAGCAGGGGGACCTCTTCGACGCCGCTCCAGGTGTCGTCCAGCAGGAGGTCCGCGGCCACCGCGGCGATGTCGGCGGTGGCACAGGCCGGCGCCTTGTGGTCGCCGGGGATGGGCAGCCGGAACACGCCATGGTGCCGGATCAGGTTCGCCTGGCGGAGCAGGTTGTCCATGAACGAGGGCAGCGCGAGCGCGCGGTAGCCCACCCCGGTGGCGGCCAGCAGGTCGTCCATGGCGAGCGACGCGGTGATGTACCCGGCGCGGCCCGCCACGGACGTACCGCGGCCCAGGGCCGAGACGCCGACGACCCGCTTGACGCCCTGCTCCTTCAGGGCGACGGCCGCCGGGCGGGTGAAGCCGGAGTAGACGGTGTCCAGGTCGGGGGCGGACGGGTCGGGCGGGACCAGCCAGAAGACGGCGTCCGCCCCGGCGAAGGCCGCGGTGACCACGCCGGAGTCGCCGTGCGAGCCCTCGATGACCTCGACCCGGTCGCGTACGTCGGGGCCGAGGCGGGCGGCGTCACGGACGATCACCCGGACCTTCGCCCCGGTCCCGGCGGCCAGCACGCGGTCAAGGGTCTGCCGGCCGATCTGGCCGGTGGGGGTGGTGATGACGATCATGTCCTCAGTGAACCGGGGGCGGCGGTGGAACTGAAGGACCGATCGGGTCGCGACTGATACCGTGGCGGTATGAGTGAGCTGGAGGTGCGGCAGCTTCGATATTTCGTGGCCGTGGCCGAAGAGCTGCACTTCGGGCGGGCCGCCGAACGGCTGGGCATGGCCCAGCCCCCGCTGTCCCGGGCCATCCGGGAGCTGGAACGCCGGCTCGGCGTGACGCTGATGGAACGCACGACGCGCCGGGTCACCCTGACCCCCGCCGGTGAGACACTGCTGCGCGACGCCCGTACGGCGCTCAACGCGGTCACCGCCGCCGCCCGCCGGGCCCGGCTGGCCGGGCAGGGCGAGCCCCGGCTGCGGCTGGCGATGAAGGCCGACTACGACGGCGGGCTGCTGCCGCAGATCCTCGCCGCCTACCGGCGCGAGGCCGCCGCCCTGCCGGTCGAGCTGGTGCTCGGCGGGCGCGACGGCCAGGAACCCGCGCTGCGCGACGGCCGCGCGGACCTCGCGCTGCTGCCCTCGCCGTTCGACGATCACGGCCTCGACGTCGAGCCGCTGCTGACCGAGCCGCGCCTGCTCGCCGTCGCGGCGACCGACCCGCTGGCGGCGCGTACCGGCCTGCGCCTGGCCGACCTCGCGGGCCGCGTCCTTCCCGACGGTGTGCCCGCCGACCAGAGCGGCATCCGGGGTGGCCTCCGCCACGCCATTGAGCCCGTGGTCGCGGCACCGCCCCGGCCGCGGGACCTGGCGCAGATCTTCAGCCTGGTCGAGCTGGGGACGATCGTCTGGTTTCCGCCGGTGTCGATCGTGCGGCGGCATCCGCGGCCGGATGTCGCCTATCTGCCGGTCGCCGACCTCGCCCCGCTGGAGCTGGTGCTGGCCTGGCCCGCGGAGTCCCGTTCCCCTGCCGTGGCCGCCTTCGTCCGCACCGCCACCGCCATCGCCGCCACCATCGCCGCGACGGCCTGATCACATGGAACTCGACGGCGCACCCGTCCAGCCCGCCGCCCTCCAGGCCCTGGGCCTGGTCAACTACGGGCACTTCACGTCGATGCGGGTCGAAGCCGGGGGCCGGGTGCGTGGCCTCACGTGGCATCTCGACCGGCTCGTACGCGACTGCCGTACCGTCTTCGCCGCCGACCTCGACCGCGAGCGGGTCCGCGACCATGTGCGGCACGCGCTGCGCGAGGCGTCCGGCCCGCTCATCGTCCGGGTGAGCGTGTTCGACCCGGCCCTCGACCTGGGCCACCCGGGCGCCGACGCCCGTCCCCGCGTCCTGGTCACCACCCGCCCGGCCGTCGCCCTGCCGCCGTCCCCGATGCGCGTGCGCACCGCCCGCTACCAGCGCGACCTGCCGCAGGTGAAGCACGTCGGCCTGTTCGGCGCCCTGCACGAACGCCGCCGCGCGCAACTCGCCGGCTTCGACGACGCGCTGTTCGTGAGCGACGCGGCGTTCGTCACCGAGGGTCCGACCTGGAACATCGGCTTCTACGACGGCGAACGCGTCGTCTGGCCGGACGGCGGCGGCGCCATCCTGCCCGGCATCACCATGCGGCTGCTCCGGCAGGCCCACGACGCGACCATCACCGCCCCGGTCGGCCCGCACGACCTCCCCGGCATGCGGGCCGCGTTCGCGACCAACACCGCGATCGGCGTACGTCCCATCACGGCCATCGACGACCACGCCTTCCCGGCCGACCACCCGATCATCGACCTGCTCCGCGACCGCTACGAGGCGATCCCGCAGGAGCAGGTCTAGTCCTGGCCCAATCCCCGTGGATGGTAGAAGGGCCTCTCGAAGGGCCAGTCCGCGCGCAGCCAGGCTGTCACGCCTTCGTACAGGGGCACGTCCAGCTCGGCTCGATCGGCCCTGACCCAGGAGCTCACATCGGCGTCGTGGTCGTCGCTGTCAGAGGGATAGATGTAGACGCATCCGATCACCTCGCCGCTCGCCGGTTCGAGAACGGTGTAGGTGAATCCACGGCGCTCGGTGAAGTGGTCCGCGTGGCGCCGCAGGTCGGCGAGGTTGGCCTCCAGGGTCATGCCGTCCACAGGAGGCCATCGTCCGTCCGGGAAGCCCGGGGTCGCGCGGATATGCTCGATGCTGCTGGTCCAGGCGGCGTGGTCGGCGGCGTTGTGCTCAGCGCCCAGGGGCTCCAGACGGAACCGCGGGGTGACCAGGGAGCGGGGGACGGCGAAGTCACCCGGGACGAAAGCATGATCGCTCATACGCCCGAGGCTATGCGGCCCGGCTGCCGCATGGCTCACGGGACGTCATTGCTCGTCGATCGGTCGTCGCAGAGCCGGTAGAGCGTGGGCAGATGGCTGGTCAGCACGCGGGCGTACGCGGCCAGCCGGTAGGGCAGCTCGTCGCCCTGTTTCCAGGCCGCATTCGCCTGGTCCTCCAGTTGGCGTACCTTGTCCGCCACGCCCTCGCTCCGGTCGTCGGCCAGCTCGTCCATCCGCTTCTGCAGCTCGTCCGCGTGGACCTTGGCCTCGACGGTATTGTCCACGCCCACCGCCACCTCCCTGATCGCGGCGATCACGGCGGCCGGGGCATCCACCTCCGCGAGGTGCCGGATGAGCAGGCCGGTGTCCGGAAGTACCGGCGCCCGGTGCTCCAGCCACTGCGGCCCCCACAACCGCCGCCGCCGCGCCTCCGGCCACCCACCCGCCACCACGGTCACCCTGCCGTCGGGCAGCGAGCGCACCCGCAGCCCGGCCCGCTCGGCGTACTCCCGCCCGCCCACCGGCAACAGCCCCGGCCCGAGATCGTGCCCGCTCAGGAACGGCTCGTCCAGCAGGACGGCCAGCTCGGCGTACTTCTGCACGTGCTCGGGAACGGCGGGCAGCAGTGCCAGCTCGTCATCCTCCATGTTCGCGGCCGGATCCGCCGCCCGCACCCGCACCACGGTCACCGACAGCCCGGTCAGCGCCGCCGCCACCGCGCACACGGCCACATCCGCCCACCACGCGCTGAACGCGTACGCCGCGTCCTCCAGCCGATCTTCCGACTCCTCGGCCAGGAGCGTCCGGTGATTGATCAACGACCCCACCGGGTCGATGCTCACCTCGGGCGTCGTCCGCTTCCCGACCTCGGGATGCCGGACCTCCTCGGCGTCGTACAACTCCTGCCGACTGCGCGCGGCGGCGGTGAAGTCGGCCAGCACACTGTCGGTGACCTCCCCGAGAGTGTGCAGGATCCGCAGAATCACCTCCCGGTCCAGCACCTCCCCGGGCACGGCGTTGATCAGCGGTTCGCCATCGATGTTCATGCGCGGGGGGCTCCCTCGGCTGGGGTTCGAGCGTTCGTCTGTGTACCGCGATTCACGTACGGATGCGGAGTGCGTTCGCATGACTACGCTCAGATTACCGGCCCACCCCGACCCCGCCACCGAAATCCGCTTGTTGGGTCTCGGAGGCGAACCCGATCTACGCAGGAGGCACCTTGTCTGAACTCGACCTTCTCGATCACGCGTGGTGGGAGATCACGGGGCGATGCCAGCTCACCTGTCGCCACTGCTACGCCGCGTCCGGACCTGACAGGAGCCACGGAACGATGACCGTCTCGGACTGGTACCGCGTCATCACGCAGACCCGTGCGTCCGGTGCGACGATGGGCCAGTTCATCGGGGGCGAGCCGACCCTGCACCCGGCATTGCCGGAGCTCGTGCGGCATGCTCTGGACATGGGGATGGAAGTCGAGATCTATACGAATCTCGTCCATGTCACCCCGGTGATGTGGGAGACCTTCCGCTTGCCCGGGGTTCGGCTGGCGACCTCCTACTACTCCGATCAGGCCGACGAGCACCGAACCATCACCAGGCGGCCTTCGCTCCGTGCCACGACCAAGAACATCGCTCGCGCGAGGGAGTTCGGCATCCCGCTTCGTGCTGGTGTGATCAACGTCCTCCATCGGCAGCGCGTCGGGCAGGCCGCCGCCGTTCTCGAACTGCTGGGCGTCTCCGACATCGGATATGACGACCTGCGGGAGGTCGGACGCGGCATCCGGGAGAGCGGACCAGGCATCGGTCAGCTCTGTGGCAACTGCGGAGACCGGCAAGTCGCCATCTCCCCCACCGGGGAGGTCTGGCCGTGCGTGTTCGCTCGTTGGCTGCCCGCAGGCGACGTCCATCGATCGTCGCTACCGGCTATCCTCGTCAGCGAGACGTTCGGCCAGATCATGAGCGATCTGCGCAGGGAATTCGGGGAGCGTCCGGCGTGCAGTCCCAAGAAGCCATGCCGACCCGACCCGTGCAGCCCGGACTGTAGTCCCTCGTGCCGGCCTCAGCGCAACTGCCGTCCAACCGATAACTGCGCGCCGAACTATGCCTGTGGACCCTGCGCCCCCAAAGACCAGAACTGTAATCCCGTAAGGAACTGCAATCCCAACAAGTGCCACCCCACGGACAAGCAAGGATCGACATGACCAGCCGACACCACACGCCCGAGTCGGGGCAGCGTGCCTTTCTGCGTCGCATTCTCACCGAAGGCGCCGCCCGCCTTGGTGTGGCTCTCGCCGGGGACGCGGTGTTCGGCTGGCATGACCGCACGATCGGCTCGGCATGCCTCAGGGGAGAGGACCGGCTGTGGTTGCGCGCCACCGGTGAGCACCATGATTGGGCGCAGGGCGAAACATGGACCGGCAATCAGGACGCCGCCGCGATCGCCGGGGTGCCCAAGCCTGTGCTGATCTCCCGTACGGAATGGGATGAGGCGCCGGTATCGATATACGCCGAACTGCTGACCTACGTGCCAGACCAGCCGTGCTCCGCCACCCCGGAACTGACAATGCCGCTGACATTGCCCGATTCTTGGTGGGCCGATCTGCGCACGGCCGTCGATGCGCTTGCCGGGCACTCGACCCTGCGAGGAGGTCACGACCCGTCCGCACTGCCACGCAATGTCGAAGCCTTCTACAGCAGAACGCTCGACCTCCCCGAAACGCCGAGCATGCGCACCGAGCACACCGACCTTCATTGGGCCAACCTCACCCAGCCTCGCCTGTGGCTACTGGATTGGGAATATTGGGGCCGAGCCCCCACCGGGTACGGCGCGGCCGTCCTCTACCTGCACAGTCTGCTGGTCCCGGCGACGGCCGCCCAGGTCTACGGGGTGTTCGCCGATGTTCTTGAAACCCCCACCGGCCGTCTGGCACAACTGTCGGCCGCCGCGCACATCCTCGACCGCGCAGAGCGGAGCGACGACTATCCGGCGTTGGCCGGCCCGGTGCGCGCCCTCGCCGATCGACTCGTATCGCATGCTGGAAGCCGTTAGCCGTGCTGCTCACCCGCCTGACGGCCCGTAGTGTTCCGCCGGGGTGGCCCGCCGCTTTGGCTCCCGTGGTTCAGCTCGCCCAGGATGGTCTCACACTGACCGATCCGGTCGCCTTCCTCGTGGGTGAGAACGGATCGGGGAAGTCCACCATCCTGGAGGCGATCGCCGATGTGTGCGGCATCAATTCCGCGGGCGGTAAGGCCGGTACGCGATACGCCAGTAGTGGCGGGTCTCCAACACCCCTGGGAGAAACACTTGATGCCGAACTCACCGCGCTGGGACTGCGGCTCCTGCACGGTCCCCGCCTGAAGCGGCGCGCCTTCTTCTTTCGCGCCGAAACGCTTTTCAACCTTGGGCAGAACGTCTCCGGCCGACGCGGCTTCTGGGAGGACGACCTTACCGGGCAATCCCACGGCGAGGGGTTCTTCACGGTGCTGGAACGTATGGTGTCCGGCCCGGGACTGTTCCTGATGGACGAGCCCGAAGCCGCCTTGTCCTTTCATTCGTGCGTCCGCTTGGTCGGCCTCATCGATCGGGTCGCGCGGGCGGGCGGTCAGATCATCTGTGCAACCCATTCGCCGATCCTCACCAGGCTTCCAGGCGCACAGATCATCGAACTGGGCGGCCATGGCATCCGCACCAGCGCGTGGGAGAGCCTTCGTATGGTCGATGACTGGCGGCGTTTCCTTGCCAAGCCGGATTTCTATCTCCAGTACGTACTGGGGACGGAGTGAGGAGGTAGGGGCCGGCTCCATGGGGGAATCGCGGGCTCCGTCGCGGTCGCCAGGCGTATAAGGGGGGGGTGGGGCGGGCTTCGTGAGTACGGCAGGGCGCCAGCGTCGGGCGAAGCCCGACACGGGAACAGCGTCCGAGCGGCAGCGAGGGCGATTGGGCGCGCGGTAGCGCGGCTTCCTGCCGGAGGTGGGCGGGGTGTGGGGACCGAAACCAGTGGGGTTCGAAGGATCTCAGCAGGTAAAACGTCTGGTTTCTGAGGTTTCGGTTGGACCGGAACCGTTGACACCCGATACATGCCCTTCCTAGGGTGCTTCCCAATGAATGCAACCCCGCTTCCACTCAGTGGGAATGAGTCGCGTACCAGCTACCTCGCCCGGCTGCTGGACGTGATGGACGTGGCCGTCACCCACGAACGCGTCCCGCTGCAACTCGGTGAGATCGCCACCGCCGCCGGTGTGCCGATGTCCACCGCGTCACGACTGTTGTCCCTGCTGGTCGAGCGGGGCATGCTGATCCAGCTCGGCAAGAGCGGCTACGCCCCCGGCCCCCGCCTGCTGCACATGGCGGTGCGTACGCTCGACCAGGTCCACGGTACCGACCGGCTGAAGGACGCCGTCGAGACGTTGTCGGAGGCGACCGGCGAGAGTGTCAGCGCCGGGGTGCTGGTCGGCGACCAGATCGTCCTGGTGGCCAGGAAGGAACCGGACCATTCGCTGCGCGCGGTGGCCCGGATCGGCGACATCATCACCCCGCACACCTCCGCGATGGGCAAGGCGGTGCTGTCCCGGCTGCCCGCCGAACGGCGGCTCGCGCTGGTGGCGGCGGCGGTGGGCGACGGTGCGGCGGAGAGCACGCTCGCCGTCCTGCACGCCGAGCTGGCCACGGCCACGGCCGACGGCTTCGCGATCGACGAGGAGAGTTACGCCGTGGGGTTGCGCTGCCGCGCGACCGCGCTGCTCGACCGGGCCGGGCACGCCGTCGGCGCGATCTCGATCGCCGGGCCCGCCGCCCGTTTCACCAGGGAGAACGCCACGGCGTGCGTCCCGGCGCTGCTCGCGGAGGCGGCCCGGCTGTCCCTCGACATCCCCCAAGCACCATGACCCGGCCCACAGCAGAACAGGAGAACCCACCCGTGATCAGCTCGCGTGCGCTCTACCAGCGAGCCACCAGGCACGTCCCCGGCGGAGTGCACTCCAACACCCGCTTCCAGGCGCCGCACCCCACCTACTTCGCCCGCGCCGAGGGTGCCCACCTGTGGGACGTGGAGGGCAACCGCTACCTGGACTGCACCATGGGCAACGGATCGGTGCTGCTCGGCCATGCGCACCCGCAGGTGGACGACGCCGTGTGCGCCGCCGTGCGCAGCGGCCTGACCACCGGCGTGGAGACCGAGGCCGCCGTGGTCGCGGCCGAGCTGATGGCGCAGATCATCCCGGACTTCGGCAAGGTCAGGTTCGCCAACACCGGCACCGAGGCGCTGATGCACGCGCTCGCCGTCGCCCGGCACCGGACCGGCCGGGAGCGGGTCGCCAAGGCCGAAGGGTCCTACCACGGGTGGTTCGACCCGCTCTGGGTCTCGACCTGGGCGACCGCCGAGCAGGTCGGGCCGGCCGAACGCCCTGCGGCCCCGCCCAGTTCGGCCGGGCTGTCGAAGGTCGCGGCCGACACCGTGGTCCTGCCCTACAACGACCTCGATGCCACCGAACGCCTGCTCCGCGAGCACGCCGCCGAGCTGGCCGCCGTCGTGGTGGAGCCGGTGCTGATCGACATCGGCTTCATCCCGGCCACCGCCGAGTACCTGGCCATGCTCCGCGCGCTCACCACCGAGCTGGGCATCGTGCTGATCTTCGACGAGCTGCTGACCGGCTTCCGCCTCGCGCCGGGCGGGGCGCGTCAGGTGTACGGGATCGTGCCGGACCTGACCACGTACGGCAAGGCGCTCGCCAACGGCTACCCGATCGCCGCCGTGGAGGGTTCCGCCGAGCTGATGGCGACCACCGACCCCAGCGCGGGCGGCCCGGTCGGCTGGGTCGGCACCTACAACGGGCACGGCACCGCCGTCGCCGCCACCGCCGCCGCGCTGCCGCTGCTGGCCGACGGCACCGCCCAGGGCTACCTGGACAAGCTGGGCGAACGGCTGCGCGACGGGTTCGACGAGCTGGCCAGGCGGCACGGCATCCCGGTGGTGCTCGCGGGGGCGGGCGGCCACTTCCAGCCGTACTTCCTGCCCGCCCCGGCCACCGGCTACCGGTCCGCGATGGCCACCGACGCCCGCCGCTACACGATCCTGCACAAGACCGCACGCGAGCACGGCGTACTGCTGCCCGCCAAGCCGCTGCTGCACGCGGCCCTGTCCACCGCGCACACCGAGGACGACGTGGACCTGCTGCTCGGCGCCGCCGCTGAGGCGTTCGCCACGATGGAGCGTGAAACGTGACCCCCCAGGCCCCCGACGCCGAGTTGCGCGAGATCCGCAAGGTCTACGACAACGGGGCGCGCGGTGTCGAACAGGTCGATTTCACCGTGGCCAAGGGCGAGTTCTTCGCCCTGCTGGGCCCGTCCGGCTGCGGCAAGAGCACCACGCTGCGCATCCTGGCCGGGCTTGAGGAGCCGACGTCCGGCGAGGTCTACATCCGGGGCGAGGCGATGCGCGGCCGGCCGTCGCACCGGCGGCCGACCAACATGGTGTTCCAGAAGCTGGCGCTGTTCCCGCACCTGTCCGTGGCCGACAACATCGCGTTCGGGCCGCGGCTGCGGCGGCGTCCGGCCAAGGAGGTGTCGGCCAAGGTCGCCGAGATGATCGAGCTGGTCGGCCTCGCCGGGTACGGCGACCGCCACCCGGCCCAGTTGTCCGGCGGCCAGCAGCAGCGGGTGGCCATCGCCCGCGCGCTGGCCAACGAGCCCGCCGTACTGCTGCTCGACGAACCGCTCGGCGCGCTGGACCTGAAGCTGCGGGTGCAGATGCAACAGGCGCTCAAGCGCATCCAGCACGACTCCGGCACGACGTTCGTGTACGTCACCCACGACCAGGTCGAGGCGCTGACGATGGCCGACCGGATGGCGGTGATGAACGAGGGCAGAATCGAGCAGCTCGGGCCGCCCGCCGCGCTGTACCGGCGGCCGGAGACGGTGTTCACCGCGACCTTCCTGGGCGACACGAACCTGTTCCGCGGCACGCCGCGCGGCGACACGCTGGAGGCCGAGGGGATCATCATCAAGGTCCCGCAGCCGGGGACGGCCGTGTCGGTGCGCCCCGAGCACGTCGCGGTCGGCGGCACGCTCGGTGACCGGTACGGCAACCGGTACCAGGGCCGCCTGGAGGACGTGATCTTCCAGGGCGCGAGCACCCGGTACCACGTCCGCCTGCCGTCCGGCGTGCTGCTGATCGCCGAACAGCGCGAAGAGGCGGACCTGGGCATTTCCATCGGCGACGACATCGAGGCCGGGTGGAACGTCACCTCGGCCGTCGTCCTGGACCACTGACCACACAACCCGGACTCTCAGAAGGCTATGGAGGCAGTTATGCCGGAACGTTCCATTTCACGTCGGCGGCTGCTCACCGGCGCGGCCGGCGCCGCGGGACTCGCGCTCGCCACCGCGGCGTGCGGCGGCGTACGGCCGGAACCGTCCACCGGATCGACCGGCGCGGGCGGCAAGGTCAAGGTGACGATGTTCGCCTTCCTGGGCGGCGACCTGGGCAAGATGCCCAAGGAGTTCGCCAAGGAGTATGAGCAGAAGCACCCGAACGTCCAGGTCGAGATCTACGAGCAGTCCAACTCGGTCGGGTACACCCGGATGCTCGCCCAGCAGAAGGCGTCGCCGGACCAGCCGCTGGTCAACTTCGGCTTCTTCAACGCGCAGACCTCGGTGCAGGGCATCGACGACAAGATGTGGGCCAAGCTGGACTACTCCGCGATGTCCAACTCCGCCGACATCGATCCGCGGTTCCAGCGCGAGGACGGGTTCGGCATCGGCATCGGCGTGGACCAGTTCGGCCTGGTCTACAACAAGGACAAGGTCGGCAAGGCGCCCACCTCGTGGGCCGCCCTGTGGGACCACGCGTACCAGGGCAAGGTGTCGTTCTTCGGGTTCCCGTGGTACGCGGTGTACATGGCCGCCAAGCTCAACGGGGGCGGGCTTGACAACATGGAACCCGGCTGGGACCTGTGGGAACGCGAGGCCAAGCAGATCCGGCTGCTGGTGGAGTCCAACCCGCAGTACCTCAACGTGCTGAGCAACGGCACCGCCCCGATGACCGCGTACTTCGCGGGCACCGGGCAGCAGTGGATCAACTCGGGGGCCCCGCTGACGTACGTCGTGCCGTCGGAGGGCGCGATCCCGCTGCCCATCTACATGCAGGCCGTGCAGGGCTCGACGCCGCAACAGCTCGAAGTCGTGCACGACATGATCAACGAGATGATCTCCCCCAAGTGGTGCTCCCGCTGGGCTGAGGTCAGCGTCGAGGCCCCGGCCAACGTCAAGGCGCCGCTGCCGGCCAAGCTCAAGGATCTGCCGGCGTTCCAGAAGTCGACCACGGACGGGTTCCAGGACATCGACTACGCGATCGTGGGGCGCAACAACGCCCAGTGGCAGAAGCGCTGGGAAACCGACATCGCCTCCCGCATCTGACCCCACCCACATCTTTCGCATCTAGGGAGAATCCGCCGATGCTACGCCGGCACCGCTCGGCATACCTCCTCGCCGCCCCCAGCCTGGTCGTGCTGGCCGCCGTCTTCGTCGGGGCGATGCTGACCCTGCTGGAGTACAGCTTCCACGAGTACGTCCCCGGCGGCGCGGACATCCCCGGCACGCTCGCGACCTGGGCGGAGTTCCTGACCAGCGGTTACCACTGGGGTGTGGTGGCCGAGACGGTCCGGCTCGGGCTGTTCAGCACGGTCGTGGCCGCGCTGGTCGGCTACCCCACCGCGCTCGCGCTGCACCGCATCCGCCGCCCCGGGTGGCGCTACGCCGGGCTTTTCGTGATCTTCGCGCCGCTGCTGACCAGCGTGGTCGCCCGCACGTACGGCTGGGAACTGGTGCTCGGTGACAGCGGTCTGCTGAACGGCGTGCTCGGCGGGCTCGGGCTCGGCCCGGTGGAACTGCTCTACCAGCGCAGCGCGGTCGTGATCGCGCTGGTCCACATCCTGCTGCCGTTCATGGTCTTCCCGATCCTGAGTTCGCTCGGCCAGCTCGACCCGGCGCTGGACGAGGCGGCGGGCGACCTCGGCGCGGGGGCGCTGCGGCGGTTCGTCAAGGTGACGCTGCCGCTCACCGCGCCGGGCCTGCTGGCGGGGGCGCAACTGGTGTTCGCGCTGTCGATCAGCTCGTTCGCCACGCCCAGCCTGCTCGGCGGCGGCCGGGTCAACGTCCTGGCCACCGACATCTACGACAACGTCAACAACGTGGACTGGCCGCTGGCCGCCGTGTCGTCGTACGCGCTGCTGATCCTCGCCGTGGTCGCGCTGGCGATCTTCGGCTGGTTGCAGCGCCGCACCGCGCGGGCCGAGCAGGGCGGCGTGACCGCGGCGGGCGCGGCCTCGCGCGGGGTGCGCGGCTGGGGCGTGTGGCTGGCGCTGGTGTACGCGTTCGTACTGCTCCCGCTGGCGATCATCGTGGTGAACTCGTTCTCCTCGGTGTCGTTCGGCACCTGGCCGCCGCCGGGCTTCTCCACCAAGTGGTACGCGAACCTGTTCGAGCAGGACGGCCTCGGCGAGGCCGCGATGCTCAGCCTCCAGGTCGCGCTGATCGCCACGGTCATCACGGTCGCCATCGGCACCGCGGTGGCCACGGCGCTGGTCCGGTACCGGATGCCGGGCCGGTCCGTCATCCAGTCGCTGGTGCTGTCGCCGACCGTCGTCCCCAAGGTCGCGTTCGGCTTCGCCGGGTTCATCTTCCTGCACCGGCTCGGCCTGTTCGGCGGTACGGCGGGCCTGGTCGCCACGCACGTCGTGATCATGCTGCCGTTCGTGGTGATCGTGCTGACCGCCGCGCTGATGCGGGCCGACGCCACCCTGGAGGCCGCCGCCAAGGACCTCGGGGCCGCGCCGTTCCGGGCGTTCCGGCTGGCCACGCTGCCGCAGGTACGTCCCGCGCTGATCGCGGCGGCGCTGTTCGCCTTCGTGGTCAGCTTCGACGAGGTGGACATGACCGTGTTCCTGCTCGCGCCGGACCAGAACACGCTCCCCGTCTGGATGTTCGTCTACATGCAGAAGTACCAGGACCCGACGCTCGCGGCGCTCTCGACGCTGCTCATCGGGGCCGCACTGATCGTCGCCGGGCTCGTGGCGCTGCTGCTGCTCCGCTCCGGCATCCTCGCAACCAAGAAGGGAAACAACGAATGACCACCGCACACACCGTGGAGCAGGTCCCCGTCACGACGCTCGCCAACGGCCACCGCCTGGAACTCACCGTGCACACCCTGCGCGGCGCGTCGGAAGGGCCGCGCATGGTGATGTTCGGCGGCGTCCACGGCGACGAGCCGATGGGCGCGGAGACCGTACGCCGGCTGGTCGCCGCCATCGACCCGGCCGCGGTGCGCGGCACGGTCGTCCTGGTGCCGGTCGCCAACCCGTACGCCCTCGCGGCGCTCAACCGCAACACGCCGCTGGACGGCATGAACCTCAACCGGACCTTCCCCGGCGACCGCGGCGGCAGCGTGACCGAGCAGCTCGCGGCGGTGCTGTGCGAGATCCTGACCGGGGCCGACTACTTCATCGACTACCACTCGGGCGGCAACCTCGCCAGCGTGGACTACGCCTACATCCACGACGAGGGCGCGGAGATGTCCAAGGCGTACGGGTGCCGGGTGCTGTACGCGGGCACGCCGTACCCGGGGTCGGCGACCGGCTGGGCGCTCACCCACGGCATCGCCTGCATGGTCAGCGAGCTGGGCGGCGGCGGGCAGCGCATCGACGAGTACCTGGCCAGGGGCCTGGACGGCACGCTCAACGTGCTGCGCACGCTGAAGATGCTGCCCGGCGAGCCGGTCGCGCCGCCCGCCGACCAGGTGATCGTCGGCACGCTGAGCACGCTGCGGCCGACCGTGGGCGGGACCATGCTGTGCGAGTACGGTGTGGACCGGATCGGCGAGCGCGTCGCCAAGGGCACCGTGCTCGCCCGGATCGTCCACCCGGCGACCTCCGAGGAGCTGGAGGTCCTGACCGCGCCGTACGAGCCGAGCATCCTGGTGCTGGGCCGCGAGTCGATGACCAGCGTGGCCCCGGGGGACTACGGCCTGATGGTCGCCGACGGCTCGACCGCGACGCCCGCCGCCTGAGCCGGGTGTCCGGGCCTTCCGGGGTATAGGGCGGCAGGGCCGCCAGCGGGTATGACAACCGGCATGGTCATCGGATTCATCGGCAGCGGGCACATCGGCGCCACGCTCGCGCGCCTTTCCGTGAACGCCGGACACTCGGTGGTGCTGAGCAACTCACGCGGCCCCGAGACACTGTCCGCCCTGGTGGCGGGGATGGGCCCACACGCCACGGCGGCGGCCTCGGCCGAGGCCGCCGCCCAGGGCGACATCGTCGTGGTCTCCATCCCCTTCGGCCACTACCGTGACGTACCCGCCGAGCCGACGGCGGGCAAGATCGTCATCGACGTCGGCAACTACTACGCGAAGCGCGACGGGGCGTACGCACAGATCGACAGCGGCGCCACCACCAGCAGCGAACTCGTCGCCGCCCACCTGCCGGACGCGCGGGTGGTCAAGGCGTTCAACGTCATCCACTTCCGGGATCTCGCCGATGAGGGCCTCCCCGCGGGTCATCCGGAACGCCGCGCGCTGCCCATCGCGGGCGACGACGCCGACGCCAAGAAGACCGTCACCGAACTCATCGACTCCTTCGGGTTCGACGTGGTGGACACCGGCCCGCTGGCCGAGGGCCGCCGCTTCCAGCCCGATACGCCCGCCTACCTCACCCGGCTCACCGCCGCCCAGCTCCGCGAGGCCCTGAGCTGAAGTTGCAAAGATACTTTGCAACCATGGTTTGCAACTGTAGGGTGGGCGCATGCCCGATCGCCCGGAGCCGCAGGAGATCACCGACGTCGCGGCGCTGAAGCTGCTCGCCCACCCCATGCGGCAGCGGATCGAACGCCTGCTCAGAGACGGTCCCGCCAACGCGACGACCCTGGCCCGCGCACTGGGCCAGAGCACCGGCGTCACCAGCTACCACCTGCGGCAGATGGCCGAACACGGGTTCGTCGAGGAGGTGCCCGAGCTGGCCAAGGGGCGGGAACGCTGGTGGCGGCACGTCCCGGCCGACCGCCGGATTCCGCCGTACAGCGCGCAAAGCCCGGAGATGCGCACGGCGGTCGAGGAGATGAACCGCCTCGACCTCGCCGATGACCTGGAGCAGTTCGCCCGCTTCCAGGTCGCCCGCGCCGAACTGGGGGAATGGGCCGACGCGCTGGCCTGGTCCCGCTCGGCGATGCGGCTCACCGTGGCGGAGCTGGCGGAGTTTCTGGAGGAGTACGTGAAGCTGCTCTACCGCTACAAACGGCCTGAGGAGGACACGCCACCAGAGGCCCGGACCGTCGTCGCCCGGCTGCTGGCCTTCCCCACGACCGACGACGATCAGTGATCGGGCCGCCGAGCTGGCACTCGGCGGCCCGATGCGCAGGAATCACGCACCACCACGCCCGAGGGCGTGTCTCGACGTGTGCGAAACCCCACCAGGAAAGGAGAGCAGTTCATGCTGCTCCCATGCAAACCGGCGCTCGTGGTCGCCTTACTCGCGTCCCTGCTGACCGCGCCACCCGCCGGTGCCGCCACAACGGAGGTCTCCTTCACCGGGGGCGGCGGCGTCACGTTACACGGCACGATCGTGGCCCCGGCTCGGGAGCGCGGTCGCGCCCCCGGCATCGTCATGGTCCACGGCGCGGGGCCGGTCACCCGCGCGGAGTACCGGGACGAGGCCGAGGCGTACGCCAGGCGCGGCATCGCCACCCTCATCTACGACAAGCGCACCAGCGGCTACTCCACCGTGGACCGCGACTATGACACGCTGGCCGACGACGCCCTGGCCGCCGTACACGCCCTGCGGGGCCGCCCCGAGGTGAACCCCGAGAAGGTCGGGATCTGGGGCCTTTCCGAGGGCGCGTGGGTGGCCCCGCTCGCGGCCGTCCGCTCACCGGAGGTGGCCTTCCTGGTCGTGGCGGGCGCGATCGGCACGACCCCGGCCAGGCAGCAGTCCTGGGCGTATGGTCAGCGGCTGGCGCACGCCGGGGTCCAGGGGTCGCTGGTCACCACGATGCGGCACCGGCTCATCCGGTTCGCCCAGGCCGCCGGGCTGTTCGCCGAGGCCGCCCATGATCCCGTGGCGAGCTGGGAGCGGGTCCGCCAGCCGGTGCTGGCGGTGTGGGGGGCGTTGGACCGGGAGGCGATGCCCGCCGAGAGCGCGCGGATCATCCGCCGGGCCCTGGAACGCGGGGGCAACGACCATCACACGATCCGCTCCATTCCGGGTGTACGGCACAACCTCAACGGCACCCACGACAACGGCTTCGACCGCCCGGACCTGCTCCCCGCCACGTACGCGGAGCTTGAGGCCACCTGGATCAAAAGCTTGCCCGCCCGGCAGCGGCCGGACACTCCACCCCACCGGCCCGCGACCGGCGCCCCGCCGAGCGAACCCACCACCTGGCACAAGCCCCCGGGCCCACCGGACCAGGCCGCGACCGGCGCCCCGCCGAGCGAGCCCATCGCCTGGTACGAGGCCCCGGGCCTGCAGATCGCCGCCCTTTTGATCTTCCTGGTCGCCCTGCTCGGGCACCTCGCCGTGGCGGTCGGCCGCGGCCTGCGCGGCCGTCGCGGCGCGGCCCCGGGGACCCGCCCGGCCCGCTGGTTCCTGATCGGCCTGCTGACCACGGTGCTCGGTTTCCTTTCCTACCTCGGCGTCCAAGTCGTCACCGGCGCTTACCTCATCGGCCCCGTCATCCTCGGCCGCCCCCTCCCCTGGCTGGCACTCCAGCTCACCGCCGTCGCCACCGTGGCCGCCGCCGTGCGCACGGCCCTCGCCACCTGGCCCGCCCGCCCTGCCGACCGGGCCCGGCGGGCCCTCACCCTCACCGCCGCGGCGGCCTTCGTGCCCTGGACGCTTTACTGGGGTCTAATCATACCCTGAGTCATTCAGTGCTCACGAAGAGTGATTTACGGGTATGCCATCGCGGGACGATGCCTTGTCGATGCGAAGGAGCGACCCGGAGTTGACGGAGTTGACCGGTACCCACCTGACCCCCCGCCGGCGGGTCCGGCCGCGCGTCCGCAAGTTCCTGCTGGTGCTGCACGTCTGCGTCAGCGTGGGCTGGTTCGGCGGCGGCTACGCCATGCTCGTGCTCGGCGTGGCCGCCCTGACCGGCGCCGGTTCCCCGCTGCGCCCGGCGGCGTACGAGCTGATGCACCTCGGCGACCGGGCCATCATGATCCCCGGCAGCCTCGGCGCGCTGGGCACGGGCCTGACGCTCGCCCTGTCCACGCAGTGGGGCCTGCTCCGCCACTGGTGGGTGCTCGCCAAACTGACGCTCACGGTCGGGACCATGGCCTTCGCGTACGCCTTCATCTCCCAGAACGTCAAGGCCGCCCTCACCGGCCACGACCTGGGCGCCCTGCCGCGGTACGTGGTCGCGGGCTGCGGGACGGTGCTGCTCATGCTGGCCACCGCCGTCGCCGTGTCCGTCTTCAAGCCCTGGGGACGCGTCCGCCGGTCCCGCTGATGGCCAGCGCGAGACCGTAGTGGCCGGCCGTGGCCGCCAGGGCCTCCGCCATGCGTTCGCGCAGCCGCCGGGGGGCGATGACCTCGGCGTCCGGCCCGAGCCGCAGCAGGTCGCCGACCGCCTGCTCGTCGGACTCGATCGGCAGGCTGACGCGCGTCCAGCCGTCCGGCTCGGGCGTCGCGGTCTCGGCCGCGGCCTGGACGGTGGCCGCCTCGGCCAGGTGCGGCAGCCGCTCCAGGCCCGCAGGGGACAGCCGTACGACCGCCTTGCCCTGGTATCTCCTGGCGTCGAAGTCGGCGAGATAGGCCCGCCAGTGCGCGACGAGGTCGAAGCCCTCCTCGCGTTCGAAGACGTCGTCCAGCACCGTCAGGTCGAGGATCCGTGACACCCGGTAGGTACGGAAGCCCTCGCTTCCGCGCGCCACGACGTACCAGTGCCCGCCCTTCAGGACCAGCCCGTACGGCTCCGCGGTGCGCTCGACCTCGTGCGGCCGCTCCCAGCGCAGGTAGCGGAACCGGACCCGGCGCTGGTGCCACACCGCCCGCGCCACCGCGGTGAGGTGCGGCGTGGGATCGCCCTCGTGGTACCAGGGCGGCGTGTCCAGGTGGAAACGTTCGCGCAGCCGCCCACTGCGCCCGCGCATCGTCTCCGGCAGCGCGGCCATCAGCTTCAGCTCCGCCGCCGCGGCCGCCTCTCCCAGCCCCAGGTCACCCGCCGCGGCGGGCAGCCCGGTGAGGAACAGCGCCTCGGCCTCCTGGCCGGTCAGCCCGGTCAGCCGGGTGCGGAAGCCGGCCACCAGGCGAAAGCCGCCCTGGTGCCCGGCCTCCCCGTACACCGGGACGCCCGCCGCGCTCAGCGAATCGATGTCGCGGTAGATCGTCCGCTCGGACACCTCCAGCCGCTCGGCCAGCTCCCGTGCGGTCAACCGGTCGTGCGTCTGGAGCAACAGCAGGATGGAGACGAGCCGGCTCGCGCGCATGACCTGAACTCTACTGACACAAGATGTCAGTGAACCGCCTCTAACGTCCTGCCCCATGGACTACGAAGCCTTCGCCGAACGCTACGTCGCCGTCTGGAACGAGACCGACCCCGCGACCCGTCGCACGATGATCGCCGCGCTCTGGGCCCCGGACGGGGTGGAATACACCGACATTTCCGAGTACCGCGGCCACCAGGCCCTGGAGGCCCGCATCACCGAGGCCCACCATCAGTTCGTACGCGACGGCGGGTACGTCTTCCGCGCGGCGGGCGACACCGCCGGCCACCACGGCGGCGTCCGCCTCACCACCTACATGGTCCCGGCGGCCGGTGGGGACATCGCCTGGACCGGGGCGATCTTCGCCCGGCTCGGCGACGACGGTCGCATCGTGGCCGACCACCAGTTCGGCGACCCGCCCCCGCCCGCGACGAAGGCCGTCGTGGACGACTTCCTGCGCCGTCCTCGTCCCGAGCTGTACGCCGAGCGCGTCGACTGGCGGGTGAGCTGGCCGATGGCCGAGCACCCGCGTGTGCCGTGGATCCGGCCGCGCGCCACCCGGGCCGAGGTCGCCGACCACTACGCCACGTTCGCGGCGCACTGCGTCGGCGAGGTGAGCATCGACCGGATCTTCGTCGACGGCCAGGACGCCGTCATCACCGGAACCAGTACACAACAGGTCACATCGACGGGCAGGCGGTTCTCGATGACCTTCGCCCTGCACCTGACCGTCCAGGACGGCCGGATCACGCGCCACCACATGTACGAGGACAGCCTCGCGGTCGCCGAGGCGTTCTGCTGAAGCCACGACTTTCGTCGGGGGTCTGCCTGCGAAAGGGAGACCCTTTGGCGGTCCTCCGCCGGAGAGGACTTCTCTAACGTCGGGCAGCGGGAAAGGAGAACGTCTCACCTTGAACGCACTGCGACGAAACTGGAAGCCGATCCTGCTGCTCATGCTGCTGTCGCCGCTGCTGGCGGAGGTCTTCAGCGGTTCCATGCCGGCTTCCGACTATTTCCAGCCCGGCATCTTCCTGCCGTTCACCATTTTCGTGTACGGCCTGCCGATCCTGGTGCTGCGCGAACTGGCCGTCCACAGAAGGGTGGGGCTGCTCGGGCTGTGGGCTCTGGGCATCATTTACGGCCTTTTCAATGAGGGCCTGATCTCGGAAACCCTCTACCATCCACTCGATCCGGCCAACCCCGCCTACGATTCCTACGGGCTGGTGGCCGGGGTGCGCATCCCTTGGGCGCTTTTCATCCTGCCCTGGCACGGGGTCTTCTCCCTGGTGACCCCGGTCGTCTTGATCGACCTGTTGTTCCCGCGCCAGGCGGGCGTACCGTGGCTGCCGAAGAAGGCGACCTGGGCGCTCGGAATCATCACGGGCGGGCTGGCCGTGGCCCGTTTCGTTTTCTGGGGCGAGAACCGGACCGTCCAGGAAGGCGGTGTCTTCGCACTCCAGGCGGCGATCGTGCTCGGCGTCGGAGTACTGGCCTACCTGCTGGCCGACCGGCTCCCACGCCCGTTGTACATCACCTCGGACCGGCGGCCTGTTTTGTGGAAGCCCTTTGCCGCGGGAGCGGCCCTTTACGCGGCTTGGTTCATCGGGACCGAACTCCTGGTGTCGATCGTCCTGCCCCCCTGGCCGATCACCGCTGTTTACACGGTGGCCGCGGTGTCGGCGGGCCTGTGGCTGATATCCCGCCGCCGGGAAATCCGCCCCGTCACCGCGGCGGCCTTCGTCCTCGGCACCGGCACCGCCCAGGCCGCGGTGACCGTACTTCTGAACGGCCTCCTGGTCGCCGACACCTTCAGAGCCGTCTGCGGCGTCATCTTCATCACGGCCTACCTCATCACGTTGCGCGAAGTAGGCGCGCGACACCGAACCGCCGATCACTTCGGGTAGCGAACCATCACTGCGTGTCCGAACATGGCCATTCCCGCCCGCGCCCACCTGATCTCCAAGAAGTCCGGCCTGGCGATCGACATCGAGGGCGCGAACCCCGCCGACGGTACCCGCGCCGTGCAGTGGAACCTCACCGGAAACGCCGTGAAGGACGCCTCCACCACTCCGGGCGCGCCGCTGGTACAGACGGATCTCGGCAAGCTCGACCACCAGCTTTGGCAGCTCAAGGCCGTTTCCTAGCGTCGGCCTTCGCGCGGCCGGGGAGCATGGCGAGGGCCTGGGAGCGCTGGGCGACCAGGTCGTCGTACGTACCGTCGCGCTCGGCCCAGCGGTGCATGAGCACGCCCTTCACGAGGATCTCGCGCGGGGTGGGATCCGCCGACAGCAGCCGCATGACCTCGGTGGCGAAGTCGCCGAGCGGCAGCGCGTTCGGGTTCACCCTTTCCTGGCCCGCGGTGGCGACGGCCGGAGGGACCAGCTCGACGACGCCGACACCGGTGCCGTCGAGCTGTGCGCGCAGCGCCTCGGAGTAGGCGTGCACCGCGGCCTTCGACGCGGCGTAGCTGGGCATGGGCGGGAACGGCAGGAACGCGATGCCGGAGGTGACGGTGATGAAGGTGCCGGCGCCCCGCCCGACCAGGTGCGGGGTGAAGGCGTCGATGACGCGGATGGTGCCGACCAGGTTGGTGTCGATCGTCGTCCGTGCCGCGTCGAAGTGCGCCGGGTCGCGCAGATCCTCAAGGAGCATGACGCCTGACATCGTCACCACGGTGTCCAGTTCGGGGTAGCGGGCGAGTACGGCGTCACGAGCAGACGCGACGGACGAACCGTCGGTGACGTCGATGCCGAACGTACCGAAACCTTCCTCGGCGAGTTCCGCGAGCGCCTTCGGGCTGCGCCCGCCGACGGCCACGGTGCTGCCCGCCGCGGCGAACCGCCGGGCCAGCTCCCGCCCGATACCCGAGGTCCCGCCGACGACGAGAACCGTGCGGTTGGAGAGTTCCACGAGATCTTCCCTTCGACTCAGGGCTGTGATGTTCTCTGTCACATTGAGCAGTGCCACCTCATTGAGCAGTGCCACCTCATTGAGCAGTGCCACCTCATTGAGCAGTGCCACCGAAGTCTCGACGGCATCCGACGGGTACGGCAGAGCCCCCGTCTTCCCTGGTCCTGACAGGACCCCCTACGGGAAACGCGCACCGCATTACGGTGTCGGTATGAAGGACGACGATTCCGGCAACCGGCTCGGCGGCTACCTTCGTGCCCGGCGTGAGCTGGTCTCCCCGGCACAGGCGGGGATCCAGCCCGGCGGCAACCGCCGCGTCCCCGGCCTGCGCCGTGAGGAAGTCGCCCTGCTCGCTGGAATCAGTCCCGACTACTACCTACGTCTGGAACGGGGACGGGACAAGAACCCCTCACCGCAGGTCCTCAGATCCCTCGCCCGAGTCCTCCAACTCGATGACGTCGAACAGGTGTACCTGCTCGGTCTCGCGGCGGACCGCCCCAGGGCACCGCGCCGCAGGCGGCCCGAACACGTACCGGCGCGGGTGCACGAACTGCTCGCCCACCTGCGGATCCCCGCGTTCGTCGAAGGGCGCGCGTTCGATGTCCTGGCCTCCAACCCCATGGCGGTCGCGCTCTCCCCCCGCCTGCGGCCCGGCCAGAACCGGCTGCGTTCACTCCTCCTTGATCCCGAGGAACGCGCCTTCCACCAGGACTGGGCGAAGGCCACCGCCGATTTCATCGCCACCCTTCGCACCACGATCGGGGATGACACCGACAATCCCCGATTCGTCGAGCTGGTCGGCGAACTGGCACTGTCCAGCCAGCGGTTTCGCACCCTGTGGGCACGCCACGACGTCCGCCGCCTCGATGGGGGCACGACCACGGTTCACCACCCCGCCGTCGGTGAACTACGTCTTCACCGCGACAAGCTCCCCATCGAGGACGTCATCCTCGTCGTCTACTACCCGGACAAGAACAGCGACAGCGACGAGAAGCTGCGGCTCCTCGCCTCACTCGCACACACCGAGTCCTCCGGCACGTCGTAAGACACCTTGATGAGCACCCGCGGGAGCTCACGCACCGAGAGGAAATCGCGCGGCCTGATCGAAGCGCACCCGGAACTCTTCGGCATCGGCCTGCTCGGCGGCGGCCCTGACCGGCCGCAACTCGTTGAGTGTGCGGCGCGGGACGGGGCTTCCCGAACTCAGGATGGAAGCACCCTCCTTGATGGCCTGCGTCCGATCTCCGCTTCCTAGCAACGCACCGGCGAGATAGGCCCGGAAGTGGGTGCGGTCGCGCGGGGAGCGCCGGGTGTCGCCCACGACCTCCGAGTAGAGATCGATGGCCCGGGCCGGAGAGCCCAGATGCACGAATCCAATGGCCTCGCACCCGTTGATCTCTGATGCCGTGACGTACCGGGTCCATGGTGCGTCATCGGGGTGACCGCCTCGCTGGAGTTCGTCCTTGGCCTGGCCCAAACTCCGACGGAAGGCCGGTCCATCACCGAGGCGGACGTGCGCGAGCGCCTGCCGTATCCGAATGAGCGCGTGCAGGCGCGGGGACCTCTCATGCCGGGCCAAGTGGGCGGCGCGATCGGCAAAACGCAGCGCTTCCCTCGCCATCCCGGTAGTACCGCTCGCTCTGGCGAGATACGAACTCTGCTGGGACATGTTCAGGTAGACGTGAATCGCGGCCTGGGCGTCATCGGCACCGCCCGCCAGCAGACCGGCCTCTCCGTATAGTTCTCGGGCCGCCTTCTGATCCCCGTTCTCATAGGCCAGCCACCCGCACAGCGTCCCAAGGTCCGCGCCGACCATAAGGAGTTCGCGGCCGACGCCGTCCGTGTAGTCGCTTTCGTCAATGATCCGCCGGGCGCGGGCGAACAGCCGTAGCGCCTGTGGCAGGGCCACATCCCCACCCAGCTTTTCGTCCTGCTCCCACAGGCTCACCAGACCGGCCCGCAGGTATCTGACATGCGCCGCGTCGGCACGGTCGGGGACCTGGACCAGATCCAGGCCGCCGGCCGTGACCAGGCCGAGCAGCGAGCCGGTGAAACTACGCCGATCCACGCCTGCCAACCCCTCGCTCGCCTCGAAAGCATTGGATGAGGACAAATCCAGGGTGCCACTTTCGACGCCGAGCACAACAGGCACGAGTACCTTACGGGGAATGTCACAGGCATCGGCGAATCGAACCAACTCGCGAATGTCGTACAACGTGTCCCGCTGGCCACTTTCGATCAAACTGATCGTACTTTGCGAGAGGCCGAGAATGTTTCCCAGGTCAAGCTGACTCAATCCGGTCGCGGCCCGCAAGATCGTCACGAACGTGCCCAGCTCATGATCGGCAAGCGCACGCCGCATCGGAAGCGAGTCCCACAGCCATTCGGGCGCGTTGACGGTACCCGGCTTCACGGCCCTGGTACACGGCGCACACAGCGGATCATTGTTGTAGCGGTTCAGCAGTGTCGACTTGCACGCCGGACACAGCCGATCACCTCGGGGCATCCGTCCCCCTTCCCGCACGCATCACTCCTACCGATGGTCTCGCCGCACGCTAGCGCACCCACTGTAGCCATTCTATGACCATCTGTGATTACCGGCCTGTATGTCACATCGGGGCCGCCTTTGTCCATCTGGTCGCAGGGGCCGGAAACGATCTGGCCATCGCCTACGGAAAGGGCTGGAAGCAAAGTGCGCAAACGCTCGTTGATCATGGTCGCGGTGACCTCGGCAGCCTTGGCCGTATCGTCCGTCGATGCCCAGGCCATCGCAGGCGAACGCGGGTCCGTCGCCCTCCGGAGCGGGCCGTCCATCGCCGCCGCGGCCGCCGAGCACCAGAACGCGACCCCGGCGAAGAACGCCCTGAGGGACATCGTCATGGATGAATCCGTTCGCTGCACGAAGCCCAAGTCGAAGTTCATCAACCTCTCGTGGGGCATCGGCGAGAACCACAAGTCCACGACGGTCTACTTCAACAACCACTGCTCGGTGCGGACGGAGGTGAAGCTGTACTTCAGGACCAAGCGCCGGTTCCAGGGGCCGAAGCGCTGGACCAGGTGCCTCACCACCAACGGCGGAACCAAGGGCAGGAAGAAGTACCACCACGCGACGCGGACCCGCCTGCTCTCCATCATGCAGGGCTGCTAGCCCCCGGCCACCCGCTTCGTCCTGGCCCGGTTCACCCCCACCACCTGCCGAGAGGGCGGTGGGGGTGACGGGCGGGCGGCAGGAGAGGGTCGTTCCAGGTGGTGCCGAAACGGCGAGGCACCACCGATCCAGCCGGGGAATCCGCTTGACGCTGCGCGCCGGCTCAGGGCCGCGTCGCCGCATGGTCGTGGCGACTCCCCAGGCCAGGGCGAGGCCGGGGGGAGTTCGCACGCCGGGCCGTCTTCCATCGTCATCATTTTGCGCCAGGCGCTATCGCGCAAACTGTTCGTGGCTTACACTAATTCTGCGAGCGGCGGAAAGAGGACAAATCCGCCCAGGTGGCGGCGTTGTCCAGGTTCCAGAGGCGCGCGAAGCACATACGCACGTACACGCGAGGCAATGGGCCGACCGGCACGGGACCCATGGGACCACCGCCGTACAGAACCACCCACGGCCGGGCGTTCCCGCACGCCCGGCCGCGTCCCGACGAGCGACAACGAAGGGAGAACAGCCATGAAATTAGCCGAAGTGGCGAGCCGGCTGAGCATCGTAACGGCCACCGCCATCGCCGTCGCGGCCACCTTCGCCGGTCCCCTGACAGGGACCGCGACGGCTGCGACAGGCACCTCGACCGCCGCCACCAAGACCCAGACGATGGGCTGGCCCACCGGCTGCCACTGGGAAATCCTGAGCTGGCAGTACACCGGCGCCATATGCGCGGAGAATAACGGCGGGTGGTACCAGGCCATCGCCATATGTAAGAACCACGAAACAGACAAACTCTTCGACCGCTACGGCCCCTGGCGCCAGACCGGCCCTTCCTTCGCCTACTGCCAGGCAGCCGAAAAGGTGGAATCAGCGGGCTACGCCACGCAGCCCTAACAGGCGGAACATACCGCCGAAAGCGCGCTGCCGACCAAGTATCACCATTCCGAGAGGAATCACGCATTCATGAAGAAGCTGCTATCGCACTTCCTCGCCGCCGGGGCCATGGCCGCGTTCACCGTCCTGACCACCCAGGGAACCGCCGCCGCCGCCCCCTGGCCGCAGGACTGCTCGGACTGGCAGAGCGGGAACAGTTGGTACGCCCTTTGCTCCGCGGGCACCGGACACTACAAGGCGACGGTATTATGCGCACCCCTGCACGGTGGTGACCTGGTTTACCGCGAACCGCTGGTCTGGGCCAGCATCTACAAAACGTCCGGCGTTTCCTGCCCTTCGCACACCTGGCCGACCAGCGGGGGAATCCTCTCCAAGGACGACTGAAATCCCACAAGAAACCCCTCAGAGAAAGGTGTGTAAATTGAGAACGATGGCAAGGATTTCAGCGCTGGCGGCGGCAGCGGCCTGCCTGGTACTGATCGGCACACCGGCCGACGCCGCCACCGGAACGCTGATCTTCTCTTCCGGCATCGGACAGACGACGTTCATCGACCCCGCGGCGGGCTGCTACGCCACCACATCCCCCTTCACCACCGTCACCAACCACACGAACGTCCCTGTCACCGTCTACGAGAGCGGCGGCTGCTTCGGCCCATCCCAGACGGTCCCGGCCGGATCGAACCCCACACCGGTCGGACCCCGCCGCAGCGTCTCCATCCCTTCCTGACCGAGTCGAACGAACCCACCGGTCAACACTGAAGCGTTCACGGCACGACCTCGCATGAACAGGCCCCCTTCTGCGACGACGCCGTGAGCCCGCCCGGCCCCCGGCCTGAGTACGGCCGAACAGGTGTCCAGGTCGGGGGCCGCGACGGAAGCACTGCGCGACATTTCACGGTCTTCGCCTCGGGTGATGGCAGGAACTCCAGGTAGGGACCGACCCCCTTGGCAGAGCGCAGCGCCACATGATCGTCGGTCACCTCGTGCGGGGTCCAGTCCATCGCCTCGCCCCAGAACCGGGCCATGGCCCGGGGGTCCGCGCAGTCGACCACCACCACGGCGATCGGCCCGGTGTCCCGGTAGATCGCCCGAGGCTCCAGCACACAGAACTCGTTGCCCTCCGGATCGGCGAGCACCGTCCACGGCACGTCTCCCTGTCCCACGTCGGCGGGCGTCGCACCGAGATCCCGCAGGCGCGCGATGAGATCCGCCTGATGGGCCGCGGAGGTGGTGGCGAGGTCGATGCGCACGCGGTTCTTCACCGTCTTGGGTTCCGGGACGGGAAGGATGTCGATGCAGATGGCGGCAGGGTCGGGATAGGCGACACCCTCCGGCTCGACGTTGGTCTCATCGGGCCGGTCACCGGTGACCTTCCAGCCGAGTGCGGGTCCGGGGCCGGGATGGAAGCCGGGTTGGACGAGCTGTACGCGATCGTCTACTGCCGCCCGAGGCGGTGACGACGGGAGAGGGCCACTCGAACCCCGCGGAAACCCTGTCCAGCTTCTCGGAGCACCTAGGAGGAGGAGAGGGAGTGAATGAGTGACGGCGGGAGAGGACCAGACGGCGAGGCGGCGGGTTAGCTGGTGCTGGAACGGCGAGGTACCTCAGATCATGCGAAATGCCGAGCACCAGGGCGTCACTCAATACGGTGGGCGGCGAGAGGGGGCCTGCCGCACCGGGCGAAGCCCGGACCTGGGAAAACAGGCCGAGCGCCAGCGAGGACCACTTCCCGCCAGAGGCGGGACCCCTGGCGCGGTAGCGCGTCTTGGCCGCCGGAGCCGAGGTGATTGCATGGAGCGCGCTGGAGGCCAGGAGGGTTCCTGGAGGGGGTTGGGTTACGGCGGGAAAGGATCAGACAGCGAGACGGCGGGGGTAGCCGGTGCTCGAACGGCGAGGTACCACAGCTCACGGAAATGCCGGGCACCAAGGCGTCACTGACGACGGCGGGCGGCGAGAGAGGGCCTGCCGTACCTCTGGGCAAAGGCTCGGCCTGGGAAAACAGGGCGAGCGCCAGCGAGGTCCGCGCCCCGCCAGAGGCGGGGCCCAGCGCGCGACAGCGCATCCTGCCCGACGAACGTGCGGCCCTTGGCGCGGTAGTGCGTTCTGTCCACCGGAGGAGGGGCCCTTGGTATGCGGGGGCGTCGGCGCGCGTTGGAGGCCGAGACACAGATGTAAGGGGCTGGGTTACGGCGAGAAAGGATCAGACGGCGAGGCGGCGGGTCACTTGGTGCTGGAACGGCGAGGCGCCACAGCGCTGGGAAGTGCCGGGCACCAGACCGTTACTAGGAACGGCGGGCGGCGAGAGGGGGCCTGCCGTACCGGGCGAAGCCCGGACCTGGGAAAACAGGCCGAGCGCCAGCGAGGACCACTTCCCGCCGAAGGCGGGGGCCTCGCGCGAAGCGCGGCGGCTTCCGCCGGAGGCGGGACCCCTGGCGCGACAGCGCCTCCTTCCCGCCGAAGGCGGGGCCCCTGGCGCGGTAGCGCATCCTGCCCGCCGGAGGCGGGGCCTCTGGCGCAACAGCGCGGCCTACTCCGCCGGAGGCGGACCATTGCGCGAAGCGCGTACTACCCGCCGGAGGCGGGGCGCGAGCGGAGCGAGGCGCTTTTGCTTTGCCCGGGCGCGGCCGTGGTCTGGACTGACGAGCGAAGGAGTGAGGGAGCGAGGAACGAGCGAGTGAACGGATGAGCGAGGAGGGAAGACCGCGGCCTCGAAAGCGCCCGGGCCTCAGCGCGAGCGAAGCGAGCGCAATCTAACAGGGAAGGCGGAGGGCGATGGCGGCGATGTCGTCTTTGCCGGTGGTGGGGAGGCCCGTGACCAGTTCTTCGCAGAAGGCGTCCACCGGTTCCATGGCCAGGGCGGTGGCGTGGTCGCACAGCCGGGCGAGGCCTTCGTCGAGGTGTTCGCCGGGGCGTTCGATCAGCCCGTCGGTGTACATCAGCAGCGTGTCCCCGGGTTCGAGCTGTGTGAAGGCGCTCGGCCGCTGTTCGTCCAGGCCGATGCCCAGCAGCGCGCTGTGCGCGTCCTCCAGGTAGCGCCCCGTGCCGGAGGCCGTGACCAGGAGCGGCGGTGGGTGGCCGGCGGCGGAGTAGTTGAGCCGCCAGCCGTCCGGCACCTGTTCGACGCGGGCCAGGACGCAGCTCGCCGTGCCCACGGTGTGCAGGTTCTCCATGGTGGTGTCCAGGCGGCGCAGGATGTCGCCCGGCGGTTCCTTGCGGTCCACCACGAGGCCGCGCAGCATGTTGCGGAGCTGGCTCATGGTGACGGCGGCGGGGAGGTCGTGCCCGGCGACGTCGCCGATGGTGAGGACGATGGCCCCGTCTGGGAGTACGAACGAGTCGTACCAGTCGCCCCCGACCTCGGCCGCCGCCGGGCTGGCCCGGTATCGGGCGGCGATCTCCAGGCCGGGTACCTGGGGCGGGTCGGCGAGCAGGCTGCGTTGCAGGGCGAGCGCCATGCGCTGGGTGCGCTGGAAGCGGATGACGTTGCTGAGCGGGCCGTGCGCGTGGTCGAGGATCTGGGTGATGAGTTTGGCGTCGCTCATCTCCAGCGCGGGACGGGGGGTGCAGACGCCGACGGTGACCACGGCGGCCACGACGCCGTCCACGACCAGGGGCAGCATGACGACGTCGTGCATGCCGGTCGAGGCGACCCATTTCTCGGTGGCGGTGCGGAGGATGCCGGAGGGGATGCCGGGCGGGTTGGGGACGCGTACGGGCGATGCCTCGCGTACGGTACGCGCGAACGGCCCGTTGGGGCCGAAGACCTCGTGGCCGCCTTTGGGCGGTATGGGCAGCCCGTCCCGTACGGCGGCGGCGACCCGTTCCGCCACGACCGGCGCGTTGGCGGGGCGCTCGACCGAGTCGACCAGCAGGTAGAAGGAGCAGGTGTCGGCGAGTTCGGGGACGATGACGCGCGCGAGCCCGGTCACCACGTCCTCCAGTCCGGACACGCCGCCCGCCACCGCGCCCGCGCGTTCGAGGAGTTCTCGGCGCCGGTTCTCCTGCCAGCGTTCCTCGACGTTGGAGACGGTACCGACCCATTCGACCACTTTGCCGTTCTCGCGTACGGGTACCGACCGCGCGTGGAAGTGCTCGTAGTCGCCCGAGGGCGTGCGCATCCGGAAGGTGGCCTCCCACAGCGGATGTACTTCGGCGAGCGCCCGCAGCCAGGAGGCGACCGCGGCGGGCTCGTCCTCGGGGTGCATCACCGGCGACCAGTTGCCGCGTTTGAGGATCTCCGCGGACCTGCCGATCACGCGTTCCCAGCCGGGGCTCATGTCCACCACCCGGCCGTCGGCGGTGGCCACCCACACGACCTCGACGCCGACGTTGACCAGGCTGCGGTAGCGGCGCAGCACGCGCAGCCGTTCCTCGGAGAGTTCGTGGATGCGCCGTTTGGCGACGACCTGCGCGGTGGTCTCCATGCCCACGGTCAGTACGCCGCGCTCCCCGTCCTGCAGCGTGATGGGCGAGAGGCTGAAGGTGAAGTATCGTTCCCTGATGTCAAGGTCGGGGTGGTCGGCCGGTACGGGCAGGTCGGTGGCGAGGGCCGGTTCGCCGGTGGCGAGCACCTTGTCGAACAGGTGGATCGCGCCGAGGTCGGGCAGGTCGCGGAACACCTCGGACATCGGCGCGCCGATCTGGCGGTCGCCGAAGTACTCGCGGTAGGCCGCGTTGGTGTAGACGAGCCGGTGCGTGGGTCCGGCCGTCACGAGTACGCCCACCGGCGCGGGATCGAAGACTTCGAGCCCCAGCCCCAGCCCGCGAACTCTTCCCATCAAGCTTCCCCTCTTGCGCATGTCCGGGACGTCCCCCAACACCCGAAAACGCGCATGCTCCCCAGGTCGGCATACTATGTGGGAAATAGTCAGACATATCCCACCGCTGGGTAAAGCACCGAGAGGGTCTCCCGGGCGAGTTGCAACTCTTCCCGGGGCTCGATCACCAATACCGCCGTTTCCGCGTCCGGCGCACTGACGACGCGGTCGATCTGAGGGTCGCCGATCTCCGGACGCCCGATTCCGAGCAGGCCGAGCCGGTCGCACACGGCCTCGCGCACCTCCGGCTGGTCCCAGCCGATCTCGCCGGTGAAGACCAGGGCGTCCAGCCGGGACAGGCTGGTGGCCTCGGCCGCGATCTCCCTGGCCACCCGGTGCGCGAAGACCGTGAGGGCGAGTTCGGAGGTCGGGTCGCCGGCCTTGACGAGATCGCGGGTGTCCCCTGACCTGCCGTCGGACAGGCCGAGCAGGCCCGAACGGTGTTCCAGGCCCTCGCGCAGCTCGCTGACCGAGAGCCGGTTGCCGGTGAGCAGCCACAGCAGCATGCCGGGATCGACGCTGCCGGACCGCTTGCTCATCGGAACGCCCTCAAGCGGGGTGAAGCCCATCGAGGTGTCCACGCTGCGGCCCTCGCGGACCGCGCACACGGAGCACCCGCCGCCGAGGTGGGTCAGCACCAGCTGCGACTCCGTCACCGGCCGGTCCAGGAGTTCGGCGGCCCGGCGCAGCGCCCAGGCGTAGGACAGGCCGTGGAAGCCGTACCGGCGCAGGCCGTACCGGCGGCGCCACTCCTCGGGCAGCGGGTACCTCGTCGCGGACTCCGGCAGCCCCGCGTGGAAGGCGGTGTCCGGGCACAGTACGTGCGGTACGTCGGGCAGGCACCGCCGTACCGCCTCCACCAGCGCGAGCGCGGGCGGGATGTGCAGCGGCGCGAGGTCTTCGCGGGCGGCGACCTGGGCCACGATCTCGTCGTCCACCACCATCGGGGCCGGTACGGCGACACCTCCGTGCACCAGCCGGTGCCCGACCGCCGCGACGTCGAGATCCCCGATCTCCCCGAGGAAGTCCGCGACGGTCTCCTGCGCCGCGTCCGGGTCAAGACTCTGCTCGGTGTGCCGTTCGGCCAGCACCTCATCGCCGCGGACCAGGTTGAGCCGCAGGCTGGAGGACCCCGCGTTGACCGTGAGCACGACCGGATCGGAGCTTGCCATGGTTGGTCGCGTGCCCGAGACCGTCCACCCCAAACGGCCCGCCCGGGTTTGAAAACCTGACTGGAGGAACTGTCCGGTAATGGACGTACTCGAATCCGTGGACGCGTACTGGCGGGCCGCCAACTACCTGTCGGTGGGACAGATCTACCTGCTTGACAACCCGTTGCTGACCAGGCCGCTGCGCGCCGAGGACGTCAAACCCCGGCTGCTCGGCCACTGGGGCACCACCCCCGGCCTGAACTTCTGCTTCGCGCACCTCAACCGCGTCATCAGGGAACGCGACGAGAACATGATCTACATCGTCGGCCCCGGCCACGGCGGGCCTGCGGCGGTGGCGCACGCCTGGCTGGAAGGCAGCTATACCGATAAATATCCGGATGTCACCCAGGACGAGCCGGGCATGCGCGCCCTCTTCCGGCAGTTCTCCTTCCCCGGCGGCATCCCCAGCCACGTCGCGCCGGAGGTGCCCGGTTCCATCCACGAGGGCGGTGAGCTGGGGTATTCGCTGGCCCACGCGTACGGCGCGGCGTTCGACAACCCGGGCCTGGTGGTGGCGTGCGTGATCGGCGACGGGGAGGCCGAGACCGGCCCGCTGGCGGCGAGCTGGCACGCGAACAAGTTCCTCACCCCCGGCCGGGACGGCGTCGTGCTGCCGATCCTGCACCTGAACGGGTACAAGATCGCCAACCCCACGATCCTCGCCCGCATCCCCGAACAGGAGCTGACCGCCCTCCTGGAGGGCTACGGCTACCGCCCCCACCTGGTCGCGGGCGAGGAGCCACCGGCCGTCCACCGCCGGATGGCGGAGGTACTGGACACGGTGTTCGACCAGCTCAGGGACGATCCCACCGGCCGCCCGCCGATGATCGTGCTGCGCACGCCAAAGGGCTGGACCGGCCCGCACGAGGTGGACGGCCTGCCGGTGGAGGGCACCTGGCGGGCCCATCAGGTGCCGCTGACCGAGGTGCGCACCCGCCCGGAGCGGCGGGCGGCGCTCGCCGCCTGGATGCACTCCTACCGCCCGCGCGAACTGTTCGAGGCCGACGGATGCCCGGCCGAGGTCGTACGCGCCGCCGTGCCCGAGCAGCGGCGCAGGATGAGCGCGAACCCGCACGCCAACGGCGGCGAACTGCTCCGCCCGCTGCGCCTGCCCGACTACCGCGGCTACGCGGTCGAGGTCGACAGCCCCGCCGCCCGCACGAGTTCGCCCACGGGGGTGCTCGGCGGCTTCCTGCGCGACGTGCTCGAACGCAACCCGGGCGCGTTCCGGCTGATGGGCCCGGACGAGACCGCCTCCAACCGCCTGTCGGCCGTGTACGAGACCACCGCCAAGGCGTGGGACGCCGCCACCCTGCCCACCGACGAGCACCTGTCCCCGGACGGCCGGGTCATGGAGGTGCTGAGCGAGCACCTGTGCCAGGGCTGGCTGGAGGGCTACCTGCTGACCGGCCGGCACGGCCTGTTCAACTGCTACGAGGCGTTCATCCACATCGTCGACTCGATGTTCAACCAGCACGCCAAATGGCTGGAGTCGTCCAGGAAGATCCCCTGGCGGCGGCCGATCTCCTCGCTGAACTACCTGCTGTCCTCGCACGTCTGGCGGCAGGACCACAACGGCTTCAGCCACCAGGACCCCGGCTTCCTGGACGTGGTGATGAACAAGAAGGCCGAGGTCGTACGCGTGTACCTGCCCCCGGACGCCAACACGCTGCTGTCGGTGGCCGACCACTGCCTGCGCTCGCGCGACTACGTCAACGTCGTCGTGGCGGGCAAGCACCAGGTGCACGACCTGATGCCGATGGACGACGCCGTCGCGCACTGCGCCCGCGGGCTCGGCATCCTGCCGTGGGCCTCCACGGACGCGGGCGAGCACCCTGACGTGGTACTGGCCTGCGCGGGCGACACCCCGACCCTGGAGACGCTGGCCGCCGCCGCGCTGCTGCGCGAGCACCTGCCCGAGCTGAAGGTCCGGGTCGTCAACGTGGTGGATTTGATGCGGCTGCTGCCGCCGTCCATGCATCCGCACGGGATGGCGGACGCGGAGTTCGACACGCTGTTCACCGCCGACCGGCCGATCATCTTCAACTTCCACGGGTACCCGTGGTCGATCCACCGCCTCACCTACCGCAGGACCGGCCACGCCGACTTCCACGTGCGCGGGTACCGCGAGGAGGGCACCACGACCACCCCGTTCGACATGGCCATGTTGAACGGGATCGACCGCTACCACCTCGTCATGGACGTGATCGACCGCGTACCCGGCATCGGGTCCACGGCCGGCCACCTGCGCCAGCGGATGGTGGACGCCCGGCTGCGCGCCCGCGCGTACACCCGCGAGCACGGCGAGGACCCACCCGAGATCAGTCAGTGGACATGGAGAAGGGAGCAGTGATGAAGGCCGTCACCTGGCACGGTAAGCGCGACGTCCGCGTCGAGGAGGTCACCGATCCGGCCATCAAGGAGCCCACCGACGCGGTGATCAAGGTCACCTCCACCGGCATCTGCGGCTCCGACCTGCATCTTTACGAGGTGCTCGGCCCGTTCATGGGCGAGGGCGACATCCTCGGCCACGAGGCCATGGGCATCGTGGAGGAGGTCGGCGCGGAGGTCCGCCACATCAGACCGGGCGATCGTGTGGTGGTGCCGTTCAACATCTCCTGCGGCCACTGCTACATGTGCGACCGCAGGCTGTACGCCCAGTGCGAGACCACCCAGAACCGGGAGTACAACACGGGCGCGGCGCTGTTCGGCTACACCAAGCTGTACGGCGAGGTGCCCGGCGGGCAGGCGGAGTACCTGCGGGTGCCGCAGGCGCAGTTCGGGCCGGTCAAGGTCCCGCAGGGGCCGCCGGACGAGCGGTTCGTCTACCTGTCCGACGTACTGCCCACCGCCTGGCAGGCCGTGGAGTTCGCGGACGTCCCCGAGGGCGGCGAAATCACCGTGCTCGGTCTCGGCCCGATCGGCCAGATGTGCTGCCGGGTGGCCCGGCACCGCGGGCTGCGGGTGATCGGCGTGGACGGCGTACCGGAACGGCTGGCGATGGCCCAGCGGCACGGCGTCGAGATCGTCGACGCCTCGGCGGTGGACGACGTGCCCGACGCGGTCAGGGACCTCACCCAGGGCCGCGGCACGGCGAGCGTGATCGACGCGGTCGGCATGGAGGCGCACGGCTCCCCGATGGCGCACCTCGCGCACACGCTGACCGCCCTGCTGCCCGGCCGGGTGGCCGCGCCGATGATGACCACGGCGGGCGTGGACCGGCTGGCCGCGCTGACCCAGGCCATCGACATCGTGCGGCGCGGCGGCACGATCTCGGTGAGCGGCGTGTACGGCGGCATGGCCGACCCGATGCCCATGCTGCGGATGTTCGACAAGGGCGTCACGCTGCGGATGGGCCAGGCCCACGTACGGCGCTGGATCGACGACCTGCTGCCCCTGGTGCTGGACGACTCCGACCCGCTCGGCACCGAGGACCTGGCCACCCACATCCTGCCGCTGGACCACGCCCCGCACGGCTACAAGATCTTCCAGAAGAAGCGGGACCGGGCGATCAAGGTGCTGCTGACGCCTTAGCCTCCTCGGGCCGCGGGGACAGCGGCGGAGTGTCCATGCCGCGCGGGTCGCGCAGCCCGGCCGCGAAGTCGCGCAGCGCGTCCAGGGCGGTGTGCCGGGGCCGCCAGCCGAGTTCGTCGCGGGCCCGGCCGGCGTCCATCAGCGGCAGCCGCAGGACCAGGTCCACCAGGCCGGGCGAGGCGGGCACCAGGTGCAGCTTCCAGGCCGCGGCGACCGCGCTGGTCAGCAGCGGGCCGGGCACCTTGACCGGCCGCGCGCCGAGCAGCGCGGCCAGCGTGGCGGGCTCGATGACGGGGTCGGCGGCGAGGTTGAACGGCCCGGACACGTCCTTGGTGACCGCCAGCCGGTACGCCTCGCCGACGTCCTCGCCGTGTACCGCCTGGAAGGCCAGGCCGGGCGTGTCCGGCACGAACGGGACGAGTTCCGGCCGGGCCAGCCGGGTGACCCGGTTCGGCAGGAACGGCCCGGCGAACAGCCGGCGCTGCTCGACCGCCGACTCCCGCTTGAAGATGAACGACGGCCGCATCCGCACCACGCGGATGCGGGGGTGCTCCAGCTCGTAGGCGTCCAGCACCCGTTCCAGGTACGCCTTCTCCCTGGCGTACGCGGCGCCCGGCCACCCGTGGGTGGGCCAGTCCTCGCCGACCCGGCGGTCCTTCGGGCCCGGCGAGTACGTGCCCACCGAGGAGGCGTGGACCAGCACCGGCACCCCGGCGCCGGCCACCGCGCGGAACACCCGGATGCCGCCCAGCACGTTGTTGCGCCAGGTCACGCCCGGGTCGCGGGTGGGCTGGAACAGCCACGCCAGGTTCACCACCGCCTCCGCCCCGGCGAAGAGCGGGCGCAGGTCGTCCTTGCCGATGTCGGCCTCGTGCCACTCGACCTTCTCCGGCCGCCAGAGCGGCATCCGCCTGGCCAGCCCGAGCACCGAACTCACCGAAGGGTCGGCGGCCAGCGCGGCGACCACGCTGGTCCCCACGTTCCCGGTCGCCCCCACCACCACTACTCGCATCACTGCACTCCCTTCACGCGACGGTCTCGGTGACCGGTTCGGCGGCGAACCACGCGATCGTGCGGCGCAGCCCCTCCTCCACCGGCACGACCGGCCGCCAGCCCAGCTTCTCCTCGGCCAGCGAGGTGTCCGGCCGCCGTACCTCCGGGTCGTCCACCGGGCGCTCGATGAAACGGATCGGCGAACGCGACCCGGTCATGTCCCTGATCAGCCCGGCCAGCGCGAGCATGGTCAGCTCCTCCGGGTTGCCGATGTTGACCGGCCCGGCGAACCCGCTCTCGGCCAGCGCCAGAATGCCCGCCACCGTGTCGTCCACATAGCAGACGGACCGGGTCTGGCTGCCGTCGCCGGTCACCGTGATCGGCTCGCCGCGCAGGGCCTGGCCGACGAAGGTGGGGATGGCCCGGCCGTCGGCGGGGCGCATCCGCGGGCCGTAGGTGTTGAAGATGCGCACGATGCCGGTGTCCACGCCGTGCGCGTTGCGGTAGGCGGTGGTCAGCGCCTCGGCGAAGCGCTTGGCCTCGTCGTACACGCTGCGCGGGCCGACCGGGTTGACGTTGCCCCAGTACGTCTCCCGCTGCGGGTGTTCCAGCGGGTCGCCGTAGACCTCGCTGGTGGAGGCCAGTACGAACCGCGCGCCCTTCTCCTTGGCCAGGCCGAGCGCGTGCAGGGTGCCCAGGCTGCCGACCTTCAGCGTCTCGATCGGGTGGCGCAGGTAGTCGGCGGGCGAGGCGGCCGACGCGAAGTGGAGTACCAGGTCCACGTCACCGGGGACGTGAACGAATCCGGTCAGGTCGCAGTCCAGCAGCCGGAACCCGGGAGCGCCGAACAAGTGCTCCACGTTGGCCGGGTCGCCGGTGAGGAAGTTGTCCATGCAGATCACCTGGGCGCCGCGGGCCAGCATGCGTTCGCACAGGTAGGAGCCGAGGAATCCGGCTCCACCGGTCACCACGACGGTGCCCGTGGCCGTCGGTGTCGTCACGTCTTCACCCCATCCGTCGGTCGCGGGCGGCGAGCGGGCTCGCCGTCCAAGGTCGCGCACACGGCGTCGAGCACCTGGCGCACCCCGATGTCCAGGAGCCCCGGGTCGGGGCCGTTCGCGTGCGGGTCGCCGGTACGCCCAGCCCACAGGGCCACGTGCCGGTCACGGCCCGGCGGCGGCCCCCACAGCGCGGGCGAGACCGGGCCGCAGATCACCACGGACGGCGTGTCCATGGCCACGGCCAGGTGCGCGATGCCGGTGTCGCCGCTGATCACCATCCGGGCGCGGGCCACCAGCACGGCCAGCTCCCCCAGCCCGGTACGCCCGGCCAGCACCCGATCCCCCGGCAGTCCGGCGAGGTCGGCGATCTGCCTGGCCAGGACGCGTTCGGCGACGCTGCCGGTGATCAGCACCCGGTGCCCGGCGGCGCTCAGCTCGGCGGCCAGTTCCGCGTACCGGGCGGGCGGCCAGCGGCGGGCCGCCGAGGACGCGCCGGGATGCACGATCACCGTCGCGTCCCGGCGTTCGGCGCGCAGGTCAAGGGCGAGGTCGTCGGGGTCGGCGGCGATGCCGTACCAGTGCAGCATCGCGCACCACCGCTGCACCTCGTGCAGGTCGGCCCGCCAGGCGGGGCCCTCGACCCCGGGCAGGCCGGGGTGGGCGTGGGTGAGCAATGTGGCCGGGCGGATGCGGCGCAGCGCGGAGGTGCTCTGCGGGCCGCTGCCGTGCAGGTTGACCGCGATGTCGGCGCGGTCCAGCGGGACCGGGCCGGTGCCGCTGGTGTGGACGAGTTCGTCCACCGCGCCGATCAGCGGCAGCAGTGGCCGCAGCGAGGACGGCGCGGCCAGCGTGATGCGGTGCCGTGGGTGCGCGCGGCGCAGCGCCCGCAGCGCGGGCACCGCGGTGAGCAGGTCACCGAGGCCGAGCCCGCGCAGCGCGACCAGCGCGGGCGCGCTCATCACCGTGCTCACGGCCATGATGTCTCCGTCGCGGGGCAGACGACCAGTTCGCGCACCTCGCAGCCGGACGGCTGGCCGAGCGCGAAGGCGATGGTGGCGGCGACGTCCTCGGGCTGGTTGAGCCCGGCGTCCGGGCCGGGCCGGTACCGCTCGTCGCGGCCGTCGAAGAACGGCGTGCGCATGCCGCCGGGGATCAGCAGGGTGACCCCGACCCGCCCGGCCAGCTCCGCCGCGAGCGCGCGGGTGAACCCCACCACGCCGAACTTCGCCGCGCAGTACGCCGTCGCGTCGCTCAGCGCGCGAAGCCCCAGCGTGGAGGCCACGGTGACGACCCGCCCGCGGCTTTCCACCAGGTACGGCAGCGCGGCCCGCACCACCGAGGCGGTGCCCAGCAGGTTGACCTGGATCACCCGGTCCCAGGCGGCGGCGGGCACGGCGTCGAGCCGCCCGCAGGCGTCCACCCCGGCCGCGGTCACCACGGCGGACAGCCCGTCCGCCCGGCCGGCCAGCTCGCGTACGGCACGTTCGGCCTGCTCACGGTCGGACAGGTCGGCGATCACGTGGTCGTGGTCGCCGATGGGAGCGTTGACGTCGATGATCAGCGGGCGGCCCCCGGCCTTGGCCACCGCCTCCGCGGTCGCCTGGCCCAGCCCGGACGCGCCACCGGTGATCAGGATGTTGCCCAGCACGATAGGTCCCCTCTCGGTTGTCATGTCCTCATGCGATTCCTCATGCGGTGGCCCGCGCCGCGGTGATCAGGCCGGTGGTGGAGTGGCCCGGGAGGGTGGGCAGGATGACGACCTCGCCGCCGATCCGCCGCACCACCTCGCTCTCGGGCAGGCCGGCGGCGGAGTAGTCGCCGCCCTTCACCCACACGTGCGGCCGCAGCCGGTCGATCAGCGCCGACGGGTCGTCCTCGTCGAAGACGACGACGCCGTCCACGCAGCCGAGCGCGTTGAGCACGGCCACCCGGTCGGCCTCGCGGACCACCGGGCGGCCCGGCCCCTTGAGCCGTCGTACCGAACGGTCGGAATTGACGCACACGATCAGCGCGTCGCCGAGCGCCCTGGCCCGGCGCAGCAGGCTGACGTGCCCGGCGTGCAGCAGGTCGAAGCAGCCGCCGGTGGCGATCAGCCGTCCGCCGGAGGCGCGTACCGCCTCGGCCGCCTCGTGCGGGGTGCGCGGATGGTCCGCCGCGGCCTTGAGGCGGATCGCCGCCGCGCCGCCCGCCGCCACGAACCGGCCCGCCTCGCGCACGGCGACGGCCACGGCCTGCTCGGGGGTGGCCCCGTCGCGCAGCGCGAGCGCCGCCGCGACCGCGAACCGGTCGCCCGCGCCGCAGGAGTCGCGGCCCGCGGCCACCTCGGGCGCGGGCACCCGTACGTGCTCGCCCGTGCCACGGGCGACCGTCGCGCCGTGATCGCCGAGCGTCACCGCCACGGCGTCGGCGTGGCAGGTGCGGGCCAGCCGTACCGCGGCCTCGCCGGGGGTCGCGGCGTCGTCGCAGAGCAGGCGGGCCTCGGCCGCGTTCGGGGTGACCAGCGCGCAGCCGTACGGCGGGGCGCCGCCGTTCGGGTGCGGGTCCCACACGACCGGGATGTCCAGGCCGTGCAGCAGCGGGCGGGCCAGGTCGGCGACCCCGCGCCCGTAGTCGGAGACCAGCACCACGGCCGCGGCGTGCAGCGCGTCCAGCGGGATCCGGCCGGGCCCGGCGTGGCCGTCGCCGTCGTCCACCCGCACCAGGGTCTGGCCCTTGGCGCGGACGCGGGTCTTGCTCGCCGTACGCCCGCGCAGCGGGAGCGCGGCCAGCCGCACCCGGCCCGCCAGCAGTTTGCGCAGCACGTCGCCCGCCGGGTCGTCGCCGATCGCGGTGACCAGCGTGACGTCGGCCCCGTCGGCGGCGGCGAGCAGCGCGGCCAGCCCCGCCCCGCCGGGACGCTGGTGGCGGCCGGACTCCACCACCACGGGAACCGGGGCGTCGGGCGCGATGCGGTCGGCATCGCCGTCGATGTCGACGTCCAGCAGGACGTCCCCGATCACCACGATGGGCCCGCCGGCCACTGCGGCACCTCCTCGATCACGTCGCAGAGCATGTGGATGAGCGCAAGGTGCAGTTCCTGCACCGTGCAGGCGTCGTCGGCGGGCACCGGCAGGGCGTCGTCGCAGAGCTCGGCCAGTGGGTTCGGCGCGGGGCCGGTGAGCGCCCAGGTCAGCAGGCCGCACTCGCGCCCGGCCACGGCGGCGGCCAGTACGTTGGCGCTGGTCCCGCTGGTGGACAGGCAGATCAGTACGTCGCCGGGCCGCCCGTGCCCGTGTACCTGGCGGGCGAACACCGACTCGGCCCCGAAGTCGTTGCCGATCGCGGTCACCGCCGAGGTGTCGGCGTGCAGCGCGATGGCCGCGTAGGGGCGGCGGTCGGCGCGGAACCGGCCGACCAGTTCGGCGGTCAGGTGCTGGGCCTCGGCGGCCGAACCGCCGTTGCCGCAGGCCAGCAGCCGTCCGCCGCCGGTCAGCACGGCGGCCAGCTTCTCGCCCCAGACGTGGATCTTCATGGTCTCGGCGTCCAGCGCGCGGATGGCGTCGCTCAGTTTGGCCAGGTGCCGATGCATCGCTCAGCCTCCCGCCACGGCCAGCCGCTGCCGCCGGGCGGCGATGGCGTTGAGGTAGACGTTCTCGGTGGCGGCGGCCACGGTGGGCCAGCCGTACCGGGCCTGCGCCCGGCGTTCGCCCGCCTTCTCCAGGGCGGCCCGCAGGTCGGGGCGGCAGAGCAGTTCGCGCAGCGCGGCGGCGAGCGCGCGGGGGCGGCGCGGCGGGATCAGCAGGCCGCAGCCCGCCACACTGTCCAGGTGGCCGCCGACCGCGGAGGCGATCACCGGTACGCCGCAGGCCATCGCCTCCAGCGGGACCATGCCGAACGGCTCGTACCACGGCACGGTCACCAGCACGTCGGCCGAGCGCAGCAGCGCGGGCACGTCGGCGCGGGCCACGCTGCCGATCAGCCGGACCCGTCCGGCCAGGCCCCGGCGGGCCGCCAGCCTGGCCAGCCGTACGGCCTCCTCGTCGCGTACGTCGCCTCCGGCGATCACCAGCTCCGTCTCCGGCACCAGGCACAACGCCTCGATGATCGTCTCGACGCCCTTGCGGGGGACCAGGCGGCCGATGCTCAGCACCCGGGGCCGGTCGCCGTCCCGGCCGGCCATCGGGCCGTCCGGCCGGAACAGGTCCAGGTCCACCCCGCACGGCACGACCCGCACGCGGGACAGCGGCACGCCCATCGCGCGCAGTTCCGCGGCCTCGTCGTGGCAGGTCGCCACGATGGCGTCGGCCCGGACGCCGATCTCGGTCTCGATCCCGACCCGCCGCGGCGGGCTGGTGTCCGCGTCGCCCTGCCAGCGCCGTTTGACCGTGCCGAGCGCGTGAAACGTGTGCACGACGGGCACCGGCACCTCGCGGGCGGCGGCGAGCGCGGCCAGGCCGCTCATCCAGAAGTGCGCGTGCGCCACGTCCGGCGGGTCGGCCGCCCAGCGCGCGGCCAGGTGCCGGGCGAAGGCCGGCATGTGCGGCAGCAGTTCGTCCTTGGGCAGCGGCATCGCGGGCCCTGCCGGTACGTGCTCGACGGTCACCCCCGGGGCCATCGGCACGGCCTGCGGCCCGTCCGGGGACGTGCGGCGGGTGTGGACGGTGACCTCGTGCCCGCGCGCGGCGAGGGCCGTGGCGAGCGCGGCGACGTGTACGTTCTGACCGCCCGCGTCCACGCCGCCGACGACCGCCAGCGGATCGGCGTGCTCGGAAACCAGGTCGATTCTCACAGGATCGCCTCCTCCAGTGCGGCCGGGCGGTGTGCCGTCAGCCGGTGTACCGCGGTCACTACGTCGTCGGCGGTCACGGACGAAAGGCAGGGGTGGCCGGGGATGGGGCAGATCCGGGCCCTGGTGGAGCGGCAGGGTGCGCGCTGGTCGCCGAGCAGTTCCACCGGCACGCCGTAGGGGGCCCAGCGGGCGGCCGGTACGACCGGCGCGAACAGGCTGACCACCGGCGTGCCGACGGCGGCGGCCAGGTGCGCGGGGCCGGTGTTGGGGGCGACCAGCGCGGCGGCCCCGGCGAGCACGGCCGCGAGTTCGGCGAGCGTCGTGGCCCCGCCCAGGTCACGGGCGTCGGTACCGGCCACGTGGGCGGTGAGCGCGCGTTCGCCGGGAGTGCCGGTGACCACGACGCGGTGGCCCGCGCGGGTCAGCGCGGTCACCGCCTGGGCGCACAGGTCCGGCGGCCAGCCCCGGGCGGGCGCGGTCACGCCCGGGTGGACGACCACGTAGCCGGGCGGGCCGGTCAGGCCGCCCACGGCGGGCAGCGGGCGGCGTACGGCGAGGCGTCCGTCGTCGCCCTGTGGCAGCGGGAATCCGGCGGCCGTGGCGAGGGTGAGCATACGCACCGGCTCGGGTACGTCGGCGTCCTCGTCCACGACGTGGCGGTGGTCCAGGAGGGAACCGGGGTAGTCGTTGCTGATCGCGGCGATCCGGGGCACTCCGGCCAGGCGGAGCAGCAGGGCCAGGGGGAGCGCGGACTGGTGGAAGGACGTCAGGATCACGGCGGTGGCAGGGGCGGCCCGGCGTACGGCGGTGAGCAGTTCGTCCACGTGCTCGTGGGTCACGGGCGGCGGCTCGGGGTCGATCCACGGGGCGCGCCAGGTGATGATCTCCGACACGCCGGGCAGCAGCCGGGCCGCCGTACTTCCGTGCGGACCGGCCAGCAGCACGACCTCCGCGCGGGCCGCGACGGCCCTGATGGCGGGACCGGCCAGCAGTACGTCACCGGCGTTGTCGGTCCGCGCCACCAGGACCTTCTCCCGGCGGGTCTCCTCGCGCGGGGCCGTCATGCGGCCTCACCCGCCCGCCGCGCGCCCCGTCTGGCGCGCAGTTCACCTCGCAGACGCCACGCACAGGCCACCGGTGGAATGACCACGCTGGTGATCGACATCCACCGGATCTCCTCCGACGTGCGCGGGCCGGGCGCGAGGCGGGCCCAAGTGAACTCGGCGGTCAGGCCTAGCCAGGTCAGCGCGGCGAGCGCGGCCATTCGCCGGGCCCTCCGTCCGCGAGACGCCAAGAGCGAGATCGCCAGCAGACCAGCGGCGGTGGTCAGGGCGTGTTCGCGCAGCCGTCCGGGCGCGCCGATCGCGGACCGCCAGGCGGGCCCGTGGACCTGGCGCATCAGGGCGTCGTCGGCGTTGCCGCGCTGGCGCAGCACGCTGGCCCACGGGCCGTCGTCGCGTACCGGGTGGCGAGTGACGCGGCGGCCCTTGACCAGGCGGTATCCGGCGGCGGCGACCCGCAGGGCCAGGTCGGCGTCCTCCCGGTAGGCCCGGGGGAAGCGCTCGTCGAAGCCGCCCACCCGTTCCAGGGCGGCGCGGCGGTAGGCGATGTCGGCGGTGATCCAGTCGGCGGCGGCCAGGCCGGCGGTGTTGCGTTCGGCGTCGGTGGGCCTGCGGTGGGCGGGCAGCGGTACGTGCAGCCTGGCCTGGCTGGCGGCCACGCTCTCGTCGATCTCGGTCAGGTCGGTGCGGAGCGCGTCCCACCAGCCCGGCTGCGGGATCACGTCGTCGTCCAGGAAGGCGACCCAGGGGGTGCGGGCGGCCCGCCAGCCGGCGTTCCGCGCGGCGGCCGGGCCCTTGCCGCCGGTGCGCAGGACCTCGGCTCCGGGCGCTTTGAGCAGCTTCGCGGTGCCGGGGCGGTCGTCCACGACGATGATCCGGGCGTCCGGCGGGGCCGGGGTGAGCGCGGCGAGCACGTCGGCCAGGCACGGCCGGCCAATGGTCGGGATGACGACGGTGATCACGCGGCGAACACCTCGTTCCTGCGCACGACGTACGGGCCGAGGACCAGTACGTCCACCGGGGCCGAGCCGAAGCACTCCAGCGCGTCGCGCGGGTCGTCCACCATCGGGCGGCCCGCCGTGTTGAGGCTGGTGTTGACCAGGACCGGCAGGCCCGTCCTGGCCTCGAACTCCGTCAGCAGCCCGGCCAGCAGCGGGTCTTCCGCACGGTCCACGGTCTGCGCGCGGGCGGTGCCGTCCACGTGGACCACGGCCGGGATGCGGTCGCGCCACTCCGGCCGTACGTCGTGGACGAACAGCATGTACGGGCTTTCGGCCGGGCCGCGGGTAAAGATTTCGGCTGCCCGTTCGGCGAGGACCATGGGCGCGATGGGGCGGAACTGCTCGCGGCCCTTGACGTCGTTCAGGCGTTCGGTGTTGCGGGCGTGGCCGGGGTGGGCGAGCAGCGAGCGGTGCCCGAGGGCGCGCGGCCCGTACTCGGCGCGGCCCTGGAACCACGCCACGATCCGGTCTCCGGCCAGGTCGGCGGCTATCGCGGCGGGCAGGTCGGGCGGCCGTTCGTACGGGACGCGGGCGGCGTCGAGCCAGGCGGCGAGGTCGGCGTCGGTCCAGCTCCGGCCGAGGGCGGCGCCCGGCATCGGGGCGGCCCGCTCGCCGTACGTGCTCGCCAGGTGCAGCGCGCCGCCCAGCGCGGTGCCCGCGTCGCCCGCCGCGGGCTGCACCCAGATCCCCTCGAACGGCCCTTCGGCCAGCAGACGGGTGTTGGCGACGCAGTTGAGCGCGACCCCGCCCGCCATGGTCAGGTGGCGCTCGCCGGTGCGTTCGTGCAGCCAGCGGGCCAGGTCGAGCAGCACCTCCTCCAGCCGGGCCTGCACGCTGGCGGCGAGGTCGGCGTGGCCCTCGGACCACGGTTCGCCCCGGGGCAGCGGCTTGGCGAAGACCGACCAGTCGATCGGGCCGGTGCGGAAGCCGCCGTCGCCGGTCGCCCTGATCAGTTCGCGGAGTTCGGGCAGGTGGCGCGGGGTGCCGTAGGAGGCCATCGCCATGACCTTGTACTCGTCGCTGGAACGCAGGAAGCCGAGGTGTTCGGTGACCTCCTCGTACATCAGGCCCAGGGAGTGCGGCAGGTCCTGGGTGGCGAGCACGGTGAGTTCGCCGTCGCGGTAGTGCCCGGCCAGGTGGGAGACGGCCTCGCCGCGTCCGTCGCAGACGAGTACGGCCGAGTCGCGGTACGGCGCGGCCAGCCCGGCGGACGCGGCGTGCGCGATGTGGTGCGGGACGTACCGGACCTGGGCGGAGTCCAAACCGGGCAGCGCGGTGGCCAGGAAGGCGGGCGCGCGGCGGGCGAAGGTCGTGCGCAGCGGCTCCCAGCGGGCGTCCTGGCCCTGCTGACCGGCTCTGACCAGGTCGGGGTCGTAGGAGTAGGCGACGGCGTCCAGATCCTCGGGGCGCAGGCCGGCGTGGGCCAGGCACCAGGCGGCGGCCTGTTCGGGGAGTTCCCAGGCGGAGAACGGCACCGGGCGCTTGCCGTGCTTGCGCCTGCTGAACCGCTCTTCCTCGGCGGCGGCGACGACCTCGCCGTCGATCACCAGCGCGGCGGCCGGGTCATGGAATATGGCGTTGATTCCGAGAAACCGCATCTCATCTCCCCCGGGCGGTGGATCTGGTTCGGTCGTGCCTGGGCCTTTGTTTCGGCCCTGGCACCGCTACCGAGCGAAGCGCTTCTCAAACCTCCGCGTCTCGTAGAAGTCCACGTGGCGAGTGCTCTGTACTGGCAATCGTCACTCTCCGTGGTTGTTACCCCGGGCTGCGGGCGGGTAGTGCGGAATTGTGGCGACAAATGTTGATTTGCCGGATTATCGCCGTTCGCTTGCCGTATTGTTCGACCGCGACGGGACCCTTGTGCGGGACGTTCCGTACAACGCGGACCCCGCTCTGGTAACGGCGATGCCGGGGGCGCGCGCGGCCGTGGAACGGCTGCGACAGGCCGGTGTGCCGGTCGGCGTGGTCACCAACCAGTCGGGGGTGGCCAGGGGGCTCATCGCCCCCGGCGCGCTGCGGCGGGTCAACGAACGGGTCGAGGAACTGCTCGGCCCGTTCGACGTGTGGGCGGTGTGCCCGCACGCCGAGGACGACGGCTGCTACTGCCGCAAACCGCGCCCCGGCCTGGTGCTGTGGGCCGCCGCGGCGCTCGGCGTACGTCCGGGCGACTGCGCGGTCATCGGCGACATCGGCAGGGACATGGCGGCGGCGCGGGCCGCCGGGGCCAGGGGCATCCTCGTGCCCACCCCCGTCACCCTGCCCGCCGAAGTCGCGGACGCGCCGGAGGTCGCCGCCACGATCGGCGAAGCGGTGGAGAGGGCGCTGGGATGAGGATTCTGTTGTGGCACGTCCACGGGTCGTGGACGACGTCGTTCGTCCAGGGCGGGCACGAGTACGTCGTGCCGCTCACCCCCGACCGGGGGCCGGACGGCAGGGGCAGGGCGCGGACGTACCCCTGGCCGGACAACGTCCGCGAGGTCCCGTGGGACCGGCTGCGCGAGGAACCGGTGGACGCGCTGGTGCTCCAGCGCCCGCACGAGATCGAACTGGCCGGACGCTGGCTGGGGCGGCGGGTCCCCGCCGTGTACGTCGAGCACAACACCCCTGCCGGGGACGTGCCCCGGACCCGGCATCCGCTCGCGGACCGCGACGACGTCCCGATCGTCCACGTCACCCACTTCAACCGGCTCATGTGGGACTCGGGGCGGGCGCAGGCGCTGGTCATCGAGCACGGGGTGGTCGATCCGGGGCACCTGTACACCGGGGAGCTGGCGCGGGCCGGGGTGGTGGTCAACGAGCCGGTACGACGTACGCGGGTGGCGGGGACGGACCTGCTGCCGGAGTTCGCCGAGGCGGTTCCGCTGGACGTGTTCGGGATGAAGGTGACGGGCCTGGCGTACGGGACCTTCGAGGACCTGCCGCAGCGGGAGCTGCACGCCGAACTGGCCAGACGCCGGGTCTACCTGCACCCCTACCGATGGACCTCGCTCGGCCTGTCGCTGATCGAGGCGATGACACTCGGCATGCCGGTCGTCGCCCTGGCCACCACGGAGGCCGTCGAAGCCGTACCGGCCGAGGCGGGCGTGATCTCCACCCGGACGGAAACGCTCACCGAGGCCCTGCGTGCCTTCGCCGCCGATCCCGCGTACGCCAGACAAGCAGGCAAGGCGGCCCGCGCCGCCGCGCTGTCCCGGTACGGGCTCGGCCGCTTCCTCGCCGACTGGGACCGGACGCTCACGGGAATTGTCGGAGGCGTTTGACATCGTGTGCTCATGAGCGGAGCACTTGAGGGGAAGATCGCGCTGGTCACGGGCGGCACGCGGGGCACCGGCCGGGGGATCGCGACCGAGCTGGGCGCGGCGGGCGCGACGGTCTACGTGACCGGCCGCAGCAGCCGCGCGGGCCGCTCGGAGATCGACCGGCCGGAGACCATCGAGGAGACCGCCGAGCGGGTGACCGCGGCGGGCGGCGTCGGCATCCCGGTCCGGGTCGACCACCTGCGGGCGGAGGAGGTCGCCGCGCTGGCCGAGCGCATCGACCGCGAGCAGGGGCGGCTCGACATCCTGGTCAACGACATCTTCGGCGGCGACCACCTCACCGAGTGGGACACCCCGGTGTGGGAGCACTCCCTCGACAACGGCCTGCGCCTGCTGCACCTGGCGATCGACACGCACATCATCACCAGCCACCACGTGCTGCCGCTGCTGATCAAGCGGCCGGGCGGGCTGGTCGTGGAGGTCACCGACGGCACCACCGACTACAACGCGGCCAACTACCGGCTCAACACCTTCTACGACCTGTCCAAGTGGTCGGTCATCAGGCTCGCGTTCTCCCAGGCCCACGAGCTGGCCCCGCACGGCGGCACGGCGGTGGCGCTGTCCCCGGGCTGGCTGCGTTCGGAGGCCATGCTCGACCACTACGGCGTGACCGAGGCCAACTGGCGCGACGCCACGGCCAAGGTCCCGCACTTCGTCATCTCCGAGACACCGGCGTTCACCGGGCGGGCGGTGGTGGCACTGGCGTCCGACCCCGACCGCGCGCGGTGGAACGGCCGGTCCTTGTCCAGCGGCGGGCTGGCCCAGGTCTACGGGTTCACCGACGTCGATGGCAGCCGGCCCGACGCCTGGCGCTACCTGGTCGAGGTGCAAGACCCCGACCGGCCCGCCGACGCCACCGGCTACCGCTGACCTGGTTTCCGCGCCGCCCGAGGGGTAGGCGCGACGGTTGGGGAGTTCCGGGACTTCGGGGAGGCGTTGATGTCCGATCGAATCGAGCCCCAGACCGACCTGCTGTGGCAGGAGTTCCACCGCATCGTCAACATGACCTCGGAGGAGCTTCGGGCCTGGCTGCTGACCGACGCGTCGGGCGAAGACGCCTTCGAGGCCGAGCCCGATCTGGGCGTCGAAGGGCTGGGCCGGGGCGTGCTGCACATCCTCGGCAAACGGAAGGTCGATCTCACCGGCGGCGACATCGAGGTGATGCGCCGCACGGTCGACTATGTGGAGGACCGGCTGGCCGCCGCGCCGCGCGACGCCGTCGCCGACGACGAGTGGCGGCACGAGCTGATGTCCGTGGGGCACGACCCGCTGCGTTCGACGGCGGCCGGCTGATCTTTCTTGAGGGGGTGCAGATGCGCGCCGCGTACGTCGAACGACCCGGTCCGGCGACCGACATCAAGTACGGCGAGCTGCCCGATCCGGAGTGCCGCCCCGGCGAGGTGGCGGTCCGGGTGGCGGCGGTGGCGGTCAACCACGTGGACACCTTCGTCCGCTCCGGCGCGTACGCCACGCCCGTCCCGATGCCCCTGGTGCTCGGCCGCGACCTGGTGGGCAAGCCGGTCGGCGGCGACCGGTGGGTCTGGTGCAACAGCCTGGGGCACGACGGCCGCCAGGGCGCGTCCGCCGAGCTGGCGTGCGTGCCCGCCGACCGGCTCTACCCGCTGCCCGACGGCGTCGATCCCATCGCGGCGGTGGCCGTCCTGCACCCGGCCGCCACCGCCTACACCGGCCTGATCCACCACGCCCGGCTGCGGCCGGGGGAGACCCTGTTCGTCGAGGGCGGCAACGGCGCGGTCGGCTCATGCCTGATCCGGCTGGCCACCGGCCTCGGCGCCCGCGTCATCGCCTCCGCCCGCGGCCCGGCCAAGGCCGAGACCTGCCGCTCGTACGGCGCGCACACCGTGATCGACACCAATGCGACCGACCTCCGCGAGGCGCTGGGGGATCTGGTTCCTGACGGCGTCGACGTCTACTGCGACACCACCGGCCGCACACCTCCCGCCGAGGCCGTCCCCGCCCTCGCCACCAGAGGCCGCGCCCTCGTCCTCGCCGGCTTAGCCGCCGGCCACCCGTCCCCCCTCGACACGAGCGCTTTGTACACCCACGACCGTTCGGTCATCGGCTTCGCGATCAGCCTCGCCACGGCGGACGAACTCGCCGAGGCCGCCGAATGGATCAACGCCGAGCTGTCCGGCGGCCGCCTCCGCCTGGACACCCAGGAAATGGACCTGTCCAGGGCCGCCGAGGCCCACGAAACCCTCGAATCCGGCTCCCACAAGGGCCGTCGCCTCATCCTTCGGGTGACCCGAGGTTGATTTGCCGCGCAACGGTGTTCGTCCTACAGTGTGACCACTTCGACGAGACGCTCTCCAGAAGTACGCCGCAGGGCGAGAGCGTCCCACCTCACTGAGGTGCCGGAGGGGCGGCAGTCGTCTTCGCCGACCCTTCCTCTCGGAGGCATCACCCATGAACATCGGTATCGGCCTGCCCATCGGCGACCCGCCCGTCCTGCTGGACTGGGCCCAGCGCGCCGACGCCGGTCCTTTCAGCACGCTCGGCCTGCTCGACCGGCTCGTCTACCACAACCCCGAACCCCTGGTCGCCCTCGCCGTCCTGGCGGGCGCCACCTCCCGCATCAGGGTCCAGACCGAGGTACTGCTGGCCCCGCTGCGCGAACCCGCCCTGCTCGCGAAGCAGGCCGCCACCCTGGACCAGATGACCGGCGGCCGGCTCACCCTCGGCCTCGGCATCGGCGGCCGCCATGACGACCACCTGGTCGCAGGCGTCGACATGCACACCCGCGGACGCCGCCTGGACGAGCAGATGGCGGTGATGCGCCGCATCTGGTCCGGCAAGCCGTTCAGCCAGGACGCCGGCCCGATCGGCCCCGCCCCCGCCCACCCCGGCGGCCCGGCGATCCTCTTCGGCGGCTTCCACCCCACCGCCCTCGAACGCGTCGCCCGCTGGGGCGACGGCTTCCTCGCCGCCGCACCCCCGACCTGGGCGGGCGACCTGTTCGACACCGTCCGCACGTTCTGGAAGCAGTACGACCGCCGGGGCCACCCCCGCATCGTCGCCCAGGTCAACCTCGCCCTCGGCCCCCAGCCCGTCATCGACGACGCCCGCGCCAACATGCACGCCTACTACGCCTTCACCGGCATGGCCGACCAGATGGTCACCACCATGCTCACCACCCCCGCCCAGGTCCGCGAAACGATCACCGCCTTCACCGACCTGGGCGCCGACGAGGTCATGTTCTACTGCTACGGCCTCGACCCATCCCAGGTAGACCGCCTATCCGAAGCACTGTGACCACCCCCCGCCCATAACCGCCCCAAGGGGGTGGACCGCCCCACCACCGCGGTTCACCCCCACCACAAGAGACCGCAGAACGCGCTACCGCGCCACAGGCCCCGCCTCCGGCGGAAAATGGACCTCGCTGGCGCTCGGCCTGTTTTCCCAGGCCCGGGCTCCGCCCGGTACAGCACGCCCTTTCTCGCCGCCCACCGTCGTCAATGACGCCCTGGTGCCCGGCATCTCCCATGCGCCGAGGTACCTCGCCGTTCCAGCACCGCCTAACCCGCCGCCTCGCCGTCTGATCCTCTCCCGCCGTAACCCAGCCCCCTACAGCTGTATCTCGATCACCGACGCGCTGACGCCCCCGCGCACCAGGGCCCCGCCTCCCGCGGACAGGACGCGCTACCGCGCCACAGGCCCCGCCTCCGGCGGGAAGCGGACCTCGCTGACGCTCGGCCTGTTTTCCCAGGTCCGGGCTTCGCCCGGTACAGCAGGCCCCCTCTCGCCGTCCACCGCATTCAGTGACGCCCTGGTGCCCGGCATTTCCCGTGGGGTCGTGGCACCTCGCCGTTCCAGCACCAACTAACCCGCCGCCGATGGCGTCCCGCCGGGTGGTGTGATTTCGCGGCTGGTCTCAAGATTCATGGCGGCCTCAGCGCCGGATAGTCGAGGTCCGGCACTTCGCGAAGATCACCCGAAGCTGTACCACTTGGTGGGACACCATCCCGCCGCCTCGCCGTCTGATTCTCTCCGCCGTCGCCCAATCCCCCCTTACCCTCGCGGCCTCCAGCACGCTCCATAGAGGCACACTGGTTCCGGCGGCCAGGACGCGCTATCGCGCCAGGGGTCGCGCCTTCGGCGGGAAGTGGGCCTCGCTGACGCTCGGATTGCTTTCCAGGCCTGGGCTCCGCCCGGTACGGCACGCCACCTCTCGCCGCCCACCGCCCTCACCAACGCCCCGTGCCCCGGCATTTCGCGTGGGTCGTGGTACCCCGCCGTTCCAGCACCGGCTAACCTGCCCTCTCCTGGGTATCCCCAGCCTCCGGCGCACCCGGCACTCCCTCCCCAGCCACAAGAGGGCGTAAAAAAGGGCCTCGTGCAGCGCTTCGCCCAGACGCACACCAATTACACCTCTAAACCATCAGAGATTTCCCAGATCGCCTCCGGCAGTGGCCCACGAAACCCTTGGAGACGGCTCCACATAAGCCCTGGGCGGTCCAGAAATTCGGCGGCGTGGGTCAGCGTATGCAAATCCCTGGCACGGCAAAGGCCGTGCGCCTAGCCTGATGGCAGCGGCGGCTCGGGAGGCGCAGGGCTCATGTACGACCAGGCCACCATCGGTGCTCGGCTACGGATGCTCCGCAAATGGCGAAAACTGTCACTGGTCGAACTGGCCGATCTCGCCGGGATGAGCAAAAGCTATCTGTCCATGGCGGAACGCGGTGAACGCGCCCTCGATCGACGTTCCTATATCGCCGCTCTCGCCGATGCCTTGCAGGTCTCCGAGACCGAGCTGGTCGGTGGCCCGCATCTGACCAAGGACCCCGTGCAAGCCGCACCGCACGCGACGATCCCGCAGATCCGCACCGCCCTGATCGCCAACACCCTGACCGCTCCCCTCGCCGACCAAGCCCGCCCGCTCCCCGAACTCCTCGCCGATATGGACCGGCTCGACCACAGCAAGTACAAGTTCCGCGAGGCGGGCCGACTGCTTCCGGCGATCATCGACGAGCTGCACGTCCACGCCGCCGACCCAGCGGACGAGGCCGAACACCGGCTGGCGCTCGAATGCCTCATCGAGGCGTTCCAGATGGCGACCTTCACCACAAAGGATTTGGGCTACGGTGACCTGGCCCATATCGCCGCGATGCGCGCGGGGGAGGCCGCCGCCATCCTCGGCGACCCGATCAATCGGGGGAAGGCCGACTCCCTGCGGATTCACACCATGCCGGCGACCACCTGGCGAGTCCGGCTCACAGCGGCGGAGCAGGCCGTCGAACGTCTCCAGCCGCATGTCAAGGACGACACCGGCGTCCACGTTCTCGGCATGCTGACCCTCGCCGCGTCCATGGCGGCCACGGTGGCCGCCGACGCCTCCCGGGCCCGGCACTGGCTCGATCACGCGGCCGAACTCGCCGGACGGACGGCGGACGCGCCAGGAGACAACTGGGGCGCGTTCTCGACCACGAACGTCAACGTCTGGCGCATCTCGCTCGCCGTGGAGCAAGGCGAGGGCGGCGGCGTACTTGAGCTGGCCCGCAACGTCGAAGAACGCCGCCTGGCCGAGCGTCGCGGAAGGCATACCGCCTTCCTGACCGATGTGGGACGGGGTTTGGCGCGCGACCCGCGCGCCAGGGAGCGGGCCGTCGAGTGGCTGCATCGCGCTGAGAACGTCGCACCGCACAAGTTCCGCAACGACGCGAAGGCCCGGGAGACGGTCGGCGTGCTGTTGCAGCAGGTCAGATCTACCACCGCTGGGCGTGTACTGCGCGGTATGGCCGCCCGGATGGGCCTTCCCCACTGATCTGACCGCCGCCGACCCAGCAGTTCACAGGCGTGGAATCACCGAGTTATCAGTCGACTACTTTCCGTGCTCATGGAACCTGAGACGGCACTGAGGGCGCGGCCCCAGCTCGAACGACTACAAGCCGCCCTGATGGAGCGGGGATGGCCGGCCGAGCTTCGCAACACAGCACAGAAGGCGGCCCTGTGGGTGCGGAACCCTGACGAGCCTTCAATGAACGAACTGATCCTCTACGCGGATGGGGCGTTCCGCTGGAGTTGGGGTCCTGGAATCGGGCCCGTCGCGGACGTCTCTCAGACGGCCGAGCGAATCATGCACGTGCTGCGAACAGTGAAGGCGTGACTCATGATCGAGCCCCGAGAGGGTGGGAGCGAATCCACCGCCCGAGATGACGGCCTGCTCCTTGTGTGGGAGGTCGAGGGCGGCGAGCGTGGTGCGGGTGATGTGACCCATTGTGAGGTCACCGCTGAGAAGACGATGCTCGACGCCCTGGCCTCCCTGTCCGAGGGCCGAGGGCGGGTTCGGTACGCGCGTCTGTCGTTCGTCCGCATCGGCTACGAGTACGGGACCACGCTGGTCACCGCGCATCGGGCCGATGGAGCGACGATCTCGGTCGCGGGAGATGCGTGGGAGGGCGTTCGGTGACCGAGTTGAGCCCGTGGGAGCGTGCTCACCTGGCCGCGATCGAGAGTACCTACCCCGGCTGGCACGTATACGTGCGAGACGGATGGTGGTGGGCGAGCAAACACGTCCCGCCCACGCTGGAGCAGAAGGCGGCCGGGGTGCTGCACGAGTTCGCCCGGCAGGGGCCGTACGAACTGGTGGCCGCGCTGACGGTACAGCTCGGCATTCTGGCCCGGATGGGCGCGGCTTGAGGGCACCCGCGGGCACGGCGGTCAGGCGTTGAGGTCTGGGTCGCGGGGGAGGTCCTTGTTTCTGGGGAATTCGAGGTCGTCTGCCCAGTCTGGGGCGGCGAGGAGGAACTGCGCGAGATCCGGGGGGCGGTGGGGCTCGGTGATGTCCACGGCCAGGGACTCTAGTGCGCCAGGGTGGGCCGTGTCAGGCGAGTAGGGCGGTGATCACGGCCATGAGGGGGACGGCGAGGGAGGTGGAGAGGAGGACGGCGCCGCGGGCGAGGTGGGGGGCGGCGTTGAACTGGCGGGCGTAGACGTAGACGTTCTGGGCGGTGGGGAGGGCGGCGAAGAGGGTGGCGGCGAGGAGCATGGTGCCGGTCAGGTGGAGGATGTGGGCCGCGGTGAGGTACGCGACGGCGGGCATCACGGTGGACTTGAGGGCGACGGCGAGGAGGACGTCCTTGCCGCCCTGGCGGGCCATGTCCGCGAGGCCGGGGCCGCTGAGGCTGAGGCCGTAGGCGATCAGGACGACCGGTACGGCCGCGGCGCCCACCAGGTCGAAGGGGCGCATGATGGGCTCGGGGATCTCGATGCCCGAGGCCGCGAACACCAGGCCGAGGAGTGAGGCGACGGTCAGCGGGTTGCGCAGGGGGCGGAGGAGGGCCTGTCGTACGGAGCGGCCGGCGGACGGGGGTTCGAGGAGCAGGAAGGTGATCGGGGCCAGTACCAGGAGCTGGAACAGCACGATGGGCACCACCAGCGCGCCGTCCCCCAGGACGTACACGCCGACGGCGATGCCGAGGATGCCGGCGTTGACGTACGACGAGGCGATGGCCCCGACCGTCGTCTCGCGCCGGTCGCGTTTCCAGCGCAGCCGGGCCACCGGCACATAGACGAGCTGGGCGGCGGCCAGTCCGGCGAGGCTGGTGAGCAGTACGGGGGAGAAGATCGACCGCAGGTCGGCGGTGGCCACGGTGCTGAACAGCAGCGCGGGCAGGGTCACGTAGAAGGCCAGGCGGGAGAGGACGAGTTCGTCCGGGAGGCGCAGTACGCCGAGCCGGCCCACGGCGTAGCCGAGCAGTACGACGGAGACGAGCGCCGCGAACGCCGCGAAGACCCCCGACATCAGCCTGCCGCGCCCATGGGCCTGGACTTGTCCTTGCCAGGCAACCGCCGCTCCTTGGTCCACCGTGCCCGACGCCGCCGCCCGCTCCGGCGATCAGCGGCGCTTTCCGACGAACCACGATAGAACGGACCTTTTCCACGAGGTCACGCCCCCCTCACGGTCCGGGCGGCGAGCGGTCCAGTTGACCTCAAGTTAGCTTGAGGTCATACCGTCTTTTCTGTCGTAGCCGTATGGGAGGGTTCGGGCATGGACATGGAAGTGACCGCGTGGCATTCGCTTTACAACGCCATGCACGCCAAGTCGGACCAGCGCCCGTTCTCCATGGCGACGCTGCGGCGGATCGCCGGGTTCGCGCGTCCGCATCGCATGATGCTGACGTGGTACCTCGCGCTCGGCGTGGTGCTGGCGGTGCTCGCGGTCGCGACCCCCATGCTGGCCGGGCAGGTGGTCAACGCCATCGAGCAGGGCGGTGAGCTGGGCCTGGTGGTCGGGCTGGCGGTGGTGATCGCGGTGATCGCGGTGGCCGAGGCCGGGCTCGGGCTGGTGTCGCGGTGGCTGTCCGCGAGCATCGGCGAGGGGCTGATCCTCGACCTGCGCAGTACGGTCTTCGACCACGTGCAGCGCATGCCGATCGCGTTCTTCACCCGCACCCGCACCGGGGCGCTGGTCAGCCGGCTCAACAACGACGTGATCGGCGCGCAGCGGGCGTTCAGCGACACGCTGTCCGGGTGGTCAACAACGTCGTGACGCTGGTGCTCACGCTGGTGGTGATGGTCCAGATCTCCTGGCAGATCACGCTGGCGGCGCTGGTGCTGCTGCCGGTGTTCGTGCTGCCCGCGCGGCTCATGGGCAAGCGGCTGGCCCGGCTGGAGCGCGAGGCCGCCGACCACAACGCGGCGATGGGCACCCAGATGACCGAGCGCTTCTCCGCGCCGGGGGCCACGCTGGTCAAGCTGTTCGGGCGGCCCGCCGACGAGTCGGCCGAGTTCACCGGCCGGGCCAGGCGGGTCCGTGACATCGGGGTGCGCACGGCGATGGTGCAGACGACGTTCGTCACCGCGCTCACGCTGGTGTCCGCGCTGGCCCTCGCCCTCGTCTACGGCCTGGGCGGCTTCTTCGCGCTGCGCGGCTCGCTCGACACCGGCGCGGTCGTCTCGCTGGCGCTGCTGCTCACCCGCCTGTACACCCCGCTGACCGCCCTGGCCAGCGCCCGCGTGGAGGTGATGAGCGCGCTGGTCAGCTTCGAGCGGGTCTTCGAGGTGCTCGACCTCAAGCCGCTGATCGCCGAGAGGCCCGGCGCGGTGCAGGTGCCGGAGGGGCCGGTCTCGGTGGAGTTCGACAACGTCTCGTTCGCCTATCCGGCGGCCGACAAGGTCTCGCTGGCCTCGCTCGAAGAGGTCGCCACGCTCGACACCCGGGGCGGGGTGCAGGTGCTGCACGACGTGTCGTTCCGGGCGGAGCCCGGTCAGATGGTCGCGCTGGTCGGCTCCTCCGGAGCCGGTAAGTCCACCATCGCCCAGCTCGTCCCGCGGCTCTACGACGTCGACGCCGGAGCCGTACGGCTGGCGGGCACCGACGTACGCGACCTGACCGCCGACTCCGTGCGCGACACGCTCGGCATGGTCACCCAGGACGGTCACCTGTTCCACGAGACCGTGCGGGCCAACCTGCTGCTCGCCCGCCCCGGCGCCTCCGACGACGACCTTTGGGACGTCCTGCGCCGCGCCCGCCTGGAAGACCTGGTGGCCACGCTTCCCGACGGCCTGGACACGGTGGTCGGGGAGCGCGGCTACCGGTTGTCCGGGGGCGAGCGGCAGCGGCTGACCATCGCGAGGCTGCTGCTGGCCCGGCCCCGGGTCGTCATCCTGGACGAGGCCACCGCGCACCTCGACTCCACCTCGGAGGCGGCGGTGCAGGAGGCGCTGGGCGAAGCGCTGGCCGGCCGTACCGCGGTGGTGATCGCGCACCGGCTGTCCACGGTCAGGGCGGCCGACCTGATCCTGGTGGTGGAGAGCGGGCGGATCGTGGAGCGCGGCACGCATACCGAGCTGCTGGCGGCGGGGGGCCGGTACGAGGAGCTGTACCGCACGCAGTTCGACCACCAGGAGCAGTCCGCCGCCGGTCGCCCGCTCGCGGAACGGGCCGCCACCGCGGAGGCGCTGGCCTGATCCGCCGCACGGCGGCCCTGTCAGAGGCGCGCGGCGGCCCTGTCAGAGGACCGCCACGATCCAAGCGAGGACAACGATGATCAGTATTGCCCTGACCACCAATCCGTTCACCCGCCGGAGCCCGAGTCCAGCCGCCGCTCGATGCGGTCGATGCGCGCCGCCAGCGGCTCCACCGCCCGCTCCACCGCCGCCGCCAGCCACTTAGCGGCGTCGCCGCCCAGGGCGGGGGCGGCCTGCTGAGTGCCCGCGAGGCCCTGCACTCCCTGGGCGCGCAGGTGGACATATCCGGCGAGGGCGGCGACGACGGCCCGCCGGGTCAGCCTGGCCTCGGCGCCCAGCGAGCGCAGCACCTGACCGGCGGTGCCGTCGGGCTCGCTGATCAGGCCGAGCAGCAGGTGCTCGCAGCCGACGTAGTTGTGCCCGAGGCCGTGCGCCTCCGACACGGCCATCTCCAGCGCGTTGGCCGCCGCCGGGCTGAACCGGCCCCCCGTACCCGCCTCTGACTCCTCCCCGGCGTCCGCGGCCTGGCCGTTAGGGAGGGCCTGCCGTACCTGGGCGGGGTCGACCTCGATGGCCCGCAGCACATGGAGTGCCAGGTTGGTGCCCTCGGCGAGCATCCCGGCGAGCAGGTGTTCGGTGCCCACCTCCGCCGCCCCGGCCGCCCGCGCCTGGGCCACCGACAGCTTCATGACCTCCCTGGTCCTGTCGGTGAAGTGCGGGAAGCGAGCCGCGGGGTCGCCGGTCTCCAGGTCGCCGAGCGCCAGTTCCCTGATCGCCACGACCCGCCGTACGGCCTGTTCCAGCGCGCGCTGACACACCGCGGAGACCGGCACCCCCGCCGCCTTGACCGCCTCGGCCAGCTCATCGGGCAGGTAGACATTGATCTTCGGCATCCGGCGTCACCCTCCCATGGGGTTACCTTAGGGGTATGAACCCTTTATACCCCCCTTGGGGTTACATGGCTAGAGAGAAGCCCGGGGGGTTCAAAAACGCGGACGGGGAAGAGAGGATGCGGTCGTCTTCAGCCGGTCGCGTCGGTCGCGTGAGCGATGGGCCCGGCGGCCGGTGAACCGGTGTCCCCCCATCTGCGAGGAGCAGAGCCATGAGACGTCTCCCCCGCCTGCTGATCGTCGCCGCGCTGATCGTGGCCGGAACGGCGTTACCGGCGTCACCCGCGTTACCCGCCAGGGCGTCGGCCACGGCCATCGAGTGCATCGGCTCGCAAATCTCATCCTTCAACCCCCCGTTGCACGACAAGCCCGCCACCGCCACCACCGTCCATTCGTGGGCGAACATCCGCGAGTGCACCCCCGCGCATCCCGCCCGCCGCAGCGCCGCTCTCCAACTGGATGGCCCCGGCACGCTGACGTGCGATCTCGCCCAGGTGGTGCCCGCGTCGGGCGAGATCACCTGGGACGGCCCCGGCACCGGCGACACGGAGGTCGCCCAGATCGTCGCCGAGCCGCTGCCCGTACCGCCGCCGGGGCCCCGCGCCCTGTACCTGACCGGCCGGATCAGCGGCGGCGCACTGGACGGGTACGGCCTGGCCGTGTACTTCCGCGTCTCGCCCAATGACTCGCTCGACTGCGCCTCGATCAGAGGGATGGGCATGACGATCGGTACGGCCAGGTTCACGCTGACCCCCCCGGGCGAGTGAGCAAAAAGGGATATGTAGTATCCCTGTTATGAACATGGGCGAAGGAGTCGAGTGGGGATTGCACTGCTGTGTGACCCTGGGCTGGCTCGACGGCGAGGGGCCGGTGCCCATCCGCAGTCTGGCGGCCTGGTACGACCTGCCGCAGGAGTACCTGAAAAAGCGCCTTCAGGCGCTGGCCAGGGCGGGCATCCTGGCGTCGGCGCCGGGGGCGCGCGGCGGGTTCATGCTGGCCAGGCCGCCGGAGCGGATCACGCTGATGGACGTCGTCACCGCCCTAGAGGGCGGCGCGGAGGCGTTCCGGTGCGATGAGATCCGGCAGCGCGGGCTGGGGGCGGAGGGCGGCGGCTTCGACCGGCCCTGCGGAATCGCCCGCGCCATGCGCCGCGCCGAACTCGCCTGGCGGCGCGAACTCGCCGCCCAGACCATCGCCGACCTGATGGCCGACAACCCGGCCAACGGCACCCGTACCAGGAAGAACTACGTCCGCCTCCGCGACTGAACGGCGGAGCGGGCCGGCAGTGACATCATCAGGAAAGGAAAGGGGATGCCTAGTATCCCGATTAGCGAGTCACCGTCACGTACCGCGGAACCCTCCGGCACCGACGCCCCCGGAAGCAGCCGGGGGCTGGGAGGGACGGTCGTGCTGGCGCTCGGGGCGTTCGCGGTGGGGACGGACGCCTACGTCGTCGCCGGGTTCCTGCCCGGGATGGCGCGGTCGCTGGCGGTCTCCGAGGCCGCCGCCGGGCAGTCGGCGACGGTGTTCGCGGTGGCGTACGCCCTGCTCTCCCCCGTGCTGGCCACCCTCACCGCCCGGGTGCCGCGCCGCCCGTTGCTGGTGGCCGCGCTGCTCGTGCTCGCGCTGGCCAACCTCGGCTCCGCCCTCGCCCCCGACTTCGGCGCGTTGATGGCGACCCGGGTCCTGGCGGCGTTCGGGGCGGCCGGGTTCACGCCGATCGCGGGCGCGGTCGCCGCCTCCCTGGTCGCCCCGGCGCAGCGGGCCAGGGCGCTCGCCGTCGTGGTCGGCGGGCTGACCGCGGCGACCGCGCTCGGCGTACCGCTCGGCAACCTGGCCGGCCGGATCATGGACTGGCGCGCGGCACTCGGTCTGATCGCCCTGCTCAGCCTGATCTGCGCGGCGCTCGTCGCGTTCATCCTGCCCGCGCTGCCGGGCGGCCCGCGCATTCCGCTGCGCAGGCGGCTCGCCGCGCTGCGCCATCCGGGGGTGCTGGCGGTGCTGCCGCTGAGCGTGTTCGGGCTGATGGCGAGCTACGGGCTGTACGCGTTCGCGGTGCCGCTGCTGCACGAACTCGGCGTGACCCCTTCGGCCGAGAAGTGGCTGCTCTTCCTGTACGGCGTGGGCGCGGTCGGCGGCAACCTGATCGCCGGGGCCGCCGCGGACAGGCGCGGACCGATCCGGGTACTCGCCATCGGGTACGCCGGGCTCGCTGTGACGCTGGCCGTGTTCGCCTGGGCCACCGGCGCGCAGGTCCACTGGCTGCCGCTGACCGCGCTGCTGATGATCGCGTGGGGCGCGAGCACCTGGTTCCAGACCCCCGCCCAGCAGGTGCGGCTCATCTCCGCCGCGCCCGACGAGACCGCCGTGGTCGTCGGCCTCAACGCCTCGGCGCTCTACTTCGGCATCGCCGTGGGCACCGGGCTCGGCGGCCTGCTGCTGCCGGTCGGCGTGCCGGTCGCGCTCGGGGTGAGCGCGGCGCTGGCCGTACTGTGCCTCGGGTACCTCGCCCTGACCCGCCACCACCGCTGACCTGGCCCTCTCGGGGTCGGCGTCAGGCAGCCGGGGCGAGGGCCCGCCACTGGGCCAGCGGGATGACGCGCGGATCGTCGCCGAGTGCCTGGATGCAGACGTGGTCGGCCCCCGCGGCGAAATGCTCGTCCAGGCGGCGCCTGATGTCGTCCGCGTCGCCGTACGCGACCAGGGCGTCCACCAGACGGTCGCTCGCGCCGCCAGAAGGCCCGCCGGTGAAGTCGTCGTCGGTGAAGCCGAGCCTGCGCAGGCTGCCGCGGTAGACGTCACCGCCGACGTAGGCGTTGACGTGGACGGCGGCCAGGCGCCTGGCCTCGGATTCGTCCGGATCGAGTACGACGGCCTGCTCGACCGCCAGCAGCCGGTCCGGGCCGAGCACGTCACGCGCGGTGCGGGTGTGCTCGGGGGTGACCAGGTACGGGTGCGCGCCCTGGCTGCGGTCCCTGGCCAGTTCCAGCATCTTGGGCCCGAGCGCGGCCAGCACCCGGGGCGCGCGTGGCGCGTCCTCCCGGGGCGCGAACGCCGGAAGGACCGACTTCACCGTGTCGCGCACGCCGTCGAGGTCGTCGAGATAGGTGCGCATGGCCGTGTACGGCTTGCCGTACGCCGTACCGAGGAACGTCTCCACACCGAACTTGTGACTCGTGCCCAGCCCGAGCAGGAAGCGCCCCGGGTACGCCTCGGCGAGGCCGTCGGCCAGACCGGCGACGACCTGCGGGCGGCGGGCCCAGATGCTGGCGATGCCGGTGGCGAGGGTGAGTGTGGAGGTCGATTCGAGGGCGAGGGCGGCGTCCAGGAAGGGGTCTCTGACCAGGCCCTCGCTCAGCCACAGCGTGCCGTAGCCCAGTTGTTCCAGCTCGGCGGCGACATCGCGGGCCTGGCCCGGCGGGACGAAGCCGAGCGCGGAGGTCCAGACGCCGATCCGGCCGGTCCTGGGGATGTCGGTCATGGCACGATCCTTTCCGGAGGCTTCCTCCGCAACTATAGGGAGGGTGCCTCCGGTTAGCAAACGTGTCCTTTCAGACGCGGCTCAAGGTCAGCATCGCGTCCCTTTCGAGGTGGGAGAGGTCGAGCAGGAGGTCGCCGGCCTGGTCCAGGTACGCGGCCGCACCGGTCTCACCGGCCTTCGCGATCAGGGCGGCCACGTCGGTCCACAGCGCGGCGGCCTCGCCGTACAGGCGGTGGCCGGTGCGGATCTCGCCGCTTGCGACATGCTCGGCGCATTCGCCGAGGAAATCGCGGTACAGATTACGGAAAAGCGCGCCGCCGGTGCCGCCGCGTTCCATGAGCAGCGCGGCGTGTGGCAGGTGCCGCTGCGGGTCGTCGGTGCGCGACATCCATTTCCGTACCTGGCCCGCGGCCTTTTCGATGCCGCGATGTCCCAGGTTGGCGATGGGGGCGGCGAGAAATGCGGTGGCGCACGAGCGGATGGCGGGGACGATGCCCGCCTGCCAGGAAAGGGCGGGCGGGCCGGTGATGGTGAACGACCGGTTCTTCGCGGCCATCGGGCCGCGTTCGGATCTGGCCAGGGCGAGGTTGCCGAGAGTGGTACGCACCGCGCCGCCCTGCTGGTCGGTGTCGACCAGATAGGCGTGTTCGTCGTCATAGCCGTACATGGCGACGACGTGACCGCCGAAATGGACCTTCGTCGTGAAGTAGTCCAGGTGAAAACTGTCGAGTTGCAGGCCCACCGGACGGCCGGAATCGATGGCGGCGGCCACGTTGTGCCATGCCTTGCGGGCAGAGGTGGTCTCCGCGACCGAAAGGCCCAGGCCCAGGGTAGTGGCCAGGTTCTTGGTGAGCTGGAAGGGCTTCACCCGGCCCCCGAGAAGGGGGAGGTCCATGCCCTTGGCGTCCCAGTAGATGAAGGAAAGGCCGGAGCCGAGGCCGAAGAGCATGGGTTCGGAAAGGGCGAGCCCGGCGTGCTTCAGCAGCACGCCGAGCGCCGTGGTCTCGCAGTGCCGCATTCCGCGGGCGTCGATGTTCTCAAGAATGGCCATGCGAGATCACTTCTTCAGGTAATTCGCGTGCTTCAAGTACTTCAAGTACGGCGGGCGCGGTGCAGTATGTCGGCCTGCTCGGCGAGCGCGGCCACGAGGTCGTCGCCGGTGAGGCGGGCGAGCTGGTGGTGTACGCCGAGCGCGCGTTCGGCCGAGTCCGGCGGGCGGTGCCGGGTCGCGAACCACACGCCCTTGAGGACGGTGATCCGCCAGCCCGGATAGGTCTGCCGGATGACCTCCAGCCGCCGATCGTCCGGCGTCACGCGGCGGATCCCCGGGCCACGGCCGATAAGGACATCAGGGGGGGCATCGGCTCACCGGGAAGGGAGGCTCGGCCGTACCGGAGCCGCGGCACACCGGGGGGCCTGTCCTGCGGCAGCGGAGGGGCGTTGCACAGCACTCCGGCAGTGTAGGTCAACGGGCCGGCGATGGACGGACCGCCGGGCGTACGAGCATGGGCCCAGGTGGTGCGGCGAGTCGATATGTGTCATCGATGCCTTACTCTCTGTAGCTGAAACTGCTAGGGTCATGCTCGTATCCCCAAAGCGTTTTTGCAAGACGGAGCCCCACGTAATACCTCAATCGCAAGGCAAGCACATCGCTCCCGCGCTACGACCCCCCTCAACAGGAGATCCCGTGCCATACAGCCCGACGGTGCGCCGCCGCCGACTGTCCTCGCTGCTGCGCCGACTCCGGCAGGACGCCGGGCTCCACGCCGACGAGGTGGCCCGGCGGCTCGAATGGACGGCCTCCAAGCTCACCCGGATGGAACGCAACGAATGGAAGCTGCCGAGCGTCCGTGACGTACGCGACCTCCTCGATGTCTACGGCGTCACCGACCCCTCTCTGCGCGAGGCGGTCATCGCCCTCGCCCGGGAGGCGCGTCAGCGCGGGTGGTGGGAGGAGTACAAGGACGTCTTCCTGGTCGGCGCGCTGCCGGAGTTCGAGACGGAGGCGAGCGAGATCCGCGCCTTCCAGGCCCTCCTCGTTCCCGGCCTGCTCCAGACACCCGACTACGCCGCCGCCGTGTTCCGCGGGGGCGGCCGGGCGATCGACGACGCCAAGGTCCGGCGGCGGGTGGAGGCCCGGATGGCCCGCCAGCAGATCTTCGAACGGAACGATCCGCCTGTGTTCAGGGCGGTCATCGACGAGGCGGCGCTGGCCAAGCACGTGGGCGGCGCCGACGTGATGCGCAAGCAGATCCTGCACATCGCGGACATGGCGACGCGGTCGCACATCGACGTCCACGTGGTCCCGAACGGCATGGGCGCACACGCCGCCCTCGACAATCCCTTCACGATCCTGCGGTTCGCCACACCGGAGGACCCGAGCCTGGTCCATGTCGGGACGGTCGCCGGCGACCTGTTTCTGGAGAAGACGGACGACGTGCGGAGCTATACGCTGGCTTATGACCATGTACGCGCGTCGGCATTGAGCGCGGACGCGTCACTGGCGTATCTGGCCGAGTTGGCGGACCGATTTCGGTAGAGGCGGGGGGCGGCGGTCATGGCTTCCGTGGAGTCCGATGTGCTTTTCTGGCGCAAGAGCTCATACAGCGGGGCCAACAATTCCGACTGCGTCGAGGTCGCGGCCCTGCCGGGCGGGGGGCGAGCGGTCCGCGACAGCAAGGACGTCCGGGGCGCGATATTGCGGTTCTCCGCTGCGGAATGGGCGTGGTTCGTCGGCACTATCAAGACCGGCGATTTCGGCTGACCGCAATGACCGCCCCATCCCCGCAGTTCGAGGCCATTTTGAGCAAGGCCCGCGTGCCCCGCAACGTCAGGTCAGGCGGGGGCGTGCCAGGGCGAGAAAGTCCGCCTTGAACGGCTCCAGGCGCTCGGCCAGGTTCCCCTCACACACCAGTCATCCCCAACCCTCCCATTGGGGCGGCCGCCGACACCTGCCCGCCGCCCCTGAAATCAGGTCGCGCACAGTACCGACTCGGCGGACTTGACCATCGCCGGACCGATCGCCGCCGTGTCCGCGACGCTGTGCGTGGTGGACACGGCGTACTGCGTACGCCCGTCGAACGACGCGAAGGTCATGGCGGTGAACCCCGCCGTACCGCCGAACACCAGCGACCCCTTGAGCGTGCCCCCGCACAGGCCGCCGCCCCCACCGCTCTGCGGTGATCCACCGGGCCTTTCGGTGAGCACCTGCCGCAGCTCCGGCGGCAGCAGCCTGTCCTGGTGGAACGCCCGGAAGAACGCGCTGACGTCACGCGTCGTGGAGACCACTCCGCCCGGCGCGCCGCCATAACTGGCGTTGAACCGGTGCATGTCGCGCAGCCGCCCGCGCGAATCCGGGTAGTAGCCGTGGCCGTGCGGCCCCTCGATGCCCTGGGGCGGCCGGAAGGTGAGGTAGGTGTCGTTCATCCGGAGCGGGGTGAAGACGCGCCGCTTGAGTTCGGTGGCCAGGGAACGGCCGGTCACCCGCTCGATGATCATGCCGATCAGGGTGTAGTTGGTGTTGGAGTAGGCGAACTTCTCGCCCGGTTCGCCGGTGCGGGGCTGGCCACGGGAGATCCGTACCAGGTCCGTCGGTCGGTAATAGGTGGTGAAATCGAATATATCGACCGACGCGCCCCCCTCGCCGCCCGCCGGGTCGTTACCGAACCAGTCGGGAATGCCCGAAGTGTGCTGGAGCAACTGCCGCACGGTGATCTCACCGGCCCGTTCCACCAGGTCGCGCCTGGCCACTTCGGGCAGCAGATCGCCCAGCTTGTCGGCCAGGCCGAGGCGGCCTTCGGCCACCAGTCGCAGCAGTACCGTGCCCACCATCGTCTTGGTCTGCGAGCCGATGCGGTACCGGGACCCGGCGGGGATCGCGCCGCCTTTGCCACCGAGCAGCCGCGAGCCCGCAGACCCTTGGCCGGTACGCCTGCCGTCCACGTACAGCCCGGCGATGGCGCCGACCACTCCGGGGGTTCGCGCGAGTTCGGCCATGGCCCGCCGTACGTCGCCCGCCGGGCGTACGTCCTGGGCGGCGGCGGGCTGGACGACGGCGAGGGTGAGCATCGCGCAGGCCAGCCCGACGACTCCGGCCCTTTTCCGGTACTTCATCCAGATGGTCCTCTCATCGCGGGGTCGTGATTCGAGGACCTTTGTAGGAGTACGGCCGTTTCCTCCGTGTTATCGGGCGGCCGGTTTGTCCCACACGAGTAGGTAGCGGCGGAGCAGCAGGCGGCGCCAGCGACAGCCGGGGAGAGTAGCGCGGGCCGCTCTGCCCACATCGCCCCAGCTCATGGTGGGGTTCAGGGCGGGCATGCCCGCTCCGCTCTTGGGTCCGTGCCGCAACTGGTGCAGCCGGGTGACGACCTGCGCGGTGCCACTGATGATCCAGTCGAGCGGGGAACGGTTCTGGGCGAGACCGATTACCACGAGCCGCCCACCCGGGGCGAGCAGGCGGGTCAGAGCGGCCATGGCCTGGCCGAAGTCGGCGTGGTGGACGACGGCGACCGCGCTGATGAAATCGAACTTCCCCTCCGGCAGCAGCCCCGCCGGGTCGTCAAGGTAGTCGGCCTGGACGAAGGACAGGCCGGGCACGTCGCCGTGTTGCGCACGGGCGGTCTCGATGGCCCCGGGATGCCGGTCCGCCCCGATGACCGAGCCCGCCTTGGTGATCAGCTTGCGGGCCAGCAGGCCATCACCACAGCCGATGTCCAGGGCGTGCGCACAGCCTTCCGGCACGAGCTTCAGCACGAGTCGCTGGTAATGGACGTTGTGATTCCAGTACGGATCGGCCATCCGATCACAATAGGGGCGGACCTTGATCAATGCGGCGGAGTGCGGACGTCGGCCTGCTCGGGCAGCGATGCCCGGCGCCGATGCCGGCCGGTTCGGCTGGGACCGTGCGGTGATGGTACGGCCCGCCGCCCGGCAGGACGGCCTGAAGGGTCAGTGGGTGGTGAACCAGGTGCGGGCGAGGGTGGCCACGGATTCGAGGGCGCCGGGTTCTTCGAAGAGGTGGGTGGCGCCGGGGACGATTTCGAGGTGGGCCTCGGTGTGTTCGAGGCGGCGCAGGGCGGCGCCGTTGGCCTCGACGACGTCGGGGTCGTCGCCGCCGACGATGAGGAGGGTCGGGGCGCGGACGCGGGCGAGCCATTCGGCGGCGAGGTCCGGGCGGCCGCCGCGGGAGACGATGGCGGCGATGCCGGTGCGGCGTTCGCCGGCGGCCTGGAGGGCGGCGGCGGCGCCCGTGCTCGCGCCGAAGTAGCCGATCCGCAGGTCGGGGGCCTGTTCGTGGAGCCAGCCGGTGACCAGGTCGAGCCGGTAGGCCAGGAGCTGGATGTTGAAGACGTTCAGCCGGTCGCCGCTCTCCTCCGTGGTGAGCAGGTCGAACAGCAGGGTGCCGAGACCGGCCTCGTTCAGGACCTCGGCGACGTACTGGTTGCGCGGGCTGTTCCGGCCGCTGCCGCTGCCGTGCGCGAAGGCGACCACCATGCCGGCGTCCGGTGGCAGGACGAGCTGTCCGGGGAGCCGGAGCCGCATCCCGGGCAGCGCGATCTGGACGTTGTCCTCCACAGCCGTCCCCTTCCCCACATATGGGAGGTGACACGGCGTTTGCCGAGGTAGTACGGGGCAGGAGGGACGTACCCAGCCGAGGAGGGGGGTGTCCAGGTCATGACGGAAAAGCACTGGAACATCGAGGTCAACGTGGTCGAGGACGAGGTCAACACGACCGCGCAGGCCATTTTGACCATGCCGACCGGCGAGGAGCACATCGGCATCGGCAATGCCCGCCGCAACCCGTCCGACCGGCCGGTCGCCGTGATCGGCGACGAGCTGGCGGTCGGGCGTGCGCTCGCCGATCTGTCCGGCCGGCTGCTCGGGCAGGGCGCGCGCGATGTGGCGCGGGTGTCCGGGCACGGCTCGGAGGCCACCGGCCGGGGCTGGTGAGAAACCCGGATGGCGCCCGCGCGGGTGACGGTGGTGGTGGTGAGCCGGGATCGGCGGGCGGATCTCGCCCGGTCGCTGGCCTGCCACGAGGGTCCGGTGATCTTGGTGGACAACGGCTCGTCGGACGGTACGCCGGAGTTCGTGCGGGAGTGGTTCCCGCACGTCACGGTGGTCGAGGCGGGCCGCAATCTGGGTGCGCCCGCGCGTAACCTGGGTGTACGCCTGGCCACCACGCCGTACGTGGCCTTCGCCGACGACGACTCCTGGTGGGCCCCCGGGGCGCTGGAACGCGCCGCGGACCTGTTCGACGTCCATCCCCGCCTGGCGCTGCTCGCCGGGCGGCTGCTCGTCGGGCCCGCCGAACGGGTGGACCCGATCTGCGCGGAGATGGCCCGGTCGCGCATCGGGCGCGAGCCCGACCTGCCCGGACCGAACGTGCTGGGCTTCCTGGCCTGCGGCGCGGTGGTGCGCCGCGAGCCGTTCCTGACCGTGGGCGGGTTCGACGACGTGGTGTTCTTCTTCGGTGAGGAGGAACGCCTCGCGCTGGACCTCGCCGCGGCCGGGTGGGGCCTGGCGTACGTCCCCGGCGTGGTGGCCCACCACCATCCGTCGCCGTCCCGCGATCCGGCCGGACGCCGGGCGCTCGCCGCCCGCAACGCGGTGCTGACCGCCGTGCTGCGGCGTCCGTGGGGAGTGGTCGCCCAGGTGACCGCCGCGACGGCGCTGCGCGGCGGCCGGGCCGGTCGGCGCGGGCTGCGGGATGCGGTGGCCCGGCTGCCCCGGGCCCTGGCCGCGCGGCGGCGGCTGCCGCCCGCGGTGGAGACCGCCCGCCGTACGCTCGACCTGGGCTTGACCTGACAGATCAGCGGGCCGTACGACGGGCGAACAACACACCCGACAAGGCCACCGACACCACCAAGATCCCGGCACACCACGCGAGCGCCACCATGGGCCGCGTACCGACCGACTGCCCCAGCATCAGCCCGCGCACGCTGTCGATGATCGGCGTCACCGGCTGGTGCGTGGCGAACCCCCGAATCGCCTCCGGCATGGTCTCGATGGGCACGAACCCGCTGCTCATGTACGGCAGGAACAGCATCAGGAACCCGAACCCGCCCGCCGCCTCCGGCGACCTGGCCAGCAGCCCGACCGCCGCCGACAGCCACGACATGGCCACCACGAACGCCAGCAGCAGCCCCGCCGCCAGCAGCCACCCCGCCAGGCCGGCCGAGGGCCGAAACCCGATCGCGAACGCCGCCCCGAACACCAGCACCAGTGACAGCACGTTGCGCGCGGTGCTGGCCAGCACATGCCCCGCCATGATGGCCGGGCCGCCGACGTCCATGGACCGGAACCGGTCGATGATCCCGTCCTTGATGTCCTGGCTCAGACCCACCGCCGTCAGCGAAGCCCCATACCCGGCGCACAGGACGAGCACGGCAGGCAGCACATAGGTCACATATGCGGTGCCGGTCTGGATCGCCCCGCCGAACAGGAACACGAACACCAGCATCAGGATCACCGGCAGCAGCAGCGCGATGATCAGCGCGTCCACGCCGCGCAGCGACAGCCGCAGGCACCGCGCGGCCATCGTCGGCCAGTGCGCGCGAGCGGGCCGGATGGCGAGGTCAGACATGCGCGGGCTCCTCTTCCGTGGCGTGGCCGGTCAGGGTCAGGAAGACGTCGTCCAGGGTGGCGCTGTGCACGCCGAAGGTCCGTACCGCGCCCCGCCCCGGGTCCACCTCGTCGAGTACGGCCCGGACGTGCGCGGCGCTGCCGTCCGTCGCCACCGACAGCGTCAGCTTGACCGGATCGCCGTGCGCGACCCGCCCGCCGAGCGCCCCGGTCGCCGCCGAGTACGCGGCCGGATCGGCCATGACCAGGTCCAGCCGCTGCGCGGAGACCTGCCGCTTGAGGTCGTCGGCCGTGCCGTCGGCGATCACCGTGCCCCCGTCGATGACGCTGATCCGATCCGCCAGCCTGTCCGCCTCCTCCAGGTACTGGGTGGTGAGGAAGACCGTCACCCCGGTGCCGACCAGGTCGGTGATGACCTGCCACATGGCCTGCCTGCTGCGCGGGTCCAGGCCGGTGGTCGGTTCGTCCAGGAAGATCACCGAGGGCGGGACGACCAGGCCGGCCGCGAGGTCCAGGCGGCGGCGCATGCCGCCGGAGTACGTGCCGACCCGCCGCCCGCCCGCGTCGGTGAGGTCGAAGCGGTCGAGCAGTTCGGCGGCGCGGCGGCGGGCCGCGGGCCGGGACAAACCGCGCAGCCTGGCCATCATGCGCAGGTTCTCCTCGCCGGTCTGCAACTCGTCCACGGCGGCGTACTGGCCGGTCAGCGTGATGCTGCGGCGGACCTCGGCGCGCTGCCGCACCACGTCGAACCCGGCCACCCGCGCCTCGCCGCCGTCCGCCCTGATCAGTGTGGACAGGATGCGGATGGTCGTGGTCTTTCCCGCCCCGTTGGGCCCGAGCAGGGCGAACACCGTGCCCGCCGCGACCTCCAGGTCCACTCCGGCGAGCACGCTCACCTCCCCGAACGATTTCGCGAGGCCGCGCGCCTCGATCGCAGGCCGCATGGTCGTCCCCCCTTAACTGCGTACTAGGTACGCGCTACTGCGTATGGCGTACATCTGTCTGCGTAGGATATACACAGAAGGAACGTGACGGTCAAGGAGAACGATGGACGACGACGGTGAGAGCGGCACCGGACTCCCGGCGAGCATCGAGGCGGCCTGGGGCATCCGCAGACGTCCCGGCAAAGGCCCCCGGCCCGGGCTGACGCTGTCCCGGATCGTCCAGGCCGCGATGGACGTGGCCGAGGCCGAGGGGCTGCCCGCGGTGTCGATGAGCAAGGTCGCCGCCGAGCTGGGCGTGTCCACGATGTCGCTGTACCGCTACGTCGCCGCCAAGGACGAACTGCTCATGCTCATGCTGGACGCGGCAGCGGGGTCACCGCCGGAGCCGCCGCCCGGGCTGGGCTGGCGGGCGGACCTGACCTGGTGGAGCCGGCAGATGATGGCCACCCACCGGCGCAACCCCTGGACGGTCCAGATCCCGGTGTTCGGGCCGCCCATCACGCCCAACCAGTTGCGCTGGATGGAGCAGGGGCTGCGTGCGCTGGCCGGCACCCCGCTGCGCGAGGACGAGAAGCTGGGCGTGATCCTGATGCTCTCGATCTTCGTGCGCAGCCAGGCGGCGCTGTTCATCCAGCTGGAGACGGCCTTCCAGGGCAGGCAGGACGACACCGAGGTGGGCGCGCTGGCCGGCTACAACGCGCTGCTGCGCAAGGTCCTCGACCCGCGCGACTTCCCCGCGATTCACGGGGTGATCGACGCCGGGGTCTTCGACGCCGGCGACTCCGAGGAGGAGGACTTCCGCTGGGCGCTGGACCGCATCCTGGACGGCGTGGCGCGGCTGTTCGGCGAGTGAGTCAGCGCGTCCACAGGGCCTCCTGCACCGCCCCGACCAGCGCCATCAGCTCCGGCGACACACGCTCGGGCGACCAGGCCACGCCGTAGGACAGACGCAGCCCGCCCGCCTCGAACGGCACGAACACCACATCCGCCCGGCGCACCGACCGCACCAGCAGGTGCGGCGTGGGCAGCAGCCCGGCCCCGGCCGCGACCAGGTCGAGCAGCGCGGCGTAGTCGTCGATGTCGTCGGCCACGACGCGGTACTGGTGGGGGCCGCGCAGGCGTACGGCCAGCCGCGCCCACATGCCGCCGGGCGGCCGGTTGCCGGGCATCAGGATCTTGTGCCGTCCCAGCCGGTCCGGGCGCAGCTCGGACGAACCGGCCAGCGGGTCACCGGCCGGGACGGCGATGTGATCGACCGGTACGTGGAACCGCGCCGCCGTCGTGAACTCCCGGGGGAACGGCGCGCCGACGATGGCCACGGACGCCTCGCCCGCCGCCAGCGCCGCCGTCGCCGCCGCCCACCCGGCGGCCCGCAGCTCGACCTCGATCGGCGGCGTGCGCCGGGCGAGCCGCCTGGCGACCCGCGCGGCCAGCTCGCCGAGCAACGGTGGATAAGCGAGCCGAATGACCGGACCGGCCTGCGCGGCCAGCCGTACGGCCTCGGCGGTGAACGCGCCCGCCCCGTCCAGCAGCGCCTCGGCGTAGGGGAGCAGCGCCGCACCCGCCGCCGTCAGACGCACCTCGCGGCTGGTGCGCTCGAAGAGCCGCAGGCCAAGGGCGCGCTCCAGGCGGCCGACCGCCTGGCTCGCGGCGGGCTGGGAGATGCCCAGCTCGGCCGCCGCGCGGGAGAAACCGAGGTGCCTGGCGACCGCGGCGAAGCAGCCCACCTCCCGCAACGGCGGCGCGGGATCGATTCGGGACACCAATAGATGCTATGCGAGCCCACCGGCTCTCGGCAGGATGCGCTGGACTTGCAGATACGGCCGGAGTGGAAGGAACTCATCGTGACCGCAGTGTCGTTTCCCGGCACATCGACCGTGCTCGGATATCCGCGTATCGGCCCGCGCCGCGAGCTGAAGCGGGCGCTGGAGTCGTACTGGGAGGGCGCGGCGAGCGCCGATGACCTGCGCGCCGCCGGAGCCGGGCTGCGCGAGCAGACCTGGCGGCGGCTCGCCGGGCTCGGCCTGGCCGCGCTGCCGTCCAACACGTTCTCCTACTACGACCAGGTGCTGGACACGGCGGTCGCGCTCGGCGCGGTCCCCGCCCGCTACCGCGCCGGCACCCCGGAGCAGACCTACTTCGCGATGGCCCGCGGCACCGCCGGGCTCGCGCCGCTGCGGATGACGAAGTGGTTCGACACGAACTACCACTACATCGTCCCGGAGATCGGCCCGGACACGGAGTTCGGCCCGGCCGACCCGGGCAAGGCGCTGGCGGAGGTGCGCGAGGCGCGCGCGCTCGGGTACGAGACCCGGCCGGTGCTGGTCGGACCGATCACGTTCCTGCTACTGGCGCAGGGCACGGCTCCGCTGGACCGGCTGGACGACGTGCTCGGCGGCTATGCCGCGCTGCTGGCGGCACTGGCCGACGAGGGCGTCGACTGGGTCCAGCTCGACGAGCCCGCGCTGGTCGCCGACCGCACGCCCGCCGAGCTGGCCGCCGTCCGCGCCGCCTACGACCGGCTGGGCGCGCTGCCCCGGCGGCCCGCGCTGCTGGTCGCGAGCTACTTCGGCGACCTCGGCGAGGCGCTGCCCGCGCTCGCCGAGTCCCCGATCGAGGGGATCGCGGTGGACCTGGTGCGCGGCGAGGTGCCGCGGCATCCGGCGCTGGCCGGGAAGGTCGTCGTGGCGGGGGTGGTGTCCGGGCGCGAGGTGTGGCGTACCGACCGGGACCGGGCGCTCGCGTCCCTGCACGCGATCCAGGCCGGGCAGGTCGTGGTGGGCACGGCGGGTTCGCTGCTGCACGTCCCGTACGACGTGGAGGCCGAGACCGGCCTTGAGCCCGCGCTGCGCGACCGGCTGGCCTTCGCCGAGCAGAAGGTGGCCGAGGTGGTCGAGCTGGCCGAGCTGTTCGCGTCGGGAGTACGCCCGCAGCGCGCCGCCGTGCCGTCGCGCCCCCGCGAGAGCGCGCCGGTCGCCGAGCGGGAGGGCCGCAGCCCCTACCCGGTACGCGCCGCCGCCCAGGCCGGACGCCTGTCGCTGCCCGTCCTGCCGGTCACCACGATCGGCTCGTTCCCGCAGACCGGCGAACTGCGCGCGGCCCGCGCCCAGGTCGCGGCGGGCACGCTCACCGAGGCCGACTACGAGGCGCTGGTCCGCGGCGAGATCGAGCACGCCATCGGCGTGCAGGAACGGCTGGGCCTGGACGTCCTGGTGCACGGCGAGCCCGAGCGCAACGACATGGTCCAGTACTTCGCCGAGCACCTGGACGGCTTCGCGGTCACCCGGCACGGCTGGGTCCAGTCCTACGGCTCGCGCTGCACCCGCCCGCCGATCCTGCACGGCGACGTGAGCCGCCCCGGGCCGATCACCGTACGCTGGGCGACCTACGCGCAGTCGCTCACCGCCAAGCCGGTCAAGGGCATGCTGACCGGCCCGGTGACGATCACCGCCTGGTCCTTCCGCCGCGATGACCTGCCGTTGCGCGAGGTGATGTACCAGGTCGCCGACGCGATCCGGGCCGAGGTGGCCGACCTGGAGGCGGCCGGGATCGGCATCGTCCAGGTGGACGAGCCCGCGCTGCGCGAACTGCTGCCGCTGCGCCGCGCCGACCAGGACGCCTACCTGGCGGGCGCGGTCGGGGCCTACCGGCGGGCGACCTCGGGGGCGGGCGACTCCACGCAGATCCACACCCACCTGTGCTATTCGGACGCCGACCAGATCGCCGCCGCCATCGACGGCCTGGACGCCGACGTGACCAGCGTCGAGTCGGCCAGGTCGGACGGGCGCATCCTGGCGGAGTCGGCGGTCGGCGCGTTCACCCGCGGGCTGGGGCCGGGGGTCTACGACATCCACTCGCCGCGGGTGCCGTCCGTGACGGAGGTGGAGAAGCTGCTCGGGGCGGCGCTGGCCGTACTGCCCGCCGGGCGTGTCTGGGTCAACCCGGACTGCGGGCTCAAGACCCGCACCTACCCGCAGGTGGAGGCCGCGCTGGCGAACCTGGTCACGGCCGCCGCGAGCGCCCGCCAGGCGCTCTGAGCTACCAGCGCACCAGTGTCATGCGGTGACCGACCTGCGCTCCGGTACGTGGATCGACGCGGAACCTCCCGAACAGCGTGACGGTGTCCAGGGACACGGCGGCCTCCCAGATGTCCTGGCGGGCCGTGCTCGCGGCCCGCTGCGCGCAGTGGACGGCCAGGATCCCGGCGGCGACGGCCTGCACCGCCGGGTAGTCCGGGAACTCGGCGCTGCGAGCGAGGAAGCCGGGCACGACCACCCCGGCGGCCAGGAAGTCGGCGAGGTCGGCGTACACCGAGAGGAAGTCCGCCTCCCGCGGCCCGAGGACGTCGCCGTCCGGCTGCCGGTTCGGCACCCACTGGGCGACGCCGAACACGCCCGCCGGGTGCGGCGCCGCCGTGCCGAACGCGGACACCCCGGCGGCGGTCGTGCACATGTGCCGGGGTGGGCGGCTCGCCGCCCCGGCCCGCTCGACGGTCGCGATGTCCTCGTCGAAGCCACCGGCCGACAGCAGGTCCCAGTCCCCGTCGGTCGGCATGTCGCCGTGCGCCACCGCCACGCCCAGCTCCCGCGCGGCGGCCTCGGCCCCGGCCTTGACCTGCCGCGCGAACGAGCCCTTGCCCGCGCCGATCCACAGCGGCGCGCGCGGCACGGCCTCGGCCAGCTTCTCGACGTACGGCCGGGCGTACTCGCTCGCGGGCGTCAGCACCGACACGAGGTAGCCGGGGTAGGCGGCCTGTACGTCGTCGCCGGAGCCGCCGTGGTTCCACAGGACGCGTTCGGCGTCGGTCGCGATCGGCGCGGCGGCCCGTACGAGGTCGGTGGCGTACGGGCCGAGCATGATGTCGCATCCGGCGAGGACGCCGGGCATGACGGCCTGAAGGGTCCGCGGATCGCTCTGGTCGTCCTCCACGATCAGGTCCACCGCGTTCTCCAGCCGCCGCCAGGCGGCGAGGGCGGCCGCCGTCTGACGGCCGTACCGGGCATAGCGCCCACTCAGCGACAAACACACCCCAACACGCACCCAGGTCCTCTACCCCGGAGGGCCTGGCGAATCATGCCTGTTCGGCGAGCGGCAGGGTGAGGACCATGCTGAGGCCGCCGCCCGGGGTCTCGTCGGGGGTCAGTGTGCCGCCCATCGCCTCGGCCAGGCCGCGGGACAGGGCCAGGCCGAGCCCGACGCCGGTGTGGGTGTCGCGGTCGCCGAGCCGCTGGAACGGCAGGAAGACGTCCTCGTGCCGGTCGCGGGGGATGCCGGGGCCGCGGTCGATGACCCGGATCTCGGCCCGGCCGCCGTACCGGCCCGCCGAGACCACGACGTGCCGGTCCGGCGGGCTGTAGCGGACCGCGTTGGAGACCAGGTTGGCCAGGATGCGTTCGAGCAGCGCGGGATCGGCCAGTACGTCGGGGAAGTGGTCGGGGACGTCGAGGCGCACCCGGTCGGCGAGCGGGCCCAGTTCGTCCAGCGTGCCCGGCAGGATCTCCTCCAGCGCGACCGGTTCGGCCGACACACCGAGGACCCCCGCCTGGAGCCGGCTCATGTCGAGGAGGTTGGCGACGAGGCGGTCCAGGCGGGTGAGGGATTGGTGGGCGGTGTCGAGGAGTTCGGCGCGGTCGGCGGGGGTCCAGTGGACGTCGGTGGCGCGCAGGCCGTCGACGGCGGCGGTGGCGGAGGCGAGGGGGGTGCGCAGGTCGTGGCTGACGGCGGCGAGCAGGGCGGTGCGCATGCGGTCGGCTTCGGCGAGGGGGCGGGCTTTTTCGGCTTCGGCGCGCAGGCGTTCCTGGCGGAGGGCGACGGCGGCTTCGGCGGCGAAGGCTTCCAGGACGCGGCGGTCGGCGGCGTGCAGGAGGCGTCCGCGGGCGGCGAGGATGAGGTGGTCGTCGATGCGGACGTCGGTGCCGGCGTCGCCGGGGGTGGTGGCGGGGGGTCCGCCCGCGGTGGCGGCGATGTGCCAGGGGGTGGTGGGGTCGGTGCGTTCGAGGAGGGTGACCGATTCCAGGGCGAAGGTCTCGCGGAGGCGGGCCAGGAGGGAGGGGAGGGCGGCGTCGCCGCGCAGGACGTGTCCGGCGAGGGTGGACAGGACTTCGGCGTCGGCTCCGGCGCGGGCGGCTTCGCGGGTACGCCGGGCGGCGAGGTCCACGATCGCGCTGACGGCCATCGCCACCACCACGAACACCACCAGGGCGAGCACGTTGTCGGGGTCGGCGATGGTCAGGTCGCGGACCGGCGGCGTGAAGTACCAGTTGATCAGCAGGAACGCCCCCACCGCCGCGGTGATCGCGGGCCACCGGCCGCCCGCCAGCGCGACCGACACCACCAGCAGCAGGAACAGCAGGATCACGCTGGGCAGGGACAGGTGGTCGCGTACCGCCGACATGGCGAGCGTGAGCACCGGCAGGCCGAGCAGGGCCAGCGCCCAGCCGGCCGCCCGCCGGGTCACCGTCAGCCCGGTGTCCGGCCGGGAGGCCGCCCGCCGTCCGCGCCGGGCCTGGTCGTGCGGGATCATGTGGACGTCGATCGAGCCGGACCGCGCGGTGGTCTCCACTCCCACCCCACGCGCCCACAACTGGGCGAACCGGCCGCGCCGGGACGCCCCCAGCACGAGTTGCGTGGCGTTCACCCCGTGGGCGAAGTCGAGCAGCGCGCCCGGGATGTCGTCGCCGACCACCTGGTGGTAGCTGCCGCCGAGGTTTTCGACGAGGGTGCGTTGCCTGGCCAGTTGGGCCGGGTCGGCTCCGCTGAGGCCGTCGCCCCGGGTGACGTGGACGGCCAGCAGGTCCGCGCCCTTGGTCCGCGCCGCGATCCGCGCCGCCCGCCTAACCAGCGTGTCCCCCTCCGGACCCCCCGTCAACGCCACCACCACCCGCTCCCGCGCCTCCCACGTCACCGCGATCCCATGCTCGGCCCGATACCGGTCGAGCTGCTCGTCCACCTTCCCCGCCACCCAGAGCAGCGCCAGCTCCCGCAACGCCGTCAGATTCCCCACCCGGAAATAGTTCGCCAGCGCCGCGTCCACCTTCTCCGGCGCATAAACGTTCCCGTGCGCCAGCCGCCGCCGCAACGCCTCCGGCGACATGTCCACCAGCTCCACCTGATCGGCCCGCCGCACCACCTCATCCGGCACCGTCTCGCGCTGCACCACCCCGGTGATCCGCTCCACCACGTCGTTGACCGACTCCAGATGCTGCACGTTCACCGTCGTGATCACATCGATCCCGGCCGCGATGATCTCCAGCACGTCCTGCCACCGCTTGGCGTTACCCGAACCGGGGACGTTGGTGTGCGCCAGCTCATCCACCAGCACTACCCGCGGACGCCGGGCCAGCACCGCCGCCACGTCCAGCTCGGTGAACGACGCCCCCCGATGGATCACCTCACGGCGGGGCAGGACCTCCAGCCCCTCCACCAGCGCGGCGATCGGCGCGCGGCCGTGGGTCTCCACCAGGCCCACGACCACGTCCCGGCCCCGGCCCAGCGCCCGCCGCCCCTCGCACAACATCGCGTAGGTCTTGCCGACCCCGGGGGCCGCCCCGAGATACACCCGCAATCGGCCCCGCCCCATCAGCGCCCGCCTCCCCCTGGCTTCCGGCCTATCCGCATCATCTCTCGCGGCTTTCCCTACCCGGCAGGTAGGGAAGGTCAAGGGCTGTGCGATGGTAGGGGGCATGACAAATCCCGATCGGTCCGCAGCCGCCGGCCGTCCGGCCGTGGACTTCTACTTCGACCCCGTCTGCCCCTTCGCCTGGATAACCTCCCGCTGGATCCTCGAAGTCGAACGGCTCCGGGACATCGACCTGCGCTTCCGCGTGATGAGCCTGTACGAGCTGAACAAGGACCGCGACGTCGATGACGACTATCGCGTCCGGCTCGAACGCGGCAGGGGCATCGGCCGGGTGCTGGCCGCCGCCGCGCAGCGGCACGGCGAACCGGTGCTGCGCGACCTCTACACGGCGCTCGGCACGCGCATCCACAACCAGAAGAACAAGGACTTCCCGCAGGTCGTCCGGGAGGCCCTGGCCGAGGTGGGGCTCCCGGACGACCTGGCGGACGCCGCCCAGGTGACCGACTACGACGAGGCGCTGCGCAAGAGCCACCACGAGGGCATGGACCCGGTCGGCGAGGACGTCGGCACCCCCACGATCCACATCGACGGGGTGGCGTTCTTCGGGCCGGTGCTGTCGGCGATCCCGCGCGGCGAGGACGCCCTGCGGATCTTCGACGGGGCCCGGCTGCTGGCCGGATACCCGAAGTTCTTCGAGCTCAAGCGCACCCGTACCGGCGAGCTGGACTTCACCTGACCTCCGCGGCGGGCCGCCCGGTCACGTCCAGCTCCCGGCGCAGGAAGCGGAGCTGGTGGGTGAGCATGTTCGCGGCCACCGCCTCGCCTGCGGGCAGGTGGGTGGTCCGGGACAGCGGCAGCACCTCGTGCGGGCGGCCCGCGGCCAGCAGCGCGGCCGACAGGCGCAGCGTGTGCGCGGCCACCACGTTGTCGTCGGCCAGGCCGTGGATCAGCAGCAGCGGACGGCGCAGCCCGGCGGCCTCGCGGATCGGCGAGCACCGGTCGTAGGCGTCCGGGTGCTCATCGGGGTGGCCGAGGTGGCGTTCGCGCCAGTGCGTGTCGTACAGGCGCTGGTCGGTGACCGGCGCCCCGGCGACGGCGGCGTGGAAGACGTCGGGGCGGCGCAGTACCGCGAGCACCGCCAGGTAGCCGCCGAACGACCAGCCCCGGATGCCCACCCGGGTCAGGTCCAGGTCGGGGAAGCGCAGGGCGGCCTCCCGCAGGCCCTCCACCTGGTCCGAAAGCACCGGTCCGGCGATGTCCAGGTGGATCGCGCGCTCCCAGGCCGGGCCGCGTCCGGGCGTACCCCGGCCGTCCACCGCCAGCACCGCGAACCCCTGCTCGGCGAACCACTGCGACATGTGGACCCACCAGCTCCGCTCGGCGGTCACCTTGCGCAGCGCGGGACCGCCGTAGGGGTCCATCAGCACCGGCAGCGGGCCTTCGCGGTGCCAGGACGGCAGGAACAGCGCGGCGCGCAGCCGCTTCGGGCCGAGTTCGAGCATCTCCATCCGCGGTTCCAGCACGGGCGTCTCGGCGTGGGAGGTGATCTCGACCGGCGGGTGTCCCCCGCCCTGTACGGCGATGCGCGGCCCGTGCCGGTCCAGGGTCCGCGAGACCAGTACGACGCCGCCCGCCCGGCCGGTCCCGGTGTGGACGCCGGGCTCCTCGCTCAGCCGCCGCACACCGGTCGCCGGGTCGTACGCCCAAAGGTGCGTCTCCGTCGGCTCGTCCGACGCCGTGAACAGCACCGTCTCGCCGTCCACCGCGACCACCGCCGACAGGTTCAGCCCGGTCGGGGTGACCGGCCGCCCGTCCACCACCAGTTTGCGGGTGTCGTCCAGGTCGGCGGAGGTCACCAGCGCGCCCGCCGGCGTCCGCGCGGGCAGGCCCGGCACGAGCTCGACCCACGCCTCGTCGTGCTGTTCGGCCAGTACCTCGGTCGCCCCGGTGTCCGGGGCGATTCCGAGCACCCGTACGTGCCGCTGGCTCCTGTCCTGCACCGACGCGTACGGCCCGCGCGCGTCCCACCCCGCGTGGGTCAGGTACTCGAACGCCGTCACGTCCCAGTCCACCGGGATCAGCGGGCCGCCCGCGACGTCGGCGATCCACAGCGTGACCTCGGCGTTGGCCGTGCCCGCCGCCGGGTACGGGATCGTGGCGGGCGGCCGGGAGGGGTCCGTGGGGTCGGCGATGTGCCAGCGGAGCACGGGCGCGGTGTCCACCCTGGCGACCAGCAGCCGGTCCCCGCCGGGGGACCACCAGTAGCCGCGGTGGCGGCCCATCTCCCCGGCCGCGACGTGCTCGGGCAGGCCGTAGCTCACCTCGGGGCCGTCCGGCGCGGCGACCGGGCGATCGTCGCGGCCGTCGGCCTCGGTGACGCGCAGCGTCCCGCCGCTGACGTAGGCGATCCGCCGTCCGGTGGGGTCGGGGCGGGGGTCGGTCACCGGCGGGGCGGCGGGCAGCTCGCGGGCCTCGCCGTCCGTGGTCCGGCAGGCCCACAGCCTGCCGGACAGCGCGAAGACCAGCAGCGCGCAGGCGTCGTCGGCGGCGTAGGAGCCGATGCCGGACGACGGCTCCCCGGCGGCGGCGAGCAGCGCCGCCGGGTCCGCCAGCAGGCGTTCCTCGCCGGTCGCGCGGTCCAGCGCCCACAGGCGGGAGACGGGGTCGTCGCCGGCCAGGCCGCGCAGGAAGTACACCGTGCCGCCGTCGGGGGAGAGGGTGAACTGGGCGGGCACGCCGAGGGTGAAACGCCGGGTGCGGGCGAACTGGCGGGGGAAGTCGGACATGCGGATACGGCTCCTTCAGCAGTGAAAAAGGCCCCTGAAACGCAAAAAACCGCTATCCGATGAAGTCGGACAGCGGTTTGCGGTCGGGGTCATTTTACCGCATTTCACACGCGTCAGTTGCGTACCAGCACCACCAGGTCGTCCGGGGTGATCTCGCCACGGGCCCGCTCCTCAAGGGCGGTCACGCCGCAGGCCAGGTTGATGAAGACCACGCGGGCGTCCTCGTGGTCGGCGTACGCGGCGGCCAGCGCCATCGCGCCGAACCGCAGGCAGGTGGCGATCTCCGCGGTGACCGGCACGGCCCGGGTGAGCACCTTGTCCAGCAGGTGGACCAGGTTGTCGGCGATCACCGCGGTCAGCACCCGCATCGGCTCGTCGCCTGGCATCGCCGGGGGCACCAGCGCGCGTTCGGCCATGCCCGCCGCCCGGCCCGGCGAGACGTAGAAGGTCGGACCCATGCCGCGCAGGTGCCGGGCCCAGTAGGCGTTCAGGCGTACTTCGGCGTCGCGCCTGCGGTCCAGCGGCCGATCGGCCTGGAGCCAGCGGAACAGCACGACCGGGTAGCTCAGCGCGAGGATCTCGTACGCCCGCGACCGCAGCGCCGGGGAGGACAGCAGGTCCAGCCGCCAGCGCAGCCGCGAGTGCTCCTTGGCGAAGCGCTCGCCGGACCGCACGAAGTCGGAGTCGAGCAGCCCCACGAACCGGCGCAGACCGTCGTCCCGGGCGGCGACGGACGCGGGCAGGAAGTCCGGCAGCGCGCCGGCGAACAGCGTGAGACGGGCGTCCGCCAGGTGCGGGCGCAGGTCGGGGCAGTAGTCGAGGGCGACGCGTACCGGCAGCCAGTCGTACGCCTCGATCCACCCGGGCGTCGGCCCCACGGAGAACTGCCGGAACAGCCTCCGGGCCAGCTCCGGCACGAACGGCGTGTTCTGGGACGCCATCGCGAACATCGCGGCGGGCACCCGGTCCGCCTGCAGCCTGCGCTGCAGGGTCGGCACCGAGATCCCGAACGGGTGCGCCACCCCGGCCGCCGTCGCGGGCTTCGGCCGGCGTCCGGCCATCTCGTTCCTCGCCCAGACCGGCCGTTTGCGGATGTCGGCCACGGGGTGCAGCACGGGGTCGTTCAGCTCCTGGGCGGTCGGCAGCCGGTACGGCTGGTCGCGCTGGTGCTCGCCCACCCACGCCAGGAACGGCTCCAGGTCCACGTCCCACAGCCCGGAGATCGGATCGTCGTCGTCGGGCCACACGCCGCCGGGCAGGTCGGGCCGCCGCTCCTCGCCGCGCCAGGCGGAGTCCTCCACGAACAGGCGGTACAGGCCGGCGGACACCGGGATCGCGCACGCCTCGGCGCCGTTGCCCAGCGTGATCGTACGGCGCAGCGACCGGGTGACCTTGACCTGGACCATGAGCGCCCGGCGTTCGTCGTCCACCGAGGAGGACAGCAGGTCGTCCAGCCGGTCGCGCAGCCCGGGGGCCAGCTCCAGCGCGTCGTCCTGGCAGTCGAACGCGAGCGCCAGCGCCCGCGCCGACCCCGACCGCAGGCACGCCTCCACCAGCGGCCCGGCGTCCGAGCCCGCCGCCCACAGCAGGGCCGTCTCCCGCCACCAGGGGTCGTCCACGGTCTCGGTCAGGATGTCGGGGCGGTTCTTCTCCCTGATCTCCTCGGCCGCCAGGTACTCCTGGAGGGTGAGGTGCGCGAACGCGTAACTGCCCGCCTCCCGCTGCACCAGCAGCCCGCTGCGCTCCACCATGGTCAGGAACTCGGCCGCGTCGGCCCGCCTGACCACCCGGGCCAGCGCGGGCGTGATCACCTTGTGCAGGTCGCGGGTCGGCAGGTCGCGCACCTTGTGCCGCATCATGTGCAGGGCCAGCTCGCGCAGCACCAGCTTCTTCTGCCCGCCGGTCAGCCCGGACGGCGGGTCGGCCAGCCGCTTGGCCTCCTGCCGCCGGTATAGCAGCACCTCGCACATCTCGCCGTACAGCTCGGCCCGGCCGCCGGGCAGCGCGCCCCGGTAGCGGTGCACGTTGCAGATCATCGTGAGCAGCAGCGGGTTGGCCGCGAGGTCGAACAGCGCGGGCTGCGCGCGGACCCGTACCAGCAGGTCATCGGCCGCCTCCCGGGCGTGCGCGGCCACGTCGGGGCCGTCGGCGTTGCGGCTGCGCCGCTCCATCGCGAGGTACCAGCCGTGCACGAACCTGGTCGCCTGCTCGGGCGTGAACCGCCACACCTGGAGCACGGACGCCCCGGCCAGCGGGGCCGTCTCGTAGCCGTAGGGCCGGGAGGTGATCACGAAGTCGTTGCGCGGATAGCGGATGATCTGGGCCGACACCCAGTCCACGATCGCCCGGCGGTGGTCCTCCCCGGCCACCTCGTCCAGCCCGTCGAGCAGTACCAGGCAGCGCCCGCGCTCCAGCCGCCGCTCGAACCACGCGGCCGGTACGTCGCCGTGCAGCCAGCGCAGCGAGGCCACCACGTCGGCCAGGGTCAGCCCGGGGTCGTCCAGGATCGCGGCGACGTGGTCGCGCAGGATCAGCAGGATCGGCAGCCCGCCGCGCCGCCGCTCCCAGTTCAGCGCGGTACGCCGGAGCAGCGTGGACTTCCCCGCCCCCGGCCCGGCCACCACCGCCAGCCGCACCGGCTCGGGCACATCCAGGAACTTCCGCAGCCCGACCCGCTCCCCGACCGCGGCCATCGTCCCGAGGTAGGGCTCCCGCACGGCGTCGTGCAGGGGACGGGGGGCGACGCCGACATCGACATAGACCTCGTGCAGGTCAAGGTGGTACTCGCTCTGCGTGGGCACACCCTCAAGATCGACGTAGCTCACCCCGGCGACCAGGCTCTTGCCGTACCGGCCCCGATAGGACGTACGCCGCATCACGGCCCGATCGAGCACATCGGCCACCCGCTGCGCCCACATCCCCCCGAGCACCCCGGCCACCTGCCCGGCGAACCGCCCGACGGCGACCAACGCCCACCACCCGAGCAACGCCCCGAAAGCGAGCCCGGGACTGCTCCGCACCTCGGGCCACACCTGCGCGACCACGGCAGGAGGGCCCAGCGCGACGCAGAGCAGCAGCACTCTGCCGAGAAAGCCGGAGGGGCCCGGCGGGGTGGACGCCGCCGTCATGTCAGATCACCGACCTGGTGGGGGATGCTTGGCCAGGATTATCGGTCCTATTCTCACTGGAGATGGGGGCGTGCACCATGGGTGGCCTCTGACGGCCGGGCCGATAATCACTTCTGCCCCATTTCTCCCAAACATTACCCATCAACCTCCGGGACCGACCTCGACGTGGGAGATGAGGGCTGACCTGGGATGCCGGGGCGGAGTGTCACAGGGGAGCGACCTGCCGGGCCATTTCCTGAAATAGGTTTAGTTGCAGGCGATTCCCAATTTAACCCCCGTCCCCAATCCCTGCCACCTGGCCCGAGACCCGAGCCGGACTCGGGATCTGCGACTTGCACGCCGGGCCAAGTCGCGCACACGACGGCTTGCCGAGCGGCGATGGCCGGCTACTTCATGGGGCATGCACGTTGGGGTTGAATTTCGAAATAAAGATTCACTCCCAGGGCGCCGGCGAAGAAAACACAGCTCAACACGATGAGGGCGATGCCGGTGGTGACGCTCAGGTCCCGAGCGGGCTGAGTTCGGCCGACCCCGAGGGGGTCGTGAACAACCTCAAGCGCCTCCCCCACCCTGGCATTCGGCGCCTGGCGGGAAACCATCGAATAGGGGCCGCCGGGAGGGCAATCCAGCTCGTAGTAGTACGTTATCGAAGGTCCTGGCGCCGGAGCCAGCGGGTCGCCCGAAGGAAGATCGGCGACGGACTTCTCGCCGACCACCCGGCAGACCATCGACAAACCACGCGCCTGTACGATCCAGGTTTCCATGCCGAAGGCCACCGACATTCCCATGGCGATCATCAGCAATAACGAGGTCAGGTAGCGCCGGTCCATGCGCCACACGACCAGGATCCACAATCCGATCATCCCGGCCATCGCCGAGGCGAATACCGGCGTATCGATCGGATGATACAGAATGGCGAGCGTCGCCGGCGCGGTGAGAATCGGCAGGCCGATCGCCGCGAGCAGCCGTGACGATACCGGCCACCGCATTCGGCGAGTACGGGGACGGTCGGCGCTCCGGAATCTCCCCACAGGCTGTGAATAGCAGACAGAGAGCCTTCCCACTGCGACCCGCCGATGAACACCTCCCCATCAATGGGTGAACGACGACTGGAGGAGTGGGGATGGTGTGGCCGCTGGTCAGAGGTGGTAGGCGAGATGCCGTATCCGCATGACCAGGCGTCCCGCCAGGGCACCAGGCCCGGTCCGAGCCCGACGGAGGCCCTCCTGGCCTGGCCCAAGCGACCGGTTGAAAAAGGTTCAGCGCCCCCGCCGAGTACGACACCCGCGCCGGAAACCTATCGGACATCCCCTGCTAAACGCGGTTGTGGTCGCGCCATTCGGTGACGATCGCTTCGATGTCGAAGGGCATCAGGTTGAGCGGGGGGCCGGAGAGGCCCTTTCGGATCGCTTTGTCGATCTTCGCGTTGATCTCTTCGACGATCTTTCTGGCCTCGTTCTCGGTACGGGCGCCGCGGGCCGCCGCCAGGGCCTCCTCCGCCTCCTTGCGGAGGGCGAGGGTGGGCGGGAGGGGGAGGGTCAGGCCCTCGCTCTGGGCCTTCTGTTTGACCCACCACAGCTCGTCGGCCAGCTCGTTGCGGTTGGGGAGCGGTTTGCCCGCGCCCGGGAGGTCGTCGAACTCGCCGCGTTCCATCGCCTCGCGGATCTGCTGGTCGATCCACGACTCGAAGCCCATCGAGTCGGGTTTGCGGTTCGTCATGCTTCCTTTCTACCCAGTAAATTGTCGGCGGCGTCCGCGATGATCTGCGGCATGACCGACGACACCGACGACCCGTTCGAGGGGCTCGACGACATCCGCTGGGGCCGCATGCGGCACGCGTATGGCCCCGCCGTCGAGGTGCCCGAGCTGTTACGCGGCCTCGCCGACCCCGATCCCGCCGTACGCGAGCAGGCGCTCGACGCGATGTACGGCGGCGTGTTCCACCAAGGCGACGTCTACCCCTGCACGATCGCCACGATTCCGTTCCTGGTGCGCGTCGCGACTCGGCCCGGCCTGCCGGGCAGGCCCGAGGTGATCAGGCTGCTCGCCGACCTCGCCTCGGCCGACGACCCGCTCGGTCTGACCGCGCTCTACCGCCAGGCCAACGAGCGGGTGACCGCCGCCTACCCACTGTGGTCGGCGCTGCTGGAAGATCCCGATCCCGACGTGCGCGCCGCGACCGCGGCCCTGCTGCCCGCCTGCCTGGAGCAGGCGCGGTCCGCCGTCGCCCGGCTGCTGGCCCGGCTGTCCGCGGAGGAGCATCCGGCGGTGCTGCCGGAGATCGTCCGCTCGGCCGCCGCGATGGCCCGCCGGGGCGAGAGCGTCGCGGAGGTCACCGGCAGGCTGGCGCGGATGGTCACCGCCGAGTCCGACCCTGCGATCCAGCTCACCGTGGCCGCCGAGCTGGTCGCGCTGCCCGGCCCGGACGGCACCGCGCCCGCCGTCGAAGTCGCCGACGTGCTCCCGCTGATCGCCGAGGTCTACCAGACCGGCACGCCCGGCACCCCGCCCGCCGGGTTCGACACGCCGACCCTGGTGGGCGCGCTGCGGCGGATGCGCGAGGAGGCCGACGAGGGTCGTCGCGCGCCCAGGGCCGCCGCGCTGGTCAGGTCGCTGAGCACAGCATACGGCGAGCGGGTGGCCGACCGCCTGTCCCTGCTCACACCGCTGCTGCGCGCCCCCAACTGGGAGTGCAGGCTCGACGCCCTGATGCCCGCGCTCAACCTGATCAACGGCTGGCGCGGCGACTACGACGAGCTGATCGCCCTGGTCGGCGAGCAGGTCCGCGGCGGCGACCCGCGGTTGCTGTGGAGCGCCGTACACGTCCTGCAGGATCTCGGCGCGCTGGCCGCGCCCGCGGCGGATGCTCTCGCGCAGGCGCTGACCACGGCGGGCCGGGTGGCCCGCCATCCCGCCACGCAGGAGGGTCACATCGCGTGGGTGGTCGAGTGGCCGGACGCGACGTCCAGCGTCGGCCCGGCGCTGCGCGCGCTGGCCGGGGCCGCGGACGAACGCGCGCTGCCCATGCTGGCGTGGGCGCTCGACCGCGAGGACATGCCGAAGGACATCGGTGGACCGATCGGTCGGTACGCCGAGCGGGCCGCCCCGCTGCTGCCGATCCTCCGCCGCCGGCTGCACGACCTGCCCACCGGAGACCCGCGCGACCACCGCCGCGACGGGCTGATGTACGCGCTCGCCCGGATGGGCCCTGCCGCCGCCGGGGTCGTGCCTGACCTGGTCACTCTGCTCGAATCGGGCGAGCCGCCGACCGCTCCCCTGCTCGGCGCGCTGGGCGCGATCGGCCCGGCGGCCCGCGAGTGCCTGCCGTACATCCAGGCAGCGGCAGACGATTCCGACCGGTCGGTATCCACGGCCGCCGCCAAGGCACTGTGGCGGATCGACGGCGACGCCGAAGGCGCGTACGCCGTCGCCGAACGCCACCTCGGCGGCGACCGGTACGCCGTCACCGCCGCGACCGCCGTCCTCGCCGAGCTGGGGCCCGCGGCGAGCGCCGCCACCGACCGGCTGCGGCGGCTGCTGCGCCACGGCGACGAACACCACTGGCTGCCGCTGGGCGCGGCACAGGCGTTGTGGCGGGTCACCGGCGAGGCCGATCCCCTGCTGCCGGTGCTCGAACGCGCCTGGCTGGCCAACCCCCACACCCGCCGCGAGGTCGCGGCCCTGTGGGCCGACCTGGGCCCGGCCGCCAAGGGTGCCCACCACCTGCTGCACGCGGAGCTGGGCCGGACGCACAGGCACAACGCGTCCGACCACGGCTACAGCAGCTCGCAGGTCCCCGACGACGAGGAGCTGGTCCGCCTGTGCCGGGCGGCCCTGATGTCCTGATCAGGACCAGGACCAGGACATCAGGGGATGGGCGGTACGGTCCGGATGAACCTCTCGGCCGACTGGCCGAGGTGGGTTCTGATGATCTTCTCCCAGGTGCCGTCCCGGATCATCTCCCTGAGGATGCGGTTGATCCGCTGGGCGTCGGCGACGTTGTTCTTGGCCAGGCCGATACCGTACTCCTCGACGGACAGCGACTCGCCCAGCAACCGGAACCTGCCTTTGCCGGCGGCGGCGTACCCGGCCAGGATCGAGTTGTCCGTCGAGACCGCGTCCACCTCGCCGTCGCGCAGCATCTGCACGCACGCGCCGTACCCGTGCTGCCTGACCATGTGCTCTGTGGTGTCCCACCCGGCGGGGAAGCGGTTGATCACGCGCTGGGTGGACTGGGAGCCGGTGACACCACAGAACTTCTTGTCCTTCATGTCGTCGATGTTCTTGACGTCGGCGGTGTCCGGGTCGTCGGCGCGGACCATGACGTCCTGCTGGGCGATCAGGTACGGCCCGGCGAAGGTGATCACGTCGCGGCGCGGCTCGTTGATCGAGTAGCTGGCGATCACCAGGTCGGCCTGGCCGCGCTGGAGCAGCGCCTCCCGGCTGCTTGAGGTGACGTCGTGCCATTCGGGGTCCGCGCCCAGCCGCTTGGCGATCTCCTTACCGATGTCGATGTCGATGCCCTGCCGGTTGTCGGGGTTGCTGTCCACCATCACCCCGATGCCGGGCTGGTCGATCTTCACGGCGATCTTCAGCCACTGTTTGCCCGCCAGCGGGCCGTTGCCCCGGTCGGCCTTGCTGGGCGGAGGTCGGGGGATCGGGGTGGGCGGGGCGGAGGCGTCCCGCAGGACGCTGTGGCTGGGGTCGAGGGTCAGGTCGCAGCGGGGTGCGGCGCCGGGGCGGCGTACCGGGGGCGTCCATTGCAGGGTGACCACCAGCTTGGCGGTGGTGACCTGGCCGAGGTGGAGCTGGTTCACCGCCACCTCTTTGAGCCCGGTGCGCGAACTGCCCTCGGCCAGGGTCCTGCCGTCGCTGATCAGCCGGTACGTGAGCCAAGCGTGGTAGCTACAGCTCTGTAACTCCTGCTGGCGGGTGTAGCCGAGCCGTAACCGCAGGTCCAGGGCCCAGTCCCGGGGCTCGGTCAGGGGGAGGTCGATGGTCAGGGGGTGCCCGGCGGTGATGCCGTACGGCGGGCCGCTGAGCGTGAGGGCGGGCGCGGGGGAACGCGCCGCGACCAGCCAGCCGGTCCCGGTACCGACGATGAAGATCGCCGCGGCCCCGGCGACCAGCGCGAGCTTCCGCCCGTGGCCTCCTCGCCGATGCCGCGCCGACCGTGACACTCCGGGGTCCGGGGGCTCCGGGGGTCCGGTGTTCTGATCTGCGCCCGGCTTCTCGCCGGTGGCGGGAGCGGCACTGCCCAAGGGCCACTGCTCGGCCCATGGCCGGCTTTTCTGGTCCGGCTGCGGGCGGGGTGCCGTTGTGGGGCCGGTCGGAGGTGGATCCGCGTCCCCCGCCGGGGGCACCGGCCCGGCCGGATCGGGCCTGCCCCAGGGAGCCGGGAACATGGGGACCGTGGCCGCCGGCGGGCCCTCGGAAGGCGGTTCGTCGCCTGGAGTGCCACCGGGCCGCGCGTACGGTTCCGAGGACGAATCCCCGGCCGCGGGGCCGCTGCCGAGACCGGGGAACAACGCCCGCGCACCGAACGGGCCGTGGTTCCAGAGCGGGCCGCCGTGCCCTTCCGCGCCGTCGCGACCGGGGACCGGCGTACGTCCGCCGGGGACGTGCGGAGGTGAATCCCCGGCCTCAGGGCCGGCGGGGGCCGGCGTGTGCCCGTCGCCGGGCTCGTCGCCCGCCGTGGACCGGCCGACGCCGGAGGGGGGATCTCCGGAGGCGGGGGTGTTGTGGAGGGGGGACTCAGGGTCGGGGTGCGGGCGGTGGTTCGTTTCGGCGATGGCCTGCCAGGCGAGCCGCCATCTGCGGCTTTCCGCCGGGGGAAGTCCGCAGGCGGCGGCGAAGGCTTCGACGAGTTCGCGTTCCAGGCGGCCCCGGCCGTTCATCGCGGCGTTGAGGGTGGCGTGCGGAAGGCGGCGGCGTTGGTCGGCGGCGCGTTGTTCGAGGGTCTGGTAGGTCAGGCCGACCATGGCGCGCAGATCCTCCATGCGTTTCCGCAACTCCGGAAAGGTACGTGCCGTGGACGGATTCGGGAACGATCCAAGTGGTGTGTGCTTGCGTCGCCATATCTGCCACTTCCTGGCGGCGGCGGCCAGTTCCCATTCGTGCCGCCACGCGGCCGGGTCCTTTCCGCAGGCGTCCAGGAAGACGCTGGTGACCTCCCAGGAGAGCAGGTCGGTGCCGCTGGTGAGCTGCTTGATGGTCTGGGAGAGCAGTCCTGTCTGCTCGACCAGGGACTCGATGGTGATCTTCGGTTCCCGCGCACCGGCCAGTTTGCGCGGGAAGGACTCGGGGGCGCCCACGAGAGGTGGATCAACCGAAGGTGACACGCGCGCCGGAAAGGCCGCGCACGATTTGAACGGCCGCCAGGCCGGCGAGCAGTGCCCCGCCCGCCGCCATGGCGATGTCATACCCCTGGACGATCAGGAAGGAAACGAAGATGAGAATCACGATGAGAACGGTGAGCGGACGCCGCCGGATTCGCGGCGGAGGGGCGGTACGCTCGTTGTCGGAGCAGGTGTGCGCATCACGCCGGGAGTGGAAGTGCCGTGTCATGGAGACTTCCTCCTTCGCCTGACCCGGAAAGGTCAGTGGGTTCGATTCGTGGCCCGGACACAACACATCGTTTCCTAGAAAACGCAAATTCACCACTGTGTCGGGAATCTTGGTTACTCCCGGTCACGCCGGTGTCGGCTCGCCCTGGTGGCCGCCCCTCTTTCCGGCTTGTCCCGGCCGATCCCTCTCGCATCGTCCCCACCACATAACTCCCGGCGAAAATGGCTAACCCGGCATATCCGCATATGTCCGAACCACGCCCGCCCCGCCATCCCACCCGTCCAAGCGTGTCCGGGATATCGGCCCGTCAACCGCTTGACCTGCACCGCCAAAGATCGGTTCGGCCATTGTTGGACGCTTCCCTCGCGACGCCGCCGGATTTCAGGTGTACTTGTTACAACACGGAAGAGAACTATTGTCGCCAATGACATAGTTCCTCCCGTCTCTTCCCTTTCGCGCGGGGAGTCGTTCGTTGGCCCGGACGCATGCTCGCTCACGGGGAAGGCCGGGGGGTTCTCCCCATCGGGGACGGCAGGACCCCCCGGCTCCACATCCAGCCACACCGAGCCGGGTCAGGCCGGGAAGCCCGGTTCGGGCGGGTCACCGGCCGTCGTCGTACGGTGCAGGATGCGCGGGACGCCCGGCCGGAGCCGTCCGGCCCGGTGCAGCACACGGCAGTTGTCCCAGATCACCACGTCGTCGCGCCGCCAGGTGTGCCGGTAGACGTACCGCTCGTCGGTGGCGAAGGCATGCAGCTCGCCCAGCGACAGCTCGTCCACCGGCGTCCCGTCCGCCGATTCGATCCGGTCCAGGCACAGCTCGCTGAGATAGAACGCGACCGTCCCGGTCTCCGGATGGACACGGATGATCGGGTGCCGCACCGGAGGGAACCTGGTGGCGTAGTCCGGCTGGACGGGGGCCTGGTGGATCTCGGCGCGCAGGTGCGCCAGCCGGTCGTAGGAATGTACGCCGTGCGCCCTGCGCAGCACCGCCCGCCACGGCGCGGGCGCGTCCCGGCAGGCCGCCACCATGTCGGCGAACAGCGTCTCGCTCCCCGACGGCGGAATCAGCCGGCCGTACAGGACGGTGTACCTGGTCGGCGCGGGCAGGAACGAGCGGTCGGAGTGCCACCACTGGTTGCCGACGATGGGGGTGGCCCCGGAGTTGTCCACCACCATGACGTCGGTGCTGTCGGGATGGTGGTTGCGCATGTCCGACGCTGGTTCCAGCGGCCCTAGAGACCGGGTGAAGGCGGCCTGTTCCAGCGCGGACAGCCGCCGTCCACGGATGACCACCACGGCGTACCGCAGCAGCGCCTCCTGGATGTCCGGGACCAGCTCGGTCAAAGGCGCATCCGAGCCCATCTCTGGGCCCATCTCTGGGCCCATCTCTGCCACGAACCCGTCCTGGACAGTGGATATCCCCGCTGACATCGGCGTCTCCCCTCGCGCTGCCGGGCCGTCCTGGACAGACCCGGATGGCCCGGGACGCCCCCGGGTCATGTCCCGACAGTGCGGCAGGCGGCGGCCCGCTGAGAAGAGAAGGAAAGTCATCCGTACAAGCCCGTACAGGCTCGGGCGGCTGGCTAGACGACCGGTCTAATGAGTGTTAGGGTAGGGCCATGCCAGCCGGACAGACGGACACCCGTCGCAGCATCCTCGACGCCGCTCAGCGGATCATGGCCCACAAGGGCTTCGCCGCCGTCGGCATCAATGAGGTGCTGACCGCGGCCGGCGTGCCCAAGGGGTCCTTCTACCACTACTTCGGCTCGAAGGACGCCTTCGGCGAGGCGATGATGAAGTCCTACTTCATCGACTACCTCGCCGACATGGACCGCGTCTTCGCCGAGCCGGGCCTGACCTCGGCGCAGCGGTTGATGACCTACTGGCAGAGCTGGCGGGAGACACAGAGCGTCGACGACTGCCAGGGCAAGTGCCTGGCGGTCAAGCTCGGGGCCGAGGTCGCCGACCTGTCGGAGACGATGCGGATCGCGCTCAAGGACGGCACCACGGCGATCGTCGAGCGGCTCGCGCGGGTCATCGCCGCGGGCGTCGAAGACGGTTCGCTCTCCATCGAGGGCGATCCCGAGCAGGTGGCCGAGGTCCTGTACGAGATGTGGCTCGGCGCCAGCGTGCTGGCCAAGGTCCGCCGCAGTCCGGCCCCGCTCGACGGCGCCCTCGTCGCGACCCGCCGGTTCCTGCACCTCTGAAGCACGGCCGGTAAGGCCGGGCCCTTCGCTTGCCCATCAATATACGACCGGTCTACTAAATAGGAGTAAAGACCATGAAGGTTCTGATCGTGCTCACCTCGCACGACCGGCTCGGCGACACCGGTAAGAAGACCGGCTTCTGGCTGGAGGAGCTGGCCGCGCCGTACTACCGCTTCAAGGACGCGGGGGCCGAGGTCGTCCTGGCCTCGCCGAAGGGCGGGCGGCCGCCGCTGGATCCGAAGAGCACGGACCCCGGCTTCCAGACCGACGAGACCCGCCGCTTCGAGAAGGACGAGGAGGCCAAGACCGCCCTGGCCCACACCGTGCGCCTGGACTCGGTCTCGGCCGAGGACTTCGACACCGTCTTCTACCCTGGCGGCCACGGCCCCCTGTGGGACCTCGCCGAGGACGCGGACTCCACGCGCCTGATCGAGGCCACACTGCGCTCGGGCAAGCCGCTCGCGCTGGTGTGCCACGCGCCCGGCGTCCTGCGGCACGCCGTCAAGCCGGACGGCACGCCGCTCGTGCGGGGCAGAAGGGTCACCGGGTTCACCAACTCCGAGGAGGCGGCGGTACAGCTCACCGGCGTCGTTCCGTTCCTGGTGGAGGACGAGCTGGTCAGGCTCGGCGGCGACTTCTCCAAGGCGGGCGACTGGGAGCCGTACGTCCTGCAGGACGGCCTGCTGATCACCGGCCAGAACCCGGCCTCCTCCGGCCCGGCGGCCGACGCCCTGCTCAAGCTGGTCCACGAGGTCGCTCATGCGCGCAAGTAAGGTCGATGAGATGAAGGTCTTCATCGTGGGCATCGCGGGAGGCATCGGTTCGCGGCTCGCCCACCTCCTGCACGCGGACGGCGACCGGGTGGACGGCCTCTACCGCCGCCCCGAGCAGGGCAGGGCGCTCGCGGAGCACGGCATCGAGGCCACTCACGGCGACCTGACCCGCCTCACCGCCGCCGAGCTCGCCGAGCTGGTACGCGGCACCGACGTGCTGGTCTTCTCCGCCGGGGCCGGCGGGGAAGGCGGTGCGGAGGCCACCACCAAGATCGACGGGGGCGGGCTCACCACCGCCGTCGCCGCCGCCCGCCTCGCGGGAGTACGCCGGTTCGTGCTGGTCTCGGTCTTCCCCGAGGCCGGGCGCGACGGGCATGTGTCCGACACCTTCGAGCACTACATCGACGTCAAGAAGCGGGCCGACGTCGAGCTGGCCGCCACCGACCTCGACTGGGTGATCCTGCGCCCGGCCGCGCTGACCGACGCGCCGGGCACCGGGCGGATCAGCCTCGCGCCCGCGCTGATCCACACCGAGGTGACCCGCGACGACGTGGCCGCCACGATCGCCGAGCTCGTCCACACTCCCGAGGTGCGGCGGCGCATCCTGGAGCTGACCGAAGGACCTGCGCCGATCGCCGCCGCCGTCGGGCAGCAGGTGGAATGAGGCCGGGTCAGGCAGAGCCCCCCGCTTCGGCCGTGAAGGACACGGGGGCCTTGGGGCTCGTGTCCACCAGCAGCCTGAAGACGTCCGGGCGGGAGTAGTGGCCGACCACGTCGAAGTCGTACTTGGCGCGCACGATGTCGTCCATGTCGAGGTCGGCGACCAGGACGGCCTCCTCGTCGTACACCGGCCCCGCCAGGACGTCGCCCAGCGGCCCGATGATCGAGCTGCCTCCGTTGGACACCAGGGTGTCCGGATCGTCCCCGAAGGGGCGCGGGTGGTCGTCGGGGAAGTCGCGGACGCGCATCACCTGGTTGGCCGCGAGCACGAAGCAGCGGCCCTCCTGGGCGATGTGCCGCATGGTCGCGTGGTGCGCCTCCAGGCCGACCGCCGTGGGCGCGCAGTAGATCTCGATCCCCTGCTGGTACATCGCCATTCGGGCGGCGGGCATCAGGTTCTCCCAGCACAGCACCGCGCCCACCCGCCCGATCTCGGTGTGGTGGACGTTCATCGTCGAACCGTCCCCGAACCCCCAGACCAGCCGCTCGGCGGCGGTCGGCATGAGCTTCCTGCGCTTGCCGAGCAGCGAACCGTCCGGCGCGACGTAGATCGCGGTGCAGTACAGGGTCGAGCCCGCGCGTTCGATCGCGCCGACGACCATGAAGACCCCGTGCTCGCGGGCGATCGAGCCGAGCCGGCCGGTGGCCGGGCCCGGTATCTCGATCGCGCCCTTGAAGTACCGCAGGTACTCGTCCCGGCCCTCCGGCGAGCGGTAGCCGACGACCGCGCCGAAGTGTGAGCCCTTCGGGTAGCCGCCGACGAAGCCCTCGGGGTAGACGACCAGGGCGGCGCCCTGCCGTGCGGCCTCGGCGGTCCAGTGCTCGACGCGGTCGAGCGCCCCTGCGCTGTCGAAAGGCGTCGTCGCCGCCTGCACAACGGCGGCGCGGGTGATGGTCATGTGCGTCGGTTTCCTTCGTGGGTCGGGATGGTCATGCGGCGGGGGTCGTCCACGGGCCGATCCTGGTCAGTCCGGTGCCGGGCGCGCAGTTGACGTACTCGAACCGGTTGTTCTCCGGGAGGACGAAGACCTCGTGCCAGGTGATGACGTCCCGCCGGGGGCCGTATTCGAGCCCCTTGGCGATCTGGTGCTTGTAGATGGCCTTGTGCGTGGCGTGCCGGGCCGCCCATTCCTCCAGGCCGGCGATGTCCTGGAGGACGGCGTAGATCGACGTCTCGCGGCGCGGCTCCCCGTGCTCGTCGAGGTTGGTCAACCGGCGCAGGAAGATGGTCCCGGTCGAGGCGTGCTCTTCGAGGTGGTCCATGCCACGGTCGAGTTTGGGGCGCAGCGCGTCCTCGTAGTCGGCGGCCTGCTCGGGTTCGGAGTCGTGCCAGAACTGCCCGGACCGGATCACCGACGTGTTGAGCGGGGAGTGCACGATGATCCGCCGCCCTCGGGGATCGAGCGGCGGCCCCTGGACGACTTCGACGCCCAGCGGGGACTCAAGCGGGTCGATCGCCGACAACGGGATCCGGTCGCGCATCGCCCCGAAGTAGCCGTTGGTGGTGATCTCGACGGTCTCCGACTCCCGGGTACGGCCGAGCCCGATCCGGTAGTGCGGCTGGGAGTAGATGGTCTCGTGCCGCTCATACGGGCAGACGATGGTCTCCCGCCAGTACCCGACGCCGTCCTCCAGCCGGGCCGGGGAGTGCCACCAGCCGGCCCAGCGGGAGCCGCACGACCAGGCCGCGTGCGCCGTGGCGGAGGTCCAGTAGGCGACCGCCACGACGGCGGGGCGGCCGGTCTCGTCCTGCGGGCAGAAGAAGACCTCCCACGCCTCGGGCCCGTCGGGGACGTCCATGGAGGTCCGCAGGGCCGTCAGGAAGTCGCGGGCGGCGGCGCCGCCCGGTTCGACCCCCTGGACGCCGAGCCATTCCGCGATCAACGTGGGGGTGGGCCGCCGCCAGCGCAGCGACCAGCGGGCGTTCTTCGGCTGGAAGCCGTCGGGCCTTCGCTCCGGAATACTGCGCTCATAGGTGATGTGGTACGTGTTCTCCATACAGGTCACCCCGCACTCGTACTGACCGCAGACCGGACGGAACGATCCACGGTCAGCCGGAAAAGGTCGGGACGGGCGAAATGGCCCGTCACGTCGAAGTCGTATTTCCAGCGCGGGATCTCGTCGAGGTCGAGATCGGCGAGCAGCATCGTCTGTTCGTCCCAGACCGGACCGGCGAGTACGCCGCCGTCCGGCCCGGCGATCACGCTGCCGCCGCGGGAGATCACCGTGCCGCGCCCCGGCCCGGTGGCCGGGAGGTACCCCGGCGGGTAGTCCGCAACGCGCATCACCTGGTTGGCCGCCAGCACGAAGCAGCGGCCCTCGCGGGCGATGTGCCGCGCGGTCACCACGTCCAGTTCGGTGCCCACGGCGGTCGGCGCGCAGTAGATCTGCACGTCCTGGGCGTACATCGCCATGCGGACGGCGGGCATCAGGTTCTCCCAGCACATGACCGTGCCGACCCGCCCGGCGTCGGTGGGGTGGACGTCCAGCGTGGAGGCGTCGCCCCAGCCGAACAGCAGCCGCTCGGCCCCCACCCCCAGCAGCTTGCGCCGCTTGCCGAGCAGGGCGCCGTCCGGGCCGAAGGTGAGCATCGCGCAGTACAGCGTCGAGCCGTCCCGCTCGATGACGCCGACCACGAGCACGGTCCCGGCGTCGGCGGCGATCCGGCCGAGCGCGTCGGCGGCCGGTCCGGGCACCTCCACCGCCGACTCGAAGTACCGGCGGTACTCCTCGCGCCCTTCGGCGGAACGCCGTCCGATGACGGCCCCGAAGTCGCTCCCCTTCGGGTAGCCCCCGACGAAGGACTCGGGGAAGACGACCAGCCGGGCGCGCTGTGCCGCCGCCCTGGCCGTCCAGCCGGCCACCAGGTCGATGGCGTGCCAGGGGTCGAAGAGGCGGGTGGCCGCCTGGATCACCGCTACGCGTGTCGCGGGCATCGGTACCTCCTCAGCGCGAGCGACGGAAGGGGCTCGGCACGGACCGCAGGTCGCTGCCCTTGGACTCCCGGACCAGCAGGCCGCCGATGACCGCCAGCAGGGAGAGGACCCCGATCCAGAGCCAGAAGATCCAGCCGTTCCCCGACTGGTTGCTCCAGGTCAGCAGCAGGGGCGCGGTACCGCCGAACGCGGCGACGGAGACCGAGGTCGCGAACCCGACCCCGGCGGCGCGAATCCGGGTGGGGAACAGCTCGGAGACCATCGCCGGGTACATCGAGGCGCCCATGGCCCACACGCCCATGCCCACCGTCTGGGCGATGAACAGGGTCCACGGCTCGCCGCTGATCAGCAGTGACAGGGGAAAGTACGTCAGGATGGCGACCACGCCCATGGCGATGATCTGCTTCCTGCGGCCGATCCGGTCCGACATCGCCCCCCAGAAAACGATCAGGCCCAGCGCGAGGGCCTGCGCGGCGAGGCTGGCCAGGAACGCGCCGCTCGGGTCCATCCCCTTGGCGGAGATGGCGAAGGACGGCGCGAAGGTGGCCCAGATGTAGTAAGCGCAGTTGTGCCCGGCGGCGAGCAGGATGACCAGGCCGCCGATCTTGAGGGAGTTCGCCCGGCCGATCGGCGCGGTCGCCGCCTCGGCCTGCGGGTTCTGGTCGCTGAACGTCTCGGTCTCGGCGGCGCTCCGCCGCAGTACCAGCACGAACAGCCCGAGAAGCGCGCCCGCGACGAACGCCAGCCGCCAGCCGTAGCTCGCGGTCTCCTCCTGCCCGAGGACGAGGGTGAGGACCGCGCCGAGGCTCGTCGCGGCCATCACGCCGAGGGTGACGGCGAAGAAGACGGAGCTGGACCACAGGCCCCGGCGTTCGGCGGGCGCGATCTCGGCGACGTAGGTGTAGGAGACCCCCGATTCGCCGCCGTGGGCGAGTCCCTGTACCAGGCGGGTGGCCAGCAGCGCGGCCGAGGACCACACGCCGATCTGCTCGTAGCCGGGCAGCAGGGCGATGACCAGGCTGGTCACGGCCATCGTGGAGATGGTCGAGATCAGTACGGCCCGCCGCCCGTACCGGTCGGCGATCGCGCCGAAGATCAGTCCGCCGAACGGCCGGGCGACGAACCCCACGGCGAACACCGCCAGCGTGGCCAGCAGCGCGGACGCCGGATCGCTCCTGTCGAAGAAGTGAGCGGCGAGGTACGTCGAGAACACCGCGTAGAGGGTCCAGTCGAACCACTCGAGAATGTTCCCGGCGACCGCAGCGCGGAGTGAGCGCAGATCCGCCCGGCTCGGCTGACGGATCGGCCTGGGGGACGCGTGGGCGGTGCCGACCGCTGGTAGGTGGGACATGGGGTTACCTCCTGTGCGGGCTCTCGCGCAGGTACGAGCGAGAACTGTCCCGAAGGTAGGCTTGTATCCAATATCACGTCTAACAATAGTTACGTATGATTCCCATCGACCGGGTCGATCGTGCCTGGTAGTGGGGGGTGGCCGGTGAACGATCCGGACGACGTTCTGACACGGCTGCGCGGGGTGGACCTCAATCTCTTCGTCGTGTTCGCGACCGTGCTGCGCGAGGGCAACGTCACGCGGGCCGCCGAGCACCTGCGGATGAGCCAGGCCGCCGTCAGCGCGTCGTTGACCCGGCTGCGCAGGCTGTTCCACGATCCGCTGTTCGTGCGGGTGCCCGGGGGCGTCGCGCCGACCGTGCTGGCCCGCCAGTTGAGCGGCAGGATCGAGGCGGCGCTGACCACCCTCCACGTCGCCGTGGCGGGCGAACCGGCCTTCGACCCCGCCGCCGACCACGCGGTCTTCCGGCTCGGCATGTCCGACGATCTTGAGGCGCTGCTGATGCCGCGCCTGATCGCCAGGGTGGCCGAGACCAGCCCGGCCTCGTCGCTGCGCTGCCTGCTCGCCAACCGCATGACCATCACCGGGCTGCTCGACGAGGGCAGCGCCGACGTCGGCGTGGTCGCCTCCGACCGCTGGGGGCCGGACTACCGCAGCCGGGTGCTCTTCGAGTCCGGCTACGCCACCGTCTACGACCGCACGGCCTTCGGCCGGACGGGCGCGCTGACCAGGGAGGAGTACGTCGCCGCGCCGCACGTCATGATCTCGGCGAACGGCGCGCGGGGGATCGTCGACGACGTACTGGAGGCGGAGGGCCTGCGGCGGCACAAGCTGGCCTCGACGGCGCACTTCGCGATGGTCCCGCTGCTGCTGGCGCGGAGCACCGCCGTGGCGACGATGCCACGGCACGTCGCGGAGGTCCTGGCGGCGGACTTCGGGCTGGAGGTCTGCGAGCCGCCGTTCCGGCTGCCCAGGTTCACCGTCAGCGTGCTGTGGCACCACATGAGCGGGAAGAATCCGGCGGTCATGTGGCTGGTCCGGACCATCGCGGAGGTGTCCGCGCAGGTCAGCGGCGTCCGGCATGTCCTGGATTGAAGCCGGTTTGAAAGTGGGTGCGGGCGGGCGGCGTTGTGGGGCACGCCGCCCGCCCGCAGAGCGCGGTACGGCCCAGGGAAGGTACAGAACGGCCGCCGCGCGTCTCAGGTGGTGGCGGCGGGCGGGGAGCCGACCTCGTACCCGCCCGCCGCCGTACGGCACGGCGACGCCCTTTTCCGCACCACGCCGCCGTGCCCGCTCAAGAAGGGCCCTCCCACGCGTCGCCGGACACCGTGACGGTCACGCCGTCCTGGCGGTGCGCGGTCAGCCGGGTCGGCCCGTACACATACCCCACGCCGACCCACGACAGCCGCGCGTACCGGACCCGCCCCCGCCCGGACGGGCAGGCGTCCAGCACCTCGAACATCGCGTCCTCGGCGGCGGCCGGGCAGTCGCTCACCCCGCCCGCACCCCGCCCACCGGCCTGGACCTCCCACACCGCCAGCAGCGGGCGTACCGTGCAGCCGAGGAGGAACCCGTCAGGGAACGGCCACATCGGGGGACTCCTCGGCGTCCGGGTTCAGCAGGGCGTAGTCGCAGGCCAGGGCTTCGGCGGCGCCGGTCACGGTGCAGCGGTGGACGTACAGCGGGATGCCGGGGTGCAGCGTGCGGGGGCTGTGCCACCAGATCCCGTCGTCCTGGACGATGGCGACCAGGCCGGAGCAGAGCGACAGCCGGACCCGGTTCTGATCACCGGTGAGGTCCGCATGGATGCCGCGCAGGGCGAGCGCGTCGTGCAATGCGCGCGCGGTTTCGGCCGGGGTGGTGACCGGCGGAGACACCGGGCGTATCTGCCAGAATGCGAGCATAAAGGAATTCATCCGCGATCACCGAATACGTTCCCCTCGTCAGCCGGCAACGCCGTACGATCGTGCATCGTGGTCGCACCTCCTGCGTGCGATCTAGGGGCCCGCCGAACTCCTGGCCGTTGTTCGGCGGGTTCCGCTGTTTCAGCGGCCCTCAGTCTCCTCGGTGTGGGGAAGTGCGGGTAATCCCTGATCGGCGCGCAGAATCACCCCGCGTGAACGACGAAAGGGAGATACATTAAGCATGCTTTAGGTCAGCGATGGTCATCCCGGAGGGCCTGGAACATGGCGAAGCGGACGGCAGACCCGGACAAGCTGAACCACGCACTGCACAAGGCTCGCATACAGAAGGAATCTCCCACCTGGGCGGGGAGCGAGCTTTCCCGTCAGGAGCTGGCAGACCTGGTCAACCAGTGGATTCACCAGCACTCGGGGCAGATGTCCGCGCTGGACGCTGGCTACATCGGCAAGCTGGAACGTGGTGAGATCCGGTGGCCCAGCGCCTCTTATCGATCCGGGTTGCGGGCGGTGCTAGAGGTACAAACCGACGCAGAATTGGGCTTTTCTCCTCCTCGTAGGACTTTGCAGCCTATTGATAACGTAGACGACGTGGATCGTAAACAGTTCCTCTCAGCCGCCGCACTGGGCCTTGGGGCCACTTTCACCCCATCCGCACTTTCCGCACTCATCGAACCCGCCAAGCCCACCCCAATCCCCGCGAAAATCGGCATGACCGAAATCCAGGAGATCCGGACGGTCGCCCAGACTTTCTCGCAATGGGACGAGCAGTACGGCGGCGGTCTCCTCCGCCCAGCGGTCACCGCGCAACTTCGGCACGCCGTCGCCCTGCTGGACGCGCGCTGTCCGGACAAGCTGCACGACGAGCTGTATTCCGCAGTCGCGTACTTGAGCGGCGTGGCGGGCTTCATGGCCTTCGACATCTACGACCACGAGACGGCGAGCCGCCAGTATCGGCTGGCCCTGATGTGCGCCGAAGAAGCCGGTGACTTCCAGCAGCGGGCCATCATTCTGGCCTCGATGGCCCGGCAGGCCCTGTGGCGGAATGACCCCGACACCACGCTCACCCGCATCGAGATGGCACAGGTCCGCTCGGACCGCCTCACCCCCGCCGCCCGCGCCATGCTCTCGGCGGTCCGTTCCCGCGCGCTGGCCCAACTCAGTCGGGACCAGGAGGCCATCGCGGCGGTCGGGCTGGCCGACGACCTGTTCGCGGACATCACGGCGATCGACACCTCCGGCCCGCTGCACTGGTACGACGCGGCCGAACACGCCGGAGAGACCGGCCACACCCTGGCCGAACTCTCCCACGCGCCCTCCCGCGAGGAGGGGATACGGCGACTCACTACCGCTGCCGCCACGCATAGGGACACTTCCGCCAGGGCGCGGGCCTTCACTCTGCTTCTGGTCGCCCGGCTGCACATCGCGGGTGCCGACCCGCACGAGGGCGCCGCCATCGGTGCCGAGATCGTGGACCGCGCCGCGTCAGTGCGTTCCCACCGCATCCGCGACTACCTGATCGACCTCCGGAAGACCACCCGCCAGCACCCGAAGATCAGCGAGATGGCCGACCTCCGCGACCGCATCAACGTGGCCCTGACATCAGCCTGATCGAGCCCTGTCAGAAGGATCAGGGGTGGTGATCAGAACCTGGTGACATCACCAAGCGTGGCATCCGCAACGCACCGGTTGATGAACTCTCTTTCGTACTCGAAGCCACTACCGCGCCAGAACCCGTCGACGTTGACGATGACCGGGTCGATGACATGGGGACAGGCGCGGTGGATGGGCTGGATTCTGCTGAAGTCGCCGCCCGCCTTGCGCAGCACGTCACAGGCCTGCTTCGGGTTGGGGTGGGTGCGGTTGTCGGGGTCGCAGCTCAGGCTTGTCGAAACGACCCTGCCGCTGATCGTGTAGGTGACGGTGATCTCCATGTACGTGAAGATCCCCATCCCCGATCCCGGGTGCGCGGCGGCGGGCGGGGCCGCCGTGAAGGGCGCCCACAGAGTCACGCCCAGCGCGAGCGCGGCCACTCTGCGAACAAGGGGCAGTACAAGAACCATGAACTCTCCCCTTCCATCGGGCTTACGGAACCATTGCTCCTCCAGCCGGTGAGGGCTTGCTCCCCTCGCCCGAAGTCACCTAAACGCGGGGGCCTTGGAGCACCCGAGGGCATCGTCAGGTAGCGTGAACGCTGTTCATGAACGACGTTCATAGAGGGAGCCATCTTGACCCACGCCGCCGACGAACTCGCCCTGGAAGAGCTCGAACAGCAGCAGATCGACAGTTGGGCCCATGACGGTGCCGCCTTCGCCGCGACCTTCACCGACGACGCCGACCTCATCGACGTCATGGGCGGGCACTTCCACGGACGGGCCGCCATCACCGAGACCATGCAGGAGGGATTCGCGACCTTCATGGCGGGCACCCGGATGTCCCCACCGACGACACGCATCGTGGATTTCCTCACGCCCGCCATGGCAGTGGTCATCACCAGCGGAAACTGCATCATCCGCCCCGGAGAGCAGGAATGCCGTCCCGAGGATCTGTCGATCCAGACCAAGGTCGCCGTCAAGCAGGACGGACAATGGCTGTTCCGGACCTTCCAGAACACGAGAATCAACGCCAAACCGTAAGGAACCGACATGCCCCGGCCCGCCGCCGTCCTCCGGACCCCCGAGAGCCCGGGGCTGCGCGACCACCTGATCAGCATCACCCGGCGTCTCATCACGGAACGGCAGACCGCCCAGTTGACGGTCCGAGCCATCGCCCGCGAGGCCGGGGTCGCCGACGGCGTTCTCTACAACTACTTCGCCGACAAGGAGGATCTACTCGCGCACGCCCTGCTGGCCGACATCGAAGCGGCCGAGCGTACTCTGCCGCCGCCTCCATCCCCCGGCACGGGCACCATCGAGGCCAGCCTCGCAGGTCATCTCCGGCACATCCTCGACCTGCACGAACGCGTGATGCCGTCCTTCGCCGCGCTGCTCGGCCAGCCGAAGGCACTCGCCCGCTTCCAGTCCCTCCCGCGATCGGTGAAGGGCGACAACCTCCGCCAGCACATGTCCGCCCACCTCACGGCCGAGCAACGCCTCGGCCGCCTGGCCCCGGACATGGACGCCGACGCGGCGGCCACCCTGCTCGTCGGCGCCTGCTATGACCGGGTGCTGCCCATGCTGTTCCGCCCCTGGTCGCAGGAACCGCTGGAGTCTCCCGAGCGGTTCACCGAATCGCTCGTCCGGACTCTGCTGAACGGCGTCCGCGGCGACACTGCCTGATCACGGGCGCGAGACGCCCATCACACGGACGAGAGGCCGAGGGAAGGCCGCCCGCCGACCTTCGGCTCCTCGATCCACCGACCGCGCCATACCATCGAATGGCCTACCGATGGAGTGTGAGACTGCCGTACCAGAATGGTGATAGGAGTCCAACCGCCAAGATCGCTGCCACACTGATCGCGTCGGGCTAGCGTTCGAGGCATGACGTCACCGGCCTATGTGCCTCCCAAGCAGGGCCCCTCCAAGTTATGGGTCCAGACCGGCCCGCTCGACCTCAACCAGCTCCTCACCGCCGCCTATGAGCAGATCCACCCGGCGGGCCTGACGATCACGATCCCCTTCCCCGGCGTGTGGGAGGTCTCCTACCAAGCCCGTTCGGTGATCAACGTGGGCGCCGCGAACTCCCACCAGTGGGCCGGCACGGTCCTTTACAAGGGGCAGAGCCTCATCGAGGGCAGTCAGGCGCTGGCCGGTGGCGGCGGCCCCGCGAATCTCGTCGGCCAGGCCACCGCCGGGCAGACGATCTTCGCGGAATTCGCCGCGAACGACGTCGTGAGCCTTTACGCGAAGTCCATCGGCACGGCGGGCAACAACGCCTCCATCCTCAGCAACGCCGACGGCCGCACGACAATCGCGGCACGCTGGGTCAGCGCGGTTTGAGCACCAGCGCGGTACCCGCGACCCGCTGAGCTGACGCAAGGCCGAACAGCAGGGTGGCCCGCCGGCGCCCGGAACCATGTGACCGGCCGTTACGGCCGGTAGGTGACCGCCCGGCGGACCAGGCCGCAGGTCATCGGCGTGATCGCCGCGCGCGGCGGCCGTGATGGTACCCGTGTGACAAGCGGTACGGCAGGCCCTCTCTCGCCGACCGCCGTTCACAGTCGCGCACTGTGCCCGGCGTTTCGCGAGCGCCACCGCTCACCCGCCGTTCCAGCACCGGCTGACACGCCCGCCCTGGGGTCTGCGCCCCTGGTGAAGCCGGTCGGCCATGGTCGCCACGGTATCGGCCGGTAGCCCGGCCCTCCGAGATCGGGCAGCATGCCCGGTAACGGCATGCCTCCACGGTGACGGCTCCCCGGCGCACCCGGCGGCCGTGATCCCCGCCTCAGCCGGCGACCACGCTGAGGCGGCGGACGCGGGTCTGGATCGGCAGGGCGGTGCGCTGGCCGGTCAGGCGTTCTTCGTCCCACCACCAGGCGAAGGTGGCGATGTCGGTGGGGCCGAGGGGCGCTGGCGGTGGGGTGCGGGTGATGGTGTACGGGGGCAGGATGTCTTCGCCGTCTCGGTAGCGGACGGCGGCCCGGCCGAATTCGAGGTTGCCCGCGATCAGTTCCTCCACCGCCCTGGTGTAGTGCGTCAGGTCGGGTGAACCGAGCGCCCGCAGCCGGGAACCGAGGCGCACCACCCGGTCCATCGCCTGGTTGTGCAGGCTGACGACCTTCCGGAAAGCGGTGTCGAGCGCCCCGCCGTGCTCCCGCGCGGCGGCGGCCAGGACATTGACGTCGCCGGGCGCGTCGGCCTGCTCCTTGGCGTAGGAGAACAGGTCGTTGTACAGCGACATCACCAGGATCGCCGCCTCGGTGTAGGCCCGGAAGACGCCCTGGCAGGCCACCTCGTCACTGATCCACAGATCATGGGTGATGGGCAGCAGGCCGATGATCCCGCCGACCCCGGCGGTGTAGAAGCGGCACGCGGCGGCCTCGCCCATGTCGGTGCGCACGGTGTCGTCCTCGCCCGCGAACTCCCAGCCGAGACTGCTGATGTACACCCGCTCGGCCTCCGCGAAGCGGCGGTACTGGACGGGCGTGGCGATCGTGGCCGCGCGGCGCAGCACATCGACCATCGGCGCGTTGACCGGGTGCCCGCAGGGCTCGGCGAAGCGGGGGTCGTCGAGCAGCCGCAGCCATCGACCGGCCCATGTCACCGCCTGGGGCGGGGTGGCCCGCGCGTATCTGCCCGAGTAGGCGTCGTCGAAGGGGAACAGCGCGGTGAGCAGGTCCGCGCCCAGCCGGAAGCGCTCGTAGTCGGCCGCGCCCGGATCGAAAAGGCCCCACCAGTAGCCCGAGCGCTCGCTCTCGATCTCCTCCCACTGGCCGGCCGGCCACTCGATGCCGAACCCCCGCAGCCAGGCGATCGACTCGTCGCCCGCGCGCTCGGCCTCCCGATGCATGCGGTGGGCGAAGGGCTGGAAGATGGTCGGGGGCCGCGCCGACACGCCGGACGACGCGGATGCGGGCGCGCCACAGGCGTACAGGTGGGCCGCGGCCGTGCCCAGACCGGTCGGACGACCGGTGAATCGCGTCATGTGAGGTCCTTTCGCAACGGCCGAGGGACGGGCCCGGGGGACGGCGCGTTTCGGTCACCTTCATTCTTTCACAATCCGTATCCGAATATCTACTCTGCGTTACGATATGACAGAAAGAACGCGATCAAGGCCGCCGCCGCCAGCGGAATGGCGGCGTTGGCCAGCAGGCCCGCGTGGATACCGGACAGTACGGCCTGCGCCGACGGCCCGGTCGCGGCGGCCACCACGGCGCTGATCACCGGGATGCCGAGGGTCATCGCGACCTGCTGGGTCATCGTGGCGATGCCCGTGGCCAGCCCCTGTTCGTGATCGGGGATGCGGGAGGTCGCGGTGACGGTGAAGGCGACGACAGCGGCCATGTTCCCCGCGAAGCACGCGCCCACCACGATGATCACGAGCCCGATCGCGCCCCGGCCGGTACCGGTGAACAGCAGCAACGCGGTCATGGCCCCCTGGACGGCGAGCCCCCCGGACAGTACGGCGTGCGAGCCGCACCGCCTGATCAGGGCCGGGGCCGCGACGGACCCGGCGAAGGCGGCGAGCCCCGGTATCCCGAGCGCCAGGCCGGTCACCGTGGCGGAGTACCCGAGCACGCCTTGAAGGTAGATCGTCATCAGGAACGTCGTCGCGGTGGCCATCCCCACGGTGGCCAGGCCGCCCAGATTGCCCCACTTCACCGTGGGCCGCCGGAGCATCCCCGCAGGTACCAGCGGCCGGGGGCTGCGCCGTTCGATCCACAGGAACGCCCCGAGCAGTACGCCCGCGAGCAGCAGCGCGGGGGGCTCGGTGGTCACGCCGTACACGAGGGCGACCATGCCGCCGGTCACGGCGAGCGCGCCGGGCAGGTCGAGCGCGCCCCCGGCCGTGCCGCGCCCGCGCGGCAGCAGTCCCGGAGCGGCGGCGAGTACGGCGAGCGCCACCGGTACGTTGATCAGGAAGGCCCAGCGCCAGCTCAGCGCGCCGGTGAGCACCCCGCCGAGCAGCGAACCCGCCGTGAACCCGGTGGCCATCAGCGCCCCGCTGAGGCCGAGCGCGCGTTCCCGCAACGGCCCTTCGGCGAAGGACGTGGTGATCAGGGACAGCGCGGCGGGCATGGTGATCGCGGTGGCCAGGCCCTGCGCGACCCGGGCGGCGAGCAGCGCGACCGGATCGCCGGACAGGCCGCCCGCCGCCGAGGAGACGGCGAGGATCGCCATGCCGGTGAGCAGCATGCGCCGCCTGCCGTACAGGTCGGCGACCCGCCCGAACAGCAGCGTCAGCCCGGCCGCGGGCAGCGCGTAGGCGGTGGCGACCCATTGCAGCGCGGCGAGGTCCAGGCCGACCGCGCCGCCGATGGCGGGCAGCGCGACGGTGAAGATGGAGAAGTCGGCGGCCAGCATGAACTGCGCGCCGAGGAGGATCACCAGGATCATCCGTTCGCGACCGGTCATCCTGGTGCGGGTGTCGACGGTCATGCGGCCCACCCTGGGCGGGCCGCGCGGGCTTACCCAGCCACCCGCTTTTCCTACCACCGGCAGGGTCAGGCTGACCGCTGGCGAATCGCCCATACTCCTACATATGGAACTAAGCGCCGAGCTGGCGGCCTTCCTGCGTTCCCGGCGTGACGCGATGCCGCCGCACGAGGCGGGCGTCACGCCGTACGGCGGGCGGCGCCGCGTCCCCGGCCTGCGCCGCGAGGAACTGGCCCAGATCGCCGGGCTGAGCGTGGCCTACTACACGCGTCTGGAACAGGGCCACGGCGGCAACGTCTCCGACGCCGTACTCGCCGCCATCGCCCGCGCGCTGCGCCTCAACGCGGACGAGCGCGCCCACCTGTTCCGCATCTCCCACCCGGTACGCCACGCACCGCCGCACGGTCCCGAGCACCTGCCGCCAGGCAAGCGGGCGCTGATCGACGCGATCGAGGCCGTCCCCGCGATGATCGTCGGCCGCCGCGCCGACGTACTGGCCTGGAACCGCCTGGCCCACGCCCTGCTCGCCTGGCACCTGGACTTCGAGCGGCCGCGGCACGAGGACCGGCGGCCCAACCTGAGCCGGATGGTCTTCCTGGACCCCGTCCACCGGGCGCTGTACGCCGACCGGCCCGCCAAGGCCCGCGACCACGCGGCGTTCCTGCGGGTCGTGGCCGGGCGCTACCCCAACGACCCCGAGCTGGCCCGCCTGATCGGCGAACTGACCATGAAGAGCGAGGAGTTCGCCGGGCTGTGGGCCGAGCACCCGGTACGTACCTGCGCCTCGGTGACGGCCCGGTTCGAGCATCCGCGCGCAGGCCGGATGACGCTCGCCGAGGAGGTGTTCGAGCTGCCCGAGGACCCGGGGCAGCGGCTGGTGATGTTCACCGCCGAACCGGGCTCCGCCTCGGCGGCGGCCCTGCGCCGGCTGCTGCCGGAAACCCCGTGATTCACGGGGCCCCGGGCTTTTGGGGGCGTGCTGCGTGAGTATCGTTGTTGCATATTATTCGCAACAAGGGAGCCTACGTATGGGCCAGTACTCACTTCCGGACATGCCCTACGACTACGCGGCCCTGGAGCCGGCGATCACCGGGGAAATCCTGGAGCTGCACCACGCCAAGCACCACGCCGCTTACGTGAAGGGCGCGAACGACACGCTGGAAAAGCTCGCCGATGCCCGCGACAAGGGCGAATTCGGCGGGCTCGTCGGCCTGGAGAAGACCTTCGCCTTCAACCTCTCCGGCCACGTCCTGCACACCATCTTCTGGGAGAACCTCTCCCCGGACGGCGGCGACCGCCCCGACGGAGCCCTCGGTGACGCCATCACCGAGCACTTCGGCTCCTTCGACAACTTCAAGAAGCAGCTCACCACCGCCACGGCCACCGTGCAGGGGTCGGGCTGGGGCGTGCTGGCCTGGGAGCCGCTGGGCCGCCGCCTGGTGGTGGAGCAGGTCTACGACCACCACGGCAACATCGGCATGAACACCACGCCACTGCTGGTGTTCGACGCCTGGGAGCACGCGTACTACCTGCAGTACCGCAACGTCCGCCCGGACTACGTGGAAAAGCTGTGGGGTCTCATCAACTGGAACGACGTCATCCGTCGCTTCGAGGCCGCCAAGGGCGCCTGATCGCCCGCCGGGGCGGTGTTCTGACCGTTTCCGGTCAGAACACCGCCCCCCGGTTGACAGACCGCGGCGCCTCGCGGCTATCTTGCTCATATGAATAGCTCTTCAGACGTCAAGGGCCTGATCGACATCGACGGCTGTACCGTGCGCGTCGTCGACGCGCCCCGCGTCGCCGCGGTGCGAGAGCGGATGCCCGCCACGCAAGACCTCGACGACACCGCCGACGTCTTCGGGCTGCTGTCCGACGCGGGCCGGTTGCGCCTGCTGGTGTCGCTGCTCGACGGAGAGCTGTGCGTGTGCGACCTCGCGGCGGTGACCGGCCAGAGCGAGTCGGCGGTGTCGCACGCGCTGCGCCTGCTGCGGGCGCACCGCATCGTCGCCGTCCGCCGCTCCGGCCGGATGGCCTACTACCGCCTTGAGGACCCCCACGTGCGGATGCTGCTCGACCTGGCGCTCGCCCACACCGAGCACAGCGAGCTCATCCACCCCGAGCGCGGCGAGCAGACCTGATGGGCGTCGGGCACGGGCACGGTCATGGGCACGGGCACGGCCAGGCGAGCGGCCACGCCGGTGCCAAGCACCGCTGGCGACTGGCGGTCTCCTTCGGGCTGATCGGCTCCTTCTTCGTCGTCGAGCTGGTGTACGGCCTCCTCTCCGGCTCGCTGGCACTGCTGTCGGACGCCGGTCACATGGCCGCCGACGTGGTCACCCTCGGCGCGGCCCTGGTCGCCACGCGGATCGCGACCCGCCCCGACACCACCGGACGCCGCAGCTACGGCTCCTACCGGGCCGAGGTGTTCGCCTCGCTGCTGGCCGTGGTGATGATGCTCGGCGTCGCGTTCTACGTGGTCATCGAGGCGATCAGCCGGATCGGCGGCCCCGCCGAGGTGTCCGCCGGGCCGATGCTCATCGTGGGTGCGATCGGCCTGGCGGTCAACGTCGTCGCCCTGCTGCTGCTCCGGTCGGGAGCCGGCGAGAGCCTCAACGTGAAGGGCGCGTACCTGGAGGTCATGGCCGACACGGCGGGCTCGGTCGGGGTGATCGCGGCGGGCTGGCTGATCACCACGACCGGTCAGGCGTACTGGGACACCGTCGTCGCCCTGGCCATCGGCGCGTTCGTCGCCTTCCGCGCGGTCGCGCTCGGCAGGCAGGTGTTCGCCGTACTCGGCCAGCACGTACCCGAGGGCATGGACGCCGGGGCCGTGGCCCGTGACCTGGCCGCCATCGACGGCGTGTGCGACGTACACGACCTGCACCTGTGGACGCTGACCTCGGGCATGAACGTGGCGACCGTCCACCTCGTCACCGGCGAGCCGGACGACAGCCACGCCGTACTGGACCGGGCCCGCCACCTGCTGCGCGAGCACCACGGCGTGGCGCACGCGACCCTTCAGGTCGAGCCGCGCGACCACACCGGCTGCGACGAACTGGGCTGGTGACTCAGCTACCGGGCGGCGGGGTGGCGTCACCGACCTCGAACGCCGACGGGTCGTCCACGACCTCGCACGGCGCGATCGGGCCCTCCACCAGGTGGCCGGAGAACGACCAGACGACGCCCGGATTCGCGACGCTGACCTCCCCCGGGTTCTCCGCGGCCTCGATCAGCACCCGCTGGCCCGGCTTGATGTACTGCGGATAGATCGTGATGCCGTCGCGCGGGCGGATGGCCTTGGCCGAAGGCGTGCTGTCCAGCAGATCACGGACCTGCTGCTGGACAACGGGGTCCTTGCTCCCTATCTGCTCCTTGGTGAACTCGACATCGTCGCCCGGGAGCCGCTTGGCCCGGCCGTTGCCGCAGCGCTTGCCCAGCGGCAGGTAGGTGACGTCGGCGGTGATCCCGTACCCGGCGAGGTCCTTCTCGACCTGGTCGGCGTCGCGCAGTTCGTGAATCTTGAGGTTGATCGAGCCGTCCGCGCCCTCGGTCAGCGCGTACGCGGGCGGCTCCTGGCCGGTCACCAGGGGTACGACCAGCGCCGTCGCCGCCGCCACCCCGACGACCCCGGCCCCCGCCAGGAGTCGGCGGCTGGGCATCCAGCGCGGCGCCGGGGAGCGCCGCCGCGCCGCCCGTTCGGCGACCTCCGCCTTGAGTTCCACGAGCAACCTGTCCTTGAAACCGTTGTTCATTTCGTTCCTCCGATCGCGGGCATGATGCCGGGAACCTGGTGAATCGAGCGTCTGGCCCGGTGCAGCCGCACCCGGGCCGTGCCCTGCCGGATGCCGAGCGCCGCGGCGGCCTCGGCGGTGCTGAGGCCGTCGATGGCCACCAGTTCGAGCAGGGCGCGGTCCTTGTCCGGCAGTTCGGCCATCCGTTCGATGGCCAGGCGGGCCGAAGCCTCGGCGTCGATGCGTTCTTCGAGACGGGCGATGTCGTCCCCGTCGAGCAGCCGGCGGCCCGCGATCTTGCGGTTGGCCCGCTGCTCCCTGACGGACCTGCGGCGTTCGGCGAGCAGGGTGTTGCGGGCCACGCCGTACAGCCAGGCGATCTCGCTCCCCCGGCCGGGCCGGTAGGTGTGCGCCGAGTCGAGCGCGGCGAGGAAGACGTCCGCCGTGAGGTCCGCGACGGTCTGCGGGTCGATCACCCGCCTCGCCAGGAACTTCGTCACGTCGTTGAAGTGGCGCTCGTAAAATGCCTCGAAGGCGGCGGGATCACGGGCGATGCCCGCCAGTCCCGTCTGTTTCAGCTTCACCAAAGCTCCTTTGCCGAGCGTCCCAACACACCCCCTCCTTTGCCGCCGGCCGACCGGCGTTACAAAAGAGGCGGGTGTGCGCCCACGGGACGCCCGCGGAACCGTCAGGCTGTCCGCGGTCGTATACGAAAGCTATACAGCGACGGGATTCAATCTTTCCTGGGGCAACCGCTCGCGAGGAGTCGGATCCGGATGGACTGGACGTTGCGCGACGAACGCCCGCTACGACCACGGCCTCCCGTCCCCGTGGTCGTAGCGTCATCCAAGACGATGCCCCCGGCCGTTCTGGCCGTAGCGGGAGGGGATGGGGGCGGCAACGGGGGCACGCCCCCATCCGGGGACCGGCCCGGTACGCGTGATCACTTCATCACCTGGGCGGCCTCGGCGCGACACCCCTCCGCAGCGTCGAGGTCGCCCACGGCGGCGTACGCGTCGGCCAGTACCAGCAGCGTCCGCCCCAGGAACGAACTCCACCCCCTGGCCCGCCACAGCCCGACGGACTCCTCCAGCCTGCGCACCGCCGAAGCCGCCCGCCCCTCGGCCAGATCCAGCCCGCCGAGCACGGCGAGGGAGTCGGCCAGGTGATGCGACAGGTTGTACTGCCTGCTCATCGACTCGGCGGTCTCGGCGGTCCGGCGCGCGCGCTCGTCTCCGGTGCGGGCGTACAGACCGGCCAGTACGACGAGCGTCAGCGCCTCCGACGCCGGGTCCGGGGAGGCGTTGCAGATCTCCAGCGAGCCCATCAGGCACTCGTGCGCCTGCTCGAACTCCCCCGCCGCCGTGTGCGAGATCCCGAGGAACTGCAGCGCGGTCGCCTCGAACCGCCGGTTGCCGATCTCCTTGGCCAGCGCGAGCGCCTGCCGCAGGTGCGGGGTGGCCTGCTCGGTACGCGCCTCGCCGTGCGCCACCGCCATCGCCAGGTGCGCCCGCGCCTCGCCCCCCGTGTGCCCGGTCTCCGCGGCCAGGCGCAGCGCCTCGCGGCCGTGTTCCAGGGCGCGTTCGCTCTCCCCGGCCGCGGCCAGGCCCCAGGCGCGCATCGCGTACGCGTCGGAAAGGCCGCGGTGCTCGCCGATCTCGCGGAACATCTCCAGCAGCAGCGCGGCCTTGCGGTCCAGGGCGGCCATCGCCTCCCCGTCGTAGCCGGTGCCGATCCAGGTCGTGACGTCCAGCAGGCCGCGCAGCATCACCGCCTCGCCCAGCCGGTTGCCGGTCTTGCGGCACAGCTCAAGCGCGGGTTCGTTGACCCGGCGGCAGTCCTCGAAGTAGCCCCTGACGTCGAAGTAGCGTTCCATCGAGGCGGCGAGGTCCCAGGCGAGGTCGTCCAGGGAACGGGCGCACGCCTGGCGTACCGCGGCGATCAGCGCCCGGCGCTCGTCGGCGAACCACGCCATCGGGTCGGCCAGGTACTCGCGTACGACGACGGCCGGCGGTTCCCAGCGGGCGGCCGGGCCGTGGATGATCGCGTAGCAGGCCCCCGGCACGTGGACCATCGCCCGCTCGGCCAGCGCCAGCCAGCCGCCGAGGGCGCGGGCCACCGCGTCGTCGTCCTCGGGGGAGGTGTGCTCCCTGGCGTACAGGCGGACCAGATCGTGAAACCGGTAGCGCAGATTGCCGGAACTGTCGGTGCCGAACGCGGTCAGCAGTTGCGCGTCCACCAGCTCGTCAACCAGCGCCTCGCCCTCGTGGATCGAGCAGTCCAGCAGCGCGGCGGCCACCCAGGCGGCGAAGTCGGGGCAGTCGAGCAGGCCGAGCAGCCGGAACGCGCGCCGCGCCGGTTCGGTCAGCCCGACGTAACTCAGCGACAGGCTCGCGCGTACCGCCTGGTCGCCCGCCACGAGCTGGTCGAGCCTGCCGTGCTCGTCGCGCAGCCGCCGGGCCAGCCAGGCCACCGTACGCCGGGGCCGCGCCACCAGCCGGGCCCCCGCGATGCGGACCGCCAGCGGCATCTGCCCGCACAGGTCGACGATCTCGGTCACCGCGGCGGGCTCCGCCGCCACCCGCTCCCGCCCGACCACCCGGGCGAACAGCTCCACCGCCTTCACCCTGGGCAGTACGTCGAGGTCCACCAGGTGGGCGCCCGCGAGGCCGGACAGCCGGGTCCGGCTCGTGGCCAGCATCGCGCACGTCGGACTGCCCGGCAGCAGCAGGCGGACCTGCTCCTCGGTGGCGACGTTGTCCAGCAGGATCAGCGCCCTGCGCCGGGCCAGGTGGCTGCGGAACAGCGCCGCCCTGGCCTGCACGTCCTCCGGCACGCTCAGCCCCGAGATGCCGAGCGCGCCCAGGAAGGCGCTCAGCACGGACGCGGGGTCGGTGTTGCCCAGGTTCGCGTAGAGCTGGCCGTCCGGGAAGGCGTCGATCATCTGGTGCGCGACGTGCACGGCCAGCGCGGACTTGCCCACCCCGCCCATCCCGGAGATCACCACGACGGGCACCGCGGTGTCGTCCTTCAGGCGCTCGATCAGCGCCGTCACCTCGCCCTCGCGGCCGGTGAAGTCGGCGATGTTCAGCGGCAGTTGGGCGGGGGAGGGCGCGCCGCCGTGGGCGACCTCGCCGCGAAGGATGGTCAGGTGGAGTTCGCGCAGCTCGGGGCCGGGTTCGACGCCCAGCTCGTCGGCGAGCAGGCGGCGGGTCTCGGCGTACAGGGTCAGCGCCTCGGCCCGGCGGCCGTTCCTGGCCAGCGCGAGCATGAGCTGGCCGCGCAGCCGTTCGCGCAGCGGGTGCGCGGCCACCTCGCCGACCAGCTCGGCCACCAGGTCGGGGCCGCGGCCGAGCGCGAGGTCGGCCTCGATGCGGTTCTCCAGGGTGGTCAGCCGCCACTCCTCCAGGCGGGGGGCGTCGTCTCCCGCGTCCAGCTCGGCGTACGCGGGGCCGCGCCACAGCGCGAGCGCCTCCCGCAGCAGGCCCGCGGCCTTGTCGTGGTCGCCGCGCCGCAGGGCCGCGGCCCCGCCGTCGGCGAGCGTCGCGAACCGGTGCAGGTCCAGCTCGCCCTGGCGTACGGCGAGCAGGTACCCGCCGTGCCGCCGTACGATCCGGTCCGCGCCGAGGACCCGGCGCAGCCTGCTGGCGTAAAGCCGCAGGTTGTCACCGGCGGTACGAGGCGGCGCGCTGCCCCACAACGCCTCGATCAGCACATGGTCGGCGACCGGCCGGTTGGCGTCCGCGATGAGCGCGGCCAGCATGGCCCGTTGTTTGGTGCTTCCCAGTGGTATCCGGGCTCCGTCCTGCCAGACTTCGACCGGTCCTAATATCGCGAAATCCATGTCGCTCCCAACCGGAAGACGTCATCAATCTGCACGACCACCATAGGAGCGTCAAGCTCGGCGGATGTGCGGGCGGGCCCGCGGGGGCGACGTGGGTCCCCCGGCGGGCCTCAGCGCAGACCGTTGACGACCATTTCCGCGTACGTGCCGCCGACCTCCGCCGGTGAGATCGCGCCCTCCCCATCGAGCCAGACATGCGTCCAGGCGCCCATCCCGATGATCCCGAACGCCACGATGCGCGGCGGCCCCACCTGCCGGAAGACGCGTTCCCGCATGCCCGCCTCGATCACCTCCACGAAATGGCGCTCGAACTCCTCACGCTTGTGCTTGATCTCGGCGAAGACCTCCCCGGAGAGGAACCGGCGCTCCTGGAGGAACACGGTGATCTCCGACCTGTAGATGGCCATCGGTTCCAGCAGCGCCTCGACGATCAGCCGGCGCAGTTTGGCGTCGGCGCGCAGCTTGACGTCGGCGACCACTTTGCGGGCGCGGTAGAGCTGGTAGTCGATGAACCGGTCGTGTACGTGGAAGAGCAGGTCTTCCTTGCTCTTGAAGTGGTGGTAGAAGGCGCCCTTGGTGAGGTTGGCGGCGGCGGTGATGCTCTGCACGGAGGTCGCGGCGTAGCCGTTCTTCTCGAAGAGCTGGATGGCGCTGGCGAGCAGGGCGCGGCGCGCTCCCTCGGGGTCGCGCACGATCGTACGCCGGCCCTGGTCGCCCTGGCTCCTGGGACTGAGATCCGCCACGTCAAGCCTCTCCGCATCGGCCCGCCGCGCCCGATCCTACTCGCTTCAGACCGCTCGGTATCTAATTCCTGGCCGTCCCTGGCCCGTTGGCGAGTCTAGATACCAACCGGTCGGTTCCTTTTCAGGCCCGCTCGCGGAGCACCCGCCGCAGCACCCCCGCGAACTCCTTCGTCCTGTCCACGAAGCCGATGTGCTGCCCGGGGAACTCCACCGGCTCGACGCCGAGCCGCGCGCCCAGCGCGACCGAGGTGTCGTACGTCGTCAGCGGGCGCGACTCCGCGCCGACCCCGACGACGACCCGCACCGGCCCGGCCCGCAGTGCCGCGACATCCGGCACATGCCTGGTCGTCGGCCGCATCTCATGGAGGAAGAACCGCCTGCTGTTCTCCAGCAACGTCTCCGGGGACTCCTCCGACGGCGGCGGCGGCCCCTGGTCGTCATCGCCACCGACCCCGAATGCCTTCATGAACGCCTGCCAGGCCGCCATGACCCCCTCCCGCCGGTACGTCTCGACGATGCCGTCCACGATCGCCCGCTGCTCGTCGGCATCGGGCAACAGCTCCAGCACCGGCGCCTCGTGCGCCACCAGCGTCCGCACCCGCTCCGGATACCGCGCGGCCAGCGCGAGCCCGGTCACGGCCCCACCACTGCTCCCGAACACGTCCGCCGTCTCGGCCCCGACCGCGTCCAGCAACGCGACGACATCGCCCGCCCGCAGCTCCGGCGTGGAATCCTGATCCGGATCGGCCGGCACACTGCCCGAGATCCCCCGCGGATCGTGCGTCACCACGGTGTACTCCCCGGCCATCGCCTCCGCCAACGACCCGAACTCCACCGCCGCCATCGGCGACCCCACCAACACCAACACCGGCCCATCCCCGCGCACCTCGTAGTGCAGTTGCACACCGTCGGTTTCCAGCGTGTGAACAGTGGTCATAATGAGCGTCATCCTCTCTTCGGGTGTATGTCTCCGTCGATCGTCACTCCACCACAATGCGATAGTCCGAAATTCGCCCCCGTTCACTCCCCGCCCCACGCACTACGATCTCCCCACCTTCCGGCACAACGAACGCACACAACGCCGGCCCCCGATCACAACCACCACACCAGAAGGCCGGAATCCCCCACCCGGCATCCACACCCTCAACCACAAAAACCAAATCCAGCGTACGCCCCCCACACCCCGGATTTGACCTCTCCGACCCGCCCCGGATCCTGGTACACCCGCGAATACGCATCATGCCAGTCATCAAGGCCGGCCACTCCGCACGCCCCCGGTTCCAGAACAATCAGCCTTCCGGCCTGTAACACACCGGCGTACCCTCAAACCCGCCCCAGTAGACCCACAGCCGACCACAGCCATGGCAGCGGAACATCGATATACATGCCCGATAGACGTCCTCAGCGTCAACGGCCCCCTGGAAGCGATCGAAATCGCTGTCCGAGATGATTTTCCACTCAAGCGGGTTGGGGATCTCCCCGAAAATCCGGATCGACCGGCCACACTCGCAGCTTAACTTCGTCACCCGTCATCACAGCGCCCGCACCCCCACGCATGCGCCCTCACACACCAACCGTAGCCACGCTCAGGCGTAGTGGCAACCAATTCAAAATTTATCAACAGACAAACGCCCCCGCCCCCTCCAGACCGCCGCAGAACAGCGCCGTCGGTGAGGAGGGCCGCGAACAGACGAGGATCATGGGCCGGTGCGACCGGCTTCATCCCAGGGCCGCGGTGACGAGAACGTCGTACAGGTCGTCACCAGTGGGAAGGCGGGCGTCCTTCGGGAGATCGACCAGCCAGAGGGCCGCCTGGTCGTAAAGACTGTGGAATTGAAATCCTCGGCCTGAGCGAGCACCAGCAACCGGTCATCGATACGCCAGGCCGCGTGATGCCATTCGTCGTCGGCATGCAATCCCGTCAGCATGGGAACGCCGAGCGACTTTTGCACCGGCAGACATGCCTGCCGCCACACCTCGTCGAAATCGCCCTTCCTCACCGTATCAGCGAAAGACCAAGCGGGGTCGCGGATTTGCAGATCCTGGAGTGACGCCACATCGGGGCCGTCTTCATCGTCCGGGATATAGAAGAGCGCGAAGGGCACACAGAACCCGGAGACGGCAGGCAGGTCAGAGTGCAGCAACGCCACCATTTCCCTGCCGCGCACTGTGAGCATGTTTTCGAAGTTCTGGAAGATCTGCTGCGGCAGCGACGTATCGGCCCTCCCGCCCAGCCGGTTGACCCGCCAAACTTCATCAAGCCGCCACCGATCCCACCCGGAACCGGCCAACATAATACATAACTTGATGGTGAAATCATCCAGCGGCAGAGTCGCAAGCGCCATGCCCTTCCGTCTCCTCCCAGTGAACCTTTTTCAACCGGGCTCGGGCCGGGCCTGATGCCGCGGCAGGACGCCTGGTCAAGCGGATACGGCATCTCGCATACCGCCTTTGACCTGGGAACCTGAGGTTGAAAAAGGTTCAGTCATGGTGTTCAACCAGGTGCTGATCTCACACGAACTACACCGCTACGCTATCGCCCTGCCCCACTCTTCACCGGGTAAATCACATCGGACCCGCAATCAGAGCACGGCGGCGATCCACCACTCGCCGCCGGAGTGCTATGGACGCTGGGAAATGAACCCGTTCAGCCGGTGCTCGGTACGGCGCACCGGCACATCACCCGCGAAACGCCGGACACCAGGGCGCTACCGAGCACGGGCGGCGGCAGGCAGGAGGCTCCGCCGTACCGAGGACCAGCGCACGACCTCGGCAAACACACCGGCATGCCCGAACACCGCCCCCCCGCGCAGAAGGACACGACGCCACCAGGACGGCAGCCCACGCCCCCGGACACGCCGCACATCTGACCGCTGAGCGGGACACCGCCGCAACGCCGCGCATACGGGAACGACGACGGACCCACAGACCATACGGCCGGGAATGGCAGAGCGGCGTCGGCCGGTGTCAGGCGGCGAAGAGGGAGACGACGGTGCCGGGGCCGGGTGGGGTGGGGTGGGTGAGGTTGGGGGCGGGGGGGCTGACGTGCCAGGCGGGGCGGGTCGGGGTGAGGTCGGTGACGACGGCGGTGAGGAGTTCGGCGAGTTCGATGCCGAGGGCGTCGCAGATGGCGGCCAGGATCTCGGAGGAGACCTCCTTGCGGCCGCGTTCGACCTCGGAGAGGTAGGGGACCGAGATGCTGGCGGCGACGGCCACGTCGGCGAGGGTGCGGCGTTGGTCGCGGCGGAAGCGGCGGAGGGCCTTGCCGAGCAGGGAGCGGAGTGGTTCTTTCGGCCAGCGGCGGCCCAGCTCCACGATCGAACCGTTGCCGGCCGACGGGTCCTCGCCCCGCTTCGGCTGGGGATCGTGAGGTGGGAAGAAGTGCACTGTCACGGCCGGATCCCTCTCTCCGCGCGGTTGAGCCATGCTTCATTTGTAGCCCTGATCCGCGATGTCGAGCAGGGGATTTCGCCGCGGGCGCAGCTCGCGGCCTTGACCGTCACTCGGTGCGGCGTGAGGCGGCCGCCATCTTGTAGAGGCCGTACAGGGTCTCCAGCCCGCCGATCGCCATCAGCACCACACCGATCTTGGACGGCGCGAAGATGACGATCTCGACGTCGAGCCCGTACCGCCACAGCGCGGCCCCCACGACGAGCGTGGCCAGGCCGGTGATCAACGTCTTGCGCGGGGACGCCATGCGGGACTTCCTTCCTGGTGGTGTGCGCGGCACGGATCCCCACGCTAGTGACGGATTTCGCGGGTAATGTCCTGCGGATTGATGAGATCGGGCTACATATTTGGTTTTACGACACCAGCAGCCCAGGCCGCCCCTTGCCGAACACCCACGGATCGGCCTCGCACTCGGCCAGGAAGTCCGCCGGAAACCCCGCCTCGAACTCGGCCGCCGCCGCCAGCCGTTCGACGATCTCCTCCGGCAGTTCGACCTCGGTCGCACCCAGATTGTCGGTGAGCTGGGCGACATCGCGCGCGCCGATGATCGGGTGGATCACCGGAGAGCGGGCGCGGAGCCAGGCCAGGGCCACCCGGGCGGGCGTGGTGCCCAGGTCGGCGGCGGCCTGGCTTACGGCGTACGCGACCGCGTGGTCCCGAGCGGTCAGCGTGCCCGGATCGACTCGCGTGTCACCCTGCGGAGTACCGTCCTGGAGGAACTTGCCGGACAGCACCCCGCGGGCCAGCGGAGCCCAGGCCGCCACGGTCAGCCGCAACGCCTCCGCCATCGGCAGCAGCTCCCGCTCGATGTCCCGTTTGAGCAGGTTGTAGGGCACCTGGAGACCGGCGAACGGCGTCCAGCCCCGCCATTCGGCCAGCGTGTCGGCCCGGCTGACCACCCAGGCGGGAGCGTCCGAGATGCCGACGTACAGCACCTTCCCGGCGCGTACCACGTCATCCAGCGCACGCATCGTCTCTTCGAGCGGCGTGTGCCGGTCCCACAGATGCACCCAGTACAGGTCCACGTACTCCGTCCGCAGCCGGCGCAGACTGCGCTCCAGCGTCAGCACGAGGTTCTTGCGGTGGTTGCCCCCGGCGTTCGGATCGTCCTGGTCACGGGAGATCGAGTACTTGCTGGCCAGCACGAACCGGTCCCGGTGGCCGGCGAGCAGTTCGCCGAGGATCGGCTCGCTCTCCCCGTACGCCGAAGCCGTGTCGATCACGTTGCCCCCGGCCTCGGCGTAGGCATCGAGCATGGCCCGGTACCGTGCCACGTCCCCGCGCTCATGAAACGTCATCGCGCCGAAGAACAACTCCGACACCCGCAGCCCGGTCCGGCCGAGCGGCCGATAACGCATCCCGCTCACGCCACGTCGCGCGCGGTCAGCCGGTAGGACCCGGTGTCAATGCCCCAGGCCAGGACCCGGCGCGGCCGGATCAAAATCCACGCGGCCTCGAACGGGAACGGCGCGCCGAGCCGCCGCCCGACCTCCTCGCCGCCGTCGGTGCGGGCCTCCGCGTGCCCGCGGACCTCGATGCCGCGCGGCGCCCAAGGGTCGGTCGTGGCCAGGTCGTCGATCACGAACGACACGTCGGGGCGCTCCGCGACGTCCCGGAACTTCTTGCTGCCCGCCATGCCGGAACCGGCCACCCCGCCGATCACCAGGGCCTCGGCCTCCGGATCGTAGATGACACCGACCGGCCGGACCGACGGCCTGCCGTCCCGGCCGACCGTGGCCAGCCGGCCCAGCGGCTGACCGGCCAGGTAGGCGACCTCTCGTTCGGTGAAAGTGCTCATGCGGCCGAGCCTGCCGGAGGAGACACCGCCCAGGGAGACCGGCACAGGGCTGGCCCTCCCAGGGCCACCCAGATCCGCCATAGACTCGGCGGCATGGAGGGCAATGAGCTGGGCGCTTTCCTGCGGTCCAGGCGCGAGTCCGTCACACCCGCCGAGGTCGGCCTGCCGGGAGGCCCACGCCGCCGTACTCCCGGCCTGCGCCGGGCCGAGCTGGCCACGCTGGCCGGGGTGAGCGTCGAATATCTCACCCGCCTGGAGCAGGGCCGTGACCGCCGCCCGTCCACGGAGATCCTGGGCGCGCTCGCCGACGCGCTGCGCCTTTCCAGCGACGAGCGCGTCCACCTGTACCGGCTGGTCAAGACCGTCTCGGGGGGCACCTGCCAGGGCAGTGAGCGGTCGGCCGACGGTGTGCGTCCCACGGTCAGGGCGCTGCTCGACCGCCTCGAACCGACCCCGGCCCTGGTGGTCAACCGGCTCGGCGACCTGCTCGCCAACACCGAGGGGTACGCCCGGCTCGCCGCCCCCACCGGCCTGCTCGACGCGTGGCCGGTCAACCTGGCGAGGTACGTCTTCACCGACGCGCGGGCGATGACGGTCTTCCCGGACTGGGAGCACGTCGCCGCCGAGCGGGCCGCCGGGCTGCGGGCCGCCGCCGCGCTCGGCGACCTTGACGCCGTCCGGCTGGCCGATGAGCTGGCCATCACCGCGGGCAGCCGGTTCAGTGACCGCTTCCAAACGGGCGCGCTGCCCGCCCGCACCGGGGTGGAGCGCTGGGCGCACCCGGAGGCGGGTGAGCTGGTGCTCGCGTACGAGAGCCTGGAGCTGCCCGGCCCCGACGAGCAGTGCCTGCTCGTCTACCTCCCGGCCGACGACGCCACCGCCGCCGCGCTCGACCTGCTCACCCATGCCGGACGGACCATGCCCCTCCAGGTCACCAGGTAAGCGGGAAGGTGACCGGGCGGGCGATCATCTGACCGGGGGGCCAGCTCAGCTCGCTGTCGGAGACCGCCAGGCGTGCCTTGGGCAGGCGGGTGGCCAGCGCGGACAGGGCCGCCCCCAGCTCCAGCCGGCCGAGCTGGGCGCCCAGGCAGAAGTGGATGCCGTGGCCGAACGCCAGATGCTGGTTGTCGGCGCGCGCGAGGTCGAGAGCGTCGGCGTCGGGGAAGACCGACCCGTCGCGGTTGGCGGAGCTGATCGAGAGCAGCACCGCCTCCCCCGCCTTGATCTCGGCCCCGCCGATCTCGACGTCTTCGGTGGCGACCCGCATGGTCACGATGCCGCTGCCGATCTGGCTGTAGCGGAGCAGTTCTTCCACCGCGGTGGGGATCAGCTCGGGCCGGTCGTGCAGCAGCCGGTAGCGGGCCGGGTCGCGCAGCAGGTGGTAGATCGCGTGGGTGAGGCTCCCCGTGGTGGTGTGGTAGCCCGCCACCAGCAGGACCACGCTGAAGGCCCGCATCTCCTCCTCGGTGAGCCGGGCGTCTTCGTCGTGCGCCCGCAGCAGCATGGTCAGCATGTCGTCGGCGGGCGTGGGCGCGGCCTTCTTGCGGCGGATGAGGTCGCCCAGGTATTCGTCCAGCGCCTCGCGCGCGGCCCGGATCTGCTCGACCTGCCCCGGCGCGGCGGCCCCGGTGAACAGCATCTGGTCGGCCCACTCCTGGAAGCGCTCCCGCTCGTCGCCAGGTACGCCGAGCAGCTCACAGATGACCGCGAGCGGCAGGGGGAGCGCGACCTCGGTGATCAGGTCGGCGGGCGGCCCCTTGGCGATCATCCGGTCGACGAGGTCGGCGGCCAGCCCTTCGACCCGGGGGCGCAGCGCCTCGATCCGGCGGGCGGTGAAGGCGGCCGACACGATCTTGCGTACCCGGGTGTGCTCGGGAGGGTCCATCCAGAACAGCGCCTTGGAGCCGCTGACCATCGGGATGGGGCTGCGGCCCGCCGTGGTGGCGGCCTGCTTGCTGAACCTCGGATCGGCGGCGACCGCGCGGACGTCGGCATGCCGGGTCACCAGCCACGCCTCCAGCCCGAACGGCAGGACGATGCGCACCACCGGGTCGGCGGCCCGCATCTCGGCGAGCACGTCGGGCGGCTCGAACTTGTTGGCGACCTGGAAGGGGAACCTGTGGAGTTGCGGGCTTTGCGGGCTTTGCGGCATGTTCCGGCTCCTGTCGGGACGGGGGGACGGGCTAGCCGAGCCGTACGGGCAGGGTCTTGACGGTGCGGATGAAGAAGTGGTGCATCCACAGCTCGTTGGGCCTGTCGTGGTCGAGCACGAGGCCGGGGAAGCGCTGGACCAGCGCGAGCACCGATACCTCGGCCTCCATCCGGGCCAGGTGCGCGCCCAGGCAGTAGTGGACGCCTCTGCTGAAGGCCAGGTGCGGGTTGGGGAAGCGGGTGATGTCGAATCGGTCGGGATCTCGGAAGACGGCGGGGTCGCGGTTGAGGGAGTGGATCGGCAGGAAGATCAGCGACCCGGCGGGGATGACCTCGCCGCCGAGGTCGATGTCGGTGGCCGCGTGGCCCTCGACGACCGAGATCGAGCCCTCGTAGCGCAGGAACTCCTCCACCGCCGACTGGATCAGGTCGGGCCGCCGCCTGAGCAGGTCGAGCTGGTCGGGGTTGGTCAGCAGCGCGTGCACGCCGTTGGCGATGACGTTGGCGCTGGTGATGTAGCCCGCCGTGATCAGCAGCATCACGGTGGCCACCAGCTCGCGCTCCGACAGCCGGTTGTCGCCGTCGCGGGCCGCGATCAGGTCGTGGACGAGGTCGTCGCCGGTGGTCTGCCGCTTCTCGGCGATGATCCGGCGGGAGTAGTCGCCGAGGACGGCCTGCTCGCGGCGGAACCGGGCGACCATCGCGGCCGGGTCGGGCCGCTCCTGCATCATGACGGCGTGGTCCAGGCGCAGGGCCGCGGCGTGGTCGTGCAGGATGCCGTCGTCGGCGGGGGACAGCCCGAGCAGGTCGGAGATCATCCGCGTGGACAGCGGGAGCGCCAGGTCGGCCATGATGTCGGCCCGGCCCGCCCGCTCCATGGAGTCGAGCAGGTTGCCGGTGTGGAAGGCGATCCGGGAGCGCAGGTTTTCCATCTTGCGTCGGGTGAACGCGGCCTGCGCGAGCCGCCGCAGCCGGGTGTGCTCGGGTGGATCGGTGCTCACCATGTTGTCGGCGAAGGCGCTCTCGCTGCCTGCGCCGCCACCTGCCCGCTTCTCGGAATGCTTGTGGGCCTTGCTGAAGCCGGGGTCGTTGAGGACGGTGCAGGCGTCGGCGTGCCCGGTGACGAACCAGGCCGCACGGCCGTACGGGATGACCACGTGGTGCACGCGGCCGGCCTGGCGCAGCTCGCGGTAGAAGGGGTAGGGGTCGGCCAGGGCGGCAGGGGGGAACGTGGTGGCGGTGGTCTGCGACATCCCTCTCTCCTAGGGGTCGTCAGAACGGACTGGGACGGGACAGCGCACGCGGGGGATCAGGGGGACAGGACCGTCCTGATCGTTGCCAACTAAGCGATCACGGAACGTTACGGTAGGTAACTATATGCCATCCCGCTACCGAATGCACAGCCCCGGTCACGCAGAGGTGTTCCCCTGGCTGCCGCCGGAGGCGAGGAAGCGGTCCGCCCAGGGGTCCTCGGCCGCGCGTGCCGGGAGGTCCATGGCCGAGGCCATCATGTAGAGAGCGCCCTCCGCGATGAACCGGTGCGCGGTGTCCGCGTTCATCTCCGGCATCGCCTCGACCCGCTCGAAGACCGACCGGGTCGAGCGGTGCATCAGGTCGCGGATGTCGGGGTCGTCGCTCGCGGCGTACCCCTGCAACAGCATGAGCATCAGCTCGCGACGCTCCATCAGCCCGCCCCAGGCGTTGGACATCGCCGGCCGCGGGTCGGACCCGGCGGCCTCGCCGCGCTGCACCATCTCGCGGTCGATGATTTCGAACACCCGTGTCAGCACGGTCACGAACAGCTCTTTCTTGGTGGAGAAGAGCCGGAACAGGTTGGGGTGCGACAGGTCGGCCTGGCGGGCGATGTTGATCGTCGAGCCGCCGTGCAGGCCCTTGTGGGCGAACTCCGCAAGGGCGGCCTCGATGACCTCTTCACGCCGCTGCTGTGCCGCTACCCGCGGGCGCCGTTTCCCCTCCACGTGAAGATAGTAAACAGTCACTATCGGCCCAGCGTCAAGCGAACCCGCCGGCCCGGGGAGTCAGGCGGTGTTCTGGTCGGCCGGGAGTTCGACGCTGATCGTCAGGCCGCCCTCTTCCCGCGGGCTGGCCGTCACGGTCCCGCCGTGCGCGTCGGCGATCACCCGTACGATGGACAGCCCCAGCCCGCTGCCCCGCTCCGAGCGCAGCCGGTCGCCGTGCAGCCGGCGGAACGGCTGGAAGATCGTCTCGATCTCGTACGGCGGCACCTGGAGCCCCGTGTTGGCGACCACCAGTTCCACCCGGTCGGCCCGCCGCCGCGTCGTCACCCACACCTCGCCATCGGCGTGGTTGTGCCTGATCGCGTTCTCCACGAGGTTCTGCACCAGCCGCTCGACCAGCACCGCCTCCCCCAGCGTCGGGGCCGGATCGAGCAGCCGGTGCAGCCGCACCTGCTGCTCCGCCGCCTCCTTGGCGGCCTGGTCGAGCACGTGCTCGGCCACGTCGGTCAGGTCGAACGGCCGGCGGTCCAGCACCGCCTGCTCCCCCTCGGCCAGCGCCAGCAGCCCGTCGATCAGCCGTTCGTGCCTGGTGTTGACCAGCAGGAGGGATTCGCCGAGCCGTTTGACGTCCTCGGTCGCGTCCGGCCGCCGCACGGCGACGTCCACGAGGGTCCGGTTGATGGTGAGCGGCGTGCGCAGTTCGTGCGAGGCGTTCGCGACGAACCTGCGCTGGCCGTCGAACGAGCGCGCCAGCCGGTCCAGCATCGTGTCGTAGATGCCGGTCAGTTCCTTGACCTCGTCGCGCGGGCCCTTGTACCCGAGGCGTTCGGTCAGGTCGTGGCTCTGCGCCACCCGGCGCGCGGTCTCGGTCACCTTCCTGAGCGGGCGGAGCACCATGCCCGCCGTACGCCAGCCGAGCCCGAAGGCCGCGGCCGTCCCGGCGACCACGGCGATCCCGCCGCCCAGCCGCACGTCGTCCAGGGCGCTCCGCTGGTAGGTGGCGCGTACTTCCATCCCGAAGCCGCGGGCCAGCTCATAGCCTTTGGAGTCTCGCTTGGAGGACAGCGTGCGCCCGTCGGGACGCACGGTCGTGATGCGGTCGGGGGTGAAAACCGAGGCGCGGTACTCGAGGCTCGAACGCACGACGAAGTAGACCGTGACCACCACCAGCGAGGAGAGCAGCAGGAACACCCCCGCGCAGGCCAGGGCGAAGCGCATGCGCATGCTCATGGGATGCGGTACCCCGATCCCGGCACGGTCTCGATGATCTGGGGACCGCCGAGCTTCTTGCGGAGCTTCATCATCGTGGTGCGCACGGTGTTGGTGAACGGATCGACGTGCTCGTCCCAGACCTTCTCCAGCAGGTGCTCCGCCGAGACCACCCCGCCCTGGGCGCGCAGCAGTTCGGCCAGCACCCCGAACTCCTTGCGGGCCAGCGGCACGTACCGCCCGTCGCGGAAGACCTGGCGGTGCGCCCAGTCCAGGCGTACTCCGGCGCGTTCCAGCATCGGCGGATCGGCGGGCCTGGCCCGGCGGCCCAGCGCGTGCACCCGGGCCAGCAGTTCCTCGAACGCGAACGGCTTGGGCAGGTAGTCGTCGGCCCCCAGCGACAGCCCGGTCACCCGCGAGCGCACGTCGCCCGCCGCGGTCAGCATGAGCACCCTGACCAGCCAGCCCCGCTCGACCACCGTGCGGCACACGTCGTCGCCGTGGACGCCGGGCAGGTCCCTGTCCAGGATCACCACGTCGTAGTCGTGAACACCGAGGCGTTCCAGGGCCGCGTCACCGTCGTAGGCGACGTCCACGGCCAGCGCCTCACCCCGCAGGCCCTCGGCGATCGAATCGGCGAGCATCCGCTCGTCGTCTGCGACCAGAACCCGCACCGTCACCCCCGGAAGATCCGAAATACCGCCAGTTTGGCGCTGTCCAGATAACGCGGACATAACCCATTTGAGTGACGTTCAGGTTATCCGGCGCACGATGGACTACCGCCCCCAAGGCCGGGATCGCCCCGGCCGGGACAACGGGGGAGTGTGACATGGCAGCCGTCCTGGCGCGGCCGCGACCGAGTGAAACGACCACTCGGGTACGATCCGGGCACCGAATCTTCCTTTTCGTGCTCGCGGCGGCCGTCGCGCTACGCGTGCTGGTGATGCTGGGGTACAACACCGCGCAGCTCTACTGGTACGACTCGTTCACCTATCTGGACACTGCCATACATATGCGCCCGCAAGGAGCATTTCACCCGGCGGGGTACTCGTGGTTCCTGTGGCTGCTGCGGCCCTTCCAGAGCGTGGAATTGATCGCGGGCGTACAGCACGCTATGGGGCTGGGCGTCGGGGCGATGATCTACCTGCTGCTGCGCCGCTGGTCGCTGCCGGGGTGGGGCGCGTCGCTGGCCGCGGCGCCGGTGTTGTTCGACCCGGCGTTCCTGCGGCTGGAGCACGCCGTGCTGTCCGACCTGCAAGTGATCTTCCTGGTCGTGGCGGGCCTGCTGGCGCTGATGTGGCGGCGCGAGGTCTCCACCCGGGCCGCCGCCCTGGCCGGGCTGCTGCTCGCGCTGGCCGGGCTGACCCGCACCGCCGCGGTGCCGCTGATCGGCCTGGCCGCGCTGTGGCTGGTACTGCGCCGCACACCCTGGCGCAGGACGGCGGCCCTGCTGGTCGCGGCGGTGCTGCCGCTGGCCGGGTACGCGGGCTGGTACGCCCAGCACCACGGCCGGTTCGCGCTCAGCGGCTCGGACGGCATCGCCCTGTGGGCCCGCACCATGACCTTCGCCGACTGCTCGGTGATCCGCCCGCCCGCCCGCGAGGCCGTCATGTGCCCGAACGGCTCGGTGACGGACGCCGCCTCGGAGTACGTCTGGCTGCCCGGTTCCGCGCTCAACCGGCTGCCCGGCAACCGGTTCTCGCACAACGAACTGGCCAGGTCGTTCGCGCTGAAGGCGATCGCCGCGCAACCGCTGGACTACCTCAGGGAGATCGTCAAGGACACCTCGCTGGCCTTCACCTGGCAGCCGGTGAACCACCCCAAACGGGTCAGCCTGGCCAACACGTTCCCCCAAGGGGCCTGGACGCTGCCCGAGGAGCACACCCTCATCGGCAAGGTCCGTCGCGAGTACGACTCCGACATCCAGGGCCTGAGCTCGGTCGAGCCCTTCGGCACGATCCTGGCGGCCTATCCCTACCCCTGGTTCCTGCACGGCCCGCTCTTCGGCGTCATCCTGCTGGTCGGCATGATCGGCGCGATCGGCCGCCGCCGCGCGGCCCTGCTCCCCTGGGCCTTCTCGATGTTCCTGCTGGTGGGCCCGGTGGCGGCCCTGGACTTCGACCACCGGTACGTGCTGCCGTCCATCCCGCTCGCCTGTGTCGCCGCCGCCCTGGCCTTCCAGAAGAGGCGTCAACCAGTGGTTGACGTTTGAGAAACGTCAACTTATGGTTGACGCATGGAGAGCAGCGTTCGTCTCGACGACCTGATCAACGCGATCAAGGGCAGGCATCCGGACGGTGACCCGCTGGGGGAGTTGACCGATGCGGTGACCCTTGCGGAGCACATCGGCGAGGTGGCCGATCATCTCATCGGGCACTTCGTGGACCAGGCCAGGCGGTCCGGGGCCTCGTGGACCGACATCGGGCGCAGCATGGGGGTCAGCAAGCAGGCCGTGCAGAAGCGGTTCGTGCCCAGAAGCGGGGGCACCCCCACGCTGGCGGAGGACCTGCAGGCCTTCGGCCGGTACACCGACCGGGCGCGGGCCGTCGTGGTACAGGCTCAGGAGGAGGCGCGTGCCGGGGGGCACGAGCGGATCGAGGCGGGGCACCTGGTGCTGGCGATGCTGCGCGATCCCGGGGCCCTGGCCGCCACGACGATGGAGGCGCTGGGGGCGTCGGGCGACGCGGTACGCGAGGCCGTGACGGCCGCCCTCGGGCCGGGGGACGTGGACGGCGACGCCGGGCGGGCGGTCCCGTTCGCCGGGGAGGGCAAGAAGGCGCTCGACCTCGCGACCCGCGAGGCGCTGCGGCTCGGGCACGACTTCGTCGGCACCGAGCACATCCTGCTCGGCGTCCTGGCCCTGGACGACGTGCCGGCGGTGCGGGCGCTGACCGGCCTCGGCGTCACCAAGGAGCCCGCCGAGGAGAGGATCCGGCGGGAGATCGATCGCGTCCTGCGCTCGGGGGAGACCTCCTGAACAGTGGGCCTCGGCCTTTGGCGGGCCGAGGCCCACTGGTCGGGCTGGTCAGTGGCGTGGGGTCAGCCGGTCGGTGAGGTCCTGGAGGAGGAAGTCGTTCGGCTTGAGGGCCTCCGCGGGCGGTTCCAGCGGTACGGCGGGGCAGCTCGCCCGGTACGCGGGCGGCTTCAGCTCGATCAGGTACCGGTCGATCGTGCTGATCGTGCAGTCGCTGCGGTCGTAGACGGTGTGCCCGGTGCCCTCGTACGTGAGCAACCGGCCGGCCTTGCCGAGCTGGCGGGCGACACTGGCCGCCCAGGCGTGGCCGGTGATCGGGTCGTTGCGGGAGTTGACGACCAGGATGGGCGGGGCGCCGGGTGCGCGCAGGCGGCGCTGCGGATACGGGATGGGGCGCGGCTCGCTCAGGCACCAGGAGTTGACCGTCAGCGTGGACGGATTGAACTCCATGTCCGGGGCGTCGGCCTTGGCGTGGCGCAGTTGCCGGGTGTACTCCCGGTAGTCCCGGATCCGCATGTCGAAGTCGGCGCAGAAGAGCTGCCAGGGCAGATGGAAGTCACCCGGGGCCCGCAGGGGTGCCTGCGCCTGCGGGGCGCTCGCGTCGAGTCGGGCGATCTGCTCGGCGGCGGAGTACCACGCGGGCGCGTACGAACCGTTGAAGATGATCCGGAGTACCTGGGACTTGGTCATCCTGCCCAGCTCACCGCGTTCGGCGCGGTCCTTCAGGCGCGTCCAGATCGCGCGTACGTCCTTGCCGTGCAGAGCGCATCGGGGCTCGCCCGCACACCACTTCACGAAGGCGTCGAAGGCGCCCTGGGCGTGTGCGGCCGTGTCCCGGAAATAGCGCTCGCGGCCGGCGCTGTGGTCCACCACGCTGTCCAGGGCCATGGCCCGGATGCGGCGGGGGAACCGCTCGGCGTACGCCTGGCCGATCACCGTCCCGTAGGAGATCCCGTAATAACTCACCTTCTCCTCGCCGAGCGCGGCCCTGACGGCGTCCATGTCATGGGCCACGGAAATGCTGTCCAGGTGCTCGAACACCGGTCCGGTGCGGGATTTGCAGTCGGCGCGCATGCGGGTGCTGAAATCCCGCCAGTGGTCGAGTTCGGCCTGGTTCTTGATGAACGTGTCCGGATACTGGGCCACGAGATCGCCCGAACACAGGACCTGATTGCTCTTGGCGGTGCCGCGGACGTCGAAGCCCACGATGTCGAACCGGCGGCGGACCTCCGGGCTGAAGAAGTCGAAGGTGGCGAACGTGGCACCGGACAGACCGGGCCCGCCGGGGTTGACCAGCAGCGACCCGATCCGGGCCGCCGGGTCGGTGGCGCGCTGCCTGGACAGGAACAGCTCGACGGTCGGCCCGGCCGGGTTCTTCCAGTCCACGGGCACGGTGAGGGTGCCGCACTCGAAGTTCTCGGCGGGCGGCGCGCAGGCGGCCCACTCGATCGTGGCGGGGTCCGGTCCGGCCGCCTGCGCGGGAGTGAGCCCGGTCAGGCCGACGAGGGCGGCCAGGGCCGCGGCGAGTAATGGCCCGGTCTTACGCATGTGATCTCCAATCACCGGGGCACGTCCATTGCCTGGACGCCAAGATTGTCGATCACCTTGATTCCGGTTACCACGGCCCGCTGTTCATAATGACGAGAAATACGTCAGTGGCCGCGTCTCATTGCTCGTGGTAATACTCGGCGACCGCGTTGAAGGCCGCCTTGGGCTCCCACGGCATGTCAGGGTAGGCGACCCCGTTGCGGTCCTCGTAGACCTTGACGACGCCGTAGGAGGCCAGGTCCAGGTCCGCGCGCGGATCGCCGTCGGGCCGGTGCGGGTGGTCGGTCAGCGCGAAGGTGAACACGAAGGCGGCGTCGATCCCCGCGGCCTCGAAGGCTTCCAGCGACTCCCGCAGGTACGCGGCCTGACCGGCCTCGTCGCGTACGTACTCGCCGTTCAGCCGGACCGGCGCGCCGGTCTCCCGGTCGTACTCGACGATCTCCAGCCCGTTCGCGCCGCGCTCGCCCGCCCCCTTGTACCCCGCCGACCCGAACTCCGTGATCGCCACCGGCAGGCCCTGCCCGACAAGGGTCCGGACACCTTCGGCGAACCGATCCGCGATCTCCGCCGACCGGTAGAGATCCACGGACATGATGTCGAAGAGTGTCCAGTCCACCCGCTCAAGCGGCACCGACGCGTAGGTGACCTTGCCGCCGAAGCGCTCGCGTACCAGCGCCACCGCCTGGCCGAGCAGTTCGTTGATGCGGGCGGCGGTCGCGCCCAGGAGTCCCGGCAGGTCATCGGACTCGCGCAGCAGCCGTACCCGCTCGGCGGAGTCGTCGCCGGGCAGCAGGCCCTTGACCATCAGGCTGAGTTCGGCGCCGGTGACGAACACGACCTCGGCCCCGCGCCGCCTGATCCGTTCCGCGCGCTCGGCGCAGTCGGCGAACAGCGACAGGATCTCGGCGTTGGTCAGTTCCAGCGGATAGGGCGAGAACCAGACCTCAAGGCCCAGGTCGGCGGCGTGCGTGGCGGCGATCTCGATGCGTTCCGGGTCGCCGCCCATCACGCGGACGGCGGTGCAGTGCAGGTCGTCACGGATGACGGTCAGTTCGCGCCTGACCACGTCGGGATCGAACTCCTTGCGGGAGATCACCCCGTCCTTGACGAAACCGGTGTCGTAGCTGATGCCTTTCGCGCGCATGGCTGGCCTCCTCGGAAGATACGGTACGCCACGTACCTTAGTTGCCGACGGACGAGGAGGGCAACCACAATTGGACCGGTACGCGGCGTACCGATGGCCAGGAGAGCGAGGATCCGATGACACAGCCGGGCGGCGGGCGGACACGGCGGCGCGGAGCCGCACTGGAGGAGGCGATCCTGCGCGCCGCGGTGGACGAACTCACCGAATCCGGATATGCCGGGCTGACCATGGACAAGGTCGCCCTCCGCGCCGGTACCAACAAGAACGCCATCTACCGCCGCTGGCCCAACCGCCTCGCACTGGGCGTCGCCGCGTACCGGCTGCTGACCTCGGCGGTCTCCTCGCCGGACACCGGCAGCCTGCGCGGCGACGCCCTTGAGCTGCTGCGCGGGGCCAATCGCCACTGGAGTTCGCCGCTCGGCGCGATCCTGCGCGACCTGCTCGCCGCGGCCGGCGGCGCGGCGGAGGTACTGGCGCAGTTGCAGGAACAGTCCGGGGAGGCCGCGGCGGCCCCCTGGCTCACCGTCCTCGGGCGCGCGGTCGCGCGCGGCGAGGTCTCCCCCGAGGCGCTGCACCCGCGGGTCGCGACCGTGGCGATCGTGCTGCTGCGCAACGAGTTCGTGATGCGCGGGGTGCCCACCGCCCCCGACGACGTCCTCGTCGAGATCGTGGACGAGGTCTACCTTCCGCTGGTACGAGGGCGGGGCGCGGTCACCTCCACCTGACCGCCGTCGCCGTCGCCGTCGCCATCGGAGAGGAACGACGCCAACTCCCGCCCCTGATCGGCGATGGCGTCGCGGTCGGCCCGGGTGAGGTCGCCAAGCGGGGTGACGGTCACGGTGTCGTCCTTGACGGTCCAGGTCGCGGCGACCCGGCCGTCCACCAGCACGACACGGACCCCCTCGACGGACAGGCCGCGGTGGGCGTCGTCGATGATCCGGCTGCGGTCGTGGTACCCGAGGATCGCGTTGTCGAAGGCGGGCAGGAAGCGTACCGGGGCGGGCGTGTCCGGGTCCGGGCGCGGGGCGTCGGGCAGGTCCAGCAGTACGCGGCCCCGTTCGTCCCGGAAGGTGACCAGCTCGTCGCGCATCTCGGCGACCGCCGCGGGCAGTCCGGCGAGGCCCGACCAGGCCCGTACGTCGGCCGTCGCGGCCGGCCCGAACGCCGCCAGATAACGCCGTACCAGCGCCTTGCCCACCGGGTCGGAGCCGTTCGCGGCCGGTGGGTCGATCTCGCGCCCGAGCCAGGACGTCACCAGGGCGTAGCGCGCTCCGCCCTTGGCGCGCCACAGACCGCGCGGCGGCAACTGCACCGCGGGGAGCAGGCCGGCGATCAGCATCTCTCCGAGCGGCCGGTGTCCGGGCTCCGGCCAGCGGGCGGTGAGCGCCCGCGCGAGTTCGGGCATCGTACGCGGCTCGCCGTCGGACATCACCGCGAGGCCCGCGGCGGCGAGCTCGTCCAGGTCCACACCGGCGAGTTCGCGGCGGTAGGTACCGAGCACGCGTTGCCGCAGCATGGCGTCGTGGCGGGCCCGCCAGGCCAGCATGTCGGCGGCGGTGACGAGGTGGACGGTACGCCGCATCAGGGGCGCGCGTACCACCTGGCGGTCGAGCAGCAGGTCCGACAGCGCCGCCGGATCGAACGCGCGCAGCCGCGACCAGAGCCCGACGAACGGCTCCTGCGGTTCCTGGGCCTGGAGGCCGCCGAGATGCGCGACCGCATCCAGGGCGGGCAGGTCGGCGCGGTCGAGCAGTAGCTGGCGGGCGAGGGTCGCGCGGTTGAGCGCCCGGGTGCTGAGAACGGTCATCGGCGCGGAGGTCGCTCCCTTCTTGGGTGGGCTGGGATCACTCTCGCAGCAGTAGCGGACAGGGTGTGGCCGCTTGTTGGTCCGTCAACCACCCGGTCGTCAAGCACCCGGTCGTCCACGAGTAGCACCGCCGCCACGGCGGCGCCCAGCTCCGGCGGGGGTCATCAGGGTCGCCCTGATCGCCTGCACCCGCTGGGCGCTGTTGAACTGCCGTCCGGGCGGCCGGTGTCCAGGCCGCCCATCAGGAGGTCGGCCAGCGCGGTCACCGCGTCGGCGGCGCTCACCCGCCCCCGGGTCAGCTCGGCGGCGATCGCCTCGGCCGCGCCCAGCGCGCCGACGCAGCGCAGCCGCAGCGCTTCGCCGGTGATCGCGGAGTAGGGGACGAGCGCGTCGGCCATCAGGTCGATGTACCTGTCCAGTACTTCCTGCTGCATCGCGTCCAGCTCCGGAATCCCGCGCAGCGCGGCGGCGACGGCGTTCAGCTCCGGCATGGCGGTGGCGCACGCGAAGTAGGCGCCGCTGATGACGCGGGCGACCTCGTGGGGAGTGGGCGGGGCGTCCTTCAGCGCCTCGGTCAGCGCGGCCCGGTGCTGTTCGTCCAGGCGCAGGTAGAGCGCGAGCAGCAGGCCGTGGCGGGTGCCGAAGTGGTCGTAGACGATCGGCCTGCTCACCTTGGCGGCCTCGGCGAGGGAGGGCAGGGTCAGGCCGTCGGCGCCGTGGGCGCGCACGAACGCCGTGGCGGCGTCCAGCAACTGCTCCCGCCTCGCCTGCTTGGACAGGCGGGTCGATCTCGGGGCCATGGTCCTCCCTTGCGTCGGGGCCCCAGCTTAAGCTACAAAGTGTAGGCTACAAAATGTAGGTTATCTGGAAGGGGAGCGTCGATGGAGCACTCGAAATCGGTACTGATCCTGGGTGGTTCGGGTCAGGCGGGCGCGAGTACCGCCGCCCTGCTCCGGCGGTGGCACCCGGAACTGCCGCTGACCATCGCCGGGCGTGACCTCGGCCGCGCGCAGCGGGTCGCCGACGAGCTGGGTGCGGCCGACGCCGTCACCATCGACCTGCGGCGCGGCGACCTCGGCCTGCCGGGCGGGCGGAGCCATTCGGCGGTGGTCGCGACGGTGTGGGACTCCCGGCTCAACGGGCTCCGGTACGCGCAGGACCACGGCCTGCCGTACCTCAGCATCTCCAGCGGCCTGATGGACCTGACGCCGGAGGTCATCGCGGGCGCCCAGCGGACCACGGCCGCCCCGATCCTGCTGGCCAGCCACTGCCTGGCGGGCCTCGTCGTCCTGGCGGCACTGGACGCGGCCCGGGAGTTCGCGCACGTCGAGACCGTCCACATGGCGGCGGTACTGGACGAACAGGACGCCGGCGGCCCCGCCGCCATCGAGGACATGGAACGCCTGATGGCGGTCTCCATGGCGGGCCTGGTCCGCCGCGACGGCGTCTTCACCTGGATCGGCGGCGCGGAGGCGGAGGCGGTCGAGGTCGCCTGCGCCGACGGCGTCGTACTCCCCGGCCAGCGGGTCGCCATCCCGGACGTACCGAGCGTCGCCCTCGCCACGGGCGCCCCCAACGTCCACTTCGACCTCGCGGCCGGCGAGTCCACGAGCAGACGACGCGGCGGACCGCCCTCCATCGAGTTCCGCATCGACATCGAGGGCACAAGCCCGGCGGGCACCCCCCTCACCACGACCCGCCACCTCACCCACCCCGAAGGCCAGCGCCCCCTGACCGCCCTCGGCATCACCCTCGGCATCGAACACCTCCTCGGCCTCCATGGCCCCCTTCCCACCCCCGGCCTCCACACCCCCGAATCCCTCATCGACCCCACCTACGCCACCACCCGAATGACCGAAATCGGCACCCTCCCCATCACCCCCTGACCCCCTCCTGCAAGATCAGGCGACCCGCTTTCGGGACAGGCCCTCACCCCCACCATCACCGAGGAACAGCCACACCCGCCCCCCGGCGTGGACCAATCACGGCACCACCACAGGCGCCAGCACCACACCCGCCCCGGTCCTCCGGCAGCCCCGCGCCCGACCAGCGTGACGTCTAGACCCTCAGTCCCGGCACCTCCACAGGCAGCAGGGCCGAATCAACCGCCACCACCCCCCGGTAGACCTGTCCCCGGCCGGGGTGGCGCTCAGACCGTCAGTCCCGGCGCCACCGTAGGTGGCAGTATCGAATCAGCCGCCGCCCGACCCCGCATCACCGTCAGCCGCAGCAGCAGGTGGTGGGATCGGTACGCCCCCTGTCGGCATCTGCCCCAGGCCGGTCGCCGCCTCAGGTGGCCAGCCTCCGCATCACCGCCGCCGGCAGGGTCGGATTGGCCGCCGCCGCCTCGGCCACCTCCCAGTCGTCGTCGGCGAGCAGTTCGACGATGACCTGCGCGGGAAGGGCCGGGTGCCCGGCGGCGATCGGCCGTGCGCGCCGGTCGGACAGGCAGGCCAGCAGTGCCGCAGCCGTGGCATGCGGGTGGCGGGCCACTTCACGGAACGCCTTGCGGACCGGTGGCCCGTGCAGTACCAGGTCCTCCAGCAGACCCGGCGTCGCGTCGGGATTCCTGGCCACCTGTGCGACGACCTGGGCGCCGAACCGGGCGACCATCGCCCGCAACAGCACATCCGGCAAGCCGGGGTGCGGCGCGACGGCCTTGACCACCTTGGCGTCCGGGTCGACGGCCAGCGCGTCGCGGATCTCCCCCCGCAGATCACGGCGCTCGGCCACCAGCATCCGGACGGCCGGGTCCGCGGCCGCCGCCAGTTCTGCCACCTCATCGCTGGAGGCGGCCGCCACCCGCGGCAACAGAGCCGAGCCGATCTTGGTCACCCCGGCCAAGCGGACGAGCAGGCCGAGCGGCACACACGGATTGTGCGCCAACCCGCGCCGTACGTCGTTGCTGGTGTCGGCGGCCAGTACGCGCGTCACTTCCTCGCCGATGCCGGGATTCTCCGCCAGCGCGGACCGGACGCCCGGTTCCGGACTGCTCGCCAGGCGTTCGTACACCTCCGGCGGCAGGCCGGGCCGCGCGGCCACCTTGGCCCGGAGCAGCATCGAGGGGTGCCCGCCGAACGGGATCACGGCCGCCGCGGGCGTCGCCGGGTTACTCAACGCCATCAGCCATATGCCATGAACCGCGGACTCCTGACCGCAGCCGATTTCGTGGCAACCGGCACTTTCACACGATCCACCACGGGCACCTTCAGAAGAGCCGAGGCAAAGAGCCCCCTTGGATGTGAGCAACCATGCGAGTACCGCCGGTGGAGTGGACTCGTTGGTCGCGACCGCGCGGCGTACCGTGGCCTGCGGGTGAAGCGCCAGCTCGGCGGCCAGATCCGGCGAAGTCGTCCACAGGGCGAGTTCCGCGACGACCCGCACATCGGTGTCGGCCGCGAGCGTCTCCCGTACGTCGGGCGGAAGCCCCGGACAGGCGGCCAGTTCCTCCCGGCGGTCAGCACCAGGGTCGGCCGCGAGCCGGCGTGCCCATTCCGGGCGTCCCGTGGCCGCGGCGAGCAGTGCGAGTGCGGCGTGCGGTTGCGCCGCGGGGTCGATGTCGCTCGCCACCAAGAGCCCGCGCTCGGCCAGTGCCGCAGCGGTTTCCTCATCACGCGCCAGCAAGGCCACCGCCTGACCATGGCTGAGATCCGTACGATTCGCCAGATGTCCCGCCGTGTCCTCGTCGGCGGTGGCGATGAGCCGGTCGACCAGGTCACCGGGCAGGGCCGGATTGGCGGCGAGGCCGCATCGGAGGTGGCTCATGAGCCGATTGTGGCCGTCCGCGGGCTCATGGCCGCGTCCGGGCATCCGAGGCGGCTCGGTAGGGTCGTGGCCGTGATGACCTTCGGTGCGGCAATCGACGTCCGTCCGCTGTTCCCGCGCGAGCGGCAGGCCATGCTCGGCCTGCTCCGGGCGCTGAGCCCGGCGGATTGGGCCAAGCCGACGGTCTGTCCAGGCTGGGACGTACACGACATCGTTGGACACGTCGTCAACGACTACCTGCGCCGCCTGTCGGGCAGCCGTGATGGGTACGGCGGCGCGGTGTTCGCCGACGACGAGACGCTTCCGGCCTATCTGGCGCGTACCAACGAGGAGTTCGTCCGGGCGGCCCGCCAGCTCAGCCCGTACGTGCTCATCGACCTACTGGAACACGCCGGGTCGCAGCTCGACGCCATGTGGGCGACCCGCGACCTGGACGCGCCCGCCGACCTGAACGTCTCCTGGGCCGCCACCGACGTCAACAGCCCCACCTGGCTGGACATCGGCCGCGAATACACCGAATTCTGGGTGCACCAGCAGCAGATACGCGATGCGGTCGGCCTCCCCGGAGCCACCGAGCCCGATCTCATGGCCCCGGTGACGGACATCTTCGCCCGCGCCCTGCCGTACACCCTGCGCGGGCTCGACCGCCCCGAAGGCACGCAGGCCCGCCTGGAGGTGACCGGACCGGCCGGTGGGCGGTGGACCGTGGTCCGGCACGACGGCCGCTGGCGGCCGGCGGCCTCCGGCGAGGAACCGGCCGCGCGGGCCGTGCTGGACCAGGACGCCTTCTGGCGGCTCGCCACCAGGGGCATCACCGTCGAGGACGCCCGCGCCCGCGCCACCCTGAGCGGCGACCCCGAACTCACCGCCGCGATGACGACATTGCTCGCGATCGTCGCATAATCGGCACACCTGTCGGAGAGTGCCTGGCGGACACGGCACCGGTAGCGGTACGGTCACATTCCGTGCCGTCCACTTCCCGAGAGGTGATTCATGGCACCCCGGTTCCGTACCCGCGACGGCCACGCCGTCGGCGTCGGTGATCGCGTCTGGAGTCAGAACCACTGGCCATGGTCGATCGTCAGTGTCGACACCAAGAAGGAGGGACGCTGGGCGAACATGGAGCACACCGAAGTCGAGTTCGACACGCTCTCCCTGTTCGAGGCGGACTTCGGCACCTACATCTACAAGTTCCATCCCGCGGAGGGGTGTCGCGAGGCGGGTTGTGCGCACCGCCCGTGGGGAGCCCGCTGACCTCGGGCTCTACCGGAGGATGCGGAAGACCGGGACGCGGTCGGCGATCCGCTCGAAGTCGTCCAGCGGGGCGTGCCGGTTCACCGGGATGTGCGGGCGGGCGCCCGGCGCGAGCCGCAGGTAGCGGCGGATGATGGGCGGGCGCAGCGCGGGCTCGACCTCCTGGAGCGCCACCTGTCGCCGACGGCCGTGCCGCAGCACCGCCCGGCCACCGGCGGCGCGTACGTTACGCACCCAGTTGGCGTCCTCGCCCAGCATCGACACCAGGTACCACTGCCCCTGATAGTCGGCGGCCACCAGCGGAAAGGACACCGCACGGCCGGTGCGCCGCCCCCTGACCTCCAGGGTCACCCAGTGCCTGGCCAGCCCGGTCGCGCTGCCGATCGCCCCGGCCCGGTTCATGATCCGAGCGACGCGATTCGGCCGCCCGCCCCGGTACAGCCACCGGTGCCAGCGCCCGGACATCCGAGTGCCAACGCTCATCGCACACCTGCGTATCCCCCGGTGTTTCTCCTGCTCATCCCACTTCACCACACGGTACGAGGGGCTGCTTCCACTGGGTCTTCACGAGGGGTCGGGGAGGCGGGCCGGGGCGGTGTTGCCGACCTGCTGGAAGATCACCGACGTACGGAATCCAGTGATCTCCCGGCGCTTGCTCAGCCGCTTGGTGAGGAACAGGTGCAGGCTGTCGAGATCCTGGACGGCGACGTGGAGCACGAAGTCGTCACCCCCCGAGATCACGAACACGCTCAGGACCTCGGGCAGCCCGCTCGCGAAGTCCTTGAAGGTGTCGACGACACTGCGGCTGAGCGGCCGGATCCCCACCGAGACCAGGGCCTGCACGCGGCGGTTGAGCGCGGCGGGGTCGATGTCGGCGTGGTAGCCCCGGATGACGCCACGGCGGGTGAGCGCGCGGACGCGTTCCAGGCAGGTGGAGGGGGCGATGCCGAGTTTTCGGGCGAGTTCGCGGTTGGACTGCCGCGCATCCGTTTGGAGAAGCCGCACGATCTCCGAATCAAGTTCGTCCATGGCCGGGATGCTAGTGCTCATTTCGGTCATTCGTTCGGTAGAGGGGGTTTGAGCGCGGCAAATGCCGGGTCGTCCGGGTTATCGTCGGCCGGAATGAGAGGAAGGCACCCATGCTCGATCACGAACAAATCCTCATCCGGCGGGGGCCGCGCTCCGGGCTTCCGGTCATCCTCGCCGTGCATTCCACCGTCCTGGGCCCGGCCGCGGGCGGACTCCGCCTCTGGCGCTACCCCGACTGGCGCGACGGCCTTTCCGACGCGCTACGCCTGTCGGCCGCGATGACGCTGAAGTTCGCGGCGGCGGGGCTGGCCATCGGCGGCGGCAAGACCGTCGTGGCCCTCCCGCACGACGCGCAGCCGGACTCGATCGCGCGCCACGATGTGCTCTACGACGTCGCCGAGGCGATCGACTCGCTGGGCGGGAAGTACGCGGTCGGCCCCGACGTCGGGACCACGCCGGACGACATGGCGGTGATCGGGGAGGTCACCACGCACGTCTTCTGCAAACCCCAGGCCCTGGGCGGCAGCGGCGACTCATCCCCGCACACGGCCCGGGGCACCCTGGCCGCGCTGCGCGCCGTCACCCGCCACCTGTACGGCGACCCGAGCCTCAAGGGCCGCCGAATGGCCCTTATCGGCCTCGGTCACGTCGGAGAACACCTCGCCCGCCTGCTGGCCGCCGAGGGAGCCGACCTGACCGTCACCGACATCGACCCCGCCAAAAGATCGATCGCCGACGAACTCGGAGCCGCCTGGCAAAGCCCCGAAGACATCCTCACCACGGACGCGGACATCCTGATCCCCGCGGCCCTCGGTGGCGTACTCACCCCCCAGGTCGTCCCGAACCTCCGCTGCCGCGCCATCACCGGCCCGGCGAACAACCAGCTCGACACCGCCGAGGTCGGCGACCTGCTCCACCAGCGCGGCATCACCTGGATCCCGGACTACATCGCGAGCGCGGGCGGTGTCATCAACGCCGGCACCACCGAACTACACGGCTTCACCCCCGACCAGGCCCTCACCCGAGTCAACGCCATCGAATCCACCGTCACCGACCTCCTCACCACCGCGACCACCCTCGGCATCACCCCAGCCCAGGCAGCCCACGACCTGGCCCACCGCCATCTCCGAACCGCAAAGGCACAACACACGCCCGGCGCCTGAAGCTCCACACGATCGCCCCCGGCCACGTGCCGCGGAGCGGTGGAACCGCCCTGCGAACGGAGTGAACCTCCCCTGGCCGCCACCGCCTTGGACCGTTGTCAGAGGTCCGCTGCGGTTGGGGTTGACGTGAAAGCAAAGGTCGTTATGGAAGTGGGCCTTCGGCCTGCCCTTCGTCGCCGCTCTCGCCACTGCGTTGTTCGCCGGTTTCGCGCCGACCGCGCAGGCCGTACCCACCAACTGCACCACCGGTGTCAACGGCTCGACGGCCGGCAGCCACTGCGCCGGTGGGACCGGCCGGCACCAGGTCGCGATCACCGTCCTCCACATCAATCCCAGCGTCGGGTACGTCTACAACACCGGCCCCTGGGTCTCCGCCGGGACCACCTCCTCCGCCTACTTCCCGCCCGGTCAGATCATCTCCATCCGCGTCAACACCCGCTGAGGACCAAGCGGCGCAGCGCGAGCGGGCCTGCTCATGGTCGTGCCAATACGTCTGCCCAGGCCCGCTCCGTGGCCAGGACGCGGGCGGACTCGGTGACGGTCGCGTGCCGGACGGTGAGCAGGTCGCCGTCCGTGGCGAGAACGGTCACGATCGCCGGGGCAGGAGTGGTGACCCGGTGGGAGGTGCCGGGCTCCGGCGGGCCGAAAGTGATCAGATCACCTCTGTCCACGGAGAACACCGGCGCGCCCTCGGGGTCGAGGTCGTGCCGGATGTGGGTGCGGACCCGGTGCTCGGCGAGGGTGCGCCAGGGATACGGGTCGTTCGTAACGTCCGGCTCGGGCTCGTCCGGGGGTGGCGGGGCCGTACGCTCGCGCAGCACAGGCCAGTCCATCGAGGGGACGTAACCGGACGGGCGTGGTGCCGCCCGCTCGGCCCGCACCGTCTCCGGGAGCGCATGGACGCCCGGGTCGAAGACGTCAAGAAGCGGCCAGAAACATAACAGCACGTGCGCCCGTCGCGGATCCTCCCAGAAGTCGCCGTCGCTGCTCCTGGCCGGAGGCACGTGGTAGGCGCGCACGCCGTACCGGAAATAGGGCGGGCCCAGCACGAACGCGTCGAGCGAGCCCTCGCCCTCGTCTTCGATCACGTTCAGGATGCCGCCGCCGCTGGCATAGCCGACCTCGCCGGCCGCCACCCACGGGTCGGGGGCCGGTGGCGGGGCGGCGTCCCAGCTCTCCAGGCGGACATCGATCGTGCCGTGCGAGACGGCGGTCCCGACGCTCAGCATGCCGGTGTGGATGTGGAGGATGCCGTCGGTCATCGACGCGGCCTCGACCTCGCCGCCGTACATGTCGATGAGCTGGAAACTGCCGTAATCCGTGCTGACGTCGTCTCTGAAGGAGCGCAGCTTCGCCGCCATGGTCTTTCCGCCTTTGTTGTGAGGGCTCGCTTACGGGCAGTAAGCGTAGAAGCCCCCACCGACAATTTCGGATCAGGACGAGCGCTCAGTCGCCGATCCTGAGGGCGGCGCCAAGGGACCGGCGGCTCGCGACAGCCGCATACGCGTACGCGCCCCCCACCGCCACCGCCGCGACCCCCGCCGCGAGCAGGGCGGCTGTCCGAAGGTCGATCGGGTGGCCGGAGACGTCCGCGTCCCCGGCGTACACGCTGAGGTCGATCCCCGGGCCGAGGGCCGAAGGCAGTACCAGGCCGAGCAGCAGTCCCGCCGCCGCGGTGAGCACGATCATCGGCGCGATCTCCAGCACCGTGAGCCCTCTGGCCTGCCGTTCGGAAAGGCCGAGCGTACGCAGGTAGGACAGCGCGGTGCCACGGTCGGCGCCGGTGACCACCAGCACGAGAAGGACCGCGAGCAGCGCGTACGCCGCCAGCGCGACGGTCACCACCAGCAGCGCCTGGGAGATGGCACCGGCCAGGGGAGTCGCGGTGATCTTAGCCAGCTCGCCGTCCACGGTCGTCACCGTGGGCGCGGCGGGCAGCCGCAGCGCCGCCGCCAGCCGGTCGGCGTCCAGGTCGTCACCGCTCACCAGCAGCATGTTCGGCTGGGTCCGGGAACCGGCGCGGTCGTTGGTGTCGTACGGTACGACGATCAGCCGGTACGCCCTGTCCACCAGCCCCGGAAGCGCCGCCACGGTACCGGCCGGAATCGCGGTGAACCGGGCGTTCCAGCCGACCTCCAGGCCGCCCTGACCGGCGAGGTCGCGGCTGACCAGCGCGGGCACGGCGGGCAGCGGCGTACCACCCGGTGCGGAGGCTTCGGGAGGCGGTTCCGGGGCGGTCAGCATGCTGCCGGCCAGCAGCGTCCGGTAGGCGGCCAGGTCGATCGCGACGCCGGTGCCGAAGTCGCTCCCCAGCCCGATCTGCACCTGCGATCTCATGGCGGGCACCACCGCGCGTACCCCCGGCACCTGCCGTACGCGCCGCACCGCCTCGGGCGGGATCTCCACGGTGCTCTCGATCCGCGCGCCCGCGCCGGTCCGGAGCCAGGCGGCCTCGCGCTGCGTCGCGTCCAGCCCCGCCGAGATCACCGCGGCGAACACCGAGACCGTCAGCGCGGGGAGCAGGATCAGCACCGGCAGCGCGGAGTACGACCGCGCCCGCGCGGCCAGGGTCAGGCCGAGGAACGGCACCGCGCCGGGCCCGCGGGTGGCGACCGCGGCGATCAGGCGCAGCGGACAGGGGTAGCAGCGTACGACGATCAGCGCGCCCGCCAGGGTGAGCGCGACCGGGACGAAGATCAGGAACGGGTCGGCCCCGCGCTCCGGCACCGAGGTGGTGAGGCCGCGGGTACGCAGCAGGTACGCGCCGCCGAGCGCCACGGCCACCACGATGACCTCCAGGGTGACCCGGCGCGGCGAGATCCGCCGCGTCACGAGGTCATCACGCCCGTCGTACGGCGGCCTGCGGTCCGCGACGACCAGCCTCCCGGCGGCGATCACCATGGCGGCGAGGGTGATGCCCAGCGGCCCGGCGTGCGCGACCGGTATCCCGGCCCCGGGTACGAGGCAGGACGCGGCGTACCCGAGGAGTCCCGCCGGTACCGTGACCAGGGCCACCGCCCCGGCCCCGATGGACAGGACCCGTGGCAGGGAACCGCCGCGGGCGCGCATCAGCCCCAGCGCGGGACGCATCCGCTCGGTGAGGAGCTGTACGGCGAGCGCGATCACGCCCACCGCCACGACGGCGAGCCCGCCCAGGATGAGCAGCAGCAGCGTCTCGGCGGTACGCAGCCGCCGCAGGTAGTCGGTGAGCAGCCCGGTGGGGCCGGGTTCTGCCGTCGCGCTCGCGCCGTACGACGGGACGCCCTTGACCGCGTCGCCGAACTCCGCGACGGCGTCGATGACCTGCCGGGCGTTGCGCGCGGTCACGGCGGACGTCCGGACCGGCAGCACCCACTGGTGGAGCAGCCTGCGGTGTTCGCCGTCGATGTCCCTGACCGACTCGGCCGAGGTCAGGGCGGTGCTGTGGTACTCGGTCGCGGTCGTGCCGGGAATCGGCCACTCGGTGGCGCGCAGCAGGTCCGTCTCGTGGTGCCAGTACGTGTCGGCGGGGTCCACCGCCTCGTAGACGCCGGTGACGCGGGCGGCGACCGTGCCACTGTGCCCGAGCAGCACGGTGGTGCCGACGGGCAGGCCCATCATGCGTACCGCGTGCGTGGGCAGGCCGATCTCGAAGAGGGGGATCTGGCCGAGCCCGGGGTCGCCCGGCACGGTGGTCCGGCGGGTGGGGCCGGGCGGCCTGCCCTGCACGTACCGAACCCGCCGGTCCGCGTCGGACAGCCAGGCCAGATTGAGGTACCGGTTGCTGTTCTTCAGCGCCTTCGCGCTCGCGGAGACGGGGGTCTCCACGGTCCTGACGCTGTGGTGGGCACGCGTACCGGGCCCGCGTTCTGTGACGGCCCGCAGATCAGGTGGCAGCAGGTCCCACCAGGCGCGGTCGTCACGGGCGAGCCGTTCCACGTCCGCCGTGGCCCCCGGTACGCGGTTCACCACCAGATCCACGGCGCTCGCCCGCGCACCGCCCATGCTTCGGTGCAGGGCGGCGTCGTAGGCGTACTGCACGGCCCTGGGCAGCCCGCCGACGAGCAGCGCGGCGGTGAACACGAGCACGGCCAGCACCACCGCGGGCCCTCGGTGCACACGGACCGGCAGGGTGATGTTCACCGGCCCTCCCCGATCGATGGATACAAGAACCATTGATGAGGGGCTGGTCAGGGGCAAGATGCGAAGGATGACGGTGATTGACCCGATATGGCATGGCTACGGGCATGTGATATCGAAATCGTGACACTTCAGGCCGCCGTACCCAGCGGCTTTCAGGCGTTCGCCACCGCGAGCGCGGCTTCGCGGATCGCCTGCCGGATGCGGTCTTCGCCCAGTTCTTCGCGCAGCGCCGCGACGTGGTCGGCGGCGAGCGGGGCGAGCAGGGTGTGGGCCAGTGCGTCGGCGTCGCGGTCCGGACGGGCCGTGGCGAGCAGGATCGCGATGTGGCGGTGCCAGAAGCGGTAGGCCTGCCCGGCGCGATCCCCCTGGTCGAGAGCGAGGTGGCCGAGCGGGCCGCCGGCCTGCTCCCCGACAAGAACGCGGCGATCGTGACCTACTGCTCCAACCCCGCCTGCCCCAACAGCGAGGCGGTCGCCCGGAAACTGACCGGGCAGGGCTACACGAACGTCCGCAAGTACCGCGAAGGCATCCAGGACTGGGTGGAAGCCGGACTTCCCATCGAATCCGGCGTACCCTCCGGCCACTGACCCGGGCCCGTCACACCCTTTCTTAGGATGTGGGCGTGGACATCTCCCGGCTCTCGCCCGAAGCCCGGCGGCGGCGCACCGCCGAGATCCGCGAGTTCCTGCGGTCCCGGCGGGCCCGCCTGACCCCGCAGGACGTCGGCATGCCCGCGGGCGCCGGGCGGCGCGCCCCCGGGCTGCGGCGGGAGGAGGTCGCGGTGCTGGCCGGGGTCGGGGTGTCCTGGTACACCTGGCTTGAGCAGGGGCGCGAGATCAACGTGTCGGCGGACGTCCTGGACGCCATCGCCCGCGTACTCCGGCTCGGCGACGCCGAGCGGGAGCACCTCTACCTCCTGGCCGGGCTCAACCCGCCGAACGGCGGGCCCGCCGACCGGGCCGTCCCCGACGGTGTGCGGCGCGTGGTCGAGGGCTGGTCGCCCCGCCCGGCGTACGTCCTGGACCGGCACTGGAACCTGGTCGCGGTGAACGCCGCCGCCACCGCCGTCTTCGGTTACGGCGAGGACTGCCACAGTTGCCTGGTGGCCCACTTCATGAACGTGCGGGTCCAGGAGGCGGTCTGCCACTGGCAGGACGCGGCGCGGGCGATCGTCGGGCAGTTCCGGGCGGACGCGGCCCGCTATCCGGACGACCCGGAATTCGGGCGGATCGCGGCGGAGCTGTGCGAGGTGAGCCCCGCCTTCGCCGAACTGTGGGCCGAGCACCCGATCGGCAGCGCCGCCCAGGGCACCAAGGCGGTACACCACCCCGAAGCGGGCGAACTGGTCTTCTCCTACACGACCTTGCCCCTCATCGACCTGCCCGGTTACCGGCTGATGCTCTACACGCCCGAGCCGGAGTACGACACCGGCGCGCGCCTCGCCGCGCTGCTGGGCCTGCCGCAGCCCGTCCCCGGCTGAGGAAGGTGGTGCCGGCAGACCCAGGCTCAGCCGGCTCTCACGAGTTCGCGGCCGCCGGTCCAAGGATCGTCGGCATGGAAAGATTCACCAACAGAACGGCCCTGGTCACCGGTGGCGGCAGCGGCATCGGCCTGGCCGTGGCCCGCCGGCTCCTGGACGAGGGCGCGTACGTCGTCATCAACGGGCGCGACCAGGAACGCCTGGAGAAGGCCGCCGCCCGCCTCGCCGCCGGCGAACGCCTGCTGACGGTGCCCGGCGACGTCGCCTCCCTGCCGGACCTCGACGCGCTGATGCGCAGGATCGAGACCTGGCGCGGCCACCTGGACGCGGTCGTCGCCAACGCCGGCATCGGGATCTTCAAGCCCAGCACCGAGATCACCGAGGCGGACTTCGACCACACCATTGAGGTCAACCTCAAAGGCATCTTCTTCACCATCCAGAAGGCGCTGCCGCTGATGCGCGACGGCGGCGCGATCGTGCTCAACGCGAGCTGGACCCTGCACCGCGGCCTGCCGATCGCCTCGGCGTACTCGGCCAGCAAGGCCGCCGTCCACAACCTCGCGCGTACGTTCGGCGCGGACCTCGCGCCGCGCGGCATCCGCATCAACTCCGTCAGCCCCGGCTACATCGACACCGAGATGTACCGCGCCTCGGTCGACGAGCCGGGGGCCGAGGCCGCGCAGGTGCCGCTCGGCAGCCTCGGCCACCCCGACGACGTCGCCGCCGCCGTGGCCTTCCTGGCCTCCGACGACGCCGCCTACATCACCGGGCAGGACCTGGTCGTCGACGGCGGCCTGCTCGGCTCGATCCCGGCGTGAGGCGCGCGTTCACCCTGGCCGCCGTACTGCTGACGCTGCTGACCCTGCCGACCTCGGTGACGGGGTCGGGGGTGGCGCTGGCGCACATCGGCCGGGACGTCCAGGCGCCGCTGGACGCGCTCCAGTGGGTGGTGCACGCCTATAATCTGACGTTCGCGTGCTTCATGCTCGCGTGCGGGTCGCTGGGCGACCTCTACGGACGGCGGCGGGTGTTCGCCGCCGGGGCGGTGACGTTCGGGGCGGCGTCCCTGGTGAGCGCGGTGACGACCGACGTACTGCTGCTCGACCTCGCCCGCGGGGTGGCGGGCGCGGGGGCGGCGGCGCTGCTCACCAGCGGGAGCGCGGTGCTCTCCACGACGTTCGACGGCAAGGCCAGGGACCGGGTGTTCGCGGCGCTGGGCATCGTCACCGGCGCGGGCCTGGCCCTGGGCGCGATGGCCGCGGGTACGCTGGCCGACTCACTGGGCTGGCGCTGGTTCTTCGGCGCGCACGCACTGCTGATGGTGCCGGTACTGGCCGCCGTCCCCGCCATGCGCGAGTCGCGGAGCCGGACGGAGGCCCAGGTCGACTGGCCCGGCACCGGCACGTTCGTGGGCGGGTTGCTGCTGCTGATGCTCGGCACGGTCGAGGGGCCGCAGTGGGGCTGGGGCAGCCCCGGTGTGCTGGGGCTGTTCGCCGGGGCCGCGGTACTGCTGGCGGCGTTCGTCCTGGTGGAGCGACGCCGGCGGCACCCGATGCTGGACCTGGAACTGCTGCGTAACAAGCGTTTCATGGGCCTGTGCCTGATTCCGGTGGTGGTGTCCTTCTCCTTCGTCGTACTGCTGCCGCTGTTCCCGAACTACCTGATGGTCGCCAACGGCCTCGACAGCCGCGCGGCGGGCGCGACGATGCTGCTCATGACCGTCCCCATCCTGGTCGCGCCGATCCTGGCCGGCCGCCTGGTCGGCTGGGGCCTGCCCACCCGGACGGTCTTCGCGCTCAGCCTCGCCTGCCTCACCGCCGGCCTCATCTGGCTCACCCTGACCCTCACACCGGGCATGGACGCCACCGCCCTGGCCGGCCCGCTGATCACCCTCGGCATCGGCCTCGGCCTGAACTTCGGCCTGGTCGACGGCGCGGTCCTGACCACCGTCCCCCCCACCGAGGCCGGCACGGCGGCCGGCTTCCTCAACACCCTCCGCCTGGGCAGCGAGGCCGTAGCCATCGCCGCGACCGGCGCCGCCCTGGTCAACCTCACCCGCACCCGCCTGCCCTCCACCCCATCCCCCAAGGCCGTCTCCAACAGCGTCAACGCGGGCGACATCACCACCCCCCTCTCCTGGCTCCCCCACCAGGCCCGCCCGGCCTTCCTCGACGCGGTCGCGCAGAGCATCACCGGCGCATGGCAGCTCGTCCTATGGTCCTGCGCCGCCATCTGCGCCCTGCTCTCGATCACGATCTGGGTCCTGCTCGCCCAGCGCACCGAATTCAAAGCCTTAAAGGAGCAAGGGTAAATATGTGCTGATTCGCCGCTTAGTGGGGGGTATGCGGGCACTTGGGCGGCATGAGAGCAATCCTGCGCCTCTGTACGGCCGCCTCGGTGCTCACGGGACTCGCCGTCAGCGCCCCGCCCCAGCCGAGGGTCGTCGCCACCGGGCTGAAGGATCCGTACGAGATCGTCATGGGCCCCGACGGCCACCTGTGGGTGACGGAGAAGAGCGGCCTGGCCGTCAAGCGCGTCAAGCCGGACACCGGCGAGGTGACCACCGTGCTGAACCTGTCCGGCCAGGCCGCGCACACCCGGCTGGGCACCAAGGACGGCGTACTCGGGCTGGCCCTGCACCCCGATCTCGGCAAGGGAACGGAAGCCGATCACGTCTACCTCTCCTACACCCACAAGGGGGCGGGGGGAAACACGACCAGGCTGGTCCGTTACACCTGGGCTGACGGCCGGCTGGCGAATCCGCGCGATGTCCTGATTGAGCTGCCGTCGAGTGTCGACCACCAATCGGCCCGGCTGCGGTACGGGCCGGACGGCATGCTCTACTACAGCATCGGCGACCAGGGCAACAACTACGAAACCCGGCACTGCCACCCCAACCACGCGCAGACCCTGCCCACCGCCGATCAGGTCGCCGACCGGGACTGGTCCGCCTACCAGGGCAAGATCCTGCGCATGGAACCGGACGGCTCGGTACCGGCGGACAACCCCGAGATCAACGGGGTGCGCAGCCACGTCTACGCCTACGGTTTCCGTAATCCGGACGGTCTGGCCTTCAAGGGCGACGGTCTCTACGCGGTCGATCACGGGCCGAGTACCGACGACGAGCTCAACAAGATCCAGGCCGGTGCGAACTACGGCTGGCCCAACGTCGCCGGGTTCAAGGACGACAAAGCGTACGTGTACGGCGCCTGGGCCGAGGCGCCGAACTGCGCCGGCCTTCCTTACGACCCCAACAAGATCCCACGTCAGGTGCCGCAGACCAAGGAAAGCGCCTTCACCAAGGACGCTCAGGAACCACTGTTCACCTTCGGCACCACGGTCGAGTCCGGTACGGACTTCGGCCCCAGGCCACCGTGCAACGATCCGAAGACCGCCTACGTCTGCTGGCCCACCCTCGCGCCGTCGAGCCTGGAAGCCGCCGGCGACGACCTGCTGGTGACCATGCTGAAGGAAGGCGTGGTCCAGCGGATCTCCAGCACCGGCAAGCCCAAGGACGAGCTGTACCGCACGGTCGACCGCTACCGCGACACGGCGTTGAGCGCCGATGGGAAGACGTTGTACATCGCCACCGATCTCGCCGGTGTACCCACCAGGGACGCGCGGGGAGCACCCACCACGAAGCCGGCCAATCCCGGCACGATCCTGGCGGTGCCGCTCGGCTGACGTCGGCACGGTGACGATGCTCGAAACCACCCGTGACAGCACCGCTCACGTTGCCGAGTGGCTCGGGTCCGCCGCCGCATGAGCCACCTCACGTCGTGGCCTCGCCCATCGTGTGAACCAGCGCAGCACGTACTCGACCGGGCCGTACCGGTGGCCGCGCAGCCACCACGCGCTCAAGGCGAGCAGCACCGCGTAGATCACCGCCGCGACTCCCATCACCGCGAGCGGCGACAGCCTGCCCGCGAGCGCGAGGCCATAGCCGGTGAACACCAGGCAGCACAGGACCGACTGCCCGATGTAGTTCGAGGCCGCCGCCCGTCCCGCCGGGGCCAGCGCCCGGCCCACAGCGGGAAAACGCCTGATCACCTGGAGGAACGTCACCACGTACGCGGCGGTCAGCAGTACCGAGGCCACGTTGTTCACGGCCATCGAGAGGAGTTCGAGGGCGTTCCCGCGGGCTTGCGCCCAGGTGAAGAAGGCCGCCACGGGCAGCCCGACGCCGAAGCCGGCCCACTGGATCCGCGGCACGAGCCGGGCCCAGCGCTCCGGCTCCTGCAACACCCGCGACTTCCCGGCCGCCATCCCGAGCAGGAACAGCGCCAGCGCCATCGGTCCCTGCCCGACCCACACTATTGCGGCCAGCCCCGGATAGGTCTCGGCCTGGAACGTCAGTACGCCCAGCGGCCCGCTCCTGACCAGCTCCTCGGCCCGCGCTCCGCCCGCCGCATCCACCAGCGGCGCCGCACCGCCGGCCGGGTCCAGCAGGGTGAGCCCGGCCAGTACCAGCCAGATCACCGACATGCCCCCGATGATCCAGCAGCCGATGACGAACGCCCTCCTGGCCGAGATGCCGCGCAGGGCCAGCAGGACCAACCCCAGGATGGCGTACAGGGTGAGGATGTCGCCGATCCACAACAGGAACCCGTGCGCCACCCCGATCACGAACAGCCCCAGGCACCGCCGCGCCATCCTGGCCTTCACCTTGACGCCGTCCCGCGACATGAGCGTGAAGGAGTACCCGAACAGGAACGAGAACAGAATGTAGAACTTCGTCAGCACCGCAATGCTGACGAACCACGCGACCGGCCCCTCCGTGATCGGCATCGTGCCGGTGCTCACGGCGTAGCGCGGGTCGGCGAAGAAGCCGATGTTGGCCACCAGAATGCCCGCCAGCGCGAACCCACGCACCGCGTCGATCTCGTGCACTCGCCTTGATCCCGGCGTCTGTGTCATGGCCACGACGCTAAAGACACGGTGCGGGGCGGGGCATCGGCCCTTGGCAGATCCTGGGAGCGACCAAAGTCTACGGCGCGCGGGCGACAGGGGCCGGTGGGGTCGTGCAACGTGTTCTCGATAACGGCCCGGTGGCAACGGAGCACGACGCCTGAATGCCCCGTAAGGCAATGCGGCCCTTCGGAAAGTAGTCGAACTACCGCTGTGCGTTAATGATGGGAAGGCCCCGGCGGGAACGCCGACCCCCACCTCCTGGAGGCACCGATGAAACACCCCCGCCCCCCAGCACCCCCCGCCGCTCGCCGTGCGCCGCCGGCCGCCCGCGCCGCCCTGCTGGCCCTGACCGCCGCATCCGCTCTGACCCTGACCGCTCCCACCGCCACGGCCGAACGCCGGCAGCCCGGATGCGGCACCAGCATCGAGCAGTGGATCAGCGGCTCGTTCGCCCAATACCAGGGCTACCTGCGATCCTCCGACGGCGAGACCGCCGACGTGATCGTCCGACTGGACGGGCAGGACGCCACCGTCCTCCTGAACGGCTCTCCCCAGCCTCCCCAGCCCTACCAACTGGCCCCCTCCGCCACCACCATCAGCTGGGGGCCATCCGCCTTTCCCAGCACCCTGTCCGCCCCGTCCTGCGCAGGCGGCAGCGTGACCGACGCCGACTTGTCCGTCCAGACCCCGGGGCAACTCGCCGCGCAGGGCCGGGGCTACCGCACCGGCTGACCCCGCCGGCGGCACCGATCACGCTCGTCACGGCCGCCACCCGGCATCGAGGCCGGGAATGTCCCGGCCGGTCGGTGACCAGCACGTAGCGGGGCCAGATATCCCGGCGACGCCCAGGGCCGCGGCGATCCGGGCCGGGCCGGGCACGGCGCGACACGATCACCCTCGCAGAATGGGCGAAGGAGATCGGTCGCACGCCCGAGCACATCGCCATACGCTGACGGCCGGCCCGGGACTTCCCACGCCCGACCGGCCGCCGCCGACGGCCGGGCATCCCCGGGCCCGGCGAACCGGTGTACGACCGCCAGGCCCTGGAGGCCTGGCTCGCCGCATGGGAGAAGGCCGACGCCGCCGGTGTGAGATTTCCGGCGATCCCGACGAGATGCGTACCCTGGGTGCGATCGCCCGGCTGCTCGGCATCGACGGCACGACGCTCACGCAGTACCGGCCGAAGTTCGATTCGCACGCAGAACATCGCGGTCAGGGAGCCCGCAGGCTCTACCGCACGGGCGACATCGTTGAGTGACGGGCGCTGCCAATGCTGATGCTCGCCGGGGACGCGACCTCACCGATCAGGAGGCCACGCGCCTGCGGGCCGCCTCCACACCGGAGGAGTGGGCGGCCATCGCGCGGGAGCTGCTGGCCGACGGTGCGAGCCGCCCGGGCATCGGCCGGGCGGCTCGGCCTCAGCGGCAACGCCGTTGAGCAGCGGCTACGGGACCGATAGCGGCAAAGTGCGGTAGTGGTGGCTTTTTGACCCACCCGAGCGGTCCGAGTCAGGGACTTCTCCTCCGCTCAGGACGCGGCACGCCGTGCCTGGCGCATGCGCGATGTGGGTAACGCCAACGCCCGCCTACCACGCTCTTTGTCCTTGGCCAGTACAGCGACTACGCCAGCAAGTAGCCGCACGATCCCATCCGGGGCGTATCGGAGGACAAGAAACAGAGCGACCCGCAGAGACCGGAAGCGCGGCAAGGACGGCGGCAAACGTGGACATGGCGCGGCTCTCCCAACAGTGAGAACAGCGCCTATGCCGCAGGGCCGTCTATGGGTGCGCGAAGCCGCAGAGACAAAATCAATTGCCACCACATTCCACCCGCTGAGCACCAAGCCGAACCGTCACCCCAGAGCCAGGGGATCTTTCCCCTTCACTGCCCGATCCGATAGAGCAGCTTCATGCCCATACCCCAGCCCTCCCCCAAGGATCTGTACAGCGCCAAAGCATCCGGCGGCGAAATCACAACGTGCGGATGTTGACCGCGACGAAGTCGTAGCCGTCCTGCCGGCGCTGAATGAGCTCGAATTCCACGCGGTCTCCGGGTTCCAGGACCCGGTAGCCGACGGCAACGATGTCGCTGAAATGCGCCCACGCGTCCCGCCCCGAGGGCAGCTCACGCAAGGAGATCTCACCCCACCCTTCTTCTGCGTTCTAGGACTTCACAACACCACGCGTCATCACCCAATCCTGCGCCTTGTGGCGGGATGGGACATCCTGGGTCGGCCGAGAAAGCCGACGTGGACGAGGGCGTCGAGCAGTTGGCCGCCCGCGACTTCTTCCGGGCCGACATCGACGCCGTCCGCTCGCAGGACCCTCGCGTTCTGCCCGGCAGCATTTGGGTCGAACTGGCGCTGATCGACGTCCGGACGACGGCTTCGCCATCGGCCACGTCAACCATCAGGAGTTGTTCGATCGAGTGGCCGCAGTCGGCCCCGGGTCTCCGACCAGCCGTACTGGGCGGGCCGGGCGACCGCACCAGGCATCGCTACCGGACACGACGCTCCGACGCCAACCGCGGCGTCCCTGTCAGCCACCCTCACGATCGAGTTGACCGCCGAGGCCGGCGCTCGCGCGGCCGTCGTGGCCGAGACGGTACGTGCCGACGGGGCGGAGGCGCCCGCGAGGCTGCTGCTCGATGTGATCGGCTGGAACGGGCCCGTTGACGCGCCTGGAAATTCGGTTAATTTAACAACTGCAATAGATGGCCTTCCAAATTATGGCCTTCCAAATTCAATTTTGCACGGCGCTTCACCGAGATCAATTCGGTACCATGGCACGGCGACCCATTGATTGGCAGCGATTCGTGGACTAGTATTCATTCCGGCAACGCGTAGGTTCCAGAATTCATTTCCAACAACGGGGGAGTCGGGGAGTTCTGATGACACAGCCGCGCCGGGTTCTGGCAGTGTGCCTTTCGACGCTGCTCATCTCGACCGTCTCGGTGACGCCATCCCAGGCCAGCGCCTTCGCCGGACCGACGTTCGACTGGGGAGCGGGCAAGTATCACGCGAGTAGCGACTTCGTCCCCGGAGCGTCGAAAATCCAAATCGGCGGTGCCGGCGGATCCGGTGGCTCCGCGAAACAGTGGTACACGCAACTCGTCCGCACCACTGACAAGAAAAAGATTCTTTCCACCTACAGCTACCCCACCGACGGGCAGAACCACACCCACCCCCCTCAGGCCCGCGTAGCCACCAACACCGCTTACTACCTGCGCTGGTACGGGCAGGACAAGAACGAGAACAACGGCAAGTCCGCGCCCTGGGCAAAGGCGTACGCACGCTGGTGAACTTCAGCACGCGCGTGACGACGTTGGCAGGGCGAGCGTCGTTGGCCACAGGGATGCTCGCCCTCGCCTGCCTCAGCGGATGCTCCGATGACAAACCGCTCGCCGTGCTCGGCGCGGGCACGATGGACGGCGCGTCCTGGCGGGTCGAACTGGTAGAGGACACTGGTGAGTTCTGCACGCGAGCCTGGGTCGCCGACGTCAGGACCAGTTACGGTTGCGCACCCGCGCCCCGAGCGGCCGACCTGCCGGTCAACTTCGTCCTCGACGGAAGCGATCCACGCATCCTACTCATCTACGGAATTGCCGCCCCGAAGGTCGTGCGGATGGAGTCGCACGGCGATCGGACTCTTGCCGTCCCCCTTCGCACGCAGGCCGCCGCACCCGACCGGCGCTATTTCGCCTACGCCGTACGCCCTGGAACCGCACGCGACCTGATCGCTTTCGCCGCTTCCGGCGAACCGATATTCTCCGGTGCCGCAAAGATCCGAGAATTCTCCTAACGACAGCACGCGCGTCCCGGCTTCACCCCCGCGGCGGCCCACGTCTTCGGCCCGACCACGCCGTCTACGGTCAGCCCCTTGTGGTCATGCTGGAGCCCTTTCTTCGCCGCGCGGTCATGGAGAGGCAGGTTGGCAGCACCTGCCGTCGAGGCGATCGGAAACAGTCGGTGATGTGCATTGATCGCCATGACGATCGCCGAAGTGGAGAATCCACCTGCGGTGATTCCTTTGCTGACCGCAGCGCGTGCGCTCGGCATCAGCCGGAATTCGGCCTACAGGCTCGTGAAGCGCGGCGAATTTCCTGTCGGGTCATCCGGATCGGAGACACGTATCGGGTGCCCACCGTCGATCACTAGGACGGGGTTCCTTGTAAGGGTCGCATCGGTGCGGGACTGTGGCTCCTTCGCCGACGGTGACCACTGGACCATGAGCCGCTGCATCTCGGGTGGTCATGTCCGTGGCCTTGGGCGACAAGCTTGATCTCCGTCATTGGAGCAAGATGCCATGAGGCCGCCCAGCCGCCTCTTGATTTTAGGCCAGGCCGTCAAGGCCATATCGACGATCTTCGCCCAAGTAGTCGTATCCGCCGGAGTTCAAGGCGGAACGCCGTTGCGTTGTGCCTGTCCGATCGGGCGGGCCCGGATTGGACCCGCCCGCCGTCCTGTCGGCCGCCGCTATGCAGCGACGGTGAGGGTGACAGGTACCTTGAGGACCGGCTGCCGTCCGCTGGCGGAGCGGATGAGGAGTTCGCCGGTGCGGGTGTCGCCGGGGGACAGGCCCGTGGTGTCGGCGGTGAGGGTGAGGGTGGCCGTCTCGTTTCGCGGGAGCCCGCCTTCGGCGGGGGTGACGGTGAGCCAGGGGGTTTCGGTGGTGGCCTCGTAGGCGGTGGGGGCGGTGCCGCTGTTGGTGAGGGTGAGGGTGGCGGTCCGGATGGTTTCCGGCGGGGCGGTCACATTGATCTCGGTGGGTGCGGCGGTGACCTTTCCGGTGATGAGTCCGGTGTTCAGGGTGGTGATCGCGCCGGAGGTCACGGTGACGTCCTTGTAGTTGGTGCTGTAGTGCTGTTTGGAAATCTTGGCGTTGTGGGTTCCGGCGCGGATCTGGCCGGTGAAGGTGCCGTCGGGGCCGGTGGTGAGGGTGGCGACGTGGGGGAATTCGACGGTCGCGCCGGCGATGGGTTCGCCGTCGCCGGCGTCGGTGACCGTGCCGCGCACCACTCCGTACTGCCGAGCGGTGAACGTGACGCTCTGCCCGTCCCGGAGCGAGGGGGCGTCGTAGGAGTACTGGAGGGCGTCGGAGCCGTCGGCGTTCTCGATGCCGACGGTGGCGCTGTCGCTCGCCTCGCCGACGTTCTTGTACCGGTAGCTGATCGTGCCGTCCTCGCCGAGCAGCACGGAGAACGAGACCTGCCCCTCTTCGGTGGTGGCGTCACGCCATTCGATGACGAACGAGCGGCGCGGCGCCGTGCCCACCGTGGCGGTGTAGACCCCTGCCCCTTCGTCTACGAACCGCAGGTCGTCCCAGAAGGGGTAGACGGCCGCATTGGGCTCGTCGGGCCCGATCGGGGCGTTCCAGCCGGGCGGGTACGTGTCGGCGAAAGAGGCGAACCCGTCTTCGGTCACCCAGATCTCGGAGTGCGCCGCGCCGTAGAACGGCACCGGGAACGGCAGCGCGACCCGCTCGACCCGTGCGGAATCGCTCACCGACAGGCGTTGCGTCCCGCCCACGTACGGCTCGCTGCCCGCCTCGCAGGTGTGGCCGAAGTCATCCGACTTCACCTGAAGGCTGACGTTCCTGGTCATGTCCCCGGCCACCGTGATCTGCTCTTCGGTGGCGTGGACACAGTGCGAGTCAGTGGCGATCTCCAGTCGGTGCGAGCCGTGCGGTAGCGCCAGCCGGTAGCGCCCCGAGGCGTCGGTGACGGTCCTGAGGGGCGTGCCGGACGCCACGACCCTGACGCCTTCCTCGGGGGCGTTCCCCACGGTGACCGTTCCGGAGACCACGCCGTGCGGCAGCCGGGTCAGTGCGATGTTCGCGGTCGCCGTCTGGCCGTCCACGACGTTCACGTTCACGGGCGCGGAGGTCTCGTGGCCGTACCTGGCCGCGGTGACCTGGTAGGTGCCCGGGGACAGGCGTGGCACAGAGTACGTGCCGTCGGCGCCGGTGGCGAGCATACGGCCGTGCGGTCCGGTGATCGTCACGTCGGCGTCGGGCACCGGTTCGCCATTCGCGGTGACCGTGCCGCTCAGGGTGCCGAGCGGCTCGTCCGGGGCGGCCTGGACGGCGGCGTAGGCATCCAGGCGGCCTTCGCCGTAGACGTTGTTGTCCTGCGGCGTCCCGCCGCACTGGTCGTCGGGGGTGTCGATGGCGCTGCCGTCGAGCAGCGCGCGGGTGGCGGCGACGTCCCTGCGCAGTGACGGCGCGGCCGACCAGATCAGCGCCACCGCGCCGGCCACGTGCGGGGAGGCCATCGAGGTGCCGTTGTAGCTCTGATATCCCCCGCCGGGCTTCGCGGAGCGCACGTTCACCCCGGGGGCGGCGATGTTGGGCTTGATCTCCCCGTTCTCACCTGGGCCCCTGCTGGAGTTGTCCCAGATCGTGTCGTTCACGTCGAACGCGCCGACGCTGTAGCTCTCGGAGTCCCACGCGGGAGTCCGGGCGGTATCGCACCCTGGCCCTTCGTTCCCGTTGGCGAACACTGGAAAGATCCCTGCGGCCAGCCATGTGTCGAGGACCGTTTTGTACCAGTGATCGGGCGTGTTGGTCCTAAAGAAGCCCCAGGAGTTGTTGATGATGTCCGGAGCGAGGTCCGGCCGGGGGTTCTCGCCGTTCAGGTCGGTGGGAGCGGCCATCCACTGGCCGGTCGCGATCTCTCCTACCTTGTCCTCGGCACTAGCGGCGGCGATCCACCTGGCCCCAGGAGCGACCCCGATGCCGTTCCCTCCGATGACGGTCCCCGTCACGTGGGTCCCGTGGCGCCACTTACTGTCGCACGGGGCACTCGGGCACTCACGCCCGGTGTGGTCGAACCAGTTGTAGTCGTGGTCCACGCTCCCGTCGGCCCGCCTGCCGCGGTACTGCCCGGCCAGGTCGGGGTGCTCGAAGTCGACTCCGGTGTCGATGACGCCGATGACGATGCCCTCGCCGCGGTTGCCCAATTCGTTCCACACGCGAGGGGCGCTGATGCGGTCTATGTTCCACTCGACGGCGGCGGCCTTCGTCTTGACCCTGGGATGGGTTCTGCCGGGCAGGGGCTTCGGCGGCTCGACGGTGGTGTTCGGCTCGATGGAGGTGACCTCGGGCAGTGCCGCGATCTCGGCGGCGAGCTTCGCGTCGCCGGTCACGTGCACGGCGTTGACGATCCAGAACGCGGTGTGCTTCGCCTGCCGCCCGGCCAGCAGACGGCGCAGCCCCGCCTGGGACTTCTTCGCGTGCGCGGTCTTGGCATCGAAGACCGCCTTGCCCTTGGCCGCCTTCGTGGTGGCGGCGCGGGCGGCGGACAGGTCGGCCTCGCCCCTGAGCCGGACCAGGAAGGAGGCCCTGCCGTCCTTCAGGTCCGCGCGCACCTCGGCGGAGATCTTGTCGTTCCCGGGTTCGGCTAGGGCCGCGTCCTGGGGGATGAGTAAGGCGGATAGGGTGAGCAGGCCGGCGAACATCCGGGTGAGGATGGCCGGTCGCCGCCGGTTGGAGGGCGTCTTCATGGGCGGTGGCTCCCGGTAGAGATCTTCTACTTCTGGACGGAAGCACCATCCGCCATGCGGATGACCATATGGAAGCCCGTTCCGGGTCCACTTTCTGATCAGCCGCCGACGACCGAACGGAGCCGCGGGCGCGGCCGGTGCACGGGCAGATGTCGGCGGCGGCCGGGCGACGGGGCGGCGTTCGGACAGGAACAGCGGACCGTGCGTACGCGTGGCGCCGTCAGAGAGGCGGAGCAGCCGGGGCAGTAGGTGGGCGGTACCGCTGTCCCAGTACACCCACTGGCGGCGGTCTTGTACCCCTTGCCCATCCAGTTAGCCATCTGGTGGATCACCCACCAGTGACCCATGAGCCGCCGATGCCGCCACGACTTGAACGCCGCTCTCGGTCGCCACGCCGAGGGAGCAAGTGATCAAGGTGCTCTCGCGGGCCCTCCGAGGCCCTGCCGTAACCGCGAGTGGCGTCGTGGGCCACGGTCAAATGACGGCCAAACGATCAAGAGGCCGCACCCGCGATTTGGGATGTGGCCTTTGAATTGGAAAAACAGGGTGGGGCTACCAGGACTTGAACCTGGGACCTCTTCCTTATCAGCGCCTCTTTATCGTTCAATCGAGTTACTGGCCACATTGGGATCAGGACGTAAACTTGCAGGTAGAGGCCATAGCTTTGATCCCCAAGACTGACCAGCAGTGCCCATCGCTGACGGACAGTGCCACGGTCAAACGACGGTCAAACGATCAAGGAGGTGATCCATGGGGTTTTCCCGCCCTCGCCGCAACCGCGAAGGCAAGGTGCGCTACACCGCCTACTACCTCGACATCAAGGGCCTGGAGAAGTCAGCCGGAACCTTCTCAAACCAGAAGGAAGCGGACAAAGCCTGGCAACGAGCCGAGTCAGAGGTAGCCAAAGGTCGAGTAGGTGATCCGAAGCGTGGTCGCCAGACTTTCCGAAGCTACGTACGTGAGACCTGGCTGCCCAATCATGAGATGGAGGCGACCACTCGCCAAAGCTACACATACGCAATCCACAAGCACATCCTGCCCGAGTTCGGCCGGATGCGCATGATCGACATCATGCCCGAACATGTTCGCTCATGGGTCACGACCATGAAGGCACTCGGGCTTGAAGCAGCAACCATCCAGAAGAACAAGACGATCCTGAGCGCCGTCTTCACTACTGCCTTTCACGACCAAGTGACCTTCATTCATCCCTGTAAAGGGGTCAGGACACCGCCGGTTCCAGCAAAACCGCGAACCATCATCACGCCGGAGCAGTTCGACATCCTTTATGAAGAGCTTCCGGACGCCGACACCCAGCTACTCGTCGAGACCGACATCGAGACCGGGCTGCGCTGGGGTGAACTAACAGAACTGCGCGTGAAGGACCTGCATGTAGGATCTCAAATACTGACGATCAGCCGAACGGTCGTCGAGGTCAACCCGAAATTCCACCCCAAGGGCGAGCGGTTTCTGGTCAAGAACTACCCGAAAGACAAGGAGTTCCGCCGCTTCAAGCTCACCCGCCAGCTCGTCACTAAACTGAGCGCCCATATCAAGGAACAAAACCTCGGCCCCGACGACCTCCTCTTCACCTGGCGGCACGAGTCGGCCACCCGGAGGAAATTGCGTCCAGTGCCGGATCCCGAACAGTTGGGCTACACAGAGCCCAATGCCGCGGGACGCGCCTACCGACACGGGACCATCACTGCATACAACACGGGCAAGTGCCGGTGCGATCACTGTCGCGCGGCCTTCGCGATCTACCGTGCCCAACGTCGCAACAGCGGCAAGGACAACCCGCGCCTACCACGCCGCCGCGATACCGATGGCCACATTCCCGCTGACGCCTTCCGCCGTAAGATCTGGAAACCCGCCCTTGCCGCGGCCGACCTTGGCATCAAGGTCCGTATCCACGATCTACGCCACGCACACGCCTCCTGGCTGCTGGCCGGCGGCGCCGACCTCCAAGTCGTCAAAGAGCGCTTGGGTCATGCCTCCATCGCCACCACCGAGAAATACCTGCACACCCTCGACGACGCCGACGAAACCGCGCTGGACGCGTTCTCCAAGATCCGCAACCGCTCCAACGGGGGCCGCGTATGAGGTCGCGTGCTCTTACTCAGTCCACGCCAGATACTGCGCAGGCAGAAGTCTCCGTACCTGCCGATCGCCCATCACGCGACTACATCGCGACCACCAGTCGCTCCGCCAACATCATCCGTCGCACCACCATCGCCACAGTCGTGGTGCTCGCCACCATAGCGGCCATCGTCAGCTACCAGCACATGCACCAACTCGCCATACAACACGGCGAATCTTTCTGGTCTGCCGCCCTCGTGCCACTCGCCGTGGACGGCATGATCGTGGCCGCGTCCCTCGCCCTCCTGGAAGACTCCCGCGCAGGCCGCCGCGGCGGCCTCCTCCCGTGGCTGTTCCTCATCATCAGCAGCGGCGCCAGCCTCGCCGCCAACGTGGCAATCGCCGAACCGACCTTCACCGCCCGTATCATCGCCGCCTGGCCCAGCCTCGCCCTGATCGGCGCCTACGAAATGCTCATGCGCATGATCCGCCACACCGCCGCCCGGCAGCAGGCCCCCATACACACGGCCTCTTATCCACAACTTGTGGACAAGCCCGAAAGCGGCCATGATGCCCATGCCGCCAGTGGCCGCCACCTCCAACGAGAAGCATGGCGATGGGCGACGTCGGTCCAGCAGACGAACGGCCACCTGCCAAGCGCGACCGCCATCGCCGCCGCCTACGGCCGCAGCGCACGATGGGGACGCCTGGTTAAAGCAGCGGGCCAGTCCGGCGGACTGGACTACTGAGCCCCAGGCTTTCTAGAACGCCTTCAAGGAAGGCCGGTCCACACAGCCATGGCGGGCACACAGCGCCTCCGACCACGTTATGGCCGGTGACAGGCTCCCCCACAGCCGCGGCGAGCACAGGCGGCCGGTTGACGCCCACGCTGGCACTGTCGGCTCATCCCCCACAGGCGTGGGGAGCACGCACAGCGGTGACACCCCCTCCGGGTGATCACCGGTTCACCCCCACGGGCGTGGGGAACACCCTTACTGAGCAGCCATGATACGCACGACCTGCGACGATGGAGTGTCGGGGTTTGTCGGTGATCAACTTGGAAAACGTGAATATTGTTCTCGCACTGATTTTTACGAAATCGGCACACAGGCGAAGTCTGATCCCATATGCTCCCGGCGCGCGGGGCTATCGTGCGCGGCGGACTGCCGAGGGAAACCGAGGAGCAAATGGAGATAGACCTAGACCTTTGGGGCAAATCAAAAGGGCTCGATCGGCCCTACCCCGTGATCTGCCACCTGCTGGACGCCGCTGCCATGGCAGAGGCGCTGTGGGAAAGCTACCTCCCGCCCGCGCTTCGCAGCTTCATTGCGAATTCTCTTTCAGTGTCCGAAGAAGCAGCACGCAAGCTTGTAGGTTTTTGGGCAGGTTTGCACGATATCGGCAAGTGCATGGCGTGCTTCCAACTTCAAGACCCCGTCGCGTTCGGCCTCCTTGACGGATATCCAGACGTGGCCGGGGAAAATCAGCGCCACGAATACGCTGCGCACGTCTGGCTGAGTCGCCCGTTGAGTCGCATGGGGTACGACGCCCGCTCCCCGCGCAGCGCCGCCTTCGTGGTGGCCCAGATGCTCGGCGGGCACCACGGACGGTACAGCGTCCGCGATCACCGTGAGTGCCGAGCACCGGCGGCGGCCGTACTGCCGGAACTCGGGGATGGGAAGTGGGAGGAGCAGCGGGAGGCCTTGTTCAGTACGGTCGCCCGGATCGTCGATCCGCCTTCGGCGCCCCCTGCGGTCACCCCGGTGGCCGCTGAGCTGATCTGCGGGCTGGTGATTCTGGCGGACTGGCTGGTCAGCCAGGACGTACATTTGATCAAGCGCCTGCCCGAGGTGCCCACGGTGGCAGATGGCCTTAAGGCCCACTACGAGCGTTCACTCCACCTCGCACCGAGTTTGATCGACGAAGCGGGCTTGGCCCCCGTGCACCTGCGTAGCGGAACCTTCGCCGACGAGTTTCCGCACATTGAAACCCCGAACGATCTGCAACGATCGATCTCCGAGAACCTGCCGCACCTGCTGTCAGGTGGTCCCGGGCTGCTGCTGGTCACCGCGCCCATGGGGGCCGGCAAGACCGAGGCGGTGTTCCATGGTGCGCGACTGCTGGGTGAGGCGAGCGGCGTGCCCGGATTCTTGTTCACTCTGCCGACGATGGCGACGGCCGACCAGATGTACGGCAGGACCAGGGCGTACGGTGAGCGGCGAGCCGAAGACGATGCGGCGCTCACCTTGCTGCACAGCATGTCCTGGCTCAACGACGCCTATACCGGCACCGGTACCGACTCCACGGTGATCACGGACGACACGAGCCTCAGGGCACCGGAGTGGCTGCACGGCAGGAAACGAGGGCTGCTGGCATCCATGGGGGTGGGAACCGTCGATCAGGCCCTGCTGGCCGTACTCCCCTTGAAGCATTCCGCGCTTCGCATGTTGGGGCTGGCGACTAAGGTACTGATCGTCGATGAAGTTCACGCGTACGACGCCTACATGCAGGGGCTACTGGCCGAGACGCTGACCTGGCTGGGCGCGTTGGGGGTGCCGGTGGTGCTGATGTCCGCCACATTGCCCACCCGGATCGCCAGTCGTCTGATGGCGGCGTACCTTCGCGGCGCCGGCCACCCGGATTCGCCCCTGCCGTCGATCCGGTATCCCGGATGGGCCTATGCGGATGCGACGACCGGGCAGATCTCATCTTTCGACGTGACGGCAAAAGCGGTCGATCTGCACTTGGAAGTACGACAAGCGCCTATCAGCGGGGCTGTCATGGATCGTTCCGCGGCCCTGCGCGAACTCTTGAACCCCTTGGTCGAGAACGGAGGATGCGCGGCCGTCGTATGCAACACGGTTGCCGAAGCTCAGGAAACCTATCGGTTCTTGATGAAATGGTTCGATGGTCTCCAGACCGATTCGGTACCAGAGCTGACGCTGCTACATGCACGTTTCCCAGCGCGCCGGAGGGAAGAGCTCACCCGCCAGGTGACGGCCGACTTCGGCAAGTGCAGCACCTGTGAGGACTTGGCCGCCTGCGAACACCGACCCCACGCCGCGGTGCTGGTGGCCACTCAGGTGATCGAGCAATCACTTGATCTCGACTTTGATCTTCTCATCAGCGACCTCGCCCCGATCGCACTGCTGCTACAGCGAGCAGGCCGCTGCCACCGCCACGACGGACGGATCCGACCATCCTGGGCGGCTGTTCCGCGCCTCGCCGTCCTCCGGCCGAGCAGGGCGGATGGCGGGCTGGCCTTACCCGGCTCGTGGCCCTTCGTCTACTCCCGGGCCTTGCTGCGCCGTACCGACGAACTGCTCAACGACCGCGTCATCGCCATACCCGACGACGTCCAGGGACTGGTGGAGGAGGTCTATGACGATGCCTTCGCCAGTGGGCAGCTCGACGACGATGCCTTGGAGTGGCTTGGCCAGGAAATGGCCGGCTTGAGCATGGCTGACGTAACCGCCATACCAGATCCGGACGAGATCTCCAGCCTGCACGAGTTCACCATGTCCGAGGCGAGCGAGGACCTGATCTCAACCCGGCTGGGCGCGGACTCGGTGCGGGTCTTGTGCGCGTACACCGGCGACGACGGCGCCCTATATCTTGATCGCGATTGCTCCACCAAGCTCCCAGACCTCGAAAAGATCCCCCGCCGTTTGATCAAGCAGGTGTTGGCCGAGACGATCCCTCTGCGGGCTGGGCTACTGAAGGACAGGGATATCGCGACCGATCCTCCAGCGAGCTGGGGGTCCAACGCGTGGCTGCGCGATATCACCATAATCAGCCTGAAACGTGACACCGAAGGCTATTTCTCCAAATCGGTCGGCCCTAAACGATTTGTATTGGACGAACGGTTAGGGCTATGGATACGAGAAGGTGAGCAAGAATGATGACCTCACTTCCCCTCAACCGAAGCAGCGACTAGAGTTTCCACCGCACGGACAATTCGCGGTTCCTCACAGGAGGTGTCGGGAAGTGCATGGAGAGCTTCACCTGTCGAGCGATGCCATAACAAAGGCCGCTCGGTGGTTCACGAAGTGGGCCTATCGGATCATCATCCTCGTGCTCATCGTCTTGCTATCCGCGCAACAGGCGAAGGCCTGACGCGTCACGCGCAAAGTGACCGCAATCCTCGTCCTTGCGTGTGGGGGTGAGCTGTAACCCCACGCGCAGGGACGTCACCCAACCCCCACGAGCGTGGGGACACCCACCAGTCACCACAGCAGGGTGATGGCCTCACGGTTCACCCTCATGATCAGATGAGGATCGGTTATGCCCATTGTGCCCGATCCCCGACTCCACTGGGACCTCGTGTCCTGCCCATGGATCCGGGTCGCCGACGATAAGATCATCGGCCTGGGCGAGCTTTTTACGCATGCACACGACCTAGAAGACGTTGAGGCGCCTTTGGCGCCCGGCGGTGCCGGCTTGTGGCGCGTTTTGACACTGATCGCCGCCCGAGTCACTGGCCTGGATGAGGTAGCCCCCTTCGCAACGTGGGCAAGGCGGCGAGAGGACGTATTGATCGCAGGCCGGTTCGACGCCGACCAGGTGCGGCAGTACTTTGACCAGCACAAAAACGGGTTCATGCTGTTTCACCCGGAGCGCCCCTGGCTCCAGGACCCGCGATTGGCCACCGAGTGCAAGAAGACCTCGGGGATCAACAAGCTGGTACTGTCCCGGCCGGCCGGTAACAACCAGGTGTGGTTCGACCACCACACCGATCTCGACACTCGCCCCATTCCTCCAGAAGAGGCGGTCTGGTACCTCCTCGCCCAGCTCTACTACGGCCCTTCTGGCCGATGCACGGCCCGTACCGTCAACGGCCGGAATGAGGCCAACAGCACGGCCGGCCCCCTACGTGGCACGATCTCATTCCATCCTCTCGGCCGTACCGTTTTCGAGTCCCTCATAGTCGGCATTCCCTACCCCGGCAGCCACCGGCCGGCCGATGACCTCGCCCCGTGGGAACGAGATGAGCTTCCCCACCCTCTCGGCCTCCCCCCGGCCCCGTCGGGCGTCGCCGGTCGCTTGACCGGACGGTTCCGGCACGCCGTACTGCTATCGCACCACGACGGCATGGTCAACGACGCGTGGATCACGTGGGCATGGCGCCATCCGACCCCACCCGCGGAGGACCCCTTCCTGATCTATCAGGTCAACAAGACCGGGGATCGCTACGCCCGGGGGGCGCAAAGTGATCGAGCGCTGTGGCGGGACGTGGATGCGCTCCTGCTGGAACGTCTCGGCGAACGGAATGCCCAGCGGCCGAAGGTACTTGATCACGCCAGCGAGCTGCCGTTCGACGTGCTCGACCACCTGCGCGTGCGTGCCTTCGGCTTCGACCAGGACGGACAGACCCGTGACCGGCAGTGGTTCACCGCCACCACGCCCGCAGTCCTGTCTCTCCTCCGTGACGACCAGAGTGCGAGCGGCCTCAGCCGCGTCAGAGTGGCCGCCGAAGGCGTCGCCGTACACCTGCGTTCAGCACTGCGAAGCGTCTGGGTGGCGATCAATGACCCGTCCAATGGCCAAGGACCTCCCGCCCGCAAGGACGTTTCACCCGGGCCGTTGCGGGACCAAGGCGAGGCGTGGTACTGGCCGGAAGCCGAAAGGATCTTCTGGCGCAAGGTGTGGGCACGCGAGTTCGACGATCCGACGCTCGACTTCATCAAGCTGGCGCTGCACATCTATGACAAGGCCTGCGACCGGGCCGGCAACACTCCGCGGGTACGGCGCGCGGTCGAGCGCAACCGCGGTCACATCTTCGCCGCACGTAACCGCCCCAAAGCCGCATAGTCCCAGGAGCACGGATGCCCGACAACGCCACCTGGCAAGAGCAACGCGATGAACTCGGGAGACGGGCGGCCATGCTGGTCGAAGCGGCCGTCAGGACACTCGACGACAAGAAGGACTCTCGAAACAAACGCCGCCGTGTCGCGCTACGCAGAGCCCTCGGCCGGGCTCCGGAACATCCCGCCGCGCGCCCGGCCCATATGGTGGTCGCCTACACCCTTCCCCAGAACCCGGACGAGGCCACCGAGCGCGCGTTCTACACGGTCGCAGCGATGATCGCCGCCCAACCGAGAGACGCCCGCGACCAGGCCACAGGCCGAAACGACGACAATGCCGACGACGCTCCCCAGGCAGAGGATGAGCCGGAAGCGGCCGAAGCCATCGAGTCCGCGTCGGAAGATCAGCAGGAAACTCTCGGTGCCACGCTGGGCCGAATGGTGGCGACCGGCAAGGGCCGCGAGGACACCATAGAGCCACGCCTGCACCTGATGTGCCGCCAGGACGTGGCGGGCATCCATCGCCACCTGCCGCGTCTGATCGCCACCATGCGAGCCGACCTGGTCCGGGTCGATTGGTTGCGTCTCACTCTCGATCTCGCCGCCTGGGGGACACAGCGTGATCGCGTGACCAAGCGGTGGCTTCAGGACTACTACCGCACCTTGCACGCCATACGCGGCGTGCAGAAGAAGGCCAAGGCCAAGAGCGAATCACCCGAAGGTGAGGACCAGTGACGAAAACCCCCCGATTCATCGACATACACCTGCTGCAAACCCTCCCCTACAGCAACATCAACAGAGATGATCTTGGGTCTCCCAAATCCGTCACCTATGGTGGCGCGAACCGTACCCGCGTGAGCAGCCAGAGTTGGAAGCGCGCCGTGCGACTGGCCGTGGAACAGGCGCTCGGCGACCCGGCCGCGCGCACCCGCCGCATCCCTGAGCAGGTCGCACAACGGCTTGTCGCCCGCGGCTGGCCGAGCGAACTCGCCACGGCCGGTGGGCAGCAGGTCGTCCTGTCGGCCGGCAAGGGCCTGAAGGTGGAAGACGATGGTGTCACCTCGGTACTGCTGTACCTGCCCGTCTCCGCCCTCGACGAGCTGGCCGACGTGGCCGCCGAGCACCGCGAGAAGATTGCCGCGGAAGCGGGGAAGAAGAAGCCACCAGCAGTGCTCCCCGCCGCCCGGATCGCCGACGTGCTGTCCCGTCGCAACGGAGTGATCAACCTGTTCGGCCGGATGCTCGCCGAACTGCCCGGCGCTGAGGTGGACGGTGCGGTCCAGGTCGCGCATGCCTTCACCACCCACAGCACCAGCGCCGAGGTGGACTTTTTCACCGCGGTGGACGACCTCAACCCGGAGGAGATGCGCGGCAGCGGCCATATGAACTCCGCCGAGTTCTCCGCCGGTGTTTTCTACCGCTACGCCAGCGTGGACATCACCGGCCTGCAAGAAAACCTCGCCGACACCGCGTCGGCGGCCGAACTCACCCGTGTCTTCCTGACATCGTTCATCTCCGCCCTGCCGACCGGCAAGCAGAACTCGACGGCCGCCAACACCATTCCTGACCTGGCCTACCTCGCGGTCCGCGCGGATCGGCCCGTCTCGCTGGCGCCGGCGTTCGAGGCACCGGTACGGCTCACCGCGGAGGGCGGTTACGCGGCACGGTCCCGCGACGTGCTGGCCTCCTACGCCCAGCGTCTGCACACCCTGTGGGGCGAGGAGGGGGTCGTACGACACGCGCACGCTGGAATCGACGCCAAGCAGCTTTCCGGGCTGGGCGGCATGGACAACTCCTACGCCGACCTGATCAAGAACGCGGTGGCCGCGGCGTTTTCCTCGGGTTCGGGCGAGTGAGCGGGCTGGTCCTGCGTCTGGCCGGGCCGCTCCAGTCCTGGGGTGAACACAGCGCCTTCACCGAACGTGACACCCAGCGCTTCCCGACTCGGTCCGGCCTGATCGGCATGTTCGCCGGGGCGTACGGCCTGTGTCGCGGCGAAAGCCTCGACCGTTTCGGGGACCTTGAGTTCGTCATCAGGATCGATCGCCCCGGTGTCCCGCTGGTGGACTTCCACACGGTCGGGGGCGGACGCAGCCGTCAGCAGACCGTGCCCACCTCGGAGGGCGGGCGCCGCAGCGTGGAGACCGCCACCATCGTCACCCGCAGGCACTACCTGTCCGATGCGGTGTTCGTCGTGGGCGTCATCGGTCCGCCCGACGTGATCAAGCCTCTCGGCGATCGGCTTGCCCGGCCGCGATGGCAGCCCTACCTGGGGCGTCGCTCCTGCCCGCCCGACCCACCGCTGCTGCTGCGCCGTACCGACGATCCGCACCAGGACCTCGCCGAGCACGTCCCTGTCGCGCGCCGCCTGCCTCAATCGAACGGAAACCCCACGCCCGAACCACAACTCGAATTCGTCAGGGAAGGAGCCGACTCCCGCGCCACGGCGGTCGCGGAACTGCTCGATGCGCCGGTCAGCTTCGCCCGATTCGACCGGCGTTACCTGCTCCGCACGGTCAGCGTCACCCCTCACCATGTGCCCGCACGCCTCTGGCTCGGACACGGAACCGAATACCAGAAAGCCCTGTTCGACTACGCAGGAGGGACATCATGAGCACCTGGCTGACGCGGATCGTCCCCGAGCCGCGTAGCCGCCTGGCCCGTCTGGACCTCCGCAACGCCGAAGCCCTGCACAAGCGGGTCATGTCCCTGGTTCCAGACGGACTCGGTGAGCGGGCCCGAGCCCAGGCGGGCGTGCTTTACCGCTACGACGACACCAGCGCCGTTGGCCCGCACCTGCTCATTCAGACCCGCGCGCCGGTCGATGCCACCCGGCTGCCCGACCAGTACGGCACGCTCGCCGTACGCGACCTCACCCCACTCCTGAACATGCTGCGGCCGGAACTCGCCGTTCAGTACCGAATCATCGCCAACACCTCCAAACGGCTCGGCCGAACTTCGGAGCGTTCCGGCAAGCTGGTCGCCCTACGCGGACCGGAGGCCGACGAATGGTGGCATGCCAGGGCCCAGGCGAACGGCCTGATCCTGCGTACCGTCGTCTCGACATCACTGCCCGACATCCGCAGTCCGGGCAAGGCGGGGATACGACACGCCGCGACCCGCTTCGACGGCATCGCCGTAGTGAAGGACGCTGAGCTGGTACAACAGGCCGTGCTCAACGGAATCGGCCGCGGCAAGGCGTACGGTTGTGGCCTGCTGAGCCTCGCTCCGACGGCCCTCTGATGGCCGGGCCCGCCAACGCCAAACGGCGTCTCGGTCAACCCACGCTGGCGATGCTGCCGCGCATCGCGGACTCACTTTCCTTTCTTTATATGGAGAGTGTCCGAATCGTCCAGGATGACACCGGCGTGTGCGCCCAGGTGGAATCACCTCGGGGCATCGAACGCGTCTATCTGCCGACCGCCTCCCTCGCCTGCGGACTCCTCGGCCCGGGCACATCCATCACACAACCCGCCCTCGCCACCTTCGCCCGGCACGGCACCAGCCTGGTATGCGTCGGCGCGGGCGGCGTACGCTCCTACGCGGGCATCCTGCCCGCTCAGCTCACCACCGACTGGCTGGAACGCCAGGTCCGCGCCTGGGCGAACGACGACGAACGACTCCGTGTTGCCATCCGGATGTACGAGCACCGGTTCGGGGCGGGCTCTCTTCCTTCTGCGGTCAACCTCAGCTCCGCGGCTTGGAGGGCCAGCGGATCAAGGCGTTGTATCGCATGCTGGCGACGAAGTACGGCATCACCCGCTTCCGCCGTAACTACGACCCGGCCGCTTGGGACGCACAAGACCCGGTCAACCTGGCACTGTCCGCGGCGAATGCCGCCCTCTACGGGGTCGTCCATGCCGCCACACTGGCGCTGGGCTGCTCGCCGGCATTGGGCTTCGTTCATGCGGGTACCCAGATGGCGTTCGTGTATGACATCGCCGACCTCTACAAGGCCAAGGTGACCATCCCGCTCGCCTTCTCGCTGGCCGCTTCCGCACAGCCCGAGCGTGAGGCACGTACGCGACTCCGCAAGGAGTTCCGGCTGATCAAGCTCATGCCCACGATCGTCTCCGACCTCCAGAAGATGATCGCTCCGGACGCCGTCGAGGCCGCATCTACCGCTCGCACCGCCGACATCGTCCATCTCTGGGGCCCAGATCTCGGCTCTCTCCCGGCGGGCGTGAACTACGGCGACGACCTGGCCAGCGGCGACATCCCCTGGTAAGCCTCAACCTCGTCGGTGTGCGGGGCGTCGCATTCCTCAGAAGGTGTATCTCGCATGGCATCCATGATCGTCATATCCACCACCGCTGTCCCCGACCATGTCCGCGGGGCCCTCACTCGCTGGCTCATCGAACCGGCCCCCGGCCTGTACGTCGGCACCGTCTCAGCCCGCGTCCGCGACGAGCTCTGGTCCGCTCTCGGCGCATGCATCGCCGACGGCGCCGCCGTGTGTCTTCACCCTGCGGAAAACGAGCAAGGCTTCACCATCCGCACCGTCGGCGAACGCCGCCGCCACGTCGCCGACTTCGACGGCCTCCAACTCGTCCGGTTCCTTCCAGAAGTACCTGTCCAACCATGACCCCTAAAAAATCACCGACAAACACCGACATCACATCACCGCAGGTCGCACGAGTTTCCGCACTTCACGAAGGTCCTCCCCACGCCCGTGGGGGTGAGCCTTCGGCGGTGGCGGTGGCGGTGGTCGTGGTGGTGTCCTCCCCACGCCCGTGGGGGTGAGCCTTCGGCGGTGGCGGTGGCGGTGGTCGTGGTGGTGTCCTCCCCACGCCCGTGGGGGTGAGCCTTCGGCGGTGGCGGTGGCGGTGGTCGTGGTGGTGTCCTCCCCACGCCCGTGGGGGTGAGCCGGTGTCAGGCGGACGCGCGGGCCATGCCCTGCGGTCCTCCCCACGCCCGTGGGGGTGAGCCTTCACCCTCCAGGAGCATCCGGGGCTGCTGCGCGTCCTCCCCACGCCCGTGAGGGTGAGTCGCTGGACTTCGGCGCCCTTTGAGGGGCGATCTTGCCCTCCCCACGCTCGTGGGGGTGAGTCGCGAATGTTCGGCCCCATCGATGTAGCCGTGCTGTCCTCCCGCGCTCGTAGGGGCTGCCAGGTGCATGGGCCACCTATTCCCGTGCAGGAACCCGGCTACAACAGGCGCATCGCCTTCTGGGCGTTGTTGGGCGCGCCGTGGGCGCGCCTGGGTGTGCGCCGGGTGTTCGCCTGGGGGCGCTGGGTTTCTTCGCCGGTGGGGGCGGTGGTGAGCTTGCTCTGCGCGATTGGACGGACTGGTCCCGTCCACCCTGTCTGCCAGGGCGGTGTGCTCTGGTGGCCCCGGGAAGATCACTGGGAGGAACGCCATGAGCAAGGACCAGGCAGACACCGTTGTCCTCGCCTCGGGCGGGCTGGACAGTACGGTTTTGGCCTATCACCTGCGGGACAAAGGCCGCCGGATTCGGATGGTCTCGTTCGACTACGGGCAGCGGCATCGGCGTGAGCTTCAGGCCGCTGCCCTGGTGGCGACCGCTCTGCGGGTGACTCACGATGTGGTGGACCTGAGCGTCCTCGGTCGGCTGCTGGGCGGCTCGGCGCTCACCGATGACTCGGTCGCCGTGCCCGACGGGCACTACACCGACTCCAGCATGGAGGCGACCATCGTTCCCAACCGCAACGCCATCCTGACCGCCATCGCTGTCGGGATCGCATCTGCGGAAGGCTGCGGCCAGGTAGCGCTCGGGGTGCATGCCGGCGATCACCCCGTCTATCCCGACTGCCGGCCGGACTTCGTCGAGTTGGCGGACCGGATCGCTCAGGCTGCCACGGCGAACACGGTGCGGGTGGTGGCGCCGTTCGTGACGTGGAGCAAGGGCGAGATCGTCGGCCATGGGGCCGCGTTGGGTGTGCCGTATGACCTGACCTGGTCCTGCTACCGGGGCGAACTGCTGCACTGCGGGAGGTGCGGGACCTGCGTCGAGCGGCGAGAGGCGTTTGAGCTGGCCGGGGTGCCCGATCCGACCGGGTATGCGGGCGGGAGGCACTGAGACGATGGGCACGTTCGAGATCGCCAAGCGGTTTCGGTTCGAGGCCGCGCATCGGATCGGTGGCCTGCCGAAGGGCCATCCGTGTGGGCGTGTGCATGGGCACTCCTACCAGGTCGAGGTACGGCTGGCCGCGGAGCGGCTGACGGCTCCCGGGTTCGTGACGGACTTTGGGGAGTTGGCGCCGCTGGGCAAGTACCTCCAGGCGACCTTCGATCACCAGCTACTCAACGACGTGCTCGACGTCGAGCCGACCTCCGAGAACCTCGCAGTGCATCTGGCCTGCTGGTTCCTGGACAACCTTCAGCCCGGCCTGCCGGGGCGCCTGGTCGCGGTCCGGGTGGCTGAGACGGCGACGAGCTGGGCCGAGTACCGGGTGGAGCCGTGACGACCGCGACGCGGTTGCTGGTGGCCGAGACCTTCGGACCGACGCTTCAGGGGGAGGGCCCGAGCTGCGGCGAGCAGGCGATGTTCATCCGGCTGTCGCGGTGCAACCTGAGTTGCGGCTTCTGCGACACCCCGTACACCTGGGACTGGGCCCGGTACGACCCCCATCACGAGGCTCGTTGGCAATCGGTCGCGGAACTTGCGGAGTGGGCTGGCGGGCATTCGCCACGGCTGGTCGTGATCACAGGTGGGGAGCCGTTGATTCAGCAGGACCGCCTGCTTCCACTCGTGGACGTGCTGATCGCTGATGGCAGACGAGTGGAGATCGAGACGAACGGCACGATCGCTCCCACGCCGGGCTTGGTCCGCGAGGGCGTACAGTTCAACGTCTCCCCGAAGCTCGGCAACGCCGGTCTCGCAGAAGATCACCGGATCGTGCCCGCCGCGCTGACCGCACTGGCCGACACCGGCAACGCGATCTTCAAGTTCGTCGCGACCGAGCCCGCGGACTTGGCCGAGGTCGCTGAGCTGGAAGAACGGTACGCTCTGGCGCCGATCTGGGTGATGCCCGAGGGCACGACCACCCAGGCCGTACTCGATCGCGCCCGGCAACTCGCCGACCAGGTCATCGCTCGCGGCTGGAACCTCTCCCTCCGCCTCCAGGTCCTGTTGTGGGAGGGCGAACGTGGCCGCTGACCCGCGCAGTGGGCTGGTCATCGTCGGATGCTCCCGTCGCAAACTCGACACCGCCCAGCCGGTCCCCGCCCTGGAGCTGTACCAGGGATGGTGCTTCCCGCAGCTCCGCGCCAGGATCGCCCGCGGCCCGGCGTACCGCGACCGCGTGCTGATCCTTTCCGCGCTGCATGGCCTGATCCCCGCCGATACCCCCATAACCCCCTACGACCAGCAGCTCACCCCCAGACGAGCTGCCCAGCTACGGCCAACAACCGCCGCGACCTTGGCCAGTCGGCCGGCATCGCGTGTACTGCTCCTCCTGGAACCCCGCTACCGCGACGCGCTCCCCGACCTGCCGAACACCATCGAGATCAACGATGCCGTCCGCGATTGGCCGAAGGCGGCAGCGGTCCTGGACTCCTGGGGCTGGCCATGATCATCAAACGCATCTACCAGCACAAGCGGATCTGGTCCCTGAGCAACGAGCGCTTCGAGGCAGCAGTAGCACTGCTCGCCGAGCACGAACGCCGGAACGCTCCAACCCTGCTCGTCGGCATCGCCCGAGGCGGCGTACGGCTTGCGCATCACCTCGCCGCCCGCCTTCAGGTCCCCGCCACGTTCATCACGGCCCGCCACAACCCCGACGACACGATCGAATCCCCCGCTACCGGACACGTCACCGTCACCGACATCCCCACCATCGACCCAGCGGAACGAATCCTCCTGGTCGATGACGTATGCGGATCAGGCGCGACCCTAGCCACGGTTGCAGGCGTGCTGGCCGTACCTGCCACCCGCGCCGCCACCCTGTGCCGCAACGTCGGAGCCGCCCACCACCCCGATGCCTGGGTCTGGGATGTCGCCGACTGGACCGTCTTCCCCTGGGAGACCGCGCCGCCCGACGTGTCGCCACGCCCCCTGCCGTTTCCCCATCGCATCCGAACGAGGAGCGAACCATGAGCGTCATCGCCTTCTGCCTGCTCACCTACGCCCCCGACGAGCCGGCCGGGATAGAACGCAGCGTGGCCGCCCTGATGGAAGGCTGCCGCCGGCTCGGCCACCGGCCGCTCGTCCTGACCGCCACGATCCCCGGCCATCCCGCCAAAAGTCCGGACATCATCCCGCTACGCTCCCTCGTCCTACCCCGCCCGATCATGGGCAAGCACATCCGGGAGGCGCTCGACCACCCCGCCCCGGTCGTCACCGAGCTCCACCGCATCCTGCGTGAACGCGAAGTCGAGATGGTCTGCTGGATCGACGCGCTCTGGGGCCTCGGGTACCTCGGCGCGGCCCCGGACGACATCCGCTCGGTGCTGATGGTCCACAAGATCCGCAAAGACGACCTCTTCCACGACGCCATCGCCACCGCCGACCTGGTGTGCCCGATCAGCGACTACCTCCTGCACGAGGCCACGGCCGCGGGACTCGACACGCGCACCTGGCATCTGATCCCCAACGCGCTGCTCAGCCCGGTCCGCCCCGTCCCCGCCCCGGAACGCGAACTGCTGCGCCGCCGCGCCCCGGTCCGGATCGTCTCGCGGGCCGAACCGTACAAGGGCCTGGCCGAACTCCTCCAAGCGCTCCCCGACACCTGGACACGCCCAGTGGAGATCGTCCTGGCCGAGGCGGGCTTCGAGTACTGGCAGGGCATGCAGTCCGACGTCATCGACGCCTGCCAGCGTGCCGCCAGAGCGCGGCCGGAGGTGGTACGGCTGCTGCCCGCGATGCCGTGGCGTGCCGTACCGGACTTCCTGGCCGGGGCATGCACCACGGTGATCTCCAGCTACGAACCGGAGACCTTCTGCAACACGGCCGCGGAAGCGCTCAGCGTCGGCACCCCGGTCGCCGGGTTCTCGCTGGGCAATCTTCCGTACCTGATCGGAGCGGCGGGCCCACTTGTCCCCCTGCAACACGGCTACCGCGCCCTATGGGACCAGCTCGCCCACTTCCTGGACGACCCGCACCACTATCACGCCGCCGCCCGCGTGGCACCCGAGCGCGTACGCAACAACCGGCCCGAACAGGCCGTCGCCGCCCTGCTGGCCCACGGACAGGAGGCCCCGAATGCCGCCGTTCGGACTCACACCCGCTGACCACGTACTCGTCATCGCGCCCCACCCCGACGACGAGACCCTCGGAGCCGGCGGCACGATCGCCCGGCTCGCCGAATGCGGAATCCCGGTGCACGTCCTGGCCGTCGCCTGCCCGGCCGTCACCACGGGCAACGCGGCGGACCGGCTCGACGAGTTCGACACCGCCTGCGACGCGCTCGGCGTCACCAAGCGCGACGTCGCATGGACCGGAGCACGGGCGCGCCACCCGGGCTCTTGCCCGCGCGACCTGGTGAGCCTCATCGAACTCGATCATTCACTCTCCCTGCACACGCTCAGGCCCACCGCACTTCTGATCCCCGCCGACGGGACGTTCCATCAAGACCACATCGCCGTACACCAGGCGGCGCTGGCCGCCGCCCGCCCCCGAGGAACATGCGGCCCCGTGCCGAGGATCGTGCTGGGGTACACCGGCCCGGAGGACCGGGCGTGGACCGCCCGTGAAGGCGTCGTCCATGTGGACACCACCGCAGCGTGGCCCCGCAAGGAAAAGGCTCTGAACTGCTACGTCTCCCAGCTTCGCCGGCACTGCCACCCCCGCAACCTCGACCGGATCCACGCCTTCGACATGACCTCGGGCGCGGCGATCGGCACCGAACTGGCCGAGAGCTTCGTGCCGTACCGGATGGGGTTTTAATGACGATGACGCGCCCCGAAGTGCTGGTCGCGCACCAGCCCGCCTACCTGCCCTGGCCCGGCTACCTGTCGCGGCTGCTCGACGTGGACACGCTCGTCCTGCTCGACCACGTGCAGTTCGCCGAGCGAGGTCGCCAGCACCGCAACCTGATCCGTGGCAGCGGCGGCGTGCCCCAACGTCTGACGGTTCCGGTCCTGCACCGCTTCGGACAGCGCATCTGCGAGGTCCGCGTGGCCGGTACGGCGTGGGCCGCCGCCCACTGGCGTGCTCTGACCTGCGCGTACGGCAAGGCGGCCTACTTCGCCGACTACCCGCTACGAGCGGTGTACGAGCATCACTGGGAACGCCTCACCGAAGTCAATCAAGCGGTCTTGGACGTCCTGCTCGACGGGTTCGGCATCAAGGTGCACTGCGTCCGCTCCTCATCGATCGCCCCAGAGGGCTCGGGCACGCACATGCTCGCCGACCTGGCCCGCCGCCTGGGGCGGAACGTGCTGCGCGTCGGCACCGGCGCGACGCGGTACCTCGACCACGCCGTACTCGCCGAAGCCGGCATCGCCGTAGAAGTCGCCACCTACGACCCACCCGACGGCCTCGCGGTCTCGGCCGTCGATCTGCTCATGCGCCATGGGCCGGCGGCCCGAACGATCTTGGAGCAGCACGGGCGCGTCACGGCGGTGACAGCATGACCATGGACGAGGCCCGCATCCAGGCCCTTTACCGCGAACTGCTGATCGCGATCGGAGAGGACCCGGACCGCGAAGGGCTGCGCGACACTCCCCGGCGCGCCGCCGCCTTCTGGCGCGACTTCCTCACCTACCAGCCCGACCGGATCGACACCACGTTTCGCCACGAGCCGGCCGGTGAGCAGTTCGTCCAGGTCAACGGGATCTCGACCTGGTCCCTCTGCGAACACCACCTCCTCCCCATCCACTTACTCGTGAACATCGCCTACCTCCCCGCAGGCGCGGTACTCGGACTGTCCAAGCTCGTACGCGTCACCGAACTGGCCGCGAGACGCCTGCAGATCCAGGAGCGGATTGTCGAGCAGGTCGCCGACGAACTCCAGAAGATCACCGGCACCGACGATGTCGCCGTCGTGGCCGCCGGCCATCACCTGTGCATGAGCATGCGCGGCACCCGCGCCCAAGGTTCCCGGACGCTGACCCGGACCTTGCGCGGACGCTTCCTGCAAGACCCCCGCCTGGTCTCTGCACTCGGAGCCGGGCCATGAGGTGGGTGACCGTGGAGGGCGTCAACGGCGTCGGCAAGAGCCACCTCATCGCCCAGGTCCCCGATGTCGTCCGGCTGGCCGAGTTGCCGGACTGCGCCGCCGATCCGCTCACCGAACGACTGATGGCCGCACTCGGCGGAGATCGTTTTCTGCGTACCGGATTCCCGCTCGCCGAGACGTTCACCCTGCTCGGCCTGGCCGCACGGCGCTTCGAGCTGGCCAGACGAGCCTACGGGGACAGTGCCGTGACGATCCTCGAAGACCGCGGCGTGGACACCATCGCCATCTACCAGGCGGCGATCCTCTCCAACGGAGATGACGACCGCGCCCTTGAGCTGGCCCTTCGCCTGCGGGCGATGGCCGCGCAATGGCGGCCTCCGCCCGACAGGACCGTACTGGTCGTAGATGACGATCAGACCTGCCTCGCGCGATGGAACGCCCGCGAGGGCAGGTCCCCCACCCCCTCCGAACGGTCGCTGATGCGCCAGGCGAGCAGGCTCTACCAGCGGCTTCTCCAGCACTACACCATCATCGACCGGCGCGAACTCAACGAGCAGCAAGCGGTCCAAGCCCTGCTGAACGCCTGCCAGGAGCATTCATGAGAAAGCCGATCACCCTGCTGTGGTCCTTGCGATCACCCTGCAACCTGGGCTGCCGGTACTGCTACTTCGGCACCATCGAAGAGCATCGCGGCCGGCCGACCCGCCCTGTGGGACAGCTCTCCCACCTCTCCCGAGACGACCTGAAGGCCGACGAGGTGTTCGCCTTCGCCCGCACGCTCGGCCACTCGCCGGTCGGCCGCGTGTACGTCGCAGGCGGTGAACCGCTGATCTGGCCCCCGATCCTCGACCTCCTGAAGATCCTCAAAGAGGCGGGCATCGAGGTCGTGGTGTGTACCAACGGCATACCGCTCGCCCGAAAAGAGATCCTCACTGGGCTGGTCTCGCTCGGCATCGACGCCGTCTCCGTTTCGCTGGACTCGACCGACCCCGCCTACAACGACCTGTGGCGCCCGGCCCGCAACGGCGCGGACGGATGGACCCAGGTGATCAACGGCATCCGCGCCACCCGCCACGCGACCCCGCGCCTGCGCATCGGCGTCTACAGCGTCATTACAAGGTGCAATATCCCGCAGGTCGTCCAGGTGGCGCGGCTGGCCGCCGACCTCGGCTGCGACTACTACGTGCCACAACCGGTCGCGCTGGACACCACACACCGTCTGCACAAAGAACTGTCCCTGCGGGTGAGCGACATCCCCACGATCCAGGAGGCGTTCGCCGAGCTCTACGCCGCCGGCCTCCCGCTCACGCTGCCGCACCCGGGTTTCCCTACGCAGGTCATCGCCTCGATCTCACACGCCACGGCGACCGTCCAGAACTGCTTCGGCGGCCACACCCTGCACTTCATCCAGCCCGACGGCACGGTATGGGACTGCCCGTCGTCCCTGCGTATTGCGGCGACCCCCGAAGGACGCCGAAAGACCATCAAAGGCCACAGCGCTATCGAGATCTTCCCCGAACCGCGTGGCTGCCGAGCCTCCTGCGCGCTGTTCTCCCGGGACTGCGTGAACATGTGGCCGCTGATGGACGGCGTACCGCTGGAGCGTGCCGCGTGACCCAGTCTCATGTGCGAGAGCTGGAGTCCGAGCTGGCGGAGGCGTTCGGCTTGCCGTACGCGGTCGCGGTCTCCTCCGGTACGGCGGCGCTGCACACCGCCCTCGTCGCCGCCGGGATCGGCCCCGGCGACGAGGTGGCGGTACCCGCCGCGTGCGTACCGATGACCGTAGCAGCGATCACGTACACCGGAGCCCGGCCAGTACTGATCGACGGAACCGGCCACCAGATCACCCCCGCCACCCGTGCCGTCATGGCCGTGCACCTGGCCGGCCGCTGCACGGACCTGCCGAAGCTGGCCGACTTCGCAACAGCTCACGGCCTCCGCCTGATCGAGGACGCCTGCCAGGCCCAAGGCAGCGAGTATGCCCACCGGCCCGCGGGAAGTTACGGCGACGCAGGCTGCTTCTCCCTGAAGGACGGCAAGATCCTCAGCGCGGGCGAAGGCGGGTACCTGCTCACCCACGACGCCGACCTCGCAGAACAAGCTCGTCGCTTCCGCACTCACCTCCCCGTCGATCACCACCGCGCCGGACCCCGTTTCGGCCACAACTACCGGATGCCCGAGCTCACAGCGGCCCAGGCCCGCCGGGCGCTACAGGAGTTCCCCGCCAAACTCGCCCGGCGCAGAGCCCAGGCCATGCTCCTCATGAAGCTCGTCGAAGGCACGCCCAGAGTCCGGCCGATGCACCCGCCACCCCAGGAGAACTGGAACGGTTACAGCGCACTGTTCCACCTCGATCTCCCCCGGCCACGCGACTTCTGCGCCCACCTGTCCGAAGCGGGCGTACCCAACAGCATCGGTACCTATGGCCTCATATCCGCCGATCAGCTCCCGGCCATGGCCGCCTTCAGGCCCACACGATGCCCACAAGCAGCAAAGTTCCTGGATCACACCCTGGCCGTGGTACTCAGCGAGCAGGATGACGACGACCGCATCCGGCACCTCGCCCACACCATCGCCAAGGAGGCCCGCTCGTGGAACTGACCGAGCCGACGTTCGTCATCATCGACTTCGAGACGGTCACGCCCGCCGGTCAGCGGCCCCACCCCATCGAGGTGGCCGCCTGCGCCGCACGCTACCGCGACGGCTCTCTGACCGAAACCGGCCGGTTCACCTCACTGATCCGGCCGCCGGACGGCATCAGCCTCACCCGCTACGACATCGCCCAGACCGGCATCACCCCGGACATGCTCGCCGACGCCGAACCGGCCGCGACCGTACTGGCCGCCCTCGACGGCCGCCTGCGCCAGCCCCCTTACCTCCTCGTGGCCCACAACGCCCCCTACGAGGCCGGCCTGCTGTACGACTGGCGCACCGCCTGCCCGGTCCTCGCCCGTACCCCGTTGCTCGACACTGTACGGCTGGCCCGCGCCGCCTACCCGGACCTGCCCCGACACCGCCTGGACGACCTGCTGCGCCACCTGGACATCCCCGCCCCCGCCGACCGGCACCGCGCGCTGCCCGACGTCCTCGCGACTCTCGCCGTCTTCGAGCGCCTGCTGGCCGGCGGACACGACCTTTCGCACGCCGAGATCACGCCAAAGCTGCTGGAGGAGGAGCGTGAAGCCGCCAAGGGGCAGCAGGAATCTCTGTTCGCCCCCTGACCGTCCAGGGCACCTGCTGACCGTCGAAGGTCTGAGCGGCACCGGCAAGACCTTCTTGACCACCCGTGCCATAGCCCGACTGGGTTCGCGGGCACCACACGTCTTGGACGACTTTTCACAGCGCCTGGGACGGCCCGACCTCGGCAGCCGCATCGTGACCGAACTCGCAGCGACCGGCGACCGCTTCCTCCGTAGCGGCCTTCCGCAGAGCGAGACGCTACTGCTGCTCGCCGTCCAGATGCACGCCTACGAAACGGCCCTGCCCCACTTACACCGTGGCCATGACGTACTGGAAGGCCGCAGCGTCCATGCCGTAGCGGTCTACCAGGCCGTACTCCGCCACCCCGACGATCCAAATCTGGCGCTGACCCATGCGCGAATGCTCATCGAACTCGCCGCCGCCTGGCGCCCCTTACCCGATCGCGTCCTGCTGATCACGGATGACGTACCGGCCGCGCTCGCCCGAGCCGAGGCCCGCGACGGCCGCCCCCACAATTATGAGGAACTGCGGCTGCACCACCTTGCCGACCACCTCTTCACCTGCCTCGCTGCGGAGGACCAGGTCCGCTTCCATATCCTGGACCGGCGGACCACACCACCAGGCAGGGCATTGGACGAGGTGACCCGCTGGTGCGGCTGAATCCCACAGAATGCACCCACGCCCGTACCCGATTCCCCACCTACCTGTGCGAGGGCTGCGACACCACCCGCGACCACCTACGTGGCTGCGCCTCTTGCCGCCGCGCATGGAACCGCTATCGATGGGACATCGCCGCCACCACCCTCCTCTACGCCGAGCTGCGAGCCTTCTTAGGCGCGTCGTTCACCCCCTACCTCGACTCCTCCGAAGTACTGGCCCGCGAATGGCGTGCCAGACCACCGGGGGCGGACATCGCCGACTTCTTCCGCCACAGCACCGCCTACCTCTACAACCTGGCGATCTGGCAGGCCAGCGGCCACCGCCCGGACTACTGCGCCGCCGGAATCCCACTACTGCATGAACTCGGCGTACGGACCGTCCTGGACTTCGGCTGCGGCATCGGCAACGACACCCTGCCCCTCCTTGACGCCGGATTCCAGGTCACCGGATGCGATTACGACTCCCCGTCCACAGCCTTCCTCCGCCACAGGTCACGCCACCCGATCACAGTGGTGGACCCCGATCATGTCCGCACCCTGCCGCCCTTCGACGCCGTGTGGATCATCGACACCCTCGACCACCTGCCCGACATCGACGCAGCGATCGGCCCGCTGATGCGAACCACGCAGGTGCTGGTGTGCGAGAACCTCGCCGTACCGCGCGGCGTGACCGGCAAGGGTTTCCACCGGCAGCTCACCCTCGCCCAGTTCACCGAGCTGGCGTCCCGGTACGGCCTGCGCCCGGCCCCACTTCCGGCAGATTCACCGATCATGGCCTGGCGGCGCTGACCTTCCCCCCGGTTATGCTCGCAAGCAGGTGACCGAGCCGGCAGCGGGGTGATCATGGACAGCGAAACGTCCTTCACCGCGGACATCGCACTCGACGTCCTCCAGCAGGTCTGCGCGGATGCCGGGCTCGATGCGCGCGGAGCCGAACTCCTCGGCCCCGTCGGCGACAACGCCGTATGGAGGCTGCCGCTCGAAGGAATCGTCGCGCGGATCGCCTGGAGTACCGACGCGCTGCCCAGCGTACGGCGTGAACTCGGAGTGGCGGCCTGGCTGGCGAAGCAGGACTTCCCCGCCGTACGCGTGGCCGCGTGCGGAGATCAGCCGGTGATCCACCGCGGCCGGGTGGTGACATTCTGGGAGGAGATTCCCAAACCACAGCAGGCGTCCACCGCCGAGATGGGCACCCTACTGAAGCGGCTGCACGCACTCCCATGCCCGGACGACGGGCTACTGACGCCCTACGACCCTTTCGCCCGCCAGCATTCACACATCGACGAAGCCACCGGGATCAACCCGACAGCACGTGCATTCCTCACAACCCGGCTCACCGAACTACAGAACGCCCACGCCTCCCTGAACTTCGCGCTGCCGCCCGGCGTGATCCACGGTGACGCCCACCGCAAGAACATCGTCCGCGCCGCCGACGGCCAGGTCATGCTGCTGGACCTGGAGCGCTTCAGCACTGGGCACCCCGAATGGGACCTCACCGTGCCCGCCGTCTACCGCCGGGTGGGCTGGTACGACGACGCGACCTACGCCGCCTTCGCCCACGCCTACGGCCTGGACGTGACCGAATGGAGCGGCTTCCCGGTTCTCGCACAGATCCGCGAACTCCGCATGACCACCTGGCTGGCCTCCCGTACCGGCCGCGAACCCCGCCTCATCCCCGAAGCGCTCCACCGCATCGCCACCCTGCGGGACCCCGCACTGCCGCGCCACTGGTCACCCGGCACATAGCGCCACTTCACGCAGTTGTGCGCGAAAGGCGACCACCGGCGCCAGCGTGGCATACGAGTCGAGCCTGCGGTCGAACGTACGAACGTACTCACGCACCCGATGCGACTTCAGCCGATCCACCAACGCGAGCGCCTGCGACGCCACGGCACAGGCCTGCTCCACATCCCGCTGCGACGGACGCTGGGTCGCGAGGTACGCGCCCGCCATGGTCATGCGGCAGAAGGTCCGGCTCCGCGGATAGGCGTCGCTGGAGGATTCGAGCGCCATGAGCGCATGCCGGGTCGCATCGCTGCTCTGCCGCAAAGCGGCGAAACAGTGCCCGAACTCATCATGGAACTCCGCCTCATCGAAGTAGCCGATCCATTCCGGCTCCTCCACCGTCCCCGCCTTCGCGAACGCGCCTTCCGCCTCCCGAAGCGCCCTCAAACACGCCCGCCGGTCGCCGAGACTGGCGAGCCCGCGCGCCTCTGTCACGCAGTACATGGCATACACAGTCGGTGTGGTATGGCCTTTGGCACCCAGTTTCGCGGCGCGAGCGAGATCCACGGCCTCGCCGTACTCCCCGAGGAAATTGGCCTGATTGCTCATCACGGCCAGCACTTTGCCACCGAGCGCCCGATCCCCCGACGCGTGAGCGAGGTCCAGCGCCTGCACGAAGTACCGGCGGGCCAGCCCGTGCAGGCCGATGTCGTAGGCCATAGCCGCCGTCTTGTACGTGAAGCGCGCAGTCACCGCGAACAGTTCGCGCCTTATCTGGTCGGTGTAGTTGCCGTGGAGCAGGGGCGCGACCTCGCTGTGCAGGTACTGCACGGCCGCACGCCGGGCGTGGCCCCCGCCATACTTGTGATCGAGATCCTCGAACACGCGGGCCGTAGCTCGCACGGCCTCTACATCGTGGCGGCTGACCTTCAAGGTACGCCCGGTACGGTTGAGCGGCTCAGACAACGGCGCCACCAGCCAGCGCGCCATCGCTGGGATGAGCATCGCGGCCGAAACCGTGCCATGCCTGAGAAAATCCGCACGTCGCAAATCCTCGTCGCAAAGAATGCGGGTGGTCCGCACCGTGGCGGCCTGCTGGCCGGAGAAGGTGAGTCCGAGAGTCAAGGGTGGCCCCTTCCGAGAGTCCATCCCGATCTCGGAGAGGGTTATCGGCCGTCCGAGGCGCTGTCCGAGAACGGAGGCGATCAGCTCAGGTTTGGCCCCACGAGGCCGCATCCCAGACAACCATCGCGCCACATCGACATGTGTGCAAGAGGCGGACAAACCACGCTCTTCACCGAGCCGGCGGATTTCTCTGGCCAGAGCCTTGTTGGAGATCCCGGCCTCTTCCATGGCGGCAGCAAGATCGTCGTTGGGGTTGCTCGACATCGTCCGCCCCTCGCTCAGGAAACAGCCACATTCAACGCACCAAGGGCCTTGACTGAGAGTAACCACTTAATCGCGCCAGATGTATAGCGCTTACGGGTATAGCGGCGGCCGAGTGCACCCTTTGTGCACCCCCTACCGGAAAGTGCACCCGATCTGATCGCTTCCCCGGCCTCGCCACGCGGACTTAGCTGAGCAGGAGCACACCTCCTGTTCTCCCGAATGCGCAGGTCAGGCACATGATCAACCTCCCCCGCCCAACGCGCGACATCGCCCCTGGGACATCCACCCCGTGGTGGCAGTCCTGGTACACGACGGCGGCGAGCGTTGTCCCTTGCTCCAAGGTCATCGTGCGTACGTTGCCGAAGGGCGACGCCGCCCACCGCGCCCGCCACCTCCTGCGGGAGACCCTCACCCAAGCCGCCGTCGCGGACGACCAGATCGCCGACGCCGAACTCGTCGTCGCCGAACTCGCCACTAACGCCGAGCTGCACGGCCGCGGCCCTCTGGAGATTCGCATCGGCACCGTCGTGCAGAAGCCCCTCTGGTGCGAGATCGTCGACAGCGACCCCAACCTCGGCGACGTACCGACACTCCTGGCAAACCTGCGCGCCACGGCACGCGACACGCTCCCGACGCTGGACATCCCCCTCATCCCCGAGGCCAGCCGAGGACTCCTCATCGCCCACCGGCTCTCCAACGGCCGCTGCTACGCCTACCGCACGAGACTCTGCACCAGCACGACCCTGGGAAAGGCGGTCGCGTTCGCCCTCCCCATGGCGGCCACACCGCCCATTCCCCGTCAACTGACCCTCGTGGAGGCGGACCACGATGCCCGATGACCGCCGCGCCACCCAGCCGAACCGCGCCCTGCAACACTGGTTTGACCTATCGGGCTATTCCAAGCAGGGCCTGGCCACAGAGATCACCCGCCTGGCACGCGCCGCAGGCCACGTCAACGTCTGCCCGGACGGCAGCCGCGTCCGACGCTGGCTGGTAGACGGCGAAGTACCCCGGGATCCGGTACCGGACCTCCTCGCCCAGATCTTCTCCGAACGCACCGGCAGCCGGGTCACCCCAGCCGATCTCGGCATCTGCCGCCAGCCTGCCGATCAGCTCACCTGGGGCACAGAGTCCACGACGAAGACCCTTGCCCACATCACCCGACTGGACCTGCTCCGCCAGGGCGCCGCATCAAACGAGGGCATGGAGTACAACGTCACACCCGACGCCCTCCTCCAGCACCTCCAAACCTGGGCACACGCAACCCCGTCCCCCTTGCCGAACGCCGTCGAAGCGGCCCGCTCCATCGGCATGAACGACGTCGAGAAGATCCAAGCGACCACCGACATCTTCAAGAAACTCGACAACGCCTACGGCGGCGGACTCCTGCGCACCGCAGTGATCGGCCAAGTGGCCTGGGCAAACAGCCGCGCCCATCACGGCACCTACTCCGAACCCGTCGGGCGGGCGCTAATGGCGGCCCTCGCCGACCTCTGCGGAGTAGCCGGCTGGATGAGCCACGACACCGGCGCCTCCGATGAGGCCATCCGATACCTCGTACTCGCCACCCAGGCCGCCAAGGAAAGCGGCGACCGTAACCTCGCCGCCCATCTCCTCCAGTGCCTCGCCCGCGTCTACGGATACCTCGGCCAACCAGCCCCGGCCCTGGAATTCATCACCCTCGCAACGTACGGCTCCCGCGAGACCGCCACCCCACGCATCCGCTCCGGGCTCTATGCGCTGGAAGCCCGCTTCAACGCCATGCTCGGCCGCGAAAGACCTGCCCTACAGGCCATCAACCGTTCCCTTGAGACCTTCACCGAAAGCTGCCCATCCGACCACGAAGAAAGCTTCACATCCCACCTGGACGAAACAGAACTGCACAGCACCCTAGGCGAGGTCTATCTCTTCCTCTCCCACACCACCCACCGCCCCGAGCACGCCGCCGCCTCAGCGGAACTCCTGTCCCGCGCCGCAGCATCACGCCCCACAGAACGACTACGCAGCAAGATCTTCGACCACCTCGGCCTCAGCCGCGCCTACCTCGCCCTCAAAGATCCCGAAGCCGCCAGCACAGCAGCCGCCACAGCCGTGGGTATCTCGGGGGAGGTGTCTTCACTACGCATTATCAATCGGTTCTGCGATGTCCTCCGCGAGGGGCAGAAGTTCAAAGAGATTAGCGATCTCACCGAGCCGTGTAGGTGCGTAGTTAACAAGACGAGGAGTGCGATAAAGGCAGTTGAATAATAAGTCGCCTTTATGGCGGCTGTGGAGGTGCCGTTGATGAAATTCGGCGACCATCTACTTTTCCTCGTGAGCCGTACATATTGATATGAGCGCGACGGCGATCTTCGCATCGTGGACAATGGTGATGAGAGTCGATGCGGCCGGGCCGCGAGGAGCGGTTCGGCCGCAACCGAAGAGGGCGGTCATGCGCGCAAGTGCGCCTGGCCAGCGAGTTCGTGGAGAGAAACCAGCCGCGCGAAATCAACGACAAGCGGGTTAACGACACAAGGACCACTGGTCCTCGGCCGGGCACCGTCACTCCTGGTCGGTTGTCGGCGGCGGGTCCGGAGAATCGGCGTCGGGCGGATCGGAGGGGGGCGGCGGCATGGGCGGGGGGTCGAACCGTTGCAGCAGTTCTTCGGCCACTTCCGGATGCCCATGTTTGCCGATGTGCGAGGCGATCTGGCGGATGAGCAGGGCGCTCTGCGGATCGCCTTCCGTGAAGTTCATCTTATGTAGGAAGGCCGCGAAGCAGTCGGCAGCGGATGCGCCGTTCGCCCACGAAGTCGGCGTGAAATCCTCGAATGGGAGGAACGGCCCCGCTGATCCGTTGGGCGATTCCGATCCGGACCCTGGATGCTCCGAATCCTCAGGGAGTGACTTGTTGTTGGCCGCGTATGAGAGCCGAGTGAGCATGTCGATGTCGTGGACGGTCTTCTCCACCTGATCGTCGTTTCTGGCGAGCCACCAGACCACCGCGCTGCCGGCATCCTTCAGCACATCCTCGCCAAGGTACTGCCGCTTGCTCTGCTCGCTCAGCCTTGCATGCTCCCAGACGGCCCGGTCCTTGCGCGCCGTTGAGAGCCGATCCAACCGTTCTTGGTCGGGGCCGCTGAGCATGACATCGATGGCCTGCGCCATCGCACGCAGACGCCCCGTTGCGTCCGGCTCCATCGTGCCGAGAGCTCCGCCCAACTCATGCTGAACGAGCGACGCCCGACCAGGTTCGCGCCGCTGGGTGATCTCCTGAGCGCGCTTCAACACGGCATCGATCGCCAGCGCACCCGGGTTGACCATGCTCTCGCCTTTCGGCGGTCCGAGCGCCGCCCACACCACGGTCGCGGAGAACAGGAACATGTAGTCGTCCTCCGCGCTCGGCAGTGGCACATTGACGATGCGTTCCTCCCCCCGCTCCACCGGCGGCGGCGTGGGAACCTGGAACTGTGGTGGCTCCTGTGAAGGAAAACGGACAGGCCGAGGGCCTGTGTCCCTGGTCACGGCAATGACCGTGCCCACGAACGCCACGGTGACGACCAGCGACACCCACCACGGCCAGGGAGCGAACAGGGCCGTGCCCACCAGGACGACGACCCCGACGACGACAAGGTAGATCACGACCGTGTGGCGGCCCGAACTCATTGCCCTTCTCCTCTCCGTTCAGGCTCAAGCGGTCTGCAGCCCCTGGGCGTCGGTTATCCGGCGCAGAACGAACTCCACAAAGGCGTCCTGCCGTTCCTGGTCGCCGGGTGCCGCGCAGGGCAGGTCACGGGCGGTGGCGTAGAGACGGCCCAGAATGTCGCCCCGCTCGCCCACCGCCTCGATAGGTGTGCCGGCGAGCGCTTCCCGATGACGCTCATCCGCACGCGCCAGGGCGAACCACTCCGCGACGCGTGGCCGCCACCGTGCGTCGTCCACCTCGGTCAGCGTACGTCGCCAGCCGTCCGTCAGCATGGTCCTGACCTCCGCCTCCGCGATGAGCGGCCGATGCCGAGGCCCGGGCCTGGTGAACGCCTCCGGATCGGCGATCTCCAGGTAGATGTCAGGATCGATGTCCCATGCTCTGCCACCATCGGGAACACGGGTCAGCCGGGCGAGCAGTTGGCGACGCAGCCGCAGATCCTCCGTGACGAGCCGGATCAGCGCCTCCCTGGCGGCGGTGGATCGCCGCTCCCGCCGTGCCCGGTGATGCAGCCGTACCATCGCCTCGTCCGGATGGTTGATGACCACGACTTCGGCACAGACTTTGACGATCACTTCTGCCAGCCGTTCCGACAGCCTCTCGTCCATGGCCCACATGCGAATCTGCTGGCGGAAGAGCCTGCCATGATTCTGCGCCACCACCGCGCGCCGCAGTGCTCGGTCGGCAGCCGCCACCCTGCGCTCGTTGGTCGGCTCCGTCGTCCAGCGGAACACCGCGTCCGCGAGCGTCGACCAATGCCTCTCGTTGATGCACAGATCAGCGAATCGATCGACCAGGCCGGCGCGTTCGTCTGGTTCAAGGGCGGGGGAGTCGGCCAGCGCGACCACCCATGCCTGGATCTGGGCCCGATAGCCCGGCATGTGGTTCCAGAAGTGGATGCGGACCGCCGTGTCGTATCCGAGGCGCTCGAACCGCACGTGGCCGCTGTCGTCGAGCCTCGCATTGACGGCCTTGAACATCCGGAAAAGGTCTTCCCCCTCCAGTGGCCTGCTCGGCTCGTTGGGGAACTTCACGGCCGCGAGCAACCTGCCTGCGGCTTGGTCCACGATCTCGGCGTGTGAGCCGTGCAGCATGGCCGTGGCGAGCAGCAGTGCGCGCCGCCGTCCATCCGGTAACTCCGCGATGTTCCCGGCTACCACGTCGTCCTGTCTGGTGACGGCCTCTAGCGCTGTGGCCAGCCAGCCCGAGAGGTCGCCTCGCGGGGAGATGTTCATCGCCTCCGCGGTGAACTGCGCCAAGGCCGCGACCTCACCGAGCGGCGGTTCCCCGTCCAGGTACTCGGCAAGCTCTGGGGGTGCCGGGGCGCTGTGGGCGTCCGGGATGCCGTTCAGTCGGAGGTGGCGGCGCAGCACCTCCGTCTCCGGAGGCCTGGAGATCTTGGTGTGGAAGGGCGCGAAGTCCGGCAGTACCGGTTCGATCCGGTTGTTCGGCAGCACGACCGCGAGATACGCCCCACGGTCGATGACCGCATTGCGAACAGTGGGCAGCACTCTCTGCACGTCCCGCCAGACCCACTCCTCGACCTGCGACAGATCCAGCCACACCCGGTCGTCATCACCGATGTGTCCTGGGTCCAAGCGCGGCCTCTGGGGATCGTCATCCCAGAGCAGTTCGTGAAACCGTTCGTTGCCCGAGGACAGCTCATATAGGAGGACTCGTGCTGCGGCGTTCCGGCCGCTGCCGGGCGGACCGTCGAGCAGGACGGTCCGGTAGGTCTCCAGAATCCGGCGGGCGTCGCCGAAGCCTCTCGGGTGGACGAAGCTCCGGGCGTGCCGGGCCAGGTCTTCGGCCGCATGCGCCAGCGGGCTCCACGGCCGGTCGCCATTGAACGTCACATTGAGGTTTCCAGGGCCCGTGTGAACGAGCCCGTGGACCTCCGAAATCTGTGAGAACAGGTAGTCGCTCAACTGCCGTCCTCGTTCTTGCGGTCGTTCTCAGGCGGGGGAACACTGCCGAAGTTCTGCCGGATACCGCCTCGGTTGTCGCCCGCGATGAACGTCGCGCCGGGCCCGGAGATGTTCGGCGAGTTGAAATTCATGTCGCCTTTTCCGGTGTGGAGCGCTCCATGGTGTGTGCCCTTGAAGACGTTCCCCACGTCACCGCTGATCTGGCCGCTCTGCACCACTGTGCCGTGCGCCTCGTTCACCGAGTTGTGCACACCACCGTTGCCCTCCGGCGGCGGTGGCGGTACGGCCGTACGGTCCGCCGCACGCAACGAGGGGATCTTCCGGGCGAGCTCATTCCCGATGTATGCCAGTCCTGTCTCCTTCTGGTGCAGGTCGAGCCGGATGGACTGGACGTCGGCCAGCCGGGCCAGCTCCTGCGGCAGGTCGGTGGCCTTCAGTCGTTCGGTTCTGCGCCCGTCGAGGATCGGTATCACCTCGATCCCGCAGTCGAACGCCTCCAGGATCTCCCTGCGCACCCAGTCGTTCTCGTCGTGCAGTTCGGTCCTGGTGGACCAGTCCCCGCCCATGACGGCCAGCAGCACCTCGCACCGCCGTACCGCCCGCAGCAACGCGTCGGGGTAGTGCGTTCCGGGCTCGATGGACGTGGACGCGCGGAAGATGTGCTCGTCGCCGAAGCGGTTGGCCAGGTTCTCGTGGATGAGGGCAGCGATCTTTTCTCCGTTGCCGGTCCGGTAGTTGACGAACACCTCGTGTGACATGTGCTCTCCCTTCCCGATCTTCATAGGTCGGCGTCCCGCATCGCCGCTCCGAGCGCGGGCGACAGCTCGCGGACCGCCGCATTCCTGGGGTGGCGGGCCAGCGCGCGGGCGAGCTTGCGCAGGTCCGTGGTGATGGTGGCGGAAGTGACTGTGGCAGCGCCATTGAGCAGCCGGCCGGTGAGGTGGCAGGCGTGGTCGATCTCACCTGCCGCGGCGTACGCGAGCGCGTGACGCACGCCGTACCGAACCCTGGTGCGTAGCGCGTACGACGGGACCTGCGCCAATTGCGCCGCTATGACCTCGGCGGCCTCCGCCGGGCGCCCCAGGTCATGGAGACACCAGCCGCTGATCATGCCAACCGGGTCCGGCAGGTGGGTCGTACCGATCACAGGGCCATCGGACTCAGTCGCGGACTCGGCCATGAGGGCGCGGGCCCGGTCCAGGCTGCGCATGCAGGCACTGTGATCTCCGGCCAGCGCATGCCCCTGCGCCTCCCGCTGGGCCGCGAGACCGCGAATCCGTGCGGAGATGTCGCCCTCCTGTGCCTTCCTGGCCAGGTCGATGGTCTGCTCCGCGTCCTCCTGGTACAACGTCACCAGCGCCCTGCGGACCAGCCCGTACGCGGCCAACTGCCGGTCGCCGCCCGCCTCGGCGAGTTCGACCGCCCGCTGGGTCCACCACAGAGCCGCCGGTTCGTTCCCACTTTCCTGCGCCAGCCAGCCGACGTACTCGGCGTACCGCGATGCGAGGCGCAACAAAGCCGGCCGCTGATTCTCCCCCATACGCGAGGACATCTCCTGCAAAGCATGGGTCTGCGCGATGAGGGCCGGAAGCAGCAGGCCAGGGCCGGCCACCTGGCCCATCCGGCGGTACTGGTCGAACAGCGCTCGGGACATCCCGAGCAGCGTCGTGTCATCGGGCTCGGACGCAGACCCGAGTACCGGTACAGAAGCCGTGGCCGGTATGCCAATGCCCATGCCCGCCATCGACACGGCTCCCGCCACCATGACCTGCCGCCGGTTCACCGGGTGGAACCGGCTCTGCCCGTCCTTGGACAATCGCATCAGCCACACCTCCTCATCACCGAATCCCCATCCCGCTCCGCCGCTCCCGCTGCGAGACGGCCGCCGGCCGACCAGTGCGGTCAGCGCGCCCTCGGCACCGAGCTTGGCGTCACAAAGACGCGCCAGCTCTGTGCTGGGCGCTTTCAACCCTCGTTCGACCTTGCTCAAGTGGCCCTTGCTGTAGTGCACGAGCCTGGACAGTTCCGTGAGCGACAATCCGGCGCCAAGGCGCCGCCGGCGCAGTTCCGCTCCAAAGGGGATCGGCTGCTGGACCACATGGACCTCCCTCGCTGCACATCCGGGCAGCCGAGGGCCGGTACTCGCAAGAGTGCGCCACCCGCTGCCGGACGGACAAGACCGGTTCCGGCGTTTCCCGTTTCCACTTCGGAGGCAATACGATGCCGCCACCTCTGTCGAGAGCCGTTCACGCAGGTCCTGCCGTAGAAAACGGCAAATGCATCCTTACCCTTGGGTGATGCCGAGCGTGTCGGCATCGGCATTCGACTCCATTTGGGATGGTTTGGTAATGATCAGAGGGCGGTGAGGCGGGCGGTGGCGAGCAGGATGGCGAAGGCGCCGATCACGGCGGCGGTGTAGCCATGAACCGAGGCCGCCGCCCTCGTCTGGTTCTCGGCCAGGGGGTCGGCGATGCCGGCTGCCGGGCGGTCAGTGCTGCGTCCCGGCCGGACTCCACACCGCGCCCGTGATGGGTCACGGTGTGCCGCTCACCGCCCGGAGTTGGCTTCCAGCTATTCGGATGATCCCTCGGCCTCGAAAGGCACGTGCGCCAGACACGCTGTCATTGGAATCCACGTGGCCCGTGGTGAGCGAGTGCGCCGTGGCTACCCGAAGGCCTGGTAGATGGCCCGTGTATAGCGCGCACTGCGGTCGGAGCCGATGATGCTGGAGGCCATCTTGTTCATCACGTAGGAGATCGTCATCCGTCTCCCGACGTCCATGATGATCACCGATCCGCCCCAGCCGCCCCAGAAGTAGATCCGTTCGTCGGGGATCCAGGGCACGGCCGCACGCTTCGACAGCGCGTAGCCGATGCCCCGGCGCAAGGGCATGCCGAGGACGAGGTCCATCCCATCGCTCTGTTCGTCGAAGATGAGGTCGATGGTCGTGCGTTCGAGCAGGCGTATGCCGCCTGCCTCGCCGCCTCTGGAGATGTCCGAGAGCACCTGGGCGGGCGAGCGGGCGTTGCCGTGCGGGTCACCGCCCCGATGTCCGCGCGGCGCCACGACGAGGGGTTGGCTGAGGATGGCATTAAGTGCTGACCTGCACAGCATAGGCGAAACCGTTTCTGCGCCGGTCTTGTGCTAACTCCGCTGCAGTAGCTTAATAGCTTCACTCTGATCGATCATCAAATAAGCCGTATCCGACCCTTCCACGTCGGCCATGGAGAAATAGGGGAGCATGCTCCTGTCGATCATCAATCGCAACTTGGCGCCATCTTCACAATTATCGATCGTCAGCGCGCCGATCATGGTCTCCTCCTTGAGGTGATCGGCGGCACTTCTCAGCATATGGCAAGTAGTGGCGACTGCGAGTGGTGCGATCTTCTCTTGCCATGCCCGGTCGGACAGTCCCATCAAGCCGGGCATGATCGGGCCGCACTGATCAGGATCATCGACATAAATACTGTTCATGAACAGTTCGTAGTCGGTCGCATCGTGCCCTTCTTGGGGGGCGGGTGCATGCACTCTCGCGAAGTGTGTGAGGACAAGCGAGTCGAGATGGCTACGCTCCCACCCCAAGTCAATTATATGTGCGATTCGGCCTGGCAGAACAGCATTTCGAGGCGGTTCCCGCTCAACTGCGCTCCACAGCTCCCTCATCCGCCTGTTCGCTAGCATTCACTATCACATCCCCAAAAAGTCGAGCGCCTTCCGTAGCGCCTTCTTGAATTCTTGGCTGTTCTTCAGCTTTCTGGCCAGCGCCTTTGAGATGCCCTTGAACTGGCCGGTCGCGAAGTCATATTGATATTTTCCACCTCCCCTGAACTGGAGGTGAATTTGCCCGTCACGATCCGCTGGATTCTCTACATCCAGGCTCATGCCGTCCTCGACGTGATTAAGGGTCCATCGCTTGCTCTTGTTGAGAACTCCGTTGGCGCCGATCTTCTTGTCGGGAACCGCGTCCGGCGGGCAATTGTGGACGAGGACGTCCGCCCGACCCGCAGAAACGTAGTAGGTGTGCGCGTCGGCGACCGTCAGATTGTATACCTGAAGGGGGGCGCTCCAGGCTTTCAACGCGCTCACCTGAAGCGGGCGTCCGATTGCGGCCTGCAGTAAAGCCCCGGGCTTGAGGCTGCCGGCGTCGGCCCAGATGTGCATGTCAGGCAGCCAGAAGGGATGATCTTCGGTTGTGATGATGACGCCTACTGCTTCTCCGGTGTCACCATCGGTGTCTACGGTGATCTGAACGAGGTGCTTGGTCCCGGCTCCAGTGATGACGGCGGTAACCGGCTTGGCATGTGTCTTCCCGGTTTCCGGGTCGGTTGCGAGAACCTTGTCGCCGATCTTGACTTGCTCGATGGGTTTGTGTGTGCCATCGGCCATCAGCACCTTGGTGCCGGCCGCGAAGCTGTTCTTACAGGATTTCTTCGCAGCCGTTAGGGCATTCTGCGCGGCTTTGAGCTCATCGCCTGCTTTAGCCCAAGATTTGTATCCTTGGTAAGCCTTGTCGATAAGGTGTCCGACCTTGGCCACCACGTTGGCGAGCTTTTTCCATTTCCAGGGCAGGCCGTACTTGGCCACTAGCTTGCCGGCGATGCCACCCGCCAGGCTCCCCAGAATGTTCCGCGCCGTTTCGCCGCAAGCCGCGAGATCCTTCTTGGCAAAACACTTGATGCCATCGGTGATGCCCAGTTCATCGGCGGCGAGTTTGCCCAGCTCGAACAGGGCGTCCATGAACGAATCCCAGTAGATGTCTCGCCGCTTTTTCACCTGACTCAGGTTCTTTTCGGCGCACTTGACCCTGCCGTGTTTCTTGGCGCACTGGTCTTGCAAACAGGTCTTGTAATCGGAGTCCCGGCTGTTGCAGGGGGACAGCCCGCCTGGATCGGACAGGCCGATGGGGTTGTTGCCCGCATAGCTGTAGGGGTTAGCCCAGGACGGGGTGCTGATCTCCAGAAGTGGATCGGTGGAGACGAACTTGCCGATGGACGGGTCGTAGTAGCGTGCCGACAGATAGTCCAGGCCGGTGGACTCGTCCTCGATCTTCCCGAGGAAGCCTCGGTCGGTGAACGGGAGGTCATCGATGCCACGGCGTTGGCCGTAGGGCAGGTAGCGTTCCCGGCTCACCGTCCCGGTGGTCTCGTCGATGCCGATTTGCTGGCTGCCGTGCAGGCCGGCGGCCAGCCAGGTGACGCCTCCGCCGGTCGAGCGCATGGCGACCGTGGCGTCGTCGGAGGTGGTGTAGTAGCGCTTGCCAGTGACCTGTCCGCCGGACAGTTCAAGTTCCATCGACCCCAGGTACAGCGTGGTCTTTCCGTCCGGGGTTCGGCGGATCAGTCGTTCGCCGTCGGCGTCGTAGACCATCGAGGTGTCCTGGCCGTCGATGGTGGCCTTGGCCAGCTCGCCGAGCTCGTTCCACTGGAAGGTGCCGGTCTTGCCGTCCTGGGTGCGCGAGGTCAGTTGGCCCGCGTCGTCATAGGTGTAGGTGTCGGTGCCGCCAGGCCGTTCGATGGAGGTGACCGCGTTGGGGCGGGTGGCATCGGGGCCGGGCGTCGGGTAGCGGTAGGTGGCGGCCTGACCTGCGTCGGTCTTGCTCGCCAGATTGCCGACCGGGTCATAGGTGAAGCGTTGGTCATATGGGTCGACGCCCTGCTGATCAGCGCCGCCGGCGCATGAGGACGCGGTAGTGGTCCATGCTGCCGAGAGTTGATGACGGCCATCGTAGGTGAAGCACTCCGCCTGGCCCTCGGTCACACCGGGAACGGCGGAGGCCGCGTCCAGGATTCGGGTGATCTCGCCGGAGATGTCGTAGGTCAGCCGGTCGTCTTGTGCGGTGCGAGGTGTGGTGGTGTCCGCTCTGGCGGTGGTCGTCACCCGGCTCAGCCAGCCGGTTTCTTCGTTCCACTGCAGGCCGCGTTTGACCTGCCCGCGCTCACCGTACAAGCGCTCGCTCATCCGGGCGGTCGCCGTGTAGGTGGTGTCCTTGACGTAGGTGTATCCGCCGCCGAGATCGGAGGTGAGGCCCTTGGCCAGTCCGAGTGCGGTGAACGTGGAGGTGACGGTCTCGGCGGGCAGTCCACCCGCGGCGGGCATACCGACCCGCTCGACGTCGCCGGCGGTGTTGTAAGCGGCGGTGAACGTGTACTCCCCGGCCAGCGCCCCTTCTCCGGCCGGAATGACCAGCGTTGATCCGGTGGGGCGGCCCATCGGGTCATACCCGGTGACCTTGTCAATGTAGGCGCGTCCATCGGCGAAGCGGGTGGCGGAGGTCAGTTCGCCCTTGGCCAGCGTGTCGTAGGTCCACTCGGTGAGCTTGGTGCCGGTGTCCGGTTCGCCGGCCCACTGGCTGCGGGGGCGGCCGATGTCATCGTAGCGGTAGGAGACCTTGGTTCCGTTGCCGTCCACGGACCAAGCCATACGTCCGCCCTCGTCGTAGTGCTGCTCGGAGTCTCCGGCATCGGGGTCGTGGCTGTGGGTGCGCCGTCCGAGCAGGTCGTAGCGGAAGGTGCGGACGTTTCCATTGGCGTCCGTCATCGAGGTCAGCTTGCCATTACGGTCATAGCCGTAGGTGGTGTCGTGGTGGGTGGCCGCGTTCGCCCATTCTTCGATCTTTATGACCTGGTCGATGGCGTCAGTGTGGTAGACGCTCTTGCCGCCGGCGGGTGGCTGTACCTCGTGCCGGTCGCCGAAGTAACGGGTCGCGGTACGACGCAATTCGCGCGAGCCGGTGTAGGCGATGCTCGCCGTGGGCCGTCCCACGCCGTCGTACACGGTGCGAGACCATCGTGGTAGGTCGGCCAGAGCGGGGTTGAGCAGGCCCGCCCCAGGCGCCTGGGTGTTGTGCGCGGCTTCGGAGACCGCGTCTTCCTGACCTCGCCCGTTGTAGGTGGTGACGCTCACCATGCGCCCACCGGCAGGGGAAGCGGACTGCTGTTCGCGGGGCCGCCCCTGACCATCCAGGTAGTTGTACTGGGTTAACCAGACGGCACCGGTGCCGCTCCCCGACTGCACGGTGCTCGTCGCCGTGCGTACTGATGTGGTCGGCTGCCCCAGCGAGCCGTCAAAGGGGATCGAATAGCTGACCTTCGCGGCCGGCGTGCCTCCGCTGCGCGGCTGTACCGGTGTCCACAACTGCGTGGTCCGGCCGGCGGCGTCGTAATCGACCTGGATGTCTTTGTTGTTGGCGTCGCGAATACCGCTCGCCTGACCGTGCGCCGCCGACGGCCACGATGTGCTGGTGTGGCCGAGGGGATTGGTGACGGTGATGCCACCCGTCGGCCAGCCGGTGGCGGGGTTGTAGGCGGTCGTGGTCACCTTGCCCAGCGGATCGGTCGCTGACGTGGGACGGCCGTATCCGTCGAACGCGGCTTTGGTCGTGCTGTAGACCGAGGCGCTGCCGTAGGCACGGCTCTGGGTGGGGTTGCCCCGGGTCGGGGTGTTGGACGCGGGATCGGTGGCACCGTCGTACAAGATGAGGGTCTTGCCCAGGAGTTCACCCGAAGCGCAGTCGTCGCCGGCACGGCGCTCTTCGCCTGCCGGAACATTGATGACCCATTTGGCGGTGTTACGGGCGTAGGTGGTCGTCTGGCAGGTGTTGTCGGCAGCCGTGGAGGTGTCGCCGTAGTCGTTGACCTTGGTCGGCAGGCCGTAGGAGTCGTAGCTGGTGCGCTGGTCGGTGTAGCGCCAGCCGGTCGAGACCTCCTCACGGGTGACCTCGCGGCTGGTGCTGATCCGCAGCGGGTCGTGGATGCCCGGGCCGGTGCCAGTGGAGGTGCGGACGTACTCGTACCGGGTGGAGCTGACCTCTTCGAAACCGCTGGGGCCGGGGCCGTTGCCGGGTGGGATGGTCGGGGTGACGGTCGGCGTGGGGGTGATGGTCGGGGTGGGGGTGCTGCCGCCGGAGCAGAGGCCGAGGTCTTTCCAGGTGCCGTCGCGGCCGGGCTCGATGATGGTGGAGGTGGTCGCCTCCCAATGGTGGTCCTTCCACGTGACTCGCGCGCCCTTGGCGTAGAACGCGAAGTCGACCCAGGCCGGATAGGTGCAGGCCAGGGCACCTCTGCTGGCTTCGGTCAGGGCGCCCAGCAGGTGGCGGGCGGGGGCGGCCACGGCGGCGGCGACCTTGGCGATCGGCCCGCCGGCCGCCGGTGCCGCGATGGGAGCGGGCTGGGCGGCGGCCGGGGCGTTGGTGGTCATGGTGGTCGCGCGGAGGGTCTGTTCCTGAAGGGTCCGGCCGGCCAGGACGCGCAGGTCGTTGAAGGCGTTGCCGTCGAAGTCGGTCACCGTGGCGTGCTTGAGGGTGCCGTCGGCGCGCGGGTCGTCGTACATGCCGCGGAAGTACGTCGAGCTGGTGACGCTGTAGTCGTCGGGGTCATCACCGCTGCCGGTGATGGTGCGTACCGTGCCGTACCCGCGGAAATCGTCCCAGTCCTCGTTCAGCCGCTTGCAGATCTGGTCGGGGGGCAGGTCGCAGAACGTCCCGTGAGTGGTTTCTGTTTCGAGGTAGTTGAACGGCTTCGCCCAGGCAGGGGTGCCCACGTACTGGTAGCGGGTGACGACGTCCGGTGAGCCGCCGACCAGGTCTTTGTCGATGACCTGGGTGGTCAGCCATTTCAGGTACACCGCGCGGGAGGTGCGGGCGATGCCGCCCTCGTCGTAGTAGGTCCCCAGCGTGGACATGTAGCAGTCGCGAGCATTGGTGTCCCAGCCTGAGCTGGGGTAGCCGGAGGGGACAGGACAGGGATTGGCCTGGCCGTAGGAGACATCGGTGCGCCCGCCCAGCCCGTTGTACACGGCGGAGATGCGGGGGAACCGCAGCCGGGTCTTGTTCTCGCCGTTGTAGTCGGCCCGGTTGTCCAGCAAGGTGGCCTCGAAGTCCACCGGCGGCAGCGGAATGTCCGGGCCGCTGCCGGCCAGACCGACCGGGCGGATCGTGTCCAGCCACAACACCGGCATTCCAGGCGGAAGCGGGTCCAGGATCTGGGTGTAGACCCACTTGTAACCCAGTTCCAGCCGCGTCACCTCGTCCCACCCGCCGGAGCCGTTGGCGGTGGAGGTGACGATGGTGTTCAGTCGCTTGGAGGTGAAGAACGCCGGCCCCTGGTCATCGCAGGTGACGAACTCGCCTGGAGCCGGGGGTGCGCAGTCCAGGTCGGTGGGGGTGTCATCGTCCCACGGCATGCCTGAGGAGGGCGGGGTGCCTCGGTCCACCGTGTTGAAGGTGACCTTCGCGATCGGGGTGGTCCCGGTGATCTGCTTGTTGTGGCCGTATTCCACCTGCTGCAGGTAACCGCCCCGGTCATAGGCCAGCCGCCGGGATGCCGGATCGCCCGGGCCGAGATTGCACAGGGCGACGTGGACCATGCAGTACCAGTTCTCCTCGCGGTGGTAGCGGTAGTCCACGAGGTTGCCGTTGGTGTCCAGCTCCTGGTCCAGGTTCCACCGCCAGGGGGCGTAGCAGCGCTCGGAGGGGTACTTGTCCCGGCACGGCTCCCCGGCGTCGTCGCCGAAGTACGGCGTCTGCCACATCGCATCGCGGCGGTAACCGAACCGGTAGGCGTTCCCCTCCATCGTGGTGACCAGCCAGAACGGCTGCTGGGTCACGCTGGAGGTCAGCCGTTCGATCTTCCAGCCGAAGTCCTCGGCGGTCTTGTAGCCGCCGGTGCTCTTGTCCTTGACGATCGTGGTGGACTTGCCCTCCAAGGAGAGCACCAGGTGGGAAGTGGTGTAGTCGGTGGTCGCCGGGTCGTCGTCGTTCTCATCCGGGGACTCCCAGCACAAGTCCTTCCAGTCCCGCTGATCGCCCTTGCGGCTCTCGAAGGCATCGTCGGCACACGGCCGGAAGCGCTGCTCGATGTAGCCGGCCCCCACGTCCCAGCCCATCCCGGCCACCGACGCCTGGTTGTTGGTGTAGTTGGTCAGGCCGTCGATCGCCGTGGATGAGTACGACAACGCCAGCTCCGGGCCGGCGCCGTTCACCGACGGCGGCACCGTGATCGGGTAGGAGTAGGAGAACCCGCCGCCGGAATCGCCCGCCTGCCAGGTGCCTGCCGGCTTGAGGTCGGTCGCGGCGAAGTTGCCGGTACCCGATCCGGGGTCCTCGGCCGCCGCCGCGGTGTCCAGTACGTACACCGACTCGTTCGTTTCGACGGTCGCCTCGATACGGCCGTGGGCGACGTCGTTGCGTATCCCGGTCACGGTCGTGGCCCGGCCTGCTTGCCCGGTGTAGTCGGCCTTCTTGCAGCTCGCGTCGAGCGCACAGGCGGGCAGCGCCTTCATGGTCAATCGGTAGGCCGCACCGGCTGGTAGCGCGTCACGAAATCCGGAGTAATCCAGACCCAAGCGCACCTTGCCCGGCCCGGTCTGAGCGTCACTGCGGGCAAGCCGTACCGCAACCCCGATGCCGCCGAGCCGCTTGGCGATATCCGCGCCGAGGGTTTGCACCCGGACCTTGGCCGGGGCGCTCTGCCCGCCCTGCCCGTTCCGGGTGACGGTGACCGGCGTACCCGGCACCGGCGTCCGTCGCTCGGTAACGGGCACCTCCCCGGCCCCCGGCTTCGGCCACACCGGGGCCGCTTTGGCCTGGTTCGGCGGCGGGACGTCTTCTGCGCCGATGGTGTCGGCGACCTTCTCGATCTCACGGCCATCCACCGACTTCTCCGAGCCGGCGCCGCCGGATAAGTCCGGGATGGTGTTCACCACGATCATCCCAGCGAGTGCGACGGTGGTCACAAGAACACCGATGAGCCAGACACGCACGCGTGAATACAGCACGCCGCAGCCTCCAGATGCCGATGAAACCTGCGACGCGCCGCCTGGCTGTCGCCCGCCAAGATGGTGGAAATATGAACGATCAACCGGAATATCGATCAGCAACAGCGTTCGGTCAATACGGTCAAGGTGACTTATCGATCACCGACCGCAGGCAATCGGGCGAAATCGAGGCGCTCGTCGCGGCGGTCATGGCAGGTCAGCCGACAGGTAACTGTCGAACCAGTCAGGTGGCTGAGTACGTGATCACGTTTAGGTCACGGACACTGGATGTGGCGCTGCGGCTGTGGTCAACCTCACAGGGGGTGGTCCCAAACCCGAGCCGGGAGGCCCGCTCGCCTCCGCTCCCGCTCCATGGAGCGGGGGCGGAGTGCCGTCTCGGTTGTGAACGTTCGCGTCATCCACAGAGCGGGGGGTCGTGAAGTTGATCGGGCAATGGCGGCATCCAAGTCCGACCGTCTGGCTACCGCACGTTCAGCGGGCGGCCACTCACGCGAACCCTCGAATCCGCCTCCGTTGGCGCGCAGTCCTCGGCTTCACGACAAGGGCACCTCGTCGCGCATGGCATATGGTTCAGCGGTCTACGTAAACTTTAATTACGTCACGTGTCCGTAGATGCAAGCCCGACGAATCACGTCAGGATGCCTGAACTGTAATCAAGAGGGCGGATGGTGGCTAGAAATGTCATTTCGGTATGGCAAAAGCCACTTATCTACACGAGCCCTAGACTCCTTTTGGCTCTGGAGGCTTTCCGTATTACGCTGACCACTCCAAGTAGTCGCTCTGTTTCAAGGCGAGGACATGTCATGTGGCGGAGCCATGCCTTCTACTGGCCGGTTGCAGCTTTGCTGATCGCGGGACTGACTGCGTGCCAGTCGTCCGGTTCGCGCTCCGAAGCTCCAGACACCTCTCACTCGCCCGCGCCGACCGACACTCTGGCTGCGGCGAAGCAAGCTGTTCTGACTGCATACCGCGGCATGTGGCAGGACTTTCAGGATGCGGGCCATACCGCCGACTGGGAGGCTTCTGTTCTTGGCGACCATGCCACCGGTGACGCTGAAGTGGTCCTCCGGCATGGGCTTTACGTAGCACGCCAAAAGGGGCAGATACTCAAAGGTAGGCCACTACTGCATCCACATGTGACCGAATTCGCCGCGAGTACGGCAACAATCGCTGACTGTGTCGATGACTCTCACTTCGGCCTCCACACTAAACGCGGCAAACGAGCCAAAGAGGCTGGAGTAGGGGGCCGTCACAAGGCCACGGCGCAACTCGTTCGTCGTGAGGGCTCGTGGTACGTGAGTTCCTACCTCCTGGATGAGGTGGGCACGTGCTGAAACGACTGGCTATTGGCGGCATTGTCACATCCCTATTCAGCCTGATGCCGGCTGACGGTGACGGTGGCGGCGCGGCTCTCATCCAATGCGGTGGGAATGGTGGTCCAGGTTGTGTCACCGAAGCCCGGCGCTGGTGGAACGGCCTGCCTGCTGGAAACAGCGGTGCCCACCCTGCCCCCCAAGCGGAGAAGCCGCGATGCACCACCGTGCCTGCGGAGCCGCCGCCGGGGGCGTTCGACAGTGGCCGGTGGTCGATGATCCAATGCCCCGGCCAGCCGGGACTGCTGGTCAGGGATGGCGGTGCGCTCGAGCGTGACCCGGCGGATGAGCAGGTCACCCCAGTGATGGTGGCGCTGATGGCCCGCGACCGTCTGAAGCTTCCGCGGCCCAAGATCGTCTCGTCGCCCAAGCAGGACGTACCCCAACTCGTACGCCTCCCTATATGGCTGTCGGTCTCGCCTGCGACCTGGCAGCCCCACAGCGCAGCCGCCGATGCCGGCGGTATCACGGCGACGGCGACAGCGACACCGACCACCATCACGTGGGACATGGGAGGCGGCCGCACCGTCACCTGCCGCGGCCCCGGAACACGGTTCCAGCCCGGCCGTCACGATCCCAGCCAGGCGTCACCGACCTGCGGTCATACGTACCAGGAATCCAGCGCAACGGTTCCGGGAGGGCGCTATCGCGTCACCGCGACGATCACATGGGCGGTCACCTGGTCCACCGCTGGGGAGCGCGGCACTCTGCCGCTGCTGACCACCGCCTCAACCACCAGCTTCCGCGTGGCCGAGAGCCAAACGATCATTACGGCGTCCTGAACGGGGGAATCATGGTCAAGTCGGCGCTCAATCCAATGAAGCCCAAACCGCTCCCGTTCATCACACGCCCTGGCGCTGGACGCGTTCTGCTCGGCGGGCTTGTGGTGATGGGATGCGCCTTCGCTTCCACCACATTCACCATGCGGGCCGAGGTGACCGCGTCCACGCTGGCCGTTCAGTCCGACCTGCCGGTCGGCCACACACTGAGCCGGCACGACCTCAGCACGGTCAATGTGACCGTGGGGCCGGGCGTACGGTTCGTCCAGGCCGATCGAGTGCAGGAGGTCGTGGGAAGGCGGCTGCGGGTCCCTATGGTGGCCGGTGCCCTTCTCACTGAGGGCAACCTCGGCAATCCCACGTATCCGCACCCAGGCCAAGCGCTGATCGGCATCGCGGTCAAGCCGGGCCAGTACCCACCTGACATCGGTCCAGGGGACCACGTCGCCGTTTCCACAGTCTCCGACGCAACCGACTCGCAGCGGACGGCGCCCGTCTCCGTCACCGCCGTCGTGACCAAGATCGATCGTCCCACGGAGCCACAGAACCCCGCGGTGGTCACACTGCTGCTCTCGCACGCCCAAGCGCGCCTGGTCGCCGCTCCGGCCGCGCAGGGACTGACGACCTTGATGCAGGTGGCGCCTTGACCGTGATCGGTGTGGCCTCGATGTCAGGCGCTCCAGGGGTGACGACGCTCGCGTACGCGCTCGCCCTGGCCGCACATGCGACGCTCCTCGAACTGGACGCATCCGGCGGCGACCTGACGAGCCTTCTCCGGCTGCCGCCCGATCCCGGGCTCGTCTCCTTGGCGGCTGAAGTACGGCGGAACCGTGGCGCGGACGTGCTCGGCCGCAACGCTCAGATGCTGCCGGCCGGTGTCGCAGTGATCGCCGCACCCGCCCGGCCCGATCGCGCGAGCGCGGTACTGAGTGCGTTGGCCCCGGCCCTGCCCGAAGTGCTCAAGGAGGTGCCCGCGCACATGCCGATCGTGGCCGACCTCGGGCGGCTCACCGGCCCGTCCAGAGAATTCGCCGCCCTAACAGACCGGCTTCTGGTGTTGACACGACCTCGGATGCCGGACCTCGTCCACCTCGAAGGGCTCGCGGAAGCCGTACCGGATGCCGAACTGATCCTGATGGGACGCGGACCGTACCCGCCAGGAGAAATCACGGCCGCCCTCGGCCTGCCGGTCACCGCCCACGTCCGTCATGATCCGGCGGCGCGGGCGCTCCTGGAAGGACGGCGACACCGTACCCGCCTGACCCGCGCTGCCGCCGAGATCGCCGCGACCTTGATGGAGCCGGCCCGTGCATGACCTCATCAGCAAGATCCGCGGTGAGGTCGCCGACCGGATCGCCGAGCGTGCCCGCGCAGACGAGGAGATCGGGCGGGCGCCCATGTCGCCGCAGGAGCGGCGGAAGTTCGGGCAAGAGCTGATCACCGAGGCGCTCGACTCCCACGTCCGGCGGGCACTCGATTCAGGGCGAACACCGCTCGATCCGACCGGAGAAGCCCAGATCGCGCGGGCCGTGGACAACGCGCTGTTCGGGCTGGGCGGCTTCCAGCAGTACCTGGACAATCCGCTGGTCGAGAACATCAACGCCAACGCCTACGACGATGTCCACGTCCGCTACGCCGACGGCACCGAGCGCGAGGTCGGCCCCGTGGCCTCCTCAGATGAGGAACTGACCGAGCTCGTCCGCACCGCCGCCGCCCTCCTCGGCGTCGGCGAACGCCGCTTCGATCCCGGGTCGCCGACCCTGGAGATGGAGTTGCCCGACGGCTCCCGGCTGGTCGCCACGATGGCGGTCTCCCGGCACCCCGCCGTGTCCATCCGCCGGCACCGCTTTCCCACCGCCACGCTGGACGAACTCCGCCGTACCGGCACCTTCGACCGCCCCATGCAGGCCTTCCTGTCCGCCGCGGTCGCGGCCCGCAAGAACATCGTGATCGTTGGGGCCACCGGCAGCGGCAAGACCACCCTCGCGCGGGCGATGGCCTCCGCCGTGCCCCGGCATGAGCGGATCATCACGGTGGAGGAGCAGTTCGAGCTGGGCCTTGACCGCGACCGGTCCACGCACGCCAACGTCCTGGCCCTTCAGGCCCGCCGGGCCAACATCGAGGGCCTGGGCGCGGTCACGCTGTCGGACCTGGTCCGTACCGCCCTCGGCATGTCACCGAGCCGCGTCATCGTCGGCGAGGTCAAGGGCGATGAGTGCATTCCGATGCTCAACGCGATGACCCAGGGCAACGACGGGTCGCTGTGCACGCTGCACGCGAGTTCCAGCCAGGGCGCGTTCTCCCGGCTGGCCTCCTTCGCCGCCCAGGCACCCGAACGCCTGTCGGCCGAGGCGAGCGCCCTGCTGATCTCCGAGGCTCTGCACTTCGTCGTGTACATGGCGGTCACCAGGGACGGCATACGGGCGATCTCCAGTGTCCGGGAGGTCGTGGGCTGCGAAGGCATCAACGTGATCTCCAACGAGGTCTACGCCCCAGGAATCGACCGGCGTGCCGTACGCGCCAACCCGCTCCGGACCGAGACGCTCGACGACCTGGAGGCCGCCGGACTGGACGTCGAAGGGTGGCTGCTGTCGTGATCAGCGCCCTGGCCATGCTCTCCGCACTCGCCGGCGCGGGTTTCGGACTCGGCACGCTGCTCATGGTCTCTGGCTTCCAGGGCCATCCGATCGAAGCGCGGCCAAGGCCCACACTGCATCCGAAGCTGCTGGTCAGGCTCGCGGCCTGCGCAGGGGCCGGCGTACTCGTCGGGGCGCTTACCCGATGGCCGGTCGGGGCGTTCCTGGGCGGGCTGGGTGCATGGTTCTTGCCGCAGGCGCTTGGCCCTGACCGGGAGCATGTCCGCCGCGTCGAGAAGATCGAAGCGGTGGCGACCTGGGCGGAGATGCTGCGGGACACCCTCGCCGCGTCCGCCGGGCTGCACCAGGCGATCATGAGTACGGCCCCGATCGTGCCTGAGGCCATCCGGCGGGAGGTCACCGAGGCCGCGGCGCGCGTTGATCGCGGTGAACGGCTGGCCCAGGCGTTGAAGCAGCTCGCCGACGAACTCGCCGATCCGACCGCCGACCTGGTGTGTTCCACACTGGTGATGGCCTCGACCCGGCAGGCCGGACATTTGGGCGAGCTGCTCGGACGGCTCGCGGAGGTGGCACGCGCCCACGCGGTGATGCGGCTCCGGGTCGCCGCCACGCGTGCACGGACCCGCTCGTCGGTACGTACGGTCATCGCGGTCACCATGCTCATGACGGGCGGCCTGGTACTCCTCAACCGCGACTTCCTCGCCCCCTACGACAACGCGACCGGTCAGGCGGTACTGCTTCTGGTGGGCGTGGCGTTCGCCGGATCGTTCGTACTCATCCACCGGCTGGGCCGGATCCACGAGCCGCCGCGCATCCTTAGCCGGGCGGAGACCTGATGGCGGCGTCGCTGCTGCTCGGAGCGGGGATCGGCCTCGGGGTGATGTTGATCGTCTCCGGGCTCTGGCCGTCCCGCCGGCCGCTGGCCCTGGAACTGGCCCGGCTCCGCCACAGCCTCCCCGAGAGCCGGACGCGCCTGCTGACCGCCCGTGGCATGCCACAGGCCGCCTCCACCGACCTGGCCGTTTGCGGCAAGAGCATGGCCCGGCACCTTGCCGAGAAGGGCGTCGCGACCTTGGTCTTCGCGCTGCTCGGTCCCGCCGTGTACGCGGTTCTGGCCCTGGCGGGTGTGCCGATGCCCTGGCAGGTGCCGGTCTGGTGCATGCTGCTGCTCGGCGCACTCGGATTCTTCGTGCCCGATCTGGCACTCCGGTCGGAGGCCGCCAGGCGCCGCGCCGAGTTCCGGCACGCCCTTTCGGCCTTTCTGGATCTGGTCGTCGTATCCCTGGCCGGTGGGCGGGGCGTGGACGGCGCGCTGGCCGATGCCGCAGAACAGGGCGGCGGCTGGGCGTTCGTCCGGATTCGCAGCACGCTCGTGGCGGCGACCTCCGCCCGCCGTACGCCCTGGTCGGCGCTCGGACAGGTCGGCGAGGAGTACGGCATCCGCGAACTGTCCGAGCTGGCCGCCTCCGTCGCCCTGGCCGGTACCGAGGGGGCGCGGGTACGCGCGTCGCTCATCGCCAAGGCGAACTCGATCCGCACCCACCAGCTCGCCGCGATCGAAACGGAGGCGCAGGCGGCCACCGAGCGGATGAGCGTCGCCACGGTAGGGCTGTTCGTCGGATTTCTGATCTTCACGGGGTACCCGGCCATCGCCGCAGTGCTGACCGGGTTCTGAACGAGGGGGAGAGCCATGTCCCGAATTGCGTTGACCGTCTTTGTCGCCTGCGGGGAGAGGGTGCGAAGGTGCCGGGAGATCGCCAGGCAGCGGCCGGACGGGGGCTATACAACGGAAACCGTGGTCGTCGTCGCGATCCTGGTGGCCATCGCGGTCGCCGTCGGCGCGGTGCTGATGTCGAAGCTGCTCGCCAAGGCCAACTCGCTCGACCTGCGGTGAACGATCGGGGCTCGGCCACGGCCGAGCTGGTGGTGGTCTTCCCGTTCGTGATGCTGCTCATCTTGCTGGTGATCCAGTTCGGGATGTGGCAGCACGCCGTACACGTCACCGAGGTGGCGGCGGCCGAGGCGCTGGCGGTCGCGCGGGCGCATGGCGGAAGCGCGGGGGCGGGGCGGGCCGAGGCGTCTTCCCTGCTGTCGCGGCTGGGCGGCTCGGTGCTGCGGTCACCGCGGGTGTCCGTGTCGCGTACGGCGGAAGCCGCACGCGTTCAGGTCTCGGGGGTGGCGCCGGCCGTCGTGCCGTTCTTGCGGCTACCTGCGACGACCGTCGCGTACGGGCCGGTGGAACGCTTCCGGGGCGACCGGTGATGGGTGACGATCGAGGGTCTGTCACCGCGGAGGTCCTTCTGCTTACGACGCTGCTGATCGTGCTCGCGCTGTTCGCGGTCGCCGCGGGCCGGCTCGTGACGGCTCGGCTGGAGGTCAACAACGCCTCCCATCAGGCCGCGCGGGCCGCGTCGATCGCCCGTACTCCGGCCGCTGCCGAGTCGGCGGCGCGGAAGGCAACAGAGATGGCGTTGGGGGCCGAGCGTGTGACATGTGCCGATCGGAGGGTGAGCATCGGGCTGGCGTCTTTCCGGCCAGGCGGAACGGTCACAGTGTCGGTGACCTGCACGGTGAAGCTGTCGGATGTGGCGCTCGTCCGGCTGCCCGGGAGTTCGGCGCTGACGGCGTCGTTCTCCGCGCCGATCGATTACTGGAGGTCGAATTGACCGGCTTCGTGGTGGCCATCATCGGGGCGCTCTTCCTGCTCTGCGGGTTGATCGTGGACGGCGGGCTCGCACTCGGTGCACGGGTACGTGCCCTGAACGAGGCCCAGGAGGCGGCGCGCTCCGGCGCGCAGCAGCTCGACCTGGCGGCGTACCGGCGCGATGCCACGGTACGGGTGGACGCCACCCGGGCACGTACCGCCGCTCTCTCCTACATCGCCGCCACCCCGGATACCGCGGCCGTGGAGGTCGTCGGCGACACGGTGACGGTCACCGTGCGGGCGGTCCAGCCGACGCAGATCCTCGGGCTGGCCGGGCTGAGGTCGATTCGGGTTACGGGGAGGGCCACGGCCGTGGCCCAGCGTGGGGTGACGGGGGTCATCAGGTGATCAGGTTCCTTGTTGTCGTTGGTCGGGTTCTGGCCGTTTGTGCCTTGCTCATCGGGGTGGAGGTCGGCATACCGGTGATGCTGCTCCGTTTCGCGGGCTGGCCACTGCCTCGCGCGATTCCCACGGGCGGGGACATCGAGGCGTTCCTGATGAATCCGATCTCGGAGGAAGTACTGCTCAAGGCACTTGCGTGTCCACTGTGGCTGCTTTGGGGAGCGTTCACGGCGGCGTTGGTGGTCGAGGCGGCTGCGGCGGTCCGTGGTGTGGAGATCCACGTGCCGATGCTCGGGCCGTTGCAAGGCATCGCGGCCGGCTTGATCGGCTCGCTGAGTTTCGCCATGCTGCCCATCGAGGCGGAGGCGGCCTCGTTCAGTACGCCCGGACGGCCCGTCGTGGACGCTCCACAGCATGTGGATCCGCGCACCCATGTGGTGAAGAAGGGGGACAGCCTCTGGTCGATCGCCAAGCACGAGTTGGGGGAGTCGCGGAGCTGGCGGAAGATCTGGAAGCTGAACGCCCATCGCCGCCAGGGCGATGGGCAGGTGTTCACCGATCCTGAACACATCCGACCAGGCTGGAAGCTCCGGCTGCCCGCACTTCGTCCAGAGGCGATCACCCTGGACCACACCCGCTCGGTGGCCCTCATCCCCGAGGCGCAACCCAGCGCAGCACAGCCGGTTCCCGCCAAGGCGCAGGCGGAAGATCTCGGAGGGCAGTTCGTCGTGACGATCAACGTGCCGTCCGGCGCGGTGATCGCTCTATCGGCGGCAAGCGGCGTCTGCGCTGCTTACGCCGCCGCCCAGTTCCACCGCCGCCGTCGACGGTCTTCCGACCCGGTTCGCCCTCCCGCCGTCGTCCAGGCCGCTCGCAGCACCTTCTTCCAGCCCTTCCGTGATCAGGGCGTATCAGTACCCTCGAACGGCGATTTGATCCGGCAGATGTCGTCGATCGAAACCCCGGACCGCCTGATGATCGGTACTCACGACGACGGTACGGCTGCCGCGGTACCACTGAGCGGACTCAGCCTCGGACTCACCGGCCCAGGATCCCTGGACGTCGTCCGCGCTCTGCTGCTCGACCTCCTCCACCAGGCCGGCAACTTCCGCCTGGAGATCATCATCACGACCGCCGACGCCGCGGCGATCGTCGAACTCGACCGAGGCGGCCTGGACGCGCTCGCCAACCGCCTGCCAGGCGTCACCCTCGTCGATTCACCGGCCAACCGGTTGGAGGAGATCCGCTTCACCCGAGGACGCATCCTCGCAGAACGCGACGCCGCCGACATCGACGAACTGCGCCAACGCGACCCCGGCGAACTCCTGCCGAACGTCCTGCTCATCGGCACGATCGAAGGCGATACGGCAGCACGCGTCCAATCGCTTGTGACAGCCGGCGCTCAGTACGGACTCGGCGCACTGCTGTTGGGAACCTGGACCTCCTCCTGCCACATCGGCCCCGACCACCGGGCGACCACCGCAGAAGGACCGTACGCCCGGCCACTGCACAACGCCTCCCTCGTACACCTACCGGCCGCCGATCTCGTGGACGCCCTGCGCAACCTCGCCGATGCACAACCTGTGGACAACGTCCCCGACACCCCCGCACCGCCCGCAACGGCGATCCCCTGGGAGCACGCCACACCGATCCGCGTACGCGTCCTGGGCAAGCCCGCCGTCTGGGTGAAAGGCCATGACCAGCCACTACGCATCCGAGGGCTGAAGCTACTGCTCCTCGTCTACTTCGCCCTCCACCCACAGGGAGCCACCAAGGAAGCGATCGGCGAAGCCCTATGGCCGGGCAAACAACTCGGCCACGAGTTCCACAGCCTCCTCCGCCACCTCCGCGACGCCCTGGAAAAGGCCACTGGCCTGACAGGCGAGCCCTTCATCCAGGCCATGGACGACGAAACCTACCGCATCGACCCTGCCAAGATGAGCTACGACCTCTGGGACTTCCAAGAGGCGGCCAAGACCGCCCGCACCACCCCCGCCCCCGAGACCCAACGCGCCGAACTCGACCGGGCGGCATCCCTCTGCGGCGGCGAGTTGGCCACCGGTATCCACGAGGATTGGGTCCTGGACGAGAAATACCCGCTCACCCTGGCCCAGGTCGACGTACTCACCCAGTTCGCCTCGCTCTGCCGGGCAGACGACCCCGACCGCGCCGTGGACGCCCTCGAACGAGCCCGCGACATCGACCCGGACGCAGAAGAAACCTGGTGCCACCTGATCCGCCTACTCCACAACCTCGGCCGCCCCGCCCAGGCCCGCCACACAGGCCAACTACTCCGCGCCCACCTCCATGGCCTCCAGGTCGAACCCACTCCAGAGACCGAAGAACTTCTGGCAGCCATTACAACCTGGAGCACTCCCCAGAGCAGACGGCGTTCCTCATAGGCTCGCCCCTAGGAAGAAACCTGAGCGGTGATCTCCGGTCCACTACTCGGTGATCATGACCTTCCCCGAGATGTGGCTCCGGGCCCTTTGTTACCAGCGGGTACCGCTAACGGCTGTCCTGCTGTCCCCCGACCCCGTGAATACTCCGTAAGGTAATACGGCCCTTCGGAAAGTAGTCGATCTACCGCTGTGCGTTAATGATGGAAAGGTCTTGACGGGAACGCCGACTCCCACCTCCTGGAGGCACCAATGAAACACCTCCGCCGCCCAGCACCCCTCACCGCTCGCGCCGTGCTGGTGGCCCTGGTCGCCGCATCCGCCCCGACTCTGATTGCTCCCGCCGCCACGGCCGAACACCGCGGGCCCGGATGCGGCACCGGCATCCAGCAGTGGATCAGCAACTCGTTCGCCCAATACCAGGGATACCTGCGATCCTCCGACGGCGAGACGGCCGACGTGATCGTCCGGCTGGACGGGCCGGACGCCACCGTCATCTTCAACGGCAATCCCCAACCCCCCCAGCCCTACCAACTGGACCCCTCCGCTACCACCATCAGCTGGGGGCCATCCGCCTTTCCCAGCACCCTGTCCGCCCCCTCCTGCGCAGGCGACCGCGTGACCGACGCCGACCTGTCCGTCCAGACCCTGGGACAACTCGCCGCACAGGGCCGGGGCTACCGCACCGGCTGATCCCGCCGGCGCGGCCGGGTCACGCTCGTCATGGCCGCCACCCGGCATCGAGGCCGGACATGTGCCGGCCGGTCGGTATCCAGCATGTAGCGGACGGTATGGCCGTCGCGGCCATCACATACCTGGGTCGGATATCTCGCGGCGGCCAGAGCGGCCAGCGCCAGGTACACCACCCGTTCGGTGACGCCCGGGGCGGCGGCGATCCGGGACGGGCGGGGCCGAGGGGTTCGGGCCAGGTACAGCAGCACTTGCGCGTGACGGCTCAGGCGGCCTCATCGACAATCGGTTCGACAGGCATGTTTGCCCAGCGGGCCCCCGCTCGGCAGGGGAGTGCCTACTTCTACTTGAGGACGCGAGACCCACGCGTCAGTCACGGCGTACCGGCTGGGGCGACCGCCGGCGTGTGCGCAGGCCGGTCTTGAGCGCGAAGCCTTGGCGGGCGTGTTTGCCCTGGTAGAGCGGGCGATTAGGGGTGCGGTACCAACCCCGACTCGTAGGCGTATGTGCCACCTCTGTTAATGGGCGGGGGTGCAGTCGCAACTTGATTCAACGAGCAAAATATCGCCTTACAACTAATCCAGAATTCACCGGCCACCATTTCTGTATTGGGGCACGTATATCCGTGAGACCTAGCTGGTAACGCCACGTTTCGCCAGATCGGTAGCCGACACTCCACTGAATGTAATTGCCTTTCTCCTCCCTTCGCGATTGAATTGGATTGTCGAAAGCAAGGGTGGCATGCGAAACGTGTGTCATAGGAGATCGGAGCCGATCATGGCGAACGAAATTCCCGGCCGATACGTCCCGACCAGCGTCCCGGGGGCGTCCCTCACATCAGAGGACATCGCGCGGGTAACACCAGACGACTGGAAGGAGATTCGCGACCTCGCGCGCGGATACTGCCGCACGGTGGATGCCGCGCGTTCCCGGAAGCGAATGGACAGAAGCGCGACCGTAGTACGCGACGGTCACGCACCCTACGGTACCGACGACGTTTCGGACGACGTCACTCAAGACGCGGTGCTCATGTTCGCGCAGCGTTTGCATGACATCACGACCAAGTGCCAGGTCGCGCCGACCAGTACGCCGGACGATCCAGCATGGATCTATGTCCGACGCGATGGTGGCGAAATGATCGTCACGCCGACCACTCTCAAGCGGTGGGCGGTCCGTGACGCCGCCGCTCGGAACGGCTACCGGGCTGATCTCTCCACAGCCCAGAACAACGGCACACAGGCTGATCAGCCCGTGAGTACGCCACCGCAGGCCGAGACCCTCACCCGGGCCGTCGTCGCGTCGGCTGTAGCTCAGAACAGCGAAGCGATCTTCCAGGCGGCCTACGGCGACGGTCGTGACTTCCCGGTACTGGCGCGCGTATACAAGTTCGCCTCCCAGGCGGAGGATCTCGGGCGGGCCGGTGTGCTGGCGTCGGTCGCACAGGAGATGTACGGCGGTTCGTACGGCTCTCGCTGGAACGTCATCAAAGTGCGCGACGCAGCGAGAGCAGAGTGGTCCGATCTGTCGGCGCGCCTGGATGACGCCAGGGACACGATGATTTACCGGGGGACGGAAAGCGCGGGCGACTGACCAGACGCACCGTTGGCCCCAGGGTTGTTGCCCTGGGGCCATTCTCATGCCATGCCGGTTCCTCGATAAGCCAGTTCTTCAAGCAGTCGGAGTCCCGGCGAGATCGGGCTAGCCAATAGACGATCGGCCCTGCTCGCCCGCCGTATTTATATGTGAGCAGAAACGATGCTCCTAACCGCATTCTCGATTTGATGAGAATGCGTCCTGCCAAGACGTCCGCCACCGTTCGGATACTTCCTGGCCGCGATCCACAGTGCGGTACAGACTGCGAGCCACATCCGGCGTGACCCTGGACAACCACGCCGACACCACCAGTGGACACCGCAACGGCTCACCACTCCAAAGGATTCCACGATGACACTGTCACCGAAGATCATCAGAGTTATGTGCCTGATCGGCGTACTGGCGCCTACCGTTGCGTGCATGGCCGCACCGCAACGCCCCATCGTCGCCAAACGGGTGCAGCCCAAGGTCCACTCAAAGGGGCTGGACTGTGGGGGTAGACAGATCGCGGGTCGGCAGGCTGACGGATGCGTCCGCACAACGCGGTATGTGCCCGCGCGGTACTGGCTGATCACCGGGAGAGGCGAGAGGCTGGAGGTCTCGCCCGAGCAGTACAGGAGGTGTCGGGTCGGCGACCGTTACCCGGCCTGCGTCCGAGACTGACAAGGCGAGCTCCACAGTTTCCTCAGTACGGCAGATGCCGCAGTGTCGTTGCTGCCAGCGACCAGGTGTCATCTACGGGACACTCGACCGGGGGAACGAGGGGCATGAATGAATGAATGAGATGACGGCTGAACTCCTGTTCGATGTGGTGCGCCGGTTGGAGAAGTGCATCGTGTCCCGGAGTTCGCCCGCGATCGTGGCTCTGCAAGGAGCGCGCACGCTGGTGCTCAGCGACTATGACCATTCGCGCGACATCTCCAGCGCTGTTGCCTTCGAGCGCCGTGCCGCGCTCAAGGCTCGCGAGATCGCTGCGGTCCGCTGGGTGCTGGCCGTGCCTCAGGTGTGGGTGTTCACGCCGCCGGACTCGGTCTCGGTGCGCGCCGTGTCGAACCATCCGCTGCGACAAGGCGAACAGGAGGCCATCACCTGGATGAGCTTCGATCGGGGCGCCGGTGTGGACTACGGGCGTGTCGCATACGCTCGCCGTCCGAACGGCGATCCGGTGTTCGAGGAGCCGGAGATGTTCCAGATCGGCATCCGGCCGACCCCGGCGTCGCCGGGCTACACGCTGCTGCAAGCCTTCCTTGCCGAACTCTGTGAAGGTACGGAGCCGACTCCCAAGGGAGTCGGCTCCTGACCCCCTTCCAAACCCGGCCGTCGAAAGCAAGGGCGGAGCTGGAGGCCGCTCCCCAGGATAGGGGCTCAAGACCCTGGGTGCCGAGGGTCGGCGCGGCAGTTCAAGGCTAGGTCAAGATCCAGCTCAGGCGATGTTCTCCGGCTTCCCAGGAAGCTAAACGGGTATGCTGTAGTTAGTTAGAGCGGGACGCACACCCGCCACCACCCCACGACAAAAAGGAGTCCTATGAAGGCCACCAAGACCGCCCCAGCCCCGCGGACCATGCATTACCTCCCCGGCGTGACCCTCCGCCTGACCGGTGCGGCCGAGACCCGCGTGGTCCCCCGTCGCGACCAGGTGGACGTCTACCTTCCCGGGGCCATCGTGATCCTGTGGGATGAGCAGGCCGCCTGGACCATGATGACCGTCTGGCGCAACGCGGGCGGTCAGGCGGAGCGAGTGTTCGGCGCGCGGCGCGCCGCAGGCTATACGGTGATCAACCGGCACACCAGCCACATCACCATCGGGCTGCAAGGCAAGCAATCGGTGGAGGTGTTTGCCCGCAACTACATCCACTCCCGCAGCCAGTGCGGGGAACTGGCCATAGCGGTCGGGCCGCTGACCATCGTGGCCGACGATCGGGAAGCGTACGACCGGCAGGTGGCGACCTGGCGAGAGGCCGCCGCCGCAGCGAACGCGGTGTTCAACCGGAAGAGAGGCCGCGCCCGGCAATAGCAGGGACAGCGACTTCGGGGGCGGCCCTGCCCTGCGGGCCGCCCCCCGAAGTTATCCACAGAACAATGCTCCGGCCGTCGCCGCCCTGTGCGTACCCGTCATCCTGGAGGGGAAGCACAAGCGCACCGCCCCCCGGAAGAGGAGCACCATGTACGAGATTCGCGATCCGGCCGGGCGGGTCCTCGGTACGGCGGACACGATGAGCCTCGCCGAGGCTCGCCTCGACGAGCTGACCCGTGACCAGCCCGGAGAGCCGCGCCGCGCCGGCACCTGGACCATCGTCGATACCGAGACCGGAGTCATAGCCGCCGAACTGACCCGCTACGACGGGCCATCGACACCCTTCCGGTCAGTCGTGGCCACACTCGCCCACCTTGATGCAAGCCCACCAGAGCCGCCGGAAGAGCGAAGATAGGAGCCTCACCCTAAGGCACTGTTCTCCACCCCGTCGCCCGCCTCACGAACGGGTAGGGCCGAGTATCAGGCCGCCCATATCTACCCCCTGGTCAGTAGGTCTGGAGGCTCACGAATTGCCATACCGCCGCCCTGGTGGCAGTCAGTGGCGGCCGATGATACGGGCAACGCCCGCTCGCACACACCGGCCGCCGACGTTCCACCCCACGAGGAAGGAACACCTGCAACCCTACCGACCCGCCAACTCATCGACCCCGAACCCACAGGACACCGCGCACCAGGCACCGGCTACGAGATCGCCCGCCCCGCCCTGGGAGCAGAGCAGTCGCCGCCGAACCCTTCCGGTGGAGGATGGTGGACATGACCAGGGACGACAATCAAGGGGGCGACACGATCACCCTCGCAGAATGGGCGAAGGAGATCGGTCGCACGCCCGAGCACATCGCCATACGCTGGCGACCGGCCCGAGACTTCCCAGGCCCGACCGGCCGCCGCCGACGGCCGGGCATCCCCGGGCCCGGCGAACCGGTGTACGACCGCCGCGCCCTGGAGACCTGGCTCGCCGAATGGGAAAAGGCCCGCGCCCGCCCGCGCCGCCGATATGAGATCCCCGGCGATCCCAACGAGATGCGTACCCTCGGCGCGATCGCCCGGCTGCTCGGCATCGACGGCAAGACGCTTACGCAGTACCGGCCGAAGTTCGATGCGCACGCAGAACACCGCGATCAGGGGGCCCGCAGGCTTTACCGCACGGGCGACATCGTGGCACTGCTGAACGACCGGCCGGGGGCCGGAGTGACGGGCGCCGCCGATGCTGATGCTCGCCGGGGACGCGACCTCACCGACCAAGAGGCCAGGCGCCTGCAAGCCGCCTCCACACCGGAGGAGTGGGCGGCCATCGCACGGGAGCTGCTGGCCGACGGGGCGAGCCGCCCGAGCATAGGCCGGGCGGTCGGCCTCAGCGGCAACGCAGTCGAGCAGCGGCTACGAGACCGCTAGCCAAATACAGCAGCAGAGCGCTCGCACCTCAAAGCCGTGAGCCGTCGGCGTGCTAGCTTCGCTACGGGCGGTTGAGCGCGGAGACGGCTCGTGAAGGAACTCCTAGGCCATGCCTGCACCGCCCTCACCGGCAAAACCCATGCCCGGCTCCGTCTCCAGCGCGACGCCATCGAACGCATGCCCGGGGCCGCTCGGCGACGGCTCCAACAATGGCCGTCAGAAATGATCGCGGGCACTGTAGCCGTGCACGTGGCCGCGAACGTCTCGTTGGCCTCGTCGGAGCTGCTATCACGAGGCCAACAAGGCGCTTTTACGCAGACATCTGCGACCTGTCCTTATCGACCACCGAATACTTCTGAAAACCGACTGAAGATCTCGGCAAGGCCATCTTTTTCCCTAGTGTCCCAGAATTCAGCCAAGAGGCTGAAGAGGGCTTCAACCGCCGCCACGTTCTCTTCATCGCCGAGTGGTTCGGCGGGATATTTCTGGGGAAAATTTGGCAAGGCGTGTCTTATGACAAGCGCTTGCCAGCTCAGATTGGCGCCGTCTTCTAGGTTCGTCGCCAGCCACTCACTGAATCCGTCTAGAAGACGCCATGAATTCCCTGCGTCACACCCAGCCACGAATGCGGTCGCTGCCAGGAAGGAGTCATCCAGTCCGAGCATTCTTGGGCGCTGTCGAGCAATATTGAAGACCTCTAGATAGTCCATGGCCTCAAAACCCGAAGTTGATAAGTCACGATAGTCGAAAAGTTGCTTGTATTCGTTGACAGGCACGCCAGCTCTTGGACTGAACCTATCATAAACCCTACTATTCGCAGCCTGTACTGCAAGAAACGCTGAACGAAGGGGCGGGCTTCCACGTGGGGACTAGATCGCCACATTCCTCAGAGTTGTGAATCAGGATCGCCTGGCCCCTGCCGCTACATCGTAGGCGTGGGTGCCATCAACCGATCAGGTTGTGGACCCCGCTGACCGTCCGATTGAGAATGGAGAACGGCTATTTGAGCATGTGTCCCGTACTGGTACGAAGCCAATGGCCGGTCCGAAGTGCTTCTACCTCCCACCACCGGTGGAAAGCCGGCAGTCAGAAGGGGTGTGTCGGCGGCGTAGATGACGGTCGCATGGCTGCCCCTGCCCACTGTGAGGCGGGCGATTTCTTTTGCGCCCTTGCTCGTGTGCAGGGCCGCTACCGTGCCTGACTGTGGTCTGGCCGGCTTCAGAGTCGGTAGCGATGACCTTGTCCGGCCTTGACGTCTTCGATGTGCTTGTGGGTGCCGTCAGCCATCGGCACCTTGGTGCCGGGGACGAAGTAGCTACAGCCCTGTCTGACGTAGGCTCTGTTGTTCCGACAGGTTCCCGGGCGCCTTAAATCCTGCAGTCGAGGTACACGCATCGGGATCCCTACGCCGATCCCCTCGTCGTCGATGCCCCTGCCCTACAGGCACCTGGCCGACGTCCGTCTCACCGGGGTACGCGCTTTTGCGGGCCCGTCTCGCCGACGTCGGCGACAGGACAGAGTCGACTCCCGAGAAGCCGAATCACTCGACCTTGTCAACATCGCCAAGTCAATTTGTGAGATTTCCCGCCGACGGCACCTATTCTCTCAGGCGCTGCCTCCTTGAAGGGCCTCCTGCAATGCGAAGTGCAGTTCACTCGTCACATCGAACTGCTGGGCGTCTTCCAAGATAAGATCCAAGAATACCGAGTCGGGATAGCCTGCGGTAGCACCGGACGCCGATCGCATCTGATCGATCAGGCGTATTAATAGTTCATTGCCCCCCATTAGCTTCTTTATAGACTCCATAGCAGGAAGCCCCGTGCTTCGCGGGTATGCAGCACGAATAGCGATCCCGAAGTTGGCCGCCACAGCCAGCAAGAACGCCTGCCTTCCTGGTGATGCGAGGACCGCCAGAGCTTCGCTTTTCCTTAGCATAAGAATACTTAGTCCCAGAATCCGTCTTTCGGCTGCTCGCTTTTATAGATCGTTCGCGGCAGCCTGCTCACGTCTATGCCGCGCCCCTTGAGTACATGTATGCGCGTGTTGCCGTTCATGATCGTTCCATCCGGCTTCACGAGCAGCGCACCCTCCTTGGAGCCCAGCTTCAATGACTTGATGATTTCGTCGTTGGTCTTCTTACTCCAATAGTCCAAGGAGGACTTGTTTAGAGACTCTACCGGGTGAAGCATCTTTAATGCGGGAGGGCATTCGTCTGTGTTGTGAACAAGAACAGAGTGGGACCCCAGAAGAACATAGTACGTACGGCTACTGTCTACGGTAAGGTTGTGGACTCGTTGGCCCATCCTAGGCCGGAGGTTGATGTCCGCGATCTGGACGTAGGTTCCCGTGCTGGCCAGCAGCCACTGGCCGGGCCGGAGGTCTTCTGCTTCTCTCCACTGGCGGAGTTCCGGCAGCCAGAACGGGTGCTCATCGGTCGCGTAGGCGACCGCTATCTTTTCGCCCCGTCCCACAGTGATCTGGACGATTTCCTTTGCGCCCTTGCTCGTGTGCAGGGCCGCTACCGGCTTGACCGTGGTCTGGCCGGTTTCGAGGTCGGTAGCGATGACCTTGTCGCCGACCTTGACGTCTTCGATGGGCTTGTGGGTGCCGTCGGCCATCAGCACTTTGGTGCCGGGGATGAAGCTATTGCATTTGGGATTGAAGATTTTAAAGCCAGGGTATGGCCGCTTCGCCCCTAAAGGTATCTTCAATGAGATACCGCGGGGCCCCAAGCTGAGCTTGTCACTCCAACCCGCCCCCAAGAGGTAGACCTGGATATCGGCGTCGCCCCTGGCCATTGCCTGCTGTTTGGCCACGGCGAGCAGGCGGGCGAGGAAGTTTCGATGCCACTCCTCTTCGAGTAGCACATCGGTTTCCCACTGGGTGGGGTCTTGCTTGGTGATGCTCCGGTCCCGTGTGCGCCGGTCGATTTCGGCCTGCCGGGCCTTCTTTATCTTGCGTTCCTGGGCCTCGGTCGCTCTCTGGTGCTTCTTTTCCAGCTTGTGTTCCCACTTGGTCTTCTTCTGACCACTGGGTTTATGTGTCTTGTAGAAGGTGCGGTCGGAGCCGCGGTTGCCGGTGTCCACTCGCAGCCCAGTCGGATCCGACATTCCGATCGGGTTGTTACCGGCATAGGAATAGGGGTTGGCCCATTCGGGTTTGCGGGGGTCGACTTCGGGGTCGGGGCTGATGAACTTGCCGATCGACGAGTCGTAGTATCGCGCGGACAGGTACGACAGCCCCGTTCCGGCGTCTTCGACCTTGCCCAGGAATCCCCGGTCGGTGAACGGCAGATCGTCTTCACCGCGGCGCTGCCCGAACGGCAGGTACCGTTCCCTGCTGACCTGGCCGGTGCCGTCATGGACGGAGAGCTGGGTACTGCCGTGCGAGCCGGACAGCAGCCACCGCACGCCGCTCGCGTCCCGCATCGCGATCAAAGCGCCGTCCGCGCTGGCGTAGTACCGCTTGCCGGTGACCTGCCCGCCGGAGAGCCGCAGTTCCATCGGACCCGCGTACAGAATGGCCGAGCCGTCGGGCTCGCGGCGGATCAGCCGCTCGCCGCTCGCGTCGTAGACCATCCCGGTCTGCTCGCCCTCCACGGTCGCCTCGGTGAGCCGGCCGAGCGGGTCCCAGGTGAAGGTGCCGGCCTTGCCGGCGACATTGCGGCCGGTCAGCTGCCCGACCGCGTCGTAGGTGTAGGTATCGGTGCTTCCAGGTCGGGTGATGGAGGTCACCGCGTTGGGCCGTACAGCGGAGGCGCCCGGTGCCGGGTAGGCGTAGGTCGCGTTCTGCCCGCCGTCGGTCAGGGACGTGATGTTGCCGACCTTGTCGTAGGTGAACGCTTGGCGGTAGGGATCGCTGCCGTTGCCGTCACCGGTCCCCGTGCAGGAGGGTGCGGTGGTGGTGTACGCGGTCTTCAGCCGTAGCAGGCCGTCATAGGCGAAGCATTCGGACTGGCCGTCGGTGGTGCCCGGGACGGCCGAGGCGGCGTCCAGGACGCGGGTGATCTGGCCGCCGATGTCGTAGCTGTAGCGGTCATCCTGCACCGTCTCGGGTGCGGTGGTGTCCGCCTTGGTCTGGGTGACCAGGCGGCTGAGCCGGTCGGTCGTCGGGTCTCGATGCAGGGTCCGCTTGATCTGTCCATTGGCACCGAGGGCGCGGGCGTCCAGCTTGGCGGTGGGGCTGTAAGCGACGTCCTTGAGGTAGGTGCCCAGCCCTGATGTCAGGCCGTTGACCAGGCCGAGATCGGTGTAGGCGTGTGTGAGCGTTTCGGCGGGCAGGCCGCCGCCGGCGGGCAGGGTCTGCTGGCGCATGTTGCCCGCCGCGTCGTAGGTGTTGGTGAAGGCGTATTCGCCGCCCAGCGCGCCTTCAGCGGCCGGGATGGTGAGCTTGGTGGCGGTGGGCCGGTAGGAATGGTCGTAGGCCGTGACCGCCTGGGAGTAGGCTCGGCCGTCCGCATAGCTGGTGGACGCGCCGGGTTGCCCCAGAGCCACGGTGTCGAAGGTCCACTCGGCGAGCTTGGTACCGGTGTTCGGCTCGCCGGCCCATTGCGCGGTCTGCCGGCCGAGGTCGTCGTAGGTGTTGGAGATCTTCTGGTTCTTGGCGTTGAGGCTCCACAGCAGGCGGCCCGCTGCATCGTAGCCGTAGCTCGACGCCCCCGCGTCGGGGTCGGCTGCTGTCAGACGCCGCCCTAGCCAGTCGAAGGTCGAACTCCGGACGTTGCCGTTGGCGTCGGTCATTTTGACCGGGTTGTTGTTCAGGTCGTAGGCGTAGGTGGTGTCGTTGTGGGCGGAGCCGTCGGCCCATTCCTCGACTTTTACCGTGCGGCCGAACGCGTCGGTGACCGTGGCGGTCTTGCCGCCGACCGGTGGGGTGACCTCGGTGCGATCCTCACCGGGGTAGGCGGTGGTGGTCCGCCGAAGTTCGGTGCCCAGGTTGTAGTCGATCGCGGCGACCACCCGCTCCTGGTCGTCGTAGACGTTCTTGGTCCACTGCGGCAGGCTGGTCAGGGCCGGGTTGAGCAGGCCGCTGCCCGCTTCCTCCTGGTTGTGCACCGGATCGGAGTCCGCCAGCGTCAGCCCGCGCGCGTCGTAGGCGGTCACGGTCACGATCCGGCCGCCGGCCGGGGAGTCGGACTGCGCCTCGCGGGCACGTCCGAACCCGTCGTCGTAGCTGTGGCTGGTCAGCCACTTCGCGCTCGGCCCGGAACCGGTCAGCAGTCGTTTGGTGGTGGTCTTGGTGGCCGCGGTGGGCTGGCCCCAGCCGTCCCAGGCGATGTGGTACGACACCGTGCCTGTGGGCGTGCCGCCGCCGCGCGGTTGACCGGGCCCCCACACCGTGGTGGTACGGCCGAGCGCGTCGTAGTCGAACTCGGCGACCTTACCGTTCGCGTCGGTGATCTTGGTGGGGCTGCCGTACCGGAATGAGGTCTGAGTCGTGAGGGTGTGCCCGAGCGGGTTGGTGACTGTGACGCCGTCGCTCGGCCAGCCCACCGCCGGGGAGTAGGTCGTCGTGGCGACCTTGCCCAGGGCGTCGGTGCCGGTCAGCGGCCGACCATAGTCGTCGAAGGTCGCCTTGACCGTCGAGATCGTTGACGCGGTGGCGTACGAGCGGACCTCAGTGGCATTGCCGTCGGTCGGCTTGTTGGTCGCCGGGTCGGTGCCCTGGTCGTACAGGGTGACCTTCTTGCCGATCAAAGTCCCCGAGGCGCAGTCGTCGCCCGCGCGTACCTCGGTCACCGAGGGGAAGTCGAGCAGCCACTGGCCAGGGTCGCCGTTGCGGGCGTAGGTGGTGGAGGTGCAGGTGTTGTCGGCCGTGACGCCGTCCTGGCCGTACTCGTTGACCTTGTTCGGCAGGCCGTCGGCGTTATAGGCGGTGCGCTTGTCGGTGTACCGCCAGCCCCCGCCGGTGACCTTCTCCCGCGACCGCTCACGAGTGGTCAGAACGAAGGCCGGATCCATGGTGCCGGGGCCGTTGCCGGTGGACTGGATGGTGTACTCATAACGGGTGGAATCGACCTCGGTATAAGCCCGCGGGCTGAGCGAGGTCATCTTCCATTCCTGCTCCTGCAGAACCTCTCCCTGCAGGGCCGCCACATCGGTGACCGTGCCGCCCTCGAAGTGGGGGACGGCCTGACCGGTGCCGCGCAGGAAGGTGCGGGTGGACACGCTGTACCCACTGGGGTCGGTACCTGAGCCCTCGATGGTCCGTACCTGTCCGTAGCCGCGCCAGTCGGAGCCGGTGGGCGCCTGGTTCGGCTGAGCGAACTGCACCCGGTTGGTCCACCACGGCGAGCCGATGAACTCGTAGTTGTAGACCATGTCCGGCGATCCGGCCACCATGTCCCGCTCGACGACCTTGACCGCGAGTTGCTTGTAGAACCGTGCCCAGCTCTCGTATCCCGAGTCGGGGTCGCTGCCGTAGTCGACCTGGTAGCAGTCGCCGGTCTTGTCAGGCAGGTAATCAGAACCGTCGCGGCCCTTGCCGCCGCCACATGGGTCCGCTTGGCCGTAGGTGACCTCGATACGGCCGCCCATGCCGTTGCTGATCGCGCCGATCCTGGGCACCATCCGCCACGACAGCAGGTCGGTCCAGTCCGACATCGTGTCGTAGTCCATCTTTCCGGCCAACATCACCGCGTCGAAGTCATGTGGTGGCACGGTGATCTGCTGTTCCCCGGCGATGCCGACCTCGTGCACCGTGTCCAGCCACAGCACCGGGTCGTACGGCGGGCCGAAGTCGGTGCGCTGATAGATCCAGTCGTGGCTGAGGACCAGGCGGCGCACCTGGTCCCACTCCCCGGTGTCCGGGTGGCGCGCCTCGCTCGATATCGAATCCAGTTTGCGGCTGGAGTAGAACGCGATCGCGCTGTTCCCGCAGTCGATGGGCAGCGGGCAGTCCAGGTCGGTCGGCTCGTCCACACCGCCCCGTGAGGAGGTGTCGAACGTCATCCGCGCGGTCGGGACGCTGCCCGTCACCTGGGTGTTGTGGCCCCAGGTGGCCTCGGCGAGATGACCGCCCTGGTTGTAGGGCAGCACCCGGTACGTCTCGTGCAGGCACGAGGGCAGGCAGAAGTAGTTGGTCTCCTCGACATAGGAGTAGTCGGTCACGTTCTCGTTGCGGTCGATCTCCTGGTCGAGGTTCCACCGCCACACGCCATTACAGGTCGGCGGGATGGCGTCATTCTGGTACCGGTCGAAGCAGGGTTCACCCTGCTCGTTGCCGACGTAGGGCACCTGCCACTGCGCGTCGGCGGTGTAGCCGAACCGCCAGTCCTGCCCCTGCTCGTCGGTGAGCCGCCAGTACGGCTGGCCATCGGCGCCGCCGTTGACCTGTTCGATCTTCCATCCGAAATCGGGGACGGTCTTGTATTTGCCCGAGGTGCGGTCCTTGACGATCTGCGCGGACCGGCCACCCGCGTTCAGCACCAGCTCCGACTGCGACTTGTCGTTGGTCGTGCTGTCGCCGTCGTTCTCGTCCGGCGACTCCCAGCACAGCGCCTTGCCGGCGATGCCGTTCGGCTCAGTGGCGATCCAGATCAGGTCGGCGGTCTCGGGATCGTAGTAGTTGTCCACATCACAGCGCCGGAAGCGGCGCTCGATGAAGCCCGCGCTCAGGTCCCACCCGGTGCCGACGACACCGGCCTGATTGTTGGTCCACTTGCCCTGTCCGTCCACCGATGAGGCGCTGTACTGCAGCGCAAGGTCGGGGCCGCTCCCAGTGGGGGAAGGCGGCTCGGGCAGCGGTACGCCGTAGTCGAACCCGCCGCCACTGGTGCCCGCCTGCCAGGTGCCCGAGGGCTTCAGGTCGGTGGCTCCCCAGTTGCCGTCCGGCCCGGTCATACCCGCCGCAAGGACGTACACCGACCCGGCGGCGAGCTGAGCGGCCAACGCGGTCTCCGCAGCCTTGGCGGCGGCGGCCTTACGATCCTTGGGCTTCGCCGTGGGAGGCTCGACTTCGGCCAGGGAGGCGCCGACCGCGCTCACCTCGATGTCGGCGACGAGCGTGCCACTCTTGACGTCGTTATGCGCCTTGATCGGCGTCGGCTGGGTGATGCATCCACGGGGCCGGGGGCTTTGCAAAACACATGTGGGCAGCCGCAGCACCTGCAAACGCCCGGCGAACTGACCGCCGTACGCCTCCCGGAATCCTGCATAGGAGAACTCAGCGCGTACCTTTCCAGCCACCGGCTTGCCGTCGGCCCGTAGCAACTGCGCTGCGATGCCGACACCGCCGAGCTTCCGCACCGTTTCGGCGGGCAGAGTCTCCACCTTCACCCGGGTGACATCGCTGCCCTTGACGGCGGCCACCTTGACGGGAAGGCCACCGGCCTCTGCCAATGCCACGCCGGAGAGGCCGACTTCGGCACTGCCCGCCTTGGGCCACACTGGTGCACGCCGCTTGACCTTGGGCTGAGATTCCTCGGCGCCCTTGGTGGTCTTCTTCTCCGGAACTTCCCTCCCGTCCACGGACGGTTCAGGAGTTGGGACGGCAGCCGAAGCGGGCCGGACCAGCGGTTCCGGAGCACCCATTCCAGAGATAACCAGCAAGGCCGATAATCCGGCGACTATCGCCACCAGCCACATTCGCGCACGACGAAAACGCATACGGCACCCCGTCCAATGACAACCTGACGCAGAGCTACACGCGCCGATAACCGGCGAAAAATGGATCACCTGGAATGTGAATCATGTCAGGGGATCGGTCAATGCCGGGAAAGTGCCTTTCCCGATGCGCGTGGTCACGATACGGCCGACACTCACCCCATGAAGACTGGTCAGATGTTGTGTACGAGGCTGCGAGGCGAACTACTGTGATCTATGTCACATTTAGGGTGGCTCATTAGGCGCTACAGGCGGCCAGCTCCCAGGTAACCCGCTCTCTCGATAATGTCCACTCGGACGACGGCTCCAGTGTGGGGAGCGTTCACCATGTGGGTGGCTGAAATGGCGAGGCCGACGTGATCGGGGCCGGGGCGAGTCGGATCGGTCTCGTAGAAGACCAGGTCGCCTGGGGTGATCCTGCTTTTCGGAACTGGTGAGCCGGCTCGCCACTGTTCGTAGGTGGTGGTTCCGATCCGGACGCCTGCTTGTGCCCAGGCGTACTCGGTGAGTCCGGAGCAGTCGAAGCCCAGGGTTCGTGCGCCACGGCCGATGCCGTACGTCGGGCCGGCTGGTCCGCCGCCGCCCCAGGAATAGGGAACGCCGAGCATGGTCAGGGCTGCGCGGACCGCTATCGCTCCACGACCCGAAGTGGGGTCGGCCAGTGTGTCGGAAGCTTGGCTGCTGCATGGGGTGGTCGCGGCCGCATTCGCGGTCTTGGAGCGAGTGCTGAGCATGGTGATGATGGCGTGGGCTTGGGGGCCCCAGCCGTGGTCGCTGATGGTGGTCTCGTCCTGGGCGGATTCTTGGAGTGCGGTGGCGAGGCCGATGATGGCGGCCTCCCTTGGCAGGCCAAGGGAGTTCGCCGCGTCGATGATGGCCTGGGCGTTGGCCATCTGCTGGGGGCTCAGGCTGAGCGTGCAGGTGGAGAGGGTGGCGGCAGTGGCTCCGGTGAACAGGGCAATGCAGACGATCAGGGCGGCGCCTGCTGCGATGGCCTTTGTGAGGGTGGTCACTCGGTGACCTGGCGGGGTAGTTCGCGGGGGCCGAGGTGGGGCCAGTGGGTGGCGAGGGTGGCCAGGCGGAGGCGGGGGTTGGGGGTGTTCAGGGGGAGCCAGCGTTGGCCGGCGGGGCCGTCGTTGATCAGGCCGCCGGTGCGGGAGGTGGTGGCGATGGGGACGGTTTGGGCGGCCGGGTGCTGGAGGAGGCGGGTGCGGAGGTTGGCTTCGCGGCGGTCGCTGTGGACGGAGAACAGGACGGGCGTGACGATGGCGGTGCGCTGGGCGAGGAGGGCGTAGCCGTCGAGTTTGGCGGCGACGCGGTCCAGGGGTTCGGTGCCGGTGTCGTGTTCGAGGAAGAAGTCCAGGTTGTAGCCGTCTTCGCGCCAGCGGGCGTAGCCGTCGGGGCGTACGGTCTGGCCCCATTGGGCGGTGCAGCGGTGTTCGGGCCACCAGGTGACCAGGCGGGCGTTTTCGTGGCGGCGGGCGAAGGCCGCGAGGGCGGCGTGGAAGTCGTTGACGCCGACCAGGTGGGTGAGGCGCTGGTTGTGGGCGATGCCGAGGGCGCGGTCGCGGCGGTAGCCGAGGGCGGCGAACTCGATGCCATCTTCGGAGGCCAGGACGGCGGCTCCGGCCGCGCCGATGACGTAGTGGTAGGGGGCGGCTCCGGCGCCGACGGGGAGGTTGGGGCGGAAGCGTTCGAGTACGCCCATGTGGTGCAGGGTGAGCAGGCGCTTGCGGGTGGCGGTGTCGGTGTCGAAGAAGAGCTGGGTGATCTGGGGTGAGGTCAGGACGCGGTGGTCCCAGACGGCGCGGAGGATCTTGCGGTCGCGGGGCGTGAGGCGTACGGCGAGCGCGGCCAGGACGGCGGGCGTGAAGCGGGACTGGGTCATGGGTGGTGCTCCTTTTCAGTGGGTTCGTGGATCGTTGGGTACGGGGATGGCGGTTTGGCGGCCGTGGGCGTGGGCTGCTGCGGTGCGGACCTGAGCGGCGACGTTGGGGGCGGGCTCGGGCAGGGGGCGGGTCCGCAGGGTGAAGGGCGGGGCTTCGGCTGAGCGGACGACCAGGCGGGCGGCGGCTTGGAAGGCGTCCAGGTTGGCCAGGTCGTGGGCGGACAGGTGCGGGGTGAAGTGCCGTTCGGCTTCGCGGGCGTCCTCCGGCGACAGCGAGAAGTAGATCTTGTTGCGGGCGTCGGAGGAGATGGCCTGGCGCAGGTGGCGTGGTAGCTGGGCGAGGTGCTGGTGGGCCAGTACGAGTGACACGCGGTAGGCGCGGGCTTCGGCGAGCATGTCGCTCAGCGCGTGCGGGAGGGTGAGGAAGTTGTGCGCCTCGTCGCAGTAGAGCGCGGCGTGGCCGCGTGGGCGGCCGAGTTTGGCGCGGCGGGCGGCGGCCTGCCACACCTGGGCGAGGATGACCGAGCCGAGCAGGCGGGCGGTGTCGTCGCCGAGTACGCCTTTGGGCAGGCGGACCAGCAGGATGCCGCCGTCGAGTACGTCGGCCAGGTCGAAGGTGGAGGTGGCCGAGCCGAGGATGTCGCGGACGAACGGGCGGAGCAGGAAGGCCCGCAGTTTGTTCATGATCGGGGCGGTGACGTTGGCCTGGGACTGTTCGGACAGGCTGTCGTACCAGTTCCAGAAGCCGCGCAGGATCGGGTCGCCCAGGGTGGCGGTGGCGCGTTGGCGGCGGGCCGGGTCGGTGAGCAGGTCGGGGATGTCGGCGAGGGTGCCGCCGGTGCGGGCCAGGGTGAGCGCGCAGCCGCGCAGGATGTCGTCGGTACGCGGGCCCCAGTAGTCGCTGTAGATGGTGTGGAAGATGCCGACGAGGTTGTCCACGGTCATGTCGGCGTCTGTGGACGGGCCGCCGAGGGCGTTGAGGGAGGGGCGGGGGTGGCGGTCGTCGGGGTCGATCAGGACGACCTTGGCGGCGTGCTCGGGCGGGATGAGTCCGAGGAGGTCGCGTATCAGGTCGCCCTTGGCCTCGATGATCACCGTGCCGCGCCCGGCCTGGATGTCGGACAGGATCATCTGGGCGAGGAGGGTGGATTTGCCGGTTCCGTTGGGGCCGAGGACGTGTACGTGGTGGCAGGAGTCGGCCACGCGTAGCGCGACGGGGCGTTCGTGGCCGGCGTCGGAGACGCCCAGGATCTTGCCGGTCCTCGGGATGGCCGGTGTCGGCGGGACGCTGTTGGCGCCCGCGCGGGTCAGCCCGGGTACGGCGGGGTCGAGCGGGAGGTGGGCGAGTGCGGCCAGTTCGGGGACGGAGAGGAGGAAGCCGCGGCCGAGTCGGCGGTCGGCGAGGCGGCGGGCCGGGGCGGGCAGGCGGTGGCGTTGCAGGCGGTTGTGCCCGTTGTAGAGGGCGAACGCGGACGCGATGGCGTGGGCGCGGCCGGTGAGGGCGCCCCGGGCGGAGCGTGGGTCGTCGGCTTGTACGGCGTAGCGGATGGCGACTTCGTAGCGGGGTCGTTGCGCCTTGTCGCGGATGGCTCGGGCTTCGGCGGACTCCTCCAGCCTGGCCACTCGGTCGGGGGTCGGGTGGTAGCCGTGGCCGGGGGTGATGAGGTCGAGTACGGCGCGTACTGGTCGGACGAGGAGTGGCAGGCCGGAAAGGCGTCTGCCGGTGGCGGGGCGGGCCAGGATCTGGATGGCAGCGTGTTGCCGCTGTGGCATGCCGGCTGCCGCGCCGAGCAGGGCGCGGAGCGGGTCGATGCCGTGGCCGTGCCGGATCGGCAGCCGTTCGCCTCGGGCGGGCAGGAAGCTGCCGCCGATCGCGCGGCCGGTGAGCGGGACGGGCGGGGTGGCGTCGGCCGGTCGGGTACGGCAGGACGGCCAGGCGGCCTCAATGGCGCGTTCCACCAGGTGCTGGGGGATCACGCCCGGGACCCAGATCCGGATGCGGACGCCGTTGATGCCGAAGAGGTACTCGAAGGCGAGGTGCGGTTGGCCGAGCAGGACCCGTTTCCAGGCTGGGTGGAGCAGGCCGATGAAGTTGGCCCACAGCGTTTCGGCGGCGGGCATGTCGGCGGCCGGTGGGGCGAGGATCTCGACGCAGCGGGCGTCGCGGGTGAGGCGGCGGTGGCGTAGGCGCTTGACGGCCGCGTGGGTGAGGGGGACGGCGGCGGCGACGGTGAAGGCGAGAAGGTGGCTCATGTCAGGCGCCGTCCACGGCGGTGGTGAGGGACCAGGCGCCGATGATGTCGGCCTTGGCCCGACTGCCCGCCGGGGGGATGGCGGCGAGGAACCATCCGGCGCGGTCGATCGAGACGCGGCGGGTGTAGTACGCGCGGCGGGCCAGCTCGGTCTTGGCGAAGCGGATGGGCGCGGGGGAGGCGGTCGCGGGCAGGAAGCGCTGGCGGTCGTGTAGGCCGTACCAGGCCAGCGCGCCGCCATCGGCGGTGCGCAACGTGTAGATGGGCGGCGGGATGCGGGCGGCGTGGCGGAACCACCACTGGCCGCGTAGGACGGCGCGGTCGGCGAGTACGGCGCGGGCGGCTCGGGTGGTGTGCGCGCCGGGGGCGAGTAGTGTCCGTGCCTGCTTGGCGCGGTGGGCGCTGGCGACCGACCAGCCGTGGGCGTGGGCGACCTGGAGGGGGTCGGCGATCAGGCCGGTTCGGGTGCCTGGGTCCAGGGCGGTGGCCTGGCCCTGGGCGTCCAGGTGTGGCTGTGGCACCTGCCTGTCCGTACGGGACGCGGCCACGACCCGCCATCCTGCGGTGGTCTCCTCGAAGATGAGGTGGGTGCGGGCGGTGGCTCCGGTGTAGGCGATCGTGGCGAGGAACCATCGGGCGCGGCCTGGTTGTGGGCGGGGAATGGTGAAGCGGGCCTCGCTGATCGAGGGCGGGGGTGAGATGGGGTGGTTGGTCTTGGCGGCGAGGCGGAACTGCGTGCGGGTGAGCTTCAGGGCCAGGCCGGCTTCGGCATGCTCCATTCCTCGTCCGCCGGCGTGGAGGGCGCGAAGGTACGTCTGCTGGTACGTGTGGTGGATGCGGCTGGCTTCGGCCTGGGTGAGCTGCTTGCGGGGTTGGACGGTGGCGTGGGTCTCTTTGGCCTGGCCGCAGGCAACGCAGAGCGTGAGCTGGGCGGCCAGCAGGGCGGTGGCGATGGGGCGGGTGATCATATGTCCTCCTCAGGATCGAAATTCGGGTTGGTGGTGAGTTCGGCGAGTTCTGCGGGGTCGCTGGTGACGGTGTCGTGCTCCCAGGCGCTGCTGATCACCTGGAAGGCGGCGCGTTGCCGTCCGGCTGCGAGCAGGCCCATCCCGCGTTCGGCGGACAGCAGGAGCTGACGTTCGCCGTCGGAGAGCTGGAAGGCGTCGGTGACGGTGTCGATGGCCTGCGGAGCTTGGCGGAGCAGGATCTGGGTGGTGGAGTTGCCGATCACCGCTTGGCCGATGTCGGAGCCGAGAAGGTCGGCGGCGTCCTGAGTGATCACTGACAGGCCGGCCCAATGTTTACGGGCGGCTTTGGCCATCTTGAGCAGGAATTTCGCGCCTTCGGGTTCGCGCATGAGCAGCCATGCCTCATCGACGACGACCAGGCGGGGGCGGCGGTCGGCCGGGTTGGAGAGGCGTCGCCAGACGGCGTCCAGGGTGAGCAGGGTGCCGACCGGCTTGAGTTCGTCGGGCAGGTCGCGCAGGGAGAAGACGATCAGGTGGGAGTCGGGGTGGGTGGTGGTCTGGCCGTCGAACAGGCGGCGGTGGCTCCCGGTGACGTAGGGGGCGAGCCCGGCGGCGAGCTGCTGCGCGTGCGGGTCGGGGTCGGCGGCGAGTGCGGTGGCCAGGTCGCGCATGAGCGGTGGGCGGCGCTGCCAGGTGTCCGGTTCGGTGGTGATTCCGGCGTTTCGGTAGGTGGCCAGGATGGCGCGATCGAGGGCGGCTTTGGCGGTGTTGGGCAGCGGTTCGCCGAGCATGACCGCGACCAGGGTGTGCAGGAACAGGGCGCGGCGGGTGAGCGGATCGTCGCCGGGGCGGCTGCTGGGCGGCAGGTCGAGGGGGTTGAGCCGGACGTCGGGGGCGCCGAAGTGGAGGTAGGCGCCGCCGACGGTTTCGGCGAGGCGGGCGTACTCGTCTTCGGGGTCGATGACGGCGACTTCGACCCCTTGGTACAGGGAGCGCAGGGCCTCCAGCTTGGCCAGGTAGGACTTTCCGCTGCCGCTGCTGGCCAGGATGACGGAGTTGTGGTTGGCCTGGGCGAAGCGGTCCCAGGCGACCAGGGACGCCGAGGAGAGGTTGGCTCCGTACAGGACGGCGGTGGGGCCGAGTTCGGTGGTCAGGTCGGGTGAGGTGAAGGGGAAGGCGGCGGCCAGGGCGGGGGTGTCGAAGCTGCGCCGCAGGTCGAGGTTGTCGTAGGCGAGGGGGAGGGAGCTGATCCAGCCTTGGAGTTGCCGGTAGGTGAGCGGCCGGGCGTCCAGGAGGAGGGATCCGGCCAGGGCACGTACCTGGGCGCATGCCTCATCAAGGGCTTGTGGCGTGGTGGCGTGCACGGTCAGGTAGATCGAGGCGCGGAACAGTTTGGCCTGGCCGCGGGCGATGCGGGCGGCGAGGTCCTGGGCGTCTTCGGCGGCGGCTTCGGTACCAGGGTCCAGGAGGCGTCCGTGCTGGTGGTCGCTGCGCAGCCCGGACTCCAGGCGGGCGAACTGCTTGCGCAACCGGTCGGAGGCGACGAGCGAGGGCACCGGCTCGATGTGCAGGGAGACGTCCAGGCGTCCGGGGTAGGTGAGCAGGGGTTCCAGCCATCCGGGGGCGACCTCGCGGGGGTAGCCGGTGATCGCGAGGATGGCGCAGACACCGTCGGTGACGTGCAGCCTTCGGGGCTGGACCTCGATCGAGTCAGGGCCGAAGCGGATGGTCACCGGGAGCCTCCGATCACGTCGTCGCCGTCGGGCAGTGGTGGTGCGGTGGGGTCGAAGCAGGAGGTCAGCAGGGCATGGACGGCGGTGGCCGGGAGCGGCCGGACCACCAGTCCGCCGGCCGACAGCACGCGTGCGGCCTCGTCCAGCCGGCGTAGGGCCGTACTGCCATGCGGACCTGCGGCGGGTTCACGGACGATGAGCAGGACCTGGCGGCGCAGCAGGTCATGCCGGGCCGATAGGTCGGTGAGGAAGGCGGCGTGCTCGGCGGCGGCGTGTGAGAGTGCCGGGTGGGGCAGGGCGGGAGCGGAGTTGCGCAGGTCGGCGATGGCGGCCGACAGATCGATGCGCTCGGCGCGTACCAGGACCTGGACCTGGCCGGACAGCGCGTTGAGCCACCGGGCGAAGGCGGACACGAGCGCGTCCTGCTCCTCGGCCGTACGCAGCGCGAAGTTGACGGTGGAGACCTCGGCGACGGCGGCGACGCCGTCCGGGCCCAGGTCGATCAGGCCGTGCTCGGTGACACCGCGGGCGGGCAGCCGCAGCGGGGACGGCGATGGCCCCGGGCGAGCAGCTATCCAGGTGGGTGGGGCTGGGGCGGCGGATCGGGTCATGTGCTTGGCGGCGCGGCGGTGGCGCAGGGCGGCGAGGACGTAGCGGTCCAGGGAGATACCGTCGTGCCGGCCGATGGCCAGCACGATGCCCGCAACCGCGATGGGCACGGCGAAGACGGCCAGGGCCAGCGGCGGGACGTGGTCGGCCAGGAGCAGGTAGCCGCCGTACAGCAGTACGCCGGTGCCGCCGAAGATGATGATCTGACGCGCGGTAAAGCCTCCGATGATCTTGTCCGGGGCCTCGACGTCGGCGGGGATGCGGACGATGTCGTTCATCGCTTGTCACCGCCCTTGCGGCGGGCGGGCGGCTTGCGGCGGGGCTCGCCGTGGTTCTCCGGCCATTCGGGCGTGCCGGGAATCGGCGCGCCGGGCGCGACGATCGGGCGGACCGGGGTGCCGCCGGTTGCCTTGGGCGGGGTGGCCGTGCTCTGGTTGCGGAGGTGGTACATCTGCCCGAGCCCGGCCGGGCCTCTGGCGTAGTAGGTCTCGCGCGGGTAGCCGTAGACGGGGGTGGTCGCGGGGACCGGGCCGGGCGGGTTGGGAGTGGGCCGGTACTTGCCCGGCATCGGCGGCCCGGTCGGCGCGTGTTTGATCGGGGTCGGGGCCCATTGCTGCGGCGGACGGCGGGCACCGACCGGGGCGTGCTTGAACGGCCCGCTGCCACCCCGTGCCGCGACGGCAGCGGTGCCGGCAATACCGGTTGCCGCGGCTGCCGTACCGGCAACCGCTCCTGCCATCGCTGGCAAGGCCCGCCCTGTCATGGCAGTGGCCGTTGCCGTTTTCCTGCCGCTGCGGCCCCGCCCGAGGTGCAGCGTGCTCAGGATCGGTGAGGCGAGCCGGTAGGCGATGGCGTACTTGACGATCCGGGCGATCGTCGAGCCGCGGCCACGGTGGGTGAAGACCGTACGCGACACCCAGCCAGGGATGCGGACCAAGATGATCAGCAGGCACAGGGCGATCAGCAGGTTGTAGAGCTGGCCGTGGAGCGTCAGCCCGACGATCTGACGGCCGTCCTGGTTGAAGAAGATCCGCACCGCGGCCACCAGGGTCAGGGACTGGCCGATCTGGATGAGCAGCAGACCGGTGAACGCCCGGCCCCACAGCCGGGCCGCGCCGTCGGTATGCGGTAGCGCCAGGCAGGCCAGCGCGAGAGGCGCGACGATCACCAGCAGGATCGTCATGGCGATGCGGAACATGAAGGTGATCAGCAGCAGGATCAGCAGGATGACCGCGACCAGGGCGAGCAGGACGTAGAAGATCTCGCCGTCGTTGTAGGGCAGGATCATCGTCCGGATGGCGTTGGTCGCGCGTGCCGCGTCGAAGTCCTGGCCGAGCAGTGCGAGCGAGACGCCGTTGGCCAGCCGGACGGCTTCGATCGTGAAGAACAGGCTGAAGTTCGCGGCCCCGAACGCCACGACCAGGCGCGGCAGTACCTCCTTGATCGCGTACCGGGTCTGTACCGTGCCATGGCCCATGACCATCACCCCGGCGGCGATCACCAGGACCACGAAGCCGCTGTTGGCCAGGACCGCGCTCGCCTGCCACAGATCATGGATCCGTGGCTGTCCCTCGATGTCCGGTGTGGCCAGCAGGGTCTCGGCCAGGGCGCTCAGCAGGGGGCGGATCGCCATGGCGGTGAGCTGGGCGAACCAGTTGTTGATCTGCCCGTTCACCCAGCCGCCCAGGTCCAGTCCGAACGGCGGAGCCGGAGGAGAAGGGGGGCTGGGGGTGGGGGTGGGTGCCGGCGTCGGTGCGGCGGCAGCGGGCCCGGCAATGGCGATCACGGCCAGTGCCGGTGCGGCAACGGTTGCGGCAACCGGGACGGCAACGATGGCAACGGGCCGGAAGGTGCCCGGCCAAGGGGCCGCCATCACCCGCTCACCAGATGCCGCAGGACGTTCACCAGCAGCGGCGCCAGTACGGCCAGCGCGTACCCGAACGCGCTCGCCTTCAGCGCCGCCTTGGCCTTGTGCACCTCTCCCGGATCACCGCCCGCGATCAGGTACCGCACCCCGCCGACGGTGAGCATCAGCGTGGCAAGGGCCGCGAGCAGGCCGACCAGCCAGGTTCGCGTGTTGTCGAAGACCCTGCCGAGATCTTCCGGTCGGGTCGGCGGGGAGGGCGGTGGGTTGGCGATCATCCCGAACGCGACGGTTGCCAGCGTGGCAACGACCACGGCAACGATTGCCACGATCACGACGGCGTTCCGTAGCCGCCGCTGCCACCGCCTGCCGGGCGTTGCCGTTTCGGCAGGTGCGGTGGCGGCCGTGCCGGTCAGCGGCGGGGCGTCCTGCGGCCGTCGCGCCTCCGCCGGAGCGGGTCGGGGTGGGGGAAAGAGGGGCCGCGCGGAGCCGGAGGTGACGCCCCTGCCTCCTTTCTCATGGTCGGAGTCGGATGCGGTATCTGAGGTGATCCGGCTCCGCGCGGAGTTCATGGGTGTCGCGTCGAGGGGGGCGATGGCCCGCGCGCCGGGACGAAACCGTTCCTGTGCCTGCCGCGCTTGTGCGCACAACCGGAAGCGCAGGTTGGGCTGGTCGAGGTCGGCGCTACGGACCGCGTCAAGGAAGCGGGTCAGTACCTCGTGATCGATGACCGCCACATCCGGTACCCGCCGCTGGGCGGTGATCTCGTCGGCGATCCGGTCGGCGATCGCGCGCAGGGTAGGCAACGCGATCCCGGTGATGGCGGCCTGCCACAGCGGGCCTCCGGTACGGGCACGGCTGATCATTTTCCGCCACACCGCATCGCGGGTCGCGCTGCTCAGTAGTGGATGCCGCAGCATGCTGCGCAGCTCGTTCAGCGGGATGGGCCGTTGCGGGAGATCGGGCGCGAGCGTTCCGTCGATCGTCAGGCAGTGCGGCTGCTCGCAAAGAAGCTGGAAGAGATGCTCGACGGCGTCCAGCGTGAGGTGCCGGCGGGTGGGCTGGTGGGGCTTGGATTGCATCGGTGACTCCCCGGCGCGAGGAAATTTCGGTTGCTCGCCATCCGGTCTACGGGCCGGCTCAGGCAACCCTCTGGCGGAACCCGAAGCGCCTCACTTGCCAGCGTGAACGCTATTTCCGCAGGTCAAAGCCCAAATGCGGGAACCTGCCAGTGGTTTGCCAGTGCTGCCGCCTCAACTGGAATCCATCTGAGGAACGCCCCGCACCACCCGTGAACCCACTATCCGCACCCGGCCACCACGCCACCAACACCCGCCCGGCCATCCGGCAGCGCCTGGTCATCGTTCCGCTGGCCATCCGTACCGCCCGCGCGTTCGTCGCCTGGCAGCACCGCCACCTCGGCCCGCCGCCCGGCGCCATGTTCGCCATCGGCGTCACCACACCCGACACCACACTGGTGGGCGTGGCCATCATCGGCCGCCCCACCACCCGCGCCTTCGACGACGGCTTCACCGCCGAAGTCACCCGCCTGGCCACCGACGGCACACCCAACGCCTGCTCCGCCCTACTGGGCGCGGCCTGGCGAGCCGCCCGCGCCATGGGCCACCGCCGCCTGATCACCTACACCCGCGCCCGCGAACCTGGGACCAGCCTCCACGCCGCCGGCTATCGCCGCGTCACCGCCCGCCCACAAGCAATCGCCGCTGACGGCATCCAGCGGACCTTGTGGGAGATCACCGCCGTGAATCCGGACGGAGGGCGCTGATCATGTTCACGCGCCCTCCGAGCGATTCCGACCGACGCGTAGGTGGCCGCCGGCCAGAGGCGTGCCGTTGTGACGCTGTGACCAACGCCACGCCGTATGGGACGGGCGGTGATACGGAATGACTCCCATGACGATCGATGAGGTGGAGCGGCTTCCCGCGGTGATTCCGCTGCTGACCGCCGCCCGCGCGCTCGGCATCAGCCGTAACTCTGCATACCGGCTGGTGAAGCGTGGAGAGTTTCCCTGCCGGGTCATACAGATCGGTGAAACCTACCGGGTACCCACAGCCGAGATTCTGTCCATCCTGGGACTGAGCAGCGCCCTGTCGAATGATGCACCACCGTCACCAAAGGACAGGCGTTAAGAGTCGAATCGGTGCGGAACCGTGGCACCTCCCTGGACAAACTGATCGAGGATGCCACGGACCGCCCTTCACAAACAGGCAGTGCGTGACGGCGCCTGCGGGCCCGGCTCAGGAGAGGTCAGCGAAGAAGCGTGCTACGTCGTAGTTGGCGATCAGGCGGGCAAGGCCGAGAGGTGTTTGACCGCTGCTGTTCGCCTTGAAAGGGTCGGCTCCCCAGCGGCGCAGCAATTCGATCATGCGACCGTCACCGCGCGAGTTGAACACGGCACTCCTGAGCGGCAAAGTGCACAGGTGTCAGCCCTCGGCGATCTGGCGCGCTTGGATCTGCTCCCGCGTCCAAGAGCGCCTTGGCGGTGCCGAGGTCGTTCGAGACGGCCGCGTAGTGAAGCGGTGACCTACCAGCGCGATCAAGCATCGTGCCCCGTTTCCGTTCGCAGGCTCATCGACGGACGTGAAGCCGTGATCAAGGTGCGACTGCATCCATCACCCACGGTACGGCTTGCTTTGGTGACTTGACCGAGTTGGCCATGACGGCGTGGATCCACTCGGGCAGGAACCTCTTCATCTGATGGTCCTGACGCCTCACGGGTCGGCGGCGAGTACGGGCCCTCCGCTGGTGCCTTCCGCGGCCCAGCGCTTGAACGGTGATCTTGGCTCGCAAGCCAGGGATCATGTGATCAAGGTGCTCTCGGTGACCCTTCACGCCCCCCGCGTGACCGGCGGTCACGTCAAAGACCACGGTCAAATGACGGTCAAACGATCAAGAGGCCGCATCCATGATCTTGGGATGTGGCCTCTGAGCTGGGGAAACGTGGTGGGGCTACCAGGACTTGAACCTGGGACCTCTTCCTTATCAGGGAAGCGCTCTAACCGTCTGAGCTATAGCCCCGCAGAGTGTGGCATTGAGCGTATCGCATCCGGATGGCCGGAGCGAATCGGTTGCCGACGGGGAAAAGCTTACCGTGTCGCGGGGGGTGGGTGGGTCGTCGTCCCCGCGAGGGTGGGGCCTCGCGGGGACGGGGTAGGGCGAGGTGGGTTTATTCGGCCTCGCTGAAGGTGACCTCCACGCCGCCCACGACGTCGGAGGCGAGGTTGTAGATGACCGCGCCGAGAGTGGCCAGGGCGGTGATCAGGACGACGTTGATCGCGCCGACCAGGGCGGTGAAGCCGAGGATGCGGACCGGGTCGAACCATGCGGAGGCGTCGATGGCGTTGGTGGCCTTGCCGTCCGGGTTGGTGAGCTGGTTGACGGTGCCGACGATGGAGTCGAAGACGCCGACCGCACTAAGCACGCCGTACAGGACGGCGACCGCGACGAACAGGATGACGAAGCAGACCAGGGACACCACGAAGCTGAACTTCATGGCGGACCAGGGCTCGACACGGCGCAGGACCAAGTGGGCCTTGCGCGGAGTGCGGGCGTTGCCGGATTGCTTGCCGCCCTTCCTGCTCGAGGTGGTGGTCAGGAGCGGTTCGCTCAGGCTGCCGCGCGTGTCGTGGGAGCCGTCCTGAGAAGTGGTGGGCGCCGAAGCGGCAAGCCCGGCCGGACGGCCGCCGCCCGGCGCGGAGCCGGGCGACGGGGGCTTGACGGGCGAGCCCGGGCCTCCCCGGCCGCCGGGGCCGCCTGGGCCCACGGGGGAGCCCATGGGGCCGTTGGGGCTCTTGGAGCCCGGCGCGCCGCCAGTGCCCCCGGGGCCCCCAGGGCCGCCCGGACCCCCATGACCACCAGGACCGCCGGGCCCCCCGGGTCCACCAGGTCCGCCGGGGCCTCCCGGCCCCTTGGCGCCCGGGCCGGGGCCCTTGCCGGCGTTGGGCCCGCCGACCGGCCCTTTGGAACCGGGGGATGGGGAGTCCACCACCTCGATAATGGCGTTGTCGGTGGTCTTGTCCATTTTCTCCGTCACCTGGTTGCGCGGTCCTGAAGCAGCGGCCGGGGGCCTCCGCTGCGGATTTCCGCCAGAGTTTCCGCCAGTGCCCGAAGAACCCGCAGGCTGGCCAGGGCCTCCCGGCCCCTGCGCCGGCCCCGCGCCCCCGCCGGGTTTCGCCTGGGCGTTCATGGGTTACTCTCCTCCCCCGGCAACCGCCTCTTCCACTGTCTCCACCGTCTCCAGCGACTCCGCGTTCCGGGCAAGGGCCACCACGCTGTCGCCCTCTGCGAGGTTCATCAACCGCACTCCCATGGTCTGACGGCCAGACTGCTTGATCTCCGCGGCGCTCGTCCGGATCACTCCCCCTGCGGACGTGATGGCGAAGACCTCGTCCTCGGGGCTGACCATGACAGCACCGACCAGCTTGCCACGAGCACTGACGATCTTCGCGGTCAGCACTCCCTTGCCGCCTCGTCCTTGTACCGGATACTGATCAGCGGGGGTGCGCTTGGCATACCCGCCCTCCGTGGCGATTAACACATCATCGCCGTCTCCGACCACATTCATCGACAAAAGCTCATCTCCGCCGACAAATCTCATTCCGATCACCCCGCTGGTCGCCCTGCCCATCGGGCGCAGCGCGTCGTCGGAGGCGGTGAACCTGATCGACTGCGCGTTGCGGGAGACCAGCAGCAGGTCATCGCTTTCGGAGACCAGCCGGGCGGCGATGACCTCGTCGTCCTCACGCAGGTTGATCGCGATCAGGCCGCCGGAGCGCGGCGAGTCGTACTCCGCCAGCCTGGTCTTCTTCACCAGGCCGCTGCGGGTGGCCAGCACGAGGTACGGGGCCACGTTGTAGTCGCGCAGGTCGAGGACCTCCATGACCACCTCGTCCGGCTGCATCGCCAGCAGGTTGGCCAGGTGCTGGCCGCGGGCGTCGCGGGCGGCGTCGGGGAGCTCGTACGCCTTGACCCGGTAGACCCGGCCCTTGTTGGTGAAGAACAGCAGCCAGTGGTGGGTCGTGGTGACGAAGAAGTGGTCGACGATGTCGTCCTGGCGGAGCTGCGCGCCGCGCACCCCCTTGCCGCCGCGCTTCTGTGCGCGGTACAGGTCGGTACGGCTGCGCTTGGCGTATCCGCCGCGGGTGATCGTGACGACCATGACCTCCTCGGCGATGAGGTCTTCCATGGACATGTCGCCGTCGTAGGCGATGATCTCCGTCTTGCGGTCGTCGCCGTACTTGCCCGCGATCTCGGTCAGCTCGTCGCCGACGATCTGCCGCTGCCTGGCCTCAGAGCCGAGGATGTCGTTGTAGTCGGCGATCTGGGCCATCAGCGTGTCGTACTCGTCCTGGATCTGCTGGCGCTCCAGGGCGGCGAGCTTGCGGAGCTGCATGTCCAGGATGGCCTGGGCCTGGACCTCGTCGATCTCCAGCAGCGACATGAGGCCCTGCTGGGCCACCGCGGCCGACTCCGAGGCCCGGATGAGGGCGATGACCTCGTCCATGCGGTCCAGGGCGCGCAGCAGGCCGCGCAGGATGTGCGCCCGCTCCTCGGCCTTGCGCAGCAGGTAGCGGGTCCGCCGTACGATGACCTCGACCTGGTGGGCCACGTAGTAGCGGACGAACTGGTCGAGCCGCAGCGTGCGCGGCACGCCGTCGACCAGGGCCAGCATGTTGGCGCCGAAGGTGTCCTGGAGCTGGGTGTGCTTGTACAGGTTGTTCAGGACGACCTTGGCCACGGCGTCGCGCTTGAGCACGATGACCAGGCGCCGGCCGACCCGGGCGGAGCTCTCGTCGCGTACGTCGGCGATGCCGCTGATCTTGCCCTCGCGCACCAACTGGGCGATCTTGAGGGCGAGGTTGTCCGGGTTGACCTGGTACGGGAGCTCGGTGACCACCAGGCACTGGCGGCCCTTGGCGTCTTCCTCGAACTCGACGATGGCCCGCATGGTGATCGAGCCGCGGCCGGTGCGGTACGCCTCCTCGATGCCCCGGCGGCCGACGATCAGCGCGCCGGTCGGGAAGTCGGGGCCCTTGACCAGGGCCACCGAGGCGTCCAGCAGTTCCTCGTCGGTGGCGTCGGGGTGCTCCAGCGCCCACTTGACCGCCTCGGCGACCTCCCGCAGGTTGTGCGGCGGGATGTTGGTGGCCATCCCGACCGCGATCCCGCCCGAGCCGTTGACCAGCAGGTTGGGGATGCGGGAGGGCAGGACCGACGGCTCCTGGGAGCGCCCGTCGTAGTTGGACTGGAAGTCGACGGTCTCCTTGTCGATGTCGCGCAGCAGCTCCATCGCGATCGGGGCCAGCTTGGCCTCGGTGTACCGCATGGCCGCGGCCGGGTCGTTGCCCGGGGAGCCGAAGTTGCCCTGGCCGTCGACCAAGGGATAGCGCAGCGACCAGGGCTGGGCCAGCCGTACCAGCGCGTCGTAGATCGAGGTGTCGCCGTGCGGGTGATAGGAGCCCATCACGTCGCCGACGACTCTGGAGCACTTGAAGTAGCCGCGGTCGGGCCGGTAGCCGCCGTCGTACATCGCGTACAGGACGCGCCGGTGCACCGGCTTGAGACCGTCACGCACGTCCGGCAGGGCTCGCGAGACGATGACCGACATCGCGTAGTCCATGTAGCTGCGCTGCATCTCGGACTGGATGTCGACCGGCTCGATGCGATCGGCCGGAGGAGTGGTGTTCACTTCCGTCACGGGATCAGGATTCCTTTTCTCACAACGTAAGTCGGCTTAGACGTCGAGGAAGCGGACGTCGCGTGCGTTGCGGATGATGAAGTCGCGGCGGGCCTCGACGTCTTCGCCCATGAGGACGCTGAACAGCTCGTCGGCCTGGGCCGCGTCGTCGAGTGTCACCTGGAGCAGCAGGCGGGTGTCCGGGTTCATCGTGGTGTCCCAGAGCTGGGCCGCGTTCATCTCGCCCAGACCCTTGAACCGCTGCACGTTGTCGCGGGGGCGCGGGTCCTGCTTGCCCGCGGCCACACCGGCCTCGATGATCGCGTCGCGCTCCCGGTCGGAGTAGGCGTAGGAGGCGTCGTCGCCGCGGCGGTCCCACTTGATCTTGTACAGCGGCGGCTGGGAGAGGTAGACGTGCCCGGCCTCGATCAGCGGGCGCATGAACCGGAACAGCAGCGTGAGCAGCAGCGTGTTGATGTGCTGCCCGTCGACGTCGGCGTCGGCCATCAGGATGATCTTGTGATAGCGCAGCTTGGAGATGTCGAACTCGTCGTGCACGCCGGTGCCCAGCGCGGTGATCAGCGCCTGGACCTCGTTGTTCTGGAGGACCTTGTCGATCCGGGCCTTCTCCACGTTGAGGATCTTGCCGCGGATCGGCAGGATCGCCTGAAAGCGGGAGTCGCGGCCGCCCTTGGCCGAGCCGCCCGCCGAGTCGCCCTCGACGATGAACAGCTCGCACTTGTCGGGCTCGCTCCACTGGCAGTCGGCCAGCTTGCCGGGCAGGCCCGAACCCGACTCCAGCAGCGACTTGCGCCGGGTCAGGTCGCGCGCCTGGCGCGCGGCGATCCGCGCCCGGGACGCCTGGAGCGACTTGCTGATGATCTCCTTGGCCTCGCCGGGGTTGCGCTCGAACCAGTCGCGAAGGTGATCGTTGCACGCCTTCTGGACGAAAGACTTGGCCTCTGTGTTGCCCAGCTTCGTCTTGGTCTGTCCTTCGAACTGCGGATCGGCGAGCTTGACCGAGATGATCGCGGTGAGGCCCTCACGGATGTCCTCGCCGGCGAGGTTGTCGTCCTTGCCCTCCTTGAGGAACCGCTGCTCGCGCGCGTAGCGGTTGACGATCGACGTCAGCGCGGCGCGGAAGCCCTCCTCGTGGGTGCCGCCCTCGGCGGTGTTGATCGTGTTGGCGAAGGTGTAGACCGACTCGGTGTAGCTGCCGTTCCACTGCATGGCGATCTCGACGGAGATGCCGTCGCTGTGCGACTCGAAGTCGATGACCGAGTTGTGGACCGGTTCCTTCTTCGAGTTGATGTGCGAGACGAAGTCGGAGATGCCGCCTTCGTAGTGGTAGGTCACCACGTGCGGTTCGCCGTTGACGTGGTCGGCCCGCTCGTCGCGCAGGGTGATCGTCAGGCCCTTGTTCAGGAAGGCCATCTCCTGGAAGCGGCGCGCCAGGGTCTCGAAGTTCCAGGTCGTGGTCTCGAAGATGTCGCCGTCGGCCCAGAAGGTGATCGAGGTGCCGGTCTCGTCCGTCTGCTCGCCCTTGGCCAGCGGGGCGGTGGGCCGGGAGTGGTCGTAGGACTGCCGCCAGTAGTGCCCCTCGGTGCGGATCTCCACCTCAAGGCGGGTGGAGAGCGCGTTGACCACGGACACGCCGACACCGTGCAGGCCGCCGGAGACCGCGTAGGACTTGCTGTCGAACTTCCCGCCCGCGTGCAGGACGGTCAGCACGACCTCGACCGCCGGTCTGCCCTCGGCCTCGACGATGCCGACGGGAATGCCACGACCGTTGTCGACCACGCGCACACCGTTGTCGGGAAGCAGGGTTACCTCGATGTTGTCGCAGTAACCGGCGAGGGCCTCGTCGACGGCGTTGTCGACCACCTCTTGCACGAGGTGGTGAAGCCCGCGCTCCCCGGTGGAGCCGATGTACATGCCGGGGCGCTTTCTGACCGCCTCCAGCCCTTCGAGTACGGTGATTGAGCTAGCGTCGTAGGACAAGTGCAAATCCTCCTGCCGCGGACACGCGGCGCGGGAGGCACCGTGAATGCGTGCTCCCTGCCGTGCCCGTCACCGATGTGAGTGCCCCGATGCGTTCACCCAGGGGAAGCGGCCGTGCATGCCGGGGTGACGCGCAAGCGGACGTGTCCGGAATCATTTTTCATTCTACCGGGCGCGAGCCCATGATGTGGCATTGACGGCGGCTGTGATGGCCCTGTCGGGCGTTCACCCCTCTCTCAAGCATCCCCCTACTGGAAAGGGGCTCGTCGCCGTAGAGAGCGCGCTGGCCCATCCAGCCGGGATTGTGGGGGTCCGCGCGTGAGTGTTCGCGATCAGGTCGTGATGAGGCCGCGACGGGGGTACGGCGGGCGCGCGGACGACACGGCGCGGCCCTGCTCCGGCTCGGCCCGGCTCAGCCGTACGTGTCGCGCGGGCCGCGGCTGCCGGTGGCCCGCAGGCCGCCCCTCGGGCGTGGCCCGCGCTGCGGCCCCTGGACCTTCACCCGGCGGACGGTGCCCTCGCCCAGCTCCTCGTTCAGCCGTTTGACCAGCGTCGTCGCCAGCAGCCGCACCTGCGTGGCCCAGGCCGTCGAGTCGGCCGACACCACGACCTCGCCGTCCGTGAAGCTCTCCGGCTTGGTGTGCGCCGCCAGATCCGCGCCCACGATGTCGCGCCAGCGCCCGAAGACCCCGCCGACCGCGACCTCCTGCTCCCACCCCCGGTAGGCCAGCAGGTCGCGGATCGCCGCGCCGAAGAGCTGCGGGTCGCTCGCGTCCCTGCGCGCGCCCGCGCGTTTGCGCCGGGGCTCGCGGCGCGGGAGCCTGCCGCGCCGCTCGGCGTCGGCCTTGGCCTGGGCGAGCTTCTCCCTGGCCATCGCCGCGCCGCGGGCGGCGATCCGCTTGGGGTCGATCGGGTCAGGGGACGTGAACTCAGCCGCCACGCGACACACTTCCCTCCGCGACGTGGAACCGGAAGCCGGACAGTTCGGCCGGTACGTCTTCGGGCACGGCCGCGGTGACCAGTACCTGCTCCGCGTCGCGCACGGTCTCGGCGAGGCGCCGCCGGCGCTGCGCGTCGAGTTCGGCGAAGACGTCGTCGAGGATCAGCACCGGGTCGGAGCCGTCGGCCCGCAGCAGCTCGTAGGCGGCCAGCCGGAGGGCGAGCGCGTACGACCACGACTCGCCATGGCTGGCGTATCCACGGGCGGGCAGCTCGCCCAGGCCCAGCAGCAGGTCATCGCGGTGCGGGCCGACGAGGGTGACGCCGCGTTCCACCTCCGCGTCGCGGACCTCAAGCAGCCGGGCGCGCAGCCGTTCGGCCAGTACGGCGCGGTCGCTCGTCCCCAGGTCCTCCTCGCCTGTGGACAAGTGCGTGCCGCGGTAGGAGATCGCGACGGCCGCCGAGCCGGGGGCCAGCGCGGCGTATGCCTGGGCCACCAGGGGTCGCAGCGCCTCCACCAGGTCCAGCCGGGCTCCCAGCAGCTCGGCCCCGTGACGGGCCAGGTGGGCGTCCCACACGTCGAGCGTGCTCAGTACGTCGCCTGCGCCCATCGCGGCGAAGCCGGCCTCGTCGTCGGACCGGCGTACCGCGGTGTGGCCGATACGGCTCCCGCGCCTGCCGCCCTGACGGGTGGCCATCGCGGTGCGCAGCAGCGCGCCGCGCTGCTTGAGCACCCGGTCGTAGTCGGCGCGCACGCCCGCGAACCTGGGGGCGCGCGCCACGAGCAGGTCGTCGAGGAAGCGCCGCCGTTCCGACGGGTCGCCCTTGACCAGGGCCAGGTCCTCAGGGGCGAACAGGACGGTCCGCAGCAGGCCCAGGGCGTCGCGGGCGCGGGAGAGGGCGGCGCGGTTGAGGCGGGCGCGGTTGGCCCGCCCGGGGTTGATCTCCAGCTCGACCAGGGCCCTGCGGTCGTCCTTGACGACGGAGGCCCGCACGATGGCCCGGCCCGCGCCGTGGCGCACGAGCGGCGCGTCGGCGGCCACTCGGTGGCTGGACTGCGTCGCGACGTAGCCGATCGCCTCGACCAGGTTGGTCTTGCCCTGCCCGTTGGGGCCCACGAACGCGGTCACGCCCGGCTGGAGCTCCAGCTCGACGGACGGGTAGGACCGGAAGTCGGTCAGCGACAGGTGGGCGACATGCACTCAGGAAGGCTACTGGGCCACAGGGCTCACCGTCGTCACACCCGTGTCGTCCGGTATGTCGGAATGTGCCGCCTGATCTTCCCGGACCCCGCCCGGCTCAGGCGGGCGGCGCGACGTCGGCGCCGGGGGAGTCGGCCCCCAGGCCCTCAGAGCCCTCAGCCGAGGAGACGGCGTGCCCGCCGAACTGGCTGCGCAGCGCCGCGATGACCTTCATGGCGGGGGAGTCGGACTGGCGGGACCTGAACCGCGCGTAGAGCGCCGCGGTGATCACCGGGAGCGGTACGGCGTGCTCGACCGCGGCCTGGACCGTCCAGCGGCCCTCCCCGGAGTCCTGAGCGTAGCCACGGAGCTCGGAGAGGTCGGGGTCCTCGTCCAGCGCCCGGACCATCAGGTCGAGCAGCCAGGAGCGGATCACGGTGCCCTGCCGCCAGCTCTTGAACGTGCCTTCGACGTCATCGACGACGTCGGCGGCCTCCAGCAGCTCCCAGCCCTCGGCGAAGGCCTGCATCATGCCGTACTCGATGCCGTTGTGGACCATCTTCGCGAAGTGCCCGGCACCGATCTTGCCCGCGTGGACGAACCCGCCCTCGGCCGGCTTGAGGGTGTCGAAGACGGGGGAGAGCGCGCGGATGTGCGCCTCGTCGCCGCCGGTCATCAGCGCGTAGCCGTTGTCCAGACCCCACACGCCGCCGCTCACGCCGACGTCGACGAAGCCGATGCCCTTCGCGGCCAGCTCGTCGCCGTGCCTGCGGTCGTCCACGTAGTGCGAGTTGCCGCCGTCGATCACGATGTCGCCGGGGGCCAGCAGGCCCGCCAGCGCCTCCACGGTGGCCCGGGTCGGCTCACCCGCCGGGACCATGACCCAGACCGCCCGCGGCGGCCTCAGCCGCTCCACGAGCTCCTTGAGGTCCTCCACGTCGCTGATCGCGGGATCGCGGTCATAGCCGACGACCTCGTGGCCGCCGCGGCGCAGCCGTTCGGCCATGTTGCCGCCCATACGGCCGAGGCCGACCATGCCGATCTGCATACGAGCACCCCCCTGAAGGGTTTACGTCAGATTCGCGTCGGTATCGCGGCTGATCCCCTGACTCTGAATCCGCCGGAATCCACGCCCCGCATACCCGCGAGCGCCGCGCCGAATCGAATCCGGCACGGCTGTGGACAAGCCTAGCGTCCGCCGGATGACGCTTCGCGCCGGGCGTACCTGGGCCTGCCGGGGGTCGGGGGGTTCGGGGCGTGGGGTCAGCCGGACAGGCGGATGGGCATGATCAGGTAGCGGTAGTCGGGCGCGCTCTCGTCGCCCTCGGGCTTGCCGCCGGTGAGGATGGCCGGCTTGGTGGACGTGGTGAACGAGAGCCTGGCCACGTCGGAGTCGATCGCGCCGAGCCCTTCCAGCAGGAACTGGTGGTTGAAGGCGATGTTGATCTCGTCGCCGTGCAGCTCGGCGGGCAGGGCCTCGACGGCCTGGGCCTCATCGCCGCTGCCCGCCTCCAGGACGACCTCGCCGCCGCGGAACGCCAGGCGTACCGGGGTGTTGCGCTCGGCGACCAGCGCCACGCGCTTGACCGCCTCGACGAACGGGCCGGTGGCGAGGTCCGCGTGCGCGGAGAACTCCGTCGGCAGCAGCGAACGGTACTTGGGGAACTCCGGGTCGAGCAGCCGGGTCGTGGTACGCCGTCCCCCGCTGGAAAAGCCGATCATGCCTTCGCCGGTGCCGCCCGCGGAGCTGAGCGCGATCTCCACCTCGGCGCCGGTCGTGAGCGACTTGGCGGTGTCGGCGAGGGTCTTGCCGGGGATCATCGCGACCGCGCTGAACTCGGGCTGGTCGGGCTGCCACTTCAGCTCGCGTACGGCCAGGCGGTACCGGTCGGTGGCGGCCAGCGTGACCGTGTCGCCGTCGATCTCCATCCGGACACCGGTGAGCATCGGCAGGGTGTCGTCCCGGCCCGCGGCCACGGCCACCTGGCCCACCGCGGACGCGAACACGTCACTGCCCACGCGCCCGGCGGCGGGCGGCATGGCGGGCAGCGACGGGTAGTCCTCCACAGGCATGGTCAGCAGGGTGAACCTGGCGCTGCCGCAGGTGACGACCGCCTTGGCCCCATCGACGACGAAATCCACAGGCTGTGCGGGCAGCGCCCGGGTGATCTCGGCGAGCAGGCGGCCGGAGACCAGTACCAGGCCGGGCTCGCCGGTCTGCAGGTCGAGGGTCACCTCCGCGGACACCTCGTAGTCGAAGCCGGAGAGCTTCAGCTGCTGGTCTTCGGTGACCTCAAGGCGCATGCCGGCGAGGACCGGCACAGATGGGCGTGCCGGAAGGCTGCGTGCCGTCCATGCGACCGCCTCGGCGAGTACGTCTCGGTCGACCCTGAACATCACGGTGGATCCGCCTCCTGTGGGTATCGGCTCTCGTTGGTGTCGTGAGTCTCGTTGATCTCGATGCTTGATCTCGGTGCTTGATCTAGACGCGAGCGCGGCGTCTGGTCTCGCCGCGGGGTGTGGGTCCAAGTGTCGCCTGACCCGCACCGGGGTCGGGCCGGAACCCTTCTATGGGTTTTGAGTTTCTTGGAGGGAGAGATAGCTGGTCATCTTCTTAGGGGCTGTGGATACTGTGGGCAAGTACGGTTTCCGCAGCTCGGCTCGCGTGTCGTCATCCACCGCTCCTGTGGGTGAAGCCTGTTGGAAACTCGTTCGGTTGGGGATGACGGGCCACTGTGCACAGGCCATCCCCAGGCGACGGGGTCTCTGTCCACGGGCTATCCACAAGGTTTCCACGGGTTTTCCACCGGGTAGGTGTCCGGTTTGCGCTCTCGTTGCCAACGCGTTCACAGGCCATCCCCAGGTTGTCCACGAGTGGTCCACAACCTTTCCCCAGGATGTCCCCAGAGTTATCCCCAGGGCGGGAAGAGGGAGTCCGGCCGCCGATCGTGCCGGACCGATGCCCAAACCCCCTGTCCCACCGGCCAAGTAGGGCATTCGCGACTGATCCACAGCGTTATCCACAGGCTGTGTACGATGGGCGCCGGTACTGGGGATCGTGTGGTACAAGCGGCGGTCAGGCATCGCGGGACTGCTGTTTGATCCGGCCGGTCAGTTCGTTGACCTGGTTGTAGATCGACCGGCGTTCGGCCATCAGGGAGCGGATCTTCCGGTCGGCGTGCATGACGGTCGTGTGGTCGCGTCCGCCGAACTGCTGGCCGATCTTGGGCAGCGACATGTCGGTGAGTTCGCGGCACAGGTACATCGCGATCTGCCGGGCCGTCACCAGCACGCGCGAGCGCGACCCGCCGCACAGGTCGTCGATCGAGATCCCGAAGTACGCGGCGGTCTGCGCCATGATCGTGGCCACCGTGATCTCCGGGCTGGAGTCCTCGGTGATCAGGTCCTTCAGCACGACCTCGGCGAGCTGCAGGTCCACCGACTGCCGGTTCAGGCTGGCGAACGCGGTGACCCGGATCAGCGCGCCCTCCAGCTCCCGGATGTTCGTGGATATCCGGGACGCGATGTACTCCAACACGTCGCCGGGCGCGGCCAGGCCCTCCTGGATGGCCTTCTTACGCAGGATCGCGATGCGCGTCTCCAGCTCGGGTGGCTGGACGTCGGTGATCAGGCCCCACTCGAAGCGGTTGCGCAGCCGGTCCTCCAGCGTGACGAGCTGCTTGGGCGCGCGGTCGCTGGAGATGACGATCTGTTTGTTGGCGTTGTGGAGGGTGTTGAAGGTGTGGAAGAACTCCTCCTGCGTCTGTTCCTTGCCCTCCAGGAACTGGATGTCGTCCACGAGCAGGATGTCCACGGCCCGGTAGCGGCTGCGGAAGCCGTCGGCCTTGTGGTCGCGGATGGAGTTGATGAAGTCGTTGGTGAACTCCTCCGAGCTCACGTAACGCACCCGGGCTCCGTCGTACAGGCTCTGCGCGTAGTGGCCGATCGCGTGCAGCAGGTGGGTTTTCCCCAGGCCGGAGTCGCCGTAGATGAACAGCGGGTTGTACGCCTTGGCCGGCGCCTCGGCGACCGCGACGGCCGCGGCGTGCGCGAACCGGTTGCTGGAGCCGATGACGAACGTCTCGAACGTGTACTTCGGGTTCAACCTGGCAGGTTCGCCGCTGCGCGTGCCGCGGCTCTCCCAGCGGTGCTGTGGCGGTGAAGCCTGTGGACGGCCGCCCTGTGGATGGTTCTGCGGCCGGTCCTGCTCGGGCGGAGGCTGCTGGTCGGCGGTGTACGGGAGCTGGTCGCTCGCGTAGGAACGCTGCTCTCCTGTGTACGGCAGTGCCTGCTCGCCGAAGGACGCGGGCAGGTCGAACCGGCCCTGGCCGTCGAAGGAGGGGCCGGGTTCGCCGTATCTCTGCTGGTCACGCTGTTGATCGTGGGTCTCGCCGTACGGCTGGCCGGTGCCGCGGGGCGGTTCGGCCCGCGGCGGTTCGCCCTGGGCGGCCGGGCGGTACGGCTGGGCGGGCTCGTCCCGGTAGGCGGGCTCGTCCCGGTCCCGGTAAGGAGCCGGGGGCTGTGGACGGCCGGGCTGATCCTGTGGCCGGTGCTGTGGAAAATCTGTGGACAACTGTGGATGAGCGGGGGCGCCCGCGTAGCGGGACTGACCTTCCAGACCCTGCCTGTGCTGGGGATCCGCAGGTTGTCCATAGCCGTGCGACGATCCACCGGCCTGGGGATAACTCTGCTGCCGCCCCTGCGGATAGTCGCCGGAACGCGGCCCTTCGTCCTCAGAGTCGGCCGCCGACGGGTCCACCGTGACCGCGACCCGCATCGGCCGGCCGAACTCCTGGGAGAGCGCGTGCGCGATCAGCGGGCGCAGCTTGCTCTCCAGCACGTCCTTGCCGAACTCGTTCGGGGTGGCGAGCAGCAGGGTGTCGTTGACCAGGCCGAGGGGGCGGGTGATGGAGAGCCAGGCGCGGTAGTGGACGGGCACGTCGCCGTCGAGAATGCTGCCCAGCGCACGGCGCCACACCGTGTCGAGATCGACACCGTCCATGGTCTCGGCTCCCCTCCCTTCCAGCCACGGGCCCCCGCTTTCGGTTCGTCCACACCGCTGTGTTATCCACAACGGTGCCGGACGTCTCGGTGCGGGCGACCCGGCGCGTTCCTCTGTGTCCACAGCCTGCCGGTGGTGGGTCCTCCACCGGAGATCCACAGGGAATCCACAATGTATGCACAGCCCGCTGGCCGCCTTCGAGTGGCCGCCGGGCGGCGTTCTTGCAGCGTCCGGGCAGCACGGAAGGGAGATCCTGAGGACCGGCAGTAGCCGTGTGCACATCTGTGTTCAAGACGTTGTCCACAGCCTAGTGGCAGGAGAGACGGGGCTGGGTGCACATGCTGTGGATGGCGTGGCACCGGTGGAAAACGTGCCTGTGGATTAGTGGATAACCACTGGCCACGGCATTCCGGCCGGCGGTCCTGGGGTCCGATCGGCCGCGGAGCCGGGGCTTCGGTTTGACCTGGAGCGTGCCGTGCCCGTAACGTACGACGGTCGGCCCATGCGCGGCGGTCTTTGTCATGCCCGTAGCCGTGCCGGCGACCAGACCATGTGTGTGTCAGGCGTCTACGCCCGTCGGCGAGGCGCGTTTCCCAAGCCTGGAGTCCAGTCGTGAGCAAGCGTACTTACCAGCCGAACAACCGCCGTCGCGCGAAGACCCACGGCTTCCGGCTGCGCATGCGCACCCGCGCGGGTCGCGCGATCCTGGCCGCTCGCCGCCGTAAGGGCCGCGAGCGGCTGGCAGTCTGACGCCGCGGTCTGACGCGCCGCCGGGTCAGGTAAGCGTGTCCTGTCGCCCGCCGGGCGGACTCCCCGGTGGGCGACTGCCGTACCTGCCCGCGGTCCTGCCGGAGGTCTGATCGTGCTGCCTTCCCGATCACGCATGCGCCGCGGCGATGAGTTCGCGGCGGCCGTGCGGCGGGGGAGCCGCGCGGGTCGCCCCACGCTGGTCGCGCACCTGAAAACGCGGGCTGACGTGGGGACAGATGGCGATAGTCCGCCTTTGGTGGGGTTCGTGGTGAGCCGCGCGGTAGGGGGAGCGGTCGTCCGGAACAAGGTGAAGCGCCGGTTGCGACACTTGATGCGAGACCGTCTGCACCGGCTTCCGCAAGGTAGCCTGCTGGTGGTACGCGCCAATCCACCGGCCGCGTCCGCGCGGATCGAGCACCTCGCCGCCGAACTCGACGCCGCGCTGGATCGTTTACTCAGGCGGCGAGGGCCTGCCCCACAGGCCCGGACGGATGGACATCGATGAGCGACCGACCGAGCGTCATGGCGCAGGCGGCGACGGGCGTGATCACGGCGGAACAGGCCGCCGCGGCGAGCCCCGCCGCCCGGATCCTGATGGGTCCGATCCGGTTCTACCGTGCCTTCGTCTCGCCGCTGCTCGGCCCGCGTTGCCGGTTCTATCCCTCGTGCAGCGCGTACGGCCTTGAGGCGGTCGCGGTGCACGGCGCGCTGCGCGGCTCATGGCTGACGATCCGGCGAATCGGGCGTTGCCACCCCTTCCATCCTGGAGGCGTCGACCCCGTGCCTTCCCGCCCGATCCGACCCCACGAAAAGCAAGGGAGCTAGTTCGGTGGAGCTGTCCTGGCTGAATTGGCTCTACGAGGCCGTCGCGACCGTCATCACCTGGATCCACACGGGATACAGCAGCGTTCTCCCGGCCGACAGCGGCCTCACCTGGGCGCTCACCATCGTCACGCTGACCGTGGCGATGCGGTTGCTGATCTTCCCGCTGTTCCTCAAGCAGATGCGCTCGTCGCGGAAGATGCAGGAACTGGCTCCGCGGGTACAGAAGCTGCGCGAGAAGTACAAGAACGACAAGCAGCGCATGAACCAAGAGGTCATGCGCGTCTACCAGGAGGGCGGGGCCAACCCGCTCGGCGGCTGTCTGCCGCTCGTCGCGCAGTTCCCGATCTTCATCTCGATGTTCACCGTGCTGAACGCGATGGCCCAGGGCCAGACCAAGTTCGGCATGACCACCGAGCTGGTGGAGAGCGCCAGAAACGCGCACATCTTCGGCGCGCCGATCCCGGCGACGTTCTGGACCTCCAGCGCCGACCTCGTCAAGCTCAACGCCGACCCGGTGATCAGCAAGATCGTCCTGGTGCTCTTCGTCGCGATCAGCTCGCTGACGACCTTCCTGACGGTACGGCAGAGCGTGCAGCGTTCGATGCTGCAGATGCCGAACAACCCGATGGTGCAGCAGCAGAAGATCCTGATGTACATCTCGCCGCTGTTCGCCGTCTTCAGCCTGAACTTCCCCCTGGGCCTGATCCTCTACTGGGTCACCACCAACGTGTGGACGCTGGGCCAGCAGCACTGGTTCTACAGCCGCTACCCCATGCCCACGTACGACGACAAGGGCAGGCTGATCGAGCCGGAGCCCAAGCCGAGCCTGCTGAGCAAGCTGCGCAAGCCCAAGGCCGAGGCTGAGACCGAGCAGGACGCGCCGCCGGAGCCGCCCCAGCCCAAGGTGGTGCGCAACCAGCCCACCCGGCAGGCGCGCAGCAAGCGCACGGGCAGCAAAAAGTCGTAGCAGCAGGCCGGGTCCGCTCGCGACCCGACACCACGAAGGAGATGCCGGACGTGACCGAGGCCGAACAGGAGACGGCGCGAACCCCCACCGCGACCGCTCCGGATCTCGTGGCGCTTGAGCAGGAAGGCGAGATCGCCGCCGACTACATCGAAGGACTGCTGGACATCGCCGACATCGACGGCGACATCGACATGGACGTCGAGGGCGACCGGGCCATCGTGTCGGTGGTGGGGGTCAAGGGAGGCGACCTGACCGGCAAGCACGGGGAGGTCCTTGAGGCCCTTCAGGAGCTGACCCGTCTGGCCGTCCACCGCCAGACCGGGGAACGGTCCCGTCTGATGCTCGATGTGGGCGGCTTCCGCGAACGCCGCCGGGCGGAGCTGACCAAGCTCGGCGTCAAGATCGCCGACGACGTCAAACGCAGCGGCGAGCCCAAGCCGCTCCAGCCGATGACGCCGTTCGAACGCAAGATCGTGCACGACGCGGTCGCGGCGGCCGGCCTCCGCAGCGAATCGGAGGGCGAGGAGCCCAACCGCTTCGTCGTCGTCATGCCCGCCTGACCCACCCACGGCCCACGCCCGGGGCCCCGGCCCCGGCGCGGCCCTCCCCCACCACCGCCGGCAGTGTGAATCTCCACACCACCGCTCGGCCTTACCCGCCCAGCCGTACACCTCCGGCATTCGCCCCCTGCGGCAGGCACCGCCCGCACCCTGCGCCGTTGCGCACCACCACCACCGAGATCGGTGGGGGCCAGCGTGCTGGGATCGCCACCACCGCGTCACCCCACCGGGCCTGTTCCGCACTATCGCCGAGCCGGCCAGCACAGTGTGAATCTTCACCAGCGCATCGCCCCGCACGCTCGCCCGCGCCCGCCGGTCATCACGACCGAGATCGGTACGCCCGGCGTGGCGTAACTCTCCACCGCCGAGGACCCTGCGTCCAGCCGTACGCCGCGGTGCTCGCCCGTACCAGGCCCTGATCACCATTGCTGAGGTCGGCACAGCCGGTGTGATGTAGCCCGTCACCTTGCCACTCGCGCTCGTCATGCGCTCACGCTGTGCCCGCTGATCACCCCCTGAGCCCGCTACGGCCAGCGCGGTGGATTTCCACCGTCGCGGTGCTCGTTAGGCCCTGATCATCATCGCTGGGTCGGTACGGCCCGTGCGTTGTAGATATCCATCAGCACTTCGCCTTGCGCCCTTGGCTGTACCGCTGTGCCCGCTGCTCGTCACGAGTCGGGGCCTGTACGTCCACCGCGATGTGGATCTCCATCAGCGCGTCACCCTGCCTACCCAGCCACTCGCGCTCGTCATTGGCCCACACCGTGCCCGCTGATCACCCCCTGGGCCCGCTATGACCACCCCGGTCCACCTCCACCGTCGGGTCGCCCTGCGCCCCCAGCCGTAGACTGCGGCTTTCGGTCGCGCGGCCATGCCACTGGGGCACCACCGTCGAGGCGGCTGTACCAACTCGCCCTCCACCCCGCGGAACCCGTCAAGCAGCAAGTGCGCCCTGGAAGGCGATCCATAGGACACCCCCGGGTCAGGTGACATTCGACCGCCTCGGCAGCGCGGCCGATGCCGTCCGCGCTGGAGCTGGATCAGCATCCTCATCCCTGACCGTCGGCCAAGCCCACCGCCGCTCATGCCGGCCTTAGCGTGCATGGCCGACGGCTCAGCCCGTACTTCGAAGGCCCTTATGCTTCGGCCCTCGACTCTCCTTCCCCCCTTCCTCGCCTCCGACCGCAAAATCATGAGCCGTGCAGCGGGTATTCGCCGGGACTACGTACGTTCCCCTACGCAATAGCGGCCGATCACCCCAACGCGGACGGCCTGCGCAACCGGCACACGGGCCCACGGACGGTACGGCCACGGTGCCCGCCCGGCATCGGGCCTGACCACCGCCCCGAAGGGGTGGTCCGTCACCACGACGAGCGAAACACGACCATCGGGCCGGCGCTCGCCTGTCCACAGGCTGGGGCCGGCGATCGCCCCGGGTTCGGTGATCGATCCGGACCGTTAGCCTAGATAGGGACTTTTCGCATGCGGCAGCCGAGTTATCCACAGGCAGCGGCGTGCCGTCCGTAGCGTGGGCGAAAGCTGGATATGGTCATCGGGTCGAGCAAATGCCGGCGGAAGTCGGACCGTCACCTGATGCGAGTCGTGGGCAGGTGTACGAGGCGCATGGCCGTCCGGGAAGTGAAGGGGAGGGCAGCAGTGCGAGCCCGTTGGAGCGGCGGCATGCGGTTGGGGAGTGACCATGAGCGCTGACGCGCCCCTTCCTCCCCCTGTGGCCCGTGAGGTGTTCGCTGATGACGCATGGCCTCTGGCCGAGGCATACGCCCGGATGCTCGCCGGCCCCGCCGTTGTGCGCGGTCTGCTCGGGCCGCGGGAGGTCGATCGGTTGTGGGATCGCCACCTGCTGAACTGCGCCGTCGTCGCCGAGGCCATCCCGCGTGACGTGCACGTCGTGGACATCGGCTCCGGCGCCGGGCTGCCGGGCGTCGTGCTGGCGATCGTACGACCGGACATCTCGGTGACGCTGCTGGAGCCGTTGCTGCGGAGGGTCGTGTTCCTGGAGGAATGCGTGGCTGAGCTGAAGCTCGGCAATGTGGAGGTGGTGCGCGGCCGCGCCGAGGAGCTGGCGGGGGAACGCTCCTTCGACGTCGCGGTCGCCCGTGCCGTCGCTCCGTTGGAGCGGCTGCTGACCTGGTCCATGCCGCTGTTGCACCAGGGAGGCGAGTTGCTCGCGATGAAGGGGGAGCGCGCCGCGGCCGAACTGGCCGAGGCCGAATCGCAATTACGCGCATGCGGGGCCGAGAGGGCCGAGCTTGTCGCGGTCGGGCACGGTAAGGTCGAGCCGCCTGCAACTCTCGTCCGGGTGGTCGCCGGCCGTCCACCCGGGCGAGGCCGGCGCGACCCTCGGCGCAGACGGAAGAGGTGACGTCGTGGCCCGTACGGCTAGCGGCCTTGGCTGGCCGGCGAGCGGCGGCGATGCCATAGAGCTTGGGCATTGCTCCGGTCTGGGCTGGCCGCACTCCCCAAGGGAAGGTTCCGGGGGATGGTCGTCCGCGTCGGCTCCTCCCGCCGCCGCCCGGCCGGTCGAAAGGACGACGGTGACCGACACTCCGCTTAGCTCCGGCGACTCGCCGCTGGTACGAGAGGCACTCAGCTCAGTGGTTTCACGTGAAACATCGGCCCCCCAGACGACACCGACGACCCAGCCCGCGGCGGCAGCGCCCGCGGCCACGGCCTCCAGGCCCTCAAACGGTGACTGGCCGCGTCCCAAAGAGCGACGGATCATCACCGTGGCCAACCAGAAGGGCGGGGTGGGCAAGACCACCACGTCGGTCAACCTCGCCGCTGCCCTCTCCATGCACGGCCAGCGCGTTCTGGTGATCGACCTCGACCCTCAGGGCAACGCGTCCACCGCGCTGTCCGTCGAACACCGCGGCGACGTCCCTGACGTCTACCAGGTGCTGGTGGGCGACCGCCCGCTGTCCGAGATCGTCAAGGAGGTCCCGGAAATGCCGGGCCTCTACTGCGCTCCTGCCACGATCGACCTCGCGGGGGCCGAAATCGAGCTCGTCTCGCTGGTCGCCCGCGAAGCCAGGCTGCGCCGTGCCATCGCCGCCTTCGACGCCATCGAGCTCGACTACATCCTGATCGACTGCCCGCCGTCCCTCGGGCTGCTGACGGTGAACGCCCTGGTTGCCACCCGCGAGCTGCTGATCCCGATCCAGTGCGAGTACTATGCGCTCGAAGGGCTCGGGCAGTTGCTGCGCAACGTCGACCTGGTGCGAGCGCACCTCAATCCGGACCTCATCCTCTCCACGATCGTCCTGACGATGTACGACGGGCGGACACGCCTGGCGTCGCAGGTGGCGGACGAGGTCCGGTCACACTTCGGCGATACCGTGCTGAACACGGTCATCCCTCGAAGCGTGCGGGTATCAGAGGCACCCAGCTACGGCCAGTCGGTCATGACGTATGACCCAGGGTCGAGCGGTGCGATGGCGTACATGGACGCGGCGCGCGAGATCGCGTACCGTGCCGCCGCCATACAGGCATAGGCGAAATCGGGGCACGCGTCTCGTCGTGAGCCCAGTTGTCGCAGCGGTAACCTCGCAGGAACGGGCGGCCCGTTGGTGGGCGGGCGGATGAGGGAGTTGTAGTGGCGCAGCAGCGACGCGGACTGGGCAAAGGGCTTGGGGCACTCATCCCGACCGGCCCTGTCGTGGACGGCCCGGCGGGCGTAGCCCCGGTCGACGTACCTGCCGGGGCCGTCGCGGTCGTACCCCAGCCGGGACACGGCGGGATCGACACCACAGGCCCGGTACCGGTGCCAGGTGCCTATTTCCAGGAGATTCCAGTCGATGCGATCGAGCGCAATCCCCGCCAACCACGGAGCATCTTCGACGAGGAGGCCCTGAGGGAACTGGCCGACTCGATCAGCGAGGTTGGGCTGCTCCAGCCGATCGTGGTCCGGCCCGCCCCTTACGGCAAGTTCGAGCTCATCATGGGGGAGCGGCGGTGGCGGGCCTTCCAGCGCGCCGGCCTGACCGACATCCCGGCGATCGTCCGCAAGACCCAGGACGACGATCTTCTCCGCGACGCCCTCATCGAAAACCTGCAGCGCGAGCAGCTCAACCCTCTCGAAGAAGCGGCCGCCTACCAGCAGCTCCTCGACGACTTCGGCGCCACCCACGAACAGCTCGCCCAGCGGATCGGCCGCTCCCGCTCCCACATCACCAACACCCTGCGCCTGCTCAACCTCCCCCCCGAGGTCCAAAAGCGGGTGGCCGCCGGCCTGATCAGCGCCGGCCATGCCAAGGCCCTGCTCACGCTCACCGACCCCGCCGCACAGGACCACCTGGCCCGCCGGATCGTTGCCGAGGGCCTGTCCGTACGATCAGTAGAAGAAATCGTCGCCTTCGGCGACGCCACCTCCGCCCCCGCTCCCCGCCAGCGGTCCCAGAAGAAGGCACCTACACCTGGACTCCGCGACCTCGCCGAACGCCTCTCAGACCACTTCGAGACCAAGGTGAAGGTCGACCTCGGCACCCGCAAGGGCCGGATCGTGGTGGAGTTCGCCACCATCGACGACCTTGAACGCATCATCGACACCATGGCCCCTGACGCCGCGAAGTCCATCCGCACCGACGACTGATCCTCCTCCCCACGTGTTCCACGTGAAACAAACCAAGCCGCCTCCACCACTCCACCCCGCCCCGCCTCAGGGGGCGCCTCCACGCTGGAGTACAACGGTCCGGACGAATAGAAGACCGCTTCCCTCCGGAAGCCCCTATGCTGCCGCCGTTGCCTGTCGGCCGCTCGCCCGTCAGCCGATGGGGCCAGAGAGCGGAACGGACGACTTTTCGACTGTGCATGGATTTCCCGATCCGGCCATGCCTTCTAAGGGACCGCAAACGACTCAGACTGAGCTCCCAGCGCTTCATCGCGCCTATAGGGGAGCCTCCGCTATATCGGACCGAGGAGATCCGCGGCGCTAAGCGCAGAGCCTTTCGGTGTAGTGCCGTCGCTCGCGCTCCAGAACGCCCCTAGGACCTTTATCGCAGCATCCGTTGATCGCGGGCGACGCGGACAGCGAGCTTGTCGTATCCGGTCGCGACGGCGCGTTGGCGTTCGAGTTGGTCGATACCGCACTCCAACAACATGGCGCAGCCAGTACAGCACCGAACCGAAGGCGGGCCACCGCCCTCCCGTAGAGCCCTGGGCACGGCGGTTGGCGTCCTGGTCGGCCTTGCTCGGGATGGCGACCCTGATCCCACGCCGTCGCAGATACGCCCGGTTGGCCCGGGAGACGGAGCTCTTGTCGACCAGGACCGCATCGGGGCAAGTCCTGGGCGGCCCGTGGCTCAGCTGCAGTCCCCAGATGTCATCGATCACGGTGGCGAACTGCAGGCTGCCTCCATGCCAGCCCGCAGTGAGTACAACCGAAAAAAGGGCCTTTGACCCTGCTAACAAGCCGGATGCCTCTCGTTGGTTGAGCACCACACCAGAGAGGGGCGCGCGCCCGTCATTACCGGATGCAGGCACGGATGTTGGTCCGTTCATTGAACAGTATGCGGTTGCAGTGCTCTGCCTTGCTGTTGATCTGTGGGCGGTAGGGGCGGGGGCGTTTGCCGTTGATCCCAGATCGGCCAGGGCTTGGCGCCAGGCGGTAGCTGTAGGCGTTGTCGGTCAGCACGCGTTCGATAGCAAGGATGCCCCTGCCGGCGAAGTCGGCGGTGGCGCGGCGCAGGAGCGCCGGACAGGTGATTGGCTTCTCATCCGGATGGGCTTCGCTGTAGGCCAGGCTAGTGTCATGCGCCTGAAATTCGTCGCATAAATATGTATGCTCGTTGTGTGTCGACTCCAGGTCCATCCGCAGTGGAGATCCGGCTGACCGATGCCGAACGCGCCCGGCTGATGGCCGTGGCCGCCGACCCGTCGAGACTGGCGATCAGAGCACGGATCGTGCTGGCGTGCGCGCAGCCGGGCGCCACTAACGCGCAGGTGTCGCGCGACCTCGGGGTATCGGTGCATACCGTGCGCAAGTGGCGTTCGATATTCGCGCGGGGCGGGGTGCAGTCCCTGGTCGATGAGCCCCGGCCGGGGCGGCCCAAGGCAGGGCTGACGCTGAGCGACGCCGAGCGGGAGACCTTGCGGCGGTGGGCACGGCGGGCCAAGTCGTCGCAGATCCTGGCGACCCGCTCGAAGATCGTGCTGGCCTGCGCGGACGGCAAGGACAACAAGCAGGTCGCCGCCGAGTTGCGGGTGGATCCG